>OY970367.1:0-4800000 GCA_963718635.1 uncultured Planctomycetota bacterium | reverse complement strand
GAATCTCGTAGACCTTAGCGATTCCGTCGTTGATTGGCGGTTGGTCCGGCATTTACGGCAGGACGAGTTTTACCTGAACCTCGACCTCTTGATCATCGGCCACTCCGAGGTCTTCATCGCATTCGATGGTGTTGCCGTCAACCTTGCCGTGCATTGTTTTGGTCATGATTGACTCTCCTTTTGATCGCTACGCGCACATCGCCTTGAACGAGATTGCCGCTGCGGTCGAAGCCATGCCGCGAATTCCTTCAGCCGAAAATGCTAAAGGCAGGTGTGGCAAGTTTGCTTGCGCAAAGCTTGCACAAACCTCTGTTAACTTCATACGACGAAAGAAATCAGACGCGAACCTTGTTCGCCGGAAATGCTCTTTCCATGTAGCGCCCAAAACCCTAGAAAAGAGAACGGATGAGAGCGACAGACAGCCCTTTGTCACTCCTAACTCTGGTCATGCACCTGTAGCTCAACTGGATAGAGCATCGGTCTACGGAACCGAAGGTTGAAGGTTCGAATCCTTCCAGGTGTATTTCCCTTTTCTCAGCCTGTACGTTCAAGTCTCAACGATCGCGCTGCCTCCGCGCTAAATCCATCACCGCTTGCTCTTGCTCCTGGGTTTCGATCGAGCCGGGCCGCAGCTGCCGGACCCGCTCGATGGCATCGCGCACTGCCATTCCCTTGCTGACGAAGAAAGCGGCAATAACCGTGCCCGTGCGGCCATGGCCCGCCTGACAATGGACATGCACTCCCATCGCGGAAGCCTTGGCGCTTTCGATAACGGCTAGGCATTTTTCAAATTGCTCGGAAGTCGGTGATTCGAAGTCGACGACCGGCACGTGGACGAGCATTAACCCGGCTTCATCGATCCATCGCCGAAAGGGGGGTTCCTCGGCCAATGATAGAAGGATGTCAATCCCTTGCTCGCGCAGCCAGAGCAGCTCCTCGGCCGAGTACGGCATCGCCGATGCACTGAGCAGCGGCCGTTCGATCCACGAGAAACCGGCAGGTGATGGCATGGCAACCAGGGAGAGAGAATCGGACGACACGCTTATTGTAGAAAGGGAGCGACCAACCGTGTAAGCGGCTTTTATGTCTGTTTCGCCCGGCTGCCGTTTTCAGGGAGCAGGCGGACTGCCCGTGCTGAACATCATGGTCGCTGATGCAACGTGAATCATGTCGCCGGGGATCAGCGCCTGGTTGCCTCGAACGCTCTCGCCATTGATCTTCACGCCATGCTTGGCCTTGATCACGACGAGAACGTGTTGCGCGGTTCGGTCGTCCCAATAGATAGCGCAATGGTGACGCGAACAGTAATCATCCTGAATGACGATGTCCGACTCCAAAGCCCGGCCTATGGTTATCCAACGTCGAGGCAGCGGGAAAATGACCGGGATCCGCTGCCCTTTGGAAAAAACGCGCAACTCGAACTCGCCCGAAGGCGCTGGCAGGTTGAAGCCGGCATCAGTGACTGCCGTATCGGTTTCGTCCGCGTCGGGAAGCCGCAAATAGCGATCGAGCGCATCGGCTATTTCCGCAGCGCTTTCAAAGCGATCCGCCGGTTTTTTCGCCAAGCAACGTTGGCAGAGCCAGTCGAGCGCTGAAGGCAGCCGCGGATTCAAATTACGCGGGGCGATGGGCACTTCGTTCCGCACCGCAGCGCGGGTCTGCTGAATGTCGAGCCCGTAGAACGGCGCCTGGCCGGTCAACAGTTCATACAAGACGGCGCCCAGTGAATAGATATCCGACGCCTTTGAAAAAGCGCTCCAGTCGCCATCTACTTGCTCGGGAGGCTGATAGTTTGGCCGTACCCAGCTGGCGCTCGCTTCCTGAGGCGCTTGGCTCGGAACGATCTTTTGCGCGGCGCCGAAGCCGCAAAGCTTGGGGACGTTGTTGAGCGTAAGCCGAAGTTCGCCCGGGTAAATGGCGCCATGCAGAACCTGGTTTTCATGAACGAACTGCAAAGCACGAGCTAGCAAGCGGACCCATTCGGCGGCAAGCCTTGCGGTCACAGGGGAGAAAATGCCGCGCGGCGGCAAGCGCGACAACGCGACTTCGGCCGAAGGATCGTTCGACCCTGAAACGTCGGCCTGTTCGCCATCCAATGCGCGATCGCGCATGACGGCGCTGAAATTTCGCCCATCGATGAATTCTTCAATGAGATACGGTTGGCCGCCTGATTCGGAGTAAACGTGAAGCTGCTCGATGTTTGGATGGCCTAGCCCGGCCATGGCCTCTGCTTGGCGCAGCAGCCGCGCATGAGCAGCGCTGCCAACCGGGCCAACGCTCAACTTCAGAACCACTTGGCGCTTGATCAACTTTTCGCGCGCTCGATAAACGAACGCAAACGGGGTGCAGCCGATCAGGTCGAGTTGATCGAGTCCAAGTTTCTGCGCCCACCGTTCGTGCTGTTCCACCAGATCAAAGCCGCCGATCGATAGCTGCTCTGCGTTCAGATAGCGTCGCAGATCGTCTGCCAGGTCGGTCGCCCGCAAGTAGCGTTGCCCTGCCTCTTTCACCAGGCACTTCAGGCAAATCGCTTCCAGTTCCGGTGGAACATCGGCATTGATTTCGCGCGGCCGCAGTGGTTCTTCGTCCGTCACACGGCGGATGATTTTCTCGTAGGTCTCGTCGCGGAAGGGGGGTTGGCCAGTTAGCAGTTCGTAGAGAATAGCGCCGAGTGCATAGATATCGACCGTCTCGGTGACAACGCGATCACCGCGGGCTTGTTCGGGGGCCATGTAACTGGCGGTGCCCATCACCATGCCCGATACGGTAAGGCTCAGGTCGGTGCCAAGTCGCTTGGCTAGGCCGAAATCACTGATTTTGGGAATGCCGTCTTTCGTGAGCAAAATGTTGCCCGGCTTCAAATCGCGATGGACGATTTGCCGGTCATGAATGACTTGCAGCGCCCGCGCCAGTGTTTCAATAAGCGTTGCCGCCTCGCGAAATCCCATCCGCTGGGCAGCCAATTTCTGATGGAGCGTACCTCCGTCGAGGTATTCCATCGTAAAGAAGGGCATTCCCTCGAAGGTGCCGAAATCGTGAATGTGAACGATATGAGGATGAACGATGCCGGCCACCGCTCGGGCTTCAATGCGGAACCGGACCAGTTCATCGTCTTTGACCGTGACCCCGCCGCGAACCATCTTGATGGCTACCGGCCGATCGAGCCCAACTTGCACGGCCTTATAGACAACCCCCATGCCGCCAAAGGCGATACGCTCCAAGAGTCGATAGCCAGGAATGGAGGGAAGCGATTCGGCCCGGTCGAGGTCGATGTCGAAATCAGTGTCATCGCGAAAGAGAGGGTCAATCCACTCGCGATAGGCGGGGAAGCGCTCGCGAAATTCATCGACGAGCGTATCGTTCGGCCGTTGCGCTTTTTCGCACTTGGCCAACAGTCCGAATAAGGAAGGCCTATCGTCTTCGGGAACGCGTTCGAGCCAATCTTCAATGCGCGGTGCTGGCCATCAAGCCACGACCGTTCGAACTCATCGCGCAGCTGATCGTGATGGCGTTCCGCCGCCAGTGAAACGGTGCGAAGAAGGTGGGAAGGATCATCGGACATGACGAACCCCATCCCGGTTTTCGATCACTCGTCGCGAAACAGGTTTACCCGTGATATGAGATCTTAACGTACCACGGTTCGAACTACAATGGTGCCAAGTCGATTCCCGCGAACTGTTAAGACAAGCACGAAAATCGGTTTTACCCTCCCCCTGGCTTTGCAGGGGGAGGGATCGGTGGGGGCAGAGCGTCTTGCCCATTAACGACATCTTGGCCTTCGCGGCAGTCCCCCCACCCTGCCCTCCCCCCGCAAAGTCGGGGGGAGGGTGGGAAGGGTGAGCTTCCGTTTTTCCTTTAGCGTCGCTCCTGTGCCGCTGCACCGACAATGCCGTGAATGCGAGCCACCGGCTTGTTCATGTCAACGAGAATCGGGTGCGGCGTTCGCGCTTCCGCGACATTGCCGGCCACATCACGGGCCGAGACGCGCAGATACACGCGATGAGTGGGAAATCCCGGCGGCAGCTTCCACGAGTACTGGCCCGAGTTCGGCAGGCGTTTGGCCGCCGCGGGCATACTGCGCCGCACCGGCGCGATGCCTTCGGGGCTCACAATCGGGTTCCACGGGCCGTCTTGTTGTTCCGCCCATTCCAGCGAGATCGGCTCGTTGGTCAAATTACGATCGACGGCCTGCCAGCGCAGGATCATCGTGTCCTTTTGATTCGGGTCGGGGATCGGCTCATAGATCTTGACCACTGGCGGCGTCAGATCGACATCGACGCGCATGTCCGGCAGTTCGCCCGATACGGGCGGCCCTTTGCTGAGGCCCGCCCCGCTCAAGAGGACGATCTTCAATCCGTACATCCCTTCGACTTGCGAATTGGTGCGCGTCCCCAAATCAACTGTTAACGGCGATTGAGCCTTTTCCGTCGTCGACCATTTCTGCCAATTTTTGCCGTCATCGCGCGTGACCCAGACTTCCGCTTTGCCAATGCCGGACGGGCCTTGTTGATCAACATCGAAAGCAACATCGAACTTTGCCACGTTGACGATTTGCGGCACTGGCAAAGGTACGCCGGTCTGGGTGTGCGAAGCGCTCGGAGATACGGCCAACGGCGAGCCGATGTCGTTCCGGAAAGGATCGGTAGCCGCAATTGGCCTTTCGGGCTGACGCACGGGCGTCAACGGTGGGTCGATAGGCGGCAGCGCGGGCGGCAACAGCGGATCGTTCGGAGGCGGAATGTCGCCTGGGGGCGTCAAGCGCATCGACGTTTGCGGCGCCTTTTCAACGTTCGAAACCGCTACGGCAACCGGACCGGCGGCGTCTTTGGACGCTTCGCCCCGGTTGCCGGCGGTGTCGAACGCTTGCAGCCGGACGGTCAATGCCCCTGGCTGGCTAACCCGAAAATGAGCGCTCCCGGAAAAAGAACCTTTTGCTTCAATAGGCAGCCAATTCGATTCACCAACCCGGTATTCGAGCTGGAACTTGTTCCAATCGGGATTCGCTTCTTGGATCTCCCAGGAAACGTTTGCTTCATCGCCGTTGCGTTCGACCGAACGAATCGAGACGACAGGAATCTTGGTGTCGATCAGCACCTTGAGGGCAGCGGGAGTCTTCTTCAGATCGGCCGGGTCTCGGCCTCCCTGTTTGTCGACAACCATCATCTGGAACCAATAGACGCCATCCACGTTGGCGGTAAACGGGAAATAGGTGTCGCGGTCGGGGCTGGCAGCCGCGTATTGCTCCCATGTCTCGCCCTGGTTGCGCGAAACGAACAAGAGGAGATCGCGAATCTCATTTTTCTTGGCGGGATCATAGCGGATGGGTATATCCATCTTCGCCTGATTGAACGGCACGAGGTCGGCCGGCCCGACTTGCCCGGGCGCCCAGAGCATTCCAAGGATCGTCAATGTTCCAAGGCCCATGCCAATTCCCCCTGCAACTCACGGCCAAGATTCAAAGCGAAGCCGTCTTCCCCAAGATGAGGTCGCGGTTCTATCGGATTTATCGGTTGTATAAGCGGGAGACTTGAGCGTACGCCGAAAAGAATGCGAATTTTCTCAAGTTTCGACCTGTCGACGACTGGGATCACGGCAGGTTTGGCGAAATACAAAAAGACCGCGCCTAAGCTGGTATGGCGCCTAAGTCGCAGGCGAGCCGAGCAGCGTAAGCTGCCGGGTTCCGTCGTTTTTGTATTCGAGCCTGAAAGGCTCGTTCTACCAGCCCAGGCCGAAGTTCCTGAAAGGGACGAAGGCCTGGATAGTGGCAACGCCTTGCATCGGCCCTGTAAGGCAACGCCGTGAAGGATTTTTTGCGACAAAACAGGGCAGTTGCGAGGCCCCCTTGCACAGACATCAGAGATGCCTTCCCGCCATTTAGCCCCCCGTGGATACACGGGGGGCGAGTGCGTCTGCCACTGCCAGCGTACGCCCCCGGTATATTCACCGGGGGCTAAATGGGTTCAAAAAATCCTTCACGGCGTTGCCTACCGGGGCTTTGGTTCTCAGCCGCGGTAGCGGCGGCACAGGGTAGCCCACGGTGATAACCGTGGCAATCGGGTCACAAAGTCCTTCCAAAAGCCCCGGTAGGGGCGACACACGGCAACCTACACGCTGGGACGGCGTGTCTACTTTTGCCAGAATCCGTTGGCGCACCCGGTGAAATTTTCCGCTGCAAAATCCGCCTTCCCCCCGCCCTTCAATCTCGCTATAGTTTCCAAGCTTGCCGCATTCGGTTGTGCTTCGGGACGAACGGGGGGAGGATAGGCGATGAGAAAGGCATTCTGGGGAATACTACTGTTGGCCGCCGCTCCCTTGACGTCGGCCGGGGAAGATACGCTCTTCGTGCCTTGGGCTAATAAGTTCTTCGTGCCGAAAGACCCTCCGCCGGTTGTGGTGCACGATTTCGGCACCGTTCCCTGGGGCACCACGCTCACGCACAAATTTGCTATGACGAACATCTACGCGGTGCCGATGCAGGTCATCAAGGATCCCGAAGTCTCCTGCGGTTGTACCCGCGTCGTCCGTTATACGCAGAAGATGGACGCCCGCGAGTCGGGCTATGTCGATGTCGAGATGGACGGCCGCAAGTTTACCGGCGCCAAGGCAGTGACCATCCAGGTCCGCTTTGGGCCGCAATTTCAGTCGACGGCCATTCTGCAAGTGCGCGCCTTTAGCCGTACTGATGTTGCTATCAATCCCGGCCAGGTAAACTTTCAGACGGTGGCGCTCGGCCAGGCGCCTACCCAGGAAATCAGCATCGAATACACGGGCCAACAGAAAGATTGGCAAATTACTGGAATCGACGACAATCATGGCGCGAGCATCATTCCCCAGTATAAGCTCGATCGCACCGCCAACCGGGGAACGATCCGTTATAAGGTGTCGGTGTCGTTGAAAGCCGAAGCGGAAGCGGGCGTGCTCCAGGATCAAATCATTCTCCGGACCAACGACACGGCCATTCCAAACTTGACGATTCCTGTTGTCGGAGTCGTGCAGGCGCCTTTGTCGGTCGTTCAGGGATCGCTGATCAAACTCGATTCGATCGCCGTCGGCCAGAAGATGTCGCGCAATATTACGCTGCGGGGCAACAAGCCGTTCCAGATCATCAAAGTTGATGGCGAAGGCGATGGCCTAACCGTCGATGTCTTGCCGAGCGCTCCAAGTGCCGTGCAGGCGGTGCGCGTGAATTTTGCGCCGAGCCAACCGGGCGAACTTCGCCGTAAGCTGACGATTCTGACCGATCAAAAAGAAACCGCGATCGTGGCGATTGAAGGAACAGCCGAGGCCGCTCCGCAGCCGTGATCGTCAAGGCGCGAAAGTCAACCGAACAGCGTCAGTCCTTTTGACGCTGTTGAATGCTCCTTTATCCAATCGGCCAACCCTTCCGCCGCCTCAGGAAACGGATAGGGAAATGAAATGGCCCCACGCTTCAACAATTTTTTATTTCCTTCTGGAACGTTGATTCCATCGCGAACGAACAGAGGCGCGAAATTCGCCGCAAGTGCATGAGTGGCACCCGCCCACGTGCCGCCCGTATCGGCTTCGCTGGCGATAACCAGCGAACAATCGGCCAGCGCATAAATCAGCTTGTTTCTAGCCATCGCAGCACCGGCACTAAAGGGCGCATCGGCCGCACCAAGCGTCAACAAGGTAAGCTGTTGATCGCTGAGGGCTTGCCGCATCCATGGCGTTCGAATCGCCTGTTCGAGACTATCTGGCAGCACGCCGACAACGGCGCCTCGGTGGTCGAGACATGATTGCATGGCCGCCTCGTCCACACCGCGAGCCGCCCCGGAGTAAACAATCCAATGCGACAGAGCGCAGGCTCGGCCAGCAAATTCGGCTGCCTCTCGGCCTTCATCATCGACGTTTCGCGATCCGACGATCGCTATGCCTTGCTTGCCGATTCGTTCCCGCGCCTGTCCCGAAGAGAACCAAGGGCGCTGATGATTCGAGCCTTCCGCGCAATCTTGCTGGATACTCCGCATCGGCTCGCGTAATGACCCAGATGCCGAGCGATTCGAGCCGTTCGAGTTCGTTTGCAAGCTGGTTGCGTCTATCAAACAATCGCTCGATCCGGTTGAACTCTGCGTCGTCGAGAATGAGTAGTTCTCGCCAGTCATCGGTTTCCAATAGGGCGGCCGGGCGTTCTACTACAGGAGAAGAATCGATCTTGGCCGCGAGCGCATTCCATTCGCGCGAGGTCAACGGCTTGAGGTCGCTGAAAGCGGGCATGGCGAGCGACGAGCCGAGCAATAAAATCGTTTCGGAATCGGGGGTGATTGTCATTGATCGGAGGTCGCGAGAAAACAGCACTCGGTTTTGCGATATGATCTTTTTATACTATTCGTTGCCTCTTTTTATCTGGAGGGCTTGGGATGTCATTCATCGGCGAAATAAAAAATGGCACGGTTGTGTTTGACGCAGAAATCGGCTTGCCGGATGGAACCGTCGTGCAGGTTATTTTGCGTGATGGCGAAACCAGCGCAACTGAAAACACGCACGAACTATCGCACTACGATCGGTATAAAGATATCATCGGCGCTGCCACTGGATTGCCCGAGGATTTTGCAGGAAATCACGATCACTACATTCATGGAGCCCCAAAGTGACAACGCCTGTCTTTGCCGACACATTTTATTACGCAGCGCTCGTGAATCCGAAAGATGCAGCGCATGTTAGAGCAGCGACCTGTGCACGAAACTTGCAAAGGCCCCTTGTTACAACGGCTTGGGTAATCACTGAATTGGCGGATGGATTAAATAAAATAGCAACACGAAGTGTTTTTAACCGCTTATTGGCTATCATTCGTGCCGATCCCAAAACGCCAGTCATTCCTGCTGATCAGTCATTGATGGACCGTGGCTTGATTCTGTACGCAGCTCGGCCGGACAAAGAATGGTCGCTTACAGACTGCATCTCGTTTCTGGCAATGCAACAACAGCACATTTCCGAAGCGCTCACTGGCGACCACCATTTTGAACAGGCGGGATTCGTCGCCTTACTGAAGTAAGGATCGCCAGTAAATTGCTCCTTGGTTAAACATCTGCGCTGTTGATCGGTAAGCGCTTATTTCACCGACTCCACCAACTGCTTCAACTGCGCCCTGAAATCGGCGGCCTTCAAGTTCTCGATTTCGACGCCATCGATCTTTTCTTTGGGTCCGCCATCTTTGGTGATGACGCGGTAAGGAATCGCTTTGTCGAGGCGCTTCGATTGATCGCCATGCGCTTCCGCTGCCAGGATTTCGACCGAGCGGTAGCCGAACATGAACGGATCCTGCACGACGCTGCCGTGGATTTGGCCCTTCTCGATTCCCTGTAACGTTTCATCCGCTTCATCGAAGCCGACAATTTTGACATGCGAAAATTTAGCGTCGGAGCGAACCGCTTCCAGAATGGCTGGCGGATTGTAGGCCCACAGTCCGATCATGCAGACATTGGGCTCGCTGCCGATCTTATCGAGCGCCTGCTGGGCGTTTATCTGCGCCTGTTCGCGGTTGGCGTTATCCGTAATAGCGGAGTTGCGATAGAGTTTGTACTTGCCGCCGATGGTGTCGTCAAAGCGTGCGTCGGGAAACTTGCTGCGTTCTTTGTTACCGTTCAGTTCGTCCACCAGACCCCAGAATCGTTGGCGGGCGTTAAGCGGTGAAGTCTGGCCGACGAAAATGGCGAGCGTGCCCCCTTGCGGCATCACATCCTTCACCAGTCGGCCGACTGCATGGCCGGCCGCGTAGTTGTCCGTGCCGATGTAGCAGATGCGGTCGCTGCCGTCGGCATCGTTGTCCATCGTGATCAATTTCATCTTCGCGGCAATCAACTTCAAGTCGGGCGCCTGCTCGGCTGGATTGATGACGCTCACTGCCATCCCCGCCACGCCCTTGTTTTCCAGATCCTTGATGATGTTCATCTGCTCGGTATATTCGCCTTTTGCCGGCTTGCGGAAGATGAGATCGACGTTGAACTCCTTCGCTGCTTTACGTCCCCCGGCTTCGCAATAACTCCAGAACTCTTCCGGATTATTGGTGATGATCGCCACTTTGGTTCTGTTACCCGAATCCCACTTGCAGGCAGGGACCGAGCCGAGCGCCAGCGCGGCTAGCAGAAAAAAGGCATTGCGGGAGAGTTTCATAGGTGATGCTCGCGAACGTGGAGACGCAGTAAGACGATGTGCTAAACGATATACGAAACCCTGCAAGGGGCAAGCGGGAAGCGGCTTTGGTACGCAGTCAATTCGCTTGGTAGTGTTCTGATTGACGAAAACGCCGACAAGAAAATAAGAAATTGACCCCGGCTAGCACCCGTGCCGAAGCCTCGGAGGCCTAGATTTTCCCAAAAGGGGACGGAGGCCCGGGTTTGCCCCGAAAGGAACGGAAGCCCGGGGTTAAGCGCCGCAACCACGCCTTCGGTCCTGAAAGCACCGTTCTGTCAGCCCAGGCCGAAATTCCCGAAGGGAAACGGAGGCCTGGGTTACGATAGTTAAGCGCAGCAACCACGCCTTCGGTCCTGAAAGCACCGTTCTGTCAGCCCAGGCCGAAATTCCCGAAGGGAAACGGAGGCCTGGGTTACGATAGTTAAGCGCAGCAACCACGCCTTCGGTCCTGAAAGCACCGTTCTGTCAGCCCAGGCCGAACTTCCCGAAGGGAAACGGAGGCCTGGGTTACGATAGTTAAGCGCAGCAACCACGCCTTCGGTCCTGAAAGCACCGTTCTGTCAGCCCAGGCCGAAGTCCCCGAAGGGGACGAAGGCCTGGGTTAATATATCGATCACGTCATCGGTCCTGTAAGGACCGTTCATCTGAGACTTGCAAAGGCCCATTTTACGTATAATGAGCGTCAAACAGGACGTTTTCAGCGCCGGGAGCCAAGCGTCATGCCACAATCGCTAGCCAAAGTTTACGTTCACGCGATATTCTCAACCAAAAACCGCGAACCGATTCTGGCCGAAGAATGGCGTGGTTTGGTGAACAACGTCGGCTGCCAATCGATGATTGTCGGCGGCACTTGCAATCACGTTCACCTTTTGTTTCAGCTCGGTCGTACCAGCTCTATTGCGAATGCCATAAGTAAGATTAAATCGACTTCGTCTCTGTAGGTAAATCAAACGCAATCTTTAGAAGCGGCTTTCCATTGGCAGGCGGGGTATGGAGCGTTTTCGGTCAGCCAATCCGGAGTGGAAGCAGTACGGGAATACATTCGCCGTCAACCGGAACACCATGCCAAGCAGTCGTGTAAGGATGAGTTTCGAGAGTTTTTACGCAAGTACGAAATCGAATCGGACGAACGTTACCTTTGGGAATGAACGTTGAACGGTCCTTTCAGGACCGGGCGCGGTGCCCGGGACCAACCCAGGCCTCCGTTCCCTTCGGGAACTTCGGCCTGGGCTGACCGAACGGTCCTTTCAGGACCGAGGACGTTTTCGCTGCGCTTGACCCCAGGCCTATGGGAACCCAGGCCTTCGTCCCTTTCAGGGACCTAGACCTGGGCTGACCGAACGAGCCTTGCAGGCTCGAAAACAATGCGCTGTTTCCTCTTATCCCAGGCCTCCGTTCCCTTCGGGAACTTCGGCTTGGGCTGGCAGAACGGTCCTTTCAGGACCAGCGTCAGACACGCCAATGTTCCACTAGCGCCAACCGCACATGGGAGCGGACTCCGTGGAAGTTTTTCCCGTAGCCGTGCAATCGGTGTTATCCCTGGTTGAACCGCCTTCCGATGCTCTTATAATTTTGTCCGTTGTTTTTTTGTCGTCTCTTCTGTTTCGCCTTCGTATTTTCAATCGGAAGCTTATTTCGCTTCCAGTGGCGGTTGCACCGGATCTTTCGCCGCGTCCGCCGGCCAATTTTGCATCTCCCGATATAAGGCGGGATCGGCGGTGTAACCTTTGACAGATTCTAAAAAGGAGCCGTGCAACGGGAGCAGACTTTGGAGCACTCTACGTCTCATGCCGGCATCAATGAGATGCTGAGTTTCGAGAAATCGCACCCAAGTAGGCATTGCGAGAAAAAAAGCGACAGCCGCTTCATAGCGCGTTTTGATGAAGCCCATCATTCCCGATAGATAGACTTCGAGAGTGACCGGTTCCGGGCAGAGCGGGTGGAGCGGCGGCGGCGCCTTCGGCAGTTTTCGTTTCGGATGTAGCGCCTGTTCCATCATGCCCAGGCGCGGATTGAGTTCGCCGTGACTTCGACTGATCAAATACTTTGAGATTTCGCTCCGAACCAATTGTCCACGTGGAAGCGAAATGCCGTCAGTCCGATGTGCATAGCCGACGAACTGGCAAACAAGCCGGGAGAGATTGCCTACACCCGGCAGAGGCTCATCATCATCATCATCATCGTGGGGCCGACCTTTGCGTTTTTTACGCGTTGGCCGCGTAAGGCTGAAATCTTCGGTTTTCCAACCGCCGGGCGCTGTTTGAAGATCGCTGATGGTCTCTTCGAGAACGTTGATGTAGGGTTCCTTCAGATAGAATTTCACCTTCTCCAGCAACTCAGCATCGAGCGTGACGAGCCCTTGGTTCTTTTCAATGCGTTCGAAAATCTCGGCTGCAATGGCATCGCTGACTAAATTAGATTTGGCCCAATCGAAAATGTCTTCGCTTTCTTCGACACCTTTCCAGGCAAGGCGGTATCCCTCAATCAGAAGCGACAGCATCCCATGATATTGCAAGCTTTCGAAGGTACAAGTAATCAGGTCATAGTGTTTGCCGGAGAGGACAGCCAATTGGCGAACCAGTGGCGCTAGATCGCTCTCGCGACCTTCCGCCAAGGCGTCCTCGATTTTCCAGGTCAACAGATCCTGCGCCATTTCGTCATAAAGGTCGGGCAACCGAACGCGCAGGTCATCAACCAGGTCGGTAAAACGAGCCCGCGCGTTTTCTTTGACAGCTTCCTCATGGATTAGCGCGAGGGCATCATATGCGACGTCGTCTGTCAAAGCGCCTTCTTCATTGATCATCTTGCCGAAGACGACCAGGCGGTCGGCGCCGCGCGCCGTTTCGAACTCCGTCCAAAGGGCGTCTACTTTCTCTTCCAGCGGAGTCTTCACCCTGGCTGGCCGCAGCGGAGATGACGGAGACGGCAAAGATGGCGGACCGGGCGGTAGCACGATTATCGGCGGGTTTGCGACACGCTCGGCAGCACGCGCATCCTCCGCAGCGACCGCTTCGCTGCGCTTCTTTTCGTCGTCCCGCTCTTGGCAGCACTTCTTGTATTTTTTGCCGCTGCCGCAGGGGCAAGGATCGTTACGTCCTGGCTTCATTGCTCTCTCACTTAGGCTTTACTTTTTCTTTTTCGCCGGCGGCGGGCCGACGTTCGCTTTCTGCGTCATCAGGAATGCCAGGAGGTCGCTGAATTCTTCCTGGCTCATTGTTTTAATGATGTCATCGGGCATGATCGATGTTTTCAACAAGACTGCGCTCGGCGATCTTCGACTTCGCAATGCGCTCTGTTTTGTCGGCATTGATAACCGTTAATTCGTTCCCTTTTTCGCGAACAATGCCGCTGTGCACGACGCCATCCTGTGTCTCGATCCGCTCGACTTCATAGCCCGTAAGAATGATCTTGGAAGGTTCCAGGATCGATTCGATCACGTGGTTCAATTCATGCCGGCCGACGCCGCCAAGGGTCGGGCCGATCTTCTCGTTATTGTCGAGTAGATGACATTTGGAGCAGTTGGCTCTTTCGAACGTCATGCGGCCGAGGGCTAATTGTTCCGTGGCAGGTTTTGGGTTGAATTTCTTCACACCTGATTGTTGATATTCCTTCAGTTCGCGCATGGCGGCGCCGAGCTTGGCTGAACTGGAATCGGAGCCAAGAATCAACAGCGTCAAAGCGAGATCCTGCTTGATCGACGGATCGCGTTCGATCAATGGTGAAGCCACGGAGACTAGCACATCGGCAAAGGCTTTGTCTTTGGGCAACCTGCGGAAATCGCGCACAATCTCGCGTGCGAGCGTCGGATCAGCCGATTTGAGAAGTTCACTCCACCGTTTTACATCGGGTTTCGGATCGATCACAGAGGCTGTCGCTGCTAGTTCGATGCGCACGTCGGTCTTCAATTTTCGGTTGTCCAATTCCTTCCAAAGCATATCGGCAAGAGCTGCCGCTTTGCCCTCCCACGAGCGCGCCAGCGCTGCAGCGGGCAACACGACCTTGGTGACATCGCCATCGGCGAGCAATTTGCCGACCATCTCGATGCCGAAAGCGGTTGGCCCTTCGTCAGGCAGCAATTTCAACAGCGTTTGCTTGTCTTCGGGGTCGTTAAGCGTTGCCTTGCCGGTCTTGAGCAGCTCAAGCCAGGGGTTCTTGATTCCTTTATTGGAACCCGCCAGCGTACGCAGCAGCTTCGAAGCATCGGCGATAACCGCTGACGGCAGTTTTGGTTGCTCCAACAACTTCTGCACGGCCGGGATCATGGCGGCTTCCGGATGCATCGTTGCCAGATCGAGCACCAGGTTGATTTCGAGTTCGCCGGGCGCCGCGAGATACTTCAATAGTTTTTGCCGAGCCTGGTCTTTCGAAGAAAAGCCCTCGTAAATCGCAATGTCCATCGCGATCAAGCCGGTCAGTCTCATTTCCGGAAACTTGACCCGATCGAGCGCCCAGGGCTTATCGGCCTTCGAATCTTTTGCCCAGTGCCAGGCAAGTTCGTAACGCAGATGCGGATCGGTCGTCGCCTCGGAGTGGAACAAGTCACGCAACCGTAACAGCCGTTGTTCCGGATCACTCAACAACAGCGCGGCTTGAAGCGCTACGGCGGGATCCTTATCCTCGATCACCAGCTTGGCAATTTCATCCGACTTTGAAACCTTGTAGCGCTTCAGCAGACGAAGTGCAAGCCGGCGCACTTTCCAGTCGGAGTTTTTTGTTCCTTCACCCAAGGCCGTCTTTGCTTCATCAGTGCCGATTCGGGCCAGCACCCAGAGCGCGTCGGCGGATGCAATCGGCAACTTGCTCGTCGCAGCAACTTGCGCAAGGCCGGCAATTGCACCGGCGCCTTTTGCGGTCAAGTCGCGGATGGCGCGTTCGCGTTCCACGTGATCGCGCGAGCCGAGCGCTTGCAGCACTTTGGCTTCGTCCTTCCAGTCTTCCTCCGTCAGGCGAACAACTTTGGGTGCATCTTTGCCGGTGTATTTTACTTTCCAGATGCGGCCCGTCAGATCGTTCTCGTCGTCGCGGCCATACCAGTCGGCCACCAGCAAGTTGCCATCCGGCGTCAGCATTAACTGTGTCGGTCGAAAGCGCGGGTCGTCGCAGGTCAGCCAATTGTCGGTCTTTGTGATGCGCTCGCGATCGTCGGGAATGAATTGTTCAATGGCGTGATTGCGCGTGCCAACGCCGTGTGGACCCCAATTCACGCCGAACTGCCGGCCTTGATAGGCATCCGGAAAAGCGGCGCCATAATAGTGCAACAGCTGCGTGCGTGCTCCGGCACCGATTTCGAAACATGGAGGCGCGAGCGGATGCTTGCCGGCCAACCAATTGTTGCTTACTTTGGACCGGCTGTAGCAGTGGTAGTCGACGCCATCGATCACTTTGACAAAGCGATCGGGATTGCCCTGACCGTTCGAAAGAAGCCAGAGTTGGCCAAACGGGTCAAACTCGAAGGAATAGGGGACGCGCAAGCCTTCCACCAGTTTCTGCATGTTCGTGCCATCGGGGTTCATGCGCATGATGATGCCCGACGAGCCGCGTGATTTCATTTCGTTGCTGATATTCACGCCGCTATAGGGTCCAACGATGTTCATGCCATGGTTGCCGACGCTGACGTAAATCAGATCGTCCGGACCCCACTCCAACACGAAGAAACCAAAGGGATTCCAGGCTTTGGCATTGTCGTGCAGGATTTCTTTGCGGTTGGAAGTGTGGCCCGCGTCGTCGATGTCGTAGAGGTAAATGTGGTCGCAGGAAGTGCACCACAGTTTGCCGCCACGTACCAACAGCCCCATGACGGGATCATCAAAACCCTCGGCCACAATCGTGCGCTTCCAGCCCGTGCCGTCTTCGGTGCGGTCGAGGCGCACAATAGGATTGGTCGGCTTATCGACGGGCGAGCCGCTCGGCCCATAGCGATAGGTATGCCCCTCGCTGACGTAGAGGCGCCCTTTCTCGTCGTAGGCCATCGTGATCGGGTTGATGATCGCCGGCTCAGCGGCAATCAGCTCGACTTCAAAACCTTCGGGAAGGTGAAATTTCTTCAGTTGCACCTCGGGCGGCAAGACATCGACTGGAGGCTTCCCCTTCTCTTGGGCACTGAGGGTCGTGTTTAGAAATGCGAATACGAGTAATGCGTGAGGAATGCGCCAAAGCATGGGAAGTCCTTGCAGCAAGAGCGGTGATCGTCAATCCAAATAGTCTAAGGCAATATCCAGAGCCGGCGCCGAGTGAGTGATCGCGCCGACGCTGATGCGATCGACGCCGGTCTCGGCGATCCAGCGCACGGAGCCGAGGTCAATGCCCCCGGAGGCCTCCAAGAGCGTTGCAGCCGACTGGGAATCACGGCGCCAAACCGCTTCACGAATTTGATCGATGGTCATGTTGTCCAGCAAGATAATATCGGGCTTGCAAGCGAGCGCGACTTCTAATTGTTCGCGCGAATCGACTTCAATTTCGACGGGCATACTGGGATTCGCTTCACGGCAGCGCTCGATAGCCGCTTTGATCGGATCGCCGGCTCCGGGTGCAACATTGCGCATAGCCGCCAGATGGTTGTCTTTGATCAAGATGCCGTCAAACAAGCTTAGGCGATGGTTAGTTCCACCGCCCATCCGGACGGCATATTTTTCGAGCATCCGCCAGCCTGGCAAGGTCTTGCGGGTGTCGAGAATCTTGGCTTTGGTTCCGGCGACGGCGTCGACGTAGCGGCGGGTCAGCGTGGCAATGCCGCTTAGATGCTGCAAGAAATTGAGAGCTATTCGTTCGACCGCGAGGATCGAGCGCATCGGACCTTCGACGGTTGCGATCCAGTAGCCTGGCGCCAGATAGCGCCATCTGACAACAAAGGATGAAAATGCAGCAAAGGATCGATGCGCTCAATTGCTCGAAGACAAGCGGGCACCCCGGCTAACACTCCTTCGCGACGGGCGACGAACGTTGCTTTGCCGAAAGCATCCGCTGGTATGGTCGCCAAGGAAGTCAGGTCGCCCAATTTACCCAGATCTTCACGGATAGCAAGTTCGAGCAATGCAGCAAAGCCTTGACGCTCGGCAACGTTGAAATCATGCATAGAACGGTTTGGCCTCGGCAAAACTACGAATAACAACTCTTCTGCTGTTCAATCTACGCGGAATTTGAACCAACGGAAATCGGCTTGAGTGAAATCGCTTCTCTCCGAAGCGAAGCCGATTCGCTCCACCCAATGAAACTCCTCTTTTAACATGAGCTGGAACTGGGTATGGAGAGGCGGACAGGTAACGGAGGATGATCGGGATGTTGCGACAAATGCTTAGTCTGCTCGTTGTTTGCTGCGTTGCCAGCGCTACGCTCCATGCGGAGACTCCGCCGGCGCTGCTGCCTGCGTCGTTCAACGAGCCGCCGATGGCCGAGCCAGGCGAAGTCAAACCCGCCCCCGAGTCAGCCGTGGTTGTCCCGGGCCAACTGCCGCCGCAATTCCAGTCTTCGCCGGCGATCAACGGAATAACTCCCGCGCAGTATATCGTGCCGACCTCCGCAAATCCGCATGGCATGCCGGCCAATGGCGTACCTGGAGTGTTGCCTTCGGAGCCTCCCACCCCGACCGTGCGAATTTCAATCAAAGGCATCGAAACAGCGCCAACTGGCCAAGAGATTACCTATCGCTTAACGGCCACCAACACCTCCGATGCCCGGGCGCATAACGTAATTGTCCGCTGTCCCCTACCACGCGGCGCGAAATTGGTTAAAGCGATGCCCCAGCCGAATGCCGAGGCCAAGGAAATGGAATGGCATCTCGAAACCCTGGAGCCCGGCGCCACTCGCTTGATCGACATCGTTTTCAAGCCTGCTGAAGACGCGACGGAAATTTCCGTTGTCGGCAAAGTTCAGTTCGAGCATGGCCGCATTATCAAGACGAAGATCGTGAATCCTAAGCTGGAACTAAAGCAGACCGGCCAGGCGCAAGGCATCCTGCATGAGCCGATGACGTACAAGATAATCGCTAATAATCCGGGTCAAGTCGCCGTGATGGATATCCAAATCGTCAATTCGCTGCCCGATGGTCTGGAGTACGTCCAAGAGGCGTCAAGCGCGATGGCGCCTGCCTCGAAGGTTGGCCCAGCGCCAAATCAACGAACGTGGAGCATCAGTTGCTTACAGCCGGGCGAGACGCCGCACGCTCGAATACCGAGTCCTGCCTCGTAAGACCGGGGAGTTCACCAGCGAAGCGATCGCGACGGCAACCGGCGCCTCGGCCAAAGCTGGCTGCAACAGCGTCATTCAGGAAGCGAAACTCTCCCTGCAAGTAAATGGCCCGGCCAACGAAAAAGCGATCGCCAACCAGCCGACACCCTATCTCGTGATTGTTCATAACACCGGCACCGCGGCATTGCATAACGTACGGATCGCTTGCGCCTTCCCGTCTGAAATGCGGGTCGCCAAGGCGTCCAGCGGCGGCCATCTTTTTCCCGATGCCGTCCAGTGGGTTATGCCGATTCTTGGTCCGAAGGAGACTAAGGAAGTATCCATGTCTCTTATTGCGCCATCAGCCGGCCTGCGCGAAATCATGGTCTCCGCACGGGCCGATAAAGGCCTGGAACAGCGGCATAAACTCCCGACGTCTTTCGAAGGCATTCCCGCTTTGAACTGGCAGACCGAAGGAACCGCGATGGCGGCGCCCGGTCAAGAAATTACCTATACCATCACAGTTAAAAATCCGGGTTCAGCGCCTGCGAAAAACGTCAAGATTGTTGCCGATCTGCCCGAGCAGGTCGAGTTTCGACAGGCCCAGCCGGCCTTTCAACGCGGCGAACGCGCTATCTTCTTCAACGCCATCGAAATTCCTGCGAAGGAGTCCGTCACGCTCAAAGTGGTTGTGGTGGCGAAGAAAGCAGGCGAAGCCCGCTTTCAGTTTCAGATGACTTCGGAAGGAACAAGTTCGGGGCCGTTGAAGAATACCAAGGCGACCAGCATCAGCCCCGGCGGAGAGCCAAAGAAGGTCGACCTGAATCGCATTGGAGCGCTGCCGCCACTGGATATCAAGTCGCCGGATGCCAAGGAAATAGTGCCAGCGCAGAACCTCAATTCTGGCAGCACCAATCGCGCCGCCGCCGGCGAAAGATTGACGCATTGTGGCGAGCGGAATGGACAGGCCGGGAGGCCTGTCCCCACCAAGGGGACGCTTGGGGAAATATTTCCCCAAGCAAAACCCTTCCTTTCGATTAGGCGCCGTACTTCCCCAGTCTTCCGGCATGGGCCATCGCCAACAGCATGAGGTGTTTGGCTTCGAAGTGGCCGAGGCCGCCGAATAGGCAGGCTGATTCGTTGAATTCCGTCACCTTATCAGGCCGGCAGAGGTCGGCCTTCAGCAATGTGGGCACCGGGTGAAAACTGTGCGAGCGCATCTTGCTCGGCGTGCTGTGGTCGCCGGTGACGATGAACACGTCCGGCTTCAGCTCCAGAATGTTCGGGATGACGGCATCGAGCTTTTCGATCATGTCCACCTTGGCGGGGAAATTGCCGTCTTCGCCGGTCGAATCGGTGTACTTGTAGTGCATGAAGAAGAAGTCATATTGACCCCAAACTTTCTTCAGCGTCGCCACTTGATCGTTCAACGTCTGGCCCGCGTCGAGCACATCCATGCCGACTAGCCGAGCCAGCCCTTTATACATGGGGTAAACAGCCAGCGCAGCCGATTTCAGGCCGTACACTTCCTGCATGGTGCCTATCTTGGGATAGCGGGCAAAGCCGCGCAAGGTTGCTCCGTTGGTCGGCGCTTCACTGGCCAGAACTTTGCAGGCTTGCAAGACGAATTCGTTGACGACCGACGCGGTTTTTGATGATGCCTCATCGTGCCCGTGCGCAATCAACGGCGGCACGCCAAGCGCCTGCGGGTCGGTGTCGTTGACATGGTCGCCCAAGCCTTCGCCGCGAAAGACGACGACGAAGCGATGTTCTTTCACCGGCTCGACGAACACTTCGACACCGGGAATGCGGATGGAGCGCATCTTCTGGACCATCGCGATGCAACGTTCCGTCGTTGGCCGGCCCGCCCGACGATCGGAGATTTTGCCGGTTGCATCGAGTGTGCAGAAGTTGCCGCGCACCGCTACGTCTTTGGCGCCAACCTGAAAGTTGATGCCAAGGGCTTCGAGAATGCCCCGGCCTATGCGGTATTCCAGCGGATCGTAGCCGAACAAGCCTAGATGGCCTGGCCCGCTGCCGGGGGTAATGCCCGGAAGCACCGGAGTGCTTAACCCGCAAACGCCTGTTTTGGCACATTGGTCCAGGTTCGGCGTCCGAGCGGTTTCGAGTTCGGTTTTGCCACCCGGCTCGAGAGGGAGCCCGCCGAGACCGTCGGCGACAAGAAGCACAATCTTGGTTGCGGCTGGTTCGCGCAAATCGGCAATGAGTTCGTGAATGTTCATGAGGGGGAGTTTACACCCCGGACAGCATGACGTACAGTATCTTCTAGGTATAGATGGGCAGCCGAAGGTTTCTTTCGCTCCCAATGCTCCTCCGTAACCTCATCCGAAGCCATTTATGCAGCTTCCCGACGAATCGATCGAATTCAATTATCAGGGCCTGATTGCCCCGCCCTTGGATGCGTGGACGCCTCTGGGAGAGTTGCAAGACGCAGAATTTTCTCTCGGCCGATCGGGTCGATGCCATGAAGCAATCGCTGGTGGCAGTGCGAATGCAAATTGCATCCGAACGCGAAATGACCAACACGCCCGCCAAGCTGAAACCACTCGACGCCGGGTTTATCGATCTACCTCAGCGGCTGCTCGACCAGCATCGGCGAAAAGGCGATGCGAGCGAACTCGGCCGAATTATTGTCCAGTCGCAGAAATTGCGCGATCAGGTCGATCGCGTCGTCGTGCTTGGCATCGGCGGCTCGTATCTCGGCGCCCGAGCGCTGTTCGATTCGCTCTGCCACGTCTACCACAACGAACTGCCCGCCAGGATGCGCATGGGCAGGCCGCGCGTTTATTTCGAAGGAAACAACGTCGACAGCGATTCGCTGCAGGATTTGCTCGATCTGCTGGAAAACACCTGCGTTGACCCCGAGCTGCGCGACGAGCGTTGGGGCTGCGTCGTCGTCAGCAAGTCGGGCGGCACCATCGAAACGGCCGCGGCCTACCGCGTTATCCGGAATGAGCTATCGCGCTACTATGGGTCGGGCGCGGAGAAGCTGCGCAACTATATCATCCCGGTTACCGGGTTGACCGGCAAGCTGCGCGATCTTTGCAAGGCAGATGGCTTCAAGGAAGAAGAGATTCTCAACATCCCCGACAGTGTAGGTGGTCGCTATTCGGTCTTTACCGGAGTCGGCCTGGTGCCCGCTGCCGTCATGGGGCTTGATGTCCGGGCATTACTCTTGGGCGCGGCTACGATGACCCGCCGTTTCCTTGAAGAACCTTTCGAGCGAAATCCGGTGCTGCAATACGCCGCCGTAAACTATCTCATGTCCGAAGAGCGCGGCAAAGATACGCGCGTGCTGGCAGTCTGGTCGCGCAAGCTGGAATCGCTCGGCATGTGGTACGATCAACTGCTGGCTGAGTCGCTCGGCAAGCAAGGCCAAGGCCCGACGCCGATGACGGTGGTTCAGACGCGGGATCTGCATTCACGCGGTCAGCAGCATCAGGAAGGCACCCGCGATAAGCTCATCAACAACCTCTCTATCAAGACGACGAAACACGCCCCCTTTCATATCGGCATGTCCGACCGCAATGAAGACGATCTCAATTCGCTATCGCGCAAGACCTTCGGCGATGTCCAGATGGCTGCGATGAAGGGCACCAACCAGGCCTATCTCGAAGCCGCCCGGCCAACTACCGATCTCGTGCTGCCGGTTGTCTCCGAACATACGATGGGCCAATTGATGCAGATGCTCATGCTGGCGACGGTGGTTGAAGGCCGGCTGATGAACATCAATCCCTACGGACAACCGGGCGTTGAAGCATACAAGAAGAATATGAACAAGATTCTCCGGGGCGGGTAACGAGCGCGTAGCGGAAGTCGTCAGATGCAGCGTGTTGCGGAAGTCGCCGGACTTCCGAGGTTGGCCGGAAGTCTAACGACTTCCGCTACGACCAGACGACGCGCGTAGCGGAAGTCGTCAGACTTCCGAGGTTGGCCGGAAGTCTAACGACTTCCGCTACGACCAGACGACGCGTGTATCGGAAGTCATCCAGACGCAGCGTGTAGCGGAAGTCGTCAGACTTCCGAGGTTGGCCGGAAAAATTTACCGCATGACGAAGCTCTCGATCCGATGGTTCTGCATCTTGCTCATCGTTATCGAGATCGGCTACACCGCTTTATCTCTCGACCGCGCCCGCGTCCCGATGCTTTTCTGCTTGGCGACTGTCCTTACTATGCAGCGACGGCGGAATCGCTCGTGCAAGATGGGGATTGGGATATCCGCAACCAACTTCCCGGCGAACTGGAAAATCACGAAGGTTTTTTCGCTCTCTCGAAGGATGGCCGAATTGTGCCGAAGCATTCGGTGCTGATGCCGATCCTGTCGATTCCGCTCTACCTGATTTTTGGTAAACTCGGCTTCTTACTGTTCAACTTAGTTCAACTCTTTGCCCTGATATATGGAATGATGATCCTAGCCGACGGCGGGTCGGGCGCCCGTTTGCTTGCCTTGGCAGGGTATATTTCCACGCCCTTTTTGGCTTACACCTTCAACTATTCACCCGATCTGTTTGCAACAGCGCTCATGGTCTGGAGTTACATTTGCGCTCAAAAGAAATGTCCGATCGCATGCGGACTACTCGCCGGACTTGCGGTCTGGGCCAAAGTCTATTTGGGGCTTTTGCTGCTACCGCTGGCACTCGTTCTAATGCCTCAAGGATCGAAGGCGATGCTCAAATGCAGTCTAGCCGCCGGCTTCGCTCTCTTGCCCATGCTGGCGATTAACGCGCATCTGTTTGGTTCACCGTTGGTGACCGGATACGATCGAGATGCACGCATCGTCGCTGAAGGTTTCACGGTAACCGAACACTATTCGCGTTTCAACCAGCCGATTTTGAACGGCCTGGGCAACTTGTTTTTCGACAGCCAAATCGGCATGCTCCGCACCGCGCCGCTCTGGTTCATATGGCCGCTCGGCCTCGCCGTGGCTTGGCGGGCCCGAACATTGAGAACTCGACTTAGCCTGCTCGCCATGACCCTCACTTTATTGCTCAATCTGGTGTTTTTTGCTCGTTACGATGAATGGAACGCGTCGCTGTTCGGCAATCGCTTCCTTTTCCCGGCACTGGCGCTCGGTTTGGCGATGCAAGGGTCGCTTTGGGAAAAAGGCATCGAGCGATTCAGCCGGACACAACCGGCAAGCTCAGAGCCGATCCTTTAATACTTGCGCAAAATAAGTGTCGCCTTTCGCTCCGCGAAAGGACTTCCTTTCGCGGGAGCGAAAGGCGACTAATTCGGTGACTTATTTCCGCGCAGACACTTAGAATGGATATTGCGCCGCGTATCAAAGAACGTTCGCCAGATTTGAGGGTCGATCAATTGAGCGTATCCTTGTTCCTGAGAACCATGGCCGCCCGTGCTTATCCCCGTATTGTCGGCATGCGCCGGCAGCCTTCATGGATTATCCACGAAGCGATCCTGCCGATTCTTTCCGTAGCGGCCTTCGCGTACGTTTACCGGGCCATGAAAGCACGGAAGAATATGTCGGATTTGTGATCCTCGGCGGCGCCATGACCGCTTTCTGGTTGAACGTTCTTTGGTCGATGGGCGCCCAACTTTATTGGGAACGCTCATCGGGCAACCTGGAGATTTACATCATGGCGCCCGGCTCGATGATGGCAGTGCTTGCCGGGATGGCCCTTGGCGGAATGATCCTTACTTTCGTCCGGGCGAGCGTCATCATGACGGTGGGAGTTCTCCTATTCCAAATTCCTTTTGCTCCCGTTTCCTGGTGGCTCTTAGTTTTTACCTTCCTGTTGACGCTGCTGGCACTCTACGGGCTCGGCATGATGTTCGCTTCGGTTTTCCTTCTATGGGGCCGCGAAGCGTGGCATATCGTCAATCTGTTACAGGAACCGGTTTATCTGCTTACTGGGATGAATTTTCCCCTTAGAGTTTTTCCGACGGCATTGGCCAGCATCGCTGCTGTCATTCCCTTGACCGCCGGTATGGACGCTATGCGCCAATTACTCTTCGCCGCCGACGGATTTTGGCCGTTGTCCGTTGAGATTTGCATGTTGGCGGTGCTCTCCGTGCTTTTCATCCTGTTGGCGAAGTGGTTTCTCGATTATCTCGAACGACTGTCACAACGCGAAGGACGGCTGACGGTGAAATGGCAGTGAACTCGCCGAGGAACACACAATTTTCGAATGCTTTTTTAGCCGCGATGCGAAGGCTTTGCACAGCGGAGCGCTTTCGGGGCGAGCCGAATGGCGTAAGCAATCGGGTTCTGGCGTTCTGCGAATAGTTGATATTTTCACCCGGCTGATCGCGCAGTTCGGCTAGCGTGACAACCGCTCCGCTACGCAAAAGCAACCTATACTCATTGCCGAGAATACCCATGATTGTTCGACCTCGAAGCACCTTTCGCTGGGCAACTTGGCTCGGCTGGCAGCTCGAAAGCAATTGGACTGAGCCGTGGCTTTTTATCATCTATGTGCTTATCAAGCCGGTAACCAGTTCATTGCTCTTGGTGTGTATGTATTACGCGGCACGCACGGCAACGCAGGGGGCCGTCCCCGTTGCGTTTCTTCCTTACATGTACGTGAGCAATGCCTGTTATCTACTGGTAGGCGCGGTTATGTTCGGTATGAGCTATGCCGTCATCTCAGACCGTGAACATTATGGAATGCTGAAATACATCTATATTAGCCCGGGCCACCTGCAGACGTACTTCGTCGGTCGAGCAATGGCGGGGGCCGCTCAGGCTTTACTCGGCGGACTATTGAACTTGGCAATTGGCGCCGCGGCTTTTCCCGAAGTGCGTGCAGCACTATCAAACCATCCAACGGAGTGGGGTTGGCTGGTGCTCTTCCTGGTAGTCGGCACTGTCCTATTGTTGGCCCTTGGTCTTATCTTGTCCGCAGCGGTTTTGAATATGGCTCGGCAAGGAATGTATCTGAGTGAGGGGATTTCAGGCATCCTTTACTTACTCTGCGGCGTAGTATTTCCTTTGGCGGTTCTGCCGAAAATTCTGCAATACATTAGCTTACTGCTGCCGCCTACTTATTGGCTCGAAGGGATGCGTCGGGCTTTGCTTGGCTCGTCCGCTGAAACGCTATTGCAAGGCCCGATTTCGGACTGGACTCATGCGCAGCTTGCGACCGCGCTGATAGTCAGCACATTGGGCCTTAGCGTGTTTGCGCTCTGGTTTTTCAAACGGAGCGAACGCCGAGCTTGGCGAAGAGGAAGGATTGAGGAGACTACGGGGGCGTGAGCTACATCTGGCATGACACATCAAATAAAAAAGCGGCCCACGATTGTGGGCCGCTTTTTCAATTCGGCTAGCTAGCTGCAACCGCACGAGGCGGCATCGCTCTTCCAGCTCTTTTCGGTTTCCATCGAATTTTTGCTCAAATGGACATGGCTGTCCACGCGATCTACCCATCCAGCCGGGATGAAGTGATGTTGGCCGTCCGGGCTATCCTTGCGGGTGAGCTTGATCGTGCCTGCTTCGACGTGATCGACTACACCGACCTTCTTGCCGCAGGAGGCGATGACATCCATCCGCTCTTTAACTCCGGCAAAGCCGCTGTTCGTCCCTTCCGAACAACTGCCGACGCCTGTCTTTTCCTTGACCCAAGTGGCGGCTTGGGCAGCGCCTTCAGCAACACGATGTCCGACGTCTTTGACGGTCTCGGCCACTGATTGACCCGCGTGAGCGACTTTATCCTTAATGTCCGACATAGTAGTCTCCTTAAGTTTGGGCGAAATATCAACGGGCTCGAAACGCAAATGTTTCGAACCTCAGTTGTTGATTACGCTGCAAATGTCGCGCCGTTATTTTCTCGCTCGATGTAAACGTCGCGATGCTGCGTCCTTCGGGTGCGCCAACAGATTCCGGCGAGCGGCGCGGCGTAAGCCCGCAGTGGTTCCGAAGCCACGGCGGGCTTACGCCGCGCCGCTCGCCATTATTGCCAGAAAGAGTTCGCGCACCCCGTCTTTCGCCTGTGGTTGCCTATGCACCGAAACCGTGCTACTGGTTTGAGCGTGTTCTTATTGACGAGATCAGCCGCATGCCACGTACACGACGATCCTTCCCGTTAGCGGCCATCCTCATTCTGCTTGCGTTCGCGGTGTCGACCGGATGCAACAAATCACCGGTTCAAAGAGCCGGAGGATGCGGCACGCCGGGCCTCTGGGAAATTAGCGATGGCGAGCAGAAGTGCTATCTCTTCGGTTCGGTCCATCTCGGGAACGATGAATTGTTTCCGCTCCCACCAGGAATTGAACAAGCTTTCGCTGACTGCGACACGTTTATCATTGAAGCGAACCCCGATGGCATCAGTCCGACGCATGCCGCTCTATTTATCGCCGCGAACGGCGTCTATACAAACGGTGATCGGCTCGAGAATCACGTAACAAAAGAAACGCTCGAAATGCTGCGCGACTATTGCGACGAGAACAAGATTCCGTGGTCGACTGCCGAACAGCTCAAGCCGTGGGCCGCCTTGTGCCTGGTAGACGGGAAGGAGTATGCGAAGATCGGCTACGATATTGAAAAAGGGGTCGATAAACATTTCTTAAAAGAAGCTGCAAAGCAGAAGAAGCGGATCGTGGAACTGGAGACGGCACGCAGCCAGATGGAGCTCTTTGCGCGTAATGAGCCGCGATTGCAGGCCAAGCTCTTGCAGGACACGTTGCAGGAATTGGGATCGTATCGGCAGAACGTCGATTCCGTTTTCAACGCCTGGAAAAGTGGTGACTTGGAAGAAATGAATCGGGTATTTCTAACAGAACCAGCCTTGCGGCATCCGGAACAAAAAGACTTCCTCATCAAAGTTTTTGACGAACGAAATGCAAAGATGGCGAGCAAAATTGCCAACCATCTGAAAGCCTACAAGCAATCAGCCTTTGTCCTCGTTGGCGCCGGCCATCTTCCGGGAGACAAAGGACTCTTGAAGCTGCTCGAAAGCAAAGGGCTTTCTGTTCGACGAATCACTTACTAATACACGCCGCCCTGGATTTTGGTTATCAGTCCTTCGGGCTGTCGCGTGAGCACGATTCTGTAACGCGGTCTGTCCAGCGCAGCTTGACGCTCTAAAAACATTTCTTCGGAACAGCGCCTAAGCTAGTACATGGGATTTCGCCAGAATGCGTCCAACGAGACATGGTTAGCCGCGACGCGGACACATTGCGCAGCAGAACGCTTTCCCCACAGAGTGTGATCTGCTGGGCAAATCCTTCGCGTCGCGGCTAACAAGGAGACCCTTCTGGAAATATTTCCAGAAGGGCTTTTCCAATTAATTCGTGGGAAAACGTGCGATGACTTTTCAAACTTCCCTAGCCCAAACGTCTCACTTCTGCCATGCTCAAACGGTCAACGCTCAATCGTCCGTCATTCTGACGGTCAACCTTCTGGAAATATTTCCAGAAGGTCAAACGCGAGAAAATCGTGGAAAAACGCTTAGGGAAATGCGGAATTCGGAATTCGGAATGCAGAATGAAACCGATGTCAGGCCTCGACGCTCAATCGCCCGTCATTCTGACGCGACCGCCTTCTGGAAATATTTCCGGAAGGCGAAACGCGAGAAAATCGTAGGAAAACGTTCAGGGAGATGCGGAGTGTGGAATTCCGACTGCGGAATGAAGACCAATCCAACACCCGTCGTTTAATCTTCTATCATCGTGCATCCTGACCGCGCAGGTTCTGGAAATATTTCCAGAACCTGCAACGGGAGGAATTGTGGAGAAACACAAGGCCCCTGCTTACGCATCCGGCTCGGACGCGTGAACCGATGCGTTGTTGACAGTTGGAACTCGGAACTCGAACTCGGAAGTCGGAACTTGGCGCTGTCCTCAAGGCATATCGCGGAGAAGTTTGGAAAGCTCTGCCGAAGGCTGCGGCAGCGATTGGCCCAGGCCATGCCGCAGGCGGTCGCGTTGCTCGTCGCTCAGCCGACCGTGATTCGATTCAGGCTGCCCATCAAGCTGAAGAAGATGCACCGACCAGGCGTCGAGGGCTTCGCGATTGCGATGCGGCATCAGGGCCAATACAACCCGATAGCGCAGGCTTACTTCAATCGCCGGATCGCGTTCGACAATGAGTCCGATATATTTTTCAAGCGATCCCAGTTGTTCCTTGCTCGCCGTGGCATTGGCGCCGGTAAAGAGCAGCAACGATTCGAACACCGATCTCCGGGCCGCCAGCGAATGCGGATCGAGGCGAGACGCTTTCTCCGCCCATGAAAGCATCTCGAGCGCTTCGTGCCGGGCGACCTGTTTTTCGTTTCGCTTGAGGGCATATCCCCATTGCCAACGGCGCCATCGCGCCAATTCCAGAAGCAGGGCGCTATTATCTGGATCCGTTGCCAACGCACGCCGAAGCGGATCGATCATATTCACTTGGAGATATTCGTTCGCGAGATCGTAACTCGGATCGAAAGAGCTTTTGCCGGCGGTTTTCCAATGAATGGTCGGAAATTCTTTACTTGCCGCCCTCGCCGAACGCACCGCTGCCGTAGTCGTCATGCCGGGTATGCCGACATGAATCAAGTTGGCCGAGAGCAGAGCGACTGCGAGCGAAACAGCTACGAAGGCAAGCGAACGGGCGGGCGGGGATCCTGCTGATAGTCGTTCCTTAGCAACGCCCAATATAAGCACGATCCAGAAAGTTTGAACGAAAGTCTGGCCGACAACCATTGGGCTAAAACAAAGTGCAACTATGCTCGAAGCCGCTCCCAAGAGCAATGCAAGACGATATCGCGCCGCTGAGAGAGCGCCAATTGCGAACATCTGGAATGTAAGGAGCCAGATAAGGCAGCGGCCGGCCGAGAGGAAACCAAGCCGGAGAATCTCGTTTCCGGAAGCCTCGACCGGTAAGTCGGCCATCGCCAACGCCGCGCCGGTAAGTAATCCGCAGACGCCGCCCAGAACAAAGGTTTGGTTCAGCCGTTTGCCACTGCTTGCGCCGGTTGCTTGCGATAGGCGCGTTAACCGCAAGCCGGCAACGAGAGGAGCAAGTGAAACTGCCATGCCGATTAACAATGCCGGCAATCCGGTGGTCGCGGCAAATGCCATCGCGGTGTCGGCGAAGTGGAAGACTGCCGGCGCGTGGCCCTCCGCTATCTGCGCAAGATTTCCGGGTCCGCAACCGAGAAAAGGATAACGACTGACGATGTACCAGGTGGCCGCCGCCGGGTTGGAAGGAGACGTCATCGCTATGATCGAAGCGATCCCGAAAGCGCCTGCGACCACTGCCGCGATGCTAGCGCGCAGCACCGTACGTCCTTTACCGCCGCGGATCACCCCAGCGGTGGTAGCGGGCAACAACAGGAATAGAAAAATCGCTAATTCGCCTGGCGTGCTGATCGTTGCCCGAAATGAATTTTTGGCGCTGGTTGTCTGTATGGGTGAAACAAACTCTTGATCGCCAACCAGGGGGAGTGAGCCCGAAAACGCCTGCGAATTTTCAGGGGAGGATAGCAGGATTGCGTCCGCGCCTTGATAAAGTGCTTGAGCGGCAAGGCATGCCGCTGTTGCTATCAAGACCGTAGTCAGCCCTTGAGATCGCGCGTCGGTTGTAGCCAACTGCCAACATAGAAAACAAGTCGCGGCAACCGCGAGCCAATCCCAACCGATGAACCATCCCGGTCGGGCATAGCGATCGGGGCTAACAGCGCTGGCGAAAGAAAGTGCCGCTATCGCAACCAAGCCGAGAACGATCCAAAGGGCGAACCCGCTAGTGAGCGGTCGTTTCGAACATACGAACCCGCTTCCCCAGGCTAGTAAGAGCGCAAACGTTAATGCGTTCAGCACCAAGGGCCCGTACCCGCTCGTCAAGCGCAGACGGCCCGAATCGTCGCCGGCAATCAGGCAACGGGCAACGAGCAAGGCAACTAGGCCACCAAGCAGAATTCGATCAATCAAGTTTAGAAGAGAGAGGTGTGCACGGGGATCAGGAGAGGCAGGCTTCAAAGCGATCATGGAGGGAGTCTAACAGAAGAGATTCGGTGCATCCAGCTATCAAGTCAATCGCTAGTCAAAGCGGCCTTTTGTTCAGCTGACATGCTCTGCGATCTTTTGACCTTCGCCAGGCAGTTCATTGCGCCGGATGATCGTCCGGCCCGAGGCCTCCTGCCGGCGGATGGCATCTTCGACAATTGCGTGGATGTCACCGCCAAATTCATCAGAGATCTCGCGTCGCCATGCATGAATATCCTGTATTGCGGTATCGACGCTGTCACGGGTTGAGGTCGTCTTCATCGTCCAGCATCTCTCCAGGGGTACAAATTTCAGGACTCTTTAGATTAAAATCGGCAAGAATTCGCCTGATAGATGGAATTGTACGAGCATTAGCGATATGCGTGCAATTCCAAGTCAACAAATAGTCGGTGCGGTGATAAGCGGCGACGGCGATGTGCAACGCGTCAATTTCCGCTTTCGGCGGCAGTACAGCGCTAGAAATGATCTTATCGGCAATTGCCTGAGTGGCAGGCTCAATTGCCAACAGCGGGATTCCGAGCAAAAAATTCAGTCGTTCCGCGGCCAATTCCGCGTCACCTTTGGCCGCTTCATCTAATACGTACTGTGAAATCGCAAGTTGATAGTTTGCCCTTTGTTCTTCCCACCATCGTTTCGTCAGTAGCTGACGCGCAGCAGCGACAACTTGTGATGCTTGACGCGCTCGCAAGTAGCTGACGATCGAAGTTTCTATGTATACGACCGGCATTGATGCTAAACTTCATGTCGCCAAAAGGAACAATGTCCGGAAAGTTAAGCAGAAAGGGGCTAGCTGTCCTAATCTCCAACCCGCTCAAAATACAGAACACCGGCTATGATGCCTCTCGCTGGATTGGCTTTCATTTCCGATTCAATCAATGTCGTGTCAGTGTTCAAGCCGGTGCATCGGTATCGACCGTAGTATTCCCAAGAGCTATTAGCGCGAAACAAAAAAATAGGTATGGCGTCTTGTTTTGCTACGAGCCAAGGCTCGGGTCTTCCGATGGTGCCAATCGTGACTTTCTCGGGGGCATCCGGATTTTTTTTGGCTGTAGGCTTAAAACATCCACACACTACCTGACATTTCACAGTAGGTAGATATGATTGGATCGATCCGCCGAGAACCTTGCTGATGTCCCTCCGCGAATAACGCTGTCCGACGGTAAATGACATCGACTGCCCTCCGAAAGCTGGATTAATCGGACTACCTTACGGTCGCTTCTCCAGCGGCACATAGGCCACATCCACCTTGCCGACGTACTCCTGTTCGGGCCTAAAGATGCGGTTGCCTTCGAGTTGTTCGAGCCAATGTGAAAGCCAGCCCGCGACACGTGCGACGGCAAAGATCGGTGTGAACAGATCGGTCGGAATGCCGAGCGCCTGGTAGATGACGCCTGAAAAGAAATCGACGTTCGGCCAGACGCCCTTGGTGCCATAAATCGTGGCGCAGTATTTTTCCAGTTCGAGCGCCACTTCGTATTTCTTCGGCCGGCTCGTTTCGGAAAAGACATGCTCGGCCAACTCTTGCAGGACCGTTGCACGCGGATCTTTCACCTTGTAAACACGGTGCCCCATTCCCATTACTTTGAAGCCGGGGTTGGCGGCCCGTTTCGAATCGAGCCAAGGCTTGGCGTGTTCTATCGTGCCAATCTCATCGAGCATCGCCAACACTTCTTCGTTCGCGCCGCCGTGCAGTGGCCCGGCCAGTGTGCCGATCGCCGCCGCAATCGTGTTGTAGGGGCTGCAAAGTGTTGAGCCGGTCACCCGGGCCGAGAACGTCGAGGCGTTCATCGTATGCTCGGCATGGAGAATCAAGCAGGCATCAAGGACTTTGCGAACCGAGGGCGCCGGCTCGCGTTCGAACAGCATCCAGTAGAAATTGCCTGCATGGTCGAGGTCGGGATTCGGGTCGATCGGCTCGTCGCCGTTGCGCAGCCGATGAAACGCGGCTACCAGCGTCGGCATTGAAGCGATCAAGCGCAGCACTGCATCCCAATTCGCGGCCGAATCGGTAACGTCGCGATCGGGATAGAACATGCCAAGAGATGCAACGGACGCCTGTAAGGCGTCCATCGGATGGCCATGTTCGGGGTAATTCTTGATGATTTCTTTGAGCTTGTACTTGATCCGACGACGCGAGCGCAGCTCGTGATGAAAATCGGCAAGTTGCCGCTGCGAAGGGAGACTCCCCTTGAGCAGCAGCCAGGAAGTTTCCTCAAATGAGCTTTCGCGCAAGAGTTTCGACGGGAATGCCGCGATAGGCCAACTGGGCCTTCTTGCCATCAATGAGACTGACCGCCGACTTCGCCACCGGTACATCGGCGAGGCCCGGAACGATCTCCATTTGACTCATGTTCGAACTCTAAAAAAGGGTGGCGCGCGGCGGCTAAGTGGTTTGCACTATGCTGATTGCTTACGCGAAAACCGACCCGATGGCTAGGGAAATTGCACTTCATGCTGAAGAGACACACGCTTCGGCTCGAAGGCTCGAGCAACCTAGATTGACTTTCCAGTCTGAGCTCACATCGAAAGCCGGACGCTCAAGCGCCAGTGATGCAATCGCTTTCGTCGTCTAAGCCAGAGGCTCTGGCCGTCCACTCGTTTGCGCGTCAAATCGGCGCCAGCAATGCTTTCGACGAATCATAACAACCGCCGTGCCCCTATCTGAACCGCATTCTTAGCCCATTCCAACATCGTCTGCAGTGACGTAGAAGTTTGCTCAAACGAATGGGAAACACCAAGCGCGCTTAGTTTCTCGTGTAGCCGGTCGTTGCCGCGATACCAACGGCTCGATTGCTCAGCAGCGAACCGGATTGAACTGGGCTGCCGCACTGGATGAATATGCAGCGCGGCGCTGTCCTGCCGGCAATGCTCCGGGCTGGCATACATTTCCGAGAGCGAGGCAAGTTGCCAATAGACTTCGTAATGATCGATCGCAGCGTCTATCGAAGCAACAATGGGGAATCGTTGCGGGTGCTTGAAAGCAATCCGCAGGGCGCCCTGTCCTCCCATGCCGACGCCGGCAATCATAACTGGTAGTTCAGGCGCAAATAAGGTCAACACATCGTTCAATAACCAGCGCTCGGCTGAATGCTCCGCATCGAACGACGGACAAATCCTGTCGGACCACCACGATAAGCCGCCATGTGGGCAAATTGCGACGAATCGAGAACTTTCCATCCACTCCGTCAATGGAGCATCGTCAACAAGAGTAACGCCGTCTGTATCGTGCAAAAAGACGAGGCCGGCCAAAGGCGACTTGGTCACGTGGATCAAAACGATCCACCCAATGCCCGGCTGCGCTGACTCGCGTCCACATGAATGACTTCGCTTTGAGCGATTCCTATTTAGAACCCTGCACCTTTTTGAGCTTCATTTCGATGATCGTTCGTCGTTCTTTTTCGCGTTTGGACAACGTCTCTTCATCGGATTTCAATGCCTTTTCCCAGATCTTAATTGCTTCGTCTTTTTCACCGAGCGCCATTTCCACGTCAGCAAGGTGATCGAGGATTTCAATGTGCTGGCCCTCTTTCGCCTCCGTCGCCTCCAGCAGATACTTCTTGGCCTGCTTGTATTCTTTTTTCTTGAAGAGCACCCAGCCAAGGCTATCGAGATACGCGGGGTTGTCTCGATCTTCTTCCGGGGTCAGATCTTCGATTTTCTTCCGCGACTTGCGCTCTTCGTCAATCGCTTTGCGCACGAGCTTTTCCGATTCGTCCAAATTCATATCGTGATCGGCCCAGATGAAACCGAGGTCGTTATTGAACGTGGCATTATCGGGATCTTTCTTCAATAGAGTCTGTAGTTGCTCCGCGGCCTTATCGATCTGGTTCATGTCGACATAGATTCCGCTCAAGACATAACGCACTCCCCTGGCGAAGCGATCGCGCTGTGCATCCTCGATCTTCTTCAGCTTTTTCAATCTTTCGAGAGTCTCTTCATAATACTTGGCGGCCTCTTCCATCTGGCCGGCTTCGCGGTAGACTTCGCCTTTCAATTTAACGAAGTACCAGCCGTCGGCATCCGCTTCGATCAGTTCGTTCGTCAGTTTGATCGCTTCTTCCACCTTGCCTTTTTTGGCGAGCGACTGGATCATCCGTTCCATGACGAACGGCTTGACGTTATTGATCGGACTGGTGCGGTCGGCGTTGTCAATTTCCAAGAACTCTTTACACGCTTTGATTGCATCGTCGAACTTCTTGTTCTCCACGAACAGGTCGATCAACCCATCGTAAACCTGAATGATTTTTGTCGAACTCTGAACCTTGAAGGCCGCGTCGCTGGCGATTTTGTAGAAGACTTTGGCGGCCTCGAAATCTTTAATGAAATGGGCCGAACGAGCTAAAAGATACGCTGCCGGATAGTTGAAAGGCTGCGGAGTTTCTTTGGCCATCTTCACCGCAGTCTCGACCAACTTTTTCGTTCCCGCTTCGTCCTTGAACAAGAGCCTTAACTCGCCTTCAAGGGGCCCGCTCCCGGTGATCGCATTGAGACTAAGGGCTTTCTCGCGCAAGGGATCGGTCTCTGCCGCATCCAATGGCTGCGTCAGAAAAGCAACCACGAATGCCAATAGCCCGATGCGGCGCCGCGAACAGTATTCCATGACCGATCTCCGGAACGCAAAAGTAACAGTCTTCCCAGATGCTCTATTCTAAAAATCCTAGCGTTTTGGGGGTCGGGATGCCATGCAGTTTCGTGATTGTTCGACGCCCGTAGGAAATTGGCTTGGGCCGGCCTCTGCCGCAGTCGTGTAAATTCAACGAAGATTGCGACCGGCGAGCTTTTCAGGTTACAGCTTCATTTTTTGGTGCTAAGGTTCGTTGAAGACAGGATTCGTTTCGCACACGAACGCGAAAACTTAATCGCGAAGTCCTTTGTTTGAGGATTGCAGTGCATACACGACTTTGCTTACAATCGGGCGCCGAACCGTTTCCTGGCTTTAAGTTGGTGCAATTGCGCGGCCGTGGAGGATTTGCCGAAGTCTGGGAAGCACAAAACACCGACGGGAGTTTGATCGCGCTTAAGTTCATCTCCAGCGATAAAACGGCAAGCACGATCAAGGAAGTGAAATCGCTACAGTCGATGCAGATGCTCCAGCATCCCAACCTATTGCTAACGCATCGCGTCTGGTCCGTACCCGGTTATATTGTCATCGCGATGGAGTTGGCGGAGGCTAGTTTATTCGACCTGCTGGAAGCCTATTTAGCAGAATATAAAACGCCTATTCCGCCCGACGTTTTGGCGCCCTACATGACTCAGGTGGCAGCCGGCCTCGATTTCATGAATGCAAGGCAGCATCTATTTGAAGGCCGCAAAGTCGGTTTTCAACATTGCGACGTGAAGCCAAGCAATATCCTGGTGATTGGCGATACGGTAAAACTGGCCGATTTTGGACTGTCCGCGCCGACTTCCGCGGCCAATAACCCGTATGCCAAGTGCGGCACCCTCGACTTTGCCGCTCCCGAAATTCATCGCGGCATATTGCATGAAAAGAGCGACCAATTCAGTTTGGCGGTCAGTTGGTATCTGTTGCGGACCGGTTGTTTCCCATTCCCCACGCCGCCCAACGGTTTCCGACGCAGTTATAGTTACTCGCGGCCAACGCCCGACCTGAGCCAAATTTCGCGTTCGGAACGCCGAATTCTCGAACGGGGACTCGAAGTACAGCCCGAGCGCCGTTGGGAAAACTGCGAAGTTCTAATTCGCGAACTTCATTACGCGTGGGTATATGCCAATGGACCGGGCTCAAGCTCGTCCATCGTCGTGACAGCGACATCCGGCTCATATGCCGGCTAAGCACAAATTTAATTGCAAGGATGCGCGGCCGGATAGGCCGGGGGCGGCTGATAGTTGCTCGGCGCAGGGGTTGGCGCAATTGCTGGGCGGCGGTGGGGCATAACAAGGATTATGACAAGGATCGTTATGCCGCGGCGCGCACCAGCGCTCCCAAAAACTGCAACAACCGGTTGCGGAGAAAATCACCAGCAGCAGCCCGCTCAATCCAAAAGCCCGTTTAGACACCTCTGGCCCCCTTCGTTGGAACCCGTGATCGGGGCGAACGAACGCGGGATAAGTGTTCAGCCGTCAGGTGTCAATAGCGACTCAGGCCGCCTGGCGTTCTTCGCGCTTCAGCCACTTTTGCATCTTCGCCAATTCTTTGTTCCAATCCGCGGAGAAGCGCGCCTGGCCGAAGGCGTCGAACAGCAGGTCGAGCGTTTCGATCAAACTGCGAATCCGTGCCGCGCGCTCATTAAGTCGAGCGCGATCATCCTCTTCCTCTGAAGCAGGCCATTTGACGCTGCCGATGCCGAGCGTTTCCGCGTGAAGGGTAAAGTCATACTGGATGTCATGTCGCACCATGGTGACGCCCACTTTTCGGGGCATCTTACCCGATTGGATTGCCCGCCTCGCTTCCGGCAGATGAGTCGGCCCTTCATGGCTGATCGTTTCATGGCCTGTCTGACCACGTGGACACTCTAAGGTGAGCGTGCGCGCCAGCATAACGCTTACTTCCGAACCATCGCTGAGCTTGAACGTATCGTGCTGGGATTCCCGCTGGAACCAAAGCCATAGCAGAAATTCGTTGCCGATGAAGTCGCGGCTCGCTTCATCCGGTATCCAAGCAACATCCGTCGGCGATACCCCGGGGATGAAGACCGAGGGACTGGCGTCATCTACCTGGCGCGACCGCTGATGAAGATCGGCAAGCTGATACGCAAGGCGCCCTGCGGTCACCGATTCGAAACTGGCGCCGAACGTATTCTTGAAAAGGGACATGAGCCGATCGACGTTTGTAACAGATGTCGTCCCAAAGTAAATCTCGTTGGAAAGCCGATCCCAGACAACTTCGATCGCCTTTCGCTTCAGGAAGCGTCCATCCTTCGCTTCATGCTCCAGTCGATCGCGTGCCGATTCTTTGGCTTCCCGTTTTTGTCGGAAGCTCGGCCGGCCGCTCGGATTGCTCGCGGTCAAGGCTTCCAGATCGACCTGATAATAGGCCCGCAGCAGATCGCTCGGCAGCTTTTGAGTGTCGATCCGCAATGCAAAGAAGAGCATATCATCGATAATATTCTTGGCTAAATCAAAACGGGTATCGAGAATGTGGTTTCCGGCAGTCCAACCTACTTCAATGCCATCCGCGCTGGCAAGTCGTTGCCGTCCGGCCGCATTCTCGGCCAACCGATTGATATGGTCGGGCCCAAAAATCTTCGGGGCTGATTCGGTGATCTTATAGCGAGTGAAGGTCGCCCGACCGTTGAAGAAACCCATAAGTCAACGTCCCCGCGATTCGGTTCGTAAGTTGCGATGCCACCCGCCGTGGCACAAGCGTCTCGCTTGTGCGGACCGTGCGCACAAGCGAGACGCTTGTGCTACGAACTGCATCGCTGGCGCGTCCGGCTAATAAAATAGCTTAGGCGTGCGGCCTAACCTAACTCGCTTTTTCAGCAATTAACTCAACAAAACGCAAGCGGGCGGCCATCAGGACCGCCCGCCTTCTGCAAAGTCTGTTGAGACCGTCGATCAGGCGACCGCGGCTGCATACGACGGCGATGCGTCGCTCAAGTAAGATTCCTCATCCTTTCGGCTCATTTCTTCCAGCACGATCGGATGCCATTCTTCATCACGGCGGACATCGGGAACATAATTTTCCCGTGCCCAACGCCGAAGCCGCAATTCCTCGATAAAGTCGATATCTCTAAGCGTACTGCTCGACATGACCCTGCCTTTCACAAAAGAAGAAATATGGAGAGAAATCCAACGTTGTTAAGAGTTTACTTTCTGTGACCGGAAGGTCAAGTTCGTAAGAATACGCGCTTTAGAAAACAAGTTCCCTTAATTTGCGTACGGGTTGCGACCGCTATATTCCTTCGACTTGAATGGCAATCTCCAGTTCCTGCCGTTTTCGACGGATGGTAAAAGTAAGAGCATCCCCGACTTTGACGCCTCCAAGAGCACGATCTAAGTCGGCCAGTCCGATGATTTTGGTCTTATCGACTGCGATGATGATATCGCCAGAACGCAAGCCGGATGCTGCAGCCGGACTGCCCGGCCGCACCCGGCGAACGACAACGCCTTGAACGATTCCCATTTGGCGGACCGCCGATTCTTCGAGAACATATTCGGCGCCGATGTAAGGTTGAGCGACACGACCGGTTCGGATGAGCTCGGTAACTACTTTGTTGACTGTATCAACGGGAATAGCGTAACCTAAGCCGACGCTGCCGCCAGTTGGTGAGGTAATCGCGGCATTCACGCCGATTAATCGGCCATCTTTGTCCAAGAGCGGACCGCCGGAGTTGCCCGGGTTCAAGGATGCATCCGTCTGTATAACTCCCAAGATAATGTGCTGCGACGGAGACTGAATCGATCGCCCCAGCGCGCTGATGATGCCCGATGTCAGCGTGAAACTCTGTCCAAAGGGGCTGCCAATAGCATAAACGGTTTGCCCGACCTCCAAATCACTGGACGTCCCCAGAGCGATTTTGCGGACGCCGCCTTCAGGCATCTTGGTGAGCTGGATCACGGCAAGATCGTTGTCGGGAGCAATTCCAACAAGGCGAGCCGTCGTCGTCTCGCCGGAGGCGAGACTCACTTTGATCTGCCGGTTATCGTTGATGACCACTTTTCCCTGTGCGGTCAGAGCCAGCGCATCCCGAACCACGTGGAAATTGGTGACGATGCGCCCTTCGTCGTCCCAGAAAAAGCCTGATCCGGTGCCCTGCTTTTTTTCCTCTTCTTCCAGATACCCGGTGAGGGAATAGGCAAGCGTGTCAACGTTGACGACGCTCGGCATCGTCGTCTTGTACAGGCGTATTCGTTCCGATTCTTCGCTATTATGCTCCGAACGCGGGACAGGAGTGCGTTCAATCGCGTTTGGATTATGCACATCGGGAACTCGTCCGCCGAAGTGCAACAGACCAAAAGCCCACAGCCCCAGACAATTGATCGCGGTTACGATGAGCATTCCTGCCAGCAGGTTCCAAAAACCGCTGGGCGTATCGCGAGATTGGGATGGATAATCGTAATGAGGCATGAAAGGCTCGCAATCAGGGTTTAACGCACGTGTGCGCCAAGCGATTTTCGCAAAGCAGATGCTCGCTCTTTCCACCCTCCCCCCGGCTTTGCGGGGGGAGGGCAGGGTGGGGGGAACAACTGCGACTGGCGAAGCGTTCGTTCATGGGCGAGACGCTCTGCCCCCGCCCCGCCCTCCCCGTGCAAAGCCAGGGGGAGGGTAAAACGGGCTTCGCGCTCGTTTTATCAATTCGCCAGATGCGGTTGGCGCACCGTGAGTCTCAACAAGTCGGCCTTACGGCTCGACGAAACGCCTTTTAATCTTCCGCCCTAAGACACTTTGAATTCCAAGCCATCGTGGGACAGGTCGTAATTTACGACAACGCTCTGTCCATCGCGGATTTCGCCTTTGAGAATCATCCGACTTAGCACCGTTTCGATTTCCTTCTGGAGGGTTCGCTTTAATGGTCGAGCGCCATAGCTTGGGTCATATCCTTCGTGGACAAGATACCCTTTGGCTTCGTCTGAAAGTTGAAGGGTGATATGTCTTTCTGTAAGCCGTTCCTGGATCCGTTTCGCTTGGATATCGATAATCTTTTTCAGATTGCCTTCGGTCAGGGCGTGGAAGACGATGATGTCATCGACCCGATTGAGGAACTCGGGACGGAAATGCTTCTTCATCTCGTCGGATACCGCTTCCTTCATCCGGTCATAAATCTCGCCGACGTGGATGCCCTTGTATTGGAGAATTCGCTGACTGCCGATGTTCGATGTCATTACGATGATCGTATTTTTGAAATCAACCGTGCGTCCTTGGCCGTCGGTCAATCGGCCGTCATCGAGCACTTGCAGCAAGACATTGAAAACATCACTGTGCGCCTTCTCGATTTCGTCGAACAGGATGACGCAGTAAGGCCGCCGGCGCACGGCCTCAGTCAATTGCCCCCCCTCCTCGAAACCGACATAGCCGGGGGGCGCTCCGACGAGGCGTGAAACGGTGTGCTTCTCCTGATACTCGGACATATCAACCCGAATCATCGCCTTTTCATCATCGAACAAAAATTGCGCCAGGGCACGAGCCAGTTCCGTCTTACCAACGCCGGTAGGCCCCAGGAAGATAAAGGAACCGATTGGCCGATGCGGATCGTTCATTCCCGAGCGCGCGCGAATGACTGCCTCAGAAACGGCGGTCACCGCTTCTTCCTGGCCGATGACACGCAGGTGCAAATGGTCTTCCAACTGCAGCAGCTTTTCTTTTTCGCCTTCGAGCAGTTTCGTGACCGGAATATGCGTCCAACGACTAACGACGGCGGCGATGTCTTCCTCCCCGACTTCTTCCTTGACCAAACGGCTGCCGGCCTGGCGGGTAACCTGTTCTTCTTCCGCTTTCAACTTTCGTTCGAGTTCGGGAAGTGTGCCGTACTTTAATTCCGCAGCACGGTTGAGATCGTATTGGCGCTCCGCCAACTCAATGTTTCGCTTCGCATTTTCGATCTCTTCGCGCAGCGTCTGCAACTGTTGCACGCCCTGCTTTTCGTTCTGCCAGCGTGCCTTGAGAGCGTCCGCCTCGCCTCTCACATCGCCCAATTCTTTCTCGATCTTTCCCAGGCGTTCCCGAGAGGCAGCGTCTGCTTCTTTTTTCAGAGCCTGCTTTTCAATCTCCAACTGCATGACGCGTCGTGAGGCCTCATCTAACTCGGCAGGCATCGAATCGATTTCGGTGCGCAGCTTGGCACACGCTTCGTCCATGAGGTCGATCGCTTTATCGGGGAGGAAGCGATCGCTGATATAACGGCTTGAAAGAACAGCGGCCGAAACGAGTGCGGCGTCTTTAATGCGCACGCCATGATGGAGCTCGTATTTCTCTTTCAGGCCGCGAAGGATGGAGACGGTGTCTTCGACTGTTGGTTGATCGACCAGCACCGGCTGGAAACGTCGTTCCAGTGCCGCATCCTTTTCGATATTCTTGCGAAACTCATCGAGCGTCGTGGCGCCGATGCAATGAAGTTCGCCGCGAGCGAGCATCGGCTTTAGCAGGTTGCCGGCGTCCATCGACCCTTCGCCTTTGCCCGCGCCGACAACTGTGTGCAATTCGTCAATGAACAGGATGATCTCGCCTTCCGATGAAGTCACCTCTTTTAGCACTGCTTTCAGGCGCTCTTCAAATTCTCCTCGATATTTGGCGCCGGCGATGAGAGCGCCCATATCGAGCGACACCACGCGGCGATTCTTCAAACCTTCGGGGACGTCGCCCCGAACGATGCGCTGAGCGAGCCCCTCGACAATTGCCGTCTTGCCAACGCCGGGCTCGCCGATCAGCACCGGATTGTTTTTCGTCCGTCGCGACAGAACTTGGATCACCCGGCGAATTTCATCATCCCGGCCAATCACGGGGTCGAGTTTGCCCAGTCGAGCATCCTTCGTGAGGTCGCGTCCAAATTTTTCCAGCGACTGATAGGTGTCTTCCGGGGTTTGCGTGGTCACCCGCTGGTTGCCGCGAACTTCTTTTAGCGCGGCCAACAGACGTTCGCGGGTGACGCCGAATTCCTTGAGAATCGAGCCCGCCGGGCCGCGATCGTCGCTGAGGGCTAGCAAGAGGTGTTCAATTGAAATAAATTCGTCTTTGAGCTTTTTGGCTTCGTCCTCCGCTTGTCCAAGCAATTTGTTTAAGCGCCCACTGGCGTAAAAACGATCGGGCGCTCCGCCTTCGGTCGATACGCGAGGCAGCTTTTCAAGCTCGCGTTGAAGGCGAACCTGAATCGCGTCTATCGATATGCCCGCCTTGCTCAAAATAGCTGGGGCAAGGCCTTTATCCTGGTCGAGCAGCGCCAAGAGCAAGTGTTCGACGTCAATCTGTTGGTGATTGAATCGGCTTGCGAGCTTCTGGGCACCTTGGATGGCTTCCTGAGCTTTTTCGGTATAGCGGTTGAGGTCCACCGAGTTCCGCTCCTTCTTTAACTTGTTTGCTTTACTTCTTCAACTCTTTGACTTCAACTTTTTTGAATGTGACCACGGTGCCGGGATCATGACCCTGTAAAGCAAAGTGGCCTTTTTTGTAGCGGGCTTGCGGATCCTTCCAATGATCGACCGTTGTTTTACCGTTGACCGCAACCGTGATGGTATCGCCGATCGCTGTCACTTCCTGAGTAAAAAATTCGTCCGGTTGATGCGGAGCGGTTTTTAATACCTGGATTTCTTTGATGTCGCGCAAATCCTTGGTGGCAGGATAGATGCTGCCCGTCTTTACCGGATCGCCATGCGTCGCGTTGATCTGCGTTTCGTAGCCTTTCGGGAAGCCAGGCCCGAACGCGGTGCGAAAGTATTGCCCGCTGTTGCCCTTGTCGTTTATCTTCACTTCGACGCGAAACTGAAAATCTGTGTAATCATCGCGCTCGCTGAAAAGGTGGCTCGGCGGCCCTGAGCCGATCAACATCCCATCCTCGACTCGCCAAAGATGAACAATCTTTCCCTCTCCTTTGACGGCCGGATTTTTGGGTGCGTCGGCCTTCAAACGGCCGTCATAGCCTGTCACTTTGCCGCCTTTTTCAATCGTAATGACTTCCACGATATTGGGGCTCGGCATTGGATGAATCTTCCAGCCGGTCAAGTCCTTACCGTTGAAGAGCTGTACCCAACCGGCTTCTTCTTTTTTCTCATCTGCGGCGACAGGAAACTGCGAACTTAATGCCAAGACGGTGGTTATACAAAAAAACGTAAAGGCATACTTTGATGGACGCATCGACTTTTCCTTTAAAAGCGGCGGCAAAGCGAGCCAAAACGATTCAGCCGCAATCACTTCCGCGCCATTTTGTTAATCTAGGCATGGTTTTCGCCGACAGGTAGCACAATCCGCAAAATCGTAAAAAAGAGTTCCCTACAAAATGATCGGGATATATTCCCCAGTTTTCCCTTTCCATTTTCTCCATTTTAGTTATTTTGTGTGGAGTGGGGATTTTAACAAATTGCCCGAATCCTCTGATCGGCTTAATTTAACACCAGGATTGACATCTTGCGGGTGCGCGATCCCGCTCTGATTCGAGACTTTCCGGAAGCGTCTTCCGCCCTTCCGGTGGTCCCATCGCTCATGTTGCGAGCCTCTCCTCAATGATGGCGGAACGGAGAATAGTAATGAACTGCATTCGTTTTAGTTTCGTTCTGGGCGCGGCCTTGTTGCTTCACGCCCAAGTCCAGGCTTTCGGCGGCCGTAAAGGTTGTTGCGGCACAGCAGCAGCTGGCGGCTGCGCAGCCGCGCCGTCCGATTGCGGCGCCCCGGTCCAGTACGTCGACCAAAAGGTGACAGCCTACCGCTGCGTTCCGAAGCAACGCGAAGTCGAAATCGTTGTGAACAAGATGGTTTCCAAGGAAGTGGACTACAGCTACACCGTGAATGAATGGGTTACCACTCCTGAGAAGCGAGTCGAGAACTACTGCGAGATGGTTCAGGAGAAGGTCAATTACAACGTAACCGTCATGCAAATGGTCACCGTGCCCGAAAGGCGGATGGTGACGACCTACGAATGCGTGCCGGTACAACGCACGTTCAAAACGGTCGTGATGGAAATGACGACTGTTCAGGAGCGCCGTAAGGTTTGCGAGTACAACCGCGTTGAGAAGGTCGAGGATTACAACTACACGGAAATGGTAGTAACTCCGACCAAAGAAAAGCGGTCCGTAACAACTTGGACCTGCGTACCGCGTACCGTTGAAAGCACGGTCACTGTTTGCAAGCAGGTCATGGTCCCGGCCGAGCCTTGTGGCGCTGCTACCTCGGCTTGCGGCACAGCGACAACAGCTTGTGCCGACGCCTGTGCCCAGCCGACTTGCGACGCCCCGAAGCATGGTTGCTTTTTCCGCCGTCGCGGCGGATGCGCTACCTCAAGCAGCTGTGGCACGGCTACCGCGTGCGCACCGACCTGCAGCTACAAGACAGTAATGGAAGAGCAGAAGGTTACGCAAACGATCATGGAGCGCGTTGCCCAGACCCAAGAAATCGAAGTCGTTGTCAACAAATGCACCCCGGTTGCCCGAGTCGGCCATCGTACGGTTTGCAGCTACGTTGCCGTAGAGAAGGAAATCGTAGTCAACGTTCCGAAATGCGTGCCGGTTGAGAAGATCAACACCTGCCAGGTTATCGAACGTCGGCCGAAGACCGAAGAAGTGACCGTCAACGTTTGCAAGTGCGTTCCGACCGTCAAGGTTTGCGAACAGATTGTCTGCAAGCCGGTGCAACGGACCCGTGAAGTCGTCGTCAACGTTTCTCACTGCGTTGCCAAGCCGATGACCGGCAAGCGCATCGTTTGGGAATGCGTGCCGACCAAGGAAAAGACGATGGAAACTTACTACGTCAACGAGCCATACGAGACGGTGGTCAAAGTTGCCGTTCCTTGTCCCGCTCCGGCGCCTGCGCAGCACCAGCCCAAGCCACCTGCTGCCATTGAGTTTGCTAGGATTTTTCTGAAAGTTAGGAATCGTAAAAAGCTCAGGGTCGCTTCGCGGCCCTGAGCTTCCTTTATTTCGAAGGCCAAACCAACCGACCTGGTGTTACCGTACGGATGCTGAATAGCGTGCCGCCCGCCGTGATGTAAAGCGTCTTTCGGTCTTCACCCCCGAAAGCACAATTCGTAACTTCATCTTTCGGCACGGCGATAAAAGAAAGCAACTTACCTTCGATATCGAAAACGTAGATGCCGGCCTTCTTGTCTTTAGCGGGCTCAAACTGATTCGGTTTGGTCGAACCTGCAGCCACATAGAGTCGGCCTTTTACATCTTGCTTGATGCCATCCGGCCCTCGGCCGTCCGTCCAGTCGTGCAGAACTTTCTTGGTCGCGAAATCGACGCTTCCATCTTTCTTTAGATCAAACCGATAAAGCTTGCGAGCGCCGCCAAGTACATTGTTGTTGTTGTCTGCAACAAAGAGATACCTATCGTCGGCGGAGACGAGAACGCCATTAGGGCGTTCGAGTTCGCGACCGATGACGCGTGTCACGCCTCCATCCGGGTCAATGCGGTAGACTCCTTCGACAATCTTGCCTTCGCCATCGGTCATTTCCAGATGGCTGCGATCTCCGTAACAGGGATCGCTGAAGTAGATTCGGCCCTGCGAATCGACCGTGATGTCGTTTGGCTGGTTATAACGCTTGCCATCAAATTTTTCGGTCAGCGCCGTGATCGTGCCATCTAAATCGGTCCGCGTAATGCGACGCTTGACGTTTTCACACGCCAATAGTCGGCCGCTGGCATCGAAGAGCAAGCCGTTCGCACCGGCGTTTTTCCGATAGACCGACACGTCCTTGCCTGTTTTGTCGAGCCGGTTGATGTCGCCATTGTGTCCCGTCATCAAAACGCCGAGTTCGGGATGCCACGCAGGACCTTCGCCGCCTCCGGGCGCTTCAACCTTCAGTTCGGCGTCCTTGACGAAGATCTCATCATCGCTTCTAACCACGGCTGGAAGTAAAAGAATCGCCATGAGCGCTCCGAAACGATTCATTAGGTAACCTCTCAAAAGGGATGATTAGGAAGAGAAGCGTAGCGGAAGTCGTCAGACTTCCGTTTTTGGACGAGGAACCTAGCGGAAGTCGTCAGACTTCCGCTTTTGGACGAGGACCGTGGTGAAAGTCGAAGGATCTCGGAAGTCTGACGACTTCCGCTACTTTTGAATACGCGTAGCGGAAGTCGTCAGATTTCCGTTTTTGGACGAGGAGCGTAGGAGAAAGTCGAACGCTCTCGAAAGTCTGACGACTTTCGCTCCGCTCGGTCAAAAAGGCGCCTCTTCCTTGGGATGCGGATCGATAGCTCCGAATCCGACCTGCCGTTTGCGTTTGTGCGTTGAGAGTTCATGCCGATTGATGTCGAGTTGCCGGGTGGCCCACTCCCAGTTCCATTCCTGTTTGTCCATGAAGTGCATGATCAACAGGTTCTTCAACTCTTCAATCTCGGCAAAGCTGAAGCCATCGGTCGATTCAACGACACGGTCAATTTTCAGGCTATCACGAATTTCAGGATGCCAACGCTGCACGAGTTCCCGGCGCAGGGCGGGGTCGGGCGTGTCGAAGTGGAGGACCAAGTCAATGCGGCCGGGGCGTTTGAAGGCGCGGTCGATCAGCTCGAGAGAACAATTCGTGGTAAATACAAAGACGACGCCTTCGTTGACTGTGATGCCATCGAGCGCGGTGAGAAACACTGCCTGATCTTCGCTTTCGTGGACAGATTCGCGGTCGCGCAGGGCAATATCCATATCGTCGAAAAACACGATGCCGCGCTTCTCGACGCTAAATAGTTCTTCGATGCTATCGTTGCCGCGTGCCTGGCGATAGGCATCCGGCGTAACGAGCCGCCATTCCCAGCGACGCCGTCGGCATTCCTGCCAGATCCAGCGACAGGCCGAGGTCTTGCCGTTGCCGGGCGGGCCCATTAAGAGCACGCCTCGTTTCGCTCGCCCGCCATATTCTTTGATTCGGCTCAGGTTGCCGCGATCGAGATAGCCGATCGTGTTCTGCCAAAGCAGATCCATCTGATCGGGTTTCATCACCGGCGGCGAACTAAGCGGTTCCGAATCGCGGCGTGCCTTCAGGGCTATCCGGTAAAGCTTGCAATAGTTCTTGCGCTCAAGGGCAATGAAGTCGAAGGCCCAGCCGTTTTGGTGGTTGTCGTAGGCAAAGCGCGAGCGGGCAAAGCGGATTCCTTCGATTTCGTAGACGCGACAGCCGAGCTGGATGCCGGGGAAGATACGGCGGTTGTCGGGGTCCCAGTCGCGGATGAGCACGCCTTCAATCGGATGGACGGAGACTTTCCTGGCATGACGCAGCACCGGTTCATAAAATTCATCGAGATCGACGACGACCGGATCTTTCAATTCGGCCGCCCGCGCGACTTGTTCGAGCAGATAACGGTGGTCGGCCGCGTATGTTTTCAATGTGCGCATAGAATTCGGGACAACGGATGGCGGAGCGAGGTTCGGAATCAACGTATTGACGTTCATTAGGTTACGGAACTAGGATGGGAGCGGTTAGCCTACTCTCGCATGAGTGAGAGTTGACTATGCCGGCATCGACCGACTTTTAAGAATGGAACTCGATTTATGACGCGCGATCTCACCCCGCTGAAAGACGCTCTTCGACATCCCGCCAAACCGCGCCACAAGACGCGCGAGGTTAAGGTGGGCGACGTCGTGATCGGTGGGAATAACCCGATCCGCGTTCAATCGATGACGACGACGGACACCTTCGATGTGGCGGCAACCATCGCCCAGATCAAACGATTGGAAGAAGTCGAATGCGAACTGGTCCGCGTCACGGTGCCCAAGCCGGAAGATGCCTCCGCCCTGACCGCCATTCGCAACCAGATCGGCATCCCGCTCATTTGCGACATCCACTTCGATTACAAAATGGCACTGATGGCGCTCGATCATCCCGTCGATAAAATCCGGATCAATCCGGGAAACATCGGCGGCTACGATCGGTTCCGCCAGGTAATCCGCAAAGCAAAAGAACGCGGCCTGCCCATGCGCATCGGCGTCAATGCCGGCAGTCTCGAGCGCGAGCTGGTCGAAAAATATGGCTTCCCCTGCCCGCCGGCGATGGTCGAGAGCGCTATCCGATATATCGAAATCGCCGAGTCGGAAGGCTATCACGACATGATCGTATCGCTGAAGTCGAGCGATGTGCCGACCGTGGTTGAAGCCTATCGTCTCTTTGCCCAGTATTGCGATTATCCCACGCACATCGGCGTGACGGAAGCCGGCAAGCCGCCGTATGCGGTCACCAAGTCGGCGGCCGGGCTCGCACCGATTTTGCTCGATGGCATTGGCGACACGATTCGCATCAGCTTGCTGGGCGACCCGGTGCCGGAGATTGCTGCCGCCTTTGATATTCTTCAAGCGACGCAACGCCGTGTGCGCAAACCGGAGTTGATCGCCTGCCCGACCTGCGGCCGACTGGCGATCGATCTCGAAAAGATCATCGCGGAACTCGAGAAGCGTCTTGAAGGGAGAACGGCGCCGTGCAAGATCAGCGTGCTCGGCTGCGTGGTAAACGGCCCCGGCGAAGCGCGCGAGGCCGACATCGGCATAGCCGCCGGCAATGGCAAAGGCGTGATCTTCCGAGCCGGTGAAATCGTGCGTCATGTCGTTGAAGCCGAAATGGTCGACGCGTTGATCGAAGAGATCGACCTTTGGGAAAGAACGCATCCGACGGGCATAGCGCCTCATCGCGAACAAAACGCGACCGGACGCAAACGCCTGCCGGTCGTAGCCTGACGTTGCTACTGCCTCTGGCTAAAGAATCAAGCATCTCCTATGATGAAAAGACGCCGGGGCGGTAGCTCAGTTGGGAGAGCGCTGCATTCGCATTGCAGAGGCCGAGGGTTCAACTCCCTTCCGCTCCATTTCTTTTTTTTGTCGCCATTTTTTGTGGAATGCATCGATGTATAACCATCGATGCCGTCGGGTCAAATCAATGCCGTTGCCGGTTCGACCGCTGCCGGTTCTGCAGAATTGGGACTGTCACGGCTGCACGGATTGCTGCCGTGAGTATCGCGTACAAGTCACCCCGGAAGAGAAGGCCCGCATCGAGGCGCAGGGCTGGCAAACCGATCCAGCGCTGCAGAGCAAAAAGCTCTTTGTATGGGATGGTGGATGGCTCACAGGCCGTTACCGGTTGAACCATTCGGAAGGTGGTTGCGTTTTCCTGAATGAAGCGGGAGGCTGCCGCATCCATGCCAAGTTCGGCGCTGAAGCGAAGCCGCTCGCTTGCCGTGTTTACCCATTTGTCTTGACCCCCGCTGGCGATCGTTGGCGGGTCGGTTTGCGCTTTGCCTGTCCATCGGCAGCGAATGACCAAGGCAGGCCCGTTGCCACGCATCAATCAGCTATTCGTGAATATGCCGAGGCTCTTGAAAGTCAGGAGCGGTTAGCCGACCGTCGGCTTTCCACTCCGAAGTTGCAACGTGGCCAGAGCATGAACTGGTCGGACATCGACCTCGTGCTTCAATCATTGCGCGAAATCGTACAAGAAAATCGACGGCCGCTGGAATGGCGCTTACGCAAAATGCTTGCGTTGGTAGAGATCGGCCGTCAGGCTCGCTTTGATGTGATCTCGGGAACGCGCTTGAGTGAATTCTTAAGCGTCGTCAGCCAAGGGATCAATGCCGACATCCCCGCAAAGCCGGAAGGCGTTGCCCCTCCCAGTTGGATAGGCCGAATTCTCTTTAGGCAAACAGTCGCCATCTACGCTCGCAAGGACACCGGCAAAAATCAGGGCGTCTCCCGCCGCGGTCGTCTGGCGCTAATAAATGCGGCGAGTCGTTTTGCGCTCGGAAGCGGCGCCATCCCCGCCTTGAACGCTCAGATGCCGCCAACGACCTTTGAACGCGGTGAAGAAGCGGTCGGCGCACTTTCTGAAGAGAGTACTCGACTGCTTTCGCGCTATTACGAGGTAAAAATCGACTCGGCCCAGTTCTTCGGGCCGACAAATTTCCGACTCGCTTTGTGGGATGGGCTCGAATCGCTTCTTTTCACTTTCCCAGCCATCATGTGGCTGGCGCGGGCGCTGCACGATCGTCCCAGAGAAGAAGCGATTGTCTCGGCGGCGCGCATGGTCGACGACAACTTTGGATTCAACCCGTTGCTCGGGTCCAAACGACAGCAATTCTGCGGGCGCATCCTCGCCCGTCGTGGCGAGTTGGCCCGACTGATTGCCTGGTACAGCCGTTGACGTTCCTAGTCCTTTCAGCATTTCCGAAGCACGCCGACCAAAACGCCTAAAATCTGGATGTCGCGCCCGGGTTCAACCAGGATGGGCGACATGGTGTCGTTGGAAGGTTCAAGCCGAATGCCTTCTTTGCGCTTGTAGAACTTCTTCAGCGTCACTTCGCGGTCGATCATGGCGACAACTCGCTCGCCATTGTCCGCATGGTCTTGTTTACGGAGGATCACGATATCTCCATCATCAATGTGGTCGTCGATCATCGAACGGCCGCGTACTCTCAATGCGAAATGATCTTTCCCCGTGAACAGCTCGTTCAGGTCGATGCGGTCTTCCTGAGCGACAGCTTCGATGGCAGTGCCGGCAGCCACCAGTCCAAGCAGCGGCAGCGTCGATCCACCGGAGCGAATTCCTTCGATCTGAATTGCCCGAGCATTGTTTGCCTGGCGCTTGATTAACTCTTTTTTCTCCAATGCTCGGAGATGGCACATCACACCGTTCGGCGACTTGATGTCGAAGGCCTCGCCAATTTCGCGGATGGAAGGGGGATAGCCGCGCCCTTCAACCTGCTTGCAGATATACTCGTAAATCTCACGTTGCCGACTGGTCAACGGACGTCCCACGGCCATGTTAACGCTCCTTGCAGGGCTCGTGCACGCGCATGCCGATATGCACTAAGCAGAAAGAAGATCTCCGATTATTAGATGTAAATGAGTATATACAACATCTGTACACATGGGAAGAGCTATATACCTCTTTTCAGACGATATTTGCGAAACTCCAAGCAAGCCAGTTTGATAGCTTAAAGGCGTCTTTTCAACGGGTACAACGTCGTGCTTGAATTCGCTAATCCCGGACTACTCGTTTTATTAACGCTGCTGCCTCTTCTCACTTTCGCTCGGATGAGGCCAGGCCGCACCTCATTTCGATTTTCCGATCTTCGGCTGCTGTCACTTCTCCCGAACGGCCATGCCTATCGCGCCCGGCTTTTCGTTGCCCTAGGGTGGACTCTTGCGATGGGCCTGCTTCTGGTGGCTGCCGCGGGTCCACGTCTGCCGGATATGACAACGCGCATTGCGACGGAAGGAATCGCCATCGAGATCGTGCTGGACGTTTCGGGCAGCATGGAAGCGGAAACATTCGTTTGGCAGCCGGGAACCGCACCGACCTCGCGCAAAGAAGCAGCACGGCGGGCGCTGCATCTTTTCATAGCCGGGGGAGAAGGGCCAGACGGCAGCCGTTTCCAAGGTCGAGCAAATGCGCACGGCATTGATGCCATCGGGTTGGTTACTTTTTCAAATTGGCCTCAATCTCTTTGTCCGCCGACACTGAATCATTCCGTGTTGCTGCACCTGCTCGATAATGCTCCGCCGATCACCGTGCGTGAAGAGGGGAGCAACATCGGCGACGCCATCGCCGAGGGGCTGGTGAGGCTGGAAAAAACCTTGCCCGCGCATAAGGTAATGATCCTGCTGAGCGATGGGGAATTGACATACCCCGACTCGATTGACGAGAGCCGCAAGCCTTTGAAGCCACGGCAGGCAGCCCAGTTGGCGGCTAACCTCAAGATCCCGATTTACGTGATCGACACCGGCGGAACCGTGACACCTGAGACAGTTCAACAACGCACCGACGGGCGCATCATCAATCAGGCGGTAGCGAATCTAACCGGTGGGAAAGTCTTTGACGCCAACGATGGCGAACAGCTCCTGGCCATCTGCAAGGCGATTGATCAGCTTGAACGACAGCCGATCCTCAGCAATACGTTCCGACGATATTTCGAGCTCGATATCTGGCTGGCGGCGGCATCGCTCGGATTGCTCGTTGTCTTGGTAGCGGTCACACAGACCATATGGCGAACGCTGCCGTGACGTGCACTTTAAATCGCAGTTCGTTGACTTCGACCCTTCGCGCGATTACAATCACACCCACGATCCGTCGTGTGAAACAAGGTGAAGCATGCGTGTTTCCCTCCTTATCGTCTGGACTCTGTTTATCCTCGGCAGCCCGAACACCTTTGCGCAGAAAGGGAAGGCGCCGGGCTCGCTCACCCCGGAGCAGGTGGAGACCGCCTTCAATACGGTGCAAACTTTCGGCTGCACTCATTTGGCTTATCAGTCAATCGGCCAGCACGACCGGCAGAGTTTCTTTCGCGGGCTGTTTGAGCCGATACCGACCGACCCCGCCCAAGCAACGCAACTACCCATTTACGGCGGCGATTCAAACGCGCCTTTGTTTGCACTGGCATTCCCGATCAAAACGGCCGACGCCGACCTTACGCGGATGGGAGTATCGCTCCATCGTTTGCCTTTCCTTCGCTCGGTCGATCTGGGCGCAACGAAAGTGTCTGACGCTGGCATGAAGACCTTGGTCGAAATCCCTGACCTTGCAGCAATCTTTATCGATCGGACTATTGTGAGCGATGAAGGATGCAAAGAATTCGACAAGGCGACCGGATTGACCTGGCTCGATTTGTCAAAGACTCGAATTACGAACAAAGGGATTAGCTCACTCGCCAAGAGTAAGAACTTACGAACACTTCGTTTGGCGGGGAATCTGAAAGTCACTGACGGGGCATGGCAAGACCTCGTCAATTTAATCGAACTACAGTCGCTGTCTCTCGCGGAAACGGGAGTGACGCTTGGAAGTGCGCCCGATCTTTCGACGATGAAATCCCTGCGCAAGCTCGATCTGAGTCGTTGTGGCATCACCGATGCGTCTTTAAAGGCACTGGCCGCGCTCGAAGCATTGGAAGAATTGGACTTGTCCGCCACGAGTGTATCGGGCGTCGGTCTTGCCGACCTCGCGAACCTGCCACGGCTCAAGCTCATCAAGCTCAGCGGCGCACCGATTACGGATGAAGGCGCCAAAGGGATCGGCATGCTCAAACAGGTTCGCGTGTTGCATATCAATCGGTTGCCTGCGGTCAAATTGAAGTCAGCCGAGACGAAAGTTGCCCTTACGGACGTTGGGCTCGCCGAGCTTGCTGCATGCACATCACTTCGCGAACTGAATTTGGCTGGTGTGGCAATCAACGGCAGCGGTTTTAATCGTTTCGCGAAACATCCGCATCTTTCCACGTTGAACCTTGACCAGTCAGGGGTCAACTCCGCCGCGTTCGTTGAGTTGGCCGAGATTCCGCTGCTTCGCGAATTGAATCTAAGCCGGACGGAAGCGACGGGCGAGGGCCTTCAGTTGCTCCGAGATCTGCGCTTTCTTAGCAGCATCAATCTTGCCGAAAGTAAAGCAAATGACTCAGGCATGAGTTCGATCGCGCTGCTCAAGAATCTGAGGGATTTGAATTTGCAAGCAACAGGCGTGACTTCAAAAGGTGTAGCATCCCTAGCGGGCGCCAATTTAAGTCATCTGAATTTAACCAAGACAAAAGTCGATGTGCAGGCGCTGAAAGCACTTTCCGCGATGAAGTCGCTACGCGCTCTTTACCTGCCTGGCAACGGCTGGAACGAGAGATCATTACAAAGTATTCGGTCGGCGCTGCCGGAATGTGTCGTCGTTGGCGCGACATTCCCCGACGGGAATGCCAAGTCAATAAAACTCGGCCCTCGGCTGCCTTTAGAGAATTAACGCTGCAAGACTGCATTCGGAGTCCACAATGAATTACTCTCGGCCCTTGCTATTTTGCATTTGCACATTGGCGGCGTTATGGGCACGGCCCGCGCATATTTCAGCCCAAGCCCTTAAAGCGAAGCCGAAATTGAAACCGGACGCGCAACAGGTGATCGATGCGGAAAATGCGTTGAAGGCGGCTAATTGCGGCCTTCATCGTGAGGAAAGCAAGCTGCAAATTACAGGAGGAAAGCTGGTAGTTGTACCTTCATCCAATCAGGTCGATCACCTCGCCTTCCCGAAGACGGTGACAGATGCCGAGTTGGCCAAACTTTTGCCTTTCGCGGCACGTCTCCCCAGCCTTCGCAGCATTGATTTGGGTAGCTGCACCAAAGTTACCGAAAAAGGAATTGGTTGCCTGAAACTCGCGCCCAATGCACGAGCCTTGTTTCTCGACCACACTTCAGCAAACGGTCAATGGCTAGTCGAGCTCGCCAATCTCCAGAGTTTAGAATGGCTCGATCTGTCGGCGACTCCGCTTTCGGACGAAGCGATTGCACGAGTGCGTGGAATCAAGTCGCTTAGCTCGCTCGTCGTTGGCAGGATGCCGAACCTTACAGAAGTGGGAATCAAGAACATTGTCGAGACTGAACAAATTCGCCATCTCGATATTTCAATAAATGGCGACAGATCCAAAATGGCCGAGGCGGTCTCGACGGCCAAATTCCTCGTTTCGCTAAAGGTGTCTCCCGTGTCGAATGCCGACGCCGCTCACTTGGCGAAGATGACCGGCATTGAAACGCTCGACATAAGTAATTCAACTGTTGATGACGACGGAGTCAAATTACTTGCGGGATGCGCCTCGCTACGATCTCTGAATCTCGCGTTCACGCCGATAAGCGGCCGAGGCATTGATGCTCTCGCAGAGCTGAAACATCTTCACGAGTTGGATGTGAAGGGGACGGCCTGGAATGAAAAGGGCTTGGCCGCAGTCTCTCGAATTCCTTCAATTACACTCCTCGATCTCCGGGGAACCTCGATTACAGATTCCGGATTAGACGACCTCTGCGATCTGCCGGCGCTCGAACGGCTTTACTTGGGCCACAACTCGATTACTGATGCGGGACTGACAAAGCTGACGCAATTGAGGTCGTTGAGATCGCTCAATTTAAACACTACTCAAGTGCAGGTTGCCGGCGCTAAGCACCTCGAACGTTTTGCCGTACTGGAGCAGCTGCATTTACAATCGACAGCGGTGACGCATGAAGCGATCCGCGAACTGAGTAAAATCAAATCACTTCGTTACCTGGATCTCAAGAACAACTGTCCTGAAATCGGCGACGCGGATGAGGCGCGGTTTAAGAAAGATCTGCCCAACACGTTTATAGCGACGTCGTTTTGCGGTCAGAAGACCGCTATGGTTTGGCCTGGCGCCCAATACTTTGCATTTCGCCTGCCCGACCTCAAATATCCCGTGCCTCCACCAAACTTTACACCGCCGACAAAGCTTCCGACTCCAACCGAAAAGATGATCGCAGCGCCGCCACCTATCCGAATCCCGACCACCGGCAGCACTTCATCCAAGCCTTGAGCGCGTGTGATAGGCCGGAGAGGTGAATCGCAAGCAAAATACAAAAAATTTTGCCAGATCGCTGTTGTCGCCATCGCCCGATGAATATAGTATTAGCGGAAGCAAGTTCGATCCCGTGGGCGTAACCGCGATTCAACCTCGCGGCCTCCATGTACGATCCAGAGTGGCTGAGGGAACAGGCCCTTCGAAGCCACAGCAACCGGTGAGCGCGCTTCGACCCTAAATCGAGCCCGTTCGCAAAGGTGCTAACTCCTGCCCGGTGAGCCGGGAAAGATCAGACGCGGGTGATGAGCAAACACCCTCTCTATCTCCTCATATGGAATAACCTCCGCGGCTAGTGGCCAATGACCACTATTCTCGATGGGCGTTTCCATACTCACCGGAGCCGTCGTATACGGCTGGATTCAGGCGTTCGTTGTCGAACGTCGTCTCCGGCTGTTGGCCATCGATCAGAGACACTACGGAGTCATCCTCGTGCCCGATTTTTCCATTGGCCTTCGTTGCAAGGTCTGCGGCAAGCTTTATCCCAAATCCCCGATCAATTTTTGCACCGACGATTTCGGCCCCCTCGAAGTCGATTACGATTACGCCGCCGTCGCCCGGAACATAAGCCGGGAGAAGATCGAAAGACGTCCCCGCAACATGTGGCGTTACCGCGAGCTGTTGCCGCTTGAAGGCGAGCCAACCGTCGGCCCGCAAGTCGGCGGGACACCCTTGGTCAAGGCTGACAGGCTGGCCGACGCCCTCGGCGTCGAACGCCTTTGGATCAAGAACGATGCCGTGAATTTTCCGACGCTCTCGTTCAAAGACCGTGTCGTTTCGGTCGCACTGAGCAAAGCGCGTGAGTTCGGCTTTCGCACCGTCGGTTGCGCTTCAACCGGCAACCTGGCCAACAGCGTCGCGGCCAACGCGGCCGCTTCCGGCTTAGAGGCCTATATCTTCATTCCTTCCGACCTGGAGCGAAGCAAGATTCTCGGCACGAGCATCTTCGGCGCGAAGGTGATCGGCGTGACCGGCACTTACGACGAAGTAAACCGCCTCTGCACGCAAGTGGCGTTCAAATATGGCTGGGGCTTCGTAAACATCAACCTGCGGCCTTTTTATGCTGAGGGTTCCAAATCGTTTGGCTTCGAGATCGCCGAGGATCTGGGTTGGCGTTTTCCGCAGCACATTGTCTGCCCGATGGCCGGCGGGGCGTTGATCGGCAAGATTTATAAATCGTTTGAAGAACTGCACCGCGTTGGCATCGTCAAAAGCGCACCCACGACGAAGATGTTCGGCGCCCAAGCGACGGGATGCAACCCGATTACCGATGCGGTGAAGACAGGGCGTGAACGCCATAAGCCTGTCCGTAAGCCAAACACGATCTGCAAGTCGTTGGCCATCGGCGACCCGGCCGATGGCTATTTTGCCGCCAAACTGATGCGCGACACCGGCGGCTATGCCGAGGACGTGAGCGATCCCGAAATCGTCGAGGCGATGCAACTGCTAGCACGCACCGAGGGCATCTTTGCCGAGACCGCAGGCGGAGTAACTGTGGCCGTCGCCCGTAAACTGATTGAGCAAGGCCGTATTCCGCGCGATGAAGAGATCGTACTCTGCATCACCGGCAACGGCCTGAAAACGCTCGATGCGCTCTACGACGCCATTGAGCCGCCCGTGGTCATTCGGCCGTCGCTGGATGCATTTGAGCCGTTGGTGGATGTGCCGAGTTTAGTAAGAGAGCCGGTTTTGGTTTAGCGGCTCATGACGCGAGAAGAAATCAATGGCTGAGCCCGAAACACTGCGAATCGTTCAGGAAGCATGGAAGGGTGGGCGTTTCCACTATGTCGGATGTGATAACGTCGGAAACCAGTTTATGGGCTTCGTTTCTGGGGCGTTCCCAGAATCAGGTCCGACGAATGACTGGGAAAAAACAAAGCGGTGGTACGCTGTCCTTCATCGTTTCGATGCAAATGGCAGCCACTTATCCACAAAGGTTTCCAATGGTGGTACGACAGCCGACGGTGAGGAACAATCATGCGAACGTGCTTGGAAAAAACTAGGTGATATGTTGCGTGATGTTTGTATAGATCGGCTTTGTGATATCCAGATCAAAACATTTGTCTACGAAGAAGAAGGATATCGGTTCGCAGTGGTCTACGAAAAGAACAATTTCGATGATCCTGAAAACCCTGAGGGAGTTTATGAATGTGTCATGCTTTGGCCTAATGACATCATGTTTCATCCGCCTTGGGACAGTGGGCATTATTCGACATAGCGAATACGTTTCGCATAAATTTGGACAAAGTATTTAGCTCTGTTAGTTCGGAGGAGACAATCACAATGTCGGTACGCATCGAAATCCCCACCCCGCTCCGCGAGCATACGGCCGGCAAGACGGAGGTTGAGGTAGCTGGCGGCACGGTTGACGCAGCGCTGGCGGATCTCGTTAAACAGCATCCCACTATTGGACCTAAGCTGTTCAACGAGGGCAAGCTTCGGCCCTACATCAATATCTTCGTCAACGACGAAGACATTCGTTACCTCGACGAGATGCAGACCGTGGTGAAAGACGGGCAGTTGGTGGCGTTGATTCCGGCGGTGGCGGGCGGGTGAGGTTTAGTCCTCGGGAGGCAAAGCTAAATCGTGAGCAAAGCAGCGGAAGAACAATATGAATCGCCCGAAGGCGCAGCGGTGTTCCCGCTGATCCCGCCCGATCTGGGCATCAATCCGCTTTTACTGGCTATGCTTCATGGCTACGTGTTTCTGGAGGGTTCGGAAGATACCATTATCGATCCCGATGCGGCGATGGAAGGGTTGGAATACATGGCCACCTACTTGCAACGGCTGACAGGAAAAGACCTGTTGCGGGCGAGCGAGGATCTTGAAACGTTAGTGGGCTATGCGAAAGAACAAGAGTGGCCGACAGAACATGTGCAGTTCTTGAAAACGTTTTTAGACGAGAACGGCGTCGGAAAACAAAGCTGAATAACTTGAAATCAATAAGGCGGCGACGTGACTGCTGATGCCCAATCTTCTCTACACGACATTGCTGACCGCGTCTTTCGTAAGTCACTGCAGCACCCCGAAAATCTGCGAGCGTTTCTGGAAGAAGTGCTGAAAGATTTGGCCAAAGGGTTCGACTTCTCCCGGGCAAAATTGTTGCCGCGAGATTTTCTTCTCGACGACTGGCGCGGCCGTGAAGCGGACCTGCTTTTCGAGATTCCTTACCGTTCGGCCGACGGAGAACAATTGGTGCTCGTCTGTGTACTGATCGAGCCTCAAAGCCAGCCCGATCCGCGAATACCGTTAAGGACGCTCATCTATTCGGTGCTTTATTGGGAGCGCGAATGGCGGCAGTGGGAACTTCTGCCGGCGCCTCGCCCAGAATTTCGGCTGACGCCGATCGTGCCGCTTGTACTGCATACATCGTCGCACGTTTGGGGCAGCAATCGGACGATCAGTGATCTGTTGGGCGGACCGGAAGCTTTTCGTGCTTTTGCACCTCAATGGAAGCCGATATTCTGGGAATTGGCAAGCCATACTTCGCAAGATTTGCTTGAAAGCCGAGATGCATTCTTTCAATTGCTCTCGGTGGTTCGCGCGGAGGACGCTCCGGCTGATGAGTTTGAGCCGATCTTTGCCGAGGCGATGCGACGACTGGGAAAACTCTACGACACTGACCGAGTTCTCTGGACCGAAATTTTGCGCAGTGTGCTAACGTGGGCAGGAAGTCGAAGGCCGCGTGAAGAGAAAGAACGTTGGCAATCGCTTGCTCAGTCCGCGCAAGAAGACGGTCAACGAATGAAAGAGGTAAGCAGCATGGTCGAGACAATTCTGCAGGCAAGTCACGAAGAAGGGCGGATGGAAGGAAGAGTCGAAGGAAGAGTCGAAGGACTTCAAAAGCTCTTGCTCCGACAGGGTCGTAAACGCTTCGGCGCCGGAAATGAGTCAGCTGAACGTTCTCTCGCGGACATTAAAAGCATTGAAAAACTCGAAGCGCTGGGCGAACGAATTCTTTACGTAGCGAGTTGGTCGGAGCTCTTAGACTGACGTGGGCAGGAAGTCGAATGCCGCGTGGAGAGAAAGAACGCTGGGAAATGCTCGCTCAGTCCGCGCAAGCAGACGGTCAACGAGCAAATTTGTCCGATTTCAGTTAGCGAAAGAAACATCATCATTATGAACGCAGAACTCGCATCCATCGAACGTTACTCGCGCCAAATGCGTTTCAATGGCATCGGCAAAGCTGGGCAAGAGCGTATCGTGAAATCGCGCGTCACGATTTGCGGTTGCGGCGCCTTAGGCACGGTGCTGGCGAACAATCTGGTTCGTGCCGGAGTCGGCTTTGTCCGCGTTGTCGATCGCGATTTCGTTGAAGTGAGCAATCTGCAAAGGCAGGTGTTGTTTGACGAATCCGATGTCATCAACAACTTGCCGAAGGCCGAGGCCGCTGCGAAGAAGTTGCGTGAAATCAATCGAATGGTGACGGTTGAGCCGATCGTCACCGACATTGACCGCACCAACATCATTGAGCTATGCCGCGATGTGGACGTTATCTTAGATGGCACCGACAACTTCGAAGTCCGCTATCTCATCAATGACGCTTCGGTGTCCCTCAATAAGCCTTGGGTCTTCGGCGGCTGCATCGGCAGCGTCGGCCAATCGATGACGATTATCCCAGGCGAAACGCCTTGCCTTCGGTGTGTCTTCGAAGCGGCGCCCGGACCGGGCGAAACGGGCACTTGCGAAACGGCCGGGGTGCTCGGCCCAGTGGTTAATGTCGTCGCCAGCTATCAGGCGGCGGAGGCTCTCAAACTGCTGGCAGGGAAAAAAGAAGCGATCAGCCGAGAACTGCTCTATCTCGATATGTGGGAAAACATCAACCGCCGTATCAAGATTGCTCCGCTATTGAACAAAGTGAATTGCCCATGCTGCAAACAAAGAAAGTTCGAATGGCTTGAGGGCGAGCATGGGACGCAGACCACGAGTCTCTGCGGCCGCAATGCCGTGCAAGTGTCGCATCGCATCGCCGGTCGGCTCGATTTCGGCGATCTGTCGAAACAGTTAAGTGCTTCGGGCACCGTCAGCCACAACAAATTCCTTCTCAAATTCAACGTGGACGAATTTGACTTTACCGTTTTCCCGGACGGTCGAGCGATCATCAAAGGAACGGACGACTGCGAAAAGGCACGCACTTTGTACGCGAAGTATATTGGGCATTGAACCTTTGAATCCGTTGGATCCACCGAATGTCAGCCGCGACTTTACCATCTGAACCTAAAACGATTCCCCTGCCTTGCGTTCATCTCTTCACAGCAGATGAATACAATCGCCTAACAGAAAGCGGTGTCTTTACAACTGCCGACCAAGTTGAACTTCTCGATGGATTGCTGGTGAACAAGTTGGCCCACGACAAGTATCACGCTGCCGCATTGGACTTGCTTGAACAAATTCTCTTAACTTTGCTGCCCAATCCGTGGACCTTCCGAACCCAACGTCCTATCGCCATGAGCGGCAAGAGTGTTGCCGAACCCGACCTGGTGATTGTGAAAGGACCTAAGCGCCGTTTCTTCCAAGGGCATCCACGAAGCAATGAAGTTGCCATTGTTGTTGAAGTTTCGGAGTCCACTTTGGAACAGGATCATGGCATCAAACATGATATGTATGCGCATGACAACATACCTGAGGACTGGATTCTGAATCTGGTAGCCAAGAGGGTCGAAGTTTGCACAATGCCCCTTGCAGGTGAAAACTCTACTTACCAACAGATTGCTCATTACGGAAGGGGTATTAAAAAGGTGTCAGGACCCTTTAATTCCGTGAAACGGAATTAAAGGGTCCTGACACCTTTTTAATCCTCAAGGAGTGAGGATGGCGAAGCCGCGTAGTCGTCGCGTTGATCTGGCGAGTTATCTGGTCTTCCGGTTGATCGCCGCCTTTCTACGAGCGCTTTCCTTTCGGACGGCGAACTCCTGCGCAGTCGGCTTTGCTTATCTGATTATGAAGTTGCAGCCGAAGCGCGTTGCCATTGCTCGCGACAACCTCCGGCAGGCTTATCCCGGCCAATATGACGAAATCGAGACGGAGCGAATGGTCGCGAAGGTTTATCAACACTTCTGCCGGGTGATTGTTGAAGTACTGCATCTCGATCATTTGCTACAGCGCAGTTCGTGGCGTGAACGCTTTGAATTTGCCACACTCGAAGACTTTCGGCGATTCACCGACGTCTCGCTTGGCGAACGTCCGGTGATGATGGTGACGGGCCACTTCGGCAATTGGGAACTATCGAGCTACATCCTCGGATTGCTCGGCTTTCCCGGCTATGCGATTGCCCGGCCGCTGGACAACCCTTACGTCGATCGCTGGCTGAGGCGTTGGCGCGAAGGAACGGGCCAAAAGCTGATCGCCAAGAATGGCGAGTTCGATCTGATCGAGAAAGCCCTGCGCGAAGGGAGCTTTCTCGGCACGCTGGGCGATCAGGATGCCGGGCAGCGCGGCCTGTTCGTGCCGTTCTTCAATCGGCCTGCATCAACGCATAAGGCGATCGCCCTATTGGCGCTCGAGCATAAGCCGTTGATGATGGTGGCCGGCGCGGTGCGCGTCGGCCAAGGGATGAAATACCACGCCTATGTCGAGGATGTCATTGATCCGCTCGATTACGCCCAGCACCCCGATCCGGTGCGCGCCATCACGATCCGCTTCACCGAGGCGCTGGAACGCATGATACGCCGACATCCTGAGCAGTACCTGTGGATTCATCGGCGCTGGAAACACCAGCCGTTGCCGCCGAAGAAGCGATTGGGCGCCTGACCCGTTGCTTTTATTGCACTTGCGAGTTGCATGGTTATTGTTGCTTAAGTCCCTAACGCTCCCGGCTCGCCAGAATTAGTTGGCCGAGCCTGTCTTATTTGCCCGCCGCTTTCTCTGCCTCGCGCATGACTCGCAGCAAATTTCCCCCGAGCACCTTCACGATCGCGTCTTTCTTGTAACCCCGATTGAGCAACTCCTGCGTGATCAGCGGAAAGGTCGATACATCCTCCAATTGCCGGGGGACGGCATTGATGCCGTCGTAGTCCGAACCAAGGCCGACATGGTCGATGCCGGCGATTTTCACGAGATGCTCGATATGGTTGACGACATGATGAATATCGGCCGCCGGCATCGGGTTCTCTTTACGCCAGCGCTGCAGGGTTTGATCGATTTCATTTTCGTCAGTGGTTTTCTTGCGCAACGTTTCTTCGAATTGGCTCAAGCGTTTGAAAGCCTGCGCGGCCTCGGGAACCAGAAACCCGGGAAAGAAGTTGACCATCACCACGCCGCCGTTTTTGTTCAGGAGCTGGAGCACGTCGTCCGGAACGTTGCGCGGGTGGTCACAGAGAGCGAAGGCGGAAGAATGCGAAAAAATGACGGGCGCCTTGGTCACCCGCAGCGCATGGCGCATCGTCTCGGTTGAGACGTGGGACAAATCGACGAGCATTCCCAGGCGGTTCATTTCCGCAACGACATCTTCGCCGAATTTTGTGAGTCCCTTATTGGTTCCCTTACCGGCTGAGGAGTCGGCCCAGTCAAGATCTTCAGTATGGGTGAGAGTCATATAGCGGGCGCCGAGGCGGTAGTAGCAGCGCAGAATGCCGAGCGAATTATCGATACTGTGACCGCCTTCAACGCCGATCAGCGAAGCGATCTTGCCGCTCTTGCGGATTCGCAAAATATCGTCAACCGAACCGGCAAACTCCAAATCGTTCGGATAATCACGGATAAATCGATGGATGACATCAATTTGTTCCAAGGTCTCTTTCACGATCGATTTCTTGTGTTCCACCGGCACATAGGCCGCCCAGAACTGAGCGCCGACGCCTCCTTTGCGAAGCCGAGGGATATCGGTGTGCAGGTCTTTCTGCGGCTTTGCGAGATCGATAAAGCGAAATGAGAAATCTTTCTTAGTGCGGAATTGCCAGGGCAGGTCGTTGTGCCCATCGACGACCAACGCTTCTCGATGAATGGCGGCTGCCTCGTCAGAAACAATTACCGGCACCCGTGCCGGGGTCGGTTCCGAACGAGCAATCCCCGTCAACGCAACTAACAAGAAAAGAGCACGTAACATCGGGTTTCCGTTCTTTGTTGTGTAAAGATAAGTGTACTCACCCTACAAAACGTCATTCTAACGTCGTCACAGCCGCTCCCTAACGTTCGCAGCTCTGTGAAAAGCACATCTAAAAGTTGCACCAGATTACTTCAATCATCCGGCGTTTGGTATCGCCGGAGGCGGCGTTGTTGGGGAGATCGAACAGGTGCTCCTTCCAACCGGGCAGCATGTCTCGATAGAGGTCGGAGTGATAGCCGGAGAGCATCACTTTGCCCTGGCATTCCAGCACCGCCTGTAACAGCTGACGATGTGCAGGCCCGTCCATTTCAAAAGCATAGGCTTCTTTTGAAGCCCTTGTCTCATGAACATAGGGAGGGTCGCAATAGAAGAGCGTCCCTGGCGTGTCTTCTCTTCGAATCAGATCGACCGCAGGCATGTTCTCAATCAATACGCGGCGCAGACGCTCGTGCACATCGGCAAGGCCATCCACCGCCGAAAGCCATTCTGAGACGTTGCCGTTCATTTGTCGGCGGGTGCGATTTCTCGTGATGGAAGTAAAAGCTGTTCATCATTCCGGACCGGCTTTGCCGGCAATCGACAAAAAACGCAATCGCATCGTCAACAGGATCCCCGCTGTATTCGTGCTGATGGGCTTTCTCCCACTCGCTCCTCGCTAACGGAATAGCCGCAACTTTTCGAGAAAACTGTTTAAATAGTTCGTCGTTTTGCAGTACGCGCCAGAAGTTGACGAGCCGGCCGTTGATGTCGTTCGCGACTTCGGAAACGCCTTTATGAGGTTCCAGCCAAAGATTGGCGTCGTCCGGGTTGCGGGCAAGAAGAACGGCGCCACCGCCGAAAAAAGGCTCGACGTAGTGCAAGTGTTTCGGCATCAAAGATACAATCCTCGAGGCGAGATAGTATTTGCCGCCATGCCATTTCAAGGGAAGATTCATTGACCATTTCCATTCGATTCAATTGTTCAAGGTAATGCCGCTGTCGGCTGCCTATCGCTCGCGCTGGAAAATTCGATCGAATATTTCTCGTGTCTGCCGGCTCTGTGTTTTGAATTCTTCCAGGAATTGCTCAGATGCCATTACGTCCTTGGCGTCGAACCCCAACCGGTGCGCGAAGATCTCGAGCTTGTCAGCTTCTTCAGGATACTCGGTCAGCGGGCGATTCGTAACAATACGCAACCGCGCCTCCGCGGAGCGATAAAACGAATATGCGTCTGATAATGTGCGATGTTCCGATTCGGATATCAACGCAGCGGACGCGATGGCATCGAGAGCATCCCATGTGTTCGTTAGCAGCAGACTTGGCCTTTGTTCGCCATATTTGATTTGAAACATCTGCACGATGAACTCGATATCGACCATGCCGCCGGGACCACGTTTCAAACTCCTGGGTGACGCGGTCGCCTCGAGTTTTTCACGCATAGATCGGATTTCATCGAGGATCGTGGGCCGCCAGGCAATTCCGTGGACAGCACGATGGACTGCGTAGAGAACATTGTTGGCAAACTCGGAATGCCCGTGGACAAATCGAGCACGGGCGAAGGACTGGCGCTCCCAGATGGCGGCGCTCGATCCATCGTAGTAGCGGTTGAACTCGGCGAGGGGGATCACCAGACTGCCCGATTTTCCCGTCGGTCGCAGTCGCATGTCCACGGCGTAAAGCCTTCCAAGTGGTCCGGGCTGACTGGTTGTTTTGATGATCCGTTGGGCAAGCTCCGTGAAATAATGATAGTTGTCCACTCCAGTCACTGCCGGACGGCCCTCGGCGGCCGGCTGCGGTATACTCTTGCCATCACCCTCGTAAACCAACACGAGATCGAGGTCGCTGTGATAGCTCATCTCACGGCCGCCGAGTTTGCCCAGCGCGAGCAAGACATAACGGCAAGGCGCTTTTTTCCGGGGCCCGTTTGCAAGAATTGGTATGCCGAAGCGTGCCGTCACCAACGCTTCCTGCCGTGCGCTTACATCCGCAAGCAACGCTTCAGCCAGTTCGCTGAGGGCGGCGGATGTTGCGCGTACATTGTCCTTGCCTAACAGGTCGCGCACGCCAATGCGCAGCAGCTCTTTGTCCTGAAAACTTCGATGAATGGCTTCCAACACCTCAGTCTTTTCTACGGCTCGGCCCAGCTCCGTTAATTCCGATCTTAGTTCCCCCAGCGAACGCGGCTGATTGACGATGAGACTGTCCAACAGGTCATCGATCATTCCGGGATTGTTAATCAAAATCTGTGACAGAAACGGGCTGTTGGAGCAGAGGTCGACATAGAGTTTGAGACTGGCGGGTAGAAAGCTGAAGAGTTCCCAAAGAACCGCCTTGGCGCCAAGCGATGCGGTAACCTGTTCCAGATTGACTAGTGTCAGATCCGGATCGGGAGTCTCCGCGACAGCGCGAAGCAGTCGCGGCGCGATGCTTGCGAGAAAGTGCCGGCAACGCCGAGTCGACAGAAATTGGCCTGCCTCTTGCGCCAGTTGCGTGAGATTCCGGTAAGCAGCCATTACGTCTTTAAAACCGTAACGCGCAAGCGCCGTCTTCACGGCCGCTTCTTCGGGGTCGGGCGCCAAAATCAAATCCGATTCCGGCTCTGCCTCTTCTTCCGACCCGGCGAATGTTTGATGCAGAAGATGGTCAAGAATCGTCCGGTTGAGGTTCGATTTCTCCAGATAATCGTGCAGAAAGCGCTCGAGGGGGTCGAGCAGCAAATCGCGTGTCTGCAATGACGGCGCAATCGGTGGCTCGTCCAAAGGCGAATGCTTTTGCGGACCCAACTCCTTGGGAAATTCGGAACTCGGAATGCGGAATTCGGAATGGGCGCCTTTCGCCATTCCTACTTCTTGGGAAATTTCCGCCTTCCGAATTCCGAATTCCGCAATAGTTAAAGATTCCGAATTTCCCGCAGATTCTGTATTCGGAATCCCATGCCGATCGTGAGTGGAATAACCCATGCGCAATGCGAAGCTTGCGCAGTTCCTCGGAGTTTTCAGGCAGGCGATGCGTTTGCCAGTCGAAGAGGAATTGAAGGCGGTGCTCCGTCCGGCGCAGAAAGCGATAGGCATCGTCCAATGCGCGATACTCGGGATCGGTCAAACAACCGGCCGCCTCGAGCGCCTGCATGGCGTCGAGCGTACCTCGTTGGCGAACGGTCGGCAGGTCGCCGCCATTGAGAAGCTGCAGGAACTGAATGGTGAACTCGACGTCGCGAATACCCCCGCGACCGGTCTTCACGTCACGTTCGCCATCCCCGGCGTCGTGCGCCTTGTGTTCGATTCGCCGTTTCATTGCCTTGATTTCGTTGATTTCCGCGAAGCTCAAATACTTTCGCCAGACGAATCCTTCGACGGAGCGAAGAAAGTCTTCACCAAGAGGACGATTGCCGGCAATGGGACGGACTTTAATCAGTGCCTGTCGCTCCCAGGTGCGGCCGTATGTGTCGTAATAAGAAAGGGTGCTTGCCAACGAGCGTGCGAGCGGCCCGCGTTGCCCTTCCGGCCGAAGCCGGAGATCAACCCGATAGGCCTGGCCTCGATCGGTATGCGCGGTCAATGTTCGAACCATCTCCGCGACAACGCGGGACCAGAATTCGTCATTTCCAATAACGGTGCGGCTGCCGCTCGTCCGCCCGTCCTCATCGTAGACTACCATCAGATCAATGTCGCTCGAATAGTTGAGCTCTTCTCCGCCGAGTTTTCCAAACCCAAGTACGACGCATTGCGACGGCTCGCCATTTGACTGACGCGGGACGCCAAAGCGCGCGACAAGATTGCGAGCCGCGTTGCGGAGCGCCACTTCGACTGCGGCCTCTGCTACGGTCGATAGATCTTTAGTGATCTCTTCCAACGGCCGATCGCGAATAATATCATTCACCCCGATGCGTAGATGTTGGCGTTGGCGGTGGCGTCGCAACAACCGCAAAACTGTCGCATCATCGGCATTCAGCGCCTCGCTCTCCAGCGTCGAGACGAGCTCGGCTCGGGTCGGGCTTACCCCGAGCGGCCCGCGGATCACATCGAAGTAGTCGGGGTCCGCGACCAACATGTCGCTGAAGAATTGCGAATTGCTGAAAAGCTGCACCAGCATTTCCAAACTACGCGCCTGGTTGCCAAGCAGCTCGCTTAAATACGTACGGGCCAGCGGATTGGAAAGGAAACGCTCGAGGTTATTGAGCGCCATGTCCGGGTCGGCTTGGCGCGGCAGGCACTGGGCAAGTGCTGGAACAATGGCAGCGAGAGTCGCTCCATCGAGAACCTGCGTCAGCCCGCGGAGATTGCGTAGGCCGCGTTCGAAGTCGTCCAAACCCCAACGATCGAGCAGGGGCGCGGCATCAGCCGGCGACGACAGGCTGCCTAGAACTTCGGTTGCCGACATGCTGTTCACTTGGGGCGACCGTTGGTATGCGACAGGGCTATCTCAGCCTTCAAGGCTTGAATTTGTTGTTCTAATTCGATTCGTTGACGGCGTTCTTCATCGGCACGCACTGCCTCGCGATCCGCGCGTTGTTTCTCGACTTCGGCTCGGCGGGCTGAAGTTCGAGCCCGTCGCAACGCGTTGGCGGCACGTTTGGCTTCCGCTTCTGCACGCTCACTCATCTCCTCTAGAGCTTCACTGATCTCGGTGTAGTTGCCGAGTCGTTCTTCGGTCTGGCCGTCGTAACAGGCTACTCTGCCGTCTTCGACTCCCATCCAGACGCCAATGGAATCGAGCCAGAATCTACCTTTCCCGTCCGCCGCCAGGGGCATGAATCCCTCTTCGGCCCGCCGATAGCCAAGAAGTTTTGCCGGATCGTCGGCCTCTTGATGATCAACGATAAAGTAGAAAGGCACGCCTGCCAGATGATAATGGCTCACTTTAGTAACAACGTCGTTTACGCGATAATCGGGAGAAACAACCTCGACGATGATTGTCGGACGAGTTCCCTCTTCTGTCACATCAAAGCTGGTCCAGTTGACCTTCTGCTCGCGCACATTGAAGATCACGGAGATGTCGGGGCTGTGATGTCCGAGCATTGGCACCTCCCAATAAACACCGCAGTCGTGCAGAACGAGCGCATGGGGATCATGGGCCAAACGGTGCGGAACACCGATGCAAGATAATTCGTTTCCAGGTTGTTTACGCTTGAAAGTACAGCGACATCCCCCATCTGCGGGTGCAACAGATCCTCGAGAGTTAGCGCCACACGCCGATATTCGGTTTTACCGTCCGCTTGGACCTCAGGAATTTGGCGGTAGCCGTAACGTTGCATGCGTTCTTCGGCCGTCAATGGCGTCGTCTTCATCACCATGTTGATGTCTCCAAAACGCAAACTGCGGGGCGCTTTATCCCTTTTATTTATAGTGGATTGGCAAACACAGGCCGGGCTTTGGAGCGATTAACTGCTGCACGCAAGTTGACGCAGTCATACGCTCTTCCATGCACAATAGTGCGGGAATAAAAACTGCAAGATGCGCACAATCACCTTTAAAGGCTCCTGAGAGCAAAGAGGCGTTGTCGGAATTCCACGTACCAGCTTAAGCACGGCAATTTGGATTGTTCAAAACTGAAGGATTTAGTTCGCGAATGGTTTAAACGGCAGTTTCAATAGGCAGCGGTGTCGCCAATGCATGAGAATGGACTGGCCGCCGGCAGAGGCGTTTCAAAGTGTCAAGCAGGGGTTTCGTTCCGATCGGCTTGTTCAAGTAGGCATCGACGCCGAGAAACTCGGCAAAGTTTCGCTGCTGATCACTGGCGTTGCCGGTCAGCATGATAAACGGAGTAGGCGCTTTTTCGTGTTGTTTGACGCGCTCCAGAACGATGAAGCCGCTCATCTTCGGCATCATCATATCGCAGATGATCGCTTCAGGTCGTTCGCGCATGGCACGCTGCAGCCCTGCCTGGCCGTCAGCCGCGGTAATGACACGATAACCCTGATCTTCGAGAATCATTTGCAGATCGTCGCGAATGTCAGAATCGTCGTCAATTACTAGAATGGTCGGGGGGACGACCATTTGATCAACCTCAGTGCGCGAGTACATTCCGTAGAGGATCTCCCTATCCGTGACATTACCGTTATCATCAGCCTAGCAGCAATAGTCACTACAATCAAATCACTCGCTGGAGTTTATCGCGATTGCCGTGCCTGAATATTCAGCAAAATCGGAACTTTCTTCAATTAGCAAACGTACATCTCTCAAATCCATGGCACGCAAGAACTTAAAACATACGTCGCGATTGGTTGCCGAAGTTTTACCGGCGTCCCATGGCTACCGAATGCCCGCGGAATGGGAGAACCATGCTTCAACTTGGGTTGCATGGCCACATCGCCGCGCGGACTGGCCCGGAAAGCTTTCGACTATTCCCTGGGTCTATGGAGAAATCATACGCTGGCTGACCCTGTCGGAGCGCGTAAATATCTTCGTCAACGATGCCAAGACCGAAAGCCACGCTGAGGCGATGCTCAAACAAATAGGCGTCAATATAAAGCAAGTCCAATTCTGGCGGTTGCGGACGGATCGGGTTTGGACGCGCGATTACGGGCCTATGTTTGTTCTTGGTCCTGAAAATCAGAAAGCAGTTATTGATTGGCGTTTCAATGGTTGGGCCAAGTATCCCAACTCGAAAAACGATGATGCCATTGCCGGCTCCATAGCTAAACAATGCGACTATTCATCCTGGCAGCCGACCTGTGACGGAACGCGAGTTGTCTTGGAAGGGGTGCGCCATTGACGTAAACGGTGCAGGATTGTTGCTGACTACCGAAGAATGTCTGCTATCGGAAGTGCAGGCGCGAAATCCCGGTCTGACACAGGACCAGCTGGAACAATTGTTCCGGGATTATTTAGGCGTCAAAAAGACACTTTGGCTTAATCGAGGAATCGCCGGCGATGACACGCACGGCCATATCGATGACCTGGCTCGGTTTGTCGGGATGAGAACGATTGTGGTTGCTCAAGAGAGCCACGTTGAGGATCAGAACTACAGCCCGCTGCAAGAGAATTTCGAACGTTTGAGCGAAATGACCGATCTCGACGGGCGTAAACTGGAGATCGTTCCGCTGCCAATGCCGGCGCCGCTCTTCTTCGACGGCCAGCGACTCCCGGCGAGCTACGCCAACTTCTACATTGCGAACAATGTCGTGCTGGTTCCAACATTCAATGATCCCCAGGATCGCATTGCGCTAGGCACGTTGTCCGACCTCTTTCCGGGCCGGAAAGTGGTGGGGATTCACGCAGTCGATCTCGTCTGGGGCCTTGGAACGCTGCATTGCATGACTCAGCAGGAGCCCGAGACGCCGACTGTCGAGGAAGGCAATGATTGAAGCGTACTCTAGCTATCGCCTATCGAGGCGCATGGACATCAATATGTTCGACGCGATGTTGAACACCAAAACACCGGGAAAATAGAGATTCCACGCTTCGAAGCCACTGGCAACCATTTGCTTGGCGATAGGGCGCGGCTCGCCGATTGACCCATAGAATTCGGCAAACGCATAGATCGCCGTGCCGGCCAGGCCGAACGCTGCCACGGTCATGGCATAGCGAGGCCATCCGTGCGGAATCTGGAACAACCCGGCCAATACGAGCATGTAAACTCCTAAGGCAATGGCCAGCATCAACTCCAGTTGCTCGCTCATGATAACGCCGTAGGCCAGTGCGCCGAGAGCGGCGATCATACATAAACCGACGGCATTGGCGCCTCTTCGCTGGTCGCGCGTAAGCATGTGCTTGCCGTAGCGATTCAGCCGCAGCATGAGGTTGAACAACGGGTAGGCGAGCCAGGTCAGCACCGCAAAGCCCACCAACAGGCCGTAGATGGGCCATAAGATGACGCCCAGTTCCGGGTTGTCGTTGGCAGTACGAGAAACAAGCCGGCTTCCGAAATATATAAAAAGGAGAATGCCGAATTGCCATTTCCGTCCGAGTGTGGACATCCACAAGAACCAGCGCAGCATTAACCGGTAGACGAGATAGCGAGCCTTCAACGCTTCGACCATTCCTTGTTGTGCGTACTCGAGGGTCGGGTCGAGTCGCAGCGACTCTCGGAAATGTTCCAGCGCCTTTTTCGGCTCGCTTCGATTCAATGCCGTCCAGCCTTGGTTGGCGTGGCTAAATGCATCTTCCGGATCGCGGGCAAGAACACCTTCCATCATTTGTTCGGCTTCGGCTTTGCGGCCGAGTTTCACCAGCGCACTCGCTCTCAGATTGGCACAGCCGCTATGCTCGGCATCGCATCGCAAGCCTTCATCCGCTTGTTCCAGTGCTGCGGGCCAACGTTTTAAAGCCAGGAAAACGCCGCCCAAGATATAACGCATGTCGGCGTCGTGCGGATCGAGTTCAACGGCCTGCCGCGCCGCCAGCTCGGCTTCTTCAAAACGATTCGCGCAAAGAGCACGCGTGCAAGCACGTAATGAACGAAAGGCATGTCGGGGGCTAAGCCGATCGCGCGCTCCGCTTCGGCGGTCGCTTCCTTCCATTCCTGACGCTCGAGCATGCACAGCGCGAGACAGGCGTGAGCCATGACGAAATCGGGATCGTCGGCCAACGCTCGACGGAACGACTCTTCGGCCAAGTCGTAGCGCGATTGCTGATAGAGAAGCTGGCCGCGTTCGAAATGGGGATTCATCACTTGCGCTTTCGTTGAGACAACCGAATGATCGATCGGAGTTCGAAGCGTAAACAATCGATATGGTTGCACGACTGTCGCTCGCGCTTCCGGCTCGGCCGATCAGCACATATCAGGCGGATGCAACGGGATGTCATAGTTTCAAATACTTCACGATATCGTCGTAAATGCCGCCCTGATTGGAATAGAGCGCGTAATTGCGTGCTGTAGAGAACCATTCGCGCGTGGAGGCCTTCACGCTGCCGATCGCCGCAGTGAGATCCTTGGTCGAAAGGGGCTTGGGCACGCCCGCTTTCATGGCTTCGCGCAGCTTCGCTTCGATGGCGACATCTAAAAGCGCTTTCAAGTCGGCGCCGGAAAAATGTTCCGTCTTCTTCGCGAGATAATCGAAGTCGATATCGAGCACCGGTTTGCCTTGGCAGAGCAACCGCAAGATCGAGGCACGCGCTGGAGCATCGGGAGGGGGGACGAAGAGGATGCGATCGAACCGGCCAGGCCTGCGAAAAGCCGAATCGAGATGCCACGGCGCATTTGTCGCTGCCAGAATCAAAATACCTTCGTTGGATGTCTTGACGCCGTCGAGCTCGGACAGAAATTGATTGATGAGCGCTCGTGCCGAACTCTGCCGCATGTCGGCCCGGCTCGCGGCCAATGCATCGACTTCATCGAAAAACAAAACGCAGGGCCGATTGCGACGAGCTTGCTCGAAGAGTTCGTGCAAATTCTTTTCGCTATTGCCCAGCCACATGTCGAGGACATCGTTGATGCCGACGACGATGAAGCCCGCTTTGACCTCGCCGGCAGTCGCCCGCGCTAAGTGGGTCTTTCCGCAACCCGGCGGGCCATACATGAGGATGCCGCCTCCGATCGTTTTTCCGTACGCTTTGTAAAGGTTGGGGTGCGACAACGGGTGAATGATTTTCATGCGGATTTCATCTTTGACCGCATCCATTCCGCCGACATCTTTGAAGCTGACATCGGGCCGTTCGATCTCGACATCAGGCACGCCTGTCTCGGCATCCATCCCGGCACGAATGCGCCCATCCACGACTTCGCTTTCTTCCGCGTCGGCGCCGATTCCAAGCGCCCGGCGAATTCCAAATCGGCGACTCCTCCATCCAAGTCAATTGCCGACTTATACTGCCGCACCGCCCGTTCCACGTCGCCGGCGCGAAATAGCAACTTTGCATGAAGGAGGTAGGCGGAAGGCGGCGTGTCCGGCTTTTTGAGCAGATCTTCAACAACCACCAAGGCGGGACTGTTCTTGCCTTGACGGTAGTAGACTTCCGCCAAACCAACGCGGAAGGGCGTGTGCGTCGGAGCGGCGGCAATCGCCTGTTTGTACTCCTGTTCCGCTTGATCGAGCTGCCCCAAGTTAACGAGGGATTCCGCCAGATGTTGGCGCAACGGTAGATTATTAGGCGAATGAGACAGGGCATCGCGGAGAGTTTGTAGTGGGTCGGTCATAATGGTATGGGGGAGCGTGTTGTAGAAAAATCAAGGCGATGCTGTACTGGGGCGAGGATGATGCCGCCACTCGCTATTCCTCCACGCGCTCGGCGTAGAACCCCGCTTCGCGCTCTTGGAGCTTGGTGGTGCCGCAAATCGCTTTGCCGTTGCCGGTAAAAAGGAAGCCGGAAAAGCTCTGCTCGATCTGCGGGAACTTGATGGTGAAATTGATCGCATGTCGCGGGCTGCCGACCTTACCTGTGATCTCGTATTTGGCGCCGTCGCGGTCGGAATAGAAGGAACCTGTGACCTCGCCCGATTCATTCACTTCAAGATTCAGCGTTCCGGTGCGTCGGCCGTCATCGTAAAGTTTGTATTTGCCGATAAAGTAACGCATTTCGAACGTGGCGCCGACGGTCAGTTTCTCCGCTTTTTTCGGAACGACATTGGGAATCGGCTTGGTCAGTACATAAATCTTGGCGGCGCCCAAAGCGGAGACTTTGAAGTTCTCCTTGCCATCTTCCTGAACGAGCAGGTCTCCGCCGAACTTTTCGGGTACGAACTGACCGATGTCGAGGTTCAAGCGCATTCCCGGATAGACATGAACGTTCTCCCCCTTCGCTTTGACGGTGCGCTCGGTGGCCTCCTTGAAAGTCACGTATTTTTCAATCAAGAGCATCGGCACTTGCTTATCTTTGCCCAGGCGCTGGCGTGCTGCTTGCACCAATAATTTGCACCATCGATCGTCGTTCGTATGCACGATTAGAAAAGCGTCTGCCGTGTCACCGAGCACATCGCCAAACTCGGCCAATTGCATCGAGGTAATTTCTTTCATTTCCTTGACATTCGTCGCGTCTTTTACTGCTTTATCGAGAACGGGATTGATGTAGTGCTCGAAATGATCGGCATAGGTTGGCAGGGCCAATAGGAACAGGACGAAAACTGTTAAGGAGAATCGAGACATCGAGAGTGGCTCCATTTTGTTTTTGGACAGAACCGTACAGTAGCCGCGAAAAAGAAAACAGCCGGGTGCATCCGGCTGTCAGCCTGTCTTTTCAGACGTTCTTCGATCAACGGAAGCGGGCCATTTTTTCTTCGTAAAAACGGATCTTCTCGAGGTCTTTTTCTTCCTTGAAAATAGCGAGCAATTTGGTCATCGCTTTCAAATGCTCCATTTTATCCTGCGTATAGACCGCATCGACCCAGAGGTAAGACCACATGGCATCGCGTTTGTGCTGCTTGCTCATGTAGCAATCGCCCATGATGTTGTAAGCGAGTGCTTTCAAATTGGGGTCGATGGTCTTGGCGATAAGATCATCCAGCCGTTTCACGACATCTTCAATCTTGGCGTCTGCTCCTTGAGCGTCCAGCCCGATCTGATAAACCTGGAGCCGAGCCTTCTGTTCAGGCGTTGTCTTGGCATCCGCCAACGCAGCGTCAATTTTCGTGCGCAGCGGCTCGATCTGTTTCGCCTGAAACATCACATCGACGAGCATCGTCTCGGCTTCTTGCCTGATGTCGGCCGGAACGCTTGCATTCCCGGCCAGATCCTGAATCGTCTTCACCGCCTTGGTGTAATTCGATTGGTCAAGCTGCATCCGTGCCACGTTGCGTGCCGCGAAAGCGTACTCCCAACTGCCTGCATTCTTTTCGACGAAGTTCTCCAATTCGCGTTGCGCGTCCTCTTTTGCCGCCTTGCTATCAGCCGCAGCGAGCTGCGTCATGGCTACACGGAACGCGACGTAGCGTTTAACCGCCGGCTTGACGTCGTTGCCCACCGTGATTTTCGCATTGAGATCGCGATAATCTTTATGGATCTTGGCGACATCCTTTTCTTTCTCTTCGGTGTTAAAGAGATTGCTGAATGCCTGCTTATATTGGACGGGGATGTCGTCGTAATAGACGCGCACGATCTCGCTGGCGGGGACCAGTTCCTCCTTGGCGCCCACTTTCATCTTTATGCCGGCGGCCGACTCTTCGACGAGCTTGCCACTCACCGTCACCGTCTTTTCGCTTTTCTTGTCGCGGCGATCCACCTTGTCTTCGCCGACAACAGAAGTGTTGCCGGCGAAGATTCCAATAAGCAGGACAAGAAGCCCGAGATATAAAGAACGTTTCATGGATCAAACCTTTGATGCTAAATATCAATTTGCAAAAATAAAACTTAAGCGGCTATTCGTGTTCTAGTTTGTAGGCGGCATACTGTCGCGGCGTGTCAGCGCTCACGACGTAAGCACCTGCGCTTCCACCTCCGCGATCAACAACTCGAACGTCCGCCCTCCGGTCAGACTTCCGGTATAGATGTTGCGTGCCCGGAAGTCTGACGACTTCCGCTACGGTCAACGGAACGTAAGCGTAGCGGAAGCCGTCAGACTTCCGGTATAGATGTTGCGTGCCCGGAAGTCTGACGACTTCCGCTACGGAACGAACCTTCGCGAAGCTAAACCAGTTACTTTTTCCACGTTCCGTCTTCCCACTCAATTCGCCGCCAATAGTTTTTGATACTCCGCCTTCAGTGGCGGCACCGATGCCACCAACTCTTTGATAGCGGTCTTGAGGTTTTTGGGAAAATCGGGGTTTTTCACCGGCGATTGTAGATCGATGAAAGACTTAGCCAATGCGGCGAATTTCTCCTGATAAGCTTCCGGACTCTTAGCGGCGGACACTCCGATGCTGTGATAGGCCATGACGGAACAACGCTTCTGTTCGAAGGCGAGGGTGAAGTAGCGTTCGCGCGAGCTTGCGGCCGTTTTTGCTTCTTCGGCAGCCTTGGCCTGGGTGGTGGCATATACGCTTCCATAGCGTAGTGCAATCCAAGCCCAGTCGATCTCCGAAAACCCTTCTCCGCCCTGAGGCGCCTGGAAGGAAGTCAGATAGATCTTGCGCGTCTCTTCTTCGGGAGAAAGCCGTACGCGGAGCGCGGTCAATTTCGGTGCGAACGCATTCTGCATGGCGATCCATTCCTGGACGGCATCTACCCAGGCCTTCGAGCGCACGGCCGGAGGCGCGCTCATCGCAATCTCTTCCAGCATGCGGGCTTTCTCTTCACGCACTTGCATGCTCTTGAAGGCCCATCCCATCTTGTCTTTAGGGGTCGGGGCTTTGGCGCTTACGACGCCGATCATTTCGTTGAAGACGGCCAGCGCTTTCGGATAGTCTTTGGCAAGCCGATAGTTGCGGGCCAGCAGATACTGGGCTTGATGCTGGTATTTTCGGGCCTCTTCCGTAGCTTCCGTGTCGATTTTGAATTTTTGCAACTGTTCATCAGTAGCGTTATCACCGAGAGGCGCCGGCGGGGGCGGTACGGGAACCTTGCGGACCGCTTCGAGAAGAACGGTGCTTTTCTCGTAGGCGTCAACGGTCCCCATTCCTTGGGCTAGAAAGAGCTTCATGCGCAGAGGGAGCTTGTCGCCGCGCGCCGAAAGCTTTTCGAGCAAGCTGCTGAAGCCTTCCTTCAGTTTTTTCGAGCTCCCTTTTTTGGCGCTTTCGAGTTCTTCGATTTGATTGCGCACACTGCTCACGAGCGTTTGCAGCATACCGAGCGACTCCTCCGCGCTGCCGCCACTCTTTTCGAGCAGATCGAGCAGCGCGCCGCGCGCTCAATCTTGCCATCCTGAACACAGCTTTGCAGAGCCAAGGTGACCACGTCGCGCTGCGTCGGCGCAGGCGGACGAAGGTCGGCGATGCATCGGCGGGCACCGCTGCGGTGAAAGCTTTAGTGATCGAGGGAATCATCGGATCGAGTTTCTCGGCGACGGCGGCATAGTCGTCCTTTTTGTACGCGGCATAAGCGAGAGAACGAGTGGCATTTAAGAGTAGGGTCTCGGCAGTTTGCGCAGCGTTCACCTTCTGCTCGGGCGGGAGCTTTGCAAATTTGCCCACTTCTTTTTGCAGGGCTTCACAGATCTCGCGAGCTTTGACATCACGCCCTTCGAGCTGGTACATGCGCGCCTGTTGCGCCCGGCGTTCGATATAGGCCATGGCATCGCCGGCAGACGCGTTCTCATCCGGCGTCGGCGCCGATTCGAGAAGGGCCAGGGTTTTTTTCCACTCGCTTTCGTGTTTTTTAATCCGATCCGCGACGATGCGGTCGAATTTGGTTCGATCCTTTTCATCGGTTGGGTAGATCATGGCAAAAACGACGCTCGCCAGCTCCCAGCGGGCTTGTTGCACGGCAGGGTAACTGTTGCGAATCTCGAGGTAGTTGGCGATCGCCTCGTCGTATTTCTTGTCGGCGGCGGCGTACATGGCGACGATATGCCGTGATTCGTCCGTCGTCGTTTCACCAGGCCATTGCTTGATGACGAAGGTTGCCGCCTGACGAATATGCTGCGTGTCGGCTTTGAGCTTCTCTTCCCAGGCGGGGTCGTCCGCCTCGGCTGCGGCATCATTCTTTTTCTGCTTGCGCAGATCCCGCAGAGCCTGGCTGTAAGCCTGGACGGCAAATTGGCCGGCCACCGGGGCCTTAGCCTGTTTCGGGTTCTCTCGCGCGATATGTTCCGCCAAAAGCGCCGCCTGTGGGTACATGTTGAGCCTGGGCATAACAGTCGACCAGGAAAAGCTTGGCGCTGAAGATGTCGCGGGGGTGATCCCGGTCCGGCACGACAACCTGAAGAGCCCGTTCGAGATACTCGATTGTCTGCATGTACCGCTTGAATTTCTCTTTTTGCACTTGGTCGGCGGAGGGCGGCGTAGTCTTGGCGTTGCCGCCGGAGCGATACTGCGCAAAGCGCGCGATCTGTACTTGCGCCATCAAATAGGCGCGCTCGAAATTCGGCAATGAGGATGCGGGGGGCGTATCGCCATGTCCGCCTGCGTCCGCGAGAGTGACGAGGATTTGCGAGCGATTGCGGTTCGATCGTTCGGTATATTCGTTCTCCGTTTCGGTCAGTTCCTTGAAGATCAGCTGAGCTTCTTCGTACTTCGCTTTGGCCGCTTCCGTAATGCTGATCGGTCGGCCCGATTTATCGAGCTGAATTCCGTTGCCGGCCAACAATTTCTTGGCGACGGCCTGGTAATAGCGGGCGCCCATTCCCTCGCTACTGTTCTTGTAGCCGGCATAGTCTTTCAACCACTCCGTTGTGTCTTTTTCCAGCTTTTTCAGGGCTACTTCTTCAACTGACCCAAAGCCATTCAGGATCGTAAAATAGCGGGCAACCCGGACCCCGGCCGCAGCCGCAGGCACTTTAGTCTTGGTCAATAGTTCTGCAAATGTCTTTTCCCCTTCCCCGTCGTTGCCCGATTTGATGTCGGCCTGGGCCGACCATGCGCGTGCCACCCAACAGATCGGCATTTTCTCGTCCTGATAGCTGATCTTTTCAAAAAGAACTTTTGCAGCCTTATACTGGTTCCCGCGCTCGGTCGTCGTCTTAGCGTCCTTGCCCACGTACGTCTCGGCCAGCGAATAAAGCGTGATGGCCTGATCGAGCTGAGTCTTCAAACGCTCTTCCACCAGATCGCGCAGCATTTTATCGTTGCCCGGTGACTTCGCCCCTTCCAGTTTCTTCACTTGCGCGTCGATCAGGCCGGCCGTATCTTGAAATTTCTTTGCGGCGGCTTCCAAGACCGGGCGCACGGCTTTCATCTCGATTTCTTTTTCCTGCTCCGACTCCGCACGGCGAGCCTTGCGCAGCATCGATTTTCCCTGGACGGCCAATAGCTTCGCAAGCTCGATGTTCGCTTGGCCCACCATCAGATCCTTCGGATCGGCGGAACTGGCGATGAAGCTTTCCAGCTTTTTCTTCGCTTGCGCCATCAGGCGCGGAGCGTTTGCCCTCTTCCTGCTCTTCCTCCGCTAGCGCAATCCACGTCCGCGCTACTCGAGATCGAGTAGCAGGGCGGTCTTCGGGTCGGGAGTTCCCGCCTTCAATTGATCCAGATACTGCAGCGCCAAGTCGGGAAGATTTTCCTTCCGCAGGCCGCGCACGAGATCGAGATGCGGTCGCCCTGGAGTTTGCGCAAAAGTCGAGGGAGCAAGGGTTGAAACGAACGCAGAAAAAACAGCTACAAGTGCGAAACGATGCATAGCGAACGGCTCCAGGCCGAGAAAAACCTGTGAATTCACGAAGATGATAAAACGGAAATCGTATGCGAAGAGAAGGGGTTCACCCGTCCTTTTTCCATTCTACACAACTTCAGACGCGAGAAAAAGACTTTTTGTTCCCAACAAACGCGACGACTCCAGCCGGGCATATGCTATTATGTGCGGCTGCCCGCTAAAGCGCTGGCATTTCAACGGCCACGCCTGTAACTTGATTGAACCGCGAAAAACGATACTTCTCGAATGCGGCCGGGTTCCAATGGAGACAAAGCTGTCGTGGCGATTGGTCAGACCAGCGCACCAAATGGCCATGCGCGATCCGGACATCCGGCTGATGCTGCGCGTCCGCGACGATGATGCCTCAGCGTTTCCCGAACTCGTTGGGGCCTTCCAGCACCGTCTGGTGGGCATCATGCACCACTTGCTCGGCAACACGGAAGAGGCCGAGGATCTGGCCCAGGAGGTCTTTCTGCGGGTCTATCGCACGCGCAAAAAGTATACGCCCAAGGCGAAGTTCTCGACGTGGCTGTTCACCATCGCCAACAATCTGGCTTTGAACACCTTACGCAACCGGCGGCGGAAAAAATCGGTGCCGCTCGATATTCACGAGTCGGGACCGCTAGGCCCCCGACCCGCCGAACAGATGGTCCGCAACCGCGATGCAGCGCCTTCGACTTCTTTGCAGCACGCCGAGCTGACCGCGCACATCCGTCTCGCGCTGGATCAGTTGAACGAACGGCAAAAGATGGCGGTGATCCTCAATAAATTCGAGGATATGGGTTACGCCGAGATCGCCGAGGTAATGGAATTGTCGAGCAAGGCGGTAAAATCTCTTTTGAGCCGAGCGCGTGCCCGCCTTCGCGAGGAATTGCAGGATTACGTTTACATGGATGGCGAAGCGGTGCCCCAAGCAGTTGATGATGAAGACGCATCCGAGCCGGATGCGTAAGCGACGGATCAGGCAGGGTGGGTGAAGGCTTTGCGCAACCCACCATTTGCCTATGAACGAGGTTGACCTCTGGATTTTACGTATGGACGACAAACGCCCCCAACCCGGTGCTGAAGACCGTGCGCCTGACGCAACCGACGAGTTAACCGCCGAGCTGGTCGCTTACCTCGACGGCGAACTCGATCCTCAGCGTAACGAGGCAGTCAGCGCCAAAATCAGCATCAATTCGAAAGTTCGAGCCGAAGCCGATTCGCTGAAACGGACGTGGGATTTGCTCGATCATTTACCACGTCCCGAGCCCTCGCCTAATTTCACGGAACGGACGTTGTCACGGATCGAACCACTGCGACAGACAAGTCCGACGGCGCCGACTATCAACGGCCTTGCGCCGGCCGCGCTTCGCACCAGTTCGACCGCCCCTATCCCGATGGCGCCGGTTGCGAAGAGTGTGAGACAGCGTTTGATTTCCGCTGCCTTATGGACGATTTCCATATTTGGCCTCGCTGGCGCTGGCTTCGTCGTCAGGGGTCAGATCGCCGAACGGCTGCGTGCCATGGACGAGCGCGAGCAAGACGCCAAAATTCTCTCCGAACGACGTTTGTTGCAGAATTTGCGCGCCTATCGCCACGTCGATGATTTGGAGTTTCTCGAGGCGCTCGATAGCCCCGATCTCTTCGGCGTCGAGCAGGCGCCCGTTGTTCGCGAGGAGCCCAAATGAACACCAAAAGTGCGCTGTTGTCGCTCGGCTGCACGGCGGCAGCGGCGATCGCTCTGGCATCTCAGCCGGACGATGTTGCCTTTCTGCGTGAGCAATTCGCGTTGCTTCAATCGCTGCCCTCCGCACGGCAACAGCAGCTGCGCGCGCTCGATCGTGATCTGCACGCGCTCGATCCGGAACAGCAGGAACGACTGCAAAAAGTGATGGATAATTACACCTGGTGGCTGGCGCATCTGCCAGAAAAAGAACGCAAACGCGTCGTTGATGCGAGTACCACGCACGAGCGTTTGAAGGTCATTGAAGAATTGAAAGAACGCGATTGGATCGACGCCCAGCCGAAGATTTATCGCGATAAATATGCGAAGGCATCGCCGTCCGAGCGCATTCATCTCGTCGAACTGTGGCGGGAAGAACAGCGCGAACGGCGCGAGGAGTGGGAATTCGTCCGCCGTAACTGGAAAGAAATTCAGACTGACAGTTTTCTGACGGTGTTGCAAGCAGGCGAAGGGCGCCAGCTGTTGGACGCCTTTGTCCGCAATCTCGGCCCGCAGTTGCCTGCTGCCGAGCGCGATCGCCTTGTTAAAGCGGGCGAATCGTTCCAAGAGGATCGGCCATTCCGCTATTTGAGCGTCGTCGTCGATCTGGCGGACCGCTATCCCCTGTTGCCCGGGCCGCAGAATGGGCCTAGCAATTATAATAATCTGCCGAAGGGTGTTCAGTCGCAGATCAAACAGTCGCTTATCATGAAAAAGAAGACGCCCGGCCTGCCGAAAGAATTGCAGAATCAAGTCGGACGTTGGCCTGATTTCGCAATCGCCGTAAACGAATATGCGCACCTTCATCATCTGGTCTTGCCGGAGGCGTTTGGCCCGCGAAACAAAGAAGAGATGCCGGCCGAGGTGCAGACATTCATCAGCGAACGACTGGAGCCCTTGCTGAAAAAAGCAGAGAAGGGTGAGAAACCCGAGCAAGCTCGCCGAGATTTGGCTAAATTGCAGGAAGCCCAAGGCAAATGGCCGGAGTACCCCCGGGCCGTGATGGATCTCGCTCGGCAATATCGCCTCTTCGTACCGGGTTGGATGCTGCCCGGCAAACCGGAAATTTGGGACCGCTTTCGCCAAACAGACAAAGAAGTGATTCTCGATTCGGATCGGTCTCGCCATTTATTCTGCTGCCGTTCAACTTACTGCTTTTTGAAGGACTCGCGCATGTCTTCGAACGTGACCGCTAAAGTCTGCATTGTGCTGTTGCTCTCCCTGTCGTCGGGAAGACCGTTACCTGCTGCGGAGCTTAATCCTTCTTCGCTCGAACGAATGAAGAAAGACATCTTCTTTCTCGCGAGTCCCGAGTGCGAAGGACGCGGCATTGAAACAGACGGCATTAATAAAGCCGCCGATTTCATCGCCGGCCAGTTGAAGGAAATCGGCTTGAAGCCTGCCATGGCCGACGGCAGCTACTTCCAACCGTTTACCGTGGCAGGGGCATCCAAGTTGAGCACGCCGAATAAGCTTCGCTTCGTCAACGGCTCGGACGCGGGCGCGGGCATTGACCCCGTTCTAAACAAGGAATACACCATTTGCGGGTTGACCGGCACGGGCAAAGTATCGGCCGATCTTGTCTTCGCCGGCTATGGCATCAGCAGCAAAGCCTACGACGATTATGCCAACATCGATGTGAAGGGAAAAGTGGTCATTTGCATTCGGCAGACGCCGCGGGTAGGGAACAAAGAAAAGCCTTTTCCCGAAGCGGCGAACCATGCCCCGCTGCTCGCGAAGATTGCCGCAGCCGAAAGCGCACAAGGCAGTCGGATTGATTCTCGTCAACGATGCTTCGATGGCCGGCAAGGACGATCCGCTGATGCCGTTCGAATATGCCCAGGGAGGCGGCAGCGCTCCCTTCCCCGTGTTCCATGTCCGCCGAGAATTAGTTGACCGACTCCTTCTTGGGTCAGAGACAACGGTCGCGAAGTTGGAGGCTGCAATTGATAAGGATCTCAAGCCCCAGAGTTTGGAGATAATAGGATACAGTGCCAGCCTGGAAACGACCGTCGTTCGAACCGAGTTCAAGGCGAAAAACATCGTCGGCGTTCTTGAAGGCAAAGGCCCGCTCGCCAACGAAACCGTCGTGATTGGCGCCCATTACGATCATCTTGGCCGAGGCGAACGCGGCAGCCTCGCCAAAGGCAGCAAGGAGATTCACTACGGCGCCGACGACAATGCTTCGGGCACCACGTCGGTAATCGAACTGGCGCGTCGTTTTTCGGCAATCAAAGACCGCGAAGGGCGTCGCCTCGTGTTCATCCTCTTCAGCGGCGAGGAGCGCGGCCTGATTGGCTCCGCGTACTATTGCAAGAACCCGCTCTTTCCGCTCAAAGACACCGTGGCGATGGTCAACCTCGATATGGTCGGCCGTCTCCGCGACGACCGCGACCTGAGGAAGGCCGAACTTGCCAAGCTGATCGGTCTCGCCTGGTGGCGACCAATTGTTGCCCCTCGCTTTGCAGAAGGGCTCCTTCGTGTCACGACGGCCGAGTCGCGCGACGTGCTGGAGATCGGCGGTCTCGGCTCGGCGAAAAACTTCGAATCGCTCACTGACAGTCTGAATCAGAAGTATCACTTCAACATCAAGAAAACGCGCAGCGGCACGGGGCCGAGCGATCACACCTCTTTTTACGTCAAAGGCGTGCCCGTCTTCTTCTTCTTCACCGGGCTGCATGCGGAATATCATCGGCCCACCGACAAGCCTGAAACCATCAATCTCGAAGGGATGAAGAAAGTCGTCGATATGGTTGAAGAACTCATTTTAGACCTGTCGACCGAGGTGAAGCGGCCGGAGTATGTGGCCGTGAAGCCGGGCAAGGATGATCCACCGAGCGGCACGCCGCGAGGCATTCCATCCATCCGCTTTGTGCCGGGCGATTACGACGACGACCAAAGCAAGGGGGTGCTTGTCGGCGGCGTCACTCCCGAGGGGCCCGCCTTCAAAGGTGGCCTCAAAGAAGGCGACTGGATTGTCGAGATCGCGGGGCAACCAGTGCGCAACATGTCCGGCTATATGAAAGTAATGGGCGGCCAGAAAGGCGGCGAACCCATCGAATTCGTCGTCCTGCGCGGCGAGAAGAAGATCCCAATCAAAATCACTCCGTTGCCACTGGCGCCGCCGAAGGGGTGACCTTTGCGCTGCAACTGAATTTGGCGAGCCGGGAGCGTCAGCGACTGGAGATTCGATCAGCTTTTGAGATCTTTCTCCGGTGACGCTCCCGGTGGCGCCAAATGCGAATCTCAGCCCGAATTCATGTAGTCATTTCACTGGAGACCCCTCTTTGCCTGCGATCACCAAACTTTGGCGGATGCCGCCGCACGATGAAGCCGGCATTGCAGCGCTAGCGGGCGAGATGAGCGTCTCGCCGATCGTGGCGCAATTGCTGCTCAATCGCGGCGTCCGCACCGCGGTTGCCGGCAAACGCTTTCTCGATGCTCCGTTGAACGGGCTGCATCCGCCTGCTTCGTTGCCTGGAATACCGGAAGCCGTCGAGCGCTTGGTGCTCGCCATCTCGGCTAAAAAGCGCATCTGCATCTACGGCGATTACGACGTCGATGGCGTCACCGGCACTGCCATTCTTTGGGGGTTGTTGCATCTGTCTCCGAAGCATCGGTCGAGTTTTATGTTCCCCATCGGCTCGAAGAAGGCTATGGTCTGAACAGCTGAAGCCCTGCGCACGCTGGCGGCCAAGGGCGTTCAAGTCGTTGTCACCGTCGATTGCGGCATTTCCAGCATCGAAGAAGCCGACGAAGCCCGCCGGCTCGGCTTGGAACTGATTATCACCGATCACCACGAGATGAAGGAAACGCTCCCCGCAGCCGATGTGCTGGTGCATCCTCGGCTGCCGGGAACCAGCTATCCGTTCGGTGAATTGTCGGGCGCCGGCGTGGCTTTCAAACTAGCTTGGGCCTTGGCGACAAAGGTCAGCGGCAGCGAAAAAGTATCACCGCGCTTCGCGAATTCCTGATGGATGCCCTGGCACTCGCTGCACTTGGCTTAGTCGCCGATGTCGTACCCTTGCAAGACGAAAACCGCATCTACGTTCGTGCGGGTCTGGCTCGGCTGCCGCGCAGCCGCCGATGGGCATGAAGGCATTGATCGAATCGGCAGGCTTGGCGGCTACGCCGCAACTGCGGGCGGAGGACATCGGCTTTCGTCTGGCGCCGCGCATGAACGCCGCCGGCCGGCTCGGCTATGCCGGCCTCGTTGTCGAGATGTTGACGACGGCCAACGCCCTTCGCGCGAAGGAGATCGCCCAGCATCTTGAGAATGAAAACAGCTCCCGGCAGACGCTCGAACGCCGTATGGTGCATCAGGCCAAGGAGATGCTCGAAGGCGAAGATATGGCCAAGATGCCGGCGGCAGTGCTGTCGCATCCGGAATGGCATGCCGGCGTCATTGGCATTGTGGCCGGGCGCATTGTCGATCACATCGGTCGGCCCGTCTTAATCATTGCCGCCAAAGAAGGCCAGCCGATCGTCACCGGGTCCGGCCGTTCCATCCCGGGCTTTGAACTGCATCGCGCATTAAAAGCGTGCGAAGAACATCTGCTCGGCCACGGCGGCCATGCGATGGCAGCCGGCTTCAAGATCATGCCGACGCGCATTAGCGCATTCCGCGATCGCTTTTACGCTTACGCGGCCAAGCATTTCCCGACAGGTGTTCCGCCTGCGCCCTGTTTGAATCTCGATGCCGAAGTCGCCGCTGGCGATGCTCACCCTCGGCCTGATGAACGATGTGGCGAAGCTCGAACCTTACGGCGCCCAAAATCCGAAGCCGAGGTTCATGACCGGCGGCCTCGAGATCGTCGGCGAGCCGAAGAAAATCGGCCAGAACGAAAAGCACCTTAGTTTTCAAGTTCGACAAGGCCCGACGAAGATTCGAGCGGTCGCCTTCGGCATGAGCGACCGCCTCGAAGAACTCATGTCCGACGCCGGCCGTTGTTGCCTGGCCTATTCACCAGTCGTGAACGAGTGGCAAGGCCGTCGCAACGTGGAATTGCATGTCGTCGACTTTCAGGCGGGTTCTACGGCAAAGTTCGGCTAGGACTGCGTTATCCGAGCCAGGGGCGTAAGCGATGGTCCCGCAACGCTAACCGCCGCGCACAAACCGGAAGCGCATTGGAACCAGCAGCGGTCGGCGCCCCGAGCGTCAGGGTTTGATTGGCGTCGAGGAGGATGGAGCTGTTGGCGTTGGCGGTCAGACTGGAGACGGCCTGCCTGTGCCTCTAAGCTGGAGCGTGCCGCCGTTGAGCGTCAAGGCGGATGAGCTAGGAAGAATGTTGGCGGTGACCGTTCCAAAGCTGAGGGCGAGTGTGCCGCCGTTGACCGTGGTCGCCCGAGTAGGTGTTGGCGCCGTTGCCGATCTTCGTAACGCTAACAAGGGATCTGCCGATGAGTCTCTGCGTGCCGATTTGCTGGTGTTTGAGATAGTAATGATCTACCAGCTGCCCCGCTTGAGCCGGGAACAGACTCGGACCGTTCTCCAGCTCCAGGGACATTCGGGAGGCGCTGCCTACCCTCTTGAGGCTGCACCCGAGTAGACTAACCACATGAGCCCAGCCAAAAAATCCAGCTTACCCGCATTGACGAATATCTCGCTGGAGAGCTTGTGTCGAATATCAAGCATGAGTATCTCGGCGGTTACGTCTACGCAATGGCGGAATCGCGAAATTCGCACAACCTTATAGGCACCAACGTCATCGGAACGCTGTACTTGCGACTCAAAGGAAAGAAGTGTCGTTCGTTCAATTCCGATACAAAAATTCGAGTGCGCCTGCCCTCGCACGTGCGTTTTTACTATCCCGACGCCTCCATTATCTGCCGGCCCAATTCACCAGACGATTCGTTTCAAGACGAGCCGAGCGTCCTGTTTGAGGTGCTTTCCGCTAAAACTCGACGGCTTGACCAAGGCGAAAAGAAAGATGCCTACCTGACCATTCCATCCTTATGCTTTTATGTGCTAGTCGAATAAGACACGCCCTTGTTGTAGGTGTATCGCCGCTCGAAGCAAGGAGACTTCGTGCGTGAAGTGTACGAGGGCTTGGACGCGGTGTTGCCCCTTCCGGAAGTGGAGATCGAAATGCCGCTGGCGGACATCTACGAGCGCGCCGTCTTGGCCCCGGATCCCGACGAAAACGGGGAATAGCCGCCTGTAGAACTCGGCATAGGGGGCCTCGACAACGCTGAAAAGACGTTACGAGATTCTTCTGCCGCTCAGGTTCAATGATGGACGTTCCTTCTCGATGAGCTGTTCTACGAGACACGCGAAGATTTGTTGGCCCATTTCGAAGGCCTAACATGGGTTGCGCACCCGATTCAAGGGATGTGGAAACACGAAGGAACGACCTATCACGACGCGACGGTCCGCATCGTAGTTGATGTTGAGGATGATGCGGAAAATCGTCGGTTTTTCGCCCACTTCAAGCCGGTGCTTCTCGAGCGTTTCGATCAGCTCGAAATCTACATCGTCAGTTACCCCATCGAACGTATCTGAGTTGCACTTTCAGGGGAGTGCGGCCTGGGCTGACAGAATGAACCGTACAGGCTCGGATCCAAATTAATGCGCGGGCTGTGAGTAACGTTCGAGTGCGATTGGGTCCATGCACTAGCTAATAATTCAATTTGCGCAGCAAGTTCCTCGGGCGTCGAACGCAAACCACGTCAGCAGTTTGGGCTGGCAGCCGTTGCGCTTCCACATGGCGCCGAGATAGATGCCCGGCGCCACCTCGCGGAATTCGTCGCGATAGGTTTTAAAAAGCAACGACGTTTCGCTGTAGTCGATGGCGTGGACGGGTTGGCCATCGAACCAACTATTTTCGCAGGTGACGTTGCCCTTGATGAACTTGAGCCCGAAGATTTTGTTCGTCATAATCTGGTCGTCGAAGTATTTTCCCTGCCAAATGTGCTTCATGAAATTCGATCGGCGAACCGTCGATGTCGATCCGGGTTTCATAATGACGCGCCCCGGCACGAAGCCGTTCGGCAACGGCCCCGGCTTCGAGTTCTTATACAATTCGAGCAGTTGGCATTCATCCAAGACGATGAGTTCTTCCATCAATGTGATGGGCGCGGTTTGGGCGAACGCCGACGAACCGACAAAGAGCGAAACGATGATCGGCCAGGCGCGCATGGAAGTCCCTCAAAGGTGATGGTGAACGGATACGGTCAGATCGACGCTTTGGGGGTAACGACTCGAATCGGAAATGGTGAAAATTTCATCGCTTCGGGATATGCGTTATCGTTGTGGCGAATTTGCCGATTGCAGATGCGTTATCGCTGCCGCTGCCATGCCCGTATACTAGTAAGGCTTCGAAGTTGCGCATGCGCTGCGAGAAACCTCTTCGCTCGCGCTTCAGGCTCGTAAATTACGTTGGACGTTTCGGGGCAGAGCCTCGCTAGCGCGTGGGTTTAGTGTGTCGATTGCGGTTAGGCTTCGCTGTAAAAAGACTCCAAACTCTGAAGTGAACGTTATGCAAACCAGAAGGCTCGGAAATTCCGATCTCGAGATCACGCCGATCGGTTTTGGCGCCTGGGCCATCGGCGGCGATGGCTGGGCTTTTTCGTGGGGGCCGCAGGACGATGCCGACTCAGTCGCTGCCATTCACGAAGCGCTCGATCTTGGCATCAACTGGATCGACACGGCCGCCGTTTATGGCTTAGGCCGTTCCGAAGAGGTCGTTGCAAGCGCCCTACGAGGCGTACGCAAGCACCTTTACGTCTTCACCAAGTGCGAACGCGTCTGGGATGAGCAGCGCCAAATCGGTAAATGCCTCAAGAAAGATTCGATCCGTCGCGAGTGCGAAGCAAGCCTAAGCCGGCTCAAGATTGATGTAATCGACCTCTACCAAATGCATTGGCCTGAGCCCGAGGAGGATATCGAGGAAGGCTTTGGCGAAATGCTAAAGTTGCAGCAGGAAGGGAAAGTTCGCTGGGTAGGCGTTTCCAATTTCAACGTGAGCCAGATGGAACGCGTAGCCGCTCTGGGCGCCATAACATCGTTGCAACCGCCGTACAATCTGCTTCGGCGCGAGATTGAAGCGGAGACATTGCCTTATTGTCAGCGGCACAATATCGGGGTGATCGGCTATTCGCCCATGGCTTCGGGGTTGCTCTCCGGCACGATGACGCGCGAACGAATCGATGCCCTGCCGGCAGACGATTGGCGCAAAACAAAGAACCCAAACTATCTGGAGCCGGCGCTGACGAAGAACCTCGAACTGGTTGAACTATTGCGCGAGATCGGCCGTCCTCATGGTAAATCGCCGGGTGAAGTCGCTATCGCTTGGACGTTGCGCCGGTCCGAAGTGACTGCCGCTATCGTTGGCGCCAGACGGCCCGGTCAGGTGAAGGGGATCGTCGGCGCGGCAGAATGGCGACTCTCTTCGGATGAGCTCGAACGGATTAATGGATGGCAGCAATGAAAACTTGGACGATCAACACCGGTTTCGGCTTCGAAAATCTGCAATGCGTCGAGCAGCCTGAGCCTAGGCCTGGACCCGGGCAAGTCGTCGTGCGCGTCCGTGCCGTCTCATTGAACTATCGCGACCTGATGGTGGTGAAAGGGCAATACAACCCGAAGATGCCTTTGCCGCGAGTTCTCTGTTCCGATGGGTCGGGTGAAGTTGCAGCCATTGGCGAGGGCGTGACTCGCTTTCGCATCGGCGATCGCGTGGCCGCGATCTTCCACCAGCGTTGGCTGGCCGGTGGCATCACCGAAGCGCTCGCTCGTTCCTCGCTCGGCGGTGACTTGGATGGCATGATGGCGGAATCAGTCCTTTTATCCGAAGAAGGGCTAGTCTCGATCCCTGCTCACCTCAGCTTTACCGAAGCCGCCACACTCCCCTGTGCTGCGGTAACGGCATGGAACGCGTTGATCGAAGGCGGAATTAAGGCCGGGGATAGTGTCTTGTTGCAGGGGACCGGCGGAGTGTCGATCTTCGCCCTGCAGTTCGCCAGGATGAGCGGCGCGAAAGTCTTCATCACCTCCAGCAGCGATGCCAAATTGCAGCGGGCTCTCGAAATGGGAGCAACGGCCGGCTTGAATTACAAAACCAATCCCGACTGGGAAAAATGGGCCCGCGGCGAGTCTGGCGGCGGCGTCGATCATGTTGTCGAAGTAGGAGGCGCCGGCACTCTGGAACGATCGATCCGCGCCGTCCGCATCGGCGGCCATATCGCCTTGATTGGCGTACTCGGCGGGCAAGGCGCCATCAATCCGCTGCCGTTGCTCATGAAGAGCGTCCGCCTTCGCGGCATCTTTGTCGGCTCACGCACGATGTTCGAAGAGATGAATCGAGCGATTTCCGTTGCCCAAATGCGCCCGGTAATCGATCGCGTTTTCCCATTCGCCGAGTTTCCTGAAGCTCTCAAGCACCTTGAAAGCGGCACGCATTTTGGAAAAGTGGTTGTGCAGTTTTAGGTCGATTTGAACCGCATGCCGCCAACCATCAGCTACAATAAATGCAGCGACTAACGACCGCCCCGTTCGAGGTTTTCTTGCATGCGCTTGGCACTCCCCCTAATTATTTTGTTCGCCGGTCCTTCACTAAAAGCAGCGGAACCAGCGAACGATTTTTTTGAGAGCAAAGTCCGGCCGGTTTTAATCGAGCATTGTCATGCCTGTCATGGCGAAAAAAAGCAGGAAGCGAGTCTGCGACTCGATTCGCGCGAAGCGATCCTGAAAGGGGGCGAGCACGGCCCAATCGTCGATTTGAAAGTGCCTGAAAACAGCCGGCTCATCAAAGCGGTTCACCACGATGGCCAGTTGAAGATGCCGCCCAAAGGCAAGCTGCCTAATGAAGCGATCGATGCGCTGAGGACTTGGGTGGCGATGGGCGTTCCCTTTCCGGCAGCGCCTCCCAAAAGATAACGGACCCGCGTAGCCTCTGGGGCTATCAGCCGGTTCAACAATCTAAGCCGCCATTGGTAAAAGAAGTGAGCCTGTCCGAGATTGATCGCTTCGTGCTGGCAAAGCTTGAAGAGAAGAAGCTGTCGTTTTCGCCGGAAGCCGACCAGCGCACGTTGATTCGACGAGCTTATTACGACCTGATTGGTCTGCCGCCTTCAGTTGAGGAGATCGAGAAGTTTGTTGCAAGCGCCGATCCGCAGAAAGCGTATGAACGATTACTCGATCAATTATTGGCCTCGCCGCGATATGGCGAAGCGCAAGCCAGGCGCTGGCTCGATCTCGCCCGCTACGCAGATACCAAAGGCTACGTATTCCTTGAGGATCGCAATTATCCCTTCGCCTACACCTATCGCGATTGGGTGATTCGGGCGTTCAATGAAGACATGCCTTACGACCGCTTCATTCGCCTGCAATTGGCTGCTGATCGGATGAAGTGTGACTCGCGTGATTTGGCGGCAATGGGATTTCTCACGGTCGGCCGTCGCTTTCTCAACAATCAGGCCGACATCATTGATGACCGCTTGGATACCACATGTCGAACTTTTCTCGGGCTGACGGTGACATGCGCCCGCTGCCACGACCATAAGTACGATCCGATTCCTGCCAAAGACTATTACTCGTTATATGGGGTGTTCGCCTCGTCAGTTGAGCCGAAAGAATTGCCTTTGATCGGCGAGGTGGAACAAACCCCGGAGCTGCTTGCATTCCAAAACGGAGTGCAAAAGATGGAAGAGGATCACCGGGCGCTGATGGCAAAAATCGAACAAGAGACGCTGTCGAAGTTGCGGTCGGCTGAACAGGTGGCTGCTTGTTTGCTGGCTGCACAGGAAGTAAAGGGGAACGGTGGCGGCGAGGCCTTCCAGGCCATCGCGCGGCAGTATGATGTGAAGCCTGCCGCATTGACCGCCTGGCGCGCTTATTTAGATAGCGCATCCAAAAATCAATCGCCTCTGTTTGCCCCTTGGTTTGCCCTTGCGGCGATCTCGAATGATGCGTTTACAACCCAGACGGCAAGCAAAGCGCTTAATGATCTCGTTGCTCAAGTCGAGAAGAAAAAGCAGCCATTGAATGCGACGATTATTGAAGCCTTGCGAAAGAAACCGCCCGCGACATTAAAAGAAGCAGCAATAATTTACGGCGATTTACTCGCCAAATGTTTTGCTGAAAGCAAAACGCCGGCTGAGAAAGAAGCAGCGGTTGTCTTAAGTGAGAAAGGCGCCTTGCGCTTTACCCCCGAGCAGACGTCCAAATTGATTAATCGATTAGACCAGAACAAGATCACCGCTTCGCAGAAAAAGATTGATGCGTTCAAAGCGACCTCGCCCGTGGCGCCGGCCCGCGCGATGGTCCTGAACGATTCCCTCACGCCGAACAATCCCTACGTGTTTCTGCGCGGCAATCCGGGCAATCGCGGGCCCGATGTTCCACGGCAGTTCCTGGCGGCCTTAAGTGGCCCAGATAGAAAGCCGTTCAAAGACGGCAGCGGGCGGCTTGAACTGGCTGACGCCATCGCCGACGCAGCCAATCCACTGACGTCTCGCGTGATGGTCAACCGCCTTTGGATAAGTCATTTCGGCCAGGGATTGGTTCGTACTCCAAGCGACTTCGGCGTCCGCAGCGATCGACCCACCCACCCAGAATTGCTGGATTGGTTGGCGACCAGATTTGTAAGTTCCGGATGGTCGATCAAGAAAACACATCGGCTTATCATGATGTCGCGCACCTATCGCCAGCAGTCGGATGTCTCAGCGGAGTTGGCTAAGATCGATCCCGAAAACCGGCTGCTTTCACGAATGAACCGCCGCCGGCTCGATTTCGAATCGCTGCGCGATAGCTTCCTGATCACCGCCGGCCAGCTCGATCCGAAAGCAGGCGGCAAGCCCGTCGATATCTTCAAAGAGCCCTTCTCTCATCGACGGACGATATACGGGTTCATTGATCGGCAGAATCTACCGGGCACATTGCGTGCCTTCGATTTTGCCAGCCCCGATCAGCACAGTCCGCAACGGTTTGTCACAACGGTGCCGCAACAAGCGTTGTTTCTGATGAATAGTCCGTTCGTCATCGAACAAGCACGCCAGTTGGCTGTCCGTGCTGAGGCGCAGAGTTCAGCCGATTCCGAAGCGCGTGCCGGCACGTTGATACGCCTGGTCAATGGCCGAACCGCTACTGCCGATGAACTCGCGCTAGCAACTGAGTTCATTCAACACATCGACCAAAAAGGCGTTCCCGAAACTGCATCCCCTTGGCAGTATGGCTGCGGCCACTTCAACAGCGTTACCAAGCGTGTCGAAGACTTCACGCCCTTGCCTCATTGGACAGGCGATGCCTGGCAGAGCGGTCCGAAATTGCCCTCGGCGCCATTCGGCTGGGCCGTTCTCAATGCACAAGGCGGGCATCCCGGAAGAGATCATGCCGTCGTGCGGCGGTGGGTCTCGCCGGTTGACGGTCAGATCAAGATTACCGGTACGCTGAATCACCCGTCGAAAGAAGGCGATGGCGTACGTGGGCGCATGGTGTCCAGCCGTCAGGGAGAGCTAGGTGTTTGGAAGGTGATGAACGGCCAAGTCGTCACAAACCTAAGTGCTACGGTGGCCAAAGGCGAGGCCATTGACTTCCTCACCGATTGCGTAGGTAGCGAGAACAACGATTCCTTCGCTTGGGCGCCGGTAATTCGCTTCGAATCAAAGCAAAAGGAAACGGTCTGGGACGCATCGCGCGACTTCAGCGGACCAGTGGGGAAGAACACCTCTCTCGATCGCTGGGAGCAACTAGCGCAAGTGTTATTACTGAGCAACGAATTCGCGTTTGTGGATTGAGAGAGGGCTTTCTCGACACGCTACCACCCCGCTTGCCGGGGGGAAGGTAAGACGGACATCGCGCATTCGCGCGACACACCTACTTCCCTTTCGCCTTCCGCTCCGGCAGTTGGATTTCGCGAGCGGTCTTGTTGTTTCCGGCAACGACGATCTTCACTTCGGCGCCTTTAGCCAAGCGATCGTCCTTCAGGCCGGCTTCGCTCGCGCCGCCTTTAGGGCCTACGAATTTCGTTTCTTCGTTCACATCGTAGGTCTTTTCGCCATCGGCCGTCTTGATGGTGACCGTGCTTTTCTTGGCATCGACTTTCACTACCGTGCCCATCACTTCCTTGTCAGCCGCAAGAAGAGCAAAAGTTGAAAACGCCAGCGTCAGCAGGCTAAACAGCGCACAACGCAACATGAGGAACTCCGTAACAGAGAGATTGAGTGAACAGCGTAGGAAGTATATAGAAATAGCAACAATCGACGCCTCGTTGCTTACCTTAGTGGGCGCTAGTCTATGAACGAATACAGACAGGATTAACAGGAGAGACAGGATAGAACGCTTTGAATTTCCTGTAAATCCTGTTACTCCTGTCGAAAACAAGTCTGAGCGGCGAGCGGGCGTAGTCTATGAACGAATACAGACAGGATTAACAGGAGAGACAGGATAGAACGCTTTGAATTTCCTGTAAATCCTGTAAATCCTGTCGGAAACAAGTCTGGGCGGTGGGAGGGCGCTATCTATGAACGAATACGGACAGGATTAACAGGAGAGACAGGATAGAACGCTTTGAAACATCCTGTAAAGTCCTGTTACTCCTGTCGAAAACAAGTCTGGGCGGTGGGCGGGCGCTAGTCTATGAACGAATACAGAAGCAAAGGGACGCAGAGCCTGGCAATGAGATTAGTTGCACACAGCGAGCCAACTATTTCGAATTAACCTTAATCGTGATGGCATTCGATGGATAGGTCTCGCGGACGTTGGCGGCTTTGGGCTTGTTCATATCGCGAACGAGGGCGTAGTCGCGAGCGACCTGGCCGGCGCCGTTGATGGTGAACGTATACGTGCCCGGTTTCAGCGTGGCAGGGAGCACGAGCTCGACTTTGCCTTCGTTGGCGCCCTTTGCCAGTGTGGTCAACGCCACCGTAACATTTGCGGGCAGGTCAAAACCTGATAGTTGAATCGCATCGTTCCAGCCGGCGGCTCGAGAAGCTTGGACATCGATCGACACTTTGTCGCCCGGCTTGGCTTCCAGCGACGAAGGCTTGGCCGTGATGGCGAATGCAGATTGCTCGCGCACAGCCAGCACAATCGATTGTGTCATACGGGCGATGCCCGGCGTATTCGTCGTCTGCCAGGTCAAGCCGCCGCCTCGAGCAATGTGTGTTATCTCTTTGCCTTCAACAGTCGCTTTGCCAACAATCTGAATTTCTGAATGGCCTATGACTGCATCGAACGCAGCGCTCAGCACCAGCGGCGCCGATGTTTTGCCCGGGCCGATTGTCACAGGCTCACTGGTTACTCCCTTTGGCAAGTTCGTGGCCGTTACGGTGATGGCCTCGTCGAAGCCGTCTTTGCGGAAGGCGAGCACGTCCATCCACGTTCGGCTGGCACGCCCCACTGTTGTTGAATGGGGCTGCGTGTCGTGAACGGGCACGGCTACCAAGCGAAAATCGGGCTCGGGCCGGCGCACGCTCAGTCGATAGGTAAAGCGCCCTTCGCCTCGCTGTTGGAAGTAAAGATCTCGCACTTGCACGAAGTATTCACCATCGGTCGGGGCGATGAAATCCCAACGCGGGTCGCGCGATTGCGTGGCGAAACGGATCTGCCCGATGTTCGAATTGCTGTCGTCCAACGAAACGATGCGCTTGCCTTTCGCGTCAAATCCGGCCATATACGGATCGACTTGACCCGACTGCCGTTCCCCAAAAAGTTCGACGACGATCTTCTCCCCTTTCTTCGCGGTGAAGGCATAATAGTCGACGTCGTTAACCGGCGAAAATGTGCCGGTAATATCGCAAGGGATCGGGACTCGCTGGGCGGTTTTGAAGTCATCGTTCGGCTCGTTTTCCACAGCAATGGGATCGTGCGTAAGCGCCAGGAAGATCGGGTTCGAGCTTCCTTCGGCAGTGGAAAGCCGATAATCGAAGCCATCGAGTTGGGCGCGTGCCGGCCTGATGGCTTCGCCGTCGCGCATGCTCAATGTCTGGCGCTGCTCGGCCGGCACTTCGATATCGCGCGTGATCATTTCAAGCCGATGCCCGCCGATGTTCATTCGCTCGGGTGCGGGCTTGCCGCCGGGCAAGTTGCGCCCGTAGATGGTTACTGCTGTCTTCGCTCCCGGCTTGACCGCTGCCGGGATGGCCATGTCGATGTGCGGCAGGCTAGCGACATGCAGGCGATAGAAAGAGTCTGAGCCGCCGCCGTAGACGAAATCCCAGACGGCGATCGTATAATCGCCGTCGGCCGGCGCGGTGAAATCGATGAAGGGATCCTTGCCGTAATAGTCGCCGTTGTAGGCCAATTCCTTGCCGGTTGCGTCGTAGACGCGTAAAGTCGCATCGAGCTGACTGTCGATCCGCCAGGCCCAGCAGTTGATCAAAATGCGCAGGCCTTTCTTGGCCGTGAAGACGTAATGATCGACATCAGTCTGCTTGTCGGCACGGCCATTGATCACCGTTGGAAGCGTGATTCGCTGCGCCGTCTTCATATCGTCGTTCGGCTCTTTCTCAATAACCTCCGCCCAATCGCCAACAACGAATGCTCGAAAGTTCGACAGGCCGGACCTACCGATCACGCGGACGTCGTACATGCCCGGCGGCACGTCTTTGGCAATCGTGACTTTAAATTTACTCGGGCCCGAAGGCTCCGCGCGAATGCCGGGATGGCTGAAGTAAAGGGTCGTGGCGCCTTCCAGATCGCCGCCGGCTATCGTGCATTCGATCGCCGTTCCCTGCCGGGCCCCGCAAGGGAAGATACTGTTCAAACGCGGCATGGGAAGCTGTGCGGACGCAGGCATCGCGGCGACTAACGCCATGGCCGTTGTCAATAAATAGCAAATTCGCGAGAGAGGTTTCATAAGGTTGAAAATATGAGTTGCAATACGAGCTGCCCACGAAGTAAGCCGCTTACTTTTGCGCAAGTGTTTTGAAAGCCCCGCGCAGTAAAACCTTGAAAGCCGATTACTGCTATCTTAGCAAAGAAAAGGTGAGCAATGAAAGGAGAACGAGGAAGTAAAGCTCCCATTCAACTCAACTTTTTTAGCAATGTCAAATGGGCAATCCAAGTAAATTAGTGCGTTAAAGATGAATGTCCCCTTTTTCGCCCTCCCCTTTTTCGCCCCTTTTTCGCTCCCTGGAACTATTGCATCGGCAACATCCTCAAGCGCGATTCCACGTTCGCATTGATGCCGCCGGCCAGTACGCCGCCAATCTCGAACACTTCCGCGCTCAAGGCAATGTGTTGGACCTGTGGGCCGCCGTGCATCGCCTGCCCTTGTATGAAGCCGCGCTCCACATGGCAGAAACCTTCCGGGTCCCACGGAACAGAGAAGAGGAACCCGTAATTGGAACCCGTTGACCGCCTCACGGTCGATCATCCTTTTCAAAAGTGCAAACCTAACAGTCTAAGGGAGAACCGAAACCAAAACACAAAACTCTCTTTCTTGCCTAACCCGCCTCTCCGCCATTCCTTTCGTCGGCGCCATCCCGGCCTCTTGCCCACCGCCGCGCAGCGCAACGAGGATCTCGCCCTCCCCGCGCCTCCGTCGTACCCCCAAGAACGCAAACAACAAACCTTCCCGCCTTGCCGTCATCACCCCCGACGGCAATAATTCCACTTGACTTTCATCGGTACATCTTTTCCTGCCACGCGCCGTTGTAGCTGCTATAAACCATAACCGGCGTCGTGCCGCTGGTGATGCTGGTTTGTGAGGCTCTATTGTGGGCTCGGAATGAATCCCGACCCCCGACCCCTTTGTTTGCATTGTCCCTTTGTTTGCATTGTTTTCTGATTAACGCATTACCCAATGCCCGACCTGGCAAATTAAAATTAAATTCGTATATGAAAGGGCAAGACACCCAAAGCGAAACGCTAAATGCGGTACACCAGATCCGAACAAAATGCTGATTACAAAGTAAAGTAATATTATGCAAGCAACAATCATAGCAAGAGAGAGAGACAAGTAAAAAACGACAAGCGCACAGTCGTGGCAAAAGATAGATAAACCGTAGACAAACAACATGCCCGCCCCGCCGATCAGCCAGGGGATAAACAAGACCGTTAGCATCTGCTTATATGTTTTAATCCGAATATCAAGCAGCTTGCGCATGTGTTTTAGTCGTGTCGAGGAATAGTTGCATCCAAAGAACGAATCCACGGGACCTATTTTCCGTTCATTTGTGGGGGATAAACGACCCATTGCGGGCCGAGCGGCACTCCCAGAAAGTATCCATCAACTCCTTCCACTTTTGCGTTAAACAGCTTAGCAATGCAACCCATGAAATTTCTGCCGCGATCATTTTCGGCTTGGCCGCAGATGTTAAGTTTGGGGGAAAGAAAAGGGGACATTCATCTTTATCGTTCCTTCTTAGGCCGACCACGCGGACGAAGCGTCGATTCGAGACCCAATTGGTGGGCGATTCGCTCTTGCCACTCTTCTGCACCATAGGGAGTTCCCCGCTCGACACTCTTGCGAATGCGTTCCGGCTCGGCCGCCGTCGCCGGCTCGTTTAGCCAGGTCACATAGTCAGACGGCAGGTGCAGCGGGCCATCGACCAGCCACTCGGGCCGAAGCACGAGGCCTAATCTCGATCGCACGCTCGACCAGAGCCATCTCTCGGCCGCCAGCACTAGTCCCGCTCTTAAGGGATTGCGTTCAACATAACGGATAAGCGTCAGCAAATATTCGCCGGTCTGTACGGGAAAAGCTTTGAAGCGTCCTTGCCATACATGGCCGCTGCCTTTGTAGTGCTGGCGATAACGTCGCACGTGAGCATTGCTCATCCAATGCATCCAAGTGCTTAAATCGCCGTCGGCCGTCGGCCAAAGTACCAGATGGAAGTGATTCGGCATGAGACAATAGGCGAGCACCCGCATTGGCACGTGCGCACAAGCGTCCGCCATGGCCTGCACGAACGCAACGTAATCGCCGTCCTTGAAGAACACCTGCTGCCGACCGTTGCCGCGATTGAGCACATGATAACATACCCCGCCAGCCGATGCTCGCCCTGTTCTTGGCATGACGCCATCCTAACCGCCGCCTTGCTCATTAGCAACTTGAAAAGATGAATGTCCCCTTTTCATGCCCTTTCTGTTCCCGAAATAAGTGGTTTCGAAGTAGAACAGCCCGGAATGGCAGAAAAACATTTCCGATTTTAAGCGCGCTAAGCTGGGTATGTGGGAAGAAACTCGGAATGCGGAATTCGGAATTCGGAATGAAAACAATGAAATGAAGACCCGACAAAAAGATACCGGCAAAAATATCATCTCGTTACGCGGCTCTGCCTCGCGGGAGACGTTGGCGCTAAAGCGATGGTCGCCTTTCGCCCCGCGAAACAAAAACCTTTCGCGGAGCGAAAGGCGACTTTGAAGGGTTTTCACGGACCCTTCGGGAAATATTTCCCGAAGGGCGTTTCCAATTATTTCGTGGGAAAACGCACAACCGAAATGCGGAATGTGGAATTCGGATTGCGGAATGGAAGAAGGATTAGACTCCACTTCGATCCGAGCCTCACTAGCAACAATGCTAGTGAGACTTGAGATTCGGCATGAAAATCTGAACGGTTACACTCGAGTGAAAACGTTTTCACTTCGAACGGTTCGCAGTCAGAATGGTTGGGGAGTGGTGCGGAATGGGTTTCGCAAAGCCTTCACCCACCCTGCAAATCCCTTGCTCGCGCGTCGGGCTCGAGAAAGTGGCAGATCGCGCTTAATCCCTATCGGTTAATATTCGGGAAATATTTCCCGAGGCCACTTTGCCAGAAAATCGTGGGAAAACGCGTGGGGGAAATGCGGAATGCGGAATTCGGATTGCGGAATGGAGAAAATCAAACGCCCGTCATTATGATGGGCACGCTTCGGGAAATATTTCCCGAAGCGGGAATGCGAGAAAATCGTGGGAAAACGCGCTTGTGCCTTTAGAGCTACGACCGTTAGGGAGTGTAGTGCCGCCTTCCCTGCGCTCGCCAGTTCTGATGGCAGTATGCAACTCGGCGTCCGCTCGAACCGTCCTGATCGTTGCCCGTTACGGCTCGAAAGCGCGGACGAACGACATTGCTTCCTATTTTTCGCTCGCAGGAACGAAAGTAAGCTAAGATAATAAAAGTATGTTTGAAACTCCGTCGTTTGTCGAGGCATCCCCCTCAGGATGTCCGTCATGACCAGCTTGACCCCGAACGAACTCGTTGACTTCCTGACCCGCAATCAGATCCTGTCTCATTCGCATCTTGAGGCGCTGGCTCGGGAATGGCAGCAATACGATTCAGCCACGAAATTGGCTGATGAACTCGTTACGCGCGGCTGGATGACGAAACATCAATACACCCAGATCTTTGCCGGCCAAGGCGATAAACTGGTCATCGGTCCGTACCGTTTGCTCGAACCGCTTGGCGAAGGCGGCATGGGCATGGTCTTCAAGGGCTGGCACCCCCGACTCGATCGATTTGTGGCGCTGAAGCTGATCCGTCCGCAAGTATTGGCGTCGCGTCCCGAAATTGTCACTCGGTTCCACCGCGAAGCCCGCGCAATTGCGCAACTCCATCATCCGAATGTGGTCCTGCTCTACGATGCCGACGATGCGAATGGCACCCACTATATCGCGATGGAGTACGTGGACGGCGTGACGCTTGAAAAGATGGTTCGGCAAAGCGGCCCCTTGCCCATTAAACAAGCCTGCGATTACATGCGCCAGTCGGCGATGGGATTGCAGCATGCGTTTGAGTGCGGCCTGGTGCACCGCGACATCAAGCCATCGAATATCCTCGTCGCCCAAAAGACTTCAGGCGGAGGCAAGCGCTCCTCAAGTCAGTTGAAAAGGCCGGCGCTGGTTACCATTCGGGATCGAGAGCTCGCCGTCGAAAACACGATGAACGGCCGTTCGGAACATGCGTGGGGCATCATCAAGATTCTTGACATGGGACTCGCCCGCCTGCAGGAATCGTTGGAAGAAGAAGACGACCAGAACCCGGCAACGCCTTTGACTCGTGCCGGCGCGCTGTTGGGAACTCCGGATTTCATTTCGCCCGAACAGGCGCGGGATGCCCGCTCGGTCGATATACGGGCTGATCTTTATTCGCTCGGCTGCACCTTCTATTACCTGCTGACGGGTCGGCCGCCCTTCCCCGGCGGCAACGACGTGCAAAAGCTGATCAAGCATCAAACGGAGAAGCCGTACCCGATTGAAGAGTTACGGCCCCATATTCCATCGGCGGTGACCCATTTCGTCGATCGTTTGATGGCAAAGAAGGTGGAAGACCGCTATCAGACGCCGCTCGAGCTAGCGGACGAGTTGATGGACTATCTCAATTCGACCGCAGCTACGCAGACGCCGCCTCGCGGCAGCTTGCCGGGCACCGATCCGATCTTGACGATGCCCTCGCCGATTCCGCGTTCGAGAAATGCGGATGTGCCGCATATCCCATTCGACGATGTGGTAGACGGATTCGACTCGGAAGTCGAACGTGTGCTCGAATCGCCAACAGCCATGGCGCAGGAGATGACTCACGCGAAAGGGATTGTCGCTTCGTGCCTCGTAGCCGCCCATACGGGAGTGGTCGGCGCGCTGGCTATCAGCCCCGATGGGCATTATGCCGCCAGCGGCGGACTCGACGGCAAGATCCGGCTTTGGGATTTGACTGGTGATCAGGCTCGCGAAGTAGCCATGCTGCCCCGGCCGAACACCGAAATTCAAGCGCTGACCTTTTCGCCCGACGAGGTTCCCTATCTGGTCTATGGCGGCTCGATGCAGGGGAATGCTCGCCTGCAACGTTGGGATTGGGCGGAGAACCGCGTTCATGATTGGGGCGGTTTCGCGACGAACGATCACCGCGGGGTCGGCGCTGTTGCGTTCTCGCCGGATGGATCGCAGTTTGCGGCGGGGGTCAGCGCGTTCGCCGTGACTTGGAAGGTGACGAATCGAATGGCGGGGAGCAAGAACACGCTCAAAACGCCAGGCTCTTCCGTTCGCAGCCTGGCCTTTTCGCCGGACAACCGACTTCTGGTGACCGCAGGCGAAGGAAAGTCGATTCGCTTTTGGGGTTTTGGCTGGCTTGGCACCAGTCTCAAGGCGACAATCGATACGCATTCCGATAGCGTCTCTTCCCTCGCATTCTCACCCGATGGCCGCCGCTTGGCGACAGTTGGACTGGACCGGCAGGTCGTCGTGTGGGATCCATTGACGCCTTCGGTAGACACCGCCATTGTTTTTTCCGGCCATACGAACAACCTGCGCCACGTCCATTTCCTGCCCGACAACAAACATCTGGTTTCGGTAGGCGAAAGCGGCGAGGTATTCTTTTGGGATTTCCTTGCCGGCCAAGTGGTCCAAGATTTTTCGCTCGATCTCTCCTTTGCCTACAGCCTGGCGATGTCGCTCGACGGTCGGCGTTTAGTAGCTGGCTATTCGAACGGCAAACTCGCAGTGTTCAACCTGCAGCCAAGCCTATCAGCGGCGGCCTCATCAGCACAGACGGTTACAGGTCGAAGTTAGGGCGTTCCGGCATTTCTCCCAATTGCTGATTTTCGATCCCCCTTCAGACTGCTATCCTCAACTATCGACACTGATCGCATCGCCCATACCGCCTCCTCGGGAACGATTTCATGCGCTGGGTGCAATCCGAATACGCGTTGAAGGGTCTCTTCCTCGGCCTGCTGCTCTATACCGCTTTGCAAATTCAGTTGCCCGGAGATTCGCCGGCGGACGGGAGTGCACCCGTTGACGACATGCAATTGGCTTGGCATCAGACAGGGCGTGTCGCTCTTTACATGCTCGCGGGCCTTGGCGCCGGCATCGTTCTGGCTGTCTTGAGGCAGATTCGAGTTCTGGGACGAATCGTCAAGAAGCCTCATGCGTTTCTCGTATTTCTTCTGCTCGAAAATCCCTTGCTCATTTATCTCGGGCTGATTGGCGGACTCGGTTTTGCCGCCGTCAATGAGTTCGATCCGGGTGACGGTAAGCCGAAACTGATCGTGCTTGCCATCGTCGGGGCGATCCTCGGCTTTGTCTTCGAGCAACTGCGCGACATCCGCGATATTCGCTATCGTTTTGGCCTGAGCGTCGCCATCGGGGCAGGGGTCGTCTACGTCTTGGTCGGCTATCTCGAAAGCTTTCACAGCGGCGATTTTCTCAAAGACCCGGACAAGCGGCAGATGCTCGGCCTGCATATGTTGCTGGGCCTGCCGTTTTTCTATCTCCTCTGTTTTGTGGGCATTGCCGAAGAATCCGAGGCGGAGATAGCGGGATTATGCACCGTTCTCGGGTTTGCGATTTACTTGTTGCAGTTTCCGAAGAACATGCCGGCCGCCGGGTTTCTGTTGCCGGTCGCTCTCTACTTCACTTATGCCGTCTATGTGCTGCCGGGCCTGCGCGTCTTCAAGCATACGCTGCGCGGCTACACCTATATGGAAGTCGGCAAGATTCGGCCGGCAGTTCTTTCGTTTCGACGAGCCTTGCAACTCGATGAACGCAACGTCTTGGCCCATCAAGGCATGGACGCGCTTCATGTGAATATCGAGATAGAACGAGTCGATGCCCGCACGCTTGGCCTGCTCGATCCGAGCCGTTGTTTGAAGCGCGTGCGCGTGCTGCTTAGCCAAAAACCCACGGCCGAGCAAATGCAAAAGGCGTTGCGCATCCTCGATTTGGTCGAGAAACTCTGGCCGAAGCTCGTCTCGCATGTGATGTATCATCGTGCGGTTGCCGCCCTTCATACTGGCGACATCGACCGTGCTTCCGCGCTGTTGACTGATCTTCTGAATCCCGAAGGTTGGTTTGCGGATGATGTCGTGCGCAAGTCGATTCTCTTCGACGCCTGGCAGTTGGTGCTGTTCGTTCATCCCACGTTGAAGCAGCGCGTCGGCGAGCCTGAGTTGGAGTTGCCCGGTCGGCGAATGGAAGCCATCGCGGCCGTCGAACGGCAAATGGGTTTGCAATCGAACGAGCCGGCACTGATTGAATTCCAGCGAATTCTTTATGCCGGCTTGAGGGAAGTTGATTATTTTGAAGCCAATGCCGAGGTGCGAACAATTGGTTTTTCGCACGCGCTGGCCGAGGAACTGGGCATCGCGCTGAGCGCCGACCCCGAGCAGTGGCAGCATGGGGCCGGCTTTCTGCGCATTGCCGCCGATGGTCTGAAGCTACGCCGACCGGCGATATATGCACGCCTAGCCGACGTTTATGCCAAGGCGGGAGAGAGCGCAACGGCGATCCGCTATCGCGAAGCGGCGCGCGACAGCGGTCTGGAAATCGGCTTAGCGAATCTGGCGCCCGATCAACGCGCGGTCTACTACACTGCCGTTCGCCGCTTGGCGGAAGATGCTGCGGCGCGAGAGGATTACGACGAGGCCATTCACAATTACGGCCTGCTAACTCATGCCCCCGACAGCGGCATTCCCACCCTGCGTTCGCTAGCCGAAATGTACAAACAGAAAAACGACATCATGAACGCCCTGCGCATTACGGAAAAGGCCCTCTGCCACGATGGCCGCGATCCCGATCTGTTGCAGAGAAAAGACAGCTATTACTATTCGCTCGATGCCGAGACGTTGAGAAAGACCGCCAAAGAGGACGACAACGTCCGCAAGTATTTCGACGTTGCCTATTGCGTCAAAAAGGCGAAGAGCGTTCTGGACGCCAAGAATGCCGACCTCGAGACGCTCGATTGGGCGCACCATCTCGTATCGTTGGCGCTTATCATGCAGCCGGCCAACATGCTGGCGCTGGTTCAGAAGGCTCGCCTGCATTTACGCCGAGGTGAGCGAGAAGAAGGATTGAAGATCTTCGAAGACGTGCGAGAAATGAAGCCTTCGGGAAGCGAAGAATCCGACATCTGGTATTTCGTACACAAGCAACTGGGCAAGCTTTATCTGGATGAACTCAATCGTGCCGACCTCGCGATTCCTGCTTTCTCCGAGTATCTTCTGCACATTGGCAGCGGCGCCGAAACTCTTTACGATCTCGGCCGGGCATACGAAGCCATGGGAGATAATTCGAACGCGATCAAAAACTATCGCCAGGTCTCCGCTTACGACAACAACCCGCTCCAATGGGAAGCGCAAGCTGCTGTACGACGGTTGAAGGGCGAGTAGAGCCGACTATTCAGTCATCATTAAGCTTTCATCATTGAAGCGATCTATGTTGCGGAGGACTCGCCGCCACCCCACTTGCCGGGGCAGAGCGCCAGTTCGTGACTGGCGCTCTCGTTATGAAACTGCGCTTCACCCCGGCAGCAAAGCCAGGGGAGGGTAAGACGGACTCCACGCCTAATTCAACACTTCGCCAGAATCGGTTAGCGCAGCCTAGGCTGCTCAGAAGTTAGTATTTACAGGTGAATTCGGTGAATTTTATCCTGTTCGGATCTGGTTTGATCCACTTTCGATGGGAAGACAACATGCCCACGGATGCCGCCGAGATTCCTTCGCTTGATTCGTTTCAGTCGCCCATCGGATTCTGTTGCCCAAGTTGCTGCGCAGCCGACAGGGATGGAAGCGGCGCGACGGCTTCCTCGCACATATACAATTCCCAAATAGGAGAACCGCAACCATGTCGGAACCGTACACCGCGATCCAGGTCGTTATGATGCCTCGCGACACCAATCCGACCGGAACCATCTTTGGCGGTGTTATCCTCAGTTACATCGACATGGCCGGCTCGATAGCCGCTTCGCGCGAGGTCGCCCTGCGCGGCGGCCATGGCAACCTCTCGTTTGTGACGGTGGCGATGAACCGGGTCGAGTTCAAAAAGCCGGTCTTGGTCGGCGATGTCGTGCGATTTCTGACGACGTGCGAACGCGTGGGTCGAACCTCGATCACCATGCACATCAACGTCGAAGCGGAGCGTGGCCGCGAGACGCATCAAGTAACGGAGGCCGAGGTGGTCTATGTCGGCATCGATCCGAAGAGGCGCTGAACGCCGTCCGGTTCCGTTGTTGGGAGCCTGAGAGCAGTTTCAGCCCCGCAAACTTGGTAGATTCATCATCTCTTTCCTGATCAGCGCAAAGTGACGATCCGCTAGGAACCTTGTCGGCCTTCAACTTGCCTAGTCTGAGCCGTTTTCGTTAAACTTTCGTGTACGATACTGCTTCATCCCATTATTCATTCATACCGAGAAGTCGAATGTCTTTTGCAACTAGTGCCTATTACTTCGACGATGTCGAAGTCGGACAGGAATTCGAATCGCAAGTGCGCACCGTCACGGAAACCGATATCGTCAATTTCGCCGGTCTTTCCGGTGATTTCAACCCGATCCATGTCGATCACGAGTTCGCCAAAAACACACCTTACCGCCAGGTGATCGCCCATGGCCTGCTGGTATTCTCAATAGGAAGCGGGCTGGGAGTGAACTGCCCGCAAATGCGAACGATCGCGTTCGTGCAAGTGCAGGAATGGAACTTCCGAGGCCCCGTCTTCATTGGGGATACGATTCATCTGCGCAGCCGGGTGCTCGAGAAAACGCCGAAAGGTCGCGGCCGGCGCGGCGAAATCGTCTGGTATCGCGGCATCATCAATCAGGAAGGCAAAGTCGTGCAAGAAGGGCGGCTTGTGCTTCTTGTCGAATGCCGGGCGGCCGCTCGCAATCGCGAAATCCGGAACGAGACCGGCGCCGATGTGGCCGAAACTGCTGCTTCGGTCTAAATTCAATTGTCGCGCCGGGGCGAGTTGAACTGCGTAACGCTGGCGGTTACTAAGATAACCGGCAGCATACGCTGTTCGGCTCGCTCTTTTTTTTCGACCGCTTCGCTTGCGCGAACTTATCCACGATTGTTGAGACTTCATTACGATGTCAATTCGGACTCGCTTTGCTCCCAGCCCGACCGGTTACCTCCATATCGGCGGCGTGCGCACCGCCCTCTTCAACTGGCTGCTGGCCAAGCGCCATGGCGGCAAGTTTATCTTGCGCATTGACGACACGGACGTGGAACGCAATCAGGCTGAAGCGCTGCAACCGATCCTTGACGGCTTTCGCTGGCTCGGCATCACTTGGGATGAAGGTCCGGAAATAGGCGGGCCATTCGCACCTTATTTTCAATCGCAAAGAAGCGAACTTTACTTCAAAGCGGCGATGACCTTGCTCGAAGCGGGCCATGCCTATCCCGATTACATGACGAAAGAAGAACTCGACCTTGAGCGTAAAGCCGCCGAGGCGAAGAAGCGGGCTTACGTCCATCGTGGGCCTCATCGCGACACGCCGAAGGCCGAATGCGTGAGACTCTACCAGGAGAAACCGACTACATTGCGGTTCAAGGTCCCTCTGAATCAATTGGCCGTGGTGGAAGATCTGATCTGCGGCCATTGCGAAACCAAGACCGATCTCATCGGCGACCCGGTTATCCTGCGCCAACGGCTCGGCTCTTTATAATTTCGCTTCGGTCGTCGATGATGCCGCACTCGAAATGACGCACATCGTCCGGGCTCGGGAGCATCTTTCGAACACTTATTCGCAGGTGCTCTTCTTCGAAGCGCTCGGCGCCGCTAAACCGCAATTTGCGCATATTCCCCTTGTTTACTACAAGGGAAAGAAGATGAGCAAGCGCGACCTGCCGCCGCTCACTAAAGACGAGATCGCCAAACTGCGAATGTTAGGAATGACCGACATAGAGATCGAGGGTCGCAAAGACCTGAACATCGCGACGGTCGCCTTCTATCGGGAGATGGGCTATCTGCCGACGGCCTTGGTCAATTATCTTGCTCGCATCGGCTGGTCGCTCGACGACAAAACCGAGTTCATTCCGATCGATCAAATGATCGCCAACTTCGGACTGGAACGAGTGACTGACGCACCAGGCAACTTCGATGGAGACAAGCTCTATTGGCTTCAGGGCGAGTATATGAAGCTGCTGCCGCTGCAGGAAAAGTTGGCAGGCTGCCTGCCGTTTCTTCGCCGTGCCCAGCTAATCGGCGAGACGCTCGATGATGCAACGCGGAGCAAATTAGAGACAATCATCCTGGCTTGCGGCGAACGCCTGAAACTCTTCAGCGACATACTCCCCTATGCTTCGCCATTCTTACGTGCGGAGCCGAACTACGATCCGAAATCAGTTGAGAAAAGGCTGAAGAAGCCCGGGGCCGCCGAGCTATTGCGCGAATTCGTCCCCCATTTGCAAACTGCCGAACCTTGGGACGTGCCGACTTTGGAAAAGGCTCTTCACCAGTTCTGCGCGGGTAAAGGCATCAAGATCGGCGAGATGGTCCACCCCGTCCGCGTGGCGACAACCGGCGTCGAAGTCGGTGTCGGCCTGTTCGACGTTCTTGCCATCCTCGGTCGCCAAGAAGTCCTACGCCGTATCGAGGTGGGGCTAAAACTCTAACGGCTAAACTTTGGAAGAGCCATTGCATGTCTGATTACGACAGCCCTTGGAAAGAGGCACTCGACGAATTTCTGCAAGAGTTTTTGCAAATGTTCTTCCCAGAGCTTGGAGGCCGTATCGATTGGTCGGTATCGCCAGAGGCTCTTGATGGTGAGTTGGCCAAGTTGTTCCCTGATAGTGAAATCGGTCGGGCATTTGTCGATCGCTTATACAAGGTTCTTCTCGTCGATGGTGACGAAATCTGGGTGTTGATTCACATTGAGGTTCAAACGCAACGGGAAGAAAATTTCGCTGCGCGAATCTTTCGTTATTTCTACCGCCTGTTCGACAAGTTCGACCTGCCTTTCACATGTCTGATCGTGCTGGCGGACGACAACCCGAACTGGCGACCGTCCGAGTACGTCTACGAGTTCGCCGGAACCAGAAATCAGTTCACGTTTCCGACGGTGAAATTGGACGATTACCGCAGCCGGATCGATGAACTGGAACGCTCATCCAATCCCTTTGTCCTGATTGTTTTAGCTCATCTGCAAAGCCAAAGCGTAAAGGAAACGACGACCCGGCTCGAGTGGAAGCGGCGAATTTTACGCAATCTGCAAGAACGATTTTTGGACGAAAAGTCGTACCTGAAAGTCGTTAAATTGGTAGACTGGTTGATGATCGTCCCCGATTTGGCGAACGTGGCCTTTTGGGACGACGTCCGCATTTGGCAGGAGAAACAACCCATGCCTTATGTAACAAGCTTCGAACGAGAGGCGATGCAAAGAGGCCGTGTCGAAGGCCGAGAGGAAGGTTCGGAAATCGCGTACGAAGGAATCAAGCTCGCGCTGAAGAGTAAATTCGGCGAGGCCGGGAAGGTTCTCGCCAGCGAAATCAACGCGTTCTCTGAACCGACCCAGCAGCGTAAACTGATGCGCGCGATTGACGAAGCGAATTCACTGGAAGAGGTGCGCCGGCAATTGGCTGAACTTTCGAAGGATGCGAACACGGCTCGATAACTAAAAAGGCGTGCCGAGTGCTCGGACGACGTTCGCACTTGGCAGGAGAAACAACTCATGCCTTATGTAACAGGCTTCGAACGGATGGCGATGCAAAGAGGCCGTGAGGAAGGCCGTAAGGAAGTTTTGGAAATTGCGTACGAAGCAATCAAGCTTGCACTGAAGTGCAAGTTCGGCGAGCTCGGGAAGGTTTTCGCCAGCGAAATTAGTGCATTCTCCGAACCGGTCCATCTGCGTAAACTGATTCGCGACATCGACGAATCGAATTCGCTGGAAGCGTTGCACCAACGAGTGGCCGAGCTTGCGAAAGATGCGAACGCGACTTGATAACTGAAATGGCGTGTACCGTTATGAACCGAGCAAGCGCGCACACTTGCTTTTTGCGCCGAAAAAAAATCTTCCTTCATACTCCGCTTGTTTCGAACGAGACCCCCGACCGGACTTTTCATGAAAGACTTTCACGTTTGCGGCCTCGGCAATGCCATTGTCGATATCTTCCTCGAATTGACGGATGAGGAATTCGCCGCTCTCGGCTTTGAACGCGGAACGATGCGTCTCGTCGAGCCGGGCGAGCAACGACAGTTGATCGAAAAATTCTACGGCCGCGAACCTCGGCTTGTCAGTGGGGGGTCGGTCGCCAATTCAATCATCGCCATGTCGCAACTCGGGGGTAAGGGCGCGTTTATCGGCTGCGTCGGCGATGACCGTTACGGCCTCTTCTATGAAACCGAGTTCGATGAATTGGGCATCGAGATTGGCAATCCCATCATCGTTGGCGAAACCACCGGAACTTGCGTCTGCATCATCACGCCGGATGCAGAGCGCAACCATGCGCACTTCGCTCGCCGTGTCGAGCCACTTGGCCGAGCGGCACGTCGATCACGAGCGCATCAAAACTTCAGAATGGCTCTTCATCGAGGGCTACGTGCTCGCTAATCCGAACACGGGGCAGGCTGCCGTGCGCGAAGCGGTGAAGCTCGCGAAAAGGTACGGCGCCAAGATCGCTCTGACCTGTTCGGAAGCCTTTATCGTTCACGTGTTTGGCGACGCGTTCTTTGAAACTCTCAAAGTCGCTGATCTGCTTTTCTGCAATGCCAGCGAAGCACTCGCCGTCACGCAGACGACAACGACTGCCGAGGCGTTTGCCAAATTAAAGAGCATGGTTCCTTCGTGCGTCATTACCGATGGGCCGCACGGCGCCTTCATTCGGCATGGCGGACGCGAAGCGCATGTGCCTGCGTTCGCCTGCGAACCGAAAGACCTGACTGGCGCAGGCGACATGTTCGCAGGTGCGTTCCTTTACGGAATCAGCAACGGCGTTCCCATTGAAAAGGCCGGCCGAGCGGCGTGCTTTCTATCGATGAAAGTCATCACTCAAATCGGCGCCCGCCTTCACCACGGCGTCCGCGGCTTTTGGGAGTCGGCGCTCGAAGCCGAAGGCGAAAAGTAGAAACGTAACTCTGTCCTCTGATTTCCGGTTCTCATGGCCAAAATTGCGCACTTTCATCGCGATTGACGTTGGCGAATCCATTCGCCAAAAGGCCGTCGCGCTTCAGCAAACGCTCGCTCGCCTAGCGCCAGGGGTCAAGTGGGTGGAAGAGGCTAACTTGCACATCACCTTGATGTTCCTGGGCGAAGCGACGCAGTTCGATGTTAACGCGATCTGTCGGGTGGTAAAGGATAAGATGCGCGAAGTCCCTTCGTTTACGCTGGAGCTTGGCGGCCTTGAAGCGTTCCCCAATGCCCGTCGGCCGAAGATTCTGTGGGCAGGCGTTGCCGCCGGGGCCACGCAATTGAAGCAGATCCATGCCATGCTGGAGGAGCCGGTTCTGCGTATTGGCGGCTTCCGACGCGAAAACCGGGCCTTTGCGCCGCACTTGACGTTAGGTAGACTTTCAGCAGAGGACCGCAGCGACGATTGGAGTCCGCACTTGGCGGAATATGCCGACTGGCATGGCGGCACGGTCGCTATTGATGAAGTCCTAGTGATGAGCAGCGAACTTCAACGCGAAGGCCCTGTCTATTCGGTTATGGGCCGTGGCAAACTCGGCGGCGGTTGAAGTGTGTAATGTAAAATGACAAACCAAGCCCCCGTAGCTCAGCTGGATAGAGCAACGGATTTCTAATCCGTCGGTCGCGTGTTCGAATCACGCCGGGGGTAATTTATTGGCACCAGATGTGCACTTCAATTCATAACTAAACTCGGCGGAAGGAAGCAACCTCTCGTTCGATTGCTCTGCCGAGGCTGACTGAATGGAGAACATCATGGCTGTTTCGACTCATGACGATAAAACGGTGAACCGCGTCGGCAACGCAGCGGCGAACGCCGCCTCGAACGCTGGAAACACTGCTTCGAACGCTGCATCGAACGCCGGCAATGCCGCTTCGAACGCTGCTTCTCACGCTGGCAGCGCTGCTTCAGGCGCCATCCATAGCGTGAAAGACGCCGCCGGCCGAGTCATCGATCAGGCGCAAGGAATTGCTTCGTCCGTTGGGAACGCCGCCAGCGAAGCTGCCCATAATATCGGACATCGTGCCGAGTCGTGTGCGACTTCAGTTCACGATTCGGTGAAGTCAACACTTCACAGCGGCACCCGCTATTTTGAAGAGCATGATTTAAACGATATCGTCGGCGATATGACCGGCGTCATTCGTCGCAATCCGATTCCGGCCGTATTGGTCGGCGTTGGTTTAGGGTTCCTCGTCGCTCGCGCACTCCGAGGTTGAAAATGGTAACCACTGAACTCGACACTGATCGGGGACCGGGACTCACTCAACTGGTCGGAGGTATTGTCCGCGATACCGAAGATCTCGTTTCCCAGCAGATCAAGCTGGTAAAAGTTGAGCTCAAAAACGACGCCCACCGTGCAGCAATGGCTGCAATTCCCGGTGTAGTGGGCGCTTTTGTCATTATGATTGGCAGCGTCATCCTTGCGATGGCGCTTGCCCAACTGCTTTACTATGCCGTTCCAGATTTACATGTTTGGGGCGCGTACGCCATTGTTGGCTTGCTTGCCTGTGCGGCTGGTGCGTTAGCAGTCCGCAGTTGCATCAAACAGTTTGCATCCGTAATACCGCCGCTCGAGCAATCCGCGGCCGGCGTGAAAGAGAACATCCAATGGAAAACGAAGAGCTAATCCGTCATCAGATGGAAAATACGCGGGCCTCCATTACTGAAAAATTGGAGACGCTCGAAAACAAGGTCACAGGCGATATCCAGGGCGCCACCGGGGCCGTTGCTGATACGGTTACCGCCGTTACTGATTCAGTTAAAGAGACTGTAAACACGGTTAAAGAATCGGTCGAAGGAACTGCGGAAGCGGTCAAAGAGGCTGTTCACGACAGCATGCAAACCGTTAAAGGTTGGTTCAATATCACCGAACAAGTCGAGGCCCACCCCTGGGTATTCTTCGCTGGTTCCGTGGCAGTCGGTTTCTATCTGGAATCGTTGGCACGGGCCAGCATTCGCTCTGTGGAAAACGCTTCGCGAGGCATCGTTGCGGCACCTATTTCGGATAACGTGCAGGCAGGCAGCAACGGTGCGAGCAAAGCGCGCAAACATACGGCGTTCACCAGCGAATCGCTCTTGGGTGATTGGGCGCCTCAATTCTCCAAACTCAAAGGTTTGGCCATGGGGGCGTTGGTCGGGTCGCTTCGCGGTATGATCTTGAAGTCCGTTCCGAGCGAAGCAAGTGAGACCGTCAAGGAAATTCTAGACGAAGTCGCGCATAAGCTCGGCGCGGAAAAGTTGATTGATCTGTCATCCTCCGATGGTTCATCAGCATCGAATAACCGTAATCACTACGGGAGCTATGAACGTTCATCAACTGCCGGCAATTAACTCTTGAAATTTCCAGAAGACAAAGCGGATAGGTCGCTGGCGACCTATCCGCTTTTTTTATGCGCGTAGCTATTCAAAGTTCGAAGCATCAAACCGAAATTTTCAACTATAACGTCTCTTCAGGCCCTGATCGAATCAAGCTTGTATCGTAGTGGAACCAGGAGCAAACATGATGACTATGCGCTGCCGTGCGGTTTGGGCGTGTGCCATCCTTGTAGGAGCATTGACGATGACGGAATCAGCCCTGCAAGGCGACGAAGGAATGTGGCTTTTCAACAATCCGCCACGCGACTATCTCAAAAAGAAATATGCGTTCGATGCTGATGAAAAATGGCTTAACCACGTGCAGAAGTCGTCAGTCCGCTTCAATTCGGGCGGCTCGGGATCGTTCGTTTCGCCGGATGGTTTGGTAATGACCAATCATCACGTCGGTGCGGACGATTTGCAAAAAGTGAGCGACGAGAAGCACAACTATCTGAAGGATGGCTTTCACGCGAAAACGCTCGACGAAGAAATCAAATGCAAGGGACTAGAACTAAACGTCCTGCTCAAAATTGAAGTGGTAACGAAAGACGTTGAAGCAGCGGTGAAGCCTGGAATGAAAGGCGAAGAAGCGTTCGTCGCCCGGCGCAAGCGCATATCGGAAATTGAAAAGGGCGCAGCAGACGAGAAACAGAACATTCGCGCTGACGTTGTCACTCTCTACAACGGCGGCCAGTACCACCTCTACACGTTCAAGAAATACACTGACATCCGCCTCGTTTTCGCTCCCGAACAGCAGATCGCTTTCTACGGCGGCGATCCGGACAATTTTGAATATCCGCGCTACGATCTCGATATCTGTTTCTTCCGCGTATACGAGAACGACAAGCCCATTCAAGTTGAAGAGTACCTGACATGGAGCGCCAACGGCTCCAAAGAAGGCGAATTGCTCTTCGTTTCAGGACATCCCGGGCGCACCAACCGCCAAAACACGATGGCCGAGCTTGCCTACTTGCGCAACACCGGCTACCCCTACCTGTTGCAGCGTCTCTACCGCATGGAAGTGGCCCTCGGCAGTTGGAGCGAGCGTAGTGCCGAGAATCGGCGACGAGCGAGGGAAGACCTGTTCAGCATCCAGAACAGCCGCAAGGCTCGCGTTGGCGGGCTCGCGGGATTGCTCGATCCGAAGTTGATGGCCCGCAAAGTGGCAGAGGAAACACGCTTGCGCGAGTTCCTCAAGACGGTCAAGTCAACTGACGAAACCGCATGGTTGGCAGACGCAAAAGGCGCTTTCGAGAAGATTGCCACTTGCGAGGAGATCCGAGCGAAAACGATTCGCGATGTGACGCTTCTCGAAAACGGCGCGGGCTTCAATTGCCACCTATTCAGTATCGCACGCACGCTCGTTCGCGCTGCTGAGGAAAAAGCGAAGCCGAGCGGCGAGCGTCTTCGCGAATTCGGCGACGCCCGTCTCGCGTCGCTCGAGTTCAAGCTCTTTTCGGATGAAGAGATCTACGACGACTTTGAAATTTTGAAGCTGGCCGACTCGTTGACCTTCCTCGCAGGACAATATGGCGAAGACAATGAACTAGTCAAGAAAATCCTTGCCGGCAAATCGCCGCGCGAGCGGGCCTTTGAGCTCATTAACGGCTGCACGATCAAGAACGTGGCCTTGCGCAAGGCGCTTTACAACGGCGGCCAAGCGGCCATCGACGCCTCGACTGATCCAATGATCTTGCTCGCGAAACTGCTTGATCCCGAATCGCGAAAGGTCCGCAAAGTATTCGAGAATGAAGTCGATGAGCCGAAGCGACAGGCCTATAGCGCGTTGGCCAAGGCCCGCTATGCGATGGATGGCGCCAACACCTACCCCGATGCCACCTTCACACTACGGCTTGCATTCGGCGAAGTGAAAGGCTACCAGGAAGATGGCAAGGCAGTGCCCCCTTTCACGGAATTCAGCGGCCTATATACGCGCTCGCAAGAGCACGAAGATCGGCCGCCATTTGACTTGCCGCCGCGTTGGATCAAGGCGAAAGAGAAACTCGATCTGAAGACGCCGCTTAACTTTATTTGCACGGCCGACATTATCGGCGGCAACTCCGGTAGCCCGGTCATCAACAAGAACGCCGAGGTTGTCGGCCTGATTTTCGACGGCAATATCCAATCGCTCGTGCTCGATTTCATCTTCGACGACCAAATCGCGCGGGCCGTCTCCGTCGACTCTCGCGGCATCATCGAAGCCCTTCGCAAAGTCTACGAAGCGAACGACATTGCCGACGAGTTGACTGGGAAAAGGCGTATCAAACGGGTGCCGTAACGGAAGTCGTCAGACTTCCGAGTACGTAGCGTTGAGCGGAAGTCTGACGACTTCCGCTACGCTTCGATTCCGTAGCGGAGGTCGTCAGAATCCCGGGTGCGTAGCGTTCCGAGGAGAAAGTACATAGTTCACAATTCGAAGTCGGCGGATTACACCAACCCGAAGCGTCAGCGAGGCAATCCCTGAAGCGTTAGCGTTATACTCAGCGAGGGGCGAGAAAAACCTCGCTAACGCTTCGGGGCCGTGCCTCGCTAACGCGTCGGGTTAGTGTGAATCTGGCTGCTTGCGCCTCGCGAGATCTAAGGTATTCAAATATGAAAACAATGAAGGCTGCATTCTTCGAAAAAACCGGAACGCCCGACGTGATCCAATACGGCGACTTGCCTACTCCGGAGCCAAAAGCGGGCGAAATGTGCGTTCGCATCGCGGCTACATCGTTGAACCCGATCGATACGTACATTCGATCGGGGGCAGCGCCGATGAACTTACCATTTCCCTTCATCCCCGGCTGCGATTTTGCCGGCACGGTTGAGTCCGTTGGCGCCGGCGTAAAAGGCTTTCAATCGGGTGATCGTGTCTGGGGTTCCAATCAGGGTTTGCTCGGTCGACAAGGCACTTTCGCAGAATTCGCCTGCGTTCACGAAGACTTCGTCTATGCAACGCCGACAACTACATCTGATGAAGACGCCGCTGCCTGCGCGCTCGTCGGCATCACCGCGCATCTGGGACTGTTTCAATGCGCCAAGCTACGACCGGGCGAGACAGTTTTCGTCAACGGCGGCACGGGCGGCGTTGGCGCGATGGTAGTGCAAATGGCCCGCGCCGCCGGGGCGCATGCGGTCACCACAGTCGGCTCTCCCGAGAAAAGAGCCTTGGCGAATCAGTTGGGCGCGTCGCTTGTTATCGACTACAAATCTGAAGATGTGAACGCGAAAATCAAAGAATTCACAGCCGGCAAGGGAGTCCAGGTTTGGTTCGAGACGCAACCGCCGAGCGACCTGGATAAAACCGTAGAGGCGATGAGCGCTCGCGGCCGCATTATCGTTATGGCAGGCCGAGCGGCCAGGCCTGCTTTCCCTAACGGGCCGTTCTACGTCAAAGGCCTGTCACTTACGGGCTTTGCCATGTTCAACATGACGCCCGCTGAACAACGGATCTGCGCCGACGATATCAACCGCTGGCTAGCCGAAGGAAAGTTGCGATCCTTGATCGGCAAGCGCAGTGCGCTTCAGCGAAGCGGCGGCGGCTCACCAGCTGCAAGAGGAGAACACGCTGAAGAAAGCGGGGACGCTGACGGGTAAGATTGTGTTGACGCCCTGAGCGCGGAGGAAGGCTCCGACGGTTTACGCCTCCCGCCGTGCCGGCACTAGCGTTCGCACGGCGCCAGCACCCGTCGTTCATTTCCATTGTTTTCGGCAACAGTCGCGCGAGGTCGGCGCTGTGTGTGACGACGATGAGAATAGTCTGTTCTTGTTGATGAAGGTCAATCAACAGCCGTGCAATGCTCAGCGCATTGGCGCGATCGAGGTTGCCGGTTGGCTCATCCGCGAGAAGGAGCAGCGGCTTCTGGATTAGCGCGGGCTACAGCCACGCGCTGCCGTTCCCCTCCCGACAGTTCCGCGGGAAAGTGATCGAAGCGATTATTCAGGCCGACGCGCTCCAGCAATGCGCGCGCATCACGATCAACCTGCGACCGGTTGCTGTCGGCATTGACGAGCGTAGGCAGCACGACGTTTTCCAACACGTTGCACTGCGGCAGCAGATGGTGATCTTGAAAAACAAATCCGATGCGGCGATTGCGAAACTTGGCGAGTTCCGGCTCCGGCAACGTAAACGGATTGACGCCATCGAGCACCACCTGCCCGCGGGTCGGCGTATCGAGCGTCCCTAGAATGTGCAACAGCGTACTCTTTCCCGATCCCGAGGGCCCCATGATCGCCAGAGCTTCGCCGCGCTCCATTTGCAACTGGATGTTGCGCAGCACGGCCAAGGGCCCTGAACGGGCGGCATACTCTTTATCGAGATCTTGAACAATCAACGACATTTCGCGTTTATCCTGCTGGAGTGTCTCAAACTTCGACGGTAATCGTCAGTGATCCGCTTTCGGGATCTTCAGTCATTTCTTTGATCCGGCCGATGGATGCCGCCTTCTTCTTCAGCGCCTCGGCGGTGACTCGATTGACGGCCTGACTCAACTCGCCTCGGACTTCCGTCATCGCTCGTTCCAGTTTCTCGGTCGCCTCATTATCGAGCCGTTCTTGCTGCTGCGCCGCTCGCCTTTCGAGATCGTTCTTCAAGTTCTCGGCCATGCGGCGGCGGATGGTTCCTTCGCCCGGGCCGACGTCGTCGTAGCCCCAATCGTCCTTTTGCGCTTCGAGTTCTACATGGTCTGCACTTTCGGCCTTGACGGCAACTTCACCCGACTGTGGGTCGATCGTCACCGACACGCCATTCTCCGAGCGCGACAGTTTTTGATCTTGCTCCGCAAAGCCGCGAGCGAGCAGTTCATCTCGGAGCAATTCGCTCATCTGTTCGCGCGGAAGGATCTCCAGAATTTCAAGGTTGGAGCAGATCTCATCGGCGGCGGAAAGATCGCGGGTCAGGCTTTCCTTCACGGAGATTCGATAGGCGCGAGACATGGCTTCCTCGATTTCCGCTTGGTGGCAACGGTGTCAACATGATGCATAGGACAGTGCAGTATAGCTTAGGATACGGGATCGGACGATTCCCTATTGGGACTCGCCGCCACCCCGCTTGCCGGGGTGGAGCGCACGTTCGCAACTAGAATCTTGGCTCCCATTTGGCTTCGCCGCCACCCCGCTTGCCGGGGTGGAGCGCACGTTCGTAGCCAGAATCTTGGCTCCCATTTGGCTTCGCCGCCACCTCGCTTGCCGGGGTGGAGCGCACGTTCGTAAGCAGCGTGCAGACCACGAACCGGCGCACCACCCCGGCAAGCGGGGTGGCGGCGAGAGCACGACTTCAAATTCTAGCTACGAACGTGCGCTCCACCCCGGCAAGCGGGGCGGAGGCGAATCCCACCTTACCTTGATCAGTCGCCCACCAGCGCATGGGCGCTTACCGGTTGGCCTTTGCGCCAAACAATCCAGAGCCGGTTGCGCGGGCTCCAGATCAGGCCATCAAAGTCGGGCTCGCGCGGCAGGTCGTCCTCTTCGAGGACTTGATCGATGGCTACCAGGGAACCGGTGCCGCTGGCCGTCACGGAGGCTTCCGGATCTTGAAGCGTGGCGAAATAACGCATGGCCATGAGTTCTTGCTGGGCGCTGATATGAATGACGATCCCCAAGACCATAAGCCACCAGACAAGGCTGATCCACAACATTCCGGGAATTAAAAAGAAAAGCGCGACAAAGGAACTGAGCATGCAGGCGACTTCGGTGGCTCGCATCCGTTGCGCGGATAGCGCGAAGCGCCGCGGAATATCTGGCCGCCGTCCAGCGGAAAGGCGGGTACCAGATGCAGCACGGCCAAGAGCACATTCAGCCAAAAAAGTCGATTGAAGAACGAAGGCCAGAAGGGCTCGGCCGATTCAAAATTGGGCGATAAATCAACATCGTTGGTCGTAAGCGCCAGGGCTAGCAGTGCGGCAATCAGCGCATGGGCGACCGGCCCCGCAGCCGCCACCCAAATTTCTTTCCACGGGCGCTCACTGATTTCCATCAGCTTCGGCGAGCTGCCGTAAGGATAAATGCGTAGACTGCGCACGCCAAGCCGAACCCACCGGGCTGCTTGAAGATGGGCCAGTTCATGCAACAAAAGGCAGCAATAATAGCCGGCCACCAGCGCCAGCCTGCAGCACCGTCTCGGCAACAGGATAGAGGAAAAGCCCACGAACCAGCACGAAAATGGGAAGCACCCACATCGTCCAGTGCAGGAAAATGTCGGCGTTGCCGAACTGACCAATTCGAACCAAGCGAAAAAACAAGGGCTTCAAGGCCTCCGCCTATCTGGAAGTCGGGTCCGCGAACCGCCGCTGAGACATCAGCGACCGCGCTCCCACCCTACCCCCGGCTTTGCGGGGGGAGGGCAGGGTGCGAGAACTGCTGCTAAGACATTAGCAGAACGCGCTCCCCCTCCCCCCGGCTTTGCGGGGGGAGGCAGGGTGGGGGGAAGGGTTCGGATGCCGAGACTCTAGTTGAAAGGCTCACCGCCTCTGCCCCACAATGCAAAGCCGCCGAAAGTCTTCCCTCAGCACACGGCTATTATCTTGATTTGCCGTTGCGCAGCCAGTGTAGAAGACAGGAAGTTTTGTGCCGAGTTTAAGTAAAAGTGTTTAATCCCGACTGGCAATAGAGCGTCATGGCCGGCTCTCGCCGTAGTTCTGGCTGCCGTTGACGATGTGCGTCAAGGTGTAGCCATCCCCGCTGTCGTCGCTGGCCGTCTCCGTCGAACTCGACCCCGACGTGCCCGCATGCGTCAAACTCGATGTCGCCAGCGACGCATTGCTCAACAGCGTGTCCGTGCCCCCATCGCTGCTCTGGCTCGTCACCGTGTAGAGCAACACCCCGTCGTTGCCCGTCTCCGTCATGCTGTCGCTGTTGTTCGCCACCACCGTCTGGCTGCTGTCCCCGGTGGCCGAGTTGTCGTTCTCCGTCGTGGTTACCGTGCTGTTGGACGTATCGCTCTGGCTGTAGGAAAGGTCGCTCGGCCCACCCGACACGTTCGTCGTCACCCCCGTCGTCAACGTGTCGCTCGAACCCGACAGCCCGCTCGCCTGATTGCTGAAGGCGCCGTTGGTGTCCCCGGTCGTCGTCGTCACCGTCTGGCTATAGCTGCCCCGCGCATCGTTGCCGCTGTCGCTCGTCACCCGCGTATCGCCGCTGCTGCCCGTCACCGTGTACGTGCCGCTCGTATCGTTGCCGACGCTGATCACCGTCGAGTCGCCCGTGTCGCTCTCCACCGCCGTGTCGCTGTTGCCATGGTCGCTAACCGTTTGACCCCCGCTCTGGCTCATCGCATCAATCACGGTGGTGGTCGTGCCGCCGGTCACGGCATCGCCCCGCGTCGTCGTCGTCGAGGCGTCCGTCTGCGTGTCGCTCGCCGTCACGTCGACGCCGCGGTCGTTGTTCGTCTCCTGATTCTGCACCGTGCTCTGCTCGACCGCCGACGTACTCCAAATGTCGTTGCCCCCGCTCGTCAGCGTCAACGTGTCGCTGCTCTGCTCCGCCTGTGTATCGTGATCGCTCTGGTTGTCGTCGCTGCTGTTGCTCAGGCTGTCCGTGCTGGTGGTCGTCGTCGTGCTCGCGCCGCTCAAACTGTTGCCGCTGCCCAATTCACCGCCATTACGAACGTCCTCGCAGAGGTGTGCCAAAACAAGTTGAACTGCAAAAGTTTTGTGACATGAAAACAATTCTGTCTTCGGACTATATCGCGTTTTGACCAAGAGGTGGTTTAAGTACGGACTCTAAAAAACGAACGTACTTCGGATCTTCTGCACTGAACAGTTCTCGCCCTCCCGCCATATATGCCCTTGTCAATTCATCTTTGGCTCTATCGAAATTTCCGAGTTCGAATGCGACTCACCGAACCGAAGATGAGTAAATGGATTTCCAAGTCCATCGGGACATTGCAATGCGTTTGACAATGCTGAAACAGCATGGCTAAAATCGTGTGCTTGAAAGTGAGCGTCTCCTATAGCAGACAAAATCCACGTCGCCGCCTCCCACTCCTCTTTAGGTTCTGGCAAGAGATTCCATGCTGCGTGATATTCTCTCAAAGCGGGCTGGATTTCGAGAGCAATGATCAACTCGTCACCTCGCCGACATAAGCTCTTGATCTGCGCATGTAGGCTCTCGCTGAGTGAAGTCATAATTCATTCCTTTGGCAGTTGTGGGGCGGGCGGCTGATAACGATCAGTAAGCTTTGCACCATTTGATCGGTTGATATTAGACGGTTGTAACTCATAATTTTTGGGATCAAGCATCCATTTTCGCACTTCAGGATGCTTTGGTCCTAGCCTATCTTGCGCACTTGGCGCGGTCGGCAAGGCGATATCCCGAGGAATATGATAGGCAGGCCCCCGAAGTCTTCACTACAAAACGCGGTCGGGACTCAGGCGTTCGGGCATTTGGATACCCAGTGCCTGGAGAATTCGTTTCTGCTCGGCGTTCGGGCGGGCGACGCGGCGGAAGATCAGTTGGCGGCCATCGGTGCTCAGCAGTTCGATGTCGCCGATCATGATCTGGCCCAGTTCGCGCAGAATGACTTCCGGAGTCATGGGCCGAGGCTTGGGGACAGCATTGCCGCGGGCTAAGTCGGGTTTGCGAATCAGCGTTTGCAGTTTGGCCTGCTTGGCGAGATGATCGAGCGTCTTCCATAACGCATAAGCCAAAACGCATACGAAGACATGGGCTTGTGTCCGGCCGCTGTAGTGATGCCAGATCGGCCGCAACAGCAACTCGGATTTGAGGACGCGGAAGGCACGCTCCACGGCTGCGAGTTGCATGTATGTTTCCCAAAACTCCTCGGCCGTCCAGCCGCCTTGGTTGCTCCGCAGCAGGTAGGCGCCGTCGCGGCGCAAGGCGTCCTTGAACTTGGCGACGTGCCACTCCACGAGCAGCGACACGGGCTTGTCGCTCACAGTCAGCTTCACGAATGGCGTGGCCTTCGGAGAGCGGCCCTTGAGCCGGCCGATCGCCTCCATGATCTTGTCGCGGTTCTTCAAGCGTCCTTTGCTGATGCGAGCGTGCAACTTGCGAAGGGCGGCCGCCAACATGCGTCGCTGCCGACGGCGGATGGCCCTTTCTTTTTTCTTGCGGTCGTTACTGCGAGCCAAGAGGTAATGAACGCCATCGCGCTGTAGCGCTTTGACAACGACACCGGGATGATCGGGAAGACTCTGCCAGCCCGTTCGCGCCAGTTCCTCTTGAAAATGCGACAATTCGTGGCGACGCGTCGCCAGCAGATAGCGGCGGCCGGGCTCATCGAGAAACGCCAAAGTGTCCTCGCTGATCATGCCGCGATCCATGACCCAAACCCGCTGGCCTTTGCCGAAGTGCGCTTCGGTTTCGCCGACGACTTGACGCACCGTCTGCACGTCCCGGGCGTTGCCAGCCATCGTGTAATGCGCCAGCGGAAAGCCTTCGCGCGTGACGACCAGAGCCAGCACGATTTGCTTGCAATCGCTACGGTGATCGCGCGAGTAGCCGCGCTTGGCCAAGTCGTTCTCCTCGGCCAATCCTTCGAAGTAGCTGCTGGTAAGGTCGTACAAGAGCAAGTCGTAATCGAGTTGAAACAAGCCTTGGAAGCGCGCTTTCAAGTCGTTCTCGATGACGGTTTGCGCCTTGAGCAAATGATCGAGGGTGCGATAGAGACGGTCTTTGGTGACGGCTTCGTCGGGCACGCCGAGCAGGTCATCCAGTCCGGTTGATGCGTACCAATGTTCGGCCAGGGCGAATTCGCTGCACGGAGCGCACAAGCGGTTGATGACTTCGATGGCGACGACATCGGCGGGACGCACGGTCTCTTTGCCCTGAGTCATGTGCCGATTGATGATCGCGTCGAGGTCGAGCAGGTTCCACAACCAGCGCGCCAGATAGACATCGCCGAAGCGGCGAGCATTGGACCAGCTCACTTCGCCGACCCGGACGCGCACGATGTCGGGATCGTCGGAAAGCGGCACGTCGTCGTCATCGGGGAACAGACGAAGTTGCTGCGTATCGCCTTGCCGGTTGTGAAACACGACCGTGCGTTGCCAACGGCGTTCCTGATCGGCGTTGAGTTCGCCGAGGTGGGCGACAACATGCTGGCGCGGCCCGGCCTCGGTGCGCACACTCTCGACAAGGGCGAAGTACGTGTAGGTCTTGCCGGCCTTGGTTCGCGTGTAGCGGCGGAGGAACATCCCCACCTCCGGAAACCGAATTCGGGCGACCGGGGTAGGCTACAGGCCGGGTTTCCACTACATCGCATTTGGGCATCAAACTGCAATATTCGTCGGGAATTTCGTCCCAAGATTTTCGAAAATCGATGATTTTAGCTCGGAAGTGCGAACTTAGGCTAGAAAACGCCCTGTCTCATTCCAATATCTAACGGCCTCCGACAGGTGCCCCATGTCAGTTGCTTTGATGCCGACCCATGTCTCCGCGTTTGTCACTAGATGGACGTACGAAATATGTTCGTGGTTTGACTTCTAATTTAAGAACTACCAGTCGGCAATGTGCGGCCGCTACGTCTTTCCGCCAGCGCCATTATTGTGAAAGCCTGTCAGCGAGTATTTCAATTCGTTCCAGAAGAGAAATGTCTTCCAGCGGATCATGGCCGAAGTAGCTCGTTCCATCGACGCGATCCGAAAGAGATAGGATGACATGACACGCAATTTTATAAGTCGGTGCTGCATCGGGACCATCGCGAAAGATGGGACATGCAGCGAGTGCTCTGCTTCTTCAACCATTTGCTTGCTATTGTTCCTCTTTACTTCCGCAAGAGTTTGTTCCAGCGTTTCTGCTGGATCAAGTAGCTTATAATATTCTGCGACGGCCGCCCGTACCTGCTTAGTGTCTTGTAGCAGTGTTGGACCACGAGCATTTGCCCATTCCGTTGCTCTACGCGGTCCAATCTCAGCAAGTCGTGCTTCCCACTGCAATGCCTTCCTGTCATTTTCAATTATCGTCCATCCTCTCAGAGCGTCTTCACCTAACTCTTCAATGAAGTGAACGTCACCGAGACGCTTATATGCGACCCGTCTTGTTATCGCAACACCGACGGACGCGTACACAGCTTCTCCGCGCCTTCCTTGGGCTCCAATGATAATCGACTCAAATAAGTCGGGGACACGGCTCGGCCGACTAAAAATTAGATCACTCGCAGTGCGGCAGGCAGGCCCATATGCGAAACCATTTTGTTTCAGTAAGTCAGACATACGTTTTTGTCGTACTCGCATACCTCACCTCACTACTTGATGACTCGATACTCGATGCCGGCTTTCTCGAGGGCGGTTCGAAGCTGGCCTCCGAGTCCACTCTTTGGCAGTTTCTCAGTGCCAAACCAGATGACTTTTTTGACACCACTGTTTGGGTCCTTAAGCAGAATAATGTCTGAGCCGACTTGAGCAAGTTTGTCCTGAAGTTTCTCATGAGTCACTTCATTCCAAGGAGTTGTGTTGCCTTCGTACCCGGTTCCAGTTTTAGGATCGAAGTCGTCATACCTGCGATTTCCTAAGCCGCCTTGCTGTCTTTCTCCTGCAGGATAAAATGTTTTCTCCTTTGCACCAGGCCGGACGGTTTGGACATACTTGTCATGCACAGTTTTTGCGGAGGGCCCTGCCGCTCCCGACGCGTATTTTGCGGCAGCATCTTCGGCAAACTGCTCCGCCTTCAAGCCTGCCGCTTCGAGTTGTTTGGCGGCTGAGCCGTTGGATTTGAAGGCTTCGTTGAGTACCCGATAATCGGATGAGCCCGGCTTGGCATTACGGGCGAGTTCCTGTAACTCCTTTTGCAGGATAGGTCTCTGCAACGACTCAGCAGGCAGGCCGATCAGTTCTTGAAGGACTTCGCAGGCCGCCCGATTGTGTACCCAAACGGAGAATCCCCAGGTTGGGTCGCCGACAAAGAACGTATGGAACTCGCTGACGCAGAGATTGTAGACGGTCTGCGGGCGATCTTCCATCTCAACGTAATCGACCGAGATAATTTCGCCATCGTGGCCGAGTAATCGGTCGGTCGATTTCAGTTCGCCCGCTTGCACCCACCCGCGTTCCAACACGAAAACCGGATGATCGAGCGTTAGCGAAATCTGCCGGCCGCCAAGGTGGATCGTCATCACGATCCCGAATCGTTCGAATACGTCTTCAACGTACCGCACGACGACTCGACAAACAGGGTCGTGTTCGTCGGCGGACAGAACTGCATCGCCGACCTTGAAATCTTCAATCGCCTTGCCGCCTGAGGGAGTCAGCAAAGGCGTCCCGCGAGCAAAGCAACCCGCAGCGCTGGCGACTTTAAGCGATACTTTTTCCGCCTCGCTTAGGTTTGAGACGATTTGACCGTTCGGCAGTGTGACCGCCGGATTGTTCTTTGCGGTACGGAGGGCTTCCGTCAACTTTTTGCCGGTGTTGGCGACGGCCTTTCCACCTTTGATTACCGCCCCCGGCGCAGCAGCCAATGCCGCTTCTTCCAAACCGTGCTTAATCAGCTGAGCGGCTTTTTCGACATCAGCGCCTGTCTTCGCATCCAGCGCCAGTCCAAACCCGACAAAGAGGTCATGGGAAACGCTGATGACCGAAGTGCCGAGCACTGCGTAGCCGATCTCGCCAATAAGAGTGTTGACTGCGACGTTCCAATATGGAACAAATTGAGAAATGCCAACGAAACTGACGACACCTCCGAGAATTTTGAGATTGTCTGCCGACACCATTTCTTTGAGACTGTCGCCGATAGCCCCGGGCAATTGCGCGGATACTTTTTCGAGGGTTAATTTCAGCTTTTCAGGCGGCTCCATTCTTCCGATTTCGCCGGCTGCTCTTACCGCCTCGCGCCATGCCTTCGCTTCTTCCCTTGCAGTATCCGTCAACGCAACCGGATTCAGGTTGGCATCGATACCCCAGTTTACCGGGTCTTTTACCCGCCTCAACATTTCGTTGTAGCGATCCAATTCGGCAGTCGTATAGTCGCCACTCCTGCTTCGGCCCGCACTATCGATGAGAGAGCCAAACCTGATTGTAGCTCGGTACCGGAGCTCATCCTCCGCCTTACCTTCCTCGATCAATTTCTTTGCGGCATCCACCCGGTCGTTATGCCCGCTGCGCACCTCTTCTTCCCATTGCTTCATCTGCGCCTGCTTCTCGAGCATCGCCACAGTCTCTTTTGCCTGTTGCTGCGCCGCTTCATCCTGTTGCTGTTGCCGATCATTCGCAAACCCACCTCCGATTGCATGGTTGATAAGGCCTGCCATGGTGACGCTATCGCCCGCACTCAGCGCCCGACGAGCAAACTCGGTGCGATCAGCATCGCTGGCACTTGCGTACCACTCAATGAAGCCTGTTTTGGTTTGGTCCGGCAAAGAATTAAATACATCCCTGAGAAGACTTGAGGCCGCAGCTGCATCATCCACATACGCCTCGCCGAACGGCGAGTAGTTCAAGTGCCCCGGCGTGCTGACGCCGTTCCGCTGGGCGGCGTTGGTCCATTCCTCCAACTGGCCGTATCTGTCGGTGCCCGTTTCCGTCTGACTGAAGTCGCCGGTGCGGGTGTTGGCGTTCTCGGTGAGGCTATAACTGGTCGAGCTAGTGCTGTCGCCGAGCGTGCCGCCGGTCTCCGTGCGGATGTAGTCCCCGTCGCCGCCGATCGTCCGCGAGTACGTCGCCGCCAGGCTGTTGCCCGTTTCCGACTGGTTGACGTTGTCCGTGCCCGTCACGATTTCGCTGTAGCCGTCCGGAATCAGCGTGTCGCTCTCCGTTAGCGTGTAATCATCCGTGCCAACCTGTGTCTGCGAGTACTCCCCGCTGTCGGCATTGCCGGTCTCATGCAGGCTTAGCGGGTCGCTGCCGCTCTCGCTCATGTCCCAGCTGCTGTTTTCGCTCAGCGAATAGTCGTTGGTCGAGTTCTCATCAATGGTATAGTCGCCCCCGGATCAGGGACGCGGCCAGGGCGTTTGCCGAGCGGCAGGGCGACGAGCAGATCCTGGCCGCTATTAACCGGCTGACGCGGGCGGACGAGTGGTGCGGCGGGCGGGCGTGGCGGGCCGCGTAGAGATGTGGAGAAGGAGTCCCACAAGAAAGAAGGGGTCGAAGAGGGAAGCTTACCCGGCCTGGGTAGGAGTCCCGGCAGACCTTTTTGCAAGTCGATTTCTGTGATCTTGGTTTTGCCGCACGCCCTGGCCGAAGCCGAGCAGCACGTCGTTGCCGATCACGCCCAGCCCATGCCCATTCTGCGCGCTCGGTGCAACGACATCTCCTTGCCCTGCTGGACTTTGTTCGTTCGCTCGCAGGGGATACACCTTACCCACCACCAGCACAGACTTTGTTCGTTCGCTCGCACGGACTGGGCCGTCGCACCCATGGAGACAGAAGCTTTGTTCGTTCGCACGCTTCGCTCGGCGGGATCGAGGCCGAAGTTGTCGCAGAGGTAATAACCCGGCGTTGCTCACGGGTCGGCGGGTAATAGCGACGGCTGGCACAGCGCTGGGGCGGTCGCGGTGCGGAAGCTGGAGCAAGGGAAGGCGTAGCAGAAGCGAGGCTTGGGCAGGCTTCGCCTGCCCGCACAGCGGGGGCGGCGGCGGGGGACATGGTTCACGCTTGCGTCAACGCCCTGGGCCGAGCCATACCGTCTCCGTGCCTTGCTGACGCTGTGCTGCGTGCCGTGACGGGTGCGATGGCGAAGCCAATGTGGTGGCGAAGTTGGTGCGGCGTGCTTGGCAAAGCGTGGCATCGTGCGAGGCAGTGAGCTTCAACCACTCGCCGCCGCCCCCCCGCAACACACCATGCATCGGTGTTGCTCGTCCAAGCCCGGCTTCTCTTCGGCTACTCCCTTGCGGTTGCTGCGGGCAAAGCGAGCGAACGAACAAAGGCGTCGGGTGGCAGAAGGACGGGCTTTGCTCGATTGCTCGCTGCGCAGCGTCACTCGCACGGTGACTGTAACGGCCTCAGCGAGCATAGCGAGCGAACGAACAAAAGGTGCATGTGGCGAACCTCGTTCGTTCGCTCGCTCGGCCCCGATCACGGGAGCCGCAATCCGAACTCGGGTAATAACTTGTTTCCGACCGGTTGACTGCACACGACACGGCGTAAAACTTATAGTTCGATCCGAGTGGCGAGGAACGACAGGTATTTGTCGTCTTCCCCTTTAAAAACATCACGCCCATCCAATGCATAGGCCCTCGTCAGCGAATCCGCAGCCGCTTCGAGTTCACCGATCTCGAAATATGATTGACCCATGCGAAGATGCGTAAGTGGATTCTCAACGCCCCCAGGTGTTTTCATGGCTTGCTTAAAAGCGACCAATGCCTGGTCGTAGTACCCGGAAAAAAAGTATCCTTCGCCCAATGCCATAAAAACGTGAAGGCTGACCGCATGAGCATTCCGTGGCTCCGGAATGAGGGCAACGGCCTGCTCATAACACTTAATAGCCAAAGTGAACCGATCTTCATTTAGAAAATCATCACCTTCGTCAATTTTTTTCTGTATATCGCTCGCTAGCTTGTCATTCATGTGTCTAACCTGTTCGTGATGATCGCCTTGCCATGCATCAGTATGGCAATCAGCATCCAATTGCCTCAATCGGACGACCAGTAGATCCACCCACTGCTCACAACTATTGTGATAAGGGAGACTACTTTGGAGGCCCTCCAAGACGTGGGTCCGGAAGGTCATACGTTGTGCCGCCATTGCCGAGCGTTGCCCCGCCGGACCTGTTCGGCCCCCTCACATCAATAGTGTACTTGCTTTGATCTGTCATCCATTTCCTTACCTCGGGATGCTTCGCCCCCCAATACTTTCCTGTAGTGTTCCAGTAGGCAACGGCGTCTTCGAGGTGAACGAAATCAAGTTCGGGGCTATCAAGCGGCAGCCACCTTCCGTCAGATGTTTTCACTTTTGCCTCGGCACCTTCTCCGACAATCTTCCCTTCCTGACGCATCCGATCAACCACGTCGTTGTAAGTTGACGAATCCTTCCTCGGATTCTCACCGAGATATTCTCGGCGTTTGCCATTCCGCTGACGAGATTTGAGAATCTCCAACTGCGGATTCGCACCATCTTCGATCTTCTTGATCGCACCGATACCCTCTTGCTGCGTCTCGAATGTTCGCGGGCCGGTTTTGCACTACCCGCCCTTCAACAAATGCACATACGCAATGTTGAAGTAGATAATAATCCCGGTGACATCGACGAACGTCGCCACGAACGGGCTGGAGGCAATAGCCGGGTCGATGCCGATGCGCCGCAACAACAGGGGAAACATCGCGCCGACCAGCGTTCCCCAGAGACAGATGGCCGCGACCGCCTGAGCGATGACAACTGCAAGTTTCCAGCGACTGACGGTTTCGGCACGTGTCGTAGAACGCGAAGGGAAACGAAAACTGCGCAACCCCTCTTGTGCGCGACCTCAACGACCTCAGCGCCAGCGGGCAGCGTAATCTGCGTGTTGCGGCGGATCGGCGCTTGGCTCGTTTGCACGGTTCCGGCCGGGATGAAGTAAACGCCGTCGCCGTTTTTCATCAATTCTTGATCGGTAGGAAGCAAAATATCAAACGATTCGGGATGTTCTTTAATTTCACTGCGCAGGTCTTCGCTGGTCAACAGGCCTCGAAAGAGGCCGATGATGCCGAGCGTGAGCCCCAGGGCGAGCCCCATAAGCAGTTCGTGGCGCAAGACTCGGACCCAATCACGCGGTTTAATATGACCCAGCGCCAGCGAGCGTGTGATGAGCGATGCAGCTTGGGAGCCCGAATTGCCGCCCGTGGAGATGCAAAGCGGGATAAAGAGGCTAAGCACGAGGATCGCCGCAATTTCATCTTGGAACCAGGCCATCGCGCTGAATGTAAGGAGTTCCGCGCCGAATAAACAGGCGAGCCAGAGAGATCGTTTCCGCCAGATGTTGAAGAAGCCCGCTTCCAGGTAGTTTTCATCAATGGGGCCTACGCCGGCCTGCCGTTGCAAATCCTCGGTGGCCTCGCGCGTGATGACGTCGATGACGTCGTCGTGCGTAACGATGCCGACCAATCGGCCTTCATCGTCAACGACCGGCATGGCGAGGAAGTCGAATTTGGCCAGCTTCGTGGCGGCGGTTTCCTGGTCGTCGGTCACCTTTAGGGCCGTGATGTCTTCTTCCATCAAATCGCTGACCAGCGCCAGGCGATCGCCGAGAATCAAATCGCGTAGGGAAACGACGCCCTTCAGCTGGCGCGAAGCCTCATCCAGAATGTAGATGTAATAAATGGTTTCGCGGTCGGGCGCTTGTTGTCGCAATCGATCGATCGCCTGGCCTGCCGTCAGCTTGTCGGGGAGCCAGGCATAGTCGGTGGTCATGATCGAGCCGACGGTGTCGGCCCGATAGCGGAAGAGCGTGGCGATATCGCGGCGGTCGGCCTCGTCGACTAAGCGTAGTAAACCCTCAGCTACTCGCGGCGACAGTCGGCGGAGCAAGTCGACGCGGTCGTCGTGGGACATCTGCTCGATGAGCTTGGCCATATGCGGCCGGCCCGTTCCTTCAACCAACTTCAGTTGCCAGGCTGCCTCGAAATATTCGAAGATGGCTGCTTGTTCACGGATACCGGTTTGGCTCAGAACCTTCCAGACTTGCTCGACGGTAAAATGCTCTTCATCGAGCGTTTCGGCCACCGTCGAGGGATGCACCGATTCGCAGAACGCTTTCAGCCCCTCGGAATGATCTTCTTCCAACATCAGGCGAACTTCGGGACCGAACAGCGGATTGGCCATGATCTCTTTATCCTCAAGGCGTCAGCGTTGCGTTGTCGATCAGACGCGTGGCGCCAAAAAAGACGGCCAATGCGGCAATTGCGGGGCTCGACAGGAGTTCTATCGGCTGGAGAGTACGCACATCAACAACCTGCGCATAGTCCAGTTTAGCCCCAGGCACGGTTTCGATTTCGGTCTTCAGCATGCTTTCAATTTTGGCGACGTTCCGTTCCCCGTTTGCAACCATCTCATGCACCTTGCGGAGGGAACGGTAGAGCACCGTTGCCTGCTGCCGTTGCAAAGGGTCGAGATAGCGATTTCGCGAACTCATTGCCAGCCCATCCGTCTCACGAACGGTCGGCAAAGTGACCACTTCGAGTTGAAGGTCCAGATCGCATGCCATCTGCTGAATGATGCGCACTTGCTGAGCATCCTTTTGGCCAAAGAAAGCGAAATCGGGCAAGACTATATTGAACAACTTAAGTACGATCGTGGCGACGCCGCGGAAATGCCCGGGGCGAAAAGCGCCGCACAAATGCTGCCCGAGTTTTTCCACTTCGACAAAAGTGCCATAGCCTTCGGGATATATCGTCTGAACAGTTGGTGCAAAAATCGAGATCGGCGCCGACGGCCCCGCATAATTCGCGGTCGGACTCCAACGTGCGCGGGTACTTATGAAAGTCTTCGTTCGGCCCGAACTGCGCGGGGTTGACGAAGATTGAAACAATCGTGAAATCGCTCTGCAAGCGAGCTGAGCGCAACAAACTCGCATGGCCTGCATGGAGTCCGCCCATCGTGGGAACGAAGCCGATTTTCTTTCCGGCTTGGCGAGCTTCGGCAACAGCCGCACGAATTTCGGCGATGCCGCTCATAACCGGTGGGAGCATAGGAGTTCCTTTCGTCTCGCTGCTACAAAGCTTGGCATCAACACGTCGGCCTTACGGCTCGACGCTCGCCTCATCTATGAGATCCGCAGTCTCGCTAGGCACGCAACAACATTTGCAGATACGAGCGGCGCTCGCTTTCGGGCAGGCCGAGTTCTTGCGCCATAGCCTGCAATACGGCTTTCGCTGCGGCGAAATCAGCCTCTTCGGCCATGATTTCGATTTCAGCAAATGTTCCGACCTGTGCGACATTATCGAGACAGAAATGAATCTGAAAATCTTGGCCTTTCAGCTCTAAAATCCGCCGGCGTTTTTTGACGACGGCCACGTGCCGATAGCCGAGCGCTTGGAATAAGAGCAGTAGTTGTTCGGCGGATGGTTCCCCCGATGCCACCGCGACCTCGATCTCTCGACGTGTTTTTGTTTCCCGATCGAGTTTCGGACCTTTCCACGTCAGAAAATTCTCTTGGCCAATGCGGCGAAGTCGAAAGGCTTCATCAGTGACAGCAAAATCGCGATCGGGAGCATTGAGGTAATGGTCGGCATCTGAACGCTCTTCGACAAAGAAAGCGCCGAGTTGCTGCAGTTGCACTTCAAGCGCCTGGAGGTCTGGGACGGGATATTTTGATTCAATTTCGAGCATTCGGACAAGTTTCTCAAGAAGTACGCATGAACTTTTCTGCTAGAATAAGCAAAGAGTGGACGTTCGGAAACATAAGCCATCAAGCCTTCGGAAGATTGATGAGTAACTTGCATACCGTCTGCCGAGTGGATGAACTCAAAGACGGCGAGAGCAGCACGATCTGCATAGACCGCCGGGTTATTGCCGTTTTCCGCACGGAAGCCGGTTTTTTTGCCATCGACAACATGTGCCCACATATGGGCGCTGAACTGAGTGGCGGCTACGTGGAAGATGGCATCGTTACCTGTCCGTGGCATTATTGGCGATTTCGCCTCGCGGACGGCGCATGGGCGGACAATCCCCGCGTTAAGATTGGTAGCTATCCGGTGCATATTGTTGATGGCAAGATCCAGGTTGAAATACCTGAAACATCGGCCTGACGAGGTTTCTTCATGGTTACGCTTCGTACTCGGTCTTTTGTCGCCTTGGCCGTTCTTGGCCTGCTTCTTCCCACGATAGGGCATTCCCAACAAGACATCCCGCTTTCTCCGCGCATCCTAGCTCGGCCAGCGCCGGTTGCGGAAACTCAGCTCTTGATGGAAGGCATCGCCAACACGAACTTTAAGAGCCTGGAAAAAGCGCTCAGAGGCAAGCCGGAGGACGCCGAAGCCTGGACGTTCGCGCGCGGCCAGGCGCTGCTCATTGCCGAAACCGGCAATCTGCTGTTGCTTCGGCCGCCCAAAACCGGCGGGCAGGACATCTGGAACAAGACATCGGTGGAACTACGCGATGCCGCAACGCGCCTGGCGCGTGCCGCTTCAGAAGGCGATCTGAACAACAGCCGATCGCGGTTGATCGAAGTGGCTAACGCGTGCAATAAGTGCCATCAAGCATTCGGCCAGAAAACGAAGCTGGCGCCGTTTCGGGAAGAACCGAAGCCCGCGCCGGTGCAGTAGGAGAGTGCGGACTCCTGTCTTTCCCTCTCCCTGGCTTTGCAGGGGGAGGGCAGGTTGGGGGTAAAGCCAGCTTGCCAGTCAACAACGCCCCGACACTCGCAGCCGTTCCCCCCACCCTTCCCTCCCCCGCAAAGCAAAGCCGGGAGGAGGGTGGGAAGAGGCGAGCGGCCGATCTGTCACAGCCGTTTACAGCACTCGTTTAGCAAAGCCCGATCACTGCATTCGCTTGACGACTCGCCCATCAAACCATAGGCTTTTCCGCGAACTCGCAAAGATTGTCGCGTTGCCGACGAATAACTCTGCAAGCGCCCGCCGCCATTGCGGCCGGCTCGAATTTTCTATCAACGTTTGGGAGCGAAACACGCATGTCCGATGGCCCCACTCCCCCAATCACGCCCGCCCCGATTCCTCCTTCCGGGCCCGCGCCATTCGTCCGAAGGACGTTCCACAGGAAGTGAAGGTCATCTCCCATTCGCACCTGTTTTATTGGTGGCCCGTCTGGTTCTTCGGCTTTGTCTTTGCCCTTTGGACGTATCTCGACAACGATCGCTTGGCCATCATCGGGCATGAGTCGCGCATCGTCAAAACCGAGAACGGCAAGGAAGTGCACATCAACGTGGAGGGCGATAACAAGCGCCTCTTCGACGACGCCGACCAGACGAAAGACGACAAAAACGCGTATGTTCCGAAGATTCGCGTCAGCCCGCGAACGTGGATGGGCCCGCTCTATCTGGTGATTCTCTTTCTCGTTATTTTGATTACCAACGTTCCCCTGCGCGGCCTATGGTCGCTGGTGACGATCATTTTGATTGTGGTAATTGCGCTGGTGCTTTCGCTTATGAACAGCTGGGACGTTCTGCTGAAAGCGCTGGGCGACTTGCACGTCTTCATCAACATGGCCGGCTACCTGGCGCTGAGCGTTGCCCTTTTCATCGCTTGGGTGGTCGCTGTCTACTTCTTCGACCGCCGAACGTATATGACGTTCGGGCCAGGCCAAGTGCGGGTTTGCGAAGAGATCGGCGGCCGGGAGAAAGTATACGACACAACAAACCTATCGCTCGAGAAACGCCGTGACGACTGGTTTCGGCATATTGTTCTGGGCTTCGGCACCGGCGATTTGACCGTGAAGACAGCGGGCGCTGATCGTCATGAAATCATTCTGCCCAATGTGGCCTTTATCGCTTTCAAGATCAAGGCGATCGAGCATATGCTCCGCGCTCGCGTCTATTCGAAGGACTAACGAACGAACTGCAAAGAGCCGTTTACGACGCAAGCGTTTCAAACACGCTTACGTCGTAAACGGCTCTTGTTCTGCAAGAACGCTATCGAAAAACCTACTTCTCTTTTTCTTTCTCTTCGAAAGGCACTTTCACCAGCTGTAGGTAGCAAGCGCCTTTGCGATCAGGCGTATTTTTCCCTTCCAGGTACGAGTCGGCTTCGCTGCGCTGGTCGAACGGGAAGGTCTCCAAGAGTTTGCTCGAATTGTCGTAAACAATCCAAACCGCCTTCATTCGGACGACCTTGGCCGCACGAGTTCGCTTCGGCGCGGTCGTCGCCTTTTTCTTCGCCTTCTTTACCGGCTTAACGGGCGCCTCTTCCTCGTCGGCAGGTTCTTCTTCCGCGTCGGGATCGACCTCGGCATCTCCCTCCGCTTCTTCATCTTCATCAGCCTCTTCATCCTCGTCGGCCTCTTCTTCCTCGGCCGGTTTGGCCTCAGCCTCTTCACCGTCTCCATCTCGAAAATCAGCGCGGTTCAGCGTGCGTTTGCGTGCCATCCGAAGTTTCCTCCCGGTGATCGGGTCGAGGTCGTCGTTTCAACTATAGACTGTCAATTTAAGGGGACGGCGGTGAGACGGCAAGGGACCGGAACGGTCGATCCCTCATCTGCAATCGCTCCGGCAGCAAATCGAGCTAGCCAAAAATGGACTCTTTTGGCAAGATGCGGCCCGTTATGCTTTAACATCGGTCCGATCAAGGCGGCGGTCTTACATGCAGATAGTCTCGTTGATGCCTGCTTTGCCGAAGCTTGATGTCGTGCCGCCTTCGAGAAAAGCGCCTCGGTGGTTCCGTTGGGCAGTTCGAGGCCTCGTTTGGGGATTGATCCTAGCCGTGGCAGCTGAGGCAGCTCGGGTGCTGTTTATCAGCAACGTTCACGAAGTGGCGCCTGGGCGTGTCTACCGCTCGGCTCAGCTCTCTGCAAAACAACTGAACGGTCTGATCCAGCAACGCGGTATCCGCACGATCATCAACCTTCGGGGCTATTGCACTCAGTTCGATTGGTATCTCGATGAGTGCCGGCTGGCGCACGACTTGGACGTTTCACAGGAAGACGTTACGCTCTCCGCCAATCGATTGCCGCCGCCGACCGAACTCCGCCGGCTGATCGAAGTTTTTGATCGAACCGAATATCCCATTGTGCTTCATTGCCGGCAGGGCGCCGACCGCACTGGGCTGGCTTCCGCCATCTGGATGTTGCTTTACAGTGATGCCGATTACGCAACCGCTCGCGCGCAGTGCGGCGCCCGCTATGCCCACGTTCCCGTGCTGACAACCGTGAGCATGGATCGCTTTTTCGACTTGTATGAAGGGTGGCTGCAGGCAAACTCTCTTGTTCACAAACCGGCGAATTTTCGGCAGTGGGTGCTGAATGATTATCGCGCCGACCCGGCGCCCGCACAACTGGAACTGATTTCGCCGACCGCTTCGGTTGAAGTCGATAAACCGTTGACGTTGATGCTTCGCGACCGCAACCTCTCGAACTCAACTTGGGAATTCAAGCCGGGCACTGGTACGGGTATTCATGTCCGTTATCAAGTCATGACCGAGGGCGGTCAACCGGTGGCCACCCATCGCGAGGGACGTCTGAGCGCTCGAGTCGCACTGGTGAGTCAATTGACATTCCGTTGCCGTTGCCTGCTTTTTCCCAAGCGGGTAAATACCTGGTCGTTATCGATTTGGCCGACAAGCAAATGAGTTTCATTCAGTTGGGTTCGACGGCGCATCGATTTCGAAATTTCGGTTCACGATCGTCCACAAAGGTAATGCCGATGCGAAAATTATCTATCGTCGTTCCCATCAAAGATGAATGCGACAATCTCAGCCGGTTGCACGAGGCCGTTCGCGAAGCGATGCGCGGCGAAGGCGAATGGGAATTGGTCATTGTGGACGATGGCAGCACGGATGGCTCAATGAGCCTACTGCAGCGCATGGCAGACGCCGATGCTCGCATTAAGGTCGTCAGCTTGCGGCGGAACTTCGGCCAAGCTGCGGCGATGCAAGCGGGCATTGATGCCGCTAGTGGCGATGTGATCGCAACCATGGATGGGGATCTGCAAAACGATCCCGCCGATCTGCCGATGCTGGTCGCGAAGCTCGATGAAGGCTACGACGTCGTTCTCGGCGAACGTGCCAAGAGGCAGGATTCACTCCTCATTCGCAAAGCGCCGAGCCGGATTGCCAATTGGCTCATTCGCAAAGTCACCGGCTTACCATTCCGCGACTTCGGCTGCACCATGCGCGTCATGCGTCGAGAAGTTGCTGTGTCGATGCGAATTTACGGCGAAATGCACCGCTTTATTCCGGTTCTGGCCCAGCAGCAGGGCGCCCGCATGACCCAAGTTCCGGTCAAACATCATCCGCGAACCGCGGGGGTATCGAAGTACAATCTTAGCCGTACCGGTCGCGTTTTTCTCGATCTGATCACCATCAAGTTTCTTTCGAGCTATCTCACCCGGCCTATGCACTTCCTCGGCGCCGTCGGGTTGATTGTCATCGCCCTCGGCTTTGCAACACTGGGCGTGGTCATTGCCATGAAGTTCGGTTGGGACCACAGCATAACGCGCAACCCGCTGTTGCTCCTGAGCGTGATGCTGACCCTTGTGGGTATCCAGCTGCTATCGGCCGGCTTGATCGGCGAGGTGCTCGCGCGAACCTATTTTGAAAGCCAGGATAAACGCCCCTACGCCATCCGGGAAACGCGCAATATCGCTGATAGTGACCTGCGTAAGGCAGCCTAGGCAGTTTGCCTCGGTCAGGTAAGGACTTGTCCCAAGCTTTCTTAGGAATCGGCAGCAATAGCCAACGATGTCTCATTTCGCGAACAGTTCAACCCCGCTGAGGATTGGAGCAGTGCGTCCCGTCAGCGACTTGACCTTCGGCACCAGGCGAATGTCCATCTGACGATCAGCGGCGACCGCAAATTCTTTCACCAAGGCGCAAAAACACCACCGGCCTCTTTAACCACGTCCAAATTTTCAACTACTGTTTTACCTTGAACTAAGACGTCGAAGACACGCTCGCCAGGGGCTACATCTTCCAGCTCCGCAAAGTGAAGCCTGACAATAAATTTGCGCGGCTCGGCTGGCCGTTCAAACCCCTGCACCTCGACAGAAGTGTCACGGAAGCGAGCGAGGGCACGGTCGCGCACTCCGCCCCAAGGCCCCTTCTTAAAGCACTCGATTTCCAACTTTTCCTTCTGAATTCCCGCATCTTCGAGCGTCTTCCATGGAATCGCGATCTCGGCTCGGAAGAAGTCATCGGTAAGCATCGCCCGGCTCGTCCACGAGCCATTCCAAGTCGCATCGTCCGGTGGCGTTGGCAAGGCCTTACTGTTCAAGCCTGCCTTGTCAAGCGATAGGATCGCATCGTAGGTTCCTCCACCAGCAGCGACGGCAAATGTCACGATCTTCGACCCGTTGGCGTTGTGCAGCGAAAGGCGAAAGTGGTCGTCCTTCTCGAAATCGCAGTCTTTTCCCGTTTGTCTGTTCTTCCAAGGTATTTTTCGACCGATCAAATCGCGTCGCGCAGCTTGTTCGTACGCGACATAGAGGCTAGTGCCATCCGTGCGGAACTGGACGGTGGCGCCTCGCTCCGGCATTGATAGAGAACCGAAACCATCCCAGCAGCGATCGTCTAAAACACCGTCGATCGTTGGCGCCTTGTCCGCAGGAACTGAGAAAATCATCTTCTGCGGTTGATGGTAAGTAAGATCCATCCGCAATTGCTTCAGACCTTTGATGCCCGAACCGTAAATCCAGGGCGCATCGGTATTGGCGATGGGACGGCGGTCGGTGTTGATGCGGTAGACGCCAAAACCCTCTGCAACGTCCAGAGAATAAGGAAGCTGCATGGCAAGTCCCTTACTGATAGCCACGGGCGGACGAGGGAAGCCGAACCAAAGCGTACCGTCCGCGTCGCGGCGGTCCCCGGACGCTCCGAGGTTGAGAGCGGAGCGGCGAATCAAGCCTTGCGACAGATGCTTATCGTCGAACAACGCCCAGTCCTCATTGCGCTGCCGTTCGGCCGGCATCATCCCTAGCGAAGTAGCGAAACTGTAAGCACAAAGGCAATCGGACGCGCTTTCACTGTAAACCAGCATGCCGAACGCCGGAATCAGGCTTAGGCCGCATCCCGATCGAATGCCTGAGATGTTGCGCATGCCGGAATCTTCGAGTCGGTCGTACATGCCGATAGTGCCCGAACGGAAGAAGTCCATCGCAGCAGAGCAACTTGTGCCGCTGCAACCGTACGAGCGCGAATAATCGCGCGATACGTCTTCGGATGTCAAAGGCTGCTGACGGTTGAGCAGTTCGAAGCCTTGCATTCTCTTCAGCGGGCTCTCCTTTCCCGTGTCTTCTTTACCAAGCCCCTCCTTGAAGTCGGCCGAGTAATCGCCATCGCCTCGGCGACGCGTCAAGGGCGGCAATCGCCCTGACTTGCGGGCAAGGCTGGGAAGATCGACCATTTCCTTCACCGGCGCCGGCAAATGCGCCGAAAGAATTTGCTTATTGGGGGATGGATGCTGACCGTCCAAGGCAACGATAGCCTCGGCCTCGTTGAGATAGTGCTCCTTGCCAACCAGAGGCCGCGCCCACAACCGCGCTTTGAAATCCTCGGCCCATAGCTTGAGATCGGCGGACAGGGCGAAGTCTTTCGGACGCTCGCCATTTCCAATTTCCTTCCAAGGGATTGTCAGCACGATCACCGAAGATTTGTCGTCGCGATTTCTCTGGATCTTCATGTCCGGCGCCGGCAACGATTTGTGTTCGCGCTGATGCGTATTCATCAGGCTCAGAACAATTTCGAATGATCCGCGCCCGGGCGCGAACAGCCTCTGTTCGGCGGGTCGAAAATCAAAGGCGAGTTCCCACTGGTCGTTCCGAGAAAAGGAAGTGGCCTTCGCCGTCAGCGTGATGCGCAATCCTGCGTCAGCGGCCTCGATGTCGATCGCCGCCGCGTCGCCGCCGCGTCCCTGTTCTTCTCGGTGGATGAGCTTTCTGCCGTCGAGGACAATAGGATCGCGCGGCTCGCCAAAAATCGTCGCCAGCTTTCCGGTAGCCGCTTCGAACTGATAAAAAGCTTTGCCGTCGTGGACATAAAGAAAATCGTCGTCCGCGCTGACGGCGCCCTGTCCGGTGCAGGTGGCTTGGTTGAAACGGCGACGCCATAGTTCATTGCCGTTATACGCATCGACCGCCGTAATATGTGATTCCCCGAAAACAAATAGGCGGCCATTCGCGGGGATCGGCGTCCGGGGCCGGGCGTGGCGGGAAACGAGGAGTTGTCCGTTCGGTTCTCCGTACCATTGAAATTCGAGGGGCCAGCGGACACGTTTGTCCGCGTCGTCCTCGCTGTTCCAGTCGAAGGCGCCGGGCAGCTTACCACGGGCGATCCAACTTCCCTTGTTATCGCTTTTGATTTCGACCGTTGGAATATTGGCGCTTTTTGCAAAACCGTCCATGTTTTGCTTGGCGGTGAAGGCCATAATTCCGCCGCAAGGACGCAAGATACGGTAGAGTTCCGCATCCGCGGAACCTTCACCTGCCAGGACAACGAGGTTGGCGAAATAGGGCACAAACGGCAATGGCTGCTTCTTTTCAACGTGAACGATCGCCAATCGCGACCCGTAAATTGACGTGGTACGTAAAATGCGCTCGCTTTCGGCCGCTATTTGTTTGGCGTCGCTCAGTACGCTGAGAACGTGCAGTCGCGAATGCTGAGCCAGCTTTTCCGCCAAGCGTGCGTCAGCATCGCCCCATACAACGGCAAATCCCTTGATCATGCCGCCCGCTGGCAAGCGTTTCAGGATATGCGCCACGTCGTCGGGGACTGCTTCCGCCGGCCTGATCGTTTGGTCTTGTTGCTGCGGTGCGGTCGTTGCTCCGAACACATGCACCGCTCCACGATGAGTAGCAACTACGACTCGCCCGTCAGCAACAGCCAGTCCGCGAGCCTGTCCTTCGACCGCTGCCTGCCATAACGTCTTGCCCGTATCCGGATCGAGCGCCACGATAGTGTCGAGGCCACCGAGCAGTAGGGCGTTGTTTGTGAGCGCTTCGCTATAGACTCGCGGATGCTCGATGCTCCAAAGGCGGCGGACTGCCTTGTCGCTCTCAATTTCGAAGGCATCCACTTTGCCGTTGCCTGCCGCATAGATGCGTTTTCCCGCCAGGATTGCCCGTTGACGACCAAACAAGCCGGCGGCAATCTGGCTCCGCCAGCGCGGCCCTTTGACCTCATCGGTGAACTCGGCAACGGCCTTGGTAAGTGGCCAGTCTTCCTTGCCATTGCTGATCTTCAAGGCTGTCAGGCTATCTGCCCGTTGCGGCAGGCTTTCGCCAAGTCGGAAATTCTGATCCGGTTGCCAGGCCACCGCCGAAGTGAAAAGGTGGTCGTTGAAAATGGTTGCCCAAGTGCCGCCGCGATTTGGTGGCGTTGAATCAAAGTAAAGGAGCTTGCCCGTTTTTACGTCGAAGCCGGCAGGCGCAGCGACCTGTTGGCGCCACCAGAACACCATTGGAGACCAAGAGAGCCCCTTGCGGCGCCGGCCCTCCAAACGACGTCGAGGGAGTATGGGGGTATTCGAGATAGTCGTAACTACTCGTGTCGTTGCACCAGATGAGTTTGCCCGTCTTGGCGTCCAATGCATACACAAAAACGCCTTCGCTCGGCCACATCCCGGCCGTCACGTAGAGAGTTCCATCGTGAACCAAAACGCCGCTGCGGCACGGCCAGCGCGACACCATGCGGCCGTTGGCGAGGAGTTGTCGCTCGTTCAACGCAGCGCGAAAGCGCCAAACTTCGGCGCCCGTTCTGCCCTCGAGGCAATAGACGTAGCCATCGTCCGAGGCGACGTAACATTTGCCTCCGTCGATCTGCGGCGCAAAGCGGATAGGTCCGCCTGTTGTGTGACTCCAGATCGCTTGCCCCGTCGTAGCGTCAAGCGCGCGTACGGTGTCATCCGCCGAGGAACCGAAGTAGATCAATCCATCGACAACTACCGGCTGAAACGCATAGTCGAAGTCGAGCGAGTTCATCGCCCGCCCCGGCTCAGGCCAAGCGGGCGCCGGCATCTGGGTTGAACGCCAAGTCCAACCTGTTCGCAATGGGAAAGTCAGAGTTTCGCCGGAAACACTCGACCGCAAATGATCGTGCTTATAGGCGGGCCAATCTGCTGCTCTTCCGGATGAGGAGACGACCATAGCCAAACAGACTAATACGATTGAAGTGGAATTCAGCATGAGTAGATTCCTCTAAAGGAATAGCGCTGAATGCATATTGCATTCGTTGAGTGGAACTAAAGGACGAGTTGGGGGCACGACAATCAATGGAGCCGGCCCGACTGGCAGTCCCATCACCTTAGGCCGATCTGCTTGCTTGGACAGCGGAGGCATTCACGAAATCTCATAATGTTCCAAAATTTAGAATGTAGCCATCTGAAAATTAAAATACGCCGTTCGGCTGCAGATCGATCATTGGCCTGCGTCGACTACAGTATGCTTGGAAACAGTCCGTAAGCCTCTCGCTGAGACCTCCTCGCCTGCGACCAACGTAGGTAAAAATCCTTGTGGTTGGAGCCGACACTTGCCGGACATCCGACATTTCCCGATGATTTCCCTGCAAGCGTATGGCATGCATTCGGCCGACTGTACTGCGTGAAGTCGATATGGTTCGCAGGGGTTGAGAGATTAACAAGGAATATCGATGAACATTCCCTGGTGGGGCTACGTGATCTTGGCCGGGCTTGCTTGGGGAACCTATGTTCCTTTGGTGTTCTTCGGCGGCACGGAACTCGGCGGCAAGCCGAGCAGTCGCATCATGGCGATTCTTTGTGTCGGCCTAGCCTATTTCGTTATCGCCGTGTTGCTGCCGTTGTTCTTGTTCGTGAGCGGCCAAGAAGAATGGCCACCGATGAAGACAACCGGGCTTGTCTTTGCCGGCATGGCCGGGATTGCAGGGGCTGTCGGCGCGATCTGCGTCATTTTTGCGAGCAAAGCCGCCGTAACACAGGCAAAGCTGGAGGGCATCGACCCGGCTACATATCGATTGTTTATCGCCCCGCTTATCTTTGCGCTCGCGCCGGTCATCAATACATTGCTATCGAGCGTCTGGGATCCGCAGCCGGGCGAACCCTTTCATTTTGACGTCATCCTCCCCGGGAAGAAGCTTTTGCTAGGCATCATCCTTGTTGGGGTGGGAACGTTCTTTGTTCTTTATTCGAAGGAAGAAGCGGAAGAATCAAAGAAGCAGAGTAAAGCTCGTGCAGCAAAGCCTGCAATCACTCAGGATGCGCCGCCCGCCACGGCTAACTAGCCTGTTCAGATCCCCATAGCGACCGTTAAATTTTACCCAACTTCCGCGCGCACTTCATCGCGCGTCATATCCGGCTCAATCCTTTCAATCCGGAAAGCCGATAATCAGGGCAAGGCCAGCCCCAAATGCAGGGCCGGCGACTGTATGCTGCTTCGCCCGAGGACGGCCAAACCATGATCCGTTTCGTACGAAAAGGGACTTTCGCGGGGCTCCTCGTTGGGATGGGCCTGTCACCCTCCTCATTAGTTGCTCAATCACCCTATGCGGCCAATCGCACACAAGAAGCAGCAACCAAAAAAGTAGCTGAAAAAGAAGAGCAAATCGTCGTAGTTCGCGAGCATGGCAAAGCGGAACGCAAATGCGTTCTCTTGTCGATTAAGCCTCAGCCGAACGGCCTGACGCATTATGTCGTCAAGGCCTGCGACAACGGTGAAATCTTCACGATCCAGAACGATGGGCCAGTTACAAATAAAGGGAAGGCTCGTACGCAACCGGCCCGCGCTGATGATCCTGTTGTCGTGCAGGCGCAAGCTGAAACGGAGAGCGGCCCGGCCATCCTTTCCCCGGATGAATTCCCAGCCAAGCCGGAACTCATAGCGCCGGCGAAGAAGATTGAGGAACGAACGCCGGAAGAGATGCCCGGTTTGCCGCTCCCTACGTCGAAAGCGCTGCCAGAGCTACCGATCGAGATTGAGCAGCTTCCATTGAAAAGGCCAATGACCTTGCCGGACACGACAAGCATCATCATTCCGGGCCCCTTAGCCCCTGCGACCAATCCGAAATCGGCGAATGAAATCAAGAACTCGACCGAAATCCTTGTCATCGAACCGCAGATGCCCGAACCATCGACAACGGTTGAAGAGATTCCTTCGAAACAGGCAGATGCCGGCGCCTCGATCATCGTAGCCGATGAAACGCCCGCAACTCCTGTCCGAGCCCGCGGCTGGGTGAAGCGTCCGCGCGTCTCGATTTTCCAACGTCTATTCCACAAATCGCCTAGCGAAGTGGACTGCCAGCCTTGCCTGCCAGTTCCCGGACAAAAGGCGGAAATGATTGTCGCGGCGCCGGAGAAGCCAGGGCGAGCAACGCTCGATGCGACTCCTGGCCAAGCAACGCTCGACCTGACGCCGGTGGCTTCAAAGCCGCTGGTCGAACCTATGCCCGAAGCCCGCGCAATGTTGAACGACGCCCGTCCGATGCTGTCGTTCGAAGCAAAGAAACTGCTCGAAGTGAAAGAGACGTTGAAATCGGCCCTGTTGCCTTCCGATCGCATGGCGGCGGCCGAAGAGATTCTCGCGAGTGCCGGGTTCAACGTGGCTGAAGTACGGGCCGTTTTGATGCAAGCTGCTCAAGATGACCCCGCCGATTGCGTGCGAGCGAGCTGCATTCGATCTCTTTCTAAGCTGAATACGCGCGATCGGGCCTATGTCGATTTCCTAGCCAAACTGCAAGATGCCGATGATGTAGGCTTACGCGAAGAGGCGATCTTCGCCTTGCAAAAGGCTACGCGTAAGTGAACGGACCCATTCCGCGAGCGACCGGAGTGAGATGCACATATTTTCTCCGATCGCTCACTTCACGCTTCCGGCTCGCCGCAGCATAGTCAAAGCGTCTTCAGGTACTCGATGACGGCGAAACGTTCGGCGTCGTTTAAGTGATCGCCGTAGGTGTGGCCGCCGTTGGAGCGGCCTGGCTGTCGCGTGTCGTAAATCTTGCGTTTTTCAATAGCCGGCACATTCCCTTTAGGGCTTTCTTTGAGTTCAGTGATCTTCCAGCCGAGTCTTTCGGAGTCATAATCGGCCTCGTCTGTCTTGTAGCTGCGCGTGAAGATCGTTGGCCGTGCCTTTGAGTTGAGGACATGATAAACAGTAGGGGCCGAGCCATTGTGCAGGTAGGGGGCAGTGGCCCATAATCCATCGAGCGGCGGCGCTTGATATCCCTTCGACGGCAGCGACTTATAGCCCGAAAAAAACCAGCCTTCTTTTTCTTTGGCAAACCACGAGCGATCGTAGGATTCGGCAAACTTCTCTGTAATCCCCTCGTAGCGCCGGCGGTCGGTGCCGATTTCATCGAGAGGAATGATCTTGTTTGGATAGGTGGGCTTATCGCCGTAAGTGCCATGGCATTTCGCACAATTATCGGTGAAGAGTTTCTCCCCTTTAGTTGCTAGTTCAACATCGATTGCCAACGGATAACGTGGCGCCTTGATACTCCTGATGTATTCTTCGATATCGCGAAAAGCGGGTTCGTGCTTGTCGAAGTCTTGGCGCGTCGTCAGAGGCGTCATCATAAATTGCATTTTGGAGCGTACCGAATGGGCATCAGCCCCGCCCGTGAAATACATGGTCTTCTTCTTTTTCAACAGCCACCAGGCAGGAACATCTTCACATTGATCGGGTTGTAGATCGAGTTCTTGACGCGTCAGACGCATGGAGAGATCGGCGTTGCGATAGCCGAGCAGGTAGACGGCCATGCTGCCGGCCTCCGAGGTTCCGCGAACGTTGCCAAACGGGAATGGAGTTCGCGGCGCTCGGCCATCGGCCGAGGAGAGTTCTTCGAATAGCGATTGAATCTCCAACGAACTGTTGCCGAGGCCGATATAGGACTTGCCGAAAAGGGTAGAGCCGTGGCAGAGCATGCAATCGATGCTCACGCCGTGAACGAAGAAAAAATTGGCCTTCCGCAGCCCCATCGGCAGGCCATCGTTCGGGTAGGCGCCACATGCAACCCGTAACGATCACGCACCGCCTTAGGTAAATCGGCTGGCGCTCGCTTTTGACCGTCCCACTGGCGCCAGAGTTCGGCGTAAGCAGACTGCCGCCAGGCCGGGGGTATGTAGCTTGCGCTTGTCAGCGCTTTGCGGCCGCGCTCGGCGGGCGTAATCTTCGGCGGCCGCGAGCGAACTAGCAGCCATCGTTAAAAACAGGCTGAGAACCGCAAGACGCATTCGATTCAGTCTCCACGGCGACGACACGGCCCTTCTGCGTAATGATAGACGAGAGGGTGGAGAAAAACCGGCCAAGCGTTTGATTTACTTCTTGTCCGGCGGGGCCAGCACGTCGGTAATCGATTTCAGAATATCGAGCCCGCCATCGACTTTCGTCGCGATTCGGCTCATCTCCGCCTGCATCTTCTTTACCGCTTCTTCCATCTTGGGCTTATACTTCTTATCGAGTTCCTCGCGCTTGTCGGCCTTCGGCTCGCCGAGCACGTCCATCCGTTTTTTAATCCCCGCGATCTGCTCGCCCCATTTCTTTAGATCGGGATTTGCTTTCTGGGCACTCTCTTTGTCTTTCACGGCCGTCAAGGCATCGGCGAAACCGGAAAAGGCCTTAATGGCGTCCTCTGCCACCGCTTCGTGCGTGTCCGCTGCTCGAATCGGCGCCGACCAAAGAACGGCCAACAGTGCGCCGAATAGGACTCTCTTCATAAATTGCTCCCTGGGATAAACGAACGGAATGAATTGTAGGGCCATTATCGCAGTATAGGCACGGTGGAAGCGGAACGTAGGCGAAAAAAGGCGGCGCGGTCAGGATGATCGACGAGTGAATAACTGGTGTTTGATCAGTCTGCCTTCCACAATCGGAATTCCGCATTCCGCATTTTCCCTGAGCGATTTCCCAGGATTTTCTCGCATTCCAGCTTCTGGAAATATTTCCACAACTTCGCGATGAGACGAGCGATGATTGATGAGTCACCATTTCTTCCGTTGCTGGCACGTCCGGCTAACAAGAGCGCTACGCGTTTTCCCAGGATTTTCTCGCAAAGTGCCTTCGGGAAATATTTCCCGAAGGCGGCCGGTCAGAAATGACGGACGATTGAGCGTTGAACGTTTGAGCAATGCTCATGAGAGTCGCTTGTGCGGCGAAAGTTTGCAAAGTCATCGCGCGTTTTTCCACGAATTAATTGGAAACACCCTTCTGGAAATATTTCCAGAAGGGTCTTCCGAGCCCCGTCTTCAAGCGCTCAGCCAAGCGAGCCGAACTGTGTAAGCCGGCAGCTTACGCTGTTCGGCTCGCCAGACTGATCGGTCGTTTTCCCACGATTCTCTCGGGTTTGACCTTCCCGAAATATTTCCGGAAGGTTGAACGTCAGAATGATGGGCGCTTGACTGCTGCGCGTTTGAATATCGCTGACTCCTCCGCCGCTGGCGTGTCCGGCTAACAAAACCACTGCGCGTTTTCCTACTATTTTATCGCAGAGTCCCTTCCGGAAATATTTCCGGAAGGGACTCTGCCAAGTCAGGCGAGCCAAACCGCTCTTTTGAATTGGCAATCCTCAATTTGCAATGCGGTTCAAAAGCATTGCAAATTGATAATTGCAAATTGACAATTGAAAATCGATAAGCCCAAATGACTGTCGGAGCTGTTATCAGCCAGCACGCGTACCTCATCTGCGCACCTTCCACGATGGTACAACCTTATCACCCACAACGGCGGACCTGCAAAGTTCGACATACTAGCTTAGGCGCGCTGTTTTAAGAAATTTCTTTTTTCATTGCAACGGCGTGTGAAAGGGCAGGATCCCGATTTCGCCAGAATGGGTTGGCGCCACCCGCCAGCAAAATTGCGCGGTCGTATTAAACACGAAGTAAATAAAACTGGTAGAATCATAAACAATTCCGAGTTCTTGCGAGCACCATCATGAACCGAACGTGGCTGGCCAGTTTAGTCTGTCTGCTTGTCTCAACAAGCAGTTTCGCGGCCCCGCCCGAGGCCGAGTGGAACAAGGTTGTTGTTAAGGCGATCGAACACCTGACCTCGACGCAGAATGCCAACGGCAGCTGGGGCCAGGAGCCGCGCAGCCGGGGTGAGACCGGCATCATCGTGACGGGATTACTACAATCGGGCAAAGTGACGGCCGACGACGCCGTTGCCGCCAAAGGGTTGCAGTACATCGAGTCATTGGTGAACGTGAAGGCAGGGCATATTGCCGGCCCGGACGCTGTCGTGCAGTTGCAAAACTACGTGACCAGCGTCAATGTGATGGCCTTGAATGCCGCGAATCGGCCGGAAAAGTACAAGGCGATCGTTGGCGACAGCGTTAAGTTTTTGAAGAAACTTCAGTGGGATGAAGAAGAAGGCAAGGGCGAGAAAGATGACTTCTTCGGTGGCGCGGGCTACGACAGCAAATCTCGCCCCGATCTCTCGAATACCCAGTTCTTTATCGACGCTCTGCACGATGCCGGGGTAACTTCCGACGATCCTTCCTTGAAGAAGGCCCTCATCTTTGTCAGTCGTTGCCAGAATCTGAAGAGCGAGTTCAACGATCGACCCTGGGCCGGCAAAATCAACGATGGCAGCTTCATCTACTCCGCTGCGGGCGGCGGCCAAACCAAGACCTCCGACGATCCCAAAAACGAAAACCTCGCCGGCTACGGCAGCATGACCTATGCCGGCATCAAGAGCATGATCTACTGCGGTGTCGGCCCGGACGATCAACGTTATAAGGCTGCTTATACCTGGATTCAGAAGAACTGGAATCTCGAAGGCAACCCGGGAATGCCCAAAGAACTTTCGGGCCGAGGGCTGTTTTACTATTACCACACGCTCGCTAAAACCCTCGATGCGATGGGCGTTGATCAGTTCACTGATAGCGATGGCAAAAAGCACGATTGGCGGGCGGAACTGACGGCTGCCATTGCGGCCAAGCAAAAGGCCGACGGGAGCTTTGTCAACAGCACGGATCGTTGGATGGAAGGCGACCCGAATCTGGTTACCGGCTACGTCCTCATGGCTCTAAGCCATTGCAAACCGAAGAAGTGACGGTTCAATGCCAAATAGCTCCAAACTCCATAGAGGCCTGCGAACCGTCGTTCGTGGGCTTTTTTGGTTTTTGCCGATGTTACTCTTTTTCGCTTTGTCACATTCCACTTGTGCGCATGACCCGCCCAAACCCTATTACAACCGCAACATCACGGTTGCTCTTGAACCCGATTGCGTACGCGTGACCTACCGGCTGGAGCTCAGTGCCCAATCGTTCTTTGCCTTCATCAAAGATGAACAAATCAAGATCGCGCCGATCACCGGGCGGGACAAGCTCGAAGCCGCCTGTTTAGAACGATTGAAGGTCCTCATCCCGGATCAATTAACCGCGCACCTGAACGGCCAACCGCTAACCTGGATCGTGGAGCGGGGTCAGATATGGCCGGCAAAAGATGCCGCCGCGCCGTTCCGTTTTGTCTTGCGCCCGCTTGGACACCGACCACAAAGGAGAATAGTTTTGAAATAGACGACGGCAATTTCATGGAAGCTCCTGGTCCCTATGTCATGAAGTTCGACGTATCCTCGGACATTGATGGCGAGATCAACGATCCTCGCCAATGGCTGGAAGAAGGAATCGTTCCACCCGAATGCCGAAAAGCGGTAGCTCACTTCCGTGCGACGGGCAGCCCTCAACCAAAGGGAATCTGCGCCTCCATCCGAAGCACCGCCTACCCATTCATCCATCTGGAACATCCACGACGACAATCTTCTTGGACTGCTTTCAACAAACTACGGGTTCGGCCTGCTCTTGCTCGTCGCTCTGGTGCATGGCGCCGGCCATTCATTGATGCCGGGGCATGGCAAAACCGCTGTCGCCGCTTATCTCATCGGGGAACGTGGGACGCCGTGGCACGCCGTTCTTCTTGGCATCGTCACCACGCTGACACACACGAGCGCGGCGATCATCGTAGCCCTGCTGCTGCATTACGTGCTTCCGAGTGGGTCGGAGCAAAGCGTCAACCGACTCCTCATGTTCGGCTGCGGGCTGTTGATGTTCGTCGTCGGCATCTGGCTTTTTCTGCAACGACTGGCCGGGCGCTCGGATCACGTGCATCTTTTCGAAACAGGACATTCCCACGCGCATGGGGGCGGCTCTGAGCATATGAATCGCGCATGGTACGATACGCCTGCTCTTGCTCGGCATAGCCGGCGGCATCATCCCATGTTGGGGCGCGATCATGTGGGTTGTCGGCTGCATTGCCACCGGGCAATTCTGGTTAGCCCTGCCAATCGTGCTTGCATTCAGCGTTGGATTGTCGGCCGTGCTGATTCTGCTCGGGCTTTCGGTCGTCTATGCCGGCCGCATCAGCAAACATCAATGGGGCGAACGCCGTTGGTTCCAGCGTCTCTTCAACGCCAAATCGGTGCGGATTGTTTCGATTATGGGGGCAGCGCTTATTGCCCTCATTGGGATCGGCTTTTGCACTTCGAGCGGAATTGCCGCCAAATGAGCGCATTCTGCTAAATTAACTCGATGAAAATCGTTGATCTCACCGCGTTCGTCGTGCGAATCCCTCTACGCAAGGCAATCAAACATGCCTCGCACACGCGCACGGAGACGGAAAACCTCGTCGTTCGCTGTACGCTCGATGATGGCAGCGTCGGCTTTGGCGAGGGGGTTCCGCGTGAATACGTAACGGGCGAAACGGCTGATTCCGCGATCGAATTGCTCAAGCGCAGCGAACTGCCTGCGCAGCTCGAATCGTGCCCAAACTTCGCGCATGCCGTCACGGTAGCCGAGCGATTGAAACTCGCGCTGGTAGACGGCGACCATCGAGGCATCGGAGGCAATGCCGCCCGTTGTGCCGTGGAACTAGCCTTGCTCGATGCTTACGGGCGAGCCTACGGCGAACCGCTGACGACCGTTTCTCGCCTTATTGCACCCGAGATCTATAAGTTCCGCGACCGCGTGCGCTACAGCGGCGCGATCACATCCGCCAAGGGAGTGAAGGCTCGCTTCGCCGCCTGGCGGATGCGCCTTTACGGCTTTAAACAAGTGAAGATCAAAGTCGGTATTAAAGACTACGATGATGTCGCTCGCCTGCGCACCATTCGCAGCCGCATTGGACGCAACATGGACTTGCGCGTAGATGCCAACGAAGCTTGGCCCGCGGCGGAAGCCGTCGAGCGCATTGCGGAACTCGAACCGTTCAACATCACCAGTTTTGAACAGCCCGTGGCTCACGCCGAAGTTGATCGACTCGCTAATATCCGCAAGCAAATCAAGTCGCCGATCATGCTCGATGAATCGCTCTGCGGCGATATCGATGCCAAGCATGCTATAGACAACGGCTTATGCGATCTCTTTAACCTGCGTCTTTCGAAGTGCGGAGGCTTCATCCCAACGTTGAAGTTAGCGCTGGAAGCAAAAAAAGCAGGGCTAGGCTATCAGCTCGGCTGCCAGATCGGCGAGACGGCCGTTCTGTCGGCAGCAGGCAGGCATTTTGCCTGCAGCGTCGCCGATCTCCGCTACGTCGAGGGCTCTTACGACCGGCATTTAGTCACGGAACCGCTCGGCAAGCAGGACATCACTTTCGGCTGGGGCGGAGTTGCGCCGATGCTCAGCGGCATCGGCCTCGGCGTCGGCGTTGATTCCCAATCGCTTGCCCGCGTCACCCGGCGTACGGAGGTTCTTTTTGGTTAATCTCACACTCGATGAACCGGGCCAGCCGACATTACTCTCCTTCACCGCGAGCGATGGCTATTCGTTCTTCTATCGCCAATATGCCGCCCAAGGCGAGCGTCGCGGCTCCGTGTTCTTCATCCACGGCATCCAGAGTCATGGAACCTGGTATACGCGTTCCTGCGCCAAATCGCGGCAGCGGGCTACGAAGTCTTTTTCATCGATCGCCGTGGCTGCGGCCAGAATATGCCAAACCGGGGCGATGTGCCAAGCTTTCGCCGTATCATCGACGACATCGCCGAAGTTTTGAAATCAGCGCCGCAAGATGGCCTGCCGCGCTTTTTAGCTGCTATCTCGTGGGGCGGCAAACTGGCGGTCGGGCTCAATTATCGGCATCCCGGTTTGATCGATGGCCTAATCTTGCTCTGTCCTGGGATCGTTTCGAAGGTGCGTCCACCCTTCATTACACGTATGCGCATCGCACTCGCCCGCGTATTTAGGCCCGGCAAGTTCTTTCCCATTCCGTTGAACGATTCCAGACTCTTCACTGCTTCTCAACAATGGCAGCAATTCGTTGACAACGATCAACTCCGTCTGCGCTTTGCTACTGCAAGATTGCTGTTCGCCAGCTTCGCGCTCGACATCTACATGAAACGCGCCTGGAAAACGCAAACGACGCCGACGCTGCTGCTTCTAGCCGAGCACGACGACATCATCGACAACGAAGGCGTGCAGGCCTATGTCGAGAAATTTCCAACGACCGACAAGCAAGTGAACAAGTACTTCGGCGCTCATCACACATTGGAGTTTGAAGCGGATAACCATCCCTGGATTGCAGATTTGATTGGGTGGTTAAAGTCACACGGCTGTTGCGAAGCTAGGATACAGAAACAAAAACCCGTTTAGTAGAGTCGAGGAGTGGCGCGGTGCGAACGTTCCGATGGACAACAAGCGTAGCCGGTCTGAACACTGTCGCTACGCCCCATCTGCTTCGGTCCGTCCGTTTCCACTCCCCGCTCGGCGAACCGGACGGGCGGATTTCCCGCATCCGGCTCTCGGACTTGTCTCTCACACCTTCGCAAACAGCCGGCGTGGGCGGAAGTTTTCCAGTTGGATCAGTCCCAACTCCTCGTGCAGGTATCGTCGCGAGTACGTAGTGATACTCGAACCTCGCACGCGATGCTTCCGGCCCAGCCACCGACGCAGCCTACAGCGCACGTGATCCATCAGTGTCGCATAGACCTCCGTTACCGGACCGTAACAAAAGTAGTTGGCCCAACCTCTTAGGACCGAGTTCAGGCTTCCCACAAGTTCTTCGGTTTCCCGGCACGTCGTTCGCCCTCGGGTCATCTCGCTGACCTTCGCGGTCATGGCTCCGATCTTCTTATCCGACGGTCGTGGGCTGATATACGCACGACCGTTCCTACGCGAGTAACACCGCCCGAACGTGTAGCCTAAGAACGTGAACGTCTCTTCCGGCAGAACACACCGCCGCGTCTTCTTCTCGTTGACCGTCAACCGCAGCTTCCCCATGATCTCACGCATCTCGACCATCGCCTCGTCGGCTAGGCCTCCCGGCGTGCAGATCACGAAGTCGTCCGCATAGTTCACGATGCGAGCGTCCAAACGCCTTTGGTGACCTTGGACCTTCCAGGCCAGAATGAAGCGACGCATATACAGATTCGCCAACAGCGGAGACAAGACCCCTCCTTGCGGAGTGCCCCTCCCCTCGTCCTTGTTGCGGGTCGTCCGCGTCTTCCGCCCACGCTCGTCCGTTTCCTCGACCGCCGCTTCCAGCCATTGTTTGATGACGTGAAGCACGTGTCGATCCACGATCCGACGCGACACCGACTTCATCAGCTCGGCGTGCGGAATGCTGTCGAAGTAGCCGCTCAAGTCCGCGTCAACCACCTCCGTATAGCCATCGTCCAACAGCGCTTGCACCGCTTTCACAGCGTCGTGAGCGCCTATCCCCGTCCGGTAAGCGTGTTGCTCCGGCTGCAGGTCCGCCTCGAAGATCGGTTCGAGTATCAACACTGCCGCCATCTGCGCCACTCGGTCCCGTATCGTCGGTATGCCCAGCGGTCGTTGTTTCCCATCGGCCTTCGGAATCCATACCCGTCGAACCGCCTGGGGCTTGTACGTCCGCGTCTTCAACTCTTCCGCCAGTTCCCCAAGCCACTTCGCCGGACCGTACGTCGTGATGTCTTCGAACGTCTGACCGTCCACCCCCGCTGCTCCGTCGTTCGCTCGGCAACGAGCGTAGGCGTGCATCAGAACGTCCATCCGATACATCTTGTCGTACAGCGCATAGAAGCGGAACTCAGGTTCAGCTTTCGCTTTCGTGTGTAGTGCCGTCCGAAGCTTCTCAACCTTTTCCGGTGGGGTTGGTAGAAACATGTCAATCCCTCGGGCTGTCGCTTCTTTCGACACCGTACAAGAACTGAGGCCCCTTCCCTCCACCGGCATTACCCGGCTTCAACGGTACTACGAGCCCCTCCGCCACCTGACTTGGCCCGGCCTCTCCCTCGCGGGTCTCCGGTTGATCGTCACACGCGATCACCAAGCAGGCTTCCCGTGTTGCATGGTCTTCCTTTGAGAGCGTGCTGTCGCCCTTACTCCGGCAGGAGAAGCAACCCATTCGTTTTCGGTGCGATTGAACTCCGCACCTGGAGTCTGTGGTTGCTTCCGGCGGCCTTCCCCTTCGCGGCACAGGGTCGGCTCCTGCATCACTCGTTTTCGGAGCTTGCTGGCGTTCACGTTACATTACGGCCCACTCTCTCGCGGAGTCACTGTATGACCCTTTCCATCCAAGGCTCCGACGGCTTCGTTGCCTCCACCGCCGCTTGGATTGCTACCGGTCGGAAAACGACTAAACTTACCGGGTGGGACTTTCACCCACTGAAAAACCATACCTTCTCACGGCGCACGCCGCGACTCGAAGGCTTTGCGAAGAGTCGCGTGCAGCAGCCAGAGCGAACATACGTCTGGCGAGCCAGGAGCGTAAGCGACTGGAGTTTTCGCGCGTGTGAAACTCCAGTCGCTTACGTTCCTGGCTCGCCGGTGTGATTGTTTTTACAACGCAGCGATTGAGTCGCGCTGCTCGCGCGACTCTTCGCAAAGCGAAGGAGTCGCGGCTAAACGAGTGCACACTTTCGCGACTCAACTTCACAAATGATTTTCTAAAATCCGCTGACTGCGAACATCAAGTTGCCTCGGATCGCGGATGAGGTAGCGAATGCCGTGCACATCCGTAATGAGAGCGCCGCCCGCGGCCAGGCGGCGGATATCGGCCTCGTCATTTACCAGAAATCGGGTTGGGCCCCGATCAGTTTTAACTTCCCATTCGGCCGGCGTTCCCCGGTCGGAGACTTGAATCACTTTTTCTATGATCGGCATAAACTCGCGCTTGGCCAGTTCATCCAAAATCACCTGCCGTAATGGCACTATTACCTGATTCAAATCTTCGATCCAAACGAGTTCACGGCCGTCCGCATCGCAGATCGCCACGCCACGCTGAGGATCGCTTAGCGGAAAGCTGCGCACCGGCTCGACGGCGGCATGGGAGCGTCCGTCGGCATCCGCGAAGTGTAAGATGCCAAAGGCATCGTGCGTCAGCGTGAAAATCGGCGGTTCGTTCATCGAGGCTCATTCTACTCTTCCGGAACGGGCTTGGCGAATGCGCGTGCCGATTTTTCCAAAGAGCGGTTGCTAACACCGTTTGCCGATCAATCGTTGCTCTTGGGCGATTTACTTCCGAAATCGTCTGACTGCGATTCCATTGTTATTTTCAGCTTCAGCGATCTGCGATCTCGATAAACAACGACATCGACTGCCTGGTCCACTGGCAGTTCGGAGAGTACTTTTTGCAACTCGTAGCCACTGCGCAACGGTCGACCTGAGATAGTCACAATGAAGTCATTGAGATGGAGTCCATATTTGGCGGCGGGCGATTGATCGTCAACGCGAGTAACTTGCACGCAAGCCCCTTCTTGGATGCCCATTGTCGCCGCGAGTCCGGGCCCGATGTCGCGAACTTTTGCCCCGAGGTGGCCTCGCTTGCTCGAAGCGGTCGTTTTCTGCTCGGCGTGCGGATCACTCTTCTTGGGATTAACCAGGATATTTCCCAAAATCACGGCAAAGCCGAAGATGATCGTGAACATGACGATGCCACGCAGACTATTCGGCCGTTTTCCGGTTTGCTTCTCCGTCAGTTCCGCTTTTCTGGCCGCTTCGGTACGCACCTTCGCCCAGATGCTCCACTTAACCATGATGACGATGAGCGCGATCAAATCATACCAGAAACTTCTCGAACCGGTTTTAGTCGTCTGCCCGCCCGAACCATCGGCGAATGTGGTCGACGCATTTGGTAGCGTGACTGCCAGCACGAATACGACGAGCAAAATCTTACGCTTCATGTTCGACGCACCTTATCCGTCCGAAAGGCCAACTGCGCGAAGCTCCAACACGACACAATGGCCGTTTGGAGAATGGGCTGCACCCTCCTTTAGGACAATTTGGAATGATGGTCAAAAAAATGCGCGTAGCGGCAGCACCGAACACGGTGCGCGAACGGATTCTGGCGAGCGGCGCGGCGTAAGCCCGCCGTGGGATCGGAACCACGGCGGGCTTACGCCGCGCCGCTCGCCAGAATTGCCAGAAAGAGTTGGCGCACCCGCCGTACACGCGCACAAAATCAAAACTCCTTAGACCGGCACGGCTCGCGCTAGGTCGAGTTGCGCTTGCTGTAAACGGTAATAACTTCCCTGCTTCTCCAATAGCTCTTCGTGAGTGCCCATTTCGGCGATACGTCCCTGTTCGATCACGACAAGGCGATCAGCCCGGCGCAGCGTGCTCAGTCGATGCGCGATGGCAATGGTCGTGCGCCCTTCGATCAACGTTTCCAAAGCTGCCTGGATGTCGCGTTCGGTTTCAGTATCGACCGAAGAAGTGGCTTCGTCGAGCAACAAAATGCGAGGGTCGATCAACAGTGCTCGGGCGATGGAAATGCGCTGACGCTCGCCGCCGGAAAGTGCCTGACCCCGTTCGCCGACGAGCGAGTTATAACCGTGCGGCAAGCGTAAGATAAACTCGTGCGCCCGCGCTGCTCTTGCGGCGGCAATGATCTCATCACCGCTGGCGCTTGGCCTTCCGTAGGCGATGTTTTCCGCGACTGTGCCGAAGAAGAGAAAGGGCTCTTGGAGCACGATGCCAATATGCCGGCGATACTCTTCAACCGGAAAGGAACGGACATCCACGCCATCGACGAGCACCGAGCCGGCAGCAACATCATAAAAGCGGCATATCAGATTGAGCAGAGTCGATTTGCCGGCGCCGCTGGGCCCCACCAGGCCGATCATTTCTCCCGGTTTGATATTCAGGTCAATGCCGTGGATAACCTCGCGCGGCCCGTAGCGAAACCGAACGCCGCGCAGTTCGACTTGGCCGTGCATATGTTCCAGATGCACAGGCTTGGTTGGTTCAGGCACGCTAGGGACACGATCGAGAATTTCAAAGATTCGGTGAGCACTGGCCGCCGCTCGCTGAGCGGTCGAGTACATGCGCAACAGCGATTCGCTGCGCGAATAAAAGCGGGTGATGTACGCGAGAAAGGCGGTCAAGACGCCGACGGTGATCCGGTGATCTTCAATACGCCAGACGGCGGCGACCCAGACGATCATAAGGCCGCTGCCCGTCAACAAAGAAACGGTAGGGCCAAAGAAGGCCCAGGTCGTGTTGACGCGATCATTAGCGCGCAAAATACGATCGTTGGTTGCGCGAAATCGCTCGATCTCTCGACGCTCCTGAGCGAAAGCTTTGACTACACGAATGCCTGGGATGGTGTCCGCCAGTACGCTCGTCATCTCGGCCCAAGCGAGCGAACCTTGGCGGTAACGTCCGTACAATCGCGAGCGCACTCGGTGGACCAGCCAAATGATCAACGGGAACGGGCAAAGAGTCGCCAGCGCCAACATCGGGTCGATTGAAAGCAAGATGATTGCTGTCATGGCGATCATCAGCAAGTCGGTCGCAATATCGATCATATAAGAGGATAAGAAATTGCAGAGGCGATCCGTATCGCTGCTGACGCGCGAAATGAGGTCGCCGGTTCGCTGCCCCCCGAAAAATTCCAGCGACAGCTGTTGCAAATGGGCGTAAGTCTTCAGACGCACGCCGGCATGATGCGGCTCGCTGACTCGGGAGGAAAGATAAGAGCGGGCCCATTCCAAAAGCCAGGCTACAACCAACGATCCTGCAAGGCCGGCGAGATACCACTTCACCATTCCAAAATCGACCGGCAAGCCCGACTGATGCGGAATGAGGATACGATCCAGCAGAGGCATCGTTAAATAGGGTGGGACCAGCAGAGCAGCCGAGCCGGCGACGGTGAGCACGAAGACGACAAGGCTCATCAACGCATGGGGCTTGGCAAACTGGATCAGTCGATAAAGCGCCGAAAGCGGTGGCTTGCCCTCGCTTGGCGTGCAAGCCGCGCAGCGATCGCTGCCGGCGGGAATAATGCTGCCGCAACTTGGGCAAATGGATGTCGTGGATACAACCACGCCGCGTAAGGCATCGCGACTGGCGGACCAGTTCGTGAGCGCCTACCGCCCGGCCTGCAGGTGTCAGCGCCAATAGGCGAGGCGGCCTTGAGCATTGGTCAACTCCAGCGTACCCGCGCCTCCCCGCTCGTGAGAGCGGAGCTCGGCTTCGCTATCAAGAGGCCATCCCTGCCACGATGACTCTATGCGCAAATGGGGGACACCGTTGGCAGGCGGTGTTTCTAAAGTCAGCAAGCGGCGGTCGGTCAACGCCACCAACCCGGATGCATAACAGAGCTGCCTATCCAAATCGGGCTCGAAAGTCGCAATAGGCTTTTCGCCTGGTTCGAGTATAGCGGCAATGCGCCTACGGTGGGCTTCCGGGATCAATCCCCAATCCATTGTTTCTCCGTACAGAAGTTGACACTAAGCCTGTCCCGACGCGGTCATCCCATCGGCGTCAGCGCTGCGAAGTTTGGCAAACTTTGTCGACTTTAACGCCCTTCCAACTGCTCAGAACTTGTGATTTTGATCGAAAAGTCTCAAAAAGGACGCAAGTATTGCGGTCGAACACCGTATTCTTATCATAGTGGTGAGCGGACGATGTGTTATCAAAGAGAAAAACGGCGAGCGAAGTGGCCGGTAGACCTGATAAAAAAAAGTTTCCATGAACCGCGTGAAAATCTCTCCCCCTCAAACGCAGTCGTGGAATTCGCATAAGTTGAAGAGATTTTGTGACGGCCATGAACTGCTGCGAACGCAAACCATTTGCTTCAAGCTTACAAACCCACCTGAAATCAACGTACTAACGGTTTTTAAAGCCGGTGGAATATCACAAGTGCTCGGCGAAATCGAATCGCTCAAGCCAACGGCCAAAAGTTCACGGCAGACTCAGGAAGTTCTGTGATTTCACGCCGTTCCGACCAAGGTTCCCGCAATGGGTGCGCACAAGCGTTTTAATTGATGTTCGAACATGAACGCAAACGCTTGTGCTATCGCCTAAACGAGTTGAGGCATTGAAAATGCTGCGGATGGTCCGCGCTTCTCGCATTTGAAAGTAATCGAAACCTCTCGACGGACACTATCTGTCGCAAAAGGGACTATATGGAATTTCGGAAGGTGCTGGCGTTGCGTGGGCCGAACATCTGGGCTCGCTTCCCTGTTCTCGAAGCGTGGGTCGATCTGGGCCCGCTCAATGAGCACGCATCGAACGAGCTTCCCGGATTCAATGAACGGCTGATGGGCTGGCTCCCGACGCTCGTGGAGCATACATGCAGCTTGGGCGCGCACGGCGGCTTTTTCGAACGTCTGCGACGCGGCACCTACATGGCGCACATTCTCGAACACGTCGCTCTCGAACTGCAGTGTCTGGCCGGCACGCATGTAAGCTACGGCAAGACACGGCAGAGCTCGGAACCGAACGTTTACCGCGTTGCCGTCCGCTATCGCGAGGAAGAACTCGGCCGTGCCTGCCTGGAAAAGGCCCGCGAGATGTGCATGGCGGCGGTCGAGGACCGACCCTGGAACACGGAAGCCGAGTTGCAGCAACTGAAGGAGCTTGCAAAAACCGTGCTGCCGACTGAAGAAGTGGCCAGCATTCTGGCAGCCGCGAAGCGTCGTGGCATCCCCGCCCGGCGGCTTGGCGTCGGCAACTTCGTCCAGCTTGGCTGGGGCACTCAGCAGCGAAGACTCGACGGGGCCGCGACTGATCGCACGGGTACGATCGCAGTGGGCATCTCGGACGATGCCGGCATCACGCGAACCTTTCTCGAATCAGTTGGTGCACCACTCGCCGAACAAGGGAGTGAAGTTGCCTTGCCAACATGGCAACTCCTGGTGATCGGCGACCGTGTCGTTTCAGCCGTGAGGACCTCCGGCGCCGGTGATGGCGCCAGAGATCAAACAGAGAGCCTGCACGCAGAAGTGGCCGGCCGCGCGGTGGATGCCTGCGCGGCCATCGGTCTGGATGTCGCTGCGGTCAACGTGGCTGCCAACAATTTGGCACAGCCGTTGGAAGCTCAGGGCGGCGTTATCCTGAATGTGAAAGCTCGTCCTTCGCTTACTCCCCACACGGCTCAACCGGTCGCGGACGCCTTGCTCGATCACTTGTATCCCAATGGCGCCAATGGCCGTATTCCTGTCGTCGGCGTTACCGGCGTCAATGGCAAGACGACGACGACGCGGTTGATCGCGCATCTGGCAGGCGAGACTTGGCCGCAAGTCGGCATGTCATGTACCGAAGGCGTCTATGTCGGTGGCAGAAGGGTGATCAGCGGTGATTGCAGCGGCCCGGCCAGCGCCCGTGCCGTACTCGATCATCCGCATGTCGGCGCGGCGGTATTGGAGACAGTGCGCGGCGGTATTCTTCGCGCTGGGCTTGGCTTCGATCGATGCGATGTTGCCGTGCTCACCAACATCGGTGAAGGCGATCATTTGGGTATCGCCGATGTCCATACAACGGAGCAACTCGCCTGGATCAAAAGCACGCTGGTCGCCGCTGTGGCTGCGAACGGCATGGCCGTGCTTAACGCCGCCGATCCACTGGCTGCAGCGACTGCCGAACATTGCGAAGGATCCATCACTTATTTTGCCCAGGATGGCAACCTGCCGCTTCTGAAAGAACATGCGGCCGAAGGGGGCCGTACGATATTCGTCCGCAACGACCGCGTCATCCTTGCGGAGGGCACGCAAGAAAAGGAACTGATTTCCCTTCATTCGGTGCCGCTGACGCATGGCGGTCGCGTTGGGTTTCACGTCGAAAATGTTCTAGCAGCAGTGGCAGCTGCTTGGGCATTGAAAGTCCCCGAAGAACAGATTCGCTCGGGCTTGCAGACGTTCGTCGGCGGTCTGGGCCAGGTGCCGGCACGCTTCAACTTGCTCGGAATTCGCGGCGCGACCGTGATTCTCGACTACGGGCACAACCTCTCTGCTTTGAAACGGCAGGTCGAATCGCTGGAGCAGTTTCCGCACGCTCGCCGCACCATCGTCTATTCGGCCGCTGGCGATCGCCGCGACGCCGACATGATCAAACAGGGCGAACTGCTCGGCAATGCATTCGAACGAGTCGTCCTTTACGAAGACGCCTACATGCGCGGCCGGGCCGACGGCGAGATCATCGGCTTATTCCGCAAGGGGCTTTCCAACGGCAAGCGAGTCAAAGAAATCGTTGAAGTGCGCGGCGGCCTGAAAGCCGTCGAAGACGAAATTGCCCGGTTGCGGTTCGGAGACTTGCTCGTGGTTCAGCCGGACGTGATCGATGATGCCGTGGAATACTTGCAGCGCTTGCTCGCAAGCGACATCGGCGCCCGTGAAATCGATTTCGATGAAGCGATCGCCGCGCCGACGATGATCGCCGACCACTTCGTCACCGTCGGTCTTCCGGCCATCGAGGTGCGCACGGGAAGGCTGGGCAAGAGCGTTCACGCGATGGAACCGCTCGAAAAAGGTCGGCTTATCCTTCGGGGTTGGGGGCCAAGCACGGGAGGTCACCGAACGCGCTGGTCGATCCAGGTCGATACCGATTCGCATATTATTCCGTTCGCTCCGCTATTGTTCTTGAACCACTCGTGCGCCCCGAACTGCGGGTTACTCATACGGCGAGGCGTCGAGGAGATGGAGCTACATGCCTTGCGACCAATAGAAATTGGCGAGGAGTTGACGATGGACTACGCGACGTTTGAAGCCCGCATCAACTACATGAACGGTCAATGCCTCTGCCACGCGCCGACCTGCCGGGCCGCCATCACGGGTTACGAAGAGATGCCCGCCGAGTTACGCGAATACTACGGCCCTTACATCGCCGAGTATCTCCGCACCGGTTCCAAATAAGCTGAACGCAGGCTCTTCGAATCGCGGGATGCAGTCATTGTCTATGGCTGCACCACGGAGACTCTGCACCTTAAGCTACCTGTTTCGCCCCTATCAAATTGATCGTCGCCCCATATATCAAGCGATTACTATCCCACGGAATGACGTCGTGACTATTCTCGCCGAACCCATCTCCCGACCAACCGCTCGACGATCCAAGCCGCAAAGCTGGAGGTCAGCCATGCGAATTCGGAACGTCCGGGCGCTGCATGGCCCGAACCTCTGGGCACGCGACTCCGTTCTGGAAGCCGAGGTGGATCTGGAAGAGCTCGACAGCTTCCATCCCGCAGAATCCGCCGACTTTTTCGATCGGCTCACCCGGCAATGGCAACTGGCTGGGCGACCGAGCCCTGAAGGTTTGGGCCACCTGTCGCTGCCGGAAATCATCGGCCGCTTGGCTCTCAACTTTCAGACTGCCAGCGGCAGCCCAGTCCGCTTCTCGGCGGCGGAGCGTCGGCCTGGCGAAGACTTCACGCGTGTCGCCGTCGAATTTGAAGAAGAGAAGTTGGGCCGGGCCGCGTTGGCGGCGGCTCGTGCATTCTGTCTCGCAGCCGTTGCCCACGAGCCCTTCGACCTACCTTCGCAGTTGCTCGATTTGCGCAACCTCGCTCACGAAGTACGCCTGGGGCCAAGCACCGGCTCCGTCGTCAACGCTGCCAAACGCCGAAAGATTCCGGTTCGCCGTTTGAATGATGGCAGTTTGGTCCAATTGGGTCAGGGGATTCATCAACGCCGCATCTGGACGGCCGAAACCGACCAAACGGGGTCGATCGGCGAAACCATCGCCCAAGACAAACAGCTAACACGTGCCCTCTTAGCTAATGTCGGAGTTCCTGTTCCAGCAGGCCGTCACGTTATCGATGCCGACGACGCCTGGTGCGCCGCACAGGAACTCGGCATGCCAGTTGTTTTAAAGCCGCAATATGGCAATCAAGGTCGCGCCGTAGCTGTGAACCTATGCACCCGTGAGCAAGTGATGCACGCTCACCAAGTCGCGTTGGCGACAACAAAATTCATTGTCGTGGAACGCTTTATTCCTGGCTTCGACTATCGGCTCTTGGTTGTCGGCAATCGCGTGGTGGCTGCTTCTCGTCGTGAGCCCGCCCAGGTGACCGGGGACGGGCGCTCTCGGTTGCCCAACTGGTCGATGCCGCCAACACCGACCCCCGCCGTAGCGATGGCCATGCAACCGCGCTGAGCTATATCAAAATTGACGACGCCGGCTTGGTCGTTCTCGAAGAGCAAGGATTCACTCCTGAATCCGTTCCCGCGGCCGGAGAAACGGTTTTGCTGCGGCTCAATGGCAACCTCAGCACGGGCGGCACCGCTGAAGATGTAACCGACAAGGTCCATCCCGCCATTGCCATACGGGCCGTCGAAGCCGCCCATGTCGTTGGTTTGGATATTGCCGGCGTCGATGTGGTCGTCCGCGATATCACTCGGCCGCTCGAAGAGCAGGGAGGCGGCATTGTTGAAGTGAACGCCGGGCCCGGACTGCGCATGCATCTGGAACCATCGCTTGGCCAATCGCGCCCGGTCGGCGATGCGATCATCGAATCCCTTTATCCCGCCGGCCAAGATGGCCGTATCCCCATCGTCGCCATCGCGGCGACTGAGGGTTCTTTCGAGGCGGCCGAACTGGTTCAACAGATACTCAAATCAAACAAACGCCTTGTCGGACGGGTCGGACGGCAAGGCATCTCGATTGACGGCAAATCGATCGCAGTCGCCGAAGCGGGCAGTCGAGCCAACACTTGCTCTCTGCTTCTCAATCCCCGCATCGATTCGCTCGTCCTGGAAATCCCGGCGTCCAGCATTGAAAAAGATGGAATCGGCTTTGAGTTCTGCCAGGCCTCGCTTTTCCTGCATGCCAATGCGGACTCGCGCACTGACCGCGTCTTAATCGAAGCTGTCTCCACCAATGGCGCCGTTATCCTGAACGCCGACGATCGACGCGTCGTCGCTCTTGCCGAATTCTGCACGGCGCCGGTTATCTATTTCACGAAAGAGCCGAGCAACCCGGTAGCTGTTCGTCACCGCGAAACAGGCGGCCGCGTCGTATTCATCAACGCGAATCAAATCGTGTTAGCCACAGGCGGCCACGAGCAAAACTTGGAAATGAAAAGCGCTTGCACCCCTACCGTGGCGGCTATCGCGACCGCTTGGGCACTCGATATAGCAATGGGTGCTATGGCGGCAATTGCCGAGCGTTGAGACAGGTTCTTACCGTCCGTGCTTAGAGTGAACTTTCTGGTTTTGTTAGCCGGACGCCGCCTACGGAGTGCCGTGGGGTCCAATTGAGCGAACAACCATGCGGCAACACGCCGTCGCTCGCACGTTTGCTCACGTTCAATCGTTACCAACACGTTACAGCAACTCCAATCCACCTTTGTTACAATGTCGTCGGAATGGATGGAAGCCCCTTCCCGGCTTCTCGTTCTTCGTTTCGCGTACTCGAGGAGGATTTCCATGCGACACTGTTTTCTCATCGCCGCCATGTTCGCCATGCTGGGCGCAACTATTGGCCGAACTGCTCCGCTGCCAGTCGAAGTAACCGGCAAGCCAATCGACGTAGCCATCTGCATCGATACCTCGAACAGCATGGACGGCCTGATCGACTCCGCCAAGTTGAAACTTTGGACGATTGTCAATGACCTCGCCAAGGTTCAGCCGACGCCTGTCCTTCGCGTCGCCCTTTATCAGTACGGCAACGACGATCTGAGCCCGAACGTCGGCTGGGTCAACAAGGAACTCGAACTGACCCAGGATCTCGACGAAGTGTACAAAAAACTCAATGCGCTGAAGACGCGCGGCGGCACGGAATTCGTCGCGCGTGTCTGCCGCGATGCATTAAACGATCTGAAGTGGTCGGCGGATAAAGATTCGCTCCGCTTGATCTTCGTCTGCGGCAACGAGCCCGCTGACCAGGACAAGCAAGTGACCCTGGAATCGGTCGCTGAGATCGCCAAGAAAAAAGGCGTGTTTATCAACACGATCTATTGCGGCCCGGCCAATCACGAGGAAACGCATCTCTGGAAACAATTTTCCGTAATGGCCGGGGGTAAGTACTCTAACATCGATCAGGAACGCGCCAAGCAGCAAGTCATCAAGACTCCACAAGACGAACAACTTCTCAAGCTGAACGATAAGTTGAACAGCACCTACGTCGTCTACGGCGGCAAAGACTCGATAGCAAAGCAGTCCAATCAACTTGCCCAGGATTCGAATGCCGCCAAGGCAGCGCCGAGCGCGGCGATTGAAAGAGGAGCGACTAAAGTGGGCGCTCTCTATCGCTGCGACACCTGGGATCTCGTGGACAAGATGAAAAACGATCCCAAATTCGACATCAAGACGGTCAAGGAAGAGGACCTTTGCGAGGAACTGAAGAAACTGAAACCCGAAGAGCGCGAAGGTTACGTGAAAAAGAAAGCGGCCGAACGGGATGACCTGCGTAAAGAGATTGACAACCTGAATGCCAAGCGAAACGCCTACATTCAGGAAGAAATGAAGAAGCAGCCGAAAGCGCCGGCCGACAAAGCGTTCGACGAAGCTCTTCGCGGCACCATCCGCGAGCAGGCAGCAACAAAAGGAATCAAAGTGCCCGAATAGTTCGACTGAAATTGCGCTTGACGGAAATGCTTGCTCCCGATGATGGAAGATGTTTTTCCGGCGACATCGGGCCAACCTTTACGTATGTTCCCCTCAGAGGCTTTGTGCTGGGTTTGCCTCAAATCCAGCACAATTTCAATCCATGAGGCAACATCTAAGAGGGATCTCTCCATGCGTGCGAAATGGTTGGCGACATTCATCGTCTTCGGTTTTGGCTTGACCTTGTCAGGCTGCAAGTCCAAAGAACAGGCTGACGCGGAAAAGGCAGCCAAGCAGGGCGAACAAGATAAATTGCAGGGCAAATGGAAAATCGTCTCACGCCAGGCGGATGAAGATGAAGAGAGCAACGACCCGGTCGAGCCGATCTTTTACTACGTGATCGACGGCGACATGATGAAGCAAGTGATGCGCAACAACACCGGCGGCGAAGACGTTCTGGAATACCAGAAGATCGTTCTAATGCCCGACAAGGATACGAAGCAGATCGACCTGACGCTCAGCGATGAGAAAGGCGCGCCGATCAAAGCCGAGAGCACCAAGAAGGGTATAACCGGCAAGAAGAAAAAAACGCGGACGACGTTCAAGGACGTCGGCATCTACAAGCTGGAAGGCGACAAGCTCACCCTTTGTATGAGCTGGGATGAAAAGAAACGGCCCACCGACTTCACCGCTCCGCGCGGCACAGGTCGCTACATGATCACTCTCGAAAAGATGAAGGATGGGACGGCAGACAAGACGTCGAAGGATAAGCCGAAAGACGACAGCAAGGCGAAAGATGAAGCGAAGGCAAAGGACGATGCCGGCAAGAAGAAAATGACTGACGATGCCATTCTGCCTCCCGGCGATGGCGAAAAGAAGTAAATTCGGGATCTGTTAGGATACACCGCTGATCAGCTTGCTAACGGCGCTGTTGGATTCGCCGCCACCCCGCTTGCCGGGGTGGAGCGCAAGTTCGTCGCCAGAATAAGAAGCTCAGAGGCATTCGCCGCCACCCCGCTTGCCGGGGTGGAGCGCAAGTTCGTAAAGAGCCCATGGACGGCCCTGTCCGTGGGCTCTTTTCGTTCGTTGAAGCAAGTTTGGGAGATCGGGCTATGCCTCGCGGACGCATCGTCGTGGTGGAAGATGAGCCGGCCATACGCCGAGGTGTAGTTGACGCCCTGCGCATCACAGGCTACGAGGTTGTTGAGGCAGCCGATGGACTGATCGGAACCAGCGCTTCGATTCAGTCGAATGTCGATCTGATTCTGCTCGACTTGATGCTGCCGCGTCGCGATGGGCTTGAAGTGCTGGCGGAGATTCGCAAAGTTTGCCCAACGCGCCCGGTGATTATTTTGACGGCACGTGGCACGGAAGACGATCGCATCCGCGGCTTGAAGATGGGGGCCGATGACTACGTCGTTAAACCCTTTTCCGCTCGGGAATTGCTCGCTCGCGTTGAGGCCGTGCTGCGGCGAACACTGCCACGCGAGCCCGATATTCACACGATTCACTTAGGAAACGGCACCATCGACCTATTGCGTCGAGAGATTCGTTGGCCCAAGGCCGAGCGGCAGGAGCTATCAGAAACCGAAGCGCTGCTTTTGCAGTATTTGATCGGCAATCGTGCCCGCGCCGTCTCGCGCGAAGAGTTATTGACGCGAGTTTGGGGCGTCGATGCCAAAGGATTGGAAACGCGAACGGTCGATATGCACATCGCGCGGCTGCGGGCGAAGCTAAAAGACCCCGATGATGAGACGGCGGAAGCAATCATCACCGTCCGATCGCATGGCTATATGGCAGGCCCTGCTCTAAGCTTGCCGGAAGGCAAATGAGAGCCGCTTGTTTTAGACTCCAAGTAAGGCAATGGCGGACGCTTTGGCATGTTGAGCATCCGACCGGAAGCCTTTGACGAACTACACAAGCCTGAAGCGCCAGCGAAGACGTTCGCCTGCAGAAAGGCTTCTAACTTTCGAACGCAGACAATGCCCTAGACAACGGCAGTATCCTCATGAACTCCTTCAGCGGAAAACTCGGTAGTTCGATTGCGTTTCTCGGCATCGCCGCCCTCGTAGTCGGCGGTCTCGGCTGGGTGACACGCGAAGCGCTCCTGATGGAGACCGAGCGATGCGAAGCATCCTGCACGCGCGAGCATGAGAAGCTGTTGAAGGAACAGCACGAACGGCAACTGGAGAAAAGCAACCAAGCGGCCACCGACCGCGCTGTCCGCATGAGGCAAGCGCTGATGCTGCTCGACAGCCGTTTGACTCCTGCTTTGGCGCGCGAGGATAGCCGTCCTTATCCGCATTACGAGGCATTGCACAGCCCTTTCCCGGCAGTCACGGCCGACGGGCTCGCCTGCGAGCCGGGTCAGGTCCTGGTTCCTTCGCCGTTGATGACAGCGACCCTTCCCGAATGGATGCTTCTGCATTTCCAGGTCGATCCAGTCAAAGGATGGACATCACCGCAAGTTATTCCTGAAGCCCTGCAAAAGATGTTGCGTAAGCAACCGATCGAACTTGCCTTGAACAATGTCGATGAGCCGCATCGAAAGTTGCTGGAAGAACTGAAAAAGGCCTATCCCCTTCGCACGTTTCTGGCAACGTTGCGAACGAACGGCATCGATTTTGACACCGTCAACAACGAAATGCAGCAGAGCCAAAAAGCAGCCAACAGCTACCCCGGCAATAGCCTGAACAACATGCAAACTAATGCGACTGGAGCAAACGGCTACAGTCAGCAGGCGCCGTTGCTGCAAAACGGCGCCGATGCAAACGATTCCGGCAAGCGGTTTCAAATTATCAATCGCGGAAAGAATGAAGGCCTCTGGGCATTCCTCAACGACGGCCGCAACTATTCGACGCTGATGGAACCAGGTCCCTATAAGGCGTTGAAGTCGAAGCAAGCCGAGATCCGTGTCCTGGAAAAGCAGTTGGAGGCCGTGAAGGGAAAGGAGGCTTCCAAGGATCTCAAGGTCAAAATCGAATGTCTGAAGGCCGAGAGCGACGACCTTCGCCATGCCGCCCAGCCGGTCGAAATCGAACTGACTTCCATGCAGCCGCTCTGGCTGCCCAACCCGGAAAAGCCGCAACATCTCCTGGTGGTGCGCCCGGCTCGGGTGGGCAATCTTCCTGCTTATCAAGGCATTCTGCTCGATTGGACTCGACTACAAGAAATTTTGAAGTCCGAAATCGACGACCTTCTTCCGGATGTTCAATTTGTTCCGTTGGCAAGGAATAATCCCGTACGTCTCGATCACGAAATGTCCGCGCTGCCGATTGAACTCGACGCCGGCCCGCTTCCGGCGTTTGAAGCGGCTGACGAGATCGCTTTGCCTATTGCTGTGCCTCTCTCGTGGACACCTCTGCGCGTCGGCCTGTTGCTCGCCTGGGCCGCCGCCACGGTCGCTCTCATCGCTGTCGGGTTGGGCGGCTGGACGTTGCTCGATCTCTCCGAGCGTCGAATACGCTTTGTCTCTGCGGTTACGCACGAATTACGCACACCGTTGACCACGCTACGCCTCTACCTCGATATGCTCAATAGCGGCTTGGTATCGGAAGAGACGCAGCGGGATGAATATATCAAAACACTCAGCGGCGAGGCCGACCGCCTGCACCGGTTGATCGGCAACGTTCTCGACTTCGCTCGCTTGGAAAAGACACATCCGAACTTGGACATTGGTGGAGTGTTGGTGGCCGAGTTGCTTGATCAAGTTGGCCAGACGTGGAGCGAACGTTGCACCGCCTCCGGCAAACGGCTTGAGCTTTCCAATACATTGCCTGAACGCCGTGAAATTCGAACCGACCGCCATCTCGTCGAGCAGATCTTGGGCAACCTGATCGACAACGCTCGGAAATATTCGCAAGATGCGCCGGACGCGCGAATCATTCTTCGCGCTCTGCCTGCCGGCTCGGGCATTGCCATTGAAGTGGAAGATCGTGGCCCGGGCGTTATGAAACGCGAACGCGGCAGCATTTTTCGCCCCTTCCGGCGCGGGCACGATGCCGACGTCAAAGCCGGCGGTGTCGGGCTTGGATTGGCCTTGGCGACGCGCTGGGCCGGTTTTATTGGCGGACGCATCAGCGTTCAATCGGGCGAGGGAGGCATCGGAGCCTGCTTCCGGTTTGAACTGCCGCTGGCGTGATAGCGGCGAGCCGGGAGCGTGAGCGACTGGAGAGAGCCTTCCTTTATTCAGCCGCTTTTGCTCCGGTCACTCACGCTCACGGCTCGCCGCTTTTGCTCCGGTTGCTCACGCTCCCGGCTCGCCGCTTTTACTCTGGTCGATCTCACTCCAGTCGCTCACGCTCTCGGCTCGCCGCTGGAACTCCAGTGGCTGACGCTCCCGGCTCGCCCACTCCCGTCCGGGCGTAGCTCATTTCTGCATAACCTGTTAGAATCAAAATCGAGGGGATTGTTATGCGTTTTTTGCTTTGCGTGGCGTTGTCGTGCTTTTTTGTCTGGCCGTTGGCCGCTCAAGATAATCGGCGCGATCGCGAAGAACCCGAACTCGTCATCGAATCGGGTGGTCGAACCGGCACCTGCGATGCGGCTCGTATTTAGCAAGGACGGCCAATTCCTTTTTGCCGCCGGCGACGATAAAGTGGTGCGCGTGTTTGGCCCAACGGCAAAACAGGGCTCGACGCCGCCAAGATGACGACGCTGCGCTGGCCTTCCTGCGCGAGCAGCGTGGGGGGATCAAGGCGTTGGCGGTTTCTCCCGATGGCGAGCGCGTCGTGGTCGGCGGCTACGGCCTTCGTTCTAGTACGGTGGCGATCATTAATCGCAAGACGGCGGAAATCGAAGAAATCACTTATCCGGAATCGCTGAAACCGGGTCAAAACTTCTTTGCCGTAATGTCGGCGGCCTTCGCTCCGGATGGCGAAGCGGTTGCCTTCGGCACCGCCGATGGCAGCGTCTGGCATTGGACAAAAGGCGCAAAGCCCGTCCGAGTCGGCAAGCAACTCGCCAATCTCGCAAATGGCAAGCCGGCCGACTACAACCGAATTCGCCTTGTCGCCTACCTGCCCAGCGGCCGTATTCTCTCGGTCGCGCAGACCGGCCAGATTCAGGCGTGGAGCATCGGAGAATTCAGCGAAACCGCCGTCGATCAAGGCAAACTTCTAACGAGCGCTGGAGGACGTTCGCCGATCTTCCGTGCCGTGCTCAGCACTGACCGAATCTGGTTGGCCGTTGGAGGCAACGACCGCGATTTAACCGTCTACAACCTGAAAACCGAAGAGCGTAAAGTTTATCGGTTGCCGGAAGGCCAATTCGTACGTGCTATCGCCTTCGACCATGATGCGAAGCGCCTCGCTGTCGCGATCGGAAGTTCGCGCGCAGACGCGAGCTTTTCCATGGATGCCGACGACCGTTTGGTCATCTTCAAAGATCCAACAACCAAGGAATTGTCGCCCAGCCCCGGACCGCCGAACCGCTATCGCGCGGAAGCTGTCGCTTTCAGTCTCTCAGGCCAGTTGGCCGTGGCGAACGGCGAAAACCATGAAGTGATTCTTTGGGATGCAAACGACTTCAGCAAACCTCTCTCCATCATTCACGGTACAGGTCGCAATCTGTGGGGCGCTCGCATCAGTGTCAGCGGCACGTCGATCGGCTTTCAAGCCGAACGCGATGAGCAATCGATCGATCCGAACAAGCGCGGCAAAGGCCCCTGGCTCGCTTACGATTTAGCTCGGGGCAAGCCGCTGAAAGCGCCTACCGAGTGGATTGAACCTATCGCGTCAGCCGACGGCTGGTCGGTCGATCCCGATCGCAACGATCGCTTTGTCTGGAAAGTGGTTCATGCCGATCATCCGGCCGGCTTCAAGCTGCCGATCAATCCCGATCGCGACGAGGCGCCCCGCTGCTTTACATTCCTCGAAGCTACGAAAGAACATCCCACTCGCCTCATAGTCGGCCATTATTACGGATGCAGCATCTACGATCTGACAGCCCAAGGCCCGGTTCGGCGTTTTGTCTGCGTCGGTCATGCGGGCGAAGTCATGTCGGTCTCGCCTTCCAAAGATCAGAAGTGGTTTGTGACCTGCGGCACGGATCAAACCCTGGCTGGCTGGAGTCTCGAGGATTGGAAATATCAACCGCAATTCGGCGGCTCATTCGAATTAAGCGACCGCCGGCTGCGGGTGAAGAAAGTAGCCGTTGGCAGCCCTGCCTGGGAAATGGGTTTGATCGAGGGCGATGAAATCGTCCTGATGGTCATCGGCCCTGGGCCGCCCCTGTTCAATCAAAGCGGCAAACACGACGGACGATACGGCCCGCCAACCGGCGCCCCCGAAGAATGCCTTCCCTACTTGAACAATCCGACACCGGGCATCAACCTGCATCTTGGTTGGAAACGAAACGGCAAACTTTACGAACAGTTGACCTCCCTGCCGCGACGGCCGCTGTGGCGCTTCTTTCCCTCGTTCGACGAGAAGAATTCCTTTACCGATTGGATTGTCTGGATGTGGAAAAGCTCGTGCTATCACACCTCCACCAACGGCGACTTCCTGATCGGCTGGCATGTGAACCATCCGTCGCTCGATGGCACGCCAAAATTTTATCGGGCCGAGCAATTCCGCGACCAGTTCAACAAGCCCCACGTGGTGCTCCCGTTACTGGTCGATCAAAAGCTCGAGGACGCCATTAAGCGGGCGCAAAAAGTAGCCAACTTCAGCACGCTCGAACCCGCGCCGGTGACGATTGAACCGCGTGATCCGAAGATTGGTCCTAATGGATTGGAACTGACGCTTCGCGTCAATCAGCGTGGCAGCAATCCCGACCTGCTTCCCGAACGCGTCGATCTTTGGATCAACGATTTTCGGTTTGAATCGTGGACGCCGGGCGAGAAGAATTTCGAGCGAAAGATTACGATCCCGACGGAGAAGCTGCGCGACGGCAATAACCAGATCACGCTTCAGACGTTTAATCGCCTCGGCGGCCGCGGCGAGGCGGTGGCGCTCGCGCCTTATCGGCGAGAGGCCCGCGATCCGCATTTGCTGGGTTTATTTGTCGGCATCAACAATTACAACAAGTCGACCTTCAAAAGTCCCGATGGCGGCCGGGCGTTCGGCGATCTCTCGAGTGCCGTCAACGACGCCCTACGGCTGAGCGACCGCTGGATCGAGCAAGCCGGTCAGAACCGTCTCTTTCAAACGCAATCGACTCGAAAATACCTCGATGCCGACGCCAAACGCCAGGATATTCTCGACCAACTGGACGTTGTCGCCAAGAAGGCGCATCCCGATGATCTGCTGATCCTCTTCCTGGCGGGACATGGCGATTATCTGAAGCCGACTGCTGGAAAAGGTGAAGAACCGCTGCCGGGCATCTTTGTCTTTTGCTGTCCGGATTACGATCGGCAAACGCATCAACAGACAGGAATTGCTACTGATGTCCTGGTCGATAAACTTTCGCGAATTCCTTGCCGTAAGCTGGTGCTGTTGGACGCCTGCCACTCCGGAGAAGCCGCCTCGACCAACTTGATTCGTCAGATGGCGCCGAGCGGCAAGGGGCTGACGATCATTGCCGCCTGCGACCAGCAGGAACAAGCCTTCGAACACGACAAGTTCAAGAATGGCTTATTCACCTACGCGGTGATGGAAGCTCTGGGGGACCAGTTCGATAAGGCGGACTTGAATCACGACGGCAAACTCGATCCCGATGAGCTTTACCGCTACGTCAAAGGCAGGTTGCCGGAATTGCTCAAGGAAGCTGGCAAAGACGAATACGATCAAAACCCGATCTGTTTCCCGCACGAACCTGAAAAGTTCTCCATCGGGAAAAAGTCAAAGTGATAAACCAAATAAGAAATTGTTTCCGTAAAGGAAGTGAAGCATGAAGCGTTTTAGATTCTTGAGAGTCGTTGGCATTGGCTTGATCGTCGCGTTCTTGCTTCAAAGCCAGGCGCGTACTGAGGAGACCGGGAAGACGGACAATTCCGGCGTCCGCGATAATCTCGACGAAATGCTGCGCAAGAAGCGCCGGGACTCCTTAGTTACCTCCGCAGCAAGCACTACGCAAACGTCGGGGTGTTGAAGTTTCTCGTGAAAAAAGGGGATGCAGCAGCCAGCGACAATGTCGGCGAACTGAACCTTAGTCTCGCCAACCGCCTGGAAGTGGCGCTGGTCCTCAGCAATCCGGATGAAGAACTTGGCATCATTCAGCAAGCGAGCAAGACGGTGGCAAAGGAAAATCTGGTTCGCGCCAGCCATCTGACTAAAGAAGGGCGCAAGGCCTTTTTCACCGGTGAATTTGAACTGGCGTGGGGGCCGCGCAAAGTAGCTGCCAGTGCCTTCGTCACGGGACTGGTGACGATCTCAAAGGACTTGAAGAAAACCACTATCCAGTTTCAAGTCTTCGATAAGGAAAGCAACAATTCCGACGTGCTCGATGAAGTGGTGATGGAGACCTCGCCGCGCATCCTCACCGAGGCCGGCTACAGTTATCTGCTGACGCCGGAGGCCAATAAGGAAGTCTTCGCCACCGCTAAAAAATCCAAAGGCAATCGCTTTCTGCCTGCGGTGCTGGTGGATAAGGCAATCGACCCGCTCGAAAACGTCGTTGCGATAGCTCGGCCAACGACGATGACGCTTAACCCGTTCAAAGATGGCCCGATCATTCTCCGAGTTTTTTATAACGGCAAACTGCAACCAATCGAAAAAGGTGTGGTGCCGGAGCCGAAAGAAACCGACCGGGTTACCTTTGAACTCGAAAACCCAACGCAAATGACCTATGCCGTCGCGTTAAAGGTCAATGGCCGCAACACGCTCTTCAACGAAACGTTTCCCGATCTGAAAGCCTGCCACAAATGGATCGTACGACCGGGTGAGAAGCAGCTGATCACCGGCTTTCAGGAAGATGAAAAGACGTTGAAAGAGTTCAAAGTCTTATCGCCAAGCGAATCCGAAGAGAACGAAGTCTTCTATGGCGAGAATGCTGGCACGTTTCATCTCGCCTGCTTCCAAGGAAGCACCGTCAAAGAGGATCCTTCGATTGAGGTGAATAAAGACCGCGAGGTGACCGAAGTTGCTCGAGCGGCAATAGGCCGAGGCACATTGGAGATCGGCGACATTCAAGCTGGCACGCTTGCGGCTTTAAAGAGAACGCTCCGCGGTCGCGAAAAGAGCGGTGACGGCGCCCGAGGCCTGATCGCAAGCGGTCCGCAAGGCAAACGCGAGGTCGAACACTTCTTCTTCAAATACGACTTCAACGATCCCGTTCACGATATGACCGTGCGGTATTATGTGCCCAAACGCAAGTGAGAACGAACAGCGATAAAAGACTTCGAAGCGCCATCATTGATGGCGCTTCAGTCTTCGCGCTAAATCTACTAGCGATCCGCACCAAAACAACTTGCCGACTTTTTGACTCAAGCCCGATTCGGCCGGTTATGTTTGTACAATTTTTAACCACAGAGACACTGAGGCACAGAGAAAGCAAAAGACACTTAAGCGTTTAACGAGATACAGAGGATCGCTGGTTCGTCTCCGTGTGTCAGTGTTACTCACTCTTCAATTTTAGATTCATAACACAATTTTCAGGCGGCTTGGCTGAAAGCCTTTGTGGAAATATTTCCACAAGGGTCGGGGAAAACCCCCTCAGAGTCGCCTTTCGCTCCGCGAAGGTTTTCGTTTCGCGGAGCAAAAGCGCGCGTATCCTTGCGAAAGGCACAAGCAACTCTCATCGGCGTCTTAGCCTTAGTGATTCTGAGCGTTGGCTACGGCTTCCAGGGCACGGGTAGGCCGCTGGGCGAGTATCACTTCGTCAGTAATGTTCTCGCGGGAAATCTGGAAGCAGGTCGAGCAACCGGAAACCGCTTTCGCGGAACCCCTTTAGAATCCTTGCACATGCCGTTGCCGGAAGACTACGTAATAGGTGTCGATCTGCAGCGGGTCGATTTCGAGGCGGAGTGGCCATTTTATTTGAATGGGAACTGGACTAACCAAGGCGTCTGGGTTTTCTACATTTATGCGCTGGCTTGGAAAGTTCCCCTCGGTTGCTGGGGTCTCCTGCTCGCTGCTCTCTACTATCTTATTTTCAAAAGGCTATCGGCAGGCTGGTGCGAAGAATCGCTCATCTGGCTGCCGGATTTGGCAATTCTCGTTTTAGTTAGTTCGCAAACGGGATTGAACTATTTTCGCTATGCCATCCCTTTGCTCCCCTTTGCTTTGATTGGCGCTAGCCGCTGCGGGCAATTGATAACTTGGCAAAGCAAATGGCAGGGCACATTAGTAGTGGGGTTTGTTGTCGCAGCAGTTTTCAGCAGCCTGAGCATTTATCCGCATAGCCTGTCGTACTTTAATGAAGCCGTCGTCGGCCCGCAGAATGCGCATCGGCATCTGGTCGATAACAATCTCGATTGGGGGCAAGACCTGCTCTATCTGAAAGAATGGCTCGGCCAACACCCGGACCACGGCAAATTGCAACTGGCCTATTTCAACTTTGTCGACCCGCGCATCGTCGGCATTGACTACGAGCTACCTGCGAATGAGCCTCGTCCAGGGCTGTATGCCGTGTCGGTCCACTTCGTCCAAGGTGGAACCTTTCTCATAGCAGACGGCAACGGTAAACGGTTGACGATCCCTTTGCACCGCTACGAGTATTTCCAACAGTTTCGCCCAATCGCCAACGCCGGCTACACGATCTGGATCTACGAGCTTGCGGCACAGATCGACGAGGTTCGCACTCAACAGGAAAGTCAGAAGTAAAGAAACGGGAGTCAAGAAGCGGGCAATTAATCAACTTCATACAACCCCCGACGCCCAATAGACGCCAATAGCCACAAACACAGCGACTGTTTTAATAAGAGTGATGGCGAAGATGTCGCGGTAGGATTGGCGGTGGGTTAGGCCGGTGACAGTGAGCAGGGTGATAACGGCGCCGTTGTGGGGGAGGGTGTCCATGCCGCCGCTGGCCATAGCGGCGACTCGGTGCAGCACTTCCATGGGGATGCCCGCCGTGTGGGCGTTTTGGATGAACGTATTCGCCAGAGCGGCCAGCGCGATGCTCATGCCGCCGGAGGCCGAGCCTGTCATGCCGGAGAGGACAGTGACGGAAACCGCTTCGTTGATCAGTGGATCGGGGACCGTCTTGAGCGCATCGGCTATCGCTCGAAAGCCAGGCAGCGAAGCGATGACGGCGCCGAAGCCGTACTCCGATGCGGTGTTCACGGAGGCTAATAGCCCACCTGCAACGGCCGCCTTAGAGCCTTCAATAAATCGACTCGACACAGACTTCCAAGCCAAAATAAATACGGAAAAGATGCCGATGAGCAAGGCCCTCCACCGCCCAGATAGCGGCTACCTTGGTGACATCCTGCGTTATGCTCGGCACACTGCCTATGTTGCCCGGCTGAAAGGAGAAGGAGGCTCCGTAAAAGGCTGGAATAGTGACAGCCAACACTTTGTTGCTCACGCCTACTAGAATTAATGGCAAGATGGCAATTAGAGGATGGACGAGGCGCGCCTGTGAGTGAGTCGTCGGTTCATTGACATGGCCGGTTCCATAGCCTTCGCCGTTGACGGCAGCCTGCCGTCGTCGCCAATTCAGATAGAGCAAGCCGGCGCCTAAAATGAACGCCGCTCCAATGGAACCCAGCCACGGCGCTGCGTAGATATCGGTTTTGAAAAACGAAATCGGAATGATGTTTTGAATCTGCGGGGAGCCCGGCAGACAGTCCATGGTGAAGGTGAAGGCGCCGAGCGCAATGACGCCGGGGATTAGCCGCTTCGGTATATCGGCTCGTCGAAACAGATCGACCGCGAATGGGTAGACTGCGAAGACGACGACGAACAGCGACACCCCGCCGTAAGTCAGCAGGGCACAGACGGCGACAATTGCGAAGATCGTCCGCTCCCGGCCTGCCAGGGAGATAACCGATGACGCAATGGACTCGGAGAACCTCGAAAGCTCGATCACTTTGCCGAAAACCGCGCCGAGTACAAAGACCGGAAAATAAAGTTTGAGAAATTCAGCCAGCTTATCCATGTATAGGCCGGTAAAGACGGGCGCCACCAGCGAAGGCGAAGTGAGCAGCACCGCCCCGAGCGCGGTGATCGGTGCGAACAAAATAACACTGTAGCCGCGATAGGCCGCGACCATGAGGAATATTAATGCTGCCAGGACGATTGCTAAACTCATGGTATATTTAGTTGACGGATGCTGCCGACGAGAATTTAGAGGGAGTTTATGCAGTATTCAACGTCTGCTCGTATCTAACAGTGATCGCCAGAGAGAAACAAGACGAGACCCGACGATTACGCGATAATCGCGTTGAGGACTTTGCCTTCCACATCTGTCAGCCGGAAGTCGCGGCCGCTGTAACGGTAGGTTAATTTTTCGTGATTAAGCCCCATGAGATGCAAGATTGTTGCATGCAGGTCGTGGACATGGGCGCGATTTTCGACGGCCGCGAAGCCGAACTCGTCGGTGGCGCCGTAGGTCATGCCGCCGCGGACGCCGCCGCCTGCCATCCACACGCTGAAACCATGATGATTGTGATCGCGGCCCGTGTTGCCTTCGCTCGTCGGGGTACGGCCGAATTCGCCGCCCCAAAGTACTAGTGTTTCATCGAGCATGCCTCGATTCTTCAAATCGTCGAGCAGCGCGGCGATCGGTCGATCGACCCGCCGGGCCAATTCGCCATGCCGGCGGATGTTATCGTGATCGTCCCAATTTTCGCTGGAGCCGAAGTAGAGTTGAACAACGCGTACGCCGCGCTCCACCAACCGGCGCGCCAGCAGGCAGCCATCGGCAAAATCACCTTTCCCGTACATCTCACGAGTCAGCTTGGTTTCGCGATTCAGGTCGAAAGCCTCCTGGGCTTCCACCTGCATTCGGAATGCCATTTCCAACGATTGAATCCGCCCTTCCAGGGCGGCGTCCCGCGTCCGCTGAGCGAGATGTTGTTCGTTGATCTGCCGCATCAGGTCTACCTGCTCGCGATGGGCGACGGGGGTTAGCGACTGATTATTTATGTGAGCGACGACATTGCGTGGATCAATGCCTTGGTTGTTGACGTGGCAGCCTTGAAAAATGCCTGGAAGGAAGCTGTTGCTCCAGAGTTGCGGACCGACGACGGCAGGGCGTCCGGGGCAGAGAGTAATGAAGCCCGGCAGGTTCTGATTCTCGCTTCCTAAACCGTATAGAAGCCATGAGCCCATCGAAGGCCGGATCGGCTGGTTGTTGCCGCAGGTCATCATCAACATCCCCGGCTCATGGTTCGGGATGTCAGTAAACATGGAACGGATAACGCAAAGATCGTCAGCGTATTCGGAAACTTTTGGAAAAATGTCGCTGATTTCCAAACCCGATTGCCCGCACTTCTTAAACGCGAAAGGCGACATCATCAGATTGTTGGTGCGCCGTTCGGTCTTGAGATCGGCCGCCGGCGGCTTTTGGCCGTGGTATTTCGTCAATGCCGGCTTGGGGTCGAACGTATCGACCTGCGAAGGGCCGCCGTTCATGAACAGGTGAATGATCTGCTTGGCCCGCGGCCGCGCGTGGGCGCTTCGGCGCAAGCGGACTTTCCAACGATGCGTTTGCGCGCAGGCTTTCATCGTTCAACAAAGCCGCAAGCCCGAGCGAGCCTAAGCCCGTGCCGGTTGCCTTCAAAAGCTGACGCCGTGATAAGAAACGATTCATGGAACGCCTGCTATTCGATTGCAAAAAGTTCGGACAATACAAACGGTGCGGATTCAATCGACGTAGAGAAACTCATTGCTCGCCAACAGCGATTGGGCAAAACGTTCAGATCGCGACAACTGATTTTTGACTGCGCTCTCAGGTGCGTCGATGCGGTCCAAATAGCGGACGCCGAGTTCGATTTCCGCAGGCCGGGGATCGCGCGCGAATACGAGCGCATACGCCAATTTCACTTTCGCGGCTGAGTCACTTTCGCGATCAAAACGGCCGGCCAGCGCCTTAGCCTGTGCGATGAAGAAGGGGCTGTTCATTACGAAGAGCAATTGTTGCGGAACGGTAGTTTCGCTGCGGCGGTCGCTGGTGATGTTCGGGTCAGGGAAATCAAACAATCTCAATAATTGGCTCAGGTTGTACCTGCTAACTTTCCCATAAACGGTACGCCGGAGGTTTTTTACGTCGTCAAGGTTGGTGCTATTGCCGCCCATGGTGAAATCAAGTCCGCCCGAAATGGCAAGCAGTGCATCGCGCCAGGATTCGACCATGATGCGCCGCCGGTTCATGTGCGTTAATAGAAGGTTGTCGGGATCGACTTCAAAGCTTTTGGCGCTGCCCTCAGCGCTGCGACGGTAGGCGTCGGACAACATTATTTCACGATGCACCTTCTTCAAGGACCATCCTTGTTTCACTAATTGACTTGCCAGATAGTCGAGGAGTTCCGGATGCGTGGGCCGTTCACCCAAGAGCCCGAAATTCGAAGGCGTAGCGACAATGCCTCGACCGAAATGCTGCTGCCAAATGCGGTTGACGATGACACGCGCCGTCAACGGATTCTTCGGGTCGGCGATCGCTTCAGCGAGTTCGAGCCTGCCGCTGCCTTGCTTAAATGTCAAAGGTGAGTCGCCGGCGACGATCCGTAGAAACCGGCGTGGGGCAACCTCACCGAGTTTGTAGGGATTGCCGCGAACATAGACCTTCATGTCCGCTGGCTTGCCTTCCACTACTCCATTGGCCATCGGCAATTCGGGCGGCACCTTGGCGGCTAGCTCGGCAGCTATCGCTTTGAGAGCGAGTATTTCTTTCTTCTTTGCTTCGCCCGCGTCAGCAAGCGCCTCTTGCTCCGTGACGGCAAAAACGCCTTTGTCTTCGAAGAGATCTTTTTGCAGGTCGAGATTGCGTTTCAGCCGGGGCTTCGCCAAATTTTCTTTCACTGTCTTCACGAAGTCAGCCGCCGCTTGGCGCGTCTCATCTGTTGGTTCGACCGGGCCATCAAGGCGAGGCTTATTCTTTACCCAATCAGCAAGGATGTTCGCCATTGCCGTGCGGTTGAGATAGCCGCCGGTCCGTAGCAAGATCTCTTTGTCGAGACTTGCCGACTTCGCCACTTCATCGATTGTCGTTGGTGGCTTGGAGAGTTTACGCGCCTCGAAGGTCCAAGCGGCAAGCATGTATGCGCCGATGGCATCGGCTTTCAGCAGCGCGACGCGATCTTTTTCGATCTGAAATGCATCCCTCAGCTTCTTATCGGCTTCAGTGGCCAGCAATTTGGCAGATTCGTAAGCAGCTACTGTTTCGCGCGACACAACGGGAACCGGCGCCAGCTTAATTGAATTGAAGATCCCCGCGAGGGAATAATAATCCTGCGTGGGGAACGGGTCGAACTTATGATCGTGGCAACGAGCGCACGCCACTGTCACGCCAAGCATGCCGCTGGTGAGCGTGTCGACACAATCGTCGAGCTCGTCGGCCATGCCGCGCAAAATGTCGGTGTTTTTGTAGTAGACCGCTCCAAGCCCGATAAAGCCGAGCGCACTGCGATGCTTTGGGTCGTCGCCGGGTCGTTCCATCAAGTCCGCCGCCAATTGCAACTTTAGAAAGCGATCGTACGGCATATCCGCATTCAGAGACTCGATTACCCAGTCCCGATACGCGCCACGCGTTCACGTTGGATGGAGAACCCGACGAATGCGCTTGATCCTCGGCATAGCGGGCGAGATCCAGCCAGAAGCGAGCCTGATGTTCGCCGTAATACGGCGACGCCAGCAACCGGTCGATCACTTTGGCAAAGGCGTCCGGCGAGTCATCGTTTACGAATGCTGCAATTTCCTCTTTCGTGGGAGGCAGGCCGGTTAAGTCAAAGGCGGCCCGGCGCATCAGACTCCACTTGTCGGCCAACTTGACAGCGACTAGACCCTTCGCATCGAGTTTCTGCCCAATGAAACGATCGATCGGCCGTGTACGACGCGGGTCCGTGGATTCGGGAATGTTAACAACCGTTACAGGTTGAAATGACCAGAACGTGCGGGCGAAACCCCAATCGATTTCGCGCTTCGCCGTCGTTTTTCCGATTCGCGGATCGGGAGCGCCCATCTCGACCCATTTGATAAGGTCGCCCACCACCGTAGCCGACAAGTGGGAGTCCGGCGGCATCTTTGGGGGCGACCCCTGTTTGCCTTGCACCATCCGGATTAGCAAGCTTTGATCAACTTTCGCGGGTACGATTGCTGGCCCGGAATCGCCCCCCTTTTGCCAGCCGGTCTTCGAATCGAGCCGCAATCCGCCTTTCTGCTTCGTTTCGCCGTGGCAGGCAAGACAACGCTCTACAAGAATAGGTCGGATCTTGGTCTCGAAAAAGTCAAAGCTAGTCTTTTCATCTGCGGAGGTGTCGGCCGGCAAGCCGATTACGAGGAGCATGGCGACCAGAATCATCCGCATTAGGAATATCCGAAACGTTGAAGGGATTGTCTGGCAGGGTTAAGGCAAGGCACTGTCACTATAGGCGAATCGTTCACTGAGGTATAGATGACCGAACTCAATGGTTCTCGTCAAGTTGTCGTTTAACGTCCGCCAAGGGAATGTTCCGCTTGCGGCCTTCTGTGCGTTTGGCCTTGCGCAGTTCCATCAGGTCGTCTGCATCTGCAAGCCGTTCCTGAATTGCGACAAATTCTTAGTAAGGGAGCACGACGAATTGCTTTTCGCCGTTTCTGACCAGGATTTCCGGGTGAAGTTCCAGCATGGTCCTCTCCTTTGTTCATTGGTACGCATCTTTGCGGTGCAAGATACGATAAATGACTCTACGAAATCCGACTCGACTTCAAATAATACTCGATAATCACCAGCGCGCAAACGATACTGTGGAGTGAAGTTAGTAAGTCGCTTTACGTGGCCCGCTAAACCGTTGCGTAAGGCTTAAATTCTCGCTAGGACCCGGCGTTGCACCATATTCGGAAGAGAATTCAAGTCCTTCAACGCTCATGGCTTGAATTCGATTCGGTATGTCATCGCTTAACTCAGCGCCAGCGCGGTCGGTATACCTTCGGTCACCATATCAAGTTCCTTCATATGGCAAGCATAGCCTTCCCCAGTTCTCTTGGCCTTCCCTAATGCATTTGCTAAAATCGCTCAATGCACACCGGACTAAGATGTATTTCGGGTAGAGCTCTCATCACCTTGCTCAGCTTTACGTTTAGCGCCAATGTGCTTCGCGCCGATGATGGCGCCTTTTTCGAAAAGCAAATTAGGCCTGTCTTGGCGGGCACCTGTTTCAAGTGTCACGGTAATGAAAAGACCGGCGGCAAGCTACGCGTCGATTCGCGCGAGGCTTTGCTTAAAGGCGGGCAATCGGGGCCGGCGCTGGTTCCGGGTGAGCCCGATACGAGTCTGGTGCTTCGGGCTCTCAATCATACCAAGAATGTCTCTGCCATGCCCCCGGATAAGAAGCTGCCGGAAGCCGTAATTGCCGATTTCGCGCTGGATCAAAGAAGGGGCAACCTGGCCGGCCAAAGAACCGTCGCACGCCTTCGAAGCCGCCCGGCACTGGGCCTTTAAGCCATTGAACAAGGTAACACCGCCGGATGATGCAAAACATACTCATCCTGTTGATCGGTTCTTAGCCCTCAGCTGGAAGGCAAAAGGCGTGGCGCCCGTTGATATGGCAGAGCTGAATACGCTGGCCCGTCGTGCGTACTTTGATCTAACTGGCCTGCCGCCGACACCCGAACAACTAGCACTCTTTGCGAAAGAAACAACGGCTGATCCAGAGGCGGCATGGAAACATCTTATCGATCAATTATTGGCATCGCCGCGCTACGGCGAACGTTGGGGACGGCATTGGCTCGACGTCGTTCGCTATGCGGATACCGCCGGTGAAACGGGGGACTACCCCGTGCCCGATGCTTGGCGCTATCGCAACTATGTCATCGCGTCATTCAATGCGGACAAGCCTTACGACCAGTTTGTGCGCGAGCAGTTGGCTGGCGACATCATCGCTCAGGGACTGCCGACAACGGCGGCGCGCGAACGCTACGCCGATCTTATGGTGGCGACCGGGTATCTCGCCGGCGCCCGCCGCTTCGGTTTCGATTCGATCGGCGATCACTTCTTAACACTAGAAGACACGATCGATGTCTTTGGCAAAAGCTTCCTGGGCCTGACGATCGGCTGTGCGCGTTGCCACGACCACAAGTACGACCCAATTAGTGCGGCCGATTATTATGCCCTTTATGGCATCTTCGACAGCACGCGTTATCCGCTGCCAGGTTGCGAGAAGTTCAAGCGCCGAAGGATATGGTTTCGTTGATGCCGCCTTGGGAAACGAAGAATGCGCCGCGCCACCCGACAAAGAAACCGTGCAGAAGGCAGGGCTCGCCTATGCCGTGGCGGAGGGCAAGCCTCACGATGTGCGCATCCACAAGCGCGGCGATCCGAAGTGCCCCGGCGACATTGTCCCCCGGCGATTCTTGGAAGTGCTGGGTGGGCAGCCGGTAATAGCGCCGGATAAAGGCAGCGGCCGGCTGCAGCTTGCCGATTGGCTCACCGGTAAAGCCTCGGCGCTGACCGCGCGGGTCATGGTCAATCGCATCTGGCTGCACCATTTCGGCAGCGGTCTGGTGAAAACGCCGAACGATTTTGGTGTCCGTGGGGAAGCGCCGACTCATCTGGAGTTACTTGACTATCTCGCAGGTCGATTCATTGAAAGCGGTTGGTCGGTCAAGTCGATTCATCGGCTCATTTTAACTTCAGAAGCCTATCGGCGCAGCGGCCACAATATGGCCGAGAGCGCTTTGGTCGATCCTGGCAATACATGGTTGTGGAAGTTTTCTCGGCGTCGCTTGAGCGCGGAGGAGATTCGCGATACCGTGCTCGCCGTCAGCGGCGACCTTGACCTTACGCCCGGCGCATCTCATCCCTTTCCCGATTCGAAGAAGTGGGACTACACGCAACATAATCCGTTTCAAGCAGTCTACGATCACAAACAACGCAGCGTTTATCTAATGACGCAGCGTATCAAGCGTCACCCGTTCCTCGCCCTGTTTGATGGCGCCGATACCAATTCGAGCAGTCCGCAGCGCTATACGACCACAGTGGCGACGCAATCGCTGTTTTTCATGAATGATCCGTTTATCCACGCCCAGGCCAAGCGACTGGCTGAAAAGTTGATGGAGCTTTCTAACGATGAAGCCCGGCTGGAGCAGGCATGCATGTTGCTCTACGGGCGAACGTACACGGCCCGGGAGTTCGAAATCAACCAGCGATTTCTAATCAGTGCGATAAACGACGGTCCTAAGCCCGAAAGTGTGCGTAATGCGTGGGCCTCGTGGTTGCGCGTGATGTTTGGCAGCAATGAATTTGTGTTTGTGGATTAACTGTGGCGCGGGACGAAACGATATGAACTTTAATGGGTCTTCTATCCCCCGCCGCAACTTTCTGCGTTCCGCTATCGCGGGCAGCACCCTGATGCCTGCCATCATCAACGAGTTGCTGGCTGCGGATGCTGATCCGCTCTCACCGCGCCTGGCACAGATTAAACCCCGCGCTCAGCGTGTGATTTTTCTATTTATGAGTGGCGGTGTGTCGCACGTCGATTCGTTCGATCCGAAGCCGAAGTTGTTTGCCGATCATGGCAAGACGATCGCGCTCGATCATCCCGAAACACGCAATCGCCCGGGCTTCGATCGTCTTTTTCTAAAAACGCCGCAATGGAACTTCGTCAAGCAGGGCCAATCCGGGCTTGAAGTAAGCTCATTGTTTCCGAACATCGGCCAATGTGTGGACGATCTTTGCGTCATTCACTCCATGAACAGCGATCACTCGAACCATTACAACGCCACCTTAGGAATGCATACCGGGTCCTTCAACGTTGCCCGCCCGAGCATTGGTTCATGGGTCAGCTATGGCCTTGGCTCGCCCAACCGCAATCTTCCTTCCTTCATCACGCTTGCCCCTTTCACGCCTTATGCCGGCGGCCAAGTATGGGCGTCCGATTTTTTACCCGGAAGCCATCAGGGCACGCATCTGGTTCCCGGTGCCGAACCGATGCGCAATATCCGTTCGCCTTTGGCGTCATCGCAGCAGCGCCGCGAGCTCGATGCACTGAGCGAACTAAACAGCCTTCATTTGCAATCGCGCGCTGCCGATCCGGCACTGGCGGCACGAGTGCGTTCGTTTGAAACCGCATTCGGAATGCAGACCGCTGCTCCGCAAGTTTTCGATCTCTCGGCCGAGAGCAATGAGACGCTTGCACTCTACGGCCTGCCGCGCGGCAGCACCCAAGGCTTTGCCTGGCAATGTCTAGTCGCTCGCAGACTAGCCGAGCGTGGCGTGCGCTTCATCGAGCTGATTGATTCCGGTAGTTCCAAGAATTGGGATGCTCACGACGACATGATCGCCCAACATGTGCCATTGGCAAAGAATGTCGACCGGCCTATTGCCGCCTTGCTTATCGACTTGAAGCGTCGGGGTATGCTCGACGACACCCTCGTCGTCTGGACAACGGAGTTCGGGCGGACACCTTTCAACAATAGTGCGGCTGCTAAGGGCCGGGAGCATCATCCTTGGGCCTTTTCATCCTGGTTGGCCGGCGGCGGCATCAAAGGCGGCATGATCTACGGTTCGACCGACGAATACGGCATCCGCGTCGCCGAGAACAAAGTACATGTGCACGATTTCCACGCCACCATTCTGCACCTGCTCGGCCTCGACCATACCCGCCTTACCTACCGCCACGCAGGCCGCGATTTCCGACTGACCGATGTCAGCGGCGATGTGGTGCAAGAGATTTTGGCTTGAAGCAGTCGTGCGGCAACCATGTAGCACAAGCGTCTCGCTTGTGCCTTGGTTCGCACAAGCGAGACGCTTGTGCTACATGTTCGCACGCTGTTTAACCGTGACTCATGCCCAACCGCCTCAAAACCTCACCCTCATCAAAGAATGCCAGGTGTGCTTCTCGGTCATCCACACCGAAAGAGGCAATGAATTGATGACGGTCGGAATCGTAGGCCAGGCCGGCGGCAAACTCGATTCCTTTGCGAAGGAAGTAAAACGGCTCGGTCACTCCCGCGATTTGAAATTGGTTGTCTATCGCGACAAAGCGGTGCTGATAAAAGCGCAGCCCGGGCCGAACGTCGTTCGTTTCGTGGCTAAGAAAAATCCAGTGATCGCCGACTTGGATGGCCTGGGAGCCACCGCGAAGTTTTTCAAGCCAGGGATCCGGAACGCCATAATGGACCACGGCAACCGAATGACTGTCGAAATCATACCGCAACACGACAGTTGGATCGACCGTATAGATCAGAAACAATTCATCGTTGCGAACGAGGGGCATCCAATTTTTCTGGTGGTGATCGGGATTGATCCCGCGAAGCACGTTCACTTCCGCTAGGTTCATTTCTTCGTCGAAACGCAACAAAGCAATTTCGCAGAGCCGGTCCGGATTTCGATCGCAGACAGTTGCGGTAGCCCAATAGTATCCCCGACAGACGAAAAGACGGCAATCTTCGTATCCTGTTATCAAGGAAGGAAACCGCTCCTGTAAAATTGCTCGGTCTAAGATTTTGGATGAAGTTGTGATGTGGTAATTGTCATCAAGTGCGACGACATAGTTTAGCGTGCGCACGATGCCTTGCGGATCATTGATATCGTAGACCATGTCTTGCACGCGGTAGTTGACGCCTCGTGCAATCAAACGTGTTCCGGTGGAGTCTCTCCAGATAGAAGGATTGGTGGCTACATAAGTATCTTCTATTGGGACGTTAAGCTGTTGAGTTGAAAAATGATCGAACAGGTCACCGGCGCTCTTGGCGTAGTAGTAGAAATTGGAAAAAGCAAGGCTGCGCGCCGTTTCTTCGGCGTCGCGGTTGCTCATTAGCTCTATCGATTTCTGGTAGCCGTTATGCTGGTGCATCAACGAGTTGCAGTAATAGCCCGCAATGCTCATTTCTTCGGCGATGCCGGTCTTATAGACATAGTCTTGAATAAATAGAGAGTCAGAGTGCGGATACGGCACTGGCGCCGCTGTTTCGCATACGGACATCGAAGCGTTGTAATCGCCCTGGCTTCGATAATGCCGGGCCAGACTCCAGAGCGATTCAACGCGCGTCGGCCGGTAATGGAAGGCCTTCCAGCAATAGTCAATCATCTCGGCGCCGTGGCCTAACTCTTCATGGCAAAGCGCTATCATGTAGAGCGAATACCAGACTTCTTCCTGCCATCCCCCCGCCTGCACTCGCCTGGCATACCAGTCGATCGCTTCTTCGAAGCGCCCCGAATCCTTATAACTCTGCGCTAGATAAAACATGGAACGGCAGTTGTCCGGATCTCGCCTTAGACTTTCTGATAACAGGCGAATGTCGCGCTCAAATTTATGAACTCGGCTCGATCCGCAAGCGCGGTCGTTGAACCAGACTCCCGCAATGCGACCAGGAGGAGTGGGGGCTTCGAGATATTCGTGCGTCGCGCCAACGTAGCGAGCGGGGCAGGTTCGATGCACGAGCCGGGCGTTGTAATAACTGATAACGTTGACTTGACGGATCGAATGCACCGGTTCGGCCAGCTTCGTCTTAAAATGCGGATCTTCAATGAACAATTCCATATCCGCATCCGCCAGTAAGATGTAGTCGAAATCGAGCGATGATTTTCTGCAGGTATCGAGCGCGTAAGTTGCGTGTCGTTTCGAAATCGACAAAAGGGATGCGATGAAGTTCGCCGGATACACCGTGTCGTGAGAAAGTCCGTTCTATGATTTCGGTGGTCTCGTCGGACGAGCCCGTATCGCAAACCACAAATCGATCAACGGCCGGCAAGAGCGAGAGCAGCGTACGCTCGATAATGGCTGCCTCATTTTTGACGATCATGTTCAGGCATATGCTGGGTACGGAGGTCATGTTTTTCTTCGCATGTGAGAAAGGCGACCCAAGCGGAGACGTCAGAGTACGGACCGTCCTTCGTTGATCGTCCATTAAGGTCGGTGACGTTCAGTCAAAAATATTGTGGCTGCGGCCAGCGCGATAGATGAAATCGCTTTTGTGATTATGGCTTGTATGATTCCGACTGGCCATGTGTTTGAAAGGAGCAGCAGACTTAGCTCAATTAAGGGCGACCATCTGCCGCAATAGGCCACTGACACCATGAGCCCGACGCGCTATCGAGATTTTTTTGCTGAAGAGAAGGGATCGAATCACTTGGCAACAACCGACACTAACCCGAAGCGTGAGCGAGGTGCATCACCGAAGCGTTAGCGTTATTTTCTTCACACTTATGGTAACGCTTCGGGCTCCTGCCTTGCTAACGCATCGGGCTAGTGTGAGTGTTGGCTACAAACAATTCTAGCATCGCCCGATTTGACGCGCTTGCCGTAGTTAGCGGTTGCGAGCATCGTGCCTTTTCGCGTCGCTTTCTTTCGGGCAAATCGCATAATTGCGGCTGAATCGCACGGAGTGAAGCCGTCGATAGTATGCGCACGTAATGTGGTTCGACGAATCCGGTAAGGAAATCTGATGCCTTCGGCCCTGCTCGATTACAAAAACCCGAATGTTTCGGCCTGTGGGACGAGCGCAATAGACAGTCTGGGCGAAGTCAGCTTTCAAACGTTCGGCGTTCACTACCGCTTCCGCTCCAACAGGGTTGAGCATCTGGCGCACATGATGGAAATTCCGATCGAATGGGAAATCAGCAGAGGGCCGATCAACCGCAGTTATGAATGGCACGCCGAGCCGGATTGCCATCGACTTTATGTCGACGGCGAGAAATTAATCGAGAGCGATGATATCGAGGCCATTCTCGATTGCCTCGAATCGGATCTGCAAATTCATTTGGCTGACCGCTCGCCGGGTCGAGTGTTCATCCACGCGGGAGTGGTGAGATGGCAAGGGCGCGCGATTGTTATTCCCGGACGAAGCTTTAGCGGGAAGAGCACTCTGGTCGCCGCCTTTATTCGTGCCGGAGCAAGCTACTACTCCGATGAATTTGCCGTGATCGATTTCGAAGGGTTCGTTCATCCTTATCACCGCTTGCTATCGCTGCGTAGGCCGCATGCGCGTCCAGAGCGATCCACCGCGGAGCAACTAGGCGGCCAGCGCGGGCGCGATCCCATCGAAATCGCCATCGTCCTGGTCGTGCAATATCGCCCTGGCGCTTTATGGCGGCCGCAGGAACTTTCGCGAGGGCGGGCGGTGCTGGAAGTAATGAAGCATACTGTCTGCGCACGATCGCGACCCGAAGACGCATTAACCGCCCTGCAAGTTGCCTTGGTCAGCGCACCCGTTCTACGCGGAACGCGCGGCGAAGCGGATAGTTTTGTCGAAGACCTGTTACGAACGTGAAGCCGGATGCCGACGTCCCGTTCCTCGTGAGTGTGTTAGCCACTATTCAAGGAGATCCGAATGCTGCCATTGGCCCGCCGCGACGATTTCATCGTCCGCGATATGCCCGATGAAACGCTGGTGTACGAGACCCGACGCCATAAGGCACACTGCCTGAACAAGACGGCGGCGCTGATCTGGCGCAACTGCGACGGGCAAAAGAATATTCCGGAGCTCGCCGCCCTAGTTCGCAATGTGCTCGAGATACCCGCGACAGACGACGTTGTGCATTTGGCTCTCGGTCAACTCGGCAAAGCCGGGCTGATGCAAAGCGGCTTCACCATGCCTGCCGAGAAGGATCTTATCTCCCGCCGCAACGTGCTCGCCAAGCTCGGCGTGGCAGCCGCCATGCTCCCGTTGGTGATGTCCGTGACGGCTCCCAAAGCGCAAGCTGCAGCATCGGTGGTTTACGTGCCGGGACCGACTGGGCCCGCGGGGAGCAATGGTGGCAACGGCAGCAATGGAAGCAACGGCGCCACCGGGGCGACCGGCGCAACAGGACCTACCGGCCCCACAGGACCGGCTGGATCGTTTGGATTTACCGGTTTATCAAGAACACCATGAATGCAGCTGGATTGCGCATAGCGAAGACGCTGGCCGGGTGTTGGCGGCCAGCGTCTTCGTCCGGTTCAACAAAGGTCGATCTCAGCGACTCGGAAATTGTCTTTTTCTTGCAGTCAGGCGCAGGTGCTTTGCTCTGGAAGCAGATGCGGCAACAAGGGCACAAATACAACGAATGCCATCAAGCCTATCGATTGCACGCGATGCAAGCGGTCATTCATGAAGCGAACATTGTTCGATTAGTGCAACGGCTCAATGATGCGGGAATCGACTTTCTGTTGGTGAAAGGATGGGCGGTCGCGCGTCTCTATCCCGAGCCAGGGCTGCGCCCTTACGGTGATATCGACATCGCTGTCTCGCCGGACCAATGGCAAGACGCGGCCAACCTGCTGCTTCATAGTGAAGGAGTGTTTGGCCCGGTCGATCTGCATCAAGCCATTCCCGATCTTCCGGATAGGTCATGGCCCGACCTTTGGCGGCACAGACAACTAGTCGCTATCGGCTCAACTTCATTTGCAATTCCTTCGCCGGAAGATCAGCTGCGCCATCACACACTGCACTTCCTCCGTCACGGCGCCTGGCGGCCCTTATGGGCCTGCGACATCGCGGCCTTACTCGCATCGAATTCCGATGATTTCGACTGGGACTATTGCTTGAGCGGCAAGCCGCGCCTTAGTCAATGGCTGCTCGCAGGAATTGGCGCCGTAATACGCCTGTTCGATGTGCCGGTTAGCAAAGTTATTGTTTCTAAGTGCCGCCAGGCGGAATTTGATTGGCTATCGACAACCATTTTGCGGCAATGGGGCGGTCACCGTATTGGCGACAGCCACAACACAGATAACAGGCCGTTGCTGAGCTATTGGCGAAACCCTGCAAAAGTCATCAGCGCGATCGCAGACCGCTGCCCGAATGCCATCGAAGCGGCAATCAAGGCCGGCGCCTTTCCCGACACCCATTGGCCGACCTGGAATCTTCAACTTCTCATGATGCTGAAGCGCGGATTTTCATTAGTTCGGAGGAGCTTGCCAACAGTCGGTAAGCGTTGTATCCCGGTTCCGGGGTTGAGTGTACATGTGCCGCAGTTACGATGATTATGTTGGCATTCGTAGCGGAAGTCGTCAGACTTCCGGTTTGGCCCTGAAGTTTCGGCTCAGTACGGACGTTTAACGATTTTCGCTACGAGAAAGCGCAGCGTAGCGGAAGTCGTAAGACTTCCGGCTTGGCTGCCAAGTCTTGGCTCAGCCCGGAAGTCTGACGACTTCCGCTATGCTGACTCGGCGCAGCCCGGAAGTCTGACGACTTCCGCTACGCTGACTTGGCTCAGCCCGGAAGTCTGACGACTTCCACTACGCTGACTTGGCTCAGCCCGGAAGTCTGACGACTTCCGCTACGCTGACTTGGTCAGCCCGGAAGTCTGACGACTTCCGCTACGCTGACTTTACTCAGCCCAGAAGTCTGACGGCTTCCGCTACGCTGACTCGGCTCAGCCCGGAAGTCTGACGACTTCCGCTACGCTGCGCCAAGTCCTGTTGCCACGAGCGCAAAGGCTATCGGTTAAAGTAATTAACTCGGTAACTTACGTTTCATACGCCGTCGCTGGCTCGTCGGGCTAACAAGAATGATGAACGATTGACTCGCTGGTGCCCCGCGCCGGGATAGCGACATCAAAGAAGCCGATTTCGCGTAGCCCTTCGGCCAAAGGTGTGGCTCGGTCCATTTCGCCATGCACAAGCCGAACCTTCTTGGTCGTGCCGAGCAACGGCGTTAAGTTCCGCAGTAGATCGTTGTGGTCCGCGTGGCTCGATAGGCCGTTCAGGACTACTACCTCGGCTTTGAGATCGAATGATCGCCCAAGAATGCGCAATTGCGGCCGGCGCTCGACAATGCGGCGTCCGAGAGTATCGGGCGCCTGATAGCCAACGATCAAGATAGTGGCACGCGGGTCTTCGATGTTGTGTTTCAAATGGTGCAAGATACGGCCGGCTTCGCACATGCCGCTCGCTGAGATAATGATGCTTGGTCCCGTCTGCTTGTTCATGCCGATGCTCTCGTGGACCTTGTCCACATATCGGATGCGCTGTTCGCCGAAGAGATCGGGATATGTCTCCAACAGGGCAAGCGTTTCCTGATCGAAGCATTCGGGGTGGGCATGGAAGACCTCCGTGGCGCGCACAGCCATCGGGCTATCGACATAGATGGGTAGGTCGGGGAGTTGGCCGGCTCTCATGAGCTGGTGCAGAAAATATACGATCGTCTGGGTGCGGCCGACGCTGAAAGCGGGGATCACTAATTTGCCGCCGCGCGCTGCCGTGCGGCGCACCACTTCGCCCAACTGTTCCGCTGTTTCTTCAACCGTCTCGTGGACGTGGCCGCCATAGGTGCTTTCCGTTATGAGAAAGTCGCATGGAGGAATCGGAGCGGGATCATCGAGAATCGGTAGCCCCGGTCGGCCGATATCGCCCGTGAAAGTCAATCGCTCCGCGCCGTTCGGTCCGTCGATGCGCAGATGCACCATGGCCGAACCGAGCAAGTGTCCGGCGTTGACGAATGATAGTTGCAGCCCCTGGCCGATGCCTAAGGGTGTGTCGTAAGGGAGAGCCTGCAAGCGCAACAGTGTGCGATAAACGTCTTTGCTGTCGTAAAGCGGCTCGATCTTCGGCTCGCCTTTTTCACGCTTGCGATTGAGGTAGCTCGCATCTTCGGCTTGGATCTTCACGGCATCGCCGAGCATTACGGCTACCAGCGCGCGGGTAGCTGGCGTGCAATAAATCGGGCCAATGAAACCTTGCTTGATGAGGTTGGGCAGATTGCCGCAATGATCGATATGGGCATGGCTGAGGACGACGGCATCGATGTCTTTGGGCCGAAAGGGGAACTGCCGATTGCGGCGATGGCTTTCGGCCCGGCTACCTTGAAAGAGCCCACAATCGAGCAGCAGCGTTTTGCCGCCTGCATCCACTTGGTGCATCGACCCGGTAACCGTTTGGGCAGCACCCCAGAAGGTAACGGTGGGGTTGTCCGCCGGCTTCAGTTTTTTTGCCATGAACGCATTCTACGCCAGCGGTGTAGCGGAAGTCGTTAGACTTCCGGGTTCCGTAGCGGAAGTCGTCGGACTTCCGGGTTCCGCAGTCAAATTGGAAGTCTGACGACTATCGCTATGCGTCGCGACTTCCGCTACGAGACAAAATCCGACTAACAGGACGCCGCAGTCCTCGCATTAGAGTAACATAACCGCGTAGACGTATTCTGAATCGCGAAGCAATTCTTCTCAGGGAGATGGGCCATGCCGCACGTGCTGACGGCTTCCGAAATAGCTCGTTATCATGAACAGGGCTACGTCATCGTACCGGGGCTATTCGATAAGGCTGAGATTGACCTGCTGCACCGGGCAGCCAAGGAAGATCGTGAACTCGACAAGCGCTCGTTCGGGCGTGCGGATGGGGAAGGAGGCACGGTCCGTCTGTCGCTCTGGAACCATCCAGGCGATGGCATCTATGGCATGTTCGCCCGTTGCGAACGAATGGTCAGGTCCTGCGAAAAATTGCTTGGCGGGGAAGTTTACCATTATCATTCGAAGATGATCATGAAGGATCCGCGCACGGGCGGGGCGTGGACGTGGCATCAAGATTACGGCTACTGGTATCAGAATGGCGTCTTGTTTCCGCTGCTTACGAGCGTTTCGATTGCCGTCGATGCCGCAACGCGCGAGAACGGCTGTTTGCAGGTGATTCCCGGATCGCACTTATGCGGCCGAGTCGAACATATTCTGACGGGCGACCAGGCCGGCGCCGACCGCGAACGAGTCGATGAAATTTTGAAACGGCTGCCGCTGGTGCATTGCGAAATGCAACCGGGCGATGCGATTTTCTTTCATAGCAATCTCCTCCATCGTTCCGATCAGAATCGGTCGGATGATCCACGCTGGTCGATGATCTGTTGTTACAACGCCGCTCGTAACGATCCGTATAAGGAATCGCACCATCCGCGTTATACGCCTTTAAAGGTTGTTCCGGATGCAGCCATCAAGGAAGTGGGCATTCGACGTTTTGGGGACGATCAGTCCGATGTGGCCTGGCTGCAGGATCAAAAGGATCGCAGCGCTAAACTGCTGGCCAATCAGCCGAAGGCGCAGGAGTAGTTGCCCCGCCGTTGATAATGGGTTATCATTGTCCCGATTGCAAAAAGTCATCGTGCCAGGGAGGGCGACGAATGAACCCGCGGCAGGAACGCTTCACGCTGATCGCTTTCACTATCGTCGCCGCTTTGATCGCACTTCTCACGGCTAGGCCGTACGCGGGAAGTTGGAACGATGGCAGCCGGCTGGCAACCGTTGAAGCGCTGGTTGATTACCGGACCTTCGCCATCGAAGAATCGATCTTCGTTCGTGCGCCAGTTGAGCCGAGTCCCTACCCGATCGACAACGAACTGCTGCGTCAGCATGGCACGCGCGATAAACTTCTGATCGACGGCCATTACTACTCCGATAAATCGCCAACACCTGCTTTGGCGATGGCGGCCGTCTATCAGGTTTGGCGTTCGCTAGATGGCCCTTCCGCCGACGCTCGACCCGACCTATTCTGCCTGCTGATAACTTGGTCTACCAGCGGCTTAGCATATGTTCTTGTCGTGCTGGCATTTTTCGCCATCGCTGCTGAACTCGGCTTGGATTTTCGCAACCGCGTATTGCTCACCGCGTTTTTTGCTGTTGGGACCTTGGACCTGCCATACGCGCAACAGGTAAACAACCATATTCTGCTGCTGGCCGTGTCCGCTTGGGTGTTTTGCTTGTTACTGCAAGGAAATCGCGAAGGTTGGACGCGAGTGCGATTATGCGTAATCGGCACATTGCTTGGCATCGGCTATACGATCGATCTGGCCGCCGGTCCAATGCTCGCGTTGGCTGTCGCACCGTTATTGCTGCAAAGAAACCGGATTCGAGGTATTGCGCTGGTTGGGGCTGCTGCTCTACCTTGGTTGGTGCTGCATCATATTGTCAACTATCACATCGCCGGCGTATTCGGGCCGGCCAATGCCGTGCCGGAATATCTAGCATGGTCGGGCTCGCCATTCAACATTAACAACATGACGGGCCATTGGCAGCATGGATCAATCTTCGAAGCCGGGGCTTACGCCCTCGATATGCTGTTCGGAAAAAAGGGTTTCCTCGGCCATAATCTGCTGTTGTTCCTGCCGCTGCTTATGTTGCCGGGCTTGTTGAGGAATCGTTATGCCGAGCGCCGTGTCTTTATTGCCGGCTTCGCGTGGGGCGTCGGGACTTGGTTGCTCTATGCCGCGACTTCGATCAATCAATCGGGCGGTTGCTGCTCCATCCGTTGGTTCGTTCCCTTGTTGGCGCCCGGCTTCGTGGCCGTGGCAATCATCGTTCGCGACAATCTGACAATGAGAAATGAGATTTACATTTTGGGAGTCGGAAGCACCTTATTAGGGCTAAGCATGGCTATCAGCGGGCCGTGGTTTATGAAACTCGTCCCTGGCTATTGGGCTCTTTATGCTACAACGCTAACAGTTTGGTTGTCGTATCGATGGCGTTCGCGCCGACCGGTAATCGTTCACCAGCGCATTGAATCAGCGTTTTGAGTGTCTTCGCTGGTGCTCCAGGCTTGTAAGCATCGTTCGATTCCACCGGACAGCCAGACAAACATTGAACGTGAGAGGGAAATTATGCTGCGTCAGAGCGTTCACAAAGGTCGAAAGATTGAAGTTTTCGTCGATTTTTTTGAAGCCCCGGATGGCCAGATCATCAAGCGCGATATGATTCGGCATTCGGGCGCCGTGGTCATCCTTCCGATCATTGATTCGGACCATATCTGCCTCCTGCGAAATTACCGGTTTGTGATCGATGAAACCCTCTGGGAACTGCCGGTCGGCGCGCTGGAATCTGGCGAGGAAATTGAAGAGGCCGCCAAGCGCGAACTGCTCGAGGAAACCGGCTACACAGCTGCGAAATGGCGATCGCTCGGCTATCTGTACGCGTCGCCCGGTGTCATGGATGAAAAACTGCATTTGTTCGTGGCGGAGGCCATGACCCCAGGCCAATCGATGCCGGAAGCGGATGAACAGTTGGAACCGATCACAGTCGCTTGGAGCGATGCCTTGAAGATGGCGCTGGATGGCACCATCAAAGACGCCAAAACGATCACCGCCATACTACTTTGGGACCGGCTTCGAATTTGAATGTTGACTGTTGTATACGTGGCTCAATCAATGCGGATGATCACTCGTAGCATCTCGATGATTAGCGCTCCAGGCGGAGAATGCCTGTTCGTCGCTGGTGTAGGTTATTTCGCCATGCAATACGCCGCGAGTGGCAAGTAGCTCCTCGGCCAGATGTTTCACCTGATGGGAGGCGCCACGCAGAATGGTTACTTCGAGACAATGCCGAGCGCCGAGATGGACATGGAGAGTCGACACCACGAGCTCGTGGTGATGATGTTGCTTATCAATTAGCTTGCCGGCCAGTTCACGAGCGTGGTGGTCGTAGACGAGCATCAGCACACCGACGATCTCGCCGCTGGCGGATACAGCTTCTTCGCCAATGAGTTTATCGCGAATGAGATCGCGAATCGCTTCGCTGCGATTGGCGTACCCTTTGGCCCCGATATGCTTGTCGAAGGCGGTCAGTAACGACTCTTCCAGTGAGATGCTCACTCGCGTCAGATCGGACATGATGAATCTCAAGATGATTAGAAACCGTCGCTGGCGCGTCCGGCTAACAAAACTTACGGAAGCTGAATCTCCTTCAGCTCGAAACGGATCGGGACTTCCTTTAGGATGCCCGGCGTGACGTATTCGAGTTTCCAGCCTTTCAGATTCATTGGCTTAAAGCCAGCGCCTTCTTTGAAGCGGTAACGAAGCGCGTGGCCGTTGATTTCGATGTCATCGGTTGAAAACTTCTTGCCATTGGGGTCGAGCAAGGTGAATTGGTTTTGGCTTATCCAGTAGGTCTCAAAGCTTTCAAAAACGGCACTTTCGGGCGGGTAGCGCAGTTGCAAGTCAGCAATCCAATAGGTTCCTTCTTTCTCGAATTTTCGCATGACAACCTCGACTCCGTCCGATTTTTTCGAAGTAGCCACCGTCAAATCATCAAAGGTGAAATCGTGCATCCGTTCAGCGACTGTCGCCCGGAAATTTCCTTGCAGCACGTCGATTTTTTTAGCCGCTCGCTGCAGTCCCTCGAGCCGGACGGTTAGTTGTGTTGCCATTCCAGCGACGGGGATACGCGAGTCGATTGCTGGAACCGTTATGGAGTGCCCGGCGTCATCGCGGCCTTTGGCAATGCGAGGCTCGGCATCGATGCGATAAACGGGCAACCCCGTTTCCCAGGCAACTTGCAGCGTGAGATCGTATGCCGTTCTTCCCGTCCGCAAATCGACGCGTGCGGAAGTCTCGCGCTTCAACACGAAAGGGACCATCAATCGACGCCGGCGCCCTCTTATCTTTTCCGACTGGCACAAGGCGGATTGACTTGCCCTGTTTGCCAACAATCAAGCGGCCGCTGGAATCCGTTGCCAACTGTTCAAGAGCATTCCAGAAATTGGTCGAGGCGAACGCGGCGGCATATTTCTTATCTTTGTCCATTGCCTCGATATCAACCTCTATGCCAGTCTGCTTGCGCAGTTCAGCGATGATCGTCTCCAAGGTGGCTGAGGAATTCTTGTAATCGAACAGAGGAGCAGGAAAAACATGGCGCGGCGGCGCGGCGTTAGCAAGCGGCTGCTGAACGGCGCTTGTAAATAGAGCGATGAGCGCCGAGATTCGAACAAATGAATATTTCCGGAACATGATGTTGGACTCGGCTGAGAGTTGTGTGTTCAGCAATGGATTCTGCCCTGCTTGGCGAGCCGAGAGCGTTAGCGACCGCAGAAAATTACTCAGAGTTTTGCTTAGATCGCACTCCGGTCGCTGGCGCTCCCGGCTCGCCAAATCTAGAGACGAGCATACATCCGCTGGCATTGATTCTACCAATTGTAGCATTCCTGCCGGTTCTTCCGCCAATTCAGCTTATGCCTGAAACGTCTGTCAGTGAAGAGGAAAGAGAGAATCCGATTCGGCGGTTTGGCGTTGCGAAGCGGGGTAGGCTTGGTAGGATTTTTCTAAAGGCCTATTAGCGAAGAGGCAACGAATCGCTCGTGAGCTATACTTTCGCGGGATGCCGGAACGTCTCGCGCCAATCGCATTGGGCCGCATCCTTTGAAACAACCTTCCGTCGGTCGCCGTCGGCGTGCGCCTAGCGCACGGGCTAAGCGCTTGACGGCGCACGCTAAACCTCGAACCCCAGCGCGAACATGAACCCTCAGACGATGCCATCACCTGTTTTCCGCAAATTCATGATCACGTTCGCGTCGATCATTTGCGTATTCTATTTGGCCTATCGGGCAATTTATACCTTCAATATGTCGACGGGCTATGCCCAGTTCGCATCGATATTTCTTTATGTCGGCGAATTTTTCGGCATCATCAACCTGTTGCTCTACTTTCTCCAGGTGTGGGATGTCGCCGAGCCGCCAGTGGAACCGGTTTTAGAGGGCCGTACGGTTGACGTCCTGGTGCCGACGTTCAACGAAGATCCGCAGCTGCTTCGTGCCACGCTCGAAGCCTGTATCCGGATGGATTATCCGCACAAGACCTACGTGCTCGACGACGGCCGACGCGCGGAAGTCGAATCGCTCGCCCGGGAACTTGGCGTGATTTACCTAAGCCGGGCGGACAATCGTCATGCCAAGGCCGGCAATTTGAACAATGCCTTGGAGCAGACCGATGGCGAATTCGTGGTGGTGCTCGACGCCGACCACGTACCCGAGCCGCACTTTATTACGCGGCTGATCGGTTACTTCCGCGATGATCGTCTGGCGTTCGTGCAGACCCCGCATGCGTTCTACAACTTCGATTCGTTCCAAGCTCGGCTCGATCATAAGAATCGCCGCTATTGGGAAGAAGGCGATCTTTTCTATCGCGTGATTCAGCCTGGCCGTAATAAATGGAACGCCCCGATCTTTGCCGGCTCCGCCGCGATGTTCCGCCGCGGCGCCTTGAAAGAAATCGGCTACATCGCCACCGAGACAATCACCGAGGACATGCACACCGGCCTGCGGTTGCACGCCCGCGGCTGGAAGTCGGTGGCCATTAGCGAGCGCCTCGTTGCCGGGCAGGCGCCTCCGGATATCGCGACCTTCCACTCCCAGCGCCTACGCTGGGGTGAAGGCAACTTGTCGATCATGGCCTACGACAACCCGCTCACCGCCCGCGGCCTGAACATGGCGCAACGGCTTTGCTACTTCGGTTCCATGATTCACTGGGCCAGCGGTCTCTTTAAACTCGCCATCTATCTGACGCCCATTTTGATGCTCTTCTCCGGCGTGCCGCCCGTTCGCGAGTTCACGCTCGAATTGATCGTTGTCACCATCACTTACCTGTTCTTCTCGCTCTATGCGATGAAGGTAGTGAGCAACGGCTACGGCTCCATCGTCAATTCCGAACTGTTCGGCATGGTGAATTTCTGGACGCAAATTAAAGCCACCTTCCGCGCGATCTTCCGCCGCAATCGCCAGCAGTTTGTCGTCACACGCAAACGGGCCACACCTGGACAGGCAGCTAAATCGGTATGGCCTTTCGTCCGCCCGCAGACGTACCTCATTATTCTTAGTGTGCTGGCGATGTTCTGGGGCTGGCTGCGTCTAAGCCTTGACTTGAATCCGGTTCGCGCGATCGTCCGTCTGCTCTATCGCATCGATGTGCCGGTTGCGAACAAGATCGGCAGCAATATCGAAGCGCTGGCGAGCGGAACGATTTTCAACCATCCGTTGGTTGTCGGCTTCGGGATTTCCGACGATTACTTCAAACCGGTCGTGCCGACGATTTGGTGTTTGATCTTCTTCTGGCTCGCTTACAAGGTAACGCAGCGTGCGTTCTGGCCGGCCGACCGACGCTTCACCACACGCCATCAAGTTCACTTGCCGGTCGAATACGAAGCAACCACGACTCACGGTCTTGGCATCTTTTATGGTGTCACCGTTGACCTGAACGACACGGGCATGTCCCTCGTGGCCTATCAGGAATTGGCCCAAGGCGCCCTGGTGCGGTTCACCATTCGCGGCGGCGGCGAAGTCGTTAAGCTGCGCGGCGAAGTCCGCTCGACGGCTAAAGTTTCAGGAACATCGATCTCCGAAGGCTTCCGTTACGGTATCCAGTTCAAAGATTTGACGGCGCCACAGACAGATGCAATCAATCGGATCTGCTTGCATTACGCTGTGCCGCGCATGTTCGACGAATACGAACGTGGCAACCGCGATACGTTCTGGAATCGCCTGAAATTGTGGAACTCGCGCGGCATGGCTCAACGCCGTAACGCTCGGCGTAATGCCTTCTCGCTGCCGATGATCGTCAACACGGGTTCGACCGAAGAGACGATGTTGTACACGGCCACGGAAGATATTTCGCGTGTCGCCGCCGCCGGCATGTTCGACAGCGAAATGCAGGTCGGCTCGAACGTTGGCTATCTGGTGGCGACCCCGCTTGGCGACGTCCGCGGCACCGCCACGGTGATCCGCAGCCAGCCGCAGCAAATCGCCGGACGCACCTACTACCGCAGCGTCTTCGAGTTCAACGACTTCGAAGGCCAAGGGCGGACGATCGTTCAATCGCTGGTAAACCCGAATGAGAACTCGCCGCTGACCGGTGTGTTGAAGCCGGACAAGAAGACCTCGCTGCCCAATATGCGCGTGCCGATCATCGTCGGCCTGCTCATCGCTATTCCGCTGATCATGGCGCAGATGGGACTGATCTTCCCCTTCTACTACAAGGAAGATCAATTCCTCAAACAGCTAATCGATTCGAGCGATGCTCCGACCGACGAGCAGACTCGCGAGTACAAACGGATCCTCGATGAAACGTTGCAGGAAACGCATCCCTCCACCGATCGTCTGGTGCTGTTGATGACGCTCGGCAACAAGATCAACGACGGGCACGACCTCGAACGAGTAACGACCTATCTCGCGGGGCGCGATCGACGAAATCTGAAGCTTTCCAAAGCCCTTGTTGACGCTTATTTGAATACGCAAAAGTATGCGGAGGCGGAGAAGGAGTACAAGCGGCTCAAGGATCTTCACGATCGCGGGCTGCTGTCGAATATCAACGACAAAGAATACCGCGAGCTGAAGGAAGCGGGCGCTCGTGTCGCGTTTCATCAACACGATTACAAGTTAGCGATTGATCGCTTTGACGAGTTAGTCGCTACCTGGCCGGACTATAAGACTAACCCGAATTTCATGAACGAGTTCGCCGGTGTTTGCATCGAAGCCGGGGAATACGATCGAGCGATCGGCATTCTGACCTCGAACCCGCGCAACGTAATGGGCCGTAATCTGCTCATTGACGCCTACTTCCAAAAGCGGCAGTTCACCGACGCCATCGCCGAGGCGAAGGCTCTCGAGCTTGAACCGGGCCAGCGTGATGAAGGACAGCGCCGTCAGGCCGACATGTATGGCGCCAAACAGGATTTCGAAACGCAGAAAACGATCTTGACCGAACTGCGCTCGCGGGCCGGCTCGAAGCCCGACCCCGACCTGTTGGTGCGTCTGGCTTACGCCAATAACTCCATCGGCAGCTACGACGAAGCCATCGACGATACGATCGAAGTTTTCAAGAGACAGTATTACCTTCCGGGAGCGGTCGATGCTTTCGTCAATGCGGCTTCGCAGGTAAAAGGAATCGAAAAGAATCGCTCGGATTACAATGCCGATAAAGCGAACAACGTTCGGCTTTATGCGGACATTCTCTATGACCGCACCACCAAGAACTTCCGCGACGACCAGAATTTCGCTATCTACTTGTCGCGCTTAGGCTGGGTGCTGCAACGGGTTGGCGAGACGGAGAAGAGTGCCGACGTGGTGAAGCGGGCATTGAGCCATATGCCCGACAACAACGAAAAGGTACGGCAACAGTTGGCCGGCATCTTCCTGCAGGCGGGAAAAGTCGAAGCGGCCATGATGGCGCTCGGCGGCGCCAATACGCTGGAAGCGCGCAAGCTGATGATCGGCATCCATCTGGAAAACAAGGACTTTGATCGCGCCCTAATCTTAGCTCGTGCCGTCGCCGAGGATGAAAAGAACTGGCAGAACGATAAGTTCGTCGCCAACATTTTGAGTTGGAAAGGCGAAACCGGCTTCGATGAAGCCATCCGAATTTATGAAAAGCATCTGCAAAAGTTCCCGAGCGACGTCGAGGCCGAAGGCCGCGTTGCCGAGATTACGCTTTGGGCGAAGCACTATAGCGATGCCGTTGCCAAGTATCAGGCATTGCTCGATCCAGACCGACGCTTCAAGCAGAATTACGAAGCCTATGGAGATGGTTTCATCAACGCGGCCTCAAGCGCCAAGGAACTGACTCCCGCTCAAATTGCCATCGCCGACAAGCTGGCCGACTTAAAGTTGAAGGCCGAATCGACGGAGCCGTTGATCCTGTCGCGCCTTGCCTGGGTGATGCTCAAAGCGAAGCAGCACGATCGCGCAGACGCATTGTTGAAGAAATTAGGCGCTATCGCCAAAGATCTAAAGCCGGAGGCGAAGAAGGAGATCGCCGGCGTATTAGCCGAAGCCGGCTTATACAACCGCGCGATCGAATTGCTCGATAATCCAAGGACGGATCGCGAGCGCGTCGAACTGGCGAAACTCTATGCCGGCGCCCGCGAATGGGCGGCGGCATTGGCTCAGGTCACTACGGTCATTGCCGCCCAGAAGGCCGATCCGAAGACGATGGAGGAAGCCCGCATTCTGGAAGCAGACATCACCAGCTATCGCGGTGAACACTCGCGGGCGATCGAAATGTTCGCCAGGTTGCGCCTTGATTATCCCGAGAATCAGACGTTGCCGATCAAGGAAGCGGAAGTCACGCTTTGGGCGAAGCAGTACGATCGCGCACTGCCGATGTTCCAGGCTCTCTACGACCGCTACCCGACCGACCCGAAAGTTTGGCTCGGCTTCGCGAGTGCCGTCGCGGCTCTGGGCGGCAACAACACGATGCTGAAGATCAAGCCGGCGGTGCCGGAAAGTTACGCGATCACCGTCAAGCGCATCGCTGAGCGCGTGATCGAAGCCCGCAACGTGGATAACACGTTGCTCCTGTCACGCTTGGCGCTCTCGATGCACTATGTCGGCGACAATGCCAAGGCCGAGCAATTCATGAATCGCGCTTTGGAATTGAAGAGTCGCGAACCGGTGCTTCGCCGCGAACTGGCGAACGCCTTGAGCATTCTGAAGCGTTACAAGGAAGCGGTCGATATGTACACGGTCGTCGATATGACTCGTGAAGATCGCATTCGCTTGATTGATATTGCGACTGAGGGAGAAAATCTCGATCTCGCCATGCGGGAGGCCCGCTTGCTGCTTCAAATGGATCCGACCAATCGCAAAGATCGCAAGCTCCTTGCCGATATTCTCGCCTGGCGCGGCGACTTCAGCGAATCGATCGCTCTCTACGAGCAACTGCTCAAGAGTGAACCGAAAAACATCGACCTGCAGATCCAGGTAGCTGATATTTGGAACTGGTGGCGCGACTATCCGGAATCGCTAATCCGCTATAGCCGACTGCTCTCCATTCGCCCGGGCGACGTTTACCTTGGGTTCATCGACGCGGCCTCAAGCGCCCCGAGCTTGTCGGCCAACGAAGCAAGACAAGCGTTCGAGATTTATCAGAAGTACAAGGACGAAATCAAGGACACGGCCCGCATGGCTCGGCTGGCATGGGTGCTCATCAGGACCAACCACGGCGACGAGGCGGACGAATTGCTCAATCGAGCTCTCGCATTGAAGCCGACCGATCCGGAAGTTCGCAAGGAACTAGCCGGCGCCCTGGCCGGCCGTGATCGCATCGAAGAAGCGATCGCTCTGTTCGCGAGCGTGGAAAGCGATCTGAACTTCAGCGAACGGATCACCTATGCCGTCCTGCTGACGGCCGGCGGAACTCGGGACAACCTGCGCGAAGCCGAACGGCAATTCCGCCGGCTCATCGCCTTGAACCCGCATCCGAAAGATGCTGAGATCCGCGTTCGTTTCGCCGAAATGCTCATGTGGAGCGGCAAGTACGACAAGCAGCGGTACAGCGAAGCGCTTCGCGAATTCGAATCGCTCGCTGCCGATTATCCAAAAGACATCCGCTTCCCGATCCGCATCGCCCAGGTTCTCTTATTCAGCGGACGCTACGCGCAATCGCTGCCGCGCTTTCAATCGTTGCTCGACAATGAATTGATCACGGAGAAGAAGCTCGAGCGCGATGTGTGGATGGGGTTCGTCGATTCGGTGGCAGGCGAAGTGGGCGAAGTGCTCCGCAAAGCAGGCCTCGAAGATGAAGCGCCCGACCGTTACTTGGCCGCCTTCTTCAACGAGAAGTTGCGCCGTTCGATCGGCAAAGCCTATGCTCGATCCCTTGCCGTGAAACCGATGCTGCCGGAGAGGCCGACCGAGAAATACCTCAGTGAGATGCGCTATTATTGCGAATCGCTTGCTCGGCTTGGCCTAGGCCTGGCCTTGATGGGAGAGCGCGAACGGAGTCGCGAGGTCTTCGAACAGGCCATCGGGTACAACCGATCGGATCGCGAGATCTGGCAACAGTATGCCAAGGCCCTGACCCTGACGAAAGAATACATCCGTGCTCGCGCAATCTACGAGCCCTTGATCGCCGGGCGCATCCCGGAGGCCTTCCCGCGATAATTGATGGGTAAACGAAAAGAGCCGGCGAAGGTTAATCCTTCGCCGGCTCTTTTTCGTTTGAGTATGCGTCAAGTGATTTTGGCGAGCCGGAAGCGTGAGCGACCGGAGAAAGAGCAAAGCTTTAGGCGGAAATCCTCCAGTCGCTCACGCTCCCGGCTCGCCAAAACTGCCAGCTTACTTCTTCATTGGCTGGTACATCATCGTCGATTGATCACCGATCATACGCGCCAGACCGATGTCATACGTCACCAACTGCTGATAGAACGAGCTGTAATAAGGTTCATACCCGGGCGATGCCTTCGCAAATTTCAATCCCTTGCTCGTCATGTAGTTGACCAGATCGCCGACGGTGTCGCCTTTCGCGGCATAGGCGCCATCCACGAAGTTCTTAGCGCCCGGTTTAGCAAGAGTCGCAATGGCCGCGTCCAGCTTGTTCAGAAATTCCAGTCCGCCCGCATAATCGGAGAAGGACGTATCTTGCCGCCCCGCGAAAAGCATGCCCCGTATCTGGCTCGAAGTCTTGCGCATCGACCGATTTGGCTTGGTCAATGCGCCCGGATTGCTGGGCGAGCACCATCAGTTTCAGATCTTCTTCGATGCGCTTGCGGTAAGACGCATAGTCGTCGCCGCTGAAGACGCTCGGCCATTCGGGGCGTGTGCTCGCTTTGAAAAGTTCATTGCTGCCACTTTGCCCGTTAGTCGTCGAGACGTTGAGATACTTCAACGTTTCCGGGTCGATGGCGATGGAATAACCGCGTATCCCTTCGCGGGCTTCGATGCGCTGGATATTGATCAACATGGCGTTGAGCGCGTCGCCCGACCAAATTTCGTCTTCCGGCGGCGAGTTGCGAACGCGGGTCAACTGGCTCTGCCGTTGTTCTTCGCGCACCAGTTCCGGCGGCGGGGTATTCATTTTTTCGTACATCATTTCATCGAACGCGGCCCGTTTGACCTGCAACCGGCGCAGTTGCAAGTCCTGCGACATCGCCTGACCTTGATAGGATGCCTGCTGCCGAGCGATGGCATCTTGCTGGACCCCGCTATTCGATGGCTGAATGTACGAGCCGTACTGGGAGCTCCAAGGCGTTGCCACGGTCGAGCCGCCGCCTCCAAAATAGCCGCCGCTATCGACTGAAAAACTCGAGACGTTCGCGCCTTGATTAGCGAAGCCCGACAGGCCCCTTGCGCTCGCTTGCGTGGCAGCGGGGGCATAGTTGGATGAGCCCTGATAAAACTGTGCGGAAGCTGGCAGTGTAAACGCGATGCCGATCAGGCACGCGAGATAGAATCGGTTCATGGTAAATCCTCGCAGATCGTTTTGTTCGAACGGGCGAAAGCAAGTTATTGTTTCAGCTTAGCAGCGCCGGGCAGTGCGCCGCTCGGCACGAGATGCCGCCATTCTTCGACAGCGCTATCTCGCTCGGCTTTCGGGCCAAGCGGTTTGAAATTGATCGCATTGCCGTCGTGTACTAACCGAACGAGATGCCAGTGTGCCAGCGCCCGGATAAAGGGGCGTTCGCTCTCGAGAAAATTGATCAGCGTCTCGTAGGTCTCCGGCTTCTTCAAGTCGGCATTGCTGAAGCTGTGGAGAAGTTGCAAGGCGACGTCGGCTTCCGAGGGCTTGAACTTCGCTTTATCGAGCAGGGTCTGATAGAGCCTCATATCCTGCCCGGGTCCTCGGCCGATCCAATGGCGTAGGACGACGATGCCGTCGGTTACCACATCGGCATGCTTTGCGGTCGCCATCGCGATCGCCAATGTCGGCAAGTCGTCGAGCGCGCCAAGCAACACCACGGCCGTGTGCCGTGCAGTCTCATCTTCCGATAGAGCCATTTGCAGCAACGCAGCGCTCATGGAACCGCTTTCCGCCTGATCGCGGAACTTTTTCACGCTCGCCCGGATTTTGCCAATTCGTTCGGCATCTTTTTCATTGACCCAACTCGGAACCGTTTCGAGAGTCTTCAACTGCGGCGCTTCGTCATGAATGCTGTCAAGCAGCAACATCGCCGGTCCCGGAGGCGCCTTAAGCGTGAACGACAAGAGTTGGCCTTTCAATTCCACCTCGCCCTTAACGGCAATGAGCATGATGGCCAACGCAGGCACGTCGGTTTCTTTGGGCGTCTTGGTGAAGCGCGAGCCCTTAGGCCAACGGCTATACATCTCGATGACTAACTGAGCGCCTGGCTCTTTCAGCGCGATTTCGCCGGTCTTGCCGCGTATACTGATACGCACTTTCGCAGGACCTTCCTTCTTGGTGTTCAACAGATCGAGCCGGCCTCGATCCAAATCAATCGCCAGATCGGCATCTTTGGCTTCCTGCAGAATCAAGGATGTTTCCAAAATCGGAAAAGGAGAATGGCCGCCAATATCGCCGACCAACTTCGCCTTGACGGCGCCGTTCGCGGATTCAATAGCTGCACCCAAGCCGCCGACGAGCTGGAAGCCGGCTTCCAGCGGCTCCTGATCCTTCGAGATGTGCCAGGGTTTCTCGGCTGATTCGCGGACAATGACCGATGCCGACAACGCTCCGCCCTGCGCGACGGCCGCCTTGTCCGCGCGAGCGCGCTTGAACAGGCCAAAAGCATCAGCGGCAAAGCAAGCCATCCGCGAGCGAGAGTACTTCGCAATTGCATAGCAACCTCCGAATGGTTTATTTGGGTGACAAAACAGTGATAGGAAACGACACGGCCGCCGGAGCATTTTTGCTATGCTCGTCCTTCGCTTTCAGTTCTACGGTGTAATTTCCCGCCTTGTTTAAAGGAACGAAAAAGCGGATCGGCAACGACGTGGCGTTAGGGGGCACATCTTTTTCGATGGAGCCGGTGAAGGGTTGGCCCACCGGCTTTTTGTCAGCTCCAAGAATCCGCAACATAACATCGACGCGCGGCTGTTTCGAAGCATCGCCGCCGCGCTGAAATTCCACTACGGCCGCATGAACCCAAAACGGCTGCCCAACTACGAGAGCACCAACGGGAACGAGGCCATCCGCGTCGCCGCTCGTCGAAAGACGAACGAGGTCAAAAGCTTTAGGCTCGACCTTGAACGGCTGGGTGATCTTCGCGCTCTTGCCGGATATTGAATCGGTAACCGTGACCGTCATCGAATAATTGCCGGCGGGAGTGTCGAGACCTAGATCAATGGCCGCGAAAGCGGGCAGGCTGTTGCCGCCGAGCGAAAGAAACTCCTGATACTTTTTGGCGGGCTGCGCGAAGAGAGTTTTGCCGCTGCCGTCGGCCACGTTCACGGTTGTTGAGTAGGAAGCTTTGCCTGTCTCATCAGCGTTGATTCCTTCGACGTCAAAGGCCAGATGAACTCCGTCGCCGGGACGGATGACAGCCTGTGTGCGAACAGGGCCCAGCAACCCATGTGTGAGACGTGGCTGACTGATGGTGAGGCCATCCGCCCCCACTCCAGGAAGTTGTAACAGCGCGACCAAAGCCAAAGAAGCCAGCATGGTGCAGGGCCTTTCGCAGAAGAGTAGATTGAAGCCAATTCGTTGCGCACTCGCGGCAATATTCATTGTAGAGTTTGGCAAGCGGTAAGAGAATTGCCTGGCTCATCATGCACCCGTTTCTGGCCCGTTGGATAGGGCCGCAAACCATATACTCATCGTTAACTAGCTTGCGCAACACACGAGCCTGAAGCGCCAGCGAAGAATTCCACGAGCCTGAAACACCAGCGAAGAATTCCACAAGCCTGAAGCGCGAGCGAAGAATTTAGTCGTTTTTCGCTGGCGCTTCAGGCTCGTACATGCGCTTAACGGGCTTAGATCGCAGAAATGCACTACCTCAAAACTGGCGATTCAGCCTTGTTGCGTTCATTTAGCGTCAATAAACACGCGTAAAACGCGCACCCTCAATACGAATAGTAAGCAAGGGAGCGAGCAAAGCCCTTGCTGCCAAGTCGGGGTCGTGTGCCGTATTCGACGCGATCTTCGGGGACGACTCAGAACATGAACGAACCGACCGAGCTGCGACACCCGGGGCATGGCTGGTGGACCCAGGCGGGTACTCTTACCCAGGTGGCAGTATTTCTGGTGATCGTGACTGCCTCGTGGTTCATGCTGAAAGAGCTGGCAGTTTTACTTCGGCCGTTGCTGTTGGCCACGTTGCTTTGCTACATCATTCTGCCGCTTCATTCACGCATCCATCAGGGGTATTCCGGAGCGAAAACAATCGCCATCATGGTAATTGGCACAATCTCCATCGTGACGGCCCTAGGGCTGATCGTCTACGGAGGGTTGATCTCGCTGAGTGAAGAGTTGCCGCGATTGGCGCGCCGTGCTCAAGAGTTTGCCGTTCAATCGCAGGAGTGGAGCCACGTGAATCTACCGCCCTGGGTAAGCCGGCATGTAGACGACCTGCTTCGGGCCGAATCCAAGGGCGCTCAGTCCGCGGAAAATATCGGCGGCGTGGTTCTGGCCTATGCGGCCAATATCTTGCTCGAAACCGTTGTAGTTGGCCTGTATGTCGTTTTCCTGTTGTTGGAAGCCCGGCGGCTTCGCTATCGCGTCCAGTCGGGTTTTGATTCCGGGCAATCGAAATCGATCCTCTACACGATTCGGACAATCAACGATGGCATCGCCAACTACCTGAAGGCAAAAGTCAAAACCAGTGCCATTCTGGCGACACCCGTGACTGTCATCTTGTTGCTCTCGGGCGTGAAATTTTCCGCCATCTGGGGGCTGCTCACCTTTCTGGCGAACTTCATCCCGTACGTCGGCACCATTATCGGGCTCGGCTCGCCACTGATCTTCACCTTTCTCGACCTGCCTTTCGGCTGGCTTCCATTCGTGGTAGCTCTATTGTTGATTGCCTGCCACGCCACTTCGGCCTCATTTGTTGAGCCGCAGATGATTGGCCGGGCAGTTGGCCTTAGTCCGCTCATCGTACTCATTTGCTTGACGTTTTGGGGATTGTGTTGGGGGATAGTGGGAATGTTGCTTGCCGTGCCGCTGACGGTGACCATCAAGATTATTCTTGCGAACATCGAGACGACTAAGCCGCTCGCGGTACTGCTTGGCGATGACTGAAATCGACGCGAAGAGTCTCTATATTTCAGACGTTTTCGGGTGCCGCGGTTTGCAAGTTTTGCTAGACTAAAAACAACACACGAATTCCCAGGAAGCGGGCTCTACCACCGCTTCCTAAGCGTGGAGCGGGGCCGCGCTTTTACACCTAAAAGTGGTTGATCATGTTTATCAAGGTAGACTGCGAACTCTCTTTAACTTTTCTCAATCCATCCCCTGTTGTATTGATGCTCTCGCTGCACCCTTCGGTGGCTTCGACCATTCGCAGCCCCGAATATCTTCACATTGAGCCGTTTGCGCCTGTTAGCATGTTCCTCGATATTTACGGCAACTGGTGCGGTCGTGCTTACGTTCCGGCAGGGCTCGTCGTCTTCCGCAACGCCGCGGTCGTTGAAGATAGCGGTCTATACGAAGCGCCAGTCTGGGATGCCGTCCAGTATCCCGTCGAGGATCTCCCGAGCGAAACGTTGCATTTCCTACTTGCGAGCCGTTACTGCGAAGTCGATTCCGAACTCCAGGAGATTGCCTGGTCGCTCTTCGGGCATCTCCCAAAGGGTTGGCCATTGGTGCAGGGCATTTGCGATTACGTCCACAACTACGTACGCTTTGATTACAACATGGCTCGCTCGGGCCGTACCGCACTCGGCGTCTATCGCGAACGCGTCGGCGTCTGCCGCGATTTCATGCATCTGGCGATCACCTTCTGTCGCTGCATGAACGTTCCCGCTCGTTACTGCACAGGTTATCTTGGAGACATCGGCGTGCCACCCAATGCCGCCCCGATGGACTTCAGCGCCTGGTTCGAAGTATACTTGGGTGGAACCTGGCATGCGTTCGACGCACGCAACAACACTCCGCGTATTGGCCGTACCCTGATGGCCCGTGGGCGCGACGCCGCCGACGTTGCACTAACTACTGCATTCGGCAGCAACCAGCTCTATTCCTTCCGCGTTGGAACGAACGAAATTGCGTATCCCTAACCAGGCTTTGCCTCAGACCGACAAGAATTTTCTCTGCTGCAAGTCGGCGAATAAAAGATCGAAATACTTGAGCCACGGATTAAACACTCACGAAACACGGACAAAACAAAACGCCGTGTTCCATGTTCAACAAATCGCCATGAATAAACGTCATCGGTTTTATCCGTGTTTTTTCTGTGTTCCATCCGTGGCCAAATGATTTTGCTGGTTTGGCGACTTATCTAGCACTTGACTCATTCACAATGAGTTTCATTGGATAAGTAACCCGGTACAACATTCAAAAAAAGTTTCGGAGCCGGTGAGCGACGGATGACGTTGCGGCTCGGTCGCTCACGTGTTCAGCTCGGACTCGCATTAAAGAAAGGGAAATGCCCGTGGAATCAAACGCTGACTGGTATTTTGCCTACGGCAGCAACCTCTGGATCGAGCAAATGGAAGACCGCACTGGGCCTATCGCAAAAGGCGCCGACCAACCACGACAAGCTCGGCTCAGCGGGTATCGCCTCGCCTTCAATGTGGGCGGCCAGCGAGGTCAAGTCTACGCTAACATCGTTCCGAATCCCGGAGATGAAGTAATCGGCGTCGTCTACCGGTGCGCTCCGAATACTCTGGAAGACTTAGACGATTACGAGCTGGGTTACGACCATCTGCCGGTCACCGTAATTGACGCGTCCGGTCAATCAGTCGAAGCGACTGCCTACATCGGTAGGCTGGATCGCATCGTCACGAATGGCACGCCAAGTGATGATTATCTCGCCAAGATTCTGCGGGGCGTCGGGAGCATAACTTGCCCGAAAGTTATATCGAGTCGATTCAAGCGGCGGCATTAGGAAACGCGCTGAGCTAACACTTTCGCATCATCTTCCCTTAACGTATCCGGTCATCTCGGTGGCATTGGTAAAGATGATGCTGCCATCGGCATAGGCCATGTTGCCGAATACTCCTGGCAAAGGCTGACGCAGAATGCGGCCGTCTTCGGGGCTCAAAAATTGCAGCCCTTCTTTTGTTGGCCAATAAATCATGTTGGGCGCCACGAAGCCTCTGCCAAAAGTGGCGCTGCCGCCATTGACGTGTTGCACCCAGCCATCGGGAGCGAACTCAGAGCCGCTGGCGATGTCGAGGCCACGTATGCCTGGCACGGCGCCCGCGAAGGTCGCAATCAAACGATTCTGGGCAACGCCAAGCAGATGGATGACATCGACCCCTTCACGATCCCAAAGCAATCGGCCTGTGTAGGCGTCGAGACAAAAGAGTCGATCGGAGTCGGTCGGGGCAGCGAAGACACGTCCATCTTGAAACAGACAGGGGCAGAGGTCTCTGCCAACGGGCGCGGGACGACGCTCATTGCGGAGATAGCGATATTCCCAAGCCGGCTTTCCGTTATGCGCCTCAATGGCCACAATGCGGCTGTTTCCCGACGCAACCAGATTTTGGCCCGCAAGCGTCAATAAGTCATGGCGTCCGCGTACTTCGCTGGCCGGGTTGAGGATGGGCTTGGCGACTTCGCGATGCCAGATCAATTCCGGCAGACCCTCAATCCCTCGGACTTGGTAGCAGACAACTTCAATCGAAGTATCCCCACCTGTCTGGCGCCGCATCAACGCATACAGTTTGCCGTCGGTTACAACCGGCGTCCCTTCAAAAACGGACGTAGTTTCTTTCTCAACGGGTGGGCGAAGGGTCCACGCATGAGTTAAACGACCCGCCTTTTTATTGGAGATCGGGCCAAGCGCGACGATCGCCGACGCTGTGTCGTCCGTTTGCTCGCCCGGTTCGATAGCGGTCGGTCGCATAACTTGCGATCCGAGGCGGGCATAGAGAAAGGAATCTGCGTAGGTCAGCGTGTGCCGTACATCAGACCGAACCGGCAGAAGGCGATCAATGCCTGGAATAGGCAGTCTCTCCCTCAAGTCGAATCGAGTATCGAGGCGACCATCACCTAAATGAAATGAAGAGATCTGCATGGCATCGCAAACGAAAACCCGCCCCTGAGCAATCACGGGAAAAAAAACGAGCGCTCTCGGGTCATCGGGCGCGAATGCCGCTTTTTGGTCGCGCAACTTGTCGACACGCTTCGGACCCAGTTCCTGCATCCAAGTCCGCAAGCTTAGGCCATCGTAAGGCAGGCCACGCGTCACGCTTGAATTTCGTTCGAAGTTTGAGCCGAAGGTAAACCACTCTCGACCATCGTTAGGAGGTGCAGGCAATTCGAACATTTGCGGCTTCTTCATCAATTCTGCCAGTGTTTCCGCATAAACCTGATCGCGACCGGCGAGCAAACCTTTTTCCTTCGGATATTTGAGCGGAAACGCTTTGAGCACTTGCGCTGCTTGTTTAGTCTGCCCGCAGAATAGGTGCGTCAATATTAGACGCGCTTCCACATAGGCGGCTGGCGTACGCGGATCAGGAAAATGCAATCCCGAACCTTGACGAGGAAGGAGCATCCGCCAGTAATAGATCGCACGATGAAAATCTCCACGATCGAACGCTCGCTGAGCCAGCAGCAGAATGGCGTCTTCACCCGATCGGCTGTTGAAAGCTTCCGCTAACAGCGTTTCTAGACCACGATCACTCGGACGTTCTCGAAAATCCGCCAACTGTCGCGAAGCGGCCGAGTCAACGCGATTGCGGTAAAGTTGAAGGGCCGCCGCCGGGAAACGGCTGATCTCATCGTGACAGATCCAACGCGCCGGCAAGTAGTGATAGCTGGGCCACGGAAACGCATAAGCCTGCGCACCCGCCAAAAGTGCCAGCGCGGCGAGTGGAGGCTCGACGGGAGTCAATTCGTCGCCTGCGGTGTCGATGATGTGCCGATAGCGTTCGATTGCATCGGTCGCTCGTCCAGTGCCCCAAAGGAACGATGCCTCGCGCAAGCTGGTAGCCGTCGCCGTTTGTGCTTCGCACGGCGCTGCCGTTAGTAATGCGATGAGCAGAAGAAATATAAGTCGTAGCATTCTATCCAGTGCGCAATGCTAGAAATGGCGAGCCAGCGACGGCGTACTTACGCCCTTATAGCTTAGGGCGCAACAAAAAGCGGGGCGCTTTTAGCGCCCCGCTTTTCTTCAATGCGGTTGCTGTCGCTCTATTTCAAATTAGTAGCGCCAGATCATATCGACGGTAAGCCGGAAGTTTTGCAGGTCGCGGTTGCCGAGCAGCGGGAACTCGGCGGCGAGGCCGAACTGGATCGCTTCGCTCACTTTGAAGCGCGAGCCGAAGGCAAGACTCATGAAGCTGTGACCTGACGCACTGGCCCCGAGATTCGCGAGATCGTGTCCCTCAAAATTGACGGTTCGCGCGCTCCCGTTAGAGGTGTATTGGAACCAATTCAATTCCACTAATGGGTAGACGTAATGCCAATTGAGGAGATCAAAATCGACGTGAGCCGAATTGTAAAGATAGTTGCTGCGCACAGAATTCGTCGAGAGATTCAGTCCCAAGGTGTCCATGAAATTAAACGTGCCCCAGCTCGTGTTCGCGATGCGCTGCGCCACGTTGACGTACGGAGTCAGGGAGAGGCTGCCGGTGTTTTGCAGGGCGCGTGCCGGGCCAGTCGGGATCTGAAAAATCAAGCCGATGGCCGAGACGGTGCCGGTTTGATCCTCGCGATACCAGGTAAGCTTGGGTCCGAGCCAAATCTCCGAGAAGCCAGTAGCGCTGCCAACTGTCGAATCGGCTCCCGGATTGATCGAGATGCCGCCGAGCTTGTTCATCACAATGGATATACGTTGAGTCAGGGCAATACGGGCTTGCAGGCCAAAGTATTCGATGTTGCCGCCATGATAGACGCTGTTGCCGCCTGGAATGGTTTGATACATGAAAATCGGGCGAATTTCCGTGAGTGCCCGTGGATCCTCATTCAAGAACGGGTTGGTCATCGGCGAAATCATGTCGTCAAAACAGTGATCGCTTTTGAAACGTTCGCCGGCCGGTGCACGGCCTCCTCCTGCGCTACCGCCGTTGTCAAACAGTTCACCGACCTTTTCGCCAAAAAGACTATGGCTTTGCTGGCTGGAGTAGCCGTTGGAAGGGGCCGCTTGCAATCGGGCCGGGGGGTTTGAGCGATCACGAATGCCCCAGTTGTATCGCTCTTCGGGTGTGGCCGTCATCTCGGGAGCAGGGTCGGGCGCAAAGCGGACTTCAGAGATCGGGCCAAGCCGGGCCGCCGGGATATAATCGCCAACCAGGGGATCGGGGGATGCCCCTCGCGCAATCAAAGGGGTAGCGGCCTTTCCTACCGGTAGCCCAAGCGTAGCCGCGGGGGTCGGCTTACCGAGACTGGCCGCCGGCTGACTGCGGGCGCGCTCGGCAGTGACGAACAGGGCGCTGGCAGCCAATGCGAGAAAGAGTCTCATCGCGCATACCCTCCGTGGCCTATCAACGGAATGTCCGGCGAAATCTGGCTTGGGCTGCCAAGGCGACTGACATTCGTGAGTATGCCGCGCCACCGAGCTTCCTGCCCCGTGAACGCCGGCTGTCACTCTTTTCGGCCGAGGGCCCTTCTATACGGCAGCGCTTCATAAAAAGGTATGCGAGCTATCGACCGTCGAACGTGTTAAAATCGGCAAAGTACCGTAACCGATCATTCGGGCTGGGCGGATTATGATGCCTGCGGGGATTTTAGGCCGGTTGAGAGACTGCGGAAGTGCTTGGCAGGCTGCTGCAAATACCCCATAATCGATAATCGGTGCAAGTTATCGGTTCGGCACAATCTATGCCGTCGTCCGGGGGTATGCCAGTGCGCAAGTTACTAATCGCCAGCCAGAAGGGGGGAGTCGGCAAGACGACCACCGCCATCAACTTGGCGAGCGCCATTGCGCTCACTGGCGGCCGCGTATTGCTAGTCGATGCCGACCCGCTTGCCGGCGCCGCAACCGCATTAAATCTGGCCAACCATCCGCAATCGCCCGGATTGGCTTCGGTGGGTATCACAAGTCTGGCGCCGCTCTGGAAGGATTTGCTCCCCGGATTCGACGTCACTTCGCCTTATGGCGACTCATCAGCGCCCGCCCACACTCTCGACGAGTTTCTCGGCTTGATCGACAAAGAAGCCGCATTCGAGCAATACGGATGGATTATCTTTGACGCGCCTCCTGTTCTTGGCGGCATGCAGTTGCGCAATCTGGTACGCCATGCGGATGAAATGATTTTGATCATCCGCGCGGAGCCACTGGCCTTTCGCACCGTGCCGACCTTTCTGCAATTGATTAAATTAGTGCAAGATGAAGGCAGCTCCGTCGTGCTGCGCGGACTTTTGCTAACGTTGCCTCCTACCGAACAAATTGGCGGGCCGTGGGAGACCGAGCTACGACGGGTTTTTGCCCGGACGATGTTGCCGCAAACAATTCCCTACGATTTGGAAATTGCCCGGGCGGGCTTGTTGAGCAAGCCCATCGTCGTCATAAACCCGCAGGCGGCATCGTCTAAACAATATATGGCATTGGCGAGCAATTTAGGGCTAATCGGCATGAGCGACAACGAACAAATTGATCTCTTCAAAGACTCGTCCGGCAGCGTTCCCCATCCGGCGGCGCCTGCGCCTTTTGCGGAAGCCGTGCCGCTGCAGTCGACGCAGGACATGTTGAGCCCGCCGCTCGAACAGGTTGTCGTTTCGCTTGAAAGTATGAGCGGCATCATCCCGCCCGCACTTGCCGCGCCTCCCGATGCGGTCCCGGTCGCTGAAGCGATCGTCGTCCAAGTTCCGTTTGCTGATGTTGTTGATCCGCCTGCCGCGCTCATCAACAAGGAACCGATGACAAAAGCGCCTCCTTTTGCTTCGGTCGAGCACGAGATTCCGCGCGGGCATACGGGGGATATTACATGCGTAGTCTTCTCTCCGGATGGCAACCGCATTGCAACCGCCAGTTGGGATAAGACGGTCAAGATTTGGGACTTGGAAACAGGCGCCGATGTCCTCACCTTGCGCGGGCATGGCGGAGTCATTAGTTCGGTGGCGTTTTCGCCGCATGGCGACACGATTGCCACCGCTAGCTGGGATAAAACTCTCCGCTTGTGGGATGCGGTGGACGGCCGTTGCACGGCGACGCTTCAAGGGCATACCGGCGTGGTGACTGCGGTTCAGTTTTCGCCGTCCGGAAACATATTGGTCAGTGGCGGCTGGGATAAGACGGTTCGCTTCTGGAATGCAAAGGATGGCCAGCCGCTAAGCGTTCTTCAAGGCCATCAGCGCATGGTGACCTCAGTGGCGGTGAACCGCGAAGGAACGCTGGTTGCTTCCGGCAGCTGGGACAAGACGGTTCGCGTTTGGTCGCGCGAGGGTGGCCCGAATCTCGCATCGTTAAAGGGACACAGCGGCGACGTTACTTGCGTCGCCTTTGCGCCGACCGGGAAATTTTTGGCATCAGCCGGCCTGGATCATACGATCCGACTTTGGGATCTGGATACGAGCAAAGAACTATTCGTGATGCGGGCTCATACCGGCGAAGTCACCGCACTCAGTTATTCACCCGATGGCAACACTATAGCTAGCGTCTCCTGGGATCGGACGGTTCGGCTCTGGCAGGCAGACACGGGTCATCTACGGGCAACTTTTACCGGACACGCCAATGTTATCACTTCGGTGGCGTTTGATCCGGCCGGCACGCAGGTGGCCTCGGCCAGTCTCGATAGAACCGTGAAGTTCTGGGATATAGGAACAGGGAAAGAATCGGCGACGCTTCGCGTACAGACAAGCAACGACGCCAAGACCACGGCCGTTTCTTTCAATCCAAAGGAGACGCCGACCAACGCGAATGCCTCGGCAGGGGGGAAGACACCTCTTCCGCCGTCCGCGCCCGAGGTTGAAGTCCGACGAGGGGCGACGGTATCTTTACCGCCATCGCGCACTCGTACGCCTCCCCCTGCGCCGATCGCCAGGCCGATGGTGCCGTCCGCTCCTTCCGCTCCACCTCGGGCTGATGACGAAGATGACTCCGTGCAGACATGGGCCGCGCCGCCGACGAGTCTCTTATTGCCCGCCGATGTCGTGCCGCCGACGATTGCAACCCCGCTGACGCCCAGCAAGGCAGAATTCATCCTGCCGCAGGCTGTTGTAGCGCACGAAATGGCGCATCCGAGGCCAATGCTGACGCCGCGTCCACGGGCTATCCAGGCGGAAGCCAAAGGAGGCGCGTTCAATGCTTTAGCCTATTGCCCGGATGGCCACTTGCTCGCCGCCGCTCGTGGTGACGCCACTGTATTAGTCTGGGAATCAGCCACGGGAACGTTGACTGTCCCGTTGCGCGGCCACACCGGCGAGGTTCTTACCGTCGCCTTCGCTGCGGATAACCGCCATATTGCGACGGGCGGCGCGGATATGACGGCACGCATCTGGGATCTTGCCGGCAATCAACTGCAGCAACTCTCGGGGCATTTATCGCAAGTAACATCAGTGGCCTTTTCACCCGATGGACGCTGGCTCGCCTCCAGCAGTTGGGATAAGACCGTTAAGATTTGGGACTGGACTGTGGGCCGCGAAATCACGACCCTCACCGGCCATACGGATGGCGTGGCAGCGTTGACGTTTGGTCCCTCCGGGCTGACGCTCGCTTCCGGCAGCGAAGATGGAACCGTACGTGTTTGGAATCTCGAGACCGGCGAAGAGCGCTTTCGTTTTACGCGGCCATGCTCGCGAAGTCTGCTGCGTCGCCTTTTCGCCCGACGGCGAATCGCTCGCTTCGGCGGGGGGCGATGGCACCGTTAAAATCTGGGACGCCGGCACCGGAGAGGAGTGGTTCCACTTGACCGCTCACTCGCGCGTAGCATCGTCCGTGGCCTTTGGCGCTGAAGGGTCGCTGTTGGCAACTGGGGGTTGGGATCAATGCGTCAAAATCTGGAACGCCATTACCGGTCAATTGCTGCACACCCTCTACGGCCATAAGGCGGAAGTAACTTGTGTGGCTTTTGCGCCTGATGGGCGACAGTTGGCGTCCACCGCTTGGGATCGTACTGTGCCGCTTCTGGGATCCCTACACGGGCGAAGAGACGGGCAGCCTGACGGAAGCGGGTCTCCAAGCCAAAGAAACGATCAATCCGCGCACGACCCCGTTAGCGATCAAACGGCCGACGATGCCGGCGCCGATTGCCTCGATCAAAGCGGCGGTGGCGGTGCCGATCCCGCCACGAGTCCCTTTTGCGCCGCCTCCGCCACCCGTTCCACCGGCGCCCGCTACACTCGAAGCCGTGGTCCCGGCTCCCCGACCCACGCACGCGGAGCCATTGAAGGTTGGCCGGCACTTGTTAGCCTCTGCCGGTCTCGATGGTTCGATCGCGATGTGGGATATCGTCACGCATGCGAACTCGGCGACTCTCGGTGGTCACTCGCGCGACGTATTTGCGCTTGCCTTTAGCCCGGAAGGGCAATTCCTCGTAAGCGGCGGGCTTGATGAAACCGTACGGCTTTGGGACGTAGCGTCGGGCACTGATCGCTTCGCTTTTAAAGGGCACTCGGGCGATGTGACCAGCGTTGCTTTCCACCGCGATGGACGAACCATTGCCTCCGGAAGCTGGGATATGAGTGTCCGCATCTGGGACATTCCTTCCGGAAGCTGCAAGGCTACCCTCACTGGCCACCGGGGCGCCATTGCTGCCGTATCTTTCTCGCCGGACGGACGACTGATGGCAACGGCCGGCTGGGATAAAACGATCAAAGTCTGGCAGACGGACACGCTCAGCGAGCGTTTCACTCTCCGCGGGCACGAAAAGAACGTGTCGTCGCTCGCTTTTTCACCGGATAGCCAAATGCTGCTGTCCGGAAGTTGGGACCGGACGGCCAAACTCTGGGACGTGAAGACCGGGACGCTGGTTTCGACGTTGGCCGACCATGCGTTGGCGGTTAGTTCGGTCGTGTTCCTGCCCGATGGCCGGCGTGCCGTCACCGGCAGTTGGGATAAAACAGCCAAAGTCTGGGACTTGACGACGCGTCTAGTGATCCGCGTTTTGACAGGTCATACTGATTCCGTTCGCGGCATTGCCGTTTCGCACGACGGCGCTTCCCTGGCAACGGCAAGCCACGATGGGACGATCGGCCTATGGGATCTGATGTGGAGCCGAGAACGCGTCGCCTTGATTCAACCCGGGGGCAAGCCGCACGCGGTAGCCTACGCGCCGCATGCGGTGCAGGTTGCGAAGTCATAAAGGCTAAGCGAATTTGTGGCGAGCCGAGAGCGTGAGCGACCGGAGAAAGTTGGCAGTTTTGGGCGCCTTTCTCCGGTCGCTCACATCACGCTCCCGGCTCGCCTGAACTGCAGAGTCAATTAACGTTATCCAAACTGCTGCCAAAAGTAATAAGCGGAAAGACCAAATCCGATCGAGATGACGATACCTCGAACGCAAATCGGCTTCAGACGGCGTGCCCAGCGGGCGCCGAGGTAGCCGCCTGCAATGCACGCAACAGCCATTGCCAGCGCAAAATTCCAGTTCACCTTTCCTTGAATGGCGAAGACCACAACGGCGACGGCATTGATCGCCGTGGCCAAGAGAGTCTTCATGCCATTCATATGATGAATGTCGCCAACCGACATGAACGCCAGCGCGCTAAGCATCAAGATTCCAATTCCCGCGCCGAAATAGCCGCCGTAGATCGCAACTAGAAATTGAAAGAAGGAAATAAAGCACAGCGTGCGCTGGCTCGGAGGCCCGCTGTGCTGATGCACTCCGACCCAGCGTTGGACCGGCCGTTGGATTAGAAAAAGCGTCGCTGCTGTCAGAATGAGCCACGGAACTAGCGAGTTAAATACGCGATCAGGCAGGCACGTAGCGAGCGAAGCCCCGATGCCGCCGCCGATCAGGCTGGGCGCGAGAAGCGCAAAAACATCTCGCGCTTGTCGGCTAGCTCACGGCGGTAAGCCCAGGAGCCAGCCATGGAACCGGGCATCACCGCGACAGTGCTGGTGCCATTGGCAACGACGCCGTCTCCGTTCAACGCAGCGAGCAAAGTCGGAAACGTCAGCAGAGTGCCCCCCCCTGCCACGGAGTTGATGGCCCCGGCGAGAAAGGCCGAGCCGCAGAGCAGGAAATAGGTAAGAAAGGGATCTGTCATATATGTAGCTGTTTGCGCTCAGCGAAGAGAAGAGGTGAGGTAAAGCAAGCGCCCGTCAGAGCCACGACCCGTCAGGAGGTAGGGGTGCCGCTCCTAAACTTATGCTTCCGGCTCGAATATTAAAGCCCGCTTCCACACATTGCTAATTCTGACTAAGACAATTGCCGGGTCTTGGCCGTGATAACGCCTTGCGAAAGCCCTGAGGCATCGTCCGATCCTTTCATCGAACTCGATGAACAAAAGTCACAACCTCGGATCCACCGGCTCGCTCTCTAAAGCGAGCACGCCAAAGACGCACTCGTGAACCCGTCGCAAGGGTTCCCGACGAACAAACCTTTCCAAACCTTCGATTCCGAGTGCAAACTCTCCAAGGGCGAGTGATCGCTTATGGCTCAGGCCCCGGCTTCGCAGCCGGGTTAGACTAATCTCTGTCGTGTAGTCCGGGCCGTAGATGATTCGGAGATACTCTGGCCCGCGGCACTTCACTGCAGGCTGAGCAAGCCCGCGCTTGCCGCGGAGGATGAAGTCGAGTGGCTTGACTACCATGCCTTCGCCACCCCGACTGGTCAGCTCCGCCCACCACGCGCACCCGTCCGCAATACTATCTGCATTAGTCACGTCTATCAGTTTGTAATGAGTCGTGAGCAACAGTTCGGGATCTTGCCGGCAGACGGCAGACAGCGTTTCCATGTGCCATGTGTGACTCTTATCCGTGTGAACGCGGCCTTCGGAGGCCAGCAAATGAAACGGCGCCAGCTTCAAGTCGTTGAGTGAATTCACCGGCCAACAATATTGGCGATAGGCGGCAATGAACTTATCGACGTGCTCCGCGCGGAGTAGGCAATCGGCCATTACTCGTTCGGCCTTGCCGCGCTCGTCTCCTGACAACAGTGCAGAGGCTTGCGACAGCGACGCGACTGCCCTCGGCAATGCTGCCTGCCCCGCAGCCCCGACCGCTGCATATTGAGTTTTCAGAAGCTCCTGCGCCTTCGCCGACCAAGGCATTAGTTCGCAATCGAGGCAAACCCAGGTCGTATTCAACGTCGTCCAAAGGCCCGCTGCGGTCAGTGCCGAACGCACGCGATCCAGGAACTGCGCCTCCAGTGCCGGTTCATTGAAAAACCGCCTGCCGGTGCGCGTGGTGACGATGCCGATCTCGCCTTCGAGTACGCCGGAAGCGCTCGCGTGCCGCCTGCTCGTCCCGGCAGACGATCACGACCGCACGCGAACCCATATGCTTCTCTTCACAAATAACCTGCGGCGCCCCTTGGCTGCGGAAATAAGCAAACGCCTCGGCAGGGTGTTCGAGCAGCCCCGGCTCGCTACTCGTCTCCGAGGGCGACATAGTCGGCGGCAAATAGATCAGCCACTTCGGGTTGGCGGCAAAGCGGCTCATCACTTCCAACGCGGCCGTGGCGTTGGCTTCCCGAATCGTCACATTGCCACGCAGTCGGGTCGAAACGATGCGCTTGCCGAGCACGTCGTCTGCATCAAGCACTTCATCATCCGACTGCTGGGCGGTGAGTTTAGGCGCCTCCTTATATTTAGGCAAAAACGGCCGTGCCGGTTCGCAGTAAGTCCTGGCGGCGGGGACCGAAACAAACTCCTTTTCGGGATAACGCAAAGCTGTCAGCTTGCCGCCGTACACACACCCCGTGTCGATGTTGACCGTGCGATTCAGCCATTCCGGTTCTGGTATCGGCGTGTGGCCGTAGACGACCATTGCCGAGCCCCGGTATTCCGCCGCCCAGTTGTACCGGACTGGTAAGCCGAATTCATCCGTCTCGCCGGTTGTCTCCCCGTAGAGGGCGAAGTCGCGCACCTTGCCGGAGCCGCGCCCTTGCATTTCGGCCTTCATTCCCGCATGGGCGACGACCAGCTTGCCATCATCGAGAACGTAGTGGCTTACCAGCCCGTCGAGAAACTCGGCGAGCGATTTCGTAAAGGCAGGCTGTACGTCGTCTGGCAGGGCATCAATCTCAGAAAGTGTTTGTTCCAATCCGTGAGTGATCAGCACATCACGCCCGTTAAGCTTCTTCAGCAGTTTCATATCGTGGTTGCCCGGCACGCACAGGGCAGCGCCGAGATTAACCATGTTGCGGACGATGCGAAGGGTATCGAGAACTCGCGGTCCACGATCAACGAGATCGCCGACGAACACGGCCTTGCGGCCTTCTGGATGCGCGTAGGTCGCATCTCCGGTCGCTGACGCTCCGGGCTCGCCAAGATAATAGCCAAGCTTTTCCAGCAGTTGCTCCAACTCGTCTGCGCAACCGTGAACGTCGCCGATGATGTCGAACGGGCCGTGTTCGGCGGTGCGGTCGTTCCACAACGGAACGCGTTCGATTACCGCCGCCTCGACCTGCTCCGGGCGTTCCAGGATGAATACATGACGAAAGCCTTCGCGCTGAAGGCCTCGCAGTGATCGCCGCAGTTGCGAGCGCTGGTTGCGGATGACGTGCGGTCCAAACGAACGATCCGAGCGCGACCGGTTGCGCTCGTGGCAAACATCTTCGGGGAGATTCAGAACGATGGCAACGGGCAAACAGTGGTACTTGCGCGCCAAGGCCACCAGTGGAGCGCGCTTCCGGCTGGACATTGGTGGCGTCAATAACCGTCAGCCGTCCGAGGGCAAGCCGTTGCGCGGCGATTGTGTGCAACAAGGCAAAGGCTTCGTTCGTAACCGCCTGATTGTTCTCATCATCGCTGACCATCGCTCGGCAGGCATCCGAGGAAAGGATTTCAGTGGGCAAAAAGTGCTTGCGCAAAGGTGCTTTTGCCCGAACCACTAGGGCCGATCAGGACGACGAGGGAAAGTTTAGGGAGGGAGATAGCCATAAGAGAATCTCGCGCAAAGCCGCAAAGGCGGCAAAGAGAAGAAGAAGAGAAGAAAGGAGATTATTCGGGTAATCCGTTCGCCAACCGAAAAATGCCATCTTTAATGAGTGGAACTCCAAAGTTGATCAAAAGACCCAGTCTCATCTGAGTTATTTTGAGATAGGTCAGGAGTTGCTTCTTGTGAATGGGAGAAGTGTTCTCCACCGACTTCAGTTCCAGAATCACTTTGTCGTCCACAATCAAATCGGCGCGAAAGCCTTCATCGAACTCCATCTCATCGTATCGAAACGAGATGGGTACTTCTCGCCGCACGTGTAAACCACGTTTGTTGCGTTCATATTGAACTATTCGCACATAGACCGACTCGAGAAGTCCCGGACCCAGGCGAACATGAATCTGGTAACAGACATCAACCACCACCTTCGCGATCTCGTTTTCTGTCACGATGGCCCCTTTCTTTTCTTCTTTGCGCTTTGCGCGAGAAGAATCGCCTAGCTTGCAACTCAGACTCCATGCCAAGTACGCCTTGGGTGTATCTGTCCACACCGCCTCCGGTGATCCATCACGGATTTTCGGATAGTAGTTGGGAAAGTAAGTAACCTCCGCGTATTGTGCCCCCGAGTTAATAAGGCGATAGCCTCTTTCGACCAGTGCGTCGTAAAACGGGCGGTATACTTCTTCCGTCAATATCCAACCTCGATAGAGCAGTTGCTCTCCGTTCCCGCGGGAAAATGCTTCAAAGCTCGCTCGATTCCTTCATACGGCATGATCTCTTCATCGAAGAGTAAACAATCGAAGCCGAGCTATTTGGCGGCGTCGAACTCCGCTTCAAAGATTGGCTCAGGAAGCTTGCGCATCGACGGGTTCTGCGGGAATAGGACATTCATGAATGTTACTCGGTATCGAAAAATTCGGGCCGCACAAATACCTCAAATAATCATTGCCAATCTTCGATTAACAATTGAGGCACTCGGCCGAACTCCGTTGTGTTGTGTGTCACTAACGTCAGGCCGTTGGCAAGCGCAATAGCCGCAATCAGTAGGTCATTTGGCCCGATGAGTTGACCCTGGCTTGTCAATACAGCACGGACGATGCTGTACTCGTCGGCTGCGCGGTCGTCGAATGGAAGCGAAAGGTAGGGCGAACAAAATGTTCGCACCTTAGAAATCGCGGTGAAGCTGTTCTTGCTTCGCCGCGCACCAAATAACAACTCGCCGACGACAACAGAACAAAGACAAACGCTCCCCGGTGTAGCGGCAAGGAGCTTTGCTGATACCTTTGAAGTGGGGCCGTGCCGCAAATGGTCGATACAGGCGTTGGCGTCAAGCAGATGGGTCATGGCAACAAATCTCTCTGTTCGTACTCGCCCTGCGGAGGCCGCTCAAACGTGGGATCGGTGATGCTCCCGGCCGTCGAAAGCACGAACGCCTGCCACTGATCCCGAGTCATCGCTTTCGTTGAAGTTATCGGATCAACTGTAACCCAAACCTCCTTGTCCGCTTGTTCGATCCCTAAGGGCAATGTGAGATACAATACTCCATCACTGCCCACGCGAGATTGCGTCGAAATTCGGTTCATATGCGATCCTCCCCATTCGCAGCATTGTTAATCCCTTCATGGCTATCATACCGCCGCGCTGCCGAGTCGGATGCGAACTAAAAGATCGTGCAACGCCGCGCCCCCGCTTGGCGCCTCCGGCAACAGGCACGTCTTATTTGCCTCTTCGAGTTTGCCGCGCAGTCGCTTGTACTCTTCCCGATGAAAGTCTAGGTCCGTTTCGGTCAAACGTTCCTTCTCTGCGCCGACCAGCTTTCGCTGAATCAAATCGCCGAGATACGGCAGCTTCTCGATTTCGTTAAGCCGAACCAGATTCGCTTCAACGATTCCCGTTCGCATTAGATGAATGCCGGTCAACAGCACTCGGTACACGTACAGGAGCGGCTTGACTCGAGGTGGGTTCTCTTTCTCGAAGAGTTTCCACTGGGTTTCCGCGAAGCCAAGGTAGTGATGCGCGTGGTGCCGGGTGATGCACTGGGCCGCGATCTCCTTCAGTTCCGCGTGTTCCGCCGTCGTGTGGACGACCAGCGGCGATAGCAACTGCTCCAGAACGTAGCCGTTTTTCTTCAGCAACAGGCTGAAGAACTTCTTAGCGTCGTGCGTAACCAAGTCGATTTCGAGGCCATCGTAGATGCCGGACTTTTCGATGGTCTCAGGCCCGATCTGGAGGCCGACAACCTCCTTCAGCGGCAGCACATGGACGCCGCGCAAGTCGAAGTCCGAATCGGGCGACGGGAAGCCGTACAGGTGCCGCGCCGCTGATCGTCGTGAAGACCAGCGGATACTCCGGAAGGAGGAAGGATAAAGGCGGAAGGATGAGAAATGCATCCATCATTTTTTACTCTTTGCGTTTTTGACGCAGGTTACCAGAATGGCTGTCAATTCATCAGCTTCTTTCTGCAAATCCACCAACAGATGGGCGCTGATCAGTTTCCCTTCCGATAACAATTCCAGCCAATAAGCCGATTCCTCCAACTCTTGCAAACCTCCTTCGAGCTTGCTGATGAATTCGGCGTTTGATCGTGCGCGCGTCCCTTCCCGATAATGCGCGCCGACCGAAGTCCCTGATCGCAAAAGTTGTTTCCCCAGCACTTGGGCCTCGGTCGTCTTTGGCAATGCCGCGAAGAGCCGAATAATGCGTAGTGCGAATTGCTTGGTTCGCTTCTTGAGCTCAATGGGCTTGCCTTCATTATTCATCCTTCATCCCTCCCCCTTCATCCTTCTGAAGCCTGCCGCCGTGCTTTGATGAGAAATGCGTTAGCTTTCTCATAGTCAGGACGGTCCGGCAATTTCGTTTCCACCAGCGCTCGATCAAAATCCTTATGCAGCGACCGTCGCCACTTCTCGGTCTCCACCCACGGCAACTCGCCTCGCTTGATGGCGAGAAGTTGATCGCGGTTCTCTTCAACCCGCACCGATACAAAGCCATGCTTGAGCACGCCGATGCCCGAGATCAGCAAGCGGATTAAGTGCATCACGTGCTTCCATTTCACATTGCCTTTATTACGCAGGTCGGCCTGCATCTTCTTGAATTGGCTCAACACGTAGCCGTTGAAGGTTTGATAGACGACTCGCGACAAGAAGATTGATTTCATCGCCAACAGTTCTTCGGCCAGCGGCGTCGCCTTCTCGACCATGGGCGTATAGAGGCACTCCAGGATGTTCGGGTTCGCTTTCAGCGCAAGAATAAGAAACTTCTGAAGTTCCCAATATACCTCCTGGGTTGCATCGTTCTCCAATTGGTCGGGAATGCCGTAGAGCGACCAGTGCTGTTCAGCGGTGGGAAGATAGATTCCACGACGATCCACGTCCGAGTCGCCATCAGCAAGGCCAAAAGCTTGAGAGCCAATCACGCAGCGATAGAACACGCGCTGGTACAAATCGGCATGGGCCACGGCACGGGGGCTGTCGCCTATCTCGCCCTCTTTGAACTGAGCCAGCATGGCGACCTCGTTGCGTTTGAGCGCAGCTTCGAAGCCATCAAGGAAGCGCACCCGATACGAGTGATCGAGATCGGCCGGCGACTTGACGATGACGCCGACCGTACCGCGCGGATGCAGGACGAGACCAGACGAGCCGTGGATGTCAAGGCGCGACACGACCTGCGTGCCGACCGAGAAAATCAGGTTGGGATGGTGATGGACGCGATCGTTCATCGTATGCACTTCAATGCAGTGGTGACGAAGCACTCTCGAGTATCGAAAGCGACTGAGAAGGGAGTTTTACGCGGCGGCGGCGAGGGGGAGTCAGTTAAGTTCAATCCGGTTGCGATCCGGATCTTCAACGAGTGCACGGCGTCCCCAAACAGAATCCTTCGGTTCGCGAACAATACTCGCACCCTTTCTGGCGAGTTCCTTAACGGTTTGATCGACACTCTGAACCCGAAAGCCGAGTCGAACCGGAGTGGGAGATTCATCTTGCCGACAGGGGTAAATCTCGACGACCGTTGAACCGGCCATAGCTGAAAAATGCAAAGGACCTTCGCCGTGCCTTTCCTCGACGAAGTTCAATCCGAGGACGGTGTAGAAGTCTTTGGCCAAATGAATATCGGCGCTTCGCAGTACGACGAGGGATAAGCCAGGTGCAGACGGCTCGGTGTGATCGGTCAGCACAAGGTTGCATAACTTCTGAGCCGCTGGTTCGAACTGGGTGAAACAAAACTGGCAATTGGTTAGAAACCCTTCGTCAGGCAATACCTCGTCCACCCCGAATCCCGTCGCCGGAGAGTAAGACATCACAAACGAACGACCTGCGCGGCGCAAATCGAGCATGGCGCTTCCAGATGGAAAGTCCGTTAGTTCCGCCGTAATATCTGGAAGTTCGCGCGTCAATCGGTCGCACAGATTTTGCATGTCGCTCAACGCTTCGCACGTCATTTTTGAAACTCCGTCGCGCCAGATGCCTTACCGATGATTTTGAACGATCCATCGATTGTGATTTCGATTCGATGGCCGCGCGTCAACGCCAGGATACTTCCATCGTTCCGCCGTAAAACAAAGTCGGGCGACGGGCCATACATCCGACTGTGGAATTCGAAAGGTGGAGGCGGCGGCGACTGCTTCAGCACCCCGCTCCATTGGTCTTCGACTAAATCCAATGTAGCGTTGATTTGCGCCAATGCTTCGTCCGCTGTCGCCGCCCGGGGCAACAGGCCCAGCCGGCGATAGAACTCGTCGAGCCGTTCCCGAATCGACCGATTGCCGGTAGATGCCTCGTCCATCCGAGCCATTCTAGCAGACTTGCCGCTCAAACACCCCCATCTGCGTCGGCGATCCGTACTCGGCATGTTCCGGCCCAACACCCAAAAAGCGTACGGCGTAACCAAACCGTGTCGCGGCATCCGTCGCCCAATCTTGAAACTCCTGCCGGGTCCATTCGAAGCGGTGGTCGGCATGGCGAAACCTCCCGGCTGGCAGCGTCTCCCATATCACGTTGTACTCGCTGTTCGGAGTGGTCAGCACGACCGTCCGATGCTTGGCGAACTCGAATAGCACGCGCTCGAAGGCTTTCAAGCGAGGCGGGTCGAGGTGTTCGATCACTTCAACCACGCTGGCGGCATCGAAGCCCTCAAGTCTCTTGTCGCGGTACACGAGCGAGCCGTGAATCAGTTTGACGCGGCTCGCTTGCTTGTCCGGCAAGCGTTCCAACTTCAATCGACGGGTCGCCAGTTCTAGCGTGCGGATGGACACATCCATGCCGGCAATCTCTTCGAATTGCCGGTCCTTTAACAGTTCCCGAATGAGTTTACCCTCGCCGCAACCGAGGTCGAGCACCCGCTTGGCGCCGCTCGATCGTAGTACCGCCATTACCGCCATGAGACGCTGTTCGTTGAGGCTAATCGTCTTCTCCAACGACTCCTCGGCTTTCTCCCTCTCGGGCGTTTCTTCCTCGTCTTCAACGGATTCTTCCTCAACGACCAGTCGGCTAAGCGCCATCCGGTAGAGACTTGGCTGAAAGCGCAGATACCGACGGGCAATCTCTTCCTTCTCTGGATGCTGAGCCAGCCATCCTTCGCCTTTGGCGAGCAGCTTGTCGATTTCATCGTCCCCGACGAAGTAGTGTTTGCGTGTGTCAAACACGGGGATCAGGACGTATAAGTGGGTCAGGAGTTCGCTCAGCGTGGTCGTCTTTCGCACGGTCACGGAGAAGTAAGGGCTTTCGCCCCATTCGGGAAAACGATCGTCAAGCGTGTAGCGAACAGCGTCGACTTCGTAGCCAAGCGGCTCGAACATAGCCCGCAGAACTTTTTCGCCGCCACGTATGGAGAGCACATCGAGCTGAGCTTCGAGCGGAATTCGCATGGCAACTAACTCAGGTCGATCCTTGCATCGGCCCTGCAATGCCGAACCGAGCACCTGAGCAATAGCCACGCTCATGAACGACGAAGCGGCATAGGGACGGTCATTGACGTACTGCCCCAGCAGAAAACTCTGATCAGGGTTCTTGCCACGCACTATCCCCACGGCATCCACATCGAGCATCAAGCAGGCCGTGCAGCGGTCGGCCCCTACTTCGGGATAGTAGACATGGGCCTTGCCGAAGCTCATGTCGAACGACTGAAACCGCGCTGGATGCTTGTGGAGGAGGTAGCCTAGATCATTCGCCGGTCGGTGAGTCGCCGTAATGGTGAGAAGCATCGGTTTAGTTTATGGCTGAATGATTAAGGATTGGATAGAGGTTAGTTCGGGCAGAACTGCCTAATTTCACTACTTCGCAGACACGCGGAATCAGTCGAGGGTTCGAGCGAGTTGCCCAAATACGAAAACGGCTTCAGGGGACACCTCAGGTTCGAAGCTAACTAAAGCCGATTTTCGAATTCGCGAGCGTCGCGCCCACTCGATTTCCCCGTTCAAAAAAATGTCATAGGGCCCTTCAGCGACGATGACGCCAGCGATGAAGCGTTAGACAGAATAAAGCGGTAAGGATAATCGCGCTGATCCACCGCGTCGGACCACTTTCATAGACCACGGCGCCGTTGAAGATAATAAAAACCATAAATGCGTGCCAGGCAACCGAAAGCCATTTCGGCCCTCGGTAATACGATTCAGCAGCCCCCCATTGCCATACGACATCAGCCGTCCACAAAGCCGTGAAGAGATAGGAGACAAATATCCCAGGCCCAAAGCCGCTCGTCGCTTGCACGTGGTTCACCGCAGACGTGTGCGACCAATGATGAAAATAATGGAACGCCATTACAACGTGGACGATGTAGGCCGCCCACGCCAGCGTCCAGAACCATCGAAAAGACCGAGAGCGTTCCAACAGCAACACCCAAGCGATCGCCCAATAGACAAGCGAAAGCCGAATGGTGTTGCGAATGAGGAAGTCCCCCGGATCGGCAAGAGCCATCACGGGGGGGACGCCAAAAATAACGGCCATCAGCGCTGTCCAAACGCTGATGGCGACAACATCGAATGGGCAAAAAGGCTTCGCATTCATATGGTGGCATCTGGCGGATGATTCGAGGCAATCAACTCGATCTCTCTCATACCGCTTGTTCTATCCTCCAACCGGGCGGATATCCAAGCATTATGTCAAACCGCCGTACGCGCATTGTCGCCACCCTTGGCCCTGCCACTGATTCTCCCGGCGTTCTGCAGGCCATTCTCGAAGCGGGCGTCGATGTTGCCCGCGTCAATTTTTCACACGGCGATGCGGGCGAACACCTCGGTCGCATCGCCCACCTTCGCGAAATCGCCCGCCAGTTGAAGAAGACCGTTGCCGTGCTTGGCGACCTTCCCGGCCCAAAGCTGCGTGTTAAACTGTCTGCTCCGCGCACGCTCACCATCGGCCAGGAAATCTCTTTTAGTCTCCATGCCTTGTCCCAAGATCCGGATGACCTTGTGCTGAGCGAACCGGAGCTGCTGCACGACGTGCGGCCCGGCCAACGCATCCTCCTCGATGATGGCCGGCTTCAATTGATTGCCGAAACCATTGCGGGCGACCGCCTCCATGCACGTGTGAAGATGGGCGGAACGTTGCTGCCGAACAAGGGCATCAACTTGCCCGACACCCCGCTGAGCATCTCCGCCCTAACCGACCGCGACCGGCGAGCGCTCGACGTCGCTGCAAAGGGCGATGTCGATTGGCTTGCGCTTTCCTTCGTTCGTTCAGCGTCTGCTGCGGCAGAATTGCGCAGCGAATCGCAATCGCGCGGATTGAACGTGCCGATTCTGGCAAAGATGGAAAGACCCGAAGCGGTCGAACATGCAGCAGCCATCATCGACGCCTTCGACGGCATCATGGTGGCGCGCGGCGATCTGGGCGTTGAGATTCCACTTGAACGTGTGCCGACGGTTCAAAAGAAATTGATCGCACTTGCCCGTCAAGCGGGCAAGCCGGTCATCACCGCTACCGATATGCTCGATTCGATGCGGCAGAATCCGCGCCCGACGCGCGCTGAAGCGGGCGATGTCGCCAACGCGATTTACGATGGAACCGATGCCGTCATGCTCTCCGGCGAAACAGCCGTCGGCGCCTATCCGATCGAAGCCGTCGCCTGCATGGATCGCATCGCCGTCGAAGCGGAAGCGCATCTGCTGGAGTACGATCACCCGCTTATTATTCGCGTGGCGGAAAACTCGACGCTCGACGATCATATCACCAAGACTGTTGTTGATCTCGCCGGACGAATTGGCGCCGATGCGATCATTACACCGACAATCTCGGGACGAACGGCACGACTCATCGCCCGGCATCGCCCTGCCATGGCGATCATCGCGCCGGTGCCGACCGAAAAAATGATGCGGCATCTGGCGATCCTCTGGGGCGTGCAACCCGTCCTCCGCGACGATGGCCGGCCCGGCGACGACCGGATGCTAGCAGCGTTGAAAGCCGCCTACGATGCCGGCGTCGTCACGCAAGGCCAGCGCGTCATTCTCTTATCCGGCCATCCGATCTCCGGCGGCGCTCACCTGCCCACGATCCGTTTCGTCCGCGTCGGCGAAGCCGGTGGACCCGCCGAGCCCTAAAAACGTCTTGTTAGCCGGACGCGCCAGTGACGGCGTTTCCGCACAGTGAAACTGGGAGATATGAAGAAACCGACAAAAAAATTTGGGACAGAAAAATAAGAAATGAAAACTTAAAGCCCATTCGCGGGAATCTTTGCGCGAACAAAAATTTTCATCAAAGAATAGCCTGACGCCGCAGGCTTTGCAAGTTGGTTTGCAGCAAAAGGCAGGGTCGCGATTGTTGGATCACAGATTCCTAGCTTTCGAGAAACATTTAGCGCTTTTACGGCAGCATCCAGTTCTGTTCATGCATGTTCAAAAAGGGAATAGGCAAACCGAACGGAGGAAGTGCATAGAAGAAAATGGTCGGCGATCGGCTTCGTAAAGGTTCCAGCAGCAGAGTGCCGTCCGCCAGGGGGAGCAGGAATGTGGCATCGTTCCAGGGTAGTCCTGCCGTTGCCGGGACTGCAGCGCCCCGGCAGTTGCGAACGTTGGCCATTGCTCGCATCAAAAACGCGGACTTGCCCGCTGCGCGTGGTGGCAAATATCCGTCGCCCCAGGCGTTGCGGAATACCGCACCACTCTTCGCTTTCGCCTGACATGGCGCGCTGCAATTGCCATTGGTTCGACGCAGCATCCCAGATCAGGGAGGCCATTATCGAGCGATCGATCACATAGTCGATGCATTCCGCAGTCGTGAGACGAGGGCCACAGGCAAGAGCTCCAAGCGGAAATGAACCTTTGTCGCTCGGTCGCCATGCTTGCAGCGGTTGCGAGTTGGAAGCCAGTTTGTCGGCATCCCAACGAGTTACCGCGCCTCGCGCTTCAAAGACAAACACATCAACAGACGGATGGCGATGGACAAGCTGCAGAGCACGAATCTTATCGCTGATTGTCACTTCACCGCGACGGGAGAAATCGTCTTCGCCCTCCGCCCAGCGCCAGCGATAGAGCGATTTCGCTCCGTTGCCGGCTAGAAACTCGTTTTCGTCAATCGCCGCCAGGCAACATTTTGCCTGATCGGGAACGCGCTCGCCGCGCCAGGTCGGGCCTGCTTCCAAAGGCTTATCCTTCCCAAACGGCAACCGGTAAAGCAGGCCATTGGCAAGCGGTAAGATGATCGCTTGACCAGCGACAATCGGCTTTCCGGCAAGCGCAGCGGGAATAACAGCTGATCGTTCTGCCACCGAGTGCCCGGGTTGGTAATGCCGTATGGTGATCGTTAGCCCTCGGTTGTTTTGCGTTGTCAAGATGGCGTATGCCGACTGCCGATCGACAGCGGCAAAAAAGTATTTGTCGCCAACGACGTCAGCGAGCGGCCGAGCCACAAGCCAACGATCGTCAATCAGCCATGGCGCTGATGAAACGGCAGATAGTTGAGACTCACCCATTTGATAGAGGCCGCCGTCTTGATCCATGATCAAGACGTTTTCATCGAAATGGATTGGCTCGCCATGGGCGACCAAGCCAAGTTGCCTTTGCCAGCGGATGGCGCCGTTCGTCAGATTTATGGCCGTCGCCCGAAACGAAGAACCGGCGCCCTGTTGGGTCACTACCATTGCTGTGTCGCCACGGGCATTGGTTTGCGGATTCTGCAAAGGTTCGCCCAGCGGAATGGGCTTGTCTCGCGCAACGAGTTTCAGTCCATCCTTCGCGTTGAAGCCGATGCGCCATTGGTGCAGAGATCCTCGTGCCAGCACCCAGATCGTTTCCTCGTCCGCATGGACGACTTGCCCCCGGCTCCGAACCCGCGATTCGGGCAATACGAGCGTATCGGGCGGCAGTATGAAGATGGGTGCATCCAGATTGCCAAGTTGCTTAAGGCCAAAGAGTCCGAATTGACCGGAATCGGTGACGACCGCAAGTTTCTCCGAATCGCAAAAGGGCTTGAACCACGTCCAACCGGTCAAAGCGATCGGAGTCGGAACTTCACCGGCTATCGCTAGGGGCTTCTCCGGCCCCGATAGCGGGAAGGGATGAAGTTTCATGGTGTCGAGTCCGTCGGCGATTCCCAGAATGAGCAGCGCGGGGTTTTCGGATTCGCCCACGGTGATGATGGGCTCGCCGCGTAAACTTCCGGCTTCGTGATTGGTTTGCAGCATTCCGAGATAGGCAGGATCGAGTCGGGCGCCATCTGCAGAAACACGTTCAACATCAAACGCGTAAACGCCGCGCGACTCCGCCGGGCACAGGATTTGACCCGTTCCAGGTCGACGAACGGGCGCTGCCCCCAAGGGGCGACCCAGGGTTAAGCGTCCGATCTGCGAACCACTGGCTAATTCGATTTCGAGAATGATGCCCACTTCATGGCGCTGAAGTCGTTCTCCCTTCTTCAGCGGCTTATCGAGCAGCGGCACAAATATCCGCTGGCCGATCAAAAGCAGCTGTCCCATGCATGGCAAGGAAAGAGGCTGTTGCCACAGCGCTTCTCCCGTTCGAGCGATGCAGGCGGCTAACGAACATTTCGTTCCATCATTCGAAATGACGATCGCCAGCTCCGGATGAAGGTCGCTCGCAGGCACCATGAGCGGCAACAAATCGCCATCGATGCCGACGCGCATCGCCCAGAGAACATGGCCGTCGCTTTCATCGAGCGCATAGAGTACACCCCGGGCCAACGCGAAGAAAACAGTTGCAGGGCCCGGTCCAAGTGGCATTCGATTGGCGGGCGAGTCAAGCCGAGGCGCGAACAATAAACTCGTCGATGTTGGCCGAGGTTGTTGAATCGCTTCAATAGGCGGCTCGAAGCGTGTATAAGTCGCCAGCTCCGCGATCTTCGTCTCAGCCTCTTGGAGCAGCTTGCTGAATGCAGAGTCGTTTTCGTAGCCGGCCTCCTTGATTGCCTTGCGAGCTAGCGCGATGGCATTGTCGTCTGCCTCGGCCACGTCCTGCTTGGTCTTAGCCAAATAGTCGAGCCTCGCCCGTGCGGCTATGATCTTTCGTTTAAGCTCCTCCATCTGCGCATAGACATTTTCTTTCGGGAGCTCCGCCGGCCGAAAGCGATCGACGTTCGTGCCGAGCTGAGTCGCCTGTTCGAGCAAAGCGGACGCTGCATCCGGGCTATCGCGAATAAAGGCCGATTCCGCTTTGCTCGCGAATTCCTCAGTCAGCTTCAACGTCGTCTCCCAGATGTCAACGCCGAACTGATCAGGGGCGGCGAACGACTTCATGGACGGCCGCTCGATCGACGTAAAAAATTTTTCGAGTTGTTTTTGAGCCGGTACAGGGTCTGACTTGACCGCGATCGAACTGACCGTCGCTCGAACGGCGGACAATTCGACAAAGAACCGCGCCTGCGCAGGCGCGGATCGTCGGGATATTCTTTGGCGAACTGATCGAAGGCAGCGCGCGCAGGCTCGTAGTTTTTTTTGTCGTATTCCTGCTGCGCGCGGGCTATAAGCCGATCGGGCGCGGCATCGTTGTGTTTCTTCAACCAATAGCCGCCGGCGCCGATGCCTCCAATGACCACCGTAATCAGGAAAGCGAGCAACGCGACGCGGCTACGCTTGCGGCGTGGAGCAATTCTTGCCTCGGGTTGTATCGGATTAGCGTCGTCTGTCCCTTCATCCGCAGGACCTGGCAAGCTACCTTCAGTCGCCTCTCCATCGGCCGACCAAACAATCTCCTTCACTTCAGACGCTGCCGGAACAAGCAAGGTCTGGTCAGGCGCAGGGCTTTCCGACCAAACGATCTCTTTTGGCTCGACAGAGGGCGCAACTTGCGCAGATGGCTCGACCGGCAGCAACTCGATGAAGTCGGTGATCGATCCACTTTGGTAATTGGGCGCCGGCGCATCCGCCCGCGGCACACCAACTTTGGCCTTCGGTTCGCTTTTTGGCTCGGGCACGGCTTCAATTGGCTCAGGAACCAGAGGCGTTGCCACGGCCACCGTGAAAATATCCCGGCAAATCGGGCAGCGCATCGGCTTGCCGAGCAAGTCCTCTTGCAGGTTCAGCCGACTTTCGCAATGCGGACAGATGACGTTGATCGGCACGTTACTTCCAAGAGCAAATCAAAGGTTTGTGGCTTCGAGCACAGGAGGTGAGCTTTGCAGCTATTTGCCAATCTCGGTAGCTTCGCCATTATACAACGTGGCAGCCGGACTTTTGATGGGTGAGGATCGAACGGCCCGCAAAATCCGAACTCCAGGGATAGCGGTGCAAACCTAGATCTCGAAATCTGCTTACGGAACAAAAGACGAATGACAAAAAGATGTTGGCAAAAAAAGAGAATCAGAAAGCTGAATCGCTTCTATTTTTGCCAGCATCTTTTTGTCACCGTCTTGATGAGACAAGTACAAAACGTTGACGTAGACCTTGCAATTTTTGTCCAGATAACGCTGGCGCATCGCCACGGCAGAGAAAAAAGACTTTCCCGCTTGCTCTTTGCGCCTCGACACGCCACAATACTAATACTGCCGGACTGCCTACCTACCTTGCCATATTTTTCCACTCGCCGGGGATCTCATGCCAACTCTCTCGCGCCGTTGGCCCATGCTGGCCATTGCATTCGCCTTGTTCGCTCTCTCTCCTGCAACAGCAGGTGATCTTTACAGCGGCGCCACGGCTGCTTCAGGTGGCATCGTGCTCCCGAAGCCGTCCGACGTTCAAAGCCTGGCGGTCTATCCAGCGACCATTACTTTGCGTGGCAGCGATGAAGCCGCCCAGCTGATCGTCACCGCGCAATTGAACGATGGACACCTTCAGGATCTCACCGGCGACGTGAAATATACGGTTGCCGACACTCAGCTTGCCCGAGTCACCCCGGGAGGGCGTGTTGTTCCATTGGCAAACGGAACGACCGAAATCGTCGCCAAGTTCGGCGACAAGTCGATTAAGGTCCCGGTCGCTAACAGCCAGATGGATCAGAACCTGCCGATCAACTTCGCCAATCAGATCGTCCCGATTTTTACCAAGCTCTCGTGCAACAGCGGCGGCTGCCACGGCAAGGCAAGCGGACAGAACGGTTTCAAAATCTCCCTACTCGGTTTCGAGCCGGAGGGCGACTATGCCGCCCTTGTGAAAGAAGCACGCGGTCGGCGCTTGCAACTCGCTTCACCGGAACATAGCCTGCTGCTCGAAAAAGCGGCGGGCACTGTTGCTCATGGCGGTGGCCGCAAGATGGAAAAGGATTCGGATGAGTATAAGCTCGTGCGCCGTTGGATCGCCGCCGGCACCCCGTATGGCCAAGCAACCGATCCTACGCTTTCAAAGATCACAATTTATCCCGAACATCGCGTGATGACGCGCCAAAACAAACAGCAGTTCGCCGTCTACGCTCATTATTCGAACGGCGACGTTGCCGACATTACTCGCCGGGCCCAGTACGACAGCAACGACCAGGAAATTGCCGTCGTCGATGCCAACGGGCTGGTGCGCACGCTTAGTTTAAGCGGTGAGGCAGCCATCATGGCCCGCTACCAAGGCCAGGTGGTGACTTTCCGCGCGACGGTGCCGCTCGGCCAGAAAGTCCCCGATTGGCAGTTCCCGGCACAGACGGTCGTTGATCAGTTCACGGCGAAGAAGTGGAAGGATCTTGGCCTGGTTCCTTCGGAACTTTCAGGCGATGGCCCGTTCGTTCGCCGCCTTTACCTCGACCTGACCGGCACGCTGCCATCTCCCAAGCAAGTCGGCGAGTTCCTGAACGACAAAGACCCGCAGAAACGCGACAAACTGATCGACCGACTGCTAGAATCGCCAGAATACTCCTACTATTTCGCCAACAAATGGGCCGACATTCTGCGCGTCAAGCGCGGCAAAGAAAACGGCGCTCTTCGCGCTCAGGGCACCTTCGCCTTCCATAATTGGATTCGCGAGGCGATCGCCACGGACAAGCCCTACGACGATTTCGTCCGCGACATCATCGGCGCGACAGGCGACGAGACGAAGAATCCGCCGACGGTTTGGTACAAGGATTTGCAGAACCCCGAGCAGTTCGTCGATGATACCGCTCAAGTGTTCCTCGGCCTGCGGATCGCCTGCGCCAACTGCCACCATCACCCCTACGAGAAGTGGAGCCAGGACGACTATTGGGGCATGGCCGCCTTCTTTGGCCGCATCGGCAAGAAACAGGTTCAGGTTCCGAACAACGGCCTCGGCAATCAGCCGAACATGATGCAAGTAATCTTCACCAAGTCCGGCGGCACGGTCAACAACAAGCGCACCGGCCAAGCGGCGCCGATGAAGCCGCTCGACGGAATTCCGTTGAACCTGACCTCGGACGACGATCCTCGCGTCAAGTTAGTCGACTGGATGACCGATGCCAAGAATCCCTACTTCGCCAAAGCCGTATCGAACCGCTACTGGGCGCACTTCTTCGGTCGCGGCATCGTCGATCCCCTCGATGATATGCGCGTCACGAATCCGCCTTCAAATCCGGAATTGCTCGATGCCCTGGCTAAGAACTTCACCGAAGGGAAATACAGCCTCAAGTCGTTGATCAAGACGATCGTGAAGAGCCGTACTTATCAACTGAGTGCGATTCCGAACGAATTCAACAAGCACGATAAGCAGGCCTACGCTCGCTACTATCCGAAACGGCTAGGGGCTGAAGTGTTGCTCGATGCGCTTTGCCAAGTGACCGATAGTCCGTCGCAGTTCGGTGGCTTGCCGCTGGACAAATTCGCACCGAAGCGAGCGATTCAGCTGCCCGACGAGTCGTATTCGAGTTACTTCCTCGATGTATTCGGCCGTCCGCAACGCATCAGCGCTTGCGAGTGCGAACGGGTGAGCGATGCGAATCTGGCTCAGGCATTGCACCTGCTCAACTCGGACGAAGTGCAAGGAAAGTTGTCGCGTCCCGGCGGCCGTGCGGAATCGCTCGCTAATGCCAAAGACACCCGGCCCGATGCCGAGAAGATCGAAGAACTTTTCCTTTGGTCGTTTGGACGTAAGCCAAGCCCAGAAGACACGAAAGCCGCCCTCGACCACATTAAGAAGAACGAGGCGAATAAGAAGAACGCCTATGAGAACATTCTCTGGGCGCTCATCAACACCAAAGAGTTTATCTTCAACCAGTGATCGGCAAAGCGAGTGCGCCGATTCTGGCAAAAGAGCAGATCGGCCTTCCGACCCTTCCCCCCGGCTTTGCGGGGGAGGGCAGGGTGGGGGGAACGTCCGCGAATTGAAAGCCGGCAAATGCCCAATCCCATCATTGGCATTGGCGAAATCCTCTGGGACCTACTGCCAAGCGGTCCGCGCCCGGCGGCGCGCCGTTCAATTTTGCTTTTCACTGCTTACAACTTGGTCATTCCGCAGTAATCGTCAGCCGCGTCGGTGACGATGAACCAGGTCGGGAGTTGCGCCGTGAGGTACGTCGACTTGGGATGTCCGATCAATTTATTCAAACTGATCCCAAGAGACCGACGGGCACGGTGACAGTGCAGGTCGATTCGGCCGGCCAACCGAGTTATACGATCTGCGACAATGTCGCTTGGGATTATCTCGAATGGAGTGAGCCGTTGGCCGAATTGGCACAGTGTGCGCCCGCGGTCTGTTTTGGCACGTTGGCATCTCGTCACGATCCTTCACGGTCTACGATTTTGCAATTTATCGCTCAGGCGAAAAGCGCCATCCGCATCTGCGACTTCAACCTGAGACCGCCGTTCGTCCATCGGGCCACAATTCGCCGCTTAGTCGAGTCGGCCGACTGGCTGAAAATGAACGATCACGAAGCGGTCGAACTAGCCGGCTTAATCGCACAGGAGCCGGGAGATCGCACGATAGTCGAAACCCGCGGCAGCCGAGGTTGCGTCATTACGCGCGGTATTGAGCGGGTAGAGGTTGTTGGCATTCCCATTCAGGTAGCCGACACGGTTGGCGCGGGTGACTCGTTCGCAGCCGCACTTATTACGCAGATTCTGGAAGGCCGAACGCTCGCGGAAAGCGCCAATTTCGCTAATCGCTTTGCCGCTCTAGTCGCTTCGCGCACCGGCGGCACCCCCGCCATTGATCGACGCGCCGTTTAGCCGCGATTCGCAAGCTTTGTGAAGAGTCGCGCGAGCGCCTCGCTCAATCGCTACAACCATCAACTCTTCGCCGGTCGGCAATCCTTCTTATCCTTCGCTGCTTTCCTAAATCCGAGCAATCGCTGCAAAAGATGGAAAGCGAGGTAGTTTCGCGATTTCAGGCGCTTTCCTTTGAGATCGTGATAAGCGCGCCTGCCAATCATCCCGATGAAAGAGGACAGAGTTCGGACCTCTAAGGCGCTTATACAGAAGCGCAGGTCGGCAATCTCCGCTGGAGAGCGCTGGCACTTGCGAGGAGGCGACCCCGAATCATGGCGCAGGCGGGCTCGAGCGATCGAGTGCCGGCTAGAGGACGGCCCCGGACCGGCGCCACAATTAAACATCGTCGGGAGGTTAATTACCGTGAATGTCGCGATAATGATGCTGACCTCGGCTTGGATGGTCGGCGCCGATCCGGTGCCCGCCAAGGACGCTCCCGCGCCCGCTCCGGCCGTGGTCTCAACCAGTTCTTCATGCGGCGGTGGCTGCGGCACCGTTTGCGACGACCCCTGTGCCCGCAAGCATGGGCTATGGTCGCGCTTCCGCGCCAATTTCCACAAGAGTTCCGGCTGCGGCTGCGCTCCAGTCGCTTCCTGTGCTCCGGCGCCAGCGCCTCTGCCGCCACCCCCGCCTCCCCCGGCGCCCGTCTGCAAGGCTGCACCGGTTTGCGCTCCGGCGCCGACTTGCAGCCCCTGCGGCAGTGGCCGAGTCGGCCTCTGGTCTCGCTTGAAATCCAAGTTCAGCAAACACAGCAGCTGCGGCTGCGAAACCGTTTGCTCGAGCTGCGGCACCACTTCAGCTGCTCCTGGCGCTCCGGCAGAATCGCTGCCCACGCCGAAAGCTAAGGAAATGCCGAACGAATTGCCGAAAGAAAAAGATTTCAAGCCGAAGGGCGGCCTGACACAGAACCAAGGCCGGCCAGCAGCGAGCCCGGTTGCTCTGCCCAAGCCGGTCATCAGCGTCAGCGGCCCCGGCAACCCTTTCTAAGGGCTGCCGCGAGTTGCGAGACCATTTGAAGCGTAAAGCTGGCGGCAAGGACTTCACGTCCTTGCCGCCAGCTTTTTTCATTTTCCATTTTTAGCGCGCCTAAGCTGGTATGTCGCGAAAAAAGTTTTGTTAGCCGCGACGCAGACGCTCTGCACAGCAGAGCGTTCTCGGCCGGCAAACGCTCTGCTGCGCAAAGCCCCCGCGTCGCGGCTAACAAGAAGTCGCTTCTGGAAATATTTCCAGAAGCGACTTTCCAATAAAATCATGGGAAAACGCGTGATAACTCTTCGATTAAACTCGACAAGCGTCTCGCCCGTCCGAAACTCAAACGCTCAACGATCAATAGCTCGTCATTCTGACGCGACCGCCTTCTGGAAATATTTCCAGTAGGCGAAATCCAAAAGAATCGTGGGAAAACGCGCAATGATTTGTTAGCCGGACGCGTACGCGACGGAGCCCCGGGACGCCTGCCCCCACATGAAAAATTCCTATCGGTTAATATTCCGGAAATATTTCCGGAAGGCACTTTGCGAGAAAATCGTGGGAAAGCGGATGATGGTCTTTCAAAACCCCGTAGCGCAAGCGTCTCGCTTGCGCCAGATTCTAACGCCTGACGCTTTATCGCCCGTCAGTCTGACAGTGCAGGTTCGGGAAATATTTCCCGAACCTGGAATGCGAGAAAATCGTGGAAAAACGCGCGATGAGAAACTAAGCTCGTTTGCGGTGCGAAGGCATTGCGGAGCCCTTTCGGCGGGCAAATGCTTTCTCGGCAATCCCTCGACGTCGGGGTCAACGAGGTTGATCAAAGTGCCTGTGGGAAATATTTCCCACAGGCACTTTGCGAAAAAATCGTGGGAGAAAGAACGACGCGGAATGAAACGAATCCTATGGTGGCCTTTCGCTCCGCGAAGAGCTTTCCTTTCGCGGAGCGAAAGGCCACCATAAAACGCCAACTCATTCTCTGGCGCCTAAGCCGGCCTTGCTGACAACGATTTTTTCAGCGCTATCACCTAGTCAGACCCTGTCCGGGGTGGATAGAATGCCCATTACCTCGGTAATGATTGGGAACAGCGCGGTTGTTCCCCCATAAGGAGTGGTGATTGCCCCGTTGTGCGGGCAGCGAGCCTTCGTCGGAGAGAAGCACCATGCCGTGCCCCTTGCCAGGAATGGATCCGTATCTCGAAGACGACAAGCTATGGCCGTCGTTCCATCATCAACTGGTTGCGTGCCTTTACCAGATCTTGCTGCCCGGCCTCGTCGATCGCTATCGCGCCCGTATCGGGCAGCGTTCGTACGCTACTGAACAGCCTCTGTTTACATCGATTATTCGCGAACAGCACCAGGAAGAGTTCATTGAAGTCCGGCAGCGCTCGGACAATCGCCTGGTTACGCTCATCGATGTCGTCAGCCCGATCAACAAGCTCCGTTCGCAAGGTCGCGAAGCCTATCTCGAGACGCGTAAGCAGGTGCGCAGCCAGAGCGCCAGTGTTGTAGAGATCGACTTGTCGCTGCAAGGGGCGCCGATGCTCGACTATTCGCGCGAAGGCCTACCCGAATGGGATTATGCCATCACGGTCACTCGTTCGACGCAACCGGAACGTTACGAAATCTACACGACGACGCTGCAAAAACGCTTGCCTCGTTTCAAGATCCCGCTCGCCTCGGACGACCGCGATACGGTTCTCGATCTACAAGCAACCTTTGCCCGCTGTTACGACCAGGGCAACTTCAGCAGTCAAATTGATTACAAAACTGAGCCCGTGGCGAAATTGGCCGACGACGATATGAAATGGCTCGGCGATGTGCTGCGCTTGCAAAAGTTGCGCTAGAGTGAATTGATCATCGGCCGCGCCAGCGGATTTGGCAACCCGGGAGCGTTAACGACCGGAGCAATCGCTTTGCACAACTTTCTACGGTCGCTACCGCTCCCGGCTCGCCAATATACTGCGCATCACTCCTTCGTCGTCGAAGCCGCTTGCAGCATCTCCTGCAGGCCGGATCGAAACGCGCCGCCGGAGACGCGTTCCAGATCGGCCAGGGCGATCAATTGGCGATAGACGAATTCGTTGTATTCGGAACGGGCTTGTGATGCGAGCACCCGCGCGGTGATTACCTCATCCACTTTTACTTTTAAGCCAGAGGTAAACTGCTTGCGGAGTTCGTCGGCTAATTTTTCGCCGGCCTCAGCTGCCTCACGGGCCAAGGTCGTTTGCCCGTATGCTTCTTCCCAGCGCAAAAAGGCATCCTCGCATTCGAGCGTAATGAGCTTCTGCGTCGATTCGACCACAGCCTGGGCTCGAGCGCGTAAGCGTGCCGGCATGTTTGACTCGCTCTGCCCGCGAGCCGACTAACATGGTTGGCATTTCGGGATTGATGCCGGCGGGACGATAATCGGTTCCGTTTGCGCCCTGAGGAACTTGTTGAGCGTGAATATCCGTCCCGGAGGCAAACGTCGGCATGCGTTGACTGCGACTTGTGCCTTGAGCTTCGACTTCAAGGCAGGCGACTTGCGCGAACACTTTAGTCTGAATGATTTCGCCGCGCTTCGCTAAAGCACCGGCCAGAACCTCATCCCGATTGGGTCGCGTGTCAGGGATCGACAGGCGATCGCCTTTCACATCGAGAATGGTCTCCGCTCCGAGTCCAGAGGCCTCGCGCAAGGCGACTAGCGCCCGCTTGACGCCTTGCGTCGCCTGGATTCGTTTCGTCTCCGCGAGCCGGGCATAGACGAGCGTCCGCTTTACGTCGGCGGCGGAGGCATCGCGGGCGCCGGCCTCCAATGCTTCGGAAGCGGCCTGATTCACGGCTTTCAGGCGTTCCACGACGCCTTGAGCCAGCCGTTCTTGCTCGCGAGCATAAAGAACCGTGACATAAGTTCGCGTAACGGCGTAAGCCGCTTCAAGCTCGGCTTGGGCCAAGCCTGCGACGGGGGCATTTAAACCTACTGCTGCTTGCTGACGCCGAACAGGAATTTGCGGGTCGAGCGTAGCCGGCAGATGCATTCGGTCCAAGGCGCGCTTGCCATCTTCAGACGCTGCCAGCGAGGCACGCGTGGCGATAAGTCGCGGATGCGTTGCCATCGCCAAAGCAAGGCATTCGTTGAAGTCTTTGATTTCAGAGGTAGCCGCCGGGACGATTACTTCAGTCGTCGCGGAGAAGGCGACGGGCGCACCTGTGCTGCGACCAAGCCGACAGCCGGTAAGGGGGACCATCAGCGCGAGGATCGGCAGCAAGAGAGGTTTCCCCCAGGAGCGGGGCGCTGTAGCACGATAGGGGTCTGGCATGCTTTATCCTCGTGCGATCGCCCGGCAGTCTTGAGAGAAAGACCGCCAACGTATATCGACGGATGCAAGGGCCGCCATCTATCGTTTTGAGCGCTGAATTTAGGTACTTTTGACGCCGGAAGAAGCAGGAGCGGATAATCGTTAGAGTCGGAAGATCAACAACAAGAAACAAAATATCGTTAGCTGCTACGCGAAGGCTTTGCACAGCGGAGCGCTTTCAGTGTCAAACGTTCCGCTGCGCAAAGCTTTCGCGTAGCGGCTAACGACCGACGGAAATACAACAACAATCTGCCGTCTCTTTGTTAGACTAAACAGTGGAGCAATCCTTGGTTTATTGCAGCGAGACTTCATGAAAACGAGCGTTATTGTTCTTCTTTGGTTGGTGTCGACCGTTACGGCTTTGGCTGACCCCGAGGCTGGCAGCAAGGTAGATTTGAAAGAGCGGCAGAAAAGGCATTGGGCATTTCAACCGATCACGGACTCTGCTATCCCGCCTGTCAAAGATAAAGCCTGGCGCGCAATCCGATTGATGCTTTTATCTTTGCCAAATTGACGGAAAACCATCTGACGCCCGCGCCTCCGGCCGATCGGACGACTTTCTATCGACGCATTCACTTTGATCTGACAGGGTTGCCGCCTACTCCCGAAGCAATACTTGCGTTCCAAGCGCTGCCCGAGATAGGTCCCGGCAACTCGCAGACCGTGGTTGATGAACTGCTTGAGTCCCCGCACTACGGCGAGCGTTACGCGCGCTATTGGCTCGATGTCGTGCGCTATGCGGACAGTTCGGGCTACGAACTCGACACGCTTTATCCCCATTCGTTTCTCTACCGCGATTATGTGATCCGCTCATTCCATTCGGACAAGCCTTTCGACCAGTTCATCAAAGAGCAGATCGCCGGCGATGAACTTTTTCCCGATTCGGAAGAAGCCAAGCTGGCGACCGGCTTTGCCACCGTGGGCCCCTTCGCCTTTGAAGGGGGCATCGCTCGGCCGAAGGTGATCGAATACCAGCGGCTTACCGATCTGGCTGACACGACCGGCGCCGCCTTTCTCGGCCTAACTGTCGGCTGCGTCGCTGCCATGCCCATAAATACGACCCTGTCAGTCAGGAGGATTACTTCGGGCTGCAAGCGATCTTCGCCGCTAGCGAGCCGAAGGTGTTCAACACCAAAAGCGGTGTGGCGAAGATCTTGACTGCGCGTCCTCAAACTGGTGAAGTTCGCCTGTTAAGGCGAGGTGAAATCGACGCTCCGCTCGCTGTCGCAGAGCCGGCTCTTTGTACGTCGCTGCCCGGCGGCAAAGCGCTCGACGTTTCTCGAAAAAATGAATCCGGCCAACGCCGGTCGGACCTGGCGCGCTGGCTGACTTCATCGGAAAATCCGCTTACCGCCCGCGTGATTGCCAACCGCGTCTGGCAGTGGCACTTCGGCAATGGCCTCGTGCGAACGCCGAACGATTTCGGCTTGCAAGGAGAGCCGCCAACCCATCCCGAATTGCTCGACTTCCTCGCGCGAACTGGTCAGAAACAATTGGAGCCTGAAGCATCTGCATCGGCTGATCATGGCCTCTAACACTTATCGAATGGCAGCGACTGCCACACCCGCTCAAGCGCTATCCGACCCCGATGCGCGATGGCTCTCGCGCTTCCCGCGCCGGCGTCTCGAAGCGGAGATTGTTTGGGATCACCTTCACGCGGCCAGCGGTACGCTTAACCTGGAAATGTACGGCCCCGCCGTGGTGCCTCCCATCGACTCCAAGGCGCTCGATACGCTGATCCATAAGAACTGGAAAATCTCGGACGACCCGGCTCAGTTCAACCGGCGGGGCATCTATCTCGTCGTGCGCCGTTCGATCACGTTGCCTTTTTTTGAAACGTTCAACATGTCGCTGCCGATTGAAAGCCAAGGCCGGCGCGACAACACGGTCGTCAGTTCGCAGGCGTTGACCATGTTGAACGGGCCAGTCGCCATCGAACAGGCTCGCTATATGGCGGGCCGGTTGCTGCGCGAATGCAACGCCGAGCGCGAAACCTTGATTTCGCGAGGCTGGCTGCTTGCATTCCAACGATCTATCACCAGCGAAGAACGGCAGGCAGCGCGGGATTACTTATCGAAACGGGAAGAAGCTCTCACCCCGGCGAACCCAAAAGATTTGGCGACCGCCCTCGGAAACAAAGGGAGCAAGAGCGTTTCGTCACCAAACGAAAGCGCTGTCGTGGAATGGTGCCTCGCCCTGTTGAATGCAAGCGAATTTTTCTACATAGACTAATAACGCCATGCCCTGAGCCATTCCGGCTGTTAGCGCATCAACCACCCACTGGAGCCTGCCATCTTGCGCACTTCCTTCTGCTTTTTCAGCTTGCTCGCGCTCGCTCCCCTTTCCGCTGCTGCGGATTGGGAACCGATGACGACCGACTTACTCAAGTCGGAGAAATTCGGCTTTGGCGGTCTTTGCGGTGTCGTTGTCGATCCCGAAAAGAGCGACGTCTATATCTGGATGAGCGATAAAGGTCTCTACCGTTCGGACGACCAAGGAAAAACATTCAAGCTTTTTGCCTCGATCAAAGGACGCACGGAAACGCCCGGCTGCATGATGATGAACCCGGCGGGCAAAGGTTGGGTTATCGCCTTGGTGTATGGCAGCCCGATTGTGCGCAGCACGGATGGCACAACCTTCGTTCCCATGGATAAGAAATCAGGGCATGTCGATTGGGCGGCGGTCGATTGGACCGATGCCGAAAACCGCTTTGTTCTAACGCTGAAGCACGAATCGGGTGGGATGCTTCTCGCTTCCGACGATTGCGGCAAAAGCTTTCGCGAAGTCGGCAAAGGCTTCGGCCCGGCTTGCATTTTTGACGCGAAGACGGCCGTGATCGCCCGACGCACGCCGAGCGAAGACAAGAAGCCGCAGCCCAATGTGCTAATGAGAACCACCGACGGCGCCCAGACGTTCGAGAAGGTCGCCGACTTTAGCGCCAAGATATTGCCCGTCTGGCGCGGCAAAACTCCTTACTGGCTTGTCGATGGCGCCTTGATTACTTCGAAGGATCAAGGCAAAACTTGGGAGCAACTTTCAATCGTCAAAGGCGGCTTATCCGGTCCGATCTTCGGCAAGGACGACAGCCATCTTCTCGTGCTGACCAGCGCCGGCATCATTGAATCGACCGACGGGGGCAAAACCTGGGGCGCTCCACCTGCGCCGCCCAAGGAACTCAAAGGAGTCAATTCCATGACTTGGCTGGCCTTCGACTCCAAAAACAACATTCTCTATCTGTCAAAGATGGGCGCTGATCTTTATCGCTTGAAACGGTAAGTGAATCTTGTGGCGAGCCGGGAGCGTGAAGCGACAGGAGAAGACACTCGAAAGGTATTGCGACGGTCGTTGACGCTCGCGGCTCGCCTAAGCCACCAACAGCTTGCCCTCTCCCGAGCACCCTTGGTATACTCCTATTATCCTTCCTGCACGATGGGCCGCTTACGGCCATCCCCGTAGAATCCGCTTTTTTTGAGGCGAAACATGAGTTTTCCGCGACTTTCCCTCGCGTTTATCGCTTTGGCTACGTTCCTACCTACTGCCAGTGCGCAAGAGAAATTACCTGCCGGCGCCAAGATCGTAAGTCTCCACGCGACGCCAAGCGCCATCGAATTGAAGTCTCCGTTCGAATATCGGCAGTTGCTCGTTGATGCCACCCTCGACAACGGCGACGTAATCGATGTCACGCGATTGGCTGAGATTCAGGCGGAAGGAGACATCGTAAAGGTTTCCGCCAACCGCCTCGTGCGGCCGACGGCCGATGGCAAAGGCCAATTGTCGATCAAGCTAGGGGGACAGTCGATTTCTGTGCCGATTACATCTACGGGTCAAAAAGGCGCTTATGCCGTCAGTTATGTTCGCGATGTAATGCCCGCTATGTCCCGGCTTGGTTGCAATGCCGGCACTTGCCACGGATCGCTGGAAGGAAAGAACGGCTTCAAACTAAGTCTGCGCGGCTACGACCCGATCTTCGACCACCGTGCGCTGACGGACGACCTCGAAGGCCGGCGTTTTAACCGGGCCGCCCCTGAGCGTAGCCTGATGTTATTGAAGACATCCGGCGCGGTTCCGCACGTCGGCGGCGTTCTGTGTCAACCGGGCGATCCCTCCTATGAACTTCTCAAAATGTGGATCGCGCAGGGGGTGAAGCTCGATCTGGAGTCGGCACGCGTTACGAGCTTAGAGGTCCTTCCCAAGGGGCGAATCGTTCCCTCGCTCGGTCAAAAACAACAGATGGCAGTAATGGCCACTTACGCGGACGGGACGACGCGCGATGTGACCGCCGAGGCCTTTATCGATAGCAGCAATACCGAAGTCGCCACCGTTGATCGCGGCGGCGTTGTAACAACCGTACGCCGCGGCGAAGCGACGATTTTGGCCCGCTACGAAGGCGCCTATGCCGCCAGCACCTTGATGGTGATGGGCGACCGCTCCGGCTTTGAATGGAAGCAGCCCGAATCGTTCAGTTACATCGATGACCTCGTTTACGAAAAGCTGAAAAAGGTAAAAGTGCTGCCCAGCGACCTATGCGACGATAGCGAATTCATCCGTCGCATTTATATCGATCTCACTGGGTTGCCTCCCGAGCCCGAACAAGTGCGGGCCTTTCTGGCCGACCAACGTTCGACCCGAGTCAAACGGGACGAGCTGGTCGACACCCTGGTGGGAAGCCCGGCGTTCATCGAACATTGGACGAACAAATGGGCCGATATGCTGCAAGTGAACCGAAAGTTCCTCGGCGATGTCGGGGCGAAGGCGCTGCGCGATTACATCTATCAGGCCGTCTCGACTAATATGCCCTACGACAAGTTTGCTTACTCCATCCTGACGGCTTCAGGCTCGAATGCACAGGCCGGCGCCGCCTCCTATTACAAAGTGTTGCGCGCACCCGATGCGGCAATGGAAAATACCACTCATTTATTCATGGCCGTGCGTTTCAACTGCAACAAATGCCATGACCATCCCTTTGAACGGTGGACGCAGGACCAATACTACAGCCTTGCTTCGTACTTTGCCCAGGTGACGCGCACGCGCGACCCGAAATATCCGGGCAACATAGGCGGCTCAGCGGTCGAAGGCGCGGTACCGATGGTCGAGATCATTGCCGATTCCAACACCGGTGAGGTCAAGCACGAACGGACCGGCGAGATGGCCAAGGCCAGGTTCCCGTTCGAACATAAGGACATGCCGGCCGGCGCTCAGAGCCGTCGCGTTCAGCTGGCCAAATGGATCACCTCAAAGGAGAATCCGTATTTTGCTAAAAGTTATGTGAACCGAATTTGGAGCTACCTACTGGGCATCGGCATTATCGAGCCGATCGATGATATTCGAGCCGGGAACCCGGCCAGCAACGCCGCCCTGTTGGACCGAATGACGGAGGAATTCGTTGCTAGTCAATTCGACGTACGCCAGTTGATGAAAACCATCTGTAAGTCGCGCACTTATCAGCTTTCAATAAAAACGAACAAATGGAACGTCGGCGATGAAACGAATTACTCACATGCCCTAGCCCGACGGTTGCCCGCCGAATCGCTTTATGATGCCATTTATCGCGTCACCGGTTCAATCTCGAAGATCCCCGGCTTCAGCGCCAGGCGCACGCGCTGCCCAAGTTCTCGATGGCAGCGTCGATCTTCCGAGCGGCTTTCTCGAATTGTTCGGTAAGCCGCTGCGCAAAAGCGCCTGTGAGTGCGAGCGCTCCAGCGGGCTGATGCTCGGTCCAATTCTCAATTTGATCAACGGGCCGATTGTGGCCGATGCCATCAAAGACCCCAATGGTCGATTGGTGAAACTGGCCGCCACGATCAAAGATGATGCGAAGTACGTTGAAGAGATCTATCTGGCCACGCTTTCCCGATTGCCAACTCCCGAAGAGTTGAAATTAGGCTTGAAGGCGCGTAAAAGATGCCCAGGACGATTACGATGCCCTAGCCGCCGATCTGAAGAAACGTCAGGAGGCCTTGGCCATCTATGAGGCTCAATTGGCCACCAAACAGGCGGCATGGGAGAAAGAACTCGATCAATCGCCCAAGTGGGAGACTTTGACTCCCGATAAGGGTCGTGCTTTTGCCAAGAACAAAAAAGGGACGACGATCACGGTTGAAAAAGATGGTTCGCTTTTTGTTCATGGAGAATCCAGCAGCCCGGAACTTTATACCGTCGAAGGCACGTCCAAATTGAAGCGAATCACCGCCATTCGTTTGGAGGCATTGATGGACGCTCGATTGCCAAGCAAAGGACCCGGCCGGGCACCGAACGGAAACTTTGTCTTGAGCGAGTTTAAAGTGATTGCCGAACCGCTTGGCGCTCCCGGCAAGCCGGTCGTGTTACACAAAGCCCAGGCGACCTTCTCCCAAGATACTTTTGGGGTGGATAAGGCGATCGACGGCAACCCGGCAACTGGCTGGGCAATTTCGCCGCAGCTTGGCAAATCGCAGACGGCCATGTTCGAATTCAAAGAGCCCGTACAGACCGATCTTGGCGTCAAGCTGACAGTAACGCTCGACCAACAGTTCCCAGGCAAGGAACATAATCTTGGCAAATTCCGGCTGGCCGTCACCGGCGACGCCGTCCCACGACTGGGAATGGCCTTACCCGCAGACCTCGCAGCGCTACTCGCTACCCCGGCCGATAAGCGAAGCGCAGAGCAAAAGGCTAAGTTGCAGCAATTGTTCCGCGATCAAGATGCGGAATATAAACGTCTCAGCAATGCAACGGCCAATGCCGCCCTGCCCGGAGATAAGCGCGTGCTCGGCGGCCAAGACCTGATGTGGGCCCTCATCAATAGCCCGGCGTTTTTGTTTAATCATTGAAACCTGTTAGCCGCAACGCGCTGAATTTGGCGAGCCGAGCCGTGTAAGCGGCCGGGTGAATGCGGAACCCGGCCGCTTACGCGGCTCGCCAACTCTTCTCACTTTACAAAGAACCAATACACGCCCATACTCTCCGGCAGTTTCTCTTTCTTATAACTTGCCAACCTCTCTCTAGCGAACTGTTCGCCGAATATCCCGATTTCGAGGGCACGCGTCTCCCACTTGACGGCGCCTTTGAAATCCCCATTTTGTGCGAGAAAATAAGCGAGCAATTCCAGGCAGATGCTGTCCTTATATTCGCGGGCTTCGCACGCCGCGCGGGCGGTTTTGAGCGATTTGACCTTGTCGTCCGTATAGACGGCGAACACCACTTAACCATGGTATCTCCGCTTGGAGGAGGAAAACGTTATCGTATTGCATCGCAAACTGTTGAATCGTTCTCTAAACGACATTGAGCATCTTCTGGCGCAGAGGCTTTGTCCATTCCCCCGCCAAATCGTCTCGCTTCAGAATCTGCTCGATACGATACCGGTCGAACGCATCACCGTAAGCGAGCGTCCAGAGCTCACGGAGTGAAATGCCTTGGCCGTCGTCGCTTTCCTTTTCAATGTTGTCGCCTGCTTCGATTTCGCCTTGGTTCAAAACTCGCAGATAAAAGCCAAGCTTGCCGCTCTTCATGAAATACTTAGGGAAAGCAGGCATGCGCATCTTCATCGCCAACTTAAAACAGGGTACGCGCGGCTGCGTCACTTGCAGGATGGCTGAGCCAATACGGAAAACATCGCCGAGACAAATCTCATCTTCGAGCATTCCTTCGACAGTCAGGTTTTCTCCGAATTGGCCGGGGCCAAATGCGGCTGAAAGAAATTCCAGCCAAGCCGCATAATGCTCGACGGGATAAGCGTATACTGCTTTGTTGACGCCGCCATGATAGCGTTTATCGACTTGGCTGTCCCCTTCGAGCGTGAGAGACGTTACCTTGACTCGACCACGAATCGGTTCTTTGAAAATGCCGGTCGTCACTGTTTGAGCATTCCAACTCTCGGTGCGCGGTTGCGAAACATTTACAGAAATTAGTTTCATGAATGGCGCCCTCTTGCTTCCTAATCGGGTATCTGATCAATCTCATCGCCGATGAGTCAAATCTCGGATTACGCGCCGCACATACATCTGGTTGATTTGTATTGAAAAAGTTGAAAATCTTCGCGGTCGGCGCTCCATTCAGGCAGCCCGCTCGCCGCCATGCAGAGGCCTTGCAGAGCGGAGTCAATTGCGGGGACATCGCTTTGCTGCGCAAAAAAGCCTGCGCTTTCGCAACTAGCCACGCAGATTGCGCTTTGATCGTACCAACAAAGCTGTACTCGGCTACGAGTCTCTGGCCGGGTTGGATACGGCTGACCGAACGCGTAGTAATGGACCTGAACTCTTCAAAAGTTCACCGCGTCCCCTCTGTTCCGGCGCCCATGCGCTCATAGGAAAAGACGGTGCCTATTCGGATGGTTCTGAAGTCTTTTTCCGAAGGAGTCGAGGGATGAAACGTTTCGTATTGCCTGTCTTGGTCGCTGCCTTCTTTGCGATCACAGCCGCTGCTCAAGAGAAATTCACACTGAAGCTGAAGAAGGATGCGCAGGGTGATGTAACCAAGGCCGTTGAAAAGGACAATGAGGCCGGGAAAATGTCGTTCTCGTTTATGGGGCAAGCCCAAGCCAAGGACGAGGACAAGACGCGCGTCCAGCGCAGTTCAAAGAAGAAGTCGTTGAAAAGGCTACGGGCAAGAAGGCGACCAAACTGAAACGGACCTACGAGAAAGCCGAGCTAACTAAACAGGGGAAGCAGATCGTTCCCTCGTTCATCGGTAAAGAAGTTGTCATTGAATTGAAGGGTGACAAATATACGTTCACGGTTGCAGGCAAAGAACTGACCGGTGATGACGCCAGCTTCCTCTCCGAAGAATTCCAGGGCAAAAACTCCAAAAAAGAAGACGATGCGATTGAAGACTTAGTGTTGCCGAAGAATGCGGTAGCGGTGGGCGAAAGCTGGACGCCGGATATCGCGGCCGTCGCCAAAGACTTCACCAAAGCGGCCAACATGGATATCGACGCGGCAAAGTCGACTTCGAGCGGCAAGCTGCTCAAAGCCTACAAGAAAGACAGCAAACAGTTCGGCGTATTCGAGATCGAACTGAACCTCGCGCTCACCAAGATTGCCGCCGGCCCGACGCCCATTGAACTCAATCCCGGTTCGATGGCGAAAGTCACGTTCAAGTTCGATGGCTGCATCGATGGTTCGGTCAAGACCGGCACGATGGAAATGAACTTGGACATGCAAATGGTCGGCGCCTTGAAAACCCCCGAAGGCATCGAAGTCAAAATCGACGCCAAGATGAAGAAATCCGCCAGCAAAGCGCTCGTCGATTTAACGGCGACCAAGTGATCATGTCCATCTGAGCGCCACAAGCCGAGACATACTAACTTAGGCGCGCTCATTTTTGTTTCTCAATTTTCAACAGTAGTAAGACGGCAACCGTGACCCTGGCGAGGGTTTGTAGATAGATGGTTACCGATCCCATTTTCTATCGGCTCTTCGAAACCCGGCTCGATACGTTCTTTTTGCTGCTTGGCTTGCCGATCGATTCAGCCAACGAAATGGCCGCCCGCTACCAATACGAAGCCCACGAATTCAAAGCCACCTCCTTTCGAACTGACGGCGTATTTCGACCTAAGGAAGCCGACCGGTCGGTGTACTTTTTAGAAGTTCAGTTTTATCGCCTGCCCAGCGTTTTCGCGGATTTGCTGGCGAAGGTTTATATCTATCTCAAACAACATGACCCTGCCCAACCCTTCATTGGCGTAGTCTTATTCGCGACTCGCGCGTTAGAACCGAAGGGGTTGAAACCTTACCAAGCATTGATCGATGCGGGCCTGATACGCCGGTATTATCTGGACGAACTTCCCGAACTGGCCGACGCGCCCTTGGGTATGTCGATTTTATACTTGCTTCGACAGGAGGACAACGAAGCTGCGGCAACGGCCCGCGACCTGGTTGCACGTACTAAGCAGGAAATCGACGATGAAGCCTTGCAGGTTGATCTGATACAATTGATTGAAACCGTTATCATGCACAAGCTGCCGGGCCTAAGCTGGCAGGAGATTAGAGCCATGTTGAAGATTCACGACATTCGCGAGTCACGCGCTTATCAGGAAATCAGGGAAATAGCCATTCGCGATGCCAAGCAAGAAGTGATGAAAGAAGCCGATGAGCAAATGGAACGTCGGCTGATCGAGGAAAAACTGAAGGCCGTTCCGAAAATGAAGGCGTTTCAAATGAATCCGCAAGACATCGCAGACATCCTGGATTTGGAGATCGATATCGTGCGGCATGAACTCGCGAACAAGTCGATTAGATAGGCAGCGCCGTCTCTGTCAATTAAGAAGTTCGCGTCAGCCAGCATCGCCGCTGCTCTTATCCGTTCGCATAACCGGGGAAACCGTGATGACAACGACAATGGAATCGCTAATTCAGAAAACTCCAAATGTGATTGGCGGGGACGCGTGTATCCGTCGCACACGTATTGCAGTTTGGATGCTCGTCGGGTGGAAGCGCCTTGGATGGAGCGATGACCGCTTGTTAGCCAATTTCGAAGGCTTGACACTCGACGATCTGGACGCCGCCTGGGCTTATTGCACGGTTCATCCTGATGAGATTAATGCGGCCATCCACGCTAACGATGAGGCGTGATCGATCATGGCTTCTCTATATGCAGATGAAAACGTGCCACTTGTATTAATCAGCGAACTGCGTCGACTGGGGCACGACGTTCTTCGTGTGCTTGGGATGATGGAAGGGCAAACCAGGGGATAGCTGACCCGGATGTTTCAGCGCGAGCCGTAGAACTAAGCCGCGCGGTTGTCACCAATAATCGGCAACATTATCATTCACTCCACCGTCGCATCTTGGATCACGCAGGTATTGTCACCTTCACCCGGGACGACGATACGACAGCTTTGGCAAATCGCATTCATGCGGGAATCGCTGCGGTGTCATCCTTAAAGGGAATACTCATCAAGACTATCCGGCCGAATGCGCCTTTGAAGCCGTGAGGAAAGTTCACCGCTCTTACAATGGCAGATCTTCTTGCTTGGGGAAGCCATGCTGTTCCCGGCCAATGGCGCCGTCGAATTTCGCGCTGGACTTGTAGAGTTCCAAATGGCCATCGCCGGCATCGGCCGCGCATTGTTCACGCAGCGCTTTCATTTCTTCATCAGTATAAGGTTTGAAGCCACGCGCCACTTTCAGATTTTGCTGCAAGACATCAAGCGAATCAATGCCGCTGATGGTCACCGCCACTGGCAAGCTCATGGCGTAACGCAGCGCCTCTTCGGCAGTGATCGCTCCTTTGATGATTGGCCGTCCGTTGCCGCCCATACTCTTCATTCCTAGCGGTGCAATGCCTCGCTTGTTTAATTCCGGCAGCACCAGCTGTTCGAAACTGCGATAGGTGCCGTCGAAACAATTGAGCGGCATTTGAACTGCATCAAATGGGTAATCGTGAACCAGCATCTTCAAGTGAATGCGCGGATGCTTGTGCCCGGTAAAGCCGACATAACGAACTTTGCCCGCTTTCTTCGCTTCGTCGAGAGCCTCGATCACTCCCCCTTTGGCAAAGTGCCAATCCGGGTCGTTTTCGTAGACAACTTCGTGGACTTGCCAGAGATCGAGATGGTCAGTTTTCAGCCGCTTGAGTGATTCATCGAGCTGTTTCAACGCCACTTTTTTATCTCGGCCGTGCGTGCAAACTTTCGTCATCAAGAACACCTTGTCTCGTTTCCCCTCCAAGGCAGTGCCCATCCACTCCTCAGCCCGTCCATCGTGATATTCCCAGGCGTTGTCAAAGAAATTGACGCCGGCGTCGAGCGCCTCATCGACGATGCGCGTTGCTTCTTTCAACGTCGGCGCCAAGCCGAGTGTATGGCCGCCGATTCCCATCGCCGAGACGCGATCTTTGGTCTTGCCAAAGGTGCGATGGGGCACGAGATCGGTTGCCTCTTTGCCATCCTTCGCTGGAGCCATGACCGGCATCAAACTGGCAACGGCACTGGCTGCAAGAAACTGCCGCCGGTGTGGTTGAGTGGCTGATGGTGTCTCGTGACTGTTGTCGTTCATGCGGTGATTCTCCTTCAGTCGGCGCGTCGTCGGTCGAAAGTAAGCTCTTGTCGATAACTTACGGCGTTCCGGCTTCTTTGAACTCTTCCTTCAATTCCTTGATCTGTGGATCGAGCGGAAATTCATGGGGCTCGCGCACTTGGGGGTTGTCGTATTTTAGAGTGACTTTGAAAAGTTCGTGTCGACCATCGCCTGCCTGCTCGGCACAACGGTCACGCAGCGCTTTCATTTCCGCATCCGTATAGGGCTTAAAACCTTGCGCCACTTTGAGGTTTTGATTCAACACTTCCAGCGAATCGATGCCGCTGATCGTTGTCGCCACTGGAAGGCTCATGGCATAACGAAGTGCTTCCTCTGGCTTGACCAGACCCTTTTTGATCATGCTGGCCGTGCCGCCGAAGGCCTTCATGCCGAGCCCGGCAATGTCGCGCCGCTTCAGTTCCGGCAGCACTAATTGTTCGAAACTACGGAAAGTGCCGTCGCAACAATTCAATGGCATCTGCACGGCATCAAACGGGTAGCCCAGCTTGAGCATCTTCAGGTGAATGTCAGGATCTTTATGACCGGTGAAGCCGGTGAAGCGAACCTTGCCCGCCTTTTTCGCTTCGTCGAAGGCTTCGAGAACGCCTCCTTTTGCATAAGCTAGCGCTGGGTCGTTATCGAATGTAACGCCGTGAACCTGCCAGAGGTCGAGGTGATCCGTCCGCAACCTGCGCAGCGACTCGTCGAGCATCTTCAGCGCTAATTTTTTATCGCGCCCGTGCGTGCAAACTTTGGTCATCACAAAGGCGTGGTCGCGTTTGCCCACCAAAGCGCGCCCAAGCCAATTCTCACTCCGGCCGTTGTAGTATTCCCAACAGTTGTCGAAAAAGTTCACGCCTGCATCAATGGCTTCGTGCACGATCCGGATAGCGGTTTCAACATCTTTGGCATCGCCGAGATGATGCCCGCCTAGGCCCAAGGCAGAAACTTTGACGCCGGTCTTGCCGAATGGGCGCAGCGGAATTGCTTCCGCATCATTTGCGGAAGCATTGGCCGAGGCATATAGGGTAGCTGCGGCCGAGTGAAAAAAATGCCGTCTGCCTGCAGAAGGAACCTGCATCGATGCGCTCATGGAGACACCGCCCATGGATGAGAAGATCAACTCACGAGAAATCGTTTAACATGAATGCGCTGAGTGTTCGTGGCAAGCCGAGCGCGTAAACGACTGGAAAAAATTTGCGATGATTCGCGCTCTTTCTCCGATCGCTGACGCTCCCGGCTCGCCAAAGCTGCTCGTTGAAGTCGACTCACTTAGGTGACGGAGCGCCCGTTGCGAATACTCGACACATTTCTTTGTTGAACGCAGGAATATCGTCGGGCTTCCGACTGGTGACTAAGCCACGATCCTCAACGACTTCGCTATCCACCCAATTGCCGCCGGCGTTCTTGATGTCAGTTTGAAGGGAGGGCCACGAGGTCATTTTTCGCCCTTTCACGACGCCAGCTTCGACGAGCGTCCAAGGCCCGTGACAGATGGCTGCCACCGGCTTGCCCGCATCGAAAAAGGCGCGAACGAATGCAACCGCTTTTGGATTGATACGCAGTTTATCGGGATTGATAACACCCCCGGGCAACAGCAACGCATCGTATTGATCGGGGCGGGCATCATCGAGAATAACATCCACCGGCAACTTTTGTCCCCAATCCGTGCTGGCCCAACCTTTTACTTCTTTCGAGTTGGGCGAGACGACGAAAGTCTTAACGCCAGCCTGCATCGAGCGCTTTACGCGGCTCTATCAGCTCAGCTTCTTCGAAGCCATCGGCTACGAGGATTGCGATGCGCTTGCCTTTAAGCGAATCGGCATAAGCAAAGGTTTGAAATGTTGCGAAAGAGGCAATGGTCAAAAGGGCAAAGGTGCAAAACCGGATGTTCACGGCGTTCTCCGTAGGAATCTTGCCAAATCGTCCTGCGTTCGATCTGGCCGCCTACGAAGAGCTGCAAAGGATGTGCCGGTTTAAGATATTCGAAAGGCATGTGCCAGCGAAAAATGAAAGCGACTCGGTGCTGGCGAGCCGAGCAGCGCAGGCTGCCGGGTAATGATAGAACCCGGAAGCTTACGCTGCTCGGCTCGCCAACGACAAACAAATCAACGTCGTCCCTGGCCGCGGGACACTTTCTTCTTGGCGACGGGGAGGGCCACCTTCTTAAACTTACCATTGTTTTCGTTCAGGCTTAGGGCCGCTTTGGCTGACTGATAATCGAAATCTTCAACGTGCTGCCGAGGAAGCCGATGGCCGATCTGTCGTTCGATCCGGGCGAGGAGTCCATTCTCTTCGGGCGCCACGAGCACTAGCGCGTCACCTTTATCGCCCGCACGACCTGTACGGCCAATACGGTGAACGTATTCATCCGGCGCGTTCGGCACGTCGAAATTAACGACGTGGGTGATGTGCCGCACGTCTAATCCTCGGGCCGCGATGTTAGTGGCGACCATGATTGGAACCGTTTTGGCGCGGAAGACCTGCATCGCCTTCGCGCGCTGGGTTGGGCTCCGGTTGCTGTGCAACTCGGCTACACCGTGGCCCGCTTCGTAAATCGCATTGGCCAGCCGTTTGGCGCCGTGTTTAGTGCGAGTGAAAACGAGGACGCTCGGCAGTTCCCACTGTTCAAGCAGATGCATGAGCAGAGCCGACTTGCGGTGGGAAGGGACCGGGTAGACGGTCTGCGTGACGGATTGAGCTGCCGTGCCTTGTTCGCCGATGGAAATGCGCAAGGGATCACGCAGAATCGCCTGGCCGAGCTTGGCAATCTCCGGAGGCATGGTGGCGGAGAAGAGCAGAGTCTGCCGTTTGACGGGCAGTTTGGCAATGATCCGCTTCAGATCGGGCAAGAAGCCCATATCGAACATCTGATCGGCTTCATCGAGAATCAAAGCCTGCAATGCGGACATATTGCCGGTGCCTCGGCCCATATGGTCGAGCAGACGTCCGGGAGTGGCGACGACAACGTCAGCGCCGGCACGGAGCGCACGCTCTTGGGGATAAGGCGGAGCGCCGCCCACTACCAACGCGGAACGCAAAGGAGTGCCTGCCGCCAAACCGCGAAACACGAGCTCGATTTGGTTGGCAAGTTCACGCGTGGGCGTCAGCACCAGAGCGCCAGTGGCGCCGCGCGGACGGGTAAGCAGACGCTGCAAGACGGGCAGAAGAAACGCCGCTGTCTTGCCGGTGCCCGTCTGTGCAGTCGCGACAAGGTCGCGGCCAGCCTGCACGGCCGGAATCGCTTGCGCTTGAATCGGGGTAGGAGTCTCGTAGCCAAGTTTCAGGACGTTGTTGACGAGAGAGGGGGGTAAACCGAGTTGATTAAATGGCATTACAATCTCAAGGGACAAACTGAAATAAAGGTTGCAAGATTTAAATTATCAGGCATCTACGGCCAGGTATAGGGCGAAACGGCAAAAGTTCGGTATTTTCTGGTCAGGGGGCGATTTGGACGCTAGAAGGGCGAGCAAAACTGCGTCTTCCATCTTGAAATCTATACCACCCTTAGGTATACATAAACCATTGTGCGGCTTCTTGCTCTCACGGCTTTGGCGCCCGCTAGGACGAAGTATGAGCAAGAAGAAACAGGGTAGACGCCAACGTGCAACTCTGCGCTATCCAGCACATTGGTTTACCCCTGAAGATTTGATTAGTTTTACCCAGCTCCGTCCATTTGTGCGACGCTGGGACAATTTAGACCTAACCGATTTGGACCTCCGGGCACTCGAAATTGGGCTTATGGCCGCTCCGCGAGGAGGGAATGTCATCTCGAATACGGGTGGCGTCCGCAAAATCCGGTTTGCTCCTCCGAGATGGAATGCTGGGAAAAGCGGCGCACTTCGCGTCTGCTACAAATACATCGAGGAAGTAGCGATCATCATTCTAGCTATTCGTCTACAGCAAGGACGAGAAAGACGACTTAACTAATGAAGAAAAGGCAGCGCTCGAGTCGGCCGTGCACCGCGTTGAACGATCTCTACTGAGCCGACCTTACCGTGTTCAGGCGCGAGTCCAGTTGTGATGAGTGTTGAAAGAGGTGATACGATGAAAAAGAAACCGAATGTCGCCGAGGATTTGATTGCTGGGTTCACTGAACTTGCAGACGCATTAGAAGCAAATGAAGATCTCAGTATACGATTTACCTGCTACCAGATGCAGCTCGATCTGAAGCCACGCTCATACACTTCGACGATGGTCAAGCAAACACGAAAAATGTTGAGTGCGAGCCAGCAGGTATTTGCTCGATTTCTTGGGGTATCCGGCAAAACGGTAAGCCAATGGGAGCAAGGGTTGGGAAATCCAAGCCCACTTGCTCGCCGCTTCATGGACGAAATACGGCTCAACCCCGATCATTATCTGAAACGATTGCAGGACTCCATGGTCCGCAAGAGTGGGAGGACGAAGAAGCTGTTATAACTTGCGACCGCCTTGATGGAACGATGCTACGCATATTTCCGCAGTTTTCTTTCTCTCAAATCCCCACCCCCTCAGCCACGGGTGCGAAGCCTCGGCGCATGGTGTTTTCCGTGATTGTTCGCGGCAGCAGAAATTGCAGCAGATAATCCGGTCCGCCGGCTTTGGAGCCGATGCCCGATAGCTTGAAGCCGCCGAATGGCTGCCGATTGACGAGGGCTCCGGTGATCTTGCGATTGATATAGAGGTTGCCGACGCGGAAGCGACGCTTCACCTGCTCGATGTTTTTCGGGCTTCGCGAGAAGATGCCGCCGGTCAGGGCGTATTTGGCGCCGTTGGCGATGCGTAGCGCCTCATCGAGATTGGCTGCCTTCATCACCGCCAGTACTGGCCCGAAAATTTCGTCATTGGCGATGGAGGCAGTTTCAGGCACGTCGGCAAAAATATGTGGGCCGACGTAGAAACCTTCTGTGTGCAAACTGCCAGTAGCTGCCGCGTAGACCAATCGTCCTTCCTGTTTGCCCTTCTCAATCGAGCGCAAAATGCGGTCGCGCGATTCCGCATCAATCACCGGGCCAACCGAGCAGCCGGGCGATTCTGCCGGCGCAACGGTCAGGCTTTTCGTCGCTTCCACCAGCCGCTCCAGAAAGCGACCGTAGAGAGGCTCCAGAACAATGACCCGCGAGCCGGCCGAACATTTTTGACCCTGATAGCCAAAGGCGCTTTCGACGACCCCTTTGACCGCTTCGTCTAAGTCGGCGTCGGAGTCGACGATGATTGCATTCTTGCCGCCCATCTCGGCAATGATTCTTCGAACATGGTGCTGTTCCGGAGGCGTTCGCGAGCCTTCTTCGTTGATCTTCAAACCCACTTGGAGCGAGCCCGTAAAGGCAATGAGCGCGACATCGGGATGCGTTGTCAGCGTCGGCCCGATCTCCTCACCGATGCCGGGCAGATAATTCACCACGCCGGGTGGAAAGCCGGCTTCGTGAAACATCTCCATCAGTTTGGCCGCGATGACCGACGACTGCTCGGCCGGCTTCATGATCACGGTATTGCCAGTGACAAGCGCGGCTGTCGTCATACCGCAGAGAATCGCTAACGGGAAGTTCCAAGGTGCGATTACAACTGCAACCCCGCGCGGCTCGTAAAAGGTTTCATTGTCTTCACCGGGCATGTTGTGCCGTTGCGGCGAAGACAAACGGCGCATCTCGCGTGCATAATAGTCGCAGAAATCAATGGCCTCCGCGATGTCGGCATCCGCTTCACGCCACGGCTTGCCGCATTCATATAGTGCCCAGGCGGCGAGTTCAAAGCGCCGCCGCCGCATGATTTGAGCGACCTTTTCGAGCAACCCTGCGCGAACTTCAGGAGTGGTATCGCGCCAGTCATCGAATGCCGCCAATGCCGCCCGAACAGCCACCTGGGCCTGCTCAATATTCGCTTGGGCACAATGGCCGACGACTTGGACGGCATGGGATGGATTCAGCGAATCGATCCACTTCTCGGTGACGATTTCTTGGTTGTTTATCACGAGCGGATAGCGCCGCCCGAAATGCTTGCCGACTTCTTCCAGGGCCGACTGCATTTTGAGCCGGCTCTCTTCCCGGGCAAAATCGGTCAAAGGCTCATTAAGAAATTCGGAATTTTTTCTTAACTCGGAATGCGGAATTCGGAATGCGGAATGGCCGACTTCATTATCCATTGATTTCTCCTGTAATGCCTTGTCTTTCATTCCGAATTCCGAATTCCCAATTCCGCATTCCGAAGAATTCCGAATTCCGCATTTCAAAGAATTCCGCATTCCGAATTTCCTAAGAAGATGCTCTTCCGAAACATCGTTTCGATGGCTTGCCTGTAAAAACGATTCGTTCGAGGTGTTTTCCAGCAGTCGGCGGACCAGATAAGCCATGCCCGGCAAGAGTTGGCCATAGGGCGTATAGATGCGCATTCGTCGGCCCATGCGGACGAGTACGTCTTTGAACTCGTCCGCCATGCCGTAGAGCATCTGAAATTCGTATTGGAGCGGCGGAACGTTGAACTCCTCCGCCAAGGCAAGCACGGCCGCGATGCTCCTGACATTATGGGTGCCGAAAGCGGGCCGAAGCCATTGGTAGTTTGACATAAGAAGCCGAGCGCACGATTCGAAACTGGCATCGCTTTTCCATTTTTCCGTGAAGACGGGAACTGGCCAGCCCTCTCGGGCGGCGAGTATGGTTTCGTAATCCCAATAGGCGCCTTTGACGAGCCGAATCCAAACCGGCATGCCGCGTTTTTTAGTCCACTCGAGCAATTGCTGCAGATCGTGCTCGGTGTCTGTCAGATAGGCTTGCATGGCAATGCCGATGTTCGGCCAATTGCAAAATTCGGGCTCTTCGAGTATCTCACGAAAGATGCGTAACGTTGTGTCTTTGAACGCATATTGCTCCATGTCGAAGTTGACGAAAGCGTGCAAGCGCTTCGCGGTTCGCAAGATCGGCCGCAAGCGGCGTCGCACCGCTTCACTGGTTCCAACGGGATCGATGGGATCGAACTGGCTGAAGAGGGCCGAGAGCTTAACGGATACGTTCACTCGTGGAATCGGCCCATTATCGTCGCGATCGATCAGAGGCTCCTCCGGCCAGCGATTGACTGCTTGGCTCAAGCCTTCAAGAAGTTCGAGATATTGCGCTTGAACGCCATCCGCCTCGGCCTCCGTGATCGTTGCTTCGCCGAGCAGGTCAATCGTGAACGCCAAGGAGTGGGCGCGCTGGGCCTGGATGGTTCGCAACGCTTCTTCGACATTCGATCCAGCGATAAAGCGACGCGCCAGGTGACTGGCGTTTCCTTTGGCCGCATTAGCTAACAGTCGGGCTAGGACACCCCGGGTCGGCAGCAGCTTTCTTCCATGCCGAACCCACCAAGGGGTTCCAGACCCGGCTGCATCAAGATACTCGCGCAGATGACCGGCAATGGCTTCCGGATGATCGAGCAGAGGCAAAGCATCAATGAAGCGAAAGAGTTGAATCTTCAGTGAATCCTGGCTCATGGTCCAATTCATCAGGCGTTCGTCGAACCAGTGCGGCGAAAAGGGCAAAGGCCCACGGCGATCAACGCGTGCAAAGATTTCCCGCCCGTATGCTTGGATTCGCTTTTCGGATTCAATTTCCGTCATGCATATTTTCCACTGAATGTACTGTTTACGCTACGTGTGCAGAGTGCATTTTGGCGAGTGCCAAATTTCAGAGCTCACTAACACGAATCGGCTTTCGTGCTTCCCTCTTTGATTCGAAAACATTAAAACGCTTTTATCGTCTGCTCGCCCATCAAGCACGAGGTGACGCGTGGCCCTCATTGATACCATTGGCAAATACAACGTTCTAGGTACGCTCGGCGCCGGCGCCACTCTTCCATTCTACACGTGCGCCGCCAGGCCGATTCACGCGAATACGCGCTCAAGGTCGTGCTGATCGAAGCGCCGAAGAACAGAAGTTTCTCGATCAGGCCCGCCATGAGTTTCGCATTGCCCAGATGCTCAGTCATCCCAATCTCATCAAAATTCATTGTCTGGAAATGGAAAAGGACTGGTTCTTTCGCGTTAGAAAGGTCCATCTTCTGATCGAATACGTGAACGGCAAAACGCTCGACCTGCTGCCGCCGATGGCCATGGATAAGCTCGTGACCGTGTTCGCGCGCATTACCATTGGCCTTATGCATATGCACCAACGCAGGGTCTGTCATGCGGATTTGAAGCCGAACAACATTATGCTCGGCAAACGCGGCGAGGTTAAAATACTCGACTATGGCCTGGCCTATGTGAAGGGCGAACCGCGTGACCGCATCCAGGGCACCCCCGAATACATGGCGCCGGAAACCGTTCGCGGCAAAGTCGTCAACGAGAAGACGGACATCTACAACCTCGGGGCAACAATGTACCGGTTGGCGACACTGAAACTCCCACCATCGGTTGCCGCTGTTCCCGAATTACGCTTGAATGAGAAATCGTGGAAAGCGATGCTCAAACCCGTGTGCGAGCTGAACCCGAAAGTTCCCGAAGAACTCGGCGAGCTGATTGAAAGCTGTCTGGCCTTTCTACCGGAGAAGCGCCCCGCGCGCATGGGCACCATCTACGAAGACCTCAAACAAATCGCCGACGACCTGGGCGAACCAATTGAAGGCGGCACAGATCACGGGTAAAGGAGACAGATCGAATCAGGAAAACGCGAAAGTTTCAGCCGTGGTTGAACTGCCGTTCTTCGCTCTTATTTTTTGGTTCCATATTTTTTTGCTGTCTCTTCCTGTTTCGCTTTTCCAAGGCCCAACCGTGATAAATCGAGCCCATCGGGACCTAGATAAGAATCCAGCAGTTCAATACGGCCGCGCTCGTGCAAAAGTCCGAAGAGCTTGCTCATTTCGTCCCACCAGATGAGCGATAAAATTTGCGGGTTTGCGCGCCGCGTGCGGTAGTATTGTGTCACTCGAAGCTCGAAGGCGTCCGCATCGGCCTGAGCAATAGCGTTACTGCGTTCCTTATACGCGATCGCTTGCTGGCGAAGACGATAGTCTGTACTCTCCGCCTGCCGGAGAAGCTGGCTTTCTTCCTGGCGTGCCTGCGAAACGCGGGTGCGGTTGACGGCTTCCGCCTGGTTGACGCGCTCGAAATCGCGCCGGACCTCTTCCGGCGGCGCTACCCGCACCACGCTGGCACTTTGGATGCGCACGCCAAGGTGATACGGTTCAAGGCGGCCTTGAACCCGTGTCATCAACCAGCGCGGCAGTTCGCTGCTTCCCGTTATGAGTAGTCGATCGATGGACGCTCCCGAAGCCCACTCCGTCAATGCGGCTTCGGTTTCGCGTCCAATTATTGTCTCGGCTTGAGCCCGATGGAGCACATATTCATCCAGGCTCGCATCGCCTTCCGCGACAGCGAAGTCGATATGGACGCGAAGTTCCACGAGATTTTCATCGCCCGTCAACATGACCCCAGCGTCAGCTGAGTCGCCTTCCTCGCGAGGTTGAAAGCCGACGGTGATGCGCCTAACTTGAGTAATCGGCACGCGGTCGACAGTGTCCATGCCCCATGGCAGCCCGAACCATAGGCCGGGACCAGGACGCGCAACAATGCGGCCGAATCGTTTCACCACTGCACGCTCACCCGGATGGATTTCAGCGATGCCCGTGAAGAGATACGCCCCAAACAATGCGAAGACGCCGAGGGCAAGCCGTTTCATTTCGGCTTCTCCTCTTGCGGCGGCCGCAATAGCAAGTCGAACAAGGGATGTTTGCCCGACAGCAGAAGAGTGTCATTCGAATTGGACATGCTTGCTTGCAACGTCTTCATTTTGCGCCAGAAGCGAGCAAACTCTACGTCGTGACTTTCTGCACGCAGGCGAATTTCATTGGCTTCCAGATCGGCTTTGCTTTCGATAATCCGCTTCTCTGTCGCAGCTCGCTTCTCAATCTTAGCGGCCTCGTACTTTCCATCTTCGACAATTTGAATGTAAAGTTGAGCGCCCTCGGTTTCGATTTTCGTCACCTTCTCTTTCAAGCGCTCGCTGATGCTCTCAATGATGCTCGGCAAGGCCGCCTCCGGATAGCTCAGCCGGCGTAAGCGCACATCAAGGATTTGAATGCCATACTCTCGCAAGATCGTCGTTGGCAACGGCTCATCGACGTCGTTAGCGCCGAGCTTTTCAAAACCGAGCAATTTACGGCGTATGCTTTCGGATCGTTTCTCGACCTCGCGATCATCGGCGACACCGAAAAGATCGGTGAACGGAACATTGCTGATGATCGCCGTCAGCCTCCCGTTGATGCGCGGAGTCAACAACCGGCGGGCTTGTTCCATCGTCCCCACGGCACGTACAAAACGATCGGCGGCTTCGGCATCGGGGATCCGCCAGCAGACGAAGGCATCGACTGTCAGCGTTTTGCCCACCTCTTTGTCGACGGCATCGCGCGTCAACGGCTCCGTGGGAGGTAGGTCAATGATCTGAATACGTCGATCGATCCGTCGAACCGATTCGATCGGATATGGCCATTTGCTATGGAAACCTGCGGACGTGGCGCCGTCCTGCACTAGCACGGGCTCGCCAAAACGTGTGACGTAGGCGAATTCGGATTGGTCAACTGTGTAGAGTGCCGACTGGGCCCACAGCATAAACAGCAGCAGAAGCACAATCACTTTGAAACGAGACACGCTAAATCCTTCCAAGGGATAAACTCAAACAATTTCAAAGGCTGGCACTTCAAGCCACCTTCATTTCTGAATCGAAGGGAACACTAGCCCTGGGCGTAGCAAGTCGGGGTCAAATAAGAACAAGTGCATTTTTCCGCCCGGTTGCTCCGCATCGATGATGACCTTGTCGCGACCCTGAAGCACGGCGCCGATGGCGGTCCAGGACAAGTTGAAGTCGATCAGTGAACGCCGTAGCGACAGCAGCGCCTGTTCCTCCAGAACAGCGTCCGCGTAGGCGACGGCGATGTCCGCTCCCGATTCGAGTCGGTGGGCAAAATGTGCGAACATCTCCCATTCCTGCGCGGCGCTCACTTCTCGCCTAGCACGCTGCCAACCTAAAAGTTCGGCGCTGTTGGAACGGGCATCTTCAACGATTTCATTGGCGGACCTGCGAGCGCTACTCGATTGCTTGTATTCATCCTCAATGGCACGGCTTTTAATCACGCGCCGCTTCCGCATGGGCACGATGCCGGCGTTGCTCTTTTTCCTGAAGCGCCTTGGCGAGACGATAGTAATCCTTCGCGACGAGCAACGGCGGATGGAGATCGTGAATGACTACGCCCACAACGTGGATGCCGATGCCGTCGCCGTTGAGACCGGCAAGCTGCTCCTCGAGCTTTTCAGCAATTTTCCGTTGCATTTCGAGCCGTTGCGTCGTGAGCAGTTCAACGAACGGGTGGCTGCCAATGAATTCGCGCAGGACGGCTTCGCCAGCCGTGCGGATCAAGTTTTGCGGCTGCCGTGCCGCGAACAGATAGGCTCTCGGCTCGGTAATCGTGTACTGAACGCTGGCGCGGACATCCACAAGATTGCGGTCGCCCGTGAAGAGCGATGCGTTCCGTCCTTCCGTTCCGCCGTGACTGCTTGTCCAGGTCGTATCGTCGTAGTCCACCGATGTTTGGAGATCGCCATCAACCGCGTACCGATCTCGAAAATCAATTGACACGACTTTGATTTCAGCGGGTTTGATCTTACGAACGACATCAATTGGCCAAGGCCAACACCAATGTAACCCCGGCTTCAGATTGTCCTGAATTTGCCCGAACTGTTGAACGACTGCGAGTTCATCTGCTTCGACAACCGTGGTCCCGCTTGCGATCCATCCGGCAAAGAGCAAGGTAACCACTCCAATAAGAATGGATTTACGATAATCGACTGCAGCATGCAGCAAACGATCAGCATCAAGATTGCGTTCCGCCCACAGTTCGAATAGCCGATAGCGAAGTTTCCACTCGATCCACGTTTCAGGAGCACGGCGTTCGAATGCGAGCAGCCGCATCGAATTGAACAAGACCAACAGCGAACCGAGCTGATGATAAATGACGCCCACCAGCGGGGCCTTGTCGTAAAGCTCGGGTGACGTTGCGAAGAGCGGCCAAAGCAAGCCGGTGAAGACGATGCCAACGATGTTCACGCCGAATGCGAAGATAAGGATATTCTGGCGAATCAACCGCATTGTCTCGCGCGATAAGCGCAAGAGCAAAGGCAGATAGCGCAGAGGTTCACCGAGAACGACAATGTCGCCCGACGCTGCGGCCAGCTCGGTACCTCGGCCCACAGCGATCCCCACTGAGGCGCAAGCTCAGCGCTGGCGCATCGTTAATGCCGTCGCCGACGTAGCATGTTCTTGCATGATTGGCTGCTATTAAATCGGCTTTTTCATTAGGAAGCTGCTCGGCGCGTATGTCATCAATTTTAAGTTGTTCGCCGACCGTTCGGGCAACGGAAGCACGGTCGCCGGTCAACATGGTGATTTGTTCGATTCCGGCGTTGCGCAATTCCTGCAACACGTCGGCCGCATCGGCGCAAACGCGGTCTCGAGCGCCGATGATGCCAAGCAGAACCCCATTGCGTGCGACCAACAGAGACGTTTGACCTGTTTCGTCAAGTCTGGCAATGGCATCAATTGCGGACGCGGAGACTCCGACATGCTGCTCTTCTAAAAGCCGGCGGGTGCCGACAAGTATGGCGGCGCCATCATCATCCGCGCCGACTCCTCCGCCGGGAAAAGCTTGAAATCTGGCGACGGCTCTCATGAGCAACGCGCGAACGCGCTTCGTCAACGATCATCTTGCCAAGCGGATGCTCACTCCCTTGCTCGGCCAAGGCTGCCGTGCGAAGAATATCGTTGTCGGTTAGATTGTTGAACGCAATGATGTCGCCGAGCTCCAGCTTGCCTTCCGTCAGTGTGCCCGTTTTATCGAATGCAAATGCCTGAACTTGTGCCAAGCGTTCCAGCGCGATGCTGCCTTTGATAAGGATGCCGGTGCCGGCCAGACGGCCGAGCGCAGCAATCACGGCCGCTGGCGTCGCTAATACCAATGCGCAAGGGCACGCCACTACTAGGACCGCCAGCGCCGGATAAAGGCTAAGCCGGGCTGCTACGTTGAAAGAAAGGCGGACTTCCGCCGGACGGAGGCTCGTTTGGTAAACGACATTCAGCAAGAAAATCAGCATTGCGGCGGCTAGCACCGCAGGTAGAAACCAGGAAGCATAGCGATCGACCGTTCGTTCGATTGGCGCTTTATTCCGCAGGGCCTGTGCGGTCAATTGGATAGCCCGGCCGGCAACTGTCTCTTCCGCAACCTTCTTCGCTTCAATCGTCAGTTGCCCGAATTGATTGAGGCTGCCTGCCAAGACCGCATCGCCAGGAACGCGATCGAGCGGGATACTTTCGCCTGTCAACGCGCTGGCATCTACGGAGGACTCGCCTTCGAGCACTACTCCGTCAACCGGAATCTTGCCCCCCGGCTTGACAACAACCTTGTCGCCCCGGCGAACTTCGTTGATCAAAACGCGAACTTCTTGGCCATCGCGCAGCAACCAGCAACGCTGAGGAAAAACTTCCACCAGTTTGCGGATGCCGTGCTGAGCGCGGGCTAAGGTCCAGGCCTCAAGGCATTCGCCGAGCTGAGCGATAAATATGACTTCTGCAGCCACCAAGGGCTCGCGCAACAAAATGGCGCCGATAGCCGCGACGGCGATGGCGATTTCCGCAACGAAACGGCCTTCGAACATTGCCTCCAGCGAATGAAAAAGGATCCGAGCGCCGCCGATGATGGCCGCCAGAAGAGCATAGCGATATCCAAAGAGTTCACGCCCCGCAAACATCGACTCGAGCCCAAGCCAAGGCAAAACCGATGGAGCGAGATCACGGCCAATCAACAGAGCGAGACCGGCCGTCAACAGATAAAGGCCAAGAGTTTCGGCTCGCCCGAACAGATCGTCGACATCAGAGACTTCGCGATGCATGAAAAAATGGACCCGAGAGGTTCGGACGGCGTTCAACAGTTAATGTAGAAGGACTCATCAAACTTTCGAAATGGAATCTTTGCATACATTAACGAAAGCTTTAGACATCACTGTTTTCGGAGAACCATGCAATGCGTTCCCTTTTCCTAATGCTCCCCTTCGCGCTGCTCAGCCTCTGCCGCCCGGCCACTGGAGCAGAGACGCCGGCAGCCGACCCTTTCGATCAATCAAAGGTTCTGTTGGAAGTCGATCCGCCGGCCGACTTCAAAGGCAAAAAGATTGTTCTCGTTGCCGGTAAGCAGAGCCATGGCCCTGGCGATCATGAGTTTTTTGCAGGCTGTGCGATTCTAATGAATTTGCTGAAACAGACCCCGGATATCTGGGTGACGATGGCACGCGACGGTTGGCCGAAGAACGAAAAGATTTTCGATGGCGCTGCATCCGTCGTCTTTTACATGGACGGCGGCGGCGGCCATCCGGTCATCAAGCCCGAACGCATGGAGGTGATTCAAAAGCTGCTCGACAAGGGAACGGGTTTCGTCAATATCCATTATGCGGTCGAGTATCCCAAGGAACCAGGCAAGCGGGTGCTCGGCTGGTTAGGCGGTTATTATGAAGCCGGATTCTCCATCAACCCGCACTGGGATGCGTCCATCCGCGAATTGCCGAAACACTCGATCACGCGCGGCGTAAAACCCTTCGTCATCCGCGATGAGTGGTATTACAACATGCGCTTCGTTGAAGACATGAAAAACGTGACCCCGATATTAACCGCGATCCCTCCAGACAACTCTCGCGGTACTCCTGCCGCCAAGATGTACCCCGGCCGGCCAGAGCATTTGGCGTGGGCGTTTGAGCGACCGGATGGCGGTCGATCGTTCGGTTTCACTGGCGGCCATAGCCATCGCAATTGGGCGGATGAGGACTTCCGCCGGCTGGTAGTCAACGCTATCCTTTGGAGGCGCTAAAATTGACATCCCGGAAGGAGGGGCGAAGGTCGTCTTCGATGCTGCGGACCTTAACAAAAATTTAGATCGAAAAGGGAAAGGTGAGTTCAAGCCGATCTTGCCGCCGGAAAAGAAGGAGCCGAAATGAAAATTATCAAGCGCGTTTATCGTTAGCCGCGATATGAAGGCTTTGCGCAGCGGAGCGATTTCCGGCTGAAATCGCTCCGCTGCGCAAAGCCTCCGCGTCGCGCCTGATTTCTTTGCTGCTGATCTGCGACAATCAACTTTGGCCTATGACCAATCTCACTATACTCGGCACCGACACCGATGCAGGCAAGACAACATTTGCGCTGCTTTGGCTAGCGGCGTTTCCCGGCGACTGGCACTACTGGAAGCCTCTTGAAACGGGTGAATCGGATTCCGAAAAGGTATGCCACCTAATTCCGGAGACGGTCGTTCACGCGCCGATAGCGCAATTCGATGAAGCGGTCGCACCTCCGCTTGCTGCGCGACGCGTGGGACGAATGATCCCTTCCACTGCTGGTATTGTCGAACAGATGCCAAAGGTTTCGCCTCTGTTGATCGAAACCTTCGGAAGCCCATTTTCGCCTCTTAATGACGACGAACTACAGTTGAGCCTCATCACGCAACTCGGCTTTCCTACCGTTCTCGTTTCGAGTTCGAAGATCGGCGCCATTGGCCGAACGTTGTCTCTGTTGCAGGCGCTGAAGATTCACGAAATAGAACCGTCGGCTGTGGTGTTATTAGGCGATGAAGACCCGTACGCGGTTGAACAGATCGAAAAGCACGGCGCTGCCCGCGTTTTTCATTTAACGCCGCCCAGAACATGGAGCCGGGAAGATATTGCGGGGGCCTCACTGCAACAAAGAGTTGTGTTAACTGCACTGCACGACTCGATATCATCACCTGACGTCGAACAGTACAGCGTTGACGCTTCATCGAAACGTTGGCTCGAAGCCGACGTTGCTTCTGTTTGGCATCCGTATACATCGCTGCGTGCGGTTGATGCGCCGCTCCTCGTCGTTGGCGCCGACGCCGAGTTTCTGCATTTGGCGGATGGTCGCAGAATCATCGACGGCATCTCTTCCTGGTGGACGATTCTGCATGGGCACCGCGAACCACGTTTGATGGCTGCTCTTCGTCAGGCCTCCCAGTGTTTCGACCACGTTCTGTTTGCGGGAGTGACCCATCCTCCGGCGATTCGCGTAGCCGAGTTGCTGTTGGAGACAATGCCCTGGAGCGGCGGGCGCACCTTCTTCTCGGACAACGGCAGCACCGCCGTCGAAGTCGCCCTCAAGATGGCCTACCAGTATTGGTGTCAGCGTGGCGAAAAGCAGCGAACGCTCTTCATCGGCTTTGAGAACGGCTATCACGGCGATACTTTTGGCGCGATGGCCGTCGGCCGAGATCCGCTGTTCTTCGGCCGCTTCGAACCGCTGTTGTTCCAAGCGAAACGCGTTCCGCTTTCTGCTGAAAGCCTCGACGACGTTTTATCGCAACATCACAGCAAGGTTGCTGCCGTCATCATCGAACCGCTCGTGCAAGGCGCCGGTGGCATGGTGATGCATTCGCCGGAAGAACTTCGTGCCATCTTCGACGTCACTCGAAAGCACAATGTACTCTTCATTGCCGACGAGGTAATGACCGGCCTATACCGCACCGGCACTATGTGGGCCTTTGAGGCAGCAGGCATCGCCCCCGATCTTGTCTGCACCGCGAAGACGTTGGCGGGAGGCATCTTGTCGCTCGCGGCCACGCTTGTTTCACCGCACGTTGTGTCGATGTTCGACACGGCCGATAGCGCGCAGACTTTCTTTCACGGGCATTCCTTCACAGCGCATCCGTTAGCCTGTGCGATTGCGGTCGCCAATCTCGAATGGCTGAAGCGCGAAAGGCCGACGGCCCCCGCTCGATTTGAGCGCTTTTGGCGCGAAACGTTGAGCCCTTTGAACGAACGGCCAAACGTGCGCGATGTTCGGATTCGCGGCACGATTGCCGCCATTGAGGTTGCTGGTGAAGGCGGCTACCTTGCCGAGGTCAGTCGGGCCATGCGCCATTGCTGCCTCGAACTGGGCGTCTTCTTGAGGCCGTTAGGCAACGTTCTTTACGCGATGCCGCCTTTCGGAACGAGTGAAGAATCAATGAGCCGTATTGCCGAGGCAATGAAAAAAGCCGTCTCGCTTTAGCTCAGTTACGAGTTACAATTATCTTATCTGATGAGGATATTTTTGTGACTGAAACAACAACACGCCCGGCTGTCGATGCACCGTTCTTTACGGCTGATGGCAAACCGATCGGCGACCGCCTGAGCGAAAAGCCAATTCCGGAGAAATTCCAGAAACAAGTAGAAGACGAACTGCGGCAAACAACATGGCGCTCGGAAAAAGTGCAGCTTTATCTGCTGAATTCCGTCAAACTGGATATGTATTATGGAGATCGGGATGTACTTTATTACGATGAAGGTAGAGATTGGGTGGTTCTTGCCCATGGTTCAGCCGGGGACGAGCGCATTACGTTCATTCTGAGAAATTTGACCGATTCACAGAGTCAAAAAGTTACATTGTGTACTCCTGAATCGTTCGGGCGATTTCCCGATCCCTTTACGTGAAGTTTCATGAGAATCCGGCAGCCCTTGAGATACGTGCATACGAGCAATGTACTTTGCCCATATCCGGTTCTCGAAATCGAAGTGTTTTCATCTGAAATAAGCTGGAGAACATTGCGATTTTTAATTGATACTGGGTGTCCGATCAGCATCGTGCCTAAGGTCCGCGGATCCGGTCTATTACGTTTCGGTCGAGGTCGTCCGTTGACCATAAAAGTGGCGGGCGCGAGGCGCCTTGGAGAACTAACAAATATGCGATTCCGCTTTCCCGAGCAGCGGCAGCACGAATACACTTGGCCCGTCTTAATTGCCGATGAGCCAGTCGGTGAGGCTCCCACGCGGCGATCAAATCCCTCGAGTGTCGAAGATTGGGCGGAACGGGTTCAGGGCTATACGCTGCCTTGCCTACTTGGTACTGCGGGTTTTTTGAGTCATGACTTTGACCTTCTACTGCAAAAAGATTCCATAACTTTGTACCGGCGTGGCGGATGGCAACACCGGTTGCGGCAGTTGATCAACCGAATCTGACACTCTTTCTATGTCGCCGTCCCTCGTTTGGGCGCCACTTTGAGTTTCACCTTGTCGGCGATAAAGGTTTTTTCGCCTTGGCTAGCGAAGCGGATTTTGACCTTTCTCAGGGCGCCGAAGCCGCTAACGTCGGTGATTTGGCCGATGCCGTAGCTATCGTGTTGCACGACTTGGCCTACTGAATAATCGGCATCGACGTTTATAGTCGGGGCGCCGAAGAGCGGCCCGCGCGGCGGCACTCCCGTATCCTTCCACGCAGATTCAACCGCCGGGTTTCCTCCGCGATATTGATCGTGGGCCATCGTACGCCCCGCATGACGCGATTGAACTTCATGCAACACCGCTTCGGGCATCTCGTTCAAAAACTCGCTGGGAATCGCATAGAGAGTTTGGCCGCGGAAGTCGCGCAATCGTGCGTGCGTTAGATAAAGTTCTTTCATGGCTCGTGTCATACCGACAAATAACAGTCGGCGTTCTTCTTCCTTTTCTTCGTTCTTGCCGTCTTGCAGGCTGCGTTCGTGCGGCAAGATTCCTTCTTCGACCGCCATCACATAGACGATGGGAAATTCCAATCCTTTGGCTGAATGAAGCGTCATGACTGAAACGTGGTCTTGCTGTTCGTCCCAGCCGTCGACATCTGAAGCCAGGGTGATCTGCTCGAGGAATTCACCCAATGTCGCGGCCGCATTATCTTTGCCAAACTGCTTCGCTGCCGAGATAAGTTCTTCGATGTTGGCCAGTCGCTCTTCATCTTCCTGATCGCCCGATGCGCTTAGCATCGTCCGATAACCGCTGCGGTCGATTACCTGCTTGATGATTTCATCCGGCGGCAGTTCGAGCAGCTGGCGCAGGTCGGTCATAAGCCGAGCAAAATCTTTCAACCCGCCCGCTGCCTTTCCTTTCAGAGCCGTTACGCGCTCGATATGATCGCAGGCGGACATCAACGACATTTCGTGTTCTTCGGCGAAGCGCTGCAGGTGCTCAAGAGACACTTTGCCGATGCCTCGCGCCGGCTCATTGACCGCACGTAGGAAGGAGATATTGTCGCTAGGGTTCACGAGCACGCGTAGATAAGCGAGCACATCCTTATTTTCTTTACGTTCAAAAAACGCCAAACCCTTAACGATCTGGAAGGGGACGCCATGTTTCACAAAGGCGGATTCCAGTGTTCTCGTCAAAGCGTTCATGCGAACAAATACCGCCGCATCGCGATACGCATGGCGATTTTCAGCAACCGCTTGTTTGATGCGATAAGCGATCTGGTCGGCTTCATCCATTCCCGTGTCGAATGTGAGGACGCGGACCGGTTCGCCATCACCGTTGTCGGTGTTCAGCGGCTTCTTTTTGCGCTGGGTGTTGTGTTCGATCAGCGTCGCGGCTGCATGCAAGATGGCCTTCGTGCTGCGATAGTTTTTACCGAGTAACACGACACGAGCGTCGGGATAGTCGCGTTCGAAGTCGAGGATGTTGCGGATGTCCGAGCCGCGCCAGCGATAAATCGATTGATCGGGATCGCCGACGACGCAGATGTTGCGAAAATCCTTTGAGAGATAATGGGCGATCTCGTATTGGGCCTGATTCGTGTCCTGATATTCGTCGATCAAGATATAACGAAAGCGAGCATCGAGGTCCGCCCGCAGTTCTTCATTAGTCCGCAGCGCAATCGCCGGCAAAAAGAGTAAATCGTCAAAGTCCATCGCGTTGGCGTCGCGCAGTTTTTTCTGGTACATCGGATAGACTTTGGCGACAGCCTGCGTGAAATAGTCGTTTGCATCGCGCAGATAGAGATCGGGTGTCAGCAACTGATTCTTCGCTTTGCTGATGGCGCCGCCAATGCGGTCGGGCGTGAATTTCGTATTGTCCAAGCCGCTTGCATCAAGGGCGTTCTTGACGATTTTGTTGCGGTCGTCTGTATCGTAGATGGTGAAGTTGCGATCGTGATGGAAATGGTCGGCATACTGCCGCAGTAGGTTGGCGCCTAAGCTATGGAAAGTGCGTATCATCACGCGATTGCCCGGCACCTGAGCCTCGACGCGCTGCCGCATCTCGCCGGCGGCCTTATTCGTAAAGGTAATGGCCAAAATGTTGCCAGGCCGAATGCCTTGGCGTAAGAGCCAGGCGACGCGGCGAGTGATGACGCGCGTCTTGCCGCTCCCTGCCGCCGCCAGAATCAGTAATGGTCCATCGACGTGCATCACCGCCTGCTGTTGCGCTTCGGTTAGATCTGCAAGAAGATCGTCGTCGGATGGTTCCATGCCATTGCCTCGAGTCGTCGCGGTCAAAGGGATACTTTAGCAAGCGGCTTGGGCTTCGCGTAGTTCGTTAAGGGAGATTCACTCGTGGAGATCATCGGCATTGGCACTGAGATTGTGGAATGCTTGCGCATTGGCAAAATGATCGAGGAACATGGCGAACTGTTTTTACGGCGGGTCTACACGGAGAAAGAAATTCGGTTCTGCCAGTCGCGCCGGCACCCGACGGAACATTTTGCCGCCCGCTGGGCAGCGAAAGAGGCTGTGCTAAAAAGCCTGCGCTCCGCCAATAGTAAAGGGACAGCCCGAAACGAAGTGGAAATCAGTTGCGACGATTCGGGAATTTCCTCAGCCCAATTCCTTGGTGCTCTGCGCGATGCTGCCGAGACGCTCGACGTCGCGGACATTGAGCTTTCGACGTCATTCACCCGAGCGTACGCGACGGCCACGGCTATTGCCCTGCGAAGGTCTGCCTAACGCCATTACGGTTCCGATGGCTTTGAGATATCTATCAACATCTGCCGCGCCAGTTTGTACGCATTGCGGATCGTGTTGACGCGCACTTCCATCTGTCCGTCGGTAAAATGCTTTCCTGCCTCGGCCTTCGTTAGGCCGGCTAGTTCTATCGTCAGCGGCAGCAGGCTCATGAATTCACGCAATTTGGCCTGCTGGCGATCGGGTCCTTCGTTGGTCATGACAAACTCCGGCAAACGGTTGAAGCCTTACCCTTTTCCTTTACCCTAACAGGCGACTGCGTCTCCGTAAAGCGGCTCAGCCAAAGAGAACGGGGAAATGGACGATCACGATCAACGCTTCAAGGTATTCTTTCGTGAATTCATCGAACTCTTCTTTCCTCAATGGTCGAAACGGTTCGACTGGACGAAATCGATTGGCTTGAGCAGGAAGTGTTTCTCGACCCACCTCAAGGCCGCCGTAGGCATCTCGACTTGATCGCGCAGATTTCGTTGGTGCAGTCGGTGCAGACATCGCCGCGCGAAGCGGAAGCTTTCGTGATCCTGGTTCACGTCGAAGTTGAATCGGGCGATAGTGTAGCCGCGGTGCCGCAGAGTATGTGCGGGTATTATTCTGCCATACGGGCCAAACATCTCCTCCCCGTGTTTCCAATCGGGCTCTACCTGCACGTTGGTTTCGAGGGAATCGGCTGGAGCGTACATCAGGAATCGCTGTGGGAAGAATCGCTACTTGCATTTCGCTATCCTTATGTTGGCCTGCCCGCATTGGACGCTAGGATATATCTGGAAGGTGATAACTGGCTTGGCGTCGCGTTGTCTGCTTTAATGAAAATGCCGGAAGAGGAACGAGCGCGGATGAGGGCGGATGCGATTCTGAAACTGGCCAACTCGCCACTCGATCCATCCCGCCGGTTCCTTCTTTGCGAATGCGTGGAGGCTTACCTTCCTCTGGAAGGATTGAGTTTGAACGAGTACGATCAACTCTCGCTGACTCCAAAATATCAGGAGGCACGTATGTTGGGGCAAACTAGCTACGAAAAGGGATAGAAAGAGGAAGGGACGAGGGAATCGAGAAAGGGTTCTTTAGGAGTCATCATGCTTTCGTCAGGCGGTTGTTGAACAAGCGGTTTGGAGATGTGAGTGATGAGACAGAACGATACCTGAATAAGTTGACGGTCGAACAGTTGGAAAGACTCGGCGAAGACCTAATCACAGCAACTTCGCTCGAAGAACTGCAGTTAGAAAGACGCTCGCTTTCCTGAACGGCAGAGGTTCATGCGTGTCGGGCAACAAGTCGCTAACGATCTGATTACCGCGCTGCCCCCGGATGAGCCAGACTTCAGATCAACACCGCTTGACAGCTATACAGTCATTCATGTCGAGAAACGCGAGGGAATTGGGGTTGTTCAGAATTGAAACTTCTTCCGTTCGCGTATCCGTGCCAGGGTGTAGGTTTCGATAGCAAGTGGTGGAACGAACATGTTCCTAGTCGGACGCGCTATCGACGGAGTCCGTTCGACTAGCGAATTTCATCAGCTTCAGCTTCAGCGAGTGGACTAGCACCCTATCAACTTCGGCGTTACGATCAAACTCCCGACAGACGGCGCCACGCACCGCTAGCCAAGCCGGTTCAATGGATTGCAGCAACGGCAAATGGTGGATGCGACAGGACCCGGCCACAGCAAAAGCGACCCCCGCTTGTCGAAGTCGGGCGGCAATGGCGCCAAGTTGATATTCCGAAAGCCAATCGAACAACGCGCCACTCGTTTTGTCGAACGTATCAATCAAAAAAGCCGGGAAGCGCTTCTCGATTGCGAATTGAACGATTTCCTCGACCGACGGCGCCTCCGCGAGGTGATGATCTGCATAGCCGACCGGAACGACAAGGGCTGATGTTGCCGCGCGCCACTGCTGCAGCTTGTTGCGCCAGTCGAGGTTACGACATCCGGCCAAGCCAAACTTGATGAAATCGGGTGATGAGTGCGATTCTGTAATTGTGGGATCGTTCAGCTCGCCCATCGCTGCGCTAACGGGCGCCCGGCCTGCTACAATCGCCACGATGGCCGAAATCGTCTCATCGGAAGCGCGGCCCAATGGCCCGTGAGCTGGCTCTTTGATGTCGATAAGATCCGCTCCACCGAGTAACGCGGCTTCGGCTTCCTTGCACGACCGGACACTCACAAGCAATTTCACTGAGTTTCTCCTGCCGCGGTCGCTATTTCAAAACGCTCTTAGTCGTCAACTTCCACGGTAAAAAAGCGTACGTTGCCCGTCCAAGAATGAAATGGCCGGCGCACTGCATTGTTGAAAATGAAGCCGAATAACCCGCGTTCTTGAAACCAGGCCGGATCATTCAAGTGCCGGTTGCGATCGGCTGCAAATTTTGTTTGGTCAGGATAGGCGATGCAATCTGCTAACTCAACCTGCCCGATAACGCCGCCCGTCAGCTCGGTCAGCGGTCGCATATCGTCGGTAATCCATTTCCATGCCTCGGGACGTGGGTCGGCGATGCGGGCCGCATGAACGAGCACCGGGCCCCGAATTTTGGTCGCCCAGGAGCGCACTTCAATTGTCTTTTTGCCGGAAACAACCAACTCCGCCCAAGGTTGTTTGAGCGATAAAGCATAGACTTTCGCCATGATGAATTCAATCGAGGCAGTATTCCCGAAGATCAGTCCAATAAATCCGCATAATGGCTTTAAGACATCGCCTCAATCGTGAACTATACTGACTCATGGACTGGGGGCCATGTCTGGTTCCTGAACCGGCGTTGTCAGCGCTAAGATAAGGTCCACTTAGGTTTCGCTTCATGAACACGCGTTTGATGCAACATGCCGAGCCGCTGCCTGGCTACCGGCTCATCGAGCGCCTTGGCCGGGGCGGGTACGGCGAGGTTTGGAAGGCGGAAGCACCGGGCGGCCTGTTCAAGGCCATCAAGTTCGTTTACGGCGATCTCGATCAGGCAGGCGATGACAACAAGGCCGCTGAGCAGGAGCTCAAAGCCCTTCATCGCGTCAAGACCATCCGGCACCCCTATATTCTGTCGATCGAGCGGTTCGACATTATCGCCGGGCAGCTAATGATCGTGATGGAGCTGGCGGATCGCAATCTTTGGGACCGCTTTCACGAATGCCGTAATCAGGGACTGGTCGGGCTGCCTCGCGATGAATTGCTTCGTTATATGGACGAGACCTCCGAAGTGCTCGACCTGATGAATTCGCACTATCAGATTCAGCATCTCGACATCAAGCCGCAGAATCTTTTTCTCGTCCATAACCACGTCAAAGTTGCCGACTTCGGGCTGGCGAAAGATTTTGAAGGCATACGCGCCGCTGTCACAGGTGGGGTTACGCCCGTCTATGCCGCGCCGGAGACCTTCGAAGGCTGGATCAGCCGCTTCTGCGATCAATATAGCTTAGCCATCGTTTATCAGGAATTATTGACGGGTGTGCGGCCGTTTTCCGGAACGAACACCCGGCATCTCTTGATGCAGCATATCTCGGCCGTGCCTGATGTGTCATCGTTGCCGCCTAATGAACGGGAGGCCGTCTCGAGGGCGCTTTCCAAGAAGCCGGAAGACCGTTGGCCTACCTGCGGCGACTTTGTCCGCGCCATCCGTGAGAGCAACTCGGCCCCAGCACGAGTCCCCATCGTGCCCGTAGCGCCGACAGTAGATCCCCTACGGACGGTGCCTAACTTCCGCCCCGGCAAGACGCCCGACACCGCCTCGGCCCAGCCGATGTTCACGCCCCCCAATCCGGAATTGAGCCCTCTGCCATCGCCCTTAACCCAACGGCCGCCGGTCATTCTGAAAGGCCTGCCGCGGTTGGTCACTCCCGGTTCGGCAGCGTCGCAAGCTGCGGCACGCGGTCCTTCGCCGACGCCGATGGCCACGCCCATAACCATACAGCGGCCGACTGCGTTTGAAACGGGACAGATCTCAAGCCTTGGCATCGCACCACCCGAAAAGAATGGCGAAGGTGTATTGATGCCGGTCTACATAGTCGGCGCCGGCAAGGTCGGCTTGCAAGTGATGCAGCGGCTACGCGCCTACTTGCACGATCGCCTGGGACGTGGCGACTTTCCGCACTGGAAATGGCTCTTCATCGATACTGACCTGGAGACGGTTCACAGTGCCACCAATGCCGAAAAACGCGAAGCGCTCAGCATGGACGAGGTTTGCCACGCCAAGCTCCATCGCCCCGGTCATTATCTTAAGCGTGAAGGGCTGCCCTCACCCGACACTTGGATGAGCAACGAAACGCTCTATCGGATCCCTAGAGAGCCGGCGACCGACGGGATACGCGCGCTCGGACGGTTGGCATTGCTCGATCATTATCCGACGATTTCGCAGAAAATCCGCAAAGACCTTGAAACGTTTTTGTCCGACGACGTGTTGCTCGAAGCCGATCGCCAGACGAAGCTTGGCATTCGCGGAAATCGCCCTCGCGTCTACGTTGCCTCGTCCCTTTGCGGCGGAACCGGCGCCGGCATGTTAATCGATCTCGCTTACATCATTCGTCAAGAAATGCGCCAAATGGGATTTACCAAGCCGCATCTGACTGGGTTGCTTCTGACACCCGGCGTGGAACGCACTACCCCCAAAACGCTGCCGATCGCCAATGTTTGCACCACGCTCGCAGAGATCGATCATTTCAGTCAGCCATCGGCACGGTTTGAAGCACGCTTTGACACACGGCTTCCTTCGGTAGCTGATCCGGAACGGCCATTCGAACGCTGCGTCTTGCTGAGTCTGCCGCGATCCCCATCGAAAACCGCGCCGCCAAATGCCGATCGCGCTGCCGGGTTGATTTATCAGGAAACGCTGACCCCTCTTGGCCGCGGCATCGACGAAGCGCGGACCGCCTATCAAAAACAGCGGGCGCCGGTCGGTGTGTCGCTGCAGTCTTTCGGCTTCTATCGCATTACCTGGCCTCGCCAGCGACTTTTGGACACGATAGCCGAGCGATTCGCCGCGCGCACGATCCAACAGTGGTGCACTAAGGACGCCGCGCCGATTCGCGGCGCTGTTGCCGAATGGTTCAATGACCAATGGAAAAAACAGCAACTCGACCCTGCGTCTCTTTCATCCGTTCTCGAAGCAGGCCTTGCCAATGCGTTGAACGAAAAGCCGGAGGTGCTCATCGAAGCTGAGGCACAAAACCTTCCGCACGAACCGGCCTTGGCGGCGAAAATGGAAGTGAACGACGTTCTCGCCATCGTCGAACGCGTTCTTCAGATTGTCGGCAAACCCGGCGCTGATGAAGAATACACACCCGGTCGTCTAGTGGGACTGCTCGAAGCAATTGCGAAACCGCTTACGAAAGAGTCCGAAGTAAAATTCGCTAAAATGGCGGTCCATTTCGTCGAGCAGCCGCAGTTTCGGATGGCCGGCGCCGAGGACGCGATTCGTCTTTGCACCGAGCGCGTGCAATCGTTAATCGACGAAAACGAGCGAGAGAATCTCAAACGCAGCCGTGAACTGGAAGAAGAGTTCAGCCGAATGTTGGCGATGCTCGGGGCCCTTTCGCAAGGCGGGTTCTTTAAGGCGGAGAAGCGCCGAGCGGCTGCCGTGGCCGACCTGAACACCTGGATGCTCAATTGGCCCGGCAAACGCTTGCAGTTCCTGCTTTCGCGTTACATCATTTCCATTTATCGCCAGATGCTCGGCAACGCGCCGGAATACTTGCGTGAAGTCAGCCTTTGCCGTCAGCGTATGTCGGAAGTGGCCGGCCAAATGCAAAAAATGGCCGAGGCGAGTTCTGATCCGGGACCATCGCAGGATCACCCGATCTTGCCTTCGGGCTGCCGTAATTTACTCGAAGCCGCCGACCGTTTCATTGCCGAGCAACCTCCGGAAGCGATCCGCGAATTAGAAGATCATTTACAGCAACAGATCCGCCGTCATCTTCGAGGGCTTGTCAATGTCTGCCTGTCGATGAACGAGAGCGGCGTTCGCTTCAAGGAACTATTGATCGCTCAGTTTCGTGCTTTCGTCGATGCACGCCTTGGGCAACATACGCCTGCCGAGGAGTTTTTCCGCAACCGGCCCGATGCGCAACTGGCGCAGCGCGAAATCCTTCTCGCTTACGACGAGAGCACGCCCGAACCGTTCGGGCCCACTGTAAGGCAAGAGGCCCAAAGCCTTCTTATTGGCGTAACGTCCGATGCACACGGCAAGCGCTTGATGGAAACTGCCCAGGAATTGATTCCTGAATTCCAAATTCGCGTCTCACCTTCCGCCAACGAGATAGTGCTCTATCGCGAGTTTCACGACTTAGTAATTAGTGAGACGCCGCAAGCCGGCGCGCTCGCCGCTGAAGCCGTGCGTGCGGTCAAAACCACCGAAAAGATTAACCCCCATAGCCGAACTGATGTGCAATGGGCGAGTTTCTTGCGCGAGTAGCCTGTTCACGGCATACTCATTATCCTTTAGGATCCGCTATGCATTTTTTCCGCTGCCTTTTGCTGTTGGTTGTTGCTCCCGTGCTCGCACATTGCGAGGATACACGAAAAGCTCTCACCGCTGAACAAACCCGCGACGCGTTTCGGAAAATGCTCGATCGTCCAATCATTCCCGCCGACGTCAAAGAGCTTGCTGTGGCTCAAGAAGCTGACGGCCTTATCACCGAACACTTTAGTTTCGCTAGTGAAAAAAAGTCCGATGGCAGCATTGAGCGTGTGCCGACCTTGATTGTGCGACCTTCGAAAGCAGGAAAATATCCCGCCATGATCGTTCTGCACGGTACAGGCGGCACCAAAGAGTCGCAGCGTTCCTGGCTCACAGAATTTGCCAAGCGCGGAATCGTCGGCATCGCGATCGATGCCCGTTACCACGGCGAACGCTCCGGTGGCGCCAAGGGCTCGGCTGCATATGTTGCCGCCATTGCCCGCGCCTGGAAAGAGCCGAAAACCTCGATGGAACACCCGTTCTATTACGATACCTGTTGGGACTTATGGCGACTTGTCGATTACCTTCAGCTTCGCCCCGAAATTGACCCGAAACGGATTGGCATGTCAGGCACGTCAATGGGCGGTATTGAAACCTGGTTGGCTGCCTCAGTCGATGAGCGCATCGCTGTTGCTGCACCGTTGATCGGCGTACAGAGCTTTCGCTGGAGCTTGGCTAATGAGAAATGGCAAGGACGGGCTAATACGATCAAAGCGGCTCACGAGGCGGCTGCCAAAGATCTCAGCGAGCCGCAGGTGAATGCAAAGGTCTGTCGAACGCTTTGGAGCAAAGTCATTCCGGGAATTTTGGATGAATACGATTGCCCGAACATGCTGCTGTTATTCGTCGGCAGACCCTTGTATATTGCGAACGGTGAAAAAGATCCGAACTGCCCGATTGAAGGCGCTCGCATCGCTTTCAAAACGGTCGAAAATGCATACGCAGAGGCAAAAATTTCTGATCACCTGAAAATCAACGTGGCCGAAGGTGTTGGTCATAGCGTTACGGCCGACCAACGGCGAGAATCGATCGACTTTTGCGAGAAGTGGCTGAAGAAATAAAGCGGCTGCTGCGCTAAACCTTCAGTCCGTTTTCGAAACCTTCTTCTTTCTCAGCTTCCTCGCATCCAGTCGTTCGAGCGTATAATTCTTGTAGTCGCGCGTCGGCTCCGCTTCACCGCCGATAATGCGTGTCACTTCCCCATATTCGTTGATGAATCCATTTCGAATCATTTGAACAAAATACTCTCGGCCCGTTAACTTCGGTCTGTTACGTAAGGCTTCTCGAGCATCCGCTGCCAGTTCTTCAGTCGTAAGGAATGGGTTATTCATATAAGTAAGTTTGGCAAAAAGACTCCGAGAATACAAGCAGAATTTCGCGCGGCGATTTGGATATGGCTTCCGCTCGAAAAGCCAGCGCCTGGATAGACCGGCTCGCCTTCCAGGAAAGCTCCTCGCACCGTATCAAACTCTCTTCCTTCCTTTTGTAAACCATTGATGCATTGGTTGATTACAAGTTGATCGAGATGCCGCATTTTCCAGTCACGGCCAGTGTTTTTAGGAAGTTCGCCACCCAATTCCGCGAATGAAAAGGCTGTCTGATCATAAGTATCACGCAGTAGTGAGGTAATGCTTTCATTGAGCAAATCGAAGCAACGACCGAGTTGGATTAGGCTCCGAGCACAGCAGGTCGCCAGCGAGTTCTTGCGCAGCGCTCGTGCGCCCATCGCAGCGCACGCTCAGGGGCGTGTTCCCAGAAGTAGATGCCATTGCCCAGCCAGTCCCATTCATTCGTGCTCGGCAGCCACTGATTGATCGGTTTCTTTCTCAGAAGCAGCGTCTTCGCGAAAGCTTCCGTACACCCGTGGTAGCCGACCACAATGCGAGCGAATGATTCGATGGAAGGGCGCACGTGGAGCCTCGGTATATCGCTCGGCTCGGATTTCATCGTGATCAATCCCTTCCTGTCCTTTAAGCAATACGCCGGCAACTTCCAGCTGAAGCAAGCCCCATCGAATGAAATCCGCTAGACTGACCGTTGTCCTTTGTATTGTGTTTGGCGCCGATCAAGCTCGATACCGCTGCGAACGCGATTTTCCGGAGCATTGGATAATGTTGAACAGTTCCCTGAAGCAAGCCGTCCATCGCCTCTTACCGCGCGTTGTCACGCCAGCGCAGTACATCGGCGGTGAACTCAACTCAGTTGTGAAGGACCATCGCGATGTTCGCGGCAAGCTCTGCCTGGCGTTTCCGGACACTTACGGACTAGGAATGAGCCATCATGGCTACCAGGTGCTCTATTCAATCATGAACAACGACCCGCAATGGGCGTGCGAGCGGGCGTTTACCCCTTGGCTCGATTTCGAGAAAGAATTGCGCGCCCATAGCCTGCCGCTTTATTCGCTGGAGACTTTCACTCCCTTGGTTGAATTCGACCTCGTCGGTTTCAGTTTGCAGTACGAAGTCGGCTATACCAACATCTTGACGATGCTCGATCTCGGTCGCATCCCGATGTGGAGCAAAGAACGTACGCTCGATCATCCCTTGGTTGTCGCCGGCGGGCCTGGCGCTCAGAACCCGGAATTGCTCGCGCCGTTTATCGATCTGTTCGTCATTGGCGATGGTGAAGAGTCCTTACCGTTCGTGATGGAGAAATGGATTGCCGGAAAGGAAGCGGCGCGTCGCGACGGCGATTACAGTGCCGAACGCCGGGCTGATATTTTGGCGAGCATTGTCGGCTCGACGAACTGGGCGTACGCACCGCAGTTCTATGAGCCCGAATACCATGCGGATGGCACGCTGGCGACCATGAATCGTACCCGCGCCGATGTCCCGCGCGAAGTGGCCGCTTGCACCATTACGCAGGACTTTGACGACATTCCCCTGCCCACCAAGCCGATCATTCCTTTTGTTGAGACGCCACACGATCGCATTGCCATCGAAATCATGCGCGGCTGCCCTTGGCAGTGCCGTTTTTGCCAGTCCACGGTGATCAAACGGCCGCTGCGCGTGCGCAGCGTAGACACCATCGTGCAAGGCGCGTTGGAAAGTTATCGTAACACGGGCACAAATGAAATTTCGCTCCTAAGCCTTTCCAGCAGCGATTACCCGCACTTCGAAGAACTCGTGAACAAAATGCACGAAGTTTTCAATCCGTTGGGCGTCAACGTATCGCTGCCGAGCCTCCGGGTGAACCATCAACTGCGTAGTCTGCCAAAGCTGATCAAAGGCGTTCGCAAGCATGGCCTAACTCTCGCGCCCGAAGTAGCCCGCGACGATATGCGGGAACAAATCCGCAAGAAAATCAAGAACGACGACTTGATCGAAGGCTGCCGTGAAGCCTTCAAAAACGGCTGGGAGAAAGTGAAGCTCTACTTCCTCTGCGGGTTGCCGGGCGAGCGACCAGTCGATCTCGAAGGGATCGTGGAACTTTCCGAAACCATCGCCCGCGTCGGTAAAGAAGTTCGCGGCCGGTATGCGGAAGTGACCGCCAGCGTTTCGAATTTCGTACCCAAGCCGCATACACCTTACCAGTGGAACGGCATGCAATCGCGCGAGTACTTCAAGTGGGCCGGGCAATACATTCGCAGCAAGTGTCGTCTGAAAGCCGTGAAAATTAAGCAACACGACGTGGAAACGAGCCTGCTCGAAGGCATTCTGACGCGCGGCGATCGCCGGGTCTCGCCTGCCTTGTACGAAGCTTGGAAGCGAGGCGCCCGCCTTGATGGCTGGCGCGAGCACTTCAATCCCGATCTTTGGTGGTCGACGTTCGCCGATCTCGGGATCGATGTCAACTTTTACTCGCATCGCCAACGACCGGTAACCGAGCTGCTGCCTTGGGACCACGTAAACGTCAAAAAAGGGCGAGCCTATCTGGAAAAAGAGCAAGAGCGCAGCGTCATTCAGTTGAAGGTAATGGCCGAGGCCGTTTCCGAAGGCTCCGGCTGCGGCGGTTGACAGGTGCAGCTAGCTGACGAGTGCTTGTGTCAATGTCAGCTTCCACCGGCTGGAGTCAGGGCCCTTGCAGTGAAGCTGAACGTGTTGTTGGCGTTTGACCCAAGCGTCTGGATCGCAGCGATGCAGACAACAATAATCAGGGCTAGCATGACGGCATATTCGACAGCTGTCGGCCCTTGTTCCTCTTTAACGAACTGGATGACTGATTTGGAGAATTCGCGCATGATGATCCCCTGGTGCCCGAGTTTAACGTGTCGATGAAAAGAACTTTTGATGCCTATGGAGCACTGTCAAGACGGGAATTCAGACGACGGATGAGGGGAAAGCAAGGGGGATGGGAGTGGGGACCGAACCATGTCCGGTTTCTCCGCATCCAAGAGTAAAACACTTTCCGGGAAGTGTCAATTTTTCCCGCGATTATTTTTTAGAAGGGCACCTTCAGCCGACAGCGTAATCTTTTGCGGCTTTTCCGCGTGATACAGAAATCGCGATGCCTAATCGCTCCGCAGCCGGGGCAGTATTGCGCTGTTTTCAAAAGAAATGATGCCCATGACCTGGCATTGTGCGGAAATATCTGACAGCGGCCTGCGGCACTGAAAGTCGAACAATTTTATTCGAGCTCATTTTCATCGGTCGTTTCGCTCAAGACCTCTTCACTGACATAGATGGGGACTCGAGCGGTGACTGCAATGGCGATCGCGTCGCTCGGCCTGCTGTCGACTTCAAGCAGTTCGCCTTCATGCCGAATACGGAGTTTGGCATAGTAGGTATGATCGCGTAAATCGCTGATGATCACATCCTGAATGTCGCCCCCAAGGTCGTCGATGATTTGAGCAAGCAGATCGTGCGTCAAAGGCCGTGGAGAAGGCATATTCTTCACACGGCGGTCGATGCTCGTCGCCTCGAAGATGCCGATTACGATCGGAAAACTTCGATCGCCGTCCACTTCGCGCAACACAATTACTTGCTGGTCGTGAACCTCGCTGATGATGATCCGGCGAAGTTCCATCTGTACGGGCACGAGAGCCTCACTTTCTTTTGCGACAGGCTTTAGCGACAGGAGCGATTATAGCGCGAAGCACTGGGAAGGGTCAAGGATCGCTCTATTTTCGAACCGGCGGATTGCCATAGTCCGAGGCATAGATACCCCTCGCATTTCGCCTATCACTGCGTAAAATTCCCGTTCATTAATGGTCGTACTATCTACAAGCGATCTCGTGGAGACGTTGAATGCCGTTGGCTTGTCCCGTTTGTAAAGCAGAGAATACAGCAGGGCCTGGGTGCCGGCGCTGCAAAGCCGACTTATCCTTGCTTTTTGACATGGAAAACCAACGTCCTTGGCTTCTGCAACAGACGCGTTGGGCCTTTCAGATCGGTCGGCTCGATGACGCCTTGCAATACGCGCGCCTGGCACATGATATCAAGAACGACTCAGCTTCGTTTAGATGGCTGGCTGTCTTGAATCTGCTGACGAATCGTTTGACCGAAGCTTGGAACGCTTATGAATCCGCGTGCGGACATGATTGAATCCATATTGATTGTGGACGACGAGGAATCGATCCGCCGTACGTTTGTCGATTGGTTGTCGGCGGCCCATCTTCGATGCGAGGTTCATGCGGTGGCCGACGCGGAATCGGCATTGCTTCATGCCAGCCGCCATTCGGTCGATTTGGCGATACTCGACTGGAATCTCGGCCAGGGGGCCGATGGTTTACAACTCCTCGAAGATCTTGCGGAATTCCATCCCGATATCGTGGCGATTATGGTTACGGGGTTTGCTCATCAAGCGACTCCTCTCGACGCACTGCGCATGGGAGTGCGCGACTACCTCGATAAAAATCAAGATTTGAATCGCGAGACATTCTTAGCGGCGGTACGCCGCCAGCTCGACCGGATCATACCCGCAAAGCGTCAGCGCCAGTTCAATCGCAGCCTCTTCGCGTTTCGCGAAGCGGTCGAGAAAGTATTGCCTTTGGTGCAGTCCTCCGCTGCGATGAATGATCCCGCGCCTCTGCCAGAAGCGATCCGCAGCCTATTCCGATTTCTGTTGCGCACCACCGGCGCGACCGATGGCGTCCTTGTCGCACGCCACATGCCTGCGGAAGGGCCGGAACTCTTCCGTGCTTTTGCGAGCGACGGCAACCCACTGGACCCTCCGACAATCCCTTTCGCCCAGTCGCTGGCCGCCAGCGTCGTTTCGATGCAAGCTCCATGTTCGCTCAGTTTGAACGAAGCGAGCGCTGACGGGACCCTGCAACTCCAGCCTTTTGAACGCGACCACCGCTACTTGCTGGCTGCACCCATTCAAGTTGCTGCCGGCACCTTTGTCGTCCTTGAACTCTTCGATCGAAAAGACGGCCTTCCCTTCAGTGATGAAGATCGTTCCTCGGTCGCTACGGCTTCCGAATTCAGCGCCGAGCTCTTGCGACAGGCCATGTCAGACCGGCAGACGCGCCGCACCCTCTTCATTGCCGTTGAAGCGGCTTTGCAAGCGAGCCAATCGCTAACCCTGGCGCTGGATGATGAGACCGCGGACCCACCGTCCGCCGCCGTGCTCGAACGCCTGAAAGAAGGCCTGAGCGCATCGGCCAACTCAGTCATTGATGCGAGCGCGTCGTTACGGCTGGCGGAGGCCGTGCGGGTCTTGGCACTTCGGCATGGAGAGTCGGCCGTTAAACATTGCACGTTGCTGGTCGAAAATTTGCGCCAATTGCTCGACGAGATAACCGGCGTTTAGAAAAAGTCTCCATGAGCCAAACCAACAATGTGTTTGACGATCTGATTGCCATGCTGACGCCCGACCGCCTGCTGCGCAATGAGCGCGCCACCGGCGAAGGCGTTCGCATTGCATTGATCGACAGCGGCGTTGAACGTGCGGTTATCGAAGCGAGGTTTGAAGACGCTCACCACGCAATATATCCCATTGAGGGCGCTATCTTCCGCGCTGAATCTCCCGACCCGCTCCCCGATGGGGGGAAGCAATCGTCGCCGCACGGCACTACGGTCGCCGACATCATTCTGCGTTTGGCGCCGCGAGCACGCCTGTTTAGCGCAGACGTTTTTGGCGCTGCGGGAACTTCGGAAGTCGAGACGGTCATTCGCGCGATCCAGCATGCGGTTGACGTCTGGAAATGCAAGGTGGTCAACCTATCGCTCGGCGTTCCCGAAAACCGAATGGTGCAGATGCAGAAGCGCGTGCTCTTTCAACGAGCGATCGAGCAGGCTTACTTCAAGGATGTAGTAATTGTCGCTGCGGCTCATAACGACCATCCCCTAACCCGCAGTTATCCGGCCGCCTTTGCAACTACTCTGCTTTCAGTGGATAAGGCTCTCTTTGCCGACCCCTTGCAATTTGCTTATCTCCTGCGAGAAACAGTCGAGTTTCAAGCACACAGCCGCGGCTATCTTGGCCCCTTCAGTCAGGAGCCGGCAACGAGTTGGGCGACCCCTCATCTGACGGGCATTATTGCCCGCATTCTTTCGCTGAAACCCGACATGAAGCCGTTTGAAATCAAAGCGGTCCTGTACTGGATGTTCCGCGCCCGGCAACTTGAGGCAAGCAGCGCGACGGACTAGCTTAACCGCTGACCGTAACTGTCGCCGAATCAATCGAACACGGCCGCAGGCGCTAACACGGAATCCAAGTTGTCCGAAGTTGTTGACTCAGAATCATTCACGTTACAGGGGTTGCCCATTCGATCTAAGAGAGGATAAACATCCGCGACCGTTTGCCGAGGGTTCCATGAATCGCACCGGTTCCCTGCTGTTGGCTTTGACAGTTGTCGCTGGTTGTCTCAAGGCGGCCTCGGCTCAGGAGTTAGCTCTTCCGGTACGCTCGTACGCTTCAGCTTCTGATAAGTTGCCGATTGCGCTTGCCAATGTTCCCGCGACCGTCCGCGATAATCTCACGAAAGTTATGCAGGCGCCAACGTTAACGGCCATGGCGCCTCCTGAAGAATTCGCTTCAACCGCCGAAAGCTATCTTTGGCTGCTCGATCATCCCGAACGGGTTTGCCTGGCCTGGCAACGTCTTAAAGTTGCCGCGATTGACATCACGGCATCGAAAGACGGCAAGTTCACCTGGAAAGATGAGCAAGGCAGCGAACTTACCTGGAGTGCCGTCGCACAGAATGGCGAAGGCCGAATCTGGTATGCCGAGGGAAAGGTCCGCCCTGGCCGACTGCTGCCGCTCGTTCCCGTGAAAGCCGTAGCAATTTTGCGTCACGGAGTGGTCAAGGACGAAGACGGCGAGCCTTTGATCCGCCATCAGGTTGAAGTCTTTCTGCAAACGGACAGCCGCACGGCTGCACTGGTAATGCGTCTGATTGGCCCGGCGGCCCCGCGCCTCGCCCAGGAGGGCGCAGAGCAGATGCTGCTATTCTTCTCCGGCATCGCTCGCTACGTCGATCGGCATCCCTCAAAAGCAAAGATGCTGCTGGCCGACAAAAAATAAATCGTTTGGAATCAGATGGAAAGCGCCAAGCCGCAAGCGGCCCATCCTTCGTATCGTAATCCCATCTTGAAGTTTCTTCACCCGTGAGTCGATACCGATGTCCGAACCGTGGACGTACAAAAAAGCAGGCCTCAATCTCGACACCTATGAGGAAACGATTGCGGGCATCGGCTCGCTCATTCGCAAGACGCACGACCCGATGCACGTCCTGCCGCCGCCTTTTCCACCGCGCGTAGGCGGCAAAGGAAGCACTGGCTTTGCGAGCCTTTTCGCACTCGATTACGACCGTTGGCTGTTCGCCAAAAAATATCGCAAGCCGGTCTTAGTCACATGCACCGATGGAGTCGGCTCGAAATTGAAAGTCGCCGCGCTGATGAAGAAGTACGACACGGTCGGCATCGACCTCGTGGCCATGTCGGTTAACGATTGCCTATGCACCGGCGGCGAACCGCTCGTCTTTCTCGACTACCTGGCCATGCACGCAGACGACCCTGCTCTCTCCCATGAGCTAATGAAAGGGATGGTCGAAGGCTGCCTGCAAGCGGAGTGTTCGCTGACCGGCGGCGAAACCGCGATCTTGCCTGACTTCTATCAGCCCGGCGATTTCGATGTGGCCGGCTTTTGCGTGGGCGTCGTCGAGCGCGATCGCGTCATTGAAGGCAAGGAGATCAAGCCAGGAGACGTTGTTCTCGGCATGTCGTCCAGCGGCATTCATTCGAATGGCTATAGCCTCGTCCGCAAGCTGGTCTTCGAACACGCCGGTCTGACCGTTGCAGATCATGTAGCCGAATTAGGCAAAACCGTCGGCGAAGAACTGCTGACCCCGACGCGCATATACGTCAAACCGATCAAACGGCTGTTGCAGCATTACCCGGTAAAAAAGCGCGTGGTCCGGGGTTTAGCACATATTACCGGCGGCGGTTTGGTCGACAACGTGCCGAGGATTTTGCCGCCCGGGCGGCGTGCCTTCCTCAAGCGAGGGAGCTGGCCACTGCCGCCTGTTTTTCCCTGGTTGCAGAAACTTGGCAGCATCGAGCAAGGAGAAATGGATCGGGTGTTCAACGGCGGCATCGGCTTCGCCGTCATCTGCTCGCCGTTCTTTGCCGACAGCATTCGCGAGCGTTTGACGCGCGATGGCTTTCCGACCTATGCGATCGGCGATATTCGCGAGGGAGAGCCCGGGATTGAGTGGATTTAAGCAGACGCACAAATCCCCGCGATTTTCGAAACATCCCGCCATAGCGGATCGTGGTCGAGCAAGCTGTCGTCAATCCGCGAAGTTCTTTGGGCAACCTCTTATTGGCCGAGAGTTCAAACGGATAAAATTGGATTTCTGGAGCACTCCGGCCCACTTCAAATGTTCTTTTTTTTTGTCCCAAATCTTTTTGTCGGGGTCTTCATAAACAGAAGTATCGGTGGGCCTCAGGGGTATACTTTTGTTCTTAAGCTTTCAAACAAATACCGATGCTCCGATTCGACTCCCCAGGTTTCGAGAGGACGCCAATAGTCCGCAGGTCGAAGTTGAGAACTGATCGTGGTTGTCCGGGTCAAACGAACTTCGCCGTGTCCCGCATCTTCGATTCGATAGGATGCGCTTTCAAAGCCTAGCCAATGGCGTCCGGGAAGCGTTGACATGACGATTTTCATCTCGAGATAGCGGGGCGGATCCCAAGCGGTGATGCGCTCTTCGAGCACTCCCGAATCAAAATGACAAATGCGCTTGGCGCCCACGCCGCTTCCTTCGAGCGTACAGCTTTTGGGAATCGGCAGCCCGATTCTCAGCAGCAAAGGCTTCTTGCTCGAAACCTCGTCCAAGGCCACGATCATGTTCCACATCTGCTCCGGCGTTGCGCGGAACGTGACGGCCGAAGTGATGCTCTCCGTGCGCTTCGGATCAACCAATCGATCCTCGGCCGCGCCGACCCCAAAGACGAGCAGAGCGCTGATGAAAGGAAAGATCGCCAACTTGGCGCAGTTCCTTAACCCACAATTTCAGCATTGCAGCCAACCCGGCGCCGATCGCCGTGCCGACGAAAAAGAGAGGCGCTGCCATGCAGACGCAGACGATGCCTTCGAGCCCGGTGACAAGCAACGCCGCCGAGCAGAGCACGATCGTAATGATGTTCGCCCAAAGGACGGCCCGACCGGCATTCATCAGTAACGCGGCCGTGAAGCCTGTAGCGATTGGCAGCGCCACGAACATGGTCGCGCCATAACCGGCACTTTGGGATCCAACAGCAATGAGTCCGCCGCCAACAAGTGCGAACGCCGATGCGACGAATACCGTACCGATGAGCGGCCCGTTTCTCGGCCAGGGGTCAACGGGCGGAGGATTAGGCACTGCCGCCGGAGGAACAGGAGTCGGGAGAGGAGGCGGCAGGTCTTCGGCCATAAGTTCGAACGCTTGCGCAGACCTTGGTTGGCGACAAGCACTAGGCGTTAGGCAACGCGCAGGAGCTTAGCCGAGCTCGGAACTTTGAGATTGGTCTGGTGCATCCAACGACCGGCATCCGGCGCGCCCTGCCAACGTTGCAAAGCAATCGTTTGAACGTGCTCGCGTTCTTCTTCGTCGAGCAGATCCGTATACGACTCGATATAGCCGGTCCGAACCTGCGTCGATGAACGGCCGAGAAGGATCAAGGCTTCGCCGCGTTCATCATCAAAAATGGCAACCGCTCGCCAGCCCTGGGCTTTTGCTTCTGTCTGGTAAAACATGTTGGACCCTCCTTGGTCGCTGCGGGGATAAGTTAGGAAGGTTAAGATGACAAAATCTCCGCGCGAAGTCAAGGAAAATCGTTAAAGTCGTTGCGGGCAAAGGCTTTGCGCTGAATAAGGATTTCTACCCGCTTGCGCACTGGCGAGTAGCAGCAGGAAGGCATTCGACTCATGTGTGCAACTTAGAGTCTTGCCGCGGCCAAACTGCACTAACGAGAGAAGAACCCGACAAAAAAATATTGGACGGAAAAATAAGAATCAATTTTCATTCTTGCTTCCGTTTTCCCACGATTTTCTCAGGTTTCAGCTTCTGGAAATATTTCCGGAATATTAACCGATAGCTTTTTCCCTCGTGGGAACAAGTGTCGCTTTTCGCTCCGCAAAAAGCGACTATCGGTCGTGTTCGTTTTTACTCTTTCCTCCGTCGCTGAAGCTTCCGGCTGGCCACGCGCCATCTGTTTCTCCACGAATTTCTCGGAAAAGCCCTTCAGGAAATATTTCCTGAAGGGCCAGTGAAAACCATGACGACGCTGATTTGAAGAAAGCAGGGTCAGCCGCGATGCGGAGACTTTGAGCAGCAGGGCCGCTTGCCGGTAGAAAAGGCGCCGTTGCACAAAGCCTTCGCATCCCAGCCAACCAGGTCTCGTCGAACGCGCTCGCGCGAAATCCCATGTACTAGCTTAGGCGCACCGTTTCAAAGAAATCTTTTTTTACAACGTCAAGCTTGCCAGCCTATATGTTATGGCACAATTCCGTGGTCGCATTCGCTTAGCACATGTTGTCATTCGCCCGTCGGTTGACTCAAGCGTGGTTTCCCAACTTCGCCGGAATCCGTTCGCGCATCGCAAATTCGCCGCGCGTTCAACCTTTGCAAACTAGAATACAACCGCATAAGATGGAATCAGCCTCTTGCGATGCAGCACGCTCTTCGGCTTTGGCAGCTTTCGAGGATCTACGCGATGAAGCCAGCAGTCCAAATCAATTGTCCCAATTGCCGGAATCTGCTTCGCGTTCCTCCGGATATGGTCGATATCTCAGTGAAGTGCAAGCATTGCGGTTATATCTTGCAGATCAAGAAAAAGGCCGGCAAAGGGGTGGCCCCGGTCCCCGTTTCTTCGAGCGGCAACGAGCGCTGGCAGCAAAAGGGCGGCGTCGAGCCGTTGCCCGAATACACTCCGCCGATGGCTAACAATACTCGCTCCACGGCTTCAGCGCCGACTGTGATGCCCGCGCCGATTGTCGAATCGCTGCCGGACGCGGACGCTTCGGATTATACCCCGGCATTTGAAGGCGCTGGCCAACGCCACGTGGGGCGCGGCAACTACAAGGGCCCTCGCGGAGACAGCAGTAAAGTTAAATGGATCGTCGTCAGCGCGGTCGTAGTCCTTGGCCTTGGTGTTTTGGGCGCCGTGGTGGTTAAGCCCGAATGGTTCCGGGGCAAGCCGGAGCCCACCGTCGCGGAAGATAAGAAGATCGAGAGACCGAACGCGTATCTTCCCAATACCACGCCGACCACCGTGCCCAGCGGGGGCGAGCCCAAAGGTTTACGGCCGATGCCGGATAACCAGACCGCGCCGATGCCGAGGCGGATGTTGGCAATCGGCATTTTTGATTACCTCTATGCCAACCAGCTCATGTGGGGTCAAAACTCTTCATCCAAACAAAGTGATCGCCACGACTTTTTCAAGGCGGTCGACAAGCTGGCCGATGGCTGGCGCATCCCGAAGCCCCAACGTTACTTCGTCTCCGACACGCCCGGTGACCAGGGTCGCGTCGATCAAGCGCATCCGCCTTTGAAAATGGTTATCGATGGCACTATCGATCGTTTTCTCAAGAGTTGCCGGCCGCAAGATCGTATCGTTATCGTTTTCGCAGGGCATGCATTCGAAGAAGAAGGGCAGGTGTATCTGACGCCTCTCGAAGGAGAGTTTGAAGATCTCAAGACGCTGATGCCTCTAAAAGACTTCTATGACAAACTGAGCAAATGCGTCGCTCAAGAAAAATTAGTCGTTTTCGATGTGTGTCGCTTCGATCGATCGCGTGGCGTCGAGCGGCCCGCGTTCGGAGTGATGACCGAAGCTATGGATAAGGCCTTCCACAATTGTCCGGACGGCGTAACCGTTTGGACGGCCTGCTCGGCAGGTCAGTATTCCTACGAAGAAGACAAATGGGAGACGGGGGCTGTGCCAGGAGTAAAGAACCAAGGCTACGGCAGCGTATTCCTCGGGCTCTTCTTTCATGCCGACTCGCGCGAAAATCTATTTAGCAAACGGCAGAACGGCGGCGGCATCCATCATCCCTCCGACCCATTGCCGATTGCACCCGTGACGAAATGGATCAGCGAAAAAACCGAGGCCGTTTCGAAGGATGTTTATGGTGAACCGCAGACGCCAAAAGTGACTTCGAAGTCGCGTAAAGAGTGGCTGGCCTACGATCCGAAAGAACCTCTCCCAAGTCCATTTGAACTGGCCAAGCCGCCAGCCACCGTCAAGCGCGAAGAAGTGGCGGCCATGTTCCGCGAACTGTCCCTTCCCGATATTCGGGCCATTCGCAAGGCAACGGACAATGTGCGTCTTGCGGACAATTTTCCGTTTACCGAAACTCAGTTGAAAGACTTCTTCAACGACACCGGTCCCGGCTATGACGAGATCGCGAAAGCACCGGAAAAATTCGCTAAGGAATATCCACTGCGGGCAACTGCCGTTGAGGCTCTGGAAGAGATGCGGAAATTGAAGCAGGACGACCCAAACGCTACTTTGCCCGAAAATTTTACTTCCCCAATCAATGACGCGCTAAAAGCGCGAATTACAAATGTTTTCCAGCGAACAGTGGCCGAACGACAAGGCACCTTGGAATCGCTGAAGGATAAATTTGCCTCGGCGGCCAAAAAGAGAGAGATGGAAAAATCGAAGCGCTGGTTGGCCACGTTCGATTATGCTTATGCGCAAGTGCGGGCGCACTTTGCTTACATTGCGGAATACAACCTTGCACTGGGCAATGTCAAAACCGATAAATTGCCCGAACTCGACATGACCAAAAAGCAGGATCGCTGGAAGCTCGCATCAATCAAGAAAATGACGTCGGGAAGCGACGTGCGCGATGAGGCTGAGGGGGCGAAAGAAATGTTCGCCGAAATTGCCAAAACCTGTCCCAATACTCCGTGGGCGGTGATGTCGAAGGCACAGAAAAACATGTCCTTCGGCTTGAAATGGGAAGCCGCCGGCGGCGAAGCCGATTCGAAGTGATGGTCGCTTTGCCGGCTTTGATAGTCCCGAGAGGCCTGAAGCGCGAGCGAAGAGTCGACGCGTTCTTCGCTAAGGTCTCGACAAGCCTGAAGTGCGAGCGAAGAGTCGATGCGTTCTTCGCTAAGGTCTCGACAAGCCGGAAGCGCCAGCGAAGAGTCGATGCGTTCTTCGTTGGCGCTTCAGGCTTGGGTCGGCCTGTGATGGTTCTTACGTGGCAGAAAGCGCGAAAGCGATGGGGTCCAATTGCCGATGCCGCATTGCCTTTTTCTGATCGCCGCTATATACCTCGTTGCGTTTGAAGCGAACGCGGCTGACACAAAATACAGCGTAAAAGCCATCAAGTCGCCTTTGCCCGCGAAAGCGAGCCCTGCCGTCGCCGCTCTGCTCACCGAAGAATGCTTGAAAGTCGAAGACGGCAACCAAGCGACTGTCTGCTCCTTCTGGTTTCGAAAAGAAATCCCCGCTAAAGCAACTGTCGAGCAAATCAAAAACGGTCTGACCTATCGAGAAATCGCGCCGACGACGCTTATAGGTGTTATTCATCTGCCCCAACCTTGGATCGATTTTCGTAAGCAGCAGATCCCGGCAGGCGTCTATACGCTTCGGCTTGGCTTCCAGCCAGTGGACGGAGATCATATGGGCACGGCGCCCCATACCGAGTTCTGCCTGCTCTGCCCCGCCGATAAAGATTTGACCGCGGATACGATGGAAATGAAGGCCGCCATTGAACTGAGCGCCTCATCTCATGGTTCGACTCATCCCGCAGTTCTGCTGCTTTTTCCCAATTCGAAAGCGCCCGAACAACCGGAAGTCGTTGCGAAAGAAAAGAAAATTTGGGTGTTGAATGTGAGGCGACTGATCGTTGCGGAAAACCAGAAAGCGTTCCTCGGCTTCGGCTTAACGGTTGCCGGTCACACTTCGGAATGAACCACTTAGCCCCCAGTGATTACACCGGGGGCAAGCGTTAGTCGCGGTGAATACGCCGGGGGCATTCGCTGGCCCCCCGTGTATTCACGAGGGGCTAACTATTCAGGCGAAGGCCAAGCGTTTATTGTCTTTTATTCGGCGATCGGCAAAGCGCCGATGGATTTATTGCTCGGCGGTAAGCTATTGAGTACGGTCTTTTTACCGTAGCGAAGGAATGTTTTGTCGTCGTCGGGATCGGTCGAGAAATTCCAATCCACGATCTGGGAATTGATCGAAACAGTTCCTTCCTTCGTGGTGCGGTCGCGGGCGTTGTCGGCCCAAGTCATTGGAAACAGATTGGGTTGAGGCGGGTTATCATCCGTTTTCAAGATCACATTTGTCTTACAAAAATAGTTCCGCTCAAGTTCGATTTTAAAGTTTGGGAAATTCTGTTTTTGAGCCATTTGGCCGGCATTTTTAAAATGGATCGCGAAACCCGTAATCGTTTGCAATGTGTTATTCTCAATTTTCACTTGGTACGAGTAAGTGGGATTTGCTTTCGGTTCAATTTTTGCGTCGCGGAATGAAATCGCGTCGGCCATTTTCCAGAACCGGTTCTTTTCGATCTTGATGTTTGTGTTGTTTCCCTCAAACACAACGCCGCCGCTGCGGAATGGACCCTCCAGGCGACAATCGCTGATCGTAATCCAATCATTACGGCCGAATATCGGCTTAGGTCCTTTGGTGTCGGCCAAGGCCGAGAACAAGAATCCCTCGTTCGAATTAACTGTCGGATCACCATTGCCAACGACCCGGACGCGCTGGATTGTCGCCGGGTTGTTCTCATTGGCCATCGTATCGCGAAACGACACCCCCGCTTCAACCATGTCCCGAATCAAGAGATCTTCGAGTACTATCCCGGACGAGCTGCCGTTGATCGCGATCCCGGACCTGGTTTTGCCGTTGTTTCCCAAGAGCGAAAGATTGCGAATGGTCAAGCCTTCGGCGCCGTCGATTCTTATGATTTGGGTGGCCTCGAAACCACTGGGCATTTGCCAAATCACTTCTTTCTTAGGGTCGGCTTCGATGACTACGCCTTTGCCTTCATCGCGGGAAACGTTCAACACTTCATCCCAACGGCTATCCAGGATCACGATGTGCTGGCCCGACTTGGCGTTCTGCAACGCTTCCTTCACCGATTTATAATTTCCCACGCCATCTTTTTTCGCGACGGTGATGCGAGTTTGGTTAACCGTTTCGCCCGTAACTCCGGTTCCACCGGGTGGTTTGTCACCCGGTCCTTTGATGACGTAATGGTAAACCGCATAGATCGAAATCCCAGCTACCAGGACCAAGCCCGCAATCAAAAGGGGAATGACGGGTAAAAGGCGCCGGCGGCGAGGAGCGGGCTCCTCTTCATCCGGCAAGTCTAAAGGCTCGGCAGGCGGCTGTTTCTTGCCGTGCTTGGAGGAACCCCCTTTTTGGCGGTCCGTGCGATCGCGCGGAGTCATTCGTATCGGATGCGAGCGACTCCCAGACGGCCGGCTCGGAGCCGCCGATCATGTTTTCAACTACGGGCGCGGGTGTGGTTCTCGAGCGTGTCCGGTCCGAATCGTTAACGCGAGCCGAGGCAAGCGATTTCGTGATGGCCGGTTTAGAACCTCGGTTTGTGCCGCTGCTTTGGCTCGATTTGATCGGCGCTCCGGAGCCGGAATCCGTCTTTATACCCGATCCCGAAGCGGCTGAGCGGACGGGAGGGGCAGCCGGCCTCGGGGTTGTGATCGGACCGCCGCCGACGGCTTGCGCCGCCATCGAAAGTTGCGGCATCTCGCGTTCCGGCGGCGCACCGATCGGCTGTTGCACCCACGGCTCTAATGCCTCAGCCAAGTCCGAAGGTCGTTGATACCGTTGATCGGGATCCTTGGCCATCATCTTTTCAACAATGGCCACGACGCCTTCGGGAACTTCAGGCCGAATATCGCGGATCGATTTCGGATTGCGTGTCTGGTGCCAAATCAGTTTTTGCGCCACCGTGCCATCGGTAAAGGGTTGGTGGCCCGTCAACATGAAGTAAAACGTGGCGCCCAAGCTATAAATGTCCGCTCGGCCATCGACGCTATGGCTATCGAGCGCTTGTTCCGGCGCGAGATAATCGGCCGTGCCTAGAACGTTTTCATCGTAACGCTTGGTCAGATTATCTTCGTCGTCGTTGAAGAATCTGGCCAAACCCATGTCGAGAATTTTGACCACGCCCTGGCGGTCGATGAGGATATTGCCGGGCTTGATGTCGCGATGGATCAGACCCGCTTCGTGCGCGTGCTGCAAGCCGACGGCCGACCAATAAACGTAGTGACAAGCCCGAGTCACATCGACCGGCCCAAACTTTTTGATGAGATCCTGAAGGCTGATGCCATCGACGTACTCCATCACGAGGAAATGGAGATTATCGTCTTGATCGATGTCGTAAGCGCGAACGATATTGGGATGATCGAGAGCGGCGACCGCGCGGGCTTCCCGGTAGAAACGTTCGAGCGACGACGAATCGTCGGCCTTGGCGGTCGGCAGCACTTTGACGGCAACTTTGCGCCGCATCAGCTTATGTTCGCAAAGAAACACCTGGCCCATGCCGCCCGAGCCGAGCCGTTCCAAAACCTTGTACTTGCCGATGGTGAAACGTTTCCACTTGCCGAGCATGAATTGCTCAGCTTGGAAATAGGTCAGCAAGCCATCGCGAACGAGCAGGCCGGCAAATTTGCTGATATCGCCCGGGACGCCTGATTTGGACTGGAGTTGCTTCAGATAGGTAGACAGGCGCCCTTCTTCCACCACCCCGCTTTTGCGGATGAGGTCGACGAATTCATCGGCATTCGCGGGTGCTGGCATCGGCCCACCTATGCAAAACCGGACAAGGGCACTAACAAAACCCCGTTATCGATTCGTCGCTTCGTTTTCACGGCCGCAAACGCCGATGAGCGGTTGTTATATATCCTCGAGGGCGATCGAGCGGTACGAGGAAACGATTTCAGTGGATTGGCAATATATAAATATAGTGCAAGTGCCGTTCGAACGAAAGCAAACTCCGGATTTTTGGACAAGTCGGCCCAAAAGTTTGCATCCTGGGCCGAGAGACCCCAGCACAACCGCTACAATCGTTACCGACAAGCATATGCCGGAACCTCCAATTGCCCATTGCATCATTGTATTCATCCTGACCGAGGCCACACTATGCGGCAGAACCTGAAGACGGTGAAAGCGGTCTGTCCTCACGATTGCCCAGATACCTGCGGTATGATCGTGGAGGTTAATAATGATCGCGCGGTTTCGCTCAAAGGCGACGCCGAACATCCCTTCACCAAAGGGTTTCTCTGTCAAAAGGTTGCAAACTATCTCGAACGCGTCTACCATCCCGACCGGCTTCTTTATCCTCAGAAACGAACCGGCCCCAAGGGCTCGGGGCAATTCGTCAGAATCAGCTGGAATGGGGCGATCGCCGCGATAGCCCAGCGGTTCAAAACAATAGCTGTTTCCGCAGACGGCCCTCAGGCAATCTTGCCGTATAGCTACGCGGGGACGATGGGTAAGCTTCAAGGCGCCAGCCTAGATCGCCGTTTCTTCCATCGGCTCGGCGCTTCACTGCTCGATCGAACGATCTGTGCCACGGCCGGTGCTGCGGGGTGCGATATTACCTTGGGGACACGCGCGGTTATTGATCCGGAAGCGGTGCTTCATAGCCGGTACATCATCAATTGGGGTTCGAACACGGCGGCCACCAACATCCATCTCTGGGCGGTGATGATTCAGGCGAGAAAACGCGGCGCTAAGATCGTAACGATTGACCCTTTTCGCAGCCCGACTGCCGCTCGCAGCGATTGGTGGCTGCCGATCCGACCGGGGACTGACGGCGCGCTCGCTCTGGCCATGATGCACATCATCTTTCGCGAGGGCTGGCAGGATCAGGATTATCTCGATCGCTATTGCCTAGGCGGCCATGAGTTGCGCCAGCGAGTGATGCAAGAATACTCGCCGGTTAAAGCTGCGACAGATAACAGGCCTGAGCGTCGCGGATATTGAACAGTTGTCGCGCGAATATGCCCGGACGATGGACGAGCATGATGGCCCTTCGCTCATTCGCTTGAACTATGGCTTGCAACGACACGGCGGCGGGGGCATGGCCGTGCGGACGATCACCTGTCTGCCGGCGGTCGTCGGCTCATGGCGTCATGCGGGTGGCGGCGCTCTCTTGAGTACAAGCAAGCTGGCGCCTTTCAACAATCATGCTCTTGAACGGCCAGATCTCATTCCTAAAGGAACGCGAACGATCAATATGGTGCAGCTGGCCGAAAGCGCTGAATGGTGAATTGCCTGGCCCACCCGTGCAAGCGTTGTTTGTCTACAACGCCAACCCGGCCGCAGTCTGCCCCAATCAGTCGAAGGTGCTGCAAGGCTTACGCCGCGAAGATCTTTTTACCGTCGTCCACGAACAGTTCCAAACGGATACCGCCGACTACGCTGATATTCTACTTCCGGCGACAACTCAGCTCGAGCATTTCGATCTACATTCCGCTTATGGGCATCTCTATGTTCAGACGAATGAAGCAGCCATTGCGCCCTTAGGGGAAGCGAAGCCCAATACCGAGGTCTTTCGGCTCCTGGCGCGAGCGATGAATTACGAGCCGGAGATCTTCGAAACGTCGGACGAAGAACTGGCTCGGCAAGCCCTTCAGGTGGCCGAAACGCCTGCCGTCTATCCATCCGCGCGGGCGTTTGACGGAATTACGCTCGAGCGTTTGCAAGCCGAAGGTCCGCTGCGGCTCTCACTGCCAAGAGACTACGCGCCCTTCGCGGGAGGTCGTTTCGGCACCCCATCCGGCAAATGCGAGTTATTTAGCCCGGGATTGAAAGCGCGAGGCCTCGACCCGTTGCCCAGCTATGTGCCGCCGCACGAAGATCCCCAATCGCGCCCTGACCTTGCGAAGAATTATCCGCTGCAAATGGTCTGCCCGCCGGAGACATCGTTTCTTAATTCAACGTTCGTCAACGTAGCAATGCTTCGCCGGTCCGCCGTCGAGCCGAAGGTGCAGATTCACCCCGATGATGCAACGGTACGCAAAATCCGAGATGGGCAAATGGTGCGACATCTTCAATGACCGCGGCAGCTTTCGCGTCAAAGCGGTAGTTGGCGAAACGGTGAAGCCCGGTGTCGTCGTCTCATTCGGCGTCTGGTGGAATAAATTCACCACGGACGGAGTGAACTGCAATACGACCACAAGCACAGCCCTCACGGATTTCGGGGGAGGCGCCACCTTCTTTGACAACTTGGTTGAGGTTGCCGCAGAAATCTGAAAGAACCGGAAGTCTGACGGCTTTCGCTACGACTGATCTGACGACTTTCGCTACGACGACTGCTGGCGAATCGATAGTACCATACACATTCGGAAACGGCATTATTTTCATGAATAGCTCGGAAACCATGTACCTCATTGACGCGCATGCTCTGATTTATCAGATGTTTCATGCCATTCCGCCCATGAATGCATCGGATGGCCGGCCGACGAATGCGCTGTTTGGCGTTACGCGCGATCTGCTCTGGTTGCACGAAGAAGTCCGACCCGACTATCTGCTCTGTGCCTTTGATCTGCCGGGCCCAACGTTCCGCGAAGCCATTTACCCGGAATACAAACAGAATCGACCGTCGGCGCCGGTAGACCTAGGCCCGCAGATACCGATGATCCAGGAAGTCTTGCAGGCGATGAATCTGCCCGTGTTGTCGAAGCCCTCGTTCGAAGCGGATGATGTGATCGCGACGGTGGCCAAGGCAGGCGAACGGCGCGGCATCGACGTTTTCATCTGCACCAGCGACAAAGACTGCCGCCAATTGATCGACGACCGCATTCGCGTTTATAGTTTGCGCAAGCGCGAAGCGATTGATCGTGAAGCACTGCTGAAAATCTGGGGCATCAAGCCGGAACAGGTCGTTGATTTTCAGACCCTGATGGGTGACAGCATCGACAATGTGCCGGGAGTGCCGGGCGTTGGCGAGAAAACCGCCGCAAAGTTGCTGCAGCAATATGAGACGCTCGACAACCTGGTTGCCCACGTTGAGGAGATTAAACAGGCCAAGTTGAAAGAGAACCTGAAACACGCCATTGAATCGGGCAACCTGGAGAAGAGCCGACGCCTCGTGCGTCTCGATGTCGATGTTCCGCTGGAAATCGACTGGGAGGGCTGGCGACGCCGTGCCTGGGATGCTCCACGGCTTTTGTCGCTCTTTGAAGGTTTCGGCTTTCGCTCTTATGCGGCGAAAGTGCGCACGGGTATGCAAACTAACGGCGCAAGAACGCGACCCTCCCGGAGGCGATGGCGCCCGCACGACCCAAGCTGGAGGCCAAGCGTGAAGCGCTTGGAGAAGATCATCTCTTTTCGGGACTCGATGTAGAAACCAATGAGTCGCCCCCGGCGGACAAGGTCTGGAATGCAACCTATACGCTGGTGAATACTCCCGATCTCTGGAACGACTTTTTTGCCGAGTTGAGTAAGTGCAAGCGCTTCGCGTTTGATCTGGAAACGACAAGCCTAGATCCGCTGAGGCGCTGAGATTGTTGGTCTGGCTTTCTCGTGGAACATGGGCGAAGGCTGGTACGTGCCGATCAAGGGGCCTGCGGGAGATAAGTTGCTTGACGCTCGGACAACGTTAGAGGCGTTAAGACCGCTGCTTGCCGATCCAGCTATCGGGAAAGTCAATCAAAACATCAAATACGATTTGTTGGTTCTGCGCCCAACGGGATAGCTCTTGACGGGGTCAGGGGCGATCCAATGATCGCTCATTATCTCTTGGAAGCGGGGGCGCGAACGCACAATCTGGATGACCTGACACGCGACTACCTCAAACACCAAAACATCTCGATCACCGAACTCATCGGCAAAGGCAAGTCGCAAAAAACGATGGACCAAGTGCCGACTGCGAAGGTCGGCGAGTATGCGGCCGAAGATGCTGACGCCGCCTGGCGTCTCTGCGAATTGTTTGAAGCCGGGTTGGTCGAAAAGCAACTGAAGAAGCTGTACGACGATGTTGAGATACCCGTTCTCCAGGTCTTGGCCGAGATGGAATATAACGGCATCCGCCTCGACGTTCCCTTCTTGAAGAACTTCTCCGTCGAGTTGGAATCGCAACTGGTCGTCATCGAAAAGAGCATCCACGAAGCAGTAGGCCATACGTTCAACATCGGGTCGCCGAAGCAACTGCGCGAGGTGTTGTTTCAAGAATTGAAATTGCCGGTCCAACGACGGACGGGCCAAACGAATGAAGCGAGCACCGATCAGGAAACTCTCGAAAAACTGGCAAGGCTCGATGCGGACAAATACCCCGCCGCCAAGATCGCGGTTTCAATCGTCGAACATCGGCAGATTTCCAAATTGAAAGGAACCTATGTCGATGCCCTGCCGGCACTCGTGAACGCGAAGAGCGGACGCATTCATACGTCGTTCAATCAGACGGTGGCGGAAACGGGACGGCTCAGTTCGTCCGATCCGAATCTGCAAAATATCCCGATTAAAACGATACAAGGGCAACAGATACGCCGGGCGTTCCTTCCGCGCGAGGGTTGGCTACTGATGAGCGCCGATTATTCCCAAGTTGAACTTCGGCTTTTGGCCCATTTTTGCAAGGATGAATCGCTTAGGGAAGCGTTTGCCAACAATCGAGACATTCATACTGCAGTCGCCGCAGAAATCTTCAAAGTGGGTCTGAATGAAGTGACCGCCGAGCAGCGGCGCAAAGCGAAAACCGTTAACTTTGGTGTCGTGTATGGCATGAGCGCTTTTGGCCTGGCGGAAGCACTCAATATTTCACGCACCGAGGCCGCCGAATTTATCGATATGTATTTTGGGCGTTATCCATCGGTGTTGAACTACCAGGATGACTTGCTTCGCGACTGTCGCAAGAACGGCTATGTGAAAACCATCCTGGGCCGGCGTCGCCAGTTCGCAGCGCACGAAATTAGCGATCGGCCCAACTACCGCAGCCGTAAAATGATCGACCGGCAGGCGATCAACATGGAAATTCAAGGGAGTGCGGCCGACCTGATGAAGATCGCGATCCTCAAAGTGCAGCACCGGCTTAATGCCGAAAAACGAGAGGCCAAAATGCTTCTCACCGTCCACGATGAACTGGTGTTCGAAGTTCCGCCGGCTGAACTCGAAGATGTCGCCGTCCTGGTTCGAGATGAAATGGCGAATGCCATGAAACTTGAGGTGCCCTTGGACGTCGACGTATATGCCGGGCCGAACTGGTTGGAGACGGAAGAGGTTAAGTGAGTGATGCCCGTGCTTGATGCGAAAGGAGAGTTACATGCCGATTTTGTTGCAGCCTGAAGCACCGTCGGAGATCGACTATCCTTCTTCGGATGGAAAGCCCATGGCCGAGACCGGATTTCACCTTAATACGATGTTGTGGCTCCGGCTGGCGCTGGAAGACCTGCGCGATAGCAGGCACGACGATTCGTATATCGCAACCGATATGTTCTGGTACTGGGAAGAAGGCAACCCGAAAGCCTGCGTCGCGCCGGACATGATGATCATACCGGGCGCTGGGAAGCACGAACGCTACTCCTTCTTTACATGGAGAGAAGAAGGTCGCATTCCAGCGGTCGTGTTCGAAATCGCTTCAAAAAGCACTTGGCGGCTAAACCTCGGCAAAAGCCGTTTCCAATACGAAAAGCTCGGTGTCGCCGAATACTTCCTATTCGATCCGCTTGGCGAACACTTAGAGCCAAGACTGCGCTTGTTTCAGTTGACCAATGGCCGTTATGTCGAACATCTGGATCAAGGCGACGGGCTAGTGAGCAAAATTCTCCAAGCGAGGTTTGTTCCGGAAGCGACGATGTTGCGCGTGATCGATCTGATCGAAAACAAGCCCGTGCTGACGCGAAGTGAACGGGTCGAAGAAGCCTATCGAATCTCGCGGGAAGCGACCGAACGGGTCGATTTGCTGGAACTAAGGGCCGGCGAGGAGAAGACGCGGGCGGACGCGCAACAGACGCTGGCTGAACAACTGCGGCAATCAGCCGAGCAGGAAAAGGCACGGGCCGAAGAAGAAAGAATTCGCACTGAGCAGGAAAAGGCACGCGCCGAGCATGAAAAAATGCAAGCCGAAAAGGAACGAGCGCTGGCTGAGGAACAGCGGCAACGCGCCGACTTAGAGAAAGCGGCGGCCGAACGCGAGCGCGAGCGTTCGCGCTTTCTTAATGCCGAGGTTGCCCGACTAAAAGAAATATTGCAAAAGGCCGGGATCCCTGACAGCGCATTGCCAATCAACGAGAAGAAAGAGGACAAAGCGGATGAAAGCTAAAGCCGTAGTGGGCCTGGTTGGCGGCATGGGAAGCGGCAAGAGCCTGGTAGCCGCCGCCTTTGCCGAGCAGGGGGCGCGAATCATTTCCGCCGACCTATTCGGTCATGAAGCGCTTGCCCAGCCGGATATCCTCGCCCGTATTACGCAGCGCTGGGGCGACCGCGTGCTCGATGGCACCGGTCAAGTGGATCGCCGTAAAATGGCCGGCGTCGTTTTTGCCAGCGCCGTCGAGCGAACAAATTTGGAGATGCTAGTCTTTCCATGGATTGAAGGCCGCATTCGACAAGAGACAACTGACGCTCAAAATGACTCGACCGCTGAATTGATTGTTTTAGACGCCGCCATTATGCTCGAATCAGGCTGGCACGACGTTTGTGATCGGATCGTCTACATCCATGCTCCACGCGCTGCCCGGCTCGAGCGGCTTCAAAAGCAGCGAGGCTGGACGGTGGACGAAATCAGCAAGCGCGAGACGGCTCAGCTACCTCTTTCCATCAAAGCGGCCAAGGCCGAAGCAGCCATTGATAATGCTGGTGACGAATCGGCGACCCGCGCTCGGGTAGTTGAATTGGCCCGACTGTGGCAAAGCTGACCGGCAAGCCGCGACAGCTTATGGCCTTATGGAATCCTGTCGATGTTGAACTTGGACCGCGGGATTCCTTTTGCTACCATAGTTATTACCTCCCTCGTCGAGTCACGGCGTATTTCCTGAGCGCGATTCCTGCGTTCCCGTGGCTCGCCGCCTTTTCCGGTTTCACGTCACAGGAGTTCCGGACATGGCCGATATGAAGGCCGATGCTAAGCCCAATCGCCCCGCGCACCCCTCGCCCAAAATCGGATCATCCTCCCGATATTGAAGATCATCCGCTGGAACCACGGCATCAGCCATCGACGCCCCCGCGCCCGGTCGCTCCTCGGCCTGCGCATTCCGCTAATGCCGAGGCGCCGAAGTCGGGTTTCGTCGGCTACGACGAAGAGACGAACACCCGTTATGAGGAAATCAAACACGGCAAGACCTACATCATCGAACTGCAACAGATGACGATGGTGCAGTTGCAGAAACTCGCGCACGATGAAAATATCGAACGCGACGAGTGGATCGGCCTGAAAAAGCAGGATCTGATCTTCAAAATCCTCAAGGAACGCGTCAAACAAAACGGCCTCATGTACGGCGAAGGGACGCTCGAAATCCTGCCCGATGGCTTCGGCTTTCTGCGCAGCCCCGATTACAACTATCTGCCATGCCCGGACGATATATACATCTCGCCGAGCCAAATTCGACGATTCGGCTTGCGCACCGGTTCCGTGGTCGCCGGCCAGATTCGACCGCCGAAGGAGAACGAACGCTACTTCGCCTTGCTGCGCGTCGAAGCGGTGAATTACCAGGATCCCGATCTCTTGACGCAGAAGGTGCAATTTGACGATCTGACGCCCATGTTTCCTGCCGAGCGATTCAAGCTCGAAACCGACCCGTCGGAGATCAATACTCGCGTCATCGATTTAGTGACGCCGATCGGCAAGGGACAGCGAGGTCTGATCGTCGCCCAGCCGCGCACGGGCAAGACGGTTCTGTTGCAAAAGATGGCTGCGTCCATCATCAAGAACCACCCCGAGTGTTATGTAATCGTTCTGCTGATTGATGAACGGCCCGAGGAAGTGACAGATATGTTGCGCTCGGTTAAAGGCCCGCGCGCCGAGGTCGTGAGCTCGACGTTCGATGAACCCGCCAGCCGCCATATTCAGGTTAGCGAAATGGTCATCGAAAAGGCCAAGCGCATGGTCGAATACGGCATCGACGTGGTCATTTTTCTCGATTCCATCACGCGCTTGGCCCGTGCTTACAACACCGAGGCACCCTCCAGCGGCAAACTGCTTTCGGGGGGCGTTGATGCAACCGCGCTCTTCAAGCCAAAGCGATTCTTTGGCGCTGCCCGGAAGATCGAAGAAGGGGGCTCGCTCTCCATCATCGCCACCGCGTTGGTCGAGACTGGCTCACGCATGGATGATGTCATCTTCGAAGAGTTCAAAGGCACCGGCAACATGGAGCTGCACCTCGATCGCCGTCTGGTCGATAAGCGCGTCTGGCCTGCTATCAACATCAGCGCTTCCGGAACACGCAAGGAAGAGCTGCTTCGACCGGAGGACGAACTGAAGTGGATCTATATTCTGCATAAAGTCTTAAGTGATATGAACCCGGTGGAAGCGATGGAGTTGCTGACCACGCGGATGGCTCGGACTAAGACGAATTCGGAATTCCTCACCACCATGAATCTATAACGCGAACACCTCTATGGCTTCGCACATTCAAATGATGCACTACGAAGGTGATTTCTCTCCCCCCTCTGGGCGATTTGCGATCGTGGCCGCGCCTTCAATGCCGTCGTCGTTGATCGCTTGCTCGAAGGGACGCTCGATGGCCTGCGCCGGCATGGAGTGGTTGATGCGAATATCGATATCATCCGCGTTCCAGGCTCTTACGAAATACCTCTGATTGCGCAAAAACTGGGCAAAGCCGGGAAGCATCGCGCCATCATCTGCTTGGGCGCGGTCATCCGCGGCGATACCGACCACTACGATTATGTCGCCGGCGCTGCCGCCAACGGCATCGCCAACGCCTCGCTGAATACAGGCGTTCCAATCATTTTCGGCATCTTGACGTGTGATACGATGGAACAAGCGGTCGACCGGGCCGGCGGCAAAGCCGGCAACAAAGGCTTTGAATCAGCAATGACGGCGGTTGAGATGGTGAATTTGCTGAAGAAGATGGGGTGAAGCGAAGATTGGGATTGGAGGCCAAGTGCGTATGCGAACATAATCGTGACAATTTCCGTCACCTACACGTTCGGCTCGGATGATGATGAATTAACCGAAAGTTTCTTCTTGGCTGAGCACGGGCTGGCAACAAAGGGCTTCTACCATTACGGCCATGGAAAAAATCCTGTTGGAAAATGTCCTAGACGCCCTTGACCGGCTATTTGATCGCCACTGTTCGGCGATAGACGTGTGGGCTCTATTACTTGCCACGAGCGAAGCCCTGAGGGCGACTGAACACGCCAGTCAGTTAGAAGGGCCAGTACCTGATTTGCTGGCGGTCGTCCGTTCCGGGGCTTCTGCGGAAGTTGTGCGCCAAAGGGCTCTCGAAGTTACGGACGAGTTGCGGAAGTACCTCGCCCGCACCTGAGCAACATCCAAGCACTACGATCTCAAATGTTAATCACAAGCTAAAGGAGCAACGAACATGAGCCCCGATACGTTCACCGAGACAATTCGCGCGTTTAAACATCGGACGCCGTTTAGGCCGTTCGCGTTGGTGACGGTAAGCGGTAATCGCCATGAAGTAGACCATCCCGACGCCCTATTTGCAGGACTAGGCGGCGTTCCACTAATCTTCGACCATGAGGGAGTTAGTGAAGTCATCGGCGATCTTTCGGGGCGCGGAGCGAAGGCGTAGTCGGGTTGGCAAAACAACATCTAATAGGCCGCCTTGAGCCTGCACATGAATTGAAAATCTTGGAGGACACTGCGATGACATCGTACACTGCCGTTATCGAATGGTGCACCGAAACTAAACTCTATGTCGGCTATGTGCCTGGATTTGCCGGAGCGCATTCACAGGGCGAAAACCTTAGACGAACTGCATGAAAACCTCCGCCAGGTGATCGCCATGCTTCTCGAAGACGGGGAGCCGACTCTGGAAACCCAATGTTGGCCGCCGAACTCAAATCGCCTTCATTATGAGCGCACCGTTTTGTCCGCCAAAGCCGAAACTGGTCGAGAGAGCGACCTTCGGCTTGTAGTCGCGCACGACATTCGGCACGTAATCGAGATCGCAGGCCGGGTCCGGATTGGTGAGATTGATGGTCGGCGGCGTAACGTGATCGCTCAACGTCAACGCGAGCGCCACGGCTTCAACAGCGCCGGAAGCACCAATCGAATGGCCGATCATCGATTTGATGGATGAGATCGGCACTGCTTTGGCGTTGCTGCCGATAACACGTTTGATTGCCGACGTCTCCATAGCGTCATTTAATCGCGTACTGGTTCCGTGAGCGTTGATATAGGCGATGTCGGAGGCGTCGATCCGAGCTTCGTTCAGCGCATTCTGAATAGCTCGGGCGCCGCCTTTGCCCTCGGGGTCGGGTTTGGTGATCGAATAAGCGTCGAAGCTACTGCCGAAACCCGTCACTTCCGCATACATTTTGGCGCCGCGTTGGCGGGCGCGCTCGAAGTCCTCGAGTATCAAGACGCCGGCGCCTTCACCTAGAACAAAGCCATCGCGCAGGCGGTCGAACGGCCGGGAGCATTCTTCCGGCGGCAAGTTGGCTCGGCTTAGAGTTCCGAGCGCTGTATAGGCCATCAGGAGCAAGGGATCGAGCCGGCTATCGGCGCCGCCCGCGATACAAACATCCGCTTCGCCCCGGGCGATCATGCGGAACCCTTCGCCGACCGCTTGCGTGCCGGCGACGCAGGCCGTGGTAATGGTGCTATTTGGCCCTTGAGCGTTGAAGGCCATCGAGATGTGGGCTGCAACCATGTTGGGCAGATATTTGAGCAACCAGAGCGGGAACAAAGGCATTCCATTGCGCGGGTCGAGCCGATTGAGGTCGAATTGCCCCTTTTCGTCAGCGACTTTGAGCAAAAGCGGCATGATCTCGCTCATGTCGATGGGCACGACGCCGCCGCCCATGCAAACGCCGATCTTTTCGGGGTTTTCGCCCTCAAGTTCCAACCCGCTGTCTTCGATCGCTAGGCCGGCCGCGCCTAAGCCGAATTTGGCGGCCCTACCCATCAGTTTTAACGATTTCCGGCTGCTTTCCGGCACCCAGGGCATGGGGTCGAAATCCTTCACTTCTCCAGCGACTTTGATGGGAAATGACGAGGCATCGAACGCCGAGATACGGCTGATGCCGCTCTTGCCGTTGACGCATGCCGACCAGAAAGCATCCTTGCCAATGCCGTTGGGCGCAACCACGCCCAGACCCGTAATGACAACGCGGCGCATGGCCCGTCGCCCTCCCCTTCCTGAACACAAGACATTCCTGTCGGCGTCAGGCGAAACTTGAAAGAAAGACTACTTGCACGCCTTGGCCCATTCCCAATGAAACCTTAGCGCTGAAGCCCGTCTTCCTGACGAATATCACCGTCCCACCCTCTCAGACTGTTCAAACCAGCTAACTTACTCAAATTTACCAGTCCCACCCATTCGGATCAATAGACCGGTATGTTTCATCGGAAGATTCGGAACCGAATTCGGTGGAAGATTCGGACTGGATCTGAAATTCCGGTTACACCGGCTAAACGATGGAAGCTTGGAAGGCACGCCTAAGGTAGGATGTAATTGATCGTGCGCCAACGCGGGCTTTGTTATGGCGAGCGTCGAGCCGTAAGTCCGACGTGTTGAGATTCTCGTCAGCCTTACGGCTCGACGCTCGCCCTGTCGGTCTGAGACGCAGCAACGCAAGCTATAGTTCTGCTTTCTTAACGAGGTGCAGCTTGAACGCTCGAAAGGTTACAAACGCCCTACTGCTCATTGCCCATGGCAGCCGGCGTCAGGAAGCGAACGAGGATCTCGACTACTTAGCGGCCGAACTCCGCCAACGGGGCGGCTATGACTTGGTGCAGACATCGTACCTCGAGCTGAGTTCGCCAACTATCGCAGAAGGGGGCCAGAAGTGCGTCGAAGCAGGCGCCACGCGGATCATGCTGCTTCCTTATTTTCTTTCGCCAGGAGTCCACGCGCGCGATGACATGCAGCTGGCCCGGGATGAACTCGCCACCCGATTTCCTGAAGTGCAGTTCTTACTTGCCCAGCCGCTCGGTCGTCACCCTTTGTTGGCGGACCTGGTCATTCAACGTGCGCAAGAGGCAATGCGCGATCACGAGCGTACGATTTAGTTGGCAAATTTGTCAAAATTTGTTCGAAAGGGCCAATCATTTTCGGGTCGCCCCTTGAGTTTTGACCCCGTTTCGGATGAAATAGGACTGCGATGCACGCTTGCCTGCTTTCGGCCTTTCGACGGGACTGTTCATGCCAACTTCCGAACCATTCCGGAATCTTCCCCCCATGGCCAATATGGATGCGACGGTAGACTCGTCTCCGCCGGGCCTCGATTCGGCTGACGGTTCAAATGAAGATTCCAAAACGCCTTTGCTGATCCGCACCCATTTGCCCTCATCCACCATTGAGGCGTTTGGGACGATCGCCGGTTATCGGTTATTGGAAAAGCTTGGCGAAGGCGGTATGGGTACGGTTTACTTGGCCGAAGACGTAGCGCTTAGCCGTCGCGTCGCGCTGAAGGTGATGAAGCCGAACATCGCCTCGGAGCCAATCTCGCGCGAACGCTTTCAACGTGAAGCCCGCGCCGCTGCCCAACTTGAACACGACAACATCGTGGCGATTTTTCAGGTTGGCGAAGAAAACGGCGTCCCATTTCTGGCGATGCCTCTGCTAAAGGGTGAAAGTTTGGGCGCCTACCTTCAACGGGTACGCCAGCCGGAGGTGAGTTTCATCCTGAAAGTAAGCCGGGATGTCGCGCTCGGTCTGGCTGCTGCCCATGCTCAAGGTCTAGTACACCGCGATATCAAACCAGACAATATCTGGATTGAGCCGATCCCGCACGAAGAAGGTGGCACGAATTTTCGTGCCAAGATCCTCGATTTCGGCCTGGCCCGCCCCCGTTTGGAAGATGGCGCGCTGCTTACCCGGCAGGGCGCGTTCCTCGGCACTCCCGCCTACGTGGCCCCCGAACAGCGCGAGGTCAAGACGTCGACAACCGCGCTGACTTGTTCAGCCTTGGCTGCGTCATGTACGAGATGGCGTCGGGGCGACGCCCTTTTACCGGCGTCGATACGATGGCCGTGCTCACGAGTTTGATTTCGGATCAGCCTCGCGAACCCCGTCTCATGAACCCGGATATCCCTCCATCCCTCTCCTCGCTGATTATGCAGCTGTTAGAAAAAGATGCCGCCCGGCGCCCGGCGAACGCGCGGATGGTCGCCGACTCGTTGAAGCAAGTTCAGCCCGGCTTGATGTCCAGCGCAAGCGTGTCGCTGCCACCGGTGCCTGGCTTGGTTCGTGTTGAAGGGGGATGGCGGCGCGAAGAGCCTCGGTCTATGCTCCCGTGGTTTTTATTCGGCGTTCTCATCCTAGTTGCCGCAGGCGTTTATGTCGTTTTCAAGTACGTTCCTCCTGCAGGCCCCGGCGCATTGAAGATCAACGTGGAAGGCAACGATGTCGAAGCGAAATTCATCTCTAACGGCCTCATTAAGATCTCCGACACAAACAATCAGCTGATCCAGACGCTCAAGCCCGCCAATCGAAGCATTCCCAAGTTGCCGGCGGGCTCGTACCGGGCCGAACTGACGGGTGTAGAAGGGTTGCACTTGGTTTGGACGGATGCCGGCGTTGATACGGCCGGGAGTAAAATCGACTTCCGCATTGACCCCGGACAGACGGCGACCCTTAACGTGCGCCATGCAAAAGCGGCCAAACCGGATCCGTCGCCCGGTAAACAAAAATAGGGTTTACAAGCCCGGAGCGCTGCCGAAGAAACCGTAAGCCTGAAGCGCCAGCGGAGAAAGTACCAGCCTGAAGCGTGAGCGAAGAACTTTGTCGTTCTTCGCTCACGCTTCAGGCTGGTGGCGGTCTAAATGCAGTTCAAGGAAGCGCGAGCGAAAAAGACGGAATAGCATATTCATTGCAAAAGTCTGATCGTCGAGGTTGCTCCCATGAGATTCCGATTTGCGTTCGTCGGCCTCGGGATTATCGCGATGGGGCTCGCCACCGCCGCGAAGGATGGGAGGCCCGTTCTGCCACTGGGAGGCGAAGGCAAGACCAAGGAAGTGGTCAAGGCCGAACCGGAGCTGCCGAAGGATCCGGTGAAGGCGGCCCAAACCATTCTTGAACGCGCCAAGATCGGGACAGATCCGAAATCGCTGTTCGAGTTTTTCAAATCGCGTTCGCTTTCGGAACAAGAGCGCAACAAGTTGTTGCTCACTATTCGGCAACTAGGGAATGACGATTTCGATGTGCGCGAACAAGCGTCCGACGATTTGATGCGGGCCGGCCTGGCGGCCCTGCCGATCCTGCGGGCTGCGGGCCGCGACCCCGATGTGGAGATCGCCCGTCGCATCGAGATATGTCTGAATCGGATCAGCCAGGATCAGGAAACCTCGCGCATCGGCGCGGCTGCCTATCTGTTGGCGCATCAGAAAGCCGACGGCATAGTTGCGACGTTGTTCGCTTACCTGCCCTGTGTGCCCGAGGACGAGGCCGTATTCGAAAGCATCCGGATCGCGCTCACGCACTATACAAAAGAAATCGGCAAAGCCGATCCGTTGTTGATCAAGGCTCTGCACGATCGGGACGTCAACCTTCGTGCGCTGGCGTTACAGGTGCTCGCGGAATCGCTTCCCGCGATGCGGCCGACGATTCGCGAAATGCTAACGGATGCGCAGCCTAAAATCCGGTACCTCGCCGCGAGTATTTTGGTCAAAAGCGGGGATGAAGAATCGCTGCCGGCCCTCTTAAAACTGCTGACCGAAGGCCCTTCAGAGTATGCCTTTCAAGTCGAAGACTTGCTTTGCCAACTGCTTGACACCGAAGAACGCCCACCCGCCACATTGAGCGGCGGCGACCGGGCCAGCCGCGATAAGGTATACGATGCTTGGAAGAAATGGATCGACGAGCGCATCAAAGGGAAAAAACTGAATCTGGCGCGTTTGAACGAAGCCGAACCAATGCGCGGGTTGACGCTAATCGTCGAAGTCGATGGCGGAGGCGTCAATGGCGGCCGTATCTGGGAATGCGGCCCGGACGGCAAGCAGCGCTGGGAACTAACCGACCTGGGGGGCCCGGTCGATGTGCAGGTTCTTCCCGGCGGTCGATTGCTCGTCCCCGAATACTACACCTCGCGCACGACGGAGCGCGACCGCAGCGGCAAAATCCTTTGGGAATCTCCCAATCTCGGCAGCAACACCGTTGGAGCACAGCGGTTAACGAACGGCAATACTTTGATTGCCACGATGGCCCATGTCGTCGAGTATTCGCGGACAAATCAGAAGGTTGCCGAGTTTAACAATCTTGGAGGGACGGTCTATCAGGCATGGCGTCACCGTAATGGCCATACCTATATCCTCGCCGGTTCGGCCATTACCGAGTTCGGCGCCGACAACAAGAAAGTTCACGCAACCAATGTTGTCGGGCTATCTGGTTGGGGCGGCTTTGAGATTTTGCCGAGCGGCAATTTCTTAGTCGCCTACTACGGTGGTAAAAAGTATGCTGAGGTGGATAAGGACGGGAAAATCATCTGGGAGCATACGACCAACGCAGGCGCTACACAGCTTGATCCCACCCGCATCCAGTGCCTGCGCAATGGCAATACGGTAGTCGCCGGCGGCAACGTAGCGTTCGTCATCGAGTACGATTGCGACAAGAAAGAAGTGTGGAAAGTGGCAACCAAAGGTCGGCCCTTCAGTGTGCGGCGCTATTGATGGAAGTGCTTCGATTATTGCACGAAGGCCGAATCCGTGAGGCATTGGCGGAGCAGGACTGCATTATCCGCGACGGCTCAGCCGGCGCGGATGCCCTTCTGATGGCAGCCGATCTCTCTCTCATTGCGGGCGACTTCCACAGTGTTCGGCGATACCTCGACCATGTTCCAAAACCGACACTCGTTTGGAATGAATATTTAAACGCCTACGCTCGGCTGGTTTCCGCAGAGGAACATCGGCAGCAGATGCTTCACGAAGGCGACCCGGATTTTCTGCTGACGCCGCCGGAGCACTGCGTCCACCGCATCAACGCACTCAATGCCCTTCAGGACGGCAGTCACCAGGTTGCCGTCGAACGGCTCGATGATGCCGATAGCCTGGCCCCCTGGGTATCCGGACATGTCGATGGCCGCGAGTTCGACGGGCTGCGCAAACCGACGACTTGCTTGCGACCGTCCTTGAAATTCTGGTCGACGGCCGCTGTGCTTGGTTTCCCTTTGAGGAGATCGCCAGCTTACGCATCCGCCGCAGCGAATCGCCGCGAGACCTGTTTTTTCTTCCTGCCTCACTGACTGCCAAGAGCGGAGAGGTGTGGGCGGTACACCTCCCGGCGCTTTACGCCGGCTCGCAGCTCCGCGATGATGAACAGATCTCAGCCGGCCTGATGACAGACTGGGTTGCCATCCCAGGTGGTCCTACGCGCGGGATTGGTTTACGTCTTTTGAACTTCGGCGATGAGGAACTTTCGCTTCGCGACTTTACCCAATGGGAAGGCTGATGGCGGGTAGCTCATTGGAACAGTCAAATGAAGGAAGCGCTGGAAGAGGGATCTACCGCATTGCCAAAATCGGACGGTGTTTTCACGGCGAAGCTCCGCTTGTTCTGCATTGATTGGAACAATTCGATATGATAAATCTAAGAACGATGAATGGCCATTTCAGTCAGGAGGCAAGAAACATGCGCACTGCTATCGCCGTTGTTTTAGTTGTGACAGCAGTCGTTTCACTCGCCTTTCATCCGGCAAATGGCCTTGTTGTCGGCCAAGAAAAGAAGGTCGAAAAAGCCCCCGATCCGAAAAAGGAAGAAGTCAAAGAAGCGCCCGAAACGAAATTCGATCAAAAGAAGGCCGACCTTGAAACGATCAAGGCAGGCAACATCGCCTTCGACGGGAAGGCCCTTCTGGATTTCTTCCAAAAGCACACCGTAAGCGATGACAGTCGCCTGCGCTTGCGTGGACTAATTGAGCAACTCGGCGACGACGATTTCGATCGGCGCGAACAGGCTTCCGAGCAGATCGAGACATTCGGTGTTTCGGCCATTGGCATGTTGAAGCAGGCGGAGCGGACGGCCAACCCCGAAGTGCTGCGCCGCTGCGAACGCTGCCTGAAGAACATCGAGAAAGTGCCGACGCGAACCCTGGCTTCTTCGGCTGCTCGTTTGCTCGCGGAATTGAAAACGGAAGGCGCTACTGAGACGCTGCTGAACTATCTGCCTCTGGCGGAAGACGATGTCGTAGCAGACGACGTTCGCCTCGCCCTAGCGGGCCTTGCAATGAAAGATGCCAAGCCCGATGCCGTGCTCGCGGCCTCTATGGATTCAAAAGAAGTGGTGAAGCGAAGCGCGGCTCTCGAGGCGTTTGCCAGAGGCGGCGACAAGGCCATGCGCGACCAAATTCGCAAGCGCATGGCGACGGAAACCGATGCCGAGATCAAACTGCGTATTGCTATCGCGCTGGTTTCCATCGCTAAAAACAAAGACGTTGTCGAAGATATGATTCGGTTGATGGCGGAAGCGCCTCCGGAATCAGCTTGGCGTGCCGAGGAGATTCTTATTTGCTTGGCGGGAGAAAAGGGGCCCACCACCACGCTTGGCGGTGACAAGGTTTCGCGAGAGAAGGCACGCGACGAGTGGCTAAAATGGTGGAAGGAAAACGAATCCAACATGGACCTCGCCAAGCTTGATCAGTCCGAACGAATGCACGGCTATACGTTGATCATCGAAATGGATATTCGCGGCATTGGCGGGCGCGTCAAAGAAATTACGCCGGACGGGAAAGCTCGCTGGGAAATCATCAACGTGCAGTTTCCGACCGACGCCGTCGTGCTGCCGGGCAATCGAGTCGTTGTATCGGAACAGAACAATAATCGGGTGAGCGAGCGAGATACGGCCAGCGGCAAGGAAATTTGGGCGGAAACGATCAACCAGCCGATCAACTTGCAGCGGCTCAGCAACGGTCATCTCGTGGTGATTGGCCGGCATCAGATCATCGAGTGGGATCAGAATCGCAAAGCGGTTTCGACCATCACGCGCGCAGCAATACGACATCGTATCGGGCGCGAAGTTGCGAAATGGCAACTTTGCGATTTACAATCAGCAGGGCCAGATCATCACTTATGATAAAACGGGGAAGCAACTCGATACTTTCGCCGCAGGGCGCGGCAATTACAATTCGAGCATGCAAGTGCTGCCGAACGGCAGGCTGATCATTACGCGGGCCCGCGATGTCGCGGAGGTCGATCTGGCAACGAAGAAAACGGAAGTGGTGATGACTTATAATTTCCCGACATCCGCCCAACGGCTGCCGAATGGCAACATGCTGGTGAGCAATCAGAACACGTTTAAGGTGGAAGAGATTGATCCGAAATCGAACAAGGCCGTCTGGGATTATAAGCTCGACAACAACAATGCGAACAACAACATTTACCGGCCATGGCGAGCGAAACGCCGTTGAGCGAACCGATTGACGTGATGGAACGTAAAATATTCGGCGGCGCCTGGTTGCCGCGTCATCATCTAAGATCCATTTCTGTCGGAGGTTATTATGCAGCGTTCTCGATCAACTCGTTTTCCGCTACTTCTCGGTGGCGGCCTGCTCATTTTGAGCGTCGGGCTGTTGAGCACCCAGGTGTCCGTCCGTCACGTGGCGGCCCAGGAAGCCGAAAAGAAATCGGTCGATCAAATTCAGGACGAAGTTCGCAAGGCGCTCGACTCCCTGAAGAAAGGGCCTGACCCGTCGGTTGACGATAAACCTGTCGAATTGAATCCGATTGATGCCATGCAAAAGGCAAAAGAGGCCGTAAGGGCCGCGCAGAAAGCGCTCGAGGAAAATCCGAAATCGGAGGAAGCTCGCAAGAACTTGGAAGACGCGACGAAAAAATATCAGGATCTCGTCAAGAACAAGCAGCCGAACATGCGCATGCAACGGATCGAGCCAATCGATCCGGAAGATCTGGCCAAGGAGATCGAACGCTTCAACGGCGATGTCCAACGCATGATGGAAGAAATGCAACGGCAAATGCCATTTCAACCGAACATGTTCCCCAACGCGCGGATCATGGTCGGCGGCCGTGGTTTCAATCGTCTTGGCGATGGCCGGCTCGGCGTTCGCTTGGAGCGGGTTCCCGCTCTGTTGACCGAACAGCTCGATCTGAAAGAAGATCAAGGGCTTGTTATCGTCCAGGTGGCGCCGGAATCGGCCGCCGACAAAGCGGGCATTCGGCCGAACGACATTCTGCTCGAAATCGCTGGGAAACCGGTGACGAACGACGTTGCCGAACTCCTGAAAAACGTCCGCGAAATCAAAGCAGATCAGAAAGTTGAAATGGTCGTTCTGCGCAAAGGGAAAAAGGAAACCTTGAAGGACGTTCAAATTCCCGAGGCGCCCGCGGACCAGTTCCGGGTGCAGCCACGCTTTAATTTCCCGCGCATCCCCAATGCTCCCTTTCCTCCCGAAGCGTTCGGCAATGGCAATCCTCGTCTCTCGATGATGTCGATCTCCATCACGAATGGCCAGTTCACGATTACTTGTTCCGAAGAGGGACGACAGTTCAAAGTGGTCGGCACGAAAGAGGAAAACGGCGTGAAGGTCACCAACATTGAGGTTGTCGAAGATGGCAAAACCGTGGCCGCCGAATCGCTGGAAAAGCTGGATGAGAAGTATCGTCCCACCGTTGAGAAAATGCTGAAAAGCATTCGGTAGAGCGTAACTCGGTTAGCCGCGACGCGAAGGCTTTGCGTAGCGGAGCGCTTTCGGCGGGCGAGCCGAGCAGCGTAAGCTGCCAGGTAATGACAGAACCCGACTGCTCACGCAGTTCGGCTCGCCTAATCAACGCTCCGCTGCGCAAAGCTTTCGCGTTGCGCAAGGGAATCCGAATCTTCCCGTAAGCCAAAGTGTTTATGCAGAATCCGCTCGATTTGCCGACGCCGCCCGCTGAGCAGCCCGCTCCGCAATCGTCGCGCATGATCGATCTGATGGGACGTACGCTTGGCGATTTTCAACTGATCCGCAAGCTCGGCGCCGGCGGCATGGGCCAGGTTTATCTTGCCAGTCAACTCAGCTTGAAGCGCAGGTTGCAGTCAAAATCCTGCGCACCGATCTCGCGGCCAATTTGACTTCTTTGCAGCGATTTCGCCATGAAGCCGAAGCCGTTGCGCGAGTCACGCATGCGAATATCGTGCAGATTTACGCTATCGGCGAGACGGATGGCCTGCACTACATGGCGCTCGAATACGTCGAAGGGCGTAAACTTGCGCGATTACATCAATCGCAAAGGGCCGCCGGATGTAACGATCGCGATTACCATCATGCGCCAAATTGCGGCCGCTTTGCAACGGGCCAGCGAATATGGCTTCGTCCATCGCGATATCAAGCCGGAAAACATTTTGCTTACGCGCAAGGGCGAAGTGAAGGTCGCTGACTTCGGCCTGTCGCGTTGTTTCCTGGGCGATCAGCCGCTCAACATCACCCAAAGCGGCGTGACGATGGGAACGCCGCTCTACATGAGCCCCGAGCAGGTTCAAGGCCATCCGGTCGATCCCCGTTCGGACATCTACTCCTTTGGCGTCACCTGCTATCACATGCTTGCCGGCGAACCGCCGTTTAAAGGACAAACGCCCTTTGAAGTCGCGTTGCAGCACGTGCAAGGCCAGGCCCAACAACTCGCCGAGATCCGGACCGACCTGCCCGTTGAGCTCTGTTCCATTGTCCATAAGATGATGGCGAAAAAGCCCGAGGATCGCTACCAGACGGCTCGCGAGGTGCTTCGCGATCTGACCCGATTGAAAGACGGCCAGGCGACATCCATCCAGGCTTCTTTGTCGCAAAGCGCGACCACTCTGCCGGCAGCGCACGCCAACGAAATCTCGGGGATCTTGTCGAGTGAAACGCTGCCGATAGGCCCGCCTTCGCGCTGGCGGCGCTTGACCGCGGTCGCCTTCATTCTGATGGCGGCGACTGCATTGGGTGCAGCGCTGCATTGGAAATCAAATCCTTCGATCGCACTTAAGCCAGTGGATGACGATTACGCGAATCTCGAAGATCCTGGCAAGGCGGCCCGGCGTGAATTGTATCGCCGTCTCGAAGAAAAGGGCGTTCGATCCGATCAGGAAGTGACGAATGCCGTCCTCGAAATAGCGATGCTCTACATTCATGATTCAGTTGCGGCCAAAGACCCCGAAGTAAAAAAAGAACGGCTCGACAAAGCGTTGGAGCTTTTCGATCTGGACAACTTGAAAAAGAAGCCCGCTCTCGTCGAAGCGCAAAGCTTCTTTTCCCAGAAGAATCAGTATTTTCCAACGCTCAGTACGTTAGGGCGAGGGATCGTTTACGCCTTCCATGACATGCCTGCCGAATCGGACGCCGAGTTCAAAAAAGTGATGGTGCAGCCTATCGTGGCCAAGGGGAAATCGACCAAGTCAGTCGATAATTTTCTATGGCGTTATGACCGCTGGAAAAGAATGACGGCTGACGCGCTGGAACGCAACGCAAAAAATCTGAGCCTTGCCAAATTGGAAGACCCCTTAAACCGTTATCGTTCGTATTCGTCGAAAATGCCGTGAGCAGACACTGAGTCGATCAGTTTTTCTGTTAACTCGCCGCCACCCCGCTTGCCGGGGTGGAGCGCCGGTTCATAGCTAGAATGGGTCGTCGTTTGATAATTCGCCGCCACCCCGCTTGCCGGGGTGGAGCGCCGGTTCATAGCTAGATTCCGGTCACGAACCGGCGCTCCACCCCGGCAAGCGGGGTGGCGGCGGGTCTCAGAAGCGAACGGTTTCTCGCGATGAACGTGCGCTCCACCCCGACAAGCGGGGTGGCGGCGAATCTGGCACCCTTCGCCGGGTTCTCTCTTCACCCGGCAGCTTACGCAGCTTGGCTCGCCCTTGCTCAGTTCTTTTTCAGCATTTTCGCGGCTGCTTCGCTGCTGAGTTGGCCGGTGATGACCACCGACTTATCTTTTTGAGCGGCGGCGAGCGAGTTCGACAGTTCGAGCAGTGGTTGTAGGTCGGGCTGCGACGCTAGGGCAACCTTCATTTGCAGCTTGATCAACTCGAGCCCGCCTCCGACGATTTCATGTATCTTCTTCGCTTGATCCGTGCCGGGTGTGCCGAGCACCATCTCCAAGCGAGCGTCTTTCTCGATCTTCAGATCAACTGATACCGTTTGGATTTGGTCTAACAGCTTTTTGATTTCGGCATCGGGAAGAGGCAGGGCTTCCAGCTTCCCTTTAGTAACTGCGACGATGAACAGTGAAGACTTGCTGTCCGCCTTTGATAGGAGATCGACAACTTCGCTTTTGATAACCGGCTTGCGCGTGCCATCGGCTGCGGCGAAGGCGTCGCCCAGTTGTTCTTTGACGGAAGCAAACACAAGGACGCTGGAACTGATTGTCGCCAGATACATCGGCACAGGTTGTTTGGGTGTTGCGATCTTGTAGATCGTCTTGCCGCCGACGACCTCAACTCCATACTGTTTCGGATTTTCTTTGGCCTGCGCTTCGATGACATCCGTTATTTTTTTCACATCAAATTTGCCATCAATGACCGCCACCGCTTTTGGGCTGCTGATGTCATCCAGGCCCATGCCGATCGACACGCGGTCAAAATCGGTTAAGGGATCAAGCCCCAGTGCACTGATGGCGCCACCGAGCGACTTGTTCGCCGCGAGCGTTGTTTTGATCAAATCTAGTGCGTTCTGTTTGACGAGCGGGGAATCGAGCAATTGGCGCACGTTTAACGAAATCACGATGTCGGTTTCGGCCGGAAAAAACCGAGCCGGGTCAGCAGCTGATGCCGACGACCAAATGCCTGCAATGAGCAGGGCAACTACAAAGCAGACCGAACGAAGTTGTGTCATAACAATACATCCTGTGTTTAAGGGCGACCAAAGCTACTCCGAGCATGAGTGACGAACTCTCAATCGCTAAAGCCGTTTCTTGGCTCCGTATTTGGGCGGCTCTGGCTCACCGACCGCCTTTAGCAGTTCGGCAATGATGTCCTCACTGGTTTTGCCCTCGGCCTGCGCCTGGAAATTCGTCGCGATTCGATGCCGCAACACCGGCGGCGCTGCCTTGCGAATGTCGTCGATCGCCACGCTGAAGCGGCCGTCCATCGCGGCAAAAGCTTTGCCCGCCTGAATGAGATATTGACCCGCACGAACTCCTGCGCCGTAATCGACCATCTTCTTAATGAAGTCAGGCGCTGAAGGATCTTTCGGCCTGGATGCTCGCACCAGCCGCGTCACAAAATCAATGACGAAATCGCCGACTGGCACACTGCGCACGAGTTTCTGTAAGTTCACAATCGCCTTGCCGGATAGAACCTTTTGAATCTCGTTCACTTCGTCTTTCGCCGTCATCGAAAGAATCCGCTTCTCCTCATCGATGGCCGGATAATCCACTTTGACGTTGAACATGAAACGATCTTGCTGGGCTTCGGGCAGGACGTAGGTGCCTTCTTGTTCGATGGGATTCTGCGTGGCGATGACGAAAAACGGATCGGGCAACTTGTACGTTTCCTGTCCGGCAGTCACCTCGCGCTCTTGCATGGCTTGCAGCAAAGCCGCCTGCGTTTTTGGCGGGGTGCGGTTGATTTCATCCGCCAGCACGATATTTGCAAATATGGGTCCTTTTACGAAGCGGAACTCACGCTTCCCCTGTTCGTTTTCATCAAGAATTGTCGTCCCCGTGATATCCGAAGGCATCAGATCGGGGGTGAACTGGATTCGCTTGAAGGCGACATCAAGGATCTGTGCCATCGACGATACCATCAGCGTTTTGGCCAGGCCCGGCACCCCTACAAGCAGACAGTGACCTCGTGTAAAAATGGCGGCCATCAGCTGTTCGATCACCTCCGTTTGACCCACCACCACGCGCCGAAGCTGCTCCACCATCTGCGCCGCGCGTTTGAGCAAACTGAGTCAGATATTCGCTGATGCGGTCATTCGACACGGCAGGTTCATCCTTCAAGCGCGGGTTTCGGCACGTACGGTCGTGTACATTGTATGGTAGAAGTTTGCATCGGGCTGGGCAGACTCGACACTTGACGGCAGCGCCGGTTCGTTAGAGAATCATCGGAGAAGAGTCTTTGGGAGACTGAATAGTGCTTTACCGCGTTCCCTTACTGTTCACCCTTCAATCGGAGGGCGGCTACGTCGTTACTTCGCCAACATTACCAGAACTAATTACGGAAGGCGACACCTTGGAAGCCGCCTGGGCAAATGTTCCCGATGCCCTGGCCGCAGTCGTGGAGATCTATGAGGATTTTGGCAAGGCGCTGCCTATGCGATCCTTTTGAAAGTGTAGCGGTGCTACAAATAGCCAGTTCAATCTGGTGTCATCCGATACGCAGCGCTCGATTGAGCGTTCAATACTGTACAAGCATATGTGACGACTCTCGCGCTTTAGCGCATGAATATTATCCGTGATGCATCCGAAAGGTAATGACAATGATCGGTTCCAATTTGAAGTTCTGCTTATTGCTCCTTGCCTTTTGTAGCAGCGCCGCGGCGGCCGATTGGCCGCGATTCCGCGGGCCTAACGGAACCGGAATCAGCGATGACACGACGATTCCCGTCAAATGGTCGCCGGATAACATTCTTTTCAAAACGGAAATCCCCGGCAAAGGGCATTCTTCACCAATTGTTTCCAAAGGCAAAGTCTTTCTTCAGTCTGCATCGGATGATGGCAAGCAGCGCTACTTGATCTGCCTGAACGCCAAATCCGGGGCGATCGAGTGGACCAAAGATGTCGCCGGGCATCAGTCGCATACGCATCAGAAAAGCAGTTACGCGTCGAGCACCCCAGCAGCCGATGCCGAGCGCATCTATGCCGTCTTCTGGGATGGCGGCGCCCTCATGCTGATGGCCTTCGACTATTCAGGCACGATGAAGTGGAAACAGGATCTCGGCGCCTTCAAGAGCGATCACGGAGCGGGCATGTCGCCCATGATTGTCGGTGATAAAGTCATTGTGAACATTGACCAGGGAGACGGCAAAGACAAGGCCGCCAGCAAGGCGGAACTGCGCGCGTTCGACGCGAAAACCGGCAAGCCGGCTTGGAGCAAGAAACGCGACCCCGAGCGAGCCTGCTATTCGACTCCCTTCCTACTGGAAAAGACGGACGCGGGCCCGGACTTGATCGTCGCTTCAACCGGCGGCGTTACTGCATACGATCCCAAACAGGGCGACGTCATTTGGCACTTTACTTGGAAGTTCGACAAGATGCGCTTACGCACGGTCGGCTCGCCGATCTATCACCAGGGGGCGATATTTGCTGTCTCCGGCGATGGCGGAGGCGACCGCAATATGATCGCCATCAAGGCCTCGGGCAAAGGCGATGTCAGCAGCAGCAATCTTCTCTGGCAAAAGAAAAAGGGGACCGCTTACGTCCCTTCGCCATTGGCCAAAGATGGGCTGATTTTCTGGATCAACGACAAAGAAAACGTAGCCGTCTGCGCGGATGCCAAAACTGGAACCGAAATCTGGACAGAACGCCTCGGGGGCGGCACGGTCTCCTCATCGCCCATTATGATCGACGGCAAGATTTACGCCGTGACCGAGGACGGCGGCGTCTTCGTCTTCCCGGCCGCCAAAGAATTTGAATTGCTTGCCAAGAACGATTTGAAGGAGCCCGTCTACGCTACTCCGGCTGTGGCCGACGGCAGACTCTACATCCGCGGGTTTAAACACCTTTTCTGCATCGGCGAAATAGTGGCGAAGTGGCCGGATGGCCGCGTAGCGGAAGTCGTCAGACTTCCGCTTCCGCCCGCATGCCTAGCTGAGCCCCGGAAGTCTGACGACTTCCGCTACGTTGCGTCTACTCGCGTAGCGGAAGTCGTTAGACTTCCGAACCGCCCGCCGGTTTAGGCATATTTAGAAATTCTCGAAAAGACTTTGAGCATTTAAACTTTAACTATCAAGGCCGCGCAGCGAGCCGGTGCTCGATCCGAAGTTGTTTATCTCCAGCCCAAGCCGATGCAACAGAGAGACATAGAGATTGCAAAGAGGGACGTTGTTCTCAGCATCGAAGGCGAGGTAGCCCTTATGCTTGAAGCCGCCGCCGGCGAGGAGAATCGGCATGTTCTTCGTGTCGTGGCTGCTGGCGTTGCCGAGATTGCTGCCGAAAAGAACGCTGGTTCGATCAAGAAGGGTGTCGCCCTGTTCGGGTGTATGCTTGAGTTTATTAAGCAAATCGTGCAGGGCTTTCATGTGCTCCCCTTCGATGAGCCGCAGTTGGGCAATCTTTTCCGGGTCCTTGCCGTGATGAGAGAGGTTGTGCCAATCGGCAGTGACGCCTTGGATGGGCGGAACGCTCGGTTGCCCGGCAATGAACAGCGTGATGATGCGCGACGAGTCGGTCTCCAAAGCTAAATGGATGAGATCGTACATCAAGCGCGTGCGGCCAATGGTGTCGGCGCCATTCGCGATGTCTTTAGGAGGCGCGCTAGTCACCTTTGGTTTCGGCTTTGTCACCCAGGCTTCATTCTTTAAGAGCCGCTGTTCGACTTCGCGGACCGAGTTGAAGTACTCCTCGAGCTTGTCGCGGTCGTTTTGGCCAAGTTCGCTTTGCATCCTTTTCGCATCTGCGCTTACTGTATCCATGACACTTTGGCCATCGCGCAAACGGCGAACTTGATCGCTGACTTCATCCGGCGCCCCTTGCAGAAAGAGCCGGGCAAAAAGTTGTGAAGGTCGCTCGTCCGGCGGGATGCGGACGCCTCCGCGGTTCCACGAGAGGCTGTTGCGGTTGCCGGTGCTCAGTATGAGAGACGAAAAACGCGTATCGGGGCGAAGACGTTCCACGATAAATTGGTCGAGCGAAACGCTGTTGCGAAACGAAGAACTGCCGGGATGGGCGCAGCTGTGAGGAACGAAGCTTCCGACGAATGGCCGCCATCCACCAGCGGATGCGAAAGACCCGAGAATAGCGTAAATGAATTACGCAGATCTTCAAGCGTCTTTAAGTAAGGAGTTAGGGCGTAGTCCTTGCCTGTTTTTTCAGGAAATAGCAATGGAGCATGGATGCCCAGGCCGGTGCAAACAGCGACCAGGCGTTGTGGCGTTGCTTTTTTCTCAACGCCCTGGAGAGGCACCATCGAATCGAGCAAGGGGATGCGCCAGGGCGACGCCGCTGCTTCGAAGGAATCGACGCCGGGAGATGCGATTTTTCATGGCTTCCTTTCCGAAACGGAGACCACGAGCCTGAAGCGCAGCGAAGAATTACAGCGCGGATTCGTCTTCGCTCGCGCTTCAGGCGCGTAGATTGCCTCGCTGGCTCTTCAGGCTTATAAGCTCTCTCCGCTGGCGCTTTTGGGCTCGTAGACACCTTTGCAGGCGCCTTATTCAGGCACGAGTGAATTGAAGAATTTTTGCATCCAGGGCGCGTCCGGAACGATCTTCCGCCCGCTGACGCTCGCTACGAATATCCGGCTCCGTTCGGGTTTCACTTCCAGGTAAAGCTGTGTGATGGTTTTTATGCCATCTCCGTCGATTTGAAACCGCATTGCATCAAACTTACGCTTGCCTACGACAAAGTTGACCGTGCTGCTCGTCACCAGTTTTGCGTTTAGCCGTTTCAATTCCTGGTCGCGTAAGGGAAGCGCGATCTGATCGAACTGGACTCCTTGCAACCGCTCCGCATCGAGATCGTACCATCCAAACGAGACATGCACGCGCTCGAACCAGCGATTGAGGCCGAATCGCTGCCCACCGGTTGTGGCAAAGCCGCCGGGCGGCATGTCTTCTTGAGCAGGCTCGCCCGGCATCAATACACTGCAATGACCATGAGGCGGCTCGTAAGTTTGCCATACGCCGTTCGGAACGTCGCCGTTGCCGTAACGAAAAGCAAAGTAAACGGCCGCCATCAATACGACAGTGCACAATAAGCTTAAGGCGACGGGGCCCGCACGAAAGCGAGGCGGCTTCGCGAGCGTCGGCGCCAACGGCGGCTCATCATCCAGAGATAGTAGTTCCTTGTCCATATTGTCTACGTTCAACATGTGCTTCAGTAAACATACATTTCGACAAAAAAATATGGGACAAAAAAATAAGACAAAGAGCTTTTGTGATTAAGTCGCATGTAAAAATCCCATTCTTATTTTTATGTCCCAAATGTTTTCGTCGAAGATTCCTACTCCACTCTTATTCAATAATTTTATTGATTGCATATTCAAAGATGCCGCGAGCGCCTGCTTGATAGAGTTGCGGCATGATGTTGCGGACAATGTCTTCATCGATGATCGTTTCGAGGGCCACCCATTCGGGATCGGTCAACGGCGAAATGGTCGGGCTGTTCAGCGATGTTTTCGGGTGTTCTTTTAACACTTTCAACACGCGCTCTTTATCGCACAATCGCACGTTCAACTTCAACCCGACTTTCCCCTCGGCCGCCATCGCGCCGCGGAGCATTAGAATCAGGTCGTCCATCTTACGACGTTTCCAAACGTCGTTATGAGCGGCCTTATTCGTGATAAAGCGGGGAGTGCTGACGAGCAACGGCTCACCGACAATGTGCAGATTGTTCGCGCGCAGCGAACTGCCTGTCTCCGTCACCTCGACAATGGCGTCGGCCAAGCGAGGAGGCTTGGCCTCGGTGGCGCCCGAACTGAACTCGACCTTTGCTTCAACTCCATGCGAAGCCAGCCAGCGTCGGGTGAACTGCACTAACTCAGTTGCGATCGTCTTTCCTTTCAAATCTTGCGGGGTTTGAATGGGAGAGTCAATCGGCACCGCCAGCACCCACATCACGGGGCGACGGCTCACCTTGCTGTAAACCAGTTCGGTAAGCTCGACGATCTTGGCATCATTTTCCATGATCCAATCGAGACCGGTCAGCCCGCAATCGAGCGTACCGTTCTCGACATAGCGCGGCATTTCTTGCGCGAATTAAGGTGCATTGAATGTCTTTGTCGTCGATGGAAGGATAATAGCTTCGGCTCACAAACGTGATTTCAAAGCCCGCTTTACGGAACAAATCCGCAGTGGCATCTTGCAAACTGCCGGAGGGAAGGCCGAGTCTTAACATGTTATTGGTCATACGATCCATATTTTTAGGCAAGTGCACCGTAGGATGGGTGAAGACTTTGCGGAACCCACCCTTCTTGTGAGACGCGTCTAATCAGGTGGGTTTCGCAAAGCCTACACCCACCCTACGGGCTGGCTAAACTCTCATTTCCCGGCATAGACAACCGCCGGGTCAAATACCCGTTCGCCTACCACTGTTAGACTCTCGCCCTCGACTTGGCGGAAGAAGCAGGATGAGTAACCCTCATGGCAGGCGGCGCCGCCGACCTGCTTCACTTTGAGCAAGATCGTGTCCGCATCGCAGTCAATGTAGATATCGCGCACTTCCTGAACGTTGCCCGATTCTTCACCTTGCGCCAAAGACGGTTGCGGCTTCGGCTGAAGTAGCAGGCGCGTTGGGTGCGCAGTGTCTCTTCATAAGCTTCGCGGTTCATCCAGGCGAGCATTAGCACCTCGCCCGTATCGGCATCCTGAGCGATGGCGGGCACAAGTCCGCCCGCTTTGGCAAAATCGATCTGCGTGGGTTGCATCGTGTTCATCAATACCGAATCAAAGAAAAGACATCGTGAGGGCGAAGTTTATCGCGGCCGTTCAGGAAGTCGAGTTCAACGAGAAAACCGCAGCCGGCGACAATGCCGCCCGCTTGTTCCACCAAGGCACTGCCGGCCTTTACCGTTCCGCCTGTCGCCAACAAGTCATCAACGAGTAGAACGCGTTGGCCGGGGCTCAGGCCATCGACGTGCATGTGCAGTTCCGCCGTACCGTATTCGAGTTCGTACTTTAGGCTGTAGGTCCGGTAAGGCAACTTGCCCGGCTTGCGCAAGGGCACCAGTGGCTTCTTCAGCTCCAGCGCAAGCGGCGCCGCTACCAGGAAGCCGCGTGCCTCGGCCGCGGCGATGGCATCTATCGACAAGCCGCGATAATGGTCAGCCAGTTGGGCAATGGCATAGGCGAACGCTTCCGGGGCCGCCAACAGCGGCGTAATGTCTTTGAAGAGAATCCCCTCTTTTGGGAAATCGGGGATGTCGCGGATGAAGCGTCGCAGGTCCATTTACATAAAGTAGCGGGTATCGTCCGATCGGGTATAGGAGGCGCAACTGCGCTGCACGATGAACGTACGCCGAGCCTCGATTGCCGACCAAACTGTGATTGTGGAATTCAATCGCCTGATGGCCTGGGAAACGGAGCGCAAACGACTCGATGACGCTCTGCTTAACCCGGGAGTGGCAGCGGCGCTGGCCGACGAAGCTAAAGGATTTTATCTGCTTGCCGAAAGCGATGACGAAATTCTCGGCCAATTGATGATCACCGCCGAATGGAGCGATTGGCGCAACGGACATTTCTGGTGGATCCAAAGCGTTTACGTCCGCGAGAGTGCTCGGCGGCAGGGGGTCTTTCGTGAACTGTTCCGCGAGGTCGAACGCTTGGCGCGCGAAGCAAGCAACGTAGTCGGCCTTCGCTTGTATGTCGAACAGGAAAACGAATCGGCGCAAGAGACTTATCGCCGCCTCGGTTTGAAGGAAACGGCCTACCGCTTCTTCGAACGCGGCTTTTGAAACGATCATCCTCACGCCGATGCCTCGGGCGCCATCCGTAAGGCATCGGTAGGGCAGATGACGACGCACGCCGTGCACGATATGCAAGCGCCCGGCCGAGGCATCCAGGGTATGCTTCCCTTCATGCTCAGGCAATCGGTGGGGCAGATGGCGACGCAGTCGCCGCAGCCATTGCAACGCGTCGCGTTCAAGACGGGAAGTTCACGCATATCGTTTAATCGATGTTTCCATAAAGCCGACAACCAGATCTTCGATGATCGGCCGCATCAACGGTGGGAAGAGAACGTAACGCGCCCCTAGGTCGTAAGCCAAGCCAGCTAATGCAGTTCGCTCGGCGTTCCCCTCCATCTTGGCATCGCTCATCACGATAACAGGGCAGTCAGGAACTCGCTCATAAACGGTTGCAAGCAATGACAGCTCATCGTGCAAATCGCGATTGAGCTTCAGCAACAGCACGGCGGTCCGGGCGTCTGTTAGAAACGTAAGGCACGCGTGGGCATGACGTGATTCGCGCACGACCCAATCGTGTTCGCGGGCGAGCGGCGTGACTTGTGCCGCCAGCCAGCCATCGCCTTCATAAACGACAATTTGCGGGTGGCCCATCGTTTGAATTCCGAGTTCGGTTTTTCGCTTTGGCGAGCCAAGAGCGTAAGCGACTGGAGAAAGCTTTACTCTGCGTTAAATGTTTTCTCCGGTCGCTCACGTCATGCTCTCGGCTCGTCAAAACTACGAATCTCCCGGGTGCGCGCAACGGATTCTGCCGAGCGGCGCGGCGTAAGTCCACCGTGGGTTCGGAACCACGGCGGGCTTACGCCGCGCCGCTCGGCAGAATTGCCAGAAAGAGTTGGGCCGCCCAATTTCGCTTCACTCTCCGAATTCTTATTGTATTTCCCCGAAATCCCGCGATGATAGGCAAAGTCTACTTTGATGCCTGAATTCCCGTTAGTCGATCAAAAGAAGCTCAGCCGTAATGGACTCCCCTCCTGACGGTTCTGACGCACGTTTATCCCAGACCCTGCTCCACCGCATGCCAGGTGCTCTGTACGCCACCGATGCGCGCGGCCGGTTGCTCACTGCGAACGCCGCTTTTACCGATCTTTTAGGCTGGACCAGTGACGAACTTCTTGATCAAGTCTCGCCTTTTTGTTTCTGGGCGCCGGAATCGATCGACGCGATCCAAGCCGAATGCAACGCTGCCATCGGAAGTGCAAATGACAGCGGACCAAAACTTTTCTGGAAGTTGATGAACAAGTCCGGAGAGCGCATTTCAGTCGCCGTCCGGCTGTCGAAATTTCAAGACGAAAAATCAGATGCTGTGGGGTTGATCGTCCTGATCGATCCGCTTCGAGCGCCGGAAGGCCCAAGCGTGCCGCCCGGCGAACATGAGAAGTTCATCGAAGCGGTCATGCGTGCCGCCCCGGAAGCGATCTACGTTCACGATCTGAAAGAAAATCGGAACGTTTACGCCAATCGCAATGTGGCCGAACTGCTTGGTCATACGGCTGCGGAAATCCAGGCGATGGGGCCGGATGTCCTGCCACGCTTGCTTCACCCGGATGACCTACCGCGAATTTATGAGCTCTTCGCTCGTTGGAATGACGCAAAAGACGGCGCCGTTTTGGAAACGGAATATCGCATGCTCGCTTCGACCGGCGAATATCGCTGGTTTCTAAGCCGGGATACGATTTTCCAACGTGATGCGGCCGGCAAAGTGGTTCAACTGATCGGAGCTGCCCAGGATATCACCGAACGAAAGAAAGCCGAGCAAGCGCGGGCGGATGCGGAGCGCCATCTTCGCGAGAGCGAACGGCGTTATCGTCTGCTCGCCGACAACGCGACCGATTTAATCTCTCGACACGATGCCGACACCGGCGTCTTTTTCGATGTAACCCCGGCATGCTCCCGCTTGCTCGGTTACACACCGCACGAACTGATTGGAAAAACCTCCTATGAAATCATTCACCCGGCCGACCGCGATCGAGTATACGAACAGCAAACGCAGATGAAGATCACTAAACGGCCGCAGACCGTCTCTTACCGCGTGCGAAGGCACGACAACTATTACGTTTGGTTCGAAACACACGCGCAGCCGATATTCGATCCAGACACCGATGAAGTAAAGGAGATTCTGGCGATTTCACGCGAGGTGACCGATCGACGCCAGGCCGAGGAAGCCCTGCGCCAGAGTGAAGAGCTGTTTCGCGCGTTGGTCGAAAAGAGCAGCGATGGCATCGCCATGATCGGAGACGACAGCCGGATTCGGTACATCAGTCCGTCGGCCAGCCGATTGCTCGGCTACACAGTCGCGGAAATGTCGGGCATTGACGCCCGCCAACTCATCGATGCCAACGATTTGACCACTTTCTCCCGCGAGGCGGCAGAACCGCTGACAATTCCTGGCGGCACTTTCGCATCGCAATTACGAGTTAAAACGTGCGAGGGATCCTATCGTACCCTTGAAGTGATTGTCACCAATCATTCGGGCGATGCGGCCATTGCGGGGTTCATCGTCAACTTTCGCGATGTAAGCGATCGCATTGCGCTCGAAGCCCAGTTGCGGCAAGCGCAGAAGATGGAGGCCGTGGGCCAACTGGCAGGCGGCATCGCCCACGATTTCAATAATATCTTGACCGCGGTCATCGGCAATGTCGCCATGTTGTTGGAGAAACGCAAGGCGGACGATCCGGAACGCCAAACTCTAGTGGCCGTCGATCAAGCCGCACATCGGGCGGCCGATTTAACGAGCCGGCTGCTGGGCTATGCGCGTTGGACGACGCTGCATCTGCATTCAATCGATTTGAGCCGCATTGTCACTGATGTGCTGGCGCTTCTGCGACCAACGATCGACCCGCGCATTCTCATTGAAGACTCCATCGATTCCAACGGATGGCCGATCGTGGCCGATCCCGATCAAATCGCGCAGGTTTTGACGAATCTCTGCTTGAATGCCCGGGACGCCATGCCGGACGGCGGTCGATTGATCTTGAAATCGTGCAATTACCATGTGAGCGATGCGGATGTTAAAAAAGAACAAGTTGGCCGTTTTGGCGACTTTGTTCGGTTGACGATTTCCGACACCGGGGCGGGGATGACGCCCGACGTGCTCGCACGGGTGTTCGAGCCCTTTTTCACCACCAAGCCGCTCGGCCATGGCACGGGACTCGGGCTGGCCATGGTGTACGGCATTCTAAAGGCGCACGATGGTTGGGCGACTTGCCACAGCAAAGTTGGTGAAGGAACGCGCATGGAACTCTATTTGCCGCGCTCAACAAAGCCGGCCGAAGGAAGCTTGTTGAAGGATCAAAAGGCGACGCCCGCACCCCCTGCCGTAGCGCCGACGGAACTCATCTTGTTGGTGGACGATGAGCCGGCTATCCGCTCCCTTGGCCGGTTTGTTCTTGAACAACATGGCTATCGAGTCGTTCTGGCGGAAGATGGCATGGAAGCAGTCGAAATTTATCGGAAGCAAGGCGGCCAGATTGCTCTAGTCGTCCTTGATCTCACCATGCCGCGTCTTTCGGGAATGGACGCTTATCGCCGTCTGCGCAACATGAATCCGCATGTGCGCGTGCTGCTATCGAGCGGCTATTCGCCCGACCACCTTGGCGACCTTGGCCCTCTAGTCGGCTTCATCAACAAACCTTATCGTCCTACGGAGTTCGTGGAAGCAGTTCGACGACACCTTCAGGTGCAATCGTCTTGATCCTTAGCAGGCGAACCAACAACCTTTTATGACCATTCGACGTCTCACGGACTATGCATCGTGCGCTGGCTGCGCCGGCAAACTCGCTCCCGATGTGATTGGGCGGATGCTTGCCTACTTGCCGAGGCCGCGCGACGCCGATGTGCTTGTCGGCACCGAAACGCACGATGATGCGGGCGTTTATCGCCTGACCGACGACATCGCACTGGTGCAGACAATCGACTTTTTTCCACCCGTAGTGGACGACCCTTATATCTACGGCCAGATCGCTGCCGCGAACGCATTAAGCGATGTTTATGCGATGGGCGGCGAGCCAAAGACGGTATTGAATTTGGTCGCCTATCCGGATGATGAATTGGGCGAAAGCGATTGGCTTCGCCTGATATTGCAGGGCGGCGGCGAGCGCTGTGCCGAAGCGGGCGCTTCCATCATCGGCGGCCACAGTATCCGTGATCGCGAAATCAAATTCGGTCTATCCGTGACCGGACTTGTCCACCCGCAAAAAATCTGGACCAACGCTGCCGCAATGCCTGGAGATTTATTGGTGCTCACCAAGCCTCTTGGCACGGGAATGGTTACCTCGGCGGCCAAAAAAGATGCGTGCCCTCCAGAGGTTTTGGCCGAAGCCTGTGCGAGCATGATTCAGCTTAATCGAATTGGCCGCGATGCTTTGATCGCCGTCGGCGGCGCTCATGCCGTCACCGATGTGACCGGCTTTGGCCTGGCAGGGCATGCCTTCGAAATGGCAGAAGGCAGCGGTGTAAGTCTCAGCGCTCGATCTCAATGGTCTGCCGATCTTTCCGGGGGTCGAGGAACATAACCTGACACGCTTGCGCCGCGCAAGCCGGTCCAATGCGGACTATGTCCGAGCGCATATCAACTACGAGGGATCCGCGACGGCGCCCAGGCTGGAGTTTCTCTGGGATCCGCAAACCTCCGGAGGCTTGCTGGCAAGCATTGAAGCTTCCAAGGCCCAAGCGTTCGTGCAGGAGTTGAAGAATCGCGGTGCGGCAGCGGCGGCCATCATTGGCGAGGTTTACTCCAGACAACGCGCTGCGTTGATTATTCGCAACTGACTCGCTGCGGCCTAGCCTCCTTGTCGTTGGCGATAATACCTGACGATTTCTGTTTATATTATCATGGGCTCAGCCGACGATTTAGATGTCCGGGGCGTCAACTTTCAGTGTTATCTGTCGTGTTTCGTTAGAGCGCGCAACCGACTTGGCAAAACGGAAACTCGCCCTTTACTCCCTCCCCCGGCTTTGCGGAGCAGAGGTGGGGGGAGGATGGGATAAACGAGGGCCGGAATCGATTCGCGCATTCATGCTTGCCAAGTTTTACAAGCTATATTGCCCGCTATCGCCAATTTGGCTACTCTCGTTGAAATCCCAACACGAGGTCGAGCATGGCTCAAATATTGTTCGTGTATCTTCTGACTTTGGCTCAATGGGACGTATCGGGCAAAGCAGGCGAAGTTCCCCTGCCGCTACCACTCGGCCCAAACATGCCTGAGACTGATTGGCCGAGATTTGAATTCACTCTATTTGGGAGTTCACCAACAGGCTTCACCTCGCGCGCCGTCATTTGGGAAAGCGAGACGGATGATTTTTGCATTCACTCAGTCCGCACATCAACCGCAAAGAATGCAATGAAAATCGGCAAGCTTTTCAGCTATTGCCTCGGTACTGCATGGAGTTGCGAATGCCTGCTCCCGACGACGTATTGGCTGCCTGAATTTAGCGCTTGTCTCCGATGGTATCCCATGGAAAACGTCTCACTGGCCGCAGGCATCCGGAGCGGCTTCCCGTCGATCACTCTTTGCATTTCACCGTGACTGAATGCACCTTGCAAGTCTTTATCGTCCAGAACCCCTCATCTTTCCTTGACCTCCGCCAACGCGCGCCCGACAATAACAGAATCGGCATCCCTCCCCGGCCTAGTCGCCGCTTCTCTTGAGTTTCCATGCGCACTATGGCCAAACGTCGCGTCGGCTTGTGGTTGATCGGCGCCTGCGGCAGTGTCGGCAGCACGGTAGCGCTCGGGCTTTCCGCCATCGCTCGCGGCATTCAGCCGCCGACTGGCATGGTGACTGCCACTGCGCTTTGCCGTTCTTTGCCACTCGATCCGCTCGATCAGTTCATCGTCGGCGGGCACGATATTCGTCACGATCGTTTCCTCGACACCATCAATAATCTGCATGCACGTTCGAACATCTTCACCGCCGCGCAGCTTGAATTATGCCGGGAAGATCTCGAAGCGTGGTCGGCCAATATCCGCCCAGGAACCGTGTTGCAAAGCGGCGCATCGATTTCCGCACTGGCCGAGATGCCCGAGGTGCAACTGGCTCGCACGCCGCGTGAAGCGATCGCGCGCGTTCAAGCGGACATTAAAGCCTTCAAAGAAAAGAACGAGCTCGAACAGGTTGTCGTCGTCAACGTGGCATCCACCGAAGGGCCCTTCAAATTGGGTATCGAGCATCAATCGCTCGAACAGTTAAATCAGGTTCTGGATCGTACGAACGCAGGGCTCCCTGCCAGCAGTCTATACGCCTATGCCGCCATCGATCTCGCGTTGCCCTATGTCAACTTCACGCCCTCGCTTGGCAGTTCGTTGCCGGCTCTCGATGAACTGGCCCGCTTGCGCAAGGTTCCCTACGGCGGCAAAGATGGCAAAACCGGTGAGACGCTGCTGAAGGCGGTGCTGGCGCCGATGTTCGCCGCACGGCATCTACACGTGATGAGTTGGATCGGGCACAACATCCTCGGCGGCGGCGACGGCCGTACGCTCAGCGACCCGGAGAACAAGTCGTCGAAGGTGCTGACGAAAGACGCGATCGTCGGCAGCATCCTCGGCTATAAGCCACAAACGCACGTTTCGATCGAGTATGTCGAATCGCTCGACGACTGGAAAACTGCCTGGGACCACATCCACTTCGAAGGCTTTCTCGGCACGAAGATGTCGATGCAGTTCACCTGGCAAGGGTGCGACGCCATCCTCGCCGCCCCGCTGGTTCTGGACCTCGCTCGCTTTGCCTTATTAGCCCAACGCCGTGGCGAAGTCGGCCCGATGCTCCACTTGGCATCGTTTTTCAAGAGCCCTATTGGTATTGTCGAGAACGACTTCTTCAAACAGCTCATGTTGCTGCGAAGTTATTGTGAGACCAACGCGTAGAACAAGCGTCTCGCTTGGGCGTTCCCGCCAAAGGGGCAGACCAATGGCCGTTCGATTGCTTAGCCTGCTTTCAGTGTTGCTCTTTCAGCGCCCTGCTGTGCGCTTTTCCAGCGCTACCCGAGCGAGGCCTAGTCATCACTATGCGGGCCGATAAGCAGTCGTTCGAGATGGGCGATGGGAAGAGCGTGAAGATAGTTGTGCGCATAACAAACCGGAGCAACGAAGCGGTCACGATTTTTTTGCCGGGGTCTGCACCATTAGGGCGAGTGGGTTGCTACCTCCGATGCGAGCAAGTCGATTCGAGGTATGCGGTCAATGCCCCAATCGATAAGTCTCAACGGGCGGGCTGCCTGAGCGGCCTAATCATCCTCCGCCCAGATCAGACACTGGATTTACCGGAAATCAACCTTTCCGAAGGTTTAACCTGTTTTGAGCATGGCCTGCATCAAATTTGGCTTGTGTATAAATTCCGGTACGGTGCAGTTAAAGACGTTCAAGATTTTTTTCCATCTGACGAGGGAAGCTCAACTCCTCAAATGCAAATCGTGGAAGCTGTCTCTTCCAAATTGTTGATTTATCACGAGGTTCCACCGCCGCTTCGCGAAAGTCGCTCGCAAATTGTGAAATGCCGGATGGAATTGAGAAGAAATAAAATGGAGTGGTGGAAACTAAAGTCAGATTTAAATTTGACTGAAGACCGGGCTGGAAGTCCGCACCAGCAAATGTTGAAACAGTTAGACATTTGTACACAACGGGATGAGGTTCTTTTTCGGCATCTAAAACGGTTAGGAGAATACGAAGAATGCCTCCGCTATTCACGCTGATTGTTTTTACATAGATGGGCAGCAATCGTCTGACACTCAAGATAGGCGTCAACGTTACACACAGGCTTAGTCTCATGTGAATTCGAGCCTGAAAGGCTCATTCTGTCAGCCCAGGCCGAAGTCCCTGAAAGGGACGTAGGCCTGGGTAGACGACAAACCCCGCGCATCAGCGCTGTGATACAGCGTATCGAAGGTTAGCCGCGACGCGAAGGCTTTGCGCAGCGGAGCGCTTTCGGTGGGCGAGCCGAGCAGCCTAAGCAGCCGGTGTTAATAACAGAACCGACAGCTTAGGCAGTTCGGCTCGCCTGATCGACTTCGTGGTAGGACAAGCGAGACACTTGTCCTACGTAGGGTAAGCCTATTCATTTATGGGGACGTTATCTGTGACTGCTTCTTCCGAGTCGCTCAAGCTTGCCTTTAGCACCAACGCCTATCTCAAATTCTCCTTTGCGGAAGCAGCGCGGCGGCTGGCTGCCATCGGCTACTCGGCCGTTGAGATCATGGCCGATGTGCCTCATGCTTGGCCCGCCTACATGCTGCCCGAGCAGAAGCAGGCTATTCGCGATGCCCTAAGCCAAAACCAGCTGGCGATTTCGAACATCAATTCGTTTATGATGCATGCCATCAGCGACCAGCGACAACTCTATTGGTTCCCCTCTTGGATCGAGCCCGACATCAACTATCGCAATGTGCGTGTGCTGCATACCAAGCGGTGCTTACCCTGGCCAAAGAACTCGGCGCCAAATGCGTGACTACGGAGCCCGGGGGCCCGGTGGAAGACGGCGCGTCGTGGAGCAATGCGTTGAAGTTGTTCGTGGAGACGATTAAACCCGTTGCCGAGCATGCCGAGAAAGAGGGCGTGCTGCTGTTGGTGGAGCCCGAGCCGGGTTTGTTGATCGAGACGGCCGAACAGTTCGAAGAGTTCATGAAGCACATGGACTCGCCGGCGATCGGTTTGAACTTCGACATCGGCCATCACTATTGCGTCAACGACGACCCAGCGCCAACGATCGAAAGGCTCGCGAAGTATATTCGGCACGTCCACCTAGAAGATATCGCCGCCACGCGTGTGCATCATCATCTGGTTCCGGGCGACGGCGTGATTGATTTTAACGCGGCACTCAAATCGCTGAAAAAGATCGGCTACGAAGGGTGGGTGACAATCGAGCTTTATCCCTATGTCGATGACCCCGATGCCGCCGCGCGGACGGCGCGCGAGCGCATTCTGAAGATTGCGGGATAAGGCGAGCCGAATTGCGCGAACAATCGGGTTAAGTTAAGCAGCGCGAGTGCGCGGTTCCAGAACCCGATTGCTTACCCAATTCGGCTCGCCATAATTTACAGCAGTCGTCCGAGGAACTTCGCGATGCCATCTCCATTTCCTGGCATGGACCCCTTCATCGAAGTGAACCCGCGCTGGCAGGGGTTTCACGCTTGGTTTATGGCGAGAACTTGCTAGGCAATCATTGCCCCTTGCTCAGGGCCTCGGCTGCTGGATCGACGTAGAACGCACGGTCTATCAGCGCGAGCCGAGCGGTGAAATCGTACTTATAGGTGAGCCGGGTCAAACAATCGGCTTCGATGTCGCCAATCCCGCTTGGAACGAGCCCCTTTCAGGATCTCGCTCAGTTGCGGTTGCGGAGCCTCAGGCCATCCATGAAGTCGTTCTCGACCCGGAGACCGTGGAACGGATCAAACAAAACTACCTTGTGGTGCGCGAGTTGGGCCAGTTTTCACGCGTGTTAGCGGTAGTCGAAGTGCTTTGTCCAGCCAACAAAAAAGGCAACTACGCTCCGCGTTACCGGGAAAAGCGGATGAAATTTTTGACGTCTCGCGCTCACTTCATGGAAATCGACCTGTTGCGTGACGGCGACAATCCATCGCGACGGTTGTTTCCTGAACTTCCTGAGACGCCCTATTTCATCTTTGTCGCTCGTAAGACGGGTATCGGCTGAAACGAAGAGGGATATCCGCTGCGCCTACAAGACCCATTACCGGTTGTAGGTCTTCCTGTTGGCCCTGGCCGGCCCGACCTGCCGCTCGATTTGGCCTCAGCCTTCAGCGCTGCCTTTGATCTAAGCATCCGCCCGCGAAGCATTCGCTACTTGGAAGAGCCAGTTCCCGAACGGGCATTGAGTCAGGCAGACAGTGAGTGGGTGCGTCATCTTGTGGCCGGCCGACAGTAGGGAGTTGACATCTTCGCATCAGCATCTTTTGCATATATTGCCTTCATCGCTTCGGCCGACCAACTCGTAACTCTCAGGGATTGATCCATGTCCCGCTTCCTTTTCACGACTCTATTCTCGTGCGTTCTTTCGTTCGCGCTTCGTGCCGCCGATGCCGGGGTTCTGCCGTTGGGCGCGGATGGCAAGCCGCTTAATCTTGACTTCGAGGCCGGCACGCTCAAAGACTGGAAGGCCGAAGGCGATGCCTTCAAGGGCCAGCCGGTTAAAGGAGATACGATTGCCAAGCGTCGGAAGGGCGAAAAGAGCGAACAACAGGGCGAATACTGGGTCGGCGGCTTTGAGAAGTATGGCGACAAGGGTCAAGGCACGCTCACTTCTGTTCCCTTCAAAGTGACTCACCCTTGGGCGTCCTTTCTCGTTGGCGGCGGCCCGCGGCCCACAACTTGTGTGGAACTTGTCTCAAAGGACGATAGCAAAGTCTTCTTCCGCGCCTCGGGCGAAGAGAAGGAGACCATGGACCGCGTGGTCATTGATCTCAAGGATCTGGCCGGCAAGGAGATCTTTATCCGCATCGTGGACAAAGACTCCGGCCCATGGGGGCACATCAACTTCGACGATTTCCGTTTTCACCAAGAGAAACCTACTGTTGCGCCGCGCCGAAAGCTGTTGTCGCCGGGCCGGCCGACGTTTACAAGCACGCCGGGCTGAAGCCCGAAGAGGCGGCCAAGGCGATGACGGTGCCGCCTGGCTTCGAGGTCAAACTCTTCGCCGGCGAGCCGGACCTGAAACAGCCGATTGCCATGTGTCTCGACGACCGCGGCCGACTTTGGGTGGCAGAGGCTTACAGTTACCCGAAACGCCAACCGGAAGGCCAAGGGAAAGATCGCATTGTGATCTTCGAAGACGTGGATGGCGACGGCAAATTCGACAAGCGCACCGTCTTCATGGAAGGCCTGAATCTTGTCAGCGGCTTGGAGGTTGGCTTTGGTGGAGTTTGGATTGGTGCAGCGCCTTACCTGATGTTCGTGCCCATTAAGGAAGGCGAGGACAAACCAAGTGGCGAGCCAAAGATCTTGCTGGATGGCTGGGCCTATCAGGACACGCACGAAACGCTCAACACCTTCACCTGGGGACCGGACGGCTGGCTCTATGGCTGTCACGGTGTGTTCACGCATTCTAAAGTCGGCAAGCCGGGCGATCCCGACGACAAGCGCACCCCCATCAACGCCGGCGTCTGGCGCTATCATCCGGTTAAGCATGTTTTCGAAGTTTTCGCCCACGGCACCAGCAATCCGTGGGGGCTCGATTTCAACGAGTACGGCCATGCCTTCGTGGAAGCGTGCGTAATCCCGCACAACTTTTACATCATCCCCGGCGGTCGTTATCAAAGGCAAGCAGGCACGCACTTCAATCCTTATACCTATGCCGACATCCAAACCATTGCGGAACATCGGCATTACGTCGGCGCCAATCCACACGGCGGCAACAATCGCTCCGACGAAGCCGGCGGCGGCCATGCCCATTCGGGCGTGATGATCTATCAGGGCGGCAGTTGGCCCAAAGAGTATTGGGGCAAGATGTTCATGGGCAATATCCACGGCCATCGCATCAACGTCGATACGCTGACGCCAAAAGGCTCAGGCTACGTCGCAACACGGAGCCCGGACTTTCTGCTCTCCAACGACAAGTGGGCCCTCTTCATCAACCTGACTTATGGCCCCGACGGCAACGTCTATTTAATGGACTGGTACGACAAACAATCATGCCATCACAACGACCCCAACATTTGGGACAGAAGCAACGGGCGCATCTACAAGATTTGTTACAAGGATGTGAAGGTGGTGAAGGGGCTGGATTTGCAGAAATGCACCGATGCGGAATTGGCGCAGTATCAACTGCATGAGAACGAATGGTATGTGCGGCATGCGCGGCGGATATTGCAAGAGAGAGCGGCGGCGAAAAAACTCGACAATGAGACGACACGCTCATTGCAGGAGATTGCCAAGAATCACAAGGATGAATCGAGACGTTTGCGTGCCCTCTTCGCCTTAGAGGCTATAGATCGACTCAACGGCGCCTTGCTGAAGGAGATGATAAAAAGCAATCAGTCGGCCTATATAAAGAGTTGGATTTATCGCCTGAGAGATATTGATGATATCAAACCAGTCCCGAAAAATCTATTTGAATGGTGGGCGGCAAATGAGAGTTCGGCAGGGGAACGCCTTGCTATTGCGTCCCGACTACAACGGCCAGTTGACGACCCCTACGCAATGGAAATGCGTGTGCAGACGTTGGCAAAACTGCTCGCTCACGAAGAAGATGGTACCGATCACAATTTGCCACTTATGTATTGGTATGCGCTCGAGCCCCTGTCCGACAACGATGTGAGCAAGGTGCTTAAAGTTGCGCTGGAGGGCAAGATTCCGGTCGTCCGCAACTTCATGGTTCGCAAAATCAGCTCGTCCGGAACGGTTGAAGCAATGAAGCTTGTCGTCGAAGCGCTCGGCAAGTCAACTGACAGCAACCTTCAGGCTGAGATATTGCGCTCCATCAACGAAGGACTCAAAGGCCGTCGTCAGGTTCCGATGCCCGATAATTGGACAGATGTCTATGCAAAGCTTCCGAACGATCCGGAAATTCGCGCGCAGGCAACGACACTTGCCGTAACCTTCGGCGATGCCAAGGCTCTGGCAGGAATGCGGCAAATTTTGGCAAATATCAAAGCCGGCGTACCGCAACGGCAGAATGCTTTGCAAGCGCTGCTCGATGCGAAAGACAAGGATCTCGCGCCGGTTTTGCAGACGCTGTTAGCTGAGCCCGGTATGCGCGGTGCTGCTTTGAAAGGCCTCGCGGCTTACGACGATCCCAAGACGCCCGCCGCCATCCTCGCCATCTACACTACCCTCAATTCAGAAGAGAAGCGCGACGCCCTCAACACGCTTGCCTCGCGTTCCAACTATGCGAAGGAACTGCTCGCGGGCATCGAGAAAAAAATCATTGCCCCGGCCGACGTTTCAGCCGACATCGTCCGCTCGATGATGAATCTCAACGATGCCGAGGTTGAAAAGCAAATCAGCGTTGTCTGGGGCATCACTCGGCGAACGCCTGCCGAGAAGATCAAGCTGATCGCTGATACGAAGAAGATGCTCCTGACGAAATCTGTTACGCCGCCCGACCTTTCCTATGGCCGGGCCGTCTATCAGAAAACGTGCGCACAATGTCACACACTTTATGGCATCGGCGGCAAGATCGGGCCGGACATCACTGGTTCCAATCGGCCCAATCTCGACTACCTGTTGGAGAACGTCCTCGATCCGAGCGCGGTCATTCCCAAAGACTATGCCGTCACCATTTTTGAGATGGACAATGGCCGTAAGATCACCGGCATCGTCAAACAAGAGGTCAACGATTTAGTTACGGTGCAAACAGCCAACGAAATCTTGATCCTGCCAAAGAAAGAGATTGAATCGCGCAGGTCGAGCGATGTATCGATGATGCCGGACGACATCCTCAAAACGCTCAAGGAAAACGAATTCCGCGCCTTGATCGCTTATTTGCAGAACCCGCAACAAGTGCCGATGCTTGCGACAGTGGACAATGTCAAAGACTTCTTCAACGGCAAGGATCTAACCGGATGGTACGGCGACCCGAAACTGTGGTCGGTCGAGAACGGCGAACTGGTCGGCAAGAGTCCCGGTCTCAAGCACAACGAGTTTCTCAAGAGCCATTTGGCGGCCGGCGATTTCAAGCTGACACTGCAAGTAAAATTGACGCCGGACAAAGAAAACAGCGGCGTGCAATTCCGCAGTGAAGCATTGCCGAACGGCGAGATGCGCGGGCCACAGGCCGACGTCGGCGCCGGCTGGTGGGGAAAGCTCTACGAGGAGAATGCTCGCGGATTGCTTTGGAAGAACTCCGGCGATATGCATGTGAAGAAGGACGAGTGGAACGACTATGTCATCGTGGCCAAGGGAAGCAAGATCCAGACATGGATCAACGGGAACTTATGCGTTGATCTGGACGACCCACTGATAGCGAAACGCGGCATCTTCGCATTGCAGCTTCATTCCGGCGGCTCAATGGAGGTACGCTACCGAGCGTTTAAGTTGGAACTGAATCCGTGAGCGAAATGGCATTCCAAGTCCAATACTAAACACGAAAGCACGAAAGAATGAAAGAACGAAAAAAAGCAGAACCTGGAATCACCCCCATCGTGGCCATGCTATTTCTGATGCTCCCTCTACAAGCCCAAGCCGACTGGGAAGAGGAGATCAAACTCTCCGTCAATGAAACCTCGGCGGGGTTAAACGAAAATATGGGCCAATGCCTGATTGCCATTGGGAACACCTTGCACGCGGTGTGGACGGATATGAAAGGCAAGGAAAGCGCGATTCATTATCGACGTTCAACCGACCAAGGAAAGAGTTGGGGCGAAGACACACGCATTTCGCCGACGCCGGGCTCTGATTCCAATGCGCTCATCGCCCTTTCGGGTGAGACGCTGCATCTGGTGTTTCTGCGTGAAGGTGGCACCCCGCGCGCCACTTCTTACTATAAGCGATCAACCGATGCCGGTAAAACATGGGGAGAGGATGTCGCACTGGGCGCCACTAAATGGTGGCCGGGCGTGGCATCTGCGGGCGCCTCTGTCTACGTTTCGCTGAACACAGTCTATGCCGACGACGACAAAAATAGCGTGGTTTATTTTCGGCGCTCGACCGACAATGGCGCGACGTGGGAAGAGAAACAGCAGATTTCAAACGCCCCGCGTCGCACCGGTGGCCGGTCGGAAGATCCGGCTATCACTGCTGAGGGTAAGAACGTTCTACTTGCTTGGAACGACAATCGTGACTCGGCGCCCGGAAAAGGAATGTCCGTCTATTACCGGCGTTCGTCGGATAAGGGAAAGACATGGGGAGCGGAAACCGCGTTGACGAAGCCGCCGGACTATACCTATTTCCCTTCGATCAATATTGCGGGAAAAGACATCGATCTCATCTATGGCGACCGTCAAAGCGGCCATTACGATATCTTTTATTTGCATTCGCCCGATTCGGGTGAGACATGGAACGAGAAGCGGCAGGTCACCAAAACCCCGGGGGATGAACTCTATCCCGTGATGGTCCGCGCCGGCCCGATGGTCCACATGGCATGGACAGCCAAAGAAGGATTGATGTATTGCAAATCCGTTGACGCCGGCAAGACGTGGAACCCGACGCTTACGCTCACACCCAAAGGCGGCCTGCCCTTTATCGCCACCGCTAATGATGCGGTTTATTTGATGTTCCGTTCGCAACGCGATGGGCATCCAGCGATTTACTTCAAGCGGGATTTAAGTGGTGGGAAGGTGAAGGATAACGAGGCGAAAAGCCCGTAGAGCAGAATATGAAAAAAGGGTCGGGTTCAAGCTTCCGCGTCGTAGTGGTTTTCATCTTCGGCTGGGTCCCTTTTCTTAGTCTATGATGCGCGTGTACATTTTCGCCAGTTGCAGGAGTTATGCAGACCGTTTGCGCTCTAGTGGCGGCGCCAATCGGGTTGTGCGGTGCCCGCGGTGAAAGATGCAGTGCGGTTCTTGGCGATCGTCAACGATGCGCCAGCAGTAGGAAGTGGCTGCCCGTTTGGCGATTTCAGCTATCACATCCGCCGGGTATTCATCCCCGGTCGAGGCGCCGGTTAAGAAGTCAAGCCAGTTGTCGGTAGGTAGATTCGCGAGAATCTCTCGAATTGATCCGGGAGCGGAGACTTTCAGAATGCGACACTGATCGATGCCGTGCGTTGTGCGCAACGTGTCAAAGGAGCGAACGTTGACATTGGTGATTGTAAAGCAGTCTTCGTGGCTTGCCTTACTCTGATCGAGCGTTGTCTGGGCGGAGTCGACGCAGTGTTTGAAGAGGGGCGCCTGTCGGTCCGCACCTAAAGCGAAATTCAGTGGAATAACGTTCTTGACGCCGTTCACGGCGATGTTGCGGCATAGCAACTCAAACGTTTCATGCGCCGGTTCGATGGCATAGATTTTGACTTCGGGATGCATCTTGGCAAGTGGTAGAGCGAAGGCGCCGATGTGCGCGCCGATATCGACAATCACATCGCCTGGCCTGAGGGCTATGAACTGACTCAGGTAGAAATCGGTTGCCATTTGCTCCACAATCTGAATTGTACATTCGTGAGACGGGCGATCGAATAGAACGATTGACTGTCCAAGAATCGTGTAACAGCGGGCGCACGCCTCGCCGCGCAGGATGCCTTGGCGGCGCTCGTCGCGCATGCGCATCCGTTGAAGTTCCTCGACCCGAGCAACCCTTTCTCGGATTTCAGGAAGCCGAGTGAGGACGGCGACTGCCCTCTTAACGACAGTCTTGACAGTATGTTTGGCTTTATTGACCGTCTGACGGCCTAGCCGAGGCAGCAACCTAACGCCATATTTGCGTACTAAGGCCTGAAGTCGACATGTTATAGGCACATCTCCGGCAACAGCGTGGCGACCCCGAAGTAGACTGAAAAGTTGGTAAATTTGCTCCAGGGGTGCATCCTTGCAAAAGCGGTTGACGATGGGCGTCGGCAAATTGTTGAAATGGCGCGCTGCTGCCCTGAAATAATCGGCGCGAATAGCGGGGGCGCAACGTTGCCCGACCCAGTCGGCTATTGATAGTTCCCGCGCCAACAGCGACGACCAGATCTTGTGGCATGCCTTTTCGCGATCCAGCAGCGTCTCATTGGCGGCGAAGGAATCGAAAAGCGACAGGACTTTTTCGCCGGCCATTTCCGTGATCTGGCCCGGACGATTGATGCGGTAATAGAACACCGGTCTTTCCAGAATTGCCATACGCGGGTGCGCGAGCAGTACGGCGTAATGAAACCGGACGTCTTCGTAGAGGTGCCCTTCGATAAAAGCCAATTGGTGGCTTTCGAGAAAGGACCGGAGATAGAGTTTTTTGACTGCGCTGCAATGGTCGTAAAGCCCACGCTGTCGGGCGGCATCTGGAATTTCACCGATTCGAAGTGAACCGTTGGCTGATAGGTCGCGACGGAGCCCGAAAGTCAGCGTTTTATTATCGAAGGTCTGAAAGTCGGCGATAACGATCTCAGATTGCGTGCTTTCCGCCTTATCGAGAAGCACGCCCATCATGTCGTGAAAAGCCCAGTCGTCGCCGTCGAGAAAGGCCACAAACTTGCCTGTAGCGGCGGCCATGCCGGTATTGCGCACCGCCGAAAGACCTCGATTGTGGTCGTGCCGCAGATAGCGAATGTTTCGGTGTTCATTTGCATAGAGTTTCAGAATATCGCTAGTGCCGTCGGTCGAGGCATCGTCAACGACAATGATCTCGATTTCGGATATTGTCTGATAGACTAACGAGTCGAGACATTGTCCGATGTAGTCCCGGACATTGTAGGCGGCAACTATCACTGATACGCGCGGGCCATCTTCGGGCAGACTCAAAAGTTTCAGGTTCGACGGCAGAGTTTCTGGACAACTTTTTTGTGTACTGTTAGAGATAAGTTTTTCCTTGAGATTCATCGGATCGGCGACTGAGATAAAAAAAACTGCGAACGGTCGATCGATATAATCTCTAAAATGCTGGCACCGGCAGACGGGAAACGCATCGAAATCGGCGCTGGTCCACACGCTGCGATGCTTCTCCATCGTATTCCCGTAGGCCTCGCCTTGCGGCCACACATCATCGAGCGGCACATTGACCATCACGTAATCGCTCGCGGCGACGGCCCAACGAAGCAGCGCTAGCCCTTCTTCCTTGTCGAAGTGTTCGATGACGTCGCCAAAGATAATGACGGACCAATCGCGAGGCAACGTCGGCGCGATATCGCGAAAGTCGCCGACGTGGATCTTGTTGTAAAAGTGGCGGTGATATTCGTGGATATTGGGCGCGAAGCCCTCAACCCCTTCGACTCGGACTTTCCAATCTCCGGGTGTCAAACGCCACGACCATAGTTCGCAGAATTCACGTACGATCATGCCCCAGCGGCCGTATCCGACGCCCACATCCAGAACCCTGTTTGGGGCGATCTTCATCAGCCCTTCAACGCAAAAGGGAACGTTGTGCCAGTTGCTTGTACCCATTGACGAATCCTTCCGATAACGACGTGAGCTTTACGCGGCGCGGCCACCGCGATGAACGGGCTTGTGCCGTTGATCCAACGTCGATTCGAAGAAATCGACGTACTTCCCAGCTACATTTCCGATGTCAAAATCGCGAATCACCTTGGCGCGGCCATTGCGGCTCAGTTGATCGCGTGCACCATGATCGCTCAAAAGACGAATCATCGCGGCAGCCAGCCCCCCCACGTCGTCCGGGTCGATCAGCAGGCCGTCTTGTCCATCTTCAATCAGCTCCGGACCAGAAGTTCTTGCGGTGAAGATCGTCGCCACGCCCGATTGCATCGCTTCCAGCGCCGTTAGTCCAAATGTCTCACCGTACGATGGCAGCGCGGCGACTGCCGACTCGGAGAGATGTTGATACACAGTGTCCCGATCGACATGCCCCAGAAAGTGCACGCTCTGGCGGGCCTCGGTCGCCAGATGGGCTTGGACGGGATCGGTCGGCCCTTTTCCAAGGATTAATAGGCGCGCGCTCGGGAGGGATGCGTGAACCTTATTCCAAGCCTTCGCGAGTTGAAAAACGCCCTTGGATTCCCACAGTGCCCCGACGTAGATCGCCTGGAGATCGTCGCGCGCTGCGGGTGGGTAATGCTCTCGAATGGCAATGCCGTTGTGCAAAACCGTAATTGGACGATCGAGATTGAAATTAGCAGCCGTTGTCCGAGCGGCAAAGCGGCTAACCGCTGCAACCGTCGTTGCCTGCAAAAGCAGGTCGCGCTCCATGCGATACCAATGTTCGGGAACCGCAATGCCAGCTTGTCGGTGTAGGTAAGTGAAGCCCCCGTGTATGACTGCAACCGTGGGAACGGGCCAGCGCGCAGGGTGCCGATAGCTGGCGCAACGAGTCACGTGTTCGGAAAAATCAGGCGTCACGACCAGTTGGATTCTGTTGCGACGGATCAATTCGCATACGCTTCGCTGGTAGGCGCGCAAGTCCGGGTGCGGGTCGCCCGATGGTAAACGAAGGCGGCGCGCGACCTTGCGAGCCGCACGAACCAATAGCGGCTTGCGGCCTCGCCGTATCACATCGCGATAGAAACGATGAACATGGACACCTTGGTCCGCGAAAAAAGCATCGCCGCCGTAGCTCGGATCGTAGAGGCCCGCGACTGTGACGTCGTGCCCCATTTGCACGAGTGTTCGGCCCAGCGACTGCACGGCCGTGCCAATTCCGCCATGTTTCCCCGGAGGATATTCGTCGCACAGAAACAGTAATCTTAGTCCCATCGACCGAACCCCTTTCGCGGCACTTCAATTGCATCGACACGAATTCAATATGTGATTAAGAAGATCCAATAAAGTCATCGAATTGTGAAGCAAACGAGAGCAAGCCAATTCTAAATAACCGACGCAGAACGGCATTCCCGTTTGCGGGTTATGTGTGTTGGATCAATTCGCCGAATAGGTTGGAGAATTTGGCGGCGCCCGGGCTCGACGATTGGGTTTGCCTTAATGAACCAGTTTCTAACGTGTTGATGAAAATATTTAAGCGGCAGCGGGTTTTCGAGGTATGATGATTCTCTCGGTTGACTAGTTTTCCATTCGGGAGCAGCCGTACCACTTCGGAGTTCGCCCGCACCCTTTACCCAACTGGATTGCTCGTGGAATCCATAGCTGCCGTAACAGCTGCCTTGCTCCAAAACGGTTCGCCTGCTGTGTTACGGGAACCAACTTCAGCGATTATCTTCGTCGTTTTTGCTTTGGCGACAGGTATAGTCTTATCGCCAAAAATTGCGAACCTGCGCCATCGTTATGCAATAAAAAGTTGCCGAGTTTATAGTCGCAAAACCACGGGGCCGCTTTTATGATCCGCCTCACCGCTTGCCTTGTGCTCCTGATTTCGACGCTTCCCGCTTGGACGGCCGAACCCAAGCCGAACATCCTGCTTATCCTCGCGGATGACATGGGTTACTCCGATGCCGGCTGTTACGGCGGCGAGATCGCCACGCGCAATCTCGATTTTTTAGCGAAGAACGGGCTGCGCTTCACGCAGTTCTACAATACCGCCCGATGTTGGCCCTCACGGGCGGCGATTCTCACTGGCTACTATGCCCAGCAAGTTCGGCGGGATACGTTGCCGGGCATCAAGAGCGGCGCCCAGGGAACTCGGCCCGCGTGGGCCAAGCTGTTGCCGGAGATGTTGCAGCCTCTCGGGTATCGCACTTATCATTCCGGCAAATGGCATGTCGATGGCCTTCCGCTGCAAAACGGCTTTGATCGCTCATATAGCCTGAACGATCATGATCGCCACTTCACGCCGCAGCAGCATACTGAAGACGACAAACGCCTGCCGCCGGTAGATGCGAAGGCCGGCTACTATTCCACCACGGCCATCGCTGCGCACGCGGTTAAGTGTCTTAAGGAACATGCGGAAAAATATGCCGACCGGCCTTTCTTCGAATATCTCGCTTTTACTTCGCCGCACTTTCCGCTGCAAGCGCCGGCGGAAGACATTGCCCGCTATCGCAAAAAGTATCTGGCCGGCTGGGATGCCATGCGCGACGAGCGCTGGGAGCGTCTGAAAGACCTGCACATCGGGGGCACGTCGCTTGCAGCCATTGAACGTGATTTGGGCCCGCCTTATGCCAATCCTGCGGCCATCAAGAAACTCGGACCCAATGAACTGAATCGGCCACTGCCTTGGAAAGATCTAAGTGATGAACAGCGCGAGTTTCAAGCAAACAAGATGGCCATCCACGCGGCCATGGTCGATCGGATGGATCAGGAGATTGGCCATGTTCTCGATCAACTTCGGGCGATGAAGGCGCTCGATAACACTCTAATCTTTTTCCTCTCCGATAATGGCGCCAGTGCCGAGATCATGGTTCGGGGCGATGGCCATGACCCTCATGCCGAGTGCGGCACGGGCGCTACGTTCCTGAGCATTGGGCCGGGCTGGTCGAGCTTGGCGAATACCCCCTTCCGCCGTCATAAGACATGGGTTCATGAAGGAGGAATATCGACGCCGTTGATCGTCCATTGGCCCAAGGGCCTCACTTCGCGCAATGAATTACGTCATACACCGGGGCATCTCATCGACCTGCTGCCAACGATCCTTGAAGTTGTCGGCGGCAAGTTTATAGACAAAGTTGAAGGCGTGCCCGCCCCGCCTGGAAAGAGCTTACTACCCTTGTTCGCTAAAGACGGAACTGTCGCGCACGAATCGATCTGGTGGCTTCACGAAGGCAATCGAGCGCTGCGCATGGGCGATTGGAAGATCGTCGCGGCCGGGAAAGAGAGCCCTTGGGAGCTGTACGATTTAGCTACGGATCGCTCGGAATCGAACAATTTGGCCAAACAGATGCCGGAGAAGGTGACGGAGATGGCCGCAGTCTGGACGAAGAAACTAGAGCAATTTACGGAGCTGGCTTCAAGAGATTTACCGAAGGCGCCGAAAGGTAAACTGAAAGAATAGAGCAAAGCGCCATCCGCACACCAAGTAAATGAGGCGGAACTCGAAGCGTCAGCATTAGTATGGACAAATAACGCTAACGCTTCGAGGGTTGCCTTGCTTACGCATCGGGTTAGTGTGTTGCGGGTTCTTACGAGACGAACGTTAACGCAGAAAGGCCGGCAAATCCTCGCCAGCCCATCTTGCCTATCTCTCTTATATAACTCAACCTAACGGTTGAGAACGCGCGGTGCGTCAGTGCCAGTTCGGTGGGGATTCTGATTGTGAGCGGGTGTGCCGAATGCGGTGAACAGCGCCCGCATTAACATTTCAACGACGAGCAACACGGCGATGATGCCGATCACGATGCCGATCCAAGACATGGATGCGGTGATTTGGTCCAACATGATTATCTCACCTCGCGGGCGATTTGAAGAGTTGCCAGGGACGACTTGCCGGCTTGATCTCTGATTTACGCCGACACTGGTATAATCAGCATTTCATGTGCCACTAGAAATATCGTGTGCACTGAATGTGCGGCCTCCAATTCACTTTTGTGAAGCTGTAGCGACTGGGCAACTATTTTTTTTCGGGCCAAATAGGCGAATCCCAGCCCGCAAGATCTTGCGGCGTCACTCCGGAAGCTCGCTTGGTTTTGCCAAGCCAGGTCGGACGATAGGGCCCAACAAAGTCGATAGCCAGATCGGGCTTAATGGCCTCTTCCAATCCAACTGTCCAGAATGTCGCGTTCACGAGCATCCGGCGGAAGCCATCGTTCGACAGATCGCCAGAAGCGCCATAGGTGCTCGTAAACACCCGCCCTTCTTTGCCGGACTTGCCCTTGTAAGTCCGCACCCAGGCGCCAGCCATCGGCTTCTTGGTTTTGTCGGCAGGCGACGTCGGTTCCATGCCTTCCAGCGGAATGGCCATTGCCAGAACTTCACTCCCTTCGATGGGATTCGCATTGTACGCGCCGATCTCCGCCCAAATATCCTTTACCCCTTTAAGGACGGGATGTCCCACCTTTTCGGGCACGATATCGAGGCGCGTGCTCGATTTATGGTTCGGCCCATAGTGGCCTACCCACGTCTCGCCCAGAATCTGCCTGCCAAAGCCGCCAGGGAAATCCGCGCCCTTGAAAGCGTGATGATATTTGGCATACGCGCTGTTAGCCGGAATCTGGAAAGCGTGCGTCGCCGTGCGCAGACCGATTACCGGCCCGCCGCGCTCGAGGTAATCGACAATCGGCTGCATCTGTTCGGCGGGCAGATTCTGAAAGCGCGTGAAGATCACCAGCAGGTCAGCCGTTTTCAACACTTCGGTTCCGGGAATGTTCGACATGCCTGGCTTGATTTCCCCCGTCTTCGGGTCGAGCCCAAACAAGACGGTGCATTTGAAGCCGTGATGCTTGGCCAGAATTCGTGCCAGCGCCGGGAGTGCTTCTTCGGACTTGTACTCGGGATCGCTGGCGATAAACACGATCTGCTTGCCCTTGCCCGGCCCCGCATCGCCTTCATAAACGAGTGGCGCGGAGAGTGCGGTTGAAGTTGCTGCAAAGATGGCGAGCAGCGCGAGGAATGTCTTCATCGTTCGTTTTCTCAAGATTTTATCAGCTTGGGGCTTCGGGAAATATTTCCCGAAGCCCCGATTATTGTAGACAAACGGGCGATTGATCGTCGAGCGTTCAAGTTTTGGCGGGCAGAAACCGCTCTGCTGGGCAAAGCCTCCGCTTCGCGGCAACAAGATATAAAGCACTGTTTGTCAGCCTCGACGCGCAGGCGCGTTTGCGGAAAAATTCGTCCGCGATCGTGCCGGCCAACAGAGTCAGGCCAATCAGGGCTGGCGTCAGACTATCGATGTTCTCGATGTATTTGGCAACGGTCTTCGTCGAGCCGACGAAGCTAATCAGGTTTTTGAGCAAGGGAAGCACGGCCGCCCCCAGGACCATGCCGATAATGGTTCCCTCGCCGCCGCGCAAGCTACACCCTCCGAGGACGGCGCCGGTGATGGCGTAGAGTTCCCAGCTATCCCCCATCGATTCGGGGGTTGCCGAGCTGTAATACAACAGCGCCAAAATGCCCCCGAAGCTGGAGAGAAACGAACAAAGCACGTAAACGACAAGGCGCTGCCGATCGGTCCGAATGCCGGCATAGCGAGCCGCCTGTTCGTTTCGCCCTATCGCGTACCAGTAACGGCCGTAGACGCTGCCATTTAGAACCAAGGCGGCCATCAGAGCGATAATTAGCAGTATCACCGCTTCCATAGGAAAACTAAGTACTCCTTTCATGTCTCGTCCAACGAATAGCTGACGAAGCGTATCGAGCGATTCCGCGAAATCGGGATGCAGACGGATGATCTCTTGAAGGCCAACGGGCTGGCCAGGGGAGATGGTGCGGGCCAAGCCTCGATAAACGAATAGTCCGCATAAGGTGACGAGAAACGGCTGCAGCTTCAAGCGAGTAATGAGCAAGCCATTGATCAGGCCAATGACGATACCGCCGGCCAAGACGATGAACATAGCCGTAAGCGGTTCAGTCCCTCTCCGCATGAGAACGCCGAAGCCAACCGCGCTAAAGCCCACCACCGAACCTATAGATAGATCGATGCCGCCGGAAATAATGAGCACCCCGACGGCTATGGTGAGCACTCCATAAAAAGCCTGCTCGTGCAGGACTTTTTTCAGGTTGCTCCATTGGGCGGCGTTCTCGAAATCGGCGATGAACAGGGCGATGTACATCAGGCCGAGCAGCGAGACAACGCCAAAGATGCGATGCATGAGTTCTCCAGTTATCTCGGATGCGTGAACGGATTTTGGCAAATTCATGCGGTGAGCACGAAACCGTCAGGTGCGCCAGCGGATTCTGGCGAGCGGCGCGGCGTAAGCCCGCCGTGGGTTCGGAAGCACGGCGGGCTTACGCCGCGCCGCTCGCCAGTAGGAGTCGGCGCAACCAAGCCATTATCGGTTGCCGTATCTATTTCTCAAGCGGAAGCACCGGTCGCCAAACGCATGACCGCTTCTTCGCTGAATTGGGAGCGTTGCAATTCGCCGGCTATGCGCCTTTCGTGCATCACAACGATCCGGTCGCTCATAGCCAAGACTTCTTCCATGTCGCTGGAGATCATCCAGATGCCGACGCCACTGGCTGCTAGTTGTTCGACGATGGCGTAGATTTCCGCGCGGGCGCCGACATCGACTCCCCGGGTTGGCTCATCGAGAATCAACACGCGCGGCTCGCGCGCGAGCCATTTGCCGAAAACGACCTTCTGCTGATTGCCGCCCGAGAGCAGGCCGACAGGCTGCTGAAGACTTGGCGTCTTTACTCGCAGCCGTTCGAGCAGATCTCGGCCGAGACGGCGCTGGCGCTGGCGTCGCACCAGCTTTAGATAATTAAGGCGGTCGAGGTTGGGCAGGCTGAAATTGAACAACACGCTTTCTTCGAGGACCAACCCGTGCAGCCGTCGGTCTTCGGGAACAAGCAGCAGCCCTGCCGCGATAGCCTGGTCGGGTCTTCGAATGTTGACCGTATCACCATCCAGAATGACACTACCGCCGGTGATTGGCCGGATGCCGAAAATGGCCTCGGCCAGCTCAGTACGGCCGGCGCCAACAAGTCCGGCCATGCCGACGATTTCGCCAGGAGCCACGGTGAAGGATACACCTTGCGAAGGCCCGCCGCGACAACAGAGACCGCGAACATCGAGGACAGGCCGTGGCGAATCGGTGCGCGGCTTTCGGGCAGTTTGAGGCTTCAGCTCGCGACCTACCATCAATTGAACCAGGTTGTCATGACTGACAGCATCCTTAGTGAGTTCACCCGCATTGCGCCCGTCCCGCAATACGGTGACCCGGTCTGCCACGCGCTTCACTTCCGCCAACCGGTGCGAAATGTAGACAACCCCCACGCCCGAACGACGCAGGTCGTCGATGACTTCGTAAAGGCGATTGGTTTCACCCTGGGTCAAGCTCGAAGTCGGCTCGTCCATGATAATGATTTTGGCTTCCAGCGATAGGGCGCGGGCAATCTCGACGAGTTGTTTCTCGCCGGGCGCCAGAAGCTCGACGGGCGTTTCAACGAGATCGGGCGACAAGCCAACGCGCTGCATCAATGCGCTAGCTAGACGCGACATTTCGCGGCGGCGGAGTGTACCAAAAAGGCCCAGCCGTTCACGTCCAAGAAATATGTTTGCAGCCACGCCGAGGTTTTCAGCGAGATTCAATTCCTGATGGATAAGACTGACGCCGCGGTTTAAGGCATCGCGAACGTTGTTGAAGTGAACTTTCTCGCCGTCAATGGCCATGGTTCCCGCATCGCGCACATAGACGCCGGCCATGATTTTCATCAGCGTCGATTTGCCCGCGCCGTTTTCACCGACGACGGCGAGCACCTCGCCCCGCTGCAAAGTGGCTGAAACGCCATCGAGAGCCAGTACGCCCGGAAACTGTTTGCGGATATCGCGGACTTCGAGGAGAGGAGAGGGTGATGGCATGAAGTGTTCAAAAGGGGAAAAGGTAGCCGCGACCTGAATCGCGGCTCCCGAAAACTACTTCTTCTCTTTGACTTCCCAATAGTGGAGGACGTATTCATCGCCGTCTTCGCCCTTTACCGTCACCGTCTTATCCGGCTTCCAATCGCCCAGTTTGAAGCGGTGAGAAACGATGCGCGTACCGGGTTTCAACATCTTCTGGAGCAGCGGGCTCATACGCGCGCCTAGGTCCTCCCCGATGTAGATCAGCACGACCGTGGCGTCCGTGATGTCGGCCATATCGGTTTCGTTAAGGATGTCGCCCTGGCGGATAACGACCTTGTCGGATACTCCTTCCGACTTAGCTTTTTCCTTCGCCTTTTCGACCATCTTCGGATCGATGTCGATGCCGATCCCTTTCTTGCGCCGAGCTTTTTGATGGGTCGAATGAGCATCACGGCATCGCCGCAGCCCGGATCCCAGACCACATCATCTTTTCCAATCTTGGCCATATCGGCCATCTTGTCGACAATGTCTTCGGGGGTGGGCACCCAGCGCACGACAATCTTGTCCAGCTTGTCGTCCTTGATGCGCATATCGACCGAGACTTCCTGGCCGGCCGCGAAGGTCACTTCGCGCGGCCGAGTGATCTTGGTGTAATTGTTCGGCTCAAGCAGGGCTTCGAGCTTGTACGAATAGACTTTTCCCGGCTCCAAGGCTGGCGTCGTAAACGTTCGGACGGGGCCGGTTGATTTGGTAGGCAACCCCTCAACCGTAACCACCGGCTCTTTATAGTTCGCTTCGGGAAGCAGGATTTTGATCGTCGCCGGCTTCTTTTCCTGGGCGGAGACCACTCCGACGCCTGAAAAGAAAATGGCGAGCGAAATGGCAATCGCAAGTCTCATGGATTTCCTCAATAGTTGATGGATGAATGCGTACTCCGTCGCTGGCGCGTCCGGCTAACAAGACGGTTGTTATTCGGACTTCTTGTCGTACTTGCCTTCCTTTTCTTTGCCCGTCACCACCCAAAGGTGCAGTGTGTATTCATCGCCGTCGGCGCCTTTGACGGTGATCGTCTTTTCGGGCTTCCAGTCGCCCATGATGAAGCGGTGCGATACGATGCGCGTGCCGGCTTGGAGAGAGTCCCAAAGGATAGGCCGGAAGCGGCTGTTCAATTCGTCGCCCATGTACGTCATGATGACGGTTGCTTCGCCGATGTCTTTCTTGGTGGACTTTAGCGCGTTGCCTTCGCGGATTTCGATCTTGTCCGTTAGTTTGTCATCTGCGACGGCCTTCGTTGCGGCGGCCACCCGGCCTGGATCAATGTCGATGCCGACTGCTTTCTTAGCGTTGAACTTTTTCACCGCCGTTCGAATCAGGATGGCATCGCCGCAGCCGCAATCGTAAACGATGTCGTCTTTACCGATCTTGGCGAGCTTGCACATCTCTTCCGCGACGTCTTCAGGCGTCGGCACCCAGCGGATCCGTACATCGTCGGCGATTTTTTCGTCCTTCTTGCGAAGATCGACGGTGATATCCTCACCGCCTTTGAACGAGATCTCGCGGGCGCGAATGATTTTGGTGTAATTGTTGGGCTCAATCGTCGCTTCAATCTTATAGGTGTATGTCTTGCCCAAATCGAGAGCCGGGCTGACGAAGCTGCGATCGCCGCCAGTTTGCTTGGTGAGAACACCTTCGATGCGAACCTCAGCGGGCTTGTAAAGATTATCCGGCAATAAGATGCGGAAAGTAGCCGGCTTCTTGTCGGCTGCTTTGTCCTGCGCGGAAACGGCGCCAGCCAGACCGAACATTAGAGCAATAGCGATCAACCGAGCAGAAATACGGAACATGTTCATGAAAGCGATCTCCCAATGGGGACCCGAGGTTTCCAATTCAGATGGGCACATTGTCGCGGAAATGAAGGCATCCGGCAATATGCGAGCGGCGCGATCTGGCTTAGCTTATTTTTTCGGCTTAACGGCAATCAAGTTTCTAAAGACAGAGACAATCGCGTTCTCCATAACCGGCAGGCGAATCATTATCTGAGAACCAGCGCCTCCGACGGCGATCGGTTCGTTCGCTTCTTTAAACTTTTCCTGCAGGCGGTTCCTAAGGTCAACGGCAAATTCGTCCGTTTCAAGTTCGAGCCAAATAGTCGCGTAAGGTTCAGGATCCGTATGAAGGCCTACTACCAAAGACCGCCATTTCTCAATTTCCTTCAGGCCATCCGCCTGATTGAACACCACCGTCAATAACGCGGCGATCACGGCTGGCCTTTCAGAATCGAACACCGCCCAGCAGGTCGTGTCAGGCGTCAGCTTCCGCATGTTCTGAAGCAAGCGCGGCGACAAATGTTTAAGCGTGGCCTGCCCACCAACGGGCAGAGCATCGAGGTCGCTTGCTTTCAAAGCGGCAATCAACACGCGGTCGTTTGGCGACCACCAATAAATGTCAAAGGGCATCTTGCCGGAGGCGCCGACGCGCTGATAAGTTCGCTCTCCTTTGGTGATCGGCTGCGCTTTAAGCCTTTGAGCGATCTCCTCGATGGAGACGCTCCGGTGCGTGTGAACGACCAAAAGCGAGTTGGTGGGGCTGCCATCTTTAAGCGTTGAACCGATGACCAGTTGATCGATGTCGCCAATTGTTAAACCCGTCGTTCGTTCGATGCTCTTACCCGTTTCAGGAGGGATGCCGAGCTCGGCCCAAGTCGGTTTGGCGTCGTCCCCTTTGGCATCCGGAAGCGAATCGTGAAAGGCGCGCAACTGAAAGGCGATAACGGAATCCGTGCCTGACGGCAGATACAAAAGGCCGGGCATTTCCTCCGGTGCGACAGCGCGAGCGGTGTCTGCCACGGTGCGTTCGGGGAAAACACAACCCGTGCGAGAAAGGTGCAACCCAAGGCCGATGCCCGCTGCTCCCAGCGCGACAGCAAAAATGATGGCTATTCGGGTCGACCGTTTCGCCTTCGCTTGACGGGCAAGGCGGTGTCGGGCCATCTCGGCATCAATGCGGTCATCAAGCAGGCTCCCGGCCGTCGATCGATCGTGCAACGGCAACTGCTCGCCGCAACGCGGGCAGCGATGGTCAGCCGGCTCTAAAGGCAACTCCGAGTTGCAGAAAGGGCAAGTGAACGGTGCGGCAGTCATGTGAAGACCTTAGACTTTTCGGAATTCCGTAACGCACTCGGGGCAGTCGAAGACTCTGAAACTCCATTGTCGGGCGCTAACGCTGTTAAGTCCAGCCGCCGAGAATTTGGGCTTTTCCTGTCCAATAATACTGGATCGCTGGGCCATTTAGATAGGGCCATGTCAGAAGGAAACCGAATGCGCAACCTTGGCCGGCTACGCGGTCTGTATTGACCGCTGAAACATGCCCTCTTAGACTGTCCCTTGGCACCCGGCACGGATCGACATTATTGCCACGGCGTATCCTGGAGAATTGGCCTCATGTCAGCGAATGCAATGGAGATAGGGATCCTTGAAAAGCTGGGAGACGCTTTCGCCCGCTTCGTCGATGGATTCACCAAACTAATTAGCCGTATCTTCGGCTACAGCGCCGACTGGCAAGTCAAGGAAATCGGCTATACCGCAACTCGGAACCCCGAAAAGCCATTTGTCGTGTCGCGCCGGCTCAGTGCTCGATCGCATCAATGCGAACGAAACGCAGATGCAGGCTCTGTCTGATGCCGAGCTCAAAGCGCTTTCGACGCAGTTTCGCGAACGGTTGAAGCAAGCGAAAACTCTCGAACTGAAGAACCGCATCCTCGAAGAGATTTTGCCGGAAGCCTTTGCCGCCTGCCGCGAAGCCGCCAAGCCGCACCAAAGAACATGCGGCATTATGATGTACAGATGATCGGCGGCGTGATCCTTCATCGCCGGGGCATCGCCGAAATGGTCACCGGCGAGGGCAAAACGCTCGTTGCAACGCTGCCTGCCTATCTCAATGCGCTGACGGGCGATGGCGTGCACGTCGTCACCGTTAACGATTATCTGGCTCGCCGCGATTGCGAATGGATGCTGCCGATCTTCAGCGCATTGGGCGTTTCCGCCGGCTATATCCAAAGCGATATGGACCCCGTAGAACGCCGCAAAGCTTACGAGTGCGACATCACCTACGGCACCAACAGCGAGTTCGGCTTCGACTATCTTGCGCGACAACATGAAGCCCGCCCGCCATGACGACGACAAATTCCATCCCTATTATCGGCAAGTGCAACGACCGCTCAACTACGCCATCATCGACGAAGTTGACAACATCCTTATCGACGAAGCTCGAACGCCGCTGATTATCTCCGGACCCGCTTTCAGCGATCTCAAACGCTATGAGACGGCAAATGCGATCGCTGCCCAATTGATCGAACTCGAAAAGAAAGATCGGGCGCGAAGAGAATGCCCGCCGTGCCGCTGCGGGTGAACCGCCGCTGGAAGCGGTTGTTCCCAAGAAGAACGCGGAAGACAAACCATTTCTCGGCTTTTACTACGAGATCAAAGAAAAGGAACGGAGTTGCCATCTCACCGAATTGGGCGTTCGCAAGGCGGAAGAATTAGCCGGCGTCGAGAGTTTCTACACGGCCGGCAACATGGAATGGCCGCACTTGCTGGATAACTCGCTTGCAAGGCGCACACGCTTTATCAACGCGATCGCCACTACTTGATCATGGATCACGAAGGCGAGCGCAAGATTGTGATCATCGACGAATTCACCGGCCGTGCGCTCTTCGGCCGGCAGTGGAGCGATGGCCTGCATCAAGCGGTTGAAGCGAAGCACAAGCGCGATGGCGTCGCCATTAAACAGGAAACGCAGACGCTGGCGACCATTACGCTGCAAAACTATTTCAAGCTTTACAACAAGCTCGGTGGCATGACCGGCACTGCGATGACGGAAGCCGGAGAGTTCTGGAAAATCTACAAACTCGATGTGGTGGCCATCCCCACCAATAAACCTCTCAAGCGCATCAACCCGCCCGATCTGGTCTATATGACCGACAAGGACAAGTGGGAAGCGATCGTCGGCGAGGTAGTTGAGGTTCACAACACAGGTCGGCCTATTTTGATCGGCACCACCGATGTCGCCAAATCGGAAAAGCTCTCTTCGCTTTTGAAGCGCCGTGGCATCAAACACGAGCTGCTCAACGCCAAGCCGGAGAACGTCGCGCGTGAGTCGGAAATCGTGGCTCAGGCCGGACGACGGGAAGCGGTCACGATCGCCACGAACATGGCCGGTCGTGGCACTGACATCATTCTCGGCGGCAATCCAGAAACGATGGCTTGGGCGCAGCTAAAAGACAAGTACGTGACCCGGCTTGATGTGCCCGACGACGTTTGGAAGAACACCGTCGATGCCATTGATGCGAAGGAAGGAATGAAGGCAGCCGGGCGCGAAGTGGCCGCTGCGGGCGGCTTACACATTGTCGGCACCGAGCGCCACGAAAGCCGGCGCATCGATAACCAGCTTCGAGGCCGGGCGGGCCGTCAGGGAGACCCGGGCTCTTCGCGCTTTTACTTGTCGCTGCAAGATGAACTGATGCGCCTATTCGGCGGCGAATGGGTGGCCGGCGTTCTTTCACGCTTGGGTATGAAGGAAGGCGAAGCGATCGAAAATAGGATGGTCAGCAAGCGCATCGAAGCCGCCCAGAAGAAGGTAGAAGAGTATCACTTCGATCAGCGGAAAAACTTGCTCGAATACGACGAGGTGATGGATACCCAGCGTAAGCGCGTTTATGGCAAGCGCAACCAGATCTTGCACGACCGCAATTGCAAGGCTGAAATTCTGGCGATGATCGACGCGCAAATCCAAGGGGCGATTGATCGTTTTCTCAATGCCGACTACGGGGCCGAGAGTTTTGCCGAGTTCGCCTCTAATCAGACTGGGCATCGAATTCGATCCGGGCGATTTCGCTTCGCTCCCTTTCGGTGAGGCAATCGAGCAGGCGCGCGAGAAGGCCATCAAAAATGTGCCAACGGTCATCCAGGAAGGAATGGACGAAAATCTGGCCGAGGACGACGATCCAAAAGATTGGAAATGGCAGGAAATGGCGCGGCGTGATGAGCGCGCGCTACGGCCTGAAACTGACCGACCGTCAGTTGAAAGAAGTAGGGCGTGAAAACTTGCCTGGGTTTCTTCTCGAAGAAGCTTCAAAATCGATTCAGCAGATCGACCTGAGCGATGGACGCAAATTCCTGGAGCGCGAGTGGGGCCTTGAATCGCTTGTTGATTGGTTGCGTCAAAAATTTCAACTGACGTTCACCGCCGACGAACTCCGCGACTTGAGCGATGCCGCCGTCAAGGAACTGGCAATTGCCCGCGTGCGTGAAGCCTATCGCCAGAAGGAAATCGCGTTTCCCGTCGAACTCGCCATGGCTGCGCACATGGCCGAGAAAGTAGCTGGCCCCGGCCTACAGCAGAAGTACGATCGCGAAGGGCTTTATCGCTGGGCTCGCGCCCGTTTCGGCAGTTATGCCGAGCACCTGACGGAACAGGAATTTCGCACCGAGTCGCGTTCGCGCCTCAAAGAGCTTTTGCTCGGTATCAGCGCGAAGGCCTATCCGACCGTAAATCAATCGGCTATCGACGAGCAACTCGATGAAGCGCTTTCCGGCGCTGCCGAAGCGGAAGCCGAGGACGCTCGCGAACTGGTCGAATGGATGAAGACGACCTATCAGATCGAGATCGATCCTGTTGGCATCACGGGTCGAAGCACGGACGAGATTCGCCAGACTCTCTGGAATGCCTACGATCGCAAATATCGCCCCGAGATGCGCAGCATGGAACGGACCGTGCTGCTCGGCAACCTCGATTCATCGTGGAAAAAACATCTGCTGACGATGGACCATATGCGCTCCGTCGTGGGCCTGCGCAGCTTCGCTCAGGAAGACCCGAAGACGGTCTACAAGAAAGAGGGGATGAAAGAATTCGACACCATGTGGGATAACCTACAAGACCACGTGACCGATGCGGTATTCCGCATGGAAGATGCTGGCGAAGAAGCGATGCAAGATGCAATCTGGGCAGGACAATTGGCCCAACACGAGCAAGCCAAGTCTTACGTCCAGACTAACACGGCCGCGCCTGAAAAAGAAGAATCGACCAACGCCGCCGTTGAAAAGAAGAAAGAACCGATTCGCAATCGCATCGAAAAAGTCGGCCGTAATGACCCTTGCCCATGCGGCAGCGGCAAGAAGTATAAGAACTGCCATATGAAGATCAATCAGCCAATCTGAACGGTAGCATTTGTGTTAAAATAACACCGCCCGAAAAGACTTCGCTGGAGGTTTCCATGGCCGAACTTGAGACGATTGAAGGCGAGGCCGGTTCCCGATCGGACGACAGCGAATCGCTTCCATCGTCAAGCACGATTGAAGTGCGCTCCAACGATCCGGACGACTATCCGGGCATGTGGCTGGCGTGGGATCGCGATCAGAAGAAGATTCTGGCCGTGTCGGATGATATTTGGGAGGCCCAGCAAATAGCCGAAAAAACCGGGGAAAAAGACCCTTGGCTTGAGCGAGCACCCGGTTTCGCGCCTGGCGTTCTTGAACGCCTAAACGATCTGCGTGAAGATGAATCGCCGAATATCGTGGACGATTTGAGAACGACCATTCCTGACGTGGACGAGTGGCTGCAAACACCCCAAATGTTCCTGGGTGGCAAGACGCCAAACGCCGTCATCGGAACTCCCGACGAGTGGATCTTGCGAAACCGGCTCCGAATGATTTGGAGTTTTTCCTACGAGTGAAGCTTTCAAGAACTAATCAGCTGACTCGGCAGCGTGAACGAGCGACCTGGTATCGCGCTTTTGTGCCTACGTACACGTCAACGCCCTTAAGTACATCGCACACTTTTGGGGCTGTCAGCCGATTTTCTCCGGGCAGCACTTCCAAATTCCAGTACGAGTTAATGTTTTTATCAGAAACTCATGATCTAACACTTTGGGAAGTAGGAGCGCTCTTCGGTTCGCCCTCTCGTCGCATCATAATTCCTAATCCGAATACGAATATTTTAATCATTAACGTCAAAGTCGACCTGCAGCAGGTAGTCGATTTGACTCTGCCTGAAGAACAGAAAAAGTTGCACACCTCTGCACAGGAGCTGACTGGCGACTGGCGAGGCTATCACGAGCGTTCAGTCAACTCATCGGTTTCCCTGCCGATAGGTTCTGCCCCAACGCAAGAGCTTGGCGAAGCTCTTTACAAACTTCCTAAACTCGAGGCGTTTCGCGCGATCTCGGCTAAAGTTCCTGATCAGATGAACCTGATCGTCTTTCCGCAGAAACTTCTGGTTGGCAGTCGTATCTCCTATCACGATGCCGCCGGCCAATTGCACGAGATCATTGGCTCACGGTCGCGTTGATCGCTCCGCAAAGGAATGGATTCCAATGCCTTACCTTCTTAATTGTCTCTACGCCTTCGGGCTGGTGGTCCTCTCACCCTGGCTCATTTTCCGTGCCTGCGTTACCGGTCGTTATCGCAAAGGATTGGCGCAAAAGCTCCTTGGCTTCAAGGCTCCATCGAATTCAAACAGCGAGTTGTTGGTGTGGTTTCATGGTGTGAGCGTTGGTGAAATTCATCTGCTGGTTACTGTTGTCAAAGCGTTCCGCCAACGAATGCCCCATTGCCGTTGCGTTGTCTCCACAACTACTGATACCGGCATGGCCGAGGCCAAGAGACTTTTTGCCGATCTAACGGTAATTTACTGGCCTTTTGATTTCTCTTGGGCGGTCAAGCGCACTCTGCGATCTCTGAAGCCGACTCTTATTGTTTTGGCCGAAAGCGAACTTTGGCCTAATTTCCTGCACGCGGCTGCCAAAAGCGAAAGCCCCGTGCTCTTGATCAATGGCCGGATGAGCCCGCGCAGCGCGGCCAGGCATCGCCAATTCGGCTGGCTTACTCGGCCCCTGCTGCTGTCGCGGATCACGCACTTTGCAATGCAGTCGCCTGCCTATGCCGAAGCCCTAACGAGCTTAGGGATCGCTGCTAAGAGAATCACCGTAACCGGTTCAATCAAATACGATGGCGTCCTCGGCGATAAAGCCAATTCGCACACAATGAAGTTACGAGACCAATTGGGACTGGACCATACGAGCTTGGTCTGGGTGGCGGGCAGCACACACGCGCCGGAAGAAGAAATTGTTCTAAGCGTCTTTCAAAAGCTACGACTCGATCATCCCCATCTGATCCTTATCCTCGTCCCGCGCAGCGCAGATCGTTTCGACGAAGTAGCACATCTCATTGAACAAACCGGATTACCTTTCGTCCGCCGAAGCCAAAGTCCAATGTCACTGCAACCAAAAGCGGTCATTCTGCTTGATACCATCGGCGAACTCAACGCGGCTTGGGGCCTGGCCGACGTCGGTTTTACCGGCGGGAGCCTCGACGGCAAACGTGGCGGCCAGAGCATGATCGAGCCTGCCGGCCTGGGAGTGCCAGTTGTCTTTGGCCCGCACATCTGGAACTTCCGCGATGCCGCCGCCCGGCTTATCGAGCTGGGAGGGGCTGTTAGAATAAGCGATGCGGTTTCAATGGAAACGGAGCTAAGGCGTCTGTTGGATGATGGCGGGTTGCGAACACGAATGGGAGAAGCCGCCCGGATCATGGTGCTCGAACAACAGGGCGCCACCGAGCGGACACTGGATGTTATTGATTCGCTGCTGGAAGACACTGCGGAGACTTGCATTGCGGCATAGAGCGCACCCAAAAGGGGTTGTTCGGTCATCGCGGCTTCGGCACCGTACTACCTGCCTCAGAGTAGTAAGAACTTGGCTCGCAAGCCGACACAATTCCGAATGCCGGGGGCACCGCCGCCAATAACATTCCGAACGCAGCGAGCCACTTCCCCCGCAGGGTGCCGGCCGAAGACCGTGGGCGAGCCCACGCCGCTAAGCCACAAATCACTGCGGGAATGCCGGTGAATAAGTACACTACCAAAGGGAGTAAGAAGATTTCGCCTGTGATTGGACCGGCCGCGTTTGCGATGATCCAAAAGCACCATCCGATCAGGGCAATCCAAGGCAGATTGAGGGCAACGGAAGCGATTGCTAGTCTGGAGTAAGGACGACCTGCCATGCGCCTCTCCGCCGACTAACAAAACAACAATCAATTTGCAAAAATAATGGGGCGTGAGGGAATTGAACCCTCTTCCAAGGCTTTATGAGAACCCTGCTCGACCATTGAGCTTCCGCCCCGTGCGGTCTTTTTACTGGAGAAGCCCCAATCGGGAAAGGTTCATCCGCTAGCGCGCTCGCCGTAGCGTTCCTTGAACCAAGCGGCGGTTTTCTCGATCCCTTCCGTTAAATCGACCTGCGAACTCCAGCCGAAATCGCGTAGTGCCTTCGCGGGATCGTGGCGGACATCTTCGGTAAGGATGGCCAACCCCGTGCGATCAAAGGCAGGTTTCTTGCCGCGCAAAGCGCCGGCCCACTCCGAGATGCGAGCGGCCGAGGCCGTCACGAAATAGGGGAGCGATTTTTCGGGCGGCTTGATTCCCAATGCGCGAAACAAGGGCAGCAGAAATTCGCGCGCGCTGATCCGCGAGGAGGGGGCGACGTTGTACGCCTGCCCGATTGCCGCGGGGTGCTGCGCCGCGGCGATGGCACAATCCGCCACATCCGTGACGTAAATGGGGTCGGCACAAGGATCGTGACGGCTCGGCCAACAGGCTCTTGGCGTGCGCATGAACTCCACCAACGGCGGCAGAATTGTTTCATCCCTTGGACCGTAGATCCACGCAGGACGCAATATCGTGACTGGCAGTTGGCTTTGTGCTTCCCAAACTGCAAGCTCTGCCAGGGCCTTGGCGTGCGCGTAAGAACCGAAAGGACGATAGCCGCGTTTTCCTGATGGCGTATCTTCCTTTGCATAACGTTGGCGGCGGCAATAACGGTCGTCGTAAACGCGGATGGTGCTGATGTGCGCGAAGCGCTGAACCTTTGCTTCGACCGCTGCTTTCAAAAGATCCTTTGTTCCCTGAACCGTCGTCGCCAGATAATCGGACCAGCGGCCCCAACTTTCGACCATCGCTGCTGCATGAAAAACGACATCAACACCCTCGACTGCTTTGACAAGGGATTCGGCCGAGTTCAAATCGCCGATTGCCACCTCGGCGCCCTGCTTCGTTAATAGGTCACCTTTGCGCGGATCGCGGATCAGGCCGCGAACACGATGCCCAGTCGCCCGCAAGCGCTCGACGAGATGGCTTCCCAAAAATCCGGAACTTCCCGTGACTAGGGCGAACATTGGCCGCTCCTTCTAATGCTTCAGTTGTTTCAGCGATAGACGCTAGCTTAGAAACGCGTCCTACTTCGTGCATCGTCAGATCGATGAACTCGCTAAAATCGCTCCAGCTCTTCCAGCTCTCACCAAAATCGATGTTCGTGATCAATCGACTCTGAACTATTGAGCTGACGGCATTACGTTTGCCTTTGAATTAGCAGTCGGAGTTACATTACCACAGCGATCGCAGGACGTGCGGCTCTTTAAACGGATCAGTCTCATGTCTCTGCGTTCAAGTTGGGAAGGCCATCTCAAGCTCAGCCTCCTGACACTCCCGGTCAAAGCCTATTCAGCAGCCGTCACCGGCAAAACAAAGATTGCTTTTCATCAAATCCATAAGGGATGCGGCAGCCGTATCCGCCATCAAAAAGTCTGCCCGGTTCACGGCGAAGTAACGAAAGACGAAGTCGTGCCCGGCTACGAGGTCTCAAAGGGCCAATATGTCATCGTCGAAACCAAGGAATTGAGCAAACTGCGGCGTGAAGATGAGAAGGCCATCACGATCGATGTCTTCATCTCTCCGGAATCGTTAGATCCCGTCTACTATTCCGGCGCAATTACTATCTGACGCCCGACGGCAAGCTCGGCCAGAAACCCTATGCCGTCCTTCAAAGCGTCATGGCGGAAAAGAACCGCCATGCGGTCGCTCGCATCGTGCTGACTGGCCAGCAGCATATTGCCATTATTCGAGCGGTAGATGGCATGCTCGTCATGTCGCTGCTGAATTTCGACCACGAGATTAAGAAACCGTCAATGTTCAAGGATGAAATTTCGGAGGTGGAACCCGCGAAGAAGGAAACTGAACTGGCAATGACGTTGCTGGAAGCCTCGACTGAAACGGATTTCGACTTCAGCCAGTACCACGACGATTACGAGAGCGATGTGACCAAGCTGATTGAGAGCAAGTCGAAGGGCAAGAAGCTCAGCGACCGTCGCTCGGCCGAAGAGCCGGCGGTTATCAATCTGATGGACGCGCTCAAGAAGAGCCTCGACGAAGCTCAAAAGAACGCGAAAAAAGCTCAGCACCATGCGCACCGCAACGGGTCGCGACGCAAGACGGGTTGAGTAAACGCCAGATCTTGACTTTAAAGAAGCAAGCTCTTTGAGCTTGCTTAACTTAATTCCTATCGGATTCACAAAGCCTTAGCGGACCACACAAGAAGCAACGGAAGATGCGTTCTAACATCAAGATGACCGGTGTCGCAAGAGGTTCGCCCGCCCTTCCAAATGCAAACCAGCTGCTACTTCGCCATTGCTTTGCCATACTCCTCTAATAATCCGTACTTCTTCTGCCACGTTGTGTACATAAAGCCCTGAACTTTCGGCATGCCCTTGGCGGCTTCGTCCCATTTTTCGAAGTTTTTCAGGTCATTGCCGTCGTAATAGCCGGCGATGACCTGCGGATTGCCTCGATCGGCGAAAAATTTCAGACTCTCCGCGGGCTTGCGACCGTTCCAGTTGGCGATGACGATATCAGAAGACAGTCCTTCCCATGACCCTTTCAGCGAACCATTGACGAGATAGAACTTATCTACTGCATTGTGAAAGGGATCAAACATATCGGACCAGACAGCGACGCGTGCTTCCGGGCTGACATCCTTCAAAATTTTGATGCACTGCTTCACATTGTCGGCCAGCAGTTGGCCAGGTGTTTTGCCTTCACTCAGATTGTCGTAGCCTGCCACGCGGATCTCATCGTGCGACATGAAAAATGTCTTTGGATGAAAAAGATCGTTGACCCGTTTGGCTTCATCTTTGAGCAACTGAAAAACTTTGGGATCCGTCAGACTACAAGCCGCCTGATTGTCGTGGACTAAGAGAACGTGGTACCAGGACAGCAACAGTTTATCGCCGTCTTTGAGCCTTGAATTTTCGGTTAGTCTTACGGCAGGGCCGGCATGATTGAAGTCGAAGCTCGTGGTCGATCGATTGAACATCAAGGGATCGCGGATTGGCTGAAAGTCTTTGCCTTCTTCATATATCGTCTTGCCATCAGCACTGCTGACGACAAGCGGGCAAGCTTCACGACGCAGCACGTTGACGAGGCTCATTTCATCGAGCGCCAAGTCGTCAAACCAGATGGTCCCTTTCAGCGGCCCCCAGACGCCCACATAGAGATTGACTTCCGTTGCATCGAAGGTATTAAACGCGGTTTCATACCGTGTCCAATCACTGTTCTCTTTCAAATGAACTTCATGAAAGGTGAGCGCTCTCCCCGTTTTGTCCGCCGAAGACGCCATCAGTTTGAAGCCACACGGCTTCAAGTTTTTTGTCTTTACCCAGCAGGAATAGCGATAGCAGGTATAAGGTCGAACTTTGACGGTATTCATCAGCCGGCAGTTGTTCGGCGTGTCCTGCATACGGCAGGAGACGGCGCCGCCGTGATGCTCCGTCTTATCGGCGAACGAGGCCACGCCGGGGTCGTCCTGAAAGCGAAAGCCAACGAAGCGATCTCCTTTGGTCTGCTCGAAACCGCCATTAGGCAGCGGCGGCGGTGTGGATACAGGTAGGATTTGCTTTCCCTTAACTACGAAAGGGGCATCCTTCACTTGCGGTCCTTCACCTAAGTTAGGATCGTGCATAAAAAGGCCATCGCTATAACCGATCGGGAAAACGGTTGGTATGATTTCCATCTTCGCCGCTGCGGCCGCCTTCCGGACACGCTCTGCATTCTTGAAATAGCGCTCCGGCATGCGGTCGAGAATACTGAATTTAAAGTCGGCAAGCACCATGCCGGTATAGCCGGCCTTGCCGGAACGTTCGATCAGCGAGATCACTTCATCAACGTTCTTATCGACCAGCAAATTGTTCGCGCAATAAACCCAGCGATCAACATAGCGAGGCTCAGCACCCATAGAGGCGGTGGCAGTCGCACTCAACAGCAAACAGGCGATGGCAAGGCGTGGATAGGCTTTACTCAGGATTCTGAACATGGAGAGTTACTCTTCTAGTGTGAAACCGGCGAAATCTGTTTAACCCTCCGCCTGGCTTTGCAGGGGAAGGTGAGGAGGGCGCGTTCCTGATTGTCAGAATCGATCAGCGCATTTGCAAAAAAAAGCCTCTTGGGATGACCCAAGAGGCTTTCTATTCAACGGAGCGTTAATCGAGAAGCAAACTCGGTTCCCAGCCGACTCGTTCGGCTGAGGCCCTCAGTTTTTCCAGTGCCCGATTCTGGATCTGTCGAACGCGTTCTTTGCTGATTCGCAGCAAATGGCCGATCTGGCGAAGGCTATGGGTGCCATTGCCGGTAAGGCCGAAACGCAGATCGAGAACTTTCTTCTCACGCGGACGCAGATTTTCCATCAGAAAACCAAGGGCTTCCTGGCGTTCGTTGTTTGTCTGCGTCACGGTGCTGGTGTTATCCGGCATCGCTTCCGTGAGTTTGAAATCGCTGTCGTCATCGAGCACGGCATTGAGCGAAACGGGCGTTCGAGTTGCCGTCTGCAAGTGGGTCAGATGCTCGAGACTGCTTCCGGTCCGGCTAGCGAGCTCTTGCGGGCTGGGCAGATGCTTGCCGCCGTGGGCGAGCGCTTCGCTTTCCTGTTGCAAAAGGCCCAATTCTTGCAGATGGTGAGGCGAGAGGCTTACCAGATGACTCTGGCGAGCCACGGCAATCTGCAGCGTCTGGCGGATCCACCAAGTCGCATAAGTCGCGAGGCGGGTGCCATGGCTGACATCAAAACGATCAATAGCTTGCATCAAACCGCAGACAGCTTCCTGCAAAAGATCGGGATAGCTGAGCGAGTGATGGCGAAACCGCTTGGCGACGTGGGCGGCGAGGCGAATGTTCGCCGAGGCAAGGCGATGCTTGAAATGGACGTAACGATCATGCAGCCGACGGACGGCCGGCACATCGCCTACGCCATTTTCTTCGAAGAACTCGCGAATGAACTGAGCCATGGGCCAAGGCTCGAGGGGCGGGCGAGTGGCCCGCAGATGCGGAAAGTGCCGAATTAGCACACGAACTAATTCGCTCTTGCAGTCCCAGAAACTCGTTAGCAGTTCCCGTTCTTCTTCAGGCGTGAGCAGCTCTGAAGAAAACGTGGTCATCTGCGCCTCGAGAGCTGGTTTAGCCGACGAAGCATGGGCTCGCTTCTTCCGCACGGTCGTTTTCATTTCAATCCTTTCCCGGATTGTTCAAAGAGTCGATGGAAGACTCGGGTTGGGGGGCGGTGCATTCGAAAGCGACAAGCTTTCGAACGGTCGCGGTGCATCGCCTCGTCGAGTGAGGTTTGATACCGCTTCGGCCGTTCGATCGGGGTGTTGCGGGCAGAACCCACTACCTACCCGATCAGTCAACACCTCCGTGCGTTGAAAAAAGCCGGCTGGAAAACCAGTCGGCCCGGATGACGCCGTTATAACTCCCCCAATTGGTAAAGACAACAAATTGTAATGAAGGCGCCGGAAGCCCGCAATAGACTATTTGAAAGTTTCAAGAAAAACCCGGCTGCTGTCTTTTACCTCTTGCCCGGATCGATGAGGGGGAATTATACCTCATCCGGAGTGTCGCCAATCGATTTTTCTCCGCTTTTAGGAATAAAATTCACAACGTTCTTTCCGTTACATCGGCTTGGCAAAGCTCTCTGCCTTCCCCATAATGTCCAAAATCCCGATCGAGTGCTAATGAATCCGTCAATCATGCCTTCGCTGTCGATTCTTTGAGTTATATTGCCTGATGCGTCCAACGTGGTCGGCGGAATAAGCCCGGAAGTCCGACGCGAAACAGCGAGTCGCTTGAACAGCGCCCATAACGAATCAAAGGTTCGGGCCGACTATTCCCCACGCAGGTATGCACGGTGAGTCGCTTCAAATGTTCGGTGCTGGTGCTTGACGACGAGCCTGCTCTGCTCAATTTGACGCGGGGCCTTTTGGCACGTGACTACGATTTCCACAGCGCCGAGACCGCCGAGCAAGCGCAGGAAATCTTCAACCGAACCGAAATCGAGATCGTCGTCTCGGACCAGCAGCTCCCCGGGATGCAAGGCATTCCCTTCCTTGAATGGGTGAAGGAGACTTCTCCGCGGACCGTCCGCATTCTGATGACGGGCACTTACAGCATGGAAGATGCGGTCAATGCCATCAACTCCGGCCTGGCGCAGCGATTTCTGTTCAAGCCGTGGCGGCCCGATCAGCTGCTTCAGCTGCTACGAAATACGGCCCGGAACTTCTTGCTCGAGCGCTCGCACGAAAACTTACTTGATGAACTTCGCCGTCTTACCGTTGAGCTCGAACAGAGAGTAGCAGACCGAACCCGCGAACTCGAAGCTACCAACAGACAATTGCAACAACGTAACGGTATGTTGCAAAAGATGGCGCTAACCGATGCTCTGACCGGCCTGCCCAATCGGCGGGCGATGGATCGGCTTGCGAAAAATGAATTGCTGCGACGAGCCCGTGCCCCGAGTTCTTTAGCGCTCGGCCTAGTGGATGCGGACTTTTTCAAGGAGGTCAACACTCGCTATCTTCTGCCAGGCGGCGATCACGTTCTGGCCTGGCTAGGCTCGACCTTGATGAATTCCGTGCGAACTATTGATACGGTCGGTCGAGTCGGCGGTGAAGAATTCATGATTGTGGCGCCCGACACCAGCTATGAGGGCGCCGTTATCTTGGCCGAGCGCGTTCGCAAGACGGTTGAAATGGGGGCAACGGAGTATAAGGGTGATTCGATCAAAGTTACGGTAAGCGTCGGCATCGTCGTCGCCGATTCTTCAACGCTCGTCGGTTACGATCTGATGCGTCATGCCGCGTCGGCCGCACTCAGCGACGCCAAAAAGAGCGGCCGCAACTGCTGCGTCGTCCGTCAGTTGCCCGCCTTAGTGGGCCCGACCGCCGGTTGAACATCTTTTACCCAACTTATGGACGACGAAAATAGCCGGCGAATCGAGCCGCAGATGTTTTTCAACGCCGAGGCCATTTCGCCATGATTCAGGAACGCCGTCGCCTGAACTCGACCTTGCTGCTTGTTGCCGGGTTAAGCGTCTACTTTCTACTCACTGCCCGCACTTTATCGCAGAACGACCAACTTGATTTTTTCATCTATCGCGCCGGCGCGGCCTACGCGTTGGGAGGCGACACACCTTATGACAGGCCGCGACTGCAACAAGACGTATTGCAGACCTTTCCAGACGCTTCGGATTTTGCGCACAATTGCGGCTTTTTCTTGACGACTCAAGCAGTGTTGGTATTTGTTCCTTTCGCGATGATCTCGTCATGGCCAATCGCGCAGGCCGTTTGGTTCCTGCTGCTTACTTTGGCAGGCATTGCCTGCGGCCTGCTTGCCTGGACTTGCGGACGCTCGCGCGAGCGTCACGGCACGGGCGCGGTACTGATCGTTTTGGCAGTTCTTCTAAACCCGGTAACGCAATTATCGCTGGTCGTGGGACAAACAACTCTTCTCTTCGCAGGTTTGATCGCACTGGGGCAATTTTGTTTCGATCACGGCAGGACATCACTTGGCTGTCTGCTTTGGGCCATGACCTTCTTCAAACCGCACCTGGCGCTGCCATTCTTGCTGTTGGCACTTGCCTGCGGCGGCTGGAAGCGATTTCTCACTGTCGCGGTGATGGTGCTGGTTCTGAACGTCCTTGGCGCCCTGCTCGCTCGCGGAACGCTTGGCGGGACGATTTCTCTATTCCGCGAATATGTGAAGTTCATCAGCGCAGGACGCGAACAGGTGCGTTATAACTTGGTCGCCGAGAACTTTCAAATCACCAGTTGGAACCGGGTGGTCGTTTCGGCTGGTGGACCGGCGATTGATTTGAAAATCTCAATGACTTTGGCTGGGTTTGCGATTGGGGCGTTGTTGACTGCCCTGCGCTTACGCCTCAAGGCCGGCTCATGGAGAGACGCTTACAATCGAATCCAGTCGAATTCGGCGTATTTGTTAGCTATGACGGCCGCGGGAACAATGGTCTTCGCTCAGGCGCTTGCGTATGAATTGATCTTGCTCGTGCTCGTTTCGCCGTTGATTGTGCAAGCGGTCGATGTTGGCCAACGCCGTTATGCGCTGGTGCTTATTGTCTTACTTCTGTCATCAACGTTAATCCCGATCAGTTTGAGCGAGCAAATAGCAGACTTCTGTAAACTGGAAGAGCAATCACGAAGTCGAACGCTGTTGCGGTCGCATAAATGTTTTGTCGTGGCAGGCCTTTGGCTATACATGCTCATTTGCGGGCCTTGTCGGTGTTTGACAGGACCGCTCATTCCTTCACGCGATTCTCGCCGTCAACCAAAATAATCGTTGGTTTATGCTTGCGTGCCTTTCGAGGCTTCATCCAAGTGTAGGTTGCGATAATTACCAGATCGCCCGGCTTGATGAGATGGGCGCCGGCGCCATTGACGCAGACTTCGCCAGAACCGCGTTCGCCTTTCAAAGCATATGTCGTCAATCGGGCCCCGTTCGTGACGTCCCAAACGTGGATCTCTTCAAAAGGCACGATGTCCGCTGCATCCAAAAGGTCGGCATCGATCGTCAGACTCCCTTCGTAATGAAGGTTCGCATCGGTCACGGTTGCACGATGAATTTTCGATTTGAACATCGATCGCCGCATGGAATGCCTCGTCTTTGCGTGGAACACGTCGTAAGCGAATGACGACTTTGCGCAAATGCGCTTTGAAGCCGCACTCCGCGAAACCCCTGACTATCCTACAAAGCTACCGAAGACGAAGGCAATTCGAACCGAAGGCGTGTCGTCGCGTCTACATGTGAATATGTCGTCCAGAAGCACCAGAAAAAGACTCATTCGAAGTGCGAAACCCAGCGCGGTGTGCGGTAGTCTTTATGCGAAGCCTCACCGGGCACGACATCGGTGCCGCGGACAAGACGGACGCTTCCACAGCCGATCGGCCAACAAACAGCAGCCGTCAGCACCAGCAAAAATAACCAGCGGCGTTCCTTCATGATCCCTCATCCATGAGTTTGACAATGAGTTCCTTTCCTGACAATCGAATAGATCGCGCAGCACGCTTGACGCATTGACATGGTCGCTGGCGTCCTGGTCGATTCGCAGGTCATCGCAATCAGTATCGAGCTAATAACCGGTTTTGAAACGACCGCTTAGAGCCAAAGCTACTCCTCGGACAACCTGCCAATCCGACAGTCAGGCATCGCAGCTCCTCAGCATACTTGGCAGCAAGTCGTGCACGCGAGTAGCAGCCAAGTTTCGTAAATTCAGTTCAGGCAATCACTTACGCTGACCACAAGCCGCTAGGCACGACAATTGCTTTAAGCTACGCACTTCATTGAAAACCGTTGTCTACTCATTTACTCGGTAGGCGCTCCAGGAGTCACTTATGCCTTTGCAACCGCTGCACGATCGGGTCATCATCAAGCGCACGGAGGCCGAGACCAAGACGGCCGGCGGCATCCTGCTCCCTGACACCGCCAAGAACAAGCCCCAGAAAGGCGAGATCATCGCCGTCGGGCCGGGAAAGCAACTGAAGGATGGCAAGCTCCAGCCGATGAGCGTCAAAGTCGGCGACACCGTTCTTTTCACCACCTGGGCCGGCGAAGAGTACAAAGACCGCGTTACCACTGGTGACATCGTGATCATGCGCGAGGACGATATTCTGGCCGTGCTTGAGAAGTAAACTTAGGTTAGCCGTTACGCGGAGTCTTCGGAGCGGAGCGCTTGATGGACTTCAAATCGGAGCATTACTTTCAGGCTTCGATCGAGCGAATGCGCCAAGCGGAGGAGTTGTATTTCACCCGCGATAACTATGCCCTAACAATGTACGTCGCGGGAGTCGCGGTGGAAAGCATGTTGCGGGCTTTCATGCTCAAGAAGTCCAGGAAGTTTAGCTCTCGCCATGACGTGTGGGCCCTGTTCAAAGAAAGCAGCATGCTCGATTTGAATCCTGATACACTTAAAGCGAAGGGGCTTTCGGAGGAGGAAAGTGAAACTTATGCCACGGAGCTGGAGGCGGCTGTTAGCATTGTCGCCACTCATTGGCATAATAATTACAGGTACGCATCCGAAGTTCGAGTTCGCGCCCACTTGAAGCACATGAAGTTGTATCAGAAGGTCAAAGGCGACTTGCTTAAGGCCAACGCACTCAAATTGCTGAGTGCCGCTCAGGTCGTCATTAACAAGGGCCTAGTGTCATGGCGTTGAAACAGAAACTCCGACATGTTTTGGAAGAAACTTTTCCGCCGCCAGCTACGGTCGAACTTAGGGATGATGATCGCATTATTGGTTTCGTCGTTTCAAAGCGGTTTCGTCGGATGGAAGCGATACGAAGACAAGAGTTTATCCGCAAGCTTCTGAAGGCGAAATTGACTCCTCAAGAGTTTCGCGGCGTGTTGATGATCGCAGGGATTACGCCCGAAGAGGAAAAGGCGCATCGAGCGATGGACGACTGAAGCAGTCAAGAAGAGATGGCCAACCAGATGATGTGGTGAGCGTTATGACGCCGGCAACAACAAAAGATTTGCTCGCTTGCATCGGAAGTTTGAGCGCGCTTTGCCTTGACATGCGGTTCGGTCAGATGTTTCATGAACCTGGAATTCCTGGCCGAAGACATGTATGGCCAGAACCTGTGGGACGTCGAAGATGAAGATTTGCTCGCCGTCATCGAGAGATTCCGGCAAGATTTGGCGAGGCGCGAAGTGACCGCTGCCTAAATTGATACGAATTTCGCTAGCCGCGACGCGTAAGTTTTCGTAGTGGATCGCGATACTGCATTGTAATTTCCTAACTGTTTGTCCTGAATCGCTGTTGAGGGCCTACCGATGGCGGGGATGCGGTCCGGACCGGGAATTCCGACAGCAACAAACCGGGTCCACTTTACATGCTTCGCTTGTCGGAAGACGTTCAAGCAAGCCGGTTCATCCAACTGGGACAGCAATGTACCTCAACGACCATTTCCATGTCCTGAGTGCAAGCGGCTAATGGCGAGAATGGGCCGGTATCTCAAGGCGCCTCGAAAGCGGGCTGTCCGCGCTTGGTTAGAAGTCGAACGGTTGTACCAGTGCGGGGTGCACTTCGACTGAGCGAAAGTTTTCCAAGAATCATTCATAACAGAAAAACGGTTTTCTTCAGAGGAGTTCTAGTTACATGAGCGCTAAACAGATTGCTTTCGATTCCGAGGCTCGCGAGGCGATGCGCCGCGGGGTTTCCAAACTGGCACGAGCCGTGAAGGTTACCTTGGGGCCGAAGGGCCGTAATGTGATCATCCAGAAGTCGTTCGGCTCGCCGACCGTCACCAAGGACGGCGTCACCGTCGCTCGCGAAATCGAGCTCGAGGACAAGTACGAGAACATGGGCGCCCGCATGGTCCGTGAAGTGGCCGCCAAGACCTCTGATGTTGCCGGTGACGGAACCACGACTGCCACGGTGCTGGCCGAGTCGATCTATAACGAGGGCCTGAAGGCCGTCGTTTCCGGCGTCAATCCGATGCTGATGAAACGCGGCATCGAGAAGGCGGTCGAGGATATCGTTGCCAAGCTGAAGGCGGCTTCGATCCCGGTCAAGAACGAAAAAGATCTCGAAAACATTGCTACCATCGCCGCCAACAGCGACAACACCATCGGCAAGATCATTGCCCAGGCGATGGCCAAGGTCGGCAAAGACGGCGTCATTACCGTCGAAGAAGGCAAGATCCTCGACACGAACCACGAGTTCGTCGAAGGCATGCAGTTCGATCGCGGCTACGTCTCGCCCTACTTCGTGACGAACGCTGAGTCGATGGAATGCGAACTCGAAGATCCGTACGTCCTCATCTACGAGAAGAAGATCAGCGCCATTCGCGATCTGGCGCCGATCCTCGAAAAAGTGCTTGGCCAGAACAAGGCGATCGTAATCATTGCTGAAGACGTCGATGCCGATGCTCTCGCTGCTTTGGTGGTCAACAAGCTCCGCCAGCCCGGCGTGTTCAAGTGCGTCGCCATCAAGGCGCCTGGCTACGGCGATCGCCGTAAGGCAATGCTCGAAGATATTGCCATCCTCACCGGCGGCAAAGCGGTATTCGAAGACCTCGGCGTGAAGCTCGAAAACGTCACGCTCAACGACCTGGGCCGTTGCAAGAAGATCAAAGTGGACAAAGACAACACCACGATCATCGAAGGTCTCGGCAAGAAGGAAGCGATTAAGGCACGCGTGTCGATGATCCAGCGCGAACTCGAAAAATCGACCAGCGATTACGACAAAGAAAAGCTGAGCGAGCGCATCGCGAAGCTTTCCGGCGGCGTGGCGAAGATCAACGTCGGCGGCGCTACCGAGAGTGAAGTGAAAGAAAAGAAGATGCGCGTTGAAGACGCCATGCACGCAACCCGCGCGGCCAATCAGGAAGGCATCCTGCCCGGCGGCGGCGTCGCCTTGCTGCGTGCTTCCGAAGGGCTAAAGCCATCGGGCCTCAGCCACGACGAAGAGATCGGCTACAACATCGTCGTCCGCGCCTGCAAGTCACCGATCAAGCAGATCTCCGAGAACGCCGGCGAGAACGGCGATGTCGTCGCGAACAAGGTGCTCGAAAACAAGAGCGCTAACTTTGGCTACGATGCCCGCTTGAACAAGTACTGCGACCTCGTTGCCGAAGGCATCATCGACCCGGCCAAGGTCGTCCGCAGCGCCCTGCAAAACGCATCGAGTGTGGCAACCCTCCTGCTTACTTCCGATGCCTTGGTGGCCGATGCACCCAAGGAAGGCGAGAAGAAGTCGGGCGGCGGCGGCTATGAAGACATGTACTAAGTAGTGGTTGGTGGATAGTGGTTGGTGGAAAAAGGCCTGTCGCGCATTGCGGCAGGCCTTTTTCGTTTGCCGTCGTTTTGGCTACAAAGCTGCTGTCGTTTAGAGGTCTTGCCATGGATTTGCCGATTAAGTTTCCCTCCCAAGTCGACGTGGTTGACGAGGAAGTCGCTCGATTTCGGAGACTTTCGCCCGAGGATCGTTTACGTTCAATTCGTGGACTGCTTGCTGCCGGCTCACTCATGATGCAACAATCGCAGAAGGCAAGTTTCATGCGCGAATATACGTTGGAACAAGAATTTAGATCAATGAATCTCATCAAGGAGTTCATAAACCGTTATGGCCGCTGATCACCAGATTCTTGGCGACGAATTGATTCGAGCGGTCGAGCTTTTGGCCGATACGTTCGCCGTCAGATCGATTCGGTATTCGATTATCGGGGGATTGGCGACCTTGCTGCGGGGCCGGCCTCGCTTCACACAAGACGTGGATGTGCTTCTCGTTGTGCCACAACTCGTTTTGCCGTCACTACTCGAAGACCTGATTAAAGTCGGCTTCGATATCAATATCATTTCCGTCGTTCGCGAATACGTGCGCGAACATATGACCGCATTTCGGTTTGGATCGGTTTGGATCGACTGGATAAAGCCCGTTTTGCCGCTCTACTCTCGAACGTAAATGATGCGACATCCATGAGTTGGACAGATGGCTGTTCCGTACGGATCGCCACTGCCGCGGGTTTGATTCTCACCAAAATGGTCGCTTTCCGTCCGCAAGATCTGGCTGATATCGAGACCCTTCTGATCGCTAATCGAGATGATATCGACGTGGACATGATTCGCCTTGAGTGGTCGGCCGTGTCGACCGGAGAAGAAGCGCGGACTGCATGGTTGGAAGGTGCAATTTCACGGTTTGTTCCATCGAAATCGTGAATTGTTCCGCGATCATCGGAATGCCGTTGATGGAACGCTTGACTAAAATCTCAATTCATACAAATCACTATCGCTTTTCCGGCAGGAGCAAAGCCGCCGGCGATTGCAGTCGTTTGGCCACCGCGTTGCCAAATGCAGCGCCAATCGCGCCATCTACAACACGATGATCGCAGGAGAACGACAAATAGACCATTTCAGCCGGACGGATGTTGCCATGGCTATCGTAGACCGGCCGTTTCACGATCTTGCCGACGCCCATGATTGCGACTTCGGGGTGATTGATTATCGGCGTCGAAATGAGGCCGCCAATGTTTCCGATTGATGTAACCGTGAACGTGCCGCCGCGAAGATCGTCCAATTTGACCCGGCCTGCCCTCGCTTCGTTGCTCAATCGTTCTATCTCTGCCGCGATCGCGAAAATATCTTTTTGGTCGGCGTGGTGAATGACAGGTACAAATAGCCCGCCAGGAGTGGCCACAGCTATGCCTATGTGATAGTGATCGTGCAAGACAATTTCCTGCGTTCCCTCGTCGAGTGAACTGTTGACGATGGGGATCTCTTTGAGTGCTAAAGCGGCGGCTTTGACGAAAAAAGCGAGGTATGTTAGTTTGAGCCCGCGCTCGGCACAGGGCTCGCGTAGTGAGGCCCGAAGCGCAACAAGCTCGGTGATGTCGCATTCGTCGATGTACGAATAATGGGGGATCCGTCGTTTGGAATCGACCAGATGCTCGGCAATCTTACGCCGAACTCCTTGCAGCCGGATACGTGTGCCGGATACTCCATAATCGAGAATGGGCGCAACCGGTTCCCGTTCAGGTGTCTTGGCGGAACCGCGATTGATCTGTTCGGTCAAATCGTCAATGAGAATGTCGCCCGGCCGGGCCGCTGCCCTTGATCCTACTTAGATCGATGCCAAGTTTACGGGCTATGTGTCGAACCGAGGGAGCAGCGATCGCAGAAGCACCTTCGTGACCGTTGGCAGTTATTGGGGCTGCCGCTGCGACTATAGCAGGCAGGGCGTCTTTTCGTTTGACAATCGCGGCGGGCGGCGCCTCCCCATTGTCGCCGGCCTTGGCATAGCCGAGGACGACATCGCCCACTTTCAAGCGCTGTCCAACTTCACCGACAATCGAACTAATCGTGCCGGCAAAGGGCGCCGGCACTTCCATTGTGGCCTTATCGGTCATTACTTCCAGCAGGCTTTGGCCTCGCTTTACCGCATCGCCTGGCTTTACAAGCCAACGAACCAGCTCGGCTTCGTATACGCCTTCGCCTAACTCGGGGAGAGCAAAATCCATGGATTGACCTGTGCGCCTAGCGTACTGCGGTTTGAGTTCTTTAGCTTCGGATTGATACTTTATGCAGGATCAATCGCAACCGACCGCATCTCTTCGCGAATCTGGTTCAACTGCGGAACCGTGTTTAGTTCATAGACCTGGTTCAACCCGATGCCTGGCACGTGCTTCCCTTGGATGATCCGAGGCTTCACGAGCAGGTCGTAGAAATGCTCTTCTACGATCCGTCGAAGCAGATGTTCCCCGAAATTGGTCACTTCGGTGTCTTCATTCACTACGAGAACACGGCCTGTCTTCAGAACGCTCTGGCGAATGGCCGACCAATCGTACGGAAACAGGCTGCGCAGGTCGAGAACATCGAACCTCAAGCCATCCGCCTCTTGCAGCGCGTCCGCTGCCTGCGTGCAGAGCGCTAGCGTTCGCCCATAGCTGATGATAGTAGCCGCCGTTCCTTCGCGGACAAGTTCCGCCTTGCCGATCGGCACGAAATAGGGCTGCACATCAGGCCAATCCGGCTCCCAGCGACGGCGGTCTCCCAGCGGTGCATCAATGCGCTTTTTCAGTTCTTCTTCATCGGCGGGTTCGCCCGGTATGAGCCGATCACCGCGTACACGCAGCAAGGCTTTAGGCAACAGCACCATCACCGGATTGGGATCGACAATCGCGGAAAGCATCAGTCCGTAAGCATCGAGCGAATTGCTCGGCATCACGATTTTCCAACCGGCAATGCGGGTGGCCCAACTTTCATAAGAGTGTGAGTGGTACATGCTGCCGCGAATACCGCTGCCGGTCGGCGTCATCATAACAATCGGCATGTCGAAGTTGCCGGCACCGGCCCAGCGCTGGTTGCCGGCTACTTTGAGCAGGTCAATCATATTGAAGGCGTAATCGCAGAATTGAATCTCGAACACCGGCCGGCCTCCGGCATAAGCGATGCCCATGGCCGTGCCGACGATGCCTCGTTCATCAAGGGGTGAATTCCAAGCCGTTTTCAAACCTTGTGTCGCGGTAAAAACCCCGCCGAGCGGTGGACCGACATCCTCGCCGAAGATGTCGGTTACGCCAAGGTGCTTTTCGCCGTAGTGCAGAGCCAACCGCACGGCTTGAACGAGAGTGGCCATGGTTCACTCCGCGAAATCGGGGTCGGCCCACTTGATATGTTGAACGGCCTTTACTTCGATGAACTGTTTATCATCGTTCGGCGAATGGAAAATCCGAAAACTGCCTGCTTTAATCGTTTGGATTTCTACGCCTCCGACGATATCGAACAGTGAGCCAAGCCGAGGCGATGATTGGAGTAAATCAACGGTTTTCAAAATTCGTTCTCGAACCCCATGAGTTGCAAAAGAGTTTTTAGAGTCTATGTACTCGATTATCGCTTGAAGATCGCTTATTGCACCAGCTGACCATTCTTTTTGGTAATCCATGATTTTGACATCTCGACGACTTGGTCATGGGAATAGACGCGGCCGCAACGAAAGTCTTCCCTTGAGGCTTGAATCGCAATCATTGCATCGACGTCGTCGCGGATTTGTTCAAGCGCTGCTTGGTCAGACAGCCGGCAAAGCCGGTTGTAGACCATTTCTTTTGGACTTCCTATTGGAAAAACTCGTCTGCGGAGTCCATCGACCGGAACAACGCGCTCTTGCCCACCTTCACAACTTGTTTCATCAGCTCGTAATGTTTCGAGCATTTCGATCAGGTCTTGCAGGCCAGCATCCTCCGGCAGCCGCTGCATTGCTACCTGAACCGTTTCCGAAAGTTTTTGGTTAGTCCACATTGAGCCGGCTCCTCGAGCGTTTGTCTTGACGTTCATCCGTAGAGAAACACTCACCGCGGCAGCCCCGTATAATCGTCTGGATAGGCGATATCGACCGAACTGGGTGCAAACGTGTAGCGTTCGACGTCTTCGGGGCCAGGCTTCGGCTCGTGCATCACTTGCTCAACAGCACGGTCGGCCTCTTCATGTGCTTCGTGATGGATCATCTCAATCAATTCGTGATGAATGATCCCCGCAGCCACTAGCTTCTTTTCGAACATTTTTAGACAATCGGGTTCGTTGGGAATTCGAGCAGCGCCGCTGGAAGATGAATGGCCATGTAAACGTGAAACGCGTGCTTCGAGCAGATAGGGTCTTCGCGATTGTCGACAATAGTCGAAGGCCCGTTCGATGGCATGCCAGATCGCGACGACATCATTGCCATCGACGGTTTCGCCGGGGATGCCAAATACTTCGCCGCGCTCGGAAATTCGCGATTCGGCATGCTGCGAGCGAGCTGGCGTCGAAATGCCGTAGCCATTGTTGGTTACGATCATCAGGACAGGCAGCTCCTGGCCCGGCCGGGTGCTCCAGATCATGCAGGAGGAGAAGTCCCCCGAAGCGGTTCCCGCATCGCCGCCAAGCACGACGGAAACCCCGTCGCCGCCTTGCCGCTTCTGCATAAGGGCCGTTCCTGGCGCCATCACATACTGCACTTCGATAACCGAGGTGACCGGTAGAACATTCCATTCCGGCATCGCATAATGGCCGACAAAATTACGGCCGCGCGAATGCCGATCGGTGGAAGTCATCGCCATTTGCCGGGCATGATCGACCATCGGCATGCCCATCGCAATCATGACGCCGGCATTACGATAGTGGAGATGGAGATAATCGAAGGCCGGACCGTGCCCTTTATGAACTTGCAGACCGAGACAAACGTTGAATGCTTCTTCGCCGGGCCCGCCGACCCAGAAAAATCCTTCGCCCGACTTACTCATCTTGATGGTTCGTTCTTCCAGGGCGCGGGTCCGCACCATTTGCCGGAAGATTTCAACGCAGCGTTCGCCCGAAAGAGTCTCATGCCCGCTATGGACCGCACGCCGGGGCAAAACGGCCGCACCGCCTTGCCCTCGATTTTCTTCGTCGGCATCATCGTAAGGAATGGATTCAAGCATGTCAGGCCCTCTTCAGATTTGTCACCGGGTCGATGACATCGATTCGCCTGATAACAACGCAACTGCAGAAGTCACTCAAGGAGTCAAACCAATGCAGTCGCTGTTCCATTTCATTATATCCGGCTTCAACGAGTCTATAATCGACAGCCGCAACATTTCAACATGATACATTCGCACCCGGAAAGGGCGATAGGAATTTCGGAACAAGGCTCATCCCTGCTTCAACGTGGTGGCACTGCCCAAAGCCGCACCGTCTTATCCATCGATGCGGAAACCACCCGGCGACCGTCGGCTGTAATAACGCACCCGGGAACTCGATCCTTATGACCCTTTAGGGTGTGGTAGACCGTGCCCGTCGGCACGTCCCATACCCGCGCGTCGTTTTCCCCTCCCGAGCTGACCGCCAGTGATCCATCTTTGCTGAACATCGCATTCCACTGCTGGGCCAATTTGTCGTCCACGAAGGGGCGGATCTTTGTGCCCTTCTTTGCGTCGAACAACTGAACCGATCCATCCATTGCCGTCAGCAACAACGCGCTATCGCTCGAGATCGTCACCATTGAAAATCGTTTGTCCTTCACCTCAAACAATTTTTCGTGGGAGAGAGGATCCCAGCGCACAAAAGGCCATCCGTTCCGGCAACGTACACTACTTTTGCGTCCGGCGACCAGGCGACCCAGTTGATCATTTTGTCGTGCTTGTCAAAGGAATGTACAATCGCTCCGGATTGCAAATCCCAAATACGGGCGATCCCGTCGTCTCCGCCCGAAAAGAGCTGTTTGCTATCCGGCGAAAAGACGCTCGACCAGACCGCCCCCTTATGTCCAGTGAGTTTCTTCTCTTCCTTAAAATTACCGGCATTGAATATCTTGATCACGCCGTCCTGACCCGAACTCGCCATCAATCTCCCGTCGGCATTGAAGGCAACGAACCAGACGGTGCCGTTATGGGCTTTAACTTCATGCAGATGCTTGCCCGATGCAAAGTCCCAAAATTTGACATACCCGCTACGACAACCCCCAACGAGCAGCCGCTCATCCGGAGAGAGCGAGGCGCTCGACTTGATCGCTATTGGTAAAGTATTGGCCAATTTCACCTATTTTCGGCTTATCGATGACAGTTACCACCGGCTTGACCGCCGGTTGTTTCACGACCTCAACGGGTGTATGATCCTTTGGGCCGGTCTTGCTATCCGGGCCTCGACCGGCCGTTGCCGCAATGGCGACAACGATTGTAATCGCCAGTAGGCCGCCGGCAATGATGGCCGGCGCCAGCCAACGTTTTCGCTTGACGGCATTAGGCGTCGGCTTGCGATGCTGGATGATCGTTTTGACGCTGGTTTCGGTAGGGGCTTCGGAAGGCAAAGGAATCTCGACGGGCTGCGTCCAAGGCGTTAAAGCATCCACCACTTCAGCAGGAATCTGATAGCGATTGGCGGGTTGCTTCGCCATCATCTTGCCTACAATCTCGGCGAATTCCGGCGGCACATCCGGCCGAGTCACGTGCATTGGAACCGGCTCGCGCATATGATGGGCAAGCAATTTCTGCGTTACGGTGGCGTCGGCCCAGGGCGGCTTGCCCGTCAGTAGTGCGTAAAGAGTAACGCCCAGACTATATATGTCGGCCCTGATATCGACATCGTGGCTGTTCACCGCCTGCTCGGGCGCCATGTAGTCGGCCGTGCCGATCACGGAACCGCTACAGAGCTCCGTCGTCAACGTGCTGCTTTCTTCGAAGAAACGGGCTAAGCCCATGTCGAGCACTTTAATCACGCCCGTCTTATCCAGCAGCAGATTGCCCGGCTTGATGTCGCGATGCACTAGGCCGCGCTCGTGTGCATGTTGCAATCCTCGCGCGGACTGCAAAATATAATCCGCTGCTTCGTGCAACGGAAGAGGACCTTTCCGGCGAATAATCTGCTCGAGCGATTCTCCTTCAATGTACTCCATCACCATGAAGTGCAGGTCGCCCGCCTGATCGATGTCGTAGGCATGGACGACGTTCGGATGATCCAGCGCCGCCACAATGCGGGCTTCGCGATAAAAGCGCTGCAACGATTCCTCATCGTTCGCTTTGTCGCCCGGCAGCACCTTAATGGCCACCATGCGCTTCATCGACATATGCTCGGCCTGAAAGACGACTCCCATGCCGCCAGCGCCGATTTGATCCAGAACTTTATACTGGCCGAGCACAAACCCCTTATATTTGCCGGTCAGCATATGCTTGGCGTGAAACGGCGTCAGCAAACCGTCTTCGACAAGCTTGGCAGCTGTCGTCTGAATTCGGTCGGGCAAAGCGGGATTGTGCGCAGCCAGCCATCCAGACGATCGTTCGCCAGTCCGCTTTTGCGGACGAGATCAATCAGATCAATGGATGAAGCGGGTGCATTGGCCATGAATATTACGAAGAGAGGCCGAGTCAGCTAAGAAATTACCTTCACCTTGTACTATGGGATATTATCGAACGGTCGCAAGGGAAATATCTCCAAAATCTAAACCCGGACGCGAATTCAGAAAAACAACGGTAGACCCATTCGCAATATCGTACAACGTTTATCAAAAAGCGAATAGCTGTTTGGCGTGGTCAAAAAGCTATCAGGTAAGGCCGGCACGATTGCAAGAACTCATCGCCAATTCAGAACAAGGCAGAGCCCGTCGCGCGATGGAAGCGATGATGATGAGCCAGATCAATATTGCCGAGTTTTTTACGTGTCGCGCATCAGGCCATTAATCGGAGTCGTGTTTTACTTACGCCAGACATAGAATAACCTATCTATCCTTCCCGAACGAGGCGCAACATGACCACATTTGCCACCGAAGAGGCTGAATGGACAGTTCCCGAATCTGTTCACGACATCAGTTCTTTTCGCGAATGGAGGCAATCCGACAATTTCCCCGAACAAGGAAGAATCTGGTGGCTCCAAGGCCGCACCTGGGTGGATATGACTGTGGGACAGATCTTTTCGCACGTTCAAGTGAAGACAGAGTTTGCCCGAATTCTCGGTTCGCTGGTTAAAATTACCGACTTAGGTCTTTTTCTAACGGATGGCGCCGTACTGCATAACTTTGAAGCCGATATCTCCGGCAAGCCCGACGGTTTATACCTTTCCAATAAGACGGTCGCGGATAAAAAAATCGAATTTATCGAAGGAGCGCGCGGCGGATTTACCGAAATCGAAGGTTCGCCGGATATGGTGCTCGAAATCATCAGCCGTAGTTCGGTCAACAAAGACAAAAACGTCCTGCGGAAGGCGTACTGGAAAGCCGGTATACAGGAGTATTGGTTGGTGGACGCTCGCGAACAGCCCCCTCTTTTTGAAATTCTTCGATGGACTCCCCAGGGCTATCTTTGCGCTCGTAAACAAGATGGTTGGATGAAGTCAAAGGTTTTCGGCAAATCGTTCAATCTCATTCAAACCCTCAGCATTCGCAACTTATTCGAATGTTCACTCGAAAGCGCGCTAATCGTGACGCTTTCTCACCGAGTGGGCACAGACCTCCCGTCCCGACCGTTGCGCTTAGCCGCCGTAAGCGCTCCGGTGCGCAGAGCCGTCGCGTCGCGGCTGGTCGCGGGTTTTCCCAAGATTTTCTCGGCAAGTGCCTTCTGGAAATATTTCCAGGAGGGTCGGTGGAAACCATGACGACGCTGGTTTGGACGGAAGCAATGTTGAGTCGCCTTTCCCTCCGCGGAAGGTTCTGCTTTCGCGGAGCGAAAGGCGATCATCGGCCCTGTTCATTTCCCTTTTTCCTCCGTCGCTGGCGCAGTCCGGCTAACAACATGTCGCGCGTTTTCCCACGATTTTCTCGGGAATGCCCTTCAGGAAATATTTCCTGAAGGGTCGGTGGAATCCATGACGACTCTGATTTGACGAAAGCAACGATGTTTCATTTCGATGGTGCTTTTTCCCCACGATTTATCTCGGGTTCAACCTTCCGGAAATTTCCTGTAGGTTGGCTGTTAGAATGACGGGCCATTGAATAATGTCTGTTTGATCTTCATTATGTTCCGAACTCTTAATTCCGCATTCCGAATTTGAGGCTTTCGTTTTCCCACGATTTAATTGGAAAGTCGCTTCTGGAAATATTTCCAGAAGCGAATCGGGAACTTACTTCGTTAGCCGCGTCGAACGTACTTTCGCGAAATCCCATGCATTAGCTTAGCGCGCTGTTCCGAAGAATCCTTTTAAGAGCGTCAAGCTCGCCAGGCATATACGTCATGGCACGACCCTTATCGGAGTTGCGTAATGTGACTAACGGAAAGGCCCCACGAGCGCTCGCGTCCCCAGGCACTGCTCTTGCGAAAAAGAGTCCGCACGCTATGGTGCTAAACGCCGCGCAAGGATTGCGCAGCGGCGGCCTTCTAGGGAGGGATTCGAATGAAGCGTGTTTTCGGCAGCGTTTGTGCCTTGACGACCTGTTTATGGGCAGCCGGCGGCCAATCGATCTGGTGCAAGCCGCCCGATACTTCGACGGCGCCTCGCACCGAATTCAAAGTGCTATCGCCCATGGCCTCGGAATTCAATCAACCCGAGCAAGCAACCGCAGCGCCTGCATTCGTACCGGAAGCCGTTCAGCCGCGCGGATCCGCAGGTGTCGGGTCGCTCGACCGCGCAGTGGCGCCGCTCTGGACGAAACTCACCGAGCCCACAGTATGGAGTAATAACGCTTTCCTGAAGTTTGCGGCCGGTTGCGGATCGGCATTCGAAGGACAACGGCACTTACTGGTGCGAGATGAAGCCGAGCGCAAAGCCGCATCAATGGAACGTCAGGCGCCCGACCGCCGCCAGTTCGCATACTCCGTTTATCGAATGGCGACCGAGCATGAACGAGCTGGAGATGTCGCTTCCGCAAGAAGCTGGTATTTCGGGACGATCCGGCTGGACCCCGCCGGCGATTCGGCTCGAATGGCAGCGAAAAGGCTCGAGCGATTGTCGTCGGCATCGCGCGTATTTTCAGAGGCTGGCGAGGAACAGAGCGAAGAGCCTCCGATAGCCGTTGTCGAACGGCTTGAAGTAATGCCCACCGTCGTGCGACCTTAACTAAATGAGAGTGCTTTTCTCTTCGCTGGCGCTTCAGGCTCGTGTAAACCGAACTTACGAGCCTGAAGCGCCAGCGAAGAAGTTTCTCAGGCTCTTGTAAAACCGATCTTACGAGCCTGAAAGCGCAAGCGAAGAAGTTTCTCTTCGCTGGCGCTTCAGGCTTGTAGACGTTTCAGGTTCGTGGCCGGCGAGATGCTTCCAATTCGGCGTCCCTATAATAAAGGACGTTCCATCTTCGAGTTACCCACGAGGGTCGAGTGAAATGAAGAGAAGTTTTTCGGGCGCCGGCCGTAAAGCTCGGTCGATGATGGTGGCCGTTGTCGTTGGCGCCGCTCTGGCTTCAATGCCCGATGCCGCGCAAGCTACTCAGCCGAGTGAAAAAATCGTCAATGATCTGTCGCGCTATTGCCAGGTTTGCTGGCGCAATGCTCGATTGCATCCTGACAGCTGGTCAGATTGCACTCAGGAGGTCCTGACGCGCCTGCTCGAAAAAGTGCAACCCGACCGATGGACGGCCCTTCTGGCGAAGGATGCGGACGATCATCGGGAATTCATTCGAGCCATCGATGCCGTGAAGAAACGGACCCAGCGAAGCCGTAAGTACAATGGCTTGGCGGAGGATGTGAGCGACCATCGTTCGCAGCCCGAGGCTGCCCGTAATGAGTTTCGTGAAGTGCTCGACAAGGCAGCGCGCGAAGAGTTGAGCTATCGCCAGCAGCAAATTCTAAGACTAAGCCGTGATGGTTGGTCGGTGCCTGAAATCGCCCAGGAAATGCGCACCAGCGTTCAACGCATCAGCGATGAAAAATACAAAGCTATTCAAAAACTGCGAAAACATCTTACCGTAATGTGACGATTCGACGCCCAGATCTAAGAAAAACAACCTTGAAGACTGAGGTCTACATCTGTTCAAGCACGCGCCGAACGAGCAACCGCAGTTTCGGCTCGGCTTCATTAGCGACTGCGATGATCTCCTGCAGGCTCACCGGTTGAAGCGCATCGGGCAGGCAGATGTCGGTGATGATGGAAAAGCCAAGAACACGCATTTTAGAATGGACGGCCACAATCACCTCTGGAACCGTTGACATACCCACCGCGTCCGCGCCGGCTTGCCTCAGGAAACGGTACTCGGCTCGGGTTTCCAAATTGGGACCGGCGATGGCGACCAAGACGCCCTTCATGGCCGAGATTCGTTCCCCGAGTGCCGTGCGCTGTGCGAGGTCGAGCAATCCGCGGTCATAGGCATGGCACATGTCCGGGAAGCGATCGCCGAGGCGGTCATCATTCGGGCCGATTAGCGGATTATCGCCCATCAGATTGATATGGTCTTCGATCAGCATCAGATCGCCTTTGCGGAACTGCGGATTCATTCCGCCGACGGCATTGCTCACAATGAGTGTTCCACAGCCAAGAGCCTTCATCACGCGGACGGGAAAGGTGAGCTGCTGCATCGAGCCCCCTTCATAGAAATGGACTCGGCCTTCCATCGCCATCACCGTTTTACCGCCCAGCTTGCCGCAAATCAGACGGCCGGCGTGCGATTGCACTGTCGAGGTAGGAAAGTGCGGAATATCTCCATACGCGATAGAGACCTTCTCCTCAATCTCTTCCGTCAGCTTACCTAGGCCAGTGCCGAGGATGATGCCAACCGAAGGCGTGTTGGGCCACTTGCTGCGAATTGTGCTGGCGGCTTCTTGGATTTGGTCGTAGAGCATAGTGTTGACAGTATATGGCCGTCCCTTGCTGCTTCGACCTAGGTTTCACCGACACTCACTGCAAAACAAACTATGGCCGTCAATCTTCCGCCGCAATACCACGATGCCGAGGCCGAGTATAAGAAGGCGAAGACGCCCGAGGATAAGCTCGTTGCGCTTAAGAAAATGTGGGTTATCCTGCCCAAGCATAAAGCAAGCGAAAAAGTTCAGGTCATTCTGAAGACGAAGATCAGCGAAGTCTCGGATGAAATCGAACAGATCAAAGCAGGGCCCAAGAAGGCAGCGCCGAACAGCTTCAAAATCCCGAAGCAGGGCGCCGGGCAGATTGTTATCCTGGGAGCGCCCAATGTCGGCAAAAGTCGGCTGTTGACACGGCTGACGCGGGCGACCCCTGAGGTAGCGCCTTACCCCTTCACCACGCGCGAGCCTGCGCCCGGCATGATGGATTGGGAAGACATCCGGCTGCAGCTGATCGATCTGCCGCCAATCACAGCGGATTTCTATGAGCCGTTCATCACCGATTTCACTCGCGGGGCCGATGCGGCCATCTTGATGCTCGATTTAGCCGATGATGATGGCCCTTTTTCGCTGGAAACTGTCATCGAAAAGCTGCGCAGCTACCGCCGATTTTTGACCGGAAAAATTCCTGATAATGCTGACGACGACCCGACAGTTTTCTATCTGAAAACGCTTCTAGTCGCCAACAAGATGGATGCTGACGGCGCCAATGATCGTCTTGAAATTGCTCGTGAAATGTTCGGGGAAAAGTTTCCGTTTCATGTCATTTCAGCTGAGAACGGCAATGGCCTCGATGAGCTAAAAACCCTTCTTTTCAAGCTTTTGAGCATCATTCGCATCTACGGCAAGATGCCCGGCAAGCTAGCGGACATGGCAGCGCCTTTCACTATCCCCATCGGTGGCACGGTCATGGATTTTGCCGAGCGCGTTCATGCCGACTTCGCCGAGGGATTGAAGTCCGCGAAGGTCTGGGGGAGTGCCGCCTTCGATGGCCAGACCGTCAAGCGCGATCATGTTCTGATGGATAAAGATGTGGTCGAATTGCATTTGTGACGTTGTATTCGTACGGATAAGCGTTAAAATCGTTGCAATCTGGCGTCAGCTGGCAGACGCGCGAATAAGATTGCAGACTCGAATGACTCAAATTGAGCCGACACTCGAAGGCCCCTCAACTGCGACGAAGTATATCGTCCGCCACGGCGCCATGCGCTTTCTCGGCGAATTTGACGGCAGCGCCTTGCCAAAATTGCCTCGGCTGGCACGCGTCATTATCAAGAGTGAGCGCGGCCTCGAGAGCGGTGATGTGCTTTCCTTGTCCTCGCCGCAGGCAGTCGCTTATTTAGCCGAGCCTACGTCTGGTTCAATCGTACGGCTCATGAACGATGAAGATGAGTTGCGCGCCAAGCAGTTGCGCGAACAGCAGAACCGCGAGTACGAAATCGGCCGGGCCATGATCGCCGAACACAAGCTGGCCATGCAGTTGATCGACGTCGAGCACCTGTTCGGCGGCGATCGCATCGTCTTTTTCTTTCTTTCGGAAAAGCGCGTTGATTTTCGCGACCTGGTCAAGGGTTTAGCGCGCGAGTTCAACACGCGCATCGAGCTTCGGCAGGTCGGCATTCGCGATGAAGCCAAGCTGCTGGCCGACTACGGCGATTGCGGCAAACCAGTCTGCTGCAACACGCACATGGCCGTCATGCCGCCCGTTTCCATGCGTATGGCAAAGCTGCAAAAATCAACGCTCGACCCAACGAAGATCTCAGGGCGCTGCGGCGCTTGAAGTGCTGCCTTCGTTTCGAGCAGGATGTCTATGAGGAGTTTCAAAAGGAACTTCCTTCCATTGGAAGCCGAGTGCTGACACGAACCGGACAAGGGAAGGTTTTGGCTCAGGAGATTCTTGCCCGGAAGCTGCTGATTGAATTTGAGGATGGCCGGCGCCTGCCCGTCGCCGCCGATGAAATTCTGACCCGCTTATAGGAGGATGAAGCGTTTGAAGACGACTTACGCCGGGTATGATGCCCGGACGGCCGTTGCCAGATCGCGAGTATCATGAGGACGCAACAACCCGCTATCATCGAGATCGTTCGCAACGATCCACGCTATGCCTATGAGGCATACGAATTCATGTTCGAGGCGCTGGCTCATACCCAGCGCACGCTCGGCAAGATCGCCGAGGAGCGCGAATATGAATCGAGCCCGCAGCACCACGTCAGCGGCCCGGAACTGCTGCACGGCGCCTGCGAACTCGCCCGCGAGGAGTTTGGTCTGCTCGCCAAAGTGGTGTTCCGGCAATGGGGCCTGCTGCGGACCGACGATATCGGCGAGATTGTTTTCAACCTCATCGAGTCGGAGCTGCTCTGTCAAACCGAAACCGACCATCGTAGCGACTTCCAAGACGTCTTCGACATCGATCGGGCGCTCACGGAGGGCTACACGATCGAGATGAGCGAGCTGGCCTGGGGCAATCGAGGCGGCCGATGAAAGTTGCCCGCTTCCGTCTTATTTTCGCTATCTCCCTTTTCTGCATCTGGCTCGGCTACCTCGGCTATTTGGTGGAGCACGAGAAGGCGGTGGTCCTTTCGCGCTCGCAGCTGTTGCTTGCAGAGTACGTGGTAAAGGCCGAAGTGAAGTTGAACGGTAAAGCGCCCACCACTGCTCACGTGTTGGAGTCGTTTGGGAAGAACACGATTCCAGAAAAAGACTTCAACTTACACCTGAGCTATTGTGAATTGCCAGACAACAGGCGTCTGCCGACATCGGGTGAGGAAACGTTGCTGCTTCCATTAATCCGTGCGGAAAATGGTACTTACCGAGTGGTAGCTATCCCGGGAACATCGGAAAGCGATCAGTCTAGAGTGGAACGAGTCTATACCTGGTCTCCACAGGTTGAGCGTCAGGTCCGCGAGATATTGGAAAAGTGAACCCATACGAGAGCAGTATTGTCCCTCTCTATTGTTGATCGCTTGGAAAGCAGTGGCAATGCTGTAAGCCAAGGGATTCGGCGAGCCAGGAGCGTAAGCGACTGGAGAAAAGCGCCTGAAATCTCCGGTCGCTGACGCTCTCGGCTCACCAAAACGACCAGCGTTCGCTAGCGCATCCATTGCCCGGCATTTGAATTTAACCTTGTCACTGGACTTTCCAACTTCTATCGTGATAATTTCTCGGAACGGAGCACGCTCCTGTAGCTCAATGGTGGAGCAACGGTTTTGTAAACCGTAGGCTGTGGGTTCAAGTCCCTCCGGGAGCTTTGTATCGCAGCGGTATTATTTGGGCGGATGGCAGAGTGGTCAATTGCACCAGACTGTAAATCTGGCCTCTTCGGAGTTCGGGGGTTCGAATCCCTCTCCGCCCATGCGAAAGAATTGCGGAATTCGGAATGCGGAATTTGGAATTGGAGCAGTCGGATTTGTGTCGCGAATGCGGGGTCTGATGCGGAGCACGGTTTTAATTCCGAATTCCGCAATCCGAATTCCGCGTTCAGAGAAGCGGGTGTAACTCAGTGGTAGAGTTCCTGCCTTCCAAGCAGGTAGTCGTGGGTTCGAATCCCATCGCCCGCTTTAATTCCGCATTCCGAAATCCGAATTCCAAATTGGTCAAGCTTCTGTAGCTCAGCGGTAGAGCGCTTCCTTGGTAAGGACGAGGTCCTGGGTTCAAATCCCAGCAGAAGCTTTCGGGATCGATAGGTTAAAATGTTCCCGTATGGTCGGGGAGCGCGGCATGGGTTGCGCTCTGCCAAAATTGGTTTAACCTCAACGTCTTTCCCCTCGGAGCAGCAATGGCAAAGGGAGTATTTCTGCGGGACAAACCGCACGTGAACGTTGGCACCATCGGTCACATCGACCATGGCAAAACCACACTCACCGCGGCTATCCTGGCACGGCAGGCTTACAAGAATAAGTTGAAGGATGTCAAAAGCTACGCGGATATCGCCAAGGGCGGTATCGTCCGCGACGCCAACAAGACGGTGACGATCGCCGTTTCGCACGTCGAGTACGAGACGCCCGCGCGGCACTATGCCCACATCGATTGCCCGGGTCACGCCGACTATATCAAGAACATGATCACCGGCGCCGCCCAGATGGACGGGGCGATCCTCGTCGTTGCCGCCAACGATGGCCCGATGCCTCAGACCAAAGAGCACTTGTTGCTCGCGCGTCAGGTCGGTGTGCCGCGCATTGTCGTCTTTATGAACAAGGTTGATACGGTCGACGATCCGGAATTGCTCGACCTCGTCGAATACGAACTGCGCGACCTGCTGAACAAGTACGAGTTCCCCGGCGACGAAGTGCCGATCATCCGCGGCCAATCGAAGGACGCGCTCGAGAACCCGACCAACGACGCCGGCCCCGGCTCGAAGTCGATCGATGCACTGATGGAAGCGCTCGACAGCTATATCCCGCTGCCGCAGCGTGAAGAAGACAAGCCGCTGTTGATGTCGGTCGAAGACGTCTTCTCGATCAAAGGCCGTGGCACCGTGGCCACCGGTCGTATCGAGCGCGGCAAGGCGAAGGTCGGCGACGATGTCGAGATCATCGGCCTGCGTAAGGACAACATCAAGACGGTCATCACCGGCCTTGAAATGTTCAACAAGACTCTCGAATTCGCCATCGCCGGCGACAACGTCGGCGCCTTGCTCCGAGGCATCGAACGCGACGGCATCGAACGCGGCCAGGTCATCGCGAAGCCGGGCAGCATTACCCCGCACACCCGCTTCGAGGCCCAGATCTACGTCTTGTCGAAGGAAGAAGGCGGGCGCCATACGCCGTTCTTCGCCGGCTACAAGCCGCAGTTCTACTTCCGCACCACGGACGTAACCGGTTCGATCACCGAACTGCGTGCGACCGATGGCGCGAAGGCCGAAATGTGCGTGCCCGGCGACAATGTCCACGTCACCGTGGAACTGCTTCCGGAAATGCCGGTCGCCATGGACGTCGGCCTGCGCTTCGCCATACGCGAAGGCGGCAAGACGGTCGGTTCCGGCCGTGTTACGAAGATCCTCGATGAAGCGCCGGTCGCTGCCAAGGCGCCGGCGGCGAAGAAATAGTGGACATTGGGCGGCGGATTCGTGGGGAGACGGAAAAGCGATTTTCCGGCTCCCCACTGTCCTCTGTCCATGCCTACTTGTAAAGGAGCGTAGCTCAATTGGCAGAGCAGCCGTCTCCAAAGCGGCCGGTTGGGGGTTCGATTCCCTCCGCTCCTGCTCGAATTTTGAAAAGACGGCCGCAAGCCCGACTTTCGAACGATTGCTGGGCAGGAGTGGCTTGCCTGGCCTCTCCTGTCGCCGAGCCAGGCTTGGAGGCCTGCTCCACGGCATATTGACGCTCCGTTCCAGGATGAACGGGCGCTTCCAACCGGGAGGGAATTGCTTCCTCCTCGCTGAACAGGGAATCCCATGTCCGTTGTTGCCGTTTCTCCCACTGAAACCAAGACCGCACCCGCGCCGATGAACCTCTGGATGACGGGGTTCCTGGGAGGCGTCTATGTCTTGGCCGCGCTGGCCGTGGTCTTTTACGCCGTCCCTCAACTTTGGGAAATGGGCGTCAGCTCCTGGTTTGTGCCGATTGCCGGACCGGGCATCAACGCCGGCTTCCGAGTGACGGCTCAACTCGCCGCGCTCGTCTTGCTGACGATCTTCGGCATCAGCCTCAGCGGGCTTCACCCGCCTCATGGAATCCGGGGCAGTATCTTTCTCGGCATCTCCGTGATCATCGCACTGTTTTTCCTCGTGCGCGGCGCTCTGATGAACTTCGAGCGCCTGGGCGGCAAGTTCGATATCGGCATCCTGATTTCGCTGGCGTTCATCGGGGCTTGTCTTTTCTTCATCTACAAGTTCCTGGCGTCGGATCGCTTCACGCGCTGGTCCGTCACGCTAGAGGAAGCAGGCTGGTTCAGCACCGATTCATATAAACGCAACCAGGGCCTGCGCGTCCGCCGGTTGACGATTTTTGGAGTTATTCTGCTGTTCGGCAGTGGCGTCTACACCCTTTGGCACAATCGCATCATCACTGGATCGGATTGGATCGTTTCGCTCCCGTTCGCGAAATCATCGCTCATGCTGCTGCCGAACATCCAGCTCACCGTGCCGCTGCTGCTGGCAGCGCTAACGCTGTGGTTGGCTTGGCGAATCGTCAACTTCCCCGTCTTTGCTGACTTTCTGATCGCTACGGAAGCCGAGATCAACAAAGTCTCGTGGACGCCGCGCGTTCGGTTGATTCAGGATACAATTGTGGTGCTGATCACGACTTTGATCATCACGCTCTTCTTATTGGTCGTCGACTTGTTTTGGGGCTGGTTCCTGAGCTACCCCTTGATTGGCGTACTGCCGAGCGCAGCGGAGACAAAGCAGCCCGAAACCAAACAAGTGAATTCGAAAGAGTTTTGACGCGGTTCGGTTTAATCCGCACTTGCCCGGTTGGCGAGCAAAGCCTGATCCGCCGACTCTTGAAATGAGATTGGTTTATGAGCGACGAATACGAGAACCACGAAACCGATGGCGCCGTCGCGGTTGCCGAACCGCCTGCGGAGCACGAGCATCCGCACGAAGCAGCCGAAACTTCCGAGTCTGCTGCGCACGACGAAAGTCCAAGCGCTACGCCGGCTCATGAGCATGCCGAGGAAAAGTCCGCGGAAAGTGCTGCTCCGGCTGTCGCCGCTCCCCCCGCGAAACGCTGGTACATCGTGAAGGTGCAGAGCGGTCGGGAAGACACGATCAAAAATGCGATCGAGCACGGGTGAAGATCGACGACCTCGGCGAGCACGTCGGCCGCATTTTAATTCCGACCGAAAAAGTGACGGAGCTCCGCAACGGCAAACGCGTCATTAAGAAGCGCAAAAAGTTCCCCGGCTATCTGATGTGCGAAGTGGAGTACAACGACAAAGTGCTCTATCTATTTCGCGAAACGTCGGGCGTCGGCGATTTCGTCGGCGGCAGCCTGCACAAACCGCCAACCCCGATGAACGAGCGCGAAGTCGAGCGAATGCTGCTGGAAGAAGATGAGGCCGCCGCCGGCAAAAAGACCGGAGAAAGCGAGACAACCGGTAAGAAGAAGATCATCATCCCGTACACGGTCAACGACCGCGTCAAGATCCGCGACGGAACCTTCAAGGACATGGAAGGCGAAGTCAAAGAGATCACCGACCCGAGCGATCCGAAGGAAAATCCGAAGGTCAAAGTGGTTCTTTCGATCTGGGGCCGGCCGGTCGATGTCGAGGTCGAATATTGGCAGGTCGATCCGGTGTAAAGCGACAGTTCGTCCATCCGGACGCTCGTGCTTTCGTAAATTTTTTAGCCCCCGCTCTTGCGGGGGCCTTTTATTTTCATAAAACTTTACCTCTCCCTCCAAATGAGGGGATGCCCGCTTCAGGAAATCGATCATGGCAAAGCAAGTGACGGCTCAGGTGAAGTTGCAATGTCCGGGCGGGCAAGCGACCCCCGCGCCGCCGGTCGGCCCCGCGCTCGGTGCTCACGGCGTCAACATCGGCATGTTCGTTAAGCAATTCAACGACAAGACCGGCGACACCAAAGGCCTGATGCTCCCCGTGGTGATCACGGTCTATTCCGATCGCAGCTTTGAGTTCATCATCAAATCGCCGCCCGCGGCCGTGCTGCTCAAGCAAGCCGCCGGTATCCCGATCGAGAAGAAAAAAGGCGGGGACGTAATCCCCGGCGACGAGAAGACCAAGAAAACCGGAAAGTACAAAGGCTTCAAAGTCACCCAGAAGCAGCTTCAGGAAATTGCCCAGAAGAAGCAGAAGGATCTAAGCGCCCGCGACCTCGACCATGCCGCGACCATCATCGCCGGCACGGCCCGCAGCATGGGCCTGACGATCGAAGGCTGATTGCCCGCGAAACGACTGATGAACGACTTCCAGTTCCACACGCCGGGACGAGGAAGTCGATTTGCTTTTGAGAACTCCGCCCAATAACCGCGAACCCCGATTCGAGTCATGGCACAAGACAACGCAACGCCGGAAACGACTGAGGAAAAGGCGACTGCCGCCGCTCCCGAAGTCGCCGAGAAACCTGCTGAAGCCGCGACTGCCGCTCCCAAGGCAGCTCAATCCGGTCAAGCCGCCGAAGCGTCCGCTTCCAAGAAGAGGAATCGGCCCGGCGTCCCTCCACGCCGCGGCAAGAAGCTGCGCAACACCATCAAGAACCAGTTGCAAAAGATCGACAAAGACGGCACGACAACCTTGAAAAAGGCGATCGGGACCTTGAAGTCGATGAAGCGGGCCAAGTTCGACGAGACGCTCGAAATTCACATGAAACTGGGCGTCGATACGACCCAGGCCGAGCAGAGCGTTCGCGGCAGCGTTCCCTTGCCGCACGGCATCGGCAAGGCCGTCCGCATCGTCGTGTTCTGTCAAGGGGATGATGTGGCCAAGGCGAAGGAAGCCGGCGCCGACTATGCCGGCAGCAATGAAATCGTCGAGAAGATTCAGAAGGAAAACTGGCTCGAATTCGATGTCGCTCTCGCGACGCAAGGCCTGATGGGCCAAGTAAGCCGACTTGGTAAAGTGCTCGGGCCTCGAGGCCTGATGCCGACTCCGAAGGCCGGCACCGTTATCCCCTCCAATGGCGACGTCGCTGCAGCCGTTCGCGAATTCAAAGCGGGCAAGGTCGAATACCGGGCCGATAAGGGCGGTTGCGTTCATGCTGGCGTGGGCAAACTTAGTTTCGACGAAGAGAAACTCGTCGATAACGTAACCGCTTTCGTCGAACAGATTCGCGCCTCGAAGCCTTCGAACGTGAAGGGTCATTACATTGAGTCGGTTACGGTGTCGGCGACGATGAGCCCCGGAATCCGCATCAGCGTCTAAGCCGTTGGCGATTGCAGTTGAGTTCAACGTGTTGCATTAAGCGAGTAGAAGATCATGAGCAAGATTGTCAAGCAGATGGAACTCGATGCCCTGTCGCATACGTTCCACGGCGTACGCGACCTGGTGCTGCTCTCTTCGGATAAAGTCGGCTCGCAGCTCGATTTCTCTTCACGCAAGACGCTGCGCGAAAAGAAAATCCGCATGCAGATGGTCAAGAACACGCTTGCCCGCAAAGTGTTCGAGACCAACGGCGTCAAAGTCGACGAGAAGTTCTGGGCGGGCACAACCGTGGTCGCCTGGGGCGGCGAGAGCATCAAGGATCTGAGCAAAGCCGTAGATACGCTGCTCAAGGACATCGTCAAGAAGAATCCGAAAGACGACAAGAAATTCGCCGTGAAGACGGCTGTTGCCGATGGCACGCAAGTCACGCTCGATGCCGCAATGAAGATGCCGACCCGGCTCGAAGCCATCGGCGAGATCATCGGCGCTTTGCTCGGCCCGGCTTCTGAAATCGCGGCGGCTCTTACCGGTCCCGCCAGCGAAGTGGCGAGCCAGCTTTCAACCATCGCCGAGCGCAAAGAAGAAACGCCTGCAGCGGCGCTGCGCCCGCGGCTTAATGAAATTTTGTCAAACGAACCACCAACGGGCTATTACGCTTAGCCGCATGCTTCAGCGGCACTTTCGATAAAGGAACCTCTAACCATGTCCGAGACTGCGCTTGCTCCCGAAATCAAAGACCTCGGGGACAAAATCGCCAACCTGACCATCGTGCAGGCCGTGGCGTTGAAATATTACCTGAAAGACACCTACAAGATTGAACCAGCCGCTGGCGGCGGTGGCGGTGGCGGAGGCGGCGCCGGTGCTGCTGCAGCAGCGCCGCGGAGAAGGCCCCGGAACAGACTGAGTTTTCCGTGGTTCTCGAAGGCGGATACGATGCCGCCAAGAAGATCGCGATCATCAAGGTCGTTCGCGAATTGACTGGTCTTGGTTTGAAAGAAGCCAAGGATTTGGTCGAAGCAGCGCCGAAGCCCGTCAAGGAAGGCGTCGAGAAGCCGGCTGCTGAGAAGATGAAGAAGCAACTGGAAGATGCCGGCGCGAAGGCAACCGTCAAGTAAGCTAGGAAGTAAAAAATAAAACTCGTGCCGATCCTCTTGAAGGATTTGCACGAGTATAATATCATTTACACAATCGCTAAAGTTTGCGCGGACGGTACCGTCGTCTCGCGCTATTTATTATCCAGCGCCTGCAGCATTCGGCCTGCAATGATCTCTTATCGAGTTCGTTGCCGGCGCCCTTAATGCGCCCGAAACCATTGTACTCCCCTGGTGACAATGCGTGCCACGCGATCGCAGCCTTTTTGTTTCGCCTTCACTGTTCTTTCTCGCTTGGCCCTCGAACGCGGGTTGCCATGGCAATCCCGCGTTTCGGCACGCGCTGTAGAGCAGTCGCGCTTTATCTCGGCTTACTACTCATAATTGAATTCTTCTCGAGACGCAAGCCCCGTTGCCGCTTCAGCCGGGTTTTGTCGTCGCGTGTCCATTCTTCGGAGCAGCGGTTATGCCAATTCCGGCCGTTCGCATTATCAAGCCGGCTACTGTACGCAACTTCGGTCGCTTCGGCGATGCCGTCGAGGTTCCGCCCCTGACCGACGTGCAGACCGAATCGTACAAGAAATTCCTTCAGCTTGAAATTCCGCCCGATGAACGGATTGCCGCCGGCCTTGAAGGCGTGATGAAGGAAATCTTCCCGATCGAAAGCTACGATAAGAAAATCGCGCTGGAATACGTGAAGTACGAGCTGGGCAAGCCGCGCTACGACCCCGATGAATGCCGTCAGCTGCGGCTGACTTATGGCCGGCCTTTCAAGGTTTGGCTGCGCTGCGCAAGACGGATGGTTCGGTCGTTGAAGAAGAAGTTTATCTCGGCGATATGCCGATCATGATCGGCGGCGGCGAGTTCATCATCAATGGCGCCGAGCGCGTGGTCGTTAGCCAGTTGCACCGCTCGCCTGGCGTCGATTTCGTTCTCGAAATCGATGGCGACGCCAAGCTCCATTCCTGCCGTATTATTCCCGAGCGAGGCTCGTGGATTGAAATCAATGTGACCAAGAAGGGCACGCTCGGCGTTCGGATCGATCAATCGGGTAAGTTCAGCGCGATGACTCTTTTGCGCCAATGGATCCGCAGTACTCGACGAGCGCTGGCATTATCCGCGAATTCTATTCGAGTGAAACGCTTAAACTGAAGACGCCCGATCTACGCAGCCGACTGTTGGGCGATCCCGAAAAGGCGATCGCGCCGATGATCGCCGATGACGATGTGATAGATCCGGAAACGGGCGAAGTGTATCTCAACAGCGGCGACAGCTTCAGCGCAACCGCTGTTGACAAGATCATGGCGAGTAAGTTGAAAGAACTGACTGCTCTTTCGCCCCGCGCGATCCCTTGATTCTCTCCGCCATTGCCGAAGACGGCACCGAGTCTCACGAAGCGGCCTTGCTGAAGATTTACCAACGGCTGCGTCCCGGCAATCCACCGCAGCTCGAAAAGGCTCGCGAATTGTTCAAAGAAAAGTTCGCCGACGCTAACCGCTACCGGCTTGGAAAGGTCGGGCGTTTCCGCATCAACCGGAAATTCGACCAGAACGTGGCCGAGACCGAGATGACGCTTCGCTCGGTCGACTTTGTGAACGCAATTAAGTACCTGCTGAAGTTGCGCGATCCGCAAAAGACCAAGGATGAGGAAGCACGCTTCCAGGTGGACGACATTGATCATCTCGGCAATCGCCGTCTGCGTACGATTGACGAACTCGCTTCAGACGAGTTGCGCAAAGGCTTCCTGAAACTTCGCCGCACCGTGCAGGAGCGCATGGCGATCCGCGAACAGCAGGACATGAGCCCGCGTTCGCTCATCAATCCGAAATCAGTGTCGGCGGCGATCGAGTATTTCTTCGGCCGCAGCGAGTTGTCGCAGGTGGTCGATCAGACAAATCCGCTGGCCATGCTGACACACGAACGCCGCCTGTCGGCCCTCGGGCCGGGCGGGTTGAATCGTAAGCGAGCCGGCTTCGAAGTGCGCGACGTCCATATTTCGCATTACGGCCGTATTTGCCCGATTGAGACTCCGGAAGGCACGAACATCGGCCTCATTTCGAGCCTGTCGATCTACGCGCGCATAGACGAGTACGGCTTCTTGATCACGCCCTACCGCAAGGTCCACAATCGCAAACTGAGCGAAGAAGTCGAATGGTTGCGCGCTGACGAAGAGACGATGAAGACGATCGCTCCCGCCGACACGCCGGCCGAGCATCACAAGCTGGAAGGCGATCGGGTAACGGGCCGTTGGGGCGGTGACTTCAAAGCACTCCAGGCGGACAAGGTCGAGTATCTCGACGTGTCGCCGAAGCAGATGGTTGGCGTGTCCGCCGGGTTGATTCCGTTCCTCGAACACGATGACGCTAACCGCGCGCTGATGGGCTCGAATATGCAACGGCAAGCCGTGCCCTTGCTCGTTGCTGAACCGCCGATCGTGTCGACTGGTCTCGAAATTGAAGTGGCCCGCCATTCGGGCATGTGCGTCCGCGCCGACAAGGCCGGCGTCATCACCTATGTCGATGGCCAGCGCATCCGCGTCGACGATAAAGAATACGTCCTGCGTAAGTTCACCGGCTTGAATCGGCGCACCTGTCTGAACCAGAAGCCGATCGTCAAAATCGGCGACAAGGTGAAGAAGGGCCAGATCATGGCCGACGGCGCCGCCACCTACAAAGGTGAACTGGCTCTCGGTCGGAACGTGCTTGTGGCGTTCATGTCGTGGGAAGGGTACAACTTCGAAGATGCGATCATCATCAGCGAACGACTCGTGAAGAACGATACGTACACTTCGATCCATATTGAAGAGTTCGACATCGAAATTCGCGAAACGAAGCTCGGGCACGAAGAGTTCACGCGCGACATTCCGAATGTGTCGCCCAAGGCGCTGGCGAACCTCGATGAGAACGGCATTGTCCAGATTGGTACCGCCGTTCAACCCGGCGACATCCTCGTCGGCAAGGTCTCGCCGAAGTCGCGCAGCGAGCTGACACCGGAAGAGAAACTGCTGCACGCCATCTTCGGCCGCTCGGGCGAAGACGTCAAGAACGATAGCCTGGAAGTGCCATCGGGCGTAGAAGGCATCGTCATCGACACGCAGCGATTCAGCCGTCAGACGAGCATGACGGAAGATGAGAAGAAGGCGGTCGCCAAAGAGCGTCGCGACATCGAAGCTCGCTTCAACAAGATGATTGCCGATCAGTTCCGCACCTTCGTGAAGGACTTGGAAGGGATTCTCGAAAAGAAGGATCTCAAGGATCCGCTGACCGGCAAACCGCTCGCTTCTGAAAAAGAAGATAAGACGGTGGCCGAACAAGCTGGTGGCTTCAAGATCGAAAATCTCGACGTCCGTTCCCCGGCTAAGCTGGAAAAAGTTCGCGAACTGTGGAAACGACACAGCGAACGCATCCAAGACTATGTCGAAATGCGCGAGCGCAAGATCAACTCGCTCAATCGCGGCGACGAACTGCAATCTGGCGTGCAGCAGATGGTGAAGATCTACGTCGCCACGAAGCGTCAGATCTCCGTCGGCGATAAAATGGCCGGCCGGCACGGCAACAAGGGCGTCATCTCGAAGATTCTGCCCGAAGAAGACATGCCTTTCCTGGCGGACGGCACCCCGGTTGACATTCTGCTGAACCCGCTGGGCGTGCCGAGTCGTATGAATGTGGGGCAGATTCTGGAAACCCACCTCGGTTACGCAGCAGCCAAGTTGGGCTTTAAAGCTGTCACGCCGGTCTTCGACGGCGCCGAGGAGCAGGAAATCCGCGCGGCTCTTAAAGAGGCGGGCTATTCCGAAACGGGCAAGAGCACGCTGTATGACGGCCGATCCGGCGAACGGCTCGATCAGCCGGTTACGGTCGGCTACATTTACATGCTCAAGCTGCATCACCTGGTGGACGACAAAGTCCATGCTCGCGCGACCGGGCCTTACTCGCTTATCACGCAGCAACCGCTTGGTGGCAAAGCCCGCTTCGGCGGCCAGCGCTTCGGCGAAATGGAAGTCTGGGCGCTCGAAGCCTACGGCGCTGCCTACATCTTGCAGGAACTTTTGACAGTCAAGTCGGACGATGTCGAAGGCCGCACCAAGATCTACGAATCGATGGTGAAAGGTGAAAACACACTGGAAGCCGGCACGCCGGCGAGCTTCGACGTACTCACTCATGAAATCCGAGGGTTAGGGCTGAACATGCAACTGGAGAAGAAGCGAGTCGTGTAAGGCAGCTTTCGCAGTTGTTTGGACCGATCGTCTTGAAGGAAGGCAGCGATAATGACTACCGATATCGTCGAACTGCCGCCGTTCCCCGATACGAGTTTGTTGGTCACTCAGGACGATGTGCCCGTGGACAATATCTACGTTGAGAAGCTTCAACGGCTGTTGACCGAGCCGCTCTATAGTTCGTGGACGGCGAGCGAAGACCGGCCGTTTCTGGCGCTGGCCAACGTCGGATTGTTCTTTGCTTATGCCAAGCCGCCGCTCGTCCCGGACATGATGCTCAGCTTGGATGTTCCGGAAGTCACGAATAGACGCGAGCCGGAGAACCGCTCGTATTTCAGTTGGGTGATCGGCAAGATGCCGGAGGTAGTGGTTGAGATCGTGTCCGATCGTCGTGGCGGCGAAGACACCGACAAAATGCAGACGTACAAGCGGTTGCACATTCCGTATTACGTGATTTTCGATCCGGGCCAATGTTTGGAAGGCGGCATTCTGCGTGCGTTCGCTCTGACCGGCGGACAATACACGCCGATCGATCCGAGCTTATTTCCGAGCGTGGGGTTGGGGTTGAAACTCTGGCAAGGCGAATACGAAAAGGATTCTGCTGTCTGGCTACGGTGGTGCGACAGCGAAGGCAGCCTAATCCGGACAGGGCGTGAACGAGCAGATGGGGAAAAGGCGCGTGCGGATAGCGAGAAAGAACGAGCGGATGGTGAAAAAGAACGAGCAGAACTTGAAATGGAACGCGCGGAAAGTGAAGCACAGCGCGCGAAGGCTGCCGAAGAAAAGAACTTGCGACTGCTCGAACGACTGCGGCAGCTTGGAGAGAAGGTGGATTAGGCACACAACGAATTGGCTGTCAGGTCCATACTTCCGAAGCCGCTTCTAAAGGAAACCTCACGGCGGCAACTGCGATCAAGATCGTGAAGCAAGCGAAGCGTTTGGGTGATGAGTATTGAGGAAACATCATGACCTCTATCACGACTACCGCTGCGACAGATGGACTGACGATCTTGCCGGAACGGGAAGCCCCTTTCATCCTTCGCGAAGTCTACGAACTAGTTGAAGATGGTTGTCGGTCGGAAATCGTCGTTCAATTGTCTGAGGGGTATATCGAATTTCGAGCCGATGCGGACACCGATTCGCTTTGTTTCGAATGGAACCCCGGCGAGTTTTGCGAAGGCCCGCATCATACTTCGGTTGGTGGCGAGACCGATGATCGGGGTCCTTCCTCTCCTTGGAAGGCGTTTATGGGAAAGGAATGTGGGTGGACCTGGGTTGCCAGGAATCAACAGGGCTATTGCGATAGCGTCATGTTGAGTTTCGATGGAATCGTGCCAAATATCTTGTTGTACGTAATGTGTTCATCCATTTATGTTTACTCGATCGTTGCTGGCGGAGGTTCTTTCGGAGAATAATGTTTAAAAAGGGCCACGAGATAAGGATGTGTCATGATCGTTGGTCCCGACGATTTGTTTTACATTCAAGACGGGGTACACCGGGCAGTGGCGGCCCGAACGCTAGGCTTGACGGTGTTTCCAGCCAGGCTAATCCGCGAGCGGGTGGCGGACGAAACAATCTATGTTGAATTGGGCCGACTTTATTCCCCGAGAAGCGCTATCGGACGCTGGGATCGCAAGCGTGATTTTTATGAGTTAGTTGAATTTTTGCGGACGCCGCGCGGAAGAATGACCATTCGTGCGATTGATATTCAGCCTCTAGGAATAGAAGGACAAACCGGGTCTGTGCCGTTGGCGGATGTCCGAGTGGAAGAGTCTTGATGGAGGCCTCTATGGTCGATCATGAGAGACGTGTGCTGGTCGAGAAGCTTGGGTGGATTCTGCACCGCGGCTGGGCGTCATTCGAAATGCATCGTACTCGGAAGGATCACGGGAGCAGATCGAGCATTTGACGCAAGTGATACATAACGTGCCGATGTTCCAGTTAGGCCATGACGATTACGCGATAGTCCCGTTACGCGACGCTCTGGAAGAGTACGAAGAGAAATATCATTGCCCCGGATTCTTTACCCAGATTTACGATCTGGATGAAGAAAGTTTTATCGAACATTATCGCCCCGCTCCGCGCGAGTGGCCTGAACCGGTTTCAAACATCCGTTAGTGTTTTTGAACTAGACGACGAAGATCGCCTTACATCGGGGGAAAGCATTTATGAGCACCAATGGCGCTGCCGCGGCTGCTGCCGCTTCCGAAGCTAGCAACTACGACCGCATCAACGATTACGGCGCGGTCCGGATCAGCTTGGCCAGCCCCCACGACATCCGCAGTTGGTCGTTTGGCGAAGTCAAAAAGCCTGAGACGATCAATTACCGCACCTACCGTCCCGAAAAAGACGGCCTGTTCTGCGAGCGCATTTTCGGGCCTGAAAAAGATTGGGAATGCACCTGCGGTAAATATCGCGGCATGAAGTACAAAGGAATGATCTGCGACCGTTGCGGCGTCAAAGTGACGCACAGCCGTGTCCGCCGCAAGCGCATGGGCCATATTGAATTGGCAGCGCCCGTCGTCCATATTTGGTTCTTCAAAGCAATGCCAAGCCGCCTGGGCACCTTGCTCGATATGAAGACGAACGCCCTCGAAAAGATCATCTATTTCCAGGACTACGTTGTGGTCGATCCCGGCCAGACGAAGTTGAAAGAGCGCCAGCTGCTCACTGAGGACGACTATCGCAAAGCCGTCGAAGAATATGGCCCCGGCTCGTTCGAAGCCGACATGGGCGCCGATGCCGTGCGCAAGCTGCTCGAAAAATTGAACCTCGTCGATGAATCGGTCAAGCTTCGCGAAAAGCTCGCTGCCGAAATGGAAAAGGAACGGCTGCACGGCAAGTCGTCGAAGCAGAAACTTCGCGACTATGTCAAGCGCCTCAAAATTATCGAAGCGCTCCGAGATTCCAGCAATAAGTGCGAATGGATGGTGCTCGAGTGCATCCCGGTGATCCCGCCCGATCTGCGACCGCTTGTGTTGCTCGACTCCGGCAACTTCGCCACTTCGGATCTGAACGATCTCTATCGCCGCATCATCAACCGCAACAATCGGCTCAAAAAGCTCGTTGACTTGAATGCGCCGGAAGTCATCATCCGCAACGAAAAGCGCATGTTGCAGCAATCGGTCGACGCCCTGTTCGACAACAATCGCTGCAAACGGCCCGTGCTCGGCTCCAGCAACCGACCGCTGAAGTCACTGACCGATATGATCAAGGGCAAGCAAGGGCGCTTCCGTGAAAACCTGCTCGGCAAGCGCGTCGATTACTCGGCCCGCTCGGTCATCGTTGTCGGCCCCGACCTCAAGTTGCACCAGTGCGGGTTGCCGAAGAAGATCGCGCTCGAACTGTTCCAGCCGTTTATTATCCGCCGCTTGAAAGAGCTCGGCTATGCCGACACCATCAAGTCGGCCAAGAAAATGCTCGAGCGCAAAGATGAGCAGGTTTGGGATATTCTCGAAGAAGTGACGAAGAGCCATCCGGTGCTGCTCAATCGCGCGCCAACGCTGCATCGCATGGGCATCCAGGCCTTCGAGCCGGTGTTGATCGAAGGCAACGCGATCCGCATTCATCCGCTCGTTTGCAAAGGCTTCAACGCTGACTTCGACGGCGATCAAATGGCCGTCCACCTGCCGCTTTCCATCGAAGCGCAGGTTGAAGCGACCGTGCTGATGATGGCCACTAACAACATCTTTAGCCCGGCCAACGGGAACCCGATCATCACCCCGTCGCAAGATATCGTGATGGGTTGCTACTACCTCACCGCTTCGCGCGGCGAGGAAGGCGAGAAGGTCGAAATGGGCGACGGCATGGCCTTCCACAGCCCAGCCGAGCTCTTCACCGCGTTCCAACAGGGGAAACTGGGCGTCCATGCCCGCGTCCGTGTTCGTCTGCCTGTCGACAAAAAGGTCATCACCGAACTGAAGGTCGACAAAGATAAAACGATCGTCGATGAGCTGCCGCGCAAGGCCGGCGCGCTGGTGCGCTCCACAGTCGGGCGCATTATGTTCAACGACATCCTGCACCCGAAAATGGCCTTCTACGATCTGCCACTTACTTCCAAGCACTTGAGCCGAATCATCGCGGATTGCTATCAAATTCTCGGCCGTAAAGAGACAATCGACTTGCTCGATCGCATGAAGGAAACCGGCTTCCGCGAGTCCACGCGGTCGGGCCTGAGCTTCGCCGTGTCCGATCTGAAGACGCCGGATAACAAAGAACAGGTGCTAAAAGACAAGGACAAGGAAGTCGAAAAGTTCCGCAAGCAATACGAGCGCGGCATCATCACGAGTGACGAGCGCTACAACAAGGTGATCAGCGTCTGGACCGAGGCCCGCGACGAAATCACGAAAAAGATGATGTCGGAGCTGATGAACGATCGCCGCGACGGCAAGCCGTACATCAATCCGATTTATCTGATGGCTCACTCAGGCGCCCGCGGCGGCATCGAGCAGATCCGCCAGTTGGCCGGCATGCGCGGCTTGATGGCCAAGCCGAGCGGCCAGATCATTGAAACGCCGATCAAGTCGAACTTTCGCGAAGGCTTGACCGTGTTGGAATACTTCAGTTCCACCCACGGCGCCCGTAAGGGCCTTGCCGATACGGCATTGAAGACGGCCGATTCGGGTTACCTGACCCGCAAGCTGGCCGACGTGGCCCAGAATGTCGTCATCACGATGGAAGACTGCGGCACGACGATGGGCACGACGAAAGGCATCATCTACAAGGGTGATGAAATCGATCGACCGATCTCCGATGCCATTCGCGGCCGCGTGAGCCGAGTTGAAATCCTCGACCCCGAAACGCGAGAACTGGTGGCCAGCCAGAATGAAATGATCACGCCGGCCAAGGCGAAGACGATCGAAAGGCTTGGCATCGACAAGGTAATGGTCCGCAGCCCAATGACCTGCCAAGCCGTACTGGGCATCTGCCGTATGTGCTACGGCATGGATCTCGCGACGGGGGCCATGGTCGAAGAGGGCATGGCGGTCGGCATTATCGCCGCTCAGTCAATCGGCGAGCCGGGTACGCAGTTGACCATGCGTACCTTCCACATCGGCGGCTCGGCCACGGGCAAAGTCACTGCCGAAAGCGAAGTAAAGACGAAGAAGGCCGGCATCATTCAGATGGAACGCATCAACGTCGTCACCAATGACCAAGGCCAGCGAATCGCTCTCGCCCGCACCGGCGAAATCGCCATCGTCAAAGGGAAGGACCAGCCGCCGCTGGAGCGCTACCCGATCCCGAACGGCGCCGAGTTGTTCGTAACCGACGGACAGGAAGTGAAAGTCGGCGATCGGCTCTGCCAGTGGGATCCGTACATGCTTCCCATTATCAGTGAGGAAGGCGGGCGCGTGCGCTTCGAAGATATGAAGGAGAACGAGACGCTTCGACGCGAGAAGGATTCGAGCGGAACCGAGCGGTTCATCATCATGGAGCATAAGGGCGAACTCCATCCCCAGCTCGTCATCGAAGATTTGCGCGGCAATATTCTCAAAGCGTACTTCATCCCCGAGCGCGCCTATCTCGAAGTGAAGGACGGCCAGCAGATCATGGCCGGCACCCTTCTGGCGAAGACGCCAAAGGAAGTCGGCGGCACCCAGGACATCACCGGCGGTCTGCCGCGCGTGACCGAAATCTTCGAAGCTCGCCGCCCGCGCGATCCGGCGGTCATGGCGGAGATTTCGGGCAAGGTCCGCATCGGCGACAAGAAGCGCGGCAAGCGGCTTGTCTACGTCCAACCGGAGAACGACCAGGGCAAGTCGATGGGCGAAGAGAAGGAACATCAGGTTCCGCACGGCAAGCAGCTTCGCGTCCATGCCGGCGAATACGTGAAGGAAGGCGAGCCGCTCGTGTTTGGCCCGTTGGTCCCTCACGACATCCTACGCATCTCCGGCATCGATGCCGTGCAGGATTATCTCGTCCGCGAAGTGCAGAGCGTCTACCGCTCCCAGCGCGTTGAAATCGATGATAAGCACATCGAAATCACCGTGGCTCAGATGCTTCGCAAAGTGAAAATTCTCGAGATGGGCAACACCAACCTGCTGCCCGGCTCCGTGATGGATCGCTTCGGCTTCCAGATGATCAACGATCGCCTCGTTCGCGATTGCGTGAAGATCAAGAACAAGGGCGATTCGACTTTCGAAGATGGCCGCATCGTAACGAAAGATGCCTTCGAAGAAGAGAAAGCCCGCATCGAAGTTGACGGCGGCAAGCAGCCGACCTGGACAACTCCCGAGAAGGCGACTTGCGAACGCGTCCTTCTCGGCATCACCAAGGCTGCTGTGCAGTCCGACAGCTTCATCTCGGCCGCCAGCTTCCAGGAAACCACCAAGGTTCTCACGGAGGCGGCTCTGGCCGGCAAGATCGATCTGCTCGTCGGCCTGAAGGAAAACGTTATCCTGGGTCACTTGGTTCCGGCTGGCACGGGCTTCCGAACCTATCAGGACAGCGAGGTCCGCATCAACATGCCTGACAGTGAAGGCGAGCGCGAAGAGGAAGTCGAAGCCGACGAGCCTTTGCAAGTAGTCTAAGAGGGCACTTGTTCCATCCAGGCGTAGGAGTGAGAATCGATTCTCACTCGTACGCCTTTTTTCGTTGATGGTTACATTACAAGACCGGCGACAGCAGCCGGCAGCCGTTCTCGGCTAGCTCGCTTACGAAACCGCGTCTGCCGAATTGGGTCGCATCGATCCGGATCGATGATTCCAAGTCGTGCAGAAAGGCGGCCTCAAGATGGCTGACGATCTCGCTCGATTCCATCATGCAAGTCATTTCAAAGTTTAAGTGAAGGCTGCGGTTGTCGAAGTTCGCCGACCCCACAGACGACCAGTTATCATCGATCAGCAGCACTTTGGAGTGCATAAAGCCGGGCGTGTATTGATAGATTTTCACGCCGGCCGTCAGCGCGTCCGCCCAATAGTAACGAGCCGCCAGATAGGGAACCCATTTATCCGGTCGAAAGGGGCAAAGCAGGCGGACGTCTCGACCCGAGCGTGCGGCGAGACAGAGGGCGTCGAACAGGCTCTCATCCGGCACAAAGTAAGGAGTGGCAATCCAGACGCGCTGCACCGCCTTCACAATGGCGGCGAAGTAGATCTCTCGGATCGACTTGAAATCCTGATCCGGTCCCGACCAGGCGATCTGCGCTGCCACATTTCCTTGGCTGACGGCGTTCGGGAAATAGCTGGCGTCCGTAAGTTCTTCTTGAGAGGCGAAACTCCAATCCTCGGTGAAGACGCGTTGGACGTAACGCACGGCTGGCCCGGTCAGGCGCAGGAAAGTGTCGCGCCACGGGCCGAAAAAGGCGTTCTTGCCGATATACTCATCGCCGATGTTGAAGCCGCCGGTAAAGGCTATTTTGCCATCGACTACCAGAATCTTGCGGTGATTACGGAGGTTGATCTGGATTCGCCGTCGTAAGGGATTGATCGATAGAAATGGCACGACTTGCCCGCCCGCTTCTAAGAGCGGCCGAAGGGAACTTCGATGCAGGCTCCATGATCCGATGGCGTCGTAGAGAAAGCGAACCTGCACCCCGGCCCGGGCTCGTTCGATCAAGGCTTCGATGAACTGGCCGCCAATGCCATCCATCCGGAAGATAAAAAACTCGAGATGGATATGGCTCTTGGCGTGACGGATAGCAGTAAGCATTGCGTCGAACGTAGCCTGGCCTTCGGTATAAAGTTCGACGTTGTTGCCTTCCACCATCGGCGAAGCCCCGAGGCGAGCGCTCAAGGCGGCCAACTCCGCGCCACTGCCGGTTCGCTCAGGGCCGATGGGCGCGAGTTCGTTGGCGCCGCTCTTTCGCCTCCTATACGACTCGGCATGTTTACGCTTACGTTCGAGCGGCCGATAAACGCTCTGGTAGCCGAACAGCCAATAGAGCGCGGTCCCTCCGATCGGCATCAAGAATACCGACATGCACCAGGCGACTGCTGAGGCGGAGTTTTTCTTGATGGTCAAAATCGACAACAACGTGAGCGAAACCAACACGAAGTTGAGCAGCGCAAACCAACCGGTCATCTCTTGCCAGTTGATGGCCCAAACGGGAAAGATGGACAAAATTGAACCCTCAGATTGGACGGATTTCCAAGCTCAGTATATCGTTCGCGCGCCGCGTGAAGCGCACTCTATTCCGGCTAAGGGTGAAGGCTTCGCGCCAATCACCCGCATTTTGCTTTGCCTCCATTCAACTTAGTAGAAACGGCCTTACGTCAGGAATCGCGGAATCCACTGCTTCCTAACGGCCGCGGCTCGAACGTTTTGCGATTTTTGAACATCGGCAGCGCTAAAATTCGTTACATTGAAGAGAATCGTCCGTTGCCTGCTGTTTTCTTCCCACCTGGATTTTGCAATGCGTGCGTTTTTAATCGCTGTTCTTTTCGCCGCTGTCGTTTGCCCACTTCATGCTGTAGATAGTTGGCCGCAATTTCGCGGCCCTACCGGCGATGGCCATGCCGTGGCCAAGAACCTGCCAATCAAGTGGAGCGAGACGGAGAACATCCGCTGGAAGACGGCCATCCACGACAAAGCGTGGTCGTCGCCCGTAATCTGGGGCGATCAGATCTGGCTGAGCACCGCCCGCGCGGATGGCAAAGAATTCTATGCCGTCTGCGTCAACCGGGCCGATGGCAGGATCGTGCACGACATCAAACTATTCACGGAGGAAAAGCCCGCGTTCTGCATTGATTTCAACAGCTATGGCACGCCAACACCCGTTATCGAAGAGGGACGGGTCTACCTCCATTTCGGCAGTCACGGCACGCTTTGCCTCGACACCAAAACCGGCGCCAAAATCTGGGAGCGACACGACTTGCCCTGCAACCATTTCCGCGGTCCCGGCTCGTCGCCGATCCTTTATGGCAAGCTGCTTTTCCTGACGTTCGACGGCTTCGATCAACAATACGTTGCCGCGTTGAACACCGCCGATGGCACGACCGCCTGGAAGAAAGACCGCAACATCGCCTACACCACGAACAACGGCGATTTCAAAAAAGCCTATTCGACTCCCTCTATCTTTGAGATCGACGGCAAAGCGCAGCTGGTCTCGCCCGCCGCCGAGGCGACCATCTCGTACGATCCGAAAACGGGCGACGAATATTGGCGCTTACACACTGGCGGCATGAACGAAGCGCTTAAGCCGGTGATGGGCCACGGCCTTATCTTCCTCAACAGCGGCCACACTGCGAACGTTCTGGCTGTGAAGCAAGGGGGCGCCGGTGTTCTGCCCAAGGATTCCGTCGTCTGGAAAACGATCAAGGCCGGCCCGACAAGACCTTCGCTCTTGCTGGTGGACGACCTGCTTTACATGTTCAGCGATAAAGGTTTTGCCTCATGCGTGGATGCCAAGACCGGCATGCAACATTGGCAGGAACGGCTCGGCGGCGATTTTTCGTCGTCGCCTACGCTGGCCGACGGGCATATCTACATCAGCGATCAGGACGGCAAAACGCACGTGCTGGCCGTGGGTAAAGAGTATAAGTCCGAAGCGGTGAACAAGCTCGACGCCGGCTGCATGGCCTCTCCCGCCATGATTGGTGATGCCATCTACCTGCGGACGAAGACGCATCTATATTGCATTGGGAAGAATTAGTGAATCATCGAGAATTCGCGGTGTGCTTGGCTCGAATTCGAATTGACAAAAGCGTAGCCGTCTGGAAATGGGATTTGGCCGAGCTCATTTTACGTGAGTTTCCTCTCAACTCGATGGAATACCGAGTTGGCGGCAGATGCCGCGAGCAGTATGGTCGCTAAGTTCCCGATGGCGCGGCACCAGCGCGGTGGCGCCGGTTGCCGGGTTCCAATAGACGGAGTGCTTACCATCGTCGCGTTTGAGGAAGCAACCGTGTCTCACCAGATGCTGGACGAGATCTCGGCGCTTCATGAAACGGCTCCGACCGGAATTTCAAAGCGTTCGATGATCGCGCCCGGCTGTGCTTCCGATGTGCGAATTTCTCGATTGCACTCGGTAATTTGCGTCAGCGCGTCGGCGAGCATCTCGCGGGCCTCGTCCATCGTTCTGCCCTGGGTAAGCACGCCCGGAATTTCTGCAATGCTGGCGACGATCCAACCATCCGGTTGTTGTTCGTAAATCGCGGTGAGATCCAATTGCATGATTATGTTCCTCGCTCGGGCGAACAGCATTTTGGCTTATTTTCGCTCTACATACGGATACCGTGCACTTCGTCCGAGTTGTTTCGTTATGCGTTCATTGTCAATTCTGGGTCTATTTAAAACTAATGTTATGAGCACTTTATCTGAGAGCTTAAGCGGGTCGCCACATTGCGAATCAACTCAATATGCTCCGTGTTTTTCGATGACAAGGGCTCATCGGTTAGTATGATATAATAACCGTGCTCGTCTTGGACGACGTATGATGGTTTGCTGACTACCGGCGCAGCCTCTAGCCGCGCAGTCTTGAAGAAATTGATCCAGCCAAATTTATATTCGGTCGGACTTGCATAGACAATTTTCGAGCATTCGTGGGATCTAATTCCTCCAGAATCCGGCTGCCATGCTTCAACAATTGCCTTGGACAGACTCAGAAGCTTCGGCACCTTTAGCCAGCGGTCGAGAATAGGTTCATCATCTGGAAAATTTATTACAATACAATTCTTGAGGCCAATACTAGACCCGCCGCACACGACGCGCAACACTAAGTTGTCACTTGATATGAAAGTGGCCAAAAAGCCCAGTTCGGCGATTACCTCGTTATTGTCATGTCGCCGGTTTACCCCCGCTACCAGGGCTTTCGCAATCTGCGGTTTGGAAGGATGTGATGCTTTTGACCGTCTTGTTTGTTGTACACTTGCCCAATAACACGATGGATCCACCTCTTGCAATCGTCGGAACAAATCAAACAGGCGGCCTGCGCATGCTGATACATTTTCTTTTCTCGGACCCCAATAAAATCCGATGAAGAACTCATCCCTATTCATGAGTACGGCCCACTATATAGTACAAGTCTGTTGACTCCTAAAACCGACTGAAAAACATGACTGAATCCCGTATCACCCTCACATCAGCAAGTCTTCAACTTTTATCTGCGCTGCCGGCGCCGCCACCGGTGAAATCATGCCCGTTGGGCCGATCGCCTGTTGGGTCGTGTAGTCGCTGCCATTCGGATCTCGATAGACGAGGAGTTGTCGCCCGTTCACATCGATGACCCAATATTCGGGGATGCCTGCGCGAGCATAGATCAGACGTTTGTCGTTTGTATCGAAGGCGAGAGAAGAGTCTGCCACTTCGATGACCAGGTCGGCCATGGTGGGGTGCTTCGAGCTGCCGCGCGATAGGCCTGCAACGATAGCAAGGTCGGGCTCTGGATCAAGATCTTGACCAAGCACCAAAGGAGATTGGTTGCGAATCCGCCGGCCCGCGCCGAAGGCCTTCCGAATGGCATCTTCGGCCAGTTCGAGCGTGATCGCGTGAGGTGGAGTCATCGGCCCCTCTTCCAAAACGACCCCTTGAAGCAGCATCGCCCGCCGGCCCTCGAAAACGCCAGCATCGCCGAGACGATGAAACTCGCGGCAGGTCCATACCAACGGCCGAGGGCCAACGGGAACTGTTCGATGCGCGGATAGTGTTGCAATGGTCATAATTTCGTCGTCCTGCCAGTTCTCGTTGGGCACACAATCTTGAGGGCTCAGGCATAGCACCACGCTTCGATTGTAGATCGAATGAACGATTGCGCAATTCCATTTTGAGCGCGCCTAAGCTGGTATACGGCGTTACTGACACAGGAGCGTCGATCAAGACGTTCGACGGGGAGCCTCAAACGAGGGGAAACATAGTCGCCTTTCGCGGAGTGAAAGACGGCGCTCAGGGTTTTCCCCGACCCTTCGGGAAATATTTCCCGAAGGGCTTTTCCGAGAAAATCGTGGGAAAACGAACAATAACTTTCCGACTTTTCCGTAGTACAAGCGTCTCGCTTGTACGTAGTTCAAACATAAGACGCTCAATCGCCCGTCATTCTGACGGGCAACCTTCTGGAAATATTTCCAGAAGGTCAAACCCGAGAAAATCGTGGGAAAACGCGCAAGGGAAATGTGGAATGCGGAATTCGGAGCGTGGAATTAAGAGAAGAACCCGACAAAAAGATGCCGGCAAAAATATAAACTCGTTGAGTATAGCTTGAGATGTTTCAAAAAAGGGCGGAAAAGGCTATCGGTTAATATTCCGGAAAGATTTCCGGAAGCCGAAACGCGAGAAAATCGTGGGAAAACGTACGAAGAAATTCGGAACGCGGAATTCGGAATGCGGAATGAGAGAAAACGCACGGTCGCTGTTTGTCTAGCACAAAGGCGACAATCGCAACGGCGCGGGAGAGTGAAGTTCGTACCGTTGATGTTGCTTCATACAATTCTCATCGCTGGACAGTGTCAAAGGCCATTGAAGGGAGCAACCTGTGCCGATTCATCCGTTAGCTGGCAAGCCGGCCCCGAAAGAGATGTTGATTGACGTTGCGAAACTCGAACGCGAATACTACGAGCGCAAGCCCGACTTGGGCGATCCGAATCAGCGGGTTCTCTTCGGTACCAGCGGGCATCGCGGCACGCCCGGCAACGGCACCTTCACCGAGGCCCATATTCTGGCCACCACGCAGGCCATCTGCGACTACCGGCGCGACCAGCAGATTGATGGCCCGCTCTTCATGGGGAAAGATACGCACGCTCTTTCCGCGCCGGCCCAGCGCACGGCCTTGGAAGTGTTGGCCGCCAATGGCGTCAATGTGATTATCCAGAGCAACGATGGTTTCACGCCCACGCCGGTCGTCTCGCGGGCAATCCTGGTTTACAATCGCGGCCGGGCCGAGCATCTGGCTGACGGCATCATCATCACGCCATCGCATAACCCGCCCGAAGACGGCGGCTTCAAGTACAACCCGCCTAACGGTGGGCCGGCCGACACCGATGCGACTTCGTGGATGCAAACGTGCGCCAATGCCTTGCTGCAAGCGAACAATAGCGACGTCAAGCGGATGCCCTATGCCCAGGCCTTCAAGGCAGCGACGACTCGCGAAGACGATTTGATGATGCCTTATGTGCGCGATCTCGGCCAAGTGATCGACATGGATGCCATTCGCCGCGCGGGCATCAAGATCGGCATCGACCCGTTAGGTGGGGCAGCCGTGCACTATTGGGCGCCGGTGAAAGAGCTCTACGGGCTCGACATCACGGTCGTCAATACGCGCGTCGATCCGACCTTTTCCTTCATGCCCGTCGATCACGATGGCAAGATCCGGATGGATTGCTCGAGTCCCTATGCCATGGCAGGCCTGGTAGCGCTCAAAGACGGATTTCGTATTGCTTTTGGCAATGACCCCGATTCGGATCGACATGGCATTGTCACGCCCTCCGTCGGGTTGATGAACCCGAATCACTTCATGGCGGTGGCGATCAGTTATCTGATTGCGAATCGGCCTGGTTGGTCGAAGCAGTCGGCCATCGGCAAGACGCTCGTTAGCAGCAGCATGATCGATCGCGTGGTGAATCAGCTTGGCCGTCGGCTGATGGAAGTTCCGGTCGGCTTCAAGTGGTTCGCTCCCGGCTTGTTCGATGGCACTGTTTGCTTTGGCGGTGAAGAAAGTGCCGGCGCCAGCTTTCTACGCCGCAATGGGACAGTCTGGACGACCGATAAAGACGGGCCAATTATGGGGCTACTGGCTGCAGAGATCACCGCCGTCACTGGAAAAGATCCGGGCGAGCATTATCGGGAACTCACACAGACTTTCGGCTCGCCGCTCTATACGCGCATTGACTGCGCCGGCATCGCCCGAACAAAAGGCGAAGCTGCAAAAGTTATCCCCCGATGCCGTCAAGGAAGAGTCGATGGCCGGCGAGAAAATCGAAGCAAAGTTGACCAATGCGCCTGGAAACAACGCTTCCATCGGCGGCCTAAAGGTCGTGACCGCCAATGGCTGGTTCGCCGCGAGGCCTTCCGGGACGGAAAACATTTACAAGATCTATGCCGAGAGCTTCAAGGATCAAACGCATCTGGATGCGATAGTGAGTGAGGCCCAGAAGATTGTCGCTAATGCGCTGATAAAGGAGTAAACGTCATTGTTAGCCGCGACGCAAAGGCTTTGCGCAGCGGAGCGATTTCTTGCCGAGAACGCTCCGCTGCGCAAAGCCTTCCCGTCACGGCTAACGATAAAACTCGATTGCGAAGAATCGCCTTTTTTCCACTACCGACCTACTTTCGGCAGTGAAAAGACGGTATATTTACAAATGTTCACCAAATTAAATATCGCTGTCGTCAAGTGGCGGCGAATTCATTACATTCAGGATGGTAGCTGCCATCCAGCCTTGAGGTATCGACATGGCGGAAGCTGAAAACAAAGAATTGAAGAACGCCCTCTCAGCCATCGAAAAGCAGTTCGGCAAGGGCGCCATCATGCAGATGGGCGAGAAGTCCAGTGAAGATCTGCAGGGCATCCCCACCGGCTCGCTCAGTCTCGACATTGCGTTGGGCGGCAAAGGGCTCCCGCGCGGCCGTATCATCGAGATTTTCGGCAACGAATCATCCGGTAAAACGACGGTGGCCTTGCATGCCGTGGCCAATGCGCAGCGTTTAGGTGGAGTGGCTGCCTATATTGATGCCGAACATGCGCTCGATCCGACCTGGGCCAAGCGCATCGGCGTCGATCTGGAAGCCTTGCTCGTAAGCCAACCTTCGAATGCGGAAGAGGCGTTGAAGATTGCCGAAATGCTGGTGAAGTCGAACGCGGTCGATATTATCGTCATCGATTCGGTCGCCGCGCTCGTGCCTCGACACGAAGTTGAAGGCGAAATTGGCGATTCGCACGTTGGCTTGCAGGCGCGTTTGATGAGCCAGGCGCTGCGGATTCTGAATCCGACGATCGCCAAGACCAACACGTGCATGATTTTCATCAACCAGATTCGGCTCAAAGTGGGCGTCTTCTTCGGCAATCCGGAAACAACGTCCGGCGGCCTGGCGCTCAAGTTCTACAGCTCAGTGCGACTCGAAGTGCGTCGTTCCGTGGCGATCAAAGATGGCGATGAGGTTATTGGCTCGGAGACGAAGGTCAAAGTCGTCAAGAACAAAGTGGCGCCCCCTTTCCGCACGGCCGAGTTCGAGCTCATGCACGATCGCGGCATCAGCTACGAAGGCGACTTGCTTAACTTGGCAGTGACTTCGGAGATTGTCGGCAAGAGCGGGGCTTTCTTCAGCTACAACGATCAACGGCTTGGCCAAGGCAAGGAAAATGCCAAACAGTTCCTGCGCGATAATCCGAAGATTGCGGAGGATATCCGGCAGAAGGTGCTCGAAGTCCATGGCATGACCGGAAGCGCCCATGCGCCCGCTGCCCAGATTGAAGAAAAGGAAGAGACGAAGCCAGCGAAGAAGAAATCGTCGTCGTAAGGCGAGCGACCGACGCCAACTCTTCGGATTAGTGTGAGCGCAAGCGACAACACACTAACCCGAAGTGTAAAGGGAGCGACCCGGAACGAACGCTAACGCTTCGGGGTCGTGCCTCGCTGACGCTTCGGGTTAGTGTGTCGATGAAAGTGTACTCTTCACGCGGAGCGTGAAGAGTACATTAGGATTTCCGAATTCATCAAACGTGTGCAAGGAAGCGCATGCCAGTTCAACGTCGATTTCTTTTGAGCGCCATTACTAACTGGCTTGCGTTCGCAGCCACGTTGTTGGTGGCTTTTTTCCTATCACCCTATCTGGTCCGTACGCTCGGCAGCGCGCACTATGGCGTGTGGGTATTCGTTGAATCGATCCTTGCCTATTTCACGCTGTTCGATCTGGGCATTGCTGCCTGTGTCGTGCGCTATGTCGCCAAGTTTCATACGGCCGACAACCGAACGGAGCTGAATCGGCTCGTCTCTTCGTGCATTGCATTGTTCTTCGGCTTAGGACTTATCGCCTTTGCCATTGGCTTTGCTTTGACGCCGTTGCTGGCGCCGTTGATGCGCCAATCGGGCATGGAGCAGAGCGAAATCATTGCATTTACCTTGCTGATGCTCGGCAATCTGGCAATCTCGCTTCCCTTGAGTGTCTTTCCTTCCATTCTCGATGGCTTGGAGCGGTTCGCGGCAAAAAGTGTCGTGCGCGTTGTTTTTCTCGCCTTGCGAACGACGGCGACGATTATGCTGATGCAGCGTGAGCCGAGCCTGCTCGGCCTGGGGATCATCTTCACCCTGGGCACGCTAGGCGAACATCTGGTTTTCGCCATCCTTTGTTTTGTTTACTTGCCGGGACTTCGTTTTGCTTTACGATACGTCAATCGTGAGACAATGCGGATGGTGCGCGGCTACAGCGTCGATGCTTTTCTCGCAATGGTCGCGGGCCGAATCTGCGTGCAATCAGGCGCGATTGTCATCGGCATCTTCTTGACCGCGCCGGAAATCACCTGGTTTGCCATCGCGTTGCGACTGGTGGAATTTGCAAAGGCGCTGCTGCGCTCGGCCACGATGACGTTGACGCCGGCGATCAGTTCGCTCGATGCCGCCGGCGATGCCGACACGATCCGCCGTATCCTGTTCAACGGCACGCGCTGGGCGCTTTACCTGATTTTGCCCGTGCACCTGGGCCTGATCATGTTCGGCCGTCCGTTCTTGCGGATTTGGATGGGCTCGGTCGAGTACGCCGACCATTGTTATCCTGCGCTATTGATTCTTTCTGGAACGTTATCACTCGTGGTCGCGCAATCGGTGGCCACACGAATCTTATATGGCATGGGCAAGCTGCGACGCTTTGCTCAGGCGAATCTCGCGGAGGCGTGTGTCAATCTCACCTTGAGCCTTCTCTTAGTACGCCAGTTCGGCGTTATCGGCATATCGGCTGCTGCCGCGATTCCCAACTTGTTCATTGCCGTCGGCGTCATCGGCTATGTCTGTCGGCTGCTGCAAATCAAAGCCCGCGAATATTGCACCCGTGCCTGGCTTACACCGATAATTTGTAGTTTGGCGCCCGTTGCCGTTTGGAGCGCCCCGTGGATTATCACCGGCTGGGGAACGCTCGGTGTCGCTTTGGCGGCAGGGCTTGTGCCATATGCGCTTTGTATTCTGGTGATTGAAAAAAGACGCCGACTTCGGCGGTTTTTACTTTCGCGAAGAGCGAGAGTTCTCCGGTCGCTGACGCTCCCGGCTCGCCCCGCTATCAATAGCGAGCCGGCGGCGTCAGCGACCGGAGCAGTCCCCAACGCCTAAATCATTTCAGGCCTGCGATGAAACTTCCGCGGTCGGACCTATATTACATCCTCAAGCGAACGTGTCTTTCCTCAAGCGGCTGCAAATATGAGCAAACCGAAAGTCATCCCAGCAACGGCCTTTCCTCCTGATCGGGCCATTATCGGCGAGCAGGACTATTACCTGTTCAACGAAGGGAGCCATTATCGGCTCTATGAAAAGTTCGGCGCCCATCCCTGCACGCGCAGGGAGTTCCCGGCACCCAGTTTGCCGTCTGGGCGCCGGCGCTGACGCAAGTTTTTGTAATGGGCGATTTCAACGACTGGTACAAGCACGACTGGAAACTCTATGCCCAGGGCAATTCCGGCGTTTGGGTCGGCTTCGTGCCCAATCTTGGGCCGGGAGCTGTGTACAAGTATCACATCGTTTCGCGCTACAACAATTTTGAAGTCGATAAAGCGGACCCCTTTGGTTTTTCGCACGAAATCCCGCCTCGTACTGCATCCGTCGTCGCCGACCTGTCGTACCATTGGCACGATGGCGATTACATGAAGACGCGCTGGCAGAAGAACACCCTGCGTTCGCCGATCTCCATTTACGAAATTCATCTGGGCTCGTGGATGCGCGTGCCCGAGGAAGGCAATCGGTGGCTCAGCTATCGGGAACTGGCGACGAAGCTCGTCGATTACTTGAAGCTGACCCAGTTCACCCACGTTGAATTCATGCCGATCACGGAGCATCCTTTCTTCGGTTCTTGGGGCTACCAATCGACCGGCTTCTTCGCAGCGACCAGTCGTTTCGGCTCGCCGCAAGATCTGATGTATCTGATCGACGAACTGCATCAGAACGGCATCGGCGTCATTCTCGATTGGGTTCCGTCGCACTTCCCTTCGGACGAACATGGCATTGCCTACTTCGATGGCACCCACCTCTACGAACATGCCGACCCGCAGCAGGGCTTCCACCCCGACTGGGGCAGCGCGATCTTCAACTACGGCCGGCACGAAGTCCGTTCGTTCCTTCTTTCCTCCGCGATGTTTTGGCTGGACAAGTATCACATCGACGGCCTGCGCGTCGATGCGGTCGCGTCAATGCTTTATCTCGATTACTCCCGCAAAGCAGGCGAATGGATCCCTAACTGTTATGGCGGCAACGAAAATCTCGAAGCGATCGACTTCCTCCGCCGCTTCAACACCGAGGTGTTCAAGAACTATCCAGACGTCCAGACATATGCCGAAGAATCAACCGCTTGGTCGCAAGTCTCCCGGCCGACATCGACCGGCGGGCTTGGCTTTGGCCTGAAGTGGGACATGGGCTGGATGCACGATACGCTCAAGTACATCGAACGGCCGCCTATCCATCGGCAGTACCATCAAGGCGAGCTGTCGTTCCGCATGGTCTACGCCTACAGCGAAAACTTCGTGCTGCCGTTGTCGCATGATGAAGTGGTGCATGGCAAAGGCTCGATGATAGAGAAAATGCCCGGCGACGACTGGCAGCGGTTCGCCAACCTGCGCTTGCTCTATGGCTACATGTATGGCCAGCCAGGAAAGAAGCTTCTGTTCATGGGCGATGAATGGGGCCAGTGGCAGATGTGGAAACACGACGGCAGCCTCGACTGGCACCAACTCCATCATGCGCCTCATAGCGGCTTACAACGCTGGGTGTCCGATCTGAACCGCATCTATCGAAACGAGGTTGCTCTACACGATGGCGATTGTTTCAGCGATGGCTTTGAATGGATCGACTGCAGCGATTCCGCTTCCAGCATCATGAGCTTCCTACGCAAAGCGCGCAACGGCGAATGCATCCTGATCATTTGCAACTTCACCCCCGTCGCTCGCGGCGGCTATCGCGTTGGCGTGCCGCACGGCGGTTTCTGGAAAGAACTGCTCAACAGCGATGCCGACATCTATTGGGGCGCCGGCCAAGGGAACCAAGGGGGCGTACAGGCCGAACAGCATGGCTGGCATGGCCGACCCTTTTCGCTGCAACTGAGCATCCCCCCGCTGGGTGCGCTCTTTTTGAAAGGGAACGAGAAACTTCTCTCGCCGCAGAAGGGCTAAAAGCATTGCAATGCACACCACGCCTTTTCCGATAGTCCCACTTGGCGATCAGGCGGTGCTTGTATCGCTGCTCGACGAGCAAGCAGCGGTGGGGTTTAGCAGCGCCGTTCGCCAGGCCGGCTGGCCCTGGCTGTTCGACGTGGTGCCCGCCTATGCCACGGTTGGCGTGCATTTTGATGCCAACCAGATTCGTTTCAAGGCTGTTGTCGATGCTCTACAGAGACTCTCCGTTCCTACTTCCATCCAGGCTAAGGAACAGCGACGCCACAACATTCCCTGTTGCTATGAAATGCAGATCGACTTAGCGCGCGTGGCGGAGATGACAAAGCTGTCCGAAGATGAAGTGATCAAACATCACTGTGGACGCGATTATACGATCCATGCAATCGGATTCGCGCCGGGGTTCCCATACCTCGGTTATCTGCCGCCGGAACTGTGCGGGGTATCGCGCCTTCAGTCGCCCCGGTTGCGCGTGCCAGGCGGCAGTGTTGGCCTTACCGGCGCCCAAACTGGCATCTACCCACAGGAACGCCCGGGCGGCTGGAATTTGATCGGCCGTACGCCTTTGGTCCTCGTTGATGTTGAGGATGAATACTTCCCTTTGCAAGTCGGCCAACGGATTTGCTTTCAACGAATTGACGAAGCAGAGTATCGAAGGCTCGTAGGCGAACGGCTGCCGATTTCAACTTGATCGGAACTTCCAAGGCCCTCCGGCGTCTAATAAGGTAAGATAAAGCTTAAAGGCTCTTTCGCATCCCTTCAATCATTCAGGATAAACAGATGTTCAGCCGACGCATTGCAACTTTGACTTTCGGTCTCTTTCTATTTGGCGGCATATCGCTTTTAGCGGCGCCTACCAAGGAGGAATCCGAAGCGATCAAGTATGCGAACACCTTGAAGTCAGGTAAATCCGCCAAAGATAAAGCGGCTGCTCTTCATGAGCTTGGCCGGCTCGGGGCCATTTCGACCAGCTTAACCAAAGACGCGGTTCCCGACATGATCAATGCGCTCGACGACAAAGATCCAAAAGTGCGGGCGGAAGCCGCCCATGCCATCGGCAAGGTTGACCCGGCCAATAAGAAAGAAGTGATCGACAAGCTCGTCAAAATGCTCAAAGATGAAAAGGAAGAGACGGCCGTGAAGCATAGTGTCGCCGAAGGCCTGGCCGCTATGGGCTCAGATGCTAAAGAAGCCGTGCCCGCCCTGAAAGACGCCGCATCCAAAGCAGGCAAGAAAGAAAAGAACTACGCGATGGCAATCAAAACCATTACAGGAAAAAATAAGTAATCGGGCGGCTCGAAGTTGATGTTTTCGACAAAAAGATTTGGGACAGAAAAATAAGAACGAAAAACTCAAATGCATCGCGTACCAGTCGGTGCGCACGAGTGAAGTTGGCTTCATGATCGTTCGTTTTATCCGTAGTTAAATTCTTATTTTTCTGTCCCATATTTTTTTGCTGAGTTTTTATCTTGTTGCCTCAATCGATTGCCCTCGCTTTTGCGTAGCGCCTTCATCATCTTGCAATACTCCTACTGCCAAATCACTTTTCGTGAGAGCGAACCATGTTTGCACGGGTTGTATTGATGTTTGCGTTCTTCAACCTATTTCTGACGTGCGCGGCGGCTGACTTTCCAGCGCCCAAAAACTCGCTTCCCAACCGGATTTGCCCGATCCGCTCGTGATGTTCGATGGCACAAAGGTCGCCTCGAAGGAGGATTGGTTTACTAAACGCCGGCCTGAACTGAAGAATCTTTTCCAACACTACATGTACGGCAAGCTGCCTAAGCCGGAAAAATTCAAAGCCTCTGTGGTGCATGAAGATCCCAAAGCTTACGAAGGTAAAGGCACTTTGCGCGAGGTGGAAATCTCTCTCGGCGAGCCGGAATGCGCCAAAATCCGCCTGTTGCTTGTCACGCCGAATGAGCGACGAACACCAGCTCCCGTGTTCGTCGGCCTGAATTTCAGCGGCAATCATTCCCTGGTGGGTGATCCAAAAGTGTCGATTCCGACGTCGTGGATGTATCCAAATCGCAAAGGAGTGAAAGATAATCGCGCCACCGAAGAAGGTCGTGGAGACGCCCTGGATGTATGGAATATCGATCTGATTATCGAACGCGGCTATGCTGTTGCAACTTTTTATGGCGGCGACATCGATCCCGACCGGGCTGACAAGCGCGAAGGAATCCGCCCCTTCTGGAAGACGGAGAATGCAAGCGGCGATGATACCGGAACGATAATGGCCTGGACGTGGGGCATTCAGCGCGTAGTAGATTATCTCGAAACAGATAAAAGCATCGACGCTAAGCGCATCATCTGCGTCGGCCATTCGCGCCTTGGCAAGACGGCCTTGCTGGCTGCCGCGTTCGACGACCGCATTGCCATGGCTATACCGCTGCAAGCAGGTTGCGGCGGCACCGCGCCCAGTCGGGGCAAAGTGGGCGAACAGGTTAAACAGATCAACGAACGCTTCCCTCATTGGTTTTGCGACAACTTCAAGAAATTCAGTGACGACACCGCGAAACTACCTTTTGACCAACATTGTCTCGTTGCCCTCTGCGCACCTCGACCTGTGCTCTTTGCCAATGCCAAGGAAGACGCGTGGGCCAATCCCGATGGGCAGTTTGATATGCTTAAGGCCGCCGATCCGGTTTATCGCTTGCTTGGTGTCGAAGGCTTGACCGTCAAGCAGAAGCCTGAACCGGGCAAACTGGTTGACAGCCGTCTCGGTTACTTCTTCCGCGAAGGCAAACACTCAATGACCCGCGAAGACTGGAATGCCTTTTTGGACTTTGCCGATAAACAATTAGGGAAGCCCTAAAACAGTCTCATTTGATTGGCAGCGCTAACTCATGGAAAATGGCCATGGTCGTTAAACTTGCTTCAAAAATGACGCCTCCTTTAGAGAACGGCGATCACCTGACGCGCGGCGAGTTCGAGCGCCGCTATAACGCGATGCCTGACAACATCAAAGCGGAACTGATTGAAGGGATCGTCTACATGGCATCACCGGTTCGCGCCGGCTCACACGGAAATCCCCATGCGGATTTACTGACTTGGCTGGCACAATATCGTACGCTCACGCCAGGCATCGATTCATCAATCGACGCGACGATTCGATTCGATGATTACAACGAACCGCAACCGGATGCCGTCTTGTTGATCAAGCCGCAATTGGGTGGACAGGTGGAATACGATGAACTTGGCTACTTCATCAAAGCGCCGGAACTGGTTGCCGAGATTTCCGCCAGCACGGTGAGCTACGATTCGCGTGCGAAACGCGAAGTTTATCGACGCTTCGGGGTACGCGAATACATCATCTGGCGCGTCTACGATGAGGCGATTGATTGGTTCGTGCTGCGCGATGGCAACTACGAAGCAATTGTTGAAGATGAGGACGGCATTCGGCGGAGCACCATTTTTCCCGGCCTCTGGCTCGATACCGCCGCTCTATTGCAAGGCGATCCTCCTGCGCTTTTTCGTGTCATTCAAAAGGGAGCTGCAAGCGCGGAACATGCGGCCTTTTTGAAACGGCTTACTTCGTTTTCTTGATCGGCGGCACGTCAATTCGGCAGGTCGCGGAGATCTTCCGGAACTTGTTCCTCGTCAAGTTTTTTCTGTTCTTCAAGCATTTTCTGTAGCTCGATCACCTTCTCTTTTTTGCTCTCCGCTAAGTTTGTCCTCTCTGACGGATCGACTGTCAAGTCGTAAAGTTCTGCAACTCCTTTGAAGGGTTGATAGAGTTTGAAGTTGCCATTCCGGACGATCGCGCCTTTGCCATAGCGGATATAAATGGTCCTCGGCGCGGGTTCTTTGAGAACGCCGGTCAGCAAGGGCCAGATGTCAAGGCCGTCCCATTTCAAGTCGGCCTTCGGCACATACCCCGCCAGCTTAGTGAGCGTCGGCATCCAGTCGGTTGCATGGATAGGGGCCATCAATTTCTGCGGCTGCAGCACGCCTTTCCAATTGGCAAACGCGATGACACGGATGCCCCCTTCATACAACGTGGCCTTCTGGCCGCGAAGCGGTGCATTGCTGCTCAGTGCGGGAGAAGCGATAACGGCGCCTTTGTACGAGTCGCTCGAAGCGAGCAGGCCGCCATTGTCCGAAGTAAAAACGATCAGCGTGTTTTCGCGTTGACCGCTCTCATCAACCGCGTTCACGAGGTCGCCGACTTTCGCATCCAGTTGCGATACAAAGGCTGCAAACCGCCAATACGATTCGTTCTTCTTCGGGTCATCGAAGAACTTAATGTCGCGATAGGCCTCTCTGTATTCGTCCGGCGTATCTACCGGCACATGCACCGCATGAAACGGCACATAGATAAACCAGGGGTTTTTCTTTTCTTTGATCCATTTACATGCCTGGGCAGCGATGAGTTCGGTGGCGTTCCCTTCTTCTTCCAACAACTTCCCATTGCGATGCCACGTCTTGGCATAGACGCCGGCTGAATACTCGTGCGTCCAAGGATCGACCATGCCAGCTAGAGAGCCGTAGCTATGGTCGAAGCCATATTTGTTGGGACCCCACTCTTCGCGCGAACCCAAATGCCATTTCCCCGATAGGTAAGTGCGATAGCCGACCGAGTGCAAGGCGGAAGCAAGCGTCTCGGTGCCAAGCGGCATCGCTCGGCGGTTGCTGTAAGTAAGCGCCTGTGGTCCAAATCGACTTGGGTAGCGCCGGACAAGATGGCAGCGCGCGTTGGCGTGCAAACTGGCTGAACGTAGTGATTGTCGAGTTCGACGCCGGTCTTGACGAGTGAATCGATGATCGGCGTATGAATCTTCGCCCCGTGGTAGCCGACGTCGGCCCAGCCGAGATCGTCCGCGACAATGAACAGGATATTCGGCTGTTTTTCCGGCGCTGCCCCAATAGCGGTCACGGGCAAAGCGGCGATGAGCAAGAAGATGGCCGTACGCATTGTCGGTCGCCTTTCATTTATCCAAGCGCATCAAGAATCAGCACTGCATCGCGATGTTCAGCGACATCGTGGACGCGAATAATCTGGGCGGCGCCAGCCTGGATCGCATGGCAGGCCACAGCCACCGAGCCCACGGCACGGCCGCTGCGCGGCCGGCTGGTGATCATGCCGATGAAGCCTTTGCGCGATACGGCTAGACAGATCGGCCGGCCAAACCGTTGATACTCGCCCAGTTTGCGAAGTTGCATCAACGTGTCGTCAAATGACTTTCCGAAGCCAATGCCCGGGTCGAGCGCGATTGACTCTTCGTCGATCCCCGCTGCTTTTGCAAATGCGATCCGTTCACTAAAGAAGTCGCCAATGTCGGCGACCACATCAACGTAATGCGGATTATGCTGCATGGTCGAGGGATTGCCCTGCATATGCATGAGGACGACGCCCGCCTGATACTGTTGCACCACTTCCGCCATTCGCGGGTCAGCTTGCAGCGCGCTGACATCGTTGACGATGCAGGCGCCTGCTTCGAGCGCGAGCCGGGCAACCTCGGCTTTGCTCGTATCAACGGAGATGGGTATAGCTGACTGTCGAGCCAGCTGTTCAACCACTGGAATAACGCGATGAAGTTCTTCATCAAGCGAAACGGGAGTCGCGCCCGGACGTGTCGATTCGCCGCCGATATCGAGAATGTCCGCGCCGTCGGCAATCAGTTTCAAGCCATGTTCAACAGCCTGAGAAGTGGATGAATATTGGCCACCATCGGAAAAACTGTCGGGCGTGACGTTCACGATCCCCATGATGAGGGGACGTTGGCCAATGTCGAATTGATGCTGGCGACAGCGCCAACGAGACAGAGAGGGTGTCGTATTCATCGTCGCTTATCTTAGGAAAGAAGTCGTGAGACTTCCGCTACGAGATGCGCCGGAAGTCTAACGACTTCCGCTACGCGATGCGCCGGAAGTCTAACGACTTCCGCTACGAGATGCGCCACCGTCGCGGAAATCCTCAGACTTCCGAGATGCGCCGGAAGTCTAACGACTTCCGCTACGTGATGCGCCGGGAGTCTCACGACTTCCGCTACGTGATGAGCCACCTAAGGGCACTGCTTGCGCGGCAATTCCCAGTCTTTTTCCATCATATAGATGATTTGCAGCGACAGCCGATTGCAGACACGCTGTTGAGCGCTCAAAGTTGTTTCGCCGACCTCCGGCAAGTATCGGCCGCCGAAGACCACCAACACGGGAATGGGCGCTTCAGCCGGTGGGACCAGCACCGGATTGTCAGGATCGAACGGCGTTGCCTCCGCAGGCGCAATTACGCCGAGCGGCCTGCGCGGATTCGACAGCACCTTGCCCGAACGCAGATCGCGCCAGACCAGTTCGACAGCTACGGAAACTTCGCCTTCGCGCACTTCATTCTGTTGATTGCGATTGAGCAGATTCTTATTGATTGTAAGGACGGTGCCGAGCAACTCGGTATCCGCCTTGGCGGGATCGCTGATCACTTTCATCGGCGTTTTGGCTTCGATTTCGCGAATGACCGCGCGGGTCAATTCCATTTCGATGCCGCGTACGCCGGTCCATTGAAAGGCTTTGTTGCGGAAGATCGGCACATAGATCGTTTTGATGTCTTCGCTATAGTTGGGACGCGAAGTATAGCCAAGAAAGTTAATATGGCCGTCCCAATTGCAACCCGCCAGGACCGAGCAACCGCCGGCCAATAGGCCGCCGAGCAGCTTTCGTCGCGTCCAGAGTGTTGCATTCGGCAGCGGCATCGTGCACTCCTTTAGATTCTTGTTAGCCGGACGCGCAAAGTAAAGTAGCGCAGGTGCGCCAATCGTTACCAACGAGACCTCGCCCCTTCCACCCTCCCCCCGGCTTTGCGGGTGGAGGGCAGGGTGGGGGGAAATGCTGCGAATGTCGCGACGGTTGTTGATGGGAGAGCGCTCTGCCCCCACCCTGCCCTTCCCGTGCAAAGCCAGGGGGAGGGTAAAACCGTTTACTTCGGCGGAACGATCCCACTCACTGGCTGCACCGGTTGTGCGCCCGTCAGCGGTTGCGGCGCCGTCGCCGGTTGAACCGGGTTGGCAATTCCTTCCGCTGGCAGGCCGGGCACTGCCGGCACCGGGGCGTCCTTGGCTAGCGTCGGCACTTCGTGGCCGAGCACCCATTTGTTCAGATTGCGCCGCGATGCTTTGGCAATTTCCGTCTGATTCTGCTGTTCGGTCAGGTCCAGGTTGATTTCCTTCATCCGGGCAATCGCCTGGTCGTGGAACTCGGTTCCGTTATAACGTCGGCGAACCAGTTCGTAGTAAAACCACGCCGTTGCCGGATGACCCGTGCGGCGGTAAAACTCGGCGATGTCATAGTCCTTCTGCGCCTGCATGTAGTGAACCATCTTCTTTTGGTTCTCGAGGAAGTCTGCTTTCTCGGTTGCCAACTTCGCGTTCGTCTGCTTCGCCTTGTCGATCAGCTTCAAGGCCTCGGCGGCCTTGCGTCCGTCGTACTTCGGACCGCCCGAGCAATTGTTCTTGGCAATGATGGCGAGCTCAAACGCCCGTTCGCGGTATTCGCTCTTCTTGTTGTTGCGATCGCTGTTTTCAATCAGCTGGCTCAGATATTGATCGGCCTTCTGGAAATCGGTTCGGCGGAAATAAATGTAACCAAGCGCGAAGAGAGCCTTCTCGGCATGAGGCCCGACGGGGTCGTTGTAATAAACCTGTTCGAGCATCTTCAGGGCATGGCCTTCTTCATCCAGCGTCGGCTTCGTCTTGTCGAAATGGATAAAATTCGAAGGAACATACCAGCGTTTGCCCTCGGCCTTTTCGTGTTCCTGATCGAACTGAGCCGCGGGTGTCGTCCAGCCAATAATTGGCGATTTCAAAGATACGTCCGATGGCTTGTTCCCGATAGACGCCATACTGGAAGTCGATCAACAGTTTGTTGAAGGTGCCCATGGCATCGGGATAGCGCCCTTGAAGGCGCTGGCACTCGGCCTCAAAGAAGCGAGCCTTCTCGGCAAATAATGGTGGGTTGCCCGTATCATCCGCAACTCGGCCGAAGAGTTTGCCAGCCGGCTTCCATTGCTGTTTCAGATAGAGATCTTCAGCCGCGGCCAAGTCGGAGGATCCCTTGAACGTGGCGGCCGGTTTGGCCACCTCTTGCACCTGCCCGGCCTGGATCACGGCACTATCGCCCGTGTTCGGATCCGGCTGCTTCAAGGCCCCGGTGGTTCCGTGGCATCCGGCCAGCCAGAGCGCGAGAATCGCAAGCGACCCCGTAACGGCCCGGCGGCTATGTATGGCGATACGACGAACGTGCATGGCTGTCCCTTCCCCCAAAAACCGGCCAGCCCCCTCAATCGAGATACGTCAACAGTCGCGGACGTCGGCCCAGCACGAACGAGACATACTGCCCGATCAACTGCCGAAGCTCCGCTCTCGCCATCGGGGACAAAGGCTCCCCAACAAGCAAGTCCGCTGATGCGAGCCGGCGCAGTATGTCGATCGCGCCTCGGCTGACGAGTCGGCGATCGCGCTGTCCGCTTTCGCAGGCCGGGCAGATTAAACCGCCGGCTTGCGCCGAACCCCAACTGCGCGGCGGCGTTCAACCAGTCGGTCGAATCGCAGACCGCGCACGCATCGAGTCGAGGCCGATAGCCGAGTTCGTCCAGCCATGCAAGCTCAAAACGAAGCGTATGGGCCGTTGAATCGTTGCCTATTTCATTCAGAGCGCGCAGCGTTCTTAAAGCCACATCAAATAGCGCCGGATGAGGGTCGTGATCCTGCGTTCCTTCCCCTAAAAGCTCGGCCACATAGTAGCCGGCATAGAGGCAATGCAGGTTAACGCGCAGGCCGGGAAAGCGTTCGTCGGCCCGGGCTTCAGTTAGTAAATCAAGGCCGCTGCTTTTGCGAATCAGCACGATGCCGCACAGAGTCAGCAAGTCGAGCGCGACCTCGAAGTTGGAGCGCAGCCGTCTCCCTCCTTTCGCCAACACCCGTACTTTGCCAAACTCGCGAGTGAAGAGCGTGGCGATCCGGCTGCTTTCGCTCCAATCGCTCGTGCGAACCACGAGAGCAGTCGCTTTTTCGAGCAGCATAGACGCACTTGAGGTAGAAAGGGCGAATTGGTTTGCTTGGCGAGCCGAACGTTTTCGGGGTCTCGCTCATCGCCTGGACCCGATTGCTTAATTTACGCAATCGCGCAAAGATTCACAGTAAAACGTGCACTCCGGAGTTTCAGCCGACTGGGGTACGCCAACGTATGCTGGCGAATAGGTAAAACAAGCGCGGAGCCCATTTTACCCTCCCCCTGGCTTTGCCTGACTATTGCCCACAAGTGTAGGGGTGAGCGGTGGGGTGACTGCAATTTCTTGCGAGAGCACATTGACTTTGTAGAGAAGTGCTTTGTTGGTTCCAAGAATCTCAAGTGAACCGTTTCAGAATGTGATTTGAGTTTCGAATTGAGAGATGGATGTACAAATGCCGGCAGGCGTCTCGGCGAGACGCATTGAAGAATTGAAATAACGAACAAGGGGGTGCAGTTGAAAAATCAGCATTGGCTGCGGCCGAGGCTGTAGCCTGCGACGAGAATGGTTAGATCGCGCCAGCCACGCCAAAGGGTGCGCACGCCGGGCATGCCGTCGGACTTGCGATTGAGATGTCCGCCGAGCCGGCCGATCCACAAAATGGCTTGCCGCACAGTCGGCACGGGCGTGTCGGCGGTGAGAGGTTTCTTCTCAAACTTGGCGAAAAGCGATTTCCAGGCGTAGTCGCTCAGGATGATGGTGCAAGGCGCGTTCGGTTCTTGGCGAGCCAGATCACGCAGAGCAACGATGCGGACGGCGATCATCGAATAGAGCATCAGTGCTTTAGTCAGGCGCTCGGCGGTTTCCAGTTCGAGTTTTTCCGCCTGGCAACCGCTCTTGAGGGTCAAATGAAAACACTCGATGTGCCAACGGATTTTGTAGATCCTCAGAACCTCGACGATCTCGGCACAGGTGCTAGCGGGTTCGGTCGTCCACAACAGCCAGTTCAACGGTTCGACGCCAGGCGGCGCCTTGATCTCGCGGACTTCGATCAAACTCCAGACGACGGGCTTTCGGTGCGGATGTTTTTTGAGATTGGGTGTGATCGTAAGTGTAACCGAGCGCAACTCGCACTTTGCTCTGCGTTTGGATTGGCCCTGTTTAGGAGGAACCTCGACGATGCAACCGCCGCGAACCGGAGCGGCACGGACGGCTTCCATCGATTTGTCGATCGGTCCGTCAACCGAACGATTTTGAGCGGCGCGGATGACGGCGCCATGCGGAGAATCTGTGATGCGTTGTAGAACTTCGTGGATGTCCCCTTCACGATCCATGATGTGGATCAAGCGAGGTTGTTCGTTCTCGGCCAAATGGGCTATCGCGGCTTCAGACTCTTCGATGCCGCGCAGCCATTTATGGCTCTCCTTTTCCTCAATGGGCCGACTGGGATCGGGAGGAGTTTGATCGACAGACCGACTCCAATAGTATTGGTCGAACAGGCCCAAAGGCACGCCGTCCAGGCGAAGAGCCAGGGTCGAATGCAAATGCAGACCGCGAGCGAGCGGGGAATCATTGAGCAAGCCAAGCCCTGTCGTAAACTTGAGGTGTGTGTAGTTAAGTGAGGTAGAATCTTGAACCACCAAAACAACAGCTTGGCCGCGACAGGCATTGGCCGTGGCTTTGACCAACGGCTGCAAAAAGAGTTCGATCGGCAGTCGTTCGTTGCTAAAGAAACGATAAGTTGCCTTGGCTTCAGCGGCAGAGCCGCACGCTTGCGGAAAACTATCGAGGGGCTGCGCCGCCAAGGTCGCCAGAGTCTGAGCATACCGGGTATTCAAGCGTCCGTCGGGCATCTCAGCGAACCCGGCGACTTGCGAAGCCCAAACTTTAGCGTCAGCGCAAATAGGAGCTGTGGCAGCCATGGTGTTACTCCAAACACTACTGAACTTCCGTGTGGTCAATGAATAGTAGCGCCGCAGCTGAAAGAAGTGAAGACCCTCCCTAAAAAATTGTGGGTAATAGTCAGCTGGCTTTGCAGGGGGAGGGCAGGGTAAACGAATGTCTCGGCAGTCGCAGCCGTTCCCCCCACCCTGCCCTCCCCCCGCAAAGCCGGGGGGAGGGTGGGAAGGGTGGACTTCCGTTTTGCCAGAATCGATTGGCGCACCCACCGATTGGTTACGCATTTTGACTCGACTAGGTAACGCACAAACAGCCGGGTAAACTAAACCGGACCGCTGACGCAGCGCCGGAACCCGGCGGCTTACGCTGCTCGGCTCGCCTTGATATCAGCTTGAATAAAGTTTCCGAGGTTTCCTCATGTCACGCCTCGCATTTTCGTTTGCCGTCACCTTAGCGTTTGTCGTATCCGTGCGTGCCGAAGAAGCGGGCCTCAAAGTCCCGCCGGGCTTTAGCGTCACGCTCTATGCCGACCACAAGCTGGCCAATGACATCTATGCGATGACGCTGGATGAAAAAGGTCGCGTCCTCGTGACTAGCCGAGGTTGGGTGAAGCGCCTTGAAGACACCGACGGTGATGGCATTGCAGACAAAGAAACCGTTATCGTTGAAACGAAAAGCGGCGGCATGGGCATGTGCGTTGATGATGACCGCCTTTATTTCTGTGGCGATGGTTGGTTTTCCCGTTACCGATATGACGGCGAATTGAAGAAAGTTTTGAATGCGCAATTCATCCCGCTCGCTTTCACGGAGCATGGCGGCCACGCAATGCGCAAAGGCCCTGATGGCTGCTTCTACATCATCGGCGGCAATAATTCCGAATTCAACAAGATCACTTTCGATCCCGCTTCGCCAATTAGCAAACCGGAGGCGGGCGGCATCCTGCGCTTTCGAAAGACATGAAGAAGGTTGAATGCATCGCGCAAGGCTTTCGCAACCCTTACGACTTCGACTTCACGCCCTTTGGCGACATCATCACCTACGATAGCGACACCGAGCGCGATTACCTGCTCCCCTGGTACTCGCCGACGCGCATGTATCACGTTGGCCACGGGCAGCACCACGGCTGGCGCCTGCCGGGCTATCAGCGCAGCCTGGGCCGGCGCGATTACTATGAGGACACGGTAGACATCCTCGCGCCGATGGGCCGGGGCTCGCCGACGGGCGTCGTTTGTTATCGCCACGTGCAATTCCCGAAGCATTACCATGGCGGAGTCTTCGCGCTCGATTGGACCTTCGGCAAGATCTACTTTTTGCCGCTCGACCCGAAGTCAGCGAGCTATGAAACCAAGCCCGAAGTCTTTCTGGAGCCGACCGGCGTCGATGGCTTCGCGCCGACGGATGCCTGCGTCGCCCCGGATGGATCGCTATTCGTCTGCATCGGCGGGCGAGGCACTCGCGGCGCCGTTTATCGGATTGAATATGTGGGAACTGAAGCGGAACCAGTAGGAAAATGTGACGAGCTCAAGGAAAAAATCGACCAAGTGCTAAGTGCATTACAACCGCTCGATGCGTGGTCGCGTACCAAGTGGGAACCGCTTGCGAGAGAACTCGGTAAGGAAAAGTTTATTGCTGTGATTCTTGAGGAGGCACGACCAGTCCAACAAAGAATTCGCGGTATTGAGATAATGAACGACATCTTCGATGGAATTGAACTCAAAACCGCGACAAAAATCGCGGATTCAAGCGACCTGGAAATTCGGTCACGGTTGGCTTGGTCAATCGGTCGGACATTTCCCGCAGGTGGAGAAAAGATTCTTATGAATTTGGCGCGAGACAGCCAACGCAAGGTTTGCGTCGCTGCTCTCGATGCAATTGGCGATCTGATCAGCCAGCAAATTGTTTCTGAAGAAAATTGGGAAGAAGAGGAAGCACAACTCCGCCCGACTTTCCCGCAGCGAGAACCAGTTCCACGAAGTGTCAAGAAGCCACTCACATCGATTCTTGCTTATGACTTTGCCCATTGGGACAAGCGCGTCAGGATGTCTGCTAGTCGAATTTCGACTCTACTTCCCAATGAAACGTGGCGCACATTGTCAAGGCTCGTCGATGCGCCCGACATGCGTTGCCGAATGACGTTTGCGCTTAGCGATCACTGGGGCAGCCATATGCCCAGCCTGTATATCCATCAGAAACAAAAAATCGCTTTGAATGCGTTGCAATCCGACAACCCCGAACTCCGGCTCGACGCCCTTCGCCTCCTGATGCTCGTCGATGGCGACTGGTGCATCGATAATCCTCCGGATGAAGTGAGCAGCGCTTATGTCTTGCAAAAGCCCCGGTCTCAAGCGACCGAGCTCGATCTCCAAATTCGCGCCGGCATTCGCAAGCTCTATCCAACCAATGACAAACTGTTCAACCTCGAAGCAAGCCGATATTTGGCGATGATCGAAGACGACCATCCGGAAACGGTTGGCAAGGTTCTTGGCCAACTCACCAAAGAGAGCAGCGGCACCGACGATATTCACAACCTGATTGTGTTGTCGCGCTTGAAGGGCAAGCCGACGGTCGAGCAGACGAAACGGGTCGTTGATGCCCTGTTCGCGCTCGATAAGAAGCTGCAAGGCCAGCAGATGCGCATCAAGCAAAATTGGGGGCCGAGGCTATCCGAGATCGTCTTCAATTTGATGATGCACTACCCGAAGATGACCGACACGATGCTCGAACATCCGCAGTTCGCAGAGCCGGCCCATATTTCTTATACCACGCCCTTTGCCGGTGAAAATCGCATCAAGGCTGCGCGGTTGTTCCTGAACGCGCAGAATAAGGATCGCAACTTCCCCTGGTCGCAAGAACTGGTCGATCTGCTCGCCCTGTTGCCGGCCAACGAATATCGCCCGCTGTTCCGCAAGGAGTGGAGCGATTACAGCCTACGCGATTCCATGCTGCGGCACCTGGTCGAGAAGCCGGATGAAGTCGATCGGCCGTTGTTCTTGGATGGGCTCGATTCATCGCAGAAGGCGAACGTGCTGGCTTGTATTACTGCCTTGCAAGCGCTTCCGCGCGATAGTTCACCCAAGAATCTGGTTCCGATTCTCCGCCGCCTACGCCTCTGCGCCATCGATCCGAAGGAGAAAGATCTACGCGAACGCTTGCTGACACTGCTTACTTTTCAAACCGAGATGAACTTCGATGAGCGCGTTGTCGGCGGCGGCTCGCTGGAATGGTTCGAAAAGAAGTTCCCGACCGAAGCAAAACTCCTTAGCGGCGACGACGAAGATCCCGAACTCTGGAAAAAGACGCTGGCTACCGTCGATTGGAAAGAAGGCCGACCCGCACATGGTGAGAAGCTGTTTCGCGAGCGATCCTGTATGGCCTGCCACACCGGCACCAGCAGGGTAGGCCCCGACCTCACCGGCGCAGCGGGGCGATTCTCACGCAAGGACATCTTCACGGCCATCATCTACCCCAGCCGCGATGTGGCGCCGGCCTATCGCGTCAACGAGATTGAAACACTCGACGGCAAAAACTTTTCGGGCATCGTCGTCTTCGAATCGGCGGACGGCGTGATCGTGCAGCTCGATGCGGTCAAGACAGTGCGCATCGACAACGCCAATATCGCGAGCCGTCAGCCGGGGCGCAAATCGCTCATGCCCAGCGGCCTGCTCAAAGACTTGAAGCCAGCTGACTTGGCCGATTTATATGCTTACATGCAGACGCTCAACAGCGGGCCGTAGAGGCGATACTCGAGGAAGATCACAACTGCTAGGGATGCTTTAGCGGGATTGAACGATCAAACTGGCGGGCAGTGATAACAGGGCTTTTCCGTCCTGGCGGTGAGCTCTCTCCAATGAAAGCAGAAAGGCAATTGACGCTAAGCGCGTCACTCGCTAGAAAGGTTTCATCGGGCAGATAGCTCAGTCGGTAGAGCGAGCGACTGAAAATCGCTAGGTCGCCGGTTCAACCCCGGCTCTGCCCATTCGAGAAAATAGGGCGTTTTCGAACGATTCGGTTTTCGCTGACATGGCCTGTAACTCTGACATGTCAGAGATAAGCCCCCTGGAGAGCGGTCAACTCTTCCAGGGGGTCGAGCGGCCTTCCGGCACACCCGTGCTTCCGGAGGGTCCAAAATGTCGAAGAAGTTTCCCAAACCATTTTTCGTGAAGTCCCGCGGGCTCTGGTACGTCCAGATTCGCGGCAAGCAACATAACCTCGGCCGCGACGAACAAGCCGCCTTCAGGCTCTATCACGAGCTCATGGCGAAGCCTGTCATCGTGCCGGTCGCCTCGCACCTGGTCGCGGGCGTCATTGAAGGCTTCCTGGCCTGGTGTTCCGAGCACCGTTCCCCCCGAACCTACGAGTGGTACACGAACCATCTGCAATCGTTCGTGGGCACGCTGGCCAATCCGAAGACGATGGCCGTGGATGAACTCAAGCCCTTCCATGTCGAGCAATGGGTCCGAGCTCATATCAAGACCTGGGGGCCGAACCATCGCCGTGGCGCCATCACGGCCGTCCAACGTGCCTTCACCTGGGCGGAGAAGATGGGCCACATTCTGAAAAGCCCGATCCGCCATATCGAGAAGCCGAAGCCAAAACGACGCGAGCAAGTCCTTGACGCCGATCAGTTCGGGAACGTGCTTACCAAGGTGAAGGATCAAGCCTTCCGCGACGTTCTCGAATTTTGCTGGCAAACGGGCTCAAGGGTCCAAGAAGTCCGGCTGATTGAAGCGGATGACTTCAGGTCCGATCTAGGCCGGGTGGAATTGCCGCCAGAGCGGGCGAAAGGCAACCGGCGGCGGCTGATCTATTTGAACGATCGGGCGGCGGAAATCGTTAAGCGGCTGGCGGTGAAGCATCCAAGCGGTCCGATCTTCCGCAACTTTGACGGTAACCCTTGGAACGCTCAAGCCTTCAACAACCGCTTTTGCCGGCTGCAAAAGAAGGTGGGCGTGAAGTATGCCCTGACGGCTATTCGCCATAGCTTCGCTACGCGGATGCTGGAAGCGGGGATCGGGCATTTGACCGTCAGTTCTCTTCTCGGACATGCCGCTGGATCAACGATCCTGGCGGATGTTTATTCCCACTTGGGGCAGCGGGGCGATTTCTTGCGGGATGAATTGCTCAAAGGTTCAGATGTCGAAAACGCGGCGTAGTCGTCGTGGCGGGGGCGGGCGTCGGCGTCTCGCTCCCCCCTTCAACGCGAAGAGAAGCCATAAACGCACTAAGGTCTCTCTCGTTTATCAGGATTTTTCCGCGTCGGCCGCGTCCTCCGGCTCGGATGTGCGGTAATCGTCTTTCAACGCTCGTCCATAGGTAGATGAGCGACGGTGAAACGAATGCCGTCTTCGCTGCCTCGGGTACGGAAAGGAATCTATCAGCCATTTCTCGCTCGAATGGAAACGAGCCGTCCTTGGCTCTGGTTTGTCTACTCCGCCTCGGTTCGTTGCTCGGCGATTTTCTCCATGTGCGCCGTACACAAAACCATCGGCTTCATGCCAGCGGTCTCCACATTCCAGACTTTCGTTTCCTTGGGCTTCAGGCAGAGGGTGCATTCACCCGTGCCGGCCGGCTCGACTTCCAACTTCTTACCGTTCATGCGTTCTCCTATTTGCAGTGACGGGCGATAACGCGGGCAATTTCGGCTTCGCTCCAGGGTGGGACGGCCTGCAAATTCCATTCGCTTACCATGAAGGAATAGATCGCGTCCGGCGCCCATCCGCAATCTCGCAAAAGCGTTGCGCAGCGAACCAATCTCTTGCTTCCTCCCTGTCCCTGAATGCTCTGAATTCGCATCGCAAATTTGCGGGGGTTCTTCACGTCAGGCCGTCTGTTCGTCCCCGCGGTGCTCGATAGCGGGATGGCCTTTGGCACGACAACTCTTTGCATGTCTTCTCGGATCATCGCAATGGCCTGGGCGGGAACCTCTGGCAAGAGTCCGAAGTGCCGGGGACCTTTCAGCCAGTCGTAGAACTTCCCTTCGATACTGCTGCCGGGTGAGACTACATGCACGTTCCGACCTTTACATCAAGAGGCAAACCAAGAAAGCGGAGTCTTGTTCGCAAGCCTTCGACGCCTTCGGGAATCCTCTGGTAAATATGGGTGCCGCCCCTGGGGGTGCTGGCGATGGTATTCGAGTCTATGCCGTGTTCGGCTAACCAGTCTTTGGCCTCTTGACCGTCCGCGTCCCAAACGAGAAGCGGCTTGGGTTCCAGCAAAATCACCGGGTTCCGGTCTTCCCTGGTGAATATGTCATCGATCTCCGCGAGAGAGCGCGGTGGCATCGGCCGCGTCGTGAACTTCTTCCCTGGGTCCGCGTCTGAAACGATGAACCCAAGTCGTCGTTGGCGGGCAGCTTCGGCCCACACGCTCTCTCGCATCATGGACATCAGGGTACCCTACTGTCGGGGTGTGAAAGTCGGCACGGGTTTCTTCACCGGCTCCGTTGATCTGGGCGTGAACGAAAGAGGCCTGTTGGTATCGCTCGTAATCGGCGTGTACCGATCATTCACGGGTTTGCTGACCGGCTGCTGTCCGCCGATGTAGATGCGGAGGTTGTCCGCCGCACGGGATGGCGTGGCCTTGACGACCTTCACGATCTTCACGTCGTCGCCGAACTCTCCTTCCTCGAACTGATCCCCTTCGTCTCGGATTTCAACCTTTCGGCCGTGGGCCTTCGCCCCTGTTGTAACGCAGGCATTGGGCTATCGCTTCGCCTAAGGCTTCGTCTTCCGAGAACACTTCCCGTGTTCCAATGAACATCCGAAACCCAGCCGGAAAACCAGACTCCCGCCTGGTGCTCGGCCTTGGCTGCGGCGGTGGATTGTAGCCTGGGCTTTCGTAACGCGGATTCTCGCCGCGCTTCTGTTCGCGTTTCAATTCGAGCAGAGCTTTGTCGTGGGCATTTAGCCGCTCGGTAATCAGTTTGATGGTGTCGTTTTGGAGCTTTTCGGTGCGCTCCTGCGGTGATTGAGCCTTCGCCATCGGCGTCGTCGTAACGACAATTGCCGCCACTGGTGCGATTGCCAGACAAGGCATACTCGGTACTGGCAGTGCCAGTCCGATCGCGGCGCACACCGTAGCGAACACCTTTCTGCAAAATCTTTTCAACACGTTTTTTCCCTTTCAAAAACTAGAGGAAAGCGGGCAACCAACATGGTCACCCGCGTTGTAGCTTCACCTGTCCGCCGCCTGCCAATTCTCGTTGAAGTTTCTGAGGGCGGCAGCGTTTTCACCATTGCTCCGGGCGGCTTCTTGCACGATGTCGAGTTCGCGATCATTCGTCGTGTACGTCGTTCGGTTCGGCACCATCTGGGCCGGACCCTTGTATTTGCCGACTCCATCCGGTCCCGGTCCCTCGTACCACCCTCCGGCGTTTTGCGCCTTCTCGCCACAACCGACTGCCAAGAGCGAAAGGGCGATCACAATGCAAAGCGTCTTCATGGTCTTCCTTTCAGAGAAAGGCCGGGGGCGAAACCGGCCGGGGTTCAATCGTTCCACTGCTCGCGAAACTGTTCGCCATGAATCACGTTGTTTTCGTGATTCCGGACAGCGTTGCCGTAGTCGTCTAGCTCACGATCGTTCGTTCGGTAGACGCCTGCTTTGTCTCCGCAGCCGCTTACAAAAGCGACGACGGTTATGATGATGACAACCCACACAAGGGCGCCGTAGATGGTCTTTTTCAACGTTTACTCCCCTCTTGAAGTTGGCGAATGCTCTTGTCGTGTTCGGCGACTCGGCGTTTCGTTTCGGTGAACGGCTCATCGGGGGCGTCGATCATCCGGTCGTTGATCATGTAGCCCTGGTGGTACAGCTTCGTGGTCGGGATCAGCAGCATGAATGCCATGCCGCCGACGACAATCCCAAGTAGGCCTACCACGATGAGAGTCAGGGTCGCGTGACTCATGATCGGCTGGCGAGGGGAGCTCACTTTTTCCGGTGCGGGCTTCGCGTCCGGCTTGGGCTGCTCCTTCTTGGGCTCCGGCGGTTTCTCTTCGGCGACGGCGTCGGCCTTCACCTCCTGTTCCGATGGTGGGGTGGGTTTGGTTGGCGGTGTCATCGCCATAAAGTTCTCCTTTCAATCGGTACAGGAACTCTGACCGATGCGCGTACCGAGTACGCACCGGCCTTACGGCCGCAACATCGCGGCTTGTATTGGCGTTTGAAATGATCCTGGTCCTTACGGACCAAAGACCATCTTCTTCCAGAACGGGCGAGGATCGGATGCTAGCTCCAGGCTAGTGTTCTGTCGTGGCGTCTTCTCAACTACCTCCGCGAGCGTTGGGAGTAGAGTGAAACGCGATCGATCCGGGTTGCCGTCGTTCGCCGCATCGTCGTTGATGCGACCAATGTCGCGGCCGCACGGCGACTTGCACGGATCGCGTTGATGTCGAGGAATCTGTCGCGGAACTGGGGACTTGCCCGACAACCGCATGCGGTCGGCGGCTGCTATTCGCATTCGTCTTTCAGATCTATCGATCATCAAGACTCAAGCGAATCACACGGCCCCCGTCCAGCCAGCCGGTCCTTATCGACTCACCCGACACCAAGCTGATATCATCGCTCCCCTATACCGATCGCAAACCAACTCGTTCGACTTGTACGAACGACGACTTTCGTCCCTCAAACCTTCACTCGCTTGCCATACCAATCGATCCACGGCTCGCGCACGCCGCCCAGAGCGAAGCCAGCGAAAGCGCGTGAAGAGTGCGACCGCTTTCACTTGCTCGGCGGAACGGATCAGTCGGCGTAAGCGCCCCGTCGATTCACAAATCACCAAAATAAAACCGTTCACATTGCCGTATCGCTGCCACTTCTCGCGCATCTGTTTTGGCGCATCGTCTCGTTGTCTACCTCCACGTAGAATCTGTTTCCGTTCCGAACAAAGCTCGCGTCGGCGATCGTTTTGCCGACGGCGACATTCCGAGTGAACCGGCAATCGAGCAGCAATTCGGTTTCGGTAATCAAGACTTCATGTTCCAACTCGCTCGGTTTGCACGGCTTGCCGTAGACAATCTGCGGCCTGCCGGTGGACTTCAATACTACGACGCCCCTGACTCTGACCCGGCCTCGTCTTCGTTGCTTCGTGAGACATCGGCTTGCCTTTTTCCGCGCTGTTTCAAGCGTGCCGCTGCCGCCGAAGAAACGTCGGGCGAGCTGATCGATGGTGGCGTTGCGGGTTTCGAGGAAGTCGGTAAGGTCGGCTCGTCTTGAACGCGATACTCGTCGCGGCTGTAGATCCATTGCAATTTCTCCTGAAGCTTCAATTCACGAAGGCCCGGGCCGCGGTTCGGGCCAGGCCAGTCAGGCCACGGATTTGCGAGCATGGCCGAATATTCTCGCCGCGAACCATGTTGATCCCGCACCCAACGCCAGCCGGGTTTGAGGTTCTGAATGTCTTCGGTAAGCTCGGCGAGCGCCTGCGTGCGTGTCTCGTCAGGCCTCAGCCCAAGGCCGGAAAGCACATCGACAGCGGCTTCGTGAGCCAAGCTATACAGCGGACAGCGATACCATTCATGGCGCAGACTGTTTTGAAGCACTTCGTCCGACTTCCGGTTGCGGAAGTTCAAGTTTTGCGCCAACAGATCGACGAAGACCCCGCTCTTGGCAGTTTCGGCTGTCGCCTTGATGAGATGCGGAAAATCCAAACCAGCATTGACCACCTCATCCACGCGAATGCGGATGATCGGCTCGGGACACTTGCGGCGCATGCCGATCTTAATTGCCTGAAGCGTGATGGCGCCGAAGAGCATCCGCATCGTCGCGTCTCCCGTTTCTGCGCCACGCTCGAGAAGTAGTTTGCCGTGATCTTCGAAGAATCGCTCTAAATCGAAACCGCCGCGTGACCATGCCGAGAAGATTGGTGAATTGAACACGAGATTGAACGGCCGAAAGGTCGAGCCAACTTCCGCTCGCAGGCCCTTGAGCGAAAGCTTCTTGAGCGGTTCGAACTTCTCGCGATCTTCATTACGAGCTCCCCGCAGAAGATCGTCATAGTCAGAGGTGCCGGGCTGAAAGGCATAACACATCTTCGATGGGGCGAAGCGGCGTTCGTGATTCAAGAAGAGCGATAAGGTCGCGTAACTCCACTCCATCTGCAACGGGCCAAAGCTATCCGATTCATTGGCCATCTTGAGCATCTGTACGAAGTCCTCGGCCTGGAGGTGATTCTCCAGAGCCCGCATCCGGGGATCGGGATGGACGCTCGGCGTGATCAGTTCGAAGCCGATCGAATGCTGAATATCGGAGAAGATGCCGTAGAGCACGTTGCCGGTGGTTTGGACGACGGCTTTGCGTGCGAGGCTATTTTTGTGTGGATCGCAGTCCACTTCGGCATCATTCGAACGTGCGATGTCAGCCACCGTCGCTTCGGTCTTACCCGATCGAGTTGCTCCAATTCGTACTACGTGGCTCATCGCATGACCTCATCAAGTTCGCGCAGGTACTGTTGCTTAGCTTTCTCGTGGGCTGTTTTCAGTTCGATGTCATCGAGGCCGGCAGCCGACAGAACCCGAAGTTTCTTTTCGTAGGTCTGCTGCGCGGTCGCTAGACGTTCCTCGCGGGTCGGGGCGCCACATTGGCGGGGCGTTCGGGGCTGGGTCGGACTTTCTTCGGGATCGTCGGCAACTGCACAGTCAAAATCCACTTGCCAAAAGCCCAGCACGCCGGGATAGCGAAGACGAAAAATGTGAACCAGAGACATTCCATTTAGCGTCTCCTCGGCGTCGGGTTGTCCGGATCATCAGCCAACCAGTGCGTCGCATCCAGAAAACTCTCGCGGACCTCTGCCGCAATGCCGATCCAGAAAAACAAGCAACCAAGAATGATCGCGTGGGCCGGAAACAACAAATAGCAGCGGGCCTTGGCTGCGTTCGATGCTCCCTCTTTGCGGCAGGAAAAAAAAGCGGCGATCCCGATGATGACATAGGCCCAAATAATGGCTTCCATTTTCTTTGTCCGTTAGGCGAAGGCCGTTGCCGACAGGCGAGCTTCTTCGATTGCATGGACGAAACGCGGGCTCGTTTCGACGTCCAATTCCATCATCTCGCTCGGCGCCTGGAACCCGAGGCGTTGGTACACTTGTCGAGCGACCAGATTCGTCTTGCTCACGTGCAGACGAAGCTTTACCACGCCCGCTGCCTTCGCCGCGCTTTGCACGTGTTGGAACAAAGCCGCAAAGACCCCCGACCGACGCCTTATCGAAATTACGTTGTCCAACCACCAAGCTGGTTGGGCCGTCCAATCGAAATACTCGCTCCAGATCCTGCACTGACCGACGACTTCCTGCCCATTACAAGCGACGAAGTATTGACCGAGACGTGGGTCGCGAAGTTGAGCGTGAATCGCGGCATGCACCACGTCTGAAGCCGACTCTTTGCCGTCAAGCTCCTGAGCGAGGCATTCGTTGATATTGACCAGTCTTTGGACGTCCTCAGCAGTCGCCGGTCGAATCACGTGGCTCATTTCAAATTCTCCATCGCACTGGACTGATTCTTGGCGAATCTTGCTATTTTCGGCCTTTGCCGCTCTCTACCATGGCAAACTCACCTATTTCAGATGAAACCATGAAAATGGTGGAAAATTGGGCGACAAGCTTGCACATTTGGTTTGACCGTAAATTCGGCCTGCTCATCGCATCGTCGGCCATTTTCGCGTCCGTTTGTCTGCAAGCATCACGACCGCTGCGAGGCATTTTCCGACATTGAATACGCGAGACTTCTGCTTTCATTCAATATTTTCGGCAATGATCGCATTCTGTTCTCCCCGCCATCCCGATCGTTGTTCGTGCCGACCCAGCAGACGTCGTTCTCAGGCTATTTATCCTTGCCGGCGCCACTGTCATCTCATCTGCAAATATCACGACCGAAACGAGCGATTTTCCGACGTCAATTTCGCAACTATTTGTGACATATTCGCTGGCGCTAGGACCTGAGTCGGCGTATAGTATGCGCGATGGACACGACGAATGAACCATACGGCCCCGTCCAGACATCGGCGGAGCAAGCTGAGCGGATAGAGATAAAGAAAGTGTGGCGGGAACTCGCAAGCGGAAATGCGACAAATGTCGAGATGTTGCTAAGCTGGATTGCACGGACTAAGCCAAGCGGAATGCTGCCCGAAGAATTAGCACCAAAAATCGATCAAAAAGGTGAGGAATTGCTGCGGAAGTACTGTCGGAAGGAATTACCGTTTGGGAAACCTGGAATCGTCTATTTACTGACCCTGTACTTCCAGTCATGGGCGGATGCCCTGAACCGGATGAAATGTGAAGAAATAGGCCAATTCATCGACCAGTTTCGGAAACTAGTCATCGATGGAGTCAGCGACGAAGAAGACACTAAGTCGTTTCCTTAAATTCCGTCTGGCGTTCTCTAATGCGCGGTACACGACCATAGGCTGGATTGCCAACTCAGTGGCAATTTCACCCGCGCTTTGCCCGTTCATTGCTGCTTCGATGACTGACCGCTGGAGAGGGTTGAGATCGGCTACGGCCTCTTGCAACTTCATAAAAAATTCACGTGTCTCGTGAGTAAGGGCTGGCCGGGCCGTAAGTTCATCACGCAATTCATTGCACAAGGACTGAATGGTTGTCAGGCGACGATCACCGTACGCGGTCCGATAGCGGCTTCGGATTCGGCTAACAAGCTGCGGCCTCAACTGCCGGGGATCCGCTAGAAGTGTGATGGTCTCCCGTAGTTGCTCACGTTCACACAGATAACACACGAAGTCGTTAAAAGCCAACACAGCCTCTGTGAGCAAATCTTCGAATGCGCAGCGATACCGTTCAAAAGCATGAGCGATTTTGGCGGCTGGTTTTAATACTTCTTCAAGGAAGAAGTCCGGAGCCAAACACTCTTGGACGATCTCTGTCGGAATAGGTTTCGAACGGTAAGCCTTTGGAATCAGTCGGGCAAGGAGCGCGTCGGCAGGGCTGTTGATTGGATAGATGCGCTGGAATGCAAGCCCTGCAGCTTCGAAGAGGCCTGGCACTTGAAGGCCTAAGCATGCTCGAAGGGTGGGTAATGCCGCTTGCGCTGCATGGCCAATTTTGCCGAGAGCGATTAGGATGTGGAAGAATCGCGCGTCGGGGCTCGAACTGCCGAGAAGCCTTCCTATTTGGTCGATTTGGGATTTATGGTCCGTCGGTTTGGGCGACATGGCTGAAAGATGCTCTGACGGATTCTCCGTCAGCTTTTTCAGACGATTTGTGAGGAATGAGACGAACGAGCGGGCGCACAGATGGACAAATGCACGCGATGGCATAAGCAGCAACGTCGCATCGCTGTTTCCAAAATTCGCTAATTTTTGTGCTATGGACGTCATCTAAACAGCCCACCTCGTCACATGTTGAAAAATCCTCCAGCCATTGCTCGAAAGCTGGCACCTCGCTAAGTGGCGGCAATTTGATAGGTGCCGGCAATTCGCCATTTTCGTATTTCAAAAGGTCCGGTAGCCATTGCTCGAAAATTGCGCTTTCCGAACTGGGGTTCGCTTCGAATTGGGCTATATCGAGCAGCTCAGCGACCAATGCGTCGATAACGGGCAAGGCTGAACGGGCGGCCTCCCCGATTTCGGCCAAGGTGCGCAATATCGCGTCGTCGGAAATAAAGTCACGCTTATTCAAACAACGCGCCAAGTACGGCACCGCAGGAGCAGCACAACTTCCATAGGACGCGAGAAGTCGCAACGCTTTATCGTGAAGAAATGAAGAAATGCCTTTGTTATCAGTTGTCTCCAACGATTCCAGCATTGCCACAAGCCGAGGCACTACCAATTGGGCTGGAGGTTTGATCCGAATTAGCGCCTCGATTACCTCCGGCGCAATATCGGGCGAAGGGTCGCCGTCAAGAAGGAGAACAAGATGTTGAGCGGCAGGTGCCGCTGCAGGACCAATTTTTCGCAGCATCGCAACCGACGCCATCCGAACAAAAGCGTCGGCGTCGCTTAGTGCGGTTGCCAGTAATGGCAAAATTCGTCGACTTTGATCTTGTCCGATATCTTTTATTCGCCAGCTCACGATTGGCCAGCAGAATTTGAGCTCAAGCGAGGAACGGTATCGCAGTAATTCAACAAGGGGATCTAAAAACGCGCGGCAGCTCACGGACTTGTCGTCTTGTATGGGTGAGGGTGGAAGAACTTGCTTATTGGGGAACTTGGCTCGGTCCATGCGAGTTCTCGAAGTTTGTTCAGTTATGGCTCTAGGTCTAGTAGAGAGTCCCGCCTTAAGATAACGACTTCACCGACCTGTTTTCCGACACCATTTTAGAAATTATTTGGAAGCAGAAACCGGAAGCATGGCGAGCTGGCGCTGGAAGCGTCGTCGGCGATTGCACCTGTATAATTGCTATATTATCAGAATTACGCTGATTGCGGAGAGGCTAGAAGTAATCGTCCAAAAACACGTGACATTACAAATTCAATCCGATGAAAATCTGCAAGTCATGTGTCAGTATTCACTTATGGCAAACTCCCAAAACCTCTTCGTCGTCAGGAGTCGATACTCGAATCGCTTCGGCGACGACGCTCCCACGCTCGCCGATAGATCATGGCCGCCGCCCAGGATGATGGCGGCTACGCCGCCCTGGTGGAGGATCGCTTTCACGTGGGCGTCCTGCCCGGCCCGAACTCGCTCGGGATCTTGCTGAACCGATCCATCGGGCCCAATCGGGTTCGCTGCCTCGAGAAGACTTGCGTCTTCGAGCGCGAGAACTTCCTCGATCTCGCCGGCAATCAAGAGGCGACGGGCGGCGCCCATCTCGATCAGTCGATTCTTCTGGTCTTCGAGCAGCGCCTGGATCTTCTTCTCGATTTCCTCGTATTTTCGTGGCGCTCGGTGTTCGCTCGGCCGGCCTTTTCCATTCCCCGAATGAGGTTCTGCACGTCGGCGAGTTGCTGGCGGAGCGCTGGGATTTCGTCTCGCTCCATTTCGCTCAGAACGGCCAATTTCTCTCAATAGACCGAGAGCCCCTGCTCGGTCAGGCCCTCGGCGAAGAGCCGCTTCCGGCCGCTCCGCTTGATGAGGCAGCAGAGGATCGCGAGCTGCTGCGTCTGTGCTCTCTCTACTTCGAGGCGAAGTTCTCGATGGCGACGATCGATCTCCTCGCTGGAGAGTGAACGGCCGGCCGCTTCGCGTAGTTCGACCGCCTACAAATCGCGCGCGACGAAGTGCCAGTCGCGGAGATGGATGATGCGGCACGTCGGGTTCTTCGCTCGCACCATCGCCTCGACATCGACGACGCCGGGTAGTCCACGGAGAAGGTCGTCCGCTGAGGATTGAAGATAATCGACCCGAGCGTTCGAGCGGGGGCGGTACGTGGCGACGGATTTCGCTGCTTCCTTTTCTTGGTCGCCGGCGATTGCTCGTAGAGTCGGAAGACGGTCGGGGCGGTCGGGGGTCGGCCGAGAGACTGGCTCAGCGACCGGCTTTCGGAGAAAGGTGATCGCGGTGATTCCGATCGCGAGAACGAAGATCGTGGGGGGGATGCGGTTGAACATGGACGGACTCGCTCAAGTGCTACACTTTCTCGGTGATCAACCCGTTCGACATTCCGGACGATGAGACGGCCCAGCGCATCGCCGAAAGGCGAACCGAACGATTGCGGGATCGCGAAGGCATGTTCTCCGAATTCATCGATCCGGTGACGGCCGAGCAGATCCAAGAGGCCGCGCGCCGGCATCGCGAGCGCTTCCAGGCGACGATGGATTCTTTTCAAGCACGTGGCGAAGAATTCAAGGCGCGGGTCGCAGCGATGGTGAGCCTGGAAGAGCTGACCGCGTCCGGGGAGCGGCGGGCGGCGCTGCCGGACGGGCCGGAGTATCACGCGGACTTCTGGCGGCAGGCGATTGAGAGGATCACTAAGGAGAGTCGAGTTTAATGCTCAGTCTGAGAAGTAGGATGGTTATAGATCACTCATCCCACGGAGCGGCGCGAATGACACAAGAACGGATGATGGGCATGCCATTCAAAGTTCGAAAATCTTGAGCCCGAAATACATATGTGCCAAGCATAGGTTTGTCGTGCGGGCAACCAACAATCAACATGAGTGATCGGCTTGCCCCACCGGCCTCCTTCACGAGCCTTTGCATCCCCATCCAATCGGTCGAACTGGGCAGGGGATAGGAGTCAGGGTGCGTGTGCCACATGCCCAGGTATTGCACCGAGCCGCGTGTATGACTGCGATTCTCTTTGTTCATCTCCGCAGTCCCATCAACACCACAGACGAACTCCTCACATGATGCAGTGCTGTCGGATGGTGGACCGCTCACTTCGCTCACCCAAATAACGCCGACCGCGTCGTCCCTTTCACCGAAAAGCAGCCCGCCCGTTTCGGCTTTTGGCCCTACCGCGTCCCTGCTCTTCACGATCCACGAGCGCATTGCGGCCCACGCTGAGCATGAAATACGAATTTGATACCCTGCGTGAATGTCGATGCTGAGATGATCCGTCTTCCAGGAGAAGGCGAATGACGGACACTCCCCGGCACCAAGCGCATGAGGTTGTGCGATGAAATGGGCGGTTGCGGTCTTGTCATCTGCGGATGTCGCCAAATCCACCGCCGCAAGGTTCAGCATCATTGCGGAAAGTCCGGCAACGTCGGCCGATGAGCCGATAAAAGTAGCATCCGAACATCCAGGTTCGGGCTGAAAGATCGGACGAGGTATTAACGGCCAGAACTCGTTCAAGAAACCGATCAGGTCCGCACGGTTACATGATTCTAACTTCAATCGTCTGCAAACGTCGAGCGTACCCCCGGAATGCTTCCGAAGGGCGAGTGTGACCATTCCGCGATCCGCGTTATGACCGATTGCCATCGATACCAACGGGACTGGCTTGTCGGGCAATTTCCACCGGCACTGCTCAACGTAGTACATCACCGACGTTGAGGCCGTGGCGTCGATGACGAGATCGGCACTCGAAAACAAATCTGTACCGCCTGGTTCATCCAAAATGCAACCGACGTGAGCCTCAATTTGAAGATCGGGGCGAATGCGTCGAAGCCGATTACGTAACGCGTAGGCCTTGGCCTTTCCGATGTCCGCGTCGTTGAAAGGCTGCCGTACGAGAATTCCGGGAGTGACGATGCCGCTATCACGCAGGATTAGCTTCTTGACTCCGGCGCGGGCGAGGTGCTCGGCTATATGTCCGCCCAGCGCACCACAGCCCCAAACGGCGACCGAGCGACCCGCGAACCACGAAAGGGATGAGCCTCGGTCACGACGCGTTACGATTTCCGGACGATCCTCGCGGGTGGCGCACCAGGCTGTCTTCGCAACGCTGGCCCAGTCCAGCAGGATCTTCTCGATTTTCTCGCCGTAAGTCCTCGTTTGTTCGTCCTCCGCATGCTTGTCGAAGGCGGCTTTGAGTCCCCAGGCGAAGACGGGATCGATGTACCAGGACGTGAGGTGCTGTTGCAACTCGCCGCCACTGGTTCCACGCATCGGCGTTCCGATCACGACGTAGAGGGGAGCGTTCTCGTCGTTGTGGATGACCGCCCACTGCAACGTAAGAAACAGCCGCTCCCTCGATACGCCGCGATTCGCGAACGCTTCGATCAGATCGCCGACGCTGGTCGGAAACTCGAATGGGAACGGCTCTGGCAATAGAATCGCCGCCGCGACCGTTTGCGGAGTGGCTGAATCCAAAAACGGCGACCAGCCGACGATATCGACCCTGACATCAGATGAAACTCGCAAGTGGGCGGTGCCAAACCACGGCGAGTCTGCGATTCGGGGGGCGTCGACACGGGGGATAACCGTTCGCACCGGACCGTCCGCTAGGTACGCGACCGGTGGATGCAACGGCGCGCCGACGGGATCGAGTTGTCCTAATGCCCCCTGTTGCAGCCAAATGTAGAGGCGGTCGAGAAACCCGAACATGCCGTCGCTTGGATTCCATTCGGTTGTCGGTGCTTGATAGAGGCAAAGTGAATGCTTCCATTGGACGTGAGGAAAACCTGCAAACCGGTCGTGTCGGACGAGCGTGTGCGGAGCATCGAACGGGAAGTTTGAGGGAATGAGAATGACCAGGTGCTCGCGGGCTTGGAGTGGTAAACCGCGGTCCGCCCGCGTCAGTTCGGCGCAGGACAAATCGACGACGACGGCAAGCCATTCGCCCGGCTTGCTCGGCTCTTCGATGCTCTCGACGATGAAGAGGCCGCCGGCGGCCGCCTCGACATCGCGGAGTTGTTCGATCGCTCGTTTCTGGCCGTCGGTTATGCTCATCGTCCGAATCCCACACGGGTTTGAGGAGGTTCGTCAGAACCGCGAGCAGCAGCGATGGCGGCAGGGATACTTTTCGCCGATGCTGCCGTTGAATCTTCTGATTTCTTCAACGTACGCTTGGCGCCTTCCTTCGTGATGTCGATCACGATGGGCTCGGGAGCCGAAGTCGACGGTTGTTCCATGGTGACGAGAAATTGACCGGACTTGTCGCCGGCTAGACGGCGATAGTAGTCGGCTGCCTGTTTGTGCGGCGGCTGGTTGCTGCCGCCTTTGTGCGAGCCGATGGACGGAATCGGAATGCTCGTCGAAACGACGATCCCGCCGTTGCGGCCCTGCGTCTCAAAGAGCCACTTCACATCCGGCTCCGGTACCGACGGGCACTTCTCTTTGTCGGGAGAAAGCGTCAGGTAGCTGCAGTGGTGCGGAAGCTTGAACACGTGCCACGCCAGCCGCGATTCGCGGCCGTGCTTCTTCGTCGTTTTGACGATCGCCGAAAGGGCCTCGTGATCCACGTCGGATCCAAGAATGGCCATAGTTTGCACGCCTTCGACCTTGAACGTGAGCTGCATGACGAGTGAATCGCCGTTTCGGTCGATCACGGTGTTCTCGTCCTGTCGCCACGCGAACGGCGAGTGAACGAAGAACTCCAGCCCGTCCGCAGCCAACGTGAAGCCGGGAACGATCAGTCCCGCGTCGGTGATGAACTTGGCGCGATCGGCGACGGTGAGGTCATTGTCTTCGAGCCAATCGTGCAACGATTCGGGCCGAGAGAAGACTCGGATGCCGTAGCCCTTCTTGAGCCGGTGGCGGGCCTCCGCCTGAATCGCTTGTGCGCCGGGTTCGAGGTTGTTGCGACTTTCGACGATGACAGCGGCGGGCACCCATAGTTCCTTGAACTTGGTGCGCGTGCCTTTCTGGTATTTCTCGGCGTGATCGAGGTAAAAGAACTCGTGGGCCTTGTGCGTGTGGTCGTCATCCAAGTGGGTGATCGCCAGCACTTCATACGAGTCACGCTTCGCGGCTTTCAGATCGTCACGCAGAGCTTTGGTGAGGTCGATCCGCTTGTCGTTCTTGTCGTCCGGATTGCGCTCGTCCGAAAAATCGAAGAGCACTTTGCGGCCGTCGGCCAGATCGATCAGGCAGGTGTCCGCGTTGCCGATGGGGTAGAACGTCAGTCGTGGCATGATTGCCTCCTAAGGAAAGAAATAAACATCAAGACCCGCTTGTCGGAGCGGATTCTTTGTCGGGTTGATTCGTTGACTGGCTCACAATGATGGCTGTGGCGAAGAGTGATTCCGCGTATCGGTCGGCGCAACGACGCACGTAGTCCGGCAGTTCGATTGCGACAAAGAACGCCGTAATTGAACAGGTGCCGGCGATGGCAAGACCGATGTAGGGTCGCAATTCAAATGCGAAAGTGGCCGATACCGCGATGAGGCACGTCAGGCAAATCACCACCCAATGCCATCGAACTGCACAGAGGTTGCGGGCAAAACCGTATTCCTCATTATGGGTTGCAAGAATCGACGCTTCGGGTTTACCACGAAGGACGTACCGTAGTTGCCGAACGGCGTCCGTATTCACTCGATCCACCGCAGCCTGATCGCTGCCTTCGGGAACCGCAGCGGGGAGCGTGAGTCCAGTCAAACGCCTGATCGCAGCCCGCCACTTGGATTTCTGTTGGTCAGAACAAGTGTCGTCCCATGGACGAAGCCAACGCGTCGTGGGCGGGCCGCCCCACGCCTTCCAGAGACCATCCTCCATTCGACGACCGCGAGCCCGTGCGAGGTGACCGAGAACGAACGCGGCTAGAAACTCGACCCCGAGCGACGAACTGGCTGCCAGATACCACGCGGCGAATTCATGTATGACCGCGCCCGCCGTCAGGGCGGGAACAGCCGCAAGCAGCAATCCAGGCAACAAACGCGCTTTGCGTTCGTACCGGTCACTGAGAGAAACGAATTGAAGGAATAGCCGCATAAAATCTCCGAAGGCTGCTGGCATTGCCGTACAGCTATAGCGAACTTACACGTTCGCCGTGGCGTAGTCAACTATAACGAACGAAAAATCTTGTTCCGGCGGATTTTTCTGCTACACTTCCAGCAGTGAAATCCGTCTCCCTGCTTTCAAGAGAGCATGCAATGTCTTTGGCTGAGAGAATTCGTAAGCTCCGTGAAGACAAAGAATTGTCTCTCGAAGAGCTCGCGATCCGCGCCAAAATTTCCAAGACCTACTTGTGGGAATTGGAGCGGGATACGGAAGGCTCGAAAAAACCGTCGGCGGATGTTCTCCTCCGGATTGCGACCGCCCTTTCTACGACTTTGGCCGATCTCATGTCTCTGGCTACGGTCCAAATTCAGAATCAGACCGTCGAATTAACGCAGTCCCTTCAAGACTTCCAAACGCGCATGGCTTCGCAGAAGACACCGCTCAGTTCGGATGATCTTCGCGATTTGGCCAGCATGAAGTTTCGGGGCGGGCAACCGCAGACCGCCGACGAGTGGCATCAACTGTATCTACTTCTGGTCAATTCGACTCGGAAGGGGAGAGCCTGATGCAACCCGCCCGTACAACTGAGGCGTTGATCGCCGAATTGGTCCGTTCATCTGGCACGGCTGATGCCCCCGCCGCCATCCGCGCCAAAGCGAAAGAACTGATCGCGCTACAGGTAGGCATGTTCGGCGAGCCGACGATGCCCATCAACGTCGATGTGCTTGCAAGTCTGCGCGGCATTCAACGCAGCGACGAATTGCCGATGCACAGTCCCGACGCCGAACTGGTGCCGGACGGTCGTGGAGGCGTCACGATGCGCGTGAATCCGGATCGCCCCGATACACGACTGCGCTTCAGCATTGCACACGAAATCAGCCACACTTTTTTCCCAGACTACACTACGAAGGCTTGGTGCCGGACTGACGCCCGGTACCGCGACCGGAGCAATCCCGACGATTACTTGGAGATGCTCTGCGACATCGCGGCGGCGGAGTTGCTGCTACCAGATCCGTGGTTCTCGAACGATGCAGCAGCGGTCGCGACGGCACAGGGATTGTCGGACCTTGCATTGACCTACCAAGCGTCGCGAGAGGCCACCGTGCGCCGGTACACCGAATTGAATCCATCGTCAGTAACGGCCGTTTTCTTCTCATGGAAGCTCAAACCGACCCAGCAAGGGACCGTCGGCCGGGAAGATCAGGCCAATCTTTTTGGAATCACGGCCGCTGAAGAGATCCGCGACGCACTGAAACTGCGGATCGAGTATTGCGTGGCGAGCCCGTCGTTCATCGCCGAGGGTCACTTCCTTCCTAGGGACAAGTCGGTCGAAAGCGACGGCCCAATTTACGCGGCCGCTTCGACCGGCCGGCCGGCGGAAGGGGAATGCCATCTCGATTTGGGCCAAGCCTCCGGAACCTATCGGGTATGGGCCATCGCAGTATGGACGCCCAATGACCAGTTGGGACCCACGGGGGAGAACGCGGTCGTCGCGGTGCTTCGCCCGGTATCGATCCGCAAACCTAAAAAGAAGGAGAAACAGACCGGCCCCGACTTATTTGGGAGTCTTTGAGGCAGTCGAGTGAATCATGTTTGCGCCCTGCTCGCGAAATGCGGGTGGAAGCGCAGCAGTCACGGCAAGTTTCCAAGGACGTCGGGCCGCAATGGCGGAGAGCTCGTGGCCTGACGAGTTTTTCTTGCTTCGCAGCGACCGGAAACGGTCGGCGAAACAAGAATGATCAACAAGCATGGATGGCGCAAAATTACTAGAAAACAAGGGGTCTGATGACCACTACCAACCTGTGCGAAGATTAAAGCGTCTGGTAGAGTATCCCTTCGCTTCTCTTCCGAATGCGGATTGCCGAAAACACGAATCTCGACAATTGCGTGATAGCGATTTGAGGCCGGCAACGTGCTCGTCCGCCTGACGCGGGCGAATCGGTGGTGAATTGTCTACAACCACTAGCTGGACGCGTTCCTCGGACTTGTGGAATCAAGCGGGCACTGCTCAGAAAGCCGAAGCGATGGCATTCCTCATCTTGGGCAAGTGGGATCGAACATGAAGTTGGCGGAACTCAAGTCTGGCCTCTCGCTCGTTGGCCTCGAGCCTGATCGCGTCTGCACCGTAGTCGCCGTGACGCCGTACGCCGACAACGCGGTGCAGGTCTTCTATAAGCTGCCTGATGGGAGCTTCAAGGAGCGACTTCTCGGGACCCCCGACGAAGCCACGATCTCCCTGGCCACTACCGAGCGCCCTTGGGGTTTCGATGGCGACGCGGCTGCATTCCAGCTCGCCTGCGAAGCCAAGCGGATCGACCTCGCATTCCTCTTCGACCCGATGATGGCCGTTCACACTTCGAACGTCGACCCGCTGCCGCACCAGATCACCGCCGTCTACGAATCGATGCTGCCCCGCCAGCCGCTACGGTTCGTCCTGGCCGACGATCCGGGTGCGGGCAAGACGATTATGGCGGGGCTCTATATCCGCGAACTCGTTATGCGGGCCGACGCCCGCCGAATTCTGATCGTCGCGCCGGGCAGCCTCGTCGAACAGTGGCGGGACGAACTGTACGAGAAGTTCGGACTCGAATTTCGCATCTTCTCGTCGGCCTTGGAGGAAGCCTCCCCGAGCGGCAATCCCTTCGAGGATCACCAGCAGATCATCGTCCGCCTCGATCAGATGGCACGGGACGAAGAAGACGGGCCGAGCGGTCGCCTCTCTGGCCCCTTGCAATCGAAGCTTTGTGCGGCCGGGTGGGACCTCGTCGTCTTCGACGAAGCCCACAAACTCGCGGCCCACTACTTCGGCTCGAAGTTGGACAAGACCGGTCGCTTCCGCTTCGCCGAACGACTCGGCAAAGAAACCCGGCACCTGCTGCTCATGACCGCCACGCCGCACAACGGCAAAGATGAAGACTTCCAACTCTTCCTCTCGCTCCTCGATTCGGATCGCTTCTACGGCAAGTACCGCGACGGTGTCCACAAGGTCGTCGATGCCAGCGATCTCATGCGCCGCATGGTGAAAGAAGAACTCGTCAAGTTCGACAACACGCCGCTGTTCCCGGAGCGGAAGGCGTACACGGTCAACTACAAGCTCTCGGATGCTGAGGCCGCCTTGTACGAAGCCGTCACCAAGTACGTGCAAACGGAAATGGGCAAGGCCGACCAGATCGGCGGCTCCCGCAAAGGCTCCGTCGGCTTCGCCCTGACTACGCTCCAGCGCCGGCTCGCATCCAGCCCCGAAGCCATCTATCAATCGCTCCGTCGCCGCAAGGAACGCCTCTCCGAACGCCTCCGGGCCGAGAAGCTCGGCGGCCGTGGCAAGTCGCTGCTGGCAGAAACCGTCGGCGAAGTGCCCGAGGACGATGACGATTTGAACGCCGACGAGCAGGAAACCCTCGAAGAGAACCTCGTCGATCAGGCGACGGCCGCGAAGACGATCGCCGAACTCGAAGCGGAAATCGTCATCCTCGCCGACCTGGAGAAGCAAGCGAAGGGCGTGGTCGTGTCGGGCCAGGACCGCAAGTGGGAGGAACTTTCGAAGCTGCTGCAGATCAACCCCGAGATGCACGACGACGCGGGCCGGCAGCGGAAGATCATCCTCTTCTCCGAACACCGCGACACGCTCAACTACCTGCACGCCAAGATCGCCGGTGTCCTCGGTTCGCCCGACAGCATCATCACAATCCACGGCGGCACCCACCGCGACGAGCGCCGTAAGGCCCAGGCCCTCTTCCGTTCCGATCCCGAAGTCCGCGTGCTGATCGCCACGGACGCCGCCGGCGAAGGCGTGAACCTGCAATGCGCCCACCTGATGGTGAACTACGATCTGCCGTGGAACCCGAACCGGCTCGAACAGCGGTTCGGCCGGATTCACCGCATCGGCCAGACGGAAGTTTGTCACCTTTGGAACCTTGTCGCCAAGGAAACACGGGAAGGCGATGTGTACCATCGCCTGCTGGAGAAACTGCAGATTGAAAGCGATGCCCTCAAGGGCCGCGTCTTCGATATCCTTGGCGACGTGTTCGAGGGAACCAGCCTGAAAGAACTGCTGATGCAAGCCATCCGCTACGGCGACCAACCCGACGTCCGTGCCCGGCTCACCACGAAGATCGACCACGCCTTCGACCACGACCATTTGAAGTCGCTTCTCAATCGCAACGCACTGGCCCAGGAAACGATGTCGCCGGATCGCCTCTTCAAGGTGAAGGAAGAGATGGAACGCGCCGAGGCCCGGCGGCTCCAGCCTTTCTTCGTGCGGTCGTTCTTCTTCAAAGCCTTCGACCAACTCGGCGGCACCCTCCACAAGCGGGAGGCCGAGCGCTACGAGATCACCCACGTTCCCGCCGCCATTCGCGAGCGGGATCGCCGCCTTACCGGCCGTAACCGCCGCGAGAACGAACCGATCCTCAAACGCTACGAACGCATCGCCTTCACCCGCGACGCCCTGCACCTGATGGAGAAGCCCGGCATCGCCCGTGCCGTGCTCATGCACCCCGGCCATCCGCTGATGCTCAGCATCACCGACATGATCCTGGAAGCGAACGCCAACCTGCTCCGGCAGGGGGCCGTCCTCGTCGATCCCGCCGACGACGGCGATCAACCCTGGCTGCTCTTCCTGCTCACGCACGAGGTCAAGTCCGGCGACGGGGCCACGCTCTCGAAACGGATGCAGTTCATTCGCGTGAACCCGGACGGCACCGCTGCATTCGCTGGTTGGGCTCCGCATCTCGATCTCGAACCGCTCGTCGAATCGGATCGTCCAAAGCTGGCGGACCTACTCAACGCCCCCTGGATTCGCACCGATCAGGAGCAGAAGGCTATCGCCCTCGCGGCCGGGTCATTGGTGCCCGAGCACTTCAAGGAAGTCGCGGATCGCCGCATTGAGCACGTCGATAAGACGCTTGCTGCCGTTCACGAACGGCTCACCAAGGAAATCGCCTTCTGGACGGATCGGGAAATCAAGTTGAAGGACGATGCGGCCCTTGGCAAGGACGTTCGCCTTAACCTCGATAACGTGAAGAAGACTCTCGAAGACCTGCAAAGCCGGCTCGACGGTCGCAAGAAGGAATTGCAAGCGATGCGTCAGGTGCAGAACGGCACACCGGTTATCCTAGGCGGGGCGCTCGTCGTCCCGGCCGGATTACTTCGCATTGTTCGAGGCGAACCGGCTCCCGTCAGCGCCGCCGAAGCAGCGGATCGCAAGCGGATCGAAGACCTTGCGATGAAAGCGGTGACGAATGCTGAGGAAGCCAAAGGGCATCGTGTCGTCGATGTCTCGAAGGACAAATGCGGCTGGGACATTTCGAGTTACCCGCCAGACAACTTGAACCCGAAGCACATTGAGGTGAAGGGCCGAGTTGCCGGGGCGGACACGCTCTGCATCACACACAATGAACTCCTTTACGCGTTCAACCAGGCAGCAAAGTTTGAACTGGTACTCGTCTTTGTGAATCCAGACGACAGCATTCAAGGGCCACACTACCTTGGGAACCCGTTCAACCGGGAGCCGGAATTCGGCATCGCCAGCGTGAACTACAAGATTGCCGAACTGCTCAAACGGGCGAAGGGAAACTCGTGATCGTCATTTCTCCCAAGAAGCTCATCGAAGTCGCGCTGCCATTGGACGTAATCAACGCCGAATGCACGAGACGGAAACGCAAAGCTCCAGCGGGCTATCCAACTGCGTTTCACAAATGGTGGGCCCAGCGACCTGTGGCGGCGGCTCGTGCTGTGACATTCGCCCAGCTCGTGCATGATCCAGAAGACCTCTGGCGATGCAAAAATCCTGGCAAGATGCCAAACAATCAAGAGAGAGGCCATTGGACAAAAGCTCGCGCCAAACTGTTCGCTATCATTGAAGATCTTGTGAAGTGGGAGAACTCTACAAACGAGATAATTCTCGAAAAGGCACGTGAAGCAATTCGCCAGAGCTGGCGTGAATCATGTGATCTGAACAAGGACCACCCACAAGCCAAGGATCTATTCAATCCGGCCAAACTTCCCGCATTGCTCGATCCATTCGCCGGTGGCGGAACAATACCGTTGGAAGCTCAGCGTCTTGGCCTTGAAGCAATTGCAAGTGATCTTAATCCAGTTGCGGTTATGATCAACAAGGCAATGATCGAGCTTCCACCAAAGTTTTGGGGTCGGCCGCCGGTGCATCCAAAGGCGAAAAACGAACTGTCGATTTGGGAAGGTACGGCGGGAATGGCCGAAGATGTTTGCCGTTACAGCCAAGTCATACGCGACGAAGCATTCAGTCGAATCGGAGAAAAGTATCCTCCTGTCGTAATTACAAAAATGATGGCTGAAGACCGTCCGGACCTAGAGCCTTTTGTCGGTAAGAAACTGAAAGTCGCAGCATGGATCTGGACACGGACCGTGCGAAGCCCAAACCCCGCCTTTTCCCACGTTGATGTGCCATTAGCTAGTACGTTTGTGCTCAATAGTAGGCCCGGTAAACAAGCGTATATAGATCCAATTATAAACAAATCAGGCTATACCCTGACAGTAAAAACTGGAAAACCATCAGCCGATTCTACAAAAGGCACGTCTGCAGGAAAACGAAAAGCATTTCGGTGCATTATGTCGAACGTCCCGATTGCTTATGACTATATCCGCAAGGAAGGAAAAGCTGGTCGACTAGGGATGAAGTTGATGGCCATAGTCGCTGAAGGAACTCGCGGACGCATATATCTGTCCGCCATTCCCGCACACGAAGAAGTTGCACTTGGCATCAATGCAACTTCTATTGATCACCGGGCCGATCTTCCGATCGCGCGCGATCCTTGGCCCATGACATGCTTGCTATATGGAATGGAACGGTTCGATCAATTGTTCATGCCACGGCAGTTGCTCGCATTGACTACTTTTAGAGATTTAATCATTGAAGCACAAGACCGCATTCGCAAAGATGCTCTTGCGGCAGGATTGACCGATGACGACAAACCGCTCGACAAAGGCGGAACCGGTGCATTGGCGTACGCGCAGGCCATAAGTGTGTATTTATGGTGCATTCTCGCGCGAGTGGTTCATTATTCAAGCACAGTATGCGCATGGCTACCGAAGGACTCTGCAATAGCAAGAACATTTACGAAACAAGCGATTCCTATTACTTGGGATTTCGCGGAAGGAAGCGTTTTCGGCAAATGCAGTACCGAATGGAATCAGTGCTGCCATGTGGTCTCAAGCTGTCTTAATTTCTTTTCGGGAAAAACCAAGTCGTATGCTCATCAAGGCGATGCTGCAAGTTTGCGCCTGCAAGCAATGCCGTTTATATCCACGGACCCACCCTACTATGACAATGTTGGCTATTCAGACCTTTCCGATTTTTTCTATGTCTGGATGAGGCCTATTCTACAGTCAACGTTTCCACAATTGCTGGCCACTGTAGCGACGCCGAAGGCTGAAGAATTGGTTGCCGCTCTGTACAGGCACGGGAGCGAAGAAAAAGCCGAAGCATTCTTTCTTAATGGAATGCGTCAGGCCATGCATGCGCTTGCGATCCAAGCACACCCAGCCGCACCAATTACTATTTATTACGCATTCAAGCAGTCGGAGACAGAAAAAGAAGGCACGAACAGCACTGGGTGGGAAACATTTCTAGAAGCTGTGCTCAATGCCGGCCTTGTAGTAACAGGCACTTGGCCGATGAGGACCGAAGGTGACAACCGAATGCGGGGACTTGACTCCAATGCTCTTGCCTCATCCATCATCCTTGTCTGCCGGCCACGGGCGAAGGACGCAGGTACTATCGGTCGCCGCAAGTTTATCAGTTTGATAAATGAAGCTTTGCCACTCGCCCTTGACGCGATGACCCGCGAAAGCGAGGGGATTCATTCGCCGGTCGCCCCTGTAGACTTGTCACAGGCCATCGTAGGCCCCGGCATGGCCATCTTCAGCCGGTACGACGCGGTGCTGGAAGCCGATGGCACGCCAATGGCCGTGAAGACCGCTCTGCAGCTTATCAACCGCTTCCTGGCCGAAGACGACTTCGACGCCGATACGCAATTCTGCCTGCACTGGTTCGAGCACCACGGGTGGGATGCCGGCAAGTTCGGCGAGGCCGACACGCTGGCCCGCGCAAAGGAACCAGCGTAGCCGGAGTTAAAGAAGCAGGCGTTATCGAAGCGGGCGGCGGCAATGTGCGGCTCTACAAATGGAAAGAGTACGAAGCCGACTGGGACCCCGCGACTGATGCCCGCCTGCCGGTGTGGGAAGCCCTGCACCAACTCATCCGAGCGTACAACGCGGACGGCGATTCAGGAGCCGCAAAGGTTCTCGCCGGCGTCGGGGCAAAGGCGGAAGCCGCCCGGCAGTTGGCGTACCGTCTTTACACGCTCAGCGAACGCGCCGGTCGGGCGGAAGATGCGCGAGCTTACAACGAAGTGGTGACGGGCTGGAGCGGCATCGAGAGTGCCGCCGCGAAGCTGCCTACGCCCAAACAAGGAACATTGTTCGAAGCTTAGAGAACAAATCCATGATCGATTCAATCGTGTTGAAAAATTTTACTGTTTTCACCGAGTCGAACTTGCAGTTCGCTGCAGGGCTCAACGTATTCGTCGGCGCAAACGGAACGGGGAAAACACATTTGCTGAAAGTGGCCTATTCTGCTCTTTATGTCAGCTATCGTGGAGCGAAGGATTCGGGATCGCACAACCCAACGAAGGTCCATTTACAGACGGCGATCGCAAACAAACTCGTAATGGTGTTTAAGCCTGATGAGTTGGGTCGGCTCGCACGTCGTAACCGTCCAGGCCGCCAGCGAACGGAAGTAGACTGCCAGTTTACGCCTCAGAAGCATCATCTGGCATTCTCGTTTAACACAGCGAGCAAGTCGGAAGTCATCGTAGACAAGACGCCATCTGCGTGGGTGGAGAAATTACCCGTATATCTGCCGACGCGAGAGTTGCTGACAATCTATCCAGGGTTTGTTTCGGTTTATGAGACGACGCATCTCCAATTCGATGAGACTTGGAGGGACACGTGCATTCTGCTGGGTGCACCATTGGCGCGAGGCCCGCGAGAGAAAAAGATTCGGGAGATGCTAGTTCCTCTGGAAATAGCGATGGGCGGCAAAGTCGAGCTGACGGATTCAGGTAGCTTCTATCTGAATCAAGACGGTGTGCGTATGGAAATGCACCTCGTTGCTGAGGGGTTGCGCAAACTCGCCATGATTGCGCGCCTGATCGCCACTGGCTCTCTCGTCGACAAAGGCTATTTGTTCTGGGACGAACCCGAAGCGAACCTGAATCCGCAGATCATTAAAGTGGTGGCGGGCACGATCCTCGCCCTGTGCCGAAGTGGGATTCAAGTCTTTATCGCAACTCATAGTTTGTTCCTGCTACGGGAGTTGGACATCTTGCAGAAGAATTCGCCCGACCCCGTTCCAGCCCAATACTTCGGACTACACCCGAACGATAAAGGCGTCGAAGTTTCCCAAGGAGGGACCGTTAGCGACATCGGGGCGATCGATTCGCTGCAGGAAGAATTGAGCCAAGTGGATCGTTACGACGCCGCGGAGGCTCAATAATGCCTTCGATTACCGAACAACGATTGCGATTTGATTTCCCGGAAGGCTGGAACGTCTCGGCTTATGACAAAGAGAGTTTTTTTCAGGGTCAAATGGCCCGCTTCGGCGACATGGAACTCGTTTGCAAGAAATGCAAAGAGCAGTTGAAGTGTTTGAATTGCAGCCATCGCAAAGTGGCAGGCATCGCGGGCATCGATATTCTCGCTATTGCCCCAGACAATATCTGCTGGCAAATCGAGGTGAAAGATTACCGGCTGACACGGGAAAAACAGTTTGAATTCCTCGCAGATGCCGTGGCCGTGAAAGTCCGGGACACGTTGGCAGGACTGATGGCCGCCCGACTAAATGCAAACTTGGCCAACGAAAAATCGCGGGCCCAAGGGGCGGTTGAGGCGAAACAAATTCGAGTCGTTTTGCATCTGCAGCAGCCGCCAACCAATAATCCGTTGCGCTCACTCAAATCACAGCGTCGGCTTGTTTTGGATCGACTTAAACAACTTGTCAAAGCCGTTGATCCCCATCCACAGGTTGTCTGTATTGGCGACATGGATCAAATACCTTGGACGGTTACAGAGGTGCCACAGTAATGACCATGAAGCCCTGGCGCGAGATCGCGATACCCCATGCGGACGTACTGAAGGGAACATTCCTGCAATCCGAGTTCGCGGCGGACATCACCGCCGTGCATTCGGGCAAGGCCCCGGTCGAGTACCAGGACGCGGCCGCGTTCTTCGAGCGGACGTATATCACCGAAGGAATGCGGCTGTTGCTCACACAGGTCGCCCAGCGACTCAGCGGCAAGGGCGGCGAGCCAGTCATTCAGTTGCAAACGGCATTCGGCGGCGGCAAGACGCACACCATGCTGGCGGTGTTACATCTGGCCGACCGGAAGTGCGCCCTGAACGACTTGCCAGGCGTACCGACGTTGATCGAGAAGGCCGGCCTGATGGACGTGCCGCAAGCCCGCGTGGCGGTCATCGATGGCACGGCCCACGCGCCGGGCCAAGCATGGAAACACGGCCGCACAACGATCAAAACGCTCTGGGGCGAACTGGCGTGGCAGCTCGGTGGCAGCGATGGCTTCGCCTTGGTGAAGGATTCCGACGCCAGCGGCACTTCGCCGGGCAAGGACGTGCTGCGAACGCTGCTCGAAACATACGCACCATGCGTGGTGCTAATGGACGAACTCGTGGCGTACATCCGGCAGTTTGCGGACGGTGCGCCACTCTCCGGCGGCAGCTACGACAGCAACATCTCGTTCGTGCAGGCGCTCACTGAAGCCGCGAAGTTGGTGCCGACGGCAGTCGTGCTGGCGAGCTTGCCGGAATCGGACACTGAAGCGGGAAGCAGTCGCGGCATCGGGACGCTCAAGGCCCTCGAAAAGACTTTCGGTCGCGTGCAGGCGCTCTGGAAGCCGGTCGCTACGGAAGAGGCGTTCGAAATCGTGCGGCGGCGGCTGTTCGAACCGATCAAGGACTTGAAGGGCCGCGACTCAGTCTGTCGGGCTTTCGCCGACGCCTACATCGCGGAAGGGGCGAAGTTGCCGAGCGAGACGCAGGAGGGGCGGTATTACGACCGACTGACGCAAGCGTACCCGATTCACCCCGAGGTGTTCGACCGATTGTATGAGGACTGGACGACGATCGACGGCTTCCAGCGAACTCGCGGCGTGCTGAAACTGATGGCCAAAGTGATCTCGCGGCTGTGGAAGGCGGACAACAAAGACTTCCTGATTCTGCCGGGCAGCCTGCCCCTCGCCGATGGCGACGTACGGAACGAGATGACGTACCTGCTGCCGCCCGGCTGGGATCCGGTGATCGAAGGGGATATCGACGGTGACCGGGCCGAGACGACGGAACTCGAAGGGAAAGAGCCACGTTTTGGGCAGGTGAACGCGGCCCGGCGGGTGGCCCGAACGCTGTTCCTTGGCACGGCCCCGAGTTGCGTGGCGACGAAACCCGGCATCCGCGGGCTGGATCGCGGCCGGATCATGCTCGGTTGCTTGCAACCAGGCCAGACCACGGCAGTCTACGCAGATGCCCTAGGGCGGCTTGTGGATCGATTGCACTACCTGAACAGTACGGGCGACAAGGCCGCCGATGCCACGCGATTCTGGTTCGACACGCGGGCCAACCTGCGGCGAGAGATGGAAGACCGAAAGCAACGTTTTGACCTCAAGACGGACGTGCGGAAGAAAATCGAGGATGTGGTCAAGAAGCTCTTCGCCAGCGTGTCGCACTTCGCCGGCGTGCATGTATTCACCCCGCACGCCGACGTGCCGGACGACAGCGCCCTCCGGCTTGTCGTGCTGCCGTCGGAGCAGTCATTCACGAAGGATGACACGCGGGCGGCGACCGACACCGTGTTGGAATACCTGCGCACGCATGGAGGCCAGCCCCGCCACCGGGCCAATCGCCTGATCTTCCTCGCAGCGGATCACGCGGTGTTGGCTCGGCTGCGCGACGCAACCCGTGTCGCATTGGCGTGGGCGAGCATCGTCGAAGATGTGGAGCAGAGCAGACTGAACATTGACCAAATTCAACTGAAGCAGGCCGAGAAGGAATCACAGGCAGCGAATGCGGTGCTGCCCCGTGCTGCCCGCGAATGCTTCAAGTGGCTACTCTGTCCGGTGCAAGACGACCCGACCGCGACGAAACCAACAGTCGAAGCGTTCCCGTTGAACACGACCAGCGGCACCGGACAAGGAGAGCTAGCACGAGTCTGCCGCGAGAACGAGTTGGTCATCGAGGCATGGTCGCCGATACACTTGCGGGCGAAGTTGAAGGAACTCTACTGGAAGGACGGCAAGATCTCCATGGGGGCGATGGCGTTCTGGGAAGACTCGCTACGATATCTGTACTTGCCGCGGCTGAAGTCGCGGGACGTGTTGGCGTCCGTCGTTCGCACCGGCGCAGCGAGCCCCGACTTCTTCGGCACCGCGTATGGGCAGTCCGACGGCAAGTTCGACGGCTTCAAATTGGGCGATGGCGACCTGTCATTCGACAACACGCTGCTCTTGATCGAACCGGAAGCGGCGAGGCAGTACGCCATTGAGCAGAAGAAACTAATCGTGGCTCTGCCGCCTGAAGCCGGCAAGCCGGGCGTGCCGTTAACTGACATGGGTGCGAAGACGGTCGGGGTCGAGCCAGGCAAGAAGCTGACGGGCGCCGGGCCGGCCGTGATTCCCAGGGCCAAGTCATTCCACGGCAGTGTTGACGTGAACGCGACGCTCGCCAAGTCGAGGCTCAATACCATCGCGGAGGAAGTGATTGGCCTTCTGGCGACCGACCCGAACGCGACGATCCGAATCACGCTAGAGATTGCCGCTGACTTCGCGCTGGGGGCCAGCGAAAGTGTGAAACGCGGTGTCAGCGAGAATGCGACGAACCTCGGTTTCAAGACAAAGGATTGGGAATAGCGATCGAGTCGAAGGAGTTCGCCAGACCCCGAGATACAGTGCGGCGTTGGCACCCCAGCACATACGGTGGGCTCTTACTCAGCCGATCGCGCTGGCGGATGTTCGTTAGCGTCGTGCGAGGATCGGGAGGGAAGTGAACTCGCTGCTAAATCAGGATCTTTTCGATCTCATCCAAACTCACCTCGTCGCCCGTACGATCGTAGAGTCTTGTTGTCCTGGGCGACTCGTGGGCGGCGATCTGCTGGGCCTTGGCGGGCGTTGACGTGGATAGTCTCCCCAAATCGAGCGACATGTGGTAAACTGTTCTCGTAACGCGGAATCTCGGTCAGACCATAACCACGAATCGAAAATGACCATCACGATCAACCTACCGCCGGCTACTGTTGATCGTCTCCGGGCTCAGGCTGTAGCAACCGGGAAAGACATGGGTACACTGGTCGTCGAAGCGGTCGATGCGCGATTGTCGCTGGCGGAAATGAACCTTCGGACGATCCTGGCACCGGTGCATGAAGACTTCCGAAAAAGCGGTATGACCGATACGGAACTTGATGCATTTCTTGAGGATGCCTTGTCCGAATCGCGAACCGAACGGAAAGTTGACCGGCAGAAAAGCGCATGATTGCCGCCGTGTTCGACTGCATGGTCTACTTGCAGGCGGCGACCAATGATCGCAGCCCCGCGTTGGCATGTCTCGATTTGGTTGAAGCCCATCACGTGAAGCTTTATCTGAGCCCCGCAATCATGGCCGAAGTGCACGACGTTCTCACGCGTCCGAAGATTCAGCGGAAGTTTCCGCATCTCACGCAAAAGCGGATCGACACGTTCGTGCAGAAACTCGCCACCGTGGCGACGCTCGTAAGCAGCGTTCCCAACGCGGGCATAGCAGTGCGCGATCCGGACGATCTGCCCTGCCTCGATCTGGCGGTGGCCGTAAATGCTGAGTACATCGTTAGTCGCGACAACGATCTGCTCGATCTCATGAAAGACGCCGGATTCATCGCCAAGTGTCCGCACCTTCGCATTGTCGATCCGGTCGCTTTTCTCGGGATCGCTAGGTCGGCACAAACGCCGTGAGATGATTCTTTCCGAATCCAAATCAGAACCTTTTCAATTTCGTCCAAGCTCAGCTCATTGCTCGTGAAATCGTCCACCTTCGTCGTCCGGGACGACTCCTCGGCGGCGATTTGCTGATCTTTCTTGTGATGCCTTCGGCGCGGAAAGTGTGACAGATGATGTTTGCCGAAAGGGCGGTTTTTCGCTCTCGGCTTTTCATGATCGCCTGGATTTCGCTCATCATACAGGTCGATAATTCCGATGCCGTGGTTATGGCTGCCAGGTAAAACCAGTTGGGTGCTGTAACCAGTATGCGATACAAGAAAGCACCTCTTCTGCTGAAAAAGCGTCGACTCCAAACAGCCTACGAACATTCTGGCCCAATCGCGTCACGAGTCGCTTACTGCCGATTCCTGACAGGATGCAAAATAAGAAGCCTTGCTTAGAAAGCGGAGAAATGTCTCTTTCCCAAATAGACCGAACGGCCTCAGCCGCTATCTGGAGTCTTTCGATTGGATTGGCTTCTGCGTTCCCGAGACACTTGACCACTGCGGGAACCGGCCACTGATCAGTATGCCAATCTGCGATGTCCGCAGCGGCGAGCAGCGTGCTGGCATTCCAGAGCACTCCGTGGTAATGCCAGCCGACAAGCTTGGCGACGGCCCGGTGATATTCCAGTTGGTCAATCACTTTTTCAGTCTGCATCATGAAAAGGACTATCTGCGTCCACGCGCGTGCGGCGCCAAAATCGGTCCGTCCGATAATTCCGAGAATCAGGTCATCTGTCCAAAAAACCGTGTCGGGTGCGGCACCGATCAGCATCGAGTCAAGATTGTGGCGACCAAGTGATTGAACAAGGCCTTCACGACGCTTTGGATTAAGTGTGACAGCATTAAGACAGGGTACAATCTGGCAGTTTTCCCTCACACTGTTGCGAATGTTCTCAAGGAAAGCGAAGTGCCGCGCGCGCTGCTCGGGTGAGATTTCGAGAAAGCCCAATTTCCCATCGTCTGTTAGTCGCATCACCCCTGGTGATCGCCCGCCATCTTTCGCAAGTTCTAAAATATAGTGGATGTAGTCAAAAGTGGTCTGCGCGACGAGCATTGTGCGCTTGCTAGCCTTCAATACATTGAGCAAATCAAGCTGGGCAAGCGTGAAGATGGCAGTGAGATCGATGACGATTGCCTTGGATTGTTTCAATTGATCAAGGCCTGCACCCAACTCTTCGGCTTGACCATTAAAGCAACGAATGCCGAGATCCTGCTGTGAAGCGAGATGTACCCAGGCTTCGAATTCGTTATGGCCGGATAGTTTGGCATACATGTAGATCGGAAGTGGTTTTTCTCGGTAGAGTCCATCGAGGAATTCAACTTGCTTCCGTTGATCGGCAAGACTTTGAAGAATTGGCGATGGATCGAAGTCATCGTCGCTGCCGACGTGAACAAGCTGGCAAGCCGATCCGCCAGGGAACCGGACCTGAAACTGATTCATGCAATTTCGGAATCGGTGAATGTATTTGTGCAGAACGTCCCGAATCCGCACCTGCCGAGGCTGGATGCCGGCATTGGATAGAACGACAAGATCGCCTACCTTATGACCGGAAAGTGCCACGCTCGACGGGTGATCGAGAGAAACTTCGTCGAGTAAAAGCTCAGGTTCGTGAGTACTTTCGATGATGACCCATCGATCAATCGCTTCGTGTTCGTGGTGGTAACATACGGCCATTCCCGGAGCGACGGTGCCACCGATACGCAATTCGGGACAATGGTCTGAAAGTTCAAGGAAGCAGGCGATGAACTGACCGTGGACGAATTCGGCATCGAAGTGCACTCGAAGGGCTTCATAAGCATAGCGAAGTGCCTCGGCCCCACGGTCAGTGGCACAAAGAATTCTGATCACTAGGCTGCTTCCTTCCGGCGTAACGTCGTTTGCGGTCGGAAGTCTGCCGAGATCGGAAATGAGTAGTTCACGTTTGTCGAGCCGGAGCGCGAGCGTGGATTGCCACAGTGCAACGTGACGATCGTTGGGGTGTTCAGCCAGATAGGATTGGGCAACCCGTAGTGCCTCGTGTGGATCGTACATCTGGAGAATGCTGATTTCCGACAGGACGATTCGGGGGTCGGCTTCGCCGGCTTCACGCAGTTCCCGACAGACTCGGCTTGAGACATCATGGTGGTTGAGCCTCCGAGCGCAATCGAGAAGTTTTCGGCACTCGTCGTCAAACACGCCGGGTCGGTAACACTGCAGCAGCAGCGGGAGTGCCAGCTCGTCCTCATCGACAGAAACCAATGCTTGGGCAAGCAAGAAGACGTGATCGCGTAAGTCAGTGCTCGAAAGGAACGTAAGGGCATGCCCGAACTCAACCTTGGCTGCTTCTGCTTGATCTTCGGATTTCGCTAACCAACCAGCGATCGTGTGGTAAACCAAAGGATTGTCATTTGAGAGACTCGTTCGGGTGATCGCGGCGCGGGCTGACACTTGGAATTTGCCGTCGATCGACCATTGAACAAGCAGAATGTGTGCGTCTGCCCACTTCGGAGCGGGTGTCGAGTCGATCACAGCTTGGAGCAGCTCGATCGCTTGTTTTCGGTCATCGCCGCGATTTCGCCCGTAAAGAGCTGCGGATTTGTAGAAAAGTCGCGTGCCATCCGGGTCGCCACCATCAACGGCGAGTTCGCGCAGGGCGTCGTCAAATCGACCAAGTTCAAGGAGATAGCCGCCGTATTCCGTCCTGAGCCCCTGGTCAGGAGAAGCGAGTTCGACGGCCGCAGCATAGTCTGTCTCTGCACGCCCGTCTCCGAGAACATGGCGCACTTTGCCGCGGTTGAATCGTACGGCAGCTTCGAGGCCGAACAGTCTTTGCACGTGAGCAAGGTAGAGCGCCCGATCGTAATGCGCCTCTGCCTCCCGGAGAAGCGTGTTCTGGAAGCCAGAAGCAACATTCAAACTTGAGGCGTGTTTGGCTTGGCCGAGAACGAACCACGCGTGCGGCGAATTCGCGTTTAGTTCAGTCGCACGTCGCGCATGCGGTAACGCTCCGTCGAAACGATCTTCGAGAAAGGCGCGGTGAGCGAGGGCCAAGTTGAGTTCTTCGTCTTCGTTCACAAATGGCGCGGCGATTTCAGCAAGAGTAGCAAACGCAGCATTGGGAGAAGACGTTCGGATCCAGATCGTTAGCAACCGAACTGATTGCGAGAATTCAGGTCGCAGCTCCGAGGCTAGGGCATGGGCTTTTTCCGTATCGCCCGTCAATTCATAGCCAAAGGCTTCATTGATCCGAGCGCGCTCGGTCGATGGCATGAACCGCTTGGCGTCGATGAGTTCCCGCCCAGCTTGGTTCCAGTGCCAACGACCGGAGAGAATTCGGAATCGAAAGATCTTCAGTTGATAGCGATGATGCGGCTGAAGCTTGTCGTCAGCTCGGGTCTCGATTAGCTTGATTTTGCTTTCGGCGACTTCGACCTCGTAACGATCAAGCGAGGTTTTGATACCGTCCAGTTCGAGGTCAAGCACCGAAGCGGAGGCGTAGAGGTCTCGATCAAGATGTTCGCCCATCGCGCTGTAGATCAACTGGCGGATTGCAGGCGCACTTCGACCAGAATCACCGCGAAGAATTCGATCCTGAGCAACGTCATCCATTTCAGATAGCAGGGTTTCAATGTCAGTCCAGGCCCAGAGAAAGACTTTGAATTTCCCCGTTACTTGGTGTTCACGGTTGATTTTAATGATGGTATTTTGGGCGTGCGTCGTTTTTCTGGCGGTGGTCAGAATGTAATACTCGTCCACGGGCAGCGCCGACGCGAGCATCTTCGCAATTTCTGCCTCTATTTCAGCCGGAGGAATCGTCTTGTCAGGCTCGTGGTGTTTGCACTGAACGGCCCGTAGTGGAATGCCTCCACACTCGTCAATCAGATCAATTCCGAACTGACGTTCTCCTCGTTTGCCGTACTGATTGAGCGTCGGACACTTCCACGATTGGCGAAGAAAGCGAAGACAAGTGAGCTCAAAATCGTCTTCATTGGTGGGCTGTGGAAAACGGAAGGACATGCGGAGTTTCACCGAATGAAGGTGGTGGTTTGAAAGCAGCGTATCGAGAATTGTATCCTGCTCCGAGACCCTAGTGCCTTGTCCAGACTAAATTTTGGGATAACAAGGGCCGAAAGAAACCGAATTTCTAGCTTGGAATCGCTTAAAGCATCCCAAAATTTAGTCTGGACAAGGCACTAGCCAATGTCGGTTGCGGAGATCGGGAATGCTGGAATGCGGGAAGAGCAAAAAATCTGGTCAGTACTTCAGCACATACGCCGGGCTCTTGCTTAACCGATCGCGGTTTCGGATGTAGGTCAGTGTCGTGCGAGGATCGGCATGACCGGCAAAATCTTGAAGGTCGATGATGTCAGCCCCCCGCTCGCGGGCCGTCGTGATCGCGGTCACGCGGAAGCTGTGGACAGAGACGGCCGGGTCTAGCCCAAGCCGACGAACGTAACGATCAACCAGAAACTGCATTGCTCGTCGTCCCATCCCTCGCGGAAAAAACCCATCAAACCCCCTACCTCGGGACGATCGCGGCGGCCGGAACATCGCCCCGGATGACTCCTCGCGAATCGCGGCCACGTCGAGCCAGGCTTCCAGACGCTCGAACGCCTCGGGGTGGAGAGGAACCCGTCGCTCCTTGCCGCCCTTGCCGTGAATTTCCAGCACCTTATAGCCCCCGGTCGTCTTGTAGCTGCCGACTTTCAGGCGGGCGAGTTCGCCGACACGGCAGCCGGTGTAGGCGAGAACGGCGAGCAGGGCCTGGTCGCGGACTCCGACCGGCGTCGCTTCATCTGGCGCATTGAGAAGTAACCGGCAGTCTTCCGGCGAAAGGCCGACAGTCTTGCCGTCGCGAGGCGCGGCCGGAGCATCGACAAAATCAGAATGGGCCGGGTTTGCGCCGGCGAAACCATACGACTGCAAATAGGAGAAGAGCGACCGCACGGCCGTCATCTTCCTCCTTATAGAGGAGTTGGTGAGGCCCTGTTCCTTCAGTTGATCCCGCCAAGCGGCGACCTGGGCGGGCCGGACGGCCGCAAGTTCTTCGAGATGGGTTGGCTCAGCGCCGACGAAGTGAAGAAACTGCCGCACGTCCCGCGCGTAATTGCTCCGGGTGTCCGGTGACGGCGACTTCGCGAGCCAGGCCTGACAGGCTTCGGTGAATCGAGCACGAAGGTCGGGGACTGTCAACGACGCATGTGATGGCGCCATCAATGCCGGGCGTCTGTCAAATGTCGCCAGCACGGTGCTTGACTCGGGCGGTTGATTGTTGGCCGATGGATGAGGGTGTACGGGCGTCATGCTTCCTTCGCCTAAAGTGGGTTAGGCGAAGTATAAACTTCTCGGAATGATCTGGGTGCAAATGGTGTTGCACTGGCGATCGAAATATTGAGAAGAACAAACTTTAACTCATCGCCCTTCCGAGTGATTGATTCGAACACTTCTGCGACATTTCGTAAACGATTCGATCATCGAGGTTTTGCAAATAAATTGACTGAACGAAATGACGCATTGCGTCAAGTGCGAGCTAGCCCATTCAGTAACCAGGCCAGGCACAAGGAGAGAACATATGGCACCGAAACTGGATCGATCTGTAACGCATACGGTCAATGCGAACCAGGGAGATACGTTCGAGCTTTGGGCGTCTCCGATCCACTACGGAGAGCAGAATCTGAACCTCTGTGACAGCGCAGGGAATAAAGTCATCACGATCTACGGAATCACCTCGGAGCAACTCGCCGCGTTCTCATTGACCATCGCCGAAACGCTTGGCCGGGCTCCGGATCTGACCCGTGTCCATCTGAAAAAGGCATATGAACTACTTGGCCGGCTGGTAAGTGAAGGGTGAGTTGCTGGAAAACGGTGCCCGCGAACAAAAAAAGCCCTCTCCATTCGGAGAAGGCTCGCTCCTATCCAAAAGACAGGAGAATTTTAGACTGCGAGGGCTGGCGTTGCGTCGGAAATTCCGTTTCGGTCGTCTTGCGGCGGCGCGATCAGAGCTTGCAAACGCATGGTGCGGTGGGCCAGTTCGGCCGGGTTCTTCGTTTGCATATCACGGAAAATGCCAGTGAAGGCATTCAGCAATGACCATGCGGTTCGCGGCTTGAACGCCTCGTGTTCGGGCTCATGCCATTCGCGGAAGACGAGCGGCAGTTGTCGTTGAGCGACGATGCCGCGCTGTACGCAGGCGCGAAGGATCAGCGACTCGGCCTCAATATCCTTCAATTCGGTTTGTTGCATCCACTCGATGCGCTGGGCTTCCGCTTCCCGGAATGAATGGAGCGACATGACGGCCTGGGCGATGTCGGTCGAGAAGCGGGCGACTCCGTGGACGGTATGCTTGCGCTTCACCATGAGATCGCTGCGGAACGCGAGGTTGTCGCAGACGAACACGCGCGAGCCGGCGCAAAATCCCATCGGGAAGGACTGGTCGGAACTGTTACGCAAGCCGACCGCCAGCGTCACGCTGCCTTCGGGAGTGAGCGCGGTCGTCAGATCGAGCGTGCCGAAGAACCGCTGACCTTCGTGCGAAACTCCGAGACGCATCTTGGCGACGCCGTAGCCGGCTTCGGCAAGAGTTTGCAGAGCCGTGTCGAGAACGGCATTGTGCGAGATCGGCTTCCAACTTTTCGTGGCTGGCGGAAGAATGAACTGCGTCAATTCCTCGCGGCTAACTTCTTTGCCGCCCTGATGGAGCATGAGCGTGGCAGACATAGGAACACCCTCGTGATGAAAATGATCGATCCTCAAGCACGATGCTTGAAGCGGCCGTGAGCGTAGCACGCCTGCGACGCCAAGCAAAAAGCCCTCTCCGCTTGGAGAAGGCTGGTTCTTGCTTTGGCAGCAAGAGCATCGAGAAGGTACAGGCAAGTGAAACCGTTCTGATTCACGGCGCTCCCCTTTCGAAGAACGAATCGGCGATCGCGGGCCAATCGACCTTGTAGAGCGCGGATCCGAGCAGGTCCGAGTAGATGGAAGCTTCATCGACGAGCGGGCTTTGAGTGTCCACCAGGTCCTTAAGCGACTCGGCGAGCAACTGGCGGCACGAACCGGTCACTTCTTCTCGGGCTCCTTCACTTCGATCATCGTGACTACGTCATGCAAAGGAATCCAGACGACCAGACCGGGGAATTGCAGGGCTTCGGCCAGTTCCTGGGCGCGGCCAGTATCTTCGGCGCGAATGGCCTGAAGCAGCTCACGCAGAGTGACGTTCGGATCCATCGGTCTCCTCCATCAGGTAGCGGGCCGAGATGTCGATAGGATTTGCAGACGCAAGAAGTCGAGGAGCGGTTTCGATGTCGTACGTATCGCTGCATTCGACGCACGCGACGGTCACTGACTCTTTGCAGGCGTCGATGATCTGGAGCGGTCCGCCGCAACTGCGGCAGATTCCGTGGCTAGGATCGGCGTTCATTGATTGATCTCCGCTGGTGAAAGGAACAAGAATCGAACGGTGTCTGTTCCCGGTGGAGCAAACGTCGTCAGCTTGCAGCAATCGGCGGAAAAGCGCCACTCGACGCGACGGCAGAATTCCGGCGCTGGTCAGGAATCTTCCCAGAGCGATCGTTGTTTCACGGCAGTTGGTGATTTGGCGGGAAGCGGAGTTGCGGGCGGGAGTTCCCGGGCCGGGACTTGAGCGGCAATGGCGGTGGTTGGCTTCGGTGTGCTTTGCAATACAGACACGGTGGCGACGCGCTGTTTCACCAGAGTGGTGCAGATGGGATCGAGGTCGATGAGGATGGCGTTCCGGCCAAGTTCCGCCGCCACGACGGCCGTGGTTCCGCTGCCGCCGAACGGATCGAGAACCGTTCCTCCCTCGGGACAGCCTGCTAGAACGCACGGCCGAATGAGCGCCGGCGGAAACACGGCAAAATGAGCGCCGCGGAAGGTACTAACCGGCACTGACCAAACAGAGCGTTTGTTCTTGCCTTTGGGATGATTCCGCTCTGAGGCGGACTTCAGCCGCCGGGCCTGGGCGCCGGTCCCCTCAGTGGAATGGAGTTGCTTGCCAAACGACGCCCCACCAGTCGATGTCACCTTCTCTCGGAGCGCGTCGATATCGTAGTGGTACCGCAGACTCTGAGTCAGGAGAAAGATATGCTCGTGACTCTTGGTCGGTCGATCCGTCACGCTTTCGGGCTTCGGATTTGGCTTGTGCCAGATGATCTCGCTACGGAGGCACCAGCCGGAAGCTTGCAAGGCAAGCGCCGTCCGCCAGGGCAAGCCGATTAGATCACCCTGGGCCACTCCAGCGCGGCGGGCGCGTTTCTTGTCGGTCGCGTAGACGTCGCCGAGATTGAGCCAGAGCGTGCCGTCGTTCATGAGGACGCGCGCAACCTCTCGAAACACGCCAACGAGTGTCTCGATGTAGGCTGCGAGTGTCGGTTCCTGGCCGATCTCGCGGTGTTTGTCCGGATGATTGGCGGAAAGGTAACTGCGGAGACCCCAATACGGCGGGCTCGTGACGCAGCACTTAACGCTCTTAGGCGGCAAGGAAGGGAGAATGTCCCGGCAGTCGCCTTCCAGGTGCTGAATCATTGTACGACAGAGCATACTCCGTCCCGCGCTTCCAGGGATTGGCAGGATTTGAAGAGATAGGCGTTTGCGAGCATGTTCGGTATGTCGCGTGGCCCCGTGAACTACTCACGGAGTGAAGTGTTTATGCTTGGGTCGACAGAGTGCGACCCTCCAAGTGTTCCGGGTAGTCTCGTGCCTTATTGTAAATGCGACTAGAGTGAGGATGCGACGATTGAGATAGTGCCAAATTGCCCGAGTTTTCCACGTTCTGTACATGCTAATAATGAACATCCCATGTGCGTCGAGCATAGAAGCGTAGATATCGACAATTCTCAAATAGTCTCCGTAACACAACACCTCCGCAAGCACAACAACGTCAAACGAATCTACAAAAGTGGGTGGAGTATGCATGTCCGCGCAATGAAGTACTGCCTCGGGATGAAGCAATCGCAGTTTTTCGAGAGCGACCTGAGAGACATCGATGCCTGTGTACTCGCAACGATCGCGAAATTGCCATGCCCAACGAGCCACTGCACCGTTTCCACATCCGACATCGAGTACACGCAGTTTTTCTGCCTTCTTTTTTTTCTCAAGAAGATCCCACAATAGGCTGCCAACGATAGCAATCTGACATTGTCCCGACCGATCTTGGGTTAAGAAATCCCACTTTCCTCCCGCAAATGCACGATCCCATTGCTCTTGAGTTCGGGCGGGCTCCACAAGGATATTTTGGCCGCGGAGCAGTCTGCCTGCTGACTCCATCACCTTTTGCACGTGTTTCGTTAACATCGCGGATCTATTCATGTCGCGAGTCTACATGGTTTAACTTTGTGACAAAGACTATTTTTCTCGAATCAAGCATTTCGTCTGGGAGGTAAATAGGGGTCGCCGTCAGACCGAATGAAACAGTCGTTTGGCGTGATTTGAAAGTGTCGCATTGTCGAGTATTCTCGCCGGGTTACGTGAAAGAATTCTATTCCAACCCAGCGTCGGCGGAATTGGTCGCTTCAATTGACGACATCGCCCGTAAGCACTCGGGACGGGAGCGGGTGTTTGATGATTGGCTCACCCTCACGGTTTGCACGCTTGCGGGCGGAACGCGGGAGGATGAGTACCTCCAGGTCGTGAAACCCTATTGCAACGGCGAACCAGGAAAGCGTGACATCGACAAGCTCGCCGCGCTCTTGGGAAAGCTGGTCAGGCTGATGGAAGAAACCCGCGAGGATATTCTCGGCGACATTTTTCAGGGCGCCATCACACGCGGTCACGGCGGCCAGTTCTTCACGCCAAACGCGATCTGCGAGTTGATGGCGAAACTGACTTCCGCCGACGACGCGAGAGAGGGCGCCGAGACGCCAGAAGGATCAATCGAAGCGGGCGCCACGGAATCATCCATTATGAAGACAGTCGCTGATCCAGCTTGCGGGTCAGGACGAATCCTCCTGGCCGCCGCGAAAGAGAATCGCAACCGCTATTTCGTCGGCCAGGATATCGACCATCGTTGCGTGAAAATCACCGCGATCAATCTGGCGCTCTGGAACCTGTACGGAAAAGTGATTTGGGGAAATTCGTTGACGCTCGAATGCAAGCGTGTGTATCACACCGGCTTCAACGGCCGCGGTGCCATTCGCGTAGAAGAGCCACTGGCAGCGACTGAGCCACTCGCGCCGTCAGTGCCCGTCACTTCCCCGCTTCCGATCAAAGAAGATGAAAAGCTTCAGCAGGGTTCGCTGTTCGATTGCGTCACGCCTGACGACAAGGAGTAGCCGAGAAATTGCGGAAACCGTAGGACGACTCAGGGATGTGCCGAATGCTGATGGAGCCGTCAAATGACACTGATACTTGCCATGCCTACGAAAGGGCCGCTGGTTTTCGCCACGGACAGGCGGATGACCCTTCCGGGCGGCAAGCACGACGATTCGGTCACCAAGCTTGTCGCTTTCGGCGCGGCGGTGGGAAGTGCGTCTGGCCCGGTGCGCCTGCTCGGGGAAGGGTCCGATGTCATTCGGTTCGACCTTTACGATTTGATTAGAAAGTTCTTTGCAGATGGTGCTTATTCGGCGGAAAAGCACGGGCAGTTCATTGAATATGCTCAAGCGGAGTTCGCAGCCTACCGTGCCAAGTATCGAAATAACGCCGTCTTTAAGACGGGATTTCAATCCATCTTCTATTCGTGGCATGGCGGCGCGTTTCGATTCAACCATGTGCGCTATTGGACAGGGACCGATGGCAATCTCTCGTGGACGGGCACGAACAAGCCATGCATTCACGGTGGCATTCACGCACAGGGGGACGATGCGATTTTAACTGAGTTGATGTCTGGACATAAAGCCGATTTCGATGACTTGCGGAATGATGAGGATATCAAACGGTTCGTCATCAACCGCCAACAACAGGCCATAAATAACATCGAGCCGGAAGAAGCCATTGCATTCTGCAAGCGGCTGATCACGATCTGCAACGAGTATTATCCCTTAATCGATGACGAGAGGAACCCCATTAGCGAAAAGTGTAACTTGGCTCTGCTCAATCGCGACGGTGGCTGCGATGTCCTTATTTGAACCCTGTCAGCAACGAGAGATGGAGAGCTAACGGCGCCTTCACTCAGAACAGCGTATCCTTCGGACGGTCCGGTTCCGCAGAGTCTTCGTCCGGAAGATCTTCGCCATCCGTTTCCATCGCCCGTATAGGCAAGACCGGCTTGGGCATAACGGAGCAGTGTTCGTCCAGACACTTCGGGCAGAGGCCCAGGTACGTTCCGTCGTGCTCGGTCAGCTCGCTCCATCCGGTTTTCAACGCTCCGGCCAACGACTCAGTGCCGGCGTCGCATTCGCTACACGAGACGTGTTCGTGTTCATTGGTCGCGGCCGAGTTCTCCGATCGAAACTCGGCGCGGTTGTTGATGATCCAGTCGATTTCGCTGCGAACCTGGGTGATGATGTCGGTTAAAGCGTTCACGTTTTCCGCGAGTCGATTGACAGCGTCGGCAAGTTCGACTTCGGAGTGAGCGGGAGTTGACTGTGACTTTTTGGCCATAGGAACGAAGGAAAAATAGCAGGGCCAGTGGATCATTCACCAGCGGTTCCTCAATGCATCAACCGTGGACATACTGCCGCTCGACTTCCTCCTCGACCTGGCGGCGCGGACGGGCGTAGCGGCGGCGGGAGAGAGCCCGGATGATGTTTGCCCTCTCTCGTTCAGAGTGTCCGCTTGGGGGCGGCAATGTCCGCATCGTGAATGGGCGGCTCGGCATCCCATCAATCAACAGGCGAATGAGAGCCGTATGTTTCGGCAGTTGCAATAAGTCAGCGGACTGAGCGTCGGCGCCCAACTGTTCCGCGATCGCTTCGGCATCATCCGCCCCGACCTGAAACGTGATCATCGATCCGACGTTGCCGAAAACGGCGCTCCTTGTGGCATCGTCCAGTTGGTCGAGGTACTGGTGGGCGAGCGTCAGTCCAAGCCGGTACTTCCGGGATTCGCTCAAGATCGTCGCAAACGATTCAGTCGCGAAGTTCTGGAATTCGTCGACGTAGAGGAAGAACGGCCGTCGCCGGTCTTCGGGAATATCCGCGCGGCTCATGGCCGCGAGTTGGAGGCACGTGATCAATAGAGAGCCGAGCAACCCCGACGCATCCTCCCCGAGCCGGCCTTTCGAGAGATTCACGAGCAAGATGCGGCCGTCGTCAAGAACGCTTCTGAGATTGAGCCGGTTCGCGGGTTGTCCGACGATATTTCGTAGCAGCGGGGATGAGACGAAATGGCCGACCTTGTTCTGCACCGGCGCAACCGCTTCGGCCTGGAACTTCGGCGCCCAGCTATTGAATTCGTGTTCCCAAAATCCCCTGACCACCGGATCGCTGATCTTCGAGACGATCCGCTGCCGCTCGCGCGCATCGCCGAGCAAGCGAAGCAGCGATACGAGCGTGGCTTCCGGTGTTTCAAGAAGTGTCAGAAGAGCGTTTCGCAGGATGTGTTCGAGCCTCGGTCCCCACGAATCGCCGAAGAGTTTTTTGAAGGCGGCCAGAACGCCCGATGCCAACAGTGGACGTTGGCCTGGATCGGCGCAGGCTAGGACGTTGAAGGCGACCGGAAACTCGGCGTCGGCCGCATCGAACAGGATCACGTCGTTGCTACGCGAACGGGGAACGCTCTTAAGGACGGCCTCGGTGAGATCACCGTGCGGATCGACCAAGGCCATGCCGCGGCCGGCGGTGAGGTCGGACGCGATGAGATGCTGAAGCAACGTCGATTTGCCCATGCCAGTCTTGCCCAGCACGATGGCATGGCGCAATCGGTCATCGGGCAGTATTCCGAAGCGCTGGCGCTGCCCTCGGAAGTGGGTCGTGCCGATCACGGTGAGCGACGGAACGGCTGAGAGTTTCGGGAGATTTGGCGGCGGTGGAAACTCCCGGCTTGTGACGATGTCCAAGGTCGGTGACGAGGGAACGACCGACGATGGCGGGTGCCAGAGCGTGGCGGCCTCGCGTGCCGAGAAAAGGAAGGCTCGCTCGGGCCGGTGGCGTTTGCTGATTTTGCCGCGCTCGAATCCAGCGGCGTGCGGTTCTGAGAAGAGGGCGAAGCTGCTCGCCATCGCCTCCAAGCGCTGCTCCGCCGCGTCGGCGGCCTTGGGCGTGGCTGCCACCGTGAGCGTGACCCGGGCCGTGAACAGCGGCAGACTGAACTTCTCCTTGGCGAGCGTGAAGACCTCCGGTGACGGTCGGCCCTTCGAGAAAAGATACGGCATCAGGGTGACGAGCCGGCGGATCGGCCAGAGGTTCAAGCGGCTACCTGTCACGTAGAGCGTCGCCAAGCTGGGCCGCTTCCAGAGTCCGGAACGGGAAAGCCCATCAATCACCTTCTTCGCCCGATGAACGTCGCGTGAGCGGGCTGGCCGCAGACTCAACGTCATGACGCATTGCGTCCGGGCGGACTCCGGTTCGATGGCGCCAAGAAGGGCAGTCAGCGGATCGGCGAGGGAGCGATCCGTGTCGAGGAATTGGCGGTGGTTCTTGCTTGGAAAGAGATCAGGGTCGAGCCAAAGCCCCGCACTCCAGGTCGTCGTGCCCGTTGCCGGCGCCAGCGCGTCCTCCTTAAGTTCCACGAGTTTCGCCTCGGGATAGGCGGCGTAGATCTGTCGCTCTACGACGGGCTTCAATGATGATGAGCAGCGGATGAAGAGCCCGGTCATCCGCCCGTGGTTGGCGATGATGAGGTCAATCCCCTGCCGCTTGACGTCGGCTTCGTGGAACGTCGTCAAAAACTGCTCGGTCCCAAGGGGGCCGCGATCATGGCTGGCGGGAACCGAGAGGCGCAGTAGCATCGGCGAAAGACTAGCGACTCTCGAAGACAATGGATCATTGGCTCAGGCGCACCTTATGGTGAGATGCCATTTTGGCTTCCTGATCGGGTTGCGCATCAAAGGCAGCTGGTGCCGAATGGACTCATTGCGATGCGAAGGTACGCCGAAGACTCTGCTGGCGAAATCATTCAGGCAATCCCCATCGCACGCTCCAATTTCTTCATGCGCTTCGGCAGCTTCTCAATTTCAATGGCATCGAGACGTTGGTCGATCGCGTCGATTTGGGCGGTCAGATTCCGTTCGACGCGTTCGATCTGCTTTTCGAGTCGTGCATCGTTGTTCGTGAGGCGCTGCTCCATCGCCTGCAGATGCGAGATGACGTCTTTCAGAGTGATGTCGGCGGGCTTCTCCATAGGAACGGAAGCGTACTCCTCATGATCGGTGGCGCCAAGTAGTGCAAAGCGGCTCTTCGTGCTGCTGGTTCTCCGCCCCCGGCCAACGTGCGAACATTTCCGGGGGCGGCCTGCCGCTTTCTAGGGATCTGCCGCCGGAACGCGCGCGGGTAGTTCGGCGACGCGCAAGGCATCGCTATTTCGTCGAAGTGTGGCCGGCGCCCACGGCTGGCGCGTCGGCCTTCTCCGGCCGAGAGCTACCGTGTCCCGTGTGCGTGAGTCTCAGGTTTGAGCTTCAGGCGGACGAATCTTCGAGCACGACAGGAGCTACAACGTAGCAGATCGAATCGCCTCGGGAGAAAGGGATTCGATGATGACAGGCTGCGGTGATTTTGGTGTGGGGAGCAAGGCGACGTGCTGATTCTGATGATCGCGAAAGCACTGCTCGAAGAGCGGCAAGTGCCGGCCAAGGTAGTCGTCCAACGGAGCGGCGAGGAAGAGCCGGCGGCGCGGATTCTTCGCTTTGCCGGCGGCGAGTTTCAGAATCGCGTCCAAACGGTGGTGATTCTTGGTCGAAAGCAGCAGGACGCGGAAACGATCTTCCGACTGGTCGGCGAAGGCTTCGTACAGTTCGACCTTTCTCTGCCAGGCATTGACTGAACGGACGGAATAGATCGGCTCGCTTCCGCAATCAATCTCGACCATGAACCGAAATGGGATCCCATCCAATTCAAGCGTGAACGCACAGTCGGGAAGGAGCCGCTCCCGGCCGACTTGGAGCTTCAGCGTGTTCTCTCGGTAGAACTCCTGAACGGGGATCTGGAAGTGGTGGGCGGCGCAAAGCGTCTTCACGACGAAGTCGGCGATCGCGAATGTGTGCTGCTGGCGCCCGACGCCGATCTCCTGGAATGCGTGTTTCGAGTGGGGACGAACGTCGCGGCCGTGCAACATCCGAAAGCCGAGCGGAGTTAGGAAGTAGTAGCTCGGACTGCCGAGACGGCCCGCAAGCCCCCCGAACCGGGCTTGTCGCACCGGGCCGCTCGTGAGTTTTTGAAGACGAGCACGAACCTTCCGCTCGGACGTGAAGCGACCATTCACGAAAATCTCGCTGAGAGCCAGTAGCTGCCCGGCCGTGAGCGGCGTCTTATCAAGTGCGGCCAGTATCTCCTCGTCCCGGGCAGTGATCGTTGGCATGTCCCGACGGCGGAGCGTAGCATCCAGTCACCATTTCCGAAATTCGCATGGAACGCAAAAAACCGTTCGTCAACGTCGATGAGTTGATGCCGCAAGTGAACCTTGAACAGGCGTCGTCGTTCTACGGCTACGTCCTTCCTGAACTTATCCGCGTCGGCAGCGAAACCCGCACGGCCTGTTTCCTCAACTGCGGCAAGTCGAAAGAGACGGGCGATCGGGCCTTGGCGATCCAGACCGATGAACCCCTGAAGACCTGGTTTTGCCACCAGTACGGCTGCGGCAAGAACGGCAACTTGGTCTCGCTCTGCGACATGATGAAGCCGGGGCCGGTCTCCGGCGGCCGGCCGCGTGGCGAACGGTTCAAGGAGATTGCCGCCGATTTGGTCGCGATGGTGTCCGGAGCAGCCAAGCAAGTCTTGGCGCCGGGCCAAGTCGTGCCACCGAAGCCCGTCGCTCCGCCGAAAAAAATGAATGTGATCCTGAAGGAGTCAGACAACGAACGGGCGCGCGGGCTCGTCAATCTCGACGAGAAGTTCGTCACGGACATCGCGGCCATGTCGCCGAAGGCGTCAGCCTACTTCCGTCGTCGGGCCTATCTGACTCCCGAAGTTTGCCGCAAATGGCGCATGGGCTTTCTCGCCCGCGACACCGGCGGCGAAGACCGCTCTGGCGGGACGATGCGCGGCAAGGTCACCTACTGCTACCGCGATGAGAAGGGCGAACCTCTCACCTGGTTTGGTCGCGATCCCGAGTTCGAGGAAAAGCATCAGTCCTGGGACGCGTCGGACAAAAGTGATCGCGAACCAGAGAAATTCCACTTCGTGAAGGGCTTCCACCGCGGCCTCGAACTCTTTGGCCGCGAGCACCTAACGGAAGCGCACAAGCACGAGAAACTCAAGCGGCTCGGCCTGATCCTGGTCGAAGGCAGCAACGACGTGATTCGGCTGGATACGCTCGGGGTTCCCGCACTCGGCCTTTGCAGCAACACCATCACCCGCGACCAGGCGGCCCTGGCGGCGAAGATTGCGCGCGAACAGACGGGCGGCATCGTGACGGTCTTCCTCGACTGCGACACCGAAGGCGAGAACGGCATGAAGCAATGCCTGGGCTACCTGGCTCAACTCTGCCCCGTCCGCTTGGCCTGGACGAGCAAGATGTTCGCCGGCAAGTTCAAGGGCCGGCAGCCCGAATCGCTTCAGCCGGAGGACTGGAGTGAAATCGAAACGTACCTGATGACCGGCAAGGGTGATGGCTGGTCGCTTTCTGCATGACAACGGGCTAAGGCGACCACCGCAAGCACCGGGCCACATCGATTCGATATCAGCCGACTCGATGATTAGGATATGACTGCTGCCCACTACCGCTATCGTTGCACTATCACCGATCGAGAACGCGCTTTCGGCGTGTCGGATCGTGCGCGCAAAATGCCTCCCAAGCCGAAATGACCCGTGCGGCGATTGCAGCGTTAATCGAGATTCCACCGCGAAAATCACGAGCCGCGTGTCGTGCTGAATGCCCTGGAACGATTGATCGGCCGCTATGCCTCTGAATCTGCAAGTTTCAGCAAGGATCTGATCATTGCGAGGATAATCCGGCATGGGCGAGTGCATCAATTGCGACTGATTCTGGGCGACCGGTTTATAACGGCATTTCTTCACCAACGGCGGCACGCTCGAACCATGAATCACTGCGGACGACGAAGCTTTGCGACCGCACAGCCGACAAATTGATGCTGACGAGATCGAGAAAGTCCTGATTGAGAACCGACCCTACTTAGTCGGCTACCGCACTGGCTTCCAGCAAATCGGTCCAAGGAGCCGCCCCTTAGCTTGCGCACCGTCGCTTGAAATGGCCAGTCGCAAGCCTAAGATCACCGGTGTTCGCTTACCAATTGATCAAGGGCAAGCGCCTTAGCTGTACGCCAAGGCACCACCGAGAGTTCTACGCCTTTTCTTCCGGCTTTAGAAGCAACAATCCGAAATGGGAGAGGCTCATGCAGGCCCTGAGGACCGACATCATATCTCTCTTCGACATCGATTTCAAAAAGACCACTCTTGGTGTTCGAGAGATGGAATATCTTCGACGTTGCGCCATCACCAATGATCCTGTTCAAGACCTGTACATCACAAGTTTCGAATGGGTCTTCTACGGCGAAAACCTTCCCGGTTGCGAACGATTCTTCTTCGACGCATCAAAGTTCGGGGCCGTCACGAACATTGAATGCTGTACCCTTATAGTCCGCCCCGAGAATGGCGCGGGCGTCTTTTCGATCTGGCAAACTTTCGGCAGAGATACGAATCCATTTCTGCAAAGGCAAACCAACCTGTACGAGCTATTTATTCCTTTGGTTGAAAAGCTGCTAGGAACGGAGATCGATGCCCCTGATCGAGTATACCCTTTCGTCTCGCTCACGGTGGATACCGATGATGTTGCGAAATACTCTGATGATAATGCTGAAGAGTTGGGGAAGATCTTTACAGGCTACTTCGAGGAGGACGAGAAAGCATACCTCCTCGAAATCATGCGAAGCAATCTATCAAAACGGCGATACGAGCGACTATTCGTGCGCTGGACTGATGTGCTGGCAATTTACAGCCGGAGCATGGACAAGGACCAGCAGAAAAAGACGATGCTGAGAGCCGCACAAATTTACGAAACGTGCATTCTTCTCAGTAGATTGTGCAAGAACCTGTCCGAGGAGGCCGACGGGGTTTCTTCCAGGCTCTGGCGACCCAAGCCTCGGGCAACAGACAGAATCTTAATGTCATTGCTCGAAATCGAGCGACAATTCGTCGTGGCCCCGCCTGTTCAGTCGGTGGAAGCAGGAAACCTGCTTAGCGGAGCGTACAAGAGTTTTGGTATGGACAATGTGATCGGAGGTGCCCGTAGCAGTTGCCAATTCTTGGAGCGTCGATCGCAGTGGGTGAAAGCCCAGTTTCTCGTGGTAATTGGCGTGCTGGCATATCTCCTCGATAAACTCGAAGTTTTTAAGTGGATTGCCAAACATCTGTGTCTTGGGTCATGAGACGTATCAAACACGAAGTTGGGTCGCGACCAGCGAGATTCTGCAGGTCCGCTCCATCGCTTGTTTACTTATCGGCGCCCGCTTCTTGTTGCCGCTTAAATGCGGGGAGCGGCGTTGCACCAGCGGACCCGAACGTCTTTGCGGTCTCTGGAGACGCTCACCGATTGTCCACACCACATTTCACCCCAAAAGCCTGGATTCACTCCGCCATCAGCTACAACACGTTGTCGGTTCGTGCGAAGCCGCATGAGCGCCGAACACTGAAGGGCGATTCGCCGTTAGACGGCACTCCCGTTCCTGATCGAGCTCGATCGAGCAGGACTTCTCCGAGTAGATCTTTGTTCAGCGTCCAGCTCCCGAACTTCGTGAACTTCCAGCTCAGTTTTTCTGAATTGAAAAGTACTGATAATACCTATAACCATGAAGTAAGACGCAAGGTAATGATCTCGGTGACAAGAGGATTCGCCGTGACCGATCCTGGGCCCCAGCCGACACATGAATACGTGCTGAATAATTGCACCAAGCACCTCAGCCGTGTAGGGAACCCGCCGCCTCCGGGAAATGATGCCGCAGCGACGGCGTTCCGCAGCGAAATTGCCGAGGCGTGGCGCTTTCCGATCATCGGACTCGCACAAGTGAAACCGGGCGAAGCCAACGCCGATTCTCGCAACCTCGTCACGTTCGTTTACAAGACTATCCCCGAGGACGCGACGCCGATTCGCGTGCTCGGCACGTTCGCCACGCTCTACGAACCGATCCAGATGGAAACGATTCGATTCGAGGGCAACGACACCGGTTATCGTGCCCTTTCCTTCCCGATCCCAACCGGCGAGTTGCACACCTACAAGTTTCAAGTCGGCGACAAGTACGTGCTCGACCCGATCAATCCTCAGCGTGTGACATTATCGAACGGGCGCGTCTGGTCGCGATTCTTCACGGATGGCTACCTTCAGCCGATCATCTTTGAATTGTGGGAACTGCGGCTTCTCTATCGGCTTATCGAGCAAATTCTGCCCTTCCGCACCGCGGAGGCCGAGAACTTCCTGCGCCGCTATTACTTCAGCCTCGACAAGGGCGCGAAGACTTCAGACATGGCGCATGCATTCCGGCTCGACGATTCGGTCGGCGAGGTGAACGCAATCGACAAACTTCTGGCACGCGAGGAAGCGCACCGGCTGGCCGATTACCGCATCTGCCTTAAGCAAATCGATAAGGCCCTGCGGCGGATAAACCCGTTCGTCGATCCCTACGAGATGCCAGCCCAGAACTATATCGACCTTTATAACGCAATGGCAGCCAGCAAGCGCGGCGACGGCTCAGTCGCCGGGTGGGATTACACGTCACACGACAACCCGGCCTATTTCATCTTCTTGCTCCGCCGCCACGCAGTCACCACCGCCTTCTCACATCCCAAATATGCCGGCAACGTCGGTGCAGCAGGCTGGGCTTATCTCTCCGAACGCTACACCGACCCGGCCACTCACCTGTCTTTGTTCGACTGGCAGACGGCACTGGAAAAGCCCTTGGGCAATAACGACTACTACCGCTAACCGGAGAGAAGATCATGCAAGACCGGTTCGACGTGGTCATCATCGGCAGCGGTGCCGGCGGTGCACCGATCGCCAATCGCCTGGTGCTTAAGGGCAAGTCGGTGTTGGTGCTCGAAAAGGGCCCACTACTTCGCCCGCACTATCAGTTGCCGAGCCAGCGTAGCGACTTCCGCCGCGACGAAGTGTACTCGTCGGGGCCGGAAAAGATTCTCCGCGTGCCCGGGGTCTCGAACATCGGCGATTCGTATTACAGCAGCCACGTCGAGCCTGATATCAGCGACGAACCCCATATCTACCTCGGGGAGAAATTTGTCGACGGACAGAAAAAGCTGGTGGACTATGCCACGATCGAGGGGTACACAGCGCAGGTGGTCGGCGGCGGAACTCAGCTTTACGGCGGCGTCTCGCTCCGCTTCACGCCGACCGATATGCAGTTGAAGACATTTAACACTGGTCGCACCGATCTAAAGAACGACCCTACCGGGACCGTGCAAGAGGAGGCCCGCGACTGGCCGATCAAGTACGAAGTTTTTGAAAAGTACTACGCCCTCGCCGAACAACTGGTCGGGCTCAACGGGACGGTGAAGAACCAGCAAAAGCCGTTTACCAGCGGCGACAATTACCAGCCGCCGCTCAACCCGAATCCGATCAGCAAGTACGCCCATGCGGGGATGGTCGCACTTGGCCAGCAGCTAAAATCGAACATCGAGCCGTATCGCACCCCGCTAGCGGTCATCACCCGCGACCACGATCCAAGCGGTCGCAAGATTCCCCGAAATGCCGATGGGAACCCGGACCCGGAGTCCGTGAAGACGAGCTACGTCAACCGCTACGGCGACCCGCTGGGGTTGAAGTCGAACACGTGGGTGTCGCTGCTCAGCCCTGTGTATGGAAAAGATAACTTCACGATCCGGCCAAACTGCGTTGCAACTCGTCTGGTGGCGAACGAGGCGAAAGTTACGGAGGTTCACTACCTCGATCCGGGCGGTAACGAGCAGATCGCATACGGGAAGGTGATCGTGGTCGCATGCTCGGCGATCGAGTCGGTCCGGTTGCTGAAGCTCTCGGCAATCGGGAACGATAACTTCCAATCGCGGATCGACGGCAACGGGCTCCTCGGTCGTTACTTCCTCACCCACTGCTTCGGGGGCGCGCGGGCCATCGTGCCGGGCCGGTTCGACAAGTCCAAGGCGCTGGACGCTGACTGGGCTACCGATTGCTGCGCCACTGACGAGTTCCTCAAAGCCAATGGGCTGTGGGCCGGAGCCGCGATTTACAACAACACATCCGATCAATCGCTTCCCCTATCGATGTTCCGCACCCACGGCAGCACCGATCTCGACACGCTCTGGCACGGGTTCATGTACAACACCGGGATGTGCGCGGACGGATTCATCGAATTCCTTGATCGCGAATTCGGCCGCGGGCTGTCGGTCAGCTTCATGGCCAACCAGATTCCCCAACGCGATAACCGGATCGAGCTACACCCGACGGTCACAGACAAGTGGGGGCGGCCTGTCGCGTACATCATCAAGACGTGGCACCAGCACGATCAGTACCTGATGGACTTGATGGCCAAGCAGTGCGCGAATGTCCTCCGGCTCGGCATCAAGCAGTTCGACCCGACTTACGACACTGAAGGGGAAAAGGGCGGCGCGTTGGGTTTCGGCGGGGTTTATCAGTCTGAGAACTCACTGGCACGAATCGCCAATCACATCCTAGGCGGGGCGCGGTTCGGGGAAACGGCGAATGATTCGGTTCTCGACAAGAACTGTCGGGCGTGGAATTTCGACAATCTGTTCGTCACCGACGGGGCGTTCATGCCGACTTCCGGCGGCGCAAACCCGACGTTGACCATCCAGGCAAACGCGCTCCGCGTTGCAGACCATCTGTTGATGAGCGGCTTGATCTGAACCGCGAGTGCTCCGAATCGCTGGGGAGGCGAACGCGATGGATCCACGACTGAATGCGATCAACGACGACACGGTCATTCCTATCCAATATCGGTTGACCGAGCGCGGCGCTCGCAACCCTGGATACATTGAAAGTGCCGCGGAGCGTCATCGACAAGCTTGCGCCGCTCCGTGATGAGGCTTTCGACACGCGAAAAGACTTCGTCGCAGCGATTTCGAAGGAACTCGGTGCGGACGAACTGGAACGATTCCGCGATCCGATTGTAAACCGGGCAGCGCGGCGAAGCGATACCTGCAGCGCGTGGCTGGCCGCATGGGAGTTTCGCCGCTCAATGTTGCGCCGACGTTCAATCAGAACTTCACGGCTCCCTGGAATCAGGTCTTCAAGATCGTCTTCTTCCCGGACCGCATTTACCACGCGCAGTATCTCAACGCCACACGCAGCCCGCGCTATCGATACAACGTGCTGGAGGTTCGCGGCCGGGCCGACTTCATCGTGCTCAAGACCGAAGTGTATCTAGATGGAAAGTTCTTGTGCAACGCGTTGCGGCTCGAATATCGGGCCGGCCGGTTGGCGGAGCAGGTCCGCGAGCGGAACCGCTTCTTGCGCAGCGAGGTGCTCACCTGGGTCGAATTGCGGCCGAATGGAATGAAGGATCAAGACCCCCGAATGATGCGCTACGTGAAGATGTTTTACGACGCCTACGTCGATGCCTATCAGGTGGAAATCTGGGAGTCGTTGGAAGCGCCGCCGACGGGTTCGCACTCGTTCAAGGTGCTCGATCAGATGGGGCTGCACAAACCGATTACCGTCGTGCCCGGCTTTCGATCGGCGCTTCGTAACATTCGCGATCTGCTTGAGGTTCGCCTCGCCTTCCGAGAGACTGACACGGATCGACCATTCAATTACCAGATTAACAATCCCGGCTGGGACAACGACTACACGCGCTCGCACCAGTGCCGAATCTGCCGGCTCCGAACTCGCCGGAAAACACCATCGACGACAAGAACTACTTCGTCAACTTCCAGCGCGGCTGGGTGGTGGACGCCAACGAAGTTCCGCCGGTCTTGTACCAGAACGCAATGATGGAGCCGAGCAGCGACGACTATTACGACAACAACGCCGGACCGCCCCCCAATCCCGGTCCTAACCGGAAGATGGAGGGGGACAAGAACGTCATGGGCATGCGGTGGGTCATTCAGCGGGAACTCGGCGGCACGATCGTCTACTTCCATCAGGTGGAACTGCCGCCAGGAGCAGTGGAGGGCACCCACCAGCATATCGGCTCCGAGGAACTGTACTACTTCATCGAAGGCACGGGCATCGCCTACGTCGGCGCGGGCGACGACCCGGAAGCCGACGCGAAGTACAATTTGGTCGAGCCGGACCCAGACATCTACGGGCTCGGCCGCAAGCCGTGCCGCGAAGTCCCGGTGCATCCGGGCATCACAATCTTCACCAAGAGTGGCGGCATCCATGGGGTTCGCAACCCCAAGACGAATGACAAGCCGCTCAAGTTCGTCGCATTCGGCTACCACTCCTCATGACGCCACGGAGATTAACGGGATGTTGAACATCGTTCCCTCCGACGCTGTGCTTCCGGTGCCGCCCGGCCAAACTCCGGAATACAACGCCAACAATCCGCTGTTGAAGCTCTTGGCACTCGGCGAAGGCCAGAGGCTTGCGGCGGAGCGTCACTTTTATCTGACCGACCACCTGCATTACCTCGTTCCGTTCAGCGAACTCGACATGTACGGTCCTCAGGGTGTCGACGCCAATGTTCTCGATCCAAAGATGCAGGACAGCAAGACCGACTTTCAGAAGCAGAATGTCCGCGACTTCCTGACAACCGACACGTACCTGATACGCGGGTGGGTGACGACACGGGCCTGGTCCGACCCCGCCGCGCTCAATCCGGTCGCCGAGCGAGCCGTGCCGTTCCTCAAGCTCTCCTACCGGGCCGGGCCGGACACCCGGCTCGCCGATGCCATCGGCGCAACACCGGGAGAATCGATCCGCTTGTGGCTCAAGGTCAACGGGCGCGAAGCAGGCGACCTCATCAAAGTGCCTTACAACCAGTGGAGCTACCGTTACGAGATTGAACTATGGGGCGACCACAAGGCCGATTTGGAAAAGGTTTTCACGGACGACCAGGACGAGCGTGGCTTGAATTCCCTTCACTCCGGTGAACTCATCTCGCGCCCCGACATCATCCTCGGTGCGCTGTCCGATTTTGCCCGCGAGGGAAAGGATGACGTGGATGTGCGTACGGTATCGCCGGACTGCGCAATGCACCCGCTCCGCCCGCTCCAGATCGAGGTCGCCTGGGTTGACGAATCGGGTCAACACTGGGATTCGCAGGGCGGCGTAAATTACCACTACGAGTTCAACATGGTGGTCCGCGGCTGGGACTCGTACCTCAAGGCGGGCGTCAGTTCCAATCCGCATGGCGGGGTCGGCGTGCTGCATTACCGGAATCTGTTGTCGAACTACTTCGGATACGCCGATAGCCGAGAACTCGGGCGGACGGTCGAGCCGTGGCAATTCGACGCCTCCGGCCGCAAGGCCCCCGGCGAGCGCTGGGAGGGTTTCTGCGCCCTCGACTACATGGACTTGCACATCTTGAAAAACAACTGCGGCATCGGGCTGCATCGCCACCGCGACAACCAGGAGATCTTTTTCCTCCTCGACGGTCAAGCCATAATGGTTACCGGGGACTGGTGCAAATCCTCACAACGTGAGCGCTGCTTCGAAGTGCGGACGCTTCAGGCCGGGCACTTTTCCCTGCTCAAGCCGGGCGGCCTGCACGCGCTCATGAACGCAACGGATGCCGACATTACATTGCTCATGTTCGGCGGGTACGACTGATTACGACGCGACCGTTACGAGTCTCATTCCCGTGATTGCACCACAACATCGAGGTCGGTACATGGCCGGAGAGAACGCCCCGATGGGGGCCAACCTGACCGCCGCCGGGGCAACGTTCCGCGTTTCGGGCGCCTGCCGCCCAAGGGGTGAGCGTCCGCGGCGACTTCAACAACTGGTCCGAGCTTCCGATGGAGCGGGACGCAAACGGATACTGGTACGCGGATGTCCCCGATGTTCGCGAAGGGCAACAATACAAGTACTTCGTTCGCGGCAACGGCTCGACCGGCTGGAAGCGCGACCCGTGCGGCCGGGCGCGGACCTGGGATCCGCCGGGCCAACAGCCCGCGTGCTTCGTCACGAATCCAGCAACGTTCCCATGGCACGACGCCGGGTTCCAGACGCCGCCGTTCAACAACCTCATCATCTACCAACTTCACGTCGGCGCATTCTTCGCATCGGATTCCGCCGGCAACGACGTGCGGAGCCAGCAAACCGGCCGTTACCTCGACATCCTCTACAAGCTCGAATATCTCGCCGAACTCGGCGTAACTGCCGTTCAACTTCTGCCGGTGCAGGAGTTCGAGACAATGCGATCGTTGGGGTATAACGGTGTCGATTACTATTCGCCAGAGGTGGACTATACGATCCGGCCGACCGATCTGGATTTCCAGCGGTACTTCGATAACGCCAACAAGCTTCTCGGCAAGCGCAACCTCACGCCTTACGGCCCCGCCCAGATCAATTGCCAGACGAAGCAGTTGATGGCGCTCATCGATCTGTTTCACGTATACGGTATAGCGGTCATCTTCGATCTGGTCGATAACCACGCGGGCGGCGACTTCGGCGACGAGAGCCTCTACTTCATGGACCGGCAAGATTACGGGGACAACAACCGCAGCCTGTACTTCACAAACCAGGGCTGGGCGGGAGGGCTCATCTTCGCCTTCTGGAAACGAGAAGTCCGTCAATTTCTCATCGACAATGCGGCGTTCTTCATCAATGAATACCACGTCGACGGGTTTCGGTTCGACGAGGTCACGGTGATCGATCGGTACGGCGGGTGGGAATTTCTCCAAAATATGACCGGCACGCTACGGAGCCGAAAACCCGCCGCGCCATTGATCGCGGAGTACTGGGCGGATCAATCGGCCGTGTTGCGATCGAGATCCGATGCCGGTGCGGGTTTCGACGCAGTGGTCGATTCCAATCTCCGCCAGGCGCTTCGCGGTGCGCTGGGTCAGGCCGTCGTCGGCCGGGACGCGCGCGTGGACCTGGATGCCGTTGGCCGCGAACTCTATCCAAAGCACGGTGGCGCATGGCGGTCGGTCCACCACTTGGAAAACCAGGACGTGGTCCGCGTGAACAACGACAGCGATCGCCAACCCCGCATCCCTGCTCTGGCTGATGGCTCGAATCCCCGCTCCTGGTACGCTCGCAGTCGCTCGCGCTGGGCCAACGGATTGTTGCTCACCGCACCCGGCTCGCCGATGCTCTTCATGGGGCAGGAGTTCCTTGAGGACAAATACTGGAGCGACAGCCCGGACTTTTACCGCGCGAACCTCATCTGGTGGGACGGCCTGAACTCCGACCGCGCGATGCGGGACCACTTGCGCTTCGTCCGCGAACTCATCGCACTCCGGCGTCGATTGCCGGCTCTGCAAGCCGACCCGCTAAACGTTTATCACGTTCACAACGATAACCGCGTCATCGCGTTCCACAGATGGGTGGCCGGCATGGGGGCCGATGTCGTGGTGGTCGCGAACCTTCGCGAGGAGACGTGGTGGGGATACGATCTTGGTTTCCCGCGCGGCGGCAGGTGGCAGGAGGTCTTCAACAGCGATGTGTACGACAACTGGGTCAACCCAATGGTCGCCGGGAACGGAACTGGAGCGTGGGCTGACGGCCCGCCGCTCCACGGTCTGCCGACTTCCGCGCAGTTGTCCTCCCCGCGAACGGACTGATCGTGTTCGCCTGGGCGGGATGACTTTTAGTGGAAAGTCGCAATTCAATGCAGGTCGCGTGCAGCAAGGATACATAGTATGTCCGTAATTCTCGTATCCCCTGCAAACCACGATTCTCGTCGACACAGCTGACTAAGGAGCAGCATCTTCGACAACGTACAGGTCGTTGATGCAGATGTGCCGGCTGACGGAGCCTTGCGCTCTTCGGTCACATCCACCAACGCATCCAGCTCGTGCCCCCTGTTTCGCTGTCCCTGCCATGCCATCGCCAGCGAGCATCTCCTCCATTCGTCGCCGGATGCGCGTAGTGACTGGCACTTCAGTAGAGACCATGCGTTTCCCCGCTCGCTCGGGCGTCGCCTCAATGGTGGTCGTGGATTTGAGCGCTTTGATCTGTTCAGCGAGTTCGGAAGCGCTCGGTCGCGGTTCGGTGGCCGACTCCGGGGTTGTTGCGGAAAGGCAGGCCTTGAGCCGGTCACGGAGCGTCGTCAGTTCGGAGAGGACGGTGTCGTGGTGGAAGGGCTTACCGAGTCGCGCTTGATAGTCGCGAAGCTGGGACTGAGCGATCGCGAGCTCTTGCGAGACGCGGTCGCATTCGGGGCCGTAGCCGCTGGCCAAGCGTTCGACCGCGTTTAGCACTGCGCGCGGTCCGTGGTGTTCGGGTGACAGCATGGATTGACGGATCGAGGCGCCTTCCAGATACACTTCAGGCGTCCATTGCGGATGCAGAACCATTCCGAAGCGAAGGCCGGAGTAGATTCCAAGCGGAATGCGGCTCGGTTGGCTGACGTTCTGCGGCAAGGCAGCCAAATGGCTAGCCAAGAGAGACCCTGCGTCCTCGCGTGCGCACGGTCGGCTGCCAATGATCAGCGGGTCATCGGCATGACGAGCGGTTGTGGCCCGATCCGCCATAAGGTTGGCTAGACGCTGGGACAAACTGGCTATTGTCGCCGGCAAATCGCGCACGCTTCGGCGGGCAAGGTACTGTTCATCCAGATGGTTTCTTTTCAAAACCGAGAGCCGCTGCAACTCGGCGTCGGTCTCGGCAAGAGTCAAGATCGCCGGGTTGCCGGACGCGATCGCCTTGACCTCGGCATAGGAGAGTTCCTGGCCGCCGATGTCTTCGGCGCTGCGGGCTGCATTCTCGCCGGTGATGACCTGATTGATAAATCGGGCCTTGGTTTCCAAAGTCTGCCACATGTAGGCGTCAAACGAACCCTCGGTGACGTAGCGATAGATCGCCACTTCTTCGTTCTCATTGCCCTGACGGAGGATCCGACCCTCGCGCTGTTCGATCTCGGCCGGCTTCCACGGAGCATCGAGGTGATGTAGCGCGACGAGTCGTTTCTGGACGTTCGTGCCGGTGCCCATCTTCTGCGTGCTGCCGAGCAGCACCCGAACTTGGCCGCTTCGAACTCTCGCGAAGAGCGACTGCTTCTTGGCGTCCGAGTCCGCTTCTCCGATGGCGGCGATCTGCTCGCGGGGGATGCCGTGAGCGACCAGTTTCGTCGAAATTTCGTCGTAGGCCGAATATCCCCAAGGCGTCGGGTGAACACCCAGGTCGCCGAAGACCAACTGTGCGCCGCGTGTCGCTGTGCTTCGGTTCCAAATTGCTGCGACACTCTCGACCAGTGCGTTGACCTTCGATCCGGGGAAATCGGGGGCGCTGGCGGCGAGCATCCGGGCGGAGATCGCGAGCTTGCGTCCGTCGGTGGTGATTTTCAGCGCGTTATCCTCCCGCGGATCCACCTTCTGCGACCGGAGCCGCTCGTAGCGTTCCACGAGTTCCATTTGAAGAGCCCGCTGCTCCTCGGACATGGGGCAGGCGACGACGATCGGTTTGCCGGTTTCTAAGCGCGGACGCGGCAGGTCGAGCATGTCGGCCGTCTGCACGTCCGCGAATGCCCGGAACATCTGCTGGAGTTCTGGCAAATTGGTGAAGCGGGCGAAGCGGCTCCTGGGGCGGAGCGTTGCCCCGTCCGGGGCGATCTCCATCGTGTCGATCACTTCGCCAAACGTCGCTGCCCAGGCGTCGAAATGTTCCAGGCCGCGCTGGCGCAAGCCCTCGGGGTCAAGGAAGCGCTGCATCGTGTACATCTCGACCATGGTGTTCGAAATCGGCGTGCCGGTCGCGAACATGACGCCGTGGCCGGGATGCCGCCCGTGCAGATAGCGGGCCTTCATGAAGACGTCGAAGGCACGTTCGCTGCCGTCGGTCTGGATGCCGGCAACGCGTTCCATCTTGGTCGGCGTTTCGAGGTTCTTGTAATAGTGCGCCTCGTCGATGAAGAGGTGATCGACGCCGAGTTCGTCGAAGACGAGCCCGTCGTCTTTCTTCTCCTCCGCGAGCAAATCCTTGAGCCGTTCTTCGCGAGCGGCTTTCTGCTTTTCGATGGTCTTGATGAGATTTCTGTGGGCACGGGCCGCGTTCTTCGCGCCGTCGCCAAGCAGTTGCTCATACTCCTGGATCTGCTCTTTGAGGAACTGCTCCTGGTAGTCGCGAGACATGCCGATGCGCTCGAACGAACTGTGCGTGACAATGATGCCGTCCCAGTCGCCGCTGGCGATCTTGGCCGTCAGGTGCTTGCGGCGGTACCGCGTCAAATCCTCCTTGCCGGCAATGAGCAAGCGGGCATTGGGGTAAAGATGCATGAACTCGCGGCCGAACTGCTCCAACAAGTGGTTCGGCACCACGTACATCGGCTTCTGGATGAGGCCCGCCTGTTTCATCTTCATGCCCGTCGCGGCCATCGTGAACGTCTTGCCGGCACCGACCGCCTGGGCGAGCAGCGTGTTCCCAGAACTCATGCCGCGCCAGACGGCATCCTTCTGGTGCGACTGTAACTGGACGATGGGGCTCATGCCGGGGAAGTCGAGGTGTGAGCCGTCGAAGAGTCAGGGCCGCAAGTTGTTGTAGGTGTCGTTGTAGATGCGCACGAGCCGTTCGGTGCGCTCGGGGTCGCTAAAGAGCCAAGCGCGGAAGCGCTCCTTGATGAGCTTCTGTTTTTCGCGGGCGGCGAGCGTCGCTTCCTGGTTCACGATGCGCTCTTCGCGGTCGCCGTTTCTGACCGTGTCGTAGATGATGGGCGTCTTCATGTTGAGCGCCAGTTCCAAAAGCCAGGTGCCGCCGGCCCGGGGCGTCCCATATTCGGACGTTGCGGCGACGGAGCGCTCCGCCATCGCCTCAGCCGCGATGCTCCAGACGGCGTCCTTTGGTAAATGTCCGACCTGGATAGCAGTCGGCTCGACACCGAAGAGAGCGGCGGCGAAGGCCTGGATGTCGCTCTCCGGAATCCACGGAGCGCCGAGATTGGCGTCAATCTCGCCGGGCAGTACGTCTTCCGGCTGTACCTCCCGCAGGGTGTCGGCGTTGCGGGCATAGGCCGGGCCGGCGTTGAGGACGGCGGCGAGCTTGGCCCGTACGTTGCCCGAAAGATAGGCGTCGGCCGTCTGCCAGCGCTTTTCCTCCGGATCGTGGAAGACGAGATCACCGAGTTCGGCAACGACCTGTTCCTCGGGTTTGCCGTAGAGCGTAGCGATGAACGGCACATCGACTGCCCCCCGCTGATCGAGTGCGACCAAGAGCCCTTCCTCGGCACTTCGAACCGACGTGATGCGCGGATTTCTGCCGACCACGTCCTTGCTCATGATGGCGGCCTTCGAGGCCTTGCCGGTCTGCTCGTCGTAGTTCTCCAGAGACATCACCAGCATCGCGTCCGGGTCTTCCTTGAACTTCACGAGGTTGGGCATCCGGCGAATGACGTTGCCCTCGGCGGTTTCGCCGAAGGTCGTCTTGTTGATCGGCCCGTAGGAGTTCACGAACCAGTCGTACGCCCAGTTCAGTTCCCGGCGGGCCTCGTTGCGGTCGGCTTCGGGCCAGGCTTCGTTCTGCGATTGCAGGACACTGCGCGCCCGGTCGCGAAGCCGAATCAGGGCGGCCAGGCGCTGGCCCGTCATGCCGCCGCCGGCCCGAAGCGTCGTGCCGCCGTACACGACCGGAACGGCTTGCCCATCGACTCGCTGGCAAATCACGCGCTGCTCGTCGACGAAGAAACTGCCTTCGGCAATACGGCGTTCGGGCGGCGGGGATGTAAACGCTCGGATGGGCTGCTTCAAAGCTGCCGATGCAGGCAGGGGCGCGAACTTCGGCAGGCGCTGAATGGCATCACGGAGTTGGCCGGCCAGATCGCCGCTCCCCGTGACGCTGTAGCCCTCGTCGCCGTAGAGCGTGTTCTTGCGGCTCCAGGCGCCCAAGACCATTTCCGGATGATCGTGGAAGTAACGGTTGATCGGAATCTGCGCCTTCGATGGTCATGGGTGCGGTGGCGAGCCAATCCGGATCGGCATGGTTCGGCGGTTCGTCGAGCGCACGCTTCCGCAGGAACACGATGTCCGTGACGACGCTCGTCCCTTGGCGCCTGAAGGCGTCGGAGGGAAGACGGATCGCGCCGACAAAATCGGCCTTGGAGGCCAGATACTCGCGGATCGAGGCGTTCTGTTTGTCGAGCGTGAAGTGGCTGGTGACGAGCGCAAGTACGCCGGCCGGCCGGAGAGTATCGACCGACTTGGCGAAGAAGAAGTCGTGCAGTGAAAATCTCTGCCCACGGTATTCGAGCTTCACGTCGGCGAAGGGAACGTTGCCGATAACCCCGTCCAGACTCTCCTCGGGCAGGCGGGTATCACGGAAACTCTCGATGCGGATGTCTTGCCCGGGGTGGAGGGCCCTCGCGATCCGGCCGGAGAGGCTGTCGAGCTCGACGCCGATGAAGCGAAGCCCCGGTTGGCCTGCGCTCATGAAATTGCCAGTCCCGCAACCAGGTTCGAGGATCGTGGCGTTTTCGGGAAGTCCCAAGCGGCCGAGCGCCTCGTGCATAGCCGCGATAACGGTCGGCGAGGTATAGAACGCGTTGAAAGTGGTGCGCTTGGCACTCTCGTACTCGTCGGCTGTTGTGAGCGTCTTCAACTCCTCGCCAATGGCCTGCCAGCTTGCGTCCTTGTAGCGGCCGCTGACTGGATCCGGAAAGATCGAGAGGGCGACCGGGCCGAAGCCGGCGAAGCGAGCGAGCGTTTGTCGCTCCTCGGAAGTGGCGGCGCGCTGTTCTCGCTCGATTTGCTGGAGTGCGCGGATGGCGGCGACGATGTCGTGTGCCTTGGCTTTTTCACCGCTAGCGACGATGAACGGTGCAGGCTCTAGCGGCACTCCCTCTTCCGGTTCCGGTGCCAACGGCTCCGGTGCTTCTGGTTCAGTGGGGGCCACGTCGAATAGCGACCGGACGACGTACGCCGTCTTAGCGCGGAGTTGCCGGGATCGTGCATGACCGCTATCACCCGCTCGGGCCGGTGCTGTCGTCAATCGCGTCAAAACGCGTTGAAGGCCAAAAACTCCGGACGATGCGGAGGAGGCTTCGTCGCCGCTCGGTGGCCGATCTGCCGGCGGCAGGCGATCGTCTTCCACCGCAGCAGCGAAATCAAGAACGCCCTGGCGCCAGTTGCGCCGCGATTGCGATTGGTCGTCGCCGGGAATCTCAGGCGGACTCACGCGCCGACTCTACCTGCTACTTTCGCGGGATGCGATTGGAGGACGACTGGAAACTCGATAGCGCCATTCAGCCGAGACAGGATCTGACGATTTTTGCGAGCGGCTTCGGTTCGATCACAAGATGGCGCAAAGCGTTCGCCGCCGACTATCGGGCCGGTCGGTCGAGCTGAAGAAGATGCAGCAGACTTGGGGCGTAGCCCTTGGCAGCACCTCGCATGGACTGCGATACGCCGACCAGCGTCGAGGAAACTAGAAGTATGATTGAGATTGAATAGAATCGAGGGAGCCCGCCGAAGGAATCCCTCGGTACGCCCCTCGACTTTCTCCGCCGGATGCTTTGGTTAGCGGTCCGAACGATTACTATTTCTGGTTTTGCCGGGGATTGACTGTTGAAAACGGCCTGAAGCCTGACTGGACAGACTGATCGGTTTTGCCAGCGGAAATTTCTGTAGCGCTGAAGTTCTTTCCGATCTCTAACCAGGTTTCGGCGAACTGCGGGGCGTCGGTTTTCGGGGTGCCCACGCCAAAGCTGCTTGGCAGAGTCACGATAACAGTTCCGGGTCGGCTGATCTCCGGCGCACGCACGAGTCCAGTCGCGTAGGAGAGGCCACGGATTCCACGGGTGCGTCAACCTCTGTCGCTCCCGTCACGCCGGGCAATACTGGCGGAAAAGATTTATTGAAAGTGATCTTCACTGACCCCGCCGCCGGTTTTGGAGTCAAGGATGGTACCAACACGGTGGCAATGTCCTGAATGATGAGAGTAAAAGCCGAAAGCCCCTCCATGCCCTCAGCTGTCACCCAAACGTTCACGCCACCACAATTGCCGCGATAGAGCGGCTTGGTCGATGATCCTTTACATTCGCCCTGGTGTAACCAGCCGGCCGGAAGATTTAGGAGGGCATCGTAGACTTGAAATTGTTTCAAGCGTTTTTCCGCATCGCTACATGGTGGAGGGGGCGAACAACAAAGTGCCCAAATCAGGGCGTATTGCATTGCCTCCAACTGTGGAGGTTCAGACGCCGGGTCCAGCGTCCATTGCGGCTGAGGTTGACGTTGGCCAGTTAGACTAATGCTTTCAGACATGAATCCTTTGAAGGTCGCGCGCTGCCAGAGTGTTTTCGGGTCGAAAATCACGGTGTCTTGGATCGCTGAAATCCCTTCCCCGATGGGGGCGTAGGAAGGTAATACCGCCGAGTTAGCGGCCGTGGCCGCAAGATTGTTCATCACTTGCTGGAATCGCAAGTCGACGAGCGTGGCCGTTTGGTTGCGAGTGTGCCGTTCCAGCGCGAGACTCGTGCATCCGACACAGATCAACGGCAAAGTCATTAGAATTGCTGATGCTTTCATCCAAGTGCTCCTTTCCACGTTCGGATTTTTGCTAAGTTTAGTGACCTGAAGAACTTGTGGCGATCTGACTCTTCAGACTCGGATCGTTGACGATGGTCTGCTGCCTGGACTTCACAGCTTGGGCGTACGAATTGGCGTCAGCGACCGGGATGCCATTCTCATCAACAAAGAACGTGAGGACAGCCGATGTCCCGGTTTTCGAATCTATCGTCTTCGTGTAGTTAATGGTTCTGGTGACGGCTTTTGGGTAATAGGCTTGATCTGTAATTTGGCGAGCAAGCGATTGGATGATCAGAGTGAAGCGAGAGAGGCCCTCCATGCCGTCGGCATTCACCCAAACCCATGTTCCTTGAGAGTGAGCCTTGTAGACGGCGTTACAGGGTACATCTGCGAAACAGCCGCGATGCAGCCATTGACACGGCAATTTTGAAAGGTCATCCGCCACATCGAAATAGTAGCCCCGTTTCTTCGGGTCGTTCCGGTCCGCCAAATCGTTCATCGGATTAGTCTTCTTCGGATTCGCTCCAAGGTGAACATTGTCTTTTTCGACAACGGTTTCTTTCCCGAAAAGAACCCACCAGCAAGCCAATCGAATGGCCTTCAGGTTCTCCGGAGACGTGACGGGATCGAGAGTCCAGTTTTGGTTTACCGCGCGCTGGCCTGGAATATCCAGCGTCTCACTTTGGAAATGAGTGACTGTGGCACCGGCTTTTCCGACGGTTTCACGCCCGATATTGGCTGCGGAACCGATTGAGCCTTGGTCCAAGACTTTAGTCGTGCCGGACAGGATCAAAGTATATGCCGGAAGTGAGTTCGGGTTGTCGCTAAACAGTGCCAGATTATCCAGCACTTCTTTGTACCGAAGGTCAGCGGACGTTTCAATTTGGTTAATTGCCTGTCGCTTCAGCGCCAGGCTTGTACACCCGCTGCCAGTTACGATCAGCAAGATGATGAGGGCTCCGATCCGCATGGGCATTTCCTCCGTTCAGCGTGTCTGAAAATCTTTTCTTGAAGGCCTTGTTTGCGTCGATGATCTCCGATGCCGGAGCGCGTCGCGATCCGGCGAGCTTGCTGCTTACAATCGGCATTTTTGTTGCATTCAGCGCTTCCGAACCGACTAGAATTGCCAGACAATCGCAGAGAAACCGTCGGAATCGTCGCGACCGACAAAGTCGGTAGCGTTCGCGAAGGGAGAATTGGCCCTTAAGTAGAATCCGTCTTCTCGGAACGTGGTCTGGGAAAGATCGGATAAGCGGGCTGTTCCGTATGATAGCCGGACGATTCGCGCGTCACGGTCGCAATCAGAACTGCGGTGTACCGGCGCCGAAGGCGGCTCATGCATTTCCACAACCAATGGGAGTAATCATGCCGAAGCTCGAAGAACTGGTCCTTACACGGACGAACTACCCCCCCAAAAGCCCAACCCGTACGACTTGCGCGGCAAGGGGACGCAGGTGGAATTGACCATTCGGCTGAAATACTCCAAGGACGTCCAGTATTCTGGGCAACTAGGCAAGGCAGGAGGTTGGGCCTACGACGGCATTATCCCGGGCCCCATGATTGTGGTCGATCAAGCTCAGACTGTCCATGTCCGCTGGCTCAATGACATCGGTGAGAAGGAAACGCTTCCTTACAAGGTGGTCGTGTTTCCAGATGCTGCTGCAATAGCCGCAGGGAAAGACGACCCGCTGCCACCGGTTTCCAGTTGCCTGTGCTCGCCGTCTCCAACGAGGATTCGGCTTCGTCCTCCCCAGAATGAAGCCGGCGTTCAGGGTGGGGTTGTTAACCGTCAAGCCTCCGACTTGAAGGCTTCGATCGTCACCCATTTGCACGGAGGGCTGACGGCTCCCGATAGCGACGGCTGGGCCGAGAACGTCTACCCTTCCGGCCGGTCCCAGGTCGCCACTTATGGCAAGGCCGACCTGCCTGACGGAAAGGAACAAAGAGGGACGCTATTGTGGTATCACGACCACGGCATGGGAGTCACCCGGCTGAACGTCTACGCAGGGCTTTTCGGGTTGTGGGTCTTACGGGACGCCAAGGAGTACGAAGCGATCGAGAAGGGCGTGCTGCCGGGCGAAGAGGATGAACTGTTCCTCGTCATTCAGGACCGAAACTTCGCGGCCGACAAGGATGGCAACCTGAACGGCGAACTCCTGCACAAAACAGAGACTTCTACGGCAGAGATGTTCGGTCCATGCACTTTGGTGAACGGAAAGTTGTGGCCCATCTGCAAGATTCCCGCCCGCCCGGTCCGGCTCCGTATCCTAAACGGGTCGAACTCGCGGACCTATTGCTTGCGGATGGTTCAGGTGGACCCGGCAGCCGACCCGAAACGGCCAACATATTCCCTCATCGATTCAAGCAACCCCCTGCCGATTTGGCAAGTCGGCACCGATGGCGGGTTGCTTTACAAACCGGTGGATCTGTCGGAACCAAGGCCAGCGCCTGAACCGGCGCTCCAACGGGATCTGGTGCTCGCGCCGGCTGAGCGGGCCGATCTCGTCGTTGATTTCAGCAATTTCACGGGCCAGAAGCTCGCGATCGTCAACACGGCCTTCGCGCCGTTCCATGGCTCGACGGTGGTGGACCCGACGCGATACAACGTGGACGGATCAACCTCCCAGGAGCCTGATCAGACGATCTTAAACCCTCCAGTCCAGGATGATCCGAACGTTTCTTCGACCGTGAATGGCGCCAATCCGGGGACCGCAGCGAACCCCGAGATGTACTTGCCGTTCCGATTGCGATTCCCCCATGTCCTCCAGTTCGAAGTGGATCCGGCAAAAAACGCGAAACCATCGAAGCCGGCCTTCAGGCCGTTGACCAAGGAAACGGTTATCGATGCCACGTTCAAACGATACGTCCACAACAAGGGCGACTCCGGGGACCCGCAGCGCGAGTTCGTCTTGCCAAGCAACCACAATCACCGTTGGATCGCGCTGGCGGAGAACCCCACCGGAAATTTATCATTCCGCGAGTTGGTCGCTTATACGAACGACCCGGACGTAGCTGCTGCCGCCCCGACCGACACGCCGCTGATCCCCATCAGCGCCCTCAACGGAGTGGTGACGTGGTACCAAACTGTGGCCAAGATGTTTCATGACCCGGTCCGATTTTTCATTCAAGCCGGCGGATGCGAGGTGTGGAATATTCTGAACCTGACGGGTGACACGCACCCGGTCCACGTCCACTTGGTCCAGTTCCAGATACTCAGCCGCCAACGGTACAATGCCGCCAGTTTCCAAACTCCACCCGTGCCGGCAAGTGGTCCGGCCACTCCCGTCAAGCCGATCGAATCCCCGCGTCAACCTGACGCAAATGAGATGGGCTTCAAAGACACCGTCCGGGCCAACCCCGGGGAGGTGGTGCAGATCGCCGCGATGTTCGAGGGCTACTGCGGAAAATACATGTATCACTGTCATGTCCTCGAACATGAGGACCACGACATGATGCGACCGTTCGTGGTCGTGGCGCCTGACGCTTTTGCGATCATGTCGGCTGATATGGGCGGCATGATGACGGGGCCGAGTGGCATGAAAATGTGACGTGCGGGGGAGGCATGTCAATAAAAGGACCAGACGCAAGCCGTCGCTCCGCCGCGAATAAGGGCATCGGTTTTTCGCGTCTAGAACATTTCAATTTAAGGTTTTCTAAGCGGACCGTCCTCAACGCTTTGCCGTCGCCAGTCGGCGACGGAAGTGTCCCGCTCCGCGGCTGAACCGCGACGCGGAAGTGTGCGGGACACCGCCTCGCGGCACCGCTCTTTCCCAGAAGAGGCCGCGAGCCCCCGTCGGAGTAGCCATTCCATCGCGGTGCCGCGTGGGGCGTATCGAGGACGGGGGCTCGCGGCCGATAGGCCTGCGAGGCGGTGTCCCCTGCTAGGTGGCGAACACGGCTAGTGGAAGCGCCGCCTGGTCGATCTCCGATCGCCGGCGGGTAGGGCCATAGTGTGGGCCGGGTGCGGTCTAGTCTCCGGCCCAGGCCCCGGCCCGGCTCCCTGTTATGTCTTTAGTCGCTGCTGAGGCGTCATTGCGAGGTGATGCTTCGCTCGCTCTCGGTCGAGCCACTCACCCATTAGGATTTGCGCTCTCCAGTTCTCTTCTGTCACGATTCCTGTCGGATTGAATCGTTCGTTCCCATCACCACAGGAAGGAGACAAGTTCATGGCTGCAAACAGCCTGCAGGAGTTTCTGCGCACCCATTGCCTCGACAAAGAGGTCGTCCCTCGACCAGAAAACGAAGCCTGGCACGCGATGATCGAACGCATCGAGCCGCATGGTCGGGTCAGCATCGTAGATAACGAAACCTTCGACTGGTTCCTCGAATGCCTGCCGCCCAAGGCGATGTTCGGGGGCGGCTTCGCCTTCGCCGAGGGCGCCGAACCGCTGCGCCTCTTCTGGAAACGCAAAGGACAGTGTTTCACTCGCCATCTCACCTGGGAAGAGACGCAGGAGTTCTGCCGTCTGGCCGGTATCCCGCTTCCCATTTAACCGAAAGGAGATTTCTGATGATCGTGGACACGGAAGACGGCCGCTGCCGATCGTGCGGCGGCCAACTGGAGATTCTGGACTTTGACGACGTGTCGCTCGAAGTCACGTGCCTGGAATGCGGTGATGATTACGCCGTGGAAACGGACGCCTTCGGCGACGGGTGCATGAAATACTTCATGCCCTTGAACGTCAAGCGGTTGCTTGGGGAGGAAATCGAGCCATGATGCATGATCGACGTCGCTGGAAGGTCAGTGCCCTGGCGAGCGCTGAGGAACTGGCGGAGATGCTTACCCAGCGAACCTGGACGCTCTGCAGCGGGTTCTATGTCATCGGGCATGAGGAGTATCTGTTCCTGAACGACGCAACGTCTGAGGATGGCGCCGGAGAGTTCGGCGTGATCAAAGGCGGTGTAAGTGCTTTAGAGCATGTGCAGATTGAGTCGATCACGTTCAGCTGGGCGACTCGCGAGGAGGGCCTTCAGTACATCTGGCAGACATTCGCGGGAGAATTTGACGCGAGTGCGTTCGTTCGGCCAGTCGATCTCCGTCGCAAGCTCGATGCGCCTGGGCAGCATCAGAACTGTCACCTGTGTGCCTGAATGACCGAATCGCCCTTCCCCAGGCCAGGTGCCTGGGGTTTTTTGATGCGAAGCTCGCGGGCTCGAATGTAGGCCTCCGTCAAAGCGATGGTCGGCGAAATAGCAGTGTGTAACCCGACATGGGCATGTACGCAGTTGCGCATGGGGGCACTTGCGCTGAGAAGTTTCGCATGGCATCGAAGGAACTCAGCACCTGCATCTGCTCCGTCACGGATCCAGATTCAAGAATCAAATCGGCGGTCGGCAAACCTTTCGCATAGGTTTGAAGAATAAGAGGATCGTTCGGTTGCATGTAGTTTAGATCATCACTGAAGACCGGTCCTGATGGCGAAAACTTCGAGTACGCGACTGCCGGGCCGACATCGCCAATGTTCAGATAGCGCTTAAATCCGCAGTGCGTCATCAATCCATCGAACTGCTCGATCTCGGCACTGCTTTGGCTGTTGTTGCGTGTGTCTATCGAACTTGTGTCAAAGCCATTGTTGAAAAAAATTGAGACAAGCAGCAAGCTCACAGCACTGGCAAGCAGCTTTAGAGATTTTGACTCGCCAAAAAGGTCTCTCTGGAAAAGGACGACGAAAAGAGCGATCACTGGAAGAACGACCAAGACGAAATAGTGCGCGTGGTTTGTACCACCGACGGTAACTGCCAATGTCGCTAAATACATCGCGCCTATAGTGCAGGCTAGCGACGTCAAAAGGTCGATGTCGACGAAATACAGTCGCCAAAGAGCGACTAAAACAACGAGAACCGCTATCGCGAACCAAAAGGTAAGCTGGGTAAAAAACATGTCGCCGACCGGCAGGACGTAGTGCAGATTTTGGAGCAGAAGCAAATAGGTCAGTCCATAATGCAAAGTCCCGACGATAACGAGCATCATCGCGACCGACCATATCAGGGTCTTTCTATCGAGTTGCTCGATGCGAATGGCCGGAACGAAAAGCAATAACGACGGCACGACGAATTGGAGAAGTGGAAACGGCGATTTCACGCCTAGATCAGTCAAAATACGGTTGAAGAACAGGCCGCGAGCAGGCACGGGAATATTACGATCGATACCGAGATTCTGAGCATCGTTTGCTAGCCTCCCCAAGAAAATACTCGGTAGGTAAATTTGCAGATAAGGAAGCAGATAGCCTGAGACAAGCAGCAAACCCAGGCCAATCCCTGTCGCCACTGCCAAGGGAATGAGGAATAACCGAATAAACTCTTCCTTCCGACGCAAAAGTAACAATGCGATCGCGGCGTCGGCCAACAGAAACGGCTCCTTCATGCCAACGCTCCCGAGAATGCCCACGGTTGCGATTGTCAATCCAAGCCATCGAGGCAACCGGCGATCTACGGACACTGAAACGAGGTAAACGAGCGTGAAGAAGGCGCCGAACGTTTCAGTTTGAATTCCTTCGCTGCGGTAATCAATGAAAACGGCAAAGATGGCGCCGATTGTGATGCCAGTCAGGATGGCAAAGAGACGATCTCGCGAATCGGAGCGCGCAAAACCGAAGGCGACGGCGCACATGACCGGAAAGGACGCCAACGCGAAAATCTGAAAAAGACGAGCAAGCGCATCGCCACCGGTAGTCCAAAGGGACGCGGCGGCGAGCAGGAACATTCCTGGCGGCTTTGTTTCTAAAAGATCGACGTACGGCGTCAGACCGTTCAAGATTCCCCTGCCGACCGTGAAATACAGAAGGGTGTCGCCATTGACGTGCGGATGGAGTTCAAACTCAATAATCGTAACCAGATGCCACATCGCAAGCGAGGCGGACAGACCAATCAAACACGTGCAGAGAATGACGGACGCGCGGGTTGGCCGAGTATTGGGGGAACGCCAAGGAAACTGCATACTGTTGGAGAAGAGAACATGAAAGGCAAGGGTTGAGCAAGCCGAACGCCCGAGTAACAAGAGCCTCCCGCACTTTTTTACTTCTCAATCCCCTGTTTGTTACTCCGAATCCAACAGCACCGCCGTCGTATGTGTCGCTAACGATCCGTCGTGCGTTCCAAAGTTTTCAAAAGCAGGCGGGCAAGAGCCCGCGCACCGCTCTTTGCTAACAGATAAGTATTTGTAATTAGCTTTGTAGGTGAAGTCGAGAACCAAGATCTGGGTCTTCTGGAAGCCAATAATCAATGGTCGTCCGAAGAAAAACATCCGGCGAATGCCGATAGTCCGTCCGGCGAATGCCGATACCGGCCGTGCAATTCCATCCGGCGAATGCCGATGTTCGAATCGGTTCCGTACAATCACGCGACGCGTTCGGAAGCGACGACGGGCCGGTGGTTCGATGCCCATTCGGCGAATTCCGGGAAGGGAAATTCCAAGCGTTCGACGCGGGCCTCGGCGGCTTCACGCGCGGCTTCCTGGAAGCGGTGGGGTTCCTTCACCTTGTAGAACGCGAGCAGGGGCTGGAAAGCTCGGTCGAATACTTGCTGGCCGTCAGCAGAGTCGAGAAATGCTTTGAGGGCGACGGCCCGTTCCTGTTCGTAGAGCCGGCGAAGTTTTACTTCATCCGCAGTTTCCATGGCTCGTTCACGTTTCGACTGCTCGTCTTGCCGACGCTTCTCATGGGCGTACATCCAGTCCGGGGATGTTCGCCCGTTCTGCACGCCGTCGATCAAGAATGCTGCCGGCGAGGTCTTGAAGCCCGTAAAGCCTCGTGGCCGCTCGTGCATCGCAGCATCGGTGATCCTGACCCAGCGCTGAACCGTGCGGCGATCGTAGTTCTTGAACAGACGGCGGATTGCCGGCCCATCGACGCCAATCTTGCGGAGCGGCTCGTACAGCGGATCGTCCGTAATCGCATTCTTTTGACGTACCGTGCGTTCAGCGGGCGGTTGGCGGAAGTACTGTCCTTCGTTGAAAACGACGACGTACGAGCCCTTGCCACGCTTCAGGAACAGTTCCTTCGGATCGGTCTGGCCGGGGCCGAGCGTCAGAACCTGATACTGCATGAGTTCGCGGATGCAGGCGGCGAGGTCGAATTTTCGCTTGGCGATCGATCGTGCCGCCGAGAAGCCGAGACCATTGATTGTGAGGTCGTCGACGTTCATGAAGACGCGCTTCGTCCTCCAGAAACGATCCTTCAATTTGAGGAACAACCGTCGCGAAGCGGGTGTCAGTTCGCGGTACACGTCCAAATCGAAGAGGAGGTTGCCGCCGGTCGCGCGGCAGAAACGGAAGAAGGCGGGATTCCATTCGATCCGCCAGCACCGATCATTGTCGACGGTCTCCCCTACTCCGCCGACGGTCGGGAGCAGAATGCTCAGGAACTGAAAGGCGGCGAACTCATGTTCCTGGGTTTCGGGATTGTAGAACGCCGTGTTGTGGTAGCTGGTGATCGCCAAGCGCAAGAGGGACTCTCGCAACTCGACGTATTGCGATCCGCCCGTGTCGAGCCCCAGGTGTTTGAGGATCCAGTAGGGCGTTGCGAGGAGCACGGGCTCCGAATCGGGCCGAGCCAGCGTGGCGCCAAGCAATCCCCATAGGATCAGTTCGTCGCTGGACTGCAGACCGGCGGGCGCCCGCACGGTCACGGTGGCGTTCTTGCGGCCGGCCGCCGTCGAGAATGCGTATGTGGACTCGAATTTGTGGGTCGGCAACTTGCCGCCTTGCAGCGGCCAGAGCGCGGTTTCCAAAAGTGAAAGCTGGGCAATTCCCTCGCGCTCAATTCCGGGCAGCCGATATCGCTTGGGCGTCGCGGTTGCGGAGCGGCCGGTTGCGGCTTCAATCGGTGTCACTGTCCGAAGAGCCGGGAGAGGATACCGTGCTTTTGCTTGGGGGCTTTCGCGGGAATGCCACTCCCCTTCTCCGGCTTGGCCGGTGCCGAGCGTTTTACGTCGACTGATTTCACGGGCTTGGCTTCCCGACCGTCCGTCAACGAGAGGCGCTGCTGCAACGACGCGATTAAGATGTTGCCCTCGCGCAACCGTTCGCTCAGACCGTTGAGAAGCTCCATCTGCTTACCCAAAAATTCCGATTGCTGAGTGATCTGTTGATTCTTGATGTCGAGTTCACGCCGGAGCATCGACAACAATTCCCCCTCCGCGTTCGAAGTCGACTTTGATGTCGCACTGGCACTCCCCTTCTCCGCTGCCGACTCCGGCGGAATTTCTCGGCGGAGCAATTCCTCGCTCATCCGCCATGCAAAGTTCTCGCCCTTCAGTCGCAGCTGCAAAACTTCCGCGACGCTCGGCTGAATTTGCGTTCGGTCGGGGTGGTCATCCTGTTGAATGATCGGGTACAGAACTCGGCGGATGGAACTCGACGACTTGCCGGTGAGTTCGGCGGCTTCCTTGACCGTGAGAAATGTCGACAAGGTGGGGGAGGGGAACGACGCCAATAGCCTACCACGATGAAGTGCTTCCGCAACCGTTTCGTGAAAGGGTTTCGGCAGGGGATTTCAGAAGCCGTTTCGGAGATGATCCGGCACCATTTCGACCCGCTTTCAAACTGGTGCAAGCACCTTCCAGTGGAACCGTTTCGGAGTCGTTCCGCGACGTTCGGCGACAGGCCTTTGACAGGATATCGGAAGGTTTTGAGAAAGCATTCCTGGTATCCGTTCCGGAACCGTTTCAGAGGAGGGCTTCGGGGAGCTTCCATCGTTACCAGTAGCGGTTTCATGGCCATTCCAGGAATGATCGCGAAGTGGTTTCTATCTGTCGACTCAAGAAGCGCGCGACGACTCCAAAAGAGAGGGGACTGGGGAAGAATAGAAGACAATTCTCGGTTGCGTTTCAGGCGCTACAATTCTGAAATAACCAGGAAGCCCCAGCTCTTCACGTGCGTGAAGAGGAGCGACGCTAAAATTCGTTGATGGTTGTTGCCAAAAGATAGTGCCGTCGGGCAGCATGGCAGGCCGATGGATCCGATGAAGACGCCCCCGGCAATGCGAATCAGAACTCCGACTGCCACCCCTGCGGAGCTGGCTCGGGCGATCCAGCTTTTCAAATGGGGGTTGCAAGAAATTCGAACGCTGACGCAACGCTTCGAGGGGTTGGACGGAGCCATCCGGGAGCTCGCCCTGGACGGCGTTCACCGAGATGCGTTCAAGCATCTGCAAGGGGATGTCACGAAACTCCGTGATGACCTGCGACCTCAGAAGGCGGTAGGGGAGTGAGACGCCGAGTTCGCCCGTGGATGTCAGGAGAAGAATTTGGCAATCGGCACATCGAGCGCCTTGGCCAGCTTGGCGATGGCTGCTCGACCTGAAAGGATGCGACCTTGCGGGCCTTTCGCGGCAGTCGCTCGAGAAGTTCCTCGTCGGCATTTGCGAACGGATCGACATGAAACGGCATGGCGAACCGTTATTCTGGGAGGATGACAGCGACATCCCTCACCTGCACAGGATTTCCGCCGTCCAGTTCATCGAAACGAGCACCATCGTCTGCCACCCGTTGCCGCTCCTGAAGGCCGTCTACGTGAACGTCTTTTCGTGCAAGGAGTTCGATACGGAACTCGCGAAGCGGTACTGCGCCGAGTATTGGAACGCCAGTTCCTTGTCATTCACTCGTCAGCCGCAATTGAAGAGTCCGATCGCGGCCAACGCAAGCGTCATCGAAGCGAATCGGGTGCAAGCGGCCGAGAATTTTCTTCCGATTATTCTAGCCACCTGCGAAGCGCCGGATACACCATCAATGTCCCGCTGCGTGCGTGTTTTGGTGACTGGGCGACGCCAAAGCATCATCAGCGGGATTTTTCATTTCCAGACGGCTGCAAAACAACAAGCTACTTCTTTCGACTTTAGCAACTGTCTCCAAGACTGTCCTGTCGGAAGGAACGCACATTGAAGATCGAAGCGTCGCCAGGCACGATGGCCGAGTATGCCGCCCCGCGAAACCGCCTCGAATCAAACGTCGCTTCTCGAGAAAATCGACCGGAAACTCGGTGCGTTCATCGCGGTGATGGAGGAGCATGCCGACCAGACGGACGAAACGCTCGAGAGCGCAAGAAAAGAGATCGAGAGTCTAACGGAAGCCGTCCGGATTCTGACCATCGCCATCGACGACATCCGTTGCGAGATCGAATGGACGCTTCGGCACGTGGTCCCGCCGCGCGCTCCCGCCGTCGGTCTGCCGGTAACGAGCGTCCCCAAAGTCCGGGCCAAACGCGAAGCCGCCACGGCCAACCCGCCCGTCGAAGAGACGGCGGACGCCCCGCCGGGCAAGCTCTTCTGAATCGCTTTCGCAGACACTTCACAAGATGATCATTTCATGTCAGCATTTCGCCATCGTCCCAACTCGGGGCGACAAGCCGACCTTTTAAAGGAGTGTGCCATGAGCACGAAGACGACGAATCGCAAGGCGCCGCCACTTCCGGCCCGCCCGCCCGAACGCAAGTGGGGTCCGTTCCACCACGGCGTATCAGTCTGCGTATGGCTGAACGACTTCTCCACGGCGAACGGCCCGCGCTACTTCCGCTCGGTCACGATCTCGCCCCGGCGATACCTCGACGAGAAAGATGGAAAGTGGAAGGATGCGGGATCGTTTCGTCCCGCTGATCTGCCAAGCTTGGTCCTGGCACTGTCGGCCGCGCACGACTACGTGGCCAATACTCCGCTGCCGGGAGAGGCCTACGAAGGCGATGAAATACCGGCCGAATCCGAACAGGTCTTGTCGGCCTAAAGCCTCTGCCGTTCAATCGGCGAGAGGCCCCCCGAGTCACAAGACTTGGGGGATTTTTTCGATGCCAAATCGATAGCAATTGCTGAGACAATCTCAGCAAGACCTGCCGGTTCGGTTTGAAGCAAATAGGATTGCGATCCGATCCCGGACACGGGCAGCCTACTTCCGACCGTCACGCTATGTCAGAAAAAATCTCTGACACGTCAGAGAAGAGGTGGAATTCATCGAAAAATGTAGTAAATTGTGGAGAGAGACGGATGACGAAAGGACGCTCGGAATCGTAGAAAACCCTGGAAAACAAGCGTTTTTGAATGGTGCGGGCTATGCGACTGAAAATCGCTAGGTCGCCGGTTCAACCCCGGCTCTGCCCATTGTCGACTTCCGCTTCATTCCACGCGACAAAATATCGCCTTCAGATACCGCCCTTCTTGAACGTGCAGCAAGTACGGGTGGTCGCCGCCCGCACCTGCAATTTGGATGACCTGCACCGATCGCTGGGCCTGCCAGGCAGCGCGGCGCAACGTTTCCAGAAACATCTCTTCACTCACCAGACCCGTGCAGGAGCAAGTCAACAATATGCCGCCAGGCGCGACCGCATGCATTGCCAGGCGATTCATGTCGAGGTACTTCTTCAACGCCAGGTCGACCGAATCGCGATCGCGCGTCATCTTCGCGGGATCGAGCACAACGACATCGAAGCGCTGGCCCGTCGGAATGATGTCCCGAAGCCAGGCAAACAAGTCGGCCTGCGTAAAGCGAATCTGCGCCATATTCAAGTTCGCATTCTGCTTAGCGAGGACAATAGCCTGCTCATCAAGATCCACTCCGATGACCTCGGAAGCCCCGCCCAGTGCCTTGGCATAGACGGCAAATCCGCCGGAGTTGCAGCAGAGATCGAGAACTTTCTTCCCGGCACAGAAACTGGCCAGTGTCCTGCGATTATCTCGCTGATCGACAAAGAAACCGGTCTTGTGCTTGCTTCCTGGCGCTACGCGAAAGCGCAGGCCATGCTCGGAAATGATCCCCGGTACAGGCAAGTCCGGCGAACGGCAATCGAACGATTCCTGCTTGCCGACGTGCTCTTCCGCAAACCAATAAAACTGCGAATCCGGAAAATGCCGTTGCAGTTCGCCGCGGATGACATCGCGAAAGCGATACATGCCGGCGGCGAAAAATTCCATGACCACCGTGCTGCCAAAGCGATCGACGACCAAGCCGCTAAGTCCGTCGGCCTCGGAGTGAATCACACGATAGGCGTCGGTCACGGCGTCGAGTTTTAGCAGGTCCCGGCGGAGTTGGATGGCACGGTCAATGCGCTTTCCGAAGAACGCCCCGTCAATCGCTTCATTGGGATCGAGCGTCAACACACGAAGGGCGATCCGGGAGTGGCCGTTGTAGAGACCACGCGCCACCCACTTGTCATCGCGATCGTGAATATCGACGACGCCGCCGTTGGGCATTCTTCGCGATGGCTTTTCTACCATTTTCTGGAAGATCCACGGATGCGACGAGTTGCGCACGATCTTGAGGCGTACGGTCGGGAGTGCTTCAGGTAAGGCGCTTTCGAGGTTCATCGATCTTTTCTGCGACGCTGATGCCGCGAGTTGATGAGTTTCCAGTTTGAGTCACAGCAGTCTGTCACTTGCGAAGGTGAAGGCAGGTCGTTGTCGAGAACGATTTCTCCGTTCCGTAAGCCTTTTTCGAGAATGATGAGCGCTTCCTCGAATGTATGGGCTGGGCCGAACAATTTGCTTAACATGGGAAATTACCCCTTGCGATGGACGAAAATCTCGACGAACATCTCTCGTATCATGTGAGCAGCTGCTTCGACTGTCTCCGCTTTGCTCAGCGGGATTTCTAAAAGTCGGAGCGCTTGGTTTTCTTTTCGTATCCGCCGAGCGTGCGACAAGGAAGGCCAAATGAGAAAGTTACACGAACCGCCCATCACCGTCAGCACTTCAGACTGCGTAACAAACAACGCTCGGGGAATGACACCAACGCCAGCCAAAACGAAAACACATGGCGTGACGAAGCAGAACCATTCCCATTTGCGATTTTCATTTATCAACTGATCAATAACTTGCCTTGCGTTTCGTGGGGCGGACATTCGCTCTTGTCTCCAGTCGCTGTTCTTTTCAATTAATATAACCTAGCAGACCCATAAAAACGAAGCCAGAGGAATGCAAGAAGCGACGACTGTAACCATTTACCCGAACCACACCGGCATCACGCCAATCGCTGGGAGCTTGACCACGCTCACGTTGTAAATTTTCTCGTGCGCTCGAATTTCTTTGAGAGCCTCTTCCGGCGGAGGGCTGTCCAGATTAAGCACTGCGACCGCTTCGCCGCCGGGCGCCTGTCGGCCGACGTTCATTGAAGCAATGTTGACGTTGTGCTTGCCGCAGACAGTGCCGATGTAGCCGACCAGACCGGGAACATCGCGATGCGAAAACGCGAGCATGATACCGTCGAGGTAGCTCTCCATGCGGTATTTGCCGAGCTGCACCAGGCGTAGGTACTCGCTGCCGAAAAGCGTTCCTGAAGCGACGAGCGATTTCTTATCGCTGAAGACTTCGGTCTGCAGCAAGTTGGAAAAGTCGCCTTTGTTCGGATTGGCGGACTCGACGATTTCAATTCCTCTTTCCTTCGCCAGGAGTTCGGCATTGATGAGGTTTACCGATTCCGCGAGGCGATTTTCCAACAAACCCGCAGCAAAGGCGGCCGTAAGCAGCTTGGTGCTTTTGCGAGCCAAGTCACCGCGGTAGACCAGTTCCGCCTTCGCAATCGGCCCCGTTGCCATCTGTGCTTGCAGCAATCCGAGCCGTCGGGCGAGGTCAACGTAGTGCCGCATTTCATCAAGTTCAGTGCGGTTGAAGGCAGCCATATTGACAGCGCATTGCACCACACCCCTTGTGAGATAATCGGTGAGCAACTGCGCCGCTTCAACGGCGACGGCCTCTTGGGCTTCCACCGTCGAGGCGCCGAAATGGGGCGTCAGCACGATATTCGGCGCCTTCAACAGCGGATTGTCGGCCGGCGGCGGTTCTTTAGTGAAAACGTCAATCGCGGCGCCGGCTACCCGGCCCGAGTTTAGCGCGTCGGCCAACGCCTGTTCGTCGATAATACCGCCACGAGAGACATTGAGCAGCCGAGCGTTCTTCGGCATCAGTTCAAACTGTGCAGCGCCGATAAGGCCTTTCGTCTCCTCAGTCATTGGCACGTGAACGGTCAGGAAGTCACAGTGCGGCAACAGCTCGTTTAAGCTGGAAACGGCCTGGATGCCAAGTTGGGCTGCCCGATCAGGTGCCAGAAAAGGATCGTAGCCAACAACTTTCATATCGAGCCCGGTGGCTCGCCGGGCAACCTCGCGGCCGATGCGGCCCAGGCCAACAACGCCGAGCGTCTTACCGGCAACTTGGGCGCCGACGTATTTACTGCGATCCCACTTTCCCGCCTTCATCGTCGCGTCGGCGGCGGGAATATGCCGAGCAAGGCTCATCAATAGGGCGATCGTATGCTCCGCCGCGGAGATTGTATTGCCGCCAGGCGTGTTCATCACGACCACGCCTTTGCGCGTCGCGGCCGGCACGTCGATGTTGTCCACGCCTACGCCGGCTCGCACTACGGCACGCAATTTTCCAGGCGTTTCGAGCAATTCAGCCGTGATACGCGTATCGCTGCGGACAATCGCGCCGTCTGCTGCGCGTAAGGCTTCCGCAAGCTTTTCACCCGTCAGTTTTTGGCGGTTATCTACCTCAATCCCGGCCTTCACCAGCAGATCGATTCCGGCGGCATCTAACTTATCGCAGATTAAAACACGTGGCACGCTTCAGGCTCCTTCGGGATAAACCGCTAGCTCTTATGTGAATGGATTAATCTATACAGCGGCTTCCGAAAGCAACATGGGAAGTGCAGTTTATCGAGTAGAGACCCCTTGCCGCCACAATCTAACGTAGGCGAACCTTGGTTCGGCTGCTTAGCTCACGTAGACCCGTTCAAGTGGTTTCCATTACGACGTTGGATCTGTTGTTCGAGTTCGCGAATGCGGGCTTCAAGTGCGCTATTTTTAGCTTCCGCCTTGATAAGGGCTTGCTCGTGTTCGACGGCTGCCCGCACTGCCTCTTCCCGTTCGGACTCCACCTCTGAGTAATTGCCCTTGCGCTTTCCCGCCGCGTCGTAACAAGCAAGCAACCCATCTTCGCTGCCCAGCCAAAGATCGACCTCAGGCAGCCATACACGGTCATGTTCATCCGCAGGCATTGACTCGTATTCGCCCGTAGTGTCGTTCAAGTGATAATCGATCAGCTTTATCGCTCGAACGCCCTTCCGAAAGCGTGCATCGGCAATCACATAGTGCGGTACGCCCTGTTCGGCATACTCCTTAACTTTGTCAACCAGATCGGTTGAACGGGTGCTGGGACAGGTGATTTCAACAATGAGTGCAGGCTTCGTCCCCTCTTCGACTACGTTGAAAGTTCCCCACTCTTGATAGGCACGGACATTGAAGATGACGGCGTTATCCGGCCCATGCCCGCATTTGCCGGCTGCATCCCAAGCGACTCGGCAATAGGTCAGCACCTGGGCGCCGGGTACATCCCGCACTTGCGATTTGAATACACCACGCAGGTAAGTGCAATCCTCAATATGGGGATCGTTGTTCAAGCGAAAATCCTCTTCCTGCGGATGGAGAATGTCTTCCAGCGTCAATGGGATCTTCACCGATCGTAATGAACCATCCGCATCATGCTGTTCGACGTAACGCCAGCCATAGGCGAAGCGATCGTTCGGATCGACGGGTTCGTTTAATACGTCCGGGTTTTCCAGAAGCTGTTGCGGCATTGATTGCGCTCCTAACTTTTCCAACTCGCTTCATTAAGGCGCCCGCTCATACACCATTCGAATGGTCGCCGTTTCGAGTCTGCATTTGTTGTTCGAGCCGTCTGATTTTTGCACGAAGAGTTTCAGCTTCTTGCTCCATCTCGGCGTAGTTCCCCTTGCGTTTTCCACCCTCGTCGTAACAGGCGAGCAGACCCGCTTCGACGCCCAGCCAAAGCTGAACTTCAGGCAGCCAGACACGGCCGTTTTCACCTGGAGGCATTTCTTCGTATTCGCCCGTAATGTCGTTAAAGTGATAATCGATCAGGTTGATGACTCGAACGCCATTGCGAACGCGAGCGTCGGTAATGACATAGTGGGAGACGCCCTGCTCCGCATACTCCTTTACTTTGTTGACCAAGTCCGTCGACCGGGTTTTAGGGGAAGTTACCTCCACAATAAGCGCAGGCTTCGTCCCTTCTTTGAAAACATTAAAGGTTGCCCAATCTTGTCGTAGTCGAACGTTGAAAATTACCGCAATGTCTGGTCCATGCCCGAATTTTCCGTCAGCGTCCCACGCGATCCTGCAATCGGCGAGCAATGCGGCTCCCGCGATTGACGCTAGATAGCCTTCAAAAACGCATGCGAGATACTGACAATCGCGGCAATGACAGTCTGAGAGCACGCGAAAATCCTCTTCCTGCGGATGGAGAATGTCTTCCAGCGTCAATGGGATCTTCACCGATCGTAATGAACCATCCGCGTCATGCTGTTCGACGTAACGCCAGCCATAGGCGAAGCGATCGTTCGGATCGACGGGTTCGTTTAATACGTCCGGGTTTTCCAGAAGCTGTTGCGACATTGAACACCTCTTTACACAACGCGAGTGCACTTGCCAAAGATCGCGTTTGCCGAGATCCAGCCGTTAATGCGGCCACGGTTATTGCCGATTTGGAACCGCTGGCCTTGAATGGCCTTGATCAGGTGAAGATATTCCCGACCGTTGACTTTGCATAGGACTATGTCGCCTACCTTGAGGAGGGAAGGCTCGATGGGTTGGACCGTGCAAAGCTGTCCCGACTCGATCTTCCCCGACATCGAATTTCCGCGCGGGCGAAACGAAACTGTCTCCCCCGTTCTCAACTTCTGGATGTGCCCAGACGCCCAACCCATTTTGATCTCCACTAAAGGCAAACTTGCGCCCGGCGTCTGACACCGGTGCCAATTCAAGTATCCTCTTTGTGTTTACCGTTTCGGCGTCGCATCTGCTGCTCGAGTTCGCGCACACGTGCTTCAAGATTTGCAGCGTGATTTTCCGCAGTTACCTTCGCGCGTACTGCTTCCTCGGTCTTTTTGTCGGCTTTGACACGAGAACGCTTCTCTTCGGCAACAAGGCGTTCTGCTTCTTTCCTCGCAACGTCGACCTCGGTGTAAGTCCCCTTGCGCCGACCGTTCAAGTCATAGCAGGCCAATCGACCGTCGTCGACGCCGAGCCAAAGCTGTACTTCGGGCAGCCAAACGCGACCGTTCTCCTCGATTGGCTTAACCCAATAGACACTGGTTTTGGGATCAAGGTGGTAGTCGATCAGCGCTATCGTTCGGACGCCTTTTCGTCGGCAAGCATCCGCAATCACATAATGCGGCACTCCTACCTCCGCGTATTCACGCACCTTGTCGACCAAATCTGTGGAACGCGTGCTTGGCGAAGTCACCTCGACGATCAGCGCGGGCTTCGTCCCTTCTTTGACGACATTGAACGTGCCCCAATCTCGAACGGCGCCAACATTGAAAACAACGGCAATGTCCGGGCCATGGCCATATTTGCCTTTGGCGTCCCAGGCAACGCGACAATCGGCTAGCAATTGGGCTCCCGATTTTTCAACAAGAGACGCTTCGATCACTTCGGCGAGGTACTGGCAATCGAGTCGGTGGGCGTTGGTCAGCACGCGAAAGTCCTCTTCTTGCGGGTGCAGAATGTCTTCAAGCGTCAGGGGAACTTTGACCAACTTCGTTGAACCATTTGAAACGTTTTTTTTGACGTACCGCCACCCGTACGCGTAGGGATCCTTAGCATCGACCGGTTCGTTCAGATCAGCAGGATTTTCGAGAATTGTTGGGGACATAGGAGTACCTGAGGAAGTAGCCTCTAAGATAAAGCGACGGGCGACTCGTTATTAATTTGCATCGGCTCCGCGCTAATGAAGAGTCTTGCAGGCGCAACTGGAAAGTAACAAAACAGGGCTGGGCATAGCCAGCCCTCATCGCCCAAATCATCCGCGCGATACCAGTTGCCTTCGACCGGATCCGAACGAATCTAAGTGAGTGATAGTTGAAAGCCCTCGAACGGACTGGCGCGACATAGCAATCGAAATCCCCGAACTGCATTAGGAATCTTGACGGTCAGCCGGTCGATCATTTCCGTGATGCCTGAAACAAAAGGTTCGGCGACGAGACCTGTCGACGGATCATCGAATACCCATATGCCATTATGGCAATGAGGTTCAATAACCAAAGTTGCGTCTGCCATCGCGCATTGAGGTTTGATCGGAAAGAGCGGGTGACTCACTAGAGGGACTCCAATGTCTGTAGATAACTTAGCGCTTCCGCAGTCGTCTTGCCTCCGCTCTCCCTACCGGCTTGCTTAGCTGCTGCAGGATCCATCATTGCTGCCGCTTCCGCGTAGCGCGAAGCGTGTTCAAGGGCCACGGGTGCGTAGAAGCCGATTACCGTGTCATTGGAATCGCGGATCTCGACCAGAGTCTTGGCCTGATTCAGAACATCCTTAACCGTTTGATTTGCAGTAATCGATTGCATACGACGCTCCTTCAATCCGGATCGGACGATGAGATATTTTACCACACCTGTCAGCGCTCCCCATAGGGTCGCGGTTAACGAAAGCCGCCATAGGGTCGCGGTTAACGAAAGCCGCCATAGAGCCGCGGATTACGAATGCAACTGGACTCCCCCTAGGGTCGCGGCTAACGAAGATTGTTAGCTAGCGATCGCTGCGCTGCGGCGACGCCCGCGCCGGCTTCAAACCTGTGCCCCATTTCGAGCAAGACTAGTTCCAGAGCCGACAAGGCGCCGATGATGTCGAACGGATCGCAATAGCCCATGTGCGATAGACGCCAGACTTTGCCTTTCATGCTGTCCTGGCCGTTGGCGAGCTTGTAGCCGTACTGCTTTTCGAGCTTGCTCAAAAGCGCGTTTCCGTCGATGCCTTTGGGGACGGTGATAACCGTCAACGCGCTATTCGGCCGTTCGGCGAAAAGTTCGAGGTTCATTGCCTTGACGGCTGCGCGTGCAGCCGCGGCCATGCGATTGTGCCGAGCCCACAGGTTTTCGATTCCCTCGGCCCGGATCCGCTTCAGGCTTACGCGTTGCGCTTTGATGAGCGTGTTAGCGGGTGTGAAAGGCGTATCGTTCTCGGCGATTTTAGCCTTATACCGCTTCAAATCGAAATAGAAAGCCTTGGCGCTGGTATTGCTTTCGATTTTCTTCCAGCCTTTCTCGCTGACCGTGACATAGGCTAATCCCGGCGGCATCATCAGGGCTTTTTGCGAGCCCGTCACGCAGATGTCGATGTTCCAGTCATCGGTCCGGCACTCCATCGCGCCTAGGCCGCTAACGCCATCGACGACCAGCAACGCAGTCGTCTTCGCCACGACCTTGCCGTAGCCTTCGACGTCGTGTCCTACGCCAGTGGACGTTTCACTGAGCGTAGTAAAGACTGCTACAGTTTCCGGGTGCTTCGCGAGCGCTGCCTCCAGATCGGCAGGCGGAATGGCTTTGCCATAGGGCGCTTCGACGACTACAAGATCGACGCCAAAAGCTTTCAGGATGCCGCGCCAACGTTCGCCCCAGCGACCGGCCGTCAAGAGAATTGCTTTGTCGCCCGGCGCCAACGCGTTGGAGACGGCCGCTTCCATCCCCCCGGTTCCAGAACTGGTCAGGACCATGACGTCGTTCTTTGTCTGGAAAACGTATTTCAGATCTTCCATCACCTCCGCCAGAACTTGCTTTTGCTCAGCCGTACGGTGATAGGTGACCGGCTTTGCCAGTTCGAGCAGAGTTTCTTCCGGCACGGGAGTCGGGCCGGGGGTGAACAAACGCGACTTCAGCATGGCTCTTTCCTTCGTTTTTCAAGTGCTAGCAGTCCAGACCAGTATTGTAAGAATTCGCTCGGAATGGTCCTAGCGCGAACACTTTTCTCTGTCCATGTATCTAAAAGGCAGCTGAGCGCAGGAAGTATAAACCTCGTACCAGAGAGTTGGTTCGATGAGTCGCTCTTAAGAGATATCCCATGCAACGCCGTACCTCGCACAAAGACCTGCAACTCTGCGCTCAGGTTCAGCGCACCCTCTATTACGTGCTCGGCTCAGCCGTTGGCGACGAAGCCTTGGCCGACTTGCAGGTTATGGAGGTTGAGCCGATGCCAGACGCCACCCGGTTGCTGATCACACTGAAGGCACCGAACGGGCACGATTTGGAGATGGCATATAGGCAATTGAACGACGCGGCCAAAGCCATCCGCGCGGAAGTGGCCGCATCGATCAATCGACGCAAGGCGCCGGAAGTCCTCTTTCGGATTGTGCGGGCAGGATTGGGATAGCGAGTCGTGCCAGTACCGAGCCGCGCACGGAGTATGCGATCCCGTTTCGCTTACGCCGTGCGCGGCTCGTTGAATTATTGGGCCGCGTATCAGCGGCTATTTGTATCTGCTGCATCGCTGGCGTCCGGCTAACAAGAGCGAACTCCGTCGCTGGCGCGTCGTCCAATGCATTACTCTTCGACAATGCCTTGGAGGGTGTTGATGGTTTCGGCCAGATCGGTGAGGGTGGGGTTGATATCGACGGCGAGCTTGAAGGCTCTCAGGGCGGATTGGTACTTGCGAAGTTTCAGGTAGCATTGGCCCATGCCGGCCTGGGCGCCGAAGTGGAACGGGTTTTGTTCCAGCGTCCGTTCGCAATCGGCGATACAGCGTTGAAACGCGCCTTGGCGATAATGCAGGATCGCTCGCTGGTTGTACGCCTCGGAATAATCGGGATATTCCTTGATGATGGCATTCAACTCGGCCAGAATCTGCTGATGATCGGTCAGATGCATCACTCGCTGGAGTTCCAGGGCCGCTTCGTCGCTGTCGCCGCGGAACCAGATTTCCCACAGCGAATCACTGGCGGTTTTGGAGACCAGTTCGTCATCGTCGTGAAGTCGTTTGGCGAGGGCGGCATTCGAGTGAATGCTGCCGATCAACCCGAGCGCGAGAACCGCTGCCCGGCGAACGCCGACGGACTCGTGCTCGAGCAACCGTTGCAGCGTTCCTTCGTTGTAGCGGATGCGCACCTTACGGCGGAAGTGCCGTAAGGAATCGTGCATCTGGCTGGTCCAGAGGTCCGGGTCATCGCCGGCCTGCATCTGGGGAAGTTCGCGATACCATTCAACAAGAAGGGCTGCCGACACGTTGCACCTCGTCGCTGTTAGTCATAATGCGGGTTCAGAAGGTGTCTCTAATCACTCTACCTTTCGCTAGCATCGGTTGGCAACAGTCATGAAGAAAACATGAAATATTTTTGCGCGCTTCTGCCGTTGGAAACGACGCGGACGGCGCACTTCCTCACTTTGGCGATGGAGTTGTCATCGGCGGCGTCGCCGGGCCACCGCCGCTGCCAGTCGCTACGGTCGTTCGCGTCTTCTTCCATTCGACGACTTCCTGCATCAGAACTTCGACGGCTTTGCCGATCTGCGCGTCGATTCCTTTTGCCAAGTCTTCGGGAATCGCCTCGACAGCGAAGTCGGGTTGCACCCCTTCCTTTTCCATGTTGATGCCCTTCACCGTAAAGACGCCCGTACGCGGCGTGCGGAACGAGGAGCCATCAATCAAGTGAATGGAAGTGGTGCCGATAACAAAGCCGCCCGTCGCTTGGCCGACAACCTTGCCAAGGCCGAGTGTTTTGAAAGCGCTGGGAAAGATTTCTGCGTCGCTGTACGAACGATTGTTGATGAGGACCACGGAAGGTTTGGTCCACTTGCGATCATAGGAGCGCAATACCAAGCCCTCGCCGCCGTCGCGCTGGCGGAAGAAGGTGTGCTCGCGTGCGCCAAGGTAGTTCAAAACCTGATCGTGCGTGAAGCCGCCGCCATTGTAGCGGACGTCGATGATGATTGCTTCCTTGTCGAAATTATCGGAATAAAGCGAGCGTACGAATTGCTCCAACCCCGCTTCGTCCATGCTGGGGATATGGATATAGCCAAGCGTTCCTTTACTCAGCTTGGAAACGGTGTCCGCATTATGGGCCATCCAGCGTTGGTACATGAGGTTGTGGATAGTGCCTCGGTCCGTCCCTTGAATTTCGACGCGCCGCCGGGCTTTGGCATCTGCGGGGTTGCTGCCGGCGCCGACGACATCGAGTTGCACCAGCTCGCCGACTTTGCCGTTGAGCAGATGGCTGATATTAGTCTTCTCGGTGATCTCGTTGCGGTCAATGGCCACGACGATCTCGCCCGCTTTGACGCTTAGATTGCGTTTGTCGGCCGGGCCTCGCTTGAGGATCTCGGCGATCTTCAAGCCCGGGCCGGTGTAGGTCGAATCGAAAATCAGGCCGAGGTCGGCTGTCGTTTCTTCAGGCGCCTTAGCCGAGCCCGTGATACCCAAGTGCGAAGCGTTGAGTTCGCCGAGCATAAGACTGATCAACGCGTAGAGATCTTCCTTCATGGCGACATGTTCGACGAGCGGGCGATACTTATCGCGGATGGCACGCCAATCAGCGCCGTGATGTTTGGAGTCGTAGAAATTGTTCGCCAGCGCCCGCCAGCTTTGCTCGAACATCTGGGAGAATTCTTCATCGCGCCGGATGATCATCTTGGCCGTGAAATTGATGGTGTTCGGCGCGGCGGCCGGGGTAGCAGTGACCGGAATACCGCCCAGCCCGAGCGCTGCATGGCGCAGCGAGCCGCTGCTGTCTACGAACCAGACTGCTTGCGAATTCTTGGCCCAGCGGATCAGGCGGGGCGCGGTATTGCCGGTTGAGAGGCGTTGCATCACAGAGCCGTCTACGCTGACAAGCCAAAGGTCATCGCCGCCGGAAGTACCGCGATAGGCGATCCATCGGCCGTTGGGCGAAATGGTCCCTTCGTTGGCCAAGTTGTTGCCGGGACGTTCGACTCGGGCATGAATGTCATCCCAATCGATGCCTGTCGCTGGCGTTGCGGTTGCGCCCGTTGCAGCAACAGCCGGCTTTTGGAGGGAAATCACGTGCATGGAATAGTTGTTGCGCCGTAGACTCAAAAAGGCGATCTTGTTGCCCGTGTTGTTCCAACTTACATCGCCGTTATAGGTGGCGTAACGTGTAATGTTGCGCGCCGGCTCACTGCCATCCAACGGCATCACATAGAGTTCGCTCGCAAACGAACCATCCGAACGGGCGTAGACAACCCATTTGCCGTCGGGCGACCAATCGTAGTCGAACACTTGTTGATGATCGACGACGACCTTTTGTTCCGAGCCGTCCGGTTTCATCGTCCAGAGTTTGCCGCCGCGCAGAAAGCAGATACGGCTGCCATCCGGCGCAAACGAGGCGCCCGTCTTCGGCTCGGGAGTGTTCGTCAACTGCTTCGTCTTGAAGCGATGCGCCTTGCCGATCTCCGGATGTTCCGGGTCGTCCGGCTGGAGCAGATAAAGATCTTCCTGTCCATTGCGGTCCGCGGCAAAGAGCAGCGATTTGCTGTCCGACGACCAGGAAATGCCATGTTCGACCGCCGGCGTATCGGTCAAGCGCGTCGCTTTGCCTCCTTTAGAAGGCATCAGGAAAATTTCGCCATGAACGACAAATGCAACGTAGTTGTCGTCGGGAGAAAGAGCATATTCGGTGACGTCGCGCGTATAAGTGACGAGCCGTTCACCGTTTGATTTTTCGTCGGCATGGACTTCGATCGCCAGCTTACGCGACTGGCCATCGGCCGTATGGGTAAGCCAAAGATCGGCGCCACATTCATAGACGATCCACTCGCCGTTGCCGCTGATGCGCGCCCGCCGAACGGAATCATCTCGATGGGACGTCAACGCTGTGAACTTGCCATCGACCTGGCCGGCGGCGTTTAGATTCATCGTGACAATATTGGCCGGGCCCCCGAAGTGTTCGCTCACGAAGTAAATTTTACGGCCGTCCGGGCTCCACATCGGCGAGCCATCCTGACCGTCGAAGTGCGTGATGCGGCGCACGTTTGTTCCATCGCCGTTGGCCAGCCAGAGATCGTCGTTCGAGGAGCCGCGATAGTTTTTGCGATACCAGAGGCCGGGCCCACGGGTGAAAGCGACGAGATTGCCCGTCGCGCTGAAGCTCATCTCCTTCGCTTCGGCAAAGGGCAACTTCTGCTCGCGGCCGCCGTCCAACGGCACAGAGTAAGCCTCGGGCACATTCGGAAACCCCGTCCCGCGGCTTGATGCATAGAGAACAGACTTGCCATCCGGCGTCCAGCCGAGCGCCATTTCATGAGCCGAGTCAAACGTCAGCCGGCGCGGCTTGCCGCCGTGAGCAGGCACGACGAACACATCGTAGCTACCGTGCCGATTCGAGGAAAATGCCAGCCAGTGGCCGTCGGGGCTAAAGCAGGGATTGATGTCGTGCGCCTCGTGCATCGTGACCGGTCTGGCCACGCCGCCAATTGTTTCGACCGTCCAGATATCGCCGAGGTAGCTAAAGGCAACCAATTTGCCGTCCGGGGAAATATCGGGCGTCCGGGCAAAGCGTATCGGCTCTTGGCAGTCGGCATATGGATGAGCGCTGAAAACGAAAATCACGGCAAGGAGGAGTCGAATGGAAAAGTGCATGGATACCTCGAAAAGGCGGTCGTTCAATCCAAAATCAAAGCTAGAGGCAGGAAATCCGTTCGAGTCGGCAAAGGCGGATTGCCCATACCATTTTAGCTTACCGATCCCGTTTACCTAATGCAAAGTCGTTTCGGTCTCTTTTAAGGCGGCGCATCATGAGTTCAGTCAACGGTAACGGTTAAACCGAAAGGACATTGGCAAAATGTTTCCGGCCGCGATTCAAAGGCTTGGCAAGCCGCGATGACTTCAGGTACCGACCTTGGTCGGTTCGCTGCTCGGTTCGCCATGATCGCAGGTTGTGGAAATATTTCCACAACCTGCGCGGTCAGAATGAAAGACACTTGAACGACCAGTGTTTGTCAGTCATCATTCCGCAATCCGAATTCCGCGTTCCGCATTTCCTCCGAGTGTTTCCCACGATTTCCTTGGATTTAACCTTCGGGAAATATTTCCCGAAGGTTGACAATCAGAATGACAGGCGATTGAGCTTCAATCGTTTGAGTAACGCACAAGCGAAGACGCTTGTGCTACGAAAGTCTGAAAAACCACCGCGCGTTTTGCCACGATTTAATTGGAAAGTCCCTTCTGGAAATATTTCCAGAAGGGTCTCCTGAGAGCGCTTCAGTCGCAGCGACGAACGTTAGGGAGCGCTGGCAAGTCAGAGCCACGACCGTAAAGTAAGGGAGTGGTTGGGACTTTTCTTGCAAAGTGCCTATTTCCTTAAGGCACTTTGCTGCGTCGGACGAGCGAGCCGCTCTTTCAATTGGCAATTTGCAACGAGTTTCAAAACCTTTGCAAATGCAATTCGATAAGCTCGTGTAATCCGCCACAGCTTTCATTACCCGGCGGCATTCACCTCATTTGCGCACATTCCCCGATGGCACGCCGTGGTCATACAGCCGCACTTGCACGATTCGACGTACTAGCTTAGGCACGCTGATTTAGGAAATTTCTTTTTTCGTTTGCACGTGGAAGGGGCGCGTCCCGATTCGCCAAAATCGGTTGTCGCATCCAGCGCTTTAGACGAACGGAATTATGTTTGACCTCTCACCTTGTTCCGTCGTATCATGCGTGAAGATTTTGTGAAACTGCCTTCGGGGTGCCGTTATGTTACGTTTTCGTGAGGCGCTCGTTTTTGCTGTTCTTTTCACATTCCTCTCCCCGCAGGCTCGGGCTGACGGCGACGGCAAGATCCTCGATAAGACCAAAGATGAATGGTTAGCAATACTGGCGAACGACGAAAAACCGCGCATGCGCAAAGCAGCGGTGATTGCCCTTGGCATTTATGGACCTGGACAACGCGACGTTCTCCCCGCGCTGAACAAGGCCTTGCTCGGCGACAAGGATGACAGCGTGCGCGTGCAGATCATCCAGGTGATGGGAAGCATTGACCGCAAAGAGTTGCGCGATGCGCTGCCGACTCTTTCGGACGCACTCAAGGATGACAAATCATCGTCAGTAAAAGCCGGCGCGGCCGGCGTCATGGGAAAACTCGGTGAACTGGCCAAGCCGGCTTTGAACACTTTGATTATTTGCTTGAAGGATCCCGACGTTCGCGTTCGCGCGGCCGCCGTCGACACGATCGGCAAGATCGGCCCGGACGCCGCAAAGCCTGCGATGGCCGAGATGCTGCCATTGCTCAAAGACACGGATTCTCTCGTCCGTTATTCGACGGTCTCCAGCTATGGACGTATGGGGCTCGATGCATCTTTTGTCGTCCCGGACATTTTGCAGGTGCTGGAAAGCGACAGCGCGCCGGACGTTCGGCGAGAGGCCGCTCATACGCTCGCTTTGATCGGCAGTACCACGCCTAAGCTGGTATTACCCGCCGCGATCAAGGCTTTGCAAAACGATAAATCCGAAGAAGTTCGCCGGCAGTTGGCGGTGGCGCTCGCCACGATGGGGGACATTCGCGGCGCTATGACGGAAATTCTAAGCATTCTTCGCAGCGATAAAGACCCGGGCGTTCGCGTTCAATTGGTTCGTTCCATCAGCGGTGCGCTGGGCAGCGAGTTGAAAGCCTATGTCAAGGACCTGGCTGAATGGCTGCCCAAGGAACCAGACAGCGATGCACGTTTGGCGATTATTCAGGAACTCGGCGCGTTAGGGCCTGGCGCCAGTGACGGCCTAGAGGCTCTCAAGCGTTGCGAAAACGATGTCGTGTTGCAAGTCCGTGACGCGGCGAAGCAGGCCGTGCGGCAGGTAAAGGGGATAGCCAAAAAATAGAACGGTTAGACCGTAATGTTTAGGCTTTGTGCAGTAGAGCGCTTGCTTAACGAACACGCGGACAAAAAGGCTTTGAGACAGAAAGATAAGAAAGTAACCACTGATAACGCGGGCGCGAATGAAGAAAATTAGAGCCGGAGAAGGTATTTGCTTTATCCCTGTTATCCGTGGTTAAATTGCTTTTCGTTGTTGATAAATTCTTTATTCTTAATCGCACGAAGTTTCGAATAAGGATTGCGGAAGAAGTGCTGAGCGCCTAAAATGCGTTGACTGCCTCCTTCCTCTTGCTGCTATCTTTGCAATTCCATGCCGATGAAAGAACTCAAGAACAGTTCGCTGATCCCGTGGCTGGCGGCCGCGCTATTGGTTCCTTTGGCACTCGGCGGCTGGTTGATCGCTCGCTCGCTGAAGGCCAAAGCTGTACCTGTTGTTGACGAGAAGGTTGAGGTGACTCCACTTGTCGAGGCGCCACCACTTCCGAAAAGTGAAGCAAAAGCGCCTGCTGTTGCCGTAGCGGTAACTAAGACGGGCGACAGCAAGTTGTTTGCTTCGAAAATTCATCCCTTCCTGACCACTTACTGCATCACCTGCCATAACGACAAAAAGGAAGCGGGAGGCGTATCGCTCGAACGCTTTTCGACTCAGGCGCTGGCGATGACCGACCGCAAAATCTGGGGCGCCGCCGCCGAAGTGCTGCGCGCGAAGGAGATGCCGCCCAAAAGCCGCAAGCAGCCAAGCGATGCCGAGCGCTCGGCTTTCCTAGCGTGGGTCGACAGCTCACTTACCCGCGTCGATTGCGGCCAGGCCTATGATCCGGGTCGCCCCACCATTCGTCGCTTGAATAAGGCCGAGTACAACAATACGATTCGCGATCTGGTCGGCGTCAATTTTCAACCAGCCGATGATTTTCCTTCGGACGACGTTGGCTACGGCTTCGACAACATCGGCGATGTGCTTGCGTTTTCGCCGATTCTGTTCGAAAAATATATGTCGGCCGCTCAGAAAATTCTCGAACAGGCCATTGTGATTCCCAAGCCTATCGAAGTGTCTAAGGACAGCTTTCGCCCCCAGAATCTGCGCTCGAGCTTTGGCAAGCTGGGCGCGCTTGTCGGGAAACGTTATCCACTCAACGCCAACGGCAAAGTGTTTGTGAACTTCGATTTTCTCCACGGCGGCGAGTATATCATCCGTGGCCGGGCATCGGGCGAGCAAGCCGGAAGCGAATTGCCGAAGATGACGTTTCAAGTCGATGGCAAGGCCATTAAGTCCGTTGAAGTTGATGCACCGCAGGAAAAGGCCAAAGTCTATGAAACGAGGACGACGATTGCCGCAGGGCGTCACGATGTCGAGTTGGCCTTCACCAACTATTTCGCTGAAGGAAAAGAAGGCGATGCGAAGAAGCGCGAGCGGCGGCTGTTTGTCGAACAGTTGGAGATCGAAGGCCCATTCAATCCGGTTCCGAAGAGTTTGCCGGCTTCGCACACGAAAATCATGATCGCCAAGCCGACCGGCTCGGGCGACAAACTCGCTAGCGCGCGGAAGATCATCGAACACTTCGCGACCCGCGCATACCGTCGGCCCGCCTATCAAAAAGAAGTCGATCGTTTGCTGGCGTTCTTCAAAAAGGCGGACGCCGACGGCGAAACCTTCGAGCGTTCGATCCAGATGGCCTTGCGGGCCGTGCTGGTATCGCCGCATTTCCTCTTCCGGATCGAACAAGATGCCGAGCCAAACAATCCGCGGGCCGTTCACCCGGTTGGCGATTTTGAGTTGGCGAGCCGGCTGTCTTACTTCCTCTGGTCATCAATGCCGGACGAGCGCCTCTTTGCAAAAGCAGGTAAAGGCGAATTGCGCAAGCCCGGCGCAATCGAGGCCGAGGTAAAGCGAATGCTCGCCGACCCGAAAGCGCGGGCTCTGACCGATAATTTTGCGGCGCAATGGCTCAACTTGCGGTCGATCCCCGCGCTTGATCCCGATCCCAAGACCTTTCCGGGTTTCGATGCGTCGTTAAAGGCGGCCATGGTGACGGAGACGGAACTCTATTTTGAGCAGATCGCCAAAGAAGATCGCAGCATCCTGGAGTTTCTCGATTCCGATTGGACGTTCGTCAACAACCGGCTGGCTGCCCATTATGGCATCAAGAATGTGAACGGCAACGAGTTCACCAAGGTGAAGTTGGCGGATAAGAACCGCGGCGGCGTATTGATGCAAGCAAGCGTCCTGACGCTCACCTCCAACCCGACTGCGCACGTCGCCGGTTAAGCGAGGAAAATGGATTTTGGAAAACATCTTGGGTACGCCGCCTCCTCCACCCCCGCCCAACGTTCCCGACCTGGACGAACAGCAGAGCGCCTTGAAAGGCTCGTTGCGCCAGCAGATGGAGCAACATCGCACCAATACGCTTTGTGCCAGCTGCCATCAAAAAATGGACCCGCTCGGCTTTGGCCTGGAGAACTTTGATGGCATCGGCGCCTGGCGCACCGTCGATGGCAAGTTCCCGATTGATGCGACCGGCACGCTCCCCGGCGGCGAACAATTCGATGGTCCTGCCGAACTCCGTAAAGTTTTATTAGGCAAAGCCGACCTCTTCCGTCGAAATTTATCGGAGAAATTGCTTACGTTCGCGCTCGGACGGGGTTTAGAGTATTACGACAAATGTGCAGTCGATGAAATCGTGCGCAACGTGACGCAGAATGACGATCGCTTCTCCGCCTTGGTGATCGGCATCGTGAAGAGCGATTCGTTCCAGAAGCGAAGAGGCGGCGGACGGGAATAGAGGCTACAGTTGCGATGCTCATTCCGTAGTGAACTGTCAAACAGGGATGATGCAGTTAGCCGCGACGCGAAGGCTTTGCGCGGCGGAGCGCTTGATGCACCAAGCGATGACAGACACGTTATGCATCGTTCGTGTTCTGCTATGCTTCAGCGAAGTCGTTGCAAATTTTCAGAGGATGCGTGAATGTCAACAACATTGCAGCAGTTCGGCATTGATCGAATGACCATTGCCGAACGAATATCCATCGCACAGGAAATTCTCGATAGCATCGCTGCCGAACAGCCGGGTGCTACCCTGACGGAGGCTAAGCGAAACGAGCTAACGCGAAGGCTGGCACACCATGAAGCAAATCCTAACGACGCACTGCCTTGGGCGGAAGTAAAAGCCGATGCAAATGCGAGGTATGGCCGATGAGCTTGCCCTTGCGCGTTGGCAGAATAGCGCGAGCCGAATTTTATGACGCCATCGATTGGTATGAGTTACGTTGTGCAGGTACCGGAGCGGCCTTCAAAAATGCCATTGAACAAGTGCTCGACGATATTGAACTGCGACCTTATGCACATCCCGAGGTTTTCAACGATGTTCGAGCTGCGATCGTATCCGGATATCCTTATGTAGTTTATTATCGGCCCGAAGCGGCCCTCGCCATCGTTTTAGCGATATTTCATACATCGCGTAATCCAGCTGATTGGCAAAAACGTACTTAAAGTGATTGCAAATTAAAGAGATTCTGTGCCTGCGATTTAGGTATACTAAAGCTGTGCGTTTGGACAATTTCAAAGGATTCGGGAATGTTAACAACCTTACAAGAGTTCGGCATCGATCGAATGACCATTGCCGAGCGGATATCCATCGCACGGGAAATCCTCGATAGCATTGCTGCCGAACAGCCGGGAGCTTCTCTGACGGAGGCCAAGCGCAACGAACTAAAGCGGAGGCTTGCTGACGAAATCGCGAATCCGGATGATGAAGTATCGTGGGAAGAAGTCGAGACGGCCGCTTTAGCCAGGTGCGCTCGATGAATTTACCGCTCATCATACGCCGGATAGCGCAAGCTGAATTTGATGACGCAGTTGATTGGTATGAAGGACGACAGGCGGGCCGAGGCACTGCTTTTGCGATGACGATTCGAAGAATCCTCGCCGCGATTTCTTCGCAGCCAGAACGATATCCACTCGTCTTTGACGAACTGCGCGAAGCATTAGTACCAGGTTATCCATTTGTCATCCATTATCGACGACTACCGGATAGGGTAACTGTCTACTCGATCTTTCATACATCCCGTGATCCGACAGAGTGGCAAAAACGCATTTGATCGCGGTCACGCACGAAATCAGCGAAGCAATCGAAATACGGAAAGCCAAATATGAACCAGCCAATCTCTCGCCGAACCGTCCTCAAAGGTCTGGGCACGGCCATTGCGCTCCCCTTCTTGGAGGGGATGACGTTTTCCGCTTCCGCGACACCGGCTGCGAAGCCCATTCGGGCAGCGTTTATGTACGTCCCCAACGGGGTGCATATTCCCGATTGGACCCCGGAAGGGACGAACACGGTCTTCAAGATGCCGTGGATCCTCGAGCCGTTGGAGCCGTTCAAGAAAGACTTAAATGTGCTGACCGGGCTGACGCTCGACAAAGCTCGGCCCAATGGCGATGGGCCCGGCGATCATGCGCGAGCTCAGGCCGCCTTTCTCACGGGGCGGCAGGCGCAAGACCAATGGCGCCGACATCCGTGTCGGCCAGTCGGCCGATCAATGGATTGCTTCCAAGATCGGCGATCAGACGAAATTCGCATCGCTGGAAATCGGCATCGAGCCGGGCCGTTCCGCCGGCAATTGCGATTCGGGCTATTCGTGCGCTTACCAATCGAACTTCTCGTGGCGCGGCGATGCGTCGCCTAACCCCAAGGAAGTGAACCCCAAGCACGTTTTCGATCGGCTCTTCGGCAACGGCTCGAGCAACGACCGCGACGCCCAGCGAGCCAAACGCGAACAATACGACAAGAGTGTGCTCGATTTCGTCCGCGAGGACGCCAAATCGTTGAGCAATCAACTTGGCGCCAGTGATCAGCGCAAGCTGGACGAATATCTGACTTCCATTCGTGAAATCGAACTGCGTATTGATCGTGCGCGGGAAACGAAAACCGCCGCGACACCCGCCCCTGCCATGAAACTTCCAGAATCGACGCCGCGTGACTTTCAAGAACACGTGCGCTTGATGTCCGATCTGATGATTCTTGCCTTCCAAACCGATCTCACTCGTGTGGTCACGTTCCCGTTCGCCAACGACGGCAGCAATCGCGCTTATCCATCGCTTGTCGCCAAAGTCGATGACAAAGACGAGACGGTGCGCGAAGGGCACCACGACTTGTCGCATCATGGCGGCGATAAGAAAAAACAGGCGAAGATCCGCCGCATCAATCGATTCCACATCGAGCAGTTGGCCTATATCCTAGGCAAAATGCGCTCCATTCCCGAAGGGGATAAGACGATGCTGGACAATACCATGATCGTCTACGGCAGCGGCAACTCTGACGGCAACCGTCACAACCACGACAACTTGCCGATTCTGCTCTGCGGCAGCGGCGGCGGCAAAATCAAGACCGGCCAACACATTAAATACCCGAAAGATACCCCGTTGATGAATTTGTATCTGAGCATGTTCCAAGCGATCGGCTGTCCGACCAAATCGTTCGGCGACAGCACCGGACCGTTGCCGATATAGTCGGCCGACTTGTCTCGTCGACGCGCCGATTGAATGTCACGATGTCGACGTTCGTGTTAAAATAAAATTCCGTCGCCACTCTCCCTCGCTGCCAACGGAAATGCGATGCTTTACGCACGACCCTATAGAAGCCGTCTCGCTTTTACGCTTATCGAGCTGTTGGTCGTCATCGCTATTATTGCCATCCTGATTGGCTTGCTGTTGCCGGCTGTACAGAAGGTTCGCGAGTCGGCTGCTCGGGTGAGGTGCCAAAATAATTTGAAGCAGCTTGGCCTGGCCCTGCACGCTTTTCAGGGCGCGTATAATGCTTTTCCGAAAGCTGGCAATTTGCAGTCGCAGTTGAGCTGGCACGTCTACCTGTTGCCTTATATCGAACAGGACAACCTCTACGAGCAATTCAATCTAGGAGGCGGCAGTTATTCTGGCGACCCGAAGAAAATCGGACTAGGCGTTTCCTATAAAGTTTCTACTTATATGTGCCCTTCATGTCCTATCGAGCGAATGTTGCTCCCCGCGCCACACTTCCCAAACGCGCCGGACGAATACCCGGCGGGATCGCCGTCCTACACAACTCACTATTACGGGGTGATGGGGCCCAAAGGCGCCAACCCGGCTACGGGCGGGCCTTATCTCGATGAGCTCACTTCAAATGGCTATGGTGGCTATGCGCTACAAGGGATTTTCATCCGCGATAATAGTGCGTCGGTGGTTCTTGGGCCGACATTAGGCAGTTCAATTCAGACGATCACCGACGGCACATCGAATACCCTGATGGTCGGCGAGATGTCGTGGGTCGACAACGTTAACGGCACGCGCTACCGCTCGTGGGTGCGCGGCTGCGATGGCGATCCGGTTTGCGCCGGTGCTAAGAACGTGAACACTCCGCTCAACAAAACTTCCGACGTCATTTTCAACGATATGCCCTTTGGAAGCACTCATCCCGGCGGCGCCAATTTTCTCATGGGCGATGGCTCTGGCCGTTTCCTGAAAAATTCAATCGACATGACGACGTACAAATCACTGGCGAGCAAAGACGGCGGCGAAGTAATCAAAGAATAGCTGCGATGAGCCATGAAGTCCGGAAATGAACCTTTGCGCAATTGAAAAATCGCGCTCCTATGCCTACAACCATCCCTGCAACCGCCGCTGTTCCTCTCTCATGACGGGCGCACCAGGAAGAAGTCCGTTCGACAGGAAGTCGGTGGTTTTCAACGTCCTTGATGGACGATCCCGTTTTCTCAGAGGTTTTTCATGGCGAACCGTTCCATCCGTACCTTTACGGTGTTGCCTCATCTCCCTGAACGGCTTCAAGCTCTGCACCGGTTGGCCTATAACTTATGGTGGTGCTGGAATGCCGACGCCGTCGCGCTGTTTCGCCGCATAGACCCGGACCTTTGGGTCTCGTGCGAACATAGTCCGGTGAAACTGCTCGGCGGGACACAACAGACGCGGTTCGAAAAACTTGCAAAAGATGAGGGCTTTTTAGCGCATATGGATCGCGTTGAAGATGCGCTGAACACCTACATGTCGGCGCCCACCTGGTTTCAAGACAATCACGGGAACGAAAAGTACGCGCGCATTGCGTATTTCTCGGCCGAGTTCGGCATTCACGAAAGCGTCCCCGTTTACTCCGGCGGCTTGGGCGTTTTGGCGGGCGATCATCTGAAGTCGGCTAGCGATCTAGGTATTCCCCTTTGCGGCGTCAGCCTGATGTATCGCGAAGGCTACTTCCGTCAATACCTGAACGTTGATGGCTGGCAGCAGGAGCGTTATCCGGAAAACGACTTCTTCAACCTGCCGCTAATCCCGGAAACCATGCAAGATGGTTCGCCTCTCTTGATCAACGTCCAGCTCCCCGGCCGTGATGTCTTCGCTCGCGTCTGGCGCATCCAGGTCGGCCGAGTGCCGCTCTACTTGATTGATTGCAACATCCCGCAAAATCGTCCGCACGATCGCAACATCACCGCTCAGCTTTACGGCGGCGATCAGCATACGCGCATCGAGCAAGAGATCGTTCTGGGCATCGGTGGCATTCGGGCGTTAAAGGCCCTGGGCAAAATGCCGACCATCTGTCACATGAACGAAGGCCATTCGGCTTTTTGTAGTCTCGAGCGCGTCCGTTTGTTGATGGAAGAAAGCAACTTCGATTTCGCCACCGCTTCAGAGGCAGTCAAAGCAGGAACCTGCTTTACGACGCATACCCCCGTTCCTGCAGGGAATGATGCATTCCCTGCTCATATGATGGACCAGCACTTCCTGGAATACATCAAGGGCCTGGGCTTGGACAGGACAACCTTCCTCAACCTCGGCCGTGAAAAGCCGAACAACGAGCACGAAAACTTCAGCATGACCGTGCTGGCCATCCGCATGTCGAACACCAGCAATGGCGTCGCCAAATTGCATGGCGTGGTGTCGCGGAAAATGTGGAAAAACATCTGGCCCGATCTGCCCGAAACTGAAGTTCCCATCGCATCGATCACCAACGGCGTCCACACCCAGACGTGGCTATCGCCGGAGATCGACCAGCTTTACCATCGCTATCTCGGTGTGCAATGGCAGGAACAGCCGACGAACTTCGACATCTGGCAGCGTGTCGAACATATTCCCGATGCCGAACTCTGGCGGACGCATGAACGCCGTCGCGAGAAGCTTGTCTCTTTGCGCGGAAGCGGTTGAGACTTCAACTCACGCGCCGCGGCGCGCCACCGGCGGAAATCGAGGCTGCGGATGAAGTGCTGGATCCCGATGCCCTCACCATTGGCTTCGCGCGACGGTTTGCCACGTACAAACGAGGCAATTTGATCTTCCGCAATCTCGAACGATTGACCGCTCTGTTGAACGACAAAGAAAGGCCGGTGCAGATTATTTTTGCCGGTAAGGCACACCCGAAGGATCACGGCGGCAAAGAGCTGATTGCCCAGGTGACGCAATACGCCCGGCGCACCGAGCTGCGACGGCGCGTCGTGTTCCTCGAAGATTACGACATGAACGTGGCTCGCTATTTGGTTCAGGGCACGGATGTTTGGTTGAACAACCCGCGCCGGCCTCTTGAAGCATCCGGTACCAGCGGCATGAAAGTGAACTGCAACGGCGGCCTGAATCTGAGCGTGCTCGATGGCTGGTGGGATGAAGCTTATCTGGGCGACAACGGCTGGGCCATCGGCCGCGGCGAAGAGTACACCAAGGAGCAAGAACCTTATCAGGATGATGTCGAAAGCCGATCCATCTACGATCTCATCGAACAGGAGATCGTGCCTGCTTTCTATACACGCGGCAGTGATGGCCTGCCTCGCGCCTGGCTCAAGCGCATGAAGCGATCGATCGCCACTAACGTCCCTGTGTTCAATACCAATCGCATGGTGAAGGAATACACAGAAACCTGCTACTTGCCTTCTTACCGCAGGCATACACTGCTGACAGCCAATCAATTCAAGAAAGCCGAAGAATTGGCCAAATGGCGCAGTCGGTTGCGCGACGCTTGGAGCCAGATTCGCGTCGAGAGCGTCGACGCGCCGGCCTCCGATCCGATGCACGTTGGCGCGGAACTGCTGGTACGCGTTCGGGTTTCGCTCGGGCAATTCACTCCCGATGATCTGGAAGTCCAGTTGTTTCATGGCGTGCTGGATTCACACGGTGAAATATCCAAGCCCGGCACTGTGGTATTGGAAACCGTGACCGGGCCTGATCCCTCGAGCAATGGCAACCGCGTCTGGCTTTACACAGGTAAAATTGCTTGCCGATCAAGCGGCCATTACGGCTACTGCGTTCGGGTTCTACCGAAAAATGCGTCCCTGCCGAATGCGTTCGAGCCCGGGCTGATCGTGTGGGGATGAGATTTGGCGCACTCTTGTTGCAGGCAACGTTGGAGGCGACATCCAGCGCTGCTGCAACGCCTGTGCCCGAACGCGCCAGCGCGGATTGATGCAAGAGAATCGCCATGTTCCTCGATGTGGACCCCAAAGTCGACTATGCGTTCAAATATGTCTTCGGCGTCCAGAAGAACGCCGATATTCTTATTCATTTGATCAATGCGGTGCTGGCCCGGTCATTGGCCGACCCGATTGTCGCCGTGGAAATTCGCAATCCTTTTTCCACTAAAGACGCGCTGGACGACAAGCTCTGCGTACTGGACATCAAAGCCCGCGACTCGACGGGCCGGTGGTTCAACATTGAGATGCAGATGCTGGCGCCCGACAACGTCGTCAACCGCTTCCTCTACTATTGGGCGGGCGTTTATCGCGATCAACTGAAAGAGGGCGACGACTACGGTGAACTGCGGCCGACGATTTCAATTCTGTTTCTCAACGACAAACTGTTCAAGGGAACGACGGCATATCACTTGACGTTTCAGATCGTCGATCAGGACAATGGAATCGTCTTTTCCGATCAATTGCAAATGCATACGATGGAGTTGCCGAAGTTTAATCTGACAGTTGACCAACTAAGCGGTCCGCTCGACGTCTGGTGTTACTTTTTTGCGCCACGCAAGTTCGCTCGACCCTAGGTCTCTACCGGAAAGCTTGAATCTGAAGCCGATCCAACGAGCAATGGAGGAACTGACCGTGCTCACTCAAGACGACCTCGAACGAGAACGCTATCAATCGCGGCTGAAGATGCAGCGAGACCAGTCCTATTTTCCCAAAGCGATGTATGAAACGGGATTGAAAGAAGGGCGGATAGAAGGGCGAACGGAAGGGCGAATGGAAGGGCGAATGGAAGGGCGAACGGAAGGGCGAACGGAAGGAACATTTATCGGTCGCATACAAATGGCGCACTCGCGCTGCGACGACCGGTGACGCCAACCGAAGAACTGGAAAGTTATTCGGCAGAAGACCTTCGATTGATCGCCGAGCGGCTTCAGTCCGAATTGCTTAGCGACGTTTGATGCGAATTCGCCCGATGCAACTCGCGGATTTGCGAAAACGTTGATTCCAACTCGGGCTTCATGTCATCTCTTGCAGCTAAAGTGAAGTACTTGCAAACTTCTTGTTAGCCGGACGCGCCAGCGACGAACGAAACAGACTCCATCGCTGCCGCGTCCGGCCAACAAAGCAAACCTTATTTCACGCCATTTCCAGCCCGCGCATCGTTCCCGTTGAGGAAGCGAAGCGATCGATCGGGAAGCCCATGCGCTGCAACATGCTGACGAAGAGGTTAGGCAGTGGATAGTTTTTGCCGGGCTTCTGGTCGAAGGCGAGATGCTGGCCATGCTTGAAGCCACCGCCTGCGAGCAGAACAGGCAGGTTGTAGTTTGAATGCGAGTTAGCGCTGCCCATGCATGTCCCATAGAGAACCATGGTCCGATCGAGCAGCGTCTCGCCTTCCTCTTTCACCTGACTCAGCGCGGTAAAGAAATTGTTGAGCACCTGGAATTGCGCTTCTTCAAACGTGCGAAGTTCGAGCAACGTTTCTTCGCGATTGCCGTGATGGGTGATGTTGTGGATGCTCGTGGCGTCGAGGAAGAACGATACGACTCGCGAGGAATCGGTCTCAAGCGCCAGGCGGACGACGTCGAGCATTACCCGCTGCTTTTCGACGAACATCTTCGCGCCGGCGACATCCTGAGGCATAGGCGTGCTAACGTTCGGTTTCGGCTTGCGCTCCCATTCCTCCATGCTCACCATTCGCTGTTCGAGATCGCGGACAGAAGTGAAGTATTGATCGAGCCTATCGCGATCGCGCGGACCAACTTCCCGTTGCAGTTTCTTCGAACTTTCGGCAACGAAATCGAGCATGCTGCGGCCGCGGCGAAGCTCGCGAATTTTGCGTTCGATTTGTGCAGGCGTGGACGCCATGAAGAGTTGCTGATAAAGCTTAGCCGGGCTCCGCTCGGAAGGTACGCCGACGCCGCTGCTCGTGATGGACGCGGGCGGCGAATCGTTCTCGGAAGCCAGCGATAAGGAAGGAAAGCGGGTTACCGTCCCAAGATGTTCGGCGGCCAGTTGATCGATGGAAATCGTGTTGCGAAAGTTCGGGCTGCCAGGATGCCGGGCTGCCGTTAAAAAGACGCGCTGAGCCGAATGGCCGCCATCGACCTCGGGATGGCTCACTCCCGAGAACACAGTGAAATCACGGCGATGCTTTTCAAGAATCTTCAAGTAGGGCGATGCGACGTAATCGGTCCCTGGCTTTTCGGGGAAGAAGTATTGAGGCAGGATCCCCATATTCGTCTGAATGGCAACCATCCGCCTTGGCTTTGCGGGAAGGGTAACGGCAAAGGCCGGCTGCATGGCGTCGAGAAATGGCAGCGTCATGGAGACGCCGGCGCCTCTAAGAAAGGCCCTGCGGCTTAGAGATTTTTTCATGAAAGATGATTCGCACTAAGGGATGGTAGGCAGGTTCGACCGAGTTATTGTAGCATACTGCTGACTTTGAACAATTCAATTGAACGCTCAGGAATTGGGACGAGCCGGGAGCGTCAGCGACATGAGAAAGCATCGCAACGGCTAGCTGCAGCTATTACCCAGGTCGCTCACGCTCTCGGCTCGCCAAAATCGGCCGGGCATACCGTTAATTCAAGCCACCTTGCTGATGTTCACAAAAGTATGCACATGCGGCAAGACCCTAAAGTTCCAAACGAAGCCAGGGCCTTCGATGCGCCAGAAACTCCAGGGTTGTTTGGCGTTCGTCTTCGCGTTTTCGTACGCCTCGGTGAAGAAGGCGAACTGCAACTTATCCATGCCGCCTGTCTCTTTAATGACGGCCATCACCTCATCGCTATCTTCCTTGCGGAATGGCGAAAGGAGATCGCGCATCACGTTGCCCATCAGCTCTTTTTGGTCACGGCTTAGATCGCTGAAGCCGACGCCGCGCGGCATGCCCGGCAATTTCACCGACGGAGCGCCCTCGCCCGGATCGCCCTCCGCCACCGTTGCCTTTTCGCGTTGGCCTTTGTCGAGCGCATCGTAAAACTTGGCAGCCTGATTCGTCTGATAGGAGAAGACGTTCTTGTCGCTGTAACCGTTCGGGGTATGGCCGTAATAGATCGGGCCGCCGAACGCCACGCCATCCGTCGGATCGCCATCGCAACGTAACGTGAGATGATGCCCGGTGAAGAGGAAAGCGTACTTACCCTTGATCGGGTCGCCGAAGATGTTGGCGCCCGTCTTGTCGAATGACTTGCTCGCGTCCCAAGTTCCGCCACGCGTGATCTGACGCCAGGAAGCATCATCGCCGGCAGACATGGCCTTTACAATTCGTTCGATCAGTTCTTGTTGCGGCTTCGTATAGACCGCGCCGATCGTCTTATCGAGCGCATGGTTCGGATTCACCGATAGGCGGGCAGGATTGTCATAAGGCCGGCAGACGGCCTTTTTCTGTTCGTCGTTCATGCCTTCGAAGAGTTCTTTGACCAGGGCTTCGGCCGGCCCGACCTTCCACTCTCGCGGCATCGGGAGCAGTTCCGCATTCGCCTTCGCGCTGCCGAGCTTGAACGTGGCACTGGCAGCGATGACGGCCGGGGCAATGCTGACGTAACGCAGCATCTCACGGCGGTCCATGCCTTCACACTCTAAACAATTCGTATCGCGCGTCTCGGTCATGAGAGGCTCCTTCGCTCGAAAGAGGGAATGATCAGGGAATGTTTATCGTACACGGTCAGAACATCAGAAGCGAGAAACAATTGAACAGACTCATGAATTTATCATGATGCTCGCGCAGCGGAGCGATTTCGGCGGGCGAGCCGAGCCATAAGCTGCCGGGTGATAACAGAACCCGACTGCTCACGCAGTTCGGCTCGCCTAACTTAGCGCTCCGCTGCCCAAAACCTTCGCGTGGCTGCTCCTATTTTTGTCCCAAATATTTTTGTCGTCTCTTCTTATGTCCCTGTCTGGCGCTGGCACAACCAGTCGTAGAGCGCCAGCCAGAGGCAGATATAGGCCAACGCCAGCAGGTAGGCGGCAAGGACATCACTGAACCAATGGACGCCGAGCAATATCCGGCTGGCGCCGACGCCGACAGCGATAAGACAGCAAACGCTGATACCCAACAATCGAGGTCCGCGCCGAGGAATTTGGCCTGCAAGCAAGAATGCCAACATGCCGTAGGTCGTCATCGCACCGGCTGTGTGGCCGCTGGGGAACGACCAGCCGGCGGCCAAGCCATGCAGGGAGGCATACTCAGGACGAGTACGCTCAAAGAACTCCTTCGCAAGAGCCACCATTTCCCGTTCCGTCCATTGCGCGGAAATCCAAATCAACGTCCCAAACCATTGATGCTGCAGCAACAACATCAGTGCGACGAAAATAATGACACCGGTGCGAATCGGCGCGACGCCCAGATTGGTCACCCGGACGACTATATTCCAAAAGAGCGGTCGGGCGGCGGTGAATTCATAACAAGGTACCGCCAAATCGTGGTCGAGCCGTGCCAGCCAATGATCGCCGTTAGCCTGCCAAGCAACTATCGCAAAGCAGGCAAGGCTAAAGAGCGACACAATGAGGAATGAGCGACTGGCAGGTCGCGTGATAAAGACAGACTTTGACATATTTAAAGTAGCAAGCAAAGCCCTCGGAGCCTGACGGGTGAGCGACCTAGTCGCTGTTGATTAGGTTAAATGCGCGATCGTCGCTCATTCGCCGTCTCCGATTAAAGATTGCGGGTGCCGGCTGCGCGTTTTCCCACGATTTTCTCGGAAAAGCCCTTCAGGAAATATTTCCTGAAGGGTCCGTGAATTCCATTACACCACGGTCAGAAGAATGCACCGTTAGCCGCGGCGCAGCGGAGCGCTCGCCGAAATCGCTCCGCTGCGCAGAGCCTCCACGTCGCGGCTTTCGAGGTTCCATTTGTTGTCGTTCGTTTTCCCACGATTTTCTCGGGTTTCGCCTTCGGGAAATATTTCCCGGAGGCGTTCGCTGCGCCTGGCGAGCCAAGAGGTGTAAACTGCTAGGCTCGCCTTCGCGTCATGGCTTCCCAAACTCCGTCGCTCGCGCGTCCGGCTAACAAAACGTCGTCGAACGCGCTTTCGCGTAATCCCATTTACTAACTTAGGCGCGCTGTTCCGAAGAAATCCTTTTTGGAGCGTCAGGCTCGCCAGCACTAAGTCTCAGCAAGAATATGTTGTCGGATTCGCGTAAACCATGTTGTCATTCGCCCGCTCTAACGAATGCGGCCAGTTTGTAAGGCGCAGTGACTCAAGAAACGGCCGTCCAGCTCATCCCAGAAATTCCTCCAACACCAGCAAGGTTGAGTCAGCCATGCGGTCGGAGGTAAACTTCTCCAATACGCTGGCCCGGCCTCGATCACGGCATTGGCGGCGCAAACCCGTATCTTCAAGCATCTTCTTCAAACCGACGGCGAGCGCTTGAGGATTGTTCGGCTCCACGAGAATGCCGCCGCCGGTTGCTTCGATCAATTCGGTAAACGATCCATGACGCGGCTGAACGACGGGCACTCCATTCGCCAACGCTTCAAGAATATATATCCCCTTTGGTTCGCGATAGACAGTCGGGACCGATAGGAGATCGAGACTGCGAAAAAAATCGATTTTGCCTGAATGGTCGGGGGAAGGGACATGCTCGACGTCCTGCCGCAAGCCAGCTTTGTCTAATTTGGCCATCTCACCATCAAAGAACGCCCTGTTGTTTTCGCCTAGCCATCCTGATACTCGGAGCTTACACGCGGGGGCATTAGGCATTTTCCTCAAAAGCATGAAGGCATCCACCAGTTGATGGAAACCTTTCTCCGGGCAAATTCGGGCAAAATAGCCGATTGTAAACGGCGGATGCTCTCGGACAGGGCTCGGTTCCGGAATTCCTTTCGATTTGATGCCAGGATAAACAACTCTGATGTCTTCGAGAGGCAATTTGAGATAGGCAGCCATGAAGTTGGCGTAGTAGGCGCTCGTCGCTATATAGCCATCGATCTGTTTGCAATTCTCACGTATCAAATCGACGCACGAAGTCCGATACGCAACAGGAAGCGATTCGAGGTAAATATCATCTCCCTGCATGGTGCCGATGATTGGCACGTTCAGGGTTTTCTTCACCTCGGCCACTAGCCCGGAAATAAGCAAATTCGAGAGGACAACAACATCGGGTTTGACCTCATCCTTCAAGAAACCAAGCAGCTTGGCGATCTCTTTGCGTTGCTTGCCAAGGTCGCCTTTGAGCATTGAAACCGTGAGAGCGCCGAGTGCTTCCGCCTCCGTCTTCACGGCAAACCGCGACACCCAGCGTAGCAGTCGAGGGAAGTTGAGTAGACGGTCAACGAACCAGGGGGTATGACGAAAGATGCGCGACTTTTGTTCGAGATATACGTTGATGCCGCCAAAGAATACGCGGCGTTCCGAGACGTCGGCTTCGTCGGTTCTGATGGGCGTGTAAGTGGGGATAAGCAGCGCATCGTGCCCCTGTGCAATAAGGGCGGCGGCTAAGGTATTGTCCTTCATGCAGGAACCGCAATACATGCCGGCCGCGCCCGAAGTGATAAAAGCTATGCGCATGAAACCTTGCCTTGAACCGCCTAATGACTTTGCCAATGGCCGCAGAGCCACATCTTATGTAAGCCTATCGAAAATTCCGATCAAGAGCCGTGCCAGCAGTAAGCGGTTCGAATGACGCTTGCTTCGTGTTGCCCGGCTAAATGACCTGGGCATCTCTCAATCAGTTTGAACCGGCTGGCCATCGGCTAAACCTGCTGCCTTGCTGGCAATGATTTCGTTGCCGGAGAGGTCTACCCATTCGGTTGCCGATTTTTGGCGTTTGAGAATTTGAACGTAGGCGCCATCGCTACGGCCGACCTGGACAACGATGCGTTTCGCATTACCTGCTTCGACCATAAAACAACAGATCGAATCGCCCTGCTTGATGACCGCTGCAGTCGGCAATGTCCATCCTGCAGGCGATACAGGAATAAGCTGAGCATGGACGAAGGTCCCCGGTCGTAATTTGCCCTCAACGTTGGGAAGTTCAACCTCAGCGCGCATGATACGCGCGCCTGTTTCCAATGCCCAGGATGTGCGAGCGACTTTGCCAGCCAGTGGCACATGCAATTGCGTCGTAAAGCTCAGGTTGACCCGGCAACCAGTTTGAATCAATCCCGCATCGGCTTCGGGCACCGAAATGCTGACGCGAACCGGGTCGAGCCGAGCCACCCGGAACAACCAGTCGCCGGCGCCGGCGGTCGGCTGCACCAAATCTCCGGTATTGACTTTGCGCAGTGATGACGCCATCGAAAGGCGCCCGAATTTTCGCGTATTGGAGCATTACGGCTGTTCGCTGCGCGTCGGCTTTCACGACTTCGACTTTGGCCTTGGCGGTGCGCACGTCGGCATCAGCCCGGTCTCGATCCGTGGACGCCTTCTGCACCGCTGCCTTCGCCGAGGCAAGACGTCCGGCCATCGCTCGAGACTGAAACACTGCCTCATCGCGAGCTTGGCTATCTACGACTCCGTTCTTCGATAAGCCGGCCATACGCTTCGATTCCGATTCCCAGCGCTCGTGGTTCGCCTCCGCCTCGATAACCAATGCCTCCGTGACCGCGATGCTCGCGATGGCCGAAGCGACAGCTTTGTCCGCCTGCACCACTTGAGCCTCGGCCTCGCGAATCTGCGCGTGCTTTTGATTCGCTTCCTGTTCCAAATCCGGCACGGCCACTTCCGCGAGAACTTCACCCGGCGTGGTCTCGGCGCCCGATGAGTCGTACTTCGGCCCTACCACTCGAGCGCCAATGTCGATTTCATGGCGGAGCTTGCGGACGTAGCCGGGCACTCGTGGATATAGAAGAGTTTCTTCTTCTGCCTGAATGACGCCTGGCAGTTCCACAACGCGCTGGATGGATTTCCATTGCGGCGAGACGACCCCAACCGAGGCGTTGGCCAACGAATGAGGCGCGACATGCGGCGGCGAAGCATTACCACAGCCAAGCTGGAGGAGCAACCAAGTCATAAACAAGGCCGATACAATTGACTTTGTTAAACGCATATGGCTTGCTCGAATCAGTTGGAAGAGGATTCGCGGACGAAGTAGAAGCTTTGCGAGTCGTTTGGCGAGAGCGAAACAGAAGTAATTGCACTTCGGCCCATGACTATGGCGAAGATCGCCGGCAGCACGAGGAGCGTTGTCAGGGTGGACGCGATCAGGCCGCCGATCACCGCCCGTGCGAGGGGCGCGGTTTGATCGCCCCCGTCACCGAGGCCGATCGCCATCGGAATCATCCCGGCAATCATCGCGAAAGCGGTTATCAGGATCGGCCGTACGCGCAATCGCGCCGCCTCGGTTCCCGCATTGATGGCCGATTTGCCTTCGCGGCGATAGCGCTCGGCAAAGGCGACCAGCAAGATCGCATTGGCTACAGCCACGCCGACGGCCATAATCGCGCCCATGAATGATTGGATATTCAGCGTGGTGCGGGTTGCCAGCAGAGCAAGCACAACACCGACTAGCACAGCGGGCACGGCCGAGATGGAAACCAGCGCAAGCCGGATTGATTGAAAATACGCGGTGAGCAAGAGCAGTATGACGATGACTGCGGAGCAGAGACCGAAGGTCAAGCCACGGAACATTTCACGCAAGGGAGTCACTTGTCCGCGAACATCGACCTGAACTCCTGCCGGAGGCGGGCCAACTGTATCGATGGCATGTGCAATGCGCGACGCGACGCGTCCGAGATCCTCGCCTTCGATGTTGGCAGTCATGCTGACCAGCCGGCGCATGTTGTAGCGGTCGATTTCACCGGGCATGGTTGCTTCCGTGACTTCTGAGACATCGCGGAGCGACAGGGGGAACTGACCTCCTGATTTGACAGGCACACCTTCAACATTTCCGACCGACTTCATCAGCGCTTGTGGAATTTCGATTTGCACTTGATAGCCGATGCCGGATGCGGGGTCGCGCCAGAAGTTCGGTACGACAAAGCGACTGGAAGCCGTCGCTGCCAAGAGCGAACGAGCAACGTCTTCGGCGGTCGCGCCGGCATAGGCCGCCTTTTCGCGATCGATCCGAACATCGACCGTCGGGTAATCGTGTGACTGCCCGTATTGCAAATCGCGTAGAGATGTTAGCGCTGCGAGAGAACGATGGATTTTCTCGGCATGCGATCGATTTTCGGCTATCCTCGGCCCGCTGACCACCACTTCAATGGGCGTCGGCGAACCAAAGCTCATGACCTCATTGATGATATCGGCGGGCTCGAACGACAGGTGCAAAGTAGAGACTTGCTGCGCTGCTCTCTCGGCGGGCTCCCCCTCAGCAATCCATTTTTTCGTTAGCCATTGTTTCAGGTGATCGGGCAATGTCTGCCTTAGTTTTCTCTTTAACTCTTCAACGCGAACCGCGCCTGGCTTAAGCGAAACGCGGATCACCGCTTCTCCAGGTCCGCTCATCCAGAGATAGACGCTGTTGATCGGATAGCTCGATGGCACTAGCCCCACATAGCCGAGTGTGATTTGAACGTTTTCCGGTCCAACCTCTTTATTGATGAACTGAAGCGCTTCACGCGTGATGGCTTCCGTTTGTTCGATGCGAGTTCCTTCGGGAGCGCGCAACCGGAACTGAAATTGACCCGCATCGACCTGGGGAAAAATCTCCATACCCAACATCTGGGCCAACAAAACAGTGATGAGGGTCGTTGCAAGGAAATAGACAGGAGCGACAATCCATCTCATGCCGGTCAATGAGTTAGTAATACTCATCATTGAATTGCCAAATACATTCGAATGTCGCGCCTTATTTTGGCAATGTTTCCTGCGCAATAGCCACACCGATAGTACAGGCACCAGGGTGCTCGAAAGAATATAACTGGCGATCATGGCAAAGCCGACCGCAAGCGAAAGCGGCACGAACAGGCCGCGTGCGGAACCGGTCATAAAGAACGATGGGATGAACACGGCCAGGATAGAAAGCATGGCCAAGAAACGCGGCACTGCTGTTTCCGAATTGGCGCGTCGGACGGCTAAGGCAATCGAATCGGTCTGCTCCATTTGCCGATGGATATTCTCGACTTCAACCGTTGATTCATCGACTAATATGCCGACCGCGAGAGCGAGCCCGCCGAGCGTCATCAGATTAATCGTCTGCCCTGTCAAGCTTAAAGCAACAATCGACCCCATCAGCGCTAATGGTATATTAATGACCACAACAATAACGCTGCGCCAATCGCGCAGAAATAATAGAACCATTAGACCGACCAATAGCGTTGCCAGACCGCCTTCGAAAGCAACGCCTTTAATCGCGTTAGTGACATAGGGCGATTGGTCAAATTCAAAGCTTGCCTGGATGTCGCCTGGCTTTGGACTAACCGAATCCAACACGCTTTGCATTTTCGGCAGCTCCGCCTTGACATTGCTCACGACAGATAATGTGGAAGCGTCCGCGCGCTTGGTCACCAGGATATAGACCGCTCGTTTTCCATTGACTAGAGCATAGCCGGTGGGAATATCCGTAGCATCTTCGATTAACACTTTCTCGCTTACGGGGTCTCGTCGCGCCAGATCGCGGAGAAAAACGCCCGGCTTGACACCAATTGTGCCGAGATCCTCCGGCTTGACCACCATCGCGTTGCTTGGCGTCAAGGGCATTGATGTAGTAGTGCGAATGCTGCCGGATGGACTAACCGTGTTGCCAGCGCGAAGCGCGAATAAGGTCGTCGGGCGAGACGTTGTAGTTAATCATTTTGTCCGGATCCGCCCGAACGACGACCGTTCGTTGATTGCCGCCGAAAGGAGGAGGGGCCGACACGCCGGGGATGGACGCGAACATTGGCCGAATGCGAAAGAGCGCGCGATCCTGAATTTCATCAACGGTCATCGTCTCGCTTTTGAGCACCAGAAAACCGACAGGAACGCTGCCGGTGTCAAACCGCATAATGAACGGCGGTACGGTTCCGGGCGGCATGAAGGCACGTGAGCGATTGACGTAGCCGACCGTCTCCGCCATCGCTTGGGCCATGTCTGTGCCGGGATGGAAAAAGAGCTTCATCAAGCTCACGCCCTGGACGCTCTTCGATTCGACGTGGTGAATGCCGTTGATGTAAAGAAAGTGATATTCGTAGTAATTAGCGATCAACCCTTCCATCTGCCCGGGGTCCATGCCGCTATAAGGCTGGGCCACATAGATGACGGGAAGATCGAGAGTCGGAAATACATCCGCCTTCATCCGGCTAAGAGCGAGCCAGCCGCCGGCGACCAGCGCAATCATTGCCACAAGAATCGTGATTGGGCGGCGAAGTGCGAACTCAACCAGATTCATCAACGCCTCTTCTTGCTTTATTCGCCAGACGCACTAGCGTCGGAGTTTAACGCACAGCAACAATTCGTTTTCCAGCCGCAATCGCCAAAGAACAAGGCTATGTTACGGCTTATTGCAAGTACTTATCGCATCGAGCCCTGAAAGTTAGGCCCTGGTTTTGTTATCGATCGGGCGCCAGGGAATGGTCATGTCCAGCCTCGGTGATTAACGAGCCCGACGATCGGCCGAGATGGTTGGCCGGAATGTTCTGTGGGTGCGCCAACTCTTTCGGGCAATTCTGGCGAGCGGCGCGGCGTAAGCCCGCCGTGGATTCGGAACCACGGCGGGCTTACGCCGCGCCGCTCGCCAGAATCCGTTGGCGCACTGGGATAATCGGCGTTAGCAATTCCATCTTGACACCCTTGGTCAACGTGCCTATCGTCCGCCCTTCACCGTCGATGTAAGAACGATCGGACCGACCGCGCGGTATTCCTACGTTTGTTGACTGTTCGCTTCGGGGGAAGCGGCGGTCGATTAGGGAAGTGCCATGGCGGATAGGCAACGCGACTGGGGGCATAAGGTTATGGATTGCCGTATGAACCGATTGGGTCTGCTGCTGGCTGGCGGCCTATTTGCCTTGACCGGTTGCCTTTCGGACCCGACCACACGCGCCCAATTAGGGCCGGACGACCCCGAAAAACCGCTCGTTCGCACGGTTGGCGATGTCTCGGAGATTCAAACCACCGGCGCTATCCCGGTAAGCGGCATAGGCTTGGTAGTCGGCTTGGAAGGCACCGGCGGAGGCACTCCTCCCGGCGTTTACCGGCAGCTAGCCGAGGAGTATTTGAAGAAAAATAAAATCGACAATCCGAAGGAATGGCTGGAATCAACATCGAACGCGCTGGTGCTCGTCAGCGGTGAAATCGCCGCGGGCTCTCGTCGCGGCGATCGGATCAACATTGAAATCACCTTGCCGCCGGGAAGCAAGGCAAAGAGCCTGCGCGGCGGTTACTTGCTGGAAACCTCGCTGACCAGCTACTCATCGCAAAGCCAAGTGCGCAATTTCCTGAAGGACAACACCGATGTCAGGCCGACCGGCACCGGAGATGGCCCGTTGAAGGGCCACGTTTTAGCGGATGCTAAAGGGCCGCTGTCAGTTGTGCTCAAGGACAAGGAAAACGCTGTCAAAGATGGCGATGAAGGTCTCGAAGCCGGTGTCAAACGGGCCTGGGTCTGGCGCGGTGGACGCACCAAAGCTGATCAACCTTATTACCTGGTGCTCAACCCTTCCGAACAGCGTTACCGCATGGCGATCACTGTCGCCGAGCGCATCAACACGACCTTCCACGGACCAGGCGCTGCGGAAAAAATCGCCGTCGCCCGCAATGCCGATACAGTGGTGCTTACGATTCCGCCGCAGTATCGGAGCAATCCGCCGCACTTCCTCCGCGTCGTGCGGATGATTCCCGTCGACCGTATCGACGATGCCGGCAACTATCGGCACAAGTTGGAAGAGCAATTGTTGCAACCGGAGTCCGCCCTTTCGGCAGGCTTGCGCCTCGAAGCGCTGGGGCGCGATAGCATCAAAGCGCTCAAGGCGGCTATCGATCCGAAAGGAGTCGACAGCCCTTATCCACTTGTTCGTTTCGCCGCTGCCGAAAGCCTTGCTTATCTCGGCGAGCCGATCGCCGCCGCCGAACTCGCCAAGCTGACGGAAGAACACCCGGCCCTGCAAGCTTTCTGCCTCTCCGCCCTTAGTTCGCTTGACGAAGGCGCTAGCAGCATCGCACTGCAGGAACTGCTTTCGTCGGAGATCCCCGAGGTTCGTTACGGCGCCTTTCGGGCGCTTCGCGAACTCGATCCGAGCGCGGATGCTTCACGCGGCATACGCTTGAATGAATCGTTCTGGTTGCACAACGTCGGGAGTTCGAAGTCAAAGCCGATGGTGCATTTGTCGTCCAACATGCGGTCGGAAATCGTTTTGTTCGGCGCACCTCCCATGTTGCGCGCTCCTTTTTCACTGCGAGCGGGACCCGACATCGTACTGACCGCCAAGGCCGGCGAAGGCGGATGTACTATCAGCCGGTTCTCCGCGTACAAGCCGCAACGAAGCGAGCAATGTACTCTTGCTGTTGCGGACATCGTCAAAACCATGGGCGAAATGGGCGCTCTCTACGAAGACGTAGCGAGTTTCTTGCTGCAAGCGCGTGATACGAAAACGCTCAACTGCTTGCTGGCGCTAGACGCCATCCCGAAGGCGGTTCCCATCAACAAGCTCGGCGAGAATGCCCATGTCGATAAGAATCTGGAGAATGAAACAGAATTGCTAAAAGCTCCGGAGCGGACGCCGATCAACGTGTTCGATCGAGAAAGTCGCTGAGCATTTTCGCGACGCCGGAACGGCAGAACAAGGAGGCGCCGGATGCTGAAACGCCTGGAATTGATCGGGTTCAAGAGCTTTGCCGAGAAGACGCGTTTCGATTTCGCGGCCGGCATCACGGCCATCGTCGGGCCCAACGGCTCCGGCAAAAGCAATGTTGTCGATGCCGTGCGCTGGATCCTCGGCGAACAAAGCGCGAAGAGCCTGCGCGGCGGCGAGATGGCCGACGTCATTTTCAACGGCTCCGCTTCACGCAAAAGCCTCGGCATGGCCGAGGTGACGATGACGTTCGACAACGTCAAACGGCATCTCAACATTGACGCCGAAGAAGTGCAGATCACCCGGCGCGTCTATCGCGATGGCACGGGCGAATACCTCATCAACAACACGATGTCGCGGCTGAAGGACATCAAGGAGATGTTCCTGGGCAGCGGCGCCGGCGCGGGTGCCTATTCGATTATCGAACAAGGGCGCGTCGATGCGCTCTTACAGGCATCGACCAAAGATCGCCGAGCCATTTTTGAAGAAGCGGCGGGCATCAGCCGTTTCAAAGCGCGCAAGATTGAAACGTTGCGCAAGTTGGAGACCGTCGATCAAAATTTGTCACGTGTGCGCGACATCATTGCGGAAGTCGAAAAACAATTGCGCCGGGTACGCCTTGAAGCATCCAAGGCCCAGCGCTTTCAGGAATATTCAACCCGGCTGCGCGACTTGCGCGTGAGTCTGGGCGTCCGAGAATTTCGCGATTACTCTTCTCGTCTCTCGGAAGCGCGGACCGAGCTTGAGGCCTTGCGCGCAGCCTCGGCCAAGCGCAAATTGAAGCAGCGGCATCGGAAGCGGAATCGAACCAGCTCGAAATTGCTCTCGCGGAAGTAGAAGCGGCGCTCGAGCAAACGTCCGCGCGACTTGGAAATGCCGGCCAACAGATTGCCGCAAACGATGCCCATCTCGAATCGGAATCCGCCAAGAACGATGACCTCGACAAGCAAATTGCCGATGCAAGCCTTCGCAGCATTGAGCTAGCAAAGCTGGTGCAATCGGCGGCAGCGACAGCCACCGAGGCGAATGCCGAAGTTGTCGAAGCCGAAAGCCAGGTGGAAACGCACCGTCAGCAAGTGGCGGATCTGGCCGAGGCGCGTGCGCAGGTCGAGAAGGAATTGGCCGACCTGCATCGGCAGATTCAAGACGATCGCGCTTCGCAGGTTGATCTCGTCCGCCAGGCAGGCACGCTGCAGACCCAAGCCGATTCGACGAAACAGCAGCTCGAACGATTCTACCGCGATCGCGAACAACGACGCCGCAAGGCCGAGCAAAAAGGGGCTGAGCTCGGGTCGCTCGAGCGCGTACTCGAAGACCTCGATCGCACCGGCGCCGACCTGCAGCAGCGTTTGAGCATGGTAAAGCAAGCCCACTTGCAGCGGTTGCAGGAGCGCGATGATTTACGCCGGCAGGCTGGCGCGAAACAGGCGGAGATTGCCGACCTCAACGTGCGCCGGAGCGATTTGCGCGGCCGTATCGACGTTCTCGAAGGTCTCGAACGAAGCCAGGAAGGGTTGGGCACCGGCGTACGCGAAGTGATGCTATTGTTGGATGCCGAACGCGCCTTGCCCAATGCGCAATCGCAAAAGCCTGAAGACGTCAGTCTATCGGAAGTGGTAATCGGCCTGGTCGCAGAGTTTCTCAGCGTGCCGCGCGATGTCGCCCCGCTGATCGACCTGGCGCTCGGCGATGCCGCCCAACAGTTCATCGTTCGCGACGCCGACTCGCTCGATCTGCTTCTGGCCCAGCGACGCCAGCCTTTTGCGGGACGTGTCAGCTTCTTGCCGTTGCTGCCGAATGAACCTCTGGCAGAGGGCGATGATACCGCCACCGCCGACCGCTGGGTGACGTGCGATCACCCCGATCTAGCCGGGCTGCCAAATCAACTTCTTGGGAACGTGCGGATTGTGGCGGATCGCGCCGAAGCACGGTTGTTGGCCAAGGAACCAGACTTTGCCGGCTGTCGTTTTATCACGCGTCAAGGAGAATTGCTCGATAGCACGGGTGCCTTAACAGTTGGCACGCACCATGCGGAAGCGGGCATTCTTTCGCGCAAAAGCGAGCTGCGCGATCTCCGAGCGCTCGCTCTGACGCTGGATGCCGAATCGGCCACCGCCGAGGCGGCAGTTGCCAGAATTCAACAGGAAATTGACGCGCTCGATGCACCCATTCATGGGTTGGAGCAAGAAGTTCACCTGCTCTCCAATCAGGCGGGTGATCTCCAATCCCAGATTCTTTCGCATAGGCAAAACCGCGAACGGCTCGATGAAGAGCTTGCCCTCTACAAAGTCGAAATGGAGATTCTGGAAAAAGAGATTTATTCTCACGAGGCCGAGTGGAAAGATGTGCGACATCGGGCGGAACAGGCCGAGCAAAACGCGCAGGCTCTGAAGATTCGTCTGCAAGACGCCGACCAGCGCATTCAGGAGCAAGATCACCTACGGCTGTCAAGGCAGCAAGAACACACCCAAGCCCAAGTCACTTTTGCGCAGATGGAAGAACGGCTGCATAGTTCGCGCATGCGCTTCCAGCAAATCGAGGTGGATCTGCGACGCGGCCGAGAAGAGAGCGACCGCGTTCAACGCCACGAAGCTATCATGCGAGCGCGCTTGCTCGAATGCCGATTGACGCAATTGCGCGCTTCGGCGGAGCTGGCGTCGCTGCATCATCTGAAGGAAAGCCTCGAGCGCACGATCGCCGAATGGAGCGGCCGTCGCGACCGCGACCGAGAACGCCGACGCCTGCTCATCGACCAGTTGCAATCGGTCCGCAGCGCATCGCAAGAACAGCTCACGCTTTTGCACCAACGCGAACTGAGTGTTCGAGATCTGGAAAATGGCCGAAACTCGCTGAGCGATCGAATTCGCGAAGACTATAAACTCGAAATTGCAACGATAGCAGAAACATCAATGCCCATTGAAGGTGATCCAGCGGTTGCTGCAGAGGCGCCGGTCCTGATCGAAGTCGGCGAGGCAAACGCCGTCAACGAAGAGATTGACCAGTTGAAGGAAAAGATTCGCAAGCTTGGCAACGTCAGTCTCGAATCGCTACAGGAGTTGCAAGAAGTTGAAACTCGCTCGAAAGATTTGAACTCCCAACACGATGACTTGACCTCGGCCCAACGTTCACTGCTCGAAATCATCAACAAAATCAACGCGGATAGCCGCAAGCTTTTCACCGAGACGTACGACGCGATTCGCACGAACTTTCAAGAACTGTTTCGCAAGCTGTTCGGCGGCGGCATGGCCGACGTCGTGTTGGAGAACCCGGATGATGTGCTCGAAAGCGGCATCGAAATTGTCGCCCGGCCGCCCGGCAAAGAACTTCGGAGCATCTCGTTGCTAAGCGGCGGTGAAAAAACATTGACGGCTGTCGGCCTGCTGTTCGCCATCTTCCGCAGCAAGCCGAGCCCGTTTTGCCTTCTGGATGAAGTGGATGCCGCCCTCGATGAAGCGAACACCGCTCGGCTTTCGGCTGTACTGCGCGAGTTTCTCGATCGCTCTCAGTTCATCGTTATTACGCACAAGAAGCGCACCATGGCGGGCGCCGATGTCCTCTACGGCATCACGATGCAAGAATCGGGGGTGTCGAAGCAGGTTGCCGTTCGCTTCGAAGATTGGCCGGAAGAGATCGACGAACCGAGAATGGCGGCTTGAAACGCACTACCGTAGCGGAAGTCGTCAGACTTCCGAGATGCGCCGGAAGTCTTACGACTTCCGCTACCGTAGCGCAAGTCGTCAGACTTCCGAGATGCGCCGGAAGTCTTACGGCTTCCGCTACGCGATCCGCTAACGTAGCGGAAGTCGTCAGACTTCCGCTTTGCGCCGGAAGTCTCACGACTTCCGCTACGCGATGCGCTACTGATGCGCTACTGATGCGCCGGAAGTCTTACGACTTCCGCTACGCGATGCGCTACTGCCGGAAGTGTCACGACTTCCCCTACGCAACAGCAAATATTCAAAGTTGGCTACAAATCGAGAAACGGAACGTGATCGCTGGACGCATGGAGAAGTTCACGCTCGAAGGTGAGAAGGCGCGATCGGCGTGACGAGCGTTCTTTCAGGCTCGTTGTTTCTTTACCGTTGGACCAATCGACAACCCGGCGAGCGATTTCAGCTGCCGCCTTGGAATGAGGCTTCGGCAGCTTGCCGCCGATGGGCAACCCCATGTCGATGCGTAGAACTTTCTGCAAGATCGACGCAACTTGCAAGGCGATTTCCCGGTTCGGAACACGCGCCACGTCGCGCAGCGTTTCGAGGGTCGCCTCATTGTCGCCGTCACGCAAAAGCGCGCCTGCCGCGAGCAGGCGGAGATAGCTCGGTTGGCTTGGTTTCAACAGCTCGTTCCAGAGCCTTCCATCGATGTATTCGCCTTCGGCCAGAAGACGCGCATATTCAACGCGCAAAGACGAATGAACGCGCGGATCGCGAATTCGACCGGACAACTCGTCGATCAATTCCATGCTCGGGTTCTGATTCAGTTCACGGCGGTAATGAGCCAGCAACGTGAGCGTGGCGCGTAAACCAATGGGGCCTTTTTCGGCAGACCACATCATCAAGTCGGTAATGGCGGGGGTCGGCAACGCCTGGACCACGGGCAATGGACCATCTTCGGCCAATCGGGTATCGAGCAAGGCGGTGCGCAGGTGCTCGCGTATATGAGGCCAACGGCGGCCTGTGTCAGTGAGCAGGGCTTCTGCCGCAGCCTTGCGGACTTCCGCAGCAGCGTCGCGAAGGTAGACGGCCATCAGATCGGTTAAATGCGAATCATCGACATTCGCCAGCGCCAGCAACGCGGCAACGCGCACCGGCGACTCCCCCGCCACCTTGGCGCAGCGTAAGACTGATTCCGCCTGACCCTCGCGCCACGCGGGGCAGGATTCCAAAGCAGCTAAGATGACCAAACGGACTTGGGGTTTTGGATGGTCGAGCAGCAGCAAGCCAGGCTCGACATCTTCGCGAAGCGCGTTGCGCAGCGCTTTCACTTCGGGAAGCTCTTTGCAGGCAGGCAGCTCGGTCGGCCAGTCGGTCTTCTTCGCAACACGCCTAATCAGACGGCGGGCTCGGCGTAAAGCAAGTCCTTCGCCGTAGAAAAATTCTTGCCAGATGAACAGGGCCAATGGCACGGCAACAAGAGTGCCCATGGCCGCGTGGAGATACCAATCGAAAACGTTCTTGGACGACATCCACAAAATAAGCACTGCCACCAAGTAGATCGGACTAGCGGTCTTATGTGAGGCCCCGCGAACGATGCCGACTTGGTTCATCATGCCGAACGCGAGAAATGCTTCCGTGGCGATGCCGCCGACCAACAGCGGGTTCGGCCCCAAGCGAGACGTGATCCCTATGATCGTCGCCATCGGCAGAAGGAGGACAATGCACCCCCAAGCTAGAGCGAGGCGAGAGGAACGGCGTCTGATGATATCGACCGACGGTTTACTCATGGCGGTACGGACCGAAATAACGATAGGCACGGCCGGCGATTGGCCGTCGTCGCGAGTGAGGGAGGCTCGATCAACCCTAGTGCGCCGATTACGGCAAGTCAAACAGTTGGGCAGACCCTGCGGGCTGCGAGTGCGCCAACGGAATTGAGCAGTTTTGGCGAGCCGGGAGCGTCAGCGACCGGAGAAAACGCTGCAAAAAACGATCACTCCGGTCGCTGACACTCCCGGCTCGCCGCAATCTGTACATGCCTTGGAGTTGATGCGCGGAAATTTGCTGGAGATCATCGCTTGAAGCGCTCATCCAGCGCCATAGCAACATCTTTATGATTCTCGTAACTGGGGGCGCCGGCTTCATCGGCAGCCATCTTGTGCAGTTACTGGCCGAACGCGGCCACCGGCTACGCATTCTCGACCGCCCCGGCGTTCGGCTCAGCCACCTAAGCTCTTTGAACTTCGAATACGTTGCTGCCGACATCCGCGACCGCTCCGCCGTGCGCGCGGCCGTTCGCGGCTGTGAAGAAGTTTATCACCTTGCGGCCAATCCCCAGCTTTGGGTCCATCGCCTCGGCGATTTCCATCATGTCAATTATTTAGGGGCCGTCAACGTTCTTGATGAAGCCGTGGCTGCCGGAGCTCGTCGTATTTTGCATACGAGCACCGAATCGATCTTGACCCGGGCGAAGCAGACGACGCCGATAGCGGAGGACCAGGAAGTCTCCCTTGCGGACGTGATTGGTCCCTATTGCCGGTCGAAGTATCGCGCCGAACGCCATGCTTTCCTGTTGGCGAAGCGGGGATGCCGATCGTGATCGTCAATCCGACGCTGCCGATTGGCCCTGGCGACTGGGGCCGTTCACCGCCGACGCAGTTAATGCTCGATTGTTCGCTCGGCAAGCGCGCTGCCTATCTGGATGCCGAACTGAATTTGATTGACGTTCGCGATGTGGCGCTGGGCATGGTGCAGGCAATAGAGCAAGGAATTCCCGGCCGGCGTTATTTGCTCGGGGGAGAGAACTGGTCGATCCGTTCGCTCTTTGCCTATGTCGCCGAACTGGCCGGCGCCGCCCAACCACGTTGGCGAGTGCCTTATCCGCTCGCATTATCGGTCGCGTACCTCAGCGAATTTGTGGCCGACGTCTTCACGCATCGGCTTCCCGCAGCGAGCATCACTGGCGTGAAACTAACCCGACGGCGCATGCACTTCGATTCAAGCCGTAGCCGGCAGGCGCTTGGTCTGTCGCCTCGTCCCATCGCCGGGTCGATCATTGAGACAGTTGACTGGTTTCGCGAAGTGGGATGGATTTGAACGCAACCCCGAGCAAACTTGCGAGGAGCTTTGTCCTTCAACTGGCAAATGTCTAGATAGAACGAACTCCTTCCCACGATTCGCGTGGTTTCACTTGGCCGCCTGCGCAGTTTGGAGAATGACTGCCATGATCTCCGTTGTCGATCTGGTCAAAAAAAGAGATGGCCTACCGGTTCTCAATGGGGTATCGTTGCACGTGAAGCGTGGCGAGGTCGCCGCCATAATCGGCCCCTCCGGAGGCGGGAAAAGCACCCTGTTGCGTTGTATCAACGCGCTGGAAACGTTCACGACCGGCAGCATTCGCGTTGAAGATTTGCACCTTCAAGGCGAGGGAGAACGACGGCCTTCGCGGGCACTGCTCGTGCAGTTGCGACGCAAAGCGGGCATGGTGTTCCAGCAGTTCAATCTTTTCCCGCACTTATCTGCGATTGAAAACGTCATGGCTGGTCTTGTTTATGTGTGCAAGCAGCCGCGAAAGGAAGCGACCGCCCAGGCACTCGAACTGCTGAAGCGCGTCGGCTTAACAGATCGCGCTAACGCCCGGCCGATCCAATTGTCGGGCGGGCAACAACAGCGTGTTGCGATCGCCCGGGCGCTTGCGGTTAATCCGCCGGTGCTCTTATTCGACGAGCCAACGAGCGCTCTGGACCCTCAGATGGCCGATGAAGTCCTGGCTGTAATTGCCGATCTGGCGCGAGCAGGACAGACAATGATTGTCGTAACGCATTCGATGTCTTTTGCCAAGCGCATTGCGCATCAGATGCATGTGATGAACGCTGGACGAATCGTCGAGAGTGGTCCGCCCGACCAAATCTTCAGCGACGCCCGCGAGAACGTCACCCGGCAGTTTTTGAAACAATCTCTTGGATAGATGGAAAGACAACATGACCGTAACGAGCCGGCTTATCCGCGTTGGCCATAGCCCTGACCCCGATGACGCTTTCATGTTCCACGCGCTCGCCAATGGCAAGATCGACACGGGCGATCTCACCTTCACGCACGAACTGCAAGACATTGAGACGCTCAATCGGCGAGCCCTGCGCGGCGAATTGGAAGTCACTGCTGTGAGCATTCATGCCTACGCGTTCCTCTTAGATAAATATGCACTGCTGCCAAGCGGGTGCAGCATGGGCGATCACTATGGCCCCATGGTCGTCGCACGAAAGCCCTTCGCGGTTTCTGAACTGTCCAAGCTGCGCATTGCCGTTCCGGGAACGATGACGACCGCGTTCCTGACATTGAAATTATTGCTCGGCGATTTCGAATACATGGTAATGCCTTTTGATCGCATCCTCGACGCTGTGGCTTCGGGTGAATTCGATGCAGGCCTGATCATTCACGAAGGCCAGCTGACGTTTCAAAATCAAGGGCTGCACTTGGTCGTTGATCTTGGCGTTTGGTGGCAAGGCAAGACGGGCCTCCCTTTGCCGCTGGGGGGCAATGTCGTCCGTAAAGATCTTGGCCAAGAGACCATGCGGCAGATAAGCCGACTGTTGAAGCAGAGCATCCGCTATGCGCTCGATCATCGTGAAGAGGCTTTGCAATACGCGCTGCAATATGCCCGCGACATGGACGTGTCCTTGGCGGACCGGTTTGTCGGGATGTATGTGAACGACTGGACGCTCGATTATGGGGAACGGGGTCGAGCCGCCGTGCGCCGGCTATTGGACGAGGCACACCAAGCGGGGATCATTCCTTCGCTGGTTGAAGTGGAGTTTGTCGAAGAATAAATCAGACAACGTCGTTTTCGCGAACCATCACGCGACGAATGCTCGACGCTTTGCCGGTTGTTTCGTCCATTTCCACAATAGCGCCTCCTAGCCGAACGTCATCGGTCGCGATGTCGAAGGGCGCGGGAACAAAGGTGATGATGGTCGGCAGCACCTTATCAGCCCGACGGCCGAGGATGCCCGAATAAGGGCCCGTCATTCCGACATCGCAGATGAAGGCGGTTCCTTCGGGGAAGACCTGCTCATCGGCGGTCGGCACATGCGTATGGGTGCCAAGAATAGCGCTCACCCGGCCTTTGAGGTAATGCGCCAGCTGATATTTGTCGGCGGTTGCTTCGGCATGAACATCGACCAGGATGCAACGAACCTCTGGCGGAAGTGCCGCCAGCACCCGATCGACGGCGAGGAATGGACAATCGACCGGCTTCATGAAGGTTCGGCCGAGCAACGAAATAACCGCGACCCGAATGCCCTGAGCGGTACACGTCAACACAAATTCTTTACCCGGCGCCGCCGTTGGAAAATTGGCGGGCTTGCAGATTGGTTCGTCTTTCTCCATCAAGCTGATGATGTCCGCCTTTTTGTAGATGTGATCGCCCATCGTGAGCACGTCGACGCCCGCTTCACGGATGATCTTATACGCGTTGGGGTACAGTCCTGAGCCGCTCGACGTATTCTCCGCGTTGGCGACGACGAGATCGAGCCTCTCTCGCTGTCGCAGCCACGGGACTGCCTTCTTTATCATCTGCAGTCCGGGCGTTCCCACAATATCGCCGATAAAAAGAACTTTTAGCATGATCTGGAGTTCGGACAGTGCAACGGAGAAGATCGGTTATATGGGTGAAAAACGGTCGCATTGCGTCCGCTTCGACAGGTGGGGTGGGAAGAGCCCCTCCGGTTGAGTATAATGACTTGCTCGCTCTACGGCTCATGGATTGAGGCACAGGCGTAATGTCCACGACGACAGCTTCTTATGTAAATATGTCGTCCAATCCCGACCGACGCTCCTTTGCAGGAGATATGGATCTCCAATCCCGCTACCGGTCCGTCATCAGCGACGAACTCATTCCCTGGACCACGACCTATCGCAAAGTCCGTCGCCTCGGCACAGGCGGCCAAGGCGTGGTCTATCTGGCGGAGCGACGTGGCACCGATGGGTTCGTACGTCCGGTGGCTTTGAAAGTTTTCTCTCCTGATCCTTATCCCGATGCCGAGGGCTACGATGAAGATATGGCCCGCGTCGCCCACGTTGCCGCACGCGCTTCGGTGATTCAACACGATAACGTCGTCGACGTTCATAACTTCTTTACGATCGATGGCATCAGGGTGATGGCCCTCGAATACCTCGAAGGCCATGATCTAAGCGAGATTCTGACGCAGGGAATGCTCGACCGCACGCGGGCCTGCGTCAGCGCGGATCGCTGGGAATACATTAATCGGGTTATCCTGACTACCAGTCCGGTGCAGCCGCGATTGAAGCCCGGAATCGCTATCCAGATCCTACGCGAATGTCTCGCGGGTTTAGCTGCGCTGCACCGCAAAGGAATAGTACACGGCGATCTGAAGCCCTCGAACATTATGCTGAAGCGCACGGGCAACGCGAAGATCATCGACATCGGCTCGGCCATCGACCTGAAACGGGGCCCGGCTCGGCGCATGTGGTCGCCGGCTTACGCAGCGCCCGAGGTCCTGGATGGCGCGCCGAACTCGGCAAGCGCCGACCTCGCCAGCCTGGGCTATATTCTCGTAGAAATGCTGGCAGGGAAATCGCCCTTCCAAGGATTGACCAACTATCGCGATCTCATCGATGCCAAGCTGCGGCTCGACAAAGACTTGGCGGCATTGCTTCCAACAGAGGTCAGCTGCAACGAGATGCTGCTGAATCTCTGCAACCGCCTGATCGCGCCCGACCCGGCCCGCCGTTTCCAAAATGCGCTGGCCGCCGATCTCGACCGCAAGGGCGCGGCCGACTTCCATCGGCAACTCGTCAAATTCGACCTGGCGAGCGAGTATGAAAACGACATTCGTGTTTGGCTCGAGCAACTGGCTTGAAATATGAAGAGCTTTCGTACAACCCGGCGCATCGAGTTCTGCGATACCGATATGGCCGGCATCGTCCACTTCTCGAACTTCTTCCGCTTCATGGAAGCCGCAGAGACAGCCTTTCTTCGCTCGCTGGGGCTAACCGTCTGCTGGCGCGATGAAGCCGGCGGCGCGGGCTTTCCACGCGTCTCCGTCACGTGCGATTATCTGCAGCCAGCTCGATTCGAAGACGTTCTCGACATTGATGTCATTCTCGAAAAAGTAGGGATCAAGTCGCTCGTCTATCGGTTTGATTTTTCCCGCGATGGACAACCGATTGCTGTCGGGCGAATTACGTGCGTCCATTGCCGCGAGGCGCCGGGACAGAAGTTTGAATCGTGTGTGATCCCCGAAGAGATGAAGGCAAAGCTTACCTGACGTTGGTTGGGCCGGACGGAGTCTTTGCTCAGTTCCCTGCCTGAAAAATAGCGACGCGATTCCTAAAACAACATCCCTCTCCTGCCAAACTCTTTTTTCTGCTGGAGAATCAAACATGCCGGAATCACTTGCTTCACGTCGGACATTTTTAACCTCTGCTGCCGGCACAACCCTGGCGGCTTCGGTTGTTTTTCCGGGCGGCGTGCATGCTGCCGTCAACGATACAATCAAGATCGGCCTCGTCGGCTGCGGCGGTCGAGGAACCGGGGCGACCATCAATGCGATGACCGTCGATCCGCAGGTGAAGCTAGTAGCGATGGGCGATGCCTTTGAAGATCGCATCCAGCTGAGTCTGGCAAGCCTGAAAAAATCAAAGATAGCCGAGCAGGTCGATGTAAAGCCCGAAGACTGTTTCGTGGGATTCGATGCCTACCAAAAAGTAATTGAGCGCTGCGATGTGGTGCTGCTCTGCACGCCACCGCACTTTAGGCCCATACACCTCAAAGCGGCGGTCGAAGCCGGCAAACATGTCTTCGCCGAGAAGCCGTGTGCGGTCGATGCCCCGGGTGTGCAGTCGGTGCTGGAAACGTGTCGCAAGGCAACCGAGAAGAATCTGTCTATTGTCTCAGGGCTTTGCATCCGGTACGACTTCGGTTTCCGCGAAGCGATAAAGCGCATCCATGACGGCGCCATCGGTGAAATTTCGTTGCTGCAAGCGAATGATTTGCGCGGGTCCATCTGGGTCAAACCGCGCCAACCCGACTGGAGCGACATGACCCACCAGATGCGCAACTGGTACTACTACACGTGGCTCTCGGGCGACTTTAACGTTGAACAGCATGTTCACATGCTCGACGTCTGTGCTTGGGCGATGAACAATCAGTACCCGGTTCGAGCAGTCGGCTTAGGGGGACGGCAGCAACGCACCGGCGCCGAGTACGGCCATATCTACGACCATTTTTCGATCATGTACGAATACGCGAACGGCACGCGCTTTTTCAGCAACTGCCGGCAGCAGGCGAAGTGCAAAGGCGACATCAGCGTATTTGCGGCTGGTACGAAAGGATCGGCCGTCCTTAAAGAACGCGATGGCATTTCAATCCAAAACGGCAATGAATGGACCTACGAAGGCAAGAAGAACGAGATGTACGACACCGAACATGCGGAACTATTCGCGAGCATTCGTTCCGGCAAGCCGATCAACAACGGCGAGTACATGGCCAAGAGCACGCTGTTGGCAATCATGGGTCGCATGGCAGCTTACACTGGCCAGATGATTACCTGGGATCAGGCCCTGAAGTCACAGGAAGTGCTGGGGCCATCGAAATATACTTGGGATGCCGAATTGCCTAAATGGGAAGTGGCGGTGCCGGGTAAGACGAAATTTACGTGAGTGCGGCCGTTCCTGGAAAGAGTCCAGCGATCGCACAGCGAAAACCGGGCAGTACGTCTTTGGCGGTCAATTGATCCTTATCGCCTAATTTCTGAATCGTGCCATCAGCACAGTGAATGTAGACCTGCTTCGTGCCTGGATTTAATTCCCAGACGACTTTGACGCCGACTCTGAGCCATTCTTCGATCTTATGGTGGACACTATAAGCTACATCATTGGGGGAAATTACCTCTAAGACGAGATCGGGAACGACGCGTAGATGGCCTTGTGTGCGCACTTGTTCCATCGACAGCCGATCTCTACTTATGAACGCGGCATTTACCTTCCGCACGTTTTCGGGTTTGTGTCCAAAACATTGAAAAGAGGCCCCGTTTGAAAGCACCCAGCCGGCATCATGTTGGCGATTGTAGATAAAAAGTTCGCCCGATACACAGCCGGAGATATAATTGGTCAGAGCCCATGCAGGCAGTGGAACAAGACGGCCATCAACTAACTCGTAACTCCATCCATCTTCCATGGTGAGCAAGTCTTCGGGCGTGTAAGTTTTTGCTAAGGCAACGACCATAATTGGCTCCTCAGTTACGGCAGTTTACCGCTTTCGCAGTGTGATGGTCAACGCTTGCCCTTCGACTTTTACGCTCGCAGACGGCGCGCCTTCGGTTAATGGCGATTGCGCCCATTCTTTGGTCAAGGTCTCGGCAGCGATGTTGGCGCGATGCTCTTCGATCGCTTGTTTCAACGCATCATCCGTCGTGTTTAGAGATAACTCAATGCGATCTTCCATCTCCAGGCCGCTGTTTTTACGCAGTTCCTGTACCTGGCGAATAATGTCGCGGGCCATCCCTTCACGGGCGAGTTCGGGGGTAATGCGGGCATCGAGTGAAATCTGAGTATTCCTATCAAAAATTCCCTGCCAGCCTTTGTCGACTGCCTCTGGAATACCGATGACGTCTACCTCGGTGATCGAGAATGACTGACCGTCTAGAGCAAGTTGAATTTCGCGTGAGGAACCATCTACCAACTGGATAATTTCCGGAGCGCCACTCTCGATTAATCGCTTCACCTCATTGAGACGATTGCCACATTTAGGCGCCAGCGTCTTCAGATTGGCTTTTACCAAGTGACGTAATAAGGAACGGTCCTTCGGTTCATGTATATTGACGCGTTTCACATTCAATTCATCTTGCATCTGATCTGCGAACCGCTCGATGGCACGGCGATCAGCTTCCGTTCCTGCTTGCACCTTAAGTTCCGCTAATGGTTGTCGCACTTTTATCTTGGCCGCGTTCCGAGCTGCTCCGCCGAGCGACACGAGTCGTAGCAATGCTTCCATGTCCTCCGACAACTGCACGTCAATCAACGTCTCATCGGCGATCGGGTAATCGCATAAGTGAATGCTGGACGGGGACGCCGTCTCTGCTAAATGGTTGGTAATTGTCAAATTTCCGTACATCGTCTCCGCGAGAAAAGGCGCGACCGGCGCGATGAGTTTCGTAAATGTTGCCAGCACGGTGTAGAGCGTCTGATAGGCGGCTTGTTTGTCGCTGCCCTGCTCGCCTTTCCAGAAGCGCCGGCGGTTGCGGCGGATATACCAGTTGCTTAGCTTGTCATCGACGAACTTCTCGGCTTCGAGACAAAAGCTCATCACGTTGAATGCTTCAAACGATTCACGAGCCTTTTTGATCAGCAACTGCAAATCGGAAAGAATCCAGCGATCGATGTCCGGCCGTTCGGCCACGGGCACTTGCGGCGCCAGCGGATTAAAGCCATCTAGGCGCGCGTAATTGCAGAAGAAGGCATAAGTGTTCCAGAGCTTCAGGATGAACTTGGCGCGCAGTTCATCAGCAGGGCCCGGGCCCATGTTGATGTTCGAAATCGGATTGGTGCGGCAGTACATCCAGCGGATCACATCCGCGCCAATTGGGGGATAATACCCCTTAACAACTTTGATCGGCTTGCCGTCAATGGTTGCCTCATCTTCGATGAAGCGGGTAAAGCCGGCGGGAAGGTCTTTCTTCGCTTGTGCCTCAAGGGCGATTTTTGGATTCCGTTCGTGAAAGAGGGCGTAGCCATCGTTGGCAGCGCCGTTGAATTCGATCGAATTTCCTTTCGATTTGTGCATTTCCTCGCCGTTCTGATCGCGCACCATTCCATGCCCAAGGAGATTCTTGAATGGCGGACCACCTGCCCGGCTTGTCCCTTGGCCCATCATCGCGCTCATCGATAGTAATGCGTAAAACCAGTTGCGAAATTGGCCGGGAAAACTTTCCGTGATGAAGTCGGCCGGATACCATTTCTCCCAATAGGCAGGGTCGCGATTGAATCGCATCGTCGAAAATGCCACGATGCCGGCATCGAGCCAGGGATTGCCGACGTCGGAAATGCGCGACATCAGCTTGCCCGTTTTCCGGCTGCGAATCTTGATGCAGTCGATCCAAGGTCGATGCGGCGGATGGCCTTCGAACTCCGCCCAGCCTTCGACAGCACGCTCCTTCAGTTCCTCCCGGGAGCCAATCACTTCGAACTCGCCTGATTCCGGGTCGGCCCAGATCGGCAGCGCCAGGCCCCAATAGCGCTTTTTGGAGATCATCCAGTCGCCCATGTTGCGCAGCCAATCGAGCTCGCGAGCCTTGCCGTTAAGCTCTTCGGGAAGAAAGGTTGCCTTCTCGACAACTTCTTTCACTTCGCTGCGAAAGCCGGGCTGCCAGACTTCCTGGTTGCCTTTTGGCGAGCCGGGAGCGTGAGCGACCGGAGTCTTACTTTCTCCAGTCGCTAACGCTCCTGGCTCGCAAGCGCTTACTGGTTTCGGCCCCATGCCGATATACCACTCATCCACGAGACGGTAGAGCAGTTCCTGCTTGCAGCGCCAGCAATGCGGATACTTGTGCGGGTACATCTCGGTCGCGAAGAGAAGCCCTTTCTCCTTGAGCGATTGGACCACGTATTCGACCACCTCTTGCGAGTTGGCCGACTTGCCTGCGAGAGCGCCGAAGCCGGGAAGATAGATGCCCGCTTCATCGAGCGGTGCAATAGGCGGTAGGCCAACCTCTTTGCCGAGCGCGAAGTCTTCTTTGCCGCAGCCGGGCGCGATATGGACGATGCCCGTGCCCTCGGTCTCGCCGACCTCTTTCCAGCCGACCACGCGATGAACCTGATTGCCCGAAACTGCTGGTGCCCAACCCTGTTTCTCGACGACGCGGGCAATCTCGGCCGGGTAGCCGTAGGGCGTGTTCTGGCCTTCGAGTTCATCGAACGGGCCGTCATATGCCAAGCCGACGAGTTCAGCGCCTTTCACCTCGCCAATGATCTCAAAGCCTTCTTTCGACTTCTCTTTGAAGAGTTGCTCCAAGGTTTTGAGCTTAGGCACGCCCTCAACCCATTCCTTAGCCTTGAATTGCTCTTCAAGCCGGGCAGTCTTGAAGGCAGACTTGCCCACATAATAAATTTGGTCGCCCTGTTTTACTTTGATGTAAACGAGCTCGGGATTGACTGCCGCGCCGACGTTGCTGGTCAGCGTCCATGGCGTCGTCGTCCACACCAGCAAATTTTCCTGAGGCGAGCCGGAAGCGTTAGCATGCGGAGTCTTCCGCAGCGGAAAGCGCACAAAGATCGAACGATGGGCAACGATCTTATAACCCTCGTTCATCTCCTGCTGACTGATGCCGGTGCCGCAACGGGCACACCACGGCATGGCATCGTAGCCTTCGTAGATGTATCCTTTGTTGAAACAGTTCTTGAGAAAACTCCAGATGGTGTAATTGTTCTCTTCCGACATCGTGAAATACGACTTGCGCTCGTCGGGCGACTTGGCCCAATCGGCATCGGTGCGATCCCAATCCATCCAGTAGCCAAGCCGAATGGATTGCTCTGTCTGCACGCGCAAACTTGTTCACGCGCGCCTTACACTCGTTCACGAATCGATCGATCGAAGCAAAACGATCGCTTGGCACCAGGCTTTCGATGTCGCGCTTGGACGCAAGCTTCAAGTCTTTTTCGACTTCAACCTCTACCCAAAGGCCCTGGCAATCGAAGCCATTCTGGTAGCGCAGTTCGTGCCCGGTCATCGCGAAGTAGCGCTGGTAGGCATCCTTATAAGTACGGCCCCAGGCGTGATGAACGCCCATCGGATTGTTAGCGGTTATGGGTCCATCCAGGAACGACCAAGTCGGCTTGCCCGCATTCTTGGCAAGCAGTTGCTGAAAGGCGCCGATGCGCTCCCAGAATTGCAGAACCGCCCGTTCCTGAGCGGGGAAATCGACTTGCGTTTCAACTTTTTCAAACGGCATGAACGGGAACCTCAAGCGGGATGTCGTTGCAGTCATTTTATGGAAGGCTTGGCCTTCTGTTAGCCGATATGCTCAAGCGGAGGCAGTCGTAATCGAGTGCACGAATACATTCTGGCGAGCCGGGAGCGTGAGCGACCGGAGTGACAGCACTGCAACCAACGTGTTTAGACAGATTTCTCCGGTCGCTGACGCTCCCGGCTCGCCAATGCGCCAAGATTTGCTGGCGCCGTGCTAGCCATGCTTCGCAACGTCGGCACGTTTGTTGCTGCCCGTCTGCCGCTTGGAAAACTTTGTTCTTCAACGGGAGGCGCGTCTTATGTACCGCACAATCGCAACGCTCGCTCTTCTTGGTTTTGCCTCGTTCAGCTTCGCCGATTCGGCCAAAGACACAGCGGCCAAAATGGAAGGGAAATACATGATTGTCGGCGGCGAACGGGACGGCAAGCCGATTCCCAAGCAGGAGATCGCCGGTTCCGTGGTCGTCATCTCAGGCAATTCGATCGTAGGCAGCGACAAAGATAAGAAGGAATTTTTTGCCTGCACGTTCACGCTCGATACGACCAGTTCGCCGATGAAAATCGCCATGACGAGCACCTCGCCCAAAACGGGCGACAAGGCAAACGGCATCATCAAGATGAACGGCGACACGATCGAACTCTGTTACGCCCTGCCCGGCGCTGATACGCCAACCGACTTCAAAACGAAAGAAAAGCAGAACTGTTTCATTTTAAAGAAAATGGATAAGTAGCCCTGCTTTAGGGTGCTCGAGAAGGGGCCGCCAGTGCGGCCCCTGAGGCTATCCGCGGACCAATCGTTTGGCGACTTCCAATTCTCTTGATGCAATCGGTTTTCGACGCGTCCTGAACCGTTCCGTTATTATTCCACCGACCTTGCTTCGCGCGCTCGTCTCGATATTCCTCGGCCAGATCATGCACCTGCTTTCGACTGCCAATTGGGTGGACCACACCGATCAGGTGATTGCTCGTGCGTCCATCTCAGCCCCGCAAGTCTAGGCTCAGCTCGGAAGTCTGACGACTTCCGCTACTTTGCGCCGCCTCACGTAGCGGAAGTCGTCCGACTTCCGAGTCCGCCCGAGTTGCAACAGCGGCTTTCAATCGGCTGCCCACTCGGGCGTCGGCGGGGGGCCTTTCCAGTAAGTGCAGAGTTCTCGAAAGATTTGCCGCAGGGAGACGTTGAAGATGTCTTTGATGGTGATGGTGCTTCCCGGGAATTTGACAACGATCCGATGCGCTTTCTGATTGAAAGTGAGATCGGTGATTTCGTCCCAACGCATTTGGCCTCGCAGATCATCCTGTTGCAGCGCAAAGCCACTCGGCGCAATGACCAGGCCGCCCCCGCCGGATTTGCTGCCGCGACCGTTCTTCCGATAGGATCCCTTGCCGACCGCGACGAGCAAGCCGATCAACCCGATTAGGAGAAGGCACGCGCCGAGACCTGCCCACGTCTTAGGTTCATTTTCTCCCCTATCGCCGCCAATCCAGATGCCGCCGATAATTATAGCCGCGGAAGCAAGATGCACCCCGAACCAGCCCCCTGTATGGTTCGCTTGCGGAACAGCGCGATAGGCGAAGACCCGGTCCGCCCCGAAAATTTCGGCCTCCTCGCGCTGAAAAGTGCCAACCCCGATGGCAGGCGGACCTCAACGGCGGGCGGAAGGCGGTCCTGTAAAAAATTCCAAAGGTCGCGGGAGAATACGTTCAGCCGATCCGGAATCGCCAGAACGCCGCGCGAGTGGATGACTTCGAAAGCGAACGCGCCTTCATCTGTAAGTTCTCCATGTGCCGAGAGTTCTTCGAGCTGATCGTAATAAATAAGTTGTTTCAGCGGTCGAAGAACCCGCAGTCCGTCTTCGTCGATCCGCAGGGCAAAGGAGCGCCGTCGTGAAAGCCAGCAAACGACGCTCAGGGCAAAGGGCGCCGCTGAAAGCCGCAGGCAATTGTTGCCACTGACAGCGAAATTTGTAGCCGTCAGCGTTAGGGCGAGCAGCAACCAGAAGAGCCACCACGCACGCGGCTCGTTCTGCTCTTCGATCACTTCGCCGATCATCCGTTTCCTTCCATCCAAAGAACCAGGGCGTTGTGTAGGCCATGCATGGTCATCGGCAGCAAAAGCCCGCCCGACATCCAGCGCATATAGCCCAGCCCGACGCCAATGATAATAAGTACCGGCATCCCCAGCGGATTGTGCAGGTGGGCAAAGCCGAACATAACCGCCGAAACCCAAACCGCGCCATGATTGCTCATCACTCGACGCAGATGGCCGAAAGCCAGATAACGGAAGAAGAGTTCCTCAACGATTGCCGGTTGGATGCAAAACGCGATTAACACGAGCCAATAACTCGTTTTGAAGTTGACCTCGATCACTTCCAGGTGTGGCGCCTCGCCGGCATATTCTTTAAGCAGATGCCCATACAGGACGTTGATACTGAAAAGTAGAAAGAGCACCGGCATGCCGATCATCCATGCCGTCGTGCGCACCCTCGACGTTTGCAGGACTGGCGCAGGCGCACCGCTTGAAACATTGCCAAGAGAACTAACAGCGTGTCGATGGCTTCGACAACCAGCATTTCATGGAGTAAGGCAAGCTCTTGCTCGCGCTTTGGCCCAGCGGGAAGGCCATCCCCAAAGTGAATATGCCAGGCTTGAAAAATGGTAGTCGCCAACAACAGGCAGAAGAAGACGATGAGCACCTTGAGCGGTCTGATCGACAGGTGAAACGACTTGCTTTCGCTCTCGGCGTTGTAGCGCAATTCTAATGTCTTGAATTTGGCTCGGCAGAATCGGCAGCTTGAACTCTGCTCGCGCGAAAGCTTGCCGCAGCGCCAGCATTCGCGCATCGGTACGGATGCCGCTTCCACTTCGGAATTGGACCATTCGCCCCCGGCCGATATCTCTTCCGGGTGTTCAGGGAACAAGGCGCTCATAAACGATCACGCGTATTCTTCCGAGGGATCGTCAAAGCGATCGCGCTCTTGAAGTGCCTTCTTGCGCTCATCCTCATAGGCGATTGCCGCCTGGATCGATTTGGCCAAAGCAACGATAATGATAATTTTGATGATGGCCCCGCTTGCCAGCATTTCCGGGGCAAAGACAGCGGTTACCGCGTTGCTTGCGATGTAGAGTATCAACGCCATGATCGTGATGGGAACGGGATAGCGATAGATCATCGCGCCAAATAGGACGAAGGCTACCCCGACGCCGATGAAAATCAACGCGGCAAGCTTTGTAACTTGCACGGCATGATCTTCCAACTCCTTCAACGCGCCTTGCTGTTGGAACTGCAACGCCTGCCGCCCACCCTGTTTTGCCAACTCCTTGTCAATCTCTTTGCGTACTTCATCTTTAGCCGCGACGAAGTAATAAAGATTGGCCAAGATGCTTACAATGCCGACAAAAAACAGAATGCGCCGGGCCGTGGTAAGCTTTTTCCCTCGCGATTGTTGGGTAAGACTTCCCAGCCGCTCATCGCGTAGTGGTCGGCGCTCGAAGCGCTCGTCTGGCTCGTCCGTCATTCGACACCCGTTTTCATTCGGAAGAAAGTGATTGTCGCCCCTGCGCTCGTAGCGTCCGGTCAAATATATTCCGGCGCGGGCGAATGTCCACGATCTTCCAGATCAAAGCGTCAACGACGAAGTTTTGTTCCTGCATTGATGTTTCATGGAGAACGTTGCGCAAAGTCTTTACGTCAAGTCGCTCGTTTACACCAGTTTCGGCGTATGAACTTCTCGCTCAATAATTTCCAGTATCTGCGGCCGAAGGAAGCGTTCGTAGAGTTCGGAGACATGGTTGTAGCGGGCGATGACCTGGGTTGCCAGTTGTAGCACGGCGTCCCGGCGGTTGCTATTCGCTTTCTCCATGATGTGTGAGCAGGCTTCGCGCAACATGGCCCCTAGCCGTCCGATTTTCTGCTTGCACTGCGCGAAGTTCCTCCAATTCCAAGGCCCGAGAATGTGGTAATCGCGAAGGTATTCGTCGATTTTTGCAACCTGCTCGCCACGGCGAGCCAAGCCGGTGGCGAAGCTCATTTTGACCGCGCTGATTCGTTTCCAAGTGGCGAGGTCCATGATTTCATTATGGCCGTTCGCCGGCGCCAGCATCGGCCCACCGTCGCCGGCAAACGTCGGTTGCAGAACCATGCCTTGGGCTCGGCGTGCCATGGCGATCCCATCGCGAATCTGCATGGCCCAATCGCGGACGTGGTTGGGATTGGTCCACATAAAACCAAGGTCCGGCTTTCTGCCGGTTGCCACTTCGGAATAGAAAGCGGCGCCGCCCACAACCAAGATAGCCGCGGCGATGCTCGAGCAGTTGTACTCTTTACTGACGAGCCGATATTTGCGCCTTGGATTGATGTTGAGGAGATTCCAGCAGGTCAGCATCCGTTCGAGATCGAGCCCAGCGACGGCGGGCCCATCCTGTATGCCGGGGATGGCGATATCGTGCTGAGGATGTTGCCAGATTTCCGCGGTGCCGTCCTGGTTCTCGCCCATCAGTTGCTGGCCGGGACGCAGCCGACCCGTGCCATTCTCAAATGCACTGAAACGGAGGCGGCCATCGGCGCCGCATTCTGCTTTGGCGTCAATCGGAAAGGTACGGTCGAGCACGCCGCGCGCCTTGACCGGTGAAGGGAAATCACTTCCCTTGCCTTTGCCCGCGTTCTTGGTTTTGATATCCGACGGCCACCAACTGCAGTAGGCTTCTCGGCCGCCATGGCTGATCCTCAGGGCGGCATGACCGCAATGGCGAACGCTGTGGTATTCCCAAACGAGTACGTTGATTGGCATGGCCGAAGTCTCCCTTGAACTGGCTCACTCTGATAAGGGCAATGGTGCGTTTAATTGATTCTGGCAAATCGGCATCTTGCCCTTCCCACCCTCCCCCCGGCTTTGCGGGGGGAGGGCAGGGTGGGGGAAGGGCCGCGAGCGTCGCGACGGTCGTTGATGGGCAAGGCGGCTCTGCCCCCACCCTGCCCTCCCCTGCAAAGCCAGGGGGAGGGTAAGACGAGCGCACTGCTAACGGTCGTGGCTCTGACCGCCTGCTGTTTCAACTGCCTGCGTTGCTCCAGCGGTTGCCCCATTTGCGGAACAGGCCTTCCTGGAAGCGGTTCCATTCTTCAACGGTGCGGTAACGCGGATAGGGTGTCGGCGGTGTCAACGAGTCGTGTTCGTGGACGATGCGGAACGTCCCTTCCGGCGTAATCTGCCCGAGGCGGAAGTACTTCCAAGTGTGTTGATTGTCCGTATCGATGCGAACGCCATCGCCTTCCGGCGCATCAATCTTTTGTCCCCGTATGGCAGCGCGGACCGCAACGGGTTGGCTCGATCCCGCCTGTTCCACCGCCTGAGCCCAAAGGCGAACGCTGAGGTAGGCGGCCTCCATCGCGTCCGAGACGCCGTTATTGTTTCCCCAGGCTTCGTGATACTCTTTGATAAAGGCATCATTGCGTTCGGAGACGATCGAGGAGAAATAGTTGCACGCAGCATAGTCGCCAGCGACGACTCGGGCCGGCATGCCGCGAAGAACTTGCTCGTCGACGCTAAACGAAATGGTCGGCGTTTCGGCCGAGGATATTCCTTGCGCCCGCAATTGAGCGAAAAATGCCTCATTGCTGCTGCCGTTGATCGTATTCAAAATGAAATCGGGAGCGGCTGCGTCGATTTGCTGGCAGATCGCTTTGAAATCGAGCCTGCCCAGCGGCGCGTACTCCTCTCCGACAACCTGTCCCTCTTTCTCCCAGACCCGGTGCCGCACTAACTCGTTAGCGCAGCGCGGAAAGATATAATCGGAGCCGACGAGAAAAAACTTTGCCTTCGGCTTACGGCGCAGGCACCAATCGAGAGCTGGGAGAATTTGCTGATTAGGCGTAGCGCCGGTGTAGATAATGTTCGGCGAGGCTTCCATACCTTCGTACTGGACGGGATAGAGCAGCAGGTTGTTGCGCGCTTCAACAACCTGTTTCACGGCCTTCCGGCAGGCCGACGACCAGCAACCGAAAATGGCATCGACCTTTTCATGTACGACCAGTTGTTCGGCTTCGCGAGCGTAGATGCTCTCATCGGACGCGCCGTTGCGGATGATGTACTTGATTTTGCGCCCGAGCAAGCCACCCGCTTCGTTGATCTGGTCGAAGGCGAGTTGTGTCATCAGCACCACGGGTATGGAACTGTCGCGCAAGGTTCCCGTTTGCGAGTGAAGGATGCCGACAACGATCGGCGGAGCATCCGTTTCACCTGGAACGCTTGCAGCGGCAGGATCGTCTTTACGTCCAGGCCGTAGGAATAGATATCCTAAACCGCCCATGCCCGCGATGCCCGCCCCGATCAAAAAGCGCCGGCGATCCTGCAAGTCGGCTTTTGCCTTCGAAGCTTGCGTCAAGGCAGCCGTGCTGGCCAGGGCGTCGATACGGTTTCCGTTGTGACCTGCGGTCGTTTTAGCGCTGAGGACGATTTCTGTCCGGCCGGGATCGTTAACATCGACCCATCGGCATAGGGCGCCAACAACGCAATCACCGCATCGGCCGAAGGGGGGCGATCAATTGCCTTCTTGGACAGCAGTCGTTGCACCGTCGTGCTGAGGTCGGCGGGGATGTCGGAGAATAAAGTGTGAAGCGGCGGCGGTTCCGCAATGGCGAGTTTGGTCAATACGGTGATGATGCTGTCACCGGTGAAGGGCAATTCGCCGGAAAGAGCGACATAAAGAACGCAACCGAGGCTGAACAAGTCGGCTCGTGCATCGATCGCTTCGCCCACCGCTTGTTCGGGGGCCATGAAGTAGGGGGTGCCGATCATCTGACCATTGGCGCTCAGCCGCATTGATTGATCGACAACGCGCGCCAAGCCGAAATCGAGAATCTTGACCCGGCCGCGCGGCGCCTCGAGATAAATGTTGGCGGGCTTGATGTCGCGATGAACCATCCCACGAGCGTGAGCCGCCGAAAGACCTTGGGCGATCTCGATACCGATGCGCACTGCTTCGCCAATGGAGAGCCGGCCGCGCTCCAACAACAGGTCTTCGAGCGTGCTTCCTTCCAGACACTGCATCGCCAGGAAAGAGATTTCACCGCTGTTGGGAGTGGGAGCGCTGCCGACTTGATAAATGGTGACAACGTGATCGTGCGTTAAGGCGGCCATCGCTCGGGCTTCGCGCAAGAATCGCTCTCGCGCCGCCAGATGTTGTGCGATTCCCGGCAGCATGACCTTTAAAGCTACTTGCCGCCGCAAGTGGGTGTCTTCGGCGGCGAAGACCATCCCCATGCCGCCCTGGCCGAGCTTGCGCAGCACCTTATAGTGCAGCAGTCTGCCGATTTCGTCCGGTTCCAGCGGCGGCTGAAGAAATGCGAATTCAGGCTGTGGCTTATCCAGGTTGCCGGGAATGCTCCCCTCGGCAACGCCCGTCCGATGACCCGCGTCGTCGGCTAGCGTATTGAAGCCGTTCCCCATGTGCGCGCTCTCCCCATCGTACATTGATGGGGAATTGTAGAACACGAATGGGCGAAGCCAGAAAGTTTTCGCCGGGTTGAGGAGCTTGAAAGTATTGAAACGAGCAAAATTGAAAATTCGGATTTGAGCGCCCCTAAGCTAGTATGAAGCGTAACAGGCTGGCAGGCCCGTGGCGACGGTTCGATTTAGGCGAGCCGAATGGCGTAAGCAATCGGGCTAATTAGGGAGCGCGAACAGATTCCGGAACCTGTTGAAATGAGCGCAAAGCCCGTTTTACCCTCCCCCTGGCCTTGCAGGGGGAGGGCAGGGTGAGGGCAGAGCGCCTAGCCATCAACAAGCGTCTAGACACTCCCAGCCTTTCCCCCCACCCTGCCCTCCCCCCGCAAAGCCGTCGCAAAGCCGGGGGGGAGGGTGGGAAGGGCGAGCTTCCGTTTTGCAACTGCGTCGCTGGCGCTTAAGAACAGCTAAAAGCAGAGTCCCTTCAGGAAATATTTCCTGAAGGGACTTTCCAATTAAATCCTGGGAAAACAGACAAAAATTTCGCGATTTGGCATTTTGTTGGAAATATTTTTGGGAGGCGACCTTGAACGTACATAGTCAAACGACCGGTTTCGCAAAGCCTTCACCCATACCGGGCAAATGTCTTGTAGGGTGGGTGGAGGCTTTGCGAAACCCATAGGCATCAAGTTAAGCAAACTCCGCGAGTTCTACGTCGTTAAGTAATTCAAATGTACCGGCTTTCGAGCGTTTGTCACGTCGGCAGGTTGTCTTGAAAGTCTTGGCGATGTCGGTGAGCACTCGTTCCAAGTCCGACTGGCAATCGAGCGCGTATGCCAGACGGCCAGCGAAGTTGCGTACGGCTTCGTACACTTTGTGCAGGCTCTTCGTTGCATCGCCCCAGACGCTCCCGACCGTCAGCCAGTGCTGCACCACGACGGCCAACAATCGCGACCACACTCGCACCATTTGCCGAACCACGGTGGAGCCACTCAACTCCGCTACCAGGCCTTGCGATTTCCACCGCTTGAATAGCAACTCCACTTGCCAGCGCGCCCGATACAACACGGCGGCTTCGCGCGGGGTCAACAGCTCTTGGGGAACGTTCGTCACCAGAATCGTCCAGTCGCACCATGCCAAACGTTCCACGCTCGGTTCACGCCCCTTTTTCTTCTTCAGTTCTTGGCGCAACTTTTGCCGACGACGATTCGCTTGTTCGGGCGGCAAACGCCAAGCAATCAAGCGGCAGGGCAAACGTTTTCCCTCGCCCAAAAGCACTGGCACATCAACGAAATAATCGGTCTGCTTCGCCAGCCATGCCAGTATCTCGACATTCGAGCCTTCGTGCCACACGTGCGTATTGAACTGTAAACGCGATAGAAAGTACTCTTTTGCCGCCGCCATGGCGGCAAATACCGACAAGGCGAAATATCCGAGGTCGGCGATCCGCAACGATCCCGGACCATGCCGCGCGTCCTGTCGACTCGTTGCGCCGTCGGAACTGCGGCCCGCTTCGATTTCCACATGTTGTAAGGCCCCGCTGCGCAAGTCCAATTCCGTCTGCAACTTCATGGCCGCCGCCCCGCTGCCATGGCTGCCGCCACAACCGCGATACTGTTCCTGCATCTCATCGGGCAATGTGATCGTGGAACTGTCAAGTACCGTAACGCTGGAAAATCGTTCCAAGATCGGCGCCAATGCTTTGTCGGAGCCAACCATCAGTTGCGTCGCGCCGCAAAACAGCTTTTGCAAAAAATCGACCAACTTCGGCGTGTGCCGCTGTTCGATCGCTTGCGGCGTGACCTCAGCGCCACACTGCACCGCCATCTGGGCCAACTTCTCATCGGAAGCTCTCGGATTCTGCAAATAGCCCAAAACAAACGTACGAGCCAAGGATAGCGGAGTGAACTTCCTTGTCCTTTGAATCACACCACTGTCGTCCGCCGCTGTCTGCGCAACTTCACCAAACAGCCGTTGCAATGCTCCACCGACTTTAGTTAGAATTCCCATCCGGAAGCTCCTTCTCCCAATCCCAGTTTTGTTACTACCTGAGATTGTGAAAGGACTTCCGACTTTTTTAAATACCAGTTTTTTCTTAACTTGATGCCTATGGGTGGAGGCTTTGCGAAACCCACCTCTTAGTCGTTGAAAAGCAGAGTGCCTTCGGGAAATATTTCCCGAAGGCACTTTCCAATTAAATCGTGGGAAAACAGACAAAATTTTCGCGATTTGGCATTTTGTTGAAAATATTTTGGGAGGCGTTCTGACAATTCAAGCGAGCGGCGCGGCGTAAGCCCCCCCGTGGGTTCGAAAGCACGGCGGGCTTACGCCGCGCCGCTCGCATGGATTGGTTGCGCGCACCCCAGAAAGTCAGATCCGCCGCTTATTTCGACTCGCGCAGGACAAACCTGCTATCTTAATCTATTCGGGTGTGAAAGGTCTTTTCTTACATCTCGCTTCGGGTTCCTCCTTACTGAGGGCGGGTGTCTCAGACTCACGCCTTTGAGCTAGCCAGCTGTGCGACCTGCCGCGCAACCGTGACACACGTGTATTTCGATCTGCTTCTCATCTGGTATAGGGCCTGATGAACACGCCAGAGCCCGCAATTCTGAACTTGGCCTTGCGATTGATCGCTTTGGAAGAGGCACTACATACCTCAGGCGACACCGTTAATACCGCCGTTCAAGTCTGCGACAAATTGCGACAGCCGTTGGCGAAGCTAACGGGTGTGGTTGGCTTTCGCTCTCTCATGTCGCGTGCGCTGGTTCTGGCGACAAAGGAAACACCGGCGCTTGATGCAGTGCAAGTGCGCGAAGATGGTTCCCTGGACGGAGTGGCCATCCACGGTAATCAGCAACAAGCTGCGCTCGATCAGGCAGCAGGCTTGAGTGTTGCAACCCAACTTCTGACGCTTCTTGTCGCATTTATTGGCGAACCTCTCACGCTGCGGCTCGTTTGCGATGTCTGGCCGGACGCGCTTGAGAGCAGAACAGACGTGGAAAGTAGGGACGGAATATGAGTGCCGATGAACGAGTGACGATACGTCAGCTGCGGACCGGAGTTCCCGGGCTTGACGAAATTTTGGGCGGCGGGTTGCCCGAGTATTCGTTCAACATCATCGCCGGCGCGCCCGGAGGCGGTAAAACCACTCTGGCGCATCAGATTGCTTTTGCAAACGCAACCGCTGAACGGCCCGCCCTCTATTTTACCGTGCTTGGCGAGCCCGCTCTCAAGATGCTGCGGTATCAGCAACAATTTCGTTTCTTTGATTCAGCCAAATTGAGCACCGCCGTCCGTTTCATCAACCTGAGTCAGGTCGTCCTCGAAAACGATCTGGAAGCCGTTCTGAACGAGATTATCAAGGAAGTTGAGGCAGCCAATCCCGGGCTTGTCGTCGTCGATTCCTTTAGAACGGTGGCGCACAAAGGGGCGGGCGGCACGGCTGAACACGAACTTCAAGCTTTCATTCAGCGACTGGCGCTGCACCTGACCAGTTGGCAGGCGACGACGTTCCTCATTGGCGAATACACCGAAGGTGAACTGCGCGACAATCCGGTATTCACGGTCGCCGATGGGCTTTTCTGGATGTATCAACAGGTCGAACGGAACTCGATTGTTCGTAAATTGCAGGTGATGAAACTACGGGGGCAGGCGTCTGTTCCGGGCCTGCACACGTTCCGCATTACGTCGAACGGCATCCAGGCTTTTCCGCGCAATTTCGGGCTTACCGGCCGTAGGGACAAGGCCCCCGACCGGAAACGGCTTTCATGCGGCATTGCCGAACTCGATGCAATGATGGGGGGCGGCATTCCGGAGGGAGACAGCTTGCTGATTGCCGGGCCGTCCGGGTCCGGCAAATCGATCTTCGCTACGCAGTTCGTTGCCGAAGGTCTACGCAGCGGCGAAGCGGCCATCATGGCCATCTTCGAAGAGAGGCCTGAGGAATATGCCGCGCGAGCTACTGCTCTCGGGTTAGGTTTCGAAAATGCCCGGGACCAAGGCAAACTGAACATTCTTTATCTGCGGCCTCTCGATCTTTCCGTCGATGAGACGATGCGCGAGATCATCGATGCGGTGAATAGAACCGGCGCCAGCGCCTGGTAATCGATTCCCTCGCGGGCTTCGAGCTTGCCTTGGCGCCGGGATTCCGAGACGATTTTCGCGAATCGCTTTATCGCATGATCGGCGCCCTCACCCGGACGGGCGTCACCATTGTAAGCACCGTCGAGCTGATAGAAAGCTTCACCGAGTTAGCGCTCAGCCCTTATGCGATCTCCTTCCTCAGCGACGATATCGTCCGCTTGCGTTACGTGGAAATAGATGGCCAGCTGCGCAAAGTTCTGATGGTGGTGAAGATGCGCGCGGGCGATCACAGCAAGGACATCCGCGAGTATCATATAACGTCTGACGGTTTGCACATCGGCGAACGGCTCAGGGGTTACCACGGCTTGATCACGGGTGTACCTGAAGTGCGTTTTTCAGAACTACCGGTTGATCAACCAGCTCCGAAATGGTCGAAGTCGACCAAAAAATAGAGGTAAGGCGATGATTGCCGAACTCGAAACGTACGACGTGGATCACAAAGCCGATATCATGCGGCTATGCCGATCCACATCCGAAGGATCGTCTCAACCGATGGTTGCGGTTGAGGGTACGACTCACATTATTTCGTATCTCAACCCTGCATTCGCACTCCTCGTTGGCAGGCGCCGGGAAGAACTTGTCGGCCGGCTCATTATGGACGCGGTGCCGGAGGGCCCCGAAAACGGTTGTCTCGCGCTCTTAGACCGCGTTTTTCGCTCTGGCATCTCTCAGGATTTGGCGGAACAAGAACACCGGCAACTGCAGGTGCGCACCGTCTACTGGTCGTACGCTGTCTGGGCCATTTTTGGAAACGATGAGCGGCCAAAGGGAGTGATGATCCAGGTGACCGATGCGACGGAAATCGCCCACTACCGCCAGCGAGCGACTGCCATGAATGAAGCGCTGATCGTGGCCGCGACGAAGCAGCACGAAATGGCCGAAGAAGCCGATTTGCTGCGCGGCCGGCTGCAAAGGGCCGTCCAGGTGCGCGATCAGTTCCTTGCTGTTTTGAGTCATGAATTGCGAAACCCGCTTGCCGCGCTGAATTCCGGCATTCAACTGCTAAAGCTGACGGCCGCCGATTCCAGCGCGGCGGAGAGCACTCAATTGATGATGGCTCGTCAGGTGCATCAGCTTTCCGAGTTGGTGAACGACCTGCTCGATGTGAGTCGCATCGCGACGGGCAAGTTGCAAATTCGCAAAAACCATCTCGACTTTGCCATTGTGTTGCGGGATGTCATTGAGGTGTGCCAGCCGCAGATTCAACGCGCCGGCCAGCGATTTACGTTCATTCCCGCGCCCGGCCCGATTTTCGTTGAGGGCGACATTACGCGTCTGGTGCAGGTCTTTGTAAACTTGCTGAATAATGCGGCCAAATACGGCGAGCCGGGAGGCAAGATTTGTTTGACCGTCCGGCAGGAAGGCGCTGAAGTTTCGGTCAGTGTCCGCGACACCGGGATCGGCATCCCTCCCGCCCGCCTGCCGCATATCTTCGACGTGTTCGTACAGGTGGACACATCATGGCGACATGCCCAGGGCGGACTGGGAATCGGTTTGTCGCTGGTGAAAGAATTCGTCGGATTGCATGGTGGGCGGGTCGAAGCGCGCAGCGATGGTCCTGGCAAAGGAAGCGAGTTTATCGTCTATTTGCCGACTGTCGCTCCCGTGGCGGAATCGCAAAAATCGGAGCCAATCTCGGAAAAACCAGTAACCCAGACTCACCGCATTCTCGTTGTCGACGACAATGCCGACGCGGCGGAATCGCTCGCCATGCTGCTCGAAATCCTCGGGCACGAAACGCGCGTTGCTCACGACGGCGAGGCAGCGGTGCGTGTTGCAGCCGAATATCGGCCAGAGGTAGTGCTGATGGATTTAGGAATGCCGCGAGTGAACGGCACCGAAGCCGCCCGCCGCATTCGTCTGGAAAGCTGGGGCAAGGATATGTTTCTCGTCGCCTTGACAGGCTGGGGCGCCGATGACGACCGGCGTCGCACTCAAGAAGCGGGCTTTGATCGACACTTGGTAAAGCCGGTCGATTTGGACGCGTTAACTAAGTTATTGGCCGATCTACCGGTCAGATTGACTCAGTGAGACCAGTAAGCTAACTCTCCACCAAGTCCGAAGCGCTAAGGAGAGCGCTTCAACCTCGCACCAGCGGAGTGCGTTATGGTTACACAATTCTTTACGTATTCGCACGCTGACGCTTCGGATGCGATCCGCAGTTGCGCCTTATTCGCCGAACGCTCGCCGTTCGCGCTGATTGCCGTCACCGGACCTTCGCATATCGTCCATTACGTAAATCCCGCTTTTGCGTCACTTGTCGAATCGACAGTTGATAGGCTCGTCGGTCGCACTTTTTCGGAAATCATGCCGGAAAGCGTTCGCAAAGACTGTGCTGCAGCAATTGACGGCGTACTGCAAACAGGCAAGCCTGCCAAGCTATCGGAACTCGCCCATCAGCAATCACCGCCCATCTACTGGTCCTATTCGATGTGGGCGCTGCCAGACGCAAACGAACGTACGGCCGCCGTCATGATCCAGGTAAACGATTGTACGGAAATGGCGATTTTTCATCGACGGGCCACTGCAATGAATGAGGCCCTTCTGGTCTCTTCGATGCGACAGCACGAACTAATCGACACGATTCAAAAAGGCGAAGAGGATCGGCATAAGCTCCAACAACAGCTCTATCAGGCACAAAAGCTCGAAAGCCTGGGAGTCTTAGCCGGCGGGGTCGCCCATGATTTGAACAACCTGCTGACACCCGTGTTGGGATTTGCGGAGCTTGCATCCCGATCGCTGATTCCTGATTCTCCCGCTTTCACGATGCTCGAAGAAGTAACCAAGAACGCTCGGCGGGCTGCCGATCTGGTGCAGCAAATTCTGGCATACGCCGGCAAAGGCCGATTTGTCATTCAGCCGGTTGACTTGACTCAGCTCGTACAAGGAATGACAGGACTGCTCAGTTCAGCCGTCGCGGTCAACGCGGAACTTGTCTACGATCTGCTCCCAGTAGGCGCCGTGGAGGCCGACGCGACTCAACTCGAACAATTGATCCTGAATTTGGTCATCAACGCTTCCGAGGCATTAGAGGACAAAACAGGCAAAATAACCTTGAGGACACGAGTCACTGAATCGGCAGTCTTGCTCGAAGTGAGCGACACGGGATGCGGAATCTCCGCGACAGACACAGAGAAGATTTTTGACCCATTCTACTCGACGAAGTTCACAGGGCGCGGCCTCGGTCTTGCCGTTGTGCAAGGAATCGTGCGTGGACATCACGGTGAACTGCAAATTTCTAGTGAACCCGGCCACGGCAGTAGTTTTCGCGTGGTTATCCCTTGTTCGACGAGAGAAACGACTGAACCGGGCGTTCCCGCTGTCGCGGAATCGTGGCGGGGAACGGCGACTGTTCTGGTAATAGACGATGATTCCGGCGTCCGAAACATCGCCGCGTTTATTCTCAAACAGTCCGGCTTTACGGTGCTTACCGCCGGAGACGGCCAAGAAGGTTTAGAAGTCTTCCAAGCAAATCGAGAGCAAATTGGTGCCGTCGTGCTCGACCTTACGATGCCTCGCATGGACGGCTTGGAAACGATAACCGCTCTGAACGCGCTCCAGCCCGACCTGCCTATCGTCCTGATGAGCGGCTACAGCGTTACCGAGATAACCTCCCAGTTTGCCGGCCGCGGGATCGCCGGCTTTGTGCAAAAGCCTTTCCGCACTTCAGACTTCTTATCCGCGATTAGGCAGGCGTTGGCTCGTTGATTTTTTTTGCTCCGTGGCGGCAGGACTCCCGGCCTGCCGATGCATTCTCATTATTCCCGGCAAGGTAGATCTTTCGCACTCGCGCAACCCTCCGGCAGCACCGCTTCATCCACAAGCAGGCTCAAGATTCCTTCCTTGCTGCGGAACATCACCCGGCAGCGGGAACAGACGACTTTCGTGTCGTCATAGACCAGCTTCGCTTCCCGCCTCGGATCGAGTGGACAGCGGAGGAGGTCGAGTTCGTGTTCTTCGAGCATGGCAAACAGTCTCAATAAGGCGACAAGTCAATCATTCTTCAAACGCATCAAGCCGGGAACGAACGCACTGCAAAATGCGAGCATGATCGAACGCCAAAGCGGGCGGCCTATCGAGCCGATGCCATTTGGCCTCGGCCGCATCATCGGCCGCTTTGGGCTTTACGTCCTCATAGCGAACGCGCGCCAGATAAACGATGGAGACGGTCCAACCGCGCGGGTCTCGACCTGGGTCGCCGAAGGCGCGAAGCTGTTCCAGCTCGACGTCCTCAACGCTCGTCTCTTCGCGCAGTTCACGCCGGGCGGCATCGATGAGGCGTTCGCCTTCGTCCACGAAACCGCCGGGCAAGGCCCAACTGCCGGCAAACGGATCGTGCTTTCGGCGAATCAGCAGAATGCGCGGCTTCGCTTCACGGGTGACGACGGCGACATCAACAGTGACGGCCGGCCGAGGATAATCGTAACTATGCTTACGCTTTGCCATGATGGTGAGATACTACTCCCTTAATCGTTCGCGGCCAAGCTTGACATCGTTCCACGCGCCCGTAAACCGATCAATATGCGCCCATCCACTTCCGTTTATTCGTCAAGGAGACTGCCGTCATGACAGGGCTCGACACGGTCGAGATGCTGGCGTTCAGCCTCAAACTGATCGGTAAGAAATCGCGTAAAAGCGTGCTGATTTCCGCCGGCAAGCCGGCCGACAAAGATCGCATGTTTCCCGCCATCGAGCAGCTTGAAGCATCTCAACGTCTCTCTCTATGCAACGCCCGGCACCTATCACTATCTGACTCAACGCGGCGTCGATAATCAGGAGCTGCACAAGATCGCCGATCGACGCGAGCCGAATATCCGTTCGTTTCTCAAGGAAAACCGCCTCGACCTCATCATCAATGTATTGACCGGCAACAACGACTACGATGAATCTTCGGACAGCAATCTCATTCGCACCATGGCGATCGAGAACGGCATCCCCCTCATCACCGATATCGATGTAGCGTTGTTGACGATCGAGCAGTTGATCAAGCGCGATCAGGAAGGCTTTTACAAATATAAGATCGCCGATCAGAAGCGCCCCTGGGATATGCATGCCGAGTTCTTACAGATGGTGGCCAACCTCGGCGGCTTTGCCAACTATCACGCGCACTTCGATAAAGCGTATCTTATTTCGATGGACAACCTGCGTCTTGGTCAGGTTGATATGCAAAAAAAGTGGGCTCTCTATAAGCACTTAAAAGAGAACTACACCTTCGAAGATCTCGTCGAACGCATCTCGCGCGGCGTGCAAAAGATGATCGACCAGGGCACCACCTATTGCCGAACGTTGGTTGATGCCGACAGCACCGTGCGCACTCTGCCCGTTGAAGCGGCCTTGGAAGTGAAGAAGCGATTCAAGAACGAAATCCATTTCGAGATCGGCGTGCAGCCGCTGCAAGGCGTCCTCGATGATGAGTCGCGAAAGTGGTTCATCAAAGCCTGCGAGATGGCCGATCTGGTGGGCGGCCTTCCTTCTAAGGATCGCCCTCTGCCCGAAAAGCACGTCGATATCATCATGAAGATCGCCAAGGATCTGAACAAGAAACTGGACGTTCACGTCGATCAGGAGAACAATCCCTACGAGAATGAAACGGAGATGCTCGCTCGCAAGACAATCGAACATGGCCTGGAAGGGCGAGTTAGCGCCATCCACGCCATTTCGGTTTCGGCCAAGCCGCTCGTCGAACAGGATCGAATCGTCAAGCTGCTGAAGGACGCCGGCGTCAGCGTTATCTGCTGCCCCTCCGCAGCTTTGAGCATGAAGCAACTCGATATGAACGGCCCGCTGCACAATTCGATCGCGCCCATCCCGAAATTGCTCGAAGCCGGCGTCCCCGTCTATATGGGTGTGGACAACGTCTACGATCTATTCATGCCGATCGTCGATGGCGACCTCTGGTTCGAATGCCGTCTCCTCATGGAAGCCTGCCGCTTCTACGACATCAAACGCATCGCCGAAATCGCCTGTGCCAAGGATGGCATGCTCAAGCGGGTGGGTTGACGGACGAAATTGCCTCACGCCGCCCGAAGGCCGAGACAATCGAATTATGTTTTAGACTTTGGTGCTGAAAATCGGGCTCACGGCACACCGACACAGAGAGCAATCGCATCTGCAACCGCGTCAAGTTGAACCGGGGTAAGCTCTCCGATTTTTCTGACGAGCCGGTGTTCCGAAACCGATTTCGTTTGGAACGCATCGGCGCCGGAATGCTTGCGAAGACCATTGAACTGCGACGGCAGCAATTCGACGAACCACGGCAATTGGAAATACGATGTCTTCCAATCGGTGATCGGCACAATAATGCGAAGTGGCAAGCGCCCGATCGAATCAAGACTGATGACCACGGCAGGCCGGATCTTTTGAATTTCCGCGCCGACCGATGGATCAAAATCGACGAGCCAAATCTCACCGCGTTTCGGTGGTGGAACTGTCGCCTTGTAGATCTTTCTCGCCAAATGCCTCGAAAGCAGTCAGTTGCTTATCGAGACGGTAATCATGCTCCGCTAATTTTGCTGCCGTTTTCATTATTTCGTCTCGTTCCGATGCCGGAAGTTGTCTTAGTTCAGAAGCGGTCCAAGTTCTAGGGGCTGATTGGGTCGAGCTGCCGGCCATAACAAATCTCCTCCGAAGGCAGTAAACTGCTTTTATGGATGTTATCATGCACCGGACGTGCAGGAAATATTTTTTCATTTTTTGTCGCCTTCATCGATTGCACGATCAACTACCAAGCTACGCGAGCCCGATATGGTTTGGCACCGGAGAGACATCGACAGATTGCCATTTGCGAAAACTTGCTTTTAGCTTTCGCAAAATGAAGGCGACGAATGCCGCAATCTTCTATCGCTCAATTGCTCAGGCGCGGTCGGTTATGATTCAATTCTTTATCGGGGCCGCCTTCTCGAATTGCAGCGACTCTTCCACTCGTTTGACAATTTCCGGATCTGAACGGCGAAGGAGTGCGACGAACGCGGTGGCTTCGGATTCCGGGCAGCAGAGTGCATAGCGCACAATGGAACGCCGAACGATTGGGGCACCGTGGGTCGGCTTCGGATATTGGGCGAAGATGTGCTTCGATTGTTCCCACCATTGCCAGCGGCGGAGGTCCTCAATGGCCATATCGGCCATGTCTCCCTGATCGATCACGGCGGTTAGGCATTGCACGATTTCTTTCCGGCTCTCTTTCGGCTTGCAGGCGTGATAAAAGCGCAACGTGCCGTGAGCGGCGAGCTTGTCCGCGAACGGCCTTTTGTCGTCCAGCAGAATAGCGCGGACGGCGGCCCATCCTTTTTCTGATTGCAATTCAATCAAGCCACCGAGCAGACCGCTCAAGGCGGCGTTGCCACGTTCAGTTTTCGCTTGGATCATCTCGAGCAAAAGGCCAGCATCTTCTTTTTGACCGCACGCGCCAAGCAGGTAGGCGTATATGCCAAGACGATCGGGGGGCGTGGCGACGCTTCTCAACAGCGTGCGAAACTTCTCCGGTGACAACTTGCCGGCGATGCTTGCAATCTCCAAGTCGCTTGCCTTGGCGAGTTCGTGGAAGGCGTCCGTCGCGATGTCGGGGTCGTTTGAATCGAGATGCGTGTAACAAAACCGCAGAACCGCCGCGCGGTCACGGTCATCGATCTGCAGGGCTTCCTTTAAATAGTCGCCAGCTCGCAGCCCTTCGATTTGTTGGCTGCGGATGATATCGAGCTTGCCGTTGACGATGTCGCCAAACAGCAGGAAACGGCCCGGGCACTTGGGATCGACTGGAATGAAGGCCGGGATGATGAGGACTTTCTTATCGCCGAGCACGGCATCAGGCTGTATCACCGTGGCGATGTGGAATTCCGTCGAACCCTTATCGCCATCCAGCTTTGGGTTGCTCAGTGTTCCGGAGACGACAAATTTTGCCTGCCGGGCGCTTTGCCGCAACGTCGGCTTCTGCTGAAAATTCGGATCGCAGATCGAGCAGGGGCGTAAGGTTGAAACAATCGCCAACAGTGCGGCGATTGAGAGAAATCCTTGAGTTCGAAGTTGCATAAGTGATCCTTCACGTTGAGAGAGTCTGAGAAGATGAGCTAGAGAATGGTCACACCACTCGTGTACAGAGCTCGGCAAAATCCTTCAGATTCGTTGTCAGCAAGTAATTGATGCGAACTGCCGGATCGGCAATCAGCAGACGACAAAGCATATCGATCATGCTGATGCCTCGTCGCAACCGTGTCGAATAGTCGACAACAAGCGAATAAACCTCGTCGCGGTAATCGCTGTCATCAACGAAATGAATGTTCGAGCTTTTCAATTGCCTGTCCAGACGATCTACCCATTCCGGCCGTCGAATAAAACGAGTGCCAAGCGTTTCATACATGATTGGCCAAGGAATTATTGAAGTCCAGTCTAAATATTCCGCGCGAGCTAACGCCATTGCGTGATGTTTGTCTCGCGCATCAAAAAGCGCGATCCAGTAACTCGTGTCTACAAGCGCGCTATTCATCCGCAACATCTGCCTGTCCGGTTAACGCAAATCCGGACCAGCGGGGACTTTTCACCTGCCGACGATGAACCGGCCAGCATAGTTTCCGTTTGCATTAGGGTAAATGGCATTTACGCGCGACCGCTTGTCGAACTTGACCGATTTTGCGATTTCCGCTTGTAACTCGGCAAGTAAATCCGAGGTCCATTCGAAGCGAATCAACGCTAAGCTGTCGCCGCACTCTTTGGCATCGTGCGCAGTCGAAAAACTGAAACAGCGCTTCGTAGTCGCCGCGAATTCCTAGATCAAATGCAATCCACACCAAGCTGTTCATGCTTTCAACTCTTGCCGCCCTTTGCAACTTTACTTCTTCACCTCAGTCTTCATCGGCGGGACCGGCGTTCGTTCCAGTTCCAGCAGTTGCTCGATCTCTTTGACGCGCTCGGGATCCTCGGCTCGGCGTTCTTTCAGGAACGCCTGGGCCTTTGCATTATCGGTCGGCACCGACAGGGCAAAGCGAACGATGGAACGTTTGACGATCGGAATGGTATGCGATTTCTGTCCGTAAAGCGATATGATTTTATCGGTCAGTTCCCAACGACCCCAGCGTCGTAGGTCGTCAATAGGCAGGTCGGCGATGTCGCCCTGTGTCAGCAATAGCTGCATGGCATCGACGATCTGTTCGGCTGTAATGTCTTTGTTGCGATAATCCCAGAAAAAGCGGATCGTTCTAAGTGCCGCGTAGCGAGTAAGAAACTCCTGCTTCGGGTCGGCCAAGATGCCGCGGATGTATTCCCAGCCTTCTTTGGGGGCAAGCATGACATAGCCCGCCAACATGCCGTCAACGCCGCTGGAGAACTTTTTCTTCGGGTCGTCGAGCATTTCGCGTAACAGATGAGCGTGCTCTTTGCCGTTGCCGCATTGGCCGAGCAGCGAGCCGTAGAAGCCATAACGCGAAGGAGAAGTGTTTGGATCGCGGAGCCACTTTACGATCGTATTCGGATCGAGTTTCGGCGCAATCACCGCGACATCTTTTTGATCCGCGGCTGCGAATTCCATAAAGGCATCTGAAGAAATCGCTTCTTCGGGCGAATCGAGGTAGCTGAAAAAATACTTCAGCTTGGCCGGCGCGTCCTGGCTTCGTACGGCGATAGCGCCTTTGAGGTATTCGGCGATCTTGCTATCCACCGCCACCGGTTGGCCGCGATAGGGATCGAGCACATCCTTGGAAATCTCGCAGAAAACCAGATACTTCGATGGGCTCTTCGGGTCAGGCGGCACATAACGCGGGAGGGTTACGGTCGTTCGCCCTTTCAGGTAATCCTGATCTTTGACGACGATGTCGATCGCCATTTCGGTCGTGCCCTTGCCGAATTCGTTCGGGTCACGCTTGGCATTCGACAGAGTGCCGAAAAGAATCAGGTTCGCCTGGTTCACTTCATTGGTGAGCGTTTGCCCCGCCTGGGGGCAAAAGGGACACGCGCTGATGGTCGGAAGATCAAAGCAAGGCAGGGCGACTGCTATCAGGGCGATGAAAAAGGTACGCGCACCAAACATCGAGGTATCTCCAAGCCAGCGGCTAATCCGCGTGGATTAAGAAATGAAACTGATACAGAGTATTATGCGGGTGCAAGGGGCATCGGGGCAAGCGGAATCGCGGGTGGGCGTGAGCCAACGGAGTGGGCCAACAGATTCTCGCAATTCTGGCGAGCGGCGCGGCGTAAGCCCGCCGTGGTTCCGAACCCACGGCGGGCTTACGCCGCGCCGCTCGCCAGAATTCGTTGGCATTCTTAGCTGAACATCGCCAACAGCTCGCCGACTTTGGTTGCCTTCTCGAACTCCCAGCACCGTTCCAATATCGCGCTCGCTCGTTCTTTGCCGTAGCGCGGCTCGACCGTGCGGCGGAATTTGGCGATCACTTCCTCGTCGGTCATCGGGTTGCCCGCGTGACCGCGCGGGAATTCAACTTCCTTCGAGAATTGGCGGCCATCAGTCATCGTGATGACAATGCGGTTCGGAATCCCCTTGGGGTATCGCGGCGTCAGGCTGTTATCCAGATGTACTTTCACCTTGCTGACCAGGCTGACGATGTCCGGCGCGGTGAATCGCTCGGGATCGAATTGATGCAAAAAGACATCGCCATCCAGAAGGGCAACGGCGGTGCAGTAAGGGAGGCTATGGTCCGCAGTCTCACGTGTTTTAGGCGCCCAGGCTTCCTTATATTTGCCGATAATGTTGTACGACGCTTCAAAAGTGTGAATGTCGATAGCGGCTACTTTCGATACATCGCCGATTTCTGTTCGCAGTTGCAGAGCCGCATCAATGGCGCTTTGAGAATGATACTCCGCCGGCCAAAATTTGATGTACGTCTTGGCGATCATGAAGTCGGCCGGTCCGCCGTTCTCGGCACCCATCGGCGCGACCGTGAACGCTTGCCGGGTGACGAGATTCATGAAGCCGAGATCGCCTTCGAAAATCGGCGAAGGGCCGGTCATGCCATCGGCGGCGAGCGTGGCGGCGAATACACCGTTGCGTGCTGCGTTGGCAAAGGCGCAGCCTTTCCAGTAACTCAGTTCGCCCGACCGCGTTTGCCGTAAGGCGACATTGCAAACCCCGGCAATGCCGAGCGCGTGGGTCATCTGCGTCGAGTTCAACTTCATCAGTTTGCAAGCGGCCAACGCAGACGATAGGGCGCCATAGGTGACGTGATCGACCCCCTGCACTCGCAAGCTGCAGGCATCGCAAAGCCGGCATTGAATCTCATAGGCGAGAACCGCGGCGGTAATCATCTCCGCGCCGCTGGCGTTTTCCGCTTCGCCGACGGCTAACACCGGCGCTAAGTTGTCGCTCGGATGCGCGGGCTCGAGCGAAAGATAGGTGTCGTTGAAATCGAGATAGCGTATCAGCAACCCGTTGACAAAAGTCGCCCACTCCGGACTAGAAGTCCCCCCGCCTAACAGCGTAGCGTTCGGCGTTCCTTGCACTCGCTGCGCGCACTTCTTGGCGATCGCATAAGCCTCCGAAGGCATGGCGCCGACAGCCGTTGCGAAGGAATCAATCAGCCGACGTTTCGTCTCATGCACGATCGCCGTCGGCAGATCTTCAAAGCGAAGCTTGTAGGCGTAGTCGGCGAAGCGGTTGGCAAGGGTCATAAAAGGTTCCCGAGGAGCGCAGATCCATCTCGAAGGCGATTTGATATCCAAGCCGGAAGTAAGCGACGGGTTCATCGTCGCTTACTTCCGCCTCGGAGTCGGTCACTCCTCCACAATTTTAAACTGATAGATTGTCGTCGATTGATACGTTTCGCCCGGCTTTAGGATCGTCGAGGGAAAATCCTTCTGATTTACCGAGTCCGGGAAGTGTTGCGTCTCCAGGCAGAAGCCAGCGTGTTTCTGGTAGACCGCTCCATTCTTGCCGGCATCTTTCTTTGCATCCAAGAAATTGCCCGAGTAAAATTGCATTCCGGGCTCAGTAGTGTAAACGATCATCTTGCGTCCCGACTTCGGTTCCACCACGGTTGCCCGCAAGCGCATGGCCTCGCCTTCGCGCAAGACATAGTTGAGATCGTAGCCAACGGGATCGCTCTTAATCTCTTTGATGCGTTTGCCGATCATTGTCGGCTTCGTGAAGTCAAAGGGGGTTCCTTCAACCGGTTCGATCTTGCCAGTGGGGATCAGTGTGTCATCCGTAGGAGTATATTTGTCGGCAAAGATGGTCAGTTCATGGCCGAGAATGTCGCCATTGCCTTGGCCAGCCAAGTTGAAATAGCTATGGTTCGTCAAGTTGATCGGCGTGTTCTTATCGGTCGTGGCTGTGTAATCAATGTGAAGTTGATCTTCGTCCGTCAGCGTGTACCGAACGGTGACATCCAGGGTTCCGGGGTAGCCTTCATCTCCGTCTTTGCTCGTATGCTTCAGTATGAGAGAATTGCGGAGTCCGTTCTTCTTGGGCGTTGCAGCCCACACGACTTTGTCGAAGCCTTTTTTCCCGCCATGCAGAGCATTCGGGCCGTTGTTTGTCGCCAGCGTATACTCTTTGCCATCGAGCGTAAACTTGCCTTTGGCAATGCGATTGGCCACGCGTCCCGTGATGGCGCCAAAATAGGGATGGCCATCCAGATATCCCTTCAGATTATCCCGGCCCAACACGACGTCGGCCATTTTTCCGTCCTTATCGGGTGTCCACACTTCGCTGATAATACCACCCAAGGTTATGATCTTTACCTTCATGCCGTAGCTGTTCGTTAGAGTGTAGGCTTCGACGCTTTCACCATCGGCGGTCTTGCCGTACGCGGCTTGGGAAATGCCTTGTTCATCTTTTGCGCAAACAAAGCAGGGAATGAACAATGCCAAATACAGAATGTAGAAGGAACGCATGGTTGCCAGCCCTCGAAAGAAACGAGCAGGAGAGATAGGAAAGTTGTTATACGCTTCATCATTTAAGTTACGAGGGGCCTGCCCTAACGCGCTTTCCGCTTCAGGCGTTTAGCCTTTTCAAACTCGACCGCGACCTTAGCATGCAATGCCTGCAAAAGTTCATCACGGCTCATCTCGGCAAATGAAGCCGGGTCGATCGGTTTGCCGATCGACATGGCGATTGTTGCGCCATTCGGCGGCAAAAAGAGCGGGGAGAACGACGGCGCTTTGCGCCAGCGCGACCAGGCGTGATGAGCGCCATCAATGCCAATTGGAACGATGGGAACTTTGACCTTCTTGACCAGCAGTGAGATGCCGGACTTGAAGGGGAGCATCGAGCCGTCGTGGCTGCGCTCGCCTTCGGGAAAGACGAGGACTGACTTGCCGTGATCCAGCCGGCTTAGCGTCAATTGCAGGCCGTCTTTGCCGAGCCCTTTGTTGTCGATGGGAATGGCATCGAGACTTTCGATCAGCGACTTCAGCCACGGATTTTTGAACAGAGATGCGCGTGCGAGAAAGGCAAGGTAATTGCGTGAGGCCAACCCGATCAGCACGGGATCGTAAAAGGATTGATGATTGGCGACAACGAGAACGGGCCGGCCTTCGGGCATGTTGCGACGGCCGTTCACGCGCAGGCTGTTGCCGAAGGTGAAGTATTGGAAGCTGCTCCAAAAAACCACATCGTACCAGCGACGGCCTAACCAGGGAGACATCGGCGGCAGTCCTCTTCCAATCGGGCTAGCACCTGTTCGGCCGTCATATCGCTCGTGTCGATAAGAATCGCATCCTCTGCAGGCCGCAGAGGCGCTGTTTCGCGTGACGAGTCGCGGCGGTCGCGCTCTTCCTGCTCCGCGAGAACTTGTTCGCGCGAGATGTCGAGTCCACGGCCAACCATCTCTTGATAGCGGCGCTCGGCCCGCGCAGCGACAGTGGCCGTCAAAAAAAATTTGCAGGCGGCATCGGGGAAGACGACCGTCCCCTGATCCCGGCCTTCGCAAACCATCTTCCGGCCGATGGCGATCTTTCGTTGCTGTTCGACAAGGAACTGACGCACGTTCGGCCGTGTTGCAATGCGACTCGAGGCCGAATTCATTTCCGCCGTGCGCAGCAAGGGCGTTACGTCGCAGCCGTTTAGAATGACATGCCCGGACGACATTTCAAGCCGAAAATCAGCGAGGACAGCGTTCACTCGTTCATCGTCTTCGAAATGAATTCCGGTTGTCGTCAACACATAAGAGACCGCCCGATACATGGCGCCGGTATTGAGAAATTCGAAGCCAAGCCGTGTTGCCAAAGCGCGGGCGACCGTGCTCTTTCCTGATCCTGCCGGTCCATCAATCGTGACGATCATGCGGGTGATTTTAGACTGACAAGTCAGTTTCGGCGAGGAGAAACAATTCGAAGACAATCTCGCGCAAAGACGCCAAAAAGACGCGGCAAATCGAGGGTGCGTCAATGAACTCTGGCGAATCGATGAAGCAAGCGCTGATCCCGTTTTACCCTTGCCCGCAAAACCAGGGGACACGGCAAAATTCCAAGCCGGGATAATTGCGTCGTTCGGCTTAACGAAGTGGGCTACCGATCACATCGTATCCACTTTCGCTACGTTCGGGCAGAGTTTGCGAACTTGTTGCGACAAGTACGCCCGTACTTCGGCAGCGGTCTGCAATTTCATTACTTTTTGGGCGGCACGTTTGGCAGCGGCAATTGTCACCGACCGAACCATCTCTTTAACTGTCGGGACAAAATTGGGACTCATGCTCATCCGGGTGAGCCCCATGCCCAGCAACGGCAGCAGGCATAACGGCCGTCCTGCCATCTCGCCGCAGAGCGTTACCGGCTTCTTCTTCTTTATGCAGGTGGTGATGATGTGATTTAACACTCGAAACACGGCCGGATGACATGGCTCGCAAAGGTGAGCGACTTTCGGATTGTCCCGATCGGCTGCCATCAGATATTGAACGAGATCATTAGAGCCGATGCTGATGAAATCGACCTCATCGAGAATTTGATCGATGCAGATCGCCGCCGCAGGAACTTCGATCATAACACCGAACGGCACGTTTTGAGAAAAGGGCGCCCCTTCCAGTTCGAGCGAATGCCGGGCATTTTCAACGAGGATCTTCAATCGGAAGATTTCTTCCAACGTGCTGACCATCGGAAACATCACGCTGATGTGACCGTGAAGCCCAGCACGCAAAATAGCGCGCAACTGGGTCTGGAAAAACTCGGGATATTCAGCGGTCATCCGCACGCTGCGCCAACCCATGAATGGATTGGCTTCGCGCTGCACGCCGATATACGGCACTTTCTTATCTCCTCCCAAGTCAGAGCCCGTATCACCACTGACTGGTTCGGAGATGTTTCGATGACCGCGCGATAAGCGGCGAACTGCTCCTCTTCCGTGGGCACCGAGGCATGGGTGAGAAAGACATACTCGGTTCGAAACAAACCGACGCCCGAAGCGCCGGCGCCCAAGGCCGCCGCTGCATCAATTAAACTGTTCACGTTCGCCAGCAATGCTATCGGAACATTGTCGGCTGTGATCGATTCCTGATCCCGGTTTTCAATCAGCTTATCGCGTAAATCGACGTACTCTCGTTGCAGTTTCCGATAGGCGGACAGGGTTTCTTCACCCGGGTTGATGAAGACGTTTCCCTCACGCCCATCCACCACGAGCATGTCGCCGCTGTGGACCTCCTTCAACAAACCTAGCAGACCCGAGACAGCCGGAATTCCGAGTGAACGGGCCAGGATGGCGGCATGGCCGGTGCTGCCGCCGGCTTCGGTTACGATTCCCGCGACCGGCAAGCGATCGAACATGACCGCCTGGGACGGCAACATCTCCGGCGCAACCAGAATTACAGATTCTTTGCCGCTGAGTTGCAACACGCTTTCGTCGAGTGTCAGACGATTGATGATGCGGCTGACGACATCGCGAATATCAGCCATGCGCTCGCGCAGATATTCATCGGAAATGCGAGCGAACAGCGAATTGTACTCTTCCAACGTGCGATAAAGTGCTGTGGCGGCGTCAACGCGATAGGTCCTGATTTCGTTCCGCACTTTGTCGGCAAGCGCAGGGTCGCGCAGCAGCACCCGATGCGATCGAAAAATGGAGGCCGCCTCGTCGTCGACCTCGCGGGAAACACGCGATATGATCCTGTCCAGTTCCACGGCCACGCTGTCGCAGGCTTCATCGAAGCTGGCTATCTCGGCCTCAATGTTCTCCGTTTTCATCGATCCGGACGCAGTGCGCAACCGCACTCGTCGATTCGGAAAGCCCGAGCTACGACAATCCCCGGCGAAATCGGCACGCCTTTCTTCATATCGCTTAATCTATACAAGTACGGCCAGTGGTGAACAAAGGGCAATTTATGAATTGTTCTTATCGCTCATGTCGGCCCAAGCCGCAAGCTTTTCACTGACGACATGGAAATACTGGCTGCGGGCCATCACTTCGTTGAATCCTGCCTCGCGTGCGGCCACGAGCCGTTGCTTGTCGACGTGGGAACCATAGCCGATGAGATAAGGCTTCTCCGAACCTCCCGACAACGCTCGCGCTCAGCGCTAAGAGGTCCAACCCCGGAAATTGCAAGTCGATGATGCAGCAAGGCACACGATGTTTTTCGAATTGAGAAATTATGGCCTCAACCGATTTACATTGCGTGACCGGAACGCCCACTGCTCGTCCCGGGGTAATCGTCTTGCTGGCGTCGAGCAAGTCATCGCTTAACAGAAGAATCATATTGCCTCCGGGCCGCGCTCGCCGGTGCGGATGCGGATAGCATCTTCCAGCGGCAGAATGAAAATCTTCCCGTCGCCGATGCGACCTTCGGGTCCGGTCCGGCCGGCTTCCATGATGGCATTGACCGTCGGCTCTACGAAATCTTCATTGACGGCAATCTGCAACTGCACTTTGCGTAGAAGATTCGTATTCAGTTCGTGGCCACGAAAAGCTTCCGACTGTCCCTTCTGCCGCCCGAAACCCTGCACATCGACTATGGTCAACCTAAAAACCTCGACCTTGTTAAGCGCTTCTTTCACAGCCTCAAGTTTGGATGGCTGGATAATCGCCAGGATGAGTTTCATAATGACACTATCTCCTACGCTTAGCCCCTGCGAATACGCATTTAGCCCCCGGTGAATACACCGGGGGGGCATGCACTGGCCCCCGGTGTATTCACCGGGGGCTAAATGCTTCGCGTGCCGACTTAATGATCTTCTACAACCGCTCGCTTCTTCTGAAGCCGTCTTAAAGCGCGTTCTTCTTCCACTTCATCGCGCGCTCCATCCGCATGGCGCGGAGCATTGGGATCACTTTCGACGACGAGCGGCGCGGATTGCTCCAAGCCGTCGGTATTCATCACCACTCGATAGATCCCCGCGCCAATATTCGCCCCGTAGATGGCTTGAGCGATCGGGTTAGTGAGCAGTTCCGCATCGCTGACCTCTTTCGGACGGGGCAGGTTGATCGTTTGCAGATTCCAGTTGAGCCGATGAAGGCCCGCGTCACCGCCTGCTTTGAGATCAGCAACGGTGCGTCCGGAGACATCGACAATCTTGACCGCAATTCGGCTCGTCTTCGCCGGCAGGACATAATCAATAGTAGCGCCTCGGGCCGGGTTCGTGCCGGTGAATCGGCGCATCGCTTCCATAAAAGGTCCAGTTCCACCGGGCTGAATCTGCCAACGGATAGCGGCCGACGGCTGAAAGAGCTTGGGCGCATTGGCTTTGGCAACGGCAGGGGTCATTTGGCGAAGCGCGGAGACATCGAGTATCCAGATGCCGCGCCCGTGGGTCGCGACGACAATTTCGTTGGCGGTCGTCGGCTGAGCGATCTCGTGAATCGCCACCGTCGGCAGCGAAGTGCCGTTGATCTTCGTCCAAGCTTGGCCGCGATTGATCGAGGCCCAGATGCTGAATTCCGTTCCAAGGTAAAGTAGCTCTTTGGCGTAAAGATCTTCGCGCAAAACACGCGTCGAGCCGGTGGGCAAATTCGCGCGCAACGATTTCCACGTTTGGCCGAAATCTTCCGTGACGTAGACGTATGGCTCATCGTCATTGGAACGATGGGCGTCGAAGACAACGTAAGCTCTGCCTTCGACCCAACGCGATGCGTCGATGCTCGCCACCCAGCGCGGCCCAGGCAGGCCTGCTTTTTTCAGTTGCGGCGCCAGATCGAGCCAGGTCCGGCCACCATCCCGCGTGATGTGCAAAGCCCCATCATCCGTGCCGGCCCAAAGCACGTCGGCGTTTATCGGCGATTCGGCCAGTGCTGTTGCGCTGCCGCGCTTGGTGCGCGTGATCTCAGGCGAGATAGGCTTCAGGTCGTCGCCGTGCGCGATCGAGCGAAAAACGTAGTTCCCGGCAGCATAAAATACACCGGAGTTATGATGCGACAGCAGCGTTGGCGTATTCCAGTTGAAACGATATCGGCCGAGGCCTGCTTGCGCCAGCGGCCTAATGAAGTTGCTCGATCCACTGCGCAGGTCGCGGCGCATCATCATGCCGTCTTGGCTTTCGCCATAAACGAGATCGGGATTGGCGGCATCGACCTGGCATTGAAAGCCATCGCCGCCGTTGACGAAAAGCCAATCTTCGTTGGTCGGACCAATCAGCTTGCGCGTGTTCGAGAGCCCGCCCCACGTGCCGTTGTCCTGTAGGCCGCCGTAGACTCGATAAGGACGACGATTATCGACGCAAACGTGATAGAACTGGCCGAGCGCGACGCGATTTAGAATTTCCCAATTGGCTGCCCGATCGTAGCTGACGTAAAACCCGCCATCGTTGCCGGCGAGCAGACGATTGTTGTTTTTCGGATCGATCCAGAGGGCGTGCTGATCGGAATGGAGGCCGGCGTTGATTCCCTCGTCGGAGAACTTCTTGCCGCCGTCCGTGCTTCGCGAAAGATTGATGCCGCCAACGTAGATGATGTTGTCATCCACGGGGTCAGCGCGCCACCATCGAAAAGTAGAAAGGGCGAGCGTTGATGCTGTTGACGCGCGCCCATGTTTCGCCGCGATCGGTCGATTTGAATAAGCCGCCGGTGTTAAAGCCTTCAGGGCCTTGCCAATCCTGGGCGTTGGCAATCTGGCCGCCGAGCATCGGGTCGCCGTTAGGCCGGCTTGGCTTGGGAGTAAATACTTCGAGCAGCACTTCGATTTCTTTGCTCTCTTTACCGCGAAGATAGACGATCTTCACCTTGTCGCCGGCCTTCTTGTTGGAAAGCGCCTTGCCCAACACTTGCCGATCTTTAACGGCAAGACCATCGATCTGCGTGATCAGATCTTCCACTTTCAAGCCCGCTTTCTCGGCCGGGCTCTTCGGCAGCACTTCGCTTATGAGAACGCCGCCAGTTGTTGGTTCCACTTGGATGCCGAGCGTCGGGCGATCTTGGCCGCCCTTGTTCGGCGGCGTGCGAAAACCGAGAACGATCTCAAACTCTTTCTTCTCGCCCGTCCGCAGAATCGAAAGTTTAATCTTTTCGCTCGGTTTTTTGCTTCGAAGTTCCGCGACGAGTGCATCGTAATTCTTGACCGGCTTTGCATTAATATGGGTAACGACGTCGCCTGCTTTCAGGCCGGCTTTCTCTGCCGGGGCGCCTTCAGTGACGGCTGTCAGCTTCGCGCAGGCCGTGTCGTCCTCACCGGTTATCCCGAGGTAGCCGACGTCTTTCTGAGGCGGGGGCGGGTTGCCGCCGCCGCTCAGTTCGGTGTCGATGATCGCAAAAAGAGTGTCGGGATGCGTACGCGAGAAATCGAGACCGGCCCGGCCGAGCTTTACTGTTGGCAATCCTTTGGAAAGCTTGGTGAAATCTTTGCCGCCGTTGGTCGTCCGATAGAGCCCGCTGCCGGGGCCATGCCCAACGGCCGGAGCATAATCGTCCGTCCCTTCGGGCTTCTTGGCATCGCCGCGGAAACTGTCGAATTCATCGCGTTGTCGTTCCCACGAAGCTGCGATGAGTGTCTCCGGATCGGTGGGGTGCATCGCGACATCAACGATGCCGGTCTTGTCGTTCACGAACAAAATCTTTGTCCAAGTCTGGCCGCCATCGATCGTCTTGAACAGGCCTCGTTCCGGATTCGGACCGTAAAGTCGGCCTAGCGCTGCAATGTAAACAATGTCTGGGTTTTTCGGATGGATGACAATCTTGCCGATTTGAAAGGACTGCTTCAGCCCCATGTTCTTCCACGTCTTGCCGGCATCCAGCGACTTGTAGACGCCATCTCCATATGAGACGGAGTTGCGCGGGTTTGCTTCACCGGTGCCGACCCAGACGATGTTCTTGTTCGATGGAGCGACAGCGACCGCGCCGAGTGAAACAGTTGCTTCGCGGTCAAATTGATGCTCGAACGTCACGCCGTTGTTGACGGTATGAAGCAGACCTCCGGAAGCTGTAGCGATCCAGAAGTTGTTCGATTCCGACTCGACGACGGCGAGAGCCGTGATGCGCCCGCCCATGATCGCCGGCCCGATGCTCCGCCAGCGCATGGGATTGATCCAGGATTCCGGCAGCACTCCGGTAAAATACTCGCGTGGAGCGGGCAGCAGTTCGCCCTGCTTAAGCTGCTTCAACTGCGATTGTAAGTCCGAAATCTGCTTTTCGAGGGCCTTGATCTGCTCTTCATTGCTTTTGAACGGAGGCGTTTCAGCCCATGCCAAATTCGTAATGCAATAAGCAAGGAAAGCAAAAGCGCAAAGTCGAACCAAGAATGGAAACGGGAGCATGATGCTGCCTTGTGAGTAAGAGAGACTGGCAGCCATGCACTGAAGAAAAGACCTACATAACATCTTCGGAAAACAATACAAATGGGCAAGATATAGCGGATGCGAGTTCTGAGTTCCGAATTCCGGATTCCGAATTTCCTAAGATTGAGTTAGCTCCGCTCGCCCCAAAAAGAAGGATTTCTCCATGTCCGCGTCCATTGATGCCCGCATACCCGTAACAGTCCTGACAGGATTCCTTGGCGCTGGCAAGACGACACTGTTGAATCACATCCTCACGGCCCAGCATGGCAAGCGCATTGCGGTCATCGAAAACGAGTTCGGCGAAGTCGACGTCGATCAGGACTTGGTAATTGCGGCTGAAGAAGAGATCTTCGAAATGAACAACGGCTGCATCTGCTGCACCGTTCGAGGCGACTTGATCCGTATCCTCGGCAACCTGATCAAACGCAAAGATCGCTTCGATTACATTCTGATCGAAACAACGGGATTGGCCGACCCTGGCCCGGTCGTGCAAACCTTCTTTTTTGATGAAACGTTGAAGGAAAAGTTGCGCCTCGATGGCGTCGTCACCCTCGTTGACGCCAAACACGTCTCGCAGCATTTCGACGACAACGAGGTGAAGCAGCAAATCGCCTTCGCCGACGTCATCCTGCTGAACAAGATTGACTTAGTGACGGACGAGCAACTCAAAGAACTTGAAGCCCGCATCAAACGCATGAACGCCGTGGCGACGATTCATCGCACGCAATGGTCGATTACCTCGCTCGATCAGGTCGTCGGCATCCAAGGTTTCAACCTCCGCCGTATCGAGGAACTGCTGCCGGATCTAATTGCCGAAACTCACGAGCACGGTGAACATTGTGCCGCCGATTGCGGTCACGATCATCATCACGATGCCGAACCCAAACGCCATAACGAAGAGGTGACCTCCGTCGGCATCCGGCTTCCCGGCGAGTTGAACGAAAAGAAGGTAAACCTCTGGTTCTCCCAACTGTTGGCCGAGAAGGGCCAGGACCTCTACCGCATGAAAGGCGTCTTAAGCCTGCGCGGCGACCCGAACCGCTTCATTTTCCAAGGCGTCCACATGACGCTCGACACAACGGTGGGCACCGAATGGGGCAAAACCCCCCGCGTCAATAAACTGGTATTTATTGGAAAAAACTTGGACCGGGCGGCGCTGAATAAGGGCTTCTCGAGTTGTTTGGTGTAAACGGACGCGGCGGCGGGAGTCGTCAGACTTCCGGAGCGCCTAACGGAAGTCGGCGTCTAACTACAGGACAGCACACTTAACGTAGCGGAAGTCGTCAGAGTTCCAGAGCGTCTAACGGAAGTCTGACGACTTCCGCTACTAGTTTTACAAATGCCTCTTTCAACCCTTCGAGACCCCTATCATGCGTCACTTAATCCTTGTCTGTTGCTTCCTAGCACTCTCCCTCTCCTCGCCCCTTCGTGCTGATGACCCCTGGGTCGTTTACGATGGTTTTGATGGCCCCGGCAAAGGGAAGCACGTTGTGCTTATTAGCGGGGATGAAGAGTATCGCTCCGAAGAGGCGTTGCCGCAGCTGGGTAAGATTCTGGCAAAACGGCATGGCTTCAAATGTACCGTCCTTTTCGCGATCGATCCGAAGGATGGCACGATCAATCCGAATGTAAACAACAACATCCCCGGCCTCGAGGCGCTGAAGACGGCCGATTTGATGATCGTTGCCTTGCGCTGGCGCAATCTTCCCGACGAGCAGATGAAATACATCGACGACTACGTGCAATCGGGTAAGCCGATCATCGGCATGCGCACGTCCACGCATGCGTTCAAGTTCGATAAATCGAGTGCGTATACCCGGCATTCCAGCAGCGATAAGAGCGGCGGGTTTGGCAAGCAGATTCTCGGCGAAACGTGGGTGAACCATCACGGCAAGCATGGCTCGCAGAGCACGCGCGGCATCTTCGTTGATGCGATGAAAGACAACCCGATTTTGAAGGGCATCAAAGATGGCGAGATCTGGGGGCCGACCGATGTCTACACGATTAAGCTGCCGTTGGCCGAGCGCTTTAAGCCGTTAGTGATGGGCCAAGTGCTCGAGGGCATGAAGCCCGACGACAAGCCGCTCGAAGGGGAGAAGAACAATCCCATGATGCCGATTGCCTGGACCAGTGAAGAGGGCCGACGTGTCTTCACCACGACGATGGGTTCATCGACCGACTTAGAGAACGAAGGCGTTCGGCGTATGCTCGTCAACGCATGCTATTGGTGCGTCGGCCTGGAAGCGAAAATTGCTGACAAAAGCGATGTCGCTTTGGTCGGTGACTTCAAAGCGCTGCCTTTTAAGTCTAATGGCTTTGTGAAAGGGCTGAAGCCCAGCGATTTTGCGCTCCAAGGGGAAAAGTAGCGGGTTAAGGCGAAATCGTAAATCAGAGGAATCGGCCACGGATGAAACACGGAACGAACACGGAATTAAACCAGAACATTTGGTTGAAGTTTTTAATGTTCTGCCAAGTTTAGCGTCAGGCTGATAAGGCGAGCGTCGAGCCGTAAGGCCGACGTGTTGCGGTTCACGTCGGCCTTACGGCTCGACGCTCGCCTATTCCAGTAGTTGTCTCGTGCGCGATGATTGTTACTGACGGTTTCGTTTTCCGGCTCGGTTCATCATTTCACGCTCACAGATCATGGCTTTTGACCTTGGGCTGATACGGGCGCGATGTCATTTCGCTGCAAAGGCGTTGTGAACTCGACAACTCGCCTTTCGCCGGCTTGAACGGGAATCCGTTGCAACGCCGCTACCGGTTTGCCATCCGGCGCGGTCCATTGCGCCCGCACTTCAAATGTATATTTTCGCCCAAATTCCAGACCCGAGGAGATGAACTCGCGGCGAGCGCCCTGTTGTTTTGTTTCAACGCCATTGATCCAGACACGGGCATCCGAGGGCGTTTGCACGTTGAGCACGACATCGTTTAAAGCAGTGCTAGGCGGAGAAGAGTTCGTGATTCCGCCTTGAGGCAAAGGGGCAGCGTCGGCGCCGGATTAGGCGGCGGAGCGCCTTGATCAGGCGGATATTGGCTCGGTGGAGCCGCATATGCAGGGTAGCCATACGCCGGGTATCCATAGGTGGGATAATAGCCTCCATAGCCATAATAGGGGTAGCCGTAACCAATTCCGTAGCCAAGACCAAGGCCTAGCCCGAACCCACCAAAGCCGTACCCGTATGGATAGCCATAATAGCCACGGCCATAGTAGGAGCCATAGCGAGCGCCGCCGTAATAACCACCGGGCCGGCCTGCAACGCCGACATGCCCCGCGCCGCCGCCATGTCCAACACCAGCGGCTTTGGCATCATCGGAGAATGTGCCAAACAAAGTCAACGCAAATGCCATCGCCAGTATTCGTGTTTTTGAACGTGAGGGGTTCACTGGTGGTTCTCCATTATTACGGGGACCGCCGACAGCCCATCTTATCTTCGACAGAAAGAAGCAATGAGGACGAACAAATCTGTGTGCTTCGTAGTGCTTCGTAGGGTGGGTGAAGGCTTTGCGAAACCCACCGTTGCGATGTTGGGCGAGGCGGGAGGGTCAGCAACCGGAGAAATTCGGTTGAGCCATTCCTCCGGCCGCTAACTCGCTCGGCTCGCTAATGCGCCGTTCAATAGCTGAACTGCAAACTCAGGTTGATTCCCTGCGACCAGAATGACGAACTGGCCATGGGGGCAATGGGATGGACTACCCCATCGTAAGTGTTGTCAATTTGATTGCCGGGCCGGGCAACGTTGCTTAGATACATGAAGTTGTAGCCGACCATGCCGCGTAAGAACGGCGTGAACTGATAGCCCACGTTCAGTTGCAGCGAAGGGGCCACCGCAAACTTGTCGGCCGAATAATGTCCCGATTGCAGAGTGGCGTAGTTGCCGCCGCCCAATGTCACGGGGCTGCCGTTCACCGGGAAAACATTGGTCGTCCCGTTGATGTTTACTTCTTCGTGGGTGGCGCCAATGGCTAGCGACCCTGTAGCACCGAGGAACCAGCGCTCCGAGGAATACTGCACGCGCACGCCCGCTTGACCGCCATAAAACTGGTTGCGCGTGCCAAATTGATCGATGATGGCGACCGACGATCCTGGCGGCGCTGCAACCAGGGTGTTTCCCATATTATCTGTGTAAACAGTGTTGGTGAACAAGTTAGAATTGGCAGCGATATTGAGAGTCTCATTCAATTCGAGGTAGCGAAAGCCGCCAATCAAATTGACACTGAACCCATCGTTACGCACCAAATTATACAGGGCATTGAACTCAAGTCCCCAGAATTCGCTGGTGCTGTTGACCGACACACCGCCGGTTTCTACGCCTGGCGCACTAACCAGTGTCGAGAACGGCGCGCCGGCAACCGGCTCATTGATAACCACATTGCCGCTGCCGGAACGATCATTCGCTCCGAATCCCGATGACTGGCGTCCCAGGAAGAACAGACTGCCATCGAGGCCCCACGTGTGGGCCGGGTCGATCCAGCCTCCGAGGTAAAGTCGTAGCCCGCCTTCCGCGCCGTAACGAAGGGGCGAATTCAGCGAAACGGCGCCTGGCGCACCAATGCCGCCGGGGTTGTCGCCAGATGCCGGCCCGGTCGTGATGATCGGCGTAGACAATGGTTGGCGCTTCGACCACCAGATAAGGGACTCGACTCCAAACCAGAAGTTAGGGTTGCTTGCCACGTCGCCACGAGTGAACCTCGGTGGCGGAGGCCCGTACATCGGTCCATAGGCGCCGGGAGGGGGCCCGTAAGGCGGGTAAGGAGCAGGCGCCGCGTAAGGGTTCAACGGCGCGGGTATCTGCACAGGCGGCGTCAATGAAGCAGGTGGGCTAAATGGCGTAGAAGGTTGTGCCGATTGGCCGTTGGGCGAAATGGGTTCGGGCGGCGGCGGTGGAACCCGCTCTTGCGCATACACGGATCCAGCGCCGACGATCAAACAGTACAGCGTAGCCGGTAAAATGAATCGCATGGTTCGATCCTCCTTGACCTTCTGAGCACGGGCATCGCTCTACCAAATATACGCTGGCAAAACATCTCTTTGCGCAAAAACTTTTTGAAGAGTGATCAAGCTGGGGAAGCTGGGAAAGTAATGATAGGCTTAATGGGCCTTCAATGAGTTTTGTTGCAAATGGCAAGCCATGAACTGTTTTGCGCCTGACGATGATCGAGTGAGAATTCGTTAGAAATGCAGATTTAGTATCTTCACTATTTGCCTAAGATAGGAAGCGTTAGCGAGGTTCCACAAATAGCGTGAGATGATTGCACACTAACCCGACGCGTCAGCGAGGTAGACCCCGAAGCGTTAGCGAGGTCCACGTGCTCTACGTTCAATAATAACGCTGACGCTTCGGGGGATACCTCGCTGACGCGTCGGGTTAGTGTGACTGACTAACAAACCATATCTGCACAGCATGGGTCCGTTCTGGCGCTCCTAGATCTCCGATCCCGAATTCTTCAACGAATTTGTCGCAAGTTGCTGCATTCATATCATCTATCTTCACGCCTCAACCTTGCTTGCCATCTGCCGCACCGAGACGGAGGGATCTCATGAATCGTTTCCGTTGTCCACATTGCCGCAAGCGGTTGAAGTATGCCGACGAACACGAAGGGCGAAAACTCAAATGTCCCAAATGCGGCCATTCGCTCGAATTGCTAACACTTGATGCTGCACCGGCGCCGGCTCGAAAGAGCAAAGAAGAACCTTTGCCCCGCAGAAAGGTAGTGTTGCGCGTGATTGCGATAGGGTTAATCTGTATAACGGTCGGTCCTGGCCTTTGGGCACTTTCCCATTTGATGCGCCATGGTGATAATGATGAAGCTTCCTTCATCGACACGCCTCCGACCGTCGATGCGGGGAAGCCATTGCCGCGGGTTGCGCAAAAGCCCGATCCCGCTCTGTCAATCAAAGCCCAAGCTATCTTGCAGAAAAACTGTTATCCCTGCCACGGCCAAGATGGAAGCAGCGATGGCGGCTTCAACTTTGTGATCGACCAGCCTCGACTTTTGGCGACCAAAAAGATTGTCCCCGGAAACCTACAAGCCTCTAAAGTCTACCAACGCATTATCAAAAAAGAGATGCCGCCGGAGGAAGACGACGAAGGCAACGCCATCACGCAGCGGCCTAATGCCGCCGACGTTGAAACGCTGAAACAGTGGATCGAAGCCGGCGCACCGGCGTTCGCACCCGCCGCATCCCCGTCGGATTTTCTTCGCCCGACCCAGTCGTTCGAGCTCATGCGTGACGACCTGGTCAAGTTTGACGAACGCGACCGTAAATTCATTCGCTATTTCACGTTGACGCATTTCGCCAACGCCGGCGCAGCAGCATCCGATATCGAAGGATTTCGCCAGGGGTTATCAAAACTGGTAAATAGTTTGTCGTGGGGTCGAAAGATTGTGCCGCCGAAGCCAATCGACCCGGCTCAGACTATCTTGCGCATCAATTTGAACGACTATGACTGGGATGAAAAAACGTGGGATTCCGTTGTTGCCCAATACCCCTTTGATGTCTCTTACAAAACGTTGGCGGCCAAAGAGACATATGAGATGACGCAGACCGCTCACCCTGTGGTGCGCGGCGACTGGTTTGTGAACACCGCCTCTCGGCCGCCGCTCTACCATACCATTCTGAAAATGCCGACCAACGACCGCGATCTCGAAAAAGAGTTGCGCATCGATTCGGGTGAGGACATTCGCAAAGAACTCGTCCACCGTGCCGGTTTCAACGGCTCCGGCGTGTCGCAAAACAACAGGCTGCTCGAAAGGCACCGCACAGGCTTTGGCGCCTATTGGCGAAGCTATGACTTCGCTAATAATCTGGATAAAAAAAACCTCTTTCAACACCCGCTCGGCCCAGGCGATGCTCCGAATCTCTTTCAGCAGGATGGCGGCGAAATCATTTTCAACCTGCCCAATAAATTGCAGGCCTACATGCTGATTGATTCCAAGGGAAATCGTATCGACAAAGGACCGCTCAACATCGTCAGCGATCCGAAGCAGAAAGACCGTGCCGTCGTGAATGGCATATCGTGCATGTCGTGCCATTATCAAGGGATGATCGATAAAAACGACCAGATACGCGATGCCGTCCTGAAAAACACCGAGAGCTATTCGTTGGACGAAGTTGCCTTGGTGAAGCGGTTGTACCCGGTCAAAGAAGAGTTTGAAACATTATTGCACGACGATGCCGGGCGCTTCAAAAAAGCAGTGGAAGCATGTGGAGCGAAGGTTACCGGCCCCGAGCCGATCGAGGCTCTTTCGCTGCGTTATGAAAATGCTGTCGATCTGAAACTGGCGGCGGCGGAAATCGGCATCACCGTCGATGATTTGCTCAAAGGCTTAGCAAAAGCTCCCGCTGCCTTGAGCCGTGAATTCTCCGCCCTACGCGCCCCCGGCGGCGTGGTGCAACGCGATGTATTCGCGAGCGATTTTCAAGCTTTGACAGCACTGTTGGAGACACAGGGCTTGCTGCCGAAGTGAGTGTGCGCAGGGGAATTGAAGAGCCTTGCACGAAATCGCTCGTTCCCAGGCTCTGCCTGGGGACGGGTCGTCGAGGCTCTGCCTCGCGGCGCTGGTTGTTCGCAGTGACGCCCTACTCGCAAAGTAACCGGTCATCGAGGCAGAGCCTCGACGGCCCGTCCCCAGGCAGAGCCTGGGAACGAGTTGCACGCCCACGCAGGCGTTGGTGCTTCGAATGCAACACGATGCATCGAAAGCGGGTGCTGAAACTGGATTCGCCAGGCGTGTAAGCACAGTGGAGGCGCATCAACTGAGTGCGTCTGTGTATCGCCCAGGCGCTGGTCCGGAAGATAAGTCGAGTCGCCGACGACGGGCCAGCCAAGTTGCCAAAGGTGGACGCGGATTTGATTGGTCCGCCCGGTTAAGGGGCGAACTTCCATCAAGGTTGTACCATCTGTGCAACGCTTCAGCACGCGAAAATCCGTGCGGGCGGCTTGGCCTTCCGCGTCTATGGTGCGCGAGCCGAGATCGCCAGCGTCCACACTGATCGGTTGATCGTTGCTGAACATATCAGTCGCCGGATGGCCTCGCACCCGTGCCAGATAAACTTTTTCAACTTCGCAACGAGTGAACTGCGCTTGAAGCGCGGCCGCGAATTTTTTCGACCGTGTCAACACAATCACTCCGGTCGTATTCGCATCGAGACGATGGGCCGGGCGCGGACACTGCGGGCGATAGACCGTATTCAAGATCGATTGCAAGGTGTTGCGGTCAAAGCGCCCGCATGGGTGCATTGGCAGCGGCGCTGGTTTATCGATCACGATAATTGCCTCATCTTCGTGCAGGATCCGAATCGCTGCATTCACATCCGGCTCGAGCGCCGCGGCGTCAGCCGGAAGTAGCGCTCGCCCGCGCGGACGATTCGTTCGGCCCCTGCGCTTGCATAGGCTTCATCCCGTATTCGGCCCTGTTCGCAGAGAAGCCGCCACGTCTCCGCAGGCACATGCTTTAAGTGCTCGCTGAGAAACTGCAACAAGGGCTTTCCATCGTAGGGCGCTCGCACTTTGATCGGCCGATAATGATCCGCCGGCACGCTTCCCGGCAGTGGGGTAATGGCCGCAGCAATAGCCCGATGTCTCTCGGCAAGAGTGCGCTCCATCTGCTCTGCACTCGACTTAAAGCAAGCAGGACATGATTGGCCGATCACATAACGGGGATCGCTCTGCTCTTCGACCCCGAGCGGCGTCAGGCAGACAAAGCACTGCACAGCCGGGGTTTCTTTTAATCCAGGGTCAAGGCCGACGCGTTGATCGAAGACGAAACACTCCCCGGTGTAATGGTCGCCGCCGCACTCTTCGAAGTATTTCAGGATGCCGCCATCTAGCTGATAAACGTTCTTAAACCCTTCACGTTCCAGATAAGGCCCGGCCTTTTCACAGCGGATGCCCCCCGTGCAGAAGATCACCAACGGCTCTTCTTTCAACCGTTCGGGCAAGCGGAGCACGGCATCCGGAAACTCGCGAAAATGATCGACCCCCACAGGCAGAGCGTTTTTAAAGGTGCCGAGTTTTACCTCGTAATTGTTGCGGGTATCGAGCAGCGTAAGCGGTCTGCCTTCATCCATCCATTGCTTCAACTGCCGGCTTTCCAACTTAGGCGTTGGCCTTTTGAAAGGGTCGATCCCTTCCACGCCAAAGGCGATGATCTCCTTTTTGATTTTGACCAACATCCGTGCGAACGGCTGGCTTGCGCTGCTGCTGATTTTGGGCTGTAAATCCGCCAAGCCGGGAATGCCACGCAGCTCGGTCAACAACAAATCAATGCCCGCTTGAAACCCGGCGACAAAGAGGTTGATCCCTTCTTCGCTCAGCAGGATCGTCCCTCGCAGATTCCACTCCTGGCAGCGGGCCAGTAAGTGAGCGCGCCGCTGCTTCAGATCGGCCAACGGCGTAAATCGATAAGCGGCAATATTGACGATAGGGAGCATTCGATGAATTTCTTAGGCGAGCCGAGCTTTTCCACTTTTGATCGCGATTTGCCAGCGAGCGGCGCCAACCGATTTAGGCAAATCGAAACCCTCGCCCTCTCCACCCTCCCCCGGCTTTGCGGGGGGAGGGCAGGGTGGGGGGAAGGGCCTGCAAGTGTCGCGACACTTATTCACGGGCAGAGCCGCTCTGCCCCCACTCTGCCCTCCCCCTGCAAAGCCGGGGGGAGGGTAAAACCGCGCTCGCACCTGGTTCATCAATCCACCTACGCTCGCTTCGCCATCGGGCTCTTCGCCAAGTTGTCGAACAGGCCGACGAGCGAAGCCATCAGTTTCTTGAAGTCGCCTTCGTGCAGACTTTCATTGGGTGCATGCGCATTGCTCGCCGGATCTTCGATGCCGAGCAGCAAAGCGGGCGCACCGCCAAACAGCTCGGCCAATGGCCCTACGAAACCAATGGTTCCGCCGCAGCCGATGGCGATCGGCTCTTTGCCGAAGCCCTTGCGCAACGCTGTCAAAGCCGCTTCGAAGGCCGGCCCGTTAGGGTCGGTCATCCACCAATCGACGGGCGCGCCCGCTTCCTTGACCGTAACTTTCACACCCCACGGCGGATCTTTCACGAGATAGGCCTGCAATTGCGCAAAGACTTCTTTCGGATCCTGATCCGGCACGATACGGCAACTGACGATGGCCGACGCCTTCGGCAACACCTGATTGGAAGCCCCTTTGATGGAACTGGCTTCCTGAGCGATGACAGTAACGGCCGGCCGGCGCCACGTCTGTTCGTACGGCGAAAAACCTTCTTCCGAAGCAAACCTCGCCTGAGGCAGAATGCCGCAATCTTTGCGCAACTTCACTTCATCGTCGGGCAACTCGCGGAAGGCGGCCCGCTCGGCAGCGGTTAGCTTGCGCACGCGCTCGTAATAGCCCGGAATGGGCAGAGGCCCATTGCCCCAGTAGAGCCGGGCGAGAACGGCATTTAGCGCTATGGCCGCATCGGGCAGCGCCCCGCCCCCCATGCCGCTATGAACCGGGATGGTGGCGCTCTGCACTTCGACGAGAGCCGTCACAATGCCGCGAAGCGAATAGGTGATGCAGGGGATGCCGACTTCGATATTCTCCGTATCGCAGACGACAATGACATCCGATTTCAACCGCTCCTTATGGCGTTCGAAGAAAGCGAGCAGATTGCGCGAGCCAACTTCCTCTTCCCCTTCGACGAGCATCTTTACGTTAACCGGCAGCTCGCCCGCCGTCTTCATGTACGCGGAAATTGCACCAAGCTGGGCCGAGATCGCGCCTTTGTCGTCGGCGGCGCCTCGGCCATAGAGCCTTCCATCGCGACGCGTCAGATGCCAGGGATCGTTCAGCCACTGCTCGGCAAAGTTGATCGGCTGCACATCGTGATGAGCATAAAGGAATACCGTTGGCTTGCCGGGCGCGTCGAGCCATTCGCCATAGGCGTAGGGCAACGACCCGCCCACGCGCAGGACTTCCACCTTTTGCAAGCCTGCCGCGCGCATCTGCTGGCAAGTGAGCGCGGCCGTCCGTTCGATCTCGGTCGTGTGTTCGCCATCCGTGCTGATGCTCGGCACAGCCACGAGATCGGCCAGGTCGTGTACGATCTCTTCGTGATGCTGCTGCAACCAATCCAAAGCCGCTTGCATGTTCCATCCTCAGGGGCTCGGGGGGTTAAACATAAGTCGCTCCTGATGATTCTAGTAGCCATGCAGCGATTTGACCCAATTGCCGGCGAAACGGGCGAGCCAGGAGCATAAGCGACTGGAGATTGCGCTGCAGGCGCGAACCTTCCGCTACAGAAACGCTCAATGAATAGCCGATAAGCCCTTGAAGCCTTTTTCCCGGTCCGCTATCAATAGATATTCGGCCCCGCTAGCTCAATTGGCAGAGCAGCTGACTCTTAATCAGCGGGTTTCAGGTTCGAGTCCTGAGCGGGGCAGTTTGCAACAGCCGCATTTTTTGACAGTTGCCGCTTCTCTGAACCGCTCGGCAATTCCAGCAACCGCTACAAAACGCGGAGCTTCTATGTTCGATTTAGCCGTCTCCGTTCCGGATGGAAGCCTGAGCGCTTTGAATGTTCCTGCCGAATGCGCGGCGGACGAAGTCCAAATGTTGGCTGCTGTCAAGCTTTACGAAATGGGTCGGCTCTCCTCCGGTGCGGCTGCGGAATTCGCCGGTATTCCGAAACCGGCATTCTTACAGCGTCTCGGCGACTACGGCGTTCTAGCGTTCCGCCAATCAGAAGTAGAACTCAGGGAAGAACTGCGGAATGCCTGACGTGATCGCCGACACTTCGTCGCTTCAGTATCTGCATCGTCTTGGCTTGTTGGAGTTGCTGCATTCCTATTATAGTGCTGAGGCTCAGGTCGCCTAATATAGTCCGACGTTGGCGTATTTTGTGCGTGTTTTGCCATGCGGAGCGTGACGAATACTTTCAAGAACAGCGTTGCCGCTGCCCCCGCCCCCGGTGCGAAAGTTCACAGTGGCGTCAATGCCCCTACTCCGCTTTCGGCGTCGCCGCCGCCGGCAGTGGTCCGCTGAGTCGTCGGATGAAGTAGTAGAAGACAGGGGTCAGGAAGATGCCGAAGAGGGTGACGCCGATCATGCCGGCGAAGACGGCAGTGCCGAGGTTTCGGCGCATTTCAGCGCCGGCGCCGGTGGCGACCACGAGGGGCGCCATGCCGAGCACGAAGGCAAAAGATGTCATGATAATCGGCCGTAAGCGGACGGTGGCGGCTTCGACGGCGGCATCGAAAGTTGTCGCGCCGTCCATTTCCCGATCGTGAGCGAACTCGACGACGAGAATGGCATTCTTGGCCGCCAAGCCGACGAGAACCACGAAGCCAACCTGTACGAAGATGTTGAGATCCATGTGGGCAATAAAGACGCCCGCGAGCGCACTAGAAAGGCAGAGTGGGACTACCAGAATGACCGCCATCGGCAGCGACCAACTTTCGTACAGGCCAGCCAGGACGAAGAACACGAGGATCGAGCCCAGCACGAACGCGCTATACGGATTCTGTTGGAGATCCTTGAACGAATTGAGCTTGCCCGCCTGCTTTTGCAGGTAGCTTAGTTCGGTCCATTCGTAGGTCATGTTGTGGGGGAGTTCCTGCGCCGCAAGTCTTTCCATCGTGGCGATAACGTCGCCATCGCTCATGCCGGGCAACGCAGCGCCGGTAATCGTGGCGGCTGGAAATTGGTTGTAGCGCGTCACCGTCAGCGGCCCGACGATCGGCTGGAAGCGCACCAGCGCGCCGAGCGGAACCATGTCGCCGTTGGCATTGCGGACTTTCAACTGTTTGGCGGTCTCGATATCGGTGCGGAAAGCCCCATCGGCCTGAATGTTCACCTGCCATGTGCGCCCAAAACGGTTGAAATCGTTGACGTAGTAACCGCCCAGGTAGATTTGCAGCGTGGCGAAGACATCGTCTAATTTCACGCCCATCGTCTTGCACTGCACGCGATCGACGTCGGCATAGATCTGCGGCGTATTCGCGCGGAAGCCATTGAACAGGCCAATCAAGCCCGGCTCCTTGTTCCCCTTGGCGACCAAGTTATCGGCCTGCCCTTGAAGGCGGCCAAAGTTGGCTTGGCCGATCGTTTCGACCATCATCTTGAAGCCGCCGGCGTTGCCCAGGCCATCCACCGCGGGCGCTCCGAAGACATTGATGATAGCGCCGGGAATCTCCTCGCGGCAGCGCTCCCGAAGCTTACGGGCAATGGCATCGGCATAGAGGGCGTCGCCATGTCGCTCGTTGAACGGCTTAAGGGTGACGAACATTGACCCGAGATTGGAGCCGATGGCGTTCAAGACGAACGAGCGCCCGGGATTGCCGAGCGTGTGCGCCACGCCGGGAATCTTGGAAGCGATCCTCTGAACGTGCGCCATTACCTCTTCGGTCCGTTCCAGCGAAGCGGAATCGGGCAATTGAACGTTGACGATCAGTCGGCCTTTGTCCTGCGCAGGGATAAAGCCGGCGGGAACCTGCGTAAAGCCGAAGGCCGTAATGGCGAGCATGCCCAGGTAGATGGCCAACGCGACAACCGTGAGTCGCAGCAAACGGGCGACGGCTTTGCCGTAAAGCTCAGTCGCGCGTCCGAATAGCCAATTGAAGCCGTGGAACAGTTTGCCAAAAGCTTGGTTGACACGTCCGATGATGAACCAACCGAGGACGCATCCAGCAATCAAGCCTGGAAGAAAGAGGGCCAGAAGAGCGGCGAAATGCTTGATCGAGCCCCAAAAGCCTTCGGACGCCGCATTGTCGGCGCCCGCGTGCGGCGCAGCGGCGAAATACGGCTCCAGCAGCCAGACCGTAAGGAAACCGCCCAGCAAGCCGAAGCCCCACCAGGGGAAAGCCTCCTTGCCTTGGTCGCCATGCTGGCCCGGCTTGCGGTTGGCGAAAATCGAAGCGGCGCGGGCGGGGGTCATCGTCATGGCGTTGATAGCCGAGATGATCATGGCCGCCGAGATGGTCAGCGCGAACTGGCGGAAGAACTGCCCGGTGATGCCGGTCAACAGCGCGCTCGGCAGAAACACTGAAGAAAGCACCAACGTAATAGCCATGATCGGCCCGGTGATTTCGCTCATGGCTTTGATCGTTGCTTCGCGCACGGGAAGGCCTTTATCGAGCCAGCGTTCGATGTTTTCCAGCACCACAATGGAGTCGTCCACCACAATGCCAATGGCCAGCACCAGCCCGAACAAGGTGAGATTGTTCAGGCTGAACCCCATCAATTTGAGTATCGCAAACGTGCCGATGAGCGATACGCTGATGTCGATCAACGGCAGCAGCAGTGATTTCCAATCCTGCAAGAAGAGCAGAACGACAATGGCAACGAGGATCACCGCGATGATAAGAGTCCGAATCACCTCGTCGACCGATTCGCGAATGTAGGGCGTCGTGTCGTAAGCGATCTCGTACTTAAGTCCCTTAGGCAGGCGGTTCGCTTGTTGAAATTCGCGCATTTTTGCTTTGACGCCATCGGCAGTGTCGAGCGCGTTGGAGCCGGGGAGTTGAAAAATCGCGAGGCCGACGGAAGGTCGACCATCGAGGGCGAGTGTCTGATCCTGGCTCCGAGCGCCCAGTTCGATTCGACCGACATCGCGCAGGTAAAGCACTTCGCCGCTGCTGCCGGTGTTGAGGACGATGTTGCCAAACTGTTCCGGGTCCACCAGCCGGCCGAGCGCGCTCAGGTTGTATTGAAACTCCTGGCCTCTCGGCACCGGCGCTTGGCCGATCTGCCCGGCCGCCACTTGGACGTTTTGCTCCCGCAACGCGGTTGCCACATCCCCGGCAGATAGATTGCGGGCAGCCAGCTTGTCCGGGTTGAGCCAAACCCGCATGCTGTAATCCTGGCCGCCGAAGGTGAAAATATCGCCCACCCCTTCAAGGCGTGCCAACGGATCGAGAAGCTGGATGGTGGCGAAGTTGCTCAGATAGAGCCGATCGAAATAGGGCTTGCCCGTCGCAGGGTCATCCTCCGAATAAAGGTTGACCACCAGCAAAATGTCCGGCGAACGCTTTTTGACAGTCACGCCGGTCGCCTTCAGCACATCCGGTAGCTGAGGCTGGGCGATCGCAACGCGGTTCTGCACCAACACCTGGGCCATGTTCAGGTCAGTTCCCAATTCAAAGGTCACATCGAGCGAATAAGAGCCATCATTGCTGCTCTGGGATGACATGTACATCATCCCTTCCACGCCGTTCACTTGTTGTTCGATGGGAGCGGCGACCGTGTCGGCCACGACCGCCGCACTCGCGCCGGGGTAAATCGCGGACACCCGCACTACCGGCGGTGTAATCTGCGGATACTGTGCGATGGGCAGAAACTTGTACGCGATCGCCCCGATGAGGACGATGACGATCGAAATAACCCAGGCGAGAATCGGGCGATCGATGAAGAAACGCGCAAGCATGCCGAAATCCTGCTTTCAAGTGCGATATGGAGCGGTTAACAGTCAGCGCGCATCACGTTTACGTGTTTCATCAATAGAGAGCTTGAATGCGTATCAGGGGGTTTTCGCTTCGATAACGGCCAAGCGCTGCGCCACGCCGGCTGCCGGCATCGGAACAAGCTTCGGTTCGACGACCGCCTCGGGCTTCACTTGCTGTAGCCCTTCCACAATGACCCGTTCGCTCAGTTTGACTCCGCCATCCAAAATGACTTGTCTTCCACCTTGGATCGCGCCGAGGGAGACGGGACGAGTGAACACAACATTCTTGTCATCGATCAGAAAGAGAATCTTCTGACCCTGATCGGTTTCAACCGCTCGTTCCGAAACGAGGATTGCCTTGTGCGGCTCGCCGATCGGCACTCGAACCCGTGCAAAAAGGCCGGCGGTAAGGATGCCGTCCGGATTGGGAAAAACGCCGCGAAGCCGTAACGTCCCGGTTTTGGAAGCGACTTGATTATCGACAAAATCAATTGTCCCCTGATGCGGAAAACCTTTCTCGTTCGCCAATCCGAGCAACACCGGACGTTTTGTGTCCCGCGCCGATTTCGCCTTTCCCTCACGTATCAATTTTTGCACGCGAAGCAGGGTGTGTTCATCCACGTCGAAATAACAATACATCGGATCGACCGATACGATCGACGTCAGCAGCGTTCCTCCGCTCTGGCCCGATTGCACGAGGTTGCCAACGGTTACGTTGGTCCGGCTGATGCGGCCATCAACCGGCGCAATAACCTTGGTGAAATCGAGATCGAGTTGTTTGGAAGCCAAGTCCGCTTTGTCGGCGATCACCGTTGAGGCGGCTACATCTTTCGCGGCCATCGCCTTATCGAGATCGTCTTTGCTAACGGCTCCAGATTTGATCAAGTTCTGCGTACGTGTATAATCAGCCAGGCTATAGCGAGCCTGGGCCTCGTCCGTCTCTACTTTGGCCTTGGCTTGATTAACGATCGCCTGATAGGTGCGCGGATCGATTTCGTAGAGCACATCCCCTTTTTTCACCATCGCGCCTTCCTGAAAATTCACTTTGTCGAGAAACCCGAAGACCCGCGCACGAATTTCGACGGATTCCACTGCTGCTGTCAAACCTGTGAAATCCGTGTAATCCGTGATCTCTTCTTCAATCGGATGGCTCACGATCACGCGCGCCAGAGGCGCGGGAGGAGGCGTCGGACGGCTGCAACCGATCAGCAAAGCGCTAAGGATGGCGCCTAAAAGAAATAACGGCAGGCGATCGCGTCGGGCTTGGCAAATGTTCATCGGTCACCTCGATTTCCATGCGTTTGTTCGCACCTGCCAGGTCGGTTTGACATTAGTCATGATATAAATAAGTGCAACCGCGGTTCCAAGAGAGACTCTTGGAGAGTCAGGTGCCGTTTAGCTGTTTCAGGCAAGCCCCAACCGGCTACCATAATAGCAGCCGCCCATAGCCAATCGCTAAAAAAAAGGGGCAGCGTAGATTCTCGCTGAAAACAGGTGGAATCTACGCTGTCCCCTTTTCCGCGCCCGTAATTGGAACCCGTTGACCGCCTCGCCGATCGATCGACCTTCTTAAAAGTGCAAACCTAACAGTCTAAGGGAGAACCGAAACCAAAACGCAAAACTCTCTTTCTCGCCTAACCCGCCTCTCCGCCATTCCTTTCGTCGGCGCCATCCCGGCCTCTTGCCCACCGCCGCGCAGCGCAACGAGGATCTCGCCCTCCCCGCGCCTCCGTCGTACCGCCAAGAACGCAAACAACAAACCTTCCCGCCTTGCCGTCATCACCCCCGAAGGCAATAATTCCACTTGACTTTCATCGGTACATCTTTTCTTTTCCTTTTCTTTTCTGGCCTATTTCTTCGCCGATGCGTCGAATTCGAATTTCGCGGGCTCCGACTTGAAAACCTTATCCCCTTGCTGAAATTCGGCGACGATTGTGTATTCGCTTCCCGGCGTGAGCGGCTTTAGGGTCGCGGCGATAGGCCAGGGCATCTTGATGGACTCAATAATCTGTTCACCCTTATTCAGAGTTAATTTTTGCAATGGCAGATCACAATAGTAGGCCGAACAATCAAGCGATAATGCCTTTTTGGCTGATTTGTCAAATATCGTCAGTCTTAGTGCAGCCCTTGGACAGCCGTAAAATGCAAGTTCGATGGGTCGGTCCGTACCGTTTTTTAGTTCTATCTTACCAACAATGTCAACATACAGCAGATCTTGAGAGGACGTTCCATGCACGATTTTATCGCTTATTGACACAAGAATTGTATTCTCAGCTTGCACGGTTTCGACACCTCCGTCAATAATCACAAATGAAACCAACAACAACCTAAACAAGAGCATAGACACCTCCCGATCAGTCATGCTGAGGTTACTCACGCAAGTAGCATTTCCTTAACTGTACCCTAATAGGCTCGACTACGGCATTGCACTATTATGGGTTTACTTGATAAATCGTTAACGTTGGCCCGGCACCCCCATACACATCATCGACCTTTTGCAGTGTCGCTGCCGGTTCGTCGCGCGTGCGGCCATTCTTGGACCAAACTATAGATTTCTCAAGGAAAGAAAAGGGGACATTCATCTTTATCGTTCCTTCTTAGGCCGACCACGCGGACGAAGCGTCGATTCGAGACCCAATTGGTGGGCGATTCGCTCTTGCCACTCTTCTGCACCATAGGGAGTTCCCCGCTCGACACTCTTGCGAATGCGTTCCGCCTCGGCCGCCGTCGCCGGCTCGTTTAGCCAGGTCACATAGTCAGACGGCAGGTGCAGCGGGCCATCGACCAGCCACTCGGGCCGAAGCACGAGGCCTAATCTCGATCGCACGCTCGACCAGAGCCATCTCTCGGCCGCCAGCACTAGTCCCGCTCTTAAGGGATTGCGCTCAACGTAACGGATAAGCGTCAGCAAATATTCGCCGGTCTGAACGGGAAAAGCTTTGAAGCGTCCTTGCCATACATGGCCGCTGCCTTTGTAGTGCTGGCGATAACGTCGCACGTGAGCATTGCTCATCCAATGCATCCAAGTGCTCAAATCGCCGTCGGCCGTCGGCCAAAGCACCAGATGGAAGTGATTCGGCATGAGACAATAGGCGAGCACCCGCATTGGCACGTGCGCACAAGCGTCCGCCATGGCCTGCACGAACGCAACGTAATCGCCGTCCTTGAAGAACACCTGCTGCCGACCGTTGCCGCGATTGAGCACATGATAACATACCCCGCCAGCCGATGCTCGCCCTGTTCTTGGCATGACGCCATCCTAACCGCGGCCTTGCTCATTAGCAACTTGAAAAGATGAATGTCCCCTTTTCATGCTCTTTTCATGCTCCCCTTTTCATGCCCTCATTAGCAACTTGAAAAGATGAATGTCCCCTTTTCATGCCGTGTCCCCTTTTCATGCCGCCGCATTGGTGCTGCTGGTTACTTCGCCATTCGCGTCCAACACCTCGCTGTCACTGCGCTGTTCAATGCCGCCGTAGTCTTCGATCACGCCAATTTGTTGGTTCTGCTCGTCGTACTGGTATTTAGTCACGATGCCGCGAGCATCCGTTGTCGTAGCGACGTTGCCATTTTCGTCGTAGCTCGTGTACGAGCTCTTGCCGGCCGGGTCGGTCACCTTGATTTCGCGGTTCAGATCGTCATAGAAAAAATTGGTTGTCTTGCCGCCGACGGTCTGCGTGGCTACCTTGCCGGTGCCGCCCAAATAGGTGTAAGCAGTCACTATGCCGGCCGAATCGGTCTCAGACAAGACGCGGCCTAACAGATCAAAGCTGAAATAACTCCAGCCCCCTTTGCCATCCTTCGAGGCTGTCACTTCGCCGTCGAGGTTATCAATTTCCTGTGTTGTATAGCCATCGGCATCAGTGGTGCCATCTTCTTCGCCGTCGGCACTGTAGGCTTCGTTTTCGGGGTGGCCGTTCGGGTCGGTCACCGTCTTTTGCTGCCCGGCGGCATCGTTGGTCATTGTCGTGGTTGCGGCCGCGCTGGTGCCTACGGCAACGGTCTCGCTGGTCATATTGCCTTGGCTGTCGTGGCTTTCGCTGTCCTGGATGCCGCGTCCATCGGTATGGCTGCTCTCTATCCCGGCGACATCAAAAGTCCACGATTCGCTCACTGGCGCCGAGCCAACACCTGTTGTCGTCTGCCCTAACACCCGGCCCATCGCATCATTAGTATAATTAGTCACCGTGCCGCGATTATCAGTGTACGTGGCGACATTACCATTGGAATCATACGTCCACGATTGGCTCGTCGAAGAGGTGCCCGACGTGTAATCTGTCTCGCCCGTCTTACGGCGGTTGCCGTCGTAGCTGTACTGCCTCACGACGGCACTGTCGCCATTTAATTCCTGATAGACCAGCCCGGCGGCAAAGACGTATTGCGTCTCCGACTGGTCGTAATCGCCCACCGCTGCAATGACGGCGGTCGGGTGCCCGCCGCCATCGTACGAATAATCGGTAACAGTGCCGCGCTCGTCGGTAGAACTAATCAGTTCGTGGAAATAGCCGGGCGTATTGTTGTAACTGTTGCTGGTTGTGGTCGTGCCGTCCGGCAACGTCGTCACCAACAGGTAGCCTTTGCTGTCGTACGTATAGCTGGTGTCGCGCAGCATCGGGTCGAGATCGTCGGTCACCAGGCCATTGGCGTCGCGGGTAAAGGTCTCCGTACCGCCATCGGGGTTCACCGTCTGCAGCAGGTTTCGTCCTTTAGAATCGTATTGCGTTTGCGTGACAATGGCGGAACGACAAGGATTGCAATTGACATTACGGCCTTCTGAGCGTCTCAAGAATGCAAAGCGCCATGTTGACTCCATTATAAACGTGCCCATTCCCTTACGGTGTCCCCTTCATTTGATCTGGAGACGACTTGACAAATTGAACTTGGACCTTAGGCAATGCTTTTCTAAGTTCGGCAATTCCAGCATCCGTCACTTTCGTATTTTGGACGTCAAGGAAGGTCAGGTTCTTGAACTTAGCGATATCCTTCATTCCCGCATCCGTGATCTTAGTTCCGCTAAGGCCAAGACCCGTCAGGTTCTTGAGGTTCACGAGTTCCTGCAACCCCGCATCAGTCACCTTGGTCTTGCTGAGGTTTAAGCCTGCCAGGTTCTTGAGCTTGGCGATTTCCTTTACTCCTTCATCCGTAACCTGAGTGCTGATGATCTCAAGTTCAGTCAAGTTCTTGAAGTTGGCGATTTCCTTTAGTCCTGCATCCGTTATTTTGGTGCCCAAGAGTTGAAGGCCCGTCAATTTTTCAAGCTTGGCGATTTTCCTCAACCCTGCATCCGTTACGTTCGTAAAGCCGAGGTTAAGGCTGGTCAAGTTCTTCAGGTTGGCGACTTCCTTCAAACCCGCATCCGAAACTTTTGTTACATAGAGGCAAAGACCCGTCAGGTTCTTTAGACTAGCAATTTCCTTCATTCCCGCATCCGTTACCTGGGTCTCAGCAAGATCTAGATACGTCAGATTGTGGAGATTGGCGAGTTCTTTCATTCCCGCATTTGTGACCCCGGTTGATGCGAGCCCGAGGCTTTCTAAGCTCTTGAGGCTGGTGAGTTCCTTTAGCCCCGCATCCGTGACTTGGGTTGACGTGAGGCAAAGTCCAGCCAAGTTCTTGAGGTTGGCGAGTTCCTTCAGCCCTGCATCCGTAACTTGGGCACCGTTAAGATTTAGGCCAAACAAGAACGAAAGGTCGGGAATTTTTTTGAGGTCTTCATCCATCGTTCTCTGAGGCACTCGAAAGATGTGAGCGCCTCCTATGTCGGAATGTAAGCCTCCAATCTTTCCAAACGCCTCTTTCGCTGCCTGAAGTTGTTCCGCAGTCGGCTCAGGAATTGACTTCGAATCGGTGCGCAGTGAAAGCGGAATGACTAACTGAAAAGACGGTTAGCACAAGTCCGGAGATGGCGAAAGCTTGCATGGATTACTCCCTCCGAAGAACAGTCTGGCGAAATTTCCTTCTCACGCTGAACCATATTAGGATTCTGGGTCGCCGAGTGAGGCGAATGGCGACAGTAACATGGAGCAACCCCAATCATTGCCACCGAATCGGGCCAAGAAAAGGGGACAGCGTCGATTGTCGCCGAAAACAGCTGAAATCTACGCTGTCCGCTTTTCTGCGCCAGTTTCGACAACGATATGAGGCGTACCTAACAACGGGCAAGGGCGACGGCCGGACGTTCTCGGCATGACAGCCTGAAACGAGACTCACTTCGGACGTGTCGGGCGCCAGACGGCGGCGTCGCGCCAGTTTCCGCTGAGGTCGTAGCGAGCATTATCGACGAGGTCGCGCGGGTAGGCGACGGTGGAGTGGACCACCTTGGGATCGAAGAGTTTCGCGACGGTGCCGGCGGCAACGGCTAGCTCCGAGCAGATCCAGCTATCGCGATCGAGGATCGTTTTCCCCTTTGTTATGTCGTCTTTCATGTCACGTTCACGAAATGCAGTGCCTTGCAACAAGAGCCGGCCGACGGCGTAGGGCTTGCCTTCCTGCGCGACGGCAAACTTCGTCAACTCCTTCGATTCCTTTTCGGCGAGCATCTTCTTACAACGGCGTACCTGAATCAGCCCCTTAAAATCTTCCTGGAATTGCGGAAGCCGTTTGTCGACGTCGATTATCTTCACCCAGACCGAATCGTCCGGCCCGGCCTCAAGCAGCGCCATCTTGCCATCGGGCTTTTTAAAGACGATGCCCATGTGCAACGGCGATCCCGTGCCGGCGTAAGCAAACAGCGCCGACCAGACCTCATCGTGATCGTCGTAGAAAACCAGGTCGCCTTCGCGCGGCTCGTAGGCGCAGATTTCCTGCACAACGGCGCCGTCTGCGTTCTTGCGTTCACTCTTCAGGAAGCCCACCTCGTCGGCACTCGCCGGTTGCGATGCGGCGAGCAAGGCCAGAATGGCGGGGAGAGTCCATAGTCGCAACATCGCCGACTCCTTTCCTGAATGGCCGGGCCACTTTATTTTACTATGCCTGGCAGGCTGTCGCTACCCCCACCCGGCGACCCCACTCGTATGGCTTCTTTTTGACGCGCCAAACTTGCAGGCTATGTCCTGGCAACTTCGAGCAGTTCACCATCGGTCGAACGCTTGGCCAAAGCCATTCCTCGCCAACCGGCACGAGTCCCGCTTTCAAGGGATGGCGTTCAACACCCTCAAAAATACATTTCCAATTTTGAGCGCGCCTAAGTTAGTACGTGTGTAATCGACGCAGAGCGTCGATCAAGACGTTCGACGCAGAGCGTCAAACGAGGGGAGTGAATTTGAGCGCGCCTAAGCTGGTATGTGGAAGAAATGCGGAATGCGGAATGAAAACAAAGAAATGAAGAAACGACAAAAAGATACTGGCAAAAAAATATGTGGTTACGCGGCTCTGCCGTTTGATGCTCATCGTCCAACATCAGTCATGGCTTTGAATCGACAACCAAAACGGGACAGGATTAACAGGAGGAACAGGAAAGCGTGCGGGTTTCGCAGTCGTCCTGTAAATCCTGTTCATCCTGTCCAAAATGAATCATGGCTTCGGCTCCTCGAGGCTCTGTCTCACGGGCGACGTGACGACAACTCCTGTGGCGATTCAGATGGTCGCCTTTCGCTCTGCGAAAGGCGACTTTGAAGGGTTTTCACGGACCCTTCGGGAAATATTTCCCGAAGGGCGTTTCCAATTATTTCGTGGGAAAACGCGCGATGAGAATACAAAACCGGTTAGCCGCGACGCGCAGGCTTTGCGCAGCGAAGCGCTTTCTTGCCGAGAGCGCTCCGCTGCGCAAAGCCTTCGCGTCGCGGCTAACGCAACGTTGCACGGACGAATCAAGATGCGGCATGAAAGTGTGAACAGTTCACACTCGAGTGAAAACGTTTTCACTTCGAACGGTTCGCAGTCAGTACGGAGTTTGACTGTAAAAGATTTACAGTGGAGTCGATTTGACTTCGATCCGAGCCTCACTAGCAACAATGCTAGTGAGACTTGAGATCCGGCATGAAAATGTGAACGGGTCACACTCGAGTGGTAACGTTACCACTTCGAACGGTTCGCAGTCAGAAGGGGTTTCGAGTGTGAACGGTTCACACTCGAGTGAAAACGTTTTCACTTCGAACGGTTCGCAGTCAGATTAGTGGGCGAGTGGTACGGGTGGGTTTCGCAAAGCCTTCACCCACCCTACAAGACTTAGGGCAGGCCGGTCGCCTGCCCCACCACCGGGAGAAAAGTCTATCGGTTAATATTCTGGAAATATTTCCACAAGGCACTTTGCGAGAAAATCGTGGGAAAACGCGCGACGGGAAATGCGCAGGGCTAGCTTGGAGCTTTCCGCAATGGTTTCTTCCGGTTGCTGACGCTCGCGGCTCGCCGAGATAGCAGAATCGACTGGCGCGCAGCCGATTCAGCACAAACTCATCTTGCCTGATTTACGACATTAAAGTAAATGGCGGCCTCTTACCGATCATTTGTCACCGGAGAGCCGCCGATGAGCCGTTCCGCGCGATTGAGTGTAGAGACGTTGGAAGACCGGAGCGTCCCCAGCGCAACCGCGTTGTTAGGGCCGCCTGCGATTGATCCGATTCCGATTGCGATCGTACGTCCCGCAGAGCCGCCGATCACGGTCGTTGGCCCCGTCAGCGGTGGCCCGGTGGCTATCCCAATCGTTGTTGGCCCGGTTGTGCCGATCTTCGTTCTCCATCACGACAATCCGCTTGAAGGGCGAGGCCATGGGACGTTCACGGCTTCACCGCTGATGGTCGATGCGGGCGCTTATTTCCATCTTCACGGCCATGGACACTTCGGCAAGCTGGGCGAAGCCACGGTGACCGGCTTTTTGCAGGGAGTTGGTATGATCGCCAACGGCCATGCCAGCGGCACGCTGACGTTCACGAACAGCCACGGCTCGGTAACGATCGAATTGAAGGGAAAGCTGCAGTCGGCGTTCGCGGAGATTCCGACCTGGTTTGCGTATCACGTCGTCTCGGGGACTGGCAGCTATAGCCATATGAAAGACCATGGCATGGTTCGGATCGATCACCACTGGAGTCCCGTGATGCTGCCTTTAGATACGCCCAACCTCATTTTCTGCCAATCGAAATGGGCGGCACTTTTCGCATCGCGATTTGATAACGCCCCGTTTAGCCGCGAGTCGTAGGGCTTCCGGAGACTCGCGCGAGGCAGAGCACGCGCTAATAAAGGTGTCAGGACCCTTTGATTCCGCATTGCGGAATCAAAGGGTCCTGACACCTTTATTAGCGATCGGTGATTTTAAGACTTCGGACGAAGTATTCCGGGCTTATCCGGACGCCATCGGCATTGATCAACTGACCTTCGAGTCGAACCGTCGTGCCTTCTTTCAAACGGCTGGAAAGATGGTCGATGCCGCAAAGGCGAACCGTGCCGCCGAAGGGGTCATCGACTTCACAGGATGAGTAACGCACACGCCATTGATTTTTCATGTGCAGGTATTCGAGCCGGCCTACCACCCAAGTGTAGTCGCTGGCATGAGCTTCGTTGCCGGCGTTGCTTTTCTCAGTTGGCAGATCAAGCGTCACGGGGTCGTTCGGCGCTGCATTGATTTCGGGCTTGAAGAGACGGCGAACTTTGGGGAGCGGCATTTCGAAGCCAGGCTCTTCCGGCGTCATGGCGCCGGCAGCTGTGCTCACTTCGTCAGCGAGATCAGGTTCAACCGATTGGATTTTGCTTACTTCCGCGCTGAGCTTGCCGGGCTTGACAGGCGTGGGCGGGGTGACGGGTTTTACCGGCGGCAAGACGATCGGCTTATCGCTTGGAACAGGCGTTGCGGTCGGTACTGGGGTCGGCGTTGGTGTTGGTTTGGCAACGCCAGCACTTGGCTGGGCCGACGTCGTGATGCACATTCCGGTAATGCCGCAGCATTTATCCGGCGGCCCGAGGGCGACATGCGGATTACGATGGCAGCTGTCATGACTGCAAGCCAGGCTCGAGCCGGTGCAAACCGTCAGGACGAGCCATTTCCATAATCTGTTCCGCATGATCTTGCCCTCGCCAAATGCACCGCCATTGCAACCGATTGCCGCGAATGAATAAGTTGCATCCATTTCGCTAAGTCTGCTATCGACGCGGGAAAGACTGGCAATGCGGAAAGAGCCAAGGAAACGGCTAAGTTGCGCGTCCGACTCTGCAGGATGCGCCGGTCGTCCGGATGCTCCGGTTGTTGAAAGCAGCTTTACCGCCGGCGGTAAGCAGGGTCGTCCGGGTTATCAGAGACAAACCAGGGCTTGCCATTTCTTAGGTACATTTTCCGCTGTTCTTCGAAGTTGAAGGGACGCGCGCCGACGCGTCCGAACACGCCAATCTGGTTGCCCATCTCATCAACTGCCCGGTCACGGTCCAAGCCCTTCGAAATCGCTAGCGCGTGGCCATGATGGGGAATAGGAAAGGTAGCGATCAGCTTCGGCGTCGGCCTGGGGCTGAAGCCATCGTTGCCTGGCGTCTCGGGTGAAGTCAGTTGCACGATCCGCATGCCGTTCTTGCCATCCGCCAGATAGGCGAACTGGCTGTTGTAGGTGATGCCCAATTTCACATCGTGGAGATCGTCGATGCAACCGTCGGCATTGAAGATACGGTCGAGCCTAGGCTCTTCGGGTTTGGTAATGTCTAAGATCACTAAGCCGCGTGGACCAGCCGCAACATAGGCGTAGGTCCGCGCCAGATAAATATTGTGTGCATGTTCGAGACGTATGACGGACTTCGCTACGGGTTTCGATAAGTCGGTTACATCGAGGACTTTGATCCCTTCTTCGTCGCAAACATAGGCATAGCGAAATTGCACCTGCACTGCCTTTGGATGCTTAATCGCCGAATGGCCAAGGACTGAGGTGACAACCGGATGCTTCGGATCTTCCAGCGAAACGACGACCACGCCGGCATCGCAACACACATAGGCATAGGGACCCACGATGGTGACATTTTCCGCGCCGTTCAATATCCCATTCGGATTGAACGTCATTTCACGCTTGAGGAAATTATTGGATGGATTGCCGTCGATAGTGGTGGCTGCGCCTACTAGGATTAGGCCTTCTTGTCGATCGCTCACATAGAGATAGCCAAAATAAGGATGAATCGCGCCTTCTCTATTTTCAGGCAAATGGGTGCGCGTGGGATCGACCGCCACGGTGGATGGCGCGGCTACGGCGGTCGCGCATTTCGTTTCAACGTAGAATTTCTGGCCGAACGGCGAAACAGGCGCTGTCGTGATGCGCTCGGAAAAGGCTTTGTTGTCGATAAAGGCGATGTCGAAGACGCGAACGCCCCCCTCGCCGCAGGCTGCATAGAGATATTCGCCGCGTGCCTGTAGCGAAAGGACTTCTGTCTTACGCCCAGGATGTAACAGGCCGGTGGAAATGTCACGACCGGGGTGTTCGTGCGCGTACTGCAAGATGCTGCCGTGCTCGAGATGTCTCTTGAAAAAATCCGGGAAAGCAAATTGGTGCAGCAAGCTGCCGATCACTGCCTGCGGTTCATCGCGTTCGGTCACACTGACGGAATAAAGGCCATGTTCTCCCGCCGCCACCCAGCAATAGCGGCCAATCAGATTCATCGAATTAGTTCCCTGCATCAGCAGCTGGGCCATCCATGCATTGTTGTCGTTGTTTTTCGATAAATGGCAGTCGGTGCATTGCTTTGTCTCGCGTACGCCCTTGCCGCGAACGGTATGAGGCACATTGGTACTGAAAGCCGTGCCGCCAAAACCCTCGGCAGAGATCGTCTGCTGCTGCACGTAGATCGATTCGCGATTGTTGTTGTAAGAGCCGACGTGCACCGCACAGGACGAGCGGGCGGGTCCGATGCGATTATTCGTGGCGTCGCCGTCTTTAGCGAGCATGTAGATGTCGTCGCGAAGAGTCTGGAAATTGTAGGAGGTGTAATTTCGGGACACTTCACCATCCGTATGCAATTGCGGCATCTTCAAATTGGCCTTCTGCGGCAAGTGGCAGCCGAAGCAGCTTGGATTCCAAGCACTGTGGCAGGCGATGCAACTCATCGCACTGTTTTGGTGAGCACACTTCTTTTCTTCTTCATGAGTGATGTTGCCCCATATCATCTCCCCTTTTTCGACGCGCACCGTCTTCGCCAGGGCAGACTTCTTGTTGTAGCGTGGGTGCGTTTCATTGATGGTGTCAGCGGTCTGCACCACCTCCCATTTCAAGTTCGGCTCAACGGTTGAGTATTGAAAAACGCGCTTGGCGCCGCCGGGGAGTTCGTGCACTTCAAAGCGAGGCGTGTTAAAGGGCGTCTTCATCGCGAGCAAGTCGCGCCCTTTGTTGTCCGGCGCCGAGGTATATGAAGCCGGCCCGGATGTGCGGAGCTTGGCATACTCCGTTGCGGAGCCGTGGCAATCGACGCACTGGATTTCACACGCGGCACGTACTTCCATATGTAGCCGGTTGTTGCCGTGCATATCTTGGGAGAAGTGGCAGTCGACGCAGTGCATCCCCTTTTCGAGATGGATATCCATCAGATGAACAGGTTTGCCGCCCCGATCGCTTTGAAGTTGACACTCTTTCTTTGCCAGACTCGACGGACTTTGAAGAGGGTCATTGTTCAGGTGAAAGTCTTTGACCATGCAGGGAAACTGGGTGGCGTCCATCAACTTGCTCGGCGTGACCTCTTTGATTTTCTCGCCGAAATGGTCGAGCATATTTCCCTGGCGATCTCGCTTATAAACGTTGCGGAAAACCCAGCCGTGGCCGTGAAAGTCGGCGAATTGGGTCTTATCCATCTCAGGGTTCAACTTGGTGATGTCTCGAAGGAAATCCGGGTCGCTCCACTTGCCGCGCAGCGAGCCCTCTTCAGGATTGAGCATGGCCGCCCGCACATATTCTTCAGACTTTGGGTTCTTTTGCTTTTCCGGATACATCAGGTGGGCATGTGTTTCTTGATCCCACCACATCGTTCCGACGAAGGAATTCATCACGGTGGTGCCGGGATGAATGTGACAGACAATACATTGACTGGTCGGAATACTGTTGGTGAATTTGTGTTCGATCGGATGGCCTGATTGATTCTTGGCCATCATGGGATCTTCGGATGCCGTGAAGCCTTGATTGCCATGCTTCGCATAAGGCCCGGAATGAACGGGCGAATGATCGTTGGCATAGATGACATGACAGGCGGAGCAGCCGCTCGAGCGATAGTCGCCTGGATGATCGTTGGTGCCCAAAAAGTTCAAAGTTGGATCGAAGAGGCGAGTCTTATTGAGACTCACCAGTACCGGGTCGGTCCGATTCTCCGTGCCCAGCCCGCGTTCACTCAGGCGGGCGCGCGGACGCCCTGGCTCCTCTCCCCGTTCCGGGATGCCGACTTCCGGGCGAAAGCGGCCTCCGCGTTCGAAGATGCGTAAGACGTTGCCGGGCTGCGACACCTCAAAGCGTGGCAAGGGATCGAGAAAGGGAACGACCCCCCTCTTCATTTCTTCCGCGTCGGGCGGCGGAAATGTGATTAAACGCAGCGGCGCCCCGTTCATGCTGTAGAGTTCGCCATAGCGCGAGCGTTTGAAAGGAACGGAGCCATTGTTGTAAAGAGCAGCGCCCCAAAGCATGGCGCCCGTCGCCATGATCTGCTTGCGGTTCGTCTGCACTTCTTTCGGATGACAGCCAGCGGTGCCGCACGAAATATGGGCCACGCGTAAATCGCCTGGATTTACGAAGCGCACAAAATCGGGCGACTCGTGATTGAGCAGCGCATACGACCGCTGCGGATTGGCGGCCGTCGGCCAAAATTGCGGGTAGCGCGGTGAAATATGCGCCTTCGACTTGTCAGTTGCCAGCGCATCGCCGCCGTGGCAATCGGTGCAGCCAAGCCGAACGGTTGCTTTACCGTGCGGGTCTCCCGTTGATTTGTGACACTCGATACAGCCGACGCTTTTTTGCAGCTTGATGGCATCCGTCTGTTCCATCAACTTGATGCCCGCCAACTCAGCCGGCATTGGAAAGGGATCGTTTGGATCGGTTGAGTATCGTGGATCGCGATTATCCTGAAAACCGAACTTGGACGATTCTGCAGAGGCCGGCTCACTTGGCTCCGTAAACGCAAGCCATGCGGCAAAGGCATAGAAGCAGACGCCAAGCAGCACAATCGGCCGAACATCGCGTCTTGCTTTGATTTTGCCGGCAGACGACTCGGGCGCTTCCATGCGCAATCTCCACGTTCGCGATACAGGACGCCCAGATTCTGCTTTTATCGGTTGAAGATATCGTTTGACTTTAACGATTGTTCGGACTGTATGACCTTTGCGTGCCACCACCTCGCATCATTCACAGCTAGCGCATCACATTAACCCGGTCCGGTAGCAAGGCGCTCCTCCGCACGTTGGCGAGTGTTCCGCAAATCACCAAACATGGCTGCTTTTTTGCCGCTAGCAGGGATACAATGTCATTTCGGACGAAGAAAGCCAAAAAAAGGAAGATTGGATGAAGGCCTTGATCTTGATTGCGGATGGATTCGAAGATGTCCAGTTCTTCTATACCTGGTATCGGGTTCAGGAAGAAGGTATCGCAGTCACGGTGGCGAGCCCCGGCGCCTCGGCCGTCAACGGATTGCATGGCTACCGAGTCGAGCCCGATATGCCCATCCGCGAACTTAATCCATCTGAATACGATCTGCTGATCGTTCCCGGCGGTGGATCGCCGGAGAAATTGCGGCAGCGCGAAGACGCCGTCGATGTGACGCGCACGTTCGTAGAAGAGGATCGTCTAGTTGCGATCATCGGTCATGGCGCCCAACTCCTCATCAGTTCCGGCGTCATCGATGGCCGAGCGCTCACCTGCTCTCCCGGCATACGCGACGACGTGCGTGCGGCCGGCGGCAACTACCGCGAAGAGGGCGTGGTACGTTCTGGCAATTTGCTAAGCTGCCGTCAGTCGGATGATCTGCCGCGCTTTGCCCGCCAGATCTTCGCAGCGTTAGCAGCTAAAGCCTAAATCACAAGCGTAAAGCGCCATCTTAGGACGTGTTGCCCTGCACGAAAGCGCAGACTCCGGCTAAGGTCAGCGGATGCCCGCCACGAAGCAGATGTTGACTCGCCCTTCGCCTGCTTTGCGAATTTCGACGTGGATGGTTCCTTTCTCCGTGCTCTGGCCGAAGTGTGTCTCCTCCCCGACGCTGCCGTCGAAGATCATGAAGTGACCTTTGTCCGGCCCCTTTAGTTCGCTCATCACGGCTGTGGTTCTGTTTTTCGCATATCGCGAGGTTGAACCGCACTTGGCCGCGAAGTGATTCCAGACGTCGCCAAAGTCTGCCTTCACCCCATACGATTCGATGTAAAAGACTTCGGACATAAGCGGTTTCAAGCTGCGATCTACAACGCCCACGCCCGGGTAACGCCACTCCTTGGCTATCTCTTCGGCCGTCGGCGCCGTTTTCTTTTCGGACTGTTGCGATGCAAGCAGCGCTGGTCCGAGAAGAAATGTGCCGGAAGAGAGTACGAGCGTGCAGAGAAATGGATGTATACGCCAAGTCATGAGAATTCCGCCTTTGAATTCGAGATTAACTACCTCTGCAAATCGGGCCCCGATGAGCCGGTGTTAATAGTACGAGGAAGCGTCATCAGCGACTGTTGTAACTGCTCATCTTTAACACTCGTGAACATTCCATCGCTTAACGACAAGCATTACCGGGCCAGCTCAGATGCAGCACCTGGACACGCTTTTCTCCTTTTGCTACCCGATATCACGCAGCAGTTATGTAATGCCATGTATTGGTTGGCTCCGTCCAAGTTCTTGGCAGCCACTGACTCATCAGCTACAAGGATGTTTTGGCACGGCAAGTGCTAAAATCGTCAAGGCTAAGCGCTTATGCCTCTATTCAGTGGTCTGACTCGGCTTGAAGCAAGGCCGATAGCAAGCTTAGAGGTCGTTAGGGCTTTACAAGCCAGAGGGCTTAGGTTAGTGAAAAAGGCCAGGCAACCCGTCGATTCGATCACGGCGTCTCGACGACTGTTTTCTTCAACTATACAGCCGTGTAACGGCGATATATCGGAGTCCAGGTTCAAATACGGGGACAATCGATGACGCTGCATGAATTCGACATGGTAGTCGTGGGCGCCGGCTTTTATGGTTTGACGATTGCCGAACTGCGCCGCCAATGAATTGGGTCGCAAGGTTTGCATTCTCGATCGCCGGCCGCATCTCGGCGGCAATTCCTATTCGGAAATTGATCCGGAAACGGGTATTGAATATCACAAGTATGGCTCGCACCTTTTTCACACGAATTCGGACGAGATTTGGCAATATCTTCACCGCTTCACCAAGTTCACTGACTACCGCCATCGCGTTTTCACCGTCCATAAGGGCGAAGTCTACCCGATGCCGATCAATCTTGGCACCATTTGCGCCTTCTTTAAGCGCTACATGAGCCCGACCGAGGCGCGGGCTTTAGTCGAAGAGCAGGCCGCAGGCGGCCATATAGCAGTGGCCGCCAACCTCGAAGAAAAGGCGATCTCCTTGATTGGTCGGCCCTTGTACGAGGCCTTTATCAAAGGCTATACGAAGAAGCAGTGGCAAACCGACCCCACGCAATTGCCCGCTGACATCATCAATCGCCTGCCCGTCCGGTTCACCTTTGAATCGGGCTACTTCGCGGATCGCTACGAAGGGTTGCCTGTCGATGGCTATACCGCCATCTTCAGGAAAATGGTCGATTCGCCTCTTATCGACCTGCGTCTTGGCGTCGATTACTTCGACGTGCGTTCCTTGGTGAAGCCGCACCAGCTAGTCATCTACACCGGGCCCATTGATCGCTACTTCAATTTCCAAGCGGGCGAGCTCGGTTGGCGAACGCTCGACTTTGAAAAGCAGATAGTGCCAGTCGACGATTACCAGGGCACTTCGGTGGTCAACTATGCCGACGACGATGTGCCCTACACTCGCGTCCATGAATTCAAACACCTGCACCCCGAGCGGCGTTATTCGTCCCGCAAATCGGTGATCTATCGGGAATATTCCCGTTTTGCCTCGCGGACGGACGAACCATATTACCCGATCGCAACCGATCAGAATCGCGAGATCTACAGCGCCTATAGAGCTCTTGCCAAACAGGAGCGCAACGTTCTCTTCGGCGGCCGGCTGGGGTCTTACAAATACTTGGATATGCACCAGGCAATTGGCGCGGCGCTAAAAACCTTCCGCGAGGAAGTGACGCCTTTCTTTGCGAAACCGACCGTGGAGGTCGCCTGATGCCGGTTCCAGCGAATTTAAGGAATGGCGATGCCAACGATCAAGTGATCCAACGCGTTGTCTTTCAGCCCGGCGCCAGCGAACATGCCCTTTATGATCGCTTAAGCAGTTTAAATGAAAACTCGGTGCGGGCAGAGCGTGAGCGCTTTGGCATCACGGTCCCGAGCGGCGTAATTTTGGCGCTCAACACCTATTTCAACAGCTTCTTCGAAAAATACTGGCGAAGGTATACCAGCTTAGGTGCGCTGCGTTTACGAATTCGTTTATCAGGCTCCGGAACGATCAAGCTATATCGCGAAACGGCCAAGCAGGGGATTCGACTACTGTTCGAGCGTCAGTTCGAGCTCATGGACCAGGAGATTTTTCTTGACGTACCCGAGGGCGACCCCGGCACGTTGCACTTTGAAGTCACGGCTACTACCTCTGTCATTTTGCATCGTGGAGAATGGCTGGCGGTAGCGAGCGTTGGGGCGCCCGTTCGAATGGTCGCGGGCTACTGCACCTTCAATCGCGAACAATACCTCGTCGAGAATCTGAAGCTGTTACTAGGCGATGCTGAGGTAAATAGGGCGCTGGCGAAAATAGTCGTTGTGGATCAAGGAACGCGCCGGTTGAACGACTTCGCGCCTTTTGAACAAATTGACAAAAGCCGAGTTCGCATTGTCGAGCAGGGAAATTTCGGCGGCGCCGGCGGCTTTACACGAGTGATTCTCGAAGCGCTCGACACCGCAGACGCCACGCACGTGCTACTGATGGACGACGACGCGTTGCTCGAGCCCGAGTCGGTCTTTCGTGCGAGCGCCTTTCTATCGTTAGCTAAAGGCGAACTGGCCGTCGGCGGGCAGATGCTCGATCAATTGAAGCCCTGCGAAGTGTACGAAGCCGGCAGCACGATTCGGCCCGCGCGTCTCGGCGTACGCACGCCGTTGAATCGCGTGTCGGTAGCGCTGCCGCACGAGCTTCAGCCCTTCCTGAAAGTGACGCCTACCGATTACAATGCCTGGTGGTTCTTCGCAGTACCGCTCCAGACAGTGCAAAAACAGGGCTTGCCGCTGCCAATGTTCCTCCGCGGCGACGATGCCGAGTATGGCTGCCGACTCCTAAAAGCGGGCGTACCCACAGTCACACTGCCGGGCGTGGCCGTCTGGCACGAGCCCTTCTACCTGAAAAAAGGGGGCTGGTATTCCTATTACGATCTACGCAATTTCCTGGCTCTGACGGCCATCCATTATCGCGTTACCCGTTGGCAGGTAGCGGCGACGTTTGGCATGCGTCTGATCAAACATTTGCTGATGCTCGATTACGGCCGAGCTGCTCTATTATGCGATGCCGTCGATGAATTCTGCCAAGGGCCGGAATTGTTTGAAGCGCATCCTGGCAGTTGCCATCGGAGTTTGGAGAGCCGGCATCGGGAGCGAACGCAGCAACCAGTAGCCGTTTCGCACGTGCCTCGTCAAAGCCGAATGGCGCCCGCACGTACCTGGTTGGCACTGGGAATTCGCCTTGGTTGCTCTCTGTTACGCCAAGCATTATGCGCAAGCCCATCAGCCGCGACACACGCATCGTGCAGCCTAAGCGACAAGCAGGCCGACTGGTGGACGCTAGGAAAGGCCGATGTGATTGCCGTTGAACAACAGGGACATCACGGTCTGCATCTTGAGATGAGGCGTTCGCGTCGATCGTTTTATCAGGCTCTCGTCCGCGGAACAAAGAGCGCCTGGCGACTTTGCCACTGCTATGGAAGCGTTGTTTCTCAATGGCGCGCGGCTTACCCACGGATGAGAACGCAGTCGTTTTGGCATACCTATCTAGGGATGACGAAACACACGGCGGAAGTTCAAAAGCGGCGAGCTGCTTAGTCAAGTTATCATCGTTAGCCGCGAAGCGAAGGCTTTGCGCAGCGGAGCGCTTTCTGATCCGGAGAAAGCGCTCCGCTGCGCAAAGCCTTCGCGTCGCAGCTAACCCTCTTTGCACTAGCGCGAGGTCGAGAGGTTGTCAACGCCCGAAATAACCGTTACGATAGACTTCACGGTTTTACAAAGTATATCTTGGTGGAATTCGGTTTAGCGAGGCCGTGTTTACACCACGTGAGATTTGTCATGTTTTCGCGCCGTCCTCTGCTACTACTGCTGTCGGGCCTAGCCATTGCCATTGGCCTGACCGGGTGTCCCAAGAGCCATCACAATGCCTGGCCTGAAAAAGCAGGGCCGAAGGTGCTTACCTCGTTTGCGCCGGTCCAATGCATGGTCCTCAACGTAGTTGGGGACGACGGCAACGTGATTTCGATCTTATCGAACAAGGGACCGCACGATGACGGCGAAGTGACGCCGCATCACCTGAAGTTGGCAAGTCAGGCGGATGTCCTGTTCATCAACGGCATGGGGCTCGATGAAAAGCTGGCGGGCAAGATTAGACAGGCGAGCGGCAAGCCTGATCTGCCTCTGGTCGAGTTGGCGGAAGAGATCGATAAGAAATGGTTGATCGAAGGCGAGTGCCATCATGAAGCAGGTCATCAGCATGGAGAAGAGCACGAGCATGGTTTCGACATGCATGTCTGGTTGAGCCCAAAACTGGCCCGATTCATGGTGGCCGCTGTTGCCGAGGAAATGAAGAAACTCGACCCAGCGCACGGAGCCAACTATGAATCGCGAGCCTCAGCCTACATGAAGAAGTTGGAAGTGCTGGAACGCGATGGCCTCGCGATGCTGAAAGACAAGCAGGAGCGGAAAATCGTTTCCTTCCACGATTCACTTCGCTATTTCGGCCAATGTTTTGGCGTCGAGATCGCCGGCCACATTCAGATGGCGCCGGGCGTCGAACCATCGTTGGATCACATGAAACAACTGATCGAACTTTGCAAGAAAGAGAAAATCCGCGTCATCGCCGTCGAGCCGCAATATCCCCGAAGCACCTCCGCGAAAACGATGCTGGACGAGCTGAAGAAACACGGAATTGATGCGCAATTCGTCGAAATTGACCCGCTCGAAACGTGCGACGAGGGTCTCTTGAACGCAGACCTATATGAAACGGTGATGCGGGCCAATCTCGATCATCTGGCGAAAGCATTGCGATGAGTCATTCGCTCGTGACAATCCGGAATCTCGCGGTTGAACTGGGCGGCAAGCGCATCCTCGATCGCGTTAACGCGCAGATCGAGAGCGGCAAAATCACTGCGCTCATCGGGCTTAACGGATCGGGCAAGACGACGCTCTTGCGGGCTGTTCTGCGGGAATGCCCTTCACGCGGCGAGATCGTTTTCCATTGCGGGCACGACCACCGCCAGCATCGACCCGAACACGTTGGCTATGTGCCGCAGAAGTTGGCGATCGACCCGCGCATACCTCTTACCGTACGCGAATTGTTCGGGCTGTCGCTGCAACGCAGGCCGATCTTTCTCGGCATATCGAAGAACATCAGCAAGCGCGCCGAGGATTTACTCGCGCGGGTGAATGGACGGCATCTGCTGGATGCCCCGGTCGCCAAACTTTCCGGCGGCGAGTTGCAGCGCGTGCTCCTGAGTCTGGCTCTCGATCCACATCCCGAATTATTACTCTTAGACGAACCGGCCGCCGGCATCGATTTCGTCGATCAGCAGCCCTTTTATGACTTGCTCGCCAAACTCAATCGAGACACCGGTCTAACACTATTACTTGTCTCGCACGATTTGTCGATGGTCAGCGAACACGCCCATCATGTTCTCTGTCTGAATAATGGGCGGATTGAATGTGAGGGGAGTCCACGCGATTCATTGACGGCCGAAGCGCTGGTGCGAACCTTTGGCGCCGACAAGCGGTTCTATCATCACCATCATTAACGCTTGGCGAAATCGGTCGTACGCAACAATTCCCCATACATTTCGGGACGCCGATGGCCGACCCGATTCACTTCATAGCTGCCCGGTACAATCACAACCTGTTTCGCGCGGGCTTTCTCAGGTTCGATCTCAGCATAAAGAATCTCCGGTTTATCATGGTCCGACACGGCCAGCATGTTGCCCGTGAAATCGACGATGCGACTGTTGCCGATGAAGTGAAACCCTCGCTCATCCCCGCAACGATTGACCGCCGCATAGTAGACATGATTCTCAACGGCACGCGCGATCGTCATCGGCAACACAGCCGTTTTCGCACCGGTGGGCCAGTTCGTCGGCAGAAGAATCAGATCGGCCCCCAGCAGCGCCAGCACCCGGCTTGCTTCGGGAAAGCTGCCGTCGTAGCAAATGTTGATGCCGATCTTCAAGCCGCCCAGATCGTGGACTGCAAAGGGCCGATCGCCGGGGGCGGTGAAACGATCGATCCCAAGGATCGGCAAATGCACTTTGCGATAACTGGCGACGAACCCTTGCGGGCCAATCAGCGCGCATGCGTTAAATAGTCGCTCGGCTTCGCGCTCCAACATACCCACGGCAGACCAGACGTTCAATTCACGGCAATCATTTGCCAAAATGGTTGTAGTCGGACCTGGCAAAGTCTCGGCATGGGGCCAGGCTTCTTCAATGCTGTTGAATCCGTAGCCCGATAGAATGCATTCGGGAAAAACGATGAGCCGGGCGCCCTGAGCGGCCGCCTCGCGCAATGACGCCCGAATGGCCTCCCGATTGGCGGCAATATCAGCTAACTTGCAAGCCATCTGAACGGCAGCGATTTTCCAGGTGTTCATTTGGTTGTCCTTGAACTTAAGCTCTGACAGGTGGCCAAGTTTCAAGCATCACACAGAACAGATTCTCGCGCAAAGAGGCTAAGTACCCGCAACAAGTAGCCGCGCGATGTCTAACAACACGATTAATCCTAGCGGCGCCTAAGCGCAATCGGCACACTAACCCCTAGAGCGGACTTGGCCCGCAACCCAAAAATGGAGACGAAAACTGGCGTGTTTCGGAAGATGGTCTTTGCTGAGAACACCATCTACGCGAGAACACGCCATGAACACTTTTCTACAACGTTTCGGCTCGTTGATCAAATTTGTTGTTTCCGGATTTGATCGTCTACGGTTTCGGGGCGATTCCTGTCTCCTTAATAACAATCGCGGCGTCGACTCCTATCTCTTTTCGCAACAAGTCCGCTATGTCGATTTTCCAGGCATTGTAAACAGCTTACCGACTCGCTCTGCCGTGAAACCGAGAGAACCGCTGAACTTCAAGGCGTGCCGCTGCGTCATCTGAACAGCCCAAGCATCGACAGGAAGCCACGGCGTTGCAATTGGCTGTTACGCATCCCTGCTCGGCGCCGTTGGGTCGCATCGCCTTGCTCACTTGTGTGGAATCCTGCATGACTTACCGACTGCGTAAGACCCAGGAAAAGAACGTCTACCCCGTCAAAGAAATCGGCAAGTGCTTGCACTACACCACTACTTCCAGCATCCCGAACTGGGATTGTGCTACGCTGCGCGTGCAGAGCTATTTCCCGTTCACGGTCCGTATCGGCATGAACGGTCGCCAGTGGCTCTATCAGCAACTTCGCCAACGAAAGGTTGCGTTTGAACACCAAGGGAAACTGCTGTTGTCTGTAGCCGATGTCCCTTTGGCCCAAGAACTCCTCGACACTCAAGTTCACGCCGACTACGTGCAGATCCTCAGTGAACTGGTGCAGCCGATTTAACCCTTGTGGGATTACATGCAGGCCGCCCACGTGCCTTACTATTGGACCGGCGAGCAAACCGAATGGGCCAACGATTTCATCTTTCACTCGCGCGAACACCTGGCGCAATCAACTCAGCGCAGCCGCTCGGCGAACGGTGACTGCCTTGCTGACCGCCCATGCGAGCGACGCAAGTCGTTTAGCAGCAATAACATAAAATCTTCGTGCGCCGCGAGCAAGTTGGCAGATATACAATGAAGCGTTAGCGAGGCAGACCCCGAAGCGTTAGCGTGCGTGGGAACTAATATCGCTAACGCTTTGGGGCTGTGCCTCGCTCACGCTTCGGGTTAGTATGTCGTGCTGTCTATAAATTGCGTAGCGTGCGCAACTTTTAAACTCTAACACGCAGAAAGTCGTGCATGTTGAACAATATTGCAATAGCGGTGCTTGCTCATCCGGACGACGTCGAATTCATCTGTGGCGGCACACTGATTCGCCTGAAGCAGGAGCACGGCTGGGACGTCCATCTGGCAACGATGACCCCCGGCGACTGCGGCTCGGCCGAGTATCCCCCGGATGAGATCGCCCGCATTCGCCGGTTGGAAGGGGCGGACGCCGCGCATAAAATTGGCGGAACGTATCACTGCATCGAAGAACGCGACATGCGCGTTTATCCTACTGATGCCGCGATCGAGAAAGTGGTCCATCTTCTGTGCAAAGTCCGGCCTCGTCTGATTCTCACTCACAGCCCTGATGATTATCACCCCGACCACGAGATGACGAGCCGGATCGTGCGAGCGGCCACGTTTGCGGCGCCGATCCCCAACTATCTACATGGCCGTTGGAAAAATCCCCCGCTCGAGCATATCCCGCACCTCTATTACTGCGACCCGATTGAAGGCAAAGATATCTACGGCAAACCCATTCCGGCCGGTTTCTGCATCGACATTTCCAAACAGATCGATCTCAAGAGCGAGGCGCTTGCGTGCCACGTCAGCCAGCGCAATTGGCTCATCAAGCATCACGGCGTGGACAACTTCGTCGATTCCATGCGCGAGTGGGCAGCGGCGCAGGGCAAGATATGCGGCGTCAACTATGCCGAGGGTTATCGCCAGCATCTCGGACACAGTTATCCGCAGAGCAATCTGCTCGGCGAGCTGCTGACGCCTCTGAAAGCGCAACGCTGAAGGCCGAAAAGCCCAAGTCAAAAATAAGCGCGCCTAAGCTAGTACGTGGCTTTGTTAGCCGGACGCGCCAGGAACGGAGTTTGTAGCACAAGCGTCTCGCTTGTGCTCGCACGACTCTCACGTTCCCCAGAGGAAAGCTATCGGTTAATATTCCGGAAATATTTCCAGAAGGGACTTCCCGACAAAATCGTGGGAAAACGAACGACGTCTTGTTAGTTGGACGCGCCAGCGACGGAGTTCTTCGTAGCACAAGCGTCTCGCTTGTGCAAACTCCGCACAAGCGAGACGCTTGTGCTACAGGTGCCGATTGCCAAAAGCTTCGAATCCACTTTGAACCGTTCGTAGCCAAAAGGGCGTTCGAGTGTGAACGGTTCACACTCAAACGTTCCCACTTCGAACCGTTCGCAGTCAGATGCAGGCTCGAGTGTGAACGGTTCACACTCAAACGTTGCCACTTCGAACGATTCGCGATCAAAAAAGTGCTCGGTGTGAACGGTTCACACTCGAATGTAGCCACTTCGAACCGTTCGCACTCAAAAGGGCGTTCGAGTGTGAACGGTTCACACTCGAACCTTGCCACTTCGAACGGTTCGCAGTCAAAAGGGCGTTCGGGTGTGAACGGTTCACACTCGAACGTTCCCACTTCGAACCGTTCGCAGTCAGAATGCAGATCGAGTGTGAACGGTTCACACTCAAACGTTGCGACTTCAAACCGTTCTTATTCAAAAAGGCAGCTCGGGTGTGAACGGTTCACACTGGCAACGTTGCCGCTTCGATCAGATCGCAGTCAGAATGGACTTGGCTGTAAACGGTTTACAGTGGAATCGATTCCAATTCAAACGGTTCGCAGTCTAAAGGGCGTTCAAGTGTGTACGGTACACACTGGCGACGTTGCCACTTCGAACGGTTCGCAGTCAAAAGGGCGTTCGGGTGTGAACGGTTTCACACTCGACTGTTGCACTTCGAACCGTTCGCAGTCAGAGCGGTGCAACGCTCCTGCCGAACGCTTCGAAGAATGATTGAACTTTACGCCTCAATCACGAAAGACTACTCTCTACGCAACGTTATAACCGCCGAAGAGGTTGAACCATGGAAGTGATACTCGCCGCCTTGCTTTTATTGCCCTCGTTCATGAACTTTGCCGTGAACGAGGCGGACGACGCAAAGCTGCGCGATGCCGTGCGTTTTCCCCTGATCTCAACTACAACAGGGATTCGCTTCTGCACTCAAGAAGGAATCGTTCTACCTCAGGACCCATCCGAATTGAAAGCTGAGGTAGCGGCTCTGAATAAGCGCCTTCGAGGCAATGCAACCGATGCACCTTTGCACATAAAGCTGGCCGATCTCTATGGCAAAATCAGTGACACGGCCCGCGCGGACAAAGCAAGTGAACGCGGGGTTGATCTCTATCGGCAACAAATCAACGAAGAGCCAAAGAATGCGATTCTCCTTACCGAGTTGGCCTTGGCCTTGCCCAATGCAAAAGGAGACGAAGCTGAACTCCTGCTGCGACGCGCGAAAAACATAAGGCCCCATTGCTGGCAAGTACATGTGGCAGCAGGCAGGTTTATCACGACCCGAACGATGGGATTGGTTATCGCCGGAAAGAGCGACGCTGCTGAATTCGGTAATCTCATCGCCCAAAATAAAGTGCCGGCCGATACGCTCGTCCTAGTTGCCGATGGTTTCAGACGTGCCGAGGTGGAATTCGCCGAAGCCGTTCGGCTGGCGCCGGCCGAGCCTGAAGCGCGCTTGCACCGCGGAATCTTTTATCTCCTGAAGGGCTTTTATCAGGCCGGGTCGGAAGCGTCTCAAGGTCGTGAGGTGAATGTGATCGCATCCGCGTTCAACCCCGCATGCCAGGCGGAGATGCGCGAAGTCGTTCGGCTACAGCCGACGAATGTGAAAGCGATTGCCGCGTCGATATTCGTTGAAATGGGTGACAGCCTCGCCGCGCGGAACGGTCAAGAAAAGAGCCTCGCCGACGCGCTGCCTATAGAGCGCCGGCGAGCGCTCGATCAAAAATTGCAGTTGCTGAAGAAGATCGTGGAGGGAAAAGATCGCAATGCCGCCGCAGCGGCAGCGGAAATTCAGGGCATCATCTATATGTTTGGCATCCACGACAAGAAAGAAACGCTTGTCGCCATGCGCCAAGCAGTAAAGCTGAATCCGGAGCGAGCGCTGGCTTGGGAAGCCCTCGACAAGGTGTTAGACCAACCTGAGACACGTGACGAGTGCCTGCAAACTTGTTTAGAGCACGTGAAATACAAAGACGACTGCCGCACCCGGCTGCTGGCAGCCCGAGCGTACCGATCTTTGAATCAGTTCGATGCCGCCGAAAAACAAGTCCGCATCGGCCTGAAGTGCAACGCGGCCGACGTTGATTGCCATCTGGCAATGGCTTTCTTATTGCTACGACGTAAGGAACCGGCGTGCCTGGCCGAGGCCGGTGAGCATCTGGCGGCAGTCGAAGAGCAGTTAACTCCCGATTCAGCGAAGTTGACGCGCTTTGATTTTGTAATCCTGCAAAGTGTTTTTCTCGCACTGTCGGGTAAGTTGGAGCAAAGCCATATGAACGCCCAGGCGGTGCCACGGCTCGAGCCCGAGAATGAGTATGCCACGAAAGTTTTGGAATTGGTGAAGCTCAAAATCGAACATAGTCGGAAGCTGGTGCTTCGAGTATCGAGCCCCAAACGAGTGAATGTCGGCGACAATGTGCTCGTCGGCATCTTGGTAGCAAATACCGGCTCGAATGACTTTGAAAGCGTCTTGATCAAAGTCGTATTGCCCGCTCAGCTTGAGCATTCTGAGGGAAAAGATATCCAAGCACAATTTGAGCAATTGAAAGCTGGCGAACGTCGATCGCTGGTTTTTCGAGCTAAAGCGAAATCGGCGGGCGCTGCCTCATTCCCGATCATTGCAATTGGCGACGGCAAGGAAAAAGCGGATTCGATTGTCGCTTTGGAAGTTCGCGATGGCGAGAATGATCTCAGGCCAAATGGCGGCCTTTTCGAAGAGGAATCGCCGGCCGATCTAGTGCTACAAGTGACGGGGCCGACCGATGCGAAGGTAGGCGAGGAGGCTGTAGTGCAGATCAAAGTTGTCAATAATGCAAAGTACGAGATTGCGGGAGTCAGGCTGCACGCCGCGATGGACAATGGCTTGGAGCACGAATCAGGGCCTAACCTCGACACCCGCTTTGGCTCCTTGCCAGGTGGCGAATCTCAGAGTTGCAAGCTGCGCTTGAAAGTAAATCAGCCCGGCACTCGTTCCTGCTCGATTCACGTCTCATCGCGAAATGATCAGGCGCTGCAAGTCTTTTCGTTTAAGGCGAAATAGAACTAAAGATCGGCTCGGTTAACTAGGCCACCTGAGCATCTGCTCCCGGCGAGCGTCGAGCCGAAAGGCGAAGCTTCGCTAGAACACGACTTTCTGCTGTTGGATGGCGTTCTGCAACCGAAGCAAATACTCCGCTCGCGGAATTTCGATGGCGCCGAGCGAGCGCGTATGAGCGGTGACGAACTGAGTGTCCAAAAGCACGAATTGTTGCTTTTTCAAATGTTCCACGAGCGCGGCAAGCGCGACCTTCGAAGCATCCGTGCGGCGAAAGAACATCGACTCAGCGGCGAAGAAGGCGCCGATGGCGACACCGTAGAGGCCGCCGGCCAATTCATCTTCGAACCACGTTTCAATTGAATGGGCATGGCCGAGCTGGTGTAGGTGCGTGTAGCCATCGAGCATGGCTGGAGTAATCCACGTACCTTCTTCGCGCACGGCGCAACCACGCATTACGCCGGCGAAATCTTGGTTGAGCGTAACTCGGAATTTTCCCGATTGAATGGTGCGGCGTAACCGACGACTGACGTGAAAATCATCCAATTCGAAGATGGCGCGCGGATCGGGCGACCACCAAAGAATGGGGTCGCCCTCATTGAACCAGGGGAAGATGCCTTCGCTGTAGGGCGCAATAAACAGGGCGGCGCCAGGTTTCCGCCTAGGCCAACGAAGCCGTCTTCATCAGCTTGTACAGGGGAAACCCAGGGAACGCGCGGGCAAAGTTTGTGAAAATTCACCAGGCTGCCTCTTCCTGCGACTTGGCGAAGCGACTTAGATTTCAGCACCTATATGGGCGAGCCGAGAGTGTGAGCGACCGGAGAATTTCTCTATAGCTCTCAGTCGCTTTCTCCAGTCGCTTACGCTTCTGGCTCGCCAATGCCGCCGCTTACGGCCCGCTTACTTCTTGTCTTTCTTCTTTTCTTCTTTCTTCTCTTCGCCCTTGGCTTTGGGGTTGCGCGTCGCCGGGCGGATAACCTCGGCAAGTCGGGTCCGCGACGATGATGATCGCGCCATCGTCCTGATCGTCTTTCTTGATCGACACGTTGACGTAGTACCCCCACGGGCGCCCGCTGTCGGCAAACATTTTGTCGAGCACATCTTCGAAGGGAACGTTCTTCGCTTTGATCGTCATTCGAGTCGTGAGCGTAATGCCGGACTTCGGGTCGGGTTTGATGCGAATGGCGCCCTGTTTGGCGTCCTTCAGCCCTCCCTGCAACTCCGGGATGATTTCTTTGAGCATGAGGTTTTCGCAATCGACGCTGATCTTCGCTTTCAGCTTTTTCTCCCGAGTGGCTTTGGCGCCGGGGCTATCCGCGACGGCATCGGCCGCCTGGCTGTTGAATCCCGAAAAAGTAAGCAAGCAGGCTGAAATGGCCAGCAGCGAGCCAAACGCGATTCGACGCACGATAAAACCCTCCCGAAGAGAAAAAGAGACCGGAAAACAGAGCTGTTGCAGCTTGGACAAGCCGTATCGTCGCTTAGTTCCGCGAAGGGCGTTCGGACCTAGGAGAACGTCGGCTAATCCATAAAATATCAAAGAGATAACGAAGATGAAAGGGGCTCTACTTTGTCGGACGAAACTACGCCATTAAATGCACCACCGTTGCCGCCTCCACCGCCGGAGGAACCAGGGCTAAATGGCTCGGCCGGGGGATCGTCTTCCTCGCTTCTGGATATCGAGCACGAGCTGCGCGACAGCTATCTGACTTACGCCATGAGCGTCATCGTAAGCCGAGCCTTGCCCGATGTGCGCGATGGCTTGAAGCCCTCGCAGCGGCGTATTCTCGTTGCGATGCACGACCTCGGTCTTGGGCCGACGGCCGCTACCAGCAAGTGCGCTGCGATCGTCGGCGAGACGATGAAGCGCTACCATCCGCACGGCGATATGTCGATCTACGATTCGCTCGTGCGCATGGCTCAGGATTGGGTGCTGCGCTATAAGCTCATCCATGGGCAGGGCAATTTCGGCTCGATCGCCGGCCTGCCCGCTGCCGCTCACCGGTATACCGAAGCGCGCTTGACGCCCGTCGCCGGCGAGATGCTGCAGGATCTCGACCGCGACACCGTTGATTTCATCGACAACTACGATGGCAAGTACCGCGAGCCATTGGTCCTGCCGAGCAAATTTCCGAACCTGCTCGTCAACGGGTCGGATGGCATAGCCGTCGGCATGGCCACGGAAATCCCGCCGCACAACTTGCGCGAAGTTTGCACGTCGCTCATTCGCTTGATCGACGATCCCGATATTGGCTTGATCGAATTGATGCGCGATCGCGGCGATGGCGATTGCGGCGTGCGCGGCCCCGATTTTCCCACCGGCGGCATCATCATGGGCCAACAGGGAATTCTGACGGGCTATTCCGAAGGACGCGGCAAAATCACCTTGCGGCGCGGGCCGAGATCATTGAAGGGAAAAAGGCGCAGGTCATCATCAAGGAAGTTCCCTTCCAACAGACGCGCGAGCGACTGGCGCTCGAGCTCGGCAACTTGGTCAAAGACGAGCGCATCAAAGGAATCGAAGAAGTCCGCGATGAAGAGCGCCTCGCCTCGGCGAACCCGTGCGCATCGTGGTCTATCTGAAGCGCGACGTTGACCCGCATCTGATTCTCAACCAGATCTATCAGTTCTCTTCGCTCCAGAAGACAGTGAGCATCATCCTCTTGGCGCTGGTGGATGGCCGGCCGAAGGTCCTCAAGCTCAAAGAGATGATGCAGGAGTTTCTGAAGCATCGGGTCCAAGTGATTCGACGTCGAACGGAATTCCTGCTTCGCGAAGCGAAACGTCGCGGCCACATTCTCGAAGGCCAGCTGATTGCAATCTCGTCGCTCGATGAGGTGATCCGCATCTGTCGTGCTTCGCCGAATCGCCAGGAAGCGAAACAGGATTTGCAGGCTATGCAGGTGGCCGCAACCGTGCTGCAACGGGCGATCGGCGAGGAGGCCTTTGCCGCGCTGAATCGCGAACTGGGCGCTGCTGACGTTTACCAGATGACCGAGCAGCAAGCTGAGGCGGTTGTCCGTTTGCAACTAGGGCAGTTAGCGGCGCTTGAGCGCGACGAGATCTACAAGGAATATGCGGGCTTACGCGAGCTGATCGTCGGCTACGAACATCTCTTATCAACTGACGCGAACGTGCTCGGCGTCGTGCGATCCGATCTCGAAGAGATGCGGTCGAAATACGGCGATGCCCGCAAGACCGAATTCGCCCACGAAGTCGGCCAGATCAACTATGAAGATCTGCTGGAGGAGCAGGATCAGGTCGTAAGCATCAGCCATAACGGCTACATCAAGCGGCTGCCGATGAACACTTACCGCGTCCAAAATCGCGGCGGCAAGGGCGTGCAAGGGGGCGCTCGCGAAGATGATTTCATCGAGCATTTCTTCGTCGCTTCCACCCATGCTTACTTGCTCTGCATCACTAATCGCGGCCAGGTTTATTGGCTAAAAGTCTACAACATCCCCGAAGCATCGCGTACTAGCGCCGGGCGCTCGATCGCCAATGTGCTCGCATTGAAGCCTGAAGAGAAAATCAGCAGCGTAATCCCCGTCAGGCGATTTGAAGGCGAGTTTTACCTGCTCATGGCGACGAGAAATGGCGTGATCAAGAAGACGCCGTTGATCGATTACAGTCGTCCGAAACAGGGCGGCATCATCGGCATCAGCCTCGACGAAGGCGACACGTTGATCGACGTGGCCCTCACGAAGCCAGGCGACGAGATCGTTCTCAGCACGCACGGCGGCATGGCCATCCGTTTCTCCGAACGAAACGCAAGACCTATGGGCCGTAACACCCGAGGCGTCAAAGGCATCAACCTGATGACGGACGACTACGTCGTCGGCATGGTCGTCGCAGACCCCGAGGGCTACTTGCTCACCGTCTGCGAAAAAGGCTATGGCAAGCGAACTCCATTTGGCGCGAACACGCCCGACGAACCGACTGCCGAGAGCGACGAAAGCTCAGTCGATGAAGCAACCGAAGCAGCCGTGGTTGAGGCCGTGACGGCCGAACCCGTTGAGCCCGTCGAAGCGGTAGACGGGGAAGAGACAGGCGATCGCTCGGGGATGCGTTATCGTAAACAACGCCGGGGCGGCAAGGGCCTGCGCGATATCCGCACCAGCGATCGCAACGGTTTTGTCGTGGCCGTCAAAGCCGTTCGCGATACGGATGACATCATGCTGATCACTTTCCAAGGAATGGTGAATCGCACTTCCGCCGCCGGCGTGCGCATCACCGGCAGGAATGCTCAGGGTGTGCGTTTGATGAACGTGAACGAAGGAGACCGTATCGTTTCGCTTGCGAAAGTCGCACGCGAAGAAGTTGATGAAGAGACCGAAGGCGCTGCAATGCCAGTTGAGACTGGCGACTCTCCCGAAGTGATGCCCCCGGCATAAGTGGGTTTGCAGTGCGATAGAGCAAGGGGGCTGGAAGTAAGAAAAATCATTTAGCCACGGATGAAACACGGAACAACACGGATAAACCAAGACATTTAATCAAACCGCATTGTTAAGGGCATCTACAAAACGCTCAAGTTATCCGTGTTACGTCTATGTTTAATTCGTGGCTAAAAAATGTTACTTTGAGTTTAGCAGTTCCTCAATGCGAATGTCTTTGTAATAGGCTTTCGCTTTGGCGCCGCCGTGAATTTGCAGGCCGATGATGCCGGTGTTCTCGATCTTATCATCCGTCTCGGTGTAATCGACGGTGAGGTCGCCATTGAGCCAAAGGCGGATCCGTTTCCCTTCGCAGCGGATCGTATACTCATTCCACTCCTCGAACTTTACCGTCTTCTCAATCAACTCCTTGCTCGGTTTCACCAATACCTTGTTGCGGCGTGATTCGTCGTAGAGAGCGCCCAATAGTCCTGGCCGGCATCGGCTTGATACCCCGACACCTCATGATGGTTCGGGATGCGCTTGGTGCGAAACTGGATGCCGGCGTTCGCTTTCGCTTTGTCTCCCACTAATTTTATTTTGACTTTGAGTTCAAAGTCGCCGTACGTTGCTTTGGTGCAGAGAAATTCATTGGCGCCACGACCGTGTCAAATGACCCGCCGACAATCGCGCCATCCTCGATGCGCCAAGTCTTTTCCGTGTCTCCTTCCCAGCCATCAAAAGTTTTACCGTCAAAGAGCGCTCTTTCCTCAGCCACCAAAGGCGCGGACAGGGCGATTAAGAAAACAGTTGATAGAGCTAAACGCATAGCAAATTCCTCAAGTAGTAGACGTTAGCCGCGCCCCTTTGGGGAGCGGGGCATTTTCAAGCGTCGGCCGGGTAAGTTCGCAAGACGGCATTGATCATCTCATCCAGCTTTGAAAGAAACTTCGATCGATCGCGCGATGTCATCGGGGCAGGCCCGCCGGTAATCGTTCCGGATTGCCGCAGGTGTTCCATCAAATCGCGGCTGGCGAGCACTGGGCCAATGTCGTTGTCCGTCAGTTGTCTACCTTTGGTGTCGATCACCGCCGCGAGCTTGGCAATCGCGCGTGCAGCCAAGGGGACATCCGCTGTCACGACGATATCGCCCGGCCCGCACTGCTCGGCAATCCAGTCGTCCACGCCGCCAAACCCGGTGCATACGGTAATGCTGACGAGCGGATCGACCGGGATGCGCATCGTCGCGTTGGCGACAACGATAACGCGCATTGAATAGCGCTTCGCCACCCGATAAACTTCATCCTTCACCGGACAAGCATCGGCATCGATATAAATGATTCTCATGCGCTGATGGCTCCGCCATTAGTTGTACACACAAAGACTTAATTACGAAATGTTTGTATTCAAGCTTTCTGACATAGCTCATTTCGGCTGGCGGAGACATTAGCGCGGTGCGTCCTTAGCCTCTGCTTGACTGGCAAAAACGTTGAGATCCTGACCTTTAAGCACCGCGGCAAGAAGATCGGGGAGACGGTCGGGCGAACAGCCGAAGCACGGCATGCCGAGGTTCGTCAGCTTTTTCGCCAGATCGTGATTGTAAGATGGCTTTCCTTGATCGCTGATCGCCAGCAGCGTCACCGCCTTGAGGCCGCCTTCGATTAACTGTTCGATTCGCTTTTCAAACTTCGGTTGATTCGGACTGGTGTCGTGCAGATCGGCTAACAAGATATAGAGGGTTTTCGCCGGGGTGTGCATGAACCGTTCGCAGTAGCACGTTGCCTTCCAGTAGTCCTCCGCGCCGCCGAGTTGAATGCCGAAGAGGAGATCGACGGGGTCGTGCATCTCGGCGGTCAGGTCGACGACGTCCTCATGGTTGAAGGCAACAACATGCGTTTCCACGGCAGGCATGCTCGCCAGGATCGCGCCCATGACGCCGCCATAAATCAGCGATGAGGCCATCGAGCCCGATTGATCCATGGCGATGATCACGTTCCATTCGTTCCGCTTCTGTTGCCGGCTGAAGAACGAGAAATGCTCGGGAATAATCGACTGCAACTCCGGGTTGTAATTCTTGAGATTCTGACGGATGACGCGCTGCCAGTCCAGGTTGGCAAGGCTGCGAAACGAGCTGTGCTGATTGCGATTGAGCGCCCTGCGCACCGCCTGCTGCATCCGCGATTCGAGCCTTTTGCGCAGATCCTCGACTACCTTGCGAACAAGTTCCCTTGCGGCCGCTTTTGCCTTTTCGGGGACAAGATTCTTCAGCGACAATATCATCGAAGCCAAATCGACAGATGGCTCAACCTGGGCTAGCATCTCGGGCTCGAAGAGCAGTTGCTTAAGCCCGCGACGCTCGATGGCATCTTTCTGCACGAGGCTGACGATGTCGGTCGGAAAGAGCCGGCGAATCTCACCGAGCCAGCGCGCAACCTTCGGAAACGTGCGCCCGCGGACGGCGCCGTGCTTGCTGCCTGGCTCTCGCTCCCAGTCTTCTTTGGTCAGATCGATGCTGTCATCCTCGGCATAGACGGCGTTCAAAGCCTCATCCATGGCAACCATGTCGTCGGCGAGGAGGTCGCCCGTGCAACCCATCCGGCAAGCACCGGCTTGAATGGATCCTCAGCCGCCTTGCCCAGAATGAGACGCCAACGCTGCAGATTTTGCAAGGACATCGTTTACTCCTTCACGCCAGCGATGCTCGCGCACTGCTCAAATTTTGTAGAGGGCACGGCACACTAACCGGACGCGTCAGCTAGTCAATCCCCGAAGCGTTAGCGTTAGGATGAACAAAATAACGCTAACGCTTCAGGGCTGCGCCTCGCTGACGCTTCGGGTTAATGTCAAGCGCTGATCGCACGAACAGCGTTGTAAAACGCACTTTGGGCGAACAACAGCCGCATCAAGTCGGCATAGGCTCTACCTCTGTAGAGGGATACAATATCAAAAGAAGGCATCGATCTGACTCTGCTCCGCACCTTTCCCGTAAAACGAGTCATACGTCATGAATGATGCAGCAACCCTCATTGAATACGGCAAGGCCATCGACCCAAACGCGATGGTGACCCCGCCCGATGCGACGGAACTTGAATTGGAAGCGGGGCACCCGGGGTTAGGCGATGCCGCGTACATCGAACGCCGTCGTCAACTTTTCGACTTATGCCGTCGGCATCGACTGGAACACCTCGGCCCGCCGTTGATCGACTATACCGCTGAGGAAACGCGCATCTGGCGCGAAGTGACGCCTCAGCTGGATGAACTGCATCGGCAGTACGCAAGCGCGATTTATCTCAAAGCAAAAAGCGATCTGGCCATCAATCGCGATGAAATCCCGCAACTACGTACGCTTGGCGAGCGACTGACTCGCGAAACGAACATGCACCTTGTGCCTGCCGAGGGCGCTCTCCCCTATCGAACGTTTTACGAATCGATTGCCGAGCGAGGCTTTCCGGTGACGCAGTTTATTCGTCACGGGTCGCATCCGGAATTCACGCCCGAACCCGATATGATCCACGATTGTCTCGGGCATGTGCCGCCCTTGATGAATCGCGATTATGCGGAGTTGCTGACGCTGATCGGCAAAGCTGCTGCTACAACAAAGCACGGCGATCAAGTGCTCGCCCTTAAGCGCTTCAGCTGGTTCAGCATTGAATTCGGTCTGATAGAAGAAACGGGCGAAACAAAAGTATTCGGCGCCGGCATTCTCTCATCGACTGGCGAGATACCCTTCTCGCTCCAATCCGCTGAAGTTGTGCGGCAGCCGTTTGTCACCGACGTTGTTATTGAGACCGATTACGATCCATCGCAGATGCAGCATCAGTTGTTCGTCGCGCCGTCGCTGCCGTTCTTACGTCAGGAACTCGAAAAGCTCGTTTTGCGCTTTGGTATATTCGACAAACGATAAGGAGCCCGATATGTCGCAAGATGCCGTCGCCATTCGCAAGGTTGATCACGTCCGTTTTTTTGTCGGCAACGCTCGCCAGTCCGCTTATTTTTATCGCAAGGCCTTCGGCTTCGATGTGGTCGCTTACGAGGGGCTGGAAACGCGCGTCCGGCATGAGGCGGGCTATGTCCTCAAACAAGGCGATATTACTTTCGTTCTCATCTCTCCGCTGAGGTCGGATCATCCCGAATACCATCGCCTCATGGAGCACGGAGACGGGGTAATGGACATTGCCCTCGAAGTGGACGATGTCGCAGCGGCTTATGCGGAAACCACAAAACGGGGTGCCGTGGGAATATCTCCACCTTCGATGGTGGAAGACGAACATGGCGTGATTGAATCAGCAGCGATTAAGACTTACGGCGATACCCGACACAGTTTCATCAACCGCGATCGCTATCACGGCGTTTTTGCACCCGGCTTCAAGCCGCTCGATGCAGGACGCTATCAGAACTCCACCATGCACTCGGCCGGCCTCGTCGCCATCGATCATATTGTCGGCAACGTGGAAGAAGGCCGGATGAACGAATGGGTAAAGTTCTATCAGGATGTGATGGGCTTCACCCAGCTCGTTTCGTTCGACGATAAAGACATATCAACCGACTATACGGCACTTATGTCGAAGGTCGTGCAGGGAGGTGGAGGCCGAGTCAAATTCCCGATCAATGAGCCGGCCAAGGGAAGGCGTAAGTCCCAGATCGAAGAATACGTCGATTTCTACGGCGGCGCCGGCGTGCAACATATTGCCCTGGCAACGAAGGATATCGTCGCCACCGTCACCGAACTTCGACGGAACGACGTCACTTTCTTACGGGTTCCTCAAGCGTACTACGACCTGCTTCCCGAACGCATCGGGCCGATTTCGGAAGACATCGGTCGCCTGGCGGAGCTTGGCATCCTAGTGGACAAAGACGACGAAGGATATATGCTGCAAATTTTCACCAAGCCCGTGCAAGATCGTCCGACACTCTTTTTTGAGATCATCGAACGCAAAGGTTCTCGCAGCTTCGGCAAAGGCAATTTCAAAGCCTTGTTTGAAGCGATCGAACGGGAACAATCGCGACGCGGAACCCTTTGAGGAAATTCGCATGAGCACGATGACGGCGCCAATGACAAGCGAGGAAATGCTGGCTCTGCCAAGTCAGGAAAGGTTTGAACGGTGGCTGATCCAAGGCGAACTGAGGGAGCGACCAATGACCTTGCGCAGTCCTGCTCATGCAAGCGCGACGGCAGCCATTACGCTTTACCTCGGCCAGTGGTTGCTGGCACAGAATAAGCCTCGCCCGAAACTTTGCAACGGCGATGTCGCTTTCCGCGTCCATTACGATCCCGACAGCAGTCTTGGCGCCGATGTCGCGCTCGCTACTGCAGATCAAGCGAAAGCCACCGGCTTGCACGATCGCTTCATCGAGGGACCACCGCTGCCGGCTGTCGAAGTGCTTTCCGCCAGCGACACCACTGAAGAGATCCACGAGAAACTGCGAGAATATCTTGACGCCGGCACTCCGCTGATCTGGATCGTCGATTCGTTCGACTTCACCGTTACTGTCTATCGGCCTGGTGAAGAGCCAGTGTTATTCAATCGCAACCAGAATCTGGATGGCAGCGGAGTTCTAGCAGGTTTCAACGTGCGGGTTTGGGAGATATTTGGTTGAAGACGCGTCTCTCGGCGGATGCGTTTTCGAATGTCACGAAAAAGGGGATCGATTGAATATCAAACCCGCTTTCGTTGCCCCGCCTTGAGAACTTTCTCAACAATCTCGTCGAAAGTCTCCTGCTTGAATACGCCGAGTTCATACTCATTATTGATCCGGAAGAACGCATCGCCGCGCCGGCTGCAAATCTCTTTGACCTTCAGACGCTGTTCTTTGTCCAAATCGACGGCAACTGGCAAGAGGCGGTCATTCACATATTGCTGCAATTGGGCTGCGGCCCATGCTGGCTGTTGCTCCTTCGGGATAAGAGCGGTTAATTCTTGTAGGTGCTTGTTCTTTAGATTTTCGGCTTCTTTCTTCAGCTCGTCCGCTTTATGCCGATAGACTCCGTAGAGTTTCTGATCCTCTTTATCGACAGCATGTTTATATTTCATCCGAAGTGCGTCCGCGTCGGCCGCGGTCGCTTCCAGAGTAAGAAGTCTCACCCCGACTATATCACTCCGCCGGTTGGCAATCGGTTCGAAACTCAGGTCCGTTTCTTGCTTCGGTGCTACTGGGATCAGCGGTAAAATGTCTGGTCGTCCGGCGACTAACGCAGTAAACCACGGAAGTATTCCATTCGGCAGCGGCGCTGCTTAGAATAGCCGTTTGGCCCTTACATCATCAGGAGAATGTAATGAGATTGCTACTTGCTGGCGTGGTTTTGGCTCTCTGCGGAGTTCCGGCGCTACACTCCGCCGAGGAGGAGAATCCCTTCAAGAAGGCCAAAGTCGGCGATTGGGCCGAGTATAAGATGTTGACGGTCGCAATGGGCGTCAAAATTGACGGCAAGCTGAAGATGACGGTGACCGCAAAAGACGACAACAAGGCAACCCTCAAACCGACTGCCTCGATCAAAGACACGCCCGAAGTCGCCGGCCAGGAGATTGAGATCGATCTGACAAAACCCTACGATCCGATTTCCACCGCCGGACTGCCGAAGGGGACCGAAGCCAAAATCGAGAAGGATGGCGATGGCGATGAAAAGATCAAGGTGAACGGCAAGGAGTACAATGCGAAGTGGTCCAAAATTAAAATGTCGGCAAAAGTCATGGGACAGGACTTCGATGCCGACATCAAATACTGGACGAGCAAAGACGTGCCTCTCTCCGGGATGATCAAGATGGAGATGAAATCCAAGTTCGCCGATATGACGATGGAACTCGTCGGAACGGGCGGTAAAAAAGCTGAATGATTGGTTCAAGGGCAGATAAGACGAAATCGTCAGCGACGGATTAAACTTGACGCGGCATAGCTGCCCCAAGTTTGATCCATGGCTGACGGTTTCCACTTTTTTATTGGGAGCCTGAAGCTGGAACTTCCTGTAGCGAAGGTCATATCATTAACTGACAAGTGAACCAGTCCCAAATCACCAGTGAACACCCAAACGTTGTTATCATCGGTGCCGGCGCGGCAGGCCTGATGGCTGCCATCCATGCGGCCGAGCGCGGTCTGCAGGTTCTGCTCCTGGAAAAAAATCGTAAGCCGGGCGTCAAGATTTTGATGTCCGGCGGCACGCGCTGCAACATCACCCATGCCTGCGACAATCGCGGCATCGTCGAAGCCTTCGGGCCTAACGGCAAGTTTCTACATTCGGCACTCGCAAACTTCAGTGTTGAAGACACCATTCATTTCTTCGAAGATCTCGGCGTCGCCACCAAGGCTGAAGAAACCGGGAAGATCTTCCCCGTCTCCAATAAGGCATTGGACGTCCTCAATGCTCTCTTGAGTCGGCTTGCCCGAAGCGGCGCCGTACTTGCGCTCGAAGAGTCCGTCGTCAAACTTCGGCAGCAGCCTTTGGGTGTCTTTGAGCTCGTCACAACTCGGCAAACGGTGACGACGCAAAAAGTGATTCTTACAACCGGAGGGCGGTCGTACCCCGGTTGCGGCACGCGCGGCGATGGCTATGCCTTTGTTCAACAGTTCGGCCATTCCATCGTACCGCCCAAGCCGGCGCTGGTGCCCGTGACGGTAAAGGGCGAATGGATCGCGCCGCTGCGCGGCCTGACGCTGGATGATGTGGCTTTAACAGTCTGGGATAACGAGAAGCCGCTACAGCGCGCACGCGGCGGCTTTCTCTTCGCCCACTTCGGGCTTACCGGGCCCGCGCCACTCGATGTCAGCAAGGCAATCACGCGCCATCCCGATTGTACTCAATTGGAGTTGGGAATTGATTTTCTGCCGCTAAGAAAGGAAGCCGATCTCGATGAATTTTTGAAGCAGGCATCCTTAAAGCAAGGCAAAAAGCAGTTGGCGGTTGTATTGGCGGAACTGCTGCCACGCCGGCTCTGCGATAGCCTGGTTGCTCTGGCTGGGATGCTCGATGATCGCAAAGCGGCAGGCTTGACGAAAGTTGATCGTACAAAGCTGACGGCCGTCGTCAAACGTCTGCGTCTACCTGTTCTTGGAACGCTTGGCTTTGAGAAGGCGGAAGTGACAACGGGCGGCATAACGCTCGAAGAGGTCGATTCGCGAACCATGCAAAGCAAGCTGCTGCCAGGCCTCTTCTTGGCTGGCGAAATCCTCGACCTCGACGGGCCTATCGGCGGCTACAACTTCCAAGCTGCGTGGAGCACTGGATGGTTGGCGGGGGGATCGGTTTGAAGCTGTCAACGTTTACAGTGTCCTCGGCCTATGAGGCTCACTCACTATTCAGGCAATTTGAAATCCGTTCTATATGCGTCGCGGCCTGGTCTTGGTTGCGGTTTAGCGCCAGGCGGAGGGGGCTGAAAAACGTCAACAAACTGGAGCAATTCAACTTCTGACGACCAGTTCTGAAGCAACCACTCCGTATTTCGCCCAGGCCGCGGCTCGGCAAATGTGTTCGGGGGAGCAGGGACGAATACATCTTGGAAATAATCCACGTCGATCGAAGTGGGAGCTTCAACTGGAACGATTTCAGGTTTATCGTTGTCCACTTCAAAACCCTCTACGGAGGTCAACCGACGTGAAAAGGAGTATCTCCCATAAACCTATTGTTGCGAAACATCTCCACTAGGTAAAGCCCCGGCTGGTCGAATCTTACGTCCTGCAGTGTGTGTGCCAGCATTCGGGTCTTAAGTCGATCCAGAAATTGAATCGGACGAGTAGGCGTAGAATATATGATTCGATTTTCATTGGAACAGACTACGTCGGACCGGAACAGCATATTCGCGAAACCGCTGCTAATCTGAGCAAAGACGCAAAATTCAGGGTGAACGTGCGGAAAGCTGAAAGGATGGATCGAGGTGAACACACCTTCTAAGTTCATCTTGTTCGGTAAAACGGGGACGACTCGTTTGCACAGATAGATCGGCCTTATGACCGGAAAAACTTCGAAGTCCATGCTTTCCTAGACCATGTCAGGTATCTAAAGTTGCCTACTCCGCCGTTAGGCTTTCGCTCAATTTCGCCAGCGCTTCGCTTTCGATTTGGCGGACGCGTTCGCGGGTTAGGCCCAGGCTTTCGCCGATCTCTTTGAGGGTCTTTGGCTCCTCGTCGTTGAGGCCGAAGCGCATTCGTAGCACAGTGGCTTCGCGCGGGTCCATCTTTTCTAAAAGGTGCAACACCTGCTTCAGGTCGTCCGATTCGACCATCTCATTGTCGGGCGTTTTGTTGCGGCCGTCCATCAGCATTTCGTCGATGGACCAGCCGTTCTCGGACTGATCGGTCTGCGGCGCGGAGTTGTAAACGCGGATCGCCTTCTTGATGATGTTCAGTTTCTTCTTCGGCAGGCCGAGAAACTTGGCGACCTCTTCGTTGGTCGGCGGTCGGCCATACTCATCTTGCAGTTGATTGGTGGCCCGCCGCCATTTGGCGAGCAACTCGACCATGTAAGCGGGGATGCGAATCGTCTTGGCCGTGTTCACCAGAGCGCGTTTGATCGATTGCTTGATCCAGTAACTGGCGTAGGTGCTGAAGCGAGTGTTCATGGAAGGATCGAAGCCCTCGACCGCTCGCAACAGGCCGAGGTTGCCTTCTTCAATCAAATCTTGAAGGGCTAGGCCCTTGCCCGTATAGCCGCGGGCGATGTTGACGACGAGCCGCAAGTTGGCGCGCACCATCTGGTCGCGCGCCTCGGTGCTGCCGTCGGCAATGCGATACGCAAGCTCTTTCTCTTCGTCGGCCGTTAAAAGAGCGGTCTCGTTGATCTCCCGGAGATAGGTCTCCAGAGGAGATTGGACGAGATCGTTGCGCATTCGGCGTGGTCGATTCATATTTGCTTCCCGCACAATGGGGTTGTTCGCACACGTCGCGAAAGGCCGACCTAGGCGGACTAACCCGTCGAATCCTTCCAGGCAGACACGGTGGAAGCGGGCCCTCCGTGGCAGCACGAACTATCGTATCGTCCTAGATACAATTCCAACTGGAAAGGAAGCCGACCTAAAATACCGCATCTTACCAGGAAGAGGTTGGCACAAGACCGACAACATGACAGACCGGCATGACCGGTCCGGTTATCAACTGCATTTTAGGCGAGCGGTGGGGCGGCAGCTCTCAAAAATCTGGAGCCGAGCCGGACGCGATAGCGACGGGTGGCGTTGTACCACCGTCGCTCACGCTTCCGGCTCGGATAACCAAGACGGTCGAAACAATTACTCACTCGCGGCTGGTTTCTCCTCCGCCGGCGTCGCCGTATCTGCCGCAGGTGCTGCAGCTGCTGCGCCGGGCATCGAGAAGAGCGGGCCGGCAGCGCCGGTGCCGCCGCGCAGTTCGCGAGGCTTGTCGGCTTTCATCGTCTCGGCATCGGGCGCCGATGCCTCGGCTGCTGCAACCTCTTCCTCGGTTACGCCGCCATGCAGATTCTTACGGCTTAGGCCGATCTTGCGATCCTTCGAATCGACCCGCAGCACCTTCACTTCGATGTCGTCGCCGACCTTGACCAACTCTTCCGGGTTCTCGACCTTCTCGTCCGAAAGCTCGGAAATATGCAGCAACCCTTCCAGGCCCTGCTCCAGTTCGATGAAGACGCCGAAGTTGGTGAGCTTGGTGACCTTGCCCTTCTTCACTTCGCCTGGCTTGTAACGGCCGGGGATATCGCCATCCCACGGATCGTTCGCCATCTGCTTCAGGCCAAGCGCCACACGCTTCCGTTCCTGATCGACGTTGAGCACGATGCAGGTGACCTTTTGGCCCTTCTGCACCACTTCACTCGGATGGCTGACTTTGCGCACCCAGCTCATGTCGCTGACATGGAGCAGGCCGTCGATGCCTTCCTCGATCTCAATAAACGCGCCGTAGTTGGTAAGGTTCCGCACCACGCCGGAAACAACCGTGTTCGGCGGGTAGCGCTCGGCAACCTTGTCCCACGGGTTGTCCTGGCACTGCTTCATTCCAAGCGAAATTTCCTGCTTATCGCGATTGATGTTGAGGACTTGCACCTCGATCTTATCGCCGATCTGCACGATTTCGTTCGGATGATTGATGCGCTTGGTCCAACTCATTTCGGAGATGTGGACCAGCCCCTCAATGCCCGGTTCGAGTTTGACGAATGCCCCGTAGGTCATGATGTTCACGACCTCGCCCGTATGCCTGCTGTTGATCGGGTACTTGCCTTCGATGTTCTGCCACGGGCTGGCCGACTTCTGCTTCAGGCCTAGCGCGATCTTTTCCTTTTCTTTGTCCACGCTGATGATGAAGACTTCCAGTTCTTGGTCGATCTTCACCATGTCGTGCGGATTATTGACGCGGTGCCACGCCATGTCGGTGATGTGCAACAGGCCGTCGATGCCGCCCAAATCGACGAAGGCGCCGAACTCGGCGATGTTCTTCACCACGCCCTTGCGCGTCTGGCCCGGCTCGATCTCACTGAGCAACCGCTGCTTGGCGGTGTTGCGCATATCCTCGATCAGTTTGCGCCGGCTCACGACGATATTACGGCGGGCTTCATCGATTTTGAGGATTTTGCAGTCGATGCTCTTGTTCAGATAATCGCCGATGTCGGGTGGACGCCGGATATCGACCTGGCTGGCCGGCAGGAAGACGTTGACGCCAATGTTGACGAGTAGGCCGCCCTTGATCTTGCGGGTAACCATGCCGGAGACGACGTCGCCTTCTTTGTGCTTCTCGAGAATCGCTTCCCATTCTTTCTGACGCTTCGCTTTGCGATAGCTCAGGGAGATGCCGCCATCTTCGCCTTCGACGGTTTCGAGGAGGACTTGGACTTTTTCGCCGACCTTCGGCAGCGGCGTGGCCTCAGCGCCTTCTTCGCGCCATTCATCGATCTTGATCACGCCTTCGGACTTGTAGCCGATGTCGATGATTACATCATCGCCGCGGATTTCGCGAATGGTTCCTTCAACGATCTTGTTCGTTTCGAACTCGCGTTTCTCGTCGCTCAGCCACTTGGTAAGGCCAACATTAAAGTCTTCTTCGAGTTGCTCATCAATTTCTGTAACGTCGAATTGCCGGAGCAGATTGCGGTTAACCATGATTGGAAAGGGTTCCCAACCCGCGCGAAGCATCGTGCCGCGGGTTCCGATAAGGTGAGGCTTGAGTAATCCACCAGATGGCCCATCGCGCGACGGGATCGCCAAAAGGGGGAAAGTGCATTATAGCCACAGACGTGAAAAACGCCAGAGGCAGGTATGCGCTCAAAGAAGTAGCTGGTTAGCAGCGAGCCTGTGGCGAGCATGTTCTGGGAAAACGGCACGCGTTATGGAAAGCTGCTGTCCTGAGTCAAAATTACCTGATCAGGGAACAAATCCGGAACCGCGACTTCCCATTTCAATGTAATCGCATGTCCGTCCAGATAAAGATAGTTTGCTGATCCTAAATGCCGATCGTAAGCGATCCAGGGTTTGAAGTTGTTCGTGCCGATCCAGATGTCGAAGTCATCTTGTTTTGGATCGGCCCCCGCCGCCATCAGGCCCTCTGCGTTCCGCTTGACGTAGCAGATGAAATTTGATGTACCGACTTCGTTGATGAATCGGGGCAGACTCCATTGCCCGTACCGCCGCGTCTTATGGCTCAACTGAGAATTGAGCAGATAACTGCTCCGATTCCACACACCGTCGCCGTCGGGCGCAGGTTTGCATAGCGAGCGGTCATCGGGGCAGCGGTACATAACGTCGCTGCCTGCCGCTTTTCCCTGCTTCGAGATGTCGTCGTTTTCTTGAGAATCGTTGATATAGGGCATCAACTTATCTTCCCAATAGATCTCAGCGAATGAGTCACTGGCACCGCTATTCGAGTTCACATCGGCTTCAAAAGGATGGTGCAGGAAGAATTGACCATTCGTTGCGTCGTAATACTGAAGGGTTCCAAGTCCGATCTGCTTCAGATTGTTTTGACACTTCATCCGATTGGCGGCCGCGCGCACTTTCTGCACCGCTGGCAGCAACAAGCCGATGAGCACCGCGATCATGCCAATAACAACGAGCAATTCGATCAACGTAAATGCTTGGCGCGATGGACGTGTCATCGTAAGCTCCTCAGTTAATACGATTGTAATATTCGTATTACTGAGAAATCTTACGCGCGTCAACGCCCCTCTCGAACGTCGGCCGGGGCCATTTTTTCAATGGCTCAGTTGCATGCGCTCCTCTTCCATAAACCTCTGTGTCTGCGAGACAAGTTTTCATCGAAGAGCAGACTCACGCGGCAGGCCTTGCAAGTTGGCTCGCGCACATCGCGTACGGTGATCCGCATCCCACGTACGCACGGCTGGCCACTCCGCTTGCCCGGCTCGATTGTGATAAGCTTTTGTGAAGTCCATATCTGATTCAAAGTGCAGCGCACAAAGTATAGTGTCTCAAAGTTCGCGCACCGTGCCTTCAGCTAATTCTTGCCGCGCCTCGTCGATGAGACTGGCAAATTTGCCAGCTTTAAAGTCTGCTTGAATTTGCTGATCCCACGCTTCATTATCGAACTCAATGAACCAGTTTCGAAGTTGCGCCTGGTCCGCTTGCGGGAGCTTACGAATACGCATCTCGATTTCTTCGACTTCGCTCAACATACCGTAGCCTCAGCCCAATCCAGCGCCTCCGCCTCCCGTGCTTCCGCCTGGGCCATCTGATGGTAGGCAGCATCTAAATCCTTGCCGACGACATAAGGCCGAACCAGCGACTCGATAAACCCGCTGATGCGCCGGGGGCCAATGACGTTATGCAACCCGTTATAAACGTGCTCGTCAACCGTAATAGTGAGTTTTTTCTGCATGGCTGCCCTGAAGTAATACGTGTAATTGTAAGTATAGTATAGCCGCACTGACTCTCGATCACGTAGCATTTCAGCACTTAATTGCAAGGGCGAAGCTAGAGTCAAGGCAACTCGAGCAGTGCCGAAGAGGGCTGGGCAAGGAATGATTGAATATCCGCCGCCCGAGCTCTCAACAAGTGCTCCACTGTGCGGGTTGGCCCATTCCCGACCCGCAGCCACACCACCTGTGGGGGCGGACCTAGCGTTGCCGCTAAAATTCGAAAGTCCGCATCTTTGGATACTATCGCAAGTCCACGGGCCGCGGCGTAAGCCCACACGGCTTGGTCATCCGCCGAGGCCAGTCCTGCCATCAAAGCGTGTTCGGAACCCGGAAACTCCGCCGCAAGCAGTGCTGGCAGTCGGCGCGACAAGTTTTGATCGAAGAGCAGGCTCACGCGGCAGGCCTTGCCAGCTCGTTTGCGGCAAAAGCAAGGCAGGCTCGAATATCTTCCTCGGTGAGTTCAGGAAAGTCGCCGAGTAAATCGATCACGGTCATTCCTCCAGCAAGGTATTCCAGCACATCGCGTACGGTGATCCTCATACCGCGAATGCACGGCTGGCCACTCCGCTTGCCCGGCTCGATTGTGATAAGTTGTTTGAAGTCCATGCCGGCAGTTTACTTACTCAGATACTATCAAGTCAATCAATAAATAGTTGGCGTAGGCTTTACCGAACCCATCAGATGCTCTGAAAAGTGTCGACTTCCTGCTTTACACCCATGTCCGCCTGAAAACGCGTAGCTTGGCTCCGTCAAGCGGTAAGAACATCCTCATGCGTCAGCCATGCAGCGTATTCGAGTGCCTGTTGAATGTCCTCTCGTTCCAAATCGGGATAGCGTTGCAAGACTTCGTCCCAAGTGGCGCCGTGGGCGATCTGACCCACCACAACCGACACAGGAATTCGCATACCGCGAATGCAAGCTCGGCCTCCCATGATTTTAGGCTCGAAGGTTATCCGATGGAACATCTTTTCTGCCGGTTTCTCTTTCTTGCTTAGGCGCTCGATTCAAGGAGCCGCACGCGAAGTAAGCGTTATGTAATGTCAGACGAAGCATCTGCGAGCTTGAGACGGGCTAGCTGTTCAAGCAATGCGGCTCGCGCGTGTACAGCAAGACAACGGATGCCATCGCTGCGGTACGAAATAGCTCACCGTCTTGCCACGACTCAGTGTACCACACGTTGACATACATATTATCCGCATGGACTCCCACTGATGGCTCGTCCATAAACTCCGGATACGTAGCTATACGAGATAGGAACAGTTGCGTGTGCGACGTACCCAAGTAGACAAGCTTGGCCCGCAGAATATCGGCGACTGAGTCAAGAAAACGAACCATTTCAGGCCCGCCGAGTATTTCTAATTCGGGTCGACGATAAAAGGCGTAAACCTCTTCCTAATCTCGTACGCCGTGCATTCGCTGCTCCCTCGAATGTCGAATTACCATCACCGCACATGAACAGCGTTCTCCGCCTTCTGCAGCCTGTCCGCCGGTAGTTCGATATTGGATAACTCAGGTGACTGAGCGTCCTGACGAAACTCAACAAGGTAAAGAACGCGCCCTCGCATTCCGATGGGGCCGCGATCTTCTTTGACGATGCCCTGAACGTCCCGCGTGCCAAACTGGAAGTTTACTAGTTGGCCGACGTGGAATTTTGGCTTGCTCATGATTCCTCCATCCTATCACCACGGAGACGCTCCCACCAACCCACCTAAATAACTGCCCATCACGCGGTCAAAACAGCCGGTCAACGCATTAACTGCCCTTCTCCATGACTTCACGCTTCCAAGGTGAAGCGTTGCATCGCCTCCCACAGGTTTGAAATCTTGATGGGCGATCGCATTCCGCCAGTCGATCAACTCCTGTAACAGTTCACGCCTGCGATTATTTGATGCATGCAACTGGTAAACTTCCCTCCAAAAATCTACTCCAAGTCGGTTGAAATCAGCGCCGATGCCCCCGGGATGAGGGTTGCCTCGGTCCAATGTTCGGTTCAGAAGAAACTCGACCTTCAATGCGTCCTGCAGAGCTGCGGGGACAACCGTGACCAAATAATCGACGGACTCCGAATGAAGATCTCGGCAGAAGGCTTGAAACTGCGACGAGAGTATAGCTGTGTAGGCATAGTTGATTTGCTGCGTCGCAAACCGCCTTCCCCTTTCCGAACCTCCCACAGACTCATGCGCATCTTCGATCTCATCGAGCGCATCAAGTCTAACTTCATTCCATCGACGTAAGGACTGAGACGGCACCGTTTCATGCTCCTTAGGATGGGCTTATGCCAGTTCCGACAAAGCCAGCCGTTCCCGCGTCGGAATTGGATGCGGTTCAGTATCGATATAAAGCATACCGAGATGCCAGAGAACGTGCCACTCTCCTTCCAGCGGTTCAGCCAGTGCATGCCGAACTTGGCCGGTATGATACTTCGCAGCAAGGTCATCATGGTAGCTGGCGGCGATACGAACGGGGTCCGGCCCGCCCCCTTCCGAGAACGCCGTCCACCACTGGCCCTCACATGTCGGCGAGACGTGAACTACACACGGCACGACGTCCCAATTGGAACGGACGCTCCACGGCTTGTCGCACCACACTTCGAACGCGCTTTCCATGCAAACGTTCCCCCATGCGTTCGGCCCCGATACGTCTTCATGTCTTGTAGGGTGGGTGAAGGCTTTGCGAAACCCACCCGCAGCGCTGAAGAATGTCAAACGGGTGGGTTTCGCAAAGCCTTCAGCCACCCTACGGGGTCAAGGTTGTCTTGTTAGCCGGACGCGCAAGCGACGGAGTTGGCGCAGCGTAAATTAGACTATTTCTTTGAGCCGGCACCGAATCCGCAGTCTATAGCCACCGAAGCTGAGGGTCGATGTCGCCCTGGCTAAAGAAGTACGGAATAGCCTGCTTTGCCAGTCCAGCCTCCACAGTCAGGTTGACTTCGACCGCGCTGGGCACTCCGCCCACGATCAAGATTATCCAGTCATCACCGACTGCGGATGGGTCCACCAAGTTATACGCCCCATAACATTCTCCACTGCAGCTAACCAGATATCGCGATGAGCCGCCGCTCAGCCCTAGCTCGCGGTCGCCGGGTGTGCCACTGATAAATAGATCGCCGCCCATGCATTCGCCCAATTTTGCAAATAGGCCAATTACTTGCTCCAGTGATGGCTCCTCGATGCGCGTGTCAGAGTAGGCGACCGACAAGCGCGCGGCCAGAACATGCCACGGGTTGGACCCTGTCATTAACAAACGTCCTCCGTTTACGAATCAGGCTATGCTGTCATCCGGCCTACTTCAATTCGTATATCGTAACACTCGATTCCTTTTTGCACGCGATGCATGTGCCTTCAGCCCAAAACTGGTCGAACTTGTCCTGCACGTTGTCGCCGTAGCCAAGGCCAGCGTTTTCTTCGATATCATCTTGGATCGAATCGAAAAGTGCGTCCGGATAGACGAAAGTACACACGAGGTTGAACGCAGTTCCTGAACAATGTGGGCATTGAAATTGATCCGGCTCGCCAGTACCTCGGGTCAAACATGGGCTTCCGCCAAACTCGGCTGCATAACCATGCTGAGCACTTTCAATGAAACTGAACTTCTTCACGCAATCAAAACACCGGAAGGTTAAAGGGTCGAGAAAGTCAGTGCCGTCGTAATAGGGAATAAAACGTGCCGCTTTATAACCGAACACCTGACCTTTCTTGCCACCACATTTGCATGCGAGTTCCCAAGTCGAATAGACTAAATGCGGCATATGCGGCAATGATACGTCCCGCACCGTGCAGTCGAATGATGCCAAGCATCGTGGTACGGTAGTCTTGATCACGCGCAGGTATGGCTCACGACTGAATGGCATTGGCGTAGCTCGTATCTAAGAGGACCGAATGGCAAATTATGTCCTATATCTTGCGGCGTACAAATCGCCTCGATGCCACCTTGCATCAGTGTCGTAGTATTCCCACTTCCACTCCCCGCATTCACTGTTCATCCAACCCTGACTGCTCCAACCATCCGCGCGATAATGGAACGATACGAATTCCGTTCCATCTGGACCATGAACCCGTCGGCCGTTGGAGTAGAGCAGCACGTCTGCTAATACCCATGCAGCTTCGCCGTGGTTGACGCTGATGCAGATGACTCCGCAAGCATCGAGCTGCAAGCTTTGACTAATACATCCGCGAAGATCCACGCAGCCGCAGGCGCTCGCGTGCCCAGGGTGATCGTCGATGAACCACGAAGTAGGCGCGAATCCGATGCCAGTATAGGCGGCCAGCGACTCCATCAGGTCGAGCAACATCTGCCGCCATTCGGCTTCGGTCCGGTGGCCTGGATTCTCGTTGAATACTGATTGCACCAGAGAGACCCTGTATATCTGAATTGCATCGATTCACTCGAAGGTAATCCACTGCGGAGTCATGACAGAAGAGCGCTGAATTATTTCGAACGGATGGGTTCCGCAAAGCCTTCACCCGCCCTACGGGACTTCATGTATATGGGAGCTGATTTAACAGCACTTCAAGTTACCTACTCCATCACAACTTCAGCCTGCGGATTATCCCCGAAAACTCTTTGAGCAATTGAAGACGGTACTCCGTCAATTTCCTGCCATCCGCGAAAGATAAGCCGATATTGCGGCTCGTCAGGCCAGAACAGGTAATCGTTGAAGGCGTCCCAGTTGAGTGTATTCAGATGCCCGCCGAAGTGTCTGCAGAACCCTTCATTAAACGCCGCCAAGAAGCCATCAACGGTCGTAACGCCTTCTAGGTCAACCACGTATTCGCGCACTTCGGGTCTCCGTTGGTTGAAGGCTTCAGTGCAGACCACTTTCAGACGCTGGCAGCCGCTCCAATCATTCCTACTCTATTTACTCAAAAACATCCCACTTTCCACAATCTCATGCACCAAAGTCCGAAGCCCATACTCACTGGGCGCAGCCCTCTCTAATATCTGCTCGAAGGCGGGGCGGTCGGTGAAGGCGACGGGGGCGCCGGTGGCGTAGGTCAGCAGCTGGGCAGCCAAATTGCGGGCGACCGGTTTCGGGTCTGTGAGGATTAATTGTTTGAAGCCTTCGATGTCTTTGAAGGGGCGGCCGTCGGAGGTTTCGCCGGCGGCGTCGACGGTTTGCGCCACCTTGTAGCCAACACCGCGGCCGCCTGTGAGTTCTTTCGGCGGCTGTTTGCCTTCGCCGAGCGAGCGGTATTGGGTTTGCCAGCCGCCGATGACGTCGAAACTCTCCAAGGCGAAGCCGGGTGGGTCGATTTTATTGTGACAGGAGGCGCAGAGCGTAACCGAACGATGCTTGGCGAGCATTTCACGACCGTGGTCGTGCCGCGAACGTCGGGCTCGATGGTGGGGATATCGGGCGGCGGGGGTTCGGGCGGGTCGCCTAAGATCTTGCGTTGTACCCAGGCGCCGCGTTTGACGGGCGAAGTCACGGTGCCGTTGGCAGTCACCTTTAAGACGCTTGCTTGGGTCAACAGCCCGCCTCGGTGGCTGTCGGCGGGAAGGGTGACTTTGCGGATGGCTGCCCCTTCGATATTGGGGATACGGTAATGCTCGGCCAGGCGCTGGTTGAGCATGGCGAAATCGGATTGCACCACTTGCGCGAACTCAGATTCTGTTCGAGCATTTCGCGGAAATAGGCGCGGGTCTCGGCAAGCATGGCATCGCGTAAGATCGGTCGAAATTCGGGATAAAGCCGGCGATCAGGGCAGGTGGCATCGATCTCGCGCAGGTCGAGCCATTGATCGGTGAAGTCGGCTACGAATCGCTCGGCCTTGGGGTCTTTCAACATACGCTCCACCTGTTCGCGCAGCACGGCCTTGTCGTTTAATTTGCCGGGGTCGCAGACGGCAAAGAGTTGATCGTCGGGCATCGAATTCCAGAGGAAATAGGAAAGCCGAGAGGCGACCGCCCAATGGTTCAGCTTCCCCTGCGGCTCTTTGAGAAAGAGAAAATCGGGCGAGCAGAGGGCCGCTTTGTAGGCCGTCCGCATGGATTCTTCGAAGCCGGCGCCGGAGGCGATCTGGGCTTTGAACAGGCCGAGATAGCGTTCCACTTCATCAGGCGTGACAGGGCGACGAAAGGCACGTTTCAAGAAATCTTTCAACAATTGCTTGGCATCCGATTCAGGCGCCGCTGACACCACCGCGCCATAGACAACCTTATCGACCTTCGGCAGTGAGCCGCCGCGAAATTGTCTAAGGGGCGCTTTCTTCGTAAGCCGAGGATCATTGGGTGAGACCGGATTCTTAGGCAGCGGCACCAAAGGCAAATCGCCGTAGAGTCGCTTGTGTGAAGCAGGCGGCCAATCCTGCAAGATAGGCCCTTCAGCATCGAGCCAATCAATGGCAATGCCCGGTCCGACATACTGTTGCAGCCGGCCTTTGCGTTCGCTTACACGCACTGGCCAGAGCGATGCCGTGTTATAGGTGAAGTGCTCGCCGGGGTTGAGCCAGGCTTCAAATTCGTGAACACTCGGCTTCAGGCTTGGAGCATCAAAATAGCCAAGCACGCGACCGCCGGCCATGATGGATAGCGCTTCGGTTTTGGTGTTCGGGTTGACCTCGCCTTTGTCCCAATTAAACGACCAGATCGAAAGACGAAACTTATAGAGCCCGGCATAGACAGGGGAGAAATTCAGTTCGGGATGAAACGCCTCATCTTCGTGTCGCAATACTCCCATCGTGCCCGCATAGGGGAATTTGTTCGCCTTGATCAAATCGGCGACTGTGAATGATTTTTCATCGTCGCCGACGATCGGCATCATTGAGTGATCGTATTTGAAGTCTTTCAAGAAAACCGAATCGCCATTGGCGATGGTGGCTCGCAGCCCGACGGAAGGATAATGGCGATCTTTGTGCAACGAAGGCCTAGCGGCATGCGGCGCCGTGGCACAGTCCAGCGCATGCTCAGCAGCCTCTAAATATTTGGCTAACTGCACATGCGATAGATCGAGGCCGGCCGCCGATTTGTCGAAGCCGAAGACACGGCCATCTTCGGGAAGCATGTCTTTCACGCGCAAGCTGGGCAACGAAAGGAGATCGCGCAGCGTGTTCTCGTACTCGGTGCGATTGAGCCGGCGAAAGACGGCCCTGTCTGCACTGCCGCGAATCGCTTTGTCGGCTGCAGATAGATTGGTAAAGAGAGTCTTAACAATCGCTTCGCTCTCAGCTGCTTCAGGCCGGCTTTTGCGCTCCTTCGGCGGCATCTCGCCCGACTTTACCTTGTCGTAGACTTTGACCCATGAATCAAACGCGGCGGGACTCTTGAAGTCGCCAGACAACGCAGCGAGATCGAGTCCGGCCTTCTTGTTGTTCGCATCATGGCAACTGATGCAATAAGTCTCAAAGAAGGGACGGATGGTTTTTGTGACTACGGGCGAGTCCGCGGCCTGCAGCGGATTGCAGACTGCGATCAACGCAACGGTAGCCAGCATCGTCCACCGGCGGAGAGCGTTTATGCTCATAGAAATCACTGAAAGAGGACGGATTGAAAAGCTGACGGCAGGCTGATTAACATAAGAGCATTCTAGCAAGATTGCTGAGTGTCGAATCAAGAAAGAATCGACAAAAAGATAGCGGCAAAAAGATAAAGCCAGGAGAGTATCGTTAGTAGAGTCGAGGAGTGGCGCGGTGCGAACGTTCCGATGGACAACAAGCGTAGCCGGTCTGAACACTGTCGCTACGCCCCATCTGCTTCGGTCCGTCCGTTTCCACTCCCCGCTCGGCGAACCGGACGGGCGGATTTCCCGCATCCGGCTCTCGGACTTGTCTCTCACACCTTCGCAAACAGCCGGCGTGGGCGGAAGTTTTCCAGTTGGATCAGTCCCAACTCCTCGTGCAGGTATCGTCGCGAGTACGTAGTGATACTCGAACCTCGCACGCGATGCTTCCGGCCCAGCCACCGACGCAGCCTACAGCGCACGTGATCCATCAGTGTCGCATAGACCTCCGTTACCGGACCGTAACAAAAGTAGTTGGCCCAACCTCTTAGGACCGAGTTCAGGCTTCCCACAAGTTCTTCGGTTTCCCGGCACGTCGTTCGCCCTCGGGTCATCTCGCTGACCTTCGCGGTCATGGCTCCGATCTTCTTATCCGACGGTCGTGGGCTGATATACGCACGACCGTTCCTACGCGAGTAACACCGCCCGAACGTGTAGCCTAAGAACGTGAACGTCTCTTCCGGCAGAACACACCGCCGCGTCTTCTTCTCGTTGACCGTCAACCGCAGCTTCCCCATGATCTCACGCATCTCGACCATCGCCTCGTCGGCTAGGCCTCCCGGCGTGCAGATCACGAAGTCGTCCGCATAGTTCACGATGCGAGCGTCCAAACGCCTTTGGTGACCTTGGACCTTCCAGGCCAGAATGAAGCGACGCATATACAGATTCGCCAACAGCGGAGACAAGACCCCTCCTTGCGGAGTGCCCCTCCCCTCGTCCTTGTTGCGGGTCGTCCGCGTCTTCCGCCCACGCTCGTCCGTTTCCTCGACCGCCGCTTCCAGCCATTGTTTGATGACGTGAAGCACGTGTCGATCCACGATCCGACGCGACACCGACTTCATCAGCTCGGCGTGCGGAATGCTGTCGAAGTAGCCGCTCAAGTCCGCGTCAACCACCTCCGTATAGCCATCGTCCAACAGCGCTTGCACCGCTTTCACAGCGTCGTGAGCGCCTATCCCCGTCCGGTAAGCGTGTTGCTCCGGCTGCAGGTCCGCCTCGAAGATCGGTTCGAGTATCAACACTGCCGCCATCTGCGCCACTCGGTCCCGTATCGTCGGTATGCCCAGCGGTCGTTGTTTCCCATCGGCCTTCGGAATCCATACCCGTCGAACCGCCTGGGGCTTGTACGTCCGCGTCTTCAACTCTTCCGCCAGTTCCCCAAGCCACTTCGCCGGACCGTACGTCGTGATGTCTTCGAACGTCTGACCGTCCACCCCCGCTGCTCCGTCGTTCGCTCGGCAACGAGCGTAGGCGTGCATCAGAACGTCCATCCGATACATCTTGTCGTACAGCGCATAGAAGCGGAACTCAGGTTCAGCTTTCGCTTTCGTGTGTAGTGCCGTCCGAAGCTTCTCAACCTTTTCCGGTGGGGTTGGTAGAAACATGTCAATCCCTCGGGCTGTCGCTTCTTTCGACACCGTACAAGAACTGAGGCCCCTTCCCTCCACCGGCATTACCCGGCTTCAACGGTACTACGAGCCCCTCCGCCACCTGACTTGGCCCGGCCTCTCCCTCGCGGGTCTCCGGTTGATCGTCACACGCGATCACCAAGCAGGCTTCCCGTGTTGCATGGTCTTCCTTTGAGAGCGTGCTGTCGCCCTTACTCCGGCAGGAGAAGCAACCCATTCGTTTTCGGTGCGATTGAACTCCGCACCTGGAGTCTGTGGTTGCTTCCGGCGGCCTTCCCCTTCGCGGCACAGGGTCGGCTCCTGCATCACTCGTTTTCGGAGCTTGCTGGCGTTCACGTTACATTACGGCCCACTCTCTCGCGGAGTCACTGTATGACCCTTTCCATCCAAGGCTCCGACGGCTTCGTTGCCTCCACCGCCGCTTGGATTGCTACCGGTCGGAAAACGACTAAACTTACCGGGTGGGACTTTCACCCACTGAAAAACCATACCTTCTCACGGCGCACGCCGCGACGCGAAGGCTTTGCGCAGCGGAGCGCTTTCTCGCGGGCAGCGCTCCGCTGCGCAAAGCCTCCGCGTCGCGGCTAACGATGATGACTGTATTGGAAGATTTCAACGTTTTGAAAAATTCGTTTAGAGCGCGCCTAAGCTAGTAGATAGCATTGTAAACGCGCATCGTGCCAGCGAAAGGTTCGTTAGCGGCGATGCGAAGGCTTTGCGCAGTGGAGCGCTCTCGGCGGGGCAGATGCAGCTAACAGGCTAGGAGGACCGTTCCCACAAAAGCACACTGCGTCATGGGTTTCACCGACCCTTCGGGAAATATTTCCCGAAGGCCTTTTGCGAGGAAATCGTGGGAAAACGCGCGATGGTTTTGTTAGCCGGACGCGCCAGCGACGGAGTATGTCCGCCGTGGCATGCCGCGAAACGAACAGGCCGGGAGGCCCGTTCCCATTAGCGGAAAAAGCTATCGGTTAATATTCAGGAAATATTTCCTGAAGGCACTTTGCAAGGAAATCGTGGGAAAACGCGCGATGGTTTTGTTAGCCGGACGCGCCAGCGACGGAGTATGTCCGCCGTGGCATGCCGCGAAACGAACAGGCCGGGAGGCCCGTTCCCATTAGCGGAAAAAGCTATCGGTTAATATTCAGGAAATATTTCCTGAAGGCACTTTGCAAGGAATTCGTGGGAAAACGCGCGATTTTGCTAATGGAAGATGAGTTTGTCGCCTAAGCTGAGGCATCGGTGTCTTGCGCGAAAACAAAGGTATCGGCATTCGCAGCCGTTCCCCCCACCCTGCCCTCCCCCCGCAAAGCCGGGGGAGGGTGGTAAGAGGTTATCGCACCGATCTCAGAGTGAGCGAATCGGCAGGTTTCAATAACGGTTGCCGCTGGCGCTGACGGGTCGAATCGTGCTCGATGCTGCGGTGGACAGGCCGTTGGCGCCGATTTGGTAGATCATCTTCTCGGCGGTCATTTCGCTCCAAGTTTTGCCGCGCTTTGTTTTGAGGCAGACGTTGCCTTTCAGCAGGACTTCGCCCGTGCCGGATAGAACGGTCAGTTGATCGCAGGTGCCTTCGATGCCGGGGCCGACGAAGCGCACGGAACCGGCATGCAGACACCGGCAATCGGCGAGGCCTTGGCGCCTTCGGCGCACTCTGCATTTCAACCTTCTCGGCATAGACCTTGAAGAGCAGCTCCGTGCTGTCGCTCGTGCGGATCTCGAAACGCGGCTTGCCGTCGCCGAGGCGCATCAGCATTTTCAGCCTGGCCGTCGTCGCAGAGACCTGTTGGATCGGCATGGCTGGCGGCGCGGGAGCGGGCGTCGGCTGTTGTACTGAAGGCGTCGAATAGGTTTGGACCGGCAGCACCTGCGGCACACTTGGAGGAACAACAGGAGCGACGACCATTCGTTTCTCTTCAGGATACTGGGGCGGAGCATCAAAGTCGCCAGCCGGCGCAGATGGCAGTGTATAGGTCTGCTCCGTCACCACCATTGGCACCCGTTGGGGAGTCACGGTCGGAACGATGGCTCCTTCAGCAGGAGATTGAGCGCTGCCAGCCGGCACGGGAACGTTCCGAACTACTGGCTCGGGCGGGACGCTCATTGGCGCCACCGGCATTGGTGGTGCAGCAAACGAATCGGCGACGAACTCAAGCCGATCGTTGATCGGTCGGGGCATCGGCAGCATTTCCGTCCCGACCTGCGGCGTCGGAAAGGTCGATGGGCCGAAAGTAACGTTCGGCAGCCCGATCTCTTGAACCTGTTGAATAGGCGCTACCGTCTGAGTAGCTTCGATGATCGAGCCTGGCTTTTCAACAAAAGGCGCAATCGGCGGCGGTTCCGTCGGCTGCGGCGTCGGCTTGTAAGCCGATGGTTGGCCGGCGGGATCGAACTGAGCATTGAGGCGATTATTCATGGGGCCGGCGACAATCGCCAGGCCGCCAACGGATAGGCCCAGGGTGCAGGCCATGATTTTCCAGCGGGAAACAGTCATACTTTCTCATCTCCACATGGGGGGAACATGCGTGGTTCCTTCACGCGAGGGCGAACCATAACCCTCCGCCTTTTCCCTGTCTATGCCAACTCGCCACGCTACTCCACAGTGGTGCGCCGGGAAAGATGCGTTGCTTACATTACGCGTCCGGCTTGAATGGGAGGGTAACAATCGCTTAGGCTATGAACGAAAAAACTCCGGCTGGAAAGCCGGAGTTGTGCGACAATATAAGGAGAAACAATCTAATCGCGATCTTTGCCGCCGCGGCCGCCTCGACGGCCTCGATCGTTGCTGCGGCCGCCGCGGTCGTCGTGCTGATGCGGCGGACGACGATCGGGAATCATGCGCACCGGTTCGACGGGAACGACTTTTACTTCATTGCCGTTGTTGTCGAAGCCTTGCAGTTCGAGGAACTCGGGAGAGACCCCGAGCAAGCCCGAGATGGTCACCTGCATCTGGCCTATCTCTTCCCAATGGCTGATTTCCTTCCGCTTCTTGTTGAGTAGATAGCTGGCTACGTCGGCGTGAACTTTTGCCTGAAGGTTGCGGATGGTCTTTCGATGTGCAGCCAACTGGAAGAGCCGCATGATTTCGATGCTCATGCTTTCGCTGGTCTTCACGAACGAGGTTGCACGGCAATGGGTGCATTCCTGGTAGATGCTGCGTTTGAGCGAAGGCCGAATGCGCTGGCGCGTCATTTCGATCACGCCGAAGGCCGACGTCTTCAGGATCTTTGTTCGTGCCCGATCGCGCCGTAGGGCATTGCGAAGCGCCTGTTCGACGGCTCGACGATGCCGTTCTTCCTTCATGTCGATGAAGTCGTTGACGATCACGCCGCCTAAATCGCGAAGCCGTAATTGTCGGCCAATCTCAGTTGCTGCTTGCAGATTCATCCGATAGGCAGTCTCTTCGGCATTGTTTTCCGCGCGGAAGTTGCCGCTGTTCACGTCGATGGCTACAAGAGCCTCGGTCTGCTCAATCACGATTGAACCGCCCATCGGCAGCGGGATCTTCTTTTCGTTGATGCGGGCAATTTCGTTGTCGATTTTAAAGCGCGTGAAGATTGGTTCGGTGTCAGCGTAATGCTTGATCCGGTCCGCATAGCGGGGCATGACGATCTTCAGAAACTCGGCGGCTTGCGTGTAGGCGTTGGCCTCATCGACATAGATGGAATCGATGTCCGCCGTGAAAATGTCGCGGATGGTTCGCGTGATCATGTCGCTTTCGCGATAGATCTCGACGGGCGCCGGCCGTTTCAGCACGCGGCTGCTGAAAACTTCCCAGAGGCGAACGAGATACGATAGATCATTGCGCAGTTCCGCTTTGTTGCGGTCGATGGCAGCCGTCCGGATGATGAAGCCGATCCCCTTTGGCGGATTTAGTTGGGTCAGGCTCTCTTTCAAGCGAATGCGAACATCTTCATCGAGAATCTTGCGCGAGACGGCTACGCGGTTCAGACTCGGCATGAGCACAAGATAACGTCCGGCAATGCTGATGTAGGTGCTGAGCGTCGGCCCCTTGGTGCCGATGCCTTCCTTGATGACCTGGACAATCACCTCTTGCCCGCGCTTCAGAATTTCTTGGATGGGAGGCTTGGGCCGACCGCCATCGCGGCTGAAGGTTCGACGTTGACCGCCACGGGGACCGCCGCGCGGTCCACCGCGATCGCGCCTGGCGACCGCCTTGATCGCGACTGCTGGGGGCTTCTTCGTCCATGTCGAGATCGTCGTCATCGTCATCCAGATCGCTGCCTGGTTGCTCGACGAACGAAGGCCGGTGCCTTCCGGTTCGTCCTCGAACGGTTCTGCATCCGTATCCGGTGCTTCACCTTCGACGATATCGTCTTCTTCCAGTTCGATTTCTTCAGTCGGCGGCGCTGCCTTCGCGGATGCCTTGCCCTGGAAGCGATCGTTCGGCGCGAACGGGTCGAATACGATTCCACTGCCGCCGAACTCAGTATCGAGCTCGGGCTCATGGCCACTGGTACGGCGCTCGGCCGAGCCCATTACGCGCGGCTTGTCGCCATCATGTGCTTCACCAGCTTCAGCGCTGCTGGCTTCACTGGCCGGTTCATCGGCGACATCGTTTTTTTTCTTGCTCGTTCGACGCCGCGGACGCGGCTGTTCAACGGCTTCAGCCGCTTCCGGCTTGCGACGCGGAGTTCGAGCACGACTCGCCCGGCGACGCGGCGTCTCGGCGGGCGCTTCAACTTCGGTTGAGGCTTGTTCTTCCGCATCGGATGAGGCGGGGGCCAAGTCCTCGCTGGAGGGCGTTTCGTGGCGCCTGTCGGTGGGCGGCAGATCATCGAGCAGGCCGGCGCCAAAGCCATCGTCATCGAACTCCCTGGCGGCAGGACTCATTGGCGGCGCCGGAGGCTCGAGCCAACTCGTCATCTCTTGGGGGGCAGCCGTCATTTCTTCGTATTCCGGCGGCAAGTTCTCGACATCTGGAATGACAACCGGCTCAAAGGGGCGTCTTTCGCGTTGTCGGTCGCCTCCACCACCTCCCCGGCCTCCGCGAGGGCTGTTGCGGTTATCCCGATCGCGGTCGCCACGATCATTTCGGCGGTCGTGACCACGATCGTTGTTGCGATCATCTCTGCCCCCGCTGCCGCGAGTATCGAGATGTTTGTAATAGACCGGGTCGACGTCCGAGACGTGAAGGAAACCGTTGCGGCCGATGCCGAAATCGACAAAGGCTGCCTGGATGCTCGGCTCGATATTGACGATCCGGCCTTTGTAGATGTTGTTTACGTAACTTTCCTGGCTCGCGCGCTCGACATAGAGTTCTTCGAGCGTCCCATCTTCGACGATCGCGATTCGGCACTCCTCCGGTTGGAGGACGTTAATGAGCATTTCTTTCTTCATGAAAGCCTTTCGAGGTTATTGCGTCGCCGGAGGGAGAGGGACATTGTCCGGTCAGCCTTTCGAGGCGAACGCCTGGTGACTGTTTTGCGATTTTCATCATTCGACGATTGGCCCGCTGGGAGACGCCCCCCAGTGAGCCGAGTGCGCAGTCGCGACAGGCGACGGCGCGGATTTGGGCGATTGACTTATGGGCCGTTCCAGGGCCTGGCGTTCCTCGCGGGTCGGCATGACTGGCCGAGCCGCAAGAAGCATGGGATCGAGTTCGTCTTCAATTTCGAGCACTGCTCGTTCGATTACCGCTCCGTTTTCGAGCAGGTGGTTCAGGCCGAGCGCTCGCACGATTTCATCAGCGCGGGCGCTGCCATTCGGTGTTATCCAGACATCCATTTCCAATCGGTCATCAACGCAGCGGAGTTCCTTGACGTAGCTGCGGATGTTGATTTCCCGAGGGTGAGGGCGTTCGCGCTCCACCCAAAGTTCGGCGCTGGCGGAGACCCTTGAAACGGCAGCCTGTAGTGTTTCCATTTCAGCAGCCGGAATGTGCATCGAATAGACTGCCCGGCACGGCTTGGCCGAACGCTTCATCTCGATACGATTGGCGGAAAGGAAAGTCAGTCCAGCCGGGGATTGGCGATTGAGTTGCTCAAAAGCAGCGACCGGCTCAACCGGTTCTGTCCATTCGATTTCGACAACTTCTTGACGGCCGACCAGCCCTAGCGAAAGCGATTGAGCAAAGATAACGCGCGGCTGGGGATGAAACCCTTCGGTTGAGCGGAAGGGGAGTTGCGAGCGGCGCAACATCCGCTCGAAGGCGCGCATCAAATCGTGATGGCTGACGAACCGAAGGTCGCCGTCTTTGCAGAAACGGGTTCTGACTTTATCGAAGGGCATCTGGCGTGCTGCAAACGGCCGGCGTTCCGAAATGAACGGCCAAGCTGCCTGCGTCCTCCTTGGGGAGGAAGCACGAGGGAGAACGAACGGCGGAAAGGAATTCCGCCCCACTGCATCAGTTTATCAGGCGGATGTCAAACGAAGACGCCGCGCGAAAGAGTGTAAGGGCGTTGGACACTCTCCTCTGTTTCGCACGGCTTTTGCTTCGATGCACCAGTCTGAATTCAATCACAAGTGGCTCGTATCGCTCGCTTGTCGGCTTAAAGGCGGCCCGGCCATTCGGCTCGAGTCGTCGCCTTAATCGACTGCTTCGGGTAATATCCGTCGGGTCTGTTCTCTTAGGTAGTTCGTCACATCGCGAGCGGTTTCCAGGCTCAGGGCCTCGGCCGCCACGCGTTGTGCTTCTTTCAACGTCGTCAGCCGGATTATCTTTTTGATATCCGGAATGTTCTGGGGCGTCACGCTTAGCTGCCTCAGGCCCAGGCCGAGCAACAGCATCGTATACAGCGGATCGCCGCTCATTTCGCCGCAAACGTTCACTTCAATACCCTGAGCGTCGGCTGCCTTCACTACCCGTTCGATCAAGCGCAATACCGCTGGATCGGAAGGGGTATAAAGGTTCGCGAGGTTCTCGTTCGTTCGGTCGGCGGCGAGGGTGTACTGCACCAGGTCGTTTGTGCCGATCGAAAAGAAATCCACCTCACGGGCCAGGGTGTCCGCCATAATCGCTGCGGAGGGCACTTCAATCATTGTACCAACTGGCAAGTCTTTATTGAAGGCGATTCCTTCTTCCTGCAAATCTTCCTTTACTTCCGCCAGCAGAAATTTGCATTCGCGGAGCTCCTGAAGCGTGCTCACCATTGGGAACATTACGCGAATATCGCCAAAGGCACTCGCCCGAAGAATGGCACGTAACTGGGTTTTGAACAGCGGCCAATTGCGAAGGCAAAGCCGTATGCTGCGCATTCCCAAGTACGGGTTTTTCTCGTCCGGACCGGTCCACGGCAGAGATCCAAACTTATCCGCGCCCACATCGAGTGTGCGAATAACGACCGGCTGTCGCCGAGTTTGTGCAACACGGCGAGGTAAGCGAGATAATGCTCTTCCTCCGTCGGATCGGTTTTACGCCCGACATAAAGAAACTCGGTGCGATAAAGCCCAACGCCATCGGCGCCGCGTTGCTGACAATGTTCGGCTTCCGGTGGAAACTCGATATTCCCCATCAACTGGATACGCACGCCGTCGTCGGTCTGCGATGGCAAATCGCGCTGGATGACCCAGCGCCCTGCTTCCTGGCGTCGCTCGTCGCGCATGGCGCGATATTTGAGGATCGTCGCTTCATCGGGATCGAGGATGAGCGTCCCGTGCGTGCCATCGACGATGACGAAATCGCCGCCGGATACGTCGGCGAGAAACTTGCCGAGGCCGACGACGGCCGGGATTTCCATCGCATTCGCAATAATCGCAGTGTGCGAGGCTCGGCCCCCGTGTTCGGTCGCGACCGCGTAAACCATACCGGCGTCAAGGGATGCCGTTTCGCTCGGAGTCAGATCGACGGCCAGCACTACGACCGGTTCGGTCAGCCGTTGCATGATCTCGCGGTCGTCGCCGAGTAAATGATGCAAAATGCGCTTTTCGATATCGAAAAGATCCGAAGAACGCAAGGAGAAAAACTGGTTGCCGAGCCCTTGGAGGACCTTGACATACTCGCGCATGGCCCGGCTAATGGCATATTCGGCCGTGAAGCGTTCCTTCCGAATGAGCGAATTGACTTCAGCGATCAGGGAAGGGTCTTCGAATAGAAGAGAGTGAGCGGCAAAAATGGATCCGTACTTAGCGCCGAGCTTGTCCGCCATTTCGCGCTGGGTTTCGCGGGCCTCGGCAGCGGAGGCGGCTAAGGCAACGCGCAGGCGGGCGATCTCGCCTTCGACGAGTTCGCCCTCGACGCGCTGCTGCGGGATGCGGAACCCCTCGGCGTCAAGAACGAGAGCCGGGCCTAAAGCCACGCCGTGCGATACCGGAATGCCGCGAAGAATCTCCATCGGTGACTGAAAATTTCCTTTGAGTCAAGAGCCAGGGTGATGCCTGGCTCACGCTATGAACTGCAAAAACAGCCAACTCCAAAGTTAGGAATCGATCCGGCAGCACCCCAACCTATCAACTCTCAGGCAGAGAATCGTCGTCATTTGCGGTCGTCGGCGAGGCCAGGATTTCCAACAAAGCCGGCAATGCCGAGGACGCATCGCTGCCATCGACTTCGACAACGAGTTCCGTACCCGACTCGGCGGCAAGCATTAATAAGTCGATCAAGCTCTTGCCATTAACGCATTGATCGCCTTTGTAAACGGATACATTGCCGGCAAAGGACTGAGCTCGCCGAGCAAATGCAGACGCAGGCCTCATGTGCAAACCTTGTGGATTTGCAATCACGACCGTGCCGCGTCCGCGCCCATTCGCCGCAGGCGACATATCTGAGTATGTGTCACCCATCTTACCGATCCCAAGGCGGTTGCGCATCATCGAGTAAGTGCCAAATGCCTTCCCGAGTGGTAGCCTGCCGCAGATTCTTCACGAACGTTTCATCTTTCATCGTCCGTACAACGTTTTCCAATGCACGCAAATGGTCGCCGGGTCGATCTTGGGGCGAGACAAGCAGCACGAAAACATGCACCGGCTCGCCATCAATACTGTCAAACGGAACGCCAGAAGGCGAAAGCGCCAAGGTGCCGATCAGCCGATCGACGCTTGCATGTTTAGAGTGAGGGATGGCAATACTGCGGCCGATGCCGGTTGAGCCGAGCTGCTCGCGGCGCAATACGGACTTGATGATATCTTCAATATCGCTATCGCGAAAATAGCCGGCAGCATGAAGGCTGTTGACCAATTCGCGAATGACGCCTTCCTTAGTGGGCGCGGTCAAGACCGGAATAATGGCGTCGCGCACGACGAAATTCGACATCCGCATACCCGAACTCCCGCAGACGATCTCTTGCCGCTTTCACGACCGACAAGCCTATCCTCAAGATGTGGCCGGGCCGCCGTTATGCGACGGATCGCGCCGGTGGTCCTGCAACTTTTCCTTATGACGATTGATTTGCAGCTTGATTTTGTCGATCACGTGATCGACGCAGGCGAGCAATTCATCGTTTCGCTCTTTCGCGACAAACGTGTGCTTGTGCTCGGCATCAACGATGAACTCGACTTCCTTGAACAACTTATCTTGTAGATCAACCGTGATGGTAATCAGGCTGATCCGGTCGAAGAAATGCAAAAGCTTTTCCGCTTTTTCCTGAATCTGCAATTGGTGCGCTTTGTTCAAGTGTCCATGTCGAGCTGAAATTTTAATCTGCACAGCCGTGCGCCCTCCGAACTATGAAAAAGCGGCCCCTCGTTAAGCGCCGTTTGAAACGCCCACAACAGACGTTTTAGCCATCGCCCGGATCTTCCGGGTTAGTGAGAAAAGGAGATTGTAGCCCGCTGCCGGACACGAAGCAATGTCCCATTCACAACTTCGCGGGGATAGATGCAAAGTTTGCGCCAATGGAATTGGGTAAGCTGGGAGTGTCAGCGACTGGAGAAACAGCCCGCATTTTTCTCCAGTCGCTCATGCTCCTGGCTCGCCGCCACGCTCAAGCCTCGGGATAAAGCGGCGTACTAAGATAGCGCTCTCCCAAATCCGGAAGAATGACGACGATCATCTTGCCGGCGTTTTCCGGTCGTTTCGCGATTTCAACGGCCGCATGAGCAGCGGCGCCGCAGCTGATGCCGCAAAGCATTCCCTCTTCGGCGCAAGCCGCCGAGCCATTTCGAATGAATCGTCATCATTGACCAAAAAGACTTCGTCGACGATTTTGATGTTTAGATTGTCCGGGATAAAGCCAGCGCCGATCCCCTGAATCTTGTGTCGGCCCGGTTTCAGTTCCTGGCCCGCTTTTCGCTGAGTGATCACCGGGCTGTTCACCGGTTCGACCGCGATCGCTTTGAAACTTGGCTTGCGCGCTTTGATTACTTCGGCGACCCCGGTGATGGTCCCGCCGGTGCCGACGCCCGACACGAGGATGTCGACTTTGCCATCGCTGTCGCGCCAGATTTCTTCGGCGGTCGTTTTGCGATGAATCTCCGGGTTCGCCGGGTTTTTGAACTGCTGGGGGATGAATGCTTTTGGCGGACCACCCATCTGTTGAGCCAGTTTCTCGGCTTCCGCCACGGCCCCTGACATTCCTTTCTCGGCCGGCGTCAACACCAATTGCGCGCCGAACGCTTTCAGTAGACGTCGGCGTTCAAGCGACATGCTCTCGGGCATTGTCACCATTAACTGATAGCCTTTCGCCGCACAAGTAAAGGCCAAGCCAATCCCCGTATTGCCGGAAGTCGGCTCGATGATCATCGTGTCTTTGGTCACTTTCCCTTCGCGCTCGGCCGCTTCGATCATCGCCACGCCGATTCGGTCCTTGACCGACCAGAGGGGATTGAAGTTTTCCAACTTCGCGATCACTATGCCTTTCGCATCGCCGACTACACGCCGTAAGCGGATCAGCGGGGTGTTCCCGATGGTTTGCGTGATGTCATCGTAAATCCGACCGCGAAAGCCTTGGGTCTCCGGCATCGTGAATCCTCCAACAGGAAATGACTGGCTCTTTTTTGAATCGTCGTTCCTGTAAACATGGCGAATCGCATCATCAAAGTGAAGATGAGGCAATGACGAAATGCGATTTTTCTGCGAGATGTTGGCTAGGTCCAACAATCGAGTCGCAGCAAAACGCCGTGTAGGGGCTCGGGCTGAACCATCAACCGTCGAGAGCGAAGCTGGCCGCCAACTGCTGAAAGAAATAGAAAACGGATATTATTAATCCGAGTTTGATGCCCTCCTCCGTAAGAACGTAACGTCAAAACGCGACACTCGACTGCAGAGCCATTAGTAGGGTGCGGAATTGGCTTCGCACTTTACCTGAATCCCTTGGCACGTTCGAATCGTCGTAAAAGCGGCATCACTGTTTCAGCAGGAGTTTCTCGTGAGTCGAGTCGAAATGCGCAAGCAACTGGAATTCACCCGCCGGAAGACGCTCGAGTTGCTCGACACCATTGCGAAGCGACCCGACTCAGCCGCTATTCTGGCATGGCGTCCCGGCCCAGGCCGTGCCCCAATTGCCTGGCAACTGATGCATATCGGCGCGACGGACGATCGCCATCTCAACGTGCGCATCAAAGGGGGCAAGGCCAAAGAACCTGCCTACGAGTTGCGCTTCGCCGGCGGCAGCACACCCGACGACAACATTCCATCGACTGACGAGATCCGCCGGTATCTGTCCGAACATCGTTCGGCCATGTTAGCACTTCTCGATTCGACTCCGGACGAAAATATGGCGAATAAACCTTATGAGACGTCCCCCTACACGCTGGAAGAGTGGTTCCGCGTCTGGATCTGGCATGAGGCGCACCATCAGGGGCAGGCACACTTGACTTTCAATCTGTTCAAGGGCAAACCGCAGAACACGTAGTGCTTTACGCTTGCGTAGGCGGTGGCGCCGAAGGTTCTCGCCATTGAATAATCGTCAAGGAATGCATAACTCGGCCAACAGTTCCGACTAAAACGATTGGCATTCAGGCCGATTCTAAACTAAAGTATTGATGGTTTCATTCTCGGTCGTAACTTTTTGAACGGTCGTTGCTCGCATGATTGGCCGCCTCTTTTTGGGCCGATATGAAGCAGTCCGCCTCCTGGGCGAAGGGGGTATGGGGAAGGTATACCTCGCGCGGCAGCTTGATCTAGGCCGACAAGTTGTCGTTAAAGTGATGCACGATGAGATTGCGCTGGACGAAAAGTTCCGCGATCGATTCACCCGCGAAACGCTCCTGATGGCCCGCTTTCAGCATCCTTTTTCCGTAACACTCTACGACGCTTCTTTGAACGACCCGATGGGTCCGTGCATCGTCATGGAGTATGTTCGCGGCATCAATATGGAGGCGATGCTGCAAAAAAACGGCCGACTTTCGGCCGGCCGAGTCGGACGCCTGATGGCCCAAATTTGCGATGTTCTTCAAGAAGCCCACGCGATGGGGATGATCCACCGCGATTTGAAGCCCTCCAACCTGATGATTGTCGATCACGATACGCCTCGCGAAAAAATCAAGGTGATGGACTTCGGCCTGGCTAAGCTGATGATCGAGTCTGCCACTATCAAGAACGTAACCGAGTCGAACTTCGATTTCGCCGTCGGCACACCCGGCTATATCTGCCCTGAACAAGTCCGTGGCGAGGCGGTCGATCACCGCAGCGATCTCTACAGCCTCGGCGTGATTATGTACGAGCTGTTGACGGGCGCCTCCCGTTTATCGGCCCGAACAGCATGGACCTGATGCTCGCTCACGCCACGGAGAGACCCCCAAGTTTCGCCTCGCTCGAACTTGACACCGAGATACCGCAATCGGTGGAGCAGGTCGTGTTTGCTGCCTTGGAGAAGGATCCAAACGATCGCCCGCAATCCGCACGCGACCTCTATGAGGCCTACGAGACGGCACTTTCGATCGATGAAATGGGCATTCCGACTCAGCATACTGCCGAGGACGATCTAAGCGGCATGCCGCCCATTGTCGTCGATCCGACTACGCTTTCGTTTCAGCTGGAAGCGTGGATGCCCGAGTCGATCGCACTGATGAAACTTCGCGGTTACGCGCATGATATGGGGGGCGAAGTCCTGGAAAGCGTCCCGGGGATGATTCGCATCAGACTCGGCGGCAATGCCGGGAACCGGGTTCGCAAATCACCGTTGATGTCGTTATCGTGGTTTGGCATCGGCCGCCGAACGGGCCCGATCACTTTGGAACTGCACCTGCATCAAATGGACGCGCAGAAAGGGAATCGGCTCTTTCTGCAGGTCGTCTTTCGTCCAAATTCGGTCAGCCAGCTCGAACGACCCGGTTTGGCGTGAACGCTGCACCGAATTTTACATTGAGCTGCGTGCTTACTTAATGGGAACCACTGATCTAAGCGAGCCAGCTTAGCGATCTAATAATCCTGCCGGCCGATCTTTTCGAGCGCTTCCTTGAAAGCCAATGCGGACGGATAGCGATCTTTCGCATCTTTTTCGATCGCCTTAAGCAGTACTCGCGAGATATCCGCATCCAGATCGGGGTTGAGATCACGGGGGTTGCGCGGTGGTGCGTTCAAGTGACGCTTGAAAGTGTCTTCTGAGGATGCCGCGCGTTCCCAAGGGAGTTGACCGGTGAAAATCTCAAAAGCAGTCACCCCTAAAGCAAACACGTCGACCCGGTGGTCGGTCGACATTCGTTTGATGATCTCGGGCGCGAGGTAGTCCGCCGTGCCGGTACGATTGCCGGGCTTGCAATAATCGGGCGTGTACGGGATGGCCAAGCCGAAATCGATCAGTTTCACCACATCATCTTTCGACACCATGATGTTGCGAGGACAAAGATCGCGGTGAAGATAGCGTTGACCGTGCAAGTAGGCGAGCCCCTCGGCGAGTTGAATGGTGAAATTAACTCGATTGCCTTTCAGTTGCGGATTGTTCACCTCAATCAGGTAGTTCAAGCCTTGCCCTTCAATCCATTCGAGAACGAGAAAAGGCTCGAATTTCAACGTCATCCCATGTTCGTAAGTGACGACGATATTAGGATGGCGGAGAGCCATGCAAATTTCGCCTTCGGTCGGCTTATCCAAGCCTTGAATCTTGAAGCGCTCCTCGAATTTCTCCGTTTTGACTTTGTCGAGGAGTTTCAAACCGACCATTCGACCTAGTTTGTTGTCGTAGGCCTGGTAGACCTTGGACATTGTCCCCTGACCGGTCTTGCCGCGCAGATCGAAACGCTTGGAGATATCGACGCGCGGGGCTTTTACCCTCGGCTTGACAGCGCCGCCGGGCGGCGCTGCGGCTGAGCCGCCGCCGAAAAGCTTCTTCAAACCATCGAACAGACCCACAGAAATACTCCGCGACGCCCCACCGCGTCGCCGAAAGTTGAGAGAATTAACGGCCGCAATAATCGATGATCTGTGCGACTTCCGTGCGCAAATCTTTCCGTTCGACAATGCGATCGACAAAACCATGTTCGAGAAGGAATTCGCTCGTCTGAAAACCTTCCGGCAGTTCGATCCTCACCGTGTTCCAGATCGTACGAGCGCCGGCAAAGCCCACCATGGCGCCCGGCTCCGCCAGAGTGATATCGCCCTGCAAGGCAAAACTAGCTGCCACTCCACCCATTGTAGGGTGAGTGAGAATGGAAATATAAAGCCCGTGAGCCTGATCGTAACGGGCCAAGGCCGACGACACCTTGGCCATTTGCATCAACGAAAGAATCCCTTCCTGCATGCGGGCGCCGCCGCCGGAGCCGCTGACGATGATCAAGGGTGAAGACGTCCGTGTCGCTTCCTCAATGGCCAGAGTCAGTTTCTCGCCCACCACGGAGCCCATACTCCCGGCCATGAACTGAAAATCGGTTATGCCGAGGACCACGGGCCGACCGCGAATGAACCCTCGGCCGACTACGGCGGCATCCGGCAGACCGGTCTTCGATTGCTCATCTTCTATACGTTGCGAGTATGGAATTCGGTCTTTGAAACCAAGGGGATCGCAGGGGCGTATGTCGGTGAACCACTCTTCGAAGCTTTCCGCATCAAGAAGCTGGGCAATGCGGTCGCGGGCCGAGACGTAGAAATGGTGGGCGCATTCGGGACAGACGTTGAGCCGGGCCTCCGCTTCCTTGCGAAAAACCGTGGCTTTGCATTTGGGACAGTGAATCCACAATCCTTCGGGAATGCCGCGCTGTCGCTTCGGCTTGGTGCTCATCGATCCTTCCTAGTTCTTCATGCGGCGCTCGCATAGCTGTCGAATCAGACCTAACAAAAGGATATGAAATCCGGATGATTTCAGAAACGGTTGCTACTCACGGCGATGGTCGCTTAAGTGCACTGCTCGTGCGACTCAGTCGAGCAAACGATGAAACGACGGCCTAGACGTTATCGATTTGCCGTAACGACTGAAAGTCTTTCCCCTCGACATACGCTAGAAAAGCTCCGCCGCCGGTTGAGACATGCGTGATCTTCGCATCGTAGCCAAATTTTTCGACCGCTTCGGCGGTTTCGCCCCCGCCGACAACCGTTACAGCGTTGCTGGCGGCCATTGCCTCAGCAATGCCTTTCGTCCCTTTACTGAACGCCGGTTGCTCGAACCAGCCGACGGGGCCGTTCCAGATTACTGTCCCTGCCGCTCTTGATTTTTTCAGCATAAAGAGTGAGCGTTTTAGGGCCGATATCGACGCCTTCGTAACCCGCGACAATGCGGCCTTCGGCGTATTCGATTAGTCCGAGATCGTCTGATTTAGCCGTAAGCGAATCGATCGGCAGCGTGATTTTGCTGCCCACAAAGGACAGCAAATTCCTGGCGGCGGTTACCTCTTCATCGGGAACCTTGGTGCCGCCCACATCGATCCCTTGAGCTTTCCAGAAGGCGTAGGTCATTTTGCCGCCGATCAACAAATGATCGACCTTCGAAAGCAAGGCGTTGATAAACGCGATTTTGTCGGATACTTTAGCCCCGCCCATTATAGCCAGCAAGGGCCTTTTCGGATTAAGCATCAGGCCATCGATGACGGTCAGTTCCTTTTCGACGAGGAAACCGAGTACGCGGGGCTTGCCGACCATTGAAGCCGGCACAGCGACCATCGATGCATCTTTATCGTTTTGGCACGTGCCAAACGCGTCGTTGACATAGACGTCGCCCAACGAGCCGATGGCCTTGGCGAAGTCCGCATCGTTTTTCTGCTCGCGCGGGTCGAAGCGCAGGTTTTCGAGCATCAACACTTGGCCGGGCCTGAGTGCCAAGGCTGCCGCCGTGACTTCGGGTCCTACAACGCTGTCGCTTGCTTTCTTCACGGGCGGGCCAAGAAGTTCGCCGAAGCGCTCGGCTACCCGATCCATCTTGAGAGACGCATCTTTGACCGGGTCGCCGCTGGGCCGACCGAGATGGCTCATGGCGATAATAGAAGCGCCGGCATCGAGAATGTACTTGATCGTCGGCAACGCTCCCCGAATACGCCGATCGTTGGAGATCGCACCAGTCTTCTTGTCCAACGGCAAGTTGAAATCAACGCGAATGAGAACGCGCTTGCCGTTGAGTTCAGCAGGGGTAAGATCGCGGAGGGATTTTTTCTTGGTCATGGTTAGCAGCTATAATGGTCTATGAATGTTCGATATCGGTTCCGGCACGAGGATTTGCGATTACGTTTTGACTAGCAAGAACGGCCAATTTTTTAGTGATATCTCGCCACCGGGCTTTGTCGGCCTTGACACTTTCGATGTTCAGCTCCGGGACCAAGCAATGGCCAGGAAGAGCATCAATTTTAGATGTTGTCACGCTCAATCCAAGTAAGGCAAGATCTTCCATTCTTAAAACGGCTATCGCGTATTTGTTTCGTTTTTCAACTTCAATCACCTTCAACGCGTTCAGTGGATCACCCAAACACTGAGCCCGGAATACGGAAATTCCTGTCGTCTCATTTTTCTTTGGAGCAAATGCACCTGGCTGCACAGCCAAGGTGAGGCTTGGATCAAAGTAATCAGTCCAGATCAGACGTAAGACCGTTTCATCCGAAGAAATGGGCTCAAATTCGTCTTTCATGCGACCGCCTCACGCGAACTTGCCACCATAAACGCGTCATTTGATCCTCGAACCTGCCAATGTTTTGCCGGCTGGCCAGCTGTTAGAAGAAACACATCTGCAAAGTAGGGCTCAATAACTTCGAGCTCGAGCGTCGTTTGATCTGCCCACTGCCACTCGAAAACGACCGAGCCGGTTACGCCGGGTACGGTGCGACAGGGTGGCGATGTCCCTTTTTGTCTCAGCAACACCGCTAGGATAATTGCGCTATCCACCAAGTCCGCTGATGGCGCCGTTGCATCTTGCCCGTCCCAATCGTTTTGAAGCAGCCTGATTTCCAACAGTTTGTCGATGCAGTGCTTCCACATTTCAGCGTTATCGCCACCTGGCGAAGTCTCAGTCCGTAACTGAGAGTGGACCGTGTTGTTTCCTTCAACAGACAGCCGAGAAACAATCTCCGGTTGCAATGCTGTCCACATATTTCGCCACCTCTGTTGACCAATGATCGCTTTTTGGTTATCCCTTCGCAATCATATAGCGCAGCAAGTCAATGCAGCGGTTTGAGTAGCCCCATTCGTTGTCGTACCAGCTGACGAGTTTGAAGAACCTCTTGCTGATTTCCGGGTTCTTCAGAGTGGCATCGCCGTCGAAGATGCTTGACGCAGGATCGTGGATGAAATCGGAAGAAACAACTTCGTCTTCGGTGTAAACCAAGACGCCCTTCAAATAAGTTTCGCTAGCCTTCTTCATGGCCGCGCAGATTTCTTTCAGCGTCGTTTCTTTCGTGGTGCGGACATTTAGATCGACGACAGAGACCGTGGGGGTCGGCACGCGGAAGGCCATTCCCGTCAGCTTGCCCGCGACTTGCGGGCAAACCAGGCCGACGGCCTTTGCAGTGCCGGTGCCCGACGGAATGATGTTGACCGCCGCCGCTCGGCCTCCCTTCCAATCCTTCTTGGATGGGCCGTCGTTCGTTTTTTGGGTTGCGGTATAACTGTGAACCGTCGTCATCAATCCTTCTTCGATGCCAAAGCCTTCCTTGAGCAGCACGTGAACGAGCGGCGCGAGACAGTTTGTGGTGCAGCTGGCGTTCGAGACGATATTGTGTTTCGACGCATCGTAGTTTTCCTGGTTGACGCCCATCACGATTGTGATGTCTTCGCCCTTGGCAGGCGCCGAGATGATCACCTTCTTCGCCCCGGCGGTCATGTGCCCTTTAGCCTTGTCGGCTTCCGTGAAGAGCCCGGTCGATTCGATGACGTACTCGACTCCCAGAGCCTTCCAAGGCAATGCAGTCGGACCTTCTTTAACGGCCAGGCACTTGATCGGATGGCCGTTGACATGCAACATATCGTCTTCAGCAACGCTCGACGAAGACTTCGAGCTCGTGACGGTGCCACTGAATTTCCCCTGCGTCGAATCGTACTTGAGCAGATAGGCGAGGTTGTCGGCCGGAACAAGGTCGTTGACCGCCACCACATCCAACTCTTTGCCCAGCAGGCCCTGTTCGACGAGAGCGCGAAAGACGAGTCGCCCAATGCGTCCGAAGCCGTTGATGCCCACTTTGACGGGTGCTGCCATTGCCGATTGCTCCTTTAGTCCGAGTGTAGTCGCTTGAAATCAGTTTCCGTTCCGACCGACTCGGAGAGATGCGGACGCTTGCTGCGTCATTGATAGCCGGATTTCGACGGGTTCCATAGCGTATAGATTATGGCTTTGAATCCGTACGTCGAGTACCCTTTCCAGCGAGAGTCAACCCCATGACAAGAACGGTGAAAGTAGCGGTCACTGGCGCAGCCGGGCAAGTGTCTTACGCCATGCTCGCACGACTGGCTTCCGGTGAAGTTTTTGGCCCGGAAACACGGGTCGTCCTGCAATTGCTTGAGTTACCGCGCTCGGTCAATCCAAAAGCGATGGACGCGCTCGAAGGCGTGGCGATGGAGCTGGAGGACTGTGCCTTCCCGACGTTGCAAAGCATCGTTGTCACCGATGATGCCAATCAGGCGTTCAACGGTGTCAATTGGGCGTTGCTGGTCGGTTCATTTCCACGCGGCCCGGGCATGGAGCGTAAAGAGCTGCTAAGTAAGAACGGAATGATCTTCGTCGGGCAAGGGAAGGCTTTGGCCGCGAAAGCTGCCTCGGATGTCCGAATCCTTATTGTCGGCAATCCCTGCAACACGAACTGTTTGGTTGCTTTTCGGAATGGCCAAGCGATTACCTCAAAGGCCAGCTCATCTGAAGAAATGCCGGTTCTATCTTCAGGAAAAGACGGGCTGGTCTCTTACAACGCTGGGAAGGCGATTTCTTCCGAAGAACTACCTACTGTAACTTCGCAAACAGACTGCTTGGTCGCATACCGCAATGGCCAAGCTATTCCTGCTGAGCGATGGAGCGCGATGACCCGGCTCGATCACAACCGTGCCGCCGCCGCGTTGGCGAAGAAAGCCGAAGTGCCGAATGAGGCAGTCACTTGTATGACCATCTGGGGCAACCATTCGAATACCCAGTATCCCGATTTCACGAATGCGAAGATCAACGGCAAACCCGCCACGGAAGTCATTACGGATCGCGCTTGGCTGGAAACAACATTCGTTCCACAGTGCCAGGAACGCGGCAAGGCGATCATCAACAAGCGAGGCCTGAGCTCGGCATTTTCCGCCGCCAATGGCGCCATCGACCATGTGAAGAGCCTGCTGAAACCGACGCCTGCGAACGATTGGGTGAGCGCCGCAGTCATTTCAAAAGGCGAGTACGGCGTGCCCAAAGGCCTCGTCTTCGGCTACCCCTGCCGCAGCGACGGCAAAGGAAACTGGAGCGTCGTCGAAGGCGTGAAGCTCGATCCATTCGGCCAAGCGAAATTTCAGCTTACGCTGAAGGAGCTGTTGGAAGAGCAGGAAGCGGTGAAGGAATTGCTGGTTGGGTGATCTAATTGAGGAATATGGGCGTTACTGATCAAGAGCCGGGCACGAAGTAAGCCGCCTAAATGGCGATTAGTTTGTGCGCGGCTCTGTTGCATTAGACAATTGATGTATGCACAATTATTCGGAGAGTCGAATGGCGTCCGCTTCCATCATCGCCAAATAGGCGTCTTGCACGTTTTCTTCAAGTTCTTGAATGCTTTTGCCTTGGCTGAAAACGCCGGGCACCTCTTTGAGGCGGCCGACAAACCATGAGCCGTCTTTCCAATAAATCAAAGTGAATTGGTGGCGCATTTTGATCCTCATTTGATCACGGTTTTCAAAACTTTCTCAACATGGGAACACACCTTCTTGGATGAGCTGCCTTCGGAGGAGTACGCGGCGTGGCTGATTGATCTTCAAAACTGCCACGGCAACACGCCCGATTGCAGTTTGGCCGATCAAGAGCGGACCGACCCAGCAAAAATGTCGCTGCCACGAGTGCCGCCGGGGGTGGAACAACGGTACAACGGCACGTGTTTGCTTGTCCCAACCGGCAAGATTTGGGCTCTTGTGGTGATTGCATGAGTAACAGGCAACGCAAAGATTTCCTGGAACCGTTTTGCCATCATGCTGTAGTGCGATGATGTGGTCGAGTTCAAAAGTCATTTCATCGAAGGCCTGTGGCCCCTGGCAGTATTCGCAGCAACTTTTGGCGCGGTCCCAAACCAATTCTTCGAGCTCGCGATTCATTTGGTTAGGATTTTGTGCCAGCCCCTTTAAGCGTTTGCCGTGCTTTCGATTTCAGAATGGAGAGCAGATCGCCGACGCGCTCGAATTCCTCCATTTCTTGATCTTCTTCGTCAGATAGTGTCCCTTCGGCGCTTTCACGGCAAGGACCCGCATTCGCCGCCGCTGTTCGTCCGTAAATGAAAGTTGCAAAATTACCGACGCGGCTCGGTCCGGGAGGTTCCCCGCCGGATAGAGGATGCTCGTCCAGATTTCCGCTTCGATTTTGGCCGCTCGTGATGCTGTTTTCATGACGATGCTACTCTCTGAAGCAAGTTGCGGCCACCTTACCTCATCATATCTCAGCACGCAAAACAAGGCAAACAACTGCCAGATCAGCATCTGAAATGCAACAAGGGAGACCACTGAGCGTGATCTCCCTTGAGGTAGGCTGCCGGTGATGGCGACGCCTGGGTTTCGCAATATGCTTTAGCCGATGAGTTCGCTGATGACCTTGGCCTTTTCGCCGGCGATCGGGCTCGGACGGCCGAGGTTATCGCGGACCGGCGTATCAGGCTTGATGCCGAGGGCGGCAAAGTAGCTAGCGAACAGGTCGTTCATGTTGACCGGGTTGTCCTTAACGGCGTCGCCGCCTTCGTTTGTTGACCCGTAAACCATGCCGCCCTTGAAGTTACCGCCGCCGACGAGGACCGAGTTGGTGCGAGGCCAGTGATCGCGGCCGGCGTTCGCGTTGATCTTCGGAGTGCGATCGAACTCGGTGAGCAGCGTTACAACCACTTCTTTGTTCAGACCACGTTGAACGAGGTCTTCCATCAGCGAGCCGATGGCGTTGTCCATCGCGGGCAGCTGGCGAGCCATGCCGGCCGCGACGTTGTTGTGCATATCCCAGCCGAAGCCGCTGCTGACGACGACGCAGGAGGCGCCGGCTTCCACAAGCTTACGAGCCAAGAGACAGCCCTTGCCAACCGTGGTGTTGCCGTAGTCGGCTTTGAGCTTAGCGCTCATCGTCTTGCCATCGGTGTCGTTGTCGAGGCCGAAGACTTCTTTGTTCTTCGAGACAACCAGGCCCAAGGCCTTTTCGTAGACTTCAGCATGAGCTCTGGCAGCGTCCTTCTCAGCCTTCGTGTTGGCTTGGAAGCCAGTTTCCAGACGGCCGAACAGGTTAGCACGTGAGCTCATGCGGCTGGCGTCGATGCCTTCCGGCGGACGAATGTTTTCCGGAGGCGTGCCGGGGTTCTGCACGGTGAAGGGAGCGAACTTCATCCCGAGGAAGCCGGGGCCGCGAGCACCGTTAGCTCCGCCGACCGAGATAAAGGAAGGAAGATCAGCTTCGAACTCTTTGTTCTGGTAAGCGAGCATCGAGCCGAGCGAGGGCCATTCCGAAAGCGGGTTCGGCGTACGGCCGGTCGAGGTCAGGATCGTGCCGCGATTGTGATCGCCTTCGGTGCGGGTATTCGAACGGATGATCGAGAAGTTCTTCATCTGCTTCGCGATGCGCGGCAGCAGCTCGTTGATTTCGATGCCGGAAACGGCAGTTTTTGTTTCCTTGGCGTGGTTGTTCGGGTGTCCGGGCTTAAGATCCCAGAAGTCGCGGACGGCGGCTCCGCCGTTCATCCAGATCACGATCATGCTCTTATGATCGCGCTTCTTCGTAACCGTTGGGCCCGAAGCCGCTTGCAGTTTCGAGAAGAAGTTGGCAGCCGGCAGGCCGAGGGCGCCCATGCCCAGACCTAACGAAGCATGCTGCATGAAGTGACGGCGGTCAGTGATGCCGAACATGTCATCCACCCCTTGGCTAGTAAAAGGATCGCGTAATTTCGAAGCGTCGCGGCAGGTATTTTTGATCTATCCAGCATCGGCCTGAACGGGTTGGCTGCGACTGGCGTGGTCTACTCAATAGCTAAGACGAACACCATTATAACCTAGTTCCCGATTATTGGAAAAAAAACGGGCTTTGAAACAATTTCAATTCAAAGCCCTTTTCAGTCCAACACATCTGTCCGAGATTCAAAACTTTATTGTAATGACCCGGTCATCGCCGTCAAGTGCAGGCTAGCCTTTGGATACATGTTCAATTTAGACTGTCGCGACTAAGAAGGACGTGGAACGAAAGAAATGTCAAATGATTGTCGATCAATAGCTCGTCATTCTGATGAGATCTTCTCGTGGAAATATTTCCGCAAGGCGAAACGCGAGAAGATCGCGGGAAAACGCGCACTTCAAATTCGGAATGTGCGCTTCTGATTGTGGAATCAAGACACATCAAACGTTCGCGCGACTTGTGCAGGTGGCAACGTTGCCACCGCGAAGGTTCAACAGGCATCTGAGCTGCGACACGCGCGCTGCCGAACATTCTTCCGCTTCAAACCGTAATAGAGGCGTGCATAAAGAGCAGTGATTTGTTTGGGCAACCCAATGAGCGACGGGGTTGGCTTTAAAGACTTTCTCCAGTCGCAAGCGCTCCCGGCTCGCGACCAACAATCATACCCCGATTCAAGTTGCTCGAATTTGACTGTGGCGTTATCAAGGAGTGGCCATAAAGTAACCTGCTCCCAGGTTTGCAGACGTGGCCCGGCTTTCTCTCCGAAGCTCATTGCCAAAGTTTGCCAGTATCTAGGAGCGTCAGCTCGATGGTTACATTCCTCTCCCGCATTCGAAGACGGCACATCGCAGTCTTTCTTGTGGTGTTGCTGGCCGGCGGAGCTTTCTCCGCTTATTCGCTCGGCGTACCGTTGCCTGGCGCCGGCCCGTCACAGCCGGTGTCGGCCGAGAACGACCAACAGCGACTGAAAAAAGTGGAATTGGCAAAAGGCCATTCGCACGTTTTGACGGTGCCTGCCGAAGTTCGCTCCAGCTTGGGCATTCGCAAAAACGGCCACGATTTGGTTGCAGTTGCTGAACCCCCGAAAGGGAAACGCCCTATCGTCCTTTCGGCGACAACTCGTTTCGAACCGAGCAGCCTCTATCGCACCCGCGGCTCGTTTTGCCCCGGCCGAGGTGGTGAAGATCGGCACGTTTTCAACAGTCACTGGTTCCGGAACGCAGGATCGCGAGTTGCAAACCGGCGACTTCGTGAAGGAAAACACTCCCCTTGGCGTTTTTTATAGCGTCGATGTCGGTTCCAAGAAAAACGATTTGATCGATGCCCTGGTGCAATATCGCCTCGATAAGGATATTGCCGATCGAGCGCAGTTGTCGGGAGTCATTTCCGAAGTGCAGAAGTTGACCTATGACCGCAACCTGCAAGCGGATGTGAATGCGATCAATCGCTCGCTTAAGACTCTCGAAACGTGGAAGATTCCTGCGGATGAAATCGAAGCGGTTTATGCCGAGGCGGATGACATTGTCAAAAGTCGTTCGCGGCGCGAATTCAATGCCAAGAAGTACGACCCGAACAAGGAAGACAAATGGGGACGGGTGGTGCTGCGCGCGCCGGTCGATGGATACATCGTCGAGCGAAACGTTTCGGAAAAAGAGATCGTCGTCGATTCAAACATGGCGCTCTTTCAGATTGGGCGGATCGATAGGCTACAAGTCGTCGCGAACGCCACCGAAGAGACAGTGAAAGAACTGTATGAACAGTGGAAAAAATCGGGATTGAAGTGGACGATTCACACGCTTGGGGACCCTGAAGGCGAAGGCTATGCCGGAACTGTCGATGAAATTAGCATGTTGGTGGATCCCAATCAGCACAGCGTGCCGATCAAAGGGATGATCGACAACAGCAATCGGGTTCTGCGAGCCGGCCAATATGTGACGGCAACCATCGAACTGCCGCCCCCTGGCGATGTCGTTGAAATTCCCGCCAATGCCGTCGCCGACGACGGCAAACAAGCGATCGTTTTTGTTCAACTCGATCCGGACAAGGCCGAGCTCGCCATGCGGCGGGTGATGGTGACCCAGCGCATTGATAACCGAGTCTTCGTCCGGAGCAAGCTCTCCGATAAAGAAAAGGAACTGACGCCGGAAGAGCAGGACCAGGGGTTGCTGCCCCGTGAGCCCTTGCAACTAGGCGAACGGGTCATTATGTCGGGATTGCTGGAACTGAAGAAAGAGCTCGAAGATCTGGAATCCGAAAAGAGCGAGTGATTAGGGCGCGATCGGACGAGAACAGTAGCTGCTCATGATTCGTAAACTCCTTGCCTGGTCGCTCGACAACCCGCTGGTAGTGTTGCTGCTATGCGCAGGCTTGATCGGCTATGGCGGCTACTCCTTTCGCTCTGTCAACGTGGAAGCCTATCCCGATCCGGCGCCGGCCATTATCGAAGTGATCGCTCAGTATCCCGGCGCGTCGGCCGAAGAGGTCGAACGGCAAGTGACGGTGCCGCTCGAAGTTACTCTCGCGGGGATGCCAAAACTCAAATTCCTGCGCAGCAAATCGTTGTTCGGCCTATCGCACATTCGGCTTCAATTCGAATATGGCTTTGACTTCAAGGAAGCGCGTCAGGAAGTCATCAACCGCCTGCAGTTTACTCAGCAGCTTCCCGCGGGGGTTACGCCGCAACTGTCGCCTCAAAGCCCGACCGGCGAAATCTATCGCTACACCCTGCGCAGCCCGAAGGACGAAGCGGGCCATGACATCTATTCGCTGAATGATCTCAAAGCTTTGCAAGACTGGGTGCTGGAACGCGAGTTCCGCCGTGTGCCACGGATTATCGACATCACAAGTCGCGGCGGCTCAGTCAAGCGCTACGAAATTCATCTCAATATGGACGCCCTGAAGAGCCGGGGCATCACGCTGCAGCAGGTGCAAAGCGCGCTGGCCAGCGCCAATATGAACGTCGGCGCGGATTTCGTCATCTCCGGCCAAGTGGCGATGAACGTCCGTTCGGTCGGCCTGTTCGGCGCCGGGCTCGATCCCGTGCTGAAAATTGCCAACAAAGATCCGGATGAAAAGGCGGAGGCCGAGTTACTGGAAGCCGAGCGTGAGAATCGACCCGATGTCGAAAAGTTGCGCGAAGACCAACGCCGGCGCAAGGCGAAGGCCGCCGTCAAGATTTTGCGTGAGGAAGACAACAAGCGCATCCTCGAAATCCGCAAAGTCGTTATTACAACCATCAACAATTTTGAAATCCTAGTCGAAGACTTGGTAATGGGCGGCCGACTGCAGTTCGGCCAGCCGGTGGGCGTACAAGGCGTAGTCGTCGGCAATCAGACGCGGCTTGGGCGTTCCGGCTTGAGCGTGCCCGATCATAAGAAGGCATCGGTGATCGATCGCGTCGTTGATATCGGCGGCAAATTGCTCTCGCGCGATGAAGACGACAAAATTGAATGTGTGGTGCTGATGCGCAAAGGCGAAGACACCTTGCCGGCATTGGCTGCGGTCAAGGAAAAAGTGAAAGAGATCAACGACCCCGCTTACGGCAAACTGTTGCCGGGCGTAATCATCGAGCCCTATTACGACCGCACCGAGCTGATCAACGTCACGACCGAAACCGTTCAGGAAAATCTGGTTTTGGGCATGGTTTTGGTGACGATGATCCTGCTGATGTTTCTCAGCAATGTTCGCGGCGCCATCATTGTTGCCGTCAACGTCCCCATGGCGCTGCTGTTCGCATTTGCGGTGCTTTATACACGAGGCAAGTCAGCCAATTTGCTGTCGATTGGGGCGGTTGATTTCGGCATCATCGTCGATTCCTCCGTTATCATGGTCGAAAACATCTACCGAAAGATCAGCGCCGGCGAGCACGCCGAATTGCCGTTGAAGGAACGTATTTTGTTCGCCTGCCTCGAAGTTGAAAAACCGCTCTTCTTTTCGACGGCCATCATCATCTGCGCGTTCGTTCCGCTGTTTACCATGACCGGCCCGGAAGGCCAGCTTTTTGGTCCGATGGCCGATACTTATGCGTTCGCCCTGGGCGGCGCCTTGCTGCTGGCCCTGATGGTTGCGCCCGTGTTGTCGCTGCTGCTGTTCAAACATCTGAAACCTGTACCCGACAACCGCCTGGTAAGCTGGCTGAAGCGGACCTATCTCGAACAGCTTGAATGGTTTCTCAATCATCGCTGGTTCACGATGGGGCTGTTCGCGTTCTTGATTGGCGCTACGGTTTTCTATGCCTTGCCGCGCATGGGGCGCGAGTTCATGCCCGAATTGGAAGAGGGGAATCTCTGGATTCGCGGCACCTTCCCGCTGAATACTTCGCTCTTCAACTCCGCCGAGAAATGCAAAGTCGCGCGTTCGATCATGGGTTCCTATCCCGAGGTGGCTACTATAGTCGCTGAAATCGGGCGGCCCGATGACGGCACCGATCCCACTGGCTTCTACAATGCCGAGTTCTTTGTGCCACTGCGGCCTGAAAAAGATTGGCCTGCGGTGGTGGAGCAACATGGCTGGCGGCGCTGGCTGCATGGCCCGATGCGCTCGCGGAATAAAACGGAACTCGTCAAGCAGATGAACGACGATCTGACACGCGACGTTCCGGGCGTCGATTGGAATTTTTCGCAGAACATCCGCGACAACGTGATGGAAGCTCTTTCCGGCGTCAAAGGCGATAACTCGATCAAGATCTTCGGACCCGATCTAAAGAAACTGGACGAACTTGCTCTGAAGCTCCGCAACAAGCTCCGCGAAGTGGAGGGGATCCAAAGCGTCGGCATCTTCAGCATCAAAGGGCAGACCAATCTCGAATTCCGGCCCGATCTGGATAAGTGCAAAACGTACGGGGTCAACGTTGCGGATATCAACAACATGCTTCAATCGGCCGTGGGCGGCAAAGCCTTTTCAAGCATGATCGAAGGCGAGCGTATTTTTGACATCGTGACGCGCTTGCCCATCAGCAAACGCCGTAATGTCGAAGATATTCTCGACCTGCCAATCGATATCACCAACAACACCGTGAACAAGACCACGCCGGGCTTAGCGCCGAATGCCAGCGGCAGCGGCCAGCCGACTCCCTCCACAACAGGAAGCCAGGCGGATACCGGCAACCCGATCACCAATACGCCGCGCTTAAGGCTACGGGATGTGGTCACGCCTCTGGGCGCCAACGGCGAAGCCGATCCACATGGCCGATATGAACGGGCCGGCGCTTCGACGATCTATCGCGAACAGGGCAACCGCATGATCGCCATCAAATTCAGTGTGCGCGAACGCGACTTGGCCAGCGCCGTCACCGAGGCCAAAGATGCACGAAGGACCTGATGGAACCAGGTTACCGGGCCGAGTGGAGCGGCGAATTCCAGGAGATGGAAGAAGCGGAAGGCAAATTGATGACGATCGTGCCGCTTTCATTGGCGCTTATTTTCATCCTGCTTTATATGGCCTTCCAATCGGTAATTGATGCATGCTTAGTCCTCGTCAATGTGGTCGCTCTATCGCTGGGCGGCGTCTGGGCGCTCTATCTTACCGGCACCAACTTCAGCGTATCGGCCGCTGTCGGTTTCGTATCGATCTTCGGCGTCGGCATCATGGATGGCCTGTTATTGGTCTCTTACTTCAACGACATGCGAGCGCACAACGTCCCGCCGCGCGAAGCCATTCTGCAAGGGGCGGAACGGCGCGTGCGCCCGATGATGATGACCGACCTGACCGCTATCTTTGGCCTGCTCCCTGCCGCACTGGCCACCCGTATCGGCTCGCAGACGCAAAAGCCGCTCGCTATCGTCGTCGTCGGCGGCATGACAGCCACCCTCTTGATGACTGCGCTATCTGGTCCCGGTTCTCTATAGCTTCTTCGCCTATCGCCAGCCGAAATCGAGCGGGCTGTCGCATTGACCCCTTGTTAGGCGGAAGCGCCAGCGACCGATTAAGTACATTTTGGCGAACCGCCTCAACTCCGTCACTTGCGCGTCCAGCTACCAACTTCATCGCTGGAGCGGCTCGCTAACAAGCATATTGTTGCGTCTCTCGCGTTTCCTAAGATGAAAGCCGAGGTTGCGTTATACTCTCAGGGGCCGCTCATGCCGGATGCCGTCGTTACCAAGCCAATCCAAAAGTTACTGGTCGCCAATCGGAGTGAAATCGCCATTCGGGTGTTTCGCTCGGCCCATGAACTCAATGTTCGTACGGTCGCGATCTACTCGCACGAAGATCGCTTCGCCTTGCACCGGTTCAAAGCAGATGAAGCGTATCTGGTCGGCAAGGCAGGCGAGCCGATACGGGCCTATCTGGACATTCCCGGCATCGTCGCCTTAGCGCGCTCGATTGGCGTAGATGGCATTCATCCCGGCTATGGGTTCCTCTCCGAGAACGCGGCCTTCGCCCGCGCCTGCGCCGAAGCGGGAATCGTTTTCGTCGGCCCGCGCCCCGATATTCTCGACGAACTCGGCGACAAGGTCGCCGCTCGCCGCATCGCCCAGAAAGCAAAGGTGCCAATTCTTTCGGGCAGCGAAGCGCCGGTAGCAACCATCGATGAAGCGATGGCCATTGCCAACAAGCTCGGCTTTCCCGTGATGGTGAAGGCTTCCATGGGTGGCGGCGGCCGCGGCATGAGGCCCGTCTTCTCGGCTGAGCAATTAGAGCCTGCTCTGGACCAGGCTCGGTGCGAAGCTGGCTCTGCCTTCGGCGTCGCCGACGTCTTCCTCGAAAAGTTTGTGCGTCGGGCTCGGCATATTGAAGTTCAGTTGATCGGCGACAAGCACGGCAATCTGGTCCACCTTTTCGAACGCGATTGCTCGCTGCAGCGCCGGCATCAGAAGATCGTCGAGATAGCGCCGTCGCAAAATCTTGAGCCCAAGACCCGTCAGCGGATTCTCGATGCGGCGCTAGCGGTCGGGCGAGCGGTCAAGTTGAACAACGCGGGCACGGTCGAGTTTCTCGTTGACGCGGAAACGGGCGAGTTTTACTTCATCGAAGTCAACCCGCGCATTCAAGTGGAACATACTGTCACCGAGGCCGTCACCGGTTACGACATCGTCAAATCGCAAATCTTGATTGCACAAGGTACGCCGCTCAGCGACCGGGAGATTGGCTTGGGTGATCAAAATGCGATCACGACTCGGGGCTTTGCAATCCAAGCGCGCGTGACCACGGAAGACCCCGCGAACGGCTTCATGCCCGACTACGGAAGATTGGCGCACTATCGCTCGGCCGGCGGCGGCGGCATTCGGCTCGATGCCGGCAGTGCCTTCTCCGGGGCTGTCATCACGCCATTCTACGACTCGCTCCTGGTCAAAGTGACGGCGGCTGGCCTGCGCTTCATTGACGCCGCTCGACGGATGGAGCGCTGCCTTCAAGAGTTCCGCATTCGCGGCGTGAAGACCAATATTCCTTTCTTGCTCAATCTCATCAGCAACCCGAATTTCCTTGAAGGAAAGGTCACCACGCGCTTTCTGGATGAAACGCCGGCTCTGTTCCAGTTCAGCGCCCGCCGCGATCGCGCTTCGAAAATTCTGAGCTATATCGGCGAAATCATCGTTAACGGACATCCCGAAATCCGAAACTCGGAACTGGCGCTTCGCAATAAAAAGCCTTCTGCAACCATTCTAAGTTCGGCCTACCGCGTTCCAGTTTCAGAATTCAAGCAAGGAACGCGCGACAAACTCAAGGAACTCGGACCCGACAAATTCTCCCGTTGGGTGCGCGAGCAGAAGAAACTCTTCATCACCGATACGACGATGCGCGACGCCCATCAGTCGCTGTTCGCAACACGCATGCGCACCGATGACATGATCCGCATTGCCTCACGCTACGCGCAAGTGCATGCCGACTTGTTCTCGATGGAGATGTGGGGCGGTGCTACTTTCGACACTTCCATGCGCTTTCTCAAGGAATCGCCGTGGGATCGTCTGACGCAGCTGCGGGCGCTGGTTCCCAATGTTTTGTTCCAGATGCTGCTGCGGGCGGCCAATGCCGTCGGCTACACGAATTACCCGGACAACGTCGTGCAGACGTTTGTCAAAGAGTCGGCCGACGCGGGCATCGATGTCTTCCGCATTTTTGATTCGCTCAATTGGCTGCCGAACTTGAAGTTGGCCATCGATGCCGTGCGCAAGACCGATGCGATCTGCGAAGCAGCCATCTGTTATACAGGTGATATTCTAAATCCCAAGCGCAACAAATATGACCTCAAATACTATGTGAGTCTGGCGAAAGAATTAGAGAAGTTGGGCACTCACATTTTAGCGATTAAAGACATGGCCGGCCTGTTGAAGCCCTACGCGGCCAAACAGTTAGTCAAGGCGCTAAGGCAAGAGATCGGCATCCCCATTCATTTTCACACGCATGATTCGGCGGGCGGTCAACTGGCATCTTACTTAATGGCGGCCGAAGAAGGCGTCGACATCGTCGATTGCGCCTTCGCGCCGATGGCAGGGCTGACCAGTCAGCCAAGTCTGAATGCGCTGGAAGAAGCACTACGCTTCACTGAGCGAGACCCCGGCATGGACTTCGCCCAGCTGCAAACGACGGCCGACTATTGGGACGATGTGCGCAAGAAATACACGCCGTTTGAGACGGCGCAAAAGGCAGCCAGCTCAGAGGTTTACCTGCATGAGATGCCGGGAGGACAATACGCTAACCTTTATCAGCAAGCGATTTCACTTGGCGTCGGCGACCGTTGGCACGAAGTGGGCCGGACCTACGCGGCGGTGAATTTGATGTTCGGCGATATCGTCAAGGTAACGCCCTCATCGAAAGTCGTTGGCGATATGACGCTCTTCATGCTCGCCAACAATTTGACTCCCGAACAGGTCGCTGACCCTAATCGCGAGTTGGCCTTTCCGGAATCGGTGGTTGAGTTCTTCGAAGGCCGACTCGGGCAACCGCCCGGCGGCTTCCCGGTCGAATTGCAGAAGAAGATCTTGCGCGGCCGTACGCCGATCACGGAACGCCCTGGCGCCAAACTGCCTCCTGCTGATTTCGCCAAAGCGCGTGAAGAACTGGAAAAGAAGATTCAGGTGCCCGCCAGCGACCGCGAAGTGGTGACATACCTGCTTTATCCGCGCGTCTTTACCGATTATGCCGAGCACGTTCGCACCTATTCCGATACGAGCATTTTACCGACCGAAGTGTTCTTCTACGGCTTGCAGCCGGGCGAAGAAACGAGCGTCGATATTGAACCGGGCAAGACGCTGATCATCAAATTCCTCACCGTGGGCGATGCGCACGAAGATGGCAGAAGGCTTGTCTTCTTCGAACTGAACGGCCAGCCGCGCGAAGTATTGGTGCTCGATAAGTCGCTGGCGGTCGAAGGCAAAGCTCGCTCGCGGGCGAAAGCCGAGGCGGGCAATCCCTTGCAGATCGGCGCGCCAATGCCCGGCGCCGTCGTCGCTGTGGCGGTAGCCGTTGGCGAGCAAGTGGCCGTCGGCCAGAAGCTGCTGACGCTCGAAGCAATGAAGATGGAAACGACGCTCTATGCCGAGAAAGCAGGCCGTATTGCGGAGGTCTTGACGCGGGCGGGCACGCAAGTTGAAGGCGGTGAATTGCTCATGCGCTTCGAAGCATGACGAAAGGAGTTTTTCATGACTAAGCGGATCATCGTCCTTACTGGCGCTACGCGAGGCCTAGGCCGAGCCCTTGTTGAACGGTTCAGCGCTGAGGGTCATACCGTTTGCGGCTGCGGCCGTTCGTCCGACGCCGTGGTTGGATTGCAGAAGGTCTTTCCCCAAAGTCAGTTTAAGGCAGTGGATGTCGCCGATGCCTCGGCGGTCGAGAATTGGGCAAGCGAAGTGTTAGCCAAAAGCGGTCCGCCTGATTTGCTGATTAACAACGCGGCCATCATGGTGGTGCCCGCGCCGCTCTGGACAATCAACGCGATCGACTTTGACCATTTGATCGATGTGAATGTCAAAGGAGTCGCCAATGTATTACGCGCCTTTGTGCCGGCTATGGTCGAGCAAAAGCGTGGGGTGATCGTCAATCTCAGTTCCGGTTGGGGGCGTTCGACTTCACCGGGTGTTGCGCCTTATTGCGCTAGTAAATACGCCATCGAAGGGCTGACCAAAGCGTTGGCTCAAGACTTGCCGTCAGGCATGGCCGCCGTGCCGTTGAATCCCGGCATTATTGACACCGATATGCTGCGCTCGGCATGGGGCGAATCGGCTGGCCAATATGGGAATGCCGCGAAGTGGGCTATCCGCGCAGCGCCATTTCTACTTGGCTTAAGCGCGAGCGACAATGGCAAATCGCTTACGGCGCCTTCGTTTTGAAACGGAGAGCGCAACTGTCAGACACGCCGACAAAAAAATTTGGGACAGAAAAATAAGAGTATTAACCACGGATAACACGGATGTCACTGATGAAAACCGAAAGCGTTGCAGTCTTTTCTTCATCCGTGCGATCAGTGTTATCCTTGGTCAAATTGCCTTTCCTTGCTCATATTTTTTGTCCAATATTTTTTGTCGTCTCTCCGGTTTCGTGATCGGTCACCGCAATACTCTCACTGCGTGACTGTCGGTCAGTTTATGCTGCTCGGCTTGCCGAGATAGATTGTTCCAACAACTCCACTGCCACTTGATCGTTGAGCACTTCCTCGAGTCGCTTGAGCGCTCGAGCCACCGTAGAGCCATCGAGGACGCGGTGGTCGTAGATCAGCCGAAGATCGACTTGGCCATCGGGGGCGATGGTGCCGAAGTTTAGCGTGCAAGTTGTCGGGGAAAGCGGGTGCAATGATTCGGCGCCCAATCCCGAATAGACGCTAACGCCAAAGGTGCCGAAAACCCTGCCGCGGACGTCGCCCGACACGTTCAAGGCATACCACCAGAGCGAGCGCCGAATAGGTCGCCACAGCCGGCTGACGAACATCCCGAGATTGAACTCTTCCACCTGTTCGAGCGGCGCTTCCTTGAAATAGCGGAATTGCGCTTCCAATAGCGGCATGGGCAATTGATCGGGCGCGTGCATCTTGGCGAAAAAGACGCTTTCCTTCCCCTGATGCATACGCTCGACGGCGATTGTCGCTATGCTTTCCGGATGCTCGTACAGATGCGGCCAAGGGAAGTTCATGAACGATTGACGCAGACCCGCATTCTCTTTCGCAATGAGACTGAAGCCCTTGGCCACCAGCAGCACCCACTTGGGCCTGGGCATTGAAGCTCGGCGTGCTTCGAGCAACGGCCCAAGCTTCATCCGTCGTTGCACGGGGATGCTTGGCACTTTCTTCGAGAAATGGAGCAAATCGCCCACTTGCCGGCGCGGCAGCGACAGCCCATGCCGTCGGCCCTTTTCGATAGGCAGCAACGGCGGCTTGATCCAATCGGCGGATGGTGTTTCGCGATTCATGCTAGCGTCGTTGGTCAATAAAAGATTCACAACCGTTTATCGTCTGCGCCCTATGGAGAAGATGAATAATTTCGATGCTTGATGTACGGTGAGGCGAGTTATGATTGTCGAATCGCGAGTTCGCCTTTCCTACCCTCCCCCTGCAAAGCCAGGGGGAGGGTAAAACGGGCTTTGCACTATGTCGCGACTTAAACAAATTTCGAAGCAATGGTGCCCGCCGGCGCTTTGGGCGTGGCTGCGCCAATCAAAAGTGCGGAGGTTAGCCGGCCTAGGTTTGTCTCCGGCCGATGGAGGCCGGGTCGCCCACACGCTTGAACAGTTGGACATGGAAATTGCCCGTGTCAATGAAGCAGGCCGTGTTTCCGACGACGCACTTCGCCAGGCATTGGCAGCCTTTCGATTCGACCCGGGCGCATTCAACCTGCCATCCGATCCCGACTCGGCGGAATATCGCGCCGCCCAGATGAACCTCTACCGCTTGATCTCCGCACGATCCGTTTACGACTCGACGGTCAACGAACATACCCCGCTCGATCTACCTGCCCATATTCGACAACCGTTTCCTTATTCAACGAAAAGCTTCAGTACCGTCGGCGAGCAATTAATGGGCGTCGGCTTTCTCATCCGTGCCATGGGCCTGGCATCCGGCGGCAGCATCCTCGAATTTGGCCCCGGCTGGGGGCTGTCGACTCTGGAACTTGCGTTGATGGGTTACGAGGTGACAGCGGTCGATGTGAATCCATTGTTCGTGGAATTGATACGGGAACGAGCGCGGCGGATTGATTTAGGCGTGACGCTCGCGGTTGCCGACATGCTGCTTTACAAGCCGGAAAAGCGATACGATCGCGTGCTATTTTACGAGTGCTTTCATCATTGTGCCGACCACGAAAAGATGATCGCGCGATTGGATGAGATGGTCGCCCCCGGCGGGGCGGTTATCTTCGCCGCCGAGCCGATTATCGAAGATTTTTATGCTCCGTGGGGCGTGCGCCTAGATGGGATGTCCGCCTGGTCGATCCGCCGATTCGGCTGGCTCGAACTCGGCTTTCGAACCGACTATTTCCGTTCGCTGCTTCTGCGTCACGGGTGGAATTTGGAGATTTTGACTTCGGGCGACGTATCTTGGATGAAGGTGTTTGTGGCCCGGCGGACCGCCGTCGCCGGCGCGTCGTGAAGTTGCGCGGCACCAAGCGGCTTCGAGGGTATTGAGAGCTCGAAGCGCAAGCAAGGGAAGGCGTTAGGAAAAAATAAGCCTTTCCTTGCTTGCGCTTCGGGCTCTCATTGACCCAATAAATTCGTCGTGATTCCGCTAGCGCAACTTCAAAACTGGCGCGTCCGGCTAACAAAACCGTTCAATCCTTTGTTCGGCTCATCAGCGCTTTGACTTCGTCGGCCACTTCCTGCAAGTCTTTGTCGGTCGGCAGCGCGTCGGCTTTGAACCTCCAGCGTTTCACGATCTTGAAGCGGTGATAGAGAACGATCGTGATGGCATCATCAGGGGCGATGCCCCAGGCCTCGACCTGGGGAGCGACTACGTCGCCTTCGAGGGTGGCCTCAGCAAGGCCGACAGAGACCAACGGCACGTTCGCGCCCTTAGCGAGCGTATTGATCTCGGTGATGCGTGCGTCGCGATCGTCGTCGGCGGCGAAATCTTTCTTCAACGCCAAGAAAGTTGTGAAAGCGCAAAGGCGCACGAATCCGCCAACGAGTAGCCAATTCCTGTTGCTTGCGCATAACGACGACGGCCGGATCGTCGCCCTTTGCCTCGTCTTTCGCAGGAACGCCACGTACGAACACGCCCAGAACCATCTTCAGTCCGTACTCGGTCACTGGATCATGCAGCTTGCCGATGCGATATTTTTCATCTTTCAGGTTGAAACGGCCATCGGCAACCAGATACATGCGGAAGCCGCGCGGCACCGCAGGCTGCGATTCGGGCTCTGTCTTGTCCTGGGCTATAGCTGTGAGCGACAGAAGCAGCCCGGCGAGCATCCCGCCAAACAATCGTTGCAAACGGTGCATTTGTTACTCCCAGCGCAAACAGAACCGGCTTTAGGAATCGACTATTGTTAGCGTGACTGATGAAAACCGAGTGGTCAAGGTCGTTACTAATCACCATCGCCGTTTTGAGTAAGACCACGACCTCAGCACAGGGATAACTTCTCACGCATGCAAAGCTGCCGCCAATTCGCTTACAGTAGTCACGATATCATCAGCGGCTTGGCCGGGTGAAGCGCTGGCCTTCTCCAACTTGCGCACCGGCGCACTGCCGACGATTGCTCCGTCCGCGATCTCGCGAAGCTCCTTCATTTGATCCGCCTTGCTGACGCCGAAGCCGACGCAGAGCGGCAGGTCGGTCATCGCTCGGAGCCGCTGCATCTGCGCCCGCAGGGTGTCTGGCAAGCGCTCGCGGGCGCCGGTGATGCCCACGACGCTCACACAATAGAGGAAGCCGGTACACAACTTGACGATTCGCTCGGCTCGCTTCGGCGGCGTAGTCGGCGTCACCAGCAGAATCAGCTTGAAGTCATTATCGGCTGCCATTCGGGCGAAATCGTCTGCCTCCTCGGCGGTGAGGTCCGGAACAATCGCTCCGTTGAGCCCGGCCCGTTTCGCTGTCTCGATGAACGCTTTCGGACCATGACGAAACACGAGACTGTACGAGACCATGCCGACCACGGGCGTCGTCCATCCGGCGGCCGAAGTAACTGTGCCGATCATCTTGAAGATGTCGGCCAACTTCAGGCCGGGCGCCAAAGCACGCGTGTATGATTCTTGAATGACCGGACCATCGGCAATGGGGTCGCTGAAGGGAAAGCCGACTTCGATCAAGTCGGCGCCGGCTAGCGCGACTCGCGGCAGCAGTTGCTCAGTGAATTGGAGATTCGGATCGCCCGCCGTGAGGAAGGGAATGAAGGCCCTTTGGTTGGAAGAGCGCTGCCGTTGGAAAAGGGAGTCAATCGGGTTCATATCGAGATTTTAACTCATTACTTGCTGCGGAATTCGATCGGCGGCCGTTTCACTTTGGCTAGGAGCTGCTCCTGATCCGCCAGAAACTGCTGCCATCTCTCGCCAGAGATATATTCAGTATCGCCAGCCACCAAGTATACAAGATGAGCGCCGGGGCTAAGCCGTCCGCCGTTGTGACTGAGCCCTGCTTTATCCCAGAACAAAGCCAGGCGCGGATCGTCATCGATACGCAAGCCTTCATTGTAGTGCCAGCCGCACGTTTCGGGAGTGAGGCGTTGGCCGCTCTCCAGACGGGCGCGAACGATCGACTTTGGAACCGTCTTGCCGCGCAGGGTATCTACAAGGCCGGGCTCTTGCAGATAAAGCAAGCTGAGAGACGCTTCCGGCGTGTCTTCGCCCGTTGAAAAGTAACCGTTGTGCATCTCTGCATACCAGCAGAGTTCGAGATAAAGAACCTTATCGCAGCAGTGCTTATCGCAGCAGTGGCTGTAGCCATATGGATAGTGATGCTGGTAGTAGACGAAACTTGCGGTTGCAATGACTACTGCAACGCCCAAGACAAAGGCGCCACGCTTATGCCAGCGATGCATGGTGGTGCTTCCACTGTATTAAGTTGCGCAAATCTATTCTAGCAAACGGCGGTTCGACCTCCCTACTCACCCCCGGCTTTGCGGCAAAGTCGATTGCAAACTCGTACACTTTGCCATGATCCTTCCATGACGAACTGACTGAATTGTAAACCAGGTAGCAGGAGAATTTGCCCATGGCCAATGCGACGATGACGGCCGCCGACTTTACCGCGCCCGTTCAAGAGATGCTCGACGCAGCACTGCCGAGGTTGAGGGGCCGGGTTTACTCCGACATCATCGATGACGCAGGGCATCAGTACATTGATCTGGTTATGGGCGGCGGCGGTGTGCTGGGGATTGCCTTGGTCGGTTACACCTATGCTCTCGAGCAGGCCGGCATTCGCTTTTTGCGTGTCGGGGGCACGTCGGCCGGGTCGATAAACGCGCTCGCCCTGGCCGGGCTCGACACCATGGCCAATGCCAAGAGCGAGCGCCTGATTGAGCATCTGGCCAATCTCGATGTCTGGTCGTTCGTCGATGGGCCGCCTGCCGCACGAGCGCTGGTAAAAGATTTCCTGCATCAGAATGCGGTGGTTTGGAAAGCGATCAACGGCGCCTGGATTTATCACCATTTCGTCACCCAACTTGGCTTGAATCCGGGGCATCAGTTTCAAGCATGGTTGTCGGATATCATGAAAGGCGCCGGGATCGCGACGGCAGCGCAGTTGGCGCAGCGGATGCAGATCATTCCCGCCGAGTTGCGGACACGGGCAGGCCGAAAATATACGGCCGAGGATGCGGATGCTTACCTGGCGGTAGTAGCGACCGATATATCGACGGAAACCAAAGTCGTTTTGCCAAAGATGGCCAATCTCTATTGGTCCAATGCCGATGCCATGGACCCGGCCGTGTTTGTGCGGGCGTCGATGTCGATTCCCTTTTTCTTCGAACCCTTGCGCATCGCCAATGTGCCGCAAGGAGCGGACGCAAACGCCCGCTGGAAAGACATGCTGCACAACGATCGCTTCCCTCCGACAGAGTGTTCATTCGTCGATGGAGGGGTGCTTTCGAACTTCCCCATCGATCTTTTCCACGACCCGACGACGATCCCCAATGCGCCCACGTTCGGCGTGAAATTAGGAACTGACACCCCGCCGCCGGCTCATATCGATCGAGTGGTGCAATTGGTTATGGCCGTCTTCAACTCGGCCCGGCATTCGCTCGATTCCGAGTTTCTCAGCCAGAACCCCGATTACAGCGCTCTAACATGTGCGATCGACACCGGTTTGCAAAGCTGGCTCAATTTCGATCTGCAGCAGGCGGACAAGATCGATCTGTTCGGGCGTGGCGTACGGGCAGGGCTCTCGTTTTTGGGTTCATTTGAGTGGGAGAAGTATAAGGAAATCCGCAAAGGCATCGCGCATGCGCATTCAAATGGCCGGCACCGCCGCCGGCAAAGGAAGCAGCGCGATGGCATAAAATTGCTTACAACAGTCGTTGTTCGCATTTCGTAGGGGTTCAAAACGGTGGGTTTCGCAAAGCCTTCACCCAACCTACAATAAGTCAATTCTTCTTACGGGCTGGCTTTCATGAACATCACTCAAAAACAACCAACTTTGAAGCTGGCGATCATCTCTTGCGGATTATGGCTGAGCGCCGGCTGTTCGGCGCCAATTACGACCGTGTCAACAAGCGAGAGCGAAACCAGCACAATGCAGACGGCAGCCAAGGAGCGGGTCGCCACGACTCAGCGCGTGCGAGCCGAAAACGCCAAGGAGTTGACCGAAGCGGTCAAGCAAGTAGGCCTGCGAGCGACGGTGCATATCGCCAATCTCGATGATGGCTCGAGCGGCAGCGGCATCGCCGTCGGCGAGAAAGATGGATTCGTCTATGTACTGACCGCGGAACATGTGCTCGGCCAATCGAAAAAACGGCACGTAGTCGCACTCGTAGATGGCCAACCAAAGGCTTTCGAAAGACCCGAGATCGTTTGGCGCGAGAAAAATTCAGACTTGGCGCTGCTCCGTTTTGCGTCGGGCGGAGAGAACGTTTTGGCCTTGCCGATTGCAGCTCGCAGCGGGGCTACAATGCAGTTTCCGTTCGCTGCTTTCAACTTAGGCTGGACTGAAGAGAAGGCGGCCACGGCTTATCAAGACAAAGTGCTCGCTCGCAAGCTGATGGAGCGTCCAGACGGATCGAGCGCCTTTTTCTGGCAAATAGCGGGAACATCCGAAGAAGGACGCTCTGGCGGCGGTTTGATCAATGCGGAAGGAAAAGTCATTGGCATTTGCAGCGGCAACCAAGACGGGAAGGCCCGTTTTACTCATTTAGACGAGATTTATGCCGCGTTCAAGAAGGATCGCAGCTCTTTATGGCTGGTTGAAGGACTGTCTCCGTGAGCAAAATTCGGTAAAAATATTCATTTTACTCTAGGACGCGGCGCTGTTCATCTGATATAACTAGACTGTTCGAACTTTTATACCCTCCACCGGGATCTTAAGACGATGCGCACTAACACTAACAATGTTCGTCATGGCTGGACGACCCTGGCAGTTGCCGGGTTTGTCATGGTCGTTGGCGTACTGGCCTTGGGCATGCAGTTCGTTTCAGCGCCTTCAACCGCCGATCTGCCGTTGGCGTCAAATGCGCCTGGCCGCATCACTTTCGAACAGCCAACCCAGCAATTGGTCTCGGGCGACGCTGAACTGACTGAAAAAATGCATAACTGGCAATCGACCAGGTTCGGCATCTGCGGCAAGTAACATGTAAGTTCGACGGGTCGTGACCTTGAACTCACGCTCTAGTCTGGGTCGGACCCGTTTCCAATTCGAGCAGGTGCTTCGAATCGGCATCGAGTCGACCGTACTTGCAATGGTGCTAGCTGCGCCTTGGTATTTTGGCGGGGTCGGTTCCGTTGTGCGCTTTGGGTTTAGCATTGCTACCGCCTTCATGCTTCTTCTGTGGGGTTGGCGGCTCTGTATTGTTCGTCAATGGTCAATGCAGGGCGTTGGTGTTCTAATCTGTCTCGGCCTGTTGACACTTCTCTCGGCTCTTCAGTTAGTTCACTTGCCTAAAGGATTGCTTTCTTCCGCAACGACCGGCGGCGCCGAGACCTATTCCTACTACCTACCTGCCGAACGAGAGTTGCTTCCGGACGAAAATCCTGGCAGCGTCGTTGAATCTCATCCTTTGTCCATTTCGCCGAGCGATACGCGCGACTACTTTTATAGTTGCGTGGGCATCACGGTTTTATATGCGGCTGTCGTCAACAATATCGTTTCTCAAGCGGCCTTTATGCGACTCGCCTGGCTTTGTGCCATCAATGGCGCCCTGCTAAGCCTGCTTGGTTTCGCTCAATACATCTCCTCGCCGCGTCGCGATCTGGTTTACTTCAGCTTTCCTGTGTGGGGCACGGTTTTCGGGCCTTTCGTGAATCGCAACCATTTCGCGACGTACGCCAGTATCTGTATCGGACTTGGCATGGGCATTCTCGCAGCAGTTGCGCGGAAGGAAAGCAGGCTGCTGCAGAACTCGCGCGTTCTGTGGCTCTTCTCCGCCATCGGGTTGACCGCGACCGCAGTTGCCTTCAGCTATTCGCGCGGTGGATTGCTATCGTTGATGGTGGCCGTGTCGCTGGGTGCGGCACTATGGGCGAGGCACGGCCGCAAGCGTCCCGGCAGCAGGACTCTCATCTGGCTCGGAGTGACCGTTCTGGTCGCCGGCGGTTGTATCGGCTGGGGATCGTTGGAAGCGCGCTTCGCTAAATTAGGCGCTGACAGCAACGCATCCGAAAGCCGATTCAATCTTTGGAAGGACGCACTCGCTTTCGCGCCGCGATTCTTGGTTTTCGGTTCGGGGAATGGAACGTATGAAGTCATCGATCCAATCGCGCGCAGTCATTGGGCTACGAAAACGCGAGCAACGATCATGCGCATAATGAATATATCGAGGCGTTGGTCGAAGGAGGCGTTTTCCGTTTAGCACTGACGATCGCACTGATAGCTACGGTAACGCTTGCCGGGATTCGCCATTACCGCCGCCTTGCTTCGCGGAGTCTGGGCTCTCTCATCCTGGGCGGCTTGGTAGCGATTTGGGCGGTGGCGTTGCATAGCATGGTTGAATTTAGCATCGAAATTCCCGCCATCACTTTGCTTATCGTAGTTGTAGCCGCTCACGTATCCGCCGCAAAGCTTGACGACCGCCCGGCGGAGCGTCAACGGCTTCCGTTATTTGTATGTTTGGCCTTTGCCGGGTTAATGGCCGCTCTGGGCGCCCTGCTCGTCTGGCAGGGTTATCGCGAAGATCAAGCGACCCGCTATCGCAATGCGGCTATCCTGGAAGAACGAACGCCCTCGGACGGTGCAACCGCTCGGCGTGTCGCGGATCTTGAAGCTGCCGTACGTTTTCAGCCTGACGCCTATCGCCTTCGTTACGACTTGAGCCAAGCCTATCTCGATTATTCGCGTGAGACAGGCGACCCAGCGCTCGCCGAATTGCGCGTTCGCGACGCGCTACGGCAATGCCGTCAGGCACGCGACCTTTGTCCGGCCTACGCTCGGCGCAGGCGCGCCTGGCACTCTATCGCGATCACTTTCAGTCGGCGCCATCAACCGACTGGTATCTGGAACGCGCCCGGCGTGCCGCCCCGACTGATTCGACTATCTGGTACGCCAGCGGGAAGGTCCGTTTCGACAAGGGGGACTTTGATACCGCTTGGGCCGACTGGAAGCAAGCGCTGACCATTTCTCGCCTTAGCCTCGATGCCATCTTGGCCGACGTGCAGAAGCAGAAACTGAGCCCCGATGCGCTCGCTGAGAAGTTGCTTCCCGACCAGCCGGCTTTGATTTACGAGGTGGCAGCTCGGCTCTACCCTTTGGACAAAGCGCCAGCAAGCGATCGTTGGCCATTGCTTATGAAGGCACTTACACTCCTAGAAAGAAGCGGCAGCGATAGCAGCGCTGCCGACGATTATCTGCGCGGGCGAATTTTGCACGAGCTCGGCCGACTCGACGATGCGGTGGCTGCCTTACGGCAATCGCTGCGCAAACAACCCGACTTAGGCGGCGCTCGACTGGAGCTGGCGCGGACACTCTACGACCGGAAGTCGTTTGCGGAAGCGAAAACCGTCATCGACGGACTTCGCACCGGCGATGCCGCCACCGATGAGCTGCGCCGGGTAATCGAAGCCGAGTTGAAGGTGCAGTAATACAAAAATGACCAAGATGACTTTTGACGCTTGCGCTAGAACGAAAATTTTTCTTGCGTTGCCTCTAGTCATTATGTTTCTCTTTCGCAAAATAACTAACTCACGAAATTGAAGTCGGTTGGCGTAGTGCTAACCGTCGCGAGGATGTGGAAACCGATATGCCGACGATCAACCAACTTGTACGCAAGCCGCGCGTGCCGCAAAAGTCTCGGTCGAAGCACCCCGCCATGCAGGGCTGCCCGCAGAAGCGCGGGGTCTGCTTGCAGGTGAAGACGATGACCCCGAAGAAGCCGAACTCCGCCCTCCGCAAGGTGGCGCGCGTAAGGCTCTCCAACGGCATCGAAGTGACGGCCTACATCCCCGGTGAAGGCCATAACCTGCAAGAGCACTCGATCGTGCTCGTCCGCGGCGGTCGCGTTCGCGATCTGCCCGGCGTGCGCTATCACATCGTTCGCGGCGTGCTCGACTCGCAAGGCGTCGCCGACCGCAAGCAGGCTCGCTCGAAGTACGGAGCGAAGAAGGAAGGCAAATAGTCTTGCCCCGCAGCAGCAAGTGGTTGAATAACGAACCCTAACCCTGATAACGTAAAACATGGCCAAGAATCGAACCGCTAGTTACACGCACCTGATTCCGGACGTTCGCTTTAACTCGCTGCTCGTCAGCAAGTTCATCAACTGCCTGATGTGGGACGGCAAAAAAGCAACCGCGACCCGTATTTTCTACGGCGCCATGGAGCAGATCCAGAAGCGCTTGCAGGACGTCGATCCCCTGGCGGTGTTCACCGGCGCAGTTGAGAACGTCAAGCCGATCGTTGAAGTTCGCTCGCGTCGCGTCGGCGGGGCCAACTATCAAGTGCCGATGCAAGTGAAGCGCGAACGCCAGCAGAGCCTTGCCATCCGCTGGATCATCAACGCCTCACGCGGTAAAGCAGGTCGACCGATGTACCTACGCCTGGCCGACGAACTAATGGCCGCCTTCCGCCGTGAAGGGGAAGCCATGAGCAAACGCGAACAGACCATCAAGATGGCGGACGCTAATAAAGCGTTCTCGCACTTCGCCTGGTAACGTAGAACAAAGACGGTCCGCACGCAGAGCACAAAAGACTCCCTACGAACCACATTGAGATGAAGGCCCTCTTCTCTCTATTGTGGATTCTGGCGGATCCTTTGTGCTTTTTGTGATAGTGCCCTAATTCCAGGTGTCCGATGGCGGCCAAAGCCGATTACGATCTGAAGTCCATTCGCAATATCGGCATCATCGCGCACATTGATGCCGGCAAGACGACGACCACCGAACACCTGCTCTTCTATGCCAACGCCAAGCACAAACTGGGCGGCGTCGATGAAGGTACCACCGAAACCGATTTCGATGTCGAAGAGCAAGAGCGCGGCATCACGATCTATAGCGCCTGCGTGCCGCTCACTTGGCGCGGCCACACGATCAACCTGATCGACACCCCCGGCCACGTCGATTTCACCGCCGAAGTCGAGCGCAGTCTGCGCGTGCTCGATGGCTGCGTCTGCGTCTTCGATGCACAAAAAGGCGTTGAAGCCCAATCGGAAACCGTCTGGCGGCAAGCGAACAAGTATGCCGTGCCCCGCATGGTGTTCGTCAACAAGATGGATGTCGTCGGCGCCCACTTCGCCAATTGCTTGGCGCAGATTCGAGATCGCCTGGAAGGCCTGCCGCTTCCTTTAACGATCCCGATCGGCAATGGCTCGTCAAAGGACAGCTCCACTCCCTTTCGCGGCATCATTGACTTGCTCTCGATGAAGGCCCTGTTTTTTGACGCGGCTGACAGCGGCAAAACCTTTCGCATCGAAGAAATCCCGGCAGAGAATCTCGAAGAAGCGAAGCGCTATCGCGAAGAACTCTTCGATGCCCTGACGCGCAACGACGACAAAGATCACATCACCAGCGCTTACCTCGAAGGCAAGGAAATCCCCGTCGAAGTCGTGCGCGAAGTCATCCGCGAGCAGACGCTCAAACTGCAGATCCATCCCGTGTTGGCGGGCTCGGGCCGGGAACATATCGGCATTCAGCCGCTGCTCGATGCCGTCACTTACTATCTGCCCAGCCCACTCGATCGGCCTCCCGTAGCGGGCGAAAACCCGCGCAAGGAAGGCAAAGAAGAGAAGCGCAAGCCTGATGTGAAGGATGCCTTCTGCGGGCTCGTCTTCAAAGTCGTCGCACAGAATTCGGGCGATCTCTTTTACATCCGCATCTATTCGGGCGTGGTGAAATCGGGCTCGCGCGTCTTCAATCCCGGGCGCGATTCTAAAGAAGTCCTCGGCAAGCTTTACCACGTGCATGCCGATCCTTCGCAACGCGATGAACTTCCCGAAGCCTATGCCGGCGACATCGTGGCGACCATCGGTCTCAAAGATTCCGTCACCGGCGATACCCTGTGCGAAACACAGCACCCCATCTTGCTTGAAGCGATCACCTTTGCCGAGGCGGTTGTGAGCCAATCGGTTGAGCCGGAGTCGGCGGCCGACAAAGACAAGCTGCTGGAAACCTTAAAGAAACTCGAGCGTGAAGACCCGACCTTCATCTGCAAGCATGACAAAGAGACCGGCCAACTTTTGATGAGCGGCATGGGCACGCTGCATCTGGAAGTCAAACGACACCGGATGGAACGCGACTTCCGCTTGAAGGTTCGCGTGGGCAAGCCGCGCGTTAGTTATCGCGAGACGATGAAAACGCCGGTTGCCATCGAAGGCGAATGCGATCGCCAGTTCGGCACGACTTCGCTCTTCGCCCGCGTTAAGGTCGAATTCAGCAATCAAAAGTCCGAACACCCCGTAACAGTGACCAGCCAAATCAGACATGGCGACGCCAACCCGCTCTTCATCGCCGCAGCCGAGAGGGGCTTGAAATCATCGCTGCAATCGGGCGAGCTCGGCTTCCCCGTCCTCGATGTCCAAGCCGTCATTGTCGGCCTGACCGCCGATCCCGATCGCTCCACTGAAGTCGCGTTTGAAGCCGCTGCCAACGATGCCGTGCTCAAGGCTCTGCGCGGCAATATCGTACTGCTCGAACCGATCATGAAACTCGTGGTGGCCGTGCCCGATGAATTCCTCGGCAACGTCATCTCCGACCTGAGCAGCCGTCGAGCGAGCATCGAACGCACGGAGTCCAACGGCCGTTATTCGGAAGTCGAAGCCCACGTCCCGCTCGCCAAAATGTTCGACTACGCCGACAAAGTCCGCAGCCTGACCCAAGGCCGATCGAGCTCGTCAATGGAACCTCTCAAATATGCCGCCGCGCCCGATGAAGTCCTACGGGCGATGGTGAGCTAAGCCGTCTAGTTAACCAGTCGCGCCAACAACGGCGTATCTCGCTCAATCCATACGACAAAAAAATATGGGACAAAAAATAAAAAGCAGGCAGGCCTGGTCATATCCTTTTGCCGGCATCTTCTTGTCGGATTCGGTTTGTTGATCTTGCAATCTGCATTGCGCATTCGCAGTTGCATTCGGCACACACGCGTTTTCCCACGATTTTCTCGCGTTTCGCCTTCCGGAAATATTTCCGGAAGGCGCTATCTTCGCTTGCGCTTCAGGCTTGTGAGGGCGCCCACAAGCCTGAAGCGCAAGCGAAGAAACATAATCGCACTCCCACTTTTGCTCGCATGAGCCTGAAGCGCAAGCGAAGATACACAATCGCAATCCGACGTACTAGCTTAGGCGCGCTGTTTTTGGAAATCTTGTTTAACAGTAGCAAGCAATTTAGCGCCCTATTACATGCCCCGCGATTTACTGCAGCGACCGCTTCAGAAGCTCGGCCGCAACGAACATACCTCCCGACAGCGACTGTTACGCCGCCACCGATGACTGAGAACAATAAGTGGAAAAAGGCCGTTTCAAAGAGAGTCGAAGTGCCTCCGCTCGCTGGTCCGAGTGTAGTAGTGACGAAGAGCCGGGGTACTCTGACTACGTAGTACTCCCAGAGTTGGTACTGGACGAGATATTGCCCGGACGGGTGGATAGCGAGCACGTGAACCAACAGCAGCATTCCTACAAACACCAGCAGGAACCCGCCAACAACCCACAACCACAACCGGCGCGGTTGCCGGACTGGACTAGTGTCGCTGGTTGTTGTTCTTCCCTCTGCTTCCATCGTTGGCTCCATAGTACGCGGCATCTCGCCCCCGAAACTGAATGACTAGGCGTTCCTAATGGCTGCTCAGTCAGGCAGCAGCGGTTTGAGCACCGCTGCCCATGCCCGTTCGCGTTTGGTTTCACGACGTGTATCTGCCTCTTTTTCTTGCTTGGTTTCGGTCTGACCGTAATACCCAAGCGCGGGGCTTTGCCATTTATACGATGGCGTTAAGGCGTTCTCAACCTGTCGTTTTACAAGGGTCATCAATTCAGCAAGTATAAGCCCCAAAACAATGGCCGCATCCTTGAGATCGAAATCTTGATCACTGGCAAACAAAGTCGTGAGCTTGCTGACATATTCCTGAGCTGTAATTATGCCTTGATTGTATTGCCTGCCCGCTTTAGCGCAAGCTTCGAGTGCAGTCATCGCGAAGGCCTCTAACACCGAAACAGTGTAATCTTCACGCTCCGCGTGAAGAAGTCTTCACACTCCGCGTGAAGAGTACACTATAGCGACTCGCCAGCGCCGTGATTCATGCGCCGGAAGAGGGGCTTAAGACGTTTGATCTCGGTCGCACTCTTGCTATGCAGGGCATGCCATAGGTCCCAATCCTGCTGCAAGCCAAGCCAGAACTCGGCAGACATTCCCACTACCCTCGCCAAGCGCAGGGCCGTATCGGGCGAAACCCCACGCTTTCCTCGACAAATTTCGTTTAGACGTGGAAATGAGATTGCAAGGCAAGCCGCCAGTGCCGATTGGGTAATCCCGAGAGGGACCAGAAATTCTTTGAGCAGCATCTCGCCCGGATGCGTCGGCGGACGGGCACTGGGCAAACGACGAACACTGGAACGACTTTCTATCCGCCTATCAATGGTAGTCGATGATTTCGACATCGTCGGCATGACCAGTCTCCCAACGAAAACATATTCGGTATTGGGCGTTGATACGAATACTGTATTGTACGTTTCGGTTGCCGCGAAGTCGCTCAAGCCGGTTTCCGGGTGGCACTGCTAGCTCCTGAAGGTCACGTACTCGGTTCAACTGGTCCAGTTTCCGATGGGCGGCAGGCCAAAGAAACGTGGGACATGTCTTCCGAGCCGCGCGACTGTTCAAGCCGTTGAAGATGTCTTCGGTTCCTCGACTGCGGAATGAGCTTATCACGATTTATATCACAATGTCTGCCAGAATAATTCGTCGAACAGAATATTGATCCGCCATTCAAGAAGCATTATGAGCTTCCGCATACTTCACTGGCGCTGCTGCGACGCCTGTCGAAATCTATCCAAGATGTCGTCAAAGACAGATGGGCTCGGCAGCCAAGTTTCGCCGACCCAGAATCGCCTGGCCGGCAACTCGATCTGCAGCAATCGCTGACTGCGTTGGTTGAGAATTCGCACTGCCTGAATTTGCTCAAACGGAACGAATACGTTCTGGCAAGACCATACGGACTGCGGCAGCCATATCCCTGTCTCCGTGAACTCGAGTCTTTGCTTGGCCAGCAACCCCTTCCAAGCCGTCGCAAGGGCCAGCGGCAGACAGGCCACCGCAAAGAATGCAGTGCCGCCCCAGAACACCCATTTCGCTTGCTCCGGCGACAGCGAGACGAGCCCGAAAACGTTCATTCCCTGCTGGTTGGTCAAAGCAAAGAACACACAGACTGCGATCATGACAATGACGATGCCAACCATCTTAGCGACTTGGACAACCGATAGCCGTAGATGGAACTTCATGTTTTGCAGTGGTCTGCCCGCCGCTCCTCTGTCAGTTAGGCGAAAGACCTCTAGCGAGGCCGATGAATCCGGATCAACTGTATGTAATTCGCTCAGCGGGGTGAATGCCCGTATCGAGACGTTGACGCGCGTCAGGCCGCCCAAATGCTTGGAAGACACGTCGGCCGACAGGCTATCGGGCGGGCGTCCTTCCAAAAGTTTCATGATCGCCATCCGTGGGCCTGATGAGCCGACGTTTTGTACGTGGCCGGTAACTCGATCCACGAGAAGTGCTCCGCGGCTCCATTGCACCTCTTCCGCCGGCACCTGATCCGGATGGCTCGGGCCGTAACCGATCATCCAGCCCCACTCGTACTCCTCGCACACATCGTCATGAATAACCTGCGGACCGCCGGGGTTGTGGTCGAACGCCCAGAGCCATTTGTCACGGGCCACGCGCTTGGCCGCGTCGAAGTCAAGCATTGCAGCATCCTTAAACTTCAAAGTTGGTTTGTTTGTTGCGATTAGCCCACCACTGGATGCATCCGCACTTCAATAACTTCGTTCCCATTCTACCAGGAGCTTCATAAAAGCCGGGTTTGGCCGCACGCCAGGCCGGCGTGAGCGCAGGAATTCCAACGTTTTCTCACGACTCCAGCCTTCACGCTGCATGAGATAAGCTGCTACAACCATCCCGCTACGGCTGATCCCGTTCATGCAATGGACAAACACCGCGCGACCTGCGGCCCTCTCTGATGCGATGAAGCCGACTTGCGTTCGCAGCCAGTCCAAGCTCGGCGCGGGTTGCGCGTTGCGGATTGGCGCCCATTTGTATGACTCGACTCGGTAGTTGTCTTCGATTTCGCACACGTTGAGGACTGCTTGCGTGCCTGGCGGCGGTTCGGGAACGTAGCCCCCCAGCCATAAGCCGTCTTCAATCTGCGAATAGTTTGGCGGCTCTCGGGTAAAGCGATCCACGCCGATGTGAACGACCACGACCATTACAATGGCGAGCGCAGCCGCCACAACCGGCCAGTACCGTCGGGACTTGAATTGCACAAAGCCTCCGACGTCAATCCTACGTCATATCAGTTTAATCGTTACAGCGCCGCCTGCACAGACTTGCATGTTTAATTCATAACCGCGTAGAAGCCGCATGCCTACCAGCGGTTCCGCATCTGCTTCGTCCACAAGTATCTGGCGCGTAGTGCCATCCCATATGATGGACCCTTCGTATACGCTGAAAATGCATTCGCTGCCATCTGCCAGCATTGCAGTGTCCATTGTTTGCCAGCTTAAGCCTAATGTAGTGATCACATCGGGTGGCAATGTCAGATAAGAGGTGTAACCCGAATCAACGATTGCCTCGATTTCTAGTTCCTGGCCGTTCGACCCACTCACTTTCAAGCGAATCCGACCTTCGTCCGCGTGCACGACGCCGGAAATCATGGCTCACCCCAGCGTTTGTCGCGACCGCCGAATCGGTGGACATGGCGATAGCCAACTCGCACCATCCAAATCTGCGCGTCAGGAATGCGTTCGCGCAACTTGCGACATGCGTCAAGCTCGTCCGCATCGAGTGCAAACTCGTGGCTCTCGATGTCAATCGCGGCAAATTTGCCGGTGTCGTCGGTAGTGAGTTTCCCGCGGACTTCGCCCAAATAGATTTCATCGCCGCGACGGGCGAACTCTTCTTTGCTGTAGCGAGGCTGAGTGGTTGCCATATTGATTTTTCCGCGTATTAGACGATAGGTGCTACTGTATCCAACTTTCTAGCTCGCCGCGCCAGGACGCTGGTGTCGACTAGATGAGCCATTACTCGTAGAGCCCCTCGCTGGAGAGGGCCTCATGAGACAAAACCACGCCGCAGTCAGTCGCTAGGCCGAGCAGACCTCGTTCCCATTCATTGCGGGGTTCGATCAGCAGGGCGGGTGCAAGAAAGCGTTCGCGCAGCGCATTGAGAGCTAGCACTTCGGGAGTCTGGCCCTGCTTGTGGGCGAGATACTTCAAGGCAGACTCGAGATCGGAGCTTAGAGTCAAAACCATTGGTCGGTCCTCTACTGTTTGTTGTTGCAGCGCCGCTCGTACCCTTAGACCGTTTTGTTCTTCGCGTCCCAGCACTTCGGCTCCCAGAGTTCTACCTTGTTTCCGTCGGGGTCTACAATCCATGCGAATCGCCCGTTCTCGTGGGATTCCGGGCCTTGAAGAACTTCGACCCCACCTTCGCGAAGTTGTACGAGCATCGCGCCAAGGTCATCGACTCGGTAGTTGATCATGAACGGAGACTGGCTCGGGGCGAACCACTGGCTGTCGCTGCCCGCGAGATGCCAAACGGTAAGCCCCTTATCTTCGGCCTTGTCCTCGGGCCATCTCAGCACGGCGCCGCCGAAGGCTTCCAACGGCATGCCCAAGTGCTTCTGGTACCATGCGGCCAAGGCCGCAGGGTCACCTTTACTCTTGAAGAATACGCCACCGATTCCGGTAATTTTAGCCACGGCTTCCGCCCTCCTGATTGTTACGCGGCCTCTTGCCGTCAAACGTTAAAGCTAGCGCTTCTCACTTTGAGCAGGTTCTGCAGCGCGTGGTTCCGCGTCTTGATGCGGTGGCGCGGGAAGAAGACCTGCCGTTGTCTCAAAGCAACGGCCGGCCGGCCAACGCACATCGACCATAGCCAAGTCATCGACCGCGAACGGCGGGTTGACACCCCCCCGATCCCAACGCCCCGGCCCACGCGTCGAAGTCGTTAGACCTCCATGTCGCCGGGTTGCGAATTACCCTATCACCCACTGCAAACGCTGCCATCCGCGATATCCTCCGTCCAGCCAGCCCGGCCCCGTAAAGCCGCAGGAGGGTGGGCAGGGCAAACTACCATATTGCGCGAATCGGTTGGTGCACCTGCCGGCGGCATTTTGCCCTTTCCACGTTGACAAGTCTCTCGGAGCGGTTGACAATGGACCCCATCAAACAACCTTCACGGGTGGTTTGAGCCGGCATCGCGATTTCATGTCACGACGCAATTGCCGGCTTTTCGACGTTCCTATCGTATATTTCCAGCGCGAGTCGGTATCGGCAAACTTTGGCCTTATTCAGCCATTTGGCTGGTTTTTCATTCTTCTCATCCGTTAGACCTTTAACAAAAGGGGTCTGTATGAACCGTTCGCATCCTCCTCAAAAGACGGGCGCAGCCAACGTGTTTCGTTGGGTCTGCACGAAAAACCCGTTCTATGCCATCAGTGCCGCGTTGGTGCTGTTGGGTCTCTGGATCTCCTTCGGCAACCAGACCGAGGACCTGGAGAACTGGCTGCTTATGGGCGGCCTCGCCGGTCACACGCTGCTGCTAGCGGTGACGGCCACGATGCTCGTTCGCTTTCTCAAGCTCTGGGACGACGCCCGCACCGTCATCCTGTTGGTAGTGCTGATGTTTCTAGCCACTTCGGTCACGTTCGATTACTTGTTGATCGCCGATGCGCCGCGGCGCCCTCTTTAATTTGCTGGGACTGGCCCTGTCGATTCTCGTCAGCGAAACGCTGCTGCGGCGCATCGAGCTACGACTGCCCGCGCTTTATCGGCTGCCCTATTATCTTGTACTCATGCTGTTCTTCCTCTATCCGATCTTTATTCGTTCGCTGCTGGTCCCCGGTCAATCGGAATCCCAAGAACCTCTCATGTGGGCACTGTTCGGCTTCTCCACCGTGGCCGGAATCATCTTTCTTACGCTGTTGCCCGCCTTGCACCGTGGCGCCGATTACATCCGCGACAACGGCAGCCCCTGGCCTTGGCCCATCTATCCCTGGTCGCTGTTTGTCGTGTTGGCTGTGGCCGTGCCTGGCCGGGCCGTACTCATCTGCTGGTCGCTGCATCCGTTGAGCGCCAGTCAATACGATCGCTTGATATTCGGCCCTTACTTCCTCATCCCATTCGGTTTCGCGCTCACGATCCTTTATCTCGAACTCGGCCTGAATTTGGCCAAGAAGAGCATGATTCGTTTTGGCCTCTTGGCGCCCCTGCTGCTGATGGGAACAGCGCTGCTCGGTCACCATCCGAGTGATCCCATCTATCGGTTGCTGCGCGTCATGACCGTGTCGTTCGGCAGATTCGAGGCCTTCGACGCTGTCAACAGCGAGCAGGACCCGGTCTACAATGAATTTTTGCAGATGTTCTCAAGCCGGCTCGGAGTCGATCCTCTGTTTGCAACTCTGGTGCTGTCGGCCTGTTTTTATGCCTATGCCTCTGCCCGGCGAGTTCCTTTGGCGGCCGAATGTCTCACCGGCGCCACGGCCTTGATGGCTCTCATTGGCCCTAGCGCTCTGAGTGATGGCTTCAGGAGCACCATCGAACCTGCACCGCTTCTTGCTGCCGGAGGCATCTTGTTGCATCTCGGCGTCCGGCAACGCAACCCCTGGAACTTGTTGCGCGGCACGGCCTGTCTGGCGGCCGTCTTTGCCGTTATGGTTCCACTTGGCAGCGAGCCGTCTCCCGGTATGCGCCCGGCAATCTTCGTCCATCTCACGCTTCTGGCGATGCTCGGATTCGGCGCGTTCTTCACCGATGCGAACGGCATCCGCATTCGCCGTTACGGCTCGGCCTTTATTCTGATTCTGTCGCTTGCAGGAATGCATCAACAGTTCATTCCGCACGAGATGCCGGACGCACTGCCTATCATATATCCTCTGTGCATGGGAATCATGCTAGCGCTTTACGGCCACATCATGCGCGATTCCTGGGTTATGGGAATGGCCACCATCGTGCTCGGTTACTGGGTCTTCAAGTTCGGCTGGGTTCTTTACCGTTCCGTTCGCGGAATGGTCAGGGGCTTTGACTATCTGGTTTCCGGCTTGGCCTTCTTTGTGGTTGCCGTGTTGGTAAGCCTAAGCAAGTCGGGGATCTTATCGCCCAGCATCGAATCGAACTGGCTGCCAACTTGGCTGCGGCGCTTCTTTCCCCCGATGCCGGCAGTAGCCGACGGCCCGACCGCGGTGCCTTCGGCGCCACCACCGGATCAAATGACCGGGCAAGAACCAGTTGACTTCGACGGATGAAACCACATTGCAATATCACTCAGGTGGCGACCATCGCCACCTGAAGCGACCGGGCGGGGTCGGAGAAAAAGGGTCTGGAGTCGGACACGCGCGCCGGAACTACTCCCGACCCCTTTTTTACCTCGCCGATCCGGTCCAACACAGTGGCAGGGGACATGAAGATTCTCCTCGCAACGAGAGCGGCGCCGGCTCGATAGCCGGCCGAATCGTAACGCGCGTTGCGAGAAAGCCCGCGAGCCTCCCCCGGAAAATCTTCGGCCAGGCGATCCTCGTGATAAGCGGTCAAGCCGCAAGATGTACCAATGCCTTAAGCCAAAGCCGGAGGGGACAATCTTTTCTAAGAGGTCAACGCCTCAGGGGACGGACAGAACTCCTCACGACGCAACCACCATTATGACAGGCGGTCGAATCGATCATAAGAGGGTACAGCGTAAATTTCGTCGGTACTTTGAGTGGCTAATCTACGCTGTTCCCTTTTCTTGGTCACCTGCGATGCCCTCTCGCTGCCGAATGACTCAACTTAGCATCACCACCGCAACGGGGCGTTACCGATACCTGAAACCTATCGTGCGGCGGTGTCTGTTGCAGCGCTTGGTTCGGCGTCTGCGACTAGCCGGAAGTCGGCCTCCCGATAACCGGCCGGCGATGCCTCGGCTGACAAGACCGCGCTCACTGCGGCCTCCCCGTCGGCGGCGTAGGCGGGATCGGCGGGGTGGCCGTCGGCAAGCACGGACAACCCGCCCAACATGCCGCCGATCTCGTCTGACTCCGACAGCCCACGGAGGTAGTACTGCCGCAGGAACTCAAACATGGCCAAGTACGCCTGCCGAGGCGTAAGCAGTAGTTCAGAGCCTTGCACCGCCGGGCACCCTCCGCCACTCAAAGGCTTACGTTAAGCTGCCGCCGCACCGCAACAAATCATCCTATCCAAACCGTGTGCGACGGTCAGCTAGAGCGATTTGTTAGGTGCGCGCACCTTGGACTATCATAACTTTTGACTTACGAGCAGCCTGATGTATTCCGCACGAGCGGCTCCGTTCACAGGTTTCTTTTGAAGTTTACACCAGGCAATTAGCTCATCTACTTTGACGGGTTGACGACGTATTTCTAAGTTTGGACGCTGTAGATCTTTCTCCGTTCGTTCTGCTCCACGAAGCCATTCTTCGTAACTGTCATCAAGAGCATCGGCATCGGCAGCGACCTGTTTTAACTTCAACCATTCCGCGGGTTCATACCAACCGATGCCTACCAGCATCGGAGGCTTACTCGCTTGCGAATGGCGGACTGGTTTACGTCGTGCCATGGAAGCTCCTGCCAAACAACCCCGCTCAACCGCGGCGAGCCGCCTCGATGGCAGCGACGTCGATCTTTTTCATCGTCATCATCGCGTCAAACGCGCGCTTGGCGACAGCGGGATCGGGATCGGTGTACGCTTTCGTCAAGGCGATCGGCGTAATCTGCCAGGACAATCCCCATTTGTCCTTGCACCAGCCGCATTCGCTCTCCTGGCCGCCGTTGCCTACAATCGCGTTCCAGTAGCGATCCGTTTCGGCCTGGTCAGCGGTTGCCACCTGAAAAGAGAACGCTTCGCTGTGCTTGAACGCCGGTCCGCCATTGAGCCCGAGGCAGCGAACGCCCATCACGGTAAATTCGACGGTCAGCACGTCCCCTTTCTTTCCCGCCGGATAGTCTCCCGGCGCCCGGTGCACCGCGTCGACGGACGAATCAGGAAATGTCCTGGCGTAAAATCGCGCCGCGTCCTCGGCGTCGCCATCGTACCAAAGACAAATCGTGTTCTTTGCTGGATTCATCACGAAACTTCTCCATCTAAATGAGTCACCAGAGGTTGGAGTCGTCACTCCACGCATTGCTTTTGATCGTCACTTTAGCAAAACTCCCGGGTTGCTACTCATCGGTAACATCAACGTTAACCTCGATTGGCCTTAACGAATGAAGGAAATCGATGAAGCGCGATCGCATCAATTCAAAGAAGGTTTCGTGCTCCTCAACCAGAATCGAGATCGAACGCCGATCAACCTTTCCACGGATCCACAATTCCGCCCCGACCCTCAATCGAAAGTTGTAGCGGGGGCTGACGCGTCGTACCAAACGAGCCGCGCTAACCACAACCAAACTGGTCAATGGGATTTCAAGTTGCGTGGCCGTTTCGACAATCCGCTCATAGTGGCCATCGAATAAGTCGTTGCGATCATACTCCACATCGCCACCGAAGACTTCCTTTATGCGGAAAAGCACCATTGCTGGGTCGAAACAAAAGACGTTTGGCAGACTCCAATGGATATCGGCGCTGATGACCATAACGCTCCTCGTACCGCCAAACAGGGGATTCTGAAGCCGAACGAAACATCTAAACTGCCCGCAACCCCCAGAGACAACCATTTCGGGAATACCCTAACGGTAGTGGTCAGGTTGAGTGGCCGGTTCGGCCTTCATCTCGCGGCGAGGACTCGTTTGGTTGCGGTCGCTCTCGAGCCGATTCGAGTGCCGATCCCTTTTTTTGCCTTTCCTTCAGGTCGATGCCGCTCTTTCACTCGGGGTCGAGCTTCTTGTTTCGCAACATTTTGCCGGTTCGAATGTCGAGGTGTTCGACATACCGACCATTATCCTCTTTGCCATTCACGATTACGATCTTGCCGTCGGTTTCGATGTTGACATGGTAATCGTACTTGGAATGACCGCTGGGGCTATTTCCTATAAGACGTGTCTTCCATAGTTGCTTGCCCGAAATTAGGTCCACCGCGACGACTACGCAGCCGGTGGTTATGGGATAATGTTCGGCGATGTAAAGCACATCCTTCGAACGAGTGAACACAGTTGCTTTACTTGCTCTCTCGTAGGAATAAATGACTTTCCGCGTGTCCTTATCAAGAATGCTAAGGGGCGAGTAGTACTCCGTCGGACTATCTCGTTCGACGTCGTAGTCTGGCAAATGCTGTTTGATACAGTAGGCCAGCGTTGCCTTTTCAGCCGACCAGCGCCATTCCAACGGCTTGGCGGGCTCTTCACCGGCCGTGTAACCTCCCTGCGAAAGGAAGATCGCCAGAATTGCGGCTATCAAGAAACACTGCCGCGATTGTTCCGGCCGTGGTCGATCCCCTCATATTTACGGCTTGGCCTACATGAAGCAAACGGAAGAAGCTTACGCCCTGCAGATGCGCGAACGGCAGGAAAAACAGTTGCGGCGTAAAGCCAAAGAGTTGGGCTACGAGTTGACCACGCCACAACCAACACCCGCAGCCATTTAAAGCACCCGCTGTCGATGCCCAATGCCCGCACTACGAACCAAGCCAACCAGGAGCAAACCGACAGAACAAATCGATGCGAACCTTCAAAAAAACTCCGCGCGAGTTGGCGCGGAGAGTACGCGCCGAGCGAAGCACGCAAACGGCTCAATCAACCGCCCTCGGCATCAACGCCAAAGGAAGTTCCTGGGGCGGCGTCTTGCCCGCTACCAGTCCCGCATCGGACCCACCCAGTCCTCTTCGCTATCCAGCCCGCAGAACTCGCCGACCTCTTCGAGGATCTCGCACAGTTCCTCCCGCTCGATGGTGCAGATAAACCCCTCGTCCAGGGCGTTGAACCGCTCCACGCACCCGCAGAGCACCGCAGTGGCGTCGGCGACCGTCCCGCGCCGCCCGAGGGCGATCAGGGCGTCCAGAGTCTGGGCCAGGTTCTGCCAGCACGCCTCACGCTGCTCCGGGGTGATCGGCCAGTCGCCGAAGAGCGTCGCCTCCTCGTCAGCCAGACGCTTCCGGTACTTGACGAGTAGGGCCGTCTTCACCGCCTCGCCCTCCCGCCGCCGAACGACAAAGCTCACCCGCGGCGGCCGCCGGTGAGACGTAACGCCCCGAAAAGCCGTAATGCGGCCGCCGTCGGGTGCAGCGACTGGTTAGGGCCTCAGTCCGAAAACCCAAGGTGTAGGAGCCACCGGCCGCTTCGGGCATCAAACGCGTAGTCCTCCCACATGCACTCGTACCACATGGGCGGCGACACCCGCACCCGGTACACCCTGGCGTCGCCAATGGTCTCACGGAGATGATCCAGAAAACGCGTGACGACTCCGGAAGTCAAATCCGGATCGACCTTGGGCGAGAATTCCTGGGCGAAGAACCACCGGCGAAGCACGACCTCAAGTTCGGCCTTCCAGTCACCCTCCAGCGACTCGGTCTGTATTTTCCACACCGCGGCAGGTTGCGGCGATACACGCGACGTACTCATTGACGAGAAGTAAGAGGCCAACGACTCATCGAGAGATGCCGCCGTCGGCAATACTTCGAGTGTGTATTCGCTCCCATGATTGCACCCATCGTTCAACAGGGCTATCGCGTCGAGGAAGCCGTTGCACACTTCGCGATTCATACCCAATGCCCTAACGATTGAGCTAAGCTGCCGCCGCCTAAGAAGACTTCGGTTCCAAACCCCGACGTTGTAGCGGCGGTCAGCTTGAGCGATTTGATCGGCAGCGCGACACCGACCTCCACCCCAACGAGCGTGGCCTCTTGACAAACAATTCAAGCCCATCGCGCCTTGTGCTTAGTAGCAAGCTGCTTGTACTCGAAGTCTTGCCGCGCCGAAGGCGCGAACGTTAATTCGGGATGCTCGGTCTCTAGGTCCCGCAGAAAATTGGCGAGCGCCTTATCTGGCCGACCGTCCTCGATACCGCCAATCGAATCGCCGGCGAAATCGAGGCGCCATGACAAACTATACGATTTTGACCACTTGCACAAGTAACGGACAATGAACAGCAGATCGTTCATGGCAAGGAACAAGTCCTCAAGTGGGTCGAGTTCGACAACGCCATCAGGCGATGGGTAATCGAGTACGAACAGTTTGCTGTCGCCCGCCAACTTCCCCTCCCGGCCGGGCCAGTCGAAGAAACAAATTGGCTCGCACCACCACCGCCGCTTGCAATTTATTATCGCGCTCTCCGACGCGACGCTCGCCCTCAGTTCGGCGGATACGTTTTCGTCAGTCGTGTATGAGAGAGAAACGCCCATTCGTCACCTCTTGCACTCGGCCGGCGAAAATGGAGTTAAGCTACTTGGCGGCGTCCCACCACCGACTCTAAGTCCTTTTCCCAGACCGCCGCTAAGTAGCTTCAACGCAAGTTCGGACGCGTTTCTCTCCCACAGGTGCGCTCCACTTCGACAAACAGCGCGGCCGAACGCCAACGTTAAGCTGCCCCCGCCCCTCAAGGACGAGAGCCCACGCAAAACCTAGATGGGGCGGGGGTCAGCTTGAGCGTGTTGTTCGGCGGCTCCTAACAGATGACGATCATCAACGCATTCTGCCGGGCCGCAGCTTCCTTGTATGCGGCCTTCAAGTACGGAAAGAATGTCTCTCCACAGTTGTACTGGTCTCCGAACATGTCACCTTCCCATTGCTTGTAATCCACGGCAGTGACAGTGGCAAGGGCGTCGGCAACCTTGCGGACTAATTGTGGCGAAGCGAAGCCGACGTAATACTCATGATCGCCCTTGCAGAACTCGTCAAGGCTATGAGCGCTCAAAGTGTGCAGGTAGTCACCAGCAATCGCCAGACTAAGCGGCGGACCCTTGACCTTGAACACCGCGTGAAAATCATTCCACGCCTTGTCAATCGAGTACCGCGGTTCGTCGGGCAGCTTCGGCTCGCCACCTGCAATAACCTGCTCGAACAGGGCAGGCGGAATCTCGGTCAGTCCGGCCCGAACACCCATGCCAACCTCCGCCGCCGAACGACCAGCTAAGCTGCCGCCGCCTAAGTAGAGTTCGTTTCCACACCCCGACGTTGCGGGCGGCGGTCAGCTTGAGCGATTTGTTCGGCGGCGCGACTCCGACTCAAACGAACCGCCCGTGTCATGCCCCGCCGGCTGCTACAACGCTTGTTCGGCCGGGCCACCCGCGGCGACCCGCGCCCGCAGTGCCGCCACCACGGACGACACCCACGCCCGGCCGTAGTCGGTGAACACATCTTCCCGCAGCAGCCGCTCCGTGGCGCAATCCAGCAGTTCCAGGAGCCGGCCGCGGTCGGTGGCGTCCGCCGCCCAGGGGTCGAGGGAAACCGTCCAACCTCGCGCCGGGCTCTCCCGCTCGGCTGCAAGGTACGCAGCCAACGGGTCGTCAGCGCCGTACTGGTCCGCGGCCAACGCGGCCATCGCTTCGAGGAAGGCCTCGACCGCGCCGTTCGTGCCAACGAATTCTTCACCCGCGACCTTGAATCCGGAACTTATCCGTCTCCCACTCAAAAGCGCCAAAGCCGCCGAACGCTCGGCTAAGCTGCCGGGGCCGCCTATGAGACGTTGAAGCACGCAAAACCAGGATGGCGGCCCCGGTCCGCTTCAGCCGGTGGTTAGCTGCGACTACCGCATCATCGGCTCACCACCACATGACGAATGCATCTTGGCCGGCTTGCTGGATTTGTCCGAACCACTTGACGAGGTCCAAGACAAACGCTTTGCCGCCGTCCGACAACCCAGTTGCCATCTTGTCGGCGACTTCCTTCGGATATCCCTCTGGCAACGCCCTCTTGAAGTCTGCCGCTGCTTGAAAAACGGGGATCAGGGCGGCAAGGTCGCGGTTGCTGAACAGCGAATAGAAAGACCACTCGGTGCGAAAGTCGTCGCCGAATAGCGGCGATCCGTTGCTGAGGCTCGACATCCAGGAAAAGTACTCGATGCAACAGCTTTTCGACTTCGTGAAGCCACAGGACGCCAACTCGCGGTAAAGCGACGTGACCGCGGGATGTGCCCAATTGGAGGATTCGCCAGCGAGGTCGAGGTGGCCTTCACGGGCGATCGCGCGAGCTAAACAATGCACCGCGAAAACATGAGCCTCCGTTTCCATTTGCACCGTCAACAGTCCGCCATCGGCAGGCTCCGGGGACGATTCCCGTTCCAGTTGGAATGGGAAGCCGTGCTCGACGAGGGTACGTAGCCACGCTTTTGCTTTGGACTGGGCAGGTTCCTTCGGCAGCGTCTTGGTGATCAGCGCGGTCGCCTTCTCGAGCACCGCAGGGTCCTTGCTTCCAAGAACCTGCTTGAAGTCGGGCAAACTCCAGCCGTAGAGGTTCATGCGGAGTGACAAAAGGAGTCCCTCACCTGAGCAGCTAACCAATGATTATATTGCGCACGCGCAAGATAACACTTTGCAAATTTCGGCAGGAACGTCCTGCCGAAGATCAATGTAGTCCATCTGTTGCGTCCAAAACGTCCTTGCGAGTTCGCGCGAACTAACGTCCTAACAGAGTTTGCGCATCGCCAGGCATCGAGCGGGCTGCGGACGCCTCGGCCGCCTTTGTTCAGCACGTGCGTGTGGATCATGGTCAGACTCACATCGGCATGACCGAGCAATTCCTGGACGGTGCGAATATCATAGCCGGCTTCCAGGAGATGGGTAGCGAAGCTATGCCGAAAACTGTGGCTGGTGGCCCGCTTGCCGATGCCCGTTCGCTTGACGGCCTGGGTGAATTCTCGGCTGACCGTTCCTTCGTGAAGATGGTGCCGGCGTTTGATCTGGCTGCGCGGATCAACCGAAAGAGTGGCGGACGGAAACACATAATGCCATTTCCATTCGCCAGCAGCGCTCGGGAGCTTGCGATCGAGGGCGGAGGGGAGGTAAACTCGGCCAAACCCTCGTTCGAGATCTTTTTGATGGAGAAGTCGAACCTTCTCGAGATGCACCAGCAATTCCGATTTGACTGATTCGGGCAGCATTGTCCGGCGGTCCTTGTCGCCCTTGCCTTCACGAATGAGGATTTCATTCCGCTGAAAGTCAATATCTTTGACCCGCAGCCGCAATCCTTGAGCAGTCGCATTCCAGTACCGTACTGAAGGCGAGCAATCAGCAGATACGTATCAGTCAGTTGAGCGAAGATTTTTCCGATTTCATCCTTGGTCAGCACGACGGGAAGCCGTGTCGGGCGTTTGGCGCGGATGACGCCCTCGACCAATCCAGGGTCTACTTCCAACACCTTCTGGTAAAGGAACAGAATCGCCGCAAAGGCCTGGTTCTGGGTCGAAGCGGCGACATGGCCTTCCACCGCGAGATGCGTGAGAAAGGCGTTGATCTCAGCCGAGCCCATTTCCAGGGGATGCCGTTTGTTGTAGAAGAGGATGAAGCGCTTGATCCAATCGTGGTAAGCGTCCTCGGTGCGCACGGAATAATGGCGAACGCGGCACGCTTCGCGTATGCGATCGAGCAAACGCGGCGGTTGGCCCGGCGTGGCGGTGGGATTCGAAATCGATGATGGGAGGAGCGAAGGCATCGGGCATTCTCTGGCACTGGAGAAGTGTATATTCGGGGGAATGCGGCAACGTCAAGGTAAAAAGATTGATGGGGATCGCGATTTTTGATTGCTTTGGCGCCCGTTCCAAAACAGACGCGCGTTAGCCGCGACGCGGAGGGCTCTGACGTAGCGGAGCGCGTTGGCACCACATCAGGCGAGCCAGGAGCGTCAGCGACTGGAGTGTTCGCGCGGCTGCGCCGCGAACGCTCCGCTGCGCCAAAGCTCTCCGCGTCGCGGCTAACGCCGGGGTTTTTTGGTACAGCGCGTGAGCCGTAAGGCTGACGTAACCGCAGGGCACGGCGGCCTGACGGCGCGCCGCTCGCCAGCGCCAATCCGGCGACGAGATCAAAAAACGCATTTCCGAAAACAGCACGCCTAAGTTAGTAGTGGACCCCCAGCGCGTCGAACGCCGTTGACGCTGCGCAGGGCCAGGCAGCGCTATCGCTACGCGCGCCCGGCGAGCCGAGCCGTGTAAGCGGCCGGTGCTTCCGGCGAGGAGAATGATACAAGGCGGTGTTTCAACAAGGTGGCTTCCGGAAATATTTCCGGAAGCCACTTTCCAATTAAATCGTGGGAAAACGAACAAAAATTTTGCGCTTTTGCATTTTGTTGAAAATAGTTTCAGAGGGGATCGTGAATGCACAGTCAAACGACCGGTTTCGCAAAGCCTTCACCCACCCTACGTGAATCGGGTAACGGGTCCCACAGGCCGGGAGGCCTGTGGCCTCAATCTAGAAGTGGCAGCAGGCCTCCCGGCCTGCTGGTGCTCCTACCAATTTATTTGATCTTCGAGTAATCCGTCGCCTTGAAGAATTTGGCTTCCGGCGGCTTGGCGAGAATAGGGCCGTTCTTTTCGGAATCGGTTCGCGCTTTCTTCCAGTCCTCATCGTTGCGGAAGGCGTCCCAGGCTTTCTTCGCAGCCTCTTCGCTCGGGTGCGCGACGATATAGACGAGTGTCTCTTCGGCGCCTTTCGGGTCGGTCGGCACCCAGAAGCCGATCAAGGTCATGCCGTGCTTTTCAAGCAGCTTGCACGTGTGATCCCGAAAGCGGGCATGGAGATCCTTCATCTTCCCCGGCGCTGCGGTGTACGTGCGCAGTTCGAAAACGCGGGCATCGGCTTTGTCTGGGGCAGGTTGATCGGCTGCCATTGACCGAGAGGCAACTACCATCAATGCCATCACGCCGAGAATCAGTAATTTCATCGAGAACTCCTTCGAATCAGGATAGAATGTAGCACGACCATTCCAACTGTTCTAACGAATTTGGTCCAAGCGAAACGATGAATTTCTCAACTAACAATAGTCAGGTAATTTCCCGCCGTACCTGGCTCCGCCAAGCAGGCCTCGGCTTTGGCATGTTGCCGCTGGCTAACTTGTTAGCGGCCGAGTCGCCCAATCCGCTCACGGCCCGGTTGTCGCATTTCGCGCCGAAGGCAAAAGCGGTCATCTATCTGTTCATGCATGGCGGGCCGAGCCAGGTTGATACCTTCGACCCAAAGCCGGCCCTTACCAAGTATGATGGCCAGCCGACGCCGGAATCGTTGCAGGGGCTGCAACTGCAATTCACCGATCTCAAAAAACAGAAGCTGATGGCCAGCAAGCAACAGTTTCGCCGTTGCGGCCAGAGCGGCATTGAAATCTGCGACACGCTGCGCAACCTTCAAACGGTGGCGGACGATATCTGCGTCTTGCGGGGGTGCCACCACGAGATCTTCAATCACACTCCCGGCATCTGGCTGATGAACACCGGACATGACCGCATGGGCCGGCCTTCACTCGGCGCGTGGGCCAGCTATGGCCTGGGCAATGTTGCCGACAATCTTCCCAGTTTTGTGGTGATGGCTGATGGGCCTTTGAAGCCGGGCGCCGGCGTTTGGGGCAGCGGCTTTTTGCCCGCAGTCTATCAAGGGACTCGTTTTGATTCGGGCTCGACCCCTATTCCCAATCTTGCCGCGCCGAAGGAAATGGCCTCCGCCGATCAGCGAGCGCTCATCGATTACGTGCAATCGCTCAATCGTAAGCATGCGCAAACGCGCACCGATGACAGCAACTTGGAAGCCCGCATTGCCTCATACGAGCTTGCCTATCGGATGCAATCATCGGCGCCCGATGCCGTCGATTTGGTCGCGAGACGCAAACCACACGTGCCGCGTATGGGCCAGGTTTCGGCGAACAGTGCCTCATCGCTCGCCGGTTGGTGGAACGAGGCACGCGCTTTGTGCAGATTTATCATGGTTGCGGCTCGACCGGTTGGGACACGCACGGCGACAACCACAACGGCCAATCCAAAATGATGAAGAGCATGGATCGCGGCGCGGCTGCGCTGATCATGGATCTCAAAGGCCGAGGATTGCTCGATGAGACGCTCGTTGTCTGGGGCGGCGAATTCGGCCGTACCCCAACAACCGAAGGGAGCAATGGCCGCGACCATTCGCCCTACGGCTTCTCCATTTTTCTCGCCGGAGGAGGCGTGAAAGCCGGGCATGTCCATGGCGCGACCGACGACTTCGGCTTCCAGGCGACCGAAGGCAAGATGCACGCCCACGACATTAATGCGACAATCCTCCACCTGCTAGGCATGGATCACGAAAAGCTAACCTATCGCTACCTCGGGCGCGATTTTCGGCTCACCGATGTTTTTGGCACAGTGGCCCATGAAGTGATTGCGTGAGCAAGGAGAGTGAGGAACTCCGACAAAAATATTTGGGACAAAAAAATAAAACGCAAAAACCTAAAAATTCGTTTTTGTTTTATTTTTTTGTCCCAAATCTTTTTGTCGTCGTTTTTATTTCGTTGCGAATTAGGGAAAGCTATTGTTTCCGAATTGCAGCGGACGCGTATTTTAGTATGGACACGAATCGCTTCTGAAGTTCGGAGAATCATCATGCCACGCACCTTCCTTGTCGGCTTTGCGTTATTGCTAGCTCTGCATCCAGCGGCAATGGCGGAAGAGAAGCCGGCGCTCGAGCCGGGCAATTACATCCTCTACTATTCGTTTGCGTTTGCCGGCCCCGAGCAGGCGCTTTGCATGCTGAAGGTTGCCAAAAAGGGGGGCGAGCTGCGGGCAGAAATTCTCGATAAAGCCGAGCAAACACCGGTGGAACTCCAAGGCTTCACCGTGAATGAAAGCAAAGTTGACATCGAGTTCGATCTAGCCGGCCGTAAGCTCGCCTTCCACGGCAATGTGACGCCCAAGAACGCGAAGCTAGCCCTTGGCAGCTTTGGCGACGAAGACCTGCTCTCGCGCGGCAAATTCATCGCGACTGACAAAGAGAAAATCGAAGCAGCGGATGCGTCGATCAAGCCCGATGTTCCGGAATCGTTCAAGTCGGCTCAAAAGTTGACGCAAGCGGTGCAGGCGCTGCAGTTACAACTGCGCCGGACGAAGAACGACGACACCAAAGCCGAACTGAAGAAGAAACTAGAGACGGCCCAAAAAGAGGCCGAAGCACAAACTCCCGCCCTTTACCGGGAGGTTTTAGACAAAAACGCGGATAGCCCGCTTGTCGTCGAAGCGGCTCTTGGCTTGCTCCGCAACGCCGAGCAAGCAGGCAAAGCGGATGATGCGAACAAGTGGGTCCAGATCGTTGAAAAATACACGGAACCTTACGGCAAACGCTTCCAACTTGATGCCTTGATGCAGTGCGCTGATGCGGTAAAGACGCAAAAAGGCTTCTCCGGCATTACGGAAAGTATCGCGACTAAGGCTTCCAAATTGATGACACAAGACTCGCCGGTCTCGCTGCAAGTTCGCCTGGAGAACGCGCTGCTGACCTCTTATGAAAAGGACGGAAAAGAAGACTTGGCCAAGCAGGCTAAGGCCAAGCTCACCAAGCTCGAACTGGCCTGGGATGCCGAGTACCAAATCAAGGTGCCGCCCTTTAAGCCGAAAGCCTTTGCAGGCCGAACGAATAAGTCGGAACGAGCGGCGGTGTTGGAGTTATTCACCGGCGCCCAATGCCCGCCTTGCGTAGCAGCCGATGTCGCCTTCGATGCCTTGCAGAAATCGTACGGGCCAAGCGATCTGGTGCTCATCCAATATCACATGCATATTCCCGGACCCGACCCGCTCACCAGTCCTGCTTCCGAAGCGCGTTGGAAATACTACGGCGAAAAATTCCCGATGGACCTGCGCGGCACCCCCACGGTTCTCTTCAACGGCAAGCCGCGTCGCAGCGGCGGTGGAGGCATGGGCGGTTCGGAGGCGAAATTCAAAGAATACAAGCGCTACATCGATCCGCTGTTGGAAGAGCCAACCGAAATCAAGCTTGATGGCGCGGTCGCCAACAAAGAAGGCAAAATCTCCATCAAAATTGATATCCACGGCATCAAACAACCTGGAGACGACATTAAACTGCGGCTGTTGCTCGTTGAAGAATCGATCAAATATGTCGGCGGCAACTCGCTCCGTTTTCATCATCAAGTGGTGCGCTCGATGCCGGGTGGCGTGGAAGGAACAGCGCTGAAAGAAGAAAACTTTTCGAAAACCTTCGAAATTGATCCCACGGAGATTCGAACGGAACTGACGAAGTACTTGGACGACTTCGCCAAGGAACGCGAATTCCCCAAGGCCGAACGCCCATTAGACCTGAAGCACCTTCGTGTTATCGCGTTGATTCAAGACGACGCGAGCCGTGAGATTCTTCAGGCACGGCAGTTTGAAATGCCTGAAGTGAAATAAAAATGGCGATATAGGGTAAGAGCCGCGCAATGGCTCACCCGCCTGCCAAGCGCAGGCCAATCGGCAGCGAATCGCCGAACATTTGGCTGCGCTCGGCTTTTTCCATTTCAACCACTTCTTCCACCATTCTCACCCAGGCTGTAGGAATTTGCAGCTTGCGCAAAGCGATCAGGACGCTTGCGCGGTGTTCATCGTCGATGTCGAGCGCGCGATGGCCGCTCATGCGCGCCAGTTGCGAGAGGCAGAAAGCCCAAGCGTTTTTTTCGCTGTCGTTGCCGGGTTGAAATCCTACCAGTTGTTCGAGCCAGTTTTCGATGATTTCCGGATGCACGACCGTGTTCATCGGTCCGTAAAGCAAGGTACGCGCGCCTAGCCGCGTCAGCGCCCAAAAGGCATAGGTCGGCACCGGAGTACGCGAAACTTGACGCAGCAGAGCTTCGCCTAGAATCTGTTTTACTTTCACATCGAGACGTTCGAAAGCGGCGGCCGCGCGCGACATCTCGGCCAGTTCGTTGGCGCCCGGTCGGACGATTTGCTTGCCCTTGGCCGGGAGCAAGATAGGCCTTAAGCGCGTGAAAAGCGTCTGCTGATACGATTGGTTCAGACCACCGGCGAGACGGCGCCACATGATCCAATAGTCGGCGCCACCTTCCGCTTGGGCCGATGGAGCGCCGGCTGCCTTGAAAGGTGCAGCAATCAACTTCCAGAGTTGCTCAATACGATAGCGATCGAGCGAATCGCCGAAACCCGGGCGCAAACAGAAGCCGGCCAAGTGATACCAGCGATGCAGATGCTGAGCGGAACGACTGCGGTCCGGAGCGATCTCCTCGAGAAACTCCCACAGACGACGGCATAGCCCCATCGGCCAATCGCCGCGCGATGAATCGAGAACTGTCTCCAGGTGCTTGTAGATCTCTTTAACCTCGGGCGTTCCTGGCTTGGGACTTTGATAGACCTCGCGAATGATGTCTAGGGCTGCCTGAACTTGGCTTTCTGGCAGCACATCAGTGATCCCAGAATCGCCGGGCGCTGCTTCCGGCTCGGCATCCTTCACGATATCGCGGACGTTAAACTCCAAACGCCAACGGTTCTGGCCATCTTTAGCAACGCACCAAAGTTCGAGCGTGCCGATTTCGGTGCATTTCGCGGCCAAAGTCACCGGCACGCGCTTGGCGCCGGCCCGCTTGCCGCCGCGCAGAATCGTGTGCAATGGCGGCAATTGCAGGAGCTGTTCCTGGGAGACATGCAATAAGTCGCCGGGTTTGTCGTCGCCGCGAACCGTGGATGTATAAAGTGGGAAAAGAACGGGTTGGCCTAATGCCAATTCCAATTCCGGCTTAGGCAGCGCGACTTCTTCACCCTCTTGAAGTCGGCGTGGCACCACGCATAAAACATTGCGCAAATCGGGATTTGGATTCTGGGCAGCCGTATCGACGTCAATGCCGATGTAATAGGAGCGCGGGATGCCGCCCCCGATACGGCGACCACCCGAATGCTTCAGCCAACCGTAATAGGCAGCGCCCCAGGCGACTGCGAGATCCAAGGAAGGATTTGCCAACACGAGCGGTTGCCAAGGTTTTCCCGGCTGGTCGTACCACTGGCGCATGACATCGATCAGGCGGTCGCGCAGATTTTGCGGCTGGAAGACGCCGCCGTTGAAAAGGATGGCATCCGGCGCTTCGCCTGGAGGTAGTTGCTTGTTTAAGAAGGCGGCCAGATGCCTCGTCACCGCGGGGTCGTTGACATAGGGCAAGCCCATCTCCTGGAGTCCAGTCCGGCCGGAACGAGAAGGTTCGGCATCTCGCTGCGTGATGGGAAAGAAGCCCTCGAAGATAGCTTGTTTGACATCAGCCGGCGTAAGCGAAGTATTCAAGGAGCCGCCGATGACCGACCGCCCTCGGCCTTGAACGGTCACCGATACCGAAGCAGGCCCTTTCGGGTCGAGCAGTTGCTCCTTCGCCTGCCGGCAGGCTTGCACTAGCATTCCGAATTGAGCGCCATCAAGCTTCCCGGCTTGCGGTAGTTTTGTTTCGGCATGGCGTGCAAGGGCAAGATCCATGTTGTCGCCGCCGAGCAGCAGATGATCGCCGACCGACTCGCGGATAAAGGTCAGTTCGCCCTTATCTTCAGCGGCGCGGATCAGGCTGAAATCGCTGGTGCCGCCGCCGACGTCAATCACCACGCAGCGCATGCCGGGCTGCATGCGTCCCACTTCCTCGATTTTGCTGAGCCCGAGCCAACAATAGAAAGCAGCCTGCGGTTCTTCGAGTAAGGTTACGTTTTTCAAGCCTGCCTGTTGAGCGGCCTGCATCGTCAGGTTGCGTGCTACATCGTCAAAACTAGCCGGCACGGTAAGGACAACAGCTTGGTCTTCGAGCTTGGCGCCCGTCTTGGCCATCGCGAAATTCCAACCCTCAACCATATGCTGCAGATAGCGAGCGGAAACTTCGAGGGGGGATAATCGGTTGACGTCCGGCGGCGCTGCCCACGGCAACAACGGCGCGGTGCGATCGACCCCCGGATGACAAAGCCAAGACTTGGCGGAAGAGACGAGCCGACCGGGGATGCGCGCGCCGTGATTGCGTGCAAACTCGCCGACCGCATAGGCGGCATCCGGTTTCCAGGGAAGCGTTATCGAGCCAGCTGCGAGATCGTGTTCACCAGGCAGATACAGAAACGAAGGCAGCAATGGCCGTTCGGCGACATGACCAGCAGCCACAAGCTGCGGGACGCCGAACGTCTTCTCGCTGAGCGCCGGTGCGGGGCCTGTTATTTAGGTCGATATACGCCAACGCACTGTTAGTCGTTCCGAGATCGATGCCGACGAGAAATCGCATAATGCTCTTGGCCCGTAGAAAACATTCCGAGGTCCATGTTCATTGGCCGAATGCATTCTGCTTGCACCCGACTCCTCGCCACTATCTTAGAAGCATGAGCGAAAACGTAATCGGCCTCGACATTGGCGGCGCGAATCTGAAGGCGGCAACTAGCGGCGGCCAGGCGAGGACGAGCCCTTTTGAACTTTGGAAACATCCCGACCAGCTTGGCGACGCCTTGCTCGCATTGCTGCACGGATGGCCCTTGGGTCGGCTTGCGGTCACGATGACCGGTGAGCTCTGCGATTGCTACGAAACCAAACGGGACGGCGTATCGCGAATTCTCGCCCAGGTCGGAAAAGCTTTTCCCTCAAGCACTATTAAAGTATGGAGCACTTCGGGCCGGTTTGTCTCCACGACCGAGGCGATGCAGAATCCCATCGAGGTCGCTGCCGCCAATTGGCATGCACTCGCAACGTATTTGGCCCGGCGATATAGAAATGGGTTGATGATCGATATTGGCTCGACAACGTCCGATATCATTGCGCTTCACGAGGGAAAGCCACTGGCCGAGGGTTTGACCGATGCCGCCCGATTGGAATCGAAGGAACTGGTTTATACCGGCGTGAAACGCACTCCCATCTGTGCCCTAGTCAATGAAGGGGTGACGGCAGAGTTCTTCGCTACTATCCAGGATGCCTATCTCGCTCTTGGGATGACGCCTGGAGATCCCAATGATCTCACAACTGCTGATGCCCGACCTGCCACCAAAAAGTTTGCCCATGCACGATTGGCGCGAATGCTCGGCGGCGATGGCGAAACCATAACTGATGCAGATACTAAAAAACTTGCGAGTCAGGCGGTCGATCGGCAACGGAGCATGTTAGCAAACGCCATTCGGACTGTCGTCGGTCGTTTTCCCACTAAGTTGGACCGAATCATTTGTTCTGGCTCAGGCGAATTTCTGGCCCTCGAAGCTTGGAATGCTTATGCAGGAGACGACGAGGAGGTCCAATTGAACTTCGTTTCGGACTTGAATGGTGAAACCATCTCCACAGTAGCAACGGCGTTTACGGTGTCCTTGTTGGGAGAACAATTTTGGACAACCTGACCGTTGTGAAAGTCGGCGGCAGCCTCTTCGATCATCCGGGCCTTTGTTCCGGACTGCGTGACTGGTTGGCCGAACAAGTGGAAGGCCGATATCTATTTGTGCCCGGCGGAGGCGCGTTTGCCGACGTCGTGCGACGATACCACGGCATACACAGCCTAATAGAAGAGTATTCGCACTGGCTCGCGATTCGGGCGATGGACTTGAACGGACAGTTGCTGCGGCGTTTTCTGCCGCCCTCTTGCGAAGTGCTCGATGCCTACGCCTTCTGCGAAAAAGATGAAGGCAATCCGTTGGCGCTTGCGCACGACTGGCGTGTGACCAGCGATGCCATCGCCGCACGTGTCGCCGAGGTGATGCAGGCGAGCGCGATCATCATGCTCAAGTCAGTCGATCTACCGCCCCACTACGACTGGACAAAAGCAGCCGAAGGGGTCTTGGTCGATTCCGCATTCGGCGGGGTAGTGGAACGCTCAGGTGTCGATGTAAAGTGGATCAATTTCCGGAATAGAATGTTTGAGCGCTAAATAGCGATCCACGCACAAAGCCTTCACATCGCATTTTCACATACCGTATGGTCCTTGCCATTGCACATAAGGATGCCGATAATCTCGGCATCCTTTCTGATGACATCGACGCCTGCAATTGGCATCCTTGCCGTTTCTTCAACCGTAATGAGGTGACCCATGATGGCCCGTTTTCTTCTCGCGACGGCGCTCAGCGCGCTAATGACATTGCCGACGTTGGCGGCAGACGAACTCCCCGCCGATCTGGCTGCGGTGCCGGCGGATGCTTTGGGCTTTGCCCATATCCGCGTGGCGGACATTTGGAAAAGCGATGCACTTAAAGAACTGCGCGAGACGGTGATGAAGGCTGGCGATAAGGCGCTAACCGGCTTTGATCGACGTTTCCTTCCTTCGCCTTCGAGCATTGATCGGCTCACCGTTGTCGCCATTCCATGCGACGTCCAGCTGAAAAATGAGCCAGAAATCCTTGCCATTCTGGCGATGAACAAACCGTTCGAAGCGGCTGCGGTATTGAAGTCCGCCATGCCCAATGCGACCGAGAAAAAGACGACGAACGGCAGCTATTGGACCGACGTGAAATCGGGAACGGCCGTCTCCATCATTAAAGACCAGATCATCGTCTTCGGCAAAATTTCCGCTGTCGAGTTATACATCGAGAAACGATCAGTCGTCCGAGGCGAACTGACCGAGTCGCTACAGGCAGCGAACACCAAACGGCATATCACGATTGCCGCCAATTTGAGCTATATCCCGAAAGAGGCGCTCAATGAGGAACGCTTGCAACGCGAGGGCGTTCCTCCGTTCGTGCGCCCTTTGCTGCTTGCCAAAACAGCATTGCTCTCGTTCAATCTCGCGGAAAACAACGTGGTTGATCTGAGCCTCAATTTTGAGAATGAACAGTCAGCCGCCGCGGGGATGAAAGCGGTGACTGACATGGCCCAAATGGGTCGCGATGCAATCAAGAAGAGCCGAGCGGAAATGCTGAATACCGTTCTCGGCGACGGCACAACAGCGCCGCTGGAAAAGCTGCCGGAAAGTGCCATGGCTCTCTTAGCCTTGGGCGGGATGGAACGGCTCGACGAGTTTTTGATGAACCCCCCGGTGAAACAGGATGGCAAGTCGGTCAAAATGTCTACGACCATTCCGAACATCGGTTACGCCAGCACCATGCCGATAGCCGTCGGCCTGTTACTGCCGGCCGTCCAAAAGGTGCGCGCCGCGGCGTCACGGGTTGAAAGCATGAATAATCTGAAACAAATCGGTTTAGCTATGCACAGCTACCATGATGCGTATGGAAAACTCCCGAGCGCTGCTATTTGCAGCGAAAAGGGGAAACCGTTACTTAGTTGGCGTGTTGCAATCTTACCGTTTATCGAGCAACAAAATCTTTACGAGAAATTCAAACTGGACGAACCGTGGGATAGCGAAAACAACAAGAAATTAATTCCGCTGATGCCGAAAACCTATTCCGATAAACAAGCCCCGACTACAGAAGCGGGTATGACACATTACCGCATCTTCTGGGGTAAAGACACCATCTTTACAACAATGAAGGAGTCCAGAACGTTAGCGGGAATCACTGATGGCTCTTCAAATACTATGTTGGCCTTTGAGGCCGCAGAAGCGACGCCTTGGACCAAACCGGATGAATTCGAATACGATGCCGAAAAGCCTTTGCCCAAATTTGCATCGTTTGGCGGCAATGGTTTTCTGGCTTTGTGGGCCGACGGTTCTGTCAGAACGATCCCGCTGAAAACCCACGAAAATGTGCTGCGGGCGATCATTACAGCAGCGGGTGGGGAAACCGTCGATTTGCCGTGAGACTCGGCCGTGGTAGGGCGGGTGAAGGCTCAGCGCAACCCACCTCTTTGGTGATGGGTGGGTTGCTACGGAAAATCACCGGGTTCTAAGAGCCGGGACTGTTAGGAAGTAGCTCCCTCACGGTCGCGGCTCTGACGCCATATCTTTCACGCGGTCGGCGAAGGTGGCACGGTCACGACACCGTAAACAGGCGTCTCGCTAGCCCGAAGATCGCACATGTACGAGTCTACCTCAGCCCGGTCGGCATCCTCGTTGACAACGACGACAATCCCCTCGCCAAGCGTGGTGAAGAGATCGTCTTCGTCGCCGTGGAAACGTTCCGGTGTGATCATCAGCACCACGGTGTAGCGTTCTTTCATATCGTGCATGAGACGACGGAAACGATACATCGACATAACGGCCGTCAGATGGTGGGAAAGATCGCAACGGGCATAATCGATGCCTGCTATTAATGTCTCGGCAAAACAGTTGCCGCCGCGCTCATGGCGACCTTCCAGATAGGCGTCGAGCTGGTCGGAGACTTCCCTGCCGCTGGGTCCGATCCAAGCGGGGTAAGCCGGACCTTCGGCAGCCGTCCGGGCCTCGAATACCAGCACTCGGCCGGTCTCTTTCTTTAAGAAGCAGCCGAGATCGCCAAGCAAGTTCTCGACGCGTAAGCCGGAAGAAGTTGGCGTGAAAAGAACGATGGAGCCGCGGGTGCGATTGTTCTCCATGATCCGTTCGGCGAGGGCCCGCATGTGTTCATTTGTCATGCTCGGCCCACGTGTGGGCGGAGGCTGCGGGGGGGCATATTCCGACTCTTGCCGCGGAGCGTAATGCTGCCAGGCCGGCACCGGATACTGCGCCTGAGGAGGCGGCATCGGCGAACCGTGCATCGCCATCTTGGGCATATCGAACACGGCAATGAATCCGACAAAAAGCAAGATCGAAAGACCAAACACCACAGCGCCGAGTTTGACATGGTTGGTCGTCGGAGGCGCCCCGCCGGTGGTGGCCGGCGCGTAGATCGTCAACTCCTCGACCTTCTTCGCTTCAAGCTTCTCGTGTTCGTGCTTTTGTTCCGATTGACTCGTCCGCTTCTGGTGTAACGAATCGATTGCCAGTTCGATATGCTGCACCTTTTTCTGGGCACTTTGCAAATGCCTCTGATGCTGCATTCGTTCGGCAAGGCTCTCTTCCAAGTCCTTTATCTTGCGAGGGATCGAGGAAAGCAGGACTTCCTTTTGGAGCCGTTCGGACCGCAGCTGCTGATGTTCGGGTGATACAAATCCCTTCTTGATGTTCAGAATTTGTTGTTCTTTATCTTTCAGTTCCTGATTCATTCGCATCAATTCAGCGCTTCCTCCGATCTCGATGTTGTACAGTTTGATAGCGTCTTCATTTTCGTTCCACTCGGCTTTGGAAATATGGCCAGCCCGGAACAATGGATCCCAGTTCTTGCGCTTCGCAAGGGCAGCGCTGAGTTTTACTTTCGCTAGTTCGATGGCACGTTGTTTTTCAACTTGGCTGCTGCGGATGATGCGCATTTCGCTCATCAATCCCGCTTCGAGCCGGTCTTGATCGGGATCGCTTTTGCCTGAGTCGAGTTCCCGCCTTTTCGCAGCGACTTTTTCGTCGATGTCTTTGATCTGCGTCTTGAGCGAAGTTTCTTCAATGGAGAGCGCGAGGATCTGGCTGTTCAACGATGAAATCTCGTTGATCACCGTCCCCATTTCCGTCTTCAGGTCGAAGATCTTCATGTTGCCGAGCGTTTCGTTGAGCAGGTTGCGCATCGCCAACTCATCCTTGGCCACCTTTTCCAGGGATTCCTCCAGATCGATGATGGCCTTCTCCGATAAGCGGCGACGGAGCTGATCGTTTTGCTGGATCACCAGCTGTAAGACTCGATTGGCAACCTTTTCCGCCTGCTCGCGATTGGGCCAATCGAACTGCACCGAAATCAAGTCGGACTGTTTGACGATGGCGATCGTCAGCTTTTTATCGAGGGCATCCCCGCCAACCCCCAGATTGGCTTCCTCCGCTGCCTTATCGACCACTTCCGGAGACTTAGCCAATGCCAGAATCGTCTGGATGTTCGGCGGAGTATATAGCCGTTTATGGCTGTAATTGAAATCGGGCGAGTAATAGAGCCGCCCCTCGGCATGGAAAGTGGGCTTGGCAAATTTCGTGATAACCACCGCCGCAACGACAGTAGTCGCCACCAGCCAGAAGAAAAGATGCAACCAACGCTTCTTAATCTGTCGCAACAGCACCTGCACGTAGCTCGGCTCGCCTGGACCCGCAGGATGAAAAGGCACTTGTTGATGATAGCCGTTGCCGGGATAGCCGTTGGGCCCAGGCTGCGGACCATGGTTGCCTGGCCAATCGTAATAGCCATTCCGCTCGGCCAACGGTCCACGCGGCGCCACCGGCATCATCTCGCCACGGGCATAGGGTTGCATCTTCATGAAGTCTTATCCCGATCAAGAGGGCGCGAAAGCAGCGACGGCAATGCAGTTCCGACAATTGTACCTAAAGGAACGATTGTGCCGGAAGGCGAAAACATAGATTAGGATAGCATTTTCTTTCGGCTCAAGTCGTGAAGAATTTTAACGAAGAGTCAGATAAAGCAGCCCGTGAGAACGTAACCCCGCAGCTTAAGTCGCTCGGCACGCCAAAGTGTTCGTCCTTTTTTGCACGATTTCCTCGGGGTTTCGCTTGTGGAAATATTTCCATAAGCGACTACGATAGATCGACAACTGATTGATCGACGAATGTTTGACTACAGCGTCTCTTTGCTGGCATTGTTTGAAGTTGCATGCGTTTTCCCACGATTTTCTCAGGTTTCACCTTCTGGAAATATTTCTAGAAGGCGGTTGCTTCAGAACGACGCGCACTAGAGCGTCGTTCGTTTGAGCAAGGCACAAGCGAGACGCTTGTCCTACGGAAGTTTGAAAAGTCATGATGCGCGTTTTCCCACGATTTAATTGGAAAGGCCCTTCAGGAAATATTTCCTGAAGGGTCTCCTGAAGCACTTACGGTCGCGGCTCTGACCTGCAAGCTCGTTAATCTCTTTTTTACCATTTTCTCGGGTTTACGCCTCCGGAAGCGACTGTCTGTCCACATTCCATCGCATCAGAGGATCAGGTGCGAACCATCTGCATGGGCGCACTATCTCGGGCTTACCGTACAGCGTTCGCCATCGGACTCTTGGGTCGGCGCAGCGGATAAACTAACTTAGGACCGATTAAAACGGAAATGCGAAATCGGAGTACATACGTCGCGTCTTCTCGCGTAGCGGAAGTCGTCAGACTTCCGAGTTCGCCCGCAAGTCCAGGCGCAGCCCCGGAAGTCTAACGACTTCCGCTACGCCGTGCTTTCTCGCGTAGCGGAAGTCGTCAGACTTCCGGTTCCGCCCGTTAAGAAATTCCCAACTCCTTCACCAATTCATCCATGCTGTTCAGAATTCGGTCGGGTTTAGCTAACTGTAAGGCTTTTACATCGCTCGAACCGGTGGGCAACACCCATACCTCTAGGCCAGCATTGCGTGCTGTCTCTATGTCGATCGACATGTCCCCGATGAATAGGGCTTCGTCAGCCGAAACGTTCAAATGGTTCAATGCTGCCTGCACCATTCCCGGGTGAGGTTTCGGATTTTGTGCATCCTCCGGCCCGAACACAGCATCTAATGGCAGGTATTCGGAAACTTTCAAAGCAACGATCAACTTTTTGGTGATCGCTGCCGGCTTGTTGCTGCAAACGGCCATCTTGATGTTTCGTGCGTGGAGTTGCTCAAGCGCTGCCCCAGCGCCGGGCAACAAGCGGGTGTGTTGGTACATGACCGTTGGATGATGCGCCCGATAAAGCTCGGCATTCTGCGCCGCATCGCCGCCGGGGATGATGTCGGCCATCAATTGAAGCAGGCCATGCCCAACCATAATGCGTACTTCAGGTTCGGGTAGAGGCGGCAGTTTATGGTGCGCAGCGACATGATTGACGCTGGCGGTGATGGCATCATAACTATCAGCGAGGGTTCCATCGAAATCGAACAGGACGGCATGAAAGCGAAACGACATTAACGGACTCCGGCAAAAGTTATTTCCATGTAAGCGCTTACGCGAACTTCTCCGCCACTATATAAACGATAGGGGATTCCTCGGCGGATTGGAGAAGCCGGATGGTTGAGACGCCAGGCGCTGACACGATGACGCCCGAACGGGTTTTTCGCGAGTTCGCTCCGCGCGTTTACCATCTTGCGCGGCGCATGCTCGGCAACGAAGCGGACGCCGAGGATGTGACGCAGAATGTCTTGTTGCAAGTGATTCGCAAGCTCGATACGTTTCGCGGCGAATCCGCGTTCCCCACTTGGCTGCATCGAGTGACCGTGAACGCCGCTCTTGCCTTTCGTCGAAAACGGGCCAGACGCGAGGACAAAGAAATCCACGACCCGCTCGGACGTTTCGATGCCGATGGGCTTCATGGCAGCCCGGTCAAGCGATGGAACGTTCGGCCTGAACAGGCGGCCTTGGAAGTCGAACAGAAGCATGCGATTGAAAACGCGATCAGCCACCTGCCCGAAATGTATCGCGATGTGCTGGTGTTGGCCGATGTGGAACAGATGGCCAATGCCGACATCGCTGAAGCCCTCGAACTTGGCGTGCCGGCGGTTAAAAGCCGGCTGCACCGCGCACGTTTAATGATGCGCGACTTGCTGACTCCGCATTTTGAGGAGACCGGTCCATGAAAGTGACGTGCCGCGAAGTCGCGGAATTATTGATTGATTTCGTGGGCGGCGATCTTTCCGAGCTGCACATGCTCACTCTCCATCAGCACATTGGCGATTGTCCGCCCTGCCACTCTTATCTCGAAACCTACAAGACATCGATCCAGATGATGCGCGCTCTTCCGGCCGAGCCGTTGCCAATTGAGTTGGACAACCGTCTGCGTAAATCGCTCGAAGAGTGGCGCCTCGGCAATAGCCTGGTAGAGCTAAGTCACGAAGGAAATGCGATTTCATGACCACCGAAACTCCCAAGACGGCTTCCCTCGAAACGGCGACTTTTGGCGGCGGCTGCTTCTGGTGCGTTGAAGCGGCCTTCGAGATGTTGCGCGGCGTCAAACAAGTTGAATCGGGTTACGCCGGCGGACAAACGGAAAACCCGACTTATGAGCAGGTCTGCCGAGGCAGTACAGGCCATGCCGAGGTGGTGCGCATTACGTTTGATCCGGCGGTCCTGAGCTTTCGCGATCTATTGACTGTCTTCTTTTCAACACACGATCCGACCACGCTGAATCGCCAGGGCGCCGACGTCGGCACACAGTATCGCTCGGTGATCTATTTTCATTCCGATGAGCAGAAAAACCTCGCGGAAGAATTCATTCGAAGTCTTGGAACTGATGCCGAACGGCCGTCGGAGGTAGTCACGGAGCTGGCCCCCGCAGGCAGGTTCTATCTGGCGGAAGCGTATCACCAGGGGTACTTCCGCCGCCCATCCCGATCAAGGCTATTGTCAGGCGGTGATCGTGCCGAAAATTGAAAAACTGCGCAAGCGTTTTGCGGAAATTTTGACGCGCGAGTGAGAGGAGCAGTCTTGGCGAGCCGGGAGCGTCGGCGACCGGAGAACTCCGAGCAAACGTATTACAAAGCCATCACTCCAGTCGCTGACGCTCCTGGCTCCCTGAATTCGCGGCGTTCACTGCCGATAACGCTCTGCTGCGCAGTCGTTTCGCGTCGCCGCTAACGTCTTCAAAGTCCTTCCACTGAGCGGCGCGGCGTAAGCCCGCCGTGTGTTCGGAACCACGGCGGGCTTACGCCGCGCCGCTCGCCAGAAACCGTTGTCGCACCCTTACCACTTCATCAACCCACCACTTTGCCTGTTTTCGATGCCAAATTCGGCCGATAATATTGAGAAGCGGCGCTTCTGCCACGCTAAACGGCTACGTCCTCCTCATCGCATATGGGCCGAACGAATGGGCGACCTCGCTCGGTTGGAGCTGATTCCGCTCTTCACTTTCTATCTTACTGCCATCTTTGTGGTGGGAACATTCCGCCGTTTGGGCCAATACCGCGACATAGCCGAGATAGCCCGCAGCATCCCCGGCCGTTGGCCGAAGGTGTTGCAACAGATTCGAAAACATTGGCTCATGTTCCTGACGTGGTCTACTTTTCGCAGCGCTTTCGTTGCGCTCGGGTTGATCGCGATCCAAGCCATCTGCTCCCGGCTCATCTGGCCGCAGGCTAAAATGCCGCTCGGCGACTTGCTCGATGAATGGTGGCTGTTGCCCTTTGTTGCGGTCTCAGCAGCAGCCATGCTTGCCGTCGACTTGTACTTCGTGGTGCGCGTGGGCCAGATCGATCGCAAAGAGACGGAGAAATATCTGGACGAAGCCGAGCATTGGCTCACTTCCTGGAAGGCTCCGCTGGTTCGCGTCGCCACGTTCGGGTTCGTCAATCCGCGCAAGATCGTTGATATCGAAGTGCGCAAAGCCTTAGAAGAAGGCAAAGGTTTGCTGACGCGCAACCTCTGGTGGATGTCGGTGCAAGCGGGTCTGCGCGTTCTCTTCGGCCTCTGCCTCTGGTCGTCGTGGGCGCTGCATTCGCATCGGGGATAAAGGATGCGTTTGCAAGACCAACGCGCAAGCAAGGGAGTTCCACCATTCCCGAGCCCGACGTCGTTCCCGAGCCCGACGCGCAAGCAAGGGAGTTCCACCATTCCCGAGCCCGACGCCATTCCCGAGCCCGACGCCATTCCCGAGCCCGACGCCATTCCCGAGCCCGACGCGCAAGCAAGGGAGTCCGTAGAAACCCACCTCTGCGCATTTCGCAGGCTCACTACAATTCATCTCCGGTTACGCAGCTAAATTACTTCGATGCGCGAACAAAACACGTTAGCCCGCTCACCTCATTCGGAATACAACGAAATTGCTTCCGTTTTTTACACCCAGTCAAGGTGCGGCCATGTTGCGATTTTCCCTCTTTGTCTCTCTCTTGCTGCTTTCTCTTTCCGCCTTCCCCTTGCGAGCCGACGAGAACGACGACCGAGTCGCAGCTTTTCTGAAAAAGACACTGTCCAATGGCGGCGACATCGGCCGCGATCAAAAGGGCGCCGGCGCGTCGATTATTCGCGTCAGCCTGTTCAATGATGGCGCGACCGTTGAAGTTTTGAAAGAATTAGCGACTCTCACAAAGCTGACCAACCTTGCTCTCAGTTCGAAAGAGATTTCCGATGAAGTCGTGGCGGAATTGGTCAAACTGAAAAATCTCAAAGTCCTTTCGCTTTATAAGACGCCATTTACCGATGCGCAATTCCAGAAGTTGCTTGCACTTGAAGACCTCGAATCTATCAGTGTTAGTTCTGAAAAATTGACCGATGTGGGATTCAAAGACTTGAGTAAACTGAAACGCCTGCGTGAATTGCGCAGCTTTTGTCCAAACTTGACAAATGTCGGTGTCAAAGAAGTGGCCGCATGCAAAGGGCTTGTCAAAGTAAAATTATCGTCCAAGAAAGTGACGGATGCAGCCCTTCGGCAGGTTGGCATGCTCGAACAACTTCAACATCTCTATCTCGGCTCTACTGAAATCACGGATGCCGGTTTGAAGGAACTGGCCGGCCTGAAATCCCTCAAGAGCTTGGAGCTTTCTCAAACAGAAGTCACCGGAATCGGCCTGAAAGATTTGCCTTCTCTCGGTAGCCTGAATTTTCTCGATCTTTCGGGGAGTCAGGCAAGCGATGAGGGGCTTCGCGAAATGGCAGGCCTCAAAAAGCTTACGGAAATTCAATTGAGCAATACAAAAATCACCGGCGCCGGTATCAAACACTTGGCCGCACTAGCCAATCTCGAAAGCCTCGATCTCTCAGACAACGAGATAACCGATAACGCCATCAGCGATCTAGCGGCCTTGAAAAGCCTGCAGAATCTGAACTTATCGGGTACGAAAGTCACCGAAGACGGCCGTCAAAAATTGAAAACGGCACTTCCGAAGTGCAATGTGAACTGAAGCTTGGCTGCGAGCGCAAACGTTACCGAGACCTGTCACGTCTTATTAATAGCAAGCTAAGCGAGCGCGAATCGAGCGAACCCGCGCCGACTGCGACAGGATGGACAGGCGTTACAGGATGGGTGCATCCTTTCTTATCCTGTACATCCTATTAATCCTGTCCAATCATTTTGCAAGGGGGACGCCAGAGCAGGGCGGGGCGAGCCATCCATTTACCAAAACCGACCCGCGCACGGGAGTTTCTTCGACAGGATGGACAGGAGTTACAGGATGGGTGCATCCTTTCTTATCCTGTACATCCTGTTAATCCTGTCTAATCATTTTGCAATGGGGAGGCCAGAGCAGCGCGGGGCGAGCCATCCATTTGCCAAAACCGACCTGCGCACGGGAGTTTCTTCGACAGGATGGACAGGAATTACAGGATGGGTGCATCCTTTCTTATCCTGTACATCCTGTTAATCCTGTCTAGTCGTTTTGCAAGGTGAGGCCTGTTCACCCATCAACAACCGCGGCAACATTCGCAGCCTTTCCCCCCACCCTGCCCTCCCCCCGCAAAGCCGGGGGGAGGGTGGGAAGCGCGGGCGTATGTTGTGTAAGGTTTAGCCCGCGCTATCTCCTGCTGGATGCGATATACTAGAGTGATGTCGTTTCCCGATTCCTGGGAGCCTGTTCATGCCAGCTTTACTTGAGTCTCCAAGTCCGATCAGCAAGCAAGAAGAGTTCGTTGAAAAACAGATCGAGCGAGCCCGTCAGCACATTCGCGTCCTCGATTGGTTTTCAACCGGCTTGTTTCTTCTCATCGGCTCGCTTGCTTTTCTACTCGTCGTATTGCTGGTCGATCGATCGATCGAGACGCCTGCGGGAACGGTATGGGCAGTTGTCGGCCTTTATCTCGCCAGCGCTGCCGGCTTTATCTACGTAACGCTCTATCGCCCGAGCCGTCGGCAGATCAACCCGTTTTATGCAGCGCGCCGTGTTGAAACCTCGATGGCCGGCTCCAAAAACAGCGTGATCAATTATGTCGACCTGAAAGACGATGAGAAAATTCCCGGCTCAGTAAAAACAGCCATCGGCGTACGCGCGGCCAAGGACCTCAAACATGTCGATTTAAACCGCGTTCTGCAAAAGCGCCAGATTCTCTGGCTGGCGGGCGTAGCCGCGTTCTTTTTTGTCGCAGCGCTCGTTGTGGCTTTGCTGCCGCCGACGCGGACCTCGCTCGCTCTGCGTTCGCCCAAAGAGGGCAACATCACGATTTTGCAGGGCGAGGAGTTCCACGTTGAAGTTGAGTTGAACGGACGCATCCCCGCCCCGGCCGAGCGCGATCACGCTCGAGTTCGCCTGTGGTTCAATGCCGATGACCCGGCGAACTTCGAAGAAAGGCCCCTCGAGCCGGTCGAAGGCCAAAAACGGCTATTTTCGATCACGGTGCCGGCCAAGCAAACGCGCAACGGCTTCCATTACAAATTGCTTGCGGGCAACACGCAATCGCCCGATTACGAAGTGAAGGTCCGGATCATTCCGCAGTTCACCGGCTGGTCGGTCGAGTATGCCTACCCCGAGTACAAACAACTCGAGCCGCTGAAGACGGAAGACCCCAATCTCGTTGGCTACTACGGTACAACAGTGACGCTCACGGCATTCACTAACAGGCCCGTGAAGTCGGGCAACATCGAAATTGAAGGACAGCCGGAAGCCATCGCGGGGCAACTGCTGGATGACAACGCCGAGGCCATCCGCTTTCGTTTTTCGATGCTGCGCAACAGCCGTTATCGAATCCGCTTCATCACTTCGGATGGCGACAAGAATCCCGACCCGCAACGCTATCGCATGTCGCTCATCGATCCGAAGCCGTTGTATCTGAACTATGACGTAACTTTCAATTATCCCGCTTACCTTCGGTTTGCATCGGAAACGGTTACGCGCAAAGAGCCTCATCTGGAAGCGATGCGAGGCACGGTGGTCACGCTGCTCGCCCATGCTAACCGACCGGTTAAGAAGGCGAAGATCGAATTTCCCGGCCACGAAAAAGCAGTGGAAGGGATCGTTGATCCCGCCAAGCCGATGCAAGTCAAATTTGTGCTGCCTCCGCTAGAGAAGGATGGCGCCTATCGGGTGGAGCTTACGCCGGCCACCGGTGAAGCCGACGCTGAGCCGCGAGTTTTCAACGTGCGAGTGCTCTCGGATGAGAAGCCGCAGGTCGTCATCACCAAGCCCGAACAGCAATCGGTCGATCTCCCGGCCAATGGGACATTACAAGTTGAAGGCGAAGCGACGGACGATATCGGCATCGACAAAATGAATCTGCGTATGCAGTTAATTTCGCCCGGCGTGCCGAAGCCGTTGGCGATGAAACCTTATCGCGGCGGTCAGTCGTTCAAACGCGTAGCCGATGGCAGCTACCCCACGAAAATCGACTACAAGGATTTCGTTGAATTGGCCAAAGTGAAACCGGACGGGGCCGCCGGCGCTGGCTTCGAACTTCAGCCCGATATGGTGATCGAATATTGGCTTGAAGCGATCGACAACTGCGACGTGCCGCCCGGGCCCAATCACGGCACATCGCTTCCCAAACAGATACGCATCATCGCGCCGATCCAGAAGAAGCCGGAACAGGTGCAGAAGGAGCAGCAACAACGGCAGCAGGAACAGCAGAAGCACGAGCAACAGCAAGACCGGAAAAACGCACAAGAGAAGCGCGAGGCCAAGCAGCAACCGCAACAGGGCGATCCGCAACAAAATCAACAAGGCGGCAAAGGTCAACCCGACGAACAAAAGAAAGACGGCAACCCACCCCAGGAAGGTGGGGCTGCCGACGGCGACCCTATGCCGAACCCTCAGCAAACTCCGGACGACCCGGACGCCAAGAAAGACGATGAAAAAGTTCAACAGGCACTGAACCAAAACAACCCGAATGCGAAGGGAGGCGCCGGCGAACAGAATACCAAGCCGATGACGCCCGACGGCAAACAAGAAGAGAAAAAGACGGACGGGTCTAAAGAGCCCTCGAAGAACCCTGACAGCAAACAGGAAGAGAAAAAAGCGGACGGCGGCAAAAGCCCTGACGGCAAGCAGCAAGAGAAAAAGGCTGACGGCGGCAAAGAGCCGCTGCCAAAGGCCGAACCCAAGAACGATGGCGGCAAGGGGAGCGACATGCAGCCAAACCCTTCACCCAAACCCGAAGACTTTAAGGACATTGCCGACAAGCTGAAGAGCGATGATCCGAAAGAACGCGAACAGGCGCGCGAGCAAATCCGTCAATCGATGGAGGAAGCGAAGAAAAATCCGCCAAAGCCTCAGGAGCAGCAGAACAAAATAGACGAACATCGCAACAAACTCGACGATGAAGAGAAGCGAGATTTTGACCAGGCGATGAAGGACATTCAGAAAGAGACCGAGAACTTGCAGCGCGAAGAGCGCGTGAAGAACGCTGCCGATAAAGCGAAGAGCGACGATCCCGAAACCCGTCAGCAGGGGCAGAAGGAGATTGAAAAGGAACTGCAGAATCAAAAGACACGCGATGATGTCGATCGGCAATTGCAGCAATTGGCAAACGACACCAAGGACCCGGACAAAAAGAAGAAGTTGGACGATGCAAACACTTTGTCGCGCAACAATCTGAAGAAGAAGGATGGCAACGGTACCTCCGAACCCCAGCCGCAGCGCAAGGAAGAAGAGGACGTCGATAAGTTGGCAAAGAAGTTAGGCAAGGAAAACGAACAGGAAAAGAAGGATGCCCAGGAGCAGCTCGAAAAGAAGCTGAACGACCCGAAACAGCACGACAAGGTTCAGAAGCAACTGGACGACATCCGCAACAACATCAAAGATCCGCAGGAGCAGAAAAACTTTGATCGATCAATGCAGGAGATGAAGGACAAGACTGCCAAAAGCGACCCCAAAAATCAGCAGCCTTTGCCTAAGCCCGAGGACATTGAAAAGTTCGCCAACAAGCTAACGAGCGACAAAAAGGAAGAACGCGACCAAGCGCAAAAGGATCTCGAAAACGCCATGAAAAAGGCCGACGGCGACCCGGCTTCGCAGGCTCAGGCGAAAGAGCAGATCGACAAGGTCCGCGATGGCATCAAGGACGAAAAGAAGAAAGAGCAGTTTGATCAGGCGATGCAAAAGATCGACAATGCCGTCCAGCAGCAGCGGCAGGACCAACAGGCGAAGGCCGAGAAGAAGCAGAAGGAAGAAGTGGGCCAACTAGCTAATGACTTGAAGAGCGGCGATGCCGGCAAGCAAAAAGCGGCCCAGGAAAAACTCCAAGACATGTTGAATGACCCCAAGAAGCAACAGGCGGTGAAAGACGAGTTGAACAAAATTAAAAAGGACGATCCGGCCACGGCCAAGAACATCGATGATGCGCTGAAGAAGGCGGAGGACAACCTGGCCAAAAAAGATGGCAAGGATAATCCTCGGCCGAAAAAGGAAGACCTGGCGCAGTTGGCTAAAGACCTAAACAGCGGCGATCCCGGGAAGCAGAAGGCAGCGCAAGAAAAGCTTCAGGATTTGCTGAAGGATCCGAAGAACCAGCAAGCAGTGAAGGACGAATTAGACAAAGTTAAAAAGGATAATCCCGACACGGCCAAGAAGATCGACCAGGCGCTGCGCAAGTAAAAGCAGATAACGCCAAGAGCGAAGCGAAGAAACAAGAGGCCGCCAAGATAGACGCCAAGGAGGCCGAGAAGCTGGCAAACCAGTTGCAGAGTAAAGACGCGGGCGAAGCGCAGGAGGCCCAGCGCAAGCTTGATGACATCATGGGCGATCCCGCCAAGCGCGATGCACTGGCGAAGAAGCTCGACGAGATGATCGATCAAGCAAAGAAGGATGGCAAAGATAACAGCGACAAGTTGAAAGATTTGCGCAACCAGCTTGCCAAGAAAGATGGCAAAGAGCCGGGCAAGCAAACGGACAACACGGCCAAGCACGATGGCAAGACCTCGGCGGAAAACACTGAAGAGAAAGCGCCACCGGGCTCCCTGGCCGACTTGAAGAATCGCGCGAAAGCGGGAGAACTGATTCTGGAGCAATTCAAGAACAACACGAGCAATGAAGAACTGAAAAAACGGCTCGGCTGGACCGATGCCCAATTGAAGGATTATCAGGCTAAGCTCGCCAAACGAATGGCAGCATTGAACCAACAGATCGAAGCCGTCGAAAAGAACGAATTGCCGTTCCCGCGCGAGAAAGGCCCCTCGGTTTTGACCAAAGGCCCCGAGCGCGTAAAGCTAGAACCCAAAGACGGAGGCGCCGCCAACGCCGGCGGCAAGTTCGTCGCCCCGCCTGGCTTTACCGAGTCCTACCGCCGCTTCACCGACGAAGTCTCGGGCAACCAAACGCCGGGGGCGAAGCGATAAAGGTTGAGCGGGTTGTCTATTCGTAGGACAGGCGTCTCGGTTGTCCCGTTTGACGGACAACCGAGACGGTTGTCCTACGAATAAAATGGCCTCGTCGTTGAATACCTTTACCGTCCATACCGTGACTTAAAATGCTCACCGACGTTTTGAGCAAACTTTAGGCATCCTATTTGGTGGCGGAAGCACGTGACGCGCGCACGGCGAAATCGTTGGCTCTTAAAGCATTTCTGGACGCCCTGGTTTCGTCGCCCAGCGTATCTTTCGCAAAGACTTTGTCATTGGGCTGGAGATAATGAGCGATCTGTTCCAAGGTATAAGCGAACAGGGAAAGGCCGGCAAGCATCGCATGGATGATGCCAAAGCACTCTTCGATGCCTTCCGCTGGCGTGGAGCGATGTATATGGCAGGTTATTCGGTTGAGTGCCTGCTGAAAACGAAACTAATGCGTATGTTTAATTGCCGCCACCTGCGCGAGCTTGAAGATGAGTTGCTGACCAAGGGAATTCTCGTCGCTCGGGCGACCGTCTTCACCCATCAACTCGAATTGTTGCTGCGATTGACCAACACCATAGATCGGCTGCGGCAGAATGAAGAACATTGGCAACTCTTCGGCATGGTGAACCGCTGGGTGCCTGCATGGCGGTATACTGCAGACCCATCGAATCAAAACGATGCCAAGGATTTTCTAGAGGCGGTTGAAAAGATCTCACATTGGATTGATAACAACTCTTGAGGAGGCTCGATAATGGCCGCAGAACAGTTGAGGCAAAAGATTCGCAGTGAATTGCAAGGGGCCTATTTCAAAGACCGTGATGATTTGGTCGATGTCTCAGACGGCCCCGAAGACAGCATCCATGTCGTAATCGTGAGTCGCAAGTTCGACGGGCAGCGAATGAAGGATAGGAACGACCTGATTTGGTCGGTTCTGATAAAAACTCTTCGGCCGGAGGAATGGGGCAAGGTATCCCTGTCGGTCGGTGCAAGTCCGGAAGAGATTAAGGCAACTTAGATTGCTGAAATATTTCAAAAAAGCTTCGTCCGCCTGAATACAATTTACTTCGATCCCGGCGAAATCAGCCAAGAGCGTACAGCATGTGGCCCCGCAGATGAAGTGGTCCGAGCGAATCACCACCGTGTTGCCCCCCAAATCTCTGTGGAACGACGACGGCCTGCTTTCGGCACAATGGGAGCACGACCTGTCCGCGGCCCAGCTACGCGAACTATTGCGGGTCGGGCCAGTTCAATTTCTGGTCGTTGACGTTGGAGCCAAGCCCCTCTGGGTGCCGGAAGAGAACTGCTTCGCATTCTGGAAGGGCGAGGTCAAGCCGCACTTGGCTGACCCGGACCAGACTGCTTACAAGGAGCAATTCGCTGACGGCTATTGCTACTTCGCCGCCAAGTGGCGAATCGAGGGCGGATCGCCCATCGTCGTCCTGCAGCGGTGTCACTGAGTAAGGTCGGCGCGGCAATCTAGCTGTTTGCTTCTGTGGCGTAGGACAACCGTCTCGGTTGTCCCGTTTGACGGACAACCGAGACGGTTGTCCGACGAAACAATCCGGGTCAACAATGATCGATTACAAACTGATCTTCGACGCACTCGTGAAGGATCCTCGCTATCTCAAAAACCTCGATTGGGGCGAGGCTCGGCCGGGGCATCCCGAAGGGACTGTCCGCGCCCATCTTGCCGAGATTGAGCCTAATCTTGAAAAATTGAAGGATAAACTCAATGAGGTCGACTATTGGAAGCTAAAGCTCCTTATCCATACGCACGACAGCTTCAAAGCGGAAGCGCAGCCGGGCGTTGGCATAACCGATCCGAAGAGCCACGCCTCCTTGGCCCAAGAATTTTTAGCGTTGTATTGCGACGACGCTGACTTGCTGGCGATGGTACAGTACCACGATGAGCCATTTGCCCTTTGGCGGCAGGCGGAGAGCAAGAAGGGCAAATACAATCAAGATCGCTTCGACGCACTCTTGCGAAACATCAAGGATTGGAACTTGTTTCTTGCGTTCAATATTATCGATGGCTCCACGGCTGGAAAGAACCGTGAACCACTGGCTTGGCTATTCAGGGAAGTAGTAGGCAAAGTGCAGTCAACCTTTTCCGAGGCGGATATTCTTTGAATGTCGTTTAGCACTTTTTTGAATCTGAATTACCGTCCTACTCACTAATTGTTTATGCCTACCTTGCTGTTATCCCGTACGTTTCAACCTGAAGCGGATCGGCTCGCTGTTGTCGCCAAACAAGAGCGATGGGGCTGTCAGTGGTTGGAGGGCAACGATGTTCCCAAGGTCCTGCATGGTAAGGACTTTGGCATCTGTGCCGAGATTGGTCTGGCGCTTGGCGTAGCCAGACTCCACTCGTTCGCCCTGATTGAGCCTTCGTTTGATCTTCTCGCCTGTGTCCCAGCTACGTATACGCAGCGCGAAATTCGGTTCGCGATTCTTGCAGACGCTTTACAATTGCCCCAACGAGCATTTATCAAACCCGCAGATTGTGCCAGCAAAGTTTTCGAAGCGCAAGTAGCTGAAACTGGAAAATACCTTCGTTGCGGAACCAAGGTACCTCGTGACACGCCCGTGTTGATTTCAGAACCTGTTCGCGGAATGTCGAGTTTCGGGTGATGGTGCTTGAACGAAGGGTTGTTACCTTCTCTCCCTATATTCGCGCTGGCCGTTACGCGAAAGACAAAAATGAGTGTTGGCCCTATACCGAGACGGAGGCAAGCGAAATGCTAGCCTTCTGCGAAGCACTTCTTGCGGATGATGCCGTGCCGTTGCCTCCCGTGTTTACGCTGGATGTTGGAATCATTGACGATCGCGGTTGGGCAGTAGTCGAGTTCAATCCGGTCTGGTGTTCCGGCTTGCTCGGATGCGATCATTCGAAGATGCTTCCCGTTTTCCGTCGTGCCTGTCAGCGACGGGACGAGTTATCGCCCACTGACTCCAATTGGGTAATCGATCGGCGGCTTACCGTCGAATAGGCTGCAAATACTGGCAATCCAATCAGCGTGGTGAGACACGTACGAACTGGCTTGAGTAGGGACGCCGGTCGAATGTTTCCGCAAACCACCGCGGCACTTCACCCGTTGCGTACCTTGCACCTTCACTTCCGAAAGCATATTTTGATGATGATTCCATCATCAAAGGGCCCTCGCCATGCCGGATCCCGTTTCGTCAAAGAAGGCGCTCAATACCGCCGCCGATGTTCCCCACACACACGGCACAGACAATGCCGAAACCAACAGCTATCATCCGGGCCGGGGTGACGAGCACGATGAAATCGACGTTCGCTCTTTCCTGGTGCCGCCGCAGGGCGAAGGCGAACTCGGCCGGCTTGGCCAATACCGTGTGCTGAAAGAACTTGGCCGCGGCGGCATGGGGATGGTGCTCTACGCGGAAGACTCGCATCTGCGGCGCATGGCGGCTCTCAAGATCATGCTGCCGAAATTCGCCCGCGACGCCCATGCCCGCGATCGCTTTCTGCGCGAAGCGCGCGCGGCCGCCAAGTTGCAGCACGATAACGTCGTCACGATCTATCAAGTCGGCGAAGAAAACAAGATTCCGTTCATCGCGATGGAGTTTCTGAAAGGTGTCCCGCTCGACCAATACTTAAAAGAAAAGGGTGAACTGGAAATCAGCCAGACCATTCGCATCGCCCGCGAGATCGCCGAAGGACTGCAAGCGGCCCATGAAGTAGGCCTGATCCATCGCGATATTAAACCCGCCAACATATGGCTTGAAGCGCCGAAAGGCCGAGTGAAGATTCTGGATTTCGGTCTGGCGCGAGAAGCAAACGACGACATTCACCTGACGAAAAGCGGCGCAGTCGTCGGCACGCCGGCTTATATGGCGCCCGAGCAAGCGAGGGGCGAAGCGGTCGACGCCCGCAGCGATCTCTGGAGCCTCGGCGTTGTTCTTTATCGCCTTTGCACGGGCAAGCAACCTTTCAGCGGGCCGAACACCATGGCGGTGCTGATGGCCATCGGCACCGAGAAGCCGATTCCCGTGCGCAAATTGAACCCCAAAGTTCCGGTTGAGTTGGAGGGATTGATTCACTTGCTGCTGTCAAAGGATGCAGCTAAGCGACCGCCCTCGGCCCAGGATGTCGTCGATGCGCTAAGCGACATTGAAAAGCCCATAGCCGGGGCGCCGCAAGTGGTGAAAGAAGTCGTCTATGTGACGCTGCCAACGGAAGTGGACAATAGCCCGTTCGAAGGGATTGACGATTCGGACTATCAGAATCCTCAACAAAAAATCAAAACGCCGGCGAGCCCGGAGCGTAAGCGACGGGAGTCTTCCCTATCGAAAACTCCCGTCGCTCACGCTCCGAGCTCGCCCAAGAAACTCTATCTCGCTGTTGGCGCCATCGCCTTTCTCACTCTCGCCATCGGTGGCTTCTTCGCGTTTCGAGGTTCGCCCAAAGAACGGCCGAAGGTTGCCGAGTCGCAGAATAAAGAGACGCCTAAGCTAGTGAAGGCGAAAGAAGTGGTGAAGACGAGCGAAGAAATGTCGCCTGACCGCCGGGCAGCTGAGTTGTTGCTGCCGCATGTCGCTTCACTCACGCTCCAGTCTGCCGATGGGAAACAGCATCTGGTCAGGTCCGGCAATCCCTTGCCGACTCAACCATTTTCATTAGTTGTCATCGACGCGGGAGGCTGGAGATCCGGCCCGGTCGTACCTAAAGAAGTGATCAGAACCGGATTGTTTCCGAGCGAAGGTCCCCTGCAATCATTGACCGCTATCAAGGAGAATGGCTCCGGCCGCCTAAATCTGTCAACCGATGACATTGTCCAATTGTGCGATAGCTCCGCCGCTGAGACTCTCACCACTTTGCAAGCTGTCTTTCAATTAAATGGCGCAACGATAAGCGCCCTGAAGAAGCTGCCGAAGTTGACGAGTCTTCGATGTTTTGCAAATACGGCCGACAATGAAGTTTTAGCGCGCCTCAAGGAGTTGCCTGGGCTGACGGATTTACAAATGATCAACATCGGGGCCTCCACGTCAAGGGTGGGCGAATCCGGCTTCGCGGCGATAGCAACTCTTCCGTTGAAAAGAATCAACCTGGGAAGTTGTCAGGTCAGTGACTTGGCTGCATTCCGCCATGTCACCCGAATGCCCGACCTTGAGTTCATCAACGTGTCAGATACCAACAAATTCGGAGATTCGGCTTTAGCCGAATTCACTCAATGTGCGAAACTACGGCATCTAGTAATCCGCAATACGGCGGTGACCGCCGAGGCAGTTAAGCGCTTTCGAGCAGCGCTGCCGAACTGCAAGGTCGAATGGGACGGCGACGCCGAAGCACAAATAGCCAACCCCGACCGCAAGGCCGCGGAACTGCTGCATCCACACATCGATGGCCTTTGGGTCCGCTTTGCCGACGGGCGGAGGCTGCAAATCAAGAAGAGCGATGCGGTGCCGGAGGAGGCGTTTGTTGTTGACGCGATCGATGTCAGTCAAGGAAATTCGGCGCTGCCGCCAAACTTCAATAACGAGATTCTCTTGCCGGCTGTATTGCCGCTGAGATTGATCAGGAGACTCAGCCTAAGTATGTATGCCGCTTCACCCTTTACAGACGAAGAATTCGAGCGATTGGCCTCCGCGCCGTTTTGCGACCAACTTGAAACTCTGAGTGCAAGCTTCGAGTTGTCGGCCGCAAGCATCGACTCGCTTAAAAAAATCTCGCGACTAAAAAACCTTGGTTGTCAGGCGCGCAAAATTGCGGATGCCGACTTGGTGCGACTGGTTGAATTACCCGAACTAAAAATTCTGTTTTTATTGGGTCTCGGTACGTCCGGGCAAGTAAGTGTAAAGGGATACCGGTCGTTGGCCGCGATGCCGCTTTCCAAGATCCACCTTATTGGTCCGCGACGAATTGAGTTGGAATCGATTCAAACACTTGCCACCATGCAAGCGCTAATAAATTTCGGATTTTCAATAACAGCGCGGGACGAACTTCTTCCCGAAATTGCGAAGTTCGCTTGTCTGAAGGATCTCAACCTTAATGGGAATCGAGAGCTTACTGATACTGGACTAAGTCATTTAGCCGGGTGTAAGGCACTTAGGAATCTAGACTTATCGGATTCGACCGGCGTAACGATGGAAGGCATAGCGAAGCTCTCAGCAACATTGCCGCGATGTCAAATTAAGTCAAACTTCGGTAAAACAGGCCCCAAAATCCCCGCCCCCGCCCTCCTCAAAGCTCCCTTCACCCAAGAGCAAGCCGAGAAGGCTCGTGCCGAGTGGGCGAAGTATGAGGAGATTCCGGAGCGCAAGCAACTCGAACTGCCCAAAGGCGTCAAGCTCGACCTCGTGCTCATCCCGCCGGGACAATTCCGCATGGGCACGGAAGGCAATACCACGAACGAAGTGCCGCACGATGTGACTATCACCAAGCCGTTCTACATGGCCGTGACCGAGACGACGCAGGAGCAGTATGAAGCGGTGATGGGGAAAAATCCGAGTAACTTTGCCGCAAAAGGCAACCACAAAGAAAGACTTGAGCCCGGCGCGGAAACGATCAAATTTCCCGTGGATAAGGTGAACTGGCTTGAGGCCCAGGCTTTTTGCAAGTCGATTGGGTCTCAGTTGCCCTCCGAAGCGCAGTGGGAATATGCCTGTCGGGCAGGAACGAATGCCGACTTTCATTTTGGCAACTCGCTAAATGGCGACAAAGCGAATTGCAACGGAAAAGTACCGTTCGGTATGAACGAGAAAGGACCAAACCTGGAACGTACGACGAAGGTTGCGAGTTATGGGGCGAACTCGTTCGGCTTACACGACATGCACGGAAACGTGCGCGAATGGTGCAGGGACTGGTACGCCGAAAAGACGGACGATCTGGGAGAAAAAGATCCGGAACGAACCATCAAAATATCTGAGGACTTGCGCGTTTTGCGGGGCGGTTGCTGGTTCGTCACCCCTTTGTACTGCCGCTCAGCCGCCCGCAATGCCGGTGCCGCGGGCAAATGCGAAGACGTCAACGGCTTCCGCGTCATCGTTCAGCCGTAAGCCAGAATAGACGAAAGGATTCATTCAGGCTGCTTAGTGGCGCGTTAGAATGGACGTATCGTTCTTTTGCCTTGAGGAGGTCTTATCATGGAATTCGTCGGCCAAATGCAAAATGGGGTGGTTGTGTTTGACGGGCCAATGCCGGCAGAGGGCGCCACAGTGCGGGTGCAGGCGGCCGCGAGCGACCGAACCGAAACAGCGGAACAAAGCAAGCCGCAGAGTTTGCTGGATATTCTGGGCGACCTCGTGGGCAAAGCCGACGGCCTGCCGGAAGACGCGGCGACTAACGTCGAGCACTATCTCTATGGCCTGCCCAAGCGATGATTCCCGTATTTGCCGACACATCATTCTACGTGGCCATCCTGAACCCACGCGATTCGTTCCACGCGCAGGCCAAGGAGGTCGCCGCCGCTGCTCGGCATGGGGTGGTGACGACTGAATTCGTTCTCGCCGAAGTCGCGAACTTCTTTTCTCCGGCGCCTTGGCGGGCTTTGTTTGTAAATTTGGTCGGCCGTTTGATCGTGAACAAAGCAGTGACGGTCCTTCCCGCTTCAACTGAACTTTTCGCTTGCGGTTGGACGTTATTCGCCGCCAGGCCCGACAAAAATTGGTCGCTCATCGATTGCATCTCGTTTGTGGTGACGCAAGATCACGCAATCACCGAAGCCCTCACCGGCGACCATCACTTCGAGCAGGCGGGATTTTCTGCGCTGTTGAAATGAAGGAAGAAGTCGAGAAGGCTCGCGCCGAGTTGGCGAAGTATGAGGAGATCCCAAGCGCAAGCAACTCGACCTGCCCAAAGGCGTGAAATTCGATCTGGTATAAATCTGAAGCACAATCCAGTTCGCTTAGATAAAAGAGCCTATCGACTTTTCGCCAATCTCTTATACACCGCCTCTAGCCAAACCAAAATTCCCCTCTGACCTCTCAATGGAGAATCAATGCGAAGTTCTTTTTTACTCGTCCTCGTTACCGCGTTCAGTTTTTGCAGCCAGTTGCCGGCCGTCGAATTGAAAGTGGGCGATGCGGCGCCGAGTTTTGAAACCACGGCCGACGACGGCAAAGCGTGGAAGTCGAGCGATCACGTTGGCAAGAAGGTATTAGTCTTGTATTTCTATCCGGCGGATTTCACCGGCGGCTGCACGAAGCAAGCTTGCGCCTATCGAGACGATTCGAAGAAGTTGACCGACATCGGAGTCGATGTCGTCGGCATCAGCGCCGACTCCGTTCACACGCATCAACTCTTCAAGAAGGAATATAAGCTGCCCTTTACTCTTCTCGCTGACGAAAAAGGGGATGTAGCCAAGATGTTCGGCGTACCCGTGAAGTCTGCGGCCGGAAAAGCGAAAGCGAAGGTCGATGGCAAGGAGATGGAGGTGGAGCGTAGCGCCACCATTCAACGCTGGACTTTCATCGTGGGCAAAGACGGCAAAATCGCTTACATCGACAATAAGGTAGCGCCGACCGAGGACAGCAAAAAGATCGCCGAAGTCGTGGAGAAGCTGAACAAGTAAGGCCTGTTGGATGGCCGTTTCATACCAAAGAGCATTTGTGGGAGCCGTGTTCGTCGGAATCTGGATGAAGAACCCGCATTCCGGCGATAGCGGCTACAAATTACTGCTGATGAACTCGTTACATCATGCAGCATCCTACAGATGCATGCCGATCAAGAATTCGGCATTTGTCTTCGTCCGCTTCAGGCGATTGACGAGCATCTCCATTGCTTCCACCGGATGCATATCCGCTAGCACACGGCGAAGTAAGCGAACGCGTTCCAGTTCCTCAGGGTGAACGAGCAATTCTTCTTTGCGGGTGCCTGAACGGTTGACGTCGATGGCGGGCCAAACCCGCTTATCGACGAGCTTGCGATCGAGATGCAGCTCCATGTTGCCCGTGCCTTTGAACTCTTCAAAGATCACGTCGTCCATACGGCTGCCGGTGTCGATTAGGGCCGTTGCGAGAATCGTTAGCGATCCCCCTTCTTCGACGCTCCGGGCAGCGCCGAAGAATCGTTTCGGCTTCTGCATCGCGTTCGAATCGAGACCGCCGGAAAGGAGTTTGCCGCCGCCGGGCGCTTTGGTGTTGTGCGCATGCGCGAGTCGTGTGATGGAGTCGAGCAAAATCACGACATCGTGTTTGCGCTCGACGAGTCGCTTTGCCTTTTCGAGCACAATATCGCTGACGTGAATATGCTCTTCAGGCGGCTCATCGAAAGTGCTGGCGACGACCTCGACGTTGGTGCCCGTGACCACACGTTGCATGTCCGTCACTTCTTCAGGACGTTCGTCAACCAGAAGGATGATGACGTAACAATCGGGCTGATTTTTCACGATCGACAAGGCCATACGCTGCAAAAGTACGGTCTTGCCGGCACGCGGCGGGGAGACGATCAAGCCGCGTTGCCCCTTTCCGATCGGCGTAACCAGATCGACCACTCGGCCCGAAAGTTCTTCGGGACCGGTTTCGAGAATGAAGCGTGCTTTGGGATGCAGCGGGGTGAGATCTTCGAAGTTCGTGATGGTGGCCGTCTCGTCGGGCGAGGCGCCGTTTACGAGTTCGACCTGCATGAGGGCAAAGTTGTCTTGACCTTCGATGGGCAGGCGGATCGGCCCTTCGACGACAAGACCCGTCTTCAGCCCCATACGTCGGATTTGGCTGGGTGAAACGTAAATGTCTTCTGGTGATGCCAGGTAATTGTGAGCCTGGCTGCGCAAGAAGCCGTAGCCGTCAGGCAGCACTTCGAGAGTGCCGGCGCCGCGCACGATCTCGCCGCGTTCGATTTGCTTGCGCACGATGCCGACAATCAACTGGGCGCGGTTCATGCCGTTGTGTTCGGCGATCCCTTCGCGTTCGGCAGTGGCAAAGAGTTTCGGCATTGCCAAGCGATAGAGATCGTCGAGCCGGACTGCCGAAGCGGAGGGAGCGTCCCCCGGCTTGCGAATGATTTTTCTGCGAACCGCTGGATTGGAAACAGCGGGGGAGGGAGCCTTGAGCTGCCCTTCGTCGCTTTTGGCGACGGTCATAGTAATATCCTCGATCGGGTGTCTAAAAATGATTCTTTTAGTTTCAAAGGTGATAAAAGCGTTTTGAAAAACTTCCTGTCAGGGCTTTAGAACAACGAGCGCTTCAGATTGACAATCAATTACGAAGGAACGAATTCGGCATTCAGTTTACAAGTACTGCCAAGATGAAGAATTGGAAAGGCGCCCGCCGCAGGCAAAACGTGCCTAATCCTCGGATCGATCCGATCCATCGTTGATATTGATTGTGGATTGAATTCTAGCAGAGTTCGGAAAGAATGCCAGAGGATTATTTTTTTGCATTCGATTTTTTGTTAAAGCTGTCGCATAAAAGCCACCAGATCGTCTTTCTCATCCTTACCTAGTTGAAGTTCGAGGACGATATTGAAAAACTCAACCGTGTCTTCCAGCGTTAAACAACGGCCATCGTGCAGGTATGGGGGACTATCCTTGATCCCGCGTAAAGTAAATGTTTTGATTGGACCATCGCCGGGTTCATCAAGAAAGCGGTCCAACTTCAAGTCATGCATTTTATCATCGAGGAAAAATGGCCCGGGATGGCAAACGGAACACTGAGCTTTGCCGTGAAAAAGCTTTTCGCCTCGCAGTTCCGATTCGGTCGCCTTTTTGGGGTCAAGCCGCCCAAGTACGGTCAGCTTGGGCGCCGGCGGAAAATCAAGCATGTTCTGAACTTGCGCCATATGCGGAATCAAACTTCGTGGAATTTCCTGAAAACCTTTCTTCATCGCATGGATGGGATCGCCATTGAAATACGCAGTTCGTTGCTCAAACTCGGTGAAATCTTCGACTGAGCGCAGACTTCTTTTGGAGCCATGAATTTGCTGATTGAATACGCCACGCAAGCTCGTCGTATCTAATCGGAAACGACGCTCTTGTGGCCGAATATCGGGGCTCAAATGGAATTGCCCTGTCGTGTGGCCGTTGACATGGCAGTCTAAGCAGGCGACCCCCATGCTAGGGTGCGGCGTCTTGCGATCTTCCGTCGCATTAAATTCCTCTTGCGGCAGCGGGGTCAATAGCAGCCGTAATCCCTCAAGCTGGACGGGTGTAAGCAAGTCTTTGAATAGACGGCGAAAATTATTGATCGAGACAACTTCTCCTCGGGAAACGTCCCCCAACTCCGGTCGGTTCTGAAGAAAGATGGCTGGTGGAAATTCGGGCAAAAATGCATCGGGAATATCGAATTCGACATCAAAACGTTCGAGCCGGGGAAACTGTTCGATCTGCAATTTCGGGAAGACCTGCCCGCCAGTAGCATGTTTGGGGTGGGGCAGCGAAGGATACGGGAAAACACCGGTCTTTTTGATCTCGCCGGCCGACATTTTTCCAAGGGCATCCCAGGTCGTGCCCTCTGCGAGCCGGGCAGTGGGCCCCATCGGCACCAACTTGCCTCGAGACATTCGCACCGCCGGATCAGTCCGCGCGGTCAACATATACCGGTCTTCGAGCAGCTTTTGCTGCAATGCCATAACCTTTGGCTTCGCAGCTACGTCGGCTTGCATTGTTTCTTCGAACGTCTGCATCGGCTTTTTGGCATCAAGCGGATCGCGGAAGAAGTCAAAACCCGTGACTTTGCCGGCCTGCGGTTGCGATGCGAGAGCGGGCGTAAGCGGCTTGGCGTTAGGAGCAGCGAATTTGTCGGAATCGTCATGCGGCGTCTTCGTTTGCTCCGCCCGGCTCGATGATGTGCTTTGTGTCGTCTGCGCCGCTTCAACAGCGTCTTTGGGAACCGGTCGGCCCGTGATTTTTCTTTCCTGCGCGTCAACTGACCAAATCAGTACGGCTGATGTAGCCATGAATAGGCCAAATACGATCAGTAAGCGCAACTTAAGGCCCACAGCACACCTCAGAACGGCTTTTCGCGAATGGAGCGCCAGAAATCGAGCAAATGATGTACCGATTGAGAGTGTTTGACTGAAATGCTCTTGCCAAGCTCCTTTTTCGTCGATTTCGACGTAATTAGAGTTGTCCAAACTACGGGAGATCAAGGCCGGGTAGATTTTTTGCGGGAAGTGGACCTCGCATTTAGGTTGAATTTGTTCAATAGAACGTCAAGCCTGCTTCTTTTTGAGCGCCAATTCTCGGACAAACCGCTCATGCTCGTCGGATGCTAAACCCAGCGCCAGCACGCGTAGAACACGGCTTACATCTCGCTGCGACATAGCTTCCGCATCAATCCAAAGGCCGGGAAAGGTCAAGCTGCGCATGATGCCATCGGGATCAGGCTTGACGAGATCGTAAGTTCGGCCTTGTAGGACGTACCACTCGATCAAAGAATCTTCAACACGCCAGATGATCATTTCGCGAATGCCATCGCGCTGATAGATCGGCCTTTTAATGTTGCGATCGCGTTCCAGACTGCTGTAGGAGATTTCGCCAAGGAGTTCGGGACTACCCGCCAGGTATCGGTCTTCCTCGACATGGGACTGGCCGCCGTAGGCCTCCTCGATTCGCAAGTAGCAGTCGGGCTGCGGATTGCTGCCGCGCGGCAAACGCACGGTTGCCTCGCCGCCGGCAGAAACACCTGGAGTGGAGGCCATATATGTAACAAAAAGAGTACTAAGAATTGCCTGCGGCTGGGCGTGGTATGTGGATATTGGCGATGACATGATATAGACAACTCCATCGAGCAATTCCGCTTTCGTATCGGGCATCGCTTCATAGCGCCGCTCGAACTCGGCACGGCTGAGGCGCTCGCCTTCCTGGAGCGACGGTGTTTCAAATTGTGGCAATAAAGTGGTTGGCATGCTTTTCTCCTTGCTTCCCCTACTCTACCAAAATCAACCTCGGAGCCGAAAGAGCTTGCGTACTGCTTCAACCAGCGTCGCATTGTCGCCTTCTTTCGATGCCTCGCGCAACGCGTCGATTGGTCCGTGCAGCAACTGATTTTGAAACAACCGAAAGGCGCCTTCGAGATAGGCTTTGTCGGCCGCAGATAGCTTGCCGTTTAGCTTGGCGAGCAGCTGGTCCAGAATCGTCTGGCGTTTGGCGTCGCAATCCTGCGTAAGCCGGGCGATCACTGGCCCATTGCGACGACGGCTCCAATCCTCGACGAATTTTTTGCACTCCTGTTCGACGATGGCTTCGGCCTGGCCCATATGGCGTTGCCGCAAATGGATCGTCTGTTCGCGTATCCGTTTCAAATCGTCGATATTGAAAACGAACGCATTTTCTCCGTCGTGGATGCGCGGTCGAAATCGCGCGGCACCGAGATGTCGAGAACGACGACCGGTTTGCCCTGCCGTTTGGCGCTGATGGCGTCAAAGCGCCGGCGCGTCATGATTGGCTCGGGGGCGCCCGTTGTACTCAACACGATGTCGGCCTGCGCGAGAGCTTCGTCGAGCTGATCCCAAATAACCGCAGTACCGCCACAATCGACTGCCATTTCGCGGGCTTTCTCTGGGCTGCGATTCGTCACCAGTATTTTTTTGGGATGCAATTCGCGCAGGTGCTTAAGCGTCAGCCGTCCCATTTTCCCCGCGCCGATCACCAGGATTGTTTTGTCGTCGAAGCGATCAAAGACCTGTCGCACATAATCGACCGCGACGCTCGAAACGGAAACATGACCTTGGGAAATACCGGTCTCGGTTCGCGCTCGCTTGGCCGCTTTGACGGCATGAGGAAAAAGCGCATTCAACAACGGTCCCGTGATGCCGAGCGCCCGGGCAGTTTCAAACGCTTTTCGCACCTGCCCGGCGATTTGTCCTTCGCCGACAATTAAGCTATCCAGACTGCTAGTTACCCGAAAGAGATGGTGGACGGCGGCGACGTCTCCCTGTTCGTAGAGATGCGTACGTACATCGGCCGGGGAGAGGTTGTGGAACTCGCCAAGGAATCCAGCGATTGAATCGAGTTCGGGCGGCCGTTCGCCCTCCGGCCTGGCCAGGTAAAGTTCGACGCGGTTGCAGGTGCTGATGATCGCCGCCTCGCAAGAGTAACGCGCAGGCGAGTATTTTTAGCGCGCGTTCGATCTGCATATCGTCAAACGCAAGCCGTTCGCGCCATTCGATCGGCGCTTCGCGATAGCTGCAGCCTATCACCGTGAGATTCATCGCGCGCCTCCGGGAACGAGCGGATGCGCTGCGAGCAAGGCGACTAACATGAGCAGGAAAGCAAAAACCGTGAACTGAGCCATCCTCCGTCCGGAAAGGTGAATCCCGTAGCGCAGATAAAGGAGCACCGCGCCCACGAGCCATAGGCCGACCGTGCTGGTGATCTTGACGGTAGTCCAGTCGCCATCGTGATGTGGGCTCTGCCAGATGCGCATCGCGCCAAGCAGCAGGCCGACAGTCAACAGAGGAAACGCGTTATTCACTGCCCGACGATTCATCCGTTCCAGCCGTTCCAAACTCAATAACTTCATGCCGCCGAGCGGGCTAAGCTTGCACTCAACCGCCAGGCTTGCACCAGATACATCATGCTCGCCAGAAAGCCGACCGTGATGCCGACAAAGGCGAGCAACAGCAGAACACCATGGAACATCCCCCAAAAATTATCGCCGACGAACCAAGAGCCATCCTGACCTTGGCCGTGGAATAAAAATGAAAGCCCGACGAGGGCTAAGACGAGCGGCAAGACAAAAATAGCCCAGGGATAGGGGTCGCGGTGTAGGACCCCATAAAGATAAAACACGGCGAAAACCCAGGCGAGAAGCAGGAGCGAGCCGTGCGGCGCCGCCGGCGTCGGCTGATGATACGCAAGAAAGATCGTGTGGGCTACAAGACCGGCTAACGCAAAGAATATACTGATGAGTCGCGTGACCCGCCCCGGTCGCACGAGACGATAGATCTCAAGCGCGAAGGCCGTCAGATAGCTAAGTTCAAAACAGTATTGTGTAATGCCCAATGTCTAAACTGCCGGCGTGGAAGGAGTAGGTGAAGAACCCTAGCAGAGCAAAGGAAAAGTCGGATGCGCTCGGTTGTCATCTCATTCTATCCAGGCTGAGCTTTTTCGACACTGATCCGCAGTCTAATGCTACGTCAACGACCAGTTGTTGGATGTTAGTTACTTGAGCCGGACCAATCAGGTGAGCGACAAAAGTAAGAGCGTTAAATTGCACCCAAGGGTTTTCTTCGGCCGCTTGACACGGCTGTCCCGCAAAAATGCCCCAACTCGTCGCATTGCTTTCTCCTCAAGCTGGCGTGTCCCGAATGCCGATAGCTTGATGTTGTTCATCTCGTCACTGCGAATCCCGGAGCGCTCACGATGTCTCGCCGACGCTCCCTCCAACTTGGAATTCTAGTAGCAGCCTTTTTTGTTATTGGTTGCGGGTCGAGCAGCAATGTCCCCACTACACTCCAAGGCCACGTCTGGTATCGAGGCCAGCCGTTACCAGGCGGGATGATTGTATTCGTGCCTGACGAAGAGCGAGGACACACGGGTCCTTTGCTTAAGGCGGCCATCCAAGCCGACGGCAGCTTCACTGTCGAGGGCAAGGTGGATGCGGGCTGGTATCGGGCGGCCGTTGCGCCTCCACCTACAGCCGGATCGTTTCCTACGGTATCGGAGCCTTATCCCTGCCCGCCGGCGCGATATCGCAATCCACAGCTGTCGGGTTTACTTGCCGAGGTTAAAGGCGGATGCGACAACGTCTTTGAGTTTTTGGTCGATGAGTCTTAGTTTAGTCTGCTCGCGGACATTGGTTATCCGAGTTGGATGGCAACCTACCGATGGCGCTGCGGCGCCGTCACCTACGCATCCACCTTGGAAGAACCCCTACAAAGTGGTCGAAGTGCCAAGGGCGACATTCCCATCGCGCGATACAAAGAAGGAGGAAGGCCGGACAGTCTCGGCCTGGGGGAGCGGCCTCTTGCCGTGGACTTTGCCAAACGGGGGAGGGAAAACTGGTGAACAGTACATTTCCACCCTCCCCGCAACCGCCGGATTGGAAGATCGATTGGTCTGCACTGGACCTGTTTCCCTGGATCCGGGATTTAAAGGGCTGCCCACAGAACCCGATACGCCATGCCGAAGGCGATGTTTGGACCCACGTCCACATGGTCTGCGAGGCCATGGCAGCGCTGCCTGCCTGGCGCGAACTTCCCGAAGCAGACCGACAGATCCTTTTCACCGCCGGCCTATTACACGACGTCGCTAAACCGGTCTGCACGCGGGTCGAGCCCGATGGCGCGATTTCATCGCGAGGCCATTCATGGCGGGGGGCCGTTCGGGCCCGGCAGATCCTCTGGCGGCTCGGAACTTCTTTTGACGACCGCGAACGGGTGGCCGCGATTGTGCGGCACCATCTCGTTCCCTTTTTCCTGTCGGAGAGCGAGAACCCGCGCCGCCTTGCCATCGATGTCAGCCAAACCATCCGTTGCGATTGGCTGGCGATCATGGCCGAATCCGATGCCCGAGGCCGAATCTGTCCGGACCCCGAACAGCTGCTCAGACAGGTTCAATCGTTTCGCGATCAATGCGCCGCGATCGGTTGTCTTGATGGCCCTTATCCCTTCGCAACTGATCATGAGCGATTTATCTTTTTCCGCGAGCCGAACCGTTCGACACACACGCCTGTTTCAGAAGATCATGCCTTTGAAGTGGTGCTGATGTCTGGTCTTCCAGGTTCAGGCAAAGACTTCTGGATACGCAAGCATCTGCCGAGCCATGAGGTAATCAGCCTCGATGCATTGCGAATCGAAATGGGTGTAGCGCCTTCCGATCCCCAAGGGACCGTCCTGAATCGCGCACGCGAAATCGCGCGCGAACTTTTGCGGGCGCGAAAGCCGTTCGTCTGGAACGCCGCCAACCTGAGCCGGCATATCCGTGGGGAATGCTTGCGACTGTTCCATGACTTCGGCGCCCGGGTACGGATCGTTTATGTCGAGGCGCCCCCCGAGCGCCTATTCGCTCAGAATCGCCAGCGGCGGCGCAAAGTACCCGAATCGGTCATTGAGCGTTTGCTCGATCGCTGGGAAGTGCCGGACCGAACGGAAGCCCACGAGATTGTTTGGGTTCTGCAGTAAGCTTGTGCCCAGCGCGTGCAACGAACGATGAGCGCCTAACGTATCACGAAAATCATTGATTGGTGACGACCAACACATCGCAGTTTCTCAGGAAGTCGAACTGTCTGGCGATGGTGCGATAGGCCAAAGCGTTCGCGTGTTTGTCTTGCACTCGAATCCAGACCGGTTCCGGCACGAACAGGTAAACGGGGGCCTCCATAGCCAGAACACGGCCGGCTTCAGGCCAGGTGTTGATCCGTTCCACTTCACGCTGGCTATAGAAAACAACGCTAGGCTGAAACCATTCCAGTGCCAACAAGCGAATGTCGCGATGCGACTGCCGCACACCCGATTGCATGACCAGTTCCCGGGGTGCCTTGTAGCGATCGAACGAATTCGCTGGGAACGCGGCGATAAGCGCAACAAATGACACAGAGGTAATAGCCAGGGAGGCGATTAACAGATCGCGCCTTTGGCGCAGCAAATAAAAGCCTGCGACCGCCGCTCCTAAAATAGGGATGGCCCCCAGCCAGAGCCAACGTTCCAGACCGGGAAAGGTAACCATCTTGACGCCTGCGAGCGGAATTAGGCCGCCGCCGATGGCAAGCCCGACGCCCGTCACGATGCCGATGGCTGCCAGCACCGCCAATGCGACAGGCATGACCCAGCGCGGAAAGCGTGCGCTGTTTGTCCTCCAGCGGTTCAAGAAACGAGCTGTGAGAATGGCAAGCGCCGGATACACCGGCAGCACGTAGTTGGGCAACTTCGTAGCAGCCAGCGAAAAGAACACCAGATAGGTTAGCATCCAGCAGATAAGCAAGCGACACGCCTGGCGTTCATCCCGTTGCGGTGGAGTTTCTTCCGGCTGAGTTCTCATTTCGCGGAGCGCATTGTGGATGGTGGCGCCCAGCACGATGCTCCAAGGTGCGAACAAAATGATGATGCCGACGAGGTGATAAAAGATTGGCCCGCTGTGCTCTTCCATCGGCTGAGCAAAGCGCGTCAGGTTCTCCTTGCCGATAAATTGTTTAATCCAGACGCCGCGCGTTTCGACGGAAACGAGAATATACCATGGCCCGGCAACGACAAAGAAAGCGAGAAGTCCGTGTAGCACCCGGCGATCGAGCAAGCGCTTCAGTTCCCCGTTCCAAAACAGGTACAAGAATATGACAGCGCAGGGCATGACGATGCCGACCGGTCCCTTAGTAAGCATGGCTAAACCAGCGGCCATGCCACACGGGATAAACCAGGCACGACTCCCATTGCGCGAGCCGATCCAGAAGAGATAAAACGTAAGGATCGTGAATAAGAGCAATGTGCTGTCAGGCGTGGCCGCGTGCGCCAGCATGCAGAACTCGATGGCGCTGGCGAGCACGATGCCGGCCAACAGTCCTGTGGCGGCGCCAAACATACGGCGGGCGAGCTCATAAACCAGCAGGACCGTCAGCATTCCCGCAAGTACGCTCGGAAGCCTTGCGGCGAATTCATTAACGCCCAGCAGTGTATAGGAGGTGCGCGTGCAGCCAGTAGAGCAAGGCGGGTTTGGCTGTGCGCAGCTCGAAATTGAATAGGGGAGAGATCCAGGTGTCCGCTTCCAACATTTCACGGGCGGCTTCGGCGTTCACCCCTTCATCCACATCCCAAAGGCTGGAGACGCCGAGATTCGGCAGCGTAAGAACGGCCATCGCGCTGAGAAGAATGGCATAATGCGAGAGGCGGTGTGCGAACATAACGGAGCAATCCCCAATCCTTGAGGCAACGCAGTGCGATTCCATCGGCCGATAATAATCAATGCTGATACGAACCGCGATAGCAAACCAGCGTGGGTAACGCTGGGCTGATGAAAACCAACGAGGTTGTTCATCCGGTTTTTGTTGCGCCTACAGCGAAGGCCAGCTTGCGTTTGGCGAACAGGGTGGTTCCTAGATGCTGCTTACACCACTGGTAAACTTCTTTGGTGCAACTATGTTGCAGTGCGGCTTCAATCACTTGGCTTGTCGTGTCCGCCAACATCGATCCAAACGAAACGATCAAGCTGGTGAATCCGCCGCGCGACTGTTGTTTCTCCAGCACTTTCATCTTTCCAAAACACGATTCCAAGATCTCGGTGCTGCCAGCGAGTCGTTCGCCACGCTTGGTTTGCTTGCCCAGCGATGCCACGAAACACACCAGGTCTATCACCAAGGCGGCCGTGCTGGTATGAGCCAGCGGGCGTGGCATTTCCTGATACAACTCTTTGGCTGCGGTCCGCGATATGCCATGGCGATCGACATGCGTTACGGCGATATTCACGACCTGCTGCCATTGCGACCACTCGGATATCTTGTCGGCGAACTCGTGCAACCAACCCAATTTTTCCTGCAAGCGTTCGGGGCTCGCCCACTGAAGCACCTGAGCAGGCGGATTTTGCAAGACGTCCAGCACGCCGTCCGCCCATACCAACTGCGGCTCCAAATTCATGAACCGCGCCTTGGCCTTTGGCGTCGGCGGCGCCAGGAACGCCAGTTCTGTCTGTTGCACGGCACAGCGCGTCTGCCCGACTTGACGCTGGAATTCTTGCCATTGCGGGTCTTTCTCCAAGCGATGCTTCAGCAGGCAGGCCGCCTTGTGTTTGATATCGTACATCTCCAGCGTCTCGCCATGCCGGGCCTGAAACAACTGCACGCCACCGTACAAATCGCTGCCGTGGTCGTCGACGATCACACGCGGCGTACCGGTGCGCTTGATTGCTGCTTCCAACTCGACATCCACTTCCTGACGCGTCCACGATTTCCGCACAACCAAGGCAATCAAGTGCAAATCGTGATGCCGCAAACACTCACCCGGCTTGGGCAAGTCACGCAAGCGGATCCCCAAGATCACCAAACATTTCTCCTGACCGATCTGCACCGAGTGATCGATCAACCACGCCCAATCGTCCGCTTGCTCCAAGGGCATCGTCAACGCCGCGTGCCCCAAACGCATCAGCCACAGTCGGCCCGTGGTCCAGTGTGGAATGTTCATAGGCAAACCAAAGGCCTCGGCAATCACCGCCATTACGCGCGATGCGCCACGCAACGAGACACCGTCCATCACCAAACGAAGAAACAGAGAAATCGTGTCGACGCCGTAACCGTGGTGGCCGAGCGGTTCTTCATCAAGCAGGTCCAACTGCCGGGTGCTGTCCATCCTTTTTTAAAGCCGCCAACTGCTCCTGCAGGGCGGCGTTCTCGGCCTCTAATTCGTGGACGCGTTCGGCCAGTTGCTCGGTTTCGTTACGCCACTGTTCGCGACTCTTGGTTACGTCGTTTACCCGATTCTGCAGCCGCTTCGCGTCCGACTTTAGTTGCGTATATTTCAGTTTCCAGTTATCCCGACTCCTACGCAAGAACCAAGCTTGCACACGATGCGGAGTCGAGTATTCTACTTTGGGATCGTCCTGATCAGTTGCGCTCATGTCGATTTCCTTATCAAGGCAGTTGTCGATCCTCCAACATCAAAGCGCAACAAAAACAGCAAAAGCATTCAAGCCCAAAACCCTAGAAACTCGTATCGTTTTCATCAGCCCAGGGTAACGCTCATAAGCGCCGACCGGTCCTAGCAAATCGGGACCTCGCCCTTCTTACCCTCCCTCCGGCTTTGCGGGGGAGGGCAGGGTGGGGGGAAATGCTGCGAGTTTCACGACATCCGTCGGTGGGCGAGGCGCTCCGCCCCCACCCTGCCCTCCCCCTGCAAAGCCAGGGGGAGGGTAAGAACGGGCTCGGCGGTGGCTTCACTGTTTGCCACAATCTGTCAGCATGCCCGCGCTCCCGCCCTGAACCTTGCGGCCTTTAGCGGAAATCGGTATCCCTAACCTGGATAGATCATTGACTTCGGTTCTCTCCAAGCGAGCGGCGGGTGTCATGAGCGCACGAGCGTTTTATGTCGGTTTGGACGTCGGCGGAACGACCATGAAGGCCAGCGTCGTGGACAATCACGGACGGCCTTCCCCTTCCGTCGCCAAATTGACGGAGCCGTATAAAGGTCAAGAATTCGGCTTGGCCACCATGTGCGCGACCATCCGCGAAGCGGTTCGGGTTTCGGGCAAATCGATGGCCGACATCGCGGGCATTGGCGTGGCAACTCCCGGCACTATGGATATTGCCGCCGGCATCATCCTCGATCCACCCAATCTGAAACCTTGGCGCAATGTAGCCGTCAAGAAGCACGTCCAAGATCATTTCAATATCCCGACAGCCTTTCAAAACGATGCCAATGCCGCTGCGTACGGCGAGTTCTGGGTTGGCGCCGGACGCGAAGTGAAAAGCATGGTGCTTTTCACCCTCGGAACAGGCGTCGGTGGCGGGATCATCATCGACGATAAAGTGCTTGAAGGCCAGCATAGCCACGGCGGCGAAGTGGGCCATATGCGGATCGCACTTGAAGACGGTCGGCTTTGCGGCTGCGGACGCCTTGGTTGCCTTGAAGCTTACGCGAGCGCTACATCCGTCGTAAAGCGGGCACTCGAATCGTTGCCGATGCATCCCGCATCCGAGTTGAACCAGTTATTGCATGGCGCGCGAAGAGGAGTTGTCTTCGCGGGCGATCTTTACGGCTGCGGAACACGGCGACAGTCTCGCCATCAAAATTGTCGATGAGACCGCGTATTACCTTGCCGTTGGCGCGATGAACATGATGCACGTTATCGACCCGGACGCCATTGTCTTTGCCGGCGGCATGACGGCAGCCGGCGAACCATTCCTGGAACGGATTCGCCACCATATTCGACAGCTTGCTTTCCCGGTTCCGGCTGAGAATACCCTCATCCGCTACGCGCAATTGGGCAGTGACGCCGGCTTCATCGGCGCGGCCGCTTGCGCGAAGTTTTTAGTTGAGGGCAAACTCGACTGATCTGTTAGCCCGACCTGCCAGCGACGGGCGTGAGTATCTTCCAGCCGACCGGTTACTTGGCTGAGTCGCGTAACGAGATGAACAAATCATAGCCAGGCACTTGTCGCAACGGAATTCTCCATTCGAAGCCGATCCGCTGGCCGTTCCCTCGAAACATGCGGCTTTCGGTAATGTCGTCTAGGCTGCATGGCCAGCGATTTGGATCGAAATTGCGTTCTTCGATCACGAAAATCAACACGGGCTCTCCTTGCGAATTGATCGCCATTTCCAACGCGACACGCGTGGTCGAGATTTCTTTGATCCCAATGTAGACGTTCCGAAACTCTCCTTCGTCATTTCCGAATTCGACGGCAGCGTGAAAAATCCCCAAGCGATTCAGCCTCCGCTCGGCGATGCGCAAGCCTCGTGTATCAACGACTTGACCAGGACTAAGATTCGCTGCCTTGCGGATCACGCTGTCGCGCGTGATTGTGTTGCCAATGATTTTGATTCCTCCAACCTGGGCGCGGACATCTTCGACGCCGACCTCGCGGGCGGTTGGGTCCGAAAGTGTTGTGAGACATGTTAGAACGATGGAAATGACGTTCATGTTCGATTCCTTGTGAACATTTGGCGATGTCTGCGTAAGAAGTTATACTTTGCAGATCATTCCGCTACCCGAATCTCGCGTGTCGAATTTCCCGATCGCGCGTTTTCCCACGATTTTCTCGCGTTTCACCTTCTGGAAATATTTCCTGAAGGCGGTCTCGTTAGAAATGACGTGCGATTGAGCATCGAGCGTTTGAGCAACGCACAAGCGAGACGCTTGTGCTACAGAACTTTCAAAAGTCATCGTGCGTTTTCCCACGATTTAATTGGAAAGGCCCTTCTGGAAATATTTCCAGAAGGGCCTCCGCCAGCGTATCGATCAGAGCTGCGACCGTTAGGGAGCGGTGGGGCCCCGCTCCCTAACGGTCGCAGCTCTGACTGAAGCGCTCGGTGATCGTTACGCGGCAAAAGGCGTGTAACGACCATCTTGGTCATCGTTTCGTGCTGATCAATGACATACTAACTTAGGCGCGCTCAAAACGGGGAATTACTTTTTCCCATCGAGCAAACGGCTGAAACTCAGGCGGACTTCTTTGGTATCCCCCGCCTTGACAATCGCGGAGTTCGCCTTGGCGAGCAGGTCTTTCTCCAGTGAAGGCTTCAAACTTTTGATCGTGTCGTGAGCGCCGTTGCCGATGATTTTAGCTAGATCGCCGCCGACCCCCGCCGTGTGTTCCGTAACGAAATCATAATAGTTCAGTTTGGCATCGAGTACGCGTAACCGCATTACCAGATCCGGCAGAAAGGAATTCGGCTGTCTTTCGACGCGACTCGTTGATTCGCAAGCGAGATCCAAAACGACTTTGCAACGGGCTCTCGTTTCACCACTATAAAGTCTGGAGCCTGAGCGCCATAATTGCTGTTCAAACTTGATATTTACCGTCAGCTCGACGCGCATCGTAAATGTGAGCCGGCCCGTCTCGGGAATTTGCACATCTTTGACGGATAACTTCAGCGATTTGTCGGGCTCATCAGCTCGCACGGCGATCTTGCGCCAAACGCCATCATTGAGCATCTTGCGCTGCAATTCCGGCTTCAGTAGGATGCCCTTTGTTTTCCAAGTTAAGCCATTGGGGAGATTGCGCTGCTGATCCCAGCGAATATTCTGATCGACCAACGGGTCGGGTAAATTGGGCACGAGCAAGGTCCGGAAAATTCGCCCGAGTTCGGCCGCGGACGGAACGGCATCATCCGCTTGCAGCGGCAGCCCGACGGCGAACAAGAGAAACGTGACAAAAAACAGACGCCATTTCATCGGAATCCTCGCAGCGGTCAGGTTGTGCGTAGAATGCGATGGATATAATCGCGGACGCCGATTACGTCAACGCCGACGCCGATGTGGACGTTCTTATTGCTGCCAGGTGTCGGCCGTATATCGACGACGCTCATGCCGCGGGTCAACTCGCCGCGCGTTTCGACATCCACGCAGACGCGCTCGGTGGTGACTACGCCCGGCAAGACCAAATGGGCAATGCCAAGCACATCTTTCATATGAAAGCCTTCGATGCCATATAAGTTGGAGCTTGCGCGGATGCCATAAGGGACTATCTCGCGCAACAAACGACAGGTTGCTGAATGCGGCGACGGCAGGGCCAAGAGATCCGTCGGCGAGAAGACGAGTTTGCGCGTTACATCAAGCGGCAGCAGTGTTATGGGGGCGCCGCATTGCAGGACCTGCCGGGCGGCGAGCGGATCGCAGTAAAAGTGAAACTCCGCAACGGCGGAGGAATTGCCCGCTTCGTGCCACGAACCGCCGACGCAAACAATCCGTTCAATGGAACGAGCGAGTTCGGGGTCGCGATCAAGCGCTCGGGCGAGCATCGTGCAAGGGCCCAGAACAACGATCGTGATCTCTTTTGGATTGGCCTTCACCAGTTCCACGATCAGTTTGTCGCCCGGCAACGGCTGATGTAGGGAGATTGGCGGGAACGAGACGGCGCCCAAGCCATCGGGGCCATGCAATTTCGTGCCGTCCACTTCGAAGTCGGCCACGAGTGCCGCCCCGATCCGAGGCCACTTCGGCACATCAATCTGATTGACGAGGATATGCACGTTTTGAGTGGCTTGCTCGGCCGAGACATTGCCGGCCGTGGCGACGATGCCGACGACATCAATGAGAGGATCGTGCAAGGCGAGTGCGATGGCGAATGCCGTGTCGATGCCCGGATCGGCAATGAGTATAACTTTTTGTGCCATAAGGGAAGCTCCGTTTCAATCAAGATCGACTGAGTTGATCGAGAAGGTGCGCCGCAGCGCCGGAATCAATCGCCTTGGCGGCCAGTGCCACCCCTGCAGGCAATGAATCGGCTCGTTCTGCCGCCAGCAGGGCTGTCGCCGCATTCGCCAGAACAACGAAGCGCGCTGGCGATTTCTCGCCCAGCAGAATTGAGCGTATGATTGCCGCGCTCTCGAGCGGACCATCGGGCGCAAATCATTGAGGGGCACGCCTGGCAAACCAAAAGCGTTATGATCCCAGACGAACGATTTTATCGCACCGTTTTCCACCTGTCGCACATGGGTCGGCGCCGAAAGGCTCACCTCGTCTAGGCCGTCTTCACTGCAGACGAGAAAAGCCCGCTTCATTCCAAGCAGCGCAACGGCTTCTGCAAGCGGGTCGAGCAATTCAAGCTTTCCAACTCCAAGCAACTGAAACGGTGCGCCCGCCGGGTTTAGCAAGGGCCCCAGCAGATTGAAGATTGTCCGAACGCCGAGCTTGCGCCGCAACGGCCCAATGTGAGCCAAGACCGGATGAAAGTGAGGCGCGAAGCAAAAGGCGAACCCGAACCGTTCCAAGCACGTTTGAGCCCAAGCCGGCCCTTTTTCAATCGGCACACCCAGTTCCGCGAGGACGTCGGCACTGCCGCTTCGACTTGATACCGAACGATTGCCATGTTTGACGACCGGGCACCCGGCCGCGGCCGCAACCAGTGAGACCGCGGTGCTGATATTGAATGTGCCGCTGCCATCGCCCCCCGTACCACATGTATCCAGAACACCCGAGATGTTCGTGGCCAGCGACGTCATTTTTCCGCGCAATACTCTGACTGCCGCAGCAATCTCGCCGCCTGTCTCACCTTTCATGCGCAAGGCAATCAAGAAGGAGGTCGCCTCGATCTCGTCCACGGCGCCAGAGGTTAAATCATTTATCGCGTCGGCCATGAGGGAGGCAGACAGTTCGCCGCCTTCCACCAATCTCGGCAAAGCCTCGGCAAACCACGGCGAACGCAATAACAGCATGCCTTCTCCGGATTTAAAATTGACCTCTTATAGATTACCAAATGCAGACTCAGCGCGCCAAGAATATAAGTCGCGCCACGCTCGCTCGGGTGTGCCAATCGATCCTGACACAACCGCGCCGTGCCTTCCCACCCCCCCCAGCTTTGCCGGTGTTGGGCGACGTGGGGGAGCGTCCGTGAGCCTCGACACGGCTGTCGATAGGCAAACGCTCTCTTGCGGCCGCGGCTCTCACTGCCCCTCGTTTGACGCTCCGCGTCGAACGTCTTAATCGACGCTCTGCGTCGATTAAGACGTTCACTGAATTGCCTGAATTTCGTTGGAGGAGCAGACGACGCGGAGCGTCGATGAAGACGTTCGACGCGGAACGTCAAACGAGGGTTAGCCGCGACGCTCTACGGAGCGCACTTGACGCGCAGCAGCAAACGAATCGCTGATCATTCACGCACCGTCGCCACGTTCGGAAACTCGTCCGGTTGCGTTGGGCGGGCCGGCGGGTAGGGCTCGGCCTGTGTTGCCGTTTCCGGTTCGCTGACGGGCCCGGCGATGACGTTCAACTGGCGCACCAGCGGGTGGCGCAGGTACGACTTGTTCTGCCCGCAGCCAATAGCGACGACGCAAAGGCTGCAAAGCCGGGCCCAATGGAAAAGACGTCTCATGAAACGCTCCTCATGCCAAGGGGCCGAGGATCGATTCGCGGAGATTCTCGACGGCTTCCCACGCATGATGAGCGATGGCCGGGTTGTCGGCTTCGGTCAGGACGTCGAGGTCGGGCCAAAGCCAGGTCAAACCTTCGTTGGCGATGGTGTCGATCACCTGATGAACGTTTTCGGAATTCGGGCCGTTCATCGCTTCTCGCAAAAGGTTCAAGGCAGCGCATTCACCGAGACGTGCGAGCACGGAGACCGCTGCCGTACGCACTTCGGAATTCGAATCAATCTTGGCGACACGCGTGAGTTGCAAGACTTCCGCTCGATCGATCGGTTCCCACCAGCCGAGGCTGCGCAAAGCCGCGACGCGTAAAGCAGGTTGGGGATGGCGGCCGAACTCGCGGAGCACGGCTTCCGCCTCTTCGCCGGGATGGCCGCGAAGGGCGGTCAACGCGGCAACAAGTTCGGGTGTTGAAACCGTGCCGTCGTTCGTCTTGCGTTTCCACCAGGCGGGTTTGCCATCGCGCCCGTCGATCGAGTTCCGAGCAATGTCGCAGAGCAAGCGCGATGCGGCCGGCGCTGTTGACCAGCGAAGGCTCTCCAGCGTCGCCGCACGTGGCTCAAAGCGTGTGTCGCCCAGCAGTCCGGCCAGCTCGTCGCCCGTGTCTTCATGTAATTCGGCGATGACGGCCAGGATATCGAGTTGCTCTTGCGCATTCCGACGAGGCAACATTTGCAGCAGGTCCTCACCGATGCCGTGCAGATACTCGCGAAAGATCGGCTCCGCATCACGTAAATGCCCGACTTGCCAGCGGATTGTCTGACGCCGCACCGGATCGTCTCGAAGTTCGGGAGACGACGAATAAGAGCGCCGGGCGTGACGCAGACCTTCCACGAAAATGCGCGCGCAAAAGCGGATCGGCCTTATCGGGGCAGCTTTCCGCCAAATGCCGCAGCATTTCACCCAATTGGGCCTCGGCATAAAGCGTAACCGGCACATAGCCTCGGCGAATCCCTTCCAAGGCCGAACGCAGAATTCGCAGCGAAGTCTGGCCCTGGCGAGTGAGCGGTTCTTGAAGATAGTCGCCGAAATTGGAGAAGCAGGTGACTTCGGCGGAATAGAGATAGCCGAGCGGCGTCTCCAGCGCTTTTTCGCCGCACCGCAGCAGAGTAGGCAAGCTCTCACAACGATTCAGTTCGCGGAGCCCTTGCACCAGATCGATCCAATACCACGATTGCTCGATGGGATCATTCGAAATGCGGCGCGACAGCTGGCGTTCAAGCACCCTGCCTGCTTCATCGGTGCCGATCTCGGCGAGCGCACGCACTTTGACGACGTACTCGAGACCGGCACGCAAGCAGGGCTCTACAGCAAGCACGCCCCCTTGGGCGAACTTGTCTTCGAGTTCCGCTTTGGCGGTATCGAGCACGCCCTGACTGAGCGCACCTCCCTGGAACAACTGCAAATGCTGGTAGGCAACGGGAGAGTTGTGCGCCGCTGCCTCAGCGGCGCACGGCGCGAATCTGCGCCGGCGCTGGCCAAAGAGAACGGCGGCAGCCCCTAACGTCAGCAGCAGTACGGGTACAACCATCTCTTCTCCACGTCCGTTCTCGGACGAAGCCGACCGTCATGGCCGACCGGGAGAAGGGTTATTCCCTTATCTGGCCGTCGCCGATGACCACGTACTTGTAACTCGTCAGTTCGTCGAGGCCGCACGGTCCGCGGGCATGGAACTTATCGGTGCTGATGCCGATTTCCGCGCCGAAGCCGAGTTCGAAGCCGTCGTTGAACCGCGTGCTGGCATTCACCATGACGGCAGACGAATCGACCGCCTGGGTGAAGCGTCGAGCGGTTGCCAAGTCCGCCGTGACGATCGCGTCCGTATGTTTCGAACCGAAACGATTTATATGAGCGATAGCCGATTCCAGATCCGTCACGACCTTTATCGACAGGATGAGATCGCAATATTCAGCGCGGAAGTCCGCTTCTGTCGCGACTTTTGCCTTTGGCAACCAATTTCGGGTGGCGTCGCAACCGCGCAACTCAACGCCCTTTTCCGAAAGCGCCGTGCCGACGACTGGCAGGAAGCGCTCGGCGACCTCGGCATGCACCAACAAGCTCTCCATGGCGTTGCATACGCCGGGCCGTTGGCACTTCGCGTTCACCACAATGCGCTCGGCCATCTGCAGGTCGGCGGCACGGTCTACGTAGACGTGGCAGTTTCCCAAAAAATGCTTCAAGACTGGCATCGTTGCTTCAGCAGCGACACGGCGAATGAGACTTTCCCCGCCGCGAGGAATAGCCAGGTCGATGTAATCGTTCAACTGGAGCAGTTGCCCGACGGCTTCCCGATCGAGCGTTTGCACAAGCTGCACGGCATCGACGGGGAGACCCGCCGTTTGCAGCGCATCGCTGAGCAACTGGTGCAGCGCGGTGTTGGAATGAATCGCTTCCTTGCCGCCACGCAGAATGACGGCATTGCCGCTCTTGACGCAGAGAGCGGCGGCATCAACGGTGACGTTGGGTCGCGATTCGTAAAGAAAAAAGATGACGCCAAGCGGCACCGAGACTTTTTGAATTTCGAGGCCATTTGGCCGGCGCCGGCCTTCGCGAATACGGCCTATGGGATCCGGCAAGGCCGCGACTTGCCGCAATCCTTCAGCCGCGTTGGCGATTCGAGATTCGGTCAAGCGCAGGCGATCGACCATCGCGGGTGAAAGATCCGATTTTGCCGCAGCGTCGAGATCGTGCGCGTTCGCTTCGAGCAACGCAGGCACGTTGGCTTCCAAGGTGCCGGCAGAAAGGTGCAGCCACTTGTCCTTTTGGCGCTCCCGGCAGTTGAGAGAGTCTGCGAGGCAGCCTTCGCCCGTTGTGCGATGTCGAGACAAAATTTGGCGATGCTCATGAAAGCCCCCGTTGACATTAGCTCTTCAACATGCCAACCGATTTGGCGTAGTTGAAGATGCCGCCGGCTTCGAGAATAGGCTCAATTTCGCCCAGGCCGTGCAGTTCATAGCGGTCGCCGGTCGTGTTGTTGACGAGCAACTTCTCCGTGATATCGATCGTCAGTTCATCGCCGGTGCAGACTTGGTCAATCAGGCGCGTGGTGGTTTCGATCGGCGTCAGGTAGCCGCCGTTGATGGAGTTGCGATAAAAGATGCGGGCATAGAATTCGGCAACTACCGCTAAGATGCCCGCGGCGGCGAGCGCGATAGGGGCATGTTCGCGCGATGAGCCGCAGCCGAAATTCTTGCCGGCCACGATGATCTTGTAGGGAGACGCGTACTCATCATCCGTGTGGAAGGGGATATGGCCCTTCGGCAAGCCGGCTTGCGCGTTGGGCACGCCGCTGAGCGCATACTTGCCGAACATTTTGTATTCGGCAGCGATCGACGGATTATAAGTAAGGTACTGTGCCGGGATGATCTGATCGGTATCGACGTTGTCCCCCAACACAAAAGCCTTGCCTGTGATGATTTTCTGCATGGAAAGCGAGATCTCCGTTTTGTTGCAAAACGCTTCCTGACGGTCGCGGCTAAACGCGCTTCCTGACGGTCGCGGCTAATATACGAAGCGAGCCTCGCGATTGCTCGCGAGGCTCGCTCGATCGAGAAATCTTTTCTGCACTACTCGGCGCCCGGAATGAAGTCGAGCTTCACTTTACCCTGTTTCGCAGCAGCCCCTCCGTTGAAGACGGGGGCCATCGTTACTTGCACCGACTTGCCATCTTTCGCCAGCGTCGTCTGCTGGCGGATTTCCATGCCCCCGGTGGCGATCGATGAAATGCTCGCCTGGTGGGAGATTTCCATGAGCGGTGAATCGCTGTTGTCACGGCTATTGGCCTGTCGGCCTACGCCGCCGCCCATGCCTGTGGGAACGCTCGTTCCGTTCGTCATCGCACGCAGTTTGTTCATCACCTGATCTTCGCGTTCCGGCTTACGGCTGGCGCCCGGAGCAACGCCTGCCAAAGGAACGCTGGCGAGCGTTGTGCGTCGGCCGCTATCGAAGGACAAGAAAACCTTCGGCTGCGGCTTATCCTTGGTGAAGTAAAGCGTGTGCAGTTCGATTATCTGCTTGGGCGTCCCCTGGTTGCGTGTAACCTTGACGGTCGCTTTCTCGCCCAGCGGCCGTCCCCATACGCGATCGACGCTTACTTCGTAGCTGCCGTTATAGGCCTCGGCAGCCGTGTAGGTTTCACTGCGGTTATCGACCTTCTGAGTAAAGTCGTCGCAGAGAAGAATACCACCCGCTGCCGTCTGGCGTTGGATCGAGGTACAGTTCGTGCCGATCGGCTCGCGAACTTTCAGATCGAGATCGGCTTCACCCGACCACATCAACTCGATGACGAGATCGCGGCGGTTTTCGTTTTCGAGAATCGTCTGCAGCTTTTGTGCGTCCGCCATCTTGTTCTGAGCGACGAACTTCTCTGCCTGCCCCTTCAGATGCTCGCGAGCACGCAGATGGTACTCCGCAGTATCAACCGTCCAATCGCGGCCGAGGAGGTTGCCGGCTGCAAAGGCCGAAATGTCGGAGTCGAGCGTCGCCTTCTTATCGCCTGCGAACACCAGAGCATTCACATAGGCGTCAGGAAGTCCCGGTTCCAAACGGGCCGCCTCGCGACAGAATTTCATAGCCGTATCGAGTTGGCCCATGTCGGCCATAGCTTTGGAAGCTTTCACGTAAGCGATAGCACTCTTGGGGGCTAGATCAATACCTGAAACCCTTGCCCGCTCAATTTCAGTCGGCGACCCTTGGGAGCCTTCGAGTGCGATCGCCAGGGCTTCCTGCGCCCAAGGCTCGGCGACGACACCGGCTCGCAGCGCGGCCTTGAGCAACTCGGCAGCATGCTTGAATTGCTTGCAACCTACCATGAAGTCGGCACAGGCAATGATCTCACCCGGCGCGGTCAAGCCGTGGTCGAGGACCATCTGGTAAATCTTTTCGGGCGGCAGATCTTTTTCTTTCTCAATGATCTGCTGAACGATTTCGTCGCAGCGTCGATCGGCGTCGTGAATCGGAATCTTCATCGCCTTCGGCTCGGCCTTGGCGAAGTTGCCGCCGATCTTCCCGATAACGTTCGCTTCGGCCCCACCAGGAGGGATGAAGGCCGCCGGCATCATACCGGCAGGCTTCAGTTTGCTGCTGTTGGTGCGATGGACGCGCGACGTGCCGCGAACGATCAACCCACGGGCGGGCTGCCAGTAGCCTAGAGAATTGAGCTTATCTGCAGCCAGAGTCGGCCCGGCGTTCGGGTCGGGGTCGGCAGCGCCTGCGCCGCCGCCGCCGGCACACAGGAGGTTGGGGCTCACTGCCCATTCGCCTTTCGCAACCACTTCAGTAATCAGAGTAACGAGCGGTTGGCTGTAATCCTGACCTTGGAAGCCGAACTGACCACCGAGGCCCGAACCGATGTTGCCTTGCACGCCGCCGCCGAAGCCGGCAATGCCGCCCGCACAGCCGCCATTGAACAAGCCACCGGCCGCACCCGCGCCGAGAGCCGCATTCTGAGCACCGCCGCCTTGCTGGCCTCCGCCGCCGAAGCCACCGATCTGGAAGCCGCCGACGTTATTGCCGTTGAACACGACTGGCCCGCCGCGGAAACCGCCGCCGAGCGAGAACGTCTGGCCTAAAGCCGACAGGCTCTGCTGCAAGGCGTTTTGGTTGATCGCATTCGGGATGCCGATGATCAAGTCAGCCACCGGGAAGACGCGTGTCACTTTCTCGCGAATCGCCATGTCAGCGGGCACGATCTCGATGTAATCACGTCGAACCCAGTAGGTGCCATCGAGTTGCTCTGCAATGATTCGCAACACGGTTGCCAATGACACGCCAACGAGCTTACTGCTGATTTTGATCTGGATCTTCTCTGGATCGAAATCCATCATCTTTTCTTTCTTGAAGGCGTCAGCATCGATCAAGATCGAAACTCGGCGTGACGGATCATTGTCTGCACCCGCTGGAGTCGCAATCGCTTGCAAGGTTTCAAGCAACAGCGATAGGGAGATTTCGCCCTTCTCCACTTCTTTGATCGGCGTTTCCAGAGCGCTCTTGAGAAACTCCATACGTCGTGCAACGCGAGGAGGCACATCGCCTTCGAAATCGGTCTGGGCGTAGCGTTTGCGCGTTTCCAACAGATCGCGCCAAACCCTCGATGGAGGGAAGTGAACCGGCGGTTCATCGGGGTAAGGAATGTGCGATTTCTCAACCTGCATCATGGTTAGGAGGAAGCGATCTTCTCGGATGCGGGTCAATTCGCGCATTTCACGCAGGTTCGTAGCGGCTTGGCCGATCTGATAGGTTGCCTGAGTCGCCAAGGGGACCGGTCGGCCTTCGTTTACTCGTTCCTGCGTCATTAGCAGCGCTTCGCGATAGGCGTCTTCGAAGCGAGCTTGGGACATCAGATTAGTGAAAGCCTTAATCCGTTCGCGGGTCTTTTCTTCTTGAGCCGACTGGGTGTCAATCGAGGCCAACTTGGCCCGGGCGCGGGCGATCCGTTCGTTTTCTTCCGCTTTATCGCGGATGATCTTTTCGCCTCGTTGGCCGATGTCGGCCAACAACAATTCCATGCGATTGAGCAATTGTGTCCGCAGTGCCTCGCCGATGTCGGGGTTGGCTTTGATCGAATCGCGTTGGGCGACGAGCAGATCTTTGGCCGACTTCGGATCACCGGTTCGCAGCAATTCGCGGCCGCGAGCAAGTGTCTCCTGAACGGTCAAATTAACTTGTTGTTCAAGAATCGAACGCCGAGCTTGTTCGGCTTTCAGCAATTCGGTCGGATTGCCGACCGGCACTCGCGGAGCATCGTTCGCGGGCGCGGCCGGTTCTTGATTGGCGATATCTTGAAGATTGACGCGCTCCATGGCCAGTTGACCATTCGGCAGCTTGTTGTACTTCACGCCGATACGCTGGCCGGTCGCCTGTTTCAACTGTTCCAAGCTCATTTTGCCCGAACCGAGCTTTTCGATAATCTTTCCGAGCGCCTTCACTTCGGGGTTGGCGGGGTCGAGTTTGACAGCTGCCTCGGACAAATTCCGGGCCGTCTCGAATTGATTCGCGCCCAATGCCCATTCAGCTTGGGCCAAGTACTCTTCGCGAGTCAATCGACCTTGTTCAAAGGCCAAAGCGAGCGTACGGTCGGCCCGCATCACTGCCGGGGCTTCTTTCAGATTCGATTCACTCCATTGGCGTACAATTGTGTTCAGGAAATAATTGTCGACGCCCGCGGCAGGAACGGCTTCGCTGACCGTCACATTGGAGGCCGTGGTCGCGATCTTGCCTTCGATCGCCAATTCCAGCCGGGCCGGGATCTTTCCTTTGACGAACTTGCCCACGACCAAAGTCGGGGCATCCGCTCGCAAGGGCGGCAACCGCGTCGGATAATACGCTGCTACTTCAGCCGGGAACGTTGCTTTCGAAGGCATCAAAACAGGTACATCAAGTGCTTCGAAGACCCGTTGGCTCAAATCGGCATGAAGTTTCTTGCCATCGCGAAGTTCATCGCTAAACCGAATCACGCTGCCGCCGGTGCCGCTAGCGAGCGAGTGCATGTTCAGGCCATTGATAGCTGTGCCGAGCGGGACGGCAAAGAACTGGACCTTCGCTTCGCGGACTTTGTTGGCAAGTTGGAAGCGATCGCTTTCGCTCAATGGATTCAAAGCGCTTTCAGCATCGCCCAGGAAGAGGATGGCCTGCTGCCGCATCGTCTTGCCGTCAAAGTCTTTGAGAGCTTTATCGATGCCGACTTTCAGGTCGGTGGCGCCGGAGGGGTATTCAATCGCCAGGTCGCGAATGATGCCAAGCAAGTTGTCTTTGTTCCCGGCATCGCGCAGGCCGTTCGAGAGCGAACGGGTCGCGGCAGGAGTATTGAGGACCATGAGCCCCAGCCGATCGTTCGGGGCGGCGTCTTTGGCGATCTGCTCGACGATCTTGCGCGAGGCATCGATGAATTTGCCGGCCTGACTGGCCGTCGTATCGACGATGATGATCAAGTCGCGCGGACGAGCGGGCGATGCCTTCAGGATCGGTTTCAGTTGCAAAGCAAAGAGCGTTTCGCCCTCGGCGTTTTCGTAAACGACGACCGTTTGCTTCGCAAAACGGTTCGACATCAGGTCTTCGCTCAGTCGGACGCCGCCGGGGTTAAGACCCGAAGTCGTGTTTTTGACGCTGCCGGCATCGCCCCAGACAAAAGCGCTGGTGATGGTGGCGGTCAGGCCGAGCAGTGCGGTGAATATCTTCAAACGGTTGACGGTCGTCATGGTCCGGACGCTCCAGAGAGAGTTCCGAGAGAGGCAGCGAATCACCCCGGTATTGTAAACGTGGTGAACCGATGACTGCCAGTGGAATTTTGTTAATCAGTGTCGCTTTAAATCGCGAAACATAAGCCCATATGGGGATGTTCACCTATCTCAACGAACGAGCAAGCTATTCGTTGGCGCGATTATCCGAACTACCGAAGGTTACGGATTTACAATCTCGCTAACCCGTAAACTCTTCCGGACGTTCCATTTTGATTTGACTTGCACAACCGGCATATTAAGTTCGAAGTACAGGAACGATCCACATGGGATAACCGCTACGGTTTGTGAAGCCCTCGGAACAGGGAACGATTCACGCCGCCGCGTATAGCTTTCCCAGTTTAAATTGAAGAAGAGGCAGGCCAATGGCCAACCCAACAGCCCCCACCCGTTTAAGTCCCGCGGAACTTCGCCGGCGGCTTCTCGCCCCGGCCCCTGAGGCTTCCGCTCCTCCTATTGTGCTGGAGGATGCGCCGCAGCCGATGGCGCGCTCCAATCACCGTCGCGACACCAATCGCTATGCCACGCAGGCGGCGATCGATCTCGATGCCTTGATGCTCGAAGCGACCGGTCCGGCGACTGCCAAGCATACGCCCTTGCCCGAAGGCCGCCTGGACGCCAGCCATTTCCGTTCTTCGATGGATTTTCAGCTCCCAGCTGCGCCGCCGGCGCACGCTCCCCAGGCAAAGGGCCATAATCACGCCCAAGGGCACGACGAGCTGTCGATGCTTCGCATCCAAAATGCAGAATTGACGCGCATTGTCGAGGAAATGAAGCCGCTTCTGGAAGAGGCTTCAGCCGCTGAAGCACGTGTTCAAACCCACGAAAGGGAATTTCAAGACCAGCTGGCCGAGAAGGAGCTATTGCTCGAAGAAGCCCAAGCTCGGGTGGTCCAACTAACACAAGAGCTGGCGAACCTGCCGGCCGCCAAAACGCCCAAGACGCGCGACGAACTCGAAGAATGGTCGGATGAACTCGAACAGGAAAGCTCGAAGCTGGGTCAGGAACGAAAGCGTCTGCAAGAGGAACATCGCCAGCTGAAGGACGACGAAGAATCGCTCGAAAAGCAGATGCGCGAAATGGAATGTTCCATGGCTCGCGAGCGAGCGATGATGGCTCGCCAGGAAACGGAACTGAAACGACTCAGCGCTGAGATTCAACATGAACTCGAAATGCTGCAACGCGGCGATGGCACGCTACGGGAACAGCTCTCGAAATTCCAGCGACGTCATCAGGAAGTGCTCACTCGCACCATGGGCAGCGGTCCGCCATCGATGAGCGGCGCCTCTTCACCCTTCCTCGATTTGCCGCCCGAACCGGCCGCGGCGCCCGCCAAGAAAGAATCGGGCATGTTCGCCCGCATCTTCCGCGGGACGAACAAGTAAGTCGAGTAAAAAGGACGGCCTTGTTGGCAGCCATCCTGTTCATCCTGTCGATAATGCAACCAAAACAGACAGGATGGACAGGAAAAACAGGACTGAAATCCTTGCGGGCATCCTTCCCGTAAATTCTGTCGATACCGAAGTAAAACAGACAGGAAGTACAGGATTGGAATGCTTGCTCGCGTTTATCCTGTAAATCCTGTTAATCCTGTCGATACCTAATCGAGACAGACAGGGAGAACAGGACAGAAAGCCTTGCTCGCATTCATGCCTGTAAATCCTGTTCATCCGGTCAATGATGCATTAAAACAGACAGAATGCACAGGTCAGAAAGTCTTGTTGGCAGCCATCCTGTAAATCCTGTTCATCCTGTCGATAATGCAACCAAAACCGACAGGAAGAACAGGAAGAACAGGATAGAAAACCTTGCTTGTAGGCATCCTGTTTAGTCTTTCCATCAAGAACCAAAACAATTCAGCATATTTCCCGCTTCTTACCCATTTTCAATTTGGCGTTTGGCTACCCCTTCGGCTATAACAATACTTCCTGCCTTCGATTCCTCACGTTTCGAATTTCACGAGATTCCCGATTATGGCTAACCCGACCGGTGACGGCAACGATAGCGAAGCCCTCGAAAAGCTCCGTGACGCCCACAAACGTTTACGCAAGGAAGTGGGAAAGATCATCATCGGGCAGGAGGCCGTTCTCGATCAGCTGCTGATGGCCATCTTCTGCCGTTCCCACGCGCTGCTGATGGGCGTGCCCGGCCTCGCGAAGACATTGATGGTGAGCACGCTCGCCCAATCGCTCGATATGTCGTTCAAGCGCATCCAGTTCACCCCCGACTTGATGCCTTCCGACATTACCGGCACGGAAGTCATCCAGGACGATCCGCTGACCAAACAGCGCATGTTCAAATTCCTGCCCGGGCCGATCTTCGCGAATATCGTGCTGGCCGACGAAATCAACCGCACGCCCCCCAAGACGCAGGCAGCGTTGCTGGAATCGATGCAGGAACGCAAGGCGTCCATCGGCGGCGTCGATCACCCGATGAAGAACCCGTTCTTCGTGTTGGCTACGCAAAACCCCATTGAACAGGAAGGCACCTACCCGCTCCCCGAAGCGCAGCTGGATCGTTTCTTGTTTCTCATCAAGGTCGATTACCCGACCGATGCGGAAGAAGAACAGATCATGCGCATGGGAACCTCCGAGTCAAAAACGACCGTTTCGCCGGTGCTGCATGGCGATGACATTATCACCCTGCAATCGGTGGTCCGTCGCGTGCCGGTCTCGGATGTGGTGTTCGCGTTCGCCAAGCGCATCACCCGTCTATCACGACCCGGCACGCCCGAAGCGGCTGACTTCGTGCAGAAATGGCTGACCTGGGGCGCTGGGCCCCGCGCCAGTATGAATCTGATTCTGGCAGCCAAAGCTCACGCGATTCTACGCGGCAGCAATCACGTGTCCGGCGACGATGTTGTTGCCGTCGCGACGCCGATTCTTCGGCATCGATTGATCCTGAATTTTGCTGCCCAAAGCGAAGGAATCACGATTGAAGACGTGATTAAGCAGCTGGTAAAAACGGCGGCTAAGCAATTTCAAGGAGCTTAGTGTTTTCAGGCCGAAGGCCTGGAGGAAATCAGCCCAGGGCAAGCGCTTCGCGCCGCCCTGGGAAACGATTCATCTGCTAATCGCACTCTGAAAGAGTGCAGAAGTTCTGCCCTAGGTTCCGGCACTCTTTCAGAGTGCAAGGGTGGTGGCCATGCTTCCCCAGGGCGGCGCGAGCGCTTGTCCTGGGCTGTAATCCTACAGGCTTTCAGCCTAAAGAAGATCGATGGCGACCGCAGGCTTGGATAGGCGGTAAAATTAATAATATGATCGAACATGCCCAATAGCAATTTGCAATTTGCAATTTGCAAGTATCAATTTGCAATGGTTTAACTTTTAATGGCTATCTATCTAAGACCGAATATCCTCTCCCGGGCGGAAGCGCTAGGCCTCAAAGCGCGCATGATCGTCGAAGGCTTGAGAGTGGGCGATCATAAGTCTCCGTTTCGCGGCTTCTCTGTTGAATTCGTGCAACATCGCGAGTATACGCCAGGCGACGACATTCGCCATATCGACTGGAAAGGCTACGGCCGTTCCGAGCGTTATACGATCAAGCAGTACGAGCAAGAAACGAACTTTATCGCTCATCTGTTGCTCGATGGCTCCAAGTCGATGCTCTATGGCGAAGGCGAGACCAACAAGCTCGAATATGCCAAATTACTGACCGCTACGCTGGCCTATATGATTATTCGTCAGCGCGATTGCGTGAGTCTCAATGTCTTTGATTCCAAGTTCCGGGCCCAATTGCCGGTGAGCGGCCAGATGGGGCACATTAACACCATCGTCCACATGCTCGAAGAGACTAAGCCTGTCGAAAAGACATCAATGGGCCCCCTGCTGCAACAATCGGCCGAGCTCTTCCGACGACGCGGCATGGTATTCTTGATTTCGGACTGCTTTGATGAAGTGGAATCGATTCTCACCGGCCTGCGCCACCTGCGGTTCCAAGGGCACGATGTCACGCTGTTTCATATCATGCATCACGATGAATTGCAGTTTCCCTTTACCGGGAATCTCAAATTCGACGGCATGGAGGAGTTGGAAGAATTGAAGACGCGTCCTCATTTGATTCGGCCCAATTACCTCAAAGTGGTGCAAGCCTATCTGGCGGAATTGCGCAAAGGCTGTGAGGCCTATCGCGTTGAGTATGTGTTGATGGATACCTCCAAGCCCCTCGAAGTGCCTTTGAGCGAATATCTCGTGCGACGGCTGCAAACAGGGCGATGAATCGACACGGTTAGCGGCAAGCCGCAGGCGAACTTGAAATATGACATTCCTCAATCCATTAATGCTCTTTGGTTTGCTCGCGGCGGGCATCCCAATCGTATTGCACTTTTTCTATCGTGCGCGCTATCGGCCCATGCCCTGGGCGGCGATGAAATTTTTACGCCAATCAATCGAGCAGACTTCACGCCGCTTGCGCTTTCAGGAACTGGTATTGCTGATCTTGCGCGCCTTGGTGTGCGCCCTGCTTGCACTCGCTTTGGCTAGGCCTGCTTCGAAGTCGTTGACGGGCGGGGCAGGGCGGGGTGAAAGCGTCGATGCAATTATCGTGATCGATACGTCGTACAGCATGAGCGCGGGCGAGACCGAGACGGCAACGAGGTTAGACAAGGCCAAAGAAGCGGCGATCAAAGTCATCGAAAACCTGCCGTCGAATTCCACGGTTCAGATTATCTCTTGTTCGGACAAGGCATCGAACTTAGGGCCGCATTCGCCCAGCAATCTGGACCAAGCTCGGCACCTGATTAAAAACCTCAAAGTGTCAAGTTTATCGACCGACTTTGAAGCGGGCTTTCGCGAGGCCGTGTCTGCCTTCAGCACGACGACCGGCGCCAGCAAGGAAGTCTATCTCATCAGCGATATGCAGCGCTCGGGCTGGGATCGCCAATCGACTGCTATTCGCGCCAAATGTGAGGAGATCAAAGCCCAGGCGACTCTCTATCTGGTGCGCTGTGCGGACAAGGATGTTAGTAACGTGGCCGTGATGGGCATCCTGCCGCAGACTGAAATTCCAAGTGTTGGCTCGTCCGTTTCGTATACGGTTCTCTTGCGCAACAGTGGCTCGAAGCCTGTGGAGAATTTAACTTTATCCCTAACAGTAGACGGTCAAAAGAAATTCAGCAAAGACACCGTGGCCATTGGCCGAGTGGAAGCCGGCGAGACAAAGTCGGCGACAGTGAACGGCAAATTCGAAAAGGCGAGCTGGCAGGTGATCACCGCTCGCATTAACGAGGATTCCGACAAGAAAGAAAATGAAAAGGGAGCGGAGACCAACGCGCACGCCAACCAGGATGGAATCAAAGAAGACGACCAGTTCAGCCGTGTCGTGCTCGTGCATGAAAAAATTCGCGTGCTGATCGTCGATGGCACGCCGAACGACAGCGATCCGAGCAAAGCAGGCTCGTTTCAAATCGCGCATGCATTGCTGCCTGTATATGAAGACAAGCGCGATTCGTACCACGTGAAGCTCACGGTGATTCCTCCGGAGGCGGCGGGGGCTGGAGGCGCTGGCCGATCAGGATGTGTGTGTTCTGGTCAATGTCGCCGCCAAGCATTTGCATGAGGAATTCACCGGCGCCCTAGATGCCTTTGTCCGTTCGGGCAAGGGACTATTTATTTCGACCGGCAACCAAGTAGTAGCTGCCGATTACAATGCAACCTTCGGCAGCCTTCTGCCGGCGCCTTTGCTTGACACCGGCCCGCTGCTCGCGCCGAAGGACGATCTTTTTGCTCCCGATCTCTCCACTATTGATATTTATTCGTTTCTGGCGAAACTCAAAGAGCAGGGCAACCATCCTTTGACTCGCCTGGCCGTGGCTTATACGGCCGCCATCACACCGGTTGAGGATCCCAAGACAGCCGTGAATAAAGCTGATCTGGGCCGAGTGCTGTTGCGCTTTACCAATGGACGCCCGATGTTGCTGAGCAAAAATGTCGGCAGCGGCAGTGTGATGTTCCTGACTACTTCAGTTGATCCGAGTTGGAGCGACTTGTTCAAGACTTATGCGTTCGTCCCTTTCATCAATGGCTCGATCGCGCAGATGGTGGAACAATCGAGCGCCGCGTATAACCTCACCGCGGGACAGCCGCTGCGCTGGGCGCCGCCCGAAGGACAAAAGTCATACTCGGTGATTAGACCCGACGGCGAACGAACGTATTTGGGCAGACCCAAAGACGTCGAAGGTCGGCTTCGCCTGGGGGCTTTTGATACCTCGATGGCCGGGGTCTATCAGATCGTGTCCGACGATGGCAAAGAAACCGATCGCCTGGTCTTCAATCCCGACACTCGTGAAACCGAAAATTTGGAGCCATTGGACGACGATCGAATCGACGACCAGCTCGGTTTCAAACCGGTGCATTTAGTCACCGGTTTCGATGGTTCGTCGTTTTCGGGAACGGAACGTTCGCGCAATGAATGGACGATTTGGGCGTTAACGGCTCTGCTCATTTTCGCTTTGGGCGAAACGTTGTTTGCGTGGTTCTGCGGGCGCGCGTGGTGAGGTTTTCGCGATCCGATCGTCGCACTAACCCGAAGCGTAAGCGAGGGAGCGAGCCGTTCCCTCGCTTACGCTTCGGGTTAGTGTGACCACCGCGGCTGTGCTTTGTCAAAAGTATTTGAGGCACGTAATAGTTCGGTAAACGGGTGGGTTGCGCAAAGCCTTCACCCACCTTACAAGAATATTTTGAATCAATACGAAGAGATCGAATATGCTCGATGGATCCTGGCTGCCGAACGTTGTTTTCCGCGGCAGCATGTCGCCATGGATTGCTTATCCGCTCATGGTGTTGGGCGTCGTTGCGGTAGCGGCAGTCTATTTTCGCGAATCGATGAAATTGCATCCGGCTCAGCGTATCATCATGGGCTTCTTGCGCCTTTGACCATTATTTCGATTGTGCTCTTGCTGCGCAAGCCGGTGCTCGTCAGTGAGGATGCCGCAACTAAGCCTCGTGGCGTCGTGTTGCTCGTGGATAATTCGCAAAGCATGAATCAGCGTGATCCTCGGCCTAACCAAGCTGACATTGTCCGCAACGGCATCGCCCACGATGTTTTCGCCCCCGATCACGAATTGACGCTGTCGTCCGACGAAGAAGCGCGAATACCCGAGAATGAACGAAAGCCATCACGTGCGGAATTGGTGATGGCCGCCTTCTCCAATCCTCGGCTCGATCTGCGCGAGCGCCTGCGAAAGACAGCGCCTTTGCAGGAATTCCTCTTTGGCTCGCAAATCCACGGCGCCGGCGTCGATTGGACCAAGAAGCTCGAAGCGAACGAATCGAAGACGGCCCTGCTTTATTCCATCGGCCAGATCTTGCAGCGCGACGACAACGAGCTGCCCACGGCCATCGTTATTGCCACCGATGGACTGGAAAACGATCACGATCGCGGGCTGCCGTGGGAAGACGTCGGCCGGGAATGCGTTCGCCTTAAAGTGCCTTTGCACATCTATGGGGTCGGCGGCGGCGTGTCGCGTTACTTGCAACTGCGCAGCTTCGAGAGTAACCCGCGCGATACTTTGATCGTCGATAGCAGCGTGGCTGTCACCTTCCGTTGGACTTGTCGCGGAATCAAGGATGGCAACATCGAGTTGGCAGTGAAACTCGGCAGTCGAGTGGTAGCCACCAAGACCGTACCCGCCAAGGAAGGAGACGAAATCGTCGAAACGCTTTCGTTCATTCCGAAAAAAGAAGATGTGAGCCCTGCAAACAAAGTGGACTTGGAAGGGAGCATCCGCCTCGCTGGGAGTCGCGATGCCGACATGGATAAGATCACACTTGGCGTACGCGTCGTTGAAAGCAAGATTCGAATTCTGTGCGTTGAAAACACACCGCGCTGGGAGTTCAAGTTTCTGTTGCGCCTCTGCAAAGCGATCGAATCAAGAGTGTTGAACCCTCCTTCGTTCTGACGAACGGCGACGAGAAGACAGTCAAAGCCGGCCCGCCGTTTCTGCCGACGTTCCCGAAGACGCGTAAGGAATTATTCACCTACGACATGCTCATCATTGGCGATGTCGATGCCGCTTATTTCACGATGGAACAGCGGAAATGGATCGTCGAATTCGTCGACGATGGCGGCGGCCTCGTGATGCTTGCGGGCCGGCAAAACAACCCGGCCAGTTATCTCTCGGGGCCGATTGGGAAAATTCTACCCGTTGAGTTCGAAGCCCGCAAATTTGCAATCGACGAAAATCAAAAGCCGAGCGAGTTTGTGCCGAAACTCTCGGAGCTCGGCCGTCGCGAGGCGGTGATGATGCTCGGCGACACCACGCGCGAGAACGATGAAATCTGGAGGAACCTGCCGGCGTGGTATTGGCATTATCCGGTGACGAAGTTGAAGCCGGCCGCCCAATCGTTGCTCGATCACCCCAGTGAGACAGTTGAAGATCCTTCGCCTCTCTCTAAAGACAACAAGCGACCCATGCCGTTGATCGCCCGTCAATTCTATGGCAAGGGAATCGTTATGTTTGTGGGCAGCGATGAAACGTGGCGCTGGCGATTCAACGAAGAAGATAAATACTTCGCCCGGTTTTGGGGCCAGGTCGTTTATCAACTTGGCCTGCCACGCCTGCTCGGCAACAAGACGCAACTGACAGCCGAGACCGATTTTTTAAAGGGCAAGCCGACGCGAGTCTACGCCCGCCTCTTCACCAAAGACGATCGGCCTCTCGATGTAGAGAAGGCCGAGGGGACAATCGAAAAGGTCGGGGCCAAAGGTGTAGAAGCCGAGAAAGTCGTCTTTCAACCGGTTGAAGGCCAACCAGGTCTCTATGTGACAACGATCACCAAAGACCAGCCCGGCGACTATATGCTCAAGCTGCCGCAACCGCAAAACAGCGGTGAGACCATCGGCCTGCCGGTGCGCATCTCCGTCAGCGCCCGACGATGAGCTGGCGCCCGGCAACTTGAATGAGCCCGCGCTTAAACTACTTGCGGAGCAATCCGGCGGCCGTTATTACCGCGAAAACGATCTGAAAGATTTGCCCGGTGCAATTGAAAGCCAAGTCGTCTACCTCGACCCGCCACCGCGAAAGGAAGTATTGCTTTGGACGCGCTGGTGGGTGCTCGCAACCGTACTGGGGCTACTAACTCTCGAATGGCTGATTCGGAAGTTCAGCAATTTGAGTTGAGCTATCGTTTTGACGCGTAGCGCCCTTCGTTTGACGCTCTGCGTCGAACGTCTCTTAATCGACGCTCTGCGTCGATTAAGACGTTCGCGGCATTGCTGTCTCTCGTCTAAATACGTAGACGACGCAGAGCGTCGATCAAGACGTTCGACGCGGAGCGTCAAACGAGGGTGGTGACGCAGAGCGTTAAACGAGTTGCCCTGATTCATACAGTGATTGTCTGGATTTGGAGGCAAACGATGTCGCGGGATCGCTGGCGGTTCGGTGAGGGAAATTATCCGCATTTTATGACGTGCACAATTGTTGGCTGGCTGCCACTGTTCACTCGGCCGTTCGCCGCCGAGACGATCTTCGAGTCATGGCGATACCTTCAGACAGAGCGCAACATGATTTTATTCGGATACGTCATACTGGAAAACCACTTACATTGGATAGCCAAATTGGCTGATCCGGCCAAAGACTGTGCAAATTTCAAGTCGTATACAGCACGTAGAATAATCGACCAGCTGACAGTGCGCAATGAACAAGGAATTCTCGATCAATTTCGGTCTTATCGAAAAATACAAAAGCTGGACCGCGACTATCAGCTTTGGCAAGAAGGAAGCCATCCCATCGAGCTTAAGAATGACGAGATGTTGCGTCAGAAATTAGAATACAGTCACTATAATCCTGTCGAGCGTGGCTATGTTGACAAGCCTATCGACTGGAGATACTCAAGCGCACGAAATTACGCCAATCTTCCGGGATTGATTAATGTGGTTACACAGTGGTGAGTACTGTGTCAGCCCTCGTTTGACGCTCTGCGTCGAACGTCTTAATCGACGCTCTGCGTCGACTAAGACGTTCGCAGAATTGCCTGTTTTTTTGAGAGATGGTACGCGACGCAGAGCGTCGATTAAGACGTTCGACGCAGAGCGTCAAACGAGGAATGTTGGAGTGTGAGGAAACAGGCGGACGACGCAGAGCGTCGATTAAGACGTTCGACGCAGAGCGTCAAACGAGGGGTAGAGACAGAGCGTCAAACGATTAATTAGCTCATTAGAATCAGGCGAACCTATGACACCGACTATCAGTCTTGCCAAACTATCGGGCTTGCGCGGGCGTGAACGGGCCTTTCAGGTTATCTGGGGCATCACGCGCTGGCTGGCGTTCGCGCTGACGCTGTTTGCCGTCGCAGTCATCACTGACTGGGTGATTGATCGCTTTCGCGATACGCCCATGTATGTGCGTATGCCTTTGATGTTCCTTCAGTTGGTCGCGCTTTCAGTGGCGGGCCTTTTCTGGATCGTGCTGCCGTGGGCGAAAGGGCCGTCTCTCGTTCGCTTGGCCCGTCGCGTGGAAGAACGGATCCCGGAGTTCGATCATCGCCTGGTAACGGCTATTCAGTTGAATCATCAGGATGCACAAACTGCCGGTATGTCGCCGCAGCTAATCCGCATAGTCACCGAAGAAGCGGAGTCGATAGCCGGCAAGCACGACATGAAGTCGCTGGCAGACAGCCGACGCCTGAAATGGAGTCTCGGACTGATTGCCTGGCCTCTGCTAGTGGTTGTCTGCTTGCTCGTTTATTTTGGGCCCGCAACGCTTTCCGTGCTGGCACAACGGCAGTTGCTGTCTGACTTGCCAATACCTCGCGACATTACTCTTGTCACTACTACAAAGAAAAATCCTTGGCCGGCGGGCGATGAAGTGATCGTCCGTTACGACGTAACCAGTCAAGCAGGCAGGCTGACCAAAGAGATGAAAGGAACCGTCGTCTACCAAAGTTCCGAGAACGACCACCGTGACGAATGTGAACTGGTCTGGGACGATCAAACCGAGTTTTCCCCGAATCGTGCGTCGTTCAAAGCAAAGGTGCCTCACTCTTCGCGCAATTTCTCCTATCGAGCACGGCTGGCAGACGGTCGTTCGTCGAAATCCGATGAAGTCGTTTTTGAAGCCAGGCCCCAGATCACCATTGATGCTGTCTGGATTCAGGCGCCTGCCTATGTGCCGGGCCGGCCTGAGTCGCAGACAAGCAACAAGAACATCAAAGCCTTCGATGGCTCGCAAGCGCACGTTCGGATTTTTTCGCAAAAGCCGCTTGCTGAGGCCACGCTGATGCTCTGTCAGCTCGATGCCAAGGGTGAGGAGTTCGTCGCGGAAAGTCACCCGATGAAACTTCTTGATGAAGAAATCGTGGCCTCCGACGGCCGAAACGAAACACGCCACCCGGCCGAATCTAGCCCATTTAGCCTCGTTTTGGAACGCGGCCTGTCGAAATGGTCGTCGTACAAAGTGTCAGTGATCGATCAGAGTGGCTTCACGAGCGCCGACAATCCGCGCGGCTCAATCGAAGTGCAACAGCCGGAGATACCGGTCGTTAAGCTCATTCCCGAAAACGAAACCATTCGCGGCAACCCGAAGTTGGAAGACGAAATCTTCGAAGGGATGCCCGTGCCTATCGGCGGCAAGTTCCGGGTCGAGTATCGGGCTCGCTCGGATATCGGCATCTGCACGCCCTACCGCCGAGCGGCCGAGGAAAATCGGCTTATCAATCCCGCGCGCCTCGTTTATATGATCAACGACCTCCCGACGATGCACTACCTCGTCTTAACGGAAGTGCCCGCAACCGAGCAGACCGGTGAATTCAATTTTGACACGATCAGCTTCGCAAACCTTGTGTATCAGTCGCGAACGTTGAACAACCAGGTTCCCTTCACGGCCAGTGCCGACCGGCTGCAAGGGGGCGGGTTCTTCGAGATTGACACGAACAAGATTACCAAGAAGCGCGAAGATGGAACCGAAGGTCCGCTCGAGTTGAACGATCGAATTTCCTATTTCGTCGAGGTTTTCGATTGCGATCCAAGCCCGGGTCGCGAGCCGGGACGATCGGATATACGACAAAAAATCATCAAGACAGAGCTCGAGGTAGCCGAGGCCGCTCGCCGCCTGGAAGCGGAATCCGAGCGCATTAAGGAGATAACCAAACGCCAGCAGGAAGTTTCGAAGCGGGCAAGGGAGAAGTAAGCAACGGTAGTTTCGGTTGCTATCCGAGCCGAACGCATAAGCGACAAAGCCGCAGCGCCGTCCATCGCTTACTTACAGTAAGGGAGCGGTGGCGCCCCGTTCCCCTGACGGTCGCGGCTCTGACTGCAAACTCGATGATCGTTTTTCCACGATTTTCTCGCATTCCAGGTTGTGGAATATTTCCACAACCTGCGCGATGAGACTATCAAGCGATCAATGATTCACGATTTCCTCCGACGCTGGCGTCGTCCGGCTAACAAGACCTAAGTTTGTTGTTCCTCAGTGTTCGCGCTCGGGGCTTCTGGAAATATTTCCAGAAGCCGACCGCGTCAACCAAATGCGGAATTGACTGACTAGACTTTGAATGTCCACTCCGCCGCTTACGCGTTTTGAAGTTGCATTAGCGGAATCGCGACGAATTTATTGGGTCAATGAGAGTCCGAAGCGCAAGCAAGGAAAGGCCTATTTTGTCCTAACGCCTTCCCTTGCTTGCGCTTCGGGCTCTCAATACCCTCCAAGCCGCTTGGTGCCGCGCAACTTCAAAACTAGCGCGTCCGGCTAACAGACCCGCTGCTCGTTTTCGCACGATTTTCTCGGGTTTGACCTTCAGGAAATATTTCCTGAAGGTTGACCATCAGAATGACGGGTTATTGAGCGTCGTTTGTTTGAACAACGCCCACGCGACACGCTCGTGCTACGGAAGTTTGAAAAGTCATCGCGCGTTTTCCCACGATTTAATTGGAAAGTCCCTTCCGGAAATATTTCCGGAAGGGTCTCCCGATCGCTTCAATCAGAGCCGCGACCGTTATGGAGTGTTGGGCTAGGCTCCCTAACGGTCGCAGCTCTGACCTGCAAACTCTTTTCAGTTGCGCATTCCGCAGTGGTACGCTTTGGAAGTCGTCAGACTCCCGAGGCTGAGCCAAGTCTTGCGGGCGGCAGCGGAAGTCGTCAGACTTCCGGGGCTGAGCTTGGGCTTGCCGGCGGAACCGGAAGTCTGACGACTTCCGCTACGCGAGAAAGCGCGGCGCAGCGGAGGTCGTCAGACTTCCGGGGCTGAGCTTGGGTTTGCCGGCGGAACCGGAAGTCTGACGACTTCCGCTACGCGAGAAGTTGACGCACTAGCTTAGGCGCGCTGTTTTAAGAAATTTATTTTTCCCTTTCCGGGGAAAGGTGCGGATTCTAATTCGCTAGAATTGGTAGGCGCACCAAAAGAACGAGCGACGCCCATCATGGATGGCCGTCGCTCGTTTTCGTCTGCAGGGTATCGCGAGCAATGAACTATTTCGTTCGCTCAATCAAATCCTGCATGATCTGCAAGATCTCATTGTTCGTGAAGTTCCGTTTGAACTTATAAGGCGTGCCTTCTTTGGGCAGATCGGGATCCGTTTCATCGTCTTTGCGATCGATCTTTTCCACTTCGTCTTTGCTGAACTGCTCGCGCAAATCCTTTTCGTTCAAGGGCAGCGACTTGCGGGCTTTTCGAATCTTGAAGAGCTCAATGTCTTTGTTTTGCTTGGCGAATTCGGCCGATGCGGTCACACGCTTGCTCGAACGCTCGCGCAGAGACTTTTTCAAATCCGCTGGGACCAGATTCATTTCAATGTGCTTGGCCGGCTCCACTTTATCGAACGGAAGGGCGTAATCGAGTTCTTTCTCTTCGGTCGCCATAAACTCGGTGAGCGATGGAAGCACGATGTCCGAATGAACGCCGTTGATCTGGGTGCTGTCGCCGTTGGGAAGAAAGAATTGTTGGATCGTCAATTTCAAGGCGCCGAGCTTTGGCTGCACATTGCCGCGCACCTGGCTGCCGAGGTCGATGATCGTTTGCACGGTGCCTTTGCCGTGGGTGGAACTATCGCCGACGACCAGCGCTCGGCCGTAGTCTTGCAAGGCGCCAGCGAGAATCTCGGAAGCACTCGCGCTAAGCCGGCTAACTAGGACAACCAACGGCCCGTTGTAGACGATCCCTTTTTCCGGGTCATTTTTGCTTTTGACGCCGTCGGCATCTCGCACTTGCACGACTGGACCTTCGTCGATGAACAGTCCGGTCAGAGCCAAGGCCTCCGCGAGTGAACCGCCGCCGTTGTGCCGCAGATCGAGCACGACGCCATCGACTTTGTTCGCATTGAAGTCTTCTAAGATCTTGCGCACGTCAACTGTGGCGCTCTTGGCTTCTTTGCCGCGCGACATATCGGCATAAAAAGAAGGTAGGTCGATAATGCCGATGCGGTAAGGTTTGCCATCGGGTTTCTTTCCCTGGTCGACGATTTCGCCGCGAGCTTCTTGCGACTTCATTTCAATCTTTTGTCGCATCAGTTCGTAAACGACTGGCTCGATCTTGCCGACGGGCACGACCTTCAACCGGACTTTGGTGCCGCGCTTGCCACGAATCAGCTTGACGGCATCGCGCAATTTCATGTCGGAGATATCGACGAATTCGCCATCGCCCTGGGCAACGCCGACGATCTTGTCGTTCGGTTTGAGCCGACCATCGGCGGCGGCCGCCCCGCCGGCAACGATTTCGACGATGCTTGTATTGCCGTTTTCCGAGCGAAGAATCGCGCCGATGCCATCGAGATTGAGGCGCATGGCGATTTCGAAATCGTCGAGCGTCGCCGGGGACATATAGGTGGAATGCGGATCGGCGCTGCTAGTCAGATCGGTCAGATACAGTTCGAGCAAGTCCGCATTGTCCAGCTGCTTCCAGCGCTTCAGTTGACCTTGATAGCGGCTGAGTACCTTTTCCTTCGCTTCTTCCTCGCCAACGGGCTTATCGCCGATGCGCTGCATGAGCAGGTCGAACTTAATGCGCTTGCGCCAGCGATCGCGCAGCTCCGCATCATTTTTTACGTAGTCGATTTTATCGTAATCGGTGTCGATCGATTCTTTATCGGTGAAGTCGTATTTCGCCTTCACGAGTTCGTCGATCATCTTCTGGCGTTCGGTAAGTCGATCGACGTATTTGCCGTACACTTTGAAGGCGAAACTCAAGTCGCCTTTGAGCAGCATGTCGTCCAGTTCAGTTTCCTGCTTGCGGAATTCATCGACATCTTCTTTGGTGAAATAGAGCTTGGCTGGATCCATATCCTTCAGAAATTTTTTGAAGAGCTTACGCGATATGTCATCGCCGATCTCCGGCTTGTTCAGGTGATAGTTCTTCAGAAAGCCGCAGACGAATTCCGCTATGAGCTTATCTTGTTGTTCCGGCTTCGGCTCGGCTTTTAGCCAAGTCGTTGGGACAGCCCAGGCAACGGCGAACACTACGACGGTCAGTGCATACCGTGTCAAAACGCGTTCGGACATGTTGAAGTTCCTTCTCATCTCTTCGTTTTTGCAGGAAACGTCTCTATTGACAGAACCGGGCCGATAGAATTGTCGGTTGGCCGATGGTACAACGGCACTGCTGACGATGCAACTACAATACTTTACGCTTCTAAGCGTGAAGACTGTTTATTGAAACGAGCGACTAATCCGCCAAAACGCTGGGAACTCGTTTTCTCAATCAGTTTACCGTCTAGCAAGACCTTTGTTTCATTCTACGCGTCGAAGCTGATTTTCAGCCACTTTATCGTCCGTTTTGCATAAGCCGGGATAGGCGGCACGCGCTTTGCCGAACAGACTTTTATATTATCCGCCGCCTCCGGGCGTCCGGTCAATATATTAAACACGCACGCGGCACTGACTGAGCGACGCACGTTCGGCGACGGTCAGCAAATTTCAGCGTTACGGTACGATGCTTAAAGTGGGCATCGACCTTTCGCCAGGCTTCGTCAGGAGGCCCTCCATGGGCAGCAAATTGTACGTCGGCAACCTTGGCTACGGGGTGACTCAGACCGACCTGGAACAAATCTTTCAGGCTTACGGCTCAGTGCAGTCCGCGCAAATTATTATGGATCGAGACACCGGTCGCTCGAAGGGCTTCGGCTTTGTTGAGATGAGCAGTTCGGCAGAAGCTGAGGCTGCCATTTCGGCTCTGAACGGCAAAGAAGTCGAAGGCCGTACGCTCACCGTCAATGAAGCTCGGCCGAAAGAGAGCGGCGGCGGTGGCGGAGGTCGATCAGGAGGCGGTGGCGGCGGTCGCAGTGGCGGCGGCGGTTACGGCGGCGGGGGCGGTGGTCGCAGTGGCGGCGGCGGTGGAGGTTATGGTGGCGGCGGCGGTGCAGGCGGAGGCGGACGAAGCGGCGGCGGAGGCCGGTACTAACGCCTCTTCGCACAATTAAACGAAATATTGACAAAGGGAGGTCGTGAAAACGACCTCCCTTTTTCGCTCGTTATCGGTTCTTGTTATCAACCGGCGCCTTTGACCGGCATCACTTTCGAGCCCGAGAGCGTGTAATCGTTTTCTATTGCCTGGCGGATTAGCTGGCGTGTATCGTTCGCCTTTAGGTTCGACAGCCCAGCGATGCGCTCAGCCTCGACCGCCAGTTTTTCATCTTTGATTTTTTCTCGGAACCACTCCGCGTAATCACCGCGTTCCAGGTGGAAACTCCACGTTTCGTCGTCGATACCCAAACCAACCTGCAGAAACATCATCAGATTCTGCACGCGGATGTTCATCTTTCCTTCCTGTCCTTGGAAATAAAAACTTCGATCAGGCGGCAGCTCACCCTCGGCGTATTTCCGGCGATGGCGCTGATGTTCCGTCTGACTGCGATACATGTGGACCACGACCGGCGGCTTGTTCCCTTCGCATTGCCAATAAAGAACGTCGCCTCTGGGCAGCTCGGGGTGATGAAATTCAGGAAATCTAATCATTGAAAGCGTTGCGAAACTTTTCAATGTTTGATCGGCCTGTGCGCCAACGGCAATGACACCGCCGACGCGTTCCAGCAGCGGTTTGGCCAGTAATTCCGGGTGGACGGTGATCAGCAAGACATTATGCCAGAAGTCGGGCAGCAAGCCCGCGGGAGGCTGCCACTCGGCCGGCATTAGGTGATGCGCCTCATCAAGGATTAGCCAATGCGGTCTGCCGGTGTGGGCCCGCATTTCCAGCAACTGCGGCAGCAGTTTCAGGAAGAAGCCGGGCCTTTCGGCAATGGGCATGCCGGTCAATGAAACGACCGCGTTTTGATCCGGGTTCTGCAGAAGGCTCAACACCTCTTCGCTGGCCGGCGCGCCTTTTGGCCCTCCGAGCACGACAGCGCTTTCGCAGTTTTCGTAATCACCTTCGGGGTCGATTACGCAGTATTGATATCTACGTTTCTCTAGCGCTTCCAGAAGGAGCGTTGCGACGGTAGACTTTCCGCTGGCCGAAGGGCCGGCGACTAGAATGCACGATCCGTAAACTGGCAGCGCTTGCTCGCCCCCATCGGTCGTGCCGATCGGCAGATGATGTCGTTGCAGACGGCAATCCACCTCGGCGAAATCGTCTTCAAGCAGCTTGCCAATTAGCTCGGTCACGCCCGTACCATGGTCGGCCGATGTCACCCAATCGGACGTATCCTTCACGGAGATAAGTGCGTTTGAAACTGCAACCGAGCATTCGCATAGATGCATGAACGCGTGGTCGTTCTCGGCATCGCCGATGCCGACAACGTTGTGGGCGGACAAGTGCATTTCCTTGAGTGCAGCGGTCAGTCCTGTCGCTTTATTCACGCCTGCCGGCAAGATCATCACCGCGCCTTTATTGAAAATAACTTGCAGCTCCAAGCCGAGGTCACGGATCGTATCGAGCACGATTTTTTCGTAAGGCTCCCAGGTTGCGACGATAACTCGGCCTACGGAAATCGAAGCAACGCCTCGGGCTTTCAACGTTTCGACGAACTTAGCCGGCGGGGCATCTGCCAACGGCTTTTCTTCGCGAGTCGAAGGGCGATAAAGCACGCCCCCGTTCTCGGCGACGATCAGCTCGAAGAGGTCGGTGCGCGGAAAGGTCTTGAAGAGGTCGGGGAGCTCGCGACCAGTCACCATAACGAGCCGACGTCCGGACGCTAACAATTTCTCAAGGGCCTCCAGCGTCGGCGCATCGACTTTGCCATCGTGGGCCAGCGTGCCGTCGTAATCAGTGGCCAGAACGTGATAACGCATGAAACCTCACTTATCTGGTGGAAGGCCGAGCCCGTGGTACGGCAATTCGTATACCAAGAATGTTTGGAACCATTTGTTCGCAGCAGGCAAAAGATCGCTCTGCGCAATGTGCATTGAGCCGCTCGGAGTGACGCGTGAAAATCGACGTGAATATTTGGAGTGCAGTGCTCGATGCGATACGCGTGCGCCAACTGCACTTGTCTTGACTAGCCGCGCAAATCTTTATCGTGAACACTATAGCTGCAAGGAGAAAAGACTCGGATTCTGTGTTCAGGAGCCTCAACCATGATCGCAGATCGAGCAGTAAACGGTCAGATTCATCTCAGTTTCAAATCCGTGAAACAAATCACCGTCGAACCGGCCGATGAAAATCGCTTCATGATGACGGCCAAAGAAGCGACAAGAGCCTGCGAACAAGCGCAAAACGAAAAAGAAATACGCGATTCTTTTTCCGGTGTTTTAATTTACTTGCGCGAATGGTGCATCCAACATTCCGAGACCGTAGCGGACGCTTACGTGGCGCCTGGCGATGGCTTCATGAATATCCTGATCTTTACAAAAGGAGAATCTTATCGATTCGACTTCGACGATCCGATTACGGAACTCGATCTCGATCTGGTAAGGCAATATCCTTGGCTTTGCGCTGAGGTGATGCAGGTCCCGGAGTCTGCTAAAGAAGGGCAAATCATACTGGAGAAAGCGATGGTTGTTTATTGGCGACGCAGATAGCTCATACCAACCAAGCCGCGCATAATCAAAAATTCCTGAATAGCATCGACCCCACTGCGTATCCGGATTGGATTGTTACGGTTGCATTTTACAAAGCCGTCCATGTCGTCGAGTCCATTTTAGTTCGCAAAGGTCATAGCACCGGCAATCACCATCAACGCAATGGTATACTCAAAAGGCTGTTTGCAACCATCTGGAAGGAGTATCGACCCCTTTATATTCATTCCCGCGTGGCGAGATACTGGTGCGTTGCTATCTCTGCGAAAGATGTGCAAGAAGCCATAAAAAGGTTGAAAGCCCTTGAAGCCGCAGCCGCTGCTATTCCTTAATCCGGAACCAGTTGCGCGACTGAATCCCGTGTTGAAATTGGCTGAAAATTGAGGCTTTGATTACAAGTTCTGCCGCATTCGGGGCTTGAACGAGAGCAGTTGAAAACCGACTCAACCTGGGTTGCGGTCAGCCGACTGGCTTACAATTTGCACATGGGCTTGCCAGACAGGAGGTCGGGCTATGCAAAACTGAAAATTCATTCGTCAGCCAACAAAAAAGAGAGTTTCCATGAGAGTTTGGCCCGGTCGCCCTTATCCGCTCGGCGCCACGTGGGACGGCGCGGGCGTCAATTTCGCCATTTTTTCCGAACATTCGCATCAAGTCGATCTCTGCTTGTTCGATTCCCCTGATTCAACGCAAGACACGCACCGCATCACGCTACCAGAACATACCGATCAGGTTTGGCATGCTTATCTGCCCGATGTCGAGCCAGGCCAGCTTTACGGCTATCGCGTCCACGGACCCTATGAGCCGAAGAATGGCCATCGCTTTAACCCGCATAAAGTGATTCTCGATCCCTATGCCAAAGCAATCGGCCGCGATATCCGCTGGGACGATGCGCTCTTCGCCTATACCATCGGCCATCCCGATGCCGACCTTTCGTACGACACGCGTGATAGCGCTCCGTTTGCCCCGCTCGCTGCCGTCGTCGACTCGGCCTTTACTTGGGGCGATGATCGGCCGCCGCGAACCCCTTGGCATAAAACGCTGATTTATGAACTGCACGTGAAGGGTTTCACGATGCTTCATCCCGGCGTGCCGGAAAAGCAGCGCGGCAGTTATGCCGGCGTCGGCTCGGAAGCGGCCATTCAACATCTTCTTAGCCTGGGCGTCACGGCGGTCGAACTAATGCCCGTGCATCACTTCGTCGACGACCGCCATTTGATCGAGCGCGGCCTCCACAATTACTGGGGCTACAACACGCTGGCTTATTTCGCTCCGGAACTACTTTTCGCTTCGACGCATTCCCCGCGCAAATCCGTACAAGAATTCAAGATGATGGTCCGCTCGCTGCACGCTGCGGGCATCGAAGTCATTCTCGACGTCGTGTACAACCATACGGGCGAAGGAAGCCCGCTCGGGCCGACGCTGAGTATGCGCGGCGCCGACAATGCCGCGTATTATCGACTGTCGCCGGAAGACCCGCGTTACTACATGGATTTCACCGGCTGCGGCAACACGTTGAACATGCAGCACCCGCGCGTGTTGCAACTGATCATGGATAGCCTGCGCTATTGGGTCACCGAGATGCGCGTTGATGGTTTCCGCTTTGATCTGGCGAGTACGCTGGCCCGCGAACTCTTCGCAGTGAACAAGCTTGGCGCGTTCTTCGACATCATTCACCAGGATCCGATCCTATCGCAAGTGAAGTTGATCGCCGAGCCTTGGGACGTTGGCGAAGGTGGCTACCAGGTCGGCAACTTTCCGGTGCTGTGGACCGAGTGGAACGGCAAGTACCGCGATTGCGTCCGCCGTTTTTGGAAGGGCGATGGCGGCACAGCGTCCGAATTCGCCACCCGTCTTTCCGGTTCGAGCGATCTCTACGCCTGGAGCGGGCGGCTCCCTTACGCGAGCATCAATTTCATTACCTGCCATGATGGGTTCTTGCTGCAAGATCTGGTGAGCTATAACAGCAAGCACAACGAAGCTAACGGCGAGAACAACAACGACGGCGCCAACGACAACAACAGCTGGAACTGTGGCGCGGAAGGCCCGACCGACGACCCTGGCATCAAGTCCTTGCGCGAACGTCAGAAGCGGAACTTGATTGCCACCCTGTTGCTTTCGCAAGGCGTGCCGATGCTCTGTGGCGGCGATGAGCTTAGTCATACCCAAAACGGCAATAACAACGCCTATTGCCAGGATAACGAACTGACATGGCTGAACTGGGATCTTGACCCGGCCAGGAAATCGTTCCTCGATTTCGTTAAGGCCGTGACGCAAATTTGGCGCGAACAGCCGGTCTTTCAACGCCGGCGCTTTTTTCAGGGCCGCCGCATCCGTGGATCGGACATTAAGGACATCTCCTGGTTCATGCCGAGCGGTCAGGAAATGTCGGACAGCGACTGGGATGCCGGCTTTACCAAGTGCCTGGGCGTTCGACTCGCTGGCGACGTCATCGGCGACGTCGACGAGAAGGGCGAGCCGATCAAGGGCGAAACGTTGCTCATGCTGTTGAACGCTCACCATGAAGCCATACCTTTTGCACTGCCAGCTACTAAGGTGGAGCACCATTGGGAATGCCTGCTCGACTCAGCAGTTGACGGAAACACGACGATCAAACCTCTTATCGGGGGTCAGCAGTACGGTCTGCAGGGCCGATCGCTTGTTGTTTTGCGAACGGTACTGATTGAAGAGACTGGTCACCCCGTCACGACGGTTCAGGTGGAGACGTTGCGTAAAGAGATCGAGAAGGTCAAAGCGCCCCAGATGTCTTTAACGCCCACCGCAAGCTGATGGTCAGAGACTTTGAGGCGAGCGGCGGGCTGGGAGGTCGATGTGAGATTTAACACATCGGCCTCACAGCTCGACTCTCCGCTACGCTGAAATTTCGCTTGAGTTATGTGTGATTTCTGGAGCCCATTCTTTCAACGAGATGGAGAAGAAAGTGGCGAACGAAAAGCCCGCCCGACGCTTGCCTATTGGAGCAGAATTACAAGCGGATGGAGTTCACTTCCGAGTTTGGAGTCCCGCTCGAACGAAGGTAAGCGTCGTAGTTGAAAAAGGAGAAACTTTCCCCCTGAAGTCAGAAGGGAACGGTTATTTCAGCGGGCTGGCGAATGGGTTGAAAGCAGGAGCGCTTTATCGTTTTCAGCTTGATAGCCGTAGCTCACACTTTCCCGATCCGGCGTCTCGTTTCCAGCCCGAGGGCCCGCATGGTCCCTCAGAAGTGGTCGATCCTTCCCGTTTTCGTTGGACCGATCAAAGCTGGAAAGGCACTTCGCTTGAAGGACAGATCGTTTATGAGATGCACGTGGGCACCTTCACCAAGGAAGGAACGTGGGCGGCTGCCATTCGCGAGCTGCCGGCCTTGGCCGATCTGGGTTTGACAGTTTTGGAAGTCATGCCGGTGGCCGACTTTCCCGGAAAGTTCGGCTGGGGTTACGACGGCGTCGATCTCTATGCCCCCACTCGTCTCTACGGCTCGCCTGATGAGTTCCGCCAGTTCGTCGATCGGGCTCACTCGCTCGGCATGGGTGTGATTCTTGATGTCGTCTACAACCACATCGGCCCGGATGGCAATTATCTAAAGGAATTCTCCAAGGGTTATTTCTCGGAGCGTTACAAGAATGAATGGGGCGAAGCGCTCAACTTCGATGGCGACGACGCGGCCGGATCGCGCGAGTTCTTCATCGAGAACGCCGGCTACTGGATCGATGAGTATCACCTCGACGGTCTGCGCCTCGACGCCACTCAGCAGATTTTTGATGCGTCGGACGAGCATGTGTTGACGGCGATCGGCAAACGCGTCCGAACAGCGGCTAAAGGCAAATCAACGATTCTCGTTGCAGAAAATGAAGTTCAACATGCCGACCTCGTTCGCCCTGTCGAGAAAGGCGGCAACGGCCTCGACATGCTCTGGAATGACGACTACCACCATTCGGCCATGACCGTGCTGAGCGGCCATAACGAAGCCTACTACACCGACTATCACGGCACGCCCCAAGAGTTTTTATCTTGCGCCAAATGGGGCTACCTGTTTCAAGGACAATGGTATAAGTGGCAAAAAGCTCGCCGCGGAAAGCCGGCGCTCGATCTCAACCCGGCCGCCTTCGTCAACTTTTTGCAGAATCACGATCAAGTGGCGAACTCGGCCTCGGGCCGGCGTTGCCACCAATTATCGTCGCCGGGCCAGTATCGAGCGCTGACGGCATTAACGATCTTGATGCCGGGTACGCCGATGCTCTTTCAGGGAGATGAGTTCGCGGCTTCGACACCGTTCCTTTACTTTGCCGATCACAATGCCGAACTGGCGCCGCTCTGGTCGCAAAGGCCGGGCAGAATTCCTGGCTCAGTTTCCCAGCATCGCCCTCCCGGAGATTCGCGAACGATTAATCGATCCGGAAAAACCTTCCACATTCGAGCGGTGCAAGCTCGATCTTTCGGAACGCGAGAAGAACGCGGAGTCGTATGCCCTGCATCGTGATCTCATTCATCTTCGCCGCAAGGACCCCGTGCTGCGGGCCGCGAAGCGAGGCCAGTTCGATGGCGCCGTGCTGAGCGATCACGCCTTCGTACTGCGTTATTTCAATGAAACGGAAGGTGATCGGCTGTTGATCGTCAATCTCGGCCGAGATTTCCACCTCGATCCATCGCCGGAGCCTCTGCTTGCCCCAGTGGAAGGGAAGAAGTGGAAAGTCCTATGGTCGAGTGAAAATCCAAATTATGGAGGGCTCGGCACTCCCGAACTCGATAGTGGCGAAAACTGGCGGCTTACCGGCCATTCGACTGTACTGTTGATTCCTTCGATATTCGGCGATCAAGAGCGTGTCGGCACGCCAAGCGTTTGACACAAGTTCGATGAGTCAAAAAACATTCCCCACACGCAACGGAAAACCTCGATGAGTATCGCGGATGAATTGATGAGCAGAGCGCGTGACCGCACGAAGCAAATGCAGCGGCTGCCGGAATCCACTTATCGTTTGCAGTTTCATGCCGGTTTCACTTTTAAAGACGCCCAAGCCATCGTTGCTTATCTGCACGATTTAGGGATTACCCATTGCTATGCATCGCCCTATCTCAGGGCCCGACCGGGAAGCTTGCATGGCTACGACATCATCGATCACCGAACGCTGAACCCGGAGATCGGCACGGCAGAGGACTATGAAGCGCTCGTTGCCGAGTTGCACGCGCATGACATGGGGCAGATCCTCGACATGGTCCCGAATCATATGGGGATCGTCGGCAATGCCAATCTCTGGTGGAACGACGTGCTGGAGAACGGTCGTTCGTCGCCCTATGCCGGGCATTTCGACATCGCATGGGAAGATTCTCCCCGCCCGGAACTGCACGATTACGTCTTGCTGCCGACCCTGGGCGAACCGTACGGCAAAGTGCTTGAGGCGAAGCAGATCCAGTTGGCCTACGGCGCCGGCTCGTTCAGCATCAACTACTTCGATAACCGCTTCCCGGTGGCGCCGTCGAGCTATGCGCTCATCCTCGGCCATGATGTCGTCGAACTGGAAAGAATACTCGGCGCCGATTCGCCTGCCCTTCAGGAATATAAAAGCATCCTGACGGCCGTCACTCACCTTCCCGATCGCCATGAGACGGACGCTCAGAAAATTGAAGAATCGCAACGTGAAAAAGAGGTGATCAAACGACGGCTGACGACGCTCACTCGCGAGAGCGAGGAAGTACGCGCTCTAATCGAAAAAACTGTCGCGCTGTTCAACGGTAAAGAAGGCGATCCGCATAGCTTTGACCTGTTGGAAGAGTTGCTGGATCAGCAAGCTTATCGGCTATCCAACTGGCGCGTGGCCGCCGACGAGATCAATTATCGCCGTTTCTTCGACGTCAACGAGCTGGCCGCGCTGAGCATGGAAAAGCTCGATGTCTTCACGGCCTCTCACGATCTGGTGCTCCGTTATTGCGCTCAAGGGAAAATCGATGGCCTGCGCATCGATCATCCCGATGGACTCTACGATCCCAAGCAATACTTGAAGCGCCTGCAAGATTATTATCTGCTTTACCAGGCGCACGCCGTTTTCGACGAGGATCCGCAGTATCGAGGGATGGAATGGAAAGATCTGGAACCGCAGATGATCGAACAGATTGAATTAGAGTCCCAAAGAAGCGACCCTTTATTCGTTGTGGTCGAGAAAATTTTAGTCGGCAGTGAAGAGTTTCCCAGTGACTGGCAAGCTCATGGGACGAGCGGCTACGATTTTCTCACCGCCCTCAATTGCCTGTTTATCGACGCGGCCGGCGAACAGCCGCTCACGCGGTTCTATTATAGCTTTGTCAATGATGACACATCGTTTTCCGAGATGGCCTATGCCAAGAAGTATCTGGTGCTGCAGAACGCGTTGTCGAGCGAACTCCACATGCTCGGCCGACAGCTCGACCGAATCGCGCAGAAAAATCGCTATTCGAGAGATTTCACGCAGAATAGCTTGCGCTTCGCGCTACGGCATATCATTGCGAGCTTTCCCGTTTATCGATCGTATATTTCCGAAGAAGGCGTACACGACACCGATAAGAAATATGTCGAACTTGCGGTCCGTAAGTCGATCAGGCGCAATCCCACGGTAAGCCGGTCGCTATTTCGTTTCATTCGAGACATGCTGCTTTTGAAATATCCCGAAACGTCGAACGAACAGGACCGCGCCGAGCAGCGCCGCTTTGCCGGGAAGTTTCAGCAGGTCACTTCGCCAGTGACAGCGAAGGGCGTCGAGGATACGACGTTCTACGTCTACAACCGGCTATTGTCGCTGAACGAAGTGGGCGGCGATCCCCAGCACTTTGGCACGAGCGTTGAGTCATTGCACCGCTGGTGCCAGAATCGCCAGGCGAAGGCGCCCTTTGCTCTCTCGCCTCTTTCCACCCACGACACCAAACGGAGCGAAGATGTCCGCGCCCGGCTCAATGTTCTGTCCGAACTGCCGCAAGAATGGAGCGAGTGCGTCGGTCGCTGGCAGAAGCTGAATGAACAGTTCCGCGCAACGGAAGAAGATGACCTCGCGCCGGATGCTAACGAAGAATACTTCATTTACCAGACGTTGCTCGGCGCCTGGCCACTCGAAGAATCTTCGCCAAAAGATTGGGAGGTCTTTGTCGGCCGAATTCAGGCCTACGTCGCCAAGGCGTTGCACGAAGCAAAGGTCCATACAAGTTGGATCAATCCGAACGAGAGTTACGATGCGGCCATCGGCCAGTTTTTGGAGCATATTCTCGATCGTGCCCAGAACTCTGCTTTTATCGAAGATTTCAGCAAATTCCAAAAGAAGATCAGTTATTTTGGAATGCTCAATTCGCTGTCGCAGACCGTCTTGAAATACGCGCTGCCAGGGGTTCCCGACACTTATCAAGGCACTGAGCTGTGGGATTTTAGCCTTGTCGATCCGGATAACCGTCGGCCAGTTGATTACGCCAAACGGCAAGCTATGCTCAAAGCGCTGGATACGCAGAAGCCATCCGCCGCACTTCTACACGAATTGCTTAAAACAATGTCCGATGGCCGCATAAAACTCTACGTCACCATGCAATCGCTGCGTTGCCGACGGGAGCATCCGCGATTATTTTCCTCGGGAGAATATCTGCCGCTGGAAGTAACAGGCGCCCGGCGCGACAATGTTTTTGCATTCGCTCGGCGTCAGGCAGAAGAGATCGCCTTAGTCGTTGTGCCGCGATTGTTCACGCAGTTAGCTAAAGAACCCTTTGCGCTTCCGTCTGCAAGTGCTTGGGGTGACACATCGATTTCACTCGCTCAAGCCGATCCGAGTTTGCGTTGGCGCGACATCTTTTCCGGCGTGGAAATCTCGGTCGCTGAAACTGAGGCGGGCCCGTCCATTGCCGTCGGCCAATTACTGACCGACGTGCCGTTCGCTCTGCTGCTGGCATCACCAAAAGCGTAAGAGAATCGGCGGAGATTACTTGCCCAATGAGAGATGATCTATGGTGTACGACGATTCTTCCCCGTCTCGTCTTGTGCGACGGATGACGCCGGTCAAAGACGAGGTGGACGGCGCCGAGCCGTTGCTTACGCGCGAGTGGCTGGTGACCAACGGGCTCGGCGGCTATGCTTCGGGCACGGTGGCGGGCATTCCGACACGACGTTATCATGGCCTGCTCATCGCGGCACTGCCAGCGCCCTTCGGCCGTATGATGATGTTGAATCACCTTTCCGAACAAGTACGCCTTCCCGATGGCAAGATCATCCGATTCGGCGGTCAGGAATGGGTCGGAGGCCACCTGGAGTTGCAGGATGTCCGCTGCCTCGTCGATTTCCGGCTCGAAGCAGGGCTTCCCGTCTGGCGTTATCAAATGGGCAACATCGTTTTTGAAAAACGTGTGTTGCTTGCGCATCGTCTCAATACCGCGCATATCAACTATCGGCTGATTTCCGGCGATGGCACGGTTCGCTTAAAACTTCGGCCCTCCGTCCATTTTCGTTCACATGACGCCGCCGTCAGTACGCAGTTGGCGGACGCTTATACGCTCACGGCCGTCAACGACCTCTGCGAACTCTCGGCCGGGCCGAACCTGCCTCACTTGCGCTTGCTGCTGCATGGTCAAAATCGTGCCTTCACCATTGAAGGCAAGCGTATGCGCGAGATTCTCTATCGGATCGAAGAATCGCGCGGCTACGACTCGGCCGGCGAACTCTGGACGCCGGGTTATTTCCGCGTCGATCTTTCGCGTGGCAGCTCGGCCACGCTGATTGCTTCCACGGAACCGTGGGAGATCATCCAGGCTTTGCCGCCCGAACAGGCGCAGCAGGCCGAGCATGTACGACGCGACCGGCTACTGGAAATAGCCGGCAGTGCTGCCTCTAGCGAAGTAGGGGCTGAACTTGTTCTGGCTGCCGATCAATTCTTAATTGCGCCGTCCGGCCGTTTCGAAGATGCGGCTCGTGCGAAGGCTGCCGGCGACGAACTGCGCAGTGTGATCGCCGGCTACCACTGGTTCACCGATTGGGGCCGTGACACCATGATCAGCCTGGAAGGGCTGGCGTTGACGACAGGCCGGTTGCACGAAGCGGGCTTTATCTTGCGCACTTTCGCACGCTACGTGCGCGATGGACTCATTCCCAACTTCTTCCCCGATGGCGAAACCGAAGGCGTCTATCACACAGCAGACGCTTCGCTCTGGTTTTTCCATGCGCTCGACCGTTATCTCGATTACTCCGGCGATCATGCAACGCTGACGCATCTGCTGCCTGTACTCCTGGATATCGTCGAACATCACCTTCGCGGCACGCGGTTCGGCATCGGCGTCGATCCTCGGGATGGCCTTTTGAAGCAGGGGCAAGAAGGTTATCAACTCACGTGGATGGACGCCAAAGTCGGCGATTGGGTCGTGACGCCCCGTCGCGGCAAGGCCGTGGAAATCAACGCCCTCTGGTATAACGCGCTGCGGTTAGTGCAACAGTGGGTCGGCGAGTTGAAGGGCGAAGAGGAAGCAAGGCCGCTCAAGGAAAATGCCGAGCGCGTCTATGCCAGTTTCAATCGCCGCTTCTGGAATGCAGAGCGAAACTATCTCTTCGACGTCATCGATGGCGAAGGCGGCGACGATCCCGCCTGTCGGCCGAATCAAGTCTTTGCCATTTCACTGCGACACCCGGTTCTCGACGAATCGCGATGGCCGGCAATCATGGATGTCGTCGAAAAGCAGCTCGTCACACCGGTCGGCCTACGTTCGCTCGCGCCGGGCCATCCCGATTACAAGACGCATTACTTCGGCGACTTGCGCTCGCGCGATGCCGCCTACCATCAGGGAACGGTTTGGGCCTGGCTTATCGGCCCGTTCGTCGATGCCTGGTGCAAACTGCACCCGAACGAAATTGTCAAAGGCCGCCGCTGGCTCGAAGGCTTCGTGCCGCATTTGGGCGAAGCCTGCATCGGCTCCATCAGCGAAGTCTTCGACGCGGTTGAACCGTTTACGCCGCGCGCGTGCATCGCCCAAGCCTGGAGCGTCGCGGAAGTTTTGAGGTGTTGGGTAAAAACAGCCGACGATAAGACTGCGGAGTATGGGATTCGGAATCCGGAATAAAAATAAATCTTAAAACGACGCGCGTTGCTGAGCGCGTAACCAAGTTTTCAGCCCGCCCTTCCCACCCTCCCCCGGCTTTGGCTTTGCGGGGGAGGGCAGGGTGGGGGGAAAGGCTGCGACTCACATCACTTTCGTAGGTGTGCAAACGCTCTGCCCTCACCTGCGAAGCCGACAAGGGAGGCAAGACGACTATCGCAAAGGTAATGCTGGCGTTTGGTCTGAAACACGGATATGATAACGTCATGTGGTGGGCCAAAAAAATCAACCGAACGACCAGCACGGAAGCTGTAGCGTCGCTGACTGAGTTATTGCGAAGCACCTCGCCTGCTCAGCGTATGCAATTCCTTTGCGAAGCAGTGCAACTTTGTGCTGCCGATGACAGCCTCGATAAACCACTCAAAGTGACGGAAGATAGTGGTCCAGTCGTTGGTTATGTCATCTCGGTGCTGCCGCGCACTACAACACCGTTTCCCGAACTGACACAAGAAGAAGAAGCCGAGCTGGAACGACGCATCGACGACCGGAAGAACGCCGTTTTTCATGAGGAATTCCTGGCAAGTGTTCGCGAACTTATCTACGCGAGTCGTAGAATCCGGCGAACCAAAACGCCGCTGCCCGAATTGACCGATGGAGAGTGCGCCGAGCTGCAAAGAGGCATCGACAATCGACAAGGGATCATGTCAGAGAAAGAGTTCGTTGCAGAGATTCGCAAGCGTATCAAGCAAGGCGAAAAAGACGCTATTACAAGTCCGAAGAGATAAACATGGAAACCTTAACCGAAGCGCACGCTCTCAACCAAGCCGACGCAGTGGCCCATCGCAACGGTTCCTTCCCAGACTTGCGACTTGAGGAGCACGAGTAGTTGCTATTTGACCTGCTGCGCGAAATCTACCGCCGCAATCCGAACGTGGGCGTCATTCCGCTCGTCGACCGCAACGGCGAGTCTGGGCAATCTCGTATCTCCTGTTCAACCGGCCGCGGCGGTTGATCGGCTCTTCGCGGAAATGACCCCGCAAACTCGGAATGCGATCATGAAGCCTCTTCTGGACGTTGATTTCGATGACATATTGTCCGAAGAGGAAATCAACAATGTTTTTACGTCTGATTCTCCGACCTGCACTTTCCGAGAAAATCATAGTTTAGGCGACCTGTTCCCGTAGGCGTTGCCATAGGCGGCGGATTTTTCGTGAGCTGCCGGTTTTGGCCTCCACGCGCTGAAATTCATCGTCCAGGCAGTGGCGGCGCAAGGCTTTACGACGATCCGCGTGCGAAGGGCGGCGCTCCGCGTCGTCCCACGGACTGGCTCGGCGGTCGCTCAGTTCACGCTGCGGCTTCGCCCAGGCCCATAGCTCGATCAGCGTGTGCCACCACAACGTGATGTGATAGGCCGCGATGTTCGCCCAATAGTTCCGCACCTGTTGCTTGCCAGCCCCGTGGACTTCCTTGACGTCGTGAAAATTCTGCTCGATCGCTGCCCGGTCGGCCACCGCTTCCAAGATTTCCTGAACTGCCGCGTCGGCCTTCGTGCAAAAGTAGGCGAACCAACTGTCGGCCTCTTTGACTAACACCACGCGAATCACGCCACCCACCGGCTTGTAGGTCGCCAGAAACGTCTTGTACTTCTTCGAAACCTTCTTGCCGTACAACACGAAGTCGCCATGCTGCCAGCCCTGACGATGCCCCGCCCGTTTCGCCAGGCTGATCTTGTCCGGACCGTACTTGCGCGGTCGGCCGCGTCGACGCTGCCCCGGCTCGACCTGCTCCGGCACGCTGCAGAGGGCCGCATCTTTGCGCAGCCGGCTGACGACGACCGTGCCCAACGCCATCGCACGCTGCAAAAAGGGACGCTTGGCGTACGCGCCGTCGGCGACGATCCACAGCGTTTTTCCCATGCCATACAGCGCTTGCACGGCCCACTCGACCAAACTCCCCGCTTGCTGGAGCTTGGTCTGAAACTTGACCTTGTACCACGGCGCGATGCCTTTGAGGTTCTTCTGCCGCACGTACAACATGGCCAACAAGGGCAGCCCGATCGTGCCCCAGCAACCGTGACGCACAACCCACGACAGCGTCACCCACACATGGCCGTATACGTACTTCTGATCGGCAGGCCCGGGCGTCGGATTGTGATGGATCCCCGCCCCTTCCACCTTGGGGCCATAACGCTTCGTCGGCGTGTCATCAATCGCCAACAGCAGACGATCCCCCGGCGCCACGACCTTCACGGCAATCCGGAACAGCACGCCGGCTACCGATTTGACATTGCGTCCAAGGCTCCCTAGGAAGTAGTAATAGAGTCGGAAGTCCTTGCCCAGTTCGCCGCCACGCAGCCAACTGGCGACCGTTTGCCGGCCTTGGCCGAACAAGGCGCCGACCATCAGCGCCAACAATCGCCCCGCGATGCGGCGATCCAGCACGAACGCCATCTGCGCGATCCACGACACAACCTCGCAAGGCAAGTTCCATGCGGCCATCCTTGGCTCTCCTGTTCGATGCGTTTTTACAAGCACCGCTATCGTGGCAGGAGAGCCACTTTTTTTCTACCCCTCGCTGTTCACGGAACCGCCCAGGCTAAGATTTTCTCGGAAAGTGCAGTCCGACGTCATCTCAAAAATAATGACTTCCCTACTTCGGCCGAATCCAAGAAATCCTTCGCTTTCTCTAATACCTTAGTGAATCCACGCACCTTGAGCGAATTGCCAGATCCAGCGGGGAGGGGATAGGCTGGTCTTATATTCGGCCCCCTCGGGATGTCCCGCCGTCTGCCGTAGTTTCTGAATCAATTCGGCTCGCATAAATCGTGCAAGTGCCGGATCGCCGCCAGGCGGTTGGCTGAGCCTGCGACGCCATTCTGTTAGAGAAGATTCAGCGGAGCGATGAAAGACAACGCGAGTCTGCATCTCAAGATCTCAAGCCACATGCCATTGATCATCCGAAATCGCCTTCGACTCTGTCGAATCGACCGGCCACAAGGTCGTCCACCGGAAGTGAGAAATAAATTCCGCCCATGTCGCCTGGCCACCTAAGGTTGAGACTTCCGACATTTCCAAAATGCATTAAGTGTCGCATCTTGGGATCTTGCTCGACGCCATTGAACGCACCTCCCCGATATCCAAGTATGAAATGGGGGTATCGCTCGCCATCTCGGTCCTGCCGCAATTCGTAGGCAATCTCGGAAAGCGAGTTATAACCGATCCGGTCGTACAAATCGCCTATCAGGCTTCTTTGTGTTGGGAGGTCAAGCGTTTCGTGCACACGCATCGTGGCGCTCGGCATCGGCAAGTATTCTTTGTACCATGCGTCGGTCACAGGCGGTGGCACGCGACGAAAAGCCTCTCCTGCAGCGAAGTGATACACGAGCGCCTTTGAACCCATTGAAGTAAAGAACGAAAGATTCCCTTTTTCGGGCAGCCAAGCGGCTGCAAGCGTCCCTCGTAGATCGCTCAGCCGAACCTGGCCACAGAATACGTGCGGCTGGTCTTCCTCCATCGGCCAAGCCATTCCGTGCGGTAAGTCTGGAAAACCTCCGAACTTCGTTTCGCCAATAGGGATTTGATCATCGGCTATCGGCACGACATCGATATTCAACATCGGCTGCGCAAGCCGTAGCAAGTCGTTTTCAATTTCCTTTGCATCCTGATCGCGAATTAGTTCCAATGCCCAAGCACCAATTACGTGCCGCCAAGCTAAAGGATATTCATCAGACGACGGCAAATCTTCGTCTGGCGAGCTTGCGTTCTGGACAAACTCGCGGATGAAATCTGTGCGCGGATCGTCTTGCTCCTCCAGCCAATCAGCGTACACGAGCTTTGGAAGTGGATTACACAAATCCGCAGCAATGCCCTTCAGCATTGCCAATTCGTTCGCAGATTTGGCGGCAGTGTAAACCTTTGTAACTCCACGTTTGTAAGCCATCGCAGACACTCCGGAAGAATTGTATGCGGCTTCGCCAATCGCGAAGCCGCCCGCCCTTTCATCAACCCATATACCGATTAATCAAATTCTCAATCATCTCCTGTCGTCCGGAAACGTTCTTCGTCACTTCGCCCTTGTCCAACATGTATTTTTCCAGGCTTTCGAAATTGGCTTTGCCGCTTTCGATTTCGGCGCCGATGCCGTTGTCCCAAGATGCGTAGCGCTTTTTGACGATGTCCTTGAGCAGGCCGTCTTTGCGGATGGCTGCTGCGATCTTCAGGCCGTGGGCGAAGGCGTCCATGCCGCCGATGTGGGCGTGGAACAGGTCGATCGGCTCGAAACTTTCGCGCCGGACCTTGGCGTCGAAGTTCATGCCGCCGCTGCCGATGCCGCCTTGATTGAGCACGACCAACATCACCTGCGCGGCGGTGTAAAGGTCGGTGGGGAATTGATCGGTGTCCCAGCCCAACAGCAGATCGCCGCGATTCGCATCGATGGATCCCAACATGCCATAGGAGCTGGCATAGACCAGTTCGTGGAACATCGTGTGGCCGGCCAGCGTAGCATGATTGGTTTCGATGTTGAACTTCATTTCCTTCTCCAGGCCGTAGGTCTTCAGGAAGGCCATGCAGGCGGCACAGTCGAAGTCGTACTGATGCGTCGTCGGCTCCTTCGGCTTGGGTTCAATGAGGAAGGTGCCCGTGAAGCCGATCTTCTTCTTGTAATCCACAGCTAAGTGAAAGAATTTAGCGAGGTGATCGAACTCGCGCTTCAAGTCGGTGTTGTAAAGGTTCGTGTAGCCTTCACGCCCGCCCCAGAAGACGTAATTTTCGCCGCCGAGTTCTTTGGTCACTTCGAGCGCTTTCTTCACCTGGGCAGCGCCATATGCGAAGACGTCTGCATTGCAGCTCGTGGAGGCGCCATGCACGAAGCGCGGGTTACTAAAGAGGTTCGCAGTGCCCCAAAGCAGTTTGATTCCCGTGCGCTGCTGCTCCTCCTTGAGTGTCTTAGCAACGGCGTCCAGATTCTTATGACTTTCGCTCAGGCTCTTGCCTTCGGGGGCGACGTCGCGATCGTGGAAGCAGTAGTAAGGCGCGCCGAGCTTCTCAATGAACTCGAATGCGACGCGCACGCGCTTGATCGCCATATCGACTGAGTCGGTGCCGTCTTCCCACGGCCGCACGGCACAGCCCGGCCCGAACGGGTCGCCGCCCATGCCGCGGAACGTGTGCCAATAGGCGACGGCAAAGCGCAGGTGTTCCTTCATCGACTTGCCTTCGACCAACTCGTCGGCGTTGTAATGCCGAAAGGCCAATTCATTCTTCGAATCGGGTCCTTCGTACTTGATCTTCTGAACGTCAGGGAAGTACGCCATGGCAAGCCTCGCGTTTGCGGGTGAAATCCGAGTATCCTAAAAAGCTAGAAGTCCGAGGGGTCATTGGGTAGGATGAGGCGAGAGAGTTCCATCGGAGAAGCCGTATGTCCACCGCCACGATTGCCAAACCTGGCGCAAGTGCTAGCACTGATGGGCATCCGCTTTCGCCAGTTGATTACGTCAAGTCTCTTTCCCCAGAGGAAAAGACTTACGTTTTCGAATCCCTCGTTCGTGAAATGATCGACATGAACGAGGATCGGGACGTTATTCCCCTCGAAACGCTCAATGGCGCTTGGCTTGGCAATCTTGTGTTGCGTGACCACCCCGGTGCCGCAGCGGATCGATTTTACTCGTCGCTGGATCCACAAACGCGCAGAGCAATCGTGCTGTCCCATGTGAATCTTGACCTTGACCTGAGCAGTGCGCCGACAGAGGAAGAATTCGCAAAAATCGTCGACGAAACCTACGCCGCCATGGATGCCAAGACATGCCAAGCGTTCGTTCAACCGTACTTGGACCTGGAAATCTCGCCGGGGGTGCTTAAAACAATGGCGCAACACCTTCCAAGTGACTTCAACCCCGACGCCTCTTTTACGGTCGACGAATTCCTTGCCCGTTTCAACTCAGAGGCCCCTCGGAAATCCGAGTGACGAGAATGTGCCGAGCGCGACGCCGAAACAAACCTACGCGTTCGTCTTGAAATTGATACTGAATCCAGACATTCGCCGCGAACCGCCAAACCCAGACCCGCGTACTGGTGCCGCAGAGATAACATGAACCGTTGGGTTTGCCCTCCGAGTCTTTCAGCAGCCGAACCACTTCGCGCATATTCCATTCCGCCATCTCGCGACTCGCCTCTCGCGTGAATCATTCGCGAAAACCACTCCGAAGCGCCGGATCCACGCAATCGTGAAACTTGACGTAGACTCGCATAAGGTGTTCAAGTGCCTGGCGGTTGCGGGGAAAACACCGGCATGCTAGAAAACCTAGAAGTCCAATGCTTCGTTGAGTACGATGAAGCGCGCGTGAGTTCTATCGGGAGAATCCGTAGTCAAACGGAACTCGGCGACTTACGACTCCCGGCTCGGGCTCCTCAACCTACGCTCCTTGTCACCCCATCGCTTAAGGGTTAGGATCAACGAGAGAAGTGTTCGCTCGGCACTCTGACCAGGAGGCGATTGTCGTGTTCCGTATTGCGTCATGTTTGCTTCTTTTAGGGCTATGTATTTTATCATTAGCCGCTGAAACGCCGGAGAATGGTTCAAAGAAGGGTCCTACCGCCGACGAGATAAAAAAAGCGATAGAAGATTTGGGCAGCAAACGCTTCGTCGTGCGCGATAAAGCCAAGAAAATCTTGCTGGAAGCAGGCGCGGCTGCCGAACCGCTGCTCGCAGAGGCGGCACGAAATCCTGACCAGGAAATCTCCAACATCGCTAAGGCGATCCTGGAAGATTACTTTTGGGGCCTCTATCCAGACAATCCCCAAAGAGTCCGCGACCTCATTGAGCAATTCCGAGCGGGCGCTCCCGAAAATAGACAAGAGGCGATAAACGAATTGCTGCGGCAGCGACCCGTTCCTTTTGCCACCATCCGGAAGCTGCTGGCGAAGGAAGAGAATGCCGAGTTGCGCGAACAAATGTTCGCCGGGATGTATCAGGAAATACGCAAGACAATCCCGCAGTTGCTCGCACGGTCTGAGTTTGATGCGGCCGAACAGATGTTCGAACTGACTCTATTCAACTCGCCACATCTCACCGGGCCGGACTACGCCAGCTTCATGTATCTTAGAGGCGGCCTCGATCGTGCCGTCGCTCGATTCGAAAAGGAACGAACGAAGAAGGGCGGCGATGCCGAAAAGGCCGCCGAGATCCTCGTCTACCTCTATCGCAACCAGGGAAATTGGCCGGCGGCTCGCCGGGCGGCGGCTGACAGCAAGAAGGACGATCTGATCGAACGCGTTCGCTGGCAGTCGAACGACTGGAAAGCGCTCGCGGAAGCGAGGCCCGCTGCGGGTTTTGAATCCCGACTTGGCGCCTTGGCGGCTTACGCGCGTTTGGCCGGCGATCAGAAACTATTCGATGAACGTATCGCCGATCTGGTGAAGTCGGCCGAGGATATCGAAGATGACGTCGTCCTTTTACGTCACGATGCCGACTCGCTGTTGCTCAATGGCAAGTCGTTGGCGGCCATCAAAATCCTGACTGAGAAGAAGCGCGAACTATCGCTTACCTTCGATATTCTCTGCGCGCAGATGAAACACAAGGAAGCGTTTGCACTGGTCGATGAGGCGCGACGGCGAGACACGCCACCCGCCGAGCGAAATGAAATCGAGGTCCGACGAGCTCGAATGCTTTATATGCTCGGCGACAAAGACTCTTCTACCCAACTTTTTCAGAAGCTAGTCAACGAAATGAAGGGGCCTGAAGATTTTCCGCTTGCCGATCAGTTGATCAAAACGGAAGTGCGCGTTGGCCTGCGCGATTTGGCCTATGAACACGCAAGCAAGATCGTTGAACTGATGCGCACGAGCGGACAAGACAACGACATGAATCGTTTGCTGGAGCCTCTGTTTGGCGAAGAGAAAGACATGGCTGTTGCCTGGCTGCGTTTCTTCTGGCGCGAAGACCCCGTCGAAGGCGCGACCGTTGCGGTTAAACGCGTTCGTGAAATGCTGGCTGGCAAGGCAGACCGGAAAAAGGTTGTTGAATGGGTCGACAAGATGAGCCTAACGCCTAAAGCGATCGAACGTGATGAAGGCGATCTCTACCCGGCGCAGATGCGGCCGTTTGTACGCTTCGGCGCGATCGCCGCCGTTTACAAGGCAATGGGCGACGACGCCAAGACCGAAGAGTATTTGCGCAAGACAGCGGAGAAGTGCCTTCACTTGCTCCGTGGGTCGTGCTGGGTGACTTTCTGATGAAGCAGAAGAAACATAAGGAAGCCGCGCAGGCCTATGCCAAAGCCGCGAAGGATTCGGCCTCGGGAGCGGTAGTTGACCCGGAGCTGGATGCACTTCTTGGGGTCACTCGACATGAGGAATTTAGCTCAGCGCTGGCGACTTACCTGCACGGTCGAGCCTTGATCGCAGCCGGCGACAAGGAAGCGGGAAAGAAGCTAATCGAGATCGCCCACTGGTTGCCGCTCGGCAACGAGATCATTCGCGCCAAGTTGGTCGAAGATCTGAACAAGCGCGATTGGCCCGAAATGGCGCAGAAGGAAGCAGAAACCTTGCTGGCAACTGGCTGGTACAGCCATTATTCCTTCGGCAACGTCCTCAGCTTTTTGGCTCGACAATCCGCCAAGCAGAAGAACTTCTTTCAAGCCGCCGACTATTACGAAAAATGCGTTGTCGGCTGCTTGCGTACGGGGGCGACATTTGTCGAGCCGAGCGCGTACTTGCTAGTGCCCGAATCCGTGCGCATGTATCGCGTCCGCGGGCTCATCGGCAAAGGCAAAATTGAAGAGGCACTGCGTGAAACGAATGCCAATCTCGAAGTGATGCCGGGCAACATCGAGCTGGCCATCAAGCTGGTTCCGGAACTCGAAAAGATCGGCAAGAAAAAGGAAGCGGATGAAGTTTATAACAAAGTCCGCGACGCTTGGGAAAAACTGAGCAAAGATTATCCCGACAGCGCATTTGCCCGCAATTCCGTCGCTTGGGTGATGGCTAATTGCCGCCGTGATTTAGACAGCGCTCTAAAGTATGCTCAGAAGGCCACGGAAACCGAACCCGCCAACGCCGGCTATTTGGATACGCTCGCGGAAGTATGGTTTCGCAAGGGCGATCGCGATAAAGCGATCGCGCAAATGAAAAAGTGCGTTGAGCTCGATCCGAAAAACAACTACTTCCGCAAGCAGCTCGTGCGCTTTAAAGAGCAAGGCTTCGACAGCCCGACGCCTGAAGAGGGCGATGAGGATGAGTAGGGAGATTGCATCGCAAGGCCATCAGTTCTGCAAAATCTTCTGTCCCTTCATAGTGATGTTTTTGCTTGCTTTAACGCTGATCTCGCCCGATCCTTCGATGGAGATGTCTTTACCTTTGATCGCGATGGTGCCATCCTTTTTCATGGTGATGCTGGCATCGCCGGTCTTTATGGTGATCGACTCGCCGGCTTCTAGGGTAAAGTTCTTGCCGACCTTCGTCGAATCGTCCGTCGTGATGTCGGCACTGCGATTGGCGCCCACTTTCTGGCTATGATCTTTGGCGACGTCTTCGGAATGCCCGCCGCCAACCGACAGCGTATCATCCGCGGCGACAGTCGTTGACTGACCGGCCCCGACCGTAATGTTCTGCGAGGCGCCGACGCTAATTGTCTGTGCGGCGGCAACGGTGATCGTCTGATAAGCGCCCACCGTTAGAGTGCGAAAGGCGCCGACAGTGACCTCCTGAGCAGCGCCAATGCTGATTGCTTCATTGATGCCGACAGTATGCGTGCGCATCAAGGAGACGGTGACGTGCTCATTGGCGCCTACCGTTCGGGTACGGTTCGCCCCCACGTCAATCGACTCGTTCACCCCGACTTTTTCGGTGCGATTAACGCCGATGGTGATTTTCTCGTTGTTGTCGACCGTCTCGGTTCGATCGTGTTTGACGTGTACCGTCTCATCGTGGTCGATCGTCTTCTTGCGATCATGGCCGACCCAGTGCGTCTCGTCGTTTTCAACTTCAATGTCCTGATTCTTCTCCGCATGAATATGAACTTGCTCCGCGCCTTTCTTATCTTCAAAACGAATCTGGTTGAAGTTGGCGGCGCCGCCGTGAGGGCTGCTGCGCGTCTGAATGCCGCTTTGCGTCCGGTTGGCCGGCAGTTTCCAGGGTGGCATCATGTCGGCGTTGTAAACGCTGCCGACGATAATCGGCTGATCGGGATCGCCTTCGAGAAAATCGACAACGACTTCCTGCCCGACGCGTGGAATATGAATCATGCCCCAGTTATGCCCCGCCCAAAGCGTCGCCACGCGGATCCAGCATGAGCTATCGGCATCGAGCTTGCCGTGGCGATCCCAGTGGAACTGAACCTTCACCCGTCCATACTTATCGGTGAAGATCTCTTCTCCCGCCGGTCCAACGACGACGGCTGTCTGCGAACCCCAAACGGCGGGCCGAGGGGTCGAGCGTTCGGGGCGAAATGGGACAGCGAGCGGGATACAGGAGAAGCGATTGGAGTAAGAGACTTCCTCCCCTTCACCGGTTTGGTAATGGGCGCCCATGATCGCTTCATGCGTGACGCGGGTAATGAGATAGTCCCCATTGGCGTCAAAGTGCCGGTCGAGCGTGAACTTGAAACTCGAAATCATTTGAATGCAATTGCTGACGCCATCGATGTGCACCGCCTGGGCCGCTTCCTCCTGCATGCGCAGCGCAACGGTTCGCTTATTGTCGTCGAATATTTTCTGGACGTCAGATGCCTGTTCGCCGCCGCCGCGATCGATGCCGTCGAAGCGCTGGGCATAGCCGCCCGGGTAGTCGTAGAGTTCGAGCTTGTCGCCGCCGCCGGACTTCAGTTTGTGGGTCACGGTGCCGACTTGCACGCTGTCGCCAATCGACTTATCGGCTTCCAGATGTTTGTGCGGCAGTTCAAAACAATGGTCCCATAACGTCACTTTGCCGGAGCGCACCTCTTGGACTTTTTGCCAGGAGGTGATGCGATCTTCATCGCGCTTACCTCCTTCAGCCTCTTCGTAGATGATTTTCTTTGCGATCGGCACATCCGGATGGCTGGATGCCGCGTTGGCGATCACCAGACGGTTTTCGCTTGTGTCGTGTTTAAAAAACCAGAAGATCCCCTCTTCTTCCATGAGCCGGCAAGCGAAGTCGAAGTTGCTCTCGCGGTACTGCACGCAGAAATCGCGAGGCTCGAATTTCCCTTGCAAGTCAAAGCTGGCATTTAGCCCTTCCAAAACTTTTTTCAAAATATCGGGGATGGCGACATGCTGGAAGATCCGGCTTTGCGTCTGCTTGGTCAGGAACCAGAACTGCGGCACGAGTTGAGCGCGGAAATGGATGAACTCCCGATCGCGGCCCCCTTGCGAAAAACGATTGATGTAGCCGTGAAAGTGACGGATCTCGCCTCGCGATTCGACTTCAACGTGAACGGCCTGGCCAAGAATCTTGCTGAAATCAACTGGCTTATCGACCGGCGCAATTAACTGCAGCGAATAGTCGAATAACTCGGAGATCGCTTCGGTTCCGGAAAAGTGCGTCAGGAGCAACGCATCCTTACCCAGCGGAGTATCTATCCGCAGCGGCCGATTCTTCTGGTCGTAAACGGGCATCGCATTTCTCCGGGGCGGCAATGAACTATGCGGAAACGATATTTCTACCGGACAAAGGCGCTTTGGGTAATCGGCCCTAATAAAAACAAGGGCATCAAAACATCGGACTCTAATAGAATAGGGACATGGAAAATATTCGCACCCAGCTCGCGTGGTAGCCGGTTCGCTGCGCGGGCGAAAGATCGACTGCGTCGTTCATGAAGATCTGCGCCCCACGCCGCAGATGGTCCGCGAAGCGCTGTTCAGCATTCTGGGCAATGCGATCCCCGATCGCCCATTTTATGACGTTTTTGCCGGGACTGGCGCCAATGGTTTCGAAGCGATCAGTCGCGGCGCGAGCGCTGCCACTTTTCTGGAATACGATCCTGCGCCTCGCCGCCAACATTGAAAAACATCTGAAGAAATTTGAAGTCGGCGGACGTTGCCAGGTCTTCAAGACAGATGTCTATCGCTGGGTGGAACGCTGGATTGCGCCCGTCGAGCCGCTGAACGTTTTCCTGAGCCCGCCCTTCGCCGATTTGGAGTGCCGACTCGACGACTTCATCAAGCTGGTAACGCTGCTGATGGAGAAACTGGCGGAAGATTCGACCCTGACGATCCAGGCCGAGCTCGGTTTCGCCGAAGATAAGCTTCCGGAAGCGGGCAACTGGGATTTTCGAAAATACGGCCGTAATCTGCTCTACATCTGGGTAAAGCCGTCTGGCGCAGCAGGCGCCTGCTGACGTGGTTTGAAAGCGCGGCACTTTTGGATGGGGAGACGCCTCTTGGCCTTATCATTACAGGCAGATGAGGTGGTTTTCGTATTCGAGCCTGAAAGGCTCATTCTGTCAGCCCAGGCCGTAGTCCCTGCAAGGGACGGAGGCCTGGGTTGCGACATTGACCACGTATTCGTTCCTGTAAGGACCGTTCCCGCTGAATTACTTCCGATTCCTACGCCCAATAAGATTGATTTTCTAACATTCTGCGCGGACAAAACGCGCTTTATCGAGAGGTTGCCAATGAACGGCCCTTACAGGGCCGATGGGTAACGGTCACCCATGAACCCAGGCCGAAGACTCGGCAAGCCGGGTCTTCGGCCTGGGCTGTTAGAATGAGCCTTTCAGGCTCAAAGCGGGCGAATAAAATTGTATGTGACGATGAGGCCTCCCGGCCTGTCCATTTGGCCTGCTCTGCCGAAAGCGCAGTGTGAAGCAAAGCCTGTGCATTGCCCCATCCGAAAATTCCCACCCACAATTTTCCTCTAATCTGCGGTTGACGTATTCCCAAAGGAGGTTATGGTTCGCCGCGATTCGTCATCGGACGGAGCGGACGGCGCGAGTGGCCGCTTAGAGCAGTACGAATCCGGCTTGAGCCCGTTGAGGTGGGGGAAACCACAACGGAAACGCTCGCGGTCGGGACGCAAGGGGGATGCGGCATATGCGCAAGCATTTAATTGGATCGTGCCTGCTTTTAACGGGCGCCCTGTTGGGCTACCCGATCGAGCGAGCGCAGGCGCAAGCAGGCGTCTCCAAAGCGGAAACGAGTCAATCGTCGCAGTTCCCCGATGCCAACATCATTGACGTGCCGGCAGGCGAAATGCAGCCGGAATCGACTTGGCAAGCTGGGCCGCCTACAACGTCGCTTCCTTACCTCGCTCGCGGACAGTGGGACGTCTCCGGCCAATCCTCGAATCCGAGCCCACTTCCGACCGGGCCAGACCGCCCCGACACGGGCGGTCTCTACGGCGCCGTTGAATTCTTATTCATGCATGGCGACCGCGCGCTTGGCCATCAGCTAATTGCCCAACGCGGCTTCTATGACAGCGATGGCTCCGTCACCGGAACTGCGGGGACTTTTGTCGGCTCGAGGGCGACCGCGCTGAACACCGACTCCCTTGGCCGAACTACTTGGGTGCCCGGAATGCGCTTGACCGTCGGCTATAAGATGGAAGATGGTCTAACTTTATCCGTCAGTTACATTCATCTCATTCAAGCGAAATACACTGATGGCGCCGGCCCAATCCCCGGGAATTTCAGCACCGGGCAACGCGGCGAAGATTCCTTCCTGACGGCGAACGTGTTTAATTTCTCTCCTCAGTTTTCCGGCCCGCAAAACCGCATTGGCGCCCTCAACGCAATCACAGGGCAGTTTCAACCGATTGGCAGCGGCGGCTCGCCTTACGGCATCTTCAACGGCGCCAACACGATGGACCTGACCTTCACGCAGCGATTCGATAATTGGGACATCACTGCTCGCATGCCCGTTTTTGAGACCGATTACTCCCGTAGTTATGGCCTGGCCGGCGGTCGTTTTGCCTGGATCTGGGAACGATTTTCGCTACGAGCAACCGATTCGGATTTCTCGGGCGCTTCCGGCGCTCAAGACACGGCTTTATATGTGAACATCATGTCCCAGCGTATGTACGGCCCCTTTGTCGGCACCGGACATGATGTCTATCTCGGCAAGTCGTTCTCAGCCAGCGCGGAAGTGACGGCTGCTGCGTTGTACGACATTGTGAAAGAACGAGCCAGCTATGAGTTGGGGGACAAATCGTCGAGGAGCAAACGGGGCCGTGAAGATTACTCCATCGTGCCCAACGTGAATGGCAGCTTCAACGTTTCGTGGTTCCCGATCGAGAACATTCAGATTCGGGCCGGCTACGATATCTTTTCGTTCTTCAACACCTGGTTCATGCAGCAGCCGGTCGGCTTCAATGCAGCCGCGCCAGACCCCGCTTACGACCACCGGGGCGTCCGCATCTACCACGGCTTCCACGTAGGCATCAGCGCTGCGTTCTAATCGTGTCTTGCTAGCCGGACACGCCAGCGACGGAGTTTCGGACAACGGGCCGGGAGGCCTGTTGTCACGTTTCCTCCGCGATCATCCCATTTTCGTCGCCCAATCAACCTAAAATCCTTTGCGTATCCCCTTAGCAATTGCCGAGTTCCCCTTCGCGTCTATAATTCCATCCTGTCGCGCCGGCCTTTGTCGACGCGGGACGTGCCGGGAAAACTCGTGACTCAACCGTTACGAAGGGGAGACGCATGGCCGATGAGCGTATAGGCTCGCGCAATTTGGATGCCCGCAAGACTTTTTCCTGGATGGAACTCTTCCGGACTTTCCTGATCGCGCTCGACCCGTTCAAACTCTTGGTGGCCGCCGCGGGCATCATGGCGACCGCACTCGGTTGGTCGCTCATCTCCCTGATTTTCCATAATGCCTGGAACCAGCCCAAACCCGATAACCGCGACAGCGACATCAACGATCGCAAAAACGCCTATGTCAAAGACGGCAAAGACGAAAAGAACGCCCAGACGCGCGCGACAACCGAATACGACATTGAGATCGCTCGCTATTCTCTGATGGAGCGTCTCAGCGGACCCGGCGGCGCCTATCGCACCATGCCCTGGTCTGAAAATCGCGGCCGTAACCCCTTTTTGATGACGCGTGAAGCGGTCAGCCAGGACGCAGCCGAGCGTCACAGCGCTCTCGCTCGCTTCGCCGACCAGGCGCATGTGCTCGTCGAGCCACTTTTGAAGTTCTTGGGACCGGTACTCAATCTGTTTGACCCGGCCGCCAACTTTTGGGTTCAGCTTTACCTGATCTTCCTCATCCTCTGGCTCTTGCTCGTCTGGGGCTTTTGCGGCGGAGTGATAACCCGAATGGCGATCGTACAGATTGCCGGCAAAGAAGGGAGCGGCCTGCGCGATGCCGTGCGCTTCGTTCGATCGCGTTACCTGTCCTACCTCTCGTCGCCAATGGTGCCGTTGCTTCTGATTTTCGCCGTGGTCATCGGCTGCATGTTCTACGGCCTACTTCACCTGATACCGCTTTTCGGCGACATCGTCGTCGATGGACTCTTCTGGTGGATCCCGATGGGCGCCGGCTTCATCATGGCCTTATTGGTCGTGGGCTTGGTCGGCTACCCGCTGATGTATTCCACTATCAGCGCGGAAGGGAGCGATACCTTCGACGCACTAAGCCGATCGTACAACTACGTCTATGAATCGCCTTGGAACTATATCTGGTATAGTTTTGTGGCGATCGTCTACGGCGCTGTGGTTGTGTTCTTCGTCGTCTTCATGTCCTCTCTAATGGTCTACCTGGGCAAATGGGGCGTTAGCCGCACGCCGTTGACGCAGACGGTCAACCGGGCGCCGGAATACCTCTTCATTTACTCGCCAACGTCGTTCGGCTGGCGCGAATTGATGTTGAAGGGAAGCCCGGTAGAAATCACAAAGGATCCAGCGAAGGCGGGCGTGACTGATAAGAACCTCCCCTATCCCCCGCCAGAAGGTTACCTCTACACCAAGCCAGAGAGTGCGACGGAATATATGCGGGAATACTCCTGGTATAACTACGCCGGCGCCGGGATGGTTGCATTCTGGATGACGCTGTTGTTCATGCTCATGCTCGGCTTCAGCTACAGCTATTTCTGGACGGCCTCCTCCATGATCTATCTGCTGATGCGGAAGAAGGTGGACGAAGTCGAAACGGATGAAATCTACACGGAAGAAGAAAACTTCGAAGAGCCAATTTCACCGCCCAAGGTTGGCGGACCCGCGCCGGCTGCTTCGAATACGGTGCTGGTCGATGCACCGACTCTACGGATGCCTCCGGCCACTCATCCCGCGCCTCCGCCGACATCGCCCCCGCCTCCTGCAACACCTTCGCCCGCCGCCGAGGTAAGTACGCCGGCTCCCATATTGTTCCCGGGCACAGAAACGACGCCGCAATCGATACCCGACGAGCCGAAACACCCTTCGTCATCTGATGGCGGCGGTCACGGCTCTGCATCGTATCCGCTAGCCGAAACGACGCCTCCAGCGATAACCGATGCGCCAAAGCATCCGCCGGAAGGCGAGCACTCTCACTAGCTTAGGCACGCAGAGGCGAGTCGGGAGCGTCAGAGACCGGAGGAAGAACTTCAACCGCTTTCTCCGGTCTCTAACGCTCCCGGCTCGCCACAAAAACGAGTATCGGTTATTTCCCGCATCGTTCCCGAAGGACCGCCGCGATGCCCCGACCGCTGATTCTCTTTTCTCATAATTGGACCGATTTAGGATTGGAAGACCTGGCAGGGAAAGCTTCCGAGTGGGGCTATGCGGGCTTTGAACTAACATGTTGGGGCGATCACCTCGAAATTCAGCGGGCCGCCAGCGAGTCCGATTATTGCTCGGCGAAACTGGAACTGCTGTCGCGCTACGACATGCAGATTCCCGTCATCAGCAATCATCGCGTCGGTCAGGCCATCTGCGATCCCATTGATTCCCGGCATCAAACGCTGCTGCCCGATTATGTCTGGGGCGACGGCCGACCCGAAGGCGTTCGCCAGCGCGCCATCGAAGAAATGATGGCGACATTCCGCGTTGCCGAGAAGTTGGGGGCCGGCGTCGTCAGCGGCTTCACCGGTTCGAATCTCTGGTCGTACGTGCTCGGTTACCCCGGCGCCAGTCCCGATACGATCGCTGCCGGCTTCAAAGAGTTCGTCCGCCTTTGGAACCCGATTCTGGACGTCGCGCGCGAGTGCGGCATTCGCTTCGCCTTTGAAGTCCATCCCGGTCAAATGGCGTTCGACTACTATTCCGCCGAAACGATCCTCGACGCACTTAACGGTCGCGATGAATTCGGCTTCACTTTTGATCCGAGCCATTTCCATTGGCAGGGGATCGATCCCGCCGAATTTGTTCGTCGCTTCGGCGACCATATCTATCACGTCCACATCAAAGATGCTGTATTGGCGTTAAATGGACGCAACGGCATCTTGAACGGCTATTGCCAGCCCGGCGATGTTCGACGCGGTTGGCACCATCGGGCGCCGGGACATGGCGGCATCGATTGGGAAAATGTCATCCGCGCCCTTAACGCTTCGGGGTACAGCGGCGCCCTCTCCGTCGAATTCAGCGACCGTGACATTGATCGGGAATATGGCGCGGAAGAAGCAAGCAAATTTGTCCGCCGGCTCGATTTCGAACCTGCCCGGCGTGCGGCTCCCAAAGCTTTCCGTTAGCGAGAAATAATGCCCGCGACCGACTTTGAGAAAATGGATGCGCTGCGAACGCGGTGGACGGATTGCCTGGTCCGCGTCCATCCGGGCAGGCCCGAGCTAACAAGGTTTGCCGGGCAGGTAGGCCGTGTCATCACAGTGAACTACAGCGGCAGAGCCCTGGTTGATTTCGCCGATGGCGGCTGGTACGACATCCCGGCCACGGAAGAGTTCTTGCTCGTCTTGCCGGCGGACGATCCGAGCCGTGCTAAATACGATAGCAGCGTAAATAGTGCGCAGGCGTTGCCTACTAGGCAGGGATAAGCGAAATGCGCAATCAAATGCAAAAACGTTCGCAACGCGGAATTTGAAGCATGATCTTGCTGATCGATAATTACGATTCGTTCACCTACAACCTCGTTCAGCGGTTTGGAGAGATCAATGCCGCGTTGCCAATGCAGGTGTTTCGGAACGATCAAATAACGACGGATCAGATCGCGGACTTAAAGCCGACGCATATCATCATTTCGCCTGGGCCATGTACGCCGAAAGAAGCCGGGATCTCCAACGATGTCTTGAGGCGCTTTGCCTCGAGCGTTCCCATTTTCGGCGTTTGTCTTGGTCACCAATGCATCGGGCATGTATTCGGCGGCGAAGTCGTTCGCAACTATCGCATCATGCATGGCAAAGTTTCGCCTATTTTTCACGATGGCCAGGGTGTCTTCGCCGGACTGTCCAATCCGTTCGAAGCAACTCGTTACCATAGCCTCGTCATCAAGCGCGAATCGTTTCATAATCCGGACTTTACTGTTTCGGCTTGGACCGACGAAGGCGAAATCATGGGCGTACGACACAAGTCCTGGCCGCTGCATGGGGTGCAGTTTCATCCGGAGAGTTTCTTAACGTTGGAAGGGCCGACAATATTGAGAAACTTTTTGGAATTGGCGCCGTGGAAGTGACCGCGCGTCCTGCCAATAGCAGCAACGCGCGTTCGATGTGACTGCCGGAGTTTGACTACTTATTGGCATTCGGATTTACGCGGGGATCAAAAAAGCGGACCTCCGAAAGGCTCTTGGCGTCGTCACCGGTTCCGGTGCGATACCAGATGTCGCTTCCTTCTTTGAAGTTCTTATTGCGCAACCCGTTGTCCATCGCTTGTCGGTCGGATCCCCAATACTTGGTATTGGCGCCGACGGTGTATTGGGTTTCCTTGGCGTCGTTGCCTTCCCCTGTACGGACCACAACGGTGTTGTTGGCGGCGTCAAAGCGCACAATTCGCCCACGCATGTTGTTGTCGTTGTTCGCGTTGTTGCGATTCGGCGTATCCTCCGCGCGGACGGTTCCCGCTGCAAACGCCAGGAACAGAGTACCCAGACTCAAAACGGTTCGCCACATGGCAAGCTCCTCTCGTTGAAAACACTTCCAGTTTATTCTCACGACCCCCTTGGTCGGGAGAGGACGTTTTCACTCGCAAAGAAGGTGCCAAAAAATCGTTAATTCATTCCCAAAGCTTGTGGGGTGGCGCCAGGGAGGCTTTCGTTGGCTTGAGGAGGTGAGAATTGTCGAAACGAGCGAAATTGAAAATTCGATTTGGAGCGCCCCTAAGCTAGTAAGAACGTAACAGGCTGCCAGGCCCCTGGCGACGGCTGGTTTTGGCGAGCCGAATTGCGTGAGCAATCGGGTGAGTCAAAAGGTGGAATGCTCGAGCCCGACGCGCAAGCAAGGGAGTTTGTAGGGTGGGTGAAGGCATTGCGAAACCCGCCTCTTCACCGCTGAAAAGCAGAGTCGCTTCCGGAAATATTTCCAGAAGCGACTTTCCAATTAAATCGTGGGAAAACGAACAAAAATTTCGCGCTTTTGCATTTTGTTGAAAATATTTTGGAGCGATGCCGGATGTTCGCAGTTGCAACCCGAATTCGTCGTCCGTTAATCGACGTTCTACTTCGGCGTCGTTCCCTGTAGAATCGCTTTCATGTTGAGTGTTTCGGATGCATTGGACGTTGTCTTGAAATTGGCGAGGCCTGGAGCGGCCGAGCTCGTCCATCTCGCGTCGCTGCCATTGAGACAAGTCCTTGCGGAGTCCGTAGCCAGCGATATCGATTCACCGCCTTACACCAAGGCGCTGATGGATGGTTACGCCCTCCGTGCCGGCGATTGTGCTTCGATTCCGCTGGTTCTGCGCGTTATCGAAGAAATCGCGGCTGGCAAGGTTCCGACTAAGGGCATCAACAGCGGTGAAGCGGCTCGAATCATGACCGGCGCACCCGTTCCCGATGGCGCCGACAGCGTGGTCATGATTGAGAAAACGGAGACTGTCGCTACCGATGAAGTTCGCATCTTAGAGGCCGTGAAGCCGAATCAAAACATATTGACGCGCGGCGCCGAGATGAAAGCAGGCGAGGTGGTTCTGCAACCGGGGTGCGTTCTTGGTCCGCAAGAGTTGGGGCTGCTTGCGGCCGTGGGCCGTTGCTCGGTCATGATGTATCCCAGGGCACGCGTGGCAGTGCTGGCCACCGGCGATGAAATTGTCGAACCTTCGCAGAAGCCCGGGCCGGGCCAGATACGCAATTCGAATGGCCCCATGCTGCTGGGACAGGTTGCACGCGCGGGGGGTGTGCCACAATACCTGGGAATCGCCAGAGATGATATCGAGTCTTTGCGCTCGCTCATCGGTCGAGGTCTGGAACAAGCCGAAGTGTTGATCCTTTCCGGCGGGGTCTCGGCCGGCAAATTCGATCTGGTGCCTGGTGTTTTGCAAGAGATGGGAGTCACCTCCCATTTTCACAAAGTCTCTTTGAAGCCGGGCAAACCGTTGTTTTTCGGCACTCGTGGCTCGCAACTGGTTTTTGGCCTGCCGGGCAACCCGGTCGGATCGTATGTCTGTTTTGAATTGTTCATTCGGCCTGCTCTCCATAAGTTGGCCGGCCATGAGCAACCGGGACCCTACGTGACAGCAATGCCGATCGCCACACGGTTTCGTTCACAAAGTGATCGCCCAACGTATTGGCCCGCCCGGATCGAACAGACTAACGACGGAATGCGGGTTCGCGCACTGCCCTGGTTTGGCTCGGCGGACTTGCGCGCTCTCCATTCGGCCAATGCCTTGCTCGTGATTCCGCCAGGTCTCCACGAATTCGTCGAGAATCAAAAGGTGGGCGTCATTGCTTTGGACGGTTAGCGAAGCATTGCGTCACATCTGCCGCGTGGGATTCGGATCAGCTATCTAAAACGAATTGGAAATCGTTAGCCACGGATGAAACACTGATAAAACACGGATAATACGAGAACTCTCCGAACTTGAATACGGTTGTCGACTGCAAGCACGCATCATACGGCACAGCCCAGGTGCAATAGTGTGAGGTGCTGACTGCGATTTGCGCAGCGCCCAAATTCAAAACTTAGTGACGTTGAGCGTGATAAAACCTCACTTGCTAAACTGAAGAAAACCTATGCTCGACTTCCGCCTCCATCTCTCGCTTTGTTGCTTGATGCTGCTGAACGCGGATCTTCCTGCCGTAGAACTCGATGAGAAAAAAGTCGATGCGGCGATCGACGCCGCGTTGGCAGCATGGCAAGCGCCTGGCGCTTCCGTTGTGATCGTGAGCGGCGACAAGGTTCTTTATCTTGCCGGTCGCGGAGTTCGCGAAAAAGGCAAAGCGGATGCAGTGACTGCCGATACGATCTTTCCTCTCGCTTCATGCAGCAAAGCATTCACAACTACTCTGATGGCCATATTGGCGGACGAGAAGAAATTGGCCTGGGACGACCCCGTCCGCAAACATTTGAAAACGTTCCACCTCTCCGATCCGCTGGCGGATGGGGATGTACGGCTGCGCGATCTGGTCTCGCACCGCACCGGCGTCGCCGGGCACGATTTACTTTGGTATCGCGCGCCCTGGAGCCAGAAAGAAATGGTCCGACGCGTCGGCCTGCTGCCCTTGAACAAGCCTTTTCGCTCAGCCATGCAGTACCAGAGCATTATGTTTATTGCAGCAGGCCAAGCGGCGGCGAACGCGGCCGGCAAGCCTTGGAAGGAACTCGTGAGCCAGCGCATCCTTCAACCACTCGGGATGAAAGATACGACCCTCACAACAACAGAGGCGCTAAAAAACCCCAATCATGCCTCGCCCCATATCCAAAAAGGTGACGAGATCGCGGTTCTGCCTTGGTACGAGATGCGCGAGCCGAACCCGGCCGGCTCGATCAATGCCAGCGCTCGCGACCTGACGCCTTGGCTGCAGCTTCATCTCAACGGCGGCATGCACGACAACGTTCGGCTGGTTTCGGCCGAAAATCTCAATGCCACGCACGAGCCGCAGATCGTAATACCCGTTGATGCCAACACTCAGCAGTTACACCCGTTCACGCAACAAATGAGCTACGGTATGGCGTGGGTGATTCAGGATTATCGAGGTGAATTACTGGTATCTCATGCGGGAATCATTGACGGTTTCCGCGCCCATCTCACATTGCTTCCGAAGAGGAACCTCGCCTTGGCCGTCTTATGCAACCTCGATAAAACGCGACTGAATCAGGCGGTTAGCAACCAAATCGTTGACATCTTGATCGATGCGACGCCGAAGGATTGGAACACCCATTATCAAGAGATAAGCGACGCGGAGCAATTTGCTTTGAAAATCAAAAACGCCAAGCTCGAACGGAGCCGAAAAAAAGGCGAAATCCCGACGCTTCCTCTTAGCGCTTATGCAGGCACTTATGAAGAACCGGCCTACGGAACAGCCAAGATCGTTTCGAAGGATGACCATTTGTTTTTGCAATGGAGCTCCTTTGATGTCCAATTAGACTATTTCCAGGACGAGTCCTTCCGCATACTCGATGAAAAACTATCCGGGCAACCCGTTAGCTTTGAAGTTGTTGAGGGCCGCGTCAAGTCAATGCGCTTCGAAGGGATGACGTTCGATGCAGGTGATGGAGCATCTTATAAAATCGCTTGGCAGGTTATGCTGCCTGACTTGCTGTTTAACCTTTGAGGCCCACCCTATGTCTCGAACAGTTCCTGACGAAGCGGCGAGCGTCCTGAAGCCGAATTTTCTCAGCCGGGAGCGGACCGTGGCCGAGCCCGGCTACAATCGCTGGCTCGTGCCGCCCGCCGCTCTGGCGATCCATCTTGCCATCGGTGAAGTCTACGCTTTCAGCGTGTTCAAGCTGCCGCTATCGCGTTTGTTGGGCGGCAATCAGTCCGGACCGGGCGACTGGAGCCTGGCAGAAATCGGCTGGGTTTTCAGCATCGCAATCGTAGTTTTGGGCTTTTCGGCTGCGCTCTTCGGCGCTTGGTTGGAACGGGCCGGGCCGCGCAAGGCAATGTTTGCTGCAGCGCTTTGTTTCGGCGGCGGCTTTATAGTGGCATCGATCGGCGTGGTCACACACCAGCTGTGGATCGTCTATCTCGGCTATGGAGTCGTCGGCGGAGTAGGCCTTGGCTTAGGATATATTTCTCCTGTATCGACGCTCATCAAATGGTTTCCCGACCGGCCGGGGATGGCGACGGGCATGGCCATCATGGGCTTCGGCGGCGGCGCCATGATCGGTTCGCCTCTATCCAATTTGCTCATGCGTTTGTTTGCCTCGCCCACAGGCAACGGAGTGGCGGAAACGTTCGTAGCCCTCGGAGTCATCTATTTCATTTTCATGACGTTTGGCGCCTTCACGATAAGGGTGCCGCCATCAGGCTGGAAGCCCGAGGGATGGTCTGGCAATCTTCGCAAGCCCGATGCCATTGGCACGACGGCGGCCGAGGCCATCAAAACGCGGCCATTCTGGCTCTTGTGGGCGATTCTTTTCTTGAACGTCACTGCGGGCATCGGCGTGATCGAGCAGGCATCGCCGATGATTCAGGAGATGTTTCCGGACCGGGTGAGCGCCGAGGCAGCCGGCGGTTTCGTGGGATTGTTGAGTCTGTTCAATATGGCCGGGCGCTTCGGCTGGTCATCACTTTCGGACAAGATCGGCCGCCAGGCAACCTATGCCATTTTCTTTCTGGTCGGCGCTACCCTCTATGCTTTGATTCCGCAGACAGGCCGAGCGGGAAACTTGGTTCTTTTTGTTCTTGGCTATGGTTTCATTTTGAGCATGTATGGCGGCGGCTTCGCTACCATACCGGCCTATCTCCGCGATCAATTCGGCACGCTTCAAGTGGGAGCGATCCACGGCCGATTGCTCACGGCCTGGTCGGCCGCGGGCATAGCGGGACCTGCTGCCGTCAATTATCTGCGCGAATATCAGCTAAGCCAGAACGTGGCCCGTGCGGAGGTGTACAGCGTCACGATGTACCTGATGGCAGCGCTGCTTGCCATCGGGTTTGTCTGCAATTTGTTGGTGCGTTCCGTAACCGGGAGGGAAACTACACGAGCCTGAAGCGCTAGCGAAGAATGTGAAAACTCTTCGCCGGCGCTTCAGGCTCGTCCGGAAAACCTAGAAACTTTTCCGACCGATTGACTACAGTACGCCGGCGCCGAAGCCGGTTTCTTCGCGAACGGCGACGGGGTGTTCGACACCGCCGTGCGGTCCGCGCGGGGCGGCGTGGCCTGCATGGGCGCGGCCGCCGGCCTTAGCCATCTCGTTGATGACGCCGGCATAGCTGTTATCGGTCGTGTCGTAATCGCCGCCGTCGTAGTCATCGTAGGTGCAAACGTAGCCTGGCTGCTTCGCCCGGATCCGTTCTTCGTTAAACGCCTTGATGATCGCGCCCTGCATGATTTCACGGCACATGCTGTTGATCGGGTGTGCGATGTCGGCATGCAATTTGGCACGGCCGTCGACATCCCGGGCGGCCCGGCTGTCGTCGAGCTTGTGACCGCAGTTATTGCAGAACCGTGCCCGCAGGTGGTTCTTGCTGCCGCAGTGCGAGCAACGATCGGTTAGCTTACGGCTTGGCATGGCGACGAAAGAACCTTTGGTTCCTTCGATGATTTTGAGGTCGCGGATAACGAAAGCGTTATCGAGCGTGATCGAGCAGAATGCCATCAGACGCTCGTTGTTTTCTTCCACTAACTTGATGCGAACTTCGGTGATGACCACAGTGGCTCTCCTTATGATCTGTGGCGCCGTTACCGGCAACTTCGGACGGTGAACACGCGGATCCCTGCGAGTTCATTTTCGGGCGGAATCCCTGCGGTAAGCTCATGGCCTAGACGCCTGGCTTCCTCTTGATCGCGACATAAGGCAAACAGGCAGGAACCTGACCCGCTTAACAGGCAGCCTGTCGCTCCTAAGACTTGCAACCGGCGATACGCTTCCGCGATCGCCGGGCAAATACGCAAGGCCGCGCCTGCAATCGATTGTGCAGGCAATGGCCCAATTTTTCCACATCGCCGGACGCGAGCGCCGCAAGGGCTTCTGCCGGCGAACGATATTCCGAGGGCAAATTCAGGCCGACGCCGCATTCGCGATAGACTTCCGCTGTGCTCAACCCCATCGGAGGTTTAACGAGCAACAAATCCAATCTGCAGCCCACGGGCACGGGTGTTACAACTTCGCCGCGACCTGTACAAAACGCGGCCGGCGTATGAAAGAAGAACGGCACATCGGAGCCGAGCTCGGCGCCGAGGGCGACTAAATCTTCTCTGGCCAAGCCAAGCTGCCACCATTCATTCAGGCCGGCTAACGTCGCCGCCGCATCGCTGGAACCGCCGCCCAAGCCGGCCGCCCAAGGGATCCGCTTCACCAGTTCAATCCAAGCTCCGTCTGAACAACCACTCCGCGCTTGCAAAAGCCGGGCGGCTTTCAACACCAGGTTATCCGGGCCTACTGTAAGACCGGGCGCATCACATGTCAGTTCGATGTCGTTCGGACACGCGCTGATGGTAATCTCATCGAACAGCTCGATTGCCACCATCAACGTTTCGAGCGCGTGGTAGCCGTCGGCGCGACGGCCGAGCACCTCTAAATGCAGGTTGATTTTCGCCGGCGCTAGAACTTGCACCGCTGAGGAAGAGGGAATGCGGAGAACTTTTTCGTCTGAGGTCTTGGGCGGGAGACCAATTTGCCGAATCAGCATAAGAGACACAAACTAGCGGAGAGGTGTCCCTTCCCTGGATCGGCGACGGAGAAAACATTCTCGACCGTCCTTGGCTCAACGGGTGGGCCTTCGCCCTAGCCCCGATGTCAAATCAAGTAAGCGGGCGAATATTAGCCAGAACGTATTGCTCGTGTCAATAGCAAGGTGCATAAAAATGGAAATAATTTCGGAATGCACACGTTCCACTAGAAGCATTACCGAAACGCCCCGTCGGAAAGCACCAAAAGACAAGCGAACCCATCACATCAAGCCTAATGAATTCTGCCTCGCTCCGCCAAACGAAAGGACAGCACAACCCGACGACTTGAACGCACGTGTTCAGCATTTGCGCGAATTGAGGCATTTTACATCCAAGCGACATTGCAATCTAGGCCAGTCGCTTTCCGAATTCAGCTCTTTGATGTTGAATTTAAATAAAATTGCCTGATGAATTAGCAATTGCTGTGGAACTTATGGGCAAGACTTCCCTATAATCAGTTTACCTCTCCCGAATGCATGATTGTGATGGTGGCCTAATGGCCAAGAATGATGCGGGTGAAGTGCCGCCCCTTCCCGAAATCGTCGGCAGCAGCCCAGCCATGCAGGAGGTCTATCGGCTTACCAAACTTGCTGCGCCCACGAATGCCAGCGTTCTCATCATCGGAGAAACGGGCACCGGTAAGGAAGTCATCGCCAAGGCGATTCACAAATTAAGCCGTCGTTCTGATGGGCCATACATCCGAGTGAACTGCGGGGCATTGCACGAAAACTTGCTCGAATCCGAGCTGTTCGGTCACGTCAAAGGGGCATTTACCGGCGCTGTCGATAATAAGACTGGTCGCTTTGAGGCGGCACATGGGGGCACGATCTTTCTCGACGAAATCTCGAGCATGTCGCCGAAGTTGCAGGTAAAACTGCTGCGCGTGCTGCAGGAACGCGAATTCGAACGGGTCGGTGAAAGTCGCACAATCCGCGTCGATGTCCGCGTGGTGGCAGCGACAAACCAGTCGTTGGAAGACGAAATCGAAGCCGGTCGTTTTCGCGATGACCTCTACTATCGACTGAACGTCGTGCCGATTCCGTTGCCGGCGTTGCGCGATCGACGTTCCGACATTGGAATGCTCGCTCAATTTTTTCTGAAACGCTACAGCGAAGTGAATCGCCGCGACGTCCCCGAGCTGACTTCGGAATTAAAGGATGCTCTGCTGGGCCATGATTGGCCCGGCAACGTTCGCGAACTTGAGAATACCGTCGAGCGACTTGTGGTGTTGTCTAACGGGAAGGTTGTTTCGCCCGAACTGTTGCGTGGGTTTGGCAGGCCTAAGTTCACGCTGCGCAGTTCACGGCCACGAACTGAAGATGTCCCGGGTCTGATTCAGCAATTGGTAAAAGTCGGCGTGCAGTCGCCTACGTCTGCCGGAAAGAAGCTTTACAAGCATCTGGTAGGCGGGCTGGAGCGAGCGCTCATCGAACATGTCATCAAGCTCTGCGATGGCGTTCAAGTCAAGGCCGCCGAGCGGTTGGGAATCAACCGTAATACGCTTCACAAAAAACTGGAAGAATTTACCGCTGACGAACAAGGCGAGCACGGCGCCGCCAATCATGAAGAAAGCGAAAAAGGCGTTGAGGCGGCCAGCGCGTAACGGCCAAAAGATGCCTATTTGTGCCTTCACGAAATCGCGTAGTCCCTTTCATATAACGAATGCGATGCCCAAAGCGAGTATCTGATTCTGCTTTGGTTCGAGTCTAATCAAAAGGAGTTGAGTTCGATGAAACGGATTGTTGCCTTGTTCGCCTTTGCACTGACATTCGCCTCGGTCGCCGCTGAGGAAAAGAAAGCCAGTTTCGAGCCGGCCAAGCTCGAAGGAAAGTGGAAGATCGTCACCGGTGAGAAGTACGGCGAAAAGATCGAGGGCAAGGTGCGTCGAGGGAGTCGTGACGTTCACCAAAGACACCATTACGATCAAGAGCGAAGAGACGCACGTGATGAAGTTCACGCTCAACACCAAAGAATCGCCGGTCGCCATCACGATGAAGGGCGAACAGGGCCCGGCCAAGGACCTGACGGCAGAAGGCATCATCGATGTGTCGGGCGACGAGTTGAAATTAACTTATGCGATGCCGGGCGAAAAGCGACCGACGGCATTTGGAACAAAGAGCGGCGATAAGAATTTGTCGTTCGTATTGAAACGGGAAAAGTAAACGTCGCGAGAACTGCTGCGCCCGCCACTTCGAGTCGACTTGTTGAACCACATCGTTAGAACAGTAGCTCCGGCTAGAAAGCCGGAGCTAAATCTCATTTCTCAGAAGCGCCAGCGGAATTCGGTGCGATAGAGCTGCTCGGCAAAGTGTTCATTCGTGATGCTAAAGGCGGCGCCGACGCCGATGTCGATTTTGTCGCAGATGACAAAGCGCAGGCCAGGCCCGACGCTGAAGTAAGTGGTGCCGTTGCCGCTCACACGGCCGAGCACCGGATCGGTGAACGAGCCGCTTTGGAACGAATAGCCATTGCCTTCGATGGTGCCGATCAACTGCGTATCAGCGACCGGGCGGCAGAGAACGTGATTCAAGCTGGCGCCGTATTGGAGAACGCTCCCTTGCACGCCAGGCGTGCCGCCGATCGGGATCCATTCGATCAACTGAGTCTGCAAGTAAGTGTCCGTGCAGAGCTTGATCGCGGTAAGCAAGGCGGGCGCTAAGGAGACGTGCCCGGTGCCGAGGCCCTTGCGGAAGTTGCCCGTCGGCACGGAGGTCGTGAACTGGAGCGTAGCCTGCATCAGTTCACAATCGAGCAGAAGCGACTTGGTGCCGATCTTCAGATCACCGAAGCCGCCGGCGCCCGGATTGATTACAGGATCGATCGAGAGGTAAGGGATTTCAGTGAAGACGGAGAACCGTTCGGTCGCGGCTTCGTTGTACATGGAGAGGCTATTATAGCGCAGGCTTGTTTCGGCACGCGCCGGGCCCTTGCCGCCGGCGGCTGCCCAGAAAAATTCAGCGCGATCGGGTTGGGTGAGGTTGTGTCCGGAATCCCAGCGGAGGCGCATCTGAGTGACAGGCCGGGCGCTATCGACGAAGAAGGCGGCGTTAGCGCCGGCTATCCAGCGGGGCTCATAGCACGGGTCGGGGCAACAGATGCAATCGTAGAAAGCGCAGAACGCACGCGATACGCAATTCTGGCCGTTGCAAGCCACACAATTCTTACGGCCGGGGAAGCATCCCCCTTCGCAATCGTCGCCGCTGCAACTGCTAGCGCCGGTATAGCCTGGCGCCCCGAGCAGGCCGCCGCCGCAACTCGTGCAGCCAGCTTGCAGAATTTGGTTAAAGGCGCCATCTTCTTTGGCCGGGCTCTCCGCGACGGCGGTCTTGATGCGCATAGGCGGTTCGAGCATATCGGCCGGGCTATTGGGTTCCGCGGCCCAGGCAGTGGGCATGAGAGCCAAGAAGGCTGTCAGGCACCAGAAAACTTTGCTTGTTATAGGCTTCCTGAACATCTAAGCACCTCATCGTCCGAGCCGCTGGGACTTTCTGAAAACACCTGATTTTCAACTACGCGTCATCTATCGTCTGCCTCTGATGGTTGACTTCACCGATTGTGCGGATTTTGGGCGATGAAATGATTCCACGTAAGAAAACAAAGATACTGACTGCGGCGGCTTGGCGGGGCGACGGCGAAGTCGGCAGGGACGGACAAGAGGGCAGAATCCATAACGTCTGCATTCTCGATAAAATCGTTGCTTCTCTCAAGATCGGCAACCGCCGTTGCCGAATGGAATATCAGCGTTCGGAATAAACGATGTCTCGATGAGCGCTGGGGCAACCTGGCAAAACGGAATACGGAAGGGGAACCGTCCCATGAAGAAGAACCATTGGCTAGGCGCAGGCTTGCTGGCGCTGCTTCTGGCCGGAACATGCGTCAATGCTCAAGTGCCCGGCCCGGCCGCATCGCCTCCGGCTGCGGCGCCGGCTGCCGCCGCAGCGCCTGCCGCCGCCGCTGCGGCGCCTGGATTTTTCAAGCGGTGTTGCGAGGCCATCGACGACTGCCGTCGCAAACTCTGCCGGACCCCTGCCGGCCAACTGCTCAATGGGATGACAGCGCCTGTTTCGGGCTTAACCGGCGGGGTGATTCCCAGCTTCTGCCCGCAAATGCCCAGTGCGAAGGATCTCGCTCAACCGGGCGTGGCCGGCGCCGCCGATATGGCCAAGAAAGACGCGTTGGAAGCCAAGGCTGCGCCGAGAGGCCGTTCGATATCTCGGCACGCTCGATTGCCGCTATTATCCGGAAGCGGAAGCCGGCTTGATCGCTGCCCTACGCGGCGATCGCGTCGAATGCGTCCGGCTCGAAGCGGCTATTGCCTTCGCCAACGGCTGCTGCTGCACCCGGCGAGTGATGGAGGCGCTTGAAATCTGCGTCTCCGGATCCGAGCGCGACGGCAATCCGGCCGAACGATCGGAGCGCGTTCGCGACATCGCTTTTATCGCGTTGAACAAATGCGTCTCGTGTTATCGAGAGCCTCCGCAGGAGGTCGAGGAAAAGAAAGAGGAATTCAAGGAACGGCCCCCAACCGAACGCAAACCCGAAGAGATTCGCCCGAACACGACCAAAGCCGACAAGGAACTCATTGAACGGGCGCGAAGACGGTTGCTCAATACCAGGTGCGCCATGAGGCTTCGGCTTCGGCAACGCCGGCCCAATTGACCTCGTTGCCTAAAGGTCAGCGCAGTCTTTACCACATCCTGAAGTTTGGCGCAGAAGGCTCGGGCACGCCTACATCACCGGCTCAACCGATCTTCAAGCCGGCTTCGCGGATCGTCAGTCCGCCAGCCAGTCCGACTGAGCCGATGCTCCTGCCGGCGCCGTGCGAATTTCCCCAGACGAAGTTGAACACCGATGAGCCCCTCGCGAGCCCTCAAATGCTGGCAGCTTCGGTCAAGGAGCAGCCCGCTCTTGAAACACCTAAGTCGTCGGTCGTAGTCGAGACGCCCATGCTTGCTACTCCGAAGCCGTTGCCCGTCCAGGTGATCGTCATGCCGGAAGCTTCGGCGCCTGTTGCAGCAGCGGTGCAGCCGACTCTGCGCCCCAAGACTTGCCGACGGCCGTGATGCCCGAGTTGCCGCCGCAGAAGCCGGAGACGCTTATCCTCGCCAATCGATCGATGAGCGGCGAAGAAGTAATCAGCAGCTTGATTGATGCCGCGCTGCTCGGGACGACCCCCAACGATCGCCACGAAGCGATTCGGGGTCTGGCCACGCACGAATGGCAGAAATCGCCAAAGATCGTCGCCGCGATGGTGAAAGCGGCGCGAGTGGACAGCGATCGCGCAGTCCGCGTGAACGCCATCCGCCAGATGGCTTCGATGAAAATGGACGTTCCTTATGCAATTGAGCACCTGAAATATATGCAGAAAGACCGAGATGAGTGGATCGCGCAAGAAGCGACTCTCGCCTTAGACAAATTGCAAACCAAGTGAAACCTGCCGACTCCCCCCCGGTACGAGAGCCGGCGCAAGCGCCGGCTTTCGGCTTTTGTATTACTGAACGCAAAGCGGCTGCGCTAACGAATTCCGGCGAATCGATAAAAGCGAGCGCGGAACCGGTTTTACCCTCCCCCTGGCTTTGCAGGGGAGGGCAGGGTGGGGGCAGTGCGCCTTGCCCGTAAACAACCGTCTTGGCACGCGCAGCGGTTCCCCCCACCCTGCCCTCCCCCCGCAAAGCCGGAGGGAGGGTAGGAACGGCGAGATTCCAGTTTTCCAGAAACGGTTCGCGCACCTACGCAGGCCATTCCCTTACCATGCCGAATTGCTAATCCTATACGCTTGACGCCCTTGCGTGGCATTCGGTTCGCCCTCTCTCACTCGACCGAGTCGATTCATGCCGACCGAACCGACCGCGCCCCTCGCGAACTCACTCGCCAATCGCACTTACATCGGGCTGCTGATCGCGCAGTTTCTGGCTGCATTCAACGATCAGGCCATTCATGCGTCGGCCATGTTCTTTGCGATCAATACGCAGACCCTAACGGAGGCGTCGGCGATATCGTTAATGCCGATTCTCTTCTACGCGCCTTGGGCGATCTTCTGTACGCTCTCTGGATATCTCGCCGACCGATACAGCAAGCGCGCTTCTTTGGTTTTCTGGAAGTTTGCCGAGATCGCCATCACAGCACTTGCGCTTCTCGGCTTCTGGCTGGGCACTCACGGCGACCCGCGCTGGGCGCCTGGATCGTCCTTTCCACCGTGTTTCTGATGGGGACGCATTCGGCGTTTTTTGTCCCGGCCAAGTATGGCGTGATGCCAGAGATTCTCCCTCCCCATCTGCTGTCCAAAGGCAACGGCCTGCTCGAATCGCTTTCGTTCCTGGCCGTTATCTTAGGCACGGTGTCGGGCGGAGTTCTCTCGTTCCTCTTCCTGCGTGAAGAGTATGTCATCGGCGTCATTCTGCTCGTGCTGGCGAGCGTCGGCGCCGTGGCCAGTCTGCTCATCCATCGGATGCCCGCCGCCAATCCCACGTTGAAGTTCCCGCCTTATCTTTATCAACCGTTGATCCGCAGTATACGCACGCTCTTCAGTACGAAGGCGTTGATTTTCGCGGTCATTGGCATCGCCTTTTTCACCTTCGTGGTGGCGTTCATGCGCGCCACGGTCTATATGCTCGGTGAGAGCCGCAATCCGCGATGGGACGAACTTCGCACCAGTGCGATCGTCGGGACAGTGGCGCTTGGCATTGGCCTCGGCAGCCCGCTGGCAGGCTGGCTTTCCGGGCGCAAAGTCGAACTAGGGCTTATACCTATCGGCGCCGTCGGCATGATTGTCGGCTGCATATGCGCCGCTTTTTCTCTCGACTTCATTCCTGGCCTTGTTGCATCGATCATCCTCATCGGCTTCAGCACCGGATTTTACCTCGTGCCATTGTTCACCCTGTTGCAATATCGCGCCCCCAAAACCGGCAAGGGGGACATGATCGCCACCAGCAATTTCATCAACGTCACCGGCGCCATCGCCGCTTCTGCGCTATTCTTCTTCCTGGTCTTCCTCGCAAAGCGAGTCGATTTCATCGCCAAGGTGGACGTCGAAGATAACTACGCGCGAGGCACGCTTTCCAAGTTGCAGATCGAACATGGCCGTCCGGTTTATTTCGAGGTGGACGACGAGTTTGAGACAATCACAGGCGGCCGTCCGAGCGATCCGAATGCAGCGCCTCCAAACGTGATGGATCAACTGTTCGGTGAAGCGCGAGCCAAGAACGGCGCCACGGTCGTCCATCTCCATCGCGGCATTGAACCAGGCGATGCGGTCATCGTCAGCCATTCGCAACTACGCGGCGTCGAACACTACCGCATCCGGGGCGAAGACGAATCCTTGCAGCCCGCCTACGATCGCCAGCATCTTCCAAGATTTCTTTTTCTAGGGGCCGGTCTGATGACGTTGGCGACGCTCCTGCTCCTTTGGCGTCGGCTGCCCGACCTATTTCAACGCTCGGGCTGGCTCTTGCAAAGCCTCCGCGGGCCACGAGCCATCGTCAATGGCATTGATCGTCTGCCCGCCTCCGGGCCGACTGTACTGGTGACTGCCGCCGTCGCGTCGGCTATTCATCATGCAATGCTTCTAGCGACCGATCGCTATACTCGCGTATTCTCGGGCAACCTATCAAAACTCGGTTCGGCCGTCCGGTTGTTGAGAAAAGGCCATTCGATTGCCGTCGTCACAGCAGCGGCGGACAGCGAAGAGTTTCTGCGCAAGTTGGTTGCCGAGGTGTGCATCGATATTGTTCCCGTTTATTCCGCAGTCGCCAATGGGGTAATCACCATCACTTTTGGCAAGGCGATCGTTTCGACTACACCCATCGACGAAGTACGCCATCAAATCCAAGCAGCGCGTTTCATCGATGATGTGTGAGCCTCTTACCGGAAACAACGGAACTTATTTGACGCAAAGTCCCTTCAGGAAATATTTCCTGAATATTAACCGATAGCCTTTTCCTCCTCGTGGGGGCAGGCCTCCCGGCCTGCCCATTTGGAAGCGTTCCGGCACGCCCTATCCGCACGAGGCAGAGCCTCGACGACCCGTTACGCGGCAGAGCCGCCTAACGAGATCGCTCTTCATTCCACAATCCGCATTTCGCATCGCGCTCGCGCGAAATCCCATGTACTAGCTTAGGCGCGCTGTTCCGAAGAAATCGTTTTTGAAGTGTGTAGCTCGCTTCCACCGTTGGCGCGGGTGTACCAACGGATTTCTGGCGAGCGGCGCGGCGTAAGCCCGCCGTGGTTCCCAACCGACGGCGGGCTTACGCCGCGCCGCTTGCCAGAAATGCCAGAAAGAGTTGGCGTAGCCCCCACATTCCATTGGCGCAACAAACCTTGACGCCTTTTTCTTAAACGGGTATCCCGATGGCTGCCTTAGCGTGATAATGACCGGCGGTTTGTTTCCATCGCGGAGCGGGGATGCGCATCCTTCTGAATGGTGTTGTTGCTCTAAAGCCGATGACAGGCATTGGCCAGTACATTGAAAATCTTCAGCGACATCTCGTTCGGACAGGTTCGGCAAAGGATGTGACGCTTTTTCCTGGTCAATTCGCACGTAAAGTCTTCAAGCGCTTTGCAAAGCCCAGTGGCCCACGCCAAACAGCACACAACCAATCTCACCTACTGAAGGCGATCAAGGAACGGATAGAGGTTGCTGGCGCCGGCCTCTTGCGTTTCGGGTTTCAGTCGATCGCCGATCGGCTTGGTTGCGATATCTATCACGAGCCCAATTCAATTCCTTGGCCGTGCAATCTACCCACGGTGATCACAATCCACGACTTATCGGTGCTTCAGCATCCGGAATGGCATCCGGCGAAGCGGGTAAAGCATTACGAACGACATTTTTTCGATGGCTTGAAACGGGCAAGCCACCTCATCGCGGATTGTCATGCGATCCGGCGTGAAATCATCGCGAATCTGGGTGTGCCATCCGAGCGTGTTTCGACGGTGCATTTGGGCGTGCGAGAACAGTTTCGCTCTATGCCAAGCGAAGAGATAGCGCCGGTGCTGCAAACGCTCGGCCTGAAGACGGACTACTTATTGCACGTGGGCACGATCGAGCCACGTAAAAACTTGCTGATGTTGATGCAGGCCTATTGCGATCTGCCGTCTGTTTTACGCGAGCGCCACGCTTTGGTCCTGGCAGGGAAATGGGGGTGGCAAAATCAGCAGACGCGAGATTATTATTTCTCCACCGCCCGGCATCGCGGTGTCGTCCACTGCGATTACGTAGCGGACGATCAGTTGCCTGCCCTTTATAACGGCGCACGCGCCCTGGTGTTTCCCAGCCACTATGAAGGATTCGGCTTTCCGCCGTTGGAGATGATGGCCTGCGGCGGCGCGGTCATTGCATCCGACATCGGCTCGCTGCGTGAAATTCTACCTGCCGACATGAGCCTTCTGCCTTCAAACGATCTGGCGGCCTGGCGCGACGGCATGCAGCAGATGCTCACCGATCGAGACTGGTGGAACCTTTCAAAGCAGGGGGCGGCAGCACACGCTTCAAAATACACCTGGGATCGTTGTGCACGGCTAACGCGAAACGTCTATGAGTCAGTCCTGCAAAAAAAGAAGGCGTTGGCAGCCTGACCCTTGCAGCGGTTCGCTCTCAGGTTCAAAGCGGCTCTATTTCAAAATCGTCGTATTCATCGTTTAACAAGTGCGGCTTTTTCAGCGTCGCCATCACCACTCCGTCGACTTCAATTTCACCGATCTCGTGAAAAAAATCCGCCTTCTTGGAGCGAATCGCTTCAAGGACATCATCGGCCGTATAGCCGGGCATAATGTTGATGATCGCCATTGCCTCCATCTCGGCGGTGTAAGACATTTTGGCCATGAGCGGTTTGCCCTTGGCTTTCGGCTTGGCGGACTTCACCGTCTTGCGCTTGGCAGTTGCAGGCTTGATCGCTTTCTTGGCCATTTAATGCTCGCTTGATGAATAAGGAAGATTCAGTCTATGATTTTTAGCGACTTGGCCGCAGCACGTTTTTTTTTCGCGTTTATTCTTCACGACCATACAATGGCCGACATCGGCTCGGCGTCCGGATTCCTCTTCCTGTTTCGAGGTTCACCCATGTATTTTTTCGATCGCAAACAATGGCCGGCAATGGTCGTCGTTTGCTTTTTAACGCTTGCGATTGCTTGCAGCAGCCGCGCTGCGGAGTCAGTTGCGCCTGGGACATCGCTTAACAAAGTCCCCGCTGATGCGGAGGCCTATGCCGCGACTCTAAGGCTTGGCGAAACCGTGTCGCTGATCAGCAAGACTCGCGTCTGGCAATTGATATGGAACGAATCGGCCTTTCAGGAATTGTGGAAAAAGGGGCGCGAAGAGTACGATGCGGGCAAGGACGGTTGGGACGAGTTCAAGAAAGTTCTCAATGACCCGCTGAACAAGGACCTGCCCTCGTTGATAACCGATGCTTTTTCGAACGAGATATTTTTCTACGCGGGCGCCGACTGGGGCGATCGCCTTGCCCTGATGCAACAAGTTTACGGCTCCGCCTATTATGGCGCGCTCCTTAAGGCATTTGCGGGCGCCAATCCGCAAGATTCCGAGCGTGCAATGGTGCGCAGCATCTTGATCACCCTATCCGCGAAGCCCGATCGATTGCGCATTCCTGATCTTGTCTTTGGCTTCAAAGTGAGCGAGCCGGGAAAGGTGGCTGCTCAACTGAAACGTCTTGATCCGCTCCTTGCCGATGCCTTGAAGAACACCCCGCTCAAGGGGCGATCGAAGCGTGTCAAGGTTGGCGGCGACGATTTTCTTGTGTTGCAAATCGACGGGTCGCTTATTCCTCAAGCCAAACCCCCTCTTGCCGACTTTGAAGATAAGCCGGGCGAATTCGGCCCCCTTTGGGCGCAAATGAAAAAAACGAAGATCAGTTTTGCCGTGGGCATTCGCGAGGGATACCTTTTGGTCGCGATTGGCGAATCGGAAAATCTATTGAAAAAATTTGGCGGCGATGGACCCAAACTGTCAAGCCGGCCTGAGTTCAAACCCTTGGCTAAATTCGGCGATCGACCCATCACCGCCATCAGCTATACGAGCGCTAGCCTGAAGCAGGCGGTCTCGGCCACCTCGGACGACATCAAAAATCTTGGCGTCGTGGCGAAGCAAGGATTAGACAAGATCGAACTGCTGAAAGATGAACGGGCGGCGCTCGATAAAGATATTGATGAACTCGTTAAAACACTTGGGAACGGCTTAAAGAAGCCGGGCGCTGAACTCGATTTCAGTCTTCGCACGGTGACCGGTTGGGAGTCGTACAACTACGACTACACCGAACCAAGCACGGCAGAGCAAAGGCCTCTTACGCTTTTGGATCACCTCGGCGGCAAGCCATTGATGGCGGCGGTTTGGCGATCGCACACCACCGTAGAAGGCTACAAGGAAATGCTGAAATGGCTGACCCGGTTTACAAAGCACGGCAAAGCTATCATTGCCGCCAAGGCGCCCAATGGCGAAGAAGCAATCGATAAATACGAAAAGAATTACGAGCCTTTGGTAAAAGAGTTCAGCGACGTGATTGAGAAACTCTGGCTGCCCGCTTTGGCGGATGGCCAAGAAGCATTCGTGATCGACGCAAAATGGAGCAGCAAGCAATGGCACAAGGCCATGCCGCCTACCGATAAGGCGTTGCCGATGTTTGAAACGGGCCTCATCCTGGGAGTAAGCGATTCAGTAAAGCTCGGGCAGGCGTTGGAGGGCTTCCGGGCGGTCGCCAATAAGACCGTTGCCAAATTACGCGAGGAATTCCCGGAAGAACAGCATTTCGATATTTCGAAGCCGCAATTGGAGCAGCATAGCGGCAATTCATTTGCCCGCTATCCCATCCCCGAGGAATGGGGCCTTGATGGCCAGTTCCTGCCAACGGGCGGCATGTCGCGCAAAGTGGCTGTCGTTGCTCTCTCCCGGGGGCATGCTGAACGTCTCTTGGATAGTACGCCACTGAAGATCAATTCGCTGCTGCTTGCGGACACGAAGCGGCCACTCGATTCGATGTTTTATCTCGATTGGGCGGGCATGGTCGATGTGGCGGCGCCCTGGGTGACAATGGCTGTCGAAATGCAGACCAACTTTGACGATGGCGAAAAAGCTCAGCGCATCGCCGGCAAAGTGCTGCAAGCGCTGAAAATTTTCAAAGGGTACGCAGCGGTGACGTATCGAGAAAACGGCGCCACCATCACGCATAGCGAAGCATCGTTTGCCGATATTGAGCCCGTAAGTAAGAAGTGAGGATTAAACATCGCTCCGGCTCCCGTGCCGGAGCGAACACTCTACTTTCTCTCGTAGACCACTTTACCGCCAACGATCGTTTTCAGCGCTTTCGTCAGAGCCACTTCGGGCGCCGGACAGGTAAGAATGTCGCGGTCGATAATGATGATGTCGGCGTACTTTCCCGCTTCGATGCTCCCCTTTAGTTTTTCTTCGTGATGGAGGTACGCATTGTTGATGGTGTAAAGCCGAATCGCTTGTTCGCGCGTCAACTTTTCGTCGGGGTAGAGTTCGGTGCCGCGTTCGGTGATGCGAGTAAGCGTGACGGCCATGCCGAGCCAGGGGTTATAGGGGTTGGTGGCGCGCATGGAATCGTGACCGAGCATATGATCGCTGCCGCCGCCGATGGTCGTATACTCCATCCATGTCCTATAAGGCTGGAACCAGCGCAGCCGTGCGGTGCCGAGTTCTTTGAGCAAGATCGTTCCATCCTTGTAGAACCAAGCCGGCTGGACGTCGGCACAGACGCCAAGTTCTTTGCAGCGCTCCATATTACGCCTGGATGGGAAATTGGCATGGGTGATGCAAAAGCGCATATCGCGGATGGGCGTGGCACGGTTCACTAGCTCATAAGCATCAAGCAGGACATCCATAGCGCCTTCGCCGGCGGTGTGGGCGGTCATCTGCCATTTGCGTTTGATGGCTTCCTCCAGAATCATCGTTAACTGTTCCGGTGGAATGAACAGCAAGCCGCGGTAGCCCTCTTCGGCAACTTGGTAGGTACGCGCCCATGGGCCAAGGCTGGCGCATGTAGGCGGTGCCGTTCAACATGCCGCCATCGAGATAAAGTTTGATTGGCCCGATGCGGATAAAGTCATCGCCGACGCCCGTCGGTCCGCCGAGTTTGTCCTCGCCGGGCAGGGCATCCATCTGTTTGATGATCTGCTCACGCGTGCCGCCCGAACTGAAACTGCGGGCGATGTTCAGTCGCACCGTCAGGTCATCATCTTTCTTCAGCAGCCGGTAGAGATCGAGTGTTTCGCGCGGGCAATCGCGATCGGCGACGCTCGTAAGCCCTTGCTCGTTGTAAAGGTGGAATAGCTTCTTGAGGGCAGATAACTTGTCGGCGGTTTTTGCCCCGGCATCCGTCGGCACCCCTTTGAGCACGCCATAGGCAGCACGTAGCATTCCCGTTGGCTCGCCGGTTACGGCATCCTTGACCAGAATGCCGCCGACGGGACTGGGAGTGTCCTTGGTTACTCCAGAGACCTTCAGGGCCATGCTGTTGCAGATGCCGGCCGGCCCTGCGTGATAGAGAACGGGATGTTTGGGAGCGATCTGATCGAGTTCGGCAATTGTCGGAAAGCGACCTTCGTCGAGTCTGGTCGGAAACGCGTAGCGGACAACGATCCATTCCCCTTCGGGTGTCGTTTTCGTCTTCTGCGTGATGTAGTCGAAAACACTCTTCAGCGAATGAAGGTCGGGCAAGGGCTCTTTCCATTCCGAGAGCGCTGCACCGAGCGGGTGCGTATGGCTATCCATGAGCCCTGGCATCACCACTTTGCCATCCGCGTCAATCAGGCGAGTCTTCTCGCCTTGATGCTTGAGAATCTCCCCGTCGTTGCCCGTCGCCAGGATTTTCCCGTCTTTGATAGCCACCGCTTCGGAAATCGAAAAGGCGGCATCGACGGTAATTACTTTACCGTTATGGATGATCAGATCGGCATCGGCATGGACTGCCATTGGCACGAGAAGCAGAGTGAAAATTGAAAATTGGCGCATATTGATTCCTTCGATTAAATTTCTTCACGCGGACCCTAAATGGCGTGTTCCTGCAAAGATCATCTTCCGAAACACGCCTGTTTTCGGCTGCATTTTGACGATCAACCCTTTGCGTTCCCCCGATTCAACTGTTCCACCTCGGGAAGATCCTTGAGGGAGTTGAGCCCGAACATTTGCAAGAACTTCTTGGTGGTGCCGTAAATCACGGGTCGGCCGAGCGAATCGTGTCGGCCAGCGATCTTCACCAAGCCCTTCTCCATCAGTTGGCTAAGCAAGTCGCCGCATTGCACGCCGCGGATATTTTCGACTGCGGCGCGCATGATTGGTTGGCGATAAGCAACAATGGCGAGCGTCTCCTGAGCGGCGCTGGAGAGCCGTGCTTCGCTGCCGCTACGGCGCAGGCGATTGAGCCAGGGGTGATAGACCGGGCGCGTCAGCAACATGTAACCGCCGGCGATCTCTTCGATTTGAAAAGCGGTGCCGTCTGCGTCGTAGAGTGCTTTCAATTTGGCTAGCAGCCGCTTAGCTTCTGCGGCATCAGTTAAATCGGCGATGGCGGCTAGTTTGCGGGCGGCAAGCGGTTCATCGGCAAACATCAATGCCGCTTCCAAGCGCACGAGTTTTGGCTCGCGCGCCTGCGGATCGGCTGGCATCCGCTCGGCGGACTCATCGAGCAGCCGATAGATCAAGGGAAGGCGATGGTTGGCCGGGAAACGGTCGCTACGGAAGCGTGAGAAGGAACGTGTTGCTGGGAAGCCGGCGGTCATTGTCTGAATTCCTTATCAAGATAGATTATCCCAAATCGCTCGCTCATAGGAGAGTCCGTGAAGGAGCATCTATCCTTCTTGCCGTCGCCGTTCGACGCCATTGCTGCCGGGTGGATCGCCGCGATCGCACTGATCAGCTTCGTGGCACTCTCCGCTCTCTTCTTCATCTGGCTAGAGCGCAAGGTATCCGCGTGGATACAGGATCGCATGGGGCCGACACGAACCGGCGGCAAGTTCGGTTGGGCACAGACGATAGCCGATGGCATTAAGCTTCTTTCCAAAGAAGATACCATTCCCGCCAGTGCCGATCACTTTCTCTTTCGGCTGGCGCCCTACATTGCCTTTTGCGCATCGTTCGTTGCTTTTCTCGTTCTACCGTTTGGCCGCGATCTCGTTGGCTGTTCCATGTCGGTGGCGGCTTTCTTCATGCTGGCCGTCTTGTCGAGCGAAGTCTTTGGCGTCATTCTCGCCGGCTATGCCTCCGGCAGCAAGTGGTCTCTGTTTGGCGGCATCCGCGAGGCGGCTCAAGTTGTGAGCTACGAAGTGCCCCGTTCCATCTGCGTGCTAATTCCAATTATTCTGGCGGGGACGCTCGACCTGAACGTCATCGGCCGGCAACAGCAAGGCTTTTTTTGGAACTGGGCCATCTTCCACGATCCGTTTACCTTCATTGCCTTCTGGATATTCTTCATTTGCGCTACGGCCAGTTGCAAACGAGCGCCGTTCGATCTCGCCGAGGCGGAAAGCGAATTGGTGGCGGGGTTCCACACGGAATATAGCGGCTTACGCTGGTCGTTCTTTTTCATGGCGGAATATGGCAGCATGTTCGCCGTTAGCGCTCTGGCTTCGTTGTTGTTCCTCGGAGGCTGGCATTCCGGGCTTGTGCCGTTTGAGACAAGTGTGAGCTGGGGGATCGTCGGGCATGCGGTCGATTTGCTCGTGTTCGTGCTGAAGGGCTATTTTCTGGTGTTCATCATGATGTGGTTGCGCTGGTCGGTGCCGCGCTTGCGCATCGACCAGGTGATGATGACCTGTCTGAAGTACTTCCTGCCCATTTCCTGCGTGCTGCTTCTGGGCGTTTGTGTTTGGCAATTACTTGCCCCACCGTTACTGGGCCTCATCTGGAAATTCACTGCCGCCCTTGGTTCATTCGGCTTTGTGACTTTCTTGATGATCAAAGTGTGGACCGCTCCAATGGCGACCACGCGCGGTTGCCTGCCCGGCGCTTGGGATGGAGAACAGACGCCGTTGATGCTCGCCTCGCGTACCACCATAGACGCTGCAGTTAAACTGAAATAAGTTCAGCGTGCAATCGTTTTGCTAATGAAGCCGCAGCGACTCGCGATTGCTTGGCGAGGCGCAGCAATTGGCCGATTAATGACGCCGTACGAACGATCTCTTTGCAAAGCTGCATCAAAGATACATGGCCCGATTCCACCAACTTGACCAGGCGCGGCGAAAGGTTCTGATTAACTTCGTCGGACACGACGCGGACACACGCGAAGGGAACACCGCGATCTAAGCAGATTTCGGCGACGACCGAGGATTCCATATCCACGATGTCTGCATGGTGCAGGATGCCCAATTCGCGCTTGCGCAGGGTCGCCAATCATTTGCTTACAGGTCAGCAATCGGCCGGTTCGTTGCTCGGGCCATGAAGTAAGCGAGGTTTGACCGGTCTCATCCATGACATCGGCAACCGCCATCACATCGCCGACAGCAAGCCCGTCGCGAAGTGCACCGGCAAAACCGGCGACAATTACTCGCGCCGGCTGAAGTCCTGACTCGAATAAGGCTTCAACTTTTTGTCGGGCGCGCTCGGCGCCGACGCCAAGCAACTCAACAAGGATGCGGCCATTATCACAATGCCATTGGGTTGAACTAACTCGCTGGCGATCTGCGAATGAGCGCACAAATGGCATGGCCTCGCGCTTGACGGCGAATAAGAGGACGATGGGATGGAGCGGTGAAATTTGAAACCTGTTTGCGAAGGACGCGAATCGGCGTCACGCATTTAGCCCCCGGTGAATACACCGGGGGCGATCAGCGTTACGTCATCTGCCACATCAGCATTTTGAAGCTGTCGCCGAGGCGGGAATTGACGCCCAGCGCTGCCGAGGGCTCGAATCCGCAATGGACCATGCAGTGTTCGCAGCGCTCGTCTTTGCCGTAGCCGTACTCGTCCCATTTGGTCTTGTTCATGAGGTCGTCAAAGCTGTCATGATGTTCGTCGGTGATCAGGTAGCAAGGCCCTTTCCAGCCCTTCACGTTGCGGGTGGGGTTGCCCCAGGCGGTGCAGGTCAGGTCGCGCTTGCCTTGCAGGAACTCCAGATAGATCGGCGATGTCGCCATCTTGTATTTCTTCAGCAGCTTGTCCGCTTCCTGGAACTTCACTTTGATCTCATCGCGAGTCAGAAAAATCTCAGCAGCGCCGCACGGATTGGTCTTCTGCACCGCATCGTAGCCGTAGGCGGGGGAGAGCATGAAGCCATCGACGCCAAGCTTGGATAGGTAGCCGTAGAGGAGGTCGAGCTCGTCCATGTTGGTGTCTTTGTACACCGTAGTGTTGGTGCAAACGAGGAAGCCCGCCTTCTTGGCCGCTTTAATTCCCTCGATGGCGTCCTGAAACACGCCATCGCGTTCGACGGCTCGATCGTGCGTCGCTTCCAGTCCATCGAGATGGACGTTGAAGAACATGCGCGAAGTCGGCCGGAAGAGATGCAGCTTTTTGACGAGGAATACGCCATTGGTGCATAGATAAATATGTTTACGGCGTTTGAGAATCTCGCGCGTCAAATCGCCGATGCCCGGGTAGATCAACGGTTCCCCGCCGCAGATGCTGACGATCGGCGCGCCGGCTTCATCGACCGATGCCAGGCACTCTTCCACCGAGAGTTTCTCTTTGATCGTCCCTTCGTATTCGCGGATACGGCCGCAACCGGTGCAGGTGAGATTGCACGCATGCAACGGCTCGAGCATCAGTACGAGCGGGAATTTTTTCTTGCGTGCGATCTTATTGCGGCCGATATAGGCGGCCATGTCGAGCGTAAGACTCAGGGGAAAACGCATTGGTGCACTCCACGGAAATTTAGCGGGCTGAACAGAGCGAGCTAACGGTCGCTGCCGTTGCCCGACCGCTTTCGCTGTTTGGCCCGCTTGCAGCGTTCGCATAGCGTGCGATCGCCATAAGGGGGAAGTATACGGGATACATGTGATATTTCAGGTAAAAGACTTTCGGAAAGCCGGTGCCGGTGAATGGCTCCTCTGTCCACGAACCATCGGCCTGTTGCGTCGCTTGTAGATAGTCGATCCCCTCGCGAACCGAGGAACTCTCTATCTCACCGGCGGCAATCAAGCCGAGCAGCGCCCAAGCTGTTTGGGAAGCGGTCGCCTCGCCCCGGCCGGCCCAGGCGGGGTCGTCGTAGCTTCGGCACGATTCGCCCCAGGCGCCATTCGGCTGTTGCACGCTTTTCAGCCAAGTCGTTGCACGGCGCACCAACGGCTGGTTCATGTCGCAGCCGATGCTCCTTAGACCAACAAGCACTTGCCACGTGCCATAGATGTAGTTGACGCCCCAACGGCCCGGCCAGGCGCCGTTCGCTTCCTGATGACGTTCGATAAACTTCAGCGCGCGATCGACAATCGGCTGACCGGGACGATGGCCGAAATGCCCCAGCGCTTCGAGGACGCGAGCGGTGATGTCGGGACAGCTCGGATCAAGCATCGCATTGTGATCGGCAAAGGGGACTTTGGTCAAAATTTCGTGATCGTTGTCGCGATCGAAGGCCGCCCAGCCCCCATCGCGATTCTGCATGCCGATGAGCCAATTCAAGGCACGCATGACCGCGGGAGCGGCGGCCGTGGAGTGAGCGTGACCCACCCGCGCCAGCGCGATAAGCGCCATGGAGGTGTCATCGGTATCCGGATAGAAGCCATTGCGGTACTCGAAGCACCAGCCGCCCGGCGTTAAGCGGGGATTGGCGAAGCTCCAGTCGCCCGGCCTGCGGATCTCGCGATCGAGCAACCATCGCACCGATTGCACCACGGCCGTCGAATCGCCCGATTCACCCGAGTCCGCCAGTGCGATAAGAGCAAGCGTCGTATCCCACACCGGCGATACGCAGGGTTGCAGGCGCAGCGTCTTCCCTTCGGGAATCATCAAGTCTTCGATCTGCTTCATTGCCCAGATCATCTCGGGGTCGTCATTGTCGATGCCCAGACAGCGAAGAACGATCGCGTTGTAAATCATCGGCGGAAAAATGGCGCCGACGCCATCGCTATCGACATAGCGCTCGCGCATCCAGGCAACCGCTCGCCGAATGGCCCAACGGCGCAAGGGCGTCAAGCGCCAGCGCTCGATACGCTTCAGCCAGGAATCGATCTTCAGAAAGATGTTCGTCCAGGAGAAGCGTGCCTGCGTGTGCGGATGCGGCGGGCGGATCGTCGCCCGGTCTTCGAGATAGAGTTCCTGAACGCCGATTTCTTCAGGCAGTTTCCGCAAGGGCTTATGCGCCAGACCACGCTCAACGGCACCAGTATAGTCCGCGACCAGGCGGACATTGCATAGATGTTGCAGTAGAACCAGCGCGGCATCAACACCACTTCCGGCGGCACAGCCGGGCAGTTGGCATAAGGCGTCTGTCCGAGCATTGCCAGGTAAAACTTGGTGAAGCTGTTGCAGGCTTCCGCGCCGCCGCGCGAACGAACGACCGCTGCCGCTCGCTGCATATAGTCCGCGCTAGCCGAGTGCCCGGCGATTTTCAGGGCGAAGTAAGCCTTCACCGTTACGCTGACATCGGGCGGCCCGCCAGGATAGTTACCCCAGCCGCCATCCGGCATTTGCACTTGAAGAAGATAGTTAGCCGCCAGGGCAACGCGCGGGTCGGCCTCGCGGCCAAGAAAGGCCATCAGCAGGATGTATTCCGATTCGAGAATCGAGTCACCCTGCAACTCACCGACCCAGTGGCCGTCGTCGCGCTGGCGCACCACTAGACCCGCACGGCCACTTTCGACCGCTTCCTGCAGATCATCATGCGGCGAAATAGGTGTTGATGCAACAGGCGAAAGCAGAGTGGCGCCGTTCACGGAAAATCCCTTCCTCCGGTCGCGGTGGCAAGGCGATGCACAAGACAAGCGGGATTAATCTAACGGTAATAACGGGAAGGCGGCAAGGGCAAAGGGATTTTGCATGAGGTGATCGTATGCCAAAAGATTCTGGCACTCAGGCGGCGGTCCAGTCGTTGGCTGACTGGCTGCTGTAGTTGCCCGGCTGGAAAAATCGCGCCGGTATCAGCAATGTAAAAGGTGATTGACGTTGGCAACCGGCGCCTTGGCTAAACCTTCTTATGTGTCAGCTCGGATGAACAATGCTCCGCATTACAAAAATCCTCTGGCACGAGAAGAACGTCTAACCTATTATAGGGCTCGACTGCATTCGTTTTCAAAGTGGACTCTCCCATGAGATTCGTTCGCTCCAACAAACTGCTGTTGCTGCTATTCAGCTGTTTCACTTCGCTGACGATAAGCGTTGCCGCGGCGCCCGTTCTGAAACATTCAGATCCGATTCCTCTATCACTGCACGCGATCCTCTTTCCCAACGCGAAACTACTTCTCCTTTTGACTCCAGAGGGTGACTGCGAGGCGGTCGATCCTTCAAATGGCAAATCAGTTTGGGACGTCAAACGCGTACGCCACTTTCTGACAGCCATCGAAAATCGCGTCTATCTGCTTCAACAGTCGGAGAAGCAGAGCAATGAAGTTCGCGTGGTGGGAATTGATGTTGCCACGGGTAAGGTGCATTTCGAATCCGATAAGTTTTACTTCCATGGCGAAGGCGTCGGCTCGTTCAACGGAGCGTCCGATAAAACCGCTGAGCCCGAAGGGGCCTTACCGATTCTTTCAACGGTGGATTCGAACCGCAGCTATCATTTTGCGTTGAAGACCTACCTGAAGAACCCTGACTCCTTGACTCTCGTCTGGTCTGGGTATGAAAGGGCCTCCGGTGGGGCGCCAACGCCTACGGCTGGCGGAGAGGGAGTCACTCGGGTTAACCTAACGAATGGGAAAGTCATTCAAGCTAAGACCGAAACTCATATGAATAAAGCAAAGTCAGCGCTCGAGGCTGCCCAAGAAATGCCTTCCTATCAAGGCCTGACGTTCAAGATTAGCATGAAGGAAGAAGACACCGGTGTTCGTCGGACGGCGCAGGCGACTTTGCATGCGCTTGACGATGGCAAACCTTTATGGGAACGCAAGATCGGACCGGCAACCGTTACTTTCGCACTGCCCGCGCCCTGAACGTTTGCGTGTATTTGGACCTTTCGAGCGAGCCGTCAGCGGTTTCGTTTGTCAATAAGCGCAAACGATTCTACACTACAAGGCGCGGCATGGCTGCAACAAGTGTAGTCTTCAGGCTCCACATTGGCGTAGTCTTCCCGCGGAGCGAGAACACTACGCTCGGCCAGGAGATTTGCGAAGCGTGCCGCAAATTCTAGACCTCAGTAGCACGAAAATCAGTAGAAGTCGCCACGCGAACATCTTGCTAGATTGAATCGAGAGATGGTGTTTACGGTGAGCCAGGAAGGCGGTCTTTCCAACCTGAAATCGCGACAGCCAAAGTCTCAGCTTCAGGCAGTGTTGTCAATTCATTGGGGCTTCCGGCTGTCGCCCTCATTGATTTCTTTACGCTCCGCTTTGCCGTTATCGCTCTTCTCTTCGCATTCGCAGGAAAGCCCATGATCGAACTTCACGAGCCACCTATCTGCTTCACGAAACCAACCGTCGTCCCGGAAGCAGGCACAGGCTTTGTACCATTCCCAACTGATGTTCAACGCTCGACGACCGTCGGCTACGAACAGGCATTTGCAAGCGCGCGTTCCAGCGGGCAGTTCGTCAACGAGATCCTTCTCGGCGCTCTCGGCGCGCTCCTTTTCCGCTACACGCAGCAAGAATTAATTGCTCTCCAGTTACGCGCATACGGCCCTGACAATCTGAAACAGTTCAGATTGTTGAAACTTCCTGTAGCTCCTGAGCTGCCCATTGGAGCTTTGATCTCAACTGCTGCCGAAAGCGCTGAAGACGCCGATGCATTGCGCGTGCAATTGTGTTGACGAAGCACTCGTTTTACGGGCATGCGATTCAGATACAAACACGTCAGCTCGGTCCACGAGCGTTCTGCATCAAGCGCCGAAGAGCAATATCGCCGTCTCTCTGCTGAGTGCTGACGATGGGCAAACGGTGTTGTTCGACTATGCCGATGCGCACGACCTGCACTTCATTGTTAAGCCGACGTCGCTTGAGATCGCGTATAACGCGCGCCTGTTCGAGCCGGACACGATCGAACGCTTCGCTGATGCCCTGATGCGCGTTTACAAATCGGCCATTGAAGAGTCTAATACACCAGTCTCCCGCTTGTCAGCGCTCTCGCCCGCCGACCTGCACTCTATTGAAGTTGAAGGGGACAGCGGCCATGCCGACTATCCGCAAGAGCCTGTCCACCGCGTATTCGAACGTGTGGCGCTTGAGAATCCCGGCGCCCCCGCGCTCAGTTTCGAGCGAATGACACTGACTTACGGCGAACTCGATGCGCTGAGCAATCAGCTCGCCCATCACCTGATCGGCGCGGGGTTAAGCCGGGCGAAGCCGTGGCCGTCTGCGTGCTTCCTTCGCTCGATATCGTTGTCGCTTTCCTTGCCATCTGGAAAGCAGGCGCGGTCTATGTGCCGCTCGATCCGACGCACCCCGAGACATTCATCGCGACCATCCTCGAAGATGTGCGGCCTAAGATCGTGCTGACACAATCCAAACTCAGCCCCCTGACCAATCCAGAGCGTTACGCCCAATTCTGCCTCGACAGCGATTCGCATTTGATCGAACTTCTCCCGGACACTGCACCCGCCGTGCAGGTCACGCTCGAAGATCGCGCCTACGTGCTTTATACATCGGGCACCACCGGGAAGCCCAAAGGGGTCGACGCCCGACATGGAAACCTCGCGCATTATGTGCACGTTGCCCGGCAGAAGTATGGCTTTTGCGAAGACGATGTTTTCTGCTCTCTGGCGCGCTACACTTTCAGTATCAGCCTGTTCGAACTCGTCCTACCGCTCTGTTGCGGCGCCAGTCTAAGGCTGCTGCCCCGCGATGATGTACTCGCACCGAACCGGCTCGCACGTACGCTTAGTGAAATCACGGTCGTACATGCGGGCCCCAGTTTGCTGGGTAATCTGTTCCGCTATCTACGTTCGAACGCTTCGAATCGCCAGACATTTCCGCGAATGCGGCATGCGTCCTCGGGCGGCGACTTGGTGCCGCCGACGTTGATTGAGGAGATGAAACTGGTTTTTGAGAATGCCGAGCTTTTCGTAATCTACGGCTGCACCGAAATCAGTTGCATGGGGTGTACTTATCCGATTGAGCGGAACACTAAAGTAACGCGCACTTTCGTGGGCAAGGCCTTTCCCGATGTGGCGGTGCGCGTGACGGACCCCTCGGGGAACTTGACCCCATTCGGCGCGGTCGGTGAAATCTGCTTCGCGGGCAAGGGCGTGGTTCGCGGCTACTTACAGCGGCCCGAGCTAACGGCCGAAAAGTTCGTGGAACGCGATGGCCGGCGCTTTTACCTGACCGGGGATATCGGCCGTCTGCACCGCGACGGCAATGTCGAGATCCTTGGCCGGCGCGATTATCAGGTGCAGTTGCGCGGCATCCGCGTCGAGCTGCCAGGCATTGAAAACATGATTCGCGAAATTGGTCTGGCCGAGCAATGCGCGACGGTTGTTAAGAAGATCAACGATCAGGACATGCGCCTTATCGCTTTCGTGGTGAAGCCGCGCGAAGCGACAATCGCCGCCTTTAGGCGGGTGCTTTCCGCACATCTTCCCGACTATATGTTGCCGCAATCGATGGTCGTGGTCGATGCCCTGCCCGTCACGCGCAACGGCAAGCTTGACCGCAATGCCTTGCAGGAACTGCCGTGGGAAGCCGCGGACGACCATGCACCCCGGGAAGCGCCGCGCACCTCGATCAAGCGCCAAATCGCTGCCGCTTTCGCTAAAACGCTTGGCCTCGCCGAGGTCGGACTCGACGATGATTTCTTCGATCGCGGCGGCCATTCGCTCTTGGCAGTCATCATGTTGCAGGAACTCGAAAACACGCTCGGGCTGACGATATCACCCGGTCTGTTGTTCGAGCACACGACCGTTCGAGCTCTCGCGGCGCAAGCCGAGAATTCCATCTCCTGTGTGCCACGGCCCATCCCTCTTTCAGCGACTCGGGGCCGTCCTGCGATATTTATGCTTTTGGGAGTCCATCTCTACCGCACCTTGGCCAAGCAGCTCGAAGGGCAGTACTCGGTCTACGGCGTCTATGCCGGCCGTGAATTAATGATGTTGGAGACGCCCGACAAGGCTTTAACCGTTCCCGACCTGGCAAGCGACTACCTGCAGATCATCAGGCAGTATCAGCCGAATGGTCCTTATCGCATCGGCGGCATTTCGTTCGGCGGCATCGTCGCTTACGAGGTGGCGCAGCGACTCCGCGCCGCTGGCGCGGAAGTAACTTTCGTCGGAATGATCGACGCCGTTCTACCAGAGGAGGGGATGCGGTTCCGCTTGAAACAGTTCAGGCGGCTTCTCTCATTGCCGTTCGGAGACATTGTTCGCTTCGCGGCCAAGCGGGTCGCCGGGCTGTTTCGTTCGCAACCAAGTTCCGAGTTCACTCGTTACACCAAAGATGAGAAACTGGCGCCGGTGGAGGATATGCGTCAACAAGCCTATGCCGGCGCCGCCAAGCTTTATGTCGCGCAAATGCAGCCATTCGTTGGGAATGTCGAATTGATAGTCTCCGGCCGACGGCTCGCAAATAATCCGCTGCAACCGCCCGACTGCGGCTGGAGCAGTCATCTCACAACATTGAAATTCCACCAGTTGGATGCCGACCACCTCGACCTTGTGGAAGAACCTACGGTCGCCCAGGTGGCCAAGATTTTCCTCGAGAGCCTGCGGCAATCGGAAGTGCAAGCTCATAAACGCGAAGCCGCGACGCGCCGGCGTGCATAGCATGGCTCGGCGGCAAGTTATTTTAACCGCATATTATAACAATCTTCAGAATGTCAGCCGTGTGATCGGCTACGCCTGCAAATGCTTTTTGGATCCAAAGTCTCTGGTTTCAACTGCTTTGCGCGAACTGTTTTCGATTTAGTTTGTTGGAACATGCTAATTTGACTCTTAGCTAATTTGATCCAATACCAATTGGGACCATGTCTCGAATTCACTTCGCTTTTGCGCCAGATCCGTCAGCAGCACGAAGCCGGCTTGATGCAAGGCATCCTCGCGCGGCCGTGCCGAAGGCTCTTCCAAATCGAAGAGGTGAACGATTCCCAAATGAACTTCGCCCACCGCTAAGCTCGGATCGTAGATAAAGCCGAGGCAACGTTCGCGATACGGTGTCGCGATCTCCACTTCCTCAGCGATCTCGCGCAGCATTCCGGTGCGATAAGGATCGCTTGCGCCCGCTGCATCTTCCGCGCTGATATGGCCGCCGATGCCGATGGATCGCAATGCCTGCAAGCGCGTTTCCGTCCCCGAACGGCCGCGTGTGTATTGAAATACCTGTGAGGCGCACCGCAACACGATGTAGGGAATCAACTGTTTGAAAGTGGGATCGCTTTCGACCAGGCCGCGCGGCCGATACGAAAGGAAACTCGGCTCTAGCAATGCGGCCATATAAGCCGCATCGTGAGCGCGAAAACCCGTGAATGCCCCCGCCGCCAAGAAACGGCTTTCAGGGATTACTAAAACCCGTTCGTTCGCTTTTGCTGGATCCATAAATGGCTGCGCAGAGCCTCGACGACCCGTGACTAGGCAGAGCCTAGTCACGAGCGTTGAAGGGGTTCCGCTTCCTAACAATGGTCGCAGCTCTGACTCGCGCCACTAGGCCGCCCATTCGGGGTAGTGCCTGCCTAATAGGCGAGCACGTTCTTCCGCGCGTAGGGTTCGAACGACGTTGCCCCCTTCGCATTCGGAGAGGTCGAGGGGCAATGGCACGGGGTTGAGGCGTCCTTGGGCATCAATGAGAAGGTTGAGCACGGGCCTTGCTGCCAGATGGAGCTCGTGTCGCCGCTGATGGTTGGCGGCTACCACACCGATCGCGCCATCGGACATTTCGACGACACTGCCGACGGGATAGAACGAAATAGCAAGCAGCTTCTCAGCGGCGAAGCGATCGAGGATATTGCGCTCGGCATAGAGTAGCGTATCCGTAAGAGCCGTGCGCGGGTCGTGCGGCGCCCGATACGGCCGCGGGCAACACAACGAAGCATACGTGTCGGCCACGGCGATGATGCGGGCCAAGGGGGGAATCTGATCCCCTTTAAGGCCGCTTGGGTAGCCGGTGCCATCGAGCTTTTCGTGGTGAGCGGAGATTCCTTCGACGAGATGGGCGAACTCCGGCAACCGATTGGCGATCGCCTCGCCCGCCGCGCGTGCGTGCATTTCAACCAAACGGCGTTCATCATCACTGAGTGGATTCGCAGACGCCAACGTGGAAACCGGCACGCTCAGCATTCCCACATCATGCAATAGCATGGCGAGCACCGGCTCAAGCGGTGCTCGCGCCATTCGGGCGCATGGCGCAACATCCGCGCCATCACGCGGGCACTTGTCAAACTATGACAGGCGACGAATCGTGCCGGCGCCGGGAAAGCCGGCCCGCCCAAGTACGATTGTGTTGCGTTCGGCGGCGCATAGAGAAATCGTAAAGGTGTAGCCGGCCCCTCGGCCAGGACTTCTGAAGCGAGCTGAATAAAATCCGACGGCTTGGTCGGCATCTGCGCGTCGAAATTGACCAAGAGATGAGCCAAGCGATCAACCTGATCGGCGTCCCAACGGCGCTGATCGAGCGCATGGCCCAGCGCCGAAAGTCTTTGGCGGACGTTGCTCAAAATCCCGGCCAAGCCATCCGCCAGCCGCGATTGCACGCTCGGTGTATCGGGCATGCCCTGCGCCAATCGAACAGCCGGGGTCATCATGGCTGCTGTTTCGCGAAAGTAGACAGCCAGCGCATCGGCTTCCAAACTCTCTTGCTCAGGCGGACCTGCGAGCAGCGGATCGTCGGCCAGAGCTTTCAGGCAACCGATCAAGTCATGCGCTTCAATCAAAACGCGCTTGGCCTTGGCGATGAGTTCGGTTGTTATGGGACGTGGATCGGGTTGATCGTCGTGCAGATGCCGTAGCGATTGCTCCAGGATTGCCTGGGTGCGGGAACCGGCGGCGACTTTCGCTTGCAAGCGTTCTTCGGGCGATGCGGTCACGGCCGGAATGCGATGGTTGACCGGCTCGGCCGTCAGACGCGGCATCGAATCCAGCCGCTGCCGGAACGCGGAAATCTTGTCCAGCAAGGCGCCGCGTGTCGGTCATGGTTCGATTCCCACCCGTTTTCCGGAGCGATTCCTTCTCCTTAATCGGTACAATCGGGGATCGGCCTTCACCGTTCTTTGGCGCTTGGAGCTTCTCCAGCAGAGCGAAATACCAAAATGGAAACGGCAGAATAGAATGAGATGATCAATCAGGTAGTTTGGAGACAACCGATGCCCGCCGCCGATGAAGAGCAATTGCACGTCTTGGTAATCGATGATGAAAAACTCCACGCGGAGACCTTAGCTGAGATTCTTCAGAACCAGGGCTATCGCTGCACGGTTGCTACGACGGGTAAAGAAGGCGCTCGCAAGATCGAGAATGAAGAATTCGATCTAATCCTCACTGACCTGAAGATGGGCGATCTCGATGGTTTGGCGATTCTGCGCAAAGCCAAAGAACATCTGCCGGAGGCCGAAGTCATTGTGATGACCGGCCAAGGCAACGAGGAAGCGGTGTTGAAAGCCTGGCATCTCGGCGCTTCCAATTACCTTCGTAAATCGACCAAAAACACGGAGTTGCTTGAAGCTGTCGCGAAGTCCGCCGCCAATTTAAGCCGTAACCGCATGTTGCGCGAACTGCGCAAGCAACTGGACGAACGCTTTGGCTTCGAAGGAATCATTGCTTCCGATTCAAAGATGCTCGATGTCATCACGCGTTTGAAGGCCTACGCGCCGACCCGAGCGACGGTGCTCATTCTGGGCGAAAACGGAACTGGCAAAGAACTCGTCGCGAAAGCGTTGCATACGAATAGCCCGCGCAAGAACAAGCCATTTGTGGCGATGAATTGTGCCGCCTTGAACGAAAACCTTCTCGATGATGAGATGTTCGGCCACGAGGCCGGCGCATTTACCGGCGCGGACAGAATGCGCAAAGGTCGCTTTGAATATGCTAACGGCGGAACCCTTTTTCTCGATGAGATAGGCGATATGCCGTTGCCGTTGCAGGCGAAATTGTTGCGGGTGCTGGAGAATGGCGAAGTGAGCCGAATCGGTTCCAACGAATCGATTAAAGTCGATGTTCGTTTGATCGCGGCGACCAATCGCAATCTGGAAACGATGATCGCCGAGGGCAAATTCCGGCAGGATCTCTTTTTCCGGTTGAAGGTGTGCGTGCTCAAACTGCCGCCCTTGCGCGAAAGGCGTGAGGACATCTTGAGGCTTACCCGCCACTTTATTGCCGAGTTCAACCAGCGTTATGCCAAGAAGGTCACCGAGCCTTCCAAGGGTGTCTGGAAAGCGTTCGAACATTACGCTTGGCCGGGCAATGTCCGTGAGCTGCGCAACCAGATTGAAAGCATGGTGGTGATCGACACGGACGGCATTCTCGGGCTCGACGACTTGCAAGACGATGACGCCCTTCGGGGCGCTGCGCCGGAAGCGATGACGGGCGCCGATCATCTGGTCGGTAAGCCTCTTCGCGACATCGAACGCCATTACATGGAGAAAGCACTGGAGTTGACCAAGGGCAACCGCGAAAAAGCAGCTAAAATGCTCGGTATCGGCGAGCGCACGCTTTATCGCAACATTGACGACTGGCAGTTGCAGGATCAGATCAAGGCGGCTGTAGACAATGCGGCTGGAGATTTGGCCAAGGCAGCGCACGAATTGGGGATGACCAAAGACGCGCTCGAGAAGAAGATGAAGAAACTGGGGCAACGCGTTGAAGAGGAATGAAAGAGGGAGAACCGACAATGTCCGCACGAACGCTAGTCGAGATCGAATACCCGACTTCGGATGGGAAGCCGATGGCTGAAACGTCGCATCACCGCAAGGTCATGGTCGAGTTGATCGAATCGCTGGAGAACTTCTTTGCCGAGCAAGAACGGGTTTACGTGGCAGGAAACCTGTTCGTCTATTATGAAGAGGGCAATCCGAGAAAGCACTTGGCCCCGGATTGTTTCGTGGCATGGGATGTAGCGAAATATGATCGCAACTTCTTCAAGACGTGGGAAGAGGGGTGTGCGCCGGGGGTTGTTTTCGAGATCACCTCCAAATCGACCAAGGCTGAAGACACGCGGAAGAAAATGCAGATCTACCGCGACATCTGGAAAGTGAAAGAGTACTTTCTGTTCGATCCGTTCGAGGAATACCTGGACCCTTCGATGCAAGGCTATCGACTGGTGAACAACGAGTACGTGCGCATCGAAAGCAGTTTCGGACGGCTGCATAGTGAAGAGCTCGGGCTGCAGTTGGAACGCGAGGGAATGCGCTTAGTGCTGCGGAATCCACTGACAGGCCGGGAGGTGATTCCTAAAGATCGCGAGTTGCGCTATTAGCGGAACTCGAAAAAAAGGACGCCAACGCCGAAAGCATCAAGGCGCGAATGGAGCGCGACGAAGTTGTGGAAAAGGCGACCGCTGACATCAAGCGCATCCGCGACGAAGCCAATGCCGAAATCGCTCGGGTTCGCGCCGAGCTCGAAGCGCTTCGCCAACGGTTGCCGTCGCCTTCAGAGTGAATCGAGATTGCATAGCTAATATTAAGACTGGAGAACCGCACATGGCCGCACGAACGCTCGTTGAAATCGAGTACCCGACTTCAGATGGGCGGCCGTTCGCTGAAACCGATTATCATCGCATCCAGATGTTCGAAGTCATCCAGTCGCTCGACGGCTTCTTTTTAGAGCCGCCCGACGTTTATGTATCGGGAAATTTGCTCGTTTACTACGAAGAAGGCAACCCGCGAAAGCACTTGGCGCCCGATTGTTTTGTCGTTTCAGGCGTGCCCAAACAAAAGCGGCTTTACTACAAGATTTGGGAGGAAGGCAAAGCGCCTGAGGTTGTATTCGAGATCACATCGAAGACGACCAAGGCTGAAGACACGCGGAAGAAAATGCAGATCTACCGCGACATCTGGAAAGTGAAAGAGTACTTTCTGTTCGATCCGTTCGAGGAATACCTGGACCCTTCGATGCAAGGCTATCGGCTGGTCAACGGTGAGTTCGTTCGCATCGAAAGCAGTTTCGGGCGGCTGCATAGCGAAGAGCTCGGACTGCAGTTGGAACGCGAGGGAATTCGCTTAGTGCTGCGCAATCCACTGACAGGCCGGGAGCTGATTCCTAAAGATCGCGAGTTGCGCTTATTAGCGGAAGCTGAAAAAAAGGACGCGGATGCGGAGATCGCCCAGCTGCGCGCCGAGATAGAAGCCTTACGCAACAGGCAGTCACCTTAAACGCGTTTCTTTGAGGGCTACTACTTTTGCCGCGCATCCTGCAACTTCCTAGCTCCGTCATCACCAAGATCGCCGCGGGCGAGGTGATTGAACGGCCTGCCAGCGTCGTCAAGGAATTGCTTGAAAATTCCATTGATGCCGGCAGCACGCGCATCGAGATCGATTTGGAGCAGGGCGGCGGCGAGCTGATTTGCATCGTCGATGATGGCTGCGGCATCGTGCCCGACGATTTCGTTCTCGCCTTTGCCAGCCATGCCACCAGTAAGCTGAGCCATGCCGACGATCTTTTCCGCATTGGCACGATGGGCTTTCGTGGCGAGGCGCTTGCTTCCATCGGCGGCGTGGCCCGCGTCACGTTGCAGTCGCGTGCCGTCGGCCGCGACCAAGGCGCGGAGATCTTCTGCCATGGCGGCGAACTCTCGGAAGTGCGCCCTGGAACGGCGCCCCGGGCACGCGCATTGAGGTGCGTCATCTCTTCTTCAACACACCCGTTCGCAAGAAGTTTTTGAAGACGCATTCCACCGAACTCGGCCATATCGTGGAAACCATGCAGCGGATCGCTCTCGCTTACCCGACTCTGCACATCGTGCTTCGACACAACGGAAGGCTGGTGCTGGAGGTAGCTGGCTCGGCCGGCCTGCTCGATCGCATCCATCTCTTCTTTGGCAATGAGGTTCGCGAAAAACTTTACCCGCTCGACGCTGCACAAGGCCCGGTAAAAATAACCGGATGGATCGCCGACCCGAGTTGCGAACGCGGCAATTCCAAGCTCCAGTATCTCTTTCTGAACGGCCGCTGGATTCGCGATCGCAGCCTCGGCCATGCGTTGCAGGAAGCTTATCGCGGCCTGCTGATGACGGGGCGTTATGCCGTCGCCTTTCTCTTCGTTGAGATGCCGCCGGATCAGGTTGACGTCAACGTCCACCCGACCAAATCAGAAGTGCGCTTCCGCGACGGCCAGGCGATGTATCATTTGATTCGCGCAGCGATCAAGCACAAGCTTAGCGATTTGCAACTGGTGCCGCGCTTGCAAATTCCACCATCGGAAATGCGGAATTCGGAACTCGGAACTCGGAATGAAGAACCTGGCATGTTCTCATCGCCGCGCAGCGAACGTGCTGCGGAAAATCTCGCGCCATGGGATGTTCGCGGCACAGAGATGCCAGCTGCCGTGCCGACCAACCAAGCCGCTCAGACCGCACGAGCGATCCAGATTCACGACTCGTATCTCGTAGTTGAGACACCGTCGGGTATGTTAGTGATCGATCAACATGCGCTGCACGAGCGCATTCTCTTCGAGCAATTGCGCCGGCGCATTCGCGATGGCCAACTTGAAGTTCAACGGCTGTTGATTCCCGAACCGATCGATCTTCCCGCCGATCAATCCGCCTGCGTGCTGGAAGCGAAAGAGGAACTGCGCGCTAGGCCTGGAGGTCGAGGATTTCGGCGGCGGCACGGTGTTGTTGGCGAGCTACCCGGCATTGCTGAGCCGGGCGACGCCCACCGATATCTTCAAGAGCGTGCTCGACGCCTTGATGAACCGCGAACGCTGCTCCGAGCAAAGAACAGATGCTGCATACGCTATTGGCGACGATGGCCTGCAAAGCGGCGGTGAAAGCCGGCGACCCGCTGACGCGAGAAGAAATCAACTATCTGATGGAACTTCGCGACATGGCCGAAGACTCCCACCATTGTCCGCACGGTCGGCCGACTTCGCTACAGTTCAGCAAGCACGAACTGGAGAAACAGTTTCGGCGCGTTTGATCCGAAAGCCCTTGCCTTAGCGGGCTCCCTAGCCGCTGTGTTTCCAAGAAAGTTTTTTGGGAAAAATCGCTGGGGCTATTGCTTTCGACGACCCTCGACCCGAATACTGCTTTTGGGTGAAACGAAAGTTTCACTCGCGACTGATGGACCGGGAGAACCGTGGATTCAAGGCTGAGTGGGCGACGGCTTTGAGTTCAATTCTCTCGGTCCTTTTTTATGCGCTCCCTTGTCAGTGGCCTGATCATTTCGCAATCGTAATGAATGAAGCTCAAGCAACTTCCTAATGATTTCCGTGTCGAGGAAATCACGTCCGTCATTCCGACTGAAGGGCCTTTTGCCTTCTATCGCTTGGAAAAAATCAATTGGACCACGCCCGATGCGATCAAGTTGATTCTCAAACGCTGGGTTATCCCTTACAGCAGACTGTCTTACGGCGGCCTCAAAGATCGTCACGCTCGAACCATCCAGTACCTTTCCATTTTTCACGGCCCACAACGCAATTTCACGCATCCTGGCGTCGATCTAAACTATCTTGGCCAACGCGAAGAAGCCTTCACATCGCAAGACATTGAAGCCAATCGCTTCATCCTCACGCTTCGCTCGATGTCGTTGAAGGCGGTAGCCCAAGCGCGGAGTTCGATGGCCGAGCTCCAGCGCGTCGGTGTTCCCAACTACTTCGACGACCAGCGTTTCGGCTCCGTCGGCATGGACGGGCGCTTTGTCGCAAAGGAAATGGTGCTCGGCCGTTATGAGCAAGCGCTCAAGGCGGCCTTGATGACGCCTTACGAACACGATCGCGCTGCCGCCAAGAAGGAGAAGCTGCTATTGCGTGCTGCCTGGGGCGATTGGCCGCGGTTGCAAACAGAGCTGGGCCGAGGCCATGCGCGTAATCTCGTTGATTTTCTATCGCAGCATCCGGAAGATTTTCGCGGAGCTCTCGATCGCTTGAAGCCGGAATTGAAGAGTCTCTACTTGAACGCATGGCAAAGCCATCTTTGGAATAAGATGCTGGCGCTATGGCTGCATAAGCACGTCTCGGCAGGCCAGTTGATGAGCATGCGTTCGCACTTGGGCGACCTGCCGTTGCCGCGTGGGATGAAGCCCGAACTGCTGGAGCAATGGAAATCGCTGCAATTGCCGCTGCCATCCTCGCGTTTGAAGGTGGACGCCGATTCGCCTTTGGCTGACATCGTGCAACGGGTAATGGAACAGGAAGGCTTAACGCTCGACGAGATGAAGCTGAAGGACTTCCGCAAGCCCTTCTTCTCGAAAGGGGACCGGGCAGCGGCCGTCATCCCCGAGAACATGACGATTGATAGCCAAGACGACGAACTGAACAAGGGGAAGCTGAAACTGATTCTCCGCTTCGACCTCCCGCGTGGCTGCTACGCCACCATGATCATTAAACGGATGACGCAGATGAAATAGCTCGACAACTGCTGAACATGGCGAGCCGAACTGCGTATTCTCGCAATGCGACTTGCAGAAATTCGCGTTTGGTTTTGAGCCTGAAAGGCTCGTTCTGTCAGCCCAGGTCTACGTCCCGGCTTCCGGGACTTAGACCTGGGACCATTCCCTTTTCCGCGAAATCGGCCCTGTAAGGGCCGTTCATTCCCGGCCAACCCAGGCCTTCGTCCCTTTCAGGGACTTCGAGCTGGGCTGACAGAACGAGCTTTTCAGGCTCGATTGCACACGATCACAACGTTTGGCGGAGGCGAGCCGACCTGCGATTACAGTCGGGTGAATTTTGATTTTTCGCTCCCTCAAAAACCAAGAACCCGATTGCTTACCCAATTCGGCTCGCCAAAATTCGCCCGGCAAACAATTGCAGGAACTTGAGCTTTCAACGGTTGACGATGAGTGGCCGATCAGAGAAAATGATCCGATTGAACCTCTACGGTTCCAACCTCGGCTGTTTCGTTTCCTGACGGTTCCCACCCACCGCCGCCCTGCGTCTCTCCATCGCTCCTTGCCAATTGCCGACCACCGGAGAACTGACTTCATGTTAGAATACCGCTTCATCTCGCCTCTTCGTTCCGCCATCGTAGCCATCGTTTTACTAGGCGCGGCCCCGCTTACCAGCAAGGCGGATGTGCCGGCGGATCAAGCGGCCGAGATGCTGCTGAACGCGGCTCGCAAAGCCTACAACGAACAGAACTATCCCTTTGCTTCGGCGAAGTTCCTCGAGTACCTGCAAAAGTTCAGCAATCAGCCAGGAGTGAACGGGGCTCGCTACGGGCTTGCGCTCAGCTTTATTGAGTCACCGGAGCGCAACTACGAAAAGGCGATCGAGCAACTGACGCCGCTGGCGGGCAATGCCAGTCTGCCGGAGTATCCGACTGCCCTCTACTATCTGGCGTTATCGCAGCGCGGCATGGCGCTCAACGATCTGACATTGGCCGCTACCAAGCAAGGGGAAGAACAGAAGCAACTCCGCGCACGTGCCGATGGAAGGCTAGTGGAAGCGGCCCGACAATTTGCCGCGGCAGCTAATGCGTTCACCGCCGCTTTGCCCAAAGCTGAGGTGGAACCCAAGGAATTGTCGAAGGAGCAAGAATGGGCCGCCCGGGCACGTTGCGACCAAGCTGAGATGGAATTGCGCCTGAATAAAAACAAGGAGGCTCGCGCTGCGACGGAACCGTTCTTGAAAAATAAGCAATTGCTGAAGAGCAAGTATCGTCCCCTAGGGCTTTACTACCACGGCTTCGCTGCGTTTCTGATGCAAGACTACCTGGTGGCCGGGAGCACGCTCAACCAGGTGGCGCCATTTACCGACCCGGTCTTTGGACTGCACGCACGTTATTTAATGGGGCGAATCTATCAACTGGCGCAAGAGTCCGATAAAGCCCAGGCGATGTACGAGGCCACGCTGTCCGACTACGACCGCCAGAAGAAGGAAGCAGTTGAGGCACTGAAGAAACCGGAACTATTCAAGAACAATCCCCACGAGCGTGTGCGGCTCGAAGCATTACTGAAGAATGCGCCCGACTATGTTGCCGGCGCTGCTTTCTTTTCGGCCTGCTTGCTTTACGAAGCCGGCAAATTCGGCGAGGCGCTCTCCAAGTTTCAAGGTTTCAGCAAAGAGTATCCGAAGAGTTCTTTCGATTTGGAGGCGGCCCTCCGCCTGGGTTACTGTCTGGTGCAACTAAAGCAATATCCCGAGGCAATCAATACGCTCACACCGCTGGTTGAAAAGAATCCGCGGCTGGCCGATCAGGTTCTCTTCTGGATCGGCAAAGCGCAGGTAGCGCTGCTCTGGCAGCCGACCCGAATAATCCCGCGTTGCGCGAGACCGGCTTAAAGACGGCATTGGTTACCCTGCGCACTGCCGCCGATCGAGCCACGCAGGCGGCTGCCACTGATCCCGATGCCAAGTCTCGCCGTGCGGACAGCCTGCTCGAACTGGCCGACGCCCAGCAACAGGCCAAGCAATTCAAAGAGGCCGCTGCTCTTCTGGAGCAGTTGCGCAGCGAAAAAGCGTTGCCGGCACGCGAAGAAGAACTGGCCGAGCGCGCGATCACTGCGCAACATCTGGCCGGCGATTGGGTGCGTTCCGATGCATTGTGCGTTGCTTTCGAGAGAGACTTTCCCCGTAGCCCATTGCTGCCGGTCGTTCTTTTTCGAGCCGCGGAAAACCGCTATTTCACCGGCCTGGCCGTTGAGAAGCGCACGGACTTGCCGAACAAGACTGCGGAAGCGGCCCGCGTCTTTGACGAGGCCGGCAAGCGGTACAAAGCCTTGATCGAGCGCTATCCGGAATTCGAACGGGTGGCGCTCGCCCGCTATGGCTTGGCCGTCTGTCATTTCAAACGCGGTGAGTTTGACGAAGCCCAAAAAGTATTGGAAGCGATTCCCGCCGCCGAGCGCTCGGGCGATCTGAGCCAAGTTCCGTATTTGCAGGCCGAATGTCTGATTCGCCTCTCGCCGGCCAAAGCGGAGGATGCCCTGCAAGTCGGCATGTTGCAAGAGAAGCTACAGTTGGCCCAGCAGAACCTCGAAGCGTTTCTCGGCACTAACCCGAAATCGCCTGAGTCGCCTGACGCGATGTTGAAGCTTGGCGTATGCCAAGCTCGACTGGCGGTCCTCAATGCCCAGCCTCAGGAACGCAACACCGCGTTGCATGCCGCCCGAAAGACTTTTGAAGCGCTCATGCAGCAATTTCCCGGTCAGCCTCAAGCCATTCAAGCGGCCATGGAGCGCGCCAAGTGCCTTGGCATGGCAGGCGATAAGAACGGCGCGATGAATGAGCTTCGCCGTTTCACGGTCGATCCGCTGCAACAGATGCGCCGTGGCGCCGGTTGCGCTCATGCAGCTAGCAACGCTATTGCGAGAACAGAACAAGGCCGAGGAAGCCGCGAACCTGCTGAATGCCGCACGGCAGCGTCACGATGCAAACCTGTTGAAAGACAATCCCGAGCGTGCAGCGATGCTGCGTTTTCATCACGGAATCTGCTTGCAGGAGGCGGGTAAGTTTGCCGAATCGCGGGCTCAGCTCGACACGATTCCGGCCATCGTTCCACTACTTCCGGTCGCGCTGGAAGCCGTGCTTCGCAGGCGCAATGCCGTCTGGCCGAGATCCGCAAGACGATTGAGGTCGCCCGTCAACAGCTTGGCGCCAACCCGAATCCGCAACAGCGCGATGCAGCCAACAACGTGCTCGCCGGCGCATATACCGCCTTCAATGAAGCGGCTCAGCTTATGCTGACCAGAGCCGAGGAATGGCGGGAGAAGCTGCCCGCCCACGACGCCCGCGCCCGGCTTTATTATGAAGCCGCCTGGGCGTGCCGAACTGTTGCGGAACAGGAAGTGGCTGCGGCGCAGGGCCGATTGCAGCTTGAACGGCAAAAAGTGCTGCAGGCGGAAGCCGAAAAGAAAGCAGCGCCCGGAAGCAAGGCCGCCGCCGTGCCATTGCCTACGGTGATGCGCAGCGCTGTGCCGTTGCAACCCGCGGAAGAGAAGGCACGCGAAGCCTATCGAATTCTCATTGAAGCCTTCGGCGATACATTGCTTTCCATCGAAGCTCGCTTGGAATTGGCCGAGATGCTCGCCGAGCGCGACGAGTTCGATCCGGCCATCAAATGGCTGAAAGAAGCGCTTGATAAAGAGCCAAGCGACAACAAGACTCCCTCGCCCGAATTGCTCGATCGGATTCGCCTACGGCTCGGTGCTTGCCAGGCTGCCAAGAAGGAATATCGCGAAGCGCTCGATAAGTTCAATGTGATCGCCGACAATCCGAAGTCGCCACTGGTCGCTCAGGGAATCTACCGAGCCGGCGAGTGCTTGCTAGCGCTGGGCGAGAACGACAAAGCCGTCGCTCGGCTTACTGTCTTTCGCGATAAGCCGGAGTTTCACAACGTCCCGGGCGTGAGTGATCGGGCTCTGCTTCGCCTCGGTCAGGCGTTAGGCCTGTTGAAACAATGGGAGCCTTCTCGCCAAGCGCTTCACTCTCTTCACGCAACGCTTTGGCGGCAGCAGTTGGATCAACGAGGCCCGCTTCGGCATCGGCTTAGCCAGTCAAAATTTGGGCCAATTTGACCCTGCCGTCGAAGCGTATAATCAGGTAATCGCCAACGCAGCGAACGAACTCACCGCCAAGGCTCATCTGCAAATCGGTCTCTGCCGTCTCGAACAAAAGCGCTATGCGGAGGCCGTCAAATCGTTTCTGGTTGTACCCTACACCTACGACTACCCCGACTTGAGTGCAGCGGCGCTGACCGAGGCCGCCCGCGCTCAGTTCGAAGACAAGAAACCCGAAGAAGCCGAACGGCTGCTGCGCAAGACAATCAAAGAGTTTCCCCAAAGCGAATGGGCGAAAGTGGCGCAGAAGCGGTTGGATGAGATGAAGAAGTGAAGAGATAGATTCGCCGCCACCCCGCTTGCCGGGGTGGAGCGCAGGTTCGTAGCCAGAAGCGGAACTAATAGCTCTCTCGCCGCCACCCCGGCAAGCGGGGTGGCAGCGAAATCGAAAGGCGAAGAATTCAGCTGGTCACGAACCCCGGCAAGCGGGGTGGGGGCGTATGCAAATACGGAATTAATCCCTTATGCTCAGCACCATAGGGAACGGGACATTAAGGTTTTTGCTGTCAAGCCCGCTAGCCAGCGCCGACCTTCCGTTATCACTTCCGAAACCCCTCCAACAATTTCGCGATCGCCGAAAGTGCTTGTTCCAGCACCTCCGGCTTAGGAGCAGGGAGGCGGAAGTAGCTTTCGCCGGTTTGCTCATCGCGCTGCATTCGCGGCATGGCGATGCCCGCCGGCGTACCTGGGTTCGCATTTGGAACAGCCAGATGTTGCAGCAACGACATCCCCGCTTGCAATAAGCCCGACCAGGGATTGTCCGGCGTGGCAGTGGTCGCCGCACCATTCTGCTGGCCCGAATGTGTCGATTCTTTCTTGTCGGCGGCGAACTCGCTCACCGCGCCTTCCGCTTCGCCAGACACGGGCGATGTCTGAACGATCTTGCCCGTCACCGATTCGACCGTTTCCATGAACTTCTTCAACTTGCTGCCGCCGAACTCGATGTTCGGATTGCCGCCGTCCAACACGCCAGCAAAGAGGGACTTCTTGAAGCGGATAACTTCGAGCATCCCTTCTTCGATAGTTCCCTTCGCGATGAAATTCACCATGCGCACCGCTTGCTTTTGCCCAAGCCGATGAACGCGGCCGATTCGCTGTTCGAGAACCGCCGGGTTCCACGGCAGATCCATATTGAAGACGACGGAAGCGAATTGCAGGTTCAGGCCGACGCCGCCGGCATCTGTCGAGAGAAATAGCCGACACTTAGGGTCTTCGCGGAAACGGTCGACGAGATCGCGTCGCTTCACGGTCGGCACGCCCCCGTGGAAGAGCACATGGTCCCAGCGGGTCTTCTTCAGCTGGCGCACGAGCAGTTCGTGCATGCGCAGCCACTGGCTGAAGATAACGACCTTCGTATTTGGCCGTTCGAGAATTTCGCTCAGCAGCGTCGTAGCCTCAGCGCACTTCACGCCATGATCGTCAGCCGAATCGAGGAGATAAGTGCTGTCGCACGACATGCGCATATTTTGAAGCCCAACCATCAGACGGCGCTTGTCCGACTCGGTCAGGAACTTGATTCGCCTCCACTTTTGGACAATTTTCGCCACCATCTCCTGGTTTTCCTGATGGTGCTTCCATTGCTGTTCGGTCATCGGCACGAAGACGTTCGTGTCGATGCGCTCCGGCAGCTGATCGAGCACCTGATCTTTCTGACGGCGAATCAGAATCGGCTCGAGCGTCTGCCCGATCCGGTCGAGGTTCTGGTAGCCAATCACCTTGCCAACGTCATCGTGCTTTTGGTGATCGTGCAGCAGCCGGAAGGTCGGCCCCAGGCGGAAGCGATCGACGAACTGGACAATGGAAATCAGTTCTTCGAGGCGATTCTCTAAAGGCGTACCAGTGAGGACGATCGCATAAGGCGACTTGATTTTCTTCACGCTGCGGGCGACGCGTGTACTCCAGTTCTTGATGCGCTGCGCCTCATCGAGGATGACCAGATCGGGCGCCCAGGCATCGATCAGATCGAGATCGACGTGGACGGTATCGTAGTTGATGATTTTGTAGAAGTTGTTCGAGACGGCGAAGCCTTCCTGCCGGCGCAGTGCAAGCCGTTGATCACCTCCGTCGAGCGATCGGTGAATTTTTCAATTTCGCGCTGCCACTGATGTTTCAACGACGTGGGGCAGACGATGAGGACGCGTTCGACTCCGCAGTGCTTTGCCAGAATCTCCGCAGCGGCGATAGCTTGAATCGTCTTGCCGAGCCCCATCTCATCGCCAATCAGGCAACGGCCGGCCTTCACGGCAAAGAGTGCGCCTTTGCGCTGATAATCGTAGAGCGGCACTTTCAACAGGCCGTTGAAAGCGGCGCTTTTTATGCCGCGCGGAAAAGCTTCCGAAATACGCTTACGGCGTTCGGCGGCATCGTGCAGTTCGGCGAGATAAGCGAGCACGTCGTCGCCGCAACGGAGATCGTCCGACAAGCTGACGGCCTTGTCGAAAAACGTGTCGAACGATTCCGCAGCTTCAGGCTTCAACGCGCCTTCGTCGTCGAAGTAATTTTGTGCCAGCCGCACCAAGGGGACCGAGCATTCGTCGCCCGGTCGAAAGCGGACTTTGCGCTGCGCCGCCATATTCCAGGCAGATTTCGCTATACGATGGCCGAAAACCTTGGCGAAGCAACGGCGCCGTCTCACGGCCTCGTTCCAGTTTAGCCAACGCGAATTCGATATGTTTGCAGGTTCCCAAAGTGTTGGTGGCGAAGTCCGGACACATGCATGAATTGTCGCCCAGACTACGACCGCGAATCCGGACGCGATAGCTATTGCGGCTTTCGGGATTGGAAACCAGGAACTCCGAAAAAACCGGATGCTCGCCGAGGTTCTTGAAACGGAAGGTTTGCGTGCGCCCGAACTGTTTCCGAAGTTCGATCTGCCACTGCTCGAGCGACATCTCCGCTGGCTTGACGAGCCGGGAGAGTTTCGGCGCCTTCGGTTTCTTCTTTTTCTTCTTTCCAAGTGCCTTTTGAGTCAGCGAAGTGCGAGCCGGCATGCGTTCTTCCCCCAGGCGCCTCGTGATGTTCGCATCATTGTAAGTAGTGCGGATGAAATGGAAAGGCTGTATTCGCAGGCGAGCCGAACTGCGTAAGCAGTCGGGTGAAGGCAGGGAAGCCGACCGGCGCCCGGCAGCTTACGCTGCTCGGCTCGCCAAGAAATCGTCAGCGCTCTAGGATCAAAGACATGTTTCCATTACTTGCTAATCTGTTTTACGAAACCGTTCAAGGCGTTGAGCCGAACACGACGCGGACGCTCATTCGCGCGATGCCGATCATGGTCGGCGCGCTCTGCATCCTGGCCATCGCCTTCCGTTACTACAGCGCTTTTCTTGCTGCAAAAGTGGCGGTTTTCGATAACAGCCGTGTTACGCCTGCTCATCAGTTCAACGATGGTCAAAACTATCACCCCACGAATCGCTGGGTATTGTTTGGCCATCACTTCGCGGCCATCTCCGGCGCTGGGCCGTTGATTGGGCCGGTGCTCGCCATGCAGTACGGCTATGCGCCTGGTCTGATCTGGCTGCTGGTCGGCGTCTGTCTCGCCGGCGCGGTGCAAGACATGCTGGTGATGTTTGCGTCGGTGCGACGAGGCGGTAAATCGCTGGCGGAGATCGCGCGCACGGAATTGGGCAACACTGCTTCGATCATTTGCTCGCTGGCTATTCTCGTTATCGTCATCGTCGCCCTGGCGGGCTTGGCGTTTGTCGTGGTCAAAGCGTTGGGCGGCGAGGAAGCGAAGTTGCCGGCGGGGATGAAGATTCAATTGCCGGTTGAAATTCGATTTTCAACGCTACCCGTCGAGAAGGCAAAGTCCGGAACGATCTACCAACTTCCGGCCGGGTGTTCGATTCAATATTCTGCAAGCGCGGCAACGAGCAAGCGGCCAGAAGCCTTTCGAGTTTTGGTTCCCGACGGAGGGACGGTAGAGCAAGTGGCGACAGGACCCCGCGTCGTTGATGATTTCGAACCTTTGCCCGAAGGAGGCTGGTCAACTTTTATCGTACTCCCTGCCGGTTGCAAGCAGATCATTCCCGGCAGCAGCTGGGGAACGTTCACGATTTTCTGCACGATCCCCATTGCCATGTTCGTCGGCTTTTACATGTATCGTTTTCGCAAAGGCCGCATTGTTGAGGCGTCCATCATCGGCGTTATCATGGTTCTCGCGGCTGTGTTTGCCGGCGCTTATATTCCGGGCTCCTCCCTCGAATCGATCTTCGGCCTATCGCGCGAACACACCATCATCGCGCTCTGCGTCTACGGCTTTATCGCCGCTGTGCTGCCCGTGTGGATGCTGCTGACGCCGCGCGATTACCTATCCAGCTTCATGAAGGTAGGCACTTTAGCGCTTTTGATCCTCGGCGTCATTCTCGCCAATCCGACGTTGAAGCATCCGCCGATCAATGATGCCTGGAGCAACGGCGGCCCGACTTTTGAAGCGGGCGGCATCTTTCCGTTTGTCTTCATCTGCATCATGTGCGGCGCGATCTCGGGGTTTCACGCGCTAGTCTCTTCGGGCACCACGCCGAAGATGATCGACAAGGAAAGCGACATCCGTACCATCGGCTATGGCGCGATGCTGCTCGAAGGCTTGGTGGGCTTAGTCGCCCTAATTGCTGCCGCTTCCATGCCGCTGGAAATCTACTATCCGATCAACGTAGATGTAGTCAAAGAGCCCGTGTTCCAAGCACGCATGGAGCAGATGTACAGACAATATGGCGAAGCGCCAGGAGCAAAGGACAAGCTGCACGAAACAGGCGTGCGCGATCTGCATAAACTTGATTTGGCGCAACTCGAAGAGAGCGTCGGCGGTGAATCGCTACGCGGGCGCACCGGCGGCGCGGTGACGCTGGCCGTCAGCATGGCGATGATCTTTACCGATGCCTTTAGCTGGGCCGATGCGGAATTGCATCGGCTGATGAAGTATTGGTATCACTTCGCCATCATGTTCGAAGCGTTGTTCATCCTCACCACGATCGACGCCGGCACGCGCATTGCGCGTTATCTGTTCCAGGAAACGCTTGGCAAACTGCATCCTCAGTTTGCCCGCACCGACTGGCTGCCTGGCTCAATCTTTGCCACCGTTCTCGTTACCGGCGGTTGGGGCTTGCTCGTCTACACCGGTCAAATCGGCACGATCTGGCCGATGTTCGGCATCGCGAATCAACTGCTGGCGGTCATGGCGTTGGCGCTGGTTACAACCATGTTGGTAAATGCAGGCAAAGGTAAATATGCACTTGTCACATTGCTGCCCATGCTATTTGTCACGGTCACCACGCTGTCGGCGGGCAAGCTGATGGTCGGCACGCAGCTCGAAAACATTCGCAACGGCAAAGACACGACCGTCAACGCCATGAACATGAGCCTGACGCTTTTTGTCATCATCGCTGTCTGTACGTTGGTGTTGATCGCGATCAATCGCTGGATTGCGCAGTGGCTGGGACGAGGGGTACTGAGCAAGAGCGGGTGAGGTCGGAGACACGAAGTAGATGCCTTCGGAAGAATGCGAGTGTCATAGTCAGATAGGATTGACCCAATTGCGGGTTGGACGATATCCTAGTTTTATTGGATTGACTACTGGGTGACTGAATGACGTTTCCTAAAAGTTGGCCACCCGACTGTCCATCGGCCGACACGCCGGCCACGTCGGGAGATGTGTATCGTATAGCAAAGGGCGATCCGATTACCCCAGAGGATATGCAGAGCCACCATGAGACAGGTAAGTTGCCAAAGGCTGACTCGTGCTTGCGGTGTGGCCTCTCTGTTTTCCGACAAGTGGATGACGCTCTGAATCAACAAAGGTTGTTGCCAAAACTCGGAAAAAGGATCGCAAAAGCATCGTTGTCGCCGACTGACGGCAAAGCGTGTTTTACTAAAGGTCAACAACCGACGCACACGACGTGGTGGCCGTACGAAGGGATAGATCGTGCGGCGCAATTTGTTGTTATTCAGGAAGTGCCATAATGTGGGAAATCAAAGGAAAATCAGTCAACACCGAACGGTTCTCAGCGCTTGAACCGCTTCGGGTCCTGAATTACTATGACGGCCCCCGGATATTCACCATCAAGGATGCTGATGATGAACTCTGCCTGGCCTGCTGGAGCGATGAAGATGAGGACAAGAACGTAACGCGTTTTCTGATTGTCGAAACCACTGACCAGATCGTAGCCGACTTGGATAGCAGTATCTTATCTGTCAGAGAGGCATTGGCTCAGCCGCAAGTTTGGGTGGTCGACTGGGCATGGAATTGTTCTGTAGCCGCTGTCTGGCTTGTACAGCCGGAAGACGTGCCGGACGATTCTCAGCCTCAGCCGCGTACAATGCTGCATCGTTCGCTCAAGCCGGCATTGCCTTCACTTGCGGTTGGGGAAGGCTCCGCCGAGATTCATCTACAGCGTCGGCCTGATCCGGCGTGTAACGGCCAGACGGAGAAGAATGGCGCTCTCGAAGTTCCTGCCAGTTCAACCCCACTCACCTAATCAACCAAAATCTCCGGCTGGAATTTGCGCCAGAGGTCCGCGAGGATCTTCTTAAGCTCGCGATCGCTGACGATGCCCATCACTTTTCGGCGGGCCTCCGTCTGCGTTTTTTCGTCGAAAGGTCGCTTGCCGGCGTAGGTACGTTCGGCGACTCGGACAACGTGAAAGCCCGATTCGAATTCAACCAGCGAACATTGTCCCTCTTTAAGGGCGAAAACTACCGGTTCAATTTCAGGCGGGAAGATCTTGCCCTTTTCTTCACCGTAACCCATGCCGCCGCGGGACTTGCTGTCGCCTTTGTCGAATTCCTCAACCAGTTTCATGAAATCGTCGCCCTGATTGCCGCGTGCCAGCAGCCATTCCGCGTATTTGCGTGCATCGTCCTGACTGCGGAAGTGATCGGACCGAACGAAGAGATCCTGCCACTTCACTCGATCTTCGATCAGGAATTCTTTTGGATTGGCGTCGTAGTAATCGCGAACCTCGGCCAGGCTGACGCTCTGCAATTTCGGCTTCAAGCGCTCGCCCAAGTAAGCGCTCATCATGAAACTGCGTTCGAAGTGACGGCGAACGCCCGCCAGCGTCAGCCCCTGGCTTTGGAAGAAAAGTTTGAGCTCGTCTTCATTTGGAATATTGAACCGCTTCTGAATATCTTTGAGCCGGGCGTCGGCATCTTTGGAAGCGCTTTCTTTCAACTGGTTGATGGCCGCAGTTTGCTTTTTCTGTTCGAGCATGGCGAAGAGTTCATCGAGAATCAGTTCGCGCTCGATGATACGGCGGAGTTCTTCATTGAACATCGACTTCTTTTTGTCGATCTGCTCGCGCGGCGATAGACGCATGAGTTCGGGCAGGCGCTGGTAGACGGCCTCGTGCACTTCACGCTCATAAATTGGCTTGGTGCCGATGGTCGCAACGATCCGGACGTGGGCATCGCCCTGAAAACGCGCGGATGAAGTCTCATCTTTAACGCTGGCGGGCGTAATAACAGGAGTGTTGGCCGGGGGCGTGACGACGCCCGGACCTTGCGAGCGTGCCGTCACTGCGGGATCGGCTGGGGCCGGCTTTTCGCCGTTGAGGGCGCCGGCCTGCTTATCCGAGCGATCGAACGTCGAACAACCGGCGCCGCTCGAAAGCAGTCCGGCCGACAATAAGAGAGCCTGCCCCGTTTGCCGGAGCTTCCGCTTCACATCGAGAGCCATCCCTGCCCCCTTACCGCCGTTCCCTGGCTAGCCTACTTGCGCACGATTAGCGCCTGCCACGACCGTCTATAGCCCTTTCATCGGCAAACGCAAGCCGGGAGTTGCGGAGAAATAGGGCGAAAGGTGCGCGCAACCGATTCCGGCGAATCGGGAACTCGCCGTTTCTAGCCCTCCTCTACAAAAGTAGAAAAGAGATTTCACTTAACGGGGCGCCTAAGTTAGTATGTCGAACGTTGCAAGTCGGCGCTTGTGTGCCAAGGGCCTACTATCGGGGAAGGTGCGCAGATTTGTGTGCGCTGCCGGGTAACGACAGCACCGGCCAGCTTACGAGGCTTGGCTCGGCTTGCTCGGCGAAGTCCCTTCAGGAAATATTTCCTGAAGGGACTTTGCGAGAAAATCGTGGGAAAAAGCGCGATGGCTTTTCAAACTTCCGTAGCGCAGCGTCTCGCTCGGGCGTCGTTCCAACGAACGACGCTCAATCGTCCGTCGTTCTGACCCGAGCGCCTTCCGGAAATATTTCCGGAAGGCGAAATCCGGGAAAATCGTGGGAAAACGCGAGACGCGTTTGCAGTCAGAGCTGCGACCGTCAGGCCGGAGTTCTTACGAATCCTTTTGCGCGAATCGGTTGGCGCAGCGCCGCCGCAGCGTGCGCGTAACTCTTTCTGGCAATCCTGGCGAGCGGCGCGGCGTAAGCCCGCCGTGGGTTCGGAACCACGGCGGGCTTACGCCGCGCCGCTCGCCAGAATCCGTTGGTGCGCCCAACGCACCGACTGCCACATGTTTTTCATCGTGCCCCCTTGCTATCGATTCGCATTTTCGCATAATGCCTTTTACTATCGGAATCTCTCGAAGGCAGCTTCCCGGCAAGCTGCTCTTCTTTGTTTTTGGCGGCGGGCTTCACGCCCACGGGAGTGTTGGCTTCATGGCGGATACAATTGTCCTCTCCTCGAAGGCCCGGAAGGGCGAAGGCACCCGCGAGGCCCAGAAGCTGCGCAAAAACGGGTCGATTCCAGCCATTATCTACGGCCACAAAGAAGCGACTGAGAATATCTCCGTCTCTTACGATGAACTGCGCACGGCGATGCGGCATCATCTGAAGACGATGGAAGTTCAGACAGACGGCCGGAAACAATCGGTGCTTATCCAGTCGGTCCAATACGACCATCTGGGTAAAGATGTGCTGCACGTCGATTTTCTGCGCGTCTCGGCCACGGATAAGATTCACGTCACCGTGCCGGTCGAACTTCGCGGTGTGGCCATCGGCGCCAAGGGGGGCGGCGTGCTGATTCAGCCGTTGCATAACCTGCACGTCGAATGTCTCGTTTCGGCTCGGCCTGAGTCGATCCGCGTGAAAATCGACGATCTTCAGCTCGGCCAGGCGATCCACATTCGCGACCTGCCCGTTATGGAAGGCGTCAAGTTTATGCACGACGGCGATGCCGTCATCGTTCAGGTGAAACTGCCGAGCGCCCAGGTTGAGACGGCAGCCGTTTCGCCGCTTGAAGGCGGCGGCGCCGAGCCGGAAGTCATCACCAAGAAGAAAGAGAAGGGCGAAGAGACGGAGGAATAGCCGAACGTTGACGGTCGGGCGTTACCATGAAAGTCGTCGTCGGGCTCGGCAATCCCGGGCCAAAGTACAGTGGGACACGGCACAATATCGGCTATGCCGTCATCGAATATCTGGCGGCAGCGCCGGGCGTCAGCGCCTTTCGCAGCCGCTACCAGTCGCTGATTTCGGAGACGACGGAAGCCGGGGAGCCGGTATTGCTGGTTAAGCCTGAAACGTTCATGAACTTGAGTGGCCGGGCAGTTCGGCAGATCGTCGATTTCTATAAATTGGAAACGAAGGATCTCCTGATTGTTTGCGATGACATCGCCTTGCCTACCGCCAAACTGCGGGTGCGAGCCAAAGGCTCCGACGGCGGACAGAAGGGATTGCGGAACATCCAAGAGCAGCTTGGCACGGATGAGTTTACGAGACTGCGAATTGGTGTCGGTTCACCGGGCGAACATCAGGACGCGGCCGATTATGTCCTTAGTCGATTTGCTCCTGGTGAGCGCACGGTAATTGACGATGCAATCGCCGCCGCCGCGCGAGGCGTGTTGCTCTGGATCGCGCAGGGAACCGATGCTTGCATGAACAAGACCAATGCCGGCCCTGAAAAGGAAAAGCCGAAGAAGCCCAAGCCTGAGCGCCCAGCTGGAACCGATACACCCGCGAAGTGAATTTTCTAAGCGAAGGAAAACGAGAGTAAACGATGCCTTCTCATACCTACGAATGCCTGTTCTTGCTCGATTCCACCAAAACATCGGGCAACATGGAAGGCGCCGAGGCGCAGCTTCACGCGACCGTGGAGAAGTACGGCGCCGAGATTCTGGCTAGCCGGCCGTGGGACGATCGCCGGCTGGCGTATCCGATCAAAGGGCACAAGAAGGGGCAATACTATTTGCTCTTCTTTAAGTGCGAATCGTTGAAAATGTTGGAAATGGATCACGATTTCCGTCTCAGCGAGCTCATTCTCCGCCACATGGTGAGCCACATCGACCCGAAGTGGGAAACCGAGATGCTCGAAGTAGCGCGAGACGACCATCGCCAAGCCTACCAGGCCATGCGTGAAGAAGCCCCGGAAGGCGGAATGGATCCGAGCATGGAAGGCATCCCTGACGATCTGAACGGCGACATGAAACCGCGGCGGCGTTCCCGGGACGATGGGTGATTTGGCGCAACTGTTTCGCGGCGAGCGTTAGCAGCCTGGTTAGCCGCGAGCCTATGGCGAGCGCCGCCGACTCATCGCCCACCGCCTGAAATTTTTACTGCTAACCTTGCTTTCGCTTCAGGGATGGTTCTAATAGAGGTTGGAAATCTCAATCTCGTTCGATGGAGCAAAGACGCTTGACGTCTTCTCCTGCCCAGGAGCATTGTCGTGGCAAATTTCAACAAAGTTATTCTGATCGGCCGGCTAACGCGCGATCCCGAAATGCGAACGTTTGGCAACGGCGGTAAAGTGGCCGCAATCGGCTTCGCGGTTACGAACAAAAAGAAGAATACGCAGACGGGTCAGTGGGAAGACGACCCGATGTTCATTGATGTGGATGTTTTCAATTACGGCGACAAAGGGACTCTCGCCAACGTGGTCGAGCAGTATTGTCGCAAAGGTTCGCAGATTTGCATCGAGGGCCGGCTGAAACTGGATACGTGGGACGACAAGACAACAGGGCAGAAACGCTCGAAACATAAAATCATTGCGGAATCGATCCAACTACTGGACCCGAAGCCACAAGGCGAAGGCGGCGGCTACTCCCGCCCGCAAAATCGTTCCGCCCCGGCCGGCAATGCCAACAGCGGCTACAACGCTCCGCCCGACGAGTTCCACGATGAGCCGCCCCCGTCCGCGGGTGGGGGCGGCGCCAACGAAGAGATCCCGTTCTGAGATGATTTTGTCGGCTTGGCCACTCGCGCTGCGGCGCGAGGTTTTTTAACTCTCCGCATCGCTCGCGGATCATGTGAAGCTGGAAACGGAAACTGCAACATGGCAAAGAAAGCAGCAGTCGTCGCGGTCAAGAAGCCGCCGGCCAAGAAAACGCGACACCGCGATCAAGTCCTAAAGGGCCCTCATGGCGGCATGCAGCTCGTCTTGATCGAAGACGTGGTTCATCTCGGCAAACAGGGTCAGGTTGTCGAAGTGAAGCTCGGCTACGGACGCAACTACCTGCTGCCGAACAGCCTCGCGGTGGTTCCTTCCGAGCACAACTTGAAGTTGCTCGACCGCTATAAAATTCGTGTGTCGCAAGCGCGCGAAGCACGAATCGCCGACATTAAAGTGTTGGCCGATCAGATTCACCGAACTGCACGCGTGACCGTTGAAGCGAACGCCACCGAGGAAGGGCATCTCTACGGCTCGGTCGGTGCTGCCGAGATCAGTCGCGCGCTCAAAGGGAAGAACTTGCTCGTCGAGCCCGACATGGTCAAGCTGGCTGATCCGATCAAAGAGTGCGGTATCTTCCCCGACGTGCGCCTGCACTTGGGCTACGACATCGAAGCCAAGGTCGAAGTCGCCGTCGTGCCTTTAGCGACAGCCAAGAAGTAATTCGGTTTCGCCCGAGTTTTCCACTTTTTTAGCGGACCGAGCTTGGAAGCTGCCAGGTATATCTTTACCCCGTAGCTTACGCTGCTCGGCTCGCCCGTTTCAACGCACCTAAAATCGGAGGCCATTCGTGTCATCGAATGAGACGATGGGCGCTGAACGCCTCCCTCCACAGAGCCGAGAGGCCGAGCGCTGCGTACTGGGCAGCATGTTGCGGGATAACGCAGTAATCTCAGATGTCCTCCAGATCATCCGTCGGGAAAATTTCTACTTCGACGCGCATCAAAAGATCTTCCAGACAATGGTCGAGATCTATGATTCCGGCCAGCCAATCGACGTCGTCATCCTCGCCGAAAAATTGAAGCAGCAAGGCCAAATCGAAGATGCCGGCGGCTATTCCTACCTGGGCGACTTATGGGAATGTGCCCCGACGGCCGCCAACGGCGAATATTACGCCCGCATCGTGCGAGAGAAGGGAATCGTCCGCAGCCTGATTCATACCAGCACGGAGATTTTGCGCGACGCTTACGACCAGGTGCAGCCGGCGGATGAACTGCTCGCCAAAGCGGAGCGCGAAATTCTCGACATCGCCGAAAAAGGGGTGACCGGCAGCACCTCCACGTTGCAGCAGGCGATCAAGGAAGCGTACGCGAGGCTCGATGCCCGCAAAAAGGGCGGCCATTCGGATATCAGCGGCATCGCCACCGGCTATGTTGACTTGGACCACCTGACCGCGGGATTGCAGAACAACGAGCTGATCATCCTGGCGGCCCGTCCTTCCGTAGGTAAGACGGCAATGGCGTTGAACATCGTGCGCCACGTGGTTGTTGAAGAAAAAGTGCCGGTCTTTTTTGTCAGTCTCGAACAGGCGCGGATCGAATTAGCCGAGCGTTTACTCGTCTGCCAAGCGCGTGTCGATAGTCATAAGCTGCGAAAGGGAACGCTCAACGGCGATGAGATGCAGCGCATCCTCGAGGCCGGGGGTATCCTCCATAAGGCAAAATTGTTCATCGACGATACGCCCGCGCAAGGGATGCTGCGCATTTCCGCCAACGCCCGCCGATTGAAACTGCGCGAAGGCATCCGCCTGGTGGTCATCGATTATCTCCAGCTGATTGATCCGGAAAATCGCCGCGATCCCCGGCAGGAACAAGTTGCCCAAATCTCGAGACGATTGAAGTTCTTGGCCCGCGAGCTCGAACTACCTGTAATTGCCTTGGCCCAGGTCAATCGCTCGTCGGAAGATCGCCAAGATCACCGGCCTCGGCTTTCCGATCTTCGTGAATCGGGTTCGATCGAGCAGGATGCTGACACGGTGCTGATGCTCCATCGGCCTGGCAAAGCCGACAGCAGCGTGGATGACAACACCATCGAAGTGATCGTTGCCAAACAGCGCAACGGCCCGACCGGTGAAATCGTCTTGTCGTATTTGAAGCAATTCATGCGTTACGAGAACCATGCAATCGGCGAAGGGTATGCGATTGATTCTTGATGGCGTCTACAATGTATTGCAAAGTTAGGCTGTCTCCCGCTACAATAATCCCATGATTCGCATCCTTTTTCCTGACGAAGCCACGAAGCGTCGAGTTCTGGGCTTTTTGGCCGGTCGCTACTCATTTAAGAGCTTTGCCACGGGTCATATGCTTGTGCAGGACTTCGCTCTGCCTGCGTTGGCCCGCGAAGGGATTTCTTTTATAGTCGAAGGCCCTGCGACCTATGAGCAAATCATTGCAGCGTTTCGAACTCCTACTTCCCAAGCGGTTTAATGATCAGCAGCCGGTGCCTGATGAGTGGTGATTGATACGCTGATGAAATTGGAACGCCAGCTCAGGTTTATTGGACCCCACCGAGATTTCTTGTGAGTGAACCTAGTCCCGAGATTGTCTTTCGCGGTGTCTCGATGATCGAAGGTTGGCCGGAGAAGATCTCCGCTGCGCAGCAGGTCAAGACTTGCTTGGTCGATGGCCAGCAAGTGGGGCGCATCCGCTACGGCGAAGAGCAAGACGACTGGGGCGCTGAAGGTGGGCCCTGTCATGACTGCGGCGCAATCAAAGGCGAGTTTCACGTTGACGGCTGCGATGTTGAAAGATGCCCCGGCTGTGGCGGTCAAAGATTCAACTGCGCTTGCGAGTCAGGCGGGGATGAAGACTAACTACGCGCTCAAGCGGACCGTGCGGGAGGCAGTCTCCGGTGCAATCATGCATTGCTCCTGTTTGTCGACGTTCAAGACACTCCAGACAACCGCAAATTTTTTGAACATTTTATAGAAACCTCAAAAACTCGCTTTAAGCAGTTAGAGATTTGGATGACAACTTACCTTGTTGGGGTCATCTGCCGAGTCGAAGCCGAACACGGCAGATTACACCTTAGCCAGCTTCAAGATGAAATCTGAGTACCCTTCGTGCCTACCCCTCAACCCCAAATCCGCATCGGCAGCGGCCACGATACGCACCGCTTGGTCGAAGGCCGCCCTTTGATTTTGGGCGGCCTACATATCGAGCATTCGCTTGGCTTGGCCGGCCATAGCGATGCCGATGTCGTCTTGCACGCCCTCACCGATGCGCTGCTCGGCGCTGTGGGCTTGGGAGACATTGGCGAGCTTTATCCCGATACCGACCCGGCCTATCACAACTGCGATTCGGCGAAGTTTCTGTTAGAGACAGTCGCCGCTTTACGTCAGCTCGACTGGAATGTTGGAAACGTGGACGTAACAATCTTCGCGCAAGCACCAAAGCTCGGACCGGCGAAGCAACAAATCCGCGCCAACCTTGCGGCTTTGCTGCAAATTCCACTTGATAGCGTGAGCGTGAAGGCCAAGACTGGCGAGCATGTCGGTCACATTGGCCGAGGCGAGGCGATCGGCTGCCAGGCGAGCGTGCTTGTCATCCGCGAGTGAAAGCGAATATCACATTGCCGATCCGCCTATGATAGGGCTATGTAAAACAAACGAGACGCCGAGGCCGACATATGACCATCATCTCTCGCGAGCAACTCCATGCTTATCTCGATGACGCGCTGCCCGCCAGCGAACTGGCGACCATTGAACGGCAATTACGCGAGTCGGCCAAGTTACGCGAGCAACTCCAGAGCGTCCGCGAAGAGCGCGACCGGGGCGAACATTCGCTCGGGGGCATCTGGCGGCGCGAACGCCTTAGTTGCTTAAGCAGGGCCGATCTGAACGGCTACTTGCATGGCTTGCATGAGCCTGCTTTGCACCAGTACATCGAGTTTCATTTGCAAACCATCGTCTGCGCAACATGTCTTGCCAATCTCGAAGACCTTCGCGAGCGCCAAACAGAGACAACCGCGCCCAAACGCCGCAAGAAAATATTCGACTCCAGCGCCGGCTTGTTAGCCGGACGCGCCAGCGACGGACTTTAAGCATAAGCGATGCCGCGCTGCCGTCCCCTCTCTAAATCAAATACATTGGAACCACATCGTATTCAATCGATAAGGAATGCATCATGACCGCTCGCGTTCAAAAACAAGCCCCGGACTTCGCCGCTACGGCCGTCATCGACGAACAATTCAAACAAGTGAGCCTTGCCGACTATCGCGGCAAATACGTCTGCCTCTTCTTTTATCCGCTCGATTTCACTTTCGTCTGCCCGACCGAAATCATTGCTTTTTCCGAGAAAGCCGCCGAGTTCGAGAAGCGCAATTGCCAGCTGCTCGGCGCCTCGGTGGATAGCCATTACTCGCATCTGGCGTGGATCAAAATGTCGCGCGTCGATGGCGGCCTGGGCGGTTTGAAATACCCTCTCATTGCCGACCTGACGAAGCAGATCAGCCGCGATTACGGCGTGCTCGTCGAAGATGGCAGCGTCGCACTGCGAGGCCTCTTCCTGATCGACACGAAAGGCGTGTTGCGCCATATGCTCATCAACGATCTGCCGCTCGGCCGTAGTACGGAAGAAGCCCTGCGCGTTCTCGACGCCTTGCAGTTCGTCGAAAAGCATGGCGAAGTCTGCCCGGCAAACTGGAAGCCCGGCGCCCTGAGCATGAAAGCCGACCCGAAGGGCTCGAAAGAGTATTTCGAGAAGGCGAATGCGAAGTAAAGCGCCAGTCGAGGCAAGCCAGCCGATTCTTGCAAACCTCGTCTTGCCTTTCTTCCCCTCCCCCTGGCTTTGCGGGGGGAGGGCAGGGTGGGGGGAACGGCTGCGACTGCCGAGACATTCGTTTATGGGCAAGGCTCTCAACCCCCACCCTGCCCTCCCCTGCAAAGCCAGGGGGAGGGGAAGACGAGATCGGCGTTTGGTTCAATGCTTCGCCAGAAATCATTGGCGAATCCAAGTATCTGGAGACCGGAATGGGCGTTGAGGCGACGAGGGCGCGCGATGCTTTTCCACGACCACAGCTGGAGCGAGCCGCTTGGCAGAGCCTGAACGGTTGCTGGGAGTTGGCGTTGGATGTCGAAGGCCAATGGTCTCGTCCCGACGAAGTGACGTACGGATTGAATATCGAGGTGCCGTTCGCTCCCGAAGTAAGAGCAAGTGGGGTGAGCGCTACCGGTTTCTACCGTGCGTGCTGGTATCGCCGGCAGTTCACCGAGTCGGCGCCCGCGCGAGGCGAGCGCCTTCTCCTCCATTTCGAAGCAGTCGATTATAGCGCGACCGTTTGGGTGAACGGCAGGCTCGTCGCCCAGCATGAAGGAGGGAGCACCCCTTTTCATGCCGATATTACTGATTGCTTGGTCGAGGGCGCTCAGACAGTTGTGGTGCGTGCTGAAGATGACCCGCACGATCTGGCCAAGCCTCGCGGCAAGCAAGATTGGCAGCTCAATCCGCATTCCATCTGGTATCCGCGCACGACGGGCATCTGGCAAACGGTTTGGCTGGAATGGGTGCCAGCTACATTCATCGGAACCCTGCGCTGGACGCCTTCCTTAGAGCGTTGGGAAATCGGCGTTGAAGTCTGGACCGAAGGTTTGCGCCGCGACGATCTTCGCCTGAACTTAGTTCTGCACGTCGGTGAAACTCTTTTGGCCGACGATACGTATGCAGTGGTGGCCGGTGAAGTCCATCGACGCATCGCGCTATCGGATCCGGGCATCGATGACTTTCGCAATGAACTCCTTTGGAGTCCCGCCTCGCCGACGCTCATTCGTGCAGCTTCAACTTTACGATTCGGCCGGCTTGATCGATTCGGTGCAGAGTTACACCGCACTGCGGTCGATCGGGGTGCAAGGGGATCGCTTCGTTCTCAATGGCCGGCCCTATCCGTTGCGTCTGGTGTTGGATCAAGGCTATTGGCCCGAATCGGGGCTGACGGCGCCCGACGACCAAGCTTTGCGCCGCGATGTGGAATTGGCGAAAGCGATGGGATTCAACGGGGTACGCAAGCATCAGAAGATCGAATGCGGCCGTTATCTCTATTGGGCCGATACACTGGGCCTGCTCGTTTGGGAAGAGATGCCGAGCGCCTATCGGTACACGCGCCGGTCAATCGAGCGATTGACGCGCGAATGGGCAGCGGTGATCGATCGCGATTCGAGCCATCCCTGCATCATCGCTTGGGTTCCGTTCAATGAATCGTGGGGCGTTCCCGATTTACCCGATAGCCCGTCGCAGCGCCACTATGTGCAGGCTCTTTATCACTTGACGAAGACTCTTGATTCTACCCGGCCCGTCGTCGGCAACGACGGCTGGGAAAGCGTTGCGACCGACATCATCGGCATCCACGATTACGATGACCAGCCCGAGCGGATTGCCAAGCGCTACGGCGCCGATGAAGGCCCCGTTCGGCTCTTTGCCAGCGAACGGCCCGCCGGTCGCCAGCTGCTTCTAGGCGATTATCCGCACAGCGGACAACCGATCATGCTCACCGAGTTCGGCGGCATTGCCTTTTCCCGAGACAAAGCAAACACCTGGGGTTATTCGCGCTGCGAATCCGCCGAGGATTTTGCGAAACAGTACGCCGCTCTGCTTGCGGTGGTACGTGCCATGCCGCTGTTTTCAGGATTCTGTTACACCCAGTTCGCCGACACCTATCAAGAGGCGAATGGGTTGCTCAACGCCGATCGCACGCCGAAGATTCCATTAGATCAAATTGCGAAGGCGACACGCGGGCCGCGTTCGCGACAGGATCAGCAGGTCGAACAAGAATGGCGTGAACGCTTGATGGATCGCCAACGGCAAAAATTCATTTCCCCGACAAACGATACGCGGGCGTACGATGAACGCTAATTAAGGGTTTGCTCAAGTCGACCCGACAAACAAGATGAGCATCGAATTGCCCAAACGAATCACTAACGGCGGTAATGGAATCCCCTCAAAAGATGCGCCGGTGGCTGTCGCATTTTTTCTTCAGCGCAGACCGCGATGCACAATTGATGCAAGCATCACATTTGCCGCTTCGGGTCGCGAAAAATTGCGCGCTCACGTTATCAAATGCCGATTGGCATTCCGATTGCTCTATACCGGAACAGATTGCTGACACGCAGCAATAGACTTTCGGCTGACAGTTCGCGGTAACTGATGGCCGCTGCCGGAACGAACCCATTCGAACTATTCGTCCAATTCGCATTAAGCGGGATGGCCCTCTTCACAACGAATTGGCCGCTCCATATAAGCATAACTCGGAGTCGTAAATGAATCAGCTTTCAGATCTGATCGTGTTTTCACACTTGCGCTGGAACTTTGTATTTCAACGTCCCCAGCATGTACATTCGCGTCTGGCACAAAGTCGTCGCGTCTTTTTCATCGAAGAGCCAATCTTCGAAGAAGCGACGAAACCGCATTGGAAATTCAGCTCGCCGAGCAAAAACGTAATCGTCTGCCAGCCGCATACCCCGGTAAAAGATTGGGGGTATGCTGAGTCGCAGATCGCCCTCTTGCAAACGCTTGTTCGCGAAATGGTGGCCGAACACGAAATCGACACACCGGCTATTTGGTTCTCGACACCGTTGGCGCTGCCTTTGATCAACGGCATCAACACCGGCGCGGTCGTCTACGATTGCATGGACGAACTGTCGGCCTTCTTGCACGCACCGCCGCAGCTGCTGCAGCGCGAGCGTGAGTTGCTAGCGCGGGCAGACGTGGTGTTTACCGGCGGGCCAAGCCTCTACAAGGCAAAAAAAGATCGACACCCGAACGTTCATTGCTTCAGCAGCAGCGTAGACGCGGCGCACTTTGCGCAGGCACTTGATGGAAAAGCACAGGACGCCCCCGACCAGGCTACTCTTCCTCATCCGAGGCTCGGTTTCTACGGCGTGATCGATGAGCGATTCGACATCGATCTCATTGATGCCGTCGGCAAGGCGCACCCGGAATGGCAGATCTGCCTTGTCGGACCTGTAGTGAAGATCGATCCCGCTGCCCTGCCGCAACGAGACAACATTCACTATTTCGGCCAGCGAAGTTATGCGGAACTGCCGAACTTTTTGGCCGGTTGGAATGTCTGCTTGTTGCCGTTCGCGCGCAACGAGTCGACACGCTTTATCAGCCCGACTAAAGTGATCGAATACATGGCGGCTGAGAAGCCGATCGTAAGCACGTCGATCACTGATGTCGCTGAACCGTATGGGGATATCGTTCGTCTCGGCGACGCGGCCGAGGAGTTCATCAAAGCTTGTGAGTCGTCGCTGAACATGTCCACTGCTGATAAATCCCAACGCATTGAACGGATGCACTCGGTACTGGCCCGTACTTCGTGGGACAACACAGCCGCCGCCATGAACGAGCAAATTGAACGGGCTATCCAGAAACGGCTGGCTAAGCAAGCGCCTCGAACACAAGGGGAGCACGCTCCGAAACGCACCGAGCCGACCCGGCGATTGCGTCCGACCTCCGTTTTCGCCGCCAGTTGATTTCAAAAACTCCGCCGTGCCGGTTGAACGAAAGTGCAGCCGGCATGGTCTCGTGTCCATATAAATTCCTTATCGCGTTCTTGCAAAGGTCGCTGTAATGCCAACTCTAACACCAGCCCTTTCGCTCTCACAGCAACGCCCATCACACGGCCATCGTCACTTAGCAGTGGTCGACTCAAAGTGGGAAAAAGTTCGCGATCGCTTTCTCGAAGCCGTCGATGCAAGCCAGCGTTCGCAGGTAAAAACCTTGCTCCAGCAACCTCGGCATGGCGGCCAAGGCCTTCGAGCATGGTTGCGTTCGCTGGTCTGGAATAATGGGCGAATACCGCCATCAATTCCCGTAGAACTCGTTGAAGTCTACCTGGACGAGCCCGAAGCGCTTCCACTGCATGATTGCGCGGATTGTGGACTCGCGATTCCCGTGCGGCCAATGCCAAATGCAGACTACGATGTTTCGCCTGCCTGGGAATATTTCGAAGCCTGCCCCTGCTGCGGCGGGCCCACTGGCCTTTTCGCATACTATTCCAACTCGGGCGACTCACGTGTTTCTTAGATAAGGAAGGTGTCAGGGACCTTTGATTCCGTGTGACGAAAACAAAGGTCCCGACTCGATTTCCATGTAAAACTCTCCCTTCTCCCCAAAAATCAATATTTCTGCTGAATGATAACCGAGTGGCTCGACCGCTGCACTCCGGCGTCCCGTGCGATCCGCGCGATGGGCTTTTTAAGAGAAACGAATGGCATCCGTAAGCGCTACCACCGCTGTCAGACGTACTGGCAACCGCATCTTCAGCAATGTCATCAATTAATTCGAGAAGGCGCCGAGCGATGTTCGCTGCGGCGTAAGGCGCTCGTTCTGGGCGCCGGGTTACTGCATGACGTTCCTTTGCGATTTTTGGCTAACACTTTTGAGAAAGTCTATTTGGTGGACATCGTCCATCCCTTGTCCAGTCGTTGGCAGACCCGCCGGATGGCCAATGTCGAACGCATTACGGCCGACATCACTAATACACTCGAAGACCTTTATGCCGTATCCGATGAGCCACAAATGGAATTGCCGCGCTCGACGCCCGATCTCTTTGTTGAAGACCCGACCATCGACCTGACCGTATCTCTCAATCTTCTCTCGCAACTCGCTTGCATGCCATTAGCCTATGTGCGCCGATGGCGCGCTCATTCGACCGAAGCCATGGATGCATACGCGCAGACGTTATCGCAGCGCATCTGGACTACCTGCGGCGGTTGCCTGGCCGGGCGATACTTATTAGCGATGTCGAACGCTTGAAGATCGACATGCTTCGGCGAGTGGTTGAACGCAAAGACTTATTGTTCGGCCTGCAACTTCCGACACCAACAGTCGAATGGGAATGGCAATTGGCGCCCTGCCCCGAAGCTGATTCCCACCATCATTTTTATCGGCGGGTTATTGGAATTGCGGATTTGAAGGGAGTTCTGGAAACAACTTCAGAACACTGAAATGTTAGTCACAGCACGGAAGCCGGCTTGGACAGCGGATCAGGCAGGCAAGGCCAGCGAATAGTCCGGGAAGCTAACCCCCACAAATACTTTCCTTCCATCATCGAGATTGAATAACTTGCCTTCACACAAACGTATGCTCATGGCGTCGACCGAAGCAGAATCCGATAGTGCTTGGCGGCTTCGTCGGCTTTGCCGAGGTCATCGAGCGTCTGTGCGAGTTCCAGACGGATGTCGCGCGATGAGGCATCTACGGCAATTAGTGATTCGAGCAAATTGGCTGCCTTCTGTTTCTCGCCAACGCGACGGAGGACCCAGGCCATTTGGCGAATCTTGACTGGCGGCAATTTTAGCTCGGGTAGCTGTGCATAGATCGCCAGCACCTGCTTTCGCTGAGTAATCTGGCCAAATGTTTTCACCATCGCGGCAGCGTCGAGATAGCCTTCTACGAGCCGAGGTTCCAGACGCTTCGCCAGTAAGGGCTCGAGGCGTTGCAAGGCTTCGGCATAGCCGCCGCTCCAGAGAACCGCCAGCGCCAAATCGCCTTCCAGATCGGGATCGCCGGGATTCGCCTTTTCGATCTGCTTCAAAAGATCGACCGCTTCCTTGTGTTTATTTCGCGCGGCGAGCACCGATGCCAGCTTGCGCGTCGCCGCCTTGTTTTTGGGATCTGCGAGCAATAGGTCGCGGGCGATTTTCTCGGCCTCGGCGAACTGCTTCTCCGACGTATTCAAATCGATGAGGCGCAATTGATCTTCGGGTTCTGCGGCAATGCTGGCGTAGAGTTCGCGAGCTTGAGCACTGGCGCCAAGGGTTAAGAATATACCCGCAAGTTCGCGTCGAGCCGCCGGCGCTTCGGGCAGCTTTTTGCCAATTCGTTCGATGAATTTGTCTCGAAGAGCAGTCTGTCCCGATCGATGCAGAACCAGAGCGAGTCGAGCCAGAAACAGAGGGTCACGAGCGGACGTTTTCAGCTTATCGTTCAAGTCCAAGCCGACGGCAATCTGGGTAGCGATATTCGTTTGGTCTACGCTAACGCGCCTTGGTCGAACCCGCGGCGGCGTTGACAAATCCTTCCCATATTCGAGCTTCTTTCGAGCCGGACACGAGGAATTGTTGGAAATCAAGAAGCGCAGTTTCGTAATCGCGGCTCCAGAGTCGCACCTCGGCTCGTGCAGCTTCAACTCGGCATCGGCAGGACTCTGTTTGAGCAAGCGCTCAAAGAGTTCGAGCGAAGCGACATATTGTTTGTCCCAGCTAAGGATGTCGGCCAGGTAGCGCAGGGCCTTTAAATCATTCGGACGTTCCTGTAACAGCAACTTGATCTGCGCAATAGCGGACGGAAAGTCTTGCATGGCCGCCGATATTTCAGCGAGGCGCAGCCGATCGTCAACGGTAAGCGGAAAATCGTAGAAGGCAGCCGCTTCCTTATAGCGTTTGAAAGCCGAGAGAACGCCGGCAATTTCACGCCGTTCGTTTGCTGTCGTCGGCTTCAAAGCAATCGCCTGATCGAGATAGGCGCCTGCCTCCGACTCGCCATGCTCGCGATAGACAATCCACGCCAGGCGCGACCAGAACGGCGCCGATTTGATTTCCGTTTGTTTGGCAACACCGCGGATGCGAGTGATCAAATTCAGTTGCTCTTTGTTCAATGCCGGCACGACGGCAGCCGCCGCGACAAAGCCTTCCCAAAGTCGGGGCCGATCGAACTCTTTCGCCAGCAGACCAGCAAACAATGGCAGAGCCGCTGCCGCGTCGCCGCTCCATAATGTCACTTCAGCGATCCGTACTGGAATCTCGGCGTTGGTTGGCTCCAAGATTTGTAATTCGTGGAACAGCCGCAATGATTCCTCGTGCATGCCCTTCCAACTAAGAACATCCGCCAGCCAGTGCCGGGCCAGCCGGTTGCCGGCTTCGGTACGCAGGATCTTTCGGCACTCTTCTTCCGCATGGCCGAAATCGCGCGAAGCGGAGTAAAGGCCGATGATGCGAAAGCGGTCGTCACCTTCTAGGGTCAATCCCTCGTACATCTGAAATGCTTCCGCAACGCGCTCGGCGGCGGCAAGAACGCCACCAAGCTCTTTGCGGTCGGCAGGCTCTTTGGGCTTCAGCGCCATCGCGGCCGATAGCAGCTTGTCCGCCAGCTCCCGATCGCTCCCTTTGAGCAGCACCCAAGCGAGTCGCGAAAGATAAGAGACGCTCGATCGAATCTCTTCGTTGGGTGGGGCATCCAGCGTCCATTTCGCAATGGCCTGCGCACGGACAATAGCCGCGCGGTCGAGTAGCTTTCCGTTGGCCGAGGCGGAGTCGATGAACCCGCGCCGCACTTCGAGTCGCGACAATGCTGTTTCGGGAAGGTTCACGAGTACGCCAAGCGAACTGCTGTAATCTTTCGACCAAAGATAGACCTCGGCCAAGCGGATGCGCAGGTCGATATCGACAGGATCGCGTCGAATGAGTTCTTGAAATTGTTCGAGCGCTTCGGGGTAGTTGCCGTTCCAACTGGCGATGTCCGCCTGCCAGAGTCGAGCTTGCTTGTCCGATCCATCGATCGCGATCAATCGCTTGCTTTCGGTCAGGGCGGCATCCCAGAGTTTTTGCGCGGCCAACATCTCCAGCCGGCGGAAGCGGTAGACTCCCTGAAGGTTCATCCCTTCATACAATTGGGCGGCCTTGGCATAAAGCCCGGCTGCTACAAAGGCGCCGGCTAATTCGACTTTCTTCGCGTCGTCGCCGAGCGGCAGTTTTTCCGCCATTTCGAGCGCCCGAACGGCTAAGTCCGTTTCGCCAACCCGGTGCAACACGACGCCAAGCCGGCCCAAGAAACAGGGATCGTTTAGGGCCGAGTCTTGGTCGCGCAGCATCGTCTGGAACACGTCGCGGGTGATGGTTCGGTTGATTGCCGGGCTGGATGCCGGATCCATTCCCGCTGCCGCGTCGATATAGCCACGGCCAAAGGCGCTGCTGCTTCGCACTTCATCGGGGAGCGAGTTAAAGGATCGCAATGCTTTCGCATGGTCGCCCGACCAGAGCGCGACTTCCGCAAGCCGTTGACGGATAGCGAAATCGTTCGGACGAGCGACGACTAGTTCTTCAAACAAGCGGATTGACTCGGCATAGTCTTTCTTCCAACTCAGTAAGTCCGCGAGCCGACGCTTGCTTTCGACATCCTCCGGGTTGCGTGCGAGCAATGCACGGGCATCGCGCAGAGCGGTTTCCCAATCGCCGCGGGCCGCGTAGAGATCGATCAGGCGGAAGCGATTGATGCCTTCGAGCGGCAGGCCATCGTAAAGCCGAAAGGCATCGGCGAAACGTCCGGCGGCAACCAGCACACCGCCGAGTTCAAAACGGACAGCGGGATCGGTTGGCTGCAAAGCCATGGCGCGGTTGAGAACGCGCGTGAATTCTTCCTTCCGGCCTGCCCGATGGAGGCAGAGCGCCAGACGGCTCAAATAAGTTGCGTCTGTTGTTAGTTCGTCCGTGGCCGCGAGCGAGCGCTCGGCGACACTGACCAACTGGTTGATATCGAGCTTGGTTGCGGCGGTGGTGGAACACCCCGCTGCGGCATCGATATACGCGCGGCGCACGCGGACAGCCTGAAAGGCTTTGTCGCCTAACGTCTGAAATCTAAGAGCGGCTTTGACAAAATCGCCGGACCAAAGCGTGACTTCCGCGATGCGCAGCGCAAGCTCGGGATCGTCCGGCGTCTCGCGGCTTAGCTCGTCAAAACGCCGCAACGATTCAGCGTATTCACCATTCCAACTAAGCAAATCAGCCAACCAGCGACTGGCAACGCGCGAACCGGGTTGCGTACGGAGGATGGCAACGCACTCATCGCGCGCCTGCGTAAATCGCTTCAAAGCCGCCAGCACTTCGATCCGCCGGAAGCGGTCGTCGCCGTCGAGAATCATGTCATCGTAGATGCGCAGCGCGTCAATATTCAGATCGGCCGCCTGCAACGCGCAGCCGAGCTCAAGCCGCACGGCGTTTTCCTTTGGGTCGAGCGACAGTGCTCGCTCCAAGGCCCTGCCTGCCAAGGCTTTTTCATTGAGTCGCGCCAGAATTCCGCCTAGGCGGGCGAGCCGGACGGCATCATCGCGCAGGGCATCGTTCGGCGTCAGCGCTTTCTCCGCGATGGCGACCAAACGACGCGCGGCAGGGGCGGGCAAGGGTGCGGCGTTTGCAGCGGCTGCATCGATCATGGCCCGGCGGATCGACGCCTGTTCCAAGGTCTTCTCGGGGAGGGCTTGAAACATCGCCAACGCCCGCGCGGGATCCTTGGACCACAGCGTTGTTTCCGCAGCACGTATCTTCAGATCGATATTTTCGGGATCGAGTTGGATGAGTTCCTGGAACAGCTTAAGCGAGGCGGCATATTCCCGGTTCCAGCTAAGCACATCGGCGAGCCAGCGCTTGGCACGAGTGTTCGATGGCTCATCATTCAATAGCGATTCGCAGCGTGCTTTAGCTTGAGCTAAATCTCCTGCGGCCGCACAGATCGAGATCAAACGCAAACGGACATCGGTATCGATGGGAAGCCGATCGAATAACGCAAGCACTCCTTATACTTCTTAGCACCGGCGAGGATGCCCGCCAGTTGTTTACGTTCGGTTAGATCACGTGCGGGTAACTCAAGCGCGCGAGCGAACAGCGACTCCGCCTGGGCGGTTGAGCCTGAACGTGCAAGTGCATGCGCCAGATGAGCGATGAACAAGGAATCGGAATGCAGCTTTTCCGCAGTAGCATCGCTTTCGTTGAAGCGATCGTTGATGCGAGAAATCAGGCGCAGATTATCTTGATCCAGTTGGCCGGCATTCGCAGCCGCTGCCAGATAGCCGGCCCACAATCGGGGATTCTCGAACGATCGCTGCAACAGCGCATCGAACTTCGGCAGAGCGGCTGCGGCGTTGCCGCTCCAGAGCGTCACTTCGGCGATCCGCGTCAACAGATCAGCATCGTCCGGCTTGTCGCGAAGCAGCTTGGCGAACCACTCCAGCGAGCGCTCGTAGTCGCCTTTCCAGCTAAGGACATCGGCCAGCCAACGCCAGAGTTCGCGGTTGTCCGGCGTCTGTTGCAATGCCGACCAACAGAGCTTCTCCGCCATCGGCCAATCTTCCAAGGCGGCATAGAGCGTGACTAACCGAAGAGGATCTTGTTGAGCAAGCGGCACACGCCCGTACATAGCAAGTGCATCGCGGTAGCGACCTGCCAACGCCAGCACGCCGGCGATCTCAATACGCGGGGCAGCATCGGCCGGTTTCAAGGCAATCGCTCGATCGAGCAGCGGCTGCGCTAGTGGCTTCTCGCCGTTCTGCAGCAAGATGTAAGCCAGGCGTGAAAGCACTTCCGGCTGGGCGATCTCACGGGTTGCCCGCTCGGCAATACGACGGAGCAACGGCAGATGCTCGCGCGGCAACACCTTCATGCCGGCGGCGGCATTGATAAAATTCTCCCACCGCCTCGGCTGTTCGAAGGAGGCTTCCAGCATCGTGCGAAACCGTGCCAGTGCTGCCGGATAATCGCCGCTTGCGAGCAGTGCCTCCGCCAACCATAAAGGAATGTCGGGATCGTTCGGCCTTTCCGCTGCCAGATCCATCAGCATGGCCAGCGCTTCTTTATGCTTCCCCTGCCCGCTCAGGCACCCGGCCAGAAGTTGCAGAGCAGGAAGGTCGCCCGGCTTCTCTTTCAAGATGGCCCGGCATTCGGTTTCGGCTTTCACATACGCGCTTTTGATCGAGGTACACTGCCGCCAGCAGGGCACGCGTTTCGGCCGTCTTCTCCATGCTTTCGAGATAGGGCAGAGCCTTTTCTCGCTGGCCCGATTCAAACAACACGCCCACATATTGCCTGGTTAGTTGCGGGTTGGTTGAATCAATCTGCATTGCCCGTTCGAGCAATTCAGCGCTCTTGTCCAGTTCTTTCAATCGCTGCAGAACCCAAGCAAGGCGGGACAGATAAACGGCATCGTCCGACCAGTCCGTCAATGCGCGATCGGCGATTCGCAACGAGGTATCCCGATGAGAATCGGCCAACTGTGTGGCGCCGGCGGCGGCATCGACGAACCCTTTCACATCGACCGGGTTGGCGGCCCCGTCGTCGCAAAGTTGCTGGAATAGCGCCAGCCCCTGATCGTAGTTCTTGCTGCTTAGAGCGATAAAGCCAAGGCGCGAGCGAATAACCGGATCGCCGGGGTTGATGCGGCGTAGCCGGTTGTAGATCGCTTCCGCTTGCGAGGTGCTCTTGCGAGCGGTCAATACATCGGCTTTGAGAAACTGCGCTTCGGTGTCGCGCGGGTCGGACTTCAGAACCAGGTCGCATTGGCGCTCGGCCTCGTTCGGATCATTGGTTAGCATCGCTGCCGTGGCCAACAACAGTCGGCCATTACGGTCGGGCGTCACGCCTTCGTAGGCGCGCGTCGCCTCATTATATTTTTGGGCACTGAGCATCGCGCCGGCGAGCTCGTAGCGCAAGGCGAGATCGTTCGGATCGGCCTGGATCAACTCGTGGAACAACTTGCCCGCGCCGGCGATATCACCTGCATGGAACGTGCTGCGCGCCAGAGCGACGAGCATCTCGCGTTTCTTTTCCGGCGGCAGATTTCCTTCCTGAAATTCACGGAAGAGCCGTTCGTACTCCTGCTGCGCACGCGAGTAGTCCCGCGAGTGCAGGAAGGCGTTTGCCCGCGCGATTTGCAAATCGAGATTCTTGCGATCGCGCGATGCCAGGATCGTCATCACCTGGTCCATATCGACATCGCGCCCCGCCTTGGCAAGCGCGCTGACGAGCAAAACTAGTCGATCAGTCGAAGGGTGTCTTTCTTGCAGCGTCGCGGCATAGACGTGTTCGAGACGCTCAAATTGCTTGGCGGTCGGTGCTCCATTCGACGCGACCAAATCCCGCAAGAACAAATCGTCGCGATGGACGATGCGAAAGGTAAAGGCGACCACGAACAAGAACGGAACGAGCGCTGCGGCTGCAAGTGCGGTCTGCTTGCCCATTGGCACCCTGAGCGCTTTTCGCATTGGGGTTAGCGCTTTGCTGTGCTGCCGTTTCTCGATTGGTCCGAGCAAGTCCTCGAGAACCACACGATCTTGCCCTTCGAAATGCGTGAAGCCAAAGACGGTCCGGTAATATTTGCGCGCTGCATAGATACTGATTTCCTGACGGAGAATTTCCGCCTGGCCAACGAATTCCCCTGTCGGCGTCTGCATGCGGAAGTCGCACGCGGTGCCCAGCGGCAGGGGAATGGTAAGCAGCGCGACTGCTGCTTCCCGGCTAATGTCTTCCGTGACAGCCAGTCCTGTTCCGAGCTGCGTGGCGAACTGGAATGGGAGTCGATAGGGTTCGCGTGCCGCGGTCCGCCGGCGAATCGGCCCTCGGCCTAGCGCCGCCCAAAGCCGCCGCAACCAACCGGCTTTGGGAGACTGATATTGTTCGTAAATGCGTGGCACCGCGTAGTGCATGATGATGCGATTGAGGATGTCGAACTGCTTCGGCTGCAGGTCTTCGAAGCGCATGCCAAGCCGATAGCCCCCTTCCTCCTCGGGAATGTTGCTGCGTTCGCGCGAGAGCTTTTGTGTCCAGACGACGGTTGCATCGACATCAAGAATCTCACCGGTCCCATGAATTCGCAGACTTAGTCGGCTCCCCTTGGAGACAGGGCGATAAACAACGGCCGCCAAGCCTCCTTCGCTCAAGTCGATGGTGCAGCCGAGCGCGGTGCTTCCTTCGCCGCTCGCCAATTCATATTCGACGGGCAAATGAACCGTGTGCCTATAGGCATAGCGCTTATCTTCGGGCCAGAGGCTGCGGCGGATGCAGCTAAAGGCGAGCGACATATGAAACAACGCCCAGCAGGATGCCAGAATTGGCTTGTAAAAGTCGGTCGAGATGCCGAACAGCACGCGGCCCCAACCCCAGAACAAAGCCAGAATGCTCAAGGCAATGAAATAGAAGTGCGGCCGGATAAAGGGCCAGATCGATTTCGATTGGCGCCCGCGCTTGCTCGTAACCACGAACTGCGAAAACTTGCGCATGAACAGGGCACGCATCGTCCCTTTGACTTGCGTCCAGAAACCGAGCATGGTGAAGAGTTCATTGCGCCAGAAGGAGCCGTGACCGTTCGATATGTACTTCACCCCGTAGACGCTGGCGAGGACATAGACGGCCATCAAGCCAAAGAGCGTCCAGGTGAACTGGTTGACGGGGGGAACGCCGGAGATAAGCATCATCAAAGGCGTGAAGTAAATCGCGAGTTTGAAAACGCCGCCCGCCCAGTGGATCATCGAGCCGAGGTAACAAAGACGCTGGCCAAGTCCGAGCCCTTTTGTCGTCAACGGGTTATCGTGGGCCATGATGCTCAAGTTGCCTTCGCCCCAGCGCAATCGCTGCGTGTGGAAGGTCGTCACATCCGGGGCCGCCTGACCGGCGATGAGCCTTTGGCTTACTCCTAGCGAGCGCCAACCGCGCGAATGCATCCGCAAGCCCGTATGCATGTCCTCGGTGATGGTTTCCGTCGCGATGTAGCCGACTTCTTCGAGCGCCTTACGGCGGAACATGGCCGCGCTGCCGGCGAAGATGGGCGCATTCCAGCGGTTGCGGCCCGGCTGAATCACCTTGTAAAAAAGCTGGCCATCTTCCCAGTAGAGGTTGCGTGCGGGATCGTGGACCGATTGAAACGATTCGAAGTTGTAGAAGGCATGGGGTGTCTGCACGAACGCCAGTTTTTCATCCGCGAAGTAGCCGATCAAGCGCGAGATGAAATGCGGTTCGGGAACGTGATCGGCATCGAAAATTATGATGAATTCGCCATTGGTCTGTTCGAAGGCATAGTTCAGATTGCCGGCCTTCGCATGACGATTGTCCGGACGGGTGATGTAGATGGCGCCAAGCTCATCGCAAATGGCTTTGATCTTCGCCTGGCGGTCCCGGGCGCCGGGCCCTTTCTCGGGATCGTTGACGCGCAAGGCCGTGCCGCCGTCGTCGCACAGGAAAGTGCGGTGCGGGTAGTCCATGCGCATACATGCTTGCAGCGTCGTGCGCAAGAGGTCGGGGTCTTCGTTGTAAGTGGGCACGAAAACATCGACCAGCCGGCCCTTCAGTACCGGCTGCTGCGGCGGCTCGCGGGTGTCCCATACTTGCAGGAAGAAGAGCAAGACGACAAGAACGCCGTAGATCTCGGCGAAGTAAAGCAAAAAGGAGGCGAAGACGGCATACGTCGTCGTCAGGTTAAGCGTGTAAATTCCGCGATAAAGCAGATAGATGATGCAAATCGCTGCGGTGACCAGAATCACGGCCTTGCGAAGACGATGGCGCATCAACGATCTCGTAACCAAAGAACAACGGTGATAACGAATCATCCATGAAAGTGCTGAAAGCGGGGCATTCGCCGAATCAATCATCCAATAGTAGTGCAGAAAATAAACGCGTGCCGGGAAGTTTCCGAAGGTTGAGAGCCTGATTTACGCGATAACAGCCTCTCGTGAGACCGCATTAGCTGCATTCGGGCGATCCCTACGATTTCGTTCAATCAGACGGCGGGCCGCCGCTAGAGCTTCCTCATCTTCCAAATCCCAGACAGCGCCCGCTTCGGCATTGCCGGCCGTCATGGCAAGATTAGCAAGCATCTGGCCGATCCGCCAATCGGGGAAGACGACGCTAAGCTCGGCCATGGCGTGGCAGAGTTTGTCTGCGCGTTGAGTCGGTGGTCATAAGTGTAGCGGGGTCAAAGATGCAAGGATACACTAACACTCAATCCTACCTCAACTTGCACACAATCGGTATAGGAAACATCCAAAGAAAATGGCCCCGAGCGCGTTCAGACCGCACCAACTGTAATCGCGCGAGCAGCGAACAATCTAGCCGCCTCATCTACCTCAGCCTCCGTCGTGAAACGACCGACCGTCAGACGGATAGCGCCGCGCCCGACCTCCTCGGATAATCCGAGCGCTTTGAAGATGGGCGACACAATGAAGTGTCCTTCATGGCAGGCGGCCCCCGTCGATGCCGCAATTTCGGGAATCTGTTCCAATAATTCCGAGCCAACATGCCCAAGAAAACTGGCATTGAGCGTATTCGGCAGGCGCCGCTTTGCATGCCCATTGATTACCAAGCGACTTCCAAACGCTGCACTCAGTTGAGACTGCAGCCGGTCGCGTAAAGCCGCCAGTTGAAGCGTGGCGCGAGGTAATGAGAGCTCGGCCATCTCCGCGGCCTTGCCTAATGCAACCAGGTAGGGCACGTTTTCAGTGCCTGCCCGTCTGCCTCCCTCTTGGCCGGCGCCGTGCAGCAATGAAGGAAGATCGATGCCCGAACGGACGTACAACGCTCCGACCCCTTTTGGCGCATATAGTTTATGACCGGCAATGGTGAGGAAATCGAGTTCAAGCTCTTCAACATCGACGACCACTTTGCCAACCGATTGGGCGGCATCCGTATGCATCAAAACGCCTTGTTGGCGTGCGATTCGGGCAATCTCACGGATTGGCTGCAACGTGCCGATCTCATTGTTCGAATGCATGATGCTGATAAGCCGGGTTTTTGAAGTGATCGCTTGGCGAACGTCGTCCGGATCAATTAAGCCCTCCCGATCAACCGGCACTTCGGTCACCATACAGCCAAGTGCTTGCAGATAAGCGCATGGCTGATAGGTCGCCGGATGTTCGATCGAGCTGATAATGACATGATTGCCTTGCCAATTTCCTCTCAGCATCACCCCCTTAATGACCTGATTGCTGGCCTCGGTGCCGCCGCCCGTAAAGATAATCTCTGAAGAAGAAGCGCCGATCAACGCGGCAACCTGGCCGCGAGCTTTGTCGATGGCCCGGCTTGCTGCTTTGCCGTAAGTGTGTGTGCTCGAGGGGTTGCCGAACTGCTCATCGAGAAAGGGCAACATCGCGTTGCGCACCGCCGGATCGATCGGCGTGGTGGCGTTGTAATCGAGGTAAATGGGGAGCATGTTGGAATCGTATTAAGTTTGCTAAGCCGTTGTCTCATTGACTTTGGCCGACACAAAGAGCTTTTCAGCCTCCAAACTAATGAAAGCACTTAGATATGTGCAATGAGGAGCCCTGTCCCGCATCCAACGCTTGTAACAGATTTGCAACTCGGTTCTTGCGATTGCGATCCAGGCTGTTACGATGAAGCCGCTTCCAAGATCGCTTCTCTCTCCTGTCCCAAAGGATCGGCTTATGTTCAAGCGCACTTTCCCGTGGCTGCTTTTGGGCAGCTTGGCCCTGGCACTGACCGTGCAGGGGCAACCTTCAACTGCTAATCAAGCCGTCGAAAAAGGTAAGACCGAAAAAGCGAAAGCTGACTCACCAGCGCAGCCGATCAAAATCGCTCCAAGCCGAGTCACGGCGGTGACGGTCTATCCGAACAGCGCGCTGATCACTCGTGAAGTCGACGTCCCGGAGGGCCAGGGTTCGCTGGAATTAGTCGTATCGCCGTTGCCGCCCACGACGATTACTACCTCGCTCTATGCAGAAGGTTCGGAAGGAATGCGCGTGATGATCACGCGCTTTCGGACGCGCGCGATTCCCGAAGATACGCGCGACGATGTGCGCAAAATTCAGGATGAACTGAAACAATTTCAAGCGAATAAGGAAAAACTGGAAGCCGACTCCCGCGCCATTCAGGGCGATACGCAATTGCTGGGGAAGTTGGAAAGCTTCACGACGGTGACCACCGTTCATGCGGCCGATAAGGGCGCCCTGAACGCCGAGGCGACGATCGCGCTCTCGAAGTACATCATGGAAACGCGGGCGGAGAAGACGAAGGCCGCCGTCGCTTTGCAACAGCAGACATTGGCCAATCAGGAGAAGGCCGAGATTGCTCAGCGCAAACTGAGTGAACTGACTTCGGGGGTAGTCAGAACCGAGCGCGATGCTGTCGTCGTGGTTGAAAAAGCAAACGCCGGTGCGGGAAAGATTCGGCTGAATTATTTGGTGGATGCGGCTTCATGGCAGCCGCAATACAAGTTGCGCGCGGGCAAACTTGCCAAGGAGCAAGTCCAGCTCGAATATCTGGCCGCTGTTGTTCAGCATACCGGTGAAGATTGGTCCGGAGTGAATCTGGTTCTGTCGACCGCCAAGCCGATGCTCAATGCCGCTCCCCCGGAACTGCAGAGCTTGCAAGTTGCCGTGATTGCCAAGGGAGGCACGGCCACCGGTCGCCAGACCGACGCCGTCGAACTCGACGAGCAAGTGAAGAATCTTCGTTCGAAAGCGCAGAAGGACTTCAACGAGCGGAAGCAGGCCAGCGGCATTGGACACGTGAACACGGCGGCTGCGCTCGACCAGTCTTGGGAACTGCTCAATCCCGACGAAGCGGTCAAGCGTGGATGCTTTATGGCGGTCCGTGAAGGGCCGAGCGTCACCTACCATTTGAACAACAAGCTGACGATCCCTTCAAGAACTGAAGAGCAAGTGATCGAAGTGACGCGCATCGACATGCCGCCCGAGTATTACTACAAGGCGGTGCCGATCCTCACGCAACATGTGTATCGGCTTGCGGAATTGGTCAACCGCAGCAATTACATACTGTTGCCGGGCGATGCGACGATGTACATCGGCAGCGACTTTGTGGGCCAGATGAGCCTGCCGTTGGTGGCCATCGGTGAAAGTTTCACGGCCGGCTTTGGCATCGATCCGCAGTTGCAGGTGCAGCGCCAAATGGTTGATCGCTCGCGCTCGACGCAGGGCGGCAATCAGGCGCTGCGGTTCGAATACCGCATCCTCATCAGCAGTTTCAAATCCGAGCGCGTGAAGATGCAGGTCTGGGATCGCCTCCCCCATGCCGAAAGCGATGCCGTCGGGATAAGTCTGTTGAAGACGTCTCCCGACCTGAGCAAAGACGGCATTTATCTTCGTGAACAAAGGCCGAACAACCTGTTGCGCTGGGATGTCAGCGTCGATCCGGGCATGACGGGTGAGAAAGCGCTGCCCATCAACTATGAATTCAAGCTCGAACTCGATCGACAGATGACGATCAGCAGCTTCCAATCGGCTGGAGTATTCGCTTCATCGTCTTCTTCGACGCCGACGCCGACGGCGCCGGCGCTGGCCGTCGTGACGCCCAGCGATCTGGCGAAGATGAAAGTGCAATTGGCCAAGCTGTCGCCGGAGGATCGTAAGCTGGCCGAGAGCCAGTTCTACTGCGCCATCGATCAAGATAGCCCGCTCGGCACGATGGGGCCGATCTATAAAGTGGTCGTGAAAGGCCAACCGGTATTCCTTTGTTGCAAAGGCTGCCTGGCCGAGGCGAATGCCCATCCGGACGAGACGATGACGAAGATGCAGCAACTGATCTTGCGGATGGCGACGAAGAAGTAAAGGCGAAGGGTGCGCCGACCCACACTGACAAAAGTTGAAGCGAGCTCGGATCCCGTGCTACCCTCCCCTGGCTTTGCAGGGGGAGGGTGGGAAGGCGAATTGCCACTTTGCCAGGATCAACTGGCGCACCCTGCAGGGGAAAGACTATCAACCTTGCTCTTGCCAGCGGGCGCTCGGAAGCGGATACTATTCCTAACTGAACCGATTACGCGAGCCGCGACGCGGCAGCGGTTAAAGGCTACGAAGCCCTTGGCCGCTGCCGCGTCGCGGTTCCGCATTGAATACCTCGCCAACGGAAAAGAGCGGATGGAAGAGCGATCGCACGAATTCCTGAAAGAGTTGCTCGAAACGCCAAGCCCTTCGGGTTACGAAAAACCCATTCAGGATGTCGTGCGGGCCTGGGCCGCGCCTTATGCCGATGAGGTCGTTACCGATCGGCACGGCAATGTGATTGCATCACTACTGCCGACGCAGCCTTCGCAGGCGCCGCTGAAGATCATGCTCGCCGGGCACTGCGATCAAATCGGCCTGATGGTGCAGCATATCGATGCCGAAGGATTTCTTTTCGTCCAGCCGATCGGCGGTTGGGACATGCAGATCCTGCTTGGCCAATATCTGACAGTCTGGACCAAGAGCGGACCAGTACAAGGCGTCGTCTCGCGCAAGGCGCCTCATTTGCTGACCCAGGAAGAACGCAATAAAGTCCCGCTGTTTACCGATGTCTGGATCGACATCGGCGCGAAGGATTTGGAAGACGCCGCATCGGTCGTAAAGCATGGCGATCCGGTAACGGCAAACCTCGGCTATCGGCCGCTTCGCAATGGGCTGGCCGCGTCTCCGGCAATGGATGACAAAGTCGGCCTTTGGGTGGTGATGGAAGCTTTAAGGCTTTTGAAGACTCGCACCCGCCGTTCCGCCGTTTACTCGGTATCCACTGTTCAAGAAGAGATCGGTCTGCGTGGCGCCATTACGAGTGCCTACGGAATCAACCCGGAAGTCGGCATTGCCGTCGATGTTTGCCATTCATCGGATACGCCATGTAACGAAAAGAAACAGCTGGGCGACGTGAAATTGGGCGCGGGCCCGGTTTTGTTTCGTGGGCCGAATATCAGCCCGCGCGTGTTGGAAGAGTTGGAAGCGGCTGCCGAACGTCTCTCGATTCCCGTGCAGGTGCGCGGGATCGCAAGAGCGACTGGCACCGACGCCAACACGATACAAATTTGCCGGGCGGGCGTAGCAACCGGTTTGATCGGTATACCGAACCGCTATATGCATAGCCCGGTGGAGGTCGTCCATTTGGATGACTTAAACAACGCCGCGAAACTGCTGGCCGAGTTCTGCGCGTCAGTGTCAGCCGAGACGAACTGGATTCCTTAAGAGTCGATTGATTGCGGGTCGGTCGCGCGAAAACAATTTCGCCCGCGGCCGGAATGCCTCGATTGTTGGTTATTCTGAGAGGTGATGAAGATGACACAGGAACGAATTCCGATGACCAGGGAAGGTTACGAGAAACTGCGAGCGGAACTCACGCAGATGCGCGATATCGAGATGATCGAAATCACCAAGCGCGTCGCCACCGCCCGGGAGATGGGGGATTTGAGCGAAAACGCCGAGTACCATGCCGCACGCGAAGACCAGGGGATGCTGCAGGCTCGCGTCAATATGCTCAGCGATAAACTATCGTGCGCTGAGATTGTCGATATCAGCAAGCTGCCGCGAGATGTAGTCGTGCTGGGCGCCACCGTTCGCGTTAAGGATCTCGACTTTGACGAAGAAGAAACCTTTCAGATCGTCAGCGATGGCGAGGACAACCCGGACGAAAACAAGATCCTATCGAGCAGTCCGATCGCCAAAGGGCTGATCGGCAAGAAAAAGGGAGAAATTGCCGAGATCGACGCCCCCCGCGGCAAAATGCGTTTCAAGATCCTCGACATCATTTGCCATTGATTGACTTTCCAACTGGTGCGCCGACTCTTTCTAGCAATTCTGGCGAGCGGCGCGGCGTAAGCCCGCCGTGGGTTCGAAATCACGGCGGGCTTACGCCGCGCCGCTCGCCAGAATCGGTTGGCGTACCTCATCGAACCGCCGTCGCCCGTCTATGCTTCTCCCTCACTTTTCGTTTCCCAGCCGAAATCGTTTGATTAGCTCCAACGCAAACTCACATCCATCTTAACTAAATTATTTGCGAAGCCTCATTTGGCACTCTAAGGTAATTACGTCTTGGCGCTGAGGAAAAGACATCCCTCGGCCTGCGACACGGGTATTTGAAAGAGTAAAATGTGCCCCCACGTTTTGCTCGATGATACTCGCGCTGCCGGCACCCCATCTGATGTCCCCTCGACGCTCGACTCCCCCGTCAATTGATGACTCGCAGTCTTTCATCCGCCGGCCAGATCGCGGACGGCTGCCGTTGTCTATTACCCATCATTCTCCCAACTGAGCGCTGCCGTTGCGCGAGCAATCGCGCTTCGCGTGCAGGCAGTGCCACCGGCTGCCGTTGCGCCGAGACGGCAAGCGATTTGGCGGTCGGGCACCTAGTCGGCGAGCCGTTCTGGTTCGCGACACCGGGAGCGCTGCGCTATGTCAGTCATGCAATCGTGGTTGGGTCAGACGGTCACGGAGAAACCAAAGAAGGCACGGAAGCGAAAAGCAAAGAAATCACCCGCGCCGAATTTGCGGCGTCGCCTTTATGTCGAGGTTCTCGAAGCACGGGAGTGCCCCTCAGTAGGCGGCGGCTTCACGAACGCTGGCATTATCGGCGACTACTTCAACAACACGACTCTCGCCGGGGCGGCAAGCTTCGAACGATCCGACGTGCGCGTCGATTTCGACTGGGGCACGACCATGGCGCCCGGAGGATCGACCTCCACCGGCTTCAACGCCATCGGCCACAACAATTTCTCCGTCCGCTGGACGGGGCAAATCGTGCCGGCCTTCAGCGAGACTTACAACTTCCAAACGACTTCCGATGATGGTGTGCGGCTCTTCGTCAAGCCCACCGGGTCCTCGACTTGGACGACGGTCATCGACAACTGGACGGCTCATTCGAGCACGGTCGACACCGGCTCGTTCGCCATGACCGCTGGTGTCACTTACGACATCAAAATGGAGTATTATCAAAACAACAATGCGGCCGTGGCCAAACTCGCGTGGTCCAGCCCAAGTACACCCTTAGAGACAATTGATACACTCACGCAGACCGGCATCAACAACCCCGATCTGGCGTCGGGCTTTGCGGATATTGTCAAAGGCGCGCGCAACACCTGGATCGCCCCATCCGGCAGTTCCACCGTACCCGGCATGGACGCCAACGGTTGGCCGACGGGCGATGGCGGCTATGTGTTCCAAGAATCCCTGAACCAGGGCCTAGGCATCGATCCGTTGATGCTCGGCAACATCGCCTTTAGCTTCAACGGGAAAGCGACCGTCTCCCTCTACGGGAATGTGAACCAAAATTCACTCACGTACAGCTACAACGCGGCAACGAACACAACCAGTGGTTCCTTCACGACGGTTGATAGTGGGATAAACGCCTCGTTCATCTACTTCACCAATTCGCATCGCGATGGCACGGCGAATGGCCCCGGCGGCATCACGAATCTGCAGATGATGCGCCCGATCGCACCCGGTGCCACCACAAGCTACGCGCCAGGCACCACCTTTGACACGCAGCTGGAAAAGTCGCTTTCCCAGTTCTCACTGATGCGGTTCCAATATGTCGCCAGTCAACAAGTCAATTGGAGCGACCGAACTCTGCCCAGCTTTTTCAATCAGGCGAACGGCAACACGACGGCTCCGCAAATGGGCAACGGCCAAGCTTCCTCGGACGGAGCGTCGTGGGAATACAAGATCATGCTGGCCAACGAGACGGGCCGCGATCTGCTGATTAGCATCCCCACGCTGGCGACCGGCAACAGCCCGTCGGACACCACGAGCTACATTTACAATCTAGCGCTACTTATCAAGTACGGCAGCGACCAGAATGGCAACCCCTACACCAGCGCCCAGGCAAACCCGGTCCATCCGGGGCTGAACCCGAACCTGCATGTCTATCTGGAGCTTGAGAACGAGCTCTGGAATTATGCGAGCATCTTTGCCACGGACTACGGCAATCTGAATTCCCTGGTGACGGCCAACGCGAACGCGAACAACGCCGACTTCAAGAAGATCAACTTCGATAATCTTTCGCTGGCTAAAGACTGGAGCGGCAATTATCAGAATCTCTACATCTGGCGATCCCGCGAAGCGATCCTGCGCATGTTCGAGGCGAGCGACATCTTCCGCTCTGTCTGGGGCGACGCGGCGATGATGAACCAGATCCGGCCGCTCTACGAATGGCAGTACGACAACCAGAACAACACCGCCAGCTACGCCCTTACTTTTGCCGACGACTACTTCAACAACGCGGACGGGCAGAACCATGTCGCCAATCCCCAGCCCGTCAGTCATTACCTTTGGGGCGGCGGCGGCGCCAGCTACTACAGCGCCGTCAACAGCGAAGGCCTGACGAACTTGCTGCCCGACAGCGATTTCGAAGCGCAGACGCTCGGAACGGCCGGCTACAAGCAAGATCCCGCAGGACTCCCTTGGATCTTTACGGGCACGGCGGGAATTGCTCGCAGCGGGGCGAGCGCGCCGATGTGCCGCCTGCCGCCAACGGCAGCCAAATGGCATACATCACCGATGGCGGATCGATGTCCGTCGATGTGACTTTCCCGACCACGCAGACTTCGAACGTTTATGGCCTTTCCTTCAAAGCCGTCAACCGCACGCCAAACGGATCGAGCACGGCCAACAACGAGAACTTCCGCATTTATCTGGATGGCGTGGATATCACCGCGAAAACCACCAGCCAATACAACGGCTATACGCCCGGAGGCTATAACGGCAACCAGCCTTGGGCAGCCCAAAATGTCTGGTGGACGAGCTCCGATTACTACTACTCGGCCAGCTTTACGATCACACCCGGCTCCAAGCACACTGTCACGATCAAGGGAATGAACGCGCAGGGATCGAATCAAACGGTGTTCCTGGATGATGTGCGCGTCACCAGCGTCGATGCAATTTTTGCCGGAGGAATCCCAGGCGGCGGCGAAGCGACCGGCCAGCCAGTTGGTTCAAATCTGCAAAACACGCTGAACGTGGAAGCCGATTGGGCCAAAGCCTACGGTTTGCAGCAATTCGCCTACGAAGGCGGCTGGTCGCTGGGCGGCGACGACGGCGGCTCCTGGGTACAGCTTCAAGCGAAATACGGCGACGCTCGAGCGGCCGCCGCGCAAGAAACGTACATGCGCTATTTTGCCCAATCGGGCTCGGCCGTGGATGTACTCGGCACGTACGCTCAATGGCCAAGCTGGTACGACTACTACGCCAAGGAAGGCCTCATTGATGTAAGCAAGTTCCCGATCATGCTCGGCGTCGATGCGATGGCCAATCAGCTTCCCGCAGATCCGACCAATGGAGTTGTCGTCCCGAATGTCTTGACCCCTTCTTTGGCAGTCATTGCAAATGCCAGTTCGAACAACGGCTGGATCGGCACGGCTGGCGGTTACCTCGATTGGAATATCATTGTTCCGCAGACCGGCTCCTACACCTTCAAACTGACAACTACCGGCAACGGCGGCAAACTCGCGTTCCTTGTCGATGATCGCAATACCGTCGCTTCCGGAAGCAGCGGCGGCGACTTAGCCGGAACGATCACGCTGACACGTGGGCTGCATTCCGTCAAGGTGCGCAGCACCTCAGCCGCCGGCTTCACGGTAAGTCAAATCGCAGTCACGCAGAACGTGGTAGCTGCCCCGGTTGCTCCTTCCGCGCCACAAATCACTTCAACTGCTGCCGGCAATGCAACGGTGATGCTCAACTGGTCAACTGTCGTCGGCGCTGCCGGTTACAAAGTCGCTTACGGCTCCAGCAGCGGCGTTTATGGCCAGCCCTTGGATGTGGGGACTGCGCTTAATTACAACGTCACCGGCCTGAGCAATGGGCAGCCTTACTTCTTCGTCGTCTATGCCTACGGCAATGGCCTGACCAGCGTGGCTTCGAATCAAGCGACCGCTACACCGGTCGCGCCTCCGGTGGCGCCGGCAGCGCCAAGTCTCAGTTCGGCAACCGCAGGCAACGGCACAGTGGGTCTGAACTGGTCAACTGTTGTCGGGGCCAGCGGCTACAAAGTTGCCTATGGCTCCAGCAGCGGCATCTACGGCCAGCCCCTGGATGTAGGAACCGCACTCAATTACAACGTCACCAGCCTGAGCAACGGACAGCCTTACTTCTTCGTCGTCTATGCCTACGGCAATGGCCTGACCAGCGTGGCTTCGAATCAAGCGACCGCTACACCGGTCGCGCCTCCAGTAGCGCCGGCGGCACCGAGTCTCAGTTCGGCAACCGCAGGCAACGGCACAGTGGGTCTCAACTGGTCAACTGTTGTCGGCGCCAGCGGCTACAAAGTCGCGTACGGCTCCAGCAGCGGCGTTTACGGCCAGCCCTTAGATGTGGGAACCGCACTCAATTACAACGTCACTAGCCTGAGCAACGGACAGCCTTACTTCTTCGTCGTCTATGCCTACGGCAACGGCCTGACCAGCGTGGCTTCGAATCAAGCAACTGCTACACCCGTGGCGCCTCCGGTCGCGCCGGCGGCGCCGGGTCTACCGTTGGTAACTGCAGGCAATGGGGCAGTAGCAGTTGATTGGTCAACTGTCGCGGGGGCTAGCGGCTACAAAGTCGCCTATGGCGCCAGCAGCGGGGTCTACGGCCAACCGGTTGATGTCGGCAACGGGCTCAATCACTACTTCACCGGCTTGAGCAACGGACAGCCTTACTACTTTGTCGTCTACGCTTACGGCAACGGCCTGACCAGCGTGGCTTCAAATCAAGCGATGGCCACACCCGTGGCGCCTCCGGTGGCGCCGGCAGCACCCGCCATTTCCTCGGCGATTGCGGGAAATGCCGCCCTTTCCATCGGCTGGTCCGCCATCCCTACAGCTACGGGCTATCGCGTTGCGTATGGAACCAGCAGCGGCAACTACAGCACGGTTGTTGACGCCGGGCAGGCATTGACTTACACCCTCAGCGGCCTAACGAATGGCCAACCGTACTACATCGCCGTCTATGCCTATGCGGCCAACGGCCTATCGAGCCTTGCTTCCGCCGAGAAGATCGCCACCCCCGTCGCTCCGCGAGTGGCGCCCGGCTCACCGACCAGTGTCACCGCGGTTGCAGGGAATGCAACGGCCGCCGTCAGTTGGCAGGCAGTCGCCAATGCCATCGGTTACAAAGTCTCCTACGGCACGAATCACGGCATTTACAGCAACACGGTCGATGTCGGCAACACGCTTTCACTCGCCATTCCGGGCTTGACGAATGGTCAGGCTTACTACGTCGTGGCCTATGCTTATGCAAGCAATGGCCTGACCAGCGCGGCTTCGGTGGAAACGAGCGTGACACCGGTCGCGCCTGTCATTCCCGCGACGCCGGCTGCCAGCGGAACGCTCCTCTCTTGGGATTTCCAAGGGCAGCCAGGCTCGCAAGCGTCTAATTCATCTTCAAGCAACGCGACAGGCACGGTTGCAAGCACGCTCACTCGTGGCCCGCTGCTCTGGGCTCAACCTTGGGCTTGGTCGGGCGATGGCGCCTTTGCCGGCGGCGCACTAACCCACGCTCAAAGCCTGGCAGAAGCCAAGAGCATGGGAGAGTACTATCAACTCTCGGCAGCCGCAGTCACGGGCAATGTCTTGGCTCTATCAAGCCTGCAGTTTCACTTCTTCGTCCAGAACCATAGCGATACGCTCAACCATATCGCCCTCGGATGGAGCACCGATGGCGTCAACTTCACCGATGGTCCTCCCCTGGCACTGGTGAACAACATGGTTGTTGCCAATCTCGCCGGCGTGAGCGCTCTGCAAACGGCCGCACACGTCACTTTCCGCGTATATGTCTTTGGCAATGCCAGTTACGAATCCAGCGGCTTTTGCAGCACGGCCGGCAGCGATGTAGTCCTGTCCGGCACAGTGAAGGCAGCCATCGTCGCGCCGACGGTGAGCCGAGCGGTGGTCAACGGCAACTTGAGCGCGTTGAGCGGTCAGCAACGTTCCATGGTGGACAGCATCGTTTACACCTTCACCCAGCCGGTGAAACTGGGTGCCGGAGCATTCACGATAGCCGTTCATAACGGCCAGACAGGCACGACGCCTTGGCTACAGTGGTCCAGCCCGGATGGCGGACTCACTTGGGTTGTCAGCTTTAGCGGTCCCGGCGTAGTCGGCAATTCAATCGCCGATGGCGTCTACGACATTACCTTGCATGCCAACGCGGTCTTATCCATGGCCGGAACGCCGATGAACGCCGACCGCGTCGATACCTTCTATCGACTCTTTGGCGATCTGCAAGGGAACAAGACCGTGAACGTAGCCGATGCGGCTCTGTTCAATCTGTCATACGGCCTCTGGAGCGGTGCCGCGAACTTCTTACCCGCGCTTGATTCGAACGGCAACTCAACGATCGGGTCGACTGATAAGGCAAACTTCAACCGCAACTTTGGAAGGAGCCTGACTGGTTTCAGTACGTCGATCTAAGATACTCCGAGCCGGAAGCGCGAGCGACGGAAACCACAGCCGTCGCTTACGCGTCCGGCTTGGGGTGCGCCAACTCTTTCTGGCAATTCTGGCGAGCGGCGCGGCGTAAGCCCGCCGTGGGTTCGGAACCACGGCGGGCTTACGCCGCGCCGCTCGCCAGAATCCATTGGCGCAACCTTAATAAGAATAGTGGCAACTGAAAGCCAATTCAGATAAGATTTCGGCTGACTCGACCAACTTGTTCTTCACTATCCGGAGTCAGTCTCCATGCGACCGTTATTTGGCGCTCTCGTCATCATGTCTCTGTTCGGCTCGATTGCTCTCGCTGCGGATGCTACGCCTGCCGAGGCCATCAGTCTGATTGAAAAGCTCGCTGGCAAGAAGTCGAAAGTCGATAAAAAGCAGAACGTGGCCAAAATCGACCTGAATAAGAAAAAAGTAACCGATGCCGATCTCAAGGTGATCTCGGTCCTGAAGGGCGTGAAGGAATTGTGCGTATCAACGCCGATCGCCAAGTCGTCGGATGGCAAGAATACTTATGCTAAATCCGGAATTACCGACGAAGGGTTGAAAAGCATTGGCACGATGGGCGAGTTGAGGATTCTTCAGCTGGACGGCGCCGACATTACCGACGACGGCCTGAAGCATCTGGCCGGACTCAAAAATCTCACCGACCTTTCCATCTCCGGCTGCACGAAGCTTACCGACGCCGGCATGACCGAACTGACTAAAATTACAAAGCTCGCTCGTCTTGAAATCTACGACAGCAAGATCACCGATACAGGCATTTTTGCATTGAAAAGGTGGAAGACCGAGTTAAAAATCTCCAAGTAGCAACGCTCTTTGTAGGGTGGGTGAAGGCTTTGCGAAACCCACCCTACAAAGAAAACATATCAACCCCTGCCTCATCGCGCTCCAATACCAAAAACCGATGCGAGTGCAAATTTTTCTCGTCGGCAATTATTGATTCTTCATGCACGACACGCGCCTGAAACACTTGTGTCTCGGGAAACCACGCGTTCCCAACAAATTCGCCCTCGACGACCGTCAGATAAACTCGCTGCGCTATCGGCAGCGCCTGCCGATAAACCTCAGCGCCGCCAATTATCATAATTTCATCGCCGCCCCATTGCGGCAATTCTTGCTGCGCATGGTGAAAGGCTTCCTCAATGGAATGTACGACGACAACGCCCGGATAAGTAAAATCGGTTTGCCGGGTGAGGACGATATTCAGCCGATCTTTAAGCGGCCCGCCGATATGTTCAAACGTTTTTCGGCCCATGATGATGGGCTTGCCGGTCGTCAACTTTCGGAAGCGGCGTAAGTCCGCCGGCAAGCGCCAAGGCAAGCCTGTTTCGTTGCCAATGAGGCGATTTCTATCCATGGCGACGATCAACGAAATCGTACTCATACCGCTACTTCGCCTCGCAGCGGCGGATGCGGGAAATAATTCTTCAGCTTTATTTGATCGAAGCGGATGCCGTCCAACGAAGTGATGCCATTATCGAGATCCAGAACGGGCAAGGGCCTTGGCTGCCGTTTCAACTGCTCATCGACTTGGACAAAATGATTTTCATAAATATGGACATCGCCGAAAGTGTGAATATATTCGCCGACGCCGAGTCCTGTGACTTTCGCCAACAGATGCGTCAGCAATGCATAGGAAGCAATGTTGAAGGGCACGCCGAGAAAGAGATCGGCGGAACGCTGGTACATCTGACACGACAGCAAGCCATCGGTGACATTGAATTGGGCAAACGTATGGCAACCGGTCGGCACTTTCGGATCGGGCATGTCTCCCGGATTCCAGGCGGAAAGCAACAGACGCCGTGCTTCGCTGGCGTTCGGGTCGGCTATCACTTTCCGGATGCCCGCAACGATATTGGCAATCTGATCGACAGCCCCGCCATCGGCGCCCTGCCAACGCCGCCACTGTTTGCCGTAGACAGGTCCAAGCTCGCCGTTGGCGTCGGCCCATTCATCCCAGATGGTTACTTTGTTGTCGCGCAAATATTGAGTATTTGTGGCGCCCGATAGGAACCATAGCAACTCGTGGACAACAGCGCCCCACGGCACTTTCTTGGTGGTAACGAGCGGGAAACCTTCGTTCAAATCGAGCCGAAACTGATAACCAAAAACGCTCAGCACCTCCGGCCGGGTACCATCGGATAGCCTCGCGCGCTGCGGCTTGCGCTTGCCGTGCTCGCGGACGTAAGTCAGGAGGTCGAGGTATTGTTTCACGAGAGAACCTTAATTTCGGTGCAATTGCACACCATCGCCATGCGTTTTTTCGGGTGTTCTCTGTTGTATTGTTCTGGCTTGCTGCGTCCTCATCTGGCTTCAGGCCACCGGCCTATTAGGAATCGGGATTAATCCACTCCCTCATTGTGTTTCGCCGCCACCCCGCTTGCCGGGGTGGAGCGCCGGTTCGTCGCTAGCCGGCGTCTGCAAAAAAGGAGACGCCCCCACCCCGCTTGCCGGGGTGGAGCGCAGGTTCATACTCAGAACGCTGGTTACGAACTTGCGCTCCACCCCGGCAAGCGGGGTGCCGCGAATTTAATGGAGCAGATCAGGATTTTCGATAATCTGGTATCCTTACCATCGCAGACGGGCCGTTCGACTTATTTCGAATTGGGGAGATTCTAGAATGCCGACCGAACCAGAAGAAACGCTTCTCGAAGAAAATGTCACCTATTCGCTGGAAGTGAACGGCCGATTCTTCGTCATTGAACACGTGCTTGCCCGGGTTTCACAACGAACGGGAGAACGTTTCTTTTCTCCAGGAACCGTCGAGCGCTTACACGAAATTGCCTGGAGCCAGCAAAAGCCAAACCGCGTTCTGGAGACGCCTGTGTTTGAGTTTTCGTATGCCGCGGCGTGAAGAACCGACCTTGCTTTCTTACTCCTGTCGCGCCCTCAAAGCGTCGAGCTGGTCAATAAAGTGTTTCAGACTGGGGGCAAAGAAAAGCGACAGCGTAGATTTTTGGGCTTCGTTTCCGGCGAAAATCAACGCTGTCCCCTTTTCTCCCCCCCGGTTACGATTCCGAGCCCAACCACTGCCACGCTCGCGACAAACGCGGCGTGCGATCCTTCATTCCCGCCACTGCCGGTCGGCCCACCCAAAAACTGCCGAGCGGACGTTATCGACGCCAGATGAAGCAGCGTTTGAACAAACACTACGGCAGTTACGGTCAGCGTTGGCAAGCGGAGTGCGGTTTTTCGATGTTCAAACGCCGCTTGGGCTCAGCGGTACACGGACGAAACTATTGGAGTCAATGTCGCGAACTAATATTAATGGCTATCACCTTCAATATTATGCTCTGTTAGAGTTTCTATAGGTTTTCTACAGAGCACTCCCGACCCGAATGGCACTTCCTAGCGTAAGTGCTTTGATAGCAAAAGGTTGGCATTTTGGAAGATTGTTGGCATTTCATTGATCATTGCTGGTTGCCGGCTCGTGGGGGGGAAAGTGAAGCCCGAGATGTTTGGCGCGGACCGGGGGCGTGACGCCCCGATTGAGCGTGAAGCATTTAGTGTTGAAATCGACTCTATTTTTCTCCTTTGAGTTTGCTGTAGTCGTTCACGGGTCTGTTAGTGCTGGCCGTTCATGGCGGCTTGGCGAGCTTGAGCGCGGGGCTTGCCCATGTGCTTATAGCGATCGCGGCGGCGTTTGATCCGGCGTGGTTCGATCCGGCCTGGGCGATTGCCAACGGTATGGGCGGCGATGGAATTGAACAGGACTTGATACACGAAACTCATTTGCTCGTCGGCGCCGGCAATCAGCAAATCACGAAATGCTTCGAGGGTTTGCAGCACGCCGGCAAAGCTGATTTGCCTTGGCTCTAAGCCTTTGTTCACGGCCGCTTGAGCGGCAATCTTGCGCACCAGATTGTAGCCGAGCAAGTGCGCCCATATCGCCTTGCGCGACATCGCCGGCGTCTTGCAATGAATCATCTCCATGCCGAGCGTCGTTTTGATCGAACGGATATCGAGTTCCGCGTGCCACCTCTGATGATAGAGATCCGCGATGTCTGACTGTGAGTATTCTTCGTGGTCTAACAGTGTGGTCGCAACAATAATTTCCTTGCTGCGATAGCCCGGCTCATCGACCGCGAAACGCGTTTCGCGAATGCGGATGGTTTCGGGAATGGAGGCATAGGTCGCCTCGTCCATCCAGTCGGGACGTTGCGGCCGATGCCAGGCGACAATGTGATCGCCACGCCCCAGCCGTTCGCCACGGCGGAAGTCGTACCCGCGTTGTTGATGCAAGCGAAAAGCCACGTCTACGCCCTGTTTTTGCAGCAGCGCAATCATGAAATAGGAGCAGTAGTAGCGATCGGCGACCACGATGTCGCCTTGTCGCAGTTGGTCGAACAACTGACGGAACAGCGCGGTCTCGCCCGATTCTTTGCCCGCGTACGGACCCATGGCCGCATCGATAACCACAGCGGTGGCGAAGGCCAGCAAGACCACGATGCGAACCATCGGGAAGCCAAGTCCCGGCAGCTGCGAAGTCGGTTGCGGGTATTCACTTTGATTGGCTTCGGTGTCGTCGAGGACGGTCTCGAAGCCATCGACGAGCAACGTTCGGCGGTTGCGCCAACGCCACGAATCGGGGGCCTCGTCTTCCACGCCTTTGCCGACCTGAGACGTCAGGCGATGAAGAAACCCTTCCGGTAGTTTCGCGCGTGCCTTACAGTAGGCGCCAGTCGCCGCCGAGCAAGGTTCGCGGCCCATCGCCACCATGAGCACCACGACGCGCGCGACGGCGATAACGCAGGTGGGAGTGTCCGAAAGATATTGGCCGATGAAAGCCCAGATCGTCACCGCCGGGGTATAGACGCAATCATCATCGGCGCCGAAGCGGAGATTCTCCGCAACAGCCGCCTGCTCGATTTGCTGCTCGGTCAAGGCCGACGCAAACGGAAGACCGCCGTCTTGAGCGTGGGCACGCAAAAGTGTTTTAAAGCGCGAGCCTAAGCCACGAGGAATATAGAATGGCATGAAGAGACCTTCCTTGTCCGTCGCAGAATTGCGAATGTCACGGGGACAAGGAAGGTCCGGAAACATCGACAGGATAAGGAAGGTCCGCCGCTGTTTCAAGCCCATCTGGAAAAATCGCGGCCTAACACTTTCAGGCCGCGTAAAATACGCTCAGGATGAGCGACCCGTGGAAGGTGCGCATGCCGAATGTGTTGGAAGTGCCATTCCACTCCCGACCCCTTTTTCTTCCCTTTTTCTTGGCCTTTTCCTGGCTCCTTTTTGTTTCGCTTAACGACGCTTCTCCGTCATAAACCCCTGGAGAATTTGACAATTCGGCAGTTCCCGTTGAAGTGCGGTAGCACCGGCTTTTGTAACGTCTAATGAGACAACCGACAGCTTTCGCAAGCTCTTCATCTCGGCCAAATGCTTTAGCCCCGCGTCAGTGATTTTCGTATGGCTTAGATCGAGAAATCGCAAACTCCTGTGGCCTCTTAACTCCTTGAGTCCAACGTCAGTGATATCGGTATACTGAAGGCTCAAATCGAGCAAGCCCTTCAGCTCCGTCAATTCTTCAAGGCCGGCGTCCGTCACCTTGCTATAATTGAGGTTGAGGGATTGCAGATTCGTCAAACCGGCCAGATTCTTAAGTCCCGCACCGGTCAGCGCACTCCTCTTTTGCGTCCCGTCGCCGCCGATTGCTAGAAGCTTAAGTTTTTTCAGCTCGGCCAACTTGTTGATTGCCGCGTCAGTGATTTTAGTCCCCGCCAAATTAACGCATTGCAGATTCTTCAGCTTGGCTAAGTGTTCGATACCAGCATCCGTCACGTTAGCGTTATAGAGATTCAAATGGCGCAGATTTGTCAGCGCAACTAATTCCTTTACTCCTTCGTCGGTTACATTCGCGTTACTCAGGCTAATCGATTGCAAATTCGGGAGAGCCGCAATTTCCTTTATTCCGGCGTCCGATATTCGCGTCAGTCCTAGGAGTAGCATTTGCATGCTTTTGAAATGGACTAGCTCCTTGAGGCCTTCGTCGTCCACTGCCGTTTGAGAAAGATCGAGCGCAAAGGGAACGCCGGGATCAGGTAGTTCTTGCAGGACGCCGCGCCGCCATGGCGGAAGAGTTTTGGATGCCGATTTCTGAACTCCAAACTGGAAGGCAGGCAATTCGCCTAAGGGCGGCGCCTCGTCAATACGGATGACTTGCCCAACACAGTCATACCTCGCGACGCCTTCCCAGTGCAATGTGCGGCCAACTTTAGCGCTCGCGTCGCGCCAAGCCTTGGCAATCAACAGGGGGATAGGCTCAGCCGCAACTTTGTCGCACTCTGCACCAGCAAACGTGTCCGAAGTCCAGATTGTCACCGCAACCAACACTGTAAGGCAGAAATGAGTTTTGGATTTTCCGTACATAAATGCTTCCTGTTGCAGACCAACCTATACGCGGCTAAGTGCTCAGAATAATAGATGCGACAAAATTTATCTTGTTCGCCCGATCAAGGGACGAACCGGGTCATCATCGAACTGCTCTGACCGCGTTCGGATCGTTGCAAGGCCTTAGTTTCGAGCGCAGCCGGAGCAATTCAATAAGCCGCTCATTCCCTTTTGATGTCATAGCCCGTATCGGACGTACTGTTGATTGTTTTGTTTTTCACTGCGGCTTCAATTAATGCTTCAACAACCTTGGACTTTTGCTCGTTCCCCGGCAAGAGGTCAGTTGGCCTCGCGACCAATTCGTACCCGGTGCGCACCGCTAGTGTTTTGCCGAGAGTTTCAATGATTTCGGAGTAAACACGGGGCTTTGGGTAGCCGCCTGTGAGTTTAGTCACATCGCCAGGCAAAACTTGTAACTTCCAAGTTCCGTCGGCGTTTTTGGTTCCAGAAATAGATCCTATGATGAGCGGCAGGTCTTGACCTAAGTCTGCCGCTGTACTTCCGCTCGGAGGACCCCAAATGACGTCAGTGTATACGAAAACTATATTCATTTTCGTGGGGCCGTCAGCGACTGTGTCAGACACCGTTGCCGTCTCATTAGGTGACGCGACATGATCAAAACTCCAATCCGCGCCTGTGTCACGAACCCCTTGCTTTACGGCGTTGGTGGTTTGGGCCATCATCTTGTCACCCTTGGCCCACCGTGTCGCAACCTGCAGCGAGTCAGTGTCCATCCAATCTTCGTTGCTGCCAGTCTGCGCCCCCGCCACAATTGCGTCGAACGGCAACTTGTATTTGTCTGCAGGTGCTCTGTTCTTATTCCACTGGCCATCTATCAAGTTCTGGATCCCAGGTTGCTCCAACACCTTGACACTCATTTTGTTATTGTCGATCGAGACTGATAGCTTAAAAAACAAGTCCTTGTTGTTGTTGTTAAAAGGGTCGCCTACATTGATCGTGACAGAGTTCTGAGGCGCATTCTTCCCACCAGCGCCTAGAGAACTTATTAGAAGACCGATAACCACTTCTGGTGTTTGGGCCTGCCATGCCTGCGCGATGGTGACTTGAGCGGCAAAGTTTTCTGCTGTTGTGAATTCGTGGCTGCCGAATACTTTGTAGACGCCACCGGCCTTGTACACTGCACCGGCGCTTTCAGTTCCGTCGCCCCAATTAATTGTCGCGGTGTACTCGGCGCTGCTGTCACTTGCGTCAGGCTCAGTGAAGGTTGCCACCAGCACATTGCTAAGCGCAACGCCGGGTTGCGCTACTGAAGTTATTGCCAAGGCCGGTGGCTTCCGGCCGCACGACTTTTACGTTCGTCGTCGTCACGCTGGTCGAGTACTGCGGCCCGGTAATGGTCACTGTCACCGTATACGATTCGTTGGCCAGGTCGATGCTATCGACTGCGTAACTATGCGTACCCGTCACGGTGAATGAGCCATCGCTGTTTTGGGTAACAGCCGCGTTGTAGTCAATGGCGGTGCCATCGCCCCAATTCACGCTTACGCCGAATTGGCCTGCTGTTGCATTCGGGGCGCTGCTCTTGAAGGTAGCTACGCCTAGCGTCGCGGGTACACCAGCAAAGGCATCGCCTACTTCCGCCGTGCTGTTGGTAGTGGCCTGTGTACCGTCAGCATCGGTGACTGTCACGGAAAGGGTATAGGTGCCCTTAGTAGCATAGGAATGGCTGCCGCCGACAGTGAACGCGCCACCGAAACCGGTTACCGTGCCGGTGCCCGAAGACCCATCGCCCCAATTGATGCTGGCTGCGTAGGTGCTTGGATCGTCATTGGGGTTCTTATCGATGAATGAAGCCCAATCTGCCGTAACCGAAGTGCCCGCCACTGCACCCTGTTGGAAGCCGCCGGTAATGGTCAACGGTGCGGCTGTGACAGTAGCTGTCGCCGAGCCTGCAAGTGTTTGGCTGCCGTCTGTGACGGTGATCGTCGCGCTGAAGTCGCCGGGATGAGCGTAAGCGTGATTGCCGGTTACAGTGAATAGTCCGTTGGAGCCATCGATGCTTGCGCTGCTGTCTGAAACAGTGCCGTCGCCCCAATTGACCGTTGCGGAGAAAGCCTCTGGCGTCCAATTCGGGTCGCTGTTGGTAAACGTGGCAATGGTGATCGGTCCTGTATCCGCGCCCTCTGTTGCAGTAATAGTCCTAGCGACGATGCTGCCGACACCTGAGGCACCGCTTACAGAAATGGCTGAATCATTGACGATCCAAGAGAATGTCTGCGTTGTCACGCCACCGTTGCCATCATTTACAGTAATCGTCGCCGAAGCGCCGGCTGTATTCAGCGCGGCTTCCGCGATAGTGCCGGAGATAACTCCAAGACTTGAATCGATGGTGAGCCCGTCCGGCAAGCCATCTACGCTATATGTCAACGGGTCGCCGTTGGCATCGCTTGCCGAAAGTGCCAAGTTGACGGTGTCACCCACAACATTTGTCTGGTTGCCCGGATTGGTCAAAGTCGGGGCCGTGTTGTTGCCGTGCGTGATTGCCCAATTGAAATTAGTGTTAGTCGTATTGGTTCCGTCTGTCACGGATAACGCAATGCTGTAAGCTCCGTTCGCTGAATCACCAGTTGCCACCGTGCCGGAAATCAAGCCTGTACTGCTGCTGATGGTGACACCGGATGGTAGACCGGTAGCGCTGTAAGACAGCGTTGCCCCGGCTTCCGTGGCAGTTACTTGGAGCGATACGCTATCCCCTTCGAGGTTAGCTTGATCGCTGATCGCAGTGACGGTTATTGGGCTTACATTCCAAGCAAAGGTGGTGCTGGCGCTGGTTAGGCCGTCACTCGCAGTAATAGTAGTTGTGAGATTGCCGCCAGCAGTGATTGTTCCGGTAACTTCCCCACTGCCGCTATCAATGCTCAGACCAGCCGGCAGATTCGCCGCCGTGAACGTTAGCGGGTAGCCGCCAGCATCGTTGGCACTTTGAAAGAGATCAACCGCGTCACCGACGGCATTGGTTTGATCGCCGGGATTGTCGATGCTCGGCGCAGGCCGTGCCGTAACCGACTGCCAAGCTGAAAGTCTGCGTTGCAACTTGCGGCGTTGCGGGCGTGTAGTCGGTGGCGGTGACGGTTATACTATAAGGCGTGGTTGAAGCGGCGGAAGGATCCACCGTACCCGAAATCAAGCCCGTATCGCTGTCGATGCTCAACCCAATAGGCAAGCCGGTGACATCGTAAGACAGCGGATCGCCATCGGATTGAGACGCACTAATCTGTAACGATACGGCTGCACCGGCGCTGGTGCTTTGGTTGCCGGGGTTGGTTAATACTGGCAGGCGCGGGGTGTCGTTGATTGTCCAGTTGAACGAAGTGGTCGCGCTGCCGCCTTGGCTGGTGGCGACGATAACCGTCACCGGGTAAAGCCCGCCGAAGTCTTCCGCAGCCTGGTAATCAACGCTGCCGGAAACAACCCCCGAAGAGGAGTTGATGCTTAGACCAACAGGGAGATTAACCGCGCTGTAGCTGAGTGTGGTATTCGGTGGCGCACTGGCGCTGATGGAGAGAGTCGGCGTATCGCCCTCGGCATTGGTCTGGTCGCCTAGCGCTGTAATTACCGGCGCTGCGGCTGCCGTTTGCGTCCAAGTATAAGTCGGGTTGCTGACCCATGTCAAATCATCGATGTTGAGAATAGCGGTGCTCGGCGAGCCGAGGACGCCATAACTGTTGGGGCTGCTGAGAGTCAAATTCACCGTGGCGCGATAGGCGCCCGTCGCGTGGTTGTTCAGAATCGGAATGGTGAAACTTCCACTCAACTGGCCGGCGGCAATGGTCAAAGTCCCGCTTGTACTCGTGTAATTCGTGCCGGCTGTGGCGCTGCCATCGCTCGTTGCATAGTGAATCGTGACGGCCTGGTTCGACACTTGGCCTAAATCTACCGTTACGACAGCGCTGCCGTTAGTTTCATACACGCTGCTGGAGGAGACATCGAAGCGAACCGGTACAGTGACAACCTGCGTCCCAGCACTCGACGTGCTGCCAGTAAAGCCATAATCGCCGTTGTAGACGGCGGTGATTGAGTGCGTGCCGGCTGTTAGCAAGGCAGTGGTGGTGAAGGTGGCGATGCCGCTGCTATTGAGCGTGCCGTTGCCGAGCGGGTTTGTGCCGTCTTTAAATGTCACCAAACCCGTGGGTATGCCAAGCGTGCTGGTCACATTGGCGGTGAAAGTGGCTTGATTTCCGTACGTGATGGTCGTGGGTGTTGCCAATGTAGTAGTCGTAACGAAGCTGCTCGGCAGCGAGACGACCGACCAATCGGCGGTGGCAGCAATTTCCTGGGAGACGGCATCCGACGTGGTGTCGGGGCGGTCGCCGCGCTCGAGAAGGATGGCGGAACTCGATGTGAGTTTGGCGGCGAAATTTGTGTCGCCGAGTTTGTCGATCGCTGTCGCCGTGCCGCCGCGACTGCCGTTCACATAGACGAATGAATTATTCAAATTCACGTTGCCGGCCAGCGACACATTGGCGTAGTGAATCAAATTCTGCGGCACCGGGGCAGTGGTGCTGCCTTCGCTAGTTTCTGCCGCAAAATTCGTCTCGCCGCTTTGCACTGTTGCGCCGGGAATAGACACGACGGCATAATTGACGTTCACCTGGGCGCCGCTCGCTGCGCGATTGAACTGCACCTGCCCGCCGCTCAACTTGCCGGTAATCTGGTAGAGCCCCTCCGCGCCGACGGCCGAACTTACACTGCTGTTGAAAAATAAAAGATCGCCGCTGGTAGAAGCGGTGTAGCTCACAGGCGTCGATGTTGCGCCTGTCAGGGCAGTTGTGCCCTTCTGTATTGTTACGCCGCTATCGCTGTCAAAGGTTATGATTTGCAAATTCACATTGGCGGTGCTGCCGCCATCACCGCGCACTAAATGGACGTTGGTGCCCGATGTAAGTGTGGCCGCCACTTGCCAGCGCGAATCGACATTTTGGCCGTCGGCGGCGTTGGGCGTAGCCGAGACTAAGACAATCGACATGCCAGCGTTGACGGACGAAATCGAGACGTCCTGGGCCGTGCCGGTGAAAGTCACCTGCTTGTGTTGCACGGAAACGCCGCTGGCGAACGACAGCACCGAAAGGTCTTCGACGAGATTGCCGTCCATGGCGTTGCCGCCATTGCCGCTGCGGTTAAGTGTTAGTTGATTCGTCGAGGCCGTGTTGGAGCCGAACTGAAAGCGGGCCAGGGCATTGGCGGAATAATCGGCGCCGTTGTAGTCGCTGCCGATGATGATCGACTTGGTCGGATCGATCGTTTGATCGAGCGTGATCGTTTTTGTGTATGAGTTATAGGGGATCGAAGTCTCGGTGCTGAACTCGTGCCCAAGCATGACGGTCGAGAGCATCTCGCGCAATTCGAGCTGCTCGACGCGCAGCTTCACGCCGCCTCGGGGCGTAGGCCTTCGCTTTGCGGCGGGTGTAGAAAGATAGTCCCAAATGCGGCTGGAAGAGAACCAAGCGGCAAGACGGCGCGAAATGCTAAAACGAGTCATGAACCTGCGGCCCTTAACGGCGGAAACAGGTGACAGTGGTGGAGAGTGTAGTAAAGCAAGTGGGATAAAAGTAACAAATTTCTCAAATTTTCTTCAAAATGTCGAAATAAGTGGTTTCGAAGTAGAACAGCCCCGAATGGCAGAAAAACATTTCCGATTTTGAGCGCGCCTAAGCTAGGTATGTGGACTAATCGACGCGGGAGCGTCGATGAAGACGTTCGACGCGGGAGCGTCTAACGAGGGGCGGTGCGCCTCGCGCTCCGCACAGCGTCGCGGCTAACAAAGTCATCTCGTTACGCGGCTCTGCCGCGTAACGGGTCGTCGAGGCTCTGCCTCGCGCGTGACGTTGCGTGCTAAAGCGATGGTCGCTTTTCGCCCCGCGAAACAAAAACCTTTCGCGGAGCGAAAGGCGACTTTGAAGGGTTTTCACGGACCCTTCGGGAAATATTTCCCGAAGGGCGTTTCCAATTATTTCGTGGGAAAACGCTTGGAAGAAATGCGGAATGTGGAATTCGGATTGCGGAATGGAAGAAGGATTAGACTCCACTTCGATCCAAGCCTCACTAGAAACGTTGCTAACATTTTACCCGGGGACGGCGGGGTACAACGGGAAGGAAGCAGAGCGGAAAGGGAGGTAGATCGTGGGGCGGTCCTAAATGAGGTTGGCGCTCCCGCGGACGGGATTGATTCGCACTTGGCGATGCCCTGACGCCCCGGAATGAAAGACCTCGAACCGGAATTTGGGCCGAGGACTCGACCCCACGACAAGAGCATTCTATGCCATCTAGGGGCTGCAGGTCGAGGTGGCCGTATTTGCTCTGGTGCTTCGTGCCCGTTTGCTAGCATGGTCCCGGGAAGTTGCGATGACAACATTGGTGGCGCGTCGTTCGTGTCCCCGTTTGGGAGATTGATTTCTTCTACGCATTCCCGCGCCGGCGGCCTTCTTTTTTTGGAGGACCGGTATGGTAGTCAATCGCAAAGACAAGATTCCGCCCGCTTCGAAACGATCAGGCGACTTGCACATCACGCATCCGCACGCAGCCGGCATCGACGTGCATCCGCGGGAACATTGGACGGCCGTGCCCGTCAACGATGCCTCGGCTCCGCCCAAGGATCACCCCGCCAACCTGCCCGCGAACGTGCGCAACTTTGGGACCTGCACCGCCGACTTGGAATTGCTGGCGGACTGGTTCGACAAGTGCGGGATCAAGACGGTGGCGATGGAATCGACGGGAGTCTACTGGATCCCGCTCTTCGAACTGTTGGAGCGGCGCGGCTTCCAAGTGTTCCTGGTCAATCCGCAGCAGACGCGGCAGGTGTCGGGGCGTCCCAAGACGGACGTGCTCGACTGCCAATGGATTCAACGGCTGCACAGCTACGGCTTGCTGACGGCATCGTTCCGGCCTTCGGACGAGTTGTGCGTGCTGCGGAGCTATCTGCGGCAACGGCAGATGCTCGTCGGCAACGCCTCGCGATCGATCCAGCACATGCAGAAGGCGTTGGAGCAAATGAACATCAAGTTGACCGAGGCGGTGTCGGACGTGACGGGCGTCACCGGAATGCTGATTATCAAAGCCATTCTGCGCGGCGAACGCGATCCGCTGCAGTTGGCGAAATATCGCCAGGACAACTGCAAGCAAACCGAGCAGCAGATCGCTCGGGCTTTGCAAGGCAACTGGCGTGAGGAGCACCTGTTCTCGCTCAAACAGGCGGTGAAGGCCTACGAGTTCGAGCATCGCCAACAGACAGAATGCGACATCGCCATCGAGAAATATTTGAAGACTCTGGATGATAAGAGCGAAGGCGAAGTGCTGGACCCCAAGCCGACCAGGGGCAGCAAGCGGCCCACCGCACTGAAGTTCAATGCCCGTCAACTGCTGTTCCAGGCGTGCGGCCAGGATCTCACGCTGATCGAAGGCATCGACCAGACCAATGCCTTGACGATACTCAGCGAAATCGGCATCGACATGAGCAAGTGGCCCACGGAGAAACACTTCACGAGTTGGCTGGGGCTATGTCCGCACCACCGCGGCAGTGGCGGCAAGATCAAGCATCGCCGTGTGCGCGGCGGCGCTAACCGAGCGGCTCGGGCGTTTCGCCTGGCGGCTCAGGGTTGCCATAATGCCAAGAACGCGATGGGGGCCTTTTACCGCCGTGTGCGGGCACGGGTCGGCGGTCCCAAGGCGCTGACGGCCACCGCGCGAAAGATCGCCGAGCGAGTCTACCGCCTCTTGAAGTACGGCGAGGCATATGTGCGGCAGGCCATGAACGACTACGAAAACCTCTACCGGATCAAACTGACGAAAGGTCTCGCTAAAAAGGCGGAAGAGCTGGGCTATAAGCTCGTCCCGACCGCCGAGGCTGCCTCGACCGCCTGAACCGACTCCCCGCGACCGCGCCGCCCAGCGGCAAAGCATCAGACTGCCGCAACTTGAAAAACAACGCCTCAAACAATGGGGGAGGGGGGCACTGCATCTCCGAATCGAACGCATCAACACTCACAGATGCAACTGCCCTTAAAGAAAAAAGAACGCTTCCTTGGGAGAATTAAGATGCGGCATGAAAATGTGAACGGTTCACACTCAAGTGAAAACGTTTTCACTTCGAACGGTTCGCAGTCGGAGTGCTCGGCGAGTGGAGCGGGCTGGGGTTTCGCAAAGCCTTCACCCACCCTACAAATCCCTTGCTCGCGCGTCGGGCTCGAGAAAGTGGCAGATCGCGCTTAATCCCTATCGGTTAATATTCGGGAAATATTTCCCGAAGCCACTTGGCGAGAAGATCGTGGAAAAACGCACGGTGGAAATGGGGAATGCGGAATTCGGATTGCGGAATGAAGAAAGATCAAACACCACACGTTCAATCGCCTTTGAGTCCGCTGGCGCAGCTTGTGGAAATATTTCCACGGAAAACGCTCGCGGCTCTGCTGCCGCTTTCAATGGCCGATTTCTAGGCCATGGCGAATCTTCTTCGTCAGTTCATTGATCATTCGCTGGCACTCGGCGAGCTTCGTTGAAGCCGTTCACATTCACTTGTCCGGCACGAAGGTATTCGAGCACGACAGCCTCGGCGGCCATGAAGGCGGGGCAAGCGTCGGCCACGGCGGCGGCATGTTCGTTGGGAATAGTCGTTACTCCGTTGCGATCACCGTGCAGAAGATCGCCGGGGTAAATCGACACGCCGCCTACGCGCACGGGCGTTTGTAAATCGACAATCTGGCAATAGCCATGCGAGCAGATCGTGCCGTTGGTGAAGCAGGGAAAGTCGAGCGGCTCTACCTGGTCGAGGTCGCGGCCGGCGCCGCTGGTGATGAGCCCGACGGCGCCAAATGCCTTATAGGTGGTACACATGATTTCGCCAAAGGTGGCGGAAGTGACTGGATCGTCCAGGTCTTGAAAAACGACAACGCACTGGCCGGGCATCTCCGCGATCTCTTCGACCTGTCTGCCAAGCCCGGCATAGACGTCGCCGGAACGTGCGGGCGAGCCAGCGCGAAAGGTCGCGGTGCAGGCATAGCCGACCATCGGCGGCAGCTTGGGAAAACAGGGGAGAATGCGTCCATCGAGATAACCGACCGTGCGCGGGCGAACGTCGAATAGCTCGAGCACGTTGCAAATTGTGGGTGTATCGAACTTCTTCAGCGCGGCGAATACTTCGGGATCGACCACATGGAAAGACATAAGGTTACCTAAGTTAAATCAAGTTATTGACAAGGCGCTGCATTCGCGGCTAACAAGCGCTTTCAATCACTTGGCAGCCCTTCGAACAAAATCGTTCCGAGGCGGATCAGCGTCGCGCCTTCTTCGATGGCGACTTCGAAATCGTTCGACATCCCCATCGATAGCTGACTCAGTTTCGCTTGCTCGGCGAGCAGACGGACTTCGCGAAAAGCCGCCCGCGCGTCTTCAGGATTATCGGAGTAGGCCGCCATCGTCATGAGGCCGATCACACGGACATTGGCGAACTGACACAAGCTAGACGTCACTGCCGACACCTGATCTGGCGCGAAGCCATGCTTGTTCGGTTCACGGCTTGCATTGACTTCGAGAAGTACATCGACTGGCTCTTTTTGCTTAGTGAGTTCTTCCAATAAGCGGATGCTATCAACTGCATGGATAAGCGTCGTGAAATTGACGGTCGGCTTGATTTTGTTACGTTGCAGGTGGCCGATCAGATGCCAGCGAATCGATAAATCGCTCATCTCACGACTTTTTCGCCATAGCTCCTGAGGCCGGCTTTCGCCCAAATCGAATAGGCCAAAGGCGGGCAACATGCCGCGACGCGTGTGCCGACGCTCTTCGTACAGGCGACCAGAGTCACGGAATCGCGCAATCGGCCTGCGCGATCGCAGGCGCGCGTAATCCGTTCTTCGACAGTCTCAAGACGCTGCTGCAAGAGAGCTTGGATTTCCGCATCGGTCATAAATTGTATGATAGTCGTTTTCCGTTTCTGTTTTCGAGTGGGACGAATTCATGGCCGACATTCGGGCTTTTCGCGGATTCCGCTACGATCTAGGCCGAGCGGGTTCGCTCTCGGAACTCGTAGCGCCCCCTTACGATGTCGTTGATGCCGCCTTGCAACAGGCGCTTTACGATCGCAGCCCGTACAACGCCATCCGCTTGGAGCTGACAAAAGAGCAGCCAGCGGACACCGATACGGAGAATCGCTACAACCGGGCGGCTCGCGATTTGAAAGCCTGGGTGGCGGACGATATTCTGCGCCAGGATTCGCTCCGGCATCTCTATGTTTGCGAACAGGAATTTACCGTCGAAGGAAAGACGCACAAGCGGCGCGGCTTCATCGCCCGCGTGCGCTTGGAGCCGTTCGGAACCGGCAGAATTTTCCCGCATGAGGAGACGCTGAGCGGTCCGAAAGCCGACCGCCTTAAACTATTCCAAGCGACAAGCATGAACTTAAGCCCGGTGTTTGGGCTATATCCGGACGATGAAAACGAAGTCTTTGCCAAGATTGAATCGCTCATCTATCGGATGCCGCCGCTGGAAGCGACCGACCATCTCGGCGTGGTAAGCCGTCTTTGGCCAATTGCCGACGAGCATATCATTGGCTCGGCCATCGGGCTTATGGGGCCGAAGCCGGTGTTCATCGCCGATGGCCATCACCGCTACGAAACGAGCCTGCGCTATCTCGAAGAAAGGAAGGCAGCGGGTGAAGTCACCGGCGATGATGCGGCGGCGAACTTCACCATGATGATGCTTGTTTCCATGAGCGATCCGGGCCTAATCATTCTGCCGACGCATCGACTCGTCAGCGGCCTGCCCGATCTGACCGCGACCAAGCTGCAACGGGCTCTCGAGCCTCACTTCCAGATCGAACGAATGGGCCATGGCGAAGCAGGAGCGAAGGAGGCGTGGGAACAGATCGAAATGGATGGCTCCCAGCATTTGCTCGGCTTCCACACGAACGAAGACGATGCATGGATGACCGCGCGCTTCCAAGCTCCGGAGATGATGCAACAATTGGCGGCCGACCATAGCGACGACTGGCGTGAACTGGCAGTCAGCGTGTTGCATGTGCTGGTGCTGAACAAGTTGTTGGGCGGCGTGGGCAAATGCCGGTACGTCCATTTGCTGAGCGAAGTAAACGATGCCGTTAAGGCCAAGGAGTGTCAACTGGCAGCGCTGGTGCCGCCCGCCACGATGGGCCATGTCGAGCGGATCGCGGGCAACCGCGAGAAAATGCCGCCAAAATCGACTTACTTCTATCCCAAGCTGCTAACAGGGCTGGTGTTTAATTCGTTGAAAGTCAATTGAGTGATGCTCTCAGTTGCCGCTCCAGTCAAGCACCGTTCCACTGTTGATCTGACAAAGCGTTAGGAAGTTAGCTGGATCGATAGTGTAACGGACTTGGCGCACGGAGCCATCGCATAACGCTACTTGAACAGCAATGATGTGTGGGCCGCCGTAAATGAATGTAGCTGCACAGGTCGTTGTCGAACCGTTTGGCAGGGGCAACTGGACATTTCCAGTCGCGGGAGCCCCGGTACCGTTCCCCTCGGCGAAACAGATGGTATCGTTGTCCCAGCCATCGGTCCAGCCTTGGTCGTCGTTGCACCCGGAAGTAACGCCGACTGCCCTTTTGTAAAGATATTTCTCTCCGATCAACAAAACGTTGGAAGTTCCGTTGGTGATGTTTGCGATGGAAACTGTCTTTTTGGTGGATTGCTGCAGGGGACCATCTTGTGTAGTTGGATTGCTGCCGCCGTTGCCGACATAATCGCCCATCGCCCGGTAGCCGACTGTCGGAGACCACCCCTCTTGTTTATAAGGATAGATAGTCGGACCGCGCAAAGAGGGGCAGTTATAGGTTTTGACATAGGTCGAAGCAACTTCAATATCTCCCGTCGGTCCGTGAGTCGCATCGGAGGGCAGCGTACCGGGCGGCACCGACCAGAGATTTTGTTGTTCGATATACGGCAAAATCTGATAGCCCCAGCCCCAGGTTTGCGTCAAATAAATGGCCGGGTTGCCCGAGGCATCAAATAACCGATCCTTCTGCCAAGAGTCCCCGCCGGATGGGAACACACCGTAATTGTCGTGATGGTTGTGAAACGCCAAGCCAATCTGCTTCAAATTATTCTGGCATTTCGCGCGATTGGCCGCCTCTCGCACTTTCTGCACCGCCGGCAACAACAGGCCGATCAAGATCGCGATAATCGCGATTACCACGAGCAATTCAATAAGCGTAAATGCGGCGCGCCCACGCGACTGCGAGAGAGCATAGGAGAGTCCCCAAGCGGGCGATGAATCCGACGATAAAAAATGAAGATGAAGAAAGCTTCATCTTCACTCTAGCAAGCAAACAGGTTTTTTGAAAGCGAAAAGCGAATTTCAGGAAAATGTAAGCCGACATGCCGAGGATCTGTATTTTGTGTTTGAAGCCAGGTGCTGAGTCTGGCCGAGGCATAAGTTTTATTGAAATTCGGCAAAATTGACGACCCCGCCATCGTTGCGGGAACCGAGCATGAGCATTACGGCCGGCGTGGCGGAATAACGGACGTTGCGGACCGAGCCATCGGCGAAAACGCCACACATGCCGCCTGGATGAGCCGAGCCTAGCGAGAAACCATTGAAAGGCCCCTTGGGCCCCGGGTCTTGTGCAAAAGCATTCGTGGCAATGTCGCTCGATCGCAGGACGTCCCAGTCCCAGCCGCAGGTAAAGCCTTGATCGTCCTGGCCCGAACCGGTGGTATAAGTGTTGGTCTGCATGCTTTTTTCAGCAATCATCAGGGTATTGCTTGTTCCATCCGTTACGGAAGTTAGGTTAATGGGAGACCAAGTCGCTGCCGTACTCATTTTGATGATTACTTCGTTGCCAATCGCTCCGTTGCTCGCAGAGGCATCGGTGACGCTGCAATAATCAATCATGCCTCTCAGACCATAATTGTGGCTGATCGCAATCGGCTGCCGCCGAGATGGGCAGAAGTACATTGGGATGATCGATGCTTGAAGGTCGGTATCGGACGCGAGATTATAGACGTTTTGTTGCTCGATGTACGGTAATAGTTGCAACCCCCAACCGCATTGTTGCTTGTATGTGTCCGATAAATTGCCGGAGGGATCGCGTGTCGGCGCCGACGTGTAGGTCAGTCCACCAGATGGTAGAATGCTCATCTGGTCATGCAGGCTGTGGACCGCGATGCCCATTTGCTTCAGATTATTCTGGCACTTTGCTCTGTTGGCCGCCTCGCGTACTTTCTGCACGGCCGGCAGCAGCAGGCCGATCAAAATAGCGATGATGGCAATTACCACAAGCAATTCAATAAGCGTAAATGCGGCACGCCCCACGCGGTGGCGAGAGAGCATAGGAGAGTCCCCAAGCGGGCAATGAATCCGACGATAAAATGAAGATGAAGAAAGCTTCATTATCATGATAACCGGCTAATTCGTCATTTGGTAGCACAAAGCAAGAATTGTTCAGCCAATCTCCGCCAATTTTGCCAAAAGACACGATCTCGAGTCTATAGCGCCAATTTGGCCAAAAGTTCGATTCCCGCAATGCCGATTTATTTGCTATGGCCCGCGAAGGCCGCAGAACGCGCTTCTTCCCTATATCGCGAACGGCGGAGATGACGATGCGAATCCGTACAACCTGTCTCTTGGCATCCTTATTGATTGGCGCTTCCAGCGCGGCCGCTCAACCTCAACCGGCGAAAGATCCTCCAGCCGTTGGTAATTACCGTTCCGCTGTCGACGATGGGGTTGGCCCTGCTTCGCCTGGAGTCTTGGAGAACACCGGCGTCGGTGGCGGCGAGATGCCGTTGCCAGGCAACTGCGTCCCGCAGATGTTCTGGTTTCGCGCTGACTACCTCGTTTGGTGGCTACGCAAGGAGCAAACTCCTCCCATTATCCAATCACTCCCGGATAGCCTGGCGCTTACGAGCGACCTGCCGCCCGGCTCTGCCACCACACTATTTCCAGGCAACAACCAGCTGCGTTATAACGGTTTAAGCGGACTTCGCCTCGATGCCGGCCTGTGGCTCACCGCCGACCACCAATTCGGCATCGATGTCGGTGGCTTTGCCATTCAGAATCGCACCCTAAGCGCAGCCTATGCATCAGACGCCAATGGCTCACCGATACTCGCCCGCTTCTATACCAATGCCAACACCGGCGCTCTGACTTCGTTGAAGTTTTCCATCCCCGATCCGGCAACCGGCTACAGCGGTGCGCTTTCCGCATCTGCCGCCGTCAGCAATATCTATAGCGGCGACGCCAACATCGTCTGGAATGGCTTCCGTGTCTTTTCGGACAACACGGATTGGCTATTGGGTGCTCGCTACTTCGGAATGCGCGAACGGCTCGATGTGAACGGCACCGCCAACTTCCGCGATGGCAGCGGGCTTTCCGTCCGCGATCACTTTGCCGTGTCGAACCAGTTTTACGGAGCTCAGATCGGCTGGCGGGCCCGCCTGTGCGGCTGGTATGGCTTCAGCGTGGATGGCATCTTCAAGTTCGCTCTCGGCAGCAATCGCGAGCAGGTAAACATCAGCGGCAGCAATACGTTCACTTCGCCGACGGGCGTAACCAACACCCAGGCCGGCGGCCTTTATGCCCAGGACTCCAATAGCGGCACCCATACGAAAGATAAGATCGCCGTGCTCCCCGATTTGACCGCCAACCTCAATTACAACATCACTCAACGGTGTGCCGCCTATGTCGGCTGGAATTTCCTCTACGTCAATCACCTCGTGCGCGTCGGCAGCACGATCGATTCGAACGTGAATGATTCGAACATCCGCTACGTTGCCGCGCCGACGCCCGGCAATGCGGCAGGACCGGTCTTCACCTTCAAGCAGGAATCGGTCTGGCTGCAAGGCATCAACATCGGCCTGCGTTACGAGTATTGAGAAGTCGAAAAGGTGGGTTACGCAAAGCCTTCACCCACCCTACAACACTTGTCCCAAGTGCGCTGGCGCAGTTGGGCGCTTTCGGCAAGAGTGGACGAGCTGGAAGCTTATCCCACGCGGAGCGCGTGGGACAAGTTTCCAACTTGTCGTCTCAAGCGGAGCGCGTGGGACAAGTTTCCAACTTGTCCCAAGTGCGTGGCGCAGTGGAGCGATTTCGGCGGGCAAGGGTGGACAAGTTGGAAACTTGTCCCATGCGGAGCGCGTTCGACAGGCTTCCAGTCTGTCCCTCGCGCCTTTCAACGTTCTTCGCGATAGCGCTTTCAAGGGTATCTCGTTCTATGTGGCTAAGTACCTTTCTCACGCATCCGGCACTACTTATTGGCCTCGGCGGCGGCGCCGGGGCCAATGCCCGTTATTGGCTGGGCCTATGGTTCCGCAATCAGCCCTGGGGCAAGGATTTCTTCTGGGGAACCTTCACGATCAACGTCAGCGGTTCGATCCTGCTCGGCATTGTCGCCGTCCTTTGTAAGGACCGCGTGGGCATGGGCTACTTGCTCTTAGGCACCGGCTTTTGCGGCGGCTTTACCACTTTTTCAACCTTCTCTCTTGAGGTCGTCGAAAGCGTGCAACGCGGCCGATGGGACATCGCTGCCAGCTATGTCTTCTCATCGGTCGTTGGCGGCTTTCTTGGCTTTTTGGCGGCTTGGGCGATCACCCGAACCGTCGCGTAATCTTCATCCGAAGTTGGCCGCCGTTCGTATCATGCCCCTGATGCCGATTGTCCTCATCAATGCCGTCGGTCTTACACCCCGGCTGCTTCCGTTGGCGCCCCGTCTGCACGCCTTGTCGCAGGCCGGCTGGTGCGTGCCTTTGCGCGATGTGGTGCCCGCAGTGACGTGCTCTGCCCAAGCGACGATCTTAACGGGCCAACCCGTCGAAAAGCACGGCGTCGTCGGCAACGGTTGGCTCTTTCGGGAGACGGGCGAAGTCCGTTTTTGGCAACAGTCGAATCGCCTGATTCAAGCAGAACCGGTCTACGTTACGGCGAAACGCGAAGTTGCTAAGCAAGGGCGGCCTTTCAAATGTGCCAAGCTTTTCTGGTGGTTCAATCAAGGCGCTGACGTAGCGATCAGCGTCACGCCGAAACCTCATTATGGGATCGACGGCAACAAAGTATTCGGCATCACAGGTACTCCAGAAGGACTGACGGAAGGTCTTGAGAAGGAACTCGGTTCTTTTCCCTTTTTCACCTTCTGGGGCCCGAAAGCGGGACTGCCGTGCACCGAATGGATTGGACGTTGTGCCGCATCCGTGATGCGCAGCGAACGGCCGGATCTCACTCTGGTTTACATGCCGCACCTCGATTACGATCCGCAGCGCTTCGGGCCAAACGGCTGCGAGATGCCGCGCCTGGTGCGCGAGCTCGATGACGCTTGTGTTCCCATCCTCGATGCGGCCAAAGAATCCGGCGCTGAAGTTTGGGTGGTGAGCGAGTATGGCCATTGCCAAGTTGACCAACCCATCTACCCGAACCGGTTGCTTCGACAAAAAGGCCTGTTGTCAGTACGAAACGGTCCATTCGGCGAACAACTCGATACATTCTCAAGCCGGGCTTTCGCCGTTTGCGATCACCAGTTGGCACATGTCTACGTCAACAATCCGAACGACCTTGGGTTAGTGCGCGACACGCTGCATTCACTCGGCGGCGTCGATCGCGTCATCAGTGGCGACGAACGCGCGGACATCAACCTAAATCATCCGCGAGCGGGCGAAATCGTTCTCCTTTCGGCAGCGAATGCCTGGTTCGCTTATCCCTTTTGGCTGGATGATCGGCTTGCCCCGGACTATGCCCGAGCGGTGGCGATCCATCATAAGCCGAGCTATGATCCCTGTGAACTCTTGCTCGACCCGCAACTCCGTTTCCCTAAATTCAGGGTAATTTCACGCGTCTTGCAGAAAAAGCTTGGCTTCCGCATGATCATGGATGTCATTCCACTCGATGCATCCTTAGTGAAAGGCAGTCACGGCCTGCCCGCCAGTAACCCGGAAGACGGCCCCCTGCTTATTGGCTCCGGCCCGCGCCCTTCGGATTCGCCTCTACCAATGACAGGCGTGCGCGACCTTCTGTTGAATGCGCTTGACGCGGGGCGAGCGGCATAGTGTCGCGTTGGTAAACGAATTTCGAGTTTTCCGTTGCAAGCATCAACCTAGCTTAGGGGCGTTCGAAAAAGCTATTTCTTTTTGCTAAGCTAACCCGGCGAATGCGGTCCAGTGCAAAGACTTCGCGTCGCGCCTGCAAACGCATTCAGTCTTTCGATCTGTTTACAGAGGAACCATCCGTGTTGCATCGGCTCTGGCGCACAAGCAAACAATCGCCCGCGGAACCGTACTCGGTTCTCGTTCAGCAACTCCGTCAGCAATTTGCCGTCTATCGGGTTGACCGCCTGCACGGCATTTCAGCGGGCGATTTTCAGCGTGAACTCGAATCACGAATCGGCGCCGTTGATGCTGATCTGGAAGGCTATGCGAACGAAGAAACAGATCGCCAGCGCGACCTGTCGATCAAATTCTTCTGGGGCCACGACCACGATTTTGGTTCGTTCAAACTGGAAGGCCGAATGGCCGAGCGACACTTGAAGTTGCTGGCCAATTTCTGCACGCTCTTTTCCCGAACACCTGAGAGTTTTGCCGGCAAGGATGTGTTCGATATTGGCTGTTGGACCGGCGGCACCTCGCTATTGCTGGCGGCTCTCGGCTCCCGAGTTCATGCCATTGAAGAGGTGCGAAAGTATGCCGATACGGCCTCTTTTCTCGCGAAGTCGTTCGGCATCGAAGAGCGCGTTCACGTTGAAGCTCTTTCACTCTACGGTTGCAACGCGCCCGCGTTCTACGATCGTTTCGACATCGCCTACTTCCCCGGCGTCATTTATCATCTCTCGGACCCGCTGATCGGGCTAAGGATCATTTTCAATTCGCTCAAATCGGGCGGCGACATTTTCATCGAGTCCGCCGGCATCGATCACGAGATGCCCTATTGCCGGTTTGACGGCAGTCTTGTCCATACCGGCGGGACACGTGAACGACTCGATCGCGGCGGCTGGAACTGGTTCATGCCCTCGCCCAGCGCGCTGGCCCGGATGATGAGCGAAGCCGGCTTCGAGCAGATTGAAGCCGTCTGGCATGAGCCGGCCGGACGCGTCTACGCCTATGCGAAGAAAGTCTCGCAGGTCGGCATCTGCCGGGCCGGGCTGTCGGCGCCGACCATCCGTTGATGACTCGAGCCTCTTGTTTTCAGCGATGAGCCAACTGGCGTCCGCCGCATTTGCAAGGTGACGCAGCGGGTTATATTCGGAAAGCCGAGCGGACTTCCTTTCAGGAAGAACTCACAACGATTGACTGCCTCCAGATCGCCGGTTGAGTCGAGCAAGGCATCGAAGGCACGTGAGGTGCGAACGTACTGGCCCTGTTCGATCGAGTTGAAAAAGCGCACGAGCCACGGATCGCCGTCTATTGGCTGCACCGGATCGGTTACGAACAGTTCTCCATCGGGCGCCAACAATTTGCTGCAAGCATTCAGGATTCGACGGCAGCCATCATCATCCACGTGATGCAGCACAGCCGACAAGACGATCAAGTCGAACGACTCTTTCGGCAAGTCGAGCCGTTCGATTTCTCCATGCAAGAACTGAAATCGCTTATCGTGCCGATAAGTCCTTCGGGCTGTGCGTAGGGCCGCTTCATCGATATCGACGCCCGTGTAGTGCAAATCGGGAATGGCGCGAAACACCGGCGCGATGTTGCCAACCGAACAGCCGACCTCCAGGACATGCCGACATCGGCCGAGTCGTTCGCCGACTAGCCGCCGCTTATGGCAGCTACCGCCGATCGACCACTGGAAGAGCCTCCAGAGCCTGGGAAAATTCGATTGATTCAACATGCCCATACTCATTCCTTCACCGCTATATTTCTTGGCCGAGGCAATCGTAATCGAGCGCTGCCGTTCCGGTCAAGCCGAGGCCGAGGAGGACAGCAGGCGGGGGCGGCGAAGGATTCTGGCGAGCGGCGCGGCGTAAGCCCGCCGTGGTTTCGAGACACGGCGGGCTTACGCCGCGCCGCTCGCCAGAATCGCCAGAAAGTGTTGACGCACCCTACAGCATCTACCACTTCAGGTTCGTCTGGTATTTTTTGCAAACTTCCCTTATTCCCGTCTTGCCTGGATTATCGTGGTCTCGATTGGCTTTGAGGATGTAGGATGTTTCGATTCAATCGCGCACTCGCGGCTTTTGCGGTCGTTTTGATCTGGGCGGCGCAAAGCGTGTTGGCGGCCCATCATCCGGGTGATGCCGCGATTCGATCCGTGCAGTTCGCCGACGAACGCGAAGGCTGGGCATGCGGCGACGATGGCGTAATCTGGCATTCCATCGACGGCGGTCAGAACTGGGAACAGCAGGCGAGCGGAGTGAACGCCTCACTCCGGGCGATTCAATTCTTGACGCCTTATACCGGTTGGGCGGTGGGCCGGGTGGAACTGCCTGGCGGCGCCAGTCGAGGCGTCGTGCTTGGCACGACCGACGGCGGGTTGAAGTGGTCGCCTATTGCTACTCAGGCGCTTCCCGGCTTGAACTGCGTGAAGTTTTTCAACCAGCGCAACGGCATTGCCGCGGGGGATGGCAGCGATCTCTATGCCACCGGCCTGTTTACAACCGTCGATGGCGGCCAAACTTGGAAACCTGTTGCGGGCAAGCGCTGTCCCACTTGGCTGGCAGCCGATTTCTCCGACTCCGACAACGGCGCGCTGGGCGGCTCTTGGAGTCAGTTGGCGACATTGCGTGATGGCCTATTCGGCGCCGCTGATGTTGATCCGCTGGGAGGTCGTGGCATCCGCTGTCTAAAACTCGATGGTCCGTTCGCGGTTGCCGTCGGCCAGGGCGGAATGATCCTAACCAGCTCGAAAAGCTCGGGCTTGAAGTGGGGCTTCGCCGTGCCCAACCTTCCGAAGGAAGTGCAGGCAGCCTGCGATTTCTCATCCGTCGCCATTCACGAAAAACATCTTTGGGTGGTCGGCCGGCCCGGTACCTTCGTGCTGCACAGTCCGGATCGCGGTCAAACGTGGGAAGTGCAAAAGACCGGCCAATCGCTGCCGCTGCATACCATCAGCTTCCTGAACGAAAATCTTGGTTGGGCATGCGGCGAGATGGGGACGATCCTATCGACGCGCGACGGCGGCAAGAACTGGAAAGTCGTTCGCCAGGAGGCGCAGCGCGCAGCCGCCCTGTTCGTGCATGCTTCATCGATGTCGATTCCGTTCGAAACCATTGCCTTGCTCGGCGAAGAAGATGGCTACCACACCGTCTCACTAAGGCTGACTTGCGCCGCAGCGCCTTCCGCGCCCGCCCGGCTTCCCGAAGACGATCGGCCATTAACGCAACGCATTGAAGCGACGGGCTCTCATCCCACGCTTGGCGTCGACCCACTGAAGTTAGGCGCTGCCATGCGCTCGGTTGGTGGCACAGCGGGTGAATCGCTCTGGCAATTTCCGCTGCCGCATCACCAGGATGGCTGTTCCGTTACCCAGCTTCTGGCCAATTGGGATCGACTTCATGGTGAACGCTCCAGTATCGAAATCGTCCGCCAACTGGTGCTGGCAATCCGCATTTGGCGACCCGAAGTGATTGTGACCGACGCGGACAAAAAAGCGCTGACGCCGGCCGAGACGCTTTTGATCGGCGCGCTGAAAGAAGCCTTTAAGCTTGCTGCCGATCCGCAAGCGTTTCCCGAACAACTGAAGACGCTCAAACTCACAGTCTGGTCGCCGAAGAAACTTTACTGCACATTGGAGAAGGTGGATCCCGCCGGCGTGAAGATTCCGCTGCTCGAAGTGCAGACCCGGCTGGCTGACTGCCCGCGCGACTATGCAAACCCCGCTGACTTGATCGTCGGCAAATCAGGACCTCCGGTCAACGAACGAGGCTATCAGTTAATCGCGACGCGTCTGCGCGACGCGGCTGGCGACATGCATCTGATGGAAGGGATTGATCTGGCCTATGGCGGTCAGGCGCGCCGCGACTTGCCTCCGGTTGACGCTGAATCGATCAAAGATCGCGCACGCATCGATAAGGCCGTCCGCAGGCGGCGAACGTTCGAAACGCTAGCGAGCGGCAACGCCATCGAGCTCGGCAAGCCGGAACAGGTGTTGGCGCAGATTATGCCGGCCATCAAAGAGATGCCGGCCGATTTCGGGGCGCGAGCGGTTTACGCGATCGCCAGTCAGTATGCCAATTCCGGGCAATGGGTATTTGCTCGCGAAACGTATTTGATTCTCGTGGAACAGTATCCCAATCATCCGCTGGCGGCAGAAGCTTTTCGTTGGCTGGTCCGCTATCAAAGCAGCAGCGAAGCACGACGACGGCAAGAGCTGGGTCACTTTGCGATCTATACGGAAACGAGGGTCTCCGAGGCCAATCCGGGTACGCAGACGGGCATCGTCAAAGGCGGCACGGAGATCGTGCAGGCGAGCCATAAGACTTACCTGCGCGATCACGACGACACTCGCCTATGGTTCAAAGAAGGTCTGCTGCTGGAGCCACGCATGCAAAAGCTTGCGGCCGTTTCTGCGCAAGACCCGGCCATGCAACTCTGTTTTCACTCGGCACGCCGGCAGCTTGGCGAAGGCGCCGACGCGAAAAAGTGGTTCAGCCGTTACCTCTCCGAAACGGCCGTGCCGCTCGGCGGCCAGACGGTTGTGCGCGGCGCCGACGCCTGGCGCGATTGCGCCATGGCCGAGCTTTGGCTTATCAATCGCAACGTGGGCGTGTCCCCGGCTAAGCCGTTGGCGTATTGCCCGCGCGTCAACTCCAAGCCAGTGTTGGATGGCAAGTTGAACGACGACTGCTGGATCGGCGTGAAACCGCTGGTGGCAACGACAACGGCAGGCGATCTCGACACGGCAGTAAAGAAAGACGAAGCGGGCAAGTTCGAAAATGAATACACGACCACCGTGAAGATGACACATGATAGTGAGAACCTCTATATCGCTATCCATTGCACCCATCCGGCAGGGGGCCGAGCGGCACCTGTCGAAAAGCGCGGGCGCGATATGGACCTTCGCGCCTTCGATCGGGTGAGCATCCTTCTCGATCTCGACCGCGATTATCAGACGTATTACCAACTGCAGATCGATCAACGCGGCTGCCTGGCCGAGGATTGCTGGGGCGACGACAAGTGGAACCCGCAATGGTTCGTTGCGGTGGAAAGCAATGAGACAAGCTGGACGGCCGAGGCAGCCATTCCCCTGCAGGAACTGACCTCGGCCGCGCCAACGCCTGGCACCACGTGGGCAGCTAATGTGACGCGGATCGTGCCCGGTCGCGGCGTGCAAGCATGGTCCACGCCTGCCGACGCCAAGCCACGCCCGGAAGGAATGGGGCTGCTTCAGTTTGTCCAAGGCGTGAAACGCGATTAGCTGAATAGCAATCTGAAATTCATCAGCCACGGATTAAACACGGATGAACACGGATAAAACCGATGATTTATCCGTGTTCATCCGTGTTTAATCCGTGGCTAAATGTCTTTCGTTCGTTTTCCGCTTATCTAAGATTCGATTCTTTTACGCAAATTTCGCTTTGATAAAAAATTATCAGCGCCCGCGTGGCGCGAGGGCGGGGCGTGGTTTTTTCGGCTCAGGCCGTTGGCAGATGCGAGCTGCGACGGCGACTTTCAGAAAATGAATGCCGCCGCGAAAGAGGAAAATCCCGATAAGCACCATCGGCCCTGGTGAAAAGACTTTGCCATCGCGCACGAGCATGTAGCAGTTGCCGAAGGCGACGAGCCCCAAGGCGATGAAAAGCCAGCCAACAATTTCGCGAATCCAGAACATAATTGCCTCGCAGTTTTGAGCTATCCGAGCCGGAAGCGTGAGCGGCGGTAGTATCCATCGCTGGGTAACCAACCGATTCTGGCAAAACGGCAGCTTAATTTCCCACCCTCCCCCTGCAAAGCCTGACTATTACCCACAATTTTTTAGGGAGGGTCTTCACTTCTTTCAGCTGCGGCGCTACTATTCATTGACCACACGGAAGTTCAGTAGTGTTTGGAGTAACACCATGGCTGCCACAGCTCCTATTTGCGCTGACGCTAAAGTTTGGGCTTCGCAAGTCGCCGGGTTCGCTGAGATGCCCGACGGACGCTTGAATACCCGGTATGCTCAGACTCTGGCGACCTTGGCGGCGCAGCCCCTCGATAGTTTTCCGCAAGCGTGCGGCTCTGCCGCTGAAGCCAAGGCAACTTATCGTTTCTTTAGCAACGAACGACTGCCGATCGAACTCTTTTTGCAGCCGTTGGTCAAAGCCACGGCCAATGCCTGTCGCGGCCAAGCTGTTGTTTTGGTGGTTCAAGATTCTACCTCACTTAACTACACACACCTCAAGTTTACGACAGGGCTTGGCTTGCTCAATGATTCCCCGCTCGCTCGCGGTCTGCATTTGCATTCGACCCTGGCTCTTCGCCTGGACGGCGTGCCTTTGGGCCTGTTCGACCAATACTATTGGAGTCGGTCTGTCGATCCAACTCCTCCCGATCCCAGTCGGCCCATTGAGGAAAAGGAGAGCCATAAATGGCTGCGCGGCATCGAAGAGTCTGAAGCCGCGATAGCCCATTTGGCCGAGAACGAACAACCTCGCTTGATCCACATCATGGATCGTGAAGGGGACATCCACGAAGTTCTACAACGCATCACAGATTCTCCGCATGGCGCCGTCATCCGCGCCGCTCAAAATCGTTCGGTTGACGGACCGATCGACAAATCGATGGAAGCCGTCCGTGCCGCTCCGGTTCGCGGCGGTTGCATCGTCGAGGTTCCTCCTAAACAGGGCCAATCCAAACGCAGAGCAAAGTGCGAGTTGCGCTCGGTTACACTTACGATCACACCCAATCTCAAAAAACATCCGCACCGAAAGCCCGTCGTCTGGAGTTTGATCGAAGTCCGCGAGATCAAGGCGCCGCCTGGCGTCGAACCGTTGAACTGGCTGTTGTGGACGACCGAACCCGCTAGCACCTGTGCCGAGATCGTCGAGGTTCTGAGGATCTACAAAATCCGTTGGCACATCGAGTGTTTTCATTTGACCCTCAAGAGCGGTTGCCAGGCGGAAAAACTCGAACTGGAAACCGCCGAGCGCCTGACTAAAGCACTGATGCTCTATTCGATGATCGCCGTCCGCATCGTTGCTCTGCGTGATCTGGCTCGCCAAGAACCGAACGCGCCTTGCACCATCATCCTGAGCGACTACGCCTGGAAATCGCTTTTCGCCAAGTTTGAGAAGAAACCTCTCACCGCCGACACGCCCGTGCCGACTGTGCGGCAAGCCATTTTGTGGATCGGCCGGCTCGGCGGACATCTCAATCGCAAGTCCGACGGCATGCCCGGCGTGCGCACCCTTTGGCGTGGCTGGCGCGATCTAACCATTCTCGTCGCAGGCTACAGCCTCGGCCGCAGCCAATGCTGATTTTTCAACTGCACCCCCTTGTTCGTTATTTCAATTCTTCAATGCGTCTCGCCGAGACGCCTGCCGGCATTTGTACATCCATCTCTCAATTCGAAACTCAAATCACATTCTGAAACGGTTCACTTGAGATTCTTGGAACCAACAAAGCACTTCTCTACAAAGTCAATGTGCTCTCGCAAGAAATTGCAGTCACCCCACCGCTCACCCCTACACTTGTGGGCAATAGTCAGCTGCAAAGCCAGGGGGAGGGTACGAAGGGGCTTGGTGCCAGTTTTATGAGTGTGCCAGAACTGTTGCCGCACCTTCCATCGCTTACGCTTGCGGCTCGGAATAGACTTCGACTCTCACTTTAGATTGAGCTCCGCTCCCCGTTTTCTTCTTCCGCCAGCGACGCCATCGATAAATCCGCTCCTGTTCTCGACGCGTTTCATCCCACAACAATTCCCGGAGCAGCAGCCGGGCCGCGGGTTTGCTCAAACGTCTCAGAGCCAGATAGCGAGCCGCAACACCCACTAACAGCACGGCGCCTACAAACATCCAGATGAACAAGATCATCCGTGCAAAAGGTCTGGTAATTCCCCAGTTGCCGCCGAGGTTTTGCCGCTGCTCGATCCCCGCCACGGCTAGACAAGCAATGGTTCCCGCCAATACACTCACAAACGCGACGGCAAACATGATGCCGATCTCACGATCCCGGAATAAGGCCGCTGGCCGTGTCGGCTTGAGTGGGATCGGCTGTCCCTGCGCCGGGGCGGCGGGTCGTTCGGCATGCTTTGATGCACGAGGCTGAAGATACGACACTGCGCTATCAAATAGATCAGGATAGCGGCGGCCAACAAAATATCCGACAGACCGACCGCCATGCTGACACGGCCATAGCTCAAACTACGCCGAGCACCATCGAAAGCCGGCACCAGCCGTTCGAAGTTCGGATCGAAGAGCAAGTAGCTCGTCAGCACCAAGACCAAACAGGGGGAGATGACCCATCGAGCCAGCAGGCCCGGGACAGCAATGATCACGGTAAGCAGCGCGCCGAGTTGCCCGCCGCGTTCGGCCATCAAAGTGTAATACACCAACAAAGCGGCAGCGCCAATGAATAGATAATTCCGCGCCGATGGCTGCCGGACCATTTCCAACAAACTCGGCGATTCGTGCGTGATGCGATCCGAAGTCATCGCCGGGCCCTCGCGCCGCGTAATCGTTCCATCCGGTTGAGAATCAAGCGAATCGATTCGCCCGGTTGGGCGCGAACGACCAGGACGCCGCTCTTGCCGAACTCGTGACGCAATTTCTGAAAGGCCGAATGATAGCGGTCAACGGTTTGCCGAAAGAGTTGAGCTTCGATGCCGCGAAAGCCAAGATCCAGGCCGTGAGCGCGAATCTTTTTGGTGCGTTCGGATTGGGAGAGGTTTTCATCGAGAACCGGAATTCCTGCTAGCCAGGGCGAGATGACGAGAACTTGATGATGCCGGGCGCACGCAACGCGGACCGCCTTCAGTAAAGGCTCGATGAAGTCCTGCAGTTCGAACAGGTCGGCCATGAGAACGAAAAGCTCGTTGTCTCTTCCGCGTGCCACCGAGTGAAGCAAGGCGCGAGAGAGGAGTTCAATCTTGCGCTCCGATCGAAACAGATAACGCCCCTGGTCGTCGAACAGTGCAACGGGATAGCGCCGATGATGCTCGGCCAGAAAACCTTGCACGCGTTCGACGAACGCCCTGTCGTCGTCGAGGTAGCGAGCTTCAGCGCCCATTGGCGCATCTTCCAATGCGGCAAGCATGGCGCTCAATTGTTTTCGTTGGCGTCGCGGCTTGTAATGAGGTCGGAACCAGCCGCTAAGGCCAAACACCAACCAGTAAAGCCCGCCAAGCGCAGCCGGGGCGACAATCACAAGCAGCAAGGCAGGCAAAGAGCCGAATAAGCGCACGGCATCGAAGGCGGTTTGAAAGCATCCTCGCAGCGTGTCAAAGTCATCGGCCATGAAACTAATGAAAGCCGTCCCCAACAAGATCATCGTAAGCAGCAACGGCATGAGCAGAACGATCGCAATCCACCCTCGGCTGAAATCGAACAGTGACCGCCAGAACATTCGAAAGGGGATATGATTGAGGCGGCGATCCATGAGATCAGGATAGATTTCATGCGCGAGCGGTGTAGCCAACTGCAGCAGCACTTCGGGGTCGCCTGCATCGCTGATGGGGGCCGCGCTGTTGGCTCGCGCCAACCGATGAAGCAGTTCGATCAAATGCCGTGAAGTCCGTGCGGGCGCCAGTAATTCGGTGGAATTATCGTCGAATAGGACCAGGCCAACGTGATCGCGGTCGGCAAGGGCGGCTTGTGAAACCCCCGAAGCGATCGTCGTTATCTGGTTCAGCATCGTGTCGCGCGATGGGCCGATGCGCACCGAGGCCGATGCATCAACGAAGAGCGTGCAGCGAACCGGCACATCGCTTTCGAACTCTTTGATAATGAGTCGATCGCGTCGGGCGCTCGCTTTCCAGGCAATCATCTTCGGCGGGTCGCCCGGCCGATATTCGCGCAAGTCATGAAGCTCGCTGCCGCCTCCCGCTTGGCGTAGCCGGTGCAGGCCCGGGGGTGGCATTACGTTATGCGACTTGGAGGTTCGGCGGTTTCCCTTCGCGTCGGCCAGCGGCGGCAGCACAAGATAAATGGCCGGCTGTCGCAAGAACGCTCGGTGGTAGAAGAGCCCTTGGATGTCTGCGAGTTGCAGCCGCACTCCTTCGAAACGGATTTCGCCCGGAGAGTCACAGCGAAGCGAGTAGCGTATCGAGATTGATTCATTCGGCTGTAGTGAAATCGTCAAGTCATCGCGACCATCGAGGCGTTCGCAACCCGAAGGAGGACGATCTTGCAGCGTTAAATAGGGAAGCGATAGGCGCGAAGAAAGAACTGCATCAACGATCACCTCAAAGGGCTGCCCAGCCCAGACGATCGGCGTTTCCCGCCCATCGGAACGCAAGAGCCGCGTGACCTTCAATCTGGGGACCGCCAACGAAACGCGCGTTTGAAACAACGCCCATTCCATCGCAAACCAGGTCAAGACAACCAAGCCGATCAGGGCGATCAACGGGCCGACGCGTTCGGACAGAATCAGCCCAATGACGACCTGCGCCAACGCGATCACCAGAAGCCACCAGCCCCGCGAAGTCAGCACGTCTGAAGGCTCCAGGCCGTTTCAAAAGGGGGAATCATCGATTGCAGTCACTGCCCGTCCAACACAGGCACTGAAGCGAGAAGTTCTTCAACCACGTCCGCCGCGCGCTTGCCTTCGACCTCGGCTTCGGGGCGCAAGATGATTCGATGGCCGAGCACGGGCAGAGCGATAGCTTGCACATCCTCATGCGTGAAATAATGTCGGCCTTCAAGCAGCGCGCGAGCCCGAGCACATTTGAGCAGACAAAGGGCTGCCCTCGGACTCGCCCCCAAAAGCAAGTCGGGATGATGCCGGCTGGCGGCCGCCAAATGCACGATATAGTGGAACAGGGCTTCCGTACCGAAGACATCCGGCAAGCGCGACTGCATGTCTTGAATCAATTCCGGAGTGAACATCGCCAGTGGCTCGATCACTGGCCGGCTGTGCAACTTCAGCATATTCACTTCATGATCGTGACCCGGGTAGCCGATCTCGATCTTTAGCAGGAAACGATCGAGTTGGGCTTCCGGCAAACGATAAACGCCTTCCTGTTCGATCGGGTTTTGCGTCGCCAGCACCAGAAATGGCAATGGCACCGGAATGGTCGCTCCGTCTACGGTAACTTGATATTCCTGCATCGCTTCCAAGAGCGCGGACTGCGTTTTGGCCGGCGCTCGATTGATCTCATCCGCCAGCAACACCTGACAGAAGATTGGCCCTTTCCGCAGGATGAAATCGTTCGTTTTCCGATCGAGGATCGATGTGCCAGTGACATCCGAAGGGAGCAGGTCGGGCGTGAACTGAACTCGCTGGTACTGACAGCCCAGGAGGTGGGCAAAGGTTTTCGACAACGTCGTCTTGGCGACGCCCGGCACGCCTTCGAGAAGCACGTGGCCGTTGCCGAGCAGAGCAATGAGAAGCTTGCGGACAACGTCGTCCATGCCGACGACGACCCGGCCCACCTCGGCAAGCACTTTCTGACTCAAGGCCCGGCCTTTCTCGGCCAATTCCTGAGCGTGGCGCGTGGGGGAATAATTCGCAGGCAAAGCGGTCATTACGAGTTTACCATCGAAAGCCGGCGAGTCTGTTCGCGCGTCGCTTTGGGCCGAGACACGGCTGCGAGGCCGCACATCGGTTGTTTCGCTTCATCTGGTTTATCAATTCCCGCTTCAGGCGAAAGGTTAATTCGCCACTGGTAAGAAGTGCCAAACGCCGTTATCGGCCTTTTCCAGGACCTCTTTGAGATCTTCGGTGAGGGCTCGCCATTCCGTTGGCTTGATCTTGATCGGTTGCGAGCCGAAGCCGATCTGCCAAAGCCGCATGATGCGACGGCGGAGATGATTTGCATCGCGCGCGTTTTCTCGGATGACAAGATGAGGCGGCATTTCGCTGGTTCCGGGCTCGGCATCGATTCCGGCCATGTATTCGCGAACCATCTCGCGGGCTGCCCCATAGATATTTTCAAGTTCGAGCAAGCCTTCGAAGCGCTGCTGCAACGCGTTGCCTCGCGGAATGAGCGCGGCGATTTCCGGCGTCACCAAGGTGCGGGCCGGATCGGGCGCTGTGCGAGCGCGCATGAGTCGGGTAAAGCCGACAAACATCAGAAAGCTGGTTAGCGCGATCAACACAAAGCGCACGACCGCGCGACGGCCAAACAGCGATTGCGTCGTATGGTTGAAAGAATCCTGCTGTTCCATTTCGCGGACCAATTGGTCGCCGTGCTTTTCGAGCACGAGAAGCGACTGCAACACGAACGGCAATAGGTCGATCTCGGGCAGAGGCAGATCGAAAGTCGTTTTGATGGCGCCATCCTCGACGAACAAGCAGCGGTTCTTCCCTTCTGGTCCGCGCAGCCAGTTGATGCAGGCATCGGTGAACTCAAGATTGCCGTTTGGGTTTTGCTCAGTCAGAACCATCACGTTCAGAAAGACCGAATGATCGGCCAGGCCTAGATAACGGCCATCGCCGAATCGGCCGCCGACCGCGAACAGATCCTGCGTCGGGTCAAAAAGGCGGGCTTGGCGTTCGTGAACCATGAAGCTACCGTGCGGATATGTCGCCAACGCCTCGCGGACCAAGGGCCCGCGCCGGCGGAATATCGAACGGCACTTGATGGAGAACCCCAGCGCTATTGGCGGCAATCGCGCGGTTGCCTACAGCGGGAAAACTTTTGAAAATTGTTCGTGGCGAAGACTCGTCGGGAGCTATAAGGCGACGAAACGGACGGATGTACGGATATTCCGGCTTGCCAAGATAGGCGTGCTTCTCTGCATTACTGACGTTAACGACTTCATCTGTGATCGTGAAGCCGAAGGCTTTGGTCTTATCAGCAGATCGGTCGGTGGCGATAAGGATCGAAGCCCCATTGGCGACGGCTCTAATCACTGGCATATTGAGACATTGTTTGATGGAATCGGGCCCAAGCAAAATGATGACCGTCTTGGCCGGATCATCTTCAACATCATCGACGTTTTGCAACGGCTGGAATTCGTGACGATGGAGCAAGTAACGAAAAGCTTCCATCCCCAGCCTCGGCACGACCACCGTATTGGAAGGGGCAGGCGCATTGGATTCGTGAGCGTTCAGCGGCGCTGGCGCAAGACACATAAGGGCAAAAACAGGAATGAGACGCCAGACATTGAGACGTCGAACCGTGCGGGTCATCGGGAAGTCTCTCCGGCAATTTGGGAGAGCGACGTTCGAGCAGCCACTAAATCGCTTTCGGTAAACGGTTCATTCACCGGGGCGTAACGCGCTTTTTCGTAAAGCCCGGCCAACTGGTTGACGGCGTCGCGCTGCTTCGGTTGCTGGCCGCTGAGCGTTTCGGCAATGAAGCGGTGGTGCCAATTGACCGCGGCCGAGCCACATTTGGCGATCGATAGAAAGTCAAAGGCTTTGACGACATCTTCACGCGTCGAGACGAGTTGAGGGGCAACCGGCCAATCTAAGGCAATCGCTTCACCGATTTTGTTTGGTTTATTCTTCGCGCGAACGCCCGCATACCAGTAGAGCAAAAATCCGCCTGCCGCCAACGCAATGAACATCGAGACTCGCGACAAATCCCCCCATTCACCGCTTGTGTTGGAAGAACTTGGCTCGGGCAACAAATGGCCCTCGGCGCCGCCTGTGAACTTCGACGAGCTATTCGATCCAAAGTTCGGCATCTGAAAATCGGGTAAACTGACGCCCGCAAGGAGATCGCCAAATTTCGCCATGGAACTGGCGCTTTCGCCTGAACCCTTGATTGAATTCCACTCTTTTTCCAAATCACTCAAAAGGCCCGGCAGATTGCTCTTATCATCCTGACTCATCAATTTGGCGAACTCTTTCACCATGTCTTGAGTGGCAGCCGATTCCCCAAAATTCTTCGTGAACATCCGGGCGAACTGCTCCACGGCCTTGTTGTTGCCGCCCGGCAGAGTCGGCCTTGGTCCGGATGTTGGCGGCTTGAGGGCTGGCGATCCCTTGTTCTTCGAATCGGGCAGAACGTTTGGATCACTCGGGCTCGGTTTCGCTTGTCCTTGAATCTCCTCAAACCGCTTCAGCGTGTTGGCAAGGTCGTTCATTTTGTCTTTGTCGAAAGGAAAATCTTGCTTCCCTCCCAGTTGCTTCTCGATCAACTCGCGCATGCGCTCGAGATTTTTGGCATCTTTCAATTCCGGATTCGCTTCGAGAAGATTCTTAATTGTCTTCTCGTCGAACATCTTGGGATCGATGTTCTTCGGCATGTTTTTGAGAAGCTGCCGCACCCGCTCTTCGTCCAGTTTCAAGTTCCCTTTGCCCAGCCGTTCATCGAGCAATTGGGTGATGTTCTTTGGCAGTGGCTCGCAGGTCGTCGAGATGCGAAGGCTGAGCGCGGGCGCCAACCACGCCGATCCAGAACAGACCGAATGCCATGAGAAACTTCATCTCGGCTCTCCGTCGCCAGTAGGTACAGGCTCCAAGGGCGGCAGCGCCGGCGTCAGATCGCGCACCACCAACTTGCGGCTGGTGATCCGGCTTAGAGCATACGAAACCGCCCGGCGCACTCCTTCATCTTTATCCTTCATGGCGTCAAGCAAGGCGGGAAGGGCGGTCGTCGCGCCGGGGCGTATCGTCGCCAAAGCCGTGGCGGCGCCTATGCGACGCTCTGGCTTTCGATGACTCAAGGCAGCGATCAAATCAGGAACGGCCTCGTCGCCGAGATTGGCGATGGCCATGGCAATATTCTGCCGAACTTGTGCGTCGGCATCATCCAGGCAGGCAATCAGTGAGGCAATGGCTTCGCGTGAGTTGCCCGACTTTTCCGCCGGCAGCGCCGCGTTCGCCGAAGGACAAAACAGACAGCTTGCAATGAGCAGGAGGCAACAGCGCATGGCAGAAACCCACCGTTGTAAAATCGGGAAGTGCAAATTCAATGTACAGCAGATGAGGGAGCGCGCGTAGGCCAGCCGAACTGCGTTACAAAATGGAAGGGTTGATGGGCGTAGTGAGAGCGCAAATCGGTCATGTTCGTTTTGCTTTTTCCTCAGTCGCTGGGCGACTGGCTAACAATGCGTCGTTCGTTTTCCCACGATTTTCTCGAGAAAGCCCTTCTGGAAATATTTCCTGAAGGGTCCGTGGAAACCATGACGGCCTTGAGCTTCCGGAAATATTTCCAAAAGGTTATTTGTCGGAATGACGGGCCATTGGTTGCCACCTGTTTGACTTTCGTTTCATTCCACACTCCAAATTCCGCATTCCGAATCTAAAGCGTTCGTTTTCCCACGATTTAATTGGAAAGTCGCTTATGGAAATATTTCCAGAAGCGACTCGGGAACTTACTTCGTTAGTATCTGCGCAAAAATAAATTGGCTAATTAGTCGCCTTTCGCTCCGCGAAAGGAAGTTCTTTCGCGGAGCGAAAGGCGACACTTATTTTCGCGCATGTACTATACTTCGCGCGGTCCAGATTAAGACTTTTCAACAGGCCGAAGGCCTAAAGGATTGTAGCCCAGGGCAAGCGCTCGGCGCCGCCCTGGGAGCGCTATCCGGCAAACCCGCACCCTGTAAGGGTGCAGGAGCCCTCGTTCCAAACGCGCCTTCGTCCACCCTTACAGGGTGCAGTTTCGGAACGCGAAATTCCCAGGTCGGCGCGAAGCGCTTGCCTTGGGCTGTTTTCCTCCACGCCTTCGGCTTGAAGAGAGAGTGTTCGTCAATACTGCAAGCTTCACTCGCCGCTGTCTTAAACACTTTCGACCGGCTATTTAGTCGGGATATAGTTCATCGTGTAATACGCTTGCGGGTGGAGTAGTTTTTCGCCATCCGCCGTAGTGATGCCACTCGCGCTTAGCTCATGGATATGGCCCTCTTCTAGGCCTTCGACAAAGAGCCGGGCGCTTTTGCCGTCTTTGGCGACTTCGACCTTTGTAATCTTCGCCTTTGTTTCATCGACGACCGGGCTGCCATAGGTTGATTGGAAGATGTAGCAATAAGTGATCAGCGAATACGATTCGGGCTTGCTCGCCGTTTCTGCATCGACGGGCTTGGTGAATGTGAGCTCGAAGCCGTCCGGCTTCGCGTGCATTTCCTGGATTTCGAATGGCATTTTGCCGGTCCAAACGACGCGTTCGATGGCGAACTGTTTGCCGCCGCGCGAGCCCCAACCACGACTCGTGCCGCCCACGATCAGCGAGCCATCTTTGGCAAAGCGGACCGGCACGTTGCCCGAGCCGAATCCAGAACGGAAGGGGAAGCAGGCGCCTTGCCAGCGGTCGTTGATCTTTTCCATGGCTACGCGCATGATCGTGCTATGCGTTTGATCGCCGACGAAGAGTTGTTTGTCGAACGGCCCGAACTTGCCGCCCGAGACATCGACATCGAAACCGCTGGCGGATTGGCCCATCTTGTTGTACGGGAAGATAACTGAAGGCGGAAAATACTGCGGAATCCGCTTCGCTTCGACATGGATTCGGCTGCCGCTCTTTGGCACGGCAGGCGCTTCGCCGAGATACTTCGCCTCTGGTTCTTTGTACCATTTGAAGCTATCGGGATGGCCGACGAAGCCGCCGACCGTCAGCTGCTTGAGCGAGCAGGCGCCATTCCACGGGCCTTGGTTATCGGTGTAGAAGATGTTGCCCTCGGCATCAAAGCCGACGCCTCCGGGCGAGCGTACGCCGCTGGTTGTCGGAATCCATTTGCCTTCGGGAGTCACCTTGCCGGCCCAGCCGCGAAACTTGCTGCTGCTGTTGAATGAGCCGGTGAGGCAAAGCGTGATCCAGATGTTGCCATCTTTATCGAGACGGCTGCCAAAGGCATACTCGTGATAGTCGCCGTTGACTTCCCAACCATCGGTCACGATTTCGAAAACGTCGGCCTTGCCATCGCCATTCGTGTCTTTGATTCGGCTTACGTCAGGCCTTTGCGTGACGTAAAGCCAACCATCTTTGCCCGCGGCCAGGCCGAGAATTTCGTGCATGCCGTGCGCAAAGCGCGTGAACTTGGCTTCCTTCGGATCATCGGTGTAGGCGTTGTCGATCATCCAAATTTCGCCACGGCGCGTGCCCACGGCAATCTTGCCATCGGGCATGATCTCAATGGCGCCCGCTTCGAGCACTTCATTAACCGGCGGCTCGTAGCGTAGGATTTTGTAGTAATCGTCTTCGTTCGTTCCCTTGGGGGTCGTTTTCTTTTGCGCGAAAGCGGCAGCGGGGAAAGCGAGCAGGAGGGCGAGGAGAGAGAGGCGGATCAGAACTTTCATGAATTTATTCCGAATTAAGCCATCGAAACTCTTGGAGAACGAAGAGAACAGAGACGCTATAGCACTTCAGCTAAGTGGTGTCAGAATTACTTTACACGGCGACCGCCCTCGTGTATGCAAAAAATCAAAGATTGAAACAACGTCTAAGATCGCGCAGGATCCGCGTTTTGTTAGCCTGACGCGCTAGCGACGGCGAATGCGACGAAGTCGCGCGGGCGGAAGAAAAGGAGACGGGCTGGTGCCAACACAGTGCGGGACTCCAGCGCGTCCGGCTAACAAAACCGCCGACGGCTGCCCCTCGAAGCCGATCACAACCCCCGCACGAAAGTCATGCGCAGCAGAAGGCCGACGGTCATAACTACGCCTGTGATGCAAGCACCGACCATCCATTTGAGCAGGGTCAACTCACCGTTAAACTTGGTTTCGAGTTGCTTGATTTCCTGGCGAACCAAAGCAAATTCGGCCTTCATTTCCTGGCGAACTTGAGCAAATTCGCCATCCACTTTAGCGGAGCCTGCCTTCATTTCCTGGCGAACTTGAGCAAATTCACCATCCACTTTAGCAAAGCCAGCCTTCATTTCCTGGCGCAATTGAGCAAATTCGCCATCCACTTTAGCAAAGCCTGCCTTCATCTCTTGGCGAACTTGAGAAAACTCAGCCTTCACCTCCTGTCGGAAAAGCCCGAAGTCTTCTTTGGTCACGAGGTCGAAAGCGGTGATGGGCATCGAGCTGTCCTCAAGGGCGTCATTGCATTGTAGCGAGCGAACCAGTCAGAACAATCCGCCAAAACCAATGCGCGGCTGAGCAATTCGAGCAGCCCTTCTTTCACTTGCGCCGACGCAACTTTTGCCGTGTTGCAGCCAACTTCTTCACGAAAGCCGCGTGTTCGGCAGACGCCAGTCCTTCATTTAACGTTCTTAGCAAAATCTTGTGGTCCTGATTCAGAAGGGCCTCGACGTGAATCCATAGGCCTGGGAAGCTATGAAGGCGACAAATACCATCGGCATCGAAAGTAAGTTCCTGATCGAATTGCAGGTTGAGCCAACGTAATTTCTTTTCTTGAAGGCTTATCACCAGATATTCCAGCACGCCGTGTCGGGCGTAATCTTCGCGCTTGGCATGCAAGTCGATGGATCGGCTGCTCAAGGCGATTTCGGCAACCAATTCGGGTGGGCCTTCAAGATAGTCGTCGGGAGTGGTGTTCGATTGCCCGCCATACTCCGGAAGAATACGCAGATAAAGATCGGGTTGCGGTTCGGCGTCTTCACCAAGGATGACAGTGGCATTGTCGCCCGATTCCACTCCTAGAGTCGAGACCTCATAAAGATAAAACAGCGAGCCAAGCGGCAGATGATTCTTCGAGTGCCGGATTTTGAGCGGTGAAGCCACGTAGACAGTTCCTCCGACAAGTTCTGCCTTAAAATGTTTCGGCGTGGATTCATAAATACGATGGAATTCTTCCCGGCTCATACAATCGCCATTGTGCAGTTCAACCGCTTGGGCCTTGTGGCGGCTTGTCACTAAAGCTGGCATGTGATTCGACTCCTACACGTAACGATCTGCCGATAGATTTCTTCAATTCGATCATTCCCGGCGCGTAGTTCTTGAATCCAGGCATTCACTTCCGCCTCATTCATGAACTTGTGCCCCGCCGCCTCCAATTCAAGTTGTGTGCGGTCAATAAATTCAAGCAGGGTTTCGGTTTCAGGTGCCAGCAGGTCCACAGACTCCAAGCGCACCTTAACCTTTCCAGGGGCGGCCGTTACTTTTCGGTCTAGTTCAAGATTACCGTCCTGTCGGACCGTACCCGTCGTTTCAATGACTGAACTTGCCACGCTTTATTCCTCCTTCGCTCTCGCTATCCTACACTGCAGCGCGACCGATTTCCATTCCGCGAGATCTGCAGTTTCCCATGCATTTGATATCCGGTCGTTTTGCAAAGGTGACGTATTGAGGATGATACGGGGCGCGTACTGAGCGTGTTTCCTCACCGATCCGCGAATATTTGCACGAAAATCGCGTGCTTGATCAAATAACAGCTGGCAGCCATATGGATACGAGAGTTCTTTTACTGAAGAGTTCAGCATTGCTCCTTGCATCACGATTTCATTCCACAGACGGCCGGAACAAGCAGACGAGGCTTCCTCACCTAAGTTGTACCGCATTAACACGTTATAGTGATCGACTCGATCTGAACGCTCCTTCCATGGCACACTTCAAGCAGTCGTCTGTTGACAAGGCTGAACCGAGATCACTAGGCGCTCTCACGACCAATCGCAATGCGTAACTTGCCTGCATCGGCGACTTTGCGCTGTTCAGTCATCCTTTTGTATAAATGTGCGCTTTTGAAAGTATCCGTCCGTTGACTCCCTTTGAGGCCTAAATACATTAGGGGCAATTGTTTTTTCCCGTTCCCAAGTTTGGGATTGCACGCCATGACACGTAAGTCCGACGCCGGCTCCTCCACTGCCCCGGACCGGCCGGCATCCGCAAAAGATGTAAAAGGCCTACGTGTGCAGATCGACAAGCTCGATCAGCAAATACTCGAACTGATCAATAAACGGGCCGGCTTAGCCTCGCAAATCGGCAAGGTGAAGAACGACAACGGCGATAACGTCTTCTCGCCTTCGCGCGAAGAAGAGGTCATCCAAAACGTTCTCAAGAACAACGATGGGCCGCTCGGCGAGCCGACTGTCCGCGCCATTTATCGCGAACTCATCAGCGGCTCGCGAGCGCTGCAGCGCATACTCAAAGTTGCCTTTCTCGGGCCGGAGTACAGCTTCAGCCATCTGGCCGCATTGACGCAGTTCGGCGAAGCGATCGAATACATGGCCGTCGCCAATATCGCTGCGATCTTTGAAGAAGTGAACCGCAAGCACGTGGATTTTGGCGTGGTGCCGATCGAAAACTCGACTGATGGCCGAGTCGCCGACACGCTCGACATGTTCATCCGACTGCCCCAGATACGCATTTGTTCGGAAGTGCGCATTCGCGTCCATCACAACTTGCTTGCCAACTGCGAACAGACGGAAATACGCCGTATTTACAGCAAACCTCAAGCGCTGTCGCAATGTCGCAACTGGTTAAGCAAGAACGTGCCGCAGGCATCGCTGCACGAAGTGACGAGTACTGCTGCGGCTGCCCAACTGGTGCAGCGCGAGCCGGGCGCGGCGGCCGTCGCCAGTCGTGAAGCGGCCATGCGGTTCGGACTGCGCGTGCTCTTCAAGGACATCGAAGACTCGCCGCATAATGAGACGCGCTTTGCCGTCATCGGGCCGCACGACGCGACCCGCAGCGGAAACGACAAGACGGCGATCATGTTCGAAATTCCGCACAGCCCCGGCTCGTTGGCCGACATCTTGAACATGTTCAAGCAGAACAAGGTGAATTTGACCTGGATCGAATCGTTCCCGAGCACCGAAGCCAAAGGCGAGTATGTCTTTTTCGTCGAATTCGAAGGGCATTCCGAAGACAGCAAGGTGAAAAAGACGCTGGCCGGTCTCGATGGCCATTGCGAAAAAATGTCAATTCTCGGTTCGTTCCCAGTGGCTAAGATGTTGGATTAAAGAAGAAGTCTCCTGCAAAAAAATGTTGGACAAAAAAATAAGTCGATCGCGAAAAATTTTAACCACCGATAACACTGATGCCACGGATGAAAACTAAGACTGAATAGGGCTAGTCTTTATTCGTGCAATCCGTGTTATCCGTGGTTAAATCGCATTTGCTTCTTCCACGGAGTGAGCTACACCGGTGTTCGAATATCGAGTCAATCAGGAGTCCGTGAGTGCGAAAAAAATTCATCGCCGGCAATTGGAAGATGTACACCTCGCTTGCCACGGCGAAGCAGCTCGCGGCTGACATCGCCAAAGGGGTAACGGAGGACAAGGTCACCGTCGCCATCTGCCCGCCCTTTCCTTGGTTGATGCCGCTATCGGAAGCTCTAAAGGGAACACATGTTTCGCTCGTGCGCAGAACTGTCACTACGCGGAAGAGGGGGCTTTCACTGGCGATATTGCACCTAAAATGCTCTTGGAAGCCGGCTGCAAGTTCGTCATCATCGGCCATAGCGAACGACGGCACGGGATTGCCGAGCCCGATCTCTTTCTCAATCGCAAAGTGAAAGCAGCGCTCAAAGCAGGCCTTTCGGTGATCTTCTGCGTGGGCGAATTGCTTGCTGAGCGCGAAGCGGCGTGGACCGAAGACGTTATCGCGTTTCAACTCGCTGCAGGCTTATCCGGCGTGCCGAACAGTGCCATCGGCAAATTGGTCATCGCCTATGAACCCGTCTGGGCGATCGGCACCGGCAAAACCGCATCGCCGGCGCAAGCTCAAGAAGTTCACGCCTACATCCGCAAGGAATTCGCGAAACAATTTGGCGAGGAATCGGCCCAATGCTTCTTATACAGTACGGCGGCAGCGTCAAAGCGGATAACGCGGCCGAAATCCTCAAGCAGCCCGATGTCGATGGCGCCCTCGTCGGCGGCGCGAGCCTGAAGGCTGATTCCTTCCTCGCGATCATCAACGCGGCAAAGACGCTTGCGGCTTCGTAGGCATGTTCCTATAATTGCTCTTTGCTTAAAATCCATCCCGGACCGGAGGATACGGTCGTGGTTATACTTATCGGCGTGACGTTTTGGTCGCATCTGCTTAATTTTCTCATCGTCGCCTTGGCACTTGTGCTGATGTTGATCGTCTTGATCCAGCGCGGCAAAGGCGGCGGCTTGGCTGGTGCTTTCGGCGGCGCCGGTGGCTCGAGCGCGTTCGGCTCCCGCGCAGGCGATGCCTTTACCCGGATTACGTTGATTGTCGCGGCCGTCTGGGTGCTGCTCATCGTCGTCCAAGTGAAGGTGGTAAAGGCAGACGCGAAAAATACAGGCAGTCAGTTTGTCGCGAAAAACTAATCGGCCGGAGGCGCTGTGCTGCTCAGCATGACCGGGTTCGGCGAATCCCGCCACCAGAGCGACGACTTGACTCTTAGTGTTGAAGTGCGCGCGGTCAACAATCGTCACCTCAAGGTTACGGTGCGCGGCTCGGAGCCTTATCCGATGCTCGAGCCGGAACTGGAAAAGGTCGTCCGCAAGTATATTCGCCGTGGCACGATTCTCGTTCACGTTCGTTGCGACCGCAACTATCGGCCGCAGGATTTCCGCATCAACGAAGTCGCCCTGCGCCCTACATCGAGCAGGTTCACGAAGTTTGTGCGGATCTCGGTTGGGGTGATCGCGCTCATCACTTGCTCGGCCAAGTATTGGCTCTGCCCGGCGTGGCGCCCGAGCCCGGCGTCATGGGAAGACCGGCCGATACCGAAATGGGCGCTGTCGAACAAACACTTGAAAACGCCCTCAAAAGCCTCGACCGGATGCGTCGGGAAGAAGGTCGGGCGATGGGCGACGAACTGATGGCCCATCGTCGGGCAATCGCCGACCAACTAGAACGAATCAGCCAACATATCCCGGCTGTCGCCGAACATTACCGCGTCCGGCTTAAGGATCGCGTCCAAACGATTCTACGCGATGCCAATGTGCACTTTACGGACGACAACCTGCTCCGCGAAGTGGCCGTGTTCGCTGAACGTAGCGACGTGGCGGAAGAAGTAATGCGGCTAGGCAGCCATCTCGACCAGTTCGAAGAGGTTGTGAAGAAGGAAACGGACAGCCCGGGCCGTAAACTCGAATTCCTTACGCAGGAAATGTTCCGCGAGACCAACACGATCGGCTCGAAGGCGGGCGATGTCGTCATTTCCCGCCATGTGGTCGAGATCAAGGCGACGCTCGAAAAAGTGCGCGAACTCGTTCAAAACGTCGAATAATTCGATTTCTTATCACCCAGTTCTGCCGAGGCTCATGGCGCCGTTGATCATCATTTCCGGACCGAGCGGCAGCGGCAAGACAACCGTTGTCGCCCATCTGCTTCAGGCAACACGGCTGCCGTTGCGCCGGGCGATCACGGCGACCACTCGACCGCCCCGGGCGGGCGAAGTGAACGAACGGGATTACCATTTCTGGACCCGCGAACAGTTCGAACAGGAAATCACCCGCGGCGGCTTGATCGAATATGCCTTGATCCATCAGCGCGATTACTACGGAACTCCTCGGTCTGAAGTCGATCCCTATCTGGCTCAGGGAATTGGCGTGCTGCTCGTCATCGACGTGCAAGGCGCTGCTGCGGTGCGCGGGCTTTATCCGCAAAGTTTTTCAATCTTTCTGCGCGTGCCGGACGACCATTACGAGATTCGGCTGCGCGAACGGGGCGACGACGATGCGACAATCGCCCGACGAATGATTTCCGCGGAACAGGAACTTTTCCGGATTCACGAATACAATGTAGAATTGGTCAACGACCGTCTGCCCGAAACGGTTTCTCAACTGGAGTCGGCGATCGCCCGGCAATTCCCGGGAGTGAACGGAGATTTTCATGCTCGATGATTTGAAGGAAGAAGGCATTGTCAACCGCGTGGGGGGACGTTTCAAATTGTCCACCCTTATCCAAAAGCGGATGGTCGCCCTCAACACCGGCGCCAAGCCGATGGTCGACCTGCGCACCAACGACCGCATGGCTATCGTCGTCCAGGAAATTCTCCAAGACAAAATCTACCTCGATACCGAAGGCAACCTGCACGCCCGGCACGAACTCGTGCCGCCGCAGGAAGCCACTGCCGACGATTGACCCGAGTTTTTTTAAAGACTGTTAGCCGCGAAGCGAAGGCATTGCTGAGCGGAGCGCTTTCGGCGGTCAAGCGCTCCGCTGCGCAAAGCCTTCGCTTCGCGGCTAACAAGACGTTAAAAGTTGCTGAAGGGTTATGAACAAAACCTCAAGTCTGCCAACCGTTGCGCGGGCATCTTCGGAGTCCGAGTACCAGCCGATCTCCGGCATAGCCGTCGCGGCCATCGTGATGGCCGGCTTCGCTACGATCGTAATCGTCTGTGTAGCTCTTTACGCCATCGTTATCACCAAAAAGCCGGTGATGAATATTGCCCTGCTGCTCTTAGCTGTGGCGGGAGTCGTTTTATCCATTGCCGCCCGCGTCCACATTCGGCGTTCCAACGGCACGCGCGCCGGCATCAAGATCGTCAACGCCGCCTGGTGGATGAGCGTCCTCAGCGGCGTCGGATTCGGCGCCTATTATTGCGCGAACGTCGTCGCCCTGAGACAGCAATCGGAAGCCGTTGTTTCGAGTTGGCTTGGTCTCTTGAAGGAACAGCAATTCGATCGCGCCTTTCTTCTGACCGTCTATCCCATCCAGCGGCAGAATATCGACCCTGCGAACAGTGGCGAGCTCGATGCCCGTTTCGGGGCCAATCAACTGCCGACGTTCCGCAATTCCGATCTCGTTCGTTTCTTCCAACGCAACGGCGATGCCGTGGGCGCCGAATCCCTCGGCATGAGCAATTCCGAGCAGATCGACAACGGCTTCCGCGTCGATCTCTCCTATCGGCTAAAGTCGGCCGAAGGCTTATTCGATCTGAATCTCGCCCTGATTTCGCAAGAGGGGCCGAAGTTCAACGGCCGTGAATGGCAGATCGGCGTACCTGAAGGGCTGGTCCCGAAGAACCTCACCACCTATGGCCGGCTTGTTGCCGAGCTGCAAAAGGATGCGCAGCAAGTCGCCGTCGAGTGGATGGACGCTGTTCATAAAAAAGAGTGGGATTCCAATTATTTCCAAGCAGTCTACGATAACGAAGCGGCCTTCAAAATTTACCGCGACATGTTGGAAAACCGCAAAGTACTGCAGTCGGCGAAGGACGAAAAAAGCAAGGCTTTGGCTAGCGTGTTCGATCGGCAACTGTCTGAAAACATATTAAAGCAACTATTCCGCAATGGCTTTTTCAAGCTCGAAGGCGCGGAATTTCTTACTGAAGAAAAGAAGAAAACGTTCACGGAAGTCTGGAATCTCGGGCATTTTCAGGCGTCGGGCTCGATGCGGTTGCAGAACCCCGACCGTACGCCTTTGTTGACCGTCAAAGACGACAAGATCGAGTGCGAGATCTATTTCCAGGCCGCCATGTCGAACTCGCCGTTGACATTCACTAAAGCCAAATTGGTGCTGATCTGTGATTCGAATCATTGGCTAAGTGAAATGCACGACTGGAAAGCGAAGGGCCAAGCGAACCCCGCCGCCGCCGACGAACTTCCCAAAGGAAACCTGCCGCTTGAGTCATGGCCCAAACGATTTTGGCGCGTAAGCCGTTTTGAATCGAATTTGGAACCGCTGCAGCAATCCGCCAAACCGCGCGACCAGTGAAACACTTCACGACATCCAAACGCTGCGAGAGCCGAATTACTTCTTAAGTCCCTTAGCCGCGAGAGAACGCGTCGGCCGGTCCGTTGCTGTCGCTGATATGTTCAACGCCAACGCAGCGCGAACAAGCGCTCCTAACGCCTTCTCATCGATCTTATCGCCTTCATGAAAATCGATGGCACGCCGGGTGTTGCCTTCGAGGCTCGAATTGAACAGACCTGAAGGATCCTCCAAAGAAGCACCCTTGGCAAAGGTAATCTTCACGACGTTCTTATACGTCTCGCCGGTGCAGATTATCCCGGCGTGCGACCAGACCGGAACCCCGACCATCGCATTCGAGGGCTTCCTCCATTTCACTTCTTCAACGACCTCCGGATCGGCCTGTTTGATGAGGGTTCGCAGGCGGGCGAGCATCTCGCTACGCCAATCGCTTGGGGTTTTGGGGTCGGCGTTTGCTAAGGAAGAGGGAGTGGCTTCCGGTTTTGTTTCCGCTGAGGCGGTTTTTAGCTTCTTCATCGTGATGTCGCTTTCTTGGTCAGAAATTTGCCGAGTCGACAATAAACCACGTCCAGTTCACGCGATTGGCACATAACCAGTCGCTCCAAGGATCGTTACTTGCGCATAGCGGACGCGAAGATACGCAAGTACTCGTTGGTCAATGTCAACACCGTCCAAGCGAGTGAGAACAGCGGAATATTTTTCAAATGTCCCGTATATGGCGACCGTGTGAATCGTGTCGAGGTAAGCTCGTGCACGACATACATGCTGCTCGGTCTCGAACTCGTACTCTAAGTAGTTATAACTTTGTACGAGAGCCTTCCCGGCCCATATTTGCTCGATATTGTGCATGATTCGCACCGGCAAGATGGAGGATTCTTCTTCTATTTTGAATTCTTCCATAACGCGCTTGCTCCAAACGACCGTGTCCATGTACTACCGAACACGATGAAAGTTACGCTGACGGGCACTGGCAAGCCGAGAAATTTTGTGGCTGGGCCAATGGTCGACGGGCCTACGCTTCTGGCATTAGGAATCAGGGCACTTAGCTGCACCGCACAACAACTTTCGCGAGTCGGCCTCTATTCCATCAGCATGGGCTTTGTTTGGTGACTCGCAGCACTGTTAAAGCTGCACACCGCAAGCCTTTCACCAAAAGGGGTCTTGGCGCTTGCGGTAGTGAGCGGCATCGGCGCGGGGCTGTTGATGGCTGGTCATCTGCCGATGATTGGTAAGGCAGGGTATGAGCGTTGGCGTAATTAAATCTATACGTTGGTTAGCATCGCGGCTTGAGGCAGGCATGTTGTTCATTCGAAGAGTATTACTCTGGACTGCTTGAGAGTACTTCTGACAAACGTTTAGCTTTGGCCTTTTTCTATCACAACTCATCACGAACCAAAAAGGATGGGCATTACAGCCTCCATCAAGCGAATGCGCTCAGGCTCATTGTGGCTAAGATGCGGGTGCCCCCACATTTTCGTTGTATTATCATGGCAATCGTCGGCCAAAGCTGACCCGATTTCCTCGAAGTTCTTCGTGAGGTTCAAGGCTCTCTTCAAGTCTTTTGGCTCGTCCTTGACGCCGATGACAAAAACTCGATCCTTAAACCTGTCCGGAATTTCCTCCGTAAAACTTGAAAATCGGCTCTCGTGTTTCTGGTCGAAGTCAATCAACAGTACGATGTTAGCATCACGATAGGTATTTAGATGTGGGATATATTCAACTTTGAATTTCTCCAATACGGTTCGCCATCCTCCAGCTACAGGTAGAACTTGGACTTGGCGGTCGTTGACCCAGAGATTGTTGATGAAACCGTTGGCAAGCTCGCGATTTTCATCGTCTTCCGGCAGAATATAAAGATGTGGTTTTTCCTTATTTACGCTCACCCGATCACCTCGTCTCGGATGAGTGAGTCAATCAAGTCTCCATCGTAATTCAAGTCTTTCAAAAGTTTGGGCAGCGTTGGATCAAGATGCGACTTGCGCGTCAGAACGAATGTCGAATCGTTTGAAAATTTTCGCACTGTTTCAGGATGATGACTGGTCGCAATGAACTGCCCTCCCCTTTTCGCTGTTTTGCGAAGGGCAGTTACGAACTGGCCGACCTCTGAAAGCGACAAATGGTTATCCGGCTCGTCCCAGAAACAATAAATCGGCAAGCCCACGGAATTTGATGCGATTAAATATGCACAGAGAAAGAAACACTTTTCGCCGGCGGAAAGTGCGTCAAATTCCACCCGGAAGCTTTCATCGGCATTGGGCCTTTTGAATGCAACCATCAACTGTTTACCCGCCTTGCCGCGATCATCATGGTCTAGGGACGAAAAATCGGTGATGACAGTCCTGAGAAACGATTCTAAAGCGCTATAGACGGCAGGTTTCTTCTCAAGAAGTCCTCGGAGACATGAAGCGAAGTTTGAGGCTTCTTCTCCCAACCTGTCCGTCGGTTTTTCGGAGAATCCGTCCATATGCGCTGGCACGGGCGCCATTAAAACGAGTGAGGCGAGAAAAGCCTTGAAATCTCGAATCGATGTGGCTGGAGGTTTCTCATTGATCACAGATAGCGCAAAGACATGCCAATCGAGTCCGAACGGGCTGTTACCAGGCAAGCTTACTTGCTCTTGGTGGCGATTGAATACCAATTGCGCATCGACTGTCAGCTTTTCGTCTAAGATTCGCGCTTCGCGATAGTTGGCCGGCCAGTCGAACGAGATAGCGTAGACAAATCGTTTGCCTGCGATAGTCAACGTGATCTCAATCCGAATCGGCTTATCAGTCCCATTGAATCGTCCTTGCTGATCCAAATATTGATCGTAAAACGAATAGTCCGTTGACTTGATAAGGTCGTCGACGCGACCCGAACCTCTTCCGATTTTTTGAAGAACGCCTAGGGCCTGTCGAACTGTAGACTTGCCAGCGCCATTGCGGCCGATAATCAATGCTGACGAATTGCTGCCAAAGTCGAGGGTGAAGCTTTCTAGGCACTTGAAGTTCTGCACGTAGAGTCGTTCGATCATCCAAGCACCTCAAAATGGGCTAAAAGGCGATTTAATTTGTTGCTCTCAATGTCGCTGCATTCTATCGCCCTTTCGAACTCTATCTTAGCAAAAAGCTCGGAATACGACCCAACTGCAAACTAGCGCAGGGACAGGCCAGCAGGCCTGTCCCCACTTTCACTATTCCTGACCCCAACAAAAAAAGCCAGGCGGCCCCGATTCTTGCGAATCGAGACCGCCCGGCTTTCATTTACTTGAAGCGTGCTTCAAGCAGACTGGCCTTATTTGCCTTTCGGCAGTTCTTCGGCCTTTTTCTCAACGATCGGAGCCGGGGCGCCTGGGGCAGCCGGAGCACAGGAGTCTGTGCCGCAGGCTGAGCCGCAAGTGTCGCAGCTCGAGGAGCAGCAGAGGCGCTTTTCGAACAGCTTCTTGAAGAAGCCGCCGAAGCAGTGCTTCTTGGCACAGGGGTCACAGGCATCGCAGCCGGTGCTGCAAGCTGAGCCACAAGTGGCCGGTGCACAAGCTGCCGGTGCACAGGCCGGGCCACAAGCTGCCGGAGCGGCACAAGGAGCGGCCGGCTTGCAGGCCGGGGCACAAGGCGCTGCGGGAGCACAGGGAACTTCGCAAGCTTCCCAGCGGGGCTTCTTCACGCAGACGGTGTACTCCTGGTTCACCGAAACGCACTTCTTCACCTGGCAGGGCACCATTTCGGTTACGCAGTAAGGCACCTTCACGCAGACCGTGCAAGGAACTTGTTTGCAAACCGTGTAAGGAACTTGTTTGCAAATCACTTCCTGCTTCATCGTCTTCACTTTGGTGGGCACCAGCTTGACGACATCTTCCTTCACCATCTTGGAGGTGGTGACCGGGACGATCTTTTCGATCGTCTGCGGAACCATCTTCACGACAGTGTAAGGAACCTTTTTCACGATCGTTTCCGGAACCTTACGGCAGACGGTATAGGGAACCATCCGCACCTGCTGTTCCTGCACCATCTTGGTGGTGGTGTAGGTTTGCTCCGTTACAACCTTGGCGCCTTCACAGAAGACCTTGCCCGGGCCGGGCGTGTCAGAGCCGCAAAGGTTAGCTGCGTTTGCGCAGCCGCTGCAGATGCCGTTGCAATCCGCCGGGGCTGCGTTGCCGCAATCCTTGGCGTCCACGTAGGCGCCCATCACCGTGCGATTGACCGTGTACGGAACCTGCGTCTTGACGACTTCGGTCACGTTCTTGGTCACGGTATAAGGAACCTTCTGGACCACTTGCTCCTTCACCATGCGCGTCACCTGGCAGGGAACTTGCTTGGTGACGGTGAAGGCGACTTTCTTGCAGGTCGTAACCGGAACCTGCTCGCAAACGGTTTTCTTCACGTTCGTAGTGCAGGCGACTTGTTCGCAAACCGTTTCGTGTTTGCACACTTGGCGGGTGCGGATTTCGTCGGGGCACTTCTGCCGGCAGAGCGTGTAGCCGCAAGGCTTGCAGGCCGACTGGCACGAGCAAGGATCGAAGCACGAATCGTACTTCGGCACTTTCACCCAATGCGTTTTGCCTGGCACGCAATAGGTTTCCGTCGTCGTGACCGGAACGCGCTTGGAGACGGTCTTCATGGTGGTGACCGGCTCGCAAACCGTCTTGGTTACGTTCTTCATGCACGTTTCCGTGACGTTCTTGTAGCAGGTTTCGCAAACCGTCTTCATAACGGTTTCGCAAACCGGCTTGCAGACGGTGCTGCAGACGTCGCGGTAATGCGTCTCACATACTTTGTGGCAAACATTCTTGCAAACTTCTTTGCAGTGCTGTTCGCACACATTCTTGGCCACCTGATGGCAGGCCTTCTTGCAATGCGTTTCGCAAACCGGCTTGCAGACGGTATAGCAGCATTGCTTGTAACAGGTCTCCGTCACATTCTTGTAGCACGTGTAGGAGCAATCCTTGTAGTGCGTTTCGTAGCAGGGTTTGCAAACGGTTTCGCAACGCTTTTCCATGTGCGTTTCGCAAACCTTCTTGCAAACAGTGGTGTGGCATTCCTTCATGACCGTTTCGCAAACCGGGCGGCAAACCGTTTCTTGTACGGTCTTGTAGGCGGTTTCGTTCACGGTCTTGTAGGTCGTCTTCATCTCGTCGCGGTAGCAGGTTTTGGTCACGGGCTTGTTGACCGTTTCCATCACCGTCTGATGAACGACATGGAAGCGTTTTTCCTGTACCGTGTCGTACACGAGCTTGTACGATGGTTTGCTCGCGTTGTTGCAGCTGTTGAAGTTCACTTGCGAGTCGCAACTCGGTTGTGAACAGCAGCCATAATTTGAAACACCGCAGAGCCCAGCCTTGGCAGAGCCTGACCCGAGCAGAGTCAAGATTGCGATGGCCAGCGGCGCGCCCAAGCGAATCCTCATGTTCGTCGCCTCCTCACCGGCGGGGCCGGTATGATACACCCGCGTAACGGGCCGACAGCTTTCTTGCCGCCGGTAAGACAGATCCAACTGTCCGGCCTCTTGCGAAGCCACCGCTCGCCAAATCTTCGAACGCGCTTTTGACGCCGAAGCGGATTCTCCGACTGAAGTTCGTTCGCAAGATTTATCGGCGAGGTTCATACGACCGGATAACGCAGCGGGCCGCCTATCTAGGCGAACTCCCCCGAACCGCGCCCGTTTCCACCGCTCTTGCGGAAACGAACGAGCGTGCAAATATTTCCGGATATGCGAGTTATCGCAGAAGTGAGAAATGCGATATGTAAAAACGACAAAAGCGCAATGCGCCCCTCGGCGGCATCGCGGCTTTTGTTGGATCAAATTGAATTAGCGAGACGGCCCAATCCCGATAACGCGTACTTTCGGCTGAGGCAAGGCTACGGGGTCGCGCAGTTCGCCTCGGCCGATGTTGCCGGCTCGGTCGCTTGCCTCGACGCGTAGGTAAATTTCCGGGCCGACTCCCGATGGCAACAGCCAGCGGTAGCTGCCTTCGTTGCGCACGCCGCTGGCAATGGGCGTCCAGTTGCCATCCGGCCGGCTCGCGTAGTAGAGGTTGAGCGAATCGGCCACCAGATTCTTATCCTGAACCATCCATTGGATCGTGATGGTCCCGGCATCGGGGCCGACGCCCAGCGTAGGCGGCATCAGCTTGACTGTTGGCTCGGTGGTATCGACTTCCACCCAGGCGTCGGGCACTTCACCCGAGTGCGGCGTCTGGCCATTGCCGTTTGCTTTGATGCGGATGCCGAAGAGGCCATCGCTCGGCAGCAACAGCTTGGCGGGCTGACGACCGGCTGACTCGTCCTGGATGCGCACCCAACTGCGGCCGTTGTCGCGTGTCGCCCAGAATTCCATCTTCGGTTGGCCGCCGACGATGACGTTCTCAACGGTGTAATCGAGGGTACAGCGCGGCGTGTTGATGATCGGGTGCCCGCCGCGAGCGGTGGCCGGGCGTTCGTCCGCTGGGGCCATGTTCTTGCTTGCAGGCGTTTCGATCTTCAGCGGTTTCGGTTCTTGCTTCGCGGGCGCTTGTTGTTCGGCCACGGGTACAAGATCGCTCTTGGACGGCGCCGGTTGGGCATCGATTTGCGGGAAGTATGGATCGACAGCCGTCGGGCTAGGCTGCCTTTCACCTGTCGAAACAATGGCGCATCGCATCGACCGTTTTCGGATCGACGATCGCCGGCGCTACTTCGGGAATCGATACCGGATCGGTCGCGTCTGCTTTGGCAAGGCGAGCCGGTTCTTCCTGTTTGGGTCGATTGGGATTATAACCGTTCACCGGGCGATAAGACTCAAAGTCATTGCGCCCATTTGGTTCGGCTAACTTGGCGGAGACGCGCCCCGCTGTCGGTTCCGGAGCATCGGGCAGATGCAAAATCTGCGGTTCCACTTCAATAAGCGGCTTCACCGCTGGCTTGTCTTGAACGACGAACGACTTGGTCGGGTCGCCCAGGTCGATCACGCGCTGCGATGAATTGCCGGCTTTGTCCTTGGCTGAAACACGCACTTTGCCTTCGAGAATGTTTGGCTGCGGAATCTTGAAGATGCCGGGCATATCGATGCCGGCCAACTCAAGAGGACGCCAGTCGTTGTCGTCAACGAGATATTCCGCTTTGACCGAGGTCAGGTCGGGATTCTCGTCGCGTACCTGGCATTGCAGAAAGATGCCACGATTGCCGATCGGCAACGGCATCACGCTCAGTTCGGGCGGCGTTGTGTCAACGACGATGACCTGATGCGGCGGACGGCTTTCGAAGTTAGCCGGATTGCTTCGGCCTTTCATATCGACCATCACAAACATGAACGAGCACTCGCCGTCTTTTTCAGCGCGATAATCGAAACTCGTTTGCGAAGGCGGCGCCGATTGCACGAGAACCCATTCCGGTCCGGTCGTCTTTACGAAAAGCTTGATTTCGCTCAGATTCGTCCGCACCCGGTCGTCGAGTTGAATCGGCAGCCGTACTGTCTTGGAGCGCGACCATGTCCGCGCCGAGGGCTTCGCTGGCGCGGCCGCATGAACGGTCGGCGTCAGCAACTCAAAGCCGTCCCACGTAACGGGGAATAGAGCGAGCCCCAGCGCCCCCACTAATCGCAATCGCAAAGATTTCACAGCAATCCCCCTCTACCAGCTTAGGCGTGGCTTCTTTCAGGACGGAGCCTTTGGGTCGGAAAGCTCAGTGCCGTCTTCAATGCCTTATCAGATATCAAGTGCAACGAGGCGGAGCCTCGGCGACCCGTTACCAGGCAGAGCCTGGTAACGAGTTTTCAATACTCCGTTGCTTGCGCGTCCGGCTAACAAAACGTATTAAATCGGCCCAACGCGCATCTCGACCGGCGTCCGCACCACGCGGTTCGTCGGTTTGTCGGTGATGCTCAGCCAGAGCGTGTAGGTGCCCTGCGGCAGTTTATCCGGCACGCAGAAACGATAGGCGTGGTGATAATCTTGGGGCGGCGTTTGAACGAAATCGTTCTTCGTCAGATCGGTACGCCAGATCAGATTGTTGCGGGCGTCGCGGAGTTCCAAGGTTGTCCCCAGGCGGATATTGCAGCCACGCGAAGGATTGTAACCCTGGGGCGCGACGGCTTCACACGTGAAGTTTTTCAACTCCGCATAGAGGAACACCATCTCGCCCGGTCTAAACTCATGACCCGCTTCAAACGGATCGATGTCCGCGAACTTTCGCACCCCGCGGCAGAAGCAAACGCGGTCGGCCCGCAGCGGCGACTTCGCGCGCAGCATAGTAGAAGCCGTTTGCAGCCGGTCGATCAACATGGCCAACTCATCGGGCGGCAGCGAGTTCACGTTGCCTTCGCTGAGTCGGACGATCAACGGCATCAGATACATCAACACTTCTTGATTCGTTGAATCGAGTTTCTTCAGGTGAGCCACCGCTTCTTTCGGCTGATTGCTCTGAAACGCACGAATCGCCTTTAGCAGCAGGGTTTCGTTAGGCGTCGGCGCCGACGTGATTGTCGTGGTTGCGGGCACGGCTGGCGCGGGCGCTGCAAAAGTCGCCTGAGTCGGCGCGGGTGGCGTCGGCTCGGCCACCTTTGTTTGTAGCGGTGCAGGTACGCTGGCCTGCAAGGGAGCGGGTGCTGCGGGCTCCGTTATTTTCATCGACGTGGTGGGAATTGCGTTAGCCGCCGACTCGCTAACCAGCTGCGCTGCTTCCCGAGGCATTCGGCGCGACTATTGGTGGCGCACTGATCTCCGCCAAAGGCAAGCCGTCCGGAGGCTTGATGTCCGGCAACGCGTCCACTCTTGGCGTTGTGTCCACAGGCTTAACAAAGGGAGCGGGCGCAGCCGAGGCTGCCCCGACGTTCGGCCATGCCGGCGCTACGACAGGCCCATCCGGTTGCGGGAATGCATTCGGGTTCGATACCGAGCGAATAATCTCGGATTTCACTGGGATGACGAGCGGCGCACTTGGCGGAGCTACTGCGACCAGGCGCTCGGTTTTCGGCGGTGCTACCGGCGGCAGCATATCGATCGGCGGCTTGACAGTCGGCGGATCGGCCGCGACGGTCTTGCCATCGAGGGTCGCCGGCGGGCTTGGCCCGAATTGCGACGTCGTGAGCACTTCGTTGGCGGGAGGGGCAACCTTCCCCTCCGCGATTTGTTGTCGGAGGCCCTTGGGCGCACTGCCACCAGGGCGGTCCATCACTACATAGCCTGTCCCGGACCCAGCGTCGGTCAAATCCTTTGACCCACTGGTGCTCGAGCAAGCGGGGAGCATGAAAGCGCAAAGGCCCATGCCCGCCATTCGCAGACGTCGTGTCATCCGTGACCTCGCCTGTTGGCACAATAAACGGAATGTCTTCAATTCGGTCCCGCGTTCATAGCAGCGGCCAAACTCCTGTCAACCGTTTTTCCCCTAGAAATGCGGGAAATTGAGTCTTTTTCTATAGCGCCGGCTTCTACAATCTCTTCGTCTTCCCTCAATCACCACCGCGCGGAGCCGGATCATGAATCTAGCGAACAAACGAATCGCCGTCCTCGTCGAACAACAGTATCAGGAGTTGGAGGTCTGGTATCCCGTCCTTCGCCTGCGCGAAGCGGGCTGCGAAGTCGTACTCATCGGCGCCGAGGCAGGTGTAAGCTATCCGAGCAAGTTGGGCTATCCCGCCAAGAGCGACAAATCTGCCAAAGAAGTAAAGGCAGCCGATTTCGATGGCATCGTCATCCCGGGCGGCTTTGCCCCTGACTATATTCGCCGTCACGAATCGATGCTGCAACTCGTTCGCGATATCAACGCCCAAGGCAAAGTCGTAGCGGCCATCTGTCATGGCCCCTGGGTGCTTTGCTCCACGACCGCCCTGCGCGGCAAGAAGGCGACTTGCTTTCATTCCATCAAAGACGACCTCGTCAATGCCGGGGCGAGCTACGTGGATCAGGAGGTTGCGGTAGACGGCAACTTAATCACCAGCCGTAAGCCCGGCGATCTGCCGGCGTTCATGATTGCCATCATGAAATGCCTGAGCGAAAAATGAAGTGGGGCGGCTGCGCCAATTGGGCGAGACCTCGCAAGAGTCCACTTTCGCGGAGCAAAAGGCGACAGTGAGATCTCGAGTGTCGGCCATCCGTTTTCCCACGATTTTCTCGGGTTTCGGCTTCTGGAAATATTTCCAGAATATTAACCGATAGCTTTCTCCCAAGAGTCGCCTTTCGCGGAGCGAAAGGCGACTATGAGATCTCGAGAGTTGGCCATCCGTTTCCCCACGATTTTCTCGAGTTTGACCTTGTGGAAATATTTCCACAAGGTTGACTGTTAGAATGACGGGAGATTGAATGCCGACTGTCCGAACTTCATGACATTCCGCACTCCGAATTCCGCATTTCGAGTTTGAAGCGTTCGTTTTCCCACGATTTTCTCGGGAAAGCCCTTCGGGAAATATTTCCCGAAGGGTCGGTGAAAACCATGACGACGTTGGTCTGACGGAAGCATTGTCAACCGCGACGCGAAGGCTCTGCGCTGCGGAGCGCTTTCTGTAGGAAAACCTCGCCGATGCGCAATGCCTCAGCGTCGCGGGTAACGAGGTTTCATTTTTTGTCGTTCGTTTTTCCACGATTTTCTCGCAAAGTCCCTTCTGGAAATATTTCTAGAAGGGACTGTGAACTCACTTCGCGTCGCGGCTAACGAGGTCTCGTTGAACGCACTTTCGCGAAATCCCATGCACTAGCTTAGGCGCACTGTTCCGAAGAAATGTTTTTTCGAGCGTCAAGCTGGCCGGCACGTATGTCACGGCACGAATCTGTTGTCGCATTCGCGTAAGACATGTTGTCATTCGCCCCTTCTAACGAACGCGGCCACAGTGAACTGCGCAGCGATTGAGAGACGCCATCTAGTCGCGCTGCGCTCAAGCAGTTTCCGCGTAATCAATAGAATGAGGCAATCGTCAGGGGACGGCGTCTGAGGTGGACACCGTTGCCTTCAGGTGCCTGTATGCATGGAGCAAAAGTCATGGCGGCAAAGAAAAAGAGCACGGTCGGTAAAGTGGTTGAGGCGATCAAAGAAGCTGCGGCCACCGTGGCCACGGCGGCTGAGGACCACGTTATTCATCCGGTCGGCAGGGCGCTTGGATTGGAGAGCAAGCCGACCGAGGCGAAAGAAAAGCCTGCCGAGGCAAAGCCCGCTGAGACAAAACCGGAAGCAAAGCCTGCTGAGAAGAAAAAACCGGCCGAGCCGAAAAAAGCGAAAGCCGAGCCTGCTGCGACGGCCACAGCGCCTGCTGCTAAGAAGAAAACCGTGGCTGCCCGAGTCATGTCGCAAGGCGTTGCCGGCGCGGTTCGGCAAGCGAACCTCAAGGCCGACGCCGCCGAGAGCCGTTCACCCAAACGCAAAGCCAAGGGCGGACGGTGATCTCTACTTAGTATCCGCGAAACTAATTTAGCGAATTGGTCGCCTTTCGCTCCGCGAAAGGCCACACTTATTTCCGCGCCAGTAATTATATCAACGGCGTACTCGCCGCGCGCTTTGGGCGGCTTCACGTTCTACACGGACACGCCGTTAACCGCCGAGAGCCGTCGCGCGTTGAAGGCCGGCGTAAATACGATCGCCATCCACTGCCGGCAAACGACAGGCGGACAGTACATTGATGCCGGCCTGATGGAGGCCGGGCGTTGAAAGTTAATGCTGCGTGCGTCTTAGACAATCGCGCGAAGGCTTTTGGGGCGCCGAGGCTTTCACGGTGACTCGTTGACCGTGAAACCATCGCGAAATCCGTTCCCAGAGCGCGGCCCAATCCTTGGATCGCATCATCGTATTTTTTCCTGTGAAAGCGATAGCAGTGTCAAAAAGCTACGGGCAAGGTGTGCAGCGAGTGAGAGAGAGACTATAAAGCCTGACCGCCCAAGTTGTCAACAACAGTCGGCAAACTGTCAGTGTGGCGGGTGCACAGTGGATTCGAAATCCTCCGGCAGAAGAAACTCTCGCAGTCGTGCGTACGGCGGCGATGCCAACCGCGACATGCTGACCGAGTGGACGTTTCAAGATGAAGAGGTGGCTGCTGTATATCTGAGTCGGGACGGTTTTCGCGATATCGTAAGAAGACGGCAACAATGTCCGGCCTTCCCCTACTGAGCAACAATCTGCTTACTCCTAGTGCCTGTCAGTACACGCCTCTTAGTTTGGCATGTCGGTTGCCCTAGGTCGAATACATTACGAGAGAGGCTGCATTGCAAACTGTTTGCAAAAAGTCTTCTCTCCGACGAAAGAGGGTTAATGATGTCCAAAAAAGAAAAAATGCTGACGGCAGTGGTGCGCGACCGTGCTGCAGCAAATCGGACTTATGAGTGGCTTCAGGAACGCGGCTATAGCAGCAGCGATATCAACATTCTCATGTCCGATCGGACGCGGTCGTCCTTCGGGGACTCGGGCACAGAAGGCAAAATTAAGAGTGGCGATCATGCTCTTGAAGGAGTGGCTACCGGTGGAACAGTTGGAACGGCCATCGGCGCTACGCTTGGCGCACTATTCCTGACTGTGAGCGCAGGCGTAGTGATTCCCGGGCTTGGCCTGATGGTTGCCGGCCCGCTCCTGGCCGGTCTTGCAGCCGGCGGCGCGGGTGCAGTGGCGGGAGGAATAGTCGGCGGGCTCATCGGGCTCGGCATTCCAGAATCGAATGCCAAAGCTTATGAAGAAGCGCTAAACACTGGTGGGGTTGTATTTGGAGTATCGCCGCGAACGGACGAAGATGCCACGACGATTCAGACCTATTTCGAAAAGCACGGCGCTGAGAACATCGTTTACGCCGATCGAACGTAAATCATCTAAAGTGGATTGCTAGATTCAGTTGTGTTGTTCGAAATAACCTGTTAAAGATTAAAAAAAGAACGGACCATTCGGTCCGTTCTTTCAGTTTTGTACGCGAGCTATACCAAGTTTTTTGGTGTCGTACCTCTCGAAAGGTTGCCGACAAAGAATACTACAGCCAAGACCAGGAAAATAAAGAACAGGATTCGTGCGCCTTCGAAGGAAAGGCTGGCTACGCCGCCGAATCCACAAAGAGCGGCAACCAGCGAAATCAGTAGAAACGTTAGAGCAAGACGAAGCATGATAAGTCTCCTGTTTGAGTTGTTCGAAAACAACTTGGAAGGCATGTTGAATTATTAATCGCTTCTTAACGGATTGCAACCGGCGTGCCGAAAGCCAAGCGAACATCCCCTATCGTGCGAATTACGCCCTTGCGGTAAATTCATCAGTCTGCGGGGTTAGCTCGCCTGATGGCGACAAAGTTACCTCGACCGCGGGGGGCGACGCCTCTGTTTCCGCCGGTAGCGCTATGATTTCGTTTTCAAGGACCTGAACCGACTTCGAATCCAGAACGGCCAGCGAAGTTCCGGCAGCTTGTTTCACACGGGCGTTCGAATCTTCGGCCAAAATCTGTAATACTCCGCGACTCTGCGTGCTTTCCACATGAGCTAAAGCCACTGCTACACTGCGACGGACAGCTACTGATGGAGAGCTCGCCTGACTGACGATGACATCTTCAGCTTGAGTCGGAAAAGGGTCCACCCGCGCAAGAGTTGTCAACACGTTCGCCCGAACGCGAGGGTCAGGATCGTTCAACGCGTCAAGCAGGTCGGGAACAATTTCCAGCGGTGGCGAAACGATTTTGCTTAGCCCCGCAGAGGCTTGGCGACGAACGACAACCTCGGCATCGTGCAGACCAGTCGCGAGAAATTTAGCTGCATCCGGCGGCAATATCATGGTGAGCGCGCGTAAAGCGGTTTGGCGTGCATGAACGTTACCCGTCAATGCGGCACGGGCCAACTCTGGTCCAACATCCTTGGCTGCGGCCCCGAATCGACCCAGTGCATTCGCAGCAGCGGCCGACACCGCGCCGTTCATCTCTTCCGCTAGCTTCAATTGCAGCCCGGCTCGCAGCAATGCAAACGCGCCCGGCCCGACGCGAGGAATAACGTTCAAGACCCGAACGACGACTTCGTCATTTTCATCCTCCAACAAGGCAGCGACGGCAGCCAAACGTTTCTCATCCAGCGTTTCAGCATGGCGGACCAAGGCCTCCGCCGCCTCCGCGCAAACTTGGGGCGCCGGATCGCGGAGAAGGCTCATGAAGACCTCCATCGTTTCCGTATCTCGCCCGCCGATCTCGCCTAACGCGCGGGCGGCGAAAACTCGCACCGTGGTGTCATCATCCTGGCATGCAAGAGCGAGCTGGGGCTGTGCTTCGACAGCCTGCAGATGTCCCAACGCTTCGGCAGCACGACTGCGCACTTCTGCATTACTATTGCTCAAAGCTTCAAGCAATTCGGGAATTGCCGAGAGTGCCTGTTCGCCCATTTGCCCGAGTGCCTCGGCGGCCTTCGCTTTAACCACGTTGTCTTCATCGTGCATCGATTCGCGCAGAGGGACGACGGCAATCTCGGCAGCGCCCTCGCCGATTCGGCCGAGCGCTTCGGCTGCTTTGCCGCGAACCAGATCGTTGTCATCCTTGAGCGAATCAACTAACGCGGGAGCGGCCGACTCGGCGGCTTCACCCATACCGCCGAGTGTCTCCGCGGCTTGAGCCCGGCGAAGGTTATCTGGATGCGCCAGATTTTCCTCAAAAGCCTGCGTAGCCTCTTCGCTCAAAACGCCGATCTGCTGAATGGCGCCCGACGCCGCATCGCGGACACGCTCATCGGGGTCGTCCAAGAGTGCAATTAGAGAAGGAACAGCATCTTTCGCCTGCTCTTGATAAAGTCCAACAGCCAGAACGGCAGCCGTTCGGACCACCGGATTAGCATCGCCACTGGCTTTGACCAAGGCCGGGACTGCAATTGCGGCCGGCGCTCCCGTCCTGCTCAAAGCAGTGCTCGCAAGCGACCGTTCTTGGTCGGATCCATTGTCAAGAAGCGCGATCAGCTCGTCGTTGGCGGAGAACGCAGCCGGCCCGATCCGACTCAAGGCAATTAGCGCCTGGCCGCGCACGGACGCTGATTCATCACGAAGCCCTTTGCGAACTGCCTGAATACAGCAATCGGCAAGATCGGTTACTAAGCCTGGATGAAAGCGCTGGGGCCTCCCCATTGCTCGACTGCATTTCTGACGCAAATGCCGCATCGCGCGCATCGTAAGCCGTCCGCTCTTATTCAACGCCGCTATTAATCGACGTCGTTTAAGTTTCGCGACGATCGCGCCATTTCCGCCTGCCGTCGTGTGGGTTTCGCCGATCAGCCCGAGGGCTTCAACCGCGCAAGCACGCACCGCGTCGTTATCGTCGTTACAGAGCTCGGCCAGAGCGGGGATCGCGTTAGCCGCACGCAATTGGCCAAGGGCTACAGCCGCGACTCCGCGCACGGTCTCACGCTTATCGAAGACGTAATAGAGCAGCGGCACGATGCCGAGCGGACCAATCTCAGCCATCACTTGGGGCAGCTCTTCACGTTGCTCTCGCGTGAGTGATTTGGCAGCGCCCAGCGACTTCATCACCGGTGCAATAGCGAGTGGGCCAAATTGGTTCAGCGCCCGGCGCGCACGCTCGTGAATCGGAGGATGTGGACTCCAGAAATCTTCGACCATCTGCCACATCAATCGCTGTTCGCGCAAAGCAGCCATGATCTGCTGCAGCAATACTAAGGTAAAAAACGATTTGAAGGCAACGAGCAGACCGGCAGCAGGCCAAGCCGCCTGCCGGACAAAACTGAAGTTTAGAAACGCGGATGAACGAAACAGCTCCAGCACATCGACCACCCGTAATAAATTTATTAGTGAATAGGCAAGAAAATCGAGATATTTGGGACGCCCGTCCGGATCGAGTATCGAGTACCATGAAGCGCCAAACGTCTCGTAAAGGGATTGATTCAATAGGGCGAAGGCGGCCACCGTAGCAGGCGCGGAGATGGCAAGCATCACGGGCCCGAGCCGATCACCATATTTCGCTACGTGTCGTGCGAGTTCCTGGCCTTTACCCGGATCATGAACGGCCTTATGACCCCGCACTACTTGGTCCCGTTCGATGGAGATAAACATAAACGCCAGACATGCCGATGCCCCAGCCGTCAGCAGTGTCAGTGAGATAAGAAGACCCGCCCAGTCGTAACCGAACTGAACGGCCCGGATGCCCAGCGTAAGCAACAGAACGACGAGCAAGAAGTACGTCGGCCACCGAGCCCAGGAGAGGGTTCGCTCCCAGACTCGAAAACCCCGCGCGATGCCCCCAGCAATGCACGCGCCGATAAATCCGATCAGCCTCTGCAACCAGCCAATGACCAGCAAAATACCTACGAAAACAAACAAAGCAGCGAGCGATGAAAGAATCACGTAAGTCGAGTGCGCTTGATTGAGCGTCACGGTCCAAGTATCAAATCGCATTAATAACTCCCACGGCCCTGTGTTTCGAATTGCGCCAGTGGGCAACAATGATGCCGTCCGCATGCTGCATCACTTCAAACAAGCGTTCCTATTCTTAGCATAGCGCAGCGGACTGCGCAATCTTGTACGGCATTTCCTTGGCATTCTCGTGGCAAAAGCACGGCATTGAATTTGCGTATATCTACCGACCCAAGCCGACAGCAAATACAAATGCGGATGTCAGTTCGCGTCATGGAGACAATATGGCACTGTTGATGGAAACTAGCGTTGAGCCGCTGAACGCGCTATTGCGCGGAGAATTGTCAGCAATTGAAAGTTACGAATTTGCTTTGACAATGTTCGACGGATTGCCACAGAAAGGCACTTTACGACACTTATGTGACCAGCATCGGCAGGCGGCCGAATTACTAAGGCAACATATCATCGACCAGGATGGCTGGCCAGCAGTTTCGTCGGGACCGTGGGGTTACTTCGCCGCCGCGGTCACAGGAACCGCGCGCTTGATCGGTCGGCGCAGCACCCTTGCGGCATTGCGACGTGGTGAAGAGCATGGCCGAGACGCTTTTGAGGATGTGCTTGCTGAAGATACTGTCGATGAAGAATGCCGCGATCTGATCGCCGGTTTCCTCTTGCCTAAATCTCAGTTGCACATGGAGGTTCTCGATCGACTTATCGCGATGGCCGCCTAATCAGCCCCCTTGGGGCGGCACGAGGTAGATTTACTGGAACCACACGCGCGAAGTCATAAATTGCCAGAGGCTATTGATGATTGTTCAAGATAAGGCGATTGATTTATGGGTAAGAATCCCCGGCCGATCACAATTCTGATGGCTGACGATGACGCCGACGACAGGCAGATGACAAAGGAAGCATTCGACGAAAGCCGACTTGGGAACGACCTCCGTTTCGTTGAAGACGGAGTAGAGTTGATGGACTACCTCTACCATCGCGGCAAGTTCGCGGACCCTGAGTCGTCTCCCCGCCCGGGCCTGTTATTGCTCGATCTGAATATGCCGCGAAAAGATGGCTGGGAAGCATTACGCGAGATTAAGGCTGATGCGCAGCTGCGGCACTTTACGAGTGGTGATTCTGACCACGTCGAAAGCCGAAGAAGATATCTTACGAGGTTATGATCTGTCGGTCGCCTCATACATCACCAAGCCCGTCACCTTTGCCTCGCTGCTTGAGGTGATCCAAGTGCTGGGGAAGTATTGGCTCGAAATTGTGGAGTTGCCAAATGGCCGAAACGGCGTCTCCGATTTCTAAGCGCGTTGTTCGCGTCCTGCTAATCGACGACGACGAAGACGACTTTTTCCTTACGCGCGACCTTTTGGAAGAGATCAGTTCAACCGATTACGAAGTCGAATGGCAGGCAGACACAGAATCGGCCTTGGAAAAAATCAGTAGCGGTGCATATGAAGTCGTCCTTGTAGATTATAGGCTGGGCGCTCGCACTGGTTTGGATCTCATTCGTGAGGCCCAACAGCATGCTTCAGCCATTCCCATGATCTTGCTCACGGGTCAGGGGCAACGCGAAATCGATTACGCGGCCATGAAAGCCGGTGCGGCCGACTACCTCGAAAAAGGCCGGCTCGATTCAACCCTTCTCGAACGGGCAATCCGGTATGCCATTCAAAACAAGCAAAGTGAAGAAGACCTGGAGCGTCGAGTAAGCGAGCGTACCGCGCAGTTAGCAAAAACAAATTTAGTTCTCGAGCGCGAAATTCGTGAGCGACAGCGCGCGAAGAAGCTCTGCGCGAGGTCGACCGTCGAAAGGACGAATTTCTAGCGACTTTGGCACACGAGCTTCGCAACCCTTTAGCTCCCATCCGAAATGCTTTGGAAATCATGAGGCTTGGTGTCGATAAGCCTTCAACAATTGAACGTGGCCGCGCAATGATGGAACGTCAAGTCAGCCATATGGTCCGACTGATCGATGACCTTTTGGACATCTCGCGCATTACCCGCGGCAAGATTCAACTGCGAATGGAAAGCATCTCGCTCGAGCCGTTGATTGCCGGGGCTATCGAGGGAAGTCGTCCTCTTATTGATGCCTCGAATCATGAACTAAACGTCTCGCTGCCTAGCCAGCAAGTCATTTTTCAAGGTGATTCAACTCGCATCACTCAAGTGTTGATGAATCTGCTCAACAACGCAGCGAAATATACGGAGCCAGGCGGCAAAATCGCTGTCGCAGCCGAAGTCGATGAACGCTCCCTCGTAATCAAAGTCCGCGATTCGGGCATCGGCATCCCTAGCGAACTGCTTCCCCGAATTTTTGAAATGTTTTCGCAAGTTGATCGCTCGCGCGATCGATGCGCAAGGCGGGTTGGGCATTGGGCTTTCTCTGGTGCGGGCGCTTGTAGAATTGCACGGCGGAACCGTTGAAGCGTTCAGTGCCGGCACCGACCGAGGCAGCGAATTTGTGGTCCGCCTGCCCATTGAATCACCACATGCGGCCGCGGCCTGAATAATACCAAGCTTATTAGCCGCGACGCTCTGCGGAGCGCTGGTTATCCGCGACGCTCTGCGGAGCGCTGGTTAGCCGCGACGCTCTGCGGAGCGCTGGTTAGCCGCGACGCTCTGCGGAGCGCTCGGCAGAGACTCGCGGCTAATGGGCGATTACTTGGCAAATTCCACCGAACGAGTTTCCCGAACCACCGTTACCTTGATTTCGCCCGGGTAATCGAGCTGTTGCTCGATCGCACGCGCGATGTCGTGGCAGATTTTGACCGCTTCAACATCCGTTGTTTGATGCGAATTCGCAATCACGCGGAGTTCACGACCAGCTTGGATCGCGTACGCATGCTCGATGCCCGGGAAGCCGCAGGCAACTGCTTCGAGATCGATCAGTCTCTTGACATATTTCTCGAGCGTCTCACGGCGGGCGCCTGGTCGGGAAGCGCTGATGGCATCCGCCGCCGCTACCAACACGGTATAGATATGATCGATGGTGACATCATCGTGATGGCCCGCAATGGCATGCAACACTTCCTTGCTCGTTTCGCCGTAGCGCTTGGCCAGTTCCGCACCGATCTTTGGATGCCCGCCCTCCATCTCATGGTCGGCTGCCTTTCCGACGTCGTGGAGCAACGCGCAACGTTGCGCGAGTTGCGCGTTTAGCCCGATCTCCGCCGCCATCATGCCGCAAAGGTGCGCGACTTCCAGGCTATGTTGCAGAACGTTCTGGCTGTAGCTGGTGCGGAACTTGAGTCGTCCGAGCAGATGTACAATTTTTTCATGGACCGGCGCGCCGACATCGGCCTCTTCCACCGCCGCACGTCCCACTTCCAGCAGGTGCTTTTCAATTTCCTTCTGGGTTTCGGCAACGACTTCCTCAATTCGTGTTGGATGGATGCGGCCGTCTTGAATCAATTTCGTAAGGGCGAGCCGAGCCGTCTCACGCCGGACATTGTCGAACGCACTGACGATGACCACGCCGGGCGTGTCGTCAACGATTACGTCAACGCCGGTTGCCTTTTCGAAGGTCCGGATATTTCGCCCTTCACGGCCGATGATACGCCCCTTCATGTCGTCGCTGGGGATATCGACCGTGCTCACCGTCGTATCCGCTGTATGCTGCGAAGCGTACCGCTGGATGCATGTCGCCAAAATCTCGCGGGCTTTTTGTTCGCCTTCCGCCTTATAGCGTTCCTCGTGCTTCAGCAAGCGGGCAACGATTTCCGCCGTCAGGTCGCGTTCGACCCTTTCCAATAAGACCTTCTCGGCTTGATCGCGGGTCATTCCCGATAGTTCGCGCAGGCGATCTTCGTGTTCCTTGGCGCTGGCATCGACTTCGCGTTGCTTTTTCTCGAGCAGATCTTTCCGTTCCGCTAACTTCTTCTGCCCTTGTTCCAGAACGCGCTCTTTTTTGATCTGCGACTGCTGCTTTTGTTCAATGGCGTCTTCGCGCTTGTCGAGTCGCCGCTCGGCTTCGTGGAGCTCCGTGCGTGCGACCTCCATCTCGCGATTGAACTCTTCGCGCTTATGGAAAATGTCATCCTTTGCGCGCAGCTCGGCATCCTTCGCGGTTCGTTCGGCATCTTTGCCCGCTTGATCGACAATAGCCGCGGCGCGGGCAGCCGCTTGCGCTTCCAGATCGCGAACGCGCGCCTCATCGACGCGCAAGCGGGACCGAACCGTTGCTCGGCCAACGACAAAGCCAGCAATCAGGCCTGCCAGTAGGGCGGATATGAGGAAGGCGGCGCCTTCCGCCGTTTCAATTGCAATGGGCATAGGGCCGCTCCTTCGACCCGTCTTCTTTCTCGATGAGCCAGAACCTATTTGCGGACACCGCTGAAATGGGATGTAACGAGGTGGCCGGCTCGCGTTGTTCGATGCGCGCATTCTCTACCAGGCAAAATGCTACATCGTTCAGAAGCTTCGACGGGAAAGCGGCCGCCTTCCTGACGTGGGCGGACGCCGCCATGTTAAATAAGTGCATCCCGGCCGCGAGAACAAACATCACCATTCGCGGAGAGTTCCTATCAATGAATGCTGCGTTGAATTACCGCAGCTTCTGTTCTGTTGTAAATCTGTTCGAGAGAAGGGACGGACCTTTATCGAAAACGATCGCTTAATGACCGACGGATCAAGCGGCAGACTATTCCGCTCAATCCGCCCAGACGCGATCGAAGATGTCTGGGATCAAATCTTATTATGGAACTTCGAGTGCAATAGCGTCAACCGAAAATGAATCGGAGTTAGCCTTCGGCTTCGCCATCCGATTCTGGCGAATTGTTGAAAGGAGCGCGCAGCCCGTTTTACCCGCCCCCCGCAAAGCCAAGGGGGAGGGTGGGAAGGGCAAGCTTCCGTGTCACGACCGAGCTCCGAAATAGCAGGCTGTCACGCTCGTGACGATGGCCTCCCAGACGCGCAGATCGAATGTCTCTTTCAAGCTCGGCTGCACAAACCCTTGGATAATGATTTCGGCAAAAAGCAAGGTCATCGAGATCATTGACACCCAGGCCAGAAAAGCCTGGAAGAACCAGTTATTGCGAAACGGCAGCAGATGGAAGAAATAGCCGAGCATAAAGCCGCCCACGTACGCGCCGACCAGGGTGGGCCAAAGATCGAACTGGCTGTCCGCCGGCCGCAGCCGTTCGGCGAGGCGTCCCGGATGATTGCCGTGCATATAGACCACCAACGCAATGGTGCCCCCGAGGATGATAACGCGAAGGGTGCCCCCGGGCAGCCAAAGTGGAGACGGATTCGGATCGGACGCCGCGGCGATTGTCTTGCCGTGCGATACCAGAAAAAGGCAGACGAGGCTCATCAACAGGTAAAGGTTGATCGGGATTGGCAGCGTTCTCGCCTCGTGATCCGGCAACAGTAGCAACAGCCAGAACTGAATCACGATAAGCAAAGATAGAATGCCGCGTACACTCCCGGGCGGCATCCCCAGAGGAGCTCGAACATCAGCGCTGTTGGACATGGCCAGCCTCCGGAGGGATAAGTCAAACGAGTCAGAAATGTTTGCCCGGCCGATACCTGCGACCAGGGCTTGGCTATCTTATGGCAATCGGGATAATTGGAAAAAATCTGAGCAGCCAATGCCAGCGATAATGCTAGGAACTCCACATACCTGGCTTCGGCATAGCTCAACAACGCATGGAATCTCGGACGTCTGGACATTCCTGCGCAATCAGTAATTTTGTTGTGAGCTAAACAGAGCTTGGTGTGGGTCCTTGGCTGTTAAAATCGCCCATATACCCGGCTTTAGGCACCTCGCGAACCTCTTCAATTATGAGTTGGCAAATGCGGATGCCTGCGGTGAGCATAATGGGTAACGGTCCGACATTCTAAATTTCTAGGCGAAGGGGACGGCCGTGATTTTCTGGATCGCTTTCATTGTGCCCAAAACCGGCATGAATGGTTGGAGCAGTGACATGAACGCCAAGTCCCATGCGTCCTAGGCTGCTCTTTCCTTCAACACGAGCACACAATCGGGAAGTATGAGGAAGATAAATTTTCTCAATTGTCCAACCCAAAATAAAATGCCGAGGGCCGGTTTCAATAGTTGATTGATAGGATGGAAAGAGCTCGTAGCCTTCAATAGGTATCGGAGTGGGTTTTGTGAATTCTCTTTCAATGTCCGTGAATCTGAACCCGGGCGAGCTAGGGCAGAAGCGATGTGGGCCCTGGCCTAAGCCGGATTTGACTGGCGGAAATTCCCAGCGATCTAGAGTACCGTCAAGACGCAGGTCAACGGTAGTCGAGTCCATGAAGGCTAACTTGGGCGCCGGATCGATTATCATCCGTCCTTGTGCTAAAGCGGCTTCGATCTCTCGATCGCAAAGTATCACGCGATGACCTTGTCTTTTTCTTGAATCAGATTGCCACTAATCCACACTCGGTTAGCTCCAGAATCAGCTTCAACCGGCAGCTGAATGAGCGATGTCTTATATCGAGAATCGGTGCTGATTACGCGAGCGGGCAACAGGTATTCGCCGTTCTCGTTGAATAGAAATCGCTCTTCAATGCTGAAGTATTCGATGAATCCCTCAACACTCTGCACACCGACAGTTTTGAAACCGTCTCGTGCTCCCTTGGAAACCTCGCAGGTGACTAACTTCATTTGCAGATCCTTCTAGTTTTATATGACCGTATGAAACGATGTACAGATTCATTGCTGCAATTGCAGACTTACCCATTAATCGTCTGCCTTAGCAGGGACATAACAGATTTCTTATAACCATCGCCGTCATCAATCCATTATATCGATCAGTCCGCACGCTCAAATACCTCAAGCCAGCTGGCGACTCACTGCAAAGTCGCTTCTGCTTTTCGCCTAAAATCCTGCAGTCCTACGCCTGGATCGGTCGCTTCGTTCGACAGGCAAACCACACCATCACGCATAAAGCGGCCTTCGCAATGCTACACGGGCCGAATAGAGCCGCGTGACGGGGACCGCCTGCCGTTCCACGCACGAGCGGGCAATAATGAGGAAGCCGCCGTACCAGAGCCAGTTGTGGCGGTAGAGATTATGCCCGAAGTTTCCTTCGAAAAGCATCAAGAAAATTCCCATCCCAACGGCGCCCGCCAGGTGATAAACGAAATCATCTTTGTTCTGCGGGTTTGCCCGGCTTTGCTGCTTCATCCAGTAGAGATTCAGAGCATAGCAAATGAGAATAGCGAGAAAGCTGAAGACGCCCATTGACCCTGTCTCGCCCATCACTTGGCCATAAAGGTTGTGAGCTTCAATACTGCTGTGAGTAGTCGGCCTCCAGGCGCCGGGGCCGCAGCCGGTGGCCGGGTTGTCCATCCAAAGTTGGCGCCTGTAACCAAGCCATCGAGACGGCCTTCGCCGGATACCTTGGCATTGGCGGGTCCCACGTCGGGGTTTACGATGGTTTCGAAACGGATCTGCAATTCCGGCGGCAAGGCCAAAAAGACAATCGGCGCGCCGACAACCACCAGCGCCATCCCGAGCCAGCGATGCCGGCTTCGCAAAATGATAATGCCCGTCCACAGTACTAGCCCAAGCAACGATGATCGCGAGCCGGTCAACAGGATGCAGCCAACCGATAGACACAAATACATAATGACGCAAAAGTGAATGAACTTCGAACGCGAAGTATTCCAGAACAGCGTAGCAAAAGGCAACGCGAAAACGATGCTGGCGCCGAACGAGTTGGGATCGCCTTGTGATGTGTCGATGCCGATCATGCGCGAAATGCCCATGCGGTAGACCATGTGCCCGCCGAGAAACTCCTTGAAGGAGTGCGTCATATAGACGCCCATGATGACAACGAAGCCGAGCGCTACCTGCCGCAGCTTTTCAGGATCGTTTACGACTGTTACAAAGAGCAGGTAGAAGAAAACAATCTTGAACCAGTCTTCGACCACTTGAGCGCCTTTATCCATGAAAGGCGACATCGCCCAACAAACGAGGACGGCAAACGCGAAGGCAGCGTAAGCAAAGTGCTGGGCGTTCGGCAACCATTGCTTCGGATGCAGCAGCCAAACGATAGAGACAACGCCAAGATATAGCCGTTCGAGATGGATCTCGCCCAAGATCGGCCATAGCTCGAAAGGCCGATGGATGAACAAGAACATGTAGCCGATAAGCAGCCAGTGCATGAGAGACTTCCATGTCTTTTCTAACGGGCTTCAACCATTGTTGATGGTTGCAGGAGTTTACTATATCGCCACGCTTGCCGAAAAGGCCAGTTGCGCCAGGGTGCGCCCGCGGCCTCTGTGTAAAGCAAGCCAACCCCATTGGCATAAAAGATGCTTTCTGTGGGGCGCGACTCGATGGCTTTCCTCCAACTTCGTGATTTGCACCTATGAGATTGACCACCGCAATCCCGCCGGAAATTGGTCCGGAGCCCAATGGAACTTCGTCGTCGCCGTTGCCGAGCGAAAGCGATGCTCGGCGCGATCTGGATGCCGACGTCCGCATGTTGGATGAACTGCTGGCGGCCTCGATTCGCCGTCTGGCGGGCGATGAGGCAATGACCCTTGTCGAAGAGATCCGCGTCACCGCCAAAAACCTACGGCTGCACCCTTCAGTTGAGCAGGCGCGGTTGTTGCGCGAACGGCTTGAAAAACTCGACGTGCCGACGTTACGTATCCTCATTCGAGCGTTTAGCGTCTATTTTGATCTGCTCAATTTAGCGGAGCAACATGCACGAGTTCGGGCATTACGCCAGCGCATCATTCGCCTAGCGCCTAAACCATTGGCGGAAAGTTCCGAACTTGCCCTGCGCGAGCTGCGCGACCAAGGCGTAACCGCAGAAAAGATCGATGAGCTATTGCAGCGAGCGTTGATCGTCCCGGTTTTCACCGCTCACCCGAGCGAAGCCCGGCGTTTAACGGTGCTGGAAAAACTCTCGGCGATTTCACGAGAGATGGATCGGCTCGAATACGATTCCCTGCTGCCGCGCGAACAAGAAGCGTCTCGTGCGGTCATTGCCGAACAAATCGAAACGTTCTGGCTTACTGATACGGTTCGCGTCGTCAGGCCGACCGTGCTCGATGAAGTTCGGCATGGCTTGGAAGTCGTCGAGAATAGCCTGTTTGAGATGGTTCCCAAGCTCTATGGCCAGCTGGAACATGCCTTCAAAACAGTCTATCCGGAACATTCGTGGAAACTGCCGGCTCTGCTTAATTTCGGAACCTGGATCGGCGGCGACCGCGATGGCAACCCGAACGTGACCCATCATGTCACCATCGATGCCGTTCGCCTTCATCAAGAGACGATCGTCAAGCACTATATCTTACAACTCGAAGCGGTGGGCAAACGGCTCAGCCATTCCTTCCACTTTGTCAAATGCAGCAAGGAATTCGAGCGTTCGCTGGAAGACGATCTCGGCCTATTCCCCGAAGTTGGCTCGCAAATTCGCCGTGAACCTTACCGCGCCAAGTGCAGCTTTATCGCCGCACGGCTGCGACACACGCTCGACTTCATTGCCGAGCATCAGCCGCACTGGGCCGACGATGCTTTCAAAGCGCCGGAAGACATTTACTTCCGCAAAGATGTCCTCCTGCGCGATCTGAAATTACTGGCCGACGAACTCGAACGCAACCAGGCGCATTCCGCTTTGGCGCCGGTGCAGGCGCTGATCCGGGAGGTGGATGTCTTCGGCCTGCACCTGCTGAAACTCGATATCCGCCAGCATGCGAACGTCCACATGCAGGCGGTGGATGAGATCCTCGCCTGGGCCGGCGTCCAGCCTCGGTACACCAAGCTGAGCGCAAACGATCGCTTCGAATGTCTGGCCGGAGAGTTGAAACATAATCGCCCGCTAATCCCGGCTCATTTGCCCTTCTCCGAACAGACGCGCGAGGTGATTCTGACCTTCCGGGCCATCGCAGCGATTCTGGAGCAGCAGTGCCCCGAAGCGATCGAGACATACATCATCAGCGGTTGCAACGATGCGGCTAACCTTCTCGAAGTGCTCATCCTGGCACGGGAAGCACGCTTATTCCAGCCCGATCAAGGCATCAGTCGGCTCAATATCGTGCCGTTGTTTGAAACGTTCGACTCGCTGCGGACGGTGGTGCCGATCGTTCAATGCCTCGTTCATCAGCCTGTCTACCGCAAACAATTGCAGCTTCGCGGCGACTTGCAAGAAGTGATGATCGGCTACTCCGACAGCAGCAAGGAGAGCGGCTTTGTTCAATCGGCTTGGGCTCTCTACCGAGCACAACATCTGCTGGCCGAGATGGGCGCACGAACTGGCATTCGCATTCCGATTTTCCACGGTCGCGGCGGCGCTGTCGGTCGTGGCGGAGGGCCTGCAAATCGGGCAATTCTTGCCCAGCCGCGCGGCAGTGTTAATGGTCGCTTAAGAATTACTGAACAAGGTGAAATGATCGCCGACCGTTATGGCCAGCCGGCTATTGCCGAGCGCCATCTCGATCAAGTGATCAATGCCGTACTGCGTTCGAGCTTGACGCCCGAAGAAGAAAAGATCGATGTCACCTGGGAGTGGACGCTCGACCGGCTTGCGGAGCGCGCTTGCAAGCACTACCGGACATTGGTTTACGACACGCCGGAGTTTTTGACCTATTTCGAACAGGCAACGCCTATTGAAGAAATCGCGAAGCTAAAAATTGCATCGCGGCCTACGCGGCGCACCACATCGCGGAATGTCGAAAACCTTCGGGCCATTCCCTGGGTGTTCAGTTGGATGCAGTCGAGACACACATTGCCCGGCTGGTATGGGTTCGGCAGCGCGGTGCGAGAGTTCCTGGATGAGCATCCCAACGAATTAGAGACTTTCCAGCGTATGTACAAAGAGTGGCATTTCTGGCGGACGTTGATCGACAACACCCAGATGATTCTGGCGAAGGCCGACCTCACCATTGCCCGGCTCTATGCGGACTTGGTCAAGGATCAGACCATCGCGACACGCATCTTCGGTCGCATTCAGGAAGAATATCATTTGGCCTGTGGCGTGATCTGTGAGATTACCGGGCAAAAGCAATTGCTGGAGGATGTGCCCGTCTTGCGCGGCTCGATTCAACGGCGCAATCCCTACGTCGATCCGTTGAGCTTCATCCAGATCGTTTTGCTGCGTCGCTTCCGTGAAGGCGATGGGGCGTCGGAGGAATTGCTCACGGGCGTTCTCGAAAGTATCAACGGCATCGCCTCGGGATTAAAGAACACCGGTTGATTGGTCGAGTGCGGAACGGCTTTACCCTCCCCCTGGCTTTGCCTGACTATTGCCCACAAGTGTAGGGGTGAGCGGTGGGGTGACTGCAATTTCTTGCGAGAGCACATTGACTTTGTAGAGAAGTGCTTTGTTGGTTCCAAGAATCTCAAGTGAACCGTTTCAGAATGTGATTTGAGTTTCGAATTGAGAGATGGATGTACAAATGCCGGCAGGCGTCTCGGCGAGACGCATTGAAGAATTGAAATAACGAACAAGGGGGTGCAGTTGAAAAATCAGCATTGGCTGCGGCCGAGGCTGTAGCCTGCGACGAGAATGGTTAGATCGCGCCAGCCACGCCAAAGGGTGCGCACGCCGGGCATGCCGTCGGACTTGCGATTGAGATGTCCGCCGAGCCGGCCGATCCACAAAATGGCTTGCCGCACAGTCGGCACGGGCGTGTCGGCGGTGAGAGGTTTCTTCTCAAACTTGGCGAAAAGCGATTTCCAGGCGTAGTCGCTCAGGATGATGGTGCAAGGCGCGTTCGGTTCTTGGCGAGCCAGATCACGCAGAGCAACGATGCGGACGGCGATCATCGAATAGAGCATCAGTGCTTTAGTCAGGCGCTCGGCGGTTTCCAGTTCGAGTTTTTCCGCCTGGCAACCGCTCTTGAGGGTCAAATGAAAACACTCGATGTGCCAACGGATTTTGTAGATCCTCAGAACCTCGACGATCTCGGCACAGGTGCTAGCGGGTTCGGTCGTCCACAACAGCCAGTTCAACGGTTCGACGCCAGGCGGCGCCTTGATCTCGCGGACTTCGATCAAACTCCAGACGACGGGCTTTCGGTGCGGATGTTTTTTGAGATTGGGTGTGATCGTAAGTGTAACCGAGCGCAACTCGCACTTTGCTCTGCGTTTGGATTGGCCCTGTTTAGGAGGAACCTCGACGATGCAACCGCCGCGAACCGGAGCGGCACGGACGGCTTCCATCGATTTGTCGATCGGTCCGTCAACCGAACGATTTTGAGCGGCGCGGATGACGGCGCCATGCGGAGAATCTGTGATGCGTTGTAGAACTTCGTGGATGTCCCCTTCACGATCCATGATGTGGATCAAGCGAGGTTGTTCGTTCTCGGCCAAATGGGCTATCGCGGCTTCAGACTCTTCGATGCCGCGCAGCCATTTATGGCTCTCCTTTTCCTCAATGGGCCGACTGGGATCGGGAGGAGTTGGATCGACAGACCGACTCCAATAGTATTGGTCGAACAGGCCCAAAGGCACGCCGTCCAGGCGAAGAGCCAGGGTCGAATGCAAATGCAGACCGCGAGCGAGCGGGGAATCATTGAGCAAGCCAAGCCCTGTCGTAAACTTGAGGTGTGTGTAGTTAAGTGAGGTAGAATCTTGAACCACCAAAACAACAGCTTGGCCGCGACAGGCATTGGCCGTGGCTTTGACCAACGGCTGCAAAAAGAGTTCGATCGGCAGTCGTTCGTTGCTAAAGAAACGATAAGTTGCCTTGGCTTCAGCGGCAGAGCCGCACGCTTGCGGAAAACTATCGAGGGGCTGCGCCGCCAAGGTCGCCAGAGTCTGAGCATACCGGGTATTCAAGCGTCCGTCGGGCATCTCAGCGAACCCGGCGACTTGCGAAGCCCAAACTTTAGCGTCAGCGCAAATAGGAGCTGTGGCAGCCATGGTGTTACTCCAAACACTACTGAACTTCCGTGTGGTCAATGAATAGTAGCGCCGCAGCTGAAAGAAGTGAAGACCCTCCCTAAAAAATTGTGGGTAATAGTCAGAGGGGGAGGGTGGGAAGGGCGAGATCTTCGTTTACCGGAATCCGTTGGCCAATCGATTAATCGCATTGCGGCAGCATCTCCGGCTTCACTCTGTTCAAGAAAGTGACGATGCTGCCGGCGATGAGCCCTTCGATGACCGCGACCGGAATATGCCCGAGCACGACCACGGCCGCAATGATCCGCCAGTCTTCATTTCCCGCCAGCACAAGAACGGCGCTGTTGAGCAGGACCGTCGTCATGACGCCCAGGGAACCGATCAAAAAACCAAGTTGAAAAAGACCTCGTTCGGGCATACGTCTTTTTGCCAGCAGCAATGCAAATGACAAAGTCGCAAAGGCGATCGCCAGAATTGGCGTGAAAATGCACATCAGCGCTAATAAGCCATCGCGAAAGCGAAACGAAGGACGGCCTGAGGCCCAAAGGACTGCTTGATACAGCGGTCGCGTCAGCAGAGCCGGCACGGCGATAATGCAAATGTTGAGACCAAGGGCGGAGATGCCGCCATGATTCAGAAGAAGGCACTGCAACAGCAGCCCGACCGCAATGGCCGGGACGGCACGGCGACCGAGAATAAGACCCAGCAGCCCGGTCAGAAGTAAGTGAACGCTAGTTGGCCCCGCCCGGACATGGATGAGCGAGGCAACGAAAAAAGCCGCCGTCAACAGGGCGATACGCGGTATCTCAACATCTTCGATCCGGCGACAGGACCACGTTAACAATAATGCTGCGCCTACGAACCCCAGCCTGAGCCAAGGCCAGGCAATGACGCCGTCGGAAAGGTGAACGGCCAGAGGAACGGCAAAAGAAGTCTCAATCGGTTGATCTTTCGAAGAAGCGTCCCCTAAGTTAGGACTGCCTTCTGCTGACGTGCGAGCCTTAAATCGGATTCACTTCAAATCGCGCCGAGGACGATGCTCGAATTGTGGCCGCCGAAGCCGAAGCTGTTGGAAAGCGTCGGCGCACCCGGCACTCTCTCGCATGGTTGGGCACGTAATCGAGATCGCATTCCGGGTCGGGCGTTTTGTAATTAATCGTCGGATGGATGACGCCATGCTTGAGCGTCAAGGCGCAGGCAATGAGCTCAACCCCGCCGCTGGCGCCGAGCAGGTGGCCGATGATGCTCTTGGTGCTGCTGACCGCGAGCTTGGGAGCGTGTGAGCCGAAGACCTTCTTGATGGCCTTCGTCTCAGCGGCATCGCCGAGCGGCGTGCTCGTGCCGTGGGCGTTGATGTATTGGATGTCGTCGGGGTTTAGATGAGCTGACCGCAATGCCTGTTGCATCGAGCGGGAGGCGCCCGCGCCATCTTCATGCGGGGCAGTTATGTGGAAGGCGTCCGCCGTGTTGCCGATGCCCAAAACCTCAGCGTAGATCGTGGCATTGCGTCTCTTGGCTCGTTCGTACTCTTCAAGGACGACGATGCCGGCGCCTTCGCTTAGCACGAAGCCATCGCGATCTTTGTCGAACGGACGGCTGGCCTGCTGGGGAGCATCGTTTCGCAACGATAACGCCTTGCATGCGATAAACGCGCCCAGGCCCATCGTGGTAATGGCCGCTTCGGAGCCGCCGGAGACCATGATGTCCGCCAAATCCCATTTGATCGCGTGGAAGGCATCGCTGATCGCATGGCCGGCCGAAGAACAAGCGGTGGAGACTGCGGTGTTCGGTCCCATGAGGCCGAACTCGATCGAGATGGTTCCCGAGGCGGAGTTGGCGATCATCTTCGGGATGGTAAACGGATTGATGCGGCTTGGGCCGCCTTCCATGCAACGGCTATGCTGATCTTCGAATTCGTTCATGCCGCCGATGCCACTGCCGATCATCACGCCGCAACGGAAAGGGTCTTCCTTGTCGAAGGCCAATCCGCTGTCGTCAATCGCGTGTTTCGCAGCCACCATGGCGAACTGAGCGAAGCGATCGAGATGCCGAGCCTGCTTGGATGGAAGATGCGCTTCCGCTTTCCAGCCCTTGACCTCGCCGCCGAAATGAACTTTGAAGGCGGTGGTGTCGAACTGGAGAATGGGCGCAATGCCACTAGTGCCCGCGAGCAATCCCCGCCAATAGTCGGAGACGCTCTGGGAGATGGGGTTGATCGTGCCCATACCCGTGACCACGACTCGGCGGGTCATCTCTTCCCCTGTTCTCGCTCGATGTAATCAATGGCCTCGCCGACAGTTTTGATTTTCTCGGCCTGATCATCGGGGATCTGGATATCGAATTCTTCTTCGAGCTCCATGATGAGTTCGACAATGTCGAGCGAATCCGCCCCAATGTCATCGATGAAATTCGTGGTGCGCGACACCTGCTCCTTGTTGACAGCAAGGTGTTCGCAGACAATTTCAATAACCTTTTGCTCGACGGACACGCTAAGACCCTCCGATAGCGGCTGGCGCTCCACCTGCAACCGCCGGACATGGGCTACTAATCGCCCGAAGGTTCGTTTCCCATCAAAATTCTCGGATGCGGGCAGGGATGATTCCGAGGTTGATGATCCAATTCCCGGCGGTATGCACCGAGAGGTATGACGTTAAAGAATCTATAGAGGCCAGAGCCAAAAGAAAAGAGTTTCGCGCTGCTTCTCTTTTGAATCGTGCGCTTTTCTTTTCATCAGGCGGTGCAATTACGGCAATCGATCTTGCGATTTATTCGTTTTAGCAGCCCGGCGAGTACGCGCCCGGGCCGATTTCGTAGAACCGTTCGACGCCATCCGCCAGCAGATTCCGCATCGTTTGTTCCCAAAGAACGGGCTGCAATACTTGGCGAATGAGCAAAGCGCGTATCTCACTCGGATCCGTATGCGGCAGGCCATCGACGTTCGACCAGACGGGTATCCGAGGCGGCTTCACTTCGATCGTCGACAATATCGCCGCCACCTTGTCGTCGGCCGGACGCATGATGTCCGTATGGAAGGCGCCGGCCACTTTGAGGCGCGTCGTTTTGGCGCCCCCACGCGCTTCCGCCAGCTTCTCGATCAAGTCGCAGGCCGGCAGCGATCCGGAGACGACCGTATTGCCAGGGCAGAGGAAATTGGTCAACTCCAGTTTGCCGGCTGTTCGTGCCTCTGCGACCAACTGCTCGACACCTGCCACGTCGGGCCCCAGGATGCTCACCATGCCGCTTGGAGACGCCTCGGCGGCGTCTTGCATGGCCCGGCCGCGACATTGCACCACTCGCAACCCGTCCTCGAAACTCATGGCGCCTGCGAAGACCAAGGCCGTATATTCGCCTAGACTCAATCCGGCAGCCGCAACGCACTCGTTCACGGCATCGGGTTCCGTTGCTTTCAACGATTCGAGGGCGGCAAGACTGGTGACGAAAATCGCCGGCTGGCTGACATCGGTGGCGTTCAACTTCTCGGCCGGTCCAAGCTTGCAGACTTCAAGCAGGTCGTAGCCCAAAATGGCAGACGCCTTGTCGTAAAGCCGCCTCGAGTCGGGGGAGGTCTCCGCGAGTGCCGAGCCCATTCCAATCGATTGCGCTCCCTGCCCGGGAAAAAGAAAAGCGGTCTTGGCCATGCCCTTCCTCAAAACGTTGGCGGACGAAAACAGATCATTCGTCTTCGGTCGTGGGTAAGGTGCTGAGCTCGCGAACGATGATATCGTTCAAGCCGGCGCGTGCGTAGCGGGCGGCCATGCCGATCGCATTGCGAATGGCCCGCTCGCCCGAGCTGCCGTGACAAATGATGCAAATGCCGTCGATGCCCAGCAGCGGGGCGCCGCCGAAACTGCTGTAATCGTAACGGCCAATCAAGGCGTGCATGGCGCTGAAGGCGACGTCGCGATCGTTCGGCAATGGCTGCACGATTTCCTTGGCGACGATCTTCATGATAAATTCGAAGACGCCTTCGCACAGCTTCAGGATCACGTTGCCGACGAATCCATCTGTGACGACGACATCACAGGCGCCGCGATGAATGTCCCTGCCTTCGATGTTGCCAATAAACTGCGATTTTAAGGGACTGCTGCCGAACAATTCGTGCGTTTGCTGCGCGAGGTCGTGGCCTTTGCCTTCTTCTTCTCCAACGTTCATCAGGCCGATAGTCGGGTTTTCTCTTTGAAGAATGTGCTTCGAGAAGATGCTGCCCATCACGCCATATTGAAATAAGTGGCTCGGTTTCGGATGAACGTTGGCGCCGACGTCAAGAATAATGCAAGGGCCTTTAGCGGTCGGCATCAGCGTGGCGATGCCGGGGCGTTTGACGTTCTTGAGAAAACGGCGCAGCCTTAACCCACCGGCGACGACTGCGCCGGTGTTGCCAGCGCTCACGACGGCATCAACCTTTTTCTCAGCTAACAGCTGCCAACAACGGCTGATGGAATTATCCGGCTTCTTGCGGAGGCCATCGACGGGCGATTCTTCCATGCCGATCTGTTGCGAACAATGGAAAATTTCGACGCGCATGCGCGGGTAGTCGCCCGTCAGAAGTGGCTCGACCCGTTCGCGATCACCGACGAGCACGACCGAGACATCTTCGGCAGCCTGCACAGCCTGAATCGCCCCGGCCACGATCGGAGCGGGGGCCTGGTCGCCGCCCATCGCGTCCAAAGCGATTCGCATGGGTCACTTCCCTTCGGCTTCTTCCATGACTACGACGGTTCGGCCCTGAAACCAACCGCAATTCGAACAGACGCGATGACCCATCACCGGCTCATTGCAGTTCTTGCAGTACTGAATCTGGATCGGCGTTGCATGGTGATGGCTGCGCCGATGCCCTTGCTTCGAGGGGGAGGTTCTTCGTTTGGGGACAGCCATGGAATCTTCGCCTTCCGTCTTTCAAAGGAAATTTAAGGGAACGATCATGCTAGAAACCCGCTTTGAGCATGTCAAGTCTGCACTGCGGAATGATTGAGCATCGGGATGCGCCGGCCGATCCCGCCCATCCTACCTGCCTCTTGCAAAACGATTAGACAGGATTAACAGGATGTGCAGGATAAGAATGGATGGACACATCCTGTAACTCCTGTCCATCCTGTCAAAGAAACTTCCGTGTGCGGGCCGGTTCCGGCAAGAGGATCGCTCGTCTTTAACGCCCTTCCCCGCTTTGCAGGCAAAGCCAGGCGAGGTCTCGCCTTCCCACCTGCCTCTTGCAAAACGATTCGACAGGATTAACGGGATGTACTGGATAATAATGGATGGACACATCCTGTAACTCCTGTCCATCCTGTCAAAGAAACTTCTGTGTGCGGGCCGGTTCCGGCAAGAGGATCGCTCGTCTTTAACGACCTCCCCCGCTTTGCAGGCAAAGCCAGGCGAGGTCTCGCCTTCCCACCTGCTTCTTGCAAAACGATTAGACAGGATGTACAGGATAAGAATGGATGGAAACATCCTGTAACTCCTGTCCATCCTGTCAAAGAAACTTTTGTGGATAAATCCCGCCCGTCTGCGTTCCCGTCATTGCCGATTGTTCGGCAGAAAAAACTGCGCAGCTTCCACAATATTTCGGATAAATGGGAATAATTGCGTTCACCGGACATCCTCTCTTTGGTTAAATGGGTGGTACTTCCATGCCGTGCCTACAGGTGAACCGATGCCGACTTTGCTTGCCGAACCGCCGTTGAACCCGGTCCACGAAATTTTTCACGTGGAACGAATTCTCGAACGTGATATTGATGCCCCGGCCAAGCGGAATCATCGTGTGATTGCCGTGCTTCCCGCTTACAACGCCGAGCGCACGCTGGCGGCCACGCTGGCGGATTTTCCCTCCGGCTGTGTCGATGAGGTGCTGCTGGTCGATGACGGCAGCACCGATCGCACCGTGCAAGTTGCTCGGGAAATGGGCCTGACGGTCATTGTTCATTCGCAAAATCAAGGCTACGGCGGCAACCAGAAAACCTGCTATCGCTATGCGCTCGAGCATGGCGCCGACATCGTCGTAATGATCCATCCTGATTACCAGTATGATTCGCGCGTCATCCCTCATGCCGTCGGGCTGATCGAGCTCGGCATTTGCGATGTCATTCTCGGCAGCCGGGTGCGCTCGCGCGCGGAGGCCTTGAAATGCGGCATGCCCTGGTGGAAATACGTTAGCAATCGGTGGCTTACCTCGTTCGAGAACATCGCCCTAGGTCAGAACCTCGGCGACTTCCACAGCGGCTTCCGCGTCTACCGGCGCAAGGTTTTAGAAACCATTCCGTTTGAACGCAACTCGAACGACTTTGTCTTCGATACCCAATTTCTGGCCCAAGCAGTCCATTTCGGCTTTCGGCTCGGCGATATTCCCGTCCCCGTCCGCTATTTCGACGAAGCCAGCAGCATCAACTTCAAACGCAGCACGGTGTACGGCATCCGCACCCTCAACACCATGGCCCGCTACTGGCTGCATCGCTGCCGCCTTTGGCGCACGCGGTTATTTCACCCACTAACGGACGCTGAGCGCGCGGCCCGTTAGCAGCGAGCCTGTGGCGAGCGCTAAACTTTAGCCGCGAGCCTCTGGCGAGCGCGAGACCCTCGACGTTGGCCACAGGCTCGCAGCTAAGCGGTTGTCGTTCGCTGTTCCATCAGCGCCTTTGCCAGTGCCGAGCTCTTTCTTTCAGTTCATCGCCGAGCGTTTTGAATCCCTTTTCGCCGATGAAAAAGCTGCCTTCACAGTAGCGGCATTTCACCGATGCGCTTCCGAAGCGATTGCAGTCGGGACAGATCACGTATAGCTTCATGGATTCGGCCCAGCGCTCCTGCATCGAGAGCGCATACCACGCGGCCCATTCTTCGTTTTCCATGTCGCCGGAATAGGGATCGCTCATCATCACAGTTTCCAATAAAGGGCATGTCTGAGCAAGGCCAGCGCCAGCTGCCGGCCCTTGTGTTTCCTCTCTTTTTCTGGCAATTCTACCTGAGCATGGGAGGTTCTCTTGCTCCCGAACCCGATTCTCAGAGTCCTTTCTACGTTGACGATTTAGAGGATGCTCCGGTTGGTCCGCAGCCAGACGTACATGCGGTTTGGCGTGAAGCGATGCGCGAGCGAATGAGAAGCGCTAGTTAGCCAAAATGTGACGGTATCGGGTAGCATGCATTGATAAACTTACGAGGGAATATCATGATCGAGATACAGCAAGACGATTGGCAGGCCATAAGTGCCGATGCGGACTCTCCGCAAGTGATTGTCGATCCCAAGACCCAGGAAGAATACGTTTTAATTCGAGCCGAAGTCTACGCGCGAATGCGCGCGATCCTGAATAGCATGACAAAACGAGCCAACTGGGACGATCAGGCGCTCGACGCTTATGAAGCTTACCGGAAGTCGCCGTGAATAGAGGTGAAGTAGTCCTAGTCGATTGGCCATTCAGCGACGGCACTGGGAGCAAAAATGCGAATAATTAAACTGAGTGCGGACGATCCCGATTTTAAGACGCGACCAATGGTCGATATTTACTTTCGTGAAACGCTGCCTGATTCAAGTCGAAACGGCAAATTCTATCTGACCAATCGCGCATTCGGACCGAAGGGAATTGCGCCTGGCGAGAATCTGATTTTTACGTACAAGGGCGAATGTGTTTACAAAGCACTTGCCGCAGGCAGCCGACGGGAAAACAGCGGGAAAGGTAAAGACAAATTCCCGCACTACTTTTTGATCAATGTCGCGTCTATAGAGGGTATACAAGGTAATTTGAAGGAAGTTCAAACTGAATTAGAGCGTGAGGGGTTGCATATCCCAAATCTTGTAAAATCTCGAGCTTGGCCCAAATTTGTCGATGGCGAACGAATTGCACAAGTTATAGAAGCGGTTGTATCTCCAGACCATAGTACCGCCAAGGCAGAACAGCTTGTGTTGGCAACGCTTCCGCAATCGACAATAGAACTCGAGCGAGTTCTTCGCGAGGTTAAACTAAGACTCGGGCAAAGCGACTTCAGAAAGGCCGTAATTGCTGCCTACCAATCACGCTTGCGCCTTTAGCAGTTGCGATGCTGTGGAAGTGCTCGAAGCAGCACATATCGACCCGTATTTCGGAATCGCGTCAAATCACCCATCGAACGGGCTTCTTCTCCGCGGCGACATCCATACGCTTTTCGACGCAAACCTGATCGGAATTGAGCCAGGCGCCTTGACCATTGCGTTGAGTCCGGCGTTGAAGAAAACCAGTTACGCCGACCTACATGGTAAGCCGCTTGCTTTACCCAACAACGATGCTGCCCGTCCAGACGCAAAAGCGCTTGCCAAACGATGGCAAAAATTTTCAAAGAAGTGATCCCAACGCCCCCCCCCCTCAACGAGCCAACCGACCATGTGGATCTTCACCAAGCACGGCTTTTTCAGCGCAGTATGCGCTCGCCATGGCAACGGCAGCCACGGCCAACCCGTCGATCCGGATCGCATCATGGTGCGGGCCAGGATTCGCGGCCATCTCGAAGCCTTGAAGAAACGATTTGCCGATCGACTCGGCGAATGCGACATTCTCGATTCGGCCGGGACCGATTACGCTTATCGGCTATTTGTGCCGAAGCCGGTATGGGCGCAGGTGCTCGCCGCGTTGGCCGAAGAAACTGATTACGACAACTTCAAATCCGAGGTCGCCCATCATCAGGGGCGTCCCGGCGCTGCCTACAAGAATTCGTTGAATGATGTCTGGTCGGTGATGCACCGATTGCAGAAATAGCAGTAAAATGATGCTGAAGTGCAATGGAAGGCAATCAGTGCACTCTAGCGTTGCAAACGCTTAGATTGTCCCCGATTTGGATTATAGTCACAAAAGCCTGTTCTGCATGCTGTAAGCCTATCGTGCCCAAGGAGGCCGAACGATGAGTCTCGTTCTTGAACTATCCCCGGATTTGGAGTCGGAGTTGTCCGCCGAGGCGGCGCAGCTTGGTTTGCCGCTCGCTGAATATGCGATCGGTCTGCTGGCCGAAGGCCGCATTACGGGGCCATTGCCGACCAACGGAAAGGAACTGGTCGCCTACTGGCAAAATCACGGGCTCGTCGGGACGCGCCCGACATAACCGACGCCTCGGACTATGCCCGCACTCTGCGGCAACAGGCGGAAAGGAGAAATTGAGATAACGCAATGGACATTGTCGATACGGATGTGCTCATCGACGTTCAGCGCCGGCATGCGCCAGCGCTTGCCTGGTTTTCGAGTCTCTCCGACCTGCCGGGAGTTCCCGGGTTCGTCGTCATGGAACTGATCCAAAGCGCGCGAACCACCCGCGAAGTTCGGAAGGCTTTGCAACTTGTCGCGCCATTGCCGGTGGTTTGGCCAACGGAAGCGGATTGTTCTCAAGCGCTATTGAACTTCACGAGGTTCCATCTTTCGCACGGTTTGGGACTTCTCGATTCGTTGATTGCCCCTTGCGCAACGGGCCGAACCTCAACTCTTTTCACTTCAACGAAAAGCATTACCGACCGGTGCCCGGACTAAACATCGCTCAGCCGTACGCAAGATGAGCTCCGCTGCCGGTTTGGACAAAGCCCAATCAACCTCATCGAGCCAACCCCTATGTGGATCTTCACCAAGCACGGCTTTTTCAGCGCGGTCTGCGCTCGCCAAGGGTACGGGAAGCACGGTGAGCCCGTCGATCCGGATCGCATCATGGTGCGGGCCAGGATTCGCGGCCATCTCGAAGCCTTAAAGAAGCGATTTCCCGATCGGCTTGGCGAGTGCGACATTATCGATTCGGCCGACCATCATCAAATGTCCTGCTCGCCATGAATTTAAGTTCTTCGCCTTCGCCACAATCAACTCTTTGTCGTTGGAACGCCCGATGACAGGGCATTTCAGATGTGGGAAGTTAAACTGCCGACTATCAAGAAACGCCAAACATCAGCGAGTTTAGCCATTCTGCTTATTTTCGTCAGCCGCCTCGATACCCGGCCCACCAACTACGGAACCACAATCGGCGATTTCCTGATGATCCGGCGGCGAACGGCTAACCCCAGCATGGCGAACGAAACGCACACCAACAGAATATGCTGCGGTTCGGGCGTGGCCGTGGAAGTCAACGAGATATACTCGTTGCCGTTGGCCACCATTAAGGCGATTGAGTTGCTTCCGTTGGCCGAGATATAGTTGGCGAAATCCAGAGCATTCGTCGTATCGAAACTCGACGGCGCGGCAGTCGGGGAACCCGCTGTGGTAGCGACGGTGAAGTTGTAATTGCTTGTGTTCGTCAAAGCCAAACCGTTCTCGACGATTTTGAAGACGCCGTTCGTGGCGATTGTGTTGGCGCCGCCGGTCAAATTCAGCAAATCTTGAGTAACGCCTCGAGTCCCGTCACTCCCGCCTGCGGTTGCTGAAGGGGTCGGCGAAGCATTTGCAGCTATCTTCCAGACCTGCGTGCCGTTCACGGTAACAGAGTTATGCACCGTCAACGTGCCAATCGTGCTGCTCGTGGTCGTGCCGTTGCCGCTGAACAGCGTCCCACCGGAGTTCACCGTCACCGCGCCGCCAATTGTACCTGTACCTCCCAAGTTCGCTGCGTTGGCAACTGTGACGTTACCGGTCGCTGACGCTTGGTTGCCGTTCACGACAAGCGTTCCGCCGTTCACGCTTGTGGCGCCCGTGTAGATGTTGCCGCCAGACAAAGTCAACGAACCGCTGGTGATGGTGAGCGCTACCGTCTTGTTTCCCGGAGTGGTTATCTTGGTGACGGAGGTGGCCGAGAGGGTGTCCTGAATGATGCCGCCGAAGGTCGAAGCCGTGGCGTTGCCGGCGAAAGTCAGGGTGGAGGCGTTGGCGGTACTGCTGTTGCCGATAACCTGACTTGCCGCCGTCGCACCCGATCCAATAGAAAGCCCGGCAATTGTCTGATTAAAACCTGCCAAGTCGAACGTGCCGTTGGTCGTGGAAGTCCCGATGATGAGCGAGGTGCTGGTCGGCAAGGCGTTGGTCACTCCAAGGGAAAGGAAGCCCGCTCCCGCTGTTGTTGTGCCGTTGGCGCCTCCATAGGCGTTCGCCGCATTTTGGAGAATGAGCGTGCCGGTGCCTGTCTTGATCAGGTTGCCCGCTCCGGTCACTGTTCCGCTCAAAATTAAGATCGACTGATAACCGGAGCCGTTCACTGGTGTGAATTGGCTGTCGGTTTGCAAGACGATGTTATTGGTGAAAGTCGATTGTGGGCCCTGGGTCGGGCTGCTTTGGACGGTAACGCCGAAAGCCCCGGCCCCGCCCGCCCCGGTTCCGTTTAACGTCAGTACGGAACCTGAAGCGAAATTCCAACTTGCGGTGGCATTGTCGTTAATGATGTAGCTGGCGCCGGCGGTGATCGTCAAGTTCCCGGCCGCGGCGAACTGGTTGCTCGAAAAACTGATCGTGCCCGCATTGACCACCGCGTTTCCGGTGAAGGTGGACGAATTGGTTCCAATCGCCAGTGTTCCCGGGCCGGTCAGCGTTAAGGCGCCGCTGCCCTTGATCGTGCTGCCAGTTCGGGTAGCGGTAATGCCGGAACTAATATTGACGGTGCCGCCGCTCCCGAAGGTCCAAACCTGGTTGCCGGTTCCTGGACTATAAGTGCCTGTGATATTTAACGTGCCGCCATTGAACGCGACCGTAGATGTCAAGGCGCCCACGTTGGCCGGGGACGAGACACTTAGCGCGCCGCTATTCAGAGACCAGCCTCCGAGAAAGGTATTTGTACCGGAAAGAGTCACCATGCCCGTGCCGGCCACGTTCACCGTCACCGTGCTGGCGCCGCTAACGACGCCGCTGATCGTCAGGGCGTTGGCGGAATTGTTCGTCCAGGTCTGTGACCCGCCGATCGCCACGCTGGCGGCGATCGTGCTAATCGGCACGTTGGCGTTCATGCTGATGCCGACACTCGCACTAGATGGGCTAATGGTCAACGTGTTGCCATCGGCATTGAGACCCAGGCCGTTGGTGGTATCCGCGATTGTCAGGCTGTTGATCGTCATATTCGCGCCCAGCACCGTGCTGCTCGGAGGCGTTGAAACCGAGGAGTTGGAGATGGTCACATCTGTCCCCGAGCCCGGCACCAGCGCTTGATTGGCACCGCCCGAAGTTGCCGTCCAATTGCTGGTCGTTGAGCCATTAGACGCGGCCCAGACGTTGGACAGCGCGCCGTTCCAGTATGCGGTCGTCAACGGCGTCGCGGACGAGACGGCAATCGTGAGAGCCGTGTTCGAGGCGGCCAACGCGCCCACAGTGTAATTCGTGTCATTGTAGAGGGTGCTGAGCGTATAGGTGGCGCCGTTCAACGTCGAACCGGCAGCACCTTGAATCAATGTGTACGTGCCAGTTGTCGGCGCGATACCAGCTACCGTGTTCAGAGTGACGGTGACAGCTCCTGTCGCGCTCGCGGCACCCGTCACATTGATTTCAGAGCTGGTAGTCGTAGCGCCGAGGGTAGCGCCAATATCAGCGCCAGCGCCGCCGGCAATCGCAAACGTTGAATGGAGCCCCAACTGCGCATCGACGCCGGCGGCATAATTCAAAGTCGCGCCGGCGGCCACGGAAACACCGCCGCCGCTCGTCGGATTAAGGGCCGAGGCGTTGGTTGCGGTCAGGTTGCCGCCGTTGATCGCCATGCCTCCAGTAAAAGTGTTGGCCCCCGATAGCGTCAGCGTGCCGGTGCTGGAACTGCCTAATATGACACTGCCCGCTCCGCCGATCGTGCTCGTCAACGTTGATACGGCGCCATTGTTCCCGTAAGTGGTGTTCCCAGACTGATTGATTGTAAGTGCCGTGCCGTTGAGCGTGATCGTTTGTGTTTGTGTTCCAGTGACGGCAGTAAAAGCACTCGAGAGACTGCCGATTGTTTGGGCGGCATTGTTCAACGTCAGCACGGTATTGTTGGTGCTGGTCTGGAATAATTGAACAGCTCCGGTCCCCAGGTTCGAATTCAAATTGACAGTAATTGTTCCATTACCAATCTGGACGCCGCCGGTGTTGATGTTGTTAGTTCCATTGAGGATGAGGTTGCCTCCTCCTTGCTTCTGCAACTGCCCGCTGCCGGAAAAATTGCCGTTGAACTGCATCGAGCCCGTGCTGCCTGTGGAGCTGATAACCGAATTGCTCGCCAGGCTAATATTGCTGTTCAGAATGAATGCGCCTGTCGCATTGCTGCGGATCGCTCCGCTATTAGTAAAAGTGCCGACGCCATTCAAGGTGATCGTCTGAGTGCTGGCGCCATAGGTTCCGGCGGCATTTAGCAGCAACGCGCCGTTGGCGTAGACGGTGATATTGCCAGTCGTCATGCTGCTGGCTGCGACTAAGACTGTACCCCCTTGAGTGCCCGCCGTGTTACCGACAAATAGGGCGCCTGTACTGGTCCCGGCCGTAATCATCGTGAGGGTGCCGCCCGTTATCGCCGACGTTCCACCGCCGAGGTACGTGGTGGAAAAACCACCGTCGGTCACCGCGCCCAGGGTAAGGTTGTCCAAAACGGTCGATGAAGTTGTGGCCGTCTTGAAGGTGGAATTGCCGGTAAGCGATATGGAGCCCAATGTTAGCGTCGAAGCATTCGTGGTGAAATTCGCGGAGGTGATGTTCAATGTACCATTAATCGATAACGTTGTTGAAAGTGTAAACGTAAATGCGGACGCGATGCTTTTCGAAAGTTCAATCGTGCCCGTCGAAGACGTACCCGATGTTCCAATGGTAATGGACGGCAGCCCGGTCACGGCCCCGTTGCCTGAGGCACTGGCGGCGATCTGTAACGTGCCATTACTCAACGTCAGAGCGTTGTTGCCAAAAAAGCCTGTGACGCCAGACCCTGAAGAAAGGTTGACGTTATTAGTGCCGGGTTGATTGCGGTCGCCCAGCGTCAGAATGCTGCCGCCTGAAACCGTCACGCCGCCGCTCAAGCTGCTCTGTAAGCCCGAGGCGAGGATCACCTCGCCGCCGCCGGCAATGGTCAGTCCGCCGGTCCCCGCCAACACGGCCGTGCCGTTCGTGCCTGAAACCCAGGTTCCAAACGTCGTAACTGTATTGGTCGCCGCGGTGATTGTGGGTGCAGTGCCCGACAAAGTGATCGTGTTGGTCGCTAAGGTGTTCGTTATGGTGTAGCCGGTGCTATTCAGGTTGATTGCATTCAAAGTGATCGGCGTGGCAACTGTAATCGTTCCGGCACTTCCTAACGTGCCGATCTGGGCAATGCTGGTAGTCCCGTTTGCCCAAAGCCCGAGAGAGGAAGTTGACGTCGGCGATCTCCATAATGCAGAAGAAGTATCCCAGCTTCCCGTGCCGCCGTTCCAGTAGTAAGATTGCGCGCTTGCGACTTCCCCGTGCCCGAACCAGGCGCAGATCAGCAGAAGCCCGCTGAAGATGACTCGGCTCTGCATTTTAAGTCGTTGCAGGCTATTGGCGATCATAGCTGACGAAATGGAATCGTTCGAACGAAAGCACTTGCGGCTAATTGCCGGCTGAGGATGCATGAACTTCTCCCGAAACAAAAAACGAGTCATCGCGAGTGCAGCGGGCTTAGCGAGTAGGAATGTTACAAAGGGCACAAGTGCCATCGCCCAAGATATGGTGAAGAATCGATGAAGCCTTCCGGCCTCCGAGTGATCGGAGTGCGGCCGGCGGCTGAAAAGAAACAATTTACCGACTTGCCTGGGACTCAAAATCGAAGAGCACGTCGGCGGCGATTGCGGCTATTCGCTATTTGTGCTGCAGTCGCTATGGAAGCAGGTGCTCGCCCAGCTGGCCGAAGAAACCGATTACGACTTCCAGGCCTGAAGGCTCGACCGCTTCGCCTGGAGCGAAAGCGGTCAGCGGGGTATCAAGAACTTGAAGTTAATCATGATACCTATTTGTATCTTTTTTGGCTGAAACCCTCTCCCTAGTAACATGTTGCCAAGCCATTCCCCGTAACGCAAAAAACCCGAAGCCTAAGCGAGGATTGTTCTTCCTAGCTTTGGCTTCGGGTTTTGATAAATGCTGCAAACGAGCGTCGTAACCGTTTTAGCTCTTGAAATTCGTCGGCCGAACCATGACGACGGCGCCGTTGTATCCCGGTACCGCGCCGAAGACGAGGAGGAGGTTGTTTTCGACATCGACTCGAATGACGCGCAGGTTGCGGATGGTGACGCGTTCGGCGCCGTAGCGACCGGCGAGGCGCTTGCCTTTCTTCGGGCGACCGCTGCCGCGGTTGCTGGCGAGCGATGAAGTGGAGCCGGGCTCGCGGTGGACTTTCTTGGCGCCGTGAGCGCCGGGCATGCCGCCGAAGCCGTGCCGTTTGATAACGCCGGCGGTGCCTCGGCCTTTGGTCGTGCCGATGACGTCTACCGATTTGATGTCGGTGAACACTTCAGCGACGGTCAGCTGATGGCCGACTTCCAGCGTGGCAGCCGTGGCCAGTCGAAACTCGCGGATGTAGCGTTGCGGTTCAACGTCGGCCTTTTTCGGCGAATCGACGCCGGCGCGCGCCTTGCGCCGCTTTGATTCCATGCTGTTCGAAACATGGCCGCGTTCCGCGCGGGTCGCTTTGCTACGCGGCTTATCTTTGAAACCAAGCTGCAGCGCATCGTAGCCATCGCGGGTTTGCGTGCGCACTTGCAAGATAGGACAAGGCCCGAGTTGCAACACCGTCACCGGCGCCGCCTGCCCGTTTTCTTCGTAAACCTGCGTCATCCCGACTTTAGTACCGATTAAACCGAGTGGCATGGCTGGCAACCTCGTGCGCAATTAACGAATTCTGGAACCGATTATATTAGGCGCTGCCGAAGCAACGTCCAGTGGTTGACGAGGAATCGTGATGTTTTGGTGTCAGGGAGCGACAGACGAATTTGGCAAATCGGGAGCTGCGCTTCCACTCTTCCCCAAGGGAAATGAAAGGCGGCGTAGCTCAATTCGAGCCGGAATTGAGCTGCGTCCCATTGCCTTCGCCTAACTGCGATAATTGTCGCGGGTCTCGGCTGGCATTCGCAACAGCGCGAAGAATGCTTCGATTCCTTCAGCAAGATCAAAGAACTTGCTTTCAAAGGCTATCTTCATGCCGATGGTTCCCCGACCTTCGGCTTCAGTGACCAAATAAATGAGATTACCCATTAAGGTATAACCGATGGGCAGAATAATTGGCGGCTCATTGTTTTCGAACAAATTAGGGTTGTATCCGTGCGTAATCCCCCTAATTCCGCTGACGGGTGGCTAGCACCGATTCCTCCTAAATTATTCAAACGGTCTGTTGGACAGTCCGGGGCTGATGAAATGATCTGTGGTTCGGTAAAATATCCGCCGTTGTATTGCAACAGGAATTGGCGATAATCTGGCGGCAGCTCGATGTGCCACCTTGCCTCAAGTTCAGCGACCTGTGCCTCCGACGGCAACGCGAAACGCTCATCCAGAAAATGACGATACGCACCTTCGATACTGTTCATGTGCAAAATTCTGCTAGCACAAAACACATGGGGACATTTTCTCGTTACCAGTCTTTGGTTCTCGTTACTAGGCTCTGCCTAGTGACGGGTCGTCGAGGCATTGCCTCGCGGGTCGCGGTCGAGAATGGCTCCCTAAAAAGGTAAGCAACTCGCCGTGTTGAAATCATCGAGGCAGAGCCTCGACGACCCGTTACCAGGCAGAGCCTGGTAACGAGGGTTAGCCTCGACGCTCTGCGGAGCGCTTGGCAGCCATTTCGCGCAGTCGATCATCAACCCGACCCGAAGCCGACGATGCGCAACTTGTCGACCTTCGGTGGTTTTTCGGGTTTCGCCACCCAATTGTCGATTTTGTCGGCGATCGAATCCTGGACGTGCTGTTTCAGGCCGGTCAGCTTGGAGAACTTACTCTTGACACTCCAGTTCTCCTCGGCGATCCCTTTCGCCTTTTCGAGCCCCGCAATTTCGAGACGAGACGCCTTAACGTACTCACGGGCTTTGTCGAGAACCGGTTGAATTTTTTCGATCAGGCGCTCGACGTCGAAAACGAAGTTGGGCGTGCCGTAGTCGCCCACGGCAAAGTTGATGATCGTGCTGTGATCCTGCATCAGCAGGAAGTAGCAGCCCATGATCGGGCAGACGCCGAAGAGATCGAGGCTGAGGGCGCCGATGCGCAGCAGCTCGTTGGCCGCTTTGCATTCGTTGTAGTCGCGCACATATTCGACGATCGTCTGGAAGATGCCGGCCAGCGTTTCCAAAAGCCCAACGATTGGGCCGGTGACAGCGCCGAAATCGGCGAAGCCGCCAAGAACCTTGCCTGTGAAGGCCGTCGTGGCGACGGTGGCTTTGCCGGTTTGCGAAAGCAACTCTCGCTGCAACAGGACCAGCAAACTATCGAACGCGGCCTCCGGGTCCTTCGGCGCAAAGGCAAAGCGCGTGTCGGCGATCTTATATTTCGACCACGCACTGCAGGCAACGCCGATCCAGGCAGTGACGGCCTTGCCGCTTGAGGAGATCACGCCCATGAACGGCGCCAAATCGGCGGCCACGGTGGCCGTGCTGCCCAGATGCAAGGCGGCAAATACATTGTCGGGATTGACGCCGGGACAAAGAGCCTTGAAGAATTCCAGGATCTTATCGTGAATCACTTTCGTGACCGCTTTCTGCGCGCCGACGCGTCCGCTGCCTTGAAGGAGATCGCCCCCGGTCGAGACCGCACTCGATACGGAACTCACGCCGCTTTTGAATTGCTGCCATCGAGTGCCTGCGCCCTGGGCCATGCCGACAAGCGTACTGCTTTTGAAACTCATCAGTCTGCCGAGAAATTGCTTCTGCAGCGCCAATGCCTGCATGCGGCTGATGTACTTCAGGGCCTCGAGTTCCGCCGCGCTGAGCCTGCGGTGGTCGAGATCGTTCAAGGCCCGGTAGAGATTCGTCACCGCGCCCTTCTGGTTGCGAACGCTCGTACGCCAATCTTTGCCATCCTTGGTTTGTTCGAAGCGCCAACGATCGAAAGCGATTTTGAGAGCGTCGCGGTTGCCTTGCGTTTTCGAGGAGTCGTAGGTCTTCAAGGCGGTATCGAGCTTCTTCAAATAGTCGCTACGCGGCCTGAGCAGCGAAGAGGTATCCTTCATCCACTGGGCGTAAGCCGGAATTTCCGCCATCTTCGCATCCCCTTATAAAACGGCGCCAACGCAACTGAGAAATTCTGCTGAAGTCCCTGGATAGGCAAGTAAGAAGAATTATCGACCTGGACTCGATCTTGTACAAGTTTAGTCTACATAGCACCAGTTTGCCTCTTAATTGCAAGCAACGTAAAAAACATTTCCGGTTTTGAGGGCGCCTTTCGGAATTCGGAATGCGGAATGAAAGCAACGAAATTAAGACAGGACAAAAAGATACCGGCAAAAGCTAAGACAGCGTTTATCTGATTGAAACCTTTACCTCAGTAGATTTGAGAGTGTTAAGCATGATCGACGCAGAGCGTCGATTAAGACGTTCGACGCAGAGCGTCAAACGAGGGAAAACGCGTGGGGGAAATGCGAAACCAGTTGCCGCGATGCGAAGGCTCTGCGCAGCGGAGCGATTTCGGCAGACAGGCCGGGAGGCCCACCGCCACCAGGAGTTCAGCGCTGTGATTTATCGCCATCGGCGAACGCCTTCAGCAATGGGTGCAGCAGTTCGAGTTCGGTTTCGATGTCTGCCAAGGTCTTGGCGCCGTCATCGAGACGTCCTTCGCGCGCCATTGTTTCGAGGAAGAGAGTGGCGGCGTGGACCTTATCGGCGGCGAAAGTGGCAACCGAACCCTTCAACGTATGGGCGGTGCGGCGGACTTGCTCAAAGTCGCCTTTGGCTATGGCTTCACGAAGCTCCCCTAACCATTTGGGAAGCTCGGCGAGAAAAATTCCGATAAGCTCGCGCAGTAACTCCGAGTCGCCGCGCATGTGTTCGAGAGCGCGTTTCCAATCGATCAGGTCGTTGGCGACGTGCGAAGTGGGCTTTTCGGGCGCTGGCTGTTCGCTCGTGACGGCGGGCACGAGTTCGGCAATCAGTTTGAAGAGTTCGTTGGGACGAATCGGTTTGGAGAGATAGGCGTCCATACCGGCTGCCAGGCATTTTTCCCGATCGCCGGACATAGCATAGGCAGTCATGGCGATGATCGGCATATGGCCGCCGACAGCCTTTTCACGGGCGCGGATAGCCGACGCCGTCTCTAAGCCATCCATCTCGGGCATCTGCACATCCATCAAGACGATGTCGTAGTGCTCTGCAGATGAGGCCAGGGCGGCCAGCGCTTCGCGCCCGTTGTTGGCAATGGCGACCCGGTGCCCCTGCTTCTCCAGGAGGCGAACGGCCAGCTTCTGGTTCATCGGATTATCCTCGGCCAGGAGAATCCGCAACGATCGAACGGGTGGGGTTGGCGTGCTTGTTGGCTGCGAGATGCTCTCCGCCACCGCGTTTTCGGAATCAAGGACGCGCAACAACGTCCGCGATAGTTCGTTCTGCTTTACGGGCTTGGTTAAATAGGCGGCGAATCCCAGCTCCTTGCATTGCGCGGCATCGCCCGGTTGGCCCCCGGAAGTCAGCATCACGAGCTTGGCGGCCTGTACATCGGGTCGGCCGCGCATTCGGCGGGCCAGGGTGAAGCCGTCCATTTCAGGCATATGGGCATCAAGCAGAATCAGTTGAAAGGGGACCCTGATTCGATCGAGCGCATCAAGAGCGGCCGACCCGCTCTCTACGGAAATGGGGTGCATCTCCCACAGCGTCAGCGTCTCTTCCAGAATGCGGCGGTTGGTGGCGTTGTCGTCGACGATCAGTGCATGGAGCCCTTTCAACCTCTCCATTTCCGGGCGCGTCTCGCTTCCGATGGCGTTTGGCCGATCGCAAAGCCGGCGGTGAAATGAAAAGTGCTGCCGACGCCGACTTCGCTATCTACCCAGATGCGGCCGCCCATCAGTTCGACGAGACGCGAGGAGATTGTTAGGCCGAGTCCGGTGCCGCCGTAGCGGCGAGTGGTCGAACTGTCGGCTTGAGTAAAGGGCGCAAAGATCGCCTTCAGCTTGGCCGGCGCTATGCCAATACCCGAGTCGCGTACGGAGAAATGCAACCTTGGCGCCAGTTTGTCTTCCGCATTGTCAAGGGAGACATCGACGAGCACTTCGCCCTTTTCCGTGAACTTTAACGCATTGCCGACGAGGTTGGTAATCACTTGCCGTAGTCGGCCGGCATCGCCAACGAGGTCGTCGGGAACATCGTGCGCGACATGGCAGACGAGCTCTAAACCTTTCTGATAGGCACGCAGCGATAGGGTGTTCAACGTATTGCCGATCGTGTCCCGCAATTGGAAGTCTGCATGTTCGAGATCGAGCTTGCCCGCTTCAATCTTGGAGAAATCGAGAATGTCGTTAATCAGACTGAGCAATGAATCAGCCGACTTGCGCACCATTTCCAGGTATTCGCGTTGCTCGCCGCCGAGTTCGGTGTCGCTCAGCAGTTCCGTCATGCCGATGATCGCATTCATCGGCGTGCGTATTTCATGGCTCATATTCGCGAGAAATTCGCTCTTGGCGCGGTTGGCGCTCTCCGCGGCCAGCTTCGCTTTTTGCAGTTCCGCTTCCGCCTGCTTGTTGCGGGTAATGTCGCGTGAGATGCCGAAGGTTCCTACAATGCCGCCGACGCCGTTGCGTAAGGGCAGCTTCGTCGTTGAAGCCCAACTGAACGTTCCGTCGGGCCAGGCCTCGCGCTCGTCCGCGCCGATGATCGGCACGCCGCTGCGGATGACTTCTTGTTCATCGTGCAGCGCCCGGCGGGCATGATCGGCGGTGAAGAAATCGAAATCGGTTTTACCGACTGCAATCGCGGGATCGGTTAGGCCGAAGCGTGCTGCCAGCGCGCGATTCACTCGGATGAAACGGCTTTCACTATCTTTGAAGTAAATGGCATCCGGCACATGATTCATCAGGGCATGGAGCAAATCTCGTTCGTAGACAAGCGCTGCCTCGGCTTCCTTTTGCTCGGTCACATCGGTGCAGACGCCGACCCATTCCCGAATCGGCGTGCCAACTGGAACGAGGACCGCGTTCGGAGCGGACATCTCGACATTTTCCCAATATCGCTCGGTCCAATCCTGAGCGTCTGAGATTGGCACTCCGCGCACATGCACATGCCGATAAACGCCGTCGGCCCGCCGAAGCCGATATTCCACTTCGTATTTGCTCCGTCCCGCGACTGCCTTCGACCACGCTTTGGCGGTTCGCTCGCGATCGGCAGGATGGACGTCCGCTAGCCAGCCCCAACCTTGTAGCTGGTCGCGCGTGCGACCCGTGAAGTTGCGCCATGAAGGAATGTCATCGACGACTTGACCATCGGCATCAGTAGTCCAGATAATCTGCGAAGTAGCGACGACGAGCGACCGGTGCCGGCGCATTGTCGCTTGCAACGCGAGTTCGGCCAACCGGCGATGTTCCATCTCCCGTTGATGGCGTCCATTCAAATGGGCAACGTCGTCGACTGCTGCGCTCAGCACTTTGGTCAGTTGCACCGGATCAATCATCACCGGAGCGTTGGATGCCAACATTGCCCGCAATCGTGCTGATAGTGTCGCTGAGTCGAGATCGGCGGACAAAAATCCTTGGACGCCGGCTTCCAGCGCTCGCAACATTTCAGCGGGATCGGCGCCATAGAGCATCAGAATATTCGGAGGGGCGCCGGCAGCGCCTGCTTTGATCCGCCGGCAGAATTCGAGATCGCCATCGCTGACGATTAAATCGATGGTTGATTCTTTGAGCAGGCGGATAGCTGCGACCGGGTCGCGCGCTGGAACGAGCTCGCATCCGGCGGTTGCAATGACCGCCTTCCAGTTGATTCGGGCGTTTTCGTCGGCCGCGATCAAAATGCGAGGCATGGTTGCCTTCTCCGCTCAAAGGCCGCCTAAGATAGGGTAGCTGTTGAATTACAAGTTTTGTGAAGGCGTGCCAATCCACGCGGCGCCTTTGACGACAACCAATATAAGGGCCACGGCGATCAATATGGACTGCACCATAATCATCGCGGCTACGCCCCATTGGTCGGCGGCAGGGCCGAAGAAGAGATTGCCGACCGGCGCGCCGCCGCTGAGCATCATCGCCCAGAAGCCCATGATCTTGCCGCGATGTTCATCAGTGGCCCCGAGCTGCACAATGCCCTGTCCCGTCGCGAAAAAGAGAATCATGCCGTAGCCGAACAAGCCGCAGCAAATCGATGCAGACCAAAGTTCGTGCATCTGCGACAGGCAGCCCAGGCCGATGCAGACGCAACAAAGACCTGTCTTGAGCAAGCGCGACTGCCGCGGCACCGTGCCATAGGTCGCGGCCGTGAGAGCGGCGAATATAGCCCCGATGCCAATGGCACTGAGCATGATGCTATAGCCATCTGCTTCGCGATGAAGGATTTCCTTGGAGAAGGCCGGTAGTAAAATCTGCAGGGGCCAGCCGGCTACGGCCACTACACCTGCCAGCAGAATGAGCAGCAGCAACCTCGGCTCACTTCGCAAAACCGATAGGCCGCTGACTCTAGGCGCTGAATGGTGCGGCTTGCTGCGTTCGCGGAAGTCTTTCATCATCAGCAGCGCTATCACCACGGCTACGTAGCTGATGGCGTTAATGAGAAAGCAGAAGGCGTATCCAAGCGTGGCGAGCAACACCCCGGCAATGGCCGGCCCCACAGCGCGGGCGACATTGAACTGCACCGAATTAAGCGCCACTGTGTTGATGAGATCATCGCGGTCGACGAGGTCGGGAACGAACGCCAGCCGCGTCGGCAGATCAATCGCTTGGATGACGCCATGGCAGAACATCAGCACCAGCAACAACCAGATGTGAATGAGCCCGGCGAAAGAAAGAACCGTCAAGAGAGTGGCACTGCATAGAAAGGCAAGTTGCGTTCCGACGATCAGCGAGCGTTTGCGATGGCGATCAGCCAAGGACCCCGACCAGGCGCCCAGCAGCAGGGTGGGGCCGATCATGGCGATCATCAGAAAGGCAGGCCATTTCGACTGGTTCGTGAGGTGATAGGCCAACCACTGCAGTGCGGTTGACTGCATCAACGAACCGACGAGCGAAATCGTCTGCCCGATGAAGTAAAGCCGATAGTTCCGATGCCGCAACGAGCGAAACGTCTGCATGAGGTCAGATTACGGAGAGGCAAGGTGGAGAGAATAGCGTGCCGATTGCTTTGAAGTGGTGTTCGAATGCGAGAGGTTAGTGGGGCGTTAGGATTTTTTGCCCCAGCGGGCTTCAGCCGATTGCAGCCACGTTTGCCTGCTTGAAGCATAGGCCGGAAACAAGCGTTTGTAGTAGGTTAAATCAATGCCGCCACTGCTAAACGGCCTGACCTAGGCAGCGTTCTAAACCTCAATATGTGTCTGAACGCTCGAAGCGCTCAAACTTTCGGTACGCAAATGAGTGACCATCAGACAGCCAATGCCACTATCGAGAGTCTTCTCGACCAACAAGCGTCGGAACTTGGGAAATTGCTCTCTGCTGACGTCGTTGCTTATCATGGTTTAATTACCGATGGAGTTGATGTACTATTCCGCGATGCGTTGGAAGCAAAACTGGACAGACTCCCGAAACTCGCTGTTGTTTTAGAGACTCCCGGCGGCTTTATCGAAGTAGCGGAAAGAATTGTTAACACAATGAGGCGGCATTACTCAGAGGTGGATTTTTTCATTTTGAATTCGGCCATGTCAGCCGGCACCGTTCTGGTTATGTCGGGTGATTCAATCCACATGGATTACTTCTCGATACTGGGACCTATTGACCCCCAAGTTCAACGCCCGGGCGGTGAAGGAATGATCCCAGCGCTCGGCTATTTGGCGCAGTACGAAAAACTCATCGAGAGGGACAGGTAGGGTGTCTTGACCACTGCGGAGGCAAACATTCTGATCGAGTGTTTTGACCAAGCTGAGCTTCATTTTTTTGAGCAAGCAAGAGAACTAACCAATACGCTGCTGAAACAGTGGCTGACAAAATATAAATTTAAGGATTGGACCAAAACTGAAAGTCGCGGGCTAGCCTATCTTGCGCACTTGGCGCGGTCGGCAAGGCGATATCCCGAGGAATATGATAGGCAGGCCCCCGAAGTCTTCACTACAAAACGCGGTCGGGACTCAGGCGTTCGGGCATTTGGATACCCAGTGCCTGGAGGATCCGTTTCTGCTCGGCGTTCGGGCGGGCGACGCGGCGGAAGATCAGTTGGCGGCCATCGGTGCTCAGCAGTTCGATGTCGCCGATCATGATCTGGCCCAGTTCGCGCAGGATGGTTTCCGGGGTCATGGGTCGCGGCTTGGGGACGGCGTTGCCGCGGGCCAAGTCGGGTTTGCGAATCAGTGTTTGCAGGCGGGCCTGTTTGGCCAGATGATCGAGCGTCTTCCATAACGCATAAGCCAAAACGCATACGAAGACATGGGCTTGTGTCCGGCCGCTGTAGTGATGCCAGATCGGCCGCAACAGCAACTCGGATTTGAGGACGCGGAAGGCACGCTCCACGGCTGCGAGTTGCATGTATGTTTCCCAAAACTCCTCGGCCGTCCAGCCGCTTTGGTTGCTCCGCAGCAGGTAGGCGCCGTCGCGCCGCAACGCGTCCTTGAACTTGGCGACGTGCCACTCCACGAGCAGCGACACGGGCTTGTCGCTCACAGTCAGCTTCACGAATGGCGTGGCCTTCGGAGAGCGGCCCTTGAGCCGGCCGATCGCCTCCATGATCTTGTCGCGGTTCTTCAAGCGTCCTTTGCTGATGCGAGCGTGCAACTTGCGAAGGGCGGCCGCCAACATGCGTCGCTGCCGACGGCGGATGGCCCTTTCTTTTTTCTTGCGGTCGTTACTGCAAGCCAAGAGGTAATGAACGCCATCGCGCTGTAGCGCTTTGACAACGACACCGGGATGATCGGGAAGACTCTGCCAGCCCGTTCGCGCCAGTTCCTCTTGAAAATGCGACAATTCGTGGCGACGCGTCGCCAGCAGATAGCGGCGGCCGGGCTCATCGAGAAACGCCAAAGTGTCCTCGCTGATCATGCCGCGATCCATGACCCAAACCCGCTGGCTTTTGCCGAAGCGCGCTTCGGTTTCGCCGACGACTTGACGCACCGTCTGCACGTCCCGGGCGTTGCCAGCCATCGTGTAATGCGCCAGCGGAAAGCCTTCGCGCGTGACGACCAGAGCCAGCACGATTTGCTTGCAATCGCTACGGTGATCGCGCGAGTAGCCGCGCTTGGCCAAGTCGTTCTCCTCGGCCAATCCTTCGAAGTAGCTGCTGGTAAGGTCGTACAAGAGCAAGTCGTAATCGAGTTGAAACAAGCCTTGGAAGCGCGCTTTCAAGTCGTTCTCGATGACGGTTTGCGCCTTGAGCAAATGATCGAGGGTGCGATAGAGACGGTCTTTGGTGACGGCTTCGTCGGGCACGCCGAGCAGGTCATCCAGTCCGGTTGATGCGTACCAATGTTCGGCCAGGGCGAATTCGCTGCACGGAGCGCACAAGCGGTTGATGACTTCGATGGCGACGACATCGGCGGGACGCACGGTCTCTTTGCCCTGAGTCATGTGCCGATTGATGATCGCGTCGAGGTCGAGCAGGTTCCACAACCAGCGCACCAGATAGACATCGCCGAAGCAGCGAGCGTTGGACCAACCGACATCGCCGATCCGCACACGGACGATGTCGGGATCGTCCGGGAGCGGCACGTCGTCGTCATCGGGGAACAGACGAAGTTGTTGCGTATCGCCTTGCCGGTTGTGAAACACGACCGTGCGTTGCCAACGGCGTTCCTGATCGGCGTTGAGTTCGCCGAGGTGGGCGACAACATGCTGGCGCGGCCCGGCCTCGGTGCGCACACTCTCGACAAGGGCGAAGTACGTGTAGGTCTTGCCGGCCTTGGTTCGCGTGTAGCGGCGGAGGAACATCCCCACCTCCGGAAACCGAATTCGGGCGACCGGGGTAGGCTACAGGCCGGGTTTCCACTACATCGCATTTGGGCATCAAACTGCAATATTCGTCGGGAATTTCGTCCCAAGATTTTCGAAAATCGATGATTTTAGCTCGGAAGTGCGCAACTTAGGCTAGCCGTCACCGATAAAATGAAAGAAGACCGAGCTTCAGAAATAGCCGCTTCTTTAGGTGATTCAAGAAAGTGGCATTCGCACGGTCGCGGGATTTCTATGGAAGTCTTGAGAAGGGAATTGAACTTGCAGATTGAAGACTTCGGTGAAAATGCCAACTTGAGTGACAAACTGCGTTCTTACCACAACCTCTTGGTCGATTATATACTTGGCAGGCGACACCGAGAAGTCTTACATATGAGCGGAAGATACGCGACTCTTTGGGCGGTATGAAGATGGCCGAAAACAATCTTGAGAATCTTGCATTGAACAACCCTGGCGTCGACATCGTGAAACTCAAGCAGATGCAAGAGTCCGCAAAAAAGCTGCGCATGACTCGCAAAGGGCGTTATCGATTTAATCTTGTAGCGCCATTCTCCGGACGAACAAAGCGGTTTGCATCTGATGCGGCTGCCGATGATGCAACTAAGGAGACCAGAAAGGCATAACGTTGTTAAAGCCCGGTTCGATAAGCACTTTGACGGGGGGCCGTTTTCGGCAGAGCTTCGCGCCCTGCACTTCGCGTATCATAGTTACTAAGCCCCTCCCGATCCGACCTTCCCCCGAGAACTCCTTCATGCCTGGCGCTTTCACGCATTTGCATTGTCATACGCATTACAGCCTTCTCGATGGCGCCAACCGGATTCCGGAGCTGGTGGCGCAAACCAAAAAGCATGGCATGACGGCCGCTTCGATCACCGATCACGGCAACTTGTTCGGCGCCATCGAGTTTTACAGCGAATGCAAGAAAGCGGGCATTAATCCCGTTATTGGCTATGAGGCTTATCTCGCGCCCGGCAGTCGTCTCGATAAGACGCCGGCCAAGCGCGGCGATGCTTACTCTCACCTCACGCTGCTTGCACAGAATCTGACCGGCTTCAAGAATCTGATCAAACTGTCGTCTTATGCCTATACCGATGGCTTTTACCATGCGCCGCGCATCGATCGCGAGTTGCTCGAAGGCCACTCCGAAGGGCTGATTTGCTTGAGCGGTTGCCTGGCTGGCGAGTTCAATGATTTCATTCTGAAGAACGAAGTGAAGAAGGCGGAAGCGGTAGCCGCGTGGTTTAGCAAGGTTTTCAAGAAAAATTATTACATCGAGCTGCAAAACAACGGGCTTGATTTACAAGACCAATGCACTGTCGAAGCCTTGCGCATCGCCAACGAAATGGGCCTGCCCTTAGTAGCGACTGCCGACGCCCATTATCTTTGCGAGAAGGATGCTATCGCGCACGATGTGCTCGTCTGCATCAACACAGGCAAGAAACGCAACGACCAGAACCGTATGCGCTACGGCGATGGCAGCCGTTTTCCGAACCCCTATTACGTGCGCTCGCCGGAAGACATGTATCGGCTTTTTCCCGATCAGCCGGCGGCCGTGCAACGCAGCCAGGAGATCGCCGACAGCGTCGATATTCAACTCGATTTCAAGAAGCGGCACTTCCCCACTTTTATTCCGCCAAAGAAGAAAAGCCCCGAAGTTTATCTGAAAGAGCTCTGCCTTCTTGGAGTAAAAAAACGCTACGGCGATAGCCCCGCTCCCGAAGTGCTAGCCCGACTCGAACACGAGCTTGGCATCATCTGCAAGATGGGCTTTGCCGGATATTTTCTAATCGTCTGGGACTTCGTGCGCTTCGCCATCGAAAACGGCATCCCCTGCAGCGCTCGCGGCTCTGGCTGCGGCGCCATCGTCAGCTATGTGCTCTATTTGAGCCATGTCGATCCACTCAAGTACGACTTGCTCTTCGAGCGTTTTCTCGACCCCAACCGCAGCGAAGCCCCCGATATCGACATCGATTTCTGCCAGGATCGGCGAGAGCTGGTGATCGAATATGTGAAGAGAACCTATGGCGAGAAGAGCGTCGCGCAGATTGCTACGTTCGGCACGATGGCCGCGAAAGCGTCGATCAAAGATGTCGGGCGGGTGCTCGACATCCCGCTCGATCGCGTCAATTTCATGACCAAATGGGTCTCCGCGAAGCCTGGAACGACGATCCAGGAAACGATCGATTCATCTCCCGATTTCCGTCGCGAATACGAATCGGATATGGTTACGCGCGAATGGATCGACATCGCGCTCAAACTCGAAGGGACCAATCGCAACACCGGCACCCATGCCGCCGGGGTCGTCATCGCCAATGGTCCGATCACCGATTATGTGCCGGTCCAGATTATCAAACGCAAAGATGACAGCGGCGAAAAGCGCGAGGCCCTTACCACGCAGTGGGGCATGGGTGACCTCGAAAAAGTCGGCCTGCTCAAGATGGATTTCCTCGGCCTGCGCACGCTCACGCTCGTCGACAACACGATCAAGCTGATCCAAAAGACACGAAATCAGACAATTGACGTTAACGACCTGCCGCTCGACGACATGCCAACGTTTAAGTTATTGCAGCGTGGCGATGCCAAGGGCGTGTTCCAATTCGAGTCGGAAGGAATTCGCGAACTGCTCAAGCGGATGAAGCCCGATCACATCCGCGACATCATTGCTTGCACCGCGCTCTACCGGCCTGGACCGTTGGAAGGCGGCATGGTGGATGAGTACATCGATTGCAAACATGGGCGTAAGAAGCCGAGCTACGAACACCCCATTATGGAGGAAGTGCTCGCTGAGACCTATGGCGTCATGGTCTATCAGGAACAGGTGATGCGCATCCTCAATCGCCTGGGCAACATCGAGCTTTCCAGCGCCTATGCGTGCATCAAGGCGATCAGCAAGAAAAAGTTCGAGATCATCGATGCGCGCAAGGTCGAGTTCGTCAAAGGCGCGTCAGGAAAAGGGCGTTTCCGAAGCGAAGGCCGAAGCGATTTTTAACTTGATTGTGAAGTTCGGGGGTTATGGGTTTAACAAATCTCATTCAGCGGCTTACGCACTCGTTTCCTACCAAACCGCATACCTCAAACAGCACTTCTCGGCCGAGTTCATGGCAGCCTTGCTATCCTCGGAAATCGAGGACAGCAACAAGCGCGATATGCTCGTCGATCACATCGGCGATGCCCGCAAGTTCGGCGTGCAGGTGCTGCCGCCCGATGTCAATCGCGGCGAGGCGGATTTCACCGTATTCAATGGCCAGATTGTGTTTGGCCTAACGGCCATCAAAGGCGTCGGACGAGGTGCTGCCGAGAACATTGCCCAATCGCGCGACGGCACTCCTTTCCGCGATCTCTATGATCTTTGCGAACGGATCGACCTGCGCACCGTGGGCAAAGCGGCCATTGAAAAGCTGATCCAAGCCGGGGCGTGGATGCTTTTTCGCTGCCGTTCGCGCATCGAGCCCAGTTGATGGCGGCGCTGCCGGGCGCCATTCAGAATGCCGAAGTACGGCAAAAAGATAAGCAGAGCGGGCAGATGACTTTCTTCGACATCATGGAAGTCGAAGCCGAGACGACCGACAATGCCGACACGCGGAGCATGTTGCCAACGGTCACGCGCTGGACCAATACGGAGCAATTGAAAGCCGAGAAGGAAGCGCTCGATTTTTACTTTTCCAGCCATCCGCTAGCTGAGTTTGAAAAGGAGTTGAAGCGCTTTATTTCACACGACATCGCGCAAATTCGCGAGCTCGACAACGGCCAAGAAGTCCGTATCGGCGGGATGCTCTCGCAAGTGCGCTTCATGAACACGAAGAAGGGCGATCGCTTTGTCCGCTGCAAGATCGAAGACTTTACCGGCCAGGCCGAGTGCGTGATGTGGCCGAGCGATTTCGCCCGCTTCAAAGATGACTTCGTGGACGATAAAATCTACATCCACGAAGCTTCGGTGGAATGGGGCGAGCGCGAAGAGCCGATCATCGTGCTCCGCCGACTCATGGGAATCGAACAGGCGCGTAAGGAATTGACGAAAGGACTCATTCTGAAGATGACCATCGGCCAGCATGGCCCCGATTCAATTGATGGCATCGAACGAATCTTGAAGCGCACGCCTGGGCCATGCACCGTCTACCTCGTCATTCGCGATGCCGCGGGCCGCAGCGCCCAGTTCCGGCTGGGCGACGATATCAAGGTCCATCCGGCTAAGGTGTTCGTCGATGAATTGGAGATGCTGTTAGGCGCAGGGGCGGTTGTGTTTACGGGGAGGTAAGGAAAATTGCGAGCCGAGCAGCGTGAGCTGCGGGTTCCGTGCTATTACCCGACTGCTAACGCAGTTCGGCTCGCCTAATGCTACTAACCGATCTCCCGCTTCCTCCGCGCTGCTTTCTTATCGATCCCCAGCATGGCGCAGGCGCCGAGATAAATGATCTTGGTAATCGAACGCAGCGATTCCTTGGGGCTTACTTTCGATTTGCCGAACTTGCGGTTGTCGAAGACGATAGGAGTTTCGCCAATGCGAGCGCCTGCCACGTGGCAGCGGTAGAGCATCTCCTGCTGGAAGGAGTAGCCGCGCGACCAGAAATGATCGAGGCGCGTCTCACGCAGCTTGGAGACGCGATAACAGCGAAAGCCGCCGCTGGCATCGAGCGCCTGCATCCGGAAGAGAAGCCGAACGATGGCATTAACGCCCTGGCTCATCATCCGCCTGGCGAAAGGCCAATTGGTGCAGCCGCCGCCGATGATGTAGCGCGAGCCGATCATCACATCGATTTCGTGCATGCCGGCCAGAATGTCCGGCAGATAGTGCGGGGAATGGCTGAAGTCGGCATCCATGTTAACGATGAAATCGTAGTTGTGTTCCATCGCGTAACGCATGGCTGCTAGAATAGCGGTGCCCAGACCCCATTTGCCGGGTCGATGCAAGGCGTGGACTCGAGGATCAACGGCGGCGATTTGATCGACCGCTTTACCGGTGCCGTCAGGCGAGTTGTCGTCGACGACCAGGATGTCGGCCTCGGGGGCGTAGCGATGGATTTCTTCGATCAGTTTGCCGATGTTTTCGCGCTCGTTGTACGTGGCCATATTGACGAGAACTCGCGGCTTCTCTGTCAGGCCGGCGGTTCGATCCTCGGTCGGTGAAGTTCCTTCTTGCATCGTTGGCGGCTTCGCTCCTATGCTAAACATCTAGGTTTAGTGCAACCCAGCTCGTTTCGACCGGTCTTGAGGCAATTGCATGGCGACTTCCATTGTGATAGCGTGTCCCGAGTGCGACAAACAGATCAAAGTTTCGGAAGATTTGATCGGTAAGAAAATTCGCTGCAAGGAATGCGGGGAGGCTTTCCCTGTCCGTCGGCCGAAAGGGCAGCCTGCCGCCAAGGCGCCGCCGCCGAAAGCGAAAGAGCCTGTCAAGCCGGCGATGGTTCCCAACGATGACCCGGACGACGGGGAGAATCCCTATGCATTGGCCAAAGATGCCGACGAAGGGATAGCGCGTTGCCCCAACTGCGTCAAGCCTTTGGAATCGAGCGATGCCCGCGTTTGCCTCCATTGCGGCTACAACCTCACCACACGCACCCGCGCCGAAGTGAAGGCCGTGTATGAAGCCACCGGCGAAGAAAAATTCAAATGGCTGTTGCCCGGAATTCTTTGCACGGTTGCCATCGTTATCCTGGTCGTCACCTCCATCATCATCATGGTGAAGACAAAGGGGATGATGGAAGGATCTTTCCTGCAAGACGAAGATGATAAATCCAAGTTCATGGTGAAGCCCGGCTGCTTCATGCTCGCCAACGGCATGGCCGTCGCTTTCGTTTGCTATCATCTCGGGCGCTTCGCTTACAAGAGGCTGGTGGTCAATAACAAACCTCCCGAGCGGATTATCCAGAAGGACGATGACGAAGAGGGCGATGAAGACGACTGAAACAACGGTAGGCCAACTGATTCCGGCAGATCGCGAACTTTCCCACCCTCCCCCAGCTTTGCGGGGGGAGGGTGGGAACTGGGTCAACTATGGATTTCACTATTGGACAGAGCCGTCGGCGCAACTAGATTCCCGGCTCGCTGAATCGGCTACTTTATCCTGACGGCGGATTGATGACCATATACAACAAACGGCATGAATCACTGGAACGATATCTGGCAGTACGTTTTGGTCTTTGGCGGCTTGGTCTCCTCTGCGCTGGGGGTGCCTATTCCCGAAGAACTACCGATAATCGGGGCCGGCATTCTCGTTGGCAAGGAATGGGACGATCCGGACACCTGGCTCGTTTGGTGGGCCATGCTTCCGGTCTGCATCGCCGGTGTCGTTGCCTGCGATTCCATTCTTTATGTGATCGGTCGAAAATGGGGCACGAGACTGCTTCAGAAAAAATGGGTGCAAAAGAGAGTTCTGCCGCCGGAAAAGCGTGAAAAGATTGAGAAGAATTTTCACGAGTATGGAATCGCTATTTTGCTCGTGGCCCGAGTGCTGCCTGGGATTCGTTCGCCGATCTTCATCATGGCCGGCGTCATGCGCCTGCCGTTTCGCAAGTTTCTCTTGGCCGACGGGCTCTATGCCATCCCCGGCGTTAACTTGCTCTTTTGGCTTTCGTACTTCTTCACCGATCAATTCTTGCGAGCCTTCGAAAAAGTCGAGCGCAATCGCCCCATCGTCGTCGCCGTGATATTAGCAGGCGTTTCGGGCTTCCTGGTTAACCAATTCCTGATCAAAAGGCGCGTAACCACCGGCGACCCGCAGGAACTTCCGGTGGTCGGCAAGCGGGTGGCGACGATCACTCATCAGTTGCATGCGGGCAATTTCCGCATGGGCGAGCCCCTGCCTGCAGAAAAAGCCGGTTGAGGAAAAAAGCGAAGCGAAGGTGGAAGCCAAAGTCGACGTATCGAACGACCTGCCGCAACCCGAGGCTGTACCAAAAAAGGCAGTTGTGCCCGAGCCATAATCTAAAATTCTTGTAAGCCGCGACGCGGAGGCTCTGCGCAGCGGAGCGCTTTCGGCCGGAAATCGCTCCGCTGCGCAGAGGCTCCGCGTCGCGGCTTACATGCGCTCTATGAATTCAACGGCAAGGTTTTATCGCTTAAACAGCACCCGGAAGCGCGAGCGTGAAGTGTGAAGAGGGGTGCGAAATACGCCCGGTATGCCCAGATCAGGAAGATGGAAGCCCCCAACATGGGCAAACCAAGCCCAGGCGTTTTCATTATCAAGTGGTCGAACAGGGCGATGTTCACGATGACCGGAGTGAGCAGAACCAGGCCAAGCGGCGCCATAAAGCCCGATAATAGCAGCAGGCCGCCGGCTATTTCAATCACTTTGACAACATCCATGTAGCCGGTGGGCCCTAGGGCGGTCATGAAGCTCATCGCGGCGGGCGTCAGTTCGGGCATGCTCATGTTGAGAAAGTGTTTGAAGTGTTCGATGCCGAGCAATGTGAAGATCAATCCCAACATGGTTCGGATCACGAGAACGACATATTTCATCGGAAACTCCTGTACGATTTAAAGCGGACGGTCAATCGAGGATAATCGCCTTTTACGCGGCGAAAGACAATACTTGTTGGTTACGGCGTGGCATACCGGTAAGCCAACCGCTTTGGGCGAGCCGGGAACGTGAGCGACCGGAGAAATTGGTGACTGTGGCCACTCCGGTCGCTCACGCTCCCGGCTCGCCAAAGCGACAAATTCGTTGGCGCATCCAAATATACCGTTTGAAAACTCCGCTCTTACACGGTCAAGACTGCGCACGCTTCCAACCATTGCCCGTTGCAGCAGTTGAAACAGGCAGGTACTCTGAAGGTTATGGAATTGCGCTCGACATTTTCTAATCAGCCGGCGCCGGGGTCCAACCGTCGCAAGTTTCTGGCTCGCGCTGGCGGAGGCGTCGGCGCCTTGGCGCTCTCCTGGCTAATGCATCGCGATACGGCCTATGCATCGACTATGGCGCCGCACTTCGCTCCCCGTGCCAAATGCGTCATTTTCATGTTCATGGTGGGCGGGCCGAGCCCGATCGACTTGTTCGATCCGAAACCGGCTTTGGAGCAATGGCGCGGTAAGCCGTTGCCGGAAAGCATTGGCCGGCCGATGAGTCAGTTCACCAAAGGCAATGAATCCCTGCTGCCGAGCAGCCGAGTTTTCAAACGGCACGGCCAATCGGGAATGTGGTTTTCTGATCTATTGCCGAACTTGGCCAAGTGTGCCGACGATATCTGTTTCCTGAAATCGTGTTGGTCTACTTCGACCATCCACGCGCCGGCCATGTACGAGCTGCATAGCGGCCGTACGCTGATGGGTTATCCCAGCTTAGGATCGTGGGCCACTTACGGGCTCGGCAGCGTAAGCGATAACCTGCCCGCCTATTGCGTGCTGCCGCAACCGGAAGGCGTGCCCGAAGGAGGCGCGCCTGCTCGGGCGCCGGCTTCTTGCCGGCTATCCATCAAGGCACACTCTTTCGAAAAGGGCGTAGTCCGATTCTCAATCTTCAGCCGCCGGAAGGCGTCGGCGAGATGCAGCAGAAGCAAACGTTCGACTTCGTGCAGAAATTGAATCAGCGCAATCTCGCTGCGGACGACACTGTGCTGCAAGCGCGAATCGCCAGTTATGAACTCGCCTTCCGGATGCAGCGCCATGCTCCGGAAGCGGTCGATCTCAATCGGGAAACGACGCAAACACGCACGGCCTACGGGCTCGACCGTTCCGAGACAGCCGACTTCGGCGCCCGGCTGCTGCTGGCGCGCCGGCTGACGGAACGCGGCGTTCGCTTCGTACAGGTTTATTCCGGCGGCGGCCCTCTCGTCACTCAGTGGGATGCGCACGATAATGTCAATGTCAACCATCAGCGGATGTGCGCGGGTCGACCAGCCGATTGCCGGGTTGCTTCGCGATTTGAAGCAGCGCGGCCAACTGGACGAAACCTTGGTAGTCTGGTGCAGCGAATTTGGCCGCACTCCGTTTTCGCAGGGCGGGCTCGGTCGCGATCACAACCCGTTCGGCTATACCATGTGGTTTGCGGGCGGCGGCGTTAAAGGCGGGCAGTCGATAGGCGCCACCGACGAATTTGGCCTCAAGGCGATCGAGAAGCGAACATCCGTCAACGACTTCCATGCAACGATTTTGCACCTGCTGGGCCTTGATCACCAGCGTTTGACTTTCCGGCACAACAGCCGTGACGAGCGATTGACCGATGTGGCCGGTGAAGTCATTCGCGATGTCTTGACTTAAGGACTGATCATGCTTACCCTCGCGCCCTTGGAACTGTTGGCCGTCCGCGAAGCCTTGCGCGAAGAGCCTTCCAATTACGGTGTGGGCGTGTTGCATCAGCCTTCGGAGCGGATCGCGCTGAGGCCTTTCGACGACATCCGTTTTCGTGGGGGTCATCGCGAACTCGTCGATGAACTTGGCTGGCGGACCGACGATTGTCTGGGATTTCTGGTCGCCCAACAGGCTGGAAAGTGCGTGCTGGTGAATCTCGCTCATTTGAACGCGCCCGATCGCCCTTATATGCCCGCGCCGTTATTTCGTAACATGGTGTTGACGCTCCGACAATGCTGGGCAGGGATGGCCGCACATGAGCTCCCCGAATGACCGATTTGCTCGATCCACTTTCAGTCAACGACGAAGCGAGTCTTGAAGATTTGCTCGAAGGCATTCTCACGCAGTTTGGGGGAGCAGTTGAGTTCTGGACGCTCGTTTGTCTTTCGAAGCGCGAACTCGGCGATTCCGAAGCGTTCGTCGATCGTCAATGCATGCATCTTCGCGAACAGGTGCAGCGGCTTCGGCGTCAACTGCAGGCGCAACCGTGGGAGCCGTCCGATGCCGTTCTCGAGCAAGTGATTAAGCTGCTTCGTGCCTGCGCTGAGCTACGCGAAGTTTTCGACTACTTTATCCATTCCGCGAAGGTGCCGCTACAGGACCTTGAAGCGGCGGTGATGAAACTCTCCCAGATCTGGCAGGATGCGCGAATGCGCGTCTGGCTGATCGGCGCTCTGATCTTCATGCCTCGGCCGCCGGCCTTATCCTCGGAGAAGGAAGCCTATTACCAGACGATCCTGGATGGCTTGTTCGATCAATTTTTGATGGTGCGGTCATCGTCCAACGGGCATGCCCGCAATGGAAAAATGCCTCATAACTGAAAAACAATCCGCCTGGCTCATACTTCCGAAAGCAATTTGGTCAGGGCACGCTCGATCACTTCCGGGCGGATCATCGGGTCGTGAGTCTGAATGTACTTGTCGATCTCTATCGAGTGACGTGAGACTATGCGTCGTCTCATTCTCAGCAACTGGTTGCCTCTGTGGCGGTCGGCAGAACTCGCTCAGCAGTCCCCGTCAGATCGGCTCGTTTTTTCACATACACCAGTCGATCTCCCCACGCGACCTGACGTTTCCGAATGTCGGCGCAGATCGCTTCCACATTAAAGTCGAATTTTGCTGCCAGCTCTTCGCGCACTCTCCGGACTTCGGCAACGATTGGATCTTCCCACATGACTTTATTCTCCCATGAGTTCTTCGGGCGTGCAGATTACGGGCATCCGTTTACCCGAGCGTTCGCAAATCAATTGTATTCTCCGGCTAATTTGCGCATTGGCCAAGCGCTTGCAATTCCAAGTCAATAGAAAACGGACGCCGTTCAATCGTAACGGTCTTGTAAACAATAACTGACAAATGGGTTGGCTTCGGGTATCATCGGCCTAATCGCACTCCTTCTCCCATGCTGGCCGAGGTACTTTATCATGTTGCGTCGATGTGTCCTTGGGTTATTGATTGTCTCTTTAGGAACGGCGGTCCTTCTCGCCGGCCGTACCGATTCGAGTGTCGCGCAGCAGAAGACGCCCGTCGCTGATAGCACCAGTGATACGGACGTCCCGGCAACCAACCAGTTGCCCTTGAAGCCGGTCAATCCGCTGCCGATCTCGCAAGTCGTTCTCTTCAACAGCGGCGTCGGCTATTTTCATCGGACGGGGATGGTCGAAGGCGATGCCCGCGTCGATCTGCAGTTCCAGGCAGGCGACATCAACGATCTGATCAAGAGTCTGGTGATCGAAGACACTAAGGGCAAAGTCCTGCCGTTGCGTTACGACAGTCAGGAGCCGATTGAAAAAACCTTGCGCAGTTTTGCGATCAACTTGAGTTCTAATCCAACGTTCGCGCAAATCCTGAATCAAGCGCGCGGCGAAAAGATCGAACTGACGCTCGTCTCCAACAACAGCGGCCTGCCCGGAACGCTTACGGGAACTATCATCGGCATGGAATCAGCGCATCGCCTCCCCACTCCGACGGCGACTGCGACGGCTGAGATGGAACTGGTCAACTTGATGTGCTCCGAAGGGCTTCGCACCGTCCCGATTAACCAAGTGCAACGTCTCCGCTTTCTCAATCCAGTGATTGAAAACGAACTTCGCCGAGCCTTGGAAGTCGTTGCCGGCGGGCATGACAGCCAGAAAAAGTCGGTCCGACTTGGCTTCCGCGGCGAAGGAAAGCGCGAGGTGAAGGTCGGCTATGTGGCCGAAAACCCGATCTGGAAAACGAGCTATCGCATCGTGATGGACAAAGACGGCAAAACCAAACTCCTAGGCTGGGCAAACGTCGAAAACACGAGCGACGAAGACTGGCATAACGTCAAGCTCACGCTGGTTTCGAGCCGGCCGATTTCGTTCCAGATGGACCTGTATCCGCCATTGTTCATCCCACGCCCGACTGTTGAGCCGGAACTCTTTGCCTCGTTGCGACCGCCGACTTATTCAGGACCAATGTCGAGCGCCATCAATTTGGGCGGTCAGTTTGGCATCCAGGGCGGCGGACTTGGCGGTCAGTTCGGTTTTCAAGGCGGCGGTATGGGCACGGGCGGTGGCTTCGGCGGCGGTGGGTTCAATGGCGGCGGCAATTTCAACAATTTAAATCCATCAAATACGATCAACTTGCCGAACGCGCCGCCTATGCAGCAGCAACTCAACATGCAGCGCCCCATGCTCAACGGCAATAACGACCTGAACAGCCAGTTGAGCAATACCAGCTCGCTCAACGGCTTGAACAACTATACGGGCAACACGGTGGTCAACGGCGGCAAGCTCACCTTTAAAGATCTACAGCAGCGCCGATTGGACAACAACAAGAACGAAGCCGACCAGAAGACCGCGAAGAATATCGGCGGCATTCTTACCAATGTCGATCCCGAATTGATCGAAGCCGCGTTGACGGCCGAAGAACTCGGCAACCCGGCCCGCTTCATCATCGAAGAAAAGGTATCGCTCCCCCGGCAACAGTCGGCCATGATTCCGATTCTCGAACAGCCGATCGACGCCATGCGCGTCAGCATTTACAACCAGAAAGTTCAGGCGAAGCATCCCCTGTTCGGCCTGAAGATGAAGAACACCAGCAAGCAATCGCTGATGCAGGGTCCGATCGCCATTTACGACGATGAACAATATGCGGGCGACGCTCGCATTCTCGACCTGCAGCCGGGTGAAGAGCGTTTCGTCAGCTATGCCATCGATACCGGCACCGAAGTGATACCTTTCGATAAAGTGGTTCCCGCGCCCGAAATGACCGCTCGGATGGAAAACGGCCATCTGCAAGTGCAGTACAAGCTGCGAACCACACGTACTTACCTGATCAAGAATCGTTCGAACGAGATGCGCAAAGTCGTCATCGAGCAGCCGGTTCGCGATGGCTGGAAATTCACCGAAGCCCGCAAAGTCGTCCAGACGGCGCCGGGCAAGAAGGACGACGAAGGCAAAGAGAAAGATGCAACCTGGAAGGCCGGCGATATCGAAAAGCCGACGGAGCGAACGCGCGATCTCTATCGCTTCAATGTCGATGTCAAAGCAGGCGAGACGGTGAAGTATGAAGTGAGCGAAGAACTGCCGCGCATCGATCCGTTTGAAAACACTCGTCAAGCTGATTGGACCGGGTTCGCCACCACGCTCGGCCTCGACGTTTGGACCGATTCGCATCGCTCGCCGGAAGATCTGTTCGGCATCGAAGTGGTCAACAATGCCTTGAAAGTGACACACAAGGACCGCCGCACCACGACCTACCATTTGAAGAATCGCGCCGATGTCGAACGGACGATCTCGTTGGAACACTTCGTCCCGCGCGGCCGTAAGCTGGTGGGCGATGTAAAGCCGGAAGGCGAAGATCTCCATCGCTATAGCTTCAAGCTGAGCATTCCTTCTGGCAAGACCGTCTCACAGACCGTGATCGAGGAATTCGAACATGCCCAACCCGAAGTGTTCGCATTGAAAACCGGCGCCTATACGCGCGTGCAAAAGGCCCCGGAAGTTTTTGAAAACGATTTACCCGCCGACCGCTTTATCACCGAGCTCGGCTTCGATGTCTGGCAGTCACGGCAAGCGTTGCCCGAAACCTTGACGAGCGCCAAGTTCGTCGTCAACGGCCAACTGCAAACGAACGCCCGCAATCAAGAAGTCGTCACTTACCATATTCGGAACACCGCCAATGCGGAGCGCACGTTTAAACTCGATCACCACGTCCGCCCAAGCTGGACGTTTGTGGGCGCGGACAAACCAGTTGAAGGAATTCGTTCCTGCTATCGCTTCACCGTAAAAGCGGCCGCCGATCAAATTGCCAAACAGGATGTGACCGAAGAGAAAACGACGGCACGCGTCGAGCCGTTGCAGACACTGAATGAAGACCGGCTGAAAGTATTGATGGCTGCCGTCGCCATTCCCGATCGCGTGAAGGACGACATCCGCAAAGGAACATCGATGATCCGGAACATTACGCAATTAGGCGTTCTGCTGAAAGACCTGCGAGCGCAGCAGAAGGAGATCACCGACGAGCAGGCGCGCATTAAAGGCAATCTCGAAAAGCTTCCGGCTACTTCGGAGCTGTACAAGCGCTTGATCGATAAGTTCGACAAGCAGGAGACCGAGCTGGAAAAAGTGCAACAGGAGACGACTGGAAAGGTCGCCGACGAAAAGCAGCAACAGAAGGAGTTTGAGGACTTCTTGCTCAAGTTGAGCGGGAAATAGAGGGCGTTAGAGCAGCCGGGGCAACCCGGCGTGGGCTGTCAAACGTTTAACGCTCTGTTGACCGTTATTCTAAAGCGCAGGTTCTGGAAATATTTCCAGAACCTGCGCTATTGCCATTAACGAAGTTTTATTAGCGGCGACGGGAACGCTTTGCGCAGCGGAGCGTTCTGTGCAGGCAAGCGCTCCGCTGCGCAGTGCCTTCGCGTCTCGGCCAACGCCTTCAATGCATTCCTCCCCGGTACAAAATCTTCGTATTGCAGCATTCAATAATTCAAGCTCAAAGCCCTATTTCCCGAATCCGTAGGCTAATCGCGCTAATCAAACAACACACATAACCGCTATTTTGTTTCAGCCGCGCTTTCTGATAGAATGCTTCGGTTGTTTTGACTTCAAGGAGTTCCGCGATGAAGCATGCGATCTGGTCGGCCGCTATCCTCTGCGTCTTTTCGGTTCCGGCGATGGCCGTCGAAGAGCCGGAACTTGCCCCCCCGCCGCGCCTGGTCGAGCAACACGTTCGCTTTCAGCAGGTTGTCGGCGGCTATCAGATTGTTCTAACGCGCAAAGCGTCGGAAAAATTGCGCGATGCTCTCGCCGATTTCGGCGATGGGCAGCAGTTCACCGATGTCGCCAAGATTGCCGTCAAGGAATTGAACGATCCCGAAGCAGAAAAGAAGCTCGACTTTTTGGCGTTCATCGTGAAATCGCAGGCGCCTGCCCTGATGAAATCGCTGACCGATAAAATGACCGCCGACGGCGCCGTCATCAAAGTGCTCGGTGTCGAGAACAAAAACATCCGTCACGCACCCTTGATCAAAGCGATCGGCCAGGCATTTGTCCCGCCCGAGGCGCGCGAAAAGATGGAGACGACCATCAAGGTCATCAACACCACGCCTCTCTACTGGACGGTTGAAGGGCGCAAGTAAACGTATTGGCGTGCATCACTTGATTGCTTCGACATTCGCCTTAGGTCCGCCGCCGAATGGGTGCAACTGCTCGTCGCCGGTGATCAGACGTGCCGAGCGGTTGCGCGTGATATAGTTATAAAACCATTGCAACAGCACCAGCAGCCTGTTCTGGAACTGAACCAGATACATGATGTGGACGAAGAGCCAAGTCATCCACGCCAGCCAGCCGGAAAAGCGAAACCAGTAAAGATCGACCACGGCCGCATTGCGGCCGATGGTGGCCATGTTTCCTTTATCCCAATAGTGGAACGGGCCGGGCGAACTTCGATTTTCGACTCGGCTGCAGATCACTTTCGCGACGTACTTTCCCCCTTGCATGGCCACCGGCGCTACACCCGGCAACGGCTTACCATCGGGAAATGTCGCTGCCGCCAAGTCGCCGACGACGAAAATTTCCGGATGATCTGGCAGGCTCAATTCGTTGTTGACGACGACTCGGCCGGCGCGATCGATCGCGGCGCCAGTGGCGTCGGCCAGAAACTTCCCGAGCGGTGAAGCTTTTACTCCGGCTGCCCAGACGACCGTTGATGTCTCGATGCGCTCCTTCACGCCGTTGTGTTCCACAATGACATGATCGGGCTGAATGTCCAAGACCTTGCTCGATGTCCAAACTTCAACGCCAACTTTGCTAAGCGTCTTGGCCGCCTTGGCCGACAGCGATTCCGGAAACGGCGGTAGTACGCGGCTATGCCCTTCGACCAAGAGGATCCGTGCGCTGGCAGGGTTGAGCGTACGAAAGTTGTTGGCGAGCGTCAGTCGGGCGAGTTCACTGATGGCGCCGGCCATTTCGACACCGGTCGGCCCGCCGCCGACGATCACAAAGGTCGGCGCCCGCTTGCGCACCGGGTCGGCTTCCGGCGCCAACTGGCCGGCACGCTCGGCCGCTTCGAATGCCAGCAAAACGCGTGTCCGGATGTGCGTGGCATCTTCGACGCTCTTTAGCCCCGGCGCCAGGCGCTCCCATTCCGGATGGGCAAAGTACGAATTCCCAGCGCCCGCGGCGACGATCAAGCTGTCGAACGGGATACGTTCATTCCCAAGAATCACTTCCTTTTTGGCGATGTCGAAGCCGGTGACTTCGCCAAGAAAAACCCGGCAGTTGCGTTGTTTTTTGAGCACTCCGCGCAAGGGAGACGCAATGTTGGCCGGGGAGAGTTCGCCAGTGGCGACCTGATAAAGCAACGGCTGAAAGAGATGGAAATTGCGACGATCGATGAGCGTCACTTCAACTTTGGCCTTGTTGAATTGCTGCGCGGCGTTGAGCCCGCCAAACCCGCCGCCAACGATGACAACACGATGAACTGCGTTCGACATGAAAACTTGCTCCCCGACATTTCGAAGACAAACGAATTCGCACTCGGCGGCTGTCAAGCCGCTCGTTTGTTTCACGATGATTCTAGCGATATGCCAAGCCGATGGTATCACCACGCCTGCCGGTATATCTGTTCGATCTCTGCCAGAGATGGGTAGCGGGGATTGACGCGCATCAGCCGTTTGACGGCCAATGCCTTTTCCGCAAAGGCTGGTAGTTGGCTTTCCGTCACTCCCAGATCGCGCAGGCGGCGCGGGATGCCGATGTCGTTGCGAAGTTGTTCGACTGCCGCGATTGCTCGTTCTGCTTGCAAGACCTCATCAAGGCCATCTAATTTTTCGCCGAGCAAGCTCGCGATTTCGGCAAAGCATTGGCGCTTCGCCGTGAAGTTATAACGCATCACAAACGGCAGCAACAAGCCGTTGCCGGCGCCGTGCGAAACGTGAACCGCTGCGCCGACCGGGTACTCCATCGCATGCACCAAGGCTACGCCGGCATTCGAGAAAGCTAAACCGCCCAGCGTTCCCGCCAGCGCCATACCATCGCGAGCTTCGAGATCGTTGCCGTTTTGCACCGCCCGCCGCAGGAATTGGCCAACCAACACAATCGCTTTCTCGGCTACCATGTCGGCGAAGGCATTCTTGCCTTGATAGACGGAACGTTCGCCATCCGGCAAGGCATAGTCGGCATTGTCGATTGCGGTGTACGCCTCGATAGCATGAGTCAGCGCATCAATCCCGCTGTCGGCAGAGACCTTCGCGGGACACGAGACGGTCAACAATGGATCGACGATCGCGGCAGCCGGTCGAAGGAATTGGCTCAGGCAACTCACCTTGATCTGCTTTTCCGAATCGGTGAAAACCGCTGCTGCCGAGACCTCCGAGCCTGTTCCTGCCGTAGTCGGGATACAAACAAGAGGCAGCACGGGGCCAGGCACTTTGTCTTCGCCGACATAGTCGCGTGGGCTGCCGCCGTGCGCAAGCGCGAGTGATGTAAGCTTGGCCGTGTCCATGTTGCTGCCGCCGCCCAGCCCAATGACAACATCGGGACGGAAGTTATTAGCAACTGCGATACAACTCAAGACGATGTCGAGCGTCGGCTCCGGAACGCAGCCTTCGAAGACTTCAACCGTGCTATTGGCGAGCGCGGCACGTGCCCTTTCCAATATGCCGACGCGGGCGATCACAGAGTCCGTCACGATCAATACACGCCTGCCGCCTAGCCGGCCTACAATCTCTCCCAGTTGGCTAACGGCGCCCCGGCCGAAGAGCAGTTGACCAGCCGAATAGAAGGTAAAAGTTTGACGCATGGGTTTAAGGTTATTGAGAAACAGATCGCAGTCCATTTCCTAAAAAGACCGCGCCTAAGCTGGTATGCGGGATTTCGCAAATTTGTTTGCTTAATAGTCGGAGCCGACCGTTGAGAAGCGGCGGCCCCGCTCCCTAACGATCGCGGCTCTGTGCAGAGGTTAAAACAAATACGCTTGGTTAGCGTCGAAGCGCCCACTCATAAACAGCCCGGTCAAGCTCCGTCAACCTTTCGATGACCTCGCGGGTCCTGGCGGAAATGTCGCTAAGAGCCAATCTTTTTTTCGTCTGATTCAATAGCGGCAATTGATGAGTATTCGGCAAACCTAATAGGGAAAGGAGTCTCGGCATCTCTTCCGGTATGCGCTCGTAAAGTCCCACGAAAGAAAAGGCGTTCAGATTTTTCTTCGCCCGCAGCAAAACTTCGGCGGCATCCAGGCCGCCTCGCTGTTCGATGCCCGCTCGATAGGCCAGCTGCCACGCCATCCGGTTCTCAACATTCTGCCTTATATGGGGATGATCGGACCGGAAGAAGTCTTCCGGACTAAGTTGTCGGGCGAGCGACGTCGCTTCGTCCGCGTTGTTGAGGCCTTGGATTTTTCCCAATGGAATCAAGGGACGTTCGACCTGTTGCCGGAAGAAACCATACACCGAGAGACAGCGGTCGATTGGCTCGCGAAGAAAGGTGAATAATATACGTGCGGGAAAGTAGGCTGCAACATCCTCCCAGCTGATGTGTCCAACGATTACACGATGCTGATCCAACTCTTCGGCGTCCGTGGCAGGCATCGGCGTGACCGGATAATTGCCGCTTACTTCTCCCTGCGGAAACAGACTGGCTAACAACATGCGGACGCTATAACCCGCTGTCTTGGGCAGATGCATGAATAGAAAGCCGTCGTTCGAATTGGGAATCATCGTAATTTTATAAGTCGACGTACGGGGCGAAGTATAGGCAATCACGTGGCAAAAAGTTCCTGATCCGCTCGCCTATGCCCCACATTATATATTGGTTGAATGCCCCGATTGCTTTGGCCGTCCGTTTCACTTTGGAACTGTCACATGTCCTCCGAGAAAACGCCGGCAACCGTAAAGAATTGGCGATCCATCGGGGTTGGAATGTTTATTCTGTTTCAGGTCGTGTACTTGCCGCTGTCCAACTTGATTCAATTCGTACCGCGTGAAATGCCTCGGCAGACCAGCGAATGCGATATCCGGGTGCAGCGCGAAGGGACGTTCACCAACATCGCTCTTCTGCAAGGCGCATTGAATACCTTGGGGGATGGCATTGATCGTTATGGCGAACTTTCCGGGCAGGTCCAGGCGTGGTCTCTCTTTGCTCCCGACTTCCCCAAGCAGACTGTATTTCCCATTGTCCAAAGTGTGATGATGGACGGCGACCACATCATCACGATAACCAGTAAGCCGATGCAAGGACCGATTGAAGCGGGCGGCTACTTTCGCTGGCCCGGACCATTCAGCCGGGTGACGGGTTACAACTATCTGCTTGCAGCTGTTTATGCCGATGCGAGCGAAAACTCGATGCAAGAGCATGAGGTTGAATGGCGCAACGCGATCTTCGAACGAGTGCGGTTGCAGCAGAAGTCGATCATCGCCTGGTTTCGGATGAATCTGCAGTTGCAACGGGAGAAGAACCCCAATTCGCCGGCGCCCAGCGGATGACGCTCAGTGTGCGCGTGATCCCTTCACCGGAACCAGGCCAAGTCGATCGGGCGCCGACATTCATCGTTCCGCTAGCGCGCTGGTATCCAGGCCGCTTGGCGGCAGACGAATTCTTTCTACCCGTCGAAGCCTACGATCTGGTAACGAAGCAGTTCGTTCGGCTGCCGAGAGAGGCAGGCCGATGAAAAACGTCGTGGGAACCGTTCCGCATCTCCCATTTTCGTGGAACTGGATGACTGCGCCCGTGCCCGCGGAGCGCTTGGCCGCATGGCGTATCAGCGTTGGCGTTGTACTGTTGCTCGATACGTTGCTCTTCTACTGGCCGCAGTTCGGGCTGCTCTATGGCCCCCAAAGTTTAGCTGGGCCGAACGTATTCGAAACCCGTTTCACCTGGCCGCGCTGCAACTGGTCGGTGCTAAACTGGTTGCCGCTCAACGAAGGCCCGTGGATTTGCGTATGGGCCTGGATCGCAGTTGCCGTCGCGCTCATCGTTGGTTGGCGGCCGCGTCTGGCTGCGTTGATAGCCTGGGCGCTGTCGCTTTCTTTCTACAACACCAATTTCTATCTGCATAATTCCGGCGATAGGATTCGGCATTTTCTGCTTTTGTTGTTGATTTTTGTTCCTACCGATGCTGTCTGGTCGGTACGCCGAAGACCGAAGCAACTCGTCGGCGCCGTTTATATTTCCGGCTGGCCAATACGTTTGATGTTATTTCAGATGTGCCTGATGTATTTCATGAACGGCCTATACAAGATGCAGGGTCGAATGTGGTGGGAAGGAAGTGTCATGTGGTACGTGAATCACGATCTGGTCTGGGCGCGTTGGTCGCCAATTCCGGTGCCGTATTGGATCACCCAAGGGTTGACGTGGTCAGCGTTGCTTTGGGAAGTCGGTTTTCCGCTTTGGCTCATGCTGAATCGAACTCGAAATGCAGCGTTGGTCATCGGCGTGTTCTTTCATCTCATCACATTTTTTCATCTCGAGATCGCCGCTTTTCCACTCTATGCCATATGTCTTTATGTTCCATTAGCACCGTGGGAGAGATGGATTGGGCGACGCAACGCAGTCGGCGTCATGAATCCAACTTGATTGGACAGGATTAACAGGAGGGACAGGATAAGACATTGCCGAGCGTCTCCTGTAACTCCTGTTCATCCTATCTCAAATAGCAGTCGAAATGGATTGGACAACATCAATCCGACGAATAGCCACCAATACGGAGCGACAGAAAATTGATTGGACAGGATTAACAGGAGGGACAGGATAAGACACGGCCGAGCGTATCCTGTAACTCCTGTTCATCCTGTCTCGAATAGCAGTCGAAATCGATTGGACAGGATTAATCCGAGTGCATCGCGTTCATTGTGTATAAAACAGCATTCCAATAAGGTTTCGGAGTTACTGTAAGTAGCCCGACTCTAACATCTAGCTTTGCATAAATTCCGTCTCTTACACCGACCAGACGCTAATTGCTCCTTGCTCGCCGCCGATGGCAATTTTGCTGTCATTGGGCGACCACGACAATCTCGAAATACCCATGTCCCATTTGGTTTGGGCTAAGACCTTTTTCGATCCGCCGGGCAGCCAGAGTGCGAGAATCCCATCCGAACAGGAGGATGCAAGCAATGGATTGCGATTCTGAAAAGCTAGCGCGCTGACCGGTTTTTCATGCAGAGACAAACTCAACGGCTTGCTGCCGGCCGGCCCTTTGCCGCTGCAATCCCAGATGGTCACCAATTCGCCGCCGCCGGTAGCCAGGAATCTGCCTTCGGAATCCCAGGATAACTCCGCGACTTTGCGCGGATAGCCCGTCATTTCGAGGTCTTTGCCGTCTTTGCAACGCCAGAGGTGGACCGAAGCATCTTCGGCGCCGCCGGCGATATATTTGCCATCAGGCGCCCAAGCCACCGCGAGAACTGAGCCGTTCCACTCGAAACGGGCTCGGGGAACATCGCTGTCCGGTTGCCAGAAAGCGATGCCGCCATAGCCGGCGCTGACGAACTCTTTGCCCTTCGCATTCCACTGGATATCCGCAATGGTCGACGGCTGATCCTGATAGGCGCATAGTAATTCACCTCGATCATTCCAAAGGCGCACTTTTTTACCCGCAGCTGACAGAAGCTGATCGCCCTTTGGGTTCCAAAGAGCGCGTTCGACCCAGTTGGCGCCGGCATCGGCAACTGCAGCCATCCTACCGCTGGCCGCTTCCCAGATTCTAATTTTACCGTCTTGCCCGGAACTTGCCAGCAAGTGGCCTTTCGGCTGCCAGGAAAGGGAGTTTGTCCCGAGCGCATGGCCTTGAAGTGTCTGTTTAATGACGCCTGTCGCCGCATCAAAGACGACGATTGGTCCGGCAATCGAAGCAGCGGCCAGCAAAGAGTTATCGGGCGACCAGGCCAGGGCGATGACGTAGTCGTCGATACTCTGCTGCCAGCGAAGCGTCAACGAGGGAGGTCTTGAGAGTTTCGCCATAGAAGAATGTTTTATAGACCCGTGGCGCCAAGGGTGAACCTGCTTCGCTACATGCCGCCTTACTTCGCTGCGATGGTTACATCCATGGTTTTTTCGTCGATCGCGACGAGGTCATCGCCGCGCCAGCCATACTCGAGCCGTAAACGATAAGGGCCCGCTTTCAAATTCTGCAGCATGAACTCAAAGGATTCGGACCTTCGGAAATTGACGTCTACAGACGTCTCATCCAAGTCGGTTCGATAGAGAACGATTTTTCGTTCCATAGCCGGCTCGCCCTTGCGAAGAGGAATGGCCGACAGCCGTAGAAACGTCCGATGCGGAGTCTTCACGGGGCGCGTCGGCGGCAGCCCCCAGCTTTTGCCCGATACATTGGTCAACTCGCCGAAAATTCGCAACGGCGAACCGATTCTCGGCTCGCCCTCGATACGAAAGGAAGCGAGCCGGCACGCTGCGGCCGCAGCGCGCAGAATTTCGCGATCGCGCACGGGACCGGCATCCCAGATTTGGATTGTTCGATCGAGGCTTGTGGAAAAGACGCGGCGACCATCGGGAGAAAAGAAGGCTTGGGTCACTTCGCGCTTGTGACCGTTCAGCGTCAATGTTTCGTGGCCGGTATTCGGGTCCCAGATTTTGAGCGTGTAGTCGTCGCTGCCGGTCAATAATCGATCGCCGTTGGGGCTGAAGACGACCGTCCGGACGGCGCCGGTGTGACCTTCGAGTTTGCGCAATTCCTGACCGGTGGCTGCGTCCCAAATCCTTGCCGTCTGATCGGCGCCGCCCGTCGCCAACAGTTTCCCGTCTGCCGAGAAGCCGGCGGAGCGCGGGGGCGCTGATGGCCCAGAAACTGGTGAAGCACCCGGCGCGACTGGATGTCGTATAAACGCGGCGGGACATCTTGCAGGACAACTAAGAGTTGGTTGGCGTCAGTGGGCGAAAAAAGCACTTGAACCACCGAGCGGCCTGCGCCGCTCCAGGTGATCGGCTCCGCCTTGCGATCCAGAAAGTGAACCTGAACGGTGCCGCCGCGATGACCTGTCGCCAGCCGCTTGCCGTCGGGACTGTGAGCAATCACACGGACGCCTTTGGCCAGATTCTGCAGTTGCAGTGAAGTCATCGTCCCGTCTTTGAAATTCCACGTGAGCACATCGCCATACGAATCGTCTGGAGCTGCCCGAACAAACGCCATCGACTTGGCATCAGGTGGAAGCGACGAGCTCCAGAGCGGCCCCGTCCCCTCTGTCTTTACGCCTTCTTCAGCAAGCCGCTTACCGGTGCGGCTGTCCCAGACGCCGACAAAACCGCGCGTGCCGGTGACTGCCAAACTTTTCCCGTCCGGGAGCAGGTGAAAATTGCTGATCTCACTCGTTCGGCTTTGAATCGTAAAGCGTTCGGGGTCATCGTTGACGTCCCAACCTCGGATCGATTGGTCGAGGCTGGCGCTGAAGATCCACGGCCTGTTCGGTTGCCAAGCCAGGTCGAAAAGCGGCTGCGTGTGCCCGCGAAAGGTGCGCTGTTCTGTTCCGGTCTCGGCATCCCATATTTTCAAAAGGTGGTCGCTGCCCGCAGAAGCAAGGCTCAGCCCATCCGCACTGTATGCCAGCGCGTTCACCCAGTTGACGTGGCCTTTAAGACGGCGTTCTTCTTTCCAAGTCTCTGTGTTCCAAACGAAAATCTCGCCCTGTGAAGTGCCAGCGGCCAGTCGCATCCCTTGCAGCGACAAGGCCACCGAGCGTGCGGAGGCGCCGCGCGGCAGGGGCAGCGTGCGAACCGCCTCCCCAGTGAAGGCGTTCCAGAGTTTGACGCATTCGTCGTGGCAGGCCGTTGCGATCTGCGCCGTTGGCGGAAAAAGCCAGATCGTAGACCGCCTTTTGATTTGGAACGTTCGCCCATTTTCTTTCGCCGCTTTTTACATCCCAAACCATTAGGCCTCCTGCCTCAAGAGGCTTGGTGATGTCCCCCATCAATGCAGCAAGCAGTTCCCCATCGGGTGAAAATCGCATCCGGAAAGCGGAACGTGGAAGATCGGCAATGGTCTGCACCAGCTTACGGTTGTCGCTACTCCATATCTTGATCGACTTATCGTGCCCTGCCGTTGCGATTCGCTTGCCGTTTGGATCGTAGGCCACACAATCAATAGACCCTTGATGCCCTTCAATGTTCGCGATACGGCTGGGCACTCCATCGAGACTCCAGATATCACAACGATCGTGGAAGGCCCAAATAACCTGCTTGCCATCGGGTGAAAGGGCCAGGCTACGGCAGCCATCGGGCACACTAAAGCGGACGCCGTCGGAGTTGGCTAAACGAGAGAGGTAATGCCATTCGAAGCCGCGATGATCGGTCTGGTCATGGCGGACCGGCTCATGAACCGCCAGCAGCCGGCGCGTATGAGCGACGTGTCCCGTTTCCCAGGCGCGCTGGGCTTGAATCATCTCCGCATTGAAGAGTTCGCGCGAGCGCAGATTTTCGCGTTCGACAGCCTCTCTCCGCAAACGCTCCTCTTCGAGGCGCGCCTTGGATGCCTCTTCAAGAGCGTGCGTCAATTTAAGATGAGCGGCTGAAAGCTGTTGATTAGCCGTCTGAACCGCGTGCCGTTCCTGAAACAATTGGTCGGCATTTTCGCGGGCCACTTGCTCCTGCCGACGTGCCTCTCGTTCGTTCGCCAAGGCGCGCGCAGCCGAATCGGAGGCCATAAGAGCAAGATAAGAAGCGATGCCCACGCCTCCGACCAGCATGATGGCAATGACGAAAACCAGAGACGCAACGGCCGGGTTGCGATGGCACCAGCGGGTTGCCTGTTCGAACTTCCCCACCGGCCGCGCCAGAATGTGCTGATGCTTCCGGAAACGGCTTAAGTCATCTGCCAATAGTTCGGCGGAGCCGTAGCGCTTGTTCGGCTCCTTTTGCAGACACTTCAAGCAGATGGTTTCGAGATCGCGAGGCGTCTTCGGCTGCAATTCGCGAAGTGGCACCGGCTCTTGATGCAGCACCTGCTGCATGATTTCCGCCGGAGTGCTCCCCAGGAAGGGGGGCCGGCCCGTGAGCGATTCATAAAGAATCACACCGATGGAATAGATGTCAACCGCCGGGCCGATCACTGGAGCGCCCCGGCCTACTTGCTCCGGCGCCATGTATTGCGGCGTGCCGGCAACCAAGCCGCTCGTCGTAAGCTGCAACGTGTTGTCGAGTCGTTTTGCGAGACCGAAATCAGTAATCTTGGGAACGGTCGTTCCGTTCGTCGGAGAGTCCTCAGTCTTTGCCTTTGGCGCCGGGTGATCGAGCTTGATAATTTCATTCGCGATGATTTGAGTGGTCGCCCCCGCAGACCCCTCTTCGGAAAGGAGTACGTTGGCGGGCTTCAGATCGCGATGAATGATGTTTCGAAGGTGGGCGGTGTGGATCGCACGCGCCAGGGATTCAGCGATCGCAGCGGCAAATGGCGCCGGCTGGGGCTGACCGCCGATCTTTTTGGCAAGTGTCCCGCCTTCGACGTACTCCATCGAAAAGTAGGGCACCCCTTGATGTTCGCCGATTTCATGAATTTGGACGATGTTCGGATGGCGAAGCGCTGCCACCGCCTCGGCCTCCTGACGGAAACGGGCGAGATCGGCCGGTTTCGCGTGGCTGCCTGCCAGGATCATTTTTAGAGCAACCAGCCTGTTAAGGCCCGTTTGGCGAGCCTTAAAAACGACGCCCATGCCGCCCCGTCCCAGTACGCTCAGAATTTCGTATCCGGGCACCACAATGTTGGTCGGAGGTGGAATCAACTCGATCGATTTCGAGCTTCCCGGTGTGTGGGGCCGAAAGAGCGATACCAGGCTGTCGCCGGTGCGCATCTCCCGTTGGGTAGGGGCGTCCGCATCGCGTGCGATGGCACAGGCAAAAGCTTCCGCAACTCGGCTGCCCAATTCGGGAAAACGCTTGGCATACTCATCGACACTGGCTGGCGGTCCGAATTCGTGACGCAGGCAGAGTTCGTCAACAATTAAGCAGAACCAGTCGTCAGCCGTGGCTGATACGCGGTCGAGCCATTTTCGGAAATGTTCGATGCGAAATGGATGGCCATCGTGGAACGAGCGTCTGATTTCCGTGCGTAGCAAAGCGAGCAGATCGCCCCGCGCGAGGTCGACGGGGATATCGGTCCCGTCCGGAACGGTCTTCCCGCCCCGAAGGATTTGGGTGGCGCCCTCAGGCAGGGCGACCGGATCGGATTGGGGTGTCATCCACTTTGATGACATGGAAAAAATGCTCCGTCTTCCATGACCGACCTTGGCGAAGTCGTTCGGCGAGATCCAATTGAGGCGACAGATGAAAGACCTTAGTACAGTTTCGCTCATCGCGCGCCGATTTGCTAATGAAATCTTTTTCATCTTCTGAAAAGGGTGCGCGAGCTGATTCTGGCAAAGAGGCAAAATGGCGCCTGAGGCTGCCGGCCCGGAAGTCGTCAGACTTCCGGCACAGCCCGCAAGTCTGCGGTTAGTCTTTATTCTGCAATCCGAATTCCGCATTTCCCCGGTGCGTTTTCCCACGATTTTCTCGGGTTTGACCTTCCGGAAATATTTCCGGAAGGTTGACCGTCAGAATGACAAGCGATTGATCGTCGAGCGTTTGACATTGGTTTCATTCCGCGTTCCGAATTCCGCATTTCCCCACGTTCGTTTTCCCACGATTTCTTCGAGTTTCGCCTTCGGGAAATATTTCCCGAAGGCGGTCCGTCAGAATGATGGGCGATTGAGTGTTCTTCGTTTGAGCAAGGCACAAGCGAGACGCTTGTGCTACGGAAGTTTAAAAAGTCATCGCGTGTTTTCCCACGAATTAATTGGAAAGTCGCTTGTGGAAATATTTCCACAAGCGACTCTTGAATGCTTCAGTCAGAGCCGCCACCGTTAAGTGAGCGCAGCGCGCCGTTGACTCGACGACGTACACCTGATTTGCGCACCTTCCACGATGGTACGCCCTTTGGGTACACAAGCGCGGCCTTGCACAGTTCGACATACTAGCTTAGGCGACGCCGTTTTAAGAAATCACTTTTCTGCTTTGCATGGGAAAAATGCCGTTTGATAGACTTACATGAGTCGCCAATTGTCTTGCATAGATAGACCGCCGAAGCGGAGATTCAATATGAAGTGCGGAACGTTTGCGCTCTTTCTGGCTGCTTTGACATGCACCGAAGTGAACGCGCAGAATTGGCCGGGCTGGCGCGGGCCGACTGCCGATGGTGTTTCGATTGAAAAAGGATTCCCAACAACTTGGACGGCAACTACTCATATCGCTTGGAAAACGCCGATTCCCGGTCGTGGGCATTCCTCGCCCATTGTCTGGGGCGACCGGATTTTCGTGACAAGCTGCGTTGAGGTGAATCTTAAAGATGCCGTCACGCCGCGCGATCGGCTGTTGCTCTGCATCGATCGCAAGGATGGCAGCATTGTCTGGCAGAAGACGGTGCTGCAAGCTCCGCTCGAAAAGATTCACCCCGAAAATAGCTACGCCAGTTGCACGCCGGCGACCGATGGCAAACTGATCTACATCACGCTGTTCGACATGCCCAAGGTCATTGTGGCCGCTTACGATTTCGACGGGAATGAGGTCTGGCGAAAATCGCCGGGCGAGTTCCAATCGCAGCATGGGTTTGGCATTCCGCCGATCCTCTATAAAGATCTGGTTATCGTCAATTGCGATCAGGATGCCGAGAAACGGACGAAGACCGCTTACATTGTGGCCTTGGATAAAAAAACGGGCGAAGAGAAGTGGCGCATTGATAGGCCGAATCGCATTCGATCATACTGTCCGCCGTTGATTGTAGAAGCCGGCGGTAAAATGCAGATGGTTCTTACTGGCTGCAAGACGGTGGCCAGCTACGACCCGGACAGCGGCAAACAACATTGGATGATCAATGGTCCGACCGAGCAATTTGTTGCCAGCATGATTTACTATAAAGAGCACTTTTTCTTAACCGCCGGCTTTCCGACTTATCATGTCATGTGCATCAAGCCCGACGGGACCGGCAACGTTACTGATACACATGTCCTCTGGCACGAGAACAAGGGGGCTGGCTACGTCCCTTCGCCGGTCGCCTATGGAGAAAATATCTTCCTGGTGAAAGACGATGGCTTTGCCAGTTGCCGTGATGTGGCGACCGGCAAGCTTCATTGGCTCGAACGGCTCGGCAAGCACTTTCACTCATCGCCCGTCGTAGCAGAGGGAAAACTCTATTTCACCGACGACGATGGCATCACCCACGTGCTCAAAGCGGGCGACACCTTCGAAGAAATTGCCAAAAATCCGATCAGCGAACCCTGTTTTTCCTCACCTGCATTTTCGAAAGGACAGATCTTCATTCGCGGCGCCAAACACTTATTTTGCGTGAGCGAGTGAATGTCAGCACAAGCCAATTCTGCGCTGGCGCTTCAGGCTCGTAAATACCGGCGCGCTACCATTTGGAGGCAGTTACAAGCCTGAAGCGCCAGCGAAGAAATGACGAATCCTTCGCTGGCGCTTCAGGCTCACGTTGCCTTTTTGAGGCAGTTACAAGCCTAAAGCGCCAGCGAAGAAATGACGAATCCTTCGCTGGCGCTTCAGACTCGTAGAACCGGCTGGCCAGCGAAGAACTTGCATTTGGCTTTGATCACAACCAAAGCCGTTTGACGTCCAGGTAAAGAACAAAGCACATCAGCGCCAAGATAAGCGCGAGTCCGACGTACATGGCGGCGGCGAGGACCGACTCGGGCGCGGGTTTGCCCCGGATTTTCTCGTAAAGCAAAAACACCATATGCCCGCCATCCAGCACCGGGATAGGCAGAAAATTGATGACCGCCAGGTTCACGTTGATCATGCCGATGAACAAGATGAACTGCCAGATGTTATCTCCGGCGATTTTATAAGAGACATCAGCGATCGTGAAAGGCCCGCTCATCGTTTTAATGGAGACTCGGCCAAACACCATCGCATTCAGATTCAGATAGATGACCCGAACGGTGCGGACGGTCCGATGGATGCCCATGCCGAGCGCACTCACCACGTCGTCGGCCTTGTGCAGGCGAGTGTCCAACGCGAACTCGAGGCCTCGGCTTGCCATCGGCCAGTTCATGTCCGGTTCCGTTCTGAGCGTCGTCTCGATCGACTCGCCGCCGCGTTGGATCTTTAAATCGATTTCTTTCGGATCATGCTGTTGAAGGTATCGAAACACCAACGCCCACTGGGTGGATTTTATGTCTTCCCATTCCGACTTGGTTTCTTTCCCGTTTTCTTTATTCGTCCAACGAACTTGCTTGATCAGATCGCTTTTCTGAATCTTTGCCTGGGCGGACGGCGAATCCGGCGCAACTCCATCGACGATCGCCTCAACGAAATAGGCTAACCCGAGACTGGGGATGGCAACCGGCGAGCCGCTCAAAACATCGCGTTGATAAGCAACATTCGGATCCCATTCGGTCTCTAAAAGCACCCTTTTTTGTTCGGATTTCTCTTCTTTTTTATCCGTGGGCCGTAACACCGTAATCTGGACTTTCCAGTTGGCGGGTCGTTTGGCCTCTTCAAATGCCATTTCCATTTCGTAAGGCAGCCGCAACGGATCGAGCGGCTTTTTGGTTACGCCTTCAGTGGTCGTTTCGGAGTCTTGGCCTGCAAGCCAAATGATCTTTTTGCCATCGGCGACGCCTACTTCGACCTGGATGATTTTGTCGCCCGTGGTGTCTTTGGTTTCTCGCTTTTGGGGTTGGAAACCGTCGTCTTCACCGGCTGGTGAAACCGCTTTCGCCTTTTCGGCGGGCGAATTTTTACGCCGGGCAGCAATCCTACCCATTTCCATCCGCATGCCCGTTGTCGCGTAATAAGCTGGGGCTACTTCGATATCTTGAGTGTCCCCGCCGCGCTGGACGCGAATGATCATCTTCTTGCCGCGCAGATCGCGCTCACGGCGTTCGAAGGCAAAGTAATCGAGCTTGCCATTGGCGCCTTCCCGCTTGTCCTCGGGAAGTTTGGTGATTTTACCCGGGTCGGCGGGGTCGGTTGTGGCGATGATCCGATCGCCCTGTTCGAAGGGAGGAACGGCGTTCGATGCGGGGCTGCCCGTCAGGAACGGTTTGAAGTCCTGCTTCTTCGAACTCTTTAATTGCAGCTGGGGCGACGGCCCAACTCCCGCGATGGGAAACAGCGCATTGCCTTCTCGGATCGGTTCGACATCGATCTCATAAGGTTCGCCGCCCGGTTCGTTGCGCACTTTAAAACGTACTTTTTCATTCTTTTCCGAGCTCATAATGATCTGTTTGATGTCATCGAAGACCGGGTGCTTCAGGCCGTCAACTTCGTCAATGATCGCTTCCGACTGAAATCCCGCCTGCCACGCGGGCGAACCGGGATCGACCCAACCGATCAGCGGGGGGTTCTCTTCGACGCCATGCGAATAGGCCACGATGAAGCAGGCCCAGGCAAGAAATATATTCATGCAGACGCCCGCCGAGATAATGATCATGCGTTGGCCGACGCTCTTGTGCTTGAACGAACGCGGGTCTTCTTCGGCGTCTTCGGTGTCGGCATTGTCGCCTTCGCCCACCATCTTCACGTACCCGCCCAGAGGAATCCAACCGATCTTATACGTTGTCTCCCCATACTTGAACTGAAGGCCTGGGATAGCCTTGCCGAAGCCGATGCTGAAAGTCTCCACATGGACATCGCAGAGCTTGGCCGCGATGAAATGGCCGAGCTCGTGAATGAAGATGACAAGCCCCAGACCAATGCCGACTTTCAACAAATCGAACGGATCGAGCTGCTTCCATACGATGTAAGCGATGCCCAACGCCATGAAGACCATCGCGGTCGCATTGGCGGCAAACCATTGAGACAGCGTCACGCGCACAGCGAGCGGGTGGGCATGGTCGTCGGCGCCGTCAATGGCATTCAAATGGCCTGGTTCGGGAGCGGCTGGCGTGTCCAACGATATACCTCCTGGCGCGCCCAGCGGTCGGCGGCCATCAATTCTTCGAGAGTAGGTTGAGCGCTGAAGTGATGCTGCGCGAGCACATCACGGCAGACGCGGGCGATGTCTAAAAACGGAAGCCGGCTATCGAGAAACAAATCCACTGCAGCTTCATTGGCGCCATTGAGAACGGCGCCGGTCGTGCCGCCTTGCCGAGCCACCTCGAAGCCGAGGTTAAGCGCATCGAAGGTTTCGCGGTCCGGCGGCTCGAAGGTCAGAGCACGAGCGCCCCCAGTCGAGCCGACGCGTTGGGCCCGGCAAACGCTCCGGATAGTTCAAAGCATACTGGATTGGCAACCTCATGTCCGGTGGCGATAATTGGGCCATCACGGAACCGTCGCGAAACTCAACAAAGGAATGCACGATCGATTCCGGATGGACGATCACTTCGATCTGCTCAACGGGCAGATCGAACAACCAACGGGCCTCGATCACTTCCAGCGCTTTATTCATCAAGGTAGCGGAATCGATCGTTATCTTTCGACCCATTTTCCAGGTCGGATGCTTCAATGCCTCTTCAATCGACACAGCACAGAGGCTTTGGCAATTGCGACCGCGGAACGGGCCGCCGCTGCCGGTAAGGACAATGCGGTCAACGAGATCGGCTACCGAGCTTCCCTGACTAATATGACCAGCCAGCGCCTGAAAAACCGCACTATGTTCGCTATCGACCGGCAGCACCCGCCCGCCGCTCGCTGCCGTGAGCTTTTTGACGAGGCAGCCGGCCATCACCAGGGTTTCTTTGTTCGCCAGAGCGACTGTTTTGCCGGCTTTTAGGGCTTCCCACGTCCCGATCAGCCCAGCGCCGCCGACAATGGCCGAAACCACCACCTCTGTGTCGCGGTCGGCCGCCATGCGTAGGACGGCATCCGGTCCAATCAGCAATTCGGTTTCGCGTGGGAGCAGGGTTCGATCCGCCTGCTTCGCCGCTTCGGGATCGGTGAGCGCTACCCAGCGAGGCCTTAGGGATCGGGCCTGCTCAAACAGCTTCTGCCAACTGGAGTGCGCGCTCAGGCCGATTACCTGCAAACGATCCGGAAAGTGATTCACGACGTCAACCGTGCTTAGCCCGATCGAACCCGTCGAGCCGAGAATAACCACCCGGCGTGGAGCGGCACGGCATGGTCCGGCTGAAGGCTCGGCTTTCGTACGTGACGTGAGCAAGCAATATCCTGTGGGCGTTGAGTACGGCAGACAATCCCGTCTGCTGAAAAGACAAACGGCAAGCGGAAAGCCTGCCTAATGGACATGAAGTATTGTAGGGGAGAACGCGTTCAACGAACATTCGAGAGTTTGTTGAACGCCGAGAAGCTGCGGAAAACTGAGTGCGGCGAGCCGGGAGCGTGAGCAACCGGAGTTTATCGAGAATCTCCGGTCGCTCACGCTCCCGCCTCGCCTACACAATCAGAATTAGGCTGGTGCCGCGCAACTGAGTTGAAAAGCGATGTTCAGCCTTTGATGACGCCGATCGGACGCATTCGCGCGACCTTGCGCGATAATCCAGCATCGTGGACGACATCAACCACATCGTCCACGTTCTTGTAGGCCTTCGGTTGCTCTTCCGCCAAGCCGCGACGGCTTTGAGCCATGGCGATGACGCCGCGAGCTTCTAATTCCTTTTCGATCTTGCGTCCGGCGGCTTCCTTAACGGAAGCCGTTCGGCTCATGGCTCGGCCGGCGCCGTGGCAAGTGGTGCCGAAAGTTCGCTCCATGCTCCCCGGCATGCCGACGAGGACCCACGAAGCCCGCCCCATATCGCCCGGAATAATGACGGGTTGGCCGGTGTTGCGGTAAGCGCGCGGCAACTCCGGATGCCCGGCCGGGAAGGCTCGCGTGGCCCCTTTGCGGTGAACCCAGAGCTTTTTCTTCACACCATCCACGACATGCTCTTCGAGCTTGGCGATGTTGTGCGCGACATCGTAAAGCAACTCCATGCCGAGGTCTTCCCAAGAACGGCCGAACACACCAGCAAAGACTTCGCGCGTTTGCTGCATCAGCAATTGCCGGTTGCAGAAGCCGAAGTTGGCGGCCGAACGCATGGCGCCGATATACTTCTTCCCCTCCGCGCTATCGACCGGCGCGCAGGCTAATTGGCGATCGGGCAGATTGATGCCGTACTTCTCGGGCACGTTGCGGAAAGCGGCCAGGCCGTCGTCGCAAACTTGGTAGCCCAGGCCGCGCGAACCCGAATGAATCATCACGCAGATCATGTCTTTTTCGAGCCCGAAGACAGCGGCCACTTCCGGATCGAACAGATGATCGACTACCTGCACTTCCAGAAAATGGTTGCCCGAGCCGAGCGTGCCGCACTGCTGAGCCCCGCGCGTGATGGCATGGTCGGAGACCTCATCTGGCTCAGCGCCTTCGATACGGCCGTTGGCTTCCATGTTTTCCAGATCCCGCGGCACGCCGAGTCCGCGGCCAATCACGTAACTGGCGCCTTTCTCCAACAGCGGTTGCATCTCTTTCGCATCGAATTTATATTTGCCCGAACGTCCCACGCCGGCCGGGATCGTGTTGAACAGCGCCTGAATCAGCGGACGCAAGTGTGGTTTGATATCCTGAACGAAGAGAGTGCTCCGAATCAAGCGGACGCCGCAGTTGATGTCGTAGCCGATGCCGCCGGGCGAGATGACGCCCCCCTGTGCCGGATCGGTGGCGGCCACGCCGCCGATGCAGAAGCCATAGCCCCAATGGATATCCGGCATTGCCATGCTGGCGACTTGAATGCCCGGAAGAAAGGCGACGTTCGCTACTTGCTCAGGCGCTTGATCTTTCTGAATGGCTTCGAGCAGCTTATCGTTGGCGAAGATGAGGCCATCTACCTGCATGCCGGGCTTATAGCTCTTCGGAATGCGGTAGCAGCAGTCATCGACTTTTATTAACGGCCCACGGTAGACGTCCTTCATCGCAATGCTCCATCAGATATCGACAATAAACTCAGCCATCCAGCCATCGGCGGTTCCTTCGACTTTCAATTCATGATAAGTGATTGCCTTGACTTCGTGGCCTAGACGATGCCGCTGCGGATCGTACTCTTCGCCCCAGGCGCTCCCCTTCAAGCCTTTCTCCAACATTTCAACTTCAAATTTGGAAAAAAGGCGGTGTTCGCCATCAAATCGATAAAGCAGTTCGCGCAGCCAATCGAAAAGCAGATATTCGCGATCGTCGCCAACAACGTTAAACGAAAATTGATCGAGAGGCTTCACGGTGCGCAGATCGTCCACAATCGTCGAAAATAAGGCAGTGGCCGCTTCCTCGAAGAGAGTATGCAAGTCGGCAGCGCGGATCCGCAGGCCCAAGTCCGCCGTGTGATCAAAGGTTTCGTGCATTCCGGGTTTATACCGAAACGGAGATCAGGTGCACAAGCCGGCGCCGTCGTGATTACACATACATCTGCCGTAAGGCGCCGACTGCATTAGCGTAAGGATTGGATGGCATTTTGGACGAACGGCTTTCAGGGCTCATACGAGCCGGTTGTTGCCGACCCTCGACGGCGCCCCTTCTAAGGACTTCGGCCAGGGCATTTTTGGTTCAGCCTATCAAGCTTAAAAACTGGTGGGAGTGCAAGAAAGGTGAGTACCCGATTCGGCAGCAACGGTTGATGTAGTTGCTTCCATCGTGGCGGCCAGCTTATTTGCTGGCGGCTTGCGCAGATCCCAAACAATGCCCACGCTTCGCAAGACGCATAGCGTGTAATAGCTGATATCGATCTCCCACCATTTGAAGCCCTGATTGGCGGAGCTCATGTAATAATGGTGGTTGTTGTGCCAACCTTCTCCGAGGGTCAAGATGGCAACGATGGCGTTATTACGGCTCTGGTCCGGCGTGTCGTACCGCCGGCTACCGAAGACGTGACAGAACGAATTGACCAGGAAAGTGCCGTGATAGAGCAGCACGGTGCTAACGACAAAGCCCCAGAAGAAACCGCTCCAGCCATCAATAAGGCAACACACGGCGAGCAGGCACATTGAGGGAATCCAGTGGAGCCGTTCGAGCCAGCGAAGCTCAGGGTATCGGCTGAAGTCCTGGATATTGTCGAGCAGATCGTCCGAATCCTTCGAGAAAATCACCCAACCGACATGGGACCAGAAAAAGCCGTGACGGACCGGCGAATGCGGATCCTCTTCCATGTCTGAGTATTTGTGGTGGTCGCGGTGATTGGCGGCCCACCAGAGCGGCCCTTTCTGCATGGCCGTGCTGCCGAGCCAGCCAAGCGCGAATTGAAAAACCCGGCTTGTCTTATACGCCCGGTGGGCAAAGTAGCGGTGAAACCCGGCCGTTATGCCAAACATGCGCACAATGTAGAGGCCGATGCATAGGCCAACTGCTGTCCAAGTGACCGGGACGAAGAAAACGCCGACCACCAACAGGTGAATGGCAATAAACGGGACTTTGTTCGCGTTGCCGAAAAAACGAGAGGAGAAGGCTTGGATGCGAGTCCGGGAGACTAACGGCCGAACCGACCCGGGGATGGCAGCTTTCAACTAGGCTCTCCTCGCCGGATTAAGGGCGGCAGACGGATGGTGCTTGCCCGAACGGCTAGTGATCCGTCCGAGCAGATGCGAAAACGAAAGAAGGCATGAAGGCCAATCAGATAATCGGCATGGTCCCTTTGCGGATGGCGCGTTGCTTGCGGAGCATGGCCCGGCGGCGCAGTTCGCATGGTTTTTCGTAGTATTCGTGCTTCCGGAGTTCTTTCTTCAGCCCGCTTCGTTCCAGCAATTTCTTGAAACGGCGTAGCGCTGCTCCAATTGGCTCACGGTCATGAACGCGCATCCGAATGGACATAAGACCTCACTTGCCTAAATTCCCCTCCACAAAAAGATTGGGGGGCACACCCTAAAACAATATCAGGACTCATCATTGTACAAGCTATATCGAATCCAGCAACATCGTTCCGTTTGATTTTTTTGAGCGATTAGCATGAATTCAGACGTGCAACATTCTAAATTATCCTCCAGCTATCCCCGCTTCTCATTTCGCTCGAGATTTTTATGCCGGTTTCTGTTGATATGAAAGCCGCAACCGAACGGTTGATGCGTTTTCTTGCCGTTGAAGGAATTACAGGCCATGAGAAAAATATCGCGCGTGAAGTGCAAACCTCATTGCGCCAAGCCGGCATCCCCGCAAAGAACATTCGCTTCGATACCGTAAACGAGCGGATTCCGCTTCCCACGCAGACGGGCAACTTGATTGCCCATCTTCCCGGCACAAAGCCTGGGCCACGGCTCTTGTTCATGACGCATTTGGATACGGTTCCGCTTGCGGCCGGCGCGATCCCTGTCCGGAAGGGAAGCAAGATAACTCCGCAAGGCCAAACAGCGCTTGGCGGCGACAATCGCACCGGCTGCGCCGTATTGGTCAGCATGGCGGCGACTCTCATCGCCCGGAAACTGCCTCACCCGCCGCTAACTCTGTTGTTCACAGTTCGCGAAGAATCGGGCTTGTTTGGCGCCAGGCACCTCGACCCAGCGGATCTCAACACTCCGATTATGGGTTTCAATGTGGATGGTCGGTCGGCTTCGGAAGTGATCATCGGAGCGGTCGGGGCCGATCGGTGGGAAGTCGAGATTTCCGGTAAAGCAGCGCATGCGGGCGTTCATCCGGAACGAGGCATCTCTTCTACGCTGATCGCCTCGCTCGCCTTGGCCGACATCTACGACAATGGCTGGTTCGGCAAGGTGGCCAAAGACAACAAACAGGGAACCAGCAACATCGGCAGCTTCGGCGACGCTAATGGCAAAGCCGCGGGAGAGGCAACGAACGTCGTCACCGATTTCACGCTCATTCGGGGCGAATCACGCAGCCATGATGCAACCTTCGTGCGCGATATAACCGCCGCCTACAAGGAAGCTTTTCGCAAAGCGGTCGAACGCGTACGCGATCACGAAGGTAAAACAGGCAAGTTCAAATTCACCTCACGGCAGGATTACTTTCCCTTCCGCTTGAACGAGCGCTCGCCGGCTGTGCAACATGCCGTGGCCGCCATCAAATCGCTGGGACGCGAGCCGACTTGCCGTACAACGAACGGCGGTCTTGACGCCAATTGGATTGTGAAGCACGGCATTCCGACGGTTACGTTCGGCGCTGGCCAAAACGAGATTCATACGATCAATGAGTGGATAGACTTGAAAGAATTTGAGGCCGGCTGCCGTCTGGCAGTGGCCTTGGCTACCACCGCATGAAACGGCGCTGATTGCCATTAGTGCAACGAATCGTGCGGCGTTGCATTCATTTCGCGCCGTTCCATTTCCAGATGGCAGACGATTTCGCGACAGCGGGCCGGGTCACGATCGAGAGCGCTTCGGACAAAGTTGATTGCCTGGATGGCGCTGCTCTGCTCCTCATCGTCACCGGCGAAACGTCGGTGAGTCTGCTCGGCGATCGCCGGCTCCATCCGGTTGAGGTCGAGAAATTGCTCTGTCGCCGTGGCAAGCGTTACTCGGCCGTCGATCAACTGCTGACTGATCATCAATTTAAGCGATAGGCGTTGGAAAACCAGCCTCCCTTGCTCGTCGAGGTCATGAGACAGCTGCCGATTTTGATTCAGAAGTGCGGTGTGCTCATTGTAGTTCCACGCATCCGAAGTCGCTTGCTTAAGCCACTCGGGGCAACCCAAATTCCAACCGAATAATACAGAGCCTGCAACGAGAGAAGCAAACAGACTTCGAGCGGCACGTTTCATCGCGTATCGATCTCCAACTGAGAAGGCATTAGGTCTGGACGGCGCTAAGTAGCCGCGACGCTTAAGCATTGCGCCTGCCGAACGCCGGAGGCTTTCAAGGTCACTCCATCACATCACTTAACACCGTTGGCGCGAGTAAAGGACCGTTCCATTTTCCAAACGGTTCATTTATCATCAACTCAAGCAGACCTTTCAAAACACGAATACCTATACAACACGCTGCGTGCCGTGATGCATGAAAAATAAATGAGTGAGCGCGTAAGTGATTATTGCGGTAAGTTTTAAGTTAAACCAATCGCTAATGAACTAACTACAACCTTCCGACCAAGTGCTTAGACCTGTAGCATTCTGAATCACTGGTTCTCGTTTTTGGGAAGATGAAGAAATGAGGAAGCTCACCACTCGCGGCAAAACAAAGCGCCTGTTTAGCCGCGAGTCGAAGGCTTCCAGAGACTCGCGTCGGGCTGCCTCACCTCACGTGCAAAATGCATTCGGGAAGCTGGCGCACGTTCATCGCTTTGATCAAACGGAAGGACTTTTCGAAAAGCCTCGATTTGACCCAATCGTCTTCTTTACGCACGGGCAGAAACTTTTGACTGCCCCTTCGATAAATTTCAAACCGGATGGGATCCAAGCGGGCATCGACCAACCAGTATTCGGTTACGCCGGTGCTCCAATAGGCTTCGTGCAAAACGCGCACGTCCTTCTTGATCGAACCCTGACTGACGATTTCCAAGACCATGTCGGGCGAACCGATCAGTTCCGTGTACCCACCGGTCGACCCTTCGATGAACCGAACCCGATCGTCGAGAATGCTCTTATTGAGGATGAAGATTCCGTCGGGAACGTTCGAAATGTCGGCGTCGGTATTGGAAAAGAGGACGCCGTCGGTCAGATAGAGCCCCGCTCCGCTTTCCTCGGCAAGAGTATCCAGAATTTTCGTGAATTTAGTTTTGACCTGCACGTGCGAAAAGATTTGTTCTCGGGCCATGTCGATCCACACTTTTCCTTGAATCCAAGCGAATCGCGGAAAGTCGGGAAAATCGGGCGACCGGGCCCAACGACGAAATGCATTGATGTCTTTTATTCGATCAGGGATTGTGAATTCGAGCGTTTCGGTAGTGAGAACCATACGGAAGACTCGATGAGTACGCTGACGACCCTCAAGCAAGTATAACGGAAGCAAAGCGCGAACGGCAATTGTCTCGGCGTAGAGTCAGACGCTCTGAGATCATGAACTGCCGAAGAAACAGAAAAATTGCGCCTCACCGAACTTCCAACGAATATTCCAGCAGATCGTGTTTGTCGGTAGTCTCAACCAATTTGAACGCTTTCCCGAAGACCGCCGATTTCAACCAGCCATCCTGCGCACGAACGCGTTGGAACGACCGCGCCCCACGGCGGTAAATTTCGAATGTCAACGGCTCTTCCCGCGCGTCTGCGAGCCAGTATTCTTTGACGCCCGCTTCCCAATAAGCCTTGAGCAGCGTGACCGTATCTTTGCGCACCGAACTACGGCTGACGACTTCGAGCACCATATCGGGCGAGCCTTGTATTTCTGCGTAGTGCCCATGCGGGCCTCTGATGAATTGCACTTTTCCGTCGGTAATCGACTGGTGAGACATGAACAAGCTGTCGGCTTTCCAGCGAAATCGCCATCATCGTTGGTCAGAAATACGCCGGACATAAAAAAGCGACCTAAATGCTTATCTTTCGACAGCGATCCAAGAACTGCCGTAAACTCGGTCTTAAGCAAGGCGTGGGTAAAAATATCTTCCAAACTTAGGTCAACCCAAACGTGGCCTTGAAGCCACCAAATGCGTCTTTTTTCAGGGAAGTCGTCGGAGTGCGCCTATTCGCGAAATGAGTTGATGTCCTGGACTGATTCGGGCAGCGTCCATTCGCTCTGCTCGTTGGCAAAAGTGGTTGGGGCGTACATCACAGCTGCCCCAGAGATGCCAAAAGTTCGCCCGTCGTAAATCGCCGCTCGGATGAATTAAGAGAGCGCAACAGTTCCTCTTCGCTGACTCGAGGTTCCAATTTCGCGGGATCGATGGGAGTAAACTTACCTAGCGGCTTTCCTTTTTCATTGACAACCCACGTTTCGCCTTGGAGAGCCGACAATTCAGCGAGCAGTTCCGATTTGACGACCAATTTTGACATGTTGCATCTCCGAACGAGGAAAAATCGTTGCGCTCACTGGACTTCAAGCGAATATTCCAGGAGATCGTTTTGGTCGGTCGTCTCGATCAGTTTGAACGCTTTGCCGAAGACGGACGATTTCAGCCAACCATCCTGAGCACGAACGCGCTGGAACGACCGCGGCCCACGGCGGTAAATGTCGAACGTAAATGGCTCGTGCCGGGCATCCGCAAGCCAGTATTCTTTGACGCCTGCTTCCCAATAGGCCTTGAGCAACGTAATTTTGTCTTTGCGCACGGAACTGCGGCTGACCACTTCCAGGACCATGTCGGGCGAGCCGTACAATACCGTGCTTTTTCCACGTTTTTTGCTCGAAACGCGAACAATTTTTTCTTCGATGCTGTGGTTTGAAACAAATAATGCGTCGGGCTCTCCGGAAAGGTCTGCGTCGGAGTTTGCGATCAATACGCCGTCGGGCAGAAATCGTCCCATTTTCGACGCTTTGACAATTTGCCTCAAGATGCTCGTGATCTCCGCCTTGATGTCAGCATGAATGAACATGTCTTCCATGTCGTAATCCACCCACACGTGCCCTTGCAGCCACCAAAAGCGACCGTTTTCCGGAACCGCATCCGATTGCATCCATTCGACAAATGCATCCATCGAGTCGATTCCGTCGGGAACGACACGTTCGCGTTCGTCGAACATTACCGTGACCATTGATCATCCTCCAACGTGAAACCAGCGAAGGAATTCTATCGCGAAACTTCACTCTCTTCCACCCCGAACTAGGCAGCCATACGCGCTGTCCGTAAACTGTCTTACGCGAAACGTGAACGTGTTTGGGAACCATCATAATGCCGTCTTCTGCCGAGATTCGTCAGCAGTTCATCGACTTTTTCTGCAAGAAGCACGGGCATACCCACGTGCCTTCGTCGAGCGTGGTGCCGCACGACGATCCGACGCTGCTGTTCGCCAATGCCGGCATGAATCAGTTCAAAGATGTCTTTCTCGGCACCGGCACACGCCCTTATAAACGCGCTGCAAACACGCAGAAATGCATTCGGGCCGGCGGTAAGCACAACGATCTCGACGATGTCGGCAAGGACACTTATCACCACACCTTTTTCGAGATGCTCGGCAACTGGTCGTTTGGCGATTACTTCAAGAAGGAAGCGATTGCCTGGGCTTGGGAACTGCTTACCGAGGTTTGGAATCTCGATAAAACACGGTTGCACGTGACGGTCTTCGAAGGCGATCCGGAAAACAATGTTCCGCGCGATGATGAAGCGGCCGAGTGCTGGAAGGCTGTCGGCGTGCCACCCGAGCGCATTCACCTCGGCAACAAGAAAGATAACTTCTGGGAAATGGGCGAGACCGGCCCATGCGGGCCCTGCACCGAGATTCACTACGACGGCACCCCGGACAAATCGGGCGGCCATCTCGTGAATGGCGGCACCGATAAGGTCATTGAAATCTGGAACAACGTCTTCATCCAGTTCAATCGCAACGCCGACAAGAGCCTGACGCCGCTGCCCGCCAAGCACGTCGATACCGGCATGGGCTTCGAACGCGTCACGAAGATTCTGCAAAGCAAAGAGAGCAACTACGATACGGATATTTTCACGCCGATCTTCGAAGCGATTCAGAAGGTGACGAAGGCGCCAGCGTATACGGGAAAGCTGGATGATCTGAAGGACACGGCCTATCGCGTGATTGCCGATCATATCCGCACGCTAACGTTTGCGCTGACCGATGGCGCAGTGCCGGATCGCATCGGGCGAGGGTACGTCATTCGCTCGGTGCTGCGCCGCGCCGAGCGTTATGGCTGGCAAGTCTTCGGCACCAAAGAGCCTTTCCTGCACAACCTCCTCGAAGTGGTGGTGACGAATTTCGGCGATGCGTTTCCCGAATTGAATCGCCATCCGCAGAAGGTGCGGAGCGTTATTTATGAGGAAGAGGTTGGATTCTTGCGCACCCTCGAAAGTGGTTTTCGGCACTTTCGTTTCTCAGCACTAAGGTCTATTGGTGACAGCATCGCTCGCAAGAACGGATGGGAGTACAACTTTTTTAACCCTCATCAGATCTCTAACGAACCCACTGACTGTCTTCCAAATCCGCCAATGTCATTCGTAGCACCCGACAAATCAATCATAACCCTGGAACTGCCTTTCCGAGCAAGCGAACAACGGGCATATATTGCTGAAAATTTCAGCGATGCGATGATCACTGGCGAAGTGGCTTTTAGGTTACATACCGAACAAGGCTTGTTCATCGACATCACCGAACAAATGGCGGCTGAATCGGGATTGAAAGTCGATCGCGCCTGCTACGAGACACTGTTCAAGGAGTTCCAAGAAAAATCGAGCCAGGGCCGGAAGAAGCTCGTCATCACCGCTGTCAAAGGCGAACTGCCCAAAACCGATGATAGCCCCAAGTACAGCCTGGCCGCTCTCGATGCCAAGGTCCTCGGCTGGGTCAAAGACAACACAGTCATTCGCGAAGGCAGCATCGCTCCGGGCGATAGCGTTGCACTCTTGCTCGATCGCACGAACTTCTACGGCGAACAAGGCGGCCAGGTCGGCGATGTCGGTTCCATTCGTTCGGTCAATGGCGCCGAGTTCGAAGTGCTCGATACACAACGGCTTGGCGATAGCATCCTCCACGTCGGCATTCTCAACGAAGGCCGCTTAGCTGTAGGCGATACGGTGAAATTGCAGCAATCGATCGGCCGGCGTGTCGAAACCATGCGCAATCACACGGCCACGCACTTGCTCAATCACGCGTTACGCCAGGTGTTGGGCCATGATGTGGAGCAGAAGGGTTCGCTCGTCGATAACGAAAAGACGCGCTTCGATTTCACGCACGACAAGCCGTTGACGCGCGAAGAAGTGCAGCAGATCGAAGAGGCGGTGAACCGGAAGATTATCGCCGATCGTCCGGTTGCGGCCGTGACGATGCCACTGATGGAAGCGAAGAAAATTCCAGGCGTCCGCGCCGTGTTCGGCGAGAAGTATCCCGATCCCGTGCGTGTGGTCATCGTCGGCACGGAATCGCCCGAACACGCAACGCACGATGATTCCGTCGAATTCTGCGGCGGAACGCACATGGCACGCACGGGTTCGATCGGTTATTTTAAGGTCACCAGTCAAGAAGGTGTTGCCAAGGGTGTGCGCCGCATTACCGCCGTTACGGGTCGGAATTCAATCAATGAAATACGCAAAGCCACGGCCGTTGTTGAGGATTTGACCAGTCGTTTCAATTGCCGGCCCGATGAATTGCCAGCGCGCATTGAAACTCTACAAGATGATCTGAAGAAACTTCAAAAGCAGATTCAGAAAGGCGCAGCAGGCGACCTGAACTCAGCCGGCGATAAGCTGCTTGACTCCGCTGTTGTGATCGGCGTGAGCAAACTGCTGGTCGGCGAAGTCCCCGGCGCGCCCGTCGATCAAATGCGAGCGCAAGTTGACCGACTGCGCCAGAAGGCGGGTAGCGCCGTCATTGTGCTCGGTTGGAAAAACGAAGACGGCTCCGCCGGCTTTCTCGCCGGCGTGAGCGACGACTTGATCAAGAAAGGCGTCAAAGCGGGCGACATCATCAAGCCGGTCGCCGAGGCAGCGGGCGGCAAAGGGGGCGGGCCGCCCAACATGGCGACCGCCGGATGCAAAGACGCTTCCAAATTGCCTCAGGCGCTACAAAAAGCCATAGAATTAGGGACGAGTGCGCTGAGCCGTTGACGGCATTGCGAGATAACGATGACTCCCTCCGCGAACCATGAAACTGACGAGCGCTTCCCTTCGGGCCGATGGGTCGGCTTCTTCACGGACAAGCGCATGCCGGGCAAGCATTCAATGGAGTTGATTCTTGCATTCTCGAATGGCAATATCTCGGGCACCGGTCGTGATCGGGTGGCCGAGTTCACCGTCAACGGCGCCTATCAACTCTCCGATGGCAAATGTCTCTGGTTAAAGCAGTACGTCAAACTGCACGCAGTCGGCTATCGCGGATTCAACGAAGGCAAAGGGATTTGGGGCACCTGGGAATTGACCGATCAAGGCTACCACTTCACCGGCGGCTTTCACATTTGGCCGGAAGGAATGGCCGACCCCACGCAGCCAGTGATGGAAGAAGAAGCCGAGCCACCCTTGGAAATACCAAACGAAGAGTTGGAACCGATGGCGGTTTAGTGCTCATTATTATCCGAGCCGGACGCCGTTCACGCGTCCATTCTCTGCCTTTCAACGAAGTTGCATTGGTTAGACCGGGCGAATGCGAAAGCAGAATCGCGAGGTGATGTATGTGCCGGCGAGTTGACGCTCTAAAAATGATTTCGTCGGAACAGCGCGCCTAAGCTAGTACATGGGATTTCGCTCGAGTACGTTTGACGCGACTTCGTTAGCCGGGACGCGAAGGCTCTGCGCAGCGGCTTGTTTGCCGAACGCGCTCCGCTGCGCAGTGCGTTCGCGTCCCGGCTAACGAAGTAAGTTCCAAGTCCCTTCAGGAAATATTTCCTGAAGGGACTTTGCGAGAAAATCGTGGGAAAACGAACGCTTCAAATTCGGAGTGCGGGCTGTAATGAAATTCAGACACTTGGTATTCAATTAACCGTCATTCTGACATTCAACCTTGTGGAAATATTTCCACAAGGTCAAACCCGAGAGAATTAGGGAAAAACGGATGGCCGACATCTGAAGTCTCATGGTCGCCTTTCGCAGAGCGAAAGGCGACTCTTGGAAGAAAGCTATCGGATAATATTCCGGAAATATTTCCAGAAGCCCAAACCCGAGAAAATCGTGGGAAAACGGATGGCCGACATCCGATCTAGAGTTTGAGAAGGCGAATAAATGACCGTCGCCCGCTTGACGTAATCACAAGCGACTGCTCGGAGACCTACGAAACGGAGATCTAGCCGCAGGAAGTGTATTCCAGATGCTTCGCGTGAAGAGTAGGTTCCGCAGCGAAATCTAGGCATGATGCGAACGCTTTAATCCTCAGTTACATCAAGGATATGCAATGCCCCTTTCAGCCATAGACGCTCCCCAAACCGATCCGACTTCGATATTTGAATTTTTCCGGGGCAACTATGCCACCGAGATTTTGTGCGCAGCCATCAGCGAGTTTGGACTATTTGAAAAGTTAGCCATCCAACCTATGGCGGAAGCCGAACTGCGTCGGGCCATCGGGCTGGAAGAACGCCCTGCCGAGGTCCTTTTCACCGCCCTGCGAGCGATGCGCTTGCTGGAGCGCGATGCTCAAGGCCAGGTTCAGTTGACGCCGCTAAGCCGTGAGCACCTGCTGGCAGGCGCACCGTTCGATGTGAGCGACTATGTCTCTCTGGCGGGCGGTAGTCCTGGAGTGCAGGAATTGGTCAAGTCGCCTTCGCACCAATCGCCCGGCCGGCGCAGATGAAGGCAAAGGCGCTGCCTTTATTTTCCGCGAGGGAATCGACTCCGCCATGGAGCGTGAAACGAGCGCTCGCCATTTCACGTTGGCTTTAGCGGGTAGAGCTAAGAACGTAGCGCCCTACTTGGCCCAGGCGATGGCATTGGAATCCGTCGCCACATTGCTCGATGTCGGCGGCGGCACGGGGATCTACAGCATTGCCTGCTTACAGCGCTTTCCCAAGTTGCGGGCCATCGTCTGGGATCGCCCCGAAGTGCTGAAAGTCGCTCGCGAGATGGCCACAACTTATGGAGTAGGCGAACGACTTGAGTGCCGTCCGGGCGATATGTTTGCCGATCCGGTTCCGCAGGCCGATGTCGTGCTGCTATCGAACATCCTGCACGATTGGGATCTGCCGGAGTGTCGTGCCATCGTGAAACGCTGTGCGGCAGTCTTACCCGTCGGCGGACGCTTGTTCATTCACGACGTCTTCTTGAACGATGCTTTGGACGGCCCTCTGCCAGTAGCGCTTTACTCGGCCGCGCTGTTCAGCGCAACCGAAGGCCGAGCCTATAGCGTAGCTGAATATGCCACCTGGCTGCGCGAAGCGGGCTTGGTTCCTGAAGCGGTGAAGCCAACTCTAGTCCATTGCGGCTTATTGGCCGGAACGAGATCATCTTAGATGTTGTCCCGCGCGGTTAGCGTAGCGAAAGTCGTCAGACTTCCGGAGTAACAGGCGTAGCGGAAGTCGTCAGACTTCCGGAGCGTTCAACGGAAGTCTGACGACTTCCGCTACAAGAGGCGCTTAGCGTAGCGGAAGTCGTCAGACTTCCGGAGCGGTCTGGTGCCTTCAATTTCGGCGCTCAGTCCCTATTGTCAACAGAGAGATTAGGGCGGTCACTCTGGCGGAGCTAATGATATGTCGAGCAAACCTGAAATGCGGCTGCAGGAACTGCAACTGAAACTGCCGCCGGCGCCGAAAGCCATCGCCGTCTACAAGACGGCTCTGAAGCTCGGCAATCGCCTATTGATCTCCGGACATGGCCCCTTGAAGGAAGACAAGACACTCATCACCGGAAGAGTGGGCAGCGAACTGACTTTGGAACAGGGCAAGCTCGCTGCCCGGCAAGTTGGCCTCGCCGTGCTGGCAACTTTGCGCGAGACGCTTGGATCGCTCGATAAGGTCGTGCGCATCGTCAAGACGCTTGGCATGGTTAATTCCACCCCCGAATTCAAAGAGCATCCGCAAGTCATCAACGGCTTTTCCGAATTGATGCGCGATGTCTTCGGGGATGATGCCGGCGTCGGCACCCGCAGTGCAGTTGGCAATGGTTCGCTGCCGGGAAACATCGCGGTCGAAGTCGAATGCGAATTCTTGATCCAAGAATAATGCTCGTCTAACACTGGCGCTGGAATACACAAAACTAACAACTTACAAGACATTTTGATCTGAGACTCACACTATGAAAGCCAAGCTCTCTATCGGCACCTGGGCTTACCTCTTCAACCAGGAAAGCCCGACAAACGACTTCCATGTTATCTTGCATAAGCTGCAGGATCTTGGCTACGATGGCGTCGAGCTCGGCAGCTTCGGGCCTCACCCGAGCCCGGCCACGCACCCAACCAAAGCAAGCCGTAAAAGGCTCGCCAAAGAAATTGCGGATCATGGGTTGGCGCTCTCCGGCATTGCCGTCGATCTCTGGTCGTTCAAGACGCCCGGAGTGAGCATCATCGACGAAATTCCCTCAGCTTACACGACAGCATTCCTCGGTTGGTGCAACTTCGCCGCCGATCTGGATGTAAAGACCATCCGAGTCGACAGCGTGCTAGCGCCCGACTATTTCGACACGGACGAAGGCAAGAAGATCGGCTACGAAGTCGGCTTCGATCGCTTCGTCAAAGTCTGGGATAAATGCAGCAAGATGGCGGCCGACTTCGGCCTGAATATCTGCTGGGAGTTCGAACCCGGCTTCGTTTTCAACAAGCCTTCGGAAGTGGTCAAGATGGTCGATGCGGTGCGCGCCAAGAACAACCCGAACTTCGGCGTGCTCTATGACACCTGCCACGCGCATATGTGTGCCGTGGAGGGGGCTAATCATCAAGGCGCCAAGGAAATCCTGCCGGGCGGTCAACTTGAACTGCTCGAAAAGCTCAAAGGGAAAATTACGCACGTCCACCTGATCGATTCAGATGGCAGCCTGAACGAACACAACACGAGCACGCACAATCCCTTTGGCACCGGCAAGTTGAACTTCGATCAACTCGCGCCCGCGCTGGTTAATGCCGGCGTCCCTCATAGCTGGTGGTGCGTCGATCTCTGCTTCTGGCCCCACGCCTGGGATGTGACCGCCGACAGCAAGAAGTACCTCGATAAGCTCAGGGCCAAGTATGCGGCAGCGTGAGTAATGTCATCGCCGTTCACCCCAGTGCAAGCGGCTCGCTTGCACGCTTATAAGCAGCCATGATTGCAGTTATCGAACAGCCGGAACCGACATTGGGCGATCTGCTGCACCGCCTGGGGGATATTCCTGCAAGTAGAATCCTGCTGGAACCGCCCCCGGGAACCGCGACGGAGGGCGATGTCGTTCGCTATCTCGAAGCGCCGAGAAAACGCCTTTGCGAGTTGATTGATGGTGTGCTCGTGGAGAAGGCGATGGGCGTATTGGAAGGGCTATTTGGCCTTTGGATCGGTCGCCTCATCGGAAACTTTGTCGAAGAACATGATTTAGGACTCGTTTTCGGCGCGGATTCACCTTTTCGTTTTCAGCTCGGGCTGATTCGCTATCCGGACGCAAGTTATATCTCCTGGGAGCGTATACCGGACGAAGAACTTCCACCGGCGCCGGTGGCTCGCATTGTTCCCGATTTGGCGGTCGAAGTAATCAGCGAAGGAAACACGAAACGCGAAATGGAGATGAAACTCGATCTCTACTTTCAGTCAGGTGTACGCGCCGCATGGATCATCGACCCGGCGACCAAGACGGCCTCTGTTTATTCCTCTCGTCGGCGCGTCAAACACCTCGGCATAGACGGAGAAATCGATGGAGGAAAAGTGCTGCCGGGCTTCAAGTTGCCGTTGACCGATATGTTCGCAGCGCCCAGCCGCACCAAGCGAAAAAGGCGACATAAAGGTCTAAACGAATGACGATATCGCAACCGCAAGCGAACGATTTCGTCGCTCGGTTTATCTTCGGTCTGGTGATTACGCTCGTGGTCATCTTGTGGTGCGACAGCATCAATTGGGTTGCGTGGCAAAGGAAAGGGCAACAGAACGTCTTCTGGCGCGAGATGAATCAGCCCGAGCCCAAGCCGCCACTGTCGGATTGGACTTTGGCCACCGTACCCTTAGCCGTTGGCTTGCAGTTTGTCGCAAGCGCCATCATGGTATGGCGCTACAGGGGCAGGCGAATTCTCTTGGCTATCTTTCTGCTAATATTTTGGCTCGGCTCGGCTTTGTTTTCCTTTGCCCGTTATCATAGCGGGCCATTGTCGGAAACGGTGCAAAGGTCCTTCAGGCAGCATCTCGATTGAGTACTTCGTTGCGAGTCGTTTCGGCGATGGCAACGACCTCGGCGACCATGTCAGCACCGACACCGAGCCTTCTCAATGCGTGACTCAAATCGTCCAGAACTGCGTCGAAATGCGTGTCGGACAACCCCAAGTCGTTGACCAGATGTTCGTGGGCGTTCCGCAATGCCCGGCCTGGGTAGTTCGGCAGGCCACCGAATGCATATTTCAAAAACACTTTCTGATGGGTGGACTGGCGCTTCATATCTACCCCGGTAAAGAAGTGCCGGATCCGGTCGTCGGCGAGAACGATATCATAGAACTGGTCCACAGCCGCATTGACGGCTGCATCGCCGCCAATTCGTTCGAATAGGTTCGACATGGTGTCCTCCGCAATTGATGCTGGCCCGCTCACGCCGCCAGCGCGAGCTTCAAAAAGTCGTCCGCAATTGCTTTCGCCTGTTCATCGCATTCCGAACAGAGTTTGCCCCAAGCTTGTTCGGTCATTCCGGCTGGGCGTGGGACGGTGCATACTTCAACATAGGCTTTCGCTTTGGGCTCGGTGCCGCTAGGCCGCAGGGCGACCTTGGCAGAGTCGCCGAGACGGAAGATGAGGAAATTGCGCCCGGCCAAGTCGGTGGCGCCTTTGATGGCGCCGAGCCGGCCGTTCTCGTCGCGCAGATCTTCAAAGCCTGTCACTGTCAGCCCGCCTATGGCCGCTGGCGGATGCCGGCGCAAAGTCTCCAGCATTCGCACCATCTTCGTTTTGCCTTCGATGCCGCTCATGGCGATGTTCACGATTTCGTTGTGAAAATAGCCGAACTGCCGGAAGAGACTTTCGAGATAATCAACTACCGTTCGGCCTTGCCGCTTTTGCTCCAAAGCCATCTCAGCCATCAGCACGGCGGCGCCGCCGGCGTCTTTATCGCGAATCTCCGGCGTGGTCAGAATGCCATGGCTCTCTTCAACGCCGATGACAAAGTCAGCAGGCGTACCGCGCACATCTTCATACTGGCCGGTCGATTCGAGCTGCCAAAGCACCTCAGCAATATGTTTGAAACCTACCAAAAGATTCTCGACAACTTGTGCACCGAAACTGCGCAATTCGGCTGACGAGCGTCGTGGTTACCTCCGTGCGCACCACAATTGGCGATGCAGGCATCGCGCCGTCCTTGGCCAACTGGTGGAGCTTGTAATGCGTCAACAGCGCAGCGATTTCATTGCCCGTGATCAAGCGATATTCGCCGTCTCCATCGAGGTCTCGACAGGCTAAACCGCCAAGGCGATCGGCATCCGGATCGGTCGCGAGAACCAGATCGGCATGGTTTTCCTTGGCGACAACCTCCGCGCGATCAAGCGATTCCGGCACTTCCGGATTGGGCGATTTTGTCACGTTGGGAAACTGGCCGTCAGGCGTCATTTGATCTGCGACCGGGATAGGCCGAAATCCTTGCGCTTGCAGCGCCTCGAAGGCGGTCATGCTTCCGACACCGTGCAGAGGGGTGAACACCAGCCGGAACTCATCGAAGCGCGGCGGCTTCGAGACTGCCTGCCGCCGGCAGAGATCGATGTAGGCCTTATGCGTTGATTCATCGAGCCAATGAATTCGGCCGGTGCGCACGGCATCGGGCCAGGCCATCGTCTTGACTTCATTCACCTGTTCGACAAAGTCACTCATGATCTGGTCATCGGGCGGCACCGGTTGGCCGCCGCGCTCGTCGTAGAACTTGCCCCCGTTGTCGTCGGGTGGATTGTGCGAAGCGGAGATATTCAGCCCGCCATTCGCTTGAAGCATCCGGATCGCAAAGGAAAGCTCAGGCGTAGCTAGAAAGCGTTTGCTTTCCGTGGGCAAAATATGCGCGTGGACTCCGTTGGCGACATAGACGCCGACGGCATGCTGCGCGAACTCCCGGCTTGACACATGAAGCACCGGATTGGGCAGCGCGCTGTTGTAGACTTGCCGACGATCTTCAAACTGGCGCACGTCATAGGCGAGCACCACCTGCAACGGTTTCGCATGTCCCGGGAAGCGAGCCTTGAGATATTCGCAATGGCCTTGCACGCTGTCGCCGAGCGTCCACCGATTCATCCGATTCGGCCCGATGCCGACGTTGCCGCGCCGGCCGCCCGTGCCAAACGGCATGACTTGATAAAAGGCGTCGAGCAAGTCCGACCAGCGCTCCGTCTGAATCATCCATTCGATTTGCGGCTTACACGCTCGATATTCCGATTTGCTAAGCCAATCCTGCAGATTTCGAAGTGCTTGCTGCTTCAACACATCTTCAACAGCAATCGGGGAGAAGCCCCGTTCGGCGGATACGAGCCAATCCATGTCGCGCCTTTCTGACAGCTAGTAAGGGATCGCTTTAGGCTTCGCTCTGAGCCGCTTCGACCGGTAGATGATCGCGAAGCAACGTCGTGATCTGCTTCATCGTCACGGGGCGCACGAGCACCTCCGAGTGCGGAATCTCTTTCGCTCGCGGCAGCCAATTTGTTTGATCTTCGTTGAGAATCAGGATGCCGAAGCAGGAAAGCGATTGCAAGCCAGCTTCGCCGATAACTTTGGTCATGGCATTGAGTCCATCTTCGCCGGCGGTGCCACAATCGACAATGAAGGCTTGAAACGGCTGGCGCATGTAGCGTTCGCAGGCCCGATCGGCATCGATCGAAATGAGAACACGATAGCCCATGTGCTTCAACTTGTCGCGAAAGGCATCTTGCAGCTTGGCATTATGCTCGACGACAAATACCGTCTTCGGCCCGGATTGTTCTTGTTCGGGCACGGCCGAGCCGGTGAGTTCCGCAAGGGTCTTGCGACAGGCATCGGCCAATTGCGTCGGGTTTTGGAAACGTTCGATTGGCTCGAAGGCGACCATTCGCGCCAGCAAGGAAGCAACCGGCGCGGGCAATTCCGTATCACTGCGCAATTGGCCAGCGACATTGAAACGATGCCGCATCATGCGGGCCTTGGCGTCTTTGGTCACACTCAACAGAGGCTTGCCGGTCACCATTTCGTAGAAGGTGCAGCCGAGAAAATAGATATCGCTGCGAATGTCGCCAGGCTTCTGGCCGGTCGCTTTTTCCAGGCCGGCGTAGTCGACCGTTCGATCGACGTTTAGCTCGTCTTCGCCGCTTGAAGTGGATGGTCCGGTGATCTCCGCCAATCCGAAATCGACCAGTTTTGCTTTGCGCTGCGTCGAGAGCAAGATGTTGGTCAGCTTGATGTCCCGATGGGTAAGCCCTTTCGAAAAAGCGTAAGCTAACCCTTCCGTCGCGTCTAGCAAGATCTTCAGCGCTTCAACCGGATCGAGTTTCTTGCGGCTGTTCATGATATCGCGGAGGTTGCCCCCCTCGACGAATTCCATCACGATGAAATACTGGCCCGTGGCCGAGTCGCGGTTGACGGCAATGATGCGCACGATATTCGGATGGCGCAACGTCAGCCCCACTTTGCCTTCGCGCTCGAACAACTCCACTTTGTGCACGTCGTTCGACCATTTGCGACGCAGCACTTTGATGGCTACAATCTCACCGCTCGTGGGGTTATCCGCCCGGTAGACGCGTCCGAAAGTGCCGGCTGAGATGCGATAGAGCAGTCGGTAGCCGCCGAGAAAATAGCCGTCCGTATCGCCTTTGAGAAGTTTAGCGCCCTGCCACGGCGACAAAAAGGCCTTGCGCTCCATAATGCGAAGCATGGCTTCGGGAGTGTCGTTGGATGGATCGAGTTCGAGACGGCAGGTCCGGCAATCTTCGTCGCTGACGAGATTGAGCCGCATCGCCATATCGATAAGGCCATTTGCGTCCGACAGGGTCATGCGACCACCAAAGTTTTCAACGCGGCGATTCTCTCATTTCAGCTTAACATTCCTCATTCTATGCTTCAACGGAGTCAAGACGGCTGTGCGGAGATTTGCGGAAAAAGCGCCGGTATATTTGGAGCACTGCGTCATTGATTGGCCGACCTCTGGATGTTGGTCCAAGGAGTGCCAATCTTTCAATCGCGGTCAAGGAACGAATTGCATCAGCCTTTCAGATCGTTATCATAGCAGTTGATGAAAAGTTGCGGTGAAAGGAACCGTCTAGTGGAGCAAAACATGGGTGATGCAAAGATGGATGCTTTTGAGAAGCGACTGGCCGAGCTTGAGCGCACCGTGGCCGAACTTGCACGGAAAGAACCGCGCAAAAAGGATTGGCAGCAATCGATTGGCATGTTCAAGGACAGCGAATTTATGTGGAAGGTGGAACAGCAGATGCTGGCTGTGCGCGAAGCGGAACGGGAGGAAGCGCGAGCTGGGAGATTTGAATGATCATCCTGGATACCGATCACCTTTCCGTGCTACGCTTTCAAACCGCTGAACGGTGTAAGCGACTGGTGAGCCGTCTGCAAGCCGCTGGTAATGGCGAAGTTTGCACTACGATTGTCAATGCCGTCGAGCAAGTAAAAGGTTGGCTTGCCACTGTCAACAAAGAACGTGATGCTCTCAGACAGGTGAATCCATACCGCGAACTGGCAAGACTTTTTGATTTCTATGCGCACTATCAGATTGCCGAATTCGACGAGGCTTCGGCCTATCGCTTCAAAGATCTTCGTCAGTCAAAAATTCGAGTTGGAACGAGCGATTTGAAGATTGCATCAATTGCCTTAACTACAAACTCACTCCTATTAACGGCAAACTATCAAGATTTCAAATTGATCCCTGGATCGCGATTCTCCAACTGGATGGATTAGGCACTTCGTATGAGTTTCTGTACAGCGACCGCATCCGCCGCCCAATCCATCCCGCAGTCGCCTTGAACCGCCTTAGGCTGGAAAAAAGCCCTTGTCTCATATTGAATTCGCTCGCCCGATGCGGCACGATTGTCAGTTGTGGCAAATCCCAAGGGTGCATGCACAGAAATTTGCTTCTTCTTTCTCTCGCGGGGAAGCCGATGAAATTTTACTTAATCGTCGCCAAGGGTAAAAAGCAGGGACTGCCCATTCCAATCGATTTCGATCTCTTCCTCATTGGTTCGGGACCTGAGTGCCAGCTCCGTTCAATTCACGAAAGCATCGGCGCCCAGCATTGCGCGCTGGTGCGCCGGGATCGCAAGGTTTTCGTCTGTGATCTGGACAGCGGCGGCGTGACCAGCGTCAACGGTGAAGAGATCCCGCCGAGTGAAGAATGGCCCTTGCACGCCGGCGATCTGCTCGACGTCGGGCCGCTCCATTTCATGGTTCAGTTCAACGAGAGAGCGCTATCGAAGCGCGATCTGGAAGAGTGGGCGCTGAAGTGCCTTGACCTCGACGGCAGCCGGAAGATCACCGCTATGGATCGACTCGAAACGCTGCTGGCTGGGCCCGATAACAGCGATGATGCCGCCTCAGTCGCTTCTGCCATGCTCGATCATATGTCGGCCCGCAGCGGAATCATCAAAGGCCGGCTACGCATCTCGCGCGAAGCCGGCATCACCATCGTTCGCGTAAACGACGCTTACCTGGTCGAAACAGCGGAGCTCGTCTTCGTCAAGAAAGAACTGCACGATAACCTGAATCGGCCGAACCTGAAAATTCTGATCGACCTGAAAAACGTGCGCCGACTCTCCAGTGCTGCCGCCGAAATGTTCGGCGAACTTCAAGGTTGGCTGCGACCCCAAGGCAGCAAACTCGCGATGTGCCGTCTACGGCCCGAGATGCAGGCTGTACTCGAATCTTTCCCGCTCACTAGCAACATTCCATTCTTCGAAGAAAAACCAACGGCCCTCTCCGCACGCTGGTGAATTTGGGTGCGCCAATCGATTCTGGCACAACGAAAGCTGCTTTTTGGCTCTGCCCGCTTTACCGTCAACGATGGAGCCAACGATATGTCGCCCCTGCCCGGGCTTTCGGGCTCTTGATTCGCCTGTTCCCACGGCTGTCGCCGTGGGCTATCGTATATCGCCCCTACCGGCAACGCCGAGAAGGATATTTTTGTTAAGAAATTGGAGTTTTGGTAATTTAGGAAATTTGCGAAAAGAGCCAGGTTCCTGCTCAGACCAACTGAAAACGATTCTGTCAGAAAGGAATCTGGCTCATGGCTTCTTCAGCAAACTCTCGCAAAGCGCGGGCAAGGCGGTCGCGTCGCCAAACGGAAACGCCTTCGACCGATCTGCAATCTCTCCAAGCTCTGGAGCAATGGCTGCTTCCCAGTGGAGGTAATCTTTTCGAAAATCAAGTTCCACGGCAATAAGCAAATGGCAGCCGGTGGAGCTGGTGTGGCTGGCCTTCTGCTGGGCGTGCAGCGACGCACGTTTTGTAACGGACGGTATCACCCATGCCGTTAAGTTATGCCGAAAGATGTTCGGAGCGGCGCCGTTGAGCACCTACCAAGGCTTCATGGGAGCTTTGGTCAAATGGACCCCGACGTTCATGCCGGTTCTTTGGAATCTGGTACGAGAGCGGATGCAACAGATTGGCGGCGAGTTATTTCATGTGAAGGGATGGCTGCCGATTGCGTTCGATGGTTCGCGAAGTTCGGCGCCGAGAACCAAGTCCAATGAGACAGCGTTGTGTGCAACCAACTAGGGACAAGGAAAGACGGCCAAGTATCGCAAGAAAAAGACCAAAGGGATGCGGCGGCGGAAGAACGAAAAGAACAAGCCCAACCCCAAGAGCCACAAGCCTGGATCACCATGATGTGGCATATGGGCCTCCGGCTGCCCTGGTGTTGGCGGCTGGGTCCGTCGGATTCCAGCGAACGCCGGCATGTCACGGAAATGCTGGATGCCGAAGCGTTCCCCAAAAACACTCTGTTTTGCGCAGATGCAGGCTTCATCGGCTATCCGTTCTGGTCGAGTCTGATCGAACGCGGAAATGACTTTCTCACTCGCGTCGGCGGGAACGTGAATCTTTTGAGGCAACTGGCCGACTGCACGATCGAGAAAAAAGGCAAATGTTCTCTCGTCTACTGCTGGCCCAAGGCCATGATGAAGAGCGGCCAACCACCGCTGAAGTTGCGACTGGTCCTGGTCGTTCTGCGTGGCAAAACCCGAGTCTGGTTGCTCACGAGCGTGCTGGATAAGCAGCGGCTGCCAATCAAGCAAATGCAACGCTTTTACGAGATGCGTTGGGGGATCGAAGTGGAATTCCTGAAGCAGACGCTCGATCACGCCAAGCTCCGGTGTCGAAACAATCAACGTCTGCTGGCCGAACTAGACTGGTCGATCATGGCGATGACGTTCGCGGAACTGTTCGCCCTCAAGGAACAGTTGGCGAAAAGGGCATCGAAGTCGGACAAGGCAGAGCCGCCAAACAATCCGGCTAAGCGCAGCCTGGCCGAAACAATGCGTGCTCTTCGCGACTGCATGCGGAACCCGAAAGATTTTCCAGAACCGGGAGAAGACTTGACCACTCAACTTCGCAATGCAGTTACGGATTGTTACATCCGGAAAAAATCCAAACAATCTCGCTACCGTCGTCCGAACCCCGATAAAAAACCGTTGGGAGACCCCAAGCTTCGTAACCCCACAGCGAAAGAAAAAGAACTACTCGACCGAGCGGAAGCTAGAAAAACCCAGTAAATATCCTTCACAGCGTTGCCCTACAGGGGCGATGGGACGGATGCGGCGACGAACCCAGGCCTTCGACCCGGCAAGCCGGGTCTCCGCCTGGGCTGACAGAAAGAGCCTTTCAGGCTCAAAGCCAGCGACGAAACAGATTGTGTGTAACCATGAGGGCAGGAGGCATGTCCCAGAGACGGGGACAAGGGGGCACTAAAGTCCCTGTGTTTAGGAATTGATGCCAGAACTACTTTAGCTTAAATACAGTAAGTGATACGACAACTTCAAAGGTTGTGCATGGAGATGCGTGACAAGCGGGTGCGCCAACTGATTCAGGTGAGCGGCGCGGCGTAAGCCCGCCGTGGTTTCGAAACCACGGCGGGCTTACGCCGCGCCGCTCGCCTGAATTGCCAGAAAGTGTTGTTCCACCCTCACAAGACAATTATCCTCTCGGCAGGAGGTGAGTAGAAATGTCCATAATTCACGAAAGAGCGGGCAAAGACGCTGCTCGGAGTGTTTCACACGAACCCGGCGATGTGCAGGCTTACCGGTTTTTAGTTGAAGTCACTCGTGACGATGCTGGGATTTATTCGGCTATCGCTTTGAATCTCCCTGGCGCCGGCAGTTGTGGCGGCACCGAAGAACAAGCCCTTGAGCGATTTGTGGAGGCGGCTTCTGGCATCATCGAATCCTATACGGAAGCTGGCGAGATGATCCCGTGGGAAGTGAATGCGACTGTGGACAAGCTTCCCAACGATAGATGGATTACCATCGATGTCTAAGCAGCGCCAAGTGAAAGGAAGAGAGGTCGTTCGCGCTTTCGAGCGCACGGGTTTCGCGTGATACGGATAAGAGGCAGTCATCACATCATGAAGAAAGATGGGCATCCAAAACGGTTGAGTATTCCTGTCCACGGTAACGAAGATATAGGCAACAAGTCCTACTCAATCAAATCGAAGCTGCTGGGCTGACGGTGGAGCAGTTCTACGCATTGTTATGAGCTGAGCCGTGCGCGTAAGATTTGCATCGTCCAATCGGATTTCACGTTTAAATTCCTTGTTGCACTTCAAAAAGACTGACTTGGAAAATACCAATGCAAACACGCGTAGCCCTGGTGACCGGCAGCGGCAAGCAGCGTATTGGCTTCCATGTCGCCGAGGCGCTGGCCGATCGCGGCTATCGTCTCGCGCTGCATTATCACACTTCGGCGGCCGAAGCGAACGAAGCGGTCGCACTGCTCAAACAAAAGTGTGCGGATGTCGTGGCCTTTGAGGCCGATCTGCGCGATGAACACGCGGTACGCCGATTGATTGACGACTTACTGCAACGTTTCGGCCGCCTCGATGTCCTGGTGAACTGCGCGGCCATTTGGGAACGGAAGCGCCTGGAGGATGTGACGGCTGATGATGTCCGCCGGCACTTTGAAGCGAACGCCCTGAGCACTTTTCTCTGTGCTCGGCGGGCGGGACTGGCGATGGTGAAGCAGCCGGAAGGCGGCGTCATCATCAACATGGGCGATTGGGCGGAGGTGAGACCCTACCTCGATTATGCCGCGTACTTTCCATCAAAAGGCGCTGTTGCCGCCATTACGCGAAGCTTGGCCGTCGAACTGGCCAGCCGTAACCCGCGCGTGCGCGTCAACTGTATTCTGCCGGGACCTGTGATGTTGCCCGATGACCTGACCGCTGCCGAGAAAGCACAGGCGATCGAGGGGACGCTCGTCAAACGCGAAGGAACGCCTCAACATATTGCCCAGGCGGTGCTGAGTCTGATTGAAAACGATTTCATCACCGGGGTATGCCTACCGGTCGATGGCGGCCGGACGCTTCATTCGGCGCCATAGTTCTGCGCAACGGTGACGACAGCAGTTGTGAATTAATCGGACGTTAGGAGCAACGTCGCATGAACAAATTGGAAACGCTCTTTGCCAGGGCTGCACCGCGAAAAAATCTGCTAGCCTATCTTGCGCACTTGGCGCGGTCGGCAAGGCGATATCCCGAGGAATATGATAGGCAGGCCCCCGAAGTCTTCACTACAAAACGCGGTCGGGACTCAGGCGTTCGGGCATTTGGATACCCAGTGCCTGGAGAATTCGTTTCTGCTCGGCGTTCGGGCGGGCGACGCGGCGGAAGATCAGTTGGCGGCCATCGGTGCTCAGCAGTTCGATGTCGCCGATCATGATCTGGCCCAGTTCGCGCAGAATGACTTCCGGAGTCATGGGCCGAGGCTTGGGGACAGCATTGCCGCGGGCTAAGTCGGGTTTGCGAATCAGCGTTTGCAGTTTGGCCTGCTTGGCGAGATGATCGAGCGTCTTCCATAACGCATAAGCCAAAACGCATACGAAGACATGGGCTTGTGTCCGGCCGCTGTAGTGATGCCAGATCGGCCGCAACAGCAACTCGGATTTGAGGACGCGGAAGGCACGCTCCACGGCTGCGAGTTGCATGTATGTTTCCCAAAACTCCTCGGCCGTCCAGCCGCCTTGGTTGCTCCGCAGCAGGTAGGCGCCGTTGCGCCGCAACGCGTCCTTGAACTTGGCGACGTGCCACTCCACGAGCAGCGACACGGGCTTGTCGCTCACAGTCAGCTTCACGAATGGCGTGGCCTTCGGAGAGCGGCCCTTGAGCCGGCCGATCGCCTCCATGATCTTGTCGCGGTTCTTCAAGCGTCCTTTGCTGATGCGAGCGTGCAACTTGCGAAGGGCGGCCGCCAACATGCGTCGCTGCCGACGGCGGATGGCCCTTTCTTTTTTCTTGCGGTCGTTACTGCGAGCCAAGAGGTAATGAACGCCATCGCGCTGTAGCGCTTTGACAACGACACCGGGATGATCGGGAAGACTCTGCCAGCCCGTTCGCGCCAGTTCCTCTTGAAAATGCGACAATTCGTGGCGACGCGTCGCCAGCAGATAGCGGCGGCCGGGCTCATCGAGAAACGCCAAAGTGTCCTCGCTGATCATGCCGCGATCCATGACCCAAACCCGCTGGCTTTTGCCGAAGCGCGCTTCGGTTTCGCCGACGACTTGACGCACCGTCTGCACGTCCCGGGCGTTGCCAGCCATCGTGTAATGCGCCAGCGGAAAGCCTTCGCGCGTGACGACCAGAGCCAGCACGATTTGCTTGCAATCGCTACGGTGATCGCGCGAGTAGCCGCGCTTGGCCAAGTCGTTCTCCTCGGCCAATCCTTCGAAGTAGCTGCTGGTAAGGTCGTACAAGAGCAAGTCGTAATCGAGTTGAAACAAGCCTTGGAAGCGCGCTTTCAAGTCGTTCTCGATGACGGTTTGCGCCTTGAGCAAATGATCGAGGGTGCGATAGAGACGGTCTTTGGTGACGGCTTCGTCGGGCACGCCGAGCAGGTCATCCAGTCCGGTTGATGCGTACCAATGTTCGGCCAGGGCGAACTCGCTGCACGGATGCACAAGCGGTTGATGACTTCGATGGCGACGACATCGGCGGGACGCACGGTCTCTTTGCCCTGAGTCATGTGCCGATTGATGATCGCGTCGAGGTCGAGCAGGTTCCACAACCAGCGCGCCAGATAGACATCGCCGAAGCAGCGAGCATTGGACCAGCTCACTTCGCCGACCCGGACGCGCACGATGTCGGGATCGTCCGGGAGCGGCACGTCGTCGTCATCGGGGAACAGACGAAGTTGCTGCGTATCGCCTTGCCGGTTGTGAAACACGACCGTGCGTTGCCAACGGCGTTCCTGATCGGCGTTGAGTTCGCCGAGGTGGGCGACAACATGCTGGCGCGGCCCGGCCTCGGTGCGCACACTCTCGACAAGGGCGAAGTACGTGTAGGTCTTGCCGGCCTTGGTTCGCGTGTAGCGGCGGAGGAACATCCCCACCTCCGGAAACCGAATTCGGGCGACCGGGGTAGGCTACAGGCCGGGTTTCCACTACATCGCATTTGGGCATCAAACTGCAATATTCGTCGGGAATTTCGTCCCAAAATTTTCGAAAATCGATGATTTTAGCTCGGAAGTGCGCAACTTAGGCTAGCATTCGTTGTCCTAGATGCCCCAATGCGATAATGTTCTAAAAATCCAGAACCCGCCGAAATAGTTTACAAAGTACATAAATTCAAACGACTGGCTTTCCTGATTCGCCGTAGTGGCAATCATGTTTCCCTAGGGAGAAAAGCAATGTTGGTGCTTAGCGATGAATTGCGAGAAGCAGTATTGGCGCATCCGGGCGAGCCGGTACAGATCGTTGACCCGACGACGCATGAAAAGTTTGTCCTGGTTCAATCCGCGACTTACGGGCGAATGAAAAGAGTCGTCTTGGATGATTTTAACCCGCGAGTCGGAATGGCCATGATGAATGAGGTCATGGCTGCAGACGATGCACATGACCCGTACTTGGCTAGCTATCAACTGGAGGAATCATGAAACGAGGCAATGTTGTCTTGGCCGATTTTCCTTATTTCGATCGTCCCGGCTTCAAACGACGCCCAGTGCTTATCGTCCAAGCAACCGCTTATAACGCAAAGCATGCGACGACAATTGTTGCTATGATCTCCGGGCAAACAAAAAATGCGGCTGTCCGACACAATGTGTGTTGTCGATCCGGCACTACCCGAAGATTCTCAATCCGGACTGAAAGGTCTGTCAATTGTGAAATGCAATAACATAACAACTATCCACCAATCGGATATTATCCGCATGATCGGCAATTTATCGGCGAAGACGATGAATGCTGTCGACCAATGTCTCAAGGCGGCGCTGGAATTGCCCTAGATTTGAATATTCTTCAATGGGCTATTCAAAGGTTGAGCGTTAAGGTTAGAAGACGAATCTTACTCCGGTCGCTGACGTCCCTGCTTGTCCAGATGGCAGAATTCTTTGACGCACCCCTAGCGCTTCATCAACCGCCGCTCGACGCGCCTGAGCCGATAAACGATCCAGATGAATCCGAGCGATAAAAGCGCCAAGGCAAACCGTTCCGGCGTAAGGTTTAAGCTTTGTACCGCCGCCGTTTGACCGGTCGGGCCGATCAGCAGCCACGCCAGGAAGGCCAGCCAGGCGCAGGCGAAGAGGACCGGGATGGAGAGGCCAAGGACTTTCGAGATGGAGAAACTGCGAGCCCAGCTCTTCTCTGAAAATTCGTCGATCGTTCGCTGGTAGTCGGGGATCATTCGCTTCTGCCGAGCGACGATATGCTCGCAATACGACCAGTGACGAGCTTGAATCACCAACCAGAGCAATGTGAACGCGAGCGCGATAACGACAAGCGGGACAAAGAAGCCGATGGCCGGCTCTTTGTTGTACATGATGCCGCACATCGTCAGCAGGCTCATCTCGATGAGCGAGAAATAGTTCAAGCGGTCGTGGAAGAGCTTCTCTTCGTGCATCCCATGCTGCCACAAGCGATTGATCTCGTCGGCAGAGATAGAAGGCGCTGCGGGAGTGTTATTTTCGGTAATCATCTAGAAAATCCTTCGCGCAGGGATTCGTAATTGACACACTAACCCGACGCGTCAGCGAGGTTTTCCCCGAAGCGTCAGCCTGATGAAAATAACGCTAACGCTTCAGGGATTGCCTTGCTAACGCGTCGGGTTAGTCTCGCTTTGCCGCAGATTTACTTCAGACAGTTGAATGATCGATAATCCACGCCGCCGCACGGTAAACGAAAACGACCCGCCGAGGCGGGTCGATAATGTTGATCTGCAAGTTGAGCAAGTATCAGTCGTCAGTCAGGCCGGGATAATTCCGCATGACGAGGTGGCTGTTGATTTTCTGCACGAGGTCGAGGCAGACGCTGATGACGATCAAAAGGCCCGTACCACCGTAGAAGGCGGCGACACGGGAATCGACTTCGAGCTCACTGCTGACGATGTTTGGAATAATGGCGATCACTGCCAGGAACGCCGCCCCGACATAGGTAATGCGCATCAGCACTTTTTCCAGATAATCAGCCGTGCGCTTGCCGGGCCGATAGCCGGGGATAAAGCTGCCGTAGTCTTTCAGGTTGTTGGCCATGTCCTTCGGGTTGAAGGTGATGGCCGTCCAGAAATAGCAGAAGAAGTAAATGAGGGCGACGTAGAGCATGTTGTAGACGTAACCCGAATTTCGTTGGAAATTCGCGCCGATCGACGCTGCCCAGGGAACGCCCAGTTCGGTCATGTAGCGGAACAGGAAAGTCGGCAGAATGAGTAAGCTGCTGGCGAAGATCACGGGCATGACGCCGGCCTGATTGACTTTAAGCGGGAGGAACTGCCGCGTGCCGCCGTAGACGCGCCGGCCGCGCACGTGCTTGGCAGACTGCGTCGGAATGCGCCTTTGGCCTTTGCTGATGGCAATGACGCCGACGACAACGGCCACGAACAGCGCCATAAGCAATACAAGCTTTTCGAAGCTGACATCGCCGCCCCCTCCGCCAAGAGTGAAGAGCGATTCCTTCACTTTGCCGGTGATCGGGTCGAAGATGAGGATCTTGGTGGCGTCGGGGATGCGGGCGACGATGCCGGCCATGATGATCAAGCTGATGCCGTTGCCGATGCCGTATTCGTCGATTTGCTCGCCGAGCCACATGAGGAAGAGCGTGCCGGCCGTCATGGTAAGGACGGCCGCCACGCCGAACCAGTAGAAATTAAGCCCATCGCCATATTCGGGATAAAGCAGATTGTTGCTGCCGTTCTTGGAGAACAAGCTGCTGACTAGAAAGATAGCCTGCACCACGCAGATGGGAACGGTGAGATAGCGCGTGTATTCGTTGATTTTCTTCTGGCCGTTCGGCTCTTTGCGCAGCTTTTCGAGATAGGGCGACAGGCCGGACGACGACAGCAGCTGCAAGATGATCGACGCGGAAATATAGGGCATGATGCCGAGGGCGAAGATACATGCGTTGCTCAGGTTGCCGCCGGAGAAGAGCGATACGAAGCCGAGCACTTGCCCGAGGGTCGATGATTGGGCATCCTGCATCTTCTTGGCCAACTCGATCTGGTTGACCATCGGCAGCGGAATGTAATAGCCGATGCGGTAGATGATGAGGACGAGCGCGGTAAAGAGAATCTTTTTGCGCAGTTCCGGGATCCGGAAAATGGTGAGGAACTTGTTCATCGATAAACCTCACTCGACGGTGGGGCAATAAATCGCTCCGACCCGTCGATGATTGAAATCCTTCCGCGTTCGAGTCCATTCTTACGCTTTGGGCGGTCGCGGCTTCATCTTGTTGCGAACCGGCTTCTTGGGGGCGGGGATCACTTCGACCTTGCCGCCCTTGGCTTCGATCTTCGCCAATGCCGATTTGGTGAAGTAGTGCGCCCGGAACGATAAGCCTTTGGTCAAATCGCCTTGCCCGAGAATACGGACGCCATCGGAAGCTTTTTTCGCCAGACCTTTCGTCTTCAAGGTCTCGGGATTCACTTCTTCGCCCTCGGCGAAGAGCGCATCGATATCGCCTAGGTTTACGATGTTGAATTTCTTGTCGAAGGTCCCGTTCGAGAAACCTCGCTTCGGCACACGGCGAAACAGCGGCGTTTGACCGCCGACGAACGTAATGCCGGGCAAGCGAGCGCCCGCGCTGGCGAACTGTCCCTTGGCGCCGCGGCCGCCGGTCTTGCCTTGGCCCGACCCGATGCCGCGACCGACGCGCCGTTTGAGCTTACGCTTCTGAACGCCCTGGTGAACTTTCGTTAGATCCATTTTCTTTTCACGTATTAATTGACGATTGGCAACTTGCAGATTGCAACGTGCCTATTTCTATATGCCCACCGCAGCAAGGGGCCCATTACAGTTCGACTCCGCGAAGAGCGGCGACTTCTTCACGCGAACGCAAGGCGAGCAAGCCTTGGATCGTGGCCTTGACCAGATTGAGCGGGTTGGTCGAGCCGTGCGTTTTGGTGAGGATATTGCGAATGCCGCATGCCTGCAGCACTTCGCGAACGCCGGGTCCTGCCTTTACGCCAGTGCCGGGACCGGCCGGCACCATGACGACATAACTAGCGCCGAAACGGCCGACAATGCGATGCGGGATCGTTTCGCCGCGCATCGAGATGCGCTTGGTGCGCCGGAGGTTTTCCTGGCCGTCCTTCAGGGCTTTTTCGACGGCGGGCGGCACCTCGTTGGCCTTGCCGTAGCCGAAGGAGACTTTGCCCTTTTGATCGCCGACGACGACGAGCGCGTTGAAGCTGAAGCGCCGTCCGCCTTTCACCACCGCCGCGCAACGGCGGATCTTCACAACGAAGTCCTTGATGTTGCTGTCGCCGCCGCGATTATCACGATCTCTTGCCATGTCGTTTCGTTTCCTCGCTCCGCTGACGCGTTGCGGCTAATCGGATGAATGAATCAGGCTTTCGCTTCGGCCTTGGGTCGTTCGCCCTTGGCCGGCCGCTCGCCCTTGGGTTTCTTCTCGGCCTTCTCCGCCGCTTTCGGCGGCGGCGCATCTTTCGACTTCACTTTGATATTTTCGGGAACGCAGCACTTCAGCCCAGCTTTAGTGGCAGAGACCGCAAGCGCCCGGATACGGCCATGGAACCGGAAGTGACCGCGATCGAAAGCCGCCTCGCCGATGCCTTTGCCCTTGGCGGCCTCAGCGAGTTTCTGGCCGACGATCTCGGCTGCTTTGACGTTGCCGCCGTAGACCGAGCCTTTGCCGGAACTGCTGGCGGCCGCCAAAGTTACGCCGTTGATATCGTCGATCAACTGGGCGTAGATATGCTTGGAAGAGCGGAACACGCTCAATCGGGGCTTAACGGCCGTGCCGACAATCTTGCTGCGGACGTGCTGTCGGCGGCGCTGTTGGCGGCGGTGCTTTAGTTTTTGTGCGTCCATATTTGCCAGTCGTAGTTCAGTGGTTAGTGATTGGCAATCAGCGGTCTCAACTGACCACTATTTACCAGCCACTCAATTATCAGCCGCCCGACGCGAAGGACTTGCCTTCCTTACGGCGGACAACTTCGTTTTCGTAACGGATGCCTTTACCCTTGTATGGCTCGGGCTTGCGGGCGGCCCGAATTTCAGCGGCGTACTGGCCGACCTTCTGCTTATCCGCGCCTTTGACGACGATCACCGTGCCGTCTTTGTCGGCGATTTCAACCGTCACGCCTTCGGGCGGCTCGAGCCGAATCTGGTTCGCATAGCCGACGGAAAGGACGATGGCCTTCTTATCGAGCTTCGCGCTGTAACCAAGGCCTTCGATCTTCAGCCGTTTCTCGTAGCCCTTGGTGACGCCTTCCACCATGTTCGCGATGAGCGAACGAGTCAGGCCGTGCAGCGAGCGATTCAAACGCTCGTCGTCAGGCCGATTCACCGTGAGCGATTTCGCGGCGGCGTCGAACTTGACGAGCATGTTGGGATGATGGTCAAGCTCGAGCTTGCCCTTCTTCCCCTCGACGACGATCTTGCCATTGGCGACCTGGACTTTAACGTCGGCCGGCACGGCGATCGGTTGTTTGCCTATACGAGACATCGCTCATCCTTATGCAGCCGCTTTCCTTGACGGAGAGCAGCATTGAACAGGAACCGAATTCACCAAACGAGGGCCAACACTTCTCCGCCGACACCCTGCTTGCGGGCTTGACGATCGCTTAAAACCCCACGGCTCGTGCTAAGGATCGCGATTCCCAGCCCATCGAGAACACGGCGGATTTCCTTGGCGCCTTGATAATAACGGCGTCCCGGACGGCTCGACCGCTGAATGTGGCGAATGACCTTTTCGCCTTCGGGACCATATTTCAAATGGACCCGCAACACGGCTTTGGGCTCTTGGATCGTGCCGCCGACCACGAATTCGGTGAAGCCCGTTTCGCTCTTGGTCAGCTTGCCGAGTTCGAAGTCCTGGATGAAGCCCTCATCCTTCAAGACCTGAGCGATAGCCATCTTCATCTTGGTGGCCGGCATCGTGGCAGCCGGGCGCTCGATCGCACTTGCGTTGCGAATACGGGTCAACATGTCGGCGATCGGATCGGTCATCATGGCAGGAAACCAGTGCTCGTGGATGAATGGACTACCAACTTGCCTTGCGAACGCCGGGAATCAATCCGTCGGAGGCCATATCCCGCAGGCAGATACGGCAAACACCGAACTTACGGTAGACGGCACGCGGCCGGCCGCAAAGACGGCAGCGAAGCCGAATGCGGATCAGTTGCCGAGGCAGCAACATTTTGTGCGCATTGCGCTGTTCCGCCGGCTTGGCTAGCTCGGTCTTGTGAACTTCCAGCCGTTTCATATCACGGCGAAAGCGGGCTTCTTTGGAGTTAGTCGACATCGATCGATTCTCTCAGTTGTTGGGCGCGAAACATTTAGGCATCGCGGAACGGCATGCCGAAGGCGCGAAGCAATTCGCGGGCCTCATCGTCATTGCGGGTGCTGGTGACAAACGTGATGTCCATCCCCTGCGTGAAATTCACCTTATCGGGATCGATTTCCGGGAAGATCAACTGCTCGGAGACGCCCATCGTGTAGTTGCCGTTGCCGTCGAAGCTCTTCGGATTGATGCCGCGAAAGTCGCGAATTCGAGGCAGGGCGGCATTGATTAAGCGATCCAGGAACTCATACATGCGTTTGCCGCGAAGCGTAACCCGGCAGCCGATCTCGCTGTTTTCGCGAAGACGAAAGCCGGAGACCGCGACGCGCGACTTTGTCACCTGCGCCTTCTGGCCGACGATCTGCGTCAAATGCTCGACTGCTTCCGACATGCGATTCTTGTCTTGCAGCGCTTTGCCGACGCCCATATTCACGACGATCTTCTGCAATTTCGGCAGGCTGTGTACGTTCTTACGTCCGAATTTCTCCCCGAGCGCGGGCAGAATTTCTTTGACGAATCGTTCTTGCTGACGGGCTTTCATTGTCGGTCACCTATAGTCGCTTGGTCGTCGCCTGCTCGGTATGTTGTAACGTCAACGTTCCTATCTTCACACCACTTCAGCCGCCAGGCTGATGATCTTGTTGAAGTTCGTTCGCAATTCGCGGGCGACGGCGCCGAAGATGCGCGTACCGCGCGGGTTCATGTCGGCGTCGATCAACACGACGGCGTTGCGATCGAAGCGGACGTAGCTGCCATCTTCACGGCGCGTCGCTTTCTTCGTTCGCACGATGACGGCCTTGATGACATCGCCCGGCTTCACTTCCGCGCCGGGAATTGCCTTCTTCACCGAGGCGACGATCACATCGCCGATGCCGGCATAACGGCGACGGCTGCCGCCAAGCACCTTGATGCACATGCATTCTTTGGCGCCGGTGTTGTCAGCCACGTCCACATAGGTATACATCTGAATCACGTCGATTCTCCCAAGCCCCGCAAGGCTTCGTTCATGGCGTTGGAGGCTTGGCCGGGACTTCAGCGATCACCTTCGAAGGCGCCTTGGTGACGACCCGCAGCAGACGCCAGCGCTTCAGCTTGGAGAGCGGCCGCGTCTCCATGATTTCAATGATGTCGCCCGTTCGGGATTCGTTGCCTTCATCGTGTACGTAACAGACGGTCCGTCGTTTGATGAACTTGCCGTATTGGGGATGCTTGACCAGGCGCTGGATTTCGACCCGGCGCGTCTTGGTCATTTTGTCGCTCGTGACGACGCCGATCAGCGAAGGGCGTTCATTGCGTTCCAGCTTGGCGGCCGGTGCAGGGGTGGTGCTTTCAGACATTCGCCGGCGTCTCCTTCACGATCTCACGTGCGCGCTGCTCGGTCAAAATTCGCGCGATCTCGCGCTTGGCTTTACGCATCTCGCTCGGCGTTTCGAGTCGGTCCGTCGCCGACTGAAAACGCAGGTTGAACAGATTCTTTTCCGTATCGCGGAGCGAGAGATCGAGCTGTTCGTCGCTCATCCCCCGATATTCCGACATCTTGATACCCTTCATCACACTATCTCCAAGCTAATGCGGAATTCGGATTTCGGAATGCGGAATAAACCCGAACGGATCCTGTTCTTCAATTCCGCATTCCGAATTCCGCACTCCGCATTTCTGACCGACATTCCGCATTCCGAATTACTTCAAGCGCTTCACAAAGCGACACTTGAACGGCATCTTGTACGACACGCGGGCCAAGCACTCCCGAGCAGCAGCTTCCGGCAGGCCGCCAATCTCATAGAGCACCATGCCGGGCTTGATCACCGCAGCCCAGAACTCCGGCTCGCCTTTGCCCTTACCCATTCGCGTTTCCGCTGGAATGGAGGTTACCGACTTATGCGGAAAGACGCGGATGTACAACCGCCCTTCACCTCGCAAGAACTGGGCGACGGTCACGCGGCCAGCTTCGAGCGCTTTCGGCCGAGAGCCAACCCCCCTCAAGGGATTGCAAACCGAATTCGCCGTGAGTGACGGTGTTGCCTCGGCAGGCGTTACCTCTTACGCGTCCGCGCTGGCTTTTGCGATACTTCACGCGTTTGGGCATTTGAGGCATCGGTTGTCTCCTCTGTCAAGTAGTCGCCGTTATTAATCCAAACCTTGATTCCGATGTTACCTTGGGCGGTGGATGCCTCGGCAAATCCGTATTCGACGCGCGTTCGCAGCGTCGAGAGCGGGATGCTGCCATCCATTGATTTTTCGCAGCGGGCCATTTCGGCGCCGCCCAGCCGACCCGACAGTTGCAATTTCACGCCACGGGCACCGGCTTCCATCGATTTTTGCATCGTCTGCTTCATCGTGCGGCGGAAGCTGGAGCGCTTCTCCAGCTGCTCCGCAATGTCCTCGGCCACCAGCTGGGCATCCGTCTCGGGCCGATTGACTTCGATCGTCTTCACTTCAATATGGCGATGCGTCAAGTCTTCCAATGCCTTGGTCAGCTTGTCGATATTCTCGCCCTTCTTGCCGATGATCACGCCAGGCTTGGCGGTATGAATCGACACCACCACTTTTTCCCGCGTGCGATCGATGCGAACCTTCGAAATCCCAGGCCGTTGATCGCGGTTGTTGCTGCCCTTACGGGTAAGAAACTTTTCGACGAACGCCCGGATTTTGACATCTTCGACCAGCAGATCGGAGAAGTCTTTTTTGTTGGCGTACCACTGCGATGCCCACCCGACCATGATGCCGGTGCGAAACCCAGTGGGTCGAATCTTCTGGCCCATGAACAATTCCTCGGAAGGTCCGTCGTCGCCGACAGACATCGTCAATTACAGTTGCGTCGGGGTAGCGGGCTCCGTCGGCAAAGCAGGGGCGGTCGGCAAAGTCGTTTGATGGATCGGCGGCGCAGTTGGCTCGACCGCTGTGGCCGGAGTCTTCGCAACCACTTCTTCCTGTTTGAGCCGAACGCGAACGTGCGCCATGCGGCGCAAAATCGAATAAGCGGTGCCGCGAGCTCGCGGCATGATTCTTTTGAACATCGGCCCATCATCGACGCACGATTCGGAGACAATCAAATCTTCGACATCGTCCACACCCTTATCGAGTGCATTGCCCCGCGCGCTGAGCAGAACTTTCTCGACGAGGCGGGCGCCCTTGTTCGGAGAGAAGCGCAACAACTCCAGAGCTTCATCGAGCGCCTTGCCGCGAACGAGCGCGGCAAACGGCCGGATTTTCCGGGCCGACATGTCGGCGTATCGGTGTGATGCTCGATATTCCATTGCAGTTCGATCCTCACTCGCGCTTCGGGCTCGGCCCGAAGCGAACAGATGCTACTTGCCCGGGGCGGCGGCAGCTTTCTTGCCGCCACTGTGACCTTTGAAAACGCGGGTCGGCGAAAACTCACCCAGCTTGTGACCCACCATGTCTTCGGTCACGAATACTTTGGCGAAATTCTTGCCGTTGTGGACGAGGAACGTCGCTCCCACGAAATCGGGGATGATCGTGCTGTCGCGCGACCAGGTCTTGATCGGTTCGCGGCCGCCGGTCTTTTCGATCTTGGCCAACAACTTCGGGTCGAAGTAGGGGCCCTTTTTCTTCGAACGACTCATCCCGCCTGCCTCCGCATTCACGCCGCCCATTTTTGGGGAGCAGAGAATGATATGAATCGGCCCAACCAACGGCAATACAAAGTTGACGACGCGAGCAGCGTAGGGTGCGCCACTCTTTCTGACAATTCTCGCGAGCGGCGCGGCGTAAGCCCGCCGTGGTTTCGGAAACACGGCGGGCTTACGCCCGCCGCTCGCCAGAATCTGTTGACGGCTTGTCCTAACATCGCAACGATCAAATCGTTGCATAGTGCGGGCCCGGTTTGCGGCGGCGCACAATGGCCTTGTCCGACGGCTTCCGCTTCTTTCGCGTCTTGCCGCCCTTGGCGAGCACGCCGCGAGGCGAGCAAGGATGCCGACCGCCCTTGCTACGGCCTTCGCCGCCGCCCATCGGATGATCGACAGGGTTTTGCGACGTGCCGCGCTGATGCGGCTTGCGGCCAAGCCAGCGCTTGCGGCCGGCTTTGCCCAGGCTAATGTTCATGTGATCGGGATTGCTCATCGAGCCGATCGAGGCGCGGCAGCGAGCAGGAATGCGTCGCACTTCACCCGACGGCAGCGTGATTTGAGCCCAATTGCCTTCGCGGTTGGTCAAGGTGGCACTGCAACCGGCGGAGCGGCAGATTTGACCGCCACGGCCTGGTTGAAGTTCAACGCCGTGGACGCTCATGCCGAGCGGAATTTTCGATAAAGGCAGGCAATTGCCAATTCGGGGCTCGGCATCAGGGCCGCTCATCAGATTGTCGCCGGCCTTGAGGCCGAGGGGCGCCAGGATGTAGGTCTTCACGCCATCGCTGTATTGAATCAGAGCGATGCGAGCGGAACGGTTCGGATCGTATTCGACCGAGATCACCTTCGACGGCATCCCGTCTTTCTTGTTGCGTTTGAAATCGATGATCCGATACATCTGCTTGTGGCCGCCGCCACGAAAACGGACGGTAACAACGCCCTGATTGTTGCGGCCGCCGCGCTTTTTGCGCGGAACCAGCAGTGATTTCTCCGGCGCGTTCACCTTCGGATTCGTACATTCCGCGAAATCGCTGACGGAGCCGGCTCGGCGTCCCGCGGATGTTGGTTTGTATTGTCGAATGCCCATAGTAACCCAGAGGTCAGTGCGTAATGTTCAGTAAATGCCGACAGCGAAAACTCTTTGATCGGCGCCGATCAGCCGACTTCCTTCAATCTCAATAGAACTCGATGCGGTCGTCCACATGCAAGGTAACGATCGCCCGCTTCCAATCGCGAAGTTCACCCATGCGATTCTTGTAGCGTCGCTTCTTGCCGTGGCGAATTTGCGTGCAAACGTGCGACACGCGCACGTTGAACATTTCCTGCACCGCCGACTTTACCTCGGTCTTCGTCGCATGCAGGTTCACCATGAACGTGTAGGCGTTATGGTGCTGGCTGAGATGCGTGCCCTTTTCCGTCACCAACGGCCGGATGAGGATCTGATGCGGGCGCAGATCGAGATTCGGCGCGCCCGGCGCAGTCTCAGGCCGTGCCTTGCGGTTGTACCGGATATATTTTTTCGGACGCGGTCTGGTCTGCATGATTCAATCTCTCATCGCTAGCCGATAATCACTTCGCCTGCCGTAAAGACTCAAGAGCAGCCCGGGTCAACACCAATCGCTTTTGGCGTAGCACAATCCACGTGTTGAACTCGCCGGCCGGCAGCACTTTCACGCCTTCGATATTCCGAGCGGACTTGTAAACAATTTCATCGAGCTTGTCGGTGCCGATCAAACAGGAAACGCCCTTTAAATTCAGGGCTTTGAGCATTCCCGCCACTTCTTTGGTTTTCACGCCGGCAAAGGATAGATCGTCGATCACGACCGCTTCGTTGTCTTTGAACTTGCTCAGGATGGCCATGCGCGTGGCGGCGCGAACCGCCTGCTTCGGCATGCGGTAGCTGTAATCGCGAGGCTTCGGGCCTTTGGCGGTGCCGCCGCCGCGTCGCTTATTCGTTCGCTTCGTGCCGGCTCGCGCGTTGCCGGTCCCTTTTTGCTTGAAGATCTTTTTGGTGCTGCCGGCCACTTCGCCGCGTCGAAGCGTTGAGTGCGTGCCGGAACGCCGGTTGGCTTCGTACATCAAGACAGCTTCGTGCATCAGGCGCGGGCTGATCTTGCCGCCAAACTCGTTGGGGTCAACATCAACGGTGCCGACTTGCAGGCCCGCCTTGCTGAAGATCGGCACGGCAATCACGCCGGTTACCGTTTCGATGAATTCGGATGCCATGTCCGTTGTCCGTTCGCGAAAGCCAGTCGCTGAGTGTTACCAGAATGTCACGGCCGTTAAGACGGCGACAAACTCGACTTTATAGCGTCAAAAGCGTCAACAGGGCCGTTGTTTCCGCCCCGCGTGGAGCGGAAAACACGGCCCAATTCGGTGAAAAATAAGTTCTATGAGGAGTTTCGGGCAGATCAAGCCCCCGCGCCCATCACGCGGATTTTAATGTCCACTCCCGGCGGCAGACTGAGACCTTTGTTCAAAGCCTCGATCGTCTTGCCCGTCGGTTGCACGATATCGATAAGCCGTTTGTGCGTTCGAATCTCGAACTGCTCGCGCGATTTCTTATCGATGTGGGGACTTCGCAAAACGGTATAGCGTTCGATGCGTGTCGGCAGAGGGATCGGCCCATGCACGTCGGCGCCGGTGCGTTGCGCGGTTTCGACAATCTCCTGGGCCGTCCGGTCCAGAATTTCGTGGTCGTAGCCTTCCATCCGGATGCGGATCCGTTCAGTCTGGTTGCCGGCCAATCGAACCTCCTCGCGTACCCACACGATTCACTTGTGATCGTTCTGCTCTTCTCAATCGGAAATGTAAGAGTAGGACTGACGCCCCAACCGTCAAGATGTTTTGATGAAGTTCGTCGAAAAAGAAAGCGGAATGTGCTTACTCCCTGCGCTGACATTCTTCGTAAAAGTGCTTGGCCGCCCGACCGCTGACGACGCCCAACCGAACGAGTTCGCCGGCGATTTGCTCCACCGCTGCCCAAAGTTCTTCATCAGCAAGCAGGTTCTCCGCCTTGGCTAACAACCGGCGTTCCAGCCGTTCGGCTTGCCGTTCGCCGGCTCGTTGAATCGATAGCCGGCGCACATAACGAAGATCGCGGCCGGCGTTTGCCCAGGCGTAATGGCCCGTCCGGCGTGCCTCGGCGGCGATGCCTCCTAAAGAAATCAGGATCTCCTCTTCGAGCCAATCTTTAGTAGGTCGAAAAACGCCTTTGCGGAATTCGCAGACGCCGAGATGTTGACGATTCGGTAGAACGCTCACACGATGAATGGGCCGGCCGAGCGACATCGCGACGACGGCATGGCCTGCCTCGTGGTATGCAGTATCTTCATCGAACGGCGGCTCCATCTTTTCAGTTTAGGCAGTCCCACGTAAAGCGGCCAAAGGTGGATAGCAGTGAGCTCGGCGCAACGATTGCTTTCAGAGAACACACTTAATCAGAAAATTTTAAGCGGGTTGAGAGTATTGTCTAATCCGTGATCCATGCGCGGCAAAATGTATTGCCTGTTACAGCGCTTCATTTTTTCCAAACCCGCAAGCGCAGCGAGTTGCCGATTACCGACAATGAACTAAGACTCATAGCCGCGGCAGCCCATACGGGACCGATGGTCCCGCCGCCAAGGGGAACTAAAACCCCTGCAGCGACGGGCAATGCGAGCGCAGTTGTAGAGGAAGGCGAGCACAGGTTCTGCCGGATCGTCCGCATGGTGGCGAGACTGAGACTTCGAGCCGAAACGAGCAGACCCAGATCGGGACGAATTAAAGTTACTCCTGCGCTTTCGATGGCGATATCGGCGCCCCCGCCCATGGCGATGCCCACGTTGGCCTGGGCCAAAGCCGGGGCGTCGTTGATTCCGTCGCCGGCCATGCCGACAACATGACCGGCTGTCTGCAATTGCCTAATTCGCTCGTGCTTTTCCGTCGGCAGCACTTCGGCATAGATGTCGCTGATGCCAAGTTGGCGACCGACGGCATGGGCGGTGGTACGGCTATCTCCCGTAAGCATCACCAGTTTGATGCCTGCTTTCTTCAATGTCAGAAGTGCGCCCGGCGTGCTTTCACGAATCGGATCGCTGACGGCGATGAGACCGCCAAAGTGATCGCCGATGCCGATCTGAAAGACGATCTGCGCCTCTTCGCGCAGATCTTCAAGGCGTCGGCGCGAAGCCTCGCCTTGCACCTGAATCTCTTGAAGATAGGCGGCCGTGCCGAGAGTCACCCAGACGCCATCGACCATCCCACGAATGCCTTTGCCAGCGGCAACCGTGACTTCAGCGGGAGTCGTCAACCGCAGACTTTTGGCCTCGGCGGCGCGCACGACCGCTCCCGCTAACGGATGTTCGCTGCTTCGTTCCAGGCTTGCTGCGCGGCTCAGCAGCTCATCGGCATCCTCACCCGCTGCGGGCTCGACACTGGCTACTTCGGGCTTGCCGACTGTAAGCGTTCCCGTCTTGTCAAAGACGAGCGTATCAATTTTCCCAAGCCGTTCGAGCATCTCGGCATTACGAAAGAGCACGCCGATCGAAGCTGCCCGGCCCATGCCGACCACAACCGCCATCGGCGTTGCCAAGCCAAGCGCACACGGGCAGGCAATAATTAGCACGGCCACCGCGTTCATCAGCGCAAAGGTAAAGTGTTGCTCCGTCCAGCCTGCAATTACCCAGACAACAAACGTAAGCAGGCTTGCAATTAGAATGATCGGGACGAACCAGGCTGACACGCGATCGACGAGCGCCTGAGCCGGCATTCGGCTGCGCTGAGCCTCCGCAACGAGGCGCACGATCTGCGCCAGAAGCGTGTCACCACCCTTGCGTTTAGTCTCAACGATAATCGCGCCGTCGGCATTGAGTGTACCGGCCGATACGTTTGACCCGACGTTTTTCACCGAAGGAAGAGGTTCGCCAGTGAGCATCGATTCGTCGATTCGGGTCGAGCCATCGCGCACGATGCCATCGATGGGAATACGCTCGCCCGGGCGAACGCGCACACGATCACCCAGCTGCAATTGTTCGACCGGCAAATCGCGTTCGCTATTGTCCGGCAGCACCAGTCGAGCCGTCTTCGGCACCGACTGCCAGCAGCGAGCGAATGGCGCTGCCAGTGTGCCGTCGGGCCCTGGCTTCAATCACTTGTCCGGCCAACACGAGCACGATGATCGCGCCGGCCGATTCGAAGTAGGCATCCACCATTCCGTGCTCGGTCATCGGCAGAAGATGGACGCCGGTGACAAAATCGATCAACGCTGCCGCGCTGTAGGCATATGCCGCGCCAACACCGATTGCGATGAGGGTAAACATGTTGGTCGAACGTTGTTGCCACGACAGCCACGCCCGTTGGAAAATCGGCCAGCCGCACCATGCCACGATGGGTGTCGCCAGCGCCCACTGGATAAGAAGGAGCGTTCCTACGTCAAACCGATGAGCCAAAGGGAACATGTCGAGCATCGCGATTACAAACAGCGGAATGCCGAGAATCAGCGCGACTATGAAACGCCGGGACACGGCAACTGCTTCCGGATCAACCGCCTGTTCGAGCACAGGCGCTGCCGGCTCAAAGCGCCATGCCGCATTTCGGGCAAGGGCCTGGCCGATCGCTTACGACCTCCGGGTCCATCGGGCAGATATACCGGGTTCCGGCAGGCGCAGCGGGCATCATCGGCTCGCGATGGCCGGCCAGGTATTTGCCCGGTTCTTGCTGGAATCTGCTCAGGCAACCCGCTGAGCAGAAGTGATAACTCTTGCCTTGATAACTGAAACTCGGCTTAGACGATTCCGGGTCAACGGACATGCCGCAGACTGGATCGATCACAGTGGGCGAAGGGATGAGCGATAGTTCCATGAATGCCTGCTACTTCCAGAGTTGTCACAGGATGCGCAATTGATTCGGGCGAATGCAGGAACCTGGCGTGGCGGTTGTCTTACCCTCCCCCTGGCTCTGCAGGGGGAGGGCAGGGTGGGGGCAGAGCGCCATGTCCAACCATCAGCGTCTGCGCATTCGTAGCCATTCCCCCCACCCTGCCCTCCCCCCGCAAAGCCGGGGGGAGGGGAGAAAGAGTGTGCTCCTGGCTCGCCGAAATTGACTGGCGCACCTTGTTATTTAAGCAGCCATTCTACCACTTCCATGTCCTTCATCTTGGCAGGCGAACGCGTCAGCTTATTAGCCGCGTCTGTTGCATCGTAGGCAGCTCGGCTCAATTGCCCTGAATGCGTGCCCGTATGGTTATGAGCGAGGACTTCGTGCGGCGCACAAAGGGCGATGAAAGCTGGCAGGCCGCCGAATTTCACGGCGCCCGGAACCATCATTTCATCGCTTGTTGTTTTGACATTCTCAAAGCGAAACTGGTTCATGTCGATGGCCGTGCGCCCGATCAGATCTCCCGATAGCGCTCGCGCGGCGGCGACCCAGGGGCCAGCCTCGCTCCAGCCCACGATATGCAATTTTTTGCAAACGGGATGATCGTGTCCGAGACGGATGGCGGTCAAGATATCGTGAACGCGTTGCCCGAATAGCGTCCGGTTATAGCCGAAAGTGAAACCTGCAAACTTCGGGTCGACCGCAAATGGTTTATCCGCCGTCAACTCGCCCGTTTGGAAAACATCAGGCGCCAGGATAGCGGCCTTCTTATCGAGAATTGCCTTTGCCGCCGGAATAAGTTCGCCTTTCTCGAAAAGACTTGCCTTGCCTTTCGGGTGGATCCAGAGAACGACCGTACCATCGAACTCCGGTCCGACGACCCCGATGGCCGGGATCGCTTCCTTGATTCCTTTACGACCGATCACCGCTTGGTGAATCTTGATGGTGTCTGTCAGAGCAACTTCGGGAACATCCATGCGCTTCTGTTCGACGGCATCGCTTCCGGGCAACGCGTCGTCTACCATCACCCGCAACGCTGTACCGACAACGCGGCGAAATTCCGCCAGCGTTTTCGCATCATTTGGCTCAAGCGCCTTGATCTGTTTCTCTGCCGCTTCGGTCATTTTCTGCCGCAAGGCAACGGCATCGAGTTCGTCTTTCGGCCGTGGATGAGCTTCATCGTAAACGCTCAATTCGGCGGGCAGCGCCGGCTTAAAATGATCTTCAAACAGGGCCTTGTCTTGCTTCAAGACGTGTTTGTTGAACCAGTGATACATGAACTCGCGAGCGACCTGGTTGTAGTTATGGCCGAACTCGGGCCAGCACCGGGCGGATACGTTATCCTCCGCATCATAGAGTTTGTAGAGTTGTTTCAACTCCGGCAGGCCTTTCGTTTCGATGTCGATGGTCCAGTCTTTGGCGCCGCTCATTGCCAATGGCTTCGGTGCGAACAGGCCGGCCATCTCGACATTGCCCGAGCCGACACGAAGGTAAGAACAGTTCTCGCAGACGCAACCGCCCTGCATCGCCGTCGAGACCATTACAGCCGGAAAGGCGGCAATAGGCCGATCGTCGACAGCGCCGATCAGCAGTGTTTGCGTCGCCCCGCCGCTCGATCCCGTGACGGCCAGGCGCTTCGGATCAACATCATCGAGCGAAGTGAGAAAATCGAGCGAACGGATGCTGTTCCACGTTTGCAGGCCCATGAAGTTCTGCGAGCGCAGCTCGGCCTCGGCATCGAGAAACCCTGTCCGATGCGTGATCGCTTGCGAGTCGGCATAGCCAACCATGTCGTAATGAAAAACGACAAAGCCCATGCGGGCTAGCCCTACACAGCGCGCCTGCAAAGGATAGCGGGCGCCTTCTTCAAACTTCTCGGCGCCCGACGCAAGCTCTTGTTTCACACGCGCTGCCGGCGCCTCGTAAAAGCGACCGCCCTTGGGTCCTTCCGGCGGCCAGTGGCCATGCGGACAGAGCACGCCCGGGCGTTTGCCTTCCGCCTTGCCCGTAGGCCGATAAAGATTGCCGCTGACGTAATGGCCCGGCATGGAGGCGAAGTAAACCTTCTCGATGGTATAGCCTTCACGCTCAATCTTCCCGTGAATCACCGCGTTCAACGGCGTCTTCTCCGGCATCGGCCATAGCCCATTGGCCACGAGGATCTGCTCGCGCAATTGCCGTGCGCGATCGTTCCAGCCTTCTTTCGTAATCGGCGGGCTGAAAGGAAAATAGCCGTTCAGATCCTTTGGCTTGCCGAGACGTACATCCGGCGACTTCTCACCATTCGGAAAAACCTTCGCTGGATCGGGTTCGGCAGCAAGGACAGGCAAGGCCAGAACAAAAAGGATGATCGCGAAAGCAAAGCGCATGGGATGGCACTCAAGGATGAAGCAAAAGGAGTTACCGGACATCAAATCTTCACGCAGCGGCGACATTGTACGGCCTGTGCGATAATCTAGCGGTGATATCATATTGAACAGACAGCGATAAGAGCTTGTTTCTGCAGCTCAGAGTTGCGTCCATACATTTGACAAGCCGGGAGCGTCAGCGACCGGAGAAACCTGCCTAAAACTTGAGTAGAGTTATAACTCCGGTCGCTCACGCTCCCGGCTCGCCAAGACTGCCGGAGTGGGCGAAATAAATGTACTCTTCACGCTCCGCGTGAAGACATCTTCACGCGGAGCGTGAAGAGTACATTTATTTCTCGACGACTTCGATCGCGGTTCCATCCCAAATCCGTTCGAACTCACTCCGCGATATTTGCCGGCGGAGTCCATCCGCCGGGTCAAGCACGGCAACGGCTTCGGGTGTCATCGCCTGAACCAGCAAGGCGTGGCCTTCATTGACGCCATGCACATGCGCCAGGAATGGCCTCTCGTCGCGAAGACAATCATCGTAGCTTTTATGGCTTGCGACCGCTTTCAGTCCGAGCGGTTCAACCAACGAATGCACCGCATGCGCTTCGGAGAAAGCATCCGTTCCCAGAAAAGATGTTCCTGCCCGATAGGCCATTTCGCCTTCACTGACGCGCAGTCCGTAACAATGGAGAAGCATGGCCGCCGCCGCGGGCGAACAGGTCATGCCGCTCGATTGTCGGATGAATCCGTTCTCATCCGGAAAGTTTTGAAACGCTTCGTGTCCCACATAGCGCCACCAAAGACGGCCGCTCGATTCCACAGCGATCAGCAGCAAAGCCAACCCCGCAAGCGTATAGAGAAAGCCGGTGCTGAAACTTCGCCCGCGCACTTTCAAGACGACGCCAAGCAAAACCAACGCTGTCCAAGAGAGCAAACGGTTTCGCCGCCAAGGCGCACCAGCGCCCGCGACATGGGGAACGACAACTGACCAAAAAGCGCCAGTGTTCCTAAGCCAACGCCGCCGATGGCGATCGCAATAACAGCGATGCGAATTATCTTTGAAAGCTGTGAAAGCTGCATGCCCAAAATCAAAACAGCCACGCCGGCCGCTAGGGGAATCAGAAATTCGATGATGTCCTGGGCCAGCGGTTGCAGCATGGTTGGCTCGATAAGGGACTCTGTGAAAAGCGGGTGCGCGGATGGATTCCGGCGAATTGGTAAAACGAGCGCAGCGACCGTCTTACCCTCCCCCTGGCATTGCAGGGGGAGGGTGGGAAGGGCGAGTTTCCGTTTTGCCAGAATCGCTTAGTGCGGCCCAAGAAGTTGCAATCGGCACAATTGTCCAAGCGACATTTGCTCTCGCCTCTATGATAACAGAAGCCGTTTCTCGCCCGCTTCTTGGTGGACCGATTCCATGCAGCGTCGAAAGCACCTCTTTCCGAATGTCATCGAAATGAATTACCAGGCCGGGCATCGGCTGGGGGTGAACGTCTACCTCATTGAAGATGCCGGGGAATTCGTGCTCATCGATATCGGCTTCGAAGACACGGTCGATGAAATCATCGATCTGATCCGCGAGATGGATTTCAGCCTTAGCCGCTGCAAAATGATTGTGGCCACGCACGCCGACGCCGACCATATCCAGGGGCTAAGCCGGGCGAAGGAAAAGATGAAGGTGAAGGTCCTGGCCCATCCGACGAGCATCCCGCCGCTCGAAAGCGGCGATGCCGTGATGACCTACGCTTCGATCCCTGCTCAGGGCATCGATATCCCGATGCCTCCCTGCAAAATCGATGGCACTCTTAACGAAGGCGACGTCATCGAAGTGGGTAAATTGAAACTGAACGTTTGGCACACGCCCGGGCATACAGGCGGCCAGCTCAGTTTGAAGATGGGAAAACTTCTCTTTAGCGGCGACAACATCTATAAGGACAGCTGCGTCGGAGTGATCGACGCCCATCACGGCTCCAATCTGCCTGACTTCATTCAATCGCTTAAACGCATCCTCGCCGACGATTCTGAGTTTCTACTTCCCAGCCATGGGCCCGTTTTCCGCCGCGATGCCAAGATCATCCAAAAGGCGATCGACCGGTTGACGGAATACCAGTACATGGCCGACTTCGGCACTTGCGCCATCGGCTGGCCATTGCTCGATGAATGGGAAGCGGACATCATGGCCGGCCGCATGCCGGTGTTTGGGAAAACAAAGGGGTCAGGAGTCATCTAAGAAGCGTTCGTCCGACCGGGAAGGAAGTGACGGTAACGCAGGGTCATCCGACGCTTACAAAAAAGTGTGAACACTGAGAACTTCAACCACGGATAACACCGATGCCACGGATGAAAGCCTAAAACGCTGAAGGCCTTTTCTTCATCCGTGAAATCCGTGGTCAAACTCTGCGTCTTCAGTCGTGCGCTGTGCCGCTTCACTTGCCCATCGGTTTCGGTCCCGGCGGCAGCTTTGGCGGCGGGCCGCCTGCAAGTGGGCCGTATGCGTAGGCTTTGAAGTGCCAGCCGTTTTCGTTCGCCAGCGGCTCCCAGGTCTTGCCGCCATCGACGCTGCACGCCAGTTTGGTTGGCGGGTAGCTGGAACTGTAGAGCACGTTGTTGACCAACCGAACTTGCCGGGGAACCGGCCAGTCGATCGCCTCCCACTTTAAGCCATCTGCGGATTTCATCACTTTCGAACTCTTCATCTTCGCATCGGTGACGGTGATAAGGAACTCCTTGCCGTTGAACTCGACGCACTGAACGTCGCCGATGTCGTCGCGGGTGCGGTTGTCCTCCCACGTTTTGCCGTCTTTCGTGCGGGCGATCAAGCCGCCTTCCCCGACAACAACGAAGACGCCATTGCCAAAGGCCACGCGTTTCGGACCGGGGTTCTTCGTGTCCTGACCGGCCATCTTGGTGACGGTCGTTTCATTGGTCTTCGGATCGAACGCGACTACGGGTCCATAGTCGCCGGAGCCGAGGATTAGGCCATTGCCTTGAGCAGTCCCGCGGATCCAGTGAGCCTGCGCCTGGGCATCCGAAACCGGCTTGTTGTCCTTCGATCGCTCTTGGGCGAGCTTTCGCATCACCTCGGTCGGCGGCGGCATCTTCGGCGTTGCAGCGACCGCCCACTTCTCGCCATCGACTGTTTTGAAAACTTTGCCTCGCAGGTCCATGGCATACAGCGCATCGCCCATGACTTCGAGTCCGAAGATCGGCGAACTACCGGGAAGCACGCCATCCGACCACTCTTTGCCATCGCGGGTCGCGGTCATTCGGCCGCTGAAGAAGCCGCCGCCAACGTAGAAGGCGCCTTTGAAGTTGGCCGCGACGTTGAGGTCATCTTGATTGTGCGCCGGCTTGCTCCACGAACCCACTTGCGTCCATGCCTTGCCGTCCTGCGATAGCATGCGTTGCCCGCCATGCCCAACCGCGAGCCAATAGTTCTCGTCGGCGAGAACGGGAATGGCGACGAGGACCGACAGAATTAAGATGACGATAAAGTGAAGATGGGGTTTCATTGAATGCTTCCTGGAACGGTTCGAATGAGTAATTTCAGAATACTAATTCTTGTAGGGTGGGTGAAGGCTTTGCGAAACCCACCCGTGACACTGATTCTTGTAGGGTGGGTGAAGGCTTTGCGAAACCCACCTGTAATACAGGTTGTCTAAGCGCAACGGGTGGGTTGCGTAAAGCCTTCACCCACCCTACAAAGCATCGGGCGGCTGAGATGCAATGCACACACTAACCCGAAGCGTCAGCGAGGCGCTGCCCGGAAGCGCTAGCGTTATTTTCACCCTAACGCTAACGCTTCGGCGAAAACCTCGCTTACGCTTCGGGTTGGTGTAACGCGGCCGAAAAAAAACCGACTTCTTCCCAATACTGGGCTTCCGCTTTATAGTGTTCATCTATATACTATAAGAAAGAGGTACACCATCTTCTTGCTCTCACACCCGGCGTCCCCATGAAAAGCCTCGATCCCGTGCGCGTCTACCGGACAATCATTGCCTGCAGGGGCAATATCACTCGGCTGCTGCGCGAGTTACATATCACCAGCACGCAGATGAACATCTACTTGGACGATAATCCCGGCTTGAAGCAGGCTTTCGTGAAGCGCGCGCCAATCGCTGGTCGATCAGGCCGAAGAGGTTTTGCATGAAGCGATCGCCGCCAAGAAATCGTGGGCGATCTGCTTCGTTCTCCGATCGCTTGGCAAGGATCGCGGGTATGGCGCACCGACGAAGAAAAAATCCTGTCTTCTCGACCTGATGCCTCAGTTCGAACTGGATCTGGCGCAGTTGTCGCCCGCTGAATTGGCCCGCTGGGAGCAGTTGCAGAACATTTGCCATGGCCGGCCGGATGGCACGTATCCGGAATTCATGCAGCCGCTCATCATTGCCCAAGTGGACATCAAACACATTTTCGCGCAATGCGGCAACATCAGCAGCGTCGCGGACCGGCTCGGCATCACTCGCGACCAGTTGTTGCAATTCATCGCGCGTAAGCCCGAATGGCAGAACATCCTCTACGATCGCCGTGTCGAATTGATCGATTTCGCCGAGGAAATGCTGCAAGAAGCTTTGACGGATCGGAAAGCCTGGGCCGTTCGCTTTGTCGCGAAAACGCTGGGAAGCACGCGCGGCTACGGCGATCCGAAACTCGATCAAACCAAGCCTGCACGGATTACCGGCCTGGATGATCCGAAGTTGAAGAATCTGAGCGATGCCCAAAACACGGAAAGAATTAACTTGACGGCCAAGATGTTGGCGCCCCCACCCTCGGCGCCGGAGGCGGAGAAGGCTGCGGAGATGCTGCCATTAACGGCGGCTGCCGCAGCCAAGACGGTTAAGGATGCCCCGGCTATGGTAGTCGTTGAACCGGTTGAACCTATCAAAAACGCCCCTGTACCGGTGTCGGCAACGAGCGCCAATGGCTCGACATCCAAGCCGAGGCACTGCGCCCCGACCCGTGCCGGCGAACAGAGAGGCGCAAGAGCGGACCCGGCGGATCTACGATGAACGTTTTCCTGCGAGTAGAGCTCCTACGACCGCTACGAACTTCCTGCCGCAGAACAGCGAGCCTGTGACCCTGGATGCAAGTCAATAAGATAGCGATCTCGCGCATTGCGAGCAGAAGTTGCCAACCAAGAGAAGCAAACAAGGGGTTTTATGTTCAAGCTGTGCATGGCCGTTTTGGTTACAGGTTTCGTTTGCTCCAATCTAACGGCAGCGCCGCGCGCAAATTCGACGACCCGGGCGCACCGCCTTTCAAGGTGCTGAAAGCCGGGGAGAATCCGCCGCTCGAGGCGTACGACAATTTCGTGATCGGGCCGGACTACGTGCCTGCCCCCGAGCGCAAAGTGGTTGAAGGGGTTCCGCAGGGGAAGGTGCAGCAGTTCGAGATTGACTCAAAGGAAACCAAGCTCTTCAATCCCGGCATCGCCCGCAAGGTGTTTGGAAAAGTCGATCCGAACAACCCGAAAACGTTGATCGTCGAAACGCACAACATCGACTACAAGCGCAAGGTCGGGGTTTACGTTCCCGCTCAATATAAGGAAGGCGACGAAGCGCCGTTCATGGTCGTTCACGACGGCCCCGGCCAAGCCAACGGCTTAAAGACGATCCTCGACAACCTGATCGCCCAGAAGCGCATTCCTCCCATCATTTTGATTGCCATTGGCAACGGCGGCGGCGACGCCCAGGGTCACGAGCGCGGCAAAGAATATGACAACATGAACGGCGACTATGCCGAGTACATCGAAACGGAAGTGCTGCGGCGCGTCGAGAAAAACTGCAGAGTGAAGCTGACCAAAGACCCTGACGGCCGTGCGGCGATGGGCAATAGTTCGGGCGGCTCGGCCGCGCTCATCATGGCCTGGTTTCGCAACGATCTTTATCATCGGGTGCTCACCACGTCGGGCACGTTCGTGAACCAGGCTTGGCCGTTCGATCCCAAGTTCCCCGATGGCGCCTGGGGTTTCCACGAAACGCTCATTCCCAATATCCCCAAGAAACCGATCCGCCTCTTCATCTCCGTCGGCGATGCAGACTTGCTCAACCCCAACGTGATGCGCGACAACATGCACGACTGGGTGGAAGCCAATAATCGCATGGCCAAGGTCCTCAAAGACAAAGGCTACGAATACCAATACCTCTTCTGCCGCGGCGCCGGCCACGGCATCGGCAACGCCCAGGCGCAGTTCCTCCCGCATGCGATCGAATGGGTGTGGAAGGGGTATGGAGGGAAGAAGGAGAAGTAGGTAGCGTCTAAGCGAATGAGGTGTTGATTTGAGCGATGCTCCCTCTGTTAAGGGTAGCCTGCGCGCTCCGTTGCTGGCTTGAAATGCGATCCTAATATCGCTACAAGGAAGAACAAGACGAACGTTTTTTGCCGCTGGCGGCACATCAGCGCCTCCGTATCCAGGCTTTTGAAAGCGGGAGGGAATACATGGTTAAGAAATCCCGACGAAAAATCGCCTTGCTTGAGCCTGTAGGCCACAGTTCGATCAATCGTGACGAATTGCGAAAAGCGATCAAAGAAATCTCTGCCGCCCGGCGTCGTCGCAAGCGAAAGTCGGGTAGCAATGCCGCGAAATGACTACGCCACGGACGTGTTCATCAACTGCCCGTTTGACGCGGATTACAAGCCGCTGTTCGAAGCGATTCTTTTCGCAGTTGTCGCCTGCGGATTTCGCCCCAGATGCGCGCTGGAAGTTGATGATGCCAGCGACGTGCGTATCGACAAGATCTTCAAGATCATTGCCGAGTGCCAGTACGGTATCCACGACATCTCACGAACTGAAACAACTTCGGGAACCAGCTTGCCCCGGTTCAACATGCCTCTCGAACTCGGTATGTTTCTGGCTGCCAAGCGATTCGGCACGGGCCGACAAAAACGGAAGGTGTGTTTGATTCTCGACCGCATGCCTTATCGATACCAGCAGTTCATGTCCGACATTGCGGGCCAGGACATTCAGGTTCACGACAATCAGCCGAGCCAGGCAATCGGCGTCGTGCGCAACTGGCTGCGCAGCACTTCGCGCTCCAAAATTCTTCCCGGGGGCGGTGATGTCTTTCGCCGCTATCAACTCTTTGTGAATGACCTTCCCACGCTCTGCGAACAACTAAAGCTTCATCCGAATGAACTCACCTTCAACGACTATTCCCTGGTCATCCACGACTGGCTTCAGGATAATTCTTGAGTGTCCGAAGTTGAGGAAAGCTAACCTATGGCAAGCATGACGAAAAAGATCGGACGCACGCCCGCCGAGATCGAGACACTGACGGCGCACCGCGAGCAGGCTCAGGCGAACAAGCAAGCCGGCACGAGCGCCGATGCCGTGCCGCTAGGTCGAGTGACGCAGTTGCGGCAACTGGGAAGCACATTGCGGAAGGAAAGAGAAGGGCAAGGATTAACCCAAGCGCAACTTGCCGCGAAGATCGGCATGGATGAGCCAGCCGTTTCGCGAATCGAGAAAGGGCTGAACCTGAACCCGACTCTGGACACGCTCAACCGAATCGCGGCCGGTCTGGGAAAGAAAATTGAAATTGTGTTGAGCGAGGAAGCGGCGCGGGAGGGGGCAAAGGCGTAGTAAAAAGGGCGGGGATTATAGATACGTCTCCCTTAATTTTTTCCAATATATATTCTGTCGCTGCTTCGGACACGGCTTCGGCAACGCCCAGGCGCAGTTCCTGCCGCACGGCATCGAAGGTGTGTGGAAGGGGTATGGGGCGAAGACGGACAAGTAGTTGGCGATCGGCGTCGTAAAACCCGAAGCGTTCCGAAGCGGAGCATCACAATGAAATCCGCCATGCAGACACTGAAGTGGACAGGGACAATCGCGTTGTTTCTTGGCGGTATCAAGCCTGTTCGAGCGGGCATGCCATCGCCGTTGCCGAACCAAGATAACGTCGTGCGCGTTTTGCGTCTCAACGACTCCGTCGATCAGCGACTGCAAGCCATCTCATTCTTTATCGTTGGCCTGCTGATCTGTGCGGCCATTATTCGTTGGCTCTGGAATTACATTGCTCGCGATTGGAGGTCCCTGCCGCGGCTGAGTTTCGGCAAGGCGTTGGCCGGCGTCATTCTATGGGGCTTGCTGTTCTTTCTTGTGCTGACAATGATATCCGGCGCTCGCGAATTGATGACTCCGGGGGCATGGAAGGAGCAGGGTTTTACCTACAAACTCGCTGCTGATGGAGAGCAAACCGAAGTGTCTCCTTCGGTCTTGCGACGCAATCACATGGAGCAACTCAGGCAGGCGCTTTGGCACTTCGCCGCCACTCATCGTGGCCGGTTCCCCTCTCAAGAACAGCGATCTGCCATTCCCGCCGACATGTGGATCGTGCCGGAGACCGGAGGCATGCCATATCGCTACTTTGCCGGCCTGTCAGTTGAGCAGCCGGCGGCTTTGTTGGTTGTAGCGCCTGAACTGGAATCGGGCTGGCGGCAGGTCTTGCGAACAGACGGCACCATTGCCAATGTTCCGGCTGCGGAAATTGCTCCGTCGCTGGGGAAGGAGAAGCAGCCATGAGACGGATCGCGGCCGCGATGGGCCTGGCGACTGGACTCACGCTTCTAGCCTACTGGTCGCTCGATGCGTTCCGAGCTTTGCTTATCGGTTGGGCGCAATTCCTGATTCGAGTTGTGCCACAGCTAGACATGGATTGGCGAACCAGTCTGGCGGCGCTGATCGTTTTTATCCTGTCGACGCTTGGTGTCCACTGGTTTGCCCAGGCCGCATGGAAGGCGCGTGGTTCCGTTCACCACTGGAAATTCAATTGGTCGCTGAGTGCAATCCTCATCGTTATCGTTTCGTTCGCTGCCGGGATCTGCATGATCGGCGTCACCCATCAGACTGGCTGGTTGCTTACCAGCAAACAACCGGCAATTGTGGTGACAGAGAAAGTGCCCTATCAAATGAACAAGTCGTCACGAGACCAAATCCGTTGTCTATTGTTGGGTCTCAACAATGCGGACGAGTTTTCTAATTCTGCAGGTCACAAACACAGCTGGGCCACTCTTGCGATCCTTGGCACGTGGTACAGCGGGTGTAACGACAGCGGCGAATGCATTGATCTGAACCTTCCATGGAACGATCCAAAGAACCGACCACTTTTCCGTTGCACCGTTAACCTGTTAATCAACCCGGAGTTTCCCGGCGCCCCGATTCGGGATGCCGACGGGTACGGACTGGCCCAATACGCTGGCAATAGCCGCGCGTTGGAAAATGGGGCGATTCGGCCGTTCAAGCAATTCGCCGACGGTACCGCCAACACGCTTTTGATCGGCGAGGTGAATGCGAACTTTCGTCCTTGGGGTGACCCGGCCAATGTACGTGACCCCGCTCGAGGCATCAACCGCTCGCCGCACGGATTTGGCGGTCCTCCAGGTACCCATGGCGCATTATTCGGAATGGCAGACGGCTCCGTAAGATTCGTGAGCGAAAGAGTAACCCCGGCTGTTTTACGTGCGCTTGCCACTTCAGACGGGGGTGAACCAGCGGACCTGAACGTGCTTGAGAAGCGATAAATTGAACAACAGTTTACCCGAGAGCGTGGCGTTATCCGCATTGATGCGAACTGCCCCGAAGGATCGAGCGCATCTCAAGGCCGACGCGATGCAGCGGCTGGCGACGTCGCCCCTCGACCCGGCTCGGCGATTCTTGTTATGCGAATGCGTCGAGGCTTATCTTCCGCTGGAAGGGCCAAGCCTGGCCGACTATGATCAACTCTTGTTAACGGAGAAATACCGGGAGGCACATATGGTCGGGCAAACCAGTTATGAAAAGGGCATTGATGAAGGGCATTGATGAAAGACAGATTGCCATTCTCTTGCCGCAGATTCAAGACCGCTTTGGGTCGGTCAGCGAGATCGTGCGGCAACGACTACTCTCCATGTCGGCCAAGCAGCGCGCTCAAATCGCGACGGGTCTGCTTCGCGCGAACTCGCTTCGCGACCTTGGCCTCGAATAGGGTGCATGAGTTTCGCGAGATGGCGAGACCGCCTGGGGATATGCTGGATGTCCGCTTTTCGCTATAAATGGCCGCATGAAAGAACTTCCCCTTGTATTGGTTGCGGAAGAATCCGATCCGACGCCGTTGGCGTGGTTGAAGGAGCGGGCCCGAGTCGTCGAAGCCGTTTCCGATTCGCCGGAATTCAATGCCGCGCTGCCGGATGTCGTTGGGTTGCTGGTGCGCACTTACACTAAAGTGAACGCGGCCTTGTTGGCCCGCTGTCCGAAACTCAAAGTCGTAGGTCGAGGCGGCGTCGGCATCGAAAATATCGATGTGAAGGCCTGCCGGGCTCGGGGCATCGAAGTGGTTTACACGCCCGATGCGAACACTCTGGCCGTCGGCGATTTTGTCATCGGCTATGCCCTGCAATTGTTACGGCCCTGGGCGTTTTTCAAGGAACGCTTGTATGAGCCGACAGAGTTCAAGCAACTGCGCAACACCCTTCGCGGCGTGCAGCTAAACGAACTGACGATCGGAATCATCGGCATGGGCCGAGTGGGCCGGCGCGTCGGCAAGATCGCCGCCAACGGCTTTGACATGCGCGTGATCTACAACGACCTGCTTGACGTGCAATCGCAACTGACATTCCCTGCGATGGCGATTGATAAGCCGACGCTCTTCCGCGAAGCGGACATCATCACACTGCACGTGGATATGAAGCCCGGCAACGAGCATCTGGTCGGGACGCCGCTGCTGTCGTTGATGAAGCCAACGGCAATCCTGATCAATACGAGCCGTGGCGAAGTTCTGGACGATGTCGCGCTGGCAGCGGCTATACGCGAGAAGAAGATCGCGGGCGCTGCCATCGACGTGTTCGATCCGGAACCGCCGAAGGCCGATTATCCCCTGCTGGGCTTCGACAACGTTCTGCTTACCCCCCACATGGCCGCGCGCACGTATACGGCGGTTGAAAACATGAGCTGGGTCGTTCGCGACGTGATGGAAGTCTTGAATGGAGGGAAGCCGAAATACCCGGCGCCGTGAAGGGCAGTGCCTTAGGCATAGATCATCGGACCTGTTAGAGTCGTCTTATGTTTATCATCGCCGTCTGCTTATCGCTGTCGCGATCTTCTCGTATCGTTTTCGCTGATAGCTAGAACCCGCTGAAGCAATCTCGAGTGTCAAGAAGTCGCCGCCTTTTCGATCACCAGCATTTCGCCGTCGCTTTGCAGATACCACTCTTCTTCAGTCGGCTTTCGCAGGCGGAGATGGGTGTCGGCGCCCACCTGCATCGTATGTCCCGGTGCAAACTGGCTACCGCTTTCGCGAAGGTAAGCCAACAGATTGGCAAAGAGGTCGAAGGTCTCGCTACCCTGGTGGTGTCCTTCCGCTTTGAACGCCAGGTCGGGCAGCTCCAGATAGCGATCGCCGAAGGTTCGCATCCAGACGCCCGGCTCGTCCTCGATTTCAATCTTAACGAAACCGCCGTAAAGAAGCGGGATCGGCATGACGCGGAGCATATCGAGCGCATCCCGATCGTGCTCGTCCGCCAGCAACGCCTCGGCCGGAAACGCGGAACGCCCGGCTTCATTCAGCAGCAAGATGGCCCCGAAGCGAGCCAGAGCCGACGCGACAACCGTCATGGCGACAAACTGTTCGAGTGGGTCGGTGTCATAGCCAGCATAGTAGAGGAGCAGATGACTTTGATGGGGCTGGGCGTCGTCTTTCAACTGTTGGCTGAAGTGGGCCGGCCTGACGCAGGTTTCGAATACCGTCTGCGGAATGGGCCGATTGAAGCCAACGAGTTTGATGACGTGCTTACCCCAACCCGCAAGGCCGATTACGGACGTGGCTTCCGCGTCGGCTTCGCCCTCAACGGCGACATCGAGAAGTTCCGCACGTGCCTGGGCCAGTGATGGATGGTATGCACGGATGGCGAGCGTCAAGGCGTCCGCATCGAGGTCGAGCTTTTCCAGGAACAATAGCTGATAGCTGGGGGCGCGCGGGAGGGTTTTCGGCACAAGGTCGCTCGGCGAGCGATCGGGGTCGAATTGACCCATGAAACGTTCCGCAAGTCCCATTGGCCGCTGAACTTCCCTTTAGTGGTTGCCAGATAAGTACGTTAATTCGACGCGCACGTGGTTCGGCGCCGAGATGGTCACTTGTTCGACTCGTTGCACGCGCGGATGTTTGGCGAAGGCCGTTTTCAGCCGTTCGGGAAGGTCGGCATCGAGAACATTGAGCCGTTCCGTTAGTTGGCCATAATAATGAACTTCGCCCAAAAACTGTTCGCGTGAAGCATTGGGCGGCGGATCGCAATCGATTTCGGAAACGGCCAACGAATGACGTTCGCGAACGCTATCCCGCAGCCGATCGCCGATCGCAAAAAGGGCGATGACGACGGCCGCAGCGCCGGCGGTCGTCAGAGCGATACGCCGTAGGACCTTCATTACCACACGGTCAATTCCCGTTCGAGTTGAACGCCGGTCGCCTCGCCGACGCGTTTTTGCACCTGCTCGACTAACTGCAGCACATCGCCGGATGTGGCGCCGGGCCGGGCGATCAGCCAATTGCCGTTCCGCTCGCTGAGCTCGACGGCGCCCACGCGCGTCTTGGAAACGTTGGCCTTTTCGATCAACGCAGAAGCGGCATAGCCACGCGGGTTTTTGAACATCCGGACGGCCGATTGAGTCGATAACGGTTCGACGGCCTTGCGCACGATCCAGGCCCGCCGCAGCCGTCGGACGATCGCTTCGGGCTTATCGCGGATGAGTTCGAACTCCGCGGAGAGAACGATCGGGTCTTCAATATCGCTGCTGTGGTCGCCGAAGTGGAGCTCCGCCCGCTCGATGATTCGCTCTTGTCCGCGCTCGTTCATGACTTCGACGCGCTTCATATGGTCGGCCATTTCGCCGGCGCGGTCGCCGGCGTTGTAACGAAGGGCGCCGCCGATCGTGGCGGTGATGCCCATCAGCGTTTCAAAGCCGGCCAGTCCAGACCGCGATGCCGCATCGATGACAGCGGCGACGCTCGCGCCTCCGCCGGTCCGCACTCGCGTTCCTTCCACTTTGATCTCGGTGAAGCAGGGTGCGGAGAGCCGTAAGACCGCGCCTTGAACTCCCGCATCCGACACGAGAAGACTCGTTCCCACGCCGAGGACCCGGCAAGGGATTTTCTCGGCCGTGCAGGCCGCGACAACCCCGGCCAACTCTTGCCGCGAACGGGGGGTAATGAGCAGTTCGGCCGGCCCGCCGATGCCCAAATGCGTTAGCGGCGCCAACGGCTGCCCGTGCTGAATAATAGCGGCGAACGACTCACGCAACGACATCGCGTTCCTCCCGATTCGCATTCATTCTATACGAATTCCTCTGGGTGGTAGGCAAATCAACCTCACCCGATTGCTCATGCAAATCGATTCGCCAAAATCGCACCTTCACGACACGCCCCAAAATATTTTCGACAAAATGCCAAAGCGCGAAATTTTTGTTCGTTTTCCCACGATTTAATTGGAAAGTGCCTTCCGGAAATATTTCCGGAAGGCACTCTGCCTTTTAAGGTAGATGGTGGGTTTCGCAAAGCCTTCACCCAACCTACAAAGTCCCTTGCTTGCGCGTCGGGCTCGAGCATCCCCTCTTTTGCGCGTCGGGCTCGAGCATCCCCTCTTTTGACTCACCCGATTGCTTACGCAATCCGGCTCGCCTGAACCAAACCGCCGCCACAGGCCTGTTACGCTTCATACTAGCTTAGGGGCACTCCAAATCGAATTTTCAATTTCGCTTGTTTCAACGATTCCAACCTCCCCGTTCGAATGAAAACTTCCTGCTTAAGCGAGTGGGCCAATTAACGTGATAAAGCTCTCACTTAACTTTCAGATCGAAACAGGTCATTTTGTCCTGATCGCGGATGAATAGCTTGCCGTTGGCGATAACGGGGTGGGGCCAGCTGTCCTTGCCGCTCAGGTCGGGCAGTTTGAACTTGCTGACGAGCTTGTACTCTTTCGGGTTCGCTTCGATCAACGCCATCACGCCATCCTGATAACGCAGGTAGATCATGCCGTCGGCATAGGCGATCGCTGCCGAGCCGCCGCCCGGTCCACGATCTTCCTGCCAGACAATCTTGCCGGTCTTGAATTCAACGCAAGTGGGGAAGCCCTTATTATGGGCGTTGCCGAGGTAGACGTAGTCGCCGACGAGCACCATGCCGCCGTGGTGGTTTTGCAGCGTCTTGCCGGGATGGAAGATCACTTCATCGGCTTTGACTTTGCCCGGTCCTTCTTCGGTCATCTTTAGCACGGCCGTGCCGGTGCCATAGCCCGTGGAACAGAAAACGATGTCGTCGCGCACGAGCACGGTGGGGATGTTGGCCGTGCCGTTGGCGACTTTAGTGTACTGCCAGAGCATTTTGCCATCCGCCGCATTGACGGCGACAACTCCGCCCGACTTGCCGAGCAGCGTGATGTACATCTTCGTCTTGCCGACCGTGGCTTTCATGATGGATGAATAGCCGGCGCCACCGCCGTTCTTGATTTCCGACGACCAGACGGTGCTGCCATCTTTCTTATTCAGACAGGCGATAGCCGCCTTGTCGGAACCTGGCGTGCAGAGCAGGTGATCGCCATCGATCAGCACCGATTCGCTAAAGCCCCAGCCGGACATCATCTTGCCCGCGAAATCGTTCTTGTAATTTTTCTGCCAAACGAGGTCGCCGTCCGCTACTTTCATGCAGACCAGATCGCCCGAGATGCCGACGGCATAGAGTCGATCGCCATCAATAGTCGGCGTAGAGCGCGGCCCTTCGTTGTAACCGGCTTTGCCTTTAGCAGCGAATTTTTTCGACCAGATCTGTTTGCCATCTTTCTCGTGCAGCGCCCAAACGACTTCATCGTTGCCGACATAGCCCATGCCGAAGACTCTGCCATTGGCTACCGAAGGCGAGGTATAGCCGCCGCCCAGGTCGGTCGCCTTCCAAAGAACGGGAGGGCCTTCCGCGGGCCACTTCTTGAGCAGGCCGGTCTCTTTGGTTGAGCCATCGCGGTTTTGGCCGCGCCATTGCGGCCAATCGTATTGCGACGATCCGTCCGAGGCATCTGCGCCGGGCAGCGAAAGCGCAAGAGCGAGAAGGAAAGTTGAGGAAAGCATGGTAGAGAAAAGCTCCTTGCCAGGATGTTGGAAATGGACACGGGCGAGGTGCGCAAATCGGCGGGTACTTCCTCCGCAGTATAGCGGAAAACGGGATCGGCGCGTATGCATTCATAGAACAGGGGGAGTGCGAGAGTGCGCAAAATGAACGCCGTTAGTAGAGTCGAGGAGTGGCGCGGTGCGAACGTTCCGATGGACAACAAGCGTAGCCGGTCTGAACACTGTCGCTACGCCCCATCTGCTTCGGTCCGTCCGTTTCCACTCCCCGCTCGGCGAACCGGACGGGCGGATTTCCCGCATCCGGCTCTCGGACTTGTCTCTCACACCTTCGCAAACAGCCGGCGTGGGCGGAAGTTTTCCAGTTGGATCAGTCCCAACTCCTCGTGCAGGTATCGTCGCGAGTACGTAGTGATACTCGAACCTCGCACGCGATGCTTCCGGCCCAGCCACCGACGCAGCCTACAGCGCACGTGATCCATCAGTGTCGCATAGACCTCCGTTACCGGACCGTAACAAAAGTAGTTGGCCCAACCTCTTAGGACCGAGTTCAGGCTTCCCACAAGTTCTTCGGTTTCCCGGCACGTCGTTCGCCCTCGGGTCATCTCGCTGACCTTCGCGGTCATGGCTCCGATCTTCTTATCCGACGGTCGTGGGCTGATATACGCACGACCGTTCCTACGCGAGTAACACCGCCCGAACGTGTAGCCTAAGAACGTGAACGTCTCTTCCGGCAGAACACACCGCCGCGTCTTCTTCTCGTTGACCGTCAACCGCAGCTTCCCCATGATCTCACGCATCTCGACCATCGCCTCGTCGGCTAGGCCTCCCGGCGTGCAGATCACGAAGTCGTCCGCATAGTTCACGATGCGAGCGTCCAAACGCCTTTGGTGACCTTGGACCTTCCAGGCCAGAATGAAGCGACGCATATACAGATTCGCCAACAGCGGAGACAAGACCCCTCCTTGCGGAGTGCCCCTCCCCTCGTCCTTGTTGCGGGTCGTCCGCGTCTTCCGCCCACGCTCGTCCGTTTCCTCGACCGCCGCTTCCAGCCATTGTTTGATGACGTGAAGCACGTGTCGATCCACGATCCGACGCGACACCGACTTCATCAGCTCGGCGTGCGGAATGCTGTCGAAGTAGCCGCTCAAGTCCGCGTCAACCACCTCCGTATAGCCATCGTCCAACAGCGCTTGCACCGCTTTCACAGCGTCGTGAGCGCCTATCCCCGTCCGGTAAGCGTGTTGCTCCGGCTGCAGGTCCGCCTCGAAGATCGGTTCGAGTATCAACACTGCCGCCATCTGCGCCACTCGGTCCCGTATCGTCGGTATGCCCAGCGGTCGTTGTTTCCCATCGGCCTTCGGAATCCATACCCGTCGAACCGCCTGGGGCTTGTACGTCCGCGTCTTCAACTCTTCCGCCAGTTCCCCAAGCCACTTCGCCGGACCGTACGTCGTGATGTCTTCGAACGTCTGACCGTCCACCCCCGCTGCTCCGTCGTTCGCTCGGCAACGAGCGTAGGCGTGCATCAGAACGTCCATCCGATACATCTTGTCGTACAGCGCATAGAAGCGGAACTCAGGTTCAGCTTTCGCTTTCGTGTGTAGTGCCGTCCGAAGCTTCTCAACCTTTTCCGGTGGGGTTGGTAGAAACATGTCAATCCCTCGGGCTGTCGCTTCTTTCGACACCGTACAAGAACTGAGGCCCCTTCCCTCCACCGGCATTACCCGGCTTCAACGGTACTACGAGCCCCTCCGCCACCTGACTTGGCCCGGCCTCTCCCTCGCGGGTCTCCGGTTGATCGTCACACGCGATCACCAAGCAGGCTTCCCGTGTTGCATGGTCTTCCTTTGAGAGCGTGCTGTCGCCCTTACTCCGGCAGGAGAAGCAACCCATTCGTTTTCGGTGCGATTGAACTCCGCACCTGGAGTCTGTGGTTGCTTCCGGCGGCCTTCCCCTTCGCGGCACAGGGTCGGCTCCTGCATCACTCGTTTTCGGAGCTTGCTGGCGTTCACGTTACATTACGGCCCACTCTCTCGCGGAGTCACTGTATGACCCTTTCCATCCAAGGCTCCGACGGCTTCGTTGCCTCCACCGCCGCTTGGATTGCTACCGGTCGGAAAACGACTAAACTTACCGGGTGGGACTTTCACCCACTGAAAAACCATACCTTCTCACGGCGCACGCCGCGACGCGAAGGCTTTGCGCAGCGGAGCGCTTTCGGGGTCAATCATATTTGGGAGGGCGCAGGCGAGCCGAGCAGCGTAAGCTGCCGGTTTAATGAAACGAACACCAGCGCTCCGCTGCGCAAAGCCTTCGCGTCGCGGCTAATGGCGTTTTGAGTTCGGGACTGGAGCTTGAACTTCGTCCGCACCGTTAACTCACCCCAAATCCCTGCGAGAACAATGACCGACTTGCTTCAACCGATCAGCGAACTGTTTACGGCTGCCGGCCCAATGGTTCAGCTCGGCTCGTTCGTTCTCTGTCTCCTGTTGGCCCTCTTTTTCGCATTTCTGTTTATGCGGGCCCGTTCACGCGTACATCGCCTACGTCAAGAACTCGAAGAGGCGAATTCTGAGGTGGAGCGCCTCCGCGACGACTCGGCAACAGCGGAAGAACAGTGGGAACTCGAGCGCGAAAAGCTCGCGATGAAGCGATGCAGTCGCATCGTGAGTCGGAACATTGCCGTTGGCAATTGCAGCGAGCGCTGCCTGCTTTTCAACGCGTGGCATGGCAAAACGATGAATTTCGCCGGCTGATGCACGAGGCCGACGAACGCGGCCTGAAGTTCAAGACGCGCATTGCCGAGTTGGAGCAAACCGCCGGGGCCGTCGGCGAATTGACCGAGGTGATCGAAGCCAAGCGCACGCAGGAAGCGCGTCTGCAAGCGGAACTTGACGAGTTGCGCGCGCGCTTCGACAACCTCGCGAAGATCGATACGAATGTCTGGATCGCCGGCAGTGCCAAGAGCGACGTGCCGCCGTTCGTTCGCCGCGATAAGCGCCGCACGCGCTTTGTGACTTTTTTGAATTTCAAAGGCGGCGTCGGCAAAACAACGCTGACCGCCAACCTGGCGGCCGCGTTTGCCACCGGCGTGTTAGCCGATAACAAGAGCGTCCTGGCCATTGACCTCGACTATCAGGGAACGCTCGGCAATCTCTGCGTCGAGCAAAAGCCTTTGCTCGATCGACGCGCCAATCGACAAACGGCCGCGAAACTGCTTGAAAGCAATCGAGCAAACGACGTCGCCGGACTGCTATCGGAGCTGCTTGTGCCGATGAACGGCACGAACGACCAAGCGATGGTCGTGGTATCCGATGACTCGCTGGATCAGGTCGATTTTCGGAAGCAGGCGCTCTTTGCCGTCGGCGAGAGCGAAGAGCGTTTTCATCACCGGCGGCTGCTACATCAGCAAGCCATCTTCGACCGCTTCGATTTTGTTTTCTTCGATTGCCCGCCGCGTCTTTCCACCTCGACGATCAATGCGCTGGCGGCATCCGATTGGATCGTCATCCCGACCGCATTGGATCTGAACGACATCGAAGCCGTCCCGCGAACTTTAAGCTGGATGCAAAAACTGCAGAAGGCGTCCGAAGTCGATTTTCACGCCCAGCTCGGCGGGGTGATTCTCAACGGCACCTATCGAAGCGGAACGACCACCAAAGACCTCACGCAGTACGAAGTTCGTTCGCTCGCGGAGCTTCAGGGAACGTTGCGCGATTTCAAAGAAGCAGGAACGGCCATCATCAAACATACCGTGAAGAACGACAACAAAGTGCCCCAAGCCGTCTTCAACAAACGGCCCTATGCCGTCTGCGATAAAGGCCGTGAACTTTACGGCAACGTCGCGCGGGAACTTTACGAGCGAATAAAAGTTTAGCCACTCGTTTAGCAGCGAGGCTATGGCGAGCCGGGCGCGTGAGCAGCCCTGACAACCATTACTCCCCCAATAGCTCCGGCACCTTCTGTTGCAAGTGCTCAACTTCTTGCAGCGTTTCGCCCAGATACGAAAGCAAACGCAAGTCGCCTCGGCTCACGGTGCCGCCGGAAAGCAGCCAGGCACGCACGCGGAAGAGTTTATAGAGCTTCACCAGCTTGCGATCGGAGATGAATATCTTGTCTTCGCGCATCAGCGTTTTCACGATGCGCTGGAACTCGCTGAACACATCGGCCGGGAAGAAGAGATTGCGATCGTTCTGTTCGTCGCCGCGCCCATCGCCTTGCTTGCGCGAAGAGATACGTGAGATAGCGGTTCGCTTTGAGCAGATCCTCCAGCGTGCAATGTCCTTCGACCCAGGGCTTTTGATTCAGGCTGCGATAAGACTCGGCCTGCAGGCCGCAATCGATCAGCTCCTGAAAATGATGCTCTGCCACAGGCCGGCTCATGACCTTCAGGACGAAGCGATCTTTAAGCGCGGCCAGTTCGCCTTGTTCGGGGATCTCGTTGGTTGCTGCGAATAAGATGCGCAACGGCACCGGTTCGGGCACGCCGTCCTGGTAGAACTTCTTCTCGTTGATAATGGTCAGCAGAATATTCAAAATGGCGGAATTCGATTTGAAGATTTCATCCAAGAAAGCGAGCCGGGCGGTGGGGAGTTTGCCTTGCTTGCGTCGGATATAACGGCCATCGCGAAGCTCTTGAATATCGATGGCGCCGATGATTTCCGAAGGTTCCGTGAACCGCGTCAACATGTACTCAAAATAATCGCTTTCGGTAATGCCGATGGCGTCTTTGAACTTCAACACCAAGTCGGATTTCGCAGTGCCTGGCGGCCCGACGAGCAACAACGGTTCCTGAGCGACGGCCGCGACGGTCATCAGGTCGATAATCTCCTGCTTCTGCACGAAAAATCGGCCCAGCGAGGTACGCAGCCGATTGATCTTCCGGCGCAGATCTTCCGCCTCGGCTTGCAGTTCCACTAACGTGGCAGTCTCGGAAGTCGTTGATGATTTGGCCATAAATGTTTGAGGCAGAGAATCGACCACGGATGAAAACGGACCGATGCAAACTTCTTTATTTTATATTGTATGCTGAACAATTATTCCGGTTTCCATCCGTGTGGGTGCGCAAACGGATTCTGACGAACTGTTGAAACGAACGGGCAGTCGTTTTACCCTCCCCTGGCTTTGCAGGGGGAGGGCAAGGTGGGGGCGGAGCGCCTTCCCCCATAAACAAGCACTTTGGCACACGCGGCCTTTCCCCCCACCCTGCCCTCCCCCCGCAAAGCCGGGGGGAGGGTGGGAAGTGCGCGCTTCCGTTTTGCCAGAATACGTCGGCGCACCCCATCCGTGTTATCGGTGCTATCCGTGGTAGCTTTTTCTTCCGCGTTCAAGGTGAAGTTCAGGTTTGATCGGTGGAAGTGCCAACCGATCTTGGCAGGGCGGGCGCGACTGGAGAAATCCGCTTGAAGCTCTGCACACTCCGGTCGCGCACGTTCCCGGCTCGCCAGAAACCGCGGCTTAGGTCTTCACGCTATCCCTTGCTCGTCCATCATCTGCCGTAAGTCGTCGTTGATGCGCTGGCGGACTCGGAATTCATCATCGTCTAGCCAGCCGCGGATCGCAGGGCCGAGCGTAAAGTCTTCGCTGACGACGGCACGAATGACCGTATCGATCAATTGCAGAGGCTGCAGGGTATAGTGCGAATTCCACCCGTGGATGCTGATTTTCTTGAGTCGCAAAAACAGCTCTTCAAACCGGCCAAGCGCGGTGCCGACATCAACGTGACCTAGCGTGCTGCAATAGGCAAGCGCTAAAGCGGTACGCTCGGCCAAAGGCATTGATCGCTGATAGAGGTCTTTGCGCACTTCCTCGATAATCGCGTGGCCTTCCTCAGTACGGCCGCAATAGTACCAGCCTGCCGCTACATGCAGAAGCGTTCGGATCAAGGTCGGCCATTCGGCCGGTCGGTGGTTCCGCAGCCGGTCCAGGTCTTCACCGTGAGTCAACGACGCATGAATCTGAAACAGCACCCGTTCGGCCTCGTTCTTCATACCGAGGCGTCGCAGAGAACGAAAGGTCTCTCCGGTTAAACCTTCGAGCATCCCGGAAGCCGAGAGACCTCGTTGATCTTCGATCAATTGAGTGAAACGATGAACGAGCAACTGCACGGTAGTAGGCTTATCGAGCGATGCTGCCGCCATCAGACTTTTTTCGAGCAGCGGCAATTGAAGAAGTGGACTTTCGGAGGGCGAGTCGAGCGCGATCAGAACCCTCTGCAGGGTTAGATCGACAAGCGCCGAATCGAGCCGTGACGATTGGTCGAGCAGAGCGATTAGAATCTCCGGCATCTCGTGCGCAGGCGTGCCGACCGCCCTCGATAGTAGTTGACGAGCCGTTTCATTCAATGCTTCTGACTTCAAACCCGGCAGACCCATGAGCAATTTGCGCAGAGGGTTCCACTGCCGATAATGGCGAAAAGTGGACGCCCAATGCGCATCGAGTCGTTCCACCGGGTCGAGGATGCGCGAATGCTGGCGCAGACGGTCGACCCGATAGCGGTCGTCCGCTGAGAGCCCGTTCAATTGTTCGACAAGATCCACCGGCAACGAAGTTTCGCCGCCAGTCCCTTGACGGGCTTGATTGATGCGAAAATCGAACGCCGCCTTCAAGAAGGCATGTACGGAGTCCGTGCTGTTCAACGTTTGACGGGCTTCCTCATGCAGGCGCTGTGCCTCGGCTTTTTCTCCAAGCCGGGCCAGTCCCCAGGCGAGCATGAAGCTGGCGTACGCGCCGGTCCCGGCGATCTCCGCCTGCAGGCCGAACTGTTCCAACGCAACGTTTCCCGCTGGCCGCTGCACTTCCGACGCAAGCTGAGCAATCCAGTCGCCAATAAGTTTACGCTTTTCAACAAGCCACTTACGGACGCGATTGAAGCGATCCCCATCGCCCGATTCCGCGAAACGCATGAAGGCAGGCAAATCGCCATCCAAATTCATACCGTTCTGCAACAGCCTGGCGCAAAGTCGGTCGCGAGTCCGTGCTAGCGTTAACACGTCGCCGCGAGTTGAACGGACCAGCGCCGCTCGCATCAACCACACCGCTCGAACCGGTAGATGCTCTTCATGTCGTTCAACGTATGCTTGCAAATCTCCTAGTTGTGTTATGTATTCGTTGTGAAGTTCTGATTGGGTAGACGCCCAAACGATAAATGCAGCAACGGCCCGAACCCGGCCCGGAGTCGGTTTGGCCGCCAACCAGTCGGCGATGTTTGCCTGGTGCGGATTCCAGCCAGCCTGAGCCGTCTCGGCACGCAACCATTCCCATGCCCAGCCTGTCGGAACATTTTCGCGTTGCCACATTGCGTTGAGCCAGCAGCTGGCTGCTTCAGCAGGATTGCCCGCTTGTGTATAAGCGGCAGCGAGTTCGGGCCATTGTTGGACGGCCGCGGCCGGTCTCGTCTTCAGCGTCTCAAAGAAAGAACGCTCGAGCGCCCTGGCGCGCTCCTTTGCCGCGTCCAGCTTCGATGGCGGAGCGAGCGATCGATCGTTCGTAGGACGCACAATAGGTGGTCCGATGGCGTCAATCTCTTCGTCGACTCGTGAGCTCGTTTCGCGCGATCCCGCATGACTGAATCGTCCTAACAGACGCGATAAGAGGCCGGGGCGGGCATCTACCTTAGCGAAGCGCTGCGTAGTATCTGAATCGACATCCTCGACGAGTTTTGGTTGGGCCGGTTTCAACGGTTTCGAGGCCGGCTGGGTGATGAACCGCTCGAAGTCGAATGCGCCGGAAGCCATTGCCGCTTCATGGAATGTGGCCAGCCTATCGACCGTATGTTGCACGCAGTCGGCTAGGGGAATGAAGGCGCTGATCGGCAATGATTCGGTGGAAAACGCGCCATCACCTAAGGGGTTCAGCCACGTCAGTCGATTGCCGTCGAAAGCGAGAAGTTGCCGTCAGCGCATCGCGCCGTGGCAACGGCGACAACCGGTAGCCGGATGGAACGAACAAATTCGGCAGCTTCAACAATGGTCGAAAACCGGTTGCTGCGGCATCTGCAATGACCACCGGTTCTTTGCCAAACACGCTCCGCAACAAAACCAGTGGTTGGCCAGCTCGGTCGGCAATTGCGAAAGTGAAACGGTTGAGCAGCTGGCCCTCAAGCTGATTGACAAATTGGCTGAGCCAGCCGAGTGCGTCGTCGGAGACAAGCCAAAGCTGCGCGGACGTTTCATCGCGGCCGGCCATGAGGCGTAACGGCATATTTATGGCAGATGGCAAGCCCTTCGCGTCTCCGCTGTACACACCAACTTTCGGCGTGAGAGGCATCGGCACTTCGCCAGTCGAGAACGGCGCCGACGTTCGCCATTCCCAATATTGCGGTTGAGTTTGGAACAACTCCTTGGCGCTGGAAGGCCGAAGCTGCGTTTCAAAGGGATGCCGCCAACCTGCCGCCACCCAAAGCCGAGGCGAGCGCTCGATAAACACACGCCAGCCGAAATCTGCGGCATTATTCAAAGCCCGCAAAAGACTCTCGCAGGCAGGCGAGTCAATTTTGATTTCGACGACATCGGCAGGCGCCGCCTCATATGCCTCGCTTTGCCATCGATAGGACCAGGAGTGAATGCCTTTACGTTCCAATTCCGTTGACAGAGCTGCAAGTCGATGGGCGGGCAAATGGATGAGAATGGCGCCGCTGCAGTGTTCCCGTGTGACCAACTGCTGTTCCAAGGGAATGAGCTGCTGCCAGCAAGTGATAGTTTCGGCATTATTCAACTTGACCGAATTGACGACCTTCACGCCAAATTGGCTTAACGCAATGAGGGCTTTTCGGGAAAGGGTACGATGAATCGCTAAGTTTATTGTTCCATCTTCATTCGATGCTGCAAGGCAGGGACAAGTCGATATCGCCGCCGGAACCGCAGCGGTCGCAAGAACATCGTGTAAGGAGGGGAGATCGGGAAAGAGAAGTGTCGGCATGTAAACTAACCGATGGAGGCAATGTTAGCCATGCTACCTTAGCTGTTCATTTGAGCAATTCGAGTTCCGCAATCAAGTCATCAAGCGATTCAGGAGCATCGACTCGGTTTTCCAGATACTCCTCCGATAGATGCACTTTCTCTCCCATCAAATGGTACAGGGCGCCGAGCAAACGGCGTTTTGTTCTTTCAATTGTTCCGTTGTCGGAGATGGATCGTTTGGCATCGGACTCATAAGGACCTGCTCGGGTAGAGAGTGCCCAACCGATTCCGGCAAATCGGAAGCTTGCCCTTCCCACCTTACCCCCGGCTTTGCGAGGGGAGGGCAGGGTGGGGGGGGAACGGTTTGGAAATTCGCAACCGCTGTTGATGGGCGAGCGCTCGACCCGCACCCTGCCCTCCCCCTGCAAAGCCAGGGGAGGGTAAAACGGGCTTCGCGTTCATTTCAACAATTTGCAAGAATCCATCGGCGCACCATGACTCGTCGGTTAGAAGCGCGAGCCAGGAACGTTGCGTCAAGACGCTGCTTTATTTACTATATCGCGGTTCTTAATCGTTAGCCGCGATAGCGCTATCGCGCTCCGCAAAGCGTCGCGGCTAATGGGCGCATCGCGGCTGACTCATCCTTAATTCGATACATTATTCGACATGTCGCGACTGCTATTCTCCTCACCAGGAGACCGTTGATGAATCCGACTCTTGCATACTCGCCCGGCCTTGAGGGCATCGTTGCCGGAGAGACCGCCATCTCGACCGTCGAAGATGGCCTTAGCTATCGCGGCTATCCCGTTGAGGAATTGGCCCAGCATTGCACCTTCGACGAAGTAGCTTACCTGCTTCTCTATGGCGACTTGCCGACGAAATCGGAGTCGGCCCAGTTTCGCGCTCGCGTCAATGCTGCCCGACGGCTTACCCAGCCGATCCGCGATTTACTCGTCGGTTTGCCTAAGTGGACCTTGCCGCTCGATGCCCTGCGCAGCACCGTCAGCGCGCTGGCTCACTTCGATCAAGACATGCCCGACAATTCGCATGAAGCGAACGTGCGCAAGGCCGAACGACTGATAGCGCAGATACCGGTCGCCATCTGCGATCTTTACCACTACTCGCGCGGCGAACATCCGGTTGCGGCTCGGCAAGACCTCGATCAGGCGGCGAATTTTCTTTACATGCTGCGGGGGAAGGAGGCGAAGCCCGAAGATGTAAAAGCGCTGGACATCTCGCTTATCCTCTATGCCGAGCACGAATTCAACGCTTCAACTTTTGCGGCCCGGACAATCGTCTCAACCGAGTCCGATCTGCACTCGGCCATTACGGGCGCCATCGGCGCGCTCAAAGGCCGGCTGCACGGCGGGGCGAACGAAAAGATCATGGATATCTTGAAGCCGATCGGCACGCCGGACAAAGCCGAGCAGTGGGTCCGCGATGCGCTATCCCGCAAAGAGCGGATCATGGGCTTCGGGCATCGCGTTTACAAATCGGGCGATGTCCGCGCGGGAATCCTCAAAGAATATGCCCGCTCCGCCTGCGAACGGATCAACGAAAACAAGTGGGAGGAGATCGCTGCGATAATCGAGAACGTGATGGCCTCCGAAAAAAAGATGTATCCGAATCTCGATTGGCCGGCCGGGCGTCTCTACTACGCGATGGGCCTGGAAGTGCCGCTTTATACCCCTATTTTCGCCATGGCACGCGTGTCGGGGTGGAGCGCGCACGTCATTGAACAGCTCGATCACAATCGCTTGATTCGACCGAGATCGATCTATACCGGGCCTGGTCTGCGCCATGTAAAGACGTCCCTTTTGGCCGATGGTGGGAAGGCGTCTTCGCTGACTTGAAGCCCGAACAGTACCCTTCACCAAAAGCTGGAATGCGCGATACCGCTATCATCATCGTCAATTACCGCACGCCCGGCCTGGTGCTCGACTGCTTGCATTCGCTGCAAAGTGAAATTCGAGATCATGTCAACGGCCGGGTGATCGTGGTGGACAACGCGTCCAACGATGGCTCGGTCGAACATCTGCGCACATCGATTAAAGCAGCAAATTGGAAGTGGGTCGAATTGCTGCCTCTGGAACGCAACGGCGGCTTTGCCTTCGGCAACAATGCCGCAATTCGGATGCTGCTTCAATCAAGCCAACCGCCCGATTATTTTCATCTTCTCAATCCGGATACTTATATCCGGCCTGGCGCCGTCAAAGAACTGGTGGATTTTCTGGAAATTCACCCAGCCGTCGGCATTGCCGGCAGCAGACTGGAAAACCCGGATGGGTCATCCCAATGCTCGGCGTTCCGGTTTCATGGCGTCTGGAGCGAACTGGAACGCGGGCTACGTTTTGGGGCCATCAGTAAAATCCTGCAACGTTGGATGGTGGCGCCGCCGACTCGCGACATCCCCCATCGGGCCGACTGGGTGAACGGCGCCAGCATGATGGTGAGACGTGCGGTTTTCGAGACAATTGGTCTCATGGACGACGATTTTTTTCTCTATTACGAAGAGACGGATTTCTGCCGAAGGGCACGCTTAGCGGGATGGCCCTGCTGGTTCGTACCCGCCAGCCGCGTCGTCCATTTAGAAGGGCAAAGCACGGGGGCGACCGGCGCAGGGCGCGGAGTAAACGCACGCCGATGTACTGGTTCAATTCACGTCGGCGCTATTTTCGCAAGCACCACGGCGCGGGTTATGAATTTCTGGCCAATCTCGCCTATATCGGCGGCTATGCTTCCTGGCGCTGCGCAAATGGCTGCAATTCAAAGAGGATCAGGATCCACCGCATTACCTCGGCGATTTTGCCAGGAACACGATGCGCGGCCTGTGAAAGCAAACGATGTCCGTCGTAGCTCTACGATTCAACCGTTGCGCGGCATAGCCGCAATAGCCAACATTAACCCGAAGCGTCAGCGAGGGCAAGCCCCGAAGCGTTAGCGTTATTTTATCCACCCTAACGCTAACGCTTCGGAGAAAACCTCGCTGACGCGTCGGGTTAGTGTGTCGATTGCCGCGCGACTGCGCTAAGGTTGATTTGCCTCGGTTTTAGCTCACTCGGCCGGGTGAGCCCGCCGGCGCGATAGCCAGAGCAGCGAGAAGAGGCCAAAAATCGATGCGCAGCCGATGCCGATTTTCGTCCAAGGCGTGTCCAGATGCTCGCGCTCGGTTGTGCCTTGGAATGCAGAAACGGGCGGCATCTGCTTATGTACTTGATTTGCTTCGGACGGCTCTGGTAATAGCTGACGAATGACCAACTTTTTTTCGGCGGCATGACCAACGCTAACTGCTCTTATTACATATTCGCCCGGCGCAGGGGCTGCGTCGTCCCAACGGCCTCTGTCGTCGGCAAGGCCTTCAGCGAACTTCGCGTGCTGCCGATTTTCAACCGTGATTCGTGCGCGGGGGGCATGCGTATCATCGTCGTAAAACACTTCAACATGCAGTCGATCGTCTTTAATTTGCCAGTCGATCAAGAGGTGGTGCGCCGCGGCTTGGGCGGCTGAGCCCGCGAGAAGGCATAATGAAACTATTCCTGCGCGAAAGATGACCACTTGCTTTTTCTCGACTGAGTACGATCATTTCATAGTTCGTAATAATCCGTGCGGTACGAATTGGCAAGGTTTGCGGATTGTCTGAACCAGTTGCCTCTTCCCGTGGCAACCATTAGCTTAACCATGCCGAGTCTCTCGACAGCATAACCTTTTGCGAATGGCAACTTCATGCAACAGATCATGTGGTATGTGAACGCGGGCGGCCTATTGATGTGGCCGTTGCTCGCCTGCTTGGCGTTGGTCCTCGGCGTCATCCTTGAGCGTCTTTTCGTTCTTCGCCGTTCGGCTGTTCTCGACGCGGAGGCAATTGACGATCTGCAAAAGTTGGCGGAGGCGGGTGAAGCGAAGCGTGCCGTTGAAAAACATCAATCGAGCCCGGCTCTGTTGATCCGCGTCATTAGCAAGGCCTTATCGCAACATTTAACACTTGGAATACCGATCGAGCGCACCTTGCACGACGTCGGCCAGCGCGATCTGCCTTCGCTGGCCAATCATTTGAATCTCCTGGCGACCATTGTCCGGGTAGCTCCGTTGCTCGGCTTGCTCGGGACCGTGGTCGGCATGATCGTCGGCTTCGATGCACTCGAGAAAGCAGGTGTCGGCAAGGCGCAGTTGGCAGGCGCCATTCGGATAGCCCTTGTCACTACCGCGACCGGTTTGCTCGTGGCCATTCCGGGCGTCGTTGCGGTCTCTTATTTCCGCAGCCGAATTCGCCGTTATCAAGCCCAGTTCGAGGAGATTCTGCCGGCCGTGGCTCGTTCGGTGCGCGCAGGCGAGGGCAAAACGCGGCCGGAAGATGCACCGATGCCAAAGCCCGATCGCGATGAAGAGCATTTCGAGCTTCCTTCGATCTTGAGCGGGCGTGGGTGATTCAGCCTGTTGCACGCGACCCATGCTCGCATTTTGGGCGAGCCAGGAGCGTAAGCGACTGGAGATTTTGTGGAGAAGAACTCCGATCGCTTACGCCGCAGATTTCGCTCGAGAAAACTCCAGTCGCTCACGCTCCCGGCTCGCCACTCCGTCGCTAGCGCGTCCGGCAAACAAGAACCCACTCCTTCGCTTGCGCCTCCTGCTGATAACAACGCGTTAACGCGGTTGACTCGCACGGATCGAATGGTAAACTGAAATCACCTGCCTTGGCTCTCTTCGTTTTGGCGATTCTTGCTGTTCCCACCCCAAGGGATGATTCATGTTCACTGTTTGGGACCGTTCGCGTTCTTTCTGCGATCGCGTCAACCGCCGTGACTTTCTCCGAATTGGCGCACTGGGCCTGGGGGGCTTGTCGCTGGGCGACGTTCTTCGCTTGCGGGCCGAAGGCAAAACGAAGACTCCGGTTAAATCGGTTATTATGATTTGCCTGGCTGGCGGTCCAAGCCATATCGACATGTACGATTTAAAGCCGAACGCGAAGGCCGAAGTCCGCGGTGAATTCCAGCCGATTCGGACTAACGTGCCCGGCTTTGACATCTGCGAGCTCTTCCCGCGTCAGGCGGCCATCGCCGACAAGTTACGCGCTCGTGCGCACGGTGCAATTTGTCGAGCCGATGCAACACGAACTTCAAGAGTGCTACACGGGCTTTCCGAAGTCCGCCAAAAGGCCCGCTTTCGGGTCGGTCATCAGCCGCTTCAACGGGTCGGCCGATGCGCAGATTCCGCATTACGTCAGTCTCGATCAATACGAGGCCAGCCATACGGAGGTTGAAAATCCGCATTATACCGGCATCGCTCATCGTCCATTTCTTTACGGGAGCGAAGGGGTCAAGAACTTGGGCCTGGCCCGCGAGATGACGGCGACACGCCTCGACGACCGGAAGACATTACTCGGCCAATTTGACTCCGTCCGCCGCGACATCGATGCCCATCGCGATTTTGAAGCGGTTGACACGTTCAATGCCAAGGCATTGGAGATGATCACTTCCCCTCAAGCGCGGTTGGCGTTCGACCTGAGCCGCGAGCCGTGGAAAGTTCGCGAAACTTACGGCCGGCCCGGCGACAAATACATCTACGGCAACGTGGCGACACCCACTGTTGGCTGGCCGAGCGAAAAATTTCTCCTGGCTCGCCGACTGGTGGAAGCAGGAGTCGGCGTGGTCACGATGCGCATCGGGCCTTGGGATTACCACGGGAAGGGCGCCAGCACGGGGAACATCTTCACCGGGCTGCGCTCGGTGCTGCCGTTGCTCGATCGTTCGGTCGCGGCTCTCGTTAACGATTTGCACGATCGCGGCTTGGACAAAGAGGTCGCCGTGCTCGTTTGGGGCGAGTTCGGCCGAACCCCGCGGGTGAATAAGGATGAAGGCCGGGATCACTGGCCCGATGCCGGCTTTGCGGCTCTTTGCCGGCGGCGGTTTGAAAACGGGGCAGGTGGTTGGCGAGACGGACAGCAAAGCCGAGAGGCCTAAGAATCGGGGGCTCAGCGCTCAGAACGTGCTCGGCACGCTCTACCACGTTCTAGGCATCGATCCATCTCAGTCGATTCCGGACTTCAGCGGGCGGCCGCGTTGTCTGCTGGATGATGGTGAACCGATTGCCGAGCTTGTCTGAAGTTCTACGAGGCTGCGCTTCGGACCGATGAGAATTCTCTAAGCACTCGACAGCCAATGTAAAGAGAAATCGATTAGCCACGGATTAAACACGGATAAATCAAATATCGGATGGCGCATTCGACAGCCTGCCTCAATCAGCTTCTTCGATTTTATCCGTGTTTGTTCCGTGTTCCATCGGTGGCTAAATAATTTCGCTTGGATAAGAAACGCTAGAGCGCGAATCGATGACAGGTCCCATTTACGCCGCCGCTCGGCGGCATCTTTCAAGAAGGTCGCCGATCCTTCGTCCGCTGCTCAAGCAAGTTGGGCCATGCACGTTGCTGCCTAATCCAGATCATTTTGCCGTGCTGGCTCGATCGATCGTATCGCAGCAGATATCGACCAAAGCAGCCGAGTCGATCTTTGGCCGAGTCATCGCCGCGTGCGGAGAAGCCGGTGTTCGCCCCGAGGCAATCGCCCGCCTGAGCGATGCGGACATTCGCGCGTGCGGCCTCTCGGCGAACAAATTGCTTTCGCTGCGATCCCTGACGGAACATTTTCAGAACGATCAAAAACTGCAAACGGATCTCGAATCGCTCACCGATCAGGAAGTGGAAGACCACCTGATCCCCATCCGTGGCATTGGGGTCTGGACGGTGCATATGTTCTTGATCTTTTCGCTTGGCCGGCTCGACGTGCTGCCCGTCGGCGATCTCGGCTTGCGCCCGCTGTTCAAAAACTTTATGCACTTACCGAACCCGGCGCCAAATCAATCATGGAGTTGGCCGAGCCGTGGCGGCCTTATCGCTCGATTGCAACCTGGTATCTCTGGCGCAGCAAAGGGGAAGTCGTGCAATCGACGTGAAGCGAGCCTGCAACGCACGTTCTGCCGCAGTGATCTGAATGAAGCATTAGGAATATTTACAACCAAAAAAAGGCGTACTTCGAACCGGCATCTCACCCTTCCCACCCTCCCCCCGGCTTTGCGACGGCTTTGCGGGGGGAGGGTAAGACGGGCTCTGCGCTCGAATCATCGACTCTCTAGAATCCGTTGGCGCCGGGGCGAAATCACATCTTCGCGCCCTGGCTTTCCATCAGCGCTTGAACCTCGTCCGCCAACTTCTTGGCGTCGGGAACCCGCTGGCGGATACGCACGTATTCGGTGAAGACCTTCTTCTCCGCCAGTGAAAGGGACGTCCTAAATTCCACGTCCGTCGAATCGAGTTTGTTCGGATCCTTCTTTTTCTGCAGGTTGTTGCGGAATTGCCTAATCCGCGCGAGCTTGTTCGAAATCTCCGCGACGTGATCGCGGGCAGCGCTGGCCGTACGCAGATCTTCTACCTTGCTCAGCACCTGCACCAACTCTTCGTAAAGTTTGATGGTCTCCTGATACATCTCTCTGGCGTTTCGAGGACCATCGCTAGGCATTTTGCAGCCGGCGAGGATAAACGCGCACGACAAGGCGGAAACGATGCGGATGAGCATAAAGCTCGATTCCCCGGAGCGAGAGGGTGGAGAGTAGTTCATTTAGCGAGTGCAACTGCGGATAGGGCCAATGCCACTTTATACAACTTAACGCTTTTTGCTGAGTGTCATTGCTCTTTCTTTTTCACTTCGATCTTGCGGAACACGATGACATGCTGCCACGGCAGGTCTTTGTTCGTTTCAACATGTTTCAGTTCATTGAACTCATCCATTTCCTTGATCACCTGGCGTTCGCTCATCTTGTGAACCTCTTTGATGGGGACATTCTCGTCTTCTTTCTTGAACTCGACGAAGATCAGCCTTCCGTTCGGCTTTAAGGCATCGATCAGTTTCTGCGTCATTTCGTAGGGAAAATTAAATTCGTGATAGACGTCGACCATCAAGATCGCGTCGACGGAACTCTTAGGCAACTTCGGGTCGGCTTCTTTGCTCAAGATTGTTTCGACGTTCGCGACTTTCTGTTTTTTCGTTCGTGCGGCAATGATGTCGAGCATCTCTTTTTGGATGTCGACGGCGAAGACCTTGCCCTTTTCGCCGAGCAGCGGCGCGATGCGGAAGACGTAATAGCCGCTGCCGGCGCCGATGTCGGCAACGATCATCCCTGGTTCCAGCTTGAGCGCTTTGAGCAGCTTCTTTGGTTGCTCCTCTTCTTCGCGCTCCGGCGCTCGAGCCAGGTCGCGGCGGCATGCCCCATCACGTGCGCGATCTCGCGACCCATATAGAATTTGCCGATTCCATTGGGGTCGTGGTTCGCCTTCCACTCATAGCGACCATCATTTTTCGGTTCGTCCGCCGAAGCGTAAAAACTCCAGAAGCCGATGATCGTGCACAACCAGAAGCGCATATATTCTCCTCGTACGGGATAACGACGCCGTCATTCGCGCCATGCTTTACCGGCTTTGTATGACGATAACCTCTTCTGAGCGCGATCGCCTTCCGTTTCAATGTATCTTTTGATGCTCATTGCCAGGAGTTGTCTGTCAACGGCATCAATGAAATTGCCCGTTTCCGCATAAGCCGCCGCCAGAGCGGCCCAAGCGACTGCATCAACGCTCTTAGTGGCGTCGACAGCCTGTTGCGCGAGCGTCAAAGCCAACTTGCCGTCTCTCCAGCGATCTACGCTGCACGTCGAAAGCATCTCAGCTTTCGCGATCAGCGCTTGGGGCCATTTCGGTTCGAGCTTCAGGGCGGCATCGAAGTCGCTAAGAGCTCGTTCATATTCGTTAGCGGATCGCATTAGCTTGCCACGTTCAATCCAGGCTTGCGTAAGCGTTGGATCGAGCCACAGAGCGTGGTCGAAATCGTCACGCGCCAAACTCGCTTTTCCAACCGCGCGATGAAGATTGCCCCGATGCAGGAACGCTAGCGGGGAGCGCGGATCAATATGAATCGCGGCTGAAATATCCTCGTGAGCCCGATCGAAATCAAGCCGGCCCAGCCAGAGTTCGCCCCGATTGCTGAAGGCGTAAGCGTATTGGGGATCGACTTTAAGCGCGGCATTGTAGTCCGCAAGAGCTTTGTCAAATTCTCGCAGTTCTCGATGCACATTGCCGCGATTGACAAAGGCGCTGATGTAGTTGGGCGCAATCCGCAGGGCGGCATCGTAATCGGCGATCGCTTTGTCGAAATCGCGTGCGTGAGAGTGAACGTTGCCGCGATTGCCGTAGAAGATGGCCGAGCCATTGTTCAGTTCGATCGCGCGATTATAATCTTGCAAGGCTCGATCGAACTCCTTGCGCTTCATCAATAAGTTGCCCCGGTTGTTCAGCCACGAGGAAGCGGTCGGCGCCAGGCGAATCGCGGCATCGTAATCCTTCAAGGCGGCACCGAGATCGCCTTTCAATTCGTATGCTTTGGAACGCCGGGCGTGTTGCGAAGAATCGGTCGGGTTATCCTGGATCGATTTGGAGAAAAGCTCGATGCCCTGTTCGGGAAGCGCGGCATCATCTTTGGAGATCCAACCTTCAACGCCGTCTTGCTTCACCCAAAGCCGATCGTATTTTTCGCGAACGACTTGGTAGTCGGTGCGCGTTAGAACACCTACTTCAACAACGCTTCCATCGGCTTGGGTGCGGCAATAGCGCGTGCCTGCCTTCTTCATGATCACGATTCGGCCTACCCAAACCGACTTTTCATCAAAGCGAGCCGGCGGTGGATAACCAATAGTCCCGCCGATGAGCAACGGCACGAATGCGGAAATGAACATGAAGCACCTCCGCCGATATTTTACAGATTTGAAGCGTGTCTGCTCCTTTCGGCGGCTGCGAATGGGCTTACGTTGGCCGCGAAGCAGCCAAAATCACTATCGCAGGGGCTGTGGAAACGAAGTAAGTCTACGCGATTGCGAGGTGTGATGATTTGTTATCGTCTTCGTTTGACGGAGCGAAGCGAAGAGTTTCGCCGCCGGGATAAGCGAAGCGGATGGCTTCGGCGCTGCTGGCGAGATGATCTCACGCTGTTGATGCGACGTCGCGACAGATTGAGAATACGCGCGTTCTGGACGGGGCTGGCTAAATCGAGTTCTTCTTCACCCCAGCCGAGCAACTTGATTGCCCAACTGATCAACGCTCCAAGGACAACCAAGCCCGAAAAGAGAGCGAACCAGACGGCTGCTTCCGTTGTAAATCCCGGAGAATGGGCCAAGACAACAACTTCCATCGCTTATGCAACTCAAGGTGATTATCGAAACGTTAATTTTTAGGAGACGAAGAACGCACAATTGCATGTCAAGCAAGGGAGTACTCTATAGGTGGACGCAAAACGCAAACTAGGTGCCAAAAAATGTGTCGTTCAGAAACAACCCCCTATTTGACGTAATAGAAAAGCAAAAACATTTTCAGAGCCGTCCCGATCGCCTTATTGCTAAGCAGATGACGCCCTTATCGATTGCCGCATAAGAGAACGCAACATCGATTTCTGGCAAGCAAGGGCTGAACGTTAATGGCAGACTCATTTAACCGGGGTCGGCAAATGCAACAGACTGATAGCCGAGACTACAACCAGATTGCAGGCGTTTATTGCCTGAATAACTAGCAATCGCGCAATTCACAACAAACAAATCTGAAAACATAAGTCTTCTACCCGAAACACTTTATGTCTTATCAGCCAAACTGGAATATTCGGTTGGCCTGAGCCTTGCTTTACAAGGGAAGAGTGCGCGCACCGCCCGAACGCATCAGTAAGCGCTTATCCATCCCGTTAAGCTTCAGTTACTCCAGATCTTGAAAATAGCAGCGAGTTCAATCCTGGACTTGGACTGTCCGGTTCAAAAATTTGAAGGAAGCAACAATGTTTCTGGCTGAGATCGACCGCCCTGTTGCTCGAACCGGGACGCCGTCAAGGTCTCCCCCTGTCGAGCGATTGATCGCCGTCGAACGAAGAACTCCAGTCGAACGCGCACACATTGTCAACGTCGAACGGCTCATCGAAGAATCCGCTGAGATGCTGCCGCTCGAAGGCCCCATCTCCGCGTTCGTCTTTCTCAACACGCTGCATGCTTTTGAAGACATGCCCTTCCACGAAGGAGTCAAGAAGGCGTCGAAGCTTTTCGGTTGCGAGCCTTATCTGTCGGAGCAGCGCTACCGGGAAGAGTTGAAGCGGGAGCGAATACGGTTCGTGGATCTGCGCGGGCGCTCGACGATGACCTCGGGCCAGCCGGGCGCGAGAAGTTGGCGGGGCTCGGCGCCCGGGCGGATATCCGCTATGCCATGCTGCAATGCCCCGTTCTCTTCGGGCCGGACGCGGAACTGAAGTGGTTCGTAGCCGAGACCCAGGCGCTCACGCGCTTTCGCGATGAAACGCCTCTGCTCGTCCGCAAACGGCTCGTAGCGGACACGCTGAGCTGGGTAGTGCGCGATCATCTGAACTCGACGGAAAACATTCGATTTGCGGGCCCGGGACCGAAGCATCATATCCTTTGGGATCTCCTCCAGCGTTTCGACAACAAATCAATCGATCGCTGGAGCGATGCGAAATGGGAGGCGTTCACGCTTCAATCATTGTGGCGCATCTGCGCTGCCGGCGTTCGCGACGTCCCCACGCCGGTCGAAATCACTCCCGGTCCAAAGCGGCTTCGCAGTCTGCTCTTGGATGCTACCGGCATCGACAGCGACGCCCTGGTGCACGATCGCCTCATTCGGTATTGCGCGTCATTCACGGATCAAGGCTTTGCCGACTGGGCATTGCCGGAGCGCGACAAAGGCTTCTTCAAGGCTTTTCTCCACCTCTACCAACAGCCGAAAAGCGTACCCGACCATTGGATGCGCGGGCTTGGGGCCGAGCTGTCGCGATTGGAAAACAGCGGCATCGACGCCAACGATTCCGTGGTGGAATCTCTCCACATTCTCGGAATTCCTGAATCCGATTGGGAAGATTTCATCCCCGCAACGTTGATGGCGTTGCGTGGCTGGGTTGGGATGCTGCGGCAAATGGAAGTGCGCCCGGACCGGGTTCATCACGCTGTGGCGAAAGGGACGCTCGTTGATTTCTTGGCCGTCCGCTTGATTCTCGAACGTTACGCGTTGGCATACGTGGCGAAGGAAGAACTCGATTACGATGGGCCATTGCATAACCTCGGCCAAGTCGTCCGCGAGCGAGTCGTCCGCGAGGCGACCAAAGACACGGAGCAGCGAACCTTCATCCTGTTCCAGCTTGCACAGGTTTTGGGCTGGCGCCCTTCCGTATTGCACGGTCTGACAAAAGAACAATGGACGGCCCTCATTACAGACATCGAGTCCTTCTCGGATCTGGAACGGCGGCGGATTTACCACATCGCCTACGAGCGGAGGTTTCGCACCCAGGCGCTGGATGCAGTCGCGGTTCATGTGAGCAAGACGGCCGGGCGAATCGTCGCACCGCGTTTCCAAGCAGCCTTTTGCATCGACGCCCGCGAGGAATCTTTCCGGCGCCATTTGGAGGAAGCCTTTCCCGACGTCGAAACCTTCGGCGTGGCCGGGTTCTTCTGCGTCGCGATGTACTATCGCGGATTGGCCGACGCCCACTTTGCCGCTCTCTGCCCGATCGTGCTGCGCCCAAAAACTGGGTAGTGGAAGAGACGGTTTATTCCCAGCACGAAACACATCGACGACAGGCGAAAGCAAGGCGGGTCGTTGGCAAGGCATCGCACCACCTCCATCGCGGCAGCCGGACGATCGCCTTAGGAATGGTGCTGACGGGAGGGCTGGGGCTGCTCGCCGCCGTTCCATTCATCGGACGGATTCTGTTTCCGCGATTGACGGGTTGGGTCCGAAAGATCGCTTCGAGTTTGGTTGGTCCCCCGCCACTGACCCGCCTACTCCTTGAGCGAACCGAGACAGAAGCGGGGCCCACTGATGGACATATCGGCTTCACCGTTGATGAGATGGCGACGATCGGCGAACGAGTTTTGCGCGACATCGGGCTGACGAATGGATTTTCGCGCCTGATGTTGTTCATCGGTCACGGTTCATCCTGCTTGAACGCGCCGCATGCGTCCGCTTACGATTGCGGCGCGTGCTCTGGCAGTCCCGGCGGCCCCAATGCCCGTGCGCTGGCTGCGATGCTTAACGACCCACGCGTCCGGCAAATGATCATGGCAAACGGGCTCGAAATCCCACGCGAGACTTACTTCCTCGGAGGCCTTCACAACACGGCCGTCGACTCGGTTCAGTTCTACGATCTCGATCTGCTGCCTAAGTCTCACTTGAAGGATTTCGAATCAGCCCGCGAATCGTTGGAACACGTTTGCGGCGGCAATGCCCACGAACGCTGCCGCCGCTTTTATTCCGCCCCCCTGAACCTTACGCACGATGCGGCCAAACAACACGTCCAGGGCCGTGCTGAGGACTTAGCGCAGACCCGCCCTGAATATGGCAACGCGACGAACGCCATGTGCGTCGTCGGAAGGCGCGAACGAACCCGAGGTCTGTTTCTCGACCGTCGCTCGTTTTTGCACTCTTACGATCCCACTCAAGACGATTCTGAAGCGACCATTCTGGGACGCATCCTCAGTGCGGTGGTCCCGGTGACGCAGGGAATCAATCTTCAATACTTCTTCTCGTCGGTCGACCCGGATGGCTGGGGCTGCGGCACCAAACTGCCGCATAACATCACTTCGCTTTTGGGTGTGATGGACGGCGCGTCTAGCGATTTGCGCCAGGGTTTGCCCTGGCAGAGTGTCGAGATTCATGAGCCGATGCGGCTGCTGTTCGTATTCGAAACGACCGCCGAAGCAATGTTCAAGATCATGAGTCGTAACCCGGCGATCGATCGGATTATTCGCAATGAATGGGCGCAACTGGTCATCATGGATCCGGCCACTTCCCAATTGCGGATGTTTCTCCACGGAGAGTTTCGGCCTTATCAGCCCGAAGCGACGACACTGCCGGTGGTTCAGTCATCGATGGATTGGTACATCGGAACTCGAGGTCATCTTGGGTTTGCCGAAATAACGGCGTGAATGTCTTCACTGGCGCTTCGGGCTCGTGGAGACCATCAGAAGGCACACCTCATGTTCGCATTGACGTAACCCAAGTTTCGAACACGGAGCGGTAGCGGTCATTTCGCCGACGGGCGGGCAATCGAGCCGTCGATCGTGAATTCGCCGTGGACGCCACATTCGAATTTTAACGGCTTCTCCAGGCCGACGGGCTTGTCGCTTCGTGGGTTCTTGTAAAGCTCGATGTCGGAGATGTTGGTCAGTGCGTTGTTTTCAATCACCGCTCCATAACTCTCCTTGTTGCGGAGCAGCGGCCTGGGTTGGCCCTCGCACTCGATGATGTTATCCCGAATGACAATGGTCTTGAAATCAGTGCTCGAGTTCAAGCCGAACAGCCCCTCTTTCCGGGGAGTTGCGGTGGTGCGCACGATAATGTGATTGTTGCGGATTTCGAGATTGTCGAACACTTCGTTGAGCCAAATGACGCCACGGCCGGGATTGCTAACCAGGTTGTTGTGAAAACTCGCAGGGCCTTTGGCGGGCGCTTTCCCAAATCCGGAGATCAGGTTGCCGCCGTCTTGCTTCAAATCGAAATCGAATAGGTTATGGCTCACCTCGACGCCATTGCGGACGAATTCGATCGAGTAGCTAGGTTTCATCCAGTTGTGGTGTATATGGAAGGTCCGGCCACTCTTCGGAACCGGCCCGCCTGCATGCTTTGGGATCGAGATCGTCCCGTGACAGACATTGTGATCAATTTCCACATCTTCGTCATTCTCGAACGGGAACTCCATCGAGAAGTTGACTTCAATCGTATTGTGGTGGATGCGGCAGCGCTTCGCTTGCCGGCCTTTGATGCCGTAAAATTCTTCCGCCTTGCCCATCCGGGTTCGCACGAAGCGGTTATCAGCGATGTCGCAGTCGGCCAACCAGATGGCGAAGATCGCCCCACCAGTGATGCCTCCCTTTTCACCCGGCTTGCCCTTGTCCCACCGTCCGCCCGCGTCGATGAACTCGCAGTCGTGAATCTTGGCCCCGGCCATTGAGAACGTGCGCAGGCCGGTCCACAAAGTTTCCTTGATTCGCACGTGGTGAACGTGCAGGTCTTTGTTGCCCCAACCGTAAATCGCGCCGTGAAGTTGCGGCCCACGCAACGTCATGTCGGAAAGGGTGATGCCCGCCGCCTTGTCCTTTAGCCGGACGAGATAGGCGGTTGTATCCATACCTTGAGTCTTCATCTCCGGATCGGGGAGAGTTTTGGTCGAGGGTTTCCAGCCGGCGACATGGGTAATGATCGTTTTATCCATCCCCGCGCCTTTCAGTGTCATCCTGGCTTTCGGCTCGAGGGGAGCTTCAAGTTCGAACGTGCCGGCGGCAATCTCGATGGTCGTCCCCTCCGCCCCATCGCGCACGGCAGCCACGAGTGCGGCCGACGTATCGACGGCTTTTTCTGCATGAGCAAAAGTTGGAATTGATGCGACAAGCAAGAGCATTGCCGTGCATTGAATGGCGAGCATAAAAGTCCTTGTTAGGCTGGGTGCGGCAGTACTGGTGTTACGCGGTCTCATGGCGCTCGAAAATGCCAATCAAATTCTACAGCCGTGCTGGGAAGAGCTCAGGCCGCTCGAAATAATCTATTATTTTCAAGAACCGATTGGCGACTGCGGTTATCTAATAATCGTTCATTGGCGTAAGAGTTGCGAGTTATAATACCGTTAATGACGTGTTTTTACCGGGCGATCTCGACTGGCGTTGCCATGCACTCTACCACGTCTAAAGTGGGCAATCTGCCGCGATCGCCATCCAAAAGCGAGTGACATCATGAAGCGACAACTTATCGCGCTTTGTGCAGCGGGTATCTTCGGCATCACAGGAACTGGACAGGCAGCTCCTCACGGCGGCGGAGGAGGACACGGTGGAGGCGGGCACGGTGGAGGGGTCGGCCACGTTGGCGGCGGTGCGGTTCACAGTGCAGGCGTATATCATGGCGGAACAAGCGCCTACCATAATGCTGGAGTCTATCATGGCGCCACCGGCGCTTACCACAACGGCGCTTACAACCACTCGGGCTACGGCGGTTACGGTGGCTATGGTGGTTATCGCGGCGGCTATGGCGGCTATGGTGGATACGGCGGCTTTGGAGGCTTTGGCCTAGGCTACTGGTTCTCTCCACTTGGCTACGGTTATATCCCGTGGACCAACCGAGGCGGCTACTACGGCACTTACGGCGGTAGCAACTATGCTATTCCCACCAACTATGGCGCTCCCGTTGACGGTGGGTTCCAAGGGCTTCCGAACCAGCAATTGGCGCCGACTGGCGAGTACGGCCTGCAAATCACGCAGTTATTCGACGGTCCGGCTAAGACGGGCCAGTTGCGTTCGGGAGACATCATCCTGGGAATCGGGCAGACCCGAACTCAGACTTTTGCTGAGCTTCAGCAAGCGTTAGCCGCCAACTCCGGCAAACAAGCCGAGGTGGTTTTCGTGAACTCGGAGAGCAAAAAGATCGAAAAACTCCCAGTGACAGCCGTCGATGGCAAGATCGGCGTCGAAGTGCTTCCTGTTGATGTTCGCTAGTTTTCAGAAAAAATCACTGTAGCACAGCCGCTTCCATTTGGAAGCGGCTTTTTTGTTGGCCGCCGCTTCGGGGCGCAGCGTTCCCTATACGTTTATAGATTCGAACTTCCAGTTTTACTTTAGACCCCTCGCGGCCATAAATGAGGCATTGCCTTGTGCCTGGGAACTGATTATCTTATATGACGAAGGTAACCCCGTTCCACCAAGGAGTGCCAAGGATGGCACGCGCGCCGATTCAACTTTCGGAGTCTGAACAAGCAACCGTCGCCTCCGAACGGTACTCGCATCCCGACTTGCATGTTCGCCGCAAGATGCTGGTGCTCTGGTCGGTGCATTCAGGACTTACCCAACTGCAAGCAAGCAAGGTCGCGAATGTCGGGCGGGCCACCGTTCAGCGCTACCTCGTCACTTACCGTGATGGCTGCCTCGATAGTCTACGGCGTTGGAACGTCGCCGGCCCCGTCAGCGCCTTAGTCGATCATGCCGACAAAATCAAAGCCGCACTGAACGAAAAGCCGGTCCGCACGATCGCCGAAGCCGCCGACCGCATCGAACAAATCACGGGACTCAGCCGTGGCTTGACGCAGACGCGCGTGTTCCTCAAAGATCTCGGCTTCCAATGGCAGCGAACGCGGGCCGTGCCCGTGCCCCCAAAAAGTCGCTGACCGAGCATGTCGCCACGCAGCGTGAGTTCCTGAAAACCGAACTTCAACCTGCCCTCGACGCCGCCGCCGCAGGAACCGGTCACGTCTTCTTCGTCGATGCCGCTCACTTCGTCTTCGGCACCTTCCTCTGCTGCCTCTGGAGCATCGCGAGAATCTTCGTCCGCGCCGCCTCCGGCCGGCAACGGTTCAACGTCCTGGGCGCCTGGAACGCCATGACCCGGCAATTGATCGCCGTCACCAACACCACCGTGGTGAACACCGACACCATGTGCGAACTCCTTCGCAAGATCGCCGCCGAGAAGTTGACGGGGCCCATCACCGTCGTGCTGGACAACGCGCGGTATCAACGCAACAAGGTGGTCCAGGGCCTGGCCGCCGAGTTGGGCATCCGCCTTCTGTTCCTGCCGTCATACTCCCCGAATCTGAATCTGATCGAACGACTCTGGGGCTTCGCGAAACGACAGAGCGTTTACGGAAAATACCATGAGACCTTCGCATCGTTCCGAACCGCCATCGAAACAACCCTCGCGACCCTTTCCACCACTCACCAGAAGAAGCTAAAATCCTTGATGACGCTCACGTTCCAAGAATTCGACGATGTCTCACTCTTGGCCGCGTAAGGTATAGACAGGATTTACAGGAGCTACAGGATGATCCGTGGTTTCCTATCCTGTCTCTCCTGTAAATCCTGTCCGTTTTCGCTGATGGGATAGATTCGATCCTTGGTTTTACTTTGGACAGGATTAACAGGAGTTACAGGATGATCCGTAATTTCCCGTCCTGTCTCTCCTGTAAATCCTGTCCGTTTTCGCTGATGGGTGGGATAGATTCGATCCTTGGTTTTACTTTGGACAGGAGCTACAGGATGATTCATGGTTTCCTATCCTGTCTCTCCTGTAAATCCTGTCCGTTTTCGATTAAAGATTCGATTCCTTGGTTTTAACGCTTTCAGGTTTATTGCTTCGGTGCGCAAAGCAATTGGCTCCCGGCTAACGCAATTTGTGTCGTCATTCCCCGATTGCTGTAGGCCTCCGGGGTGCGAAATCGATTTTGGCAAATCGAATTCTCACCCTTCCCACACTCCCCCCGGGTTTGCGGGGGGAGTGTGGGAAGGGTGATGCGGACGCCGGATTTCACTCGGTGCCAGAATCGATTGACGCACCCCCTGCCCCCGTTTCTCGCCAAAATTCGCTTGCAAGAATCCTCAATAACGACTATCCCTGCTCTGGCCCTGGGGAGGGCTCTCGTTTTCGGATCTGATTGTGCGCATGCGACTTTGAATCCAGTCGCAGAGGGGGATGTCGTGTATATTGCTTGTTCCACGCTGTGTTTTGGGAAGTCTACGTTCGAGCAATCGCTTCGAAACATCAGCGACTTGAAGTTTCAAAAGATTGATTTGGCGATCCACGAACATGGACCTCACTTGAAGCCTTCAGAAGTCGTGGCCGACGTAAACCGCTACGCACAATATCTCCGCTCGACCGGTTTCTCCTACGTGGCTTTCCACGTGGAAATCGACGCGCCCGACTTTACTGTCTATAAGCAGCATCTCCGAGCGGTCTGCCATCTCGGCCGTCTCATGGCTGTGGCGGTGATCACGATTCGAGCGGCTGAAGTGGGGGCCGACATCGAAGAGGAAATCAAGCTGCTTGAGCCAGCTAGCGCGAATCGCTGCCGCAGAGGGGGTTCTCCTGTCAATCGAAACTCACCGCGACACCGTGACCGCCGATCCAGCGACCGCGCTACTTTTGTGCAAACGCGTTCCCGGCTTGGGCGTCACGCTCGATCCGAGCCATTATGTAGGCGGCCCCCGTGGCCGGGCCGATCACGATCAGCTCTATCCCTACATTCGCCACGTTCGCCTGCGCGACACCAGCGCGGAAGAGATGCAGACGCGCATTGGTCAGGGAGTCATCGAATACGGCAAGATCGTGACATTGCTCGAACGCGAAAACTACGAACGAGCACTAACGGTCGACATTCGCGACCTCCCGACGCCCAATTATCCGATCGAGCCCGAAGGTGCGCAAGCTGAAGTTTCTGCTTGAGAGTATGGTGTGAGTAAGGGCGGTCGCCATTTCCGGCAAACCGAGATCTCAACCTTCCCACCCTCCCCCCGGCTTTGCGGGGGGAGGGCAGGGTGGGGGGAAAGACCGCGGCTGTCGCGACGGTTGTTGATGGGCAAGCGCTCTACCCTTCGTCAGATAGGATAATGCCATGCCGCAGTTTGAAGTTGAATTGTCAGAAGCTCTAGCGGCCGCGCAGAAGGCAGGCGATCTCATTCGACGCGATTATGAAAGCTTTGTGGCGATCGCGGACGCGCCCGTCGACATCAGCACGGCCACAGATCGAGGCGCTCAAGAGATTATCTTGCAGCACCTTCAGCAGAAGTTCCCCGGCGACTCTCTTTGTGCGGAAGAGAATACCGATACCCTGCGCAATAGTCAGCAATCAGGCAACCGGGTTTGGGTGGTCGACCCAATCGATGGCACGCGCGGTTTCGCGATGAAAAATGGCGAGTTCTCGGTAATGATCGGCCTGCTCATTGATGGGGAACTCGCCGTCGGCGTAGTGCTTGAGCCGGTCTTCGATCGCTTCACCTACGCGACGCGCGGCGGCGGTTGTTGGACTAGAACCGGAACGGGCCATGCCCAGTTGTGCAAAGTGTCGCTCGAAGCAAATCCGAAGAATTCAGTCCTGGTGCAAAGTCATTCACGTTCACCGGATCAACGATCGGCTCCCGTCCAAGCCATCGTCCCCGCCCGAGTAATCGAGGTTTACTCGGCCGGGGTAAAGCTTGCTTTGGTCGCACGCGGCGAAGCCGATCTATACGTCAATATTTACCCCAACTTTCACGATTGGGACATCGCCGCCGGACACCTGCTGGTGACCGAGGCTGGCGGTCGCGTAACGACGCTGCGCAATGAGCCCGTCAAATACGGGGCGGCCAAGTTTGAGCAAAAAGGTGGCTTGCTGGCAACGAATAGCGCGATTCACGATGCGGCTACGCAGTTACTGGCGGGGTTAGGCGCGTAGTCGCGTTCGCCAGAATGCGGGCCGTCACCCCACAAACGTAGCCGCATTCGCCAGAATGCGGATTATCCCCCCGCATTCGGGCGAATGCGGCCAGGGTGAGCTTTTTCACGCCACCGGCACCACCCCGTGAGGAACGTTGTCCGTTGGCTTGAGCCGTGGATGAAGGTTCCGCATTACGACGCGGTTGATCACCTGTAGGAACGCCATGGCGCTAGCGGCGATGACGTTGGTATCTGCGCCTTGGCCGCTGATCTTACGGCCGTCAAATTCCACTTCAACCAGTGCCTCGCCCTGCGCGTCCAAACCGCCCGTGACGCTGCGCACGCGGTAGTCCGTAACTTTCAATTCGACGCCTGTACCACGTTGAATCGACTTGAGCACGGCATCGACCGGCCCATCGCCGACGGCGGGCTCGCAGACGATCCGTCCCTCGGCATGCTTCAACGTCACCGAAGCCGTCGGCGGCACGCCCGAGCTGGCCGAGCAGGTGAAATTGACCAGCGTCCAGGCTTCGCCGACGTTCGTGTTCAATTGGTTGTCGATCAGCGCTTCGATGTCGGCATCGTAGATATTCTTTTTGCGGTCGGCCAAGACTTTAAACGCCTCGAACACCCGCTGGAACTGCGCTTCGTCAACTCGATAGCCGAGATCGTGAATGCGCTGCTTCAGCGCATGTCGACCGCTATGTTTGCCAAGCACCAGCTCGGTGCGTGGAATGCCCACATCTTCCGGCTTCATGATCTCGTAGGTGCTGCGTTCTTTCAACATGCCATCCTGGTGAATGCCGGCCTCGTGCGCAAAGGCATTCTGCCCGACGATCGCCTTGTTCCGCTGAACCTGCATTCCGGTGACGGCGCTCAGTTTTCTGCTAGTGGGATAGAGCAGACGGGTATTGATGCCGGTCTGAAGCTTGTAATAGTCGTTGCGAGTATGCAGTGCCATCACGACTTCTTCGAGCGCGCAATTGCCCGCTCGCTCGCCGATGCCGTTGATGGTGCATTCGACTTGGCGAGCGCCTTCCGCCAGCGCTGCCAGACTGTTTGAAACAGCGAGACCGAGATCGTCGTGGCAGTGGACGCTGAAGACCACGCCATCCGCTCCACGCACGTTTTTCTTGAGGAAACGGATGATGTCGGCATAATGCTCCGGAGTCGCATAGCCGACCGTATCGGGAATGTTGAGGGTGGTGGCGCCGGCTTCGATCGCTTTTTCAACGACCTCGGCGAGAAAGTCGAGTTCCGTGCGCGCTGCGTCCTCGGGCGAGAATTCGACGTCGGCGACATGACCTTCCGCGCGTTGCACGCCTTCGACGGCACGCTGGACGATTTCTTCGCGGGACATCCGTAATTTGAATTCGCGATGAATGGAGCTAGTAGCCAGAAAGACGTGGATGCGCGGCCGGGCTGCCTGCCTGACGGCATCGGCGGCGCGATCAATGTCGGCCGCGTTGCAACGGGCCAGACCACAAATGATCGGCCCGTCGATCGCTCGGGCGATCGCCTGCACCGATTCAAAGTCGCCTGGCGAGGCGATGGGGAAACCAGCTTCGATCACATCGACGCCTAGATCGCGAAGCGCCCGGGCCATCTCGAGTTTTTCGCCGAGGTTCATGCTGCAACCGGGCGATTGCTCGCCGTCGCGCAAGGTCGTGTCGAAAATAATCACTCGATTCGGATCGGCCGCGGGAGGCATTCGTATACTCCTTGTTTAACTCGGGATGCCAACAAAAAAAGGCCCTGGAACTTCGGAAGAAGCGCCAGGGCCGCGTGTTCGTTCGGATTGATTCACCGACGGCGGCTCCCGGACTTCTCGTTGAGAAGAAGCTTAAGCAATCCCGGAAGCAGCAGCGTATGTGACAAGAAATTGCGTCCTGATCAAAAGGTTCTCAACAGTCTTAAGTATACTAGATGCCGAAAGCGGAATCAATTGCACATTGGAAACAAAGCGCAGGAGGCTGGGCGTGGCTGACTCTATTTCCAAGCAAATCAAAAAGATGCGCCTCTGCTGGTATAGCCGTGTTACCTCGTTACGCGGCTCTACCGCGCGCGATCGGAATCCCTGGCGAGCCAAAGCAGCGTAAGCTGCCGATGCCTTGACATAACCCCGCGGCTTACGCTGCTCGGCTCGCCACACCATTTCTAATCGAAATACGAAGGGGGTTCGCGTAGCGGTTTGCCGGCTCGAAAAAAGGACAGGTGCGTCAGGATTTTTTCATTGACGTTGCGCAAGCCGGCCGAACGCGCTGGTCGGAAGCACTCTCCCCGGTCTTGATAGCTTGATCGAAATCGCCCATCTCCGCATACGCCGCGGCCAACACGTCGAGCGCTACCGGATCGCGACCACGCGTGATCTCGACGGCGCGGCTGGCCCATTGCACTGCTTCTGAGCCCGAGCGGGCCAAGGGATCGACGCTCGTCGCCGCGATCCAGGCCGCCAACACGTAATGGTAAGGCGAGTTATTGCCGGATTGCAGCGATCGGCGAATTTCCACCATCGCCTCTTGCGATCGCCCAGCGTGATACAGGGCCGAGCCCATGCCGGCATGAGCATCGGGGTTGGCCGGAGCAAGGTCAATGGCCTCGCGCTGTTCCGCCATTGCTTCATCGAATCGCCCTTCTCTCTCGAGAATCAATCCTAAATGGTGGAGTGCATAGTACGAGGCGGGATCCGCCTTTTTTATGTCTCGCATGATCGCTTCCGCTTCGGCATAGCGTCCAAGTTTGTAGAGAGAGAAGCCATAGTTGCCTTGCGCCAGTGAAGACTGGGGGTCAATTTCCCAGGCTCGTCGGAAGTGAATGGCGGCTTCGTTAAACTGTCCTTGTCGCTCGAACGTGGCGCCAAGGTTGTTTTCCGCGACGCTATTTTCGCCGGTGCATTCGATGGCATGGGTGAACAGCGCCATGCTGTCGCGCCAGTGCATGGTTTGCCGCCGCGAACACCAGGAAAGGATAAATATTAATGCAACGGCTATAGTGCCAAAAAGCAACCGGCGGAATGCATTATGCGCCAATCGATTTTGGCAAGTAGGAATCTCGGCCTTCCCCCCCTCCCTCCGGCTTTGCGGGGGGAGGGTAAGACCCGCTTCACTATTTGCCAAGATCGGTTGGCGCACACGGAACGCATCATGGCTCTTCAAGTCCACCAACCACCAGCTCAAGGCAATTAGAAGTCCAATTTCCGGTAGATAGGTATATCGGTCGGCATGCGCTTGGGTGCCGACTTGAAGGAGCCCGATCACCGGAAGCAGCATTCCCAAATACCAGAGCCAACCGATCAGAAGATACGGTTGCCTCTGTCGCACCCGGAACGTCGCGGCCGTCACCGCCGCCAGGAAAAGAAAAGCTCCGATCACTTGCCACGCGGGAAAACCATACTTCGGATAGGGATAGTAGAACGCGAGCTTGGCAGGCCAAAACAGCTGAAGAATATAAACCACATATGAAAGAGCTGCGTTCGCCAGACGACCGGAAAGTGACATTTGTTCGACCGATTTAATCGCGTCGCCCTGAGCCCAAATCGTTGCAATCGATGCGGCAACCGCAAGGGCTATCAGCGGCACTTCTCGAGTAAGAGCCGTCGCCAGGGGTGCGGGTTTTCGGATGAAGCACCATCAAAACGGACTCGACCAAGAGGCCAAAAATCAAGCAGGAGCAATAGAAATGGAACGGTGACGAGCATCGGCTTGGACATCAGCCCTAGGCAAAACCAGAGCAGCACCAGGCCGTAGCGCCATAACGACCGGCGCTTCACATAGCCACCGTAGGCCAAAAGGATCAGTGAGAAGAATAGGCCGCTCAAGACATCTTTGCGTTCGGAGATCCAAGCGACCGATTCGACGCGCAAAGGATGAACGGCAAACGGCGCCACGACGAAAGCGCTCGGCCAAAGTTGCCCAGTCAGCCGGCGCAACGCAAAAAGTAAGACTGATGCCGTCGCCATATGAAGCAACAGATTCATCAAATGATGGCCGGAAGGGCCAGGGCCGAATAACTCGACGTCGAGCATGAGCGACGCCCATGTCAACGGATGCCAATTCGCTGCGTGTGCGGCTCGAAGCGACCAGAGCAGATTTTCCTTGGTCATGCCGGTGAGAACATGTTCGTTGTCGCTGACATAGGAAGGGTCGTCAAAATTGACGTAGTCAAAACGAATCGTCTGGGCGTAGATGAGCAAGAGCAGCAAAGAAAGTCGCGAGGCATAGGCCAATTACTGTCGGGACTTCGCCAGCATTGTCGGTCCGAAGTTCAGCGGGTGCGGGTGAGGCCGTCAATGTCGCATTCCCTTGAAGCGGATCGGAGGTTCAAACGTCGTCCTTCATCATTCGCTATAATTTTGGGATGATCGATTTAAAAAACCAGTCCGTTTTGCGGGATCTGTTCTGCCGCAAGAATCATTCATTTCTTCAATACGTGAACCAGATGAGCCCTTGGGCGCCGCCGGAAGACCGATCATTGCTCGACCTCGTTAGCAACTCCGCGATTGAAGAGAACGAACTGTTGCGAAAGATGGCGATCTGGCTTGACCACCATCGGATTCCGATACCCTACCTTGGCGCCTTCCCAACGAAGTTCACCCATTACAACTATGTCGGCATCCGCAAAATGATGAAGCCTTTAACCTGTGAGCTGCGTGGTGAACTGGCGGCCCTTGAAAGCGAAGTTGATAAGCTCACGGATGCCGATAGCCGCTGGGCGGTCAATGAAATGATCGAACTCAGTCGTCGACACCTTCAAGATTTCGAACGTGTTTCCGGAGCTTTGGACGCAACTTGAACAGTCATGATTGGCTATAGGTTCTTGGCGATGCAATGATTGGCGCGTGATTAAGCGAGGCCGCCTCATTGTTACACACAAGTTTTGTATAGCATTTTGATTCGAGCCTGAAAGGCTCGTTCGATCAGCCCAGGCCGAAGTCCCTGAAAGGGACGAAGGCCTGGGTATGCGGCAAGGCCGTGCATCGGCCCTGTAAGGGCCGTTCAGCTGGTTTAGCTTCAAACGCTACGTTCAAGTCCAGCGATTTCTCGGAATTTGCCGAGAAAAAAGTCGTTGTCGAGATGTTGCCAAATGAACGGCCCTTACAGGGCCGAGGGGTCACGGTTGCCGTGAACCCAGGCCCTCGACCCGGCAAGCCGGGTCTCCGGCCTGGGCTGGTAGAATGAGCCTTTCAGGCTCAAAGGCATGAGCGAATCAGGTTGTTTGTAAGAATGAATCGAGGCGACTTTTCCCGACAGGCGAAGTCCAACTCACTAAAAGCCATGAGCCCACCCGAGAATAACGTGGAGCAACAATGTTGATCGACACGCACGCGCATTTGGATGACGAGCGATTCGCCGATGATCTGCCAAACGTCCTCGAAAGAGCTCGCAACGCGGGAGTTATTCGCATCCTTACGATCGGCGTTGATGCGGCTACCAGCACCGCGGCGGTGAAACTGGCGCAGACTCATCCGCTTCTATCGGCCGTTGTAGGCATTCAACCAAATCACGTTGCTGAGATGAAAGAGGGAGATTGGGAGCGCATTCTCAAACTGGCCCATCAATCTCAAGTGGTTGCCATCGGCGAAACAGGCCTCGACCGTTATTGGGACCGGGCGCCGTTTCCGCTGCAAGAAGAATTTTTCGAGCGCCATCTCGAATTGGCAAATGAATTGAAAAAGCCGGTGGTCATTCATTGCCGGGAGGCCGAGGCGGATGTGGTGCGCGTTTTGCGATCAGCCTTCGACCGTCATGGGCCGGTGAGCGGGGTGATGCACTCGTTCGCGGGGGACGAACGGACCGCTCAGGAATGCCTGGCGCTCGGATTGCATATTTCCTTTGCCGGCATGCTGACATTTAAGAATAATGAAGCACTTCGAAAGGTCGCTACGGAGATTCCGCTCGATCGTCTGCTCGTTGAAACGGATAGCCCGTACCTGACGCCGGCCCCGCATCGGGGCAAGCGGAACGAGCCAGCCTATGTCGCCTATACGGCTGCGTGTTTAGCCCAGATCCTCAATATCGGAGTGCCTGAGTTTGCGGCGGCCACGACTGCCAACGCGAGTCGTTTATTCGGGCTCGCGTTATCCGAGTTGGACGCGTGAACAAAGACTGCTAAGCAGACGGTCGGACGCTGCGGAACGCTTGCAGCACATCGTGCAGATCGGCTGAAATTTGGACTTCGTCGTCGAGGAAATCTTTCAGCCAGATGAAGTGCATCTTCTGAGCCATCGCCACAAGTGGCATCAGATCGCCCAAGCGGACGCGTACGACCGGTTCGAGATCGCGCGGATCGTCGAGAGAGTTCACTTCTTCATGGGCCGGGAAAACGCGAAGATGAGTCGGCATGCGGGATACCTCCGTGCGGTCGGACATTCGCCCCTAATGAAATCGGCATTGCAGGTCTGGCGCCATCACTTTTTGTCCGTCAAAATCGGAAATCGCGCTTTGCCCTCACTAAGTTGAAAGGATGATGCCCGTCGTAGCGCTTGGAGAACGAATGACACCCATAACGCTGGCGGTCCTTGGCGATGGCGCATGGGGAACCGCCATTGCTCTACTGCTGGCGAAAAACTCGAGGCATCGGGTTCGGCTCTGGAGCGCTCGCCCTGCCACCGGGTTGCTATTGCGCGAAAGCCGAGAGAACATGCGCCTGCTGCCGGGCGCACTCATTCCGGAATCGGTCCATCTATGTACCGACCCCGCTGAAGCGATCGCGGGCGCCGACTTTGGCATCAGCGCGATACCGACGGTTTATCTACGCACGACTTTGATGCGCTTCCAAGGCTGCGATGCGCTCCCTTTTGTCAGTCTGACCAAGGGCATCGAGAACGAGACTTTCTCTCGGCCCAGCGAGATTATTTCGGACGCGACCGGCAGTAAGCGAGTCGCGGTGCTTAGCGGACCAAGCCATGCCGAAGAGGTCTGCCGCGGCCAGCCGACTTCCGTTGTCGTGGCAGCCTCCGACGCCCAGTTGGCCGCGCAAGTGCAGGAGATCTTTTTCTCGGAGCGCTTCCGCGTTTATACGAGCAACGATCCGATCGGCGTCGAACTGGCGGGAGCACTGAAGAACGTGATTGGCATCGCGGCCGGCATTTGCGATGGGCTTCGCCTCGGCGATAATTCGAAGTCCGCCTTGTTGACGCGCGGCATCGTCGAGATGACGCGATTTGGCGTCCAGTTTGGGCTTCGGCCGGCACTTTTCAAGGGCTGGCAGGCATTGGCGACTTGATTACTACTTGCATCAGTCCGCACGGGCGCAATCGACGTGTTGGCGAGCGGCTTGGCCGAGGTGAAAATCTGGCGGACATCCTTGCCAGCTCGCCGATGGTAGCCGAGGGGGTTACGACCGCGAAAAGCGTCTACGAACGCAGCCGGTTGAAGGGCCTCGAGATGCCGATCATGACGGCCGTCTACCGTGTTCTCTATGAAGAGCTATCGCCCTTAGTTGCGGTGGAGGAATTGATGTCACGCTCGCCACGGAGTGAAAGCCCGCCTGACGAGTGACAGCGCGACTAATGCGAACCTCAAACCACATTAGTTGCTCTTGGGATCGGCATCCTTTTTGGGCTCATCTTCTTTCTTCGGTTCGGGATCTTTCTTGGCTTCCTCTTTTTTCATCTCGGGGTCCATCGCTTTAGGGTCGGCCTCTTTCCTTCGGGGGATTTCTTCGCGGAGGTCGATGGGAGGCTTCGGCTCTTTCAGCCGCAACGGCTCCGCCCGTCGCATGCCGCGCTCGTGGAGACAAAGGAGCGTCCCATTGTTCGATGCGAGAAAGAGTCGATCGTCTTGATCGTTCGTGATGGCGTAGTTGAAGGAGCGGATGTCGAACGAGGTGAGCTTCAGGCCACGCGCGCGATCGAGAATGATCAGATTTCCGCGCCGGTCGCCAGCGTAGATGACATTCGGATTGACGGCAAAGAGGCGCGTTACCTCCGGGTTGGTCCAGACTTTTTCGAACGACTTGCGATCGAGCCGAGTCAACCCCGACTGGCTTCCCACCAAATAAATGGAGTCGTCGGAGATAACCGGCTTGTGATCCACTGGCATTCCCGCGAGGTAGCGCTTGAATGGCTTCACCGGCAGGTCTGCATGGCGGAAATGCTCGCCGTTAAACCAATAAACATTGCCGTCCATCAACGAGAGATAAAGATCGGAACCGTATTGCGCGATCGGCGCGGAGATATTGGCGTCAGCCACGTATTCGCCACGAATCTGATTCTGACGCTCGGCATATTTGCTACAGGCAAAAACCGAACGATCGCTCCCGGCGACAAACAGATATTCACCGTACATCAGGGGTTTTTCATCGAGCCGGCGATTGGCTTGCAATTCCCAAAGAACTCGTGGCTTGTCCTCAGAATTGATTTCGGCGTACTGGGCCAACAAGCTCAGGTTGCTCATCATTTGAACCGAGGGCGACCGTGTGCCGGTCTCAAGACGGTAGGGTGGCCGTAATGTGGGCGTAATAACCAAAGAAGGCGTGATATCCCGTGTTCCCGTGTTGAAGGGCGGTCGGAGCGTCGTCAACAAAGAGAGCGATGGCGACCTGTTGCCGGCCGTGTTGAGCTCGCCCGCCGAATCAACGCTTAACTTGATGCCCGAAGGGGGTTCGGGCTGTTCGCTCGGCTTTCGCGCTCGCAGGCCGATGCGTAGATCTTCGGGCAGCAAGCCAACCGAGACGATCCGTTCATTGGAGAGCACGATGAAACACTGATGCTGATCGGCGGCCAGTCCGGCGGCCACCGTGGAAGGCAGATCGACTACGTATTTCTGCTTGCCGTTGCGTCGATCGTAGATGTGAAGATGCGGCCCGTTAACGGCCAGAACAACGTCCCGATTGACTGCGACGGGGAAGACGGGAAGATTGCGCTTTGTCATTGCGATGCGCGAGAGCTCGTCGCCGGTTGTTTCGTCGAAGACGACGAGGACATTGTTGCGCGTCTGCACAAAAATCTGTTTTTCAATGATCTGTACGGTGGCGAGGCCATCGCTCTTGCTGCTCATCGGCAGAAAGTTTTTCCAAGCGACAGTTAGATTGAGCCGATCGAGATCGCGTGAAGATGGCAGCAATGACTCGCCGGAGATTCCCGAATTGAGTTGTGCCGAGGCGGGGCAGGCCGTCAACAGCGACATCGTTAAAAGGGACAGAGCAACGCGCGTCATGAGGCAGACTCCGGAAATGGACTCTCTCCACTTTACAGCAGTTTTGTCGAATTCCCAACAGAAGATGGATGAATCAGCGACAGCGACTCTGCCGGACTTGCGGGTTGTAAGGGGTGTTGTCAATGCTCATCCGTCAGAGCCGCGAGCGGAAAGCCTCACCACTCCCTAACGGTTGCGGCTCTGAAAGATCATGGAAAAACCAGCGTTTTCGCTGTCGATTCCGGATTCCTCACCGCCTCGACGATTCTTAATTCCAGACCGCCTTTGGCGGCCGCGGCTTCGCGATAAAAATCAGCGGGAGTGCTGACGGCTTTGCCGTTCACAGTTGTGATCACCCAGCGCGCACGTTCGAGCAGTTCCTTATATTTGCGCTCGGCGGCACTGCCGCGAGAGACATCACGAATAAACACGCCATCGGGAACAGGAGAGTCAACAAGGATAACGCTGGAATAATCGACGCGCAGGCCATGCACGTCCGCCGGGCGATTCGATGCGATGACCGGTCCTGGGTAAAAGAACTTCGACAGTTTTACCGGTACCTGCCGTTTGCGCCCGGCGATATTCTGAAGCGTGATAACCACTTCCGAGCCGGCCAAGGCCGTGCCGACTTGCAGGAATAGATCGTCGTGTGTCTTGATCGGCGCATTGCCGACGGCCGTGATGATCTCGCCAACTTGCAATCCTGCTCGGCGGGCAGGCGTGCCATCGCTGACGAGATCGATCACGGCGCCGAGGCGGTCGAATGGGCTCAAAGCGTCGACCCCGACTCCGAGAAAACCATACTCGACTTCTTCCCCGCGGCGAAGCACGTCGATGATCCGCTTGATGCCGGCCGTTAAAGGAATGGCAAAACCGCCGGCCGTCTCGCCGCCGACGATTGCGGCGGTGGAACTCGTTAAGGCAATGAGATCACCTTCGAGATTGAACACGCCGCCGCCGCTGCAGCCGAGGTTCAAGCGAAGGTCCGTTTGCATCAACGTTCCCAGCTGATGAATCGTGCGTAGGCGATCCGTCTCGGTGGTAGCGCCCGGCACCTTCATAAGCAGGTTGCCGATGATGCCGTACGTGGCTGTGCCGCCCCCTTCTCGGAATCCGGCGGCAAAAGGGTTGGCGATGCCGATGACAAAATCGCCTTTTTGCGCTTCGGCGCCATCTCCAAGCCTTGGCGCATTTAATTCAGCAGGCGGGTTGATCAGTTTGAGAACGGCCAGGTCGCTGCGTCCATCAGCCGCGTGGATGTCAGCATAACTCCCGGTTTTCCCCGGCAGCCGAACATAGATTTTCGTTGCATTTTGGACGACGTGAAAGTTGGTCAGAATCAAACCGCTCGCGTCGATAACTACGCCGCTGCCATATGACTCGGGAATGGCGTCCGGGTTTGCCAGATCGAGCCGTTGAATGGCCGCCCGGCGGGTTGGATCGCCTACCGATGCCGCCAGAAAAGGACGAGCATCGAACCCGCCCAGTTTTCCTTCGGGCCCGTTCAGCAGAGCATTGAATTCGCGATACCGTTCGCTGCGCGAAACCAAAATACAGGCAACGCTTGGCTCGGAATTTTTGATTACATTACGTACGGCTTCCTGCAACACTTGCATTTCTTTAGGCTGAGCGTGGCCAATACTAATAACGGAGCAGGTGAGCAAAAAGGCTAAAGGAAAACGCGGCATGAAGCACCGTTGTTGAAGAGAAACGAAACTAACTTCGCGAGTTGCATCCCCTTCCGTACGCCACCACCCCGCTTGTCGGGGTGGAGCGCATGTTCGTAACCAGAATTGGAAGCTATAGTATTCTCGCCGCTACCCCGCTTGTCGGGGTGGAGCGCCAGTTCGTAAACAGATCCGCCGTTATGAACTGGCGCTCCACCCTGGCAAGCGGGGTGGCGGCGTCTCAACATGCGCGGGTTTTCTAGCGACGAACCAGCGCTCCACCCCGGCAAGCGGGGTGGCGGCGTCTCGGCATGCGCGAGGTTTTCTAGCGACGAACCGACGCTCCACCCCGGCAAGCGGAGTGGCGGCGAATCCAAATGGAAAAGTTAATTGCATCAAGCCCCTAAGCTTGTTCATGCACCCAGCAAGCCGCATCGAAGACCGGGCCATCAACGCAGACGCGTTTATAATCCCAGCCGTCGGCTGTTTTGATTTTCGTCACGCAGCTAAAGCAGACGCCAAAGCCGCATGCCATCGGTGTTTCGAGCGAAACGTAACAGGGTGTCTCGCAAGCGCGTGCTAGTTTCGCCAGGGTACGCAACATTAGTTCGGGGCCGCAGCCAATCCACGGACCTGCTGGCTTTTCCATCGAGAGAAGATCGGTCACATAACCTGAATGCCCGACTGAGCCATCATCGCTTGCTAGATGCACCGCTACGCCTGCGTCTTGAAAATCTCGTAACCCGGCGACGAAAGACTGATTGCGAACACCGTAATAGAGCGAAACGCGTTCGACACGGCGTTCGGCCTTATCGCCGCCATAACCACGCTGGCCGAGCAACTGACGAGCATAGGCGAGAAACGGCGTCTGACCGATACCGCCGGCAACCAGCGTCATGTGATTGGAGTTTACGACGCTGCTAAAGCCATTACCCAGAGGGCCCCAAATTTCGACAGACTCGCCAGCCCTCACCTCGGCCAATAGTGCCGTCATCTTGCCGACGACCAGATAGACCACATCGATCGCATCGTCGACAACATCATAAAGCGCGAAAGGCCGGCCTAGCAAGGGATCGCCCAGCGAGGGCAATTTCAGCATCACGAATTGGCCCGGCCGAATCGCCGCGGCGATCTCAGGCACTTGCAGCCGAATGCGAAACGTACGCTCGGCCAACTGGACATTCTCAGTCGCGACGGCGATGCGCTGGAGCATGGTAGCCCAATCATGTTTTCGCTGGCCGGCGTGAAACGGACTTGCGCAACGCTTCCAATTCACTAAGCCCGAGCTTGCGCGATTTGCCTTTGGGCAGTCTATCGAGTTTCACTGGGCCAATGGCCGAACGCCGTAAGCGCATCACCTTATGACCTAACTTAGCGAGCATCCGGCGGATTTCGCGATTCTTCCCTTCGCAAAGAACGATCCGCAGCCAGACGCTGTCGCCTTGGCGCTTCATCTTCTTCACGGATTTTGCTTTCACCCGACCATCACTTAGCCAGACGCCCGTCAACAGCTGTTTGATGTCTTCTGCATTCGGCGAGCCCGCAACCAGCGCTTCGTACGTCTTTTCAACGCCGAAACGCGGGTGCATCAACTCGTGCGCCAGGTCGCCGTCGTTGGTGAGGAGCAGCAATCCTTCGCTGTCTTCATCGAGCCGGCCCACCGTGAAAACGCGCTGTTCGATGTGCGGCACCAGATCGAGCATCAAGGGCCTGCCCGATGGATCGTTGTTCGTGCAGAGATAGCCTCGCGGCTTGTTCACCGCCCAATAGACGAATCGTTCGGCGCGTATGGGATCATCGTCCACAAAGACTTGCCGGGTGGCCGGATCGATCTGCGTCCCGAGTTCGCGCACGATCTGCCCGTCGATCCGGACACGGCCGGTGGCGATCAGTTCATCGCAATGCCGACGCGAACCGACGCCGGCGTGGGCCAAATATTTGTTGAGACGCTCCATGCTGGCATTCTAGGAGTTTGCAGGGCCGGATGCCTCAATGATTCCAGCGAGTTGATCAAATGATCTCGAAGTCTGTCTTACCCTCCCCTGGCTTTGCAGGGGGAGGGCAGGGTGGGGACAGAGCGGCTTGCCAATCAACGAACCATGCAACAGTCGCGGCCGTTCCCCCCACCCTGCCCTCCCCCCGCAAAGCCGGGGGGAGGGTGGAAAGTGCGAGCCACGTCCCCGCCGGGCCTTTGGGCTTCGCTATCCAATTTACGCGGCGATGGTAGAATATGTGTATCGCACGCCAGCGCTGGGCGAGGAGAGTACATGCTCGTGGGTCAGACGATCGGTCCGTTCTACATCGAGCAGGAGCTCGGCAGCGGCGCGATGGGCAGCGTCTATCTGGCCCGCTATACGGAAACTGATCGGCTCGTCGCTCTCAAGATCATCGCCTTCGGATTGCTTGGCAGCGATACGGCTGTCGCTCGTTTCGAGCGCGAAGCGGTCATCCTCAAACAACTGCATCATCCGAATATCGTTCGTCGCTTTGCCACCGGTAAATATCGCGGCACTCCATTTTTCGCGATGGAGTACGTTGAAGGCGATTCGATTGATCGGATCATTGCCCGGCGTGACCGCTTCACCTGGCAGGAAATCGTAACCATCGGCAAGCAACTTTGCTCCGCCTTGCAGCATGCACACGACAAGGGCATCATTCATCGAGACATCAAACCTTCGAATTTGATGCTCACCGAGTCGGGCCAAATAAAACTCACCGATTTCGGCATCGCCAAAGACATTGATGTCACCGCTTTGACCGGCGCGAACAACACGATTGGAACGGCCGCTTACATGTCGCCCGAGCAGTGCAAAGGCGAAAAAAATCTGACGGGCAAAAGCGATCTCTATTCGGTCGGCGTGGTCTTTTTCGAACTCCTGACGGGGCATAAGCCGTTCGCCGCTGAGTCATCGGTCGAGATGTTTTTGAAGCATGTCAACGAGCCGGCGCCGCGCGTGCGCGGGCAACCGGGCTGTCTCGATGTGCCGCAGGCGCTCGATACGCTGGTCCATCAATTGATGGATAAAAGGCCCGACCATCGGCCGGTCGATGCGGCAATGGTGGTTAAGGCGTTGACGGAGATCGAGCAGAAAGAGATGGCGCACGAGCCGAGCCGAAGAAGTGGCGAAGGCAAGGTTGGTCGATTCGGTCGAAATGGCGCCGCCCGATGACGCCGACAAGGAAGCAGCCAAGAGCATTCGCGCAGCGCGCGGAAAAAGAAACTGAGGCGAAAATCGGTTGTCTTCTATCGCCAAGGCTGGTTTGTGACGATCGGCTCTATCGCGATCATCTCGTTGATGGCCCTGGTGGCTTGGTTGTTGTTGCGTCCCGATAGTGCGGAAGACATGGTGTTCGCCATTCGAAACGCGAAAACTCCTCAGGCTCGCACTGAAGCTGCGAAGCGCTATCTCGACACCTACGGCCGCAAGAGCGATCCGAAATTGGCCGAGAAAACGGCTTATGTTCGAGACATTTACTGGGATTCACGTGTTCGCGAACGCGAAGGAGTGCTGCTGAACCGGCATCGTCTCGATGGGTTTCGTCGAACCGTGGAACGGGGCGATGATGCCGAGGCCTATCATCGAACCATGGATGCACTCACCGCCGAGGAAGAAGGGGATCTGCTTCGAGCTCGCACACTTTGGAAGGGACTCATTGACGAGTACCAGCCGAATGCGAACGACGACAAAGCACTCTGGGGCTGGGTCGCCGCCAAGCGATTCAAAGATTTAGCGCAAGTTGACGACCTGATCGCCAAAATGGAACGGACGATCAACCACGCTTACGAAAACGAAATTGATGTTAAAACGGACGACGACCTGTTGGCGCGAGCTCTCGATGCCGAACGGCTGAAAAACCTCGGCGATGGCGAACGCGCTCGCGACTATTGGGAGCGCATGGCGCGAGACCTAAAGGGTAAACCCGACGCACGCAACTGGTTTCTTTTAGCCGGCTACAAGTCACGCGAAACAAGCTCCGGCTCGCATCTTTCCGTGGAGGAACGAAAAAAAATGCTGCGCGGCAAGCTAGCCAAGGCCGAAGAGGATATGAACGAACGTCCGTTGAACGGCCAAGCCCGTCAAACCTGCCGCGCGATCCGCGACCTGTACGCCGGTGACGACATTTTCAAAGAAGAAGTGCAAAAAGCAAAGAAACTGCTGGAGAAACGGTAGCAGTATGAAAAAAGGCGAAGCAAATGCCTCGCCTTATTCCAAAAAATTACGGCTTTATGCGTTTTCGACGAAGGTACGCCGATCGAGCATCAGACTAAGTCCGACGTAGGCGGCTGAGCCGAACGCCAGACCCGTCATAACGGGAACGGAAAGCGGGATCCAGGACACCAAAACTCCCCATAAAACTGGGACAGGGAGCGGCGCCCACCAAGGCAAGTCAGAGGGGGACTTCATTGCCGGGTCACCGTGAGTAAGTTGAAAAAGATCACCCATTTCAGTCTATCCAACTTGCATAACCGGTAAAAGTCGAATTTTCAACAAAATCGAACAATTCCATTTGACTTGTATAAAAGTTAATGTGCGCAGGAGTTGAGGCGCCACCGCAATACTTGTTGTCCAGACGGCGGGCGACGGTGCAAAAGCCGAGATCGTGGCATCGACGCTTTCCTACTCGCCCGGCTCGGATCCGAAAAACAAACTCCGTTTAATGCTCCCCTAAGCTGGTATGTGACTTGATCGACCGAGCGTCGATTCAGAACGTAAGCGCGGAGCTACGAGGAAAGTGCCGCGAGCGTAGAACGTCACTAAACGTTCGTGTATCGCATCAGGCGACCCTGCCGCGTAACGGGTCGTCGGAACATACCCTTGCGCTTATGTTCGGGAAATATTTCCCGAAGCATAAGCGCGACAAAATCGTGGGAAAACGAAGGCCGAGATTCGGAATGCGGTATGCGATGAGCTCGTGGTTTTGAGCCTGAAAGGCTCGTCTTACCAGCCCAGGCCGGAGACTCGGCTTGCCGGGTCTCCGGCCTGGGTCCATCGGTAACCATGACCCATCGGCCCTGTAAGGCAACGCCGTTAAGGATTTTTGAACCCATTTAGCCCCCGGTGAATACACCGGGGGGCGTACGCTGGCAGTGGCAGTGCACTCGCCCCCGTGTATTCACGGGGGGCTAAATGGCGGGAAGGAATTCAGCGTGAACGGCCCTCACAGGGCCGATTCATCTGTTGCAGTGTACCCAGGCCTCCGTCCCCTTTCGGGGACTACGGCCTGGGCTGATAGAAAGAGCCTTTCAGGCTCGAATGCAAAGACACACCAGGTGTTGCGATAAGGTCCGCAGGATCGTCGCCGCAAAACGATTAAGTCGGGATTATCCCTGACCCTTCTGGAAATATTTCCAGAAGGGCATTCCCGTGAGAATATCGGGAAACCGAACAATCGGAAATTCGGAATGCGGAATTCGGATTGCGGGATAAGCGAAGATCCAATGCTGGACGACCAGTCGCTCGTCATACTGACCGAGTGCCTCACGCACACTTCAGTTTGAGATGGATTACCATGAATCCTCTTCCACCCATTGCTTCGCTTCGCGACTTTTATGCCTTCGAGCAGCACGTCAAGACGTGCCGGCAGCATCGTGGGCTGGAGATGGCGCCGCAGTGGTATCAAATTCCGGTCTTTTACTTTTCAAACCCCGTTTGCATCATCGGGGATGGCGATCCCGTCTCGGCGCCACAGGGCAGCTCCGCTCTCGACTATGAGCTGGAAATCGCGTGCATCATCGGCAAACTTGGCGCAATCTGCCTGCCGATGATTCCGCCATGCAGTGCGTGGCCGGTTTTACAATCATGAACGATTGGAGCGCCCGCGATTTGCAACGCGTTGAAATGGCCGTCGGATTAGGGCCGAGCAAGAGCAAGGATTTTGCTACTTCGCTCGGGCCATCACTGATTGCTTTCGAAGAACTTCGCGATTGCTATAAAAATGGCCGGCTACATCTGGAGATGACCGCCAGCGTGAACGGCAGGGAATACTCGCGCGGCAATGCCGGCAGCATGTACTGGACTTGGCCACAGATCTTGCGCATGCCAGCCGCGATACGGAACTTCGACCCGGCGACGTACTCGGCTCGGGTACCGTAGGCACCGGCTGCATTCTTGAATTAACGCCGGAAAAAGTGGGCGGTTGGTTGAAGCCGGGCGATATGGTAGAATTAACAGTCGAGCGGATAGGACATCTCATCAATCGCGTAGTCCAACGGAGATGAAACAGAGCTATGGAGTATGCCGATCATCTTCCGGTCTTAGCCGCCAGCCATCCACTATTAGCGGCCAAACTTCAGACGTTTGCGACTCTCGAACATGTCCTTAGCTGGCTGGCAGCCGACCAATATCCGTTAGCATTACTCGACATGGTAACTCAGGACGAATATTGCCATGATCTACTTTTGCCCCTGCCCGGAACAGACGAATGGCTCGTTCTTGGTATGACGTGATTTGGCGAGCTAACGGCGGTCGCCGTTTGGGATCACAAACCGAGCCCCGATGAGTTGCTTTCGAAAAGGCTCGGAGGGGGTTGGACCCCGACGCCCTCTTTGTTAAAAGAAGGACCTCGCGTTCTCGGCCACGCCGCTTGTGCCGTTTCGCCCAGGCGCTGAACAACTTAGAGCTCTTCATTATGCCTTACTACCGCCAACTCGGCTCAATACCGGTGAAGCATCACATCGCTCATCGCACGAGCATGAGTTTCAACGGCGAAGGGATCTTCTACGAAGAAGTCGTTACAACGCAGGGCTTTAGCCGGGCGTACAGTATCGTCTACCACCTTCGACCGCCGACCCGAGTGAAAAAGATTGAGCCGGCCGGGACGATGAACCTCGAGATGGCGCCTCAAGATGTGTTGCGGCATTTCCACTTGAAATCGACGGAGTTGCCCCGACAAGGCGATCCGATTTTCGGCCGGGTGCCGCTGCTAGCGAATGCCGATGTTTCGCTATCGCGCTGCCGGCCTGCTCTCACTCAAAACGAACTTTTCCGCAATGCCGCCGCCGATGAAATCATTTTCATTCATCGCGGCCAAGGCAACCTTGAAACTATGTTCGGTATGTTGCCCTTTCGCCCTTTCGATTACATTGTGATCCCCAAGACGGTGACTTATCGCCTCGATTTCGACGACAGCGAACCTCCCGAAATGCTCGTCATCGAATCTCCAGGCGCTGTCAATTTTCCGCCGCGCTATCTCAATCCCGACGGCCAAATACGTATGGGAGCGCCTTTCTCGGAACGCGATCTTCACGGCCCCAATGAGATGCTGCTGTTCGACCACGATGAAGAAACGACCGTTCTCGTGAAAGACGGCAACCGCTTATCGCGCTATGTCTTGGCGCACCATCCCTTTGATGTCGTTGGTTGGGATGGCATGGTCTATCCTTACACGTTCAATGCCGACGACTTTGAGCCGATCACGGGGACAGTGCATCAACCGCCGCCGGTTCACCAGACCTTTCAAGCCGATGGCTTTGTCGTCTGCACATTTGCGCCGCGCATGCTCGACACCCATCCCGACGCGATCAAGGTGCCTTACGCCCATTCGAATGTCGAATCCGACGAAGTGCTCTATTATGTTCGCGGCCATTTCGGCAGTCGGCGTGGCGTGGAGGAAGGGTCTTTCACACTTCACCCTCGTGGCATCCCGCATGGGCCACACCCTGGAACCATCGTCGCCAGCCGGGATTTGAAATGGACAGATGAACTCGCGGTAATGGTTGATACGTTTCGGCCGCTTGGGGTGACCCAGCAAGCCCTAGACTTGGATGACCCGGCCTATCCCTACAGTTGGATGGAATAAGCGTGCAAATTGATGTTGCGAAGTCCAGCGTAGTCGAGGTTTATCAAGCGCTCGTAGGCATCGTCACGCCCAGGCCTATCGCTTGGGTGACGACTGCCGACCTTCAGGGTCGCGTCAACCTCGCGCCCTTCAGTTTTTATAATGCATTTGGCGCCAACCCGCCGGTCGTCGTTTTTTCTCCGACTCTTAGAAGGGATGGCTCTAAAAAGGACACTCTGCGCAATATCGAAGCGACCCGCGAATTCGTCATCAATACGGCGACGGCGGCACTGGCAGAGAAGGTGAATCAAAGTTCGAGGGAAATCCCGCCCGATGAAAGTGAGATCGACCTGACCGGGTTGCACGTAGTACCTTCTGTTTTTGTTAAGCCGCCGCGTGTTGCCGAGTCACCGACGCATTTTGAATGTCGCCTGCTTCAAATCATTCCCGTCGGCACGGGGCCTATCTCCGCCAACCTGGTTATCGGAGAAGTGGTCATGATTCACATCGACGATGCGTTGCTCGACGCCGAACGACGAATTGATCCTCATAAACTTCAAACCGTCGCTAGATTAGGCGGCGACTACTGGTGCCATACCAGCGATCTTTTCGAACAGAAGAGGCCTTGAGGAAGGCTTGCCCATGATAACCGACCTGCTGGCAAAAGCTGCCTGAAGAGGCACGATCCTGCTGAAACTTATTACGGCGTCGTGTTGTTCGCCGAGCATTAGACTGCCTGCATGCCCCTGCATTGGCAAGTTCCTTTCATAAAGCAGTGGGCGGCGCCGTTCTGGGCAATCTGCGCTGGATTTCGATGACTGCGGCGTTTTCCATCAAGTTGCGCGTTTAGATTAGACGACTATTTGGGAACGGAGCCCGGCTGCGCCTGGCGCGAAGGGCGCCGTCTAACTCGGCTGGAACAATTCGGATATATGGAGTAATGTCTCCCCGTGTGTTGGCCGTCGCGGCAGGATGCCAGGGAGCAGTGAGGACGCAATGCTCGGACAGCTGGGAACAGTCTGGAACTATCGCCATTTCTGGCTTTCGCTCGTCGTGATGGACTTGCGCACACGCTATCGGCGCTCGGTGCTCGGCGTCGGCTGGTCGCTGATGAATCCGGTAATGATGACGATCGTTTTCTGCGTCGTCTTCGGTGCGTGGCTCCCTTCGGCAGACTGGCGGACTCACGGTCCGTATTTTCTTGCCGGGCTGACACTTTTCGATTTCATTCGCACGTCGGCTTTAACTGGCTGTCAGACCTTCTTTCGCAATGAAGCCTATATTCGGCAATGTCCCTTGCCACTGGCCATCTATACGCTGCGCACTGTATTGGGCGCCTGCGTCCATTTCCTGATCGGTTTATCGGTGGTCATTCTGGCAATATTCGTTCTAATGCCGCATCAGAGAGTGCCCTTTTTCCAGATTGCCTGGGTGCTCATTCCTTCGGTTCTGCTGTTGCTGGCTTTTTGCTGGGCAATCTCCGTGCTCGCCAGCTTTGCCACCGTTTATTTCCAGGACTCCCAGCAACTGCTGGAAGTGCTGTTTCAGGTATTTTTCTTCCTCACGCCCATCATGTTCAAGCCGCAAATGCTCGACGATCGTGGTCTGCATTTGCTGTTGCAGCTGAATCCGGCATACACCTTTTTTGAGTTGATACGCTCACCACTATTAACGGGTGAACTACCCACCGTCTGGGTATTCGAAAAGGGAATGATCATCGTGGCCATGTTTGGCGGCATGGCGCTCGGCGCGATCGCCAGCTTGGAGAAAAAACTGATCTTCCATCTCTAACGGCTCATGAAGATGGATAGACATTCGTGCATAGTGCCTTTCTCAAAGACAGGGTAGCCATGGCCAAGATTTTTTTAGACGACATCAGCTTGCAGTTCCGCGTGCGCCAGCGCGGCGGATTACCTTAAAGGAATATCTGGTCCGCCGGCTTTATCGTCAATCCGTCAATCCGCTGATCGAAGTCAATGCGTTGCGCAATGTCTCGTTCGAATTGAATGACGGCGAGCGGCTCGGCATCATCGGCCACAACGGCGCCGGTAAGAGCACCTTGCTGAAGCTGATCGCTGGCGTCTATCCTCCCACCTCGGGCTTTCGCGAGGTTCAAGGATCAATCGGCTCTTTGTTCGATATCGCGCTCGGCTTCGAGTGCGACGCCAGCGGCTGGGACAATATCCGCTATCGCGGCTATCTTCAGGGAGAGACGCCGCGCACCATCAAGTCGAAACTGTTGTCGATCGCTGAATTCAGCGAACTCGGCCACTTTCTCGACATGCCGGTACGCTATTATTCGGCTGGCATGATGATCCGCCTTGCGTTCTCGATCGCTTCGACGATCCAACCGGAAATTCTGTTGATCGATGAAGTGCTGGCGGCCGGCGATCTCTCCTTTCAGCGCAAAGCAAAGGATCGCATGCACGAATTGATGTCGCAAGCGCGGCTCATGGTCCTGATATCGCACGACCTCGGAACCCTTCCTTCGCTCTGCTCCAAAGTGGCTTGGATGGACCACGGCCAAATCGTGCGGATCGGGCCGGCCGAGCAGATCATTGATGAATACATTCGCAGTGTTTCACATTCTCCTTCAATGCCCGGCGCCCTGGCGGCGTGACGGCAACCACATCGCTTATCTGCCCAAATCACCTCCTTTTAGCTAAAATACTTCAATCTGTCTTTTCGCCCGTCTACTATTCTGAAGGAGCACACCATATGAGCATCATTCGAATCGGGTTGGCTGAGACGAAGAATTTTGCCGAAGGTTACGACGCTATTTTCGGCAAACCGAAGGAGAAGGAAGCCAAAGTCGAACCACAAACGGACACGGAAGGCCCTACCGAAAAGAAGAAAGCGATTGCCGCAAAGCCGAAGAAAAAGTAACAAGACTGGCGAGGTTCCCGTCCAAAACTCGGTATTTTTGCGCTAAAAAGATTTACGCTGTTTAATCGCCCATATTACATTTCTTAATTTAGTCTTCGATCGAAACTTTACGAAGCAACTCGACCGGGGCGCCAAAATCACGAAAGTCGGCGCCCTTCAAAGCAGGCGCAATTGACTTGATTTCAAAATCGCTCGGCTTCGAGCCATCGAACCGTTTGGATGCAGGGATGACGGCGAAATTTACCTCTCCCGAAGAGGCTTCCCTCTCGTGCCATTTCGCGAGGCAGACATTTATAGGCGTTCGCTCGGGGCGTGTTGGCGGATCCGTATCTTCCAGGGAAACCGTCAGCATGTTCTGGTCGGCTTTGAAGCCGTAAATGTTGAATTGGGCGTTCTTCCATTGCAACATGCTCTCGGCCTGTTCGATACTATCAAGGCGCTCAAAATTGATCAGTGTCGCCTGTTCCGAAGCCGGAACGAAAAGGGATCGTGTCGCTTGAATTTGAACGGGCGTTAGGCCCAGCGCCTTGGACTCCGAGCGCTTCTCGATCCCTCGCTCGCTCAAGAGACTTTTGGTCAGGAAAGTCGTTACTCGGTCCAGCGTGATCTCGCACTGCAAGTTTTCGATATGCTCCGCATTTGACGGTTCGACTACTGCAAGGGAGCCATCGAGCACAACCAGACAGCCTTTCATTTTCAGTTCGAAGGGCCGGCTCGCCAGTACGGAAAGCAACCGGCCGCTGCCTCGCACAAATGTGTTCTCGAACGAAATTCGCGGCGTGGGCCATTTCTCGGGAGCGCCCCCTCCCATCATCATTTCGCCTCTCGGGTCGGCCAAAGCAACAACGGCTAGCTCGTCGCCTTCTTCCAACGTAGCAATGCAACCCTTAATGGTGCATTGGCCGCCGCCGGGGAGTGACACGATCGCCGGTGCGCGATCTGCTTTCAAGCGAAACTGCAGGTTTTCGAGTACGAGTTGGCCGCCGTAAAGTTTGAACAGTGCAGCGTCTTTCTTCAGCGTAGGCGCTTTGGCGATCAGCACCGGCTGGCAATCTTCATCGGGCCTGATGGTGATATCGGTGTCGCCTTTGCGAAATTCGACGGGGCTTATTTCCAATGGCCCATCGTGGCGAATTAGCAGCACATCGCCTTTCTTCAAATCGTCGATCGCTTTGACTAAACTTCGATATACATTCGGCGCCGCTGTTACATCCGTTGACAATTCGGGCTGCCAGATTTTAATGTTGGCGGCGACGCGAATTTCCGGCGCCGGCGATTCGAGTGGAAACAAATCATACAGCCGGGCGCCCGGAAGATGCTTCGTTCCGAGTAGGTTTCGATTTTTGTCTGGCGCCAGCCGTAGGATCTCCTGTTTCAAGTCAAGCGCCAGCGCTTGCTTTACTTGCCGCGGATAATCGCTTAATCGCTTGATCGGTCTTTCCTCGGCCCAAGGGTGCTTCGACAACTGTCGAGCGTGCGCATCTTCAATCGGAATTTGCAGCCGCTTGCAGTCCTCGTACGAGAACGTGCTTTTGCCGTTCGCGTAAGCAAGCACTTTGTCGTATCCGTTGGGCATTTCAACCCCAGAGGCATCGCTCGATTTTGCTCCTTCCCATTGGGTTTCGGAAGCGAGCGTTCCTATTTGCCGCACGAGATAGCAGTTAGGGCTTTCTGGATCAGGTGATTCCGGATTCGAGAACAGACACCACCCGGCCGTGACCCGGCATGGAACATTGTGGCCAATTTCAACCACCGAACCGCCGGCCATGAGGACGGAGCAGCTTTCGAAGTGGAGGTCGGCCACGCGCCGATTCTCGTTCGCGCTTGCGGCTGCCTGAACTTCAACCGCCGAACGCATCGGCCCGAAAGCGCATTCGGTCGCACGCAGCGATTGACCAGCTTCCCCGCTAAATAGCTTAATGCCGGTATAGCCGGGTGCAAACCAGCAGCGGTCAAAACGAGCTTCGGGAGTATTTTCTTTAGTGGCGAGCTGTTGGATGGCTAATGCGGCTGGTCCTTCGTCAAATTTTCCCTTGCGGGAAGTCGGAACGAAGGCGCATTGCTCGACATCGAGTTGTTCCACGTTGATGAACTCGATGCCGACTTGACCGGCATCCGCTTCGTTGGCGACGACTTCAAAACGAATTCCGTTCAAACGAACCTTCGCTGCCGAGCCATCCAGCGGCCCTCGAATCGTGAGGGAGCCAAGCCTGGGCTTGCGGCCACTGGGCGGGCAAGCAAGCAGCCGGACAGTTGGCGGGTCAATCACGCGTTCGCACTCAAGTGTCAGCTCGCTCCCTTCGAAAACCGCGTTGGGCAATTCCGTGCCATCGCGGGGCAGACGGGTCAAATCGTAAACCTTTCCAGGCCGAAGCTTGATCTGCGAGGCGCCTTGACGCAGCAGAGAAACAAGTTCACCCGTGCTTTGAGCTTCTTGCGGCCCATGCGTTCGAACTGTCGCTTCGCCATCGGTCGAAGGAACTGCCGTCTTTGCCTCGGGCGGCGAAATATTTTCACTGGTGGGCTTATCGGTCAGCCAGAAGGGCGTTGAATCGAGCGGTTGAACGCTGCTGTTCCAGCCGCCGGTAATGGCATAGAGACCTACGATCAAAACCACGACCGCGACGGCTATCCATGAGCTCGGGATGGTTGGCGGGACCGGCATCGGCCGATCCGTATAGAGATGCCCGTTCTCATTCTTCGGGTAATGACCGATCGGCAGATTAAGCCGCTCAGCCACGGCCAATAAGTGTTGCATCAAATGATCGGGGTGTTGATAGCGCTGCGTAAGATCTTTGGCCATCATCTTGCTGAGGATCGCAGCCAATTCATCTGGAAGATCGGGGTTAAGCTCGCGCGGGTCAAGCGGGGGAACGTGCTGGTGGCAGTGGAGCTTTTTCGCCGCCGTCCCGTCGGGCACTGGCGGGCGGCCGGCCATCACATGATAAAACGTGCAACCGAGCGAGTAGATATCGCTGCGGCAATCTGCCGTGCGCGGCTCTAATGCTTGTTCCGGGCTGATGTAATCGAACGTTCCGAGGGTGACTCCCGATTGCGTAAGCTGCCCGTTTGACGTGCGGGCATCGAGATTGCGGGCCAATCCCATATCGACAATCTTCGCCTTTCCTTCGGGCGTGATTACGATGTTGGATGGCTTGATGTCTCGATGCACGACGGAACGCGATGCGGCATGGGAAAGTCCGGCCGTTACTTGGATCAGATAATGCAGACTTTGGGCAAGGGGAAGAATCCCGCCGAACTTCTCCATGCAGATACGGAGATTATCTCCTTCCACAAACTCGAACGAGATGAAGTGAAGTCCCTGGTCTTCGCCGCAATAGTAAACGCGGGCGATATTCTCGTGATCGAGTCGGGCCGCCGCTCGTCCTTCTTGCTTGAACCGACTGATGTTTTCCGGATCGGTCGCCATATCCGGCGGCAGAATTTTCAGAGCGACAGTCCGCCCCAGGTCCAAATCCTCTGCTTTGATTACGGCCGCCATTCCGCCCACGCCAACGGATTCGAGCAGCTTGAAATGCGCTAATTGCCGACCAATCAGACTCGCGGCATGTTGAAGATCAGGCGTCAAAGGCTTTCGGGCTGAAGAGATGATCGTGGGCTTGCTTTCATCCGATTCCGCCGATGGCAGTGAGCGGATCACTGTGGGCGGCGACGAATTATCGGCGGGAGGCGTAAGTCCATGCTCCGACGGCGTTGGCGCCTTTGGTGACGATGAAGGACGTTCAGAAGGTTCTGGCGCCAGCGGCGTTGGCATGTTCCCACTCACCGGTGGTTGAACTGACTGAACGCGGACCGAAATCATTCCACCTTGTCGGCCGATCAAGATGGTGCAAGTTCCATTCCAGTATAGCCGGCCTGTATGTTCAAGGTCAATCTTCCCTAAACGGCTAGCGGGAAACCGATTTTGGCGAACCATTGCTTTGAATCATATACAGCACGATTTCACCAATGGACAACCGTTAGCCGCGACGCGAACGCTTTGCGTAGCGGAGCGTTCGCTGTCGAAAACGCTCCGCTGCGCAACGCCTTCGCGTCACGGCTAACAGAGCTTCGTTCTATTGTCGCGCGTTTTTCCACGATTTTCTTGGGCTTACGCTTCTGGAAATATTTCCAGAAGCGACTGCCCGTTCGCACAAGTCCCACAGAGAATAGGCTACGAATCAGCCGCATCGCGCACCGTTTACGGCAAGCCGCACCGCATAAGCTGACGGCTCCTTGGCTCGGCGCAGCGGATAGACCAGCTTAGGGGCGCTCACAATGGAAAATGCGAAATTGGAACAAAATCGTTTCGCTCGCTACGGCTCCGCGTCAAACGTCTTCAATCGTTATCCCTCGCTCGAAGCGGAGCGTCAAACGAGGCGCAGTCAGGGCAGCGACTGGCGTTGTCGCTGGTGCAGAAACTGTTCGTCAATATCCAAGCCAACCATTTCATTCCAGGCTTGCAGCAGACGATTGAACATTGGTGATGACGATTCGGCAGGACGGAACCAAGCTTTCGCGCCCGGTGAATTTTCAACAATGGCGTAGACGGGCGCCAGACAAAAGTTGGTGCTCGTCAACAGGCATTCAGTTGCGAAGGAGAAGATTTCCGCTAATGGCAATTCTCGCTCGGTGAATGGGATCTTCAGAGCGGAGCAGAGTTCTTCGACAACGCACAAGCTGACGCCATTCAGAATGGACGCTCGTGGTGGGGAAACGATTTTCCCATCGATCACTGCGATGAAATTGGCAATCGGCGTCTCGCGGACAAAGCAATCAGGAGTTTCGGAAGCAAACAAAGGCGAATGCCCGGCGCTTACCCTCTGAGTTGCAATCCACCAGGGCAAACGGCTGCGATGTTTGATCGCCGTGTGGACGCCCAGCGAACAGCCACCAGACAACTCGACTACTTGGAGCCGAGCCCCTTCACGAAATAGCGGGGCGTACGTTTCAAAAGCGAGCGGCGTCGCTTGCAGCCCAAGCGTTGGCTCGCTAACTCGTCCCGGCGTAGCGAACAGTGAAATTGAGAACTCGCTCACTTCGGACAATGCCGTTCGATTTTTATCCAGCAGTTCATTTGCAATTGCGGTCAGCTCGGCATCGTTACGAGGTTGGGGAATCATGGCGGCATTGCAACTGTGGCGAAACCGGCGAAGGTGATCGTCCAGCCGAAAGAGCTTGCCGTTGAAGGTGCGCAAACGCTCCGTGGCCGTCGCTCCCCAAAGAAAACCGATATCGTCCAAGGGCAGCGCTGCTGTTTCGGCAGGGAGAAAACGGCCGTTGAGATAGGTGAAATGCTGCGACGACATAGTAAATGCCTACTTCAAAATGATCGCATTACCGGTTTAGTTGCCGTGCTCAATCCTTCGCTAATGGATTAGTGAGTTAGCCATCGCGAATGCTCCGGTGCTCATTTTTTTCAGTGCCGAGATAGTTTTTGTATGCAAAGGTCTCGACGGCTCAGCGTTGATGCACCTTACTTGCAAAAATTTGGCGCCTCTCATGGATTCCTGCTGAAAAACCGATTACAATTGCAGCTGTGCCAATCCCCCTCTGATTTAGAAGTTTTCATCGTTTCCCGTTCGGGATCAACAGATGAGTGTTCAGATTTTTTGTCCTCAATGCGATCGTTCCTGCCGAATCAAACAGGAACTTCTTGGCCGGCGCGTGCGCTGTCCTGGCTGCCAACAGATTTTCCGTGCTGAAGAAGTTCCGGTCGCCGATTGCGATGTGGAGATTGAGCTTGATGCTCCCTCGAGTTTCGACTTTTCCAACGATCTCGCGGGCAAACAGGCCCCTCTTCAACCGGCGAAAAAGAAGAATGCGCTGATGGAAACTGCGTCCATCCCTGACGATGCATCAGCATTTGATTTTGACTTGGATGATGACTCGTCGACGCCTCCGAAAAAGAAAGTCGGCAGCGAACGGCGCGTCAAACCCGTTGAGGAGAAAAAGCCTCGCGTAAAGCCGTCTACACCTGAAACCAAGTTTGCATTCGACGACACGCCAAGTCCATCTCCGTCGCCTTTCGTCTTCGACGGTGACGCCGTTGCTTCCTCCGTAAAACAATCGGACAGACGGCCTGAGCCCAAAAAGCGCGTCGATCACGATTCGTCCGCCGATTTTCTTGGCTTGCAAAATTTCGACGACCCGACGCCAACTCAGAAGGCCGAGAAGAAACAGCCGAAAAAGAAGTCGGCTCGCCGTTATTTTCATTTGCGGCAATCGGGGTTCTTTAGCGAAGCCCGTCTTTTTCGCGTATTCGTCCAGGCTGATGAACTGGTATTCGTGACCGCTGCTTCCGGCAAAGACGTAACTGATATGGAAGAGGCGATCGAGGCAGATTCTTTGGCCGAGTTCGATAAGAAAATTCGTAATCGAGTGCTCGATTTGAACGACTTATCAGTCGATGAACTGACTGAAAGCGATCGGAACAGTTTTCATTATTCGATCGATAAAATCACTGCCGCATCTATCGATCCTGCTCGGCGGACTCTTCTGCGCAGCCATGGTGCTGCGGTGCTCGTTTTGAACCACAAGTCTAAAGGAGAGATCGCGTTCGAGTTCCCCGCTGAAGATGATGTCGATCGCGCTATCGACTACCTGCCCGATCTTCTGGACGACTTGCTCAAAATCAACGTCCGTTGGGATCGTGCCAAAGAATGTTTCATCGCCCGATGATTCTCCCTCGCAATCCCTTTGAATAGAACGTTCTTCACGATTCTTTTCTTATTAGCCATCAAGGGGATGTTCGTGCGCGTACTCATCACGGGCGGTTACGGTTTCATCGGCGCCTGGATAATCAAGAACCTGCTTGCAGAGGGACATGAAGTCTGGGTGTACGATCTTAAAGAAGACGCACGCCGTCTCCGGTTGATCATGCCTGAAAGCATCGTCCGGCAGGTAGTTTTCGTTCCCGGCGATGTCACCGACTTGCCGGCCGTGCAGCGGGCCATCTCTGAACATCGGATCAGCCATATTATTCATTTGGCCGGATTGCAGGTGCCGACTTGCCGAGCCAATCCGATCTTAGGGCGCACGTAAATGTCATTGGCTCTTTAGCGGTTTTGGAGGCCGTGCGGCTTGCCGGCGATCAGATCAAGCGTCTCGTTTACGCAAGCTCGTCGGCCGTCTTTGGTTCACCCGAAAAATACCCGCCAGGCAGGCTGGCCGACGATGTCAAATTGATGCCGAGCACGCATTACGGCTATTTCAAAGGGTGCAACGAAGGGAACGCGGCCATTTACTTCCAGGATTTCGGCGTGTCGAGCATCGGGTTGCTCGCCCTTGGACCGTGTTTGGCGTCGGCCGGGATCTCGGCATGACCAGTGAACCGACCAAGGCCATCAAAGCAGTCTCAATCAACCGGCCTTACCACATCAGCTACGGCGGTTTTCAAGATTTGCAATTCGTCGATGATGTGGCGAAAATCTTTGTCCGCTGCTTACAACAACCTTACCAGGGCGCCAAGTCGTATAACCTGCGCGGGCATGTCGTCGATCTAGCAACTTTTCATCGAGCGTTCGTCGCCGTTGAGCCCGCTGCGGCGGATCTTGTCACCTTCGGCGATCGCCAATTGGCCATCGCCTATGATTTGGATGACGCGGCCTTGCAAAGGGATCTCGGGCCAATGCCTCTCACGTCGCTCGAAGAGGGCATCCGGCAGACGCTCGACGCGTTTCGCCAACTACACGCCGAGGGGCGCCTCGATGTCTCCGATCTCGATGCTCCTAAAACCGTGGTGGCAGCGAAGCAGGCAGACGAGCCGTGATGTTAGCCGGAGGCGCCAGCGACGGAGTAAGTTTGAGCGTAGCCCGGTATTCTTGAATGGCGTCTCGGATGTTTGCGAGTGCCTCCGCTTCAGTGTCTCCCTCAGACCAGCAGCCGGGGAGGGCCGGCACGGAGGCGCTTACGCCCTCATCGCTGTGGTAAAGTGCAACTTTATATTTCATATTGATGGCCTCGGCGAACGGATGATTGTCTTTAATCGATCTTATTGCAAATGAAGCAGGCTGTGTTTTGCACCGTGTGTCAGATTTTGACCTCTTTTCCCATCGCAGTACGGGCGGCCAACATATTGCAGAATAGCGCCCCCTGACCCTTGGCGTCATCCAGCGCAACATGCGTATGAGGCATTTCGTCGAACCAGGCAGCCGGCATGTTTCGCTTGACCGATTGACGAAATTCAATGGCCAGCAAAGCCATTGCGTAGCTCTTGATATCGAGAGCTGAGTGCGAGAACGGGCTCTCGCCTGCGAACTGCATCAGATACCAATAGACGAACATGAAATCGTAAGCTGCCGGATAAGCAACAAACACTGGCTTGCCCGGCAGCGACCTCAGCCACTTCACATACTCCGGCATCACCTCGGCTGGTTCACGAGTATCCAACCGGCAAGCGGTCCATGCCTCAGGCTGGGTGCGCCACCAGTCCATCGTCTTTGGATCACCCTTGGCGCCGGGCAATAGCAGCAAGTTGGCCTCGTAAGTGCCGACAAGCGTCTTATCAAAAAGGTACGCAGCAGAAGCAAAGCTGAGCATTGAATGAGGTCCGGGTATCGGGCCGTCCGCCTCGATATCGGTACTCACGTAGACCTCGGCCATCGAACGCCTCTTTTCGCAATGCTAGAAAATGTATTGGCCTATCTTTGGTTTTCATTCCGAATTCCGAATTCCGCGTTCCGCAATTCTCGAAGTGGTCACGCTTGTTGCAGTTTGTCCTGCCAGTCGTCGATCAACTTGCCGATGTTTTTGTAGGCGTAATCGAGATTGGCCAGGTCATGGCCCAAATCGATCGCTTTGGCAAAGTCGTTCGTTTCCGCATGGCCTAAGGCTAACTGGAAGAGGATTTCCTTACGGTTCGCTTCGTCGGTTAGGGGAATTTGGGTTAAAGCATCTTCGAAGTTGCGAAGGGCAAGGCGCCAGTTATTTCGACGTTTGAAGCAGAACCCGAGATACATCGACGCGCGACCCTGATGCTTCACTTCTTTCTTTGCCATCTGCAATTCAATGATCGCCTCGTCGAGTCGATCGGCTTTCAGCAAGCGATGGCCGAGCTCCAACCGATGGCTCAGATCCTGCGGAAAGCGGTCGGCACGCAAGCGGAAAAGCTCTATTTCGCGTGAGTTGATCTCCTTCTGGATCTTGAGCCGATGCTTGCGAAGTTCATCCTTGGACGGTCCTTCATCATCGTCGCTGCGCGGCGACGACGCTTGCCGAATCTTATCTTCGGCGATCGTTAGATCGCGGCGAAACGGCTCCAGATCCATCTCCATGATTTCGATCTGAATGGCGAACGCGGAGGCCGTGGGGCCAAGCCCCTTTTCGAGTGCAGCGCGGGCCCGGTCGAGCTGATTGTGCTTGCGGTAGACGCTCGCTAATTGCACATAGAGGTTCGCGTCGGTAGGGTTAGCTTCGACGCGTGCCACTAAGGAAGCCGCTTCGCGCGTGCCGCGATCGACGGGTTCGCCCTGCTTGGGCGTCGACATCGATGCGCCCAGGGCAGTTCGCTCGCCGGAGCTCGATTGCTCGTAATTGCCGCGTTTGATGGTTTCGCTGGCGGCCAGGTCTTTCGCTTTATGGGCAGCCTCGACGTCGTGCGGCGCCGCTTCTTTCACCTGTTGCCAGAGGGCGATCGCGTGGGAGAAATTGCCGCGCTTCTCGAACAGACGCGCCAGGGCGCGATTGAGCGTTGCGTCTTTTGGAAACTTCTGCCGGGCTTGATCGAGCATGAAGATGGCCATATCGACGAGGCCAAGCCCATCCGCGGCCTCGGCCATATCCATCTGTGTGGCGGCTTCCCAAGGATTCCGTGAAAGAATGACTTCGCCGTATTCAAGAACCTTGAGATATTCCCGATTCCGTTTCGCTTTCTTCAGCCGGGCGCGCGTGCGCATAGTAGTGAGAACCGCCAACCGGCTGCCGCGTAGATTATTGTTGAATTTGGCCTTTTGCGTGCGCCGAAGCGTTTGGCGAAAGAGCATGTTCGAGGGATCGAGCTTGCAACAAGTAAGCAGTAACTGGATGCCGTAATCGAAATTGCCTGTGCCGACGACCTGATTGGCGCGTTCAAAGCGTTCGGCGGCAATACGGCGTTGTTCGCCCGGAATGGGGGGAAGCGCCGGCGATTCGTGGGTGGCCATGAACAAGATCCTGTCGCGGTTGCATCGCCCGCCATCACCAACTTCCGGTTCACCGCGACGGGGGAGAGCAAACTCAGAATTTTTGTTGTACCAGTTTTAGCCATCGAACGGAATCAATAAGACGGGCGAATCGGGATTTTTCATAAGCGACGAAGGTATTGATCTCGTTCAAAGCAATCGGATCACGGGCGCTCCAGGCGAATTCTGAATGAACTCTCAATCAACCCAAGTTTGGAAAGTGGATCCTGCAAAGCCCGACATGGCCATCCTCAGGCGCGCGGGCGAGCTATTGGCGCGGGCGGCCTCGTGGCATTCCCGACGGAGACCGTTTACGGGCTCGGCGCCAATGCCCTTGATGCCGTCGCCGTCGCGTCCATTTTTGCTGCGAAGGGGAGGCCCTCGCACAACCCGGTGATCGTCCATGTTGCTGACGCAAAGGATGCGCTTCCTCTCGTAAACAATTGGACAGGATTGGCCGAGCAACTCGCCCAACACTTTTGGCCCGGACCGCTCGCGTTGGTGCTGCCGCGTTCGAATGCTGTTCCCGATGTGGTCACCGGCGGCGGAGGCACAGTGGCGATCCGCTGCCCCAGTCATCCCATTGCTCGGGCGCTGATCATTGCAGCGGGCGTCCCCATCGCGGCGCAGCGCCAACCGCAGTTCCACCATTTCGCCAACATGCGCCCAGCACGTTCTGAATGGATTGAATCATCGGATCGACCTAGTCATTGATGGCGGCCCGACGGCAGCGGGCATCGAATCAACGGTGATCGATCTGAGTGGGACAATCCCGCGCATTCTTCGACCGGGACCAATTTCACTTAACGAACTGATGCACGTGATTGGGCCGATTGATCTGCGGCGAGCTGAAGAGCCGGCAGGCATTGAACCGTTGCCGGCTCCGGGAATGCTCGCTCGACACTATGCGCCTGGAGTTGAATTGGAATGCATCGAGGAAGCGGAGCAAATCAAAAGCAGAGTAAAAGAACTGGAATCAATAGGTTTTCGCGTCGGCGTGATTACACCGCTGTACATTGCAAACTTACAAGCCATCAGTGAAATCATTCTGCCAAATGATCCCGCCGGGTTTGCGTCCGGCTTATATTCGGCCATGCATCGCCTAGACGATGCGCAACTTGCTTTGGACAAGATTATCGCCTGGCTTCCGCCTTCGACTGACGAATGGTTCGCCGTCCGCGATCGCCTAACGCGAGCGGCACGCCCCGCTACATTCGACCATCCTCAAGCCTAACTGTGGGCACTGGCGCAAGCGAGGTCGAGAGCTCCGACTCCCACCAACGCGGCAATAGCGGGGACCATCCGTTTTCGGCCTTCTTCATCGGCCTCGGCATAAAATGCAGCGACCGTCGCCAAGTCGAGACAGTCGCCAATCACGCGACTCCAAAGCCAAGCTGTCGGATTTTGACTTCCCAAGATACCAACGCCGCTCGCGATTTCGCGAGCGCCATATGCGCGTAACAGCGATGAGTGTTCGCGAGCGCCGATTAATCGCGCCAATTGTCTTGGTGAACCGAGTTCGGTCAAACCAAGGCCGAGGCTGAATACACCGAGAATTCGAGCTAATGTGCCGATCTCGCCCGATCGTTCGCCCGTCTCATCATGATTCTCTGTTATCGTTGCACTGTCCATCGCGGTGCTCCTCTCAGAATATAATGGCTAAGATGTGCCTAAGAGTCTGCAAACGCCGTTCCGATAGGTGTTAAAGAGCCACCCAGTACGCGACTGGTCTCGGTGCGGAGCTTCCGACACAAAGGGTAGAGTCAAGGATTCTGGCGAGCGGCGCGGCGTAAGCCCTCCGTGGTTCCGAATTTACGGCGGGCTTACGCCGCGCCGCTCGCCAGAATTGCCAGAATCGATTGACCCCCCGACACAAAAGCTTGGCATCCGTCGACCAGGGTTTTATTCATGCAATCTCCATTTCCCGGGATGGACCCCTTTATCGAATCGTGCGGGCTATGGGGCGACTTTCACCAGAGCCTTATTTCGGAGATTAAGAATCAACTGGCGCGTGCAGCTACTGAGCGTTATCTGGTTCGTGCGGAAGAGCGCGAATACGTTGAATTCATTCAAACAGATGACAAGGCTCTCAAGTGGTTCAGGCCAGTTGTGACCATTTCAAAACGAAATCGCAATCCAGCACCTCGCGGACAAGCGCGTACGGCCGTGGTTGAAAGTAACCCCGGACTGGCCGCGGACTCTACGTTGATGCATGCCTTTATCGAAGAAAGCGTGCGCGAATCGTTCGTTGAGATTTGGGACACGCAACCGGGACGTCGGTTGGTCACCTGCATCGAAGTTCTTTCGGCCGCCAATAAGCGCAAAGGCGCAAAGGGATGGCGAATCTACCGCCGGAAACGACAAAGCCTGATGTTGGCTAAGGTGAACCTGATCGAGATCGATTTGCTGCGCGAAGGCACGCGGATGGCCATGCTCGAACCGTGGCCGAGCAGTCCATACACTCTGCTGGTATCGCGCGGCGGCGACGAGGGCCTTTGCCGTGTTTGGCCGGCCTATTCCCTCAAAAGATTGCCGACCATCCCGGTGCCGCTCGCTCCACCCGATTCCGATTTACATCTCGAACTGCAGCCCATGGTGCAAGCGATTTACGAACTTTCCCGCTATGCCCGCAGCATCAATTACCGTCGGGCCGATCAAGCAAAATTAGATGAGGAGGAGGCCAAGTGGTTGAAGAAGCAATTGCGGATGCAGCGGAAATAACAGAGGAAATCAAACTTGCGGCCGACTACCACACGAGCCATTGTCTTCAGCCTTCTTGGCCTATTCGCGACAGACCTTTCAATCTGCCGATGCGTCCGGCAAGAGGGAGATGGGGGACGCATCGCCTGGCAACTGCTCCTGATGTTGCCGCATGTACTGAATTTCTCGTCCGCATTCCTTGGAAACTGGAACGCCAAGGCCTCAAAGTGGGTCGAAACAGTCGCGGCATTAGGCTTCGGTTTGAGCGCGGCCGAAATGTTTTTGCCCTTGGAATCGATAAATGGCGGAAATGATTCTGGAACACTCCGGCTCTTTTTCATTTGGTTTGTTGAACTGAGTGCGTCCGTCGTACTTTTCGCCTTTGTTTTCTTTCTCCCCGTCGGAAGGGGCAGGTTTGAAAAGAAAGGGGAGTCGCCTAAGCTTGTTCATGAAATCTGGAAAGAAGTCGTTGACGGGGTTCCCATTCACATCTGCTGCCTTGCAGGTCCACGCGGTAACGCGAGCGGTATGGATTAAGACTCGACGCACAACTCCTTACAACGTTCGAAGCGGCCAGTCATTTTGAAGCGATGAGCTTTTGCAATGCATTTTTTGGGAGAGAGGCTTACACCTCTGACCAGCTCTGGGAGTACGAGCCCTACCCGGCGGATTAGTCGAAGCAGCCATAGAGACGTCATTCCCAGAGCCGAGCCTGGCAAATGATTAGCGTTTTGGATCCCGGAAATTGTTCACTTCGGTTACCTTCCCGTCAACTTCCTTGACAGTGATCATGTCGTTGGGCTTGATATCGCTCAAGGAGGCTTTCATGTCTTTCGCTCTCAGCCAGCCATATTTCGTGTCGTCAGTCACTTCGATAACTTTCGGCTCAGCGCCTTTTTTCGCCGGCTTCATCGTGATCGTTTTCTTCTTCGCATCCACCGATTGGACGTTGTAAGTCGTCAGCTTCTCGTCCGCCGTGGCCGGGAAGACTCCGATTACGATCAACAAAACGGCAGCGGTCATCGTTCGCAGTGCAGTCATTCAATGCTCCTGAGAGAGTTTGGAATGGGCTCGGAAAATGATAGAAGCGATCGACAGTTTCGGACACTGACTGTTGCAAAGTTGAATTTCGGACGTTACGCCCATCACCTTGCGGAAACGTTTCGAACTGCATTACGGGTTGGGCCGGTAGATTCGGATGAGTTGATTGTTAAGCGATGTCCGGCGGGCAATTGCTAGATGAATGCGCAGAGCGAGCGCTCGCTTATCCTTATCGCGAGTACACGTGATTATGCCTGAATGGGATGCATACAGTTGATGAAGACGTTTGAAATCTTTGCGATTGAAGGTAATGACCGCTCGACTGTCAGCGATTGCGCATGCGAGCACTTGAGGATCTGGAATCTTTCGACCTGCCTGCCCGGCATCGCGAGCGGTAAGGACGTCGTGCCCCAACATACGCAATTCGTCTGCAACACCGTGATCGAAATCTTCGTCGCCATAGATTCGCGCCACGGAGGTTTTACTCGTCCTCGTCGGCCATGGCTTCTTCGTTCAGTCGTAGCTCTTCATCGAGTTCGCGTTTATTCGCGGCATAATAAGCCCATGCGGCTTCCATGTCGGGCGCGGTCAGGGGAGGCTCAAAACTATCCATGATGTCGCCATCCGACATGCCGAGGCGTTGGCATTCGACTAATTGCCACACGGGTATCCGCCGGTTGCCGATGCACGCATTGCCACCGCACACATCGCGATTCTTTTGGATAACTGTTTCCAGCAGCGTATTATTCGCCGGCATTGTTTATCCTTCCAGCTAGCAAGAATTCATCCTTGAATATTATATAACCATTCATCCAGGCAAGTTTAGCCGATTCGGTCACCGTTTTATCGCAAGTGCCAGTATAATACCTTCCCGCCCGTTCTTCCCACCTGGAGATATGCATGAAACTGATCATCGCACTTTGTTCTTTCGCTCTGTTGGCCGTGGCGGCTACAGCCGCCGATAAGGGAGATACCGTGAGCAGTCCGCTTGAATTCAAGATGAAAGGGATCGACGGAAAAGACGTCGACCTGTCCCAGTATAAGGGCAAGGTTGTCCTGTTTGTGAATGTAGCTAGTCGATGCGGCAACACGCCGCAATACGCCGGCCTGCAAAAGCTTTACGAAGCGCATGCTAAAGAAGGTCTCGTCATTGTCGGCGTTCCAGCGAACGAATTCGGCAAGCAAGAGCCGGGCAGCGATGAAGACATCGTCAAATTCTGTGACTCCAAATACCATGTGACATTCCCAATGCTGTCAAAAGTGGTTGTCAAAGGCGATGGAACTACGCCGCTCTATCAGTATTTGACTTCGCAGGAAACTGCACCGGTCAAAGCGGGGCCCGTCTCCTGGAATTTCGAGAAGTTCCTCGTCAGCCGGGAAGGAAAGGTCGTCGGCCGTTTCTCGCCGAAGACGAAGCCGGAAGATGAAAAGTTCGTTGCGGCTGTGACTAAGGAGTTGGAGAAGAAGTAGAAGCCAGAAAAGCATCTGCAAACCGTTGGCAGTTTATCGTAGCCGCATTCGCCAGTATGCGGGTTCTCAAACCCGCATACTGGCGAATGCGGCTACAGTTCGCTGCCTCGGCTTCTTGAACCATCATATATTAATTCGACCAAGCTAACAGAGTCTCAGGCGCAGCCCAATGTCTCTACGAGCTTTCATGCACCTCCGATCATTTTTTTATTTGCTACTATTGGGGATATTGCCGATGACCGCGCGCTCGGATGAGGGGATGTGGCTGTTGAACGAGCCGCCGCGCGAGATGCTTAAGCAGAAGTACGGCTTCGACCTGACCGATGAATGGCTTGAACATGCTCGTTTGGCGTCGATCCGGTTCAACAACGGCGGTTCGGGCAGCTTTGTTTCTTCGAATGGGTTGATCATCACCAACCATCACATTGGCGCCGACGCCCTGCAAAAATTGAGCACGAAAGATCGAAATTTGCTGCGTGATGGCTTCTATGCCAAGACCCATGCCGACGAACTGAAATGTCCCGATCTCGAACTGAACGTGCTGCAAGAAATCGTCGACGTAACCAAGGAAGTGAATGCCGCCGTGAAGCCGGAAATGACGCCCGCTCAGGCGTTTGCGGCTCGGCGGTCGGCTATGTCGTCGATCGAAAAAGAGTCAATGGATAAGTCCGGCCTACGCAGTGATATTGTCACACTGTACCAGGGCGGCACTATCACCTGTATCGTTATAAGAAATATACTGATGTGAGATTAGTCTTCGCGCCGAGCAGGCGATCGCCTCTTTTGGCGGCGATGTCGATAACTTCGAATATCCGCGCTTCAATCTCGATATTTCTTTTTTCCGCGCCTACGAAAAAGATAAGCCGGTTGAAGTTAAGCATTGGTTTCGCTTTAGCGAAACAGGTCCGAAGGAAGGGGAACTGGTATTCGTGACCGGTCACCCGGGCACGACGAATCGACTTGAGACATACGACAAACTAAAGCATCGCCGCGATGTGACGCTGCCCTATACGCTCGCTCGCTTGCGGGCGATGGAAGCGATCTCGCTGCAATACTCCGAGCGCGGACCGGAGCAGCGGCGGCAGGCAGCCACGGTCCTTCACGGTTACGCCAATTCTCGGAAAGCCTTTAGCGGTCAATATCAGGGATTGCTCGATCCGGCCGTGATGAAGGCAAAGCAAGAAGCCGAGTTCATGCTCAACGAACAGCTTCCGGAAAAGGATCGGGCCGCTTATCGCAAAGCGATTGAACAAATCGCAAGCGCCAGCAAAAGCTGGCGACCTTTGAAAAAGAATACTCGCTGCTCGAGACCGGCCAAGCGTTTTCCTCCGAGTTGTTCGGCATCGCCCGCCACCTCCTTCGCTTGACCGGCGAAGTCAGTAAGCCGAATGCCGACCGCTTGCGCGAATATCGCGACTCAAATTTGGAGTCGCTGAAATTTCAACTCTTTTCACCGGCGCCTATCTATCCTGCCTTTGAGCGTGTTCGCTTTCAACAATCGCTCAGCTTCATGGCGGAGCAACTGGGGGCCGAGCATCCCCTTGTCGTCAAAGTCCTCGGTGGAAAATCTCCCCCGCAACGTGTCGATAGCCTTATCGAGGGCACAAAACTGGCCGACGTCGACGAACGAAAGAAACTGGTTGCCGGCAGCGCCAAAGCACTCGACGACAGCCGCGATCCGCTGGTTGTCTTTGCCCGTGATATCGATGGCGAAGCCGCAAGCTGCGCAGGCGGTTCGAAGAAGAGGTCGAAGAGCCGGAGCGCCAAGCTTACGGAGAACTCGCGCGTCTTCGCTTTCAGGCGCTGGGGCGAGGTGTCGCCCCCGATGCGACCTTTACCCTGCGCCTCGCATTCGGGACGGTGAAAGGCTACAACGTCGATGGCGTGGATCTTCCCTACTGCACAACGTTTAATGAGCTTTATGAACGCGCTCAGGCGCTCGGCTTTCGCGAGCCTTTCGATCTGCCGTCGCGATGGAGAGAGGGCAAGGCAAAACTCGATCACTCGGCGCCCTTCGATTTCGTTTCGACGGCGGACACGATCGGCGGCAACAGCGGCAGCCCGGTATTGAATCGCGCCGGCGAGTTCGTCGGCATCAACTTCGACCGCAATCGGCACGGCCTCGTGCGCAACTTCGTCTATACCGAAGTGCAAGCGCGTCATATCTCGGTCCACTCCAAGGGCATCCTCGAAGTGTTGCGGAAATTGTACGATTGCCCCGCGATGGTGGACGAGTTGCGCCAGCGGTGACAGCACTGATTTTGGCGAGCCCGGAGCGTGAGCGACCGGAGAAAAAACTGACTCCAGTCGCTTGCTTTCTTGGGCGTCCGGCTAACAAGAGGCGGCTTATTTCACCTCGAGCGCCTAGAAACTATTTCTTCTCCAGAATCACCGGGAACTTCTTCGCGCCTTCGGCATTGAGCGCGATATACGACTGCCACTGCACTGGCACTTGATCATCGTGATAGATGGCGGTGACGGGGCATTCGGACGCGCAGGCTTCGCAATCAATGCACGATTCGGGGTCGATGTACAACATGTCATCGCCCTCATGAAAACATTCCGTAGGGCAGACCACAACGCAGTCGGTATACTTGCATCCTCGGCACGGTTCAGTTACGACGAATGCCATGAACTCTCCTCAAACGGGCGAAACAAGGGAACGATTCCGGCGATGAGATGCAGAATCGCGGAGTTCGCTGGCCAAAAATTTCCGGAATATTTAAAAGCCATGGCCAATACATCCGTGGATCTGGTCGAAGGGCTTCGAGCGGATGAATGCGGGTCAGCTGAAGCGCTTTTTGCGCGATACGTTGAGCGTCTCAACGACATGGTGCGGTGGCAACTGAGCCCAGGAATGAGGAAACGATTCGATCCGGAAGACGTGGTTTGTTCCGCCTATCGCACTTTTTTCTTGCATGCCCGAAAAGGCGACTTCACGCTTAAGAACAGCGGCGATTTGTGGAAACTTCTTGTCACCATCACGCTGAACAAACTTCGTAGACAAATTGCTCATCACCGCGCTCTGAAACGTACGGCGAGCCGAGAACGCCCACTTAATCTCGCGACATTGCAAATCGGCGATGGCCCGACCCCGCTTGAAGCGCTCGCTTTCGCGGATCAATTGGCAACATTCATGCAGAAACTGACACCGTTGCAACAACAGGTGCTTGAAATGCGTCTGTCCGATCACGACTGGAACGAGATCGCCGAAAGCGCCGGATTGTCGCCGCGTACCGCACGCCGCGTACTAGAAGAAATTCGATCGACTTGGCAACGGCTAATTGCCGACGAGGATGGCGCCGTATTTCAGCAAACGCCACATATCGGTCGTGTTGAGAGCGTCTCGCCGGTTCCAAGTCCGTCCAATTTGTTAGACTATCGCGATTTCTCGTTGCTCGAAATGGTAGGCAGCGGCGGCATGGGGAAGGTCTACCGTTCGTGGCAGAGGAGCGCATCCCGCCAAATTGCGGTGAAAATGCTCCGCAAAGCCCGTTGGTCTTTTCCCGGTGCGGTCCAACGTTTTCTGGAAGAAGCGCGCATGGTCATGGATATGTGTCACCCCGGAATTGTGCAGGTTTATGGAGTTGGCCAGACTCCGGGCGGCGGCCTTTTCTTCGCCATGGAATTTATCGACGGTGAAGACTTGGAAAAGGCGACTCGCGGACATGCGGCATCCGCTGCCCAAGCATGCGCTTGGGTCGCGCAGGCGGCAAGAGCGCTAGACTATGCGCACCAGCAGGGCATTGTACATTGCGATCTCAAGCCGAGCAATTTGCTGCTTTCCCATTCCGGTCGAATAGTCGTCAGCGACTTCGGTTTAGCCACGTCGCCCACTTCTCCGGCCGCGGCGGCGCGACAATGGGCGGGCACGCCGGGATACATGGCGCCCGAACAGTTAGATCCCGCTTTTGGCATTATTACCTCCGCGACAGACATCTTTTCGCTAGGCCTTATCTTGCACCGGCTGCTGACGAGACAGACTATTTTTGAAGGGGATTGCGTGCTCCAAGTTCTCGCCCATCACGCCAGTTTGCCCGCTCTGGTCAATAACAGCTTGAAACATGTCGATGTTCCCGCTGCCTTAAGGGCCTTGCTCACGAAATGTCTGGCGATTGAGCCGGCCGAACGACTACAGTCCGCGACGGACTTAGCAACGCAACTCGAGCAAATAGCGGCAAAATCCTGATGCAATGTTTAACCGACCAACCGGCGTTTAGAAGTTGCGCCATTTGAAGTTTTTTCGTCCAGTGCGGTGGATGCTACTGGACCCCGTTTTACTCTCCCCCTTGGCTTTGCAAGGGGAGGGCAGGGTGGGGGGAACGGCTGCGACTGCCTGACGTTTGTTTTTGGGCAAGACGCTCTGCCCCCACCCTGCCCTCCCCCTGCAAAGCCAGGGGGAGGGTAAGACTGTTCCGATCGTTTCGTAAATTTCCTAGAACCTATTGGCGCACCTAATTGAGGTTCCCTGTTGCTGCATGAATGGCAAGCTAAGTACAATCAATTTGCACCCTGCCATCGCACCCGGGATCTCGAATGGCCATCAATCCGCTGCCGAAGACGCTGGACGTTCGCCTTGCTGAACTGAGCCGACGCGTTTATCGGTTGAATGTGTTGCGCGGGTTGAGCCGACTGCTTTTGCTGCTGCTTGCATTCGCCTTGGTCGCCATTTCGCTGGATGCCCTTATACGGCTGTCGATCACCGCTCGAGCCATTTTGCTTGCCGGCTGGCTGGGGCTCGCCCTTTTTGAAATAAGGCGTTTTATCTTTGGCCCGTTCACCCGGCTGCAGGATACGGAAGGTCTGGCCGCGGCAATTGAAAAAGAATACCCGCGTCTGGGCGAACGGCTCACGACTGCCGTGGAATTAGCTGGTCGCGATGACCTGGCGAATGGTTCGCCTCACCTCGTTGAAATGTTGGTCTACGATGTCGAGACGCGAACGCAGAAACTCGACCTCAATCGGGCGGCGCCCCTCACCGCGACATTCGTCTTAGCCGGGCTAAGCCTTGTCCTGCTTGCAGCTGTTGTAACGCCGCTCGTCACTGTGCCGAAGGCGGCTGAACAGGCGCAGCGTTTCTTTGTGCCTTGGCATACCCCCATTGTTGAAGTAGGTTATCGAGTTATTGTTACTTCGGGCGATCCAGCCGTAAAACGCGGCGAACAGACCACGCTCTCGGCCATCATCGAAGCAACGAAACCCGACATCGCTTTCCCAGATTCCGCCACTGCTCTGCTACGCACCGATCGTGGCACCGAACGCGTTCCGATGATTTTTGATGAAACCAAGCGCGAGGCCTATCTGAAGCGTGGCCCGCTCGATCGCGATTTCGAATATCAAATTCAAAGCGGTTCCGCCGAAAGCGATTGGCATCGCGTCAGCGTAATTGACCCCGTGCGCATTGAAAGCGCTCGCATTACCATCGCGCCCCCCAAGTATGCTCAAAAGGCAGACGAACGGCCGTTGCAGCTCGAAGGTCTCTCGGACCTCCGTGCCTTGCAGTACGGCAGCATCGCATTCGAATTGCAGTTCAATCGCCTGCCGAGCGCTGCTTGGCTCGAGTGGAAACCGCAGACTACTCGTCTTGAAGGGGTCAGCGCCCCAACCGTATAAATCTTACGGTTGCCGCCGATGGCCGGATCAACATGGCTGTCAAGGCGCTGGCGGACGGCGAATATCGACTGCACGCCGAAGTGGAGAAGGTGAAAACGAGCTTTCAGGAAATGCCGCTCCGGGTGACTCTTGACACGCCTCCGAAGTTTGAGCGCGTTGCCGGCTTATCCGTTCAGGTAGGTTTAGTGCGACCGAAGGAACGCTGCCCCATCTCTTGTGCAGTGAGCGACGATTTTGGCATAGCTGAAGTCGCGCTCGAATTGCGCATCAACGATCGTCCAGCCACGCTAATGCCGCTAAAGCTGAAGGGAGCAGCCACCCCTCACGCGGAAGGCGACCTCTTCCTCGATCTCGGCGGGCTCGTTGAAGAAGGCGATCGCGTTGCCTATCGGCTGACTGCCACCGACAATCGAGACATTCCTGAAGCAAAGTTGTCCGGCCAAAAGAGTCATTACCCGGCCGACGGCCGATGGGTCGATTTGCGCGTTGATCGCAACGCTGCGCCGTTGGAAGAACAAGAAATCGCCGCACGGAAGAAAGACATCGCCGAACGGTTACAGGCTATTCAGGCGGCCCTTCTGCAAGAACAGCGAGAATTGTTCCGCTTCAAGATCGATAATGCGAAAGCGAACACATTGAAGCCGGCGGAGGTCGAAAGCCTGGCGGAAATACGCCGGAATGTCACGGAGTCGGCGGTCAACGTGGAGGAATTGGCCAAAGAAGTTGCCCTAACATCCGAGTTGAACCGATTGGCAGAGGGGATCCGCGCCGTTTCGGAACAAGATTTGCGCCCGGCCATTGCTTCAATACGTCAGGCCCACCAAGACGATAAGTCTGAGCCTCGCGGCAAAAATCTCTCGGCCGCCGAGAGTTCGCTGGAAAACGCTTGCCGTAAGATCGCCATTCTTCTGCAGGCGAATGAACGCGTGGCGCAAGCCCGGCTGACGCGCCGCCAATTGGAAGAGTTGGCCAATCAACAAAAAGAATTGGCCGATAAGACGGGCATCGCCGAGCCGTCGGCGCCTGAGGAACTGTCGGCCAAACAACAGGAACTTGCCGACCGCCTGAGCAAACTCCAGCAAGAGAATGAGCCGTTACGACAGGCAATCGCCGAACTGAAGAGACAGCAATTCGATCGTGCGGCAAATGAAGCGCAACGCCTCGAACAGGAGTTGCGCGAACTGACTGATTCGATGAAGAGCATCGATCAAGTCAGCCGGGAAATGCGACTGGCGGACTTGCTCGAGCGACAGCAAGACCTGCGCGATCGCGCACGTGAACTGGGGGAAAGCACTGCCGCCGCCGCGCGGGCCGGTCCCGTGTCTCCCTTGAAGCTCGAAGAGATCGACCGCGCGACAGCTGCCGTGCGAGAGGGCAACTTAGGCGACGCCGTCGAGCAGCAGGAGCGCGCGGCATTCGAGCTCGGTCGCCTGGCGACCGAATTGGAGACTGCCGTCGCCCGCGCCCGCGACCGCGCGAAGCGGCACGCCAGCTCGAACGACTCCAGGAAAACCTGCGGCAACAGTTGGCCGACGCGTCGAAAGCAACGATAGACAAACTTTCGCCGGAGCGCATCGCCTCTTTCCAGAAGCAAGAACAGGCCATCCGCAAAGCAGCCGAAAAACTATCCATTCCGGCCGAGTTCGTGGCTGGCCAAGGTCGACGTGAAGACGCCGTTGAGGGCGCCGCCGGCGTCAACGACGCTCTGAGCAAAAACGATATGCCGACCGCAGACGCCCGAATGCAGCAAACTCGCGATGCCCTGAGGAAGCTGGCGGAGCAACTTCCCGCTCAAGAAAAGCGCTGGAGCCTTTCCCGGCCTGAAGCGCTCAAGTTACGCCAGGAACAGGAAGCGGTTGCTCGTCTTGCCGAAGCGGCGAGCAAAGAGAACCAGGCGGAACTTGCCCGCCGCCTTCCAGAATTAGCAAAGCGACAATCGGAAATGACCGACCGCCTGAGTAAGCTTGACGCCCCCGGCCTGGAAGAACGTCAAGCCAAAGCAGAGTCCGCGTTGCGTCTGGCCAAGCGCGATCTCGATGCTGGCCAACCGCAGGACATCAGCGCTTCCCAGCAAGCCGCCCGCCGTGAACTCGAACGTTTCGAACAAGCGCTGAATGGGAAGACGCCGGCGGATGAACAGGCGGATCGCTTGGCGAAAAAACAGCACGACCTGGTGCAGCAGTTGAAACGCAACGCACGGCAACCTGACGCCCGGCGGACGCGCGAGTTGCAACAACTTCAATCCGAAATCGCCGATGCCGTTCAGAAATTATCCGCGCCGGAAGCCGCTTCGACCAAAGACGATGCGCTTGCTCTCACTCGAAAAGCCGAGCAAGCAACCACGCCCGCCGACGCAGCGACTACTGCCGAAGCGGCCGCCCGCGCTCTGCAACAACTGGCCGACCAAGTGAACGGACGGCACGACGACAACGAACAGGCTGATCGGCTGGCAAAAAAGCAAAAGCGGGTGGCAAAGGATGCCGCTGATCGCCTTGCTAAGAAAGATCTATCGGGCACGACTGATCTGCGGAAGCAGATGCAGCAGTTGGCCGACGAAGCGCGAGAGTTGCGGCCTGGTGATGCCCAGAGCGAAAAGCGCGCGGCGATCGACGCGCTAAACCGCGCTCAACAGGCGGGCTCGCCCGAACAACTGGCGAAGGCTGCCGCCGAGGCGGCGACATCTTTGCAGCGCCTGGCGGACAAAATCAAACCGAGCGAGAAAGTTCCGACGCCGGCCGATCAAAAAGATGAAGCCATTGGCGGCTTGCCGAGCCGTAAGCAGGCCGAGCGGGCCCGCCGTCTCGCGCAGCAACAGGGGAAACTTCGCGACGAGCTGGCTCGCGTGAACGAACAAACGAACAAGGAGCCGCCGAAGAATAGTGCGAATCCGCTTGCCGCCATCATTCGCGATCAAGAAGCGATCGAGAAAGATTCCTTCGAAATGGCGGCTGGCATTTTGGTCGATCCCGAATCATCCGTGGCTTCTTCCAGCGCTCGCCACGCCTCCGCCACGACTCAGCATTTGAAAAATGGGCGCATCGACCTGGCTAAGATTCACGGCAAAAAGAACGTCGAGGAATTGACTAAGCTCGCCGCAGCCGAAGCTCAAAAGGAATGGCAGCCCCGTGCCGTCGATCTCAGGAGACGCCAAAAGGACATACTCGCGCAACTCGACGAACTCGACAACGACGGCCAAGCGGCCAAAGCACAGCAACTTGAACGTCAGAAGCAGTTGCAGCAAGAGATTGAACAGCTAGCTGGGCGAACCCAGAGGATGGTCGAACAGCGAAAGCAAGAAATGCCGAATGCCTCTATCGGCAAAGGCGCGGACGAGTTGAACCAGGCTGCCGAAGCTATGCGGAACTGCGCAAGCGAGATCAATGAAAAACGAACGCGAAATGGCTCGCGCTGCTCAGGAAGAAGCGGCCAACTCGTTAAAACAGGCAGGTCGTGACTTGCAGTCGCCGGAAAACAAGATGTCTAAAGAAACCAATCCCCAATCCGACCGTGCTGCCGGTCAAGCAGCCGCAGAGGCGGGAGAGCGCATGAGCCAGGCTAGCGCCGAACTGCGCACAGGGCAAAAAGAGAACGCGGGCAAAGCGATGCAACAGGCCGTCGCTGCCTTGCGAACGGCCGCGAGGCGCATCGCGAGTCAACAACGCGAAACGCCTAATACCGGCAGCGGAGAAGGCGGCAGCGCTAAAAAGCAAGACAACGATTTGCACACCCTCCCCGCGATGCAGATGCAATTCAAAGGTAAGCCTTGGGGCGAACTCCCGGGCGAAATCCGCAATCAGATCATCTCCGATATGAAAGCTCGCTACGGCGAAGATTACGCCGCCTATATCAAGCGCTACTTTGAACAACTCGCGGAACGCAAATGAGTGGTTTGTAAGTCGGACCACGAAAATATCGGAACACACACCGATAAATCGAAGAAAATCTTATTAAATATGACGCGAAGGCTTTGTGCTGCCGACCGATTCGGCAGGCGAACGAACAGGCTGGGAAGCCTGTTCCCACAAACCTACCGTTCGACGCCCTTCATGTAGGGTTCGTAGCGCTTGCCGATCGGGTCGTTCACATTGGCGCCGGCAGGCGTCATGGCTTCACGGCTTTTCTGCCGTTTCTCAGCGAAGTCGAAGTAGACCGGCGCCGCCAGGATGATCGCTGCGGGAATCCACATGCACAGCAGCGTCGGGAAAAGCATCCAGAAGCTGGCGCGGTTGGCCTGGGCGTCCGCCCGCTGCCGCAGCGTGACTCGGTAACTCGAGGCGAATTCAAGCAAGCTGTTCGACACGTCCGCGCCCTGGCGTTCCGACTGTACGAGAATTACGGAGAGGTTGTAAACTTCTTGCACACCGCTCCGTTCCGCCCAGACGCGCAGCGAGTGGCCAAGCGTATTGAGTTCCGCCTGCCGATAACAGAGTTGCATTTCTTCAGCAAGGATTGGGAATGAACGCCGTATTTCTTGGGAGACGCGTTGGAATGAATTGAGTATGTTTTGGCCGGCCACAAGTCCCAGCACGATCATATCGATTGCGGCGGGCAGGCCCCGTTCGATTTCACGGCGTCGGCGACCCCGCAGCGAGATTGATATAAACACGCGGGATGCTGTAGCCCAACGCCGAGCAGAGCAGGCCCCCAACCACGACCAACGGCATCTGCGCCGGTTCGGTGAACAAGGCAATAGCAGCTGCGAACACCAGCGGCAGAACGATAAGCATTGCACGGACGGACTTGTATTCGGCAAGGGCGGAAGGCCGATAGAAACCGGCCATGCGCAGTTCGGGCTCGATCTGTTGATCACGCGTCGGGGCTGCATTCGGAGCGTGCGAACCGCTGATGATGCTCGTGCCGCCCGGACCGCTCGAACGACTTCGACCTGCGCGGGCGATGCCGCCGAGAATGCCGGAGGGCGAACTATCCATCGTGCGCGTCGTGCCCGCCGAGTTGCGATAGATCACCGAATCGGAGGCGTCGCCATCGGGCGGCGGCGGCGGGGCGCTCGGCCTGCCGCGGATTTCGCGATAGAGAAACGCCCCGCCCAGACTAAACAGAACTAAACCGAGCGCAATGCCGGTGAAAAGAACGACTTCGTTCTGCAGGAACGGCGGTAGTGAGTCGGTGAAGTTCATAATCGACGATCAGAAGTAATCGGTCCTTAACAGTCGAAACAGCCAGATCGCACCGATTATCTCCATTACAAAGCAACCGACGAGGATCGTCCAGCCCATTTCGTTGCGAAAAAAGGTATCGAGCAGTTCAGGGTCCAAAATGACGTACGCCAGCAACAACAGCGGCACAGCCAAGTCCAATGCAAAGAGCGGTGATGCGCGCCTGAGCCGTCGCGGCAAAGAAGTAACCGCGAAACTGATTGTGATCGCGCGCCGTGGAAGCGAGCCGATCAAGGAGCAACGGCAGATTGCCGCCCGTGCGCGAATAGACGGCGATCGTCGAGACGAAGGCGTCGAAATCGAGCAGCTTGATTCGCGCGAGCCATGCGCTGCAGCGCCGCGGGGATGGCGATGCCGAGCTTGATTTGCTGAGCCGCCGACTTGAATTCGCCAGAGAGAGGTTGAATCCCCTGTTGCGAAGCCAGATCAATCGCTTGTTCGAGGCTCAAGCCGGTGCGGACGGAACGGGCTATCAGGAAGAAAGCATCCGGAATCTGGTTCTGCAACCGACGCCGATAGCCCCCCTGCTTGAACAGAAAATAGAAAAAGATAATGCCCATGCCGGCGAAGAAGCCGACCGTGGCGATCCAGGGTTCGCCGCGCCAGAAATAAAGGCCCACGGCGGCAAGCATGCCGACGAGCATCATGATGCCAAGCGCCTGATCGGCCGAGATTTTCATCTCGCAGCGTTCGATCATGGACGCGAAGTAATGGTCCATCCTATTGAAGAAGCCGCGGTAATCCGGCTCGATTTCGCCCGGCGCCACGCTCCGGAGAAAGCGTTCGGTCGCCTCGGTTTCGTCGTCGATGATGTTCTGGTCGTTGCGGCCGCCAGGGACGATCTGCGTAAGCAAAAAGACGAGCAGGACGAAACCGGCTGCGGCTAGGAAGAGAACGGTATACTCGGACGAGAACATCGTCTCACTCCCGCGGCGACAGCACGCGTGCCGAGAACAAACTTTCGTCGAGCTCGATGCCCGCGGCACGCAACCGGTCCAGCAGAACCGGCTTATGACCGGTAGCGTAGAACTCGCCGAACGCCGCCCCATTGCGAACGCCGAGCTGACGGTAGCCGAAGATGTCGTGAACGCAGTAAGGCGCCGGATCAAGACCGGCGATTTCGGAAATTTTCACTACCTTACGGGCGCCCCCCTTCAGCCTTGAAAGCTGAACCACCAGCGTGATGGCGGTGGATATATAATAGCGAATTACCGGCACCGGCAATTCGAACCCCGCCATCATTACCATCATTTCCAGACGAGTCAGGGCGTCGCGCGTATCGTTTGCATGGATTGTAGTGAGCGATCCTTCGTGCCCGGTGTTCATCGCCTGCAGCATGTCCAACGCTTCCCCTCCACGAACTTCGCCGACGATGATCCGATCGGGCCGCATACGCAAGGCATTGCGAACTAGATCGCGCTGTTTCACTTCGCCAGCGCCTTCCGCATTCGCAATCTTCGTTTCCAGCTGGATCACGTGACCCTGCTGCAATCTCAATTCGGCCGAGTCTTCGATGGTCACCAATCGCTCATCAGCGGGGATAAAACGCGATAAGGCATTGAGCAAAGTCGTTTTGCCGCTGCCAGTGCCGCCAGAAACGAGGATACTGATGCGGGCTTCCACGCAAGCCCGAAGAAGCTCCAACATCTCGGGGGCCATCGTGGCGTTCGCCAGCAGATCGTTCGTCTTCAAGTGGACGCCGAAACGGCGAATCGAGATGATCGGCCCTTGCAGCGAAACCGGCGGCACAATGGCGTTGACGCGCGAACCATCGGGCAGGCGGGCATCGACCATCGGCGCCATTTCATCGGCGCGCCGGCCGATCTTGGCCGCGATGCGTTGAATGATCATCATTACGTGGGCGTCGTCGGCGAAAATAATGTCGGTCAGTTCGAGCTTGCCTTTACGCTCGATGTAGACCGTGCGCGGGCCGTTCACGAGAATATCGCTGATCGTCGGGTCGCGCATCAACGGTTCGAGAGGCCCGAGGCCGAATACCTCGTCGAGCAACTCCTCGACCATGCGCAAGCGCTCAGCGTCGTTGAGCGCTTCCTTCGGCGCTGCCTTCGAGAGATGATCCGCCAGCGTACGCACTTCGTGACGCAGCCGGTCCGGTTTCCAGGTGTTCAAACGCGAAAGATCGAGCGTTTCGACGATCCGCGTATGGATCTCGGCTTTGATCTTTTGGAAGCGAACGGCGGATTCAGAGGCAGCTGCCATGAGAGATTGATTTCTTCGAGCGTGTTTCCGGGCCGCGAGTCACGGCACGAGCCGGATTTTCGCGATCGTCTGATTTGGTACGTTAAGGTAACCGGTATGATATGCCGTGTTTGTGGCGGCCGACGGTTCTGAAATCAACGTGGGCTGCAAGGTCAGCGTCAGTTTCATGGTCGTTGTCGTTCCACCCATGCCGTCGTCGATCGCTTGCGTGGTCGAGTTCACGGAGACCAGCCGAGCGGCGATGAACCCGGTGATGATCGGCTGGCCAGTGCCATCATAGCCGGAAAAGATCGGCCAGATGCGGGCGGAATACGGCGCCTGCGCCAGCATGCCGAGCTGGGTTGCGATCGCGCTGCCGTCGCCGCTGGCGAAACTGGACGAGCCGGGCACGGCCAGTTTCAACTGGTTCGAAGTTACTGTATCAGGTTGCAGCAGAAAAGCCCCGTTGAATGGCGCCCGAGCGAGCTGCGCGGGATAGACGCCAATGCTGATCTGGTTCAAGAAGTCCGTTTGATTGGTAATGCCGATGTTCAATGTCGCAGCCGTGGCCGTTGCGCCGCTCGGCGGCGGATTGGTCGTCAGTGTCACCGAGATCTCGGGCAAGCCATCGCTGCCATTCGAAAAAGCGCCCGTACCGGGATTGTACCTGAGATCGTCAATCGGCGTGGCGGTCTGCGTTTGGATCGTAGTCTGATCGAGGGCGATCGGCACAAGCCGCAACGGTTGATTGGGAAACAGAGGCTGAAAGCCGTATATATCGCCATCGAGTAGTGCGGTGGCAAATGCGACGGCATCCACTTTCCCCTTGCCGACCAACGGCATGCGCGGGATCGGCACGGCATTGCCCGCTGCGTTGCTCCGTCGCATGTAGACGCGCAGGGCATTGATTTGTTGCAGATTATTGAGCGGCGCCAAATTGCCATCAACTAACGCAACGGGCGCAAATGCGGGCGATTGAGTCTGATCGTACGTGCCGAATTGAATATCAGCCGCTGTTGGAGAGGATGGATTCCAATCGGGTGTCGAATAACCGCCGAAGACAGCATTGATCTGAGCGTAGTTGCGAACTTCCAAGCGGGACGACTGGAGCAACAAAAAGAGTTCAGCGCGATTGCGCCGCCCTCGTAGCGTCCACGCAGCAGCGAATCGCCCATTAGGGCATCGGCGCCGGCCAAAGTGCCGGCGTCCGCTTCGTTTTGCATGCGCGTATGGATATCGCTGAATTGACGGGCAGAAAGGCCCAACACAAAAGCGAGCAACACCACAGGTAACGCGATCAAGGCGGGAAGGGCAAGCCCGCCGCGTCGTTGTTCAGAAATAAGGAGAGTGCGTGACATGGAAGACCTGCATCGCGAAGCAAACCAGGATCAGGCGAGCCGAGCAGCGTTAGCTGCCGGAGAATAGCTGCGTACCGCAGTCGGCTCGTTGCAGGAACTTACTTCGGCGGCTCGGGCGTCGAGAACGCGCCGGCCGGTTCTTGCGACTTCTTCTTACCGCATGTCGGGCAGTCCTTCGTGTTTTTTTCGTTAGGCGACCCAAAACCCGACGACGCATTGCTCGTAGTGCCAGCAGGCGTTGAAGTCGTGGCCGGCTTGCTCGCTTCGCGGAAGGCGGCTGGATCGCCATTGAACTGTTGCGTGTGTGACACGTTGATTCCGTTCAAGTTCACCACTCGAATAGGCGGAATTTTCTCTATCGGCTGGTTTTTGAAGATACGTTCCAAGTCCGAATCGCTGACAACCATATCACTGTGTTTGATCTTGTGGACGCGAGAATCTTCGTCACGGTATTCGATACTCTCCATAATCGAATACTTTTCAATTCCCATGCCGCTGTCTTCGTGTCGGCGGGCATCCAGAATCTTGTCTCCATTTTCGGACGGCACCGGAATTAGGCTCAGTTGTCCCTTGCTTTGCGCGAACTCGATCAACGCCGCTCGGTAGGGGTTTGCCTCCAGCGTGAAGCTGACGCCATCGTCCGGGTCCGAGGCCAAAATTGTTTGCAAGTTGTTACGCTTCATAATGACGCTACAATCGCTCGCGAGACAAGCAGTTTTTACGACGGACTTGTCGCCGTTCCCATCATTGACAGTCATGCGGCTCGTCAGCCAGACATCGACGTTTTCCCCGAGCTGAATTACACCGCCCGCACAGCGGTCTTTGGGAACGCGAACTGTAACCGCCCGCATCCCTTTGCGCAGACGAATCGACACCGGTTCGGGCTGGTCTTCGCGGAACAGGTCGCGCGTCAAAATCGCATCGGCACGGATGTTGCCCAGAGGAACTTTCGAAACGGCCGCACTTACAAATGGCGGAAGAGCATCTTTGCCCCGATAAAAGTCGCGCTCGTTCGGATAGAGCTCGCGGACGCGCACATTGCCAGGCCCGATGGTGATGTTTCGATAAAGATCGGTATTGGCCACGAGAACCAGAATTGGCTCTTCCTTGACGAGGCTCTGCGAAGGCATGTTCTTTTTATCGAACAGGCCGACGTATTTCGCGACGCCGATTCCGCCTAAGCCCACTAGCAAGGCAATGGAGATGGCAAACAACGTACTGGCTTTCATGGTGCAAATCCCTCAATCAACAATACAACGAACGGGAGGGTTCCATCCCAGAAGCGCGAGCGTGCCAAATGCAAGGGACATGGCAGCTCACAGGGCAGGCGACTTTGTTCGGTCTACTCTTTTCTCATTACGGTTTGGCCGACAAGCATCTGCTTAGAGATACTGTAGCCTATGAACCGGAGCAAGTCAGGCACTGTTTTCGCGGCCTGCACTTCGAGACGCACGGTAATCGGCGACCCGGAGGCGGCGGGAATAATCGTCGGACTCGAGGAGACAACAGCGGGCGTATAAATGATCGGCTGCAAGTTATCGCGGATCGAGCCTGGGCCAAGCGAGTTGCGCACGGCCGTCTGTACATCAAGCGTCGTTCCACCTTGGGCAGCGACTCGGCGCCTTGAGCGCTGGCGGCCGACAACCTTTCTTCCACGACTACCACTGTGCTCAGTTCCACAAAGCCGAGCAGCAATACCAGAAACACCGGTAGCAGGAGGAGCATCTCAAAGGCGATGCTGCCCCGTCGTATTTCAGAAGTTCGAGGTAGAGGCCGACGCATTCTTCTCCTCGGGCTATGTAATCTGCGCGATAGTAAGTGTCGCCTTACGCGAAGCGAAAGGCGACTAAGTGCGCAACTGCAGGTCGAAGCGGAAGAACCAGAGCATCACGGCTGCGGCTGCAATTGCTGCGGGTACCGAAAAAGTCATCTGCCTGGCGCAAGCTGCGAAGGATGCTTCTTCTTGAATTTTTTGCGGCTTTGCGCCATCTCCTGCAAAGCGGGCCTGCCGCCAACTATTATTCGTCCCACTATCCACAATAGCAAAGCTACTACGGTTGTGAGAAGTAGAAAAATCGTATTTTGCGCACCAATCCACGCTCCGATGCCCGCACAAAGCTTAACGTCTCCGCCGCCGCATACGCCCAGCATCCACATTCCAAAGAACAGAAAGAAGGCGAAGAAGAGGCCTGCCAGAGAAAAAAGCAAGCCATCCGACAGGCCATAGCCGATGGAGCCAGTGGGCAACAGCCAGAGTTCGAGATTCCGATCGGCAAGCATGATGCTGCGCAACATGTTGGCAATCAACCCGGTCACAACGATGCCAAGCGTGATGGTTTTCGGAACGCGAGCAGTTGCCAGGTCGCGTATGGCCGCTGCCGTCAACAACAACATCAGCACCGCGAAAAACGACCAGGCAAATATCGGATTCGGAAAAAAAGGCGTATGCGGCATGTACATTCCGAAAGAGAAAACTTATCGGGGGAAAGTCGGGAGTTCAGAAACCGAAGAAAACAACAAAATTTTTTGTAAAAACTCCGGTCGCTTACGGTCCGGCTCGCCTGACTTAACTGACTCGCGTCGCTCGATGCGCTAACTCTTTCTGGCTATTCTAGCAAGCGGTGTGGCGTGAGGCCGTCGTGGGTTCGGAAGCACGGTGGGCTTACGCCACACCGCTCGGCTGAATTGACTGACTCCGGTCGCTTACTTACGCTCCCGGCTCGCCCGCACGCTGGCACGTTAGTTGCCTATTGGAGATCGACAGTTGGGGCTAGATTCACATTTGACTCGAAACACGTTCGATTCATGCGAAAAAACACGGGTTCGCGGCGAAGCCAGCGAACCCGTGTCTCATGCGAGCCGAGCGGCCTTAACCCCGAAAGAGCCAATTACGGGCAGACGGAGAAGTTAGCGCCGCCAGTTTGCGTCAGTTGGCTAGCCGAAGCCGGAGTATTGAAATGGCCATAGCCGACCGTGCCAGCGCTCGAATCAATGAACGAGCTGCCGCCGCTGTTCGAAACGCAAGTGCTCTGGGTGGCGTAGCTGTAGGTCTGGTTGAGGGTCAAGATCGCCCCAGCGAGTTCGGACAGTTCGGCGTTAAGAGCGTTGCTGACGGCGGCGAGGCCGACAACCAAGGCAATGCCAACGATCGTTGCAACGAGCAGGTACTCGAAAGCCACGATGCCGGCGTCATCATTCCACATTTTAGCGAAAGTCTTGCGCATCCGAGAGGTCTCCCAAAGAATAATGCCTTTTCTCCGCCGCTCCGCCGCTCGTAACACACGAGTCAAAGGGGGTAATCCAGGAGGCAGCGAATGTCCATATTTGGACTTTTCAACCATCAACCTTCGACATCCAATTCCAAATATGGAGCGAGAGTCTGTCGAGGCTGTTGATCCCACAGGTAAACAGGCGAACATCCCTGCTTCGAAGTTCTCTACAACGCTGGAAAACAGCGCCGCGTACGCAGACCCATCCTGAGAGCCACCGTAGCGTTGACACAAACCAACAAATCGTCAGGCAGGTCGATTTACCGAATGCTTGAATTTAGAATCGAATCGGAATAATCAATCAGCGATTGATTATTTCCGCGAGTCAAAAATCAGGGCAGAATTTCGTCGAGTCTAACTTTAGCGAGTCCGGTCGAACAGTCGCATCGGCAATAACCATTTCACCACTTATTCGAGTCGTTCCGAAAGTAGCGACGTGGCCGGTAAGTAAGAGTATAAGGATAGATTAGAACCGATTGCAAGGGTGAATTAGCCCGATTCTTCATTTTTCCGAAAATTCGTCTTTTCCGATTAATGCTGTCGTCAACAGCCTGAGTTCCTTTATATTGCTCGATAATCGGTCAACTTAGGCAAGCAGATTCGGATAGTAAGAGGGACGAATCGCCCCAAAGATTCGCCATTTGTACGCTTTTTGAACTAACGGGCATCAAACACCAATCGGAGTCGGCATGTTGCCAGCTGACGACGCGCAGTCATCTGAAGACGCGCTGGAAAAAGATGAAGCCGGTGCGCTGGCGCCGGCTATGACTTCAGCGACCCCCATTCTCCCTTAGCCCGTTATTATCTTCGTTCATCTGATCTGATTGGCGTCGCTTTGCTGGCCTGCATTGCGCTTTACTACAGTTTCCTGCCGATCGGCCATACCGATATATGGGCTCATGCCGCCTTCGGGGAATGGATTCTGGAGTACCAGGAACTTCCTTTGCACGAGCCATTTATCTCGACAGCGGATCACTCCGTAACCGTCCCGACCACTCAGTGGCTGTCTCAAGTGCTCTACGGGACGCTGCTGCGAGCTGGGAAGCTCGGCGCCGGCCAGAACGACCCGCAGTGCGCCATCGAGCGAGGAACGGAGCTGCTGCGCTCCCTTCACTGGTTTGCGATGATCGGTTTGTTTATTTGTCTTTGGCTCGCTTATCGCCGAGTCAGCGCCTCGGCTCATAGCGCCAATCTAGCGTTATTGATCGTGTTTTTGGCGATTAACGCAGGTATCGCGGTACAACGGCCGCAATCCTTCGCGGCGCTCTGCTTTGCCCTGTTGCTTTTGATTTTGAGCCGGGTGCGACGAAAAAATCCTGCAGAGAATGGCAAACTTGAAGAGCGAGTTTTCACCCTCCCCCGGGCTTTGCGGGGGGAGGGCAGGGTGGGCGGAATAACCGGGCATTCCGACGCGCTCGCTGAAGGGCAGGCCCCTCCGCCCCCACCCTGCCCTCCCCCGCAGAGCCGGGGGAGGGTAAGAGATAGATGCGGCCTGCTCGCACTACCGCTCTTGTTCTGCCTTTGGGCTAATCTGCATGGCTCGTTCGTCGTAGGGCTTGCTTTCTTCTTCCTAACGATTGTTCGGCAGATATTGAGGCCAAACCAACCTGAAACGCCTGCGAATTTTTCGGCGGCATCGAAAGCGTTAGCGGATCTTGGCGAGCCGGGAGCGTCAGCGACCGGAGAATGCGCCGTCAAGTCGGGGGCCGATGTTTCTCCGGTTACTTGCGCTCCCGGCTCGCCAAAGCAACTGCTCATTATCTTCTCTCTTTGCTGCGCAGCCACATTACTCAACCCGGCGGGCTCGCGACTCATCGTTGAAGTGATGACGTTTGCGCAGAGGCCGAACATCCATCTTCTCGATGAATGGCAGCCGCTCGCTTTCGACACCACTACTGGTGGCCATCGTCTCTTTTTGGCGTCCTGGGCGATCGTGCTGTTATTTTGGATCTTCAGCGGCTATCAGAAAACACCGATGCTGTTGAGCGTCCTGCCGTTCGGCCTTTGGCCGTTGGTTCAAGAGCGCTCGATGATTTGGTGGATGATGGTCTGCGCCTGGCTAATCGCCGCACTTGCTCCAGCCGTTGCCGCTCGACTCTCTTTTTTCAAGCATATACCTTCAAGCGTACCAAGCTTGCGTAAAACGTTTTTAGCGGTTGCTATTGCGCTACTCACCCTGCTCTGGTCGCCACCGGTGCAATGGCTTTTCAAGAAATCGCCGCCGCCCCTTGACCAATCACTGTCGCTAGGCACCCCGTGGCAGCTGGGTCTTGAATTGCAGGCAACGCCAGAAAATCAGGGCCGTTGGCTACCGAACATACGCGAGGTGCTGGCTTTTACCCCGGGCAACGCTTCAAAGGAAATATCTTTTCCAGTGAAACTGAAGGCGACTACTTATTGAGAATTGCGCCGGCCCAACTTCTGATTTACACGCACGCCCATTTCTTCACGGAAGAATTTTGCGCGAATGCATGGAGGCCAAGAATGCTCGCGGCGACTGGTCTGCCTGGCTTACCCGGCACGATGTGAACATGGTCGTCATTGAAGCGGATTGGTATGCGGAGTTAGCCAACCGACTGCGCCATGATCCGGCTTGGGAAACGTTAATCGATCAAGAAAAGAACGGGCGCCACAGGCCCGGCAATCTGCTGTTCGTCGCCGTTCGAAAGCACCCGTTATGAACGACACTCCGGCGACCGGGAACAAGCACATCGCGCTCCGTGCCTTGCCTTTGGCGATTTGGGGAATCGTCGTCTTAGTGTCGGCCTGCTGGCAGTCGTCGAATTGGCTCGATTGTTTCCGCCCATCGCCCGATTGCTTTTACGATTTCTCGCAGGAGTGGTTCTCGGCGAAGAATTATTGGAGCGGTCGACCCATCTACTCCCCTCAGCTGGAGGCGATGGAGATCCACACCGGGCGTCGGCCGTTGCGCGAGGCCGACATGCTTCCTTGGAATGCACATCCGCCCTTTGCGGTGGTGCTTGCTTTGCCCTTCGGCCTGCTGAGTTATCCCGAAGCGTCCGCCGCTTGGAACTTCACGATGCTTGCGCTCTTTCTAGTTGCTTTAGTCCTAGCTATCCGCCTGCGCGGACCGCCTTACGATGTTGTTACGTTTCTAGCGCTCTCCGCCGCGCTCATCTGGTGCTATCCGCTGCAATCGCAGACGGCACAGGGCCAACTGAACGGCTTGCTCGTCTTGCTTTTGATTTTGGCTTGGTGGGGCGAACGCCGAACGTGGCCTGCTTTTTCCGGAATCTGCATCGGTCTGGCAGCCGCCATCAAACTGGTGCCTGCTTTTCTATTCCTCTACTGGCTGGCGCAAGGCAAGTGGAAAGTCTTGGTCGGCGGCGCTGTCGCGTTTCTGGCAGCCAACGGAGTTGCCGTCGCCCTGTTTGGCCTAGAAGCTTATGTACGATACATTTCAACGGTTGTTCCGTCGCTGGCTGGCTATCGCAGTTCTTGGGGCAATGTCAGCCTAACCGGGTTTTGGCTGAAACTGTTTAACCCCGACTCCGGTGAGCAGGTTGTTCCGCTTGCCTATGTTCCTTGGCTCGCCGACGGTTTGATCTTGGGCAGCCAGATAGTGGTGCTGGTTCTGGTAGGCATCCGTTGTCGTCAGGCGACAGATGAAAAGGATCGCGACCGGGCTCTCGGCCTGGCCATCGTAGGGATGCTGTTGGTGTCGCCCATTCTTTGGAACCACTATTTTGTGCTGCTTCTAGCGCCGCTTGCGATCTGGAGGCCCTGCGATCAAACACTCTCCGAGCGCATTGCCTGGCGGGTTTGCCTCGCCATTCTCTGGGTGCCGTTTGCCTGGTTCTTGCTGCTGCCGATGGGACCCACTGCGGCCACTATCTGGAACACGCAGCGCTATCTGCTTCCACCTGCAAAGCCCTGGCAAACGCTCTCCGGTTTGGCCATTCAAACTTATGCGTTGGTAGGGCTCTTCTATCTTTTATGGCGACCGACGATTCAGGGTCGAGCGGAGGCCTATTCGTCTGAAGCGGCGCTCTAGCCAAAGCTTCGCCAATCATTGAGACCAGCCGATGTTCGTTATTGATGTTTTGCTGTTGACCCTCGTGCTCGTGTTCGCGCCGTTATTAGGACGGCTCCGGCTTAGGAAACGTCAACCGACTCTCGCACGGAGTGAATCCGGCACGGAGCGCAGTCTTACCCTCCCCCTGGCTTTGCAGGAGGAGGGGAGGGGCGAAAATCCGTTAACACACACGCGGTTCACTGGGCGATTTTCGCCCGACCAGTTCTGGAACCGCTTCGCCGCGAGACGATCGTTGGCCGTTGTCACAGTTGGACTCGTGGCATTTGTTGGTAGCGGTTTATTATCCTGGGCAGTCGGTTTTCATGAGCCAATCATCCACGATGAGTTCAGCTATCTCCTCGGCGCGGATACCTTTGCCCAAGGCCGATGGACCAATCCGCCCCATCCGTTATGGGAACACTTCGACACCTTTCACGTCTTGCAGCATCCGAGTTATCAGACGAAATATCCGCCGGCTCAATCATTGTTCCTGGCGCTTGGGAAGCGGCTTGGCCATCCCTTAATCGGCGTATGGCTTAGCATGGGACTTTGCTGCGCGGCCATCTGCTGGATGTTCCAAGCCTGGATGCCGCCGCGCTGGGCTCTGTTAGGGTCGCTGTTCGTGGTGGTTCGGCTCGTGTTCATGAGCTCCCCGGTCGATTGGAGTCAGAGTTATGCGGGTGGAGGTGTGGCCGCGTTGGGCGGCGCCATCACTTTTGGCGCTATACGTCGAATGATCAAAGAACCTCGAGTCAGGACCTCAATCCTATTCGCGATTGGCTTACTGCTGCTTGCGAACAGCCGGCCTTATGAAGGGCTGATGGCGGCCGTTCCTGTTTTGTTGCTCCTCTTCGGCTGGATGATTTATCAGTTCGGGCTCGGCGCACGAAGCAGCGGGGTAGGCCAACTGACTCCTGCCGAGTGTGAAACCGGGACCGGCCCCCTTCTTACCCTCCCACTAGCTTTGCAGGGGGAGGGTAAGCAGGGGGCAGAGCGCTTGCCCATCGACAACCGTCGCGACACTCGCGGCCCTTCCCCCCACCCTGCCCTCCCCCCGCAAAGCCGGGGGGAGGGTGGGAACGGCCTTCCTCCCAACCCTGCCCTCACCCCGCAATGCCCGGGGGAAGGGGGGAACGGCCTTCCTCCCAGCTTCGCTCTCACTCCGAAAAGCCGGGGGGAGGGCGGGGAAGGCGAGAGTGCCTCAGTAGTTTCTCCCAGCGTTATCATTCGCTGCATTGTCATCCCGGTCGGGTTGGTTCTGTTACTCGGCTTTGGAGTGATGGCCTATTACAATTGGCAGGTGACTGGTTCACCTCTCACGATGCCCGCACTTCTGCATCAGCGGCAATACGACATGGCGCCGAAATTTCATTGGCAGTCTGCGAGATCCGAACCAAATTACACGGTGCTCGAACTCAAGAAAATTCATGTTGATTGGGAATATCGCGATCTCTACTTGCATTCTTCATTCGTTCGGGCAGGCTTGGAAAGTTCTTGGGATGTGTTACGTTTTTTTCTCGGCCTATTATTATGGATTCCATTGTTAGCGTTGCCATTTATTTTCCACGGCTGGTGGATGCGCTTTGCTTTATTCATCGTAGCAGTCGAATTCGCCGCTCTCTCCATGGAGATCGCCTTTTTGCCCCATTATGCGGCGCCTATTGCTTCACTTATTTATCTGTTCGTCATTCAATCATACCGGCATTTGCGCCTCTTTAGACGAAGGACTTCGCATTATGGCAAAGGAGTCGCACGCGGCTTGATCCCGGCACTCTTGATTTCGTGCGCCTGTTTTCTACTTGGAGGAAGCTGGGTGAGCGCTCAGGTATGGGAAGGCCATCGCAATCCAAATACATATCATCGGCAGCGAGCGTCCGTCGTTAAAGACTTGGAATCTCGAGGCGGCAAACACCTTATTCTGGTCCGTTATTGTCCTAGCCATTTTGTTTTCTTTGAATGGATCTACAACGACGCTGACATTGATAACTCGCAAGTCGTCTGGGCTCGCGAACTGGACGACGTGCGCCGACAGCAACTGCTCGACTATTATCCCGAGCGAACGGTCTGGGTTCTCGAGGCCGATAAAACGCCGAGCCGGTTGATGCTGTTTCGCGAGCCGGTTGCGACGCGCTGAGGCAATGCCAGCATGTCAAAGAGCCGCGCACGAGGTAACTATCAATCGTTTTCTGGCCGCGGACGGTTCGCCCAGTGGGGAACCGGTTGCCCGGAGACGACAACGCCTTTCTCGTTCCAGCCAAGCCCGGCGATCACATCGCTCGGACAGTAACGGAGCGTCAGGCCGCAGCGCCTTCGCGACGAGACGTTCGCTTCGGAACCGTGCAACAGCAGATCGGCATGCACGGAAATCTCGCCGGCTCTCAATTCATCGTACATCGGTTGCCCGATTCCTTCGGCGTTTTCAACTTCCTGGTTCAGGACGTTCGTTCCCGAATCTTCTGTCATTTTATAGGTGAGATGGCCGTAATGATGCGAGCCCGGGATGAACTTCATGCAAGCGTTTTCGCGGTCGGCATCGTCGATCGCCAGCCAGACGGTGATCGCCTTGGAAGGGGTCAACGGCCAGTAGCTCGAATCTTGATGCCAGGAAACCACCTTGCCATCGCCCGGCATCTTGCAGAAAAAGTGCGATCCCCAGCCAATGACATTTTCGCCGAGCAAGTCTTTGACCACGGCGACGATCCGAGGTTCTGTCAACAAATCCCAAACGCGGCCGTACTTCGCGTGGGCTGTGCTAATGGAATAGCTATCTCCGCCTGCAGCAACGATTTTCGCCAGCAGTTTGTCGAAGTAAACACGATTGGCGAGTGCTTCATCTTCCGAAAAAATTGAGATGCTTTTTAGGTAGCCATCGCGGTTGAATTGCGCAACTTGGTTCGGCGAGAGTGTTTGGAGGCATGTATTAGTGCTTGGATGGAAGCGCAGATCGCGCCTGACTTTAGAAAGTTCGGCTTGGTCCGGCAATGTTTTGAAGTCAGCGGCTTCACTCATTCTTTCTCAACCTACTACTAAACAATCCGGCGCCGCTTGAGGCGATCCGAAGGGAGGATTGTATAGTGTAGTGAGAATGTTTAGCTGGCTATGCTAAACTTTTTAATCAATTCTTCGAGTTCCTTAGGGTCGGCGGGTTTCGCGAAGAAGCAATCGAAACCGGCTTCTTTGGCATACTGCCGCACTGTCTCGGTCGAATAGGCGGACACGGCGATGATCAAAGGCGTCTTACCGCGCAGACGCCGAATTTGCGAAGCTACTTCGTAACCGCTTCGGCCGGGAAGGCCGATGTCGCAGACTATTACCTGAAATTGAGAATTGGCAACCATGTCAACCGCCTGATTACCGTCATAAGCAATGCTGACGTTATAGCCGCACATCTGTAAGATCATCGCCAAGCTGTCGGCGACATCCTTGTTGTCGTCCACAACGAGTAATGACATAGGACGCTTCGGTGTTGCGACGGTTGAACCCATATAATTGCACGGCAAAGGAAGGTTCATTTACAGTTGGAAAGCGTTGCATCTCGAACATATGCAACTCTCGCGCCTTCCAGTGGCGGCGTTCGCGATTTTCGAAAGCTGTTGAAACAGGGTGTCCGCAGTCGATGATGCTTTCCCGCGAACTGAGCAGCAAATATTCGCGGCTAATGTCTTCATCCACCGAATCGTCGGAGTGCCGGAATGGCGGTCGAGCTTTACCCGCTGCGATTTGACCCGATTTTCAAACCGGCGCTTTGGGGCGGGCAATCGCTCAAGGCCAGGTTCGGCCGACCTCCTTCCACCGAAGCGATTGGCGAAGCATGGGTGTTGAGTGATGAACCGAGCCAAGGCAGCCGCGTAAATGAAGGACCGTTGGTGGGCGCCGCGTTACGAGAACTGATGCTGACTCGCCGGGACGAGTTGCTGGGACGTGCGGCGTCGATACACGACCGCTTTCCCCTTCTTTTGAAGTTTCTGGAGGCGAGCCAACCCCTGTCCGTCCAGGTGCATCCCGACGATGCCCAGGCGAAGCGACTTACCGGTGATGCTAAGGCGTGCGGCAAAACGGAAGCCTGGGTCATACTCGAATCCAACGCCGGCAGTCTCGTCTATGCAGGGTTGCTTCCTGGGGTTGACGCAGCCGGGTTTCGGCGAGCGTTGGCGAATGACACGCTCGCAGAAGTTATGCACCGTTACACGCCTCAGTTGGGCGACTGCATCTTTCTGGAAGCAGGCGTCATCCACGCCATCGGCGCCGGCCTAATGCTCTTTGAAGTGCAGCAGACGAGCGACATAACGTATCGGCTTTACGATTGGGGCCGGCTTGATGTGGCAACCGGCTTGCCCCGGGTGTTGCACCTGGAACAAGGTATACTTTGCACGAACATCGCTTCCGGCCCCTGCAACCCCGCTAAGCCGAACCAAGTCCTTGGCTCCAAGCGGGAACGGCTTGTCTCTTGTCCCTATTTCATCCTTGATCGCGTCAACTCCGACAAAGCGTTTGTCGTCGGTGCCGTCGGCGAATGTCGGGCGGTTGTCGTGATCGAAGGGTGCGGCGCCTTGCATCATGATGGCATTCGTTATCCGCTGCGCTTTGGTGATGTCCTCTTGTTGCCCGCCAGCGTTGGAGCTTGTGAGTGCGTTCCCGAAGGTAACCTAACCATTCTCGAATGCGGCATTCCCTAAAAACAATGCAAATCGACCTCAATTGCGATCTGGGCGAAGACTACGGCAACGACGATATTTTGCTGCCGTTGATTACATCCGCCAATGTCGCCTGCGGCTTTCATGCAGGCAGCATCGGCATTGCGCGCCGGACAATTGCGCAAGCGCAACTTCAAAAGGTCGTAGTAGGCGCCCACCCTGGCTATCGGGATCGCGAACATTTCGGCCGAAAGGAATTGGCAATTGAACCCGAACAAGTCTACGACGATTGCGTCTATCAAATCGCCGCATTGAGGGCGATGGCTCAATTAGAACAAAGTTGCGTGAAGTACGTGAAGCCTCACGGCGCCCTTTATCATCAAGCGAACCGCGAAGTCGCTTTTGCCGATGCGGTGATTGAAGCCGCCAAGCTGTTTGATTTGATCGTGCTTGGCTTACCCGGCTCGCAGTTGCAGAGCCGCGCGCTAGGCCGATGCGCCTTTGCTGCTGAAGGCTTTGCCGATCGCCGTTATCGCCGGGACGGCACGCTGACGCCTCGAGATCAACAAGACGCGTTTATCGTCGATCCCGATGAAGCGATGGATCAAATTGAAACCCTGGTGCGCGATCAGGGCGTCCAATCGATCTGTATCCACGGCGATAATCCCGATTCGCCCGCCTTTGCCAAGAGGTTGCGCGCCGCCTTGCTGAAGCGCGGTTACGAGTTACGGTCATTCGCATGAGCTTGCGCGTACTTCATCCCGGCGCCCACAGCCTTGTGGTCGACCTCGGCCGGCCTCGGACGCGCCATCTGGGCTTGCCTCTGAGCGGCGCTGCTGATCGAGCGGCTTTCTTGATCGGCAATGCCCTTGTCGGCAATCCCAGCCCCGCTTCTGCCTTGGAAATTTGCCTCTCCGGACCCTCGTTGGAAGCGGAAGCCGACCTCTCGCTTTGTCTATTCGGTGCGCCCTTTTCAATGCGCGTTGACGGCAAGCCATGTGCGCCCGGACAAGTCATCCGAATGTCGCAGGCCAAAGCTTGCAGATCGGTAGCGCCGCTCGCGGCGCTACCGCCTATCTTTGCGTTCGTGGCGGCTTCCAAGGTCCTCGAATCCTCGACAGCTGCACGGCACTGACACCCATTAAAAAAGATGATCGCTTGAGGCGCCACGAAGCGGGTCACACGGCTCGTTCCTTGGATAGTTGCGAAATCGATGGCCTGTTTGAGACCAATGCTTCGGAGTTTGGCCTGTTCCATTTGATAGATGGTCCTCAGGTCCACTGGTTCGACACGGCTTCCTTTTATGCACAGGAATTTGTCGTTTCGGCTTCCAGCAATCGCATGGGGCTTCGCTTGGAAGGAAAAGAGGTCATCCGTCAGCCGAAAGAGATGGTTTCCGAAGCAGTTGCTCCTGGGGCCGTGCAAATTACCAACAATGGCCTGCCAATTGTGCTGGGCGTCGATGGACAGACGATCGGCGGCTATCCCAAAATCGGCCAAATCATTCGCGCCGATCTCGATCGATTGGCTCAGATGCGGCCGGGAGGGCGGGTCCGATTTGCCCGTGTATCAATTGAAGACGCCGAAGCCCGGGCGAATCAGCGAGAGCGGACGCTGCGCCGCTGGATGGCGGCGCTACGGCTTTGAATCTGCAGCCATCCGCCTCAACCCGCTTTCGCGAGCGGCGCCGTACTTTCAGCTTTGGGCACAAAAGAAAGAATGTCCTTTGGTTTGAGCGCCATGCACTCCACTACGCTTGAAATCGAGCCGCGCTGCACGATCTGATTGTTTTGATTGACGACTTCAACAGTCCAATCAACCGTTCCACGTTTGCCCCGGCCGCGAAGCTTTTTATCTGCCACTCGGCTGCGGACGCGAATGCTATCGTTAATGAAAATCGGCGCGCAAAACTGCCATTCTTTCAAACCGATAAAGGCTTGAATTCGAGTTGGGGGCGCTTCAATGGCCAAGCCGCACGCTAAAGAGATTCCGAGCAAGCCATGCGCGATTCGCTGTTGAAATGGCGATTTGCGGGCGAACTCTTCATCGAGATGAATCGGCGCACGATCCCCTGTCAGATCGGCGAACGAGACGATGTCGGCATCCGTCACGATTCGCTCGGCCGATTCCCATTCCTGGCCGATGGCTAGATCGTCGAAATAGAGGGACTGGGATGAATACATGCTGCTATTCTCCGAGTAGAGGTAAACCCGCGATACTCGTATCGACGTTTAAGCTAAGCAAAATGAGTTGTTTTAGGCCGACTTTGGGTGTCACTCTCCGCTCGGCGGCAAACCATTGAGAGGTCGAGAATCCTCGCCTGACGCTATCACGAGCTCATGCCATTGAACTGCTAAAAACCGGCATCTAATTTGCTTCTCGGCAGTTGCCTTGAAATGCCATCGGTATTTTGACCGACACTTAATGAGCGCTTCCAATGCAGAAATCGCCAATCTTATCTGCTGAGTCACACCGACGCTTGCGACGCGCCATCATCTTTGTACCGGCTATGATCGTTGGCCTGGCTTGCAGCTGCGATGGTCCACGAGGCAACGGCGACCGCGGCGAGGGGCCGGGCAAGCGCTCCCAAGTATTGGCGCTCACGCCCGAAGAAGAGCTCGATGCGGGCCGGCAAGCCTATCGGCAGACGCTTGATGAGATGCGATCGCGTGTTTTGCCCGATAGCAGCCCCGAAGTTATCAAAGCTCGGAAGATTTGTTCGAAAATCGTTCACGCGTCCGAGATTAAACCGCTACAACAAGAAATTAACTTGAAGCTGAAACAATACCGCTTCGAATGGGAAGTAAACGTCGTCCGCGACGAACAGATCAATGCCTTCTGTCTGCCAGGCGGCAAGATCGTTGTATTCACCGGCATCATGCGCTTTGCTGAGAACGAAGATCAACTGGCGGCTGTGTTGGCTCATGAAATCTCCCACGCCCTCGCTCATCACGCAAGCGAACGTGTGGCCCGCGAGCAGTCTCGCGGCGGGAGCGGCTTAGGCGGCTTGCGCAACGACCGGATGCAGGAGGCCGAGGCCGACCACATCGGCCTCTTTCTAATGACGTTCGCGGGCTACAACCCCGATGCCGCCGTCCATTTTTGGGAACGAATGCAGAACGGCAATCACGGGTTGAAGCCGCCGGAGATTTTGTCCGACCATCCGAGCGATGCCCACCGCGTCAACAATATGCGGGAGTGGGCGCCGAAAGCGAAGGCGGCGAAGAAGGCTTTCGATGAAGGGCGCGTTGTGCGCTCGAACGATTGACGAGGTTCGCTAACAGTTCGTAATGCATCTAAAGGAGAGGCAACATGCCAGACAACGGTGGTTTACTTGGCAGTGGCGGATTTTTCGGCAACATGAGCCCACAAGGCTCCATGGGCGCCTGGCCCGGCTGCGGCTGCGGCAGCGGCTGCCTGATGGTCGTCGCCGGCATCATTCTCGTCTTCAGCGGCCTGCTCCGCTCGTTCGGAATGTAAAACCGTTTTTCTTCCGCCATACCTCATAAAATCGAAAGGCAAAATACCATGCGACCTCTTTGCGGAGCTATCATCGTTGCCGGCGCCGTCATCGGCCTCGGCCTTACCGCTATCGGCATCGGCACACGCTATCAACACAACCCCGTCACCGTCAACTCCGACGGTACCGTCAGCCCGCTCTTTTATCTCCACCAACTCGATCGACCTTTGGTCTACATCATCGTCTTCCTGATGATCGTCGCCGCCATCGGCCTGGCGATTTCCTTCATCGGCCTCTCCTATCATCACGCCAAACGCAACCACGAACTAGCGCTGAAACGGCAACATGTATCCGGCAGCCGCACCCCCGCGGTCGGCAGCACCACGGGCAGCGTTGTTTGAGATTGTTATTTTGCAGTTTTGTCAGAGCCGCGACCGTTAGGGAGTGGTATTTTCCACTGCCTAACGGTCGCGCGACTTTGAGAAGTAAAAGGGGTCGGCAGTCAACTCAAATGATTCCCGACCATCCCGACCTCTTTAATTAGCTCTTTTTCCACAAGCCAACCTGCGTGATTTTGTCGTGGCTCCTAAGGTTTAGCTGTCGTGGCTACCAGCAGACACGAATCTTTTTCAGGCGACACCAATTCTTTGATTAAAACCGTTAAAAAACCGAGAAACGTAAGCAATTTGCACTTGAGCCGGCCGTCTTGACCGCTAGGTTAGCCAATGACTATCCGCCAGCCTTTCAACCCGTTCGGCCGAGTGAATTCGAAGAGCGATCGCTTATGGATGCAGTCCTAGCCCAAGGTTTGCAAATGCACAGGGCCGGCCGCGCGGCTGATGCGGCAAGACTGTATAAGGTTCTGCTTGCCGGGCAACCGGACCACGCAGATGCGTTGCATCTCTTTGGAGTTCTCCATTTTCAAAACGGCTATTTTGCTCAGGCTGCTGAACTGATGGAGCGGGCGGTGCGCCTGGTGCCCGAAAATGCCGCATTTCACTGCAACCTCGCCGAGGTCTATCGGGCTCTGGATCAGTATCAGCGGGCGATCGATAGTTGTCGGGCGGCATTGCGGCTACAGCCGGACTTTCCCGACGCGGCAAACAACCTTGGGTTGGCTCTGCATGCTCTCGGAAAGTTCGAGGAAGCGGCAAGCGAGTTCCGCGGCGCAATTCGGATGCGCCCTTCGTTTGCGCTCGCCTGGAACAATTTGGGCGCCTCGCTGCTGAAGCTTGGCTTGCACGATGAGGCGTTAGCGGCCTATCGTTCCGCTGTAGTTGTCGATCCTGGCCTGGCGGCCGCGCATAGCAATCTTGGGCAGATGCTCGTCGACCGGCGCCAAGCGGAGGATGCGCTGCCACATTGCCTTGAAGCCGTTCGCTTGCAGCCCGAATCGTTGGCGGCCTGGAACAATCTAGGGAATGTGTATCGCGCACTGGAGCGCTGGGGCGACGCGCACGGGGCCTATGAAAGCGCACTGCGATTCGCGAGCCAGCGTCCAGGCCAAGAGGGGGGGCTCGCTCAAGTTCACGCCAACCGCGGGGTCACCTTCCTTCTTGAAGGCCAGCGAACCGATGCCTTTGCCTCGTTCAATCGGGCCACGCAACTGGCGCCAAATGACGCGGCGATCTGGCAATTCGTGGCCGATGCGTACGACGCCGACGATGATCACGCCGCGGCTTTGACCTGCTGCCGACGAATTATCGAACTTCAGCCCCTATCCGCCCGCGGACACAACAATCTCGGCTGGGCATTGCAGCAGGAAGCGCGGTACGCGGATGCGGCGGCAAGTTATCAAGTTGCCCTGCAATTGGATCCGCGCTATTGCGATGCTCTATTGAACTTGGGCGGCTTGCACGAAGAACTCGGTGAAATGTCGGAGGCTGAAAGTTTCTTCCGCCGCGCGCGAATGTTGCACCCACAGGCGCCAGGACCCACGGCGCGACTGGCAACGCTTCTCCGCGGCAGCCTTCCGGAAGACGATTTGGACTCGCTAAAGAAGGCCGTGGCGCATTCCCGGAATTCGATCAGAGGAGTGCCAGGCTCGCCGATGCGCGGCGCTGCCCTGTTTGGTTTAGCGCAAGTATTAGACGCCCGGGGAGAGCACGCCGAGGCCGCAAGCTGCCTCGATGAGGCGAATGCGATCGCGCGTCATACCCGGCGGGTCGAGGGGAAAAACTATGACCATTCAGCACACTCGTCATTTGTCGACGATCTCATTGCCGGATTCAGTTCATCGCTATTCGGTCGCCTAGCGGGATCGGGTCAGGAGAGTCATCGCCCCATCTTTGTGTTCGGCATGCCGCGATCCGGCACGACACTGGTCGAGCAAGTGCTGGCCAGTCATTCACGTGTGCACGGCGCTGGCGAATTGCGTCTAGGCCGACAAACGCTGGAGTCGGTTCCCCAAGTCATGGGACGCCCCGACCAAATGCTTGAATGCCTTGAAATGATGGATGGCGGCACGGTCCGACAACTGGCCGCCCGGCACTGGGATGATCTCCAGGAATTAGTGAACCGCATTTCGCCACGGCCGGAGCGCATCGTCGACAAGCTGCCCGACAATTACTTACATATTGGGTTGCTTGCGCTGCTCTTCCCTCGCGCGGCTTTCATACACGTTCGGCGCCATCCGTGCGATGTGGCCCTTTCGTGTTGGATGACCAATTTCCGCACGATTCGCTGGGCGGACGATCGTGAAAACGTTGCCGGACGTTTACGTGACCATGCCCGACTGATGCAGCATTGGAAAACAGTGCTGCCGGTGACCGTTCACGAAGTCATTTACGAAAAGCTCGTTGACGATTTCGAGAATGAAGCCAGGCGCCTCATCGCGGCAGTTGATCTGGAATGGGAGCCGGCCTGCCGCGACTTTCACCTGACGCGGCGGCCAGTGCGCACCGCGAGCGTCACTCAAGTGCGTGAGCCGCTTTACACGCGGTCCGTGGCGCGATGGAAGAATTACGAACCGTATCTTGGCGATCTGTTCGAAAAGTTGCCGCGAGTTCAGCCGGATAATCAACAGATTGAATCCTGACCCCTGTTTCTGGAAGACACCTGGAGTTGTCATGCACCATCGAACGCGATTTTCCTGGTTGAAGAAACTCTTTAGCCGGTGGTCGGGAGTTGGCCAACCGACACGCTTGCCCGCAAGACGCAGGGTAAGGTTGATCTGCGAAACTTTGGAAGATCGCACGGCGCCAAGCGCGACGTTGCCAGGAGTCGGAGCGGATAGTCTCGGAATTTTTTATTATTCGAACACCGCACTGAGCGGTGTGGGCAGCTTCGGTCAAGCCCTCGCCGATGCGATCGCGTACGATGGCCCGACTTCGTCATTCGGGGCCGTCGTTGGGCCGCATTCCCCTGTTGCCGGCTCTGTTGTCCAACTAAACGCCGGCAACGCCGATCCCGCCGCGTCTTCTTATGGTCCCACCGCGTTTTACATCAGCAGTCCCAATCATCACCGGGTCTCCATTTTCGGCGATTCTAACTTGGTGATCGATGGAGGTAACGCGATTCGTCCCTTCGTGATAGCGCCCGGCAACACACTGGCTCTTTACAGCGTGACGTTGGAAAACGGCAAAGCAGCCGGCGCTGCCGGAGGCGCGGGGGGTGTTGGCGGCAATGGCGGCGGCGGCGGCGCGGGACTCGGTGGCGCCGTGTACAACGATGGCGGCGAATTGCTTGCTGAGAACACAACGTTTAAAGACGATAAGGCCCAGGGCGGCTCGGGCGGAATTACCGGTGGGGTTCGCGGCAGCGGCGGAGGGGGCGGCGGTGGGGGGATCGGACAGAACGCAATTGGCCAAAACGGCCAAGCATCGGGCGGCGGCATGGGAGGCGGCGTGAACGGAGGTGGTGTTAACGTCGCTAATGGCGCTGGCGAACCCGGCGGGTTTGCCAGCGGCGGCGGCGGAGGTAGTGGCGGCTTCGGCGGCGGCGGCGGCGCGGGGGGATTCGGCGGCGGCGGTGGCGGGGGCGGTGGTGGAGGGAATGGCGCCGCAGGCGGCTTCGGCGGCGGCGGCGGCGATGGTCGCGCCGGCGGGGTAGGCGGATTCGGCGGCGGCAATGCACGCGGCACCCAAGGCCAGGCCGGCCCTTCACAGGGTGGGGGAGGCGCCGGTCTGGGCGGCGGAATTTTCAGCAACGGCGGCAGCTTACAGCTTACCGCGGATATCTTTGTCGACGACACTGCTGCGGGCGGCAGCGGCCTATACTCAGGCCAAGGCTTGGGCGGCGCTATATTTGTCCGTAATGGCACTCTTTCGACGTCTGGAAGTACATTTGGCGGCAATCAGGCCAACCAAGGCGGATCGGACGTATTTGTTCTGGGTGATGGAGCAACAGCGACCGCGTCCTTTAACAATACGATCCAGTTTTCCCAATTCGGCAGCAGCGCGATCAACGGCGGGTCGCTGAAACTGTCGGGCGTTCTCGTCGTCGTGAACAACACCAACTACAGTGGCCCCGGCAGTCTTGGGCAGGCCATCAGCGACGCTTTGAGCCTGAATGAGCCCAATGCCAAGATTTCGTTTATCGGTTTGCCCGCTAGTCCCGTGATTCAACTCAACTCAAACGATATTAATGCGAGCGCTAGCAGCGTCTACGGCGCAACAGCATATGCGATCAACGGCGGCGTCGGCGAGCACCTCATCATCGATGGGTCGACAGCCCCAGGCCTGGTGATCGACGGCGGCAACGCCGTCCGACTTTTCCTCATCGCGAGCGGCAATACGCTGACGCTCAAAAATCTTACCCTCCAGAACGGAGATGCCACGGGCGGCGCAGGCGCCTCAAGTACAAGCGGCGGCGGCGGCGGGGGTGGCGGTTTCGGCGGGGCAGTCTTTAACGACGGCGGTGATTTCGAAGCCGATGGTTGCACCTTTAGCAATAACGTCGCAGTCGGTGGCATCGGCGGCGCGGGCGGACCAACCGGATACGGTGACGGCGGCGGCGGCGGCGGCGGACTCAGCCAGAATCCCCCTGCAACTGCCACGCCCACTGTCGGCGGCCAAGGCGGCGGAAAGAACGGCGGCGCGGGCGGCCCCTTCCGGCCCGGCCCAGGCAAAGGATCCCCCGGCGGTTTTGGCGGCGGCGGTGGCGGTGGCGGCGGTGGTGAGACCTATAGCAACCTTGGCGGCGCCGGCGGCTGGGGCGGCGGTGGCGGCGGCGGCGGCAAAGGCAATTCGTGGGGCAATACTGGCGGCAACGGCGGTTTTGGCGGTGGCGGCGGCGGACGCGGCGCCTACAGCTCTGGCGCACATGGAGTCGGCGGCTTCGGGGGTGGCACCGGAGGCAGTTATGGCGGACTCGAGCACCCGGGCGGCGGCGGCGGTGGCGGCGCCGGACTCGGCGGCGGCATCTTTAGCAACGGCGGACAGCTTACTCTGAATAACGATACATTCGCCAATAACTCTGCCAAGGGCGGCCTAGGCGGCGGCAACCGCGCCACGAATGGATCGGGTTTCGGCGGCGCTATCTTTTATCTTTCGACTGGCAATTTGAATGTGTCCAACGATAGATTCATCGGCAATTCGGCGGCACAGGGCGGATCTGGCGCTTATGTGCTCGGCCAGGGCGTGAGCGTTACTCCGCCAAGCGGGGCCGGGCCCAATGAATTCGTAGCGGGTACGCCGCCGGGAGCGGGCCTGACCAGTGTGACGGTCAATTACACGGCCAGCACTGGCGTGCTCACGGTGACTTCCCCGTCTGGCGTGGCGAACAACGTCAGCGTCACCACGACAGCAAACAACACCGTGCAGATTACCTTGAACGGCAACTATGCGACGTTCGCCTTAGTTGGCGACGCCTTCGGCTCAAAGTCGGCTTCGTTCACTCTGAGCAACCGCGGCAGCACGCTGACCATCAATACTGCCGCCGGTCGCGCGCCTGTTTCGGCGCTTAACATCCAACTAGGGGGTGTGAATGACAGCCTATCCTTCTCGCTGGCAGCCGCAAAAACGGGCGTCGGCAACGTTTACATCAATACGGGAACAGGGGCCGACCTCGTAACGTTCGGCTCGGTTAACATCCACGGCGACCTGAAGGAGAAAGGCGGCGCCATCGACATCTTACCCGGGTCTCACCTAAAGACACACGGTGGCAACATTTCCTTGACCGGCACGGGCAATGCTTCACGTGTCATTGGCATTCATGTCAACGGCGCGGTACTCAACGCCGCCGGCGGCAACATCAAGCTTTCGGGTGTTGGCGGAGGCAGTGGGTCAAGCCTGTTCGGCGTGGAAATTGATGACGGCGCGGTGGTCAAAACCGACGGAAAGGGCCAAGTTGCGATTACGGGACATGGCGGCAACGGGCCTGGCGAAAACAACGATGGGGTCTTGATTACGGGCAGAGGAACAAAAGTAAAAGCAGCCAATGGGGGCATCGCCATCACGGGAACCGGCGGAGGCGTTGGAATGCATGAAGCCGGGGTTGAAATTACAGCCGGCGCCGCAGTGCTCACTACTGCAAGGGGCCACATCGCTATCAATGGCACGGGTATGGGCAGCTGTGACCACGACAACGGAGTTATCATCACCGGCTGCAATACGAGAGTGAACGCCAAGGCAGGCCACTTAGGGCCCACGCATTAAACATCACCAAGGATTAACGTTCGATGCGATGATTTCTTCGAGAAAAGTGGTACTTAGAGCCGCCGTCCTTACTAAGAGGTCAACGCGCCATGGAACGGACAGAACTCCTCACGACGCAACCACCATTTTGACAGGTGGCTAATCGATCATTTGAGGGGACAGCGTACTTTGCGGGCCGAAGTCAGGCACGTCGAATAGCGACTTACGGATGAGTGCCGCTTTCCTCGGTCGTCCGCGAGGCCGCAAGGTCGCCTCGATTCCCAAATGCTCGCTGTTTCTATCTACCAAATAGCGTAGTATAAATCGTTCCAATTATGTTAAGAATCTAACAAAACTTGGAAACTAAATGGGAGACGAAAGAGTCGGAGCGCCATAAAAATATTTCCGGTTTTGAGCGCGCCTAAGCTGGTATGCGGGAAGAAACTCGGAATTCGGAATGAAACAACGAAAGCAATACCCGCAAAGAGAGAACGGCAAAAAGATTAGCTCGTTACGAGGCTCTGCCTCGCGGGAGACGTTGCGCACTAAAGCGATGGTCGCTTTTCGCTCCGCGAAACGAAAACCCTTTCGCGGAGCGAAAGGCGACTTTGAAGGGTTTTCACGGACCCTTCGGGAAATATTTCCCGAAGGGCGTTTCCAATTATTTCGTGGCAAAACGCGTGTGGGAAATGCGAAATACGGAATTCGGATTGTGGAATGGAAGAAGTAACAAGCGCCACTATGATCCGAGTCATACTAACAACGTTGCGCGTATGAATTGAGATACGGCATGAAAATGTGAACGGTTCACACTCAGGTGGTAACGTTACCACTTAGAACGGTTCGGAGTCAGCTGCATTTCGACTGTAAACGGTTTACAGTCGAACCTATTCCAGTCGACCCAACCCCTCACTTGAAACGTTGCAGGTATGAATTAAGATGCGACATGAAAATGTGAACGGTTCACATTCAAGTGAAAACGTTTTCACTTCGAACGGTTGGCAGTGGGCGGGGCAGGCCGAATCGGATTGCGGAATGAAGAAGAATCAAGCGTCAGTCATTCTGACGGCGCAGGTTGTGGAAATATTTCCAGAAGCTGGAATGCGAGAAAATCGTGGAAAAACGCGCAATCGTGCAGAGCCACGACCGTTAGGAAGTGGGGCACTTCCGCTCCCTAACTAACGGTCGCGGCTCTGACGGCGGTTTTAGAAGAGTCAAAATCCCATCGGTTAATATTCGGGAAATAATTCCGAAGGCACTTTGCGAGAAAAATCGCGGGAAAATGGGGGATGCGGAATGGATCGAGATCAAACGCTCATGGGTAGCGCTAGTCAAGCCGCTCGAAACACAACGCAGCTATTGCTGCCGCCGAAACCGAAGGAGTTCGAAATTGCCAAGTGAACCGGGGCTTCGATCGCATGGTGCGGAACGTGGCGCAGGTCGCATTCCGGGTCGGGATTATCCAAGTTGATCGTCGGTGGGATGGCGCCATATTCAAAGGTGGCCAAACAGGCAAGCGCCTCAATAGCGGCGGCGGCCGTCAACAGATGCCCGGTCATACTTTTGGTTGAACTGACCGGGATATTTTTGATCTGTTCGCCAAAGACTTCGCGCAGCGATTTCGATTCGGCAACGTCCCCGACCGGCGTACTCGTGCCGTGTGCATTCACGTAATTGATTTCGGATGGATCGACGCGAGCATCGTGCAGCGCGTTGCGGATCGCCTGAATTGATTGCGTCGGTTCGGGCGCGGGAATGACGGGGTGATAGGCATCGCTGCTCAGGCCGCAGCCCGCCAGTTCACCATAAATATGTACGCCTCGCTTGCGGGCGGTTGATTCATTTTCGAGAACAAAAACGGCGCCTCCTTCGCCGAGGACGAACCCATCCCGGTCGCGATCAAAGGGTCGCGAGGCGGCTGCCGGCCGGTCGTTCTGGCGTGAGAGAGCCCGAAGATTGCCGAAGCTAGCTAACGTCATGGGCGTGACCGCTGTATCGCAACCGCCGGCCACGCAGACATCGACCCATCCCATCTGCAGCCAACGTCGAGCTTGCGCGAAGGCGAAATTGCCGCTGGCGCACGCGGCGGACATGGTGATAGCGGGACCATTCAGGCCGAGTTCCTGCTGAATGGTGGCGATCAAAGCAGGCGGATCGTATTGCGGATCGCAGATGGCTTGCCGCTGTCGCGACCAGAGATCGTCTTCCCAATACCAGCCCCATTCGGTGGCGGTGCCGATGACCAAGCCGATTCGCTTTTGTTCGCGCTGATCCCAAAGTCCGGCATCGCGCAGAGCCTGAGTACAGCACCAGAGACTCAGTTGGGCGAGACGATGACGTTGGCCGAAAACTTCTTCATCAAAACCCGCCGGGCAGGGAATCGGATCGAGAAGAGCGGCAATCTGACTCGGATGTTGGGTGATGTCGAACGAATCAACCTTGCGAATGGCCGAACGGCCTTCCAGAAGGTTTTTGGCGACGGCTGCAAAGTCCCAGCCGAGCGGGGTGCCGGCGCCGACGCCGGTGATTACGATCGCCGGGGTGTTCATCACGCTGCGGCCTCCAGGTAGTTTTCGGCGAACGAGATTGCGCAGCGTGGCGCCGCCAATATTCCAGTGCGCGGCGGAACGCTTTTGGATAGCAGCACCGAGCGATTCGAGCGTCAGCGTCTCGGGGGCCGATCGGGTGGGCTTTAGAGCAAAACGTAATCGCGGTTCGCCTCGGGCGGCCGGGTGGCGCAACCCGATCACCGCCGCCTGACAGACGGCGTCATCAATAGTCAGCGTTTCGCGATCCCAGCCGGACAAAACGATCCAAACTCCCGGCAATTGCTCGCCGTGCAGCAAAGTCAGCCCGGCCCAGATTGATTCCGCTTCCGAGTTTTTCAAACCGCCGGTGCCGTAGTTCGGGCCATGCAGCCGTAAGGCTTGGCTCAGCAAGCCGGCCATGGAATGCAAGGTACAATAAGGGATCAAATGCGGCGAAGTGCCCCAAGCGCCTTGATCGCGAAATTTTATCAGCGAATCGGCAATTCGTTTACGTCCCGGCATCCGGGCCGTTGCGATCAAGCCCCAATGTTCGGTATCGGCCAAGGTCAAACCGATTTCGCAGCGCGCCAAATGCAGGGCATGAAGGGCGAGAACGCTTTGTTCGTCGGCTTGCTTCAATACGCCTGCGGAAAGCGAATCGGGGTATGCTTGAGCGACTGCCGGGCGCAGCCCTGCAATATTCGCCCCGCGAACGCTTTGCCAGCTGAGCGCCGCGATCGAGCATTCGCTGGCGCTGAGTGGCCCAACGACCGCAACTTTTTCGGAATGTATGGCGATCACGAAGCATCCTTCCTTCGCAGCGACCCCGAGCGCCGCTGCGCCCGCGTCTCACCAGGTGGGATGCTAAATTGGCGAAAAGGAGAGTTTCTGTCAATGCGAAGTGGCTGAAGCAGCAAACGTGGATACTGGCGAGCCGAATTGCGTAAGCAATCGGGTTCCAGGATTTTACCCGGCTGCTTACGCTGTTCGGCTCGCCTTGCTTTTGCGAGTGCTCTTCGCCTTCCTTGCCGCGCTTTGACGCAATTGCTTTATCAGGCGCAAGACGGCGAGTTCCTTTGCTTTGGCCTCGACCTCCACGGTGATGTCTAGTTCGCGCCAGAACATCGGGAAATCTTTGTAGTCGATAAAGTCGTGATGCCGTTCCGGGCCGGGACCGGTCCAGCCTTCGATCGGGCTCGAGAGATGAAACAACGGCTCGCGCTTCCAAGTGGCCAGCGCTCTCTCTGTGGCTTCGTTTTCCGACAGGCCATCAGCATGACAGCGATGATGATGCACATCGTAGACCAGAGGAACGTTTTCCGCCCGGCAGAGGGGCAATAAATCAGCAGGCGCGTAAGTGACGTCATCGTTTTCGAGCGTCAAACGGCTGCGCACGCGGGGCGACAAAAGCTCGAGATTGCGAGCGAAATCGGCGAGCGCTTTCGTTTTGTCGCCATAGGCGCCGCCGCCATGAATATTGAGAACATCGGCCCCGATCCATTCGGCAACTTGGGCCTGATATTCAAGCTCGCGCACCGACGCGTATACGACTTCCGGACGAGGCGAGTTTAACACGATGAATTGATCCGGATGAAAGCACGTGCGTAGGCCATGAGCTTTGACGAACTCGCCGCAGGCTCGAAAGCGCTGGATAATCTCGGCGCCTTCGGACAATTCCAGAATGTCGTAGCCTTGAGTTGGATGTGTTTTCAGCGGCAAAATTTGACTGACAACACGGAACGAGCCTATGCCGTGCTCGCGGCAAAATTGAAGGGCCAGCAGCAGAGAATCAGCATTGGCCAGTGCCAACCGTGACAGCTTCGTTAGGGCATCCGCTCGGGGTAGCTTCGCCAACGAGGTTGCTGTCGTATTGACGAACTTGATTGGCTGCTCGCGAAAAATACAGCAGAGGCCTAATCGCGGCATAGCGGATTCCAGCGGTGATGAGCGGAGCGTCAGCGAAATTTGGCGAGCCGAGAGCGTCAGCGACCGGAGTTTTCTGCATAGTTTTGCGCAGATTCTCCGGTCGCTCACGCTCCCGGCTCGCCAAAAACTACTAACCAACAATGGCGATGCGAAGGTCTTCCTGCAAATCCTTCACTTCTTCGATGCCGACGCTCAGGCGAATGAGGCCGTCGTCGACGCCGCGGGCGGAGCGGATTTCGACCGGAATGCTGGCGTGAGTCATCGTGGCCGGATGACAGACGAGCGACTCAACGCCGCCCAGGCTCTCCGCCAGGCTGAAGAGCTTCGTCTTGGACAGAAAACGCCGGGCGGTCTCAGTGCCACCCTTCAAACGGATGGAGATCATGCCGCCAAAGCCACTCATCTGTTTGGCGGCGACGGCATGGCCCGGATGATCGCTCAATCCCGGGTAATAGACCTTTTCCACTTGCGGTTGTGAGCGTAGCCAGGTCGCCAAATGCATGGCGTTGGTGCAGTGCCGTTCCATGCGTAGGGCAAGCGTCTTCAGGCCGCGCAAGGTAAGATAGGCGTCGAACGGGCCGGGCACGCCGCCGGCTGCGTTCTGATAGAACTTGATCGGCTCGAGCAGATGTTTGCCGCCGATAACCGCGCCGCCGACGACATCGGAATGGCCGCCGAGGTACTTCGTCGTGCTATGAACAACGAGATCGGCGCCGAGCGTCAGCGGTCGTTGCAGATAGGGCGATGCAAAAGTATTGTCAACGGCCAACAGAGCGCCATGCCGATGCGCCACCTCGGCTAGAGCAGCGATGTCGAGCACCTGCAACAAGGGATTCGTGGGCGTCTCGATCCAAATCAGTTTCGTTGCCTTCGTCATCAATCGGTCGAAGCCGGCCGCTGAAGAGTCATCGGTATATTTCGCTATCAATCCCCACGGCTTGAAGACGCGCTCCAGCAAGCGAAAGGTTCCGCCATAAAGGTCGGCCGAGGAGACCACTTCGTCACCGGGCTTGAGCAGGCCGCCAAATACACCGGTCGTCGCCGCCAGGCCTGAAGCAAACGCCAGGCCGCGTTCACCCTGTTCGAGCGAGGCCAGGCAAGTCTCAAGGGCAGTCCGTGTCGGGTTGCCGCTGCGCGAATATTCGTAGCCTTTGTGGTCTCCCGGCGCCGCCTGAGTATACGTCGATGTCGCATAGATGGGCACGATGATCGCGCCGGTGGTGGGGTCGGGATCTTGACCAGCATGGATGGCACGGGTGGCAAATCCGGCTTCGTTGCTCAATGACATGCGTGGTTCCTCCGTGATCGGGTTCGGCTCGCCTTCGCTCGACAAAGGCGAGCCGAATTGCGTAAGCAATCGGGTAATGGAACGTCTTGATCGACGCGGAGCGTCAAACGAGGGCGAACGCAGAGCGTCAAACGAGGGCGCTTGATATTCGACTACTCCACATACAAAAATTCGCTGGCGTTCAGCAGCACGTGACAAAAGTCGGCCCAAGCGGCGCGGTGCAGATCGCGCTTGATCAGCGTTATCGAAGGTTCTTCGGGACGTATGTCGAAGCCGTGGCCGGAAGAATCGCGAAAGACGTTCGGCTTGTTTTCGAACTGCCAATAGCCGACAGTATGTTTGTTTATGCCTTCATGGGTGAAAAGCAGTTGGTCTACGCCTAAGGCGCTGTCCGACAGGCGCACGTCGTCGAGCAGGCCATCGAAGCTGGCGCTCTTTAGGCCGCGGCCACCGAGAGTGAGCGGCGCCTGATTGCGGATTGCTTCCTTCGTCTTCAACGCGACGTTGGCGATCAACAGAGGCTCATCGTCGTTCGAGAGGTCTTTTTGATAGAAGGTGACTTGGCCAGCTTCTTTGTCACCAAAGCGAACCGCGGCGGCGAGATAATAGGGCTTGTTCAGTTGAACGTGCAGATCGGAAAAGATCGCTTCTTCTACGATCGCGCCTTCGCTGTTTTTACCGAAAAGTTGCATCACGACTGTTTGCGGCTTACGGCGCGATTGCTTGCCCGTGATGCCAAACGCCCATCCCGCCTCCTTGATATTGCCGGACCATTTGGCGGCGACTAGCCGTACTGCAGCTGATTCGGCCACCGAGCGCGGATAGACAAAAGCTTCGATCGTGAAATCGCCGTTGGCGAGCTTTTCGTCATGCGGAATTTGAAAACAGCCGGCTTCAAGGCGCATATCGGCGGCTTGGCCATCCCGATACGGAATCTTGCCGCCGATGAAGGCCGCAGCCGCCGATGCCGTTTTAGTCGGATCGATACGGCTTGCTTGCAATTTGAAAAACGCTTGGGCTCTTTCGTATTCTTCGGGCAACGGAGCACGGCCAAAGGCAAGCTGATAGGCACGCTCGATTCGCCGTACTTCATTGCTCGGCTCGTCGACCATCAGCCGATCGCGCATTGCCTTCGAACGCTGAATCACCGTCGGACTGTTGATGAGCAGCAGCGATTGCACGGGAGTGGTCGTCGTATCCCGTGAGGCCGTGCTGGCAAAGCCGAATGGCGTATCGAACACATCCAGCAGGGGATCGCGCACGTTGCGCAGGACCTTGGTGTAAATGGTCCGGCGTGGCTCGGTTCCCGCTACCGCCGGGCCGCCGGCTTGCAAGTTGAGTTCGCCCGTTGCCGCCAGCATGGCATCGCGAATTTGCTCCGCATCTAGTCGTCGGACATGGCCGCGCCAGAGAAGGCGGTTTTCGGGATCGATCGTGGCTGCTTCATCAGTGCGCTTATCTGCGCTCGTCTCGGCTCGCTGACGATAGGTGGCGGAACAGACGATCAGGCGGTGCAATTTCTTCTGGCTCCAGCCTTCGGTGATGAATTTACTTGCCAGCCAATCGAGTAGTTCCGGATGCGTCGGTTGCTCGCCGAGTCGGCCGAAATCACTCGCGTTGGCCGCCAAGCCTCGGCCAAAATGCTGCTGCCAAAGGCGATTCACCATGACGCGAGCCGTCAAGGGATTCTTCGGATCCGTCAACCAGACCGCGAGCGCAGAGCGCCTGCCGGTCGAGCGCGGCGCCGTCGGAACGATAGCAATCCTTGCCGGTTCTGCTTGCAGAATGGTTGGGTAGCCAGGCTCAATCGCTTCGCTTTTTTTGGTGATTGTCACGATTGGTGCAACAAGACCGACATCAACGACTGTGTTTGCGGCAGGCAATGGCGGCGGCTTTAACGCATCGAATCCGGCCAACTGTTTTCGCAGGGCCAGCACTTGCTCTTTATCGGCGCCCTTCAACACCTTCTCCAAGCGCTCGACTTCATAATCCGCCTGGCGATACGCCAACTCGGCTAGCTGATGTTCGAGCGGCTGGCGTTCGGCAGCCGGCTTCCGGATCATCTCCTGAATCTCGGCCGGGAATTTCTTGACCGCAACCTCGATAACCTTTTGGCGATAAGGCGCTTCGATCACTGCGATCTCCTGTCGAATGGCGGCCGTCTTTTCTTCCCAAATTCGAAGTTGCTGGACGTATTTTTCTTTCCCGGCTGCGGTCGCCACGACCGTGTCGTCGCACGGCATCAAGTTGGCGAAAAACGCCTGCAAGCGGTAATAATCTTTCTGCAACAGCGGATCGAACTTATGATCATGGCAGCGGGCGCATTGCAAGCCGAGGCCCATAAATACATCGGCAGTCGTATCGGTGATGTCGTTGAGAATAGTGGACCATTGGCCGCGAACGTCGCGGTTGTTGTACTCGTAGATCCAGTGTCGCAAGTAACCGGTTGCGACGAGAGCTTCCGGCTGATCGGGATAGAGTTCATCGCCCGCCAGTTGCTCTTTCACAAAGCGATCGTAAGGTTTGTCTTCGTTGAACGAACGAATCACATAATCGCGATAGCGCCAGGCATTTGGGCGATAGTCATCGATGCGGTAGCCATCGGAATCGGCATAGCGAACCAGGTCGAGCCAATGCCGTGCCCAGCGCTCACCATAGCGCGGACTTGCCAGCAGGCGATCGACCAACTCCTCGTAAGCTTTGTCAGGCGAGATGTTGGACGCCTTCAAGTAATCGTTCATCTCTTGCGGCGTAGGCGGCAAGCCAATCAGGTCAAACGATAGCCGACGGATCAACGTTTGCGGCGATGCTTCACGCGAAGGCGACAAACCCTGTTGCTTCAATTTCGAGATAATAAAGCAGTCAATATCATTGCGCGCCCAGCCGGTCGCATCGCTCGGCGGCGCATCCGTTTTCAGCGGTTGAAACGACCACCATTGGCGATCATCAGCGGTTATCGTGCCGGGAATATGGCCGAGATCGGCTGCAAAAGCGCAGATCGAAGAAAGAAAAAAGAGCGTTGCAGTCAGTAGGCAGCGAGGAAAAGCGTAGTCGCTCATGCTAATTACCAACGGCTAGGGAGTGAGGCAACGTGTGTCTATCATATCAGCAATGCATGACAAAGCCGCCATCGACGTTGATTGTCTGGCCGGTAATCTGAGCGGCGCGTTCCGACGAGAGAAACACCACCATATTGGCAACGTCTTCCGGGGTCTGCCAACGACCGAGCGGCACCACGGTTTTAATCTTTTCTTCCGCCCACATATTGTAGCTTTTGCGCAAGTGCTCTGGCTGTTGATCGTGCCAGGCGCGCCAGACTCCTTCGTTCAGCGGAGTTTTAACCATGCCGGGGCAGACGCTGTTTACGCGAACGCCATGCGGCGCCAGATCGCGAGCCATGCATTGGGCGAAGTTGATGTTGGCTGCTTTGGAGGCACTGTAAGGTGGATCGGTCGGTGAGCCGATCTGTCCGGCCACGGAAGCGATAAAGACCATCGTCCCGCTTTTACGTTCCACCATTCCTGGCGCGACTGCATGGGCGACGTTCACCATTCCCATAATGTTGACGTCCAACACTTTGAGCCAATCAGCGGGATTCAAATTTGTGAACGGAAAGCCAAATTTGCCGGAGCCGATCGCGGCGGCATGGACGAGATGATCGATCGGGCCAAGCCGGTTGTTCGTCTCGACAAGCGCCGCAACGACGCTCGCTTCGTCGGTGACATCAACCCGGCAGGCGTGAACGCGGCCGTTCGTTTCTTTGGCGAGCAGAGCGCCGGCATCCTGAACGCGAGCGGACGCGTCCCAGAGCGAGACCCGCGCTCCTTCATCGAGAAACTGGACGGCGATCGCACGACCGATGCCGCTGGCGCCGCCGGTTACAACCGCTGTCCCGCCCGATAACTTTAGATCCATCAGCTTTTCTCGGCAACGTGCGGCTACAGTCTACGGCTTGGTTTCCGTCGCCGGTTTGACTTCCCAGATCTTGCTCGTTTCATCGTCGCTTACGGTCGCTACCAATTTTCCATCGGCAGAAATGACGACATCGTTGATCCAATCGGTGTGTCCTTCGAATTTGGCGATCTCTTCGCCTTCTTCAACGTTCCAGATGCGTGCCGTGTTGTCAGCGCCGCCCGATACCAACTTGCCGGTGTCTTTCGCGAAACAGAGACAGGTCGCGCCACCCGAGTGCGCTGCAAACGACGATTTTTCTTTCTTCGCTGCGACATCCCAGATATAAATTTTGCCATCGCTGCCTGCGCTGGCCAAGAGCTTGTCGTCCGGAGAGAATCGCACGGCATTGACGGTATCAGTATGCCCTTTGAACGTCTCGACCGTCTTAAGGGCGGCGGCATCCCAAAGAATGACCGTGTCGTCCGAGCTTCCGCTGGCCAACCATTTGCCGTCGCGCGAAAAGGCAATGCTGTTGATTGAATCCTCATGGCCCTTCAATGTGGATTTGTTTTTTCCGGTGGCCGCATCCCAAATAATGATGGTGTCGTCGTCGCTAGCGCTGGCGAGCAGCTTGCCATCAGGGGTATAGGCGACGCAGTTGACCGAGTCGGTATGCCCTTTCAAGACATGAATCGCTTTGCCAGCTGCCAGATCCCAGATGCGCACGGTGTTGTCGGCGGCAGCGCTTGCCAGGAATTTGCCATCCGGTGAAAAGGCCAATCCCAGAACGGAATCTTCGTGCCCTTTCAAGGAGGCGTCCTCCTTCCCGGTCGCGGCATTCCAAAGGAAGATAACGTCGTCCGAGCCGCCGGTCGCCAGTTTTTTGCCATCGGGGCTCAAAGCGATTGCGTTGACGCCATCGCCATGTCCCTTCAAGGTTTTGCCTTCATCGTCGGCGTGAAGCAACGATTGATGACCGACCAGAAATGCCAAAGTGAGGATGAGCGGCTTCATGTGCGCAACCTTCGTGGGAGTTCAAAAAATGTTTCGAGCCTACCCGAGAGCGGGCAGGCTCAATCAATAATCGTATGGAAGTTTAAGACCTAACGCGTTCGGCCTACGTGTTTACTTTTTTCTTCTTCAGATTCTTCGGTTTGCCCGCAACTTTATTTCCTTTGGTCGTGTGCTTATGAACGGTCACGGAGCTGGCGTGATTGCCCTTATGGACGATGCTCACGTGCTCGCCTTTATGAATAGCAGCAAAACTGGCCGCGGTGTGTTGCTTGCCGTGTGCAACCGAAAACTTTGTGCTCGTGCCGACACTGAACTTGTGGGTATGGCCGGAAACCTTATTGCCCTTGGCGGCCGCCTGACCTTTTTTCTTGTGGTGGTGGGTTTTGATGGTTATTTCGCCAATATGGCCGTTAGCGGTTACGCCCTTGTGATGATGAACGTGCGTCACCACCCCATGCGCTTGATGGCTGCCGTTGGTTGCCTTTTTCTTGACGCCCTTGGCGGCGAAAGCGCTGTTCGCGCCGGAGCTAAGCAGACCGAAAATTAATGCTGCTGATGTGAAAAGAAGTCGCATTTGAACCTCCACGAGAAATGAAATAGTTTGACTTTGAAATCGGCGTCGTCATACGAACCACCTGATGCACCATTAAACACGCCCGGATGCTCATGGTTCCTTTTTTTTCTAAAAGAGAGAACCGGATTGCCTTTTGTACGGCAATGATCGCGAATCAGTTCACGACCTATCGGCACGCAAGTTGATTATTCTTGGATGTTGCGCTTGACGATTCCCCTATAGAGTGTGAAAAATTGATGAAGGCGCTATAAGTCTTGCCGGGCGCCAAAAAGTAGCTTGTGCGGACATCGCCCTGCTGCGTCAACAGGGGCACGAGCGAGACGCTTGTGCTACGTCCTATAGTTTCCGCGCTTAACCCGCCTCTCCAAGGTTCGCCATGCACGCGCGCCCCATCAATGTTCTGGCAATCGTTTCGGACGGCGATTGCGCCGAACGGATCAAAGCAATTCTGAGCGATCGCCGGAAGCCTTCGTTTGCCCTCCAATGGCAGGATCGACTGGCAGTCCGGCTTTGAATGTCTCGATCACGGGGGAATCGATGTTCTTCTCTTAGATCTCGACCTCGAAGATAGTCAAGGATCGGAAACGTTCGCTCAGATTCAGCGGCGCTTTCCTGAAATGCCGGTTGTCGTGTTGAGCGCCTCCGACGATGATTCGCCCGCGCTGGAAGCTATCGGCAGCGGCGCATTCGATTCGCTTGCTCGCCAGTCGCTGGAAATCGATTCGCTCGGTCGTTCACTACGCTATGCGATCGCGCGCAAGCGGCACGAAATCAAGTTCCAGCTGCACGAGCAGCGTTGTCAGACGTTGCTGGCAGCGGTCACCGATTACATCTACACGGTCTATATCGACGAGAACGGCCGATCGCAAAGCACCCGCCATGGACCGGCCTGCTTGAAAGTGACAGGATACTCGCCTCGCGATTTCGCCAACGACCCGCGGCTTTGGTTTCGCATGATTCACGATGACGACCGGGAGGTGGTGCTGGAGCGCACCAACCAGGTTTCGGCCGGCGTGCCGATGCCGCCCATTGAACATCGGATCATTCATAAAGACGGTTCAGTCCGCTGGATTCGCAACACGACTGTTCTCCACCGGAATCGTGTCGGGCGGCTTACCGCTTACGATGGCCTCATCTGCGACATCACCGAACCGAAAATGATGGAACAGGCTCTGGCGACTTCGGAAGAACGCTATCGCTTGCTTTTTCATCGGAACCTGGGCGGCATCCTGCTGTCGACGTTTTCGGGAGAAGTTCTCGACTGCAATGAATCCTTTGCGCGAATTTTGGGCTACGCCTCTCCTGCCGAACTGATGGGGCGTCTGGTTCAGGACTTTTACTATCGCAGCGCCGATCGCGACGCGATCATGCTTCGCTTGAAAGAGCGTCAGTTCCTGACCGATTGCGAAATCCGTTTCCGCGGCAAGCTCGGCGAGCCGGTTTGGGTGCTTGCCAACATCACCATGCTCGAACGAACGGGACTGGAACCGATCTTACACGGAACGGTGATCGACATCACCGAACGTAAACGAGCGGAACAGGCGGTGAAAGAGTCGGAGGCGCTTTATCACTCGCTGGTCGAAAACAGCCCGCTCTGTGTATTTCGCAAAGACCTGGACGGTCGTTTCACGTTTGCCAATCAGCGCTTCTGCGACATGATGGGCAGGTCGATCCAAGATATTCTCGGAAGAACCGACTTGGACTTTTTCCCAAAGGATCTCGCAGAAAAGTACCAGCGCGACGACCACCGCGTCGTCGTCAAGGGTGAGGTTTACGAGACGACAGAGGCATACCAAAAGCCGACGGGCGAGCGCGGCTATGTCTCCGTCGTTAAGACGCCCGTTTATAACCAACGCAAAGCCATCATCGGGATGCAAGGCATTTTCTGGGACGTATCCGAAAGCAAATGGGCCGAGGAACAAAAAAAGCAATTGGGTGTGGCTCGCGCCATTCAGCAGAAGTTGTTGCCGCGCACCGCGCCGATCGTGAAAGGTCTAGACATCGGCGGCGCCTCCTATCCCGCCGAGGCCACGGGCGGCGACTATTTCGATTACGTTTATACGCCCGATGGCATCCTGAGCATTGCCATTGCCGACGTCAGCGGCCACGGCTTTGGACCAGCTTTGCTGGCCTCGGCAACCCACGCCTGTTTGCGGACGCTCGCCAACGCCGGCAAAGCGATCGCCATCGATGAAATGTTGGCGTCCGCCAATCGCGTGCTTTTCGAAGCGACCGAAGGGGAGCCGTTCGTCACTCTTATTTTATCGACGCTCGATCCCGTCGCTCGAATCTTGACCTACAGCAACGGCGGCCATCCGCCTGCATTTGTTCTCGATGCCGAAGGCAATTTGAAAACTCGGCTTTGGTGCACGGGCTGCTTCCTGGGCATTTCGGCCGAGGACAAGTTTCCGATTGCCGAGCCACTGAAACTCGAAGAAGGCGATCTGATTCTGTTCATCACGGACGGCATATTGGAAGCCATGTCTCCTGGGGGCGCCCTGTTTGGCAAGACCCGCATTCTTGAGGTTGTCCACGACCAACGCCATAAAAGCGCAAGAAATCGTCCGATCTCTCTGCCGGGCCGCACGCGATTTCTATGAGGGCGAACCGCAACACGATGACATTACCGCCGTGGTGGTGAAGATTTTGGGCTCGGGTTAAGGCGAGCTAAGACAACCGACTTTCTAAGTTGCCATTTGCTCACGTTGGATTCGCCTCCACCCCGCTTGCCGGGGTGAAGCGCGAGTTCGTAGCCAGAAGGGCGGTCGTTGCACTCTTCGCCGCCACCCCGGCAAGCGGGGTGGCGCCAAGAAAATGCTACTGTCAATTCTCGTTGCGAACGTGCGCTCCACCCCGGCGAGCGGGGTGGCGGCGTCTCGCGAACGCGCAGCGTTTATCTACGGCTCGTTGAATGACCACATCACGGAAAAAACATGGCCATTTGCACCTGGCTCATTTTCATCGCAACAACATGCCCATCGCAAAAGAGGACGTTGTAAACGCCTTGGTGCCGTGCTTGCGGATAGTGATTCAAGGCGTCGGGATCATCCAACGGCCAAGGGATGGGCGTTTTGTCGCCCGAGGTTGGCGTGAAGGCGCAGCCCGCATCACGGCAATGTTCCCAGAGATACATGACGTTTGAAGTGCCGTTGCCGCTTGAGATGATTCCGACTCTCATGCCGCCAGGACTATTGGCAAAGCTTCCGAGAGCATAGCTCAGCTGTAGCGGCTGGCCGAGCGTTGAACTGCCTGCAATGTGATCGATGCCGTTCGGGCATTTGAAGACTTTGGCGTTGCCTTCGACGTAGGGCCAAAGAAGCGTTTGTGTCGGATCGTAATCGGGCAACGGCGGCTGGGCATAACCAACTCGGCTATCGTAAGGCGCCCAACAAATGCCGTATTCCATATACGTCGGCAAGCGATCATCGTGGTCGTTCGCAAAGTGCAGGGCCGCAAGTCCAAGTTGCTTTTCGTTGTTCTGACATTGAGTCCGGGCGGCGGCCTGCCGAACCGATTGGATGGCAGGCAGCAGTAAACCAATCAAGATCGCAATGATCGCGATCACCACCAGCAGTTCAATCAACGAAAAAGCAGGGCGGCGTTCGCTGGACATCGTTTCATTCTCGTTGCTCGGCTCTGACTAGCGTCGACGAGGCTTTGCCCCGAACGCTCCCGAGGCAGAGCCTTGACGACCCGTTGCCAGGCAGAGCCCGGTCACGAGAGAAACGCTGTTGCCTCGAAAAGTTGCGCCCATTCTTGGCGTTGTCGCAATATCTCTGATTACGCTTTCCAATCGCTTTCGAGCACGATGCGATAACGCACTTGCCGGCTTCCAAATGCGCAAAGGCGTCGTTCACTTTCGACATCGGAAAGAGTTCCGTCACCGGCGCTATGCTGTGACGAGCGGAAAAGTCGAGCATAGTGGCCGTGACATTCGGTCCGCCTACGGGCGAGCCCGATACTTCCTTTTGGCCCATAATCAGCGAAAAGGCTGGTATGGACAGCGGCTTGAGCACGGCGCCCACGTTGTGCAGTCGGCCTCGCGGCGCCAGACAATCGAGGTAGGCCGACCAGTTCAAGGCAACGTTGACGGTAGACAAGATAAAGTTGAACGACCCGGCCAGCGGTTTGAGCGAAGCATCATCGCGCGAATTCACCACACGATGAGCGCCCAGCGACAGGGCTTCGTCGCGCTTGTTGTCGGACGAAGTGAAGGCAGTCACTTCGCAACCCCATTTGCGCAAGAATTGGACGGCCATATGACCCAGGCCTCCGATACCGATGACTCCGACACGATCCGTGGGCCGAACGTCGAACTGCACCAGCGGATTGAATACGGTGGCCCCGCCGCAAAACAAGGGTCCTACTTTGGCCAGATCGAGACCTTCGGGGAGCGGAATCGCCCATGAGGCCTGGCAGCGGACGCGCTCGGCGAAACCGCCATAGCGGCCGACGATGGTTGCCTCGCCGGTAGGACAAAAGTTCTGATCGCCGCCGAGACACTGCCGGCAATGCATGCAGCTGGCGGAGTACCAGCCGAGGCCGACGTTCTGGCCGACCGAGCGCGTTTTCACATCTCGCCCGATGGCTGAAATGACGCCCGACACCTCGTGCCCGGGCACGAATGGATAAGCGGTCATGCCCCATTCGTTATTGAGCATGGAAAGATCGGAATGGCATAGGCCGCAATACTTGACGGCAATTTCGACCTGGTCGGGCCCTAGCTCGCCAGCTTGGAATTCGAAGGGAGAAAGTGGCCCACCCTTTTTAGCGGCGGCATACGCTCGGATCGGATTACTCATCGCTTAGGCTCCATCATGGTGTCGTTCGGGCTTCACGAACATGATAGGAACGATGCGGCAAGAGTTTCAAGCGATGAGCGAAAGAGCGTCCAGGTCACGGCGTCGGCATTCGCAAGCGCGTACCGCCGGGGATTGCCTTGGCGGGGTTCAACTGCGGATTGAGATCCCAGATGCGCTTCCAGGCGTCTTCGCTGCCGAGCTGCTTGCGGGCGACATCGGCCAACATTTCTCCGTTGTCCGAAACGCTGTAGACGGGCTCGGTGCGCGGCGCGGCATCGCCAGCCGGCGGCGCCGTGAAGTTGACCGCCCGGGCTTGGCTACCAGTAATGTCGCCGGCATATTTCTTTTCTAATACCCAGATCGGCGGAATGCGAACGTAGTCAGCTTGGCCGGGATGGTCCTTGTTATAGCGCTGCAACGCGATGGAATAGGCCTCGCTGTTGTAGTACTGCTTGCTGAGCGAACGATATGATTCGTTCTGTTTCAGCGAGTGTAAGTCTTCATCGAAATCGCCGTCTTTCTTCAGAGTCGCCGGCGCATCGGGAATCGTGCTCTCTACTTTTTTCAGCGGGACAAATTCAATGGTCGCCGGACTCTTCTTAACCGGCGCTTCCACCGGCGTCTCGATCTTCGGCGGCGCTTCGACCATCGGCGTTTCAATCACCGGCGTCCGTACCTCTTTCTTCACTTCAGGCTCAATAGGCGGCGCGATGAGCGGCGGGTCTTTTTTCATTTCGGGCTTCACTTCGGGCTCGATCGGCGGAGCGATGAGGGGCGGCGCTTCCAACGGCGGCGGATTGCTTTTCTTCTCCTGGCCGCCGGCTACGATTACCGGGTTCTTCACCTCGGGTTTGACCGGATCAATCAACGGCGGCAGATCGAGCGGATCGGTCTTTGCTTCGATCTTTTTGTTCGAAGAAAAATCGTCTTTAGCCGGCTGCGGCAAAGGCTTCGGCGCATCGGGCGGCGGCGGGGCAAGAAAGGGATCGCTTTTGCCGCTCGGCTCAGCCACGACGATCGGGTCAATCGCTACCGGCGTTGGCTCCTTCTTTGCCGGCTCGGGGGCGATAAAAACGGGTTCAATCGCCACCGCCGGCGCTTCTTTTTTGCTCGGCGTCATCGGCACGGTCAGCGGCTCGATGGCAATGCTCGGCTCGACCGGAGGCGCGATGGGCGCGGGCATTGGCACTTCGGGGATCATCGGGGATTCGGAACGAACTTGTTGAATGGTTGGCGCGGGAGCGGGCGGCATCTCAAGGACGATCGTGCTCGGCATCTCTGCCGGCGGCAGCGGCGCTGGCTTCGCCAACGGCGTGGCAGGCGGCAGAGTTGGCTGCCACGCTTCTTGCGGATTTTGGGCGATCGTCTGCGATTCAACCACGGTTACCGGCGGGACGATGAATTTCTTGACGACCATGACGGCGCCGACCAGCGACAGAAAGGTTCCGGCGACCAATAGCCCGAGAAAGGTTTCCCGGCTTATCCGGGGCGAACGAGCGCGGGCCGCGATCGGTGCTGCCGGTGGCCCGGCTGGAGATGTGAGGGTAGCCGTCGCTTTAACCGCTGGTTTCTTTCTTGCGAACATGATCGTCGATCCTCCGTGCCGCCCGAAACTTCGCACTCCGCGAACGCGGGTTGGCCCGCGTTTCGTCTTCACTTGCAATTACCGGCTTTCTCGTCAGCCGTTCCCAAATCGATGCATCCTGAAACGCCCGCTTCACCAGGCGATCTTCGAGCGAATGAAAGCTGATTAATCCCGCCCGTCCGCCCGGCTTCAATACGTGCGGCAGTTGGGCAAGCAATCGCTCCAAGGCGCCGAGTTCATCGTTCACCGCGATGCGCAAGCCTTGAAAAGTCCGCGTCGCCGGATCGAGCCGGCCATGCTTGTCCCGAGGCACCGAACGGCGCACGACTTCGGCTAACTGGGCCGTTGTTCGGAAGGGCGAAATCTTACGCGCTTCTACAATCCGTCGCGCCACCCGTCGGCTATGCCGTTCCTCGCCGTAGCGAAAGATAGCATCGGCCAGTTCGCGCTCGCTCCAGCCGTTCACGATGTCAGCCGCTGAGGCGCCCAGCCGCGGATCGAGCCGCATATCGAGCGGGCCATCCTGTTGAAAACTCAGGCCGCGTTCGCTGGCATCCAGTTGATCGGAACAGATGCCAAGGTCCGCCAGCAATCCATCGATTTTCTCGACACCGGCCAAGTCCAGCGCGGCCCGCAGTTGATCGAAGTTCGCATGCAAGAACATCACCGGCAAGCCATCGAGCCGAGCCTTCGCCAGTTCCAACATGGCCGGATCCTGATCGATGGCAATCAATCGGCCGGAAGGCCCTAAACGCTCGGCAATAAGCCGGGCATGGCCGCCAGCGCCGGTGGTGGCGTCCACCCAGATTTCGCCCGCTGTCGGCGCCAACAGGTCAAGCACTTCAGTTGGCAGCACCGGCAGATGCTTCGGCGGATGGGGAGTCATAAGCAAAGCTTGGGGGCTGGTCAAGAGAGATTGGTTCGGTCGCGTGGAGACGGGTGCGCCAACTCTTTCTGGCAATTCTGGCGAGCGGCGCGGCGTAAGCCCGCCGTGTGTTCGGAACCACGGCGGGCTTACGCCGCGCCGCTCGCCAGAATCTGTTAGCACCCCGTGGGGACAGGCCTCCCGGCCTGTCCTCCCCTCAGTCATCATTTATCAGTCTACTTAAACTTCGGCCTAAGGTTACATCTGAATAGCGCAAAAAAAGACGGCCCGAAACGAGCCGTCTTCACTAAACCAAATCGCATTATTTCTTCGGATCGATTTTTTCCATTTTATCCAGCCATTCGCCGGCCAGATCGTCTCCTACTTTGATTACCCACCAGTCGCCGACGGCGGTGAACTTCAAGCCTTCAACCTTTGCCTCTTTACCCGATTGTTTGGCGCGGAATTGGTCGAGGCCATTTTGAACGGTGGTCCACATTTCCAAAGCTCGGCGTTTCGATTCACCTTCTTCTTTGCCTTGAACCCAAAGCTCCACGGGCGCCCGCATGCGCACGTATTCTTTCGGCAAAGTCGGAATGACTGCTTCTTTGGGTCCGGGGCTTACGATGATCGAATTGGTCGTGCTGGCCACGTGATTGACCCAACCCTTTACCGTGGGGAAGAACAGAAGAACCGTCTTTTCGATAGGAACCACGCCATTGATTCGCGTGACAAATTGTTCGGTTTCCCGATCATAGCTCGACATGATCATGGTCTTGACGTCGGCGAGTGCGAGGGCATCGCTTTCCCCCTGAATTTCATCAATGCGCTGATAAGCCTTGCGGCGGGCGATTCGCCCAATTATTCCACGCGGCGTTTCGACGTCGTCTGTCGTCGACGAATATGTTGCGTCGATAGTCGGCTCCTGGGCTGTGAAGCGCACGCCATCGAAGCGAATGATACGTCTCGCTTCAAAATTCGCGACGCCAGTAGTGTAAACGTCGACGGGCCGGCGCGTGGCAACAGTTTTGGTGACCGTCGTTCCCTTGAAATGCAACGTAAACATCGCCTCGTTTTCATGCAGATCCATCGAAATCGAAGTTTGGCCCGTTGTCGTCGCAGTGCCCGTGACATGCCGCCAAACCGGCATTTATCGATGGGTGATGAATCGTTGATCACCGGGGTGGTATGACGACGAATAAACTCACGCGACAGCCGTAGAACGACCCGCGTCTGCTGCGGCGGCCCAACTGGTTCTTCGGCTTGGCCAAATCCGCTCGATGGAATCAGGCCGATCAACCCGAGCACGGCCAAGGCGGTGCGAAAGTTTCCGTTCATGGAATTCATTCTCGTGGGTGTTTAGAAATTCATAAAAATTCGGCGGCCCGATGAACTATCGGTTCGACCACCAGCGGCGTGACAAGTCGGCAAGGAACTTGCAAAGTGCGTGCCGTTGCGAGTTAACGTCGAGTAGTTTTGGGAGATGTCGATAAGCTCGATGCTCTGATTTACTTTCGGACAGGATTTACAGGATGAACAGAATGAATGCGAGCAAGCTTTTCTATCCTGTCTTTCCTGTAAATCCTGTCCGTCTTCGTTTAGAAACTCAATGGATCACTTCGCTACCGCTACAAACTTGATGCAGATCGGCGTGCCGACTTCAACGACAGACTCAGTAGGCGTAAGCTGGCCGGTCGTTTGGTCGATCTTGAACACCACTACTTTGTCGGCCTTTTGGCTGCCGACGATCATGAAACGGCCGGTGGGATCGATGTTGAAGTTCCGCGGCTCTTTGATCCCTTCCGTGGCGTGCGCGATGAACGAGAGGTCGCCGGTTGACTCATCGAGCTTGAATGCTGCGATGCTGTCGTGGCCGCGGTTAGAGCCGTAGACGAACTTGCCGTTCGGATGGACGACGACCTCAGCGGTCGAGTTTTTGCCCGTGAAGTCCTTCGGCAGCGTGGATACGGTCTTCAAGGTTTTGAGCGTTCCCTTCTCCACATCGTAACTGAACGATGACAGGGTCGAATCGAGTTCGTTGATGACGAACGCCAACGGCGCGGTGGGATGGAAGGCGAAATGGCGCGGCCCAGCGCCGGCGGCTGTCGCCGTGAAGGCCGGGTCGTTCGGGGTCAGCGTTCCCTTGTCGGCATCGAGCTTATAGACGAGCACTTTATCCAGCCCCAGGTCGGCCACAATGGCGTAGCGGTTATCTTTCGACAGATTGATCGAATGCGCCTTCGGGGTCGATGGCTTCTTTGGTGTGCCCCCCATGCCCTCATGCTTGATGAACCCGGTGCTTTCCTTCAGCTTGCCGTCTTCGCCGATCGGGAAGACGTTGACGCTGCCGCCGCCATAGTTGGCAATTAAGACGTTCTTGCCCGCCCGGTCAACGCTCACATGGCAAGGGCCACCGCCGGCGCCGGCCGGTTGCTCGTTCAGCCGGGTCAGCTTGCCGGTTTTAGCATCGAGGGCGAAAGCCATCACGCCTCCCTGATTTTTGCCGTTCAGGCTCACGTTGCCGATGGCATAGAGAAATTGCTTGTTCGGGTGTATCGCGAGAAAGCCTGGGCTCATTGCCTCGGCAGCCAGTTCCGGCGTAGACAGCTTGCCCGTGGCCGGGTCGAACTCGCAACGATAGATGCCCTTTGCCAGCTTGCCGCCATTTGTGCCGATAAAGACCCAATACTTATCCGCTTGAGCGTCGTCGGCATGAACGTGAAAGCTCGAAATGCCAATCGCGAGCAGAGCGGCCAGCGATGCAAAGAGTAAGGTGAAGCGCATGTTGATTCCTCTAGAGGGAAACGGGTGGGTTGAAAAGTTAGTGTACATTTTCCCGCGTGAATCGGAAGGCGAGCCGAATTGCGTGAGCAATCGGGTTCTGGAGCAAGACTCAAAAGCGCCTACAGAGGTAAAGCGCAAGGACGGTCATTTGATGAAGCACTAGCGAGGCTCTGCCTCAGACCAACGAGAAGTTTCTGAGCACCAGGCAGCCAATGTCAAATCGAAATCCGTCAGCCACGGATCAAACACAGACGAAACACCGATAAATCAAACATCCGATAGCGTACTCGTGCGACCCGCCTTGATGAAACTTCTTCGATTTTATCCGTGTTCGTTCTGTGTTCCATCCGTGGCTAAATAGTTTTCGCTGAATGGGCGCCTTATCTAAAACTTGACCCATGCACGATGAGTTTTCCTGGCCAAGTAACCTAGCGAGCGGGTATAATTCATTATCCCTTCTCGTCCCTCCGACTGTCTCTCTCCCTTCTCGGAGTTTTGCGATGATCGAGTTTATCGATGAGGCGCCTGCTTTCGTGATCGGCCGGCATTTCATCAACGGCCAATGGCTGAGCGATGCCGTTTCCAGTTTCGGCAGTCATAATCCCGCAAATCGCGGCGAACTGGTCGGTTCATTTCCAGTTGCCGCCCCCGAGTTGGTGAAAAAGGCGGTGGCTGCAGCGCGCAAAGCATTCGATCCCTGGCGAAGGCTGAGCCGTATCCATCGGGCCGAATGTTTTGACCGGTTAGCGCAATTGATTCAACGCGACACCGATCAACTGGCAACCTTGATGGTGCGCGAGTGCGGCAAGAACATCACCGAGTGTCGGGCCGAGGTGATCGAAGGCCTGCATATGGTGCAGTACGTTTTCGGTTCTGGGCGCATGCCGATCGGCGAGATCGTTGCTTCGGAGATTGCCGAAAAGGATTCCTTCGTTCGGCGTAAACCTTGGGGCGTGGTCGCCGTCATAACGCCCTGGAACTTTCCCTTTGCTGTGCCCCTCTGGATGCTCGGGCCTTCGCTGCTGGAAGGGAATACGTGCATCTTCAAGCCAAGCGAAGAGACTCCTGGAGTCGGCCAGCGACTCGTGGAACTGTTCGCGGAAGCCGGATTCCCAGCGGGAACCATCAATCTGGTTCACGGCGACGGCAACGTGGGTGAAGCGCTGGTCCGCGATAAAGGCGTCAACGTCGTTTGCTTCACCGGCAGTTATGACGTCGGCAAGCGAATCCAGGAGATCTCGGCATCGATGCCCGATCGCCTTGTCGCCGCCGAAATGGGCGGCAAGAACGCCGTCATCGTCTGCGACGATGCTCGCTTCGATCTTGCAGTGACGGCCGGAATCTTAAGCGCATTCAAGACGACGGGGCAGCGCTGCGTATCGGCCAGCCGTATCCTCGTTCAGCAAGAGATATTTGGCCGATATGTCGAAGCATTCACTGCGATCGCAATGCGATTGAAATTCGGAGATCCGCTCGATCCGAAAAACTTTGCGGGGCCGCTCATCAATCGGGCTGCCGTTGAAAAAGTGCTGCGCTACAACGCACTTGCCGCCAGCGAAGCTATGGACGTGATCCTTCCCGGCACTGAGATTCAACCGGTCGGCGGCGTTGAAGGATGTTTCGTATCTCCCTGCGTCTACGCACTGAATTCATCGCAAAAGGCGCCGTGGATTCACGAGGAAGTATTCGGGCCGCACGTTGCCCTCGTCCCATTCAAGACAGACGAAGACGCGGCCCGATACGCCAACGACACCGAATACGGGTTATCGATGGCCGTTATCACGGAGAACTATCGCCGAATGCGCTTTTTCCGCGACGAATGCGATTACGGCATGGGTTACGTGAACCTCCCCTGCATCGGCGCCGAGGTTCATCTGCCGTTTGGCGGCGTGAAGAAAAGCGGCAACGGCCATCCGTCGGCCGCGGGACTGGTCGAAGCCGTCACCCACAAAGTTTCGTGGACCGTCAACCACGGCACCGAAATCAAGATGGCCCAAGGGCTGACAGCGGAAGTGTGACGGGCGACACACGCTGCCGGATCCCAGATGTAATAAAACACGTTGAAGTTTGGAATAATGACAAAAAGATGATGGCAAAAAAATGAAATCGAATTCTGGTCTTCTCTGTTTTTCTGCCAACATTTTTTTGTCACAGGTTTTTTCGCACAGTGACTCATGAACTATCTCGCGCATATCTATTTAGCCGAGCAGACCTCCGATTCGATTTTGGGCAACTTGCTAGCCGATTCGATTCGGAACAATGAGCTATCAACGCTCTCGCCGGGCATTCAGAAGGGAGTCCGGTTACATCGCCAAGTCGATTCCTTCACCGACCGGCATGCGCTGGTGCAGCGAAGCATCTGCCGTATCTCGAAAACATGGGGCTGGTTCTCCGGCATCATTATCGATGTTTATTACGATCATCTCCTGGCATTGAACTGGAGCAATTATGCGGTGGAACCCTTGCGCGGCTACGTTGACCATGTTTATCAAACTCTTCAAGACCACATTGGAGAGGTCCCGACTTGCCGTGAATTGATCGAGCGCCTAATATCCAGCGACCGATTGTTCTCCTATGGTACCCGTGAAGGGATTGCCGATACATTGTTTCGCTTATCGCAACGGATCGCCGAGCGAATTCCCAAACGAGCGCTGGCTTTGGAAAACGCGATGCCCGACCTGTTGTCTCATCACGCGTCTCTACAAGAGGATTTTCGAGAGTTCTTTCCGGAACTCGTCCACTTTGTGAATGGGTTGAAAAAGGTCTAATAATAAGTGCTCATTGAGATGTTATGACCGAACGCGAGCTTGCTATTCAAGTGGTCCGCCGCCTGCGCGATGCCGGCTTCGTCGCCTATTGGGCCGGCGGATGTGTGCGCGATGAGTTGCTCGGCCTGCCGCCGGCCGACTACGATGTCGCCACCAGCGCCCGTCCGGAGCAGGTGCGGATCGTCTTTCGCCATACCGTTGAAGTAGGGCTCAGTTTCGGCGTCGTTGAAGTGCTTGGACCTAAACCACTGAAAATCCAAGTCGCCACTTTTCGCTCGGATGGCGTTTACAGCGACGGCCGACGGCCTGATTCCGTCGAGTTCGGCTCAGCCGAGAAAGACGCGCAACGGCGCGATTTCACCATCAACGGCATGTTCTTCGATCCCCTTGAAAATCGGCTGATCGACTACGTTGGCGGGCAGGCGGACTTGAAATCAAAGACACTCCGAGCCATCGGCGATGCGGGCCATCGCATTGCGGAAGACAAGTTGCGCATGCTGCGAGCCGTGCGCATGGCCACTCGCTTCGAGCTCGCCCTCGATCCAGCCACGGCTGCTGCTATTCGCGCGATGGCAAGTGAAATCACCGTGGTGAGCGCCGAACGCATTGCGGACGAGCTACGCAAATTGCTCGTCCACCCTCGGCGTGCCGATGGCTTGCGATTGATGGACGATCTCAACCTGATCAAACCGATCTTGCCCGAACTGCTGGAAGTGCAAGCGCTGCCCAAGACCTGCGGGCATGTTCTCCGAGTGCTGGAATTGTTGGAAGGGCGCAATGGCCCACTCCCCAACCCGTCTCATTTCCGCTCGCGTTCGCGGCCTTGTTGCACCAGCTCGGCTCGGACGGTGATGACCTTATAGGCCGTAAGATGGCGACCGCCATTTGCCTGCGCCTGAAGCTGGCGAACATCGAGCGAAGCCGCATCGAATGGCTAGTCGAAAATCACCAGTACCTGTGCGATGCACCTACCATGCGGGTAAGCCGATTGAAAACGATTCTCGTTCATCCCGGAATCGGCGAATTGCTCGCTTTGCATCGAGCCGATGCAATCGCAGCGGGCCAGTCGTTGGCTCATATCGAGTTTTGCGAAAAGATTCTGCGTGAAACGCCGATGGAAGAACTGAACCCCCCGCCGTTGATTACCGGCGACGACCTAGCCGAACTGGGGATTAAGCCGGGGCCACGCTACAAGCTCCTGCTGGATGCAGTACGCGAGGCACAGCTCGAAGGCGCTATCCACTTCAAAACAGAGGCGCTTGAGCTGATCAAGCGACTGCCTGAGTGAGAAGGAATTAGCCGACGCATCCGTTTCGATTCGCCGCCACTCCGCTTGCCAGGGTGGAGCCCACGTTCGTAGATAGAAACGAAAATCGTGCGATACGCCGCCGCCCCGCTTGCCGGGGTGGAGTGCACGTTCGTAGCTAGAAACGAAAATCGTGCGATACGAATTGAAAGTTTCAATATTTCTTCAATGTCTCGATGCTGAATTGCTTGCTATCAAAAGTGGGATTGATGTTGATGTCCTTGAACCAATAGCAGCCGATCAACTGGTCGTCGGCCATCAGCACGGAGCCAACTTGCTGCCACGTCTCGGCATCGATGTAGATGGTCACATCGGTCAGCCCCTCTTCTTCTGGCGGGTTGCAATGGCGCTTGATGACATGACAGGCCCGCCCGCCGGCTTCTTCAACATTCGGGCGTAATCCGAGATACTCGGTTTGCAGATCGACGCCCTTATCGCGTAGTTCTTTCCAGGTGCGGTAAGTTCGCTCCGCGCCGCCGCGCAGGCCGAAGTCGGTAATGGAATAACGGCTATTCGCTTTCACATCGGGTGCATCGAGCGAGCGTTCGACATAGCCGAAGACTTTGCCGATTTTGGGCCGAACGCAGATCTTATGGCCATGATGATTGGCGATAAACAAGCTAGCGTCGGCCGGCCCGCCGCCCTGCGTCCAGTGCATCAGAACGCTGAACGGTTCTTCTTTGAACCAGCATTCGACAACATCAGGCGGGTTGAGCTTTCCTTTGATGCGCTCCTGACGACACATCGTACATGTGTAAGCTTTTGTCGTTTCGTGATACTTGACGAGGCTCAGCCTGAAAAGTTCAATCGGATCGGTCAGCGCATAACGGGCAATCTCATCCGTCATCGCAGCGCCGCTGATAACACCCCGCGCAAAATCGCCTGTCTCCAAGGGGTCAAAGGGCGGCACATCGTGGACGGCGTCGAGCGTATGCGGCACACCATCATCGGCCCGTTCCGCGCCAACGAAAGAGACGCCCTGCACCTTCCAGAGATACAAGGCCGTCAGCAACAGGATTCCACAGATCGGGATTAACGTAACCCGACGGCGCATCAATCGACCCTCACGCAGCAATCGAACCGACCGTTTTCCAACAGTTAGTAGCCGGCCCAGGGAATAAGAGTGCATCATTCGTTCCTTGCCGCTCAACGGCCAATCTAACCAAATGAGTAAAAAAGGGCAATAAGGGTAAACCGGGGGAGAAGCCGGCAATCTGCAACCTATCGACATTTTCTTGAACGTCGCTTCAACCCCGTGGGCCCGAATAAAGGCATTTACCTTCTCTAACTGCTTTCGTTTCAGTTAAGCGCCTCATAACCGGCATTTCTTTTCATCGACATAATAGGCATGTGGTCAAATGCGGGACCTGCGCCAACGAAGAACGTCGGCGGGGCAAACTGCGTGCTGCACTGGGATCTCACGCTCCCATCCTCCCTCCGGCTTTGCGGGGGAGGGCAGGGTGGGGGGAAGCCGCGAGTGTAGCAACGCCCTGATGATAGACAAGACGTTAAGACCGCGCTCGCGATCTATTTAGGGCTCGGCGCCCGCTTTGCGCACCCTGTTCACCACGCGGCCCATTATCTGCTGTATAATAGCGCGGAAGTAAAGACCTTCCTTAAAGGGGAGTGGCCGTGAACCGTTCTTTATCGCGTCTGCAATCGATCGTTCTCGGCCTGGTCGTGCTTGCCTGCATGGTGACCGGGGTTTGGGGCGCTCAATTCCTTTAACGGCAGCGGGCGTTTATTTCAAGATTCGTACGAAATTGTCGTTTACGTGGCCGATGCTCAAGATCTGGATAAAGGCGCCGTGGTGCGCATCCGGGGAGTCGAAGCCGGCAAGGTGATCGCCGTCGAATACCCGGAAGGCGACGGCGACGACGGGGCCATCCGCCTGCGCTTGCGCATCGATCGAAAATACGAAGAACGTCTGTTCGCCGATGCAACCGCTGCGATCGCGGGCAAAGGTTTACTGGGCACCAGTTACATCGCTATTCAACCGGGTAAGCCGTCGTCCGGAGCGTTGGCGTCAAAGATCATCCGAGCCAAGCCGCAGACTGATTTGGCCGAAGTGACTACGAGGCTCGCCTCCGTGGCTACCCGGCTGGACAACGTCTTGGCGCAGGTGGAACAAGGCAAAGGGACAGCCGGGAAAATCCTCAATGACGAGACGCTTTATAACGATCTGAAGGCCGTCACCTCGGATGCGCGAAAAGTCATGGCCGGCACCCAAGACGCCATCTACATGTTGCGCGGCGACGCCCAGACCACCATGGCCAATGCCCAAAAAGCTTTCGATGGCGTCAACAGCACATTGACGAACGTGCAAGGCGAGATGACCAATCTGCGCGAATTAGTCCACTCAAGCAAAGAAGCGATCACCGCAATTAAGCTGGATGCCGAGGCGATCAAGAGCATGCCGCTGGTTCGCGACTACATCACCGACGAAGTAAAAGTGTTGATCCATCCGAATTGTTCGAAAGAGCGGGTTGTCTATTTTGAAGAAACGCTGTTTGAGCCGGGCGGCGCTGTGCTTTCCGAAAACGGACGCAAGAAGTTGGGCGAATCCGCCGCCTGGCTGCGCGGACAAAAGCAGAAGGGTTCCGAGATTGTCGTGGCGACGTTTGCCGACCCGGCGGACAAAAGCGAGACCCGCGTGTCGGCCCGTGAATTGACGCGATCGCGCAGCGAGGCGGTTGCTGCATATCTCAAGGAGCAAAGCGTTGCCCGTATGGGAACGTTCACCAGCCGTAATGTCACGCCTGTGGGGCTCGGTTTTGAACAACCTCCGTACGTTGAAAAAGAAGACTTGGCGCCTGCCCGGACTGAAGTGATTCTGTTCATCCCTCGCTGAATCGCTACATCAACGAAGTGCCGACATTAAACCCTCCCACCGTGCGCCTGGCGCTGTTGTTCCACTTTTGCCGCATGCAATTGCCGGCCGTCGCGCTGACGTTCGAGCGCTTTGAGCAACATCTGCAACGGACGTACGTTTTATTTCAGGCCAAAGCGCCCGAGCTCACGTGGAGCGCTACCTCGCCAGCCTCTACGTTCTCGACTGGTTCCTCTGTTGCGGCTGCCTGGAAGGAGAGAACCGTTCGTGGGAAGAATTATTCGCCACGCGCACCGGCGCAGCGATTGCCTGCTCATCGATGCCCTGCGCGCTTGCGCCGTTCGGCTCTACCCGCGTAACGAAGAGAAGCAGGAAAATGCGGTAGCCGAATTCTGGAGCCACCTGCTTGTTTCAGAAACGCCCGGCTCGGTACCCGTGTTAGCTCGCTACGATGGTCAACGCCCCTTGGCGCCCTGGTTGATCCGCGTCTTTCAAAATTGGCACGTTTCACATTTGCGTTCCCATAGCGGGGTGCAATCGCTTCCTGAAGATGACCTCGCGATGCCGCTGCCGGAACGCGGCGATGGCGAGACGCGCTGGCACGATTCCTTTTGCCTCGCCGCCCGGGAATGGTTAGGCGATCTAACGGAACAAGAGCTTCTGCTCCTCGGCTTACGCTGGCGGTATCGCTTGAGTCAGCGCGAGGTGGCGCAGTTGTTGAGCGTCCACGAAGGCACCATTTCCCGTCAGACGGACAAGCTGCGCGATCGCGCGTTGGAATCGATCGGCAAAAAGCTGGTGAGCGAAGGCTGGGCCGGCGACGACCTCGAAGGATTCATGCTCACCGAAATGGGCGCCCTATTAATGGATGAGCCTCGCCTCTCCGCCGACCAGTTGACCGGGCTGCTGAAGAAACGCGGCATTGCGGGCGTGCCATCAGTTTGAATCGGTGACCGAGCCGGCTCTACCCTCCCCCTGGCTTTGCAGGGGGAGGGCAGGGTGGGGGCCGAGCGATCCGCATTGACTAGAGTCATTGCATTTGCAACCGCCAACAGAGACCGACAACCATGGTCAATGAAATCACCGCCGATCAACTCGCTTCTAAGATGAAAGCGGGCGAATCGGTCTATCTCCTCGACGTACGGCAGCCGTGGGAGAACGAATACTGCCGCTTGCCCGACAGCACGCTCATCCCCTTGCCCGAACTTGCCGGGCGTGTGGAAGAAGTCGAAGCGCCGGCCGACGCCCTAGTGGTCGTCTACTGTCACCATGGCATCCGCAGCCTTTCCGGCGCCGCCATTCTGCAGAACGCGGGGTTTTCAAACGTGGCTTCGTTGGCAGGCGGCATTGATGCGTGGTCCGCGTTGGTGGATGCGAAGACGCCGCGGTATTGAGAATAGCGAAGTTGTCCCAACCCATTCTTTTAACGCAACATGTTGATCTAATACAACTTGCGCATTAAGGCGTCATTCGGTTCTGACGCCTCTTTTATCCCCCTAGACGATGCGCGGGGGAAACCCATCTCGTCGAAAAGTCCCGACCGTTCTCGCTCACGACCTTCGCGCTCGTGACCTCTCCGGTGGCATTGGACGCAGTTGTGGAAGTCGGCAATCCGCCTCCTGATGTGGATCTGCTCGATTTTCGTCTGCCGGTGTTCGTGGCAGTTGTAGCACGTGTACGACTTGAAGTTGTCAGGCTTGTCGTGGCACGTTGCACAGGTGTTTCCCATGCGCCTGCTGCCGTGATTCATGGGAAAGCCGGGATGCTTGAAAACGGCCCCGCCGAACGAAGCGGTCGTATGGCACTGGGCGCAGTTCGCCCCATAATTAGACTTGTGAATTTGCGGCGACTTGGGTTCGGCATGGCACGACACACATGCTTGCGATGTACCCGCGAAGACATTGTCGACATGGCACGAATTGCAGTTTACGTTGACGTGTTTACCCGTCAGCTTGAACGCGGTGCGATTGTGGTCGAATTGGCCGCTGCTAAACGAATCGGTCGTGTGGCATTGAGCGCAGTTGGCGCCATAGCGGGCTTTGTGAACCTGAGGCGTTTTTGGTTCGGCATGGCACGACACACAGGTTTACGCTATTCCCTTGTAGTCGTTACCGGCATGGCACGAAGTGCAGCTGGCACGGACGTGCTGGCCGGTGAGCTTGAACGCAGCGCAGTCATGATCGAAGCGCGACATGTCGGTCACGGCAGCATGCGGGCCTTGGTGTTCGGTATGACAGTTCCGGCAGCGAGCGCCGTTGGACAATGTGCCATGCAGAGGCATTTGACGGTCGATCTGTTCGCGAATATCCGCATGGCAGGCCATGCACCGGTCGGACATGCTTTGGCTGCTCCAAGGCGAGGGGTGGCAAGCCGAACATTTGCCGCCGATTTCGGCGTGCGACGAAACGCCCCCGAGCTTCGCATTTCGTCTGTTTTGCCCGTTGAGTTCGCCGGGGGTGAACATGCGGCCGCCGGCGACGAGAATGCTCGCAACGACGATTCCGAGCGTTGTCAGGGCGGCGATTTTTCCCGGAGTCAGGCCACGAACGCCCTTCATTGCGGCGCCTACCATTTCAAAAGGGTCGAATAGTACAGCGCTGCCCCTATATGAATGAACGCCAACACGAACAGGACGCCGCCCAGCGGTATATGGACGATGTGCCACAGTGCAAGCAGCCGCCGGGCCGAAGCCAGCGAATCGATCTGCATCTGGAGTCGGTGGCGTTCGATCAGCATTTCGCTCAGCCGTTTCGTCCAGGCGTCTTCTTCTTTCTTAAGGGCGCTCGCAATCGGTGCAAGCGCATCCGGTAAGCGCCCGCGAAGGAAATGTCGTCCCAGCACGGATCGCCATCCGCCGCGCCGCCCTTGATTGGCGAGCACGATCGCCGACTTCGCGACCTGTGCCGCGCCGAGGTGGTGCAACCGCTCGCATGCATCCAGAATACGGACATTCAGATCGTGAAGTGCCGCTTCGACGCCTTCCCGCGAACGCGGCACAGCCGTGAAAATATATCGACCAACGAAGCCGCTCATGACGATGACGACCGTGAACAAGGTCGCCGCGCCAGCGACGCCGTGAAACTTCCAACCCGTGTGCAGCAGCACCAGACAAGGCCCGACGATACCCGTAAAGACATGCGCCTTGAGCCAAATGCTCGTGGGACCAAACGCGAAACGTTTTGCGCGTTTGCGGAGAGTATAGAGCGTCTCGGTGCTTAGCATCATCAGAAAGCCGACGACGCCGAGGGAATGGCCCAACGTCTTGCCGGCCGGCGGAATGCCCGATTGAGCGCGAACGGCATACCACCCCGTGATCGCCGCCACGGCAATCGCGGAGAGCCAAAGCTCGTGCGCCAGCCACCGCATCAAGCGTCTCCTCGCCGGCGTTCGAGGCAGCGCCAGAAGAGGCTACGATCTTTTCGCAGTCGCCGCATTCGTTCGCTCCCAATCTTGGTAAAAATGCGCAAGCCGGGTCAGCGATGCGGCGCCCCCCTCGGTCAGTTGAGCGCGGATCGGCGATATGTCCGCCTGCGCGGCGACCATTCGCTGCAACGGCTTCGACCACGTTTGATCGCCCATGACCAGTGCCCCGACAATGGTTCGGTCGCCGACCATGAGGCGGACGCGGTTGACGTCGTCCCGTTCCGCAACCACCATCGCCTCGGTGAGCAGTCGCCACGCCTGGCTGTCTCCGCGAGCGATCGTGATCAGGTCGCCGTCGTGCTTCCCCTTGCCCACGGCGCCAATGATGGTGACCTTCAAACCCGCCAGTTGCGTGACGTTGAAAGGGGCCTCTTTAACGTAGGCGATTCGCTCGCCCGTCATATTGGCTCCGGCAATCCTCCCTTGATCGAGCGCCGTCGGCCACAACACATCCATGGGCAGACGCATGCCGCTCGGATCTCGCACTTGAGCGATGTCGCCAGCAGCAAAAACGTCCGGGCGCTCGTCTGCATGAACGGGTTGACGACGACGCCTCGATCGACGTTCAAGCCCGCTTGCTTGGCCAGTTCGATTCGCGGCTTGACGCCGATGGCCACCGCCAGCATCTCACAGGAGAACGATCTTCCATCGTCCGTCTCCACTGAAGTCAACCAACCTCGCCGGCCGTGCGCTTCTTGCACCTGAGTATTCGTGTGAAGCTTCACGCCTTCATCGCGCAGCCGATTCATGACGATGCGAGATTCCACGTCATCCAAAACGTTGGCCCAATAGCGATCGCCGCGTAAAAAATAGTGGACTTCCATCCGGTGCGCCCGCAGACCTTCGACCAGCTCCAGCGCGGTGATGCCGCCGCCAACCACTACGGCGATCTTGCCCTTTCGCGCTTGTTTCAGAATGCTCCGGGCATCGTCGAGGCTGTCGAGCTTGACCACGCCCTTCAGATCGCGGCCCGGAAATGGCGCGGTTGCCGCCGTTGCGCCCGTCGCCAACAGCAGGCGGTCGTATGGCAGGCGCTTGCCATTGTCCAAGCCCAATTCGTGACGGCTGATGGCGACTTCTCGAACTGCGCGATTCCACGCGCTGGAGGCTCAACGATCGCAGTTCGTCCGCCGTGCGCACGAACAACTGTCGCTCCGGAATGTCGCCGCGCAACAGGTAGGCCAAGCCGGGCCGCGAGTAGAAATCGTGAGCCTCTTCACTGACCATGCTGATCACGGCGTTCGGTTCGCGCAATCGGATGGCTTCCGCGGCCGCCAAGCCGGCGATGCCGGAACCAACGATCGCATACCGCGTCGGCATGGCATTACTTCCCCGTTTTGGCAAACGGGACGGGCTCGAACGTCAACACGCCGCGCGGGCAGCGCTTCACACATTCGCCGCACGTCAAGCAATGGCTGTCGTGGATGGAGATGCCGCGCCACGCCTTTGCCCTTACGTCGATCCCAATCGGACAGTTGTACGAGCAGCAGCCGCACTGGACGCAGTGCGCCGCATCGGGCACGACGTGACCATCGGTAAGCACTTGCAAGCGGGCCAGCAGTTCGAGGCCGCCCATCGTAATGTCCTATTGCGCGCGGGCAAAAATATTTTCGCCAACTTTTTGTAGGGGGAGTCGAGTCTTCGTGACCTGCCGGACGCCAGCATCGGCGGGCCTCCAAGACTCGACCCGCCCTGCGGAAGCCGGCAAACCAGCACAGTTTACTATTACCCGCGCAGTTAGCAAGATGATCTGCCGGGAAGTAGAATGGTAGAATGAGTTGACACAGCTATCATGGTGCGAGAAAAGCAATAATTCCTTTCACTCTCTTAGGCCGGGTTGCTCCTTGTCAACTTGAAACGATGAATGTCCCCTATTTCTGCCTTACATTGCCAACAGAGATCCCGATGAGCTGTATCATGATTCCAACTTGGATAAATGTACTAATCGGAATCATCGCATTCTTAGTGGTGGTAACGATATGGATTTACATCCATTTGCATCGGATTGCTAAGCGTCGTGTGGGTGAAGACTTTGATAGTTTTAAAGCATCCTTCGCAGAAGAAAACTTATCAGACGTTGTAATGCGTGCGGTCTTCGCCGCGTTCCAAGAACGGTGTCATCCGTATTGCTCGGAATTCCCGGTCCGTGCTGATGATGAGCTTGAAAGTATCTATGGCCTGCCGTACGAGGAACTTGAAGCCATGATGGCAGATACATTAAACAGGTGTGATAAAGACTTCCTACCACAGGAACAAATACGACAGAAGCCCGCCATTTTGACTATACGCGATTTCGTATATTATGTTGCACTTTGTCCTGATAAGGAGCCAGTAGAGCCGAAAGCGGGCTCGACTGATCAGTGAATCTTAGTTCTCCAAGTCTAACAAAAAAAAGGGGACGCAGGGACGCAGCTCTTTGTTGCTTTCGGGATCTGAACTTGCTGACTCGGGGTGGACGAAAGTGAGGATCTATGTTCTGCTTCAAACTCGTGTGCGATTGTGGCTACCAGTCGGAAGATGCTTGCTGGGGTGTCAGCATGGGTTCCCGTGGACAGATCGTGATCGTCCCCATCTACGATTCCGCCAGCGGCAGGCTGCACTGTCACGAAGTACCTGCCGCAGAGGGAGATGACTCAGACACCGATGCGAACCTCTGGCTTCAGAAATATGGGCCTGTTGTTCGTGACCAGTTCGGGAAGGACGCCTCGGTGCTGATTCCCGCTGAGTACGACAAGCCTTTTATGGTTTGCCCGAGTTGTGGTCGTGAATCGTGCCGGGCGATTTCAACTGGGATCGTGTGAGCCAAACTCCGGGCTGGCGGTCTTTTATCCCTTCCACCCCTTGCGGCAACTCCTTCCCGTCCAGCCCATCGGATCGGCTAGGGCAACCGGGAAGGAACAAAACAAAGGGGACAGGCACATTTACTATTGACGGTTGCCCCCCATTGTTTTGTCCTTGATTCGTCCAATTCCGCTCGAGTCGCCTCCATAACCCCATCAATCCGCCATCGGGAGTTGGAAGCAAGCGATTTTTTCGCCGTTGCGCACGAACAGTTTCCCATGGGATACAACCGGGTGGTTCCACGTTTTGCCGTCGATGGCTTTGAATCGACAGAGTTCTTCGAGTTTTTCCGGTTGGGCTTTCACCAGCGCCACGTCGCCTTTTTCGGAAAGGATAAGCAGCAGTCCTTGATCGGCGATCAAGATCAGCTGCCCGTTGCCGTAGCCGCGCTCGCGCCATTGGCCGCTTCCGTCCTTAAGGCTGACGCAAACCAGGAAGCTGCCGTCAAAACCATAAAGATGGTCGTCGAAAACGACGAGGTCGTTGTAATAGGGCTTGATCGCGCGCGTCGTCCACTGTTCCTTCGTCTGCCAATCGCCCCCTTCCCGGCTTATTTCAATCTTGCGGGTGCCGACTCCCATGCCGGTGCCAATGAGCAAATCGTGCGTCCCGACAACAGTCGGTTGAACCACGCGGGCGACGTTGGGCGCCGGCCATTCGTGCGCCCATAATTCTTTGCCGGTGGCGGGGTCGAATGCCGCCATGCCGGCGTCGGTGTTGATCAACAACTGCTCCGTACCCAACATTTTGATCGACTGCGGCGAGGAATAGCTCAGCGATCCCTTGCCGGCCGTCCAGGCGACTTCTCCGCTATCCGCGTTGAAGGCGATGAGCGTCTTGCCGTTCGGCGCGCCCGCAAACACCGACACCAAACCTTGCGAGACTAACGGTGAACTCGAAAACCCCCATTGAGGAACCGGCGCGCCGGTCTCGGCGGCAACGTCGCGCGACCAGATCTCTTTGCCGTTGTTCGCCTGCAGACAATTCAGTTTGCCGTTCGCCCCAAGCGCGTACAGCTTCCCGGCATGAAACGTAGGCGTCCCGCGGGCCCGGCCCGGCTACGACTTCCGTAAAGCGAGTGGCGTCGCGGTGCGACCAGACTTCCACGCCGGTCGTCGCATCGTAACAGACCACGAGTTCTTCGTCGCCGCGCTGTTCCTGGGTGAAAATCCGATCCGCAATCACCGCAAAGGACGACCAGCCAGGACCAATGCGATGTTTCCACAACTCTTTCGGCGGCGAGTTTGCCCAATCGGTCTTCAGCTTGACGCCAACGAGGTGGCCATCCCGGTTTGCACCGCGAAATCCCGGCCAATCGCCTGGCCGTTCCTTCAACTCCGCCGTCATCGCCTGTGCATTGGCATCGCCGGCTGGCTTTCCAGCGGTATTCAGTTCCGCAAGGAGTTGCTGCTCGGCCGTGGGGGTCCAACGAAAGTTGAATTCCGGATTGAACTCTCCGTCCGTTCCATCAACCCGCAGCATGCAGCAAACCGTTCCGACGGCAAGGAAAATGGCGAGAATTCCCGCACGACGGACAGGCCAGTTCAGCATCGGCGTCAGCAGCAGCCAGACCGGCCACATTAAGGCGATAAAAGGCAGCGCGTAAAGAATCAAAGTTATCGGCGGAAAATGATGTCCCGCGATGACGACTGTTGCTGCGGCCACCGCCAGAAGCGTGCTGACAACGAGGAAGCGATCCGAACGCCGTGTTCGGCTTGCGAACGACCACCATAGCAGAAGCCCCAGCGCCGCGACCATAGGCACGACCATCATGCCGATGAAAAACTTATTCGGCGAAAACTCCCCGTTTGTAGCGTAAACGCGCGCGATGACGACCAGACTCGCGAGAACCAGCGCGGGCCATAATCGCAGCCGCGAGCGCGGCGCCGCCACGGGGATGGATTGGACTTGCGATGTCTCGTCGTGCATGGGACACTCCTTGAATGAGATCTATCCTGCCTTGAAAAGATAAACGTGTACTAGTATAATATGGCCTAGTACATTAGTTGTCAAGAACGATCCTGCCGCTGTAAAACGCAATGATTCAACCCGAAGACCTTGCATCTCTGATGGCCGAATTCGGCAAGGCGTATACCCGCAAGATCTGCGGAGAAATGGAGCGTGCCGGGACCACTCCGGCGCGGGCCCGCTTGCTGATGACATTGCAATGCCACGGAAGTTGCAAGATGGTCGATCTGAGCGCCCACTTGTCGGTCACGCCTCGCAGCGTGACGAAGTTGGTGGACGGCCTTGAGTCCGAAGGCCTACTCGTGCGTCTGCCGCATCCGGAGGACCGACGGATCACCATGATCCGACTCACGACGGAAGGGCGCAGGTTTGCAAAGAAAGCGCCTTGGCCAACCACGCCGCCGTCACCGCAATCTATGAGCACCTCTCAAGCGCCGATCGCCAACATCTCTTTCGCATTCTCAAGAAGTTGCGAGATTTGATCAACGAGCAGAACAATAGTTGCGGCTGAAAGAATAGTGGTGCACCAACACCTTCTGGCAATTCTGGCGAGCGGCGCGGCGTAAGCCCGCCGTGTGTCCAGAACCACGGCGGGCTTACGCCGCGCCGCTCGCCAGAATAGGTTGGCGCACCCAACAATAGTATCGATTCAATGTGTCGATGATAGGACCCAGGTCTTTTGTGGCGGCTCAATCGCCATTCCGAGCGCTAAACATCAACTGCCGATTCCCCTTCGCCGCCGACGAAAACCCGACGCCGCATAACCAGCAAGTCCCAGCGCTGCCAGCGCCAGCGTGGCCGGTTCGGGGGTTGCGACAGTTGCAACGCCGGTGACTTCAACCGATGCCGTCGTACCACTTGTTGGCGTGACGGTGTAATGATCTTTCCCTAAATCGAATTTCCAGGGATCGGCATTCAATAGATCGATTGTCGGTGCATCAGGGACGCCGCTGACTTGGATGCCCCAGCCGATATTCGCGCTTTTTCCCGATGCCTTATCGGTAATGGTCACATTCACGCCCGTAATCTCATTGCGGATGATGTAGTCGCCATTTCCCGGTTCAATGATTTGGAACGATGAGCCACGAATGACTTGAATTGGATTCGACCCGGTTTCCACGGTTGATGGCGCCGGAGTGAATGTCAGGGTTCCATGACCTCCGGCCGGCGGCAACAGATCGGTGCTTACGGCCACCGGGCCGATATCGCTGCGAAACGTCCAGGGGATGAGCCCTGCTGTTGCAGTGCCTTCGGATAATAACCAGAGTGTGAACATGGCCAGAAAATGCCGCTGGAGAGTTGCTTTCAGTTTCATGTGCGCTCTTCAAGGTTAGACTTTTGCATCCGGGGCGGCCGGACAATATTTTAAGTCGCTTGCATCGTCAATCGGGATACTTTTAGCGTTCCATAGTGCGCCAATGGATTCTGGCAAATACACGAAACGAGCACGGCACTCGTCTTACCCTCCCCCTGGCTTTGCAGGGGGAGGGCAGGGTGGGGGCCGAGGCGCCTTGCCCATAAACGAATGCCTTCGCAGGCGCAGCCTTTCCCCCCACCCTGCCCTCCCCCCGCAAAGCCGGGGGGAGGGTAGGAACGCTTGCCTAATCGATCCACTTTCGTCACAATTGAGATCAACCCTCCTCTAACTCTTCGTTGAGAGTCAATCAATGCGCATCATTCGAATTTCCTTACTAGCTGTCAGCGGCTTGGCAGTATACTTCGCCGCGACGACTTTGCACGCAGTCGCGGACCGCGAATACAAGAGCGGGATCGTTTGGCCCGAGCCGGCCGTGGTCGATCCGGGTCCGCTCGGCGGGCCGCCGAGCGATGCCGTGGTGCTGTTCGATGGCAAGGATCTGTCGAAGTGGAAAGGGGGTGACGCCTGGGAGATTAAAGACGGTTATGCGATTTCAAAGACTAAGGCCATCTCGACCAATGATTCGTTCGGCGATTGCCAATTCCACCTTGAATTCGCAACGCCCGAAAAAGTAGTAGGCGACGGCCAAGGGCGCGGCAACAGCGGCATCTTCATGATGACTAAGTACGAGATCCAGATTCTCGATTCGTGGAAGAACCCGACCTACTTTGATGGTCAGTGCGCCAGCATATATAAAGAGACGCCGCCGATGGTGAACGCCTCGCGCAAGCCGGGCGAATGGCAGACGTACGATGTGATCTGGGAAGGGCCGCGCTTCGAAGACGATGGCACGCTCTCGCGCCCGGCCGTGGTCACCCTATTGCACAATGGCGTCCTGGTGCAGAACCGGTTCGAGCTCCTCGGCAGCACCCATTACGATCAGCCGCCGAAATACGAAAAGCATGCGGAGAAGATGCCGATCGGCCTTCAGTTTCACGGCAACCCGGTGCAGTTCCGCAACATCTGGATCCGCGAAATTAAGCCGATTATCGGCAAAAAGCCCGATGAGAAGAAGGAGTGAAACAGGTTTTGGCGAGCCGGGAGCGTGAGAGACCGGAGATTTCTCCAATGACTCACGCTCCCGGCTCGCCAATCGACTGCTTTGGTCAGCGCCTTTTACCGGCTCATTCGAAAGGCGGCCGGGTATTGGCTATAGCCGGCGCTGGTGATGCCATTGCGGGTCGTGCCGATGAAGACTTGCGGCGAAGGGACGATCGATACCTTGATCGAGGCCGTCTGGCCGGGCGTCAATAGTCCGGCATGGATGGCGGCCGTCGCGAGCGTGGTATCGGTCGTGTAGACGTCCGTGCCCCAGACCGAACCTCCGGGGTTCCCGGTCACGCGAAACGTATAGGTTTTGCCGATTTCGTTTTGATATTGGACAAGATTGACCGGCGCCGCAACGACGTTGGCCGAATCGGCCTCCGCTTCCATCCCTCGTCCGCTCATCGTGAATACATCGGCCAAACGCAGAGCGACTTCACCGAATTGGGCGGTGTTCGCTTTGAAACTCGTCGCTTCGATGTGGCCGGCGATGCGCGACGTGTCGGTGTGAAGGACATCGTAGTCGCGAACCTGCAGCAGTTCGGCGGGCACGGTGTCGCGGAATTTCTTCAGCAACTCTTCGGCCCGATTGGCGACTTCCATATCGGTATTCTTGGTTGCCTTTTCAACAGCGGGAAAGGCCTTCTCTCGAAAAGCGAGCAGCGTAGCCATCGCCGCTTCCCGGCGTCGATAGTTATTGTTGCCGAGCTCCGCCAGCGCTGTATTGACCTTTTTCGCCACTTCTTCCGGAATGCGTCTGCCCAATTCGATACGGCGTACATCAGCGAGCGGGATATAGAGCTTGCCGTATTCCGTGATGAACTCAATCCGCTCTTCGCGCAGGGTCATCTTCAAAACGCTGTTATCAGTGAAGCGGACTTCCATCTGCGCATCGCCCACCTTCCCATCTTTAGAAACGGGGTCTTCCCCGGATTTGCGAGGCTGGTCCGCCCAAGCCGTGGATGCCCAGCAAACAAACAACCCGAGAACGAACACGCAAACAGCGTATGCCTGAGAAGCAGGACGGAGAGAGTGAAAGCGAAGCATGACCCCTCCAAATGGATGAGATAAGGCAGGCAACGACACGGCAACGTCCTGTCAACCGTCAACCGCCGCCAGCGGAGAGTCCTAACTCTCCACCCTAACCACAACTGCCTATTTTGGGCAATACGGGTTTGTGGGAGTAACATTTATCGAACTTGTCTGCCATAAGCTCGTGGCTGGAAATCCGATTTAGAATTCGGGTTGCTATTGTTGTGGTGATGTATTGATTCTTGAGATTGACGGATCAAAACAACCGCCACGGGCCACGCGCATTCCATCGCGAATTGAAGGCTGATCGACTTTCGAGCACTTCAGCGACCGGCGTGATAAACGGCGCCAGATCGTCGATCATGGCCTGCAATGTCGTCGGTACATCGCCCAGTTTGGATTTCCGCAAGAACGCCTGCCATTGCGCTTGCTTTGAAGTGTCGCTTCCGAATTTCCGCGTTAGTGCTGTCGGAAGCGATACGACTGGTGTCTTCCGATTGGTGAATGTTCTCTCGATGGCACTGGCCAACATCGCGCCATCAAAGTCAAACTGCCGCGACAATAGCCAGAGGTCGTAAAAGTCCTTCATCCTGCTATTGAGCAAACCGAGCTTCGTCATGGCTTCGAACTTCTCAGCCACAACCGTCTCGCGGGTATAGCCCAGAAGTCTCGGAGCCGGCAATTCGAGCAGCACCGGATACGAAATCATTATCGCCACGGGCGTGACAACGTCACCGAAACCCATATCAATCTGCATCGATATCCGAGCGTTTTGCAGCTTTCCCAGAAAAGTTACACGCACGCCTGAGTTGTCCGCATCTTGCGTGATGGCCGTGCCCACTACACTTTCTATGTCGAAGACCAGTCCGTCGGGTTCAACAGGTTCGGCACAAACCTCGCGCGTCACCGCTACTACCGCCTCGACTGAGTTATCCATGTGGGCAAGCAGGTCAATGTCTCTTGTGAGTCGAGTCGTTGGCCCGCCCCAAGTCGCGAACATCAGTGCGCCTTTGAGAATGAACTTGTCGGCGTGGTTTGATCGGCTGAGACGATAAAGAAACCGCTCCATTGCAAAATACTGGAGTAGTTCTTGAAAAGGCCTGTTGGTTTCTTTCGCCTTGTTGGTCAGTCGCTGGCGAACCGAAGCAGGCAGGTTTTTCGTCACAGCAGCGCCTCCAAATAAGGCCAGGCGATGCGGGAAACGCGGCAGACTGCGGCAAAGCGCACGATTGCCTCGACATCGATATTCCCTTGCACTTTGTACATGCGGACCGCTTCCAGAACGGTGTCGAGGCCTATTTGGTTCCGGTGCTTAAAACAGTCGGCGAGCGTCTTTTCGCGGGAATACACCTTCACCCCGATACCATCGAGTTGATGTGCCTCAATTCCGGCCTCGTAAGGGGCTTTGCTTAGTCGCACAACACGAATCGGCGGGTAATTCAGACGCGGGGGTTCGCTGTTGCGGGGAACGGCGATGCAGACTTCGTGCGGTATTTGCGTGGTCATGTCGTGTAACGCCAGCGCCGAGATTAGGTAGACGACCCCTTGCGGGATCTTGGCCGCAACGGTGACGAGGTCGGGATTTCCGAGCGACGGAGCATCGGTCAATCGGTAGAGGCCGCGAGTGAGGACTTCAACTTGGCCCGCGTCGCGCATGGCATAAAGGGTCCGGCGGTGAATACCGGCCTTGATTGCGTCCGCCATGCGCAGCAAGCCCCCATGTCGGCGGAATTCAGCTGTTGCCCTACGCACAGCCCTGGTTTCTACGATGTGTTGCATAAGGCCCATGTACGGAAGACCTCCACTAATAGACAAGTGGAGGTATTATGTACCGCGACGTCCCTGCTGTCAATTGCCTAGCATCTGAATTTTATCAACTGTCCCATTTGGCTCCGGCTGGATTCGCCGCCACCCCGCTTGCCGGGGTGAAGCGCACCTTCATCGACAGCGAATCGAGCAACGAACCGGCGCTCCACCCCGGCAAGCGGGGTGGCGGCGACATACCATCGAAAAATATTGCTGGCCAACACTCGACCTTGATACGGGGGAACCTACCGCTGCCGTTCATCATGCGCCACCATTGCTCCCAAGTCGAACGATGCGGTATGTTGTTGGTTGCCCGGCACGAAGCAGCCAGATTCTTGCTCCGGGCATTCGCGACGTGAACCGGCCCGTCGCCTGGTAGTCGTCAGCGTCGATTTCATAAGAGCCGGTTTGAATATCGACAGCGACGAATTTGCCATCGTCTTTGGGACGGAGCTTTGCCTTCACATGTCGGTCGAATGCTTTTTGCCCAGATCGGGCCTCATCCGCCAAGCGTTCTGTATTGCTGACTGGAGTCATGGTTGAATCCTCAACGTGAACCTCAATTGTTTCATCTTATTACCCTGGTCACGCCTGCGCATAGGCAGCAAGGCGGCTTCATGTTGGAAACGCAAGTTCTCAAAAAAGCGCCCCTAAGTTAGGATGAGGCCTAATCGATCCCCCAGAGTCATCACGCGGGTTTTATGTCAAACGCCAAACGAGCGTAGAAGGTGCGTACGCAACAGAAGTTATCTAAATCTGCAGTAAGCAGCCCAGTCAGAGTCCCTTCAGGAAATATTTCCTGATGGGACTTTCCGAGGAAATCGTGGGAAAACGAACGGTTCAAATTCGGAATGTGGAATTCGGAGTGGGGAATAATTGACTGTCAAACGCTTGACGCTCAATCGATCGTCATTCTGACGCGACCGCCTTCTGGAAATATTTCCAGAAGGCGAAACTCGACGAAATCGTGGGAAAACGAACGGTTCAAATTCGGAATGCGGAATTCGGAATGTAAGGAGAATCAATAGGGGACATTCAACCTTTCGCCCATTGGGTTGCGCGTTCTTCTGAACTGTTCCTTCACCTTGTACGCTTTCGGTCTCCTCGATAAACTCACTCTTTGCGCTTTTGCTCAAGAGTTGAGCTAAGCGTGGGCGCCCGCAGCAGGAGCTTCCCTATCGGCGCTACGTCTGCAACTCGGATGTCACCCGGCAGCCCGCCATCGTACGATCCGACGAATCCTTTGATCGTTCAATCGGATCGTTCCATCCTCGTCGAAGTGGATAACCCGCGCTATGCGGCCGCGCGCGATGCGCTGGCGCCTTTTGCCGAACTGGAGAAGAGCCCGGAGCATATCCACACTTATCGCATCACGAATCTTTCGCTCTGGAACGCCGCTGCCGCTGGTATCACCGCGCAGCAGATGCTGGAAGTGTTGCAGACGTATACGAAGTTTCCCGTTCCCACGAATCTGCTCGCCGACCTCGAAGAAGTGGTGAGCCGTTATGGACGTATTCGGCTCGAAAAGATCGACGATAAAACGCTCAAACTGATCTGCATTGATGTTCCCTTGCTGGAAGAATTGATACGCCAGCCGAAAGTGCGGGCGCTCCTCGGCGAGCGCATCGACAGCAAGAGCTACTCCGTCGATGCCGCCTTTCGAGGCGTGCTAAAACTCGCCCTATTGGCGGTTGGCTACCCGGCCGAGGATGTAGCGGGCTATGTCGAAGGGACGCCGTTGCCGATGCAACTGCGCACCGTGGCTCGATCCGGGCTGCCATTTCATGTACGCGATTATCAGCGCGAGTCGGCCGACATTTACTTTGCCGGCGGCGCAGCCCGCGGCGGCAGCGGCGTGATTGTGCTGCCTTGCGGCGCAGGCAAAACCATCGTCGGCATCGCCGCCATGGCGCTCGTGCAGCGGAATACCTTGGTGCTCACAACGAGCATAACGGCCGTCAAGCAATGGCATCGCGAGATTCTCGATAAGACCGATCTGACGGACGATCAGGTGACCGAATACACCGGCGAAACGAAAGTGATCGGCCCGGTTACACTCGCCACTTATCAGATCGTCACCTATCGACCCGATAAGGACGAGGACTTTCCCCACTTCAAAATTTTTGAAGAACGCGATTGGGGTTTGATCGTCTACGACGAAGTTCACTTGTTGCCTGCACCAGTGTTCCGTGTCACCGCTCAGATCCAAGCGCGCCGACGACTCGGCCTCACAGCCACGCTGGTGCGCGAGGATGGCCGCGAAGGCGATGTCTTCAGCCTGATCGGACCGAAGAAGTACGACGTCCCCTGGCGCGAACTGGAAACAAAGGGGTGGATTGCCTCGGCATCGTGTACGGAAGTCCGCATTGCCCTGCCGGACGACATGCGCATGGATTATGCCGTGGCCGAATGGCGCGATAAATATCGTATCGCCAGCGAGAACCCTGCCAAAGATGATGTCATCGAGAAGTTGCTCGAACAGTTCGGCGATCAACGCGTCATCGTGATCGGCCAATATCTGAAGCAATTGCGGCGTATTGCCAAGCGCTTTGAGATTCCGTTGATCACCGGCCAAACGGGTCAAAAGGAACGCGAAGATCTTTACAATCGCTTCCGCAGCGGCGATTTACGCCACCTGGTGTTGTCCAAGGTCGGCAACTTCGCCATCGACCTTCCAGACGCCAACGTGCTGATTCAAGTTTCCGGAACCTTTGGCTCGCGACAGGAAGAAGCCCAGCGCCTCGGCCGAATTTTGCGCCCGAAGAGCAACGGCGAAGAAGCCCACTTCTTCACCTGCGTTACACGCGATACGCGCGAACTCGATTTCGCCCACCATCGGCAGATGTTCCTGACCGAGCAGGGTTACAGCTATCGCATCGCCGACGAGATCGAGTTGGTGGGGCTGAAGAAGTAATGAGTTTCAAGGCACAGCGCCCAATCCCAATCCATCGAGTTCAGCGGTGTCCAGCGTTCCATCGTTGACGATGAAGATTCCCGGGAAGCGCTCGACCCAGGGAGCATTGGCCTTCGGGCAATACTGGCGCGAGTTTGCTTCAATGGCGGCGATACCAGGGATATGAGCAGCCAAGCTCGCCGAGTGCAGCAAAGAGGCGCCGGGGCAGGAAAGGTCCTGCACGCAGAGAAACATGCCATATTTTTGCGCGGCTGCCGCCATCAGTAGCGATTGGCTCTGTCCTTTGCAGGCCTTCAGCGCTGCCCCGGTGTAGCCCATTTCGCGCGCCAGGCGCAGGCTCTCCAGATCGAGCAACGATTCATCGATAACGACCGGCTTGAGTTTGGATGCCTCGTGCATCACGTTGGCTCGATCCAATTTCAAATCGCGCCGGGTCGGCTGTTCGATGTATTGGATGCGCTCAAATGCAGCCGGGCTTCGGTCTTTGATCGTCCGGAGAAATTCAAGCAGATAGCCAACGCTGCCGCATTTTTCGTTGAAATCGAGCGAATAAAACCAGGTGGTCACCTTCCGCTTGCGTTGTTCAACTTCAGCCACGGCATTGACGCCGAGTACACGCTCGACATCCCAGCCGAGGTCGTCGCCGTTCAGTTTGATTTTCAAATGGGTGAGGCCATTGAAGTCGATCCACTCGCCGAGCGTCTCGGGCAGGCCATCGCCGATCGGCTTCGCAACTTCTGCGGGCGTTAGAGGGTCGAGCGCGCCGACCAGGTGATAGAGCGGCATCCGCGGCTTGGCTTTTACCTCGACATATTGGCTAAGCGACTCGCCCTTGAACTCGTCGCCGAGATAATGGCCTAGATCATGCGCCATGAAATCGGGGCCATAGGTGGAAAAGCAGTTCAAGCCATGAAGTTTGCCAAACGCATCATGCAGGGCGGCATCGAACGGGCTAGCCGCGACCAAGGTGCAAAGCGGTGGAATCGGCTCGGGAAGGTCAAGTACTTTCGTTACTTCCACCGCCGCGCTGAGATAGGCCGGCTCAAGGTGATGAGCGATGTCGATCGGATGTCCGAATTCGCGATAACCTGTCGCGATCGCCTTTACTCGCTCGGCAACCGCTTTCATGGCGCCGAGGGTTTGCTCGTAACTCAATAACTTCGAGGGAAAGGCCCAGACGTTGCCCAACGGCATAGAACCGAATCCGTGGGCGTATTTGCCGGCTCGCGTTTCAACGATGCAGCGCACATTGAGAATCGTGACGCGGTCGAGTATCACTCCGCCGAATTTGATCGGGCTGCGATAATGAAAATCTTCGGTATCGGTGGTGAAATCGCGGATGCGAATATCGCTGTTCATGTACGCTCTCTTTTGAACGGCGGCGGCTGAAAGGGTGTTGTATGAATAGCCGATTGCGGGCTCGTGAGCCATAATGAATCCGATGCTTCCCGATTGGCAGCTTCCGCCCGGCACGGACCGAGGCCTTTGGGACTATCTGCACAACGACCTGATGATCCAGGGCTACGATGCGCAATTGGCCAACACTCCTTTGCTGAAAGTCGATCTCGCCTTCGCTGAAGAGCACTTCGTGAAGCCAGGCCGGTTGATCGATCTCGGCTGCGGTACGGGCAGGCTTTTGATTCCCTTTGCCAAACGCGGCTTCGACTGTGTCGGCGTCGATCTATCGGAGGCGATGCTTGCGCAAGTTAGAAAGAAAGCCGAACGCGAGAGGGTCACTATCCAGACAGTGCAGGCGAATCTGGTTGATCTGAGCGCAATAGCCGACAACCAGTTTGACTATGCCGCCTGTTTGTTCAGCACGCTCGGAATGATTCGCGGCGTCGTTCATCGGCGGTCGTTCCTCGATCAGACTCACCGCATCCTCAAGGAGAAGGGCATTCTCGTTCTGCACGTGCACAATCGCTTCTTTCGTTTCGGTCGAGGTCTTGGCAAACGAGGGGCCGAGAAGGGAGATCGGACGATGCCGCAGGCTTACGGCGGAGCGCCGCTCACTCTTCATCATTTCAGCCGTTCGGAGATCGAAAGTGAATTGCGACGTGCCGGCTTCCAAGTCATGGAAGTGCAACCGATCAGCTTGAGCGCTGATGGGACGCTGAGAGCAAAGTGGTTTTTGAAGCCCGTTCGAGCCTACGGCTTCCTGATCGCTTGTGAGAAAAAATAGCGGGCGCGTTGGGCAGCGTCAAATCATCATGGGATTTCCAGTAACTCCGACCAGCTATTCACGGCATGGATACCGTCCGCAAGCCGCTCAAAACGTTCAGGATCGGTGATCGATTGAAGTTGAGCAGAGATATTGGAACCGGGAGCGCCAAACCGAGTGCTTCCGAACCGCAACACGAATTTGCGCCCTGTTTCAACCGCCGTTTCGTAACGGATGAGTTCATAGGCCGAGGATTCTCGCATGATGCCAACTCCTTGGTAGATTTGGGCAAGTGGCCAAGGAGGATACTGTTAGCCGCTACGCGAAGGCTTTGCGCAGCGGAGCGCTTGTTAGGCCAGCCGAACTTCGTAAGCAGTCGGGTTCTTTCTTAACCCGGCAGCTTACGCGGCTCGACTCGCCGCCGAAATCGCTCCGCTGCGCAAAGCCTTCGCGTCGCGGCTAACGATCGACAGAAGCGCCAACGTTCTTACGTCCCGTGTTCCCAGCCGCTCAGATACTTATCCTGTTCGCTGGTGAGACGGTCGATGGCGATTCCCATCGAAGCGAGCTTCTCGATGGCCACATACTGCTCGATTTCGATCGGGACTTCGTGCACGGCGTTGGAGAGCTTGCCTTTGTTCTTGACGCAGTATTCGGTCGCGAGTGCCTGAGTGGCAAAGCTCATGTCCATAACGCTGGGCGGGTGTCCTTCAGCCATGGCGAGGTTGACGAGCCGACCGGCGCCAAGCACGAAGATGCGTTTGCCGCTCTTCAGCTTGTACTCATCGACCTGCGGCCGCATCTCTTTTGTCACAGTCGCTGCTTCTTGTTGAAGAGCGGGGAGTTCGAGCTCGACGTCGAAGTGGCCGGAGTTGCAGACCACAGCGCCATCCTTCATGGCCAGGAAATGTTCACGGCGAACCACGTGTTTATTGCCTGTGACCGTGATAAACACATCGCCCACTTTGGCCGCATCGGCCATCGGCATCACGGCGAAGCCATCCATCGCGGCTTCGAGCGCCTTGATCGAATCGACCTCGGTGACGATCACCTGCGCGCCCAGTCCGCGAGCGCGTGAAGCCACGCCCTTGCCGCACCAGCCGTAGCCGGCGACGACGATCTTGCGTCCAGCGATCAGCATGTTCGTGGCGCGAATAACGCCATCGAGCGTGCTTTGGCCGGTGCCATAACGGTTGTCAAACATGTGCTTGGTAGCCGCGTCGTTGACGGAGATTACGGGGAATTTGAGTACGCCGTCTTTTTCCATCGCACGCAGGCGGATAACGCCCGTCGTCGTCTCTTCCATGCTGCCGACGATTCGCTGGAAAGCACTGGCGCGATCGGCCACCTTGATGTTCTTCGCCCAAGCTGCAACGGTGGGATGCACGTCGTTCAAGCGATCGAGGGCCACGAACACCATCGCGGAGACGAGATCGGCGCCATCGTCCATCGTCACGTTTGGCTCGAAGGCGAGGGCGGCGACGATATGCTTGTAGTAGGTTTCGGTGTCTTCGCCGTGGATGGCGTTGACGTGCATGCCGAAATCTTGAACCAGGCTGGCCGCCACATCGTCTTGAGTGGAAAGGGGATTGGAAGCGATCAACATCACCTCCGCGCCGCCGGCCTGCAGGCGTGCGCACGAGGTTGGCCGTCTCGGCCGTCACATGTAGGCAAGCTGACATGCGCATACCCTTTAGGGGCTGCTCTTTAGCGAAGCGTTCGCGCACGCGTGTGAGCACAGGCATATCCTGATCGGCCCACATGATGCGCTTTTTGCCAAGTGGAGCGAGCTTCAAATCGGCGACGTCCGACAGTTTGCTGGCCATTCAATCGATCCTTCCCCTCAATAAAGAAAGCCCGCGCGATCGGGGAGAGGTCCCGGATGGCGCAGGCAAGTCACGTGATGAGTGTTGTAGGAGTGGAGAGGGACGCTTTCCATAGCGGTGAAGAAGGCGTGGTCAATGGATTTCGGCAGTTTTGGCGAGCCGGGAGCCTAAGCGACCGGAGAAAAACCCTTAAAACAAATAAAATTGCTCCGGTCGCTTAACGAGATAAGTAAGAATCTCCAGTCGCTCACGCTCCCGGCTCGCCAACGTCTTTCAACACATCGCTTCGCTCAATTTCCTAAAATAGCCGTGCACGCGGAGCCGTTTTCGGGCACAATACACGGCAGACCTGTTTCGCACCCTCGGAAAAGTCGAGGCGATCATGAAATCAACGCTCTTAACCGCGCTAGCCATTACCATCTTCAGCATGGAGATGACACTCTCGAACGCGCACGCACAACTCTATCGCGGCGCTTCGAATCCTTACAGCCGTACCACCGGCGGCGGTGGCAACACCTATGGCACGGCCAGTTCCGGCAGCACCGGCGTACTCATCGCTCCGCTCTACTACGGTGGGCCATTGGTTATTTCGGTAATGAGCCCGACCGGCAGCGCGATTGTTCCCTACATCCCCGGTGTGCCAGTACGAATCGGCAGCCCCTATGTGCCCTCAGGCAGCGGCTATCGCGGTGGCTATATGAGCGGGAGTGCGGGTAGTTACAACTCGTCTAGTCCACGAGTGTTTGATGCGCCGGCCGCCGCGCCGCAAGAGGCGCCGCGGAAAGCGTTCGATCGTTGGGCCGTCGAACGCGATCGTCAGGTGAAAGCCTCTGTTGCTCAGCGAAAACAGGAAGACCTATCGCGATTCTTAACGAACCCCAGCCCGGCCGACATCAAGTCGGGCGAAGCGCTCAATGCCATTCTCGATGCGTTAGCGCCCTTGAACGCCCGGCTCAAGGCCTTGCCATCGGTGGCTCTTGATGAAGCCTTCCTGAATCGGTTGAACTTCACCCACGGCGCCGGCAGCAGCGCCTTGTTGAGGCAGCAGGGGAAAATTGATTGGCCGGCTCTGCTCGTCGATCTGGGACCCGCTGAAATGACCGCCAAACTGCGTAGCGACATCGAGGAGCGCCTGCAGAAAGCCTACAAACAGGTGAGCGCGGGTACGGATGCGGATGCCGATAATCTAAAAGCAGTGCTGCGACTCGTTGAGGGCCTCGGCGAAGCTGCGTCGGCTCAAGGGCAATCAATGACTTTTGCTCAGAACGTAGAGATTAAACGCTATCTTCGCAATCTTGAGGAAAGCGTGGCGTTTCTCAAACAATCTGATGCGGGCGATTGGCTACCGGGACGATTGAAAGCGAAACCGCAGACGCTTTTGGAGCTGGTTCAGCTCTTGAACGATAAAAATGTGCGATTCGCGCCTTCAACCGTGGGATGCGAGGCGGCTTACACGACGATGCATCGTGCCCTGGCAGCACTTTATGCGCAGGCCTCGCCGGCTCAAGTCGGCGTCAATCGCTGAAAATCAGCGGGAAATTCCGCCGTTCGCAACGAAACGATTGCAGTGGATTTGCCGCGCTTGAAAAATCAGTCGTAACGGATCTGCGCTCGACATCAATGTCAAGGCGCTACTTTCGCCCTCATCTCTCTTTTCACCTCACCGCGCTCTCTGGTCCAATCAAACGAGTGGATCAATTGATCCTGAAGCGCGAATTCTGCGAGGAAATCATTGAATTGCGTCCGCGTCGGTTTGACAGGCGGAAACAAGCGATCTAGGTTTGTGACGTGAACGGGTCAGCCAAGTGTTTGACTGATCTGAAACGAAGGCCTACCGCCCCTAGCGGAAAGCCTTCTCGCAACCCGGAATTGCCTACCTGCTTCATCCGTTGAGTTCTTTTCGCTTAATCTCGTTGGTGAGCGAAAACAACCCACTGTCCTTCGGATGAGCCTGCGGCCGCCCGGTGCGGTCGCTATGGTATTGCCGGCATCTTGTGCCGGCCGGAGGAGAGACGCCATGTTTGCACGACTCGCTCGCGTCGCGGTTAGCTTCCTCAAACAGGAAGACGGCCCCACGGCGGTCGAGTACGCCGTGATGTTGGCGCTGATCATTGTGGTCTGCATCGCCGGCATTACGACTCTTGGCTCGAATGCGAATGGAACTTTTTCGAACACGACTTTGAAAACCGCCATAACGACGGGTTCGTGAACTGAAGATTCCGTTTGGCTTCGATGCCCCCCGACAACAAACCTTAACCTCGTTGTAACTCGTTTCGTTCCAGGAGATCTGACATGATGCGCAATCTGACCCAAAAGTTCGTGAGCTTTCTGAAGAAGGAAGATGGACCGACGGCCGTTGAATATGCCGTGATGCTTGCCCTTATTATCGTGGTTTGCATCGCCGCTATCACCACCCTCGGCTCCAACGCCAACAACACCTTCAGCAACGTTGCCGCCAAAGCAACGCCTGCCGGCGGAAGTTGATTGTCGTAGTTCCGAGTCCGAGTTCCGAGTTTTGAGTTGTGTCATTCAACTTGAAACTTGGAACTCGAAATTCGGAACTTCTGAATTCCAAAGAGAGCCACGGCCAACCTTAGTTTTTCTTAGCAAAGGTGACCGCTCTCATGACGCAGCAAACTACAGCCACGGCTATGCCCGTTGGCATGCAAACTCGCACCAGCGCTCCGGCGGACGATCTCGGGATCGATCGCGCCTTTGTGCTGCAAATGGCTCAGGTGCCGTTTATCGCGCTCGGCTTCGTTGTGCTCGCCTACCTCAGTCATGTCATCTGGGGAGCGATCGCGGGCGAAGGCGCTCGGAATTACGGCCCACTCATCATTCTCTGTGCCGGCATGGTACTGGCGGCAGTCATTGATGGCTGGGCGTTCAAGGTTCCGAACTGGTTGACCCTATCTCTCGTTCTCAGCGGCTGGCTAATCGGCTTGCTCCACAATTGCGGCGTCGCCATCGACGCAGGCCAAGGCGGCATCGGCTCCGCTTTGCTCTGTACGGCCGTCGGCTTTGCCCTGCTGTTTCCTCTGCTGGCGATCGTTGGAATGGGCCAAGGCGATGTGAAGATGCTTATGGGATTCGGCGCCTGGATCGGCGCTTACTTTGGCGGACGCGACGCCCTCGAGATTCTCGTCTGGGCGTTCTGCCTGGGCGCCATCGTTGGCGGCGTCTTCGGCCTGGTCATGATGGCTTGCCGTCGCAAGTTCTCCCGGAACCTGAGCAACTTCAAGGAAATCTTCACCGATCTGCGCGTGATGGCCACGATCGGCCCCGCGGCAGCTTCCAAACGAGCGAACGAACGCCGTAGCAGTTGGGATCGTCTCCCCTACGGCATCCCGCTCTGCGTGGGCTTCCTGGGCTATCTTGGCTACCTGAACATGATTGGGGTGCTGTAAAGGTCTTTTACCCCCACCCTGCCCTCCCCCGCAGAGCCGGGGGAGGGTAGGAAGTGGTGCTTGGAAAAAGGCAAACGACATTCGAATTTCTAGGCGAACCCGATGGCGCACGCGGCAGGTGCAACCGGCAAACTGCGTGGATTCCTTGGAACCCGTCTTCTGAGCATCCTCGCTATTTACGGAAAAATTGAAGTAGCATAGCCCGGAATGTCGAAAAAATTGGCGTCCCTGCCACACTCGGCAAGACGCGAACAATGCTAGAGTTCGTTCGAGCTTCACAAGGCCGGGAATGTAGGAACGGAAAAAGACTGGAAAAGATGGAGCAACCAGGGAGATCCGCAGTCGAGCTTTCCAATCTGCATTGATGGTCGCAGGAAACAAAACAGCCGGTCCGGGCAGGGTGAGCCTCGATCGGCCGCAACATCACCCGAAACTCAAGGAGGAGGCGAGGCCCGTCGAACGGTCTCGTAATGGCTTGCCCCGCAGCGGGCAAGGGAAATCGGTCGAATTCGTTACACCTTTTGAGGTCGGCAACTATGAAGTCGAAAAACATGACCCTGATGCTCGTCGCCATCGGGTGCGGATTGGTGGCCGCGTTCCTTACAGCCAAGCTGTCGGGCGGCAGCGGACCGGAAAAAATTGAAGTCGTCGTCGCCAAAAAAGAATTGGTCGTCGGCACCATCCTGGAAGAGAAGGACTTGGACTCTATGCTCGCCACGATGAAATTTGACAAGGGCAATCTGCCGCCCGACGTCGTCCTGAACGTAGAGGCTCTGAAGGGCAAGCGGTTGAACCGCACGCTCAAGCAGGGCAATTACTTCTCGGAAGGCGATGTGGCAAACGATGCCGGCATCAAGCTTCCTGAAGGAATGTCCAAGTACGCCATCAAGATCGATGGAGTTAAAGCTGTGGCCGGTTTCGTCCAGGCGGGCGATAAGGTCGATGTGATCCTAACCGAATCAGTGGGCAGCAAAACGCGCTCGGGAATCTTCCTCCGCGACATGCTGGTCCTTGCCGTTGATACATCGAGTACCCGCCGCGAGCAAAATCAGCCGGCGGTGCAGCAAATCAACTCGGTGTCGTTGGCCGTGTTGCCCGAACAGTCGTTGTACCTCTCATCGGCCGAGAAGCGCGGCGAGGTGAAATTGCTGCTTCGCGACCCGAAGAGCAGTGACAAGGCGAACGTCGCGGTCACGAGCCGGATCCCGAACATCGATGAATCCGAAGCGGGAACCAGCTCGGCGCCGGTTGCCCCCGTCAAGACGGTCAAGGTGCTGGTGGCCAAGACGGAAGTGCCGGTCAATACGTTCATCAACAGCGATAACTTCAAGGATTTCTTCCGCACCCAGGAGCTTCCCGAAGAAGCGGTGTTCTCCGGCAAGACGCTGAGCGATGAGAGTTCAGTGGTCGGCAAGTACATCACCAACAAGCTCGAAGCCGACCAGCAACTGTTCAAGAGCTGGCTGAGCGACGATAAGGTGATCATCGATAAATCGCTGGCTGTCGCCCCACCAGCAGTTGATATCGACCAAGCGGAACTGCTGCCGAAACCACGGGAAGTCGTAGCGGAAAAGCCGCTCTATCCCCGGAAGTTCGAGCAGATCATCAACAACCATCGGGTCTATTTCATCGAAATGGGCCCAGGGGATTTCCGTCGCGTTGACGGCAACGGCGACGAATTGAAGGATCTTCCGCCGAGCAGCGGAACGCCCTTCAAGAAGGAAGAGAAGGCTGAAGAAGGTTCGAAAGATCTACACGTATAGCGGACCAACGGCGAGCGGGGCCGCGAAAATGCTTCGACACTGAAGCACTGTTAGCGACCCCGCCCGCCCCAAGCAACGCAAGTTGAAATGGAACGTCCGGACCGTTGGTCCGGACGAGTGAACGGAACGCGGAGTCGGGCGGGAGTCGTTTCACGGCCGCCCTCTATTGGAGAGAGGTGATAGGATGCACCCGAAACTTCACGCTCGACGGTTCCTTTTGGGGCTCGTCGTGCTCAGCATGGTCGCCACGGTGAGTGTTCAGGCCCAGCAGCCTCAGCCCATCGACCGCAGCGGCAGCGTCATCGTCCCCATCGGGGGCGCTGTCCGGCTGCAAATGAAAAGCAAAAAACTGATCAAACAGGTGTTCAACCCCAGCCCGAACATCGTGCTCGTTGAAGCCGATGCGGCCAACCCGGCCTACGTGATCCTGCGAGGTCAACAGCAGGGCACCAGCCGGCTGGAACTGACCGACGCGGATAACGCCAAAGAATCGTATGAGGTTGTCGTGCAGACGGACATCGACTTACTTCGGAACATCCTGAAGCGCGCGGTTCCCACCGCGAATGTCGAAGTCATTCCGTTCGGAAACGGCGTCGTGCTCGGCGGTTACGTCGCACGGGCTGAAGATGTCGATACGATTGTCCGCATTGCCCAGACCGTGCTTGGCAGCAATGCCCAAGGCATCGTCAACGCCCTGACGGTCGGCGGTGTGCAACAGGTACAGCTCGATGTGACGGTGGCCCGCGTCGATCGCACGAAATCGCGTCAACGCGGCTTCAACTTTGTCATCAATGGCCGTACGGTCAGCAGCGGCAGCTTGCTGGGCGGGTTGACAGCCGGCTCCGGCACCGCCGGCAACAACACGGTGGCTTCGGGCGTCGGCGTAATTCCGGGCGCCGTCAGCGCTCTGCCGACTTCCGTTGCGAACATCGTGGTCGGCATCGTACCGGCTCAGTTCCAAGGGCTGTTGCAAGCTCTCAAGACAGAGGGCCTGGCTAAACTGCTCGCAGAGCCGAAGCTCGTCACCCAGAGCGGCCGGCCTGCCCGCTTCTTGTCCGGCGGTCAACAAGCGATCTTGTCGGCTTCGTCCGGCATCAACGGCCCTGGTGTGACCTTGTACCCGATCGGCACCGAACTCGACTTCCTGCCGATCGTCTACGGCAACGGCAAGATCTACCTGGAAGTCTCGCCTTCAGTCACTGCGGTCAACCAGGCGTTGGGCATTACCACCAGCTTCGGCACGGTGCCCGGCTTCGATCAACAGTCGCTCCGGACTTCGGTGGTGATGGAAGCCGGCCAGACCTTTGCCATCGGCGGGTTGATCCAAACGACGTTGCAAGCTCAGACGGCCAAGGTGCCGGTGCTCGGCGAGATTCCTTACTTCGGAACCTTGTTCAGCACGCAGACCACGCAGGAAGACGAACAGGAGTTGGTCATCCTGGTCACGCCTCACCTGGTCGATCCGATGGATTGCAACCAAGTAGCCAAGCGGCTGCCAGGCCGGGAGACTCGTTCGCCCGACGATTACGAACTCTACCTGGAAGGCATCCTCGAAGCGCCTCGCGGCCAGCGAGCGGTGTTTGAAGGCAAGCACTACAAGGGCGCCTGGAAGAACGATCCGACCGCTGCTGCATTCCCCTGCGGGGCTTCAGGTTATGGCGCCGGCGCCGGAACTGCGCCAGCGGCAATTGCTCGACCGGAACTTGTGCCACCGGCACTTGCAGCACCGGAGTGGTCAGCGGCAAAGCCCCGATGATCATTAACGTTCCCCCGGTTACGACGACGACGCCGGCCGATCTGCCGCCGGCTAATGCTCCGAAGGATATGCCCGTTCCGCCCAAGGGTCGGTAATTTCCAAGACGGCGACGGGGATCGCTCCCCTCGAGCGATCCCCCTCCTCCGGCTTGTGCGATGAGGGTAAGTCGATGCAACGTATTGCGATTGTCGATCCGAACGAAGCCAGCCGTGAGTCGCTCCGCACGCTGTTGCTCGGTGTCGACTTTGTTTGGCTGGAAGCGGAATGTGCCCGCTACGACTACTTCTTCGATGTCGTCCAACAGGCGACTCCCGATCTGGTGATCGTCGCCCTCGACGCCGACCGGCCGAAAGCCCTCGGCATGATTCAACTGCTGTCGGCCCAATACCCCAAGCTGCCGATCATCACGATCAGCGCCGACAGCCAAACGCTTTTGCAATCGCTCCAAAAAGGTGCCCGGCATTTCCTCTCCCCGCCGATCGGCCTGGAAGACCTGGTTTCCACGCTTCGCAAGGTTCTGGCGGAGAGCGGGCATCAGGAACAGGCCGGCATCGGTCAAACGACCGGCGGCAAAGCGAACGGCATGGTGATTTCGGTCATCGGCTCGCGCGGCGGAGTCGGCTGTACTAGCTTAGCGGTGAACATTGGCGCTACTTTGGCTGCCGACCCGGCGAACGCGGTCGCCCTGCTCGATCTCGATCTGGCTCTCGGCGATGCCGATATCGCGATCGATTTGCCAGGCAGTGAAAATATCAGCCTCGCCGACTTGGCCCGCAACATCGAACGCCTCGACATGAACTATCTGAAGCGGGCGCTCGTCAAACACCCCGATACCGGGCTTTCCGTGCTGCGACATCCGGTCGAACTCTCCGAAGTTGGTTCGATCCACGAAGGGCACGTCGAGCGAATCCTGAACCTGTTGAAGATCAGCTATACCCACCTGATCCTCGACCTGAGCAAAGCCCTGCTGCCGACCGACATCATGTCGCTCCGCATGTCCGACGCGATTTTGCTGGTTACCCAGCTGGAGCTGAGCAGCTTGCGAAACGTAGTTCGGCTCGTCCACACGCTCAGCATCGAAGGCGATCTCGGCGACAAGATCCGGGTGATCGTTAACCGCTCGGGCTCGGAACACATGGAGGAAGGAATCACGGTCAAGAAGGCCGAAGAGGTGATCGGCAAGCCGATCTTCTGGCAGGTCCCCAACGACGCGAAGCCGATGATTACGTCGCGCGTCGCGGGGATGCCTTTGGTCAAGCACGCGCCCAAGTGTCGCGCTCAGCAGAGCATTCTGGGGCTGGTTCAAGCGATCACGGGTAAGACGGCGGCTCTCGAGCCAGGTAAGAAGCGCGGCTGGTTCGGTTGAAATACGTTCATTATATATTGTGAAATCTTCATCGTTAATTGTTGAATGTCTGGCAGAATTGACGCGGCACACGAAAAACGTGAGCTATGCTCGATTGACCTTTAGGTGATTAACGAGCGGCAGTGAGAGGAAACATCGATGTCACGCCTGCAACAGGGATTATCGAAGCTCAACAGCGTCAGCAACATGGGGACGCGCCCACCGTCGAGCATGTCGATCAACGGACAGCCTTCGGGCAACGGCGCGAAGAACTACGACGAGTTGAAGCGCCAGATCCACGGCAAGCTGGTCGAACGCCTCGACTTCTCGCGCGTGAAAGACCTCAACAGCGATGCGTTGCGACGAGATATCCGCCGGGTCATCGAGCATCTGTGCGACACCGAAAACCCGCTCCTGAACCGGATGGAGCGCGAGAAGCTGATCGAAGAGATTTTGGATGAGACGCTCGGCTTCGGACCCTTGGAGCCTCTGCTCAAAGATCCGACCATTAGCGATATCCTCATCAACGGTCCGAAGAACTGCTACGTGGAACGCCGGGGCAAGCTCGAAAAAGTCGATCTGCTCTTCCGCGACAACGAGCACTTGATGCAGATCATCGATCGCATCGTTTCGAAGGTCGGCCGGCGCGTGGACGAAACTTCGCCGCTGGTGGACGCCCGGTTGCCGGACGGCTCGCGCGTCAACGCGGTCATACCGCCGATCGCCCTCGATGGCGCTTCGCTCAGCATTCGGCGCTTCGGCGCCAATCCGCTGAAGCTGGAAGACTTGCTGAACTACAAGGCATTTTCGCCCGAAATGGCCATGTTGTTGGAAGCCTGCATCAAGGCTCGGTTGAACATCGTGATCTCGGGCGGCACCGGTTGCGGTAAGACGACGCTATTGAACACGCTTTCGAGCTTCATCCCGTCGGACGAGCGAATCGTCACGATCGAGGACGCGGCCGAATTGCAGCTGCAACAAGATCACGTGGTCCGTCTCGAAACGCGGCCGGCGAACATCGAAGGCAAAGGCTCGATCCTGACGCGCGACCTGGTGCGCAACGCCCTGCGTATGCGTCCTGAGCGCATCATCGTCGGCGAGTGTCGCGGACCGGAAACGCTCGACATGCTTCAAGCCATGAACACCGGCCACTCGGGGTCCATGACCACACTGCATGCCAATAGTGTTCGCGATGCCATGAGCCGGCTTGAAACGATGATCATGATGGCCGGTTTCGAACTCCCGATCAAAGCGATGCGGCAGCAAATCGCATCGGCCGTCGATCTGATCATTCAAGCGAATCGCTTACAGGGCGGCCCGCGCAAGATCACGAGCATCACCGAAGTGATGAACATGGAACAGGACGTGATCATCATGCAGGAGATCTTCAAATATCGGCAGCTGGGGGTCGATCAGAACGGTCGGGCTTACGGTCAATTCGAAGCGACCGGCGTCCGGCCGACCTTCGTCAATCGCCTGGAACAGAAAGGCGTCAAGCTGCCTTCGAATATGTTTGCCGAGCGCGTGCTGCTGAGAGATTAACGCCACACAACGGATGTAGCCGGATTCGCCAGGATTCGGGCCTTTCGCAACGTTCACCCACCGAATTCTGGCGAATTCGGCCATGGAAAGTCGGCGACGGCTCCGCGTCCACCCTGAGAGAAGCACCATGAACCCGACGATGATAATTCTAGTGTTCGTCCTGATTACCGGCTTGGTCGGCGCGGTGGCGTTCCTGATGAAAGGTTCGGGGAACGAACGCGTCTCGGAACGGCTCGATCAACTGGTCGGCCGCGGCGCCGTTAAAGATTCCTCCGCCGATCTGTTGTTGCGGCAAGCGCTGCAAGAGGTCGATCGCAAGACCCTGCTCGAACGCCTGACACCTGAGTTTCTCAAAGTGTCGCAGATGTTCGAACAGGCCGACGTCAACATCAAGCCGAGCATCCTGTTCGGCGTATCGCTCGCGGCGGCTGTCATCGGCGGCTTTGCCAGCTTGCTGTTGGTCAATATTTATGTGGTGCCGATCGGCGGCTTGGTGATGTTCTTCTTGCCTTGGATTTGGCTTTACTGGAAGCGCGCTTCGCGATTGAAGCGGTTTGCCGGGCAACTGCCCGACGCGATGGAACTGGTTGCCCGTGCGTTGCGTGCCGGCCACTCGCTCGCCGCCGGCATGCACGTGGTGGCGGAAGAAATGCCCGAGCCGATCTCTCGCGAGTTTCGCCGGGTCTACGACGAACAGAATTTGGGCATCGCCCTGGAAGATGCGTTGGCCAATATGTGTCAGCCGGGTCCCGAACCTCGATTTGCGGTTCTTCGTCACCTCGGTGAACATTCAACGGCAAACGGGTGGCGACTTGGCGGAAATCCTTGATCGGATCGGCCATGTGATCCGCGAACGCTTTAAGATTTTGGGCCAGGTGAAGGCGTTGACGGCGGAAGGCCGGCTCTCCGGCATCGTGCTGATCGCTATGCCGATCGGCCTGTTCCTGATGATGATGTACATGAAACCGGATTACATCTCGCTGCTCTGGACCGACCCGATGGGCGTCAAAATGAGCATCGGGGCGATTGTTCTGATGCTGATCGGCTCATATGCGATCAAGAAAATCGTCGATATTAAGGTCTAACCGTCCGCATGGGCTCGAACTGTAAAGTTCGAGCCCCAAGAGGCAAGCCAACGAGGATACACCCGTGATACTGCTCGCTATGACTCTCAACGACATCCTGCCGTTGATCGTGTTCCTGGTCTTCATGCTGCTGACCTGGGGCGCCTTAACGATGCTGGCCCAGAAAACCAGCCGGGCTGAAGAGCGACTCGATCGCATCGGCCGCGGCCGCTCGGTGGCCGACATGGATATGTCCGCCGCCGACGCTCAGAAGAACCGCTTCAGCGGTTTGAAAGAAGCGATTTCGAGCTTGGGCGGCGCCATGGAGCCGAAGTCCGACCTCGAGAAGAACAATCTGAAAGTGAAGCTGGCCAACGCCGGCTTCCGCAGTGAAGCCGCCCCGATGATTTATCACGGCATCCGCCTGCTGGCGCTTGGCGTCTGCTTGCTCCCGGCCGTGGCGATCTTCCTGCTGAAGGATGGCTTTTCGATCAAGGCGTTTCAGTACATCGTGATTTTCGGCGGCATTGGTTTCTACTTGCCTCAAGCTGGCCTTTGGATGTTGAAGAGCAAACGTCAGAAAGAAATCTTCCTGACGCTGCCCGATGCTTTGGACTTGCTGGTCGTCTGCGTCGAATCGGGTTTGGGCCTTGATGCCGCACTGCGGAAAGTGACGGACGAAATGAAGGAACATGCGAAAACGATCTGCGAAGAATTTTCGATCGGCAATATGCAGTTGCAGATGGGCCGACCGCGCCGCGAAGTGTTGCACGATCTCGGCGTCCGGACGGGTGTAGACGACATGCGAGCCTTGGCGGCCATCCTGATCCAGGCCGACCGCTTCGGCTCAAGCATCGCCCAAGCTTTGCGAGTGCAATCGGATTCGATGCGGGTTCGCCGTCGCCAACTCGCAGAAGAAAAGGCGGCCAAAACGGCCGTGCAACTGATCTTCCCGCTGGTTCTGTTTATCTTCCCGGCGATTTTCGTGGTCCTCGTCGGACCCGCCGCCATCCAGATTCAGAAGGGACTTTTGAAGAACTAATGCGGATTGCGGAATTCGGAATGAAAGCCAAATCCGGATTCAACGATACTTCGAGAAGGTGCTTTGAAAAATAATGCGTGGTTTGGTGTGAGGCGGGCGGAACGATGATTCCGCATTCCTAATTCCGAATTCCGCAATTCTCAGGAGGAGATAGCCATGAACGGATTCATGAAGACGACGCTTGCCATCGCCTGTACGGCGGGGGCGATGGGCTCGATCGGCTGCACGGGGGGAGAGCGCTATCGCAATCTCGTTGACCCGTGCCGCATGGAGCGCTACGGCGCTGTCGCCCGGCAGGAAGTGATTACTTGCTTCAACCCCCAGGTGCAGAACGGCCAGATCCTCGATCAGACCGTTTGGAACTATCAGTTCGAGCCTGGTACGGATAAGTTGAACGCGCTGGGCCAAGACAAACTGGATCAGCTGGTTCGCCGACGGCCGGAACCCGATCCTCGGATCTTTATCCAAACTGCCCGGGATCTGGCCTACAACGCGGACAAGCCGGACGAATTGACCGACTCGCGCCGCGACCTGGACAACAGACGCGGTGCCGCGATTCAGAAATACCTGACCGCGCAAACGGCCGGCCGGCCAATGCACTTCGATGTGCTGATCCACGACCCGGCCGAAGTGGGGATCTCCGGAGTGTCCGCCCGCAATGCGATCCTGTCGCAGCGCACCAACTACAGCGGCGTCCTTGGCTCGGCTGGCGGCGGCGCCGGCGGACAACAAGGCGGCCAGCAGGGCGGCCAGTCAAGCGGCGGTGCAACAGCCGGCGGCGCCACCGGCGGTGCAGCAGCAGGCGGCGGTGCAACAGGCGGCGGCGCAGCTGGTGGCAGTGGCGCTGGCGGCGGCGGAACCGGTCGATAATGCCTGGCGCGGCCTTACCCTCCCCCTGCAAAGCCGGGGCGAGGGTAAGATAGGCCGTCGCTTTGTGACGAGCTTTTATCCGAAGCGTAAACGAGCTCTTCCTCGTTTACCCTTCGGCGTTGATATTTGTTGATCCAATTGATCCGAGTTGACTGTCATGAAGCGCTTTCCTTTTGTCGCTGTATTGATCCTCTTGCTCTTGTCGGCCAGTCCGGCGGCCGCGTACGACTTCGGCCGCTTTTGGGTCGGCTTCAAAAGCTTCTGGGGCAATCAGTTCGGCAGCATTGGCGGCGTTGTCGGCCTTGGTCTCCTCACCGGCGCCGTCTCGGTCTTCATCATCACTCGCGGCAAGTGGAAGAAGTAGAAGATGACGTTTGAGTCGCCCCTGAGCGTCGAGCCCTAAGGCCGACGCGTTGAGAATCACGCTGGCTTTACAGCTCGACGCTCGCCCAGACGCAAAAGCTGCCGAGCGCCCGCATTGACGACGATTTTTGTGGAGATCCTGCAATGAAGCAAGCTTCCGTTTACGACTGGGACAACAGCAATACCCCGGAAGCGCCATCGTGCCCGGAATCGCTCAAGGAAGCTGGGCTATCCCTCGCCTTCGTCAGCGACATGCTGTTGAAGGCACTCTACACGCGCGGCACGATGATCGGTCGAGATCTCGCGCAATTTCTCTGTCTCCCTTTCAAAGTCATCCGCGAATCGCTCAAGTTCCTCAAGGACGAAAAGCAAATCGAAGTCATGGGCGGCGATCTGGTCGGCGAAGTCAGTTATCGTTTCAGCCTCACCGATGTCGGCCGCAAACGCGGCAAAGAAGCGATGGATCTGTGCGGTTACGTCGGGCCATCGCCGGTGCCGATCGAAGACTACGTCGAGCAATGTTATCGTCAGGCTGTCACTGGTTTGCGCTGTTCTCCCGAATCGCTCATCGCGCCGTTCTCGCATCTGGTGCTGAGCGACGATCTCTTCAACGCCATCGGCCCGGCCATCGTTTCAGGCCGTTCCGTATTCATCTATGGACCTCCCGGCAACGGCAAAACCGCGATCGCTCGCTCCATCGGCGAGTTCATGAACCAGTCGGGCGGATCGGTCTATATCCCCTATGCCTTCATGGCCGACGGCAACGTCATCACCGTTTTCGATCCCTCGCTTCACGTCGTGGACGACGCGTTGGACGACAAGATCGAAGATGGCGATGCCAGCCGTCAAACGGCTGCTGTCGAGCGGTTCGGTCGATCCGCGCTGGGTGCGCATCAAACGCCCAGTTATCGTGACCGGCGGCGAATTGACGCTCGACATGCTCGACCTCCGCTACAACTCCGAAGCGAAGTTTTACCAGGCGCCGATTCACTTCAAGGCGAACGGCGGCGTCTTTCTGATCGACGACTTCGGCCGGCAGATCGTCCGCCCGAAGGAACTTCTCAATCGCTGGATTCTCCCGCTTGAAGATCGCCACGACTTCTTGACCGTTTCCAACGGCAAGAAATTCCAAGTACCCTTCGAGCAACTGATTATCTTCTCGACCAACCTCGATCCGAAAGATCTGGTCGATGATGCCTTCCTCCGCCGTATTCGGCACAAAGTGGGCATCCTGGCCCCGACGCGGGATGTTTACGAAAAGATCTTCGCGAACTACGCCCGCAAGCTGAATATGAACGCTTGCAGTGAGGCGATCGATTATCTGTACGAACGCTATTACGATCGCGGACGGACGCCTCGGGCCAGCGATTGCCGCGATTTGTTGGAGACTGTCCAATCCATTTGTCGATACAGACGGCAACCCGTGCATCTTACGCGCGACCTGATCGCCGAGGCTTCGGCCAGTTTCATCGCCGAATTCAAATAAGGGATTGTCGCTTGCGACCGCACGCCCACCGCAAGCTGGTGATTCCCAGGAGCTGACCATGGATGGTCGTTGGAAACGTCTTATCGCGAGCGGCGTCCTGCTCAGCGTTGTCGGCTGCGGGCATCTCCGCGAGAAGCGAAATAATCCACCGGCGAACACGGCCGAGCCGCCTCTGAGCGTAACCTCGCTCAAACCCCTGCCGGCCCCCGAAGAGAAACGCGGCAAGAACGATCCCATCAAAGTGGAAACACTAGTCGCTCTGGGCAATGTACGCTTGCAATCCGCGGCAATGCCCGATCGGAGCCCGACCGAACGCGACGAGCTCTGCGGCGAAGCGCGGAAAACTTTCCAATCTGCTGTGCAGCGCGAGCCGAAGAACGTCGACGCGATGCTCGGCATGGCACGCACCTACAAGCTGTCGCAAGACAAAGCGAAGTGCGTGGAATGGTATCAACAGGCATGCAAAGCAACTCCTAAGAATGCCGGCATCTGGGGCGAGATGGGCCAGGCGCTCGATTCGCTCAAAGATCACGATGGCGCCATCCAGTGCTATCACACCGCTACCAAGATGGATCCGGAAAACAAGAACTACAGCAAGGCCCTCGGCTTCGCGCTTGCTTATTCGGGCCGTTATGAGGAAGTGCTGGCCTGGCTCAACCGCTGCATGTCCCCCGCCAACGCGCACTTCAACTTGGCCCGGATGATGGATCACAATGGACAGAAGGATCGGGCCAACCAGGAATACGCCCAAGTGCTGAAACTCGAGCCGACCAACGAGCAAGCCCGCATGGCGCTGAATAACACTGCGCCCGGCAGCGAGCGCATGACCGACGCCGGCCAGGTTCAAATGGTGAACTACGAGCAGGTAACGCCGATCTCCAACGTTGTAAGCCCACGAACGCCGGCTGTGGTAACGCCGATGACGCGCGACAATCGAATCCCGACAACTCCAATGAACATTCGCCAGCCCGATCCCTTGCCGATGAACGTACTCCAACCCGGCAATGCATCGCCCAGCAACGGCTGGGACCCGATTCGCAAGTAACGATTTTGGGGTGACAGGCCTCCCGGCCTGTCATTTCTCGCGCCGATAGCGCTCCGCTACGCAGAGCCTTCGCCTCGGGGCTAGCGAGTTTTTCATCTGCACATCGCGCGCTTTCCCACAGTTTAATTGGAAAGCGGCTTCGGGAAATATTTCCCGAATATTAACCGATAGCGATCAAGCGTGATCTCCCACCTTCTCGAGCCCGACGCGCAAGCAAGGGACTTTGTAGCGAAACCCACCGATTCACTTGCCCACCCTCCGACAGCGAACCGTTTGAGGGGTAACGTTACCACCCGAGTGTGAACCGTTCACACTTTCATGCCGGATCTCATTTCTCACTAGCAATGTTGCTAGTGAGGCCGGGTTTCGAAGTGAAATCGATTCCACTGTAAACCATTTACAGTCAAACTCCGTACTGACTGCGAACCGTTCGAAGTGGTAACGTTACCACTCGAGTGTGAACCGTTCACACTTTCATGCCGAATCTTGATTCGTCCATGCAACGTTGCGTTAGCCGCGACGCGAAGGCTTTGCGCAGCGGAGCGCTTTCGGCAAGAAATCGCTCCGCTGCGCAAAGCCTCCGCGTCGCGGCTAACAGTATTTTCGTTTTCGCGTCGCGCGTTTTCCCACGAAATAATTGGAAACGCCCTTCGGGAAATATTTCCCGAAGGGTCAGGGAAAACCCTTCAGAGTCGCCTTTCGGGGAGCGAAAGGATTTCCGAACACGGAGCGAAAGGCGACCATCGCTTTAGCGCGCAACAAGTCGCGCGAGGCAGAGCCTCGACGACCCGTTACGCGGCAGAGCCGCGTAACGAGCTTATCTTTTTGCCGGCATCTTTTTGTCGTGTCTTCATTTCGTTGTTCTCATTCCGCATTCCGAATTCCGTATTCCGAAATTCCCGACATACCTAACTTAGGCGGGCCGAAAATCGGAAATGTTTTTACGGCGTTCCTTCTACTTTAAAGCGACTTATTTAAACATTCAAAAGAAATTTTGAAAACACCCTTGCTTTCGTAACACTCATTTTATTACACTCTCCACCACTGTTTCCTCTCTCCGTTTCGAGGGCAGCAGTTGATGAAGCATCCCCGTATTTCGCGCCGCATGGTTGTCGCCCACGCGCGTTTGGGACTATCTAGCCCGCTCCGAAGCTAGTGCCGACATTTCGAAGCGTGAAGCTGGGGAATAAAAAGCGGTCAGGAGGTCAGGAGTCCTTTTCGATCTTGCCCTGCACGGGGGCAATTATAAAATTCCAGATCATGCCGAGGCGGGAACAGAAAAGGTGTCAGGATGTCAGGACAGCGTAGATTTTTCAGCCGATTCCGGTCAAAATCTACGCTGTCCCCTTTTCCTGCTAAGAAAAGCTAAGAAAAGGGGACAGCGTAGATTTTTCAGCCGATTCCGGTCAAAATCTACGCTGTCCCCTTTTCCTGCTTCCCCTTTTCCTGCCCATCTTGCCGAATCATGGTTGGCCTGCCTTCCAAGCAATTCGACCTGCCTGAATTGCCTCTGGTGTAAGCCGGCGTAAGCAGATGATTTCTGCGGTGCGCTTGCGAACCTTTTTGCAGTCGCGACCAGTTTCACACTACTTACGTATGTGCAACCCAATGTCGGGTTGCTGCCCAATACTCTTTTGCACCATTTGAAGCCAATCATGCCAGTAACCAGGGTCGGCCGTAGTACCGTCTTCCAATAGACTCATCCCTCCGAGGATTCCGCCTAGCTGGTCAAAGCCATATTGCTTATACAGATCGTCAAGGAATAAATACATGGCTGCATAAGCTTCTTTAGTTGTCAGTTGCAAATCCATTATCATCCTTAACCGGATAAGCCGGTGTCTGGGTTATACGTCTTCGGTGTCTGATTGACACCGCCATTGATGATCAGATTGTTTCGCACCTGCACCCAGGTTTGGGAGCCATTTGCATTGAGTCTTGCGAACCATTGATTTCCATGTGCGTCCGGGCCTAACAAAATGCTTGCATCATTCGCAACTTCCAAAAGCAGCGCCCGGTTTGTGGGAGTATCAGCTACATGCCCGGGAGCATTTCGAAAGATATGCCTGATCTGCGCTACGTTTGCTGGAAATCGGGTTTTTACTACATCAACAACACTACCATCCCCAATCGCTGCTTCCAGGCGTGTTCGCGCTTCCGCCAAAGCTTCAGGAGCCAGTGCAATCTTACCCTTGTTCGCCGCATCGATCAATGCGCTGTAGGCAACAATATGTTGCTGATTCTCGATGGAGCGACCCTTCGACGCGAGCGCATCTCCCGCTGCCGCCTTATCGAGAAGTTGCATATCGTTGGCCAGCAGGACGTGGCTTAATTCGTCGACGATCAGATTCGGATCGCTCAGACGGTTCTTCGAAATCCAAATGTTCATCCCGTTGGTTTCGGCCACGCCGCCAGGCCCGGAAAAGGCGGAAAAGGGGACAGGCAGGACAGGCACGTTTTCTATTGACGGTTGAGTTAGAATGAGTCTCATTTCTCACACCCGATGGCAGAGGTAAACGGCAAACGATCCCGTTGCACCGCTACGAGTATTTCCAACAGTTTCGCCCGATCGCCAAGGCCGGCTACACGATATGGATCTATGAGCTATTGCCGGAATAGATCGAGGAAGTACCCGTTCGCCTGTCGCCACAGCCGGTGCTCTGAATTCCGGTTCACAAAACGGGAATCTGTTTGCACCTGGGCGAAAACAAAGCTAAGGTTTTGATGAGCAAACGGTTATGTCGGTTTTTGCGACATGGCCGGGGACAGTGGTTCGCGTCTCGCAGAGATTCTCAACGCCTTTCTTCCTCGAAAGGGCAAAACCGTCGAAAGACGGCGACGCAAAGCTATGGGCCTTCGGCGTTCCTCCCTCCGTATTTAACGCTGGTGGCTGCCAAGTTGCCGAAGGGTTGGCCAAGGTGAAACACCCTTCCATCCCCGAAGTCGGTCGATCGACTTCGCCGGAATCTCTGGACTGATTTTGTCGGTTACGAGAGCCATTGCCCTTGCTTTTTTCTCTTTGATTCACTTTTTCCCTCAAGAAATGCCGATTAGTAATAGGCTGCCGCGCAACCCAATTGCGCGTTCAAGTTTCCTAAGGAACCTCGGTATGCGTTGCATCGGGCTGATCACGCTTGCCCTTTTCTGTGCGCGAGCCACGGCCCAACCGGTCGCCGAGCCGCAGCCGCTGCCGGTGGGCGTGAATGATGCCCTCCCGACCGGTATGGCTATCGTGCGCTTCGATCCGAATCAGCTCGAATTGAAGCGTGTTGACGACCGCCAGCAGATTTGGGCCGGCAATCAGATGTTGCGCGATTTCGGTCCGTTGGAACGTGAAGCGCTCGAAGCCGTGCGACTGATTCGCACGCTCCACTTTAACCTTTATGGCACAGTGGCCGGCTCTACGCCACCCTTTGAGTTCTGGCTGAGCGATGGCGAAGGCGCCAAGGGGGGCGTGGTCGTCAAGAACATCATCGCGTTTGATCCCGCGACCTTACAAGCTGATCGCGTGCTGGTGCCTGGGTCATCCGCGACGATAAGCAGGTTCTCTATAACTTCGGCGCCCAGCAAGAGCCCGCCCAGCAAGCGCTGGCCGTGCTCAAAAAATTCGGCTTCAATCAGCTTGGCGTCATCGGCATGCCTCAGCCGGCGATGACCTATCTCACGATCGATTCGTACGCACGGCCGCCGCAAGCGCCGAAGGGCAAGACTGATCCTCGGGCGATTCTGGGCAAAGTCTCGCAGCAAGGGCTGATCTTGCCGACCATTGGCTATGCTGGAAGTAAGGTAATTATTGAACCGCGTAAACTGGAAGTCGCTCGCCTGCGCGGCGAATGGCTGGTGGTGCAAGGCCTTGATGTCGTTGCCCGGTTTGGGCCGAACGCTACCCAAGCACGCGAGGCCCTGAGTCTGCTGCAAGATGCGCACATCACCGAAGTCTGCTTTGTCGGGAAGAGCGGCTTTTCCAATATTTCTCGCGAACGGCCAGCCTCCTCGCCATACCGGGCTCGGCTTCAACGACATCAAGCTTCAGCCTTCGCTGATGAAACTACGGACCATCAACGGCGTCTTTTGCATCGCGGAAGGCGATCGCATCGTCTTCGAGTTCAGCAACGGCGAAGATGCCGAACTGGTGTTGAAGGTTCTGCAGCACTTTCAGTTCGACCACTACAGCCCTGTCGGCGATGCAACCAAAGGCGGCATCAGGCTGCTAGGGAAATCGTCGCGTTAGAGTGCTTGGCGAGCCGGGAGCGTGAGCGACTGGAGAATCTGCATTTCTCCGGTCGCTCACGCTCCCGGCTCGCCTAGCGCCACCACAGACTGCCATTGCGACCCGGCGTACGTTAGCGGACAATTCCAGCCTGAAACGAATTGTTCGGGAGAAACGATGGCGAGCTATAAAGGGCATTTGGCGTTTTCCGCATCGCTTGGATTCGTCTACGGCGGCCTAGCCCATAGCCGCATGGAATTCGATCCCGCCACCGCCATGGTGGGTACCGCGTTGACCACCGTCGGCGGGCTGTTGCCCGATCTCGATAGCGATTCCGGCGTGCCCGTCCGCGAGTTGTTCGGCTTGGCGGCCGTGTTGGTGCCTATGTTGATGTACCGAAGATTGATGGATGCGCACTTTTCCGATGAAGATCTTTTCCTCTTTCTAGGTAGCGTTTATCTGCTCATCCGCTATGTTGTCTCCCGAATCTTCAAACATGTGACTGTCCACCGAGGGATGTTTCATTCCATCCCTGCCATGCTCATCGCGGGCATGTTGGTATATCTCGCTTATCATCATCCGTTGATCCGCACACGGATTTTTCTGGCCGTTGGCGTGATGATCGGCTTCCTTTCGCACTTAGTGCTCGACGAACTTTGCAGCGTTGATTTTCAGGGAATAACGATCAAGTTGAACAAGTCGGCAGGGAGCGCCGTGAAGTTTTTTTCTCCATCGTTTATTGGAACTACCACCGCGTATGTTTTGTTGCTGGGTGTGAGCTATCTCACACTCTTGGACTATGAGAAATCAACTCACACTCGGGTGATGCCCGCCGCCGCTCGCATGGGGAAATAGAGAGTGGGCGATCAGAGTTTGTAATTTTGTAGGGTGGGTGAAGGCCTTGCGCAAACACCCGTTCGAGTTCATCCAGCGCCTGGGTGGGTTACCGGTGTCTACCGTTCGAAGTTGCACGAGCCTGAAGCGCCAGTGAAGAGCAAGCCAATTCTTCATTGGCGCTTCAGGCTCGTTGTTTCGCCACAAGCCTGAAGCCTCGCTTCTTCCTACAACAAGCTTTTCCTCTACCCGGACTGGTTCATCCCGATGACGCGGCGTGAATTTGGAAGATTGGTTGCTCGCGTCATGGAGACGCTGCCAAAGGAATTCGGGCCGTTTCTGGATAACGTCGTTGTCGAGGTTGCCGACGAGCCGGATGAGGAACTCCTGCTGCGGGCCGGCATTACGCCCGAGGAGATTGAAGAGGGCGATACGCTGTTTGGACTGTTCGATCCGCTGGAGCTCCCTTCCGGCTGGGCCTCCGACGTCATCGACACGCAGGATATGATGCATCGGCTGTGGATTTTCAAACTGCCTCACGAAGAAGAGTTTCCCGAACCGAAGCGCTTGCGCACCGAGATTCGCAAGACGGTCGTCCACGAATTGGCTCATCACTTTGGCTACAGCGATCGCGATCTCGAACGCTTTGACGCCAACCCCGATCCGTTTGGCGATGAACCGCATGACCACACTCATCCCTTTCCTTCCGATGGCCCTACCGCCTTATGAACCTGTCCGCTAATCTTTCTCGCCTTCACTTGGCGGCGTTCGTCGCGGCTGTTTTCGGCCGTACACTTGGGCATAGTGCGGTCAGCGCATTTGCGATCTTCTCGCAAGGCCCTGTTGGTCCGGAAATCAGCATCGCCAGTCTTTTTCTTTGGCTTGGGCTTTATGCTGTCCCGGCTTTCGCGCTCGCGCCGTTGATCGGCGCACTAGCATCGAGTCACTACCGCCGGCTCTTAATGATCGCATCGACCCTGACTGGTCTCGCGATGATTGTGGCCTTCCCCTATGGCTCGCAGCTGCTGGGCGATCGGTACTGGGTGTTTTGCATTGCCGCGCTGGCATGCGAATCGGCCTGCTTCCGCGCTTGTGCTTTCGCTATGCTGCCCGAGGCAGCGCGATGGGCGCGATTCCCCTTGCCGACTCTATTCAGCATTTTCGCAGTGACTTGCTCTATTGGCCTCTGCCTCGGTTTCATCGCGGCAGGCAAAGAGCCGGCTCAAGCGGGGATGCCCTTGCCCTTGCAATATGGCCATGTCGGCTATGGGCTTGCGTTGATCCTGCTGTTGATGACGTCCTTTCCCGTTGTGCATCCCGCATGCATAGCGAAAGGTTTGATCAAGCCTTTGCTGCAAACGACCGTGGCTATTGCGAAGAGTCGTCAGGGGAGCGCCGCTCTGCTGCTGCTTTGCAGTCTGATCTCCATCGTTCTCGGACTGGAGGCGAAGCTGCTTCCGCGCGAATCCCGCCTACCGTTTCTCGTCTACTTTAGCTTAGGCGCAGCTCTTTCCGGTTTGCAACGCCACGCCTATCGCAGCTCGGGACTGATTCCTTTGGCCTCAGGCGGGCTCTTCCTCTGCTTCGTTTATACAGCCATCAGCGACGACTGGTCGTTAGCCGCCGCCGGCATCGGATTTTGCATCGGGCTGATGCTTCCCCCTCTCCTGACTGTTTACACAATCAATCAGTCCGAAACCTCGCGAGGCCAAGGCGGGGCGTTGCTTGGGGCTGGCGCCGCTATCGTAACCGCTTGTTTTCTGGCTGCCGTGATCTCTTTTCCCGATCAACGCGATCTCTTCTTTAATACAGCCTTCGGGCTTGCGTTCTTAGGTGCCGTAGTCGCTTGCGTCTGCTTTTTTCGCGGTGTTTTCGAGTTATTCCTCGAAGCGATCTTCTGGCCGTTATACCGCGTCCGCGCTATTGGCCCTGGCGTGGCTGAGTTGCCTTGGCGCGGTCCGGCGATCGTAATCGCCAATCACGCGGCTTGGTTCGACCCCTTCTGGCTGGCCAAGGTTTTGCCGCCGGCCGTGACGCCGATGATGACGAGCAAATATTACGATATGCCTTGGATTTCCTGGATCATGCGGCATATTCTGCACGGCATACGCGTTCCCGACGCCGCCATGCGCAAGGAGACTCCCGAGATTGATGAGGCCACGGCCGCCTTAGATCGAGGCGAGTGCATCATTATTTTCCCCGAAGGCTGGTTAAGGCGGAAAGAGTCGCAGGAGTTGCGCCGTTTCGCCCGCGGCGTCTGGCACATCTTAACCGCACGGCCGAAAACTCCCGTTTTTGCCTGCTGGATCCAAGGGAACTGGGGCAGTATGGTCTCTTATCGCAATGGCCCTCCTTTTCGTAATAAAAAGACTGACATCCGCCGGCGCATCGGCGTGGGCGTGATCGGGCCGATAATGCTTGAATCAACGATTCTCGAAGCGCACATGAAAACGCGGACGGAACTGATGAAGCACGTGCTCGAAGCACGAAGCTTGTTCAATTTGCCCCCCTTTGACCCCTTCAAGAACGACGCGCCCGATGAAGCTGTGCCGGAGCAGGAATCATGATTCGCACTTCGATCGCTAGCCCGCAAGAAATCATTGAACTCCCTTATGCTCAGTTGCGCGAGGTCTCGCGCATTGTCTTGGAAGGGGAAGCTGTCAAGGAAGCCAAAATCAGTCTTGCTTTCGTGGATAATACGACCATTCACCGGATCAATAAACAGTTCCTCGATCACGATGAGCCGACCGACGTTATCACGTTTCCATCGGGATCTTCAAATGCTCGAGTGCTCGAAGGCGAACTGGTAATCGGCGTCGAGGTGGCTATTGCTCAAGCGGCCGAACGAGGGCATCCTGTTGAGACGGAGCTTTATCTTTACGTCATCCACGGCCTTCTCCACCTCTGCGGCTACGATGATGTGAAGCCAAAAGATAGAGCTGAGATGCGCATCAGAGAACGGCATTATCTGAAGTTGCTTTCGCTACCCGATATTGCGGATGAGTGAGCGTCCCGATGTACTCGTCACGCTCCGCGTGATGAGTACATTAGGGCGAATATACCGATTTATCCATGCTGCCTTGGTCATTTGTTCAATTCTGAGCGTCGGCACAAATGTTGCCCTATAATCGACTTACTGCCAACTTGATGCGCAAGTCAAACCGTATCCCCCGTTGCTCTGGTGCCGACCTTTCCGCACCAATCGACGTATCTTCTCTGAGGTTTCCCATGTTTCTCCGTCCATTCATGCTGCTAACGAGCCTTGCCCTCTTTAGCCTTGCAGCCCAGCGGCTTGCTGCTGCCGACGACAACGGCGTGGAAGTTCTTGCACGCGGGCCGATCCACGAAGGCTTCGCCATGCCCACTGATCAGCAACCGATCGCCGGTCCGATCGTCCCGAAACAGCCACCGGCCCCCGTTGATGAATTACCGCCCGATCAAAAACCGGATGGCGACAACGTCATCTGGCTGCCGGGCTATTGGTCGTGGGATGGAGATCGCCAAGACTTTATCTGGGTCAGCGGCTTCTGGCGCAGTCCCGCCACCCGACCGAGTTTGGATGCCAGGCAGTTGGCGCCAAGCAGGCGATGGCTGGCAATGGGTAGGCGGCTTCTGGAATCAAGTCTCCGGCCAGCAGGCCGACGTTCAATATCTCCCCGAACCCCCTGCCACTCTCGATCAAGGTCCCGGGACGCCTCAGCCGAGCGAGACCTCCATCTACGTACCTGGCAATTGGGTCTATCGCGATCGCTATATGTGGCGTCCGGGGCATTGGATCAACTACAGCGCTGGCTGGATTTGGGTTCCCGCCCACTTCCGTTGGACCCCGGCCGGCTATATTTACATCGAAGGCTATTGGGATTACCCGCTTGCCGACCGCGGCATGCTCTTCGCTCCGGTTTACATCCCTCAATCCGTCTATGGCGGCAACAACTACGCCTGGACTCCCAACTTGGTTGTGCAAGACAATTGCTTATTCGGCGCTCTCTTCGTTCGCCGTGGGTTTGGCCGTTATTATTTCGGCGATTACTTCGGCAACCAGTATGCCGGCCAAGGCTTCACCTCTTGGGTTGGCTACTCGGCCGGGCCAAACTTGGCCATCGGCGCCGGCTGGTACGATCCGATGCTGAGCTACTATCGCGTGGCCCATCGCAATGATCGAGGATGGGAGCGCGGCATCAACAACTTGTATCAAGGTCGTTACCGTGGCGATATTCCGGCGCCTCCGCAGACATTGGCCCAGCAGAACACCGTTATCAATAATAGCTCGACGGTGAACAACACGACGATCATCAACAATAAGACAGTGAACGTGAACCAGGTTCAGATGCTTTCAACGATCGCTGCGACCGCGAAGGCGAACCCGGAAGTCAAGCTACACGCGGTATCGCAGGAAAGCCGAATCGAGCAGCAACAGGCAGCCCGTCAACTTCACGCGTTCGCTCAACAGCGCTCGCAGCAGGAAACTAAGCTGGCTGCTCAGCCGGCAACTGAGCCGAGTGCCAAGGCCGCACCGCGTACCGTGAAACTGGAAGTGCCAAAGACCGTGCCGGCTCGGGCGACGGCACTGGTTACAACAACGCCGTCCACTACGCCGAAGCGAGCCCAGCCACCAGCGCCGCCGACACAACCAACGCCGGAACACAAAACAGCACCGACGCCAAAGGTCGAGCCGAAAGTAAACCCACCGATGCCGAAAGGTGAACCGAAGGCGGATCCGAAAGTCGAGCCGAAAGTGACTCCGCCGATGCCCAAGGTTGAACCGAAAGTAGAACCGAAAGTAACTCCGCCGATGCCCAAGGTTGAACCAAAAGTAGAACCGAAAGTAACTCCGCCGGTGCCCAAGGTTGAACCAAAAGTAGAACCGAAAGTAACTCCGCCGATGCCCAAAGTGGAGCCGAAAGTAACGCCGGCGCCCAAGGTTGAACCAAAGGCCGAACCGAAACTAGCGCCTCCGCCAATGCCCAAAGTAGAACCAAAGGTAACGCCGCCGGCGCCTCCTCCAGTGCCGAAGGTCAACCCTGCCCCGGCGCCACCGCCAGCCCCGAAAGTAAATCCGGCGCCTGTTGTTCACCCCGCGCCTCCTCCTCCTCCCCCGGCGCCGAAGGTGAACCCACCGGCGCCTGTCGTTCACCCTGCGCCTCCTCCTCCGGCACCGAAGGTGAACCCACCGGCGCCCGTTGTTCATCCCGCGCCTCCGCCTCCTCCGGCGCCGAAGGTCAACCCACCGGCGCCCGTTGTTCATCCCGCGCCGCCGCCTCCTCCCCCGGCGCCCAAAGTAAACCCGGCACCGGCTCCGCCGCCAAAGAAACCTTAAGGCTCCGTCCAAGACCTCGCTCCGGCGAGGTCTTGGACATTATGGAGGAGTGTAGCCACTCGTGGCGACTGGCCTCCCCGGTCTCTCCGTTTCACTCGCCTTCCAAGCCGAGTTTTTGCCAGCCGCGCGAGTTTTCCCACGATTTTTTTGTGTTTGACGTTATGGAAATGTTTCCATAAGGTTGGCCGTCAGAATGACACGCGATTGAGCGTCGGGCGTTCGAGTGTCAAACAAGCCCGACGCTTTTGTCTACAGGCGCCAGTGCACGTTAACCGCGAAGCGAAGGCATTGCGGTGCGCTTGGACGCCGAAATCGCTCCGCTGTGCAAAGCCTTCGCGTCGCGGCTTCACTAGCGAGCGCTTCGCTGCGCAAAGCCTCCGCGCCGCGGGTAACGGGTTTGTTGTTTTTACGTTGGCGCTCTGCGGTCGATTACGCCTCATACTAGCTTAGGCGCGCTCGAAATTGAAATGCATCAACTGGCGATAGCGACAAAATACTGTGCGGCAACATCGCAACGAGTATCACGGCTTCGCGGCGAAGCGACCTTGGAAATAGGCCAATGGCTCGCCGGCATCGTTATAATCAATGACATAGCGTTGCACATCGTCCGGATTTTGGACCCCTGCCTTAGACACGAAAAAGTAACGATCGTACGTCTCGTCCTTCAAGTGATAGAGGTAACCGCGAATGGTGGTGTTTGGATCAACGTACTCGCCTTTGTAGATCATTTTGACATGCACAAACCGCACACCGGAGTCTTTGAAGTCGGCTAAAATCATGGCGCTCGGCGAACCCGATAAATCGAACGCGCCGCCTTTGAAAATAATTCCGCCGCGAAGATCGGGGGCATTCGCCGTGGCCAAATCCTTAGTCTTCAACCGCGCAAATTTCGGATCCTCTGCACGCGTAGCGGCGTGAGTGAGCAAAAGTAAGACAATAGCGGCTAAACGCATCGGGTAATTCTTCATTGATTCGATCCTGATTTCTTGAGTCATTTGTCAACGATGGCTCTGTTATATTGACCCGGGCATTCGTTTTTTGAGTGAGTCGTAAGTTCGACTCTGTTCAGTGCCGTTAGCTAAAGGCGAGCCGAATTGCGTGAGCAATCGGGTTCCGTGCTTCACCCGGCAGCTTACGCTGCTGAGCTCGCCTTTTGTGCTTCGCACCAATGATCGCTCTCAGCGCCCCGCCAGCAGCCAGAAGCCGCCGGTGGCGGCGAGGGTCATCGAGATGGTGAAGAAGAGCCAACTGCCGACGGGGTGGCCGCCGATTTCGCCAGTGGGGATAGCGTCAGGGTGGTCGTAACGTTGACGCACGGCATCGGGTCGTGGGGCAACGACCAAGGGCGCCAACGGGTGTATCGGTTCGTGCAAGGGAATGCGCCGCAGCCGATCCATCACGATGGCTGCTGAAGCGGGGCGATCTTTCGCTTGCTTGGCCAGCAATTCCATCACCAAATTCGACAGCATGATCGGCACGGCCGGGTTCTTCACGCTGACGCGCGGCGGATGATAGGTTTCCAACTGATGCATCACGCCCAGCGGCGTAGGCCCATCAAAGGGCCGTACGCCGACGGCCATCTGATAAAGCAGGCAGCCGAGGCTGAAGAGATCGCTACGGGCATCGAGCTTGGCCCCGCGCGATTGTTCGGGAGACATATAGGCGGGCGTTCCCATCACGATGCCGCTATGGGTGAGCAACGTATCTTTGGTGATGGCGCGAACCAAGCCGAGATCGAGCAGGCGGACGCTGCCGAACGGTTCTTCCAACCAGACATTGGCCGGCTTGATGTCACGATGGATTAGCCCCAACTGGTGTGCGGCATCGAGCCCCTCGGCAATCTGGATGCCAATACGCGCCAGTTCTTCGACGGCCATTTTGGGCCCGCGTTGTAGCCGATCTTCAAGTGTTTCACCCCGCAATAAAGGCATAACGATATACGGAATGCCATGCGCTTTGCCGACTTCCACGACGGGGACGATGCGCGAATGATCGATAGCCGCCATAGCTTGGGCTTCACGCGAAAAGCGGAGCTTTGCATCGGGGTCGGCTGAAAGAGTAGGCCGTAGCACTTTAATCGCAAAATCTTCCAGCGTCGTGACGTGCTGGGCTTCAAAGACGATCCCCATGCCGCCACAGCCAAGCTGGCGGACGAGTCGATAGGGCCCGAGATTCTGGATGTGGTCGAGCGATCTAGGCCCGAGTGCGAACGGCTGGTTTTGATTGAGCCGAACCGTGGCATCGAGCTGATCGAAGTCGTCCACATCGGCAGTCGCCGAGGCGCGAGGACGAGCGTAAAGTTTTGTCTGAATCATGCCGGGAAATCCATTGCCGGAGGCCGCGCTCCGAACGCTGAGGCGAATCGCGTAAGGGTAACAATCCTTCGAAGCCTAGATCGCTGATTGTTCGAAGGGCAGGAAAAGCGGCTTCCCACAAAAAGGAGGTCGATCGACAAGGCGGCACGATATGAGCGACCCGCATTATCGGCATGGCCGTCAGGGTTTGAAGAAGGAGATAAATTGAAACGATAGCTTAGGCAAGCCGAGCAGCAACAGCAGTTGCAAGGGCATCGATCTCGCGGCGCGTCCGTTTTTCGGTGACGGCCACGGTCAGGCATTCCTGAAACTGGGGATACCATCGACCAAGGCTAAGCCCTGCATGGAGTCGGTGATCTCGAAGTTCGTTCAGCAACTTGGGAACTTCAACGGGCAGACTGACGGTGAACTCTTTGAAGAACGGGCGGTTGAACTTTGTTGTCACTCCCGCAATCTCATTTAATTTGTCGGCCGCATAATGGGCTTTTTGCAGGCACAGCTCGGCCGTCTCCTTCAACCCCTGAGGGCCAAGAGCGGTTAAATAGACAGCGGCACGCAAGGCGAAGAGGCCTTGATTGGTGCAGATATTGCTCGTGGCCTTTTCGCGACGGATATGCTGTTCGCGCGTTTGCAAGGTCAACACCCAACAACGTTTGCCATTGCGATCGACCGTTTCGCCCACCAGCCGGCCGGGAATTTTACGCAAAAACTCCTGACGGCAAGCCATGATGCCCAGGTAAGGCCCGCCGTACCCCATCGGCGTGCCAAGACATTGACCTTCGGCAATGGCGATGTCAGCGCCGTAGTCGCCCGGTTTCGTCAGCAGGCCAAGGCTGATCGGGTCAAAGCTGACGATCATCAGCGCACCATGCTCGCGCGCAATATCGGCGATTGCCTGCGGCTCTTCGAGATGCCCAAAGAAGTTCGGATGTTGCACCACAACGGCCACGGTTTTATCGCTAATCGCTTTTCGTAAATCGTCGGGATCGAGAAATCCACTAGGGGTTGGCAGCGTCACAATTTGCACGTGCAAATTCGCAAGATAGGTTGCCAACACTTCCCGATATTCGGGGTGCACGCTCTCGGCAATAAGCACTTCGCGCCGGCCTTCTGAGACGTTCAAGGCCATCAGGACTGCCTCGGCCACGCTCGATCCACCTTCGTACAGGGAAGCATTGGCCACATCCATCCCCGTCAATTGACAGATCAAAGTCTGGTATTCGAAGAAAGCTTGCAAGCTCCCCTGGCTCGCTTCCGCTTGATAGGGGGTGTAGGCCGTGTAGAACTCACTACGCGAAGCGATAGCATCGACGACGCTTGGGATGAAATGATCGTAGCTGCCGCCTCCGAGAAAGCAGATGTCATCGGCAGCAGCCTGGTTTGCAGAAGCCAGCTCCGTTGCATGATTTGTCAATTCGATTTCTGACAACGCCGGCGGAATGTCCAACAGCCGTTTGAGGCGAAGCTCGGCGGAAATTGGGCTAAAGAGTTCTTCAATCGAAGCGACGCCGACACGTTCGAGCATCTCGGCTACATCTTGAGGAGTATTAAGCAGATACGACAAGGAACAATTCCTCCCGGAAAACATTCGGGTGCAAAAACAAATACTGGAGAGTGCATGGCCTAGCGATCAACCCACATCCCAATCATTAACCGTGGCGCGAGCGCTTTTCCAACTCGGCCTATTTCGATGAACTGGCAGCCGACTCATCTTTGTAACGGAACTTCCGCTCAATTTTGTCGGAGGGATAAGGTTCACCGTTGACTTCGACATACGGGTAAATGAAGAAGTTAAGCGGAGGCCCTGCCTGCTTGGGAATCAAGTGGATGTCGCGGCCTACCGAGAAGGCGACCCGATCTTCGCTCAAATTGCCAAAGCAATAGTCTTGCAGTTGGGGTTCTTGATTAGCCGTCGAGATATCGACGGGCAGCCAACCGCATCCTGCAGGGCTGATTTTGGCCCAGCAGTGATAGCCGGGGATTAGGCCTTCTCCACGCATTTCGGGAAGCGAGAAGCCAATTTCGAACTTGCCCGGCATTTTATTGGCGCGGGCCAACCCGATGAAAAGACTATGGAAATCGGTGCAGTTGCCATATTTGCTGTCGCAGACCCAGTTGACATCGCCTTGACCCCAACCCATTCCTAGTTTGCTGTACCGCAGTTCCGAATTGACCAGATCGTAGAGCGCTCGGCTAAGGGCTTTCGGATTTTCGGGCAACTCCTTGCGTTTCAGCAATTGAAGGTGTTTGCCGTCAGCGGGAACTTTGTTGTCGGGTTTCAAATAAAGCGCTTCGTCAGCGGCCGTTGGCTTTTCATCGCCCGTTCGAACCTCCCGTCGCAGGATTCGATAATCGATCCGTATTTTGCTCTCTGAGTTCGCACCGCCTGCCAGTTCTAAATAAAGCACCCGGTTTCCATACTTGCGTTCGCATTCCAACTGACTTCGACCCGGCAGATGCAGGGCGACTATTTCGACAGTCTGTTCCAATGTGGACGATGGGACCGGTATCCAGACACGCGCCACAACTTTCTCCATCAAATCCAGGAGACTGGCCTCATAGGAAAACAGGAAGGTGCGAGATTTCACCGCTTTGTCAGTGGCGGGAGGCGTAGTCAGAATGAAGAATGCCAACATCGCGAGCATCGTTTGCACTCCTGTCGCAAAAATTCATCCGGCAAACAATAAATCGCAAAAATCGTGCGGATCATTTGCACCGCGCCGATTCGGTACTAGATACATTTGTCGGCAGCGAGTTTTTGTCACTGCCGTTTTGCTGATGTCGCCCATTCATCGGTGTCAACACCGATGCTCCAGTTGGGTCTTGACCGTTCCGAGGGGGGAACGGATAAGGCTGCCAGTGCTACCGAAGGGATGGACGGGACCCGTAAGTACTTCTGGTATCCGGGCTTCGCAAGAAGCCCGGATTTTTTTTACGCCCGTTCATGCTTCACGGTTAATTCGGTCGATCATCAAACGCAAACGGCCCAAATTCCGCCGGTCAAAGCGAAACCGTAAACGCGGCATATCCTTCAAACTTTCTTCGTTCGACTCGCTCGGGTCCGCCACCGTCTGTTCAATTGTCCCTTTAACGACTATGTTCGCAAATTCCCGGCGAATATCTTCCAACAAAGGCGCCGATAGTGGACGCTGGATGCGCAGGATCAAATCGCCTTTAACATAACGCGATGAATGATAGACGCGGTGAAAGTCGATCACTTCCTGCACGGCATCGGCCACCGATTCGGTCACCCGATAGAGCGAACAGTCGTCGGGAGAAATCAGGTGGCGGTCCAATAGTTCCGCACGGATAAACTCGTCCCAATGTTTCCAATACTTTCCGCCCGGATGATCCACGCAGACGATTGGAAAGAGGTGGCTCTTACCCGTCTGAACCAACGTAAGCACTTCAAAGCCTTCATCCAAAGTGCCGAACCCGCCAGGGAAGAGAATAACGGCATCGGCCTCTTTGACGAACATTAACTTACGCGTAAAAAAGTATTTGAGCGTTACGAGCTTTTCGCGGGCTTTCGTCATGATTGAATTGGCGCTCTGCTCGAAGGGAAGCATGATGTTCAGGCCGAGACTGGTGTCGTGTCCCGAGCCGAGATGAGCGCCTTCCATAATGCCGCCGCCGGCGCCGGTGATCACCATATAGCCCGCTTCCGAGAGCAGTCGGCCGCACTCGACCGCTTGCGCGAACGAAGGATGGTCGGGCTTCGTTCGGGCCGAGCCGAAAACGGTAACCTTCCGGCGATCCCGATAAAGACTGAAGATCTTTAAAGCGTAGCGCAGTTCTTTGAAGGCCGTGTTCATCAGCTTGATGTCGCCCCGGCTGGCGCCATCGCGCACGAGCTTGTCGGCGGTCTCTTTCATCTCGCGAACGAAATCGGGAATGGTCTGAGCCCGACGGCTGCCGGAAGCCAACGCGGGAAATTCATAATCGTCGGGATCGAGCGATTCGAAACCGTAAGGAAGTTCGTCGGCATTCATGCAAGACTTTCTCGTTGAGAGGGGACGCGAAGCGGTTGCTTCATTCTACGAATTGTCGTCAACCGAAATATGCAACTTGCTGCCGAGGCGTTACCAATCAATCCGAGCCGCTGACGGCATCGTAAGCCTGTTTGCTGTCGTCGTAGATCGCCCAGAGCGTGTCGAGCGCCGTCTGCCGTAGCAGTTCGCGGATGCGGTCGGAAACGCCGGCGAGCACCATGTCGCATCCATGTTTTCTTACGATGAGATGGCAACGCAGCAGAAAGGAAATGAATTCCGAGCCGAAGAAGTGAACGTGGGAAAGGTCAATGATGATGTTGGTCGCAGGTCGATCTCGAAGGGGCGCCAGCACAATCTGGGCGGCGGTGTCGATCACGTTGGATGGCAGTTGCTCGATCTCGGACGCAGGAACGATGATCATTACGTCCCCGCGGCGCGTGATTTCAAAGTATTCCCGATCCAGATCGGCGGCCGACAGCGAACTCATTCGATTTGAATCCTAGTAGAAGATGAATGTACGCACCTATGCTCAGCCTGAATCGCAACATCTAAAGTAACCGTATAGCAGTCGTAATGCAAGCATTACGTTGCTGATCCGTTGAAGCTAAATCGCTAACCACCCGCGCACTGTTTCGGATGCTTTGTTGATTCAACTCGCCGTACGCGTTTTAGATAAACTCATTTCCGCTCTTCAACTGCAGTCTTTTCGAACTGTTGCGGCTTGTAGCCGGGCAGATCGGCCGGGTCGATCGCGAACGCATAAATATAAGATGGCGCGTTTCCGATCAAATCATTGTCGGTTGTTACCAGCAGCAAACGTCGGCCATCGCTTAGGTCCGGCCCGAAGGCTAACCCTTCAATTTTGCCGGGCAGTTTTGGCCCTGCCAGACCATATTTGGCGTCGAGCAAATCAATGAACAAGCTCTTCTTCACCGCCTTGATCGACGAAGGCAATTCGTTTGCGGGAAGCGCCTCGACCTTGCTCACATCACTAGCGCCGCTGATATCGATGCGGAAGATTTTCTTTACTTTCGCTTCACTTCCTGCTTTACCATCACGCTCTAAGACGAGAAATTGATGCTCGTTTAGGGCGACGATTTCACAGACGCCATTCTTGCTTTTTTCGAGCGGGTAGACAAATTCGCGCGTGCCGCCGCTTCCTATATCGATTTCGAGCAGCCGATTATTGATGCCGCTGCGACTGCCGTCGGCATCATGGCCGCCATCCTGAATCAGCGGGCTCTGCATGATTCCAAAGAGTTTGCGGCCGTCTGGCGAAATGGCCAAGCCTTCCATCCCTTTGTTGGGAAGCCTGCCCGATTTATTGAACGGCGGAAGTTCGTCCTTCGCTTTCGCCGAGGGATTGGCGATCAGAAATTTCGCGGGGACGGTGAGTGATCGAATCCGTTTGCCGGATCGATCGAACTCCCAGACGTACGGCCCGTATTCGTCAGAAATGAAGAGCGTGCCTTTAGAGCCAAGGCGGGCGCCTTCCGGATCAAGCCGTAGGCTGGCTGCAGGATTCTTAGCGTCAAAGGCAGTAGTAGCGCCGACGAAGTTTTTGCCGGCCTCATCGGTCAGTAGCGTGGTGGCAAGCAACTTCCATTTCAGAGTCTTTTTCTCATCAATCGAAATTTCCATCGTATGAAAACGGCACTTATAACTCGCAGCACCGTCGCCGGGTCCTCGATCGGGAACGACGATATATTGGTTTCCCGTGCCAGCATAAGCAATAGCGGATCCGAAAGCGCCGAAACGATTGTGCGGAGTGCCATCGCTCAGCTTTTCGTCAAGCCCCGACAGGTCAATGGCGTCACCCGGGATCGACGCCACGGCAAGCAATTGAATTTCACTTCGCGCCGGCAATGCCGCCGCGAAGAGCATAGCGCAGAGGGCGGCAAAACAAATCGAGAAGTGCTTATTCATTGATCGGAACTCGTTAGGCACTTTGAAGTCGCTTATCTCGTACGCTGCTCACAACGAGTTTAATAGAGCATCGATTGCAGTTTGGCTCGGTAATCATCCGCCATTTCACTGCGTACACCGACGATTTGGAAAATCTTCACCATTAGTTCACGAACTTCATTCTTGGCGAACACCTTGTCGCGCTCGGCGGCAGCCAACAGCACATCGAGCGCTTCGGCATACCGGCTTTGAGATGCGAGCAATGATCCCAACTCGTAACGAAGCCGGGCGTTTTCCGGGTCCGCTGCGATCTTTTGCTGGAAGACCGCTTCACTCTCCGTAGCCGTGCCGGCCCCTTGCAGCTCAATGGTTCGGCGCAGTCGTTCGGCTTCATTACCGATGTCGCCGGAAACGCCAAGTGGAGAGAGCAGGTGCGCCGCTTCGGGATAGAGCTTCCTGGCAACAAGCAAGCGCGCTAAGCCAACGCGAGCGAGCTCGTGATCCGGCTCCTTCGAGAGGACGATGCGGTATATGTTTTCCGCCTGATCGGCATTGGTGGCCTCAAGCGCTTTTGCTTCGTTCAAGGAGTTTTCAGTATCGCTCGGGAGCAACTGACCGAAGAATTCTTTGATTTGCTCTTCTTCCGGAATGCCGGTGAAACCGGGAACGAATTGGCCGTCCTTCAAGGCGTGAATCGTGGGCACGCCTTCGATGCCAAAATAGCTAGCAAGGTTTTGGCATTCATCGATGTTCACTTTGGCGAGGACGAAGGCCCCGGCTTTGGCTGCGGCTATCTTTTCTAGAACCGGTCCAAGTGTTTTGCACGGGCCGCACCACGGCGCCAAAAGTCGATGACCACCGGCACGCTCTTGGAGCGCTCGACGACTTCCTGTTCGAAATTTTCTTCACCGACATCAATGACCCAAGCGCTAGCCGATGCGTCAATCATGTCAGTTCACCAGATTGGGTATGGGTTTGCCGAGCAGAGCCTTACGGCAAGCTTCCGCGCCTTTGACGCGCATGTCGAGCAAGCCTTCCTCTGCATAGAAGGAAGAGTGCGGATTCACGATGACGCGATAGTGGCAAGGATGTTTCGGATCGCGCCAGGCCGCGATCAGGGGATCTTCAGGCGGCGGCGGTTCCACGGGCAGCACATCGATGCCAGCGCCCGCTAACTGTCCCGTTACAATGGCGCTTGGGATGGCGGCTTCGTCAACGATGGCGCCGCGGGCGGTGTTCACCAGGAAGGAACCTCGGGGCATCAGGGCGATTGCCTCGGCATCGATCATTCCTTTTGTTTCAGGGGTGAGCGGGCAGTGAACGCTGACGACCCACGCCTGACGCAGCAATTCGTTCAGCGTCTCGACGCGGCGGATACCCAGCGCCTTCTCTTCGCCGGTGATTTCATAGGGGTCGTAAAAAACGACATCCATGCCGAAGGCTTTGGCGCGGAGTGCGGTGGCCGTGCCAATGCGGCCGAGGCCGACGATGCCGAACACGCGGCCGCGCAGCCGATGCAGCGGAGCGAAATGCCGAAAGCTCCAGGCTGCCTCCGGATGATCTTGAAGAAAGCCGTTGGCAGGAATGATTCCGCGTGCAAGCGACAACATCAAGCCGATGGCGGAGTCAGCTACTTCTTCGGTGCCGTAGTCGGGAACGTTGGCCACCGCGATGCCCATTTCTCGGGCGAAAACGCGGTCCACGTTGTCGTAACCGACGCCACAGCGAACGATCAGCTTACAGCATTTCAATTGCCGGATCGTCGACCGCGAAAGCGACAGATTGTGATAGAGCATGACGGCATGAGCGTTCTCGATCCGTCCCGCCAGTTCCTGTTCGGTGAAAGCGTTCAGGGCAGTGACGTCAGCGATCGAACCGAGGATTCTCTGCTCGGGTTCGAGAGCGCCCGTGATGAAATCCGTGATGACGACTTGGAAACGCTCGGTCATGGCAACATCGGCTTGAGGAAATGAACATCTCCTCCTCAATGTACGAATGGACGTACTCAAATGGAATCGCTGCCGTCGATTGATTCGGACTTCGCTGGGGCGCCGCCAAGCGCGAGAGAGACTTTCATCCCGATCAATTGAGCCACGATAACTGCAACGTAGAATTGGCCGACAATCGCTTCAACGCATGCCAGATTGCGCGCAACGGGGTGCCGGGGCGTGATGTCCCCATATCCAACCGAGGTAAGCGTCACCAGGCTGAAGTAACTGAACAGCGAATGGCGATTATGTTCAGGTCCTGAGAGACCGCCTAGTTCAGGGGATATGACAAATGACCCGGGATGAAACGTTTCTGCGAGACTGTAAAGATGGGCGAACAGCAGCCCGAGCAACAGATAACCCGCCAGCGCGCCATTAACGCTGTCGGCGCCGATGCCGGGCTTCTGGAACACCGTCCGCAAAATCACCGCTATCATGTAGCCAAGGAAAATTGCCGGCAGCGCGTGAAAACTGATGCTCGCCAAGCTGGGCAGATTCTGCTCGATAGTCGAATGGAGAAAGACTGCGGCCACGCTCGGCAAACCCAAGACCACTGCGGCAATTCGCGATTTCCTACGGCGAACGAGGATCGTGAAGACTTCAAGCAGAACTAAAACGAATAAAGCCCGGTACATCCAACCGTAAGGATCATGATGATTGACGAACGGATGCAGCAACAGGAGCGCCAGCAAGGCGATGAGCAAGAGCGTGAACTTCCAGCGATTCAACATGATCGCATATCATCGTCATTTCCGCCTTCCCGGAGCATCAAAAAAGCGTCAAAGCTGTATGCACGCGAATTATCTCGCCTAAAGTGAAAAGTCGATGAACTCGTTCGATTTAGGTAGCAGCTTTTCCGCAAATTTATTTAAGCGGACCGAAAAGCAAGCTAAAAGATTGATGAGTCTTACCCACTCGTATTCCATTTGTGAGCGAATAACCGACTCGGTCGGACGTTTCAATACGTCTGGCGCAAGGAATGGGTAAACGAGCGTTGACATGGACGCGATTGGCGTCAGTTTTGCGTAGAAGGCTAGTCGCCCGTCTGCACCCTTTTCCCACCTTGTTCGGCGTTTCGCTTTTGTGATGATAGGCCGAAAGGAACCGTTCGATGATAACTCGACCATACGCGATTTTGAGTTTCTGCATTGCCGTCGCTTTAACTTTGAACGCGAGCGCGAGCGACATCACCGTTCTACGCATCGGCTCGACCGGCACATTGACCGGGAAAGCTGATTCCGCACAGGAAAAAGCAGGACACGAGATGTTGCGTCGTTTTGTGAAAGAAGAGACCGGTGTCAGCAACGAGATCATTGGCCAGCAAAAGTGGAGCGATCTTTCGGACCGGCTTGCTAAAGGCGACTTGCACCTGGGAGTGTTCCAAGGATACGAATTCGCCTGGGCTCAAGAGCGACAACCCATGCTCAAAGCGCTTGCAGTCGGCGTCAACGGCTATCACTATCCAGTCGCTATTGTGATGGCAGCAAAAACGAGCGCAATTGCTGATTTTCGCGGATTGAAGGGACAATCGCTGGTGACGCCATCGGCAAGCCAGGCGTTTTTGACGATGTTCCTGAGCAAGCGAGCGATAGACGAAGGGAGTGAACTCGCCGTCTTTTTTCCGAAGATGAACACATCCGAAACGATCGAGGATTCGTTCGACGATGTCGTTGACGGCAAGTTTCAGGCGGTCGTTGTTGACCAAGCGGCGCTCGACGCCTACAAGGAACGCAAGCCCGGCCGTTTCAAGCAGCTTAAAGTAATCGAACGCTCACAGCCTTTTCCACCTATTGTTATCGCCTCTTACAATGCTGTTCTCGATCCCGCGACGTTGGCCAAGTTCAAGAAAGGGTTGCTCACCGCGGCGAGCAAGGAAAAGGGCGAAACATTGCTGACGCTTTCGCATCTGACGGCCTTCGAAAACATTCCGGCCGACTTCGATCAAGTTCTCGCTAATACTCGCAAGACTTATCCGAAGGAAATCGGGAAGTAGCGGCCAAAGGTCGTTGTTCGCCCTGCAAGCAAGGCTACTTGGGAACCTGATCCTTGCGCCGACCTGTGGTCCAAACTTCTTCCAGCACTTTATACATGCGCGGGTCGCACTCTTTCAGTTCGGCTTTGACAAAGGGATAAAAGTCGTTGACGCCGAAATAGGCTTCGGTCATCTCGGCAAAGTATTCGGTGGGATTCGTCAACGCGTAATGTTTTTGTTTCCGGCCGTTGATGTGCAAGACGGAATCGTATAGCTTGGCTTCCCTTGCAGCCGCCAAGCAAGTTTTGATTCCTTCGTGGTCGAACCCCAAGACTTGATCGTGATAGCCGTGCGCCATCTCATGCAACACCATCCAGGGTTGTTCTTTCGTCCACGAAAGGAAGTTCTTGCAATTGGCCAGTTCAACCCCGCCAGCTTTTTCCGGGTTCATGCCATTGGCTTTCAACCAGTCCTTTGAAACGTGATAGCACATGCACGGATGCTTCGGATGAGCCAGTTCCACCCAAATGGGTATCTTGCGCAATTTCTGCAAGGCTTCAACCGGCACGACCCGGGCGATACGATAGAGATGGTCTCCAAGTAGTTTCAACGTCTGAGCGCGTAGATCTTGGTCCTTTTCCAAGTCGAGTTTCTTGTTCACGAGAACAGTCCAGCCTTCGATCGACTGCTCACGATATTCGGATCGCGCATCGAACGAAGGCTTTGCATCATCGGCGGCTTGGGCCGAGTAGTGGAATATCGAAAACAAGATTGCGAGGATGGCCATGCGCATTGATCTGTCTCACTGTCGCCGCAATTCGCCAGAATGCGGCTACGCTTATTGAAGAGCCCGCATTCTGGCGAATGCGGCTACGATAATTCCAGCGAACCATAAAAAGTTTATCGTTTCGCGGATTTGGAACTTTTCCAGCGTAGGATCGGTTCTTTAGCCGCCTTCACCTCGTCGGGACGGCTGATCGGCAAGCTATGCGGCGCCTTTTGCACGAAACTCGCCTCTTCGTTGACGATCTTGCTGAATACGGCCGCAAAAGCGTCAAGAGTTTCCTTGCTTTCCGTTTCAGTTGGCTCCATCATCAGCGCTTCAGGGACAACCAAGGGAAAGTAAACGGTGGGCGAATGGTAGCCAAAATCGAGTAAGCGCTTGGCGATATCCATGGCAGATATTTTCTTCGTTCGGCGCAAGGTCTTCGCGCTGGCGACAAACTCGTGCATACAACGCTCGGTATGGGGCACTTCAATCACATCTTGCAATAGAGCGCGCAGATAGTTCGCATTCAGGACGGCATGTTCGCTCACGTTTCGCAAGCCGTCGGGGCCGAGCGTCCGGATGTAGAGATACCCTCGCAGCAGGATGCCGACATTGCCAAAGAAACTACGAACCCGGCCTATGGATTTGGGATGATCGAAGTCGAGATAATATGTCGCAATCCCGTCATCTGAGGCCAAGCGCTGAACGACCCGAGGCGTCGGCAGGTAGGGCGCCAGGAACTCCCGCACAGTGATGGGCCCCGAACCGGGACCGCCGCCGCCATGCGGGCCGGTAAAAGTTTTGTGAACATTGTAATGCTGCATGTCCGCGCCGAAGTCGCCCGGTCGCGTGATGCCCAAGATGGCGTTCATGTTCGCGCCATCGAGATAAACAAGCGCCCCTTTCGCGTGCAGCATTTCGGTGATCGTTTTGATCTGCTTTTCGAACAGGCCGAGCGTGTTCGGATTGGTGATCATGAAGACCGCAGTCGTTTCGTCGATCTTACCTCGCAAGTCTTCCAAATCGACCAAGCCATCCGCGTTGCTCTTCACTGTCACCGCGTCGAAGCCGGCAAGGGCGGCGCTGGCGGGATTGGTACCGTGGGCGCTGTCGGGCACGAGCACTTTGCGTCGTTGCGTCTCCTTCTTGTCGCGGAAATAAGCTGCTGCCACGAACAGGGCCGTCAGTTCACCTTGGGCGCCGGCGGCGGGCTGCAAAGACACGGCCGGCAGTCCGGAAATCTCCATCAGATAATTCTGCATCTCCCAAAGGAGACGCAGCATCCCCTGGCAGGAAGAGTCATCTTGTAGAGGGTGCAGGCCGGCGAATCCGGATAGCGATGAGAGGCGTTCGTGCCGTTTCGGATTGTACTTCATGGTACAAGAGCCGAGCGGATAGAAATTGGTGTCGATCGAAAAGTTTCGCTGCGACAAGTTATTGAAGTGGCGAATTAAATCGATCTCCGCCACCTCGGGCAACGGCGGCGGTTCAACTGCCAACGCTTCGGCCGGCAACAGGCTTGCTATCGGCTTCGCGGGCACGTCGCACGCGGGCAAGCGATGACAACGCCGGCCCGGCTTGGTAATTTCGAACAAAAGATCGGTGGACTGGTTATTAAGCATGAAGCCTATTCGTTGAAAAATTTGAGTTTATAGTTTCGTTCTTGAACGATTCAAGTCGCGAGACGCCCAGCCTTCCCTATGCGGACGAGCTCGTCCAAAACTTCGGGCGATAGGGCTTGCAGCACTTCATCTGAGATAAACCTTTTATCTTTTCTTCGGGCGATAGCCCTTCCATCCGTTCCTGCGGCGACATATCTTTCATTCTTTCCTTCAATTCGCGATGCCACTTTTCGTTTGCTTCCTGCACGAATGCCTTTAGCTTGTCCGACATGGTTTCGTCCTGTGGGTCACGGAGTTTGCTCGCGTTTTGCCTCTGTGCCGCGAGCGAGTTCCTCCATGATATCGGGGATAAGCGCTTGCAGTTCGCCTGCAGACAAACCTTGCAATCGTTCCTTGGGTGGCAGCCCTGCCACACGGGCAGAGGAGGGAAGTCCACGCAACCGTTCCTCCGGCGGCAGCCCTTCCATCCGTTCCTGCGGCGACATATCTTTCATTCTTTCCTTCAATTCGCGGCGCCACTTTTCGTTTGCTTCCTGCACGAATGCCTTTAGCTTGTCCGACATAGTAACCTCCTCACGTCATGGGGTTTGCAAGCGTTTCGCTTCGGCCTTCCGCATAATCGCTTCCAATGCCTCCGGGGAAACGTTTTGTACTATTTCATCAGGGGATAATCCTTGCAATCGCACCGCGGCCTGCACCCCGGCCACACGAGTCTCGTCGGGCACACCTCGCAAACGTTCCTCGTCCGGCAGCCCTTCCATCCGTTCCTGCGGCGACATATCTTTCATTCTTTCCTTCAATTCGCGATGCCACTTTTCGTTTGCTTCCTGCACGAATGCCTTTAGCTTGTCCGACATGGTTTCGTCCTCACTGTAAGTTTCAAAAAGAATGCGGATGACCGAGCTGGTTTCGCTCGAATGTGGCCGGTAATTCTGTTGTCCGTACCGCAGTGCTTCCAGACGCGAACTGAACAGGTGTAAAATGGCATTATGCTCCTCCAGTGCCAGTTCGTTCAAGACGATTAGCCGAATCGATAGCCCGAAGCCGCGCAATTCATAGACGCCGGCCTGCACCTGCAACAACTCTGTCTGCTCCGCCAGCTTTCGCGGATAACGAGCGCAGACAGCAAACAAGCGGAATTCATCTTCCGGAATCAGCTCCTGCCAGGATGGGCTCGCCTGCTTGCGGTAGTTCACGAAATGACCGATCAACTCCCATAGCGCCCAGCCGTCCAGCGACTCCCGATGCGACTTGAACGTCAGCAAATTGCGGTTGGCCAACTCTTCGAAGCCATCGGGCAACCGCTTCGTTATCGGTCCAGGCTCTTTCCGAATCAACACGATGTCAACGTGCTGCTGCTTCAACGACAGGTCCAACTCCGTCTCCACCGCGATCGGCGTTCCATCGAAGAAATCGATCAGCGACAAACCAAACAACCGATGCAGCGGCTTCGGATCGAGCATCCGGACTTTTCTCTTGAAGTTCAACCGAGAACGGATCGACTCGTCAACTTATTTTCTCTTTCCTATCTTAGGCGACTTCGACGAAGCGATAAGCGGTATTGCGGCTTTATCTCTCTTCGGCTCGCTTAGGGCATCACGCCGGGTTCTCATAGAACTAACATGCGGCTTGATTGGCAGAAGTATCCAGGCAGTGGCCGCAGCCGAGTCAATGGAAAACACCTGGTGGGCATCCTAAAAACTGTTAAGAAATGGAAACGGCTCGCGTTCCCACGTAAACCGAGCGCCCCCGTCGCCCTGGCCCCCCAACGAACAGATGAGCCTCCCTTACGCGGGGAGCTCTACAGCGTTGATCAACTCGAGCGTCATGCGAAGGTTTTGGCCGCATCGCAGCATATCACGCCGGCGCGGATGGCCGATAAGCTCATCCCTCGACTGAACGAAAACGAACGGATCCTTTTCCGTACCCACGATATCGTGACCGAAGCGGTCAAGCTGAACCGCTCGGTGGCCCCGGCCGCCGAATGGCTTCTGGACAACTTCTATCTCATTGAAGAGCAGATGCGGACCGCCCGCCGCCATCTGCCGCAGTCTTACAGCCGTGAACTGCCTCGACTGGCGAATGGCTCGAGCGCAGGATATCCGCGCGCTTACGGCATCGCGTTGGACTTGATTGCTCACGGCGATGGCCGGGTCGATGCCATCAGCCTCAATACCGTTATCGCTTCATACCAAACGGTAACGCCGTTGAAACTCGGCGAACTCTGGGCGATCCCGATCATGCTGCGCCTGGCATTGATTGAGAATCTGCGGCGCGTGGCCATTCGCATTGCCGCGGGCCGGCGCGACCGCGATTCCGCTTTGGAATGGGCGGGGCGAATGGTGGCGGTTGTGGAACAAAACCCGAGCGGGTTGATTCAAGTGATGGCTGACATGGCTCGGGCAAACCCACCACTCTCAGGCGGCTTTCTCGCGGAAATGACGAGAAACCTGCAAGGCCAAAGCCGTTATTTCACCTTTGCCAACAGTTGGTTGGAAAACCGGCTGGCCGAGCAGGGCCTGACATTAGAGCAGTTAGTGCGGACGGATGGCCAGGAGCAGGCCGCGGATCAGGTTTCGATGGGCAACAGCGTCAGCAGCTTGCCGCTTTCTGAGCTCGAACGACTGGCGCGAATTCGTCGAAAACCATAGCTCCGTCGAGCAGATTCTGCGCGAAGATCCGGCCAACGTCTATGGCGATATGGATTTCGCCAGCCGGGATCGATATCGGCATCAGGTCGAAATGATCGCCAAGCGCAGCCTTCTCACCGAAGGCGATGTCGCGCGCAAAGCGAACCAGTTGGCCTTACGCGCGGCCGCGACGCGCAAGCCCGACGATCGGACCGCCCACGTCGGTTTCTACTTGATCGATAAAGGCCGGCGTGAACTCGAGCAAGCGAGTGCCATGCGGCTCTCGCCGAGGCTATACCTCGCCAAGCTCGGCCGCGCTTCCCGTTGTTCTTCTACCTCGCAAGCGTAGCACTACTCACACTTATTACAACGGCCGGATTCTTCACCATTATGGGAGCGCAGGCGCGAGCTGGTCCTGGCTTGTCTTGCTGACGCTGCCTGCATTGATGGGCGCGGGTCAGCTTGCTATTAGTCTTGTCAACTGGTTAGCGACACGATTGGTTCTGCCACGACCATTGCCGCGCATGGCCTTACGTGAAGGAGTTCCGCCGGAGCACCGCACTCTCGTTGTCGTACCGACCATGCTCTCGAACGTTGAGGCGGTGGAAGAACTATTGAGCGGGCTGGAAGTCCGGTATCTCGCCAATCGCGATCACAATCTGCATTTCGGCCTGTTGACCGACCTCGAAGACGCCGATTGCGAAACCGCGCCCGGCGACGAAGCCCTTATCAAGTTGGCCCGGGAAGGCATCGATCGACTCAATGAAACATACGGCGATCATCGCTCGGACATCTTTTATCTCTTTCATCGCGCGCGCCGCTGGAATGCACAGGAGCGCCGTTGGATGGGCTACGAACGCAAACGCGGCAAGCTGATCGATCTCAACCACCTGCTGCGGGGTGCGACCGATCGCTTTGCCTTCGTCGTTGGCGACATCGCCGTTCTGAAGCAGGTGCGTTACGTCATCACGCTCGACACCGACACGCAACTTCCCCGCGATTCCGCACGAGAAATGGTTGGGACCTTATCGCACCTGCTGAATCGCGCCGTCTACGATCCGCAACGGGGTCGCGTCGTCGAGGGGTATGGAATCTTGCAGCCGCGTGTCGGGGTAAGCCTGCCAAGCGCTCGTCTCTCGTGGTTCGTACGCTTGTTCGCCGCCGATCCCGGGCTCGACCCATACACTCGCGTCGTTTCCGATCTTTATCAAGATCTGTTCGGCGAAGGCTCCTTCATCGGCAAGGGCATTTACGATGTCGATGCCTTCATTCAGTGTTGCGAAAGTTATCCGGAAAACACGATCCTGAGCCACGACTTACTGGAAAGCGCTTACGTCCGCTCGGCCCTCGTCAGCGACGTCGAATTCTACGAAGACTACCCGTCGCGCTACCCGGCCGACGTGAGCCGGCGCCACCGCTGGATTCGGGGCGACTGGCAGATCATTGGCTGGCTCTTGCCTCATGTTCGCGATGCAAAAAATGAGCGCGTAAGGAACCCGATTTCTGCATTATCGTGGTGGAAAATCTTCGACAATCTCCGTCGGAGCCTCGTTCCGATCTCCTTGCTCTCACTGCTGTTGCTCGGCCTGCTATTGGACGGGCCCGCGCTCGGAGTAGTTGCTGCCCTCTTCGTCGTGGCGATTGTCGGGCTCGTGCCGTTGATATCCGTGCTGGCCGATCTGATCGCTAAGCCTCGCGACTTGCCTCTGTGGGCGCATTTGAGGTCGGTCGGCGGCACTCTTGCGAAGCAATCCGTTCAATTTTTCTTCGCTATCGTGTTCCTACCCTACGACGCCTATATCGGGGTCGATGCGATCGCGCGAACACTCTATCGAATGGCCTGGAGCCAGACCAAACTGCTCGAATGGAAGACCGCGCGAGCGGCCCATCGCGATGCGAGCACGAACTTACCCAGTTACTTTCAAACGATGTGGATCGGGCCAGCGATTGCATTGGCAGCGCTGTTTTTTGTCACGCTCGGTGAATTGCCGATTTTTGGCGTCTTGCTGAGTCTGTGGTTGGTTTCGCCGTTCGCCGCGTGGTGGCTCAGCCGTTCTTTACCGGTCGTCACAGCCAAACTCTCCGCTCTGCAACGAATTTTCCTGGAGAAACTCACGCGCCGGACCTGGCGGTTCTTTGAAGACTTCGTTACCGAGGAAGAAAATTGGTTGCCGCCCGACAACATTCAGGAGCAGCCGTCTCGAATAGTCGCTCCCCGAACCAGTCCGACAAATGTCGGCATGGCCATGCTCGCCAACTTGGCGGCCTATGATTTCGGCTACTCTTCGGTCGGCCAAGTGATCGACCGGACGCGCAAGTCGTTCGACACGATGGCCAAGATGGAACGCTACCGAGGACACTTTTTCAATTGGTACGACACCCGCACGCTGAAGCCGCTGCATCCGCGCTACGTCTCGACCGTCGATAGCGGCAATCTCGTCGGGCATCTACTGGTTCTGCGTCGCGGCTTACTTGAACTTAGCGACGCGGTCATCGTGCCGCCCAGACTCTTTGGCGGCCTGCTCGATACAGCACGAATCTTGCTTGAAACCGCGCAGCCGACAGCCAAAAGGGAAATAACTGCGATCGCTCCGGCCATACTGGCGCAAATTGAACGATTCGAATCACTGCTGCTGAATCCGCCGCTGGCGTTGGGCAATTCGCTCGAATTGCTCGAGCAATTGCTCATCGCAGCGAAAGCGATCACAGCAGCCATTTCCGGAACTGGCGAAACGCGCTGGTGGGCTTCGACGCTCGAACGCTCGCTAGTCGATCATCGCGATGATCTGCTACGCATCGCCCGTTGGGCGGCCCTGCCGGCGCCGCCGAGCGGAATTTGGGAACACGGTTCGCCCGAACAAATCGTTCAGATTCGTCGAATTCGTCACGGTCTGGAGAAGCTGAACCTCTCGCCGACATTGCGGGAAGTCGCCGGGTTGCCAAGTTCTTTGTTGCCGATTCTCGACCAAGCCATCGCAGACAATACTGATCCAACCAGCCTTGAGGGGGTCTGGCTGCTGCAGTTGCGCCAGGCATTCATTGACTCGTCGCGTAATGCGGCCGAGCGAATTCGACAGATCGAGCTTATTGCCGGTCAATGCCAGGAGTTTGCAGACGTCGATTTTTCGTTTCTCTTTGACGAAAGCCGGGAGTTGTTCGCCATCGGCTATAACGCCGTTGAACAGAAGCTCGATGCGAGCTTCTATGACTTGCTGGCCTCCGAAGCGCGACTGGCCAGTTTCGTCCTGATTGCCCAAGGCCAATGTCAACAGAAGCACTGGTTTGCCTTGGGTCGGCTTCTTACCGCGACGGGCGGCGCTCCTACGCTATTGAGCTGGAGCGGTTCCATGTTCGAATATCTGATGCCGCTGCTGGTGATGCCGACTTACGAAAACACCTTGCTCGACCAAACCTATCGCAGTGTCGTCCGCCGTCAGATTAGCTACGGCAGGCAACGCGGCGTACCGTGGGGCATCTCGGAGTCCGGTTACAACACGATCGACGCTCAGATGAACTATCAATACCGCGCGTTCGGCGTGCCGGGACTTGGGTTGAAGCGAGGGCTCGCCGAGGATCTCGTCATCGCCCCTTATGCGAGCGTCATGGCGCTCATGGTGGCGCCCGAGGCTGCCTGTCGCAATCTCGAGCGCTTGACTGCTGACGGCCGACAAGGCGACTATGGCCTATACGAAGCGGTCGATTATACGCCATCGCGATTGCCGCGCGGCACCGAGGGCGTGACCATCCGCCAGTTCATGGCCCATCACGAAGGAATGAGCCTCTTAGCGCTCTTGTACCTGCTGCAAGACAAGCCGATGCAGCGGCGATTTGAAGCCGACCCGGTGCTCAACGCCGCCGATCTCTTACTGCAAGAGCGCATTCCCAAAGCGGCGATGCCCGTATTTCCGCACGTTGCCGAGGCCCAGCAAACGCGGGCTGTCTCTGCCGAAGAGGAAGGCAGGATGCGAGTCATCAACGACCCGGCCGCAGCGATTCCCGAGGTCCATCTGCTTTCGAACGGCCGTTATCATGTTGCAGTCACCAGCGCCGGCGGCGGCTACAGTCGCTGGCGCGATCTGGCCGTCACGCGCTGGCGCGAAGACCCGACACGCGACTGTTGGGGCACCTTTTGTTACATCCGGGACTTGGACAGCGGCAATTTCTGGTCGACTTCCGCCCAGCCGACGTTGAAAGCAAGCCGGCGGTACGAAGCGATCTTTACGCAAACGCGCGGCCGAGTTCCGGCGCCGGGACGACCGCATTGACGCCCATACGGAAATCAGCGTCTCGCCCGAGGACGATGTCGAACTCCGACGAACCACGCTAACGAACCGTTCCGATGCCGTGCGCACGCTTGAAGTGACGAGCTATGCCGAAGTCGTTTTGGCTAACCCGAATCAGGATCTTGCCCATCCCGCGTTCAGCAACTTGTTCGTGCAGACGGAACTCGTCCCCAGCCGGCAGGCAATTCTCTGTACGCGCCGGCCGCGTTCCGCGCAGGAACGACCGCCTTGGATGATCAACTTGATGACGGTTCGCGGCACCATCATCGGCGACGTTTCGTTTGAAACCGATCGGATGAAGTTCATCGGTCGCGATCGCAATTTGGCAGTTCCAGCGGCCATGGACAGGAACTCCAGACTATCCAACAGTGAAGGGCCGGTGCTCGATCCCATCGTCAGCATTCGCTACGTCGTTTCTCTGCAACCGAACGAGACGGTGCAAGTCGACATCGTGACTGGCGTGGGCGAAACTCGCGAAGCCGTCGTCGCGTTGATGGATAAATATCACGATTCCCGCCTAGCCGACCGCGTTTTCGAGATGGCCTGGACTCACAGCCAGATCTTGCTGCGCCAGTTGAACATTTCTGAAGCCGATGCCCAAGTCTACTCCCGGCTTGCCGGATCGGTGATCTTTGCTTCTTCCCTTCGGCGCTCGAAGGCGAGTGTGCTCATCCGCAATCGACGCAGCCAATCGGGCCTATGGGGCTACGGCATCTCCGGCGATTTCCCGATCGTTCTCGTCCGCGTCCGCGATCATACGCGCATCGATATGGTGCGCCAGGCGGTGCAGGCGCACGCCTACTGGCGTCTGAAAGGTCTAAGCGTCGATCTCGTTGTTTGGAATGAGGACGACTCGGTCTATCGACAAACCCTGCAGCAGATGATCGTGGATATTGTGACTGCCAGCCCGGAAGCGGCGCTGCTCGATAAGCCGGCCGGCATCTTCATCCGGCGTGGCGAACAGATGTCCGAAGAGGACCGAACGCTGTTGCAGACAGTTGCACGCGTCGTCCTGCTCGATGATGCCGGAACCATTTCGGAACAGGTGGAACGACGCGGCCGACTGGATGTCATTATCCCGGCATTTCGGCCGACGCGTCGGCCGCCGGAACCCACTGCTCCCCTGGCGACGCCGCACCGCGATCTGGCGCTTTACAACGGTCTCGGTGGTTTCAGCCGCGACGGCCGGGAGTACGTCACTATTCTGGCGGCAGGCCAGACGACGCCGGCGCCGTGGGTCAACGTGATCGCGAACGCGCAGTTCGGCACCGTGGTTTCAGGCGGCGGAGGCGGCTACACCTGGGCCGAAAACAGCCACGAATACCGCATTACTCCCTGGTATAACGATCCCGTTTCCGACACGAGCGGCGAGGCGATCTACATCCGCGATGAAGAGACGGGACGCTTCTGGTCGCCATCGCCGTTGCCGGCGCGCGGCGCAATCCATACGTCATTCGCCACGGTTTCGGCTACACCATCTTCGAGTATGCCGAGGATGGAGTCGTCACCGAACTTTCGATCTACGTCGCTACCGATGCACCCGTCAAGTTCAGCCGTTTGAAAATCTCCAATCGATCGGGCCGGCCGCGGCAGATTTCGATCACCGGCTTCTGGGAGTGGGTGCTCGGCGAACTGCGCGACAAAACGCTGTTGCACATTGTGACGGAAATCGATCCGGTCAGCGGCGCTCTCTTCGCGCAACGCATACAGTCCGGAGTTTGCCAATAAAGTCGTCTTTGTGGATAGCAGCGAGACGACGCGCACGGTCACCGGCGATCGCACGGAGTTCCTCGGCCGCATCGGTGCTGCCGCAGCGCCGGCAGCACTCAGTCATATGCGGTTGTCGGGACGCGTTGGCGCCGGCCTCGACCCGTGCGCGGCGATCCAGGTCCCGGCCAATCTCGATGCTGGCCAGGAGAAGGAGATTGTCTTTCTGCTCGGCGCCGCCAACGACGACGATCAGGCTCGCTACCTCGTCAATCGCTTTCGCAATCCGGCCGACGCCTATCGTGCGCTGGAAGGAGTCTGGCATTATTGGAGCCGGGCGCTCGGCGCCGTCTATGTTGAGACCCCCGACCCGGCTGTCAACTTCCTGGCGAATGGCTGGCTCATCTATCAGACGCTTGCCTGCCGGATGTGGGCGCGCACCGGACTCTATCAATCGGGCGGCGCCTATGGCTTCCGCGATCAATTGCAGGATGCAATGGCCCTCGTTCATACAGAACCGGGTCTTTTAAGGGAACATCTGCTGCGTGCAGCTGCCCATCAGTTCCGCGAAGGCGATGTGCAACACTGGTGGCACCCGCCCGCCGGCCGGGGCGTGCGCACCCACTTCTCCGATGACTACCTTTGGCTCCCTTATGCCACTTGCCGTTACGTCAACACCACCGGCGATACGGGCGTTCTCGATGAAAAAGTCCCTTTCCTCAGCATGCGTCTTTTGCGCGGACGAAGAGGCAAACTACGATCTTCCGCACATTTCCGACGACGTCGGAACTCTCTACGACCACTGCTTGCGCGATCGAAAACGGTTTACGCTTCGGCACGCATGGGCTTCCGTTGATGGGTTGCGGAGACTGGAATGACGGCATGAATCTCGTCGGCGAACACGGCAAGGGCGAAAGCGTTTGGCTCGCTTTCTTCCTTTACGATGTCTTGAATCAGTTTGCCGAGACGGCCGGCCGCAGGGGCGACAATGCCACCGTCGACCGCTTGAAGATCGAAGCCGGCCGCCTGCGCGGCAACATTGAAGATCACGCGTGGGATGGCGAGTGGTATCGCCGTGCCTACTTCGACGACGGCACGCCGCTCGGATCTTCCACAAACGTGGATTGCCAAATTGATGCCATTTCGCAAACCTGGTCCGTCTTATCGGGCGCGGGCGCCCTTGAGCGTTCGGCCACCGCGATGGCCAGCGTTGATGCCCGGCTGGTCCGCCGTAAAGATGGCCTGATCCAGCTTCTCGATCCACCCTTCGATAAATCCGATCTAAACCCCGGCTATATCAAAGGCTACGTGCCGGGCGTCCGCGAGAATGGCGGACAATACACCCATAGCGCCGTCTGGACAGTCATGGCCTATGCCGCCATGGGCGATTCCAAACGCGCCTGGGAACTCTTTGGCATGATCAACCCGCTCAACCATGGAAACTCGGCAACCGAAATCGCGAAATATCGCGTCGAGCCCTACGTCGTGGCCGCCGACGTATACGGCGAACCTCCGCACACCGGGCGTGGCGGCTGGACCTGGTACACCGGCTCGGCCGGCTGGATGTACCGGCTCATCACCGAATCGCTGCTTGGACTGCACTTAGACATCGATAAACTCCGCTTCACACCACGCTTTGCCCCTGGCTGGTCTTCGTTCAAAGTCCACTATCGTTATCGCGAAACGTTATACCACATTACTCTTTCGAAGAAGGGCGACGGCCCAACCATTCAACGCCTCGTCATCGACGGCAACGAACGACCCGACAAGTGGGTCGTCCTAATCGACGACCGACATGAACACCACGTTGAAATCGAGGTGGGATGAGACCGGGGGTGCGCTAACCGATTCTGACAAAACAGAAGCTCGCCCTTCCCACTCTCCCCCCGGGCTTTGCGGGGGGAGGGTGGGGTGGGGGAACGGTTTTATTGAACTTTGCTTGGAGACAGCGTGGAAGAGCTTCCCGCTTGTTGAGACCTTGCTCAGGATCTGCGATAGGCTCATTTGTCTTTCTTTTCAGGGTCGTCCCATTCGATCTTGCAATTGGGCAGGGCTTTCTGCAGCGCGGCAATGCCCGCGGCGGTGACTTTGGTTTGCCTGACATCGAGCGTTGTCAGGTCACGGCATTCATGAATGGGCGACAGGTCGGACACGGCCGTCCTCAAACAGCTCAACGACTTCAACGGCATCCCTCGCAACGGCGAAAGGTCGGTCACAGGGGTATTCATTATGATCAGGGTCGTCAGTTTGAGTCCGCTAATTGGCCGCAAGTCGCTGACGTGGGTGCCATACACGCACAACGATTCCAAGGGCAAATCAGAAACTGGCGACAGGTCGCTAACCTTACATCCTTCGACCGTTAGCTTCGTCATCGACATACCGGTCAGCGGCGACAAACTGACGAGCGAGCCGCAGTTTGTCCGCAAAAATTGCAGCCCGACGAGCGCCCGCGCTGGCGAGAGGTCTAATACCTCATTGCCCTTCAGGGCCAGTTCCGTCACCACGCCATTTGCGATTCGAGGAGCGCTGTCGTCTTGTTGATTTAGGCCACGCAACTTGCCGTCGAAGTCCGGGTTCAACTCCATCAGCTTTTTGCTGACCGCTTGGAGCTGCTTCTCGGCAGGCAGAGCGGCCACGTCCTTCACCCACTGTTGGAAGGCAGGATCGTTGATGTTGGTGAGAGGCTTGCCATCCCACTCGATTTTACAGTTCGGCAAGGCTTTTTGGCAGGCGGCGATGGAGGCGGGGGTGACCTTGGTGTTCGTGCAATTCAAACGCACCAGGTTTTTGCAGCCGTGCAATGGCGACAAATCAGATACCGGGGTGCCTCCAGTCATAACCGTCCTCAAAGTTGTCATGCCTTGTAGCGGCGATAAGTCGGACACGGGCGTATTATTGCACCACAACGTCTCAAGCGGCATCTCTTTCAGTGGCGACAAATCCGAAGTCTTTGTGCTGCCGAACGCCAGGTATATCAGCGGCATTCCTTGGAGCGGCGAAAGGTCCGAAACTTCCACATAAGAGCAACCAAAGTATGTCAGCTTCAACCCCCTAAGCGGCGAAAGGTCGGACAGTCGCCCCTTCGCTGTACCATAACAGGTCAGCACTTTTAACCCCAGCAACGCCCTTATCGGCGAAAGATCGATGACGTTGTCGTTGGCAAAACCCAACTCGGTGACCACGCCGTTTTCGATTTTGGGCGTGCCGACTTTATTTGGACCAGTCAACGCGCCATCAAATCCCGGATTCAGTTCCTGCAACTTCTTCGACACGGCATCAATCTGCTTCTCGGCAGGCATCGCGGCCAAGTCCTTCATCCATTGTTGGAAGGCGGCTTCTTTGTATGTTGTGATGGGCTTTGCAGGATCATCCCAGAGCAGTTGACACTTGGGCAGCGCTTTCCGCAAGGCCTCAGCACTGGCGGCTGTCACTCTCGTGGCCTTTGCATCGACATAAACCAGGCTTTTGCATTCTTGCAACGTGGACAAGTCGGATACCGGCGTGCTGGCACAGCCGAGATTCGTCAACTTCATTCCTCGCAACGGCGAAAGATCAGACACCCGCGTGCCATGAATGTACAGCCTGGTCAGAGGCATAACATTGAGTGGCGACAAGTCCGCGATGGGCGTGTTGAAGCAACTCAAACTCTCGATCGGTAACCCTCGCAAGGGGGACAGGTCAATCAACAAGCCCTTGCCCGCATCGCTGCCGAAACACTTCAAAGCCTTTAATCCTGACAGCGCTCGTATCGGCGAAATGTCAGTCACATGATCGACGACAAAACTTAGCTCCGCAACTACGCCGTTTTCAACCTTCGGTGCTCCTTTTCGATCATAGCTTTCAAGCTTTCCGTCAAAGCCGGGATTCAATTCGATCAACTTCTTGCTAACCGCTTCCAACTGCTTCTCGGTGGGCAAGGTCGCGACCTCTTTCATCCATTGTTGGAAGGCGGGGTCTTTGTAGGTCGTGATGGGCTTGGTCGGGGTCGTTCGCGGCGTTAGTTCACGCACCCGGATATTGCGGAATTCGACACCTTTGGGAGGATAAAGTTGTAGTCCAATATGGCCGGTCAACCGCTTATCCGCAGACAGTTGGCCATCCGTGACGCGTACCCCGTTCATCAAGACTGTTACATGATTTCCCAGCATGGCAATGTTGACTTTCGTCCAAGTGTCGGCCGGCGCCAGGGGCGGCGGCTTTCGCTCCAGTTGATTGAAAACTGAGCCGTTCTTCCGGTTTGCTGGCACGTTAGCGTACTGCGGCGCCGCGTCGTCAAGCAGTTGCACTTCGTGGAAATTCGCGCCATCGATTGCGCCTTCAGGCCAGGCGCGCAGAAAAATTCCGCTATTTCCCCCGACTGGCAGTTTGTAGTCGAATTCCAACTCAAAGTCTCCGAACTCGCGATCAGACATTAACCAACCGCTTGGCCCAGTCGTTTTACCCACCAACACACCATCGTTGACGCTCCAGCCGCGCTCACCCCGTTGCGACCAACCGGTCAGATCCTTGCCGTTGAAAAGGGAAACAAAATCGGCCTGTGGCGCTGCCGGCGCCGGCCGGATCGTCTCGGCCGTCGCGCCGTTGAGCATGCGCACGCGGATCGAGTGGAATGTGAAGTCATCGTGCTTGTTCACGAAGATTCCGTTCCGCTCCCCCGTATCGTAGTTATGGCCGGACGGCTTCCTAACCTTCTTCGCCAAATCGCCTGTCCATTGACCGGCAGGCTTGTCGTCGATGAATAATTCCACGCGGTCGTTCAAACCATCGCGAGTCACGCGGAATCGGAGTTTCGAGCGTTTGCTCGTGCCAATGCGAAACGTCTTGTTTAATTCCGAACTGGGATCGCCGTGCGTTCCGACATAAATGCCGCCATTGGCGCCCCCCTGCTCGATGAAGATCCCCACGATACCGTCGGGAAATGGGATATCGGTCGTGAAACCGTGTCCAATGGTGGCCGTGCGCGTGAAGTCGACCTCCCACTCCAGCGTGCGGCCGATATAGCGGATCGGGAAGAGTAGCTTGCCCCCCTTGTCGTCCGAGACGTACCGCAGCGAGCCGTTATCCAACCGCCAATCGTTTTTGCCTGTGAGGTTGTCTATGTCATACTTGTCGAGCGCCGGATCGATAAGCGGAATGACGTCGATCCATTCGTCGGATGCAAAGCGGCGCTTGGCGGTTGTCGAAAGTGCGGGCGGCGTCGCCAGCGATTGCGGAGGCTGAGCCAGGCGAAGCACGTAAAGCGTGCCGTTGGGATTCTCCGCAAAGACGTAGCGCTGATCGGCAGCTGCAACGAGATTGGTTTTGCCGTCCCATTGTTGAGGCGCAGAGCGGTCCTTGCCGGTGGCTACGTCGAGGATGCGCACGACGCCGTCGTCGTAACTGACCAGGAGGGTGCGGCCGTCGTCGGCATACGCGCTGGATGTTGTCTCAATTTTGTCACGCCGGATGTCGGTCGAAGTCAGTTGCCGCAGTTTTGTTCCGGTCCATTCGTTGCGTGAAACAACGCCTGCTTGCAACCGGGTGACCGTCCCATCCGGTTCGAAATGGCAATAGCCGGGATCGGTTGCCTTTTCGATCAACCGCTCCCCCTGCCGCATGTAGAAAGTGGTCCCCATGGAACTTATCGCCAGAATGACGCTGCCATCCGGCGAGAAATGGAGGCGAGAATTGCCCTGCGGACGCTCCGCGCTGCTCGCCAATTTCTGCGGAGGATCAACCGATACGTCCCAAAGGGAGAGTCGATAAGCCTCGTCCTTACCCTCCGATACGGCCACGGTCGCGCCGACGGGAGAACCGCGTACCACCGAACCGTACCATATTGGCAACTTTACTGGCGTTTGTGGCCGGGCAGGATCGAGCACAACCCAGGAAAAGTATTCGGGTTTAACGACTAATCGGCCGCTAGGGACCAACACTGTCTTGTTGCCATCGTGAACCTGTCCGGGGACTAGGGTCGAAGAGGGGGCAGGCCCGTTAAATGACCAAACGCGGTAGCCGTCGTCGTGCGCCGTGACCACTTGGCGCCAATCGGCGGAAACTCGCGCGGGCACCTGCACGTTGCCAAGAGATGGGCGGGGCGTGCTCTTGCCGTCAGGCGATATATCGCAAATTTGCAAGACCTTCACGCTGGACTGACCGTTGCTCGTTCCGGCGGCCTCTAGCCGACCCGAAGGCGACAAGACGGTATCTGGAAGCGGTCCCGCGCCAATTGACTTCCGGGCAGCGGTGTCCCTCCGATAAAATCCTGAATTCGTTCGGACGTTCAGCCAGCGGCCGTCTCCGGAAAACGGACTTCGTGAGAGATCTGTTCCTGGCAAGTTATCGAACGAATCGATTTCCGTTAACTTTCCGCTGTTGACGTCAAACACGACAAATCCGTTAGCAACACGGCCTTTAGAAAGTACAACACGGTTGCCCTTGCCGCTAATCCCACCTTGGATCGAGCCTTTGGAATAGTTGGCAATCGGTTTGCGGTCGGTAACAACGGGCTCTTCACCAGCCACATCCCATACTTGAAATTCGGCATCGGTTGAATTATCCTCCTGCGACACGACTGCTAAGTGTTTGCCTCCCGCCAGGAAGCCGGCAAACCTGGCTTTAGACCCTTGCTTCAAGCGATGCTCTTTCTTCAAGCTCGGTGGACTTGTCGTCAGGTTCCATCGATAGACCGTTTCGTTGTCCGCCGTAACAAGGGAACGGCCATCCGGGGCAAACGTCGGACCGGCGAAAATCGGGAAAAAGGACATCGGCGCACGGCCGGGCATCTCGGCAATCTGTTTTGGCGGATTGACCGACAAATCGTAGAGCCGAGCCTTGTCTCCCGTTACCAGCAACATTTTTCCATCGGGACTAAATTCGCTCGTGTCAGGACCCCGCGGTGGGCGAATCTTGAAAAGCAACTTGTAAGTTTCAATCTCAAAAATCCACACGTGTCCGTCCCAATAGCTTGTAAGTGCGATTCGTGTTTCATCCGGCGAGAAAGCAATTTGCGTAATTCCGTCCCAAGGACGGCGTGCATGCGTGCCAACGATCGCGACAAGCTCTTTCGGCTGCCAATCGAAACGCTCGGCTACGGGAATCTGCTTGGGGTCGAGAAGGTCGAGCGAACTTTGCTGCGATTGTTCTTTTGCCGGCGCTGCGGCGGCTCAGCCAAACGGAGCACGTAAACCGTGCCGCCTTCGGTTCGAATTAATAAATGCCGGCCGTCAGGGGCGAAGAGAATTTGGCGAATCGGGGCGTCTTTACCGTCCGGCCCCGGCAATTTCAATTCCAAGGTGCGCTTGGTCTCGCCGGTCGCGGCTTCCCAGATTCGGACACTGCCTTGGTCGTCGCATGAGGCGACCAGACGGCCGTCCGGGCTAAAGGCCGCGTCCGTGTTAGTACGACCCTCATGGCCGCGATAGATATGAAGTGGTTCTCCAGTCGCGCCATCGTGAACGCGCACGTGATGGCCATAGAGGGAATTGTAGATTAGAGATCTGCCATCCGAACTGAACCGTACATACGCCGGTGCTCGGTAATTTTCATAAAGAGTGGCGATCAGCTTGCCGCTCTTAGGATCCCACATTTTAAGCGAATAAGCCTTTGTACTGACGGCCCCGGGCGCCTGAAGTGAACCCGCGAGTCGAGTACCGTCTGGATTCAACGTTGGAACGCCAACCTTAAGGTCGCCGCCTTCCAGGAAGGACGGCTGATCTTTAAGGATGGGGGCTCCTTCGGCAACAATCCGACGTTGCAACGGCGTCGAGGAAAAATAGACTTCCCGGTCGCCAGGGCCGAAAGTGGCAGAGGCTGAATGATCGCACAAAGTCTGAAAGATTTTACCGGTTGCGACATCGTACAAATTCGCCCTGTTAAAAGTCGTTGCGGCCAGAAGTTTGCCGTCTCGGGAAAACGTTGAATACCGATGCGCACCGCGGATAACGCCTCGGCGTTGTTTGCCGTTTGCGACTTCAATGAAATCGACACCATCAGGCGAGACCAGCGCCAACATTTCGTCGTTGGGACTCAAAGCTATTTCTTGAACGATGTTCTGGCCTTTGTCGTCGCCGGCATCGAAAATGGCAACAATCTCTTTAGGCGCCTTGGCGGTATCGGCGTACCCCGCGTTTTTGAATTTTGCGGCGGAGATATCCTCGCGACGCAGCTTGTCGAAAGAGCTTAGGCCTGTGTTCGGCGGCGCGACCGACGATCCCTCCGCCTTCACCCACTTCGCGCCGATAATCTTCCCGTGATGGTTATTGCCGGAGGAATCTTTGAGGATGTTGCCTTCGCCTTCGTCGAAGTGGTAGAGGGCGAGCGTGTCCTTGTCGGCTTCGAATCGCATCTGCGGCGTGAAGGCGTCCTCGTATCGTGCGACATTGGACGCACGGATTTCCGTGATCTGGCCCGTAAAATTGTATGCAAGAGCTAAGGGCCCTTTTCTCTTATCGAACGTCAGGTCACCTACGTCTTTCGCGATCGCCAGCTTTCCATCAACAAACAGCCGAAATTGCCGACCGGTGAACACCAGGGCGACATGCGACTTCTTACCTTGGGTGATAGGAATCGAACTGGCAACAGGCACCCTGACAACTTTGCCTGCCGGATCAATACCTCGAAAATCAAACGACCACATTCCTTTGGTGGCATTTATTGAGAAAAGATCGTCCCAGCCGACCAGCGAGGCGCCAGTCGTGCTCATGGGCGTAATGTACCCTTCAAATGTCCGGGGCGCGAAAAAGTCCGCTTTGAAGGAGGGAAAATCTACGGTATGCCACGGTTCGTTGGGCCTGTTCGCCTCAAACTGTAGGGCGAACTTCGATTGCTGCGGGTGCGTGGCAGGATTCACCGATGCCCCGTCGCCCTTCACCCATTTCGCGCCGGTGATCTTCCCGTGATGGTTGTTGCCGGAGGAGTCCTTGAGCGTGTCACCTTCGCCTTCGTCGCAGTGATACAGTGCGACGGTATCTTTGTCGGGGTTGAACCGGCGGTCGGGCGTAAAGTCCTTGTCGTAGCGGGCGGCGTTCGACACCCGGATCTCGCGCAATTGCCCGACGAACCGGTCGTCGCCGATCTGCCAGATGCCCGACGTGTCGGCCAACAGCGGGTCCTTGAGCATGCCACGGCCAACCAGCTTGCCGTCCATGTACAGCCGGGCCTCGCCGTTGCTGACGACCCCCGCGATGTGAACGTACCGTCCGGCCGGAACCTCGGCGCCCTGGACGCGCACGGCGCCGGTTGTCGATAAGACATAGAACTGAAGTTGCCGTTTGTCGGAGATCATGAGCTGAGTGTGGCGGAACCGGCCGAGCAAGGTCGATCGATCTAGGGCAAGAACGTAGGCTTCGTAGGTGCGCGGCCCGTCGGCGGTAAGTTCCAGGTTCGGGACGACGACCTTGCCGTTGCCCTCGAACCCCAAGGCGAATTTCGCTGGAGCGTCCGCCGGCGGAGTCGCAGTTGCCTTCACCCACTTCGCGCCGGTGATCTTGCCGTCGTGCCCGTTCCCGGAGGAATCCTTTAGAACGTCCCCTTCGCCCTCATCCATGTGATACAGGGCGATGGTGTCCTTATCGGGTACAAAGCGCTCCGCAGGAGTGAAGTTCTTGTCGTACCGGGCAACGCCGGAAATGCGGACCTCGGCAATGGTCCCGTGAAATGGTTCGACGGCCTTGCTCACATAAAACTTGGAGGTCGCAGCCTTGGCTGGCGGGTCGGACTCGATTTCGCTGACGCGAGCGAGTTGCCCATCCACATACAAATGGATCTGCTTGTCTTTGAACACGGCGGCCAGATGTACCTTCCGGTTCAACGCCGCCGGCTCAAGGCTGAGCGCACTAAACTCCGCACTATGCGCTTGGGCCCGCCAGAACCCGCTCGCCCTCTGCAAGAAGATGCCGGAATTCTCGTTGGCGGCCACAACCGTCTGGGTAACGTTTGATAGCTCGGACGGTGTGGCGTAAGCCTCCAGCGTATACGGCTTCCTCGGATCGACCTTTAACGACGCGGGGAGACTAACCTGCCCCGTTCCATCAAACATTAGGACGGCGCTTGCAGGCGGTGGGACAGAAACCTTCACCCACTTCGCCCCGACGATCTTGCCGTGATGGTTGTTGCCGGAAGAGTCTTTGAGTTCGTCGCCTTGGCCTTCGTCCATGTGATATAGGGCCAGAGTGTCGGCGTCGGGTTGGAAGCGGGCAGCGGGTGCGAAGTCTTGGCTGTAGCGAGCGATTTTTGAAATGCGGACTTCGTCGATCTGGCCGACGAAACCGTTCTTGGCAAAACCGATCATTGCGTCGGTTGTGGGTATGGCGAGGGGGTCGAGTTTCAACGCTTGGCGGCCGACCAGTTTGCCATCCACGAAGAAACGCATTTCGCGATCGCCGCGCACACCCGCGAGGTGAACGCGCTTCGCGCTTGGATCGGACCGCTGAGATGATTGTGGCCGCTGGTTTGCTGCAGCTCAAATGACCACTTTTCGCGATCGAGTACAGTCAGCGAAGTCTGTCCGCCAAAGCGCACGATGCCCGCGTACTCGTCATATTGAGCGAGCGCTGGAGTCGCCCAGGCTTCCAGCGTATAGGGCGCGACATGAGCCAAAACCAAGGAAGGCGGCAACTCGACGCGGCTTTTACCGTCGAATTCAAGAGCGTATTTGCCGGTCGGGGTGTTCAACGCAACTTCAACCGGCTCCTTTTTCTCGGCAATGTCCACTTTCTTGGTGACGCCGGTCTTCGGATCCTTGATCTCCACCATGCCATCCTTGGGCACGTTCACTTCTGCGATCTTGTTGCCATTTTTATCGCGGACGATGACGATGACGACGGCGACCAGCGCGAGCAACCCGAGGATGGCGCCGCCGATGAAGAACTTTTTCTTGGAGCCCCTGCCGTCAAGCGAAGCGCTGCGCAAAGCCTCCGCGTCGCGGCTAACGGGCTTCTTGTCCGCGACACGACTAACGGGTTTCGCCTTGCCGCTAACCGGGTTTGCCTTGGCGCTGATAGGCTTCGCTTTACCGCTCGGGGGTTCGGGTTTCTTTAACGCCGGCGACTTCGCCGAGGGGGTGACATCGGTCTGGTCGTCGTCGATGTCGGCCCAAGGGTTGAACTCTTCAACCTTCGCCTGAGTTACCACGATAACGGTGTTTTTGGGGAGCAGATTCTGCAAGGCATTCACGACTTCGCGAGCCGAGGCCGTTCGCTTGGTCGGGTCCTTTTCCAGCAATTTCATGACGACTTGCGACAGGACCGGCGGCAGGCTGGGAACCACTGCGATGGGCGGGGCAGGAATATCGAGAGCAAGCGCAGTTAAAATCGCCATCGTGTCGCTGCCCGTGAAAGGACGACGGCCCGTCGTCATTTCATAGAGCATGACGCCCAGGCTCCAGAGATCGGCCCGATGATCGACGGATCGACCGCGCGCTTGCTCTGGCGCCATGTAAGCGGGCGTGCCCATGATGGCGCCCGATTGTGTGAGATTGCCTTCGTCCCCCGAGATGCGTGCCAGGCCGAAGTCGAGGATTTTGACTCGAAGTGGCTGTCGCGATTCCGCGTGCGCCGATCCCGATTCCAGCCAGACGTTGGCCGGCTTGATATCGCGATGGATCAGCCCTTGCTGATGGGCGGCGGCCAGCCCCTCGGCGGTCTGCAGCCCGATGGTAATGATTTCGGAAACATCGAGCCGACCCCGTTTCAGTCGAACGTCGAGCGGCTCGCCCTTCAAAAACGGCATGACAATGAATGGAATGCCGGACTCTTCGCCGACTTGAAGAATGGGAACGATATGATCGTGCTCTACAGCCGCGGCGGCTTGGGCTTCGCGCAGGAAGCGCAGGCGATGCGTTTCTTTAAGCGCCACTTCGGGCTTCATCACCTTCATGGCCACCCGGCGCTTAAGCCTTGGATCCTCGGCCTCAAACACAAGGCCCATTCCCCCTTCGCCCAGCTTTTTCGTCAAGCGATAGCCGGCCAACTGCATACCGACTTTGACGTCGGAAACGACCGACGCCTCGGACACCTCGTCGGTGCGCAGGTCGGCATCTCCGCTTCGGAATGCGTGGAACGATCCGGCCCGGCGTGAGAACCCCCCGTCCGAACGGGATCGACGCGCGGCGATGGGGAATCAGCGCTATTCATGGGCACCACTCTGAACGGTTTGGAACCTGACCAGCTTATTTGAGTCGAAAGGGATGCCAATGGCAAGGTAATAAGCGGGATTTCAAGGAGCGGGTGATTAGTCTATGCAACCATTTAGCCCCCCGTGAATACACCGGGGGCAGCGCCCGGCCGCGTGAATACAAGAGGCAGCGCACGGCGCCGTGAATACACGGGGGCAAGCGCACCGCCCCGTAAATACACGAGAGGCAGCGACGGCCCCGTGAATACACGAGGGCAAGCGCACCGCCCCCGGTGTATTCACCGGGGGCTAAATGCTTCGGCTTACGAGTTTGTGAACGGCTTCTTCATCGCGGAAATATTGTTCACTCAATTGACTGTGAGGGCCGAAAGGCGGCCCCGATGAACCCTCGTCGCTTACACAAAAATCAGGTAGTTTTTTGCGTTCGAGCCTGAAAGGCTCATTCTGCCAGCCCAGGCCGTAGTCCCTGAAAGGGACGAAGGCCTGGGTGCACTGTATCAGCTGACTCGGCCCTGTAAGGGCCGTTCATGCTGAAACACTTGCAATCCCTTCGTCCAATGTGATGATTTTCGAGAATTCTGAGCGGACAAAATCCGTTTTACCGAGAGGTCGCCGATGAACGGTCCTTACAGGGCCGATGAGACACGGCTACCCATAAACCCAGGCCTCCGACCCGGCATGCCGGGTCTCCGGCCTGGGCTGGCAGAATGAGCCTTTCAGGCTCAAAACCAAGAGACAGCCACGAGCATAAAGTGCCCGTGAAGAATTTCGTTGCCCTTCGCTGGCGCTTTTTGAAGTTGCGCGCTAGCGGAATCACGACGAATTTATTGGGTCAATGAGAGCCCGAAGCGCAAGCAAGGAAAGGCCCATTTTTTCCTAACGCCTTCCCTTGCTTGCGCTTCGGGCTCTTCAGGCTCAAAACCAAGAGACAGCCACGAGCATAAAGTGCCCGTGAAGAATTTCGTTGCCCTTCGCTGGCGCTTTTTGAAGTTGTGCGCTAGCGGAATCACGACGAATTTATTGGGTCAATGAGAGCCCAAAGCGCAAGCAAGGAAAGGCCCATTTTTTCCTAACGCCTTCCCTTGCTTGCGCTTTGGGCTCTCAATACCCTCCAAGCCGCCTGGTACCGCGCAACTTCAAAACTGGCGCTTGAGGCTTGTGTCAGCGTGTACGTCCGCAGGCCAGAGTTTGACGGCGGTACTGGTGATTTCGGTGGATGGCGGGCGGACGATGTAATAGATTGAAAACGTTTAAGCCTTTGCACCTCGTTGGAATCGAGATGCGCATCTGTTTGCTTGAACGCTACGCCTTCCTCGAAGAATCGATGAAATTCACACGGTCCCGAAGCATGATCCAGGCGATTCTCGAACGTTAGCGAGAGCACGCCTCCGCTTCCGCTTTGCGACGCGAAATGGTATGATGGCTCTCATGCGAACAACTCCAGCGAATGGCATTGGAATGTCGTCGGGCCTGCTCGCCTCGCTAGGCGACTTGAACGAACCGGTCGATCGGAAAGACCGCTTCGCTTACGGATGGCGTTACGTGAAGAAAGCGGGCAAGAACGGCGGGGAGCAGACAGTGCAAGTCCCCTTGACGTTGGAAGACGTGCTGCACCCCCAAGAAGAGGACTTCCGCTTATTGAGCCAAGCGCACTGGCAGGATGCTTTTTACCTTTATGGCGTTTTGGAAGTCGCGGTCGCCAAGACGAAAGACGCCCAAGTGCTCGGCGACTGCCGGATCGCTTGGGATCGGCTGGGCAAGTACGCTCATGGGCCCGACATCGCAGTCATTTTCAACGTGCGCGGCTCACAGCGCTGGCGGTCGACATTCAATGTCGTCAAGGAAAGGACCAAGCCCGCCTTGATCGTGGAAATCACGTCGCCCGCCACGCGATCGACCGACCTCGTGAACAAAGTGCGCGAATATGCCAAACAGGAAGTTCCCCATTATGTAATCGCCGACGCCCAGGAACGCGACGATTCGCGCAGCCTGACGCTTCTCGACTATCATCTCTCACCCGACATCGGCGGCTACTTCTCGTTGCCCGCCAACGAAGACGGCCGCGTGTGGCTGCCGGAAGTCAATCTCTGGCTTGGCGTCGAGGAAGGCCGGCTCGTCTGTTACGACAAAAAAGGCAAACGCAAGGAATCGATGGTGGAGATGGATCAAGCGCGAGTGGAGGCGGAGCGAACGGCGGCCAAAGAGCGAGAGGCTCGCATGACGCTCCAAGCACGGATCAAGGAACTTGAGGAGCAAATTAAGCGAGCGAATAGTGGTCGATAATGCATGATGAAATGCAAACGGCCGAGAACCCTTTACAATATTTCGCCCCGAATTAGTGCAGGGATATGCTCCCCGTCAATTAGCTGGCACTGGACGGCTTGCGCAGCTTCCTTTGCTCCTGCAGTGAACCGACTGTTCGTAATTGCGATGCACCGAGAACACCGATGAACCGTCTTACCAGTGTACGCTTGCTGTACCGCCAAATTGCCTACCCCTCCCTCATACCCTTTCGCTTGAATTAAAATTCGATTTCCGTGTTTGGTGATAATCAAGTCGGCGCCTTGGTCCCCAGATCCTCCCACGGATTCAACGACATAGCCAAATTCTTGAAGAACGCCTCGCAAAAACAATTCGAATTGAGTGCCTCGAAGGTCTGCTGGGAGCATTCCCCTATCGGCTGCGATGAACGCATGACGCAAATGGAAAGACGACAACAAAAAAACCCTCCGAGCAAGCTCGGAGGGTTTTAAATGACCCGGCAATGACCTACTTTCGCGCTGAAAGCACTATCATCGGCCCTGTGTGCTTATCGGCCGTGTTCGGAATGGGAACGGGAGTTTCCACACAGGTATAGTCACCGGGAGACGCCTGAATATCGATAACAATTCGGGAAGGTAAGAAGTTGCGTAGAACACACGAGCGAGGAAGAGAAAAGTGTGGTCAAGCGTTCGGCTGTTAGTATCAGTTAGCTCAAGCCATTACTGGCCTTACACACCTGACCTATATACCCGGTGATCTACCGGGAGCCTTCAGCAAAGCAAGGATACCTAGTCTTGAGGGAAGTTTCACGCTTATATGCCTTCAGCGTTTATCCATTCCGCACGTAGTTACCCAGCGGTGCGACTAGCGTCACAACTGGCACGCCAGCGGTGCGTCCCTCCCAATCCTCTCGTACTAGGGAGAAAGCCTCTCAAGTATCCTGCGCCCGCAGCAGATAGGGACCGACCTGTCTCACGACGGTCTGAACCCAGCTCACGTACCGCTTTCATTGGCGAACAGCCAAACCCTTGGGAGCTTCTCCACCCCCAGGATGCGATGAGCCGACATCGTACTGAATTCCACAGTTTCTTGTGGCGTAGACTATGTCTTCATCCTGTCGTCGATTGTAGGCCGTGAGGCCATGATCTGACTATTAATGACAGGAGTCGGCGTGTTGCCTGAACTTCGTAGTCCAAGCCTTCCCTTTCGGGTCAGTCGTTACGGGGTCATTTCAAATTCGGAATTCGGATTTCGGAACTCGGAATTAAAGCCGAATTCGTACTTTCGATGAACGGAGGCCACGGATTTTATTCCGCATTCCCAATTCCGCATTCCGCAATCTTCGAAAGACTTCCCACGGTGTTGCCGGGCATACGAACTCATGATTTCGCATGAGCCAATGCTGACGGGTTCGCCGTTATAAGCCGAATTTTTGGTACGGGATTACTCCCATAGCACCCCAATGTGTTAAGGTGCCAAACCTCCTCGCCGCTATGAACGCTCAGAGGAGATAAGCCTGTTATCCCCGGAGTACCTTTTATCTGTTGAGCGATGGCCCTTCCATACGGAACCACCGGATCACTAAGCCCGACTTTCGTCCCTGCTCGCGCCATCGCGCTCGCAGTCAAGCACCCTTCTACCTTTACGCTCGCTGCCCGATTGCCAACCGGGCTGAGGGTACCTTTGGACTCCTCCGTTACCTTTTAGGAGGAGATCGCCCCAATCAAACTGCCCAGATAGAACTGTCCACGTGTGTGTTGCACGAGTTAGAATTCAAACACAACCAGGCTGGTGTTTCATTGACGACTCCGGAGGCGCCGAGACGCCCCCTTTACAGTCTCCCAGCTACACTACGCAAGTTGGGTCTAAACCCAATACTATCCTACAGTTAAGGTTCACGGGGTCTTTCCGTCTAACTGCGGGTACGTCGCATCTTCACGACGACTACAGTTTCACCGAGTAGCTCGTGGAGACAGTGATCCAGTCGTTACGCCATTCATGCAGGTCGGAACTTACCCGACAAGGAACTTCGCTACCTTAGGACCGTCCACGTTGTTACTCAACCTTTATCAGGTTGGGCCGAGTCATTTCTGCTCGGCTCTACCGGTCGCCCGGCAGGTCGGACTATATCATCCTCAGCCTCATCGGCTGAAGTTTGGCATATAGTCTCTGAGGATTCCAAAGTGGCAAATGCTGCCAGAATAGTCAATTCGTCGTACTTTTGCTTGCCGCCATCATTCATTTCTCGACGTAGATCCAACAGTTCTTTAATGCCTTCCAAGCTCAAATGGGCGCCGCGAGTCATTAAACCAGCCATCTGTTTAAAGATGCTGAAGTCTCGCTTTTTCTTGGAAGAAAGAAAGTTGAATCGATCAAAAAATGGAATGACATGATCGCGTATGGCAACGAGGTTGTTCACCTCGTAAAACCAAACATCATCTGACTTGTAGCGTATTGTACCACATTTAAGATGATCTTTGAGAAGAGCCAGTATCGAACGATCCTTTTGAGAAACGTTCAAACACAAGGACACCTTCCAAGGCAACTTATAATCAAGCCTCTTACGGAAACTAAGATTAAAGCTGCCTTCGCCATCAACGAAGCCGGCAAAGTAGTACCCAATCGGAACCGGTATATCCTGGACTGTCAACACTTGTCACTTGGCCTTTCCTGCTGATTGCCTGCAGCGGACAGATTGTCACTGTCGGTTTGACACTTAGCCGAAGCCAAGGCAGGTAACCGACGAGTACTGCCGCATACTCAGGTGTTCCAGCATTTAGCCAAATTTTACAACTACGATTTGGTTCATAGTTACGGCCGCCGTTTACCGGAGCTTCGGTTGCGAGCTTCACCTTTTAAGGGGCTAACCCTCTTCCTTAACTTACCGGCACCGGGCAGGCGTCAGTCTGTATACTTCCACTTACGTGTTCGCACAGACCTGTGTTTTTGATAAACAGTCGCTAGATCCCTTTCACTGCGGCCTCCCGAGGCTTTAACACCCCAAAAGGCACTCCTTATCCCGAAGTTACGGAGTTAATTTGCAGAGTTCCTTCACGAGCATTCTCTCGAGCGCCTTAGAATATTCATCTCGCCTACCTGTGTCAGTTTTAGTACGGGCTTTTCTTTTGTCCGACATCGGCTTTTCTTGGTTGAACTTCCTGGGACTTCGGAATCATATGTGTCCTCGTCCTTGCGGATCGCCCATTTCTAACCGGGCGTACCCATTCCGTTCAACGTCCTGATGCCATCAACCGCCAGAAAAGGTGTAGGAATATTAACCTACTGTCCATCGACTACGCCTTTCGGCCTCGTCTAAGGGTCCGACTAACCCTGGGCGGATTTACCTTCCCCAGGAAACCTTAGGCTTACGGCGAACGGGATTCTCACCCGTTTTATCGTTACTCGTTCCGGCATATTCACTTGCCACCGCTCCACGGTTCGTTGTCCGTACCGCTTCTCCGCTGTGGCAACGCTCTCCTACCATTGCTTACGCAATCCGCTGCTTCGGTATCATGCTTAGTCCCGTTCATTATCGGCGCAGAGTCCCTCGACCAGTAAGCTATTACGCACTTTTTAAATGGTGGCTGCTTCTAAGCCAACATCCTGGCTGTCCTAGGAACTCAACTTCCTTTCGCACTGAGCAAGATTTAGGGACCTTAGCAGGCGGTCTGGGTTGTTCCCCTCTCGACTACGAAGCTTATCCCTCGCAGTCTAGCTGCCCAAACTTGGTACGTCGGTATTCGGAGTTTGGTTTCGATGGGTAGCCGGGTAGGCCCCCATTCGAATTCAGTCGCTCTACCCCCGACGCCAACTATTCGAACGCTAACCCTAAAGTTATTTCGGAGAGAACGAGCTATCTCCACGTTTGATGATACTTTCAATCCTCCACACAGCTCATCCCCTAGTTTTTCAACACTAGTGAGTTCGGTCTTCCATTGAGTATTACCTCAACTTCATCCTGGCCATGCGTAGATCACGTGGTTTCGCGTCTACCGCACCTGACTTGGCGCCCATTTCAGACTCGCTTTCGCTACGACTTCAGGCCAGAGGCCCTTAATCTTGCCAGTTACGGTAAGTCGCCGGATCATTATGCAAAAGGCACGCCGTCAGGCATTACGCTTACGCGTCATAGCCCTCCGACCGCTTGTAGGCATGTGGTTTCAGATTCTTTTCTCTCCCCTTGTCGGGGTTCTTTTCATCTTTCGCTCGCGCTACTTGGTTCGCTATCGGTCACCAGGGAGTACTTAGCCTTGCGGGATGGTCCCCGCGGATTCAGACCACGTTTCACGTGCATGGTCCTACTCAGGATACCGCTCGGTCCTTTCTCTTGTCGTCTACAGGACTTTCACCTTCTGTGGTCGCCTATTCCGAGGCGTTCGACTAAGATAATTGGAATCCTAAATGCGGTCCTACAACCCCAAGGAAGCATGCTTCCTTGGTTTAGGCTGGTCCCCCTTCGCTCGCCGCTACTGAGGGAGTCGCTTTTGCTTTCTTTTCCTACAGGTACTGAGATGTTTCAGTTCCCTGCGTTAGCTCGGGCACTCCGGAATCAATACTCGTTTGACAGCTCCTCCGGAATTATCGCAGTCTTCCGCGCCCTTATGCCTTCTGGTGCCAAGACATCCCCCACACGCCCTTACTAGCTTGGCCACACTTTTCCCACCCTCGGTCGGTATTTCTACCTTGCCAGAGAGGAAAGGCGCCTTACTAATCCTCGACCCGCATATTTGGTCGAGTCTTGTAACGTACAGTTCTCTTCTTCTAAGGCTCGTGTAATCAAAATCAACTCAACTGCTAAACCGTGAACGGTTCAACAGATAAGTCGTCATTTGGATGCAACTTCTTACCTAACCGAATTGTCAAAGAGCAAAGGAACGCATGGTTTTTCGCCATGCCATCCCCGAGGCCATTACGCCCCGGAATTTATCATACCAATCTCGCTGCAAGTCGTTGTAGGACTTACACTTAGATCGGTAATGAGTATCTTAGTAACCAAGCAAGCCGCCGTCAACCCGCGTCGTGAAATTTTGTCGAATTTTTATTTCGGCTTCATTCCATCTTCATTGGCAGGGACTACGTCTACCTCTATTTGAGTCGTGGAGATGAGGGGGATCGAACCCCTGACCCCCTGCTTGCAAAGCAGGTGCTCTCCCAGCTGAGCTACATCCCCAGTTGCTTGGTTACTTATGTTTTCAAAGATCACAGGCCGCCCGGCGGCTTTGACTATTTCGAGTGGGCGTACTTGGACTTGAACCAAGGACCTCAGCTTTATCAGAGCTGCGCTCTAGCCAACTGAGCTATACGCCCCTTATCCGTCCCGATCATTCCGTAGATCACATTCACCAAATAAAAAAGCCAAACCGGTCGGTTTGGCTCCCTGCGACAGGATATGTCGAGAGAGCTTATCTGGTGGTAATCTCGCGTTGAATAATCATTGGCATTCTTGGGACAGAGGGTTGCAGTCAGTTGGAATTATAAAAGCTCCGACAAAGGTGTCAACCCTTCGTCGAATTTTCTTCTCTTGTCTCGTAAGACTCTTCTTATCGGCCTTTGGTTCGCCCGGCAAGCATATTTTTTTTCTGGTGGGGAAAGTTGCTGAAAGCCGCCTGAGACCGCTGTAGCGCCAACTACGCCGATCCGCTCGGTTAACCCGGCTTTCATGCAGTATTGTACTACCGAACTTCGTACCGAATTTGAATTGAGCTGACTCATGAACGACAAAAACATCCTCCCGCCGGGCGCCCGCTTACGGCTTGCTTGGAAGAGCAAAACCATCGCCATACCTGGTGTATTTAATGCGCTCAGCGCCAAGATGGCGGAAGAGATCGGCTTCACGGCCGTTTATCTTTCCGGCGGCGCTCTTTCCGCAGGAAATGGCGTTCCCGACGTTGGTCTATTGACGCTGACGGAGTTCACGCTGGAAGCCCAGCGCATCAGTTCCGCGACAAAACTGCCTCTTTTATGCGATGCGGACACCGGCTTCGGCGAAGCGCTCGAACGTCGAGCGCACCGTCCGCCTGTTCGAACAGGCCGGTGCAGCGGGGATCCATCTCGAAGATCAGCAGCTGCCCAAGCGCTGCGGCCATCTTTCCGGCAAAGCGCTCGTCGAGCCGGCCGTGATGGCGGCGAAGATTCGCGCCGCCGTGGCTGCTCGAAAGGATCCCGATTTCGTGATCATGGCCCGCACCGACGCTCGCGGTGTCAACGGTTTTGACGATGCCATTAAACGAGCCAATCTCTATCTCGCCGCCGGCGCCGATGCGATCTTTCCCGAGGCACTCGAAACAATCGACGAGTTCCAGCGCTTCGCCAAGTTGGTGCAAGCGCCGTTGCTCGCGAACATGACCGAGTTCGGCAAAAGCCCCAGTCTCGATGTCGTCACGCTCGAAAAGCTTGGCTATTGCATGGTCCTTTTCCCACTAACGGCTTTTCGTAGCGCGATGCAAGCAGCGCAGCAAACACTTAAAGACTTGCTGCAAAACGGCAGTCAAAAAGCCTCGGTGCCCAACATGCTGACGCGGGCGCAACTCTACGATCTCCTCGGCTACAGCGGCTACGAGGAACGCGATCGAGCGTATTTTGGCCAGTAATAAGGCACTTCTCTAAACTTGGCGCATAAAGCTTTGACCGCTTAGAATAGCTTCAAATAGCGAACAGGCCGCGAGGAATGCAACGTGACTCGGCTTGAATTGCGACAACTCGCTGAGGATCGAATAGCCGATGCGGCCAGTCTGCTTGCCGGCGGCCGATGGTCGGGAGCCTATTACCTTACCGGCTTTGCGGTCGCATGTGCATTGAAGGCGTGCGTCGCCAAGCTGACGAACCAGGACGATTTCCCCCGCGAACGAAAGTTCGTCGAGGAGTGCTACACCCACGATCTGGAGAAGTTAGTGCGCTCTGCGGACATCAAGTCGGCACTGAATGCGGCTTTGATCTTGAGCCTCGATTTCAGGGAAAATTGGGGTGTGGCAAACGACTGGCGAGAGACGAGCCGGTACGAGCAGAAGACGCAAACCGAGGCCGAAGAGCTTTACGCGGCCATTACGGACAACTTACATGGAGTGCTTCCGTGGATACGACTACGCTGGTAAGTGATTTGACCGATGAAGGTAAAAAGATCATTGACCAATTGCTGCAACACGGCTTTGATGTCACCGCCGCTTTCTGGTTGAAAAAAACCGAAGACGGGAAGTGGCGATATTACATCGTCTCGCCGGTTACTGAAAGCAACAACAAGCCATACGGACAACTTTATACGCTAACCATGCAGATGGAACTCAATTGGATTGATCCCTTTACCGTGAAGCTGCTTGGACCAGGCAATCCTATTGCCAAGGAAGTGCTCGCGATCCATGCCGCCCACACCGGCAAAAAATCGCGCCCCATTCATTGGAGCGGCCCAACGCTGGGCAATGTCAGCATCGAAGGCGCTTATCTCTACCCGCTGCCGGCACTCGCGGCGGCTTAGACTTTTCTCAAGGAATGCCAGCAATGGGCAAGGTCCTGGTGCAAGCGCGCATCGAAAACGTCTACGACTTGCACGAAGCGAGTACGGGGATCCGGCAAGCGACGGACGTTCGGGGCATTGATGTCTCCGACGCGCTCGTCGATACTAGAGCTTCGACGCTTTCTTTGCCGAAACGCCTGGTTAACCAAATAGGCCTGACGCGTTTTCGCGATCGCCAGGCGCGAACCAGCAACGGCCCTGTCACCTTGCAAATCTTTGGCGCCGTTCGGCTTACCATTCAAGGTCGCGAATGCACTTGCGACATGGTCGAGGTTCCCGATGATATCCCCGTCCTCATCGGCCAAATACCGCTCGAACTGCTCGACTTCGTCGTCGATCCCACCCGACACCAACTCATCGGCAACCCCGCCCACGGCGGCGAACATATTATTGAACTGTATTGAGGTTTGTTGGCCAGCAATTTGTAATAGCAGCCTTTATCCAGAACGACGATATGTCTAACTTCTGATAGCCGTGTATAATCATTGTGAGGTAAATTCGCTCGCTTGTGGAGAGCACGATCATGGAACTTGAAGGCACCATATCAAATGGCTCTATCGTCCTGGATGCTGGAAATCGGTTGCCCGAAGGGACGAAAGTGAAAGTCCTCGTTCCTAATGTCACATCGGCTGACAGCGAGACGTCGCTTAGCGATTTTTTGCTGAGCATTGCAGGTACTGTTGACGAATGGCCGGCCGACATGGCCAGCAATCACGATCATTATTTGCACGGGGCGTCAAAGCGCGGCGAACGGAGTCCACATGAATAAAAAGTTCGCCGACACCTTCTATTTCCTAGCTTTGCTTAATTCCCGGGATTTTTCGCACGGCAAGGCGGTTGCGTCTGCCAAACAAGTCCGTTACTTGGTAACGACTGAATGGGTTCTGCTGGAGCTGGCCGACGCGCTCGCAGCGACATCGAAACGGAACATGTTCCAAACGACGCGACAAGGATTACTGACTAACTCAGCCGTCCGCATCGAACCCCTCTCGACAACCGTGCATGAGGAAGGCATCGCTCTCTATCGTTCGCGGCCCGATAAGGAATGGTCGTTGACCGATTGCATCTCCTTTGTTGTGATGCAGCGCGATGGAATAAGTGAAGCACTCACTGGAGATCATCATTTCGAACAAGCTGGTTTCGTAGCCTTGCTTAAATAATTCTATTCCCAAGGTTAAACAGGCTAACTTGTGCGGAGATGCACCAAGTTTATTATCACCGATTGCACGCAGGTCGTCGGCAATCTCGCTAGATCGCCATTTCTTAAATCACCAGGCAGTTGAACGTAGCCGCATTCGCCAGAATGCGGGTTGTCCAGCCCGCATTCTGGCGAATGCGGCTACAAATCACTGCCGAGGGACTTATGAACCAGACATCTAGGAAGGTTTTCGTCGATCTTAAACTTCAAAATCCCGCCAATGGCAACAAGCTTTCCTCTCGGGCCAGCTCCGCTGCATACGAAACGGCGGCGTCAATATGTTCGGGCCGTAGCGAAGGATAGCTAGCCAGGATTTCCGCCCGCTCAGTTCCCTCGGCCAAACTATCGAGAATATTCGTGACGAACACCCGCGTTCCCCTGGCACAAAGTTGCCGGTGACAAACTTGCGGATCACTCGTCAAATATTGGCGCCATTCGGTCATTGGTTTGGCCTCCGTAATGGGTTTTATTGTACTTGCATAGTCGTATGGGTAAAAGTTGGCTTTGTGTAATAGGGCTTTACCGACGCCGCTTGCATAGCCGTACAAGCCGTCGCTAACGGAACTTGTTCAGGAACCGTTCGCAACTCCCGCGCTCAAACCGGCAGTGTCGCCATCCGGTTGAGATCTTCAGCGGATATTTCATTGGCCGGCACGAGCCGATAGTGCCTTTCGTCGAGTACTTTAATTTCTTCATCTTCGAACACGAGTTCGAACATGACGATGGTTTCGATCCCTTCCGACTTCTTGAACTGCACGGCAACCAGCCTAGGAGTCAAAGCCGGAAAGGCTTTGATGCACAAGGCCAAGTCCTGTTCGATTTGCACGACTCCAATCTGATCGTTGCCGCCCTTGGCTTGAACCGGAATGATGTACTGCCGCCCTGTATTTCCGACTCCAACATAAATTTCATCGATCTCGATTTGCCCACCGGCAACGGTCGTTCGCAGGTGATTCTGAAGCGAATGCGCAGTAATACGCAAGAAAATGTCGATTAGGCGATTGTAGCGCACTTTGGCGAGCAGTGCTTGTTCATCGCCGAGGGCATAGTGTGCAATGATTTCCGGCGTCGCATCGGGAATCTTGATGGCTGATTGAGCATCGCGTGGCACGATTCTACTAATCTTTCTCAGCTTCATCCGGTTGCGAGCCCGCCCGGCCGCCATGATCACCCATTCCTTCTCCGTGGGTGCCGTCTTCGTGATTGCCTCTGGCATATCCGCGCGGTACCGGAACGTATAAATCAAGTCGCCTTGATTTTTTGGAAGAACGACTATTTAAGCGCCAGATACCCAAACCCTTCACGTACCGGAATCGCATCAATCGGTAGAAACCCTGCCATTTCGACGGCTTCATGAAGTTCACGATCTGGTTCGTCCTTTTCTTTGTCCTTCTTGTTTAGGAAGTCGATGACTGTTCGCATGAGGCTGATCATATAGGGACGAATTTGCGCGTAATTTGACGATCCACCATCGAGCCCTGTTTTAGTCGTGTTCCACGGCAGCGCACTGGCGCCCTCACATTCAAAGTAAGCGTAACCACGAAACTCTGCAAATTGATTGTGGTATTTAGGTATTTTTATGTTCTTGGTCTCGCCCCAACCGGTTTCCTTTGTCTGATCAGCTCTAAGTATGAGCCTTTCGTTGCAGAAAACATACCAGCCGGCTGCCGCCGGATTAGATTCGCCTATCCCTGCGAACAAACGCACAGCGAATTTTGGTTGATGCCCCTCAAGCACGAACTCTTGTCTCCCCGATTTGAGCCGTTCCGATTGTCGTAACTCAACTGGCCGAAACTGAAGAGGACGTCCATTGACTTTGATTTCGAGGCCGTGTTCGAGCTGTTGTTGATGGTTTGTTTCCAGCTTCTCGATCAACTGGTCGCTGAAAGCTGCTGATGAAAACGCACGCATGACTTCTTCGTGCAGTTCGGTGACATAAATCTCAGTGCCGTATCCACCGGCGGCATCGGGTTGAGCCGTATCATTGACGCTTCGGAACGTGAATTCCCATTCTTTCTTTCTCGTCCAGGCGGCAGCATCAACGTCGATCACGAAGTTGGAATTGTTCGTGCTCGATATAATCCGAAATCGATTTCCCATTTTGAAGATCGTGCGCTTCATCCCCACCCCGAATTCGCCGATTGAATAGGGTATCGTTGGCGTTTCGGCCCGCCTGCCAAATCGGAAAGCCTCTCGTTGGCCGTTTCAATGGTGATTCCGCCACAGTTGTCCTGGATTCTGAAACTCTCGTGTGAGAAATCGAGGTTTACCCATAAGCCATCGTAGCGACTTCTCAAACCTCCGCGAGCTCGGCGAGCCCCATCACAGCAATTATCGATAAGTTCGGGGATAGCATCGATAAGCTGTACGTCGCGGACGAGCATTGAAATGAAGAAGTTTTTGGTCGGAGACGCGTCGATCCGATGTTGGTTACTCTCGGACATTTATTTTCACCCTTGATCAATGGCACCTAAAGGAACTAGCACTTTATTCTCCACCGGTTACCAGCCGATAGTGCTTTTCATTGAATACCTTGATCTCGCCAACTTCCTCGACCAATTCGATAATCGCAATTACTTCGGCGCTGTTCACTTGCCTAACGGTGATGCCAACGGGTCGAGGTGTGAGTTCCGGAAACGACAAGCGGCAGAAACGAAACATCTCGCGAGTCCGGTCCAGGCTCAGGTGCTTGCCGCGGCCGCAAGCCTGAACGGGAACAACAAACTCTTGCCCCGTTCCTGTAACAGCAAGGTAGACTTCATCTGTTTGAAATTGTGTGCCTTCCGGCATTGTCGAATCAACACGGCTCCCAATGGAAAATGCTGTCACGCTAAAAAACATGTCAATTAAACGGTTGAACCGAACTTTGGCAAGAACAGAAGCTTTCGAATCGAAGGCATATCGTTCGACCAAGCTCGGCGTCGCGTTTGGAACACGAATGACGTATCGATTTTCATCAGGCAGCACCCGATCCCTTGCCGCCATGCGCATGATGGGCCGAGAAACTCCGCCGGTCTGAATCGCATCTGCGGGACTTGTTCTTCTTCTCATTTTTGCCGTCCTAGAGACGCCTAACACGAATGAGTTCGGTGGTAAGTACTGTTTTCTTTGCCCCATCGAAGCCAAGCTTGTTCTCTTCGTTCAATATCAGCCATTTCATCGGGTGCTGCGGCACTGAATCCCAAGATGGCATCTAGGGCCAGATACCAATGTCCCAAAGGCCTGGTCGCGATCGCTCGTAGCAAACACGGAATCGCATCACTCCCGAGCCGCACAATTTCTTGAAAGGCTAAATTATCAGTCTTCCTGCGGGTGGTAGAAAAATGCGCCGTTTCCGATATCCACGCCGTAGCTAATTGATCGAACCGTTGCTGCGTGTTTGCAATCGGCTGCGGCATATTGGGAAGCACTGGCGTTTCTGAAACTGTTGGGGCTATCATATTTGTTCTCTTTTCAACTTCTCTCAAGGAGTGTACTCGACGTCGCTCGTAATACGAAAGTCCGCATTTGCAAATTAGCCACGCGAATTTGCCGGAGGCCTGTCTAGCATTCTATCCCGTCAGCATTCTCCCGCGAATTCCACCTTCCTAGCAACTGCCCGCACCACCAAATTTCCCCCCGCCCCCCTTTCCATCACCCTGTCCCCTTTATACACTCCTTACGTCTGCTTCAAATCGATTGATGGTCATCCCAGGCAAACGCATCACCCATGCTGCCGGGATGTTGACAACAGGCCGATTTCTGTTTGCCGGCTTATCGCCGGCAGGCCGACAGCTTCAATGCCTGACCTCTCCAGGAACGGTTATCTCTACCGAGTGCGGAAGAAGGCGTCGGATTGTTTCCGATAGTGCCCTACGTCCGCATACGCGTCCGAAAAGGAGTAACTGTGAAGAAAATTCTGTTCTCAGGAATCATTGCGCTTATAGCCGCCGTCCTAACGGTCGCGCCGGCATGGGCAGGCGCGTACGCGCAACTTTCCAGCACGGATAGCCAACTGGGCGACACGACGCCGAAGACGATCACTCTCAATTCCGACGATGCGCTGAAAGGCATCTCCAACAACAAAGGCGCGATCACCTTCAAAGAAGCCGGCGTTTACTTCGTAATGGCCGCCGCTCAAGTCGGCAGCGAAAACGGCAAAGGTTCCGGCACTGTAAGGCTTTGGATGAAGCAGAACGGCAAAGACGTCGACAACTCCAACACCGAACAGACGATCGACGGCACATTCACCGCCGTGTTGGTCTGCCAGGGAGTTGCGGAAGTCAAAGCGGGCGACAAGATCGAACTCGCTTTTTCAGTCAGCAAGGGAGGCGAAAGCCTTGGCCTGATTGCCACCAAACCAAAGGGTGAGCCCGTGGTGCCAAGCCTGATTTTCTCGGCCTTCAAAGTAGACGATGGCTCGTACGCACAGTTGTCGAGCACCGAAACGCAACCAGGCGTTGCTGAAGGGAAGTTGGTTACCCTGAACCAGACCGACTCCGCCAAAGAGATCGAAAACAACAAGGGCGTCATCACCATCCGAAAAGCAGGCACTTACTTTGTGATGGCGGCCGGCCAGGTCGGCGGCACGGCCAGCGGCGCCGGCAAAGGGGCAAGCCGTCTTTGGGTGCGACAGAATGGCAAAGACGTCGATAACTCCAATACGGAGCAGACGATCAACGGCAACTTCACGGCCGTGTTGGTCTGCCAGGGCGTGATGGAGTGCAAAGCAGGCGACCGGATCGAACTGCTGCAATCGGCCACGGGCGCCGACGTCGGCATGGTTGCTTCAACTCCCAAAGGGGAGCCGACCGTGCCGAGCATGATCCTGTCGATCGTCAAAGTGGACGATAGCGCCTACGCACAACTTTCGAGCAGCGAGACGCAAGCCGGCGCTGCCGAAGGGAAGGCGATTACCCTCGATTCCGTCGATGCGGCGAAGGAAGTCGAGAACAACAAGGGTGCGGTGACAGTGAAAAAGGCAGGCTTCTACTTCGTGATCGCCGCGGCCCAAGTCGGCGCGGCCGACGGCAACGGCAAAGGCTCTTCGCGCCTTTGGCTACGCCAACAGGGCAAAGATGTTGACAACTCCAACACCGAACAGAGCATTACCGGCAAATACACGGCCGTCCTTGTCTGTCAGGGTGTTGGCGAAGTCAAAGCCGGCGACAAATTACAACTCTACCACTCGGCCACAGGCTCGGGCGTCGGCCTCATCGCTTCCAAACCAAAGGGCGAACCGGTCGTTCCCAGCCTGATCTTTTCACTTCTCAAAGTCGATTAGGAGCAACGTGACGATCACGGATGGCTGAGCAGACACGGGGACATGATGTCCCCATTTTTCGTTTTTAGGGGTTGCTGGTTTTTGCGCGGCAAGACGAGCAGCGTAAGCCGCCAGGTTAATTCACTGAAACCGATTGCTCACACAATTCGGCTCGCCCAAGTTGGTAATGAAACGGCTCTGCGCTACCGTAATCGGTGAGTTCCATTTTGAGCGCGCCTAAGCTGGTATGTAGACTTATCGAGTGTACTCTTCACGCTCCGCGTGGAGATCTCTTCACGCGGAGCGTGAAGAGTACATTTTCTCTCGTTACGCGGCTCTGCCGCGTAACGGGTCGTCGAGGCTCTGCCTCGCGGATGCCGCTGCGCGCTGAAGTACTTCGATGCGCAGAGAGTACAAGACAGACAGGCCGGGAGGCCTGTCCCCACGGCTTAGAAAAACGCTATCGGTTAATATTCCGGAAATATTTCCACAAGGCACTTTGCGAGGAAATCGTGGGAAAACGAAACTACCTCGTTACCAGGCTCTGCCTAGTAACGGGTCGTCGAGGCTCTGCCTCGCGGGTTCGAAGAATAAAAGGCGTTCTTTCAGTTGGAAAGATGGCCTTCCAATTGTGATCGTCGAGGCAGAGCCTCGACGACCCGTTACTAGGCAGAGCCTAGTAACGAGGGTTTAACGGTTGAGGCCCAGTGAAAGTTTTTTGAAGTGCCTTCCGGAAATATTTCCGGAATGCACTTTGCGAGAAAATCGTGGAAAAACGAAACAAAATTTCGTGAAAATGCAATTTGTTTAAAATAGTTTTTCTGGCAATGAGATGCTTAGTCGCTGTAGTAGGAACCGTGGCGCAGCCGCAAATGCTGAAATCAATTTTGGGCGCGCCTATGCTGGTTTGTGGCGTTATCGACCCAGAGCGTCGATCAAGACGTTCGACGCGGAGCGTCAAACGAGGCGATGGAAATTGAGAAAGCTAAGGCGGAAAAATACTGGCAAAAAGATAAGACAGAAAATGGCCCAGTTGCTGAGGCCTGTTCCCACAATACGGCCAACGGCTTCTTATTAAGCCGACTGGCGCAGCAGGGGCCCTTCCGTGGCGTTTTCGGCGGCGTGTTCCAGGAGTTTTTCCCAGGCGGTGACGTCGGCGGGCACGTCCCGATTGACCTGGTCCAAGTCTTCGAGCAAGGCCGCGCTGGTTGGGTAGAGCGCCGTTGGAGGTCCATCGCCGATCTCGGCGCCTAAGCCGCGTAGAACCCCGAGGAGGCTTTCCGGCAGGCTCTTCTTGCCTTTGCGTTTCGGCATCAGTTGCGACCAACCGAGGACGATTTGGCCCAGGGCGCGCAGATCATCTTCAACAGAGGGCTCGGCGGCATGTGTTGAATGAAGCCAAGGCGGCTCGCCCAGGCCGACGATCTTGAGCATCCCTTCGTTCGTAAGCAAAAGGCTGCTGGCCGTTAGACGACCATGAACCAGGCCCGCTTGATGAGCGGTGTGCAGGCCGAGCGCTGCCTGCGAGAGCAAGCGATACCAGACTCCTGGAACACCTGCCGGCGCGGGGAACTCGCTGCCAGGCAGGCCGCGCAGCCATTCTTGAACGACGGCGGGCCGACCGTTGATCTCAAGCACTTCGCGCGTGGCCGCCAGGTTCGGATGGGCCAGATCGCGGGCAGCGCCGAAGCGCTGGCGGTATTCGTCTGGCCGTACAGCATCCTGCATTTCCGCTTCAGTAAGATGGCGCAACAGGCAGAGGCCTCGGTCGGCGCCATCAGCGCTTTGCGGATCGAAGACCCGATAAATGGTCTCGTGCTGGTTATCACGATTGAGGCGATCGACCACGCGGAATCGGCCCAGCACCAGACCGCTCAGATTGCCGGTTTCGATGAAAGCTAACTGGTAGACGTTGAGATTGCCGCTGGCTAATAGAACGTTTCGCAGCGGGCGATGCTGCCGTCGGGCTTCGCTCCAGAGTGCGAGCAGCGTGTCGGCGTCCACCAGGTCCAACGAGCGCAGGAGCTCGCCGAGTTTGCGGTCGGCCGGGTCGAGATCGTCCTGCATCGACAGGATGATCTGCGGGCGGTCGTCATCGTGCGAATTGGAATTCGTTTGGACGCCGTTGCCTTCCTGCAGCTTGATGATGGCGGGTTCGGCTTCCTGGCCATCAGCATTTGAGCGTTGTTCTTTCGATGCCACGAGGTCGCGCAATTTCTTGCGATACCATTCGCGCATGTCGTTCAGATGGCCTTCCATCTCGCCCCGGCGCTCGGCGACTTCGCGTTCCTTGATGCCCAGTTCTTTCGATTGTTGGGCCAGTTGCTGCGACGTTGCTTCAATCAGTTTTTCGCGGCGCTCGACGCGCGTTTCGCCCTGGCTGAGGACCTGTTTCATTTCGGAGAAGCGCGATTGCCATTCAACTAACTGTTGGCGGAACGAGGCGACCGCATGGCGATGCTCCGAGCGGGCCCGGCCAAGCGCGCCTTCCTGCTGCCGGAGCCGTTCGATCTCGTCCTGCACCTGGATGCGCACCTTTTCGAGATCGTCCTGGCTCTGTTTGGCGTAGGCGTGTAATTCGGTAAGCTGGCCGCGCAAGGAATCACGAGCCTGCGAAGTGCGCTCGAGGGCGGCATGCGCCCGAGTTTCCATATCGGGAACTTGCTTGAACAGGTCAGCGGCCTGCCGGGAGAGAGCCAGCTTCAATTCTTCGATCTCTTGCCGCGCCAAGGCGGCACTGGCATCCGCCTCGCGCTGCTTCTGCTCCCAGATCGCCTGAGCTTCTTCGAACTGCTGGCGGCGGTCGGCCACGGCTTGTTCCGCATCGCGCAGTTTCTCGCGTTGCAGGCGTAGTTCTTCATCGCGTTTGGCCAACTCGAGCGCCTGGGCTTCGCCTTGCTGTTGCTGCCCCGCTGCATCGGTGTGCAGACGTTCGAGCAACGTTTTTTGTTCCTGTAACTCCGCAGCTCGGTGCATCGAGCTCTTGGCCACGATTGATTAGTTCCTCGGCCCGCGCTCGGAGCTGATCCTGAAGCGATTCGCGCGTTCCTTCCGTTAGGAAGATGTTTTCTTCGCGCTGTTTTAAGGCGAGTCGATCAAGGTCGAGCCGGTGCTGTTGTTCGACCAGTTGTTCGGTTTTCGCCTTGAGAACTGCTTCGCGTTCGGCCAGTGCCAGCGTGGTGGCTTCTATTTCTGCGCCCATGCCGCGCAGGCGTTCGTCTTCTTCGCTAAGTTGTTTTTGCAAGTCGCGCAATCGGAGCACGGCCTGCTGCAAAAGTTCCGAGCGCTCGCGGAACATGCGCTCGGCTTCGCTTTGGCCGAGCTGTTCGCCGGCCAATTGTTCGCGCAGCCGTTCAGCATCGAGCAGCCGTTCGCGTGATTCGGATTGGTGATCGTCGAGGCGAGCGCGTTCGTCGGCAATGCGCGCGGCTTCCGTACGCTGCTCTTCGCGCATATGCTCCAGGCGCGTGCGCAGCGCGGCGAGCATAGCCTGTTGGCCTTCGGTCTGCGCCAGACGTTCATTCAGCTTGCTTTCGCGCTGTTCGACGTCGTCGCGAATTTTCGCCAGCCGGCGTTCTTCCGCATTGATCGCTTCTTCGCGGGCATCGATCTGCAATACCTGCTCTTCGAGCTCCTGAGCATCCTGCCGAAAGCGTTCAAAGCGTTGATCGATCTCGCCGGCTCGAGCCTGCAGTTGCCGTTCGCGCTCGTCGAGGTTTACCTGCCAGCGATCGAGCCGAATAAGGTCGCTCTGGTATTGAGTCTTGCCCTGCTCGACCATCTCGGCGTCGGATTCGAATTGCCGGCGTCGTTGTTCGATCTCGCTTTCCAACAGGGCAAGATCGTTCTCTTTTTGCACGAGCGGCTCGTGACCTGCCTGCCGTTCAAACGCCAAGGTTTGGCGTTCGCGTTCGAGCTCCGCCGCTTGCAACTCGAGATCTTCACGCTGCCTTGTCAGCTGTTGTTCGATATCGAGCAACTCGCGCCGTTGGGGATCGTACTGGCTGATTTGCTCGTCGAGTTCCTGCTTGCGTTCGCGCAATTGCACGGCCGCTTCACGCAGACTCAGTTGGAAGCGATCAAGTTCCTCCGCTCGCTGCTTCTGCTTGGCTATTACTTCTGCTTCAACCTGTTCGCGAAGGTGCGTAAGGCCGCTGGCGCCTTTGTCGTGCCATCGGCGTAACTCTTGCTCGGCCAGTTCGCGCTTTTGCCGAAGCTCTTCGTCGAACGCAAGGCGGCGGGCAAGCAAGTCGGCTTCGAGATTGTCTTCGCGCTTGCGGATGCTTTCCAGTGACTCGCGGATCGTGTCTTGCAGCTTCAGCAGCTCATCGCGTTTTTCCGCAAGACCCTGCTCGGCTTCCCGGCGAGCATTGAGCGCATCGTCGCGCAGCCGAAGCAGTTCATCCTGCTGCCGTTGAAGCTCGCCGAGCCGTCGAAGCTGTTCGTCTTCGCGGGCAAGCAACCGGCTCTCTCGCGCGGATAAGTCGCTGTCCGATCGTTCGAATCGCGACGCAGCTTGGCGGGCCTGGGCGACTTCCTGTTCCATCTCATCGCGGCGTCGATACCAGATGATGCGATCGGATTCGAGCTCGCGCGTCTGCTCTTCCATTTGCCGTTCGCGCTCGCGCAGATCGTTCTCTCGACGAACAATGTCGGAGACGCGGTCATCGGCTCGGCTTGGGAATTCGATAGGTGCATTTGCCAGTGAGAATTCGATGGCGACCTGAATGTCCACGGCGCCGATCGAGATGCAATCGCCGTGCGTCAGATTGGTGGGGGCCGTCTGGGAGATTGGCTGGCCGTTGACGAGAACGGGCAGAGTTGGCGCTAATTTGCGGAGCCGAACACCGTCGTGCGCTCGTGCAATCAGGCAAACGACAGGAGGTAGATTCGTTCCCGGTAAGCGCAAGTCGCAGCCCGGCACGCTGCCGATGAGGAATTCTTCGCCGGTAAGATCGTATACGGTCGGCCGGGCCGTGCCATTGCGCACCTCGACGCGCACCGGCGGCAGATCGGGAGCGGCAGGCGCGGAGCGCTGCGGAAATAGAGTTGTGGCCATATCCATGCCGTGCATCGTGGTATCCATGCCACTCCCGGCGCCCGCGCAGACCTAGCGCAAACAAAGCCGGGCTCGGATTGGAACGCATTTCGCCGATTTAGGCAAGAGAGAATTTCATTAGACTTCTTCGTTGTCTAATCGCCATCTGCGCATTTGTTCCACCCTATCCAATCAACAGGCGCTTGCCGAAGCGATACCTACTCTTCGCCGCCTGACCCAAACGCCTAAGCCTACGGCGGCAGCAAGGCCGGTGAGCAGCATGGGGCGGGGCTCGGGGACGGCGGCGACGGTAAAAGTGTAGCTTGAGCTATCGCCACCCGTGTAAGTTTGGACGCCCGCTGCACCCGATTTACCGCCATTGTCGGTTACGTCGAGATCGTAGGAACCTGAAGCTGGCAGTGTAGCAGTATTGCCGTCTGATCCGCCTAGATTGCCAGGTGAATTCGACAAGCTTTGCAGAGTGAAGGTGGCGGCCGCCGCAGTGTTCACCGTCAACGTGCCAAGTAGGATCTGTCTTACTCCGGGCGAGACGACAGTTCCGGTTGGCCCCGTTGTCGTACCGTTCGGAACAGTAGCGGTGACCTCAAAGGAATTGGCCGACGGGCCAGGCCCTAAATCGGCCGCATAATTCCCGGTGAAGGTCGGCGAGGTTGCATAGCTGGCAATCGTGCTCTGCCCGGCAGTCGGCCCAGCCGATTGATTCACATAAAAGCCATAGACATACAGGCCCGACGTTTGCGCCAGCAACGACGAGTCGCCGTTGCTGACCGTCTCCTGCAAATAGACTTTGACCGTGGCCGTCGAAGCTCCCGTGTAACTGGATTGATCGGTGACATAGTTATAGACAATCGCTCCCGACGAATCCTTCGGTGCAATTGCCAGCAAGATAACCGTCACGCAAAAGACTATATGCTTCATGAGTGTAACTCTCTTGTTGATGATAAATATGTATCAAATTGTTTTAGTAAAACCGGAGTAGCGAACACCGAAATCGGCGCTGAACTGCAGCGAATCGGCGCCGTTCACCCGTCCGTCGGCATTATAGTCGAAAGCAGCCAGGTAGCCGCTCTGCGTGCTTCGCAAGCCGAAGGTGCTGTTGAACTGCAACGAATCGGACCCATTCACTCGCCCATCACCATTGAGGTCGCCAAAAAGCCGGAAAAAGGTATCGGTCCGGCTGCTCGCCAGCGATCCCCCGCCGCTAACGGCCGAAACAGCCGCATTGTTCAGCGTAATGTCGTAGACGCCATTAGCAATTGAGTTACCCGCAACACCGCTGCCGCTGAAGGTAACGACCCACGTGAAGCCGCCATCGCTTGTAGTCCAGCTTAGGGATGGCAGCGTTCCCGTTTGGCCCGTGTGAACCGAAATATTGACAGCGCCAGCTCCCAGATTCACCTGTTGGTTGAAGGTGTAGACGACGCTGTCCACCATCGAACGCTGCACGCCCGAGAGAGAACTGTTGTTGCTGTTGACGGCAACACCGACACTCAGCGAGCCGAGCGCATTTGTCGCCTGGAAAACCTGATTCGACTGACTTCCAACATTGTTGGAATCGCCGCCATAAACGGCAAAGATTCGATGTGGCCCGGCGGAGAGATTGTACGCGTATACGGCTACCGTGCCGGCACTCAGAGCTGCTGTACCAACAACAGCATTGCCGTTTTGGGCGTCTTCTAAATTAACTGAACCCGTTGGATTGGTTCCGGTTACAGTAACGGAAAAACTTACCGTCGTGCCAACAGTTGATGGGTTAGGTCCGTTGTCAGTCATGGATGTCGTTGTCGCCGCTGTACCGGCAGGAGCGCCGATGGCAAATAGAACGGCATTGTTAATCGCGTACACAGTGCCATCGGGGCCGATAAGCGTTGGCGTATAGGCCTCCCCCAGGCCGCTAGTGAGCCTTACGGCTTGAGTAAACGTGTTGGTAGTCAAGTTCCAGCGATAGAGATTGCCATCCTCGCTGTTAGCGAGAATGCTATCCGTCGCCGGATCAACGACGGCGCTATTGATGCACCATTCATGAACAGCCCCGGGATGCCCGTTGTTGACGTATTGGGTATCGGGCGTTGGCCCTAAAATTGATAACACGATATTCATGACCGCCCTGCCAGTGATCGGATCGGTCATCGTTGCATTGGGGTCGAGGATGGCTATCTTGTTCAGCCCGGTGCCGTTTAGTCCAGGGTCGGCGTAATCGTTATACTTCGTCATTAACAGATAGCTTGAAGTTCCATGATAAGAGGGCACCATGGAAACTGGCACGACGGAGGCTGTGTCGTCCCAGCCGAACGCGCCGGTTGTCTTTTGCGTAGTCAGGTCGCTCGAGAAGTGCAGCATCCAGCCGCGGTCGCGGTTCGATGGAAAAGGATCTTCGAGGATGCCGAAGTAGACATCGCCGTCCGGTCCAACCATTGGCGACGCAGTTCCATCATCGGGCAGATAGGCTTCATTTCCGGATGGGTCCAAGAGCGCTGCTGAGTGCTGAACGGCTAGAGTAGTACTGTTCAACGCTAACAGGTAGCCGGTGCTGAATACGCCATTTCCACCGTTGCCGGTGTTGACGGCGACATAAAGTGTTTGGCCATCATTGCTGAGAGCCGGGGCGGAGTTGAAAACTACCTTGCTGATGTTCGAGTCGCCTGCGGCGACGGCGGCGCCGACATAAGTCGCGGTGCCGTCTAAGGCAATTCGCGCGATCCCGCTGGTTAAGTTCAAGGGGTTAGAACCAGTCACCTGGTAGCCAAAATAAATATTGCCGGCGCTGTCCGATGTAAGAGGGGTATCGATGAATACGCTATTGTTGAATGTTGTTGCATTGGGATTGTAGCCGCCAATGCCGAAATTGCCGTAAAAGGCAAGCGGACCACTCACGGTTGGACTGGCTGCATCAGGATTGTCGGTGTAATAGACTGTTCCGCCCGCGCCAGGAAAATAATATCTACCCGCCGGTGTTAGAACTCCCGAATAACTCGGAGTCCAATCATGTTGGGGCGGAAGCAAGTAATTGGTTGGCTCCGTCCACATAGCGGCACCGGTGCTGCCGCTGAAGGCTTGCACCTCAAAACCATCACTCGCGCCGGTTTTGACCGGCACAATTACCGTATTAGCAACGGTTATCGATGGTGATCCGTAATGAATATAGAGATCGGTGCCGCTATATTGCGGCTGCTGATCGACGGCCGTTTGCCAACGGATGGCAGCCACGGGCTGGGAAGAAACCGTTGATAAGGCAGTGTGCTGTGCATTGTCCGCGTATCCATCCCAGAATGCGGCAGATGGGACCGAGCGATCCTCGAGCACTTCAACACTCAGCCGACGTCGATGACTGGTATTATCAACTCGGCAATTTCTATTGTCAAAAAAGGTTGCAAAGACGCGTTGCATTGAACCAAACATTATCAGCCTTTATAAAACTAAGACCTGATCCAGATCCTATATGTGCATTCAACGAACCAAGAGGCTGAGCCCCCTCTAAAGCGTTCGCACGAACCCAGAGTAGCGAACACCGAAATCCGCGCTGAACTGGAGCGAATCGGCACCGTTCACCCGTCCGTCGGCATTATAGTCGAAAGCAGCTAGATAGCCGCTCTGCGTGCTTCGCAAGCCGAAGGCGCTGTTGAACTGCAACGAATCGGACCCATTCACTCGCCCATCACCATTGATGTCGCCAAAGAGCCGGAAAAAGGTATCGGTCCGGCTGCTCGCCAACGATCCTCCACCGCTGACTGCAGACACCGCCGAGTTATTCAGCGTGATGTCGTAGACCCCATTGGCGATCGAGTTACCCACAACGCTGCTGCCGCTAAAGGTAACCACCCACGTGAAGCCGCCGTCACTCGTAGTCCAGCTTAGGGAGGGCAGCGTTCCCGTTTGACCGGCGTGAACGGCAATCGTGACGGCCCCGCTTCCGAAGGTCACCTGTTGGTTAAATGTATAGACAATGCTGTCCACCATCGAACGCTGCACGCCTGAGAGCGAACTGTTGTTGCTGTTGACGGCGACGCTACTTACGACGATCGGATTTGACACTTGCAGAAGATACTCGCCTGCCGTGCTTCCCTCGGAGCTCAGCAGAATTGTATAAGATGCCCCGGCTGTTAAACCCGAGGCCGAAATGATTTCGTTACGCCCATCCGCTAACGGCGTCCCCGTCGCAATGAGAGTTGTGCCTGTCGAGTCGTAGAGTTGAATAAGGGGGTTGAGGGTATTGCCAAACTGGTAAGCGCCGTCCGAGGGCGTTGCAGTTTGAAGTTGCAGCGATGTCTGCGAAGCACCTAGAGTAAACGAATACCAGTCACTATTGCTTGCTTGCACGTAACCGAGAGAGCCTGTAGTGCCTGTGATGTTTTGGGCGGTGGCTGCCGTGTCGTTGGCTTCGGTGTCGAAAGCGACGTTCTTCGTCACTGTGAGACTATAAGGAACGTTATTGTCGCCGGTTACCCGTAGATAATAGATCCCCGTTGTCGGCACAACAAACTTGTTGATGACTTTCGTCAAATTGGCAGCGCCGGCAGCACCTGTTGTCAGCGCTGTATCAGAGCCATCGCGCAGGTCCACGCTCAAATTGCCGGCACTTTGACCGGTCAGGGCAACTGTAACATTATCGCCCGCATTGAGGGAAACTGAATAGTAGTCCGGACTCCCGACAGCGGGAGAGATTAAAGTGCTCTTGTTAGAATTAACATAGGTATTGGGACCATTGTTGTCGGCAAGCAAAAGTCTGTTGGCGCCCTGCGTGCCGGCCGCTTTGATGCCAACAGTCGCCGAGCCACCGTTATTACTGCCCGTAGCGCCAGTCGATAAATTTTGATAGTTAAACTGAATGCTGCCGCTCGCGTTCAAAACGGCTTCAAAGACAAGTGTGCTTGTGCCGCCTGCGTAATACTTGGCATTTTTCCACTCGATATCGAGCCGTTGGTTGCTGCCAGTCCCGAAATATTGGTAATAGACATTGCCGGCGACAAGATCATCCCAGAAGGGAGCGATCACCGCTTCAGTGGGCGAAGAGGTCAGGTCGGTGTTAGTATAAGAAACGTCGTTGGCGCCAAAACTGAGTAGGCCATTGGAGCTGACCGAGATGCTCGTGTAGCGCACCCCGTACATTGTGAAGCTGAAGCCGCTAGGACTGATCGCCGTGCTCGCATCGTCTTTGCCGGTCAAGGCCGATATCAACGTTCCCGTACTGCTGATGTCCTCGAATGCTGCGGTAGTCAATGCAGTCGTCGTATAACCTGAAGCACTGTCAGTGAGGCCGAGAACACCTCCGCGTGATGTGTTATTTTGTAGGCTAAGGAATGAAGAATCGATGTTTTGAGCATTTGCCAGGGTATTGTTGGTCGAGCCGCTGAGCGTGCCTTCGGTTTCCTGGGCGGCGTTCAGAATGACTTGTACCGAATAACTTCCCGCTGTTGAGCTTAGCCCGCTGACGGCAATCGTGTAAATTCCGCCTGTTGTAGTCGCAATTGTCTGGAGAAGAGCGTCTTGCCCGCCGGAAACGGCCGTATTGGTTGCAATTACGGTGTTCGAAGGGTCGCTCAACGTTAAGCTCGGCTGCAAGCCGGCGGCGGGCGTAACGATAACCGTGAGTGTCTGCCCTGCGTTCACACTAAGGGTTAGATTTTCCGTTTCGCCGGCATATAACAGCGTCCGCGACAGCGACGTGTTATAGATCAGGCTTCCAGCGGGCGATACGCTTGTCAGGGGAGTGGGAAACGCCTGTGTTGTGGGATTGGTGTTGAAATTAATAACAAAGTTGCCGCCGGCTACGCCGTTGCCCGACGGCAAACTTCCGTTGAATTCACCGTCCAGCGCGTTGCCGGCTACATCGGTGAAATTCGCTCCACCTGTAACTCCGGCGACCAGCGTCAATGTGTAAGTGTCTTCGGGAAGAGTCGCATAATTCAAAGTCAATACAGTGCCCGAGCCATCAAAGCTGAAGTTGGTAGGCACGTAATTGACATTAGAGTAATTGCCGTGAAGGCTGAAGTCATCGGCGGTCAAATTACTCGTAAGCATCGGCTCGCTAAACGTAACCGAATAAGAGAGTGATCCGCCGGGAGCAACTGAACCGTTTGACGGTATCGAAGTGGCGACGACCGTAGGCGGAGTCGAATCGACCGTACCGCTCGTGTTGATCCAAATATTCTTGTAGCCATGCAATGAATTTGGCGCGGCGTAAACCGGCAAGGTAAGGCTGGCCGCATTGCCCACGGCATCGGTGATTGACCCGCTAAGGCTTGTGGTTGATGCTGCGTCGAGGGTGTAGCCGGCGGTCGAGTCAGATGCCGTTACAGTGTATGTGAAGACAAGCTGATTGCTGCCGCTGCCGCCGCTATAGGTTGCAACGCCACCCGAATTCAGCGTAAGCGTCGGCGTTCCCGATACAGTGACTGGCAGATTGAAATCGACAGCCAATGAGACAACCGCGCCGGCGCCATAGGTTCCATTAGCCGTTTTCGACGTGACGGCCGTTACATCCGCAGTCTGTGAGGTCGTCAACGTAACCGGCGGTTTGTTCCAGGCAGCTTCGCCGTTGCTGTCCGTCACAAAGACTTCGAGCCCGTCAAAATTGAAGGCGTTTGTGCCATAACGCGTTCCAGCGGGCTGTGAGTATGTATGTTTTCCAAGGACGCGGAAAGTGCCATCGCCGTTGGCGACGATTGTGACGTTGCCAGTGCCGTCATTACTCTTCGAAACGGAGCCGTCTGACCAATTGACACCGACAGTAAAGTTGCTCGCGGGCTCGGCGACGCCGTCTTTATCGGTAAAGGTGGCTACCACTCCGTTAAATGCACCGGTTGTCGGGGCATCGATCGTATTGATAAAGAAGTCGGCATCCGCCGCAGTTGTGATTGCCCCGACCTGCTGCGAAGTGGGGCCATTGCGCACGATGGAAGGCTCTTCCTGCATCACATAGCCGTGATAGGTGGCCAGCTCGGCATTCGCCAGATCGCCATTCTCTTCCCCGCCGGGATAGGGCGAGCCGGATGGATCGACCGTGTCGTTCCACGCATTGGTGGTGTCGGTGATGGCTTCAGTGAATTCGTGGGCCGAAACCCCTGTGAGATCTTGCAGCTCCGTCAGTGGATCCGATGAGAAGCCAAAAGAGCCCTTGACTTCGGTTCCGAGCTCGGCGTTGTTGATGCCGCTTACCGAACCCTGATACGGCAGCACCGCATAAGCCACCGTCTTGCCGTTTTCGGTGAATGAACTGTGATAGCCTAGAAACCCCGTAACGCTGTTAGATCCGCTCACGGATACTTCCACGCCCGGAGGCGTGTAGACAACGTAAAGATGATTGAGGGTTGTCGTCGGATCGGCGAGTCGGCCCGCGCCGATCTCCGTATACAACATGTTTTGAATTTGCGTATCAGTCAATGTGCTCCCGGCAGCGGGCACGGGCTGGGTGTTTTGCACATCTTCGCCGAGGAAGGCGCCGGCGCCGATGGAATAACCAGCTGCGCTATACTCGCCAACCAGTTGAGTGAGATAGTTGCTGCTGGTAATGTCGGTGTAAAAGCCATCAAGCTGAGAGCGAAGGGTGGCATCGTAGCCTGCGTAAAAGACCGTGGTGACTTGAACGTTCGTTAAGAGCGCCCCGCCATGATAAGTAAGCGTCGGATTCGGGGTATAGGTGCCCGGCGTGGCGACACTATATCCATCTGCGTTTGGAGACGTATCGGGAGTTCCGGGATCTGCGGCGTTTGAAGGCGTCAGTTGCGAAAAATAATGGGAAGTGGCCGGCAAAGGTAAATCAAAACCGGGCCCGGCTGACGGAGTCGTCCGATCTTCCAGGATCTCAAGTTGAAGACGCACTTGCCGAGGTCGCAAAGCTGCACGAACGCGTTTTGGCGGCGATTTCAGTTTCAGCCAGCGAGACAGAAACATTAAACCCCGCCCCTCTTGGCAAGTTCTTAACGGTGTAGTTTGGTTAGGGCTCTTGCAATTTATTCAGTCGGCACTGAAACATTGTACATATGCAAATGGGACGATAAGGCCGTAAAACGACCCCTAAACCGATTCTGTCAACCGCTTTTCAGTTAGACAATGAAGAGGGTAACAACAATTACGAGTCGGTGACGCCCAGCTTGTTAATGCGAGTTACAAGCGGCGCCAACACCGGTTATCGCCACACAGCCATTCGAATTTAAATCCTTATTGCAGACCAATCGTATACCGAAACGCGTGGAGAATCAACAAAATTAGTCGATTTTCATCCGGATTCATCGACAATTTCCTTATATAGCTTAGGCACGTTAGTTCGAAGATGCATGTTTCAGTGTTCAATCCAGAACCAATCGGGTGGCGACGCTTCGAACTTCGAATATAAATCGGCTTCGTCGATTGGCTCAAAATCCATATCTCCCTTGCGTAGCTCTCGTTCGAGCGTATCGGCGATAACCGCTTCGAAGAGATACTTGCGCGATAGGCAGTTTTCTTTCTTCTCGAAACTTGCGGTCTCCGCATAAACTTTTTCAAAGTCGGCTTCATGCTCGCGCAACATATGCGTCCAAAACGCACTGAGCCGGGCTTTGAAGCCGGCTTCTTTTTCATTTTCACGGGAGAGCATCGTAAGGCAGAGATATTCGTCAGTCATCATTTCTCGCAGGATCGAATTTACCCGAACGCCATTTATGCAAGGTTTAGCGAATAACGCCCCAATGGCGAGTCTTGAAAGCTGCTTTGGTGCATACGCATCCTTCATTTTGAACAAAGGTCGGCTAAACTTCGGTCGAGGAACTTTTTCCCCCACGCACTTTTTTGGGGCTACGCATGAGGCGACAAACGTTCATTTTAGCGCCACTTTTAGCTATCGGAATGACTGCCGTGCTTTTTGTCGAGGAAGCTCGCGCGCAGCGCTCCGTTAGCGTCGGTGTAGGCGTCGGAGTTGGGCCGAGGGGCTATGGCGCCTTTGGCTATCCGATTGCTTATCCGGGATTCTACGGCAATGGCATGAGCATGTACGGCCCTCCCGTGCCCACCTACGCCCCTATTCCAGGAACCTTCGGCGGCTCCGACTATCGCGTCAACCAGAACGCTCCGTTTATTGGGTCGGGCGTCGGCGTGTATGGTTATCGAACTCTGACTCCCCGACCGTTGCCCGGAGTTCCCAACGGCAGTCAGCCGCCCGCCGACGGCCCTGATGCGAAAGAAGGTCCGCTTTTCGTCGAAGTGCGCCTGCCGATTGAAAACGCCATCGTGTTCATCAACGGCGAATTAACGCGGCAAGACGGGCCAGTGCGCGTCTTCGCTTCACCCATCCTGACCACGGGCCTGACCTATAAATACGACGTCCGTGCCGAATGGATCATCGACGGTAAAAAGATCAGTCTCACGCAGACCGTATCGGGCAAGGCCGGCGGCCGGGCCGTGGCCGACTTCACGAAGTAAACCAACTGCGTGCCTTTTCGGCGAGCCGGGGGCGTGAGCGACCGGAGAAAATCTCCCAGATTCGCTCGGGATTTCTCCGGCCGCTCACGCTCCCGGCTCGCCAAACCTTTGGTACAATCGGTACGTATTCCAATGCTGCTTACGCCCTGCGCCCTATCATTTCGTTATCGCAATCAATTAGTCCGTTCGTTGAAGGCAGGATGATGAATCTGTCGATGGCCAAGAGCCAGCGGTTGGCGCCGCTCGAAGATAAACCGGTAGGCCAACTGCTCGTACATGAGGTTTATCTCAGCATACAAGGCGAATCGACCTTCGCCGGTTTACCTTGCGTCTTTGTGCGATTGACCACTTGTCTGGCCCGCTGCACCTGGTGCGACACGCCTCACGCGTTCAAGGAAGGCAGTCTCATTTCGCTGGAAGCTCTGCTGCAAAAAGTGTTAGCCTTCGAATGTTCGCTTGTCGAATTGACAGGCGGCGAGCCTTTGCTGCAAGCGGAAGCATTGCCATTGATGACCGCACTCGCTGACAACGGCCGAACCGTGCTGCTCGAAACGAGCGGCCTGGTTTCCCTGGCCGGAGTCGATCCGCGCGTTCATATCATCATGGATTTGAAATGCCCGGATAGCGGCGAGTGCGAAAACAATCATTGGTCGAATCTGGATCTCTTGAAGGCAAGCGATGAAATCAAATTTGTGATTGCCTCAAAGCGCGATTTCGATTGGGCCGCCGCCGTTATCCGACAACACAGCCTGGAGAGGCGCTTTACGGTTCTCGTGAGTGCCGTCTTTAGCAGTGTAAGACCCGTCGAACTCGTTGACTGGTTGCTCGAATCAAAGCTGCACGTGCGGATGCAGTTGCAACTGCACAAGTACATTTGGCCCGCTGAAACGCGCAGGGGTGTAGGTATGGCGAGTCAAAATGCGTAAGCAGTCGGGTGATGTTTGTAGCGTTCGCTCTACGACGGAACCCGATTGCTTACGCAATACGGCTCGCCGGTCGAAAGCGCTCCGCTGCGCAAGGCCTTCGCCTCGCCACGTAACCTCACCGTCTCAACCTCGCTACCATTTCCTCCTGCGGTAATGGCACGGCTTCGATCAGGCGTTTGATGATGTCGTCCGACGAGATGCCTTCGGCATCGGCATTGAACGTGGTCATTAAGCGATGGCGAAGGACCGGGTAGGCTACCTCCCGAATATCTTCGGAAGTGACGTGAAGCCGGCCGCGCAAATAGCGCGGGCTTTGCCGCCCAAAATGAGATATTGGCTAGCGCGTGGGCCAGCGCCCCAAGCGACAAGGTCGGGAATCCATTTCGGTGTGCCGGGTTCTTTCGGGCGAGTGGCCCGTACCAGGTCAGCGACATAGGCAAAAATATGCTCGCCAACAACGACCTGGCGGACGGTCTCTTGCAGCCGCATGATTTGCGCCATCCAGGATAGGCGCGACTTCCGGCTTGGCGTTGGCGGTTGTCGCCTTCATGATCTGAATTTCTTCGAGCCGTGAAGGATAATCCACTTTGATGTTGAACATGAACCGGTCTTGCTGGGCTTCGGGCAAGGGATAGGTTCCCTCTTGTTCGATCGGATTTTGCGTAGCCAACACAAAGAAGGGCTGCGGCAAGTGATAGGTATGCCCACCGGCTGTTACGTGGTGTTCCTGCATCGCTTCGAGCAAGGCAGCCTGCGTCTTCGGCGGCGTGCGGTTGATTTCATCCGCGAGGATCATATTGGCGAAGAGCGGGCCGGGTAGAAAGGTGAATTTCCGCCGTCCGGTTTCCGGATCGTCCTGCAGAATGTCGGTTCCGGTAATGTCCGAAGGCATCAGATCGGGCGTGAACTGGATGCGCTTGAACGACAAGTGCATGATGCGGGCAACCGTGCTGATCAGCAGGGTTTTCGCAAGGCCCGGCACACCCACCAACAGGCAATGGCCACGGCTGAAGAGCGCCATCAGCATTTGCTCGATGACCGCTTTCTGCCCGATCACCACTTTGCCGATCTCCTCAGTCATGCGCTCGTAGGTGGCGGCAAGATCCTTGAGCGCGGCGATTTCAGGAGAAGGTGTTGGCGGCGCCGGCATTGGGTTAATTGCCTTTATAAGATCGCAATTGGCTAAGACACGCAAAGTATAGGAATTGTAGCGAAAGTCGTCAGACTTCCGGGTTTCGTAGCGGAAGTTGTCAGACTTCCGGGTTTCGTAGCGGAAGTCGTCAGACTTCCGGGTTTCGTAGTGGAAGTCGTCAGACTTCCAGAGCCGTTCAACGGAAATCTGACGACTTCCGCTACGCGTGTCGAGTAGTGGAAGTCGTCAGACTTCCGGTTAGTCCACGTCTCACAACGGAAGTCTGACGACTTCCGCTACCAGATTGCGACCTGCCCTTGCGACCCAGGTCGACCAGCATCTCGTAGACTTCAGCCGCGTAATGCTTAAGCCCGAGTTCTTCGCGCGTGCAGGTTTTGACGAACGGCAGTCAGATCGAGCGCCGGAGTTTGCATCGCCTCGCGCATCGCCGTTGCGAGACCTTCAGCGTCGTCGATGGGAAAATAGCGAACGGGTATCTGGAAGCGATCGTACAGCCATTCGGCGGCGGGATAGCGATTGGACAGTGCGGGTTTGCCGTAATAATTGGCTTCGATCAGATTGAAGCTGCCGTTATCGTAACGGGCACTGTTGACGGCCATGCGGCATTCCTGAAATAGATAAAGCAATTGGTCGTCGCTCACATGGCCGAGGAAGATCACATCCCTGCCTTCCACCAATTTCAGGTCGACGACCAACTGACGAATTGTTTTCCAGGCGACGAGATCGGGCGGTCCTTTGTAATTCTTTGTATAGGCTTGTGTATAATTGCCGCAGACGACCAACAGGGGTGCAGCGGCGCCGAGTTGCGAACAAAGTTTCGCTTGGCCGCGCAACATCAGTTCGATCCCTTTATGCGGCGAGCCATTATTCACGTTCAGGATGAATGGCGTTCGCGGCAGTTGCACCCGTTCCGCTTTGCAGCCGACGAAGCGTGCTTCCACTTCAAAGGAAACAGACGCACGCCTAATGTTTGCATTGGCGTTTCCAATGAATCGACGAACATCCTCCTGCGTCACCGCGTTGGTCGTCATAACCAAATCCGCATAATGGACCGTTGGCTTCATTGCCTGTTCGTACATCTGGAAGAATTCCGGCTCAAAGGCTTCCGGACAATAATGTTGGATCATGTCGTAGACGATTACGCCGTACGGTCGATCCGGAAGCAACGGCGCCCAGAAGCGATCGACCAGAGCTATCCAGGCGTCCGCATTCAAAGCAGTTGAGTTGGCGACCACCGAGAAATGAGGCGAATCGCGACGCGTGTCGTCGCTTGCAAACAGGGCATCGAACGAAACGACTCGGCCCAACTGGTCCGCCGGAACGATTGCATATTTTAACTTCTCTAACGGCAGAAACTGCTCCAGGCCATCGATGTCGGTCTGTTCGCTTCTGATGCCGAACGTTAAGTCAAGTTGACCTCGTACTCGATTCAACTCGGCTACGCTTCGAATCAGGTCTTTCGTGGCCGTCCAGACGCCGCCCAGATATGGAGTCTGCAACATCATGAAAATCTTCAAAGGCTGCGGCCGGACTTCAACGTTAACCGCTCGGGCCGCATTCCCTGCGACGGCTGCCTGCTGAAAAATCTGCAGATACTTCTTCCCCAACAGTCTGCCAATTGCGCGGCGCCAGCCTCTGATAGGCTTCCTGCTGATCACTTAGCGTTTTGGAACGATCGATAAGCGTCTCATCAATGACACGCGCCATGTCGTCCGGATCGTTCGGGTCGAACATAGGTATGGGCAGGCCCATATGCTCGGCATGTTCTCTGAGTGTCCCGATATTGGAGCAAATCAACGGCGCCGACTCTTCTAAGGCCTCGAAAAACTGCAATCCGATTCCTTCGTAGAAACTGGGGATCACGACCGCCGTGCACTGCCGGTAGAAAGCTGTTACGTCCCCACGGTTGCAATCCAGAATTATCCTAACGCTGCTCTGGAGATCTAGGGCATAAAGAAGTGCGATTGTCTCATTCAAATTTTCGTAACTTCCGCCACACGTCAGCACCATCCCGAGATCAGGACGCTTGTATTTACGGCGTAGAGTCGACAGCGCAATGATGAGCAGGTGGAGATTTTTATATGACCGATTGCGAGCTGGGAAATAAAGAAACGGTCCAAATCCGGCGCCCTGGCTTTCATTATTCGATGGCAATAAGGTGCGGAAGCTGGAATTCGAATAAGCCGGCCGCACAATGCGCGCCTTGTCGGGGAGCAGGCCGAGTTCACCTATCAAGTCCTTGCGGTGAATATACTCGGTCATGGTAACAACTGCCGCGGCCTGCTGGCTGTTTTTTAGCGCATTACGTAAGCCCACCACAACGGCTTCGTCCGCTAGGCCTTTCGGAAAATGCGTGGCGATCAAGCCATCCAAGAGAAGTACGGTCGGCAGATTGCTTGGGAACGCAGTGTTCACCGTAGGCAGACACCAGACGTCGCAACCTGCGGTGTCCACCGCTTGCCGCAACATTCCGCGCTGGCCGTTTGCCGGAGAGCCCTTTGCGGAAAATCGCTTACTTAGCCGTAGCGCCGAATGCCAAAATATGCGCCACAGTCGAAGCGCTAGCCGAGCGGTCGTAACAGCGTACGCTCCAACAATGTGGAATGCCGCCAATAGCGGCAGCAGGGATATAAAAGTAAGCCGGCCTGCTTTGCCTCCTAACTTGGCGACCAGATAAGTCACCAGCCAGCGCGGGCTAGTCATTTGCTGAATCTTGCTTCGGATGCATGCGATAGCTCGGCCAAGGCCTTGGCGAATGCCCCCATAAGGCTCGGTTTCCGAGTGAAACATTTCGCCATCGGTGCTAGCAGTCGGCTCGGAGCCAGCTTCCGTGAGGATACGCAGTCGCTTTGATTGAGGCAGCGAATTGCGCAAGTCGACGAGCTCGGACTGCCGGCAGACGACTGTAAGGTGTACCGCCTCGTTCGCCTCCAATATCCCTTTGATTAAATTGCACGCATATACGCCGATGCCTTCGTTAGGCAAAATCGTCCCGATTTGACCGCCCGACTCCCAGATCATCCAGAAGCCGACGTGAAACTCTCCGTCTGAGTTAAATGTTTCTTGATCGAAGGCCTTGTTCCCGGCAATAACTATCTTAGGGGTCAAATGCCTACGGAATGGCTTTGACAATTTACCGATGAGTCGATTGCTCGGAGAGTTCATTCTTTGTTTATTCCTGTTCTCAACTGGCCGGCAAGGCCTGGCAGTCTATATTGGCGGCTTTGAATCGGACTGACTTTGATAGCCTGAAATCCCGTCGCTTCTGTTAGACAGTCGATCTGAATTCAAAGCTTTAAAACACCGATGTATTCTTCATTGTTCTTGTCCGTAAACTCAAAGCCGAAGCGCCGATAGACAGCGATCGCGCGTTCGTTTTTTTTAAATACCGTGAGGCGAAGCTTCTCGGCGCCCCGACTTCGGCTTTCATCGATGGCATGGGCGAGCAATTGCTTGCCAAGGCCGGCATTGCGAAGTTGTGGATGAACGCAGCAGCCGAAGCTGGGGATCTGATAGCCTTCATCCCAGCCGCGAAGCATCGAGTATGCGGAGATTCCGTGGCTTTGGAGGGCGATAAAATAGGCATCTTTGATCCGCTCGATTCGGTTACAAAGTTCCACTGCGTAGTCTTTAGACAAAGGATGCGGGTGAAAAAAAGGTCTCGTTTCTTCATCGCGGTCGATCGCTTCAAAGAAAGCACCGAGCTTTTCCGCATCACCTGCGCTCACAGGCCGAATTATCGAGTGTGAGTTCATTGTTTGAATCCCTCCAGCCTCTAGCTCCCAAAGCCAGGTTGGCGAGCCGGGAGCGTGAGCGACCGGTGAACACTTCACAGGTCTTTCTCCGGTCGCTGACGCTCCCGGCTCGCCAAAAACGGCAGAGTCGCGTGGCACAGTGAAGCAGTTTCCGTTTCAGGCCGCCCGGCGAAGCGAGGGGCAGGCTTCCTCGTGTATTTCGCGAATGGCATTCACCACGCGATGTTGGTCCAGCTCTGTCAGGCGGGTGTAGGTCGGCAGCATAATCCCCGATTCACTCAGTCGTTCGGTGACTGGCAACCGTTCGCGCCGGGCACGCGACTCCTCGCGGAAAGGGGGGAGCGTGTGCAGTGAGATAAACATGGGTCTAGTTTCAATGTGCCGGCGGGATAACTCGGCAATCAATTCATCGCGGCTGCAACCGAACTTCGTCGAGTCGATCGTGCAGGCGTACATCCACGGAGATAGTTCCGCCCAAGGGGCCACCGGTTGTAAGTGGATGCCGGGCACGCTTCGCAGCAATTGGTTATAGCGGGTAAATATCGCTTTACGGCATTCGAAGATTTCTGCTGTCCGCTCCATCTGGCCGCAGAGAACGGCGCCAGCCAAGTTGGTTAAGCGAAAGTTGTAGCCGGTAATCGGAAAGTAGTACCTTCGGCTCGGGTCCATGCCCTGGCCGCGCAAAGTGCGCAGGCGCATCGTAAGTTGTTCGTCGTTGAGTGTGACCGCCCCACCTTCGCCGCAGGTAATCGTTTTGTTTCCGAAGAAGGAGAAGGTCGCAACTTGGGCCAAACCGCCCACCGGCTTCTTTTTGTAAGTCGCGCCCAGTGCCTCGGCGGCATCTTCCACCACCCATAGCCCGTGCACGGCCGCGATTTGATTGATTCGATCCATGTCCGCCGGATGGCCCAGCAAGTGGACAGGAATGATTCCCTTTGTCCGCCGAGTGATCGCATCTTCAATCCGTGCCGGGTCCATGCACCAGGTATCGGGATCGACATCGACAAAGACGGGCTCGCCACCCACATAACGGACGGCATTCGCGGTGGCGACGTAAGTGAGCGACGGCACCAGCACCTCGTCGCCGGGACGCACATCCAAGCCTAACAACGCGAGATGAAGCGCCACCGTCCCATTGCAGACAGCAAGGGCCGAACGCGTTTGACATAGGTCCGCGAACTCTCGTTCAAATCGCTGCAGGTACTCGCCGGAGGACGAGATCCAAGTGCTGCGAATGGCATCTACAACGTACTTTTCTTCGTTCCCGGAGAGGTCAACCATGGCGACGGGTATATGGTTGAAGTCATTGGCCATTAAGCTGCTCCAAGTCAGTGCTCTCGAGACCATAAATGAACAATGATTGCCCATTTTACCTGCGATTCTGCTAGGCAGTCAGCGAGAGTGCAACACTTACATCGGCTAGGGAAATACGTCAACTGGAAAATATGCGCATCTTTCAGGGGGGAAGGTAGTTGGTTTAACTGGCGACCGACCCGAGTTTGAATAATTCCACGGAATGTTGTTTGAACGTGACTGCGAATGGTTCGAAGTGAAAACGTTTTTACTCGACTGTAAACGGTGGAAAACGTTTCGACCTGACTGCGAACGGTTCGAAGTGGCAACGTTGCCACCCACTTCAACAGGCCGGGAGGCCTTATCGTTACCCACAAGTCAGGTGGTTTTCTGAATTCGAGCCTGAAAGGCTCGTTCTGTCAGCCCAGGCCGTAGTCCCTGAAAGGGACGGAGGCCTGGGTGTGCGACGACCACATGATTCGGCCCTCTAAGGGCCGTTCACGCTGAATCACTTCCAATCCCTTCGTCCCAAGCGATGAATTTCTCGTATTCTGAGTTAACTTTAATGCGTTTTATCGAGAAGTTGCCGATGAACGGCCCTTACAGGGCCGATAGGTCATGGTTCTGATCGACCCAGGCCTTCGACCCGGCAAGCCGGGTCTCCGGCCTGGGCTGGTCGAATGAGCCTTTCAGGCTCAAAGCAAGCGGCGAACCGGGTTGTGTGTAACGATAAGGCTGGCAGGCCTGTTGCCACGAAGAATCGACTGCGAACCGTTCGGAGTGGCAACGTTGCCACTATCTCAACAGGCCGGGAGGCCTGTTGCCACAAATCCAGCGTGCTTTACCCTTCCCCCCAGTCGAACGGAAAGAAGAGGTAATCCTCTTCCAACCACTTCTGATACTCTTCGTCCTCTGGGTCCTCTTCGTAGACTTCGCGGTCGTAGCCGTAATCCGCGGAGTGGACGACGGCAGGCGGCGGCGTGGTGTTGTCGCGACGGCCGAGTTGATAACCGCCTTGGCCAATCAGCAGGACTCCGGTGCTAGCGACTACCCAGCCGGCCAGTTTCTGAACCGTACCTTTGTTGAGCCTGCTGGTGATCCAGCCACCCAAGTAGCCGCCGATCATCGTCGGCGGCACGACCATCGCCAAGATCAACCAATTCAGATGGCTCGAGCCGGAGATAAAAGCAGTAGCCGCGCCAATGAGCCCGGTAAGTGACCCGACGGCCATGTTGGTGCCGATGGCTTCTTTGGGGTCCATGCGCAGATACTTGATCATCATCGGCAGGCGAATACTGCCTAGCATAAGCCCGGTGACGGCCGCGAGGGCGCCGAGGCCAAGGCCGATGATAACTTCAAACGTCATGCGCCGAGCCATCGACATTTCGACCGCAGGCACGTCGGCCTTCTTCTTGCGGATCATGCTGACGCCGGAAACGATCATCACGAAGCCGATGGCAAGATACGACCACAGCGGATTGACGTGCGAGAACAGCAACACCGCAATGATAGCGCCTGCCACGGAAGGGATGCCCATGACGGCCAAGCCCGTCCAAGACACCCGGCCATCGCGAATGTGCCGCACGGTCCCGGCCAAGGCGCCAGCACCGAAACAATGAGGTTGATCGCTGCCCCGCCGCTCGGCGACTTCATGTATTGGATCAGCAAAGGCAAACGAAGCTGGCCGAGCACCAGCCCTACTGATGAGCCGATGAAGGCCAGCGCGAACGATAGGCACGCGATAAACACCAGCAGCCAGTTATTGCCCGGTTCCATGGATCAGCCCGCCTCCGCGATGGCTGCGATTTGCGATATTCGCCTGAAGCAGATTCTACGGAAAGCGGTTAGCCGCGACGCTCGGCGGAGCGCGATCGCGCGATCGCATCCGCCAATCCCGCGCGATAGTCAGGGAATCGCAATGCAACCCCCAGTTCCCTAGCCATTTTGGCGCTGTCAATCCGCCGATTGCCGGTCTCATGCGGCGGGAGCGGCGCTCCGGCGGGCAATGGTTCGAAGCGGGCGGCCGGCGCGTGAAGCTGCTCCGCCATGAATGTATAGAATTCGCGACGACGAACCGGGTGGCCATCGGACACCAGGTAGGTCTCGCCTTTGACAGCGCGCCCTCAGCTGCCAAAACCGCTTGGGCGCCATCATCAACATGGATCAAGTTCAGCCATTTGTCGGCATTGCCGAGCAACGGCTCTCCTTTTTCGATCGCTTTCTGACGCAGAATTCGGCCAGGCCCATAAATGCCGGCGAATCGCAGCACGATCGCGTCGGGTAGCTTTGAACGCAGCAGCTGCTCCGCTTCGAGCACGATCTTGCCGTTGGCTTCGGTTGGCGTCGTCGGCGATTGTTCGTTCACCCAGTTGCCATCATCCTGCCCGTAGACGCTCGTGCTGCTGATGTAGATGAAACGATTGGGCGCGGGCAAGGCCTCAAGCACATTGCGTAAGCCGTCGATGTATGTTTCTTGAAACGTGCGTCCGGATGTTCGATCCCAGCCGACTGCATACAAAACCGTATCGGCACGCAGCATTGACCCGAGCCGGGCAGGCTCAGAAATGTCGCCAATGATGGGATCGATGCCCGCGGCGCGAAGTTCATCCGCTCGACTACGCGTTAAGGCGGCCACCTGTTTCTCCTGGCTGCACCAAAGCGCTGCAACGCGGATCCCCAAATAGCCGCAGCCGATAATGAGATTTGCCATTCTTTGATTGTATAATTGAAGGAACGACCTTTTGTCACGTCATGGAGACCATTGCATGTCCGCCTCTCCGGCCCCCGCCAAAACGCCTCGCCAAGCCCCTGCGCCGATCTTTTCCACTTCGCCGGTTTACCAGATGGCTTGCAAGCAATTGCAAACCGTCGCCGGCGTCATGGATTGCGATCCCGGCATCATCGAACGGCTTAGCGTGCCCAAACGCTCGCTGGTCGTCAACATTCCCATCCGCATGGATGATGGCGAAACACGCTGTTTCCCCGGCTATCGCGTACAGCATTCACTCACCAGCGGCGCTTCGAAAGGGGGATTGCGCTATGCGCCTTCCGTCGATCTGGGCGAAGTTGCTGCGCTCTCCATGTGGATGTCGTGGAAGTGCGGCATCATGAACTTGCCCTTCTCCGGCGCCAAGGGAGGCATCGCCTGCGATCCGACATCGATGAGCAAGGGTGAACTGGAACGGCTCACGCGACGTTATACCGAAGAGGTGCTCCCGATCATCGGGCCACGCATCGACGTCATGGCGCCCGATCTCGGCACCGACGAGCAGACGATGGCCTGGATCATGGACACCTACAGCATGAAGATCGGCTATGCCTGTCCCGAAATCGTGACGGGCAAACCGATCGAGCTCGGCGGTTGCGTCGGCCGGCGCGAGGCTACAGGTCGCGGCGTCGTCTTTTGCATCATGGAAGCGCTGACGGAACTGAACATCAGCGCCAGCGACGCGACCGCCGTGGTGCAGGGATTCGGCAACGTCGGCTCGGTTGTCTGCCAGGAGCTCGTGGGCCGCGGGATCAAGGTCATCGCCATCGGCGATCGCGACGGCGCGATTATGAACAAGAAGGGCATCGACATCAATGCGCTGACGAAGTACGTCCAGATCAACCGCACGGTAAAGGGCTTCAAGGAGGCCGAGTCGATTGCCGTTGATCAACTGCTGACAATCCCCTGCACCATCCTGGCGCCCTGCGCGCTTGAACGGGTCATCACCGCCGAAAATGCCGGCAAGCTGAAATGCAAGCTGTTGGCCGAGGGCGCTAATGGGCCAACAACTCCGGAAGCCGATTTGATCCTGCAGCAAAACGACATCTTCGTGATTCCTGACGTTCTCTGCAACGCAGGCGGCGTAACGGTTTCCTATTTCGAATGGGTGCAAGACCTTCAGCAATACTTCTGGGATGAAGACCAGGTGAACGCCAAGCTGAAAGAACTAATGCTGAAGGCCTATCACAAGGTGCGGGCATTGGCGCTGCCAAGAATCTAACAACGCGCCTTGCGGCTTTAACGCTCGGCGTACAAAAAGTAGCGAACGAAAAGGCAACACGCGGCTTGTTCCCGTAAATCGAGCGCGACTAACGAATCAATAAATCGCTCTCAGCGGATTATCCTCCTTGCCCTCTTGTTGCCGGTGTGCGATATTAACTAGGTCCTCCCCGCCGACTCCTGCCTTTCTGGAGCCTGTTCGATGCAGAGTCCGATCACCACATGTGCTGGACCCGTTTCCCGACGTCGCTTTCTCGGTATGGGCGCCTTAGCCCTTGGCGGCTTGGGTTATGCGGATCTGCTACGCCTGCAATCGGCGAGCAAGGCAGCGGACACGAGCAGCGATAACGACCATGCCGTCATTCTCCTATGGCTTCCCGGCGGGGCGCCGCATATGGAGATGTACGATATGAAACCCGATGCTCCTTCGGAGTATCGCGGCGAATTCAGGCCGATTCATACCAACGTGCCGGGCATCGACGTCGGCGAACATCTGCCGCTGCACGCGAAACATGCCGACAAGTTCACGATTATTCGCTCCGTCTGCCATACTTTTTCGGACCACGGCGGCGGCCATAAGCGCTTCCTCACCGGCCGAGATCCCTTTCAGCCCACCGGCTTTGTGAACGACTTTCCGATGGTCGGCTCGATCGTCGCCAAGTGCCGGGAGCATCGCAACGTCGGCCTGCCGAACTATATCGCCGGGATGGACAACGGGCGATCGGGCGTTGACACCTTCAGCTTCGGCGCCGCTTATCTCGGGCAGACGAATACACCCTTCATGGTGCCGGGCAATCCGCTGGATGCCAAGTTCGGCGTGAAGAACCTGACCTTGCCCGAAGGCTTTGCCTCCAAGTTGGACGACCGCCGGGCGCTGCTGCATGCGTTCGATACAACCCGCCGGGACATCGATGGCAGCGGCGCCATGAACGCCATGGACGCCTTCGAGACAAAAGCCGTCGATCTGATGATGAGCGACAAAGCGCGGAACGCCTTCGATCTGACGCGCGAGCCCGACTCCGTGCGCGACCGCTATGGCCGACACCAATACGGGCAACGTGCTCTGCTAGCGCGCCGACTGGTGGAAGCGGGGTCGAGCTTCGTGTCAATGGTGCTGGAGAATCCTTGGCTCCCCGGCGTGCCTCAGCCGAAAGATACCACTTACAACTGGGATTCACACGCGGTCAACTGTCATATCTTCAACGATGCCAAGTTCCGCTTGCCGTTCTACGATCGGGCCGTCACCGCATTGATTGAGGATGTCTACGTACGGGGCCTTGACAAGAAAGTCTTGGTCATTGTCACCGGTGAATTTGGGCGCACGCCGCGCATCAGCTACTCGAATGGCCGGCCGGGTCGCGACCATTGGCCTCAGGCGATGTCGTTCATCGTCGCCGGCGGCGGCACTCACACTGGACAAGTGATCGGCTCAACTGACGCCAAGGGCGAACATCCCAAAGAGCGCAAGCTCAGCCCGAACGACCTTTGGGCAACGATGTATAAGCACCTCGGCATCGACCCGGAGCGCACATTCCCCGATCACTCCGGCCGGCCCATGCCGATCCTGCCCGACGGCGAGGTGATCAAGGATCTGTACAGTTGAGCGTCATCGCGTGACAAATTAGTCGTTAGTAGAGTCGAGGAGTGGCGCGGTGCGAACGTTCCGATGGACAACAAGCGTAGCCGGTCTGAACACTGTCGCTACGCCCCATCTGCTTCGGTCCGTCCGTTTCCACTCCCCGCTCGGCGAACCGGACGGGCGGATTTCCCGCATCCGGCTCTCGGACTTGTCTCTCACACCTTCGCAAACAGCCGGCGTGGGCGGAAGTTTTCCAGTTGGATCAGTCCCAACTCCTCGTGCAGGTATCGTCGCGAGTACGTAGTGATACTCGAACCTCGCACGCGATGCTTCCGGCCCAGCCACCGACGCAGCCTACAGCGCACGTGATCCATCAGTGTCGCATAGACCTCCGTTACCGGACCGTAACAAAAGTAGTTGGCCCAACCTCTTAGGACCGAGTTCAGGCTTCCCACAAGTTCTTCGGTTTCCCGGCACGTCGTTCGCCCTCGGGTCATCTCGCTGACCTTCGCGGTCATGGCTCCGATCTTCTTATCCGACGGTCGTGGGCTGATATACGCACGACCGTTCCTACGCGAGTAACACCGCCCGAACGTGTAGCCTAAGAACGTGAACGTCTCTTCCGGCAGAACACACCGCCGCGTCTTCTTCTCGTTGACCGTCAACCGCAGCTTCCCCATGATCTCACGCATCTCGACCATCGCCTCGTCGGCTAGGCCTCCCGGCGTGCAGATCACGAAGTCGTCCGCATAGTTCACGATGCGAGCGTCCAAACGCCTTTGGTGACCTTGGACCTTCCAGGCCAGAATGAAGCGACGCATATACAGATTCGCCAACAGCGGAGACAAGACCCCTCCTTGCGGAGTGCCCCTCCCCTCGTCCTTGTTGCGGGTCGTCCGCGTCTTCCGCCCACGCTCGTCCGTTTCCTCGACCGCCGCTTCCAGCCATTGTTTGATGACGTGAAGCACGTGTCGATCCACGATCCGACGCGACACCGACTTCATCAGCTCGGCGTGCGGAATGCTGTCGAAGTAGCCGCTCAAGTCCGCGTCAACCACCTCCGTATAGCCATCGTCCAACAGCGCTTGCACCGCTTTCACAGCGTCGTGAGCGCCTATCCCCGTCCGGTAAGCGTGTTGCTCCGGCTGCAGGTCCGCCTCGAAGATCGGTTCGAGTATCAACACTGCCGCCATCTGCGCCACTCGGTCCCGTATCGTCGGTATGCCCAGCGGTCGTTGTTTCCCATCGGCCTTCGGAATCCATACCCGTCGAACCGCCTGGGGCTTGTACGTCCGCGTCTTCAACTCTTCCGCCAGTTCCCCAAGCCACTTCGCCGGACCGTACGTCGTGATGTCTTCGAACGTCTGACCGTCCACCCCCGCTGCTCCGTCGTTCGCTCGGCAACGAGCGTAGGCGTGCATCAGAACGTCCATCCGATACATCTTGTCGTACAGCGCATAGAAGCGGAACTCAGGTTCAGCTTTCGCTTTCGTGTGTAGTGCCGTCCGAAGCTTCTCAACCTTTTCCGGTGGGGTTGGTAGAAACATGTCAATCCCTCGGGCTGTCGCTTCTTTCGACACCGTACAAGAACTGAGGCCCCTTCCCTCCACCGGCATTACCCGGCTTCAACGGTACTACGAGCCCCTCCGCCACCTGACTTGGCCCGGCCTCTCCCTCGCGGGTCTCCGGTTGATCGTCACACGCGATCACCAAGCAGGCTTCCCGTGTTGCATGGTCTTCCTTTGAGAGCGTGCTGTCGCCCTTACTCCGGCAGGAGAAGCAACCCATTCGTTTTCGGTGCGATTGAACTCCGCACCTGGAGTCTGTGGTTGCTTCCGGCGGCCTTCCCCTTCGCGGCACAGGGTCGGCTCCTGCATCACTCGTTTTCGGAGCTTGCTGGCGTTCACGTTACATTACGGCCCACTCTCTCGCGGAGTCACTGTATGACCCTTTCCATCCAAGGCTCCGACGGCTTCGTTGCCTCCACCGCCGCTTGGATTGCTACCGGTCGGAAAACGACTAAACTTACCGGGTGGGACTTTCACCCACTGAAAAACCATACCTTCTCACGGCGCACGCCGCGACGCGAAGGCTTTGCGCAGCGGAGCGCTTTCAGCCGGCGAGCAGAATTGCGTGAGCAATCGGGTTCTGTCATTACCCCACTGCTTGCGCAGTTCGGCTCGCCTAACTTAGGGCTTTCAGCAATTCAATTGCATTCGTTGTTGCCGCCCCGCGTGCGGTGTTGTCGAAAATACACCAAGTTGGCGACCGTTGAGAAAGCACTTTAAGCTTAGTAGCCAACTTGGCTAAATACTCCTCCGTATAACTCGAATAATAGACATCGGGCGAGCCATGCAGGCGAAAATAGCATAGTCCTTCCCAACCGTTCGGCTCGGCTGCCTCGGCCACCACCGCTGGATCTGCGGCGACTAGCGCGATCCGTCGTTTGCGAAGAATCTTTGCAACGTCCTTTGTAAACCATGTCACATGTCTCGGCTCGCAAGCGACCAAGCCATCGAATCTCTGCCGTAATTGATCCAGAAATGTTGATACGACGCGATTATCAAAAGCAAACGACGGCGGCAGCTGCACCAACAAAGGCCCAAGCTTGCTGCCCAGGGCTTTCGCCTCGGAGAGAAATCGCTCCAATGACTCGGTTACATCAATTAGCTTGCGAGCGTGCGTGATTTCCTTCGGTATTTTCACAGCAAACATAAAATGTTCGGGAACCGACGATGCCCAGCGTCCATACGTCTTTGCTTGATGAGGCTTATAAAACGACGTGTTGATTTCTACGCAATTAAAGCGCCCGGCATAGCGAACAAGATGGCTGCCGGTCTCATCGAACAGATCAACATGCTCTTTACGGATCGACCAGCCGGCACAGCCGATCTGTATGTTGGATTCTGTCGGAGAGGTCATGGTTTACGCTCTCTTCTTTGGCGAGCCGGGAGCGTCAGCGACCGGAGAGCTCGACAGAAAACTACGCTGAAAACTCCAGTCGCTTACGCTCCCGGCTCGACAAATTCCGTCGCTGATGCGCCCCGCCCGGATTAATCTCGGCACTTAGATGAATTACACCCCCGCCAATTCCCACTGTCGTGCTCATGCAGCCAACAGTGATGCGTATATTGGCCAATCGTGCAAGGTCGCCGGATCAAAGTCGGCGCCGTTTGGCCAAACGAGCGTATGAACCTCGGGATCGATCTGCACTTGATCGAATAGCGATTCATCGATCAGCGGTCCGAAAAGTTCGCCGGCCAGCACCGGACGAAAGTCGATGATTTGTTGACTCTCATCGTCGAAGCCAACGCAAAGGGTATAGGGAGCGACTCTTTTAACCGAAGTCACGCGACAAATAAGATGAATCATTTGTTTTCTCATTGTTGATCTTTTCACGCCGCCAACTGCCATAAGTGAACTGACGCCGTTGGTTTTGAGCCTGTAAGGCTCATTCTTACAGCCCAGGCCGAAGGCCTGGGTACTCTCGGCGTCTTAAATCGGCCCTGAAAGGGCCGTTCGCCTCATTTCCCTTGAACGGCCCTTTCAGGGCCGAGGATATTTTGTTCAACCGTAACCCAGGCCTTCGTCCCTTTCAGGGACTTCGGCTGGTCTGACAGAATGAGCCTTTCAGGCTCAAAGCAACATGCTGATTTTCCTTCACGCCGCCAACCCCTGTAGATGAAACGACGCGTTCAGCGTGCTCACAGTCGTTTTATCTCCTTCGCGAATGATGACCGAGATGCCGCAATTGTCTAAGGCGACGGTGCGCGCCTTGGCTGGCCCCAATCCCAATAGTGCAGCTAAATAAGTGCGGTTCACAATGTGATGGGAGACTACCAATATCGTGCTGCCGGCGTTTTGATCGAGTATGCCATTGATGGCGGCCGCGGCTCGATCGGAAACCTGTGTGAAGTTTTCGCCATTTGGGTAGCCGTGCTCGGCGGGGTTGCTCATGAACTTGCGATGGTTATCGGCATCGAGATAGCGAATCTGCTGCCAATCCATCCCTTCCCAATTGCCGATGTCGCATTCGATGAGTCCATCAACGGGGATCGGCGCCAATCCATGCGGCTCAGCAATGATGGTGGCCGTCTGCATCGCTCGCAATAAGGGCGAGCAGAAGCAGGCGTCGATCGAACGCACCGCCAGAAAATCCCGCGTAGCGGCCGCCTGATGCACCCCCAGCTTCGCCAATGGCGGATTATGCTTGCGCCCTGCAACCGCGCCGGGCTGGCGAGATTCGCTTCCGTGGCTGCATGACGAATAAGGTAAAGAGTGGTGCGCATGGGTTGATTCCTTGAATCCATGTAAAGCAGCCTGTTAGTAGAGTCGAGGAGTGGCGCGGTGCGAACGTTCCGATGGACAACAAGCGTAGCCGGTCTGAACACTGTCGCTACGCCCCATCTGCTTCGGTCCGTCCGTTTCCACTCCCCGCTCGGCGAACCGGACGGGCGGATTTCCCGCATCCGGCTCTCGGACTTGTCTCTCACACCTTCGCAAACAGCCGGCGTGGGCGGAAGTTTTCCAGTTGGATCAGTCCCAACTCCTCGTGCAGGTATCGTCGCGAGTACGTAGTGATACTCGAACCTCGCACGCGATGCTTCCGGCCCAGCCACCGACGCAGCCTACAGCGCACGTGATCCATCAGTGTCGCATAGACCTCCGTTACCGGACCGTAACAAAAGTAGTTGGCCCAACCTCTTAGGACCGAGTTCAGGCTTCCCACAAGTTCTTCGGTTTCCCGGCACGTCGTTCGCCCTCGGGTCATCTCGCTGACCTTCGCGGTCATGGCTCCGATCTTCTTATCCGACGGTCGTGGGCTGATATACGCACGACCGTTCCTACGCGAGTAACACCGCCCGAACGTGTAGCCTAAGAACGTGAACGTCTCTTCCGGCAGAACACACCGCCGCGTCTTCTTCTCGTTGACCGTCAACCGCAGCTTCCCCATGATCTCACGCATCTCGACCATCGCCTCGTCGGCTAGGCCTCCCGGCGTGCAGATCACGAAGTCGTCCGCATAGTTCACGATGCGAGCGTCCAAACGCCTTTGGTGACCTTGGACCTTCCAGGCCAGAATGAAGCGACGCATATACAGATTCGCCAACAGCGGAGACAAGACCCCTCCTTGCGGAGTGCCCCTCCCCTCGTCCTTGTTGCGGGTCGTCCGCGTCTTCCGCCCACGCTCGTCCGTTTCCTCGACCGCCGCTTCCAGCCATTGTTTGATGACGTGAAGCACGTGTCGATCCACGATCCGACGCGACACCGACTTCATCAGCTCGGCGTGCGGAATGCTGTCGAAGTAGCCGCTCAAGTCCGCGTCAACCACCTCCGTATAGCCATCGTCCAACAGCGCTTGCACCGCTTTCACAGCGTCGTGAGCGCCTATCCCCGTCCGGTAAGCGTGTTGCTCCGGCTGCAGGTCCGCCTCGAAGATCGGTTCGAGTATCAACACTGCCGCCATCTGCGCCACTCGGTCCCGTATCGTCGGTATGCCCAGCGGTCGTTGTTTCCCATCGGCCTTCGGAATCCATACCCGTCGAACCGCCTGGGGCTTGTACGTCCGCGTCTTCAACTCTTCCGCCAGTTCCCCAAGCCACTTCGCCGGACCGTACGTCGTGATGTCTTCGAACGTCTGACCGTCCACCCCCGCTGCTCCGTCGTTCGCTCGGCAACGAGCGTAGGCGTGCATCAGAACGTCCATCCGATACATCTTGTCGTACAGCGCATAGAAGCGGAACTCAGGTTCAGCTTTCGCTTTCGTGTGTAGTGCCGTCCGAAGCTTCTCAACCTTTTTTTCCGGTGGGGTTGGTAGAAACATGTCAATCCCTCGGGCTGTCGCTTCTTTCGACACCGTACAAGAACTGAGGCCCCTTCCCTCCACCGGCATTACCCGGCTTCAACGGTACTACGAGCCCCTCCGCCACCTGACTTGGCCCGGCCTCTCCCTCGCGGGTCTCCGGTTGATCGTCACACGCGATCACCAAGCAGGCTTCCCGTGTTGCATGGTCTTCCTTTGAGAGCGTGCTGTCGCCCTTACTCCGGCAGGAGAAGCAACCCATTCGTTTTCGGTGCGATTGAACTCCGCACCTGGAGTCTGTGGTTGCTTCCGGCGGCCTTCCCCTTCGCGGCACAGGGTCGGCTCCTGCATCACTCGTTTTCGGAGCTTGCTGGCGTTCACGTTACATTACGGCCCACTCTCTCGCGGAGTCACTGTATGACCCTTTCCATCCAAGGCTCCGACGGCTTCGTTGCCTCCACCGCCGCTTGGATTGCTACCGGTCGGAAAACGACTAAACTTACCGGGTGGGACTTTCACCCACTGAAAAACCATACCTTCTCACGGCGCACGCCGCGACGCGAAGGCTTTGCGCAGCGGAGCGCTTTTCTTGCGCGAAGAAAGCGCTCCGCTGCGCAAAGCCTCCGCGTCGCGGCTAACGCTTTTGTTTTGCGTCACTACTTAGCTCCCGCCAGCTTGCACGCCACCTCCACGGCCGCGATCATGCTGGCCGGGTCGGCGATTCCTTTGCCTGCGATGTCGTAGGCGGTGCCGTGCGCAACACTGGTGCGCACGATCGGCAGGCCCGCGCTGATGTTCACGTTGCGCCAGCCACTGCGCAGTTTCATGGCGATGTGCCCTTCATCGTGATACATGGCCACGATGCCATCGAAGTCGCCCTTGTTGGCGCGAACGAAAAGCGTGTCGGCCGGCCAAGGCCCCGAAGCGTCGATCCCTTCGCGCCGCCCTGCTTTCACAGCGGGTGCAATGATCGTCTCCTCTTCGTCGCCAAATAGGCCGCCATCGCTGGCATGCGGATTCAAAGCAGCCACGGCAATGCGCGGCTTGCGCCCGATCAAACGCGGCAGCAGATCGTACAACAGGCGAATCTTTTCCAGCACGGCCTCGGTCGATAGATGGCTGAAAACATCGCGAAGGGCCATATGCAGCGTGACGTGCGCCACCGCGATGCCATCGCCCCAGAGCACCATCGCAAAGTTTTTTGTCTTTGTTCGCTCGGCCAGAATTTCGGTATGCCCCGGGTAATGAATCCCGGCTGCGCGCAGGCCTTCTTTATGAAGGGGCGCCGTCACAATTCCATCCGCCTGCTTGTCGAGTGTGCGATCGATGGCGTCGATCAAAAAGTCGTAGGCCGCCTGACCCGCTTCACGACAAACCCGGCCTGCGATCACGCTACGCAAATCTTCTTTGGTTGCCTGAATGCAGGGGATGCTCTGCGCCGAGGGCTTCGCTTCCGCCGGGTGCGAAACCTGAATCACCGCAGCACTGACACCACACCAGCTTAGGGCACGCCTCATCGATTCCACATCGCCAACGACGATCGGGGTCGCCCGCGCCACCAGCTCCGACCAAGCCCGCGCAACCACCTCCGGGCCAATCCCCGCCACATCCCCCAACGTAATCAACAACCGCGGCCTACTCATCTTTGGACAAATAACGCAAGTGAATGTAGCAAGCAAGAGGGGTTTGGAAGCTTGCCTTGCGCTATCTCCTCACCCAATACGCCCACGCCATCAACACTCCTTGCAGCGGCAGCCTGAGCCAGAGCATCAACGGCGAGAACTGCGGGTAGCTTTCCGGGTTCAGCGCCATGTGCACGTTGGCGGGGAAGACGGCGATCAACAGCACGATGAGCCCCCAGGCGGCCAACTTGCTGAAGCGCGGAATCAACAGCAAGGCGCCAAGGGCGATTTCGAAAACACCACTGAGATAGACCAGTTCGAGATGCCAAGGCAGATAAGGCGGCATGATGCGAACGTAGAACTCCGGCTTACGAAAATGATTGAACCCCGCCGCGATGAAGAGGATGCTCAGCAGCCATTTCATCGCGATTTTGAAGGTGTGCATGAAATCGGTCTACGGTGAACACGGAATGATCGTTTGAGTAAGCGCTAATTATCAACATTACCAATTACTGCCAGACATGAACAATGTCGTGCATTTTAACTACCTACCTCACCAATATGTTGCGGCCGCGACATAAGCCGCTTGGTTTTGCTTCCTTATTATACAAAACGGGCTTTTCGTAACATAGAACGCTCGTTTGAGCGAACGCGTATTCAACCACGTAGCAAGCGTCTCGCTTGTGCTCCTCGTGCGGCACAAGCGAGACGCTCGTGCTACGACGAGTCTGCGCAAAACGTTGGCGCCCGGTTGGCGCCGCGTTGGCAAAATGCGCAAAAATAACAACGAAGCGCCAGCAGCAATGCCACATGGCTTTTCCTTATATTCGGGTGTCCCTTTTCACCAAGAGTCAAAAAGGTGTCAGGACCCTTTAATCCGGCTTCGCGATTTAAAGGGTCCTGACACCTTTTTGAAAGGAGAAACCCATGCACGAGTTTATGTGGCATCCGGCCGCGAAAGCGTTTCCGCTGATGGCCGGCGCCGAGTTCGATCAGTTTGTTGAAGACATCCGCGTTAATGGCTTGCGCAAGCCCATCGAAATCTACGAAGGCGACAACTGGCCCGAAGCGCACGGCAAAGGCATCGACGGCCGCAACCGCTTCGCGGCCTGTGCTCGGCTCGGCATCGAGCCGGCTGTCCGCTATGTCACCGACGACGACATCGGCCCGAGCATCACGGCTTACATCGTCTCCACCAACATCGCCCGGCGTCATCTGACTAGCTCCCAAGCTGCCATGGTGGCGATTGAGCTTATCGATCAGTTCAGAAGAGAAAACGCGGCGCGAAGGCTGGAAGGCGCGAAAAAGGGTGCCGAAATCACCAACAGATTGCGGAGCGGGGAACGCCTTCCGGAAATATTTCCGGAAGGCGAAATCCGAGAAAGTCGTGGGAAAACGGAGAGCGAAAGTCGCGATCAAGCCGCCGCCGCGGTCGGTTCCAACGGTCGTTATGTTCAGGATGCGGAGAACATAAACGCCCTCTGTCCGTCCCTTGGCAAGATGGTCTTGGCAGGAACTTTGACCATTCCCCAGGCCAAGGCGGCGCTCAAACAGCAGGACGACCATTTCGAAGCCTTCAACGCGTTGGAGAGTGGCGCCATCACGCACGAGCAATTTCGGCATTGGTGTCTCCTTAAGGAAGATCATCCCGATCTCTGGAAGCGTTCCGGGCCGGGAGCCTGTCGCTGGAAACGGTGATGGTCGAAGTCCGCCGGCGCGAGGCCGCGGAACGCAAGCTTCAAAAAGGCGCATTGAGCGAGCCGGAGTTCCAAGCGGCGGCTCGCGTGCGCATCACCGAGGCGCTGCGCGAGTTGGGCGATAGCGCCACCTGCGAACAGATCGCGCAGAAGGCCGGCGTGAGCGTCCAATTGGCTGGCGAAATCATCGACGCCCAGGATACCCATGCCAAGCCGGCCGTGACGCGAGGAGAAGAGCACGGCATCGATGCCGAGACCGGCAAGCCCCGTTACCTCGCCAAGCCAGGCGAACCGATGGATCGACTTCGCCGCCCGCTCGACGGCGCCATGCTGGAGATCTTCAACGATGTTCCCGCGTTCAAGGCCGGGATCGAACAGACGGAAGCTTTGGAGCGAACCGTCATCGATCGCCAACTTCGACCTTCCGGGAAGCACTTCGATTTCCGCCAGGCGGGCGACTGCCTTCGCCGCGTGAAAACGCTCATCGCCAGCGCGGAACCTTACTGCGTCTGCCCATCGTGCGGCGGCCGAGCCGACAACTGCCCGACGTGCGCCAACGCCGGCTTTATTAGCTTAGGCGGCTACGAAACGCTACACGTCGATCTGCAGGAAGTGGCGGAGGGGTATTTGTTGCTTTCGGATTGAAAGGGTACGAAGCAAGCGCGAAATCTCGTTACCAGGCTCCGCCTGGTAACGGGTCGATGAGGCTCTGCCTCGTTGGACCGGCTATCAGCAGTGGCGCGTATCACTCAAAGAAACTCGAGGCAGAGCCTCGACGACCCGTTACCAGGCAGAGCCTGGTAACGAGTTTGAATAGGCGAGCCGGGAACGTGAGTGACCGGAGATGTATGAAGTCACCTCCTAATTCTCCAGTCGCTTACGCTCCCGGCTCGCCCAAGGCTGCTTAGCCAGCATTTAACCCGACTTCTTACGTAGTTCGCTCGCCTTACAAACTCACACACTCACACAAAGGAAAACTCACATGACTACCGATCATCTCGCACTCGCTCGCCAGTACTTGTTCGAAGACAAAGAAAACCCGGGGCTGGCAGTCTGCCGTTATGTGGCGGCTATCGCGCCGGCCATGCACGAAGATGACGCCATCAGCCTGTCGGCCTTCCTGGTCGGCAGCGTGGCCTCCATGATCGCCCGGACCTGCACCGGCAGCGACGAAGAAAAAGTCAAGTGGCTCGCTGCACTCGTCGTCGCGTCGATCCTGCCTGCGGGTGTGGAACTCGGGCGCGTTTAAGAGCGGCGCACGAAATCTCTCGTTACCAGGCTCTGCCTGGTAACGGGTCGATGAGGCTCTGCCTCGTTGGGCAGGCTATCAGCAGCGAGACTTGTTTCGCGAGATACGCGAGGCAGAGCCTCGACGACCCGTTACCAGGCAGAGCCTGGTAACGAGAGCAAATCCAATTTTATTTTTATTTTTTGCCGTTATCTTTTTGTCGGATTCTTCGCTCAATATCCGCTTCCTCACAGTCGCGGCTCTGAAATTCTAACAGAGGAAAACTATGTCATTCAAAACCTTTGGTGCTCACGAACAACTGGAACTGGCCAGGCTCGCCAAAGCGGGCGATCGGGATGCACTCGCTGAATTGCTCGACTCTCAGAATGGTCTCATTCGGCAGGTCGCGTTGGTGCACGCCCGGCAGGGCTGTCACCTCGAAATGGACGATCTCATTCAGGAGGGCTCGCTGGCGGTCATGGATGCCGCCAAGTGGTTCAATCCCGACCGAGGATACCTCTTCAGCACCTATGCCGGCGATTGCATCCGGCGTCGGCTTTATCGCTATGTCACATCGGTCGGCGTGGCGCCGATCGGCATCCAGGAGCCGGACCGAGTGAAGGGATCTTTCCTCCACGAAATGCCCGAGGACGAGCCGGAAGATGTGATCAGCAAGCTGAAGGACGTGCTGAAGAAGCTGCCGCCCATCGATCGGGCCACCATCATGAAACGCCACAAAATGGGCGGCAAACAGCTAGGCCTGCAGCGCAAGACGGAGCTGCGGCGCTACAAGGCGGCCTGTGCAGCGCTCCGCGAAGCGGCGGGAGCGTCTTGTTAGCCGCGACCCTTTGTTAGCCGCGACCCTTGGGGGAGCGGGCGCTGACCGCTCCCCAAAGGGTCGCGGCTAACGTCGCGCTCCCCAAAGGGTCGCGGCTAGCGTCGCGCTCCCCTAAGGGTCGCGGCTAGCGTCGCGCTCCCCAAAGGGTCGCGGTTAACATTCTCATTTCGATGCCCCTAAGCTAGTGCATGAGCAAAAACAAAAAACCACTCCTGCGCAATCGCGTGGTCGAGCGCCGGCGGATGAATGTAGCCGAACTAGCATTGAATGAACGCAATTGGCGCGAACATCCCACGACCCAGCGCAAAGCGCTGCAAGGCATTCTGGAAGATGTCGGCCAAGTGGGCGAACTCTATGCCTATCACTCGCAGCGCAACGGCGGAGCGCTCACTCTCATTGATGGCCATCTGCGCAAAGACTTGGGCGGCCAGTGGGATGTAGCCATTACCGATCTCGATGATGCCGAGGCCGACAAATTACTGTTGGTCTACGACCCCATCGCGGCCATGGCCGCCACCAACAAGGCCCAGCTTGAGACGTTGATGAATTCGGTGAAAGTCAAAGGCAAAGATCTGGCGGGCATGTTAGAGGCGATGGCGCAAAAGGAAGTCGCCCGGCAGGAAACGCCACGCGGCCAATATGCGATTCTCATTCAATGTGAATCCGAAGAGCAACAGGTGGAACTGTTGGAGCGCTTTGCGGAAGAGCGCTTGGTGTGTCGAGCGCTGATTTCGTAATCGGCGATTTTCGCGCGCCTCTCGTTACCAGGCTCTGCCTGGTAACGGGTCGATGAGGCTCTGCCTCGTTGGGCAGGCTATCCGTCGTGAGGCTTGTCTCGCGAGATACGCGAGGCAGAGCCTCGACGACCCGTTACCAGGCAGAGCCTGGCAACGAGGCTTTTGTCTGGTAACGAGTTTTGTATCTAGTAACGAGGTCATTTGCCGGAACTATTCTGCGCACCGAGTTTCAAAATTGCGCTAATGCGTCGCGTCTTTACGCTTGATGGCCGTAACGAGTACCCCCATGCCAACCATAGATTGCCGAAAATCCGTAGAAATCAAGCGCACGCCGAGGGTGTTGCAGCTCGAAGGGCTTTTCGATGTTGCCCCATCACAGCGCAGCGAACGGCGCTTTCAGGTCGAGCTGCCGATCGAAGGCTTTGGCTGGTCGATCGGGTTGATCGTCGGCCCATCGGGGAGCGGTAAGAGCACCATCGCCCGGGAAGCCTTTGACACGCATCTAGTGGATGGCTACCTCTGGCCGACCGATCGCTCGCTGGTGGATGCCTTTCCTTCACAGCTATCGATCAAGGAAGTAACCGGGCTGCTGTCGGCCGTCGGCTTCTCGACGCCGCCGTCGTGGCTGAGGCCATTTCGCTGTCTGTCGAATGGCGAGCAATTTCGCGCCACCTTGGCGCGAGCATTATCCGAGTCGCGCTTACTTACGGTCATTGATGAATTCACCAGCGTTGTCGATCGCACCGTTGCCCGCATCGGCTCGGCCGCGGTGGCGAAATGTGTCAGGAGCGCCAGGCGCAAGCTGGTGGCGGTCACCTGTCACTACGATGTGATCGAATGGCTCGATCCCGATTGGGTGTTGGAGATGCCGAGCGGTGAATTTACCCGGAGGTCGCTTCGGGGAAGGCCTCGCATCGATCTCGAAATCGAACGGGTCCATCACTCGGCTTGGCATCTATTCAAGCATCATCACTATTTAGATACGTCCCTCAACCGCACGGCCAAATGCTTTGTGGCCCGCTTCGAAGGGAAGCCGGCGGCGTTCGCGTCGTGCCTGCATCAAACAGCTCGCGGCGGCGGCTTCTGGCGCGAACATCGCACCGTCTGCCTTCCCGATTTTCAAGGCGTCGGCATCGGCAATGCCCTGAGCGAATACGTCGCTTCGCTCATGCTCGTCACCGGCAAGGCGTATCACAGCACCACGAGCAACCCGGCCATGATTCGGCATCGCTGCAACTCCGAGAACTGGCGCCTGATCCGCAAGCCAGGCCTGGCCACGCACAACGGCAGCGAAGCGAAGGGTGAACGAGACTGGGGCCGAACGCGCGCCACCAACCGCTACACGGCCGGCTTCCAATATGTGGGCGAAGCTCGCTATCAAGCCGCGAAGCGATTTGGGATTGGGTGAAAGGCGAGCCGCGATTCAGCGCGCGTTAGCCGCGACGCGAAGGCTTTGCGCAGCGGAGCGACTTCGGCGACGGCGAGCGCTCTCGGCAAGAAAGCGCTCCGCTGCGCAAAGCCTTCGCGTCGCGGCGAACGGGAATTTATATCGCTTAATGCAAGAAATCGCTCCGCTGCGCAAAGCCTTCGCGTCGCGGCTTCACACACACACACACGGAGCCCCCCCATGCCATCACCTCCCGCGAATCTCCCTGAGATGATCGCCAAGTATTCGGGCAATCTGTCGTTTATCGCGAATACGATGCAGGTGCCGCGGTCTCAGTTAACCGCGTGGCTGGATGCCGACCCTAGCTTGCGCAAGTGCCTGCGCGATGCGCGAAGAGATGGTCGATATCGCCGAGAGCGCGCTGAAAAATGCGATGTTGGAAGGGCAGTCGTGGGCGGTGACGTTTGCCTTGAAGACCGCCGGGTGCGAACGCGGCTTCGGCGATAGCGGCGAAGTGAGCGGAGTCTACGATGTTGGCGACGCTGTGCCGCCGGAGCTTCTCGACCTCGGGAGATTGACCGATGAGCAACTCGACGAACTCGACCGACTTCTTACTCTGGCGGCAGGAGGTGCGGAAGGAAAGGGTGCGCAGCAGGCTATTGCCGTTCGCCTTGTGGACGCGGCCCGGCTTCGACGCGGCTCGACCGCATCGGCTGCTGACGACGCAGATCGATCGGTTGCTGAAGGGGCAGACGAAACGGCTGATGGTCTTCATGCCGCCCCGGCACGGCAAGTCGGAACTGGTCTCGCGTAGGCTGCCTGCCTTTTTCCTCGGCAAATACCCCGATAAGCGCGTCATCGCCTGCTCTTATTCGGCGCATCTAGCCACCATGATGAATCGCGATTGCCAGCGTATCATTGATTCGGACTCTTACCGCGAATTGTTCCCGAACGTGACGCTCGCCACGCCTGGCGCTCGCAATCAACGTGCTGTTCGCACCGATGAGATGTTCGAAATCGTCGGGCGCGAAGGGAGCTATCGTGCGACCGGCGTGGGCGGCGGCATCACCGGCATGGGCGCCGACCTGCTGATCCTCGACGACCCCGTGAAGAACTTCGACGATGCGTTCTCAGCTCAGGTCCGCGATAATCTCGACCACTGGTATACTTCGACATTTTGGACACGGCAAACGTCCGATGCCCGCATCTTGCTGACGATGACGCGCTGGCACGACGACGACATCGCGGGCCGGCTGCTGCGGCGGATGAACGAGGATTCGAAGGCCGACCAGTGGACGGTGCTGCGCCTGCCCGGCCTGGCCGACGATAACCCGCACCCGGACGACGATCGCGCGCCGGGCGAACCGCTTTGGCCGGAGCGATTCGGGCTTCCTTACTTTGAAACTGCCCGGGCCACGCAGGGTTCGGGCCTGTATGCCGGGATGTATCAACAATCGCCGATCGTCGCCGGCGGCAACCGCTTCAAAGAAGACTGGTTCCAACAACGTTACACCGATGAAGGCGATAGCTGGCAGCTGGGCGTATCGAGCATTCGCAAGGCATCCTGCACGATCTTCATCACCTGCGATCCGGCAGCGAGCGCCAAGCCAGAAGCCGACCACACCGCGATCGGAGTTTGGGCCGTCACGCCATCCAGCGACCTGTTGCTATTGGAGATGGACCGCGGCCGCATGGGGATCGAAGCGATCGTCCCCTGTTTGAAGCGCGTCTGCCGGCGTTGGCAGGCGGAGTGGATCGCCGTCGAAGCGAACGGCTTCCAGGTGAGCATCGTAAATGAGGCCCGGCGCATCCCGGGCTTGCCGCCGATCCGCGAAATCAGCCACGAAGGCAAAGGCAAGCTGGCACGTGCTTCGCCGGCAATCTTTCTAGCCGAGGCCGGCCAACTCTGGCTGCCGTGTGAAGCGGAATGGGTGAAGCCGTACATCGATGAACTCGTCCGCTTCAACGGCTTCGAAGACAAAGAAGACGACCAGGTCGATGTGACCGCTTATGCCGTCTGGCAGATGCGCGGAACGCAGACGGTGGAAGATACGCGCGTGAGCTTGGGAGAGTATACGTCGAACGCGGAAGCGAACGGGATGTGGGGGAGGTAACGGGTCGTCGAGGCAGAGCCTCGACGACCCGTTACCAGGCAGAGCCTGGTAACGAGCGTGGCAATGGGATGTGGGGGAGGTAACGGGTCGTCGAGGCAGAGCCTCGCGCATAGAATCTCGTTACCAAACAAAAAACTCGTTACCAGGCTCTGCCTGGTAACGGGGCGTCGAGGCTCTGCCTCGCGTATGCAGAAGGAGCAACCGATGTCGCGCTCCCGTTATGGCTTCGACGAAAACAATCGCCCCTATTTTATGACTTGCACCGTAGTCGGCTGGCTTCCTGTCTTCACGCGTCCTGAGTCGGTCAAAATCATCCTCGACTCTTGGCGTTTTCTGCAAGAAAACACTCGACTAAGACTGTTTGGCTATGTCATACTCGAAAATCATCTCCATTTAATCGCAAGCTCTTCAGATATCAGCAAAGAGATCGGCGACTTCAAATCGTTCACCGCCCGTCGAATTATTGATTTACTGAAAGAGAGCAAAGCCACCACACTGCTGGAACAACTCCGCACGCAGGCGATTATCCGTAAGAAGGCGAATCAGGAATTTCAACTTTGGCAGGAAGGTTCGCATCCGCAACAAATCGCCGGTCAGGAAATGATGCTGCAAAAATTAGACTACATGCATTACAATCCGGTCAATCGTGGTTACGTCGATAAGCCGATCGATTGGAGATACTCGAGCGCCCGAAACTATGCAGGTATGGAAGGCTTGATTGAGGTGATTACGCAGTGGCACAAGTAAACGGGTCATCGAGGCAGAGCCTCGACGACCCGTTACCAGGCAGAGCCTGGTAACGAGAGTTTTGAGCCTGGTAACGTAACGAGTTCAATCACATAGATTCCTCTGAGAAACCCACCGTGGCAGTGCGCGACAAAGGTAAGAGTCCCTTTCATCCAAGTCAGCCGGTGCCGATCGAACTATTCGTCGGTCGGCAAGACCAGATCGATCGAATGTTGACGCGCGGTGCCGCCCAGGTTAAAGCGGGGAAGCCCGTTTCGTTTTTCGTGCAAGGAGAATACGGCATCGGCAAAAGCTCGATCGCCAATTATCTGCAAAACGCGGCCGAGCAGCAATTTCAACTTCTCAGGATCAACGCGAACTTAGGCGGCGCGGAGACGATTGAAGAATTAGCGGTGCGCATATTGGAAGCGACTGTGCAATCGGGCGCTCGAAACCCCTCATTGAGTGGACGGTTCAAAAGTTGGCTGGGTAAGTATATCGGCAAGCAGCAGCTATTTGGGTTCTCGGTGAACTTGGAAGCGTTGCGCGAGGATGCCCCCCAACTTTCGACGCCCAGCCAGATGCTCGGCTTTTTCCGCGAGACGCTCGACCGGATGAAGGGAGAAGTCGCAGGCATTTCACTCGTGCTAGATGAATTGAATGGCATCGTCAATACGCCGAAATTCTCGCACTTCATCAAGGGACTCATCGAAGAAAATGCGTTTACGGATCGCCCGGTTCCCTTGCTTCTCATTCTCTGCGGGGTCGAGGAACGGCGGCGCACGATGATACGCCATCATCCTCCAGTCGATCGAATCTTCGACATCGTTGAAATCGAGAAGATGAGCCAGCCGGAAATGGAGGAATTCTTTAGTCGATCGTTTGCCTCGGCCGATATGAAAGTCAAACCCGAGGCGATGCGTTTACTTACCTTATATTCAGCCGGTTTGCCGAAGGTGATGCACGTTATCGGCGATGAAGCCTATTTTGCCGATACCGATAATGTCGTCGACGTCAAAGATGCCAATGCGGCCGTTATGGGCGCCGCGGATGAAATCGGCCGTAAGTTCGTCGATCAGCAGGTTTATCGTGCGCTGCGCAGTCACGATTACCATTCCATCCTGAAAAAGATCGCCAGCCACGGCCCGACCACGATGTCGTTCACCAAAAAACAGGCGGCGGAAGGTTTGAACGATAGCGAAAGAAAAAAGCTGAACAACTTCCTACAGCGCATGAAGAAGCTAAATGTCATTCGTTCGGGCGATACCGCCGGCGAATACGTTTTCAACGTTAAGATGGTCCGTCTTTATATTTGGCTCAATAGCCTGAATGAGAAGTAGGCTTTATCGATGTGTGTAGGCGCATAAAAAAGGACCGGATGTCCCCGCCAAGCGTCGCCCAGTCACTCGGCAGAAAGCATCCGATCCACTGAAATGATAGGGGCGAACCTCACGAGGGACCAACTTTTTTCTGCATTTCTTGACAAAATTTTTTAGTTTTTATGCTTTTTTGATGAGGCCTCAATTCTTTCGCTAGCGCTTCAGGCTCGTGAAGGCGCGCAAAACGAAAACCCAAAAACCCCGCCCCTAAGCTGGTGTATCCAATTGCACTAACTTGGGGGCCGATTCATGGTTACCGAAGCGCCAAGCGATTTGCTGAATTCGACTGAACCGCTGATCCCGCATCCACTTTCGTTTGGTTCCTTGCTGAACTCGGTCGCGAAAACCTACAGCTATCGCTGGGATGAAGCGCTTCGGCATCTTCCTTCCAACGCGCTGGCCATGCGCCGCGATTGCTACATCAAGGCGCTGCTGCAAGAGCGCAAGATGCCGACGATCAATCGCTCGTGGCAATTGGTCGTTGACGATCGCAATGACCCGCGCCAGCTGAAAGCCGCCGAGAAGCTGACGCGCTGCATCCAAAAAACCAAACGCTGGCGTCGGCTGCTCGCTTATCTGATGGAGGGAATCTGGTACGGCCGCTACGGCAGCCAGATTACCTGGACGCGCCAGCCGCTCGGCGATGGCACGACCGGCTGGGTGATCGGCAAGCATACGCCGGTGAACGGCGACAAGATCCAGTACGCCTGGGACGCCACGCCGGTGGTCTTCATCAACTCGAACGGCGCCGGCGCTACCCGCCGGAGTTCGTCGTCTACACTGATCGCGTGCCGGGCTTGCGCCTCGCCAAGCAGAATTGGCGCGACCAGTTCATCATTCATACGCACGAAGTGGACGATGCCGACTACTTCGAAGGCGAGATGGCCGGCGCCGTGCATGGCGTCGGCCTGCGTAATTCGATCTACTGGGCCTGGTGGCTGCGCGACGAAATGCTGAGCTGGGCCGTGGACTTCATGAAGAAGGTCGGCACACTCGGCCTATTGGTGTTCTGGTACGAGCTCGGCAACAAGGCCGCCAAAGCGGAGGCGGACGCCAACGCCAAGCGTGCCAGCAAAGACGTAGCCCTGGTGATGGGCAAACCCACGGGACGAGACAACGCCACCACAGGCGTTGATCACTTTCCTGCGCACCATCAGGGAGTCGAAGCGCTGCAGCGCATGATCCAGAACTACTTCGAACATCACATGGAGCGCCTGATCGTCGGCCAATCTCTCTCCGCAGGCAGCGAAGGCGCAGGCCTCGGCGGCAACGGCGTCGCCCGCTTGCACGAAAACACCAAACACCAACTGCTCCAATTCGATGCCGACAACCTGGCCGAAACCCTCACCGACGATCTCGTCGGCCCGCTGCTGCGCTTGAACTACCCCGACGCCGACTTCGGCATCCGCTTCGAATTCAACGTCGAGTCCCCGGAGAACGCCGAGCGCATGGACGCGGTGAGCAAAGCAGTGGCGATGGGCGTCACGTTCAAGATGGACGAAGTGAGAGAGTTGACCGGGATGTCGAAACCGGGGGAAGGGGAGGAGACCGTTTAGCGGCAAGCGGGCGTCTGTTTAGCCGCGAGCCTCTGGCGAGCGCGGCAGCGTGAGCATAGGGTTCTTCTCGGATTGCACTGACCAGAGGAATCGACTACGCTTTTCGCTTGATCGGCATTTGGTTCCGTTCGCTAAGGCAAGACAAATGCCGTCCGCCTTTGACAAACTGCTAAGGAGAAGGCATGATCCCGTATATTTTTTCGTTCCTTCTCGCTGGCATTTTGCCCACAGCATCGCATCCAACTAGCAAGGTAGAAGTAACGAAGTTGCACGATGCAGCAAAGACTGGCGTCGATGTTTGGGAACGAAATGCCATCGCAACACTTCGCGCCATGGGCTGCGACTTAACGTTCGAAAATGCTGAAGGCGAGTCTCATGTTTTAGAAGTGAGCCTTATCCGAGAACGTAGGGGTCAACTGCGGCAGGAGCATTTTGCGGTGCTGTCCGACTTGCCGAAACTTAAACGACTGCATCTCAACGGCGAGATGTTCAACGATCGCATCATGCGCTACTTGCAAGACCTGTCTGGTCTAAAGTCTTTGTCGATTCGCAGTGGCGCCTTAACGGACGATGGCTTGCGATACCTACGCCGACTGAAAAGCCTCGAGGAATTGTCACTTCGCGGCTGCTTAATGATTACGGACGCAGGAATTCGACATGTCAGCCAACTGAAGAATTTGGGCGAAATAGATTTAAGCGAAACGAAGATCGGTGACGATGCTTTCGATTCGCTTGCAAAGCTTCCGAATCTGAAAAAGGTGATACTGCAAAAAACCCGAATTTCGTCGTACGGATTCGAGAAGGTCAGGTTTTGTCCCATGCTCGAGGAAATCTACTTGCATGGCACGGGCCTCCGGGACCGTGCGCTTAAAGACATTTTGCGTTCAAGATCGATTGTCTTTATCGAAGGGTTCGAAACATGGCTTAGCGAGGAAGCTGCAGACAAGGCCATGCTTGGGCGACCCGGACTAAAAATAACTTACGGAGGCTCTCGGTGGTAGTTATAGCTATCTTGGTCTCGCGACGGATTAAAAGGACTTCCCATGTCTTTCATGCCAGCTTGCCTTTCAACGGTCGTCATTTTCTGGCTCACCGCAAGCCCGGCGCCCGTCCTTTCTGCACCAGACGAGGAACGCCCGCCTGACGAAGTCGAACGAGGCGCCCAGACGCGGCTTGAATGGAATGCGATCGTAACGCTGCGCGGGGTAGGCTTTCAACTTACCACTGAAAGAATTGATGACCGCTTGCGCGTGGTCGAGGCGTCGATCCTTCGAGATAGCAATGGGTTTCGAAAAGAGCACCTGGCCGTCCTCGTCGATCTTCCCTTGTTGAAAAAACTTTGCTTGAATGGCGACATATTTCACGACAGCCATCTCCGTTATTTACAGGATCTGACGGGGTTGGAAGAGTTGTCGATCCGAGGCGACATCACCGACGATGGCCTGCGCTACCTGCGTGGGCTCGGCAAATTCAAACAATTGAGCTTGCGGACCTGTCTGAAGATCACGGACAAGGGACTAAAGCACCTTACGAAATTGAAGAAGCTGGAAGAAATCGACCTGAGCGATTCACAGATTGGTGACGATGCCTTCGAATCGCTTGCCAAGCTTCCCAAGCTCAAAAGGGTAAGCATAGGCTGCACGCTGATTTCGTCGTATGGATTCGAGAAAGTGAAGTCGTGTCGATGCTCAGAGAGATTCACATGAACGGCACCTTTGTGCAGGAACGCGCTTTTCGAGACATCTTGCGCTCGAAGTCAATCGTCGTGATCGGCGCCATGGAAACGGAAATTACAAAGGAAGCCGCCGAACGGATCATGAAGGAACGCAAAGGCTTGAAAATCAGCTGCGGCAGCCTCGGCTGGTAGTTTGGCAACTGATCCAGTCGTAGGAGCTGAAGGAGCTAGCCAAGTCTTGGCAATCATCGTAAGAAAACTCTTGCTCAATGAACCCTTTTGGGAACGCAACCCTCGTTGCTTGGCAGGTCCTCTTTAATGGCTCCGAAAAAGTCGCCGCAGACAAAACCTGCTTCAGCGCACTTAACCAAGAAGGAACAAGCGGAGATCGATTATAAAATCGCCGTCGTTCGAATCACCAGCACGCATTCTACCGTTAAATACTTGGCCAAATGTATCGTAATCGCAGTGATTGCCTGGCTGTGTTATCGTTCAATCGAGGCAATGTCTGGCAAGATAACGCAGTTTGAGTCTCTGATAAATTGGAGCGTCAATTTACGGACTTCGGAGGCATTTCTAGCGTTTGCAGCGATTGTTAGCGGCGCGGGCTGGTTTCGAACGAGTCGAACCTTGAAGAAGACGCGCAAGGAATTTGGTTCTAGAATTGCAAGATTCGAAGCGGATAACGACCCGGCCAGAACATCGACGGGTCTGCAGGACGACGGCACTTCGCCTGACGGAGACCCGACATGACGCAGGCTGAACTGGGATTCGAAGGTCTGAAAATCGCAGCATCGCTTGCGATGGCCCTGTTTGCCTACTTCGTTGTTTACCGAACTGCCCGGCTGGAAAAGTACCGGCAAGACCTCTTCATCATTCGAAATCGACTTTGGGACCAGATGCGCGAACGTAAGCTGCTCGATGCGCCCGCCCACCGTAGGCTTCGGGACACGCTTAACGCATTCATCAGGGCCGCCCCTTATACGAACCTGCTCGTACTCTGGCTCATTGGACGAAGGTCGCCAGGAACAGATGAAATATCAATCTCAGAGTTGATTGAACACGTCGAAGATGCAGAGGCGAGACAGCTTCTACTAACGGCACAAGAAGCAACGACTTCTTGTTTGATGCGACATTTGTTTATCGCAACTGCACCTGGCTGCTTTGTCGGGCTACCGCTGCTTGTATATGTGTTCTTAAGCGGTGGAATGAAAATGGTAAGAAGTCGAGTTCGGGCCGGAGTACCGTGGCGCGGAGCCATCCCTTTTCAGCCTTTCGTTTTGAAGCTGACTCGCCGCGTTACATTAGGCACCCTCGCTGTTGGCCATTCCAACCTGCCATCGCCAATATGATCAGGGCCTGCGAACTAAGTTTTACCTGTGAGGTTTTCGATTTGGCGGCCTACCTGCTTCAAGCCTTGAAAGAATGCGACCCCGATCTGCGCATTGAGGCAGAAAACCTGCTCGAACAGCTCGCGACTGGCGAACTCGATCACAATGAAACCTTTGCCACCTGCGCCTTGATCGCGGAGATGCTATTCCCCAATGCAGACAACGATGGCCTGCCAGGCTTAGACTTGACGGAAGCGGAGAAATTAGCCCGTGAAGTCAAGCCGCAAGAGGCCAGCCCGATTCTCGACGAAATGGACCGCCAAGAAGCGACTTTTGCCGATCGGCTCCGCCGTCTCATTGACGAGCGTGGCTTAACGCAAGCGGCGTTGGCGGAGAAGATCGGGATCGGCCAACCCGCTATCTCCAACATGCTCAACCGCAATTGTCGGCCTCAGCGCAAGACGGTGCAAACCATCGCCGCAGCACTGGGCGTGGAGGCAAGCACTCTCTGGCCGGCTTAGCGCCGCCACGACAAGCTCAGGTGAGCCGAATTGCGTAAGCAATCGGGTTTTTCTGTTTCACCCGACTGCTTACGCAGGCGAGCCGACTTGCTTAATGTAAGCAACCGAGTTCTTCTCATTTACCCGACTGCTCACGCAGTTCGGCTCGCCAAAAACACTTTTTTGCTCCAAAACTCAAATTCCAAAATCAGCGCCCCTAAGCTGGTGTATGAAAACACCAGACGCCACTCTCCAATCGTGGGATGACCTGAACAACGCAGACCTCTATGAGGTCACACAGGGCGTGCCGATTTTTCGGCGCATCGCAAGAAGAAAATAGACACAGCCGGCAAGGAATCCGAAATCGTCGTCACCGATGACGATCTGCCGGAGATCGCCCGCAACATGGCCGAGCTGCAGGCCTACGACGGCGTACCCACGCGCATTGTCGATGGGCACATCCACACGGACCCCAACATTCCCGAAGCGAAGCAGCCGGCCCTCTTAGGCTTTGCGCTCAACCCGCGCGTCGGTGCTTTCGGCCCGACGCAGACTCCCTGTGTGATGGTCGATACCCACATTCGGCGGGATAAGCTCGCCATCGCTCGAGATCGGCCTTTTCGCTCTGCCGAATATTACCCATCCACCAAGACCATACGCGGGCTGGCGCTGTTGGTTCGCGATCCCTACTTAGACATGGGAATTGTCACCTATGCCGGGGAAGCCACCTATTTCTATTCCGGAGAAAACTTCATGAGCGATACGACCAAACCGCAATCGGCCGACATGGAACTCTACGCCAAACTCGATGCGGCCGAGAAGCGCATCGCCGACTTGATGGAAGAGCGCGAGCGCAACACCTGTTTACGCCTGATCCAACAGCTCAAAGCCGAGCGCTACATGTTGGACGAAGAGATCGAGGTAAGCAACCTGCTGCCGCGAACCGCCGCCGAGCGCGAACGGCATCTGGCTTACATCCGCCGGACGCACGCCCAACTCCCCGGCAACGACCGCATCGAAGTCTACAGCGGCCCAAGCGAAGGCGGAACCTCGCGGCCGACTTCCGCCGACGACATGAAGCGGGCCGTGACCGTGGCGACCAAGCGCCAATGCAGTTACGACGAAGCGATCGAACTGGTGCGAACGAACAAAGCGTGACGCATACAACGTTTAGCCGCGACTCGAAGGCTTTGCGCAGAGTCGCGCGAGCCGCCTCCCGCACGCGACTCTGCGCAAAGCCTTCGAGTCGCGGCTAAACAGTATTTCGGAAACATTACTCAACTTTCCCCAAGGAGAACCCATGGAAATTCCAGGTCCCGCGTTTCGCTCGGGCGGCACGATTTCCCCGTGCCGAGCCGTCAAGATTGATGTGAGCGCCGATCGCCAGGTTGTGCAGGCGACGGCAAGCTCCAAGTGCATCGGCATTGCGCAGGAAGGGCAAAAGGGCGCGCCCGGACTGCCCGGCTCCGATTCCGCCATCGCCGCATTGGCAGGCGATCAGTTGCAGGTGATCGGCCCGGGACGGGTAGCCCTGGCGGAACTCGGCAGCGCCGTCACCAGCGGCGACGATCTCGAAGCTGACGGCAACGGCCGTCTCGTTCCGGCTACAACGACGGGCGTTCATAACATTGTCGCTCGTGCGTTGGAAGCCGGCGCTGCGACCGGCATGCGCATCAACGTCTTCGTGATGCCGCATCAGATCACAATCTGATGTGAGGGCTCGACTGTCAAACACCAAATCCGTTTTAGCCACGGATTGAACACGGGTTCAACACGGATAAGACGTGAAAACCCAAAGATTTCACGACATCCTTCATCGTCAACGGATTTTGGTTTTATCCGTGTTTTTCCGTGTTTTTCCGTGTTCCATCCGTGGCTAAAGCTTCTTTGTTTTAATTCATTCCTCCATCAAGCAACCAGGAGCATTCCCATGCCAACAGGCCCCGGCTTTCCTTCGGGAACCAATACCTTCGTGCCTCCGGATATTTCCGGCCGGCTGCGCATCGGCTTTTCGCGCAACGCGAAGCAGTTTCATCTGCCCAAATACGTGCAATACGTGGAAACGCCCGCTTCCATCGCCTATTACTTGAAAATTACATCTCAGGATGCCGCCCGCGTCATCAACACACAGGATTTCGAGTGGCCCGACGGCCAACCCGATCGCTCCAGCGACAGCGGCACGGAGAGCTTCAACTTCGTTCCCTTCACCACCATGCGAAAATCGTATAAGTTTCGCCTGGGCGACAAGTCGGTGAAGCAGGCGGTCTGGCCGATTGTGGAACAGCACAGCCAGAACAAAGCCGCCCAGTGCATGACGGCCCGCACCATCCGCATGTTGGCGACGGCGACCAACCCGGCCAACTGGCAGCAATCGGGCGACCCGAACAGCTTGATGCACGACCACACCAATACCGCTACCGCGATCAGCGGTGGATTGCTCGATGCCGGGAGCAGCACCAACCCGCATCTGAAGACGGCGCTGGGCGCCATCGCCAACCTGATCAACATGGATACGCTTGGCGTGGTCGATAGCGATCCGGAGAAGTTCTTCGTCATCATCAATCCGACGACTGCCGCCAAGATCGCCGCATCGCCCGAGATCCACGATTACATCAAAGGCTCGTACTTTGCCCAGTCGGAAATCGAAGAAGGCCAATCGCCCAACGGCAAATATGGCCTGCCGAGCTCGCTCTACGGCTACCGCATCATCGTGGAAAACTGCGTGCGCACCACCAGCCGGGTCGGCGGCGCGCTCACGCGCACCTATGCCATGCCCGATCAAACGCTGCTCGTGGCTTCCCGCGTCGGCGAGATGGAAGGCATCTACGCAGCGCCCTCTTTCAGCACGCTCAGCATGTTCTGGTGGCAGGATGAAATGACCGTGGAAGCAAAGCGCGACGAATGGGATAGGCTCACCTATGGCCGCGTTGTCGAAGACACCTACGAAGCGGTGACCTGCACCGCGAGCGGATATCTGGTGACAGCGGCCACGGCGTGATATCGATTTGCAATTTGCAATTGTCAATTTGCAATGTTTTTATCTAACAAAACATTGCAAATTGATAATTGCAAATTGCAAATTAACAATCGAGCGCGTTAGTAGAGTCGAGGAGGCTTTGCGAAGAGTCGCGCAGGGCATCAGGCGAGCCGGGAGCGTGAGCGACCGGAGTTTACACACCCGAAAACTCCAGTCGCTTACGCTCCTGGCTCGCCTCGCGTAGATATAGTGCGAGGACATCGGGGCTGCACGCGACTCTCCGCAAAGCCTGCGAGCCGCGGCTAAACAGAATTGCTTTCTTAACACTTTCTTGACAGTTTCTCGACATGTTCCTAACCTGCGATTGTCATGTTCGATCCCGTATTTCGCATCACCCCGAAGGTTGCCAAGGCGCTCATGGCCATCGAGGCGGATCGCCAGGTGGTGGGGACTCTGCCGCTGACGGCGCCGATGCTTGAATCGCTCCGGCGGACGGCTCGCCTGCTGGCAACGCATTATTCGACGCAGATTGAAGGCAACCGGCTGACAGCTGCTCAGGTTCAACAAGTCGTTGAAGGCGAAGGGAATTTCCCCGGTCGGGAGCGCGATGAGGCGGAGGTCCGGCACTATTTCGTGGCGCTCGAACACACGGAGCGGCTGGGCCGCCGCAAAGCGCAACTGGCACAAAAAGAGGTTCAGACGATCCATGGTCTAGTGATGACCGGTCGGGCAAAGGCCACTCCTTACCGAGACGGCCAAAACGTGATCCGCGATTCCCGCACCGGAAAAACGGTCTATATGCCGCCGGAAGCGAAGGATGTCCCCCGATTGATGAAGGAACTGCTGCGCTGGGCGAACGCGGCTTTGAGCGAAGGCGAACTTCCCATACCCGTCATCGCAGCCGTCGCTCACTATCAGTTCGCGACGATTCATCCCTACTTCGATGGCAACGGCCGCACCGCCCGACTTCTCACTACGCTGCTTCTGCACCGCAACGGCTATGGGCTCAACGGAATCTTCTCTCTCGAAGAATACTATGCGGCTAACCTCGACGGCTATTACAGCGGGCTTGCGCTAGGACCGAGCCATAACTACTACTTTGGACGTGCCGAGGCTGATTTGACTCCATTCATGGAATACTTCTGCAAGGCGATGGCGAACGCCTTTGCCAAACTGCGACTGCGCGCTGAAGAAGCCCACGGAGGTTCGCTGCGGGATACTAGCCGCGTTCTCCGCAACCTGACGCCACGACAACGAAACGCACTGGGCCTTTTCCAGCGCACTCGCATTGCTACGACGAAGGACGTGGCAACATACTTCAAGATGAAGCCGCGAATGGCTTCGCTCTTGTGTCTGAAATGGGTGAACGAAGGATTTCTGCTGATCGAGAACCCATCGACGAAGGGACGCAGCTATCGGCTTAGCGAGCGATACGAGATGCTGCTCTAACAAATTTGCAGTTTGCAATTGTCAATTTGCAATGCGTTTATTTGAAAAGGCATTGCAAATTGACAATTGCAAATTGCAAATCTCAAATTAAAAGCATAAAAGCCAAATCACAAAACCAGCGCCCCTAAGCTAGTGCATGCCAACACCACTTAGCTCATCGACGCCTTATTGTTCCAATACTCTTTTCACCACGTTTCACGATTGGCGAAATGTCGCCGACTTGTTGAGCGATGATGATACGCGCCTGGCCGATGAAGCGACGGTGCAGGGGAACGCCAAGTTGGCGACTCTGCTGCTGGTTGCCTCGGGGGAGGTCGAGGCGGCCTGCCTGGTCAGCGGGCGCTATACGCCGAGCGATCTCAATGCGCTTAATGGTTCAACGCAGGCGCTGTTGCAAAAATTGACAGCCGATCTTGCCTTTTGGCGCATCACTCAACGACGCTGGCCTGATGCCAACCCCAGCGGAGTTGCTGGCGCCCAGGCGGCCTTAGACCTGTTGGAGCGTCTGCGCCTCGGCGAGCGGATCTTTGGTTTGCAAGAAGTGGCCGATGCCGGGCTACCGGGCGCCTCGGATTTCGAACACGACCGCGTGAGCGTCGAAGCGGGGCGGTTCTTTGGTAATCGGTTTACCCGTTAACCGCTGCCCGTTAGCCGCGAGCCTATGGCGAGCGCGATCGCGTGCCGACGCTCGCCATAGGCTCGCGGCTAACAGGCGACGTTAACCGCGAGCCTATGGCGAGCCCGACACCGGCGATTAACAATACGAAGGAACTTACCATCATGGGCGTACTCTATCAGGTGAATGGGCCGGCGGTCGTCTATATCGGCAGCTCGGCGCCGGGCGGGCGTGCGGCTCTGGGCATAGCCCGCGATCGCATTCGCATCACCATCAATCACTACGACAGCAAAATCACGGCCGACAACGGCGGCAGCCACGTTCCTGTTGACGTGCAGAATATGGGCAAAGATGCCGTGATACGTATGTCGCTGGCGCAGCATGATCCCGCCGTGCTGGCCCAAATCGAACAGCGCGGAGCATCCTCGCCGGGCGCCCTCGGCCCCATCGGTTTGCCGCTGGGAGCATCGGGCAACACGTTCAAGCTGATGATCCCTTCCAACTATTTGCCGTGGACATTTTACAACTGCGTCTTGCGCCCGCGAACAGATGCAATCAGCACCGAGTTTTCACTGATTGACTTAGAGTTCTACGCCTTCGCTGGAATTGGGAGTTTGCTCGACGCATCGACGGTAAAGCTGTTTGATAATGTGTTTTGAGTGATTTTGTGGGGTGGGTGAAGGCTTTGCGAAGCCCACCACTTTGGCATACGGGTGGGTTGCGCAAAGCCTTCACCCACCCTACAAGACGAAAAGACATGCTCTACCACTTCATCTACCGCCTGCTTTTTCGCAACCGTCTATTGTGTCACTATTGGGATGGCTGCTATTGGCGCAGCGTCAATCCCATCACGCTCGATCGCAAATTGGAAGCGATCCGGCCGCGCTGGCGCGAGTTGATTGCTTACTTGAAGCTGCCGGAAGTGCCCGAGGGCATACCCGAGCATTTGCTGCATCAAGCAAATCAGCAGCGCGATCGAGCCATTAAGGTGCTTGTTGAGGCGGCTCGCAGCGCCTTTAGTCTCAGCAAGAGCTTGCCGCCCAGCGCTTGCCTGGAAGTTCTTGCGCAATTGTTGGAACTTCGACAACAACTGTTAGACGAAGCAGCGCCGATCATCGAAATTGCCGGCGCCTGCGGGGCTCTTCCTCACGGATTGACCCAGCGCCAATGGAGCGGCCTATGGTTCGCCCGCGAACGCATTGCGGCTATGCAGACAAGCCTAATCGAGAAGGCCATTAAGCGCGCCTGGAGAGGAACGGCCCATGGAAACTGACTTGGTGAAAGCTATCGGACGGCTGCTCAAGGCGATGGGTGAGCCTGAAGAGGCGAGCGATGATACGACTAGCGCTTGGCTGGCTCTTAAAGCGCCGTTGGCCGATGAAAATGATAGTCGCCCGATTTCTTACCCGGCTGCTCCTGCGGCGTCCCAAAGTGCAGCAGCCACTTCCGTCAGATCGAGCGAAGTCTCTTTGCCCGATGAACGAGCATCATCCGCATCGCACGCGTTCGAAGAGCGCTTGCTGGCAACGGTTCGCGCCGCTTTGATGCCGCGAGGGGATTCGCTTCTCACACCTCTTGCAACGCCTCATGAAGCGGCGTTTCCTTTCGAAGAGCAAACTACAGGCAGTGATTTCGCAAACGACTGGTTTGGCCGTAAGCCTGTTTGATCGCTTACCAATTTTGGCTTGCTGCGGATGTTCGAAAATTAGCGCAACACACCAACCCGACGTGTTAGCGAGGCAATCACCGAAGCGTCAGCGTTATGTCCAAAAAACGGGCCGAGCAGAACCTCGCTAACGCTTCGGGGCCTACCTCGCTGACGCTTCGGGTTAGTGTCGGTTGCGCGTGTCTTTCACCGAAATTCACCCGGCAGCTTACGCAGCTCGGCTCGCCAACGAGATGATTGCATGCGCCTTCGAGCCTGAAAGGCTCGTTCTGTCAGCCCAGGACGAAGTCCCTGAAAGGGACGAAGGCCTGGGTATGCCGGCAACGAACGGCCCTTTCAGGGCCGATATCTTCGCGAATGCGTGGTCCCAGGCCTCCGTCCCGGCAAGCCGGGACGGAGGCCTGGGCTGACAGAATGAGCCCTTCAGGCTCAAAGCCAAACGGCTCACGGCCCACGGCTCACCAACACACACTTTTTGCCAATATTATTTTCACCTCCCCTAAGCTAATATATGTCCTCACTCAAATATAACGGCGTTGACATCGGTTACCTCTCCACCAAAGAAGTGGTCTACGAAGATCAGATGTCCGAGGATGGGCAGGATTACCTTTGCACCAAAATCACGATCCACGTGCAAGGGCATCTGTTGGCCGACCCGGCTTCGAGTATCCCCGCGGCCACGCGCTGGGTGAACGCCCAACAGCTGTTGGAGCAGCCGCGCTGCGCGTTGCTGTTTCAAACCGATGCGGTGATTATTGCCGCCGATGATACGACCGACGTGAAGAACGGCCCCTTCCCGCAAATCACTTCCATCAATCGCATCGATGGCATCAACGCCATCCACGTCGGCTTTACGGTGGTCACGTATCGTTGCGAAGTCGTGCCCGCCGATGGCTACATCAGCAATCGTTGGCGCGATGAAGAGACGCGTGACAACCAATGGCTAGCACGCACCAAGCGCACCGGCACGGTAATCGTCCTTGGCGGCGCCGGTCACACTTCACCCGACGATTTCCGCGACGCCGTCACGCCGCCGGTAGCAATCAATTTTGTGCGGGAACGGGCTGTTTTCGCATTGCAAAGCGACGGTCTGGCCATGACCTACACGATCGAAGATCGCGAAGTGATGCAGACACCGCCATCACCTACAGTCTCGGCCGATGGGGAGTTCATCGAGACGCAAACGCTGCCGGGCGCCTATCGCACCGGCCAGGCCAACGTGCGGCTGCTGGGCAGCAAGATAACGCCCACCAACGCCATGATTCTGCAAGCGGTGTCGCTGGCCATCCAACGACTGCAATCGGCGGGGATGAACGTCGTCAATGGTCGGTTTTCTGCCGAGCTGAGTGTAAAGCATCGCTACATGGCTAACGGTGTCGATGTATCGGCCCGGGCCATGCTGCGCAACTATGCCAAAGGACTAACAGCCAACGGCTCCAATAGTAATTACGACCACTACAGCCGACTACCTTGGCCGACTGACAATGGTTTGCCCGATTTCCCATTGCGCAGCGAGGGCTCTGCCAACAGTTACGCACCACCAAATAGTGCTTCGTCACCAGCCTTTGTTCAACGGCTGGCGCAGCAGGTTCGCGGCAACGTGACGCCGAATGCCGGCGCCATGGCCAACGCCACTACTTACTTCGTGGCGAGAGTTGCAACGATCCCCACAGACGAAAGCCTCTTCATTTCCGGCGGCATTTACACCCACTATGAAGTCCGCCCGCGCTATGTGTCTCGACCGGGCATCGTCGAGCTTCCGGGCACTGCCGATGGCGCGGATATAGCTTTCTGCCACGTCTCCCAGCCGACGTTGCGTCTCGTGTTGGAGTGGGCGGCGGAGCGCATCGGCGAGCCGCCGGCGATTCCCTCCAGTGATCTCCAAGCGGATGCCGGGCCAGTGCTGCTGAAATCGGAATTGATGCCGGGAATGATCGAAACCATGCCCGGCGGCGCGTATCGCTATCGCGTGGCCGGCAGCTATGAGTTCGGCTTCAAGAAGCCCGCTCTGGTGAAGATGCAAGCGGCCGTCGCGCCTTGGGCAGCGGATTTGGAACGTGCCGACGGCGCTATTCCCATCGGCGATTTGTTTGTCAATCACGCCGCTCGGCAAGCGCTCAACGACCAGGTGAACACGATCTTCAGCGTAGGCGATGCCACGCCGATTCAAGCGCCCGCGGTAGCACCGTGATGCATCAGGCGAGCCGGGAGCGTAAGCGACCAGAGATTTTAACCTCGTTACCAAGCCCTAATCTCGTTACCAGGCTCTGCCTGGTAACGGGTCGTCGAGGCTCTGCCTCGCGTATGAGACCTAAAGGCAGTGTTTGGTAACGAGAGTCCAAGTCTTCTGCTTCGTGGCGCTCGTCGTTTGCGAAGAAGCTCGTCTAATTACGTTCCATCGAGGCAGAGCCTCGACGACCCGTTACCAGGCAGAGCCTGGTAACGAGCATTAATTGCTGGTAACGAGACGTTATCTCTCACAACGGAGTCCCTCCATGTCCATTCCTCTCACCGGCTCGGGCGGGCTGTTTACCCGCTTGGGCAAGGTCTTCAAGTTTGTGCGTTTGATGAACGCCTATCAGGCGACCGTGCCGACGAACATCGAAGCAATCATGGCCCAATACGATGGCCTGCGCGATGCCGCCGCCCTCTTGCCTTTGCAAAGTCTGGCGGGCAGACAAGGGGTCAGTGTGATTTTTCCGACGCTGCAAGCGATCGCGCCAACACCCTCTTAGAGATGGTCGCGGCGGACAATCCGGCGCGCGGCACGACGCTGCCCGCGGCACTGCACGAGCTTGTTTCGCAGATGACCTCCGCCGCTCAATCAACGGCATTATGTACCGTCGGCGCTACGGCAACTGCCTTATCGAGCAACCAGGGCAACGGAGCGATCGTCCTGAATATCGTGCGCGGCGATGGCCGGGTGCAGGAAAACATCGTTGCTGAGACGGCGGCGCTGCTTTGCACCACAGATTCCCAAACGGGTGGGGCCTTGCCAGGCAACGAGATTTTCAACTATGTCGGCCAGCCCGATCAGGGCGACCCGAGTTTGGATAACTGGCCGACGGGCAGCGGCGCCAACGCGGTTATCACATCAATTGCAAGCGCATCGAGTAATGCAGGCGGTAATCTGTTGACTAACAGCGATTTCGAAAACTGGTCCGGCTCACCGCTAGCGCTCAACAATTGGACCCTGGCTGTGGGCACATGGGCCACCGACATCCTGCGTGAAGGCACAACGGTCTACAGCGGCGCTTATTCACTCAAAGTGATAGGAGGCGGCGCCTTGGTCGCGCTGGCCCAAAGCTTCATCAACGCCACGGTTGGCACGCCGGCGGTCCTGCTGCCGGAACGTTCTTACGCTGTTCACTTCTCGGCCAAGGTCGATGTCGTGCCCGCCGCCGGAGCGCTTACGTTGGAGCTGGTTAATGGAAGCGGCACGGTCATCCACGATGATGCCGGCAATGCCAACAGCATGGCGTTCAGCGTTCCCAGCCTGACCAGTTCGTGGGCATCCTACAGTGCCGTTTTCCGCCTGCCGCGTTTGATTCCACTGGGCGTACAGCTGCGCCTTCGCGTGTCGACTGGCATCACAGCCGGCTCGAATCTCTTCATCGACGGAATGGCGATGGCCCCGATGACCGCCCTCTACAACGGCGGCCCATCCGTCGCCATCTTCTGCGGCTCAACGCCTTGGGTGGCCGGCGACGGCTGGACCGTCGCCCAGACGAACGACCGGGCGGGCACGCTTTATTCGAGCACTTTTCAAGCCATGTTCGACCGCTTCTTCGCGATGCGATCGCTCGGGCTCTTGTTGCCATCCAGTGCGTCGCCCACGGTAAGCGACGCGTTGATGAGCTGAGCGGCTGCGCTGTTAGCCGCGACGCGAAGGCTTTGCGCAGCGGAGCGCTTTCGGCGGGCAAGCGCTCCGCTGCGCAAAGCCTTCGCGTCGCGGCTAACCGTTTTTATTCCTATTCGAGACCCCCCTATGTCATTCGGCACACCAACAACTATTGATGCTATTCTCGATGCCATCGTTGCGAAACTCACCGTGTTGGACTCGGTGTTGGATCCATCGCAGATCTTGCCCACGCTCGCGCAAGACAAAGACTTAGAAGCGATGCCGATGCGCGACATTTTCGTTGCCTTAAGGCCGTTTAGGTTTCCAATAGCTCAAATGGAGCGCAATGGCTCCGGTCGTCTGGCGATGGCGGTGGATGGCTCGTTGGAAATGCTGTTGTTCGCGCGCGTTTGGACCGGCGCCTTCAACAATGATTTGAATGCCTTGAAGAATGGCGGCTATGGCGTGCTCGCGAAGTGGAAGGCGATCGCGAACTCTTTGGAACAATACGCGCCATTGAATGGCGATGGCCATTGTCTCTTGCGGGAACCAATGCGAATCGAACGCTTCGATATTGCTCCACGACGGACATCGAAGCCCGGCTGGACACGCTTTGATTCGGTGTGGGAAGTAAAATTCGTGCAAAGTCTCAGTTCTTAATTCTCGTTACCAGGCTCTGCCTGGTAACGGGTCGTCGAGGCTCTGCCTCGCGCACCGAGATTAAGAAACGCGGGCCCCCGCAGTTGGCCGACCCAACGAGGCGGAGCCTCAGCAATGCGTTACCAGGCAGAGCCTGATAACGAGTTTTCATTCTCGTTACCAGGCTCTGCCTGGTAACGGATCGACGAGGCTCTGCCTCGCGTACAGCGATTAAGACGCACGGCGTTGCCGCAGTTGGCTGGCCCGACGAGGCGGAGCCTCAGCGATGCGTTACCAGGCAGAGCCTGGTAACGAGTTAAGTCGTTAGCCGCGACGCGAAGGCTTTGCGCAGCGGAGCGCTTGCCTGCCAAAGCGCTCCGCTGCGCAAAGCCTTCGCGTCGCGGCTAACCACCTTTTTTTCATGGAAACACCCAATGTCCTACGAACTCTCTTTCGCCGGCGTACCGTTGCGGTTGTCAACGCCCGAGCTTGTCGAACGGCTTGAGCGCTTCGCCTGGCTGGATCATTCGCGAGAAGGCTTCGCAGCCCCGGCGCCAAAGCTCACCCAGCTTGGGTTGCCCACACCGTTGACACAGCCAAAGCCAAAGCTGGGCGATTTCTATTATCCCATTGGCGCATCGTGCTGGTCGATCTTTCACGGCATCGCCACCGCCGAGGATTTGGCCGCTATCGAGAAAGCTATTTGGTCCACCGGCAGCGCCTATATGCCCGGTACGCCGGGCCAGGCCGATGGCTCTGGCCAGTTCGTCATGCGCGATGAACGAGGGAGCGTGAGCACTCGGCTGTTCCTGTTGCCGCCAAAGCCGATCGCCGGGAGCGCGGGCGAGCCGAGCGTTTATCTCATTACCCTGGTGGACGATCGTTATTTCTGGCAATTCACTTACACCTATCCCATCCACTGTCATGCCACCGGCGGCAGCGATGATCAAGGAAGCTGGAGCAACCTGATCAATTGGCTGATGAGCCAAACCGGCAACGGCGCCATTCATTTCGCCACGCCCGACCCGGTTTACGGCGTACCGGAGCCGGACTCGGCTCTCTACTCCGATGGCGAATCGGTGGCAGCACTGTTAGATGCCTGTGCGTCCAATATCGGCGGCGCCGTAGTGCGTGCTTTCGATGGCACTTATGCCATTCAACGTTGGTCGGATGCGGCTGCGGCGCTATCGGCCAATCGTCCGGTTGATGGCAATACTCTCCTCGGCGGCCGCGTGCTTCAGGCAGGTGATAAAGCCTTACAGGCCGTGTTGCCATCCACGATTCGCGTGCTTTTCCCCTATTGGGTGGCGTTCGATGGCGAAGGGGGCCTGAGCGGTTTCCGCGACAGCGGCCTCTACGGCAATCGCGCTCATGCACGCGATTCCTACGGCCAATGCGCTTCGATCACCTTGACTCTCAGCGATCTGGGCGATCCCTATGCCGGCTACTCATCGTTCGGGGGCGCAAAGCTGTTGAAGACTACGGCCAAAGCAGTCTACGATCTCTATTCCGGCGGCGGAACAGCTCTGTGGCTGAATCAGGCCGATTGCCGCTGCGCTAGCGCTCCAATTAGCTAAAGACTACTGTGATTCGTGCATAGCCCGGGTGGATGAAGTCTATGCCGGCGTCTATGCGTGGCAGCCCGAAGCCATTTCCGATCTGCTCTACAGTTGGCACGCCAATGAAGTCTATACGCGCGTGATAGGCCCACCCTTCAATGCCGGGCCAACTGAGTTTCAGCATGGCTTTGGCCCGCTCGATGTGCCAAAACTTCCGGTGAACGTGGCCCTTCCCGCTTGCAGCGTGCTGGCTCGCGATCAACAAAGCACGATTAATGCGGACTACGTCGCCGCCGGCAGCGATGAGCAGGCGCTGTTCCGCGCAGCCGAGCATCTGCAGTTTGTAAACGCCCCGCGCTGGGTCACGCCGACTCCCTCATCAGCAGGCGCCAGCGGCCTGCCCGGTCAGATGGCCTACGACGGCGCCTATCTCTATTTCTGCTGCGCCGCTAACAGTTGGCTACGGCTCCGCGCTGCCTGGAACGCCCCCTCGGTCACTATCACTTATTTGAAGAATTTAGTTCCGGGCGATATGGGAACACTCACGTTTGATACGGGACTGCTAGCCGCTAGCAGTTAGCGTTCTCGTTTGACGCTCTGCGTCCACCTCCTCGTTTGACGCTCTGCGTCCACCTCCTCGTTTGACGCTCTGCGTCCACCTCCTCGTTTGACGCTCTGCGTCGAACGTTCTTGATGGACGCTCTGCGTCCAGTGAGACCAGGACGACGCAGAGCGTCGAAGAAGACGTTCGACGCAGAGCGTCAAACGAGGAGGTGGACGCGGGAGCGTCAAACGAGAAACTCCAAAAACAGCGCCCCTAAGCTAGTTCATCCCAAACGAGGACCCTCATCATGCCGGCTACTGTTATTTCCATCACCGCGGGCACATCGCTGACGCCGTTGTCGTCCGCAGCGCTGTTTGCCAATAAATTTGGCATTCTTCTCCGGGCGGATCCGAACAACAGCGACCTGGTGCAGGTTGCCTTCGATGGCGCTGCCTCAACGACTTTTCCATTGAAGCCGGGCGATGCGATCCGCATCGCGCCCGAGGATGCGGCGGACACGAGCGGCATTTTCGTGCAGAGCGGCAGCGGCGCCCTGCTTGTCGCCGCCATTGTCAGCGGAGCTTACTCATGAAAACGGAACACGGCTCTCAACCTCGCCTCGATCTCCCTTTTCCGGTTATGTCGAAAGCCGGCGCCAGCCTCTGGGGAATATCGAGCACTCTGTCGCCGTCCTTGGGCGAGCCGCAAAATTTGATGGCGGATGCCAGTGATGGAACGAACGTTTACTTAACCTGTGACCCGCTGCCGAATGCCGTCGGCTACGCCTGGTACCGCGATGGCGCCTTGCTGGCATATACGGATGGTCCCTCGTATACGGATACGCCGGGGTTCGGCTATTTCGGCTATCAGGCTGCCGGCTACGACCAACCCAACGGCGGCTTCCGGCTGGGGCCTCTCAGTCTGCCGTTGGTCTATGTGATTTTGTAGGCCGCTATTTTGCCCGAAAGCCGTTAGCCGCGACGCGAAGGCTTTGCGCAGCGGAGCGCTTTCGGCGAAGAAAGCGCTCCGCTGCGCAAAGTCTTCGCGTCGCGGCAACGAGTCTGTAAATTCCTAACCCTGGAGCACCCTATGTCCACCCCTGTTACCGTGAACCCCGATGTGATTACGGCGGCTACCTATCCCAATCTCGATTACGACTTCATCGCTATCCAGAAGAATCGGCAAACGGGCAAGACGCAAGTCACTGCCATTGTTCGCAAATACCATCTGGCGGCTGATGGCGTCACCAAGTCGCTCTCGCCGTTGACAACGCGGATGAACGAAGCTGACCTCAATGCCTTCCTCGCTGCCAACAGCGACATCGCCGCAGGCTTCACCGCCATTGATACGGCACTGCAAACAAGCATCGCCGCCTATGGGCGCAAGAAGGGAACGTTTTGAGAGGTAATTAGTCACACGATCAGACCAAAGCGCGTTAGCCGCGACGCGGAGGCTTTGCGCAGCGGAGCGCTTGCTCGTCGAAAGCGCTCCGCTGCGCAAAGCCTTGGCGTCGCGGCTAACGACAACCGAGGAAAAACTCCATGCGCATCGAAGCAATCACCGTATGTGTTGATTACGCCGATTTCCTGAAGGCGGTCGCCCCTCATAATTTGCCTCATTTTGATCGGTGGGTGATCGTCACTACGCCGGAGGATGAAGAGACGCGCTCGGCCTGCCGGGCTCTATCGCTCGAATGCGTGACCACGCGCGAGTTTTATCGCGACGGCCAACAATTCGCCAAGAGCCGGGCCATCGAACGCGGCCTCTGCCATCTCGAAGGAAGCGACTGGCTGCTGCACATCGATGGCGATGTCGCGCTGCCGATCGACTTTCGGCAGGTTTTGCAAGATGCCCATTTGAACGAAGTTGCCATCCACGGCTGCGATCGCCTAAATGTGATGGGTTGGAGAGCTTGGAAGCGCGTCGAGGCGCGCGGACTCTGGTCTCGGCCCAACGAGTGGTTCGTGCCGACCGTTCGTCCCGACTGTGAATTGGGCGCCCGCGTCTGCAATCATCGGCACGGTTATACGCCTATCGGGTTCTTTCAGCTCTGGCATGGCAGCAGTTACAACTGGCGCGGCTCACCCGCGAAACGCTATCCGCTCATCCATGGGACGGCCGCCCGCACCGATGTGACACACGCTCTGCACTGGGATCGGCGCGAACGCATTCACATTCCGGAACTATTAGTGTGGCACTTGGAGAGCGAGCCAAGCCCGATGGGCGCCAACTGGAAAGGGCGCACGACGACGCGGTTCGGCCCGGCGTCTAACGCTGCTATCGGGGCCTACGTCGCTGATGCGGGTTAGCCGCGACGCGAAGGCTTTGCGCAGCGGAGCGCTTTCGGCGAGCAAGCGCTCTGCTGCGCAAAACCTTCGCGTCGCGGCTAACAGTTATTTTTATAAGGAGTTCCAATGAAAATTGTCAGATGTCTAACACTCTTGGCCGTGCTATTGGGCGCGACAGTTATCCCCGGTGATGAACTACGCGGCCAGCAGCGCGGTACGTCCTTCGTCAACAGCCGTTCGCACGGCAGCGAAGAATTAGCTTGCGATTTGCCAGCGCACGAACAATTCAAAAACGTCGGCAGCCGGCTCGATGGCGCAGGCATGTGTGTTTTCACAAGCTTTGAGATGGCCTGCCGGTGGCATGGCCTCGAAGAGATGCGCGGCTTTCGCGATTGGTGCGCTCAGCGTTACCCGGGCGGCGGCTGGCCCGACAAGCTCGACCAATTGGTGAGCGCCTACTGCAAAGCCAAAGAGATTACGATTCCCACCTACGTGCAATACGAGGGGAACGATCCATCCAAGCTGCTGGAAGCATGCGATAAGACGGGACGATTGACGTGCATCACCTATGGCTACAGCCCGCGCTATGGCGGCGGCACGATCGCCCACATGACCAATTGTGCCAAATTCGGCGGGCAATATGCCGTCTGCCTCGACAACAACTTCATCGGCACGAACAACTACGAATGGATGAGCCCGGCCGAGTTGGTGAAGCGCGTGAAGCACCCTAACGGGCGAGCGTGGGTGGTGGCGCTGTTAAGCCCCGCGCCGCCGCCGGCGCCGCGAAACTGATGAAAGCGGCGCAGTCATACCCACGACCGTAAGCGAGTGGTCGCACGAGGAAAGATTTATTAGCCACGGATGAAACACAGAAGGAACACGGATAAAGCCGGAAAGCAACTCCCGACTTTTGGCGGCCTCAATCGATGAATTCATCCAGGTTTCTTCTGTGTTTAATCCGTGGCTGAAGCCTCTTTTAAGTCCTTAGTCAACTGGAGTCTACTATGTACAGCCTATTATTCCTCACTGCCATGCTGGGTCAATCCCCCGGCGGCATGTGTCCTTTGATTGTTCCAACAGCGGAAGCCGCGCATGGATGGTATGCCGGGGCCGGCGACAAAATTGATTTGTATTGGAAGGGCGAACGAGTTGCGCGCTCGATCCCAAGTCATCCGAGTGGCTTACCGAAGGCAAGGCGCTGCCGGTGAATCTGCGTGCCACGTTCGCGAAAGCGGAAGTGGAGGCGCCCTACTTTGGCGTTGACTGGGATCGGATCAAGGCCGGCAACGACGAATCTTACAAGATTCGCGGCGCGGAAGTGCCTGCCTCCGAGGTCTATGCCGCGCTCGGTGGAGACGCGAACGTTCCCGATGATGGCAAGACAGCGCGCCTCGTTGTGTTGGGCAGCGCCGATGCCCGGCGGCAACTGTTGGACGATTGGTCTAAGTCCCCGCTGCTGAGCGCCTTCAAAAGCAAGCTGATTGTGCAGGCCTATCCGCCCGAGCATTGGCACGTCTCGGAAGTGGGCTACAAGGCGCTGGGCGACCCGACGATCTACCTCGTCGATAGCGCGGGCAAGGCGAAACATCTGCAAACGGATTACGATGGGCCGGTCCAACTGGCGGCCGCGCTGCGTCAAGCTGATCCATCGTTCGACCCGGCGAAGGTGCCCGACTTGCGCAAAGGCGGGCCGGGGAGCAACGGCCTGCCTTTGAACGCCAATCATTGTTGCCTGGGCGGGCTATTAGTCCTCGCAACGGCGGCAGGGATGAAGGCGTATCTGCAACGCAAGGGGTAACGGGTCGTCGAGGCAGAGCCTCGACGACCCGTTACCAGGCAGAGCCTGGTAACGAGTATCGCTCGTTTGACGCTCTGCCACCTCACTCGTTTGACGCTCTGCGTCGAACGTCCTAATGGACGCTCTGCGTCCCGAGAGAGCGGGACGACGCAGAGCGTCGAAGAAGACGTTCGACGCAGAGCGTCAAACGAGAAGGACCCTGAACTGTGTGTATTTGATCAATTACTCTAACAGGAGAAAACATGGATCCGAATTTGTTGTCGGCTTTGATTGCCGTTGGTGTTTCGCTGGTGACGGCCATCTTGCATAAGTCGGTCACCACGCCGAGTGTGCCGAGCAAGACGCCGGCAGTGTCGGCCGATCCGTTTGCCGGCTGGCCGGGCGTGGCCGGGCACCCGGCTCTCAACCTCGTGCTGCTGCCGTTTCTCACGAAACTGTTGAGCGGGACAGCGACGGTTGCCCCGGCCTCCGCCAGCCTCGACGATAACGTGGCGTTATCAACGCTTGCCCAGATCATCCGTTCCGACCCGACGACGCAACAGCAATTGCTCGCTTTGCTGTCGCCGTCTAAGGGTGTGTGATTGTTAGCCGGACGCGACAAACTTCGTTCCTGGCGCGTCCGGCTCAATGTGTCCGATACGAACTTCTCGTTAATCCACCGCTCGCTGCATCGCGGCGCCATCGTCCGGAAGTTCGACGGGCATTTGCAAGAGCGCAAGGGCCAAGGTCTTGCCTTGGGTGTCGATGCGCAAGGAGCGCGAGGCGCCGCCGGCGAGCACGTCCTTTAAGACGAAGTTGAACGCGAGCAGATTCGCGGCGTCGTAGCGTTCGACCCCCGTCGGGGCCAAGGGTTTGAAATAGTCGGCGACCACTTCGGCCGTCAGATGCTCGCGCAGCCAGGCGAAACCGGCTTCGGTGTAAGCAATGACGGCGATGTTGGCGTGGTTGCCTTTATCCCCGCTGCGGCCGTGAGCGATGGCAGAGAGTCTGTTCATAATTTCCCATCAACGGATGTCGATATGTTCATGCACTGCTGATTTGGCAATCAGCGCAGGCCAGTAAGCAAATACCTCACGAACGGCAGCTCGGCCCGTTGTATAACCCGTGACGCCGGGCGGCCCCGACGTGACCAACGGCGCGAATTCTTTTGTAAACCGTTCGACGGCCGACTTCGAACCATCGCGAACACCGACGCGCAACATCACCTCCGGAGGATCGCTCCCCGGCAGCACGCCGGGGACGACGCTGCCGGCGCCGATGGTTTCAATGTTGGTTGCGGCATACGACTGGCCGGCACGTTGCAGCCGTTCGAGCAACATTTCGCCGGCTCGCTTCGCTTTCGCAGCGGCGTTGGGCCCGAAAATCGCCAACGTGCCGCTTGCCGTCCAGCCATCCCGGTAGGCGATCGACACCTTATAGCTGTCGGTGGCCGGCTTGCCCCGGAAGTTCGAGAACGTGACAACGTCGGCCGCCATTTCACGCAGGCGCACACTTGTAAAATCGCTGACGACGTCAGGCGTGAGATAATTGGCGGGGTCTCCCACTTCGTAGAGAAGTTGTTCCGCCACGGTTTCCAAGTTGATGGCGCCGCCGGTTCCTGCAGGCTTTTCGATGCGAAACGAGCCGTCGGCTTCGATCTCGGCAATCGGGTAACCGACGTCCGCCAACGCAGCGGCTTCGAGCCAGTTGCACCAAAGCCCGCCGCTCACTTGTGCGCCGCATTCGATCAAATGCCCGGCGACCGTGGCAGCACTAAGCCGTTCCCAATCGTGCCATTCCCACCCATGTTCGAAGAGGGCGGGACCGACAGTCAGTGAAGCATCCGCGACACGACCGGTAATGACAATCGAAGCGCCTTGTTTCAGCGCGGCGACGATAGGCCGAGCGCCGAGGTAAGCATTGGCGCTTACCACCCGATCGCGGATGGACGCAAGAGGCTCGCCGTTATCGAGATGTTGCAGCAGATGCCCGGTTGCCAATAGTTCATCCAGCCGGGGGAATATGTCATCACCCGAAACGACACCAATCTTGCGATCGGTTAGGCCGGCTTGATCGAGAATATTTCGCGCTTGCTCGGCACATGCGGGCGCGTTCATGCCCCCCGCGTTGGTGATAATCCGCAAGCCAGGTTGGGCGAGAAACGGCGTGAGCCGGCGGAGAACATCCAGAAAGTCGGCGGCATAACCCAGTTTCGGATCGCGCTGTTTCAACAGCGCCAGGATCGACATGGTCAGTTCGGCCAGATATTCGAGCGTCAGATAATCGACGCGGCCGCGCTCCGCCAGAATGATCGGTGCATCGACGTTATCGCCCCAGAAACCACAACCGTTAGCGATGCGCACCGACTTCATGTCCAATCTCTTGATGATCGAGGGCGCCGAACCGGGACATTCTATTCACGATGGACGATCTTCTTTCGTTTCGCCTTTGGGAATTATTTTCCGAAGGTATGCTTGTTAGCCGCGACGCGAAGGCTTTGCGCAGCGGAGCGCTTTCGGCGGGCAAGCGCTCCGCTGCGCAAAGCCTTCGCGTCGCGACTAACGCGGTTCTTGGTTTGTTTTGTAACGCTAATCCTCAGCCGGCGGCCAAGCGCTTCCAGCTTTTTGAAGCTGACAGTTTCCGCGCTTCGCTCGCGATGTCGCCGATCAGTCGCTGCTTCAGAAAGGTTTGGCTTCCGATCATGTGATAGGGTTCATCGGGGGTTCCCATTTTGCGGAAGCGGACCGCTAAACCTGATTCCATCAGCACATCGGCGACGGCCGAGCCGAGACCGCCGGTTACGCTATGCTCTTCAACCGTCAGGATCGCGCCCGTTTGCTCAGCCGCCCGGCAAATGGCGATGTCGTCAATCGGCTTCAGCGTCGGCATGCTGATGAGCCGAGCGCGGATGCCTTCGCTTTTGAGCTCATCGGCTGCGTGAAGGGCATCGCCGAGCATGGCGCCGGTGGTAATGATCGTCAGATCGCTCCCTTGGCGTAGTGTGATGGCCTTGCCCAATTGAAAACGAGGCTCGCGCGTATGGAGCACCGGCTCTTTCGCTTTGCCGAGGCGTAGATAGGCAGGGCCCTTGTATTCCGCTAAAGCGTGTGTTGCCAGGCGTGTTTCAACCGGGTCGGCCGGCGCGACGACGGTCATTCCAGGAAGTGAGCGCATGACCGCCAGGTCTTCGACTCCGTGATGCGTGTAACCTTGGGCGCCGTAAGCGAGGCCGCCTCCCACCGCGACAATCGTGACATCAGCCTGGTGATAGCAAACATCAACGCGGATCTGTTCCAGACAGCGCAGCGTCGGAAAATTCGCGATGGAATAAACGAACGGTTTCAGGCCGCTATGCGCCAACCCGGCAGCGATGCCGATCATATTTTGCTCGGCTACGCCGACGTTGACAAAGCGATCGGGAAAGCGCGCGATAAACGGCTCCATGACGGAATAGCCGAGGTCGGCCGTCAGCAGCCAGATGCGCTCGTCGTGCTCGGCCAGGTCGAGCAACGTCTCCATGAACGTGTTTCTCATCGGCCTACCTCCACGGCTTCGAGCGCTTCATCTAATTGCCGGGCATTCGGCGAGCGATAATGCCATTCCAGGCGATCTTCCATGAAGGGAACGCCTTTGCCTTTGACCGTGTGCGCAACCAATAACGAAGGTCGGCCGGCTTCAAATGGGAGGGCGGACAAGGCATCGCTGATGCTGACGTGACTATGGCCGTTGACTCCCTGGACCGCCCAGCCGAACGCCTTCCATTTATCCGCGAAGGGTTCGAGATCGAGAACATCCTCGACACGGCCAAAGCTTTGGATCTTGTTGTAGTCGATGATGGCGACGAGGTTGTCGAGCCGATGGTGCGGCGCAAACAGGGCGGCTTCCCAGGTTGATCCTTCATCGCATTCGCCATCGCTAAGCAGGGCAAAGACGCGGTAAGGCTGCCGGCGCCGTTTGCCTGCCAAGGCCATGCCGCAGGCGAGCGACAATCCATGCCCGAGCGAACCCGTGGAGACTTCGACGCCCGGCACGCCATGATGTGTCAAATGCCCCGAGAGGAGCGAGCCTTCTTCGCAATAAGTCTCCAACCAGCTTTCGGGAAAAAAGCCGCGTGCGGCCAGACAGGCATAGACCGCTGCCGCCGCATGACCCTTGCTCAGAATGAAGCGGTCTCGATTCGGCGCAGTGGGCGCTGCGGGATCAATCTTCAATATGCTGCCGTAAAGCACGGCCAAGAGATCGGTGATCGATAAGCACGAACCGACGTGCGACGCATTAGCGCGGTGAACCATGCGCAGCACGTTGGCGCGGATTGTGCGAGCGAGCGCTTGGGTTTCAGCGGGGTCAAAGTTCATAAATGTCATCCATGACAATTGAAATCGCCGCCACCCCGCTTGCCGGGGTGGAGCGCAGGTTCGTAGCCAGAATCGGAAGTCACGTCGTCCTCGCCGCCACCCCGCTTGCCGGGGTGGAGCGCAGGTTCATAACGCGAACCCCTTCGAACCGGCGCTCCACCCCGGCAAGCGGGGTGGCGGCGAAATCAAACGCGGTCGCTTTCATCTGGTTACGAACCTTTGCTCCACCCCGGCAAGCGGGGTGGGGGCGCCTTATCAGTAATTCGCCTCAGCGCAAACGCTGCAACGCCATTTGAATCCTTCGCGAAGCCGGTTCGCGCCCTGGGCGATCTTCGATATCCAGACGATGTCGCAGCACCGTTTTCGCAAGCGCAATGCGCAGGTAATAGAGCCAGAAGCGTTGCTCAAAATCGTCCGGCAACGCCCCTTGTTCGCGATAACCGTCGAGAAGCGCTTGATGCCTTCGTTCGGGATGAAACGTTCCCCAGAAAGCAATGTCATAGACCGGATCGCCGATCAGCGCATCTTCCCAATCGAGCAGGGCGCTGATCTTTTCTTGGTCAGCGAAGGCGTTATGGCTGCCGGGATCGCCGTGCAGCAGTGCGGGTGTAAAACCGCTCGTTAAACCATCAATGCGGGAGAAGAGCCGCAGAATCTGAGCAGCTTCGCTGATGGTGATCGCATCAATCGAAGTGCATATATCCAGATGAGTGTCGAGCTTGGTGCATAAGTAATCGGCCCAGGTTGCCTGGCTGCCCGATAAGACTCCGCGTTCCATTTGTTGAATGTTTAACAGTCCGAAACCCTTGCCCGGGCTGACGCGATGCAACCGAGCTAGCACTCGGCCGAAGTCCGCCAATAAAAGCGCCAGCGCCTCTTCATCGTCGTCAAATGCACGCAACGAAAGGCCGGGCGCTTCACCCATCAACATGAAATCAAAGGAGCAGCGTGTGCGCGATAGATCGACCTCGTAAACCGGCGCGACAGGCAAGTTCCAGCCCGTTGACCTTTGCGCAACCAGTTCATCGATCCGCAATGGGTAATCGCGAAACCAGGGCGACAAAGCATTGGCGCGAAAGATAACCGTCGGCTCGCCCGCGGCGATATCCGCCAGAGATGATGAAAGGTGCCGCGTTCCGCTAAAGGCTCGGCGACAGTCATCTCGCCGAAGATATCGGAACAGATGGCTGCTACTTCTTCGTCGCTCAACGTGGAGCAACCTTGGCCCCGCAATATCGAGTCGGCCAACGGCAGATCGGCTTTGGGATAAAAGCAGGCCGAGCGCCAGCGCTGCAAGGCCTCTGGAGTCAGGCCGCGCGCCTTCTCGTTTCGCTCGTCCAGATTTCCTCGTAGCCCAGCAGCCGTTGCATCACGATCGAAAGCGACTTGATCTGCGTCCGTTCGGCTTCGCTCAACTGCATCATGGTGGCGATGTTCACCGCGGGTGTGGGAATGCGAATCGTCCCCCACGGATAGACCTGTTCGAGCCTTTGGCCGTTCCAGGAGGGATAAAGGCAGCTCTCCGAAAAGCCGATGCTCAGTTCGCCGCATAGTTTCCTCATGGTCGTTTCGGTGTCGGCCACCAGGTCTTCGAAGCGGACGATATGGAAGTTTTTCGGGTAGCGCTCGGCATAGGTCAGCGCCAGGTGCTGGCAGTAATTCCATGTCCAGGTGTAACGTTCGAGCGAAATGGGATAGGGCCTTTTCTTCGTGTCCGAGTAGCCCGAGTACGGATTGCGCACCACGTGGATGATGTGCCCGTCCGGGAAGTCGGCCAGGATCTTTTCCGTGTCGAGGACTTGCACAGGGTTATAGCCCAGCCAGGCTTTTTCGTGGCCGCTGCGCGTGCAATTGTTCCAACTCGCGAAGGTCGAATGAAAGAAGGCCGACACGAGGTTGCGCGGGTGCGCGGCCGATCTTGCATGTAATCAACGAAGGCCGCTTTGCGGTCGCGCTCATCAATTTGCAAGTCGGCCCCCTTGAATTTGCTGCGTTCGGGAACGCGCAGGCGCGCCTTCATCTCTTCATCGAAGAAGAGTTCGTAATCGTTCTCGGCCGTGCCGTGCATCGGGAATTCGGGCCAGCGATAGCGGAACGGCACGTAGCTGCTCAGATAATCGTTGACGAGACTGGTGCCGACCTGCGACTCGAAGGGATAGGTGAAAATCTCCGGGTGGCCATCCAGCATCCGATGCGTGGTGTTGCCGCCGTTTTCGTACATCGCCGAGATCATAAACAGATTCATGGAATTCCCTTCTTCATTATCTAGGCGAGCGTCGAGCCGTAAGGCCGACGTGTTGAGATTCACGTCGGCCTTACGGCTCGACGCTCGCCGAAAGCTAACTCAAGCACGATGAGCTTTTTCGGATACGTAACCTAACGGCGCCGAGTAAGCGTTCTCCCGTTGCCGATGCCAACTCCACATATTCCGCACGCCACTCGATAGATCGTGAAGCGGCTTCCAACCCGTGAGCGCCTTAGTTCGCTCGATGTTGGCGACCCAGCAGCTCGGCTCGTCAGGGCGCTGCTCGGTGAAGCCGTACTGGGCTTTGAGCTTTTGGCCGCTGACGGCGATGATCGTCTCGATCATGTCGCTGACGCGCGATTGGACTCCGGTTCCCGCATGAAGGATGGCGCCTCGCAGCGCCTTCCTCGCGGCGATCCGCAAGAGAGCCGTCACGTCGCTTACGGCGATAAAATCGCGCGGCTGCGCACCTGACGTAACCCGTGGATTCTCGCCGCGCAAGCAACAACCCATCACATAGGGAACAAGGCGTGTCGGCTCTTCCCAAGGTCCATACGCGGAGAATAAACGAACGACGCTGACCGGCCGGCCGCGTTGCGCTTCCAGCAGGCAGATATGCGCGGCAGCCGCCTTGCTGATCGCGTAATCGCTGCGCGGTTCAAGTGTGTCGCTTTCGCGCATCGGGCGATTCTTGTGGCCGTACTCCGAAGAACTTCCCGCATGGATCAAGGCCCGATAATCGTGCTTCGACAGCGCTTCAACCAGATTGATCGTCCCTTGCAGATTCGTCGCCATGATCTCGGCCCGGTTCTTCTGCGTGGGATACGCGCCGTGCGTGGCTAGATGATAAATCACATCCGGCCGGCACAAGGCCACCGCGCGATTGACGCTATCGGCGTCGCACAAATCCGCCCATAAAGGGGTGTAGAAGCCATCGATATCTTCCAACCGCCAAAGCTGATGATTGGGCCGAAGCAACAGATGCACATCCTCGCCGGCCGCGATCAATTCGCGCGCCAGGCAAGCGCCGACGAAGCCGCTTCCACCGGTGATAAGAACGCGCTGTGGCATTTCTAGTCGATCCTCTAAGCGTTGGATGCCGCTCGTCTTACCCTCCCCCTGTAAAGCCGGGGGAAGGTGGGAAGTACGCTGCCGTTTTGCTTTCGCGGAGTTTCACGCCGCCCGCTTGATCACGCGATCGTGCTTCGCCAGATGATTGCGATACCAGGCGATCGTCTCCAGCAACGCATCGTCCAATTCGTACTTTGGCTCCCAGCCGAGAACGCGCCACGCTTTATCCGCCGACAGCGATTGCTTCTCGATCTCATGGCATGTTTCATTGCGAACATCGGGTTCGAGCGGCGAATGCATCAGCCGCAGCAGGCGCTTGACCATGCCCAGGGCAGGCATCGGCAATTGACTCGAGAAATTGAAGGCCTCGCCGGCCAGTTCCGGGCGCTCGGCAAGACGTTTCGCTAAATGGAGATAGGCGGTTGCGCCATCGCGAACGTAAAAGTAGTCGCGGACTAGTGTGCCATCTGAGCGCAAAATGGGTCGTTCATTGCGAAGGATGGAACGAATCGTTCCCGGTATCAAGCGATTCCAATTCAGATCGCCGCCGCCGTAGAAATTGCCGCAACGGGTGATGCAGACGGGCATGCCGTACGTATTCGCATAGGTTGATGCGATCATATCCGCGCAGGCCTTGCTCACGTCGTAGGGATGGTTGCCGAGCAAGGGCGCCTCTTCGGTATAGGGAAGGGGTGTCTGTTCACCGTAGGCTTTGTCGGAAGAGGCGACCACGATATCGGGATGAAAGCCACAGCGCCGGGCGGCCTCCAGCAAACACCAGGTTCCTTTGATGTTGCTTTCGAATGTCGAAAGAGGCGTGCGCTGCGCGATGCCGACGATAGTTTGGGCCGCAAGATGAAAGACGGTTTGAATTTCGTACTCGGCCATTGCGCGTTCCAGCAGCGGTTGATCTTCGAGCGAACCGCGAACGACATCGATGCGTGCCAGATCGCCGTTGCGAACGAGTTCCGAATGCGCGGACTGATCGCGAACAAGGCCGACGACATGCGCGCCGCGTTCGAGCAGCGCACGCACCGTCCAGCGCGCAACCAAGCCGGTGCAGCCGGTGATGAATACTCTGCGATCTTGCCAGAAACCCATGAATCTACCTCGTGTTGTTCAGGCGCTTAACCCGACTGCTTACGCAGTTCGGCTCTCGGGTGCGTCAACTCTTTCTGGCAATTCTGGCGAGCGGCGCGGCGTAAGCCCGCCGTGGGTTCGGAACCACGGCGGGCTTACGCCGCGCCGCTCGCCTAAATCCTTTGGCGCACCCTCAGCTCGCCTAAGCTAGTAAGAGACGAGCCGAACTCCCACGGCGGCTCGCCCGTATCCCAGAGTTCATTCAGCCGTTTGAAATCACGGCTGCTGTCCATCGGATGCCAAAAACCGTGATGCCGATAGGCCATCAGCTCGCCATCGCGCGCCAGATCGACGAGCGGCTCGCGCTCCAGAATCAGGCTCGGCTCATCGTCGAGCCGTTCCAGAAACTCACGCTCGAAAACGAAAAAGCCGCCGCTGATCCAGCCCGGCGCGACGAGTGGTTTCTCGCTGAATTCGGCAACGCGTTCGCCGTCGAGATCGAGCTCGCCGAAACGGCCGGGAGGTTGCACGGTAGTCACGGTTCCAAGTCGGCCATGTTCCTGATGAAAGGCGATCAAGTCGGCAATGTCGACGTCGCCCAGGCCATCGCCATAGGTGGCCAGGAAGGTGTTCCCGCGCAGATACTTTTCGATGCGTTTGATCCGGCAGCCGGTCATCGATTGCCGGCCGGTCTCGGCAAAGGTGATGCGCCAATCTTCGACGTCGCCCTGGCCATGAATCTCGACTTCTTCCGGTGCGTTCAGGCCGATGGTGAAATCGGAATGCGCGAGGTGGTAATCGAGGAACCAGCGCTTGATGACCCAGCTCTGATGGCCGAGACAGAGAATGAAATCGGTGATGCCATGCCGGGCATAGCCCTTCATGATGTGCCAGAGAATGGGCCGGCCGCCGACGGGGATCATCGGCTTGGGGATGTCGTCGGCCACGTCGCGAATGCGCGTGCCGAACCCCCCGCAAAGAATGACCGCCTGCATGTCCCTGACCTCCATGTCGGGGAGTGACCCATTGAATGAGTGAAGAGTGTACGACTTGCGCGACAGGGAAATCAAGAGAGGTTTTTTTGGAGTTCGTCGTGCGCCTTCTGCCGAGCGGCGGGCGTAAGCCCGCCGTGGTCTCGAAACCACGGCGGGCTTACGCCACGCCGCTCGGCAGAATCAGTTGACGCTAACGGCGTATTCAAATGGGACGTAGCTTCCAGCTCTCCCTAAAAACGCTTATTTCGTTGAAAACGCACGCCTTTCATCAAAATCACTGCAACGGACATAGCAATACGACTCAAGGCTGTTTTACTCTGGACTACTGTACAAAGTTATCCTATTTCAAAGGTATGCCGATGCCGCCGTTAAAAGTTGTCGCCAGGACGGTCGATCCGCAGGAAGCGTTGAATGATGCCGCCCGCCGTTATGCCGAGGTACGCCATCATCGCCGGGCCGTGCGCCTGGTGATCTATCTGGACGACGGCGCCAAGTGCCTTTGGCCCATCGCCGATCCGTTGTTGACCGAATATGTCGATCCGACCTGCCGGCTTTCGGATGATGGCCGTACGCTCGTTTGGTTCGGGCGTCGCTTTACCTTCACGCGAACGCAAGGGCCGATCATTGCTTTACTATTGTCGGCCTGGGAAGAAGGTTCGCGCGATGTGGCTCAGGATGTTCTCTTGCGCCGCCGAAAGCGACAGCAGCCGCCTGGAGTTTTTATTTCGACGCAACTCCGCCTGGGGCACAATCCTCGTGCAAGGCGATTCACCCGGCATGTATCGCCTTGCCGAACCGGATGAGATTGTGAATTGGTAAAATGGGGGTGACATCGACCGTAACAACTTCGTTTAGCCGCGAGTCGTAGGGTTTCCGAAGACTCGCGAACGCAGCATTAAGCGAAACAAGGAAACTTAAACGATCTCGCTCACCCTCGCGCGAGTCTCCGGAAACCCTACGACTCGCAGCTAAACAGGCGCCTGTTTTACTCTCGTTTGACGCTCTGCGTCGAACGTCTTAGTGGACGCTCTGCGTCCTACACCGGAGACCATGATCGACGCAGAGCGTCGATCAAGACGTTCGACGCAGAGCGTCAAACGAGGGGCTTACGAGCGTCAAACGAGAGGCTTATGAGCGTCAAACGAGGAGGTATGAGCGTCAAACGAAGTCAATCACCAGACTGTTTAGGCTTTTCCCGGCTCGCGTTCGGCAAATATTACCCGAAGCGACTTTTGCGAGAGTGAGTTCTATGCGCCGCAGACTAGAATAAATTTCGCGTCCACCAGAAGGGCTGCCATGCTCGATTTAGCAGATGTTAGCACCGTCAGCGTATCAAACTTCCTGACCTACGAAGAACGACTGACGCGCTCGCCGCGCTGGGCGCTGATGGAGGGGAGCATGCACTTCGATAAGGCCAATCACGTCTTCGGAACGCTCGATCGCATGGTGAAACGGCTGGAAGAATTGAGGATTCCCTATGTATTAGCGGGCGGTTTGGCGATGTTTCATCACGGTTACCGCCGCTTCACGGAAGCTTTGGATCTGCTGGTATCGCGTGCAGGGCTCGCGATGATCCATGAGCAGTTCGAAGGACGAGGCTACCTGGCGCCGTTTGTCGGCAGTAAACAACTGCGCGATTTCGAGTCGGGGGTCAGGATTGAATTTCTCGTTCAAGGAGAATATCCGGGCGATGGCAAACCGAAGCCGATTTCATTTCCCGATCCGGCAACTTCTGGAATCTTGATCGACGGCATCAATTGTCTGTAACTTCCAATCTTGGTGGAGCTGAAACTGGCATCGGGGGCGCTTCCTCATCGATTGAAGGACTTAGCGGACGTGCAAGAAATGATCCGCGTTCTGAATCCTAGTTCCGAGTTGGCCGATCAACTCGAGGTCTCCGTTCGCGAATCATATCTGCGGCTTTGGAGGCAGGTTCAGGAGGCGCCATCGGGAGTTGATGCGTAGCGAGGTTTTGCTTCTGAGAGCGTCTTTCGCCTGTTAGCCGCGACGCGAAGGCTCTGCGCAGCGGAGCGCTAGATATCCGCGTAAAAAAAGTTGCCGAATTGCACTTGAATCAAGAATTCCCAAAGTTATTTAAGGCGATTTTTTACCACAGAGGCACAGAGTCACAGAGTCACAGAGAAGCAGAAGGTAGCCAAGTAATGACGAGATACAAAAGGACTGTTGGCTCTTCTCGGTGCCTCTGTGTCTCAGTGGTAAAAAATTGCTTCAATAACTTACCAGATCGTTTCAACGCGGGAGTAACCCAGCCCCCTCGTAATCCATATCTTTTCAGAAGTGTAATTGCCGCTTGATACGGGAGATGTCGCGATGGCTGCCGTCAATCCTCGTTCGTTGATCGAAAAGTTGAACACCACGTGCCGCCGAGCGCTCGAAGGGGCGGCGGGCCTCTGCATGTCGCGAACGCATTTTCATGTCGAGATCGAACACTGGTTGCTCAAACTGCTGGAAGATTCAAAGAGCGATTTGCCCATCGTATTCAAGCAGTACAGCCTCGACGCCAATAAAGTGGTGCGCGAACTGGAGAAAGCGCTCGGCCAATTCAAGACAGGCAACGGCCGCGCGCCCGATCTGACGGTTGAATTACTCGATGCCGTGCGCGAAGCGTGGGTCTTCGCGTCACTCGATCTCGGCGCTGCCAAGGTGCGCTCGGCTGCTGTTCTCTATGCCCTGTTGTCCGATCGCGTCCTTTCGATGCGGATCAAAACCAGCTCCGCCGAACTCGGCAAGCTGAGTGCGGAGAAGTTGCAGACCGAGCTGCGCGACCTGCTCGGGGCCACGTCAAGCGAAGAAAATAATCAGGAAGGCTCGGCCGCCAGCTCAGCCGGTGAAAGCTCTTCACCAACGGGCGGCGCGCCGGTCAATTCGAAAACGCCCTCGCTCGACCAGTTCACCGTCAACTTGACCGAACGAGCGAAGCAGGGCGCCATTGATCCCGTCATCGGCCGCGATAACGAAATTCGCCAGGCCATCGATATTCTCACCCGGCGCCGGCAGAACAATCCGATTCTGACCGGTGAAGCGGGCGTCGGCAAGACAGCGGTCGTTGAAGGCCTGGCGCTGCGCATTGCGTCGGGCGATGTGCCGCCGCCATTGAAGAACGTCATCCTGCGCATTCTCGATCTCGGGCTGTTGCAAGCCGGCGCGGGCGTCAAAGGCGAATTTGAAAACCGGCTGAAATCGGTCATTGAAGAGGTGAAGCGTTCGCCGCAGCCGATCATTCTGTTTATCGATGAAGCGCATACGCTCATCGGCGCCGGCGGTCAGGCCGGGCAGAACGATGCCGCCAATCTGCTGAAGCCGGCCCTGGCTCGTGGCGAACTGCGCACAATCGCTGCCACCACGTTTGCCGAGTACAAGAAATACTTCGAAACCGATGCCGCCCTCAAACGGCGCTTTCAAGTAATCCGGGTTGAAGAGCCTGATGAGCCGAAGGCGATCCGCATGGTTCGCGGGCTGGTGCCGATGCTGGAGAAGCATCACAAAGTCCGCATCCGGGATGAAGCGGTGGTCGATGCCGTCAAGCTTTCGGGCCGTTATATCCCCGATCGGCAACTCCCCGATAAGGCAATCAGCTTGCTCGATACCGTGTGCGCTCGTGTAGCGCTGAGTCAGTCAGCCACGCCGCCGGCACTGGAGGATACGCGCCGGGAGATCGACCATCTGACCGCAGAAATCCAGTTCCTCGAGCGAGAAGCGTTGACGGGTCACCTTAGCACCGACCGCATGGCGGAATTGAAGGAACGGCTCGGCATTGTCCAGACGAAACGCGAGTTGTTCGAGAAGCAACTGGAAGGCGAAAAGAAACTCGTCGGCGAGATTCAGAAGTTGCGCGAGTCACTGGAAAAGACAGCCGGAGCGGATCCCGTTCCCGCAACGGCGGAACGCGACCGCGGCGAGCTCGCCAAGCTCGATGCCGAGCTCGCTCGCTTGCAGGGCGAGAACCCGCTTGTCTATCCGCTGGTAAGCGGCGGCGCTGTGGCCGAGGTTATCTCCGGGCTTACCGGCATTCCGCTCGGCAAAATGGTGCGTGATGAAATCCAGACGTTGCTCGACCTGAAGTCGAAGCTCGCCGAGCGTGTAGTCGGCCAGGATCATGCGCTTGAGGCGATTGCCGAGCGCATTCGCACCGCCCGCGCGGACCTCGTCGATCCACGCCGACCGATCGGCGTCTTCCTCCTAGTCGGCCCTTCGGGCGTCGGCAAGACGGAGACAGCCATGGCTCTCGCCGACCTGCTCTACGGCGGCGACCGCAACATGATTGTCGTGAACATGAGCGAGTACAAGGAGTCTCACAAAGTCTCCCGTCTCACTGGTTCCGCTAAAGGTTACGTCGGCTACGGCGAAGGCGGCGTACTGACGAATGCCGTCAAGAATCGCCCCTATAGCGTCGTCCTTCTGGATGAAATCGAAAAGGCCGACGAATCGGTGCAGGAAATCTTTTACCAGGTTTTCGACAAAGGAACGCTGCAAAACGACACGGGCGAAGAGGTAAACTTCAAGAACACCATCATCCTGCTTACCTCGAACGCCGGCACCGATACGATCATGAAAGCCTGTGCCGACCCGGACACGATGCCGGACGAGAAAGGCTTGGCGGATTTGCTGCGACCGGTGTTGTTGAAGTCCTTCAAACCCGCGCTGCTCGGCCGCATGGCGGTTGTCCCTTACTTTCCCCTCTCCGAAATGGTCATCAAGAAGATCATTGAGCTGCAACTGAAGAAAATCGGCGACCGGCTGAAGCAATATCACAAGTCGGCTTTTGGCTACGACGACTCGGTGGTCAGCACGATCGCTTCGCGGTGCAAGGAAGTCGAAAGCGGCGCTCGAAACGTCGATCACATTATCACCGGGACGCTCTTGCCCACCATTTCGCGTGAATTGCTTACCCGTCTTGCCGAAGGCCGTGCCGTTCGCCGGGTCCATATCGGTACCGACGAAAAGGCGCAATTTACCTACTCAATCGATTAAACCGCAAGGGGCGCATCTACCGATACCTTTGTAGTGTGAAATAAGACGGCAGCGAAAGCGAATGTAACCGAGCTGCCGTGCGCTTATCTCTTCCGGACAAGGAGCGTCCTATGCGTCCCATTGCCTTAGCCGCCGGGCTAGCGCTGTTCCTGGTCGTTGCGCCGACTCGTGCCGAAGATGGGCCGATAGTACTGGCCGGCTTTAGGCCATTCAAGCAGGCCCCCTGTGCTGATTGCGCTCCCGGCTGTCTACCCGCTAATCCGTCAACGACGCCTTCGGTGCCGGCCGACCCGAAGCAGCCAGTTGACCCCAAGCAACCGGTTGAACCGAAACAACCTGCGCCGGAAGTGCAGAACGATTTCGCCGGCGCTACCGAAACGGGCACGCAGCCCGGCGGCAGCTTTAACCCGAATATGTTCGGCGATCTGATCGGCGTGAGCAGCCATCGCGTCGTTTCGATTCCCGGGCAATTCACTACCGTCAGCGGGGTTGCCCAGCCCTTGCGCTTGTCCCAGCCGATTCCGAGCATCGGCCGCTACAACGGCTTCAAAATCACCGACAACGAAAGCCCGCGCCCGGTAGACCGCATCTTCTTCAGTTACAACAATTTCTCCGACGTCAACCGCGCTTCGCTCAATAGCTCGATCCCGAACCTGTCCGTTCAACGGCAGATAATCGGTTTTGAAAAGACCTTCCTGGGAGGCGATGCCTCCGTGGGGATGCGATTGCCCTTCATCCAGTTGAACGGCTTTAGCGATGTGCAGCAAAACGTGGTCGGCGATCTGAGCATTCTGTTCAAATATGCCTTCATCAACAACCGCGAGACGGGCGATGTCCTCTCCGCCGGCTTGATCGTCACCGCACCCACCGGCGGCGGCAACGTGACTCTGGCCGATGGCACGCAATCGCCGCATTCCACGCTCATCCAACCTTGGGGCGGCTTTATCTACAACCTGCCCCGTGTCTATTTTCAGGGATTCAGCTCGGTTGTCGTGCCGACCGACAGCCGTGACCCCACTATTCTTTTCAATTCGATCGCAGCCGGCTATTGGCTCTATCGCAGCGATAACGACAGACTGTTGCGAGGCTTCGTGCCGATTGTGGAACTTCACTTGAACACGCCGCTCGATCATCGCAACCCGAATGATACGGTCTTCTTTCAAGACCAGCTGAATCTCACAACGGGCGCGTATGTGATCTTCCCGCGTTCGACGCTCGGCGGCGCCGTCTGCGTTCCGATGGTCGGCCCGCGGCCCTACAGCATCGAAGCGCTTGCGAGCTTGAATTTCCGGTTCTAAAAAGGCGAGCATCGCCCGTTTAGCCGCGAGTCGTAGGGTTTCCGGAGACTCGCGCGGACGCGCTGTTCGTGGTCACGCGGCAATCATTTTCGCAACGTCTTCATCGACGCAGAGCGTCGATGAAGACGTTCGACGCGGAGCGTCAAACGAGAGATGCTATGCTGATAAAAAAAAGAAAACCCCGCCGGGGGAGGCGGGGTGTTTGGGGGTGGCTTGCGCCAGGGGGACAGGGTGAATGACTTGCGTTCTGAGGGGAGGTTCTTCAGCGAGCCGACGACCGGGGGAGGTCGAACAGCCCCGAACCGAGCGACAGTCACGGCAGGGGGTGTCTGTTTTCCGGGGGAGGAAACAAACGGCCGGGGTTGTCGCTCATTCGCGTTGGTTGGGGGAACCTGTCGCGAACGAAATGAGATAATGCACTCGCCGTGCCAATCGAATTTTCAGCAGGGCCGCTTTCGTCAAAATGCCTTCTTTTTAGGGCGTTTTCGCTCGGTTCGATCAAAGAATAGTTTTTGATGTCTCTGCCGGGTTTGTAAAACTTTCATGGAGAATGTAAGACATGCTTGGACGCCAGTGAACCGAAAAGAGAAACATACATGAGCCAGCTAACGGACGACCTCTATACCGCTCTTTGCGCCATTCCACTGATCGACCCACACTCGCACATTGATCCATTGAGCCCCGTTTCGCGAACTCTCGACGACATCCTAGGTTACCACTACTACACCGAACTGGCCCACTCAGCCGGCATGAGCCAAGCGCCCTGGCGCCGACCGTTTCGCCGCGCGAACGCGTTCGTGCGATCGTGGCGCACATGGATCGTTACGACAACACAGCTCAATATGCCTGGTTTCTTGATATTGCCCGCACCTTCCTTGGCTTCGCCGGAGAACGGATTTCTCGGGAAGACGCCGACCCTCTCTTCGATAAGGCCGAGAAGGTTTTCAGCCAGCCCAATTGGGAAGAGCAGGTATTTAAGAAATCAAATCTCGAAGCGATCTTTCTCACCAACGAGTTCGACGACCCGCTGGAAGGGTTCGATACGAAGCGTTATGTCCCTTGCTTGCGGACGGACGCGCTGGTCTTTCGGCTGCACGAGCCCGAAGTACGACAGCGCTTGGCCAAGGCCACCGGCATTGATGCAGGAGATACCGCCGCCCAACGGAAAGCAATCCGCAAGCTGTTCGAAAAATTCATCGCCAAAGGCGCCAAGGCCTGCGCGATCTCGTTGCCGCCGGATTTTACGCCGACGCCCGATGCCAGCCCGGTTTTCTGGATGTTGGCCGAGCATTGCCGTGAGTTCCAGCTGCCCTTCGATTTGATGATCGGCGTCAATCGGAAAGTCTATCGTCAAGGCGTTTATCAAGGACAGGACCTGTTCGATCAGCGGACCTCGCTCATTCAGTATCAAGAACTGTTCAACGCTTTTCCCGAAGTTACTTTCCCGATCTCGGTGCTGACATCCGTGCAGAATCAGGAGTTAGTCAGCTACGCCTGGATCTTCCCAAACGTCGTGCCGAACGGCCATTGGTGGTACAGCAACGTGCCCGCTTACATCACCAACGACCTGCGCGGCCGGCTTCAAGCAGTGCCGAAAACAAAGTTGGTGGGCTACTACAGCGATGCCTACAAGCTCGAATTTGTGCTGCCCAAGTTCGGCATGTACCGCCGCGTACTGGCACAATTACTGGCCGAAGAGTTCGTCGAGACCAAACGATTGAGCGAAAAAGGGGCAGTCGAACTTGGCAAGCGCCTGCTGCGCGACAACGTCCGCGAGATCTTCAAGATTTAGCGGCGCTGAGCCCGGTTTCACCCTCCCCCCGCAAAGCCGGGGGGAGGATGAGATGGGCGAGCGCCCGCTATGCCAGAATCGGTTGTCGCCTTACAACCGCTTGCGAAAGATGACCTGGTCGTCGCCGTCGGTATAGAAATCGCGAATGACCGCCGCTTGTTCGTAGTCGTGCTTCAGATAAAACTTTCGCGTCAGATCGTAGGTTGGCAGCGACGACGTCTCGATAAGTAAAATTCGGCCGTTCAACTTCTTGATGTCCTGCTCCGCATGCTTGAGGAGCGTGGTGCCGATGCCTTTGGCGTGCGTCGTTTTATCGACGAATATCCAGTAGAGGTGCCACGTGCGATCGGTCATGGCGGTCGGTGCGTAATAGGTGAAGCCGATCGGCTTGCCGTGGAGTTCATAGGTGAGTGCGCGGTGATTGTCGCCGCTGGCGTTGTTGTGGAAATCGTCGAGCACTTCGCCGAGGGCGTCGATTTCAATGGGTCGAAAGACAGCCGTTGCGCGAGCCATCTCTTTCAGGACGTCGGTCTCTTCCGGCTTGGTGGTGCGGATCATCGGCTTGCTCCCTGTTGAGTCAGTCGCCACTTCATATGGTTTCACTGTATCACCTCGAATGCAGACCGACACCAAGAGGTTTTTCGCATGGCGGCAAAGGGATGGCGGCGCCTGATACCGGCGGAGAACTTCTTTCACGGCCCGGACCAGTTTCACATTGACGCCTATTCGGAATTTCTGCCCGCGCCCTGGGTTGGCTGCAAGCCGTACCGCCCAACGGTCATCGAGAACCAACTCTTTGCGGAAGACGATCCCTTTGGCTGGGAGGTTAGTGAATTCGACGAAGCGATCGAACTGCGGCCGGGCTTGGAACAGATCGGCAATCAGATCATCAACAAGCTGGGCAAGCTGTTGGACGGCGATAAAGCGACGGGCATCCCGAAACTCAATTTGATGAGCAACCCATTCTGGCCGCCGGAGCTTGCTGCCGAGCCGTCATTGCCGCAGGAACGCTGCGTTATCCTGCTGCCCTTAGCCCTGTCGCGCACGCAGGACGACAAAGGCCGAGTGCGTTGGTCGCTGTTCGGCAACAGTGAACAAGGGCCGGGAAAAGCCTTTTGGAAAAGCTTCTTCACCGCGCCGCGCAAGGAAGCGCCGAGCGCTGCCGGCATCGCCTTTTTCTGCCGGCTTTTGCAAGAGGTCTACGGTGAAAAGGTCGAGGGAGCCGACCAACTGCTCGCCGCTGGTTTTCGCATTCTGCCCGACCCCGAACCGCTGCACGAATGCTGGAACGAAGGGCCTTTGCCGAAATGGACGGACGCCTTTCTGTTGGGAGATCGCACGCCGGCTAAGAAGGTGAAGTACCTGCTTACGTTTCGGCCCTTTGGCAAACTCCCTGTCGCTTATCGGAAGGCCTATCTGGCGGGCCAACTCTGCTTGCTTCCGTTCCCGGGCAGTCTGACGTTTTGGGGCGTGGCGAATTACTGGCAGCTCCATCGCCAGCTGCCGCTTGGTTTGCAGGCGCCGTTGCTGATGAATCTGAATCGGCATCGGATGCCGACCGGTATCCGCGTCCCGCAAGCAGGGATATTGCACGAGCCAAACGAAGAACACCCGACGCCATCGTCGCATGCCGGAACCGTGAAGAACACCTACAAGCGAACGCACCGCTCGAACAAGATTCATCGCGATGAAGACGAGCTGGCGATGATCGGACGCGAAGACAAGATGCTGCACGTCTTGTTTAGTTCGGTGCCGAATGATGTATCGCTCTACGACAAACCGATGGCCCGCAACGTCCAATTATGGACCCAGGATGCCCGCTTGCTCCTCGATGGGCCCCATGCCTCTCCCGAACAAATAACCCAGGCTTTAAAGCAGGTTGAAGCCGGCGGACTCTTTGGCTATCGCTTTCTCTTTCCCGCCATGCGCGTTGGCCGACACGAAGTCTACTGGCATCGGCCTTTGGTCGCCTATCGCGATAAGAAAGGCAAGCCGGCCATTGTCCACGACGCGCCTCTGGGCTACCTCACGGCCTACGACGCCGACAACCCACAGCTTGAAAAAGCGATTGAACTTTGGCCTCGCGTTCAGCAACGGCCGTTGCTCGTCAAGTCGCTGGAGCTAAGGCACTCGGGCAAAGGCAGAAACGCCGCTTCCATTCATTTGAATGTGTATAAGCTCTTCGAGGCTTTCCGCCTTTCAGGGCGCCCCTGTCCCGTACTTTCGCTCGGCAACTTTTGACGCTCCATCACGGCGAAACGTTGGAAACCTGGTTGGCTACTCTTCCTGAAAGCATTGCACTCGATGTCGCTTCGCTGCTCTCGACCGAAGCGCTGCAACTGCCGTCTCGAAAGAGCGCGGTTGTCCCCGATTCGCTCACCTATAAGCGAACAGCCACTCGGTTGTTCGAAGAGACATATTGGAAGACCATCGCCTCGCTGGCCGAGGGAACGTTCCTCAACAAGAACAATGCCGACTGTGTGCTGGATGAGGCGACCAAACACGTATCGCCCTATCACGAACGGCAGCTCGATGACCTCGGCGATCATCTGTTGGCCTATTACAACCGCCGCATCGAATCTGCCGGGATGAAGGGCAAGGCTTTAGCGGGAGAGGTACCCTTTCAATGGCAGACCGATTTTGATTATTCGTGGATGGGCGGCTGGCTGAAGAATCAGGAGAGGCCGGCTGAACGCGATTTGCTGATCGTCATTCCCGGCCGTGATCGACGTCGGGCGATCATCATGGCTGATCATTACGACACCGCCTACATGGCGGACAAATACGAAGGAGGGCATGGCGGCCATGGCCCTCGCCTTGCCGCCTGCGGCGCGGATGACAATCACTCCGCCACCGCGGCCATGATGCTCGCCCTTCCCATCTTTCTGGAGATGAGCAAGAAGGGCGTTCTGGAACGCGACATCTGGCTCGTTCATCTAACCGGTGAAGAATTTCCAGCTGATTGCCTCGGCGCTCGCGCTTTAACACAACGGCTGGTGGAACGCACACTCGAACTGCACCTGCCGGGCGGCAAGAAGAAAGACCTTTCAAATGTCGTGATCGATGGGCTCTACGTCTCCGACATGATCGCCCACAACAACGATCACGAACGCGACATCTTCCAAATTTCGCCCGGCGGCGATGCGGCCGCACTACAGCTCGCTTACCACGCGCACATGGCGAACGAGATCTGGAATGCCTCGGTCGTCGAATGGAACAAGGACCCGCAACGGGCGGGCAAGGGCCGGGCTAGGCGTAGCCCGCACGGCGGCGCGATTCCCGAAATCGCGCCCTTTATTGCTTTAAACGGGCAAATTCGCCAGCCGATCGATCCGCGCAGCACCCTCTACAACACCGATGGCCAGATCTTTTCCGATGCCGGCGTGCCTTGCGTCCTCTTTATGGAAAATTACGACATCAACCGCCAAGGCTACCACGACACGCACGACACCATGGAAAACATCGACCTCGACTACGGCTCAGCCGTGTGCGCCATTACCATCGAAAGCGTAGCAAGAGCAGCAACGGAAAAATAGAGCGCCGTTAGCCGAACATCGCTCGACCTATAACACACCGACAAAAACATTTGGGACAAAAAAATAAGAAATTGACCATTAGACAATTCGGCAGGCAAGAGGAAAAATACCCGCACAAATGGTAGCCCGAAGCGCAAGCAAGGGGAAGCGCAAGCAAGGGGAATGCTTCCCCTTGCTTGCGCTTCGGGCTACCATTGCGCGGGGTATATTGTTTTTGCCGCTCGCCTTATGCGCTTGATTTGCCCCAGCTGCCAAGCCACTTGAGAAATGAAGGCGTATCGCGGAAACCGCCCGCCGTGGTGAGAACTTTTTCGTTGCTGTCGACGATCATGTAGGCCGGGATGCTCGAAACTTTGTATTTGACTGCCAGCTCGCGATTGCTATCCACATCCACCATCCAGACGACGAAGTCGTTTAGCCTCTTTCTGACAGCCTGATCTTGCAGCGTCGTCGCTTTCATTTGACGGCACGGCAGACACCACTCTGCGCCGAAGTACAGAAACACCGGCTTGCCGCTCTCCTTCGACAGCGCCAACGCGTCCGCATAGGACTTCAAGGTGGGCGCTACGACCGGCGGCACGTATTCGTCTAGTTTTCGAGATGTGGGCGCGGTCGGCGAGCAACCGGCGAAAAGAACGGCAACGAGCAAAAGACGTTTCATGGGAAGTTCCAAACATTTGGCAGTTATTCATTATCGGGAATGATAGCTCAAAAAATGCCGACGAGACAAAGGATATTCTTCTAATGTGGGGCAGGCCTTCTGACGTGCCTGGAGGAGACGGGAGGTAGGGACAGGTCTTCCAGCCTCGTCGTTACGCACAGTCAGGAGTTTTCTGATTCCGAGCCTGAAAGGCTCATTCTACCAGCCCAGGTCAAAGTCCCTGAAAGGGACGGGAGCCTGGGTCTTAGTGCGGGCAGACCTCCCGGTCTGGCACAGGTCTTCCAGCCTTATCGTCAGGCACAAGTCACTTGTTTTCTGATTTTGAGCCCGAAAGGCTCATTCTACCAGCCCAGGCCGAAGTCCCTGAAAGGGACGGAGGCCTGGGTCTCAGTGCGGGCAGGCCTCCCGGCCTGCCCCGGAGGAGGCGGATTAGAGCAGGCCTCCGAGTTCATCGTTACGCACAAGTCAGGCGTTTTCTGAATTCGAGCCTGAAAGGCTCATTCTACCAGCCCAGGCCGACGTCCCTGAAAGGGACGGAGGCCTGGGTTCGTCGCCGCATTCCGCCTCCATCGGCCCTGTAAGGGCCGTTCATTTGGCAGCATCTCGGCAGAACGACTTTTTCGTAGAGCAATACTCGGATATCAATCGTCCTGGACGTAGCGTTTCGAGGTAAAACAAATGAACGGCCCTTACAGGGCCGATGCCTGAGTTTATCGCATACCCAGGCCTTCGTCCCTTCCAGGGACTCCGGCCTGGGCTAACAGAATGAGCCTTTCAGGCTCGAAACTAGAAAACCCACCAATCAATGTTTGACGATGAGGTCGCTCACCTGTCGCCACAAGCATCCGGCTCCAGAAATGCTTTTCCGCTTGCCTCCTTCCAAGATTATCATAAATCATAACCTATTCACTGGTAATACTTTACGCCGCTATTTTTCGCCGACCCTCTGGACATTTCTCTTTTTTTTCGTTTTCTGGGAATAAGCGAATGCGATGCGCATCTTGCATATGTGCCGCGAATCGGATGGCTTTCATAAACCGATCGCAACGAGACTCTCCTCCATTCGTGAAAGGTTGACTTATGAAGAAGCTTTTGGCTCTCTTGGTCGTACTGGGCCTAGGCAGCATTGGCTGCAATAGCTCGACCACCACCGCCCCAGTGGACAAGAAAGATCCTCCGAAGGTCAAGCCCGCTGATACCGGAACTCCAAAGGGCGACACCAGCATGACCCCGGCCAAGACCGACAAGGACATGACCCCGCCGAAGCACGACAAAGACATGAAGGGCGACAAAGACCCGGCTATCAAAGGCGATAAGAAAGACGCCAAAGACGCTCCTGTGCTGACTCCGCCCGACGCCAAAGACCTGCTCCAAGAAAAGAAAGAACCCAAGTAAAACCTTAATGGTAGATCGCCCCTTTGCCTCGAAACTCGTACGTTGTTTTCATCCCTGTTCAACTCGAAAGGACTGATTTCCATGAAGAAGATCATCACCGCTTGCTTCCTCGGCCTGTTCCTCGTCGGCGGCCTCGTCGGCTGCAGCAGCTCGAGCACCACCGCTCCGGTCGCCACGACCAAAGAGACCAAGGAAACGAAGAAGGAAGTTAGTGGCAAGGCTCCGGAAGTAACGAAGGAAGAGACCACGAAGACTGGCAAGAAAGATTAATTTCATTCGCCCAGTTCGAACAGCCGATCGTCAACAGACGACCGGCTGTTTTTGTTTATCAACAGCTTGCAAAGCCAGGGGGAAGGTAAAACGGCGCCGCGCTTATTTCAACAATTCGCCAGTATCGGTTGGCGCACCCGTTCGGCTCCCCTAACTTAGGGCGCTGCTTTTTGAAACCTTCGCATTACGGCTAACGGCGCACCGCCAGAGCTTCGGCAAAGCTGTTATCACCTTGGCTTCCTACAGGAATCTACTTATGCTTCGCACTCTGCGCATTCTCCTTATCGCTCTTTCGCTGTTGAGCCTTGGCTGCGGCGGCGGCAACGAGAAGGGCAAAAACAAGGACAAAGACGTCCCCAAGGCAGCTGAGGCGGCGGCAAAGTAACATTTTGCTGAATTTCCCCTCCCCGTCTTCCAGACGATTCCCTATCATTTTCGTTTCCGGAGGTGCCGAATGGCCAAGAAATCAAAAGATGCGCGATCGTACGTGAAGCTTGTCAGCAGCGAAAGCGATCATTGTTATTTCGTTCAGAAGAACCGCAATAACACGAAAAACCGCCTCGAACTGCGGAAGTTCGACCCGACCGTGCGCAAGCACGTGATGTACAAAGAAGGCAAGTAAATTGGCCGGGCTTTCGAGCCGCCAAAAGAGGTTAAGGCAATGCATATTCGCGTCAACGATATCGTCGAAGTGATCAGCGGCGACGACAAAGGCAAGCGCGGCAAGGTCGTCAGCATCGATCGCGTGAAGAACAAGGCCGTCATCCAGGGGATCGGCATGGTGTTTCGGCACATGAAGCCGAGCGCCCGCAACCGTCAGGGCGGCCGGCTCGAAAAAGAAATGCCGATCGCCATGGCGAAGGTGTCGCTGATCGATCCGAGCACCAACAAGCCAACGCGGGTAGGCGTTCGCTATCTTCCCGATGGCACCAAAGAGCTTTACGCCAAGAAGAGCGGCACGAGATTGCGTGAGCTTTCCAAGCCGTGCGCCACCTATGCCGCCAAGAGCTAAATTTCAGACAACGGAAGCAAGATCATGAAAAAAGGCATTCATCCCGACTATCGGCCTGTGGTGTTTCTCGACGCCGCCGCGAACTTCTCGTTTCTGACCTGCTCCACCGTGCAGTCGAAGCAGACGACCACCTGGACCGATGGCGAGACTTACCCGCTCGTTCGCCTGGAAATCTCGAGCGCGTCGCATCCGTTCTTCACCGGCAAGATGAAGCTGATGGATTCGACCGGTCAGATCGAGCGCTTCCGCAAACGTTTCGGCCAGAACTATCGCAAAGGCGATGAGAAGAAGGTCGACGAGAAGAAAGTCGAAGAGACGAAGTAACGTCTTCCGGTTGCCGAGCAACCGGATTACTGTCGCCCGGTTGCTCGGCAACCGGAACGAGCTCTCATGCCTTTCGTCCCACACAAGTCAGCTCTGTTTTTTGAATTCGAGCCTGAAAGGCTCGTTCCGACAGCCCAGGCCGATCTGTTTCTTGAATTCGAGCCTGAAAGGCTCGTTCCGACAGCCCAGGCCGAAGTCCCTGAAAGGGACGAAGGCCTGGGTTTCCGATAACCACGCTGCATCGGCCCTGTAAGGGCCATTCAGTTGATTTGCTTCCAAACTTTACGTCCAAGCCGAATGATATTTTCGCTTCATCGACGAAGACGTTGTTTTCGTCGAATTGTTTCCGAATGAACGGCCCTTACAGGGCCGATGGGCCGGAGGCGACGACCAACCCAGGCCTCCGACCCGGCAAGCCGGGTCTCCGGCCTGGGCTGACAGAATGAGCCTTTCAGGCTCGAAACTAATGAAAACGTCGAGTCGTGTGTAACGATGAGGCTCTCATGCCGTCGCATCCACTCGTCGAGGAATTGTCGCCCCTCCCCGATGCGTGGAACATCGCCCGCCTTTTTGCCGGTTGGCCTCACCTCCTCTTCTTAGACAGCTCCGAACGTCATTTATCGCTTGGCCGCTATTCGTTCGTCAGCGCCGATCCGCTGGAATGGTTCGAGCTTCCCCGATTCTCCGGCGGCGCCGCCGATCCTTTTATCCCGCTTCAGCAATGTCTTGAGCGCTACGCAACCGAGCGTCTACCCGGCTTACCACCGTTTCAAGGCGGGCTTGCGGGCTTGTTTGGCTACGGCCTTGGCCACGCGATCGAACGCTTCCCGTGCCCGCGGTATGACGAATTCCAGGTCCCCGACTTAGCTGTCGGCCTTTACGATTGGGTGATCGCCATCGATCACGAGCAGGGCCGAGGTTGGTTGATCGCTCGTTCGGAAAAGCGACTGAAACAAGTCCGAGCTATCCTGGCCGCGAACCCTATCGGCGAGCCTAAAAGCCGAAGTGCCACAATCTTGCCGAGCGGCGAGCTCGCTCCGCCGTATTCGCTTTCGGGCTTTCCGAATGTCACGAGCAATTTCAATCGTTCGACTTATTGCACAGCTGTTCGTCGAGTGCTTGATTACATCCAAGCCGGCGACTGCTTTCAAGTGAACATTGCCCAGAGGCTGCTTTGTCCAACAGCCGGCGAGCCGATCGATCTCTATGGCCGTTTGCGCGAGCGGAACCCGGCGCCATTCGGCGGCTATTTCGATCTTGGCGACTTCGTGGTCGCGAGTGCATCGCCCGAGCGTTTTCTGAAACTGGAAGAAGGCCGAGTGGAGACAAGGCCGATCAAGGGCACCCGGCCGCGCGGCGAAACGCCTGCCGCCGACGCGCTTGCTGCCCAAGAGTTAGCCCGCGCGGCCAAGGACCGAGCCGAGAACGTGATGATCGTCGACCTGCTGCGCAACGATCTCGGCCGGGTATGCGAATATGGTTCGGTCGCTGTTCCCCAGGTCTGCCAGGTCGAATCGTACCGCTTCGTCCATCATCTCGTTTCAGTCGTTAAGGGCAAGTTGCGCGCGGCGCCTCTCCCTTTGACTTGCTCAAAGCAACCTTCCCCGGCGGCTCGGTAACCGGTGCGCCGAAAGTGCGAGCGCTCGAAATCATCAGCGAGCTGGAGCCGACGGCGCGCGGCGCTTACTGCGGCAGTCTCGGCTATGTCGGCTTCGACGGGTCGATGGATCTGAACATCCTCATCCGGACCTTCACTTTCGGCAAAGGCTGGATCCAATTTCCCGTCGGCGGCGGCATCGTCGCCGATTCCGATCCCGAACAAGAATACGAAGAAACACTGCACAAAGCCGCCGGACTGCTGGCGAGTCTTTGAAAAAGAAATATCGAAAACGGAAAATGTCGTGAAGCCTCGAGCCTGAAAGGCTCATTCTGTCAGCCCAGGCCGAAGTCCCTGAAAGGGACGGAGGCCTGGGTTTGCAACAACCCGCGCATCGGCCCTTTAGGGTGCGCCAACCGATTCTGGCGAATCGAAAGCTGCTTTTTCCGTTCTCCCGCTTTATCTAGCCACGAGGTCAACCAAGAATCGCCCCTACCGGGCAACGCCGTGAAGGATCTTGCATTTCGGCCTGTAAGGCCGATTCTACCAGCCCAGGCCGAAGGCCTGGGTTATGGTTGGAATGGGTTCTCGGCCCTGTAAGGGCCGTTCAGCACGCAGGCTAAAACGTGAACGGCCCTTTCAGGGCCGAGGTATTGGCTGCGTGAGGTTCCCAGGCCTTCGGCCTGGGCTGGTAGAAACGGCCTTTCAGGCCGAAAAACCACAGGAAAAATCCTTCACGGCGTTGCCCGGTAGGGGCGACACAAGGTCCTACACGCAGGAACGGCGTATCTACTTTTGCCAGAATCCGTTGGCGCATCGGCCCTTTGGGGCGATGGTTACAATGTTGTAAACGCGCCGTTGATGTTTGATACGATTATCCCTTGCCTTTTTCTCCTAATCATTCCCTTTCCAGTTGTTCAAATAGACCTTGATGATGGGGCACTCCTCGGCTCGCTCCGCCAAAAACTCTTTGGCTTTGGCCACGATCGCCTGTTCGCGTTCGAGTTTCATTTCTCCGAGCATGACGCGCGTGCGTAAAAAGACGAAGTAGGTGTCGAGGGTGTCGCAGAGGCAGTAGTCGTTGATTTCTTCATATCGCCCATCGCAGTGCATCTGGTAGACCTGATCGCCCGCAACGTCCATTTTTCCGGGCAGGCCAAGCATTTTGGCTACCACGTTCAGGCCGCCCACCATGCGGAAGGCGCCGAAGTTCGTGAACCAATCCATCAGGTCAATAGCGCCCGAAAAGCGATGTCGGCTTCTCTGGAAGTACTTCGAAGCAGCATAGCCATAGCGGCAAGCCGCCAGCTCCAGCAAGGGCATGTCGAAGCCACGACCGTTGAAGGTCACCAGTTTGGCGTTCGGGTGCCGCTCTTCCACGCCATTCCAAAACTGCCGGGTCATCACCTCAGGGCGAAACTTGGGGGCATCGAGACACGTGATTTTATGCAATAGATAATCGTTGCCGACACAGGCAACGCAAATCGCCACTGGAATCTGGAAGGTGACGGGAAGAAAATCCGAGCCCGTCCACGATGCTTCTTTGGCTTCTTCCTGCGCACGAATGATGGCCTCCTTATCCGTGAGGTCGATCCCGGCGTATTTCACATCGCGAAGCAGCCGGCCATCTGGAATACTTTCCGTATCCACGATCAGAAAGCCGGTTTGGTTTTGCACTTCAACACTGGGGCGAATGGGATTGGCGAGCGAAACCATGCGATGAGTTCCCTGAGAAAAAAGCCAATGGCGCCACGAAGTTACCGCAACGGTTTGCCTGGTATGGCCTTGCCATCGGTGTCCAGAATCTGAAAGTGGTGAATGCCGGCCTTGCGGTTGTCGACGTAGGTCCAAACGACTTTTTTATCGGCCGTCACTTCCGTTAATTTTACTTGATTGGTGGTGGCATGATGACTGGTGACGACCGTATTCCCGTTCGGCAAGCGTTGCACGCCGCAGGCATCGTTGATCGGCTTGTTTGGCAAGTCGTCGTTCGATAACTGCCAGACCACCTTCTTTTCCGGATCCACTTCAATCACCAGATTGCCGAGCGTGCAGCCGATGAGCGTGTTGCCGTTGTCCAAACGAATGGCTGTGAACGGCATATGCGGAGTCTTTACTTCCCAAACGATCTTTGCTTCAGGCGTATATTCGCGCACAACGCGATCGAGCAGCTGAGGCACTAAATAATTGCCATTTGCCAGTTTCCGCGCCATACGCGTCTGTAAATGGTGATCCTTCGTCTGAGCCTCCAGAGGCACTTCGACCAGAATTTTGCCGCTGCGATTCACTTCCAAAAGCCGGGGCTTATTGCCGGCTTCCGTCAACAAATAGGTGTCATCGTTTAGAGGCTGAACAGTGTTTACTTCGGTCTGCGTTCCCTTGAAGGAAAAGAGTTCCTTCCCTTCACGAGTTACTTCGACGACGCCTCCTCCGGGAAAAGCCTTCCCTTTCGAGACGCATAAGACGACGTTTCCGTTTGGAAGCACCCAGCCATCGCGCGTAGGCGAGGGATAGCGCCACGAAACTTTGCCGTCGCCATCCAGAATGAACGTTTCACCGCCTGCGGCGAAAAATGAGTGCGTGACCGACTTAGGCTCGTCCGCTTTAGTCGTTAGTGTGACGCAGCAAACGGCAAGCAGAACGAGATAGAGACGACTCATGCCAGGCAACCCCTGATGGAACAGCGTATACGGTTTGGGACATTGTACATGAAAAAGTGAGCGGTGAGATGGCTTGGCAGGGGGACACTGCGCTCTGCGGGCTCGTCTCCGACACGAGCCCGCAGAGCAAGCAACGAAAATCTAATGAGGCCCTTCCCTTGCTGGCGCTGCGGGCTCGTCTCCCATTACGCTGCGAGCTCGTTTCCGACACGAGCCCGCAGCGCAAGCAAGGAAAATCTAATCAGGCCCTTCCCTTGCTGGCGCTGCGGGCTCGTCTCTGATAACGCTACGGGCTCCGACGAGCCTTTCAGGCTCAAATCCAACAAAACCGTCTTGGCGTTACGACAGCGTAGAGAGACTCAATCGCTTGCTTTTAGCCGTAGCTAAAATCAATGGGTACATCTGTCAGCGAACCAAATTAGTTCAAAGCCCTTGCGGAGGGACAAGGCTATCCATAAGATAGCCAAACATTTGCTCACTTTCGCAGCACCCTTATTATCGCGATAATCGGAGAGGATCAGGCGACAATGCACGATGGCCTTGCGCTTATACGTTCGGGGGAATTGCTCTATCAGGACGACGTCGGCCGCGATGCTTGTGGCATTGGCGGCGTGGCAGCCAAGGACGGAAAGCCATCCCACGAAGTCGTCAAGAAGGCAGTCTTGGCGTTGAAAAACCTCGAACATCGCGGCGGCATCTGCGGCGATTCCGGCGATGGCGCCGGCCTCACCTGCCAGATTCCCCAGGCATTCTTCAAAGAGGAAGCCAAGCGCCTGAAGTTCGACCAGGCCCGATTCCTCAAGCCGGAAGACCGCCTTGCCATCGGCGTATTCTTCTTTCTCGATGCCGGCCCGCGCATTGACGACGCCAAGCGCATCATTGCCAGTGTTATGTCAGGCGGCCCGGTCCACGTCTTCGGCTGGCGGCCTGTGCCCGTCAACCAGGCGGCGCTTCCGGAACGATCGCGCGAGTCGCAACCAGGGGCTATCGAGCAGCTGCTGATGCGTGCCGAGGCCTCCTCCGAAGAGGTCGAGCGCTGGCTCTATCGCCGACGTCTGGAACTACGCCATCGCTTTGTCGAGGCAGGGCTCTCCGTCTATATTCCCTCGTTGTCGAATTGGCTCGTGAGCTACAAGGGGTTGCTTACTTCGTTCCAGTTCGCTGACTTTTATCCCGATCTGAGCCGGCCCGAATTCGAATCGGGCATCGCGATCTTTCATCGTCGCTATTCCACCAACACCTACCCCAATTGGTCGCTGGCGCAGCCGTTTCGTTATGGCTGTCACAATGGCGAAATCAACACTGTTCGCACGAATCGCAATGCCGTCCACGCTTACTCGCGTGGCCTGAAGCCTACGCTGCCCGGTAACGGCGACTTGCTCTCCCCGAAGCAGAGCGATTCCGGCTCGCTCGATGAATGGGTCGAGCATTTGATTCTGGAACGCAACTGGAGTCTTCTGCGCGATGCGGCTGACCGTGCCGCCGGTTTGGGATTCCGAAGAAGATTATTGGGGCCACGATGCCGTCGATATGTTCACGCACTGCCGTCGTGCCTATGGCAGCCTATGCGCATGGGATGGCCCAGCAGGTCTGATCGCCACCGATGGCCGAACGCTGATCGGCCAAGTCGATCGGATGGGCCTGCGCCCGGTGCGCTGGTGCAGCGACAAGCGCGGCTGGCTCTATATCGGCAGCGAATCCGGCGTTTTCGGCCTGGAGACTTCAACAATCGTTGCCAGCGGTCAGCTGCAACCAGGGCAGATGATCGCTCTCGATACAGCAACGGGGGAGCGCCTCGATCACCATCAGATCATGGCGAAGGTCGTTAAGGAAGTTCGCCAGACAGAAGTTCTGCCTCGCGGTTTTGCCGCCATGCACGACTTGAATCGTTCCGAAATCATCATCCCGGAAGGCTTTGATTTTACCGCGCAGACGGAAGATGCTGTCGGCGCGATGCTGGCCGATCGCAACTGGTCGCTCGATCATTTGCTGCAAGCCTCGGGCTGGGATTTCGAGCGCGCAGGCTTTGTCAAAGACATGGCCAAGCTGCGCAAAGAGCCGCTCAGTTCGATGGGGCACGATCGCGTGCTGACGATCTTCTCCGCGCATCATCCTACGTTGTTCAAGTACTTGCAACAGACGTTCGCCGAGGTGACCAACCCACCCATCGATCCCTACCGCGAAGGCGGCGCGATGTCGCTCGTCACGTACCTGGGCAAACCAAGCGGCTTTGCGGTCGTTAGCCGCGAGCCTGCGGCGAGCGCCGTTAGCCGCGAGCCTCTGGCGAGCGCCGTTAGCCGCGAGCCTCTGGCAAGCGCCGAGGAGCAGCTTCCCATCCGCCAGATGGAGCTTTCTTCGCCCGTAGTCAGCGATACGGTGATCGAAGAAATTCGCCGTAATGAAGTGCTTGCTTACACCCTTCTTGATGCGACTTATCCTCTCGTCGGCGGCACGCAGGCGCTGTGCGCCAGCTTGATTCGCCTGCAAAGCGAAGCGGAGAAAGCCGTCCACGCAGGCTATCGCGTCATCTGCATTTCGGACAAAGAGTCGTGCAATCGCGGCATTGTGCCGCTTGCATCGCTGCTCGCTCTGGGCGCTGTGCATACCTACTTGTGCCGACAGGGATTGCGCGATCGCTGCTCCTTGATCGTCCAGGCTGGCGACGTTCAGGAAGGCCATGACATCTGCTGCCTCGTCGCCTTTGGCGCTGATGCCGTGCATCCTTATATGATGCTGCGGATCATCAAAAACGGACTTACCTTCAAAGAAGGCGACACCAAGCAGGAAGTAAGTCTATCGGCTCATGAATGCCTGGAGAATCTGTTTGCCGCGCTGGAAGACTCGATCAAAAAAGTGATCGCTAAAATGGGCATCACCACGATTGAAGGCTATCGCGGGGCGCAGTTGTTTGAAGCCGTCGGCTTTGGTCCGGAGCTAATGGAGTTCCTCGGCGATTTCCCTTCGCGCATCGGCGGCATCGGCTTTGCCGAACTGGTGGAGGACGCCAGCTGGCGCGTGCAGCAGGCCGAGAAAATGAACGTGCTGGGCCGTAACCGCGACTACCATGCCTTCAATGCGAAGGTGCGCATGGCGCTGCGCGATGCCGTGAAAGAAGCCCATCCCGAGCCGGAAATGGGCGGCGGCGAATTGGCTTACACGGCCCCGCCTGTGGAGAAAGATCCCGAATCGCACCATCGCGTGGCCGATAAGTTCGTCAAGTTTACGGACATGATCAACAGCCGCCCGGCCACGGTGCTGCGCGATCTCTTCCTGTTCAAGCGCTCTTCGACGCCGGCCACGCTTGCCGAGGTGCAGCCGGCCATCAGCTTGATTCGCGAGCACTTCCGCGGCGCCGCGATGAGCCACGGCGCCTTGACCGGCGCTTCGCATCAGACGTTGGCCGCCGCCTTCAACGAACTTGACGCGCTGAACAACAGCGGCGAAGGGGGCGAGGCTCGCTTCCGCAACGACGCCCCCGAACGACCTTGGGGCCCATTCTGGGAGAAGGTGCTGGCACAACGGGCGGAGCATCCGGAGATCTATGTGCTCAACGGCGACCTGCGCAAGAGCCGATTCCGCAGCCGTATTCGTCAGGTCGCTTCAGGGCGTTTTGGCGTCGATGCCGAGTACCTCATCAATGCCGATGAGATTCAGATCAAGATGGCGCAGGGGGCCAAGCCGGGCGAAGGCGGCCAGTTGATGGGCAAGAAAGTCACCGCCGAGATTGCCGAGATTCGCTACGGCAAGCCGGGCAACGACCTCATTAGCCCGCCGCCGCATCACGACATTTATTCGATCGAAGACTTGGCCCAACTGATCTACGACCTGAAAGCGGTGAAGCCGGGCGTGCCGGTTTCCGTGAAGCTGGTGGCTGTCGAGAACGTCGGCACCATCGCGGTCGGCGTCGCCAAAGCGGGCGCGGACATCATCGAGATTGATGGCATCGACGGCGGCACCGGCGCGGCCATGGTTTCCTCCAAAGAACATGCCGGCCTGCCGAGCGAAATGGGCTTGGCCGAGGCCCATCAGGCGCTCGTGACCAATGGCCTGCGCGGCAGCGTCGTCTTGCGCGTCGGCGGCGGTATCAAGAACGGCTTCGACATCATCAAGTACGCCCTCTTCGGCGCGGACCAGTTTAGCTTCGGCCAAGCGCTCATGGTGTCGGTCGGCTGCATCGTTTGCAAGTCGTGCCATATTCCGAACTGTCCGACAGGCATCACCGGCTCGCCGGAAATCTTCAAAGGCCACCCGGAGCATACGAAAGCGTATTTGTTCTCCGTGGCCGAGGAGACGCGCACGCTGCTGGCGAGTATGGGCTTCACGCACATCAGCCAGTTGACCGGGCGCGGCGACCTGTTGATCAAGAATCCAGCGATAAAGGGCAGGCCGGCTCTCGTCGATGTTTCACGCTTCATTCGCCCGGAAATGGCGCTGTCGGCACTCGCGGAAAACTTTCCGCAAACAACGGTTGGCAAAGGAGTCTGCGGGCCAAACGACAAAGCACTGAACCAACGCATTGTCGAAGCCGCGCGCGATGCCATCGACGTCTGCACCAATGCCGATCTAGTCTTCCGTATTCGCAACAGCGATCGCTCTGTCGGGGCGACTGCCGCCGGATTGATCGCTCAGCTTTACGGCGCGAAGGGATGCCGAACCATCGCCGTATCAAGGTCCGTTTCGAAGGCGAAGCGGGCCAAAGCTTCGGTGCTTGGTGCCTCAATGGCCTCGATCTCGAACTGCAAGGATTCGCCCAAGACGGCGTGGCCAAGGGCATCTCCGGCGGCAACGTCGTCGTCACTCTTGACTACCAAGCCTCCGACTTTGGCGGCGAAATTCAAAGCGTAGCTGGCAACAACGTCGGCTACGGCGCCACCGGCGGCACCGTCTTCATCGGCGGCCGCGCGGGCCATCGGCTTGGCATCCGCAATTCGGGCGCAACACTAGTTGCTGAAGCCGCCGGCAAATACGCCTGCGAATACATGACTCGCGGCAGGGTCCTCATCCTCGGCCCGATCGAAAACGAAGTCGGCTCCGGCATGACTGGCGGCGAACTCTTCGTCTGGGATCCCGATGCCGACCTCCCCGGCAAACTCCACAGCCGCAGCGTTGCGGTCGTCGATTGCACCTACGTCGACTACGAATGGATCCACCCCCTCATCATCCACTACCACGCCCGAACGGGAAGTCGCCAAGCGGAAACCATCCTCAAAAACTGGACCGAAGTCCGCCGCAGTAGAAGGCTGCGCAAGGTGCTGCCGTTGGCGGTGGCGAGGAAGATGGAGGACTACGCGGCGACCGGGACGAATGCGGGGTGAGGTGGAAATGCGGAATGCGCAATTTGGTATGAAAGCAAATCCTGGAGATCGATGATTTGCTTTCACAGTGGAAGGAAGTAGCGGAACAATTGTGATCCACTTAACCAATGACCAAATCCGATCGCTCAGGCGCAAATGATGGCGTACCACCGCTCGCCCGCAACCCGTTGACTAAGGAGACTTTTGTCTTGCTCACGCTCGAGGCGCACGAACGCCTGAGGGCGGAGGAGTACGACGACAGTCCGTGGACGCGCGATGAAGTGCAAGCACTCGCTTGGGAAGCGGGTAAAGGTATTGGCTGGGAAGACATGGACGAATACGACCAACTGCCGGAGAAGCCATGACCCGTGGAGACGTCATTCTCGTTCGCTTTCCGCACCCCTCCGGAGTTCGTGGCAAGAGGCGGCCGGCTGCCATCGTGCAGGAAGATGGTTATTCCGCAGTCGTAAGGACGTTCGTAGTTGCTCAAATTACGAGCAATCAATCCATGGCCGGCGATCCCGCTTGCTTGTTTATCGATTCGTCTACATCGGAAGGGCACGCGACCGGACTGACAGGCGATTCAGTCGTTTCTCTCTTGGCGCTTGCCACCATCTATGCCGAAGCCGTGGACCGAACCCTCGGCTCATTCTCGCCGGCGACGATGCTGCAACATGAGAGTTGTCTAAAAGTTGCTCTAGCGCTAACGTAGTGCCTTCGCCGCAGTAGCTGCGGTTGAATGCAAAAGCCGCCCGCCGAACAAACACATCGCCTGGAAAACACCCTAATGCGAATCTTTGCCCCCTCCGTACTTCTGTTTGCCCCCTGCTGCATCGTTTGTGTCGCCGAAGAGAAGGATGAGGGGCCAAACTTCGCGGCGGCCAAACCCGAGAAGAATGATAGCGAACTCCGACGCCTTCAGAAGGAACGTTACAACAACGCGGTGGAACTCTTGCGCCAGGAGTTGAATCACTTCAACGCAGGCCAAGCCGGAAGAGCCAACCGCGTGGGGCAGGCGATTGAGCGCATCGTCATTGCCGGTCTGGAACTGGAACCGGGCCCGAGGGAGCGGCTTGCCATGCTGGAAGAGGCCCTCCGAATGAGCAAGTACATCGAAAAAATAGTGAGCGTTGCACAACAGGTGGGCCAAGGAACAACCCTCGACGTTTGTCACGCCCGGGCTCACCGACTCGAAGCCGAAATTCGACTGCAGCGGGAAAAGGAACGCGGCAAACGGTAAGTTTGATTATTGCTGGGCATGGATCTGATCGACCCAGGCCGGAGACCCGGCAAGGCCGGGTCTCCGGCCTGGGCTGGTAGAATGAGCCTTTCAGGCTCAAGAGCCTTTGACAAATTAAGTTGTGTGCAAAAATGAGCTCCAACAGTTGCAACCCTGACTGGCGTCATGTCTGAACGCGCTGCTACTTCTCACAGCCCGCCTACCGCTTGCCTTGCGACGTGGAGCAGCGGGTTCCAGAGGATGCCGACGAGGAGCACGAGAGTTGCAAGGAGGGTCACGAAGAAAGCCGGGCCGGCGCCAGTTCGTAAAGTTGGGGCGTCAGCAGGGGATGCGTCGAGGATCATGATGCGCAACACTTTCAAATAGTACCCGGCGCTGATGACCGTGTTTAGTGCCGCAACGATGAGCAGGAAATAGAAGCTATAGGCGAGAGCGGGAAAGACGCCATCGTGATGTCGGCCTGTTTCATAGAGCAGCGCAAAGAGTTGGAACTTGGCGGCGAAGCCGGCCAAAGGCGGCAAGCCAAGCAGGCTGAGCAGGAAAATGGCGAGCGTTACAGTAAGCAACGGCGCCCGTTGGACAAGGCCCGACATACTCGATAGATCTTCCGAACCGATCTGGTTTCGCACAAAGGCCACGCAGGCAAAAGCCCCGAGATTCATCAACAGATAGGCCATCAGATAAAAAAGCACGACGGCCGCTCCGGCCGGCGCCAGCGTCACCAGGGCCATCAGCATATAGCCGGCATGGGCAATGGTGGAATAGGCCAGCAGTCGCTTCAAATTGGTTTGGGCAAGCGCAGCTAGGTTGCCGAAGGTAGCCGTTGCCGCAGCAACGACGGCCAACAACAAGCCCAGTGAGCCGCTTAGAAGCGTGTGAGTTTGGGATTCCACCGGTCCCGCTAGCGCGATCAAGAAGCGGGCCGCCAGCGCGAGCGCAGCGCCTTTGGAAGCGACGGAAAGGAAGGCGGCCACCTCGGCGGCAGCGCCTTCAAAAACATCCGGACACCAGAAGTGAAACGGAACCGCCGCTATTTTGAAACCGAGCCCGACCACGAAGAAAAGAGTGCCGGCAATTAAGATCGAATCAAAGCCGTTGCTTAGCAGCGATGCCTGATAGCCTGTCGCGAGATCGGGCAGATAGCCGGTTCCGAATCGCCCCGCCAACAGGCTGATGCCGTAAATCATGATTCCGGAAGCCGCCGCGCCGAAGACGACATACTTCAGCGCTCCTTCGCTCCCTTGCCGTCGCCCCTTCATAAAACCGGCAAGTACGTAGCTCGGCACGCTCGCCATCTCAACCGCAATGAAGGCCATCAATAAATGATTGGCTGCGGCCATCAACATCATTCCGAGCGTGCTGCCGATGAGCAAGGTCGAAAAGTCAGCAGCATCATCGCGATCGGGGATGCCGGTCATCAGACTTAAAACGAGCGCCAACGTCAAAAACGCCAGCAAGAAGATGCGGACAAAAATAGCTAGGCGATCATACGCGAGCAAGCCGGTGAATAGTTCAAGTGGGTGACCGGCGCCAATGGATGAGGAATAGTCCTGCCATTGGCCAATAGCCACTGCCAGTGCGATCAGCGAAGCCAGCAGCGCGAGATAGCCGAGGTGACGCCGGCTCCCGACCCCAATAACACGCCACACGAGCATCAAAACAATCGCGCTGGCAAGTACGATTTCGGGCAGGAACGCCAAGAGATCGCGACCCAAATCGGCTTGCAAGCCGTCGATGAGCCTAACGGATGGATACATCGGGCCATCTTAGTAAAAAGCAGGGTGGCCAAGAAGTGCGCGGCTTGCTGATCGAGCGGAGGAGAATAACTTTTTTGGCGAGCCGGGAGCGTTAGTGATTGGAGGATTTCTCTGGTCGGCTCTCAAAAACCATTTTTACCTTCCGGGCAGTTTTGCCTTCGGAGAGCACTTGGTCAATCAACTCGACCACCCCCCTGCCTGATCCTCCCTTAAGGCGCCAGCCGGCCTGTTGGCGCAACGCAGGCACAGCATTGACGACTGCCACGCCCCGGCCGCATCCTTTCAGCAGGGCGACATCGTTCTCTCCATCGCCTACGCCAATCGTGGCCCGAGGCTCAACGCCGAGCTCTTTCAAGGCCACGATCAGGCCCGTTGATTTGTCAACGCCCGGGGGAAGCAGCATCAAGTCGCGTCGATTGTAGATGACGTTGCACGGCGCCTGCATTTCATCCAGGATTTTCCGAAGGGCACGGTCATTGTTTCGCTTGCTGCTGATGATGACTTGGCCAAAATCGAGCGGGGTAATGTTGCTGGCACGCAGACGTCCGAGCAAGTCGGGTGATTGAGCATCGACGAGCATTCGGCACTTTTTGGTGGATGGCCAAAACAAGCCCGCCCCGTTCTCGCAAACGACGATGTTGAACAATTCGAGCGCTGGAAACGTTTTGAGTTCCTCAACCGTTTCACCAGTTACCAAGACCAATTGTCGGCCGGACTCCCTCCAACGGCGCATGGCGCTTTCGGTGGCCGGCGCCAGGTGTTTGCGGGTGAGAAGGGTGCCATCGCCATCGGTGGCGAGCGCTTCGACAGCGACATGTCGCATCGGGATTAGACCTCGGGCAGAAGTTAGAAAGTCTATTGCCGTATCAGGCGCTTGAAAGCGCCCGAGCGCGGGAGCACAAACCAAAATAGGATGAAGAAAAACGACAGAACCAACGTGAAGATCAGCCCGAATGTTGCCCCGTAAATAATCTGAGCGATCAAGTAGACATCGATTAAGATCCCGGCCGCTAGCAAGGGCATGCTCCATAGAAGGAAGCGCGAAGCCGTCGTTAGAAATCGATCACTCACTTCACGGATGCGCGTCTGCCGATGATAGGCCGCCGGCGTCATAATGAAGACGACCGCGAGCGTCATCAAAAAAATGGCCACCCCATGCAACTGCTGTTGCGAAGGAGTAAGTTTTTGATCGAAGCCGTTATTGAAAATGGCAATCAACTGAAAGCCGAGAATCGCCTGAATACCGGGAAGAATCATCCGGCATTCTTCGAGTAAACACTGGGCGGCCTCGGCCAATGGCAATTCCTTTACCTCTTCTCCATCCTCGCGGGCGTTATTTTCAGACATGTCTTACTCAGCTTGGAGGACGCGACCGAATAGAGACACTATCGAATCTCCATCAAATCTACATGAAACTTTCTCGCGATCTTCATTTTAGAATGCAAACGAGATGCCATTTGTGCGGCAAGGAAGGGAGTCGCTCAAATGACGCACGATTAAATAAAGTCCTGCTCACTCACAAGCGGTTTCACGATTCCGTTTGCAGGTGACTCATTCGAAGGGAGTTGAAGACGAGTTGGCGCCGGCCGCGGTTTACGATCATGCAGCGCGGAGAATTTCTCTTTCCATGGCGGGCTCATTGGTCTCGCGCGCTTTCTCCAATTCTTGCACGAGGGCGACGACGTGGGTTTGTTTCACCATTTCCTTCAACTCTTTGTCCCGACCTACGCTTTCCAGGCCCAGCTTGTCGCAAACCGAGCGCAACAACTGGAGCACCTTGGTCATTTCCTGCTCCGACAACAAGTTCACTTGCAAGGCGACGTGTGCCCATTGATCGGCCTGCCGCGTTTGACGCCGTTGGCTCATCAGCACGAAGACGGAGAGCAGCGCCGCTTGCGCGGCCACACACAAAGACAGAAAGCAAAAGGGATAGGGATCGAATTGACCAAACCCGAAGACGCCAATGGTGTTGATCAAAATCCAACCGACGAACCAGAGCCCCTGAGACAGCGCAAACAGCGGCCGGCCAACGAAATCCGTGATCCGATCGCTGATGCAAGCGCCTGCGGAACGCTGCCGTTGGAACTCTTGTTCCAATTGCGCGATCGATTCGATGTTGCGCTTGACGGATTCGGGAATGGTGGGACAGCGCTTGCCGAACAAGGTCGTCATGGTTGAGCCCCGTCCATCGAGCGAGTGCCCGGAAAAATTGTTGGATGTCGGTTGTATCGACTTTATCGGTTGTGCGGCCCATCCGACTTGAGGAGTTTCTGGCTATCGGTGTTACCGATCCTATGCCCCAGACCGACGAGTCGAGCGTAAGACCGACGTAAATTGGAAAGCGTAGGCAAAGCTGCACTCCCGGTTCACCAGAATCGGTTGACGCAGCCACACGGAAATAAGCGCGGCTAAAAAGTTGCCTTTTGCCTTTGGCCCTTTTCCTTTACAAAGCAAAGATGGACAGCGATCTCTTTCGGCCGAAGGCGCACGCGATGATGTTCAGCGTCTTCGCCCGGCCGTTGCATCCGGAGCTCTTCGAAACGCTTGCGTCCCGGCAGGTGCAGCGCGAGAATTATACCCTTACAGTTCGCCTGACTCCCACTGGGCACGTTCTCACCTGGCAGACGCCCGAGGTTTATCTGTCGGAAGTGGCTGCAGCCGACGACCAGATGCTCCCTGCACGCGGCAGCCTGTTACGTTATCGATTCCAAGGGGAACGCTCGCGATCCCTTCAGCCGATCAACGGCGTGACCTATCAGATGTGTTCGCAACTTGAAATTCTCCCGCCGGAAATCTTCGTTCACATTAACGATGAATTATTGGCCGACGGCGCGAAGCGGGGACTGCTGTACCATCACCAGCCGCATCATCGACTGGCCATCAGCGCGCTGGGCTATGTCACCGTCGAAGCTTGGCGGCATACTCTTTCGATCAACACGTTCCATACCTTCCCCGACGAGTGCGCCTTAGTCAAAACCCAATCGTTGATCGAACGGGCGTAAATAGATTCGGGTTCTGTTTTTGTTCTCCGGGCGCTGACGCTTCCGGCTCGCCTTACTCAAATTTTCACCAAATATGACTCGAAATCAACAGCTTCAACAAGTGCTCGACGTTGGCATCGTTGCCGTCGTGCGTGCTCCCGATCCAACGCACCTGGTGGAGGTGCTGCGCGCTTTGGCCGAAGGTGGAGCGACGGTAGCCGAGGTAACGCTGACGGTGCCGCATGCGCTCGATGTCATTCGCCAGGCGCGCAAAGAGTTGCCGGCGAATATCCTGCTAGGCGCCGGCACGGTTCTCGATCCTGAAAGCGCTCGGGCGGCCATCTTGGCCGGCGCAGAATTCATCGTTGCTCCAACACTCAACCTCGAAGTGATCCGGCTTTGCCATCGGTACGATAAATTGGTGGTGCCCGGCGCCTTCACGCCTACGGAGATTCTGGCAGCCTGGGAAGCGGGCGCGGACATCGTGAAAGTCTTCCCCGCCGAGAATCTGGGTCCGGCCTTTTTCAAGGCGATGCGAGGCCCGCTGCCGCAAATTCGCATTATGCCAACCGGCGGCGTCGATCTCAGCACCGCCTCTGAATTCTTGAAAGCGGGCGCCTGCTGTCTCGGCGTCGGCAGTCAAATGGTGGAACCGAAGGCCGTGGCCAACCGCGATTTTGCACGACTGCGCGATCTGGCTCGACAGTACGTGTCCATTGTGAAACAAACGCGCGGGGCTGTCTAATGCCGGAAATCAAGCCAAGCGCCGAGCCGATCATTACGACGTTTGGCGAGGCGATGATTCGGCTCGCGCCACCTCACTTTCAACGGGTAGAGCAGGCGCACTCGTTCGATATCGAAATCGGCGGCGCGGAACTGAATACGGCTGTCGGCTTAGCGCGTCTGAGGCGCAACGTCCGCTGGGTCACGCGAATGACCGACAACCCGCTCGGCCGCTTGATCGCCAACCGCGCTCGCGAAACAGGCGTCCGCGTCGATGATATTCTCTGGACCGAGCGCGACCGGGTTGGAGTCTACTTTCTCGAATTCGGCGCCGCGCCTCGGCCGGCGGGCATTCTTTACGATCGCGTCGGCTCAGCGATGGCGAACGTTCAACCCGGCATTTTCACCTGGAGCGATCTGCTCGCTTCTTCAAAGTGGTTCTACGTGACCGGAATCACTGCACGCTGTCGCCAAGTGCCGCGGAAGCAACGCTGGAAGCGCTGAAGGTTGCCAAAGAAGCGGGAGCGACAACTTTTCTCGACCCGAACTATCGGGCCAAACTTTGGAGCGTCGAAGCGGCGGCTGACTGGTTGAATCAGGCGATTCCGTACGTGGATGTGTTGATTACAAACCCCGAAGATATCGAACGATTCTTTGGCATTGCCCACGCGGACGTCGAAAAGGCAGCGCTGGCGGCGGTTGAGAAGTTTAAGCTGCAAGCAATTGCGATGACAATGCGGCAGGTTCATTCGGTCTGGAAAAACGGCTGGACGGCCATCGCCTGCGATCAAGGCCGGGTATTCAAGACCCAAGTCTACGAGGTTGAGATCGTCGATCGCCTCGGCACGGGAGATGCCTTCGTTTCAGGTCTCATGCACGGTCTTATTGATGGCGACTTGCAAAAAGGGCTGGACTACGGCGTGGCAATGAGCGCTCTGAAACACACGACGCCAGGCGATTTCCCCTGGTCCACGAAAGAGGAAGTCGAAGTCCTGCTTCAAGGCGGCGGATTGCGGATTCGGCGATAGAATGGGGAAGGGAGAAATTTTGAAATGAGATCCATATCGGCCAAGCCTGTTGTTTCGTCAACATCGCCGAGCAGCTTCCTGGATCAACGCGGGGCGCCGCTGCGCATCCCTGTCTCCGCCAGTAGCCGCGATGGATTCGCTGAATGGACGTATTCGGCGGAATTCCCTAATGACCTCAATGCCTCGCGCATCGGCCGCGCCATTTTCATCGAACCGAAATTCCGTCAGGAGCCCGCGCTTTGTATCCCCAATCGTGCGACGACCAGCAAAGGGTTTAGCGACTGGTTTGTCTCCCCGAAATTTCCGGAGTATATCCGCGCTTCGCTTATCAGCGATCACCTGATTATTGAACCGCGCATGGAAGACATCAACACGCACAACAAAATCAAAACGATCATTTCGGCCGCATTGGTGCAGCTTGTCGAGGACAACAACCTGGGGCACTTTACCAATGATGGGATGCTGTTGAAGAATGAAGAAGCTCGCATCAATACTACTCCCGATGCCGTATTTGCGAGCTATTCGGCGATCGAGAGTGGAGCGGTGCGAGTGGGCTCGATTGGAAAAGGTAAAGCATTAGTGCAATGGCTTGGCAGTCCTGACTGGGTGCTCGAAATCGTCAGTCCATTTTCCGAAATCAAAGACGAGCGCGATCTCCTCAAAGGCTATTTCCGCGCCGGCATTTCCGAATACTGGCTCGTCGATGCTCGCGGCGAAGAGGTCGACTTCCGCATCTACACAAGGGGCGCCCGCCGTTACGAATCGGTGCCCGAAGAGAACGGTTGGATCGTGTCGCCGCTGTTCAAGCGCCGCTTCCGTCTGACACGCGAAGTTGACCGAGTTAAGTTGCTGCGTTACCGACTTCATGTCGCCGAATTAAATAAGGCATCGGCTTAGTGTTTAGCAAAAACTTTGTGAGAGATTCGATATCGATGGCTACGCGGACACCACAATTGATTTTGCCCAGTACACCGTCACTAAGACCCTGGGACAATCGCGCCCTTTGCATCCCGGCCTCCGCCGTAACCATTGACGGCTTTCGCGCATGGCTCGCATCGCCTGAATTCCTGAAGAATATCCGAGCTTCGCTTATCAGTGGTGAACTTCTCATGCCTATGGAGGCCTGATAATACGATGAAGACTACCGAACCTTTTTGGCTTACCCGTTCCGAAGTTCGCGAGCTCGATCGGCGAGCCGTCGAAGAATATGGAATGTCGAGCCTTGTACTCATGGAAAACGCCGGGCGAGGCGTGGCCGTGCAGATGCGCCGGCTCAATCCGGAAAAAAAGCCGGTAACCGTTTTGTGCGGGCCGGGCAACAATGGCGGCGATGGCTTCGTCATCGCTCGGCATATGGAAAATCACGGCTGGCCGGTGCGCGTGTTCTTATTCGATACGAGCGTATCGCCGGATCGGACCGCTGAACCTAATGGCAAAGTCTCGACCGGCTATTCACCCGACCGGTTACCGCCAGATGCCCGCCATTACTTCGACATTTTGAAAAAATCGGGCATCGAACTCGCGGTGATTTCAACAACGTTGACGCCTTCTTTGCGCAATTATCTCACGGATGAAATCGTCGGCAAAGATAGCTGGCTGGTCGATGCCCTGTTCGGCACGGGCTTGAGCCGGGCGTTGGAAGCGCCGATTGATGAAGTAGTGGCGATGATGAACGCCAGCCAAAATCCTATTTTGGCCGTGGACATCCCCTCCGGCCTCGACTGCGATACCGGCGAACCGCTCGGAGCTACCGTGCGGGCCGATCACACCGTTTCTTTCGTTGCGTGGAAAAAGGGTTTTTGCAACGAGGCTTCCCTGCCCTGGACCGGCGACGTCCACGTCACGGACATCGGCGTGCCCAAACGCTTGGTCGATGAATTCCGCCGCTTGAGGGCGCCGGATCGCAACTAGGTCGCTTATCAAGGCAAATACATAATGTTGAAATCCAGTTCAAGATGTTGCGCAAATCAACCAAAATCAATTAGCCACGGATGGAACACAGAAGAAACACGGACAAAATCGACGCCCTTTAATAAGGGCGAGTGTCGAGCATGCATCAAGATGTTGATTTATCCGTATTCCGCCCGTGTTTAATCCGTGGCTAAAGGATTTTGATTTAACATTCGCCAAAGGCCCGATGTGACTTCGAAGAGGTCGGCCTGCGGCTCGCTCGTCTCATTGGTCTCAGGCGCAGCTTCGCTAGTCTCGCTCCGGTTGATAACATGAAATCATGGACGCGATGACCTTTTTGGACAAAGGCGGCAAAGTTAAAAAGCAGCCGATCTTTGTCGTCGCCGGCGATGAGGATTTTCTCAAACGTCGGGCGCTTGCAGCCTTGCAAACCGCGATCATCGGCGACTCGGACCCCTCTTTCGCCATCTCGACCTATCCGGGCGATAAGGCCGATTTCGCCGCCATTCGTAGTGAACTCGACACGCTGCCTTTTCTTTGCGATTCGCGCGTTGTCATCGTGGAACAGGCCGACCCGTTCGTTACAAAGTATCGGGCGGTGCTTGAAAAATACACGGAAAGCCCGGCCATCCATGGCATCTTGATCCTCGATGTCAAATCGTGGGCTGCCACGACCAAACTGTCAAAGCTGATCCCCGATTCGGCGACGCTTGTCTGCAAAGGACCGCCCGCTTACAAGATGTCCGGCTGGTGCATCAGTTGGGCGAAAGCCCACTACCAGAAGAAAATAGCGGGCAATGCGGCCGAGTTGCTGGTTGAACTGACCGGCCCGCAGATGGGTTTGCTCGATGCGGAACTGGAAAAGTTATCGATCTACGCAGGCGCTCGGCCGTCGATTGACATAGCCGATGTTGATGCGTTGGTCGGGCGAAGCCGGGAAGCTAACGTCTTTAAAATCATGGATGCCATCGGCGAAGGCAAGCCGTCTGAAGCGTTGACAATTTTAGGCGAACTCTTCGAACAGGGAGACGCCGAGATCGCCATCCTCGGCGCTTTGAGCGCCCAGCTGCGCCGCATCGCCATGACCGCCCGCCTGCATGAACTCGGCACACCGCTGGATTTGGCGATGGACCAAGGCGGTATCGCCAAATGGCCCCAGGCGCGCGACAACACGCGCAAGCAGATGAAACACCTGGGCCAAGGCCGGCTCGACAAACTCTACGACTGGCTCGTCGAAACCGACTCCGGCATGAAAGGCGGCAGCCCGCTCCTGCCCAAGCTAGTACTCGAGCGCCTCATCGTTCGCCTGGCACGGCCGAAACATTGAGGACTTGTAGGGTCGTTAAAGGCTTTGCGCAACCCACTTTCGTAGCCCAATGGTGGTTGCGCAAAGCCTTCACCCACCCTACAGATGCGCCCGCTGAGGCGATCTTGCAAAATCTAACACCCGACTGCTCACGCGATTCGGCTCGCCATGAACCTCTATAATCAACAACGCCCCTTATCCGCGATTCGGAAGATGTCGCCAATCAACCTTCAACGAGATTTTACCCATGAACCATTTGTTGCGCGCTTGCCTTGTCCTGACGCTGATAGCAGTGGCGGTTCCTCTGAACGCAGCGCCCAAGTCTACCGACGTGAACGAGGTTGTCGAGAAATCAATCGCGTTCCTGAAGACAAAACAGAACGCAGATGGCAGTTTCGCGCCGAAGTTCGGCGGCCCGGGCATCACCGCTATCGTTGTGGCCGGCCTAGTGCGCAACGGCCACGGCGATGACCCCATCGTTAAGAAAGCCCTTGAATACCTCGAGAAAAACGTGCAACCGGATGGCGGCATCTACAACAAGCAGCTTGCCAATTATATGACGAGCGTGGCCTTGCTCGCTTTCAAAGACGCCAACATCGATGGTAAGTACGACAAAGTGATCGCCAACGCTTCCAAGTTTCTGAAGACCTTGCAACATCAGGAGAAAGACGATCGCCAAGGGGGCGTTGGCTACGATGGCGGCAGCCGGCCCGATGTTTCCAATTCGCACTTCTTCGTCGAGGCGTTGCTGGCTGCTGGTGTGCCGAAAGATGACCCAGCCGTGAAGGATGCCTTGATTTTCTTGACGCGCTGCCAGAACTTGCCCGGCGAAGTGCAAAAGCAAGAGTGGGCCACCAAAGCGAGCGAAGACGACAAAGGAGGCTTCGTCTACAACCCCTTCCTCACCGCGAGTAAAGAGAAGAAAGACGAACGCGTCACGCCCGAAGGCGGCCTGCGTTCCGAGGGAGGCATGACCTACGCCGGTCTCAAGAGTTTCCTCTACGCCGGCAAGGGCAAGGAAGACCCGCGCGTGAAGGCGGCCATTGCCTGGATCAAGAAGCACTACACGCTCGAAGAAAACCCCGGCCAAAAAGATGCAGGCCTGTTCTACTACTACCACGTCTTTGCCAAAGCAATGGACGCCCTCGGCGAAGATTCCTTCGAAGATGCGCAAGGCAAAAAGCACGATTGGCGCCAGGAGCTTTTCGATACGTTGAAATCGAAGCAGGCGGAAAATGGTTCGTGGGCCAACAAGAACCCCGGCTTCGGCGAAGGCGCCCCTGAACTCGCTACGGGCTTCTCGCTGTTGTCGCTCAGTTATACGGTGAAGAAGTAACCCGATCTCGAACAACAATGCCCAAGCGTCTCGCTTGGGCACTCTTCAATGTCGCAGCCGATTCGAGAGAATAACCACGAAGAAGCCGAGCGAGAGTACGCCGACCGCGCCTTCCACCAATGCCATCGGGCGGGCAAACGGCGCAGGGATGTAATCGCCATAGCCGATGGTGGTGAAGGTCGTGCCGCTGAAGTAGAGACAGTCCGAAAAGGCGGCGGGTTCATGCGTACCGGCAGCGAGCACGCCACCCGAAAGCCAATAGATGAGGCCGAAAAGAATCACGGTCGTGATGGCGGTGCCGACCACTCGAAGAGGCCGAAAGCCGAAACCCGCGAACAGCCAGTAGAGATACATTTCCATGCGCCATTCGAATGAATGGCGCAGTTCGCGCCCGCGTGTCATCTTCAAGTATTGCATGCGATAGAGAATGCGCCTGGCCTCGTCGTAATGGCCGCTTTGTTCGTAAGCCGCCACTGCCCGATGATAGGTGCGGATCGCCCGTTCCAAGTCAAAAGGAGGCTTGGGATCGCATAAGAAGTTGCCGATGCGTTCCAGCGATACGGCAGCGACGTACCATTCGCGGGCCGTCTCCGCAATCTTGGCCGCCCGCAGATATTCTTGAACGGCTTTCTGGTAATCGCCACTGTTCGCCGTCTCGACGGCGTGGGCGAACGCCTCCTCGGCATGAAGGGAATCGCGCTGATAACGATCAATCTCGTGGTTCTTGACCGAAGCGGTCTCGCTCACTTCTTTGAGTGGAACGAAATCGGCGCCGACGGCAACAAGATCGTCGCCGACGGTCAATTCCGGATGTTCAGCGGTGCTTCTCCGTTCTCTTTCATCTCCGACCTCTTGTCGTTGTGAACATCCGTCGCTTACGCTTCCGACTCGGAAAAGCGTTGAAGCGCTAGGCTACTTACCAAACAAACTCATCGTGAATTAGCCAGGTTTTACACGAGTCGCCCAGCGAAGCGGAAGAAATTTAGCCACGGATGGAACACAGAACAAACACGGATTAAATCGAAGAAGTTCAATTAAGGCGAGTGCTTCGAGCACAGCATCGGATATTTGATTCATCCGTGTTTCGTCCGTGTTTAATCCGTGGCTGACGAATTTTGATTTGACATTGGCTGTCTCGTGCTCAGGAACTTCTCGCTGGCCTGCGGTAAAGCCTCGTTAATCCTTCTTGTCGATTTTGAAGGTGCGGTCGATGCGTGTGATGTTCCCTTGCTTATCTTTGATGGACACGGAGAGCAAGCCTTTTGAGAGAGTAGTCAACGGCTTTGCCAATTTCATTTCCCACACGCCCGGGTCGATAGCTTTCAACCTGGAAGCTAGATTGGCGCCGGCTTTGATACCGTCGATTTCGAAATCGGCAACGATCTGCAAACTACCCATATCGAGTCCGCTTTCGTAGTCGTTCATTCCCACAACGATGCGCGAAAGTGAGCCGTTGGCGCCCGGTTGAGGAAGGGCCAAGGTGAGAGTGGGCCGTTGATCGTCGAGCATCCAACCCGAGCCCGTTCGTTCGGGCCTGGCCGAGTCGTAATCCAAGTCGATAGGACAGCCGAGATCGATCCAGCGCACGAGCGTAAAGCGATCTTCGTCGGTCAATGCCTTCACTTTGCCGTCAGCCACCGCTTGCGGCGGCGGCATGATTCCGCCAGTAAAGCCGATATGCGGCTAACTCGCGATTCTTGGCGTTATCCGGGACAGGATTGCCCTTGTGACGTAATGATGACGGATCGCCGGGGATCGATTCAAAGGGAAGATCGTCGTTCTTCCAGCCATCGAGACGCTCGCCAAAGATCTTCCAAATCAGCAAGCTGCGGCGTGACTGAAACATCCGGACATAACGCGAAGCAGCTTGCTCGGTCCAGCCATGGCGATTCAAAGGCTTGTGACCCCATTGCCCTCTGGGATCGCCGGCGAGTCTAGCATAAGTTGCCGGCGCCGAAAACTCGAACGCGTGTCCTGCCGGGTGATAAGCCTTAACCGGTCGTTCATCGTCGAGCGCCAAGTTGCCCGAGGGCGCTTCTTCCTTATGTGTATGGCAGGCAACGCAGCTGCGTTCCAGAATCGGCTTCACATCGCGAAAAAATTCGACGTTCTTGACGCTCTTGGCGTAGCGCAAGCCGGTCTCTTCCTTGGCGTCCCATTTACTTCCCGATTCGTCGAACTTTTTGGTCGTCAGAAGGGGCGTTCGCGAAGTCAGGTCAAAGACTTGGTAGTCGGCCTTGGCGGCCAAAGTAAGATTGAAGTCGGTCGGCTTTTGACTGTGGGCATGGCAGCCGCCGCAATCGGTTCGTATCTCGCCCGGGCGTAATTGGTGCCAGGTCTGCGCCATGTTCAACACCATGCCACGTTTGTCGAGCGTTTGAAAAGTCCAGGCAATGTCCGCCGGAATCTTGGCGAGAAAGCTGGTATCGGGATTGCCGTCCGGATCGAGCGGCTGCTTATTGTCATCGAATTTTCGCACCGGAAACTCGCCAAGAATGCGCATCCGCTCTTTGCCGTGGTTGTAGAAAGTGCGCCCGTTCTTCGGGCGCGTTTCGCTCGTCGGCTCGAGCGCGAGAATGCGAATGGCATGGATGTCATCATTACTGTAAAGGCCCGCCTCAGCGCCCTGCACCGTCCAATTATGCGAGTTGTCGAACCCGCGATAACCCGTGGAGTCTTTGTCGCCCGCGTAGCCTGCGGTAACGCTGCCTGGCTTCACCACGCCGTATGGATAGCTCTCGCGCTTGTAAAGGCTCGATGAACCAACGAGGCCGAAGGGAGTGCCAGCCGGTAAATGGCGCGACAGTGTGCCGTCGTTCTTCAGAGGCGTCAGATCGACCGGTTCCTTGATGCCAAAGATGCGCTCGTAGGGGACGAGGGCGCGGGGCCACTGTTCGTGGTATTTCGGATCGTTCTTGATGAGGAGCATTTGGCCCGGCTCGTCGATCGGCTTGCCGTCTTTGATCAGATAAATCCCGCTGTCGAAAGCAGGCGTATGCCGGGTGTAAGCGTTGAGTGAACCTGCCGACCAGACCGTCAGCAGATGGTTGTCCGGCGCCGCCGACGGATGAGTCACCTTGCCGACGCGCGGGGCATCGCTCTTATTCAGAATGGTCGATTCCGAAGGCCAATCGCCTTTTAAGACAAAGGGCGTGAACGCTTCGATGCCGAAGGGGCTAAAGGGGAATTGGATGAACTTTCCCTTGCCTTCTCCGTCGCGGCCGTGGCGGAGTTTGGCATTGGCGGCATCCGGCTTGTAACCCGGGCCAAACGATGCGTAGCCATCGTGCGCTTGCGGCGGAAACTTATAGTAAGTGCCAAATCCCGAATTATTCAGGTTGTAATACGATTCAAGGATGATGCTGCCATCCGAAATCTGCGCCTGAAAATGAGCGGAATCAGCCGTGCCATTGCCGATTTCAAAAGCGCTGAAGAGCGGGCCCCAGCGCGTGCCATCGGGGTTGATCGACCAAAGTCCCCATAGATGCTGGCTGCGCAACGACTGCGATTCGAGCGAACTGAACATGAGCCGGCCGTCTTTAAGAATGACCGGATGCAATGCAGAACCCAGATTCAGATGGCCGATGCATTCCACATTGGTTCCATCATCCTGCATCGTGAACAATTGCAGCGCAAGGGCGTTTGGAGCATAGCCGGCATTGACGGCCTTGAACGCATTGCGATCGCTGACAAAGGCTAAACGGCCGCCCGGCAACGGACAGGGTCCAAGATTATGCACGCCCCACCCCGGAAGCGCTGTTTTCAACCAGTCCGCCGCACCCGTGTTCGGTGTAAACGTCTGCGTTGTCAATTGCGTGATTTTACGTGTCGGCACGTGGATTTTGTAAATATCCGACCCTTTATGCGTCTTCACATCGTGGAACTTCGCGAAGTAAACCGTCTTGCCATCGAACGAGACATACGGGTCGGCAACGGACTCGTTCCCTTGCGCTTCAACCAGGATTTCCTCGGAACCATCCGGATGCAGAAGCACTAAGTCGGCGCCTGGCTCCATCGAGCGCGGATCGCCCACCTCCGCCCACTTCGATCGGCCATCCGCCTGCCGCCGTGGCGCGCGTACATAAACGATGTCGAAGTCGTAGACGACCTTTTTGTCAGTCGAAATGTGCGAAGGTTCAATGCTGATCGGAGCGGCATAAGGACCGCTCGCTTTTCTTTTCGCTGCTGCTGGCTCCTCGGCTCTCAAGGTTAGCGGAGCAACTACAAGCAACAGCAATACTCGTGCAAGATGATGCATGGAATGGCCTCGTGGGGCATCGGCGGGATTGAGTGAGTTGATCGAATTTTCTTCAAGGGGGGCTGAGCAAGTCCGGCAGGTTACGATCTTCTTATGCGATGGGCGTACTAAAGCATAGCCGGGAATGAGATCGGTTTCAACCAGATGGAACACCTCGAAAGTTTTGGGGCAGTTGTTGGTGGCATTATTCGCCAAAATGATTTGCGTTAGAGACGTCAGCGCCGTCAACGAACCGGCTATCGGATTTCGCTCATCTTTTCAGGCCGATAGTATTGTAAATTTAAGCCCTGGACGCCGCGACGCGGAGGCTTTGCACAGCTGAGCGTTTTTGGGCGCAAGCCGAAAAGCCTAAGCTGCCGGGTAACGACGGAACCCGATTGCTTACGTAGTTCGGCTCGTCTAACCGGCGCTCCGCTACGCAAAGCCTTCGCATCGCGGTTAACGCTCTGCACTAATAGTTGAATTCGATTCTCCCGACGAAACCTTGTAGCTGCAATTCGCCGCGCGATTGAGGGATGAGGCTGAAGCGGCCGACGTTAAACCAATATTCGTACTGGTAGCCGGCCGAGCAATGGATGAAGTTCCACTGCGGCGGTTGCCAATCGACGCCGAAGAGCAAGCTGATCGCCGGCGTTGTCTGTGAGGAACCAACAGCAGTCTGGCCGAACGATACGCCGATCGGATTGGTTGCGTCCAGGGCGGACTCGGAAACGCGCTGATTGATTCGACCGAGCATACTCGCGATATCACCTCGAGCCAGGATCGATAGCCCTGGCACATTCAAGCGATGAGTCAGTTCAAGAGTTGCGTGCGGTCCGAATCCAGTAAACTTGTTCGTTGCATGTTCCTGCAAGATACCGCTGCCCGCAGCCGCGGCGGCCGGCGGTTGTGTCAACAAAGTGTCAAAGTAGACGTTCGCCCAACGTCCGCCCACGCGCCAGCGCATCGTCCAACGATCGCTCGGCGTGAACTCCCGACTTATGTAATCGACATCGAAACTGTTCAGATCGAGCCGGCTACGCGAAGGGCTTATGGCATCGGGTCCGGGTGTAAACGCTGAGCCGGCGGATGAGAGGGTGCGATAGCCAAGCGCGAAGCCGCCAAAACCAGACGGCAGATTGAAGCCTAGTTCGAAATGCGGCGCGACGGTCCAATCCAGCCCGCGGTTGGGCAATTGGATGACGTCCGGAGGCCGAGCGCCAGCGACCGCAGTGTTAACGATCGACTTATAAATATGCGGCGACAATACTTGGGCCTCGACCATCCCGAAGAACCCCGGGCGCGGATAATCCGGCGGATCGAGCAGCGGGTCAATCTCGAAGTAAGGTCCCGGCCGTGCGGTCGCGGTGTTCGGGGGCGATGCGGCTTCATAAAGCGAAGCAGGTTGATCGGGAGGGTGCGGCAGACGACTCAAAAAGTCAGGTTGCGCTGTTCGTTCTGGAGCGGTGGCTGTCGTCGGGGAAGGCAATGCGGGTAACACAGCCGGCGCAGCGGTCGGTTCGGCTTTGATCGCCACCCACTCTTGGCCGTGGGCGCCCGAAACGGCGAAAAGCAAAGCAAGCAGCCCTAAGCTAGTGCGAGCGGATTTCGAAAGATTCATGGTCCGCTCCTTTTGAATGCATCGGCCGGTTCCATCTGTTTCGGTGCAGGGACCTGCGGCAAGGGCGAAATGGTCCCACATCTGGCAACGGCGGAATCGGCTTGGGCTGAGCCAGCTGGAATAAGTCATCGGTTTGCAAGAAGTCGGCGACGGTCACGGTCGAAGTCCAAAGTTGGTTCAAGATAGCTAGGTATGATGCCACGTTGCTGGCCAACGTCTGCTGGGCCGTCACGAGATCGCCAAACTGCGCGGTGGGATCAACCTGCCTTCGTTCAAGCACGCCCCGGTAAGCACGCACTTGGTCGGGCAGAATATAGCGGCGGTAGTATTCAAGGGCATCGAGATTGTTTTTGTAGAGAGCGTAGGCGTTTTGCAGATTGTTCGTCAGCGTCAGCTCGGCCACGCGAGGCTGTTCCGAAGCGCGGATCATCGAGGCTTCCGCCGCCATGATGTTGCCCCGGTTGCGATCCCAAACGGGAATGGTGAAACTAAGCTGGCCGGCCATAAACCATTGGAACGGCGGCAGCGAGTATTCCTTCTCGACCGAAAGCTGCAAATCGAGATCGGAATAGTAGGGCAGAACTTGGGCAAACTTTAGGTTGTACCGCGACCGCTCGTTCGTGTTTCGTGCGATTCGAATATCGGTGTGATTGAGCAGCACATGGGCAAGCACGGCATCGTAATCGAAATAGGGAATATGCGAGTCGATCCGGCCCGACACTTCGCTCAACGGCAGTTGCCGTAACCCGACGGCCGCCACAACCTGTTTCCAAGCATAGTAGTAGCTGGTGATCGCTTGTTTGAGCCCCAGTCGTGCGGCATAGGCTTGTGCGCGAAGCGGGGCCGGCTCATAGCCGGCAGCAAAGCCGCCCTTCTGCAGCAGGTTTACCTGCGCGATAAATCTCATCCGTGAGGACCGACATGGTGCGCGTGACGCGAACGGTTTCCTTGGCCACCAGTAGCCCGAAGTAAGCGGTTCGGACCTGCGTGGACAAATCGCTTCGGGCTCGCTTCAGAGCAAGCTCGGCATTGTCGAGATCTTTCTGCGCCGCGGCGATTTCCAACTTCATCTTGCCGCCCATGCGGATCGGCTGATCGAGGAACAGGCCATGCACGCCGGCGGTTGAACCGTCGTTGGAAGGATCGAAGCGATAACCCATCTTTGGATTGGTATAAGTTCGCGCCTGAACCAGAGTCCCTTCGGCTGCCTTCACGTCGGCCGCCGCCTGTTTAAGCACGGGGCTGTTGAGGGCGGCGATCTCTTGCAGTTCGGACAAGGTATATGCCTTGCCATCTACGCGCGGCAAAGGTTTCGGCTCTTCCGGCAAGGGAGGCAACGGTGGGTAAAGGCGATCCAGCCCTTTGATCAATTCTTCTTTGTTCTTCGGCCGAAACTCAGGAGCCTCGGCGCCGGGTACATCGCCCGGCACGGTAAATCGGAACGGCGCCTCGGCCGGCTCTTTAGCTTGAATCGCGTCAAGATAGCCGGCCGTCTGCACATCTTTGGCAGGCTCGGCGCTCTTGGTACTCTCTTTAGGCTCAGCGGCGGCAGGTAGGGTAGAGACATTGGGCGACGCTTCGGTCGGATCGCGGTCAAAAGGTCGTCGGGCCATATCCGCGATCATGCGGTCGGTCTGCTCCGCCACTCGGTAAACGCAACCGCTCAGGCAGGCGATGGCGATCAGTGGAAGAATCCGCAACGACATTACGCCTCTCGGTCAAACGGATAGGTGCGCGGTCGCGCCGTCCAGGGTAAAGACGGGTCGAGCTTACCGGATGTATCGGTTATACGGTTCTTGAGACTTCAGTCGTTTTTGCATTTGCATCGAAAAACTTTAAGTTTGCAGGTGCGATAGCCGACAAGCGAAGCGCCCCATGACTGGGCGAGTTAAGTGCGCCAACCGATTCTGGCAAAATCACAGCTCGACCCTCCACCCTCCCCCCGGCTTTGCGGGGGGAGGGCAGGGTGGGGGGAAAGCTGCAACTGCCGAGGCGTTCGTTCATGGGCGAGAGGCTCTGCCCCCACCCTGCCCTCCCCCTACAAAGCCAGGGGGAGGGTAAGAAAGGCTCCGCGCTCTTTTCATGATTTTCTCCAGTCGCTGACGCTCCCGGCTCGCCGAACTTTTTGTTGTTGACTCAACAACCCGCTTCAACTGGAATATCTTGATCGTATTATCTTCACCCTGACTAGATGGGTTGCCCTATGATCTGCATCACCCTTGCACAAGAATCGCGCCACCTCCTGCTGGCGGACATGCTCAACGCGGTGGCCATGAGCGCCGATCTGATCGAGGTTCGTCTCGATTGTCTCGAACATGCGCCAAACTTCAGCGACATGATCGCGGCCAAACGATTACCGATTCTTTTCAGTTGTCGGAGAAAGCAAGACGGCGGCAACTGGCAAGGGACAGAAGAAGAGCGAATCATGCTGCTGCGACAGGCGATCATGAGCAAGGCCGAATATGTCGAGATCGAATACGACATCGCGGATAAGATTCGTCCCTTCCCGGCCTGCCAGCGCGTGATTTCCTATACGAACGTGAACAAGATGCCTTCCGCCATCGGCGACATCTACGACGACATGCTAACCCTGCAACCGGACGTCATCAAGCTGACGGTCCGGCGCGCTCGCTCGAAGAAGCTTGGCCGTTGGTCCAGATTCTGGGCAAACCAAAAGTTCCGACGGTAGTCGTCGGCCTTGGCAGGCCGGGCGTCATGCTTGCCGTGCTCGGAAAAAAAATCGGCGCCCCGTGGACCTCCGCCGCGTTGGAGAAAGGGATGGAAGCCTATCCTGGCCAGCCGACGATCCGCGATTTGGTCGAACTTTATCATTACCGCGATATCGGAAAACCGACACGCTTTGTGGGGGTTACCGGCCTGGGAGAGCGCGAATTTTTAACGGCCGGACTGATGAACGAAGCCTTCAACAAGGCCGCTTTGCCGCATCGAGTGTTGCCGATGGCCATCGGCAACTTGAAACCCTTTCGCAAGATCATCGATCTCGTCCGGCTTCAGGGAATCGCCATCGAAGAAGACTATTACGAACAGATCCACGAAACCGCTGCCTGGGATGAAAGCGCGAAAACGCCTACACTCGCTGCCGATTTGATGATGCCCGGCGATCAAGGTTGGATCGCTTCCAACACGTTAGGTCACTGGGCGGTCGCTGCGCTTGAGGAGACTCTCCGCCAGCGCGACCCCGAGAAAGAGCAACCGCTTCAGGGCCGGCTTATCATGCTCGCCGGCTGCGGGCCGTTGACGCGCATGATCGCTCCAGCTTTGAAAGCCAAAGGGGCCGCTCTGGTTTTCGCCAGCAAAGATCGCACGTTGGCCGCTCGCATGAGCCAAGCTTTCGGCGGTCGGCAGGTCGCTTGGGAAGGAATCTATGCGACGACTCACGACGTTTTGATTGTCAGCAGAGACGAGCGCTTGGTCGATGAAGATGCCGACGCCGAACAGAGCATGCCGATCCATCCCGGCTACTTGAAAACGAGCATGACGGTGCTCGATCTCACCACCATGCCGAGGCGCTCGCCCTTTCTTCAGGAAGCGAAGCTTCGCGGCTGCTCCATCGTTGCACCCTCGAAATTGCTCATCGAACAGGTCCGCGAACAGGTAAAGCGGATCACCGGGCACGAGGCATCTTCGAAAGAATTAAGCGACAAGCTGGCAACCTGGTTCGACGAAGAGGAGGTTTAGGAACCTTTATGAAACAGGATTCACTGTCCTTTCGCTTTATGTGCTATCGGCGACGCGAAGGATTTACGCGGCCGAAACGCTACGCTAGGCGAGCCGAACTGCGTAAGCAGTCGGGTTCTGCCATTACTCGGCAGCTTACGCGGCTCGGCTCGCCGGCCGAAAGCGCTCCGCTGCGCAAAGCCTCCGCGTCGCGGCTAATGGCCATTCTGGAATTGATTGCCGCCAAGCCGGAAGCGGCGCTCGATAAAGCGAAAGCGATGATTCCGCAGCTACGTGCTTCCAACCGGCCAATCAAATTCCAGAAATTGGTGATACAATTTGTTGAGACGGTTATCCTTTACCAGTTTCCCAAATGGTCGCGAGAGAAGATTGAAGAGATGTTACAGGTAAGCGATGTCCGGCAGACGCGTGTCTTTCAAGAGGCAAAGGAAGAGGCAGTCGAAAAAGTGCCGCTTGCATTTTTGAAACTCGCAATCTCCGTCGAGAAGATTGTAACGGCAACGGGTCTCACGCCGGCGCAAATTCGAAAGCTCGGCAAGAAATGCCAAGATGCCTGAATTCATGTTTCGAGAGAGGAGATCGAAAACATGTTCACGCCAGCCGGAAAAGGAGACGGGCAAATGTTGACCGACTCTCGGCAAAACCTCGTTGACCGCCAAGCCTTCATAGAAACCATGTTGGTTATACGCGCTGGATTATTATCAATAGACCTCGAAATAATCACGATCGAACTGCTAAAGTTCAAGTTTCCGATCCAAAAAATCGCAGCGGTAACGGGGCTCTCTCAGGCACGTATTCGCAAGCTCAATGTGCAGCGTCAAAGTCCATCACGGCCTGCGAAACGTTCAAGGAAGCCACGATCGAACTGACGCTTGGAAACTTGAATCATGCCGCTCCTCGATCATTTTCATGCACCGCTTTATCCTCATCGTCACTGGGAATCCTTCCACACGAATTGGGCCGGCGCCATTGCCGACGCGCTGAACGAACAGTTGCCGGAAGGGTATTTCGCGGAAGAGCATACGCACCATGGAGCGAAAGTCGAAATTGATGTGGCGACCTTCCAAGGACCGGACTTTGGAATCGGCAGCGCCGATAGCGGTGGCACGGCAACTCTTCCGGTTCAAGTTTGGTCGCCGCCGGCCGCTACGCTGGTCCTGCCCGCCGCGTTTCCAGATGCCTTCGAAGTACGTATCTTCAGCAGCGAAGGCGGCGCTGAACTGGTCGCCGCCATCGAACTCGTCAGCCCGGCGAACAAAGACCGTGCATTGCACATGCAGAGTTTCGCGGTCACATGCGCGAGCTATGTGACGCAAGGAATCAGTCTGATCGTCATCGACATCGTCACAAGTCGTAACGGAAATCTGCACAACGAAATGATGCAGTTGCTCAACCATCATAAGCAAGCTTGGTTTGCCGACGACATCGACCTCTATTCCGTGGCTTACCGTCCGATCGTGCGCGACGAAAAAGAACAGATCGACGTGTGGCGCGAGCAACTTGCCGTGGGCCGATCGTTGCCGACCATGCCGCTGGCGTTGAACGCCGAGATTTGTTTGCCTGTCGATTTGGAAGAGACGTATATGGCGGCTTGTTTGCGACGACGCTTGGGGTAAATGGGGCGCGTGTTTCAAAACATGGCGAAGCGGCAAGCAAAGTACTCGTTACGCTCCGCGTGACGAAGATCGTCACGCGGAGCGTAACGAGTACTTTGCTTGCCTTCGCACACCGGTTTATGTTCGACACATTCTTCGAAACCGAGGGGAGTTTTACCGTGCGTTCTGCTTTGCTCGTTAGCGCGTGTCTCGTCTCGTTGTTGTGCATTCCGAGGGTGGAATGCGCCGATCCGAAGCCGGGCGAGGTTGCCGAAGTCGAGATCGCCAAAGGTCTGAAGATGAAGTTCTGCTGGATACCAGCGGGTGAAGCGCAGCTTGGCTCGCCGAAGGCGGAACGCCTGGCGGTAGATCACATCGAGCCGGAACCGGATTGGCTTGCAAGGGAGGCGGAAGAGGTCCGCGGCAAATACAAGACCAAGGGCTTTTGGCTGGGCAAGTACGCAGTGACGCAAGAGGAGTGGAAAGCGGTAAAGGGGAAGAACCCGAGTGCTTTCTCGAAAGAGGGGACCGAAAAGGACGATGTCGCCGACAAAGATCCCAGCCGTTTTCCGGTGGAACGCGTATCGTGGGATGACTGCCAGGATTTTTTGAAGGAAGCGAACAAGACCGTGAAACTGCCGGAAGTGCTTGGGAAAGGAAAGCTGGCTTTGCCCCATGAAGACCAGTGGGAATACGCATGCCGAGGGGGCAAGGGCAACAAGCAGGCTTTCTACTTTGGGGACATGCTAAATGGAAAGCAGGCGAACTGTGTCGGGAACGAGCCCTTTGGCACGGCGACGAAAGGTCCCTACTTGTCACGAACTGAACGGGTCGGCAGCTACGAGACTGAGGCGCCACACCCGTGGGGATTGTGCGACATGAGCGGCAACGTCCAGCAATGGTGTTCAAATCGCTACTACAGTAAACGGGATCGAGAATACGAATTTCTACCCGATCTTCGTGTTGTTCGCGGCGGTTCGTGGATCAGCAAACCGGAGAATTGCCGGTCTGCGTATCGCGTCAATCATCTGCAAGACTCCCGCTATTACGACCTTGGTTTTCGTCTCGTCGTTTCCCAAGAGTAACGTTTCCACTCTCACTTTTGAACTTTGAGGTATTCAACGTAATTCGTCAAGCCTTGTCCGCAGCTTCGTGCCTCGAAGAGGCCAATCAAATTCCAGAAGTTGGTGATACAATTCGTTGAGACGATTATCCCTTACCAGTTCCCCAAATGGTCGCGCGAGCAGATTGAAAAAATGTTACAGGTAAGCGATGTCCGGCAAACGCGTGTCTTTCAAGAGGCAAAGGAAGAGGGACGAGAAGAAGAACGCGAAAACGAAGGGCAGAAGTGCGGGAAAAAGCACGCCAAGATGTAGTCATCACGATATCGAGAAGCCTACGCAGAGGGCTGGAAAATTGGCTGGAAACTCGGTTGGGAACAAGCACGTGCGCCAGAAATTAGTTATAGGATTGCTGGAGTTGAAGCATTCTACCAATGAAAATCGCCACTCGTATGGGGCTGACGCTAGCCCGACCAGGAAGATCAAAAAGACTGCAGCGATTTAGCACGGCCGGCCCGAAGCGGCATTTTAGCCTGTCCGGTTGCCATCTCCTCACCCCACAACTAACCTTTCGTCATATCGTTTTCTCTCGCAGCCTGTCGTTGAATGAGAGAAACGCGGGAGCCTTCTTGTATGTCGCAGAAAAAAGTCCGCATTGCGATTGTCGGGCTCGGCTTTGGCGCCGAGTTCATCCCGATTTATCAGGCGCATCCGAATGCGGAGATGTATGCCATCTGCCGCCGCGATCAAGCGGAACTGGATAAGGCGGGCGATCGATTCGGCATCAAGGCACGCTACACGAGCTACGAAGAACTATTGCGCGATCCGAATGTCGATGCCGTCCACATCAATAGCCCGATTCCCGATCATGCGTCCCAGAGCTTGGCAGCGCTGAAAGCAGGCAAGCACGTTGCCTGCACCGTGCCGATGGCAACGACTCTCGATGAGCTTAAAGAGTTGTGTGCCGTGCAGCGGCAAAGCGGCAAAGTCTACATGATGATGGAGACGGTGGTCTATGCACGGGAATACCTGTTCGTTAAGGAGCTTTACGATAAGGGCGAACTAGGCAGACTGCAATTTTTGCGCGGCAGCCACCAGCAGGATATGGATGGCTGGCCGAACTACTGGCCCGGGCTGCCGCCGATGCACTATGCCACCCACTGCGTGAGCCCATGCCTGGCGATCGTCGGCAAGGGAGGCAAGCCAGGCTTGGCGGAAGCGGTCACCTGTTATGGCTCGGGCCGTATTCGCGAAGATTTAATCGCAAAGTACAATAGCCCTTTCGCGGTCGAGACAGCTACGTTTACGATCAAGGGTTCCGATGTGGTGGCGGAAGTCACGCGCAGCCTCTTCGATGTCGCCCGGCAGTATCGCGAAAGTTTCGACGCCACCGGCAGCAAGAAGAGTTTCGAATGGCAGCAGGTCGAAGGCGAAGACCCGGTGATCCACACCAAAAGCAGCGCGGAGAAGCCGATTGACGAGCCTCGCATCGCCAGCCGTGTGAAGGTGCCCGATTACGCCCATCTTTTGCCGGAACCGATCCGAAAGTTCACTCAGCCCGCGGCCATCCAAGACGCCGACCATCTGTCGTTTTTGCAGGGCGGCGGTCATGGCGGGAGCCACCCTCATTTGGTGCATCACTTTCTTTCGGCAGTGCTAGGCGACGCGCCGGCCATGCCCGACGCCGCTACGAGCGCCAACTGGACGGCCGTCGGAATCTGCGCTCATCAGAGCGCGATGAAAGGCGGGGAAAAAATCAAGATTCCCGAGTTTTAGGCGTCGGTGCTCTCCAGCCTCTCTAATCAAGGATTGATCAATGGTTCGCACGATCTTGTTCGATTTCGGCAATGTTCTGGCATTCTTCGACCACCGGCGAGCCATTGAAAAACTCCGCCTGCATACCGACCGCGAGCCGACCGAACTGGCGCTCGCTCTCTATGGCGGCGAACTTGAGATTGCCTACGAAGCCGGACGCCTCAGCACCGCCAAATATTTTGAGTTCGCCAAGGCCGATGGAAGGCTGCGCTGCGAACAGGATGAATTCGTATCGGCCTTTGTCGATATCTTCACGGAGAACACCGGCGTTACGCGCCTGATTCCTTTGCTGAAAAAGAATTATCGGTTGCTGCTGGCGAGCAACACGAACGAAGCCCATTTCACGCGCTACCGCAAACAGTTTGCGCACGTTCTCGATCCGTTCGATCACCTCGTGGTCTCCCATGAGATCGGCGCCCGTAAACCACATCGGGCCTTTTACGAACACTGTCAAAAACAGGCGCAGTGCGAGCCATCCGAGTGCCTCTTCATCGACGATATGTCGAGCAACGCCCATGCTGCCGAGATGTTTGGCTGGCAAACGATCGTCCTAACTACTCCAAGCGACTTGCTGCGCCGGCTTAAGGAACATGGCGTCAAGGGAGTGGACGACGTTCCCGCTTTAGAATCATAAAACGAAAACGTCTCTCCTTTTGTTCAAGTAGGTGGATGATGGACGTACTTCAGCAAACCGATCCGGCTGTGTGGGAAGCGATCCAGGGCGAACGTCGTCGGCAACAGACCGGCCTCGAAATGATCGCTTCCGAAAACTACGTAAGTGCGGCGGTCTTGGCCGCACAGGGGTCCGTCCTCACCAATAAGTATGCCGAGGGCTACCCCGGCAAGCGCTATTACGGTGGCTGCGAGCACGTCGATATCGTCGAACGCCTCGCCATTGAGCGGTTGCTGAAATTGTTTGGCGCGGAGAAGGCGAACGTGCAGCCTCATTCGGGGGCGCAAGCCAACATGGCGGTCTTCTTCGCGGCGCTGCAGCCTGGCGATACTTTTCTGGCCATGGACCTGGCTCACGGCGGTCACCTGACGCACGGCATGAAGCTCAATTTTTCAGGGAAATATTTCAAGGCGATAGGCTACGGCGTGACGCCCGACACGCATCGTATCGACTTCGATCAAGTCGCTAAACTTGCGCGCGAACATAAGCCGAAACTGATCATCGCCGGCGCCAGCGCCTACCCGCGCAAATCGACTTTGCAAAGTTCGGCGACATTTGCAAAGAAGTCGTGCGCTCTTCATGGTGGACATGGCCCATATCGCCGGCTTGGTGGCAGCAAAGCGTCATGCCGACCCCGTGCCGGTGGCAGACTTCGTGACAACAACCACGCATAAAACTCTTCGCGGGCCGCGGGCCGGCGTCATCATGTGCCGGGAAGCCTGGATTCAGAAGATCAACTCCGCTGTCTTTCCGGGATTACAGGGCGGTCCATTGATGCATGTGGTTGCCGCCAAAGCCGTGGCGTTTCAAGAGGCGCTTCGTCCCGATTTCAAAACGTATATCGAGCAGGTCATCGCGAACGCGAAAGTCTTAGCTGAAGAGTTGCAACGCGCCGGCTTCCGCATCGTATCCGGCGGCACGGATAATCATTTGATTCTAGTCGATGTCTTCAGCAAGGGCGTGTCCGGCAAGGTGGCCGAGCACGCGCTGGATGCCGCCGGCATCACCGTCAACAAGAACATGATCCCCTACGACACCCGGCCTCCGATGGACCCATCCGGCATCCGCATCGGCACCCCTGCTCTGACTACACGCGGCATGAAAACAAGCGAAATGAAACAGATCGCCAAATGGATTACCGAAGTTCTGAGCCATCACGAGGATAAGGCGCTGCAGGAAAAAGTAAAGCAGGATGTGCTGGCCATGGGCGAGAGCTTTCCAGCGCCGGCTAATGCTTGATGTTCACCGCGTGAGCCCTAGAATCCAAAGCCACCCGATTCCAAATCCCACGATGCTGAACATGTTGATAAAGAATGCCAGCGTGGAATGGCGGCGGGCGTCTTGCGTGAACTTCTCCGGATGCTGATCGGCCCGATGCAGTAGCCAGATGGAATAGAGGTTCAGCAACGGCGGGGCCAGGAAAAAGCCACAGATCGCCATGCGATACGCTCGCGCCACCTGTTGTTCAAGCTCGGCGGACGATTCATCGAAGATAACCGGAGCGCTACGCTCGGCTATTTTTTCAGTTCGCTCTTCAGGAGTTTGATCGGCTTCATCCTCCTCCTCTTCTTCTTCCGGCTGTTGATCCCAAGGGATATCTTCTTCCATTGTTTCGGGCAAATTTTTCGACAGCACTTCGTGCGCTTGTGCCACATCCTGCTCTTTCACCTGGACTTTGATCCATCCGACAGCGGGGCCGAACATGAAGTCCATCGTCACGACGTTGTCGTCCGCAATGGCGGCTTCGATGCCGGCTTCCCGAAGCCGATTGGCAATGAACTGCGCTTCGGTGCCGTTCATTGCGGTGGTGACGGTGACGAGTTTTGTTGTTGTCATCGAGAAATTATCCGGGTGGGAGTGGTTGCGAATTCACGAGTGAGTTGGTCACGCCAGACGATTTCATCCGACTCGCCGCTGCTTGAATCTCTTCCGCTAAAGCAGCGGGGCGCAGCACTCCCGTCAGGGTGTAAACGCCACCATCTTGCAAAAATACCACGACCCAGCCGACGCCAAAAAAACGGCCGAGGATGTTGGCGCCCCATTTGGCTTCGAGGACATTGGCCAACAAGAGAGGCGGTTGGGGGTTGTAGAGGAAGCCGCGATCGATGTAGATCGCCGTCGGCGTTAGACGATAAACGTAACACGAACCGCGATAAAGCCAGCGAAAAAGTTGCACGAGCCAAATCGACCAGGTTGCGGCAAAGAGAGCCCACGAGCCGATTTTGTCCTCAATGCCGCGCGCTTCGTCGAAGAACCATCTGCTCATTAGTAGAGCAGCGGAGAGGAAGCCGCAGCCGACGAAACTCGGCAACATGGCCCAGCCGGAATAATTCCGCCAGGCAAGCTCGGGTTGTGCAGGGTCCGCGTATGCTATTTCATTCATAATCTGCAACCGGACAAAAGTCTTTGGCGAGCCGGGAGCGTGAGCGACCGGAGAAGCATCTCGCGATAAACTCCGCATTTTTCTCCAGTCGCTCACGCTCCCGGCTCGCCATTGCCTCGAACCATTGCAGGTATGCACCTGCTGCGCACGTTGATAGACTACCGTCTCGCTATCGTTTTGTCATGCAGTGGTCTTGCTTCCATGAATCACGCTTATCGCCGGCGCCAGCGCTTCAGCCGTCTCGTGAAAAACGAGAAACTCGATGCGTTTCTGATCACGAATCCAATCAATGTTTGCTATCTGACCCATTTTACCGGGGGGAGCAGCTTTCTGTTGCTCACGCCGAAACGGGGTATTCTGATCAGTGATGCGCGTTTCAGCATACAGATCGCCGAGGAATGCCTAGAGTTAGAAACGGCGATTCGCGGCCCAGACTTGACCACTTGGCAGCTTGCCGCGACGGTAATCGAGAAGCTGGGCCTGCGGTCCGTTGGAGTCGAAGCGTCCCATTTAAGCGTGGCGCAGTTCGATAAACTTGAAGAACTGGCGCCAACCGTCAACTTCGTCGCCAAATGCGGGCTGGCTGAATCACTTCGGCTCATCAAGGACCCCGTTGAAATTGAGGCAATACGCGACGCGGTTCGGTTGGGAGAGCGTTCCTTTGCCATGATGATGGCCATGCTGTCGCCGCGCAACTCCGAAAAGGAGATGGCAGACGCTCTGGACAGCTACGTGCGCCGAGCAGGCGGGCATGGCGTCAGTTTTGAAACTATTGTCGCGATCGGCGATCGCTCGGCATTGCCGCATTGTCCGCCTTCGGGCCGCCGTCTCGAAGAGGCCCATTTCTTCCTGCTCGACTGGGGCGCCAAGGGCGCGCTCTACACCAGCGATCTGACGCGCATGGTTCGTAATCCCTTTTTTCCCGAACGTCGGGGTCGCCAACGGGTTGAAAGAGAGCTCGAAAAAATATATACCGTTGTTCGACAGGCACAATCGCGCGCGCTGGCAGCTGTACGGCCAGGCGTTCAAGCGAAAGACGTAGATGCGGCCGCCCGAGGCTACATTGCTGAGGCCGGATATGGTGAAATGTTCAACCACGGGCTTGGCCATGGCATCGGCCTTGAAGTGCATGAAGGCCCCGATATTCGATCGACATCGACTGACGTTCTGCAAGAGGGAATGGTCTTTACGCTCGAGCCGGGCATCTATCTTCCTAGCTTAGGCGGAGTTCGTCTCGAAGATGATATTCTGGTAACGTCGGACGGTTATGAAGTTCTGTCGGCCGGGCTAAGCCAGGATTTTTGAGCCCTTGGCGGGTTGTATGTTCGAAAAGTTGCGTTTCGCATGGTTTCGAAGGGGGTTGTTTTGTGACCGATGAACCGAAAACGCCGGCCGGGCCTTTCGATGTCGACACGGTGCGGCAACTCGTGCGGCTAATGCGGAAGTTCGATTTGAGCGAAGTGAACCTGCAGGACGGCGACAAGCGGATGCGCCTACGCCGCGGGTCAGCGCTTTCCTTCACTCCTTCGCTGCCGCCTTTGAGCTATGCTCCAAGCCCCGCAGCACCAGCGGCTACGCCCGCTGCGTCGTCGCCCGCTTCTCCAGCAGCGCCGGCAACCAATAGCAGGCTCATTGAGATCAAGAGCCCGATGGTCGGTTCGTTCTACGCCAAGCCGGGGCCCGATAAGGACGATTACGTGAAAGTCGGCGCCCGGGTGACGGCCGAGACAGTCGTCTGCAAGATCGAAGCGATGAAGATTTTCAACGATCTGGCGGCAGGCTGCTCCGGTGTAATCGCCGAGGTCTGCGCCGAAAACGGTCAATTCGTGGAATACGATCAAATCCTGTTCCGGGTCGAACCTTCTTAACCATTGCGAGATTCGGAATGCGGAATGAACTTCATTCCGCTTCGCCTCTGCGAATTTCGGAATAGTGAATTCGAACATGTTTCAACGAATCCTGATTGCAAACCGCGGCGAAATTGCCCTGCGCGTGATCCGTGCCTGTCGCGATCTCGGCATAGAAACGGTGGCCATCTACAGCCAGGCCGATCGCGGCGCGCCTTATCTGGCGCTGGCCGATCAGTCGGTCTGCATTGGCCCCGGACCCGCTTCCGAAAGCTATCTCAAGTACCAGCGCATCATCGCCGCCGCCGATGTCACCAACGTCGATGCGATTCATCCGGGATACGGTTTCCTTTCGGAAAATGCCGATTTCGCCGAGATGTGCCGTGATTGCAACATCGAATTCATCGGCCCGCCGCACGACGCCATGCGCAAGCTCGGCAACAAGAATGAGGCCCGCAAACTTGCCCGTGCCGCGAAGGTGCCCGTCGTTCCGGGCAGTGATGGATTGATCACCGAAGAAGCCCAGGCCTTCAAGTTCGCCCATCAGGTCGGTTACCCGGTGCTCATCAAAGCAGCTGCAGGCGGCGGCGGTCGCGGCATGCGCGTCGCCCGCAACGACATGAGCCTGATTTCAGGCCTCTCCTCCGCGCGACAAGAGGCGGAGGCGGCCTTCAAAGACGGCAGCGTCTATCTCGAAAAATACCTCGAGCAGCCTCGTCATATTGAGGTTCAAGTGCTCGGCGATCAGCACGGCAACGTGGTGCATCTATACGAGCGCGATTGCTCGTTGCAGCGCCGCCATCAAAAACTGGTCGAAGAATCGCCCGCTACGAATTTTCCGCGAAAAGTTCGCGACAACCTCTGCTCGGCCGCTGTCCGGCTCTGCAAATCGGCCGGCTACTACTCCGCCGGCACCTGCGAGTTCCTGGTCGATAAAGACAACAACTTCTACTTCATCGAAGTGAACGCCCGCATCCAGGTGGAGCATCCCGTTTCGGAATTAGTAACCGGGATCGATCTGGTCCGCGAGCAGATACGCGTAGCCGCCGGCGAAAAACTACGCTTCAAGCAGGACGACATCGTCCATCGCGGCTGCGCGATCGAGTGCCGTATCAATGCGGAAGACCCGGCGGACAACTTCCGGCCTTCACCAGGCACCATCACGAAATGGCAACCGCCTGGCGGTCCCGGTGTCCGGCTTGATACCCACGTCTGCCAGGGTTACCGAGTCCCCCCAATTACGATTCGCTAGTCGCGAAGTTGCTTGTTTACCAACCTACCCGCGAAGAGGCGATTCGCGTTATGCGTCGGGCATTACAAGAGTTCGTCGTGGAAGGGATCAAAACCACAATTCCGATCCATCAAAAAATCTTCAACACCTCCGCGTTCATCGAAGGACAAGTCGATACCACCTTCATCGAACGAACATTCCTGGCAGGGCCGGGATAATTGCTGAGCAGTTGCTTTCACATATGTGGATGTAAGAGTGCGCATATTGGAAGTCGGCTAAATCCCGCGTCAGTGCATCTATTGACGGGTTCCACTTGCAAACGCACTCAGATTGAGCAGATTTTGTTCGTGATTGATGCTTCGGCCATTAAAACCTTACAGTCAAAAAAACAGCCATCGATCAAATCACTTCGAAGTTAAAGTTAAGCCTGATCTATCTTGCACCAGTCTGAATCGATCAAAGCAGAATAGCGCAGGTCTTTGTTTCAAATTGCATCATCTAGTTCGACTGAGCAGGACGACCAGACCTTAAAAGCCTATCGCGGCGTAATCTCGAAAAATTTAATCCGTTACGGCTAAGGCTTTTACAAAGATTGCGAGTGTTTTCGAAAAGGATTCAACCAAATTGGCATTTCGCTTGCATTAGGATAGAGTGTGATCCGGTAGCGAGTCCCGCGATCACAAGGTGCACACCACCTGTTTACACCTGCCTCTGGGGCACGGGAATAGAGCGGTAGCGAGTCCCGCTCTGAATCCCGTGCCCTCACCTCTTTTATAGCATCCCCGTAAAAGCAGAATCGATTGGCGTTTGGTTAAAAGTTGATGAAGCTTTGACGCCGACTACGTAGCTGGTTGTTCGCTCTAGATAGCTCGCGAAAAACTTACAGTCATCCCACAACGGAGACTGCTAACAACGTCGCAACCACGGCCGTTGCTTTGAGAATGACTCGCAGTGCTCTGGACTGGCTCAAACGATGGTCAAGCGGCAAGCATCTCAAGTAGATCGACAACCCGCCCATGACGATGGATCCGACCAAACAGGCGATTATCAGGATGGGCACCGCAGAACTTGGTTCGTCGCCCCAAGTAATGGCCGATCCCAACAGGATCAAAGCGGTCAACGCGGCGCAATTTTACCTTGCCAATCCGGTGATGCCCATTGACCTAACTCGATCGTCTAACTACCATTTCCCAGCTGGGGCGCCTGACCAGAAAGGATTTGTTCTTGCCCGATCATGATAAGACATTTGCGGTTTTTTGCTTGTCGGTCGTGGCAGGCGCCTTCAAGTTCTTTACGTCTACAAATCCGTTTTGATTCCTTAATCAACAACTCGATCGGCAAGTCCGTATTCAACCGCACCGGCCGGATCGAAGAATTTGCCATCTATGAGGTCGAGAGCGACCGACTCCACTGTTCGGCCCGTGTTGTTGGCAATCGCCTCCGCCAGCAGACTGCCTTGTCTTCTCCTTATCAGCATCAGATGCGTTGGGCGATTTAGGAATGATGGGTGATAGCGATATCGAACTTTCCCGGACCACTACACGTTCGCCACGCTGACCGGCACTCAAGATGATTGCTGCCGTCCCCTGGGCTATGCCGTTACAACGAGTTCGGACCGGAGGTTTCAAGGATTTGATGGCATCAATGACCGCCATCGCCGCAGTCACTGAACCTCCTGGCGAATCGATAAGCAGTGTGACCGGCTCACTTTGGTTCTCGTGTTGCAGGAACAACAACTTAGCAATCACTTCGATTGCTTGCTTATCTTCCAAAGGCCCGCTGAGCAATACTTCGCGTTGCTGCGACAACCGACTCAGCTCGGTCTCACGCGATTGCCGATCAACCGGTTTGCGGGCGCCGAACCACCACATAGCGATCACCACTCCGATAACGACAATACTAAGTACAAACAAAATATTCCGTCTCATACGCCACCTAACTCTCGTTGCCGCAAGCAAACAAGCAAACGCCGAGCAGCGCCGGCAAGCTCATAATCTTCGGAATCCCACACGAATTCAGGCGCCGGTCCGCGCTTCATCATCGCCAAGTTCGTGAGCATTTGGCCCAGGCGGAGTTCCGGGTCGGCCTCACTCAATTCGGCAATCAAGCGTAGCAATTTTTCTCGGCATCCCGTCATGTAATGTCTCTCCGCGGGGGTGACTACAATATATTACAGTGGCAGGTCGCTATCGTACGCCGCTCTTTCGCGGATGCCTTTCCTACACGTTCACAACTCGCCTCCCTTTCCGTATCTTCCCGATTGCTCACGCAATCCGGGTTGCCTTCGGGCTTCTTACACCCCATTTACCTGCACCACACATTCGCGCGTTCTAGGTCCGTCGAACTCACAGAAATAGATTCCCTGCCAGCGGCCGAGGACTAATTCTCCTTGCTCGATAATGACCGTGACACTGGCGCCGACGAGGCTGGCTTTGATGTGGGAGTCGCTGTTGCCTTCGCCGTGGCGGAAGCCTGTCTGCGTTTTGGGGATCGTGCCATTGAGATAGAGAAGCATATCGTGCACGACGTCTGGGTCGGCGTTTTCGTTGATCGTCATCGCGGCGGTGGTATGCGGGCAGTAGACGATGCAGAAGCCGTTTTGCACTCCGGATGCGCTCACTGCGGCGCGAACCTGCTCGGTCACTTCAACGAATTCATTGCGCTGTCGCGTGCGAACTTCAAACCGCGTCATGGTTTCCTCCCGATTGCTGAATTCCCTTGGTTCAATAGACTATCGAATGATGCTGCTTCATTCTTATATCGTGGCGCGCGGCGAAGGGAAACAGACCCTGGCTGCTTTTCTGCGCGTCAAGCTGAACCTCACTTGGTCGAAGGCCAAAGAAATCGTCACCAAGAAGCAGGTTCGCGTCGCCGGCCAGCCGACGGCCGACCCGACCGTGCGCCTGCGCGTCGGCAACCGCGTCGAGGTTCATGGCTTCTCTCCGGTGACGACGAAGCCTGCTGTGTCGGTGAAAAAGACGAAGCCGTTGAAAACCAAGCCGATCTACGAAGGGCCGATGCCGGTTGTGGCGTATGAGGATGATGCGGTGGCGGTTATCAATAAGCCGGCCGGCTTGACGACGATGCGCCATGCAGACGAAGCGGCCGAGTTTGGCGAACGGGGCAAGCGCTTTCTACCCACAACACTGGCCGATCTGCTTCCCGATTTGCTCGGGCAACCGGGCCGGCCTTTACGGGCGGTCCATCGCATCGATCGCGATACCAGCGGCCTTGTCGTCTTCGCGCAATGCCAAAGCCGAACGCGATCTGATGGAACAGTTCCGCCAACATACGGTGGAACGGCGTTACCTGGCCTTGGTTCGCGGACAACCCAAAGCAGGCAAGATCGAATCGACGATCGTGCGCGATCGGGGCGATGGCCGACGCGGGAGTTCCACGGCTGAGGGGGACGGCCAACGCGCGGTCACGCATGTGAAATTAGTGGAAGCCCTGGGCAATTATGCGTTGATCGAGTGCCGTCTGGAAACGGGGCGAACGCATCAAGTACGCATCCATCTGGGCGAAGCAGGCACGCCCTTATGCGGTGAACACGTTTACGATCGTGAAGTAAACGGCAAGCCGGTCGCCGACGGCAGCGGCACCCAACGGCCCATGCTGCACGCGGCCAAACTCGGCTTTCGGCATCCCGAAACGGAAGAGAAAATGTCCTGGAGCTGCCCGCTGCCTGAAGACATGGCCGAACTGCTTGACGAATTACGAGCAGACGATTTCAAATCTTAAGCAACTTCAAATCTGCACTTAAAAAGATGCCGACCCTTTCTTGCCCCTAGGTTGCTTATCCAAAAAAACTCATCGTGCATGAGGCAAGTTTTAGATAAGCGTTCAATCGAGCCAAAGCCGTTTAGCCACGGATGGAACACTGAACGAACACGGACAAAATCTGAGAATTTTCATCAAGGCGGGTCGAATGAGCACGCCATCGGATGTTTGATTTATCCGTGTTTCGTCCGTGTTTAATCCGTGGCTGACGGATTTCGATTTGACATTGGCTGCCTGGAGCTCAGAAACTTCTCGCTGGTCTGAGGCAGAGAGCCTCGCTAGATCTCCATTTCGAAAGTCTTTAGACAGTCGCTTGCAATTACGTTAAGTTGGGCGATCGTCGTTCATGCGCCGTCCCTGATTCCGATTTCGGGTCTTGGCCATCCCGTTTTCCCATGAATTTCTCGGGGTTCGGCTTCTGGAAATATTTCCGGAATATTAACCGATAACTTCTGCCCCTGTTGGGATAAATAGTCGCTTTTCGCTCTGCGAAAGGATTTCCTTTCGCAGAGCGAAAGGCACCCATCGGTCATGTTCGTTTTGCTTTTCCTCCGTCGCTGGCGCGTCCGGCTAACAAAGCGTTGTTGGTTTTCCCACGATTTTCTCGGGAAAGCCCTTCTGGAAATATTTCCTGAAGGGTCCGTTGAAACCATGACGGCCCTGACCTGTCGCAAATTGATTTTCGTTTCATTCCGCACTTCGAACTCCGCATTCCGAATTTCCCGAAGCGTTTTGCCACGATATTTTCTCGGGTTTCGCCTTCAGGAAATATTTCCCGAAGGCGGTACGTCAGAATGACGGGCCATTGAATGTCGCCTGTTTGATTTTCATCTCATTCCGCACTCCGAATGCCGTATCCCGAATTTGAAGCGTTCGTTTTCCCACGATTTAATTGGAAAGTCGCTTCTGGAAATATTTCCAGAAGCGACTCGGGAACTTACTTCGTCGCGTCGAAAGTGTTCGCCCGAAATCCCATGCATTAGCTTAGGGGCGCTGTTCCGAAGAAATCTTTTTTCGAGCGTCAAGCGTGCCGGCGTATATGTCATGACACGATTCTGTGTCGCTTTCGCCGTGCACATGCTGTCATTCGCCCGCTCTGACGAACGCGGCCACGCTGAACCGCGCAGCCATTTTGTGAAACGGCCATCTAGCTTGCGGCCATCCTTGGCTGCGTATATATTCTGCTTGAAGCAGGGCCTAATTCAACTTGCCTTATCTGCATTGTCGTCCTTCGTACCATCCATAGCCTGGAGCACTTTTCATGCGCACTTATGCCATTGCTGCTCTATCCTTGTTCTGCACCACACTTGCCGCCGATGAACCGGCCTTCCCTCGTTTCAAGATGCAGGAAATCGCCACCGATTTAACGGTTGGTTACGCGGTAATCGTTGCCGACGTTAATGAGGACGGCAAGCCCGATATCGTCGTCGTCGATAGCAAGCGAGTTGTCTGGTACGAGAACCCGACCTGGAAATGCCGAACGATCATCAGCGGGAAAACGAAGCCGGACAACGTCTGCATCACCGCGACCGATATCGATGGCGATGGGCATCTCGATTTCGTTCTCGGCGCGGATTGGGCGCCGTTCAACACCAAGACGGGTGGAACGCTGCAATGGCTGAAACGCGGCAAAACACTCGATGAAGAGTGGAGCATCCATCCCATTGCCGAAGAGCCGACGGTGCATCGCGTGCGCATGGCCGACATCGACGGTTCAGGCAAGAAGGCCATTGTTCTGATGCCCTTAATGGGCCGGGAGAGCAGCAAGGAAGCAAACTGGATGAACGGCCGGCCGGTGCGCGTGCTCGCCTATCCTATCCCGAAAGATCCCATCAAAGGGCCGTGGACGCCGATTGTTTTGAACGAGGAGCTTCATGTCTGTCACAATTTCTGGCCCTTTCAAACGACCAAAGGGAAGCCTGACGACATTTTGCTCGCGGCATACGAAGGAGTCTTTGTTCTGCATAACGAAGAGGGAAAGTGGACCGCGGTAAAAAAAGGCGCCGGCGATCAAACAAACGCCAAAGGGAACCGTGGCGCGAGCGAGATCAAACATGGTGAGATGAAAGATGAAGCGGGCTACGTCCCCACCGTAGAGCCATGGCATGGCAACGAGATCGTCGTCTATCCGGTGGGATCGTCCGACAAAGAAGGGCTGTGGAAGCGGGTGGTGATTGACGATCACCTGCGCTGGGGTCATGGCGTCTGGTGTGCCGACCTGGATGGTGACGGCGACGATGAGCTCGTCATCGGCGTGCGCGACAACCCCGCCAAGGGCGACACGTTCACGGAGAAGTGCGGCGTGAGGCTTTACAAAGCGCTCGATAAATCACGCACGAAGTGGGCACGGCACATGCTCGACGATGGCGGCATTGCTGTCGAAGATCTGACAGTCGCCGACCTAAATGGCGATGGCAAGCCGGATATCATCGCTGTGGGCCGTAAGACTGGCAACGCGCGCATTTATTGGAACCAGGGCAAGTAATGGAGAGGCAGCAGCTCATGTCAGCAACTCGCGTTCTCGTCACCGGCTCGGCCGGCCGAATTGGTCGGGCAGTAGTCAAGGAACTCAAGTCGCGCGGCCACTTTGTGCGCGGCTTTGATTTAAGAGCCAATCCGCTAGCCGACGAGAATATCGTCGGGAGCATTGTCGATGAGGCCACGTTTCTACAGGCGGCCGAGCAAATGGAAGTCATGATCCACTTGGCGGCGACTCCCGATGACGATGATTTTTTAACCAAGATTGTTCCCAATAATCTCATTGGCGTTCACAACGCGCTGGAAGCCGCAAAGGCCAAAGGCGTCAAACGAACCATTCTGGCGAGCAGCGGCCAGGTCGTCTGGTGGCAGCGCTTCACCGGCCCGCTGCCGATCAAGACCGACGATCCGCCAACACCGCGCGGCTGGTACGCGGCCGGCAAGCTGTTCGCGGAAGGAGCCGGGCGCGCTTTCGTGGAAGCGCATGGGCTCCAAGTCATGGCGGTTCGGCTTGGCTGGTGCCCGCGCGATCCCGGGCATGCGCAGGAGTTGGCTGCCACCGATTGGGGGCCCGACGTTTATCTGAGCCCCGGCGACGCCGGCCGTTTCTTTGCGTGCGCGGTCGAATCTCAAAAGATGTATCGATTCGCCATTGTATATGCCTGCAGCAAGCCGCCTGGCGCCCCCACTTATGATTACGGTCCCACCGTTGAACTGACTGGTTTCGAGCCGCGCGACGTCTGGCCCGAAGGGGCGTTCAACGACATGGAGTAGATGACGAACGCAAGGATTTGGGCGAGCCGAATTGCGTGAGCAATCGGGTGTCGGCGCTTAGCAAATGTTCGAATCGTTACCCGACTGCTTACGCCAAACGTAATCTTTCCCGACCAGGCCCAACACAAGACACGTGCGCAGTCCAACGACATGGGTGGCATCGCAGCCTTCTGATATCAATAGACGAGTTGTGCGGCGTTGTCTGACGCAGCGCCCGGTCTGGCCGACTTCGCCCAGAACCAGCGAGAACGCGCCACGATGCCGGCAGGCTGAAGCTGGTGCTGCCCGTTGAACTCGTGCGATATGGCACGGCCGAATTCCAGCCACAAAATACTACCGACCCCTAGCGGATAACCGCCCCCGAGCATCGGCAGCTTGAGCGTCGCTAGCCAAGCCTGGCACCATTCGGCCTCTTCATCGAGGTAAAAGCACTGAATGTTCCAGTCCGAAAACTCGGCCGCCAGTTTCTCAGAAGCTAACCGAAATGCCATCCGAGCGGTACTCTCCGGGCCGGACCACGGTACGGTTAGGAACACCAGAACACGAGCCGCGCCAATCACCGGCGCGAGCAGCAAGGCACTGTCGTCTCGCTGAACAATCATTGGTCCGCCTTCGTCGTGAGCAGACACTGTTACTTCCATCCACAGTCTCGCCACTGCAAATTCCTAATTCCGATCCATCGAATCGATCCAGCGGAGGAGTTCGCGGAATTCGAGGGGTGAGTCGCTTAGGTATTCTTTGCCCTTATCTGGGATGACGCGGAGTACGACGTTGTATTTGCGTTCCGTGAGCTTGGGTTTGCTGTCCTTGATGTCTTTGCCGAGCGGGTCTTTTTCGCCGCCGGCGATGTAGAATTGTAGGCGTTGATTAGGCGCCAGATCTTTCGGTTGGCTGGCGAGAACCGCGCCGACGGTGGCGACGCCGCGGATGTTTTCGCGAGCGTTGAAGCCGAGATAGAAGGCCATCTGGCCGCCGATGCCGGCGCCGTGAGCGACGATGCGTTGCCGATCGATGGTGTATTGGCCAAGCACGGTATTCAGATCGCTCAGAATTCCTTCCGTTTCGCTGGGCACCCAGCCGTTCTTGTTTTCGGAAATCGGCCCGAGCATGATCAGGTTATACTCTGCGCAATAGTCATCCCAGATATCGACCATGTCCTCGGCATCGCGACCCTCGCGCCGAGCGGCATGCAGCCAAATGACAACTCCATGGGCGACGTTCGGATTGTAATTCCTTGGCACGTAGAGCCAATATTTACGACCGAGCGCGGGATTGGTGCGATGTAAAAGCCCTTTCTCGATCTTGGGTTCATCCTTCTTGGGCTCGTCCTTTTTGGCTTCGTCTTTCTTTGAGTCATCCTTCTTGGGCTCTTCGTTCTTGGGCTCATCCTTTTTGGGCTGTTCCGCTTTGGGCTCATCCTTCTTCGGCTCGTCGCCCTTGGGCTCATCTTTTGGTTTAGGCGGGTCTTTTTTCAATTCGGGTTTCCCTTTAGGGCCCGGATTTTTCGGCTTTTCGAGCGCTCGTTTCTTCGATGGATCCTTGGGCAGTTTATCCGGTACATCTTCGGGGAACGTCGTCAGCCTGGCGGTGAGCGTCTCGGTCTTGCCGCCATCTTTTCGTTTGACTTCGAGTTTGACATCGGAGCTAACCGTGAGTTGACTCATGATGGTGAGGAAAGCATCTCGCCCCGCGAAGGCAGTCATTTGAGGCGCCAGGCCAGAGCCGGCTTTCATAATCCGGTCACCCTCTTTCAGGCCCACTTTCGCGGCCGGGCTGCCAGGATAGACGTAGCGGATTTCGAGGCCTTCCGTGGGCTCATCGCGAACCGGAAGGATGCCGAGGAAGCCGGGATCGAAAGCGGTCTGCACTCCCTGCAGCACCACTTTTGGGATCTCGATTTCCTTATCGCCGCGCTTCACTTTCATCGAGAAAGTGTCGCCTTCGTAGAGCGGCTTGATCACGTGCAGAAACTGGGCCATCGTGAAGATCGGCTTGCCATCGACCGAGACGATCAGGTCGTTCGCTTTAACTCCCGCTTTCTCGGCTGCCGATTCCGGTACGATCTGGGCGATGACCGGCGGCGATAGATATTGGTCGGGCTGGGGCGCCGGGAAACCGAACAGCCCTGCGCAAGGTGACCTGCTTATCCGATGTTCCCGCCTTTAGCTTGGCAAGGACGCGATTGATGTCGTCGAGCGGAATGGCGAAGCCGATGCCGGAATCGTACCATTCGATGCCGGCGTTATCGCCTTCGCCTTGTGGTGAAGCGGGCACGAGGACGCCCATCACCCGTCCGTCGAGCGCTACCAGCGGGCCTCCGTAGTTATTCGGCGAGACCTTTGCATCCGTTTGCACGGCCCGGCCCCAAATCCGGCCGACGGCACTGACGATTCCGGCACTAACCGATGGCATTTGCTCGACGTTCGGATTGAGCGTTCGGCCGATCGCCAGCGACCATTGGCCCACTTCGATTTCTTTTTTCGGGAAGGCTTTCGGAACAGTTAAGCCTTTCAAATCATCTGCCTTCAACAAGGTCAACATTCGCGACTGATCGACCGCCACCACTTTAGCGACCGATCGGCCTTTGCCGGGAACGGTCACAAAGATCGCGGTTGGCTTATTTGCGAAATTGAACGAACTGCTGATGATGTAACCATCGGCATCGACGACCAATCCGGTAGTCGGGCCAACGACCTTGCGAATCGGGGCGCCGCTGCTCGGGTCGGTCCAAACGATGATGTCTTGCCCGCCGCTCGTCTCGATGCGAACAACGCTGGGCGCCACTTGAGCGATCGCTGCCTTCATGGCGCTTTCGGTTTCTTCGTTCGGATCGGGTTGCGCGCGAACTGCTGATACAGCAAACAGCATTGCTAGGACAACAGTGAGGCGAAAATTAAAAATAATGCGCATAAGTTTGGCTCTTATCAGGCGCGAGTGATTTCGCGAATTACTCGAAACCACAAAGTAGGAAACCGTGCTCCTGAGGTTTGAAATTGCGCACGTTGAACAATTTCATATTCTGCGATCTACACTAACCCGAAGCGTCAGCGAGGTAGATTCCGAAGCCTGCGGACCACACTAACTCAAAGCGCGAGCGATGCAGACTCCGAAGCCTTCGGACCACACTAACTCAAAGCGCGAGCGATGCAGACGCCGAAGCCTGCGGACCACACTAACCCGAAGCGCGAGCGAGGTAGAGTCCGAAGCGTTAGCGTTATGGTCAACAAAATATCGCTAACGCTTCGGGGCTGCGCCTCGCTAACGCTTCGGGTTAGTGTGTCGATTGCATCTTGGCGCAGCTTACAGTCAACATCGCTACTGTTTAGGAAAATCGGTAAGTTCGAGTTCTACAGCCGTCAGCTTTTCGCCACGACGAACTTCGAGCTGCACTTTGGAACCAGGCGTCAGCCGAGCGATCATCTCTTTGAAACTCTGGATGCTGTAGGCCGGCTCGCCATCGACGTAGACGATCAGGTCATCCGGTTGCAGCTTGGCCTTGTGAGCAGGCGAGTCCCGCAGAACGCGATCGATATAGGGGGGAGTTCGCTGCAAGACGTTGGGCACGAACACGATGCCGGTGTAGGCGCCGGGTCCTTCTTTGTCTTTGTGCCGAATGATCGGCTTATAGGTTCCTTTGATGCCATCGACGACAAACTCCTGCAGGCTAATCACGCGCAACTTGTCGCCGTCTTTCACTTCGATCTTGCAGTTGATGGGCAAAGCATAGTTGATCCAGGTGTCCGAAGTGACATTGCGGAATTCCTTGCCAATCATGCCGATCAGATCACCTTTGCGCGTAGTCACCGCGCCGCCGGCGGAACCCTTGTTCGCGACGATCTGATCGAGAAAGAAGACATCGCCGTGGTACGGGGCGTCGAAAACACCTCGGCGAGCGACCAACTTCGCGTATGCCGAAATGACGCCGCGTTGAACGGACATCGGCTCGTCGCGAGTCGCAATTTCGAAGCAATTGCTAAAGGCAAGGAACCAGTCGCCCGTCTGCGCTTTCATTTTCTTAGCAATATCGGCGATGTCGAAATACTCTAAGTCGAGATCGATCTTCTCCTTTTCTTCCTGCTTGATTTCGAGCAGAGCCACATCGAGTTCGGGTTCAGTAAAGAGCACTTTCGCGCAGAAGCGCCGGCCATCCGAAAGATGGACGCGCAGATCTTGCGTGTCGAGCAACTGCGTCGCTACGGTGAGGATGTGTCCCTGCGGAGAAACGACCAGCCCCGAACCGTATGAGGTCAGGCCGTTCAGACCGCCGGAACCAAAGAGCTTGACCATCTTGCCGTTGACATCGGCAGCGACTTTCTCGAACGAGGCATCGGCCGCGCGAGCGCTGGAGGCTGCGAGCAAGGCCGCGATGACGAAAGTGAAACGGCAACATTTCATGGGTGCTGTTCTCGGGGGGTGTGCTTCAGTGCGCGAGGTAGGCGCCTCAACGTTTGTTCAATATCCAATTGCTAGCTTCGGTAAAGAATAGTTCCTTTTACGGCCCGTCGTAGACGACTAGCGCGGGTTCGCCTGCAATCAATTTGGCAAGTTCGTCGCGAGTGTCGACGGTAAACTCGGAATAGGTCAACTCGGTTCCATCAGTTGGTAGACCGGTCTCCAAGTCGAGATCCTGGCACTCGACAACGACGCGGATCCCGGCAAACCGTAGACAGGCTGCTCGGTCGTTGATCGTCAGACTGCCTGAGGAATCTCCTTCGTCCTGTTTGGCACGAATTTTTCCTCGTTGGAACGCCTCTTCGGAAGAGTCGGCGCGAATGAGATATACGTGTTCAAACACGCAAAAATCATTTTGCTCGCCCTGCTTGTATTCAAAATAATGCAGGGCGTGAACCGAAAACCACTTCATTCGATTGCTAATCATAATGCGCCAGCGTGCAACCTGCGCCTTTCTTACACGCGAGGCAGAGCCTCGACGACCCGTTACCAGGCAGAGCCTGGTAACGAGAATGAAAACTTATCGAAAAATTACTGGGCCGCCCTATTATTTCGGCGTCGCACTCAGTTTCCACTCTTTGACATTGAGTATGGCGTAGCGCTTATCGCCATGGCGCACTTCCATTCGGGTCGGCAGCAGACGGCCATTGATCTCTTTTGAATCGTGCAGATATATTTCGCAGGGATCTTGATCGCGGGCGACAAAAGTCTCGAAAGCGATCAGCTCGTATTCCTTGTAGTCTGACTTGCCTTGCAGTTGCGGATTCAAGTCAGCGCAGGAAGAAATACCATTTGGCCGTCACGCCTGCGTATTCCGTGCGGATAACATCGGCCATCAGTCGGATATCCTTGAAATCCTTCGCTTCAGCGCCTTTAAGCGGCTGCACGTAAACCGGCTCGACGCCGCCTGCCGAAAAACCTTCGGCTTCACCAAAGGATTTGAAACCCTTTGGTCCGAGCGTGAGAAAGCGATGGTAATGGTACATGGCCATCAGCAGGCCCCCGCTATAAGGCGGGACCATCAAGTCTTTTTCTTCCTTGTCGCGGAGCGGGATAAGCTGGTAGTCGATGTTCAAGTTCGCTTTAACGACCGTGCGCGTTTCCTTATCGCTGCCGATCACCTTCTCTTCGAAGATGGCGATCTTCATTTCGCCCGTGCGCCCTTCTTTTTCGTAGGTGCCTTCAAGGGTGCAGTCGCCCCCAAGGGCTGAGAAATCGCCATGCTTGACAAAACCTTCAACGATTCGCTTTTGCGCTTGTTCGTTGAAGTGCCAGTTGGCAAAACCGCTCTTCGCTTTGTAAAACTTGGCGCCAGCGCCTTGCGGCGCTGTATCTTTCTTACCGGTTATGATTTTCGGTTCGGGCTGTTTCGGGTCGCCCTGTTTCTTCGGTTCAAGAGCAGGCTGATAGCCCATCAGGCGACCAGCGCCTCCTTCGAATCTCTTCCGGGGACGGGATCCTTCGTCTCTTTGCCACGGCGATAGCTCAACGGCATGCGCCAATCGCGCGGGAAAACGCCGAGGATGTTCTTGTATTGGTTCACGCTCGTCAAAGGCCGACCGGCAAACGAGATGACCTGATCGCCTTCTTGAAGGCCGCGCCGGAAAGCATCTGATTCTTCGAGAACGCTGGTGATCGCCATCTTCGCCAAGTCGCCGTCTTCGCCGGTGGTGGCGATGGCGGCGCCGAGCGTCGCGTGGTCGGCATCGAGACCTGCGCGGAGATGGCCGATGAAGTTCTTGATTTGGTTGATCGAAATCGCATAGCCCACGCCGCAGTTGATGCGGAATCGCTTTTCCTGGGCAAAGGAACCCCGGCCGTTGATGCCGATCAGTTCGCCTTTGAGATTGAAAAGCGGCCCGCCCGAATTACCTGGATTGATGGTTGTGTCGAACTGAATGCAATCGGTGTATTCGAGGAAGCCGCCGCTTGGATACTGATAGCGATTGACCCCGCTGATTAGGCCATAGCTGACCGACGGAGTGAAGTCGGTCGCCAATAGAAAGGGATTGCCCATGGCCAACGACCAGTCGCCTGCTTTAACTTCGTCGCTATCGCCCATTGGAGCGAAGGGGAAAACGTCCCCTTCCTTTTTCGGAATCAGCTTGATCAAGGCCACGTCGCCCACTTTATCGACGCCGACCAGCACCGCATCGTAAAGCACGCCATTCGGCAGGCCGCAGACCATCGTGGGACCAGTCGGCTGCACGACGTGATGATTCGTCAGGGCATAGCCTTCTTTATCGATTACGACGCCTGACCCGCCTCCGCCGCCGCCACGCGCGTAAACCGCTACAACCGAAGGCTTCACTTTGTTGATGATCTTGATGCGATCGGCTTCGGTTAGTTTGGCGGCCTTTAGGAAGTCGTCGGCAGCGTTGACGGAAAATGATGCGCCTAAGATGGACAACGTTGCGAGCAGTAGGTTCTTGATCGTCATGTTGCAAAGTTCCTTGACAACTCAGCTGCGAGCGACATCAACCCGAAGTGTAAACGAGATCCCCGTCCCTGACGTAAACCACGTTAGCCGCGACGCGAAGGCTTTGCGCAGCGGAGCGCTTGTGTTTCATTACCCGGCAACATACGCTGCTCGGCTCGCCATCGAAAGCGCTCCGCTGCGCAAAGGCTTCGCGTCGCGGCTAACGACGAAACCGATATTGTGCTGGCCTCGGTAAAAATCCTTCACGGCGTTGGCCTTACGGGTCAATACCGACAGTTATTTCAACACCTTCGCATTCGCCAGATCAATTTGATTGCCGAGGTCAAGAAAGTCCGACTCGACCGTAATCCGCAACTGTTTGACGTTCAGCACGGCCAAATTTAACAATTTGGGCTTGGCGCCCTTCTTGACGACCTCTTTGAAAACTGGCTTGAAGTCGGTTTCAATGATTAAAGTTGCCTGGCTTTCACCTTCGACGCAGTCGTCCACTCCGACGAGAGCCTGGAACAGCTTATATTTCCCGCCAAGATCGTAAGTAAGTACGGTGCGCGAGTGCAAAGCAAGGCCTTTGGGATACTTCACGTTGTTCAGTTTCAGTTCGTTATTGTCCAAATTGCGATCGCGGCGGTAGACTTCGGGAATCCCTTCCGTCGATGTCTGCTCGACTTTGATCGGCTCCGCATTGGAGAGATACATCATCGAGCCGGCACTGAAATCGAGTTTCGCCACGGAAGAAATGCTCGGATATTCGAGCCGCACGCCCGTCACGGTTTCGACGATGAACTTCTTATCGTTCATCTCAAGCGACTTGGCATAGAGCACATTTTTGCCGGCATCGATGACCTTGCAAACCGTCTGGGCAACCTGCACCCCAGGCGGCTGACTTAGGATCATTCCGTAGACGCGGGCCATCTGGATATTGAGCTTTTCGGCAGTCGCTTCGAGTTCGAAACTGATGTTCTCGCCCTTGGCGTCGCCATCGCCGAAGGTGCCATTGACGCCATCAAGCGAATCGCCTTTAAGAACTATCCACGTGTCGCGCTTGCCGCGTTTCGAGAGCAGACCGCGAAAGGCCTGATTCAGTTTCGGCTCGCTGACGTCGCGGATCATGTAAAGCAGAGAGGACGCGGGCGCCTCGATAATTTGTTTCGTGCCGGCGAGCGTGAGCAGGGCCGTCTTATCTTTCAGCTTGAAATCGACGCAACGGAGTTGTGAGCCATCGACAAACTCGACCTCAATCGCTTTATTAATGCCCGGATCTTTCGGCGCGGCGATAATTTCGATGACGTTCAGTTTTGTTAATTCGAACGTTTCTTTGGCATTGCCGTTTTGGAAGATGAGTTCTTTGCCGTCAATAGCGATGATGTCCCCGGTCACCTTTTTGCCATCGTGCGTTGTCAGTTCGGCGGCGTGAGACAGCGAGGCAATGGCAACCAAAAGGAATAAGATACGGCAGAAGGCCATGAGAATCCTCAACGCGCGGTGTCTATTCAAAGGGTGCAAATAGCCGGATGGATGAGTGGTAGAGGCTTGCTCCATCACTCATCAATCCGGCTAATCTCGAACGTGGCTCAAGGCGTTTGCGTGGCCTTGTTCAACGACTTGAAGTAATCTTCGATAACCAGACGATAGCGTGGGGGCAGATCGCGAGTCATTTCCTGAATGGCGCGAGCGCGCTCGTGGTCGGGCATCTTCACCCAGTTTTCCTGGTAACTCTTGAGCTTCTGCTCGGTGATGTTGCCGGGCCCGCCGCCGGGAGCAATGTTGCTGTCTTGCATCGGGCTCGAGGGGTTATTGCCGCCGGGTCCGTTGCCGGGCTTGCCGCCGCCGGGGCAGTTGCCGCCGTTGCATTGGCCGCCTTTGGCCTGGGCCTCCTTCTCTTTGATCAGTTCATCGAGACGGAAGACGATCTTCTTTTGAATCTCCTGAGTGACTTTTCCCGGCCGACTCAGATCGAGACGGCGTTCCGAGTTGTCCATCAGCTTGACGATGTTGCTCAGGTCCTTCTCGTCCTTTTTCCATGAGAGCATGTCAACCAGCATGATGCGGGCAAGCATCAGATAACGGTCGGCGATTTCGTTTTCGGGCACATCGTCCAGCATGCGAAAGATGGTTTTGGTCGCCTTCTCTTTTTTCATCAGCGCATGTTCGGCAACGCTCTTGTTGAACAGGAAAGCGATCGGATCGACGACGAGTTCGGGTTGAATGCCTTCCGCGTTCAACGCTTCCAGCGCCTCTTCGTAAACGCGAGCGCTGACCAGATTGCGAGCGAAGGCCACCGCCAGGTTAGCCCGCAAGAAAACGCTGTCGGCCTTCTTCGGATCTTTGATAAGGGCCGGGACTTCGAAGGGAGCTTCCTTCTCCGCCTTGGCGGAGGCATCGAGAATCTTCGCTGCTTCGGGGCTGCCGAGCTTCAACGTGTCAGCTACCTTATCGAGTACGGTTGCATCTTCGGTTGCCCAGATGGCTTCGAATTGCTTTTCGTTCATTTTGCCGGTGGTCTTCAACCACGCGGCGGCCTGCTGCTTGGCGACTTCGGGCTTCGCGGTGCGAAGGACGCCGAAGGTGAATTCGACTGTCTTTTTCTCGACGGCCATCGCGGGCAGGGCCATGCCCAGCGCGAAGCTGGCAGACAGGGCCGCGGCGGTCAACCACTTGCGAAGAATCACGTGAATGCCTCCTGAACGGGGAAACCGCCCTCGGCGGAATGATCTTTAGGGGTGAACCCCGGTCAACACTTAGTGTAAGCGTCTGACCGGGTTAATGCAAACTCTGTTTGAGTGATTTATCAACTCCGGCTCAAAAGCCCGGAGCTACTTATTCTTGCCCGTAGCAATGTCGCGAGCCATCTCTTCGATCTTCACCTGACGGTTGGCAAGATCCTTTAGTTCGACCTTGATCTGCGGATCGTTGGTCTGCTCGGCGGCATCCTTCACTTCATTGCCTTGGCGCTTGGTGCGATCGTTCACTTTCATCTGCAGGTTGCGGAGCATTTTGAGCTCGGCGATCTCATCGAGAAGTTTCTGTTCCGGAGGAGGGCCGCCGGCGCCGGGAGGGGGCGGGCTCCCTTTCGATTGTTGGAGATCCTGTTGCGCCTTTTTCAAGGCTTCGAGCATTTCCTTCAGCGAATCGATGATGTCCTGCTCCATCAACTGCGTATCCTTGGCCACGCGAGCTTGATTCAAGCGCTCGCGAACGCGGGTCATATCGATGACCGTCTCTTCGAATACGCGCGGGAAAGCAACCGCGGAACCTTCCTGCTTCAGAATTTCGATCGTCTTGTTCGCCTCGGCAATGATCTCCGTCTCGCGGTCGGCCTGCACTTGCGACTTTTGAATCTCAGCCTTTTCCGGCTTCTTCGATTCGCTCTTTTGCACGATGCCGTCAATCGCTTTGGTCGATTCGTAGACTTCGATCTGCATTTGCAGCATCTTGGCCACGCGAGCTTCCAAGTTGGCGAGCAAACGCTCCAACTCTTCTTCTCGTAGCTGCTTCAGACGCTTTTCCAGCTCTTTCTGGGCTTCGATCAACTTCTCGATGGCTTTAGTTTGTTCGGGCACGGCTTCAGGCCGTTTGTTTTCTTCGATCTTCTTCCGAGCTTGCTCCTGATCCGGCACGGCTTTCTTTACCTGATCGGCACCAGGCGACTTGGGACCCGGAGGTGCAGGTGGAGGCGGATCGCCGCCGCCCATGCCGTCTTTGCCCATGCCGCCCATACCGTCTTTGGGCTCGCCGCCTTTGCCGCCTTTACCATCTTTGGGCTCGCCCATGCCGTCTTTGCCTTTGCCGCCTTTACCATCTTTGGGCTCGCCCATACCGTCTTTGCCTTTGCCGCCCTTACCGTCCTTCGGTTCGCCCATGCCGTCTTTGCCTTTGCCGTCTTTGGGTTCCCCCATGCCGTCTTTGGCGTCATTCTTCTTGTCGCTGGGGTCCTTGCCCTCCATGCGCTTGGCAAGGTTATCGGTCTTTTCTTTGATCTTGGCTTGAGCCTCGGCCTGCTTCTTATGGTCCCCCTTGTTAGCGTCGCTGATGGCCCGAGCTACCTGGGTGGCGCGGATGATATTCTTCAGTTCGGCGAGTTGTTTCTCAAGCCGATCTTTCTCTTCCTTGTTACGGAGCAGTTCATCATCGCTCTTGAGGATCGAGAGGATTTCCTTCAGAATACGCGACAGCTCTTCGCTCTGATTCTTGGCGTCGGTTACGCCGCCGAGGTCAATGCCGTCTTTGCCGGCCATGGTGCGAAGAATGGTTTGGAACTTGTTTTCCACGCTTTCATCGTCGCCGAGCTTCAAGGCCTTGCGAATGAGCTTGGCCTTCTCCTGATCTTCGAGCCGGCTGCTCTTTTCGAACTGTTGCGCGAGAATCAGCAACTTCTCCGCCACGGCCTTATACTGCCGCATCAGTTTCATCTGGTCGTCGACCAGCCGTTTGGAGGCAGCGTCAGCCGTTTCCGGACTGGCCAGCTTCGGCGCGGGCCCTTGTTCGGCCTGCACCGTCAGCGCCGTAACCGCCACGCCGAGAATGAGGAAGGCTACAAAGCGTCGGAACATGGAAAACACTCCTCCGATGTGGGCGATGCAAAAGGGTTGGACGGCTGACACCCTAAAGACGATGCTCGCGATGATTTCAAACAGCCTATTCTCCAGTCGATTACGTTCCCGGCTCGCCAAAATCATTTGGCGAGCCAGGAGCGTAAGCGACTGGAGTATTCGCTTTTGGACGATTTCTCCGGTCACTTACGTTCCCGGCTCGCCAAAGCTGCCAGAATTCCGCTTCATTGAGGCCGGATTCCCAAATCTTCTACGGTGAACAATGGCCGATAATCGTACTTCTGGAGTGCCTCGCGGGCGCCTTGCAGCCGGTCGACGATGCAGACAACTCGGGCGACGGTGGCGCCCAATTTTTCGATTTCTTCGATAGCCTGGATAACCGAACCGCCGGTGGTCAAAACATCGTCGATGACGGCGACGCGATCGCCTGGGTTCACGATGCCTTCCACCCGGCTTTGGCTGCCGTGACCTTTCGCTTGCTTGCGAACGAAAAAGCCTTCGACCGCCTTGCCTGCACGATGGTAGCTCAGGGCTGCTGCGGTAGCCATCGGGATCGCGCCGACTTCGAGACCGCCGATCGCCTGGATATCGAGATCGCTTGTCGCCTCGTATAACAAATCGCCCAAGAGAGCGACAGCTTCCGCACAGAACAGCACCTTCTTCGAATTGATGTAATAATGGCTCGTCTTGCCGGAAGCGAGCGTGAAATTTCCAAACGAGACAGCCCGGCTCAAAAAGAGTTCTTTCAGCCGTTCGCGTGCATTATCCATCGCGTTTCACCTGCCAGGGAACGGGTTTTATTGACTTCCCAATTTGGCTCCGGTTAAATTCGCCGCCACCCCGCTTGCCGGGGTGGAGCGCAAGTTCGTAACCAGAACCGGAAATTTATACTCTCGCCGCCACCCCGCTTGCCGGGGTGGAGCGCGGGTTCAAGCCAGCCTTCTGATTACGAACCTGCGCTCCACCCCGGCAAGCGGGGTGGCGGCGAAATCAAAGGAGTAAAGCCTCATCTCGTTACGAACCTGCGCTCCACCCCGGCAAGCGGGGTGGCGGCGAATCCAGACTGGGAAGTCAGTTGATCCCCTTATCCTTAAGTGCATCCTATGTCGAATGCTTGTCCGTCTCTCAAAAAGGCTGTCTGACTGCGCTGTTGCAAGTGGCGAAAGTATACGATAGTCAGTAGAAAACGGACAACTTACGCCGGGAATACCAGCCATGAATCAAGAGAAAGTTTATTCGGAAGCGGAAATCAGCAGCAAAATCCAGGATCTGGGTTTGAGCGGCTGGCATCTGGAACAGGGCTGGTTGCGCCGCAAGTACAACACGGACGGCTGGCCCCAAACGCTCATGGCCGTGAACGCCATCGGCTACCTTTGCGAAGCGGCCAACCACCATGCGGACCTTTCCATAACCTATGCCAAGCTCTGGGTTAAGCTGCAAACGCACTCGGCCGGCGGCATCACCGATAAGGATTTCGAGTTGGCGCGCAAGATCGAAGAGATGGTGCTCTGGCGTCCGCAAGGCGGCGCCCTGGGCTCAGGAAATCCAGAGAAGTTTGTTTTCAGCAGGCCATAGGCGGCTAAGGTGAATTCATAAAAGTTAGCCACGGATTGAACACTGACGAAACACGGATGAAAACCGAATATTTCCTTGCGTGTGCAATAAAAAACTTACTTAATCGCGCCAGGTTTCATCCGTGTTTCGTCTGTGTTTCATCCGTGGCTAAATGATTCTGCTTCGTTCGATGCGCCGTACAAGTCCGCACGTTCGATGAGTTTGAAAGTATTCCAGTCGCAACTTCCCGAGCCGCTTATGATGGTGTCCGATCAAGTCTCTCCCGCATCGTCTCCACCGGCGGGCGCTACGCCTATCAAGGGAATGTTAAAGCCATCGCCATTTCTTGCCGGTTTCGATTTACTGCTCGCATTTGGGACGGTAGCGCTCGGGTGCGCCATCGCCTTATTTGCCGTGCGCAATTCCGATTTCTGGTTCCACGTAGGGGTAGGGCGACTTATCGCCGAAGGAAGCTATTCCTTCACCCACGCTCCCTTCACGTACAGCGGCACGGATCGCCTTTGGGTCAATCATGCCTGGCTGTTCGACAGGCTCCTGTTTTCGGTCTATACAGGCTTGGGCGAGAAGTCGGTGGTGCTCGGCAAAGGCATTCTGATCGGCATGCTCACGGTTATTCTGCTTGCCATTCGCACACCGCGCCAAAGCCTTTGGATAGGAGTCTTTACCATTGGGCTCACGCTGGTCGCCATTGCCCCTTGGCTAACATTGCGGCCCAGTATTCTTTCGATGTTTTACCTTGGCCTGACTCTCTTCTTGCTAACGCGAACGCCGCCGCGCACATGGCGATTCCCGGCAGCGATTGCCGTACTCTTCTGGCTTTGGTCGAACAGCGATCAATGGTTTTTCCTCGGCCCGTTGATCGTGGCTATTTACGCTTTAGGCACGTTCATCGGCACAAAGCTAAGTAAAGCGGATAATGTTAACGCGTCTCCCTCGATGCGCTTTCTGCTTGCTGCACTCGCAGCGGGAATAGTCGCCTGCACCTTGAATCCGCACCATTTCCGAGTTTGGACATTGCCCGCCGAACTGGTTGATCGACAGCTCGCACTCACGCTATCCGGCGATCCGCACTTCGCACCTCTTTTCGCCAGCCTATCGGACAAAGGCGTCCTCGATTTTGACGGCAGCAGCGGCGGCAATCCGGTTAACGCCATTGCGTTCTTGCTGCTCCTGCTGTGCAATGTACTTGGTTTCGCGTTGAACTGGGGCCGCTTCTCCTGGAGCCTGTTCCTGATCAACGTATCCTTGCTCGCACTCGCTTTTGTTCATGCCCAGGCGCTGCCGTTCTACGCAATCGCCGCCGGCCCAGTAACGGCTCTGCATCTTGACATGGTCGTCAGCCGACTTCGTGAAAGAACGTGGGGCCGGGTCGCTTTACAATCGTTAGCGGCTGCGCGCGTCGGCATCCGGATGGCCCTCTTCGTAGCCGGTTTACTGGCCTTGATGGCCTGCTATCCGGGATGGCTGCATCCACTCGAATCCGAACGCCGGCTTTCGTTGCACATCGAGCCAGACCCGGCCCTGGTCTCAGCCGCGAGCCAATTGCAAAATTGGCGCGACGATGGCCACATCCCTGCCGAGGCGCACAGCCTGATACTGAGTACCGACCTCGCCAACTATTGCGCCTGGTTTGCTCCGAGCGAGAGTACGTATTTCGATAGCCGGATTGGCTTTCATGCACCGGAAGCCGAGACGTTCATGAAGTTGCATGCCCGCTTTATTCGGAAGTCGGCGGCAACCCGCTTGGTAGATTTTGACGATGTCGGCTTTATCCAACAGCATGGCGTCAGCCACATCGTCCTGTCGGACACCGATCGGCAGGTGAACCTATTCAGTTTCGTTTCGCTCTTACGTTCCGCGCCGCTGCGGTCTGATCTTTGGGCCGTTCGCGACCGGGTTAGCATCTTTGGCTGTCGTGCCCAGAAAGTGCTGTCGCGCGAACAGTATCAAGCGCTCCGGTTCGACACGATCAAGCAAGCGTTCGGGCCAAAGGTAGAGCATCTGGCGGATGCTCCAACCATGCTGCCGCCCCCGCCGAGAACCTCGATCGAAAAATATCTGACGCCGTTGCCGAAGGCGCCTGCAGGCGCTGATGAAGCGATGCTTTTCGTCGAATACCATGCTAACCAGGCGTTCAACTATCTGCGAGCCCGAGCACTTATCAGCGGCGGTCTAGGTGGAGTCTTCGCATTTGTTGCGCCGGCGGGCGATCGACTCGGCACTCCGCGGATGCGGGCGACGGCTATATTAGTTGCTCGAGCCGCGCGTCGAGCGATCTTAGAAAGTCCCAACCATCCCGATGGCTACCTGGCTCTGGCGCTGGCTTATGAAGATCGCGATCTTGCCGTTCTTTCCGATTCGCTCCGGCGCCTGATGATCATCGCCAATCTCGAACGCTACCTGGCGCGGACGACTGCCGCCTATTGCCTTGCTCATCAGAGCACTGTTTTCCAGGCGGCCGCCGACCTAGCTGAATTTCATTCGCCGCGGGATCCGCAAACGCAGAAAATGCAGCAAATGGGCTTCGGGCATCAGATCGATCTATCGTTGGAGACGATAAAAAAACAGCAAAATCACCTCAAAATCGCGCTGCCGGATGGAATGCAATTTGACGTGTGGCAGACCGCCATCAAGAATATCGACAAGCGGATTCAACAGCGCGAACAGGAAGTGCGTGCGCAGGAGAACCTCTGGTTCAACAATGCGAGTCGTCTGACCAGACACGATGAGCGAGCCCGGTTGGCACGGCAGTACGGCCTCATCCGAAAAGCATTGGACGAACTCGAGCAAGTTGACCTGGGCGACGAAAATGTGCCACTGAGCGAGAAGGTGCAAACCGTCTTCGACAAAGTGAGCCTCTATCTTTTGACGGGCCAACCGGAATTAGCCGACGCAACATTGCGAGAACTCGAAGAGCGGCTTGGGCCTACTTTTGGCCTTTCACCCGAAAGTGGCTTTCGCGAGGCGGGACGACGGCTGAAGTTGCAAACGGCGTTGATTATAGGCCGATTCTCGCAGGCAATCGCCTTGCAAGAAGAAATGATCGGTGAGATGGAACAGCGAAATAGAAAAGGATGGCAGCCCGAGACAGCGCTTTCATTCGGCTTGGGGCTAGGACGTATCGTAACCGGCCGGGCGCCAATGTCTCTTTTTGACCTGATGGAAGTCAGCTATGTGCCGCGGCTAACGCACGATCTCAATCAATTAGCAGTGGAAGCGAGCCAGCGCGAACAGATGTTTATCATACCGCCAAACTTCAAAGGTAATCCCGTCCATTTTCCGTTCGTTGATCGCGTTGTCCGCAATAACTACGTGCAGGCGCTCACTGGCTTGGACAATCTGCGTTTTGAACTGGGCATGACCTATCTCGAACAAGGCGATGTCGCATCGGCTCGCCGACAGTTCGAACACCATGCAACGTCTTTGCCCGCTGAATTTCGTTCTGATGCGCGATTGCTCTCCGCGATCTATCTGTCGATGTTAAATCGCAGGTAGCAGCTTTTTCTCTTAAAGACTGTCTGGATCGACTCCTAATTCCCGAAGCTTGGCCGCCAGGAGATCAGCGCGTTCCTTTTCCCGAAGCGCATGTTGCTTTTCCCGGTTTGCGATTTCTCGCTCCTGGTCGGCCCGACGCTTTTGGAACTCGGCATGTTTGGCGTATTCCTCGGCCCGCGAACTTTCTTCAACGACTCTTTCTTCGTTTGTCGGAAGCAATTCGCCTTCCAGGTCAAACCAGCGCAGGAAGTTGGACGTGCAGCCGCCGTAGGTTGAGTAATGCATACCCAAGTTAAGGTTCAACGGCTTGATGAGATAGAACCCGCGCTCGTCTGGCTGCATCAGCTCGTACTCGACATCGTCTAAATGGTAGACTTCGAGTTTGACCTCGCGCGGGTCGTAGATGACGTAGTACGAGGCCCCGATCACGCGTTCGTAAACCCAAAATTTGCCCCTCTCTGGAGTGCGATCGTATTCCGAACCGCGCGAACTATCTGAGACGAATTCCATAACAACCGCAGGCCGGACGAGCTCCTGCCACATCACATAGGAATTGCGGTAAGACGCATCTGCTGCCGACGGCGACACATTCGGCACATAAAACCAATCCGGCGCCTTGCAGCCATCGAGGGGCGGATCGGTGATTTGATAATAGATGCCGTGGTCGGAAGCGAGATAGTAACGTCCATCCGGATGAAGGCGACTCAGATGGGGAATTATGGCATCCATCAGCAACATGGCCTGCCATAGTTGGAAACCGTTATCCAAGGGCTTGTCGTCCGTTGAAGGAAGATCGAGATGGGTAGGCAGCCGTCCGAATATCGGCGACAATTTGGATGGCATGGGTAATCTCTTGGTGGGACCCGGCAAGCTGAAGCCGGATGGCTTATTCTCCCAAATACGCTGCTTGAATGCGAGGGTCGTTTAACAGCACATCGGCTTTGTCGCTAAACGTAATGGCGCCTGTTTCCATGACGTAGCCTCGATGAGCCAGCTTCAACGCCATGCGTGCGTTTTGCTCGACTAACAAAACAGACATGCCCTGCTTGTTCAGATCGCGAATGACATCGAAGATTTTGACGACAATCATCGGCGCCAGGCCGAGCGAAGGTTCATCGAGCAACAGCAACTTGGGCCGAGCCATCAAGGCACGGGCAATGGCGAGCATCTGCTGCTCGCCGCCGGAAAGCGTGCCGCCTAGTTGTTTCTGGCGATCCTTCAAAATCGGAAAATAGTGATAGGCCTTTTCGATGTCTTGCTTGATGCCCGGCTCATCGTTGCGAGTGAAGGCGCCCATCTGCAGGTTTTCGAGCACCGTCAACCGCGGAAAAATCTTGCGTCCTTCGGGCGACTGAGCCAGCCCCAATTTGACGATATCGTGGGCGGAGACGCTCGTCAAATCGCTGCCGGCAAATGAAATGGAGCCGCCACGTGCGCTGACGATGCCGGAGATCGTCATCAGCGTGGTAGTCTTGCCGGCCCCATTCGCGCCGATGACGGTGACGATTTCACCGGCGTCAACGTGGATTGAAATGCCTTTAAGCACTTCAATAACGCCATAACCAGCCCGCAGATCCTTGACATCGAGCAAGGCGGCCATCAGGAGACCTCCTCTTTGCCGAGGTAAGCCTCGATGACCTTCGGGTTATTCTTCACTTCATCCGGCGTGCCTTCGGCAATCTTCACCCCGTAATCGAGCACGGCAATGCGATCAGAAATCCCCATCACCAAGCTCATATGATGCTCGATCAAAAGGATCGTGATGCCCCGATCGCGAATACGGCGGATCAATGCCATCAAGTCCGACGTCTCGCGCGGATTCATGCCGGCGGCCGGTTCGTCGAGGAGCAGAAGCTTTGGCTGCGCCGCCATGGCCCGGGCAATTTCGAGTTTGCGCTGTTCACCGTAGGGGAGATTTTTGGCGAGGTTTCCGGCTTGTTGTTTTAAACCGGTGTATTCAAGCAATTGCAGCGCCCGTTCGGTGGACTCATTTTCTTCGCGCGTCGCCCAAGGCATTCGCAAGACCATCCAGAACGCGCCGCGCTTGAATGACCGATCCATCCCAACTAGAACATTTTCCAAGACGGTCATGTTTTGAAAAAGGCGGATGTTCTGAAAAGTCCGAGCAATGCCGCCGAGTGCAATGTGGTCCGCCGTGCGCCGCGATCGGTTCCAGATCGTGAAAGTTCCGGCAGTACCGATGAGCAAGCCGGCGAACATGGCCATTAGAGCCGCGCGTGGGCGTTTCTGTGCATTTTTTTGGATGACTGCTAGATGATCGACGATAGCGTCCGCTTCGGCTGCCGAATCCACGTTGAGGTAGGTTTTCTGTCCCGATGTGATCAGATGGTAGGGACTCAAGTCGATTGATTTGATGACAGGCGAATGCAGCAGTTCGGTTAAATCGTCTCGCACGTTTCTAGCTTCCGACTCCGTGCCAACTTCAAGCAGAATGAGCGAGACCTTATCGTCGTCCTTATAATCCGAGGGCACGATCCGATAACGGGTGGAACGTGGAATGCGCTCGATCACCAGTTCGTTAAACAAATAACCGCGTGCACCTTCGAACATCCGCTCGTAGCTGAATTTCTCCGTCGTGCCTACTGCTGTGCGATAGATCGCCGCACGCCAGAGCTTGTTGACGTTTACCGCCAAAAGTGCAGCGAGTAAACCCATCAACAAACCAATCGCGAGACAGCCTAGTATAACCTTCCAGGTCAACGGCCGGCGCAAGCGATGTCCTTCGAAAGCGACATCGCCTTCCGTCGGTTCGTAAATGCCTGTAATCGCGTTGAAAAAGGTGGTTTTGCCTGCGCCGTTGGGCCCGATCACCGAAAAGATCTGTCCTTGCTCGACGCGAAGATCGACGGCATTCACCGCGGTCAATCCGCCGAATCGCATCGTCAGTTGACGGGTCTCAAGCATGGTCGATTTGCTTTGCCTCTATTAATGGCGCCGCGCTGGCCCCTTGATCGTTTCGGTCAAACTCTTGGCGTGAAGCCGGGATGAGCCCCTTCGGACGGAATCGCATGACAAGCACGAGCACCATACCAAACGCGAACATCTTCCAAAATCCAAATTTGAGGAAAGGCGATTCCATCGGCAGATTCTTTGACAATTTCCGGTCGAGAATATCGGCGACAATATTGTTGTAGCCGACGATGAGCAGGACGCCGAGCAGAACGCCTTTGCGGCTGCCGAGACCACCCAGAATAAGACAGACTCAGGATCAGGATTGATATGTTGAAGCCGTAGAAGTCCGGATCGGCCGTGTCTTGAAAACGAATGGTGTAAAGAGAACCAGCGATCCCAGCGAGAAACATAGCCGATGCAAAGGCAGCTAATTTGAGTCGGGCAGTGTTCATGCCCATACAGCTGGCGGCGAGTTCATCTTCGCGCAACGCCACCCAGGCACGGCCCCAACGCGACCGTTCCAAGTTCATGATCACCGTGTACGCCACGATGAGGAAGAAGAGACAAAAATAATAGAAGGGCTCGAAACCCTTTGTCCAATCGGCATCGGCAATGCCCGGTAAGTGAGGCGGCGGAATCGGCCGAAGCCCCATCGTTCCCGCCGTGATTTCATCGAGGTTGCGGATTGAAAAACGGATCACCTCGCCAAAACCGAGCGTGACCAGCGCTAGATAGTCCCCGCGCAATCGAAGCATCGGCGCGCAGAGGAAAATGCCTAGCAGCGCCGAGCCAACGCCGGCGAACATCATCGCGGCGACCCAATTGATTTGGAAAGGGTACGACGGCACCTTTACCATCAGAATGCCGGCGATATAAGCGCCGAAGCCAAAAAAACCGCCGATGCCGAGATGGAACATTCCCGCGTCGCCGACGACAACGTGCAACGCCAAAGCGAGCAGAGCATAGATGAAAAGAGTGGTCAGGCCTCGACCGAGGGAATCGTCAATGATTCCTCGGATCGCTTCATTCAGGCCGGGAATAAGAGGATAGATCGCGAGTAGGAGGAACGCGAAATAGACTGAAACATCGGGAATCGGAAGACGTCTTTTCATCAGACTTTCTCCCTTACATGCACCCCGAGCAAGCCAGATGGACGAAAAACCAGGACCAAGATAAGAATCACAAAAACGAGAGCGCTCGACCATTCCGAACCGACATAGCCATCGCCAAGCGCCCGCACCAAGCCAATCATCAAGCCTCCCAGAACCGCGCCGGGAATATTGCCGATCCCGCCGAGTACCGCAGCCGTGAATGCGTAGAGCCCATTTTGAAAACCGACCGTGTAGCCGATGCGCGTAATGGTAAGAGAGTAAATAACGCTCGCGATGCCCGCCAATGCCCCGCCAATCACGAAGGTCGCGCTGATAACGCGATCAACATCAATGCCCATCAACCGCGCTGCGGTGGGATTCTGAGCCGTCGCGCGCATCGCTTTGCCGAGACGGGTGTACTTCACAAAAAGCGTTAAAGCGATCATGATTGGAATCGTGACAACAACAATAAGCAGGTCGCGAAAGGTGAATTGCAATCCATAATCGCCAAGTAAATTGGTGGCGGGAATCAACCCTGGAAAGCTACGATCAGACGCCGCCTGCACAGCCTTGCCTTCTTCTTTGATCAACGCATTCCAGAATTGCCCGAAGTTCATGAAGATAAATGAAACACCAATGGCTGAAACCAACGCCGTCAGTTTCGGCGCATCTCGCAATGGCTTGTAGATGAGGCGATCGACCGACCAATTGACTCCGGCCGCGAAGATCGGCGTGAGCAAAAACATGAGCACGACCGCGAACATCAGCGTCAAAGTGCTCGCATCGTTGACAGCGCTGCCGGTCAAGCCAATTGTCGAGAGAATGGTCATCGCAAAGAAGCAACCGAGCATGAACAGATCGCCGTGGGCGAAGTTGATCAATTCGATGATCCCGTAGACCATCGTGTAGCCGAGCGCAATCAGGGCATAGAGCATCCCGATGGTTAATCCATTGATGCAATACTGCACAAGTGTGCGATATTCAGCGGATCCGAAAAAATCCGCAAGTAGAAGTGCCATAATTGCGGGAATAGGTTGTTAACCAAAAAGAACCCCCCTCCGATCTATGGAGGGGGGTTGAAAAAGTCACTTCATTTTCAATGTCTTGACGAACTGAGGAACGCCCTTTTCGTCGATCTTGCTGCCGCTCATCGTAGTTAAGCTGGTGTCGCCGTTTTCGTCGAACGACCATTTGCCCATCGCGCCATCGAAATCGCGGATCGCTAAAGCGGCCGCGACAATAGCCGCACGGTCCTTGCTGCCTGCTTTCTCGATCGCCTTCAGTGCGACTTTGGCGCACTCGTAACCGTACACGGCATAAGCTTCCGGTTCGACTTTGTATTTCTGTTTGTACTTCTCGTAAAATTCTTTGCCTTTACCGGTTAATTGGTTGGAGGGCATCCCGCCGAATGTTACATAGCTTTCGAGCTTGCCGAAGTTTTCGACGCCGGCGCCCGTGACGAATGCATCTTCGAAGCACCCGTCTGGAACCATTAGTTTGCACTTGCCGGCCAGACCGACATTGACCATTTCCTTGACAATTTGCGGAGCGCCGGATTGAGATGTGCCGCCGAAGTAAAGCAGTTCGGGATGGGTCTTGGCAATGTCGCCCATTTTCGTGCGGAAATCGGATTGTTTGTAATCGACAGCATCGAAACCCAGGACTTGAATCTTCAATTCCTTGCAACGATCCCGGAACAGCTCGGCAATGCCTTTGCCATAAACCTCGTTGTCGTGCAAAATGTAGACCTTTGTCACGCCCATATCCTGAGCCCACTCGGCCCCTAATGGCCCTTGAAGATCGTCAGCAGGGACGACGCGCGTGAAATTGATCCTGCCGGCGGGACGATGCTTTTCCGGCTCACCCAAAGCACCTTTATTGGGTTTCGTCAAACCAGGCCAAGTGCATGCCGGCGAGATCATTAGCAAATCGGCTTTGTTCAGAATCGGCATTGAGACTGCTGCGGCACCCGAATTGTAAGGCCCGATATAGACCATCACATCTGGGTCTTTGATCGCCTGCTCGGCATTGGCCGTCTCACGTTCGCTGGTCCACTTTCCGTCGATTGCTGTCGCATCATCGAGGTCGAGATACTCAACCTTGAAACTGCCGGCCTTGTAGTCCGCTTCTTCCAGAGCCAGTTTGATGCCATTGACAATAGTATCTGTTTGACCTTTGGCCGACCCGGTCCGCGGCAGGCTGGAAACTATCTTGATTGAATTCGGATTGCCCCCAGGCTTGTTGCAGCCGGAACAGCCGATAGCAAAAGGAAGGATCAGAACAGCAACCAACAAATTCTGCAAACGCAACAGCATCTGCTTACTCCTGGCACTAATGAAAAGGACAGTTGAAAAACAACCGAATGAAGCAACTTATACGCCCTTTGGTGAATCCACCACCAGCGTCACCGGGCCATCATTCACCAGTTCCACCTGCATGTCGGCGCCGAACTTTCCGGTCGCGACGGGGATGCCGAAGGCTCGCAAACCGTTGATGAACGCATCGTAGAGCGGTTCAGCAATTTCGGGCGACGCGGCTTCGGTGAAACTCGGTCGTCGGCCTTTGTCGCATCGGCCGTAGAGCGTGAACTGGCTTACTACCAGAATGCTCCCGTTGATTTCCTGGACGGTCTGATTCATCTTGCCGTCGGCATCGCTGAAAATTCTCAGGCCGGCAATTTTATCGGCCAGCCAGCGAACCTGTTCGGGGCCATCGTCACGATGGATTCCAAGCAAGAGCAGTAGACCTTGTTCCATCCGGCCTATCGTCTCGTCAGCAACCGTTACGGACGCCCGGAGGACTCGTTGCAGGACAACGCGCATATTTCCGCTAGATCATGGGAGAGGTTTCCGCTAAATCTGTTGTATCGTTCCACCCGTAAAGCGGCGAACCCGAGGTGCAGCCATGCTCGAAAATTATAGCAAGCATCAGCAAGGTATCATTAAGCGCTATTACGAAAACGCCGACACGATCCAAGTTCAAAGGTTGGCGGAGCTCGTGACCGACCTCTACCTCGCCGAAGGCAAGAAACGCGAAAAGCTTTGGAAATCCGCTGCCGTGGTGATGGAAAAGATCGGAGTCGCCCAAGAGCGGATCACGCATCTGGTTGCGATGCAGGACCCCGCTTTGGTGGCGAAACTCGTTAAAGAACTGATGGAATGACAAAAGCCCGGAAACGAATCAGGCGTCAGGCCAAAAACTGACCAGAGCCCAATCACCAGTGGAAGATCGTAATGCGCGTATCTTCAGTTCATGCTCCTTGTGTTGTTGACTATGGCTGGCTCCGAGGCTCGCGCCGCCGATGGGCTGTTGATCTCGTCCTTGAATGAGATGGTCTTCAACGCGCCGAAAGAGAAAGGCAAGGCAGAGCTTATCGATGGCAAAGTCGGCAAGGCCATCCGCTTCAGTCTGGATAAGGACGCGCGCACTGTCTTCTTTACTAGCAACATTCGTGGCAAGCCCGAATGGGATAAGGCGGCAGGGTTCTCTTTCTGGGTGAAAGGCGACGGATCGGCCTCGTTCGGCGGCCTTCAATTTATTTACGACAACGATTATGGCGTACGCTACGATTACGCCTTCCCCATTAACAACACGGAATGGACGAAGATCGTCGTAGCCTGGGGCGATCTGATTCCCGTTATGCCAGGGGCGAAAGCCAAACCGCTGGCCGGGCCCGATGGCAATCTTCCTTCGAAGCTAAGTTCGCTCTGGATTGGCAAATGGTGGTATTGGGGCGACTACCCCGCTTGTTCGTTCGCAATTGATGAACTCCGCCTGGAACCAGTCATCGAACGAGACAATAAAGATTACAAGCCGGCCGAGGCGCCGCTGCAACGTTTCCAGGAAAAGCTGAAAGCAGGAAAGCCGGTCACGATAATTACGTTAGGCGATTCGTTGACTGATACGCACCACTGGGCCAATCGCAAAATCGTCTGGCCGAATCTGTTAAAAGAGCAGATCAAAACCAAATACAAGTCGGAGATGACGATCGTCAACCCCGCCATCGGCGGCACCATGTTGCGGCAGGGGCTTATTTTGCTGCCGCGTGCGTTGGATAAAGCGCCTCATCCCGATCTCGTCACGATCTTTTTCGGCGGCAACGATTGGGAAAGCGGCATGCGCGGCGAGCAGTTCCATCAAACTTGCGTTGACGCTATTGATCGCGTGCGGTGGGCCACTGATGGAAAAGCCGACGTGCTTATTTTGACGACCGCGCCTTCGGTGAACCAATGGAAGTCGAGAACGGAGTTGGGCGATGCTTGTCGAAAGGCAGCCCAAGAACGGAATGCCGGAATTGCCGATGTCGAGCAAGGATTTCATTCAAAAGGCAAGGCTGATCCGGCAAAATTGTTTGTGGACGATAAAACGCATTTGAGCCCTGCGGGCCACGAAACGGTTGCGGAAGTCGTGTTGAAAGCGATTGAGAACGGCGGAAAATAACAGGTTCAGCCGGGGATCACAATGTAATAGGCGCCTTCCCGCGAGTACCTCATGCACTTCAACGGCATCAATTGTCCGAAATGCAAAAAGTGGTTGACGTCCAAGGACGGTTTCGCCCCCGATCAAAGAATCGCCTGTTCCAAGTGCAAGACAGAATTTGCAATTGCAGGACCCAAAACTGAAACGCCCGACAAATCGCCAGAAGGCGAACGCTCTAAAAGGGTTGAAAAGCCCCTGCCTGTTCCAAAGCAGGTGGTTAAACGCGTCGTCGAGCCACCGGACGATGACGAGGAGGCCATTTCCTTTGGCAGACAGAGTTCAACCGACTTTGGCCAAGTGAAACGCCGAAGAATCAGAGTACGCCGAAATGAACCAAAGAAGCTCAGCCCGTTCAAAAGGCTGAAGGCAAGCTTCTGGGTGCGCACGGCTGTGGTCGCCCTGTTGCTCGCGTCCGTTACTGTCGCGCTTTATTTCAGCTTGCTCAAAGAAGCAGCGAAATGAAAACAGCCCGCCGGATTAAGCGAGCTGTCCCATCGCTGGGAGCCGATTAGCTCACGATAGCCAGAATATCGTCTTCCGTCATGATGAGGTATTCCTTGCCATCGACCGTGACTTCGCTGCCCGCATAGGAAGTAAAGAGAACTTTGTCGTTCTTCTTGATCTGGAACGCGGCGCGCTTGCCGTTTTCGAGGACCTTGCCTTCGCCCAATTCGAGAACTTTGCCTTGCTTCGGCTTCTCTTTGGCGGTGTCGGGAAGCACGATGCCCCCGGCGGTCTTCTCTTCAGCTTCGACGCGTTCGACTAGAATTTTGTCGTTCAGCGGGATGACTTTCATCGTCTCAATTCTCCTTCGTCTTCGGATGAGGTTGCGTATCGTCTGGGTTGCCGTAAACCCGCACCAGCGCGCGAACCACGGTGCTTAGCACTACGTTCTTGTTCACCGGTTTGGGGATCACACTATAGACATGGGCATGGAATGCTTCGCGTATCAGTTCCAATGTCGCGTCAGCCGTTATGAGGATAGCCGGCAATAAGGCATTGAACTGTCGCACTTGTTGAAGCGTCTCTAAGCCCGTCAGTCCCGGCATATGCATATCGAGCAGCGCCAAATGGACCGATTCGTGCTGAACAATTTCTAGCGCTTCTTCCCCGCATCGCGCCTGATAGGGACGAAACCCCTTTGACTCGACGATTTCCGCAAGCGCCTCGCGGACGCCGCGATCATCGTCAGTTATCAGTATCGAAAATGGGGTATGAAGTTCAATCATTGCCACTTACCTCAACCTGCCGACACCGCGAATTCGGTACGGCGGTCGATGCGCTTCTCGTGGAAACGCAAAAACCCAACTTGCAAACCGTGTACCGCCAGACTTTTAGGACGGCGTTCTCATCGTAAACTGTTTTGGCTCAATAAGATGCGGAAACGCATCTTTCGCATGACACCGCCCCAATTGGCAACGTCATATGGCGTTGGCTGTCAGGTTGGCAGGCGTAAAGACAAAGCAATCTGGCCTGTCACGTATTCTGGCGAGCGGCGCGGCGTAAGCCCGCCGTGGGTTCGGAACCACGGCGGGCTTACGCCGCGCCGCTCGCCAGAATCGTCAGCGCACCCCCGAGTCTTGCCGGCCGCTCTACTTCTTCTTCCAGATCTGTTCCGGATCGAAATCAGAATTGTTGAGAGTGATGGGAAACAGAAAGCGGTCGAAACAATAGTATTCGACCTCTTTATTGGCAGCATCATGTGCGATAACCAGAACCGGCATGTCTTTGCTGACCGATTGGGCGCCGGTGTCATAAAAGGTCACGCGTTTGCCGCCGGAGGGCAGAAGGGGCTCCGTTCTTGGGGGAATGGTCTCTTCAATCCCTTCCATCGGGCTGACAAACTCAGGCCGGGTAACTAGGCCCAAATAGCGAAGGCGGTTACGCTGTGCCGGGTTCTTGGCAATGAGGTCTAAAGTTTCGCCCAGATGTTTGATCGATTCGCCCAAGCCTGCTTCGCGAATGTCGTGACGCGTTTTCGAACGAACCATCGAATCGTCCGGCATAAAACTCATGCGCATCGGCGGCAGCGGAAATGAGTCCTGTTTCGTCGGCATGACATACATTTTGCCGGCATATTGTCCTTGAACGTAGACAACTTCACGACCTTGCCCCTCTTGGCCTAACCATTTCAAGCGCACGCTGTACGGGTTCTTGCGAAATTTGAAAGCAATAATTTCCTGGGGCACTGCCTTGCCGTTGATCGATTCTCGGCGGGTCAAGCGGGTTTCATAGCAATCCATTTTGGCGTTGGCGATCAGCGCATTGCGATGGATCGTCTTGATGGCCGTCAGAGCTTCATCTTTATCCATTCGGCCGGAATTGCTCTCTTCACCGATACCGACTCCTGCCAGAGTACCAGTCTGCTTGGCATTTGGTTTGTTACTCGGCATACTCGAGTCGTTCGCCGAGGTCAGAGCAATTTCGGGTACGGCTTTCTCTTTGGCAACCGGTGATTTGGCCATCTCGCGCAGCGATGGCGGCGGCGGAATGAGCAAATTGCGGTCTTCGATGTCGTCGCTTGGTCGTGCGGGCGATATCGGTTGATCGGCAATGCCAAGCGGTTTAGGCAAAACAGCAGGAGTGCCTCGGCCTACAATCGGCGGCGATTGCGGCGGCGCCTGACGGCGTGCCGAACTGCAACCAAGGCCGATCAAAATAATCAAAAGCGCCGGGCAGCGCCGTGCGTACGATTTCATTGCCGCATCCATGCGGTTAAAGCGGGGACGACCTTAGTGGCATCGTCCGTTAAGGAGGGGGACTTTAATGATTATGTCGCCTTTTCGCAATGCCGATAGCGTGGTCCTGCTTCTGGTCGTGCTCCAACGGCTTCGGACGTATCGGGATCGCGCCCTCTCTGCCATCCTCGGTGTAAAGCAAAAAGGAAATTTCTCAAAACAGCGCGCCTAAGTTAGTATGTCGAATTTTGCCAATCTACACATATGGGAGACAAGAGTGTACCATCGGGGAAGGTGGACAAATAAGGTGGACCGTCGGAGCCGCGACCGTGAGGAAGCGGGGCCTTACCACTCTCTAACGAACGCGACTCTGAACTGCACCTCGTTCGACGCGTAGCATCAAAGGAGGATAAAGGCTATCGGTTAATATTCCGGAAATATTTCCGGAAGGGCCTTTCCAATTAATTCGTGGGAAAACGCGCGATGACTTTCCGACTCAACGTAGCACAAGCGTCTCGCTTGTGCGTTGCTCAAACGAAGAACGCTCAATCGCACGTCATTCTGACGGTCAACCTTCAGGAAATATTTCCGGAAGGTTAAAACCCGAGAAAATCGTGGGAAAACGAACAACAAGTTTGCTGATCAAAGCCGCGACTGTCAGGGAACGGAGCCCCACCACCTCCTTACGGTCGCTCTTGTTACCCTCGTTACCAGGCTCTGCCTGGTAACGAGCGTTGTGGGCCTGGTGACGAGAATAACGGTCGCGGCTCTGATTGAGACGCTTTAAGGGACCCCTTCGGGAAATATTTCCCGAAGGGCTTTTCCAATTAATTCGTGGGAAAACGCGCGATGACTTTCCGACTCAACGTAGCACAAGCGTCTCGCTTGTGCGTTGATCAAACCTTCGAAAGAGATTAAACCACGGATAACACTGATTTCACGGATATGAATCAAGAAGGCGCTGTTTGAAAGAACTCATATCCGTGCGATCCGTGTTATCCGTGGTTAAAAATTCTTGGAGAAACTTTGCGGCAGCATTTGGCAATACGAACGGTGAGTTTGCAGGTCAGAGCCGCGACCGTTAAGGAGCGGGGCCCTACCACCTCCTAACGGTCGCGGCACTGATCGTCCCCAGGCGAGATTGTTCAAAAGTTTATTCCTTCATTTACAAAGCAGCCACCGCGCTCTTGCCGATCAGGACTTCAAATTGCATAATCGACCAATAGATTGAGTGAAATAATACGTCGTCTGAATCGTGAGTTCAGGCAGGAGTCGGAACCGGACGGTGGCTGCGAGGTCTGCGATGTCGATTACCCAGGAGCGTCGGACTTTACTTATCGGGCAGCACAAGCGAGCCGAAAATGATACGGGCTCGCCCGAGGTGCAGGTGGCGCTCTTGACCGAGCGCATCAACCAGCTCACGGAGCATATGCGCACCCACAAGAAGGACCATGCCAGCCGGCGCGGCCTCTTGAAAATGGTTAGCAATCGCACGACTTTGTTGCGGTATCTCCAAAATTCGGACCGCAACCGTTACCTGGCGATCATCCAGAAACTCGGCCTCCGCAAATAGCGTGCAGTGGAAAAGGTGCAGGCGGGCAGCAAAAGCAAATCGATTTAAATGCTGCCGTTGAGTCACCACGTATTGCATGCCTCTCCCGTCGATTTCTGCCGTAGCAGCAGAGAGGAAACAATTCTGTGCAGGCAACCCGCGTCGAGTGCGCCCTCGGAGCGCACACACTAAGCATTGAAACAGGAAAACTCGCCAAGCAAGCTCATGGAGCGGTCGTCGTCCGAATGGGCGACACCATGACCCTCGTCACCGCCGTCGCCGGCCACGCCCGCGAAGGCATCGACTTCTTCCCCTTGAGCGTCGAGTATCGTGAAAAACCATCGGCCGCCGGCAAATTTCCGGGCGGCTACATCAAGCGCGAAGGCCGACCCACAACTAAGGAAATCCTGACTTCCCGGTTGATCGATCGACCGATTCGTCCACTCTTCCCTGCCGATTATTACGACGAAGTTCAGGTGATGGCCCACATCCTGTCGGCAGACAAGGAAAACGACCCCGACATCCTGTCGCTGATCGGTTCAAGCGCTGCCTTGCACATCTCGCCGATCCCGTTCTTGAAGCCGACCGCTGCCGTGCGCATCGGCCGCATCAATAACGAGTTGGTGGTGATGCCAACGCACAGCGAGATGGAAGAGAGCGATCTCGATCTCGTCGTCGCCGGCACCCGTGACGCGGTCACGATGATCGAAGGCTTTGCCCGTGAAATGCCCGAAGAGGCGATGGCCACCGCCATTCTCTACGCGCATGAACAGATCATTCGCATCGTCGGCCTGATTGAGGAACTGCGCAACAAGCTGAACTTACCGCACAAGGAATTCCCTAAGCCAACGGACAACCCGCTTACCGAAACCTTCCACAAGCGCTTCACGCACGAGATGCGCGAAGCGAAGTTGACCAAGGTGAAGCACGAACGCTACGCCAAGGTTGACGCGATCAAGAAGAAGATCAAGGAAGAGTTCCTGCCGAAGGAAAATCCGCAATACACGAAACTGCAAGTCGGTTCTGCCATCGCCGCGATGGAAGAAAAAATCTTCCGCGAGCTGATTCTCGAAGGCCAACGACTAGACGGTCGTGGCTTCAAGGAAGTCCGCGATCTCTGGGCGGAAGTTGGTCTGTTGCCGCGCACGCACGGTTCGGCCGTCTTCCAACGCGGCGAGACCCAGGCTCTTGTCACTACGACTTTGGGCACCGTCGGCGATCAACAGCGCATCGAAGGTCTGATGGAAGAATTCAGCAAGACGTTCATGCTCGATTACAACTTCCCTCCATTCAGCGTGGGTGAAGCAAAACCGGCACGCGGGCCGGGCCGGCGCGAAATCGGCCACGGCATGTTGGCCGAGCGCTCGCTGAAGGCCGTCATTCCTCCGCCGAATAAGTTCCCTTACACGATTCGGCTTGTCTCCGACATTCTCGAATCGAACGGTTCTTCGTCCATGGCCACGGTTTGCGGCGGCACCTTGGCCCTGATGGACGCAGGCGTGCCAATCAAACAGCCGGTCGCCGGCATCTCGATCGGTCTCGTTAAGGAATCGCGCGACAAGTTCGTGCTCTTCACCGACATTCAAGGCGACGAAGATCACTTCGGCGATATGGATTTCAAGATTGCCGGCTCACCGCACGGCATTACGGGCATTCAGCTCGACATCAAGACCGATGGCATCGAAGAGCCGATCATCCGCGGGGCTCTCGAACACGCCAAAGAAGCACGGCTGCATATTCTCAAGTCAATGCTCAGCTCGTTGCGTCGACCGCGCGAAGAGATCTCGGCTCATGCGCCTCGCTTGATCCAGGTGAAGATCAACCCCGAGAAGATCGGACTTCTCATCGGACCTGGCGGCAAGAACATCAAAGGCATCCAGGAAGCAACCGGCGCCAAGATCGATATCGACGACGACGGCACGGTCAGCATCGCCCACAGCGATGCAGCCGGCGCTGAAGCCGCCAAGCTCCGCGTCGAAGCGATCGCCGAAGAAGTCAAAGTCGGCAAGGTTTACGAAGGACGCGTCTCCTCCATCAAGGAGTTCGGAGCGTTCGTCGAGATCCTGCCAGGTCGCGATGGCCTTTGCCATATCAGCGAGCTCGATCACCAATACGTCGGCAAAGTCGAAGACGTTTGCCGGGTGGGTGATACGCTGCAGGTGAAGGTCATTGCCATCGACGATCAAGATCGCGTGAAGCTCTCGCGCAAGATTCTGCTGGCGCCGCCGGCGCCCGGCGAAGCGCCTGTGCCACGCCCTCCTCGCGAAGATCGGCCCGACGATCATCGAGGCGGAGGCGGCGGCGATCGGGACCGGGGCGGACGCGGCGGCGATCGCGGCGGACGACGACGCTAGTACAGCAAAAGTGAAACAACGAAAGTGAAAACGAAATTGATCCTTCGTTTTCGCTTTCGTCGTTTCACTTTCCCTTTCCTTGTCCACCCAAATGCATACCGAAGAGCAATTCAACGAACTCGCCGAGCTCGCGGGTGGCTTCATCCACGAGATCAAAAATCATATCAGCACGCTTGGCCTAAACCTGCAATTACTAGCCGAGAATCTTGCCGACCCGCAAAATGCTCGCGAACGCAAAGCGGCTGAGCGCATTCAGCGCCTGCAATCGGAATGCGAACGTCTGGTCACCGTCTCCAATGATTTCTTGCGTTTCGCGCGTGCCGAACAACTGCAACTCGAGCCGACCGACTTAGACGATGTCGTCGGCGAGATGGTCGATTTCCTGTCTCCGACAGCCAAACAGAAAAACATTTCCATCGCTTGGCATCCTGGCAGCACTCTGTCCCTTGTTCAACTCGATCGCGATCTGTTCAAACAGGCGCTGTTGAATTTGTTGATCAACGCCGAACAAGCCATGCCAGAAGGGGGCGACATCGTCTTGCAAACGAGCCAGGAACCGGGGCAGGTGAAACTTGATGTGATCGACACCGGCTGCGGCATCGGACAGGAGCTGCTTCCCAAAATCTTCAAGCCCTTCCACACGAGCAAACCGGGTGGCACCGGCCTCGGATTGCCGACGACGCGTAAGATTATTCAAGCTCATGGCGGCAGCATTGAGGTCCAGAGCGAAGCAGGCCGCGGCACCAAGTTTTCTATTCGACTTCCGGCGTAAAATTTCAACAGCCCGCGACCCTGTTGCCACGCCGGTCTATCGTTGCAGGGGGCAAAGTTTACCATGTGTGCTCGCTTCACCATCACGGCGCCGGCCGCTCGCATCGCCGACTTGTTCGATGTCCAAATCCCTTTCACGATTCAGCCTCGCTACAACGTTGCCCCGACGCAGAACGTCCTGGCTATCCGCGCTGTCGAGGGAAATAAACGGGAGTCCGTGCTGCTTCGTTGGGGGCTTATACCGTCATGGGCCACCGACAAATCAATCGGCGCCAAGCTACTTAATGCCCGAGCAGAGACAGTTGCCGAGAAGCCTGCCTTTCGCAGCGCCTATCGGAGCGCTCGAGCGCTGCCTTATACCTGCCACCGGGTTCTATGAGTGGAGGACCGAAGGCAAGAAAAAACGGCCCTTCCTGATTCATCGTCCCGACGGCGAAATGCTCGCCTTGGCTGGCTTATGGGAGAAATGGGAAGACCAAGGAGAAACGGTCGAATCCTTTACCATCTTGACGACGACCGCCAACACTCGGCTCTCTACTTTGCACGATCGCATGCCGGTGATCTTTACCAATGTAGACGAATACGAGCATTGGCTAACCGATGCCGAGGTGAAGCCGTTGCTACGCCCGCTCGACGACGAGCTTCTGTCGTTCCGGGAAGTTCGCGATGTCGTCAACAACCCGCGCAACGATCAGCCGGAATGTATCGAGCCGGCGCTCCAAGTGGAATCAGCGAGAACGCTTTTCGATTGATGGGCGTGAACCACGCGATGTCTTGCTTGTCTCTCCGCGCCGCCAACTTCGGTACGAACCTCCATCGGACTATCTTCAAGGTCAAAACCCGCAAGGAAACTGGGTTTATCGGTGCGCCCGTCGCGTCGATAATCGCTGCCGAGCGCTCGGGCAAACTCCTCTATATCGATGGCTTCTTGTTCTCGGGCAAAGCGTAAAAGGAGTTCGAAGGAGCGGACAAGAGCAATGCCATGCGTTTGGCGCGTGGTCGTCCAAAGCCAATCGCTCAGCGTCATGAAGCGCTCGAATGCCGAGCCTTGCTCCATTAACAACGGCAGACTTTTCGCGAAGCGGCCGGAGTTGGCGAACAGATCCCAGTAGCGCGAAAACCGCCGTAGTCGACACATGGCGGCGAAGTCAATCAACTTGGTGCTAAGCACTTCGTACGGCGCTTGCGGGCTATAGACCATTTCCCAGGCGGCATCGTGGCGCACGATAGGTGTGCCGCGCAGGCGCTTCAATATGCCGACTTGGATCTCCTGCGGCCGCAGCGCATAAAGGCGATCGAAGCCCACGGCAAAACTGGCCATGCTTTCGCCGGGCAGGCCGACGATGAGGTCCGCATGGATGTGAACGTGGGTGGCCGTCCGCAGCCACTGCAAATTTTCAGCCGTCTTGTCGTTGTTCTGCCGGCGGCTGATAAGGCTCTGCACATCGGGATTGAACGATTGGATGCCAACTTCAAACTGCAACGCGCCTTCGGGGAACTTCACAATCCATTCTTTCAGCGCATCGGGCAAACGATCCGGGATCATCTCGAAATGGACGAACAGTCCCGGCTTATAGCGTTCGAGAAAGAATTGGAGAATCGTGCGGCCGATGGTCGCATTCAAATTGAATGTCCGATCAACAAATTTGAATTGCTTCACTCCACGCTGAAGTAGTTGGTCTATCGACGCCAGAAAAGGCTCCAACGGCACATTGCGCACAGGCACGTCGAGCGACGAGAGACAAAACTCGCAGGAAAACGGACAACCGCGCGAAGCCTCGACATAAATAACGCGATGGGCGACATCCTTGTCGTCGTACAGTTCATAGGGCAGCCGCAGTTCCGCGAACGACGGGGGTTCAGCCTGAATGAACGACTGCAAAGGCCTTTGGCCGCGCAACAAGCGCCGGCAAAGGTTCGCGAATTCTAGATCCCCTTCACCTGCTATCGTGAAGTCGGCCAGCCGCACAATCTCCTGCTGGTTGCTCTCATGGCTCACTTCGGGGCCACCAAGCACAATAGTCAATCGAGGCTTAGCTCGCTTTAGGATGCCGACCAATTCCGTCATTGGGCCGATGTTCCAGATATAGACGCCAAGTCCCAGGATGGTTGGGTCGTGCGCCAGTATCGCTTCGGCAATGTCGATGGGGCGCTGGGAGATGTCGAACTCGGCGATGGCCGCCCGTGATTGCAGTTCCCCTAAGTTGGCTAGGAGGTAGCGCAGGCCGAAAGCCGCATGAGCGTAACGGGCATTCAAAGTGCTAAGCAGAATTTCGGCCATGAGGCGATTATACGCGTTTGCAAATGTGGAAGCAGGCCTTCAAATATCGAGACGAAGATCCACTGAGACAATAACGGCGTGCATCCATTGTTACTCGGAACAACAGCGCATAATTTGTCCCTACTTCGTCTTTTTGGACTCCCCTGCCGCGGTCTCCTGCTTGCGGCTCTGAAGATAGCTTTCGATTTCCTCTGGCGAAAGGCCTTCAAGCCGTTCCTGAGGGGTCAAGTCCGCGAGCCGTTCCTGAGGAGTCAAGAGCGCGAGCCGTTCCTGAGGAGTCAAGAGCGCGAGCCGTTCCTGAGGAGTCAAGAGCGCGAGCCGTTCCTGAGGAGTCAAATTCTTAAGCAGTTCTTGCGGCGTGATCCGCTTGACTAGCTTGAGCCCTTCTTCGTGAGTTAATTCGTTGAAACGCTCTTCCCGGTACTCGCGCTTGAAGTCTTCCATCGTGTAAGGCATGGCAACACCTTCTCGTTGATAGCCTTGAAACAATATATCGAGCAACGTGCTCGTTTCACTGGAACGCTGCTGGTAGTGGCTGGCCCCGAAACGAATCTTGTCCGGCAATGCGCTTAGCAGATGCAGCACCGAATTATGTTCCGCATCCGGAAGTTGGCTTAGCACCACGACGCGGAAACAATCCGTGCCGCGGCGATATTCAAACACGCCATCTTGCAGCGGCTTCCAATCCGTCCCTCCAGCCAAATCCCGCGGGTGCCGGCTACAGACAGCATACAGTTGAAACTCCGTCTCTGGCAACAGCTTATCAAACGATGGACTCACCTGTTTGCGGTAGTTGACGTAATGTCCGGTCAACTCTTTCAGCGACCAGTCGTTGAGCGATTCTTGATGCGACTTGAAAGTGATCAAGTTATGTGTCGCCAGATTGTCGAGGCCATCAGGAAGGCGTCCGTTGAAGACCCCGGTACTCTTCCGCAAAACGACGACGTCTAGAAACTGCTTCTTGAGCGACAAGTCTTTTTCGAGTTCGACGATAAACGGCGAATCGGTAAAGAAGTCGATCAAGAGCAGGCCAAACATGCGATGCCAATCAATGCGGTTCATCGTTCGCCACACGGCTCCATAGGAAAATTCGCACACTGCCTTTGGCGCGGCAGGCTTCAAACTCACTCACCGCGACTGCGGTGGCCGCACTTTCTCGTAAAGCAGATTGATGAATTGTTCCAATAGGCAAAGATAATCGGTGCCGGCAATCACGCCTGCTTGCACGAGCAGCCTGCGTTTGCGTTCGATCAACTCGACGTACTTTTCGACGCCGATGCGCGCCAGTGGGCCGTTCGGCCCCTGAATGGAAATGAGTTCTTCCGCCTCTTCGGCCGTAAGTTGAGCGGCGCGATCAGGGTGTTGCGCAATCCAATGGACCAGCTCGGGCTGAGAGGCCTTGTCCTGCAGATGTTTCAGGGCAGCTTCGTTGGGTGGCTGCCCCAGATGATGCATTCGCGGCAGGAGCCGATCGAGCGGAAATTCGCGGAGCTCGTTGACTTCGAGCCCTAGCGCCTCAGCGCATTGCTTGACGGTGGCGTTGCGCAGCCGCCGGCTTTCGCCGTTCTTGATGATTTCGCGAACGGTGTGACGATTCAAGCCCGCGATGTGCGCGAAATCTTCCTGATTCCAGCCTCGTTCTTCAACGAGGCGGGCAATCTTGGCGGCGAGGTCCTTCCCTCGGGGCGAAGTCGATCCATCCATAGGAGCTGTCGGGTGTCAGTGATCTCACGCAGTGGTCGGTTCAAATCCGTATGAGGCATCGCGCCCGGCGATGCCGGCCACTATGCCGGGTTGCGAATCAGGATGTCGGAGAGATCGAAGCGCGTCCCTTGAATGACATAGCGTCGAAACGGCCAATCTTCCACCGCCGCCAACGGAATGATTGCATTTTCTTGAACCAAACAGCCCTCACAAACGGCCGCGCCGCCAATGCGAGCCTGCCAGACGAGCGCATTTCCCGCTACGAAGCGTTCCGCGATCTTTGGGGTAAAGAGAAGTTCCGAAGGCATTCGGGATGTCCACCAGCCAGGCGCTGATAGACGAGTTTCATGCTCAAAGGGCGTTCCGCGCAGCACGTGCTCCGCAGCGCGATAGAGTCCCGCCGGGCGATCGCCCGGCTTCACGGTTGCCAGCCAGACGGCAACCAAGCGGCTAGCCATCTCAAATTCCAGTTTCAGCGTCTCGTTCGGCTCGCCGAAGCAAACGGTTCGGCTGGCCGTCGCAAAGAGGCCGTATTTCAACGCAGTTGCTTGGAGCAGGCAGTGCGTTTCCACTTTCGCGGACGTAAACCCAGGTCTGCGATAGTGACGGCCGCGATCGTCCGCCGCGACAGAAAGCGCCACCGGTTCCGCGCCGCGCTTCAGCAGCCGATGCGCTAGATGGCCCGCGATTTCGAACTCGGTGTCGTGCTGTTGCAAGTTCCGCGCGGTTGCTTCGAGTGCATGGACCACAAGCCGGCCGAGTTCGCGCAGACAATCCTGTTCGTAAGCGCCGAGGGTGCGCCGACTTTGTTCTAATTGCGCGCGGCAAATTTGAAATCGCGAAAGGGCCGATCGGACGCCATCCGCCGTCCGTGGCATAGCTCAGCTAGGAATTGCTCCCGGCTAACGGTGTTGGGCCATTCTTTCACTTGAAAGCCGAGGCCATCGAGCTCTTCGTCGAAGAGACGTTGGGTGTCAACGCTGCTGCAGATGATCCAACGCTGGTTGACGCTCAGGAAGACGGCCGGGCAGTCTTCGCCGTGATATACACCGCGCTCCGCAGCGCCGCTAGTCATCCAGCGCACGTTCGCGCGTTCCAGCAACAGAAGCGATTGACAGTCGAGATCGAGGATCAAACGGCTGATGAGCGCCTGCTTGGCCTCGATGTCCGCACGTCGCGGCGTGAGCGGCACCGGCGAACGCAGTAGCTCCACCATCCCGCCGCTGTCGCTGTACATCGATCTGGCTCCGAGTTATCTGGCGGTTTTGGCGAGCCGGGAGCGTCAGCGACCTGAGAAAATCCGCAGAAGCTTTCACTCCGCTCACGCTCCCAACTCGCCAAAAACCATTGGCGCTCTTTTAGAGGCGAAGCAATTGCTAATATAACCCAGCGCCGACATTCCCAGAGTAGGGTAAACCAGACCGATGACCATTCCCACCGAACCGATCGGCAGCATCCCTCGACCGCTTGCCCTGATCGAGGCCATCGCTGCGCCAAGCGCATCCGAGCCCGCGATCGAAGCGCTTTACGATGATGCGATTCGCGATACGATCACGCAATTCGAAGCGACTGGTTCGCCGGTAATCACCGATGGCGAGCAGCGGAAGTACCACAACTTCTGGACCTATTGCGTGCATGGTCTGCCCAACACGGCCCCGGATGGCTTCAAGATTCCCTTTCTTGCCGGGCACGCCCGCCGGATGCCGAGGCTGACGGCCGGGCCTTTTCGTTACATGCGCTGATGCCGACTCCTACTTGGATACGGCTTTGCGTTACGCCCGTCTGCCGGTGAAACAAGCGGTTATCTCGCCCTCAGCCCTGAGCTTAATGTACCCCGCCGACGAAATCCCTGGCTATTCGCGCGAAGAATTTATCCGCGATTTGCTCGACGAACACGAAACCGAGATGCGCCGCTGCCTGGCCAAAGGAGCTTATAAAGTCCAGATCGACTTCACTGAGGGTCGCCTGGCGGTCAAAATCGATCCGTCCGGCGATTTGCTCCATCGCTTCATCGACCTGAACAACCTCGCCCTGTCGCGATTCACGCACGAGGAACGACATTGCATCGGCGTCCATACGTGTCCGGGGGGCGATCGCGATTCGACCCATAGCGCCGATGCCGACTACTCCGAACTGCTTCCGAGCCTGTTCGAATTGAAAGTGGGTAACTTCTATATTGCCCTGGCAGGCGAAGAAGATCGAGTGCGCGTGTTGAAGATCATTCGCCAATACATGAAGCCGGACCAACGAATATTTGTCGGCGTGGTGGCGCCGATCAACCCGCATATCGAAACGCCCGAAGAAGTTCGCGACCGCACCCTGGAAGCGGCGAAATATATTCCCGTGGAACAATTAGGAACAACCGACGATTGCGGTTTCTCTCCCTTTTGCGATGACACTTCGACGACCCGGGAAACAGCCTTCGCCAAGATCCGCGCCCGCGTCCTCGGCACGGCCCTCGCGGCGAATTCGATCGGAGGTTTCTGATGGAGCCGGACGACGATGAGGAGAAGTTGCTGCGCTCGGTCGCCTTACAAAACGCCAAGAGCATTCACTTGGCACGGCAGCGTGCGGAAGAAGAACTTGTCCGCGCCAAGGATTCGCTGGAGTTCAAAGCGCAGGAACTCGACCGTTCTCTCGCGATGATGCAGGCGACGCTCGAATCGACCACCGATGGCATTCTGGTAACCAACGATGCCGGTGAAGTCACAAACTTCAACAAAAAATTCGTACAGATGTGGCGGCTGCCCGGGGAGGTGGCCAATTCTCCTAATCATTGGCGCGTGTTGGAGGCCACGAGCGAATCCTTTAACGACCCCGAGCGGTTCTTTAATCGAATCAATGATATCTACGCTTCTTCGCCACCGGAGACCTACGATCTCCTCGAGCTCGACGACGGCCGAGTCTTCGAGCGCTGGTCGCGCGTTCAAATCGTCGATGGCCAAGACGTGGGCCGTGTCTGGAGCTTCCAGGACATCACCGAACGCCGTCGCGCTGAGGAGGCGCTGGCAAGGCAATCCGAACGACTGCGAGTGACTCTCGCCAGCATCGGCGATGCCGTCATCGCGACGGAGACAGAAGGGCGGGTGACCTTCCTAAACGGCGTCGCTGAATCGATGACGGGATGGCGCCATAATGAAGCCGAAGGGCAGCCGCTCGAAACCGTCTTTCACATCGTCAATGAGAAGACGCGCCGACCAGTCGAAAACCCGGCCATGCGTGCATTGAAGGAAGGCGTCATTGTCGGCCTCGCCAATCACACGATCCTGATCGCCAAAGACGGCGTCGAGAGGCCGATCGACGACAGCGCGGCGCCGATCAAAGACCAACAGGGCCATATCGCCGGCGCCGTACTGGTCTTTCGCGATGTCACCTCTCAACGACAGGCCGAAAGCGAACTGCGCGAGCGAGCCAAACTTCTAGCGTTTCAGGCGGAAATGGGCATCGTGCTCACGCACAACGACGCGATGGACGCGATGTTGTCGCGCTGCGCTGAAGTGTTGGTCGAACACCTCGAAGTTGCCTTCGCCCGAATCTGGACGCTCAACGAGAAAGAGAATGTATTGGAATTGCGCGCCAGCGCCGGCATGTACTCCCGCATTGATGGGCGCATGCGCGCGTGCCGGTCGGCCAATTTAAAATCGGCCTGATTGCCGAAAGCCGACGACCGACGTTGACGAACCATGTGGTCGGCGACGCTTCTATCCACGACCAGGAATGGGCCAAACGCGAAGGCATGGTTTCCTTTGCCGGCTATCCGCTTTTAGTCGAGGCTAAACTCGTCGGCGTCGTGGCGATGTTCGCCCGGCACGAACTTTCGGAAGCGACCTTGCAGTCAGTGGGCGCCGTCGCCAGCAGCATCGCCCTGGCGATTCAACAAAAGCGCCAGGCCGACGAACTGCGTAAAATCGCCGCCGACTTATCCGAGGCGGATCATCGCAAAAACGAATTTCTGGCCATGCTTGCGCACGAGCTGCGCAACCCTTTGGCGCCAATCCGCAATGCTTTGCAGATGTTGCGGATGGCCCAAGACAGACCAGACATGTTTCAGATAGCGTCCGACATGATGGAGCGTCAAGTCGGCCAGATGGTGCGGCTCGTGGACGATCTGCTCGACATCAGCCGGGTCAGCCGCGGCAAGATGGACCTTCAACGAGGACAGGTGAAGCTCGAACACATCATTCAGCAAGCGGTTGAAACGAGCCGGCCTAACGTTGAGATCGGTCAACATCAGCTTGAGGTAAAACTGCCGAGCGTTCCCATCTACCTGGATGCAGACTTAGTTCGCCTGGCGCAAGTCTTCAGTAATTTGTTGAACAACTCGTCGAAGTATAGTGAGCCGCGCGGCGCATTAGGCTGAGCGTAACCGAGATCGATTCGGCTGTCGAAGTCTCCGTGAAAGACACTGGTGTCGGCATCGCCGCTCATATGCTGCCGAAGATCTTTGAAATGTTCACCCAGGTCGATCAATCGCTCGAACGGTCGCAAGGCGGGCTTGGCATCGGCCTGACGCTCGTGCAACGTCTGGTCGAAATGCACGGCGGCTCGATCAGGGCGCATAGCGAAGGGCTCGGCAAAGGAAGCGAGTTCGTTGTTCGATTGCCTGTCATGAACAATACAGTTGCACAGCCTGCTGCCGGGCCCGAAAAGGCTGCTTCGACGCCAGCGTTTTCTCGCCGAATCTTGGTCGTTGACGACAACCGCGACTCGGCGACATCGCTGGCCATGCTGCTCGAAATGTTAGGCCACCAAACGCACATCGCCTACGACGGCTTGGAAGCGATTGACGCCGCTGCTGCTTTCCATCCCGATATGGTGCTCCTTGATATTGGGCTACCAAAGCTTAACGGCTACGAAACCGCCCGCAAGATACGCCAGCAGCCCTGGGGCAAAGAGATAATGCTCGTTGCCCTAACCGGCTGGGGCCAGGAAGAGGATCGCCGTAAATCGAGCGAGGCCGGCTTCAATGAGCATGTCGTCAAGCCCGTTGACGCTGCTCGGCTCAAGCGGTTGCTCGAACGAGGAATTTGAAGCCGCGATGCGAAAGCTTGGCCTAATTGGACGAGCCGAACAGCTTCTCCTATCGCACTTGCGGGATCGATATACCAGCTTAGGCGCGCTGTTTTTGGGAATAGCTTTTTAAGCATCGAGGTCCCCATTTAATTTCGTCACAGGCCTGTTGCCGAGTTCAACTACCGCGCTCTTGATCCCGTGTTCTGCACGCCGCAAAAAGTTCGAACTCCCATTTACTTCTCCTGATATGCCGATTGTTCCAGCGACAACGCTCGCGCCAATCGAAGCGTCCTTTCGGAGAACCCGATTTTTATCCTGCCCGGCCACCGGTTTTATCAAGAAGCCTCAACTCCGAATTTGTCGATTGAGAAGTAGCGGAAGCCGTCAGACTCTGGCTTGGTAGCGGAAGTCGTCAGACTTCGGCAGTTCAAAAGCACGGCCGATCAACTTCAATCACTCGGAAAGGAATCGCCATGAAGCGCCTTCTCTTCGCAGCCTCGGTGGCACTTGCATTGGCCGCTTCAGCTTCCGCGCAGCAAATGCCGATGCCTGCTCAGCCCGCGCAGGCCGGTTGCGCCGATGGGAGTTGTGCGAACGGGGGTTGTGCCGATGGCAAATGCCAGAAATCAGGTTGGATCAGCTTGAAAGGGCTGTTCCATCGCAGCAGTTCCGGGCATTTCAACAAACACCAGTTCGCGCCGCCTCCGCCGGTAGCTGACACAGGCACGCTCGCTTTTCCGCATCATCCGTACGTGCGCAGTCCGCGCGACTGGTTCATGCAGGATTAATTTTTCACTTCGGCTTCAAGCGCTTCGATGCGCTTGCGCAGTTCCACCGGGATCGGGACTTTCTGTTTCGTGCGATAATCGTAGGCGACAACGATCGTATCGCCGAGAGTTGTGACCTCGGCCTGCTTGGTGCTGACGATCCGATAGTCCATCGTATAGCGGTCGTCACTGATCGAACTGACGCGTACGCCCACAAGCAGCGTATCGGGAAAGGTGACAGCCCGGCGGAAGCGTGCTTGCGCGGTGGCGACAATTGGGCCGACGCCTGTGCCTTCAAGCATCTGTTGCCAGCCGATCCGTTCGAGATAAGCAACCCGCGCATTTTCGAAATAGCGAAAGTAAACGACATTGTTGACATGCTGAAAGAGATCCTGCTCCCCCCAGGCGACCGGTTGCTCGAGAATCACCGGAAAGCCAGCGAGCATTTCTTGCAATTTCGGGTTCATTGCTTCTCCGTTGAAACCTTGCAGCCACTTATCCGTTCGTTTCGGCCAAATCGCGCAGGTAGTCCAGTGCTTCGTCCAGAGTGCCGACCACTGCCCCCGGCTCGCGTCCTTGGTCGTCGTGTTCGCGCAGAGCAAGGAGATCTTCCAGATCGGGCGACGCTTCCAGGCGCAGGCGTTGTCGATGCCCGAGTGTGCCCGCCTTGTATTCGTGCGCGATCATATGATTGGCGATGAAAAACTCGGTTCGCTCGGTGATCAAGCCTTCGAGCGCCTGCAACGCCGCGCCGACATGGTCGAACGGATCGAGTCCCTTGCCGAGGTCGTGCAGTAGCGCTGCCTGAAGGAATTCCTCATCGTACGGTCGATCGCGCTTCGCCAGTTCAAACACTTGAAGCGAATGGTAGAGAACGTCGCCCTCCGGATGATGCTTGGGCGATTGCTTCACCTGGTCAAGCGGTTGCAGCAACAAGCGGAACATCATGTAAGGGTCGACCGCTTCTTCGATCTCGGCCAACTCGCCATCGAGATCGACTTCCGGGTATTCGCGTTGGATCAGTTCCTCGAGTTCCTTGATCGATGCCCGTTCGATCGCTTTGCCGGTGATGGAACTCTTGAAGACGTAGTGGGCTTTGTCTTCTGCATAAACAGTCAGTTCGTAATTGAACGTATCGAGAACGTGGATGTGCGTGAAGACGCGCGACTCGTTATTTTTGGTCACCTGTTTGCGTTCGAGATCGAATGTAAAGCCCTCGGCTTCGAGCAAGCTGGTAATCGCCTCGGCACTGTCCGAGAACAAGTGAAGGTCGATATCCGAGCCTTTGCGTACGTGGCCGGTCATCACGCTGCCGATCAAGCGGGGCTTGAACCGCCTCAGCAGCCGCATGAGGTGCAGCGCGTGGAGGCGCATATCGCGAAGGTTGAGCGTGCGCGAATCGCCTTCCTGCGTCCGGGCAAAGACCTGGATCAGGTCGCGTATTTCGGCATTGGATGGAAGATCATTGGGTTTGAAATGGCCGCGACAAAGCCTTTTGGCGGCCTTGCGCTTGGCGGTGAAGTATTCGGACTCCACACGGTCGTACATCAGGCGGGCGGCTTCGAAGGCGATGGCATGGCGGAGACGTACATCAGACATCCTTTCAATGCGCCGGATATTAGAAGCCCGTTTCGTGCGGCGCGGGGCTTGTTTTGAATATAAGGAGTCGTGGGCGTTGAATACAAGGGCAAGCTGCATCATGCAATAATCTTGGCAATCGGTTCGGCGCCCTCGACCCCGACCAGCTTTTGATCGAGGCCGCCATAAAAGTACGAAAGTTTATTCGGGTCAAAGCCCATTTGATTGAGCACGGTGGCATGCAGATGTTTGACGTGGCAGCGATCGGTAACCGCGTTGCTGCCGAGTTCATCGGTTTCGCCGTGACTGACGCCGCCTTTGATGCCGCCGCCCGCCATCCACATGGTGAACCCGTAAGCATTGTGGTCCCGCCCTGTTCCTTGGGCGTATTCAGCCGTCGGCTGTCGCCCAAATTCACCGCCCCAGATCACGATCGTTTCATCCAGCAGGCCCCGTGCCTTCAGATCCTTGAGCAATCCGGCCACAGGTTTATCGGTATCGCCGGCATGCTTCGTGTGGTTGCGGACCATGTCGGAATGCGCATCCCAGTTGTCGTCGTTGTCGGCGCCGCCCGAATAGATCTGGATGAAGCGCACACCTCGCTCGACCAGCCGGCGGGCAAGCAGGCACTTTCGACCGAAGTCTTCAGTACGTGAGCCGTCGATGCCGTAAAGATCGAGCGTTTTCTTCGTTTCGCGCGTGAAGTCAACTGCTTCCGGCGCATGCTGCTGCATGTTGAACGCCAACTCATAGCTGGCGATCCGCGCCGTCAACTCCGAATTGTCGGCCCGAGAAGCGAGGTGCTGTTGGTTCTTCTCCCGCAGCCGATCGAGCATGTCGCGTTGGGCTTCGCGGGTCATGCCGGGCGGCGTATCGAGGTTGAAGATGGGCGTGCCGTTCGCGCGGATCACCGTCCCTTGATACGCGGCCGGCATATAGCCGCTCGACCAATTCTTTGGCCCGCTGATCGGTCCTGCTTTATTATCGAGCATGACCACATAGCCGGGCAGGTTCTCATTGACGCTGCCGAGTCCATAAGTGACCCACGAGCCAAGTGATGGATGGCCGCTCAACAGCCGGCCGGAGTTCATCATGAGCATGGCCGATCCATGAATGGGCGACTCGGCATACATCGAATGAATGAAGGCGATGTCATCCACGCAGGTTCCGACGTTGGGGAACAGGTCGGAAACCATTTTGCCGCACTGGCCATAAGGCTTGAACTGCCACTTCGGCCCAACAACACGGCCGACTTGCTTATGTCCGCCACGGCCAAAAGTCTTTACGGGGATGGTCTTGCCATCGAGCGGATAAAGATCGGGTTTATAGTCGAAAGTCTCGACATGGCTGGGCCCGCCATACATGAATAGAAAGATGCACGCCTTCGCTTTACCCGGAAATTGGGGATTGCGCGGCGCCATCGGGTTGGCAAATTTTGCCTCGGCAGCCTTTGCCTTGGTGTCGAAAAAGCCATCGCCATTGAGCAGCGACGTCAGGCCAAGTGCGCCAAAGCCGCAGCCGGTTTCCCAAAGAAACTCACGGCGGGTACGACGGCAGAACTGTTTTGAAACGTCGTTCATCCTGATAATCCCGGGGAGTGCGAACGAAGATAGCGTTGAATGAAGTATAGCAAACTTCGGGGTTGCGCAAGAGTCTTGTTAGCCGCGACGCGAAGGCTTTGCGCAGCGGAGCGATTTCGGCCAAGAAAGCGCTCCGCTGCGCAAAGCCTCCGCGTCGCGGCTAACTTTCATAGGTCGGCTGTGTATCATATCCCTCAGCAAATCGCCTCACAAGCGGAGCGATCGATGGACGAGTCGACCATGCTGATCAATGGCGTGCGGGCGCCGCGCTTCCTCTATGGCACTGCCTGGAAAGAAGAGCGGACGCAGCCGTTGACCGAGCTCGCCTTGCAGCAGGGATTTCGGGGCATCGACACCGCTAACCAGCGCCGACATTACGACGAGGCTGCTGTGGGCCGAGCGGTCGCCGCGTCGATCAAGAGTGGTTCCCTGTCGCGCGATGAGCTTTTTCTGCAAACAAAATTTACCTTTGTCTCCGGGCAAGATCATCGCTTGCCTTATGATCCGGATGCCCCGGTCTCGACGCAAGTTGAACAATCCTTCACCAAGTCTCTGGAACATCTGGGCGTTGAAACAATCGACTGTTATGTGCTTCATGGCCCGACTCGACGCAGCGGACTTGGCGCGGCCGATTGGGAAGCCTGGCAGGCGATGGAGACGATTCATGACAGCGGTCGTGTCCGACTTATCGGAGTCAGCAACGTCTCCCTTGGCCAACTTCAAGATCTTGTACAGGAAGCACGCGTTCGACCGAGCATTGTTCAAAACCGTTGCTATGCCGAACAGCGGTGGGACTCGGACGTTCGGCAATTTTGTAACACCAGTGGCATCGTCTATCAAGGATTTTCTCTATTGACCGCCAACCGAGTCGTCTTGAACGGCAACAGGTTGGCTAAGATCGCCCAAAGGCACGGACGCAGCGCCAGCCAGATCGTTTTTCGCTTCGCGATTCAGATCGGCATGATGGCGCTGACAGGCACAACCGACGCAGCCCATATGAAGGCGGACCTCGAAGTCTTTAACTTTCAACTCGAGCGCGACGAAATGCAGCAGATCGAAAACGCGGCTGCTTTGTAAATTTTCGTAGGGTGGGTGAAGGCTTTGCGAAACCTTTTTCGCGCTCCGCTGCGAACGAAGTAGGACAAGTTTCCAACTTGACCGTCCTTGCTGGCCGAACGCGCCCCGTTACATCAGCGCATAGGACAAGTTGGAAACTTGTCCCACGCGCTCCGCTGCGAACGAAGTAGGACAAGTTTCCAACTTGTCCATCCTTGCTGGCCGAAACGCGCCCCGTTACATCAGCGCATAGGACAAGTTGGAAACTTGTCCCACGCGCTCCGCTGCGAACGAAGTAGGACAAGTTTCCAACCTGTCCATCCTTGCTGGCCGAACGCGCCCCGTTACATCAGCGCATAGGACAAGTTGGAAACTTGTCCCACGCGCTCCGCTGCGAACGAAGTAGGACAAGTTTCCACCTTGTCCGCGGGACAAGTTTCCAGCTTGTCCTGGGTTTCGCAAAGCCTTCACCCACCCTACAAGACAATAACTCAGAGGAGATAATTATTATGGCTCAACAACACGCGCCTAGCTTTCTCAAGATCGTCAACGATGCCAAGACCCGCATCAAGGAATGCACCATTGACGAGATGCGCGCTCGGCAAGCTCGCGGCGAAACATTCCTGCTCGTTGATGTGCGCGAAGAGAGCGAATGGGCTGCGGGACATATTCCGGGCGCCATACATCTCGGCAAAGGAGTCATCGAGCGCGACGTCGAGGCCAAGATCTCCGATAAGTCGTCGACGCTGGTGCTCTATTGCGGCGGCGGCTTTCGCTCCGCACTGGCGGCCGACAACTTGCAAAAAATGGGTTACACCAGTGTGATTTCCATGGATGGCGGCATGCGCGGCTGGAAAGAAAAAGGCCTGCCGGTAGCAACGTGAGGATTACCGCACGAAGCATGCGTTTTCAACGACGCATACTTGTGCGCTTTCATTGCAATTACTAGCTCAAGCCGAGCGCCCCGCCGGCACAGTAGTCAGAATTGCCGAACTTTTCGATGCGATGGCCGAACCCGTGAGCCAGAGCCAACAGTAGCCGATTGTGCGGCTCTTTCTTGAATTTGACCGAGCGGCCCATTTTGAAATCGAGGCCGTTGCCCACCAACACAAAGGGAATGTTGTCCAGCGTGTGCGAACTCCCTTTGCCGAGCTCGTTCGTCCAAACGATGGTGGTGTTGTCGAGCAGGCTTCCCGTGCCGCCCGGCTCCGGCGTATCGGCCAGCCGCTTGGCCAGGTAAGCAAGCTGTTCGCAGAACCATTTGTTGATTTTGGTCAACTTCTCCATTGCCTTCGTGTTGCTGTCGGGCTCGTGGGAAAGTTCATGGTGTCCTTCGTCCACGCCGATCCAACGCATCTTGGCGCCGCCGACCGAATTGGTGTATTGCAACGTGGCCACACGGCTGAAATCGGCGGCGAAGCTGTTGACCATCAAGTCGATCTGCATCTTGCTGATCTGGGGAATCTTGTCGTTCTCGCGTTTGACGCCTGGATCGAGCTTGGGCACGGCATGCCCCAAAATTTCCTTCGACGCTTTGAGCTCCTGTTCCATTTCACGCACGAAAGAGGCATGTTCTTCCAAGATACGCTTGTCTTCCGCACTGACTGGCAGCGCCGACTTTTTTCAAATCGTCTTTGACGTCGTCGAGAACGCTTTTCAGCATTTCGCGATCTTTCATCCGGCCGTACAGCTTGGCGAACATTTGATACGGGTCATCAATCGGCGCAATTGGCTTATTGGCGCCGGAATAAACCATGCGCGTCCAGGTGTCAGCGCGCTCCGGCACCATGACGCCAAACTCCAATGAGCCGAAGCGAGTCCGCGTGGCTGGATCTTTATGAAGGAACGTTTTGATTTCCTGATCGATCGAAATGCCCTTGGCCCAGCCAGCGGGCGTGTGTGAGCCGCCTTGGACGTTGCCGGGATAGAGTTCTACTCCCGTCAGTAGACAGCCGATGCCGCGCATATGGTTGTCGCCATCGCCGCGGACCCGATCGCAGACACCGTTGAGAATGAGCGAGCGCCCTTTGAACGCCTCCAAAGGCGTCAGACTTTCCTTCAACGTATATTTGGCGCCCTCTTCTTCCGGCCAAAACGCGCCCGGCACGATGCCATTCGGACTGAACATGATCACCAGCCGCTGCTTCCGCTTCTGCTGATTGGCAAAGCAGAGACTCGGCAGATTCATCACGAACGGCAACGCTGCCGCGCCTAGGCCTAGCTCGCGGACGAACTCTCGACGGGTGCGCTGAAAAGTCACTTCGGTTCTCCGGGCAACAAGTATTCGTGCATCATAGGGCATCGGCTTGGCAAGTTCCAGTGATTTAGGCAAAGTGTTGCGAAGTCGGACGAGGCACCCCAATCCATTCTGGCAAAGAGCCGAACGGGTGCCGGGACAGAGCCCGTCGCGAAGGGTCTTTAACGACGCTTTGTTTTTCCATTACGTTTTCCCACGATTTTGTCGGGTTTCGCCTTCAGGAAATATTTCCAGAAAGTGCTCACGTCAGAATAACAGGCGATTGAGCGTTGTTCATTTGAATGGTCTTGATTCCGGAATCCGAATTCCGCATTCCGCATTTTCCCCTGAGCGTTTTCCCACGAATTAATTGAAAAGTCCCTTCCGGAAATATTTCCTGAAGGGACTTCTTGTTAGCCGCGACGCGAAGGCTTTGCGCAGCGGAGCGCTTGCCGGCCAAAAGCGCTCCGCTGCGCAAAGCCTCCGCGTCGCGGCTAACCGTTTTTGTTTTCTCATCGCGCGTTTTCCCACGATTTTCTCGGGTTTACGCTTCTGGAAATATTTCCAGAAGCGACTGCCTCTTCGCATCGCGTCCCGGCAGACGATCCGCGGCGAGTCAACCGCGACGCGCACCCTCTCCGGCGAGCCGAACAGCATAAGCTGTCGGATTCATAAGCGGGCGCAGCGGATAAACTAGCTTAGGGCGCTCAAAACGGGAAATGCGAAATGGGAGCAAAATCGTTATCGTTCGACGCGGAGCACCAAACGGATGCAGTCAAAGCCGCGATAGTGAGGGAGCGGCGCTGCGATGCCGTCAGACGAAGCGGGTCCGTTTCGCTCTTTACAGTGCCCCCGACAGCACGATAAACTCATTCCGCTCATTTGGGATATTGTGCTGACAAGGAAGTCAAATGCATTTGGTTCATCTGACGGCCTCTTCATTCTTTGGCGGCCCCGAGCGCCAAATGCTCGGACTGGCCAAAGCGCTGCCAAGCGGTTATCGCTCCACCTTTCTTAGTTTTTCCGAAGAGTGCCGGTGCGGCGCGTTTCTCGAGCAAATCGCCGAGGCAGGGTTCGAAGGCCAAGAGCTCGTCAACGATACGCCTAAACTGCGGGCTGCTTTGCGGGAGGTGACGGCTGTCTTGAAGTTGCTCCGAGCCGACCTGCTGATTTGTCATGGATATAAATCAAACCTGATGGGTCGGATCGCCGCACGCCGAGCCCACTTGCCGATCATCTCGGTCTCGCGAGGGTGGACGGGCGAAAACGTCAAAGTCAGCCTTTATGAAAAACTGGATCGCTTCAATCTCCGCTTCATGGATGCCGTCGTCGCGGTCTCCGAGGGCCAAGCCGTCAAAGTATTGAACGCGGGCGTGCCTGCTGAAAAGCTGACTGTCATTCGCAATGGCGCCCGCTTGGAGGCCTTCGCGGCGCCCGATGAAACATATCGCGAACGATTGGAGCAGCTTGCTTTTGGTCACGCAAAGACAGTGAGCATCAATGGTGGCGAGCCGGCAGCGTCAGCGACCGGAGAAATCCGTGCCCGCCGCGAAAAAATCATTGTCGCGGCCGGACGTCTGAGTCCCGAGAAGGGCTTTCGCGTACTGGTTGAAGCCGCCGCTCAAGTGCGTCAAGCGGGAGCCGGACATCGCTTTGTCCTTTTCGGCGATGGAAGCGAGCGAGGGCTCTTGGAACAGCGGATTCGCGAGCTCGATCTGTCTGAACACTTCATCCTGGCAGGCTTCCGCGACGACCTCGACCAATGGTTGCCCTGGGCGGACATTGTCGTCCTTCCTTCGTTCACGGAAGGATTGCCAAACGTCGCCCTCGAAGCAGCGGCAGCGGGAATCCCGATTATCGCCACCCGCGTCGGCGGCACTCCCGAGGTAGTCCGCGATGGGTTAAATGGTTGTCTGGTAGCGGCCGGCGATTCATCCGCGCTGGCGAACAAGATAATGCTTCTCGGCAACGACAACATGCTCTGCCGATCGATGGGCGACGCGGGGCGGAAGTTGATGCAGGCCGAATTCAGTTTTGCCGCACAGAGCGAAGCCTACCAACGGCTTTTTCAAAAACTGAAGCTCCCGAACGCGATTGCGAGGGCGGCATGAACGCGATCGTTCGCCAATGGCGCAGGCCTCGACTCAAAGTGTCGACCGGCCCCGTGCGCGTCTGTTTCATGATCGATCGACTGAGCCGGGCCGGGACCGAAACTCAGATGTTGGCGCTGATCAAAGGTCTCGATCGTTCGCGCGTTTCTCCCTTTCTAGTTCTGCTCGATGGCGATGATCCAACATCGCGCTCGATCGAGCCATGCGACTGCCCGATTCTACGGCTCAAATTACGTTCGCTGGCGAGTAGGCAAGCGATCAATGCGGCCGTCCAGCTACGCTCCTTCTGGCGAATGAACCGTATTGAGGTGCTGCAAACTTATTTTCTCGACAGCACGTATCTGGGCGTTCCGATTGCCCGTTGTGCAGGTGTAAAAAAAGTCGTTCGCGTGCGGAACAATCTTGGCTATTGGCTCACGAATCGCCATCGCTGGCTCGGGCGCTGGATGGGCCGACTCGCGCACTGGACGCTTACCAATAGCGAAGGCGGCAAGAAGGCGCTCATTGAGTCGGAGAAGCTGGATCATGGGAGAGTGGCGGTTCTTGAAAATGGCGTTGACTTGGAGCGCTTTCCGCCAGTGCCCGCTCCCTTTAGCAGGAACAGGAAAATCATTCGGATTGGCGCCGCAGCGAACCTACGTCCGGTTAAGAATATCGATGGACTGATCCGAACCGCGGCTGCTTTGCGCGGTCGGTATCCGGACGTTAGATTTGAGGTCGCCGGCGCAGGCGATCAACGGGCCGAGCTCGAAGGCCTCATCAAGCATCACAACTTGGGCGATTCGTTTCGATTGCTCGGCGCCATCACCGATATTCCGGCCTTTCTTGCAGATCAAGATATTGCTGTTCTCTGCTCGCATTCGGAGGGAATGTCAAACGCGCTGCTGGAGTACATGGCCAGCGGCCGGGCGATAGTCGCCACCGATGTGGGCGCCAATAGCCAGCTTATTCGAGACGGGGAAACAGGCCTGATCGTGCCGGCGAATGACGATGTCCGCTTACAATCTGCTATCGTCCGTCTGATTGAGAACCCGGAAGAGGCACAAGCCTTTGGCGCCGCCGCGCGACGGCGAATTGAAAAAGATTACTCGCGCCAGGCGATGATCGGGCGCTTTGAAGATTTCTATGAGCAGATCGTTCGGGGCGGTTAAGAGGTTTGAAGTGTTTGTCTCTCACCCATCAGAAAAGGCGACGCGCTCATAAACCTCCGCTAATTTAAGGCTGCACGCAATAGACGGAATCTCAAGCACCGCATCTAATCCAACATGGTTCTGATAGATCCATTTGTTGTTCTCCCGGCTGAAGTGTTCGATACGTGGTTGATCCTGGGATACCAGCAGATAATCTTGCAGCGTCGGATTCCATGTCTGAAAGCGATTGAACTTTTCACCCCGGTCGAAGCTTTCTGTAGTGGGAGAAAGAACTTCAATGATCGCAATGGGGTTCTGAATCACGTCGGCGAATGCCTCGTGATATTCCGGTTCGCCACAGACGAACACGAGATCGGGATAGGAAAACATCCCAGTTGCGGACTTGCCAACGGAGAGCGTCGGCCCGCTGAGAACCTTGGTATCTTTCGTGAATGCCTGGCAAGGCTTTCCGCGCAACTGGCTCCCTAAAGCAATAACCAGATTTACGGATATGCTGCCATGCTGCCGGCTTTCGCCGGCCATCGCAAATAACTCGCCATCGACATAAAGATGACGAACGTCCGAAGTTCGTTCCATCTGCATGTACTCTTCAACGGTTGTTCGCCGTTGCGGCTTTGGCATTCCCATAAGATCGACTCGTATCAGATTTGGAATCAAGCTCGCTTTCAATAGTTGTACTGCCGTCATCTATTCAGACAAAGTTACCCGCTCATAAACATCCGCTAGGCTTAGGCTGCACGCAATAGATGGAATCTCAAGCACCGCATCTAATCCAACATGGTTCTGATAGATCCATTTGTTGTTCTCCCGGCTGAAGTGTTCGATACGTGGTTGATCCTGCGATACCAGCAGATAGTCTTGCAGCGTCGGATTCCATGTCTGAAAGCGATTGAACTTTTCACCCCGGTCGAAGCTTTCTGTAGTGGGAGAAAGAACTTCAATGATCGCAATGGGGTTCTGAATCACGTCGGCGAATGCCTCGTGATATGCCGGTTCGCCACAGACGAACACGAGATCGGGATAGGAAAACATCCCAGTTGCGGACTTGCCAACGGAGAGCGTCGGCCCGCTGAGAACCTTGGTATCTTTCGTGAAAAGTTGACAGGACTTGCCCCGTAGTTGAGCCCAAAACAAGCCTGCAAGATTCACCGATATGCTGCCATGCTGCCGACTTTCGCCGGCCATCGCAAACAACTCGCCATCGACGTAGAGATGACGAACGTCCGAAGTTCGTTCCATCTGCATGTACTCTTCAACGGTTGTTCGCCGTTGCGGCTTTGGCAATCCCATGAGAAATCACTCACCTCAAAAACAGGGTGCAACAAGACAACCCATAATATCACTTTTTTTGCTATACCGAATCCGCATTTTTAGTGTCGTGGTCCAGATAACGCGCGCCGAAAAGCCAGACGATGCCAGCGATCAGGATGAAGAACGAGGTAATAAGAAACGCGGTGTGCAAACTAGAGGCATCGGCAATCAGGCCGATCAAAGGCGGCGAGATGGCATCCCCCAGTGAATGGATGATGAGGATGTTGATCGCAAAGGCCGGCGCGAATCGATGAAGGAACCACATTGGCCAAAATGGTGTTGGATGGACCCGTGTTGAAAAAGAGACCAAAGACGGCGACGAACATAAATACCCAGGCCAATGGAAAGGGGACAAATAGCATCGCCGCGAAGAATGGAAACGCCACGATGCAACCATAGCCGGCTACCAGGAAATACGCTCCAGGAAAACGGTCGCGCAGCCGATCGCCCAGGATGCCCCCAAGCAGCGTTGCAAAAATCCCGGAGACGACGATGATAGCGCCGAAAATGAAACTGATGCGGCTGAGCGTGATTGAACCGGGCGCCGTCACGTTGTCGTAAATCTGCTCGTTGTATTGCTTAGTTTCCTGCTCGGATAACACATCTGATAGTGTTGTGCGTAGTTCCGCAGCAGTATAAATTTTTGGGCTAATCAATGGACCTAACTTAGCCACGAGTTCGGACGGCACAACCGCAGACCCATCGCTCGCTTTCAGTTCGCTCACCTTCTTCACCGATGTCTCGCTGATTTGGAAGCGTGCTTCCCGCTGAAAGATATAAAGAGGTGCAAAAGCGGCGACACCGCCCAAGACAAATGTGGATGCCGTCATGGCAATAGTGTTGCAGCGGAACGATGGCACTTTCCAGATACGCCGAAATACGATGCCGTAATCGCGCAGGCGATGCTTCTCTTTTTGTTCTTTGAGGGAGCGCCCGGCTCTTTCATGAGAAAGCAGAGGCAGCCGAGCAACAGCCCGGGCAGCACGACGACGAGAAACGCGGCCCGCCAACCCCACTCGGCCGCGACTTGGCCGCCAATGACAAAGCCAAGAGCGCTGCCCACAGGAATAGCTAGATAAAACCGGGAGAGAATACGCCCCCGCTCGCGCTCGGGATACATGTCGGAAAGCATTGCGGGCGCCACGGGCCCGTACGCGGCCTCGCCTACACCGACTAGACAACGCATGAGCAATAGCATGATGTAAGTGGTGGCAATGCCCGATCCACCGCTGGCGAGGCTCCAAACGATGACCCCGATGCCGACCAGCAGCCAGCGCGAATAACGATCGCTGAGCCAGCCGAAAAGCGGCGACAGCAGCATGTAACTGACCAGGAAAGCGGTCGTCAGCCAGCCGAGTTTCATCTGAAGATTGGGATCGTCGGGCCGAAAGAGAGTGGCATCTAGCGCCAGCTTGGGAAGCACCGCCGACAACACCTGACGGTCGATGTAATTGAACAGGTTGATGCCGAGCAACAGCCAAAGCGCTGTGGTCGCGCCGGGCAGTAGTTTGCTTTGGCTGGCAGGATTCGCATCGGACGGCGCCGGGCTTTGCATGCTTGTTTCCGAAAGAGCAAAAGAAGCTTTGTGTCGCGCATTACAATAATAGAGCGAAGGGTCGAAAGCGTCCCGTTTTAGCGTGCGATGAGGTACAATAAGATTGACTCTCCAGTAACCACGCCTTAATGACGCCTCATGGCTCAACTCCATTTTCAGTCTGGGCCGCTTGCCGGCAAGCGCATGCACTTGAAGGGCGAGCAGCTATCGCTCGGCCGTGGCAGCGCCAACACCATTCGCGTGGACGACCCTTCGGTCGCTCAGCGGCACCTCTTACTCGTGGCCGATGGCGAAGGCTATACGCTCTACATTGATGCATCCAAGCCGCCAGTGGCCATCAACGGGAAGCAGGTTGTCAATGAGACCTTGCGCGATGGCGACGAGCTCCAGATTGGAACGGTTCGTGCGCGCTACTCCTGTGCACCAGTACTTGATGCTGTTGAAGCGCCTAAACTGCCGCGAAGAACCTTAGCTTCACCATCCAAGCGTGCTCAGGCGCCACTTTCTCTGGACGATGCCGAGCCATTGCCGCGCACAGACAGCGAGTCCATCGGTCAGCCGCATCAATGGAAAAGGATTTTTGCAGGCGTTGCAATGATCGTAATCATGCTTGCCGGCAGCAGCGTCTTGTTGCGGAAAGAGTGGTGGAAGGACACGCCTCATGAAGAAGAGAGACCGCCTATCGTCGAAACGAAAGTGCTTGAGATTGAGCCGGCCGTCGCCCCAAGCAAGCCAAAGCGCATTCGTGGCCCCATTGGCGCGTGCGAGTCGGGATTATTGGCTACGGGCAAGGTGCATCGCACCCGGCACTTCAAAAGCCATCAAGCCGCGGTCGATGCAGCGGCGCCTGGCGATTCGGTCATCTTTGATTCGGCGGACGTAAATTCGATCGTCGTTCGCAAGCCAGTTAAGGATGTGCAGTTTCTCTCCGGGTCGGCCTCCTGGGAACTTCGAGCCGACCTGATCGATTGCCAATTCTTTTTTCATGAAGCGAAGCAAATCGAGCAACGCTCGGGCAAGCTGGAAGGCTGTGCCTTTTTCCATTGTTCCCTGTTGCAGACACACCTGACTCATACGGACGCCGTTTCGTTTTACTTCGATGAGCGCACTATCTTAAACCCGAACGATAGACCCAATGGCAGCAAGCGGGCGCGATTGCTGCTCAGCGGTTTCGTGCGCAACGTACTCATCATGAAGCCCTTCACCGGCTCGCCCAAGGCCGACAAGCGTTTCGATATGGATTGGGGCCCGGCGATCGACATCGACGCCACCGACGCCGAAGGCGATGGGCGAGGGACGTACATCCTCTCTCCAGTTGTTAGGGGAGCGCGAGCCTGGACCGCGCATCGAATTACAAGAGGTCGCGGCATCACCTATGCCCATCTCACAACCGACCATGCCATCTGGGCGGATTCTGTGTTGGAAATACTGCAAGGGAACAACTGCGTCGTGCTCGGCACGAGCCTCGCGGGCGAGGTTGCTACCACCGCTGAGCAGTTCGAGCAGCCTCCGCAAAAAGTTAAATATCGCGATCATGCGGAGTTCGGCCGCACCGATGGCCCTGCCTACCGGGGCGCCGTAATGAGCATACAGGGCCAGTTCAATCGAATCGTTGCGCACGGCGATGAACGCAAGCCCTGGTCGCTCGGCCGCAAAGTAACGCTGCCCGGGCTCCACTACGAAGATGGCATAACCGCCATTGATCCGTTCATCCAACAGTATGCCACCTTGCACGGCGGCCTTAGTGTCAACTTCGGCGAGATGAAGGGTGCCTTCATCATGCAGCCCGATGCGGATGGCGCTGAATTTCATTCGATGCCGACGCTAGATGATGGCAACCCGCTCTACACCACAGATGGCCCAAACTTACATATGCCTACCTTTGTGCCCTTAAAGGATTTGCGCATCAACGCGGGCGAACTGGGCAACTACCAATTGCTCGATATGACCGGTAAGAAGCCCGCCGAGATTGAAAAGGCATTATCCGCCAACAAGTCAATTTTTCTGGGTGCGGGAACTTATGAATTTACAACAGCGCTTCGCTCGGGTTTCATCGCGGGCGCGGGGATGGACAACACTATTCTGCAATGGCCGGACGACATCGATTGCACGCAATCCCCCTTCCGTGGGGCAGTTAACTGCACCGTTCGAGGCGGCCGAATCGGTTATAACGGCGAAACGGCGGCAGCCTCAGCCAAGAAGTCAGACTTCCTTTTTCTGCGTTCTCGTTTTGTCGGCCAACGGGCTGCTGCGATCAACTTACGCGAAGCCCTTTTTGAAACGTGGCAGGACTGCGAATTCATCGATTGCCCAATGGGTATATCGCATGGTCTCGATTCGATGGGCGGCAAGGATCACAAAGTGTTAGGTAAGCCGACCGCCATCGATAACCTCAATATCTGCAATTGCACTTTTCGGGATTTGAATCGCGCGATTCTGCTTTCGCCCGAGTCGCCTCGACTGGGCCATATCGGTATCCACAACTGTGACTTTGAGAACATCGCCGACTCGGCCATCCGCATCGAAGGTGGCCAAACGCATCTCATACAGCTTTGTCAATTATCGCATTGTGCCACTCAGGGAGACGCCTGGTCTATCCGTGTTTCATCACAGGGAGTCGTAGCCCTTTCTCACCTCAACTTATCAGCTTGCGGCGGTAAGGGTATTCAACCCGTCGTGTCGCTGCAAGGCCATGCAGTCGTTTCTCACTGCGCTATTAACGGACCTCCCAGTGACACGAAACGCGCTGCGGCATCTCTCAAAAGTATCGACGTCCTGGCGGCTGACCATGTAATCGCTGAAGGAAGACTGGAAGCGCCAAAGGACTCGCTCTTATGCCGTTGCCGCTTCCGCAACATGGATTTGCCCGATGGCACGGCCCGAGCCCGCAACGACGATTTCGTGGATGTGACGGCCCAAACGTTGGCTCTTGTAGATGACTTGACAGCGCCGATGAATCCTGTCGAAATCAAAGTCGAGCCGTTGAGGGATCGAGTACGCATAGAATGGAACCCGCCTTCTGAGCCCACTTCCGGAGTCGCAGGCTACCTGATCTTCAATGACGGCAAAGAAATCGCCCGCACGCCTTTCCGCTATGAATCTCCTTCGGATATTCACGCCCCTTTGCTGCGTATCCCCGCTGATCCCTTTTATGAAGATCGCCTTACCCCAAAGTATAATTACAGTGTCAGGACTATAAGCGGCGCTGGCCTTACCATGGGGAATCTATCGCCCGCCCCACGACGCTTGCTGCCGCCGCTGCCGCAGTTTCAGAATAAGGATGGGAAAAATATCACCATTAGTGATTTTATTTTTGGCAAAGGCAAATTGACGCATATTATCGACGGCGATGGAAATAAATTGCCGGTGGGTAAGCTCGGGCACAATGGCGCGCCGGCTTTGTTGATATTTGGATTTGGAGAAACGGTTGAGCCACAAACACACTAACCCTACACGTGCTTGAGGCGCGCTCCGAGGCTTTCTCGTTCCCAGGCTCTGCCTGGGAACGAGATAAGGCTCTCTCTGCCTGCAAACGACATAACTGAGTGATCAATAGAAATCAACAACACAAAGACGCACGAAATGGCTACGGACACTACCACATCGCTTCCACATGTAGCAAACTCGTCCAGCGCTCGAAACCGCCCGTCGAAGCCACGGCAGCGCATGACTTGGGCCACGCGCTCGGCTCGTTCACTGCCGCGCACGAGGAGCGTGCCGGTAATCTGCCCAACGGTGTTGTAGCTGTGGCGATTCGCACGATTGCGGAAACCGCGCACGCGTACGGCGATCCGTAGTCGGTTGAGTTCGTCGAGCAGCAAGAAAATGTAGCGATAGCTCAGCGACGAAAGCAAGATGAGCAGGCCGGGCACGCGTAAACGCTGGGCGGCGTGCAGAATCGTATGGAACGGCGTGGAAGCGAGCATTGTCAAGCTGAGCGTCACCAACGCCAACGTCTTGCACAGAATGCTGAAGCCAGCGATTACGCCATCGAGCGATAAGCGAAAGCCCCATAGCGGGAACGATGGACCACCGTGGTCAACCGTAAATGGCAGGATCAGCACAAATGGGAGCAGCGTGAGCAACAAAACAGCAAGCCGTGCGCCCAACCATTTTGAGGGCACGCGCGCTAAGCAAACTAACAACAACGCCATAGCTAATGCGCCGGCATTGGCGCCCGGCGAGCGCAAGCTGGCAGTGGCGCCGATGGCGAAGGCGATGGTAGCCAGCTTCCAGCGGGCATCGTAGCGGGCGAAGGGCGAATCGCGCGGCGTTAGGTGCTCAAGCGGCAGAGACATGGTGATAGCATTATCGAGAGAAGAGCAACGCCGCAAGCGGGGGCGATTGATAGACTCATGGCATGCGCCACTTCATCATGATTGCCGCCGTTTTCTTCGTGCCAATCGTCCCTGCGCGAAGCGATGAGAAACCACCCGTGGAACAAAAGCCGCTCGACGCCTCTTTCCTGCGCCTGTATGCGGAGACACGCGGCTTCATGCTCGGCAGGCCGGTGAAGCCGAAGCCAACGCCTGACGGCAAGGCCGTGCTTTTCCTGCGTTCGGAAGCGAAGAAACCGCAACTCAGCCTTTTTGAATTCGAAGTCGCCACCGGCAAAACGCGCGAATTGTTGACGCCAGCAACTCTTTTGAAGGGTGTTGAAGAAAAGCTCTCTCCCGAAGAGAAAGCCCGCCGGGAACGGATGCGCATCACCGCCGGCGGCTTCACCGATTACCAATTGAGCGAAGACGGCAAGCTGATTCTCTTGAACCTCTCGGGCAAGCTCTACGTCTATCATCGCGATACGGCCAGCATTTCGGAACTCGCCACAAGCAAGGGAACGCTGCTCGATCCTCAATTCAGCCCCGACGGATCAATGGTGGCTTATGTGTTGGATCACGACGTCTACCTTAATGTGCTCGAAACGACCAAGGAAATGCGCATCACACAAAAGGGCACAGCCATCAAGACGCACGGCCTGGCCGAGTTCGTGGCCCAGGAAGAAATGGGCCGTTTCCACGGCTATTGGTGGTCGCCGGATAGCAAGTTCATCGCCTATGAAGAAGCCGACCATGAAGGCGTTGAAACATGGTACGTGGCCGACCCCGCTAAGCCGCAGCAAAAGCCGTTAGAGCAATACTATCCAAGACCGGGCAAGAAGAACGTGGCGGTGCGTTTGGGTATTGTTCCGGTTTCTGGAGGTGATACAGTTTGGGTCGATTGGGATGTGAAGAAATATGAGTATTTGGCGGCAGTGCGTTGGGACAAAACGGGGCCGTTGACGATTCAGGTGCAGGATCGGAAGCAGCAGGAGTTGTTGCTATTGTTGGTTGAGCCAAAGACGGGGAAGACGACGAGATTGGTCCGCGACCGAGATGCGGCATTCTTGAATTTATGGAAAAATGTGCCGATATGGTTGCCTGCAAACCGCGGTTTTTTATGGGTTAGCGAGAAAGACGGACCGGCACCTATGGAGTGGCGCGAATCGGACGGAAAACTGGAGTACAACACTTTCTTCACTGGAGGCCTAGAACTTGCGGAAATCGTAGGTGTAAATGATGCCGCAAATCGCGTTATTTTCCGAACTTACGCGAATCCTTCTCGAAGAATCGTGGATGTCAAGCACCTCAAGCGACGACCTGAAGGTGTCGTAGTCACATTAATCGGATCAAATCTTGACATAAGCGATGTTACATGCACTCCGGACCATTCACATGTGGTGGCAACGCATTCTAGCCTCAGTGAAATGCCAAGAGTAAGCATTATTAAGACGGGAAGCACGGTAGATGCGGAACCGAATGAAGTTGGCCAATTGCCGTCTATTGCGGTCGAACCTAATTTCACTCCAAATACTCTAATAAAGTTGCTGGGGGACGAAAGCACGAAGCCATTCGAAGCATCTGGATATTTCACCGCCATTATCCACCCGCGCAACTTCGACCCGACGAAGAAATACCCCGTCATTGTCGATGTCTACGGCGGCCCGAAGCACCTGACTGTCACGCAACAAATGAAGCCGTGGCTGCTCATGCAATGGCTGGCCGATCAAGGGTTCATCATCGTGGCCGTCGACAATCGCGGCACGCCGGGCCGGGGTCGCGATTGGGAGCGGGCGATCTATCAGAAGTTCGATTCGGTGCCGTTGGAAGATCAGATCAAAGGTTTGAAACTATTGGGCGAGAAGCATCCGGAAATGGATATGGATCGCGTCGGCATCGTCGGCTGGTCGTTCGGCGGTTACATGTCGGCTCTCGCTGTGCTGAAACGCCCTGACATTTTCAAAGCGGCTGTCGCCGGGGCGCCGGTTACCGACTGGGAAGATTACGACACGCACTACACCGAACGATATTTAGGATTACTTCCTGAAAGTCAGAAAGTTTACGACGATGCAAACCTCGTTAAAATGGCGGATAAGCTGACAAGGCCGTTGTTGCTGGTGCATGGCACCGCGGACGACAATGTCTATTTCCGCCACACGTTGAAATTGACCGATGCCTTATTTCGGGCCGGCAAAGAGTTTGAAGTGCTGCCCTTGCCAAGTCTGACTCACATGGTTCCCGATCCCGTGGTTACAGAAAAACTATGGACGAGAATAGCAGGGCATTTTCAGAAGCATTTGGGCACGCCGAAATAAGCTTTATACTTGAGACCGCGCAGGCGCAAGAGGTAAGTCTCTCATGAAGCGTTTGATTTTTTCTACTTTTCTGAGCTTCGGTTTGCTAGGGTGCGGGAAGGATCCCGGGCCGGATAAAACCATTGTGTTGGAGATGCCAGAGCCGAAGGAAAAGTCTGCGCCGAGACTCGAAGCACCTGCACCTCAGAAAGAAGAACCTCGCATCAAGCTGGCGCCGTTCGATCTGCGCGCGTATGGCTTCTTCGCCCTGATCGATGCACCTATTAATCCGATCATCCATCAAGATGCGACACTGGCCTTTTCGCTCTTTGGGCCCGACGGCTACTCGCTTACGATTAAGCCTGGCCGGGCTGATCTGCCCTTGATCAAGAAGGGGCTTTTGAAAGCAACCCAGTCTGTCGATAAGGTGCATGTCGATGAATCCGATGCCCTGTTCGTCGAATGGGATGTGGCGGGGAAGCCGCACTATCGCTTCCAAGTCAACGCCGTGTTATCCGGCAAAGCCGCGCAAGTAAGCGGGCTGAGCGATGGCAGCATCACTTTCAACCAAGCAAAGCGCAACTTTGATGCGGCTAAATCTCTACGGCAGACGCCTGCTCTAGCGCAAGCGCAGCGCGAAGGCGAAGCCGCTGAAGCCGAACTGCTCAAACGCGGCGTAGCCTTGAATACGCTGGCGGATGGCTCGCGGCAGGCGTTGTTCTTTGATGCAGCCACGTTCACGGACGAAGACTTGGAACAACTGGGTAGGCTGCCAAACGTATCGCAAGTTGTACTGCGCGGCCGGAGCAAGCTAACGGCCAACGGCCTGCTGCATCTGGAAGGTCTGCCGCGTCTTGCGCTGCTTTCCGTTTCAGGGCCGTGGGTCAATGGCAGCGTTGTGCAGAAAATTGGCGAATTCACGGCATTACGCGAACTCAAAATTTCCGATGCGCCAATCACCGATTACGATCTGCGAGCCATCGCCAACTTGACCAACTTGGAAGATCTGAATTTGGAAGGCGTCCGCGTCGGCGATGCCGGCCTGAAGAATTTGCTGCCTCTGACGAAACTCAAATACCTGACTCTATCGCGCACCGATGTCACCGACAAAGGGTTGGCGATGCTTCAAGAGTTTTCATCGCTTCGCGAACTGTCACTCGCCGACACGGCAATCACGAATGCAGGTCTATGTGAATTAGCCGCACTTGCAAACTTGGCTCAACTTGATCTGAAGGAGACGATCGTTGACGACGCGGGCTTGGAAGCGCTTTGCGCCCTTCGTTCGCTCTGGGAGATTGCGCATTTTCGCCCTAACTTCAAATTAGAGATTGCCACGACCAAACTTCCGGATGAGCCAGCGCCCGTAGCCGCTCGGCTGCCTACTCCCATTGACCAACTTCCTCCACCAAATGCCGATGCGTTGATTCAAAAATGGAACGCGAAGATCAAGCGCGATGACGAGGCGGAGCGAAAGCCGATCATCAGCATTGAGGTCAATGGCAGCAAGTTGGCCGATCGCGACCTCGCCGAACTGCGCCTGTGACGACACTACAGACGCTGCGACTGGTCGATTGCCCGGCCATCTCCAATGCGGGCATCGCTTACCTGGCAAATCTCAGTGGATTGGAAGAACTCGATCTGCGCGGCACAAATGTCACGGGCGATTGCGTGGTTTCTCTTCATCGTATGACCAAACTCCAAAAGCTGATTCTCTCGCCCGACACGGTTTTAACTGGCCGTCAATTGGCGCTTTTGGCGCCGCTTGGCAGTTTGGAAACCATTCTATTCCGCCTTCCGATTGAAGATCTGGCGGCGTTTGCCGTCCTGTCGAAAATGACAAATCTCAAGATTCTGAACCTCGACAGCACAGCCATGACCAATCGGAAAATGGAGTTTTTAAGGCCATTGATCAACTTGACGGTTCTCAACCTGGGCAACGCCGGCTTAGTAAGCGACCGAGGAATTGCGTGCTTAAAGGAGATGAAACAACTTGAGACTTTGATTATTCACGGTTACGGCGGCGGCGCCCGAGGGCTTCAAGCGCTCGCATCGCTAAAGGGCCTGAAAACCGTGGATCTCCGGGGGCTGTCATTCGGCGATGCCGGACTCGGTTTTTTGCGCGAAATGCCATCTATTGAACGACTAAGACTCGATGATACCGGCGTCACCGATGCGGGGCTTTCTGTCGTACGCGGCCTTGGCACGCTTATCGAACTGCGACTGCGCAACACCGCTGTAAGCGATCGTGGCCTGGATTCGGTGTCGTCCTTGAAAGAGCTTGAAACCCTCGATCTCAGCTTCACCAAAGTGGGCGATGCCGGCATGCCACGACTTAAGGACTTGGCCGAGCTTCGTTCACTTAACCTGAATCGAACAGCGGTGACTGGCCGAACTTTGAACGACTTAGCTAATTGCACTAAATTGCGGGCTTTGAAGTTGCATGCAACGAAAGTCGATGATGCCGGCCTTGCAGAGGCCGCTAAGTTGACCTCGCTTTTGAGCCTTGATCTGGGCGGCACGACGGTCACGAGCGTGGGTCTTGGCAAGCTGTCGGCGTTGCGCGTTCTCGAAGAGATCGACCTGAGAAACTGCCCGTCTCTAAGTGACGAGGTCGTTCCAATTTTGAAGGGCTTTCGGGCTCTGAAGCATGTCGACTTTCGTGAAACAGCGATCTCGAAAGCCGCGATCGACGAACTGCGCAAGAGCGGAATACAAGTCGATACGGCAAGCAAATAATATGTTCACAGGCGAGTATCCCGCCTGACGCGTATGCAAGAAAGGCACTTGAAGGTTATTTCGCTCTTCGGTGGCGCTTCAGGCTTGTAGTCTGCGTTTTGAAGGGAACAACAAGTCTGAAGCGCTGGCGAAGAGTTCTTCGCTGGCGCTTCAGGCTTGTGACAGGTTTTGTGAGATTCGTGTTTCCCAGATGTTGCGTTTCACTGGCTTTTCAACTTAACCTGCAAATTCTTGACGAGAAACGCGTACTCGTCGGCCAGCTCTTCGATCATCTTGGCGGTGGGCTTGCCGGCGCCGTGACCAGCGCGGGTCTCGATTCGTGCGAGAATCGGCGGGCCATCTTTTGCTTGGCACGCTTGAAGCATGGCGGTGAATTTGAAACTATGGCCGGGCACGACCCGGTCATCGGTGTCAGCCGTGATGACCAGCGTCGGCGGGTACTTCACGCCAGGTTTAATGTTGTGGTAAGGGGAATAGGCATGGAGGGCTTTGAACTCGTCGGGGTTGTCAGCCGAGCCGTAGTCGTCGACCCAATAACGGCCTGCCGTAAAATAATGAAACCGCAACATATCCATCACGCCAACATGGGGCAGGCAGGCGCCAAATAAATCGGGCCTTTGCGTCATAGCCGCGCCGACAAGCAGCCCGCCGTTGCTGCCCCCTTTGATGGCTAATTTGGGCGTCGAAGTATATTTCTCCTTAATGAGATATTCCGCCGCAGCGATGAAATCATCAAAGACATTTTGCTTGTGCAGTTTAGTGCCTGCCTTGTGCCAGGCTTTGCCGTACTCGCCGCCGCCGCGCAGGTTGGCAACCACATAGACGCCACCCATTTCGAGCCAGGCAGCGATGCCGATGGAGAAAGCCGGCGTCAAAGAGATATTGAAGCCGCCGTAGCCATAAAGAATCGTCGGGTTGTTGCCGTCGAGCTTGATGTCCTTCTTGTGGACGATGAACATAGGCACTTTCGTGCCATCCTTGCTCGGCACGAAGACCTGCGTCACCTCATACAGGCTTGGATCAAATTGAACCTTTGACTGGCGAAAGATAGTGCTCTTACCCGTAAGCATGTCAAATCGACAGATTGCGGCAGGGCGGTTATAACTCGAAAATAGATAGAAGGTTTCGGTATCAGTGCGCTTGCCGCCGAAGCCGGAGGCCGTGCCGATACCAGGAAATTCAATGTCGCGAACGTATTCGCCAGAGGTGCTGAACAGTTTAACTTGGCTACGCGCATCTTTCAGATAGTCGGCAACCAATTGATTGCCGACGATGTTAGCGCTGACGAGCGCCTCTTTTGCTTCGGGCACAATTTCTTTGGGATCGGCATTGTAAGGCTTGGAGATATCGATGGAGACGAGCCGACCGTTGGGCGCTTCTAAATCGGTGCGGAAATAAAAGAGAGGACCGTCGTTATCGATGAAGGTATAATCGTTTTCGAAGCCATCAATGAGATCGACGATCATGCCATACGGTTCGGCCAGGTCGCGATAGCTGATCCGATTACGGTGATCGGTGCCCTTCCAAGTGGATATGACAAGATAGCGTCCATCATCGGTCACGGTTCCCGAGAAGCCCCATTCGGGCTGATCGGGCGCTTGTAGACGAGGACGTCATCACTCTGCAACGTGCCGATGCGATGGTAGCAAAGCTGCTGATTCTTGTTCAGCGAAATGAAAGTTTCGCCCTTCTTCGGCTCCGGGTAACGGCTGTAGAAGAAGCCTCGTCCGTCCGCCGTCCAGGAGGCGCCGCTGAACTTGATCCATTTGAGATCATCACCGAGGACTTTGCCGCTCGTAACATCTACGACTTTCCAACTTTCCCAGTCCGATCCCGCTTCGGATACGCCATAGGCGAGGTATTTGCCATCGGGGCTTGGCGATGTGCCGCCTAGAGCAACCGTGCCATCTTTGCTCCACGTATTGGGATCGAGTAGAACACGAGGTTCACTGTTCAACGCATCCATCACATACAGAACGGCCTGGTTTTGCAGACCATCGTTCTTGCGGTAGAAATAACGCGTGCCGGCTTTGGTAGGCGCCGTGAACTTTTCGTAGTTCCAAAGTTCCGTCAAGCGCTTTTGGATTCCTGTGCACTCCGGGATGGCACGCAAATAGGCGTTGGTGATTTTGTTTTCGGCCGCCACCCATTCTTGAACTTCTGAGGATTTGCGAACATCGTCTTCCAGCCATCGATAAGGGTCGGCGACCTTGGTGCCGTGATAGGTGTCAACCTGCTCGACTCGCTTCGCATCGGGATAGATGATCTCGGCAGAAAAAGTGTCAAATGGCATCAAGAAAACTCCGGCTATCACGCTCAAAGTTCGGAGACGAGACATTAGAAACTCCTATGGAGCACTGTTGGATTTGAGCGGAGCTCGTTTGAATTCCGATTCACCGGAACTCTGACGAGTTCCGCTACGCGACTCGGGTTCACCGGAACTCTGACGAGTTCCGCTACGCGACTCGGGCTCAGCAGAACTCTGACGAGTTCCGCTACTCACTTTTTCAAAGCAACGGGCGGGACGTAGCCAGGCGAGGCATTGAAGGCCTTGATGACCGATGCATCGGCGATTTTCCAAACTCTCACTTCGCCATCATACGCGCCGGCAGCGACCATCGTGCCGTCGGGACTGATCGCGGCTGAGAACACATGATCGTTCAGGCCGGTGAGAGTTTTCGTGCTGGCGCTTGTGCCGGTATCCCAGACTTTGACCGTCTTGTCGGCTGAGGTGGTCACAAAAATCGGCAGCTTCGGATGAAACACTAATTTGAGAATATCGTCATTGTGGCCACCGATGACTTTGATTTGTTTGCCATCGCCGGTTGCGTTCCACGAGCGCACTTGTTTATCGAGCCCGGCGGAAAAACCCGTTTTGCCGTCAGCACTGACGCCGACGCCGAACACGGCATTCTGGTGTTCCGGGAATGTCAGAACCGACTCTTTGGCCGAGAGATCCCACACTTTGGCTGTCTTATCACGGCTGCAGGTCAGGAGTCGTTTACCGTCGGCGGAAAAGGCAATGCCAAGGACCCAGTCGGCATGGTTCTCGATGCTTTGTTCGAGTTTCGCACTTCCTATGCCCGACGACAGATCCCAAACGCGCACTACGCGATCGCAGCCGCCGGTAGCGAGCTTTTTGCCATCGGCGGATACAGCCAGGCAAAGGACTGAATCATCGACGTCGAGAAGCTGTTTAAGCATCACTTTCGGATCGTTCACGCCGTCTAGAATGTCGACCCCATTTTCGGCCTTACCGCTTGGACTGATATCAAAGACACGTACGTCGCCCTCTTGACCGGGGCGACCACCGGCGACAACGAGCTTGCCGTCGGGCAGGAAGGCTATTGCATACGCTCGCTCGGCCCGGGTGTAAATCCGCTTGAGAAGCCTGCCATCCGCTATATTCCAGAGCGTTAGTTCATGGTGCCCACCGACGACGAGTTGCTTGTTATCGGGTGTGAAGGCAAGTGCGTTCACGATGACGGGATATTTATACGCGGTCGGCGGCCCGGGAGACTTCCAGCGAACGCGCAGTTCCTTCACCAGGTCAGCTTTCGGGTCGATGCCGCCATCGATCTTCGCGCCTGGTCGATCCACTGCTTTACCGTCTCTGCCTGTTGTTTAGTCAACGGCGCCAGATTGTCCTTCTTGGGCGGCATGCGCTTATCGCCGGTACTGGCGATCAGGGTGTAAAGTTCGCTGTCGGCCGATTTACCAGGGACTACGTGTTCATCGTCCACCAGTTTATCGAACGTCGTCATTTCGAATTTGCCGGCCCGCTTCTTTGCATCGTGACAGGCGAAGCAGTTTTCCTTGAAGATCGGGGCGACATCGTTAATGAAACTGACTGGTTTCGACTGAGCATTCGAAGCGGGCACGTTGCCAAGTATCAACCAGGCAGCGAGCACTGCCAATAAGCCGCAGAGGATGCAAAACCGATAATGCGATCGATACATGAAAAATGCACTCCGAAATCGAGAAGAGAGATGTTTGAGCGGCAAAGCGGAATCGCGCATAAACATCCGAAGGAGGGTCTGGCAGTTATCGTAACAGCGCGATGGCAGGAAAGGCAACGTTCATGGTCATTCGTCGCCGTAGACTTCTTTCCATTCCTCGTACCAGGCCATCTGAATCGCTTCGAGTTGTTTCTCGCTCGATTCGTTTGGCTTGCCCTCAAAGTTTTCGAGATCGAGAATCCATTTGTGCATATCAACGAAACGCACCTTCAATGGATTAAGCGTGTCGTAGCGCTCGAAAAGCATCTCGCCGATTTCGCGAAAGTCGTTCCAGTTAATCCCCACGATGAACAAACCTTTCGACGCTTTCATGCGCCGTTGCTAATTGCAATTCAAATCGGACAGCACCGGCGAGACACTTAGATATCGCTCATGCGTTCGGAATCTTGGCCTCGCAGTGTGGCATTCACGACCGCGTTCATCATCAACTCGGCAAGCGTCAACGTCGCATTGCCGAAGGCCGTTGCCGATTGATGCAGCCGATCAACATCAGAGCCCGCCATTGCCGCAAGCAAATCGGCGCGGGCCGCTTCAATGGCGCTCTTCTGCTGCGGTGACAACTGATCTCCGGCTTGAGCAAGGGCTTTATCCGCATGGCGAAGGTCGGCATCCGCCTTGTTTTTCAACTCGATGAATCGCCGAGTGGTGAAATCATCGTGGGCGTGTTCCACACTGTCGAGAACCAATTGCTCAACTTCGTCCTGCGAGAGCCCGTGGCTTGGCTGAATCGTCACGGAAGCCTGCTGGCCGCTGCGTTGCTCCTTGGCGGACACCGTGAGTAGGCCGTTGGCATCGACAAGGAATGTTATATCGACTTGAGCCATCTGAGCCGGCATGGGTGGGATGCCGGCTAACTTGAACTGTCCCAACGAGCGGCAGTCTTTGGTTAATTCGCGCTCGCCCTGGAAGATATTGATGTTGATCGCCGTCTGGTTATCGACAAAGGTCGTATAGCGGGTGGTCGCCCGCGCCGGCACGGTCGAATTGCGATGGATGAGTTTGTCCACCACGCCGCCCAGCGTTTCGATGCCGAGAGACAGGGGCACCACATCGAGCAACAGCAGCCCACGTTGGCCGCCAGCCAGAATGTCGGCTTGAATGGCGGCGCCGAGCGCCACCACTTCATCCGGGTTAAGCTCGGTGTGAGGCCGACGGCCGAAGAATTCTCCTACTCGCTTGCGGACGTAAGGGATCCGAGTCGAGCCTCCGACAAGAACGACTTCATTGATCTGGTCGCGCCTCAAGTCGGCATCCTTCAAGGCGGAACGGCATTTTTCCAGCGAACGGGAGACGAACGGCTCCAAGATCGCTTCCAACTCCGCCCGAGAAAATGTCCGGCGATAATCGATTTGGCGTTCCGGCAATTGCACGGAAGTCTCGTAGGCATCGGCACTTGAGAGGGCAATTTTCGTTTTCTCGGCCGCATCGCGCAAATGTTGCAGCACTTGGGCGTCGCGCGCTCGCAGGTCAAAGCCGATCTCGCGTGCCATGATCTCCATCAAGGCTCGGTCGAAGTCATCGCCTCCCAGGTGAGTGTCGCCATTGGTGGCTAAGACCTTGAATACGCCATCTGCTAAGGTCAAAATCGAGCAATCGAAGGTGCCGCCTCCAAGATCGTAGACGGCGACATTTCCGGTTTCCCGGCGGTCAAGTCCATACGCAAGGGCCGCCGCCGTGGGCTCGTTGATAATTCGCAGCACATCAAGGCCGGCGATTCGGCCGGCATCTCGGGTGGCTTGGCGTTGGCTATCGTCGAAATAGGCCGGGACAGTGATAACGGCTTTCGTCGGATCGCCAGCCCGCTTGCGGACTTCACGCAAAATCATCGACGAAAGTTCTTCGGGAGTATATTGCTTGCCGGCCAACTCCACGAGCAGCACTTTACGGCCGGGCGCCACTTCGCGTTCGATGATTTGATGCGGGATAAGCTCCAAGTCTTTTTGCAGATCCGCAAGCGTTCGGCCCATCAGGCGCTTGATGCTGAATATGGTGTGGTCGGGATCGGAAAGCGCCCGCTCGCGTGCGGCACTGCCTACAAGTACAGCGCCATCTTCATGAAAACAGATGACGCTGGGCACCAGGGCGACGCCTTGCTCATCGCGCATGACGGCCGGCTTGCCATCCCGCATGTAGGCGGCGAGGCTGTAGGTGGTGCCGAGATCAATGCCGACGACGGAGGAGGTCATGGTTGTTTATGCGCGCGGGGTCAATTCGAAGAATGATTTCGACCGGGAAAACAAAATGTCGAACTCGTGAAAGAAGTTTATTTGGCCAAGAATCATTGGCCAATCGTCGGTCGCTACCCACGAAAAGATAAGCGAGACCGCCGGTAAGCCTGCAACGATGCCTTCAGCGCTGAACAATTTTCCTGAGACCGGCCCGGCACCCCCTCGCACGGGCATGGAATGGGCCAGAGCATTCCAGTCTCCTCCGAGTTGGAGGCCAACCGAGTAGGGCATCATGCTTATCCCTGCACCGGAGTCTACAAGCGCTACCACGTCTTGCTCAGCCACACTGCTTCTAAGTTTTAACGGTAGATACGGCTTCAAGTCAGCGGGATGGCCAGATGCGTAGCGATCGAGATATGTGAAACGGACGCGGCTCATTCGTGGCCTTTTTTCATCTGCTCCATGACTTTCACCAGATTATCTTTCGTGCCCGCTACTGCATCCGCATGCCAAAACTCCGCGACAAAATCTTTGGGGATCAATTTGAGTAAATCTTCGCTCGGTTCGCACGGATCGCGCCGCAATTGTTCGATCAGCAGAAACTGTTGCGGGCGGGGAAGGGATCGAGCCAAATCGACGACTTCTTGCAACGACATGAATCACCCTGTATTGAAAACTTTTTGCACATCGCAACGAAACTGCATTTCTCGTTTAGTCTATATTTTGGTGAATTAGTCGTTCAAGAGCTTCCGCAGTCTCGAAGGCCTATATCGGCGACCACATCGGAATTTCTGGCGCATCCTTGCACATACCGAGAATCTCATCCTCTTTGGCAAGCTCGCGCGTAAGCGTTTCTACAAATCGGATTCGATCAGTCCGAGGAAACGCCCGCGCCTCAGCGACGAGTTGATCGAAAGTCATTGAAATTATCTCCAATTCTGAATCACGATCAAGCCTCAACAGTTCGTGGCCCAATGGCTTTGTCCACCCGTTCGAGCTGCTTGTCTACCCGGACCTGAAGCAGTTCTCCCCATATCCGATTGAGCCGTGAGTAGAGATGGTAGGGACGGGTCAATTCCTCCGGAACGAAGTCGGCCGCGACGGCGCCATCCGAATCACTCATCGTGAGTGTGATCAGTTTTCGATCCTTTTGATCTCGTTTCCAGTTCCAGTTCGCAGAGGCCCAATAAGCGGATGGGCCAACAATTACCGTAAGCAAGTAATCCGCCTCATTGACCGCCAGTCCTGCTGTCGGATCGATAACGATCGGTCGATCGAGGTCTTCATGATTATCGTCCTGTAGATACTCAAGAATTGGGCGCTGCAGGACTCGAACCTGCGACCATTCGCGTGTAAGGCGAACGCTCTACCAACTGAGCTAAGCGCCCTTTTTCAATCGGCGTGCAGGTCCCGTATCAGGCCCTGCACGTATTTCGTCGCGTTGAGAAGTTGTCTTATTTCCCGAAGCCTGCTTTGACGATCCGACATTTCCGATTTGTACTGCTTTTCGATCTCGGCCAATAGGCCCGATTGCTGGGCCGCAAGACGTTTCGCTAAGTCTTCGAACCGATCCGTGTCGCGCTCCTGCTTAATCTCTTCAATTTCCATCCGAAGTTCGAGCATTTCTTCGAGAAAGACAGCGGGCATGCTTTTCATTTCCGCAGCGGTCGGCCCGCCTTCCAATTGCAAGAGATAGTCTGCCCGCCGAAAAGGATCGCTCAAAGCGCTGTAAGCTTCATTCAGCCCGGCCGACGAATCCAAACTGGCTCGCTGTTCGAGATCGCCGGCTGCTTGGAAAAAATCGGGGTGAACGGCCCGGCTACGCGCAAGGTATTGCCGTTCCAACTCGGCCTTTTCGATGGAAAAACGCCTCGGCAGGCCAAGGCGCTCGAAATGATCCATGACCGAATTCCCGCCGGTGTTGGCTTTGCACACTGTCGAAGCCAACACCAGCCATTGGTTTACATCGAGAACGAGCTACCGCAACCGCAAGTGCCCTTGGCGGAAGGGTTAGTGATGCTGAAGCCGCGCTTGTTCAGGTCGTCGTGGAAATCGACGGTTACGCCGCCAAGATAAAGCAGGCTGCGCTTATCGATGACAACATCGACGCCATGCATCTCGAACGTTTCGTCGAGCTTCGGGTTCACGGCCGGGTCGAGATCGAGCTTGTGCTGGAAGCCGGAGCAGCCTCCGCCGACCACGCGAACGCGCAGATAAAGCTTCTCGGCAACGCCCGCCGCTTGTTGCTCGGAGGCGATGCGCCGCACTTCGGCGGCGGCTTTTTCAGTGACCGTCAAGGCCGGCGCCGAGGGCTTTGTTTCGTTTTTGACGCCAAGTTCAACGGGTTCCATTACGGCTGTTGACATATTCGAATCTCCCACTCGGTTAATGGTTGTCTAAAAACAAGTCGGCAACGATCGCTCGATCGCCGCCTAGACGGCAACCGCCTCCAATTGACTGCTCTCGACCTTTTCCTGCTTCTCGTTGTAGTTCTTGATGGCTGCTTTGATGGCATCTTCCGCAAGCACCGAACAATGGACTTTGACGGGCGGAAGCGCCAGCTCTTCAACGATCTGCGTGTTCCGGATCTCCAACGCCTCGTTCACGGTTTTGCCCTTTAGCCATTCGGTCGCCAAGCTACTTGAAGCGATGGCGCTGCCGCAACCGAACGTTTTGAACTTGGCGTCTTCAATCGTGCCCGTGAGGGGATTGACGCGGATTTGCAGCTTCATCACGTCGCCGCACTCCGGCGCACGACCAGGCCCGTGCCGACGTCGGAATCGTTTTGGCTAAAGCTTCCCACATTGCGCGGGTTGCTGTAATGATCGAGAATCGCGTTGCTGTATGGCATGATAGTCTCACCTTCCAAAAGTAACCTGCACTCAATTATTCGGGCGCTTTAGGGCGACATTACAATTGCATGATCCTGTTCTAATGCGCCGCCCACTGCACCGACTTCAAATCTACGCCCGCCTGGGCCATTTCATAGAGGGGGCTCATCTCGCGGAGGCGCTTCACTTCATCGACCACCAGATCGATTACAAAATCGACTTCCTCCTGAGTCGTGAATCGGCCGATGCCGAAGCGGATGCTGGAATGGGCCAGTTCATCGCCGACCCCTAATGCTCGCAACACGTAGCTCGGCTCAAGACTTGCGCTGGTGCAGGCCGATCCCGAAGAGACGGCCACATCTTTGATCCCCATCATCAGCCCTTCGCCTTCCACATAGGCAAAGCTGATGTTCGCGTTGCCCGGCAGGCGCTCGGTCGGATGGCCGTTTAAGTAGGTTTCGGGCAGTTTCTCCATGATGCCCCGTCGCAAGCGTTCGCGCAAGCGGAGCGTCTTTTGGCTCTCCTGAGCCATTTCTTTGCGGGCAATGTCGCAAGCAGCGCCGAAGCCGACTATGAAGGGCACCGGCAGCGTACCGGAGCGCATCCCTCGTTCGTGGCCGCCGCCATCGATGATCGGCTCGAGTCGTACTCGCGGCCCTTTTTTACGCACATAGAGAGCGCCGATCCCTTTCGGCCCGTAGAGTTTATGGGCGGTCGTGCTCAATAGGTCGATGCCCATCTCCTCGACATCGATCGGAACCTTCCCTACTGATTGGACAGCATCCGTATGAAAGAGGATTCCTTTTTCCTTGCAAACCGCGCCGATTTCCTTGATCGGCTGGATGGTGCCGATTTCGTTATTGGCGGACATGATGCTTACAAGGATCGTCTTATCGGTCATCGCCGCGCGGACCTGCTCGGCCGTCACCCGGCCATCGCGATCGACGGGCAAAACGGTAACCTCAAAGCCTTCTCGTTCGAGGCGTTTGCACGGATCGATCACCGCTTTATGTTCGGTCGCCTGCGTAATAAGGTGGTTGCCCTTTTTCTTATACATCGCTGCAGCGCCTTTGAGAGCTAAGTTGTTGCTCTCGGTAGCGCCGCTGGTGAAAATGACTTCCTTCCCTGTGGCGCCAATAAGCGTGGCAATCTGTTCGCGCGCTTCTTCGACGGCGGCCTCGGATTCCCATCCATAGGCATGATTACGGCTGGCCGAATTCCCATATTTCTCGGTGAAGTAAGGCAGCATCGTTTCCACAACTCGCGGATCGGTCCGAGTGGTGGCATTGTTATCCATATAAACCGGCAACTTAAGCATGATCGACTCCATCTTCGACAACTAACTATTCGAATTCAAACTGAATGAGCAGCCAGTGGCAGATTCAATGTCGCAAGCACCGGCTGAAATCGAGTGCCCGCATCGTTTTGACCGAAAAGGTCTGCGATGGGCAATCCTCGCAGCGTTTCCAAAATCCGGTTGTGCAGCAGGGCGATCGGGCCACGGATCGGGCAGACACGCAAGATCGCGCACTCGTCGTCGCCGCCCTCGGCGTGAGTATGGCTGTTGCAGTTCGCTAGTTGGAAACCGTCTTCCAGCTTTTCCAGCAACTCCGCCAGCGTGATTTTGGTAGCTGACCGCTGCATAAAGTAGCCGCCGTTCACGCCGCGCTGGCTGATGACGAAGCCTTTCTGGCAGAGCTCTTTCAAGATGTTCGCGACAAAACCCCGGCTTAGGCCGTAACTTTCGGCAATCGTGCGTGCACATCCGCCATCCGCATGCTGGTGCAAGTAGCAAAGGATAAGCAGCGCGTAATCGGTTTTCCGGCTTAGCAGCGTCATCGATAGCCGCCTTTTCCCGTACAAAAGCGAAAGAGTACAGGCTCACTACTATTTATAGGAGTGCAGGCGGCCTGGGACAAGTGTCACCTATGCGTGAGGCACAAGTTAAGTGATTTATTTGATCGGGCCTGAAAGGCTTGTTCAGTCAGCCCAGGCCGGAGTCCCTGAAAGGGACAAAGACAAGAAGAAGGAACCTTGATCCCTCTTCGAGCCTGAAAGGCTCATTCTGCCAGCCCAGGCCAAAGTCCCTGAAAGGGACGAAGGCCTGGGTAAACAGTTCCACGCCCTATCGGCCCTGTAAGGGCCGTTCGTTCAATTTGCATCAAAAAAACATATTCTGCTAACAGCGTAGATCCTGGTCCTGTCGCAACGGGTGGAGGCGTTGACATGTCGCAGTCACTAGCCAAAGTCTACATACACGTGATTTTCTCCACCAGGAACCGCGAACCACTCCTGGCAGAGACTTGGCGCGATGAGCTATTCAATGTGCTCGGTGGTTCGGCAAACAATCTTGGCTGTCAATCTATTATCGTCGGAGGCACTGCCGACCATGTTCACATTTTGTTTCAACTCGGTCGAACAATCTCTGTGGCATCGGCCATCGGCAAGATCAAATCGACTTCATCATTATGGATCAATCAATCGCGTAAAATTCAGATCCCGTTTAATTGGCAGGCGGGCTATGGAGCGTTCTCGGTCAGCCAATCGTCCGTCGAATCGGTGCGCGATTACATCGGACGCCAACTCGAACACCACGCCAAGCATTCGTTCCAAGACGAGTTTCGGGAATGGTTGCGCCGCTATGAAATGAAATGGGATGAGCGTTACGTTTGGGATTGATCAACGGCCCATTTAAGGTTGAAGTCACCCCAGGCCTTCGTCCCTTTCAGGGACTTCGACCTGGGCTGACTGAACGAGCCTTTCAGGCTCGAAGACAATGCGTTGTTCCCCTTAACCCAGGCCTCCGTTCCCTTCGGGAACTCCGGCCTGGGCTGACAGAACGGTCCTTTCAGGACCGAGGGCGTGGTCGCTGCGCTTAACCCGGACCTCCATTTCCGTCGGCGAAACCCAGGCCTTCGTCCCTTTCAGGGACTTCAACCTGGGCTGACTGAACGAGCCTTTCAGGCTCGAAGACAACCGGGAAGTGGAAGGGAATGTGTCGTTGCTTTTCGGTTTCCATTTTTGAATTGCCCCCGTGTTATATGTCGCTGCTCCGGCGACGGCATAAGATAGGCTTCATGCTTTCCCCCTTTCTCGATATTCGCCAGGTTCGTAAGAACTTTAAGTCTTTCGAGGCATTGCGTGGTGTCTCTTTCTCTGTCGCTTCAGGCGAACTCTTCGGCTTATTGGGTCCCAATGGCGCCGGGAAAACGACCCTTCTTTCGATAGTGGCGGGCTTGAGCGCATCCAATTCCGGCGGAGTATTTCTCGATGGCAAACCATTTGACCGCACCGACTTGTCAGCTCGACAAATCATCGGTTTTGGCACTCAGGACTTGTCGCTTTATGGCGAATTGACCGCTCGTGAGAATCTCCGGTTCTTCGGCAGGCTGTATGGCTTGCGCGGCAGTGATCTGACTGGACGCATCAACGAGGTTTTAGAGTTCATCGGGCTTCAAGAACGGGCCGATCAACGGGCATCCACGTTTTCGGGCGGCATGAAGCGACGGTTGAATCTCGGTGTCGCCATCGTTCATCGACCGCGCTTGCTCTTGCTCGATGAACCGACTACCGGCGTCGATCCGCAGTCGCGCAATCACATCTTCGAACGCGTGCGCAATTTGAACAAGCAGGGAACGACAATCATCTACACCAGCCATTACATGGAAGAAGTCCAAGCCCTCTGCCCCCGCATCGCCATTCTCGATCGTGGCCAAATTATTGCCTGCGATACGGTTTCATCCCTGCTTCACACGGTCGAGGGTTCGATTCGCCTCAAGATAAACGGTAATTTCTCAGCAGTTGTAAGCAGCGCGTCGGCAATCGCTGGAGCGCGAATTGCATCCACCTCCGGCAATGAGATCGAAATTGCCTGTCGAGACGTCAATGGGATGGCTGTACAGTTGATTAACGCCCTAAAGGACAACGATGTGGAATTGATCGACTGGCGAACGAACGAGCCAACCTTGGAACAAGTGTTTTTGCACCTGACCGCGACGGATCTGCGGGATTGAGTTTCGTTAACTCCATGCGTTTCACGAGCATTAGCTGAGACAAGCCTACATGCCGATTTTCATACTTGCCGCCAAAGATTTGCGACTGCTGTTGCGGGACATGCGCTCCGGCATCATCCTGTTGCTGATGCCTTTGCTTTTTGTAGGCGTGCTGGGCATGTCGGTCGGCGAGGGCTTCGGCGAGAATCCCGATAGTCGTCTGCGCATTTCCGTGGTCAATCTCGATGAGGGACTACCGGGTGCGCCACGCGACTATCCCGCCAAGCGCTGGTCCGAAGTCGTCATTGACGATCTGGCAAGCACGGCCGACATCCGTATTGAAATGATCTCCACGCAGGCTGAAGCGGAAAAACTGGTTCGGAGTGGCAAGCGCGCAGCGGTGCTGATTTTCGAGCCGCACTTCAGCCGAGACATGGATCGTTGCTCGTTCCTGACGCACACCGAGCCGCCGCCGTTGAATCCTCTTTACGAGAATGGCATCGACGTCGAAAAGATCGGTCTAACCGTCTTGCCCGATCCCACCCAGCAAGCGGCGGTATCGATCATTAAGCAGGTCGCGCAGGTGACGCTATTCCGCGTCATTATTCCCTGGATGATCGGCAAAGCCTTCGATAAAGTCGGCGAAACGTTCGGGCCTAAAGGGAAAGTCGGGATCGCTCTTCTTTTCAGCAATTACGACTTCAACGCCAAGACGTGGGCCGGCCTGACCAAACATCGCGAAACGACTGCCAAGACAGGCAACCGCACCGAGTACGCGGAGGAGTCTGGCGGCTTGCTCAAACGGGGCGCTGTGCGCTATCAGATCCTGGTGCCTTCTTATACCGTGATGTTTGCCTTCTTCTTAGTGCTCACCGTCGGCTGGTTGTTTGTCGCTGAACGGCGACAGGGAACACTCGTACGGCTTAGAGCAGCGCCTTTGACGCGCGGCGAAATCTTGCTCGGCAAATTCATTCCCTGCTATTTGCTCGCCTTGTTTCAAGGGATCTTCCTTCTCGCTGCCGGACGAGCCATTTTCGGGATGTCCTGGGGCACGCAACCAGTTTGGCTCTTGGCCGTCGTCGCGGCAACTGCCTGGGCAGCAATGGGCCTAGCGATGTTAGTCGCTGGCCTTGCCAAGACGGAGTCGCAAGTGGCCGTCTATGGGTCGTTGATTGTCCTGGTGTTGGCGGGACTCAGTGGCACGCTCATGCCGCGCGACCTGATGCCCGAAAACATGCGCCAGTTTAGCTACATCACACCCCATGCCTGGGCTCTGGACGCCTACGCGCAGCTTTTGCTCAACCCCATGCCAGAGATCGCTCTGGTCGCGCGAGCATGCGGCGCCCTAGCCGCCTTCGGGGCAGGCTTTTTGGCGTTGGCGTGGTTGCTGATTCGGCTGGATTAGGTGTGAGGAAGGGAATAAATTAGAGGCATTAAAGCTTTGATCATTGCGGCTCCGCAAGAATGGATCGCTAAATGAGTGCCATCAAAACTCTCGTTAAGTCAAATCGCTCCATCTCGCCAAACGGGCTACTGCCGCTCGGCAAACACACACAGGGCACCGATTCTTATGACGAATCGTGGGACGGTGTGACCGTTGCCATGCCGCTCGCCAACAATCTTCACCAAGAACTGGTCCAACTTCTTTGCTTCGTATTCCAAAGCCTTTACGGCCTTAATGCGGGTCACCGAATAAACCCCGGCGTCAACGTCAGCGATCGCGTGGAGGGTTGGCAGCAAAACTATCGCATTCCCGATGTGGCATTTTTTATGAAAGCAACCAACTCAATCGATTGCGGAACGCACTGGTGCGGCGGCCCGGACTTTCTCGTTGAAATCATCAGCAGCGCCGGCGACCCGGCTCGGGAAAAGCTCCCGTTCTACGCTTCCGTAAACAGTCGTGAAGTCCTTATCATCGATCGCGAGCCCTGGCAGTTGGAACTCTATCAAATACATGATGGCATTGTGGGCGCCGCCTCAACATCGACGGTGAGCCAGCCTGATGTCCTGACAAGTTCGGTCCTTCCCGTCAGCTTCCGCATGGTGGACGGTCCAATGCGACCCAAGATTGAAGTCGTACACACGGCGACGGGCGCCAATTGGAGAATTTGAGAACCGTTTGGCGCGCTGGCAAAAAGCCAATGGCGGCGAACGCAAAAGTCTGAGCATCCATGCGCATAATCCCTGTAATCGATCTCAAAGCCGGCCAGGTGGTTCGGGGTGTCGGCGGGCGTCGACAGGATTATCAGCCAATCACCAGCCAATTGACGCCGAGCACCGAACCGTTTGAAGTCGCTCGGGCGCTCATTGAAAAGTTTCACCCGCGCGAACTTTATCTCGCCGATCTCGATGCCATCGCCGGTGCAACGCCTGACTGGGAGAGTTTCGAGAAATTGAGCCAACTCGCCGTCAACAGATGGGTTGATGCCGGCGTGCGATTTCCGGCCAATGCGGTCGCGTTGGCCAATGCGGGCATAGAAGGCATCGTTTGTGGCCTGGAGTCACTAGCTAGCTCCGAAGGTTTGAAAGAGTGCATCCGCTTGCTTGGGCCCGATCGCGTCATCTTTTCGCTCGACCTCAAAAATGGGCAAGCCATTCGGGGTGAGGGATGGCCCGCAACTGACCCGATTTCCATTGCAAAGACGGCTCTTGAGCTTGGTCTACGCCGTCTGATCGTTCTCGATCTCGCCGATGTCGGTGAAGCACGAGGCGTACACACGCTCGAACTTTGCTCTCAAATCTTAGACGCACATCCAGGCATCGAACTCATCGCCGGCGGCGGCGTTCGCAATCGCAACGACTTGGACGAGATGGAACGAAGAAGCATCGCGGCGGCGCTCGTGGCATCTGCGCTGCACGATGGCCGGATAATTTAACGCTTCATCCGACTTGAAACTATCTAAACTGCCAAGCCGGCACATTCGTCAAATTCGAAAAATGACGACACCTCTCTGTGTTTATCGAGCTCAAACCCCTCAACTCAAGCATTCCGCAGCGCCATTGCATCCGATGTAACCGTTGTCTTGAATCGTGCAAGCAACCGGCGGGGATGGCAATGAGCCGAGACATTCCGATCGCTTCATTCTCCTGCTCCGCGCCCGAAGAGCCATTGCGCGAGATGTTGGACGATACCGTCGGCGGCTTGATGGCTTTGCATCGGCAATGCGGCGACCTTTCTGTCTTTTGGAAAGGGACGCAGCCGCTCTTGTTTGCTTTCGGTCCCGACTACAACCGAACGCTTCTCAACGATAAAGAAACGTTCTACATGCGCGCGGGCCATCCGGGTTCCAAAGGGACCGCCCAGCGCGATTTCCGCAAAGGGCTGTTCGGCATCAACGGCGAAGAGCACCAACGTTCGCGGAGGATGTATCTTCCCTCCTTCCGCAAGACGTCCATTGAATCGTACGCCCCGAGCATGGCTAGCTGGACTGATAGCGTCATCAGCTCCTGGAAAGACGGGCAAGTGCGTGATCTGGTTCGCGATATGAAGACGCTCGCCATGAACGTGACGGGCCGCATTTTGTTCGGCCTCGATGATCTCGAAAGCGCTTGGCGCGTGGAAGCGACGTTCGATCACTGGGTGGAACTGAATCATCAGACGTTGTTTACGTCTTTCCTGCCGTTGGACGACATGCCGAACGTTTATCCGGAATTGCTCGATGCGGCCGAGGAAACGCGGGCGCGCATTCGCGACATGTTGCAGCACAAACGCCAAGCCAAGCCTGCCGAAGCGGAGGAAGGGGATCTCGTCAGCATGTTGCTGCGCGCTCAAGACGCAGGCGAATTGAGCGAAGATGCCGTGGTGGGGCAAATGCATTCATTGTTCAATGCCGCCCATCACACCACGACTTATGCGATGACCTGGACGCTCTTCCTCTTGCGCAACATCCGGAAGTGAGTGGCGAATTGCTGGAGGAACTCGATGAGAAAGCCCCTGCCGACGATTGTTCGCTCGAACAGCTCAACCAGTGTTCAGTCCTCGAGCGCACGATCAAGGAAAGCCTGCGCATCCTCTCGCCCCTCGTCTATCTAGTGCGCGAATCGACAACGGAAACCGTGCTCGGCTCGTATCGCATCCCGGCCGGGACTTGCGTTGTTGGCAGCGAGTATGTCTCGCATCATCGGAGTGCCGACTTCCCTGATCCGGAACAATTTCGGCCGAACCGCTGGCTGGAATCGAATCCAGGCCCGCATTCCTATCTGCCATTTGGCGGCGGGTGCGCATGTGCATCGGCGCGCCCTTCGCTTTACAGTTGATGAAGATCGCCGTGGCCGCCATTGTCCGCCGATTCCGGATTTCGATCATGCCGGGCACGCGCGTTAATCGCAACGCGTCTCTCACGCTCGGGCCAAAAGGTTCAATTCCGGTCCTCATCAAACGGCAGGATGGCCGATTCTCCGCGAGTCCGGTTTATGGCCAGATTCACGAAATGGTGAAGCTGCCAATGGCGGATCGGCGCGCAGTTGCTGCTTAACGGGATTCGAAATTGGGTAAGTACGATTCTCAACCGATTTAGGAGTTCGCCTTCTCTAGTCCCTCGTTTCCTGAGCCTGAAAGGCTCATTCTGCCAGCCCAGGCCGGAGTCCCTGAAAGGGACTCCGGCCTGGGTAGGCGACAAACTCCGCGAATTTGCGATCAACGATGAAGCGTCCGCCCTTCGCGCCCTTTAACCCGGACACTTTCCCAAATTGAGATGCCTTGAACGCGGCAGGCGCCAGCCTAGAATAGAGGTATCAGCCCGATTCTATCTCCTCGTCGAGCGGCTTCCTAAGGTGCTCGGCTGCCTTGAGACCTGCTAATGTCAAGTTCGGCGCCTTCCAAGCGACAATACACGACGCACACGATGCCGGCCGGCAAAGGTGTTGCCGACTGGTTTTGGCCTCTGGCCAATTCAACGGTTGGCGGGAAGATTCTGATTGCCCTTACGGGCTTGGCGTTGACCGGCTATGTTATCGCCCATTTCATCGGTAATCTGAAGCTGTTTGGCGGGCAAGAGAGCATCAATGGCTACGCGAAATTTCTGAAAGACCTGGGCCCATTGCTCTGGGTCGGCCGCATTGCAACGCTCTTATTTTTCTTGCTTCACATCTTCCTAGCCATCAAGCTGAAGAATCGCTCGCGCCTGGCTCGGCCTATCGGCTATGCGTACTCGAATACGATCCAAGCCAGCATCGCCTCGCGGACGATGCTGACAACCGGCCTGTTGATTCTCGCCTTTGTCTTGTTTCATCTGGCGCATTACACGTTTGGTTACATAACGACAACGCACGCCGTTCAATTAGGAAGCGGCAATCAGATCGAAGCCAATTACTTAAGTCTGGTCGATGCACAGGGACGCCACGACGTCTACTCCATGGTGGTCGCCGGTTTTAGACAACCGGTCATCGCGGTGCTCTACATTCTGGCCCAGCTCGCTTTGTTCGTCCATCTGTCGCATGGCGTGTCTAGTACCCTGCAAACGCTTGGCTTGAACACGGCACGGTTTCAACCGACCATCAAAGCGATCGGCTACTTCGTCGCTGCCTTGGTTGCCTTTGGCAATATTGCGATCGTCGTTGCCGTTTGGGCCAACTGGGTCCCGGCGGTCCAGGTTTACGCGCGGTAGCCTGTTTTGTGAGCCCGACGCGCCAGCAAGGGAGAATGTTGCCCTGCTGGCATGCTTGAGAGCCCGACGCGCCAGCAAGGAAGAATGCAAGAAATGCTCCCTTGCTGGCGCGTCGGGCTCACAAGAAAGGAAATCGATCCATGAAACTCGATGCGAAAATACCATCCGGGCCGTTGGCCGAGAAATGGACGAATTATAAGTTCCAGGCGAAGTTGGTGAACCCCGCCAACAAGCGGAAGTTCTCCGTCATCGTTGTTGGCACTGGTCTCGCTGGCGCCTCCGCCGCAGCAACGCTTTCGGAGCTCGGCTATCAGGTGCATTCTTTCTGTTTTCAAGATTCCGCTCGCCGGGCTCACTCGATCGCCGCACAGGGCGGCATCAACGCGGCCAAGAATTATCAGAACGATGGCGACAGCGTCCATCGCCTCTTCTACGACACGATCAAAGGCGGAGATTTCCGCTCCCGCGAGGCCAACGTCTATCGCTTGGCCGAGGAAAGCGTCAACATCATTGATCAATGCGTCGCCCAAGGTGTTCCTTTTGCTCGCGAATATGGCGGCTTACTGGCTAATCGCTCCTTCGGCGGCGCCCAGGTGTCGCGTACTTTCTACTGCCGCGGTCAAACGGGTCAGCAACTGCTGCTCGGCGCCTATCAAGCGCTGAGCAAAGCGATCGGCGCCGGCCGAGTGACCATGCACCCGCGCACCGAGATGCTGGACTTAGTAGTTGTGGACAACCGGGCACGCGGCATAATCATCCGCGATCTGGAAACTGGGAAAATCGAGTCGTTTTCCGCCGATGCGGTGGTGTTAGCGACCGGCGGCTATTCGAACGCCTTCTACCTTTCGACTAACGCAGCGGGCTGTAACGTGTCCGCTACCTATCGTGCCTATAAGAAGGGGGCGGCGTTCGCCAATCCCTGCTACACGCAGATTCACCCGACTTGTATTCCGGTAACGGGCGATCATCAATCGAAGCTGACGCTCATGTCCGAATCACTGCGCAACGATGGCCGAATCTGGGTGCCGAAGGATATTGGCGATCTGAAGAAGCGAGCTAGCGAGATCCCGGAAGGAAGCCGAGACTATTTTCTGGAGCGAATCTATCCGAGTTTCGGCAATCTCGCCCCACGCGACATTGCTTCACGCCAGGCGAAAAAGGTGTGCGATGAAGGCCGGGGCGTCGGTCCGGGCGGCCGAGGAGTTTATCTCGATTTCGCTCAATCAATTGAACGGCTTGGTCTACCGGCGGTGCAGGATCGCTACGGCAACCTCTTCGAAATGTACGAACGAATAACGGGCGAGGATGGCTACAAACAGCCGATGCGCATCTACCCGGCTTTGCATTACACGATGGGTGGCCTCTGGGTCGATTACGGCCTGATGTCAAATGTGGAAGGACTCTTTGTCATCGGTGAAGCGAACTTTTCCGACCATGGCGCCAACCGCCTCGGCGCCAGTGCATTGATGCAGGGCCTGGCGGACGGCTATTTCATTCTGCCTTATACCATTGGCAACTATTTCGCCTCGGCCAAGAAGGAAGTGCTGCCAACCAGTCATCCGGAATTTCAACGTTGCGAAAGTGAAATTCGTGATCGCATCCGCAAGCTGCTGGCGATAAAGGGCAAGAAGACAGCCGTCGAATATCATCGCGAATTGGGCAAGGCACTCTGGGAAGACGTCGGCATGGCACGCACCAAAGAAAGCATGGAGCGAGCGATTAGCCGAATCCGGGGCATTCGCGAGGAGTTCTGGCAGAATGTGAATGTGCCGGGCGGCGAGGCCGACCTAAACCAGGCGCTGGAACGTGCAGGCCGGGTTGCAGACTTTCTGGAGTTTGGCGAGCTGCTGGCGCGGGATGCGCTCACCCGCGAAGAATCGTGCGGCGGCCATTTCCGCGAAGAGTATCAGATGCCCGATGGTGAAGCCCGCCGCGATGACGAGAAGTTCTGCCACGTCGCCGCCTGGGAGTATGCCGGGCCTGAGCAAGACCCGATCCGCAACGTGGAACCGTTGCATTTCGAAGACGTGCATCTGGGTGTGCGGAGCTATAAGTAAGGTGCAGCAGGTTGGCGAGAATTCCGCTCGCCATGTATAACGCTAACGCTTCAGGGATTGCCTCGCTGACGCGTCGGGTTAGTGTGAGGCGCTGACGAGCTGAGCCTTTGCTTGCCTTACTTCTTCGGCTTTGGCGATATGACCATCAGCTGACCGGGCCTTGCTTGTTCCCAAGGAGTTAACTGGGCCTTAAGCAATTCATTCTCACGCTGTAGATCGTTCATTTTCGCCCTGCAAAGGGCCATGTCCGCCTGCATCAGTCTCTGCCCGACAGCTTGCACGAAAAGACGGCCATCGTCGATCACTATCAGCCACCATCGTTCAACTTCTTTTTTGCAGACAATTCGAATTCTCAGTTCGGGCTTTAGGGAGCTTTCGTCGGCCGGATCGCAGACATCGTTCACGTCGACAATCATCAGGCGGAAACAAAAGACGCCATCGTGAAGAGTGCTGAATTCAAAAAAACGCGCTTCGGGTGATGCCGTGGCGTACTTGTTCCAAGTTTGGCCATCATTCTCCGAGATGTAAAGATGCAGTTGTTTGATTTCGGCTTTGCGGGCCGGGTCGTAGTTGATCGGAATGTCGAATTTGCGACAGTCTGTGAATTCAAACTCGGGAACAGGATTAGGCCCGGAGGGAGCGGGAAGCCGTTCGGGAGTGAGCGCCGACTGAGGAGTTGAAGCGAAATCGGTTTGCACTTTTTCAATCTTCGCGCGAAGGTCGGCCATCGCGATCAGCAACTGCTGCATCTGTATCTGCAGGTCGACCGATTCGCTATTGCCTGCAATCTCGGCAAATTTAGCGATCTTCAAATCGATGCATTTGCCGCGTTCGTTGGCCATCGCAACAGGGCAAAGCGAGCAGACGATGGCAAGGCAAGCGCTTGCAATTAGGGTTGGATTTGATTGCGCCATGTGAATCTTCCTTGAAGCGGAAACAGATCAATGCGAAGAAGTGTAACAAAACGGTTAGGCGATACAAGAGTAGTCATATTCTGGCGAGCGGCGCGGCGTAAGCCCGCCGTGGTTTCGAACCCACGGCGGGCTTACGCCGCGCCGCTCGCCAGAATCGTAGCGAGGTTTTCCCGAAGCGTCAGCGTTAGTCTGAACAAAACAACGCTAACGCTTCGGGGCTGCGCCTCGCTAACGCGTCGGGTCAAATTGCGGCACGGCCGGCATGTTTCAGTGGTTGCTAATCGCTTCAAACGGGTGGAAAGCCAAGAACTTCCACGTCTCGCCATCCCTCGGGCGTCTCCGCTTTCAGATGCGTGCCGATATCTTGATGGCCACGGCGGATGTAGCCGATTGCAACGGGCACTCCGAGCCTTGGTGAATTCGTTGACGAGGTTATCAGGCCGACTTCGTTGCCGTCGCGGAAGAGCTTCGTTCCTTTTGCGAGGCAGCCCCCTTCCAGTATTTTCATGCCGAGAAAAGCGCGGTTCACATGCCCGGCCCGATCGCGCGACATGACGATCGGCTCCTGTCCCAGGTAGCAGCCTTTCGAATACGAAACGGCTCGCAACGCTCGAGGAACTTCCATCACGAAACGCGTTTCATCCACGTCGATGCCGTAGACCGGCGTTCCCGCTTCGATGCGAAGGATCTCATATGTTTCCGCGGTTCCGCTGTGCGCTCCAAGCGCTTCCAGAGCTTGTCGCACATCAAGTAAACTTCCCTTGGCGCAGATGATTTCGTAGCCGCAAACGCCGAGCGGATCATCCCTTCGAATATGACAGGCCGCGCCGGCGATGGATCGGTGCAAATGTTGAAACTCGGCGAGATCGGGCAACGCTTCTCTCGTTGCCTTTTCCAATATTGTCTTGGCGTTTGGGCCAGCCAGATGAAGCTGGCTGAATTCATCGCTCCGGTCGCTCAATTCCACCTGCTCGGCAATCAGATGCCGGTCGAGCTGCTTCAGCAATTTTTCATGGAAGCCGGGTGAGACATCGAGCCAAAAAGCACGGGCGTCCCCTTCAATCAGCACGTGGTAGATGATCGCGTAGGCAAGTGCTTTTGCCCGTTGGTCGCAGAAGTAGGCTTCGCAGCCGCCGCCGAGCGGCAGATTCTTGATGTCGTTGGTGCAGAGATTGTGCAGGAAAGAAGCGGCCTCGACGCCGGCGACTTGCAACAGGCCGTTGGTGGAGCGATCAAAGAGTGAAGCGGCTTCAAGCGTCTGTCCATAATCGCCCGCATAGCCTGTGATGGAAGCTGGCATGATGCAAAATTTCCTTAGCGTGAGAATCGTTTTTTTTCAGCACTGAATAACAATGCCGCTGACTGCCATCGACGCACGGCGTTAGCTGCGTCGTGTTCGCTCTTTGATCAGTATATCGCTCATACTTCGGGATGACTCGCGAACGCGTCTGGTCGGTGCTTGTGCCAAAATAAGTGTGACGTTTCGCTCCGCGTAAAGAAGCCCTTTCGTGGAGCGAAAAGCGATTGATTCGGAGACTTGACTTGGACGGATACTCAACGTGATGCGCCAATGAGCGATTTACGCGGCTGTCGCAAATTCTACTTATTCGTAGGCGATTCTGAATTTTCCGACATTGCAAGCTTCTGCCCTGCGGTTACAATTTCAACTGACAGCAATTCCGAAAGGATTAGGCCATGAACCCGCAGAAAAACGGCAAACCCGGGCCGCCGGACGACAACTGGATCCCCGCGTGTTTTCTGGAGAACCGCATCAAATTTCCGCCGACGGAATTGCTGCCGTATGCCGGGAAACATATTGCCTGGAACTGGGACGGAACGGCCATCGTCGCTTCTGCAGCGACCGATGGCGAGCTGTTCGACAAAGTGTCTGCAATCGGTTTGAATCCTTCTCGCGTGGTCTACGATTTCGTCGATTCGATAGAAGGAATTTCCGTCTGATGACGATGCGCTTCAAGTACACGTCCGTTAGTAATAGTCAGCCGGTAGTTTCACTTGGAGGGCGCTTGGTGCGACCTTGGCCGATGCTGATGGTTTCAGTAATCGGGCCATCAAACACAATTCCCGTCCATGCCAAGATCGATACCGCTTGTGATGAAACGCTCTTTTCCGAAGACTTGGCGTTGAAGATTGGAATCGATTTGAAGAACGCGCCGGTGGAAAGAGCCTTTACTGCGAACCAGAGTTTGATGACGGTCCGTTATGCACATGTAGCGCTTCGCCTGACCGATGGCATCGAATATCGCGAGTGGCGAGCATGGGCCGAATTCGTCGCAGGCCTACGGCGACCGATTCTCGGTTTTGGCGGCTTTCTTCGATTTTTTACCGCCACCTTTTATGGCGATGAGGAAGCATTCGGATTGACCGTAAACCGGCTCTATCCTGGGACGTGATTGGGAAGTGCTTGGCGCTGCCGAGCGGCAATCGATATCCAGGACTCATCTAGCGGCCTAGAACTCGCAGTCAACCTTCAATCACGACCTGGCACTTGTCCGCATCGGGCAGCACGAGACAACTGCCCCCTTGATCGAGCAGGCGCTGCACTTCGCCTGGCGATAGAATGGGCGTCGCGAAGATCTCTTCGACCCATTCGGGCTTTAGACCGCTCGCCAGATAAATGCGGGTGTGCGAAGCTGCACTTACCCATTGAAAAGCAGTGGGCAGATCGACAGGCTTGACCTCGCCAAGCAGGTTCAAGGCCGTTGTATAATCGTCGCATTGGCGCAGAAGCTCCATTCCCTCGCCGAACTGCGGTTCGGCCTCGCTCAGAACGATGATGATTCCATCCGGTTTGACGGCTCGGGACATGGCCGTCACCGCTCTTGCCAGAGTTGCGAAATCGTGCCGAGCCGAACGGCCCGCGAGGCCGGTGACGACCACGTCGGCCGGCGCTGGGATGGTGTAGCGCCAGCGCTCATCGAGCAGCTTGACGCCGTCACCGCTCGTGTCGCTTAGGCCGGCACAAATGCCGGCAATATCGTCACCCGAACCTTCAATGACTTGGATAAAAATGGGGGAGCCGAGCAGCCAGGCAATTTCGGCGGCCTCCGCTCGAACTTCCGTTACAGCAGACGTGGCGGCTTTCATCGTCAGGCGGACGCTCATGGCCCGCCGCGTGTCGTGATCGCTGAAGAGCGGGTAGAGGCTCGCTTCACCACCGGCATAGCCGAGCAAGGGATCGTAGCGCCGCCCCGAAATGCTGACAATCTGGTCCGCATCCACCAGTGTCCGATTCATATAGATGCGCCGACCCGCTTTCGACGTCGCCAGGTAACTCAACTGCTTACGGTCGCCGTGCTGGTGCGCTTCCGTTCGCACATCGGCAAACTCATCGGGAAGTTCTTCGATCCAATCGCTGCTGCCTCCGCCGGAAGGCGTCAGAATGGTGACCATGTCCGAACCGATGCCTGCCGAGGCAAGGTATTCGAGCACTCCCGCCACCATTTCGCCGAGGTGCGGCAAATGCTCATCAATGACGAGGGCAACGCGATCGTCTGGCGTCATCGCCCGGCGCAGCGGATGCCCAAAGCGCAAAGGGTGCTCCATCGCTCCACGAATCGCCGCACGGGGGTTGGCTATCGGCTCCTCCGGCATGGTACGGCTTGGCACGGTCTGCAGCCGAGCGGCCGGCACTTCGAACGACCAGCGCCCTGCGCCGACCGGAACCTCGAACGCACTCATGAAACTCCCGCCACTTCGCGACCCGTTTCGTTTTTCACTTTTTCATTCTACGGGATCGGCTTGTCTGGATAGAGTAATGCAGGTGAGATCAATTTTCAGAAGGTGCGTGTCATGCGATACGAGGTGGTAGCAGCGGCGATTTTGTTCCCGTTGTTTGCTCTGTCGAGCCTCGCGCAGCCGACATCGCACGATTCTCCGAGCGGCAATGCGGTTATTCGCGCGAAGGCGGGTTCTTCGGAAATCGTCATAACGACGACCGATCGACTGGCAGGCGCCATCCATTCGTTGACATGGAACAAAAAGGAATTCATCGATAGTTTCGATCATGGCCGCCAACTCCAGTCGGCATGCAGCTTCGATTGCGGAAAATCCAAAGATTTCTGGGCGGAGTGTTACAACCCGACCGAAGCCGGCGCCCGTAAAGATGGCCGAGGCGAGCGGTCGACCAGTAAGCTTTTGCGTCTGCGTGCTGAAGGCGCCGAATTGCAGACAACGACTCAGATGGCCTTCTGGCTGGCGCCCGGCGAAGAGTCCTACAAGCGCCCGGCGCTAAACGACAAACTCCTTTCCGACCATCGTCTCGAAAAACATGTTCGCATCGGCTATAAGGAACTGCCGCACGCCATCGAGTACAAAGTCATCTTTACCCTTCCTAAAAACGAACGCCACACCATTGCGCAATATGAAGCGCTCACCGGTTATATGCCGGCGGAATTCAGCCGGTTTTATAAGTGGCTGCCTGTAACCAAAGAAATGAAAGATCTCGACTACGGCCCCGGCGAACAGGCCTACCCGGTGGTATTGGCCACGCCGGATGGCTCGCATGCCATGGGCATCTACTCGCCTGACCCGCCGTTGCCCGGTTGCGAAAAAGCGAGCTACGGCCGTTGGCGCTTTAAAGAAGAGAAGGTGGTGAAATGGAACTGCGTTTTCCGGATTCGGAACAAGGATGGAGTTCCGTCCGGAGAGCACCCCTTTCGCCTTTTTGTGGCGGTCGGCACGCTCGAAGATGTTCGCAACACTCTAACGGCACTGGCTAGGGAATTCAGGAAGTGATTGAATATCCGGCTGATCAGCAAAGGCGAATGGTTATCAAATAATGTGAAAAATCGCCTCATAACTCAACGGCGAAACGAACTTGGCGGCGACGCAATAGCCTTCTTTTTCTTCCTTCGAACACCAGACAACCGTCGATTCAACGGTAACTGTCTTGCTGGTTCCGGCAGCCGTGAAATTGACTTCAATCTCTTCACCAGGACTTAGAGGCTGCCGGAGAATGAGTCGTAGGCCGTCTTCGGAGATGTCGTACAGGCGCGTGGCGAGATTAGGCCCCATCCCCATCAGGCCTTTTTGACAACTGACCACCGTCGTCTTCTTTACCAATCGGCGAACCATCCGCCGGTGATCGTACTCCAAATCGATATGCGCAGAACTCACGGACGATTCCTCACCTTCGTTTTCGTTGAGCGTGGCTCACGAAATCACCCGCGTCAAGTCGGTCAGATGGAAATGATCTGAGTCTGGCCAGGTTACTCCATCACAGCACTCTTCATAAAACAGAAGCATCGCACCATTCGCTCTTAGCCATGCGAGTCGATCAAATGGGGATGGAAAAGCTTGTACCCTTCACGACCGTGGCGCCGTCATGGGAGAACATTCAGCGTGAGGCCTCGAAAGCGGGTGTGGCGCTCACCGTCCGAATGATTGACAATCTGCCTGCTTTTCCCGATGAAATCCCCGAACCGGGCTGGAAAGAATTGCGCGTGGCAAGCGCTGAGGGGATGATGTCCTTGCGTCAACAACCCGGCGTGCTGGCTGTAATTGTCTGGGGCAACGCGGACCAGGCTTTGCAGCGCGACTGGGCGATCGTGGCCGATGCCTGCGCTCGTGCGGTTGAGCTATGAGCTGGAAGCAAAAAAATTTTGGCGAGCCAGGAGCGACTGGAGAAAGTGCGAAGGCTATTCTCCAGTCGCTGACGCTCCCGGCTCGACAATACCGACCTAATCGCTCAAAGCCGTAGCGACAACTCGTAGATTTCTTCGGCATCGAACACCAGATCGTTCCGTTCAAACAGCTTCGCGACGGCAGCCCGGTGGAGTTTCATCTTTTCCCCGCCGACTCCGATAGCGCCATAGCAAATGGTCCGTTCGTGCGTGACAGCTTTATCGAAGACGGCTATTCCCTCGATGCCCGCCGGCGGCACCGCATTTAGGTCAATCGCCACGCGCAAGGTTGGGCAGCTGGCCCGCATTTTTTGCGGTAGCAGCAGCGTTCCGGCAGCGCCGGCGGCAATGACGAGATCACGGCCTTCGAGCGCTCGTGGCCCATCGGCCGAACTGGCGCTTGCTATCGCTTCCAATTTCGCATTGGGGACTTGCGTCGTATCCGCTGGCAGACAGCCTCCGCCCGCTGAACTTGTCGAGAGCCGACGCGCACATGAGCGCCATTGCGGGCCAGGAGAAGCGCAGCGCGTTGGCCGACAGGCCCCGTTCCACCAAGAACAAGCGCCTGCGCTCCCTTTATCTCCATATGCCGGCTGGCCGAACGTACAGCTGCTGCGGCGGTGGTGTTCGCCCCGTTTGAATCGAGCAGGAGCGAAACGCTCATTCCGGTCTTCTTGAAGACGCTCCTGATCGCGGCCAAGATCTGCTCGCCTTCGGCGACATCCGATCCGCCAATGAAGATCGCCGTCCGGTGCAACAGCGCGGGTGATCGAGTGAAAATGGCGCCGTGAGCCAGCGTCTCGACCTGTTCGGGCTTAATGCCGCCATAGCTGAAAAGGTGATCCACACCGGCATCAACTGCGACCACACGGTCGAACACCGAAGGGAGTGTGTCCGTATCGAGCTGAATCAGAATTTTGAGCTTGTCCATTTGTCGCACTCCGGCAAGGAGGAAAGTCTTGCAATCCGCACACTCAACGCAGCCGCTACAATCGTTCGAAAACGGTAAGTTCCTTTGACGTGACTATCGCGTAAAAAGTTGATTCTCGTATCTAACCGGCGTACCTTTCAGCAGGAGACGAACATTTAATCTACCGACAGCCAATCGCTGCCACGACCGAGGCGTTCATCAAAGTTTATGAACGAGCGCTCTGCAATCGAGTAGCCGAGGCCCCTAAGAGGTTGCCGCCATGATACGCACCAAAGTTCTTTTAGCGATTTGTTGCCTTGCATTGATCATTCCGATATCCGGTTGCGGTTCGCGGACGCGCTGCTGCGGCCCGAAGCCGCCTGTTGCCGGCGGTTGCTGCCCGGCGCCGGGCCAAGTGCCGCCTCCTCCGCCGCCGACACAGGGCGGCTTTTGAGAAAATGGCTCGTTGAGGCATTTTTCTCGATTTCCATCGCGTAGATTCCTTACGACATTACGGGTCGGCTTTCGTGGCCGATCCGTTTCGTTTGCTTAATTTCCGCGAACTCGCGCCACCGCGCTTGCGACGACGAATAATACGTCTTTGACCTTTCCATTTCATTTGCTTCGCCGGTGCACCGGTTCATAGTTGCTTTGTATTCGCGCCGGGACTGCCGGTTTCCATTCGGGAAACGGGATGTAGGCCGGTGAATCCAGAGCGACAGCCTGAAGACCAAGCAGGGCAGCGGGCTCTGCTTTCGCACCCTTTCACTGAACTCACTGTCCGAGGGCGAACTCATGAGGAGGAACGTACCGTCATGGCTAGACGAAATTTGGTCGTCGCTCTACTTGTGGTTCTATCTCAAGTCACCGTGGGCTGCTGCCATCGGTGCCACCACCTGCGCGAGCGACATGCGCTCCGCTTCCATCATGGGGCGGCGATTGGGGAGCCTTGCGGTTGCGCCGGCTCCTCTCCCATCAGCGCGATGCCGATGGCGCCAACCATTATGCCCGCCGTCCCGGCCCCTGAACCTCTATCAATCCCCAAACGGATGCCGACCACCGGTATCGTTCCAAACGGATCGGTAACCGGGTTTACGCGATAGGCAAACCAAGCGTGAAGCGCCAGCGAAGAGAAGCTGGCAAATGTATGGAACGTACGCGGAACCCTTCTTACCCTCCCCCTGGCTTTGCCTGACTATTACCCACAATTTTTTAGGGAGGGTCTTCACTTCTTTCAGCTGCGGCGCTACTATTCATTGACCACACGGAAGTTCAGTAGTGTTTGGAGTAACACCATGGCTGCCACAGCTCCTATTTGCGCTGACGCTAAAGTTTGGGCTTCGCAAGTCGCCGGGTTCGCTGAGATGCCCGACGGACGCTTGAATACCCGGTATGCTCAGACTCTGGCGACCTTGGCGGCGCAGCCCCTCGATAGTTTTCCGCAAGCGTGCGGCTCTGCCGCTGAAGCCAAGGCAACTTATCGTTTCTTTAGCAACGAACGACTGCCGATCGAACTCTTTTTGCAGCCGTTGGTCAAAGCCACGGCCAATGCCTGTCGCGGCCAAGCTGTTGTTTTGGTGGTTCAAGATTCTACCTCACTTAACTACACACACCTCAAGTTTACGACAGGGCTTGGCTTGCTCAATGATTCCCCGCTCGCTCGCGGTCTGCATTTGCATTCGACCCTGGCTCTTCGCCTGGACGGCGTGCCTTTGGGCCTGTTCGACCAATACTATTGGAGTCGGTCTGTCGATCAAACTCCTCCCGATCCCAGTCGGCCCATTGAGGAAAAGGAGAGCCATAAATGGCTGCGCGGCATCGAAGAGTCTGAAGCCGCGATAGCCCATTTGGCCGAGAACGAACAACCTCGCTTGATCCACATCATGGATCGTGAAGGGGACATCCACGAAGTTCTACAACGCATCACAGATTCTCCGCATGGCGCCGTCATCCGCGCCGCTCAAAATCGTTCGGTTGACGGACCGATCGACAAATCGATGGAAGCCGTCCGTGCCGCTCCGGTTCGCGGCGGTTGCATCGTCGAGGTTCCTCCTAAACAGGGCCAATCCAAACGCAGAGCAAAGTGCGAGTTGCGCTCGGTTACACTTACGATCACACCCAATCTCAAAAAACATCCGCACCGAAAGCCCGTCGTCTGGAGTTTGATCGAAGTCCGCGAGATCAAGGCGCCGCCTGGCGTCGAACCGTTGAACTGGCTGTTGTGGACGACCGAACCCGCTAGCACCTGTGCCGAGATCGTCGAGGTTCTGAGGATCTACAAAATCCGTTGGCACATCGAGTGTTTTCATTTGACCCTCAAGAGCGGTTGCCAGGCGGAAAAACTCGAACTGGAAACCGCCGAGCGCCTGACTAAAGCACTGATGCTCTATTCGATGATCGCCGTCCGCATCGTTGCTCTGCGTGATCTGGCTCGCCAAGAACCGAACGCGCCTTGCACCATCATCCTGAGCGACTACGCCTGGAAATCGCTTTTCGCCAAGTTTGAGAAGAAACCTCTCACCGCCGACACGCCCGTGCCGACTGTGCGGCAAGCCATTTTGTGGATCGGCCGGCTCGGCGGACATCTCAATCGCAAGTCCGACGGCATGCCCGGCGTGCGCACCCTTTGGCGTGGCTGGCGCGATCTAACCATTCTCGTCGCAGGCTACAGCCTCGGCCGCAGCCAATGCTGATTTTTCAACTGCACCCCCTTGTTCGTTATTTCAATTCTTCAATGCGTCTCGCCGAGACGCCTGCCGGCATTTGTACATCCATCTCTCAATTCGAAACTCAAATCACATTCTGAAACGGTTCACTTGAGATTCTTGGAACCAACAAAGCACTTCTCTACAAAGTCAATGTGCTCTCGCAAGAAATTGCAGTCACCCCACCGCTCACCCCTACACTTGTGGGCAATAGTCAGCTGGCTTTGCAGGGGGAGGGCAGGGTGGGGGCTGAGCCTCTCGCCTATGAACGAACGCCTCGGCAGTCGCAGCCTTTCCCCCCTTCCCACCCTCCCCCCGCAAAGCCGGGGGGAGCGTGAGAAGGGCGAGATTTTGGTCTGCCGGCATCGATCAGCACGCCCCAGGCTCGTAGACAGTTTAAATGCTTGCCCCGAGCTTTCTCTTCTCTTCCGCGGAACTTCCGCGCAGATAGATTGGCTCGCAATCCGAAGGGTTGACTCTCCATAAATCGCTATCGCGTTTTGCGACGGCGAGAAGGCTCGCACAATCGGGCTTGCTCAAATCGTCTTCCAAAGGGTGGAGAGAACTTGGCAGCATGACCCGGTATTTTTCGACGCCCGGGCCTGCGACCAGTGATGGCTCGGCCACTAAAGTCAGCCATTCCACAAAACTACGGATCTCGATCTTTTCAACTTCTCGCCAGCGTCCGGCAAGCCAATGAAATTTCTGCCGATAAATCTGCCCTTGTAAAGCATCCGCAATGATTTCGAGAGAATAAGAACTTTCGGGAACGCGATTGGCAATCGCTTGGAAAAGCGGAACGCCGAGTAAGGGGCAACTATTGGCAAATGCCAACGCCTTGGCCGATGCCAGTCCGACGCGCAGCCCGGTGAAACTTCCCGGACCCATATCAACGATGATGGCCGTCGTGTCCCGCGCCTGCCACTGCTGTTCGCTAAACAAGCTTCGTGCGTGGGCGGTCAAGTCACGGGCATGGCGTCGGGCTTCCGGCAAATCGCGCAATCCCAGCAGTCGTTGACCAGACGCCACCGCGACCCGGCCGACTTTCCCAGCCGTTTCGATTATCAAGACCCGTTCGAACATAGCCGCCTTTTATGAGGGCGCTCAATTTAAGAGATTCCTACTCGCTTGACTGCTCGGTTGTTCTTATCATTTTCTCAATCATCATTCACGTAGAAGCTGTCGCCTGACAATTCATTCGAGCGGAAAGAGGATTGTTCGATGAGCGAACAAGCGGTGACAATACATATCGATGGCGCCTCGCGCGGCAATCCGGGTCCGGCGGCTTTTGCGTTTGTCATTGCTTCGCCCGGCGCGGCGCCGGTTGAAGAGCATGGCAAGCTGGGCGAGACCACAAACAACATCGCGGAATACACCGCGCTGGTAAGGGCGCTCGAAAAATCGCGTGAACTGGAGTTGAAGCGCCTGCACATCCACAGCGACAGCGAACTGCTGGTCAAGCAGATGAACGGCGAATATCGCGTCAAACATCCCGATATGAAAACGCTCTACGACCGCGCTCAAGGGCTGCTGAAGAATTTTCGATCCGTCGAAATTACTCATGTTCGACGCGAGAGCAATAAGCGGGCGGATGAACTTTGCAATATCTGCCTGGACGGCGACAAGCCGGCCGCCGTTAAAAAGCCAAAAAAGGAATCGAGTCGGAATCAGGCGTCTTCGGCTAACGTCCGCGAAGATTCCATCGCCTGTCTGCAGGCAGCGCGCAACGCATGGGCAGCTCAGGCAGCGCATGCGCCAACTGCCGAGCAAGTGTGGGAACAGCTTTGGAGCGTTCTCGAGGAAGGCGGCGTGTTGAAACGGAAGAAAGCGAAGGAGGATGATTATTAGCCGCGACGCTATGTGGAGCGGGCACACGGAAAATTCGTAGTTCGCTTTACGCTAACCCGACACGTTAGCGAGGCAATCCCCGAAGCGTTAGCGTTATGATCGGCAAAAGGCGAGCGTAATATCGCTAACGCTTCGGGAAAAGCCTCGCTAACGCTTCCGTCTTCTTAATAAGAATCGCGGCGTCGACCGCGTAGATGGTGTTCTCAGCAAACATCATCTTGCGAAACACGCCAGTTTTCGCCTCCATTTTTGGGTTGCGGGCCAAGCTCGCTCTAGGGGTTAGTGTCCATTGCGACAAGGCCGCGCAGTGGTCGAAAATGGCGCGCGAAAATAAGTTATCGCGTTGCAATTGAGTAGTAATTCGTTCAAAAATTGTAGCTCAATAACTCACGCATCAGTCTCGGAGCTGTCAGCAGTGCGCTCGAAGCCGGTTTCCGGGGTTTCACGAAAGCGATAGCCGACGCCGCGAACGGTTTCGATGAGATCGCCCGGCCCGCCCAGAACCGACAGCTTACGGCGAAGCGTCTTGACGTGAACGTCGATCGTCCGTTCCAAGACGATCGAGCCTTCGCCAATGGCGGCGTCCATCAACTGATGTCGCGAGAATGCTCGGCCCGGCTGGCGCAGCATGATCTCGAGCAGGCGAAATTCGGTGGGCGTCAGTTCCAGACGTTCCCTACCGACCATCACTTGATGGCGAATTCGGTCGATGCGAACGCCGAGATGTTCGATGGAATCGGTAGTCTCGCCGCCCCCTTCGACGCGGCGGAGCAGGGCTTTGATGCGCTGGAGCAACACCTTATTGCTGAATGGTTTGGTTACATAGTCGTCCGCGCCCATCGAGAAGCCGACGACCTGATCGGTTTCTTCCGCGCGGGCCGTGATGATGATGATCGGGATTTCGCGCGTCTTTTCGCCCGAGCGCAGCTCGCGACAAACTTCAAGGCCGTTCAGACCTGGCAGCATCAGATCGAGGAGTACGACATCGGGGATATGCGTTTGCGCTTTACGCAATCCTTCCTGGCCATCCGCGGCCACGATCGTTTCATATCCTTCGCGGTTGAAGTACCAGGTGAGCGATTGCACCAAACCGCGTTCGTCTTCGATGATCAGAATGCGTGGTTGCGGCATGGGATCAACGACGGCTTTCGCCTCGCCATTCATGAGTCGAGGATGGAGCATCATGATAGTTGGCCCGAAATTTCAGGTTGCGTACCGGTTCAACACGGGGAGACACGGGCAGCCGGAGAGATCGACCATCGATTCCATCCTCTGTCTTCGAATTCAATCGTCGTCCGGCATCACCTGATGACGATGGCGGACGATCTCGCCATCCACCAGATAGAGCACGTCCTCAGCGATGTTCGTGGCGTGGTCGGCAATGCGCTCCAGGTGCCGCACGGCCGAGAAGAGCGATAGATTCGGAGCAATGGCATCGGGCGAAACCTTCATGCGATCCATGAGCTCGTCAATGATTTCGACGTTATAACGATCGACCTCATCGTCGAGGCGAATGACGCCGCCGGGCCTGTTTGCCATCGAGATTCACAAAGGCATCCAGACTTTGCCGGACCATCGACGTCGTCAAATCGGTCATGCGCGGCAGCTTATCGGGTATCGGAATCTTGTTCGGCGCCGCCAGCGTGATGGCGCGTTCAGCGATATCCGTCGCCAGATCGCCCATACGTTCGAGGTCAGTCGCGATCATGAAGACGGTGGCGATCCGTCTCAAGTCGCTGGCCACCGGCTGATGCAGGGCAAGCAGTTTCAGGCATTCTTCAGTCACCGAGTTGTCGAGTTCATCGACCCGGTTGTCACCGGCAATCACTTCTTGGGCAAGCGATTTATCGTGTTCCTGAAGCGATTGAATCGACTTATAAATCGCCTCTTCGACGGAGCCGGCCATCACCAGAATTTGGCGCTGGAGGTTTTCCAAGTCGCGCACCAGATGTTTGGACATCAGATTCCTTCATGAAGTACATCGTTCGTTGTCAGTGGTCATTGTTCGCAACGCCGGTTACGCGACAAGTGCCACGACTGATACAGCCGCTTTCAGCCAAACCGTCCGGTGATGTAGTCTTCCGTTTTCTTTACGCCGGGACGGGTAAAAATCTGATTGGTGGGCCCGGTTTCGACCAGCTTCCCCTCATAAAAGAAGGCGGTCGAATCGGAAACGCGAGCGGCTTGCTGCATGTTGTGAGTAACAATGACGATGGTGTAATCTTTTTTCAGTTCGAAGACTAAATCTTCGATGCGCGAGGTCGATTGCGGATCGAGAGCGGAAGCCGGCTCGTCCATCAACAGCACTTCCGGATCGGTCGCCAACGACCGTGCGATGCACAAACGTTGCTGTTGGCCGCCCGAAAGTTCGAGCGCTGACGCGTGCAAGCGATCTTTGACTTCGGGCCAGAGGGCAGCTTGCTTCAGACAGCGTTCGACCGTGTAGTCGAGCTTGGTGCGATCCTTGATTCCAGCCACGCGAGGGCCATAGACGACGTTCTCGTAGATCGATTTCGGGAAGGGGTTCGACTTCTGGAAGACCATGCCGACCCGGCGGCGCAGATCGACCAAATTGATTTCATCGCCATAGATGTCTTTGCCGTCGAGATCGATTTTTCCTTTTTGGTCGATTCCATCAATCAGATCGTTCATTCGATTGAGCATGCGGATAAACGTCGATTTGCCGCATCCCGATGGGCCGATCAAAGCGAGCACCGAACGTTCCGGAATGGTCAAGTTGATCCCGAACAACGCTTGCTTGCCCGGATACCAGAAGTCGACGTTTTCAACGCGAAACTTCGCGCGGACGTTGCGCGTGTCGATTGACCCGCGCCCTTCGGACGATCGCTGATTAATGATGTCGGTGTAGAGCCTGGACACATCATTCCCCGTGAGAATCGGATCGGCAGCTAAAGAAGGTTCTATATCCCGATTGTGAAGATTTCGTGTAGATACGGCGAGATTTCGAAACGGCTCTCATTCGGCTGCTCTTTTCAGCCTGCTTTCGGCAGCGTGATCGTGAATGTCGTTCCTTTGCCGACCTGGCTTACCGCTTTGATCGATCCTTTCATCACTTGCACCAAATGCTTGACGATCGCCAGCCCCAGACCGGTGCCACCGAGTTCGCGCGAGCGGGCTTTGTCCACCCGGTAAAAGCGTTCGAAGATGCGCGGCAGATCGCGTTCGGGGATGCCCGAACCGGTGTCGTCAACCTGTAAATCAACTGTTGACCCGTTGACTCGCCAACGCACGTGAATCACTCCACCCTCGGGGGTGTACTTGACGGCATTGTCGACGAGGTTGTCGAGAATTTGGCCCAGCGCCTCTTCATCCGCCCAGGCAGCTGCTTCGGGCGCCGACTCCTCCGGCGGTACCGAAACCAGCCGCACTTGCTTCGCTTCCGCACGCGGCTGATGTCGATCCAGACAATCGGCGACGACTAAATGAATCGGCACGGCCTGGAATTCCATCACCTCCTCACCCGATTCGATTCGGGCCAAGCTGATCAAATCCAGGATGAGCGAATGCAGCCTTTCCCCCTGATCCGAAATTTGCTCCAAGAACGTCTTACGGGATTCGGGCTCCTCCACGGCGCCGTCAAGCAATGCTTCAATACAGGCTTTGATGACCGATAACGGCGTCTTCAGCTCATGCGAAACATTTGCCACGAAATCTTGACGCAGCCGCTCCAGACGGCGCAATTCCGTAATATCGTGCAGCACAAGAACAGCCCCCGGCGCGGGATCGCCGGGGAGCGAGCGCCACGTAAATCGCCAGCTGTCGCGCCGTCGGCCCTTTCCAATCGAACTCTTCGCGGCGGGCGACGGTTTCACGCAGCGCTTTGGTCAACACGTCCTGGATCTTCGGCAGGCGCGTAACTTCCCAGATCGGCCTACCCACCGCCGACTGAGGCTCGAAATCGAGCATGCGACCCGCTGCCTCGTTGGCGAACAAGACGCGTTGCGTCGGCCCCAGGGCGACCACTCCTTCAACCATGCCGCCGAGGAGCGTGCGCAACTGATGCCGATCGGCTTCCAACTGCTGAAACTGGGCTTCCAGCCGTTTACTCATGCTGTTGAAGGTGTGCGCCAGCGATCGGCTTTCGCCCCAGACGCCACTCGGAATGCGATGGCTATATTCCCCCTCGGCAATGCGAAAGGCAGCATTGGTCAATTCTTGAAATGGCTTGACGAATCGTCGGGCGAAAAACCAGGCGGGCAGCGCCGTTGCCAAGGTGAGCACCAGGGGGATAGCGAACTGAACGTTTGGCGAAAGCCCTGTCGCGCTGAACGAAGCGGCAGCCGCGGCGGCCGCGCCTCCGAATGCCACAAACGCGATGAACAAGCGCCAGAACATAAGCTACGCTTCTGGAAGTTAGGCGAACGACCGGAGAAAGCCGCGCTGATTCGGCGAGCCGGGAGCGTGAGCGACTGGAGAAAACACTCAGAGCGCTTACTCCGGTCGCTCACGCTTCCGGCTCGCCAGATTGCAAAGGCGCACTACACGGTCAATCGGCTCGGCTGGCGGCAACGATGCGCTTGCCGGCGAAAATGCGAATGCCGATGTTCAAAAACATGATCACCGACACGAGCACGAAGGCGGCCGCCCAAGCCAGTCTCTGCTCCTCCACCTCGGCACTTTTAGAATAACTGTAGATGTAACCCGGTAGAAAGGGCGTTGCCTCATCGAGCGATCGGGGCATGAAGATCGATCCGCTGGCAGTAAGGATCAGCGGCGCCGTCTCGCCGGCGATACGGCCCATCGCTAGCAACACGCCCGTGATGATGGCAGGCAGCGACGCCGGAAGAATGATGCGCACGACCGTCTGCCATTGCGACGCGCCGAGCGCGTAACTTGCCTGGCGAAGAGTAATGGGCACGAGTTTGATCGCTTCTTCCGAGGTGCGAATGACGATCGGCAGCATCATCACGCCTAAAGCAAAAATGCCCGCCCATGCCGAGAAACCAAGCGACTGACTCATCCAAAACGGCCTTACCAGTACAGCATAGGCGAAGATGCCGATGACAATCGAGGGCACGCCGCCAAGCAACTCAGCCACGAAGTGCAGCGGCTTGGCGAGCGCATGCGTCTTATATTCGGTCAGGAACACGGCCGCCAGGATTCCGATCGGCACTGCGATCAGGGATGCAATCAACACCATTTCCGCGCTGCCGACCAAGGCGTGCGAGAGCCCTCCGCCGGGCGCTCCATTGGGCCTAGGCGTCTGCGTGAAGAAGTTCCAATCGAGCGAAAACGCGCCACGGTAAGCGATATAACCGAGGATGAGAAAGAGAGGGCCGATCGTAAGCAGTTGGCAGCCCGCCAACACGTAGGTCATTACTCGATCTTCCTGGCGAGTGCGCCAGCGGTGGGCGGCCGACTCCGTAAAGCGTTCTATCGGTTTGCCGTTGACCGCTGCAGGATCGAAATTGGTTCTGGGTCGAGATTTTCGAACCCGCGGCCGGCTGGCGCGGCGGATGAGCCAGCGCGCCCCGATGTTCGTCAAGGCTGTGATCACGAACAATAGCAGCCCAAGCGCTACTAAGGCAGCGCGATGGAGGATCATCGCTTCATTGAGCTGATTGGCGATAATGCTCGCAATGGAATCGCCGCTGGCAAAGAGCGAAAATTCAATGTAGCGGACATTGCCGATCAGCATGGTGACCGCCATGGTTTCACCCAGGGCTCGGCCCAGCGCCAGGAAGCAGGCCGCAATGATGCCAGGCCGAGCATAAGGTAGAACCACCGACCAGATCATCTGCCAGCGCGTGGCGCCGAGGGCTAAAGAACCTTCGCGCTGCGTGCGCGGCACCGCCTGGCAGACATCGAAACTGATTGCGATGATGTAGGGCACGATCATGATTGCTAGGATCAAGCCCGCGCAAAGAATCCCCTGACCGGATGCCTTGCTCGGCCCGCCGATGGCGGTAAAGAAATGTTGCACCAGCGGGGCCAGAAAGAACAGGCCCCAAAAGCCGTAAACCACGCTGGGAATAGCCGCCAAGAGTTCGATAAGAAACGAGCAGGTTTTTCGCAGCCAGGCCGGGGCGATTTCCGAGAGAAACGCCGCCGAGCCGACCCCTAGCGGCACGGCAATTAACATGGCAATGGCCGATGTGACCAAGGTGCCAAAGACAAAAACGAGTGAACCGAAAATAGGTGGGTGGCCGCCGGGATTCCAGTTGGCGCTGGTCAACAACTGATAGTCAAATAAGTCTTTTAAGACTGGCCAGGACTGCAGGATCAACACCGTAACTAAACTGGCTGCGATCAGCAGAACGAGAGCGCCGCAAGAGAAACAGAGCCAGCGAAAGATAGCATCGCCTCGCCCCATTTTCGAGGAACGAGCAACTTCACCAGTATTGACAGCGAGCGTCGGCAAGGAATTTCCGATCTGGATATTTTTGGCGAGCCGGGAGCCGCTGGTATTAAATGCTTATTCGAACTTTAATTCGTCGAGCCGAGCTTGCACTTTCTTCCGAAGATCTTCCGGCAGTGGCGCGTAGCCGAGATCTTTCGCATATTGTTGGCCGTCTGACACTGCCCATTTTAGGAAATCGACAATCGTTTTTCCTTTGTCGGCAGGCAGTTTCTTGTAAAAGACGGCATAGGTGATGCCGCAGATGGGGTAGGCCTTGTCGCTGTCGGTGTCGGTGAGCGAGTAAGTGAGCGGATGCAACGGTTCTTTGCCAGCCGATGCCATGGCAGCTTCCGCAGCCGCGGCCACGACGCCTTCCGCATCGGCCGAGATGGCCGTCCCCTTGCGATTCATGATTTTGGCGAACTTAATGTCGTTCTTCTGCGCGTAGTAGATTTCGACGTAGCCGATGGTGCCAATATTGTCTTTATTCTTCACGAAGCCGGCGATGCCATCGTTGCCCTGTTGGCCGGTGGCTCGCTCCATTTTCGGCCATTTCGGTTCCGATGAGGCGCCGATGTCTTTAGCGAATACCGCGTCCGTTTTCGCCAGAAACTCGGTGAAGGTCTTCGTCGTGCCGCTTCCTTCCGCCGATAGACGGGAATGATCGGCGTGTTCGGCAATTGCACTTCAGGGTTCAGAGCTTTGATGAAAGCATGATCCCAGTTCTTGACCTGGCCCGTATAGATGCCGGCCAGCGTCTTGCCATCGAGCACCAGTTGCTTATCAACGGTCGGAAGATTGTAGACCACCACGATAGCGCCCATGATCAAGGGGGCGTGAACGACTTCGCCGCCTTCTTTGGCTGCCGCCTCCGTCTGCTCTTTATTCATCGGAGCATCGGTGCAGCCGAAGTCAAACGTGCGAGCGGTCATTTGCGTGATGCCGTTGCCCGAACCCGATTTTTTATAATCGATCTCAACGCCCTTCGCCTGTTTGTAATCAGCACTCCACTTCTGCATGATCGGATCGACAAAGGTAGAGCCGCCGCCATTGAGCCGCCCTTTGTTGCTATTGCAGCCGCTACACCCGCCGCTGACAGCGGCCAGTAAACAGAGGCCGACTACTTTATAGGCCCAAAGGATAGCCCGCATCGGAATGTCTCCATCGAGGGAACTTGGCTGACTTGGCTAAGCAATTGCCAACGCCGGTTCATCCTAGAAAGCTGCCAAACAGAGACAATGAGAGGTTCGTGAAGATTTGAAGTAGGGGAGGCTTTGTTGGCCGGATGCGCAAGCAGCGCAGTTTTGTTGCGTGCGCGCTTTGAAGTTGCGCACTTTTGAGATTTGAGGCCGTTGAGCGCATGCACGAGCATGAAGCCCTAGCGAAGAACGACCAAATTTTTCGCTGGCGCTTCAGGCTCGTATGATTCTTCGCTGGCGCTTCAGGATGGTGAAAGCTTAAGCGCTCAGCGCATCAACTAGGTCCTTCAAGATGCTCAACCCGCCGACTTCGGAGGCCAGCGTCTTTACTTTGATGATCGTGGCGACGGCATTGGTGCTGCCGGAGGCGGAAGCGACTTTGGCGGCATTGCGGTTGACCGTGCGTCGATGGGTGGTCTCGCCCCTCAACTGGCCTTTGACCATGTAGACCAGATTCGGAGCGACCTCGATCCCCTTCTGCGCAAAAGAGAAATAAGCTCTTTGACTTTGATCTCAGGCTTTGATTTATACATGTCGCGAATGGCCGCTGACTTGTTCACTTCGCCATTGGTTTGCTTTGCCACGGTCAATTCTCCGGTTTGTGTTGATGAGGGCATAAGATCATGTTATGAAATTCTTAGTCAACTTCCTAGTCAAGCGAATCGCCTTATAACAACCCGGCTCGTTTACGCAACAGCCATTCGGCAATCAGCGTCATCAATGTGAGGGCAAATAACAAGGGATGATTCCATAAGGCGAGCGGTGGACAAGGTTGATCGAGCGGTTGTCTCGGGGAGTCGGGGAGAAGATCGAGCAGTTCGTTGGCCCGATCGATCGTGAAATATTCGCCGCCCGATTCAGTCGCCGCCTTCCGCAAATCCGCATCTTTCAACCGGATATCTTCCATTTCGCCCTTCGGAGGGAGCACCGTCGCCTCCGCCTTTGGCGCGTCCGCTGACGGCTGGGTTTGCCAGCACAAAACGATAGGCCCCCTCGCCGACCCGCGGCAACAACGTCTCATAAACGGCCCTTGTTTTCTCTTTCAGCGTCAACTGAACCTTTTCTGTTTCAACCGTGTCTGGCACAGAGTTTTGCCCCGGACGGCGTAGCGGCCGGCGTTCAACGTTGATTTCGATTCGTTCCTCCGAAGATGGGGGTGGCGCATCATCGGGAAACTGCACAGTTACCCGAATGGAATCATCCCGCCGGAACGTATTCGCGGGGACGCTTACCTCTATCCGCCCCAGCCGATTGCGGGCCAGCCAGCGAATTGTTTGCATCCAGAATTGGTTGAAGCGTTGTTCGTCGCGGCGAAAGCGCCAACGCCACGTTTCATCGAAGCCAAAGAAAAGCACGCGGCCAGCGCCGACGAACTGCTGCAAGATCAGCGGATGCAGCTCGTTACCCAAGCCACTTGACCTAAATTCAGGATGCACGGCCAATACTTCCGCTGCGGGCTTACGCCGGTACCCAGTGGCAAACCAGCGCATTCCCTGCAGACGGCTCCAGAGCGCCGCGTTCTCGGCATCCTCGGCCGTGAAACGAAAGATGGGATGGTTGACTCCCATTGCCGTCAACTGCGGTTGATAGGTCGCCGTGAGCGATCGATCGCTCAAGCGCCCCTCAGTTGCAAGAGGTTGTTTATCCAACAGCACCGGCAGGATGTCGGCCAGTTCGCTGTCGGCATAGGCAGAAGGTGAAAAATGCTCGCCAGCCATAAACAACAAGCCGCCCCCGCGTTCTCGTACGAAATCCCTCAATAGCTTGAGAGGGGCGAGGCCTGGCGCCAACTGTTTAGGGCTCACATCGCCAAGCACAATCGCGTCGTAGGACTTGAGTTCTTCCCATCCAGGAAACTGAGCAAGGACGTTTTTGTCTTCCTTGTAATACTCCTTACTCGCCCCCAACAGCAAGACGTTGAGGTCAACTGTTTTGATGCCGCCAATTTGTTCTGACTCGCGCTCGAACAGGCTCTTCACAAAACGAAAGTCGTAGCGCGGCACGTCTTCAATCAACAACAAACGGATCCTCTTGGCCTCCGAGACGTGAACTTCATGTTCAATCCGGTTATTGCTTCGGTCGGTCTCGCCTTCTTGAAGGGGAACTTCAACCACAAAAAGCTTGTCGCCGGGAGTATCCGCCACGTAACTCAAGCGCACTGGCTTGTCTGAGATCGGCGCCAGCCGGCTATCGCGCCGGATCGGTTTGCCGTCGATCATCTCATAAAGATTGACCGGGACGGCATCGGGCATTCCGGCGCCTTGCGATGAGATTCGCACGTCGAAGATCAGTCGATCCCTGACGTTGACTTCATGCTCCGCGCGCAGATCGCTCAGAGCGATGTCCGGTCGCGGTGTCGCGTCGCCGACACCCACTAGAAACAGGGGTACGCTTTTGCGGCGCGCAAAGGCCGCAACTTGCGAGGGTTCGTCCCCGCTTGTATTTTGCCCATCGGTGAACATCACAATGGCGTTGAGCGAACGGCCGCGGAAGCTTTTTAATACCGAAGCCAGCGCTTCCCCGAGACGGCTGCCTTCTCCTTCCGGGACGATATCGAAGATGGCGTCAAGAAACTGGGAAGTTTGCTCCGGATCGCTCAGGTCGGCGATCGGCGTGGCTTCGTTCGCCGCCCGATAGAGGTGAACGTGCAACTTGCGTTCATTCAAAAGCGCCTGCAGCCAGTCGCGCGAACTCGATGCCAAAAGCGCCTTAATGAGATTCAGCCGGTGCGGAATCCGCCAGTCGTTGACATGTTTTTCGAGCGACAGAATCTCATCCCGCCACCTTGCCGCGCCTGCCGCCGTCGGCGCGCCACTCAGTTTCCGGCGGAGCTCGAATATCCGCTTGTTGGCCGCGACGATACGGGGCTGCGCCAGCTTTTCCCAAGTGGCTTTCAGTTCTTCGCTCTTATCTCGTAAAAGCGGATCGGTAAACGTTTCAAGGCTCGACATGCTCTTCGAGTCGTCCAAGATGATGACGACATCAGGCCAAGCTTCGCGTTCGACAACAAGCTGAGTCTGCGGCAAAACAATCAGCAACATGATCAACAGCAATTGGCTACGCAGCATCGCCGGGGCAATGCGCCGGTCAAACCGGGCGGCATGTGGAGAGTGCGACTGGCCGACCCGCTCCCGAGTATAAATGGCAGCGACATAGGCAACGGAAAGCAGGACAAGAAGGCCAACAATCCAGCGGTCTACTTTCCATGAGTGGGTAATGTAGGGCATTGCTTCGAGCCGCCAGCGCGTTCCCTCGCCCGGCGCCGCCAACGGCAGCTCCAGAGAATTTTCGATCATCTGGCGCAACTGGTTGGGAAATAGCCGAGAAAATCGTCTGTTGCCATGGCGTGCGCCCAGGTCCCCAGCAGCACAGTTCCGGCGAACATCGGGATCAGCCAGCCGAGCGTGGGCAGCAGTCTCCAGCGCGGGAGGGAAGAGCGCCCGACATCAACGGGGGACGCCCGGGCCGAACCGCGATGCCAGGCTAAGAAGACTTCCAATAGCATCAGCAGCAGCGCCATCGCGAGTAGTAAACTTGCAATATTAGATCGCCATGCCTCCCAATCTTCCGGCAATGGGAGCACGAATTGTTCGCTCGAAGGGCGGGCTTGACCTGGTATCTGACTAACATCGTCAATTAATTGCACCGCGCCCTTGCCTAGCGCAGCCTCCAAGTCATCCTGAGTCAAACGGCGTAGGTTGCTTTCGGCGCCGCCGCTTGGAGCGCTGACCGGAAGATTGATCGCGACAAGGGAACTTGGCTGAGACCGGGTTGAAATGCGATAGATGCCCGCACGATCGGAGTTGGTGAAACTCGCCAAGCCCGCTTGACCGCGCACCACGATTTCGGATGTCTCAACGAGAATTTCCGCTCCTCGTGTCAGGTGGGCCTTCAAGCCGACAGTCGCTAATGGCAGAAATTCTTCGATGGTCTCGCCAACTTGAAGATTGCGCCGGCTAGCGCTCGCGAGGACATACCGCAACGTTTCATGTAAGAACGGCAGGAAAGTGGGGTGCCGCGGCCAGTTCGACCAGACTCGTTCCCCCTCGATCAGCTCGGGATTGAAAGTGCTGGTGTAAACGATCACATGACCGCGAAGTCGGGGGCAATCAACAACGGCGGCATCGGGTTCCGAGGGCTTTGGCTCATCGGATTTTGACCCGGCGGAGAATGAAAAGATGCGCCGGGCATGATTATTATTTGTTTTGCTCAACCTCACATATTGTTGAAAAATCGGTTGAGTCAAGGAAGCACGTTCACGGTCATCGCGGTAAGCGTTCAATGGGGGTGACTTGTAAGCGTCATGGTCAGCTACCAATGAGAAATAGCCGTCGCCTTTTGCTTGTTTGACTCCTAGAAGCTTGCCAGGCAGAATGCCTTTGCCCTCGGCGTAAAGCACGCGGTTGTACGCATCGCGATTCTCTACCGCATTGGGTCCCAGACCAATCACCACGCTGCCGCCCCGTTGCAATAACGAGTCGAGCCGTTCGGCGTCAGCAGGGGTTATCTTCGGTAGATCGCAGAGAAAAACGGCGTCGTACTTGTTGAGATCGACCCGAAAGCGATCTTGGAATTCGTCGAGGCCCACCACGGTCGGCGCCATCATCGAATGAGTTGTGCTTTTGCCGGCCAGATCCGGCCTGAGCGCTCGGCGGACCCATTCTCCGGGCCGATCGAGCGGCTCGACCGATTTCTTGTCATCGACGATCAAGATCGAAAACGAGTCGCGTACGGTAACCGAAAGCGATCGCCAATCATCAAGGCGCAGGTCATCTTCAGCGATTTGCGCCTGCAGAATATGATCTCCGGCATCACGAAACCGATTTTGATTTTGAAGCGGAAATGTAACGGTCAGCGAACTGTTCGGATCGATATTCACGAGCTGTTGTCCGACCTCGTGCAGCACTAATTTTTCGCCCGCCTTCGGAGCGACTCCGACACTCAATGATACGGCGAGCCCCTGCACTGGGCGCGGGCTGAAGTTCTGGATGATCGCTCGGGCGCTGGCATCCGCCCCCGTCAGCGGCAAGGGGTCGGCCAACGTCAAGCTGGAAATGCAACGATTATCGACGTCTTCCCGCGCAACATCAACGAACACGAGACTGGCCGCTTTGCCAAGGTCGGCAATCGTGGCGCCCGTGCCCGATAAGGCATCGCCGGTCGTTAATAGCGGAGATAATTGCCAACTGGATCGCTTCAGGTCGGTGATGAAGACAACTTCCCGGCGGCCGAATTTACCGAGCGGCCGCATTGCGATATCCGTCGCCATCCTCAACCCGCCGGCTATATCGGCACTCCCCTGCGGTAATGCGAGTTCGTCGATTTCTTCAATGATTTTCTGCCGGTCCTCTGCCGGACCGGTGATGATCGACTGAGCTGCTGCTGCCAGGAATATCAGACTAAAGCCATCGCCTGGGGGCGACTGTCGCACCAAACGCCGAGCCTGTTCTTTGGCGAGCGCAAAGCGTTCGCCTCTGCCTTCAACGCGGGTCGCCATGCTGAAGGAGCCATCGATAACGATGAGATGATGCGTTCGGCTTGGCGATTGATTTGACTGCGTGCCGTTGGCTGTCGTCCAGCGCCAAAGCGGCTCCCCCCAAGGTGTGATGGCCGCAAGCAATGCGACGATCGCGGTGCGCACTACCAACAATAGCCACTGTTCGAGCTGCATACGCCGAACGTTTTTACGGTGGGCGGCCAGTAGGAAGCGCATGGCGGCCCACTGAACCACTACATACCGGCGTCGATTGAGCAGATGGATAAGGATGGGCACGGCAGCGGCAGCGCTAACGACGGCCGCAGCCGAGAGCATCGGCGGCAGCATTGCGCCGAAGACGGAAAAGGAAATGACGTTCAGCATAGGAGAGGGCTTTTATAGGATTTCCTTCATCCCGGTTGTCGGCTTGCTAAATACGCTGCCAGAGCCGTCCCCACGTCATCGGCAGTTGATAGGCGTACGTAATCAATCTGATGTGAGCGACAGCCGGTTTCCATTTCGGCCAGAAAGCGATTAAACTCATGCAGATAACCTTCGCGTACACCGATGGGATCAGTCAACAAACTCGGAAGTTGTTCCAGACCGTTGAAGAGCGTGGCGTGACGAAAAGGGAAATCGATCTCCGCAGGATCGAGCACGTGAAAGACGATCACTTCATGGCGTAGATAACGCAAGAGGCGCAGGCCTGCTAACACTTCGCCCGTTTCGTCGAAAAGATCGCTCAGGACTACGACAATGCCGCGCCGGGAGAAACGCTCCGCTGCCTCATGGAGCACGACGCCGATGTTCGATGGACTTTGGGTTGGCCCCTCGGCCAGTTGCCGTAGCACTTCTTTCAGGTGCATCGGCTGGCTTGAAGGTCGCAAGCAGCTTCGAATTTTCTGATCGAAGGTGGCCAGGCCGATGCTGTCGGACTGCCGACTAACAAGATAAGCCAACGCCGCCGCCGTTAAAGACGCGAAATCGTATTTCGATTGGTCTCTCGAAGCATAGCGCATCGATTCGCTGGCATCGACGAGCAGCCAGAGCACCAGGTTCGTTTCCAGCTCGTATTGTTTCAAGAAAAAGCGTTCGGTGCGCCCGTAGACTTTCCAATCGACGTGGCGGATGTCATCGCCCGGCACGTAATCCCGATGTTGGGCAAATTCGACGGAAAAACCATGTTGCGGGCTCCGATGCATGCCGGAAAGATAGCCATCGACAATGCGCCGCGCATTGAGCTCCAGCGCATTGATGCGAGCAAGCGTATCGGTGTCGATTAGGGACATGTCTTTAGTTTACGGCGAGCGAGACCGGTCCGCAAAGGGTGGATCGTTAGCTACCGCTGATAATCAAGACGGCCCCCGCCGCCATCACCAGCGCACCGATCGAACGTTGCACAATATGTCCTTCGCTGAAAAACCTCCAGCCGAGCAAGACGCTCAACAACGTTGATACCTGGAAAAGAGCCAAGGCATACGAAACTTGCAAATTTTCCAGTACGACGATCGTGCTTAGTTGCATGAGCCCCGTTGACAAGGCCAACAGTAAGTAGTTGCGAACGTTGGATCGCACGATTGCCAATTGCCGACCTAGCTCGTTACGGGATAGAAACGCAGCCACAAGAATCAGAGAAGCGACGAAGCCGAATAACGACCAAACGGCAAAGGAAGCGAGCGGCGTGCCCAGGAGCAGCGCTTTCTTGAGAACGACGGCTTCAATCGCCGACAAAACGAGGGCCGCTAACCGAAGCTGCACCCCGCGTTCCCGGTAAAAATTCGCGAACGCCCAACGGCGCGAACTTGCTGTCGATTGGCCGACCAGAAAATAACTGCCAAACAGAATCAAAGCGATGCCGGCGGCTCCAAGAGCGCTGGGCCATTCACCCAGAAGTAGCATGCCGGGCAACAGGCTGACAACCGCCTTGTACGAATTGATCGGCCCTAACAGGGAAAGATCAAGAGCGACTTGAGGGCCTCGACAATCAATACATTGCCGCCGACCGTGAAGAAGGCGCCGGCGCCATTGATCGCCAGAGTCCTTCGGCAGATGCGGTAATGCAAGCAAGAAAATCGGGATGCAACCAAGGGAAAGCAGGCCATGCGTCATGCAGATAAGAAACAGCGGACTGGCCTGCTGTTGCGTCAACCATTTCTGAAACACATTCGAAAATGGATTGGCGGCGATGCGCACGGCAACACAGAACCAGAGGAACATGCCGTTCTCTATACAAGGTGTGCCACAGTGGTTTTGTAGGGTGGGTGAAGGCTTTGCGAAACCCACCTCTTTCATTTTCGGGTGGGTTCCGCAAAGCCTTCACCCTCCCTACATGGTTACACTGCCGCCAGTACGGCGTCGCCTAGCTCAACCGTCTTGGCCTTGCCACCCAGGTCGGGCGGCATGGTTTTGCCTTCTTTCAGCACGCGCTGCCACCGCTCGGCGAATCGCGTCGGCGGCTTTCCCCTCTTGCAAATGATCGAGCATCAACGCAGCGCTAAGTATTGCAGCCAGTGGGTTGGCGATTCCTTTGCCCGCAATGTCCGGTGCGCTTCCATGCACTGGTTCGAACATGCTTGGATGCACCCGCTCCGGATTGATGTTGGCACTGGAGGCCAAGCCAATGCTGCCGGTGACCGCTGCACTCAGGTCGGTCAGGATGTCGCCGAAGAGATTGCTGGCGACGATGACATCGAAGCTTTCAGGCTTACGTACGAAATCCATCGCCGCAGCATCAACCAGCAAGCTGTTGAAGTGCACATCGGGAAAGTCTTTCGCCACCGCCTTGGCGGCCTCGTCCCATAGCACCATGCCATAAACGAGGGCGTTCGATTTCGTGATCGAAGTGAGCTTTTTGCGCGGGCGTCGGCGGGCTGCTTCGAAGGCTGCCCGAATGATTCGCTCGCAGCCTCTGCGCGTAAACGTCGCTGCCTGAATCGCGACTTCGTCGGCGGTGTTTTCATACAAGCGACCGCCCACGGGAGCATATTCGCCCTCGGTGTTTTCGCGAAAGACGAGCATGTCGATTGACCCGGGCGCCTTGTCGCGCAGCGGGCCCTCGACGCCGGGAAACAGGTAAGCGGGGCGAAGGTTGACGTACTCGTCGAACTTCCGCCGCATCGGCAGTAGTAGCTCGTGGACGGTCACTTTGTCCGGCACGTCGGGGCTGCCGATCGCTCCGAAGAGGATGGCGTCGTGCTTGGCGAGGATCTCCCAACCGTCAGTCGGCATGATCTGGCCGTGCTGCTTGTAATAAGCGGAACTCCAGGGAAGGCGGTTCCATTCGAGCGTTGAGCCGCCGCGTATGGCGCGCTCGGCAACTCGGATGGCTTGGTCGATGACTTCGGGGCCGATGCCGTCGCCGGCGATGACTGCGATTCGATGCTTGGCCATGAAATAGGTTCTTTCGGAAGGATAGGGGGAAATTTCCGGGCAATGCCAGCGAAGGCGGTTTTGCGGATTTTGGCAAGTGGCGTCAAAAACCGGATGCCGAAATGCCGATAGAGGGTTTAGCAGCGAATGTTCTTCATCGCACGTTTCGCGGATAGAGCGGGCCGACGCGACGAGGAACGATTGTTTTTTAGCCCACTTGAAGGATGGGTCAAGATGCTGAACCTACACTCGACCGCCGGCCGCCGCATCGGCCTTTGGACGTTCTCGACCCTCATGCTGACGAGCGTCGGCTGTGGCTTCCCGCATGGGCGCTACGGCAGCGATCCGCTCTTCGGCAGCTTCAATCGGCCGATCGCGGCCACGCCGCCCATTTACACCGGCGGCGATCCCGGCCTGACGCCTGCATACGACGGCGGCGCACGCATGGGCCTCCCTTCGCCGGACGTCCCAGCCAAAGCGAGCCCCGTTCTCGAAAAAATGTTCATCATGCCGACCTTCAATGGGTCAATGGGCCTGAACAAAGTATTTGGCGGCAATAGCAACGGCATCGAGCGAGTCGGCGCCACCAGCGCCCCCGCACCGAAACAACAACCTTTGCCGATGGGTTCGATCGGCGCACATATGCTGCCGACACCCCAACCGGTGCCGGAGCGCGCAGCCTCTTCGTCAGCGGCTCAGTCCCCTCGCCGAATAGCGTGACGCCTCGTTCGCTCGACTCCCATACGAGTTTAACGAGCGGCTCCGCGCTTGAGCCGGTCGCCTATACGAGCAAGCCTCTTTCGGCCAGCGCCGCGATGAAGGATCCCCGCACGGTGAATTCCGTCGAAGAAGCCCAAACGATCCTACAAGGGTGCGGCGCGAAATCACTCGTGATGGAAGCCCAACCGACCGGCGAATGGCGCTTCCTCTGCACCGTCAGCGATGGCGCCGACTTCCGCCGTTACGAAGCGCACGACCGCGACCAACTCGAAGCGGTGCGTTCGGTCATGTGGCAGATCAAGAACGAGCGGTAGCAATCGCTGGTTAGTAGCCGTGTACGCAGTAAACGCTTCAACGATGCTTACTGCGTGCCCGGCTCTTTCATCAAAGCTTGGAAATGGCTTCCGCTGCTTGAACACACTGGGCTTCGGACACATCGAGGTGGGTACACGCCCGCATCATTTGGGGGCCGAGCACGGAAACGAGAATTCCTTTTTCCTTTAACCGCGCAGCAATTTCTTTGGCAGATCCCAATTGCCGATCGGCTTCAAACCAGACGAGATTCGTTTCGACAAAGCCGGGATCGAGCCGTAAGCCCTTCTTAGCCGCGATCGCGCGAGCGAGAATCTGAGCGTTGGCGTGATCGTCGGCCAACCGATCGATGTGATGATTCATTGCATACAGCGCGGCGGCCGCGATCACACCGCCTTGCCGGGTGCCGCCGCCAAAGAGTTTGCGGATTCGCCGGGCTTTGGCAATGAACTCCGCGCTGCCGGCCAGCGCGGAGCCGACAGGCGCTCCCAAGCCCTTGCTGAAACAGACGGAGACGGAATCGAAGGGCTCGGCCCAGCGCGTGGCCGGGATGCCCGAAGCGACGACGGCATTCCACAGCCGGGCGCCATCCAGATGCATCATCAAGCTGTTCGCCCGTGCCCAAGCGCTGATTGCCTGAATTTTCTCTAAGGGATAAACACGGCCGCCGCCACGATTATGCGTATTCTCCAAGCTCACCAGTCGGGTGCGGACGTAGTGATCGTTGCCCGGCCTGATCTTATCTTCGAGTTGAGCGACATCAAGTACGCCATAATCGCCTTCGATCGTGCGACAGGTGACGCCGCTCAAAACCGCAGGCCCGCCGGCTTCCCACGTGTAGACGTGACAGGTGGTTTCGCAGAGCATCTCGTCGCCGGGTTGCGTGTGCGCCTTGATGCCGATTTGATTGGACATCGTGCCCGAAGGGACGAACGGCGCTGCCTCTTTGCCGAGATACTCCGCAACTCGGGTTTGCAGCTTGTTGATGGTCGGGTCTTCGCCGAAAACATCATCTCCGACTTCGGCATTCGCCATCGCCGCGCGCATGCCGGCCGTCGGCTTGGTTGCCGTGTCGCTGCGTAAGTCGATCAAGGTTTGTTTCATATCGAGTTATTCTTGGGTCCGGTTTTCGATGTACCATCGGCCTTCAACGCGTCGAAAGTAGACGGTTCGATCTTTAATGTCCGCATGTTTGGCCGTGGCGGCATCGCCGTTCTCAACAAATTCGCCTTCGCGATAGATCTTGCGCAAGTTCTTCATCGCCTCGGGATCGGCTTCAAACTTCTGCCGAATGCGTCGCGCCAGATCATCGAAGTTCGCTTGCTTCGACAAATCCCGGATGCGCTCGCGAATGGTTGGCTTGTCAAAGCCCTTCTTGCTCAACTCTTCGCCTTCAACTTGCTCGCGCGCCCGCTTCTCAAAGTCGGCAGCGGTGATATCCAGTTGCTCACGAACCGTGGCCGGATCGAGCAGAAAGGCCGCCAGATAATCGTAGCGCTCTTTATCGAACGTGCGCATCAGGGCGCCGAGCGTTTCCTTCGGCGACGTCTGCGGATAGAGCTCCGGGTTGTGCCGTACATTGAATCGACGCTCTTCTTTGGGTTGACCGACGGCTACCGTCGCCCAGGCGATAACGATCGCCATGCTAATGCTTAAGCGCATAAACCTCTCCGCAAGTCACCTATTTGGCCTTCCTATTTCGATACCTCATTTCGCGTCCGTAGGCAATGATCCCTCACTCTTGTGTCGCGCAATTGTCAGACGGGCAGAGGCATAACCTGATGTTCGCCGGCCCGAGCAGCGTCTTTAGCCGCCTTCGGAGCCGCGACCGTTGGGGAGCGCTCCCCTCTGACGTGTCGCGCGTTTTCCCACGATTTTCTCGCATTTTCGCTTTGGGAAATATTTCCCCAAGCGACCCCCGTCAGATGGGCGGGCGTTTGAATTTTCTTCATTCCGCAATCCCAATTCCGCATTCCGCACTTCTTCAATGCGTTTTCGAACGATTTTCTCGCCAAGTGCCTTGTGGAAATATTTCCCCAATATTAACCGATAGCCTTTTCTCCTCGTGGCGGGCGGCCTCCCGGCCTGCCCTTCCGACTGCGAACCGTTCGAAGTGAAAACGTTTTCACTCGAGTATGAACTGTTCACATTTTCACACCCCATCTGAATTCTCACCTGAAACACTTCAAGTGAGGTTCGGTTCGAACTGGAATCGCTTCCACTGTAAAAACGTTTACAGTCAGACTCCATCCTAACTGCGAACCGTTTGAAGTGGTAATGTTACCACTTGAGTGTGAACCGTTCACATTTTCATGCCGCATCTGAATTCATACATGCAACGTTGCATGTATGGGCTCTCGATACTCTGGAATCGATTCCACAAGAAATCCTCGTCAGAATGACGAGTGATTGATCGTTGAGCGTTTGATACTTCTTCCATTCCGCAATCCGAATTCCGCATCTCCCGCGTGGTTAGGGAGTGAAACGCTTCCGCTCCCTAACGGCCGCGACTCTGACGGTGGACTAAGATAAAACGGATTGGTGATTGGTCAGAAAACCCTAATTTGGAATTACCGTGTCAACCATCCTCGGCCGTTTGCATTTGATCGGCATCGTCGAAGCGATTTCCTTCCTGATTTTGATCGGGATCGCGATGCCGTTGAAGTATTTAGCCGATGAGCCGGCGGCCGTCCGGATTGTCGGAATGGCTCACGGCGTACTGTGGCTTCTATACCTGGCGGCGACTGGCGCAGGCCAAGTTTGCGTTCAACTGGTCGTTTGGGAAAGTGGCTGGGGGCGTCGTCGCATCGGTATTGCCGTTTGGGCCGTTGGTGTTCGATGCGTGGTTGGGCAAAGAAGCTGCCCGCGCGCCTCACGCCGAGCGTGAGGCGGCGAGCGGCTGAAAATTACTTCAACAGTTCTTTCACTTTGCCTTCGATCGCTTCAGTTTCGATCTCGTACCCCTTGGCCGAAAGGTGAAGAAAGTCCGGCATGATTTCCTTGGGCAGGTTGCCGTCTTTATCGAGAAACTTGCTGTTGATATCGAGGAAGAAGACGTTCTTCCCATCGTCCAATTTCGAAATGATGTCGTTGATTGCTTTGATCTTCGGCTGCTGCTCGGCCGGTGACACCTTCGTCGGATCGCTCGGCTTCTTGCCGGCACGCGGGAAGACCGCGAGTACGAGAACTTTGATGTTCGGCTTCGCTTTGCGCAGCTCGGCGACGATCGCCTTGTTGCCTTCCGCGATCTCTTCGGCCGTATTACTGCCGACGTTGTTGGTGCCGATCATCAGCACGGCTACCTTCGGCTCGATGCCTTCAAGTTCCTTGCCTTCGGTGATTCGCCAAAGGACGTGTTCGGTGCGATCGCCACCGATGCCGAAGTTCGCGGCCTTGAGTGGCTCGAAGGTTTTCTTCCATGCTTCCTTGCCGCCGCCTTCCCAGCCGTGCGTGATGGAGTCGCCCAGGAAAAGCACATCGACATTGCCTTTCTTGGCGATGGCGAGAAATTTTTCGTGGCGGTCGACCCAGTTTTTGTCCTTCTTGGCAACCGGCGTGGTGGTAGCGCTCTTTTTGGCTTCCTGAGCAACGCCCGGGAGGGCGGAGGCCAGGCAAAAAGTGACAATCAATGCCGAAACAATCAGTCGCTTCATCGGAGATCCTTGAGGAGAGATTAAAGGGTGGGAGGCGTTGCTTTAGTCACGATATTGAAATTGACCCGTCTAGCTGAGCCAGACGCGCTAGCGACGGTTCTTCAGCACTGTCCGTCGCTGACGCATCCGGCAGAAAACTGCGCCGTCAAGCATTGCGTTCGCGCAATCGTCAATCATCCTTCAGAGATCCCCATCGCCCGCAGTTTTGCTTCGAGCTGTTTGATGCGTTCCGCGGCTTCGTCGGCTCGCCGTGCCTGTTCTTTCGCTTGCTTCGCTGCCTCGTCCGCGCGCTTGGCTTCTTCATCAGCGCACTTGGCTTCGTCATCGGCGCGCTTTGGCTTCAGCATTTGCTTGCCTAGTCGCTTCGTCGCGGCGCTTGTTCGCCTGGTCGGCGCGCTTGGCCTCATTGATGATCCGTCGCGCGTCCGCTGCTCTACCTTCTTTCGCATATGGAATGAGCTTTGCATTTCCGTCTGTCCAGCGCAGCCACGTGTCGGTGCTGCCTTCGTACTCGCCGTCCCATAGTGTCAGGCCCAGTTCGAAGTCGCTGAACCGGGCTGGGTCGGCCGGGCCGTATTTCCCTTTCTCCAGGCTGAAGGTGCGGAGCAAACCTTCATCGAGCACTTCGTCCGGATCGAAAATGACGTAAAAAGGTACGCCGATTTGCTCGTAGGCGGCCAGTTTATCGGTATCTTCACCACCGCGCTTATCGGAGACAATCTCGATAACGATATCGGGCACCTTGCCTACTACCCAGGTAAAGTACGAGCGAGAATCCTTATCTCGTGCATGTTCCGGCGTTGCGACATCAATTGCAAACATCGTGTCAGGAACCAAGGGCGGCTCTTTGTATTGATAAAAAAGACCGACATTCGCGAGCACCCGAAAAGGGCGATCTTGCGGGCTTTTCCATGAAGTGAGCAGCGGTTCGGTGAGCAAGCGGTACTGCTTTTCGACGAAGAGATTGTCCACGGGCTTGCCGTCCTCCGTAATCAGCAGGCTGGTATCAGGGTAGACGTCTACTTCGAAAAGTGCGGCTGAATGATTCGTCGGCATCGGTTTTCCTCCTGGCTCTGCGAACAGTTTAGCCGATTGATCGGGCAGTTTCTACTTCGGTAAATGAGAGCATTGGCGAGCCGAGAGCGTGAGCGACCGGAGTGAGAACAAACATAGCTTTTGAACAGATCTCTCCGGTCGCTCACGCTCCCGGCTCGCCAAGACCGGTTGATACACGCACTTTCCCGATAATCAGATTCCCTAATTGCTCCTGCCGCTCCTGTCTGATAAGATAACCCACTGTCCGAGTGGGTTCTTTCCCGGCCAACCTTCGCCGATTGTGCGAATTCTCGCGGTGCCGGGCGATGGAGTCGGCTAAAGCAAGGAGCGCTCCCACGGGTGGGGATTCTGCATGTTCAATATCCGAAAAATACTCTACGCGACCGACTTTTCGTCGTACTCCAATCAGGCTTATTTCCACGCCATCGCCTTGGCCGAGCACTACGGCGCCAGCTTGACGATCGCCACTGTTTGGACTCCTGAATCGGACTGCGGCGATCAGCAAGGGTGTCGGACTCAGCTCGAGACTATTCGGCCTTCGAACCCGAGCATTGCCGTGCACCATGTCTTTATGGAAGGCGACCCGGCGACCGAGCTTGTTCGCTACACCATTGAAGCAGGGGTCAATCTGATTGTCATGGGCACGCATGGCCGCACCGGTGTCGAGCGATTTCTAATGGGTAGCGTGGCGGAAAAGGTGATGCGCGACGCCCCCTGTTCCGTGCTCGTGGTGAAACTACCGCAAGCGCAGCCAAAAGCGGACCGGCCTCATTCGGCGGTCCTGGCGTCTGCGTGAAACAATGGGCGAGCCGGGAGCCTGAGCGACTGGAGCTTTCTCCAGTCGCTCAGGCTCCCGGCTCGCCAAGACCCTACGCAGCCGTAAACGATTTCGATCAACAATGCTCCACGAAGAACAGATCGACATCCGCCGGCGACGAGCGCGTGAAGGCCGATTTCAGATTGAAAACGTCGGCAAGAAGCGCGTCTTTTCGGAATATCGCGTCAGCAATCCGCAAACGAGCGGCGTTTATTCCGTCTCCATTCGCGGCTTTGAGCCGGGTGATAACTCCTGCACCTGTCCCGATTTCAAAGTCAATACGCTTGGGACCTGCAAACACATCGAAGCGGTGCAAGAATCGCTGCGCAATGAATCGACTACCATTCGTCAACGCAAGGCGGTCGTTACCAGGCCAGAGATCAACCTCCACTATCGCGAACAGCTTCGCTTGCGTTTGCAGCTGCCGCCGCGTCATTCCGATCGACTGACCGTATTCGCCAAACGCTTCTTCGACAACCAGGGGTTTTGGAATCATTCCGCGGGTTACGACCAACTGGTCGCCGATATCGAGGCGGTGCCCGAAAAAATAACCGTTGTTTCCGATGCACTCGATTTCATCGATCGGGAGCTCGAACGCCGTCAGTTGGCCCTGCGAGAAGAAGAATGGCTTGCGGAATTGGAGACGGGCGCCGACTCGCCGTTGAGGCACCTGCTCAATGTTTCCCTTTATGACTACCAGATTCGCGGAGCGCTGTTTCTCGCGGGGCGCGGCCGTGCCATTCTCGGCGACGACATGGGCCTCGGCAAAACAGCGCAGGCAATGGCTGCGATCGAACTGCTCGCGCACGAACGCGGCATCGAGCGCGTTCTAGTCATCGCACCCGCATCGGTGAAATATCAATGGGATAGCGAGATACGCAAATTCACCGGGCGTCGGCGCAGATTATCGAAGGCTTACGGCCCGAACGCGAGCGGCTCTATGCGCTTCCGACTTTCTATCGACTCGTCAATTATGAACAGGTTGTCCGCGATCTCGATTTGTTGAACGCCTGGCAACCCGATGCGGTCATCCTGGATGAGGCCCAGCGCATCAAAAATTGGGAAGCAAAGACTTCCCGCGCGGTGAAAAAACTGCGCAGCCGTTATGCGCTGGTGTTGACCGGCACACCCCTCGAAAACAAGCTGGAGGAGCTCTACAGCATTGTGCAGTTTGTCGACGACCGAAGGCTGGGCCCGGCCTTCGAATTCCTGAACGAGCATCGCGTTCTCGATGTCAAAGGCAACCTGACCGGCTATCGGCAACTCGACAAAATCCGCGACAAGCTTGCGCCAATACTCCTACGGCGAACCCGTGCCGAGGTGTTGACGCAGCTGCCGCCGCGCACGGATAACACACTCTTTGTCGAGATGCGCGACGAACAGCGCTTCCCCTATGAAGAACAGCAGGCGAACCTGGCCCGGTTGCTCCGTAAGCCCGTCCTGAACGATCTCGACCGCAAACGAATTTTGGCGTGCATTGTCAACATGCGCTTGCTGTGCGACAGCACTTACTTGTTCGACAAGCAGACGAAAATCTCACCGAAGCTCGATGAATTCGCCGAGGTCATCGAGGAACTGTTTGCTTCGGGCGATCATAAGGCCGTCGTCTTCAGCCAGTGGGAAACCATGCTGCATCAAGCGTCCGAAACGCTGAATGACTGCGGCATTGCCTTCTCGCTGCTGCATGGCGGCATGTCCGGCAAAGAACGCAAAGAAGTCTTGGAACGATTCAAGAACGAACCTGACTGCCGGGTGTTTCTGAGCACGGATGCCGGCGGCGTTGGACTCAATCTGCAATCGGCCGACACGGTGATCAATTTGGAGCTCCCTTGGAATCCGGCGGTGCTCGAACAACGGATCGCGCGCGTCCACCGCATGGGACAACAGCGGCCTGTGCGCGTCATCAACTTTGTTACGCGCAACAGCATCGAAGAGCGCGTGCAGAAAGCCCATGAAACGAAACGAACGCTCTTCGCCGGCGTGTTTGATGGCGAGAGCGACGAAGTGAATTTCGCTGCGTTGGGCCAGCCTTCGTTTCTCGATGGAGTTCGCGAACTGATCGGTCAAGAACCCGCAGCGTTAACTCATAAGCCTGTCGAAGTCCCGGCAAAACCCGATCTGCTTGAGGCCGGCGTGCGCTTTCTCGAAGCTCTTGCCGCCGAGGATGCCAATCTTCCCTGGACCGAAGAACTCCGACTTCGCGTTGAGACGGCGGTGAAACAGTTTCTCGGTTGAAGACATCTGAGAAATCTGGTTCATGGCGAGTGGTCACGAGCATTGTGGAACTGCCATCGACACCTATGGAGGAATAATACGATGAGCGTTCATCAAGACGGGCTGATCGGGCACGTGCCTACAACGTCTGAGCGATTCGTTACAGTGGATTGGCGAGAATATCCAGCGCCGCAGCCGCGCGAATTCGAGGCCGTATTATGTCCCGAAGGTGAAGGCGGCTTCTCTGTCTTTGCTCTCAATTATCCTGGCGTGATAAGTCAGGGAGAAACCGAAGAAGAAGCGGAGGCTAACATCGCCGAAGCTTTCCTTGCCCTGCTGGAGTCCAAGGAAAAGCACGGTGAGAAAATGGAATTTTCTCAGCGCCCGACTGTCGGTAGGACCGCGGGTTGCCAGGCCATTCGAGTGATCGTCGATGGCTAAGCTGTCGCAATATTGCGGCGCTGTGGTCGTCCGACGACTATATCGCTTTGGATTCGCCGTATATCATCAAACTCTCTGAACATTTACCGTTGACGGCTTGGCGCGATTAGAGAAGCCTGTTGAACTGGGCGTTTCCGCGCCGCGCTTTCTTTCTCTTGCATCCCTTTGGTTCGGCGGTTATGGTCAATCATATCATCAAACGTCCGCGCGAGGGTTGCGCGCTTTGGTTGCGACTGAGGGAAACCTATGGCATGGCCGTTTCGCTGGATCGCAGTAGCAGCCTTTGCTGCAGCACTGCTTTTGAGAGTCGCTCTGCCGGCCTGCGCCCAGCAGACGAAGACTACCGGTCCCAATGAGCGCGAAATCGAGCCGCAGTCGCATGCGTTCGACAAGCCCGACAACTGGACGTTGATTTTCCGCTTCAAAGATCCGCGCATCATCGTGGCGGATGTGCCCGGCCGGGATAAGAAAAAAATCGTCTGGTACATGCTCTATCAGGTGATCAATAAAACCGGCGAGCCGCGCGTGTTCGTGCCCGATATCGAACTCAAAACGCACGACTACGAGACCGTTCATCCCGATGAAGTGATGCCGGCCGTGCAGGCGCAGATCATCAAGATCGAAGACCCGACGGGGAAGTTGAACATCAAGAATTCGGTAACCATCAGCAAAGAGCCGATCCCGCTTTCGAAAGAGGATGCCTTTCCCCGGGCTGTCAATGGCGTGGCGATATGGACCGACGTCTACGATCGGGCGCCAAAGACCAATCGATTCAGCATTTTTATCGCCGGTCTTTCAGACGGCTGGCGCAAAGATCCAAAGAGCGACATCATCCGCCGGAAGACGTTGCAGATCAATTTCCAGCGGCTGGGCGACGATATTCAGAACGACGCGAACGCCATTCGCTGGGTCGATAACCCGCAATGGATTTACCGCGCCACCGATATCGACCTGACAGGTAAAGCGAAGAAAGAACCGGCGATCATCGAACCGATCAAAGAGAAAGAAAAAGAAAAGGACAAGGACGAGCCGAAGGACAAAACAGAGCTGCCTGTGCCGCGAGAAGCGCTGTTGACACCGCCTCTGTTGCCAATGCGACGCTGATCGCTACAATTCTGGATTCTGGTACATCGATTTGCCCCTGATATTTGAGGTTGGGACATGGCACATAAGAAAGGTCAAGGCTCCTCGCGCAATGGGCGCGATTCGAATGCACAGCGGCTTGGCGTCAAAGCAAACGACGGCATGTTCGTCACCGCCGGCAGCATTATCATCCGCCAGCGCGGCACCAAGTTCAGCCCAGGCCGAAACGTGAAGTGCGCGAAAGACGACAGCCTATTCGCGCTGGTCGATGGCGTCGTCCACTTCGCCGCCAACAAGCGGATCAGTATTGTCGAAGAAGTGGCCGTTGCCGTTTGATGGTTGAGATGAAAAGGTGGGTTTCGCAAAGCCTTCACCCACCCTACAAAACTTTCGGCTGCTACTTCGCGCCGAAGCAATAGATGCTTCCCTTTTCGGTGCCGATGACGACGCAGCCGTCGGCGACGGCTGGCGAGCCAATTATGCCCGAATCGAGCTCGAAGTCCTGGAGCTTGGTTCCCTTCGTCAAATCCAGCACGTAGAAGGTATTGTCGAGCGAGCCAACGAAGACACGATTGCCGACAATCACCGGCGATGAATCAACGCGCCCTTCGGTAGCCCACTCCCAAACGAGCCTGCCTGTCTTGCGATCGAGGGCGTAAACCTTCTTATCGCGGCTGCCGATTACTACCAACTCATCGGTCACAGCCGCCGAGCCGTAAAATGGCGCTGCGCGTTTCTTAGCTTCGAATTTCCAATCGACCCGCTTTTTAGACAGATCGATGCCGAACATCTGATTGTTCATCGTTCCGACGTAGACGCTGTTTCCGCGGACTGCTGCGGTGGCTGCTGCCTGTCCTCCTAAGTCCACGTTAAAAACCTCCGCGCCCGTCGTTACATCAATGACGTGAAGACTGCTGTCGCACCCGGCCACAAATGTCAGATCGCCGATCACTGCGGGGGCCCCGTTGACGGGACCTTGCGTTTTGAAATCCCAAAGTTTCTTTCCCTTGGCATCCAGGCAATAGAGCGACTCATCGTGCGAGCCGACCAGAATTTTGTCGCCGGCGAAGTTACATCCGGAACTAATCTCACCGCCGGTTTCGAACGTCCATAAGACGGCGCCCTTCCCTGCATCCACGCAATAGAACTTGCCATCGCTATCGCCAACATAGATCTTTCCTCCGCGAACCGTCGGCGATGCCTTGATCGGGCCAAGCTTCGTTTTCCATTTCTCTTTGCCCGTCTTGAGTTCGATTGCGTAAAGGAATTCATCGCCCGACCCCGAGTAGACAATCCCATCGACGATGGCGACGGCTCCTTCGATCGACGCAAATTTCGGATTGGCAGGCTTGAACTTCCAACGCTCTTCCAAGTTCTCAGGCAGCTTCGCATCGACGACGCCGTTCTGCAAGGCATTGCCCCGGAAATAAGCCCAACCCGGGCTAGGAGCGGCGTCGGCGCCCAGGAGAAGCAGAGTCAACATGATGCTCGAGTACATGGTAATTCTCGCGAATGATACGAGCCGTAAGCGTGAGCGACGATTCTTATCGCCCTATTATAGGGCGGCTCAGACGGCCGTACCACGTGTCGATTTTTAGTATTGGCGCAATTGCACCCACTTCTCGACACTCAATCATGCGGATGATTAAACCGGCGTTGCTGTCAAATTGATCCGGCCTCAACGGCTGTTACGACAATCTTCCGAAAAATCGGTCATTTCCGGGTAGCTGCTTCTTTCCCTTTAATCGGTCGATCTGATATGATTGTCCCCACAAGGACACATCAGACCGGCAGGAGGGGCCGCCGACAATCTTCGCACTTGAAGGAGGCACCATGATCGGGACTGAGCGTAAGTTGACAGCTGTACAGATAATTCTGATGGCCGCTGATGACTTGGTTGTAGCGGGGTCGGACGAGTACAGCGAGTTCGATTTAACGGTGGCGGCCTGGAACCGCGATCGTCAACGCTTTGGCCTGAGAGGTTATTCCAACATCTATCCCGATCACAAGCGGGTGATGATGGAAATCATGGGCAACAAAGCGAGCAACCCGATTCTGCTCCGCTTCATGGAAAAGACGCACCGAATCATTACCGGCTGACGCCGCTTGGCCGAGTCGAGGCAGGCCGTCTGCGAGGCGTGCAATCGGGCGAGCCGCAAAAAGGCGGCTCGATGCGCGAACTGTATGACAATGTCGTCACTTTTGCCGGGCATCCGACTTTCGCCCGCTGGCGCGATGAACCTTCCGAGCCCGAACGCTGGAAAGATGCCGCGACATTCCTGGGTGTGAAAACCGAACGGCCCGGCGAAGCAGCCGACCAACACCAGACTGCTCATTCCATCTGTCGAGCGGCCATCGACTGGTGTCTTGCGCAGAAGATGGATGCCCTGCCCCAAGGCACGCATCGTACGAGTCCGTCGATCCATATGCGCGACTTGTCGGACTTGCAGTCCTTCCTGCAAGCGCTCAAATATCGCTTTCCCGATCATCTCGAAGTCGATATCGCCGGCAAGCGCAAGCCTTCGAGAAATTAATCGCTAAAGCGTTCCGACAAAGAAATTTGGGACAAAAAATAAGACAAACACCGAGTCTAGTGTCCCAAATTTCTTGTCGATAGTCTTTTTTCGCTGATGGGTCAGATGTCGCCGACTGCATCTCGCAAGGCTTTCGGTATCTTCGCATGTTGAAGGCGAAAGACCGCATCCGCGCAGAGGCTTTTGCCAACGCACACTTCTACGGGTGGCTGTGAGTAACGGCAGAACTACCTCTCAGCAATAAGACAGCATCGGCATGCTGTACTCGAATATGTTGAAAAAGCAGATTTGATCAGATCTCGCCTAAGTTGGTGTGTGGCGCAATCGGCGCGGCAGAGCGTCAAACCAAGCTACCGGTCAGCACTACGCCAAGATCGCCTTCGTTTGTGCAGCCAAGCTTCGTTTCATACCATAACCACAGCCTTCCCCTTGAGATTTGAGGAAAAAACATGGCAAGGTTGGCAATCGATCGCGAATTGATTGACGTTTGGGGGGTGCCGTTTACTCCATATCGGCTTGAAGAATCGTTGGATAGAATCGACCAGTTGATCGAGGAAAGACGGCCGACGTATGCTTTGACGGCGAACTTGAATTACGCCATGTTAACTGAGCAGAATCCTCGTCTGCGTGAGATCAACGAACACGCGGCTTTTATTCTGGCGGACGGCATGCCATTGATTTGGGCGTCGCGGCTGCAAAAGACGCCGTTGCCCGAGCGAGTGGCCGGGTCAGATTTGATCTGGAAAATTTGCGAACGGGCAGCGCAAAATGGGCATCGCCTCTTTATTCTGGGCGGCGCCCCGGGCGTAGGCGACCTGGCAGCAGCTAAGCTGCGTGAGCGCTTCCCGGGAATCCAAGTCGTTGGCATCTTGGCGCCCCCTTTCCGAAAGCTGAGCGAAGCAGAAGAAGAAGCCGTTCGTGAGCAGATTCGCGCAGGCGCATCCCGACTTTCTGATGGTGGCCTTCGGGCAGCCGAAAGGGGAGTTGTGGATTGCGGACAATTACGAAAAAATCGGCGTGCCTGTCTCTATTCAGCTTGGGGCATCGGTCGATTTCATTGCAGGCAAAGTTCGCCGGGCGCCGCGCTGGTTGCAGCGCACCGGGCTGGAGTGGGCCTTCCGTTTGGCGCAAGAGCCGCGCCGTTTGTTTTCGCGTTATTTCAGCAATGGCCTGTTTCTCATTCGCATGCTGCTGCGCCGAACCCGTCCACGTTCGGCGAACCGGGTAGCGTAACAACAAGCGCCAACCCACTTGCGATTGACACGAAACGTCTTGTCTCCGGTCATTGCCGACGATAGGACACTGGCAGCGTTCTGTATTTGGCGGAGGAGCATCCGTGCTGCTGGTCGTTTTCCTTTTGCTGGCGTTTGTGCTTACGCTCTTTCTTTGGGGCGGCGCCATGCTGCTTCAGGGTTGGCTCTACCAAGATCCTGCGGAGCGCATGCCGTTGCGTGCGGCTGTGTCGGGAACGATCATGGCCGGCTTTCTCACTTTCTGGTGTCTGCTCGATGCGCGCAGCGGCGGCAAGTACGACACACTGTTTGAATTCACCCCGATGGAATTGGTGGACCACGACGCTTTTGACAGCGTCATGAAAAAAGCTAATGGCGATGAGACGATCGTCCACTACACCAAGCGTTCCGGCGGCACGGGCGTGACCACCGATTTCGTCGATGGCAAAGGCCAGTCGTGGAAGAAAAATACCGCCGACAGCATGGCGGTTGCCATCTTGATTCAAGATAAAGACAAGTCTGAACCCGTGCGTTTTAACGCCAATCTGGAACATAAAAAAGAAGCGGATGGCGTAACCCGGCCCGTGTTCCCAAGTCAACTAACCGAACTGCGTTATACCGATGCCGCCGGCCGATATATGTCGCCTGATTCACTTGGGCGTGTCTATCGCAAAAAGTCGGGTTTGCTCTATGCGAATTTGTTGTTGAACACCTTCCACTTTCTGCTTTGGTGGATGGTCTTATGGTATGGCCTACGCTTCTCGCTATGGCACGCCTGCGGCCTGGCATTTGCCATGTGGCTTTTTGTCATGCTGGCCGCACAACCAGTTCTGTTCAGCCAGACTAGGCCGAAAGCGGAGGAAAAGACGGCGCAAGCGTAAGAGCCCGACGTTGTCGGCTCGCATCGCTCTGCATCGTTTCCACCATTTCCAACCCTCCTTTCGTTCGTTGGTCTTCAAGGCGCCATCAGTTCGTCCCATGAACCAACATCTAATAGCTGATCGCTCAGTTGCTCTAATCGCTCGACGTCATTGATCGCTTCGAGCGTTGCTTCCGCTTTCACCGGCGCCATGCCAAATCGTTCTTGTCTTGACGCAAGATCGAGGCTCGAAGTGCTTCCACTCAACTTCCGTGAATATTTCGTCGCCGATGATGCGTCGGATGTCGCGTTGTTGGCTTGCATCGGTCTGCACCGTTTCCGCCATCTCTCGCCACTCCTTTCGATTGCCCGGGATCACGGCGCCATAAGTTCGTCCCACGAATTGACATCCAAAAGCCGATCGTTCAATTGCTCTAAGCTTTCGACATCCTTGATGGCATTGAGCGATACGACCGTTTCCGCCGGCGCCAAGCCAAATCGCTTCTTCCCTAGGCGCATGACGGAACTGCGAAGAGCTTCCACCAGTCCTTCTACTCGCCCTTCTACTCGCCCTTCTACTCGCCCTTTCGCCAGTCCTTTAGCTAGCCCTTCGACATGTCCTTCGTCGAAGATTTCGTCGCCGATGGAACGACGTATCTCGCGGATGTCGCGTTGTCGGCTTGCATCGGTCTGCATCGTTTCCGCCATCTCCCACCACTCCTTTCGTTCGTTGGGCGGCCGTCGCCACGATGCCCACGTGATCAACAGCCGCAACAGATCGTACCAGCGCACTTTGTCTTTGCCGTGCAGTTCGTCCAACTGCTGGAGCGCGTTGCGGAAGGCCGATTCGAACTCCGCTTTCTCCGCCCCTTCCAATCTTATCACGGCCAGCACTTGGAGAAATGCCTCTTCGCTGTTCAGCAGCGTTCTCGAATCGTGCTTGGCCAGTTCCCAGAAGATCGGTTCCCAGGCTGGCATCAGCTTCAACAGCGCTTCGGGTGCATCAATGAGGTCGGTCAGTCTCTTCGAAGTAGTCCATGGCCTGGCGCCGGTGTGCAAGACAATGGGCACGACGGGAGTCAACTGCAACGCCGAACGCGGCGGCGTTGTCTTCTCCCATTCTTTCCACTGGCGTTCCCAATAAAAGGCAGCGTAGAGGAATGTCCGCAACGGCATGCGCGGATCGGGCGTCGATTGATGCTCCAACAGTATGCAGATGAGAATCGTCTGATCCCGGTCGCCGCGGCGAAACGGGATTTCACAAAGAATGTCCGCCTCCCGGCCACGCCAGTCATCCATCAGGTGTTCCCGAGGCAGAATGCGGACACGCTCGAAGTCGAGATTGGCGGCAATCTCCGGAATCGCCTCCAGCAGAAAGCCACGCAGGTTGGCGGCATTCTTTAGCGAATCGCGTATCGCGCGGTCCGCGAAGTCGCGCAACGGGACATCGTCGTCGACCATGGGGCTTTCCATGTGTTACGGAAGAAGATCGCCGGTCGCAATCGAGGCATGTGTTGCCGCGATTGGCGAGACGGATGCTCCGGGGCCATACGTCAATCGAGATTGATAGCACGCGCCATGTCGGCAGCTTGTATCGGGAACTGGATCGCGATAGACGATCAATTGCCGATTCACGAGATCGACGACCCAATAATCGGCGATGGCGCCGGCGGCATATAGATTTGCCTTGTCTCCATCGTCGTAATCGATGGTTGACTCACTCACTTCGATGACGAGCAGGGCTGCCGTCGGATGAACAGTGGCATAATCGCGCTTGTTGCCTTTGACGACGGCGACATCGGGAACAGGATCGGTTGTCTGACCGAGTTCCAGCGGTTGTTGGCCGCGAACGTAGAAGCCAGCTCCGAAGGCGGCCTTTACGGCATCGAGAGTCAGTTCGTTCGCTGTTGTATGGGGAGGATTTGGCCCGGGCATTTCCTTAATCTCCCCTTCGATCAGCATTACCGTTTTGCCTTCGAACCAGCCCATGTCCCCCAGGCGATGGAATTGCAGCCACGTCCATTGCCAGTTAGGCAGGGTTGATGACCGGGCCGATTTCGGTCGGGGGATCGGCGGTGCAAGCGTTGACACGGATATGTTCTCCTTTCCGTATATTGCGAAATTTGTCACGACTTGCCAAGGAATAAATCGACCACCCAACGACGTTTGATATTGTTGTCGCGGCGCGTGGAATCGCTGCAAGTTTTGCAGCTTTAATTGATATCTCAATTGCTACTGTCATGCCCGTTCAACGACGGAAGCCAGGAGAGATATGAGCCGGTCACCTTGGAATAGGTCGCGTCGAGGTCGATAGGGATCGTAATCTCGCGACTGAGAGGCAGGCCCATGCCGGGAAGGGGTTGTCCGATTGCGAATGGGGTTCGCTGGACAGCGAGCGACCGGCCCCCCTTATCGGGCGGCGTGCCGACGCGGACAGACCACGCATGCGGGGCGGGCAACGGCCCCTGGGCGAATGCCAAAGCCTGCGCTACAAAATCGGCCAAAGAGCAATCGTACGGTTGCGGGTGAACATCGACATATGCCACATGGATGCCCAGCATCAGATAGCCGATAATCCGATCGCGCGTTACGATCCGGGTTGCTTCTCTATCCTTGTTTGCGGGCGAAATGAGTTCGAACACTGACACGAGATCGCGCTGACGATACACTTGAACCATCATGCTCGGATCGAGCGTCAGCACCGTCACTTCCTCAGCAAATTCGGATTGCCCGAGTGCATTGCCATTTGAGATTGGAGGTTGCCAATTCCTCGTCGATGCTTCGTGCACACTAACTTCCGGCTTTGTCGGCTGCGCGCCAATAGTTAGCGATGGAACCGTGCCCAACCCTGCTCGATAACCGGGAGGAAGCTGAGCGCGAATCGCGTAATAGAGCTCCGAAATCCAAAGCTGATGGACCCCCTCCCACTCCGCCAGTTTCGACCAATCGTGCAGCGGCACTGGATTTCTCCTGGAAAGCTTTGCGGAGCACAAGCGTCTCGCTTGTGCACATCATTCGGGCAAGCGAGACGCTCGCCCTACGTTGCGGCGCTCACTCTCTCCCCAACACCAAATCAACCACCCAACATCCTTTGACATGTGGGCCAGGCCCTCGGCAGTGTTCGATGATCTCTTCATTATCGCAACCGGCGTCCATCAAGGCGTCGGCCAGGATCGGCATGCGCTCGAAGGCACGCTCTTCGTAGATCGCTTGGGCGAGATTGATGACGGTGGACGTTTGCCAGCGGGGGTCGAGTATGGTAGGGCGGAAGGGGAGCGGGCCGCAAAGTTCACGCAACAATAAAGCATGCTCGCCACCGTCGGTTTCGTTAGCATATCGAGCCTGCCATGAAGTCTCTTCTGCGGCGTAAATCCACGCATCACGATTAAACTCCCTGGCTGTGGTCAATGCGCAATGACCGGCCTTCGATGCAGCATGTGCTGCTCTCCAATCCAGTGATGCGAACAAATTATTCCCTTCAGCCTCGATTGCTGATGTTATCGCAGTTGCAAGAACCTCCCGGCTGACCTTTCCTTCAACGAATTGTTCTGCGGTTTCGATCACCTTCCGGCTTCGCAAATCGACAAGAAGGTGCCAAATCTCGCGACAACATGCGCAAGCAAATAAATGCATCTTTCGCTCGCTAGCCTTGCCATGCAACGACTCAAGCATCGGCGTCGGGTCAGTGCATTCAAGCCACTCTTCCTCCGTCATCCTTTCTTCCCTCCCTCACCGTCACCTGACGGCTTACGCCGGCTCGACTCGCCTTTTCTTTTTCCACTCCGCCAGCCTGCGTCCGATCTCTGCTTCGAAGCCGCGATCCGTCGGCTCGTAGTAACGGCGTTCTTCGGGCAGATAGTCCTGGTCGGCGATGGCGCCTTCATAGTCGTGGCTGTATTGGTAGCCTTCGCCGTGGCCGAAGGATTCGGCGCCCTTGTAGTGGGAGTCGCGCAGGTGTTTCGGTACGGGCAGCGTTCGGCCTTCGCGCACGTCTTTGCGCCCTCGCCGATAGCTGTTGTAGCTGAGTTCGATTTGGGTGCGGTGGCCATATAGATCACCGCTTGCGAAAGCGTTAACTGGCATTCGGGCAGGCCCACCATTTCGACTGCTTGCCAGGCGGCGGTGGCCACCAACAGCGCTTGCGGGTCGGCGTTGCCGATGTCTTCCGAAGCTAAAATCACAATACGCCGGGCCATGAAGCGTGGGTCTTCACCGGCTTCCAACATGCGCGCCAACCAGTAGATGGCCGCATCGGGATCGCTGCCGCGCATGCTTTTAATGAAGGCGCTGGCCAGATCGTAATGGGCATCGCCAGTGGGGTCAAAGTCGATATGCTTGCGCTGGATGGAATCTTGCGCGACTTGCAGGGTGAATTCAATCAATGCTCCGGTCGCTGACGCCCCTTGCTCACCCAGCGATGATTTCACACCGATTTCAAGCGCCATAAGCGCTCGCCGGGCATCGCCATCGCTTATCTCCGCCAGGAACTCCAGAGCGTCTTCGTGCATATGAATAGCGATCTGGCCGAGGCCGCGTTCTTTGTCCGCAATCGCACTCTGCAAAATCGTTTTGATATGCTCTTTGGACAATGGCTCAAAGGTAAAGATCTGGCTACGGCTCAACAACGGCGAATTGATCGCGAAGAAGGGATTCTGCGTGGTGGCGCCGATGAGCGTGATGATCCCTTCTTCGACATCGGGCAACAGCACATCCTGCTGTGCCTTATTGAAGCGGTGAATCTCATCGAGAAAGAGGATGGTGCGCTCGCCATGCGCTTCCAGATTGGCCCGCGCGCCGGCCAACAACTCGCGAACTTCTTTGATGCCCGCCGAGACAGCATTCAACGGCTTGAAGGCGCTCTTGGTGTGATTCGCGATCACCTGCGCCAGGGCTGTCTTGCCCGTACCCGGCGGCCCATAAAACATCAGCGAGCTAAGCCGATCAGCCAGCAGCATTCGGCGCAATAGCTTACCGGGCCCGAAGAAGTGTTCTTGCCCGACGAACTCATCGATCGAGCGCGGCCGCATCCGCGCGGCCAAAGGCTGCGCCTGCCGGCGATTGGCATCGCGCAGGTCTTGAAAGAGGTCGTCGATGGGTGCTCCTGAAGGCAGTTCCCTTTTTTGGTACTGGCCGTTTCATGGTAGCTTACGGATGCCCTAACCGCAAAGGCCACGAGCTTCGACCAAAAACAGTTCCGGCTTTTCAACTCCCTATTCCATCTGTTACAACGTTTCCAGAGAATCCAACACGCAGACCGAGGTTGCAGACATGCGGCAGGTTTATTGTTTCATCGCTTTGCTTGTCATCGGATCAACAGGCGCCCCTACTTTCGGCGATGACGCCAAGGACATCGTGGAGCGTGCGGTAAAGGCATGTTGCGACAAGCCCGAATTGCTGCTGAAACAGAAGCGCCAAATCATCAACATGAAAGGGAAGATTTGGCAGAACGGTCAGAGTTATGACGCTATTCGCGAGACAAAGGCCGACTGGCCCGGCTCTCTTCAGTGGGATATTTCCGTCGAACTGCCTGAGGTGCGACTTCACAAAGTCTTGTGTTTCGCCGGCGACCAAAGTTGGGAACTCTACGCGGGCATGGCTCCAAAAGAAATGGATATCATCCGCACCGACGAGATGGGGACGGAAGTCTACGGCCGCTGGCTCAGCACGCTCTATCCGCTCCGCGATGGCGAGATCAGTCTTGCCGCTTTGAAAGATGCCAAAGTGGGCGATGAAAACGTGGCGGTGGTCAAAGCAAGCTTGCGGCTCAGGCCCGATGTGTTTCTCTCCTTCAGTAAAGCGAATGGCCAATTGCTGAAGATCGCCTACAAGGCGCACGAGGGAGGCAATGAATTTCGTAAAGAACATTTTTTCTCGGACTATCGAACGTTTGAAAGCCTATCGCTGCCGACAAAAATGATCGATCGCAAGCAGAGCGGCACAGCAAACGAAAAGCTGGCGGAATGGACCGTTACTGACTACAAATTCGTCGATAAATTTGAAGCAGGAACGTTTCAGATGCCTTCGAAAAAGTAGCCCCTAACGTGTAACTAATTAGCCACTGATGAAACACCGACAAAACACGGATAAGCCAAAACTTCGTTTTGCATGAGGCCGAAGGAAATGACAATGGTTAACTTGGCACGGCATGGCTGAGATCTTCACACTAACCCGACGCGTTAGCGAGGCAAACTCCGAAGCGTTAGCGTTATGTTCAGCAGGCTAACGAACAGAACCTCGCTAACGCTTCGGGGCTTCGCCTCGCTCACGCTTCGGGTTAGTGTAGCTCGCCTAAAATGGAAAGATGAATGGGCAACGATGAATTACACCGTTCGGTTTGGCTACGACGCTTTGATTGAATGCATTCGGTTTTATCCGTGTTCCCACCGTGTTTCGTCTGTGGCAAAATGCTCCATTCGAAATCCGGAGTCTCCTCCTTGTAAATTGTAAAAATTGCTTGTTTTTAGGCAAAAAGAACAATAAAATGCCGCTCCAACTTATCCGGATGCAAGGAAGTCGCCGTCCCTGCCTGTTTTGCGGTAACCTGCCTTCCTAACTTAAAAACAAATGGTGAGGTTTTCCCGTCAGGGAAGCCGTTGAAGCGCTATAATTGGACGCAGACGGACGACCGCTCTGGCTCTTGCTTACTGAAGAGCCGGTAAAAGCCGACCGAGCTGTGCGAGAAAGAACGGTGAGCCGATGGCCGCTCCTCTCCTGGGCGATCGCGATCCAATGGAGATCGTGGAGAAAGTTGAATTCCTCTGGCTGGTCGGCGGGCTCGTCGCGACGTTGCTGGTGGGCGCGTTCGTTATCTCCTGGATCGAGCGCTGGCGCAAGCGGCAGTTGGTCCAGACGCCGGCAGATGAGATAACGCAACTCGGCCATTTTCGAGCGCTCTACGAGCGCGGCGAATTGACCAAAGAGGAGTACGATCGCATCAAGGCGAAGGAAGCGAAACGACTTCGCGATAAGTTGATCGGCAAGGCGAAACCCGCCAAGCCCGTGCCGCCGAGCTCGGATGAACCTATGACGGGGACGACCCCGCCTGAACCTGATCCGCCGCCGCCGACGGCTCCTTGAAAAAAATCGGCGCTGCGAAAAGAAACGTTCCGCCATACAATCTCCATCATTCGCTTGTCCTTGCGACTGGAATGCGGGAGCGTGCAGGGCGGCCAAACCCTAAACACACCAGGCCGATCCAGCGCGGATCGGATCAGATCGTCATCGGGGAGATGGAATGGCCACGAAAGACACCGGCGAATCCGGCGGACGCAAACCGACGGGAAACACCGGCCGCAACCGCAACGCATACTGCTCGTTCTGCCGGAAGAGCCATCGCGATGTCGGCCCCCTCGTTGAAGGGCCCGGCGATGTCTACATCTGCGGCGAGTGCATCGAGCTTTGCCAATCGATCATCGATCAGGAAAAGCGCCGGCGCGGCAATCCCCGCGGCGCCACTACCTCGATTCCTTCACCGCGTAATATCAAAGACAAACTCGATCACTACGTCATCGGCCAGCACCGAGCCAAGAAAGTGCTTTCCGTCGCCGTTCACAACCACTACAAGCGCTTAAGCCTTGGCGAAGCGGGACGCAACGAAGTCGAAGTTGATAAGAGCAACATCCTGCTCATCGGGCCAACCGGCAGCGGCAAAACGCTGCTCGCTCGCACGCTCGCTAAAATCCTCGATGTTCCCTTTGCCATCGGCGATGCCACGACGCTGACCGAGGCCGGCTACGTGGGCGAAGACGTCGAGAACCTGTTGCTGAAGCTGCTGCACGCGGCGGACTTCGACATCGAAGCGGCCCAGCGCGGCATCATCTACATCGACGAAATTGACAAGATCGCCAAGACCAGCCAGAACGTGAGCATCACCCGCGATGTCTCCGGCGAAGGCGTGCAACAGGCATTGCTGAAAATGCTCGAAGGCACCGTTAGCAACGTACCTCCTCAGGGCGGCCGTAAGCATCCCGAGCAGCAGTACATTCAACTCGATACGTCGAACATTCTCTTCATCTGCGGCGGCACGTTTGTCGGCCTGGATGAAATCATCAGCCGCCGCACCGGCAAGAAGACGATCGGCTTCGGCGCTCATCCTGAAGATCGCGAAGAAGATCTCGGCAAGATGCTCAACCAGGTCACCAGCGACGACCTGATCGAATTCGGCATGATCCCGGAATTCGTGGGACGGCTCCCAGTGCTGGCGCCGCTCGATCCGCTCGACGAAGATACGCTCATCCGCATTCTCACTGAGCCGAAGAACGCCTTGGTTCGCCAGTACCAGAAGCTCTTCGAGATGGAAGGCGCCGAGCTCGAATTCGAAATCAAGGCTTTGCACGAAATCGCTCGCAAAGCGAAAGCGCGCGACACCGGCGCCCGAGGCCTGCGCAGCATCGTTGAAGACGTGATGCTCGAAATCATGTACGAACTGCCCGAGATGGAACACAAAGGCAAGTACATCGTCTCGGAATCGATCGTACGCGGCGAAACACCTCTGTTTGAAACGCCGATCAAAAAGAGCGCGTAAGAGACACTCTCTCGTTCCCAGGCTCTGCCTGGGAACGAGTCGTCCAGGCTCTGCCTCGCGGGTATTCTATTGACAGAACCTGTCTCTCTGAACAGCGAGCGCAACGAGGCCGAGCCCGGGAACGATGAGCAACCATACGAGCCGGACGCGCAAGCTATGGTTCCGCATTGTTACCCGTCGCTTGCGCCCCCGGCTCGGATCGGTCTTTAGTACGTTGAGAAGGCACTACCTCAACCGGCAACATCCATCAGTCCCGCGTGCTCTGGCACCACGGGCACAAGCAAGACTTGCTCATAACCTTCCTTGCGAAGCGTTCGTTCGATTGTGGTCATGGTGTGCGCATGTTGCGATGCCCGCTCACCCGCTTGCGTCGGCTCGACAACGCGGTACAACCACTGGTCGTCAAATCGTTGACCGGCTAGTTTCAGGTGTACGCCATGAGCTTCCACATCGGACAACATCTGCCGGACTTTGGCGACGATTGTAGGAATATCTTGCTTGGCGGGCATTGTGAAGGCTCTTTTAAAAAGGCATCATTGGGCACTTGCACAAGTAAAGATTACTCCTGCGATAATGCATTTGTTATAGTGCAGTGGAATTTCCGTCAGCACGCGTGACGAATGGTGAAGGAGCAATTTCATGTCGTTAGCAAGTTGGACGCCTGCTGATTCCGAAAAAGCCAAAAGGGTATGGGCCGAGTATCAGCTTGCGCAAGACGTCTCTGCCCGCAAGGGCCAAGCGGTCGGGATCGATCCCGCTTCAGGAAAAATCTGGTTTGGCGAGTCGAGTTTGGCTATCAGGCTGCAACAAGAGGCGGTCGGCGAATGTGTTCCGCTTTATTTTCTGCGCGTCGGGCGGGACCACTACGGCAGGAAGGGCGGTCGGCGATGATCGAGGGAATCGTCACCGACGAGGGCGAACCGGTGATCACGCTTTCAATCGACGGATCAGATTTACAGGCGGTTATCGATACGGGCTTCAATGGAGATTTGCAACTTCCGCTCGCTTGTCGTGATTCGATTCCGCATGCACTGGCCGGTACCGAATCCTGGGTTCTCGCCAATAATGAAGTAATCGAAGAAGACTCGTACCGGATTGAAATCCAGTTTGATGGCGAAGCTGCCCCCGCGCTCGTGAGCTTTGTTCCAGGCGAAGGTGCGTTGATCGGAACGAATTTTCTTCGTAAGTATCGGTTGTTTATCGACTTTGCAGCCCGAACCGTTCGCTTGGAACGAGCATGATTATTTTCAATCTCGTTCCCAGGCTCTGCCTGGGAACGGGTCGTCGAGGCTCTGCCTCGCGGATAATCTTTACCTCGTTCCCAGGCTCTGCCTGGGAACGGGTCGCCGAGGCTCTGCCTCGCGGATCACTTCAACAAAGCTACATAGCCGAATTATGCGAAGTGATTACTCAACCCAACAGCTTTTAGACAACGCATCCGGTTCTTTATACGATGTACTTCGTTTGAGGCGGGTTCCTCTCCGGAGATACAACCGTGGCCGTGGTCGTGCAGAAATTCGGTGGATCGAGCGTGGCGAATGCAGAACGGATCAAGGCGGCAGCACGCCGGGCGATCCGCGCCAAACAGGCTGGCAAGCAGGTGGTTGTGGTCGTCAGCGCTCGCGGCGACACGACGGACGATCTCATCAATCTCGCGCAGGAAATCAGCGAGCAACCGCCTGCCCGCGAAATGGATATGCTGCTGGCCACCGGCGAGCAGATCTCCATCGCCCTGATGGCCATGGCGATTCATTCGCTTGGAGAACAAGCCATCAGCTTCACGGGCGTGCAGATCGGCATCCGCACCGACAGCACTCATACCAAAGCCCGCATTCGCGAAATCTCAACCGATCGGATGAGACAGGCGCTGAATGAAGGCAAGATTGTCATCGTTGCGGGCTTTCAAGGCGTCGATGAGAAGTACGACATTACGACGCTCGGTCGCGGCGGCAGCGACACCACGGCCGTCGCGTTGGCGGCTGCGCTGAAAGTCGATTCGGGCAAGAAATCGCTGTTCAATATCGACAATCCAGGGCTGCCGGAACTCGTCGAGTGTGAGATTTACACCGATGTCGATGGCGTTTACACCACTGATCCCAGGCTGGTGCCCGAAGCGCGCAAGATGGACGCCATCAGCTACGACGAAATGCTCGAACTGGCGAGCATGGGCGCTGGCGTGATGCACTCGCGTTCCATCGAGTTTGCGAAAAAGTTCGACGTGCCGTTGATGGTCCGTTCCTCGTTCAGCGATGCCGAGGGAACCTGGATTCGACCCGAAGCCGCATGGATGCGCGAGATCGCCGTCTGCGGTGCTGCCCTGGCTAAAGACGAAGTTCGCATATTTCTCGAAGGGATACCCGATCGGCCGGGCACTAGTCATCGCATTTTTGCCGCAATTGCCGATAAGAACATTGCCGTCGATATGATCGCTCAAAGTGCCGGCTCCGGTGGAAAAGCGGCAATGGGCTTCACCGTCCTGCGCAACGACCTCAATCTAACTTTGGCGACATTGAAGCCGTTGACGGACGAACTCGGCGCCTTCATCCGGCCTGCCGAGGATGTGAGCAAAGTATCCATTGTAGGCACGGGTATGCGGACCCATACCGGAGTGGCCGAGAAGATGTTTGCCTCATTGTCGGCAGAGGGGATCAACGTAAAGATGATCACCACGGGCGATATCAAGATTTCGGTACTGGTCGACCGCGCGGATGGCAGCCGGGCGCTCAAGGCGGTGCATCATGCCTTTGGCTTGCAAAACGCCCGAGCCGGCGCCGGTCTGCCCGAAGCCGGCGAGCCATCCGATTTTAAAGATCGCATGTTCCCTCGCGGCGATGAGGCCTCGCGCGATCTTTCGCAAGCCACTCAACGGCTCAGCGGCATGGAAGACATTGTGATCAGTGGCGTGCAATTAAGCAACGATTATGGCCGAATCACCGTCTTTGATCTGCCCAACGTGGCCGGCAATTGCTCGAAGGTCTTCGAGGCCGTAGCGACCAGCGGCATCACCGTCGATACGATCGTGCAGAATCTCACCGGCCCTATCCATGCTGAACTATCTTTTACCGTGCCAAAAAGCGATCTACGCCGAGCCCTAATCCGCACGCAGGATGTCGTGCGTCAGATCAATCCGAGCGGCAAAGTCGCCGGCGATTCCGACATTGCGTTGCTCTACGTGTTTGGCGTCGGCATGCGCACGCATACGGGCGTTGCCCGCAAGATGTTCGGCGCTCTCGCGGAAAAGGGCATTAACATCACCATGATCACCACGAGCGAAGTCTGCGTCAGCGTCGTCGTCGAGTTGTGCGCGGACGCGAAGCGTTTGAGTGCTTGAAGGAGGCTTTTCAGGTGTGAAGGGCGGGTGGCCATAAGATGAACGAATCCAAACTTTCAATCGCTACGTGCCGGCGTCTCCCAAGCTCGTTTTGATGTCTTTCATCAGCAAACAGAGGTGCAGGTATTCCGTTGGCGACGGTTCAAAACCGAACTTTTCATAGAACTGGCGGCTGGCGTCATCCTTCGCATGCACAATCATTGCTCGACAGCCGACAATGTCCGCGATTCGGAAGGTTTTTAGCAAAGAATCCTTCAGTAACGCTTTGCCGAGACCCTTTCCCTTTTCAGCCGAGTCAACGGCCAGACGCGCTAACAATACAATCGGGATCGGATAGTTTCCGAGGCCTTTGGAAACGCGCGGCGGGACATCGCCTTGCTCACCGAGCCCGCGGTCAGCGTGTAATAGCCAACCACCGTTATCCCACGAAGAACGACATAAGTGCGAGCTGAGTGATTGCGAATGTTATTGAGCGCGTGCTTGTGGAGGAAAAGATCTAAGGCTTCGACACCGCAATCGAAGGACGAGAGCTCGTGGCACGCTTCCAGAAGAACCGGCCCGGCAAAAGGCTCAGTTGTTTCCATCAAGAATCGACTTTTCCGTCAGAAGTTTGCGAAGCGCGGGTAGGTCCTTCGCGGGCGCATCCAGCGCTGCACAAAATGTTTCCCAGCGCTCCGCAGTGATCGTAAAATGTGATTCGACGTTGGCTTCGCCAGCATTATCAATGGTCAGCGTGACTTTTTGCTTTTCTGGCCAGTCTATCGGCGCGTAGCGGCCGAAACATGCCGTTTTCGTAGATCGCTTCAAACTGTAATGACATAAGAGGTCCCCTTCGAACACCTATCCTTCCTTGGATTATAGTCGATCTGGCGATTCTTCAATTAATGTGAGGTGAAATGGAACTATTCTCCCGAACTAGCGCCTGCAACGCCTAGCGCAAGTCGTAGGCTTCCGAAGTCTCGCGCTGAGTAGTTGCATCATCGCTGAAATTTGAAACCCATATAGAGCTCGGCCCGCTGCATCCATGAAGTGGGAGTGAGCGTATCTTCCCAGCGGTATTTGGCGCCAACGCTTAGCTCGCGATTTGTGCCGAAGGGAAGCGCGAATTTCAGGTCTTGCAGCAGCGTATGGCGATCCGTTTGCACCATCGCCGGCAGCGCTTCGCCAGCGTATTGCAATTGCAGCGGGCCGAGCAAAGCCATCTTCGCTTGCAGTTCGACGCTCAGTTGCGACCGCTCGGTCGCATGAGATTGCGAGACGTCTTCATACGTTACCAGGGAGCCCGTACGCACTTGGAATTCCCCGCCGGAAAAGGGAAGCCATTTCCAGCCAACGCCCGTTCGGCCTTTCACTTTATTCTGCGTCTGGTCGATCATGCCATTGGAATCGACCTGGCTGAACATGAACATGGAATCTTGAACCGGCAACGGCATCAAGAACGATTGCCCGGTCTTCCAATCGCGCGCTGACGGCCGGCGCTTCACGGAGCTCCCTAGGGTCGGGCACTTCCACATTCGAACGCCACTTGGCCGATTCCAGGGTCGCTTCGCGAGACAGCTTAACCCGGCCGACGAGATAGGTCTGGCCTGGCTGAGGTTCCTCATTCGCTTCAAAAAACAGGATGCGATTGAATTCATCGCTCAATTTGACTGGTTGCTCGGGTTTCTGCAGATCCAATGCGGGCTGTTGCACCGGCGGAGGCATCCAATCGGGACGCCAATCGTCTGCCTTAACGACATGCGCTCCAATGCCGATGATGATGATCGCCGTCATCGCCGCCTTCATGACTGCAACCTCGCTACATGAGAAGACAAGCAGATAACAGAGCGTCGTTTTTCTGTCAAAGCGAAGAATTTCTTAGCCTGCACCGTTACGGTGCGCCAACAGATTCTGGTGAGCGGCGCGGCGTAGCCCCGCCGTGGGTTCAGAAACACGGCGGGCTTACGCCGCGCCGCTCGCCAGAATTGCCAGAAAGTGTTGGCGCCCCAACGCAATCGGGTGCGCCAATCGATTCTGGCAAAGAGCCAAACCGGCGCCGAGGCCGATCTTTCCCTGGCCCAGACTTTGCTTGCAGGGATACGGCAGGGTGGGGCGGCACGCTCGCCCAACAATAACGAATCGGTTGACGCGTCCGAGCCGGACGCGTCAACGACCGCCTTGTGTTTTCCCACGATTTTCTCGCATTCCAGGTTCCGGAAATATTTCCAGAACCTGCGCGATGAGACTATCAAGCGATTGATGATTCATCATTTCCTCCGTCGCTGGCGTGTCCGGCTAACAAACCGCCGCGCGTTTTCCCACGATTTCCTCGGGCATCGCCTTGTGGAAATATTTCCACAAGGCGCACCGTCAGAATGACGGGCGATTGAGCGTCGAGTGTTTGAGCGACGCACAAGCGAGACGCTTGTGCCACGGAAGTTTGAAACTTCATCGCGCGTTTTCCCACGATTTAATTGGAAAGGCCCTTCTGGAAATATTTCCAGAAGGGTCTCTGTGAAGTCAGGCGAGCCGAGCGGCGTACGCTGCCGGGCGCTGTCGCTACCCGGCAGCGTACACCCCATTTGCGCACCTTCTCCGACGGCGAGCCCCTGTCACCCACAAGCGCGGACTTGCAAAATTCGACATACCAGCTTAGGCGCGCTGTTTTGGGAAATGTCTTTTTCCTTTTGAAGGGAAGGGCAGGGTGGGGCGAAGCGCTTGCCCATCAACAACCGTCGGGACACTCGCGGCCGTTCCCCCACCCTGCCCTCCCCCGCAAAGCCGGGGGGAGGGTGGGAAGGGAAAGATGCCGCCTTTGCCAGAATCGCTTGGCGCACCCACGCAATCTCCAAAGACGAATTCGTCTTGACCCGCTTAGGTCAATGATTTATCTAAGGAGATCGAATAAATCGAGCGGTAGTCCGCAACAGGGGCGCACCGACTTCTCCACGCCGCCACATTAGGAACTTCAATGACGAAGAAAACCGCCTTCATCACGGGAATCACCGGCCAGGATGGCAGCTATCTGGCGGAATTACTGCTCGGCAAGGGTTACCGCGTTTGTGGCATGATGTGCCATTCGAGTCTGCCGAATACAAGCCGGATTGAGCATATTCGCGACCGGGTCGAGCTCGTTCAAGCTGATTTGCTCGATCAAAGTTCGTTGGCAAGCGTGCTGGATAAAGTGCAACCGGATGAAGTCTATAATCTCGCCGCAATGTCGTTCGTACCGGTCAGCTGGGCGCAACCCGTGCTAACAGCCGAGTTCACGGGGGTCGGCGTCACGCGCATGTTGGAAGCGATTCGCTCGGTCTGTCCCCAAGCTCGCTTCTACCAGGCGTCGTCCAGCGAGATGTACGGCAAGGTCTTGGAAACTCCGCAGTCGGAAAACACGCCCTTCTATCCGCGCAGCCCGTATGGAGTCGCCAAAGCTTACGGGCACTTCATTACCGTCAATTACCGCGAAAGCTACAACATGTTTGCCTGCTCGGGCATTCTGTTCAATCACGAAAGCCCGCGCCGTGGATTGGAATTTGTGACGCGAAAGATCACTAATGCCGTAGCCCAAATCAAATTAGGTCTGGCGACCGAATTACGCCTCGGCAACCTGCAGGCACGCCGCGATTGGGGTTTTGCCGGCGACTACGTTCGCGCGATGTGGCTGATGCTGCAGCAAAATCTACCGGACGATTACGTGGTGGGCACCGGCGAGACGCACAGCGTTGAAGAGTTTGTGACAATCGCATTCAACCACGTCGGCCTCGACTGGAAGAAGCATGTCGTGATCGATCCGAAATTCTATCGGCCTGCCGAGGTGGACTTGCTGCTAGGCGATTCCAGCAAAGCTCGCAAGAACCTGAACTGGCTGCCCGAAGTGAGCTTCAAGCGACTCGTGACCATGATGGTCGACGCCGACATGAATGCACTCGGAGGCCAAGTTAAGCGGCTATCGCTTGCTGCCTAAAAAAAGAGACGCGGCATCGTCCTCTGTCGCCGTCGAACCGCTATGCTGATGTCATCGCATGTTTACCGGTCTCGTTGAAACACTGGGCAGTATCCGAAGCGTTGCGGTGGATGGCAACGGTGGCCGACTGTTGACCGTCGTAGCGGAATCGGTAGCCGCTCAGCTCGCTCTTGGAGAAAGCGTCGCCGTCAACGGCGCCTGTCTTACCGTAGTTGCTAAGAGCGACTTTGATTTTCGATTCCAGGTCGGCCCTGAAACACTTTTGCGAACGAATCTTGATTCCCTGCACGAAGGCGAACGCGTGAACCTCGAACGTTCGCTGAAAGTCGGCGATCGGCTCGGCGGACACTTCGTCCAAGGGCATGTGGATGCCGTCGGCCATATCACCACTCGCGAGCGCCAGGGCGAGTGGGAAATGATTCGTTTTAGCTGCCCGGCGGTTCTGACACGGTTGATGGTAGCCAAAGGTTCCATCGCCGTCGATGGCATCAGCCTGACGCTGGTTGAAGTGGGTGACGATTCTTTCTCGGTGATGCTGATTCCACACACGTTGGCAAACACGACGCTCGGTTTCAAAAACGTCGGCGATGCGGTCAATCTGGAAGCGGATATGCTCGCCAAGCACGTGCAAAAGCTGCTTGGCGTTTAGCACCATCAACAAACGGGTCAGGTATACATTGGGCGCGGGGCTACTTCGGCAGCGCCACTTGGTCTTTGCCCGCCAAGTAAGCCACCAGATCGCGGATCTCTTCGGGCGTTAGTTTATCCAACGCCCCTTCGGGCATCATCGACACCGGCGATTGCGTGCGATTTTCGATCTCATCCTTCGGCAGCACGATCACTTCGTTTGGTGTCTGAATCGTCAGCGCCTTGTCGGTCTCTTGTTTGATGATGCCGTTGATGGTGCGACCGCTGACGGTTTCGATTTTGGTCATCTGATATTCTTTGGCCACGACCGCACTGGGGTCAAGGACGTTCTCTAAAACATACTCCAAATTAGCGCGCTGGGAGCCTGTCAAAGCCGGGCCAATGGCGCCGCCATCGTCGTATAAGCGATGGCACGAAGCGCAGTTCTTCGAAAAGACCAGGCGGCCCTTAGAAAGATCGGCCGACTTCACATATTCCGGCGTGAGCAGCTTCTTGTACTTGGCCATCAACTCCGTTTTTTCTTTGGAAGCCGGCTTGATTTGGCCCCAGACTCTAGCCAGCTTTTCCTGAACCTGCTTATCCTTCAATCCTTGAATTTGTCGAGCGACGAAGACGGAAACATCGGCGCGTGGCACGCTCCCCGCTTCGACGGCATTGAGCAACTGCATGGCCCATGAAGCGCGTGAAGCGAGTGTCTGCACCACATCCGCTTTGTCCTTCTCACCCAGCTTAGGATAGATCGCGAGCAGCGCCTTCGGCGTCTCGTCGTTCTTGAACGCGGCCAACGCTCGGATGGCGGTGCCGCGCATGGCGGCATCGTCGAGCAGTTCACTGAGCAACTTCATCGTCGAATCATCTTGCCGCAGCAGCAGAGCTTGCAAGGCATCGTAGCGTTTTGATGTGGTGGTAACACGATCGCGAACGAGCTTGGTCAAAGAGGCAATGGCATTCTCGTCGCCAAAGACAACCGCTAAGCGCATTGCGCGATCGCGCACTTCGGCGGTAGAACTTGCTGAAAGCTTGGCGTAAGTTTCAGTCCAGCCGATAGGCGTTTTCAATTGCCGTTGACCGATGACGGCATCTTGAATGCCTTTGAGGATTGGCAATTGTGCTTCGGGAGGCGCGTTGATCAGCCTTTTTAAAATAGGTTCGAGCGCTCTATCGGAATTGGTGATGGTATTGCTGATGAACCAAGACGCGACACGTCGCGCCAACAACTCTTGAACCAATGGAATTTTCGTGTCTGCGAGAAGCCTCAGCGCTACTTTAGGGCTGTTATTAATTACCGGTTCGATCCCATACCAAATCATCAAAGTCAATGTCGGATCGGACGCATTTTCCGGATTCTGCAGCAGCGCGAGTAGAATCACTTCTAGGTTGGGATCCCATGTGTTTTTCATGCGCTGAAGTGAGGACGCAAGCGCTAACCGCACTACCAACGACGTATCCTTCGCCATATTTTCGGACAGTATTAACCTATTAGTCCGAGGTTCCCAAAGTCCTTCCTCTGTCAAAATCCGAAGCGCCCAAGCCCGCACCTGTTCGTGCTTGTCCTTCTCGATGACTGAAGCCAGCGTATCGGCGAGTGCAAACTTGCCGACGGCCCGAAGTCCCCATAAGGCCCTGAGCCGGATCATGTGGTCTGTGTTCGCGAAAAATTTCTTCAACTCGGCAACGGCATCGTCTTCGATTTTTGCCGACACAGCCCGCTCCTGCAACAATCGCCGCGCGTGCCGCACCTGCCATTCGTTTTTGTGTGTCTGCAACTTCGCCAACTCTAAGTCACTCAGCTTCGATAAATCACCCTGCCATAATTTCGTCTTGCCGTATGTAATCTTGTAAATGCGACCGTTCGTCAAATCCACCCTATCATAGTTGTGGCATTCGCCTGTGTCTGTCCAGTCGCTCACGTAGACTCCGCCGTCGGGGCCGTATTTGAGGGCGATGCCCCGAAACCAGGGATCGTTGGCGAGCATGAAGTCGGGTTCGTGTTTGGCGACGTAGCCCGAACCTTGGCGTTGAAGGCGGTCGTGATTGATGCGGCTGCCGTGCAGATTGAGCATGAAGACGCCATTGCGATATTTGTCGGGCCAATTGTCGCCTAGGTAAACCATGCAGCCGACGTGGGCATGGCCACCGCCCGCTTCGCTATGCACGCCTTTACCGCCGCGCGAGGTCGTCCAGTTGCCGCCGCCCCAGTGAATGTGGTCGGCACAGGTCTTCATGAATTGATACGTGTGCGGGTTCAAGTCTTCGCCGTACATGCGTTCGAAGTGCGCGCCAGGGATGACGTGCCAGAGATGGCCGATCACGCAGTTGGTCATGAATGCTTCGCCGTATTCATCGAAGTCGAGCCCGAAGGGGTTCGTTGTGCCGTGGGCGAAAGGCTCGAAGACTTTGCGTGTGGGGTGATAGCGCCACACGCCGCAACTCATCGGAATGCGCTCTTTATCGGGCGTGCCCGGCTTACCGACTTTGGATAGATCGATGATGCCATTGCAGCCGTAAAGCCAACCGTCAGGACCCCAGGTCAGGCTGTTGAAAACGTTGTGCTTGCACTTCAGGCTCCACCCATCGAGCAGCGCTTCCGGCTTGCCGATCTTCGGCGTATCCGCATTGAAATCGCACGGGATGAAGAGCAGATTCGGGATGGAGCAAAGATAGATGCCGCCAAAGCCGAGTTCGATGCCGGACAGATTGGCGCCTTTGTCAAAGATGACTTGGCGCTTGTCGAATTTGCCATCGCCATCGGTGTCTTCGAACATGACGACGCGATCACCGCCTTCGGGCTTGTCGGTCCACTTGGGATAGGACAAACACTCGACGACCCAGAGCCGGCCGCGATCGTCGAAGGTCATCGCGATCGGCTGCACAACATCCGGCTCACCGGCGAAGAGGGTCGCTTGAAAGCCTTCGGGCAGCGTAAAACGCTTTACCGCGTCCTGCGGCGGCACCGGGCGATCTTGCGCTTGAGCGGTGGAACACAGTGCAAATAGTGTGAGGCAGAGCAGTCGATTCATGATGGAAGCCTTGCGGGTAGAGGAGCGCAATCAGACAGTGAAGGGTATTGTTAGCTCGCTGTTCCCGACTCGAGGAAGTAAATCATTTCATAAAGCCGATCGATTTCGCCGCGTTCGACGACTTCAATCGGGGTTAGCCCGTCGAATGCCCGGTTCGGCTTTTCGAGCCAAACGGGAATTGCGTTGGCCTTTACCACTCGCGAAAGTCGCTTTTGCAGATGGACGAGTTCCTTCATCCTGCGAATCAAAGCGTCGCTCACCTTCTTACCAGACTCATAGTCAGTAATGGCCCGCTCCGAAAAACCCGCCAGACGAGAGAAAATTTTCTTTCTAATTCCGAGCATCTGCCGCGGCGAGACGACGGCCTGCGCCTTAAGGCTTTTCGCGCGTTTCGAATTGATACGTGATGGCGGCTTTTTTCTTGCCGGCGTTTGAAGTGTTGCCATGATTGCACCCCTCCCGCAATCATATTAATGATGGCCAATACGGTCAAGCAAATTAGCAGGCAAATGTGCTTGGCATCAGTACCCAAGTTTCGGAGGAAGCTTTTGTTCGTTTGCGATGTGGATGGCGCTCAGAGCCGAAATATTGTCCAGAAAAATAATGAGATTATGACCTTTAGGGTCGGCGAATGAAGGGGCCAAAATCCCCTCGTATCCCTCTTCTTTGATTTTACATCCGATTGACTGCGTCAAGGAAATCTTGCCCTCTCGGTTCAACTTTCGCCAGTCCTCCGCCACCATACGCTTTCGGGAAATCCGTAAGCTAGTTCGAATTTGACCGTTTGTAATGTCGAGCACGTGCTGCAAATCTACATTCAGTGAGGAAAGCACCGTCGGAGTTGCATCGGCAAAATCGAGTTCGTAGTAGGTGTAGTGAGCTTTGATTTCAGCGAGCGCCGTCTCAGGAGCAAGGCTTGCATAAAGAACTGGAAAACTATCTTTGAAATTCCAACGGCCGCCATTCTTCTGTGCCCCCATTCCTGTGATCAGATCTTCCTTTGATGAGTACTCGACCTCGGCGAAGCGGTACAGGACACCTTTCCATGAGATAGAATCCCTTGTTCGATTCATGCAAGTTATCGTAACCAACCAACAGGGCATTTGGCGAGTTTTTTCTGTAAGGTTTCATCATGCCTTTTCCCATTGACGCCACGATGAAGGACATCGTCCGCGTTCGGCATGTCGATTTCCGCGAAGCATTCGGCTCGCGCAGAGGGCCTACAAAAATGCTGAATGTCGATCTATCGACCCTTTCGGCCGCACGCGCATCTCACCGGCACGCACGCTCTCGGAGATGGCGAAAATCGGATAGAATGCCGCTATGAAGTGATGCTGTGGGGGCAGCCAGTGGAATCCTTCTTGCAAAGGGGCCGTCGGCTTGGCGCTTTGTCAGTTCTCGGAAACTTCCGCAACTCACTCTCCGTCGCTCACGCATCCGGCTCGGATAAGACATTCAGACGTTGAAGTAGCCCGATTTAGATAAAGCGGCCTGGTTACTTCAACGGCACCGGCACGAACTCTTTAAGCAATTTCCCTGTCACCGGTTCGTGTAGCCGGACCAAGCCGTCGAAGCCGGCGCTAGCTACTACTCGGCCATTGGGGTTAAAGGCTAACGCATAAACTGGGCTTTTCAGATTATCGAAGGTCGAAATCAGCTTGGCGTTATCCGTTTGGTAAACCCGCACTTGGCCCGTGCCATCAAGACTGCTGCCGGCCGCAAACAGGCTGCCGAGCGAGTCGAAGGCCACGGCATAAACGCGGCCCGGCATCTTTTCATATTCTCGAAGTTTGTTGGAATCGTCGCCGATCACGCGCTTCACTTCGCGGTGCATTTTGTAAAGTCGAGGTTGTCCGTCGGCGCCGGCTACCAAAATTTCATCGTAAGGCTTAACGGGCACATCGGCGATGTCGCGCGGCCTTAGGTTCGTACGCGGCGCGGTATAAGCTTGCATCTTGTAGACTTCGACCATAGTGCCGGGCTGATTCGACACGCCAACTAGGGCAATGGCCCGCAGCAGGCGCGACCATTCGACAGGCCGCACTTCGACGGCGAGCAAGCCACCTTTAAGAGCGCCGGGAGTAATGCTGGTGACATTGTCAATGAATCGATTGGTGGCCACCTCCGTCAGCTTGACGGACCGATCGCGGCTGACCGAAACCAAGTGGGCGCCATTGCGCGAAAACGAAGTCCCCATCACCCAATCGGAGTGCGCCCCTTGATACACGACCTGCTTTCCGGTCGCGGCATCAATGGCTCGCACCGTGTTGTCCGCAGCGCCAAAGCCAATCGTCTTGCTGTCGGGCGACCACGAAAGACCGTATACCGTATCGAACGTGACAGGAACTGAGAGCTTGAGCTTTCTCTTGGCGATGTCCCAAATCTGCACTTCGCCAAACCGGCCGGGATCCCCGCCTGAGACAGCTAGCAGCTTGCCGTCCGGCGAAAAAGCAATCGACTGAATTCGCTCCGACAATCCGATCAACCTTGCTTCCAAGCGAGATCCATCGGCCGAGTGCAACAGCACTTCGTGATAGCCGCCGACCGCCAGCCATTGGCCGTCCGGCGAAAAGGCCAGGCCCGAAATGACGGGCAACGATTCATAGACAGGCGGATGGTCCGCATCGATCAACGCCGCTCTTGCTGAGGCCGGCGTATCATCGACCGCTCCTTGCGAGATCCAGTCAGCGATCGCCTTCACCTGGTTTTCGGCGAGACAATCTTTGCCGCGCGGCATTTCCGCTTTGCCATCTTTTTTGGGTCGAATCAACTCGACCAAAAAGCTTCCTTCCGGCTTGCCAGGCACAATGCCTGCCTTGTCGCGGTCGCCTTTCTTCAACAGGTCGGCAAAGACGGTCATGTTGTAACCGCCGCCTGCCTTCGCCGGCTGATGGCAGCCCTGGCAATGTTGCTGAAAAATCGGCCTGACATCCTTGTAGTAGCTGATTTTGTTGTCGGCCGTTGCGCGTGCCGGGAACAAAAAGATGAAAACGAAAAGGAGAGAGCCGATTCGCATAGCTTTAACCTTCGAGTCCGGTGACCGCTGAGTTACGTAGTGTTGATTGTAGATGGAAGGCTCGCTTTTTCGCAAGCGAATGAGTCGGCATTTATCAATAAGGAACGTTTTATGTGCGGCAGGCGTTTCTGGCGTGTCGTGTTGTTGCTCTCTCTTCTTGCTGCAGCTTTATTGAATGCCGGCCTGGCTTGGCTGGTGCGGGAGCAATATCGGGGGATGGTGCGTGTTCGGCTCGACCCGACATCGGCAGCGCGCTTCGATCCGTTGAATGCCGAGCTAAAGCCCCGTGTTGCCGGCGAGAAGCGGATGATTTTTCTCGGCGCTTTGCGCATGGACATGTGGCGCGTTCTACCAACTGTTGAAGGTTGCCAGATGGTAAATCGCGGCCAATCTCACGATACGAGCAGCCAGGCTCGACTCCGGTTATCGCGCGATGTAATCGCCTTGAAGCCGGACGTTGTATTCCTTGAAATTGGCGTCAATGATCTGAAGTCGATTGGCGCCCTTCCGAACGACGAGCGAGCCATCATCGATCGTCTCAAATCGAATCGCTCGGCCATATTGGATGAGTTGACTGGGCATGGCATTCAGGTGATTGTCAGCACCATATTTCCATTTGGCGATGTTTCGTTGACGCGTCGGCCGATCTGGTCCGATCGAATCCTAACGGCACGCGATGAGATCAATCAGGAAATCCGACAGTCGAATCGCCCGGTGGTGACGGTGTTTGATGCAGACACTCTCTTTGCCGTGGACGGGCGCATGAAGGCCGAGTACCAGCTCGATGAGCTTCATTTGAATGAAGAGGGCTACCGAGTGCTGAACCAAGCCCTTGAACCGATCATCGAGCGTATTGTTCGGCCAGCAGGACCTTGACTCATCGCTATTGGCTGACCTGGCTTCGAAAATTCTCATCTTCCCTTTTTGCCGACAATGCGCGACACTTATTGCGCAAGCGATGAAATATTTAGGTTGTGCGAAGGTTGGACGTCGGGAGAAGGGTACGGATGCAACGTCGTCGAAGCTGGTGGATTTATGGCGGCGCTTTCGCCCTTATCTCATGCTCGTTGGCGCTCATGGACGCCAGACCGACTGAATCGGAACCCGAAGTGGCCACAGGATGGCAAGTCACCCTGCTCAAGCATGGTAAGCTGGTTCAAATCACTCATTACGATCAACTCCCAAGCGATTGGCGCAACCTTATTTCCGATGACCCCAATGTCTCGGTCCATGTCGAGCCAATTAGCGACCGCAACCACGGCGCACGCTTTCTCGGCAGAGCTCTTGCGCCTGCCGATCGACAAATGGTCGAGTTCCTACTGCTGCTGCCGCCGGCCACGCTGTTGATCTGCCTGTTTCGCAATGTCGTCGGCCTGAATTCGTTCGGCACGTTTGCGCCTGCCCTACTTGGCCTCTCCTTTCGCGACGTTGAATCACTTCTTGGCGTCTTTGTGGTCTTGACTATCATCTCGGCGGGCTGGTGGCTGCGACGCGGGTTGAACGAACTGCACTTGTTGCAGGTGCCTCGGACTGCACTGCTTCTCAGCTGCGTAGTGATCTTGCTGCTTGGGCTTATCCTTGCCCTTAGCGGACCCGGCCCACGCGCGGTGTCGCTCTTTCCCCTTGTTATCCTGACCGGCATGATCGAACGATTCTGGTCGATGGAAGAAGAAGAGGGCGCTGCGAGTTCGTTGAACACATTAGGCTTCACGCTTCTGCTCGCTGGCTGCGTGTGGGCGTTAGCCACGATCTCGGCAGTCTCTCAGTGGATGCTGCACCATCCGGAAACGCTCGGGCTGGTGATGGCCGGCCAACTCCTGCTCGGCCGTTATACCGGCTTCCGGCTATTGGAGCTCTATCGCTTTCGCTGTCTCATGAAGCAGGAAGAGAAAGTGTTACGCTCGCAGGCTCATGTTATCGCCAGCGTACTCCCGGTGCGTGCGGAACGAAAAATTCGACGAACTGCTTGACACTTCGAACAGCACCCGGCTATATACCGGTCATCGTGAACTTATCCGGGGGGACTATGTCATGCGCCGATCTACGTGGATTGCACTTATTCTGTTCAGTCTCGGTGTGCTCGGCTGCACGTCGTTCATCAAGCAGCCGCAGAGTGAATTCTTCTCGACGCAAAAAGGACCAAACACGTCCGCCTTCGACACCGACACGAGTGCCGCGAAAACAGCGGATGCGTCCAAGAAGTAAAGCCGAGATTTCTTGATTGGCGCTTGAGGCTTGTAGTTGAAACAGCACGAGCCTGAAGCGCCAGCTAAGAGCATAAGATTCTTAGCTGGCGCTTCAGACTTGTAGTTGAAGCAGCACGAGCCTGAAGCGCCAGCTAAGAGAAAAATTCTTCGCTGGCGCTTCGGGCTTGTGGTCGCTGTTGAACACCAGCAACGATCACTGCACCGGTAGAAGTCCCGGCATGGCGTTCGGGTCAGAATTTGGATTAGCTATCGGAAGTGTTGGCTGCGGGCTGCCCGCGAATGGTAACTGTGCAGGAGCCGGCGGCGTGGGTGGAGTATTGTCCGCCACCACTGAGGGCGCCGGCAGGTCGGCGATCTTCAAATAGGTGCGCCATTCGGGCGATCCCGGCTCATACGATTGTCCGGTTACTTTCATCAAGCTTTCGTGCGCCCGCGCACGCAGGGCGACATGGCTTTTCTCGGTCATCATAATACGGTAGAGCAACTGCGCGGCGGTCGGATCGCCTTTGAAGTTTTGCAGCGCGCGAACGGCGGCGACTCGCACGTCGAGTTCGTCCTGGCCAAAGTTAGTCGGCGTCATGGCCTCCAAATCGGTTTTCGCCTCGCGTTTAGCAGGCCTCGACGCCACTTCGAGCAACATCGCCAAAGCTTCCGGCGTCTGCTTCTTGCCAATTGAAGCAAGCAGCCGCGCCTGTAGGTCGATCACGGTAGCCGGCGTGAAGCTGGAGACCGGGGCCGCTTGTCCGGAGCGCGATCGCCGGCTGGCCTGCATCAGGCCGTTTTCAGAATTCGAAGAAGCGGCTGGAACCTCGCGAATCGCATTGCGATAGGCTGTCAGCAAGATGGCCGTGCAGCGAGGGTCCTCGAATCGGCCCAGCGCTTTCGGCGGCATCGAGCCGGCAAATCAGACGCTGATCGGTGGTGGCACTGGCGCTGAGAATCTGCATCACTTCTTCTTGCTCGGCATCTGTCCCGCCGTTACGTTTCGGTTCCTTCAAGGCAAGCATCGCTTTGCCGCGACGGTCGCCTTCTTCACTATGACGCAGCACCTCAATAGGCGCCTCGTCCCCCTGAAACGTTGTGTGGAAGGGCGCCTTTTTGAAGCGTTGGCTCGAAACGGTGTCCACCATATTGGCGCAACCGCCAACGAGTGGACCAGCCAAGGTCAACGCCCAAATGCCGCGCTGAGCAGCTTTCAACAAACAGACCTTCACCGCCGGCCTCCCTCGCCTTCCTGGCGATGAACCGTGGAACCCCAAGCCCGAGAAACCTCGCTGTTCCCCTTCCGAGCGAATAACAGAAAACGACGAAAGCGGTCAAGAGGAAACGAAGGAATAAAGCTTTGAGCTTTGAGCGCCAACATCAAGCACCGTTAGCGGAAGTCGTCAGACTTCGGAAAACCTTAGCGGAAGTTGTCAGACTTTCGCAAAAGTTAGGCGCTTTCAGGCCTCTTCGGAAGTCTGACGACTTCCGCGAAGCGCCGAATATGTTCTCGGCGTTAGACGCAGTGCAACCAAACGAGTTGTTTGCCCCAAGAGCAGCCAAGACGTTTTTCCAGCAATCTTCTAAGTTATTCCATCTGCGTGCGGAACAAAATCCGTCGTTTAAGAGAAAATTCTTGAGGAGTCTTTGATGAAATATGCCGTGCTGGCTCTGCTGATTTGCAGTCGATTCGCAACTGCCGCTGACGATGCTGACAGCAAGAAACTGCTGAAAGAGATCGAAGGGAACTACAAAGTCACGGCGGCAGAACGTTCGGGCGATGCTCCGCCAACAGGCTTTCTCGAATCGATCGAAAAGGTGTCCATAAAAGGGAATAAGTTTTCGATCACGTTCAAGGCCGAGGGAAAGACCGAAGACAAAATGGCGACGGTAACCGTTGACGCTGGCAAAAAGCCCGCTCATATCGATCTGAAGCCGGACGACGGCCCGAAGAAAGATCAACTCGTACTAGGCATCGTGGTCGTCGATGGCGATACGATCAAAGTTTGCTGGAATGATGCCCCGGAAGCGAAAAGGCCAACCGAATTCAAAACGAGCAAAGATGATAAAAACATGTTGCTGACCCTGAAAAAAGCGAAGGAGTGACCGACTGCTGGCCTTCGCATTCCTATTCGCGCCAACCGACAAATTGACTAGATTACGCCGATTGACAATGGATTGTTTTTCAACGAGGATCGTTGGATGGAGCAGCTTTTTCTGCAGATTCGGGAAGTCTTCCTAACCTCTTCGACAGCCAGGCGCTGATGGTCGTGCTCGCCAAGCCCGAGATCATGTGGGCCGCCTTCGTGGCTTTGAACATCATCGTGTTCACCGAAACGGGCTTGCTGATCGGCTTTTTTCTGCCGGGCGATTCCCTGCTGGTCACCACCGGCATCGTTGCCTGGGGCAGCGACTGGCCTTTGCAATGGTTGATTCCGACCCTTTGTTTCTCGGCCATTTTGGGCGACAGCGTCGGCTATTACATTGGGCACAAGACTGGGCCCCGACTCTTCAACAAAGAGAAATCGTTCTTCTTCCGCAAAGATTATTTGCTCGTCGCGCAACACTTTTACGAACGGCATGGCGGCAAGACGATCATCCTCGCCCGCTTCATGCCCGGCATCCGGACGTTCGCCCCGGTGATCGCCGGCATCGGCAGCATGAACTATCGCCGCTTCCTCTCCTTCAACATCGTCGGCGGCATCGGCTGGGTCGCTAGCATGATCATCTTCGGCTACATTCTCACGCCTTTGGTCGATCCACCTCTGAAACGCCTTCTCGGCCCCGATTTCCAAGTGCAGAAGCATATCGAAAAAGTGATTATTCTGGTCGTCTTCATCTCCATCGCCCCCGGAATCTATGCGGGCATCAAAGGCTGGCGGCAAAAACGCAAAGCGGCGCTGACGTGAGCGGATGCACGCGAGTCTGCGCAAAGCCTTCGACTCGCGGCTAAACGAGGTAGTTTTTTTTCTCGATGTTTAGCCGCGAGTCGAAGGCTTTGCGCAGACTCGCGCGAATGCAGACAAACACTGAAACCCGCCCTTGATTATCAGGAGCTCGAAGATGGTATTAGCCTCTCACATCATTTTCAGCACTTATGGTTTCTGGCTGCCTAACGACCCACGTGGCTCATGGTCGGACTTCGTGGGCGCATGGGATCTGTTCTTGGCAGGTGGGCGAGCGACGACCACTGACGCCCGGCACTCCGTGGCCGCAGCGACGCACGATCGCGAAGCCCGGCTGTGCGCAAAACAAGCTTTAAAATTTCCCGAAGTAATCTTTAATGGCTTACAGGCACTGCGCGTGTCGCACGGCTTTGCCCGCATGGTTGAGAAGTCAGGTTATCGGATCCATGCGTGCGCCATTTTGCCGCAACACGTTCATATGGTAATAGGCCGACACACGTACAAAGTGGAATCGGTCGTGCGCTTGCTAAAGGGCGAGGCAACTCGTGAGCTGGAAAGGGATGGGCGTCATCCATTGATGGAGTATCGCCAACCCGATGGCACGCTGCCCACACCGTGGGGCGCCAGATGTTGGAAAGTGTTTCTCGACAGCGTCGAAGATATTTCACGCGCAGTGTTATACGTGGAAAATAATCCAATCAAGGAAGGGAAACGAGCGCAGCGCTGGCCGTTTGTTGTGCCGTACGATGAGTACTTTGATGCCGGTGAGCTAAACGCGAGTCTCCGGAAGCCTCCGACTCGCGGCTAAACGGGGTGGTTATTTTTCAACATTGTTTAGCCGCGAGTCGCAGGCTTTGCGAAGACTCGCGTGAACGCGGACTCAATCGAATGCTGGGTTTTTAAGAACCAGCCTGTGCACCACGGGAGTCTGCGCAAAGCCTGCGACTCGCGGCTAATCTGGTGATTCTCGTTTGACTTCGTTTAGAGTCGAGCAAGCCGCCCCCATTGACGCCCCCCCTCTCGCCGCCTACACTGGTTTTTTTCCGGGCGACCTTCTTTATTCGCCGGAGGCCGATGGACGCTGCTATTCGCAAGGCCGAAGTGCTGATCGAAGCACTGGGCTATATTCGCCGATTTCAAGAGCGCCAGACCGTCATTAAAATCGGCGGCAGCGCGATGGAGGAGCCGGAGGCACTGCGCACCACGCTGCAGGCAGTCGCTTTTCTGTCGACCGTTGGGCTGCGTCCCGTGCTCGTCCATGGCGGCGGCAAACCGATTGATCGGGCCATGGCGGCGGCCGGACTGCAACCGAAAAAAGTGCTCGGCCGGCGCATCACCGATGCCGACACCCTTGCGATCGTGGTGCGGGTGTTGACCGAAGAAATCAACAGCGGCATCGTCCGCGAGTTGCGTGAACTAGGCGGTCGGGCCGCCGGCCTGCACACATCCATGCAGGTACTCTTTGGCGAAAAGCTGACGCTCGACGCCAATGGCGAAAAGCTCGATCTCGGCCATGTGGGGAAAGTGACCCGCGTCGATGTTGATCTCATCAATGATTTGACGCGGGCGAGCGTGATTCCGGTGATTCCTTCGCTAGCGCATGATGATCAAGGTGGCTGGCTCAATGTGAATGCGGACACGGCCGCGGCCGGTGTTGCCGCCCAGATGAAGGCCGCTAAGCTGGTAATGATGACCGATACGCCGGGGATTCTTCACGATCGCAAGGATCCGGAATCTCTGATTGCGAGCCTGACGACGCAAGGCTGTCAGCAGCTGATTCGCGAGGGCGTCATCGACAGCGGAATGATCCCTAAAGTCGAGGCATGCCTAGAGGCCTTGCGATGCGGCGTAGGCAAAACGCATATCATCGATGGCCGGCTGCGCCATTCTCTCCTACTAGAAATTTTCACCGATAAAGGTGTGGGGACCGAGATCGTCCTGTGAACGTAAGGTGGGTTGCGCAAAGCCTTCACCCACCCTACATTGGTTGAACGATCGATTGTCAAAAGCCGAACTTGATTGCGAATGCCATGAAATCACGCGAAATCATCGATCTGTTCGAAACCTACGTCATCGCGAACTATACGCGCTATCCCGTCTGTTTGACGCGCGGCGAAGGATCGACCGTCTGGGACGCGGAAGGGAATAAATATCTCGATTTTTTCCCCGGTTGGGGCTGCGATCTCATCGGGCACTGTCCGCCGCGCGTTGTAAAGGCGGTGCAAGAGCAGGTCGCGTCGCTGATTCATGTGCCCAATACCTGGTACACCGAAGCTCAAGGCAAGCTGGCAAAAGCGCTGAGCGTCCGGACCGACTTTGCCGGCAAATGCTTCTTCTGCAACAGCGGCACGGAAGCAAATGAGGCTGCTATTAAGCTGGCCCGGCTCAACGGTCTGGGCAGCGGCCCCAACGGTTCGAATCGCTTCAAGATCATCACGATGCTCGATAGCTTTCACGGTCGAACCATGGGAGCGCTCTCCGCTACCGGGCAGCCAAAATATCACCAGGGCGTGGGCCCGATGCTCCCCGGCTTTGCCTATGCCCCTTACGGCGATCTCGACGCCGTGGCGAAGCTGATCGATGCCGAGACAATCGCGGTCATGATCGAGCCGGTGCAGGGAGAGGGGGGAGTCAATATTCCACCACCCCGCTATATGGAAGGCTTGCGAGAACTTTGCGATGCACGCCGTCTCCTCTTGATTGCCGACGAAGTGCAAAGCGGCATGGGCCGCACCGGCCGTTGGTATGCCCATCAACATTGGAACGTGAAGCCCGATATTGTCACGTTGGCCAAAGCGTTGGGCGGTGGCGTGGCCGTTGGCGGCCTGATCGCCAAACCCGATATCGCCGCGAAGCTCAAGCCAGGTACGCATGCCGCCACGTTCGGCGGCAATCCCATTGCATGCGTTGCCGCGCTCGCAACCATCGAGACCATCGAAGAAGATAGTTTGTTGGAGCGCGCAACGGAGATCGGGGAGTTATTCCTGTCACGTTTCAGCGCCCTGAAAGAGCGGACGCCCTTGATCCGCGAGGTCCGTGTCAAAGGCGCCATGATCGGCATTCAGTTGGCGACCGACGGATCGCCGGTCGTTCAAGAGTGTTTGAAGCGCGGGTTGCTGATCAACTGCACGCATCAGACTGTCATTCGCTTGCTTCCGGCGATCAATCTAACCGATGCCGATGCGAACGCCGGCATCGCGATTCTCGAAGAAGTGTTGCTGGCTCAGAAATAAACCATTTCCAGGCCGTTTGAAACCGCGGGAGCAACGGGCTCGCGATTAGAAACGGCTTCATTATATTTTTCGTGCTCTATGCGCCATTTTCTGAACATCCACAGCCAAGACCGCGACACACTGCTTACCCTGCTCAAGGACGCGGCTCGGTTGAAAGCCGCGCAAGCGGCTGGCGAGGTGCAGACAACGCTCAAGAACAAGATGGTCGCGTTGATCTTCGAAAAACCCTCTTTGCGAACGCGCGTCAGTTTCGAAGCGGGTGTCGCTCAGCTTGGCGGCGTCAGCCTTTTTCTTCCGGGTTGCGATGTCGGCCTCGGCATGCGCGAAAGCCTGGCCGACTTCGCTCGAACAATGGCCCAGTACGTCAACTGTCTGGTCCTGCGCGTCTTTCGACAAGAGACTGTCGAGGGAGTGGCGAAGCATGCAACGATTCCCGTCATCAACGGCCTATCGGATACCTCCCACCCCTGCCAAGCGCTTGCCGATCTTCTGACCATCCAAGAATGGTTCGGCGATATAGCAGGCAAGACAATCGCATTCGTCGGCGATGGCAACAATGTGGCACGGTCGCTCGCCATTGCCTGCGGCAAGCTTGGCGGCAAGCTGATTCTCGCCCGGCCCGAGGGCTACGGCTTCAATGCGGACTTTGCCGCGAAATATCGGGCCTATGTGGGTGCGTCGCTCCCGGAAGAAACCAGTGATCCGGCAGCGGCTGTCAAGAATGCCGACGTCATCTACACCGACGTATGGACCAGCATGGGCCAGGAAGCCGAGCGCGATGCGCGGTTGAAAGAATTCGCACGTTATCAAGTGAATGCGGCGTTGATCGGTAAAGCGCCCCGGCATGTGAAGGTGCTGCACTGTCTGCCGGCCCACCTGGGTGAAGAGATAACCGAAGAGGTGCTCGAAAGTCCCGCCAGCGTTGTCTTTCAGCAGGCAGGCAACCGACTGCACGTGCAAAAGGCGGTTCTGGAAATGTTACTCCGCCGTTGAAAAGCAGTAATCTCCTGAGAGACTCTACGGCGCTATCGATGAACATTCTGGTCACCGCCGGCAATACCCAGATGCCGATCGACGAAGTCCGCTGCCTGACGAATATCTTTTCGGGCCGTACCGGCTGCCGCATTGCCCTTGAAGCGCTGCACCGGGGACACGTTATCACATTTTTCACATCCCACCCGGAACGAATTGCTGAGTTAGCCGGCACTGCATCATTGCCGGCCGAGCGCTGGAAAGTGGCGACTTATCGCACCTTTGACGACCTCAGTGACCTAATGTTAAGGACCATTCCGAATGGTAATTTCGATGCCATCATTCACACTGCTGCGGTCGGCGACTATATGCTTAAGGCGATTCACGCAGTTGACGATGAAGGTTCGCGGGCGATTGTTCCCGCTGGTAAAATCAAAGGGAACTATCCGGAACTCTGGTTGCAACTGACGCCGACGCCGAAACTGGTCGATCGGATCCGCAGGCCTTGGGGTTTTTCCGGCATGCTGGTGAAATTCAAGTTGGAAGTCGGCCAAAACGAAGCCGATTTGGCCCTAATGGCAGAAGCATCGCGTCTGCAATCAAACGCTGATTTTATCGTAGCCAATACGCTTGAAAACATGAACGATTGGGCATTGATCGGTTCAGCAGGCGCGTCATTTGAGAAGGTCGCTCGCGGAGATTTGGCGAACCGGCTTCTCAATCTTTTAGAAGGCCGCGGCGGTGGGTGAATGCATTTCTCTATTTTCGGGTGTATGATATACCTTGAACATTAGGTCGATCCATCCATATTCCCGCATTCGGCGAGGAAGCGTGCAATGTTCGAAGGTTTGTTGCGACGAGTCCGCGGCGGCGGCCCCGAAGATCACGACGACCGCCGAAGCCATCCACGCCATCCAATCAATTTGGATACCACTTGCCAAGTCGTCAACGAGGCCGGCAAGCCGATGAATGTCCGCGTCCGCGATGTTTCACGCGGAGGCATGAAGTTCATCAGCGCGATGAAGATGGAAGCCGGGACGCTGGTGCGCATTAGCCTGCCGCCCCAAGCCGGCAGCGAAGCGGCTGTGCTGGCATGCGTCATGCACTCCTCGCCGCAAACGGATGGGACATTCGCGGTGGGGTGCGCCTTCTCGGACGAGCTGAGCGACGACGCCTTGAAACAGTTTGGTGCGCGAAAGCAGATCGCGGCGGGCGGCTCGGATAAGCGTGCCTGGATGCGCTACCCCGGGAAGGGTTACGTCGAGTACGTCGTGCTGCCGCCGACTGGAACTGCCGGTAAACGCGCCGAGATCGCCAACATCTCGCCGACGGGCATCGGGCTCTATATTGACGACAAGATCGAACCGGTGCGCCATGCTCGACCTTCTACTATTTACCGGCTCAAGCGAGCAACCGATCGACCTGCTGGCGTGCGTCGTTTTTCTCGGCCGGCGTTCCGAAGGCGGCTGGGTGATCGGCTGTCATTTCATCCGCGAAATGGGCGAGGCGGATTTGAAGACGTTGCTTTGATACGGCATGATTGGAAGCTTCGGCGATGCCTATTTGATGGGCTTGCCGTTGATGGTCTTCACACCCTCTTTAGGGACGGTGATGATGACGTAGCGAAAGCCGGGGCCAAAGTCGGCCGTGCCGAAACCGACGGCCTTCAAGTCGCCATTGTCGTCGAGACTTGCGTTCAGATTGAGTAGACTCCCGACGGTTGTTTCAACCAGTACAACCTCTTTATCAAAATTGACTTCAGGGACCTTTTCGGCCACTTTCCAAGCGTTGATCAGCTTGGCAAAATCAGTGGCATTCGCAATGACGCCATCGGCCGGCTTTTGTTTCAGAAGGGCCTCATCGGCTACTGAACCCTTCCACAAATTGCTTTGTTTGATCAGCTTCGGCGCGGCGATAGCGCCGAGCGTGACTGCCGCCAGGGTCAGTAACGAGGCGAAGAAAGCTTTGTGCATCGGCAAGTCTCCAAGAAGAAGGGTGGCATCGGCATAAAAAATCGGCCGGCTGCATGAAGCAACCGGCCGACATCAAACCTTGTCCCCTACGAAGCAAGCATTATTTGTAGGTCAGCTTGCTGACGGTCACGATATTCTTTTCGCCTTCTTTTTTCACGGTGCCGGTGATCGTGCCGGGCTTCACTTCGGTGCAAACGTCGCCGTGATATTTCTTGCTCGAATCTTTGTCGAACCAATAGGTGCTCTTCTTGCCGTCTTTGTCGACCACGATGGCGACCGCGCAAGCCTTGCTTTCCTTCAATTCGCATTTGCCGCAGACGATGTCTCCGGTAAGAGTCTGCTCTTTATCGGCCGCAAGAACGGCTGATGCGCTGAAGGCGCTGACAGAGAATGTCAAAGCAAGTAGACCGAGAATACGCAACATGAATTTCTCCAAACAGAAAGATGCGAAACGCGCTTCGCCTTGCAGCTCATCGCGTTGCCATTAGGCGGTAAGAAGAATATAGCGAATGCCTCCGTGTGGTGCAATGACGTAATTTTATCTTAAACCCGATAACCAGCTAGCGTGAGCGCATCGCTAATGGGAATTTTTTGCGCTTTTTGATTGCCTTGCATTTCCCGTAACTTTCGAGTTGATATTCTTCAAGAGGAAGAGCTATGTTGCTCTACACCTTCCGACCCTTTATAGAGGAGAGCGCCCGCGATGCGTTTTCTAACCGCTTTTTCGCTGCTGACTGCAATGGTCCTCGTTTCCGGCAATGGCTTGTTCAGCCAGGAAAAGAAGGAATCGCCAAAAACCAAAGGCATCCTTCCCGCGAATTGGGGCAAACTCGAACTGACGGCCGACCAGAAATCGGCGATTTACAAAGTGCAAGCGAAGTACAAGGAAGACATCGCCAAAATGAAAGAGAAAATCAAGGAGACGGAGGCGGAGGAGAAGCGAGAGATGGTCAAACTGCTTACCCCCGAACAAAAGAAGAAGCTCGAGGAGCTGGCCACGGGTGAAGCAACGAAACCCGACGTCAAGAAGGACTCGAAGTGAATAGGTCGCCGACGGCTCCGCCCTTGCGGAGCCAGCCGGCGGTATATGATAAAGCCACAATGTTTGAGATCAGAGCAAGACATGATCACCATCGATTCATTGACTGAGATTGAGCTGAAACAAGAATGGCTGGAACGGCTTCGGCAGCTTATCAAAACCGTTCAAGATTGGGCGATGCAGCTCGGCTGGTCCACACGCCTAATCGATAAGCGCATGGAAGATTCACGACTCGGGAATTACCGGGCCCCGGCCATCTTACTTCAATTCGAGACGACCCGGGTCTTATTGGAGCCGGTGGCTCGATTCGCTCCAGGAACAGAAGGCACTGTTGATCTTTATCTCATGCCAGCTTATGACGACATCGCGTCCATTTATTTTTTGGATGGTAGTTGGCACATGGAGTATGTCTATCCGGGAGCGACGGTCCCAAATTGCCCAGATGCCAGTTGTGCGTTCACCAAAGAATCGTTCTGCTCTGTCCTGGACGCGATGAGATCGCACGATGCACGACCAGTATGATTGGCAACGGCGGATGAAGACTATTGAGCGTGAATTCCAGGCGATTCGTCTTGCTGCCGATCATTTGTTAAACACGATTGTCCGCGATGGCGCGGTTGTTGCTTACAACCTTAAGATACGCGATATAAGACACGCAGCGGAACGCCTTGAGCCTACTTACATCATTAGATTATTTGCCGAATTCGAAACAGGACTGCGCTCGGCTTGGGAAAGAATTCGGGGAACGGATACGCCAAATCGGATACGCGATCTGCTGGACGGGATGGCTTCAACGCGAAGAGTCCCACCCGATGTGCTTGCCAATACGCATCGGGTCCCGAACATACTGAAATACATTGGTGCATGAGCGCGACGAGACATCACCTTTAGTTGCAATTGGCGAAGCGCGCCGCCATCTGTGTCTTTTCTTCAGTTATTTACCGCCAAAATGGTGACCATCAATCGCTATTTCCCTTATTTCTCCACCCGGAATCTCTCCACAAATCCCGCTAAATGTTCCTTTAACAGTTCTTTCAACTTCACTCGCGGCATATCTTCTTCTTTTTGAAACACTAACTGCAAACTTTCGCCGCCGTCGGCGCGATCGGCCGTGAGCGATGGATTTTGACCGATGCCTTCCAGGCGATTCAGATTGAATTGGCCCGGCTTGCCCAGAAAACGGCAGTCGAGCGCATCGCTGTCTTTCGTGCGCACACGGCCCCAAGCTTTGCCGATGTCGGGCAGCTTGAGAAGAATCGTGTCGCGCGTGTCCCAGCGAATTTCGACCGCAGGGGCGACTTCCTTCACGATGGCCAATAGTCGCGGCAAAAGCGCCCGATCCCACAAAAGCCGCCTGCCCACGGGGAAGCCTTTTTCGCTCAGATGCCAGCGTTCGCCATTGAGCTTCCAAGGCATGGCATCTTCAACCTTGCTCGTTAGTTTGCCAAGGCTCTTTTGGAACGAGTCCGCCGCTTGCTTTAGAAACGCACGAAAAGCCGGCGTGTCGATTTCTCCCTTCTTGTGAATGAGCAGGGCGACCTCCTGCCAAGGCCCTTTGCGATTGGCGACATTGACGCGCGTCTCCTTGTTGTAAACTTGTAACTCGGCCGTCTGATGCAGCGGCGCCAAGGCCAGCTTGCGTTCGAGATCGTCCTGTTTGAAGGTGTTGTGCGCCACCCGGAACACAAGACGGACTAACCATTCCATGCCGGTATGCGCATGCAGAAACCAACCTTGCGTTTTCTTTAGCGCAGCAATTTCCACCGTGGTGCGCTGGCTCCAATCGGTCTCGGCGAACTCGCCAAGATTGTGAATTTCATCGTCGAGCCAGTTTAGAACGTCGCCCTCCCAGCGTGCCGGCTTGCCCGTGGTGGTCAGTCGATCGACCGTATGCCAGCGCCGGCCGTCCGCTTGCCACGGCAACAGCGAATCCTTGCCAACGGCTTCAAGCGCGACATCGCCTTCGCGCGCCTTGGTGACCGAAGTTACATCGAACTTTTGCCGTTCGACGTAAGGCCCAGCCTTTAGCGTTTCTTCCAGAATCAAGCCGGTATGCGACGCCGCACCACCCTCTGCCTTCGCCTGCTTCGCCTGTACAACCACATCTTCGGGTGTGCCCGCAGCGACAATTGCACCTCCTTCGGCGCCCGCTTCGGGCCCAAGGTCAATCACCCAATCCGCTGTCTTGATCACGTCGAGATTATGCTCGACGGCAATGACTGTATTGCCGAGATCGACCAGTCGCTGAAGCACGTCGAGCAGCTTGCGGATGTCGTCGAAGTGCAATCCGGTGGTTGGCTCGTCGAGCAGATACAACGTTTTACCGGTACTCGGCCTTGCCAGTTCGGCCGCTAGTTTTACGCGCTGCGCTTCACCGCCCGAAAGCGTCGGCGCGGATTGCCCGAGCGCGACGTAATCGAGCCCGACATCACTGAGCGTCTGCAATACGATGCGTATCTTCGGAATGTTGCCGAACAGCTCCAGCGCTTCGGAGACGCGCATGGTGAGCACGTCGGCGATCGAGCGATTGTGATAGCGGACCGCCAACGTTTCCGGGTTATAGCGAGCCCCGTGACAGACGTCGCACTCCACCCAGACATCCGGGAGAAAGTGCATCTCGATCTTCTTTTGGCCATTCCCTTCGCAGGCTTCGCAACGGCCGCCCGGTTGATTGAAGCTGAAACGCTTGGGGGGATAGCCGCGAACTTTGGACTCCGGCAACTGCGCGAACAGTTGGCGTATGAGATCGAAGACGCCGGTATAAGTGGCCGGGTTCGAGCTAGGGGAATTGCCGAGTGGATCCTGATCGACGTTAATAATTTTATCGATGTGGTCAATGCCGCGAATTTCATCGTGGGCAGCGCCGGCGGTGCGAGCGCGATGCAGTTTGCGAGAGAGCGTGTTGAACAACACTTCGTTGATCAGCGAACTCTTGCCTGAGCCGCTCACCCCCGTGACGGCAATAAAGGTTCCCAGCGGGAAATGAACATCAATGCCGCGCAGGTTGTGCTGCCGCGCGCCGATGACGCTGAGGACTTTTTCCTTCGGGCTCCGGTCTTGCACCATCTTCGCAATAATCTGTTCTGGCGAAACACCGAGTGCCGTGCAGCGGCGATTGCTGGGGATCGTGATCGCCTTCTTGCCGGAAAGATATTGGCCAGTCAAAGAGGCTTTGGCTTTCAACACCTGCTTGGGCGTACCCTGCGCGGTGATTTCGCCGCCGCGATCACCGGCGCCGGGGCCGAAATCGAGAAGATAGTCGGCGGATGCAATCACTTCACGGTCGTGCTCGACCAGGACGAGCGTGTTGCCGAGATCGCGCAGATTGTGCAGCGCCGCCAGCAGGCGGGCGTTGTCGCGCGGATGCAACCCGATAGTTGGCTCGTCGAGAACGTAGAGTACGCCGGTCAGACCGCTGCCGATCTGGCTGGCCAACCGAATGCGTTGAGCCTCGCCGCCGGAGAGTGTAGCGCCGGTGCGTGAGAGCGTCAAATAGTCGAGTCCCACATCGACGAGAAACTGCAGCCGATTCGAAATTTCGCGCAACAGTTCACCAGCCACCCGGCGGGCTTCCTTCGTCAATTTCAAATTGTTGAAATGGGCCAGCGATTTGTCGATCGGCATGTCACACAGATCGCCGAGCGTCCGGTCGGCAAAGCGCACGCTGGCGGCATCGAGGCGAAGGCGCGACCCGTGACAAACCGAACAGGCGACCTCATCGACCAGATGATCGAGCTTTTGCCGATAGACGGAACTGACGCGCGAGGCTTCATCAATGGCCGGCAGCAGGCCCTTGTATTGGAATTTAATCGCCGGCGACAATCGATCGCAGGCGATCCAGGCTTCGCCCGTGCCATGCAACAACAGCCGATGATGGGCCGGGTCAAATTCCGCCAAAGGCATATCGAGCGAAAAGCCGACGTGGTCCGCCAAGGCCTCGGCGAAGTGCAAAAACGGGTTGGATTCATCAAGTGCGGGCCAAGCCGCCAAAGCGCCTTGGCGTAATGTCAGCTTGCTGTCGCGTATCAGCAGAGCCGCATTAGCGCCGCGCTGCACGCCTAGCCCTTCGCAGGCCGGACACCAGCCGAGCGGGCTGTTGAACGAAAAATGGTGCGGGTTCAGTTCTTCGTAACTTCGGCCGCAGTTGTCGCAAGCGAGGTGCTGGCTAAAGCGATCGACCTTCCATTTCGTTTCGTCTTTATCCGCATCGACAAATGCGAGATGCATGATGCCGCGACCGAGATCGAGCGCCGCTTCAACGGCTTCGGCAATTCGTGTTCGCGTATTGGGTCGAATCACATTGCGATCCACTACAACTTCGACGGCATGTTTACGGCGATGGTCGATCTGCGGTGCATCGTCAATGCCGTACGACTTGCCGTTGACGCGCATGCGCGCGAAGCCTGAGCGGCGAATTTCATCCCAGAGCGTTTCGTATTTCTCCTGCCCTTTGCGCTCGAGGGCGCCATGACATAGACCTTTGTCCCCTCGGGCAGGCGAAGGATTCGCTCGATGATTTCATCCGTCGATTGCGTGCCGATCGGGATGTTGCAAGCAGGGCAATAGTGCTGGCCAAGCCGGGCGTAGAGTACGCGAAGGTAGTCGTAGACTTCAGTAACGGTGCCAACGGTCGAGCGCGGGCTTTTGCTCGTTGTCTTTTGTTCGATGGCGATGGCGGGCGATAGCCCGGTAACGTGTTCAACTTTCGGCTTTTGAATTTGGCCAAGGAATTGCCGGGCATAGCTCGATAGCGATTCGACATAGCGCCGTTGGCCCTCGGCATAGATCGTGTCGAGCGCCAGCGTGCTTTTGCCCGATCCGCTCGGCCCGCAGCAGACAGTCATCTGTTCGCGCGGCAGCTTCACCGTGATGTTTTTCAGGTTGTGCTGTTGCGCGCCTTGCACGGTCAAGTGCGTCATGCGCTCGGTTGGATCGCTACGCTTACGTCTCGCTAAAGCTGTTGCTTTGCGTGGCGAGAGCACACTCTTCAATGCTTGGCCCGTAAACGATTTGGCGTTCTTCGCCACTTCTTCCGGAGTGCCCTCGGCCACTAACTGGCCGCCGCCGCTGCCGCCTTCGGGGCCAAGGTCAATCACCCAATCGGCCGTCTTGATCACATCAAGATTATGCTCGATCACCAGCACCGTATTGCCGTTTTCGACGAAGTTATGCAGCACCGCCAACAGCCTGCGGATGTCTTCAAAGTGCAACCCCGTAGTTGGCTCATCGAGGATGTAAAACGTCTTGCCGGTTCCACGCCGGCAAAGTTCTTTCGCGAGCTTGACTCGCTGGGCTTCGCCGCCGGAGAGCGTCGGCGAGGGCTGTCCCAGTTTTACGTAATCCATGCCGACGTCGTGCAGCGTCTGCAACATCAGGCGTACCTTGTGAATGTTCTCGAACAGCTCGAGCGCCTGTTGCACATCCATTTCCAGCACATCGTGGATGCTCTTGCCCCGATAGCGCACTTGCAGTGTCTCACGATTGAAACGGCGTCCTTCGCAAACCGGACAGGTCACCCAGACGTCCGCGAGGAAGTCCATTTCCAACTTAGTCGCGCCGTTGCCTTCGCACGCTTCGCAACGGCCTCCCGGTCGATTGAAACTGAAACGGCCCGGCTGATAGCCGCGAACTTTGGCGTCGGGCATCTCGGCAAAGAGTGAACGAATTTCGTCCCACACTTTGATGTACGTGGCCGGGTTCGAACGCGGTGTCCGGCCGATCGGCCGTTGATCGATGTCGATCACCTTATCGACTTGCTCCGCGCCGACGATTTTATCGCAACGCGTGCCGATCACCGCTACTTTTCCATCAGCGCCCGCTTCAACTCCATCGCCTTCATCTTCCCCCATGATGACCGCTTGGCCGCGATCGTTGAGCCCGGCCAGCAAAATATCGTTGATGAGCGAGCTTTTGCCCGAGCCCGATACACCGGTGATGCAGATGAATTGCCCGAGCGGAAAGTTGACGTCGATATTGCGCAGGTTGTTGTGCCGAGCGCCGCGAATTTCGATCTGTTGTTTGCCGCGCGGCCGGCGCTTCTTGGGCACCTCGATGCGCTCGACGCCGGTCAAGAACTTGCCGGTAACGCTGGCCGGGTTGGCCAGAACCTCTTCCGGCGTGCCGGCCGCAATGATCTCGCCGCCGCGAATGCCCGGCCCCGGTCCGAAATCGACCAGGTAATCGGCCGCGCGCATCGTGTCTTCGTCGTGCTCGACGACGAGGACGGTGTTCCCCATGTCGCGCAGATGTTCGAGACTTTTTAGAAGCCGATCGTTATCGCGCGGATGCAGGCCGATGCTTGGCTCGTCGAGAATATAGAGCACTCCGACCAAGCCGGAACCAATCTGACCGGCCAGGCGAATGCGCTGAGCCTCCCCGCCGGAAAGCGTCGGCGCGGAGCGATCAAGCGTCAGATAGTGCAGACCCACGTTGAGAAGAAAATCGAGCCGACTGCGGATTTCCTTCAATAGCTCCGTGGCGATGATCACTTGATACGGAGACAAGGATCCGATGAGGCTAGGCGACTTGTCCGTCGATTGCGGAACATCGCGGAACCAGGAAGCCAACTCGCCAATCGGCGTCGCGCCCACTTCAATTAACGAACGTCCGCCGATGCGCACGGCACGGGCTTGCGCATTCAAGCGCTGGCCCGCGCAGGTGGCACAGCGAACGATGCGCATATACTTTTCGAGTTGCAGGCGCCGTGGCCCCGCTGCCGTCTTCTTGAAGCTCGTCATCAGCTGCGGGATGATGCCTTCCCATTTGCCGCCATGCCGCCAGATGCTGCCGCCGCGCTGCTTCCATTCGTAAACAATGTGCCGATCGCCGCTGCCGTGAAGCAACAATTGCTGATGCTCAGGAGACAACTTCTTCCAAGGCGTCGTCAAGTCGATCTCAAGTGCTTTGCCGATGCCTTCGTAGATATGTTTTCGCCAGCGCCCCATGCCGCGCATCTTGCCGATGATCGGAAAGGCGCCGGCATGGAACGACAGATTCGGGTCGGGCACGAGCAGTTCGGCGTCGAACGTATAGCGCGTGCCCAGGCCATCGCAATCGAGACACATCCCCTGCGGGCTATTGAAACTAAACAACTGCGGCGAAGGGGGTTCGTAGCTGATATTGCAATTTGTGCAGGCATACTTGGCGGAAAGCAACAAGTCGGCGGCATGTTCTTCTATGGCTTCTTCGCCAGCGCTGACTGCCTGTTCGATCGACACGATGAGCGAACCATCCGCCAGCGCCAGCGCCTGCTCGACCGCCTCCGCCAGGCGCGGTCGCATGCGCGCTTCCGTCTTCAAGCGATCGATGATGATCGCGATGTTGTGTTTGATTTTCCGATCGAGCCCGAGCTTATCGGTCAGGCGGACAATCTGCCCATCGACGCGAGCGCGAACGAAACCGCGCTTCAGCATGTCGGCAAAAAAGTCTTTGAACTCGCCCTTCTGCCCGCGCACCATCGGCGCGAGCAGGAGAAAGCGGGTTCCTTCCGGCAGGGCCATGATCCGATCGATGATCTGTTCGCGCGATTGCGCGGTGATCGGTTGCCCGCAAACGGGACAATGCCCTTGGCCGACGCGAGCATAAAGCACGCGCAGATAGTCGGCTATCTCGGTAACAGTCCCAACCGTCGAACGGGGATTGCGCGAGGCTGTCTTTTGCTGGATGCTGATGGCAGGCGACAGCCCGCCGATGAAATCGCAGTCCGGTTTAGGCAACTGCCCCAAAAATTGCCGGGCATAGCTCGAAAGCGATTCAACGTACCTGCGCTGCCCCTCGGCATAGAGCGTATCGAACGCCAGCGAACTCTTGCCCGACCCACTCACGCCAGTGAAAACAACCAGCGCATTCCGCGGCAGTTCGAGATTGACATCGCGGAGGTTGTGCTCGCGCGCGCCGCGAATGACAATTTGCTGGCTATCCATGAACTCGGTTCACTCGATGACGCATTAGGTGGTGTATACCAGTTTATCAATCCACGGTGGGGGAATCCAAATCTCCGAGTTCCGAGTTCGTACATATCATAGCTCCACCTATTTCCCGAGTGCGTCCTCATGAGTTCAACGCAGTCGTCTTCCTTGATGGTCTTTCTCTTCACGGACCTGGTTGATTCCACGGGTTGGAAGCAGGCGCTAGGTGATGTCGAGTATGCGCAGGGCGTTCTTCAGCCGCACAACGAGCTGTTCCGCACGTTGTTATCCGGCTTTCCCGATGCGCAGGAACGCAATTTTACCGGCGATGGCTTTCTCGCTACCTTCGCCGCGCCCAGCGCGGCCATCCAATTCGCATTGCGTTTGCATGATGCCTTGCAGAAATATGCGTGGAGCGAAGCGGTCAGGCGTAATGGCCGACAACCGGAAACGCGCATTGGCATTCACTTGGGCGAAGCCATCGCCTATGCCGACGCCGATCCGAAGATTCAACAGATCACCGGCCAAGCCGTCGACTTGGCCGCCCGCATCATAGGTTTAGCTTCAGGCAAACAAACGCTGCTGACGCGACACGCATTCGACAGCGCCCGCCAATATGTCCGCGACGCTTCCCTTTCTTGGCCCGCACACGGGCAATATCGCTGCAAAGGCAGCGACGATCCGCTCCAAGTCTACGAAGTCGGCGTACCCGGCATGGCGCCGTTGACGCCGCCGCCCGATTCGGAAAAAGCAAAGCGCGTCAAAGTCGACGCCGACGATGACACCGGCTCATGGCGGCCGGCGGCTGGGTTGCCGATCCCGCGCCGCGACGGTTGGACCATCGACAAGAAGATCGGCGAAGGCGGTTTCGGCGAAGTCTGGCTCGCGCAACATAAACGCACGAAGGAACACCGCGTCTTCAAGTTCTGTTTCGATGCCGAACGACTGCGCTCCTTCAAACGCGAACTCACATTCTTCCGTCTAATCCAAAGTGAACTCGGCGACCGCCCCGATATCGCCAAACTGCACGAAGTGCATGTCGACACTTCGCCGTATTTCCTCGAAAGCGAATATGTCGAAGCCGGCAACCTGGGCCAATGGGTTAAAGCCCAAGGTGGCTTAGACAAAGTCCCGCTGGAAACGCGCTTGCGCATGATGGCCCAGATCGCGCGTGCCGTCGCCGCCGCTCATTCGCTCGGCATCATCCACAAAGACCTGAAGCCATCCAACATCCTCATCACAGTCAAACAGAACGGCGAACCGCAACCGCAGTTGGCCGACTTCGGCATCGGCATCCTCTCCGATCGCACGTTGTTGCAAAAAGGCGCCATCACCGAGACTGGCTTCACGGAATCGGTAATGTTCGGCAACGATTCGAGTCGAACAGGTACACGGTTGTATTCGCCGCCGGAAGCGAATTTAGGCAAGCCGGCCACCACGGGCTTCGACATTTATGCGCTGGGCGTGATGTTGTTTCAGATGATGGTGGGAGATTTGCAGCGGGCACTGGGGACGGGGTGGCAGGAAGCTGTGTCCAGCGATAGTGCGCTTGATCCCATTCAAGCGACTTTGCTCGCGGACGATATAACTGCGGCAACGCACGCTGAACCGGTGCAACGTCTTCCCAGCGCGGCTACTTTTGCCGAACGGCTGGAAAGTCTTGAAGCGCGCCGCGAAAAGCGGCTTGCGGCGTTCAAGCGCGAAGCGGAAGCACGCATCGCGGCAGAATGGCAACGACGCGTTAAGCGCTTGCGCTGGGCGATGGCCGGCAGCGTCGCCGTCATAGCAGTAGTGGCGACACTTGGTGTTTATGCTTGGCAAGCCAAGAACCAGTCTGATGTTGCGGTGCTGGAGGCTAAGAAACAGGAAGGCATTGCACAAGAAAACGCTGCCACCGCAGCTAAACAAACAGGCATCGCAAAGGACCGGGCAGAGGAAGCGTTGAAACAAGAAACCATTGCCGAGGCCAACGCGTTTGAAGCCCGCAGGCAAGCAACCGTTGCAAAAGAGCAAACAGTCAAGGCGTTGAAGCAAGAAGAAATTGCCAATGGCAACGCCAAGGAATCCCGACGACTGCTCGACCTCAGCCGCTTGCGCACCGCACAGGCAGACTTTGCCAACAATTCCGTCGAACTCGCGCGACACACTCAATCAGATCGACCCAGAAAACCGGTGCCTCGGCTGGCGCTACCTCAACCGCCAGTTTGCAGGCGGCCTGATCACGTTCTACGGGCACACGCAATACGTAACGAGCGTGGCTTTAAGCGCGGACGGCAACCGTCTGGCGACCGGCTCATTGGACAATACCGCGCGGCTGTGGGATGTCCGCAGCGGCCAGAGCCTGCAGGAATTCAAAGGGCACACTGGCTGGGTGATGAGCGTGGCCTTGAGCCCCGACGGCAGCCGACTGATCACGGGCTCTCACGACAAAACTGCACGGCTGTGGGATGTCCGCAGCGGCCTGAGCCTTCAGGAATTCAAGGGGCATACTGGATTGGTGAAGAGCGTGGCCTTGAGTGCCGACGGCAGCCGTCTGGTGACCGGCTCCTGGGACAATACCGTGCGGCTATGGGATGTCCGCAACGGCATGAGCCTTCAGGAATTCAAGACGCATAATGCCAGGGTGACGAGCGTGGCCTTGAGCGCCGATGGCGGCCGTTTGGTAACCGGCTGCGAAGACAGGACCGTGCGGCTGTGGGATGTCCGCAGCGGCCAGAGCCTTCAAGAATTCAAGGGGCATACTGGTGGGGTGACGAGCGTGGCCTTGAGCGCCGATGGCAGTCGTCTGGTGAGCAGCTCCGGGGACGATACCGTGCGGCTGTGGGATGTCCGCAACGGCAAGAGCGTCCAAGAATTCAAGGGGCATACTAGATTGGTGACAAGCGTGGCCTTGAGCGCAGACGGCAGCCGTCTGGTGACCGGCTCCTGGGACAGAACCTCGCGGCTGTGGGATGTTCGCAGCGGCCAGAACCTTTACGAATTTAAAGGGCATACCGGCGGGGTGACGAGCGTAGCCTTGAGCGTCGATGGCTGCCGTCTGGTCACGGGCTCGTCGGACAACACAGTGCGGCTTTGGGATGTCCGCGCCGGCCAGAGTCTTCAGGAATTCAAAGGGCATACTGGTGGGGTGACGAAAGTGGCCTTGAGCGCCGACGGCAGCCGTCTGGTGACCTGCGCTGGGGAGATGACCGCGCGGCTGTGGGATGTCCGCAGCGGCCAGAGCCTTCAGGAATTCAAAGGGCATACTGGTAGGGTGACGAGCGTGGCCTTGAGCGCCGACGGCAGCCGTCTGGCGACAGGCTCCTCGGACAAAACTGTGCGGCTGTGGGATGTCCGCAGCGGCCAGAGCCTTCAGGAATTCAAAGCGCATACGGAACCAGTGACAAGCGTGGCCTTGAACGCTGACTGCAGTTGTTTGGTGAGCAGTTCGTGGGACAATACGGTGCGGCTGTGGGATGTCCGCAACGGCATGAGCCTTCAGGAATTCAAGACGCCTAATGCCAGGGTGACGAGCGTGGCCTTGAGTGCCGATGGCGGCCGTTTGGTAACCGGCTGCGAAGACAGGACCTTGCTACTGTGGGATGTCCGCAGCGGCCAGAGCCTTCAAGAATTCAAGGGGCATACGGGAGTGGTAGAAAGCGTGGCTTTAAGCGCCAACGGCAGCCGGCTGGTCACCGGCCTTCGGGACAATACCGCTCGGCTGTGGGATGTCCGCAGCGGCCAGAGCGTGCAGGAATTCAAGGGGCACACTGGTTGGGTGACGAGTGTGGCATTGAGCGCCGACGGCAGCCGGCTGGTGACCGGATCCCGAGACAGGACCGTGCGGCTGTGGGATGTCCGCAGCGGCCAGAGCCTGCAGGAATTCAAGGTACATACCAATATTGTGACGAGCGTGGTCTTGAGCACCGACGGCAGTCGTCTGGTGACGAGCTCATTGGACAATACCGTGCGGCTGTGGGATGTCCGCAGCGGCCCGAGCCTTCAGGAATTCAAGGGGCACACCCAAGAGGTTTCGAGAGTGGCGTTGAGTGCCGATGGCAGCTGGCTCGTTTCTTACGACATTTACGATAGTCGGATCGTTTGGAATACCGCAACGGGCCAAGCGGTTGACGGCGAGATGCCGGGCAAACTCGTCAACAATTCCAACCTATCGCCTGATGGGATGTTTCAATACATTCCAACCAGCGATCACATCTTGAAAGTGCCAACCACCATCGATGAAGACGAACGCCTGATGCGCCTGTGGAAAACTCGCCCCGATCCCGATTGGCACATCGAACAACGCCTAAAATTTGAAAAAGAGAACACCACCTACGCCGCCGCACTGCACCGCTCGTTCGAGCAGCAAGCTCGCGGCGTGGTGGCAGTGGATTACAACAAGTGGGATCAGGCCTACTGGCACCTTGTGGCCGCGACGTTGTTGAAGCCGGCAACGCCGAAGGCGGTGGAGATTTCGGTTCAAAAGAAATAGTGGGTGCAGGTTTTGGGCGATCAGGCATTGCAAATTGCAAACTGGTTTTATTGTTGCTGAGCTGTCATGGTGATGCTGAGTCGAGGAATTGAGAATGCCTTCCGCAGCCTTGAAAAATTGGCGGAATGATCGAATGCAACGGTTGGCTGAAATCGACGCGCAATGCATTGCCGCAGCCTTTGCCGGCCCATCGAGTCCATTTCTCGCGGAAGAGAATCTTCGCGGGTACGTCTTGCTTATAAGCGGACACTTTCAGGGTTATTGCCGCGACCTGTACACGGAATGCGCCCAAGCGTTCGAGGCTACTCTCGGGCTCCGAGTAAGAGCAACGATACGCACCCAGTTTTCGACGGAACTGAAACTGAATAGTCAGAACCCAACAGTCGAAGCGATTCGGAAAGACTTCGAACGATTTGCGGTGTCTCTGGACTTCGATTCCGATCTCGCGAATGGGGCTCGCGTCACCCATCTCGGGCAACTGAACAAATGGCGAAACGCGATCGCCCATCAGAATCCAAGTCCTCCGGCCGGCGCGTTGCCATTGACGCTGACAGCGGTTCAACAATGGCGAGTCTCTTGTGATGGACTTGCGACTTGGCTTGATGATATGATGTACCGAGCAATGTTTCGAATCATCAACGTGGCCCCGTGGTGAAGTGCAGAAAGGACGAATCATGACGCCATCTCCAGACGAACCGCTCAAAGCAGGCACATGGGTCAAGATCCTGGATTCATTGGCCAACCCGGGCCGGATTGTGGAATATCGCGGCCGGCTTGCTCCGGGTGGCGTCCGGGTCTATCGGGTTCGCGTAGGGCGAAAGCCGTCGCAATATCCGGAAGTGCCCGAAACGGTCTTGGAAGTGCTGCCTGGCGACGAACAAGAGCGACTCTCTAAGCCCCGATCCCCATTGGCACATCAAATAACGCCTCAAGTTTGAAAAAGAAAACAACGCCTACGCCACTTCAATGCATCGCTTCTTCGAGAAGCAGGCTCGCTGCGTGGTGGGGGTCGATTCCAACAAGTGGGATCAGGGCTACTGGCACTTTTTGCCGCGGCGTTGTTGAGACCGTTCGACGCCGAAAGCGGTGGAGATTGAAGCGACGAAATAGCCAAGACTTCACGCGAGTCTGCGCAAGGCCTCCGACTCGCGCGGGCGCTATCAACGAATGGCAAAAGAAAGTGAGGCGGACAACTCGAACTGGAGCAAACCGGGCGAGCGGGCGGGAAAGCCGATCAAACGAAATCGGATGGTTTTCATGGTCGGATAAAAGTCAATACTATTGACTTCTGTTTCTGCACGGTATCGTAAAGCACCTGGCCTACGTCCGATTGACCATCGAAGCCTATCGACAATCGGAGCGATTGCCGAAGTTGATTCGAGGCCGAATGCTGAAACTGGTGGCGCGGTTGGCGCATTGGCCGGACGTGAGCGGCGCCAAACCCCTCTCCGGTGATTTGGCCGGGTGGTATCGGTTGCGGACCGGCGATTATCGCCTGCGCTTCCGGGTTCAAGGCGAAACCATCATCGTGGACAAGATCGGGCATCGGAGCGAATTCTATGAAGACTAAAACTCAACGAAATGGCGTCTTGGCGCGGCGCTCCGTCGTCAAAGGTGAGCGCGTTGTCGTGCTGAACGAAGCGGAGTTTGATCGGCTCTTGCAAAAGGCCGACGAATGGGAACCGCGCTTGCCGGAAGCCGACGCCGATGGCAACTATCCGGCTGTCGAATCGCTGCGCGTCTCATTGGCCCGTTCGATCATCCGCGACCGTCGGCGTTTGGGTTTGACACAAGCGGAATTGGCCCGACGCGCCGGCATCCGCCCCGAATCGTTGAACCGAATCGAACTGGGCCGCGTCTCGCCGACCATCCGCACCATCAAGAAAATTGACCAGGCTCTAACGGAAGCGGAACACACCGAAGCGAACGGAACCACAGGCAAAAGGAAGTAGGACGACACTCGAAGCCGGAGCAAACACAAAACCAAAAAAATAGGCCGATTGACGCTAAAAAGCACCAACCGGCCGCGATTTGCACAAGCGAGGATGACGGGACTCGAACCCGCAACCACCGGATCGACAGTCCGGTACTCTAACCAATTGAGCTACATCCCCTTGAACATTCAACTATAGAGAGAGACGACAGGCGTAGCAAGACCCCGATTTGCCGGAATCGGGGCATTTTCCGCTTTCGTCGCTGTGTAAACCTAGGCGACGGATTTAAGGACAGCGATCGCCGCCTCGTAGTTCGGTTCCGAGGTCACTTCCGGCACATATTCAACGTAAGCCACGGTGCCGGTCTTGTCGACCACGAAAACCGCCCGCGTCAAAAGCGGAACCGCTAGGCCTTCCAGCAAGACGCCGTAATTCTGGCCAAATGAATGATCGTGCGCGTCCGAAAGCGTTTTGACGTGCTTGATCGGGTTCCCGCTATCACCGCAAAACCGAGCCTGCGCGAACGGAAGGTCGAGACTAACGGTGTAACAAGCAACCTTATCACCGAGCGCTTCGAGCTCTTTGTCGAATTTATGAGTCTGGATATTGCAGACGGGTGTGTCGAGCGATGGCACAACGCTGAAAAGACGGGCCTTGGCTGGCGTGTCTGCGAGTGTGAGTGTAGTGGCGGCCCCGTTGGCGCATTTGAAATCGGGCGCCTTATCCCCCTTTTTGATTTCCGGACCGTTCAGGGTGAACGGGTTCCCTTTGAACTTCACGGCGCCGCTTCGCTTCTGCATTGCAATCTCCAGGTTGTTTATCGCTAGGTTCCGGTTTCGTTCCTCATTAAGATACGAACGCACGTCGCGATTGCCCATTGCTTCAATTCGAGCTGAAGTCGGGTGGGAACTTGCGGTTCGGGTTGTTGACGATCCCGATATTCGGCTGCGCGATCATTTCAAAGCCTTCCAACAGCATCCCCGCCCTGATGTCTTCGTTGGGCTCTTGGAGCATCGCTTGTTTCCATTCAATGGGAATCGGCAAGGCGAAAGCGAGTACGTCGCAAAGCGTTCCAAGCGACAATTCACTATGGAAAAGCTCGTCCAGCTGCTTGGCGATTGGTCCATTGCTGAAGCGAGGCAAGATCTTGTCCTGCAGTTGTTTACGCAGATCCATGATGATGTCGAGCGGCGCCGTGCAACGATCAGGGAGCAATTCCACTTGGGCGGAGCGGTAGAGTCGGTCGTCCGGCACTTCTTCAATAATTCGGATACGGCTTAGGCCTCGCAGCAGCAAGTTGAACCGTCCGTCCGGCATTTTCTGGTCGGCCATGATGCGGCCGAGGCAGGCAACGGGGTGCAACGGCGGTTCATTCTCGTAGTCTGGTTCCCAGCCGGGTTGAAGCAAAACCAGAGCGATCAGCCGATCGCCCTCCAACGCATCCTCGGCCATTTGCCGGAACCGAGGTTCAAAGATGTGCAACGGCTGGCACGCATGGGGAAAGAAGACAAGATTCGGCAACGGGAAGAGCCGAGCCGTTCCACTGAATTCGAGCAGCGCTGTCTTGTCTTCGTTCATGGTGGTTATCTTTCCTCGGATCTTTGGCGCGTCAGCATGTGGCCGGCTCGCCTATGGCGAGCAAGGCGAGCCGAACTGCGTGAGCAGTCGGGTTATTTTGCATTGTCCAGCGTCAGCACCCGATTGCTTACGCAATCTGGCTCGCCTTTGGGCTGACGCGTCCGGCTAACAAGACGATCTTCGGAGCAAGGGCAGGATCTAGCCGGGTCTCGGTGGTTGGCTCGGTAAAAATCCCTGCCAAGGCCCGCTCCATCTCCTGCCAAAATCGGCTGCGGTCAAGCCCCATAAATGACTCCGGAGATCCGGACATATGTCGTTGGCCCGATTCGAAGAGCCTTCGCGGCCCACGCGCGTTTCCGTTACTCCAATGGTAGAGGGCAACAGCCGCCTGAATCAAACCTTGGTAAAAACGGCGATGTTCGGTCGGGCAATCGTTCCAGAGATCTTCCCAAACCTCGTGCGCTTCGAAATAGTCGCCTTCGTTGAATAAGCGGATCCCTTCGAGGTAGCGAGGGTCGTATTCCGTAGATCGCTCCATTCTTGTATTCTATACCCCGATTCAAGGTTTGAAGGATGGAGATCGCCGGCAAAAGGCCAAGGCCTATTCACGCAAGGGATATGCAGATGCCGCTTAACGTTTACAGCACGCTCACCCGCAAGAAAGAACTCTTTCAGACCGGCAAGCCCGGTTACGTCAGCATGTACGTCTGTGGTCCGACGGTTTACAAGCCGAGCCATATCGGGCATATGGTCGGGCCTGTTATCTTCGATACGGTCAAGCGCTATTTGCAATACGTCGGCTATCGCGTGGAGTTCATCGTCAACATCACCGATGTCGATGACAAGCTGATCGTCCGGGCGAAGGAACTGAACACGACGGTCAAAGAGTTGGCCGAGAAAATGACGGGCGACTATCTCGATTGCCTGAAAAAATTGAATGTGACCGGCATCGACCAGTTCCCTCGCGCGACCGATCACATTGCAGGCATGATCGCGATGATGGAGCGCCTTATCGCCAAAGGATACGCCTATTCAGCAGCGGGCGACGTTTATTTCGACATCAGCAAGGATGCCGATTACGGCAAACTGTGCAATCGCGACCCCGAACAACTGGAAGCCGGTTCCCGGGTCGAAGTCACGGATAAAAAGCGTAACCCTGGCGACTTCGCACTCTGGAAAGCGTCCAAGCCCGGTGAGCCTTCGTGGGACAGTCCCTGGGGCAAAGGACGGCCAGGTTGGCACATCGAATGTTCCGTGATGAGCCAGGCGCTCCTCGGCAACACGATCGACATTCACGGCGGCGGCCTCGATTTGCAGTTTCCGCATCACGAAAATGAATTGGCCCAGTCGGAATCGGATACCGGCGAAACCTTCGCGCGCTACTGGCTGCATAACGGCTTGCTGAAGATGGGCGCGTCAAAGATGGCCGGCTCGGTCGGCAACGTGGTGAACGTCGTTGACCTGCTGAAGAAGCATCACCCGGAAACCGTGCGCTTTCTGATATTGAACAATCACTACCGCAGCCCGATTGAATACAGCGACGAGCGCTTTGTCGAACTGCGTAAGGCACTCGACAGCTTCTACCGTTTCTTCGAACGCTATCAGCGTATTACGGGCGCTAGTTTTTATGTGTTGGCCGCGCCAGCGACATTTGCGCCATTCCCTTCAACGGGCGCCTTGTTGAAAGAAGTTTCTCGTTTGCGCGATCAGTTCCTGGCGAACATGGACGACGATTTCAACACCGGCGGCGCCGTCGGCGTGTTGTTCGAGCTACTCGCCTGTTTGAATCGGTTTGCCGACGTGCAAAAATTGGAAGAGGCGAATGCAAACGCTGACTCGAAAGCGGAGTTGCGCAAAGCCGTGGTCGTCTTGCGCGAACTGAGCGCCATCCTCGGCCTTTTCTGGGAAGTCCAAGCGCAAGGCTTGCTTGGCGGCGGCAACGAATTGGTGGCCGGCATGGTGCAACTGCTCATCGACATCCGCAACACGCTTCGCACTGAAGCGAAGAAGATCGCCGCCAAAGACGACCCGGCACGCAAAGCGATGTTCGATCAAACCGACGTCATTCGCAAACGCCTGGCGGAATTGGGCGTGACGTTGGAAGATCGCGCCGGCGGGACCGGGTGGCGGATAGGCTAAAACGTTTAGCGACGAGCCAACGGCGAGTCGGCTTGTCTGACTAGCAGCCTCAATTCGTGCGAACGGCGGCACGATCGAATGGGTTACTAAAGAACAGAGTGTGATTGGCTTGTGACTGCAGCATCAGGATTGACTAACGCATCATGTCCTTTCCCCACTCCTGCGGCGATGATTTTCAGCGAGCGGTCGCAGCAGGCGCTGATCCGCTGACAATCGTTCCCGATGAATTTGTTGTCGTTCGTGGAGGGACCTCGCCGCTCGATCCACCGGGCATCGTTTTTTCGGGTGCGATTGGCCCGACCCTTGAGGACGCTGCATCAGCTATACCACATGGCCAACTGCGAGTAGCTAAAGTTGGAGCGATTCGAGCAACTGGCGGAATTGTCAAATGGATTCCGGAAATGACCCGGTATAAGATAATAAATCTGCAACATGTCGATGTGACCGAATTAGGCCTCACCGCCTTTTCGGAACTCAAACCCAATCCAGTGTCGAGACCGGATCGAGTCGGAGGCAAACCATGACCATGAACGCGTCGTTCGTAACGATTGAAGCCTATCGTGATTTTTGGGATTTTCCGCGCATGTTTCTTGCCCGTCAAAATGGCGATTTGTTTTTGTTCAACTGCGAATTCGACGAGGAAACTGAAGACTTTCGCGACGATTTCAAGGTCTATCTCATGCCGGCGATTTCGGACGCGGAACTTGCTGATGCATGGACGAGGCTTCCGGAGAAGGCCATCCAGTTTTGCGGCTCCGTACCTACAGAGTCCGTGAATTTCGATCAGACCAGAAGGAGTCAGGTCGATCTTTCGGCTTTGGAAATCCTGAATCCAAAAGACATTGGCGACACCGATCAAATCACTGCAACAATACGGAAAAGCGCTTAGTGCGTATCCTCGGCGTTGATCCTGGCTTGAACACAACCGGCTACGCCGTGCTGGAAGCGGCACAGGCTGCCATTACGATTGTCGAAGCGGGAGTGATTCGCTCGTCCGAAAGCAAGAAAAAGCCGGAGATGGCGAAGCGATTGCGCGTTCTCTACGATGGATTAGTGGAGATCGTCGAGCAATTGAAGCCCGATGTGTTGGTCGTTGAACAGCTATACTCCCATTATGCGCATCCACGCACCGCCATCCTGATGGGCCATGCCCGCGGCGTGATCTTCCTTGCGGGTTCCCTGCGCGACATGCCTGTTGTCAGCTACGGGGCGACGCGGATCAAGAAGACAATCACCGGAGGAGGCCGGGCGTCCAAGGAACAGATGCAGATGGCGATGTTGCGTGAATTTCATCTGCCCAAACTGCCCGAGCCGCACGACGTCGCCGATGCCATGGCCGTCGCGTTGTGCCATTACCACACGACGCGGCGGACGGCGGAGGAAGCGCGATGATCACGAAGATGGCCGGCAAACTGAGCCGGGTGCTGGATGAAGAAATTCGCCTGCAAGTGGGACCTTTTGAATACCAGGTGCTGGTCCCCGAATTCGTTCGCCGACAGATTCAAACGCGCACGGGCGAAGAAATCACGTTTCATATCATCGAGTATCTGGAAGCGAACCAGATGTCGAGCCGGATGGTCCCGCGTAAGATCGGGTTTTTGCACGATGCGGAACTGGAATTCTTCGACCTTTTCTGCACGGTCGACAAGATCGGCGTGAAGAAGGCGCTGAAGGCGATGGGCAGGCCGATCAAGGAAATCGCCGAGGCCATCCAGCGCAAAGACACCAAATGGCTGACAACGCTTCCCGGCATCGGCAAGACGACGGCCGATCAGATTGTCGCCACGCTCAACGCCAAGGTGACGCGCTTTGCTCTTATGTCGGCGCCGACAAGCGATGGCGTCCCAACGGCCAACGTCAACGCCGCCCTGTTCGAAGACGCATACGCTGCCCTCATGAGCGTCGGCCTAACCCCGATGGAAGCCCGCTCGAAGATTGACCAGATTATCATGAGCGGTAAACAGTGCAACACCGTCGAGGATGTGATTAGTTTGGTGTTTAAGAGAAGTGAATAGAGGCTGTATAATTCTGAAGGTCAACAGTTTTATGTGAGGCATTTATATGTCGACTCTTACGCTCGAACTCAAAGACGATCATGTCGTAAAGCTGAAGAACAAAGCTCTTCGACTCGGCTTGTCTTTGGAAACTTATGCGTCGAAGGCGCTTGGCTTTCTCGGTGAATCTGATTCGGAAGGCAGCGTTGAGTACGTCGACGCAAGAACTTTCGAGCGGGTCCTTCAGGCGTCTATTGATGAAAACGACGAGGCCTACCGATTGTTGGCCCAATGATCTATCTAAGGCCTGCTGATATACGGGCGATCCACCGAAGGATGATCGAACGCTACGGCGGAAGCGCGGACATCCACGATTGGGGTAATGCTGAATCAGCTCTGGCACAGCCGCAGATGACTTTCGACGGAATCGATCTCTATCCAACTGTCTTCGAAAAGGCGGCGGCGCTCAGTTATTCGTTCACTTGCAACCATGCTTTTGTCGATGGCAACAAGCGCGTCGGGCTGGGCGCCCTCGACTTATTTCTGCGTCTGAACGGCTATAAAATCAGAGCGTCGCCCAAAGAAATTCAAGCGACTTTTCTTGCACTCGCGGACCACCGGATGAACCGCCAAGAATTCTTGCAATGGATCCGGCAACATTCCGATACTGCGACCCCCTGACACTTCGTGCGGCCGAAAGTTGGACATGTTGCACTCGAATAGGACGACGACCATGCGCGACCCTGCCGGAATTGATATCATTCTCGAACTTGTTCGCGACCACTGGAAGAAGAATCCAGACCTTCGCTTGACACAGCTAATGGTTAGTCCTGGTAGGTCCAACTGCGCCATGTCCACAAGTACTTTACTTCGAAGATGACAAGCTCATCGAGAGATTGCACGAGAAGATTGCACCGATCATCGTCGAGTCAAATGGATAAATGGCACGTGAACCCGTCATCTCCGGCGCTGTCCCCGACGAAGCTCGCAAGCGCGACGATGCGCTGCGGCCGCGCTATCTGCGCGAAGTGATCGGCCAACGGGCCGTGGCGCAACGGCTTGGCATTGCCGTCAATGCATGCAAAAAGCTGAAAGAACCACTCGGGCATATTCTCTTCGATGGGCCGCCCGGGTTGGGAAAAACGACTTTTGCGACCGTACTCCCCAATGAGATTGGCACGTCGATCCAGATGACCAGCGGGCCCGCCCTATCAAAGCCAGCTGACTTGTTGCCGTTCCTTACCAATCTGGAAGAAGGCTCGATTCTATTCATCGATGAAATCCATCGAATGCCCCGTGTCGTTGAAGAATTCATCTATCCAGCGATGGAAGATTTTCGCATCGACATCGTGCTCGGCGAAGGCCTCAATGCCCGCACCATTTCCATGAATCTGAAGCGCTTCACGCTGATCGGCGCGACGACGCGCAGCGGCATGCTGTCGTCACCCATGCGCGACCGCTTCAAAATGCACGAGCACCTGGAGTTTTATAGCGTCGATGAATTGGCCCAAATTATCCGCATCAATGCGAAAAAACTGAAGACGACGCTAGCCGACGACGCCGCGGCTGAAATGGCGCGTCGTTGCCGGGGAACGCCGCGCATTGCGAACAGCCGGCTGCATTGGTGTCGCAATTATGCCGCCAGTGAAACGGATGGCGACATCACTTTAGCCACCGCCAAGGCTGCCCTACAAATGGCCGAAGTCGATAGCGAGGGGCTCGACAAGCAGGATCGCAAGTATCTGGAAATCCTCATTGGTGTTTTCGATGGCGGACCGACCGGGGTGGAAGCGATCGCCGCCACGATGAACCTTCCGTCGGACACGCTCAGCGATGAAATTGAACCCTATCTGCTGCGCGAACAGTTCATCATTCGCTCGCCGCGCGGCCGGGTGGCCACGCCAAGGGCGTTCAATCTGCTTGGCCGAGCGCCGAAAATCGATCCCCCGGAGGGCGGGACTTTATTTGAATAATCGGGTTTAATGTTTGATAGTCCCCGTTAGAATAGATGAAGAGTTGGTGAAGAGTTCACCTGCGGAGTCCATTTCGATGAATCCTCTCCCGCGCTCGCCTCGCCGAGCCTTTACGCTAATCGAATTGCTCGTTGTAATCGCAATCATTGCCATACTGATTGGCCTATTGCTGCCTGCCGTCCAGAAAGTCCGGAGTTCGGCGGCGCGTGCTAAATGTTCCAACAATCTGAAACAGATCGCGTTAGCGATCGCCGCGTTTGAAGCATCGAACAGCCGTTACCCTCACGGGCGCTATGGTTGCGATGATATGAACACCGGTCCCTGTACGGGCGCTGCAGGCAACGATCTGAGCGCGGAAAGCGGCTTTGTCGAAATCCTTCCTTTTATGGAAGCAAACAATCTGTTTCAGCAATTCGATCCGCTCGACTTCCCTTGGTGCGAAACTGCCACCTGGCCGGCGAAAAACAAGGCGGCGGTCGAAACCCGGCCCGGGTTTTACGTCTGCCCATCAGACACCAGCGCTCCGTTCGTGGTGACGAGCGGATTGAACGCAGCAACCGGCAGTTATGCTTTCGTGCATGGTTCTCTCGGGCCAGCCGAGGGGATTAGCCCGACTCTGAAAATGTTCAATACGGGCATGTTCAATTATAAGGTCATTCACACCCTTGCCGACATGACCGATGGAACAAGCAACACGATGACCGTCGGCGAAGTGATCAAAGCCGATTCGGACGAGTCGCAAAATATATGGTCTCAGGCGGCGCGGCATTTGAGTAGTCTGCGCTCCACGGAAAATCCCCCCAACACTCTTCCAGGCAAGGGCATCACCACCGCGCCGTACAACAGACCGGACGGCACGCCGATCGAGTTGAATGGAGCTTTCGCCAGCCAACACACCAATGGCGTGAATTTCGCGTTTGCCGATGGCCATGTGCAATTTATCAGCGATACGATCTCATTGCCGCTCTACAAGGCACTTTCAACGCGCGCGGGGGACGAGGCCGTTTCGCCTCCCTAAACTCGGCTCGGAGCCGAATTTTACGTGTTGATGCGGCACTAATTATTACGAGGATTATGAAAAGATCTCTCGCTCTCACCCTCATCTTCGGTTCGATTGCAGTGGCAATGACAACGTTTGCCGGCTGTCATTCCGGTCCGAAAATCGTTCCGGTTTCGGGCATCGTGCTGATTGACGGCAAACCCCTCACGTACGGCTTCGTCCAGGTCGTTCCTGAGGGCTACCGGGCGGCCACGGGCAAAATCGGCGCAGACGGCAGGTTTACGCTGACGACAACTGCGTCGAATGATGGATGTATCGTCGGCGTCCATTCACTTGCCGTTATCGCCAACGAGTCGCTAGGCCCCACCAAGCAAAAATGGCACGCACCCAAGCTTTACGCTTCACCAACCACTTCCGGCCTCACTGCAACTGTTAACGGGCCAACCAATGACTTGCAGATCAATTTGACCTGGAATGGCAAACAGCCATTCATTGAAGAATTCGGCAAAGAATAACGACCGGCTTCACGCGGCGGCTTTTCCATTCCTAGTCAGTTTAGCCCCCAGCGCCTACAATAAAATCTGGAACCAACCGGGCTCTCTCCGCTCGTCGTCCTGGCGTGATGGATCGTGCGTTCCATCATTCAATCACCACCACGCGCCGATTCCTGCTTGCGCTCGGGAGATCGTACGCGATGATTGTCCGCAACGAATCGTATGTCGATCCAGTTCTGGCCGAGCCTGAGACGCTCGATGTCGATCCCTTGGAAACATCCGAGTGGCTCGATTCACTCGAATCGGTCCTGCGCATCGAAGGGCCCGAGCGTGCTCGTTTCCTGATCGAGATGCTGATTGCCCGCGCCGATCGTGCCGGCGTCAAGATGCCATCCGGCATCAATACCCCTTATTTGAACACCATCGGCGTTGAAGATCAGCCGCCCTACCCCGGTAATCGCGAACTGGAACGCCGCATCAAAAGCATCATTCGCTGGAACGCCATGGCGATGGTCGTTCGCGCCAATAAGACGACGAATGTCGGCGGGCATATTTCAACTTTCGCTTCGGCGGCAACGCTTTACGAAGTCGGCTTCAATCATTTCTTTCGCGGCCGCACCGAACACAGCAACGGCGACATTATTTATTTCCAAGGTCACGCCAGCCCCGGCATGTATGCCCGTGCGTTTGTTGAAGGACGTCTTTCCGAACAGCAACTCCAGAACTTCCGGCAAGAGCTCCAGCCCGGCGGCGGCCTGAGCAGTTATCCCCACCCTTGGCTGATGCCTAATTTCTGGCAGTTCCCCACCGTCAGCATGGGCCTTGGGCCGATCATGTCGATCTACCAGGCCCGTTACAACTATTACCTGCACGATCGCGATCTCGCTCACACCGAAGGCCTGCGCGTTTGGGCTTTCCTGGGCGATGGCGAGACTGATGAGCCCGAAACCCTGGGCGCTATTTCGCTGGCAGGTCGCGAAAAGCTGGACAATCTTACCTGGGTGATCAACTGCAATTTGCAACGCCTCGATGGTCCGGTGCGCGGCAACGGCAAGATCATCCAGGAACTGGAAGGCGTGTTTCGCGGCGCCGGCTGGAACGTCATCAAGGTGATCTGGGGCAGCGGCTGGGATCCTCTGCTCCAGGCCGACAAGTCGGGCGCCCTCGCTCGGCGAATGGCTGAGGTTGTCGACGGCGAATATCAAAATTACGTCGTCAAAGGCGGCGCTTACATTCGCGAACACTTCTTCAATTCGCCCGAATTGCAACGCATGGTCGCGCATCTATCGGACGACCAGCTCGAACGCTTGCCGCGCGGCGGCCACGATCCGCAGAAGGTCTATGCCGGCTACAAGAAGGCCGTGCTGCACAAGGGCCAGCCGAGCGTTGTCCTCGTCAAGACAATCAAAGGCTATGGCGTCCCCGGTGAAGGGGGCCAGGCGAAAAACACGACCCATCAACTGAAAAAACTGGCGATTAAGATCGCCGCCGATCCGTCGTTGACTCCGGAAGAGAAATCGAAGAAAGAACAGCTGCTCGCTCTGCAGATGTTCCGCGACCGCTTCGACCTCCCCTTTGGCGACGACAACATCAGCGACATTCCCTTCTACCGCCCGGCGAACGATTCGGCGGAAATGAAGTATCTCCAGGCTCATCGGCTCGTGCTCGGCGGCTATCAACCGGCGAGGAACAACGTCTTCAAGCCATCGCTGCCGCCCAAGCCCGAGACGTTTAAGCGCTTGCTGGAGCCGACGCAAGCGGGCAAAGGCCAATCGACCACACTTGCGTGGGTATCGTTGATGAACGGCTTGATGCGCGACCCAAACGTCGGCAAGCTGATCGTGCCGATTGTTCCGGATGAAGGCCAAACTTTTGGCATGCCCGGACTCTACAATCAGTTCGGCATCTATAGCCGAGTGGGACAGCTCTATGAGCCAGTCGATGCGGGCTCAATGACCATGTACCGCGAAAGCCGTAGCGGGCAAATCTTCCAGGAAGGGATCAACGAAGCCGGCAGCCTGGCGAATTTCATCGCCGCCGGCACGGCCTATAGCACGCATGGCGTGAACACGATTCCCTTCTTCATCTATTACTCGATGTTCGGCTTCCAGCGCGTCGGCGACCTCATCTGGGCCGCCGCCGATAGCCGGGCACGCGGGTTCCTGATGGGGGCCACGGCCGGGCGAACGACGATCAATGGCGAGGGTCTTCAACACGAAGACGGCCATAGCCATCTCGCAGCGCTCACCGTCCCGACATGCCGGGCTTACGATCCCGCGTTCGCCTTCGAGTTGTCCGTCATCATCGAAGAAGGCATCAACCGGATGTTCGTAAAAGGCGAAGACATCTTTTACTATCTCACCGTTTACAATGAAAGCTACGACATGCCGGCCATGCCCGAAGGCGTGCGCGATGGAATCCTCAAAGGCCTCTATCCGTTCAAGTCAGTGGCGCCAAAGAATTCGAAGCGCACGGTGCAGTTGCTCGGCAGCGGCGTCATCATGAACGAAGTCTTACGCGCTCAGAAGATCTTGGCCGAGAAGTACGAGGTGGGCAGCACCGTCTACAGCGCGACAAGCTATCAGGAACTACGCCGGGACTGCATCGAGTGTGAGCGCTGGAACCGGCTGCACCCCGACCAGCCGCCGCGCCCGGCCATGTCGAGCAGATGCTCGGAGGCACCGATGGACCGATCATCGCCAGCTCCGATTACATGCGAGCCCTGCCGGAACAGATTGCCAACTATGTGAATGGCCGTCTGCTTGCCCTTGGCACCGACGGCTTCGGCCGTAGTGAAACGCGGGCCTCATTGCGTCGCTTCTTTGAAGTCGATGCCGAGTCGATCGTCGTCGCGGCGCTGCACGAATTAGCCGAGCGCGACGAGGTCGATGTCGCCCTGGTCAAACAAGCGATCAAAGACATGGGTTTGAACGCGGACGCGCCAGCGCCTTGGACGGTTTGATGCTATTTCGCAACGTTTCGCGGTGAGCCAACGGCGAACACGGAGGAGAATCGATGGAGTTCCGGCTTCCCGAACTGGGCGAAGGCATTGCAGACGCCACAGTGGTCAATCTATCCGTGAAGGCGGGCGATCGGATTGCGCCTGGGCAGGCTTTGCTCGAAGTCGAAACCGACAAGGCGGCGATGCCGGTGCCGGCCACGTTCGATGGAACCGTTGTCGAGGTTCGCGTGAAGGCGGGCGATAAGATCAAGATCGGCCAAGCCATTCTCGAATACGCCACAGCGGTCGGCGCCAAGAGCAAGCCGGCGGAAAGTAAGCCTGCTGCCGCGCCGCCTGCGCCACTCAAGAAGCAAGCGGAAGCGCCTGCTGCCAAAGCGGTCGAGAGCGCTCCCGCTCAAGTGGAACTAAAACTGCCGCCGCTGGGTGAAGGAATTGAAGGCGGCACCATCGTCTCCATCGCCGTCAAAGTAGGCGATGTAGTCGCAAAAGACCAAGAACTCTTCACCGTAGAAACCGATAAAGCGGCCGTTCCCATTCCCTCGACCGCAGACGGCAAGATTATCGAACTGCGGCTGAAGTCAGGCGATAAAATTGCGGTCGGCGCAGTTGTCGCCTTGGTCATGTCCACCTCTTCGGCACCCGTGGCAACAAGTGAAAAGAAAGCGGCCCCGGCGGCTGCGTTGGCTAATGCCGAGTCGCCAGCCAAGACATCGACGGCGACTGCGACTACCACCGCCGCGCGAAGCAATGAGGCCACCAATGGGGTAAGCAAGCAATCGGTGCCTGCGGGTCCCGCCACCCGCCGGCTGCGCGCGAACTCGGCGTTACCTTACAACAAGTCGCCGGCAGCGCTCGCGGCGGGCGTGTGACGATTGACGATGTCAAGAACTTCGTGCGCAAGAAGATCACCGAGCCCGCGCCCGTTACTTCCGGCGGCTATGTCATTCCGCCGCTGCCGGACTTTTCCAAATATGGGCCGATCGAAAAGAAGCCGATTGCCAATATCCGTCGCAAGATCGCCGAGAATTTAACGCTCTCCTGGCATGTCGCGCCGGCCGTGACCCAATTCGATTTGTCGGATGTCACCGAACTCGAAGCGGGCCGTAAGCGCATCGTGGAAGGCCTGCCTAAAGGCTCGCCCAAAGTAACAATGACCGTTCTTGCGGTCAAAGCCGTCGTAGCGGCCCTCAAGGAATATCCTCACTTCAATAGCTCGCTCGATATGGCCGGCGGCAATCAGGTTTTCAAGCAGTACTATCACATCGGCATTGCCGTCGATACCGAACGCGGCCTGATGGTCCCCGTTATTCGCGATGCCGACAAGAAGAGCATCCGCGATCTGGCCAAAGACATCGCCGAGCTGGCCGAAAAGGCTCGCACCAACAAACTTGCCATCGAAGACATGCGCGGCGGCACCTTCACCATTACTAACCTAGGCGGCATCGGCGGCATCGGCTTCTCGCCGATCATCAACTATCCGGAAGTGGCCATTCTGGGCATGGCACGCTCGACGATGCAACCGGTTGTCCGCGATGGCAAGATCGAAGCCCGGCTCATGCTGCCGCTCTGCCTGACCTATGACCACCGCGTTATCGATGGCGCTGATGGCGCCCGCTTCACCACGCGGTTGGCTCAACTATTCTCCGATCCCATTCGCTTGTTAATGGAAAGTTGAACGTAGCGTCGGGATTGCTTCGTAAACTTTCGCGAAACTGCCTCGGTCGATTGACGAGCAACCCTTCCATGACCTCAGTCCTGTGCACTTGCGGCGGAGAAGTAAAGTTTGCCGAAGGCGCCGCCTCGGGATCGTGCACCATCTGCCGGAAGATTGTACTGGCGCCGTCAGTGGACGATGCGAAGGCGCCTGATATCGCAATACTCGAGGCAACTGATTCGGATTCGGTAATCGATGACCTTATTGTTGTCGAAAGCGAGAGTGAGACGCCTAACGAGAACGAGCTTGCCGAGAGTCCGCCGAAGCGCAAAATAAAGCGTCGGCGAAAACGCAGCCTGTCTGATGATCGCCACACGAGAAGTTGGCTCTCCCAGTTCGATGGATTGCAGATTCCGACTCCTATTGATCTGGTAGGTTCGATTTTTTTGTTTACGGCTGGGGGCGTCATCATCGGTTTTCGGCTCGCGCACTCCGAAATATTTTCCTATATCGGTCTGGCGATCTGGTTAGTTGGCTTCATTAGGCTTTACCGGATCGCCGCTCTGAAGAAAGACTGATCTTTTTAACCTTCTCTGTCGGAAACGACCATCTATGAGCGAAATCAGCCGCGAAGTCCCTCTCCTCATCATCGGCGGCGGCCCGGGTGGTTACCCTGCGGCGTTACACGCTGCCGATCATGGCTTAGCTGCGTTGCTTGTCGATGCCGAGCCCGGTCTGGGCGGCGTCTGCACCAATCGCGGCTGCATTCCCTCCAAATCGTTGCTGCATATCGCGAAACTGATCCACGAAGCGCATGAGGCCGAGGAGTGGGGCGTAACGTTCGGACCTCCGAAGATTGATTTGAACCAACTCCGCAATTACGTGCAGCAAAAGGTCATCGGTAAATTAAACAGCGGCATCGGCATGCTTTGCAAAGGGCGCAGCGTCGAAGTCATCAAAGGAACGCGCGCCGTTTTCACGAGTTCCAACAGCGTTAAGCTGGAAGGCGAGACAACCGGCACGATCAAGTTCGAAAAGTGCATCATCGCCACCGGTTCCATTCCCGCCATGCCAAAGGCCTTTGCCCTCGGCGACCCGCGTATCATGGATTCCACCGGAGCGCTGGCGCTGCCCGATATCCCCAAGCGGTTGCTTATCGTCGGCGGCGGCTACATCGGCTTGGAGATCGGCACTGTCTACTCGGCACTCGGCAGCAAAGTCGTCGTCGTCGAATTCACCGATGGCCTGCTTCCCACCGCCGACCGCGATCTCGTCAAGCCTCTGGAAACACGCTTGCGCCGGCAGTTCGAAGCCATACATCTGAACACGAAAGTTGTATCGCTGCAACCGACACCCAGTGGCATCGTCGCCACTCTCGAAGGCAAAGATGTGCCGCCGAGCGAGACCTTTGATCGCGTCCTCATCTCCGTCGGCCGTCGGCCCAACAGTGCTGGGCTAGGCTTGGAAAAGACAAAGGTGAAAGTGGATGAACGGGGCTACATTCCCGTCGATCTGCAACGGCGCACCAGCGAGCCTCATATCCTGGCGATCGGCGATGTCGCCAGCGAGCCGGGCCTGGCGCATAAAGCGACGGCGGAAGCCAAGACCGCTGTCGAGACGTTGCTCGGCGAGCCTTCCGAGTTCAGCCCGCGCGCGATACCTGCTGTGGTCTTCACCGATCCGGAACTTGCCTGGGCCGGGCTAACCGAGCGTGAAGCGAAAGAGCAAAACGTCGCCTTCGAGAAACTAACGTTCCCTTGGGCGGCTTCCGGCCGAGCCACAACCGTAGGCCGCAACGAAGGGATGACCAAGATGCTGGTCGATCCCGAATCGAAGCGCGTTCTCGGCGTCGGCATCGTCGGAGTCAACGCGGGCGAAATGATCGCCGAAAGCGTCCTGGCCATCGAAATGGGCGCCGTCGCCCGCGACCTGGCCGACAGCATCCACCCTCACCCTACGCTCTCCGAAACAGTCATGGAAAGCGCGGAACTGGCGCTCGGAGCGGCAACGCACATGGCGAAGCCGAAGAAAGCGGCAAAGTAGAAATCCGCTCTGGATACCGAATTTATCAACTTCACCTGCTACTGTTAGATTCGCCCGATCGCGCTTGCCTGGGTGGAGCGCCTGTTACTCACGAGCTAACGGTCCGAGGCTGACACGCCGCCACCCCGCTTGTCGGGGTGGAGCGAGCGTTCGTCGCTAGAAAACCTTCTCCGTTGCCGAACGCCGCCACCCCGCTTGCCGGGGTGGAGCGCCGGTTAATAAGTTGACCTCGCTACGAACCGGCGCTCCACCCCGGCAAGCGGGGTGGCGGCGAAGTGTGGAGCAACGCCCTTCTGGCTACGAACCGGCGCTCCACCACGGCAAGCGGGGTGGCGGCGAATCTGACTGTTTAAGTTGATTAATCCCGTATCCTTAGCATCAGCCATTCAACCCTTGGGGAGCATGCATGCGATTCGTCTTTTCTGCAGCACTGGTACTGACCGTCGGCCTTGCTTCTAGCGGCTTAAATGCCGCCGAGAAGCCTGCTTATCGCGTCCTTGCCGTCGATCGCGGCCATGCGGCGATCGTCAATCCCAAGGGCGAGGTCGAATGGGAATATCCTTGCAAGCACGATGCTCACGACATCGCGTTGCTGGCCAACGGCAACGTCCTGTTGATCACTGGTCCTACTACGGTGGTCGAAGTCACACCCGAAAAGAAGATTGCCTGGAAACATGAAGCCAAGCCAAAGGAAGGCTACAAAGGCAAGGTCGAGATCCATGCCATTCAACGGCTCGACAACGGCAACACGATGATTGCTGAATCGGGCAACTTGCGCCTCATTGAAGTGGATAAAGACGATAAAATCGTCGCGGAAATTCCGTTAACTGTGAATAAGCCGAACTCGCATCGCGACACCCGGCTGGCGCGCAAACTGGACAACGGCAACTATCTAGTTTGCCACGAAGGCGATGGCACGGTGCGCGAATACGACGGTAAAGGCAAAGTTGTCTGGAGTTATAAGCTCGATCTCGCCGGTCGTCCGGCTACCCCCGGCCACGGTCCCGAAGGGCACGGCACGGAAGTCTTCGGCGCCATTCGTCTCGCCAATGGCAATACGGTCATCGCCGGCGGCAACAACAACCGGGTGATCGAAGTCGACCCCAAAGGCGAAGTCGTCTGGAGCATCGGCCACGACGAGCTGCCGGGCATCCGTCTCGCCTGGGTGACGACGCTGCACGCGCTGCCGAACGGCAACCTGATCGTCGGCAACTGCCACGCCGGGCCCGACAACCCGCAACTCTTTGAAGTCACTCGCGACAAGAAAGTCGTTTGGTCTTTCAAAGACTTCAAAACCTTCGGCAACGGCACCGCGGCAGCGCGGGTGATAACGCCATAACGCATTGTTGACCAGACGCGCCAGTCGCATCAGAATGACGGGGGATTGATCGACGAGCGTTTGTTATTCATTCATTCCGCATTGCGAATTCCGCATTCCGAATTTCGACCGTTCGTTTTCCCACGATTTTCTCGGGTTTTCGCTTCTGGAAATATTTCCAGAAGCGACTTCCTGTGAAGATCGCCGCTCCACCGCTCACAGGGAGCCCATGAGCGGAGCCGCCAACCGAATCAACTTTATAAGCGCACTCTTCAGGGCGAGCCGAACAGCGTAAGCTGTCGGGTTCCTGGCTCAGCGCAGCAAGACATACTAGCTTAGGGGCACTTGAAATAGGAATTGATGAATTGGGGTAAAATAATTTATGGGGATGTCGATCGGCAAATTTCAAGCGACTTGCTTCCCTGCGTCTCGCTGATGGTATCGGCTAATGTGCCTCGTAGTCTACAAGTCAAGCGGCTGCCGCGACCGTTTGAGAGCGGGAAAACTTCACACTCCCTAACGGTCGTGGCTTTGAAACATTGAATCAATCATCTTTTTGTTGCGGAGGGGGAAGCTTTTCGCGTTCGGTATCACCGCGTTTGAAGCCGTTGCGACCACCCGGGAAGCCGCCGGGAAAACCGCCTTGTCCGAAACGGCCTTTGCGCTCGCCCGTCTGCGGTGCTTCCTTCGGCGTTTCTTTTGAGCCAAACCCATCAGTGGCTTTGATTTCTCGGCGGAGTTCCTCAATCATTTTGCGCATCTCGGCGATCTGCTTTTGCATCTCTTGCAATTGACGATCCGAGCCATTCACGGCGGCAGGCGGCGCCTTCGCTTCCGGCTTCGGCTGATTGCGTGCCTTTTCTTCGAGATCGCGCAGGTGCTGCGTTGCCCGCTCAGCCAGTTCGCGCGCCTGCTCTAACTCTCGACGGGCTTGCTCAAGTTCGTCGCCCGGCTCGTCTTTGGCGACCTCCTTGCGAGGCGCGGCCTCCGTATTCTTATCACGGTCAAAACTTCGTTTGCGCTCTTTTCTTGGTTCATCGGGCTGGGCACTGCCAGATAGTGGCAGGTAAGCGCACGTTCCTAAGGCAATGGCGAATAGCGCCAAAGTTTGCAGCCACGTGCAACGCGTTGTTGCATTGGTCTTGTTCATGGTGGACTCCTCGAGGGTGATAGGTGAGATAGATTGGAATCAGGTTAGCTTACGCGATTAGGGGTGTGCGTGGTAGACGGCATATAGCGCACACTTGCCGCAGGGTGCGCCAACGGCTTTTGGCAAAAACATGAAACGAGCATAGAACCCGTCTTACCCTCCCCCTGGCTTTGCAGGGGCAGGGCAGGGTGGGGGCAGAGCGACTTGCCATAAATGAACGTCCGGGCAGTCGCGGCCTTTCCCCCCACCCTGCACTCCCCCCGCAAAGCCGGGGGGAGGGTGGAAAGGGCGAAATGCTTTTGTGCCGAATCAGTTGGCGCGTCCCTTGCCGCAACCAGGTGTTGAGAGTCTGGGCGATACGAAGAACCCGACTGCTTACGCGGTTCGGCTCGCCTTATCCCTCGTTTGACGCTCTGCGTCGAACGTCTTCATCGACGCTCTGCGTCGTCTGCTTCTCCGACGAAATTTTGGCAATTCGGTAAACGTCTTAATCGACGCAGAGCGTCGATTAAGACGTTCACCGCGGAGCGTCAAACGAGGCGCAGATTAGAGACGCTTATATATTTTTTCGGCATCACACTCTAATGCCGCTCCGCATTCATCTCGGCTGGCGCCTCGAGCAAACAATGTCAAAATCGGCCAACCCTCTTCGATGCTTTCCCCGACATTTGGAATATCGGCGATCTCTATTTTTAGATCACTGAATGCTAATTTCGGATCAGGAAATGAGAGCGGTTGCAGGGCGAAAAGAATTGCCTTCGCGATCATTTTTTTGGAAAAGGGCTTAGCGTGTTCAATTGCCTGCCCGGTAAACGCTGCCCGTTGGTAGGCGAACGATTGCAAACCTGTAGCAAGTTCGAGGACTTCAACCGAAGCCGTATAGCGCGGGTTTACTTCGATCAACCAAGCCCCGTCGTCGTTCACCACAAAGTCGATGCCGAACAAGCCGCGCAGACCGCAGGCGATGCACAGCGCACTCGCCATTCGCTGCAATTCGAGATGAACAGAACGGCCAAGGTCAACCGGTCCGATGCTGCCGGCATAGCGAAACGGCTTCGCGTTCAACCAGGGCTCGCCGATGAGTTGTTCGGTCACACCGAGCGTTTCAACACTGCCCGCCAAGGCGCAGAAAATAGCCGCGTAGGACCGCCCATCGATGTACTGCTGATAATAAAAACCGGGCGCCGCGGCAGCGGTTGCCGGCACGAAACCGATATGCGCTCCACCGGCGCTGCGCAGCGGTTTCTGCAGAGTACATAAATGATTCGGCACTCGCGCAACCTTCGGGCAAAGCAGTCTGTTGTCCGCGAATAGCTGGGAAAGAAAGAACGGGTCGCGACAGCGGCGCAACGCGGTCGAGTCGTTACCCCAGATTGGTCGAACCAGTGCCAGGCGATCAATCACATCCGGATAATTCTCCAGGCCGCCCATATAGACGATCGGCGCCCTTGCGCCTCATGAAGATTTTCGAGCAAATGATGAGGATAATCTTCGGCGGGGATCTGTTGCACCGCGCAGACGGCTGCGAGGTCAGTATCGGCGAAAAGATCGAGGCACCAAGGCTTGAACCCGGCCCGGATTGCCGAAAACGCGGCAGCGCAGCACGCTGCCGCCAATCAGGATGATCGAAGATGATGGGTCCATTCTCTTAATCGTCCGACGAGCGCGACCAGAAGCGCCATTCACCGCGCAGGATCGGGATCATCGGCGAATAGTCGTCCGTCCATAGACCAACGGCATCTTTGCGTGTGAGCGGCCGCCAGCGGCCATAGTAAGGCGCGCGGCCCGCGGCGTCTTCTTTCTCCCATTGTTGGGCATCTTCTTCGATAATCCCAAGCGCCTCTTTGTTTCTGGCGATCGCGATCCAAGTCGATGGAAATTTGCCATATTCTTGAGCCGCATCTTCCGTCTTGTTGAAACTCTGCCCGTGCATCACTCGGCAGGCCAAGCCCAGTTCCCGACATAGCCGTTCGACCACCGGCTCTAAATCGAGATAGCGATTCGAAGTATGCACTGCGAGCAGGCCATCATCTTCCAGCCGCTGGAAATAGAGTTCAAAGGCCTGTTTGGTTAAAAGGTGCGCGGGAATGGCATCGGAGCTAAAGGCGTCGACCAACAGAAAGCCGAATTTGCGGTCCTGCCGTTCCAGGCTGATGCGGGCATCGCCCATCACGAATTCGACATCGACGCCCTGCTTCCGCGCCAGATCAACGTAGTGAAAATAGGTGGGAGGCTCAACCATACGGCGGACATGTGTATCAATTTCAAAGACGACCATCTTTTGACTTGGCAGCCCGTACGAGGTCAACGATGCCGTCCCCATGCCGATACAGCCCACGGTTGTATTCGGGCTTTCTTTACGAAAGTTGCCGACCCGCCAGGCCTTGAACATGGCGCCTACGGGTCCATTGCGATGATAATAAGTCAAAGGCTCACGGCCCGGCGCTTCCATCGCAACGCCGGATACGGCGACGAGGGTGAAACTAACACCAAGAGCCGACGAAGGATTGCATGCCAGCAAGGCACGGGCAATGTCCCGACGTTCCCGATTCATCTCCTGCATACCGTGCGTGGTCGTGCCATGCACCAGCGTGCGATACTCGGAGCGGATGAAATAGCGTTTCTCCGGACCAGTAGCTAAATCGTGATATTCGATCGAATAGATCGGCTCCTTCTCCCCTATCGGATAAACAAGCATCTCATCGAATGTCGATCGCTGGTGGGGCTCCATTTTGTAATGGACATTGTCATCCAATATCTTGTCAGGAAAGAGATGGCCGGGGAAAGATACCCAACGGGGGAAAGTCTCAATCTTCAGCCGTCCGAAGAAACTGCGATCGTAGACATAGTTTGTGCCGGCTTTATATTCGGTGTAAAACGTGGCCAACCACAGGGCGCCAACGGCAGCGCAAAGCGCAACGGGCGTTCGACGAAAAAATAACAGAGCATCGCCGGGACGCCGAAAATGAGGATTTGCAATACGGTTTTTTCGCTCAGTTTTTCCTTGAAGGCCATATCTTGCACGACATTCTTTGCGAGTGGCTCCGCGGCCACAAACAACACCAAGAAATTGACGGCCAGCATCCCGAGCCCGAGCAGGATGTCGAGCCGGCGTGCATGCGGATGGCTGTACTGTTGGCAATACCAGGTGTAGCCGGCGACTACTGGAACTATCGCAAGGAAGCGCCAGACATTCGGATCGAGAAGGCGAACAGCCTGAAGGAACACATTGTCCCCGCTTATGGCCTGCCAGTGACGCATCAAAGGTCCGGTGATCGCAAAGGCCGTGAGCGAAAGGCCCATTAAAAGGGCGACGGAGATGCGAAAGCGATTGCTCGTGTTTACAAATGCAATCTCCGGCCCGGCACACAACAAAAAGAGCGTGCCTCCCGCAATAATTAGAGTTCCGTTGGCGTAGACATAAGTGCCAATCGCCTCATCGTTCGTTTGCAGGATGCAGCAGAGAAAGAAGATGGCCGCGGGTGCGATAAGATCAATGATGCTGGTCCAGCCGTTCGGCTTTTTTGCATTTTCTTCAAACAAGGAGGGCAGCATAAAACAGGCGGCGACCAAGGTAATCGGATATTCGCTGGTGAACGTGAAGATAATCGGCGCGACTAAAGCGTTGAACAATCCGCCTAACATGCCGCCTACTGACATCAATAGGTAGAACGTGGTCAGATGCTTCGCCGTTGGCCGATCGCGAGCTAATTCACCGTGACAGACCATCGCGACCACGAAGAAGGTGATCATATGCAACAGCACTTTGAGACCAAATTTGGCGTCTACGTGTGAGGTCATCAAAAAGACAATGAGCAGCACCATCACCGGCATAAGCAGCGACATTGTCATCTGCACGCCCGATGGCACTTTGGCAAAGACGATGATGAACGTGATCAGATAGAGTGACAGCGGGATGATCCAGAGCAGGGGAATCGAAGCCATGTCCGTCGTTACGAACGTGGTGACGCCGAGCATCAGACTGGAGGGAACGAAGGCCAGCGTCATCCAGCGCAATTTACGCAGCAGCGAAGGCCCCGCTGCCGAGACGATCGGCGTGACTTTGACGTTTTTGGCTGTCGGGGCATAAGCCGCCATCGGCCCTTTGTTGACCGCCTTGGCGCAAACAAAGACAAGTGCGACCAGAATTCCGTAACCGATCGCCCAAACCCACGCCTGGTGAATGATAAGGAGGTTCGGCTCGATGATAGCCGGATAAGCGACGAGTGCGAGCAAGCTGCCGAAGTTGCTGGCTGCGTAGAGAAAATAAGGATCCTTCGACGACGGATGACCGGTTTCAGCGAACCATTTCTGCAACAGCGGCGCGCTGGTGGATACGACAAAGAACGGCAGACCAATCGCCGCCATCAACAGGACAATAACGCCGAAAAACGGAAAGTCGTCTCCTTGCGGCGACAAGCTTTTGACCACCGGAATCGGCGAGTGATTGGCTGTCGCGATCGCGCCGAGAACCAGCACTCCGAGCGCGCCAAGCATGATATAGGCATGCAGCGAAGTTTGCTGGCGCGCTTGCAGAAAGGTCGTCGAGCGATGCGCGTAAAAGTAACCGCCTAAAAGCAACGCCTGATAAAACACCATGCAGGTGTTCCAGACGGCGGGCGTCCCTCCCAGAAGCGGAAGGACCATCTTGCCAATCATTGGCTGAACCAGAAAAAGCAGAGTGGCGCTGACGAACATAGTGAGCGCGAAAAGCAACGGCACGGCATCGATCCCCTGCTACGAATCAGTTGGCGGTATTGGATTCCATCATACGGTTTTGAGAAAGAAGAGGCATGGTTGGCGGCGGTTGAATTGGAAATCGAGAAACCGCCCAAAGCTGCAAATAAAACGTGAAGCCCGCTAATAGCTGATGCGTTCACAGAACGATTGGCCAGAAGGATGCTCATGAGGGATTTTGGCGATCTGCCGTTAGCCGCGACGCGAAGGCTCTGCGCAGCGGAGCGCTTTCAGCGCGAAGAAAGCGCTCCGCTGCGCAGAGCCTTCGCGTCGCGGCTAACGAGCTAATATCATAGTTTTGTGAGTGCGGCACGCATATCAATAGCTATATCTCCTTCGAATGCAACGCTCCTTCATCCGAGAATCGGTCCTCATGTCATTTCGACGGTTGTTCCCGGTCAGTATCCTCCTTTGCTTGAGCGCTCCCGCTTTTGCCGAAACGTTTCCCATAACGATCAAAAGTGTTCATCTCGGCTTTCCGAGCAACCTGAACAAAGATCGTTTCACGTTCAAGGCCGGCAAGTGGTCGCCGGTGTGGGTCGAGCTCGAGTTGTCGGGATCACTGAACGATAAGGAAATCGCCATCACCGTCGAGACGCCCGATGCCGATGACGTGATGACGGTCGCGAGCGTGGTCAAAGAATTGTCGAGTAAGACCGGCCGATGGTTCGGACCGGTCGCGCTTCTGAAACCAGGAGGCATCACCAGCGAAGTGACGGTGCGCATCAATGCAGCCTACGCCTCCGACGAACCCAGACTATTAGCCGAGGTTTATCGCGGTCGGCCGGTCGGTCTGGCGCCATCGCGTTTTCTTTTCCTGAGTGTTGGCTCCGATCTGCCCGGCTTTCGCTTGTCGAAAACAGAAGGTCAAGCGGGCGAAAGTCATTCTTCAGAGATCCTCCGCAATGGCTGGGTGGAAAAGGCGGCAATCACCGACGCCTCGGAGTTGCCCGATCGTTGGTTCGGTTACGAGGGCATCGATCTGCTAATCCTCTCCGGCGATGCAAATGGATACTTCTGGAAAGGGTTGGCGCAGCTTCCCGTTCAGCGAGCGGCGTTGCTGGAGTGGGTGCGCCACGGCGGGCATGTCCTCATCAGCGGCGGCGCTGCTGAAACAATCAATGCCCTCGATGAATGCAAACCGCTGCTGCCGGGGAGCCTGCCTTTAGACGGCCGGCGGGAAGTCGAAGAGATCGCGATGGTGTTGCCGAATTCGCCTCGCTTGATCCTCAAAGCTGCTGCTTCGAAGAAGCTCTTGCTTCAATCTTTGAGTCCGATTCCGAAACGGCCCTACCAAATTAAACTCCTGTCGGATGATGCTGAGAACCCTGTACCGCTCGTCGTTCAAAATTCGTTTGGCCTAGGCCGGGTGACGTTGGCTGCGTTCGACCTGGATTCGCCGGAAATGCGAGAATGGGCGCATCGCGAAGCCTTCTGGGATTGGTTGGTCGGCATTTGCGGCATGCACGTGCCAAGTGGCACGGAAAAGCCAACGGCCGACTCTTCCGAGGACGAAGACAAATACCTGAGCCGGCTACAGAACAATCTCGAATTCTTCGAAGGGATTCCCGTCATCTCTTTCGGATGGGTGGCGCTGTTTCTCCTAGCCTATATTCTGCTGATTGGGCCAATCGAGTACGTTCTTCTGCAACGGCTCTTCAAGCGTTTGGAGCTGACCTGGCTTACCTTCCCCGTCATCGTCGCCGGCGTTTGTCTCTGCGCTTATTTCGCCGCGCACCGGCTGAAGGGTCAGGAGCTACGCGTCAACAAGATCGATCTGGTCGAAACTGATTTGCACGACCAAACCGCTTATGTCAAAAGCTGGTTTACCCTCTTTAGTCCTCAGAACCAAAACCTCGATGTTGAATTAAGCACCGGGTGGGTGGAAGGGACGAAAACCGAAGCTCTTTGTTGGCATGGCAAGCCCAAGAGCAGCCGACAAAGTCTCTTCCGCCGAAGTTACGCTTATTCCGATCAATACGCCAACGGCTTGGAGCACGTGCCATTTCAAGTCTGGTCCACCAAGGTTTTCACCGGTTCGTGGTCAGCCCATTTGGAGAAGCCGTGGTTCGAATCAACCTTGCGCATCGCCGCTGCTGATTCCAACCAGATCACAGGCTCAATAACCAGCCATTTGTCGATTGAGATGATCGAAGATGCGCAACTTTTCTATCGCGGGCACACGATAACGATTCCGCCCTTGTTGCGCAATGCGCCTCGCTATCTCTCGACAAGTTCTCAATCCGCTAATGCGTCCACATGGCTACATGAAGCAAACGTGCAGAAAGATCTGGCGCCGAGCAATAGTTCTGGACGGAACATGCGCGGCGACTTCAGCGACGACCCGAACTTTCGCCTCTGGCCGATGCTATTTCATGAATTGATGCAGGGTCAATTCGGCCAGCTTTGGAACGCTTCCGAACGCGAGTTGGACCAATCCTGGCGAATCGGTGAAAAGAACCGGCACGAAGCAATCTTGGTCGCTCGCTTGAGAACGACGCTTGGCCCGGCTGTGGAGGACCCTAAGTCGGATGCAGCCCCAACCCACCTCTTGCTGAACCACATGCCGGTGAGTGGCCCATTACGGCAGGAGACGTACATCCGTGTTTACATCCCGGTGCTATCGAACGATTGATAGGATAAGGCGGAGAGCCAAGCAGTCGAACGGGGTTGCAAGCCAAGATATGATTGAAACACGCGATCTCACCAAGAAATACGGCGAACTCTATGCCGTCGACCGCCTGACCCTGCGCCTGGAACCGGGCGACGTTTACGGCTTCATCGGGCCAAACGGCTCCGGCAAGACGACAACCATGCGCATGCTTGCCACGCTGCTCAATCCCTCATGGGGCGAAGCGAGCGTCTGCGGCTATTCCATCTACACCGGCTCAAAAGATATCCGCCGTGCCATCGGCTACATGCCCGATTTCTTCGGCGTCTACGACGACATGAAAGTGATCGAATATCTCGAATTCTTCGCCGCCGCCTATCGCATTCAGGGCGCCGAGCGGCGCAGACGTTGCGAAGATGTGCTCGAACGCGTTGACCTCGGATACAAGCGCGATGCGCTCGCCACGAGCCTATCGCGCGGCATGACGCAGCGCCTCGGCTTGGCTCGCGTACTGCTCCACGATCCGCAAGTGTTGCTGCTCGACGAGCCAGCCTCTGGCCTCGATCCACGAGCCCGCATCGAAATGCGCGAGTTGCTCAAACGCCTGCGCGGGATGAAAAAGACCATCATGGTTTCGAGCCACATTCTCCCCGAACTGGCGGATATTTGCAACAAGATCGGCATCATCGAACGCGGCAAACTGCTATTCAACGGCGATGTCGATGCAGCGATCAAGCAAGTGCAGCAACGCCGTGTTTATTTAGTCTCAGTCACCCAAGGGCGAGATGCCGAAGCCGCCAAAAAACTGGAGACCTTTGTCGAAGTCGAGAAAGTCGATCTGCTGAAAGATGCCACGGTCGTGCAAGTCACTCTCCGCGAAGGCTACGAAGATGGCAGCATTCTTCCCGAACGCCTCATCGAAATGGGCTTTCACATCAAGATGTTCAAGGAAGAGGAAATCAATCTGGAAGACGTGTTCATGCGGATTACGAAGGGGATTACGAATTGACGGGACGGTTGTGTTTATCGTTAGCCGCGACGCGAAGGCTTTGCGCAGCGGAGCGCTTTCTGCAAACAAACGCTCCGCTGCGCAAAGCCTTCGCGTCGCGGCTAACGTGTTTACACGTTATTTCCAAGCTATGCGGGCTGCCGCCGTCAATCAAAAAAATGATGGCACACCGATTGCGGACTCAGTTTTACGTATGAACCTTACCGCTGCAGACGATTGGAGTATCTTTTCAGAATGAGAATTCTAGTAACCGGCGGTGCGGGATATATTGGCAGCCACACAGTTCGGCTCCTGCGCGAACGCGGGCATGATGTTTGGGTCTACGATAGTCTGGTGTTCGGCCATCGACAGGCGGTGCCGGCCGACTGCTTAATCGTGGGCGATTTGAAGGACACCGATCGCGTCGATCATGCTTTGCTCATCAATCGAATCGAGGCGGTCATCCACTTTGCCGCCTTCGCGTTTGTCGGCGAATCGGTGACCGACCCGGCTAAGTATTATCAAAACAACCTCATCAACACGCTCAATCTCATGGAGCGCATGCGCCGCAATGGCATCGGCAAGTTCGTCTTCTCCAGCACCTGTGCCACCTATGGCATTCCGGAACGCATGCCGATCACGGAAGATTTGCCGCAACGGCCGATCAACCCCTACGGCTGGACGAAGCTATTCGTCGAACAGGCCTTGGCCGACTATTCGACTGCATACAAATGGGGCTATGCGGCACTGCGCTATTTCAACGCGTCGGGTGCGTCGCCCAAAGGCGACATCGGCGAAGATCATAAGCCCGAGACCCATTTGATTCCGCTTGTCATTCAAGCCGCCATGGGTCAGCGCAAGCAGATCGACATTTTCGGCACCGATTATCCCACGCCCGATGGCACCTGCATTCGCGATTACATCCATGTGGACGATCTGGCTCAGGCGCATCTGCTTGCGCTGGAGAATCTGCAAGAAGGCAGCGCGCTGAAGTATAATCTTGGCACGGGCCGAGGCTATAGCGTCCGGGAAGTGATCGCCGCTGTCGAGAAGGTGACGGGCCGAAAGGTGCCAGTGCAAGAGTGCCCGCGACGCGCTGGCGATCCTGCCGAACTGGTTGCTTCACCGGGTAAAGTGGCCAAAGAACTAGGTTGGAAGCCGAAGTATATGGAACTAGAGCCGATTTTAGAAACTGCCTGGAATTGGCACCGGACGCATCCCAAAGGTTTTGCGGATGGGAAATGAGGCAACGTAATTTCGCAGGCGAGCCGAAAGCGTGCTGAACTGCAGTTTGTTAGCCGCGACGCGGAGGCTTTGCGCAGCGGAGCGCTTTCTGCAAACAAGCGCTCCGCTGCGCAAAGCCTTCGCGTCGCGGCTAACGATAGCTCACTGAGAATCCATTCCAACGTACCGAAGGACTATCTTTTCATGCATCAGCGATTGACGATCTGTCTCATCCTCTCCGCAAGTGTGATTACCTACGCCGAAGAAAAGCCGAATCCAAAACCAGCGCCGACCGGTAAGACGCTGACTCTACCAGTGACGCGCGACAATTGGTTTTCCATTGTTGGCCCAGAAGCAGATGGCAACAACGGCGGCGCGACGCGGCTCAAGTTCAAGTCGTATCAAGAATTCTCGCTGCTCGATTTCGATCCGGCGTTGCTGAAGGGCTTCACGATTATTGCTGCGGAGGCCCACGTCAAGTGCTCGACTTTGAAAGAGCCGCTGCACCGAATGACCGCGAGCACCTTCAGCGCCGAATGGGTGGAAGGCACATCGTCGAGCTACAAGCCCGAGAAAGGGAGTTCGTCCTTTCTCCATCGCCAATTTCCAGATGTTCCATGGACTGTGCCGGGCAGCGACGTCTGTTCGGTGATGCTCGGCCAAGGCGGCACTTTCTGGCGCATGGCCGACGCGACTCCTCCCGATGCGAACGGTTGGCAGACGATCCCGGTCGATCCTCGCGTCATCGCTGCGCGCGTTGCGGGCATCAGCTATGGCGTGTTGCTTTTCGACGACACCGGTTCCGAATGGGAACATCAGGGTGAAAAGTTCACGCTGCGCCATTTTCCCAATCGCTTCATTCACAGTCGTGAATCGGGCAAGGCCAACGCCCCTTATTTCACCGTGACGCTAGGTCCCAAAGACGAGACAGCGCCCGGTAAGGCAGTCGATTTTGAGGCAAGCACGGCCCATCTGCCGGCTGGTGAATCGCTCGTTCACTGGAAGACACCGGCCGATGCCGGTTCTGGCACGATCGGCTTTATTGTCGAGGTCGATGGCAAAGCCATTCCACGTTATCTGATCCCTTTCGCCGGCAAGCCGGGCGAGCGCGTGCAAATGCATCTACGCGACTTGAACATCCCGGCAGACAAGCAGGTGAAACTCGTCGTCAAAGCCGTCGATGCGGCCGGCAACGTGGGTGATGCTTATACGACACACATCTCCGTTTCCGATATCGTACCCACCGCCTTGCCGGGAAAGATGCCGACGCCCTTTACCGACACGGCTGCCTTGCCGAAACTCGGCAAGGGAGAAGTCGCCATTATCGACGAGCTCGATAAGGTTCACCCGATCAGCGGTGAGATGATTCCCAAGCAGGCGGAGGGCTATCCGGCGGCGAATCATCTCTGGAGCGCGAAAGAACAGAGGCTTCGCCTCCATGCAGCGGGCAACGAATTCGTCTCGTTCCAGATTTCGCTGCGCGGTGTGGAAGGCGCCGTCACTCCCTCGCTGACCTTTGAGAATGCTGAGGGAGTCAAAACTGCGTTTGGAATTTATACCAATGTCGAATCGGCCAAAGGGCCCTTGCCCGATCCAATCGTTCCATTAACGAAAGAGTTCAAGGTTCCCGAGGGTCACAAAAACGGCAGCATTCATGGTGAAGTCTATATTCCGCACGCGCTAAAGCCGGGCGACTATCGCGGCAAGCTGCTCTTGAAGACCGAAGCGGATACTCTGGAGATCGCCGTCGATTTACACGTGTGGGATTTTACGTTGCCGGATAGCCTGAACTTCTACTGCGAAATGAACGGCTACGGCCTGCCCGCGGGTTTGGAGACCGCCTACTACCGCGTCGGCCATCGGCATCGCACCAGCGTCAACATCGTTCCCTATTCGCAATCGGGCAAAGTCCACGATGGCTGGGGACCCAAATGGGACGGCGCCAAATTCGATTGGACTGCCTGGGATGCGCGGTTCGCCCCCTACTTCGATGGCTCCGCTTTTGCCGATCTGCCGCGCAAAAGTGTGCCTCTCGATATCTTCTATCTGCCTTTGCACGAAAATTGGCCAACGCCACTAGCGCCCAATTACGATGAAAGTTCACCGGCCAATAAATATTGGGCGGACAAGGTATTCAAGGAAAGTTATCGAAAAAACTTTGTTGAAGCCTCGCGCCAATTTGCGGAACACTTCAACGAGAAAGGCTGGCATAAAACGTTCTTTCAATGTTTCTTCAACGATAAGCTCGATTTCAAGGCGAAAGGCTGGTCGCGCACACCGACTGTTTGGATCTTAGATGAGCCGGCGAATTTTCAAGATTTCTGGGCCCTGCACTATTTCGCCGTCGCCTTCCATGAAGGCATCGGGCAGGTGCGCGGCGGCGCTGAAGATGGCCTTTCGGGCGGACATCTCCCGGCCGATGTGGCAACGGGACACGATGGATGGCCTGCTCGATTACAACGTGGTTGGCACTGCTCTGCGAAACTATAGCCGTATGGTGCTCGATCGCAAGCGCAACGATCGTCAACTCGTCGTCGAATACTCGGGCGCCAACAAGATTGAAGATCCGAACACGCAACCGCTTGGCTGGTGCCTCGACGCCTGGGGCATCGGCACGGATGGCGTGTTGCCCTGGCTGACGATCGGCAAGGCGACCGCTTGGGACAAGGCGGAAGATACGTCTCTCTTCTATCCCGTACGGAAAGGGGACAAGGAACCGATCCCTTCGGTTCGGCTGAAGTCGTTCCGGCGCGGGCAGCAGGATGTGGAATATCTCACGCTTTTGTCTCATGCAACCAAGCAGCCGCGCTGGGCGATCGGCCGCAAGGTTCGCGAAGAGTTAAAGCTTACGCCCGTGCGTGAAGTCGGCAATCCGAATGCCGCGGAGGATGCGGGCATCATTAACTATCGTCAGTTGCTGCCACAAGACGCTTGGGCATTGCGAATACGCGTGGGAGAAGAAGTCTCGAAGGCCAAGCCACCCGTTCCGGTCGGAATCGCCTATGGCTTGAGAACCCCACCACGCGACGTCAAGAAAATCGAAGGGCGGATGGTCGGCGAATGATGAGAGGGCGCCAACGGATTCTGGCGAGCGGCGCGGCGTAAGCCCGCCGTGGTTCCGAGCGCACGGCGGGCTTACGCCGCGCCGCTCGCCAGAATCGCCAAAAAGAGTTGGCGCACCCAATGACGAGGCAAGCCATGGCCTTTTGGCCCGAACTGCTCCAAGCTCCAGAGGATCGCAGCGACGGAAAGGCCATAGATGCCTGGTTCGCGCGAATTGCCGAGCAACTGTTGAACGGGACTCGGCTAGTTGCGGATAAGAAGGCGCATCGCATCCTCGAAGTCGAATTTTATTATCGCTCACCCGAGCATCTGGACCTCTTCGCCCATGCCCAACCAATTCAACTCAATGTCGGTCGTTGGTATTTCCACATGACCGGCAAGGGCTACCGCGGCGGCAGTTACAAGGGAATCGATCTGACCTTCGGCGACGCGAACGCCTATGCCGGCATTTTGATCCGGACAATCGAAAAGCCGGATGGTTCGCTCATCAACGGCCCATCGCTAATCGTCGATCACTTACTGCGGCTGACAAAGCAGGCGTCCGTCAAAGATCTGGTCAACGCTATCGGCACACACAAGGCCTGGAGCGCACGCTGCCCCGTCTCGATCCAACGTCTTCGGAAGCCCGATGCTCGACCGTTTTTTCGCACAGCCGCGCATTGGCCTGACCATGAAGCGGGTTCCCGTTATGCGCGAAACCATTGAATTTCGGCTCAAGCCTTACCGATTTCTCACTGAACCGCAGCGAATTCGCAAAGGTGCTCTTCACCTCGTCCTCTCCTTGTTGGTAGATGGTGCGCCTACTATGGAAATCGCAGCAATAACGGGAACGTCGTGTGCCTACGTGGAGCGAGTGCGGGCTTTGTTCGAAGCGGCGGCCAGCGACAATGAAATGGAATCGTTTAAGGGGAGTGACCTGGGCCCGAGCGATCTAATCCGCCTGCACTCGCTCGCAGAAAGCTTTAGTTGAACCAAAAGATGCCTGACTATGTCTAATTTATCATATAGAGAAATCTAAGAATCAACATGGCGGTGCAGCGGTGTTGGTACATTAGTGCTTTGCTCTTTTGTCTCTCTGTGCGGGGAGCGCCAATGGTTCGCTATGTTTTTGCCTTTGTTGTGTTGGTGGCAGCTGCCGCCGTTTGTTGCGCTAAGGATCGCAAGAAAACTGAGCATAAGGCGGAAAAGCTAGATTACGATGAGAGCATCTTGAAGCACTTCAAGCAGCCTTCCGACACAACCTCATTGCTGGCTTATCTCAACGATCGCTCGGCCTCCGACGATGATTTGCTGGCGATTCCAGATCTCATCAATCAACTCGGCGACGACAGATATGCCAGGCGGCAGTCAGCGTCGAAGAAGCTGCTCACGCTCGGGTTGCTTTCATTTGAGCCTTTACGCAGTGCGCTAAGCGATAAAGATGCGGAGAGAGCCCAAGGCGCACAGAAGAATTTGCAGGCGATGGACCGGCGAACGCACACCGTTTCGCTTCCCCCGGTGATCATCCGAATGCTGATGCAGCGTAAGCCGCCCGAATTGCTGGCTGCCTTGCTGCGGTACCTACCCTGTACCACGGACCCTGAAGTAGAAGAAGAGCTTTATTACAACATCGAAGAGCTGGCGGTCGTTAAACGCAGGGTTGATCCGCTTTTGGTTAGCGCACTTGACGACAAAGTGCCGGCACGGCGGGCCGTGGCAGGGTGTATCGTTGCACGTTGCGGAACAGAACATCAGCGCAAAGCCGCTGAGGAACTTTTGCGCGACTTTGACCCATATGTGCGCTTGCGGACGGCACAAGGCTTTCTGGCCGGTTGCCGCACTGTTGGCATTTCAACGCTGATCGAGCTGCTAGATAGAAAACCAATCGCGCTGGCTTGGCAGGCGGAAGAGTTGCTCATTTGGGCAGCAGGTGAAAAAGCGCCGGAACAGTTAGTCTGGTCCGGCGGCGAAACGGCAAAGGCAGCGCGGAACGCCTGGGAAACTTGGTGGAAGAAGGCGGAAACAACTTTCGACCCCAAAGCGCTAAGTGAGCAGCCCCGACAACCGAGATTCTTTCACCAGCAGACCGGCGGCACAAGTTATTGGCTGATCGGTAGTAACGGAGAACTCCGGTACGATTCAAATCCAAATAACACTCTGGAGCAGACGCTGCTGCTTCCAAACGGTCGGCTTTTTGGTTTCTCGCAGGAACAAAGAGCCGAAACGGTGAACGGATTCGAACGGTCTGTCCAGAAATTGCATTGTCACGAACAGAGCGTCGAGGGTGAAACGATAACAAAGCGGAACTGGCACGAGGATGCCGACTGCCCTGATTGGGCACAGTTTAGCCCTAATGGAATCGTTTGGTTCCGTTTGAATGAACTTGAAGGAATGGGTGTCGATGGCAAAGTTTTTCCAAAGGTCGGCTTGGACCGTGAACCGCGCTTGGTCGGCAGCCGACGAATGGGCATCCCAAGAAGCGTAACGGATGGGCTTATATGGTTGGAATTTTGGAAAGATGGAAACAGTATGGATCAACTTTCATGTTTGGCGCTTCTCGACCCGCAAGGGGGCAAAATCTTGACGGTGTTCCCGATTGCAGAGAACGGAGAACTGAAAGAGATCGTCGAAATTTACTATTTTTCCCGTGGTCGGATTTTGTTTCGCACGAAATTAGGACTTTGGCGCTTCGAACGCGGTGCAATTACTCGACTTGATCAGATTCGGCTTTTGACGATTGGTAGCATTGAGGAATTATGGCTGCTGCGTAATTCCGACCTAATTGTGTATCAAGATTCTAACATTATCCAATTTACTTCGAAATCGCAGGTGCGTTCAAAATTAGGCTGCAGGGCATTGCGATCCGGAGGCTCACAAGCCTATTTGCCGTTTGCTCTTATTTCTTTTGGTTTCTGACCGCTGTCGGGATTCCTTGTCTTTGCAGTGACCGCTGGCCGTTATTATATTTGGCGATAGCCAGACGATTGAAATCGGTGTCACAGGCTAGAGGGCCTTCAACGGCATATTGCCCTTCCCACTATAGCCGCAAAGAAAAGAGAATTTTCCCAAAACAGGCGCCTAAGCTAGTATGTCAACTTTTGCAGGTCGGCGTTTGTCGGTGACAAGGGACGGCTTCGGTGAAGGTGCGCAAGTGAGGTGCACGCCGTTGGGTCAACGACATCGCCGGGCAGCCTATGCTGCTCGCCTCGCGCGACTCGGCAAAGTCCCTTCAGGAAATATTTCCTGAAGGGACTTTGCGAAAAAATCCTGGGAAAACGAACGTGGGGAAATGTGGGATGGAGAATTCTGAAACGCGGAATGAAGACAATATCAAATGCATGTCGCTCAATTGTGCGTCGTTCTGACGGTCAACCTTCAGGAAATATTTCCAGAAGGTCAAACACGAGGAAATCCTGGCAAAACGCGTAGCGGTCTTGTTAGCCCGCAGCGCGAGCGACGGGGGAAACATTCAAAGTCTTGTCGATCAATTCTCATTAGGGTAATGCTGTCGGGGCTTCGGGAAATATTTCCCGAAGCCCCGGCCCGACAATATAACACTCGTTCCGTTCACCGTTTTTTTTCCGCCGCCGCATCTCGAACGACGCGGAAGCCGACCCAAAGGCTAGTTGCCCCTGAGAGGCCAAAGCGATTGGCGGAGCGGCAATCGAGCGGACCTCGCGACCAAGTGCCTCCCCGGATGACGCGTGACGAACCCTGTGCCGGACCCGTGGGATCGTTAGTGGGCGAGTCTTTGTAATATTCTTCTTCATACCAGTCGGCGCACCACTGCCAGACATTGCCGTGCATGTCGAAGAGGCCGCAGGGATTGGGTTTGAACTTGCCGACGGGGGCCATGAAGAGCCAACCATCCGCTTTCGGGGTATTCGTGCGAGCATACTTCGGGAATGAGTCGTAGGCGATATTCGCGTGATCAATGAGCGTATCCTTATCGTCGCCGCACGACCAACGCGTCGTTGTGCCGCCCCGGCAGGCGTATTCCCACTCGGCTTCCGTTGGCAATCGGTAGGTCTTCTCTTCCTGCTTGCTCAGCCATTTGCAGAACTCCTCGGCATCCGGGTAATCGATATTGACGACGGGGTAATCATCGGTCTGTTCGATGCCGGTGTTTGCCCAGTTGTGCTTCTCGGCGCCCGGAACGACCTTGCCGCCGGGCGTAACTGTCTTCCAGGCGCCCGAGCCGTTCTCGGCAGCGGTCTTGTAGTTCGTCTCTTTAACGAACGCGCGGAACTGCCCGACGGTCACCGCGTGGATTCCCATATAAAACGGCTTGGTGATTTTAACTTTGTGCTGAGGCTTTTCATCGGGTTGAGCATCCTTGTCGCTTTCGGGCGAGCCCATTAGAAATTCGCCTTCGGGAATGAGCGCGAGTTTCATACCAATCGAATTCGTGATTAGCGGATCGTGTTTAGGTGTAGGCACCGCATTGCTTGGTTGCGAAGATACGGCGGCGACGATAAGCAACAATGCCAAAGCTAGGAACGGTTTCGTGTAAGGCATGAGGTTCTCCCAAGGTAATGGAAGGTGCGGACAGTAAATTGGATCAATCTCCAGTCAAACTATCAAGCAAAAAGTGGCGTGTCGCCATAGTGTACTCCACGCTCCGCGTGAAGACTTCTTCGCGCGGAGCGTGGAGAGCACGCACTGCCCAGATTATTCTTGACCTTCGCCCACGTATTGCGATACTAACGCTTTGCCCGTGCCAGTTTCCGTAAGGACTTTCTGACTCACGGTTTGCTTTCCGTTCATTCGTTCGCGGCCGATCTTGCGGAGATCCGCTCGGACGAATGGTCGACTCGGAGCGTGCCCGTGCTGGCTTCCATCTTTTTCGATTTCAATCTACCGAATTCAGCGACGTGGTTTTATTTCTCGCTGTTGCTCATCGTCGGTTTGTTCCTCAAATTCGGCCGCTTGCTGACGCTGCGCAACTGGGACTTGTTGACGCTCTTCTTAATGGTGCCCGGCTTCTTGCTGCTGCAGGAAGCCCACGCCTTGCTCTATTCGGTCAAGCAGAATCACCTCGAGCCGAGCGTCAAAACGGCCTTTGCCAATCGGGGTCAATCCTTGCTTTTCTTCGGTTATGTCTGGTTGATCGCCGGGTCGGGCTACTGGTTTGGCCGTTGCTTGCTCGATCTGGCCTTGATCCGAAGGCCGGCACTGACGCCCAATCTCAATCTTTCCGGGCTGGCCTGGATGGCGGCCGCTCTGTTTATCTGCATGACCGTGGTTGCCATCCGCCGGTTGCCCGATGTCCCTGTCGAACAGATCGGCAAAGGGCCGATCGCCCTGATGCGCGTGCAAGAAGGCGCGACTGCCGTGGTGAACTATCAGTACGGCAGCATGGAGGCTCGGAGAGGCCGACACCAAATTCTGGATCGAACGCGGCATTGCGCTCGGGATGCATCTGGCGGTCCTTATTGGGTTAGTCTTCATCGGCGCTGTCCACTTTCAGGATACGACAGCTGGAATGGCGATGGCCTGCCTCTATATGCTTTTGCCCTATACCGCGTTTCACATTTCCCAGGTTCATCACGTCTGGCCCGCTGGGTTTCTCGTCTGGGCAGTCTTTGCCTACCGGAGGCCGATGGTCAGTGGGTTGCTTCTCGGGGTGGCGGCCGGCAGCGTCTTCTTTCCGTTCCTGTTATTTCCTCTCTGGTTCGGCTTCTATCGGGGGCGCGGCGCCCTGCGATTCACTGTGGTGTTCGGCTTGGCGGCCGTACTTAGCTTGACGGCCACCGCCGTCCTGCTTTGGTCGTCAGGCGACTTCAACCATCATCTGCGCATCGCCTTGAGTTTGTCCGACTGGCAGGCGTGGAAAGAGCCGCATACCGAAAGCCTGTGGACGGGAGCGCATTGGGCTTATCGGATGCCGGTTTTCATCGTTTACATGGCCTTTGTCAGCGTAACCATCTTCTGGCCGACGCCACGAAACCTGGCACAGGTTATTGCGCAGACGGCGGCAGTCGTGCTTGGCGTCCAATTCTGGTACGCCGACCAAGGGGGCGTTTACGTTCTCTGGTATCTACCGCTGTTGCTTATGTTGATTTTCCGCCCGAACTTGTCCGAGCGACGGCCAGACATCATCGATCCTTCGAAGGATTGGCTGCATCGCCGCGTACGCACAGGCCGACGCTTCCTTGGAAAGTTCGCTTCCCGTGGGAAACGGCCGACGCTGGTGCTCCGCTGATTCGCTAAAATGAGAGCGAGACTACCTCGGCATACCGGTTCGTACAACGGAGTCAATTTTCTTGGACGCGAAACGCCGGCGCATGCGCGACGACTGGCGCGGGCACTTCCGGGGTGAACTGCTCCTCGATGACGTGTCGCGCGGTCTTTACGCCACCGATGCCAGCCTTTTCGAAATCGAGCCATTGGCTGTTGCGGTTCCACGCGATGAAGAAGACCTCCGTTTTATCGTCCGCTATGCCGCGGAGCAGCAAATCCCGATCATTGCAAGGGGCGCTGGCACGGGTGTCGCTGGCGAGGCGCTTGGATCGGGGGTCGTCGTCGATCTCAGCGTTCATTTTCGTACGATTCTTGAAGTCGGCAGCGAGACGGTGCGCGTGCAGCCGGGGGTGGTTCATCGTGATCTCAACGTTGTGCTTGCAAAGCAGGGGCGACGCTTCGCGCCTGACCCCGCCAGCTCCGCCAGCTGCACTATTGGCGGCATGTTGGCGACGAACGCGTCGGGCAGCAACGTCGCCATTCACGGCTACACGCGTGAACATGTGGCTCAGCTCCGGGTGCTTTGGGACAACGGCGATGCCGCTGTTGTCGGGAATCAGTCTTCAGCCGACGATGAGCCGCGAACACGGCGCCTGGGCAAAGCCGTCACCGACTTGCTCGAACCGAAAGCAGACTTGATCCGCCTGTCGCAGCCGCGCACGCCCTTCAACCGATGCGGCTATCTGCTGCACGATGTTTTTGGTCCTCAAGGTCTCGATCTGGCGAAACTATTAGTCGGTTCCGAAGGAACACTGGCACTTTTCAGCGAAGCAGTCTTACGCACGATCCCGTTGCCGGGGGGTCGCAGTGCCGTGCTCTTCGGATTCGACACCCTCGATGCCGCTTTGCGCGGGGCAGCTCATGCCCGGCTGCTGCTGCCGACCGCCTGCGAACTGCTCGATCGCCGCTTGCTGATGCTGGCTCGCGGTTATTCGGCCGAGTTGGTCAAAGCGATCCCACCGAGCGCGGAAGCCATCTTGCTCGTCGAGTTCGAGCGTGACAGCTGGGAGGAAGCACGCCAAGCGGGGCTTGAGTCGATCGACCTTTTGCAGCGCCTGCACCATTTGGCCACTTTGGCGATGCCTGCGTTCGATGAGGATTCGATCGCGCGGCTTTGGGAGATTCGCAATGCCGTCCTGCCCGCGCTTTATTCGCTAAGCCGGGGCCCACGACCTCTCGCCTTTGTGGAAGACATTGGAGTTCCGCCGGATGACCTGCCCGAATTTTTGAGTCGTCTCCATGTTGTCCTGCAACGCTTTGAAACGACCGCTTCCTTCATGATTCATGCATCAACCGGGCAGATTCATGCTCGCCCGTTCCTGGATCTGGACAAGCCGGCCGACGTTGAAAAGCTATGGGCAATAGCCGAAGAAACGTACGCCTTGGCTATCGACATGGGCGGCACGATCAGCACTCAACATGGAACAGGCATCGCACGCACTCCATGGGTGGAGAAACAGTACGGCCTGCTTTTTCCGATCTTCCGCGAATTGAAAAACATCTTCGATCCGAACGGCCTGTTCAATCCTGGTAAGATCATCGGGCTCGACCCGAGTCGCCCTGCCTGGCCCCTGCGCAAGCGAATGGAAAAGCCAGTTGAGCCGAAGCAACCGCTGCTGTTGTGGCAGGCTGACGAGATTGCCGTGCAGGTCGCCTCGTGCAATGGCTGCGGCAGCTGCAGGACCGAACAGCCGGATCGCCGGATGTGCCCGACCTTTCGGGTATCGCACGAAGAAGCGGCGACTCCACGGGCAAAAGCAAATCTGTTACGGCGAATGCTTGGCCCGAATGTCCCGGTGCCGGCGGCAGGCGATTTGCGCGGGATCGCCGATCTTTGCATCAACTGCAAAATGTGTGCTCACGAGTGCCCCGCCCACGTCAATATTCCCAAACTGATGCTAGAGGCCAAAGCGGCCGATCATGCCGAGCATGGCCTCGATCGCGCCGACTGGATGCTGGCCCGCATTGAAAGCCTTGCCGCGCTGGCCGGCAACTTTGCACTCGTTTCCAACACGCTGCTTGGCAACCGGCCATTCCGCTGGATTATGGAACGGCTTTTCGGCTTGTCGCGACGCCGACGCATGCCCTTATTTGCCGCGCACAATTTCCTTCGCCGAGCCCAGCGGCGCGGCTGGTCGCGCAAACGCCGCAAGGCAAGCAAGGGGCCAAGAGTCGCTTATTTCGTCGATCTCTTCCCGAATGTCTTCGATCCGTTGATTGCCGAAGCGACCGTGGCCGTGTTGCATCATCATGGCATTGAAGTCTACGTGCCGCCGCATCAGAAGCCTTCGGGGATGTCGCCTCTGGCCCAAGGGGATGTGGAAGCGGCAAGCGATACGGTAAGGCACAACCTTCGGCTTTTCGCCGAACTCGCGCGCGAAGGCTACACGATCATCTGCTCCGAACCGACCGCTGCCATCATGCTGCGACAGGATGCGCTCGACCTGCTGGACGACCCCGATGCTCGGCTCGTGGCCGATTCGACCGTGGAGTTAACCACCTATCTGAGCCGGCTGCACGACGAAGGAAAGCTGCGCACCGATTTCCAGCCACTCGATCTCTCCATCGGCCATCATGTACCCTGTCACATGAAAGCACTTGGCGCCGGCGTCCACTCCCCCACACTGCTTTCGTTGATCCCGCAGCTCAAAGTTCACACGATCGACAAGAGCTGTTCGGGCATGGCAGGTCCCTATGGCCTGAAGGCCAAGAACTTTGCCGCTTCGCTTGAAGCTGGCCGGCCAATGCTCGATGAAATGCGCCGGCCGCGCATCTTGTTCGGCTCGACCGAATGCGGCTCCTGTCGCATGCAAATGGAACAGGGAAGCAACAAGCGCACCTTGCACCCCGTGCAATATCTGGCGCTCGCCTACGGCCTTCTGCCTGAGATCGAACGCATGCTGCACGAGCCGATGCACGAGTTGTTTACGTGATAGCAAAAGAGGAGATTACTTCGTGCGTGGCTCTTTGATCTGCGCCGTATAATAAGCCTGGTTCTTCAACGCGCTCCTCGAAGCGATCATCCATGCACACCATCCACGTCCGCTTCTTTGCCCGCTTTCGCGATATGATGGGCGCTGATGGTCTCGACGTTTGCCTTCCCGATGGCGCGAGGGTTCGCGATCTACGGATTCAGTTAAGTGAGTCGCGTCCTCAGATGGCCTCTCTGCTGCAACACTCTCAGGTGGCCGTTGATAATGAATTCGCCAGCGACGACATGTTGTTTCGTCCTGGCGACGAGGTGGCTCTTATCCCACCGGTGAGCGGAGGTTGAATGATCGAGCTGGTTCGAGAGCCGATTGACATTGGCGCCTTGACTGCAAAAGTCTGCCGCTCTCATTGCGGGGCAGTGATCGTTTTCATGGGAACCGTCCGCGATCTGACCGGTGAGCGCATTACCCTGGCTCTCGATTACGAGGCTTATCCCAGCATGGCGGAAAAGATCATGGCTGAGATCGAGGCCGATACGCGGGCTCGCTGGCCCGTCGGCGATTTGGCGATGGTGCATCGGCTTGGGCGTTTGGAAGTAGGCGAAATCAGCGTCGCTGTCGCTGTCAGTTGCCCGCATCGGGGAGAAGCGTTCGACGCCTGCCGACATGCTATTGATCGCCTGAAAGAGTTAGCGCCCATCTGGAAGAAAGAGAACTGGGCGGATGGCACAACCGAATGGGTTCATCCGAACGCCGAGCAAGTAATAACGAACAACGCGCGTACCGCTTCATGATTAACCTGCTCCCCTTGCTGACGCAGCCCAAAACATTGGTGGACAGTTATGGCCGGGTTCACAACAACCTGCGCATTTCCGTCACCGATCGTTGCAATCTGCGCTGCACTTATTGCATGCCGGAAGACGTCGTCTTTCGCGATAAGGCGGAGTTGCTCACCTTTGAAGAGATTGCACATTTCGTGCAAGCAGCCGCGCCGCTCGGCATCGACAAAGTTCGCCTGACGGGCGGCGAGCCTTTAATGCGGCGCGGCATCCCGAAACTCGTATCGATGTTAGCCGAAGTTCCCGGCATTCGCGACATCGGGTTAACAACCAACGGCATTCTCCTGGCCGAGCAAGCTCGCGCCCTTTTCGACTCGGGCCTGCGCCGTTTGAATGTGAGTCTCGATACGCTCGATGCCGGGCGCTTTCGGCAAATCAGTCGGCGCGATGGCTTGGACAAGGTTTTGCTTGGCCTGGAAGCAGCCCGCAAAGCGGGCTTTCAACCTATCAAGATCAATGCTGTCATTATTCGAGGCACGAACGATCAAGATGTTGTGCCTTTGGCGAGTTTCGCCCGCGACCACGGGTTCGAGATGCGCTTCATTGAATATATGCCGATCGGCGCTGAGCCCTGGGAACGCGATAAGGTCTTTTTCGCCCGCGAGATGCTCGAGCGCTTGGAAGAAGAATTCGGCGCCATTACGCCGGCCTTCGATTACGATCCGCGTGCTCCCGCCATGGATTTTGTCTACCATGATGGCGGGAGATTCGGCATCATCGCCTCCATTTCGCGCCCCTTCTGCCGTAGCTGCAATCGGATTCGCTTGACGGCCGAAGGCAAACTGCGCAACTGCCTGTTTGCACTCGATGAAGTGGACGTTCGCCCGCTGCTGCGCGACCGCTGCGATGACGACAGCCTGGTCGACATGATAAAGGCCAATGTCGCGGATAAATGGGAAGGGCACGAAATCAATACCGCCCGCTTTATCAAGCCCGAGCGCACGATGCATACAATCGGCGGCTGATTCGCCGAAAGCGAACCGTTCGAAGTAGAATCGATTCCACTCGACTGAAAACGTTTTCAGTGGAAGTCGTTTGAACGTTGACTTCGAACCGTTCGAAGTGGAATCGATTCCACTCGACTGAAAACGTTTTCAGTGGAGGTCGTTTGAACGTTGACTTCGAACCGTTCGAAGCGGCAACGTTGCCACTCGACTGTAAATCTTTTACAGTGGAGCTCGTTTGAACGTGACTGCGAACCGTTCGAAGTGGAAACGTTGCCACTCGACTGTAAATCTTTTACAGTGGAGATTGTTTGAGCGTGACTGCGAACCGTTCGAAGTGGAAACGATTCCGCTCGATTGAAAATGGTCCAAAACCGAGAGTCCTTGTACGCGCACTCGAAAGCTTATTGCTCATTCAACTCAGTCACCCGTCGTTTCAGCGCCTCGTCAACCACCGGCGGCAGAAACTTGTGCAGGTCTCCTTCCAGCGTAGCAATTTGCCGCAACAGCGAACTGCTGACGTGCGAAAATTCTTCCTTGGCCATTAAGAACACGGTCTCGACCTGAGGATCGAGATTCAAATTCATCAACGACATGGTGAACTCGTATTCCATGTCACTCAGGGTTCGCAGGCCGCGAATCATGATGCTGGCGCCGAGTTGCCGGACGAAGCGGACCGCCAACCCCGTGAACGGCTTCACCTCGACGTTGGGATAGGGTTCGGTCACTTGACGCAACAACTCCACGCGCTCTTCAATGGAAAAGAAAGGCCTCTTATCGGGATTGATGCCGACGCCGACAATCAAGCGATCGACAATGCGCGAACTTCGCTGGATAATATCGACATGGCCCAGATGCACCGGGTCGAAAACGCCCGTGTAGACGGCACATCTCGGAGAAAGCGTTTCAGGCATGAATAACACCCTTTGTGGCAGCCAGGCATTCAATCAAACGGTCAATCTCTTCGGGCGTATTGTAGGCATGCGGGCTGACGCGCAGTCGGCCCGCGCGCACGTTGACAATCACGCCTCGCTCTTGAGCCAGTTTTTTCACCGCCCAGGGCGAACGCAGTTGGTGAACCAGCGAAACTATACCCGATCGTTCGCTTGCCGTTTGACTACTGAAGGTCTGCCATCCCACGGTCGACGCACGTTCGCTCAAATACTGCGTGAGTGCCAGCACGCGCCCGGTAATCCGATCAATGCCGGCGCCCAACAATACATCGATGCTTGCGCCGAGGCCTACGATGCCGGCGGCGTTGTAGGTTCCCCCTTCCCAGCGACCCGCGTGCGGCTTCAATCGGAAATCAATGGTGCTGAACTCATGCGGAACCAACACGCTGTTCCAACCGACATTGATGGGATGCAGTCGTTCAACCCATTCCCGCCGGATCCAAAAGAGGCCGGCGCCTTCGGGCCCCAGCAGCCACTTATGGCCATCCGCCGCCAGCGCATCGATCGGCAAGGCCGACACGTCCAGCGGTAGAACGCCCAGCGCCTGGATTGCATCGACGAAAAAGAAGATGCCGCGTGCTCGGCAGAGTTCGCCCAGCGCGGCAAGGTCATTGCGGAAACCGCTGGCGAATTCGACGGCACTGAGTGACAGGACGCGCGTGCGATCATCCATCGCCGCTCGCACATCGTCAATGGACAGACGGCTGCCCCGGCTGGGTATCGCGCGCACTTCGACGCCTCGATCGCTCAGGTTCATCCAGGGGTATTGATTGGCCGGGTATTCCTCCGCGGCCGTGATCAGGTTATCGCCCGCTCGCCATGGAAACCCTTCAGCAATGAAGCCGATGCCGGTGGAAGTGTTGGGAACAAAGGCGATGTCGAGCGGGTCGGCATTCAGCAAACGAGCAGCCGCTGCGCGGATCTGCTTCAAGCGCTGATCCCAGCGCGCGAATGACACGACGCCATTGATGGCTAAATCATCCAGGTATTCTTTCATCGCTTGCACGCATGGGGCCGGCAATGGCGCCACGGCGGCATGGTCCAGAAACGCCCACGTTCGAGTGGTCGGGAAATGGTCGCGAAAAAGTTGCCAGTCCATCCCAGCAGTTTCGAGATTGGAGGCGCTGAATTTCAAGCGAAAATGGAGGAAAGGCGGAGAAAAGAGTTGATTGAGTTCCGATTTCCGAGTTCCGAGTTTCAAGCCAGAGCCGCCAGTTTAGCCGCGAGTCGGAGGCTTTGCGCAGACTCGCGTGCATGCTGGCGTGTCCAATCCGTCGTTAATCGAGATGCGGATTTTCACTTGTATACTAAATAAGGAATTGATGCCCCGTTCTGACACCGGGGATTGTTCATGCCTTCACCGTTTCCGGGAATGAATCCTTATCTCGAACAAAGCACCGTTTGGCATGATTTCCATGAAACCTTGTTGCCAACCATTCGTGAGGCAATCACCGCTCAGGTACGGCCGCGCTATGTCGTCAAGGTTGATGAGCACATCTACATCCACGAACTGCCTGAGCAAGAGGAAAGAAGGCTGGTGGGACGAGACGATCTGACCGTCGCGCATGCCCCGGTGCCTGCCTTCGAATACTCTGCTGGAGGCACGGCTACGATTGAAGCGCCTGTCCGAGTTCGATTGCCCGAAATCGATATCGAGCGACAATCGTTTCTCGAGATCCGGGATCGCGACTCCGGCCTGGTGGTCACGGTTATCGAACTGCTTAGCCCAGCAAATAAGCAAGCAGGCCCGGACCGCGAACAATACCTGCGAAAGCGAGCTCAGCTTCTGAAGAGCGAAGTTCATCTGATTGAAATCGACTTATTGCGCGGCGGTCCGCGCTTGCCGCTGCAGCAACTGCCGACATGCAGTTATTATGTGTTGTTAAGTCGTGCCGAGGAACGGCCGAACGCAGGGTTGTGGCCCATTCAACTAAGCGACAGCATCCCGACGATTCCCATCCCGCTTTCGGCAGGACAATCGGATGCCACTCTGAACATCCAGGCAGCCTTGCACCGAGTCTATGACGCCGCCGGTTATGACGATTACATCTACCGGAATGAGCCTCAGCCTCCGTTGACGCCGGAACAAAACGAATGGGCCAAGTCTTTTGTCCCGTCGCGCAAGTGAGTAGTGCGTTGCATAGTCGAATTGACCCCGCCTTCACTGATGCCGTATACTACCCGGAGAGTTCTAAACAGAGGAGCGGCCATGAGTTTCGGCGAAGGGGCAGGCACCGGGTTCATGACGGCACGAGGCCGCGAATGGCCGAGCGTTCGCCAATTCAACGTCTTTCTAGCCAACCGCATCGGCGCCTTGATGGATGTCGTTCGTCGTTTTGAAACGACTGACATCCGAATTGTGTCATTGACGGTCGTCGAGTCGGCCGACTGCGCCATCATTCGCATGGTGCTGAGCGACCCCGAGCGGGCGCTCGAAATCTTCAACGCGGCCAAGCTGCCGATTACGGAGAGCGACCTTCTCGTCGTCAAACTCCCCGATGGCCAGCAACCGCTCGTGCAAATCTGCAAGGCGCTGCTGAGTGCCGAGATCAGCATTCATTACGCCTACCCGCTCTTGATTGGCGTCGGCCCGGAAGGCAGCACGGCCTTGGCCATGCATGTCGATGATCACGAAATGGCCGTGACGGTGCTGCAAGCGAAAGACTTTACCATCTTCACCGAGAGCGACCTGGATTCGTAAGGACGTCCATCAATGTCCGGAGCAGCAACGCTACCGTCGCCCGCCTTCAATGGGGCGACGGCTGATCCTTTGGATTCGCTCTTCCGCATCAGCGTGGACATGTACCACGAGATGATCCAAAAGGGGATCTTGGGGCCTGAGGATCAGGTTGAGCTCTTTGAAGGTTTTCTGGCAAAGAAAATGGCCAAAAACGAGCCTCACATTTATTCGAATGGGCAGCTGCTCGATCTGCTGGCGCCGTTGGTCAAATCAGTCGGCTTCATCAACGATCAGCAACCGGTCGTATTCAGCGATAGCGAACCGGAGCCGGACATCTCGATCATCCGTGGAACTCGCCAACAATTTCGCGGCCGAAAACCACAACCGCAAGACGTTTTGCTGCTCATTGAGATTTCTGACACATCCCTTGCTCGCGATCAGGGCCCTCGGAAAGCATTGTTCGCGCGTGAAGGAATCGTCCAGTATTGGATCGTCAATCTCATCGACGACCAAGTCGAGCTCTACACCGAGCCGAGCGGGCCGACGACCAATCCCGATTATGGAAACAAGCAAATCTATGCCAACACCGATGCCGTGCCGCTGATTCTTGAAGGGATTGAAGTTGGCCGGGTTGATGTGGCTGACCTGCTTTGATGTAATCTTTGTAGGGTGGGTGAAGGCTTTGCGGAACCCGCAAAGCCTTCACCCACCCTACGGGATCGATGTATTTCGCCGGATTGAGATTAGCAAATATGACAGCGACACTCTTAGAGCGGCCAACCCTATCAGGCATAGTCAACCTTCTTCAGCGACTCGCTTTATCGCGTCAGCGTAGACAAATTTCGCGACATGATCGCGAAGAGTATATTCTACAGATGCGGCGCTGTTGAACTAATTAACGGTTTGCTGATTGGTGCAAAAAATGGCCGCCAATCCTCCCCATGCGACTGTGTGCGGCAAATTATTAGACTTTCTGGTTCCACTGCTGCTCGGCGCCTACTGTGTTCGTCCTGAAACGAACACCGTTCTGCCTCGATCAGTTCCCGAACCTGACTTTGCCATCGCACGCGGCACTCGCGACGATTATGAGAATCGACATCCTGGTCCGGCCGATCTCGTGCTGCTCATTGAAGTTTCGGACACATCGGTCGATTGCGACCGCGGCATTAAGAAGAACATTTATGCACGCTCGGGCATCGTCGAGTATTGGATCGTCAACATCTGCGGGCGCCAGATCGAAGTCTACTCGCAGCCTGCAGGAAAAGGAAAGTTTGCAGACTATCAGCAACGCGTCGACTACGGTGAAGGCGATACGATTCCTGTGCGGATTGAAGGGCGGGAAATCGCTAAATTATTAGTGACGAGTGTGTTGCCGCGAGTGTGAACGAAAACTGTGAGCCAAGCACTAACGTTAATGCTGCAAGCCTTGCCACAATTTGTATTCGGGCCACAACATACTCGCAGCAATGACGACGTTCACAGCCAAAGGCAGGAAAATGAAGCCTAATACGCATATACCTCTGAGCATCCGCGCCGATGCCGTAGCTGGTGGAGCAAATCCAACCAATCAGCGCTGCCAGTATCGAAAAGAAACAGAGAATTGCAGTCGCGAAAGGAAAATCCATCGACCACGTGGACAGGTCGATCACCATTTCGCTTATCATGGGCAACTTCATTCCAAAGTCATCGAAAATCCTTTTCTTCTGCGGCACTAAGGACCAAAGCTGCCACATGACCAGCGCCCAGAGCAGTCCAGATAGAAGTATCAAGATACAGGCAATGATGACTGCCCGCCGTGGAGATTGGGTCCGCAAAGCAGGTGTTTCGTGATCAGTCATAGAAATTGTATCCATATGGAGAACCCTAAGCCGGCTGCTTCTCCGGCAATAAGTAAACAAAGCTCTTCCCCAAGCGCCCTCCATAATTGCCTGCCGAGATCTTCAACAAGCCGGGTGTTTCCACCGAAGCCTCGATTGCAGCTTGCGTCGCGGACACGATGGTGGATAAGTCGCGGCCGTTGATGATGATTTCCTGGATCGACACGACCCCTTCCGGCACGCGCGATTTCTCGCCGAGTTTCTCGCGCAGGCTTGGGCAGTATTCCGCATAGGTGCTGGCGATGCTGAACTTGTAACGGCTGCCGGCTTTCGAGCCGCTGCCCGCCACGCCGCCCGGAAAGGGCAAGATGACGCCGGCAATCTTTGATGCCGCCTCTGCGGCGCGCTCGGCCGCCAACAGCGATCCCTCGGCAGTGGCGCCCATAAACCAGAGGTTGCCGCCCATAAGGCCATCTCGGTAGCCGACGCGCCGTTCGATGAAAAATTCGCCCGATAAGATAGGTATTACCCAGCCCTTACGGCCATGTCTTTCCGCGCGATACTGATAGCCATCGCCGAAGAAGGCGATCTTGCGCCCCATCTTGTAAAACGTCTCCGATTCACTCAGCCCATTGAAGCAGGCGCATGTCGCGCACGGGAGCACATTTTGACTAATACGCACTAAAACAGATCGCTCGAGCGCCTCAACCCGATCTTTACGAAAACGAGGGACATGGAATTGAACAATCGCGCCGGCCTGCCATCGGGCGTATTAAACGTTTCGTCGCCGCCTGGCCCCACGTAACGATCGAGCCCGGCCTCGCAATCGCAAAGAATGGTCGAGGAAGCGTTTCCCGTACACGCCTGCACGGCGGCTTCGAGCCAACGGCGATCTCGCGCCGTGATCAGCACTTCCGCATATAGGCTGCGAAACGCCTCAGCAAACGTGTCTTCGACAATGGCTCGCGGCATGGATGACCCGGAAGAAAAAGAGCGTCGGACGATAGGAAAATATTGGGAAAGATCGGAAGCGCCGGCAAGTGTCGGTTGAATATATCCTTTCGCAAACTTCATTTCATACCTGATAACCTTTGAGCACTTCCGTGAACAAGCGACTCTGGTGGCCGCTCATGGTGTTCTCACTATTTCAAAAGGCTTGTCCGGCATTTCATATACTGACTGATGCCCCTTCACTTTTGCCCGGCACATTTCAGCCCACTTGAAGTACCGAACGGAGAGGCCCATGACTGCGAACTCCGACTTAAACCGAACGCAAATCATAAATGCTGATGAAGCGATCCCGCCCCTGAACGGAGTTGCGTTACGGAATTCCGAAGTCCGTTACCGACGGCTTTTCGAAAGCGCCAGGGACGGCATCCTGATTCTTGACGAACAGTCTGGAAAGATCGTCGATGCCAACCCCTTCATGAGTGAATTGCTACATTGCGACCACGAATACTTCATGGGCAAACAACTCTTTGAGATCGGCTTTTTCAAAGACGTGGAGCAGAATCAAGCGGCGTTTCGGGAATTGCAAGCACAAGGCTATATTCGTTACGACGACTTGCCTCTCGAAACGCAGATCAACACGAAAGTTGATGTGGAATTCGTCAGCAACGCCTACGAAGAATCCGGGAAACAAGTCATCCAATGCAATATCCGCGACATCACGATGAAACGTAAGGCCGAAGCGGCGTTGCGCCGTGGCGAGGCACGCTATTCTTCACTCATTCAAGCTGTTTCACAAATCGTCTGGTCGGTCGATGCAGGCGGCGGAAGTTCTGTCAGCGAGCCTCCGTGGCCCGTTTACACGGGAATGTCCGCCGAAAAACTCCAAGGCCGGCTATGGTTCAATGCAATTCATTTCGATGATCGGAAAGGAGTCGAGCATCTCTGGGGAGAAGCCGTAGCTTTGAAAAAAATGGTTGAATTCGCATGTCGCCTGCAGAGAGCGGATGGCCAATGGCGGCACATGAACGTGCGCGCCATACCCATTCTGAATCGCGACGGTGAAGTGCGCGAATGGATCGGCGTTTGCATCGACGATACGGATCGCTATCGGGCCGAGGAGACGTTGCGGATGCGCAATTGCGCGATTCATGCTGTGTCGCAGGGTATTTTGATCACGGATCCCAATCAGCCCGATGACATCATCTTGTATGCCAGTCCCGGTTTTGAACGAATTACGGGTTATCCCAAAGAGGAGATCGTTGGGAAAAATTGTCGTTTTCTACAAGGAAAGGATACGGACCCCGCAACGGTCAGCCAACTTCGCCAATGTATTCGAGCCGGCGTCGAGTGCTCGGTCGAGATTCTAAATTACCGTAAGGATGGAACGCCCTTCTGGAACGCCTTGGCTATCTCCCCGGTGCGGAATGAGTCTGGAGTGGCGACTCATTTCGTCGGCGTCCAGTCAGACATCACCGAACGCAAAAATCTCGAAAATCAACTTCGCCAGGCCCAGAAAATGGAGGCGGTCGGCCAATTGGCAGGGGGTGTGGCGCACGACTTCAACAACCTACTCACCGTCATTTCCGGATATAGCGATATGCTGCTCGGCACGATGCCGCCTGACGATCCCGATCGGGAATCGCTGCAAGCAATCCGCGACGCGGGCGAACGAGCCACTTCACTGACGCGGCAACTGCTTGCCTTCAGTCGCCAGATGGTATTGCAGCCGAGCGTTCTAAATATCAACAAGGTCGTGAAGGAAACGGAGAAAATGTTGCGGCGATTGATCGGCGAGGACGTTTTGTTGACGGCGAGAACCGATCCTCAACTCCGTCAAGTGCGAGTTGACCCGGCTTTGCTCGGTCAAGTCTTGATGAACTTAGCCGTCAACGCACGCGATGCGATGCCCCAAGGCGGTCGTCTTTCCATCGAGACCTGCAACTGCGAACTCGACATTGCTTATTGCGACATCCACCCCGGCGCTCGGCCCGGCCAATACGTGCAATTGACGATGACGGACTCGGGGAGCGGCATGACCGAGACAACGAAACGCCACCTGTTCGAACCCTTTTATACCACGAAGGGCGTCGGCAAAGGCACCGGCCTAGGACTGGCCGTCGTCTACGGCATCGTCAAGCAAAGCGAGGGATACATCGAGGTGAACAGCGAAATCGGGGTGGGCACAAGCTTCAAGATCTATCTTCCCGTAAACGACAAAGAGGTCGAAAATCCGCCTACAACCGTTCCAGAAACACTTGCCCGGAATGGGACGGAAACCGTGCTGCTCGTGGAAGACGATGAAGCCGTACGAACGCTCATTTTGATAGCGCTGCGTATGCGTGGCTATACAGTCGTGGTTGCTAAAAACGGTAAGGAAGCCCTGCAGTTGGCGGAAACACATCAAGGCGTCATCCATCTACTGGTGACCGATGTCGTGATGCCCGAAATGAGCGGCCGGGATCTGAATAACACTTTGAGGCTACGATTTCCGCAGATGAAAACGCTCTTTATGAGCGGCTACACGGACGATTCGGTGATCCGAAGCGGCCTCGTCCAAGCGAAGGTTTCGTTCCTGCAAAAACCATTTTCACCTGGAACTTTGGCAATCAAGGTGCGGACTGTATTGCACGAAACGTAAACGGCCGTTATCGGTCAATCCTTTTCTCAATGGTTGGGGTGACACGTTTTGCCATCAGTATTGCCCGTTGCGTAAGATAACAAAGTAGGAATCTTTATTCGAGTAATCGACATGCACCCCCCGCTCGATATGGCTGAAGTGAAAGCGCCGCGCCTGCCAGTGGGCGTTACATCCGTACGACGCTCGTGTTGGGCGCCGTGGCGCTGGCCGCCATTGTCGGCATCTGGTTTTTCGCATTCAGAGGCCGGCCTGCCGCGGACAATGCTGCTGCGCAAAGTTCAGCGCGGCGAGCCGGCGGACTCCCAAGCGTTGAAACGATCCTTCCTACGGCAGGGGGCATCGATCGCATCAGCGTGCAGCCGGGATCGGTTGAACCCTTCGAATCAGAAAACGTGTTTGCCAAGGTATCCGGTTATTTGGTTGAGACAAAGGAAATCGGCGACCGTGTCGCCAAGGGATCTCCGCTTGTTCGCATCGCAGTCCCCGAGTCCGTCAAGCAGGTGAAAATCAACAAAGCCTCCGTCGCGCAGGCGGAAGCGCAATTGGCGGCCATCAAGGCGGAGGGGCAGGCTTCGGAGCAGCAGATCGCCCAGGCAACCATCGAGTTCAAAAGTAAGACGGCCTTTCGTTCGTATCGCTCCAAACAGTTGGAGCGCATCAAAGCGCTCTATAAGGAAAGCGCAGTCGATGCCAAGCTGGTTGATGAAGAGAGCGACCGCTATGAAGCGGCCCTTGAAGCGGAGAATGCCGCCCGGGAATCCGTAACTACCGCTCAGCTGAAATCGGCGGCAGTGAAGGCTAAAGTCACCGAAGCCGAGGCAAACATCGACTACGCCAAGGCGCAGCTCGAACGAGCCGAGGTTCTTGACGCTTATACATCGATCGATTCCAAATACGATGGCGTGGTAACCGAACGCAACTACAGTCCTGGCGCCTTTATTCGAGCAGCCGATGTGGGCGGTTCGCAATTGCCTATTATCTCCGTTGACCGTATCGACTTGATGCGCGTTGTGGTTCAAGTTCCCAACACCGATGCGCCTTATGTCGATAAGGGCGACCCGGTGGAAATTGTATTTGATGCTTTGCCGAAACAGGTTTTCAAAGGTGTTGTCGCCCGCACAGCGAATAAAGAAGATTCGCAAAACCGTACACTGCGCACAGAAATCGATCTACCGAATCTCGATGGCAAGCTGCACCGAAACATGTACGGGAGCGTAAGAATGAACCTGCAAGTCGGAGGCGCCGGAAGCTTTCCGCATCCCGACATCCGCTTTGGCGACGCACGAAGAGCACCAGGCCACGGTCCGCCTTGTTCGTGATGGTCGCGTCAAAATCGTGCGCGTCGGCACGGGGATGGATAACGGCATCGACGTCGAAATCCTCAGCGGCCTCGAAGCGACGGATCACGTCGTCGTCCGCTCCAGCGCACCGGTCCAGGAGGGCGATGAAGTGAAGGAAGGAAGCAGCGGACGCTAAGATGAAGTTAGCGAGCCGAGCAGCTTACCTTCCCACCTTCCCCCCGGCTTTGCGGGTGGAGGGCGGAGTGGGGGGAATGGCTTTGAGTATCAAGACATTTGTTTTTTGGCGAGACGCTCTGCCCCCACCCTGCCCTCCCCCTGCAAAGCCAGGGGGAGGGTAAGAAGTGCTCGCTAAAACAGTGAATCTCCCTCCCCCTGGAAAACCCGCATGAATGGATTGATCCTTTTTTCCCTGGGCAACCGTCGCGCGGTAACCGTTTTCATTCTGACCATAGTGCTCTTGGGCGGCATTGCCCTCGCTTCCATTCCGGCTGACATTCTTCCCGTGTACAAAAGCCCGGCCGTGCAGGTGCTGACGTTCTACAATGGGATGCCGGCTACCAGCGTTGAAGCCGACATCACCGCGCGCATGGAGCGCTGGGTAGGCCAGGCGGCGGGGACCGAGCGTCAGGAATCGCGGTCCATCGTTGGCGCCAGCATCATCCGCAACTACTACGCCGACGACGTCGACCCGAACAGCGCTCTCACGCAAGTCATTTCGCTTTCAACTGCCGCCATCCCTAACTTACCGCCCGGCACGCTGCCGCCGGTAGTGCTTCCCTTCGATCCGACCGCCTCCACGCCGGTTGCCCTCATCGCATTGAATAGCCGGACGCAAAACCAATCGACTCTTTACGACACCGCGCGCTATCAAGTGCGCAACATGATCATGGCCCAAAAAGGAGCTAATGCGCCGGTTGTTTATGGCGGCAAGTTGCGGACGATCCTCGCCCTGCTGAAGCCGATCGAATTGCAGGCGCGCGGCCTATCGGCCATCGATGTGATGAACGCGCTCGATCGCTACAACATCTTTCTGCCGGCCGGCGACGCCAAACTAGGCGACATCGATTACGCGCTCGATTCCAATTCGATGTATCAGCTCGTCAATCGGATGGGCGATATTCCCATCCGCACCGATGCCAACGGCACCGTGTTCCTAAAGGATGTGGCCGATGCCAGCGACGCCAGCCTGGCCCAAACCAACATCGTGCGCGTCGATCAGTTACGGCAGGTTTACATTCCCGTCTACCGCCAGCAAGGGGCCAGCACGCTCAGCGTTGTCGGGCGTTTGCGCGCCAGTTTGGCGGAAATGAAAGCCCGCTTAACCACGCCCGACGTCGATCTCAAACTGGTGATGGATCAATCGATCTACGTGAGCAAAGCGATCGAAAGCCTGGCCGAGGAAGGCGTTCTCGGCGCCATCCTTTGTTCCCTGGTTATCCTTGTTTTTCTTGGTGAATGGCGCATGACGATGATTGCCGTCATCACCATTCCCGTTGCGGTTTTGGGCGCCATCGGCTGCTTATCGCTCGCTGGGCAGACGATCAATGTGATGACGCTCGCCGGGCTGGCGCTCGCTATCGGCCCCTTGGTCGATAGCGCCATTATCTGTCTCGAAAACACCCATCGCCACCTAGGGTTGGGCGCGAAACGCCGTGAAGCCGCCTTCCTGGGGGCAAGCGAGGTGGCTATGCCCGAATTGATCGCCAGCCTCTGCACGTTGCTGGTGCTGGCGCCGTTGGCCTTCATGCCTCAATCGTTGACGGCCATGATCACCGGTGTCTCCGCTCAAGGAGGTTCGGGAAGCTACCTCTTTCGGCCCATGTTCCTGGCGGTCGCGTTTGCCATGAGCATCGCCTATATTCTGTCGCGCACGTTTGTCCCAAGCCGTTGCTTTGTCTGGTTGAAAGCGCACGGGCACAAGCCGATTGAATCGCATACTTACGACTACCAACACCGCAATGAACACGAGAACGCTCCATCCCAGAGTGGAATCGGCCAGTTGTTCGAAAAATGGGAAGCCTTGATTGCCCGTGGCATCGCGCTCTATGTACGGTTCCTAGAAGTCGTCTTGAGAAATCGCAAGGCCACGGTTGCTATCGCGTTTGGACTGTTGACCGTCGTCGTTCTCGGACTCGGATCGCAGCTCCGCCGAGAGTTTTTTCCGGAAGTCGATGCGGGAACCTTTGAAATCTACGTTCGCGCCAAATCGGGGACACGCATCGAAGTGACGGAGGAGCATATCAACCGCGTGGAATCCTACGTCAAAGCGAGGCTCGGCGGCGACCTCGAAATCGTCATTAGCGAAATCGGCCTGACTGCCGACTGGTCGGCGGCGTTCACCCCCAATGCCGGGCCGATGGATGCCGTCGTGCGCGTGCAACTAAAGCCCGAGCGTTCCAAGTCGGCCCAAGAATGGGTTGCCATCCTGCGTCAGGGCTTCAAGACCGACCCGGCTTTTACGGAAGCGACTGTCGCCGACGCAATGGGGAAAACCGCCCCTATCGACCTGGAGTTTTCGTTCGATGCCGGCGGCATGATCCGCGCAGCGATGAACGAAGGCAAATCGACCCCGATCAATATCCGCATCACCGCCAAGGACCTGTACAAGGCACGCAAACTTTCCGAACGGATGTTGGAAGAGATCAAACAGGTTAATGGCGTGGTCGATGCCCGCATCATTCAGCGCATGGACTATCCCCAATATGTAATCAATATCGACCAGGAGGCGGCCTCGCAACTTCGTTTAACGCAAATGGATGTGATGCGCAACGTTGTCGCCTCCCTGAATTCCAGCGTGCAGTTCAACAAACACAATTTCTGGATCGACCCGAAGAGCCATAATCAGTATTTCGTCGGCGTGCAATATCCCGAAAAGAGCATCAAATCGCTGGAAACTCTCAAAGACATCCCGATTACCAGTTTGACGCAAAATAGGACTGTCACTTTGCGCAGCCTGGCAAAGATCGAAAGCGCCGAAGTTCCTGCCGAGGTAGTGCATACCGACTTGCAGCCGACCATCGATCTAACCATGGGCGTCTACGGCCGCGACTTGGGCCATGTCGCTGACGACGTGGAAAAGATCGTCGCCAAATTCGGCGACGTTCGCCCGGACGGCGGCTGGACACCTTTCGACCCCGATGCCAAAGAACCGAAGCCGATGGAAGGCGCCAAGACGATCATGAGCGGCGAGTACCAGAAAATGCAGCAGACGTTCCGCAATCAAGCGGTCGGCATGGGCTTGGCCGTCGTGCTCATTTACTTCCTGATGGTCGCCCTGTTCAAGTCGTACATCATGCCGTTGGTGGTCATGTCGGCGGTGCCGATCGGCGTCACCGGCGTGGTGCTGATGCTCTTCATCACCGGCACCGCTCTTAACGTTCAGTCGCTGCTCGGCAGCATATTCATGGTCGGCATTGTCGTTTCGAATACGGTCTTGCTCACCGATTTCGCACAGAACCTGAGACGAACGGAGGATTTGGAATCGACAGAAGCGATCCGCCGGGCCGCCGCCATCCGCGTCCGACCCGTGGTGATGACGGCACTCGCAACCTTCTTCGCCCTGATCCCCATGTCGCTCGGCCTTAGCCGTGGCAGCGAAGCGAACGTGCCGCTCGGCCGCGCGGTGCTTGGCGGCCTGCTCGCGGGAATGGCGACAACGCTCCTGGTTGTTCCCGCTATTTTCTCCCTGCTGGTGCATGGGAAGGTGCAAGAAGAGGGCGAGGAAGAGAAAGCGACCGAGTTGCCCAATCTGAATGGGTAATGTTTGTGCGTTCGGTCGACAGTTCCTGATGTGGGCGGACCTCATCGACTGCGCTTTCCATGCCTTAGCGTGACCTCAGCTTCGGATTGCGAGCTCGAAATACTCGTTTAATTCCACGAGATGGTTCGCTAAAGTGAATCTCGAAGCGAGGACGGGAGCCTCGGTGCAGAAATAGTTGTAGCGTGACAGATCGGACAAAGCCTGAATAACCGCTTTGGCCAGGCCCTGCGCGGTCGGAGGCCGGCCAGAAGCGAGAACCCCGTTCTTTCCGTTCTCCAACCAGTCGCTCATACCTCCAACGTCAAAGGCGACTACCGGCAGCCCCGTGGAGCCGGCCTCGGGACCGATTCGTCCGAACGGCTCCGGCCATAGGCTGGGAACGACCAGCAGGTGTGAGTCGGCTAAAAGCCGATCTCGTTCATTGCCCGGCACCCAGCCCGGGAAATGGATCGCGATGCCCGCGCATTTTTGGGTAACCTCGGCGGCGAGCTTTTGCCATGCGGCCCGGCATGGCCCATCGCCGGCGATCGTAACATGCAGTGGATGGCGGAGCGCTTCCCAAGCGGGACGAAGGGCATCGAGCAAAACTTGACCGCCTTTGAGACGATCGAACCTGCCCAAGAACAGCAGCCGCCAAACGGAAGGCGGAGTGATAAGTTGCGGCCGAGCCGCGTGGTCGGCGGCCGCCGCGGCGTAATAAGTGATCTTACGCGGGTCGAAGCCGTGCAATTCGAACTCTTGCCGCATGCGCTCGGAATGCGTTAGGAGCACTCGGTAGTTAGCAAGCAATTCAAGTCGTCGAGACTGAAGGCGATAGCGTGTCATCATCGTCACTGGGTTCAATCCCCCACAGCGTAGGGGAAAGTAGCGGACCAGGCATCCCGGTCCGAAGCGCCGGTCGCAGGGGCGAATGATGGGGAGAGAGAAAGCTTTGTGACCACTGATGCAAGTGCCATAATAGTCATGGGCGAAAAAAATTCCGGGCGCGATCTTTTGAATTTGAGCCTCGACCGCCGGGTCGTCGACTCCGTGGACATAGAGGAGGTCGGGCTGCCAATCTTCCAACGCCTTGATCGCCGGGGCGACACCTGCTTGGCTCGCGCTCCAAAACTTTACGTTGTCGGGCAATTTGATTCGACGATGGATATTGGAATCGTGAGTTTCGCACCAGAACGCGACCTTGTGACCGGAATTGACCAAGGCCGGCATCAGATGGTCCAGATACGCCTCGGTGCCGCCTACCAATCCGGAAGTACGGCTGATTACGGCGATGCGCATCAGCTCGCCTCGCCCGGCTTGCCCACCGGTTCGAGCGCTACGAGCCCAAATTCCCGCAAGGGGTCCGCCTGGCCGGTTAACGCATGAACGCGCCATCCCAGTTCGGCAAGCAACTGCTCGCCTTTTTCTGAACTATATCCCGAGAGATGCCACAGGTCCGGATGAAATTCAGCCGTGATTCCCAAGGGACGACCGGCCGAGCGAAATAGTTTCCGGGCGCCATCGAGGGCGGCGAATTCGAACCCTTCGATGTCCATGGTGATCCAATCCGGCTTGACTTGATTTTTCTCACAGTAGACGTCTAAGGATGTAATTTCGACCTCCACGTCGAATTGCTTTTCCGTCATGCCCGGGTCCCGATCGCCAAGCCGGCTGAGCATGCTGTAAGTGCCCGCGTACAGGGTCGCCTTCCCCGGTGCACTACCGATTGCCGCGGCCACCGTGGTTACTCGATCGGCGATGCCATTCATCGCAACGTGCCGATTCAGCGCCTCGAAAGTCGTCGGATTCGGCTCGAACGCGACGACTCGGCCGTGCGGCCCGACGAGATGAGCCAATTGCAAAACATATAAGCCGGCATTCGCACCCAGAACAAAACACACCGAGCCTTCGCGCAGCCGAGGGCGAATGTACTCGATCACTACCTTCTCTTCGCCGGTCCGGCGGCGCTGGCGCGGGTCGATGCGATAAGTGACTCCGTTCATCTCCCAGGGCATGCCCCGGTTGCCGTAGCGCCAAACCAGCAATGTCTCGTATAACGGGCTCAGCTTTCGCATGGGCCACGACTCTCGGCCTACTCGGTCCGCGAACCGCTTCAGCATACGCTCAATCATCCGAAAACTCTCCTGAGCCCGCGTTCCGTTTCGAATCGGTCGGTGTTGCATCGCGACATCAAAATTTCGTTTCGCCGTTTCCCTAAGCGACGCCCCATTTCCAATTCGCTGCGCCATAACAGCGGGATTTCAGTCCGCAATAATGATCCTCGGCGGTGGTCGGGAAAACACGCCGGCGAGAGGCAAAAACCATTTTCACGAAATTGGCGGAGGCAATCAAGAACAGCGTCCGGATGAAGTAAGCAGCAACTTCAATCAATCTTCCGCGGTTTCGTTCCGGCGGTAATTCTTCGACCGTAGGTTCGCTCGCGATCGAGAACATCCGATGCTGATCGGGTGTTCCGGTGGGCTTGCTATTATCGGTGCACGCGGACCATTGTAATCAGGCTTCGTCTGCAGCCTCGAAGCGAGTAGTGAGCCGGACAGGCACGCCAAATGGCTGAGTCTTGTCAAAGCAACCGACAGCTGCAACTGGGTTTGATAACTTGCTTTTTAGCGATTATTTCCTCAACGGCTAAGCCCTAACTTCTGATAATGATCTAATTTCTCCCAGATCGACCGCCAATCACCGGTAGGAACGATCCAGCCGTTCTTGCCGGGATGGATAAGTTCCTTCATACCCGTGTCTTCGGTCGCAATGACGGGTAGGCCGCAGGCGAGAGCCTCGGCTGGCCCATAGCCGAAGCCATCCGAAAAGCTGGGATGAACGCAGACATCGGCCGCCTGCAAATGCGGCAGCGGGTCGCCGGGACATATTTGAATGCGGGGATCTTTCTTCCGTGCCGTTTGCAAATAGCGGCGCATGCCGCTCGTGCCGCTGCCGCCGATTAACGTCAATCGGGCATCAGGGTCTTTCAGATGCCCAAAAGCCTCGAGCAGCACGGGAATCCCTTTCGAGACAAACAGACTTCCCACGTAGACCACCTTCAGCCCAGGCGTTTTGATTCGCGTTGCCAGCGGGCGATAACGCGGATCGACCGTCAAGTGGCGCCGGCGCAATTTAGCCTCTGGAATCCCCGCTTGAAGGAACGTATCCCACGCGTAAGCCGAATTTACCCAAATTACATCTGCCAACTCGTATTCGGCCAGTGAACGGGCGACCAGCCTAGTGCCCAGCCAGTGGGCTTCGATGTGGCTTGCTTGGCCAGCGAAATCGTACATTCGCCGTGCATGAGCGACATGGGCGGTGGCGGATTCCAGATGCAGTTCACGGTAACCGAGCTTCAACGCCCGCTGGAACGTTTTCAGAGCAGAGCCGCCGAAACCAATAAGAGTGTGCGCAGGCACCAGGCGTTTCGCCACCGCCCGGTCGAAGCCGAACGACGATAAAAAGATTTTCAAGTCAGGCCGAAAGCGCACTGGCGAATAATTGAGGACTGGTGAAACCCATTTCACACGAATCGCACGGCCCAAGAAGTCATCGCCTTTGATGACATCGGCAAAATATGCCTGCAAACGACCGGCGGATCGAGCCTCTTCGACCAGATGCGCTAGATGCCTTCCCATGCCGCCGACGCCATAAGGCGCCGGGCATGAGACCACGAGGCTGGAGAGACTGTCTGTGTGCATTCGTGCCCATTTCTCGGAATTTTCTTGAGGGGCCGCGCACGAAGTAAGCCGCTCTTGTTGCACAGTACAGACACACAGGCTTGCGGCGGCACACTGCCGACACCGCGGCGTATGCCCTTGTTTTCTTGTGGCGACGGGCCATTCCTGTTGCCGAACGATTTCATCGGCAGTAAGGCGGCGGTCCGCCTCGGAAAGCTCGCTGAACGCAGCCAGCGAAACAGGCGGCTTTGGACGGCTTGGAACCACTTCAATCGAATGCGAAGCGGCCAGGCCTTCGCGAATCGCCTCCCGGCAACACTCCTATACAGTCATGCAGCTCGACATGAGATCGGCATCTTCTCACAAGCGCACTCCGTGCGCGAATTTCTTTCGAATGATAGAACGGCTGTTATTCCGATCAACCATCCCCAAACTCTCGCATTTCTCTTACTAGTTGTCGACTAGGCAGCGTCTATCCGATAGCGAAAAAACATTCCTTTCAACGCCCACCATAGTAGCCGTGGTGGGCCCTCGCCTCGGAGAACAAGGCGCGTGTAGACCATCCAAACAGTCGAAATGCTGGTGAATTTCCCCCAGCGACCGATATCGGATCGCGAACGAGTCCAGGCGATTTCATTCCGGATTCGGTAACATTCTTTCATCGCAGTGCCAGGGTCACGAAGATTTGAACTTCCGGCTCCCGCCTTTGTTTTGTGAACGACCCTGCTTTTCAAAGCGCAATATCCTCGAAACGACAAAGTGACTCGATGAGTGTACTCATAGTCGTCAACGATTAGGAAAAATGAATGCACGGGAAGTCCAACTCGAGCAACCGCCCGTCGTGAGAACATGACCGAGACAAAAGACCACATCTGCACCGGGATGCAGAGATCGGTGACTACGGAGTCCGCCCATTCGGCGGCGGCAGTTGGATAGAGGCCGAACATGAAATGAGGTTTGCCATCACTCCAGTAAGGAACACTTGCCAGGAAGCCGGTGTCTTCTCGCTTGAAATAAGGGGCATTGACCATTTCTTGTAGCGCGTCGGGCTCGCAGATCGTGTCATCATCCATGCACCATATCCAGTCGTAGCCTTTGCGATAAGCCGCACGGATGCCGGCATGTTGCCCGCCACTAGAGCCTGAATTGACCTGCTCGATGACTGTAAAATCGGTTTGTTGGGCGAGCCAAGCCGCAGTACCATCCGTGCTGCCGTTGTTGATGACGATTATCTCATCAGGCCGACGCGTTTGAGCAAGAATCGCAGCGAGACATTGCTGCAGGAGGGATAGTCTATTATTCGTCACTACAACGGCAGCAATTGAATTCAAACTGGATGCAGACGGCGCCGGAAAATCAATATTAACTGATTGCATCGAGAGCGACCTCGGACACGGACCTGTACGGGACGAACTACCATCAATTTTGATCTGATTCGGGGAACTCAAAACGGACTCGGTGAAACATCCCGGCCGCGATCCAGCGGAGCGTTTTCAGAACTGGCATTTTCCCTAGCCGCATGAGGCGTACTGCCTGATAAACGGCATTGGTTAGGGCCAGCAAACGACCGAAGCCACCGGTCAGCGGATCGATCCGAATCCGCACGATTTCATTTCTGATACGATACAGACTTCGGTTTCGGTAGTTTATATCATCGTACAGATCTGTTGTAACCGTCTTGGCCACGGCCAAGTGAATCACTCTACTATCCAGGATTGCCCACCCTTTAAATCGCCCGGCAATCCGCCGAGTGAATTCGAAATCTTCTCCCCATATAAACATCCATGCAAGTGGAAAGCCGACTGCGCTGACCGAGCGCCGCGAAATTAACACTGAAACAAATGTTGCGTGATCGACTCGAATACAATGTTCACTACTCACTCGGCCCCACCAATCGAGCGAGTCAGTTGTCGCCATTGCTTGGTCGACTTCTCCATTCGATTGCAGAACGAGACTCCACAAAAATCCGGTGGTAGGATCCGAGAACTGTTTCGCGGCTTCAAAATTGGCCAGTGCGGATGGAGTAGGAATAGTGTCGTCGTCCATGCACCAGAACCAGGAATGCCCTTTACAGTAAGCTGTTTTAATACCGGTATATTGTCCGCCCGCCGAACCTAGATTTTCTTGGTTCACCACGGTCAATTTTACCTGCGTCCGGAGCCAGTCTGCCGTGCCATCCGTACTCCCATTGTTTACCACAATAATCTCATCCACCGACCGCGTCTGAACTTCAAGCGCAGCGATACATTTCTGAAGAAGAGCTAAGCGATTATACGTTACCACTACTGCGGCAATTGATGGCGACTTATCGAACAACGGCCGCTCCGCATTAGACTTCACTGAACTCATTGGCTGGCCTCAGAGATGTATCTCTACCAAGTAAACGGTCTGCCAGGGCGAGTGCTCGCGCGATCGCCTGATCCATGTCGTAATAACGATATTCACCGAGGCGGCCGCAGACTAGCACCCCATTCAACGCATCGGCTCGCAGGCGATATTCCCGATAGAGCTTCGAGTTTTCGTCGTCGGGGAACGGATATTCATATTCGGTCGGCGCATCGGGAGTAAATGGTGTTTCCTGCGTCAGCACGGTGCCGCGGATGCGTTCGGCATAGTCAGGTTCCATCATTCGCTTCCATTCGAGCGTCCGCACATGCAGCCCGCCGGCATGGGTGGGATTATTCACCTGCCCGCATGGTTGAACAAAGCCCGCATCGGGCAAATAGCGATGTGTGCGCTTCTGGCCACGATATTTGAGCTTGCCGAAATCGAATTGGAAAAACTCATCAATCGGACCGGTGAAGACCAAACCCGCTCGATGGGCAATGTCGAATCGCCGTTGAAGGTAGTCGTAATTCAGCATCACAGGGATGCCTTCGAGCATTCTGCGCATCCAGTCGGCATAGCCAAGCGTGGGAATACCCTGATATTTCGAGTTTGGCTTCAGCCTCGGCTCATCGTCGTGACGGATATCGAAGCGCTGGCAGAGTTTGGCCGAGAGCGTATGCGAGGGAACTCCCCATTGCTTCTCGTTATATTCCTTGATGAACTTTTCGTAGATCATGCGCGGCATCAACGACAGAGCTGCCTCTTCGAAGTTGCCGGGCACTCCGGTGAACTCAGGATGCCAACCGCCGCCAAAATGCCGTTTGATGTAGCTGCCGGCAATGGGCCATTGTTCGAGAACGCCATCGACATCCGAGACGAGCGATGCCTCGTATCGGTAAAACGAAGCAAAGCGATTGGCGAATTCCCAGATGCGCTCGGAGGATGTCCGAAAGTAATGGGGCCCGTAAGTGTGAATGCGAATGCCGGAGGGATGCGCGTGATCGTGAACGTTGCCGCCAAGATGCGCACGGCGATCCACGACAAGCACCTCACGCCCGGCGTCCACCAGCGTACGGGCAATGACGGCGCCGGTGAGACCTGAACCGACTATGAGGTAATCGATTTTCATTGTTGAAAAGATTAGCCTTCGGGGACTTAACGAAATACTGGACGCCGCTAGCACAACCGCAAAATCATTTGGTTCTTCTGTTCGAAGAAAGGCCGGGAAACCCCAAAGACCGCTATTAACCTAGTCATTTGCAGCTAAAAAACTAGATTAATGTCTTTGTATTTTAGTGCTATAAACCCGTTTAGAACGACAAGCCATTCACCTGCTAGGATTCGCCATCATGGAAGTTGAAGGAAATTCAAGAGCATGTCGCGAAGTGCAACATTTTGCTCCGCTGGACGGGTTACGCGGCGTCGCTATCCTGGCGATTATCCTGACCCATTCCTTCGCTCAAGGTGGCGACAGCAGCTTTGCGCACTTGCTCACGACCGTTGCGAACACTGCATGGGTTGGGGTGACTCTATTTTTTTGCCTGTCAGGCTTTTTAATATCGGGCATTTTGATCGACATGAAAGGAACCCGCAACTGGTACATGCATTTTTTCATCCGCCGTTCACTGAGAATTTTTCCTCTTTACTTTATGTTCGTAGCGCTCTGTTTGTTCATTTTGCCGCAATGGGATTGGGCTGCTTCCCACTTGCCGCATTATGGTGCGGTCACGCAGATTTGTTATTGGGTTTATCTGGGCAACATGACTGAATTTGTGACCGGTTTGAAGCCAGAGAATACGCCACTCTCTCCGCTTTGGTCGCTGTCCGTAGAAGAACAGATTTACTTAATTTGGCCGATCATAGTTGCATTGACTCCGCGGCGTAATTTGGACAAAGCTTTCATCGCCTTCTTTGCATTTTCAGCGATTTGGAAAATTGGTGCTTACGTGTTAGCAAAATCGGTTCAGCTGCGATATGGTTGGACTTTTTCGTGCATGGATGCGTTTGCAGCCGGTGGATTGGTAGCCGTCTGGTCACGAGACGTCGACAAAATGCGAAGGGTGATGACCTACGCTCCGATAGTCTTTCAAAACTCCACGTTTTTCTTGCTCGGAATGATTATTGGACAAAGACATTTTAATTTCTCGCTGAATCTTGGACCAATGCTAACCTTAGGGACGAGCATGTTAGCGGTAAACTTCGCCGCACTTATCGGGACGATCGTAACCTCAAGTCAAGGTTGCAGTCTAAACATATTTCTTTCTCAACCATGGCTTTGCTGGTGCGGCCGTTACAGCTACGGTGCCTATATATTTCACGAATTGATTATTGAACTCATGCGGCCACTCTTCGGGGGTTGGGATGGCATCAGATATCGTTGGCCGTCTATCTCTCAATCACTCTTATTCTCGCCATCAATCTTTGTCTCCACTTTTGCAGTCGCTTGGGTTTCCTGGCACCTTTGGGAGAGGCATTTTCTTCTGCTCAAACGATTCGTTCCCGGATCGAGCCAAGTTGTACGCCCGACATTTATGTCAGAAAGTGGAAAGTGAAGTATGAATGCGGCCTTACGAAAACGCAGTCGCTGACGTTTCTAACTCAAACAGCACGTCCCACAAAAGACAACCTTGGTTGCGTGCTTGATCGAATCTCCAATTACGCGGGCCGATCGCTGCTGATTCAATAGTGAAACTTAGTGCCGACTCGACGGCATCGAGAAATTGTGCATCATGCGCAAGCATAAGATCGACGCTGTAAGTACCTTCAGAAAGCTGTAATTGCGGCAAACGGCAACGGACGCGCAATGCTCCCGGCTTGGCCATAACGCGCCAATCGCGGGCCCAACCACTCGGACAAAACGCGACAGGTAGGCCGTCTTTCTGTCTGAGAAGCAATTCGAACTCGATTGAGCATGATTCACGGACATTCACCTCGATAACAAGCTCGGCAAGGTCACCGTGCAGGAAGAGATGAGTCGGTTCCTGGTTTCTTTCCATCCATGCGTTGCTGATTTCGGCTTTGTCGGCCGGTTTCATCCGGCCGGCGAAACTGATGCCGGAATCGACTGTGCGCGTGCCGGCCATGTAGGCGCGTATGCTTTCGGCAGCGGCGCCATCTTGAGCGATTCGTCCGCGATCCAACAAAATAGCCCGGGAACACAGGCTCTGCACCGCCGCCATGTTGTGGCTGACAAATAGAACGGTCCGCCCGCCCCGCGCAACCTCACCCATTTTTCCAAGGCACTTCTGTTGAAATTGTGCGTCCCCTACTGCCAGAACTTCATCGACAATTAAAATCTCCGGCTCTAAGTGCGCCGCGACCGCAAAGGCTAAACGCATATACATGCCGCTTGAATAGTATTTGACCGGCGTATCGAGAAACTTCTCGACATCGGCGAAAGCCACAATTTCATCGAACTTACGAGCAACTTCTTTGTGCGACATGCCGAGGATTGCGCCGTTCAAGGAGATATTTTCGCGTCCGGTAAGCTCCGGATGAAAGCCGGTTCCGACTTCGAGCAGGCTGCCGACACGCCCGCGCAATCGAATGTCGCCAGAAGTTGGAGCGGTAATACGGCTAAGCACCTTCAGAAGGGTACTCTTGCCAGCGCCGTTGCGCCCGATAATACCGACGCATTCCCCTTGATAAACTTGGAAACTGACTTCGTTGAGCGCCCAGAAATCGACGCTTTTTGGCGCCTGGTTAGACTTATGGCCCGTCAACATCCGCCCGATTCGCTTAACGCGCCGGCTCATGACATCTCGCAGCGCTACGTAGCGTTCCTGGGCGGCGCCGATCTGATAGCGCTTGGCGACCCGATTTACTTCAATGACGACATCACTCATCGAGTTCCAAACGATTCGCGGGAGAGGTTTCGAGTCTAGCGCTTCGTCGCCACTCGGCGCACTTCGGCTTCAGTACGGCCGAGATAGATATTATTGTAATAACCCGCCGTGCCGTCCACCGGCGACAAAGCAAGTCCAACGATGTCGCAGCGGCCGAAATCCTTGTATAAATCGCGCACCACGACGGTCCACTCCGTCGGATTTTTGGTGGAAATCGTCATCCGGTCGCTCATTTCCTCGCCTGCCCCGTAACCATGCCAGGCATCGGGTGTTCGAACGAAGATGCCGATCTTCGATCCCCCTTCTTTTTTCCAGGCGAAAGCGATGTAGCGATATTGGCCGTTTTTGGGGCTTTCGACGATAGGGTATTTCCAATCGGACACGACCAAGTTTTTGAATACAGGTGTCATTCGAATGCTAGGTTGGAAGGCATAGCGTATAAAATTATCGAGTGAAGCAACTCCGTTACCTTCGTTGCTCTCATTTAGTAATTTGACCAGCGTTTCGCGCTTCTTCTGATCGAACAAGGCAACCACGCCGACGGGCGCTTGATTCTGCGCACTGGTCCCGGCCCTAATTGCGAAAGCAGCAATTTCGCCCGTCCCGCCTGCGGATCGGCCGGGTTCTTTTCCACAAACGCTTCAAAGCATTCGCGCGCGGCGTTCATAAATGCTGCTTTCTCGGCGCCGTTGAGGTTGCCGGCCATTTTGCGCAAGGCGTCGCCTCGAGTTAAGTCAGCGCCTTCAGCTGCCTTAAGCGCTTCGCCCATCTTGGCAAACTCCGGCCGTTCGCTTTTGAGCAGATGAGGGATCGCATCGGCGGTGCGCCCTTGAGCCAGTAAGTAGAGAGCCATGCCGGTGTTGGCCTTCGGATCGTTGGGGGTTTTCTTCAGCGTTTCCTTATGTTTTGCCTGCTCGCGTTCCATATCGAGCCGAGCGCGCAGATCCTTTTCAAAGGCGTCGAACTCGGCGATGGTTGCTGGCACGACACCATTGCCTTTGCAAGCACTCCGGCCTTCGGCCAACACCTCGGCAACGCTGTCCCAATCGCCAGACCGCATCGCTTCGTCGGCGACGTCGATCGACAGCCAGATCAAGCGTTCGGCGGTCTTGCTTCGGCCAGGCCCGCTGCCTTCGCTCGCCATCTGCACGCTCAAGAATACCATGAATTCGCGGGCGAGCGACGGATCGAATTTCTCCGCAAGGGCCATCGCTTCTTCGTAACTCTGGCGGGCCAGATCGAACAAGTTCGCCTTCTGCGTTGCGCTCGTGACGGCACGGGTAGCGGCAAAAGCGGCGGAAGCGAGTTCGCGAGGCGAGGTTTCTTTTCCGCCGGCAAAAGCCCGTCCCAGGCGATTGATGGCAGGGACCTCGACCGCCAGCAGGCGCTCGCCGGCTTTTTTTGCCTGCTTGTTCTTGTATTCGATCAAAGCCAGGCCGACATGGGCGTCGATGTTTTTCGCATCGGTTTCAAGCAGATCGGAAAGCCGAGCAAGTTCTTTGTTTTCCTTGATCGCTTTGTCAACCAGCTTAAGCTTCCCGTCGAGCTCTTGTGTTAGCTCCTTGGAATTCGGAGCGGTGGCCATGTAGAGTCGAACAACGTCTTTGGCACGCTGTAACGACTTCACTGCGGCTACGTCGCCTTTACGGCACTGCTCGGCGGCGGCCTCACCGTATGCCGTCACTAGATCGCCGGCAATCTTCGCTTTGCCCGAAGCCGGCTCAGCGACCAGAATGCGCTCCAGTAAAGCAGCTAGCTCGGCGGCGTGCTCAGCTTTCGCTTTGGGATCCGCTGCGAATAAGGCATGAATTTCCAAGGCGGTCTTGGCACCGCCGGTTGTTGCCGAAGCGATCTTCAGCGCTTTATTCAAAATCACGGCCTTCAACTCGGCATCGCCGCCGACGTCAGCCGCCGCGCCCATGAGTTTCTTCGCAAAAGCCAGGCGCACGGCTGCCGAGCCATTGACGGCTTTATCGTGCTCGACGCCGAATACATCACGGTAGACGGCTTCCGCCTTTGCCAGTTTTGCAGGCGCTGCGCGTGGGTCATCGAGATGCAACTACTCAACAGCACGGCGAGCACGAGGTGAAACCGAAGTAAGTACGTAGCCATCGGTGCAAACTCTCTTCGGGGATTAACTGAGCCGCGACCGGGAGGAAGCGGAAGTTTACGCAGAGGCGGAGCTCGGCGGGTCGTAATCAGATTGTATCGGCGAACTGGCGTTCGGTGGAGCGGAAGTAGCGAAAACCGACGACGAGCGCTAAGGCCGTCACCGCGAGCGAAACCGGGAGAACGCCATCGCCGAGGACGCCATCGCCGAGCAACGACCAGCGGAAGCCTTCAATCACCCCCACCATCGGATTCAAGGCGAACAGCCAACGATATTCAACCGGTATCGTGCCGGTGCTGAAGCCGACCGGCGTTGCATAGAGCCCAAACTGCACCAGAAACGGGATGACGTAACGGACATCCCGATACCGAACCGTTAGGGCCGAAAGCAGCAGCCCGATCCCGAGCGCTGCCAGGAAAGCCATAGCCAAAAACAGCGGCAGCAGCAACACGTTGATCGATGGAACAAAGCCGAACCAGACGAACATGCCGACCATCAAAATACCCGATATCAGCAGATCGACCAAGGCGACCGCCACGGCGGAGGCCGGAATGATCAAGCGCGGGAAATAAACTTTGGTGATCAGGTTGGCATTGGCGAATAAGCTGTTGCTTCCTTCCCCCATGACCGCGGCGAAAAACTGCCACGGCAGCATCCCGGCCATAATCAGCAGGGGATAAGGAACATCGCCCGGCGCCTGCAGCTTGGCCAGCTTGCTGAACACGAGCGTGAAGATCAACATCACGAGAAACGGACGGATCAACGCCCAGCCGATGCCGATCGTCGTCTGCTTGTAGCGAATCTTGACATCGCGCCAGGCGAGGAAGAAAAACAACTCGCGAAAGCGCAAAGCTCGGCCCAATAGCCGACCCAGCTGCCGCCGGCCCGGATGACGATTTCAATCGGCGGCTTTGCGGGTTCTTCAAGCGACGTAATGTACGGAGACTCCATTAAGGGCGAGCCAATCTGCCGGGTTATTGATCAAGCGCGAATGAAGAGAAAGTTTAACAAGCGCCGTCGGAAAAGTCTATCGTTAGAAAGCGGTTGCAGCAAAAAAGGGCGATTGGCTGAGGGGCGCGCCTAAGCTGGTAGGTGGTACCGTAGGACAAGCGAGACGGTGCTAATTCCGCCCCCACCCCGCTCGCCGGGGTGGAGCTGAGGTTCGTAGCCAGAACCGAAAGTTACGCACTCTCGCCGCCACCCCGCTTGCCGGGGTGGAGCGCACGTTCGTAGCCAGCGATCAAATTATGAACCGGCACTCCACCCCGGCAAGCGGGGTGGCGGCGTTTAGCAATGGGTAAGGTTTTTCTAGCGACGAACGTGCGCTCCACCCCGGCAAGCGGGGTGGCGGCGATCGCGCAACGGACGTTAGATGTGGCAGTTGGTCTGCTGTCAAGTTGTCCCAGGCAAGCCATCTGTCAGTGATTTCACCGACCCTCCTGGAAATATTTCCAGAAGCCCCAGCTCGAGAAAATCGTGGGAAAACGAATGGTGGGTGAACAAACCACATATCAATCCACCTGCGCCCAACAATCACCGGTCCGGAATGCCTTGCGTTCCTTATAAAGAGAGAAGGGATGCGAGAGCGCATCGGTTTGCCGTTATCGACTTTTCGAGCTGAAGGATTCTCTGCCGATGGCTACTCTGTTGCAGATCACCAAAGCAAGCAAGCATTATGGCGATCAGGTGCTGTTGGACGGCGCCGACGCCACCATAAGCGACAACGTGAAAGTTGGGTTCATCGGCCGCAACGGCGCGGGCAAAAGCACCTTGCTGCGCGTATTGCTCGGCGAAGAAGAGCTCGATAGCGGCGAGATCGTCCGCCATCCGGCCTTACGGCTGGGTTACTTACGGCAGCACGATCCCTTTCTGCCCGATGAGACATCGCTCGAATTCCTGATGCGCGACAGCGAACAACCGAGCTGGAAGTGCGGCGAAGTCGCCGGCCAATTCGAGCTCAAAGGCGATTACCTCGATGGCCCGATCGCCAAGCTTTCCGGCGGCTGGCAAACTCGCGTGAAGCTGGCCGCGCTATTGCTGCACGAGCCGAACCTGCTGCTGCTCGACGAGCCGACGAACTTCCTCGACTTGCGCACGCAGATCTTACTCGAACATTTTCTGCGCGGCTATCGGGCAGCGTGTTTAATCGTTTCGCACGATCGCGCCTTTTTGGGTGCTACTTGCACCCACACGCTCGACTTGTCGCGCGGCAAGTTGACGACCTTTCCGGGCAAGGTCGATGCCTTTCTCGAGTTTCAAAAGGAGAGGCGGATTCACGATGAGCGATCGAATGCGTCCATTCTCGCGAAACGGAAGCATCTGGAAGATTTCATTGCGCGGAACAAAGCTCGGGCTAGCACTGCCGCTTTGGCTCAGTCAAAAGCCAAACAGCTCGAAAAGCTGGAGATGACCACGATTGCGACTGATGAACCAACCGCGCGGATTCGCCCGCCGCGCGTCGAGCCGCGAAAGGGGCATGCGCTGCGCTGTCGGGACCTGGTCATTGGTTATCCGGAGCGCCAGATCGCCACCGATGTTCAGCTCGAAATCGATCATGGCAGCCGGGCGGCGATCGTCGGCGACAACGGCCAAGGCAAGACGACGTTTCTGCGAACGGTGGTCGATTCCCTGAAGCCATTGGCGGGTGAAGTCCGCTGGGGGCACGGTTGCAAGATCGGCGTGTACGCTCAGCACGTTTACACCAGCTTGCCCCAAACGCAAACGGTTGAAGATTACCTCTATCAGCAGGCGGGCAAAGGGAAAAAGATTCAGGAAATCCTCGATGTCGCCGGCGCCTTTCTGTTCAAGGGTTCGCATGTCCGCAAAACGATTTCCGTGCTCTCCGGCGGCGAGCGAGCCCGCTTATGTTTGGCGGGATTGATGCTCAGCGATTACAACATCCTGATTCTCGACGAACCGGGGAACCATCTCGATGTCGATACGGTCGATTCGCTGGTCGAAGCGCTTCTCGAGTATCAAGGAACGCTCATCTTCACGAGCCACGATCGCCATTTCACCAAGCGAGTGGCCACTTGCATTGTGGAAGTGCGCGACGGTCGCGTGACGAACTACAGCGGCCAATACGATGCCTACGTTGAAAAGGTGAATGCCGAGATTGATGCCGGCGAGCGCGAACTGGCGACAGCGCGAGCTCAATTGCCTGCTGATGTCGTCAAGCCGAACAAAGTCCGAACGCGCGTGCAGAAGAACGAACGCGATGCGCGGAAAGAGATCAAAAATCTCGAGCGCACGATTGCTCAGCTCGACGAACAGAAAAAGACGCTCAACGCTCAGCTGCTTAAATCTTCAGACTCGACCGAAGCCTTGCGTCTTCACAACGAAGTCACCGCGTTGAGCGATCAGCTGTCCCAGGCGGAAGAACGTTGGTGCGAACTGCAGGAAGATTTGGAAGGGTAAGCCGCGTGGGCTAAACGAATTCGGCAAAGCAGTATGTGACCTTTCCCACCCTCCTCCCCGCTTCGCAGAGGATCACCTTCCCACCCTCCCCCCGGCTTTGCGGGGGAGGGCAGGGTGGGGGGATAGGCCACGAATGTCGAGACCATTGTTAGTGGGCGAGCGCTCAACCCCCACCCTGCCCTCCCCCGCAAAGCCAGGGGCAGGGTAAGACGGCGAACTTCTTCCACTACGCCGCACATTACGCGAGACTCACATGCGCATTTTGACCACGCTCATATTGTTTAGTCTAATACCCTCACCTCTTCAGGCTCAGGGTCTTGAGTATATCAAGGCAAATTACACCAAGTTTGAATATCGCATCCCGATGCGCGACGGCGTGAGACTCTTCACCGCCGTCTATCGGCCCAAAGACGAATCGCAGGACTATCCGATCATGCTGAAGCGGACTCCGTACAGCCTGAAGCCGTATGGGGCCGATCACTATCCCGCTGACCTGGGGCCGTCGGCTCTTTTCGGCAAAGCCGGCTATATTTTCGTCTGTCAGGATGTCCGAGGCCGATGGATGTCCGAAGGCGAATTCGTCAATGTCCGCCCTCATATTGCCGACAAGCAAGAGCGCCGAGTTCGACGAATCGAGCGACACCTTTGATACGATTGAATGGCTCATCAAGAATGTCCCGCATCACAATGGCGCGGTCGGCCAATGGGGCATCTCTTATCCCGGCTTTTATTCGATATGCGGCATGATCGACGCCCACCCGGCTCTCCGAGCGGTCTCCCCGCAGGCGCCGGTGACCGACTGGTTCGTCGGCGATGACTTCCACCACAACGGCGCCTTCTTTCTGCCGCATTTCTTCAACTTTATGGTTCGTTTCGGCTATCCGCGCCCCGAGCCGACAAAGAAGGATCATCCGCCGTTCGATCATGGCACCTTAGACGGCTACGACTTCTTTCTGAACCTGGGCCCGCTCTCCAATGCGGACTCGAAATACTTCAAAGGCGAGATTGCATTTTGGAATGAATTGATGAAGCATCCGAATCGCGATCAATTTTGGAAAGATCGCAATATTCGCGCCGCATATCAAAAACATCAAGCCGGCCGTGATGACGGTGGGAGGCTGGTTCGACGCGGAGAACGTCTTCGGCGCTCTCGAAACATACAAACAGGCCGAGGCCGGCATGACGGCTACTAATTACCTCGTCATGGGTCCTTGGTCGCATGGCTCCTGGTCCAATACCGAAGGCGACAGTCTCGGCAACCTTCATTTCAATGCCAAGACTGCTATCCATTATCGTGAGAAGATGGAGCTTCCCTTCTTTGAGTATCACCTAAAGAGCAAAGGCGAAAATAAACTCTCTAAGGCATCGGTGTTTGAGACCGGCACAAACCGTTGGCGTCAGTTCGATGCCTGGCCGCCCAAGGAAGTGCTCGCCAAGGATCTCTTCCTGCATGCCGACGGAAAGCTGAAGTGGTCGCGACCCAAGGAAGAAAAGGCCATCGATGAATACGTCAGCGATCCGGCAAAACCGGTCCCTTACCTCGAAAAGATCGCCATCGGCATGACCGGCGATTACATGACCGCCGACCAGCGCTTCGCTTCTCGCCGGCCCGATGTTCTCGTTTATCAAACGTCGGAGTTGACGGAAGATGTGACAGTGGCAGGTCCTATCGCTGCCGACCTGACCGTGAATACCACGGGTACCGATGCCGACTTAATCGTGAAGGTCATCGACGTTTTTCCGAACGATTACCCGAACCCCGAACCGAACCCGGCCGGCCTGAAAATGGGCGGCTATCAGATGCTCGTCCGCGCGGAGGTCTTTCGCGGAAAGTTCCGCGAGAGTTTCGAAAAGCCGATACCCTTTAAGCCGGGTGAGGCGGCGCGAGTTCGCTTCACCATGCCGGACGCCTGTCACACGTTCCGCCCCGGCCATCGCATTATGGTTCAAATACAGAGCAGCTGGTTCCCGATCGTCGATCGCAACCCGCAGAAATTTGTCGATATTTATCAGGCAAAGACGGAGGACTTTGAAAAGGCAACGATTGGCATTTTTCGCGATGCTGAACGTGCTTCGAAGGTGACGCTCCAAGTGATTCCCTAACAGCTCAACCGATAATCGATTTTGTTTGTTTTATACGCATGTACATGTGTATAATAGGATGAAGCAGTCTACGGAGAACTTCATCATGAGCAACAACGACATCGCAACCCGATTACAGGAACAGGCGAAGCAGCTGCGCCGGCAGCACGACAATCTCTATCGAGTGAAAGCCTATCGGCAGGCTGCAGAAGCGCTGATGCGACTTGAGGCGCCAGCCGAGGATCTTTATAACGAACATGGTCGCCACGCCTTGGAAGAGGTGCCCGGAATCGGCAAACGACTCGCCAAGCGAATCGCTCATTACTTGCAGACCGGCGAGTGGGCTGATCGCCGATGAGAATAAACTTAAACTGGATCGGCGTCGCAACGAAATGTACCGGATGCGTTCGATGAAATGTCTCTACATCAGTATTGGTTTAGTTTTGTTTTCTGCGGGCGCGTCCGCTCAGTCTGTTGAACCGCCCAAACATTTAAGTGCAGCGATTCTGCTGCTGAAGAATGTCAAAGCCGATGACACGAAGTATGTACATGGCGAACCGGCCGTGCAATGGCAGGGACGCCAAGGCGCTGAGAAGTACATTTGCCAGACCGATTGCAGCGGGTTGATCGATGCCTTGTTGGCATCGAGCTACGGCTATGGCAAGGAAGAGTTCAAACGATGGCTTGGTAAAAACCGGCCTACAGCCGACAGTTATCATGACGCCATCGTCGAACAGAACGGCTTCACCCATGTGCCGCATCTGAAAGATGCAAAGCCGGGCGATTTGCTGGCCGTCAAATATGCCGTCAAGAAAGTGAATACCGGGCACATCATGCTCGTGGCAGGTCTACCGAAAAAAATCGAACCGAAGAAACCTTTGACGGAAGGCATGGATCAATGGGAAGTGACAATTATTGATTCATCCATGTCCGGCCACGGCCCGACCGACACCCGGCATAAGAGTGGCGAAGGCGGCAAAGATCACACAGGCCTAGGCCAAGGGATTTTACGTGTCTACACGAAAAACAATGGCGAGATCGGCGGCTGGACTTGGAGTTCAACCGCATCTTCCGCATTCAAAGACATCAAAGAAGAACATCTGGTTTTAGGTCGGCTGAAGTCGGATTTTAAACCCTGAACGGGCAATTGGAATTAGCGCGACACTACCCACCAGATCGCCGTCGCCAGACAGATCAGGCTGCCGACAACGATCCAAGTTTGTTTCGATCTGGCGGGAGCATCTTCTCCAGAAATGTATTGGCCGCAGTACGGACATTGCTCGGCGTCGTCATAGATCTCTTTGGCGCAATACGGACAGGGCGCTGTGTCGCCGGCATCGTTAGAGGAAAACTCATCTTCCGTATCGTCGTCATTATTAATTTGCGGCATAGTTTTAACCAAACGATAGGGCTTCGTGCTCCAGCAAGCGGGAGGCCTGCTGCCAGGGTATGCCGTTGGCGCCATCATTCCGGATCCCAAACTACGATGGTTCCTTCATCTCCTGCGGCGGCAGCACGAAGGCCATCGGAGGCGTAAGACACGCAACTCGCCCGGCCGATCGGCCAGGTGTATGAATGGAGTTCACGGCCATTGGCACTATCCCAGACTTTTACGGTTTTATCCCAACTGCCTGTGAGAAGATGCCGGCCATCGGGGCTGAAAACGACGCTGCTCACCGGCCCTTTATGCCCGGTTAAGATGAACCGCTCCTGCTTGCGTTCGATGTCGAAGACATGAACTTTCCAATCGAGGGCAGCGGCCAACAGCTTGCCGTCGGGATCAAACGCTAGAGCCCGGCAAGGAGATTTCAAACTGAAGCGAGTCGTTGAGGAGCCGGTAATAGGCCATACAGTCAGCATGTTGTTCTGCGTCACCCAGGCAAGCAGTCGCTGGGAGCCGTGCGACGCCAAAGCACGGACAGCTTGCGTTCGGCGCGATCTCGGCCGCTGGTGAAAGTTGCCGATTTTCGCGCCAACTCCAGAAATGGACTGAGCCGCCGGAGGGCGCTGTATCGGCGGCCAGCGTACCCGTCGAATAGACAAGCCGGCCTTCGCCGGGTATAAACGCCAGCCCGCTGACGGGGCCATCGTTCTTCAGCTGTTGAACTACGGCGCCGCTCGTCAAATCCCAGAGTTCGAGCATTCCCGAATGGCCGCCGAGTACCAAGTAGCGCCCATCCGCACTGATGTCGAGAACCTGCGGGCGGATTGTGGAACGACAGAGTTCGGATGCCTCGCCCCAAGCGTTCCAGCAAAGCACGAGCCCATCTCTGCCCGCCGAAACCAACGTCTCACCATCGGGCGAAAACCCGATCGTTGAGACAACGCCTTCATGGCCTTTCAGAATTTGCATGAAGGAATTTTAGCAAAAGGGGACGCAGTTGTAGAAGCTCAAAGGCGCGTTGGCGAGGCCAGCGAGCCGGGAGCATGAGCGACCGGAGAAGTTACGCACAGCATCGGAGCGAACTACGCGACTACTCTTTTTCACGCTTCGGTGTTTCGAGCGGGTCAAAGGGAGGAAAAGCGTTTTGGACAAGTTGTACAAATTGGGCGTGGAACCAACGACCCGAGACCGGGGCGTTAGGCATTGCTCCGGTCAAGTTGTTTCCATTGAGCGAATTGCCATGATAATTCGGATCGCACATCTGGTCGAAACCCTTGCCGGTTGGATTGTCGGGACCTTTCGGGATCAACGAACTCGATCCATCCGATTCACCAGGCGGCTTCGCCCAGACAAAAGCATGGTAGTTCGGAGCCGGATTGGCCACGGGGCGGGCGCCAATGCCCGCGCCAGTCTGGTTGCCCCAGTTGCCTTTGTGGATTCGTTTATCGATGGCGGTTGCCCTTACAAAGGTGCGTAAGTCGTTGGAGTTGCTCGTCCCGGTCGGTCGGCTCGATCCACCCCAACCGTTGCGCGAGGTGTCCAATAGCAAGCCTATTGTAGCGGGGTAAGCGTTGCTTCCCTCGGTTACCGCCTTACGCAGAGCAGTCGCATACGGCTGTTCGTCGATGAAGTCATTCCAATCGTAAAACACTTGCAATGACCTGACTGGTTGGCCATTGACCTGTTGGTTGGCAGTCAGGTAGGGTTCAACGAACGGATTATAGTTGGACGTATTGCTGATGAAGCCATCTACCTTGCTGTTGCCACCGGGGATGCCGACGCCCACTTGTTTAAGCAACTCGACAAAGGGTTTGAAGTTGGCAGGCCAACCCATCCAGCCGGCATGGCCGATATCGATGTAAGCGTAAGTATTGGGCAGGGAGCGCAGCGTGCCGACGGCATATTGGATGCCCGTTACATAAGCGCCGCTCGTCTTGGCTTCCTTAACCTTGGCAAAGTTCAGATTCGTGATCAAATTCGGGAGCGAATCGGGTTCAATCACCATGACGATCCGCAGATTACGATATTTCTCCTGGTTGATCGTTTTGAAAATAACATCGATATATTCGGCCTTGTAGCGGCGCAGCCCTTCTTGCGCAATCAATAATTCTCCGTTGGAGGCCAAGGCGGCGCCATCGCGATTGGGCAAATTATAAACGACAATGCCGATGGCATTTGCGCCCTGCGTCAGCGCTTCGTCGAGATGCCCGGCCAAGCTGCGCGGATAACCGTCCGTGCCGTTTACGGCAGCGATGCTGTCGAGCCAAATGAAGGTTGGATAGTTGGCCACCTGCCTCATCTGTCGCCCGAGCTCGCCCCCCTCTTTATTGGCCGCCGCCTTGACCGATGCGACGTAATCGACGTTTCGGTAAAACGTCGCATCGACAAAAGGATTTTCCCAATGACCGTCCGTTTGCTTCGGTTCTGGCGCCGGCCAAGCGTGCGAAGGATGCATGCCGTAAAGAACCGCGACAACGGCAATGGCAGTGAGAAACGTAGATGCTGGCGCAAAAACTGACATATTTTGGATACCTGATAGCTTTGGCATGCCGATGTTTTGGAACCGAACAGGCTCTACAATAGTCGCTGGACAATGCGGATGCAAGTGAATGCAATGTAAGAATCATTTCGCCGAAGGCGAGCCGACCTGCGCCAGCAGTCGGGTTGAATCGAGATAGATTCAGTTCTAAGTAGCTCGCGGAGATTCTATGGCTATCGTCGGCATTGATCTGGGCACCACGTACTGTGCCATCGCGACCTTGGATGAACGGGGCCAGCCGGCCACGTTGCCCAATCGCGATGGCGAAATGCTGACGCCGTCCGCCATCCTCTTGATGGACGACGCCTTGGCCGTGGTGGGGCAGGCCGCGCTTGACTATGCGCAGGAATCGCCCGATCGCGTTGCCATGCTCGTCAAGCGCCGGATGGGCTTGGATGATTTCGGCCGAGCCGTGGCAGGCGTCCATTTTCGACCGGAGACGCTTTCCGCCATCATCCTGCGCAAGTTGGTGCAAGACGCCGAGCATCGTCTCGGACCGATCTCGAAAGCCGTTATCACGGTTCCCGCGTACTTCGACGAAACGAGGCGTAAAGCCACTCATGACGCCGGCCTAATTGCCGGGCTTGAGGTCGTTGATATCCTTGATGAACCTTCTGCCGCCGCACTCGCGTTCTCATTCCAAATGGGCCATGTCGGCGCGATACCAGGACAACTGACGGATAAGGCACGGACGATTCTGGTATACGATCTCGGCGGCGGCACCTTTGACGTGACTCTAGTCAAATTGACGCCTAAACGTTTCCAGACATTGGCGATCGAAGGCGATGTGCGGCTTGGCGGCAAGGATTGGGACGATCGCATCGTCAACCACGTTGCCGATGCATTTATCGCTAAGTATGCCGAGGATCCGCGGACCGATGCCCAGTCGCTTGCCATGCTGCAGGCCGCCGCCGAGCGAGCGAAGCGAACGCTGAGCAAGGTCGAACAAGCCAGCGTCACCGTCAACCATGCCGGGCGGAAGTTGGTTGTGCCGTTGTCGCGTAAGGAGTTCGAAACCCTCACCAAAGATCTGCTCACACGGACGCGCTTGACGACGCAGCAAGTCTTGCGGCAGGCAGGAGTGACTTGGGATCAGATCGATCGCATCCTGATGGTTGGCGGCTCCACACATATGCCGATGACCGGAATCATGCTGAAAGAACTGAGCGGACGCGAGCCCGATAATTCGTTGGCGGTGAGTGAAGTGGTGGCGCGTGGCGCAGCCCTTCACGCTGGCATCATGGCCGCCAAAACTGCCGCCGGCCGGCAATCGATGGGCGTCGAAGCAGCGCAAGAGCTGGCGGATGTTGTCGAGATCAGTGTCAACGCACACAGCTTGGGCATCGAAGTACGTGCGGAAAAAGAAAAGGTAAACGATCGGCTTATCGGCAAGAACACCCAGCTGCCGTCGGCTTCGAGCCGAGTCTATTACACCGCCGCCGAGAACCAGCAGCGTGTGCGCGTTCGCGTGTTGCAGGGTGAAGCGCACCAGGCAGATGCGTGCATTGCCATCGGCGAATGTTGGATTGAAGGGTTGCCCGGCAACCTCGTAAAAGGTTCACCGATCCAAGTTCGTTGCGAAGTGCAGAGCAATGGCCTGGTCGATGTAATGGCGCTCGACATGACCAGCGGTCGGATGGCACGAACCGAAATCCATCGCAACAGCGGTTTATCGGACGAAGAGATCGCCCACGAAGCGGAATGGGTGCGCGGGTTGAAGATTCAGTAAATGCGAGAAATTCTTAACGCCTGCGACGTTGCTAAAGGGTACTCAATGGTCGGTGACGACGATGTTCCACTCCGCGATTTCGCGGACCGCGCCATACGCGATTCGCTAGCGAATGCCGCCAACTTGCGCGGCTTTCTGCTGGAGGCGATTCCGGAGATCGCCGCCAATCTCGACTTCGAGCGTGTCCGCATTCTGCCTCGGGAACACCTGATGGACGATTGGCGTGGCCGGGAGGCGGACATTCTTTGTGAAATCCCGTTTCGCCGCGGTGACCGCGAGCAGACGATCCTCATTTGCATCTTGTTGGAGCACCAGTCGACGCCCGATCCGCGCATGCCGTTGCGGACATTCCTCTACGCGGCCTTTTATTGGGAACGCCAGTGGAAAGAATGGGAGAAGGCGGCGCCTCCACGTTCGGCGTTGCAGTTGACTCCCATCGTGCCCATCGTTTTACACACCGGCGCCAGGCCATGGACTACTTCGAAGAGACTGACCGACCTCATTGATGCACCCGAAGCGCTGTTGAAGCTGATGCCAGCCTGGGAACCGATCTTCTGGGAACTGGCCAAGCACGATTCGAGAACGCTGCTGAACAGCGAAGAGGCATTTCTCCAGGTGCTGGCCGTGATAAGATTGGAAGGGGCGGAGAAAGCGGAGTTCGAGTCGGCGTTCCGCAACGCGCTCCAGCAGTTGGACGAATTGCACGGCAAAGACAAAGTGCGCTGGTACGATCTGTTGCGGCTGTTGATCACGTGGGCATCGTGGCGACGACCGCCCAACGAACGAAAGGAGTGGTGGGAGATGGCGGAAACGATGCAGACCGATGCAAGCCGACAACGCGACATCCGCGAGATACGTCGTTCCATCGGCGACGAAATCTTCGACGAAGGACATGTCGAAGGGCTAGCCAAAGGACTGGCGAAAGGGCGAGTAGAAGGGCGAGTGGAAGGGCGAGTGGAAGCGCTTCGCAGTTCCATCTTGCTCTTAGGCAAGAAGCGATTCGGTGTGCCGCCACTTGAAAGCGTCGAAGACAAGTTGAACGCCATCGACGATAGCTACCGTTTAGAGCAAATCAATCTGAATGTGCTTGATGCGAATTCGTGGGACGAATTGATGGCGCCCTGATGCGTAACGAACGAAAGGAGTGGTGGGAGATGGCAGAAACGTTGCAGACCGATGCAAGCCGACAACGCGACATCCGCGAGATACGTCGTTCCATCGGCGACGAAATTTTCGACGAAGGACATGTCGCACCTAACCTGCATCCATGAATGTCCAATTCGCGTTGGATTCAAACCTGCAAACTTATTGTTTCCCAAGGTTTCTCGATGTTTGATCTCGATCTACGGCAATCGTTGATGGCCGGCGGCGCGGCCCTGCTCGTTCTCGTTGTCGTTCTTTATTTTCTCAAGTCGCTTTTTACAGGTGGAAAGCGCAAAGGCCGGGTTAAGAAGCAGGCGAATCTCCAAGAGAATCTGGCCGACTATCCCGATCCTCCGCCGCTGCGGCGCGGTCCGCGTCTCTGGGTTGAAGGAGTGCCCGCGCGGTTACGTCTTATCGTGGTTGCGCCGACAGGTACGCAACACGAAGCAATCGACGTCGATCAAGTTCCCGCACTATTCGACAGCCTGACGCGCGGCCTGGCGCAATGCATCGAAGCGGACAAACCACGCATCCGCACCTGGCCGCCGCAACTCAGCGCCAAAGGTTTCACGCCGACCTTCTTTCGGCTCGTTGAATCCCCGGATGCGGACGGCGATGATTCGCCTTGGATTCGCATGGCAGGCCTCGCCAAGATTCGCGGAAAGCCTTATTTGATCGGCTTGGCGCTTTACACCGATGATGACACGGCGGTCGGCGCGCTCGCGTTGGAAGCCAACGACTGGGTCCGCTACCTGAGAATCGAAAAGTAACGGCGCCTTGGTTTCTGAAACAAGCGGTTGTTAATTAAACAAGAGTGCTCCATGCCGCTTCGAGATCACTTCCGGCCACCACTGGACAACTGGACCTCCTGGGATAGTTTTCACGGCGCGTGGCCCGCGATGATTGTTCAATCGCTGCAAAGCCAATTGCCTCAACGTTACGTCGCAGGCCCGCATATTCATTGGGGCTCAGCTGTCGAAGTTGACGTCGGTACTTTCGAACGCGATGACACTTTCGCAGTCTCTCCAACTTCAGATAACGGGAAAGGCGGCACAGCGACTTTAGTCTGGTCGCCCACCAAGCCAACCTTTACCGTTTCAACCGAGTTACCGGAGCAGGATGAATACGAGGTGCTCGTGTACGACACGAAACGGAACCGCCGTTTGGTGGCCGCCGTCCAGATCGTGAGCCCGGCCAATAAAGATCGGCCCGACCACCGCCGGGCATTTGTCGGCAAGTGCGCTGCTCTGTTGCGCGAATCGGTTTCGGTCTGTATTATCGATCTGGTTACCACGCGCGGCTTCAATTTCTATGCCGAACTATTGGATAACCTTGGCCAATCCGATCCGTCTTTGGGCACTGAGCCATCTCCTCTCTATGCGGTTGCCAGCCGATGGGCTTCCCACGGGAGCAGTGCGAACCTTGAGACCTGGGCTTATCCGCTCGTATTGGGCGAACCGCTGCCGACATTGCCTTTATGGCTGGCCGAAGACTTAAGCATCCCACTCGAACTGGAAGCATCGTACGAAGAAACCTGCCGTATTTTGCGCATCCCGTAATGGTCAGCACTTTCAGTCGAATTTGGCTGCGCCGCTCTGGGCCGGGTCGTACGGTTGTTGCCATTCGATGATTTCGATGCGATTGCCATCGGGGTCGTAGACGAAAAAACGATCGCAATGATCGATCCTGGTTGTCTCTTCCAGCACGATCTGCCGCCGCCGGAAATATTGTCGGGCGGCTTCAGCGTTCGGCACGCGCAGCGCAAAATGGCGCGGGCTGCGGGTATCCGCCTGGGGTTTTTGCAGCAGATGTAGCTGTTGATTGCCGACGACAAACCAGAGCGCGATGAAGTTGAACGATTTCGGCTTCGGCATCTCACGCAGCCCTAAGATCTTGCTGTAAAAATGACGGCTGCGCTCGATCTCCGTGATAATCAGCGACACATGATCGATCTGCGAGACAGGCAGACTATCCATCGAAGTGCTCGGAAAAGAAAGCGAAAAAGCCGAGTGTCGCCGAATCACTCCGGAAGCAGTCGGCTGGGCAAAGTCAATTGAATCAAATCACCGGGAACGCATCAAGAAAAAACAGCGTTTCAAAGTGACTTTCGGTAGCAGAGTTCGCCAACGGATTTGCGGAAGCGGGAGAGTGAGCCACCTGAAAAGCAGCTTACACTGCTTTCTTCGATCGCTGACTCTCCCGGCTCGCAGAAATGCTGAGATCGAAGTCTCCCGCCACTTCACTTCTTCATCATTAATCCAAGCCCCGTTGCGTTGCGGTTGGCGGCGTTCGTTTTGATAGAAACGCCCACGATCGGCGTGCCGTCGCCGCCGAGCTTCACGGGCGCTAGGCCGCCTTTGCCGCCGATCCAATCGCTCTCGTAGGAATCCTTCGTATCGAGCTGACCGTTGACGACTTTCATGAACGTGATGGACATGCCATCGACCGTCAACCCCGCCTTCAAAGTCACGGCGCCGACCGCGTAACCGGGTTTGGCCACTGCCTTCACCACGTTGGCCAACTCGATGCCACGCTGCGTGCCAAGAGTTTCTTTGTCGTCTTTTCGAAATACCGGTCGGAACGCGCGAACGACATCGTTCTTGCCGAATTTCCCGAGGCCAACTTCAATGCCGACTAGCAAGCCGCCTTCTTCGGCTGCCTCTTCGTTGGCCGGATCGCGTAAGCCGCCGACGATGCGCGTGACTTTGTTCTTCCCATCCGGATCGGTCTTCGGTGAATCGACCTTCGGATCGGTCGTGGGCCCCTCCTTCTTCACAACTGTGGGCGCCGGCGCGGCGCAGAATGTTGACGCCCATCGTCGCAATTACTTTCGAAGCGGTCTTGCCTGTGCCGATGTCCAATTCCGCCTTCACGTTCGCATTGGCTTGAATCACCTCACCCGTATCGAGAGCGACATAAGCCAGACAGCGGAGCGTGCCGCCGATATCGGGATCGCCGGAACCGCGGCGCGGGCGCACATCGCCTTCGATGCCGATCACGGCGCAGTCACGCCCGTTCGGCAGGCCTTTCTCTTTCTGGACGCCGATATAGGTATAAACAATGTCCACCGAGGCGGGCACGACAAAGAAGGCATTGCCTACCATGAAATTGCGTTGAGCTTTCCAAGTCTCTTTCGGCTGCAATTTCTTTGAGGGCAACGGCACGGTCATTACTTCCAGCGACTGCAACACTTGGTCGCTCATGTCGCCCAGAAAGCTACGAGTCAACTTGGGCACGCGCGAAAGGTCTTCCTTGGAACGACCCATGCTGCCATCCAGATCCATTTCGATTTCAGCAGCAAGCAATTGAACGTCGCGTAGCATTTTCAGGTAGTCTTCCATGTTCGGCAGCGGTTTCTCATCTCGCTTGATGGTGAGGAAAAAGCGGTCGTAGCTCATCCGCATCGGGATAAAACGGCTCTCTTTCGCTCGAAACGTTTCTGTAATCGCGGTCTTGAAATCGACGGCCAACACGTGTTCGTCGCCGGCGGCATCGCGAATCCGGAAGCTGCCCAGGCTTACCATTTCCGCCGTCTGTTTTTCCGGCGGCGCATACTTCAATTCGATCGGCACGCGATCGACCGGCGTGGCGCAGCCTGACTGGAAGGCCCGCCACCCAGCGTGTGTCATTTAGGCCATTGGTGATAACGGGGCGATAATAGTAAACCTGCTTCGCATCCGGCAAAGGAGGCAGCGCTACGTCCAGCGACACCGACTGCGTTTTCGGATCGTATGGCATCTCGTTCGTGATAATTGCAGAATCGCCCGGCAAAGGGGCGGGCTGCTTATTGCCCGACAGACGCGATGGGCCCGGGTTGCCCGTCCAAATTTCGATCGAGGCTTTCTTGATGCGTCCTAGAGGATCGACCATTTCCAACCGCATCGGCAGAATCACCTTGCCGTCTTCGCGGTATGGCGTCTCGTAGTGCGAGGTAATCAGTCGCCCGTTTAGAAATCGAGCAACGTCCTCGGCGGGGATGGCAAAGCCGATCTGCGAGTTGCCCACCTTGCTAACGGATACGCCCACCACATTGCCTTTGGAATCGACAACCGGGCCTCCCGAATTGCCTGGATTAAGGCCGCCTTCGAGCTGCACGCGCTCGATGCGCTCGCTCTTCGACCTGCGCAAACTCGATACGGACGACTTGCTGATGGTGACCGCTTTGCCCAGTTCTTTGCCGAATGGATAGCCGAAAACGAAGACTGTTTCCGTCTCCGCCAGATTGGCGGCGGTGCCCAATTTCAATGCAGCCGGCAGTTCCTTCCCTTCAATACGCACCAAAGCCAGATCGGTTCCCCGATCAACTCCTAGCACCCGTCCCGCCACCGAACGGCTCGCCGGAGTTCCTCCGTTAATGGTGACTTCGACCTGCGACGGCTTACGGCTGTCAGCATCCATCATGCCAAGCACGTGCGCGTTGGTGATGATCACGCCCGGCTGCTCGGTGAAAAAGCCGCTTCCTTGAAAGGTCTTGCCGTCGGTCAATTTCACTGTCAGATGAACGGTCGCAGACTTCGTCAGTTTCAAGATTTCGGCGTCGAGTTGTGGCTGCGCTGTCGCCGCCGTTGGCACTGCGAGCGCCACGAGCGCACAAATGGCGAGTAGACGCCCGTGCCGTTCGCAGGCCGCGATGGAAGGTAGTCCCATACCGGTAATTCCTTAGCTGGTAATAGAAGAGATTTCGGGGTTTAGTGTAGCAAACGGGAAGCGAACGATGCGAAAGAAAATGCGGAATGCCGCCTTCTTTCCACTCTCCCCAAATCTCTGTACCCCCAGCGGAAATATTCTCAAGAGAAAAAGAAATCGCGTCCGAGTTGTTGCGATAAACGTTGCATACTTCACGTGTCGACTCACAACCTCCCCTGCCGGCTCAAAACGGATTTGCCGCTTTTTGCGAAGTTGGCCGTTCATGAAACTCCCTGGTTGCTTGGCAAGACATATTTACCGAGAGATCCCCCCGCAATGGATTCGTCCACCGGCAGTTGAGGCACCAAGCCCGGTTCGGCGACATGAACCAGCGTGTTCGGCCCACGAGGTGCAAATAGGAGATCTGCTCGGCAAGTACGAACTTGTCGGGGAGATAGGGGAGGGCGCCACCAGCTACGTCTACCGCGGGCGTCATCGAACTCTCGAATTTTCGGTGGCGGTAAAGATTCTCAAACAGAGTTCGCTCGAAGACTCGCCGCACTTGCTGGAGAGATTAAAATCGGAGGCTGTGTTGCTCGCAAGGCTCAACCACCCCAACATTGTCCGCCTTTGGGATTTCGAGGACGAAGGTCCGGTTCGTTATCTCGTTTTGGAACTTGTGCCCGGTGGAACGCTTGCAGATTTGATTCGGCAGAAGGGTCGCATCCCGCCCCGCTTCGCATGCGACATTATTCGGCAGGCAGTCGAAGGTTTGGCCGAAGCGCAGAAGTACGGCATTGTCCATCGCGACGTGAAGCCGGGCAATCTGTTGCTGGGCAAGGATGGCCATGCGAAAGTGGCCGACCTCGGTCTGGCGATCGTTCCGAATGCGAAGAAGCCCGGCTCGCCTCCCCTCAAAAAAAGTTATGCTCCCGCGGGTACAGCCGCCTACCTGGCGCCGGAGCAGGCCAGCGATCCCCTATCGGCCGACTTCCGCGCGGATATCTATTCGCTCGGCGCCACCTTTTATCACGCTCTTACCGGAGCGCTCCCTTTCCCCGGTCGATCGACGATGGAAGTGATCATGAAGCACCTACGCCACATGCCCACGTCGCCACGCGAGTATGTGCCCGATTTATCCGAGCGTTGCGCAGATGTCGTAATGCGTATGCTGGCCAAAAAGCCCGAAGACCGATTTGGCTCATACGCCGACCTGCGTCTCGCCTTAGCCGACGCGGTCGGCGATCCTCGCACCCCGCAGCCCCTTACGCAAACGTTCTTCGATTTCGTGCTGCCCTAAGGGGATTGGTGGAGTCGATAACCGTTCTTCGCGTCTGGTATGCAAGCCTGTGTCGGTCGAGTGTGCTGCTTCGCTTCTTACGTTAGTAAGAGAGCTAAGTACTTTTCGCCCGATTTGGCTTTCGTTGCGCTCCGCACGAAAAAGTCGTTTCCATTCTCAGCGCGCCTAAACTGGTAAGTGCCGTATGCAACGCCGAGCGTCAGCCGAGGCGGGGATGCTCGCCTTGCACGGCGATGCTGTGAGCCGAATCGCCCCGCTGAGCAAAGCCTGTGCTTCAACCCCCACGATGTGGAATACGCCTCGGAAAATATTTCCCGAAGGTTTTGCGAGAAAATCGTGGAAAACACGCGGCGCGGTCAGAGCCGCGACCGTTTGGAAGTGGTTAGTACTCCGCTTTCTAACGGCGCGGCTTTGGTAAGTAGTTCGAAAACGGGGAAAGGCTATCGGTTAATAAGTGGGAAATATTTCCCGAAGGCGTCCTCCTAATGAGAGGCACTTACGACCCCTACTTTGGGACAGAAGGCCGCCATGAAGCAAGCGTCGCATTTGGGTCTCTGGGCGTGGCAGATTTGTCGGCCGTGGAAAATGGTGCGATGGCTGAACAGGGTCCATTCTTTCTTGGGAATCAACAACATCAGATCGCGCTCGACTTTGACCGGGTCGTCGTGCAAGGTGAGTGCCCAGCGACGGCTTAGTCGGCCGACGTGTGTATCGACCGTGATGCCCGGCACATCGAACGAGTTGCCCAGTACGACGTTGGCGGTCTTACGCCCCACGCCGGGCAACTGCACGAGATCGTCCAGTTTCTGAGGGACTTGGCCATCGTATTGCTCCGCCAGGGCACGGCAGCAGGCTTTGATGCTCTTTGCCTTGTTGCGAAAAAAGCCGGCCGATTGAATCAGCTTTTCGAGTTCGCTGGTCTCGGCCTCGGCATAATCAATGGCCGTTTGATAGCGTGCAAAGAGAGCGGGTGTGACAAGGTTGACGCGAACGTCGGTGCATTGCGCGGACAGAATGGTGGCGATCAGCAGTTGCAAGGGGCCATCGTGATGGAGAGCGCAGACGGCATCCGGATAGAGTTTGGCCAGCGCACGGCGGATGCGGCGAACGCGAAGTTTCAATTCGGTTGAAGACGCCATTGGCGCAATGATAGCAAATCGCAAACGAAGTGGGAAGCCGACGAATCGTGCAAAATTCGCTTGAGTACGAAATGGCAAGCGATACGATAGGGACCACGGAACTTGCTCCGAATTTCATCCGCACACTTCCCTGTGGAGGATAGGCCTTATGGTCCGCGCTTACCGTATTGAATACCTTGGCGCATCGCTCATGCTGTTGATGGCGTCGCTGGCCGGCGCTGAGCCGAAGACGCTTGGCACGATCGAACGGGCCGACCCGGACTTCGATAAGCTGGTTCCCAAAGATGCGATAATTGAAGTGTTGGCCGCGAATAAGTTCGCCTGGGCCGAGGGACCCGTCTGGGTCAAAGGGGATAAGGCTTTGCTCTTCTCGGACATCCCTCCGAACAAGATCTGGCGTTGGAATGAAGCGGATGGCCTGAAGGAGTTTTTGCATCCGAGCGGCTATACCGGCACCAAGCCGTTTACCGGAAAAGAACCGGGCAGCAACGGGTTGATCCTCGATAAAGAAGGGCGTCTGATCCTCTGCCAACATGGTGATCGCCGTATTGCTTCGATGGATCTGAAGAAGCCCGGCGAATTCAAAACACTGGTGGACAAGTACCAGGGCAAACGACTGAATAGCCCGAACGATCTGGTGCTGCACTCGAACGGCGATCTTTACTTTACCGATCCGCCCTATGGGTTGCCCAAGCAGATGGACGATCCGGGAAAAGAACTCGCTTTCCAGGGTGTTTATCGCCTGAAACCCAACGGCGATCTAACGCTGCTCACTGACGAAATGTCGCGGCCAAACGGCATTGCGCTTTCACCCGATGAGAAAACGCTCTACGTCGCCAACTCCGACCCGCTTAAGCCCATCTGGATGCAATTCCCGGTTAAAGAAGATGGCACGCTCGGCAAAGGAACGCTCTTTTTCGATTCCATGGACTGGCTCATGAAGTTAAAGCTCGGGTTGCCCGATGGCATGAAAGTGGACAAAGCCGGCAACATCTGGGCGACCGGCCCGGGTGGCGTGTTCGTCATCAATAAAGATGGCAAATACCTGGGTATGCTCGCCACCGGCGTAGCAACCGCCAACTGCGGCTGGGGCGACGATGGCTCAACCCTCTACATCACCGCGGATAAGAACCTGGTGCGCGTCAAAACGACAAGCAAGGGTTTAGGTTGGTAAATGATCTGTAAGTTGCAACTAAGGTGAAAATCCATCATGTCTCTTACCCGTCGCGGTTTTGTCCTTCGCAGCAGTGCGTCGTTTTTTGCGGCGGGCTTTACTCACGCACTTTTCGCGGATGAGCCGGCCAAGGTCGAATTTCCGGGCATGATCACACGCATGTCCGAACCCGAAAACCTCGAGTTTCCCTTCGCTGCGCTAAAGACTCCGATCACGCCCGCTGAGCAGTTCTATGTTCGAAATCACTTTCCCATCCCGAAAATTGACATCGATAAATGGAGGCTGACTGTTGAAGGCGCCGTCAAGCAACCGCTTTCACTGACTTACAATGAACTGTTGAAAATGAAGTCGAGCAAGCTGACGGCGACGCTCGAATGCGCGGGTAACGGCCGCGTCTACTTGACGCCTCCCGCCAACGGGGTGCAATGGTCGCAAGGGGCAATCGGCAATGCAGAATGGATTGGCGTGCCGCTGGCGGCGATTCTCGACAAGGCAGGACTCAAAGAGAGTGCGGTCGAAGTCATTCTGGAAGGTTCCGACAAAGGGCAGATCAATAGCGATCCGAAATCTCCTGGGGCGATTCATTTTGCTCGTAGTTTGCCAATCGGCAAAGCCAAAGATCCGGCGGTATTGCTTGCGTACAAAATGAACGGGGCGGACCTTTCCACTTCCCACGGCTTTCCGTTGGCGCTTTCGTCGGCGGCTGGTACGGTATGGCTTCGGTCAAATGGCTGTCGCGAATCATCGTGACGGAAAATCAGTTCGGCGGCTTTTTCCAAACGTTGGACTACGCTTACTTTGAACGGAAAGAAGGCCTGCCAACACTTGTGCCGATCACGAAGATTGAGGTCAAGTCGGCCATTGCCCGGCCGGTAGCCCACGAGCCAATCGAAGCCGGCAAGCCGTATCGCATCTTCGGGGCCGCCTGGGCAGGAGAGTCGGCCATCGCGAAAGTGGAGGTTAGCACCGATGGCGGCAAGACTTGGGCCGCGGCCAAACTGCTCGACGAACCGAAGCCCCTTGTTTGGACGCTCTGGGAGTATTTCTGGCAGGTCTCAAAAGAACGCGGCCCGGTAAAACTGTTGGCTCGCGCTACCGATGCGGACGGAAAAACTCAGCCGATGGAAAGAGACATCGATCGCCGCAATTACCTGATCTCGCATGTAATACCAATCGAAGTGGTGGTGCGCTGAAGATCGAAGGTGTTTAAAGGAATTTTGCCGCTTGCATAGGAAGTTTGTTCGACAGGATGAACACGATTTACAGGATGGCTTCATCGCTTTCGTCCTGTACATCCTGTTAATCCTGTCTAATCTCTGAAAATTCTCGACAAGATAAACAGGATTTACAGGATGGGGTTCATCGCTTCTTATCCTGTACCTCCTGTTAATCCTGTCTGGTCGCTGAAGCTAATGATTCGCCAGAGCCGGTCAGCAGAAGGAAGTTTTATCGACAAGGTGGATAGGGTTTACAGGATGGGTTTACCCCTTCTTGTCCTGTACATCCTGTTAATCCTGTCAGATGCCTGAACAGCCAAAAATTTGGATTGCGCCAACGCTAGCCCGTTTGCTATGTTTAAAGAGATAACACATCGATCGCTTCTCATCAGGGCCGGTGTTCACATACTCGGCCGTCAGCTGCGGAGGTTGCTCCCATGCGTATTTGGCTAGTCTCCTTTCTGACTGTTGCGCTTAGCACTGCCGCCTTCGATCATGCGGGCGCAGCGGATGCCGATCCTATCCGCAAAGCGATCGATAAAGGGGTCAATTACCTCAAGGGGACACATCAACAAGGTCCGAACTATCACGGCGGCGGCAATGGCATGGGCTCGGCAACGCTGGCCGGGCTTGCCATGCTGGAAGCCGGTGTAGTCGACACGGATCCCAGCCTAGCCGCGATCACCAAGTATGTGCGCGCCAATGCCTTGGGAATGACGGCCACGTATGAAACTTCACTGACCATTATGTTTCTCGATCGACTCGGCAAAGAGGCGGACGAGCCGATCATCCAGTTGCTCGGCGTGCGCTTGCTCGGGGGCCAGACTGGCGGCGGAGGTTGGACTTACGACTGCGGCTATTCACTCACCGTTGAAGATGAAAACAAACTCAAGGCAGTGTTCGGCGGGCAAGCCAAATTGGTGGCGGCTCAGCCTGCAAAAAAAGACGGGACGCCGATGGTGGTCGATCGTCCCGACTTCCCGACGATCCCCGTTAAAAAAGAAGAGTCGACGTCCAAGCCGATCATCAAAGAAAAGCCGGCGAAAGTCAACATTCATCCGGCGGTGTTTCAGTGGGCGAAGTTGAACAACATCCACGACGGCATGAATGCCAACCAGGGTCACGGCGGCGATAACTCCAACACGCAATTTGCCATTCTCGGCCTATGGTGTGCCCGCAAGCACGGCGTCGTCTGCGACAAGGCGTTCGCACAACTCGACCAGCGCTTTCGAGGTAGGCCGAACGATGATGGGGGTTGGGGGTACTTCGTGGGCAGTGGCTCGACGGCCTCAATGACCTGCGCCGGTTTAATTGGCCTGGCGATCGCAACGGGGGCGCGCAGAGCGCCCTTCAAAACAAGCTCGACAAGGGAGCTGTCAGGAAGCAAGGGGCTGTCCCGGCTGAAGATGCCGTCATCAAGAACGGGCTGAAATCCCTCGGCGCCTTCATCGGCGAGGCGATGGGCGATGTCGCTCAACCCCGCCCCAAACAAGGCAAACGGAAGAAGCGTTTCGATCCCGATACGTTGAACACGAACCTTTATTTTCTCTGGTCGCTCGAGCGAGTCGGCGTAATCTACGGCCTTGAAACGATCGGCAAGCACGATTGGTATACTTGGGGCAGCGACGCCCTGGTCGATTCCCAGAACGACAACGGAAGTTGGGCGGGCCAACATTATCCCGGCGGTACGGAGGAGTTAAGCACCTGCTTCGCGCTGCTGTTTTTGAGCCGGGCCAACGTCGCCCGCGATTTGTCGATGACGCTGAAGGGCAAGTTTCAGGATCCCGGAATCGCAACGTTGCGCGGCGGCGGCGACTTGTCTAAAGTCCTGCCCGAACGAGTGGCCATGCAACCGAAAGACAAGCCGCCAGCGCAACCACCCGTCGAAGCAAAGCAACCGCCGCAGCGTGCCGAGGTCGAAGATTTCGAAGCCGAAGCGGCTCGCCTTTGCAAAACCGTTCTGCAAGCGCCCGCTGCCGAACGCAGTGATGCCATCGTCCGCTTGCGCGACAGCCGAGGAAGCGTTTATACCGAAGCGCTGGCTCGGGCTGCCAAGCAAGCGAGTGGCCAATTCCAAATGGAGATCCGGGAAGCGTTGGGCCGTCGGTTGGCACGCATGACGGCGGTCACGTTGCGCGACATGTTGAAAGACGAGAATCTCGAAGTGCGACGCGCAGCCGCCGAAGGGTGCGGCCGTAAGGAAGAGAAACAGTTTGCACCCGATCTTATTGCACTGCTTGGCGATCCGGAGTTGCTTGTGGTCGAAGCGGCGCACGGCAGCCTTGAGCAAATTACTGGCAAAAACTTTGGTCCATTGCCGAACGCTAACCGCGAAGAGAAGCAAAAAGCGATGGCGAGCTGGAAAGAATGGTGGGCGACGCAGAAAAAATGAGACGAGTTGAGAAATTGAAAAACCCCGGTGAAATCACCGGGGTTTCCTATTGCGGCGACAGGATTTGAACCTGTGACCTCCAGGTTATGAGCCTGGCGAGCTAACCGGGCTGCTCCACGCCGCGATCCATTGAAAGAGACACGTTCAAGACACATCTCTCTTCTCTTCACTATATCGACACCTACGGTTCTCGGCATCGCTATTTTTGGAATTGTTTTTGCACATATTTGCCGATGTAAGGTAAGACGACTCGCGACGTCTTATTCTTAATCGCATTTGACAATCCTACCCACTGGCCGATTCGCCGTTTCCTTGCGAATTGGGCAAGAGAGGAACAGGCCAAGCAATGGAATCCAATCCGAGCAGCAAATCAGCGAGAGGTAACGAACGGCAATGGGCGCCTCGGATGTGGATCGGTTGCGATTTCTTTGCCTGGCTGCGGATCATGTATCAGGGCGGATTTCGCTTCAGCCTGCCTCACGCCCACATCGGCGTGTGCGCTTCCGCCATTACCTTCAGCAACTCGGTCTTGAAGTGCGTGCAGAACGCGCTCTATCGCAAGCAAATTGCCGCGACCAAAATCGAGAAGGCGCCGATCTTCATCCTCGGCCATTGGCGCACGGGAACCACGCTGTTGCACGAGTTGATGATCCTCGATGAACAGCACAACTTCCCGAACACCTATCAGTGTCTGTCGCCCACCGATTTTTTGCTGACGGAAAAGCTCTTCAAGAAGTTGTTTCGGCTCATTCTCCCCGAACGTCGGCCGATGGACAACATGCGGATGGGGTGGGATCTTCCTCAGGAAGATGAGTTTGCGCTCTGCATGCTGGGGCAGCCCTCTCCTTATCTCGACATTGCTTTTCCAAATGGGCCGAGCATCGCGCCTGGGTCGCTCGATTTATCCGGCCTTACTCCCCGCCAATTGCGGGAATGGAAGAAGACGTTTCATCACTTCCTGCAGATGCTCACGTTCAAAGATAGCCGGCGTCTCGTGTTGAAATCGCCGCCGCACACATGTCGCATCGAAACGCTGCTCAAAATGTTCCCGGACGCTCGCTTCGTTCACATTGTCCGCAATCCTTACGACGTATTCCCGTCGACCGTCAAATTGTGGAAAGCGCTGGCCGACAAGCATGGCCTGCAAATTCCCAAGCACCAGGGCATCGAGGAGCAAGTGTTGCGCACGTTGCCGCAGTTGTACGCAAAACTGGAAGAAGGCAAGAAGAAGGTGGCCCCCTCGCGCTTCCACGAGCTGCGATACGAGGACCTGGTTCAGGATCCGATGGGTCAGATGGAGACGCTCTATAAGAAACTCGAGCTTCGCGGCTTCAAGAGGCTAAAGCCGAACCTTGCGACTTACCTTCAGAATAATTCAAATTACGAAACGAATCGCTTTGCCATTTCCGATGAACAACGACGGCAAATCTCCGAGCGCTGGGGAGATGTCATGCGGCATTACGGCTATCCGGTGGATAGCGATCGCGAGCTGCCCATGCCCGTGGCGCTGGAGCAGGAAGCAGAAGATTCGCGATCGATTTTGCCATTTCCCGCATCGGCAGCCGACACGGGCTTCATCTCGTCGCGCAATCGCAAGATGTCGTCGGCATCGCGGGTTAGCTGAAGATGGCGAACAAACAGGGCGTTTCCGAACTCCTGCTCTACAATTTCGCCGAGAACGGCGTAAAGTTTCTGCTGCATAATGCAGGCAATCTCGAAGATTTGTTTCGAATTCTCGCCTTCCGCGATCCAACGCTCTTTGCAGAACATCGCTTCGATTGCAGCAAACGAACCATCGAGCCGGAAACCCTCATCCGCAGCGATTTCAGCCATGGCATTACTGACTTGCTCATTCGCTTGCCTTGCAATATCCCTGGTCATCCGAAAGAATGGGTCGAGCTCTATTTACTGATCGAGCATCTCTCAACCCATCAACGACTCATCGTGCCGCGTTCACTTGGTTACGCGATGGATGCATATCGTCTGCAGGAACGCCGTTGGCGCGAGAAGCATTCTTCGCTGCAAGGTTTGGAGTATGAAGCAGTAATTCCAGTCGCGATATATACGGGGGAACGTCCATGGAAGACTCCAACCCCTTTCCGCGATGTCGTTAAAGCGGGCAAAGCGTTTGCGCAATTCATTCCACTGAACGAGATTTTGTTTCTTAGTTTACCAAGCGAGGATCCCCAGCAATTAATGCAGGCTGGCGGAGCTCTAGGCAATGTATTTCACGTACTTCAAAATCGTCACGCCGAATTCACGCGTTTTCAACAGCTTTTGACTACTACAGTGGAAACAATCCAAGACCGGGTCACGAGCGATAAGCATCGTCTTCGAGAGTTGCTGGCTTACCTGCAAGCTTTGGTGTATCATTTCAGAATACCGGAAGAACGCCCCGACTTGACGCATGATCTAACTCGTTCGGTGCGCTCGGCGGAGGTTCGAAAGGAAGCACAGATGGCTGGGCAAACTATCGCGGACTCTATTCGCGAAGAAGGCAAACAAATCGGCGGGCTCACAAGCAAGCAAGATGCATTGATCTTATTGCTGCGCAAGAAGTTTGGCCGTGAAGCGACTCTATCCGTGAAATCCAAAATACGGCAAACGAAACAACTTCGGTTGCTCGATAGATGGTTGGGTAATTTCGTAAACGCGAGCACACTCGAAGATGTGGGCATCCCGTTAGAATGAACACTGCGTTAGGAACAATTCCGTGCAGCGAGCGCTCACCGCAAACATGCCTGCACGATGGCATCGGTAAACTCGGCTGTGCCCGCCCTGCCACCCAAATCCGACGTTCGTACGCGTCCTTCTAGCAACACTTGCTCGATTGCCCCGAAGATTCGTTGTGCCGGTTCTTTCTGGCCGAAATCTTTAAGCATCTCGATGGCCGGCATTATCAGGGGCAAAGGATTGGCGCGATCCGCCCCGATCGTTTCGCGCGTGCCCCCGTGGATGGCGTCATAGACGCGGATACCATCGCCGTGGTTGATGGCTGATGTCGAACTTATGCCGCCGACAAGCCCGGCGCCGAGATCGCTGAGCAGGTCTCCATAAAGATTCCCTGCCGCAACTACGTCAAACTGGCCTGGCCTGCTGACCATCTGCATACAGCAATTGTCGACGATCATCTCTTTGGGCTCAATGGCGGGAAATTCCTTGGCAACCTTTCGGAAACAGTCGAGGTATAAGCCGTCGGCCAGTTTCAAGATGTTTGCCTTGTGGATGCAGTGAATTACCTTGCGACCATTCGCAACTGCCAATTCAAAGGTGAAACGGAAAAAGCGCATGCAGGCTATCTCCGTCACAATTTTGAAACTCTGGACGACCCCCGGAACGATTTCGTGTTCGCTGGTGGCATAGAGATCTTCGGTGATCTCGCGAACTAGCAGGAAGTTGATGGCCGGGAAACGGCTGGGCACGCCCGCCAAATTGTGGATGGGCCGTACCGAGGCATAAAGCCCAAGCGCTTTGCGCAACTGGACATTCTCGTTCGTCGGCGCTCCACCGGGCACTGGAAGTAATTTCGTTTTGAGGGCAACGCCGACATCCCGCACGGCCGTCAACAATTCGTCCGGCAGTGCGGGCAACCCTTGCGACTGGGCGGCCCACCCCGCCGGGAAAGAAAGCCAATCTATTTCCACTTCGGCCGCCGCGAGCACCCGGCGCAATGATCGTTCCTGATCATAGCCGACGCCGCCTCCCTGGATGAAAACGACCTTCCGCATGAAACGTCCGCCTTAAAGGTTGTCGATGATCGCCCGCTCGATAGTTGCCGTGGTGCCTTCGCCGCCGAGGTCGCGAGTTAATCCAATGCCATCTTGCAGCGTTTTGCAGACAGCCGATTCGATGCGCCGGCCTGCTTCGCGGTAACCGATATGGTCGAGCAACAGAGCCGCTGAGCGCAGACAGGCGATGGGATTCGCCAAGCCTTTGCCGGCTATGTCCGGCGCGCTGCCGTGAACCGCTTCAAACACGGCATAGCGACTGCCCAGATTAGCCCCCGGCACCAGGCCAAGCCCTCCAACGAGACCGGCGCACAAGTCGGAAATCACGTCGCCGAACAGGTTTTCCATCACCAAAACATCGAATCGCGATGGATCGAGCACCAGTTCCATGCAGACGTTGTCGATCAGTTTCTCTTCGAAGCGAATGAACGGAAATTCATCCGCTACCTCGCGGGCACATTTGAGGAAAAGGCCATCGCTCATCTTCATCACGTCGGCCTTGTGGCAGAAGGTGACGAGATGCCGGCTTTGCTGCCGAGCCAGCTCGAAGGCAAAACGGACGATGCGTTCGGCCGCCGGGCGGGTGATTACCCGCAGACTTTCGACGATGCCCGGCGCCACTACATGTTCCAAACCCGCGTAAAGGCCTTCTGTGTTTTCGCGTACGACAACAACATCGACATTATCGAACGGCACTTTGACGCCCGGCAGCGTGCGCACGGGGCGCACGCTCGCATAAAGGTCGAGACCCTGCCGTAAACGGACGTTAATCGAACGGTAGCCTTTGCCGACGGGCGTGGTGCAGGGCCCTTTAAGTGCGATGCGATGCTTGCGAATAAGGTCAAGCGTCGTTTCGGGTAACGGTTCGCCAAATTGTTTGGCAGCTTCCAGCCCGGCCGGGGCGGGTATCCATTCGATTGGAACTCCCGCAGCAGCGACCACTCGCTTGCTCGATTCCGTCACCTCCGGGCCGATCCCATCTCCGGCAATGAGGACAATCTGCATGAACGCGTTCTCCGCATCAGGATTCCTATAATTCATTCTAGGCGCTGGCAGGTTTTTTAACGTCGCGTTACATTAAAGTTCGGTCGGCACGAGTCGGCGCCATGAAGCGGGTAATCACATGGTAGTTGCCGTTCAATGTCCCAATCCCCAGTGCCGTAAGTTTCAACTCGTCGAAGAACGCGACCGCGGTCGCGAGGTGCCCTGTTTGATCTGCAAAGAGGTAATCCGCGTGCCGGCCGATGGCAAACAGCCGAGACAGGCGCCTGCTGTTTGATTGTTGAGCTCTCGGATGGAGTCTAACGTTTTCCCACGATTTTCTCGCACTCCAGGTTCTGGAAATATTTCCAGAACCTGCGCGACGAGACTATCAAGCCAAAAAAACGAAGTTTGTTTTCCGCTCAGGATTGTTGGGTCGGGGCTTCGAGAAATATTTCCCGAAGCCCCGACCATATCACTCTAACGACGAATTGATCGACAAGATTCTGAATGTCTCCTTCCGTCGACAAGCGAGACGCTTGTGCCACGTTAATTCGGAAAGTCATTGCGCGTTTTCCCACGAATTAATTGGAAAGTCCCTTCCGGAAATATTTCCGGAAGGGACTTTGCCGAGTCGGGCGAACGACCAGCTCCTTAAATTGGCAATTGTCAATTTGCAATTATCAATTTGCAATGCTTTTAAATACGCATTGCAAATTGATAATTGCAAACTGCAATCGATAAGCCCGTGTAAACGGCCGGACTCTCGCTACCCAAGACCTTACACCTGAATTTGCGCACCTTCCCCCCCGATGTTCCGCCTTGGTTACTCACAAGCGCCCACTTCGGAAATTCGACATACTAGCTTAGGCGCGCTGTTTTGAGGAATTTCTTTTTTCGTTCGCAGGGAGGGCGAAGAATCCGTTCGCCAGAATCCTTTCGCGTACCCGAATTGAGTTGCTTTCCGGTATTCAACTTCGGAACGCATGAATTCTTCTAATATGACTCATGTCCTGCTCACTGTTTTGTTGGCCCGGAATCAGGTGCAAGCTGGGCGCAGGCGCTCAATGGAACCCTTGGACGAAGCCCTCGGCCGAGCGAAAGTATGAATCACAACAAATTGCGCGTTTTCAGCGGCCGATCCAACCGCCCCTTAGCGGAACGAATCGCCCGTTGCCTCGGCGATCAACTCGGCAATCTGAAAGTCGAGTCGTTTCCGGATACCGAAACATCAATTCGAATTGAAGAAGATGTGCGTGGCCGCGACGTCTTCATCGTGCAGCCAACGTGCCCGCCAGTCAACGAACACCTGATGGAACTGCTGGTTATCCTTGATGCTTTCAAGCGCGCGAGTCCGAATCGCGTCACGGTTGTTTTGCCCTATTACGGCTACGCGAGACAGGATCGTAAGGACCAGGGTCGCGTTCCCATTTCGGCTAAGCTCGTTTCGAATCTGCTGACGGCCGCCGGCGCTCATCGGGTGTTGGCCCTCGATCTACACGCGGCCCAGATTCAAGGGTTCTTCGATATTCCCGTCGATCACTTGATGGCCGCCCCCGTATTCATCAATTACATTCGAGATCAGCGGATCGACATGAACGACACGGTCTTTGTCAGCCCGGACGAAGGCCGGGTGAAGATGACTCTGCATTATCAAAAGCGCCTGGGAGGCGAGTTGGCCATCGTCGATAAGCGGCGGACAAGTCCATCGAAAGTCGAACAGGCGAACATGATCGGGGCGAGTTTGAAAGGCAAGACCGTTCTGATGTTCGACGACATGATTTCGACGGCAGGGAGCATTGCGGGCGCTTCGCGGATCGCGGTCGCCAATGGCGCGAAGGAAGTTCATGTCTTCGCGACGCACGGTGTTTTCTGCGGGCCGGCCGTGGAACGATTTCGCGATGCACCGATCAAGTCCGTCGTGGTGACGGACTCCATTCCGCTGCCGCCGGAAAAGAAGCTGGACAAGATCAAGATCCTGAGCGTCGATCAGCTACTCGCGGATGCGATGAAACGAATCCACGAGAACGAATCGGTCAGCAAGCTGTTCGAGTAGAAAAGTCGTTAGCCGCGCGACGTAGCTGAGCGCAGGCGAGCCGAACTGCGTGAGCAGTCGGGTTCCATCATCACCCGGCAGCTTACGCTGCTCGGCTCGCCAATTGAAAGCGGTCGGCTGCGCGTTTTGAAGTTGCGCACTTTTGAGATTTGAGGCCGCTAAGCGCATGTACGAGCCTGAAGCGCTAGCGAAGAACGGCTAAATTCTTCGCTGGCGCTTCAGGCTCGTGTGATTCTTCGCGGAAAACAGGGCAACTTCGAAAGCTGCGCGTCGGAGCTAACCTCGCTTCCAATGAGATGGAGCCTTATGGCGCAGGCGTTCTCTTCAACCGACTCAATGCCGATCAGCGCCAGGCGCTCGATTGGACGCGCAGCATTTCCATCCGCGCCAATGCGGGCAGCGGTAAGACGAGCGTGTTGATCGAACGCGTGGTGCAGATTCTGCATGCCGATTTTCAGAGCGAAAGATCTTTGACGCTCGAACGGATTGTCGCCATCACCTTCACGCGCAAAGCGGCCGCGCAACTCCGATCGAAGTTGCGCGATGCCTTGACGACGTGCTTCAATGAATCTGCAGGGGATGAGCAAGTCTACTGGCAATCGCGACTGGACGAGCTGCCGAACTGCGCGATTGGCACCATCGATTCTCTTTGTCACCGGCTGTTGCAAGGCGCGATTGCCGAAGGGTTGATCGAAGATCTCGACCCGGCCTTCGGTATCTTGCAGGGAATCGATCGCACTGAGTTGCTGGATCTGGCGATCACCCGTCTCGAACAACAAATCGGCGCCGCCGATGCCGACACCCAGCGAGCCTGGCACAATTGGCTGCGAACGCAGGGGCGCGATGAAATCGAAAGAGCGCTGAAGACGCTATTGAACGGCACAGCGCCTCCGATCGCTTGCGGCCATGCGCTCGATCTATTCGAGAAGGAAGGTTGCGAGCGCGTGCTGGAATTGTTGCGCTTGCCCCAATTGACTGAACCGCTTCAATTCTTTCGTGCGAATCCCTCGGCATGGAAACAGCGCGTTGCGGCGGTTATGGCAGAATTAAACGGGCTGCCGAGGAACGATCAACAATTAGTGTCGGTACGGGCCATGAAGGATGGCCTTGATGAAGTCTTGCTAACGAGCGGCTCAATCTTCAACGTAATTGCCAACCTCCGCAAGACGCTGCTGACCAACAATGGTACAGCGCGAACCAGAGGCCTTGTCACGAATCAAGGACCAAGATCTAGGGCTTTGCACTCTTTGATTGAGGAATGGCTACCGTTGCTGAGCGGCTGGTCCTTCGAGAACGTGGCAACGGACGGCCTTGACCTGACTCGCCAGCTTGTTCTGCTCTACGATGTCGCTCGCCGTCACTTCCACCAGTTATGCAACGAAGAGAATCGCTACGACTTCAATTACCTTGCCGAAAAGACGCTGCATGTTCTGCAGAAAGAGAACAACGCCCAGCGCTTGGCCGGCCATTTTCGCTATCTGTTGGTCGATGAATTTCAGGATACCAACGATCTTCAATGGCGCATCATCGCACGCGTTGCCGGCGAGGATCCGTCGTCGCCGGTCCTATCGGACAAGCTGATGATCGTCGGCGATCCGCAGCAGTCGATCTATCGCTTTCGACAGGCGGATCCGACCGTCTTTTCGCGCATCATCGACTTGATTCGACGCGGCAATACCGAACAGCAACGGCAGCGATCGCCTACCGCGTTCGACCAACACCTGGTAACGACCGCTGAAATCGGTCGAACGTCGACCGACGAGGAACGGCTGGGCGCTATGCGCCTGCCGACCAATTATCGTTCGCACGATCCGACGCCGCTGCGTTGGCTCGATCGGCTTTCCGCCTATGCCTTTAGCGAAGTGGGCTACGAAAATTATCAGCCCCTTGTGGCGGGCAAGTTTGGCACGGAGCAGCCAACGGAGGTCGTCTACCTCGTACCCGATGAACCCGACCAGCCAGCAACGGATGAGGCCATCGGCGATGTCGATCAGGATGCACCTTCAAGCGATGACAGCACCAATGCCTATGGAGAGAAGACGGAAGAGGCGGCGGACGATACCGTGGAGCCGCCAGCGATTCTCGACAACAATCAGCTACAACTTGTGGCGACCGAACTACGACTGCTTCACCAGAGCGGCCGATTCGCCTGGAAAGAAATGGCCATTCTTTTGCGGAGCCGGCGGACGCATCTTACCAATTTAGAGACGACGTTGCGCGAACACGGCATTCCCTATCAGTTGGTCGGCGGCATCGGGTTTTGGCAACGTCAGGAAGTCCGCGATCTCATTAGTTTAACGACCTGCTTAGCCAACAGAGGCGACGAGTTGGCGCTGTTTGCCGTTTTACGCGGGCCGATGATCGGCCTCGATGATTCGGAATTGCTCTTTCTTCACACACTCGGCAAAAGACGTTTGGGCGAGGGGTTGCAGCGATTTTCGGCATTGATGAATGGAAACTTCGGACCCGATCTGGAGCTCGACCAGGCAACGCTAGAAGCCCTTCGCATTGCCGCCGAGCAAATTACCCCCGAACGCAAATTTGTGTTAGAGAGGGCAGTCAACCGGATTGGCAAAGCGGGTAGCTGGCGCCAACGCGCGGACCGGATGCCTCATGCCGACTTGCTGCGGGCCGCTCTCGATGAAAGCGGCGCCTGGGCGATCTACGCCGCGGAGGCCGATGGCGATCGAGCTCTCGCCAACATCCGCATGCTGCTCGAGGAAGTGCAGAACTTAGAAACGAATCGCCCCGGCTGTCTGGCCGATGTGGCTCGGCGCTTGAAATTGCTCGTCGATGAGGCGACGCAAGAGGAACAAGCGGAATTGACTCCGCTTGGCGGCGACGGCGTCCAGATCATGACCGTCCATGCGGCGAAGGGGCTGGAATTCAAAGTGGTCGCTGTGATCGGATTGGAACGGCAGATCAAGAGCGATCATTCGCCAATCTGGCTGCTCGATCGATTCCAACACCTAAGCGGGGGCCATCAGGAATCCGATTTAGCGAAGCATCTACATGGCTTGCCCGTGCTACGGTTTCGCGATCTCAATATGCCGTTGCGAAAAATCAAGCCGATCCTGCACCAGGCGCTTTCCAAGAGCGAAAGCGAATTAACGTGTCAGGAAGAGGCACGCATTTTCCACGTAGCGATCACGCGAGCGGAGCAGGTGCTGCTTCTAGCGGGGAGTTCCAAGTGGAAAAAGAATTGCTGGCAGGAATGGGTTCATCAAGCGTTCGAACTGCCACTGCCATTCCAAGAAGGGCCGATGCAAGCGGGCGAAGACATGCGATTTCGGGTTGTCCGTCGCCGTCAGGCTTTAGGAGCGGCAGAAAGGCCTAGTGATGATGCCCTGCCCTTCTTTGATCTCCAACCGCTCTTGGAAGCGCCTCGCCGGCATGTGATTTCGGCGACGGAACTATTTTCCATGCTGGCGACATTCGAGCGGAGCCCCGAGGATTGGAAGTTGCGCTATATGCATCGCGTTCGGCCGAGCATGGGAGGAGGCATTGGAGCGCAGTCGGAAAATCCGGACCACGGCCGATTAATAGGCACGCTGGTGCACCGCGCCCTTGAAATGGGCAAGTTTCTCCCTGCCGACAATGCCCAACGGCGCGACTACCTAATGGCACAGGCTGCTGCCCTGGTGAAGGGGGGCAGCCTCGGTGAGGATGCGGCGACTGCAAGTAGCGGCGGCGATTGGCAGGCGATTGCACGGGCTGCCGAGACGATCTTAAAACACTTGGAACCAGTGGACTGCTTCCGCGATCTCCTGGCCCTGCCGGGGGATTCGGAGGTTGATTTCGACTTGGTCATCGGGCAATGGAATATCGTGGGCCGTTTCGATCGTTTGATTGGTGCGGCAGATGGGTCGGAGCAGATTGTCGATTGGAAGACGGAATCTTCCAGCCCGCAGCGCATCGTTGAACAGTATCGCGACCAAATGAAATTATATGCATTGGCCCTCTTTCATTCCCTGCCGGAAAAAAAACGGCCGCAGCGCGTTGTGGTCCATTTAGCGCTGACTCATCACCATAAGGTCGAGCAGCTAATATTTGAACTGGCCGAACTGAAAGCATTCGCGCGGGAATTGGAAGTCCGCTTAGAGCAAACTAAGTCAGAAGCGGCAGGTAAAAGGGTGCGCCAACCGATTCTGGCAAACTGTTGAAATAATCGTGAAGCCCATTTTACCCTCCCCCCGCAAAGCCGGGGGAGGGTGGGAAGGGCGAGCTTCCGTTTTGCCAGAAGCGGTTGGCACACCCAGGTAAAAAGTGCGACAAATCCCAGCAGCCGGCACTTGCCGAAAACTGGGTATAATCCATTCAATTTACTCAGCCGACGTATATAGTGTTTATATTCGCCGGTGTTGACGGTTCTTCCGTGGTGTAACCAACCTCCGATTCTCGTTTGGCCTTTATGCATACCCGGGCCGGGTTTAACGATGTTCGGTTCAATGGCCGTGGCGGTTTCCCCGGCATGGCCAACGCTGCGCACTGCTCTCCTTTTGGATGGTGGTTTCCCGAACGATTATTGCCGATTAACGATCCGGCCTTGCTGAAAGCCATGGTTGCCGACTTGACGGTCATGGTCATTCTCGTCTGGACGGCTCAGGGAATGGCCATTGCCCAAGGCGGGCACGGCGCCTCCGAAGCGGGCCCCAACGGCGTTGAAGGCTACCCGATCGCCGGCTATCTGCCACCGCAACCACTTTCCACGCTGGGTGACTCCAGCTTCGTTAGCGACCATCGGCTTCGCTACCCGTATGTAGCTGGCGCGATGGCCAACGGCATTGCCTCAGTCGAGATTGTGGAAGCAATGAGCCGGGCCGGTATGCTTGGCTTCTTCGGGGCAGCGGGATTGCCTTTGGAACGAATCGACGAAGCGATATCGCGCTTGCAGCAATCTCTTGGCGAGCGTCCCTTTGGCTTCAACCTGATCCATAGCCCGAATGAGCCGGACCACGAAGCGGCGACAGTCGATCTCTACTTGCACCGGGGCGTTCATCTCGTTGAAGCGTCCGCTTATCTCGATCTGACGCTGCCGGTTGTGCGCTATTGTTTGCACGGCATCCATCGCGATGAAGACGGCAGAGTGATCACACCCAATCGCGTAATTGCCAAGGTTTCGCGCATTGAAGTCGCGACAAAATTCTTTTCGCCCGCACCTGAACGTTTTGTCCGGGAATTACTCGCACTAGGTGATTTAAGCGAAGAGCAGGCAGCGCTGGCGCGGACCGTGCCCTTAGCGCAAGATGTGACTGCGGAGGCCGACTCCGGCGGTCATACCGACAGTCGCCCAGCCATCACGTTATTGCCGACTCTGCTTGCCTGTCGCGATCGGCTGCAGACGCAATTCAACTATGATCGGTCGTTGCGAGTAGGCCTAGGCGGGGGCATCGCCACTCCCGGCGGGGTCGCTGCTGCTTTCGCGATGGGCGCCGCCTATGTGTTGACGGGTTCCATCAACCAGGCGTGTGTTGAATCGGGCTCGTCGGACACGGTTCGCGCCATGCTTGCCGAGGCAGGACCCGCGGATGTGGCGATGGCGCCGGCCGCCGACATGTTCGAAATGGGCGTGAAGGTTCAAGTGCTCAAGCGCGGCACCATGTTCGCCATGCGCGCCACCAAACTTTACGAACTCTATCGAGCATTTCCCAGCCTTGATGCCTTGCCCGCCGCCGAAAAGCTGGCATTGGAAAAGAATGTCTTCCGCGCTAGTTTCGATGATGTGTGGAAGCAGGCACGGCTCTATTTCGAGAAGCGCGATCCGCAACAGATCGACCGCGCCGAGTCCGACCCGAAACACAAAATGGCCCTGGTTTTCCGTTCCTACCTGGGACAGTCGTCTCGCTGGGCGAATGCCGGCGAACCGAGCCGAAAGCTCGATTACCAAGTTTGGTGCGGACCTTCCATGGGCGCCTTTAACGAATGGTCAAAAGGCACCCGCTTTGAAAGTCCAAGCGAGCGCCAAGTAGCGGATGTCGCAATGAGTCTGCTGCATGGGGCTGCCGTTTTAAATCGGTTGATGCTGTTGAAGAATCAGGGGCTTGAACTGCCGGTCACTGCTTTCACGGTCGAGCCTGTCGACCCGGAATTTGTGACGCGCGCGATGAGGGAATCGGGATGAGTTTGGCGGATAAGTCCGGGACTGCACAAGTCCCTCTGGCTATTGTCGGCATCGGATGCCTTTTTCCCGGCGCAGCAGATGCCGGCGCTTACTGGCTCAACATCAAGAATGGCGTAGACGGCATCCGCGCGGTGCCCCCTTCTCACTGGAATCCGAGCGATTATCTCGATTCCGATCCCAAATCTCCCGACCGAACCTATGCCGCCCGCGGCGGCTTTCTCGATCCGGTCGATTTTCAGCCGCTCGATTTCGGGATTGCCCCCAACGATCTCGAAGCGACGGACACCTCCCAGCTGCTCGGCTTGGTCGCCGCCAAACAGGCTTTGCTAGATGCCGGCTACGGGCCGGAACGCGCCTTCGATCGCAACCGAATCAGCGTGATCCTCGGCGTGACAGGCACTCTCGAATTGGTGATTCCTTTAGGCGCTCGGCTTGGCCATCCTCGCTGGAAAAAGGCGCTGAGCAACGCAGGCGTGCCCGACGATCAAGCCAAGCAGGTGATGGACGAAATAGCCGATTCTTATGTGGGTTGGCAGGAAAACTCATTCCCAGGCTTACTCGGCAACGTCGTCGCGGGCCGCATCGCCAATCGTCTCGATCTGGGTGGAACCAATTGCGTGGTGGACGCCGCTTGCGCCAGTTCGCTCAGCGCCATTCATCTTGCAGGCTTGGAATTGGCAGCGGGTCGCTGCGATGTCGCGGTATCGGGAGGGGTCGATACCTTCAACGATATTTTCATGTACATGTGCTTCAGCAAGACACCGGCCCTATCGCCGACCGGCGATGCCAAGCCCTTCGCTTCCGACGGCGACGGCACGATTCTCGGCGAGGGATTAGGCATCGTCGTCTTGAAACGGCTTGCTGATGCCGAGCGCGACGGCGACCGGGTTTATGCTGTGATTCGCGGCTTGGGCTCTTCCAGCGACGGCAAAGGAAACGCCATCTATGCTCCTTCGGCTGCCGGACAGACAAAGGCCTTGCGCGCTGCTTATAAGTTGGCCGATGTGTCGCCCGACACAATCGAACTGGTGGAAGGGCATGGCACCGGAACGCGCGTCGGCGATGGGGTCGAAGTAACCGCCCTTACGGAAGTTTATCGCGAAGCGAAGCCAACCGGAACTTGGTGCGCTCTTGGATCGGTCAAATCGCAAATTGGCCATACTAAGGCCGCCGCCGGCGCGTGCAGGCCTGATCAAAGCCGCATTAGCGTTGCATCATCAGGTGCTGCCGCCAACGATCAAAGTGCAACAGCCGATCGAGTCGTTGAAACCGGGTCGTTCGCCGCTTTATGCCAACACGCAGAAACGGCCTTGGATTGCCCGTGCGGAGCATCCGCGACGGGCAGCGGTCAGTGCATTCGGGTTCGGCGGAAGCAATTTCCACTGCGTTCTTGAAGAGCATCAAGTCAACAAAGAGATCGTCGATTGGGATGGCGAAACGGACATCATTGCCCTCTCGGCGGACAGCCCGTTGGCGCTCGCGAAAAAGCTTGACGCTTTGAGAGAGCCGACGCCGTGGCCTGCGTTGCAGAATTTCGCAGCCGAGAGCCGGGCTCAGTTCTCAACGGCTCAACAATCCCGACTGACGTTGGTGGTGCAGCGGGATGGAGCTTTGCTGTCGAAATTAGTCGATGCCGTGCGTGCCAAGCTCCATGCCGAGCCGGATGCCCGCTACTGGAAACTTCCGGAAGGAGCTTACTACGGCCAGGGCCCGTCAGCCGGGAAGTTGGCCGTGTTGTTTCCGGGCCAGGGCTCGCAATATGTAGGAATGGCGCGCGATCTGGCCTGCACGTTTCCGGCGATGCGCAAGGTGCTCGCCGACGCCAACCGCGTCTTTGCCCGCATGAACGGCGACCCAGGCGCTGAACGGCTGTCTGATGTTATTTATCCGTTTCCTGCCTTCAGCGCCGGCGAGCGCGATGAACAGGACCGCCGTTTGCGCACGACCGAGATCGCTCAGCCGGCGATCGGCGCGGTCTCGCTGGGCGCCCTCAAGGTTCTGGAGCAGTTCGGAATCAAGCCCGATGCCTATGCCGGGCATAGCTACGGCGAGTTGCCGGCGCTCTGCGCTGCGGGTTGTTTCGACGACGAGCAACTCCACTCAATCTCGCGCCTGCGCGGGCACCTGATGGCTTCCTACCATGGCTCTGATGCGGGTGGCATGTTGGCCGTGCATGCGTCTTCGAGCGCCATTCAGTCTGTTTTGAGTGAAGAGACGCTCGACCTCGTCGTCGCCAATCGCAATGCGCCGATGCAGTCAGTATTGTCGGGCCGTATGGAAGAAATCGATCGGGCGATGGTCTGCCTGGATCGCCGGCAGCTTCGTCATACGCGGCTTCCGGTTGCTGCGGCTTTCCATTCTAAGTTGGTTTCATCGGCAGAATCGCCTTTCCGCAGCGCTTTGAAGGAAGTTGAATTTCAACCGGCTTCACGCGAAGTATTCGCCAACACGTCAGGCCGACTTTATCCGCGCAGCCCAAACGAAATCCGGGAGCTGCTGGCCGGCCAACTGGCGAATCCGGTCCAGTTCGTCGAACAAATCCGGGGTATGGCAGAAGGGGGCGTTCGCACGTTCCTCGAAGTCGGCCCAGGCTCGACCCTTTCGAAATTGGTGCAGTCGATTTTGGGCGCTGCCGATTCTCCGCAACCATTCAGTGAATGGGACACGGGCGCCTTGGACGCTTCGACGGGCAAGCGCTCAGGCAACTTCGATCTGGCGCAAGTGTCTGCGCGCCTGGCAGCGCGCGGGCACGACATCAATCTGGCGAAATGGGAGGAGGGACGCGCCGCTTCCATCCCCCATTCGGCTGCCGGCAAGAAGGGTCTCGTTGTCCCCATTTGCGGCGCGAATTATGTCGCTCCGAAACCGAAAAAAGCTCGCGAAACGAAGATCGTTGAGAAGCATACGAACATTAACGTGGTTCCTGTAGTTAAAGCGGCAGCGCGCAGTGTGGCCCCCGCTCCGATTGCTGCTCTTTCACCCACTCCCTCTAGGCACATGCAACAAATCAGTCATCCTCGTGGTGCAGCTACCTCGCCAAGCGTGGTGGACGCGTTACAAATCACGCAGCAGAGTCTGGCCGCGTTTCAGCAATTGCAGGAGCAGACCGCTCAACTGCACCGGCAGTTTTTAGAAAGCCAGGAAGCCGCCCAGCGCACGCTGCAAATGCTGGTCGAGCAACAGCACGCGCTGCTGGTCGGCGGCACAGCAAGGCCTTTGACATTCGCTCCATCGCCACGGCCTGCCCCCGCGCCAATTGCGCCTTCGGAACCAGCGCCGCCCGCTCCCAATCGCAATGGCTCCGCCAATGGCGAGTACCACCGAGCCGAACCAGCGCCAGCGAAGGCGGCGCCGATAAAGCCTGTCGCAAAGGTTGCATCAATCGATTTTCAGGGCGCTCTGCTGGCCGTAGTCGCTGAAAAAACGGGTTACCCCGCTGACATGCTTCAGCCGGAAATGGCGCTCGATGCCGACTTGGGAATCGATTCCATCAAGCGCGTGGAGATTTTTTCGGCCCTGCAAGAGAAGCTGCCGCAGGCGCCAATCGTCAAGCCCGAGCATCTCGGCTCCCTGCAAACATTAGGCGACGTCATCGCGTTTTTATCAGCCGGGCAGCCAACAGCAGCGGCCCAAATGGTTGCCAAGAAAGCGGCACCTGAAGCGGTTGATGTCGGCTCGATTCTGTTTGCCGTCGTTGCCGAAAAGACCGGCTATCCCAGCGAAATGCTGAATGCCGAAATGGCGCTCGATGCCGACCTCGGCATCGATTCGATCAAACGCGTTGAGATCTTCTCGGCACTCCAAGAACGTCTGCCGGAAGCGCCGATCGTCAAGCCCGAGCACTTGGGAACGTTGCACTCGCTAGGCGATGTGATCGCGTTCCTCAGCGACGTTGGCACGAGCGCTCGCGCGGAGCCTGCAAAAAAAAAGTTAGTGCGACCGGTTGAGAGCCTGCCGGCTGAGGACGCTGTGATACTCGAGCGCCGGGTTCTCCGCGCCAAACCCTTGGGCGATCAGGCTAACGCAAAAATCGTAGAGTTGCCCGTCGGCGGCCCTGTGGTGCTCGTCGGCGAACTCTCGGCCACCACAACCGCATTCAAGCAGCAGATCGAACAGAACGGCCAGCGGGTGCAACACTTTTCGTGGCAAGACGCGGTTCAAGTGATCGACGGAACCTGCGGCTTAATCTTGCTCGCGCCGGATAATCAAATCGACGACCTAGCACTTTGCGCGTTTCGCTGGCTGCGTGTTTGCAGCGCACCATTGCGTTCCGCTGCCGAGCGGGGCGGGGCGCTGCTTGCCACGCTTACGCAGTTCGATGGCTCCTTTGGCCTGCGCTCGCTGGCTACCGGCTGTGACATGACGGCAGGCGCCCTCGCCGGCCTAGTGAAAACCGCTCGGCTCGAATGGCCCGGAGTTGTCTGCAAGGCTATCGACCTCGATCCCGCTTTTCCCGTTGAACGCTTCGCCGAAGTCTGGTCGAGCATCTTGCAAAATGGTCCCGTTGAAGTCGGCATTTCCGCAAAGGGCAAGGTAAGCTGCGAGCTGATTGATGAACCGATAGCGGCGGGAGGCGCACCGTTCTCCCAGTCCGACGTCGTCGTGATTTCCGGCGGCGCTCGCGGCGTGACCGCAGCTGTCGCCCAGGCTATTGCCGAACATTATCAGCCGACGCTGATTCTCCTCGGTCGTACCGACCTCGACGTAACCGAACCCGCCTGGCTCAACGAACACAAGACTGAGGCAGCGATCAAACAAGCGCTGGCCAGGCAGACAAAGCCGGCCCTGTCGCCTAAGGCGCTCAACGCCGAATGCCGACAGATTCTTGCCCGCCGTGAGTCTCTCGCCAATATCGAGCGAATGAAAGAGGCCGGTTCGCGCGTTTTCTATCGGTCATTAGACGTAAACGATGCGGCTGCGGTGAAGTCCGCGTTGGCAGATTTAACGCCAACAACAGGACAAGTCACGCACCTCGTTCACGGCGCCGGACTGCTGGCGGATCGGCGCATCGAAGATCTGACCGACGAGCAATTTTCCCAGGTTTATCAGACGAAAGTAGCGGGATTTCATTCGCTGCTTGCTGCAACCAATCAGGTGCAGTTGAAAGCGATTGTCCTCTTTAGTTCATCGACTGCTCGCTTCGGCCGTGTCGGACAAGCGTCTTATGCGGCGGCAAACGAAAGCCTTAACAAGCTGGCGCAAGCACAAGCTCGATTGCGACCGAACACGAAAGTAGTGGCCGTCAATTGGGGGCCCTGGGATGGCGGCATGGTTACTCCCGCATTGCGGGATTTGTTCGCCAGCGAAGGCGTCGGCGTCATCCCGCTACGGCAAGGGGCCGAGTTGCTGCTGCGTGAACTGCAGGCTGAGAAGTCTGCCGTCGAGGTTGTTGTCATCGCTAAACCTGCCGTTGCCCAGGCAGTTCCTTCTGCAGCCTTGTCAATCGCTTTTGAACAAGAAGTCAGCGTTGCTAATTATCCGATACTGCGTTCGCATGTGATTGATGGCCGTGCGGTATTGCCACTCGCCCTGCATCTGGAATTGATGGCTCATGCCGCACTGCACGGCAACCCCGGCCTGCTCTTTCATGGCACGAACAACTTGCGCGTATTCAACGGCGTTTACGCGGAAGCCGATTCGGCATTGCAGGTGTTTGCCGGCAAGTCGGCGAAGCAGGAGTCGGCTTTCCTGGTGCCAATCGAACTGCGCAGTCGAAAGGGCGCACGAGAAATCGTTCATTCACGGGCCGAGGTCGTGATGATGCAACGCCTGCTTGCTCCGGGCCGAGCTGAGCCGATGGAAGGTCTAAGGCCTTATCCCCACTCGATTGATGACTGCTACCGTCGGCTCCTGTTCCACGGCCGTGAACTGGCAGCAATCGATACGGTGGAAGGCTATAGCGAAAATAGCATATCGGGAATCAGCCGTGCCGCGTCAGCGCCCAGCGAGTGGATGAAACAGCCGCTGCGCGGCAACTGGATTGCCGATCCGCAGGTGATCGATTCGGCTTTCCAATTGATGATTCTTTGGAGTTTCGCCAAACATGGGGCCGGCTGCCTCCCTTGTTTCGTAGGCCAATATCGCCAGTATCGGCGGGCATTTCCCACCGACTTCGTTCGCATTCAGATACGCATCAAGCACGAGACAGCGGCTCTTGTGCGGGCGGATATCGATTTCCTCGATAGCGATGGCTCTTTGATTGCCCGGATGAACGATCACGAGAGCGTGATTGACGCCAAGCTGAACGCCGCTTTCCGCAACAATCGTTTGGCCGACGCCGGAGGAGTCCTTTGAAGGATCCAGGCGAACGTGTCGCGATTGTGAGCATGGCCGGGCGCTTTCCGGGCGCTGCAACGCTTTCCGCGTTCTGGAAAAACGTATCGGCAGGTGTTGATGCATCGCGCGAGATCCCGATGGATCGTTGGACGATACCGCCGGAACAAGCGTACGAAGCACGCCTTGCCCAGCCCGATCGCGTTTGTTCCCTACGCGGCTACTTTCTCGATCCGTTCACGCCCGACTTGCGCGGCATGAAGATTGAGCCCAGCATGGCTGCCGAGCTCGACGTCATGTACCAATTGGCCCTCGATGTCGGCGGCCAAGCCTTCCGCGCCGCGCATGGATAGCGTTGATCTGGAGCGTGTCGGCGTCATTCTCGGCAGCATCGCCCTGCCGACGGATTGCATTTCGGAGTTGGCCGAAAAAGTCATACGAGACGAAGAATCAAATATCCATCCGTTAAATCGCAGCGTCACGGGATTGCCGGCCGTGCTGCTGGCCAAAGCGTTTGGCCTGGGCGGGACTGCGTTTACCCTGGATGCCGCCTGCGCTTCATCGCTTTATGCGATCAAGTTAGCGTGTGACGAACTCTTATCGGGCCGAGTTGATGCCATGCTGGCCGGGGGACTTTCGCGACCCGACTCGCTCTATACCCAGATGGGCTTCTCGCAGTTGCGGGCGCTGTCGCCCTCCGGGCGATGTTCGCCCTTTGATGCGACCGCGGATGGTCTGGTTGTCGGTGAAGGCGCTGGGATGTTCATCCTGAAACGGTTGAGCGACGCCATCAATCACCGCGATGTCATTCATGGTGTGATAGCAGGAATAGGCTTATCGAACGATATCGAGGGGAACCTGCTGGCGCCGGCCAGCGAAGGTCAGCTCCGCGCCATGCGCGCCGCTTACCAGAAAGCAGGTTGGAAGCCCGCCGATGTCGATCTCATCGAGTGTCATGCGACCGGAACGCCTATCGGCGACCGCGTTGAGTTCGAGAGCATGACCGAGCTTTGGAAGAGCGCATCGTCCGAACGCCAATGCGTGATCGGCTCGGTGAAATCGACGGTCGGCCATTTGCTTACCGGCGCCAATGCCGCCGGCTTGATGAAAGTGCTTCTCGCCTTTGAACATGCCCGGTTGCCTCCGTCGGCCAATTTTTTCGCTCCCCAGTCGGGCATGGCGATGGAGCGTTCGCCCTTCCGGATTCTGAACCAGTCAAGGCCTTGGGAGAAGCGTGGAACAGACGTGCCGCGTCGTGCGGCGGTGAGCGGTTTTGGGTTCGGCGGCATCAACGGCCATCTTCTGGTTGAAGAGTGGCTTGGCGTTCCTGCTGTCTCGACTCAGCCTTCGATGCCGGCGAAGAGTCCGATCGCCGTGATTCGCTTGGCCGGTCACTTCGGCGAATTGCCGTTGTCACAGATAGCTTCCAATAGGTTCTTCGCGGAAGAGCCCGAGAAACCTTCGTCATTTGCCGTTCGGGAGATAGACGTGCCCCTCGGCGCCTATGCCATCCCGCCGAAGGAAATGGAAGAGATGCTGCCCCAGCAGTTGCTAATGCTCAACGTTGCCCGCGAGGCCATGCAGCAGCAAAAGTTTAACCCGGCGCACACGGGTGTCATCCTCGGCGTCGATCTCGATCCGAACACCACGAACTTTCATTTGCGTTGGCGGCTGACTCAGGACCCCTTCGAAGGAAACAGCGATCAACGCATGGCAGCGATTGATTCCGTCAGCCCTCCCTTGAATGCCAATCGGACGCTTGGCGCCTTAGCGAGCATCGCCGCCAGCCGGGTAGCCCGGATGCTGCGCTGCGGCGGTCCGAGTTTCACCGTGTCCTCGGGCGAGACATCCGGACTTCACGCGCTGGATGTCGCCGCTGATATGTTGCGCCAGGGAGAGATCGACTGCGCTTTGGTGGGCGCAGTCGACTTGGCGGTTGACCCGCGTTCGGCGTCTTTCATCCAAGGAACGCCAGGCGACGGCGCGGTTGCTCTTGTCCTCAAGCGCCTTGAGGATGCCGAGCTCGATGGCGACCAAATTCATGCCTTGCTCGACGAAGCCCGAAGTCCTTTGTACATCGATGCGCCAGGGGATTGGCGCGTCGATCCGATCGATTCGCTCATCGGCCATTGCGGCGCCGCCCACGGGCTGGCCGCTGTTGGGCGTGCCTGCATGGCCCTTAGCGGTCGCGTTCTTCCGGGCCGTAGCAGCGAGCATGTTTCAGCAAAGCCGCAGTATTGGTTGAACGATGACGCAACTGGGGTGCGCTCGGCGAAAATTGTTATTGAAGGATTGCTGAGCAGCAAGCGCTCAGTTCAGCTTTCCGAATACGTGGGGACAGAGAAGGGTGTCCTGCCTCGGCGTTTATTTTGGCTGCGTGATGATAGGCCGACTCTGCTTTTATTCACTGCAGCCTCACTAGCGGACATGCACACTAAGATCGATCAGGTCTCCGCTATCGCTGAAAAGGAAAGCAATGTCGGCGCAATCGCTTCCCGTTGGTGGCAGCGATCGCGCGATCACGTACGCGGGACTTACCGACTTGCCTTGGTGATCGAAACCAAAGACGAACTGCAAAGCGCACTTACTTCGCTAGCAGCATCTCTTGAGGCCACATTTGACGGCAGTTCCCCCAACGGTCTGCGTGTGTTCGCACGAAAAGACGATGCTGCAGGAGAGGGCAAGATCGCCTTCGTCTTTCCCGGCTCGGGAAATCATTATGCGGACATGGGTCGCGAACTCGGCTTGCTGTTTCCAGAAATCCTCGATCGCCAGCAAAGTGAGAATCGGTGGTTGCGCAGCCAGTATGCAGCCGATGAATTTTGGAGCGGCACTTCAGTGGAAGCCGTTTCACCTCGGTCAGCTCTGTTCGCGCAGGTTTCGTACGGCACGCTGATCGCCGATTTGTTGCGGTCGTTCGGCGTTCAACCCGATGCCGCCATTGGATACAGCCTCGGAGAATCGGCCGGCCTGTTCGGGTTGCGCGTCTGGCGCGACCGCGATGAAATGTTCGAACGGCTCCGCCGTTCGACACTTTTCACCAGCGATCTGGCGCATCCCTTCAATGCCGCGCGGCAGGCATGGCTGTGGAAAGACGCACAACCAATCGATTGGATCACCGGCGTACTTGCGGCGCCCGCAGAGCTTGCGCGTGCTTCCATCGGACCAAATGACAAGGCGTATCAGCTCATCATCAACACCGCCGACGAGTGTGTCATCGGCGGGCATCGGCCCGATGTCGAACGCTTGGTTGAAAAGGTCGGCAAGGCTTTTTGGCCGGTCCAGGGCGTCACCACGGCCCATTGTGAAGCGGCAGCGCCTGTGCGCCAAGCCTACCGGGCTCTGCACCATCTTCCGGTCTCGCCGCTGGCGAATACCACGTTTTACAGTGGTGCTTCCGGCCGCGCTTATGAAGTAACTTCCGACTCCGCGGCGGACGCCATTCTCGGTTCCGTCCTCGGCTGCATTGATTTTCCACGAGTGATCGAAGCCGCTTACTCGGATGGGGTGCGCTGCTTTATTGAGATCGGCCCCGGCGCTTCGTGTACGCGCATGATTGGCCGAATTCTACAGGGCCGGCGGCATCGCGCTTTGGCCATGCCGACCCGTCAGCAGCCTGCGCTGACCCGGCTGCTCTCGTTGCTGGGCGAGTTGCACGTGCTCGGGGCCAATCTCGATCTTGCTCCGCTGTTCGAACAGGAATCACTGAAGCTTGATAACCGGATGGCTTTTTCGAACAAGTTTTCACAACAGGCGAAAACGGTAGGGATACCGGTGCGGACGCTCTCGGGCATGGGAGAGGCAGTGCCCTCTGCCCATCAACAAGCATCCTCGCACTCGCAGCCTTTCCCCCCACCCTGCCCTCCCCCCGCAAAGCCGGGGGGAGGGTGGGAAGAGAGCCGTCCCTCTGCAAAGCCGGGGGGAGGGTGGGAAGAGGGTGCGCCATCTCTTTCTGGCATTTCTGGCGAGCGGCGCGGCGTAAGCCCGCCGTGGGTTCAGAATCACGGCGGGCTTACGCCGCGCCGCTCGCCAGAATCCGTTGGCGCACTCTGGGAAGAGGCCGCGCATCGTCCTGCCGCACAGCCTCAAGGAGGGTGGGAAGAGCGATCTCCCGATTCGCGAGAATCGATTGAAGCGAATCCCACTTCTGAGCCAATCATGGTAAACGCGCTCCGAACGGTAGGCTTTGTCGAGGCGGCGCAAACCTATGTCGCGATCGCGAAAGCTCATGAAACGTTCCTGCGTTTGACGACGCGCACGCAAGAACGGATGGCGGAAACGATCGCTCTTCAATCGGCGCTGTTGAGCGGTCGGAGCGATGTTGCCGACGAACCTCTCTTCACTGCCGTGGAATCGCGGGATGCCGTGCCGCGTGCGCTTGACTACGAGCAGTGTCGCGAGTTTGCCGCCGGGTCAATCGGCGCTGTATTCGGCTCGACTTTCGCCGAAATCGATTCGTTTCCGACGCGCGTCAGGCTTCCGGATGGACCGTTGATGCTCGTCGATCGCGTCCTCTCCATTGAAGGCGAGCCGCATTCGATGACGCATGGCCGAGTCATCACCGAGCATTACGTTCATGCCGAGCGCTGGTATCTCGATGCGGGTAGGATCCCGACCTGCGTGGCGGTGGAAGCGGGACAGGCTGATCTGCTTCTGTCCGCATACTTGGGGATCGATCTCGAAACGCGCGGCTTGGCGGTCTATCGCCTGCTCGATGCCTCCATTACCTTCCATCGTCCGCTCCCGCAAGTCGGGGAACTCATTCGTTACGACATTCGGATCAATCACTTTTTTCGGCAGGGAGATACGTATCTCTTTCGTTTTCAATTTGAAGGGTCGGTCGATGGCGAGCCATTACTGACAATGACCGATGGCTGCGCCGGTTTCTTCACCGCCGATGCCCTGGCCAGCGGCAAGGGCATCGTGCAGACGACACTCGATCGCAGGCCGATGCCGGGCAAGCACCCTGCCGACTGGCGAACTCTGGCGCCGATGAAGCGAGAGACGTTCTCGGCCCAGCAGATCGGTTCGCTACGGCAAGGAAATCTGGCGGAAGCTTTTGGCCATGAGTTTCAAGGGTTAGGGCTGCACTCGCCAATGCGCCTTCCGGGAGGAATGTTGCATCTGGTGGACCGAGTGGTTCAACTGGAACCAGACGGCGGAAGATTTGGGCTTGGTTCAATTCGTGCGGAAGCGGATATTCATCCCGATGATTGGTTCCTGACATGTCACTTCGTTGACGACATGGTGATGCCGGGAACGCTGATGTATGAGTGCTGCTTGCATACGCTGCGAATCTTCTTGATGCGCATGGGCTGGGTGGGCGAAGAAGGCGAGTTAGCCTGCGAGCCTTTGCCCGGCATCAGCAGCCGGCTCAAGTGCCGTGGGCAAGTGATCGCTTCGACCAAAGTGGCCGCGTACGAGGTGGTTATCAAAGAATTGGGTTACGGACCCGAGCCATATGCAATAGCCGATGCGTTGATGTATGCCGATGGCCGGCCGATTGTGGAAATGACGAATATGTCACTTCGGCTGACGGGCCTGCATCGGGAACAACTGGAGCGTATGTGGAGGCACTCCGAGGCCGACCGCTGCAAGCCCCGCTTTTTGACCGCGAGCGCATCCTGGCTTTCGCTGTTGGCAAGCCTTCAGAAGCATTTGGCGATCGTTATTCAATTTTTGATAACGAGCGGAAAATCGCTCGTTTGCCCGGACCGCCTTATCAGTTTCTGGATCGAATTGTTCGAGTGAACGCCGAGCCGTGGAAGATGGCGGCCGGCGGTGAAGTGGTGGCCGAGTACGACGTGCCGGCGGATGAATGGTATTTCGCAGCCAACCGATGTGCCGTCATGCCTTTCAGCATTTTACTTGAGGTTGCCCTGCAGCCATGCGGCTGGCTGGCGGCATACGTCGGCTCTGCCTTGACAAGCCCGATCGACTTGTCGTTCCGAAACTTAGGGGGCAAGGGAATCCAGCACAGGCCCGTGGAGCCAACCAGTGGGACGCTGAAAACAACGGTCACGCTCACCCGTGTTTCGAGTTCGGGCGGCATGATTATTCAACATTACGACATGGCAGTTCGCGACAAGATCGGCGATGTCTACACGGGCGACACCTATTTCGGCTTCTTCTCGAAGGAGGCACTAGCGACGCAAGTTGGCCTACGCGAGTTCCCGCTTTATCAGCCGACAAAGGAAGAACTGCAGCAAGCCTGGAGTGGAGAATATCCTCGTCAGGCGCCATTTCCCGACGCCATGATGCGAATGGTCGATAGAATAGCCTGGTATCTCCCCGCTGGAGGCCCCAAAGGGCACGGGGCGATCGAAGGGCGCATCCGCGTCGATCCGCAGGCCTGGTTCTTCAAAGCCCACTTTTATGAGGACCCTGTTTGGCCCGGTTCGCTCGGTTTGGAATCGTTTGTGCAGCTATTGCGGTTTGTCGCAATTCAACGATGGGGTGCAATCGCGGACGTGTGCGTTGCACCGGGTCTGGATGCCCAGCATCACTGGACCTATCGCGGCCAGGTGATTCCACGCGATAGGGAAGTGACCGTGCAAGCCTTCATCACGGAAGTCGATGACGACCGGCGCACGCTAAAGGCTGATGGTTTGCTTTCGGTCGATGGACGAATCATCTACCGAATGACCGAATTTACGCTTCAAACGGGAGGGCGGGGCGGAGCCCGGCTGTAACACACACCCATGCGTTATAAACGAGTTTATCTCGAATCGATCGGCTATGAGCTGGCCCCCGTTGTCGTTTCTTCGAGCGAATTGGAGACGCGCCTGGCGCCGCTCTATAAGGCCTTGCATCTCTCAAATGGTCAGCTCGAAGCCTTGACCGGAATCAGCGAACGGCGTTGGTGGGGCAAAGATTACTCACTGGCTCACGGCGCGGCGGTGGCTGCGAAAAAGGCGTTAGCCCGCACCAACGTGACGGCGAACGATATCGACGTTCTCATCTATGCCGGCGTCTGCCGAGAGCAATTCGAGCCGGCCACCGCCTGCCGTGTCGCGGCCGAGATTGGCATCAACTGCGATGCCAGCGTCTTCGATCTAAGCAACGCTTGTCTGGGCGTCTTGAACGGCATTGTGGAAGTCGCCAATCGGATTGAACTGGGTCAAGCCCGCGCAGGTCTGGTCGTATCGTGCGAGACGGCTCGCGAAATCAACGAAACGATGATCGACCAGATGATCTCCAGCCGTTCAATGGAGGTTTTCAAAACCGCTGTGGCGACGCTTACCGGCGGTTCCGGCGCCGTCGCGGTGCTGGTGGTGGATGAAGAATTATCGAGCGATCATCGTCGTCAGTTGCTCGGCGGCGTCATGAAAAACGCGAGCCAGCATCACAGCCTCTGTCGCTGGGGCTGGGAGGCGCTCGTTCCCTCGATGGTCGATCGTTTCATGAGCACCGATGTCGGCGGCCTCGTCCGCAAGGCATTCGATATGAGCGTACGCCATTGCGTCGTCCCCTTCATGGCGACCGATGCGGGATCGGTGTTGAAGTACGGGGTCGATCTCGGGCAACGAACCTGGAAAGCGTTTCAATCAAAGATCAATTGGAAGATTGACGAGATTGACAAAGTGATCTGCCATCAAGTAGGCGCGGGGCATCGCGAAGCCGTGCTGCGGACGCTCGAGATCCCCTTCGAGAAAGATTTTTCAACCTTTGAATATCTCGGCAATATCGGAACCGTATCGCTGCCGTTGACGGCGGCGGTTGCCGAAGAGCGTGAATTTTTGCAGCCTGGGGATCGCGTCGGCTTTCTGGGAATCGGCAGCGGCCTGAACTGCATGATGCTGGGTCTTGAGTGGTGAACGATCTCTATCCTTTCGAAAGCCATTATTTCGACCGAAACGGCATCCGCCTGCATTATCTCGATGAAGGCGTGGGCCCGCCGGTCGTCATGTTGCACGGCAATCCCTCGTGGTCTTTTTATTATCGCAATCTCATAATTGCTCTGCGCGGCACGAATCGCTGCATCGTGCCGGACCATATCGGCTGCGGCCTCTCCGATAAGCCTTCGGCTAGTCAATACAGCTATCGCTTGTGTGATCGCATCGACGATCTCGAAGCCCTCCTTAACCACTTGGGCGTGAAAGAGTGTTCGCTGGTCATGCACGATTGGGGCGGCATGATCGGCATGGCCTGGGCGGTGAGGCATCCCGAACGCGTGCAGCGTCTGGTGGTCCTCAATACAAGCGCGTTTCATCTGCCGAGCAGCAAGCGTCTGCCCTTGGCGCTATGGCTTGGCCACAGTACATGGCTCGGTACTTTTTTAATACGCGGGTTGAATCTCTTCAGCCGGCGAGCTGCAACAATCGGCGTGCAGCGGAAGCCGATGGCGCCGGCCGTCCGTGCGGAATACTTGCGGCCGTATGACTCCTGGCGGAATCGCATTGCCGTCTCGAAATTCGTCCAGACGATTCCGTTGCATCCCGGCGATGATGGGTACGACATCGTGTCCGAAGTTCAGGCTGGATTGCATGCTTTGCGCGAAAAGCCGATGCTGATCGCCTGGGGATTGAAGGATTTCGTCTTCGATCATCATTTTTTGGATGAATGGGTAAAGCGATTTCCTGATGCAAGGGTTCTGCGCTTTGCCGACTGCGGGCATTATATTTTAGAAGATGCAGCCGATGAGGTTGTTCCTGCCGTGCGTACGTTTTTGGGTGTTTCGTGATCTAGATGGAGTACAAAAGGGAATTCGAATAAGGTGACGAAACAACCGCCGATGGTTTTCCCTCCCCCTGGCTTTGCGCGGGGAGGGTGGGAACGCTTTAGATCTACAACCGACTTTTGCTTTACTCCGCGGTTGGACTCTCTCCATTCGACCGATGTCCAATTGGGTTCGCAGACGATGAAGGTGAATGAGTGCAATGTCGCTTCGCATCTTGCCCGGATGGCCGTCGAGCAACCGGAACGTATCGGCATCGTGGAAGCTCGCCGCAATAAGCAACTCACGTTTCGAGATCTTCAACTCGACAGCGATCGCTTGGCACATGGGTTAGAAGGCATCGGCATTCGCCGAGGTATGCGTACGGCGTTGATGGTTCCTCCGAGCATCGATTTCTTTTTGCTCACCTTTGCGCTATTTAAGATTGGCGCTGTCCCCATTCTGATCGATCCGGGCATGGGCATCCGGAATCTCGGCCGTTGCCTTGCCGACGCGCAGCCCGAGGCGTTTATCGGCCTCAGCAAGGCAAATTTAGCACGTCGAGTCTTGCGCTGGGCCCGCTCCACGATTCGCATCACCGTCACGACTGGTCGCTCGTTTGCCAAACATTCCTTCAAACGCCTGCGCAATTTCAATACGAATCTGCCTTACCCTATTGCTTATGCTCTGCCCGATGAGACTGCCGCTATCCTGTTTACGAGCGGCAGCACGGGAATCGCTAAAGGCGTTGTCTACACACATGGGGTCTTTAGCTCGCAGATTGATTCGTTACGCCGTATGTACGATATCCGGCCGGGCGAAGTCGACCTCTCGACCTTTCCGCTGTTTGCTTTATTCGCGCCGGCGCTCGGCATGACGGCCATCATCCCCGATATGGACTTTACCCGGCCCGGCGCCGTTGACCCGAAAATGATCATCGCAGCGATTGAAAAGTTCGGCGTAACGAATTTATTCGGCTCGCCCGCCCTCATCAATCGCGTTGGCCGATTCGGTGCAGAGCGCAAAATCAAATTGCCCACGCTGCAGCGCGTGATCTCTGCCGGCGCTCCCGTTCCCGCCACAGTCGTGGAACGGTTCACCCGGATGCTCGAGCATGGGGCTCAGTTGCATACCCCCTATGGGGCAACCGAGGCACTTCCCGTTTCATCAATCGGCAGCAATGAACTGTTGAACGAAACACGCCGGTTGACCGACCTCGGCTGCGGCGTATGCGTCGGCCATCCCGTTGCGGGAATGGAGGTTCGCATTGTCGCCATCAGCGATGCGCCGATGCTTTACTGGAACGAAGAGTATGTAGCTGGGAACGGAACCATCGGCGAAATTACGGTGAGCGGCCCCGTCGTGACGACGAGCTATTTCAATCGCCCCGTGGCGACGGAGCAGGCCAAGATCATGGAGTGGGCGAGCGGCAGAATATGGCATCGCATGGGCGATCTCGGTTATGTCGATTCCAAAGGGCGTCTCTGGTTTTGCGGCCGTAAAACGCAGCGGGTAATGACGTCGCGTGGGACCTTATTCACCATCCCCTGCGAAGCGATTTTCAACACGCACCCGGCGGTGTTTCGTTCGGCGCTCGTCGGCATACCTGCTTATGCCGACCTGCAACCGGTCATCTGTATCGAGCTCGACCCAACGGAATTCAGGCCGAAGCTAAACCAACTCGAAGGCGAATTGCTGGCTCTTGCCCAAAGCCATCAACATACAAAAGCTATCACCACCGTCCTTTTTCACCCGGCATTTCCGGTTGATATTCGTCACAATTCGAAGATCTTTCGCGAAAAACTCGCCGTTTGGGCGGCAAAAATGTTGAAGAACCGGCATTGGTCCGGCGCCTTGGCGCCAATCACTGCGCCGCCCCTTTACGATTCCATTGCCGTCAGCGAGCATAGTTCCTCCTCGCTATGATTGAATCGTTGAAGGGTGCGTCAACCGATTCAGCGAATTGTTGAAACGAGCGCGGAGCCCGTTTTACCCTCCCCCTGGCTTTGCCTGACTATTGCCCACAAGTGTAGGGGTGAGCGGTGGGGTGACTGCAATTTCTTGCGAGAGCACATTGACTTTGTAGAGAAGTGCTTTGTTGGTTCCAAGAATCTCAAGTGAACCGTTTCAGAATGTGATTTGAGTTTCGAATTGAGAGATGGATGTACAAATGCCGGCAGGCGTCTCGGCGAGACGCATTGAAGAATTGAAATAACGAACAAGGGGGTGCAGTTGAAAAATCAGCATTGGCTGCGGCCGAGGCTGTAGCCTGCGACGAGAATGGTTAGATCGCGCCAGCCACGCCAAAGGGTGCGCACGCCGGGCATGCCGTCGGACTTGCGATTGAGATGTCCGCCGAGCCGGCCGATCCACAAAATGGCTTGCCGCACAGTCGGCACGGGCGTGTCGGCGGTGAGAGGTTTCTTCTCAAACTTGGCGAAAAGCGATTTCCAGGCGTAGTCGCTCAGGATGATGGTGCAAGGCGCGTTCGGTTCTTGGCGAGCCAGATCACGCAGAGCAACGATGCGGACGGCGATCATCGAATAGAGCATCAGTGCTTTAGTCAGGCGCTCGGCGGTTTCCAGTTCGAGTTTTTCCGCCTGGCAACCGCTCTTGAGGGTCAAATGAAAACACTCGATGTGCCAACGGATTTTGTAGATCCTCAGAACCTCGACGATCTCGGCACAGGTGCTAGCGGGTTCGGTCGTCCACAACAGCCAGTTCAACGGTTCGACGCCAGGCGGCGCCTTGATCTCGCGGACTTCGATCAAACTCCAGACGACGGGCTTTCGGTGCGGATGTTTTTTGAGATTGGGTGTGATCGTAAGTGTAACCGAGCGCAACTCGCACTTTGCTCTGCGTTTGGATTGGCCCTGTTTAGGAGGAACCTCGACGATGCAACCGCCGCGAACCGGAGCGGCACGGACGGCTTCCATCGATTTGTCGATCGGTCCGTCAACCGAACGATTTTGAGCGGCGCGGATGACGGCGCCATGCGGAGAATCTGTGATGCGTTGTAGAACTTCGTGGATGTCCCCTTCACGATCCATGATGTGGATCAAGCGAGGTTGTTCGTTCTCGGCCAAATGGGCTATCGCGGCTTCAGACTCTTCGATGCCGCGCAGCCATTTATGGCTCTCCTTTTCCTCAATGGGCCGACTGGGATCGGGAGGAGTTGGATCGACAGACCGACTCCAATAGTATTGGTCGAACAGGCCCAAAGGCACGCCGTCCAGGCGAAGAGCCAGGGTCGAATGCAAATGCAGACCGCGAGCGAGCGGGGAATCATTGAGCAAGCCAAGCCCTGTCGTAAACTTGAGGTGTGTGTAGTTAAGTGAGGTAGAATCTTGAACCACCAAAACAACAGCTTGGCCGCGACAGGCATTGGCCGTGGCTTTGACCAACGGCTGCAAAAAGAGTTCGATCGGCAGTCGTTCGTTGCTAAAGAAACGATAAGTTGCCTTGGCTTCAGCGGCAGAGCCGCACGCTTGCGGAAAACTATCGAGGGGCTGCGCCGCCAAGGTCGCCAGAGTCTGAGCATACCGGGTATTCAAGCGTCCGTCGGGCATCTCAGCGAACCCGGCGACTTGCGAAGCCCAAACTTTAGCGTCAGCGCAAATAGGAGCTGTGGCAGCCATGGTGTTACTCCAAACACTACTGAACTTCCGTGTGGTCAATGAATAGTAGCGCCGCAGCTGAAAGAAGTGAAGACCCTCCCTAAAAAATTGTGGGTAATAGTCAGCTGGCTTTGCAGGGGGAGGGCAGGGTGGGGGCAGAGCGCCTTGCCTATAAACGAATGCCTTGGTGGGCGGCCTTTGCCCCACCCTGCCCTCCCGCCGCAAAGCCGGGGGGAGGGTGGGAAGGGCGAACCGACGTTTTGCCAGATGCAATTGGCACACCCTCGTTGAAAGACTCGATGTTATTCATCTACCCGTTCATTTCCACTTAGGTGAGAATTCGTGACTGCGCTTGTCACTGGCGGCGGTGGTTTCCTGGGGGGCGCCCTTGTGCGGATGTTGCTCACGCGCGGGCAAACCGTCCGATCGTTCTCACGGCAAGTCTACCCCCATTTGACTGCACTCGGCGTCAATCAGTGCCAAGGCGATCTTACCGAACAGAATGCTCTCGCCAAAGCTTGCGAAGGTTGCGACATCGTCTATCATGTAGCCGCCAAGGCAGGGGTATGGGGGCGGTACCGAGACTACTATTCCACCAACGTCCAAGGCACTGCCTGCGTATTGAACGCCTGCCGTCGTGAAGGAGTCCGACGGCTTGTTTTCACGAGTTCACCGAGTGTGATTTACAACGGCCGCGACATCGAAGGCGGTAATGAATCGCTTCCCTATCCGAAGACATTTGAAGCAGCCTACCCGGAGACGAAAGCGATTGCCGAACAGATGGTGTTGCAAGCCAACGGATCGGAACTGGCAACGGTTGCCTTAAGGCCCCATCTCATATGGGGCGCCGGTGATCCGCATCTGGTTCCGCGATTGCTCGCACGAGCCGGTCAAGGGAAACTCCGCCGGATCGGGCGCGCCTTGAACAAGGTGGACGTGATCCATGTGGAGAACGCGGCCCACGCGCATCTTCTCGCAGGCGAAAAATTAGAGCCCGGCTCAGCGATCGCGGGCAAGGCTTATTTTCTTTCGCAAGGCGAGCCTGTCGTCCTTTGGGAATTCATCAATCGCATTCTCATCGGCGCCGGCGCGAAGCCCGTCGATAAAAGCATCCCTTTCTGGGTGGCCTGGTCGGCCGGCGTATTATTCGAAGCGGCTTATCGACTGTTTCGTCTGAAAGGCGAGCCGCCGATGACCCGCTTTGTCGCGCGACAGTTATCCACCTCCCACTGGTTCGACATCTCGGCCGCCCAGCGCGACCTCGGTTATGCACCGATCATTTCAACCGACGAGGGTTTGCGTCAGTTATCCGGCACTGACTGAAAGAACGACCAGATCAGTTCGCAAGCGTTGATCGGAGAAACATTTGGCCCGCCGATCTGATGCGACAGCTTGCCTTTACCGCCTGGCCAATGATGCCCTTGTCCGCGGATAGTGAGCGCGACGAAAGGCTCTATTTCAAATCGATCAGCCAAAGCAGTCACATCTTCGTCCGCCTCAAGTGAAAAGGAACTAATTGGGCGGTCAACCGCACGCGACCAACGGCTAAGCGTCTCCGCCACGCTTGGCTTGTACTGCGTCTTGCCCCAGGGAGTTGCTACGGCGCCGCCATTGATCGGTATCAAGGGATCGCGGTCGCCAACGAGATAAAACGTCGGAATTGCGCGAGCCAGCTGCGCATACTCGTTCCAGCAATGGCCAGCCACGGGTGCAATGGCCGCTATTCGGTTTGTCAGCGCCGCAGCGGCTGCAAACGTCATCCCGGCGCCGTTCGAAAAGCCGGTGAAAAAAATGCGACGGTCATTGATGGCATAGCGCGTTGTAATCTCATTCAACATCGCGGAGAGGAATGGCAAGTCGGTCTCTTGCTTCTGCTGGTCCGTGTTGTCTAGTGAGCCATCGTGCCAACTGGGCGGGTTGGTGAGAAACTTGGCGGGCTTATACGGATTTGGCGGCTCACCTTCCGGATAAGCAATGGCGAATCGATACCGTGCGGCGCACGCGTCCCAGCCCGTCTCGTCGGCAGCCCAGGCGCCGGTGCCGCCCTTGCCGTGAAGCATCACCACTAAAGGGCGCGGTTCGGCGCCTTCTGGAAGGCGGAAAAGAAATTCGCGCCGTTGGCCATTTACATCAATGCTGATTCTTTCGTCAACTCGCATCGGCTCGTTACCATTAGGGCCTATCAAAACTCCGTCGCTGGCGCAGTCCGGCTAACAAGCGACCGTTCGTTTTCCCACGAATTTCTCGGGAAAGCCCTTGTGGAAATATTTCCAGAAGGGTCGGTGAAAACAATGACACGGAGACTTTGCTTGGCGAGCCGACCTGCGTGAGCAGTCGGGTGAAGATCACCGAACCTGACAAGCTTACGCTGCTTCGCTCGCCGGAAGGCCGCTTATACCAGCTTAGGCGTGCCGAAACAGAAAGTTTGAAGTCCGAGGCCATTAATGTAAATCGAGCAACTCTGCTCTGTTGACGACTGCCCTCTAGTCGGCCAATCGCCTCGCTTACTGAAATCTTCTTTTCACGTTTTAGAAAAACAGTTTGCATCCTTTCATGTTTTGCCGAAAGCAGTGATGCTGCGACCAAAGCGGCGTTGTCGGCCAAGTCCGACGACGCTGGCTGTTGATTGAACTTTCCGAGACACTTTCGCATTCCATCATGCGTCTGCTTCCGTCGTGCTGCATGGATAATGCAGCCGAATTGAGAAATGCACCATGAAGGGGGGTGAGGAATGTTCCTTGCACCAACAGCGGACGAATTGCTTCAGAATCGCAACGTACAGCAAGCGCTATGCGAAGCCTGGGAGAACTCCCTGCCGGAAGATCCGGGTTTACGTCATGAAGAGGGGGGATGGATTTTGATGAATCCCTGGAGTCGGGAGATCACTGTAGCCTGGGCTGAGTCCGGATCCCATCACGAAATTGATTTAACCCCTCCCGCATCGCTAAGTCGAACGATTCTAGTGGGCAAGTTTCACACGCATCCCAATCCGACGAGCGCAGGATGGGAGCCGCGCCCGAGTCTGGCTGATTCGATGATTGACTGGCAGCATGGCGTCCCCGATTTGATCGTCTCCGACCAGGGCGTGTTCATTTCGGGCCCATCTTGTCGGCAGTTCCGCTTCAATGAAGTAGCGGCAGCGGCATGAGTCTGCGATTTTTGCGAAATTCTTGACTTGCAATTCAGGCCGGTTATACTGAGAAAAGACGTAGAATGCGTGAAAGTTGTGCGAAGTTTTTGCTCCCACCCGCGTTTGCTTTTCCCAATTAAGTCGATTGTTGCGAACGTTCCTGGATTGAGAATTCAATTCACGGTCCGGCCTTGCCCGTCGATTGTGCGTGTCAGATTAAGAGTTCTCAATGACTTGCCGTCGCGATTTCTCTCTCCATCGCTGCCGGACGTTGCTCTTGGCCGTGATCGTGTTCGGTTTTGCCTCGCTCGTAAGCGGCGCTGATGATGCCGCCGTACGCTGGCCTTTCACCTCATTGAGCGCGAGTGCCGTTCCGAGCGTAGAGCAGAAGAGCTCGGTACACAACGCGATCGATGCATTTATCATCAGGAGGCTCGAACAAGCGAAGTTGAAACTGAACCGCCCGGCGGATCGCGTGACTCTCTTGCGCCGAGTAACGTACGACTTGACCGGCATGCTCCCCACATCGGCTGAGCGCGATGCCTTTCTAAGCGACTCGAGAGACGACGCCTATGAACGCGTGGTGGACCGCCTGTTGCGTTCCCCTCACTTCGGCGAACGATGGGCGCAGCATTGGCTCGATTTGGTACGCTACGCGGAGACCGAAGGCTTCAAAGTCGATCGCTTACGGCCGAATGCGTTTCGTTATCGCGATTATGTGATTCGCGCGTCCAACGATGATTTGCCGTACGATCGCTTTATCTCGCAGCAAGTCGCCGGCGATGAGCTGGAACCAAACAATGCCGATGCCCGGATTGCCACGGGGTTTTGGCGACTGCACATCGAGGAATCGAACGGCGCGGATTACAGCCGTATCCGACAAGACATTCTCGACGATAATACTGACGTCTTCGGCTCCGCGTTTCTCGGCCTGACCGTCGGCTGCGCCCGTTGCCACAACCACAAATTCGACCCGATCAGCCAGAAAGATTATTATGGTTTGCAGGCGTTTTTCGTTCCGATGATGCAGCGGGAAGACTGCGCTCCGCTCTCAGCTGAAGAGCAGGCCCGTTATGAAAAACAGATGGTGGTGTGGGAAAAAGCAACACAAGCGTTGCGAGCCGAGAGCGATCGCCTGATGCAGGCGCCGGCCAAAGAGATTTTCAACGAGCTCGTATCTTCATTTGACCTCCCTACGCAGACGGCTATGCGGCTGCCTGCCGAGCAGCGCACTCCTCTTCAAAAACAGTTGGCGGCGCTTGCCAATAAACAGGTGTCGCTGCGTCAATCGCGTGCGTATCGCCGACTTTCGACGGAAAATCGCGCTCGCTATGACGCTCTGCAAGCCAATATCGCGCAGTTCGATCATCTGAAGCCGGCCCCGTTGCCCGGGATTATGAGCGTGGCGGATATCGGCACGGAACCGCCGATCACTCAAAGACTCGGCGGCGGTTCGCACCTGCGCCCGCTGGAAGCGATGGACCCGCGTTTTCCGAAGTTTCTTAGTTCGGAATCGCCCGTTATCCACGTTGCGAACACTGAACCGCCCAGCACCGGGCGTCGCAGCGCGTTGGCGGCCTGGTTGTGCCGTCCCGATCATCCGTTGACTTCGCGCGTCATCGTCAATCGTCTCTGGCAGCACTATCTCGGCCGTGGCATTGTCGGTACGCCAAACGATTTCGGCGCCATGGGCGAAGCGCCGACGCATCCCGAACTTCTGGATTATCTCGCGTGCGAGCTTGTGAAGCATGGCTGGAGATTGAAGGAGATCCATCGCCTGATTGTTACGTCGGCGACCTATAGGCAGTCGTCGGCGGCGGAGCTGAATCCGTCCGAGGCACTGGCCGTCAAGTGTGATCCGCGCAACCTGCTCTGCTGGCATATGGCGAGCCGTCGGCGTGATGCGGAATCGTTGCGGGATGCGACGCTCCAAGTCGCGGGTCGATTGAACGAGCGCATGTATGGGCCAAGCGTACATCCGGAGTTGCCGTCGCCGCTGAACGAATATCGTTCGTGGGTTCCCGAGGCGAAGGAAGAAGACCGCAATCGGCGGTCGATCTACATTATGGTGAAGCGCAATCTTCCATTCCCTTTACTGGCGAGTTTCGATACGCCGGATCGCTTAGGAAGTTGCGCCGCCCGGACGGCCACCACCAGCGCTCCGCAAGCGCTGGCGTTGCTCAACAGTGACTTCACGCTGGCTCAGGCGCATTCATTAGCGGAACGGCTGTTGAAAGCCCATGGCGCTGACCGCGAAGCACTCATACGTGAAGTCGAGATGATCGTTTACAATCGAGCGCCGACACCGGATGAATCGGCGGCGGCGCTTCAGTTCCTCGATCGCCAGATGCGGCTAATTTCGCCCGTGCCGAATCAGCCTCGCACCGGTCCGCAACCGCATGCCTTCGCGGCGGCTTTTGAAGACTTCTGCCACGCGCTTTTGAACTCTTCGGAATTTTTGCTGGTTGATTGAAGTAGAGTGCGGTCCGCGCGCTGTCTTACCCTCCCCTGGCTTTGCAGGGGGAGGGTCGAAGGGCGAGAAATCTTGAAGTTGCTTAAGGCGTCATAGCCAATTGAGTCTCTATGTCCCGCATGAATAGTCAACCCTTGCATTCGAGCCGACGTGAGTTTCTACTGCGCGCTGGAGCGGGGTTCGGCGGCATCGCACTGAGCTCAATATTGGCTCGACGGGCTCAGGCGGAGACGGTTGCGGCCTCGTCACTGCCTCACGCCGTCGCCTCGGCCCGCCACGTTATTTATTGCTTCATGGATGGCGGGCCGAGCCACATCGATCTGTTTGATCCAAAGCCTGCCCTGAAGCGATATGCCGGCCAAGCGCTCCCGAGTTCATTCAAGCGCCCGGTCACAGCAATGGGAGTGACGGCCGCAAACCCGTTGCTCGCTTCGCCCCGGGTCTTCCGTCAGCACGGCCAATCGGGCTTGGCTGTCAGCGACTGGCTTCCGGAAATTGCTAAGTGTGCGGACGACTTGGCGGTCATTCGAAGTTGCACGGCGGAAGGGCTTACCCATGTGGCCGGCATGTACCACATGAACACCGGCAGCATCCTTCCGGGCCGACCCTCTCTCGGATCTTGGGCCATCTATGGGCTCGGCTCCGAATGTGAAGATCTGCCGGCTTTCGTCGTTTTATCGGACTCTTCCAACAGTCCTCCCGGCGGCAGTTCAAACTGGGGGCCCGGTTTTATGCCCGCCACCTATCAAGGAACTCGCTTTGCCGATGGCGACGTGCCGATTCTCTATGCCAAGCCGCCTGCCGAAATTTCCGATGCCCGCAACCGGTCGAAGATTGATTTCATCAACCAAATGAATCATCGATACGCATCGCGGCGTAAGGAACACGACGCCATCGACGCCCAGATTCACGCGTACGAGCTGGCCTACCGAATGCAAAGCAGCGTCCCTGAGGCTGTCGATTTTGCGCGCGAATCAGCCGCCACCCGCAAGCTCTACGGCTTTGATGACCCCGACACCGACCGCAACGCACGCAACTGTTTGCTCGCGCGACGGCTCGTTGAACGGGGCGTACGATTTGTGCAGCTTTACATGGGCGCCGGCAGCCGTTGGGATGCCCATAGCGATCTCGATTCGAATCACGCTCAGCTATGCCGGGAGAGTGATCGCCCAATCGCCGGCTTGCTGAAGGATCTGAAAAGCCGGGGCCTGCTGGAAAGCACGCTTGTGATTTGGGGCGGTGAATTCGGCCGTACGCCGATGAGTGAAAGCGGTGATGGCCGCGACCACAATCCGACGGGCTTTACGATGTGGATGGCCGGCGGCGGCATCAAAGGGGGCACTACTCACGGCGCCACCGATGAACTCGGCCTTTATGCGGTCGATAAGCCAGTGAACGTTCACGACATCCACGCCACCATCCTGCACCTTCTGGGGCTCGACCACAAGGCCCTCACGTTCCTCCACGACGGACGCCACGAACGCCTTACCGTGACGGCTGGCGAACCCATATTGGAAATTGTGGCTTAAATGAGTTGGTCGCTTACAGGCGAGCTAGATTTGCGTACTCACCTGAGCCGAACCGAACTGCGTGAGCAGTCGGGTGCTGGATAGAAAAGCAAACCGCTAACGATTAGTACCCTGGAAAATATTCCAGAGTACTAACCGTTAGCGGCAAAAATCTTCTCAGTCGCTGTCGCGACGGCTGACAATTGACTAGAAGGCAGCAATCGGCTGGCGGCGCAGGTAGCGCAACAGGCCGATCAACGGCAGGCCGATGCCGATGAGCATGATGCTCGAAGGTTCCGGTACGCCGGGAGGCGTGCCACCGCCGCCGCCCGTCGTATGGCCATTGCCAACGGGAACGGTGGTTGCAGTGATATTGCTATCGTTCGCGTTATCTGAGACGCGCTGCGTCAGACTGGTGAACGAAAACTGTTGCAAGGCCGACGTGCTGACCGTCGTGTCAATGGAAAAGCTTCCCAACATCTTCTGACCCACTAGAGTTGGACCATTGTAGGTCCAGGTCAAGTTGGGAATCTTTGAATCATCGCCCGGGACAGTGCCATGAGGATTGCCGCCGAGGGGCGACAAATTCAGGGTCCACCCCGCCGGAGTGACAGCCGTATTAGGAATCGGATTGGGAAAATCGAAAACGGTAAAGTAATCGCCTTTTTGAAGTTTCGAATCGGTCGTCAGTACGATTCCATAAGTGTAACGAAAATTGTTGGGGCCATCCGCCGTGGCAACGGCGGATAATGGTAGCAATCCGGCGAAAGCCGAACCGGCGGTCGCGATATTAGCCAAAGCGAAGAGGGCGAATTTCCAGGTGCCGCGGATCATTTCTAAACCTCCTGCAAGCCGGCGATCTCATACCTGTTCCGTTTTTAGGAAGAGCGTCGCTGGCTATTCATCACTCGTTCCGAGGGTAACAACTCAGTGCGGCTGGAACAGTAATCGGCTTGAGAGTAGATGTCAAGCCGGAACGGGAAGGCCCTGAAGCGGCTTTGGGCGCGCCAATGGATTCTGGCGAGCGGCGCGGCGTAAGCCGTGGTTCCGAACCCGTTCTTACCCTCCCCCTGGCTTTGCCTGACTATTGCCCACAAGTGTAGGGGTGAGCGGTGGGGTGACTGCAATTTCTTGCGAGAGCACATTGACTTTGTAGAGAAGTGCTTTGTTGGTTCCAAGAATCTCAAGTGAACCGTTTCAGAATGTGATTTGAGTTTCGAATTGAGAGATGGATGTACAAATGCCGGCAGGCGTCTCGGCGAGACGCATTGAAGAATTGAAATAACGAACAAGGGGGTGCAGTTGAAAAATCAGCATTGGCTGCGGCCGAGGCTGTAGCCTGCGACGAGAATGGTTAGATCGCGCCAGCCACGCCAAAGGGTGCGCACGCCGGGCATGCCGTCGGACTTGCGATTGAGATGTCCGCCGAGCCGGCCGATCCACAAAATGGCTTGCCGCACAGTCGGCACGGGCGTGTCGGCGGTGAGAGGTTTCTTCTCAAACTTGGCGAAAAGCGATTTCCAGGCGTAGTCGCTCAGGATGATGGTGCAAGGCGCGTTCGGTTCTTGGCGAGCCAGATCACGCAGAGCAACGATGCGGACGGCGATCATCGAATAGAGCATCAGTGCTTTAGTCAGGCGCTCGGCGGTTTCCAGTTCGAGTTTTTCCGCCTGGCAACCGCTCTTGAGGGTCAAATGAAAACACTCGATGTGCCAACGGATTTTGTAGATCCTCAGAACCTCGACGATCTCGGCACAGGTGCTAGCGGGTTCGGTCGTCCACAACAGCCAGTTCAACGGTTCGACGCCAGGCGGCGCCTTGATCTCGCGGACTTCGATCAAACTCCAGACGACGGGCTTTCGGTGCGGATGTTTTTTGAGATTGGGTGTGATCGTAAGTGTAACCGAGCGCAACTCGCACTTTGCTCTGCGTTTGGATTGGCCCTGTTTAGGAGGAACCTCGACGATGCAACCGCCGCGAACCGGAGCGGCACGGACGGCTTCCATCGATTTGTCGATCGGTCCGTCAACCGAACGATTTTGAGCGGCGCGGATGACGGCGCCATGCGGAGAATCTGTGATGCGTTGTAGAACTTCGTGGATGTCCCCTTCACGATCCATGATGTGGATCAAGCGAGGTTGTTCGTTCTCGGCCAAATGGGCTATCGCGGCTTCAGACTCTTCGATGCCGCGCAGCCATTTATGGCTCTCCTTTTCCTCAATGGGCCGACTGGGATCGGGAGGAGTTTGATCGACAGACCGACTCCAATAGTATTGGTCGAACAGGCCCAAAGGCACGCCGTCCAGGCGAAGAGCCAGGGTCGAATGCAAATGCAGACCGCGAGCGAGCGGGGAATCATTGAGCAAGCCAAGCCCTGTCGTAAACTTGAGGTGTGTGTAGTTAAGTGAGGTAGAATCTTGAACCACCAAAACAACAGCTTGGCCGCGACAGGCATTGGCCGTGGCTTTGACCAACGGCTGCAAAAAGAGTTCGATCGGCAGTCGTTCGTTGCTAAAGAAACGATAAGTTGCCTTGGCTTCAGCGGCAGAGCCGCACGCTTGCGGAAAACTATCGAGGGGCTGCGCCGCCAAGGTCGCCAGAGTCTGAGCATACCGGGTATTCAAGCGTCCGTCGGGCATCTCAGCGAACCCGGCGACTTGCGAAGCCCAAACTTTAGCGTCAGCGCAAATAGGAGCTGTGGCAGCCATGGTGTTACTCCAAACACTACTGAACTTCCGTGTGGTCAATGAATAGTAGCGCCGCAGCTGAAAGAAGTGAAGACCCTCCCTAAAAAATTGTGGGTAATAGTCAGCTGGCTTTGCAGCGGGAGGGCAGGGTGGGGGTGAAAGCGCTGCCCATCAACAACCGCCTCGACATTCGCGGTCGTTCCCCCCACCCCCCGCAAAGCCGGGGGGAGGGTGGGAAGGGCGAGCTTTCGTTTTGTCAGAATCAGTTGGCGCACCTAAACGTTTTGGCGAGCCCGAAGCTGACTCAGGGCATCAGCAAGCGTCCGAATTGTTTGCCGTTGCCACTTACCGAGCAATCGACATCGAGCTCGTGCGCCCAACGTTCGAGAATGGCCCTTTCGCTGGGCCGGTCGGCATCATCGAGCAAGATTTCGCAACCGCTGCGGCAATGCGACCCCATTACGGGAAGCAAGCCATAACGTCCGCCTGGAGTAGAACCCGGAGGACCATCGCAGATGACCAGGGCGAAATCGCACGGCATACTTTCGAGAGGCGGCGCGTACCACGAATACCAACCGTGACTTACTATTTCCACGGGGCAAATCGTCACGGCTCTGATCGCAAACCGGTCGAGCGATTGCTGCAGCTTCGCCGCCCAGCCCTGTTCGTGTTCCAAACACCAAACGCGGCTGCCCTTGCGCTGGGCAACGGCGCCGAGCAATAAGGTAGAGAGACCGGAACCGCATTCCAGAATCGGACCCGGCGTGTGCAGCGCCGCTTTAAGAAATGCGGCAATGTACTCGACCTGCGCCGACCATGGATTATTCCAGCCGTAGACCAGTTCTTGGAGCAAACTTGTCGGCGCTTCTCGACCGGAGGGCAAATCCATGAATCGCTGCAGAGCGCTTTCGAAGACGCGGCGACGTTGTTGGCGATCAATTAAATTGGCCACCTTCTTGGGTGCTGACTTCAGCATGGCGCCGAGCATAGTTGCATTCCTTTGCACCGGGCGGATCACTGGACCAAAAATGCACTTCTTACAAATAAACTTTGGCCGGTTAACAGTCAAGGCCGATTGACAAGACTGAAAATTGGAGACAACTTGCGCAATTGATATTGAGTTTCTGAAGCGTGTTGCTATGGTCCTGCCGTCTATCAAACCGCTATAGCGTTCTCCTTCAGGACCGCGACCATGAAATCCCGCTCCATGCACCCGGTCCGTTTGTCGGTCGAACAATTAGAAAGTCGTGAACTCCCCTCCGCCGGTCCGGTGGTTGAGACATTTGACACGACGGCATCTCACTCGATGCCTGCACGCTGGGTCCAATGGAGCAACGAAACTCAACCCGGCTTTCAAGTTTTGGCAGGCGTGGCTTCGGGTCGGACAATGCACTAACTTCCCAGGGCAACAGCCATCTTTCGGCTCGAACTTGGACGACCGGAATTTACGACAAAGACGTGCAAATTCAGGCGGACGTTTATCTCAACAGCCAGTCTCCCGTGCAAATATTTGCCGCAGGTCGAATCTCAGCCAGCGCCGACCCGACTTATTACGCGGTCAGCGTAATTCGCGGCACCGAAGTGAATTTGCTTCGGGTGGTCAATGGACAGACGACGACATTGGCCACCGTCGCATCGATCGATTGGCTCAGCAATGAATGGCTGCGCGTGAATTTCACGGTACGCGGCAATCAGCTCACTGTTCAAGTCTTCCGCACCGATACGGCCCAATATCTCGGCGCGGATGATGAATGGCATGCAGCGCCAACCCTGGCGATCTCGATGGCCGACAAAGCAATTACCCATGCAGGTCGCGTCGGCCTCGATAGGCCGAGCGGTATCGCCGGCCAGGTCTCGTTCGATAATTTTTCGGTGAACACTACCGCCATTACGCATGTGCCGACGACTTTGATCGAGCAGAATTTCAACAACAATCTCTATCGCGGCTTGCCGGCCGGCTGGTGGTCTTACACCAATACCGCCGGCCACATGTTTCAAGTTTCAGGAGCGAGCACCGATTCGGACACTTCGGGAATCATCAAAGTTAATGGAAGCAGCGGCCTCGTTGCCCGCACTTGGGCGAACACGCCATTGCCTGCCGATGTCGAAGTCTCCGCCTCGCTCGATCTGAACAGCTTAGTGCCGGCCCAGGTGTTTGCTCGCGGTCAAAATCTCGACACGGACAGCCCAGACTACTACGCCGTTTCCTTAACGCGCGGCGCCACGATCCAGTTGGTACGAGTCGTAAACGGCGCCACGACAGTTCTCGGCTCATTAACTACTAATGCGTGGCTAACCCAACAATGGGTGCAAGCATCGCTATCGGTTTCCGGCAGTATGCTGCGCGTGCAAATTTACCGGGCTGACATTGGCCAATATTTGCGTTCCGATGGCCAATGGCAGGTAGCGCCCACTTGGGCGATTCAGAAGACAGACAGCGCCATCCTTGGCCCCGGCTCAGCAGGCATTGGTCGAGCCAGCGGCTATGCAGGGCCTGTGGCCTTCGACAATTTTTACGTTGTCTCGAATCCCGCGCCGACGAAAGCAGGTCCCGGCCCGACGCAACTTTATAACTTTAATTCGACGGCGATCGGTTCAGTGCCGAACGGTTGGTCTTCGTGGACGAAAACCGGGGTAGGCCGCTTCCAGGCTGTCGGCCCGTCTATGCTGAGCAATTCGAACGGCCTGGCGAGCAACGGCGGCAGCGAAGTCGCCGCGCGAGCCTGGTTCGATGGCCAGTCTTACAGCGACCTCCAAATCTCCGGCCTCGTCTACATCGACAGTTTAGCGCCGACGCAGCTTTTCGTTCGTGGGCACAATCTCGCCTCAAATTCACCCAGTTATTATGCAGTCTCTGTCACCCGTGGGCTGAACGTTCAGTTGCTCAAAGTCATTGATGGCCGAACCACCGTGCTCGCGACCTTGAACACCAAAAGCTATTTGACGAATCTATGGTTTACTGTTGGACTGCAAGCGGTGGCCAACACGCTGGAAGTGGTGATCAACCGCCAAGACACGGGTCAGTTTCTCGGCGCTGATGGGACGTGGCGGACGAATCAATCGGTGGCATTGATCGCAGCGGACGGCGCCCTCCGAAGCGGTGCCGTGGGTGTCGGCCGCCCTGCCTTATACAGCGGCCGCGTGCTGTTCCAAAGCCTTGCTCTGGTTGACCTGAGAAACGACTCGCCTCCATCGCCGCCCGACGGGTCAGGCAATACTGGCATCCCGACCAGCACCGGCTCGTCGGGAGGCGACCTCAGCGGCGGGGGCGTTCAACACTATCCCTATATCCGCGTTGCCGAACTCGCGTACTATGGAACGCCTTTAGGCGATAATGAACTGAGTCTTTTGAAAAACGGCGTCGATCTGGTAGTGGCCAACCCAGGATATCTCAGCGAACTTGAAGCGGCAGCCCCTAATTCCACCAAACTCATTTATTCCAATGTCTCTAACATCTATCTAAGCCTTCTCACTGATTGGGACGCCTATGCCGACCGCAACGGCATTGATCGTGAAAGTGCTTTTTATCATGTGACGCGGGCTACGCCTTTTTCGGGCGCCAGTTCCTCGTCGATACCGGTGAACTGGTTTTGGTCCGTTCAACGCGGCAGCAATGCCGACGGATGGACGAATTTCACCGGCAACGCCAGCAATAAGAGTGCGCGGGATTTTGCCTTCGGCAGCGCGGGGCAATCGCTTGCGATCGGCTATCCCGAAAAGTTCAACCAGATCAATCTGACGTTTTCGCAAACGGCCCGTTATGGCTGGTCGGGCGTTGTTGAATATGCGACTTCCGTCGATGCGCACGGCAGCCCGACAGGCTGGAAAACGCTGAAAGAAATCAACGACACGACAAATGGGTTCCGCCGCAACGGAACAATCAACTTCGATCCACCGGCCGATTGGCAGGCATCGAGCATTGGCGGCAGCCAGACGCTGTTTTACGTGCGAGTGCGAACATTGCACGACGGCACCGCGCCAGTTGCATCGACCGTTCTCGCTGCCGACTATGTGAATGCGCGGGGCCGTAATTCCGGCGTCATTCCCGTCTTTGACTACGCGGCCGATAAAAATCATGACGGCTACTTGAATGCAGCGGAATATGCGGTCGCCGTACGGGCAGGCGACTATGCTCGGTTTGCCTATCAGTCACGCCTGTTTTACCCCACTTACGGCCAGATGCGTTTTGCGACTAACCCCGCGAGCGTTGGCTTTCAGCATTGGGCCGCCGATTTCAGCGCGCGTTATCTGAATGCTTATCCGCAAGCGGATGGGATGTTCGTCGACAACTCGGTGGGCAAGTTAGCAGTCAGCGCCGGCGGAATCAAAGAGTCCCTGTCGGGCTACAGCGCCAACTACGGGGCGCTGTTGGCCGCTATTGATAAGAAGATCGCACCGCGATGGATTTTGGCGAACACCGCCGGCGGCGGAGTCAGCACAAATCCAATTATTGCCAACGGCGTCTCTTATCTCGAAGAATTTGCTTTGCGACCTCTGGCAAGCAATACGACGCAATTTGAAGACGCCGCCGCGCTCGTGAAAACCCGCTTGACGCTCGGTCACGGCAAGGGCTACGGCGTGCTCGACACCTTTCCCCAAGGCGGCGCCCCCAACGATGCGCGGACACAAATCGCCGAGCTAGCCGAATATTATCTGGTCGCCGATCCCAAACATACTTTCATCATGTTCAATGGCGGATACGAGCCGGCAACTGCCTGGAGCAGGCACTGGACGAATGCAGTCAATTACAACGTCGGCCAGCCACAGGGGAGTTGGTCTATCCTGGCAAGTGGAGCCGATCCAGCGAACCACCATTTGACTTACAAAGTCTACGAGCGCAAATACCAGAACGCATTGGTGCTCTATAAGCCGTTGTCATACGCTCTGAAATATGGCTCCGGCACTCTCGCCGACAACACGGCAACGACTCAATATCTGCACGGCCAATACCGCCAGTTGCATGCAGATGGCACCCTTGGCGCCGTTATCACCAAACTCTCTTTGCGCAACGGCGAAGGCGCGATTCTGATCAAAGCCTGACGCGCTTCACCAATCCGAAGCGTTAGCGAGGAGAGCCGCGAAGCATTAGTTTTGAAGTTGCGTTACTGCGTAAAAGCGGGCTTGTCAAACGCTGCGGCCAGATGGCCGTCTCATTAGAAACTACGTAGTTGGTGGCTAAACTCGACGTTAGACGCGTCAATTAGGTCACGAAAGCTCTATGTGTTATTGTTTTCAGGCTAAAAGCCTGAAGCATTCCAGCCCAGGGCGAGCGCTTCGCGACGCCGTGGGTAAATCCATCACACCTGGCGAGCACTCTGAAAGAGTGCAGGAAGGCCTCTCGCAACAGCGTTCCTGCACTCTTTCAGAGTGCGGTTTCCGCAAACACCGTGACCCAGGGCGCAAAGCGCTTGCCTTGGGCTGAAATCCTCCAGGCCTTCGGCCTGGCGAAAAAGGCGCAACTTCAAAAAGTGTTGGCGAGGTTCCGTACACACCATTGCCAGTCATAACGCTAACGCTTCGGGGCTCGCCTCGCTGAAGCTTCGGGTTAGTTTCGGAGTGATATCCTCTAAGCCGCCGCGCTGCCCATGCGCTTCAACCAGCGATAATGCGACTTGATCCCGGCCCAAAACGTCGAGTGAACTACATAGCGCACACCGTACTCACGGCAGGTGGCTTCCACGATCTTGGACATCGCCGGGTAATGGATATGGCAAATCCGCGGAAACAAATGATGTTCGATCTGGAAGTTCAGTCCGCCCAAAAGCCAGCAGAGCGTTCGGCTGGTGCGAGCGAAATCAACGGTGGTTTCAACTTGATGAATCGCCCAGGAATTTCCCATTCGCTGCGTCCCTTCTTGCGGCAGCGGAAATTCCGCCTCTTCAACGCAGTGAGCTAACTGGAATACGACGCTCAACACCACTCCGATCACAAAGGTGACAAAGAAGTAGAACGAAAGAACGACCCACCATTCGTGGAAGCAGAGCGGAATGGCGAACGCCATCGAATACGAAAGTGCTTTGCCGGCAACAAACACAAATGCATCCCACCCTTTCGGCAACGGCACGCGATGCGGGCCAACCGAGCGATTCCACAAATCCTGGAAGTCGCCCATGATGTGCCAACGGCTGGTGCTGATGCCGTACAACGGCCAAAGGTAGAAATGTTGCCAGCGTTGAAATCCGTACTTCTTGGCATGCGGTGAAAAGCGGGCAAACTTGCCGAGATCGATATCCGTGTCGTGGCCTTGGACGTTCGTGAACGTGTGATGGAAGATCGCGTGCTTCCAATACCACAGGTACGATGACACGCCAATGAGATCGAGCGAATAGGCGGCGAGTTTGTTGATCCAGTTGCGCCTCGAGTAGGCATCGTGCCCGCCATCGTGCTGAATGCTGAAACCGATGACCGCCATCGAGACGGCTAGCGCAAACGCGAGCGGAATCGCCTGCAACGGCCCTTCGGCAAAGAACACCAAGGCGATATACGTGCCGAAATACCACGTCAAGATAATCGCCGACTTCAAATACATCTGCCAGCAATCGTTTGGACTTTTGCCTGTAGCAGTGAAGTACGCGTCGATACGGCGTTTCAGTTCGTTGAGGAATCCAGCCGAGTCTTTAGCGAACTTCAAGCGGCTGGTTGGCGTGTCTGCCACAGCGTGAATTACGTCTGCTTGCACAGGCGGCAAAACATCGCTGCGAAGCGGTGAGGAAGTGAAAGTGGACGTAGGAAGGATGCCGGCCGGCCCCATGAATACGCTCCGCGTGAGGGATTACCTGATATTGTTTTATAGTTCGCGAACTCCGTCAGACAAAAAATGCCCGGATTTCAGTTAAAAATAATGATTGCCTTTTGGCCATTTTCAGCGATTAGCGGAACCTGATCGCGCCTTTCCGGTTTCATTCCTAGGTAAGCCATCACCTGGATGCAGCAACACATACTTGCCATTTTGGGCAACCGTTACAACCGGAATCGCCTGCGAAGGGACCGCACCCGCCATGAAACTGACTACTATAATCGCGACAGCGGTCGCCTGTTTCGCAGCCGTGGCGCACCTCTCAGCAGCGCCGACTTCGCCGCAGGCAGTGGCCGGGAACATTGATGCGGCAATCGAAAAACTGCTGTCACAAAATAAGATTCCACTCTCGCCGCCCGCTGATGACTCCGAGTTTCTGCGCCGGGTTTGTTTGGACATCACCGGCCGCGTGCCGACCATGACCCAGACAATGGCTTTCCTGGCATCGACCGATCCAGCCAAGCGTTCGATGCTGATCGATGAGCTGCTGAACGATCCCGAATACGGCGAGCACTTCGCGATCATCTGGTATCACCGTATTGTGAAGATCGATGATGACAACCGCGTCATCATTAAAGGCAACAAGCTCCAGGAATGGCTTGAGGCCGGCTTTAACAAGAATCGCGGTTGGAATGAAATCGTCAACGACATGCTGGTGGCTCAAGGCTTGAACGACGCCAAGCCCGAAACGACCTTCTTCCTCGCTCATGTCGACGACAACAAAGGTCGGCACGATCCATCGCCCAGCAAGCTAACGGCGGCGGCTTCCAAGTTGTTTTTGGGCATCAAACTCGAATGTTGCGAGTGCCATAACCACCCCTTCAACTCGATGAAGCAGACCGATTTTTGGAGCTTGGCCGCCTTCTTCGGCGACACGCATTCGCGAAACGCGGGTCGCAAAGAAGTAAAAGAAGGCGCCGTTCCCGGCATTCACGATGGAGGCGCCATCAAACTCAAAAAGAAAGAGATGGCGCAACAGTCGCATCCGTTCGGTTCGATCGTCATCCCCGACTCGAAAGGCAAGACGGTCAAAGCGAAGTATCTGGGCGGCGTCGAACCTCCGGTCGGCAGTCACCCAACGCTACGCCGTTTGTTTGCAGGTTGGTTGACTTCACCGCAAAACAAATATTTCGCGCCCGCTTCCGTCAACAAGCTTTGGGCTAATTTCTTCGGCCGAGGTTTGGTCAACCCTATCGACGACATGGTTGAAATGGGTGAAGCTTCCCATCCGCAAATTTTGAAGTTGCTTTCTGATGAATTCGTTGCATCGGGATACGACCAGAAGTATCTCATTCGCTGCATTTGCAACAGCCGGGCCTATCAGCGTTCGAGCGCTGTCTTGCCCGGTAACGCCGCCGACGACAAACTCTACAGCCGAATGCCAGTGAAGGTAATGAGCGCCGACATGCTGTTCGATTCGATGCACGTCGTTCTCGGACGCTCGGCCAGTGAAAGCCGTTCCGAAGGCAAGAAAGAAGGCGGCAAGAAGAAAGACGGCGGCTCCTCGCGCGACGCCTTTCGCAAGTTCTTTCACGCCGAGGCCGACGACGATGTCGGCGTCGTTGACGACTACACGCATGGCGTTCCCCAGGTGCTGAGACTGATGAACGGCTACCAGACTAACGACAACGCGGCTTTGGTGAGCAAGCTGATGAAAGCAGGCGAGCCCGCGAAGGTGGTCGAGGCCATGTACCTGACCGTGCTATCTCGGCAACCCAATGCGGCCGAAGTGAAGAAAACAACCGAATACGCCGCTGCTGCCAACTATTCCACCAAGGCCTACAGCGATCTCCTTTGGGTCCTGCTCAACAGCGGCGAGTTTCTGTTCAATCATTAAGCCCCCGGGAAATTCGGAATTCGGATTTCGGAATCAAGAAGTTAAACGCGTAGCGAAGTCTTTATCACCAGAGGTGCTGTTATGTTTTCATTCCGCAATCCGAATTCCGAATTCCGCAATTCTTCAATGTCTCGTCGCGACATCCTGAAAATCGCTGCCATCGGCGGCCTGACGGCGCCGGTCTCGGGCTGGTTCGACACGTTGGCGTCCCATGCGGCCGACCAGGCCAAAGAGACCAAACGCAAACATAAGAGTTGCATTCTGCTGTTCATGTCGGGCGGAGCTTCGCATATCGATACCTTCGATCCGAAGCCGGCCAATAAGTCGAGTGGATTCAAGCCAATCTCCACGGCCGTGCCAGGCGTCCAGATTTGCGACAACTTGCCGAAGACCGCCAAGATGATGAAGGAGATGGCGCTGTTGCGCGGCATGTCCACCAGCGAAGGAAGTCACGGCCGCGCCCGTTATTACATGCATACAGGCTTTCGCGAAGGCGTGGGCGGCGTCGTTCATCCCAGCATGGGCGCCATCGCTTCCCATTTCCTCGGCCGAACCGATGACGACCTGCCCAACTTCTTCACCATCGGCGGCCAATCGTTTGGCGCTGGCTATGCCGGCCCGTTTCACGCGCCGGTCGAGATCGGCAACCCGGCTAACGGCATCGAGAATTTGAAGGCCATCGATAGTCTCTCGTCGCTGGATAAGCGGACGAACTTGTTGCTCGATCTCGAAAAAGGTTTCGTCGAGCGCGTGCAGACAACCGGCGCCGAAGCTCACCGGGCAACCTACGAGCGAACGCTGAAATTAATGCACTCCGAAAAGGCCAAAGCATTCGACATTACCCAAGAGTCCGCAGCCACGCGCGACGCGTACGGCCGTACCAAATTCGGTGAAGGCTGTCTGCTCGCCCGGCGTCTGGTCGAAAGCGGCGTCGCCTTCGTTGAAGTCGGCTTGAACGGGTGGGATACCCATAACGACAACGAAAAAAGAATCAGCGCCCTTACCGGCCAACTTGATCCCGCCTACGCGGCTTTGATAGACGACCTGAAACAGCGCGGCATGCTCAACGACACGCTCGTCATCTGGATGGGCGATTTCGGACGTACGCCCCACGTCGGCAAAAAGGGCGGGCGCGACCACTATCCGCGTGCTTGGACGAGCGTTCTCGCCGGCGCCGGCATCAAAGCCGGCCAAGCCATTGGCAAGACAGACAAAGAGGGCGCTACCGTCGAGAACGGGCAAGTGGGCGCGGTTGATTTCATGGCGACCGTCTGCAAAGCACTGGGCATCAACTACGAAAAAAATCTCTATGCCGGCAACCGCCCCATGCGCGTTGTTGACAAAGGCGAAAAAGTGGTCAAAGAGCTTTTTTGAGCATACAGGCGTGCCCCCACGATGGTGGGGGAACAGCTGCGACTGCCGTGGCATTCGTTCATGGGCGAGACGATCTGCCCCCACCCTGCCCTCCCCTGCAAAGCCAGGGGGAGGGTAGAACGGGCTCTGCGCTCGTTTCAACTCGCCAGAATCGATTGACATACCTGAGCTTCGCGCAACAAACTCGGTATTGACGAATTTCCCCATTTCTTGCCATGATCTTCCCATCAGGCCGCACGTCACGATGACGGCGTCGTTATCCCTATTCCAAGCGGGCAAGGAGGCGCCGTGGTTGGTCTACCTTATTACGTTCATTTCGCGGCAAAAACCCTCCGAATTCATGGAACGGAGTGGTGAAGCATGCTGTTTGAATCTTCAAGCGTCCGCATCGAGTTGGACGATCAAATCGCCACGCTTTGGCTCGATTGCGCCGACCGTTCGCATAATCGCCTTACCTTGCAGACGTTGGACGAATTGACCCAAGCGCTTGCCGCCGTGGAACGCGCGCCCTGTGTCGATCTCTTGATCGTCCGCAGTGCGAAGTCAAACGGCTTTTCGTCTGGCTATGAGTTGAAGGAAGTTGAAAGACTTCACTCGCTCTCGGAGCGCCTCGCTTTTGCTGCATGCGGGCAGCAGGTAATGCAGAAATTCGCCAGTTTGAAATCGGACATTTTGACCATTGCCGTTGTTGAAGGCGAGTGCCGTTCGGGTGGTCTGGAGCTGGCCCTTGCATGCGATTACCGTGTTGCGGTTTCGCGACCTGATACCGTTTTTGCGTTTCCTGATATCGCCGAAGGGCTTATCCCCTGTTGGGGCGCCACCTACCGTTTGCCAAGGCTGATCGGTATTAGGCGGGCGCTCGACATGTTGTTGCAAGGCGCCGAACTATCGGGCCAGCAAGCGTTCAGTTGCGGATTGGTCGATCTCTGTTGCAATGAGCGCAATGCCCGTCTGGAAATACAGGCTTTCGTCGAACGACTGCAAGATTCGCCGCGTAAGGGGCAGATGCCTCGGCGGCTGGGAGCACGCTTGCGCGATGGCATGGCTCTGGGCCGTTGGCGCTCCTTCCAACAAGCCGCCGCGACTATAGTTGATATCGCAGACGATCGACCGGCAGCGCAGGCGGTATACAACGCCGTGCGGAGTGGGTACGTTTCGCCAGGCTTGGCTCTGATCGCCGAGCGTGAAGCATTCAGCCTGCTAGCCGACTCCGAAACGTTTCAAAATGCCTTTGAAAGAAGCAGGCAAACGGCAGCGCCGGCCCGCATTTATCCCGAGCCGATCAATCCTATCCCGGCACTTCCGGAACGGATCGGCATTGTCGGCGGCGGTGAGATGGGCGCTTCACTGGCGGTGTGGTTCGCCCTGCATGGCCGGCATGTCGCGATTCAGGAACTCTCTGAAGAAACGTTGCAACTGGCGAGCGACCGTCTCGATGCCCATTTCCATGAAGCGGTTGCCACCGGTCGCATAAGCCATGCGGAAGCCGAACAAGCGAAGAAGAACATTTGCCGAACGACCACCTGGAACGGCTTCGACAATGCCTCTTTGGCGATCGAGGCGGTCGATGAAGATCTCGGCATCAAACGCAGCGTCTTTCACGAGCTCGAACAGCGCGTTCGGCCCAGGACCATCCTGGCGACGACGAGCAGCACCGTTCGCGTGGAAGCGATCCAGGCCGAGATGCAGCGCCCGGGGCGTGTCGTGGGCATCCATCTGCTCGAACCAATGCAGTCGGCCCGGCTCGTCGAGCTGGTTCGCGCTCCAGCGACCGATTCGAGCACCCTGGCAACGCTCGATTCATGGATGCGGCTTTGGGGCAAGACGCCGATTCTGGTGAACGATCGACCCGGCCGCCTGGTGTCCCGCGTACAACTTGCGTATTTCTCGGAGGCGGTCGTCCTCGTCGCCGAAGGGTTGCCGCCGGATGCAATCGATCGCGGCATGCGACTATTCGGCATGAAGTACGGTCCCCTGGAAGCCATCGACGCCATCGGCTTCGACAAATTGGCCAGACTCGTTGAAAGCCTACAGCTGGCGCGGGGAGACAACTTCGCGAACAATCTTCTGCTCGAACGCTTACGGGCCTTTGGTTGGAATGGTCGCGACAGCGGCGAAGGTTTCTACCGCTACGGCCGTGGCAATAAGAAAATGAACCATCTGGCCCGGATGATCGCCTGGCGCGAAGCGGACGAAGATGTCGTCAGCCATTATGTGTTCGACCCACGCCAGGCGCTCGACGATGGAACGGAACGGCTGGTGCTGCGCGCCATCAATGAAACGGCCGCCTGTCTGGCCGACGAACCCGATGCCGATCCCGGTTTGGTCGATATGGCCATGGCGCTGGGGATGAATTGGGCGCCTCACCTCGGCGGGCCTCTACGCCATGCCGACAAGCTCGGCCTGCTCTCGGTTGTGGAACGGCTCAACGAGTTTGCCGAACGCTTTGGCAAACGCTTCGAGCCATGCATCGAACTCCAACGCCGAGCCGAGGCCGGGGAATCGTTCTACGAATCGATGTCTTCGAGCGAGACGCTCGCCTTTCCGTCATTGCGACGGATGGCCGGTTGAAAGAATTTTGAGCCGGAAGCGTGTAATGCTTCCGGCTCCCGCATTTACCCTTCGAGGTAATCGAAGTGGCGGTTTGCTCAGTCTCTTCCTAACTTACCTGAATTGAACCTTTCAAATATTGCTGAAACTTTCGGGAATAAATTCGGCAGTCGTGTCTCTTAATAGATGAAGGACGAGTGCCGTCATGGGTGTCGGTCACCGGGGAAGCATTCGCGAGATGGTCGAAGACCATTACGAATCCCTCTACCGATATGCATTTCGACTGAGCGGTTCCGCGGCTGAAGCAGACGATTTAACGCAAGAGACGTTCTTAAAGGCTCAGACGCAATTAAAGCAGTTGCGCGACCCGAATCGGGCCAAGCCCTGGCTATTTAGCATCTTGCGTAATCAGTACTTGCATGGATTGCGGTCGGCACGTCTGCAGATGAACGTTTCGCTCGATGCTGTGGCCGAATTGCCGGAGGCGCCGGGCGAAGCCGAGCCCGAAATCGATTCGGAGCAGTTGCAGTCAGCGCTCGACGAGCTACCTGAGGTATTCAGATCGCCGATCATCCTGTATTACTTTGAAGAATTCAGTTACCGCGACATTGCCGAGCAGATGGATTTACCAATCGGAACGGTGATGTCGCGATTAGCCAGGGCCAAGACCTTTCTCCGGCAGAAACTGCTGCCCGGTGTGCTGGTCGGGTCCGAAGAAACGGGGAGGGCGAAAGATGGATTGTAAAACAGCTCGCTTGCTCTCCGAGTTTCGCGGAACACGGCAGACGGAGTTGCCGGCTGACGATGCGGCCGATCTCGATCGCCATCTCCTGACGTGCTCAGACTGCGAGCATTCGCTCCAAGTGGAGCGCACGACTGGACGCGCCGATCGTCAAGGCGATGCGCGCGGTTCCCATTCCGCCCATGTTAAAGTCGCGAATCTTCGAACAGTTGGCTCAGCAGCGCGGCGCCTGGCATCGCAAACGTTTCTTCTATGCGACGGCTGCCGCTGCCTGCCTTCTGTTCGCCGTTGGCATCCTGATGGGGAACCGGCAGGAAAAAGTTCGCTTTAACGCCAACGAACTCGTTTTGAACCACGATCGCTCCGTTGAAGATCCCCGGGTGAATGTCGAGGGCTGGCTCGCCGGGCAGGGGATTGCGTACCATCCAAAGACAGCGCTGAATCCGCACTTGCTCGCCTTTCACGGCATGGCCAGCGTGCAGGGAAAACAAGTGCCCGTGCTCTACTATCGCAGCTTCGAGCGCAATCTGTTTGCGCAAGTTTATATTTTGCGCGACACTGATTTCGACCTCTCGACGTTGCCGGAATCGTATAGCGGCAGCTCGGCGTTCGGCCACCAGATCGTCATTTCGCGCGATGCCGAGCAACCGACTAAGTTGGCCTACGTCATCGTTTTCACCGGCGATTCGTTGGAGCCGTTTTTGAGCAAGTTTTCGTCGACGTAGTGACAAGCGTTCGGAACCTCGCTAAGCAGCCGGTCCGTTTCTATTTGGCTCTGGTTGAATTCGCCGCCACCCCGGTTGCCGGGGTGGAGCGCCGGTTCGTCGCCAGCTACGTCTCGGGTCGCGGCCTCGCCGCCACCCCGCTTGCCGGGGTGGAGCGCCGGTTCGTCGCCAGCTACGTCTCGGGTCGCGGCCTCGCCGCCACCCCGCTTGCCGGGGTGGAGCGCGGGTTCGTCGCCAGCTACGTACGTCTCGCGTCCCGGCCTCGCCGCCACCCCGCTTGCCGGGGTGGGGCGGCAGTTCAAAAACGGCAATTCTAGTTACGAACCCGCGCGCCACCCCGGCAAGCGGGGTGGCGGCGTCTCGGGGTTGCACGACGTTATCTGGCTACGAACCCGCGCTCCACCCCGGCAAGCGGGGTGGCGGCGAATCCGAATAGGAAAGCTATCAATCCCGTATCCTAAGCAGCGTGACTAGAACAAGTAGCTTCACGATGCCAGACCGCTACCACTCGCTCGACTTCCTTCGCGGCCTGATGATGTTCCTGGGTATTCTCCTTCACGGGCTGATTCCCTTCATGCAGACGCCCGTCGCCTTCTGGCCGGCGAGGGATTGCGAACGGAGTCCGGTTGCCGACTTGTTTGTCTTTGTGATCCATTCGTTTCGAATGCAGACGTTCTTTTTCCTGGCCGGCTTTTTCGGCTGTCTCATCTATCAGCGCTATGGCTTGGCCGGCATGATCGCCCGCCGTTGTCTGCGCATCGCTCTGCCTTTCGCCTTGGGCTTGCTGATTATCGAGCCGACATTGCAGGCCGTCTGGCTTATGGGAAACCCCGATGCCTTGCGCTTCGTCGGCATGACCGTTATCGCCGATGAAGAACCGCTCGCCCGTCTCGCGCACCATTTCACAACCTGGGAATTTTTGAAGTACATCTATCCGTTTCATCTTTGGTTCTTGTACTTTTTGCTCGTCTATCTTGTCGCGATGATTCCGTTGATCCTCATCGGCCGAAAATTGCCATCCACGCGGGCGGGTGAGATTGGTGATACGGCAGTTCGTGCAATACTGCATTGGCGCGGTAAAAACCTGTTGTTTGCGTGTCTTACCGCGTTGTTGCTCTGGCCGATGCGGTTGCCTGGGATGGCGGACACGCCCGATGGTTGGAAGCCACCCTTCTATATTTTCACTTACTATTTCCTGTTTTTCACCGTGGGTTGGCAGCTTTGGCGCCACCGCGACGCGTTGCTTCAATTCACACAGGGTTGGGCTAAATTGCTGCTCATCGGCAATCTGCTTGTGTTGCCGGCGATGCTCTATTTGATGTTTGGCGAAAAAAAACCGCTGCCCGGCGTCAGCCTGTTACCAAAGCCGTTGTATCACTTCGCGACGAATTTCTTCGCTGGCCTTTATACCTGGCTGATGATCGTGGGATTAATGGGCGCCGCGCAAAGGTTCGCCTGTAACGAACGGCATTGGATCCGCTATCTGGCCGACGCCTCTTACTGGTGTTACCTTTGGCACCTGACGCTGGTCATTGCGCTGCAGATCTGGTTGGCGCCTCTCCCATTGCCCGGCCTGCTCAAGCTCGCCATTGTTATGAGCGTGTCGCTTAGCGTCTTGCTCGTCACCTATCAATGCGGCGTGCGCTATACGCTCGTTGGCACGGTTTTGAATGGAAAGCGGCGACGAATTTAGCCCCCGGTGAATACACCGGGGGTTTCAGCTTCCCCCCGTGTAATCACGGGGGGCTAAATTTCTGCGGATACGCGACTACGTTTTCCCCACCACCTGCCCGATAGCGGCACAGCGTTACCCCCGCGGTTGCGAACGCGTCGAGCATCTCTTCGAACGCGGCTACCGGCGCGGAGCCGAGATCGACCGAAAACTCGATGACGTCGTCCTGCAACACGGGGTCGGATAAGAAATGGACAGCGCCGAGCAGGTCGGGATCATCCTCCTCTTCATCTTCATCGTGGAACCATTTCCAGAACCACTCCTGCAGCGGAACCCAGTTGTAACTAGGATCATCCGGCATCGTGATCGGAAACCCGTGCCAGGCAAAGGCGCCCATCTCGACGTGCAGCGTTTTCCCCCAATCGAACTCGACGGCATCGAAGGCGAGCATGGTGTCGCTTTCGACGTTGAGGAGCTCAGTAGGAGTGTCGCCTTGCAGAACCGCGAAGTCGATACGGGCCGGAAGTTGCAGTTCGCCTTCGATCGCAAGCGTGCCATCATCGAGACGTAATGCGGGTTCCGTAATGACGCGCGTCGCGGGCAACAGCGATTTCTCTTCGATGGCGGACAACAGTTCATCGAGATGCTCGGCACGAATCTGATCCAGCAATTCAACAAGGCCCATAATCGCTCCCCGGAAAATCTTGGACAGGGGAGATTATAACCCCCGTTCGGAAAAACAGGGGCCATTCTCAAAATTCCGTTCAAAATTTTCGGTTTGAGCAAGAGATTACGGCATCAATGGGCGAACCATTGCAATAGCGTGCACTTTCCGGCTTTTTTAATCCGCTACCGAGGCTTACTACTATGCCGCGTTATTCACTCGAAACAATTATCGTCATCCTCGTCATCCTCTGGCTGCTGGGCGCCTTTATTGTTCCCGTGGCGGCGCTAGCAGGCGGCCTCATCCACCTGCTGCTCGTGGTCATTCTGGTGGTCCTGGTAATCCGGCTGTTGCAGGGACGTAACACGCTGTAGCGGTTGGCGTTGCTTTTGATCTTAATTGGCTCATCCCGGCAGCCCAAAAAGCGAAATCGTGAGCCACGGATTAAACACGAACGTAACACGGATAAATGAAGATTTTTCATGTTAAAGGTTAAGGAGGAGCGACCATGGATAAGACGGATAACACGGATGGAAACAAGAATCTATGGCGAGCATTCAATAAGAAATGATGAGCGTTTCTCGCGTCAGTATCTATCCGTGTTATTAGTGTAATCCTTGGTCGTTTCCTGCTAGAAGTTGGCCGAAACGATTACGATCTTATCCGTGTTTGATCTGTGTTTCATCCGTGGCTCCATGTATTTTGCTTCCGCATTAGTAACTCATCAAAAATTCATTTGCCCTCTTCGCCACTTCCGTGAACAATAGCTACTTCACTCCTCACCAAGATACGTCGGAGCCTCTTGACATGTTTTCTCCTTCTCGGCGTTCTTTCATCGGCGCTTCGTTGGCCGGGCTTGCTTCCACTCAGATCGCCGGCCAGGAGAAACCGCTCGAAAAGCCGTTGAAGTATTTCGACGACGCGACGTTTCAGCCGAGCACGCTCTTTCTGACATGGCAAAGCGACCCGACGACTACGATGACGATCCAATGGATTGGCGCTGTTGGCGAAACCGCCGATACGACCATCGCTTATTGGCCTAGCAAAGATCTGGCAATTCTTGCGAGCAAGCAGACACAGGCGCCGAAAGTCTTGCCCTATCCGCTGACGGAATTGAAAGTTTTCCGTGCCGAGCTGACGGGACTGAACCCCGGCGTCGATTACGATTTCCGCATCGGCAAGAATTCGCCGACCTATCGGTTTCGCACCATGCCGGCTAAGGCGACCGATACGATTCACTTCGTATCCGGCGGCGATTGCGGCGTCAATCCGCACGCGATCGCCAACAATATCCAAGCCGCGCGGCAGGATCCAATGTTCGCGATCATCGGCGGCGATCTGGGCTACGACAACGGCAAGTCGGTCGAGACCAGTCTCGCCTTCCTGCGCAACTACAGCAAACATATGGTCGGCAAAGATGGCCGACTGATCCCGATGATCACCTGCATCGGCAACCATGAAGTGGATGGCGGCTACAATAAGCCTCGCAGCAAAGCGCCCTTCTTCTACGCTCTCTTCGATGGCCTGTTCCCCGAAACCGGCTTCGCCAAACTCGATTTCGGCGATTACCTCAGCTTGATCCTGCTCGATACCGCGCACACCACGCCGATCGATGGCTTGCAAACCGATTGGCTGGATAAAACGCTCAAAGCGCGGGCCGACCATCCGAATCTGTTGGTCGTCAATCACGTGCCTGCCTATCCTTCATTCCGCAGCTTTGACGGCGTATCGGGCAAGCCGGGCGCTGGCGAAGGCAATCGCAAGCACTGGGTGCCGCTCTTTGATAAGCATCGCGTTCCGGTCATCCTCGAACATCACGACCATACCTTCAAGCGGACGAAGCCGTTGCTTGATGGAACCGCTAACGACAACGGCGTCCTCTACCTCGGCGACGGTTCCTGGGGCCGTCTACGGGCAGCCAAGAAGCCCGAAAAGCTTGCCTACCTCGCGGCAACCAATGATGCCTATCACCTGTCACTGCACCGCATTCAAGGCGAAGAGCGATTCCATTTAGCACTGGACGAAAACGGCAAGGTGATGGATGTCTGCCGAAGCGTCAGCGCAAAAAGGGACTGGTAGTCGTACCTGGTTGAGTATTGTCGTGAAGCCAAAAACTAAATTCATTTCGGGGCGCACCTAAGCTAGGTAGTGAAAAAGTCCAAAATCGGCTCCTTCCGAAAATTCCCAGGAACGTCTTCGCGAGAAAATCATGGGGAAATGCGCATGCTTTTGCGAGCCCGACGCGCCAGCAAGGGAGTAAAGAGGTCAAACCCGAGAAAATCGTGGGACAACGCGGGATGAACAAAAACCGGGTTAGCCGCGACGCGAAGGCTTTGCGCAGCGGAGCGCTTTCGGCAAGAAAGCGCTCCGCTGCGCAAAGCCTTCGCGTCGCGGCTAACGATTAATCAATGTTAAGCAAATGCAAAATGAATCGTTTCGCGTTTCCACTCTACAAGCGGAACCGCTTTATCTTGAACGATGTCGAGCAGCGCCTGAGCGATCGAGAAGCGAGCGGCTTGTCGCAGTCCGATGTAGGAAGTGGTCAGCCGTGGATTGATCTCGATCACCGCGTCTTCCGCCGCATTTTTTCCAAGCACGAGATCGATCCCGATGTATCCGAAAAGGCCATCCACGCAGGCGGCGGCGCGAAGGGCCAACTTCTTAGCGCGGTCGGCGAGATCGGGAGCCAAGGGCGTCGAGCCGCCGTAATAGTGAAAGCGCCCATCGTCCGAAAGATGTTGCGTACAGGGCGCTAAAGCAATGCATGCCTGGTGACCCATCAACAAGGCCACACTGACTGGAAGTCCCTCAATGTATTCTTGAAAGATCATAGGCGGTCGGTTTGGTTCTTTAGCCATCTGCTGCTTCGCTTCCATGTATTCCGAAGCAGTTCGCAGCAAGAAAGTGAATTGTGAACCGGCGCCGTCGCGCGGTTTCCAGACCACCGGGTAAGGCAGGCTTCCTTGGTCGTTTAGTGAAGTAGCCGGTGTTCGGATGCCTTTCGTGTGTGCGTCACCCGATTCTGGCAATCCGGGATATCTTTCCCACCCTCCCCCCGGCTTTGCGGGGGGAGGGCAGGGTGGGGGGAAAGGCTGCGAGTACGCCGACGCTTGTGGATGGACAATGCGCTCTGCCCCCACCCTGCCCTCCCGCTGCAAAGCCAGGGGGAGGGTAAGGCCGCTCGCTTCAAAATTGCCTGATTGCAGATGCTTAGCGAGCGCGCATTTGTCGGCCGTTAAGCGCACGGCTTGCGATGACGGCCCTAGCAAACGGCCGCCGGCTTCTTCAACCCATCGGCAACGACGCTCGAGGATCCCTTCAGACTCGGGCGCGATGATCAATGAGTAGTCGCTCGTTGCGGCGAGAGCCCGGAATCGTTTTTCGTCTTCCGCGGCCAACGTCCGCACTTCGGCCAATGCCCCGAAGTCAGCGACAACCGCATCAAACATGGCCCGGCCTTCGCGCAAAAGCGAAGGGGCGAGCAACGATCGTCGATCGTTGCTCGCCCCGAGAGCCGTCAGATATTCATAAACGAAGATCGTCATTGAGGCACGATGAAAGTCGGACTCGGTGGCAGGATCGGCCGATTGTTCGAAGGCATTGTATCGGGCGGGATCACCATCGCCGCCGGAGTGAAACCCGCTGGCGGTGCCAACGGCTGCACCGGCGCCGACGAGCTTCCCGATGGATAGATCGGTTGTACCGGCGGCATCGAACTGACGCGAGCTACGGGCTGCGTCGCGACGGGCGCCGTCTTGCTGACCGGCGGAACAATGGGCTGCGCAGGAGAGTTGGCGCTTGCCGGCAGCAAGGTTGGCCGGGCGGGCGGCGTGATCGCTGCTTCCTGCCGCCGGGGCGCGGGGGCTACTTCGATGTCTGTAGGCACCGGCGTGTTCGGCTGATGCTCCAGCAACCCAGGCAGCGGATGCGGGCCATCGCCTGTCGGCAAGCTGGCCCGTTCGCGAGCAACGAGGCCGGCCGTTCGTCGGGCCATCTGGTCGGCGGCGCGGGCAAGAGTGGCATCCGGCAGAGGACCATCGGCGATCAGGATATTGTCGTACTGCATCAGCGTTCCCTTGGCATATTGCAGCCCGGCAATGGCGATGTTGTAGTTCGCGATCGCCTGGTGTTCGCCGCTCAACGCCGCTGCGAACTGCTGTTGGGCAGTCAGGATCGTGATGAGCGAATCCTTGCCGGCCTGAATTCGAGCGTACAACCCTTTGAGTTGCTCGGCCAAGGCCATGCGCTGTTCGCGAGACGTTTCGATCTGGCGATAAGCGCTGAAGAGGTTTTGGTAGACGCCGGTCAGGAATTTCTCGGTCTTCAGTTCCTGATCTTTGAGCACCACATAGCTGCGGGCAAGATTCAGCTGCGCGGTTCGCAAGGCGGCATGGGCGTCGCGGGTTCCAAGAACGACGTTCATACGCAAGCCGATGGTGTAGTTGTTGAACTTATCCTTCGGCAGATTGGCAAGCGCGTTCTGCGGCGCGGAGCCATCGAGCTGCGTGCCGATCGAGTTGACGTTGTAGTTGCCGAAGAAACGAAGATCGGGGCGCGTGTTGTTCTGTTGCAGCATCACGGCGAGTTGATTGGCCTTCACGTCCTGGCGAGCCATGATCAATTCCGGTCGGCTGGCGAGGGCCTCCTGGACGGAAGAGTACCAGTCGGGATCGTAAGGCGCAAGGTCGGCGCGTTGGCCGGTACAATGCGTTTGCCGTCGCCCGCAGGCAGGCCGAGCAAGCCGCGAAGTTCGCGCTCGCTTTCGAGCACTTGCTGCAAGGTCTGGATGCGCTGCGTGCGGAACTGAGCGAACTGTGCCCGGACCTGAGCGACTTCGTGAAGCGTCGCCTTGCCGGCTTCGAATTCCGAGCGACGCAACTGCCAGGTCAGATAAGACTGGCGCAAGCCCTGTTCGGCGGCGTAGAGCGAAAAGTAATTCGCATAGAGGCCCCAATAGACGTTCTCAACGTTGAACAACATGATGTTCACCGAACGCTGGAAGTCGAGCCGTTGTTGTTCGACGCGGATGCGCGTGATCAAAATGCCTTCCGTACGGCCGCCGGAGGGCGTCAGGCCGGCGATCTGCGTGCTGCCTGGATGCGACGGCAGCAACTGATTGATTTCGATGCCGTAATCGCGAAGGATAGGCTGTTCGAAGTTGATGCCGACCGACGGTTGATAGGCGGGATTGATGACCGCAAAGCCCGTGGGTGGGTTGGCCAACTTCGTGTAGTTCAAGTTCGAGGTAATGCCGACGGTGCCGCCGGTGGGCAACGGCTTATAGATGCCGCTGCTAAAAGCAGCCGTATCGCCGTTGTTGAAGTTGTTGAAGATATTCGCGGTGGCGGTATCGACCTTGTTCCACGCCATCTGCGTGAGCCAACGAGCATCGAATTTGGCGAGCGCGCCTTCGATGTCGGCGCCGACCACGGCCGGATCGAGCGCAAATGCTCGGATGGCATCGTCGCCCTGAGCCGAACGGCCCTGGAAGCTGACGAGGTCGTCCACATAGGCAAACGAGTTGCGCCCTTGGCCGCTCGTTACGTTGATTGTGTTGTTGGCAAAGGCGCTGGCCACCGAGGTTTGGCCGCGGGTACCGGACTCCAGCGCGATGGCAAACGCTTCAGAAAGCGTCATGTAGCGAATCGGCCGGTCGGGATAATCGACGGTCGGCGGCTTGTCGTGCCCGTCGAAATTCGGCGGCGCGACGATATCCGGATCGGTCTCCAGATTGCTCGGAAGCCCCGCCAGCGAGACCGCTTTCTGATCGTCGACGGTCATGTAAAGTTGTCGCGTGCAACCCGTCAGGCTGCCGAAGATCAGCAACGCCGCCGCCAGTTTATTCTTCCAGCGTTCCATGCGTTCCCCCGTCGCTCGTTCCCCACTGCGGCACAAGCTCGCTCAGGCGTGGCTCGTGCGTCTAGGCATCAGCCGCCCGGAATGTCCCGCTCGCCCCCCGGCATCGCAGGTCAATCCATCGGTGGCAGTTGATGCGTCGTGGAAAAGGTTGTGAAACGGCCTGCCGCCGCTTCATCCCCCAGCCCTTCCCTCGACAAGGGAGCGGATGTAACGAGGAGCTTTGAAAAACGCAAGAGATGCTAGCGAAAAAAAGGCAAAGATCGGTCAATGACTTTGAGCGGATGCAACGCCGTTCCAGCAAAGCGCTCATCTTCGCGCTTCGCGGTCTTCCAAGACGGCGTACTCGACCAAGGAGGCGCAGCCGATTGATCAGGCGTGTGAGTCGATCGCCAGCGGACTACCGTTGATTTCGCCGAGAGCCCGTTCCACGACCGCCAGCACCTGCCGGCGAACGTCCTCCATCGTTCCATTGATCGTGGCGCCGGAGGCCAAGCGATGCCCGCCGCCGTTGAACTTCTCCGCGATTCGATCGACGTCGATGACCGAGCGCGAGCGAAAACTGGCTTTCACGGCGCCATTTACCTGTTCGATGAACAGCAGCGCCACTTCAACGCCTTCGACGCTGCGAGGATAATTAATCAGATCTTCGGTATCAGGAGGTGTTGAGCCGGTATCGGGAAAATCGCTCAGGTGAATTTCGGTCCAGGCCACTTGGCCTTTAGCCGAAGTGCGCAGACGTTCCAAAGCTCGGCCCGAAAGGCGCAGTTTGCCGAGCGAGTTGCGGTCGTAAAGTTGGTCGTAGAGGGCGTTCGGATTCGCTCCGGCATGCGTCAGCTTGCAGGCGAGTTCGAAGGTGGCCGGGGTGGTATTTGAGTGATGAAACCAACCGGTATCGGTCGCGACAGCGAGAAACAGAGCGTCGGCTATCTCAGACGTCAGCGGGCAATTTAAGGCCTGACAGGCTTCATAGACCAGACGGCCCGCAGCTTCCGCCGTCGTGTCGACCAGATGAATTCCGCCCAGATTATCCTGCGTGCGATGGTGGTCGATCACCAATCGCGGGACGGATAGAGTTTTGAGAAACGGACCAAAGTCGCCCAGTTGATTCCAAGTTCCCGTGTCCACGATGATCACGGCATCCACATTGCGAAACGTTTCTCCAGGTGGAGTGAAGACTTCAACCTTTGAACTATCGGGATCGAGGAAGCGATAACGCGGCGGCAACGAAGAAGCGATAACCGTTCGGACATTCTTGCCCAGCGAACGCAGCCCGGCCGCCAGCGCGAGTTCCGAGCCGAGCGCATCGCCATCGGGACGAACGTGCGTCATCAGCAGAAAACGCTGATGTTCGCGTACGAGTTCGACGAAGGGAGTCCAATCAATGGCCATCGTGTAGAACCTGAGAGGTAGAAGAAGAAATGATAGGAGGGCCGACTGAGATTGTCAGCATCGAGCGAAAAACAGCCTCGCCCCTGCTTCGTCTTCCAGGGCGCTACGTTGGTTTAGCACGTCAGATTAATAGTATGGCATCAACCTTATTAGGTGAAAGCGAGCGACCGTATGGCCCGTTGGCTCTTCAAGCAGGAACCGAGTTGTTATAGCTTCGACGACTTGGAACGCGATGGCGACACCCTTTGGGACGGCGTGAGCAATGCGCTCGCGCGGAAACATTTGCGCGAAACGAAGCCGGGTGATCGCGTTTTCTTCTATCACACCGGTAAGGAAAAAGCGATCGTCGGCGAGATGAAAGTTGTAGGCAAGCCGATTGTCGATGCCGACGATGCCGACCCGAAGGCGGTCTCGGTGAAGGTCAAGTTCGTTCGCCGGCTTAAGCCGTTGAGGCTCGCGGTAATCAAGGCCGACCCGCTGTTGGTCAACTGGGATCTCGTTAGGCTATCGAGGCTGTCAGTCGTTCCCGTTTCCGACGAACAGTGGCAACGGGTAGAAGAGTTGATGATCTAAAAAAGGTGTCAGGACCCTTTGATTCCGCGTTGCGGAATCAAAGGGTCCTGACACGAATGGCACTTCCCTGCGCAAGATATTGCATAGCAACATGTTGCGGTTTTGACAAGTGGCGGCGTACATCTGTTTTCTGATTGGGCGACTTGTTGTTGGAGACAGATGCTGCCTGCAGTGGTGGGCGCGCACCGGTGGCGCGTCGCCCCAGTCGAGCGTGAAAATATTGAGTGTTGGAATCGACTCTAATTTTCTCCTTTGACTTATTTTCGGCATTCACGGGTGTGTTAGTGCTGGCCGTTCATGGCGGGTTGGCGCGCTTGAGCGCGGGGCTTGCCCAGCTTCTGATAGCGATCGCGGCGACGTTTGATTCGGCGTGGTTCGACCCGGCCCGGCCGACTGCCGACGCGATGGGTGGCGATGGCGTCGAGCAAGACTCGATAGACAAATTTCATTTGGTCGTCGGCGCCGGCGATCAACAACCAACGAAACGTTTCAAGGGTTTGCAATGCGCCGGCAAAGCTGATTTGCCTTGGGGTCAAACTCTTTTGCCAAGCCGCTTGAGCAGCGGTCTTGCGCACCAGATTGTAGCCGAGCAAGTGCGCCCATATCGCCTTGCGCGACATCGCGGGCGTCTTGCAATGAATCATCTCCATGCCGAGCGTTGTTTTGATCGAACGGATATCGAGTTCCGCCTGCCACCGTTGGTGATAGAGATCCGCGATGTCGGAGGGCGAGTATGTATCGTGGTCCAACAACGTGGTCGCCACAATGATTTCCTTGCTGCGATAACCCGGTTCATCGACCGCGAAACGCGTTTCGCGGATGCGCATGGTTTCGGGGATGGCGGCGTAGGTCGCCTCGTCCATCCAGGTTGGTCGCTGCGGCCGATGCCAGACGACGATGTGATCGTTGCGGCCCAGCCGTTCGCCGCCGCGGAAATCGTACCGACGCTTTTGATGCAGGCGAAACGTGGCATCCACGCCGCGTTGTTGCAGCAACGCGATCATGAAATACGAGCAATAGTAGCGATCGGCCACGACGATGTCGCCCTGTCGCAGCCGCTCGATCAATTGCCGAAACAGCGCGGTCTCGCCTGTCCTTTTGCCTGCGTACGGGCCCATGGCCGCGTCGATGATCACGGCCGTCGCCACGGCCAGCAACACGACCACGCGTATCATCGGAAAGCCGAGTCCGGGCTTTTGCGTTTTGGGTTGCGGGTACTCGTGTTGATTGGCTTCGGTGTCGTCGAGGATGGTCTCGAAGCCATCGACGAGCAGCGTTCGCCGGTTGCGCCAGCGCCATGAATCCGGCGCTTCGTCTTCCACGCCATTGCCGACTTCACCCGTCAAACGACGAAGAAAAGCTTCCGGCAGTTTCGCGCGTGCCTTGCAGTACGCGCCGGTCGCTGGCGAGCAAGGTTCGCGGCCAAGAGCGACCATCAGCACCATGACGCGCGCGACGGCCGTGACACAAGTGGTGCTAACCGAAAGATATTGGCCGACGAAAGCCCAAGTCGTCATCGCCGGGGTATAGACGCAGCCTTCGTCGGCGCCGAAATAAAGATTCTCGGCCCGAGCCGCCTGCTCGATTTGTAGTTCGGTCAAAGCCTTGGCGAAGGGGAGCCCTTCATCTTGAACGTGGCAGCGCAGAAATGTTTTGTACCGCGACCCGAGGCCGTGCGGGCTATAGAATGCCATAAAGGGACCTTCCCTGTCCGTCGCAGAATTGCGAACGCCATGAGGACAAGGAAGGTCCGGAAACATCGACAGGATAAGGAAGGTCCGCCGCTGTTTCAAGCCCAGCCGGAAAATTCGCGGCCTAACAATCTCAGGCCGCGTCAAATACGCTCAGGACGAGCGACCCGTGGAAGGTGCGTACTCTAAATGTGTTGGAAGTGCCATTCGGGTCCTGACACCTTTTTTATTCGCTTACTTCGGGCAGTTGCCGTTGGGGCAGCTGCTAAAGCTCGGACGATAGTTCGGGCAATTTGGGCATGAACTTTGGTAAACCGGCGCGGCAACCGGCGCTGGCGGGTTGATGGTCGCCGTCGTATCCGTCACCGCGGCATCTTTGCCGTCGGCATACTTTTCGAAGGCTTTGACGAGCAGATCCTTGCTCATATCGCCGTTGTGGTAGAAGGCCTGCTTCTTGCCGGACTTATCGCTGATTACCAAACCTTTCGCATCGACGACAAAAGCCTTCGCCAGCGCTTTGCCGGCTTCGGTATCCGTGTCCACATAGACACAGACGTACTTATCTTTCAACAGTTGGTTGACCTTTGGGTCGAAGTTGCCTTCTTTGGCTACCTTTTCCCATCCGGACACACCACTGCCGATGAAGACAGCCAAAGGCTTTTGATTTTCCAGGGCTGAGGCGCGGGCTTCGAAGTAGCCTTTCTCCCACTTCGGTTCGGGGATATTGGCAGAGGCGAGGCTGCCAGCCAGGGCGACGATTGCGATCCAAGCGTTCATTCAACGTCCTCCATCATCCTAAAGTTGCTACTCTTGGCGTAACCACCCGTTCCGTCACGAGTGGAAAGGACGTGAATGATGTATGAAGGCATTGCGAAGCCGCAACCCTTAAAATAATAAATAATTGGATGAAGTTACCCAAAGTATGCCATGCGACAAGGTTGCGTTGTGAGCGAAAATGTTTAATAATCCGGTTTGAAACCTTATTGCAAATGTTAAAATCGAAACTTGGATAAGCTGCGCAAAGCGGTTCGAGCGACGTTCTCGGGTCGCTGACGCTCTCGGCTCGCCTCCGCGCTAATGCTGGTGACCTAGGAATGTAACGATGGATTTGGCGAGCCGGGAACGTTAGTGACCGGAGAAATCGCTCATCGCCGGCCCTTCTTCTTTTTCTTCTTACGCTCCTCGGCCCGCTCTTTGGCGCTCTTGCGGTGGCCGGTGTTGCCTTTGGTTTTCAGCATCCCTTCATTGCCGGGCAAGAAAGCGCCGGCTTTGCCCATGCCGGTCATCATTTTGACTCGTTCCCAAATGCTCATCGTGGCGATTTTCTTCATCAACGCTCGGACATGCTCGAACTGTTCCAGAAATTTGTTCACCTCATGCGGTTCGGCGCCGGACCCCTTGGCGATACGGCGACGGCGGCTGATATCGATGATGTCGGGGTTTAGCCTTTCCTTCTTCGTCATCGAATCGATCATGCCCTGGATGCGTTTCAGCGATTCTTCCGGATCCTCGCCCTCCGGAATCATCTCGGCCATGCCGCCGGGCATCCGGCTCATCATGTCCTTCATGCCCATCTTCTGAACTTGCTCGAACAACCCTCGGAAATCGTTGATCGTGAAGTTGCCTTTTTCAATCGCCGCCTGCTGTTTCGCAAGATCTTCCTGACTGATTTCGGATTGAATCTGCGAGACCTTTTCGACCAGGCCCATCAGGTCGCCTTGACCTAAGATCCGCTGGGCCATGCTCTCCGGGCGAAAGGTTTCAAGCGCGTTGAGCTTTTCACCAACGCCGATGAACTTGATCGGGACGCCGGTGATCTCCTTAATGGAGAGAGCAGCGCCGCCGCGGGCATCGCCATCCAGTTTGGTGAGGATGACGCCATTGAGTTCCAAAGCATCGTTGAAGGACTTCGAGACGTTTGCCGCCTCCTGACCGATCATTGAATCGCAGACGAGATAGACTTCGTCGGGCTTCACCTGCTTGTCGATTTGCTTCAACTCGTTCATCAAGTCGGCATCGATCTGTAAGCGCCCGGCCGTATCAAGGATGACCGTATCGAGCCCGTGCTGCTTTGCATAAGCCGTCGCGTTGCGGCAGACTTCAACCGGCGACGAGGCTTCACTAAAGACGGGGATGCTCAGTTGCTGACCGAGCACCTTCAACTGCTCGACGGCAGCGGGGCGCTGCAAGTCGGCGGCGACGAGCAACGGCTTACGGCCCGACTTCTGCAACATCAGTGCGAACTTGCCGCAGGTGGTGGTCTTGCCGGCACCTTGCAGGCCGCACAACATAAGAATGGTGGGCCGATCCTTGGCGAAGCGAATCTTCGGATCGACCGGCCCCATCAACTTGACGAGCTCGTCGTAGACGATCTTGATGATCTGCTCGCTCGGATCGATGCGCGCCAGCACATCTTGGCCGACGGCCCGTTCTTCGACGCGGGCAATGAAGGTGTTGACGACCGTGAAGTTGGCGTCGGCTTCCAAGAGAGCCCGGCGTACTTCGCCCAAGCCCTCACGGATGTTCGCTTCCGTCAACCGTCCCCGGCCGCGCAATTTCTTAAACGCGTCGCTGAGCCCGCGCGTGATGCCTTCAAACATGCGTCACCGTCCCAGAGCTATGAATTGCCAAGAGGTTGAATTTTACGGAGAGCCTGCAATGAATGCAACCGGAGGCGAGGGCGGGCGCACGGACTCAAGTAAAGCGAAGAACCCGACGGCTTACGCCGTTCGGCTCGCCTTGGCATTACCAGCTTAGGCGCGGCGCGCTTCGATTTCTCATAACGAAGCGAAACCCTGTTAGCCGCGATGCGAAGGCTTTGCGCAGCGGAGCGCGTGCCCCGGAAAACCCTCCGCTGCGCAAAGCCTTCGCATCGGGGCTAACGAACTTGATAATGTTGCCGCTACCGTTCCCTTCGCAGCGATCGCGGTGGCAAGTTTGCTCTGCTAACCGCTATAATGTTCGAATGATTTGAGGAACCCGCAATCTTGTATTGTCCTAACGCGAGCGCGATTTGATTGATGAGGCCGGGCCGGCGTTAGCATCGAGGAAAACCTGAGTGAACCGGTTTGAACTTCGACAACTCGCAGAAGATCGTATTGCTGATGCGGCCATCCTTCTCGCAGGCGGCCGTTGGTCGGGCGCGTACTATTTAGCTGGCTATGCGGTCGAATGCGCACTGAAGGCCTGCGTCGCCAAGTTGACGAACCAGGACGACTTCCCGAACGAAAATTCGTCGAGGAATGCTATACGCACGATCTCGAAAAGCTGGTGCGGTCTGCGGACTTGAAGTCGGCAATCGACACGGAACTCCGAACGAGTTTGGCCTTTAGGATCAATTGGGATCGCGCCAACGATTGGAAGGAATCCAGCCGTTACGAGCAAAAGACGCAAACCGAAGCCGAGCTGCTGTACAATGCGATTACCAATAATCTGCAAGGGGTGCTGCCATAGATTCGACGACACTGGTAAGCGATATGACCGAAGAGGGAAATAAAATTGTCGAGTATTTGCAACAACACGCATTCGAGGTGAGTGCCGCTTTTTGGGTTAAAACGAGCTCGAAGGAAGTCTGGCGTCTTTATATCGTGTCGCCAATTGCTGAAAGCATTGCTTGGAGCGAAGCCTACGGTCAATTCAGCAGCCTCATCGTAGAGATGGATCTCGATTGGGTCGATCGCTTCACGGTTAAGTTGATCGGCCCCAATCATCCGATGGCCAAGGCAGTCCTAGCGATCCACGCCGACCATGTCGGCAAAAAAGCTCGACCAATCCATTGGAGCGGCCCGATGCTCGGCAACGTCAGCATTGAGGGCGCGTTCTTATATCCGCTGCCGGTTTTGGCGGCAATGACATAGAGCAGTCGTACTGCATCACAGGTTGAGAATGCAATCATGATTAAGTATCGAATCGTGGCGCGCCAAGGCCTAGAATTAGCTTGATTCGAGCCCATAGTGACATTGATTCCATTTTCTTCATTGCCGCCCGAACATTTTCAAACTGTTTGAGTAAACGATGCACGTCACGAAGTTGAGTTTTTGAGGCTGCTGCGATTCGACGGCAGGCGCCCAAATTGATTGTCGCCGGTATCGTGCGTTCTTCGGGGGTCATCGTATCAATGATAAGCAAATCTGTTCGCAAAGCTAAATCGCAATGAGCGCGTTCGGCACTCAGGCCATTAGTGGCTGAGGCGTGCCGAAGATATTCTTTCGAACCACGTTGTTCAACTTGCTGAAGTAGGATTCGGTAATCATCGAGCGTGAAGTTATTCTTTTTGAACATCGTCTCTGTCCCTAACTACAGCGCGGCCCAAACCGCAATCGCTCATACAACCCGAAGCGTAAGCGAGGCAAAGCCCCGAAGCGTTAGCGTTATTTTGTTCAAACTAATGCTAACGTTTCGGGGGGAACCTCGATTACGCTTCGGTTTAGTTTGGCATGCTGCCTACATTTCGGGTAGCGCGCGCAACTCCGAAATCATTCGACTCGCAGCGATTGCAGTGGCAGATTCGCACTCTAAACCACTATAATGTTCGAATATTCCGAGGAACCCGCAATGCTAATATTGTCCGAACACGAGTGCGATGCAGTTGATAAGGCCGGGGAAACACCCGCACGCGCCTTTGATGCCGAAACAGGCTGCACCAAAGTCTTTCTTAGATCAACTGATTTCGACTGGCTTCGGACGCTAGTGACCGATGAACTCGATGCCCCGCGCGCTCTCGATCCGCGAACTCGGGAATGTTATGCGCTTGTTCCGCTCGAGCGTTATGAGCGTTACAAAGCGTTTTTCGAAGAAGTCCCAATAACGCCCCGTGAAAAAAACTTGATGGTCGCGAGCGCTGGCAGACGGGCGGGTTGGGATGACCCCGCGTTTGACATCTACGATAAGCCGTTGGAAAATTCATGAATCGCGGCGATGTCGTAATGGTCGATTGGCTCTATAGCGATCGCACTGGCAGCAAGCTGCGCCCGGCGGTTGTCGTGCAAGCTGATTTCTTGAATAGCCATATCGACGATACGGTCCTCATCCCTGTCATGCGCTCGGCAAGAGCACTTGGAAGCACGGAGGTTTTAATCGATCCGGCGGTGGAAAACATCTCGGGGTTGCGCTTCATATCTGTCGCGTCTTGCAACAATTTCTTGACGGTGGATCAGACGATTGTAGTCCGAACCATCGGCCAACTTTCGCCAACGACTATGCTAAAGCTTGATGCGTGCATTCGGATCGCACTACATCTAACTTAGGCGCAACGTTTTTTTGATACGCTATTAGCCGCGATACGAACGCTTTGCGAATCAGAGCGCTTTCCGCGAAAGCGTTCTGATTCGCAAAGCCTTCGCACGCGGCTAACACCACTCGCCGTCATTGATATAATGCCCTAAGCCACGTGACGAACATCCAAAGGATAGACCCCATGCGCTTCCACCAGTTAGCTGCCCTAAGTATCCTCGCCCTCTCCGGTGCAGCCGCCACCGCGGACGATTGGCCGCAATACCTGGGCCCGAAGCGCGATGGCGTTTGGCGCGAAACTGGCATCGTCGATACGCTGCCCAAAGAGCCTAAGTATCTCTGGCGTAAAGAAGTAGGCAAAGGGTACTCCGGCCCGGCGGTTGCCGATGGTAAAGTCTTTGTCACCGATCTTGTCTTGGGCGGAGACTCTGCGCTGCCGAAAAGCGGATTCGGCAAAGGCAAAGTGATTGGCAAAGAACGCATCCTCTGCCTCGATGAAAAAAGCGGTGAAACCCTTTGGAAGAAGGATTACGAAACGAGCTACCGCGTCGGCTATCCCGCCGGGCCCCGAGCGACTCCAACAGTAGATGGCGAGCGTGTCTATAGTCTTGGCACCATGGGCGATCTTCTTTGTCTCGATGTCAAAAAGGGCGACATCCTTTGGCAGACTAATTTCATCAAAGATTATGGCGCGGAAATACCCGTATGGGGTTTCGCGTCAGCGCCTTTGATCGATGGCGATAAACTGATCTGCCTGGTCGGCGGCTCCGAAGGCCGAGGCGTTATCGCCTTCGATAAAAAGACCGGCGAGCCGAAATGGACCGCCCTGACCATCAGCGGCGATCCGGGCTATGGTGTTCCCGTCATCTATCCCTTTGGCAAAGAAGGGAAACGCCAACTCATTATTTGGCATACGCATGCGGTTGTCGGTCTCGACCCCGAAACCGGCAAAAGGCTTTGGTCGGAGCCGTGGGAGATCCGCTCCGCCCTCACTGCGCCCATGCCGCGCCTAGCTGAAGGCGACAAGCTCTTCATCACCAGCTTCTACAATGGTTCCCTGCTACTGCATGTCGAAGCGGATAAGGCGCCCATCATCTGGAAGAGCAAGAGCAAAGGGAATATGGACTCGGTCAATCCGGAGAAAACCGTCGATCTGCACAGCATCATGGCCACGCCGGTGATCAAAGATGGCTATATCTATGGCGTTGACAGTTACGGTGAATTCCGTTGCCTGAAATTAGACACAGGCGAACGAATCTGGTCCACCTATCAACCGGTCACCGGCAAATCAGACCGCTGGGGCAACGCCTTCATTACCGAAAACGAAGGGCGGTATATTCTCTTCAACGAAAAGGGCGAACTCGTCATCGCCAAGCTCACGCCCGAAAAATATGAAGAGAACTCCCGCATGAAGATTCTCGAGCCGACGAACGTCATGGCCGGCCGGCCCGTCGTCTGGACTCACCCGGCTTTCGCCAACAAAAATATGTACGTTCGCAACGATAAAGAAATTGTGTGTGTGTCTTTGGCAAAGTGATATATTTAATCAGACACACAAGCTTGAAGCGCCAGCGAAGAATTCACTCATTCTTCGCTGGCGCTTCAGGCTCGTAACGCGGTTCAACGGTACGCTTGCGCGTCCGGCTAACAAAAACCCTACCACATCACTCCCACGCGGGGCGGGACTTTTGAGCCGCGATGAATCAGCACTGTTTCGCCGATGATGGCCGCCAACGCCAGGAAGTGACAAATGAATGTCAGCCGTAGCGCATTAGTTGTTCGCAAGTGGTAACGGCCCGACTCCTCGGCGATTTTCATCTCGACCCGTTGGGTCTGCTCAGGAGTCTTGGCGGCGTCACGCTGTTCCTTGAAAGATGCCTCGACCGAGTCCTCGAGCGCCCGTTCCAGGCCGAAGCCCATGCCGCTTTGAATGAGCAAAAGCAAAACACTGAGCCCGGCACACACGGAAATAGCCGTCGGACGATAGCTCCAGAATCGCTGCGCGACAACCGGTAGCTTTAGGTGGAACGCTTTCACTACGGTTTCAGCCCATATCAGCGCCACAGCGGCAATCACTAGAAACAGATAGAGCAACAACAACATCGTTGGCCGCAGTCGTTCGTTCAAGAGTGGTTCAAGTTTGAGCTCCATTTCGCTCACCGGGTCAACGCTCATGCTGGCAAAGAGCGATTGCCAAGCGTTCTGCGTGTAGGCCGCATAGCCGGCCGGATAAAGGCCATCCCACTTAAAGAAGGTAAGAAAAAATATCAGAGTCAAAGACGCCAGGACGAGACACTCGCAGACACGGCGGTTCAGTGGCAGCGAGTGAACACGATGGTAGCCGCCCAATCCCGGCAGACTGGGCGTCGAGGAGGCAACAACAACTGGCTCCTCCAGCTTCGGCGCGGGGGCCGGCTCCGGTGTCGGCGCGGGCAACAGGCTTGGCGAAACGGGCACAGGTTCTGGGGTTGGGGCGGCATACATCTGCGGCGCGGTGAACGAATGCCCGCAATGAGAACAGGCCACCGTCTTGCCTGCCTCCGTATCGGCAAATTCCACGGACTTCAAACAACTCGGACAGAGAAAGCGCATAGAAGACCTCTCGGGACTCCAGAAACCGCATCGGCACGCGAAGTTGATCTTATGGATGCATCAGTTTTCGGTATCGCGAGTTGTTGGGAGATGGCCGCAGCCGTTCGGAAGCGCTTTGCCTTTCAGAGCCGAGATCGCGGGGGAGCTTTTCGCTGACCACTCCCTGACGTTCGCGGCTCCGACGTGCGAAGAACTTTACCCCCCGAATTGCATCGTTTGCATGCGGCCGCTGGGCCATTCGAGCCAGATGAGGCGCTTGAAGTGATAATCGCCGCCGATGTTGACACCGCGGATGCCGGCCCGGCAGCCTTCGCGCGCATAATGCGTATGGCCGCAGAAGGCGAAGGGGATTCGGTCAGCACGTTTCGTCAGGGCTTCTTCGAGCATTGTGTTGCCGGCGAAGGCGCGCCAGAGCAGGTCGTCCAACTGAATCGGCTCCGGCGCGGGAAAGTTGATCTCGCGAAAGGTCGGGTGATGCGTCACCACCAATGCCCGATCCATCTGCGAAAGAGCTTCGTCGAGTTGCCGAGTCAGCCTATCGACGACTTCACTGGTGAAAGCGGTATCGGTATACGGCCAACGGACGTAATTGGCGTCGTTGTGCCGGCCACGTTGAAATCGCTTAGTGCGCAGGCGCTCCGCCCAATCGGGCGTCGTTTGTCTAAGCTCGTCGATGGCCCAGGTGTAGTCGTACCAGTTGATCGAACCCGCGATCGCTAAGCCATACTCCGGAAGCAACAGAGGGGCGTGATCGAGGTAGTGGAAGCCCCGTTCGTGCGCCAGATGCGGCAACACCTGCTGGTAGACTTGCAGCGAATCGCCGCGCGGATCGTTCGACGTGACCCAGATATCGTGGTTGCCGGGCGTTAGCGCTTTCAAACAAGAGAGATGAGTGAAGAGATCGAGACAGCGGGCAAAGTCGTCGCCGGCGCCGATGTCTCCACCCAAGATCAGAACGTCTGGTTGATGTTCGTATAAGTGCGCAGCCAGTTCGAGCGTGGCTTGATTGCCGGCCGTATGCCGAGTTCCATAATGTAGGTCCGCTGTCAAAGCAATGCGCAGCGGACGCGGGAAGGCAGTCATATCGCAATGATACTCTACGTTTCTCCGTTGACCGCAGAGTTTGCCAGGACTCTCTCCTCATCCCTCCTGGGACTTTCCGCACAAACGGCAGGTTCGACAAAACCGGCTAGGCTTTGTAAGCCTGACGCGCCAGCGACCGAATTTTGTTAGCCAGATGCGCCAGTTTTGAAATCGCGCTTTTATCGCGATGGGTGCGCCAGCCGATTCTAGCGAAACCAAAGCCTTCCGGTCCCGCCTGGAATTAGGCTCAACCTCGGAAGTCTAACGACTTCCGCTACGCTGCCCTTTCTTGCGTAGCGGAAGTCGTCAGACTTCCGGTCCCGCCCGGCGAGAAGGCAACATTAGCCGCAACACTGAACCCGAACATTTAGGATGGATCCGCGCACTAGTCACGCGAGCCGAACTGCGTGAGCAGTCGGCTTCTGTCATTGCCCGGCAGCTTACGCTGCTCGGCTCGCCATATTGATCTCACGTTTTCCCACAATTTTCTCGAGTTTCGCCTTCTGGAAATATTTCCAGAAGGTTGACCGTCAGAATGACGGCCGATTGAGCGTCGAGCGTTTGAACTACGCGCAAGTAGAGATCCTCGTGCTGCAGAACTTTGAAAGTCATCGCGCGTGTTCCCACGATTTAATTGGAAAGTCCCTTCAGGAAATATTTCCTGAAGGGTCTTCTTGTTAGTAGAGTCGAGGAGTGGCGCGGTGCGAACGTTCCGATGGACAACAAGCGTAGCCGGTCTGAACACTGTCGCTACGCCCCATCTGCTTCGGTCCGTCCGTTTCCACTCCCCGCTCGGCGAACCGGACGGGCGGATTTCCCGCATCCGGCTCTCGGACTTGTCTCTCACACCTTCGCAAACAGCCGGCGTGGGCGGAAGTTTTCCAGTTGGATCAGTCCCAACTCCTCGTGCAGGTATCGTCGCGAGTACGTAGTGATACTCGAACCTCGCACGCGATGCTTCCGGCCCAGCCACCGACGCAGCCTACAGCGGCACGTGATCCATCAGTGTCGCATAGACCTCCGTTACCGGACCGTAACAAAAGTAGTTGGCCCAACCTCTTAGGACCGAGTTCAGGCTTCCCACAAGTTCTTCGGTTTCCCGGCACGTCGTTCGCCCTCGGGTCATCTCGCTGACCTTCGCGGTCATGGCTCCGATCTTCTTATCCGACGGTCGTGGGCTGATATACGCACGACCGTTCCTACGCGAGTAACACCGCCCGAACGTGTAGCCTAAGAACGTGAACGTCTCTTCCGGCAGAACACACCGCCGCGTCTTCTTCTCGTTGACCGTCAACCGCAGCTTCCCCATGATCTCACGCATCTCGACCATCGCCTCGTCGGCTAGGCCTCCCGGCGTGCAGATCACGAAGTCGTCCGCATAGTTCACGATGCGAGCGTCCAAACGCCTTTGGTGACCTTGGACCTTCCAGGCCAGAATGAAGCGACGCATATACAGATTCGCCAACAGCGGAGACAAGACCCCTCCTTGCGGAGTGCCCCTCCCCTCGTCCTTGTTGCGGGTCGTCCGCGTCTTCCGCCCACGCTCGTCCGTTTCCTCGACCGCCGCTTCCAGCCATTGTTTGATGACGTGAAGCACGTGTCGATCCACGATCCGACGCGACACCGACTTCATCAGCTCGGCGTGCGGAATGCTGTCGAAGTAGCCGCTCAAGTCCGCGTCAACCACCTCCGTATAGCCATCGTCCAACAGCGCTTGCACCGCTTTCACAGCGTCGTGAGCGCCTATCCCCGTCCGGTAAGCGTGTTGCTCCGGCTGCAGGTCCGCCTCGAAGATCGGTTCGAGTATCAACACTGCCGCCATCTGCGCCACTCGGTCCCGTATCGTCGGTATGCCCAGCGGTCGTTGTTTCCCATCGGCCTTCGGAATCCATACCCGTCGAACCGCCTGGGGCTTGTACGTCCGCGTCTTCAACTCTTCCGCCAGTTCCCCAAGCCACTTCGCCGGACCGTACGTCGTGATGTCTTCGAACGTCTGACCGTCCACCCCCGCTGCTCCGTCGTTCGCTCGGCAACGAGCGTAGGCGTGCATCAGAACGTCCATCCGATACATCTTGTCGTACAGCGCATAGAAGCGGAACTCAGGTTCAGCTTTCGCTTTCGTGTGTAGTGCCGTCCGAAGCTTCTCAACCTTTTCCGGTGGGGTTGGTAGAAACATGTCAATCCCTCGGGCTGTCGCTTCTTTCGACACCGTACAAGAACTGAGGCCCCTTCCCTCCACCGGCATTACCCGGCTTCAACGGTACTACGAGCCCCTCCGCCACCTGACTTGGCCCGGCCTCTCCCTCGCGGGTCTCCGGTTGATCGTCACACGCGATCACCAAGCAGGCTTCCCGTGTTGCATGGTCTTCCTTTGAGAGCGTGCTGTCGCCCTTACTCCGGCAGGAGAAGCAACCCATTCGTTTTCGGTGCGATTGAACTCCGCACCTGGAGTCTGTGGTTGCTTCCGGCGGCCTTCCCCTTCGCGGCACAGGGTCGGCTCCTGCATCACTCGTTTTCGGAGCTTGCTGGCGTTCACGTTACATTACGGCCCACTCTCTCGCGGAGTCACTGTATGACCCTTTCCATCCAAGGCTCCGACGGCTTCGTTGCCTCCACCGCCGCTTGGATTGCTACCGGTCGGAAAACGACTAAACTTACCGGGTGGGACTTTCACCCACTGAAAAACCATACCTTCTCACGGCGCACGCCGCGACGCGGAGGCTTTGCGCAGCGGAGCGCTTCCGGCAAAAAAACGCTCCGCTGCGCAAAGCCTCTGCGTCGCGGCTAACGACGCTTTGTTTTCCATTGCTTTTTCCCACGATTTTATTGGGTTTACGCTTCTGGAAATATTTCCAGAAGCGACTGCGCGTTCGCATCGCGTCCCGCAGATAATCCGCTGCAACCAGCCGCAGCGCGCGCCCTCTCCGGCGTGCCGAACTGCATAAGCTGTCGGATTCATAGGCGGGCGCAGCGGTTAAACTAGCTTAGGGCGCTTCAAAACGGGAAATGCGAAATCGGAGCAACGTTATTCTCGTTTGACGCTTTGCGTCGAAGGCTTTCATCAACACTGACAGAACGATAATCTCTCTTTGAACGGATAAGATCTCAAAAGCGCAACTTCAAAACGCGCCGGCGACAGAATCTTGTTAGCCGGATGCGCCAGCGACGCCGTTTTGATGAGCTACGAGACGCGCTTCGGGCCGGCGCCGGCGCGTCCGGCTAACAATACCTCCGCTCACCATTTATAGGTGTACTGAAACCACCAGGCGTCCAGGTCCTTCTTCGCTCCGGGGGTGGCGCCGGTGCCGCGAATAAAGTCGCCGACGAACAGGTGAGCGTAATTGACCAGAATCATTTGATGATCGTCGATGTGAAATTGCACGACGCCGTTGACGGCATCGCCGACGCCGGTCCCCGATCGGCCTGTCAAATCCTGACGGACGACGCTGCCAGTCGAACTGTATAAGGCGTCTTTGGCGCTGTCGAGAGTCATAATGTGATAGCCGCCCGTGATGCGCATCCAGTTAGTAGGGAAAGCCGCTAACTCGAAATGGAGGTCTTTTAGGTTCGGCCGGCCGATGGCATCGAGCCCCGCGAAATAGGTGTGGCCGAACGGGAAGAGCGGGTTGAAGGTTTCATGCGTGCCGCCCACGCCAGGGTGTGGATCGCCGGAAGCCCAATCGTAATATGCCCAGAGCGTGGGCGTGGCGAAGGTGTTTTTGAACCAATAACCAAGGCCGGCAACATAGAAGCCGGCCAGGGTGTTTTGATTGGCGTAGCTGCCCCCTTGGATGGCCCCTTCAAAGTCGTAGAGGAACTGATCCTGTTGGCCCACTAGACGGCCACCGTAAGTGCTCACATTATAGCCGCCGACGTTCTTGCCCGTGCCTTTGGCTACCCCCGTCGTGTCGTCGGTCAAATATAAGTAGTAAAGGTCCAAACTATTGTCTTTGTCGAAGCGGTATTTGAAGTAATTGCCGGCAAAGAGTTGCTTATCGTTGATGCTCGAAATCTTGCTCGGGTCGGGAACGACGGGATTGACGACGAAGAAGTCCTCTTCGATCTTTTCATTGTGGTACATGCCGCGTACGCCCTGGAAGGTCCGGCGCACGTTCGCCCAATCGGAAGGCGAGATTAACCGTTGCGAGCCAAAGAGCAATTCCTGCCGGCCTATGCGGGCATAAGCGCCGGTGTCGTCGATCGAAAGGATTTTCGCTTCAATGAAGAGATCGAGAAAATCCGCGCGGGCTACGTCGGTCGAGGCATACGGAACTGCTTGCCGCGATGAATCAGCGCTGATGAACTCGGCATAGAGCCGAAACTGATCGAGGTACCAGGCATCCCCGTAGATGCGCGTGCGGAAGAGGTTGAACGAATCGTCGGCTCCTGCCGAACCTTTTCGGTTATTCAGCGCGGCATTTTGAATCGTCGCATACCGGTTGCGGACTTCGCCACCTGTCGAGAAGAGCCAATCGTCGCCGATATGGATGCGCTTGATCGGGTCGGCATAGTCGGTTGAGACATATTTCGGATCGTCGATGTAGCGGAAATCGATGTTGTAAAACGGGTTTGGATTCTGGCCCCATTGCAAGTAAGGCGTCTTCGGACGATCGGGTCTTTCACGCCCCTGAAGCAGATCCAAAATGGTGTAAACGCCGGGCCCGGACGGAGCAATGGCGAAGTTGCCTGCCCGCGGGTAGGGAGTGATCGGCGGAACCTTTTCCCAGAAAGTCTTGGCCGAGGCAGGCTTGCTCGGCGCGCCGGACCATGTGCGCTCTGTAGTCGCAGGCTGGGTGGGCGTTGGAGAATCGGCTGCTGCCTCGGCCACCTGCGCAGGTTCGACGGCCGGCGCTTCTTCAGCACGCAGATCGAACGAGAAAGCCACGAGCAAAACGCACACCGCGATTGCATAAAACCTGTTGCTATTCGAATGGATCACGACTTGATTTCCTAATGCTCGGTCGAGCTCGAAACGCTCCGCTGCGCAAAGCCGTTGCGTAGCGGCTAAGAAGCTCAAGGTTCTCCCTTATCTTCGGTTGCCCGATTAAGCGGCAATGTCGTAATAAGGCATCAAAATGACAAAGTAGCCATAATCGTTACCATCCGACTCGATACAACTTACGCAGGTTAACTCTAACCGCCGGGCTAATAGGCGTTTGAAATTCGACTTGTTATCCGAATGCGCAAGCAACGGAGTTTAAATATCCATACCGAGGGCGACTTCGTCGCATCCGCCACCGCTGGCGCGTTCGGCTAACAAGAGGCGAGCTTCGTTCAATGCGAGACATCAGGGCGATATTGACGGGTTCCGAAGGAATCGGCTATGGCAGCACGTTCAAGTCTCTGCCGTTTGCTATACATCGATAGACTTGTTCGGACGGCAGCAAATGGAGATCGGCATGGAAGGCATTTCTACCAGCCTTGAAAATACAGGCAAGCTACTTCTGCCGAGCCGCCGGCTGGAATCGTCCGCGAAGCACCGATCGTCTTCGGGGCTGGACTGGTCGCTCGCCGCACTGTTCATCGCAACGACGGCGTTGCACTTCTATCACTATCTGGCAACACCTTCTTTCTGGTTCGATGAAAGTGCGTTGATGACCAACATCATCAATCGAGGCTTTGTCGATTTATTAGGGCCTTTGGACGGGCAGCAAGCAGCGCCTCCGTTGTTCCTTTGGATGCTGCGCGCGCTATACGACACCTTCGGCTGCACCGAACTGAGCATGCGATTTCCGGCTTTCGTCGGCGGCATCCTGACGACCTGTCTATGCTGGGTTTGGGCAAGACAATATATCTCTCGAACGGCCAGCCTCGTGCTTGTCATGCTGGCCGGCTTCTCAATGCACGGATTGGAACTCGCCAATGAAGTGAAGCCCTATACGCTCGATGCCATGTGGACCATTCTTATCTTGTACGCAGGCGGCCGGCTGCTGCGAAATGATCCTTCGCGATTGCGAATGGCGGCGATGATCTCCTTAGCGATGCTTGGTCCGTGGGCGTCGTTTCCAGCCGTGTTTGCATTGTTCGGAGTCGGAATCGCCTGGATTGTCGAGGCCAAACGCTTGCGCAATCCCCTTTTGATTTCGGGGCTGCTCGTTTATGGCCTAATTGGAGTTTGTTCTTGCCTGGCGTTTTGGAATCTTGTTGGCCGGCATCAACACTCAAATGAGTTGGCGGCATGGTGGAACAACTATTTCTGGGACTTTTCTTCGCCCAGCCGGGCGGTTTTATGGCCATTTGGCAGACTGCGTGGAATAGTCGATTATGCGACCACAAGCATGGGGATTCCGTTTCTTCTGGCAGCTCCATTTGGCATTTGGGCTTTAGCCCGGCACTCTCCCCAATTCCTTTGGATGGCCGCGGGTTTGATCGGCTCAGCGTTCGTTGCCAGCGGTTTACGCAAGTACCCCTTGGAAGGACGCGTCGCCTTTTTCATGGCGCCACTCCTTTGGCTGATTATGGCCGCAGCTTTTGATTTCGCTTATCAGCGCGTGCCTCGAAAGCGCGCTGGCTGCCTGTTCTCGTGTTGCTTGCCCTGCTGATCCCCGACTCAATTCGCACCTATCGCGCCACGCAGCACGTCGAGTCCGTTGGAGATTTCCGGGCGCTTATGAATGGGCGTTCCAACACCGTCGCGAAGGCGACGCCTTTTGGCACTTTGATCTAAAGACATACCGAATCTACTACGGCAAACGCTGCCTCGCCGACTCATATACGGGCTGGCAAGAAATTCCATTGGCGGATGGCGGACGATTCTGGATGGTCGCCCCGCGCGAATGCATCATCGACAATTTAACGGTAAATCAAATTATTGAACGTATCGAGGCTGCCGGATGGCGCAAGCGGGAAGAACGGCACTTCCACGGAGTGGATGCGACTCTATTTGAGGCATCTGCGCCCTAAATGGCGCAACGACTTCTTGTTAGCGGGACGCGCAAGCGACGGAGTTTTGTCCGTCGCACTTCTAGCACGACATAAGTATCTTTAAGTTCAATGACTGCTCGCTCTCCATTGCCGAGAACGCATCGATGCCAACGACACTGGAATTTTACGCTCGTGAATTTCCCGGCTCCCTCGAGTGCTATGGGCAAGCCTGTGACATTTTTCCCGACGGCGTGACGCACGACATGCGCCTCATGCATCCCTTTCCGCTTTACATCGATCGCCAGCTCGGCGCACAAAAGTGGGATGTGGACGGTCATCAGTTCATCGACTATTGGGCGGGCCACGGCTCCATGTTGCTCGGGCATTCGCATCCCGATATCGTCGCAGCGGTGCAGGCACAAGCGGCGAAATCGACGCACGCCGGGGGCTGCCATGAAGGTGAAATCGAGTGGGGAAGGCTGGTACAGCAGCTCGTGCCCTCTGCCGAGAAAGTCCGCTTTGTTGGCTCCGGCACGGAAGCGACGCTGATGGCGATTCGACTGACGCGGATCTACACCGGCCGGCCTAAGCTACTGAAATTTGCCGGCCACTTTCATGGATGGCACGATGCGGTGATGCCGGCCGCCTACGCGCCCTATGACACTCTTCGAGTGCCAGGCATTCCCGACGAAGTAGAGACAATCGTTATTCCGCCAAACGATCTGCCGGCACTCGAGCGCACCCTTGCCGACGATCAGCAAATCGGAGCAGTAATCTTGGAGCCGACCGGCGGCCATTGGGGCGCGGTTCCCATTCGAGGCGAATTCCTGCGAGCGCTGCGTGAACTGACTACCAGACATGGGCAGATGTTGATTTTCGACGAAGTGATAACCGGCTTTCGCGTAGCGCCGGGGGGCGCTCAAGAATACTACGGCATCAAGCCCGATCTGACGACGTTGGCGAAGATTGTAGCCGGCGGCCTGCCAGGCGGCGCCGTCGCAGGCAGGGCCGATCTCCTCGATCAAATCTCCGTGAGAGCTGGCAAGCCGAAGATGAAACATCCCGGCACCTATAACGCCAACCCGCTTTCGGCCGCAGCAGGCATAGCGACGCTGCGACAGATCGCGACCGGTGAACCTGGCCGAAAAGCGAATGCCACCGGGCTGCTGCTGCGTAATCGCCTGAATCGCCTCTTTACCGAGCGTAATTGGCCTTGGATCGCCTACATCGATTTCTCGATGTTTCGGCTGCTGCCGGACTATCATGGCCCGCGCCCGAGCCAGGCAACCACCGACAACGACGGCCTAGTCCCGTACGGCGGTGATTTGAACAAACTCGATGGACCACGCAGCCCCGATCTCATCAATGCATTTCGTAGAGGTATGTTGTTGAACGGGGTCGACATGCCCGGCTTGGGCGGCTGGCTTATGGCCGCGCATACGGAAGCGGACGTTGACAAAACGGTTGCGGCTGTTAGGAGGACGCTGGAGGAACTAGCGTGAGCAGGCGCTGTATTAGGCGAGCCGAACTGCGTAAGCAGTCGGGTGAAGATTTTCAAATTCGCGCAGTGATTAACCCAATTCAATTCGCCTTTGGCGAGCCGAACGAGCGCGCTGCTCGAAGCATTCGGAAGAAGCCCTTTAGGCGATCTGGAAAGCGCCGGCCGTGACGCCAGCGAATCATCCGTTTAAGCAGTTCGGTTGTTGCCGGCTGCGTACCGGCAAAATGAGGGCGGAAGCTTCCGCGGCGCACGCTGACGACCTGCGGCAGGGTCATTTCCAGCAGGCCTTCAGCGCCTTGCGTGACGCCCCAGCCGCTTTGGCGATGGCCGCCGAAGGGAGTGGCCGGGTGAGCCGTCTGCGCGATGACATCGTTGATCGTTATCATCCCGGTATCGATCACTGAAGCCAGTCGCTGCGCTTGTTTTGCATCGGCCGTAAAAATCGATGCCGCTAAACCATAAGAGCAATCTGCCTGCATGGCGACCAGGTCGGCAAAATTCGCAAATGGAATGATCGCTGCGATAGGGGCGAACGATGCCTCGCGGCAGATGGCCATCTCGGGTCGGGCATCGACCACGAAAGTAGGCACGAAGCGCGGCGGGTCGTCAGCTGCGGTCGGTGGCTGTCCCGCAAGCAACAACGACGCGCCTTCGTCTACGGCAGCGCGTACGAGCCGTTCCGCTTGAGTCGCCTGAGAAAAAAGCATCAACGGTTGTTGATGAGACTCTGCTGCCAGCGTTCGCAGTTGCTCAAGAAACGCGGGGTAGACGCTGCGATCGACGAAGATGCGCCGGACGGCGAGGCAGGTTTGGCCTTTGTTCAAGGTAACGCCGAACCACGCCGCCTTGGCAGCCATTGCTATGTTCGCGTCCGCCAGAACGATCATGGCATCGCAGCCGGAGAGTTCGAGCGTACTTGAAATCAAGCGCTCACCGAGCCGTGCAGCCAGTTTACGGCCGACATCCGCCGAGCCGGTAAAGACGATGTGATCGATCACTGCTTCGGCAAGTTCGGGGCCGGCTTCGCGGGTTGCGGGAAGAGCTTGAAACAGGTCGGCTGGAAACCCAGCTTGGAGAAATAAGCCGTGCAACGCCGTGGCGAGCATGGGCGTGAGCTCGGAAGGTTTCCAGAGAACTCCGTTGCCGGCCGTCAGCGCTTGCACGATCGGAACGATATTGAGAAAGAGAGGATAGTTCCACGTGCCGATAATGCCGACGACTCCGCGCGGCCGACGATGGACGACGTCGCGCGAACCGAAAAGCCACAGCGGCCTTTGCGGGCCAGGAATACGCCGAGGCTTCAAGATTCGTTGTGCCTGGTTTTCGAGAAAAGCACACGCATCAGCCGAGGGCAGAATATCGGTGACGAACACTTCGTCGGCGGGCCGGCCAACATCTTGCGTGACTGTAAGCGCCAGCGTTTCGGCCTGCTCAACGAGCAAGTGCCGCAATTCGCGAACGCATCGCAGCCGTTGCCGAAGCAGCGTTTCGCGCCAAACCTGCTGGGCCTGTCGACAGCGCGCGGCTTGTTCGGCGAAGGGTAAGCTCATTCGTTCATGGTATTATTTTCGATGAGGGCTGCTTGCCGGTTTGTAATCGCATACCTGAGTAGGAGCAAGATGATTCCTAAAACTACAGAATCAGCAAACACCGGCGACGTTTCCTTCAAGGATGTCTATCGCTTCTTTCGAAGCGAACTGGGCTGTCAGCAGTCTTCGTATATTCGTGGAGACGGACGTAAAGCCAAATCGATTGATACTGGGTGCGGCATCTGGCTACATCACACGCCGTGGGAGAATTACGGCTATTGGTGTACGCCGACTAACTCACTGGCGTTTGCCACCTCAGGTGGTGACGGCGTGCATTTCAGCTTTCTTACTCTTGAAGGGCTAGTGCCCGAAAAGTCGCCGGTCGTAATGACCTGTCCGGCAACGGGAGGATTTGCCGACAACATCATCCTCGCCGAAAATTTCCGCGGCTTTCTCTCGACTGGTTTGCGGACCGGCTTTTTCGCTCTTAACGAAATCGGCCATGGACCCGAAAAGTTTTTCTCGAAGTATCCACAGCCGGATGAATATGCAATCTGGCTCGCTAAAGAACAAAAGAGCAAACTGGCACAATTGCAGAAACGATTCGGCCTTGAGCCATGGATAAATGTCAAAGAGACAATTGTTGCGCTACAGGAGCGATATTGGAGTTTAATGAATTTCAGCGAAGAGTATACGGAATTGTACGGCTATTATTCCAACCCTGAGTCTCCACCGTGGAGACCTTTTTGAGATGCAGGCTTTGCGCTCGTTATAAGGCAAACCCTCGACGACCCGTTGCGACGCAGAGCCCCGGAACGAGGATTCTTTCGACCGCTTGACGCCTTTCCGCTCGACTCCGATAATCGCCTTCATGAACTTCGAGTTCGATCTTCCTCTCACCGATCCTCGGCATCCGTTCCACCTGCATCACATGGAGATGGCGCTCGAAGAGGCGGGAGTTGCCTTTAGCGAAGATGAAGTGCCGGTTGGCGCCGTTATCGTGCATCCCGAGCGAGGCATCATCGCACGCGCTCACAACCAGCGCGAAATGCTGAAAGATCCGACTGCGCATGCCGAGATGATAGCTCTAACCCAAGCCGCCCGTTCGCTCGATTCGTGGCGGCTCGATGATGCGATCTTGTACGTCACGCTCGAACCCTGCCCGATGTGTGCCGGCGCCATGGTGCAAGCGCGCGTGCGGACCGTTGTCTATGGCGCTGCTGACCCGAAGGCGGGGGCGTGTCATACACTCTACCAAATCACCAGCGATGCCCGGCTTAATCATCGCTGCCAAGTCATTGCCGGCGTGCTTGCCGAGCGCTGCGCTGCTACGTTGACCGACTTCTTTGCCTCCAAGCGCGGCTCGGTAAAAAGTAAATCATCGATTCAATGTCACGGCTTTGAGGAACAAGGTGATGCGCTATGCCATCTGCAATGAAACCTTTGAAGGCTGGGACCACCAGCGCGTCTGCCAATTCGCGGCCAAGTGCGGCTACACCGGTCTCGAACTGGCCCCCTTCACTTTAGCCCCTCTCATCACTGATGTGAGCGAGGAGCAACGCCGACAGCTACGGCAACAGGCCGAAGCGGAAGGGCTCGCTATCATCGGCTTGCATTGGCTGCTGGCGAAAACCGAAGGCTTCATGCTCACTTCGCCCGACCCGGCTATTCGCAAGCGGACGGCCGCCTATCTACAAGAACTCGCGCGTGCCTGCCGTGATCTCGGCGGCGAAGTCCTCGTGCTCGGCTCGCCTATGCAGCGCAAAATCCCGGCGGGACATACGCTCGATCAAGCCGAAGATTTCGCGCTCGACACACTACAACAGGTTCTTCCCGAATTGGAGAAGGCAGAAGTTTACTTGTGCCTGGAACCATTGGCCCCGGCTGAAACCGACTTCATGCAAACCGCCGAGGAAGGATTGAAACTGCGTGATCGGCTTGACCATCCCTTCGTCCAATTGCATCTCGACGTGAAAGCCATGTCTTCGGAAAAAGCGCCGGTGCCAACGGTCATTCGAGAGTATCACGCAGCGATGAAACATTTCCACGCCAACGACGCCAATCGCCGCGGACCCGGCTTCGGCGATGTCGATTTCGTTCCGATCTTTCAGGCGCTCAAAGATGTGGAATATAGCGGCTGGGTTTCCGTCGAAGTCTTCGATTATTCGCCCGATCCTGAGACAATTGCGCGAGAGCATTCGCTATATGCGCGAATGCGAAGCGAACGCATTTAGCCCCCGGTGAATACACCGGGGGCCTTCGGCGCCGTCCATGCGCGAAGCTCCCCAATGGGCAAAGGCCCCCCGTGTATTCACGGGGGGTTAAATGCTTGGCGAAGGCCCTTCGGTAGTCCGCTGGAAAATTCTACGTTTCGATCAATCTCGACAACCATCTTCGCTTGCGCTATACTCAGGCACTTCTTAGAAACGGCATCGACGATCCCGACGTTTTGCTGGATGAGGTGCGCCATGCGCGTTAGGGAAAATTGCCATCGCCCCTGTTCTTATCGCCGCCGGTTTTGGAACGAGCTATTGGTGGAACAATCGCCCCACAACCAAGGAGACGGCCGAAGCCCAGCCAACGCCCGTTACTGTCGTTGCCGCACCAGAGCCTCTGCCACCTGGCTTCGATCCCGCGCTGGTGCTGCCGCCGCCCGATACGAAAGGGGTAATGCTCGACCCTGCCTTGCTGATGGTGAAAGATCGCTTCACCGGCTTGGCGCAGTTGAACCCATCAACCGATGAGCCCGCAGTGCTCAAAGAAGCAAATGCTACAGTCATCTTCGCGAAGGAATGTGTACCGCCCTTGGAGCGCGTTCCTTCGCGCCTGGAACCGACGATTCGCATTCCCGCTGAGTCCGATGAAGGAATTATCCCTGCCGAAAATCGAACCGCCCCGCGCTCGAATGCGATGTGGGTCTACACGAATAAGCGCGACCTGCGCATCAATTTCGATGTGACCAAGGCAGGGCCTTCGGGAATCAAGGCGGTTGAACTCTGGGCACGGCACGGTGACGCGATTGAAGCGTCGCAGCCGATCATGCAGGTCGAAGCGCGAATGAGCAACATTCACGCTATGCCTTATCGCTGCATCGATCGGATGGAAGGTGGCGCACCGCCCTTTGCCGCGCATCTCGGCAGCGAAGGCAACTACCAATTTCGCATGGTGTTTGAGAGCGGCGCGGGCATCAAATCGCCGATGCCCAAGAACGGTGATGAGCCCGAACTCTACGTCTGCCTCGACACAACCAAGCCCGAGGTGCAGATGCTGTCGCCCGTCTTCGAGTCAGTCGGCACAGTGAAACTGCGCTGGGAGGCGAGCGATAAGAATTTCGATGAGATGCCCATTCGACCCGAATACAGTCTCGACAACATCAACTGGACGCCTGTGACGGAAGAGGGCTCCTGGCTGCCCAACACCGGCGAATATCGCTGGCAACTCCCGGTCGGCGTGCCGTTTGAAGTTCACCTTCGCGTAGTTGCCCGCGACAAGGCCGGCAACATCGGCGAATCGCACATGCCGAGCAAAGTGCTTATCGATCTCGCTGCGCCGGAGGGGCGCATCAGCGGCGTGATCGAGGGGTTGCCGGAGCCGCGTATGGTGAGTCCGGACAGTCATTAACCCGACTGCTCACGCAGTTCGTTCGCCTTGCTCGCCAAAGGCGAGCCGAATTGCGTTTGCAATCGGGTTCTGGTGCTGAGAAACTCAGACTGCTACGGTAAAGAGTTCTTCACGCGGAGCGTAAGAGTACTTTGTGCCCGCCAGTCTTCACCCGACTGCTCACGCAGTTCGGCTCGCCTTTGGCGAGCCGCTACAATAACGATCATGGCAAAGCCTACTTCTCCAATTGCATCCAAGCCTTCCCGCTACTATCGCGGTGCTGAAGTGCCGATGCGCGTCATTCGTCGCTTCGCGCGGAAAGTGGCCGACAAGTTTCAACCGGACAAAATCATCCTCTTCGGCTCCTATGCCTACGGAACGCCGCACGAAGATAGCGATGTCGATATTCTGGTGGTGATGCCGGCCCGGAATCAGATTTCGAAAGCCGTCAAAATAAGCACAGCTATTGACTCACCCTTCTCGCTCGATTTGATTATTCGCTCACCGGCTGCGATGGAATGGCGATTGAAGGAAGGCGATTGGTTTCTGCGCGAGATCGTGGAAAAAGGAACAGTTCTCTATGCAAGCGCTGACAAGGGAATGGGTGCAAAAGGCCGAGGAAGATTTGACGGCAGCCCAGTTGCTGCGCCAGAACGATAAACTCTTCGCTAACATCATCTGTTTCCATTGCCAGCAATGTGCGGAAAAATATCTCAAGAGTCTGCTCCAAGAGACAGGGCAGCCAGTGCCCAAAACACATGATCTCGTTCGGCTGCTGACGGACTTGCTCCCTCAATTTCCAACGCTTCGTTCTATAAGCCGTGGACTTGAACCGTTAAACAAGTACGCAATCGATAGCCGCTATCCCGGTTATCGAGCGACAGCACGCAACGCAACAACCGCCCTTCGCTGGGCGGAAAAGATACGTTCGGTTGTTCGCGAATTATTGGAGATTTGAACGGGATCCACTCTCAGTTTGTTTACGCGCGAACCTTGTTGCGAAAACGTCGATAAGATATACACCGACGACGACTACAACCCAAACGATAATCGCAACGATCCAGCAATCAACCAGCTCGCCATAAAAGCTGTGTCTATTCCAACTCGGAATGACAATCCCGATCAACAGCAAGATTCCAAGCAGACGCGTTCGTCGTTCGAAGTTTGAATTTCCTATCAATTGCGTGCGATCACCAAAAACGCCCGCTTTGTCAGCTACAGAGAGAACGAAATAGAAACATAGACAAAACGCCAGATAGATTCCCGGCATCTCGACCGCGATCATCGCTTCCACTTTCCATGGAAGAATCCAGTCGTTCCAAATCCAATTTGCGTGTATCCAATAGCTTGGATAGGTGATCGCCAGACAGCCAACAGCTGCCAAGAACGTTGTCCGACCCGACACAGTTCCCAGCGATCTTAATCGAGCCAGCCACCAACCACTGAATATTACTGTTAAAGCCAAAGAAATGAAGGGAGCATAATTGTAGAGCCGCTCCCGGTCGGGCGGAATAGTGAGAAGCACGTATTCGGTATAGACAGCGCGCATGATTGGAAACCGCCTGCAACTTGACTTTCGCGCAGGTATTTAGCCCGCCGTGAATACGGGGGGCCCGGCACGCCACCGGTCGTATCACCATGGCCAGCGCACCCCCCGGTGTACTCACCGGGGGCTAAATGTTGGCAACGGTCAATCACCACCGCAATGGCTTCTGCCACGCCTCTTTCAGCTCGCTCAACTTCGCCCAGATCAGCCATTCGCCGTTGGCGCCGGCGATGCGCAGTCGTTGTTCGGCGACGGTTTTGCCAAGGTGCGTCAGTGCGATATTGGGAAGGCGAGCCCGCAGAGCCGTGGCGTGTTCGGGCTTCACTTCGACGATGAAACGCGTCGTCGTTTCGCTGAAGAGGCGCACGTTATCGGATTCCTTCTCGCAGCCGGCCAAGCCCTTCAGGCTGATATCCGCGCCGACTTCCCCAGCGAATGCCATCTCGGCAACGGCGACGGCCAAGCCGCCTTCACTGAGGTCGTGGCACGAGCGGATCAAGCCCGCCCGTATCGCCTGGTGAAGTCCTTTAAAAACAGCAGCGGCTTTCTGCAAATCGACTTTTGGTATATCCCCGCCTTGAGCGCCTGTAACGATATGATGATGCGAGCCGCCCAGTTCGTTGCGGGTGAAACCGATGAGGTATAAATCGTTGCCGGGTGTCTTCAGGTCCATCGTCACGCATTGGCGCACGTCGTGAACCTTGCCCATGGCGGAAATCAACAACGTGCCGGGGATCGAGATCTTGCGCCCTTCGGAGGTGTAGGCGTTGTAGAGGCTATCTTTGCCGCTAATGAAAGGCGTGCCGAAGGCCAAGGCCACATCGCGACACGCTTCGGCCGCACGGACTAGGGAGCCAAGCACCTCCGGCTCATTCACGTTGCCCCAACAGAAGTTATCGAGAATGGCCGTCCGTTCGGGTCGGCGCCGACAGCCACAACGTTGCGGAGCGCCTCATCAATGACCGCCGCCGCCATCCAATAAGGGTCGAGGTCGCCGAAGAGGGGGTTGATGCCGCAACCGAGCGCCAAGCCGGCGTTTGAGCCGAGGACCGGCGTGAGCACGGAAGCATCGGATGGCCCATCGTCCTTTACGCCAGTCAACGGCTTTACCACACTGCCGCCCTGCACTTCGTGATCGTACTGCCGTATCACCCACTCCTTGGAGCAAACCGAATAGCTGCCCAATATTCTGACTAGAATCTCTTGCGGATTACTCATCTCGGAATTCGGATTCCGCATTCCGCATTCCGAATTCCGCATTCCGAATTCCGCATTCCGAATTCCGCCCCATTCCGCATTCCGAATTACTAAGGGTCGCCCATCGTGCAAGAACTCCATTGCCAGATCGCCGACGGGCTCGTTTTGATAAAAGAGCTGCAAGCGCCCGGTCGCTTCGAACGTTCCGAGCACCGCCGCTTCGACCCCTTCGCTTCGGCATAGGCTATCGACCGCTTCCCAGTTGCTTGGCGGCACCGATAAGACCATGCGCTCTTGCGATTCCGAAATCCAGATCTCCGTATAGCTCAGGCCTGCATACTTCAGCGGCGCCTTATCAAGATGAACGCTGGCGCCCAGCTCAGCGGCCATTTCGCCGACGGCTGAACTAAAGCCGCCGGCGCCGCAATCGGTGATGGCGCTATAAAGGTTGCGGTCGCGCGCTTGCAGGATGACATCAAGAACTTTTTTCTCCGTGATCGCATTGCCGATTTGCACCGCCCCGCCACTGACGGTCTCCGACTCCGCCGTCAGTTCGAGCGAAGAAAACGTCGCCCCATGAATGCCATCGCGCCCGGTTCGTCCGCCGACGGCCACGATCAAATCGCCGGGCTGGGTTTTCTTGTCGCAGCGATCGACCGGGATCAAGCCCACGGTGCCGCAATAAACGAGCGGGTTGGCGAGATAGCGTTCATCGAACAGGATCGCGCCGTTAATGGTGGGAATGCCCATGCGGTTGCCGTAGTCTTTTACACCGGCGACGACGCCTTGGATAATCCGGCGCGGGTGCAGGATGCCCAACGGTAGATTTTCGGGTGGATAGTCTGGCGGCGCGAAGCAGAAGACGTCCGTATTGGCGATTGGCTTGGCGCCCAGGCCAGTGCCGAGTGGATCGCGGATGACGCCGCCGAGGCCCGTGTTCGCCCCGCCATAGGGTTCAATCGCCGAGGGATGATTGTGAGTCTCCACCTTGAAGCAGACGTGGTTCTGCTCGTCGAACTTGACAACGCCGGCGTTGTCGGCAAAGACGCTCACGCACCAATCGTCTTGGCCAAAGCGCTTGCGCAATTCCTGCGTGCTGCCGAAGATTGTCTCTTTCAGCAGGTTGTTGATGCGCCGGGTTCGCGGCTCGCCATCGACGATTTCCGTGAAATCGATGGGTCCTTTGAGCGTTTTGTGCGAACAATGCTCGGACCACGTTTGCGCTAGCGATTCCAATTCGATGTCGGTCGGCTCTCGGCCTAGCGTGCGAAAGTGCGCTTGAATCGCTTGCATTTCGGCCAGGTTGAGCGCCAGTTGGCCGTCTTTGCTCAGCTTTTCCAAGCCTGCAGCATCCAATGACGACATCGCGACGCGCACGAGACGAAACGAATAGGCCGTCCCCAGCGCCAAATGCTCCGCCTTTAATGGGCCTACGACGATTTGCTCGATGGCATCGTTCGCGATGATCTTGCGGAAGAGAATATCGCGATCCGTCACAGCCATCGCCGCCAGGCTGAAGTAGCGGCGAAAGGTGCGCACGACTTCGAGCGCCGAACCGAGATCGCAGGCGGCATCCAGAACGCTTTCGGAGACCGGATCCATCACGCCCGGCTTCAGCAACACCGTAATGGGCGATTCAGTTGACGCACCGCTTGGAGCAACTGGCGAAATCGCAACGGTCTCAACGAGCGGATCGAGGATAAGCGTCTGGACGAGCTTGGCAACTTGCGCCTGGTCGAGGTCGCCTTCAAAAAGAAAACCTCGAGCTGAGGCGGTTACGAGTTCCGCGCCCGTTCGCTGTGCGTCAGTAGATCGAACTCATCGCAAACGCGTTCGCGTTCGGCATCGCGCCCGAGCGGGCGAATTTCAACTTCCCAAAGCATCGCGCACCCGTTTGGCATGTGAAAGCAAATCGATCAACGCGCTGTCGTCTTCGTTCAAAATGGCTGCCCGAAATTCATCGAGTCGTTCCGAGACTTGGTGCAGCGCATCGCACATGGCCAAGGCATTTTCGCGAAAGATGGCCGACCAGAGCGTCGCATCGCCCGAGGCGATTCGCGTGGTATCACGGAAGCCCGTGGCCGTGTAACGCAGCCACTGTTCGGGCACCAAGCCCGCTAAGACGGAGGCGGCCAGATGCGGCAGATGGCTGGTTAGTGCCAATGCCTGATCGTGACTTTCCGGATCGAGAAAGCAGACTTCACTGCCAAGAGAGCGCCAGAACTGTGCGACGCGTTCGACTGCCTTTTCATCGGTCTGGGCCGTGCGCGTGACGATGGTGATTCGCCCTTCGAAAAGGTCGGCCGAGGCGTGTTCCGGCCCACGCTTCTCCGAACCGGCCAGCGGATGGCTGCCGACGAACGATACGCCCGAGGGCAGCGCCCCTTCCAGATCGCGGACGATGTTCGCCTTCGTGCTGCCAACATCGGTGATAATGATTCCCGCTTTACAACTTGACGCTGAAGCTCGAACCTGCCTGGCAATTTGATCGACCGCCGTACAGAAGATGGCCATATCGGCGCTCTTCAGCCCCTCTTTCAGATCGAGGGTAAAGCGGTCGATAGCGCCGGTTGCCTGCGCCTTGCTCAACGACTCGGCATTGCGCCCAATGCCGACCACTTCGCGCACGATGTGCCGTTCGCGCACCGCCCGGCCGACGGACCCGCCAATCAAGCCAACGCCGACAATGGCAAGCGTATCGAAGAGCATTTCGAAATTGTATGACAGGCGAGCCGAACTGCGTAACGTAAGCAGTCGGGTGAAGATATCGATTCCTCGCTCAATACACCAGAACCCGATTGCTCACGCCATTCGGCTCGCCACTGGCAAATGCCCCCGGCAGGAATCGAACCTGCGACCTTGGCTTTAGGAAAGCCCTGCTCTATCCCCTGAGCTACGGAGGCAAACTCAATTTTCTACCGCGATTCCAGATATTCGCCTCTACCTTGTATAATCACACTACAACCGTTTATACAACCATCCGGGTTATAGGCGTTTGTTAAATGACTCAGCATAAGTTTGAATCCTACAACCGGCTACAACCAAGAAGCATTCCATGAAGACCCAAGCGAAGGTTAAACCTTATCCCGACTTCCCGCTTACCGCGCATCCCTCTGGCCAGTGGTGCAAGAAGATTCGCGGCAAGCTGCATTACTTCGGCACGGAGGCCGATGCTGCCCTTAATAAGTATCTGGAAGAAAGGGACGATCTTCAAGCCGGAAAGGTTCCCCGGAAAAAGTCAGAGGGCCTAACGCTGCGCAATTTGGTCAACCGCTTTTTGACGACGAAGCAACGATTCGTCGACACCGGCGAACTGGCGGCCGTAACATGGCGAGACTATTACGACGTATGCGAACGGCTGCTTGAAGCCTTCGGCGCTTCGCGTCAAGTTCTCGATTTGGCAGGGGAAGACTTTGAGCGATTGCGTTCCAAGATCGCCAAGACACGCGGACCCGTTGGACTGGGAACCTCAATTCAGAGGATTCGCACCGTCTTCAAATTCGCCTTCGATGAAAACTTGATAGACCGGCCCGTTCGCTTCGGTTCTACCTTTCGCAAGCCAAGCAGAAAAACGGTACGCAAAGACCGGAGCGCCCGAGGCCCTAAGATGTTTGAGCCTGGTGAAATCCATCGCATCCTTGCCGCCGCGAAACAACCTATGCGTGCGATGGTTCTTTTGGGCGTCAATTCTGGCTTCGGTCAATCGGACATTGCCAACCTGCCATTATCGGCCCTTGACCTCAAAAACGGGTGGGTGTCATTCCCCCGGCCAAAGACTGGAATCAACCGCCGCTGCCATCTTTGGCCCGAGACAGTCGAAGCCCTACGCGAAGCGATCGCTACCCGGCCGGCCGCAAAGGATGAAGCAGACGCGGGCTTAGCATTCATCACAAAGTATGGCCGAAAATTTGTTCGCGTTCGGGAACGGGAAAAGGGCGGATGCGTTCCTATCGACAGCGTGGGATTGGAATTTGGCAAGCTGCTTGTCAAACTCGGCATCAAGAGGCATGGCTTATCGTTTTACGGCCTGAGGCATAGTTTCCGAACAGCGGCCGACGTTTGCAAAGACTCGCCTGCAATCGATCACGTTATGGGCCATACGTCCGAGAGCATGGCCAGCCACTACCGCGAACGCATCGACGATGATCGATTAAAGGCAGTCTCGGACGTAGTGCGCATTTGGCTATTTGCATCTGACGCAACGGCCAATGATGGCGAGCGCGCAACACTTCCATTTCGGACAGCAGCGGGATAATATTCAAACAACGGGAACAGCGGAAGTCATGAGCGCTGAAAGCCACGGTCCGGCGGACGGTTCTATCCTTCCGCTCGCTGCGGCCGTGGCCGGCCCGTGTCAAAGGATAGAACGATGCCTCTTGCAGAAACTCGCCGGTTTCAGGCCGCCATCGCCGCGTTAAAACAAGCCTATGAATCTCTTATCGCTTGCGAATGGAAGGTGGTAAACGCTGCTCTTCGCGAGGAAGCGGTATCTATCCCCGCAAACGCTATTGCCGCGCCAGACTTTACGACTGGGTGGGAAGATTTAAGGGGTACGGTCAACCGAATCGCAGAATTTTACGTTATACCGTCTAACTTTGGATGGCTGCACTATGCGGGTTGTTTGCCTTGCTCATTCGCTCATCCAGAATACGGCGCACCAGTAAATTGGTTTGGGTTCTTGAGGCAGACCCGTGATCAATTCTCAAAAAAGTACGTAACCGACCATACGCTAATTCATATACAACATTGCGATGCAAGCGTTCGCAAGCTTTTCGATGAATTGGACCTGCTGGCGAAAACACCATCTAAGAGGAATTCAAACGATCACAGAGATAAATTCTGTTACGACTCATTGAAAAAAGGAAAGGCGCTCGCTCGCATCATGAATGAAGTCAATAAAAAACAGAAGTGGGAATCACTTTTAACGACTCAAGGCATCTCTCAGGCCGCGCGAAGATATGCCGTACGTAATGGCCTACGTTGGCCCGTCGCCTAAACGTTTAGCGTTGTTGATTGAACCTGTCTAACGACTCATGCAAATTGATATGCATGAGCGATGCAATCCTATCACGATTAACTCGGCTTGACCGCGAGCAACTGCTCGCGAAATTGTCAGAGCTTGACCAGCAACGTCGTACCGTAATAGCGCTCTTGCGCTCGCGTCCTAAAAAGCGCGGTCAGCGGGGGGTACGCCGTGCAAGCTGAAACCCTTCTCACTGCGCCCGTAGTCACCGCGCGTCTGAAAACAAAAACCGACCGCGTTTATGCATTCATCGCATCCGGCGAACTGCGAGCCGTCAACATCGCCAGCAATCGCAACGGCCGACCGCGATGGCGCATCGACCTTGACGACTTTGAAGCGTTTCTCGCGTCCCGCTCGGCACCTAGGCCGATGCCAACAACGCGACAACGCAAACGAAAACAAGACAACGTCACAGAATATTTTTGATGGCCAGAAATGGCGAAAGCCGCCCATGCAACGGGCGGCTTTCGATTCAAACAGCACTCAACGCACACACTAGCACAGGACACTCTCATGATACTCGATTCAGCGATCAAATCAACAGCAACCCCCGCGCCTTGGGCGTCGCCAACCGCCCCGTCGAAACCGACAACTACCGCAAAGACCTCGCCGCCACGCTTCCGCGACTGGCACGCCTCAACGAAAGCGGGGGCGTGAACAATGCTAAACAACAAACTTTTCAACCGGGTAGCCAGCTACCTCGACAAGATGGACCCGGGCATTCAGACAGACAGAGGCAGTGACCGAACCTACAGCGCTGCTTGCGCGGCAGCGTGGGGGTTCTCTCTGGAAGAAGAGGACGCCGTATCTGTCTTGATGTCGCGCTACAACTCCCGATGCGTTCCGCCGTGGTCAGAGGGGGAGATTCGGCACAAAGTGCGTGATGCTCTGGCAGCATCCGACCATCAAAAACCGCGTGGCCATCTGTTGAACGAAAACCGGAACGGGACAGCCAACGGAGCGCCGTCGCGTTCATCGACGTTCAGCCAATCGCAGAAAAATGGAACGGGTTCATCTGGCCATTCCACAACGCCAAACGTTGACCCCTCAACAGCAAGCGACTGGATGAAGAAAGCGCAACAGTATCGTGCCAACCTGCAGACGTACCCCAAAGCATTAGAATCCCTTGCAAAGCAGCTTGGGGTTCCCGAAAGCGTCTTCGAACGGATCGACCTATTCGGATGCGATCTATGGAACGAGCGCCCTGTTTGGCTATGGCCCGAGCGCGACGGCACAGGCTCCATCACCGGAATTTCCTATCGGTTCAAAGACGGCGACAAGCTTTCAATGAAAGGCAGCAAACGTGGGCTAGTGATTCCCAACAGGATTCCGATGCTTCCTACGGACGCTTCCAGCATCTACGTGAGCGAAGGACTATCGGACCTGCTTTGCCTTTTGGCCGGCGGTTTTCATGCGATTGCCCGGCCGTCCAAGTCAGGAACGAAATCATCATCGAAGATCGTTCCGATCATGGCGGATTTTGTTAAGTTACTGGTCGACGCAACTATCATCATCATCGCAGACGACGACGACCGCAAAGAAGACGGTAACGCCGCCCAACTAGCCGCCATTCTGCAAAAGCATTTTCATGGCGAACGCCGAATCCTATGGGCAACGCTTCCGGCAAACATCAAAGACGTTCGCAAGTGGTTCACCGAACGACCCGAGGCGGAAACGTGGGAGCAGCGGGGCAAGGAATTCGCCAAAATCCTTGTGCAGCATTTGCCGCCTAAGATCGTTCAAGACGGCCAAAAACCACCGGCTCGGCCCCCGGCGCCCTACCGAGATTTCCCCGTTCACTGCCTGCCTCGACCTCTTGCCGTTTACGTCGCGGAATCGGCCGCCGCCATTGGATGCGATCCTGCATTCGTGGCGCTGCCCTGCCTAGCCGTGGTTGCCAGTCTCATCGGTAACACGCGTTCGATTCGCCTGAAGCATGGATGGTTCGAACCATCGGTATTGTGGACAGCGATCGTAGGAGAATCCGGAACACACAAAAGCCCGGCCCTAGCCGCCGCAGTCGAACCGATACAGGCAATCGAGAAGCGGTTAACGAAAGAGTATGCGGCCGAATACGCCGCCTACCGTACCGAATTGGCCAATTGGAAAGCGAAACCGAAAGACGAGCGTGGCAACGAACCCGAGCCGCCGGTTCAAAAGCGCGTCGTCATCGGCAACGCTACGATTGAAGCCGCCGCGTCTATTCTCAGCAACAATCCCCGTGGCCTCTTGTCCCAGGCGGATGAACTGGCGACCTGGCTAGGCTCATTCACCAAGTACAAGGGAAAAGCTGGCGGGACCGATATGCAGCACTGGCTCGAGGCGCACGGGGCCCGAGCTTGGATTATCGACCGGAAAACCGGAGAGCCCCGCGTAATCTTCATTCCCCATGCGGCCGTCTCTGTCACTGGCGGCATTCAGCCCGCGATACTCGCCAGCCAAATGACGGGTGATCATTGGTCATCGGGCTTTGGCGCTCGCCTCTTGCTGGCATGGCCGCCCCGCAAAGCGAAGGTATGGACAGAGGCGGTTATCAACTCCGATACCGCCGCGGCCTATACCACGTTGCTCGAAGCGATGCTCGGGCTGCAGTTCCGGCAGCACAACGGAGACGACGTTCCGCATCATCTGACCCTATCGCCTCAAGCGCGTACCGCGTGGATCGGGTTCTACAACGCGTGGGGGAACAAGCAGGCGAATGCAGAAGGCAACGCCGCCGCCGCGTTCTCGAAACTCGAGGGATACGCCGCCCGGCTCGCATTGGTCCATCACGTTGCCGAGAAGCTGTTTTGCGGCGAAGACGATCTAACGCAAGTTCAGCCCGAGAGTATCCAAGCTGGCGTCGAATTGGTGAAATGGTTCGCGGCCGAGGCCGAACGTATCTATTCGCTGCTCTCTGAATCGGAAGAACAAGGCAGCGCCCGCCGTCTTGCCGAAATGATACGCTGCCGAGGCGGAAACATCACCGTACGCGATCTGCAACGAAGCAACCCGGCAAAATACGAAACGTCTGACGCTGCCGAAGCTGCTTTGAACATCCTTGTCGCGGCCGATTTTGGATCGTGGCGGGTTGATGAGGTAGGACCAAAAGGGGGCAGGCCACTAACCCGCTTTGTTCTTCACCCGACGCCTGACAAAACTGACACAACCTCCCCTGACTCGGAAGCCGACTTTCACGAAGGCGCTGACACAACCTCCCAGACCGAAAACGCGGACCCTGTTTTCTCGACGAATAATGAGGTTGTGTCAGTTGTGTCAACTGTCGGGCAAGAGTCTAAGGGGGAAATAAACCCGCTTCCCGAAAAAGTCGGGGGAGAGGTTGTGTCAACAGCCGGAGAGGTTCTGTCAACAGCCGACACAGGGCGGAAGTCCCGTCGAAAGGTCGTCCAATGAGCGATCCGTTCCAATTGTTGATGGAGCTCCGCAAGCGGGGTTTCGTGTTCGAAGAGCATACGGCCGATTCGGTCGTTATCGACGGCCCGGAACACTTGACGGATGAGGACTTCGAACAAGCTGCCCAGGCGATCAAGCCGCATCGGGAATGGTTCGCGTGGATGCTGGCAATCGAGCGTATCGGCGGCCGTCGTGCCACTGGTATGCAGGTGAACAAGCGAACTGGTAAGCGATCATATACGTTCGGAGACTGAGAAGCCATGCATGCCGACGCAAAACGAATCAGCGAACTTGTGAAAGCATCCGCGGCGGCCCCTGCCCCGTGTTGCCTCTGCGAAGCCCCCACGCGCTCCCGTGGCGTGTTCGCGCCCTATCGTTCCACCGACTTCGGAGCACCGGACGGCAAGCAGCGCGTGCTGATTTATCCCATTTGTGGCGGCCACAAAATGACGCCAGAGTCGCACCGGCGCATCGAGGGCTTGCTCATCGGCAAACTGACGACGGCCAGCATAGTGCGGGTGTCATGAGCTCAATCCGGCCGAATGAACGCACCTTGGCTGTTAGCAAATGTTAGTATTCAAGAGTTTCAAGCGAAACGTACTTGAGGCATGTGCCAAATCAGGATGTTTACTTTTGTTAACATTACTCGTTAGCCAGCCGGGGTTCATTCAATGTAACCGGGAGGCTCTGTCCGGGATCGAAGGCCTGTTGAGAATTGTTGAGAATTGAAAGCAATTTTTGGCAAGGAGACCAGCCAAACTCAAGTCGGGGCAAACGTTTGGAGGTTGAACAATGGGGTGGGACAGACGCGGGTATTATTATCGCGCTCGCAAGGTCAACGGCCGCGTCATTCGCGAGTACGTTGGCTCTGGTCTGATAGCAACGTTGGCGGCACAAGAAGACGCCGCCAAACGCGAACAACGCAAAAGCGAACAGGCCCGCGAAAAGGCCGAACGCAAAAAACTTGAGGCTCTCGACACGCCTTTGAAAGAACTGAACAAGCTTGCCGATTTACTCGCTTATGCCGCATTGCGAATTGCAGGCTTTCATCAACACAAGCGCGGCGAATGGAGAAAGCGACGTGTCCGACCTAAAGAAGCAGCTTGAGGTACTCGCCACTGACCCCAAGTCGCATGCGGATTTTTTAAAGCGAGCCGAAAACGGAGACGCTTCAACGCTTCCCGCTCTGCGTCAATTGCTCGCAGTTGCGACCAATGTTGACAAGTATGGAGGTAATCTGGCAAGCGTCACTGAGACAACACTAATTGAAGCCGCCGCGGGCAAGAATCTGCTGCTCAGGGAATCCCTTTATCGCAAGATGAAAATAGTGCGTGCCGAGTTGGCTGGGACGAATCCGACGCCACTAGAAACGCTTCTTGTCGAACGAATAGCGCTTTGCTGGCTAACGTTGCATAACGAAGAGGCTCGGCATGCACAGTCAAGCGGTCTTAGTCTTCGGCAAGCGGATTGTTGGCAGCGGCGGATTGATTCGGGGCATAAACGCTATTTATCGGCAATCCGAACGCTGGCGACAGTTCGCAAACTGGCTATCCCCGTCCTGCAGGTCAACATCGCCGAACGCCAAACAAACGTGGCCGTTGGCACGATGATGCTTGACGCTAAAATCGCGGAAATCCAGTCATGACTCCACCGCGTGCAAGCGAATGTTAAAGTCTGAAAGCTCACTACTTTGCACTACTTTAGTGGCGTTCAAGCAGCGAATGAGAATGGCCGGGGTTGCTGGCGCAAGCGTCGCCGCGGTGAAAACAGACCGTCAAAACCTGCACCCTTAAAAAGATGCCGAAAATTGAAAGGGTTGAAGCTATGAGTATTTCCGTGCTTGATGACGACCGGGCCGACGCCGAGCGGTTGAAGCTGGTTTCGCACGAAGACCAACTTGCCATTATCGCTTTGCACCGATCCGTTGCCGCGAACGCCAAAGCGCCTAAAGCCGAACGGCAAGAATCTGGACGCAAGGCCGATGCGCTCGAAAAGCTTCTCGGACTGAAACCGAAATAAGCTTGTACAAAGCCTTGACCGGTCATTGAAGAGTATGTACAATTCCCTTAGACAGCACAAAGGGGATCGAACATGCGAAAAATCATCGGCTACTTGCGGGTTAGCACAAAACAACAGGGCAATTCGGGATTAGGACTTGAGGGACAGCGGACGGCCGTTGAAACATATGCCAAACAAACCGGCGCGGAAGTCGCGTTCTGGTATACCGAAGTCGAAAGCGGCAAGCGAAGCGACCGGCCGCAACTGGCAAAGGCCCTGGCGCACGCTCGCCGAATTAAGGCCGCGCTTGTCGTTGGAAAACTTGACCGGCTATCTCGCAATGTGGCGTTCTTAGCGAACCTGATGGAATCGAACGTTCAATTCGTCGCTTGCGACAATCCGGCCGCGAACGAATTGACGTTGCACGTGCTGGCCGCCGTCGCCCAAGCTGAAGCCAAGGCTATCAGCGTACGGACGAAAGATGCCTTGCGAGCGTACAAGGCTAAGGGCGGCAAGCTCGGGGCGGAACTGCCGCAATGCCAGAACTTGACGCAAGAGGCTCGCCAGAAAGGCGCACTGGCAGCCGGCAACGCCGCACGGCGTAATGCCGAAGAAGCCTACTCCGATTTGCTGCCGATCGTTGAAAGTCTGCGGAAGGAAGGCAAGACGCTTCAAGGCATCGCCCAAGCGCTGAACGAAGAGGGACACACGACGCGCCGCGGCAAGCCGTGGAACCATGTTCAAGTTCTCCGGTTGCTCAATCGAGCGGCCGAGTAAAAGTCCAGTCCTTGAAACGAATTTGACGTCTCTTATCGGCGAGCCCGTTCTTGCTCCGTCTACCGGACCAAATATTTCAACAATCAAACGTATTACAACGCATTTTTTCAAGATTTGGGTTGGTTTTGCCGAACATATTGTTGTATTGTACCATCCAGTGGTATAGCATGGAAGCGGAAGGAGGCCGAATCCGATGTCCTGGCAAAAGCGCTGCGAGCGTGAATGGGGAGCCGATGAGCGGCAAGGTAACACTGGTTTATCCGTCGCATCTAATTAAGCCGGAAGACTTTTTGACTTTCATTGAACTAGACGGGTTTTCAAACGACTGGAAAAGCTTGGGGCTAGGTGACGAAGATCTTTCAGCACTTCAGTGGTGTCTGATGTGCGGACCAGATCGAACACCAGTTATAAAGGGAACTGGGGGGTTGAGGAAGGTTAGGTTCGCCCCGCATCGGTGGGGGACCGGAAAAAGTGGCGCAGCAAGGATTTGCTATGTCTACTTCCCGATGTTCTCCGCAATTGTGCTTATCACGGCGTACTCGAAAGGCGAACAAGAAAATATCTCAGCAGCTCACCGAGCTGCGTATAAGCGCCTCATCGAGCGCGCAGAAAGACTACTAGAATCGCGTACCTATCGTTAGCAGGGGTTTTATGCAAGGGGTTTCTTATTGGAGGGAAAAAATATGAAAACCTCCGTCGCTGATCGGATTCTGGAAAGGCTTGGAGGATTCGTCGAGCACCTCGAAAGCTCGGATAAAATTACAAGCCGCTTTAACTGTAGAAAGGTGAGCCTTGATCTTCAGCCTCAGCATTACACGCCAGAAATGGTCAAAGAGACACGTAAGCTGCTTCATGCAAGCCAAACGATCTTTGCCAAGTTCCTTGGCGTAGCCGCGCGTACTGTTCGATCCTGGGAGCAAGGGATCAATACTCCTAAAGATATCGCATGTCGCTTCATGGATGAAATTCGGCGCGACCCGGAGTACTGGGTTAAGCGACTAAGCAGCTCGATTAATCCGAGAGAAACTTGCGAGTCCGACTGAGTTAACTGAAGACCCCGGCGAAACGCCGGGGTCTTCTTTTTGGGTTTTGCAGATTCTTGACCGGCCACCGATTCATTCAATTCAAAAAACCCTTGCTTCCCGTCATGTCTTGCCGCACAATGCCCCCTTGTCTTCATCAATTACTGGCCTGCGAGTAATGCCGATGACACCGCAGGAATTCATTTCCAACTGGAAACAAGTAGAACTCTCCGAGCGCTCCGCCTGCCAATCGCATTTCCTCGACCTCTGCGAACTGCTCAACCAACCGAAGCCGGCACGCGCGGACCCGGCGGGAACGTGGTACACATTCGAGCGCGGGGTAGACAAGAGCGACGGGGGGAAGGGATGGGCGGATGTTTGGATGCAAGGCAAGTTTGGCTGGGAATACAAGGGGAAGCACAAGGATTTGAAGGCCGCCTATCGGCAGCTTTCGAACTATCGCGAAGCCCTGGAAAACCCGCCGTTGCTTGTCGTTTGCGACCTCAACAAGTTCGAGATTCACACGAACTTTACGGGCACGATCAAGCAGGTTCACGCTTTCGACCTCGACGGGTTGGACGATCCGAAAAACCTGCAAACGCTCCGGAATGTTTTCACCAATCCCGACGCGCTCAAACCGGGGAAGACGCCGGAAGGCATCACCCAAGAGATTGCCGAGCGCTTCGCGACGCTTTCCGATGGCATCCAAAGCCGTGGCGTTCCGCCTCTTGAAGCGGCCCATTTTTTGATGAAACTGATGTTCTGTATGTTCGCGGAGAAGATCGAACTATTGCCGAAAGACCTGTTCACGAAGACTATCACGAATGCGCACAACGAGCCGGCCCGCCTCTCGTCTCTCTTGAAGGCTCTTTTCGAAGCGATGGAGACCGGCGGCAACTTCGGCCCGGAAATCATCGACTGGTTCAACGGCGGCCTATTCGCCGATCACCGAGTTATCGACCTAACGACGCCCGAAATCAAGGAACTGGTTTCGGTTGCTCATGCCGACTGGTCGAACGTCGAGCCGACCATCTTCGGCACGTTGTTCGAGCGAACCCTTGACCCCGACAAGCGATCGCAAATCGGGGCGCATTTCACAAGCAGCGTGGACATTGAAACGCTTGTGAAACCGGTCATGATGGAACCGCTTCGCCGCGAATGGGCGGAAGTGAAGGCGAAGGCGGAAGCGTTGTACGCGAAGATTAAAGGCGGCGCGGGCAAAGGGACTGGCCGCAAGCGCTCGGACTCCAAGGAACGCAAGGACTTCGATAAGTGTCTGCAAGACTTTGCAGAGCGATTGGCCCATGTCGAAGTTCTCGACCCGGCTTGCGGATCCGGCAACTTCCTTTACGTCGCCATCAACCTATTGCTCGAACTCGAAAAGGAAGTGCTGACTTATGCGGCCGATCATGGCTTGCCGCTTTTTCCCGGTGTTCGGCCGACGCAATTGCACGGCTTGGAAATCAACACCTATGCGGCCGAACTGGCGCAAGTCGTCATTTGGATTGGTTTCCTGCAATGGATGCATTTCAACGGCTATGTTGCCCCGCGCGACCCAGTGCTGCAAAACGTCAATTCGATCGTTCAAAAAGATTCGATCATCGACTTGTCGGACCCGGAGAATCCGAAAGAACCGGTATGGCCCGATGCTGAATTCATTGTCGGTAATCCACCTTTTTTAGGCGGTAGCAGAATACTTGAGGAGCTAGGACGCGACTATCAGCAAGGCGTGTGGAAAGTCTACGATGCCCGCGTGCCCGGCGGCGCTGACCTTTGTTGCTATTGGTTTGAAAAAGCACGGCATCAAATCGAGACGAAAAAGGCTTCGCGTGCGGGATTGTTGGCGACGCAAGCGATTCGTGGGGGGACAAACCGTGAAGTATTAACGCGGATCAAGAATACAGGTGACATCTTTTTTGCTGTAAGCGATCTTGATTGGGTTCTGGATGGAGCGCTAGTCCATGTTTCGATGGTAGGATTCGATCGCAATTTAGAAGAGACGAAAACTCTCGATGGTAAAACAGTCGCGCACATTCACGCAAACCTGACAGCTGGCGCTAACACGACGACGGCTGCTCGCCTGCGCGGGAATGCCAAAATTTCTTTCATCGGCCCGAAAAAGGCGGGTAGTTTCAACATACCTTTTACTCTTGCTGAAAGTTGGCTTCACCTTCCAAATCCGAACGGCAAGCCAAACTCCGATGTACTTGTGCCGTGGATCAATGGAACTTCTTTGGTAAGTCGATTACCCGAACAATGGATCATCGACTCGGGCGAAATGTCGTTAGATGAGTTTTGTCTTTATGAAGCGCCTTACGGTCATGCGCTAAAAGTCGTGAAGCCTGACCGCGATTCCAACAAAGAAAGGCGGACTCGCGAAAACTGGTGGCGATTCAAAAGATCGGCGCCCGAACTCCGGATCCTTTCGGCTAAACTGCCGAGATTTCTTGCCACCGTTCGGCACGCCAAGCATCGAATTTTCGCTTGGCTCGACACGAGTATTGTTTGCGACGACGGAATCTTCGTTTTCACCAATCCTACGGACTGGTTTTTCGGCTTAATGCATTCCCGCATCCATGAAACGTGGGCTCGCGCTCAAGGTACACAAGTTCGGGAACGGGAAAGCGGCTTTCGCTATACGCCGACGACCTGTTTCGAGACGTTTCCTTTTCCAGAACCGACGAACGCACAGCGCGACGTTGTCGCAACCATTGCGAAGGAATTGGACACGCTTCGCAACAATTCGTTAAACCCGCCCGAATGGACGAAGACGGAAACGCTGGAATTCCCCGGTTCGGCGGATGGGCCGTGGAAGCGTTACGTCCATGAACCCGACGCGCGCGGCATCGGCACGGTTCGCTATCCCCGGCTTGTCGCCAAAGATGACGCATCGGCCGCCAAGCTGAAGAAGCGAACATTGACGAACCTTTACAACGAAATGCCGACATGGTTAAAGAAGGCCCATGCCAAGCTCGACGAAATTGTCTTCGCGGCCTACGGCTGGCCCGTTACGCTCTCGGATGATGAACTGCTGGCGAAGCTGCTGGCGCTCAATCTGGAACGATCGCAGGGGCAAGCAGAACCCCCGCCGGCCGCAGAACCGGAAGCGGATGAAGACAGCGATTGAATCGCAACTGATTGACAAGGGCACGCAATGCCGGACTCTGACCGCTTCCGCTTGCTCTCAGGACCGTACAAAGCTCCGCGTTTCCGATACGGGCAAGTCGTCTCGTGCGCCGTTCGCGGCGAAGTCGTCATCGTCGGTTTATCCGCCGGCCGCATTCCGTGGCCGATTGGACAACGGCGTGGAACGTCGGCCCGTAGTCTTGTCGTGTTCGCTGGCCTTGCCCGTGGCGTTCGCAAGGAATCGAATCAAGCCGTCTGCCATTGGTGGGGCGTGACACCGCAAGCGGTTAGCCTCTGGCGCAAGGCCCTGGACGTTGGTAGGGCGACGAAGGGAACCAAGCAGCTCTGGAGCGATGCCGGCGAAACCGACTACGCGGCGAGAGGGCGGAAGAGGGCACACGCCAAAGCACAAGACCCCGAGCGGCGAGCAAAGATCGCAGCTTCGAAGATCGGCAAACCGCGGCCGCGCCATGTCACCGAAGCGATGAGGAAGGGACGCACGGGCAAGCCGCAGAGTGCCGAGGCTCGGCAGAAGATGAGCGTTGCGGCAAGACGCCGCGGAGCACGGCCGCCTAAAGCGGGAAGTCCTTGGACGGTCGAAGAGGATGCGCTGCTGTTCGCGCTTCCGGTAGCGGAAGTGGCGACGCGGACGGGGCGAACGCGGAAAGCGGTTTATGACCGGCGCCATGAGCTAGGGGGGGAGACGGAAGGAGGACGCAACGACTATCGATTTGATGGCTAGGGCTTGGTCGAACGTGGCAGCATGTAACCAAGCTGTTTGAAAAGCATCGCTGCGAGCATCGACTCCATTTTGGTCAAATCAATTCGGCCGTTTCGCCAATGCGAGTCCGCATCCACAAGAGCGGCGTAATAAAGACCGCGGTTGTTCACAATTTGGAGTGGAATCGTGTTTGCCCCAGGCAGCCGGAAGCCGAGCTTGATCGAAAGTACCAAATAAGAAACGATCCTAGACGTTCGGCCATTACCGCCAGAAAACGGATGAATCCAATTCAGCTTCCACAAAATGTAAGCTGCCGCATGAATTGGCGTTGTAACTGTATTTTCATTGACATACCTGCACATTTCTTCGATGTGTTTTCGGACTTCGCCATGCGGCGGAGGTGTATGCGGAGAATTGGAAATATAAACGGGCCGCATTCGAAAGCGACCCGCGCAAGCATAAATGTCTTGAATGCCTATCCGATGCAGATCGCCGATTGTTTCCGCCGTCAACCGAAGCGTACCATCAGACTGGTCCACAATTTGAATGGCTCTGTCGAACTGAAGCAGAACGTTCCTAGTCTCAAGTTCGCTCTTGTTCGCCAACGTTTTGTACAGGCAGTTCTCGTCCGTCATCGGGGCGGCTCTCTCGAATGATCTTGGATGCGCGAATTATTTCTGCTTTCGTGACTGCCTCATTCGACAGCTTCATGTTGCCAAAGGCGAAGTTGATTCGCTGAGCTTCGAGTTGCTCCGGAGTCATGGTCTGGCCTCTTGCCATTTCAATTAGCTTCTGAAGTTGTTCCGACATGAGACCCTCCTTTTTCCGATCAAGGACCGCACGTTAATCGATGATCGGTTTTTGGTGCAAGACAAATCGCTTGATTCGTAAACTTATGTGACGAAATGCTTGGGGTCAATGGTTTGCCCCCCTTTATCCTTCAATCCTATTCTATGCAGAGCGTCTCGCCGGAATTTGAAAAACTTGCAAACGTAACGAATCAACATATTCGCGAACGAGACGGCTTCCGTTTTCGACCCCGCCGGCATACGTGCTTGGCAGGGTGACACCGTGGCCAGCAAATCAATCGATCGCGAACACGCTAAGCGCATCCAGGCGGCCATCCAGCCGAGCGTTGGTTACCTCTTCCGGCTGAAGCTGCGAATGGAAGACGTTGGCTTCCTCCCCGACGATCCGCTTTATCAACTCGTCAAGAAAGCCTACGAAGCGATGCACGGGCTTTCCGTGGAACTGAATTATCGAGCGTGCGCGGGCGGGGTGGGTAAGGCACCCAATCTAAAATAGAGCAAAAATAGAATGGCGTTGCCGGCACTGGCATAAGCGGCCGTTTATTTTTTCCGGTTGTACTACAACCGCGAAGGGTGTTTTCGGGGGTATTTGAGGGGTTCGCATCAACGAAATGGCATGTTCAGCAAACGCTAGAAAACAGGGATGTTTCGACGATTTTAGGAGAGAATCGAAAGCCGTTCGGTTCTCTTTAGGAAAGCCCTGCTCTATCCCCTGAGCTACGGGGGCGAAATCGAGTTTTTACCGCAATTTCGTATCATTAAATGAATCCGAATGTAGAATCTTACAAGAGACGCTTCGCGGTGTACAACTGCAATGAATATAGTCAAGACGACAGCGGAGCGATGCTAGAGAAACCTGACGGCGGGCAAAATGTAAATGAACAATTCGGACGGAAAGGGTGTTGGACCTTTCAGCAATTGACGACCGAACATGGGCCATCCGAATAGACGACCAGACATTTTTCATCGAGGGCCATTTTGGCGACATCTTTCATACTCGATTCAGTACAATTTCCTGATTCGCGTCCCGCCAAAATTGCCGAACGGCATAGATCGACGAGTTGCTGTGCTGTCGCTTTAAGATCGAAGTGGATACTGTTGGCATATTCACATCCTGTCGAACCTCGTGTCTTGGTGCAAGATAATTGAAGAGCGAGTATTTCGGATTCGAGGAAGGCTATCATAGCGATGGATTCAGTGAGGCTGCCCCGTCCCGAATTTAAGCCTATCGCAACGCGACGAAGATCTGTATCAGATGACACGAGGTATAGACTATACTCTTGATCCTGTTGCGATCCAAAAAACAGTTTTTCGGCCGCCATTTCGCTCCGCGCGGTTATCTCGTCTCCTGCCTGCCCCCAGTCTGACCGCCGTCTTAGCTTTCGCACGAAGATGGGAGTTGCAGGAACTTTCAGTGTCACTTGGACTGTAGGGAGAGCCACGGCGACTAATTCTCCAATTCGGCGAGCGCCTCGGCAGCAATTTGGACGATGAAGCTATCCTGATCTTCAACAACGATTTGTTTCAACTTCGCTATGGCCGTTGCCGTTCCTATGTCGCGTAGCGCATCGATTACTCCTTCGCGAATCGACCGAGATTCTGCGTTTGAGCAACAGCTAAGAAAAAGAAGTTTTTGTTGCTCGTCGATCTCGCTAGTTCTGGCGACTGCCCGAAGCAAAACGTACCAATACTCGTCATTGGGTTGATAGGCGCGTTCTGATGCTGGAGTCCATGTCTGCACATCATGGCAGATAAATTTCCACGCGTAGTCGACAATAAGACTTTTCGTCTCGGCTAGAACGTCAATCGCAATGTCCAGCCCGTCCGGTCCGCCTCTCGTAATACAATTGTGCACGAGTTCGTCAATTGCAGGGTCCGGATATTTCGTAACCTCCAGTTGGCGGACGATTTGGTTTCGAATTGCACGTCTTTGCGCAGCCGGACACTTTAGGATAGCGCCGACAAGGCCCGAGATAGCCGTTCGCGTAACGGAGGCCCGTTGACGCGAAATGCTGCTCGCAACATTAAGTCTCACGGCTGAAAATTGACCGGTTTCTAAAGCAATAGTGGTGGCCATGGCTTTAACCCTATGTGGAGAATAGCCGATTCAGCAGCGCCTCGGATTCTTGTCTATCCTGATCGAAACAACGAGCAGCGATGCTTGCCTGATGAGCTACGCCGCTTGTTTCACGATGAAAGTTAAAGAGCGCTAGCGATAACTCTGGTTCATCGGCGAGCGTCATTTCTACGACAGCGTCCTTGATATTCAAGACACAAGTCCAACGAAGTTGTTCGACTTTTCCAATCAGGCCATTGATTTTTTGCTTATGGGCTGGGTCGAAGGTCGGAAGAAACATCGGCCCGGGGCGCTGGCTGAAGTAGTAATGAAAATTATGTCCCACCGCACGCACCGGAGTGTGTTTAAGCAGATCGATTACTTTAGCCGCTAACTCGCCGCAGTTTTCGTTGCGAGAATTTATCAGCAGTTGTCGATAATCGATGTCCCACCTTACACCTTTGGGAAATTCAAATGCTTGGGCTAGATTCGGAGCGAGCGTCACCATTCTTAACCGAGCAGCGCCCGCATCGCAGACCTTATTCTTTACGAGCCAGTCCGGTGTTATGATATGAGGATTGAACGGTCCAATGGCCGTCGTCGAAGCCGACTCAAGGTTAAAAGAGGGCACCATTAGTTTCCTTTTAGGAAAGCACCCATCGTTTCTAAACTACCGCGTGACCGACGCAAGAAAGGCGAAGTACTTGAATTTTAGCAGAATCCTTCCGAGAGTGCAATTTACGACCCGTTGCCTTTTTAGCAAGATTTGATCGCGGAATATTTCAGGCGTTGAAGGCGTTCAGTGTCAACTGCAGTTTGCTGCTGGAACTGCTCACCGCGCTGGTGTATGCTGTCTGGCGACGAAGTGTGCTCTTCACGCTCGGCGTGAAGACTTCTTCACGCCGAGCGTGAAGAGCACACTATCCAAGACGCCATCACAACATTTCCAACCACTTCCTGGAGTTCCCATCATGCTCAAGTATCATGCGGAAGACATTCGCCCCATTGCGCTCGTCGGGCATCGCGCTTGCGGGAAGACCTCGCTGGCGGATGCCCTGTTGCACAAGTCGAAGGCCGTCGATCGGCTTGGCAGCGTCGATGATGGCACCAGCTACTCGGATTACGACGACGAAGAACATCTCGCCACTCCTCGGTCGATACCAGCATCCTTCATCTCGAACACGCGGGCAAGTTCATCCATCTGCTCGATGCCCCCGGCGCGGCGGATTTCGTCGGCGCCGCCTTAGAAGCGCTCAATGCCGTCGAGACCGCCGTCATCGTGGTCTCCGCGAACGCGGGCGTTGAGGTGAACACCCGGCGGATGTTTCACATGGCCGGCAAGCAAGGGCTGGCCCGGATGATCGTCATCAACAAGCTCGATGCCGACAACGTTCACTTCGCGGAATTGATCGAGACCATTCGCTCGTCCTTCGGCAAACAGTGCGTCTTGTTCAACGTGCCCGATAAAGTCGGCCCCGGCTTTTCCAAAGTCGTCGACGTGCTGGCGTCTTCGGTATCCGGGCTGCCGGTCGATCTGGCGGAAGCGCGATCGGCGATGATCGATGCCGTCGTCGAATCCGATGAAGCCTTGATGGAGAAGTATCTTTCCGAAGGCGAAATCTCGCCCGCCGAGTTGGAGAAGGCGATCCCTCATGCGCTCGAAGCCGGCACGGTGATCCCGATCTTTTGCACGGCCGCGAAGAAGGAAATCGGCATCGACGAACTGATGGACGCGCTGGCGAAAGAGACGCTTTCCCCGCAACATGCGCAGGTGCGCTTGCACAACGAAGCCGTCGCGAACTTCGGCACGGAAGAGGGCGTTTTCATCGGCCAAGTCGTCAAATCGGTCAACGACAAGTTCGTCGGCAATCTCAGCTTCATCCGCGTCGTGTCGGGCAAGATGGATACAACGCATCCGCTCATCAACCTGCGCACCGGCAAGTCGTCGCGCCTTGCTCACCTGTTGATGATGCAGGGCAAGACGCATCAGCCGGTGGCCGAGGCCTATCCCGGCGACATTGTCGGCGTGGCCAAGATCGATGGCCTGCACATCGGCGATACCGTCGCCTTCGACACGCATGTAAGCAGGCTGCCCGCCCCCGAATTTCCGAGGCCGATGTACGGGCTGGCCATTGAGCCGAAGAATCGCGGCGACGAACAGAAGATTTCGCAATCGCTCACCAAGATCGCCGATGAAGACCCGACGTTCAAGATCACGCACGATCCGCAGACGCACGAGCTCGTTATCAATGGCGTCAGTCAAGTTCACCTAGAGGTGATTCAGCATCGCCTGAAGAAGCGCTACGATCTGGAAGTCGTGACGCATGAGCCGAAGATCGCTTATCGAGAGACGATCGTCGGCGAAGGGGCGGGCGATTACCGCCACAAGAAGCAATCGGGCGGGCGCGGCCAATTTGGCGAGGTTCACCTGCGCGTCTATCCGTTGTCGCGGGAGATTCAAACGCAGCAGCAACTGGAAGAGCAATTCGCCAACAAGAGCCGATTCGAGAAAATGCGCTCGGCCCATTACGATGCCGAATTCAACTTCGCCTTCATCGATCACATCGTCGGCGGCACGATTCCCAACCAGTTCATGCCCGCTGTCGAGAAGGGCTGTAAGGAGCTTCTGGAACGCGGCGCACTGGCCGGCTATCGGATGCAGGATCTGGCCGTCGAAGTTTACTTCGGGAAGGATCATCCCGTCGATAGTTCGGAGGCAGCGTTCAAGACGGCCGGTCGCATGGCACTGCGCAAAGCGTTTCTAACAGCCAAGCCAGTGTTGCTGGAGCCAATTGTGAAACTGGAAGTGACGATCCCTGCTCGGTTCACCGGCGCGATCCTGGGCGATATGAACACGCGCCGGGGACACGTCGAAAATCAAGACAGCCTGCCCGGCGATTTAACGGTCATCTCGGCAAGAGCGCCTTTGGCGGAGATTACGCGTTATGCCGCGCAGCTCGGCAGCATCACACAAGGGCAAGGCTCATATACGATGGAGTTCAGCCACTACGATTCAGTCCCCGCCAACGTGCAGCAGCAGATCGTTTCGAAAGCAAAAGTCAACGTTGAGGAGGAGGAGCAATAGAATCAAGGCGAGCGACTGTCAGCGCAGAGCAAAATTATTCAGCCACGGATCGAACACAGAACAAACACGGATAAAACCAAGGACTTCAAGCAACGCGATTATCGAGCAAGCATACGAGGTTTTGCTTTATCTGTGTTTCGTCCGCGTTTAATCCGTGGCTGACGGTTTTGATTTGTTTTAGGAAGGTAAGCGACTGCTGCTGACGGGTTTTGATTGTAATTGAACCCAGGAAAAATTCACGATGAATGCCTTCAAGCATTTTGTTCTCGATGAGTGGTACTTCGCCGCGCCGATGTTCCTGATGTCGCTGACGGCCATTGCGCTGGTGGTCTGGCGCTTTTTACTCAACTTGAACGCGAAGACCAACATGGATGTCTTCCTGCCGCTCTTTCAAGAGAAGTTGCAAAAGGAGGGGGTCGAAAGCGCCCTCAAGCTGTGCAAGGCCGAATCGGGCATGATCCCGCGCAAGCTATTCGCTGCTGGTCTGGAAGCCTCCAAGCAGGGCGCTACCGCGATGAAACGGGCGATGGCCAGCGTTCTCGAATTGGAGATTCTTCCCGAGCTTAACTTCCTGCTGGCGATCATCCTGGCCTTTGCGAAGATCGCCACCATGGTCGGACTGCTGCTGACGGTGGTGTCGATGATCAACACCTTCAGCGCCATCTCCTCGGCCAAGGGGGGCAATCCCACGGAAGTCACCTCGCAGGCCGGGGCTATCGGCCTGGCACTGTTCGCCACGGCCATGGGGCTGTTGACCGCTATCCCGCTCGTGTTCGCGCACGTGCTTTTCAAAGACTGGATCGGCCGTTTCGAAACGCAGATGAAATCGAACGCCCAGCGCTTGCTCGTGCTGTTCCAGAACATCAAGCCGAAGCAGGGCAGCCCGCTGCCGCGGGAGAAGCCAGTTGGCGAGCGGGAGCGAGTGAAGAGTTAGGCGCGACGCTGGACTTTGCGCTGCGGAACGCTATCGGCGAGCGAAGGAACCGAGCCGGTGATAAAGTAGAATAAGACAGGTTTGGAGAACAAATAGATGATTACTTACAAAGCTGCTTATAAGATCGATTCCGATGGCGTCGACGCCGTCGTACTCGACTTTCCCGGTGTCTTCTCATGTGGTGACGACTTGGAAGACGCCCGTATCATGCTGGCAGACGCGCTGATCGCCGTTGCCAAGACAAATATCCTGCTTGGTGAGTCGCTCGCAGTGCCCAATGCCGAAATTGACGATCCGTCGTTTGATGTGGTCGAGCCGATTCACCTGTTCTTGAACAGTTATTCGCAACGGCAGGCTGAACTCGTGAGTGCCCGATGAAACTGATCGATCTTCAGAAACACTTGAACGCTTACGGTTGCCATATTTTACGTGATGAAGGCAAGCATACGATGTGGATCAACCCGGCAACTAACTTCCGGGCGCCTGTTCCAAGGCATCGAGAAATTAAGGATTCGACCGCAAAGCGAATCTGCAAACAATTGGGCATCCTACTGCCTTAAGTATTTTGTTGATGCTGGCATGCAGTGCGGCTCGCCTCGATCGTCAAAGGCGAGCCGAATTGCGTAAGCAATCGGGTTCTTTGTATCGCCCAGCGTCTTTACCCGACTGCTTACGCAGTTCGGCTCGCCTAACGAGCTCCGCAGCACAAAGCCTCAGTGTCGCGGCTAACGGCAAGCTCGACAAGAATCCATTGGCCAATCGCAGTTCAGTTGGTTATCCTAACTACACCTCCCTGCCCCATCATCTTCCCAACTAGGGCGAAACATGTTTCAATCTGTGGATCGTCGGCGCTTTCTTCACGCCAGCGCGGGCGCTTTGTCGCTTCCGTTTATGGGTCAATCCCTCTTCGCGGACGAAGTGAAAAAGTCTGCGAACGAACGAATCAACCTCGGCTTTATCGGCATCGGCACCCAAAGCCGAGGGCACCTGGGCGGCTTTCTCGGCATGCCTGATGTTCAAGTGGTTGCCGTCTGCGATGTGGTGAAAGAACGCCTGGACGACGCCAGCCGGCGCGTGGCCGAGAAGTACGGCAAAGACAAGAAGGCCGAGTTCAAAGGCTGCACCGCCTACACGGATTTCCGCAAGCTGCTGGAACACAAGGATCTCGATGCCGTGGTGATCGGCACGCCGGACCACTGGCATGCGATTCCCTGCATCCTCGCTGCCCGGGCGAAGAAGGACATCTACTGCGAGAAGCCGTTGACGCACAACATCGCCGAAGGCCGGCGCATTGCGCAGGAAGTGGCGAAGAACAAGATCGTCTTCCAAACCGGCAGTCAGCAGCGCAGCGAGTTCAACAACTATTTTCGCTTAGCCGTCGAGCTCATTCGCAACGGCCGTATCGGGCAGTTGAAGACGATCCGCATCGGCGTCGGCGGCCCCAATAAGCCTTGCGACCTGGCGACTCAGCCTGTGCCCGAAGGCACCGATTGGGAGATGTGGCAAGGGCCGGCCCCGGAACGCGGCTACAACGAACTGCTTTGCCCGAAGGGGATTCACAAGCACTTCCCGCAATGGTGCGCCTATCGCGAATATGCCGGCGGCGCCTTGGCCGACATGGGCGCTCACCACTTCGACATCGCCCAATGGGCGCTGGACATGGATGGCTCGGGACCGGTTGAAATCATTCCGCCCGAAGACCCCAAAGCCGATAAGGGATTGAAGTTCATCTACGCCAACGGCGTCGAGATGATCCACGGCGGCGAGGCCGATTGCGTATTCGTCGGCGACAAGGGAACGATCTTCGCATCGCGCGGCGGCATCAAGAGCACGCCGGCAGAGATCGTCAAAACGCCGATCGGCGAAAAAGAATTCCACGTCTACGCATCCACTAATCATAAGCGCAACTGGATCGAATGCATCCGCAGCCGCAAGGACCCGATCTGCACCGCCGAGACCGGCCATCGCTCGGCTACTATCTGCCACTTGGGCAACATCGGCTACCAGGTTCGCCGTAAGCTCAAATGGGATCCGGTCAAGGAGCAATTCGACGACGCCGAAGCCAACAAACTGACCTCGCGCGAACCACGGGAGATGTGGAAGATTTAGCGAAGACGCACCGGAACCCGATTGCTTACGCAGTCGGGTGAAGGCGACACTCAAAACGCTCGCCTGGAACAAACTTGCCAACGGAGTGATAATGCATCTTCGATTCGCACCACTCGTCGCTTTTGTTTTACTTAGCTTTAGCGCTCGCGCCGACGTTGGCGATCCTCAAATCCGCACCGATCACTCCTGGTACCCCGGGGAGCTTTCCTGCTCGACCTACGAACGGCTTTTCGCCACGCAGGCGGATCTGTACCAACGTGTCGTTGGCGTGAAGCCTACGACGGATGAGCAAAAGGCGCTGGCCGCCTGGCTATGGCGCAACACCCATTACTTCCATGCCGAGGAAGGCGCGGAAGACCTTTGGGGCCAGGGCTTCAACAAGGGGGCGGACCGCAAAGCCCGCGAATATTGGACAGGCTTATTCGCCCATGGCTTCGCTCTCTGCGGCACGACGCATGCTCAATGGGCCCCGGAAATGGAAGTGCTGCTCGGCCATAATCGCGGCCGCGTCACCGGCGTAGACGGCCATAATTCTTTCGAAGTATTCTTGAAGGGTGGCGCGTACGGCGACGGCAAGTGGGCTCTGCTCGATCACGATGTCTCTTGCGTGATTTACAGCAAAGATGGCGAGCGCTTGCTTTCGCTCAAAGAGATCAACGCCAACTGGAAACAACTCACCGATCGTAAGTATCAACCCTTGAAACAGCATGGCTGGATCATCTGCGGGTTACACCCCAGCGATGGCGCGGCCTACAGCCAGTATCGCTCAGCGGAGTACGCCGCAGGCTATGCCGGGCCGCCGCCGCATGTTCACCTTCGCCGGGGCGAAACGCTCCGCCGCTACCTGGAACCGGGCCTGGAAGATGGCAAAACCTTTGTCTTCTGGGGGCGCAACTATAAGCCGAACGGCATCCCCGGCCCCGAACGATCACTCACTTGGGTAAATCAGCCGGAAAAGATGCACAATTCGACGACGGGAACGCCCTTCAAACCGGGCCAAGCTCGCTTTGCCAATGCCGTCTATCAGTATAAGCCCGACTTTTCGACGAAGGATTATCGCGAGGGCGTGATCGAGGAAGATGACAAGCATGTCGTGTTCGAGTTTTACACGCCCTACATCATTGCGGCGACGCCCGCCAACGAGAAACCGTTCGGCATCTATGACGAAGGTGCGCGCAATGGGCTGGTACTACACGGCAAGGCCGAGTGCCAGGTGGCGGTGTCGATCGATCAAGGCAAGACATGGTCCGAAGCGGTCAAGTTCACCGATGGCCTCGATCTGACCGATCGCGTCAAAGGGTGTCGTCAGTATTTGCTGAAACTGCAAGCGGTGCGAAGGACTTGGAGAAAGCAGGCTTGGCCATCACGACTGTGTGTCAGGCGAATTCGAGCATCATGCCCCGTTTGAAAGACAGTGGCGCTGAAATCAGTTTTCTCGCTTCCGATCAAGCTGTTCTCTCAGCCGGCCCGAACCTGCCGCAATGCGAAGCGCATATTGTGGAAGGTAAAGTCGGCGGACCGAGCGTGACGCTCGAATTGCAATCGCCGCGCGGCGAAGAAGCAGTTGAAGTCTACGCAGCCGCACACGTCGCTTCGGGCAATCCGCCGAAAGCGGAAGTGAAATATCAGATCGACATCTCGACCGACGGCGGCAAGACGTGGAAGTCGGCAGTCAAAGATTGGACGCTAGCGCGACAGGGCGAAGAGCCAAGCGACTTTTGGTCGCAGAGCATCTACTGGGGCAAGTACAAACTGGCCGGCGAGACAGGCCCAATACGCATTCGCTTCAGCAATAGCCACAAACGCGCAATCCTTCGGGCGGAAGCGCATCTCGTTTATAAAGTGAAAGGCAAGGATGACACGAAGGTGACCTTTTCTTGGAAAGAGGCCGGCGGCGCCAAAGAAGAATCGCACACGTTTGCCGTCGGCGACAAAGCCGCATGGAAAGTGCCAACGGGCAAGAACGTGCAAACGAAATGGGTGGAGTTCGAGACGGTCGGAGCGAAGTGAGTATTGTGATGTAAGCGCGTCGAAATCCTTTCACTCCGCGAAAGGACGCGCCATGGTCGCCTTTCGCGGAGCGAAAGGCGACATTAAAACCCCGGAAGAAGAAGCTCCGCATGTCGCATGGTTCACGAAGGTTCAAGCCGCGAATCTGGCATCACGATTGGCTAGCGCTGAGTGGGCTGCGCACCGCTCTCGATGAAATGTTGGGTGAGCATCGGTTGTTGGCGGATAAGCCCGTGGTAGCCGATTTCGGCTGTGGCGATCGTCCTTACGAGTCGCTCTTCAAGCAAGCGGGCTGCCGTTATCTGGCGTGCGATCTCGATGGCCCGGTCGACGTGCGCATTGAGCCGGGCCATCGCCTCGACATCGAAGATGGTTCGGTTGATGGTGTTGTTTCGTTCCAAGTATTGGAACACGTTTGGGACATCGAATGGTATTTGTCCGAATGTGCCCGCATCCTGAAGCCTAATGGCTGGCTGCTGCTCTCGACGCATGGCGTCTGGCTTTATCATCCGCATCCGACCGATTTTCGACGTTGGACGCGTTCCGGGCTTGAAGATGAAATCGTCGCGCGGGGCTTCGTCCACGTTGCGACGACGCCGATTGCCGGCCCATTGGCATGGACTTCGATGATCCGATTGATCGCGTATCGCGAAGTGTTGCGTAGAATTCCGTTGCTGGGCTCGCTCCTCTTTCCTCCGTTGGCAATCGTGATGAATTGCCGGGCAACCATCGAAGACGCTTGCACACCTGTCGCTATACGCTCGACCAACGCCAGCGTCTATTTGACGCTTTCCCGCAAGGCTTCCCCCGTGGCGGGTGGCTTATGAATCCCTATCGCCAGCGCATCCTGCCGATGCTGCTCGAACTGCTTGCCGAAAAAAGCCCGGTGGCGAACGCTCTCGATTTCGGTTCCGGTGATGGCTGGTTCGCGCAATCATTGAGGCAGTCGGGTTTGATTGGCGAGATTACTCCCGTCGATGTGCAGCCCAGGCCGAATGCACTCGTCGAAACGCAGCTTTATGATGGCAAGAGCTTGCCGTTCGCCGACCGCTCGTTCGATCTCGTCTATAGTGTAGACGTGCTGCATCACTGTCCCGATCCGGTGGCCAGCTTGCGCAATGCGCTGCGCTGCAGCAATCGACTGCTGTTGTTGAAGGATCACACTTGGCGTACGAAATGGGGCAAATACTCACTGGCGGTGTTGGACGAGCTCGGCAACCGTAAATTCGGCATTCCCTGCGTCTACCAGTATCAAAGGCGTTTCGATTGGTTTCCGGTCATCGAAGAATCGGGTTTCCGCTTAGTGAGGCTTATCCACCCTGCCGTCTGCCATACGGGTGTTCTCGGTCGTCTAACGAATTCGCTGCAATTTGTCGCGCTCTGGGAACGTGTCGCGTGAGCGTGATGACACGTTAAGTTAGGCCAGCCTTCCTGTGTAAGCAGTCGGGCGTCGTAACACCCGATTGCTTACGCAATTCGGCTCACTACCTATGCTTAGGCGACGAGCAGCCCCATGGCGGCTATTGTCTCAAGTCCCTGTTCGATATTGTCGGTGAAACGTTGGCGCAGCTCCGAAGGCGACGGCGTCGCCTCACCCGGCGGAGGATGCGCTCCGGCCCATGTCACCAAATCATCAATCAGCATCGCACGATCGCGGCTGCCATCGAGTAATCGGATCAACTCGCGCGAGAGGTCATTTTGAACATCGATCGAAGCGTGACGTAACGACGTCACGAACTCTTCCCGATTCTGAACTTGCTGCCGTGCGATAGGCGAACAGACCGGCCGCTCGGACGCATGGCGAACAAAAGTCGGGGGGCCGGCATGAAGTTCCACAAGTCCCACTGAATAAGCTTCGTACAAGATCTCGAGCACGGTCGCTTCATCGCCAGGATCAGAGGGCATTCCGGGCCGGGCTCGTGCAGCCTTCATCAACTCGGCGAACGGGATCGGCAGCGGATAGCTTTCGCCCAGACATATCAATGCCGATTTAGTCAGCGCTTGTTCAATGCTGATGGCGCTGCCGGAAACATCGCGGAAGCTCTCCTTCGTGCCCGTTTCCAGACTCGGCTCAGTCGCTACGGGCTTGGCACGCGATGAAATCGATAGTTTGCGAATTCGCTCCGGCGTCGGCTTGCGATCGACGACCTGATGGCGATGCACCAGCAATGTTTGCCGAAACCGCCGTAACTTCAGGAAATCGAGGTACTGGTCGCGCAGGAGAAAATCCGTTTCTCCCATCTGGCCGAGCATGGCGCGAACTTCCGGCGGGTACAAGCGATCGGTCATTTCGAAAAAGTCGGCCTCGGCCAGGTATTGCAACCCATAAGCCGTCGCCTGGGCCATGAATTCGTGGAAATAGAAGGCGTCGTTGATCTCCGCCAAGTCGTCGTGGTACAGAACGTTGCGGGCCTTCTCCGCCATGCCGCCTTTAATCTCTTCTTTGATCAACATCGAATAGGCGTTGGTGTCTTTCGCCTTGCCGGCTGCCAGAAATTGAAGAAGGGCCACGGCCTGGTCGGTCTTGGCCGCCGGCGCCTCAATGTCACGCACGTGGAATCGCATCATATCGCGAAAAATTCGGCGCACGTGCCCGCCCGGCATGGCGTTGTAACTGATAAACGCGATGCCGTCCGGCGACAGCTGATCGCGGCAAATCGCCATGACCTTATCGCGAACGAACGAGGGCACCCATGAATAAAGGCCGTGAGCGATGATGTAATCGAACGGCCCAGCATCTTTTGGGAACTCCATCAGATCGATGGCGCCCAACTGAATATTGTTTAGGCCTAGGGAGGTGATCAGTGCGTTGCCTTTGGCGATGGCGGTCGCGGCCAGATCGACGCCCTCAAACGAACTTTCCGGATAAGCGACGGCCATCGGGATGATGTTGTTGCCATCGCCGCAACCAAGTTCGAGAACCCGGCAGCGCGCAATCGATGGCGGCGTCAGCCCGAGCAGTACTCCGATGGCGCCCAGGCGATCCGGATGCGTTTGCGGCATCGCATGGCTCGGATATGCAACCGTGTCGTATGAAGTGTGGGACAAGTCAACTCCTTAATATTGCCAGAGCTTTGACGACCTAGCTGCTGAGGGCGAGTCGTGGCGAGCCGAGCGTGAGCGACCGGAGAAACTCAGCGACGCTATAACTCCGGTCGCTCACGCTCCCGGCTCGCCAAAATCAACTCCGGTCGCTCACTTCACGCTCTCGGCTCGCCAAAATCAATTAATGCATACCGGGCGATAATTTGCTCTCAACCTCGGGTGCATCTCCGCCGATGATAACCCTCAGACACCCTATCGGGGACGATCGCCGTGCGCGCTGTTTTCATTATCGTATTGGCAAGCAGCAGCTTTAGTGAAGCATCGGCTCAGGATTGGAAGCTGTTTCGCAGCCGGCCGACTGCGGCGCCTGAAGATCATACAGACGAGCGTGCGGGAATGCCTTCAAGCATTGCGCCGTGGGCCAAGCCAGGTGTCGAAAAACACGAAGGGCCAGGCCTGGTCGGCGGCGGCCGGCTTCGACATGGCGATGGCCCGACAACCAATGATGGCACCTTCGGCTGGGATTACAAAGGTCTTGGCTGGCGGCCCGGCCGAGTTTTTCTTGGCTGGAACCACGATCGCGAACGACAAGCGAAGTTGGGAACGTACAAGACTGAGACACATCACATCCCCGACCCGGTGTCGCTGCACCCGCTTCGCAAGGTTCTGGAACAACGCGAACCGTGAAGGCAGGAGCGAATTTTCAGAGGCGTGACCGGGAGCGACACCACTCCCTCACGGTCACGCCTCTGAAAGAACTTCCAGCCGATACTTCGGTTGTCCGCGACGATCAACCTTTTCGGTGAGGCGAAATAGTTTGCCGAACACGTCCGATTTCAGCCAGCCATCTTGCTTTTTCGATGTGCGAAATTTGGTGCGGGCGCGGCGTAAAATTTCAAACTGCGGCGGAGAGACGCGCGCGTCGACCAGCCAATATTCTTTAACGCCGGCTGTAAAGTAGGCGTCGCGAAGCACTTCGTAGTCTTTTTCCACCGAGCCATCGCTGACAATCTCGAGGACCATATCGGGCGAGCCTTCCAATAACGTGAAGCCGTGGATGCGCCCTTCAACGAGATTCACTTTTTCTTCTTCGAAGGAAGCATGCGAAACGAAAGTTGCATCTGGATTGCCGGAGATATCGGCGTCGGCATTGGCGATGAGCAAGCCGTCCGGCAGAAAGTCGCCTAAATCGAGTTCTTCGATCAGTTGGCCGAGAACGATATAAAACTCACGTTTCACCCCGAGATGCGAGTAGTACTGCTCCTGACTCATGTCCGCCCATACCTCCCCCTTGAGCCACCAGACCCTAGCCTTTTCGGGAAAATCGGGTTCTTGGTTCCAGCGCAGGAACGATTTCAAGTCGGTTACCCAGTCGGGAACGGTCAACTTCACATCGTCCACAATCAACGTTGCCATTGAAAAACTCCTTCCCCCCGAGCCAATGCCTATGTTAATATAGCGTGATCCGCTGGCGCCTACATCGATTGCGAAACCCTCCTCGCCACAGCCTACCGACATCAGGACCCGTTCGATGCTTCTTCGATCATGCACCGCTCTCTTCTTCGCAAGCGTATTTCCGTTCGCGTTGTTCGCTGAAAATCCGAATGGTCTCGAATTTTTCGAAAAGCGCATTCGCCCCGTGCTGGTTGAGCATTGCTACGAGTGCCATTCGGCCGACGCCCAGGCGAAGAAGAAGCTGCGCGGCGGGCTCTATCTCGACAGCAAGGAAGGCCTGCTTACTGGAGGAGACAGCGGGCCGGCCATGGCGCCGGGAAAGCCGGGCGAAAGCCTGCTGATTAAAACCATCCGACAGAACGGCGATATCAAAATGCCGCCGAAGGGCAAATTATCCGCAAGCACGATTGATGACTTGGAAGCATGGATCGCCATGGGCGCGCCCGATCCGCGCCTGGCAACTGTGGCCAAACAGCGCGGCTTGAGCATCGAAGAAGGCCGTAAGTTCTGGTCGTTTCAGCCGCTCCAGGCGCCGGCTATCCCCGTTCTTAAAAGTTCGGCGAGCGATAATCCGATTGACGCGTTTATCCAGGCGAAACTTCAGGAACAGGGTTTGGCACTTGCCGCCGAGGCCGATCCGGCCGTGCTCATTCGACGCTTGTCATTTGACCTGATCGGGCTGCCGCCGACGCCGCAGGAAATTCAAGCTTTCGTTGAGCGCGCCAAAGCCAACCCGCAAACGGCCTACGAAGAGTTAGTTGATCGACTGCTAGCCTCGCCACGTTTCGGCGAGCGTTGGGGCCGACATTGGCTCGATCTTGCCCGCTTCGGCGAATCCCTCACGCTACGCGGTTTCGTCCTGAAAGATGCGTGGCGCTACCGCGACTACGTGATCGACAGTTTCAACAACGATGTGCCTTACGATCGCTTTCTTCGCGAACAGGTTGCTGGAGATCTGTTGCCTTCGCAATCGGTCGAACAACGCCGAAGGCAACTGACGGCCACCACTTTCCTCGCGCTCGGCAACACGAATCTCGAGGAACAGGACAAGAAGCAACTCGAGATGGATGTCGTCGATGAACAGCTCGACGTCATTAGCAAAGCGATCCTGGCGCAGACTATCACGTGCGCCCGTTGCCACGATCACAAGTTCGACCCGATACCCACGAAGGACTATTACGCCCTGGCGGGCATTCTAAAAAACGTTCGAACGCTCTCGCACGCCAATGTTTCCAAGTGGCTGGAAATGCCGTTGCCTGCGAATGCCGACATTGAGACAAGACTGAAAGAACACGAAGCGAAGATGGCGGCAGTACAAAAAGAAATCGACAACGTGAAAGAAGCCGTCGCCAGGAATAAAAAGCCTGCTGATCCGAACAAGCCGAAGATTTATGCCGTTAGCGATCTGCCGGGCATTGTGATCGACGATGTAGACGCGAAGAAAGTCGGCGTGTGGAAGTCCTCGAAGTTCAGCGGCGCGTATGTTGGCGATGGCTATATTCACGATGAAGCCAAAGACAAAGGCGAAAAGACGCTCACCTTTCAGCCGACGATTCCCCAAACGGGTAAATATGAAGTGCGCATCGCTTATTCGGCCGGCGCCACTCGGGATGCCAAAGTACCGGTGACCATCTTCAGCGCAGAAGGGGAAAAGACGGTCTACGTCGATCAACGGCAGGCGCCGGAAATTGACGGCCTCTTTCATTCGTTGGGGCAATATAAGTTCGAACGCAATAGCCAGGGTTTCGTCATTATTTCCAATGAAGGCACGAAAGGCGTTGTCATCGCCGATGCCGTGTTGTTCATCCCCGTTGAAATGATGACCGACACAGTGGAGTCGAAGCCTACGGGCAAGGAAGATGCATCGACCGCCAGGCTCAAAGGGCTCGAAGCGAAACTGAAAAAGATGCAGTCGAGCGGACCGCAGCGCGACACGGTCATGTCGGTTCAGGAAGAGGCAAAAATTGCCGATTGCCGCATTCAAGTTCGCGGCAACGTCCATAATCAGAGCGATCTGGCGCGCGCGGATTTCTGCAAGTGGCATTGCATGGCCAACCGGCAGCAATGCCCGCGAACGAAAGCGGCCGACGCCAGTTGGCCGATTGGTTGACTGCTAAAGACAATCCACTGACCGCCAGGGTGTTTGCCAACCGCGCCTGGCATTGGCTCTTCGGCGTCGGCATTGTGCGCACTACCGACAACTTTGGCGTCACGGGCGAGAAACCATCGCATCCTGAATTGCTCGACTATCTTGCCACCCGCTTTATGGCAGATGGTTGGTCGACAAAGAAGCTGGTGCGCTCGATCGTACTGTCGCGCACCTATCGACAAGCCTCGACGGGCGCAGCCAATGCAATCGATCCCGAGAATCGCCTGCTATCTCGGCAAAACCGGCGTCGGCTCGATGCCGAGTGCATCCGCGATGGGATCTTGCAGATCAGCGGCGAACTGAAGCTCGATGCCGGCGGCCGTACGTTTGGCGAGATGAATTCCGATTACACCTTCAAACACACCGAAACCCGCCGCAGCGTCTATTCGCCCGTTTTTCGCAATGCCCTTCCCGAAATCTTCCAGGTCTTTGACTTCGCCGACCCGAGCGTCTGCAACGGCAGACGCAATATCAGCACCGTTGCCCCGCAGGCGCTCTTCATGATGAACAACCCGTTCGTGCAGCAACAGGCGAGCGCCGCTGCCAAACGCCTGCTGGACGACAAAGAGACGACCCGCGCCAGCCATCTATCTAAAGCCTTTCAAGAGGTTCTCGGCCGGCCGCCCACCGCCGCCGAAGAAACATTGGCGCAAGGCTACATCGACGAAGCAAGCGAAGATCCCAAAGCAGCACAAGAGCAGTGGGCGCAACTTATGCAAGTGCTCTTCGCGTCAGCGGATTTTCGGTACGTGGATTGATCGTTCACGCCTCGGGGCCAGACGGACGGCGGAGAATGAGGCCGACGACTCCGTAGACAGCACAGGCCGCCCAGCTTCCGAGCATGGCCAAAAATCCTGCCATATAAGTAACTTGGTCTCGAGGCGCCGGGACGCTGCTCCACGAAGTATAGTCTGTTAAATTTCCCCATGCCGTAATGCCCAATGCAATGGCGGCGGCGATGAGGCCGGCAACCGCAAGGCTTGAATTTCGCCGCCAGCAGATGCACAGAGCGGCCAAAGCCAACAACGGGGAACAATAAAGCGCAAGCGCTCCGATATTTGATGCGATCTTCCCACCCGTGAGACGCCCGCCGTCGAGTTGTCCGCCTTTGCCCAGCAGAGCGACCAGGAAAACCATTGCGATGCCCACTGCACAAAGGCTTACGGCGCTCCGGAATAACCACTTATTCGGTCCCATTGCGTCCTCATTTGTGTGCGTGAAGGAAAGCCGATTTGTTCAACCCAATGAACGAACAGAGTGGATTCTATGCCAGAAAGCCGTTGAACCCACCTGCTACCCCTTCGAAATGTCATCATCGACTATCGCTTTGCAGGCGCGGATTCGAACGTGAGCTTGGACAGTTTAGGGTCGAGTTGCGGGGCGAGTTCGTAAATGTTGTGGTAGCCGTAGTTGTATAAGGCAATGTAGGTCGAGATGTTCAGCGACGCCGAAGCCTTCTTTGGGGCGAAGGCCAAGTGTTTGTTGCGAAAATTGTTGTTGCAATAGATGAGGATGCGCGTGTCCTTATCCGGAATGGTCTGTTTTAGGCTGTCGATTGCAATGTCCGAGAAGCTCAGATTGATCGCGCCTTTGATGTGCAGCAGATCGAACTTTTCCTTGCTGCGAGCGTCGAGAACGATCGTTCCCATCTCGCCGCTCATTTTAATGAAGTCATCTTCGGAAAGCCGGCGTGATTCCCGATGCTTCGAAGCTTCTTGCGAGACGCGCAGATACCCTTCCATGTCGATCGCCGGGTTTTTCAAATTTGCCGCTTCGTTTACGGCCGCCGGGGTAGGTGCAGGTTGTCGTTCGGCAGCCGTGGCGGAAAAGAGCAAAGCGGCGGAGAACAACACTGTTGGCACAAGATGACGAAGCATGGTACGCGTCCCCTAAATGAGATGGGTTGGAAAACTGATAGCAGCTGACCCTGACTGCCGCATTGTAACGCAGGTCGAGAAATAGAGGCGCAACATGTTTGTAACTGTTGGGGCTTCGTTCGGTAAAAAGGAAGGTCTTCTTACTCCGCATGATCGCGCTACATTGACTATGCATTTAGGCCAGGTATAAATACTCACTTCACTACATTTTCCTTCCGCCTGAAAGCACACTTGAATAATATCGGGAGTTGATAATGCGCCGTTCGCTGTTCGAAATCTATACGCTTTTGATCTGCTTTTTGTCGTTAATCGGCTTGGTTGTATCTCTATTCTGGTTGCTGTACGGCATCATGGCTTGGACTGAGCCAACGCTGATGGTTAGCTCGTACACGTATGCCGCACACCAGACGAACGATCGCTACTTGGAGAGATACGGCCGAAGCTATGCGTTCGGAAGGAGCGACACGGGAAACAGCGTGCCTCGTCCCTCGGAACACGAAATAACGAAGAGCCGGCTAAGCAGTTATGAAACGGAGATTACGGGCGAAGCGCGCGGAGGAAAGAAAACATGCGTATTTGCGGGGTTTTGGCTGACCGTCTCCGCGATTTTGTTCTGCATCCACTGGCGCTTGGAACAGCGAATTCGCGATACATCGAATCAACCCGAACCAACAACTACGAAGGATTATAAAGCGACGTTAGCCGAGAGCGATGGAGCAGTCAGAGCCGACCGTTAGGCAGCGATCTTCACCCACTCCCTAATGGGTCGAGGTCTGATTTTCGTTTTTATTCCGCACTCCAAATTCCGCATTCCACATTTCCACCGCACGTTTTCCCACGATTTCCTCGGGTTTGAGCTTGTGGAAATATTTCCAGAACATTAACCGATAGCCGCGACCCATTCCTCGTTTGACGCTCGGCGTCGAACGTCTTAATCGACGCTCTGCGTCGTGTCATTTCCTGACAGCCATCGCCATTGAATTGCTTGCGGGAATCGACATCTCTCTTAAATCGACAACTTGTTTTCCCACGATTTCCTCGGGTTTACGCTTCTGGAAATATTTCCAGAAGCGTCTCTTTGCCCAGTCAAAGCGGCGACCGCGAGTGAGCGGTGACCACCCACCCCCAAGGTCGTGGCCCTCACATTTATTTTTCCACCAGCGAGCGGAACAGCGTAAGCTGTCGGATTCTTTGATGGAAACAGCGGGTACACTAGCTTAGGGGCGACAAAATCGGAAATGGCGATTCGAGCAAAATAGTTTGGACGGAGTGATGCAGATGGACGGCAGCCCGTTAGCCGCGACGCGCAGGCTCTGCGCAGTGAAGCGCTTTCGGGAGAGGACTGAAGAATAGATCAAACGTCGTCAAACTGTCGCATGACAAAGTCAACCACCCACAGCCCGGCGCGAATGATCGGAACGCACGTAAGCTGGATAAGATCGGTCCAGCGTTTTTCAAAAAGCTCGGCAACATGTTCTAAAATGTTATTGCCACTGTCATCAAGGCGAAACAACGCCGGGCCAACTGCGACCACGCCGCGTGCCGTAAGCGCAAAACCTGCCGTCATTGAAACCAACCAAAGTTTGCTGTTGGTCGGTCGAATCGACAGGTAGATTTCACCCTGCAACGGGTGGCCGTTGACCGTCATAATATAATCGAGACGAACGGTTTGACGTAAGACCGGGTTTTCAACCACTGTAATGACAAAAGCAGAAGACCGGCCGTCCCTGGCAAGCGTACTCACTTCCACTTGGCCAGCGACTGGCAGTAATTTCACTCCGAGCGCATCAGGGTTTCTGGGGAGAATGATTACCTCATATCGTGACTTGCCGCCAAATACAGGAAAAACGCCTCCGCTCGAAAGCACTTCTTTTGCCTCTTTTTCCGGCTTAATGGTGATCGTATCAGCAGTGAAATTTCGCGGCTCAAGGAATTTAAATTGTCGACTTTCTTCGGCTATCTGTGAGCTGTCAGGAATGGTCAGAAGTTGTTGACATGCAACCCTCTCGCCTTGGCAAATTGCCGACGCCTCGATTTCAATTTCTTTGCCGGTAAGAACCATTTCGTAACGATATTTGTCGTCCTGCTTCATGCCAGCTAATCGTCGATGGGTGACACCGGAGCGAATTCGATCAGCAGGACCAACTTTCCACTCGACACCACTGAGATCAGAAGTGCCGCAATGGACAACTTCCAGTTCCACTTTAACGGCTGAACCGTACTGACAGATGCGCGAGACGGTGAAGCTGATTTCTTTAGCTAAAGAAGGCAGTACTCGAAACAAATTTGAAGGTATTTCGAGTAAATGATTATCGAAATCGATAGAGCGGCAGACGGGATTAACCTCGATGAGTATGTCATTCAGATTCGACATGCCTGCGCACCGAAATCTTAAGCCAACTGTAATAACGCAAACCTCACCCGGCAACAGCTGAAGATCTTTGGGTACCATAGACTCATCGACGTCAACCAAGTCTCGTTTCTTATGTCGAATTGGAGGAATGATTACTGGACAAGGCATGCTGTTCGCGCATTCAACAACAACTTGGAGCCAAACTTGCTCGCCAGCCGGCACGGAATCCCAAATCCGGGGGATTGAGACGATAAAATACGAAGTAAGCATCCGATCTCCCGCATCACTTGACGACAACTGCATCTGATTGCGAAGGGGCAGAGTTGCGAGCTGCGAAACTTTCGCTCACCATTTCTAGGACTTTACCGAAGTATGTCTTTCTAATTTCAATATTCAGTAGATTGAGATATTCGTTCCATTGCGAAGCATCAACTTTATATGCGTCGGCCTTCTGTGCGATCTCATTTAACGCACGAATGGAAGATTCCATTTCGACAAGACACAGATCTTTTGTGAATTGTCGTGAATAAGCCTGGGCTGGCTGGTAGTTGAACGGCAGAGGGCGTACTACCTTAAGGAAATTGCGCTTTTTGTTTTTGTCGTAGAGAAGTTGCTTGATGAGTTGGTCGATCGGTGCATTGTAAACAAACCCTACTCTTGCGAGGTGCACGACAATCTTTTGAGGATTATCATTTTTTTCGAACGTAAATGTGATGAAAGGCACGTTATCGAGTCGAGCTTGCTCTCGGCTTTTGATTTTGAGATCAAAGAGCTCCTCAATTTGAATTTCAATACTGTCGAGTAGTCCGCTAATGGTAGAGAGGGTGTCTGCGGTATAGTCCAACTCAGTCTGCTTTTCCTCATCCGCTTTCATTTCATTTCGCGCGTACAGGTAATCGTACCGGGCACCAACGATGATCTCATTGCGAAGCCTTTTCCTAAACGCTGTATCAAGTTCGCTAAGGGCATAACGGACTGATCGATTGCCTGCAATCCTCTTAACTTCCTCAGCTGTGAAAGGGATAAAAGCATTCGAAAGTCGCGCATATCCTGCCGAAAGTTCTGCGTCGAGTTGTAGCCAATTTAAGATTCTGTTGCGGTAGAGGGTTAAAAGCTGCTTTTCGGTCGGGGCCGTTAACGTCATCTTGTCATCCATGACTATTCGATCTCTAAATTGACGCTCCATTTTTGAATGTAATTCGTTTCGCAATCCCTCTGTCATTGTGAAGAGAACTACTACATTTGGCAGTGTGTTGTACAGCTCACTCATCTGGGCGAAGAATTTAGGCCAGTCGTCCTTGTGTTCAAACAATTCATCGCGCCCTTCTGCCTGATCGAATGTCAGCAACAGAACCATCGGCATGCATGGATGGTGAGGAGTCGCAAGTTCGGCCGACACAGCCGGGGAAAACAAATGTGCGAGAAGCCTAACAGCGTCAGACTGGGAGTAACTTCGATCAGGACGTTCGTCGACTCCTAACCGCGTTGTAAAAAAGTTGTTGTCAGGTTTGCTACGGAACCAGTGAAGGACGCGTTCACGGATGCTAAGCCCTTTTTCTTGTCGATCCGGAAAAAGGTAACAGAGCATTACGCGCAGGGCATAGCGATGCAGTAGGTTTGAAGGCTCTGCCAAAAAGCGGTCACACACGTAATTGCCAAATTCCGTCTCGTCAAAATACGCAAAAACCCGAGGATTTCGCGAAGAAGCCCGGGACGAAAGCGTCTCTCGCGACGGACGACGAAACCAACTTAGCCGGCGTCCGAACCAACCAAGCTTTCGAATCGCCCAGGAGGGGCGCTTGAGTTTTGGCTGCCATGCAATCGGGTTGACAAGCAGGTGATCCACTGCACGAAAGCCGATAGCCCTAATTCGTGCTAGCAATGGGTGATCTTTGTTAGGAGATGGTGCCGTCAGCGCTTGGATAACCCAGTCAAGTAGTTGTGCTTCGAAATCTTTAATTTGCCAGTGATTTGAACCCCCCACAAATACGAAACTAAGCTGCTCCTGAATTTCATCGTTGCGAAAGGTATTCAAAAGATGCGTCTTGCCGGATCCAGCGGCGCCTGCAAGTAACAGTACTTGTGAACTCTTCCTGCCATCGCGTACGGCCTCGATTGTGGTGCGTATCCGTTCGCGTGCATCGAAGTGCAAGTCTGGCACGTCGCCTTCGACAATTGCGCCAACAACGCCCGTAGCAACGCGGGCGTCAAATGGCGAAAGATTCCCCGCGGAATCGGGCATTGGCATTCTGCGTTTGAATAAGCGCAGAACTTCCAGTTCCTCTAGCGACCAAGCTGCACTGCTCATGATTTTTTCTTCCAGCGTACGAAGTAAAAGAAGCGACCGTCGCGCTTGATCGCAAATTGGGGAGATGTCGCATCTTTCTCTTCGATCTCTACAAGTTCTACTATCCACTCGTCGTTCAACGACTCAAGCTCTCGGTGAAATTCAGGGAGCTTGAGACCAGGAAATTTTCTTTGCGTTTCGGTGAAAAGCCGGGGTATGGCTACACTGCCGTTTTGATACTCATGAAGATTACAAAGATTGTCGTACACTTCTTTAAGCGTCGATCTCAAATCGCGATGCACTTGTATGGGTTTGGGTGCAACTATAGGCACCTCTTCCTTCGTCTCCGGCAAGCGCCCTTGAGTGCTATGTCCACCCTGAATTCCCAGCTTCTCTTGCAATGCAGCAATCAGCATCTCAGCAGTAGCGCTCCCATGCCCGACTACTTTGCGAGCGGCCTTCAGCAAAGCATCAAATGTCTTCCCGATTGGCTCGGCTTCGTACCAAGCGGGCGGAGGGGGTGGGTTCTTGCCGTAGTTTGCGCCATGTTTGTGTAGAACTTTTTCATCGACAAGCCGTTCGAGTATTCGCTGAAACGCTTCCTGCATTTCAGAGCCTTCAGCGGGTTTCGGCTTTCCGAGTTTAGCCGCAGCAACCGGAGCTTCGCCAAGCGCAGCAACTTTGGCCTTTACCGTCTCTTCAAGCTGTTCAAGCGGGGACTTCGGAGCTTGCTTGCTGAATTTGCTGCCATGTTTGTGAAGAACCTTTTGTTCAAGCAACTTCTCTAAAATTCTTGGATACGCACTCCGCGTATCTTCTGATGTTTTGGGGCCGGGCTTGCCAATTTGAGCTTCGGAAAGGAGCGGCGCGGTTGCTGCCTCAATCTTGCCGCGCATCAATTTTTCAAGCGTTTCTTCAGCCGTAGGCGGCCGGTTCGCGCTGTATTTATCACCCGGATGCGTGAAGGCCTTTTGCTCGTCGATTTCGGCGTTCAGGGCTTCCCTAATCGTTTCGTCTGACACCTTCTTTTTGCCGCTAACGGGAACTCCTTCAGTTCTTAGCGCAGCCTTCAGAGCTGGGAACTTTAGCGGTTCAGCTGAAACTTGGAGAATATGCCGAATTTTTTCGCGAAGTGTACGTTCCGGTTGGTCGGCAGCGGTTTCTGTCACGGACACGTCGGGCCTCCGGGGAGCAAAGATCGTTATAAAACGTGGATTCAGCAAGCTTGCTAAGAATGCAAATGCGATTAGCCCCTATTTGAATACTCAAAACGCGGCAGCGGGCAAGTTCGGGCGCTCGCTTTCACGTTGCAGCGAGTGCATTGCCGGTACAATCAACACCTATGCCGAGCTGCGGATTGTGTTGGCTTACCGGTGCTGAGTACGTTTAAGATCCGAAAGGCAATAGCTGCTTGGAAGGAGTGCCCTTATGGCGGCGCTAACGCCCTTGGATCCGGATGACCCCTCATATCCGGACACGAGCCTGATAATCACACACGACGGCAAGGCTGTCGATCTCTTTGTCGAAAAGCAGTATCGATTGTTGACCGAGCCGTTGTGGACGTCGTGGAAGAGTCCGGAGGGTCGGCCGTTCCGGGTGTTGGCGAATGTGGGGCTTTTTTTCACCTATAAAGAGCCGCCGTTGGCGCCGGATGCGATGTTCGCGATCGATGTGGAATCGCCGGCACAGGCGCGCGAGAGCGATTCGCGGTCGTACTTTGTCTGGGTGGTTGGCAAGCCGCCGGACGTTGTTATTGAGGTCGTTTCAGACAAGAGAGGCCGGGAAGATACGGATAAGCTGAAGGCCTACCAACGCATCAACGTTCCCTTTTATGTCATTTTCGATCCGGACGAACATCTCGATGGCGGCCTGCTGTGCGCGTTCGGTATGCAAAATGGGCGATACGTTCCCGTTGATGCCAGTCAATTTGGGAATCTGGGTCTTGGTCTAACACTGTGGGCAGGGGAGATAGAAGGTTCAACCGATACCTGGCTGCGCTGGATCGATGCCGACGGGAAATTGGTGCCGAACGCCAAAGAGCGCGCGGCGGCCGAAATGCAGCGAGCGGATGAGGCACAAAAGCGCGTTGAGCATCTGGAGGCGAAATTGCGGGCAGCGGGCATTTCGTTGAATGGGGCGGGGTGAAAGAGCTTGTTAGCACTTTTCCAAGGAAGAATTCTCGCGCAAAGCCGCAAAGGCGCAAAGAAAATCCAAGAACCGCTTCTATTAACGCTAACGCTTCAGGGCCGCGCCTCGCTCACGCTTCGGGTTAGTGTGAGCATTTCGCGCAGCAGAGTCAAATGCTGTTAGGTGAGCAACTGCCGCAGGGCAACCTCGGGGTCGGGGTATTGGAAGGTGAAGCCGAGTTGCGTGGCGCGTTGGGGCAGGACACGTTGGCCTTTGGTAGCCAATGTTGCTGCTTGGCCGAGGGCGAGGGCAGGGCCAGGCTGGGGACTTGGAGCCAACAGGGGCGGTGGAGGACTTTGCCTAACAGTTTTGAGAAGCCCCAGTTGGTGAGCGGTTCGGGGGCTGTGGCATTAATGGCCCCTTCGATCTCTTTTCGTTCGAGAATAAATAGAAGCAAATTCACTAAATCGGTGATATGGATCCAACTCATCCACTGTTTACCATCGCTTACGTAGCCACCGGCCATGAGTCGGAAGGGCTTGGCCATTTTCGGCAAGGCGCCCTCTTCGCGGTCGAGAACCATGCCGAAGCGAGGATGGACAACCCGCACGCCGACCGCCGTTGCCGGCTCGGCGGCTTCCTCCCAGTCAACGCAAAGGCGGGCTAAAAAGTCGGCGCCGGGCGGGCTGGTTTCGTCGAGCTCATCGGCATCGTGCATGCCGTAGTAGCCGACGGCCGAGGCGGTGACCAACAGTTTGCGCGAGCCATCTTCATTGAATGGGTGAAGGGCCATCCGTTCGGCAATGAGCCGGGTGCTGTCGACACGGCTATCGCGCAGGCGCTTCTTGAACTTGTTGGTCCAGCGCTTGGCGAAGAGATTCTCGCCGGCCAGATGAAACACGGCAGCGCACGTGTCGAGGCGATCGAGCCAAGGGCTGGCTTCGGAAGCATTGCCCACGAGCGGAACAACGCCGGCTGCTACCTTCGCATCGCTGTTTCGGCTGAGGATGAGCACCTCATGGCCCTGCTCGATGAGGACGGGGGCAAGCCGTCGGCCCACTAAGCCCGTGCCGCCGGTGATCAGAATACGCATCGGCTGTTCCAGAAGAAATTCTATAGAATCCGGTTGCCTTGCCGGGACGGTCGTGATAGCATTTCAGAGAGCCTGCCTCCCCGCGATTCCCTCGCTTGTCGCTCCTATTGTATTCAACGGTGGTGCCTTTTTGTCGAACGCCAACGGTACAGCGGTGATGCACTGCGATCATGGCCTGCGAAGGCAATCGATCGTTGAATCGGTATTGGATGATGTGTTCAATGGTCGGCTCCAGGCGGGCACGCATCTGGTTACACAAGAGTTGGCCGTGCGATTCGGCGTGAGTCATACACCCATTCGTGAAGCGCTTATCGCGTTGGCCGGGATCGGCATCATCGATCTATTGCCGAACCGTGGGGCCGTGGTACGCCAAGTGACGGTCCGTGAGGTACGGGACATCTGTCAGGTTCGGCACGTGCTGGAGTGTGAGGCGGTGCGCTCCGCCTGTGGGCGTACCGATAAGGACGAATTGCGCGTGCTTGCTGCTCACTTAAGAGAATTGGCACAAGTGGAAGACCCTCTGAACCCGGATGCGGTTGCGGAGGCGCGTACGCTCGACAGCCGTCTGCACGATTTGATCGCCGAATCGAGCGGCAATGCGTTCCTGGCGAAAGAGATTGCCCGGTTGAAGATTCTGTTCCGGGCCTTTCGCGACATGGCTTGGCGGCACGATGAGGCCCTGCACGATTACCATCGCGTTACAGCCGAGTCTTACGAACATTTAGCGATAGTGGAAGCGATGTTGGCCGGCGACCGCAAACAGTCTTCGAGAGCGATGGCCACGCATATTCGTTCTGGAATTAAATATTGGACCAAGGCCCTGGCGGCCCAAAGCAAACTTTGAATCTGTTATAGGAAGCACTAGATATGACTTTGACTTCGCGAATTCACTTGCCACCGGCACTCTGCCTCATCGTGATCTTGTCGGCCATGACGACCGCGCGGGCCGACAAGAAACTCGAATTCAACCGCGATATTCGGCCTATTCTCGCGGATAACTGCTTCGCCTGCCACGGGCCGGACAGCGCGGCTCGCAAAGCCGGGTTACGGCTCGATCAGAAGGAAGCGGCCGTCAAAGCCAAAGCAGTGGCGCCGGGCAATATCAGTGAGAGTGCGATGATCACGCGCATTCTGTCAGATGATGTTGAAGAGGCGATGCCGCCGGCCAAGAGCAATAAGAAACTCACTGCAGGCGCAGAAAGAGACACTCAAGCGTTGGATCGCGGAGGGGGCGGAGTATCAGCCGCATTGGTCGTTCATTGCGCCGGTTCGTGCCGAGTTGCCGGCTGTCAAGAACGCAGCCTGGGTGCGCAACCCGATCGATCGGTTCATCTTGGCAGAATTAGACAAGCGCGGTTTGCAGCCGGCGCCGGAAGCCGATCGGCGTACTTTAGCCCGACGTCTTAGTCTCGATCTGATCGGCCTGCCGCCTAAGCCGGCCGAGGTAGAAGAGTTCGTCAACGACAGGTCGCCCGACTACTACGAGAAGTATGTCGATAAATTGATGAGTTCACCGCAGTGGGGCGAACACCGCGGCCGTTACTGGCTGGACGTCGCCCGCTACGGCGACACGCACGGCATCCATATCGACAATTACCGCGAAATCTGGGCCTATCGTGATTGGGTTATCCAGGCGTTCAACCGCAATCAGCCGTTCGATCAATTCACCATTGAACAACTGGCGGGAGACCTTTTGCCCAACCGCACGATCGATCAACAGATCGCCTCTGGTTTCAACCGTTGCAACATCACGACAAGCGAAGGTGGAGCGATCGCCGAGGAATATCTCGTTCTCTATACCCGCGACCGCACCGAAACGACTGCTGCGGCGTGGATGGGTCTGACAGCTGGCTGTGCCGTCTGTCACGATCACAAATTTGACCCAATCAGCCAGCGCGAGTTTTATTCTCTTTCTGCGTTTTTCAACAACACCACGCAGGCCGCGATGGACGGCAACATCCCGAACACGCCGCCAGTGATTACAGTGCCAACCGCGGAGGATCGCGAACGCTTTGCCGTTATCGCCAAAGAAGTTGAGTCGTTGAAGGCCAAGCTCGACGCGCGGAAGAAGGAGGCGCGGCCGGACTTTGACAAATGGCAGAAAACGGCGAAGGCGGATGCCGCGGGCAAAGATCTCACCGAAGGATTAGTGTTGCGAGCGCCGCTCGATGAGGGCAAAGGCAAAGAATTCAATGTCACCGTAGCCGGGCAGCCCCGCAAGCTGACGCTCGATGGAGGATACGCATGGGCGCCCGGTAGAAATTCGAGCAAGGCGATCGCCATTCAGCCGGGCGCCAGTCTTGAATTCAAAGACGTAGGCGATTTTGATCGCGATCAGAAGTTCACCGTCTCGGCCTGGGTAAAAATAACCAAACGCAACCAGACTGGCGCTCTCGTCGCGCGCATGGAAACGCCGGCCAACAAACACCAGGGTTGGGACCTCTGGCTGCAAGGAGACAAAGTTGGCACGCATATCATCGGCGGCTGGCCTGAAGATGCGCTGAAAGTGGTGGCCAAGACGCCTTTGAAATCGAACGAGTGGACGCATGTCAGCATGACTTATGACGGGTCGAGCAAAGCGGCCGGCGTGAAGATCTACTACAACGGAGTTTTGCAACCGACGGAAGTTGAGAGTGACAAGCTGCATGGCTCGACGAAGACAAAAGTGCCATTGAAAATTGGCCAGCGCCATGCCGGCGAACGCATCGCCAACGTGGCCCTTCAAGATGTGCGCATCTATGCCAAGATGTTGGATGGCGTCGAAGCGGAACAATTAGCTAAGTCTCAGCGGGCCAGTGAAATTCTCGCCAAGCCGGCCGACAAGCGCACCCGGCAGGAAGGTGATGAACTCTTTACCTGGTGGCTGGCGGGCAACGATGCACCCTATCGGGAAATTGATGCGAAAGTCGTCCTGCTGGAACAGGAAGAGGTGAGCATGAAATCGCGCGGCACGACCGCCTACGTGATGAACGAAAAGATGGAACCGGCCAAAGCGTTTATTCTCAGTCGCGGTGATTACGACAAGCGCAAGGATCAGGTGCCCGCTGGTACTCCGAAGGCACTGCCCGCCTTTCCGGATGATCTGCCGAAGAATCGACTCGGCTTCGCCCAATGGCTGCTGCGACCTGACCAACCGCTTACTGCACGTGTCACTGTGAACCGTTTCTGGCAGGAACTGTTCGGCAACGGCATCGTGCGCACCACGAATGATTTTGGCATTGCCGGCGACTTGCCCACGCATCCGGAACTGTTGGATTGGATGGCAGTCGAATTCCGCGAAGGCGGTTGGGACATCAAGAAGTTCTTCAAGCTGTTGGTGACCTCGGCCGCCTATCGGCAGTCCGCAGCGACCACCAAGGAAAAGGTGGAAGCCGACCCGCAGAACCGGCTGTTGTCGCATGGCCCGCGCTATCGCATGGATGCCGAGATGATCCGCGATTATGCCCTTTCGGCCAGCGGCCTGCTGGTGCCGAAAATCGGCGGCCCGAGCGTGAAGCCCTATCAGCCGACAGGTGTATGGGAAGCCGTTGCCATGCCCGGCAGCACCACCCGTAATTACGTGCAGGACAAAGGGGAGAAGCTCTACCGTCGCAGCATGTATACGTTCTGGAAGCGGGCAGCGCCGCCGGCTTCGATGGAAATTCTAAATGCGCCCAACCGCGAGACCTGCGCGACCCGCCGCGAACGGACCAACACTCCGTTGCAAGCGTTGGTGACGCTGAACGACCCGCAGATGGTGGAAGCCGCCAAGATACTGGCCCAAAATACGATGAAGGAATCAGCCGAGAAAGATCGCCTCGAAGCGATGGCCCGGAAACTTCTCTGCCGGTCAATGTCGGACGGAGAGTCTCAGGTCGTCACGAAACTCTTTGATGAACTGTTCGCGTTCTATAAAGCTCATCCCGACGATGCGAAAAAACTGTTGGACGTTGGCGAGGCCAAAGTCGATTCCACTTTGGACGGTCCCACCCTGGCAGCGTGGACAATGGTGGCCAATCAATTGCTGAACTTGGATGAAGTGCTGAACAAGTAAGCTTCGGGAAAAGAGCAGGAGCATCCATGAAGTTATCGGAAATCATTCAAAAGGTGATCATCCTGGAGGCGGTGCAAAGCCTTACCACTGTGATGGAGTATCGCCACCAGATTGGGCATGGCGTCAATCCAAGGCCGATCCTTTTGAATGCTTTCTCAAGTAAGTTGCCAACGTTCTTCCAACGACTTGGCCGCTGCACGGATGACGCGATGCGAGGGCATTTAGTAGATGAGTTGGGGATTGTGGAGCCGTGGCCGGCGTGACGTAGAAACTTGCGAGATCGGAAAGATAGGATATTTCTTTCATGGCCAAGTCATCGGGCGGCCGCCGACATCGAAAGGGAAAACGGAAATCGACTCGTGAGGATCACGAACAAGGCGCGGCAAGAAAAGATGCAGACTACGGCGGCGAGAAGGGTGATGAATATCGTGGTTATCCGAGACGAAGGCCCAGAAGACATAAAGGCCCTTGGCCACCATCCGATTCGGACATCGCTTCTGAGAACAATGGTTGATGTATAAGAGAATTGATTTTGGAAACTGGGAAGCACATGACTGGCCAAGAACAATACGAAGTAGCGCTTCAATTAGCTAAGAAAGCCGACAAAACCGGTGGTCCGTTACCAATAGAAGCGCTTCGGCTGGCGGCGGAATCGGGCTACCCGCCTGCCGTGTACGCATGGGCGAATTGGCATATTCATGGAAAAGGCGTATCGAAGGATCTTAAGAAGGCGGTGCAACTGTTGAAGAAAGCCGCTGATAAGGGTTACGGGCCTGCGCAATACGATCTCGCGGTTTCTCACGAATCAGGTGAAGGAGTGCGAAAAAACCTAAAGACGGCTTTCGGTTACTATCTAAAGGCGGCTGACGGCGGTGACCTCGACGCTCAAGCGGAACTGGCGCGTTGTTTCTTTTTCGGGATCGGCACAGCAAAGAGTATTGGTGATGCCATCAAGTGGTACAGAAAAGCTGCTGAGCAGGGTGATGCAGATTCTCAGTATGCTCTGGCAGGAGTCTATGAAAGGGGCGAAGGAGTCGAGCAAGATATTCAGGCGGCGTTACGCTGGTATCGAATCGCAGCTTCAAGCGGTGATGCCCATGCGAAAAAAGCGGCGATTGAATTGGAGGCTGAGATTAAACGCGCTTTCGGTCAACTTGCTCAAGCTTTCGCATCATCGGAACATTCAGTCCCGAAGAACCGGAAATCGGCAAACGGCACTCCTCTGCTACCGGCCGATCAGGTTCGAGTTCTCGCGCGATTCTGCGTCCGCTGATGAAAGCGTAGGATAACGCAAGGATCGTGGTGCCGAGCCGTTTGGTAATATTGGATGTGTGGTGGGCGAAACAGTCCGGTCGCATTTCCCGAAGTCGAAATGTGCCGGAGGAAATGATGCGAGAACTCGAAGCGACAATCGTTTCTGAATGCGGCCGCTACATGGCCGAAATAAAACGTCTCGCAGTTTCAGCCTTCCAGATTTCGATGTATAAGTGGACCGAAGAGAATGTTCCTGGCATTGGAAAAGTTGCGGAGTTTTGGGAATCGGTTGGTCGGATGGCGACTTTCACCGATACCATTGAGCGTGCTGAGAACTTGGCTCGTGATGAGTTGCGGCGATTGAGCGAGTAGAATGCTTGTAAGCGTTCGCGATCAACGCCTGATGCTCGATTCCGATCTTGCGGAACTTTACGGGGTCACGACTATGGCTCTCAATCAGGCGACGAAAAGAAACCCCGAACGGTTTCCTTCGGATTTTGCGTTTCAGCTTACGCTGCAAGAGGTTAAGGACTTGATGTCACAATCTGTGACATCAAGATTGGATCATGGCGGCCGTCGCAAACTGCCATGGGTATTCACCGAGCAAGGCGTGGCGATGCTCTCGAGTGTCTTGCGTTCGCCGACCGCCGTGAAGGTGAATATTGAAATCATGCGGGCTTTCGTTCGCATTCGACGGCTCATCGCTATGCCGGGTGAGTTGGTTATTCGGATTCAACAATTAGCGGAATCCGTGCAGCTACACGACAGACAGATTCGCGCCATCGATGAAGTGCTCGGAAGAATGCTGGAGAAGCCGCCAGCGCCCAAAGGGAAGATCGGCTTTCAAACACCGAACGCGACAGGCGACCAACCCAAGGAACCTTCCAAATGAATCCCTTTATCTCCTATGCCCAAAATCTCACCCGTCGTCATTTTTTGAAGTCGGGCACGCACTTGCTTGGCGGTGCGGCGCTGGCGACCTTGCTGGGCGAAAACGCTAGCGGCGCCGAACGCGACGCGGTAAGCGGATTCCTGACGCACCATGCTCCTAAAGCCAAGCAGGTGATTTATCTGCATATGGTCGGCGGACCTGCGCAGATGGATCTTTACGACTACAAGCCGAAGATGAACGACTGGTACGACAAGGATCTGCCCGAGACGATCCGCAAAGGGCAACGGCTCACGGGGATGACCTCCGGGCAGGCGCGGTTTCCGATCGCACCCTCGATGTTCAAGTTTGCCCAGCACGGCAAGAGCGGCATGTGGGTTTCGGAACTGTTGCCGCACACCGCCAAAATGGTGGACGACATCTGCTTTATTCGCTCAATGAACACGGAAGCGATCAATCATGAGCCCGCTATCACCTTGATGCAGACTGGAAATCAAGTGACCGGCCGACCCTGCCTGGGCGCCTGGGCGTCTTACGGTCTTGGATCGCTCAATCAGAATTTGCCAACCTTCGTCGTGCTCGTTGCACAGCCTACCAACACCGAACAGATTCAGGCCATCTCAGCGCGGCTTTGGCAATCGGGATACTTGCCGGGCGAACATGCCGGCGTTTCCTTCCGCAGTGCCGGCGATCCGATTTTGTTCATCAACAATCCGCCCGGCGTGCCGACCGAAATCCGCCGGAAGACGCTCGATGGCATCAAAGCCCTCAATGAGATGAACGAGAAGCTGATCGGCGATCCCGAGACGCATACGCGCATTCAGCAATACGAGATGGCCTACCGGATGCAAACGAGCGTGCCCGAACTGACCGACCTGGGCAAGGAGCCGGAGAAGACGTTCAAGATGTACGGCGATGCCGCCAAGAAGCCAGGCACATTCGCCAACAGCGTGCTCATGGCGCGCCGGCTCGTCGAACGGGGCGTGCGTTTTGTCCAGATCTATCTGAACAACTGGGATACCCACTCAAACGCCGCCGGCCGGCTGCCTTCGCAATGCCGTGACATCGACCTGGCTTGCTCGGGCCTGATCAACGATTTGAAACAACGCGGCCTGTTCGATGAAACCCTGATCATCTGGGGCGGCGAATTCGGCCGAACGATCTATTCGCAGGGCGGGCTATCGAAGACCAACTATGGCCGCGATCATCACCCGCGTTGTTTCACAATGTGGATGGCAGGCGGCGGCTCCCGCGGCGGCCAGATCTACGGCGAGACCGACGACTTCAGCTACAACATCGTCAAAGACCCTGTGCATATCCGCGATTTTCACGCCTCCGTGCTGCATCTGCTCGGCTTCGACCACGAAAAGTTCACGTACAAATATCAGGGATTGGATCAGAAATTGACGGGTGTCGAAGAAGCGAAAGTGATTCACGAATTGCTTGCGTAAGCAGGCCCACGTTTCGCAGATTCCAACTGCGAAACGTGGACTGATTTCATTTAGCGCTTGCGGCGAAGTTCATGCTTGAGCTCGGCGAGATCCGCTTCGATCTTGTCGAGACGCTTTTCAAGGCTCGGCGAGCTCTTGGAAGAAGTCGAAGGCGGCCCAAAACCTTTGGGCCCCATGCCCCAAGGGCTATGGCCTTCGCTGCCACGGCCATAGCTGCCGCGACTCGGGGGCGTGAAATTCTCCCAGCCTTTGCCCTGGCTGCCACGACTGAATTCACCATGGGAAGGCGCTGCTGAGCTAGGGCCTTTTCCTTTGCCTTCAAACCCACGGCCGAACTCGCCTTTCGACGGCGGGCCGAAGCGGCCACGGCCTTCGCTCGCTTCCGGCCGACGATCTTGCTTATGGCCCATACCTTCTTTGGCCTGCTTCAATTTGCCTTCAAGATCTTTCAGAACCGAATGCAGCTTATCGAGATCGGCTTGAAGCTTGGCAACTTCATCGCTCTCGCCGCCGCGCCCGCCTGGACCACCCCGCCCTCCCGGACCACCTGGGCCGCGTTGAGCCTGAACTGATTCCGTCGATGCGAAAGCAATCGCCAGAGTTAAAATGCTTGCAAGTCGCCACATAGCTACTACTCCTGGATCCGACACGGACGGCCCGTTTATCACCATGACAAAACAGATGCCTGTTGCGTGCGGATAAAAACCCCACTCGTGATATAGAGTGACGAAGATGAAACCATAATGAGAGGATTAGGATGAACCGCCGTACTTTTATTCAGACCTCCGCTGCCGGCGCCTTGCTCACATCTTTTGCGCGGGCCGACATTAAAAAAGAGAAGACTCGATTTCAGATTGCCTGCATGACGCTCCCCTATACGCCGTTTCCGTTCGACCGTGCTCTAAAGGGAATCAAAGAGTCGGGATACGACTATGTGGCGCTTGGTTTAACGCATCCTGTCAATGACAAGAAGACGCCCATTTTGAATGCGGAAGAGACGCCCGATCAAGCGAAGATCGTCGGCCAGAAATGCCGTGACGCGGGCTTGGAACCGGTCATGATGTTTTCGATGATCTATCCTGAAGCCGATGGTGCTTTGGAGGTGCTCAAGAATCGACTCCGTCAGGCAAGTGCCGCCAGGATCCCGCAGGTACTGACGTTCGGCCATACGAAAGAGGGCAACAAGAAGCGTTGGATCGATCGCTTCACCGAGCTAGGGCCGATAGCGAAAGACCTGAATGTAACGCTGGTGGTGAAGCAGCATGGCGGTGAGACCGGCACCGGCGAAGCCTGTGCGGCGATCACCCGCGCGGTGAATCATCCCAACATCAAAGTCAATTTCGATGCGGGCAATGTGATGGATTACTTGCATGTGGATCCGATTGCCGACTTAGAAAAGTGTGTAGCGGAGGTCCGCAGCTTTTGCATCAAAGACCATCGCCACTTCCCGATCGACCAAGACTGCGGCCCCGGCCTGGGCGAGATTGACCATTATCGCTTGTTGTCGCCGGTTGCCTTTACAGGCTTAACAATGCCGCTTTGTTGTGAAAACATCTTCGCTCCGAATCTGCCGCGACCGGAGAAGGCGGAGGGCATTGACGCCTTGGCCAGGAGAGCACGCGAATTTTTGGAGTTGGTAATCGCCGGCGTACAGCGGGAGAACTGATCGGCTGAGCCCATCCGGTGAGCTAATTTTTACCACAGAGGCACAGAGAAACCAAAAAGCAGCTAAGGATTCAATCAGATATAAAGGCATAGCTGGTCCGACTCGGCGCCTTAGTGATTGTGCCTCTGTATTACGAAGGTTTTGAAGTTGCGTACGCTGCGCAAGTTTATAGACAGCATTTCACACCAACCCGACGCGTAAGCGAGGTTTTCCCCGAAGCGTCAGCGTTAGTCTGAACAAAATAACGCTAACCCTTCAGGGATTGCCTCGCTAACGCGTCGGGTTAGTGGGTCGACTGCAGCGCGGCCGCACTATGGTCAATTGTCTTGATCAGACATCGGGCAGATGAGTGCGGCTAGCGCAAATCACGGCAGAGTTCGTGCGAAGAGAGTTGATGTACGTAAAAAAACCCTGCCGTTCCGAGGAACGGCAGGGTTTTATCTAAGCAAATTGGTGGTAAACCTATCGAAGACGGCACATGTAGGTTTCTCGACATTCGAGTAAACTCGAATGGCAAGCCCTATCTATATTATTAATCCTTAGAAAGGAGGTGATCCAACCGCAGGTTCCCCTACGGTTACCTTGTTACGACTTAGTCCCAATCAAGAAGTCCGTCTTCGGCACCTGTTACAGCGACTTCGGACGTCCCTCTCTTTCGTGGCTTGACGGGCGGTGTGTACAAGGCTCAGGAACACATTCACCGCAGTGTTGCTGACCTGCGATTACTAGCGATTCCAACTTCATGAAGGCGAGTTGCAGCCTTCAATCTGAACTGGGGCGTGTTTTTTGGGATTTGCTTGAGCTCGCGCTTTTGCTTCCCTTTGTTCACGCCATTGTAGCACGTGTGCAGCCCTGGACGTAAAGGCCATGAGGACTTGACGTCATCCCCGCCTTCCTCCGGTTTGACACCGGCAGTCCCCCTAGAGTCCTCTAACTTAATAGTAGCAACTAAGGGTAAGGGTTTCGCTCGTTATGGGACTTAACCCGACATCTCACGACACGAGCTGACGACAGCCATGCAGCACCTGTACTAGCTTCCGGATTGGATACCGTTCGTTACCGTTTCCGGTTTCTACTTGCTAACGCTTTCGCATATGTCAAGTCCAGGATAAGGTTCTTCGCGTAGCCTCGAATTAAGCCACATGCTCCACCGCTTGTGTGAGCCCCCGTCAATTCCTTTGAGTTTCAGCCTTGCGACCATACTCCCCAGGCGGGGTACTTAGCACTTTTGCTTCGACAGTAATCCCATGTGAAGACTACTATCTAGTACCCAACGTTTAGGGCCAGGACTACCGGGGTATCTAATCCCGTTTGCTCCCCTGGCTTTCGCGCCTCAGCGTCAGAAGAGGTCCAGCGTGCCGCCTTCGCCACCGGAGTTCCTAATGATATCAACGCATTTCACCGCTCCACCATTAGTTCCGCACGCCCCTACCTCCCTCGAGACACCCAGTATCCACGGCAGTTCTCCAGTTGAGCTGGAGGATTTCACCATAGACTTGAATGCCCGCCTACGCGCCCTTTAAGCCCAGTGATTCCGAATAACGTTTGCTCGGTTCGTCTTACCGCGGCTGCTGGCACGAACTTAGCCCGAGCTTACTGTGGATCGGTCAAACCTTTCGGCTTTCGTCCCCACTTTCGCGCTTTACAACCCGAAGGCCTTCATCGCGCACGCGGCGTCGCTCGTTCAGGGTTTCCCCCATTGACGAAGATCCTCGACTGCAGCCACCCGTAGGTGTCTGGCCAGTGTCACAGTGCCAGTGGCGCGGGTCGTGCTCTCACACCCGCTAGCCATCTTAGCCTTGGTGGGCCGTTACCCCACCAACTAGCTAATAGCACATAGGCCCCTCCCGGAGCGAAATTCTTTACCAGCAAAAAGATGTCTTCTCGCTGGGCCATCGGGAATTACCCATTCGTTAGAATGGCTATGCCCGACTCCAGGGTAGGTTACCTATGCCTTACTGCCCCTTTCGCCACTTCCGCTATCCAGTTACCCAAATAGCATTCGTTCGACTTGCATGCCTAATCCACGCCGCCAACGTTCATTCTGAGCCAGGATCAAACCCTTCATTGAGTGTTCTATATAAACGATTTGCACCGTTCAAAAACAGAAGAAGTTTGAAGCCGCTAGCTTATTATCGACTCAAAGAAACCTCTCCCGCCTTGTAAGCGAGAGAGCTTGCAGATGGGTCGATGCTAAACTAGCATTCATACCCATCTTCGATAGGCTCAATTTACCACCAATTTGTCAAAGATCGACGGAAACAGCGACCCGTCGTGAAAACGTCTCCGCTTTCACTCCTCATCGCTTTTGCGTTCGTCCGTTAGGACACTCATACTTTAAGAGCCGGAAGAAGAAGTGTCAAGGCTTTGGCCAAAAAAAAGTGGAAAAGATTCCCCAGCGTCCTCCGAGGGACGTGTTTGCTGGAGAGCAGCCCGCCGAAAACCCTCTGCTTCGCGACCGAAAAAGCACTCGCCGATTCTCGATTCGCCCTGCTTTTGCCGCTAGCAGCCATCGCACGCGGGTTGTACAAAGAAATCATGATTCAAACGACGGCTGCCGTCAAGCGTTTTTCAGCTGCTTTCACGGAATAATCACCATGGCTACGCCGAAGGTTCTCATCCTCCGCGCTCCGGGCACGAACTGCGACGTCGAAGCCCAGTTCGCATTTGAGAAAGCCGGCGCCATCGCCGATCGCATCCATATCAATCGCTTGCGCGAGTCGCCACAACTGCTGCACCAGTACCAAATTTTGATGCTTCCCGGCGGTTTCAGCTACGGCGACGACGTGGCCGCCGGCAAGATCCTCGCTGTGCAGTTGGCCCATTTCCTCGGCGAAGAACTTCGCCGTTTTCGCGACAAGGGAAAGCTGATCCTCGGCGTCTGCAATGGCTTCCAAGTTCTCATAAAAGCCGGCCTGCTGATGCCGCCGGACGAAGAAGGCACCGTCGCCACCCTCGGCCATAATACGCACGGCTACCAGGATCGCTGGCTCTACGTGAAAGTCTCTTCGGACCGCTCACCTTTCCTACGCGGCATCACGATGATGCACGTGCCGATGGCCCACGGCGAAGGCAACTTCATCTGCCGTAAGGAATGGATGCTCCGAGGCTTGGAGCAAGCCGGGCAAGTCGTTTTGAAATATGTAAACGCCCAAGGCGAGCCCGGCTCCTATCCGGTTAATCCGAACGGCTCGCAAGGCGACGTCGCCGGCCTTTGCGATGCGTCAGGACGCGTGCTCGGGCTGATGCCCCACCCCGAACGTCATGTCCTCCCCACGCAACACCCCCGCTGGACTCGCGAGGGACTCAAATCCGAAGGCGACGGCATGCCGTTGTTTCGCAACGCGGTGGAGTTTTTTACGGTGTAAGGCAAAGAGCTTAACTTGTGTTGATCGTATCAATCAGCTTACACACATTTCCGCCCCAGCCGCTCAATCTCGGCCGCTATATTGCTACGGGCCATGTCTTCTAAATTCGTAAGCGCCAAAAAGATTCGGGGTTTGGCGAGAAAACGTTCCAAGACTTGCCGTCTTCCGATGATAAATTCTGTCTCCGGCACCCAGTCATGCTCGCGGCGAATGTTTTCGGCGTATGTGCGATAGATCGATTCGTTTGCTCCCAAAATCGCGAGATCAGCATCGACCAGCAACCGGGCATCTTCATCATCGCCTGCGTCATGAGCTTTCGTTTTCAGAATCAAGGCGGCGACCACGTGTGCATCGGGAATAGCTGAGTTCTCGCAGAGTTGAATTGCAAATTGAGCGACTGCGCTCCTCGTTGTCCGGCTTTCGACTGTCGTATATCACATCGTGAAGCCAGGCGGCTAGGCGCAATGAGTTCATGTTTCGGGCATGGCAGCTTAAACTTTCCAAGGTGTTCAGCACGCTCCGAATATGTTCAAGCGTGTGATAAAAACGACCAGCGCTGGCATAGCTCTTGCAGATCTCTGCGAAAGATTCGCCCGCCCGAACTGGCTCGACCTCCCAGGTGGTAAGAAGATCATGCCACCGTTGCTGCATCTCCTCGTACATGAAGCGAAATCTCCGAACCCAGATTGTCGCGGCGTGTCCTGAATTCAACATCCTACTACGAGAATGGCCGGTGTATCATGAACGCTGAAAACTTCGACGAACAGTTCTCTTTTCGAGACAATGAGCAAACGGCGTAAAGGATTCGCCTCCGAGACAAAGGTCAAGCGGGGTCTGCGCGTTGTCCACGAAAACAAGGAGCTAACCGAGAAGCTCGGCGAATGACGGCCTTTCAACACCGATAGTTGAAGGAGATTCCCATGGCAACCATGATCTTCAAAACAGGGAAGCAGAACAGGCCGAAGACCGCCATCAAAGGCAAGCGCTACCGCTGCGCCATCTGCCGCAAACGAAGCCCGAAGCCGGTGAAAACTTCGGCCCCGTGGTATTGCCCTAACTGTTTGAAGCCGCGTGAGATTGAGCCAGAGGAGATGCCGTGAAAGCGACAACCCCTGCCACGCTTGCTCCCATGGAAGCCGAGTCGGTCGAAGAGATTCCCAAAGGGCCTCAATGGCAGTATGAGCCGAAGTGGGATGGCTTTCGCTGCCTGGCGTTTCGCGATGGCGATCAGGTCTTTTTGCAATCGAAAAGCGAGAAGCCGCTCGGCCGTTACTTTCCCGAAATTGAAGCGGCGGTGCGAGCCATCAAAGCGAAGCGTTTCGTGCTCGACGGCGAGATCGCCGTTCCCATCGGGCGTCGTTTTCAGTTCGATCAGTTGTTGCAGCGGATTCATCCGGCAGCCAGCCGAATCCTCAAACTATCTTCCGAGAACCCAGCACTCTATATTGTTTTCGACCTATTGATGGATGGCAAAGGCAAACCCGTCTTACAGCAGCCGCTGCACGAAAGGCGCAGTAAACTGGAAGAATTTGCGAAGGCTTACCTGTCTAAGAATCCAACCATTAAGCTTTCGCCGGCTACTACGAAATTAGCACAGGCTAAAAAATGGTTCCGCAGCGCCGGCCAAAATCTCGATGGCATCATCGCCAAGCTCTTAGATAGCCCTTACACCCCGGGCGAACGCTCGGCCATGGTGAAGATTAAGCCGAGGCGCACCGCCGATTGTGTGGTCGGCGGCTTTCGCTATTTGGAAGCGGATAAGCATGTCGTCGGCTCTCTGCTGCTGGGGCTTTACGACGATGAAGGATTGCTGCACCACGTTGGCTTTATGTCCAGCATCAAGGCAGCCGATCGCCCGGCTCTGACGAAGAAGCTGGAGAAGCTCCGCAAGGCGCCCGGCTTCACCGGCAAAGCGCCCGGAGGGCCAAGTCGTTGGAGCACGAAGCGCTCGACCGAATGGGAGCCGCTCGCGCCAAAGTTGGTGGTTGAAGTCGAGTACGACCAGTTCAGCGCCGGCCGTTTCCGGCATGGCACGACGCTGGTCCACTGGCGGCTCGACAAAGCGCCGCATCTCTGCACGCTCGATCAAGTCAAATATGTTGGCGGTGGGGATATTCGGTTGTTGGGGGATGGCGAAACTTAGCACGAGCCTGAAGCGCCCGCGAAGAACATGTCGATTCTTCGCTGCGCTTCAGGCTTGTGGGTTCAAGTGTGCCAACCAATTTCGGCGAACCGATAAAACATGCGCGGAGCCCGTTTTACCCTCCCCTTGGCTTTGCAGGGGAGGGCAGGATGGGGGTGGAGCGCTTGCCCATCAACAACTGTCGTGACACTCGCGGCTGTTCCCCCCACCCCACCCTGCCCCCGCAAAGTCGGGGGCAGGGTGGGAAGCGCGAGGCACACCGTTTTGCCATAATCGGTTGGTGCACCTTGATCCTGTGCCACCACGCCGATCCACCTCTCACTTCCGTATCATCAACTTCGGTCAATTCCTCATTTCGGAGAAACATCTCATGTTTTCCATGCTGGTCTTACTCTCGCTGGTTCTCGCGGCAGACGCACCACTGGTCGATGAGCCCTTCGGCGCCATACCGCAACTGCAATTTGTTAAATGGGAGAAGGGCGCTTTTCTTTGGACGGCTGAAATCGTCGAGCCGGTCACTCTGGAAAAGACGGTTGAGCTCTTGGTGAACGGCCAAACCGTCACCCAAAAGGTTACCGAAATTCAACAGGTCAAGAAAACGGTTACCTATTCGTTAACGCCTCAACGCATCGATGTGTACGATATCGATGGCAAAAAGGTCGCCGAGGAAAACTGGCCAAAAGCGATTGGCAACGGCGCGGTGATCGCCATTGCGCCCGACGGCAAGATCCCGCATCCCACGTATTGCAAGGCATTCAAAGAAGGGACGCTCATCGTCGTCGTCAAAGATGAAAAGCAGCTACCCAAGGCGCTTCCTCGCCCGTGAGGCGCCAGACTCGGTTGCCGCGCGCCATAGCTCCAGTTGCTCTTAGCGCGGCTACCCCTTCCGCTTATACTTCTGCCTTCTCGACAAAGCAGGAGCCTGCCATGCGACGGATCGCGATTCTGAATCAAAAGGGCGGCGTCGGCAAGACGACCACGGCCGTCAATCTCTCGGCAGCGCTCGCACGCCAGGCGCGCAGGTTGCTCTCTTCGACCTCGACCCGCAGGCGCATGCCACCACGCATTTCGGCATCGAGCCCGATGGCGATCGGCCGTCAATCTACGATGTCCTCGTGCGCCAACGGCCTTTGGCCGACGTGCGTCGTGAGATTGGCGGAGGGCTGAGCCTGATCGGCGCGGATATCAACCTCGCAGCGGCCGAGGTCGAACTAGCCGGCGTGGTGGGCCGTGAGGTCATTCTGCGCGAGGCGATCGAAGCCGACGCCGATAAGGCGGAATACACGCTGATGGATTGCGGACCCTCGCTCGGCGTGTTGACGCTCAATGCGTTGGCCGCGTGCGATGAAGTCTTTATCCCCTTGCAGCCTCATTTCTTCGCCCTGCATGGCTTGAGCAAATTACTGGAGACGACCGCGCTGGTGAGCCGGCGCATCAATCCTAGGTTGAAGGTGACCGGCATCATTGTCTGCTTGTACGAAGCGGGAACCAAACTGGCGCATGAGGTGCTGGGCGAAGTGGAAGCGTTTCTGGAAAAGAGCCGAGGAACGCAATCACCCTGGGCAGACGCTAAGATTTTCGCCACGCGCGTCCGCCGAAACATCAAACTGGCCGAATGCCCCAGCCACGGGCAGACGATCTTTGAATACGCACCCACCTGCGCCGGCGCCGAGGACTACACGGCCCTGGCGGAGGAAGTCAGTTTGGCTCGGTGCGGCTTTGCAACCAGCGAGCCTTTGGCGGCCTAACGCTGGTACAATAAGCTAGCAGGTTAATTATCCAAGCAAACTCATCGTGAATGAGTCAAGTTTTGGATAGGGCGCCCCACCAAGCCAAAACGATTTAGCCACGGATGGAACACAGAACGAACACGGATAAATCGGTTAAGATTAATCAAGGCGCGTTGACGAGCACGCCATCGGATGTTTGATTTATCCGTGTTTATCCGTGTTTAATCCGTGGCTAAGGGATTTCGATTTGACATTGGCTGTCTCGTGGTTAGAAACGTCGCATTGGTCAGAAGCAGAGCCTCGTTAGCACTCAGGCACAGCGCCCGGAGTTGAATAGCCATGCCAAGCCCATTTCCGGGGATGGACCCCTACCTCGAAGAACATTGGGGCGACGTCCATACAAGCATGATCACCTATGCTCGCAATCAACTCCAAAAGTTGTTGCCAGAGGGTCTGCGCGCTCGCGTGGAAGAGCGCGTGATGGTGACGGACGTGGACGAATCGCGTCCCATCTATCCGGATATACGCGTCTCCGAAGCGGATTCCAAATCACAACTTGCCGGCCGAGTCCAGGGCGGAACGGCGGTGGTGTATGCCAAGCCGACTGTCATTGAAGTGTTCGAAGAAACGAAGAGGCAGACATTTGTTGAGATACGAGAAGTCGCGTCCCCGTTTCGCGTGGTCACGATTCTGGAAGTGCTGAGCCCGAGCAACAAAAGGCCGGGCCGGGGCCGCTCGGACTATGTCATGAAGCAAGCGGATTCGATCGCCGCCAACGTCAGTCTCGTCGAGATCGATCTGATCCGTCAGGGCGATTGGACAGTCTCGATCCCCCAGGAATCCATCGCGGTGAAACTTCGCACTCCTTATCGCGCCGTGGTGCGTTACAGCTGGCGGCGCACCCAGGTAGACTATTACGCGATTCCGCTATCGAAGCCGCTGCCGACGATTGCCGTCCCCTTACGGCCTACCGATGAAGAGGCGCCGCTCGACTTGCAAAAACTGCTGGACCAATGCTACGAAGACGGCGGCTACGATGATATCGATTACTCGGAAGAACTCAAATTCCCCCTGCCGCCGGCCGAAGCTAAGTGGACGAACCAGATGCTGCGCAAGGCGGGCAAACGTGCGGCGGGGAAGCGGAAGTAAACACGTATCATTCAAATCGCGACTACCCGTTTAGCGGCGACGCGAAGGCCTTGCGCCGTGGAGTGTTTTGATTCCGAAAGCTCAAAACGCAGGCCACTCGTTCCCAGGCTCTGCCTGGGAACGGGTCGCTGAGGCTCTGCCTCGTTGCGCTTGTCGCAGAGCCAGATGCCGAACCGCTTGGTGAACGGCCGCGAGGCAGAGCCTCGACGTCTCGTTCCCAGGCAGAGCCTGGGAACGAGAATGAATCGCTCCGCTCGGCGCATCACACCAACACGGTGAGTAGGGCTTTGCGCAACCACCTTCGTCGCTCAACGGCTCGGCGCTCGATTTTGTAAGCAGCACGCACAGATCCCTTATTTCACCGGCGCCACTTTCAACTCCTGCTCGCTCCCGACGCTGAAGCTAAAGCCGCTCTGAGGCGCTCCGTTGAGTGTCTTTAGCACAACGCTGTTGATTCCTTTTTTCAGCTTCACCGTTACCGTGTCATTTTGCGGCGCCGGAGATGCTAATTTGCGTTTTTCAAACAATTTTTCGTTATTCACCCAGAGTTTAAAAGCTTCCGTTGTACCAAGATAGATTGTCGCTTCCTGATCGACTGGCGATTCAATCTGCTGATAGAGATAAGAAATGTTTTCCGTGCTGTCGGGCGCATAGTGCGCTTGCAGATCGACGAAGCCGTCTTTGTTCCTGACCGTCTTCCACTTCACTTCACTACCCTTGCCTTTGAACACGGCATTGGGGTCAAAGGCTTTGGCGTTCTCGGGCTCATAGACGGTATCCAGGCTCTTATCGCCGGTCTCAAACGGCCCGGCGATGTACCACGATTCCGGCGTCAACGAGGGCGTCTTCAGTGTGAACAAATACGCGACCAGGTCGATGAACTCGTCTTCCGTCAGCGTTTTGATAAGGTCTTCGGGCATGATCGACACCAAGCTCTTCGTTCGGCTTTCGATGTCCCCCTTGGCGATCTTGGTGTCTTTGCCGTTGGCATCGCGGATGGTGACCGAGTTCGGCGTTTCTTCGACGATCAGCCCGAGAATCTTCTGCCCCGCCGTGTTTTCGATCTGCCATTGCAGATACTGGTCGGCGATCGCCTTGCTCGGCTGCAGGATCGATTCGAACAGGTTCTCCTTACTCGCTTTCTTGCCGATCATGGAGAGATCGGGGCCAATGCTGCCGCCGATGCCGCGAACCGTGTGGCACTTGAGGCACTGCGTTTCGCCCTTTAAACTGGCGGCCAGAAGCAGCTTACCCTTATCCGGATTGCCGACGAGTTTCGCCAGTGATGCCGGCGAAGGCAAACTCTTTGGATCCAGCTTGCCCGGCGCGGGGAAGAGCGTGAGCGCCTTGTTGCGAATGCCTTGATAAGGCGTGTTGCGCAACAGTCTTCCAGTATCGGCCACCAGATCGGCCGTGAGTGTCTTTTTCTGATGCGTGTCGAGCAACCATTGCGTCCCTTGCTGTGAGCCCGATAGTGCTTCCACCGCCGCTTTGCGCAGGGGCAACGGCACGCTCGCGTTCAAAGTGAATTCGCTCAGATCAGTCAGCGCTTTTTGGGCTGATAGATCGACGACGCCCTTCTTCGGCGGCGCTCCAATTTGCGCGGCCAGCGCGTTGAGGACTTCAGTGGCCAAAGCTTGATTCGCGTAGATACCCGGTTGCAATAGGCCTTCGATCACACCCAGGGCCTTCGGTGACTTCAGCTTGCCCAGGGTGCGGACGGCTTCCATGCGTAGATCGCTGGCGCCTTTCTCGTCGGCCGCAATGGCCGCGACCGCACTCAATCGATCCACGGCATTGGCAGCGCCGATAAGTTGCAGGCCATGGATCTTCGTCGCAGCACCAGCGAGTAAATCGTCGATGCTCGCCGCCAGTTCCTTGCTCGCTTGCAACCCTTTCCACTTAGTCACAACGGAAGTTTGAATCTGCTCCAATGCTTTCGCTTTGACCTCGGCCGGCAAGTCGGCTTTGAGCAGGCCCAGCATCGTGTGCCCGGCAGCGATGTCGTCGGAAGCGGCCAGAATCTCGACGATTCTCGCCTTCTGCGCAACAGTCAACTTGGGGTCGGCCAACAGTTTGCTCAGTCGCGGCAGCACCGACTTGGGCCGAAGTTCCCACACCAGATCGGCCACCTTGTCATTCCATTCAGGGAAGTGCTTGTCGAAGTCAGCAAGGATTTTGTCACGGCGTTCCGGATCGGTGCCGCAGGCGATGTTGAGAGCGGCACGGTAGAAGATGTCTTGGCCATCGTAGAGTTGCGCCAAGGGGTAAAAGCAGAGACTGACCGGCTTGGCATCCTCGTGCCGTAAAGCGAGGAGAATTTCGCGACAAATTGGAATTGCTAATCGCGTAGGAAACGGGCTTTTCCCATCACGCAATTCGGCGATTTCAACAGCGGGATTGACCGGTCTTTTCACCGGAGTATCCGGGTGGAAGTCTGCAAGCACCTGTGCGAGTGTCACTCCCCGTCGGCGTAGTTCCTTGAAACCTGGTCCGAGAGTTGAGATAAGACGGTCCGTCGATCGGCGAGATGTATTTTCCGTAACATCACCCCGATCATACATTGCGAGAATAGTGCCCATGACCGAACCCGCCATAGAAAATTGGAATTGCTCAATCGGTTCCATTTTGGCAAGTATAAGCTTGTTTTGGGGCGCTGAATTATACAGTAATATACTTCGGCTAAAGGCAGTCAGTTCGATCTCTGTAGGCTGTCTTAGTTCGGGTTTATAATCACCAATCAGGAGTCGGGTGAGTTTCCCCAAACCAGGTGCGGGCCCAGTCGCGGGGGAGCCGCCGAGATAGTCTTTCCTGAAGTCGTCTTCCGAACGCTGGCGGATTGCCTCGCCGACCAGGGAGCGAGTAGCGAGACAGGGCGACTCAAGAGCCTTTGCAATTTCTTCGACAGTGTCTACCTTCACCTCCGGCACCTTATACCCCTTGTGCCCTTTCGGCGTCACACGATAAATCCTGCCCCGCGTCCAGTCGCCCATGCCGTGGCCGCCGACGCCGGGGTCGTACCAGTCGGCGAGCATGACGCTGCCATCGGGGGCGACGCAGCAATCGCTCAGGCGGAACCAGTTGTCGGTGCTGGTCACCAACACTTCTTTTTCGAGTTCGTAGCCGGCGCCCTTGGGTTTGCGGATGAAGGCGCGAAATTCGCGCGGGCCGGCGTCGCAGTGCAGCAGTTCGCCTTGATACTTCTTCGGCAGCAAGTTGCCTTCGTAGAAGCAAATGCCCGTCGGCGAGCCGAAGCCGGTGCGTAGCGCTTTGTGGACGATGCCCGGCTGCTCTTCGTGCCAATGGCTTTGGCCCGCGCCGCGCGGATGATAGCCGTAGTTGCCGCCGGGCATGACGAAGCAGATGCGCGTTTGCTGGTTGCCGTCGTCGTCGTTGTCGGAGAGCCAGATTTCGCCAAAACTGTTGACGCAGCATTCGTAATTGTTGCGGAAATTGTGGGCGATCAGTTCGAGATTCGTGCCGTCCATATCGCAGCGCCATACGGTGCCCGCTCGGCAATCGGTGTTGTTGCTGTTGAACTTCGGGCCTTTGCCATCGGTGCTCTGCAGGTTCTTCACGCCTTGGTCGCCGACAGTGAAATAAAGCTTGCCATCGGGCCCGATGTTGATGCCGTGAACGCCGTGATCGTGATCGAAACCGCCGAAGCCGGTGAGGAATTTTTTCGGCGGGCCATCGGCAATTAGGTCGCCATCTTTGTCTTCGAACACGAGGATATCGGGCGATTGACACACAAACACCCGCTGCCCTTTGCCATCGGCATATGGAGCAACACACACGCCGAGCGGCCCGTAAAGTTCTTCGCCTTGGTAGAAAGTGACCGCCTTGGTCGCTTTGCCCTCGCCCGTCTCGTCGATCAACACCTGGATGCGGTCGCCTTCTTTGCGCAAAATTGGCCGGCCAAAATTCTTCCGCCGATAATTGACCGCCTCGGCCACCCACACTCGGCCTTTGTGATCGACATCAATCGAAGTCGGGTTGATGAGCATCGGCTCGGCGGCGAACAGTTCGATCTGCAAGCCATCGGCCACGGTGAATTTTTTCATCGACTCTTCCGGCGCCAACTGGGCAGGCGCAGAGGTCGGCAATAACAACAAAGCGATCAGGAGAGGCAGGCAGCGGTTCATGCGCGGGAAGCTCCGGAAGTGGCAAAGGTAGGTTGAATTCAGTTTAGCGGAATCGAGATGGATTTCGCCATATTTTCGGAGCGGATCGACGCAGAGCGTCGAAGAAGACGTTTGACGCAGAGCGTCAAATGAGGGCGCTGACGAAAAGTTTTGGAAACCGCCAAGCCCTCTCGTAAACTTCTTCTATATGAATTCACTTGAATCGCTCGCTTTCGACAACACCTATGCGCGCTTGCCGGCCGGTTTCCAGCAGAAGGTGGCGCCGACGCCCGTTTCCGCGCCCTACTTGGTCGCCTTCAACCCCGATGCGGCTTCGTTGATCGACCTTGATCCGGCCCAGGCGCGCCGACCGGAATTCGTCGAATACTTTAGCGGCAACCGCTTGTTGCCCGGCAGTCAGCCGGTGGCGATGCGTTATGCCGGGCATCAGTTCGGCTCATACGTGCCGCAGCTCGGCGATGGCCGGGCCATTCTTCTGGGTGAAGTAAAAAACGATCGTGGCGAAAAGTGGGATCTGCACTTGAAGGGCGCCGGTCGCACCGCCTTCTCGCGCTTCGGCGATGGCCGTGCCGTGCTGCGCTCGTGCATTCGGGAATATCTCTGCAGCGAAGCGATGCACGCGCTGGGCGTCCCCACCACGCGTGCCCTCTCGATCGTCGGCACCGACCTGGAGGTCTACCGCGAATCGGTCGAAACAGGTGCGTTGCTCTTGCGCATGGCGCCTTCGCACGTTCGCTTTGGATCGTTTGAAGTCTTCTATCATCATGGCGAACACGAATCTCTTCAGATCCTTGCCGACTATGTGATAAGCGGACACTTTCCGCAGTTCACCGATGAGCCGGACCGCTATCGCCTCTTCTTCGAAGAAGTGGTGCAGCGCACAGCCCGCCTGGTGGCGCATTGGCAGGCGATCGGCTTTGCGCATGGTGTTTTAAACACGGACAACATGTCGATCCTCGGGCTAACGCTCGATTACGGCCCATTCGGTTTCATGGAGGAGTTCGAACCGAGCTTGATCTGCAATCACTCCGACAACAGCGGCCGTTATGCCTTCGATCAGCAGGCGAGCATTGGCTATTGGAATCTCGCTTGTCTGGCACAGACTTTGATCCCCTTTGTTTCGAAAGAGACTTTGATTCAATCGCTCGAAACATATGCGAACGCCTTCAACGACCAGATGCAACAGTTGATGGGCGCTAAACTCGGCCTGACAACGACTCTTGCAGACGACCAACAACTCTGGATCACCCTGCTCGATCTGCTCGCCGAGAACCGGGTCGATTACACCATCTTTTTTAGGAAATTAGCTAATTTCAATTCGGTTGAACCAACCGCGAATCATGAACTGCGGAATATGTTCGGCAAACCCGATGGCTGGCTGCAGTGGTCGTCTCTTTACCAAAGGCGTTTGCTGGCCGAAGGCTCCATCGACGTCGAACGCCGACAGAGGATGAATCGGGTAAACCCCAAATTCATTTTGCGCAATTATCTGGCCCAGATCGCAATTGACCAGGCCGTCCAACAAAAAGAGTTCGGCGAAACCGAACGCCTCTTCAACGTCCTACGCCGCCCCTTCGACGAACAACCCGGCATGGACCACTACGCCCAACCCGCCCCCGCCTGGGGCAAAGAATTGGTTGTAAGCTGCTCATCGTGAGTGGATGAATGGATGAGTATTGCCGCCGTTGCTGTGCAAGAGTGACAGGTCCCTTTTTTCTGCACTTAGTTTCCGGCGAAAATTTACGCTGGGGCGATGCGTCCCCTTCTTTTTTCAAGCGAAAAAGAAATGCGCCCCTTTTTTCTCTTCAATAGCCGCCTTGAGCGGCGCGCGTTGCGTGGTATTCAGACGATTATCAACCCTCGCTCGCCGTTTGGCAAGGGAAAAGTACGCTGTCCGCGCTGTCCCCTTTTCCTGGCCCAACCGGCAAGAGAAAACGTGCCCGTCCGCCTTTTTTTCTTCCCGTCCCCTTTTTTCGTCCCTTTTTTCGTCGACCCCTTTGTTTTCCCCTTAGGCAATCTCACCCGGAAAAACAATGAAATCCGGTGGGACAAAATTGGCAAGCCAAACCTTGTCATTTCCTTCGTAGAAAATCACCCCGCTATCACTCGCATTCCTAGCTAGAATACAAAGGACTTTCGGTGATTTCGCCTTCCGCTTACCTACCTCAGTCACGGTGGCTTCATCAACGGAAAGATGTGCATATTGCCTTCCCATTGGCAAAAGCCCCGACGAGCTAATAAGTGAAACAACTTCAGGGGCAGTTCCGAGATAAAGTAGTTCCGGCGGAGTTGCAGGGCTATGCTTGAGATTGCCTGCAATGGAGTGGCCGTAAATCGCACGAATGCGCCCATCATGGAGCTCATGCCGTCGCTTATCAGAACTATTAATCATGCGGACAAGATCACCTTCCGACAAATCCACCCAGGCCGGTTGTTCTCTGCTCAACGCAGCTATAAGACTTTTCACCGAAGTCCAGCCTTCGTTGTCGAGTTCAAGTTCATATAGCCAAGGTTCATGACGAAGGGCATGGGATGTAACACGGCTTAGGATGCTCAAATCTGTGACCACGAACCTATTTCCTCTTGAAGAATGTCCCACGTTGCAGCGATAACTTCAAAACAGCCAGCACTATCCAAGTAAATCATGTAGTGGTGCATTTCCCATTTGTCTCGCCATTGTTCGGCGGTGTCTACATAGATCTCTGCAGGCCACGATGATCCTTCAATTTCTACTAAGGTATCATATGCGCCCTCAAGATGCCAAAGTGTGCAACATCGCTCAACGCGCTTCTCGTTGCCAGAACCTGATTGAAACGGATACCACTCCGATAGAGCACGCTATTTCGATAGTATTCGTACCTGATAGTGCTCCGAAGCATATGTGCGTCGCTCGTCGCAAACTCCGTAGAAGCCACCGGAATTTGATAGAGCGGGGTCTTAGAACTCATCTCAGTCACCCCCACTCTGTCTGACTGTAGGGATGCCCTGACTTGTTAGCTCATTGCGCTTTAGCTGGCCGGTAAGTCGTGCCTCAGCAGCAACGTCGCCCGTCCTGTTTACGGCGTTCCATTTTGATCTTGGAACTCCGGCTTGACTAAGAAAAGGGGACAGCGTACTTTTACAAGCCGAAACTGTCCACGTCGAATAGCGACTTAGGCACATCAGTATTGCTTTCCTCGGTCGTCCGCGAGGTCGCAAGCTCGCTTCGATTCCCAGACGCTCCGCTATTTCTATCTGCCAAGGAACCTCGCCGAATGGCCGGTTGCGACGCAGGCACTCTCGCAAGGCCTCGACTTCCGCTTCCGTCTGCGGTTCATTCACCCACGATACCCAAGTTGCCGGACGGGGCACCGGTCCCGCATCTAACACCGGGGCGCCGCTGCGGTCAACGCTCGCGCTTGACCAGCGCCAATCTTGTACTCGCTCGACCAAACCGGCACGTAGCGGATTACGCTCACCATAACGCATCACCGTCAACAAATGATTGTTTTCCTGGATCGGAAATGCTTTATAGCGCCCCTGCCAGACGTGGCCGCTCGAATGGTAATGCTGATGATAACGGCGTACATGGGCGGTCAACAGCCAGCCCATGTAATCGCTCAAGTCGCCATCGTGCCTTGGCCAAAGCACCAAATGAAAGTGATTCGGCATCAGGCAATAGGCGAGCAAACGCATCGGCATCCGCTCACCGGCCTCGCCCAGCAGTCGCACGAACGCCGCATAGTCGCCCTCCTTATGGAAGACGGTCTTCCGTGCGTTGCCCCGATTAAGCACATGGTAACAATAACCGCCTTGAGCGGCACGAGCATTGCGTGGCATTCAGACGATTATCGATCATCACTCGCCGTCTGACAAGGGAAATGTACGCTGTCCCCTTTCCTTGGCCCCAGCAGTTTTCAAAAGTGCAAACCTAACAGTCTAAGGGAGAACCGAAACGCAAAACTCTCTTTCTCGCCTAACCCGCCTCTCCGCCATTCCTTTTGTCGGGGCCATCCCGGCCTCTTGCCCACCGCCGCGCAGCGCAACGAGGATCTCGCCCTCCCCGCGCCTCCGTCGTACCCCCCAGAACGCAAACCACAAACCTTCCCGCCTCGCCGTCATCACCCCCGACGGCAATAATTCCACTTGACTTTCATCGGTACATCTTTTCTCGCTTCTAGCCGAAAAGTTTTTTTGTCTCGGAACAGGTGCGATAAAGGCTAATTAATCGCCGACTTAAGCGGAAACTTCACGTTTCAACAACGTCTGGCGAAGAAGCGATCGCGGAACCGTTGCCGTTTTCTGACAGAGAGAGTTGTTGACATACCAAGTCGCGGGATTTGGATGGCCAAACAGGTAGCCTTGGGCGAACGTGCAACCCAGTTGACGGCAGGTTTCGGCCTCGGCCTCTGTCTCGACCCCCTCAGCAATCACACTGACATTTAGGCTCTTAGCAAATTCGTTCAGCATACGGATAAGGTCTTGGCGCGCCGGGGCCTGATCGATCCCTCGTATCAGATGCATGTCAAGCTTTAAAAAGTCTGGAGCCGCATCGGCCAGCTCGCTTAAACGAGTCTGGCCAGCCCCGAAGTCGTCGAAAGCCAAGAGGATGCCAAGGTTCCGAAGCAGCTTTCGGAGCTCGTAGATCATGGTTGCGCTGGCGATAGCGTCCTCGTGAACTTCCAGCACCAACTGCCTGCCGACATCCCGAAACGCGGAAGCGGTCTCTGCCAGAGAGTCGAACAGAGAAAAATCCGTAAGCTCTGTAGGGTGCAGGTTCAGGAAAAAGTTGACATGGCCCGGAATCTTCGCCGCGTTTTCCAGACCAATCGTGCGAAACAGCTGACTGACAACCGGGGCAAGTTGAAATTTATCTGCTAACGTGAGTGTGGCGGCTGGGCTGGAGCTCAGTCCCGGATGGGTGACGCGGCTGAGCAATTCAAAGCCAAACACCTCCGCCGTTGCTAAGTGAACTATGGGTTGAAAAACCGCCGCCACCTTTCGGTCGCGAATCACTTCTCGCAACATATCCCAGCCTTTAAGTAGGCTGTCCGTCAGTGCTTGTGTCCCCGCGCAGGCAGTTCGACCGTCCGCGCTCGACCGATTGACTTCAACGACATCCCATCCAAAACGCAATTCCTTGTGGGAAATGTGGATGATGTCTTGCGGCTTTAAACGGCATTCTGTGATGCGTTCGCCGTTGACAAACGTGCCATTGGTGCTGTTCTGATCGACAACCACGAAATCGGCGCCCTGGCGGACGATCTGCGCGTGGTTCTTCGAAACGCGCTGTGAATGGATAACGTAATCTGCCGACATCTCGCGACCGATTTGAAACGGGGTCTGCGCTATGTTGATTCTCTGCGGCGGCCGATCGAGTTCTGGGAAATGTTCCAGAAATGGAACGTGCGCGTCGCTGACAATAACCACGGAATGTGAATTTTCGTTCATAAGCGCTGTAGGTCTAAATCGGTAATGCGTTCCCTGTATTTCTCCGCTCAATCAATAGTCCACATCCTCACCTATTGCAAATATTTCGGCTGCCGGGTACGAGATCCGGCCCGCTTTCATGTCTCTGTGCGTTTGAGCGACTGGCGGTCTTGAATCATCGATTATGATTCCGCTGGTTGGGGCGGCGGCGGCTGCCGAGTTTCACAACCTAACGAAGATGCCGCCAATGTCAGCAGTAGGCAAAAACGCACTGACCACCTCGCCGTAAAATATTGGTATGCAACATATCTATAAAATCACATTCCGCCGTCTGCCGCGCCAAAAGTGTCTCCGCTAAAACCTTTTGCGAGAGCGTTCGTACGCTGGACCAGAGCCAGCCCTCAGCCGTGATCAAAATCCTTTGAAAACACCTTCTACCGATCGTTGCCGCGAATCAGCACATGGTAACACACCCCGCCTATTCTGGCGCTGTAGTTGGCATGGTCTTATCTTGGCCGCAACCTTGCGCCCTCGTCAACTTCGAAATTCAGATGTCCCTTTTTTCCGACTTCCCATCTCGACGAACGTATTTCCAGTTTCACCGCGCCTAAGCTAGTAATGACCGTAATTGACGCCGAGAGCGTCAAATCAAAATTTGGAATGCGGAATCAAAACAAAGCCATTCAATACTCGATAAAAAGATACGGGCAAAAAGCTAAGATGGAATTTCTTAAGCGGCTATGCCGCGCTACGTTCATCCTGTCCAAAATCAGTCATGGCTTTGAATTGATAAACCAAAACGAGACAGGATGAGCAGGAGAAATAGGAAAGAGAGCGTGCTTCGCGGTCATCCTGTAAATCCTAATTCATCCTGTCGGAAAAGGGGTCATGGCTTCGGGTCGTCGAATGTCGCATCGCGAGGAATTCAGCGAAGCCCATGCCAGAGCAAGAACGTTAGGGAGTCGGGACTGTTTAAACTGGGAATTCGGAATTCGGAATCCTGAATTCGGAATTAAGACAAAAAAATCAAGACACGGCGGATAAATAGCCACAATAGGACAATCTCGTTTGGGGCACCCTAACGGTAAGGGCTCTGACAGAAGTTTGAAAGCAGAAACAGGCTATCGGTTAACATTATCTCGTTACGCGGCTCTGCCGCGTAACGGGTCGTCGAGGCTCTGCCTCGCGGGAGACGTTACGCGTAAGCAATGGTCGCCCTTGGCTCCGCGAAAGGCGACTTTGAGGGGTTTTCACGGACCCTTCGGGAAATATTTCCCGAAGGGCGTTTCCAATTATTTCGTGGGAAAACGCGTGATGAGAATACAAAACCGGGTTAGCCGCGACGCGAAGGCTTTGCGCAGCGGAGCGCTTTCTTGCCGAAAGCGCTCCGCTGCGCAAAGCCTTCGCGTCGCGGCTAACGCAACGTTGCAGGTATGAATTCAGATGCGGCATGAAAGTGTGAACGGTTCACACTCGAGTGAAAACGTTTTCACTTCGAACGGTTCGCAGTCAGAATGGTCGACGAGTGGAACGGGATGGGTTTCGCAAAGCCTTCACCCACCCTACAAATCCCTTGCTCGCGCGTCGGGCTCGAGAAAGTGGCAGATCGCGCTTAATCGCTATCGGTTAATATTCGGGAAATATTTCCCGAAGGCTTTGGGATAAAATCGTGCGAAAGCGTTTGGGGATTCAATCACCCGTCATTCTGACGGCGCAGGTTGTGGAAATATTTCCAGAAGCTGGAATGCGAGGAAATCGTGGGAAAACGCGCGGTATGTTCAGAGTCTCAGGCGTTAGGTAGCGAGGGTCTGCACCTTACGGTCGGGGCTCTGACGTCGGTGGGGCACTATGTCCCATTAGGTAGGAACGGAGTTCGGTTTGGAGCTTGAGGCAGCGGTGACGCCAGGCGGGGTCTTTGAATTGATTGGGGGATCGAGGTCGGAAGACGACTTGGATCCAGATTTGATTGTTGCGTTTGACCGAAAGGTGCAATTGCATGTCGATCGAGGGGATGTACGGGCTGCGATTCGAGTTGAACCAGGACGCCTTCACCAACGGCGAGCCGGGCACGTGCAGGCGGACGAGGCCGGCATTGCTCTCGATGAATTCGCCTTTGAGGTCGTGCGCGAAGCCTCGCAACTTGATCTTGGCGATCGCTTCGGGCATCCAGGCTTCCATCTGAAAAGTAATGGCATCGGGTTCCGGCTCGGCTAGCGGAATTGGCGTCGGTTCAACACTCACTACAAGTGGCTTAGTGAATTCGGCTGCCGGCGTTTTCCGCCTGCCGGCGACCGCCTTGTCGAAAGCATCGCTCAGTTCCAGCGCAGACTGCGGCCGTTGGGCCGGGTCTTTTTCCAGCGCTGATCGAACCACCTCTTCCACGGCCAAGGGGATATCGACGCTTAGATTCAACGAGGCAAAGGTCGGCGGCGCCTCCGTGGCATGAGCGACCATCAGATCCATGCTGGTTGTTCCCTGAAACGGCAGCTGGCCTGTCAAGAGTTCGTAGAGAATCACGCCGACGCTGTAGAGATCGCTGCGATGGTCGAGCGCTTCGCTGCGCGCTTGTTCGGGGCTGAAGTATTTAGGCGTTCCCGCTACTCCTTCCATCGTCGCGAGCGTGACATTCTTGATCGATTGTGATTCGCGGGTCAGTTTCGCCAGGCCGAAATCCATCACCTTTAGCTTTTCGCGCGGAGTATCGTGATCGAGCAGCATCAAGTTGGAGGGCTTGAGATCGCGATGAATCAATCCCAGCGAATGGGCGGCCTGCAGCACATCGCAGAATTGGCCGAGCAGACGCGCGACACGCCCCGGCGAAAGCCGTCCGTTCTTCGCCAGCAGCGCTTCCAGGGTAATCCCTGGGATATACTCCATGACGATGCACGGTTCCGATAGATCGTTGATGGAGGCATCAAATAAGGTAACGGCATAAGGGTGCAGGAACCGGGCCATCAACAAGGTTTCGCGAACGAAGCGTTCGCGAAACGTCTTGTCGCGCGCCAGGTCGTCGTGCATGACTTTGACGACCACTTTGCGCTCGAGATCGGTTTGATGAGCAAGATAGACCTTGCCCATTCCGCCTTCGCCAAGCAGCCGTTTGGCTTCGTACCGTCCCAGATAAACACGACCTATCACCGTTCACCCATGAATTGGAAAATGCGGGGCACAAGGATCTGCTTCAACAAGCTCATCGTTGATTCTCCGTAGCGATTTCAATCAAGACGAACTCGGCCGCGGAGTGACATGGAGAAACGGCATAATGATGGTAGTGCCGACCTCCGTTAAACTGGAAGCGATTTGAGCGCGGAAGATATAACCGCAAGTGACCATGCCCAGGAGGATGAGTACAGATAGAAGCGGCCGTACGCTCCGGTTAGGTCTTGCTGCCGCCAGCTGATTCAACTCGTTGAATTGACGGTCTTCGATGACGGCGTGCTCCGAGGCAGGACGTCGGCGCCGGCACATCAGATACATTGCCCCTAAGGCGCCGAAACTGATGGCCCCTCCCACAATGAGCGGCAGCCAAGCCGAGGTTCGTGTCTTCTCGGCTTCACCTTTGGGCAGCGAACTTGATGATGCGACGCCGGCGAGTGCGGACACTGAGGTTCCAAGCGTCAAAACCAGAGCAAGGACGCTAAGCCTTATGGAACGCTTCATGGGGATCCCTGATAATCAAACGGCGCGTCGCGTGAGGAAGGGTGGACATTTTCCTTGGTTAGCGCTGCGCTACCAATCTCTTAGTTCAAGCGCCGATGGGGGTCAAATGAAAATTGGAATGCGATGGAGACGCGGCGTTCTGAGGCATGGGAAAGTCTGACGACCGCCGCTACGCCTTCTGAATCTACCCGCATCCGGCGGTTCCCATAAACTTGCAAAGAATCATATCCTCTCGCAGGACCGCCAATGCCGTCGCGCTTTTTGCTTTTGCCTCTGCTAGCGACTGTCGCTCTCGGATGTTCGCGTACGCCGCCGCCCGGCCCGATAGTGTTGGGGCATTTCCAGCCGTCGCATCAGGAAGATGAAGCACAGGCGATCGCGATGGCAGTCGAGGCGATCAATGGCGATCCGAGCAGGCTGCCCGTCGATCGAAAGCTGAAGGTCATCCATGCCGCGTTGGGCACGAAGGCCGACGAGGCACAAGGGCAAACGACCCGGCTCCTAATTATTGACAAAGTGGATGGCTTGCTTGGCCCGAGCCACTCGGCCCAGGTCGAGAAAGTAGCCGCCGCTTCGCAGACGCCGCCGACAGTGATGGTCGCCTTCAACGGCTATGTGACTTCGTCCGTCAACTCGAATTGCTTCCCGATCGGCGTCGCGCCGGCCGAGCGCGGCCGAGCCTTGGCGCACTATGCCAAAGAGACGCTGAAAGCTTCGAAAATTCTTCTGCTGAAAGAAGATGATTCTCCCGATCTCGGTCTTGCTGCAAAGGCGTTTGCCGAGCATTTTGGCGCCGTGATCGAACATACGCTCAAAGCGACCGACGTCGGCGGATTGCTGGAAAATTTGGGCGACGCCAAGCCGACTCTGGCCGTGCTCTGCGGCTCGGGCAAATCGGCGCAAGCCTGTGCCGCCAAGCTGCCGACCATGACGCTTCTCTTTGGCGGCGAGGAGGCCGAGGTCGGCGCGTTGCAGGAAAGTCCAACGCTGCATCAGATGATCGCGGTCGTGCCGTTTCATCCCGAAGCGGATGTTCCCTCCGTCAAAGAGTTCGCGCGCGACTTTCAAAAGAAGCATGGCAGACCGCCGTCGATTGCTGCCGCCCTGGCGTACGATGGTGTTTTGGTTTGGGCGGAAGCGGTTCGTCGGGCTCACTCTACGCAGGCTGACAAATTGCGCGAACAACTGGTCAAAAAAGGCGAACCCTTCAACGTGTTGACTGGCCGTCTCTCGTTCGCGGCCGAACATTCGCCCCGCCGGCCGATGTTCGTCGTCTGTGTCGAACGGACGAAAGTGATTCTGCTTACGCGTTTTGAGGCGCACGAATGATTTCTTATACGCCGCGGCGAAGCGCAGTCCAAGCTTGAAGCAAGCGCGGCAATTGCACAAGCACCGCCTCGTCCGTTGTTCAATCAATCGTTGACAGGTATATTGTAGGAATGGCTGAGACGCTTCCGACCATCAATGCACCCTCGTTGCCAAACGCACGCACGGCACTGCGGAGCTGGGCTCTTCCTGCGGGAATCGTTTGCTGCCTGTTGCCTCTGTTTGCCAGTCTCTTGCAACCGGTAGAATTAGCGTGGCGTAAAGATCCGAATTACAGCCATGGCTATTTGGTTCCCTTCATCTGTATTGCTTTGGGAATGCGGGCCTGGCAGCGGGCCGGGCCTCCCCGTGATGGGGAGCCGCGTTTGGCATTGTTGCCGTTAAGCGCGGGAATCCTCGTCGTTTTGGCCGCGACGATTGTCCCCTGGCCGTTGATAACTTTTGCCGCCTTCGCCTTATTGATGCGAGGCGCCGCAGTGGCCACCGGCGGCAGGCAATGGGCCGGCTGGTTCACGGCTCCCGTTCTCTTCGCCTTCTTCATGTTTCCGGTGCCGATCACTTGGACATCGTACATGGCGCTATGGCTTCAAGGGAGCGTCAGCCAATTGAGCGCCCATGTCATCGATCAATTCACTCTTTGTTGGCGAACCGGGACCGTCTTCCACTTGGAAGGGCTATCACAGCCTTTGGAAGTAGGCGAAGAGTGCAGCGGACTACGGCAGTTGATTGGCTTCCTGGCCTTTTCCGTGTTGCTCGGCCTGATGCTCGATCGGCCGGCGTGGCAACGGCTGCTATTGGTTGTGTTGGCTATCCCATTCGCGGTGTTGGCCAACGTTCTGCGGGTGCTGCTGATGTGTTACGGCGCCCTTCACTTTGGCACCCATTGGATGGAGGGCTGGCTGCATCATGCGCCGGCGGCGTTCACCGTTCCGATCGGTTTCAGTCTGCTCTTTGGACTGGATTACCTTTTATGGCGGCTGCAAGGCAGGCCGCGTCCGCCTTCGTTTTTGCCGCCGGCAGACCATGACGCGGTACGATCGCTCAACTCTCGCTTGCGTCCGGTCATCGGCTGTTTGTTGGCCGGCCTCGTGTTGCAGACCGCCTTGAAAGTTCATTTGAACGCTGCGGGACGGGATTCGTTTCCGGTAATGACGACGCCCTTAGCGCAATTGCCGCACGAAATCGGCGGCTTGTGGACCGGCGTCGACAATCCTACTTTGAAGGAACTCCGAGCGCGCCTGCCTTACACGGCTGACGATCTGCTGTTGCGCGACTACCAGTTGGGCAAGGATGGCCCGCTCGTGCAGATCTATGCCGTTTATTCCACGATTGGCGACGATCGCAAGCATCATCCGGAAATCTGTATTCGGGAAGTGACCGGCGCGCCGGAAGAGCTGGGAGCGCGGGCGAAGATCGCGCTCGATGCCGACCGCCGACGCCTCGTACAACGTTTTGTCTTTCACACCGGCTCGCTTGGGCTCACGACCGTTTACTATTGGCATTACACAATGGGAGCGCCTTCGGCCGGGAACTCATTCGTGCAGACATTGCACCAGGGGTTAGGTCAATCGCCGCCAAGCTTGACCGTCCAAGTCTCGACGACCAGCGCTGATGCACGCGAAATCGCGGCGATCGAACGCGAGTTTTTGCCGGCCGTCGATGCCATTCTCGCCGATCGATTTTTACCGCCGACCGCCACTTTCGACGCTACCCGCCTGCCCGTGGCGTTGCTGCGCGAGTAGAATGAAATAATATAAGCGTTCTCGTTGTTGGGCGAGCCGAGCAGCGTATTGATTCCCACCCTCCCCCCGGCTTTGCCTGACTATTGCCCACAAGTGTAGGGGTGAGCGGTGGGGTGACTGCAATTTCTTGCGAGAGCACATTGACTTTGTAGAGAAGTGCTTTGTTGGTTCCAAGAATCTCAAGTGAACCGTTTCAGAATGTGATTTGAGTTTCGAATTGAGAGATGGATGTACAAATGCCGGCAGGCGTCTCGGCGAGACGCATTGAAGAATTGAAATAACGAACAAGGGGGTGCAGTTGAAAAATCAGCATTGGCTGCGGCCGAGGCTGTAGCCTGCGACGAGAATGGTTAGATCGCGCCAGCCACGCCAAAGGGTGCGCACGCCGGGCATGCCGTCGGACTTGCGATTGAGATGTCCGCCGAGCCGGCCGATCCACAAAATGGCTTGCCGCACAGTCGGCACGGGCGTGTCGGCGGTGAGAGGTTTCTTCTCAAACTTGGCGAAAAGCGATTTCCAGGCGTAGTCGCTCAGGATGATGGTGCAAGGCGCGTTCGGTTCTTGGCGAGCCAGATCACGCAGAGCAACGATGCGGACGGCGATCATCGAATAGAGCATCAGTGCTTTAGTCAGGCGCTCGGCGGTTTCCAGTTCGAGTTTTTCCGCCTGGCAACCGCTCTTGAGGGTCAAATGAAAACACTCGATGTGCCAACGGATTTTGTAGATCCTCAGAACCTCGACGATCTCGGCACAGGTGCTAGCGGGTTCGGTCGTCCACAACAGCCAGTTCAACGGTTCGACGCCAGGCGGCGCCTTGATCTCGCGGACTTCGATCAAACTCCAGACGACGGGCTTTCGGTGCGGATGTTTTTTGAGATTGGGTGTGATCGTAAGTGTAACCGAGCGCAACTCGCACTTTGCTCTGCGTTTGGATTGGCCCTGTTTAGGAGGAACCTCGACGATGCAACCGCCGCGAACCGGAGCGGCACGGACGGCTTCCATCGATTTGTCGATCGGTCCGTCAACCGAACGATTTTGAGCGGCGCGGATGACGGCGCCATGCGGAGAATCTGTGATGCGTTGTAGAACTTCGTGGATGTCCCCTTCACGATCCATGATGTGGATCAAGCGAGGTTGTTCGTTCTCGGCCAAATGGGCTATCGCGGCTTCAGACTCTTCGATGCCGCGCAGCCATTTATGGCTCTCCTTTTCCTCAATGGGCCGACTGGGATCGGGAGGAGTTGGATCGACAGACCGACTCCAATAGTATTGGTCGAACAGGCCCAAAGGCACGCCGTCCAGGCGAAGAGCCAGGGTCGAATGCAAATGCAGACCGCGAGCGAGCGGGGAATCATTGAGCAAGCCAAGCCCTGTCGTAAACTTGAGGTGTGTGTAGTTAAGTGAGGTAGAATCTTGAACCACCAAAACAACAGCTTGGCCGCGACAGGCATTGGCCGTGGCTTTGACCAACGGCTGCAAAAAGAGTTCGATCGGCAGTCGTTCGTTGCTAAAGAAACGATAAGTTGCCTTGGCTTCAGCGGCAGAGCCGCACGCTTGCGGAAAACTATCGAGGGGCTGCGCCGCCAAGGTCGCCAGAGTCTGAGCATACCGGGTATTCAAGCGTCCGTCGGGCATCTCAGCGAACCCGGCGACTTGCGAAGCCCAAACTTTAGCGTCAGCGCAAATAGGAGCTGTGGCAGCCATGGTGTTACTCCAAACACTACTGAACTTCCGTGTGGTCAATGAATAGTAGCGCCGCAGCTGAAAGAAGTGAAGACCCTCCCTAAAAAATTGTGGGTAATAGTCAGCCGGCTTTGCGGGGGGAGGGCAGAGTGGGGGGAAAAGCTGCGGATGCCGAGACGTTTGTTTATGGTAGGCGCTCTGCCCCCACCCTGCCCTCCTCCTGCACAGCCAGGGGGAGGGTAAGAAGGGTTCGCGGCTGGGATCGCCCGCAACCTGCCCACTCTCCGACGACTACCGTTTTTGCTACTAGGAGCCGAAATGTTTAAGCGGCATTCGCGAGCTTATCGATTGACATTGCTTTGCGGCGTGGTTGTTATCCTTGGCGGCCTGGGTTTCCTCGGCTATCGCTATTTTACGAAATCATCGGATCAGAACGATCAGGTGCGCGCTGCGGAACAAGCTTACAACGAAGGGAGCAAAGCGCTCGATGATAAAAACGCGGGCGACGCGCGTGAGTCGCTTGGTCGGGCAAACTTATTGACTGAGAAAGCACTAACCAGTGCGAAGGAAGAACGGGGCCGGGCGGGCCTTACTCCAGACCGAGCGCGTGAACTGGAAACTCGTATTGGCAAACTGCTCTGGCTTAAAGCGAGAATTATACGAGACGATTCGTTTGCCCAAGCACTGGCGGAAGGGAATCCCATCAAGGAAATTCAGGATTCCGTGACGCGTGAAGTCTTTCGCTTTACGCCAAGCATTCGCAATCCGAAAGACCTGGAAGAAGCCATCGCCTGTATCCGTCAGGCGTCCCGCATTTTAGTGGATGATCTGGAGTTGCAACAGGAAGCGGTGCGCGTTGAACAATGGCTAAAACCGACGGATTGGAATGCGGTGCAGCGGCTGGCGAACAACATGTTGAAAATCGACCCGGCCAACACGCGGGCTCACTTGCTCTTAGCGCGCATCGAGTTCGAGCAGTTTCAGGAAGGGACGGGCAAGCCGGCTACTGGCCGCAACCGCAACCGGGAGCGCGTCGAAGATGCCCGCAGTCATTTGGCGGCGGTAAAGAAAGCACCTCCTTATCCGCTGTGGCGCACTTTGTATCTCGAGGCGCAGATCGTCAAGTTCCTGGTTAAGGAGAAGCCGGCGTCGAACCGCGCGGAGCAGAAGAAGGATGAAGCCGCCTACAGCGAACTCTTCTTTGATCCCGAGGGCGGGGTGCTCGCTTTGGCCGCTCGTCGCCAAGCATTCGGGCTGCTCGCGGCTGACGACATCGAGGGGATAATCGGCCTGCACGAAATGGCCGTCGAACTCGGCATCGAGCAATCGCGCAAGACAATGGGGGGCGACACCAAAAATCTTTATCTGGCTCTGAATTCGTTTGTCGATGTCGCCCAGACATTAGCGGCAACGGAAATGGCGGCGCCTATGCGCGGCCGCTTGTTCGAAGCAAGCGTTGCGGCGGCTTCCCGGGCGCGGCGTGCCGTCGGCGGCGAGAATCCTCCGGAGTGGATCTCCGTTCGCGATAAATTCGAGAAGCTCGCCGAACAGATGATTGCGGCGAATGTCAGTCAACCGCCCGCTTACGCAAACCTGGCCCAACTGCTCAACCTCGAAGCCTATCAAGAGGGCCTGCTCGGCCACGTTTCCGCCCGCAAAGATTTACACGATCGGGCATTTCATTTCGTGGGAGAAGGACTTCGGCTCGGCAAGGGCGTCGAGCCTGCCGTCAACCTCATCGACCTGCACGGTGTCGCGCTCGAAGTGCTGAATTTGCGCGGCGATAAGCTCGATGCCTTCGCGCCGCACCTCGAGGCCCTACGCAATCTGAGTGAAAATACCCGAGCCACGGCAATCTTGAATATTCAAGAGGCTTCCGTCTTCGTCCGTCAAGGAAAATTGAGTCGGGCCAAGACCGCTTTAGAGCAGGTGCTGAAAACGAAAGAAAACGAACTCCGGCCGCTGCGCCCTGCTTTTGTTGGCCAATGTCGCACTGAGTCTGCGCGACCCTGCGCAAGCCGCGCCTGCACTGAAGGAATTGGAGACTATTTACCGAAAAGTTGACGAACTGAATCCGGTCGAGCGCTCGTGGCTGATGGAGTTTTTACGCGATCCTGCGGAAATCGCTGTTCTTCTAGTGACTGCTGAACTCGAATGGGCATTGCAGAAGGTTGAGAAATTTCGCAAGGAAAACCCTGGCGCAGTGCTAAGACCCGATGTGACCGAGGTTCACGAAGACGCCGTGCAACGAGCGATCGGCACGTTGGCGATCGGAACCGAGGCGAATCGCCAGGCGCATCCGACTGGTAGGCTATTATCTGCGCCTTGGACGGCCCGATAAGGCGGCGGCAATCGTGACCGCGTTGGCGAAAGAGAATCCAGGCAGCGTGGAAGTTCTTCGGCTACAGATCGCCCTGGCCATGTTGCCGCCCGCCAAAGGCAATGACGACCCCGCTGACGCTGCCCAGCGAAGGAATGAAGCCGACGAAAAAATCCAGACTTTTCTGGACAATTACCCGAAAGATGTCTCTGCCAAACGCTTCTGGGTGGAATGGCTGATTCGCACCGGACGATCGGAAGAAGCGCTTGCCTATCTCAATGATCCGAAGAACTTTCCCGGCGAGCGCGACGACATCACCAAACGAATGACAGGCATGCTGTTGCTCAGTCGCGGAAAGCAGGAAGAAGGGCTGCAAGTGTTGCAGCAGTTGCCGCGCGACAAGGCGCTTGAATTCATGATCATTCAAGCGACGGCCAACCCAACGCTGAAGGAAAAGAGCGTGCGCGAGGCGATCGGGCGATACGAGAACAACGGCCTTTTCCGCATTTGGGAAGGCGAACGCCTTTTGACCGAAAAGAAGTACGACGAGGCCGCCAATACGTTTTGGCAGAGTTTCGAATTCAATGCGGTCAACATGGCCGCGCATGGGTCTGCTGAAATCCATGCTGAAGTTGGCAGAGGCCGATCCGGACAAAGCTTTGCAAATGGTCGAGCAGTTCAGCAAGGAAGCTCCTAAAGAACCGATTGTCTACGCGATCGGCGCCTATGCCGCGCTGCTGAAGGACGACATCGGCGAAGGGGGCGACGTTTGGGATCGGCAGAAGACTATGGCGGCCGGCTTACGCCGTTGGCAGGCGGCGGCCAAAATGGACCCGCCGTCCGATGCTCTTTTCACGGCCAGTTTCTGGTCGCTCGCCAACCGGCCCGATCACGCTTGGGCCAATCTCAAACCTTTTGCCCTCTACGAGCCTCGCAATGAAGCCGTGCTTTACGAATTGATCCGGCTGGCGCTCGACAGCGGCGATAACGAAAAACTGCAAAAGGCATCAGAGTATGCCGGCCTTCTGAAAGAAAGTCACCCTGATTTGGTGAAAATTACCGTGTTGGAGGCAAGGGTGCTGGCGCAGCTGGGTAAAGCCGAGCGCGCCACCAAAAATCTCGAAGCATTCTTGGCCAATCATCCCAAGGAATTGCAAGTCTATCCCCTGCTAGTGAAACTGCTGAATGAACGCGGGGAAGCTGCTAAGGCCACCCAATGGAACACGCGCTGGCGCGAATTGGCGCCATTCGACTACATGCCCGTGATGGAAGAGTTCCGCCGAAAACTCGTTGCCGGCGCCGACTTGCGCGAAGAAGCCGCTAACTTCGTTCGTGAGACGGTCGAGCGCACCCAAAAGCTTCAGGAGAAAGCAAACGACATGACCGAGCCAGCCAAGCTCGAACAGCTCAACCTCGTTCGTTCCGGCGTCTATCTCGTGCTGGCGCAAACCTGGGAAAACGCGGGCAAACTGGAAGGGGCCGACGAATTCATCACCAGCTCGCTAAAGTACGGCCCCGGCAATAACCTGGCCATTCTGGTGCGTGCCGAGATCGCACGCAAACAGCACGATTGGGCGAAAGTTCGGGCCACCTACGAAGAGATTTTGAAGCAATACCCGACGCATTACCTGGCGCGAACCAATTTGGCCTGGGTACTGTCTGAACATTTCGACGACCCGAACACCGCCTTGAAATTGCTGCGTGAAACGATGATCAACCCGCGGACTGGCAAGCCTTTGACCGTCGAGCGGCTGGCCCCTGATTTCCTCGATGTCCTCGGCAAAGTGCTGCGACGGGCGACCGCGAAAAAAGCGGATCGCGAACTTTATGCGGAAATGTCGGAGATCTTCGACAAGGCCCGCTATCGCTACCCCAACGACCCGAGACTCTATTTTTATCTCGCGGAAGCCCAGGCCGGCATGGACTCCAAAGAATCGGCGGGCATCACCTATCAGAACGCGCTGAAACTGGCGGAAGAAGGCAAGGGCCCGCTCTCGGACGAAGACCGCAAAGCGTTCATCCGCACCGTCACCGAGCGGATGAAAGAGTTGTAACGCCGGCGAGCCGAGAAGCGTAAGTTGCCGGGTAATGAAACGAACACAAGCGCTCTGCTGCGCAAAGCCTTCGCGTCGCGGCCAACGGCATTGTCCCTTCGATCTAAAGTACCGGAGCAATTGATGAGCATTCGCGTCTACATCAACGGCAAACTGTTCGACAAAGCCGACGCCAAGATCAGCGTTTACGATCATGGCTTGCTCTACGGCGATGGCGTCTTCGAAGGGATACGCATCTATCACGGCAAGGTGTTCAAACACAAAGAACACATTGACAGACTCTATGAATCCGCGCGCTCCATCTGGCTGGAAATTCCGCTAAGTCCGGATGAGATGATGAAAGCGGTCAACGACACCGTAAAAGCCAATCAGAAAACGAACGGCTATATCCGCCTGATCGTAACACGCGGCACGGGTACGCTCGGCCTCGACCCGCGCATGTGCGAACCGCAGGTGATCATCATCGTGGACGACATCAGCCTCTACCCGGCTGAGGTGTACGAAACCGGCCTGGAAATTATCACAGCCGCTACGATTCGGAATCACCCCAATGCCGTCAATCCGCGCATCAAATCACTCAATTACCTCAACAACATCCTGGCGAAAATCGAGGCCATCCGCGCCGGCTGCTATGAAGCGATCATGCTCAATCATCTGGGAGAAGTGGCCGAGTGCACTGGCGACAATATTTTCCTGGTCAAAAACGGACTGCTGAAAACAACTACTACCAACGCCGGCATCCTTGAAGGCGTTACGCGCAATGTCGTTCTCGAATTAGCCAAGACGGCCGGCATCGAAACAATCGAATGCGGCCTGACCCGCCACGATGTCTACACCGCCGACGAATGCTTCCTGACCGGCAGCGCCGCTGAGATCATCGGCGTCACCAAAGTCGATGGCCGTGCCATCGGCAGCGGCAAAACTGGCCCCATCACTAAACAACTCCGCGAACGCTTCCAGGCGCTGACGAAGGAGTAGCCTCGCCAAAGTGCGTAAGTAATCGGGTGTTGGTTTTCAGATCGTAGTCGGTCTTGCAGGTTGGGCATACACCCGGTTGCGGTTTCGTGAGCGAGCGCGAGGGCTGAATGGGCCCTGGCGCATCTCACGGTGTGGTTCCGACCGTTATACAAATGCCACAAGCCGTCGTGGGTTGCCTTGCCCGCAGTGTGCCGGGCGGTCAATGCAAATAAGGATTGCCGGAATGTCATAGCTATTCGAGCATTCCTCTATTATCGGTCCAGGCAGCGAATTCAGCAAAGTCAATACGTGGGGCGATCGAGCATTTGAGTGAGACGATCAGTAGGAGGGCCGAAAATGTTGAGTGTATTCGTAGTCCAGCATTCACATTCATCAGCACATGACGTAGAAGATGTCAAGCTCATCGGCGTTTACTCCTCGCAAGCCCAAGCCGAGACGGCCGTAACCCGCCTCGGCCGGTTTCCCGGCTTCTCGGTCGCGCCTGATGGGTTCACCATTGATGAGTACCAGATTGATCAGGATCATTGGATCGAGGGGTATCGATCGCTCGATTCGCAGCTGGACACGCCACGATCAATGACGACATCCGCTGTCGCTTGATCTGAGCCTTAAGATGTTAAGAAACTGACGGTGAAGAGCATGATCCAGTGCATTTGTTCAGCAGTACTAGGGGTAGATCGATGTAAAGCTCGTGTAGGAGTATCCAATGTTCCTAGTCAAAGACAGACGCCTTGGAATGGACAATTACGTCTTCACCCAAACGGATCCGCGTGCCGATGGGTATAAGGGCGAGGTGGTCGATGGCGTGACGCTCGACTACGACATGAATGCCATTCACCTATGGCCGAACGGTCAGCTCCGTCCCAACCCGCGGCTCGGCCACGACCCGAACAACGCCAAACTTTACAAGGTGTTCAAAACTCCTGAGCAGCTTCAGGCAGAGGGTTTTGTGCCCGTCCACGTAAATACGCCGTTCGTAGCCTATACATGGGCAGATTACCGAAAGCACTACTACCCTGTGCCGGAAGAGTATGCCAAATCAATGACCCAGGACGAGTGGTTTGACTTTCTTGAGGAAACGGACTGCGCGACGAAACTCCGCAAGAAAATGAATGAGGCGGAGAAGCCCCCGAAGGGCAATAACCGCGATCAGATTGCCGAATGGGTGGCGAAACGGCATATGGGGTCGGACGGTGGGATTCAACAAGTTTGGTTCTTGCCTTCTGGGTCACCGGCAGACGAAATGCGGCTGTTGGAGGTGAGCGAACGGTACACGGGCGAAGCAGCGAAGATTGAGCCTGTTGATTTTGGTCTCGACATTGATGGCGCCAGCTACAAGTTGCTGGTCGCCGACGTCTCGGTAGACCAGCTTGCCAAGATCAAAGCTGACCCGGCAGAAAGACTGCCTGGTGGTTGGAAGTTAGACCGGGCGATCATCTGGGGGCGACGGGGGCGACAGCAATGAAAGAGGAACAACGACTGTTTCTCGCGCAGGCAAAATCCGCCTACACTGTATACCGTTTTCTCAACTCCAATAAAGCTCTGCATCATTGTCATGCCTTGCATTATCTGCAAATGGCTACGGAACTCCTCGGAAAGGCGAATGCATGGAAGCATGGCCCGATTGGAAGATCGCACAAAGCGCTTGTGAGTTTTCTCCGCAGCTTATCATCCAATGCGAAAGCGCAAAAGCAGCTTGGATACGAAGGGCAGAACGAGAACTGGACTCACACCATTCGGAAAATTACGCCGATCGCCGAAAGCCTGCAAAAGATGGCGCCTGCGCTGGCCGACGATGGTCCGAATCCCGAGTATCCATGGCCGACCGACGCTCCGAAAACAACGCCCGTCGAGTACAACTTCCCGATTTGGGAAGAACTGACCGAAACGTCTTATGGGCGGACACTGCTCGGACTCATCCAATACCTATTTGTCGTAGCAGAGGAGTACATGTGACCTCTCGACTTAGTACAGAAATCGACTTCGGCATTCCACAAACAGAAAGAAGGGTACCATGGCTCGCTGCACCCTCGCCGCGCTTTCCGCTCTGGCACTTTTCGTGTTGTCCGGCTGTGGGTCAGGTACATCAGAAGCAATCCTGGAGGTCAAGCCGCAAGAGGCTGAAGTGCCGCCGCCGGAATTGACCGCCGGACGAGCGCGAGCAGCTTTGATCGAACTGATCCGTTCGCCGGAGCCGGGTGATTTGAAGGACTTCCCGCTCAAGCAGTTCGCCGAGGACGGCATCGAGGGCCAGCCCGATTGGCCTTCGTGGGGGCCATTTCCCTCCATCTTAAAGCGCGTGAGTATAGCTACGGCCGCAGTTTCGGCCAACCCCCACACGTGTGTTCCTGGCAATACCGAGGCGACTTCGAATTGCGGGAAGCACGGTGGATAGCCTTGCCGCCGCGCGTCGAGTTCCAAGGGCTCGGAGGTTGAGCAGGGCCAAACGGCCTCAACCGCTCCGCCAAACAGCGCGAGATGAGATATACTAAGACTTTTTGGCTCACGTGTGCGACCGCTGCGGAGCTCGTTTCCATGGTGGCAATGGAGAACTGGCCTTGGACGAACAAATCGCAAAAAGCGGTGCCTCGGTTTATGCTCATGGCGCCGGCGACGGGCGGTTGACTTTTGTGGAAGGAGTCCCCATCTTGCGCGTGGGCGGCTCGGCGAAAGAGATTGGCCGCCAAGTCGCGGACATCGCCCTACGACCTGCCGCTCGGCTATTGAACTACCCGACCGACTACCTCCGCGCAGCTTCGCGTGCCATTATTGCCACGACTCATCTGGTGGCTCGTCAGAAGGCCGTGCGGAAAGTTATATCGCAATTTCCCCGAGCGTTATCGGGATGAATTAGAAGCGATGGCGGGCCGCGGTTTCGACCGCCGACGCCTCATCGCTGCAAACACCCTGTTCGACATGGCTCAGATGGGCTTTCGGCCCATGTTCGGCTGCTCCAGTTGGGTCGCGCGACCGGAGCAAACCCGTGCCGGCGGCCTGCTGTTCGGCCGGAACCTCGACTTCTTTCCGCTCGGCTACCTGCACGAATACAGCCTCGTCACGGTATACGCCATGTCGGCGACAACGCTCGGATTCGCATCGATCGGCTTCCCCGGCGCCGTCGGGTGCTTCTCGGGTATAAATCAGGCCGGGCTGTGCCTTGCGCGCCACGAAGTGTTCACGCCGACAGTCATGACCACCTACAATCCCGAAGGAATTCCTTTCGCCATCTGCTTCCGCACCGTTCTGGAAACCTGTCGAACTGTGGCCGAGGCAATCAAAGTGATTGAGGAAACGCCTCACGTCACGGTCAACAACCTGGTGCTCTGCGACCCAAGCGGCGGCGCGATGGTCGAGATTGCGCCGGAAGGTGTCAAGTCGCGGCCTATCACTGCGGAAGTGCATTCTTGCACGAACCACTTCTCCCACCCGGAGTGGCAGAACCCACGGCAGGCAAACGCCTTCCAGACAGAGGATCGCCTCACCCGCCTGAACGCGGCCCCGGCGGTTGGTGTCAGCGTCGATGATGTCAGGCGGGTGCTTGACGATGTGAACCAAGGCGACTTGACTATCCAGACAATGGTGTTCGAACCGTCGGCCGTGGCTATTCATGTCGCTTTTGGCCCCGGCCCTACGACGCGATTGCCCCTGACTCGAATCGATTTGGGTTCGTATTGGAACGAGTAAATGGAAACAGGAACCTTCTCTGTCCGCCGGATGCGCTCGAACGAACTGGACACGATCCGCTCGTGGGCCACTCAAGAAGGGTGGAATCCGGGCATCCATGACGCGGAGGCGTTCTTCGCGGCTGACCCGCACGGCTTCTTTGTCGGCGAGTTGGATGACAATCCGGTCTCGTGCGTCTCTTGTGTCGCGTATGACGACGGGTTTGGCTTTCTCGGCCAATACATCGTAGACCCTGCCGCGCGGGGCCGCGGTTTCGGCTTGCGAACGTGGGAGGCCGGGATAGCTCATCTCGGCGACCGCAACGTCGGCCTTGATGGGGTGTTGGGTCAGCAGGCCAACTACGAACGATCGGGTTTCCGCTACTCGCACCAACACATCCGCCATGAAGGCATTGGCGGCGGTGAGATTCCTGCCGATGTCGTGCGGCTATCGACCGTGCCGTTTGCAGAAATCGCGAATTACGACCGAACTTGCTTCCCGGCTGCGCGGCCCGAGTTTTTACGTCGCTGGATTGCGTTGCCGGAGTCTGTCGCATTCGCTGTCGTGGACGAAAGGGCATTGCGCGGATACGGGGTAATACGGCGCAGCGTTGACGGGCATAAGGTAGGCCCGCTATTCGCCGACAATGCAGTATTCGCGGGTCGGCTGCTCCGGGCGTCTTCGCGACGGCCCCGGGGTCGCGGGTGTGCGTCGACATCCCGGATGCGACGACCAATCCATCAGCTGAGGCTTTGGTCCAGTCGCTGGGCACGCGCGAGCTATTCCGCACCGTTCGAATGTATACCTCCGGAGCACCGCCCTGCAGGGCAACCGAATTTTCGGCATCACGACGATGGAATTGGGGTAGGACGCAGCAAAGTTCGGCTCACTTCGCTCGCCGAAGGCGAGCCGAATTGCGTGTGCAATCGGGTTCCGACGTAAAGCTAGAAGCCGAAGTCTTAACCCGGCTGCTGACAAAGTTCGGCTCGCCATTAAGTGCGGGCGTTCCGATGTCAGATTGGCTAAAGGTTATGATGCAACCAGATGGCCATGAAGTTGATTGTCGACCAAAGTGGGGCGCAGCTGTGGGAAACGAAGCGCGTGCGAACTCGCGTTGAAGCGACTTGGCGGCGGTCTACGATAAGGACTTAGAGTCGATGATGGAATAGCCGCTAAGTCACCTAACTCCATTTATGCGGTGGGAGAGCACGCGATGTTGAAGGTCGTCCGCATGCTACGTTGGTACGAGAAGACCCCGATTGACGCTCTTGCTGGTGAAGCTCCCATGCCGCATGCGCGGTTGCAAGAGTTGCAGCCGCTCTTTGGCGTCCCGTCGTCCAATCCGATGTATGATTGTTGGCTGGTCGCGCGGCGCAGGCAACCGAGGTGTCGCGTTTGGCCGGTATCGCCGTAGACCCCGGCCGCTTTGATTACTTCGTCGAGGCCGACGCCTAACCTCGCGCTACAGCGGAGGCCGGACCGCTGCGGTGATTTTCGTATATTCATCGCTTTTTCCGGCGGCGCGGGGCCGCTGAGCTTGGGCGTTCGGCCGCGCTGTTAGTCGCAGCTGTGCGAGCTAAGCGCATCCGAACTTGCGTTGAAGCGACTTGGCAGCGGTCTGTGCTAGGGAGTCAGTTTGTTGGACGGCGCTAAGTCGCTCAACTCCATTTTCGAAGGTGCTTCGTCTGTTACGCGAACGTTACGCAATCGAACTGGGAGGACTGGTATCATTCTTATGGTTGTCTCGTGTCCGGGATCATTTAGGGTGCTAAGCACAGAGGTGAAATATGCGAAAAAGCCTTTCGGTCTACGTTGCAGCACTGATCGTTCTCGCCACATGTGGTCTTGATTTGGCGGCCGACGCGCCCGCGCGAGTGCCATCGCCCGAAGGGGGTCGGCTCGATGTCGGAGCGTCCCTAAGCCCGGATGGCGTGCGTATCACGTCTCAGAAGGATAAGGGGGACGGGACCAAGGTGCTGCACGGCGTACAGGTAATCGTGGGCTCCAAGAACTGGGTGAAGGAGTATGCCGTCTACAACAACGGGAGCCTGGAGCAACGGGTCCAGTTTTATCCGAACGGCAGGACCTTCCGCCGGCAATGGCGGGAACAGAACGGAGATGGCGAGGAGGTTGTCTACGCTCCAAATGCCGATGTGGTCGTGGCGAAAAAGGTCATCGTCGCCGATGGAACCGATATCGGCCCTATCAAAGTACAAGAGCTGCTCTGCCACGGGACGGTGAAGGCTGACAAGCGTTGGGAAGGGACTTTCCTAGTGTGGGAGGGAATCCCGATGGGGTTTGGGTTCCGACTCGCCGTCCAGGAGTATGTGAAGGGAGAGTTAGCCAAGAGCACGCCATTCCCGGCGAAGAAGCTCGACTTACCCGAGGATACTACGCAGGATCGCGGCTGGCTTTGGGATTCTCCAAACTGGCCGACACCGCTTCATCCTCGTTCGCGGTGAGCCGCGAGCCGGCAACTGCCCCCTCCCCAAGGAATTCATCTATGTTCGCTGTTGTTTTGGATGTTTCAGACTTTATCATCATTGGGCTTGTTGTCATCGTTGCGGCCTCTAGTATCTCGGTCTATCTCAAGCCGAGAGAACTATCAAGGCTGTGCCGAGTCGAAGCAAAGCTCGATCTGCTTCTGAAGCACGCGGGGTTGGCATTTGACCCCAAAGCAGAGGCGCCAGCTGGGGTCTTGGAGGCCCTGGAGCGCGGCCAGAAGATTGAAGCCATCAAGCTCTACCGCGAAGCCACTGGCGTCAGCCTAGCCGAGGCTAAAGTTTTTGTGGAAGACTTGCCGGCAAGTCCGGAGGCCTGAAGGCGGCCGTCTACGGTAAACGCCGAAGGCCAGCACCGCATTCTCATCAACGACTTACAGTACTTTGTCACAGTTTAACTGTGGGGTATTGATCATCCTAGCCGGACGGGTAAGCGACGGTGACGTAAGGAAATCGTCGCTCACCCGTCCGGCTCGGGTCGTCTTTTGAACGTTGACAAAACACTAAAACATTCCATGCGACTCGAAAGCTCAAAACTGCCAGCGCTGCTAAGCCGGACGTTGGCGGCGCGGTGTCTGGAAGTGGAGCGCGTCTGTCGGAGAGAAATGTTGCCGACTTACGTTGAAGCGAGGCGGCGGCGGGCTGGGATAAGGACTTAAGTCAGGGGTGTGAGGTCGCCAAGATACCTAACTCCATTTTCGGTGGCAAGAATGAACGCGATGGAAACACTTCAATACACATCATTCTTGTCAGCGGTCGAGCCACCGTCGCTCTGGAAGCGACTTCGTTCTTGGTGGAGCAAAGGCGCCAAGGACGTTGCCGCTGCGCCTGCTTCTGATCCGGCCAAATACAGTCCGTGCAACCCCGAAGAGCGTCTCAACGCGTATAAGAAGTTGCTGGAGGATGCGCGAACCATTTACGTTTTTCGTAACGGAACCGCGGTCTATTCATCCGGCGCTATGTCTGAAGCGGAAGCCGAAAGTTTAATGGCTAAGCACGGTCGCCTACAGGTCGGCACGGAATCTGCCGATTTTTACGTCGCTTCGATCGAATCACCCGTGCGAGGGTTCGCCGTAAAATATGCGCATCCACAGATTGTCTCCTATGCTGACTTTCCAATTAGTATTTCCAATCTTGCAGCCGGCTCATTGATTCGCCTTAGTCGCGTCATGGACTCATATGATTTGAATGTGGTGGCACGTTACGTGAAAGAAAGGTAGAATTCGGACGGTAAACATAGCAGGTCAGATGATTCGGGGTCGCGCTGCCAAACGGAGCCGGCGGAACCAGGCGCTGCAACAGGCACGCCTTCCCAAGGAACTTGCTTTGGCGTTAAAATCACGGAAAGATGATTGAACCTTTCGCGCGCTTCACCCGGCGTTTACAGCACTTACCCCATGCCAGCCCGGCTTGACTGCGGAACTGTGTATCAGGATCTCAAGGCTCCGAGACGCCCGATTTTTGTCCTTGCGGCGTTGCCGCTTGCCCAGGCAATTTGTGTATAATTCAGGATGCTTCCATCGCAAGCAAGGGAGAGCAGGCATGTTATCCATAGAGACAAAAGCGCTGATCCGATCGCGCCAAGCACATCTACGCCACTCAATTAAAACTGGAGCTGGAATCCCGGCATAGGGATCGGTTTGTTGCGATCGAGCCCGATTCCGGCGATTATTTCTTGGCGGATACATTCGATGAGGCGGTCAAGTTTGCCCGGACGAAGCACCCCTTCCGCCTGTCGCACACCGTCCGGATCGGGCATCGGGCGGCATTTCACATTGGAGGGCTGCACTCGTAAAGGGATTTGTCGACGACCAGTTGCGATCGTTGATTCCTATTCTGGTATCGGCATCGCGCGACGGAGAACGCACGGACTTAATCGTGTGGGTCGATACGGCGTTCAATGGCGCCTTAGTCATCCCACGAGAGAAGGTGGTGGAATTGCGGTTAGTGAAGGGGTCGACTGCGGAGGCTATTTTGGCGGATGGCCAGTTGGTGGAGATGGAGACGTTTGCGTGTTTCTTCGACTGGTTCGGCAATTCCTACGAAAGGCAAATCGCCGCCAGCGAAGGGGAGTATCCACTGCTGGGAACGATGCTCTTAGATGGCCGCCGCTTGGAATTGACTACAAATCAAAAACTGTTCAACTCGGCTAGCAAGGCAGACCAACCTGATTTAGTTGAAATGTCCCACTGAGTCCCAAGTCGCCAGCCTCCAAGCGCTTGTGAGGATGAAGTAGTTTGCCAATCGCCTTAAAGATTGAGTTCATTTGTTGGACATGATCGGCGTCGGCCTGCTCGACGGAAGTTGGCCTGCGCGCTTTCCCCCGCCGCTTGGCGATCGGTTGCAGCAGTTGCTTGAGAATCCGAACGGTTGAGGGCAATCGGTTTCGAATTTCGTTTTCCGAGCCGATCGACCGAACGTCCGAAACGACTATCGAACCGGCATCCCTTCGTCGTCCTCCGCGTCCGACGGACTGTATTTCTGCATCATTTTTCGCAACGTCGCGCGGGCGATGCCAAGCCAACGGGCGCCGACGAGCCGGTTGCCCTTCACCTGTTGAAGGACTTCTTCGAGCAAGGGCGCTTCGACGCATTTCAGCATTTGGTCGTAAAGATCAGAGGGCTCGGCCTCGCCCGCAGCCATCGCACATTCACGAACCCACTCGTGGATGAGCTGTGCCATCCGCTGCGCGAATGTCTCCGATAGCGCGGTCCGCGAAGCGGCGGGGAAATGCTCGGGCAGCAAGATGTTGCCTCGAGAAACGATCGCCGCATGTTCGATGGCATTGCGCAACTTGCGCACATTGCCGGCCCACGACCGAGCTTGCAGGAAGGTGATTGCTTCGGCGGAAATATCGCGGCTCGAGTTACTGAAACGCCGCAAAAAATGGTTCGCGAGCAGTGGGATGTCATCCGATCGATCGCGCAGCTCGGGCATGTGAATTTCGAACACGTTCAGCCGAAAGAACAAGTCATGGCGGAACTGGCCGGAGCGAACGGCCATCGATAAATCTTGATGCGTGGCGGAGAGAACGCGAACATTTATTGGGACGGATAGGGTGCCGCCGACCGGAAGCACTTCCTGATGTTCCAACACCCGCAGCAGTTTTGCTTGAACAGGCATCGGGATGTCAGCCAGTTCGTCCAAAAAAATAGTGCCGCCTTCAGCCAATGCCAGCAATCCCAGCTTGGCTTGCGCGGCTCCGGTGAATGCGCCTTTGACATGACCGAATAGTTCACTCTCGACGAGGTTCGGATTCATAGCCGCCAGGTGGACGGGCAAAAAAGGCTTTTCTCGGCGCAAGCTGTGGCGGTGCAGGGCGCGCGCGACAAGTTCTTTTCCCGTTCCGGAATCGCCTGTAATAAGAACGCAAGCGTCGTGTGGCGCAACTAATGCGATTCGCTTGAAAATTGCTTGCATCGCCAGACTCCGGCCGACAATCTCGTCGCCGTCACTCAGTTCTTCCTCTTTTATTTTCAAGGGCGGCTTCGCGTGCAAGGCCCGCGAAACGGCATCGAGCGCTTCGGAAAGATCGAATGGTTTCGGGAGATATTCAAAGGCTCCCCCTTCAACGGCTTTTACGGCCGTAGATAGGTTGCCGTGCGCTGTAATGACGATGATGGGAGCGTCGTGAGTCAACCGTCGAAGTTGGCTCAGGGCGCTCAGTCCGTCTATTCCGGGCAGGCGCACATCGAGAATTACTGCATCAATTGGCAGGCGTGCTGCGATTTCCAGGGCGGCCTCCGCCGACGCAACGACGTGGACGTGGTAGCCTGCACGTTCGCAGGCTTTGCGAAGCGACCAGGAGATCGCTTCTTCATCGTCGACGATCAAGAGCGATTTTACGGACATCGGTCCCTCTGCACGATGCGACGGGCGCATTTTCGAAGCGGCCATTGAAGGCTTTCATCATACCCAGCGAGTTTGCGTACCGTGTCGGGAGCGGAAATCAACATTTTATGTTACGTGCATTCGAGGCAGCATGATGCGAAAAGTCGTTCGTTCATCGTGCCGCTCCCAGGAAACGCTTCCTCCGTGCAACTCGACCGCATGTCGCGCAACAGCAAGTCCCAAACCGACTCCTTCCGGCTTCCCGGTGATGAACGGCTCGAACAAGCGTGCAGCAATAGCCGGAGGCGGACCAGGGCCGGTATCGATCACTTCGACTCCAATTTTTGAACCGGCTTCCCCGCGGAGCGAAATTTGAATTTCAACGACGCCCTCGGGGCCGGCCGCTTCGATCGCGTTGCCGACGACGTTGACGAACGCATCGCGCAACTCGTCGGCATCACCTATTACTTCGAAGGGCTGTTCGGGCTTCTGCCAGCGCAGGATGCCGCCGATATGCCGAGCTTGGGGACGGAGCAAGGCAACGACTTCGTCGATAATGCAGGCCAAGGCAGCGCGCTCCCGATGGGTGCTCCTGTCTTTGCTGAGGTCCAGGAACCGCCGCAAGTTCACCTCAGTCAGGTTCAACTGCCGGAGAGCGACTTGCAAGGCTTCCCGATCGGCCAGCGAACATTCTTCCGCATGAAGTTGGACGGCTAATCTGGCTCCCGTGATCGAATTGCGAAGTTGATGCGCAAGTCCGCTGGACAACTGGCCGAGCAAACGCCATTGCTCGGTCATTCGCGCGGTGTCTTGGAATTCAGCAAGACGTTCCGCCATTTCGTTGACCGACTGCGACAAATCGCGCAGTTCATCGTTCTGGCCGGGCAGCGGCATCGGACTGAAATCTCCGGCGGCGATCTCGCGGGTCCGGCGCTCGAGATACTGGATGCGTCCCACCAGTCGTTGTCCGATCAGATACATCAGCGCCACTGCCAGCACGCCGCCAAAAAGACCAAAGAAAAAGAATGGCTTAACCGCTTCGCGAACAGCTTCGTTCAAAGACAGTTCAGGATAGAGGATGAAAAGATTACCGCCGTTTCGCTGCGGCAAGCGACGGCAGCGATAATGGCTCCCGTCGATTTCAACGGGCAGCCCCAATTCCGCGGCGCCGTTTTCTTCCGCCGGCATGTGGAGGACAGCGGACGACAAATCAATTCGGCTGCTCTTCAAAGTGCTGATACGATTGGCTTCGGCGTCGAGCAGCAGGTAGTCGGCTCCGGAGAGCCCCTTCATCTGCTCTAAAATCCGCGGCGTCAACGCAATACTCGCCCCAGAAAGCGTATGCGTCACGCTTCTTACCTGGCTGGCGATCCGCCGTTCCGCTTGACGAGCCGCCGCCACTGCGCTCCAGGCGCTGACAGCGACCACGCCGAGGAGCAGCAACATCAGCGGGGCGAGCAGCCTGTAGCGAATGCTCCATCTCATTTCAATGTTTTATGACATTGGTCGGATGCCTAGCGGGCCGGCGGCTCGAAATACCAGGTGTCGCCCATTTCGCGCCACTTCAGCGTCAAAGCGGTCATTGACGACGTGCCTCCCATTCCGTCCAATCCACCTACTCGAATATCCGCTTGGCTCCAACCTGTGGGATCAGTTCGAGTGTTGACTTCAATGGTTACGCCTTTCGGCAATGTTTTGCGAATGCCTTCCACATGGCCAATCGGTGGACGATGTTTGTCGTACCACGCATACAGCGCTCGGTCCGAAGCCGGCGACGTCAGACGACGCATGAGTGGAACATCATTCCGAAGCCAAGCATCAGTGAACAGTTCGGTGCGTCGTTTGAGATCCTTAGACAATTCGTTTGCGGAGAGTTGTTTTGATGGCCGAGCCAACCTCCAGGTCGGAAGGGCGACGACGAATATCAGACAAACGGCAAGGAGCATTCGAGACAGCAAGCGACGGCGTGAATCCGTTGCCTGCTTGTTGAGCGTCGCTTCCAGTTCCACCCAGCGGCCATCTCCCGCGCGTATGACTTCAACCGCTTTGCCGTCTGGGCGAACGCCAAAACTTCGCCGGCATTGCGAGCAAATTACCACCTTGTCCAAGCGACTCCAATCGAGCAATCCCATCGTGCGACAACGGGGACACTGGATCGGCACCCGATTTGGCCGTTCATTGGTTGTCGCCACTGTTCTGTCGCCTATCGACGTGTCGTCGAGGATGGTTTCGCTTGTCTGTCGCGCGATGCGTAGTTGCTGCATCGCCGAACGGAGTTGTTCGCGCCTTCGGCGAAGTCGGATTTGCAGCGAATGGCTTCTTGAAACTCGGCAATTGCTTCCGGGAGCGATTGGCGTTCGAGATGGATCAAACCGCGATTGTAGTAACAGGGCGCATGGTCCGGCGCGCCTTGAGCACTTGTGTAAATTCAGCCTCGGCGTCGGACGATAGCCCTTTCCGGCGCAAAGCGAGGCCCAAGTTGAAGCGCGTTTTATGCAAATCAGGCTGTAGCTGAAGCGATTGGCGATAATCCAGGACGGCTTCGTCGAACTGCCCGGATCGCGCGTAGGCGTCGCCGCGAAGCGCATGGAGTTCGGCCGTAGGTCCCTTCAATTCCAAAACGATGGTGAAGTCGTCGATGGCAGCGTCGTTCTCGCCGGATTGCAAATAGACCAGGCCGCGCAGCGAGTATGCATGGCGGCAATTGGGATCAAAGCGGATAGCTTCGTTACAATTAGCTTCGGCCTGAACGTACTCGTGCTGCCGGCGAAAGATTTCTGCCTGTCGGCAGTAGGCCAGCGCCGTTTCAGCGTCTGGAGCGTGGTCACTCGTGTTTTCGAGCGACTCGGCAGTAGCGGACGCGTGTTCCCGCGTATGCTCGCCGCTGGATCCGGATGCGATTTCCAAATCCTGCGTCAGCGGCGGCGTTGAGAGGGTGTCCGATGCCCTCGTATCGGAGAATATCGGATACGTCGACGAAGTCCCTGCTGAGTTTTCCAGAAATCGAAACGCCTGCATGAATTGAAGCGCTGACTGCTGAGTTCGCTCCAGCTCAGCTAGACACGCGCGAGCCGTCGGATTGAACAGCCAAGTGTGTTCCAATAGTTTCAAATGAGAAGCCGCGCCGTTGAGAACGTCCAATTCCTCGTGTAACTCCGATGCCAGTTTGCGGACCCCCTCGTTGAGAATATTCTCTATTTTCGCATTAATGGCCGAACCGAAGCCGTCCTCCAAATCGCAATTTCGGATCGCCGATTGCAACGCAGAATAAAAACGGTCAAATTGCGGTTCTTGCTGGGACTTGGATACATGCAGCGCCAGTCGACGAAACGGCGGCGCATCGTCGCCGTCGACCTTCTCGTTATCGATGACAACGCGCTCGATCATCACGCTCCCTCCGTTCGCTAGCAACGAACATGCTGTCAGGGCCCATTGATGCCGTAGCTCGGCGAGTATTCATCCAAACCGCGGCCGGTCCACAATCCATTGTTGGAGCCTGAAGGCGGCGTCGCAGTGGTTTGCAGAAGAGGAACGCCGTTCGAAAGCGCATAGCCGAGGCCGGACAGACTTAAACTCTCAACATGCCCATCCAAGAATACGACATTCGCCTTGCCATTATGCCGAGCTTCAGCGGGAGAAAACGGCACGGTGATATCGGGCGTTCCTTCATCGGGCCCATACGGGTTGACACCTGCGATCGAGGCGCCGTTGAAGGGCGCTTGCAGCCAATAAGGCGAGTTGACCGTGAGGTTGTCGTTTCGCACGACCATGTGAGGCGGATCGAGCGTCATCGAATGACCGCCGTGCGGGACGCTCCCGCCTCGACTGTCGCCGAAAGCGATTGTCCGTGTCGTCTCTTTTACGCTCGAAACAGGATAGCGCAAAGTTGGCGTCGTGTTGTCGCCGTCGACGAGAGTGCGGTTGTTGCCGAGATAGCCGAAGTTATACCCATACGAACCGTTTCGAATGCTCAAGATGTTTGGGCTGCTGGAATCCATAGCAGGGCAGACGAGCATTTTGTTGTCCAACGGCACATTGGTGTACGTCGTATCCGCTACGCCGGCTGCAGCGATTGCATCCGGATTTTGGGCCCAACCGCCCAATTGAGAGGCCATGATCCATTGCCAGCGGGGCCGATCCACTTTGTAATTGTTCGTAATGGGTGGGTATTCCGCTCGATATTGCGGATATGAGCCGTTCAGATCCCGATACTGCATGATTGCTAGGCCTAGTTGTCGAAGATTCGATTGGCACTGGGTCGATTTAGCCGCATCGCGAGCAGCCATGACGGCCGGAAACAAAATGCTGATAAGCACGGCGATGATCGCAATCACAACCAGCAGTTCGACTAACGTAAAGCCGCGGCGCATGGTCGTCCCGACCGCCATCGACTGATCGAATTTTTTCATCATCTCGCTCTTTTGAAAAGGAGAATCCGGCGAATCGCAACATGCGAGAGTCGCCGTTCAGAGCAGCCATAGGCAATCACTATGCCAAGCCATGAAGGAGAAAGCGCGACGATATGCTGAACTCGAGGTTTGATTACAAATAAGCCAAAATTGATTGTGGAATTTCATGAAAACCAAGCCAGAAAAATCGTGCTTCTCAGGCCGTTGGACAGGCATTCGTTACAAGACGCACGCCCGTCGGTTATAAGTGTGGCACATTCTTTAGCGAGCAATGGTCAATTAGTTGCCATTTGGAACGCGGTATTTAGATCGGGTCAACGGCGATCGGAAGAGGGTTGCAATTATGCGGATCAGGAGGCGGGCGGTTTCGCTTGATTGACGGAAAGAATCGCCCTATTTATTGAGTGGTCGCGTTATGGTAATCGGATCGCCGACCCTTCAACTTCCTTGGCACTCCAAAAGCATATTACCCTCAAAGGCGCTCTCGCCTCAATCGACCGGCGCCTAAGCTAGGGGTAGAAGAATCGCTCGCCAAAACCGTGTAGCCGAAGGATTCCCGATGTTTGCCATTGGCGCGCTGTTGCTGGTATTGGCGGCGGATCCGACGGCCAAAGACGGGGAGACGCCGCGGAAGCCGCACCCGCTGGCGCCGAGTCTGCCGGAGCTGACTGACAAGGAAGAAGCGGAGATTGATGCGATCGTCGATCGCTTCATACAGGCTGACACCGGCAAACTTGTCGGCGCGGATGCCCGCAAAGCGATGGACGAATTCAAGCAATTGGGGCCCGAAGCGTCCTTCGCGCTCATTCGCGGCTTCAACAAGTCGGCGCATATCGATCACAGTTGCCCGGCTCTCACGATTTCGCGGAAACTCACATCAATTTTGCGCCCTTCGAACGATGTCGATCTGCTGCAATATGCGAAAGAAAACATCGGCGCCGGCGTGAAGAAAACGAAATACGGCGACATCATCCGCGAGTTGAAAATGGGCTGCACTCAGCGCATCACAACTCTCAAGAATGCACCGCCGTCCGAGATTCGCAATGGTCCCAAGCCGTGACGATCTACCTGGACCACCACTCCACAACGCCGATGCTCCCGGAAGTCTGGGAGGCGATGCGACCGTTCGCGTTGGAAAATTACGGCAATCCATCGAGCTCGCATTCAGTCGGCCGCAAAGCGCGACAGGCGCTGGAAGATGCCCGCGAGTGCATTGCACACCTACTTCAGGCCTTTCCGGATGAGGTCATATTCACCAGCGGCGCCACGGAAGCAAACAACTTGGCGCTATTCGGTCTTGCGGGCGCTCCGCCGGGCCATCTGCTCGCCAGCGGCATCGAGCATCCCTGTGTTATCGAGCCGCTGAAACAGCTTGCTTCAAATGGCTTTGAAGTGGAATATCTGCCGGTTCAGCCCGATGGGACGATCACCCCCGCTGAAATGAAATCGCGGGTGCGAACCGACACCCTGCTGGTCGCGATGATGCTGGTAAACCACGAAACAGGCACCCTGCAGCCTGTTGCAGGATGCGCATCTCTATCGCCAAACATCGCATTTCATACCGATGCGGCTCAAGCGGTGGGAAAGCTGCCAGTGCGCTTTCACGAGCTCGGCGTGTCATCACTGTCTGTGAGTGGGCACAAGTTCGGCGGGCCGAAGGGGATTGGCTTGCTGCTGTTGAAACGCAGTATCTCTTTGCATCCGCAGTTGTTTGGCGGCCATCAACAACAAGGGCGTCGGCCGGGCACTGAGCCGGTTGCGCTAGTGGTCGGCTTAAAGGTTGCTTTGGAAATAGCCACTGGCCGCATGGAAGAATCCGCAGCACACGTAACGCTACTCCGTCATGCGTTTGTGCAAAGGCTCCGTGAAGGCGCGTCGCCTATAGTGGTGAACGGATCGGCTGAAGGCTCCCCGTATGTTGTCAACGTGGCTTTTCCAGGCTGTCGAGCCGATCTGTTGTTGATGAAACTCGACTTGGCCGATGTCGCCTGCTCGACCGGCTCCGCCTGTTCGAGCGGCTCCCTGTTGCCTTCACCCGTGCTTCAGGCGATGAACGTTCCCGCTGAGCTGCTTGGCGCTTCCATGCGTTTCAGTTTCAGTCCCAGTCTAGGCCTTAAAGAAATTGCGACTGCGGCTACTCGCATCCTCAACGCGGTTAAGGATTTACGATCAACTAACATCGATGGTTAGTTACAGAGTTATTGGCCGGAATTGTTCGACAACGCCCAGACTTTCACCCTTCAATTTTCACTCCGAATTTGATAGAATAAGGTTGTGTTGTACGAAGCCGAGATCACATTGATTTTTTGCGGATGGGATGCGTTGACATGTCGGCCTCGCGTCCGTTAGATCGACCCAATTCTCTCTCATCGAAGAGTGGTTTTGTCGTTCTTCCGGAAAACCGATCTGCCTATCGCGCCATTCAGCGGCTTGGACGTTTTACCATTGGGAAAAGTAGAGCGTGTCCCGTCGTGTTCCTGCATGGTCCCCCTGGTTCGGGGAAGAGTCACCTCATGCACGGGTTGCTCAAACGCGTCATTGCCCAACAGCCGGGCATGACTGCTCGACTCGTTGCCGCTCGCGATCTGGCCCGTTTTTTGAGCGAGGATAGCCGTACCGGTTTGGCGCCAACAACTGAGTTCAGCGACTGTGATTTGCTCTTGGTGGAAGACATGCAATTCTTGCCCTCGGCAAGCGCTGGGGCGTTTACAGCCTTGTTCGATTTTCGGGATAACCGGCGGATGGCAACGGCGTTCACCGCTTCGGTCGGTCCCGTCCAGTTGTTACAGTTGCCGGCCCGTCTATTAAGCCGGCTGGCATCAGGGTTGGTTGTCGGTATCGATCCCTTGTCGTTTGACAGCCGGCATAAGCTGGCAAGCACGTTCTGCGAACGACGCGGCTTAAAGGTTTCGGACGATGTTTACGCTTGGCTGGCGCGTTCACCGTCGGGTGGGGCCCGGCCCATTCTTGGCGAGATCGCACAACTTGAAAATTTGGCCAGTCAACAAGCTTTGCCGCTGAACCGGGCTATGGTGGAAGCGAAGTTGGCTCAGGCGCAACTCAGCCGGTTATCGAACGACTCGCCGAGCAGGTGGCGGCGCATTACGAACTGTCACTGAAGCAGCTACGCGGCCGGGCACGTCGTCCCGGTTTGGTGCAGCCTCGGCAGGTTGCCATGTATCTGGCGCGAAAGCTGACGGGTCTTTCGCTCCCGCGCATCGGGACGTTTTTCGGGGGTTACGATCACAGCACGGTGTTGCATTCCTGTCGAAAAGTCGAAGAGCGATTGAGAGACGATGCGGGGCTTTCCAGCGAGCTTTCCAAGCTCACCGCGCTCTGTCGTTAAGCGTTGTTAAACATGTGGAAAAGTTGTTATCAACATGCCATCATCCTGCAGCTGGCCGGTTAAATCGTGAAGCAACGATGAGGCGAATGTTAGTGATGCGAGAAGGTGTATCAGTCGACGACAGTGATCCAACGTCGTGTCAACGGCTTTTCCACTGGCGGTCGAAAGTCATAACGTTCTGCTTGAATTGCCTTTAGCGCGGTGGACAGTGCGATATTGACAGAAATGACCCGCGCATTACTACGACTACGGTTCATGAATATACGATGTTTCTTTCTTCTTAAACGCCCCCGCAAGGAAGCAGCCATGCATGGAGAATTTGACCGATGATGATTTATTGTCAGCACGACAGCCTTCTTGCCGCTTGCCAACTGGTAGCTGCGGCCGTTGCGGTGCGATCGACCAAGACCATTTTGATGAGCATCAAGGCGATCGCCGAGGCCGAGCGCTTGACGCTAGTCGCTACCGACTTGGAAGTCGGCGTTCGCTACGAGATTGCAGGAGTGCGCAGTCGAGCAGACAGGCGACGCGATTCTGCCCGTTGCCAGGCTAGTCTCCATCCTTCGGGAATCGCATGATACCGAGATCGCGATCGATGCCGATGAACGACGCTGCCGGGTAACGACCACAGCCTCCGAGTACGAGATGCCGAGCGAGGATCCATCGGGCTTTCCGGACGTGCCCAGTTTCGGCGATTCGAAGTTCCACGAATTGACCGCTGGTGTGATGCGTTCGATGATCCGACGCACCTCGTTTGCGGCCGCCAAACAGGACACTAAATACGCCATCACCGGCGTACTCTGGGAAATGGAAGACAAGAAAGCCAGGCTCGTAGCCACCGACACGCGACGGCTGGCGCTAGCCATTGGGCCGACTACTATCTCCGCTCCAATTGAAACAAAGGGTCAATCGCATCTAGTGCCGGTCAAGGCGATGCACTTGCTGGAGCGCACGCTGCACGACGATAACGAGCTGATCAAAGTTTGCCTTCGCGCTAACGATGTGCTGTTTCAAACGGAACGGGCAACGATCTGCTCGCGCTTGCTCGAAGGGCGTTATCCCCCTTATCGCGATATTATCCCGAAGCGCGCGGCGATCAAAATTTCGCTGACGGTCGAGCCGTTTCTCTCCGCCGTGCGCCAAGCGGCCATTATGACCGACGACGAAAGCAAACGCGTCGCCTTCAACTTTGCGCCTGGCAAGCTGACGCTGCAAGCGCAAGGCGCTGCCACCGGCAAATCGAAAGTCGAGATGGCGCTCGATTACAGTGGCGAGCCGATCACCATTAACTTTGATCCGATCTTCTTGATCGACATGCTCAAAGTCCTAGACGCCAGCGAAGTGATACAACTCGATCTGGTCGATTCGCAAAAGCCAGCCTTGTTCCGTTCGGGCGACGATTATCTCTATCTCGTGATGCCGCTCAGTTAAAGTTTTCAATTGATCCCAACGGGAAGCAGGGAGATTCCATGAACGCACTCGAACAACTCGAACCATCGGTCGAAATCAACGACGACGACGTTTACTATCCCTGCGAGGACGATGAACCGATGGCCGAGACCGGCATTCACGTCGATGCGATTATCGCGTTCAAGGAATTCGTCGACGACCGCTATCGCAATCGCGTTGATAAATGGATCGGCTGCGACCAGTTTCTTTACTGGCAGAAAGGCAACCCGAATGCGCGGCGCGCGCCGACATCATGGTTTGCCTGGGCGTCGATCCATTGCCCAAACATCGGCGCAGTTACTTCATCTGGCGCGAGAAGGGAATCATCCCTTCGTTCATCTGCGAGTTTTCTTCCGAGAATACTTGGCGCAACGACTTAGGGGACAAGTTCGACGACTTCGAACGGATCGGCATCGAAGAGTATTTCCTCTTCGACCCGGAAGGTCTCTATCTGAAGCCTGCGTTGCAGGGATGGCGCCTCGTCTTGGGAGTCTATCAGCGGATTGAACCCCATGTCGACGGCAGCGTGATGAGCGAAGTGCTCGGCTGGCGCTTGATCGCCGTTGAAACGGATCTGAGGCCGCTCGACCCGCAAACAGGAGAGATGCTGCCAAATAAAACCGAGCACTTGGACGAGAAAGAACGCAAGGAAAGGGAGCTCGAACTCGCCCTGCGACGTGCGGAGAAGAAAGCGGAAGAGCACGAGCGGGCGGAGAAGAAAGCGAAGCGCGCTGAGGACAAAGCCAAGCGCGAAGTTGAACGCGCCAAGAGCGCTGAAGAAAAAGCGTTGAAGCAAGCTTCGGCGAAAGAGCTTGAAATCGAACGGCTGAAAGCGTTGCTTGCTGCCCAATCGCCAAGCTCACCCGAGACGAAGTGACGCATGGATGCCAAAGGCCCGGAGAAGATTGGCGAGATTTTGAGCCGGCTCTTTGCCGCGCGCAGGCTGGGGCCGGAAGCAGGACCGCTTACGCCTGGAGCGCGCTTGGGCCGAGGCGGTTGGGATTGAGTATGCCGGCAAGTCACGCGTCTCCGGCATGAAGCGGAATGTGTTGGAAGTGGAAGTAAAGGGCGCTGTGTTGATCCAGGAGTTGGCGCAGTTTCACAAGCGCCGGCTGTTGGAAGCGCTGCGCCAAGCCCTGCCCAGCATCACGATCGCGGACGTGCGCTTTCGTGCGGGCACATGGACGGAATGATTTCGCCCGACTGTTTTGCGAGCCGCCCGAGCGGCCGCACCAAGGAGCATTGATGGCAACCGACACCGCAACCCCGGTGCTACTCGACCCGATTTCGACCGCCGAGACGGCTGGCAAATACGACGCCAGCAGCATCCAGCATTTGCAGGACGCCGACCACATTCGCAAACGCCCGGCGAATTACATCCCCGATGCCGGCGTGCGCGGTCTGCACCATCTCGTCTACGAACTCGTCTACAACAGCGTTGACGAACATTTGGCCGGCTTCTGCAAAAGCGTGCAACTAACGGTTCATCCCGATGATAGTCTGAGCGTCAGCGACGATGGCCGGGGCATCCCTGTCGAAGAGCACGTCGGCTCGAATATGTCCACCCTCGAAGTGGTGCTCACCAAAGTCGGCGCTGGCGGCAAGTTCGACAACAATGCCTACAAGGTCTCCGCCGGCTTGCACGGCGTTGGCGCTAAGGCCGTCACAGCACTCGCTGAACTGACGTGCGCCGAAGTGCGCCGCGGTGGCCGTACTTATGTGCAGGAATACGATCGTGGCCGAGCGACAGGACCGGTGCGCGACATCGGCGCTGCCGACCGTACGGGCACGAAGATTCACTTCTGGCCCGACAAAGAAATCTTCGGCGATGCGACTTTCAGCTACGACATCCTAGAAGACCGCATGCGCGAACTCGCCTTCCTCAATCGCGGCCTGTCGATAACCGTGCGCGATGAGCGAGCCGACAAGGAAATCGTCTTCTGTTACGAAGGCGGCGTGGCCGAGTACGTTGCGTGGATGAACCAGGGTGAAGAGGTTCTGCACCCGCCGATTCACATCTTGAAAGATGTCGGCGCCATTCGCGTCGAGGCCGCCTTGCAGTTCACCAAAGGTGAGGACGAACGCGTCCGCTGCTACGCCAACAACCAGAAGAATCCCGAGGGCGGCACCCATCTCAGCGGCTTCCGTGCGGCCATAACCCGCACGCTCAACACCTACGGCGAAAAGGGCGGCTACTTCAAGAACGACATCAAGCCCGAAGGCATCGACTTCCGCGATGGCCTCGCTGGCGTCATCAACATCTCGCTGCCCAATCCGCAGTTCGAGACGAACACCAAAATCCGCCTCAATAACCCCGAAGTCGAAGGCGTTGTCTCCGGCGCGGTCAGCGAAGTCTTGGCCCGCTATCTCGAAGAGAATCCCAAAGAAGCAAAGCTGATCATCACGAAAGTGCTGATCGCCGCCGAGGCCCGCGAGGCGGCCGCCAAGGCGAAGAAAGCAATGCGCGAACGCAAGAGCATCCTCAGCGCTGGCGGCTTGCCCGGCAAGCTGATGGACTGCACCAGCCGTGATCGCGATGCTTCGGAACTCTTCCTGGTCGAGGGCGATTCGGCAGGCGGCTCGGCCGAGAGCGGCCGCGACCGCAATTATCAGGCCGTGCTTCCCTTGCGCGGCAAGGTGCTCAACGTCGAGAAAGCCCGCCTCGAAAAGCTGCTCGACAACAAAGAAATCACCAGCTTGATCGGCGCCATCGGCATCGACATCGGCAACCCCGAAGACATATCCAAGCTTAGGTATGGTAAAATCGTAATCCTCACGGATGCCGATGTGGACGGCCAACATATCCGCACACTGCTGCTGACGTTCTTCTTCCGGCAGATGCGCAAGTTAGTCGAATCCGGCAACATCTACGTAGCACGGCCGCCGTTGTTCAAAGTCACGCAGAAGAAGCAGGTGCGCTTCATCCAGACCGCCGTCGAAATGTCCACCGAACTCAATCAACGCGGCTTGAACGGGACGGTGCTCGTGGCCCAAGTCGGCGATGGAACGACCCGCCTCGAAGGCCCGCGCCTGGCCGATCTGATGGACATTCTCGATAAACTCGAATCGTCTCTGCAAATTCTCGAACGCCGGGCGCTGACGCTTCTCTCGTTCGTCAATCGCGCCAACGAGCAAGGATTGCCGACCTGGCATGTGAAACTCGGCAAGGACATCCACTGGTTCCATACGGAAGAACAGGTTGATGCATTCCGTCAGGCCGAAGCGAAAAGGCTCGGCAAAGACCTAGTCGTGGCTGATAGCGATGACAAAGCAGCCCAGCAAAAAGACGATGACGACATGCGCCTGGTCGTCGAAGAATTCCATGAAATCCGAGGCGTCAACCGCCAGTTGCAGAAGCTTAAAGAGTTTGGTTTCGGCCTCGCGGATCTCATTCCGTCGCCGCGGCTTGCGGGACGCGAGCCGGCGATTCGGTATACACTCGAACATGGGGAGACGCGGCAGAACCTGACGCAGCTGCGCGAACTCGTGGCTGAGATTCGCCACCTCGGTGAGAAGGGCCTGACCATCACCCGCTTCAAAGGCCTAGGCGAAATGGACCCCGACGAACTCTGGGACACCACGCTCGATCCCGAAAAGCGCACGCTGCTGAAAGTGACGCTGGTCGATGCCGTCACCGCGCACGAACTCTTCCGCACACTGATGGGCGAGGAAGTGGAAAAACGGCGCAACTTCATCTTCGAAAAAGGCATCAACGTGAAGGACAACATCGACTATGGGGCGTAATTAACAGCGGCTTTGTTAGCCGGACGCGCCAGCGACGGCGCATCCAGCTTGTGAAGTTTCTTTCCGGGCGTTTCAGGATCGTAAGGCTTCTTCGCTAGCGCTTCAGGCTGGTGAGGTTTTTTTGCTTTCACACGAGCTTGGAGGCGCTAGCAAAGATTAAGTTCTCCGTCGCTGGCGCGTCCGGCTAACAAGCCGAATGACTTCATGACGATCCCAAAACTTGACGGTGGAGATCGCGCATGCAGCAGGCAATTCATTCACCCGCTCGAAACTATAGCTACGCGCTGCTTGCGGTGGTGTTGGCCGGCGTCTTGCGTACGTTGCTCCATCCCATTCTCGGGGAGCATTACTACTTTTTCACGTTCACTCTGGCGACGACTGTTACCGCCTGGTACGCCGGCTTTTACCCGGCACTTCTAGCGATCCTGGTGAGCGTCGTCGCCGTCCCTTTCATCTTTTTCGAGCCCGCCTTTGCCTTGCGTAAACAGACGCCGATCGATCAAGTCGCCGTTATGGTTTTCTTGATCGTCAGCATTATGATTGCCTTTCTAAGCGGCGCCATGCATGAGGCCCGGCGTCGGGCCGAGGACGCTTTGGTCGAGCTGCGCGCGACGCAGGAACTCTTCGAAACGTTTATGAATGCCGCCCCGTTTGTCGTCTACATCAAAGACAAACAGGGGCGCTATCTTTATGCCAATTCGAGCGGCGAGAAACTCTCGGGCCTTCCGATTGGCGAATTGATCGGCCGAACCGACTTCGATGTTTTTCCCGAAGGACTTGCTAAACAGTTTCGGCAGAATGAAGAGAAAGTTCTCGCAAGTGGAAACCTTCTGCAATATGAGGAAGCCACGGACGGCCTGCACCGAGATGGCGCTCACACGTGGATGAGCTATAAATTCCCGGTACACGATACGACAGGTCGGCTTCTGCTCGGCAGTCTGTCCATCGACGTGACCGAGCATAAGCGAGCCGAAGAACTACTGCGAGAAAGCGAAGAACGATTGCGCCTGGTGATCGAAGCCGCGCAGCTCGGCTCATGGGATTGGGATCTCCGCAGTGGCCGAATTCTCTGGAATCGTTGGCACGAGACCATCTTCGGTTACGAGCCAGGCCGGCCGCATCGTGAATACGCCGATTTTACAATGCGAATCCCTCCGGAAGAACTGGCTCGCGTCGAGGCGGGCTTTCGCAAGGCGAAGGCGGAGCGATCGGAGTATCGCTTGCAGCATCGCATCATCTGGCCGAATGGATCGGTGCATTGGGTCGAGTCGCACGGCCGATTTTATTACGATGCCCAAGGACAGCCGATTCGTTCACTCGGAATCGTTCTCGATGTCACCGAGCGCAAGCGACTCGAAACGGCATTGCAGCAGCGCGTCGGCGAACTGGCGCAGATCGATCGGCGCAAGGATGAATTCCTGGCCATCCTCGCGCATGAGCTTCGCAATCCACTGGCGCCCATCCGCAATGCGGTCGAGTTCTTGCGGGCGCGCATGCCGGCCGATCTGGTATGGGCACGCGACATCATCGACCGCCAGTTGGCGCAGCTGACAAGGTTGGTGGACGATCTGCTCGACGTCTCGCGGATTACCCGCGGCCGCATCGAGCTCCACCGTAGGCCGCTCGAAATCCGATCGATCGTCGAGCGCACCGTGGAGACCAGTCAGCCGTTGATCGAAGCGGCAGGGCACGAGTTGAGCGTTTCCATCCCCGAAGAAAAAATCTGGATCAATGCCGACGAAACCCGTATGTCGCAGGTTATCTCCAATCTGCTCAATAACGCCGCGAAGTATACGAAAGAACGAGGACATATCTGGCTGACCGTCCAAGTGATCGACAATGAAGCGGTGATTGAAATTCGCGACAGCGGCGTCGGCATCCCGCCCGAAATGCTCCCGCGCATCTTCGATCTCTTCACGCAAGTAAACAGCTCGATCGATAGGGCTCAGGGAGGCCTCGGCATCGGTCTAACCCTGGTAAAAGCCCTGGTTGAACTGCATGAAGGAACGATTTCCGTCGCGAGCGAGGGCATCGGCAAAGGAAGCCGCTTTACGGTTCATCTTCCACTGGCGGCGGAAGTGAAGCCGCCTCAACCGGCGCCTGGCCTTCCGGCGCCTGCTGCTGCGGGCGCCATGTTCCGCATCATGGTAGCCGACGACAACAAAGATTCAGCCGAGAGCATGGCCCTGTTGCTGGAGTTGCAGGGGCACACGGTGCAAACCGCTCACGATGGGCCGAGCGCCTTGGAACTCGCTAAACGCTTCAAGCCCGCTATCGCGTTACTGGATATCGGGATGCCGGGCATGAGCGGGTACGAGCTGGCCAAAGCGCTGGCAGTTCTTCCCGAACTAAAGCCGCTCACGCTGATCGCCCAAACCGGTTGGGGCCAGGAAGAAGACCGGCGTCGCTCGCGCGAAGCCGGCTTCGATTATCATCTGGTCAAACCAGTCGATTCCGCCGCCTTGAGAGAAGCGATTCAAGGCGTCAGCATGTTGGTTCACGTGTGATCAGGGCCGCGAGTGTAAGGGAGTCGTGGCCTCACTCTCTTTTACACACGAGTCAAGTGTGCTTTCTGAATTCGAGCCTGAAAGGCTCTTTCTGTCAGCCCAGGCCGAAGTCCCTGAAAGGGACGTAGGCCTGGGTGTGCAACGATTCGCATGATTCGGTCCTTTAAGGACCGTTCACCCTCGTTACCAGGCAGAGCCTGGTAACAAGCGTTTAACTCGAGCCTGAAAGGCTCTTTCTGTCAGCCCAGGCCGAAGTCCCTGAAAGGGACGTAGGCCTGGGTGCGAACGATTCGTATGATTCGGTCCTGTAAGGACCGTTCACCCTCGTTACCAGGCAGAGCCTGGTAACGAGCGTTTAACTCGAGCCTGAAAGGCTCTTTCTGTCAGCCCAGGCCGAAGTCCCTGAAAGGGACGTAGGCCTGGGTGTGCAACGATTCGTATGATTCGGTCCTGTAAGGACCGTTCACCCTCGTTACCAGGCAGAGCCTGGTAACGAGCGTTTAACCCGTCGTGGCTCTGAAAGACTTCATCAAATTAATCCAAGTCTCACACTATTAAACGCTGATAAACCGATCCCGACCTGCGATGTCCCAAGTCTCCTGCACCATTTCTTTCTCTACCACATAGGCGCGCTGGTGCATGGCACAAGTCGGGCAGATGTGTGTTGGCATGGCAAACACGACGTCGCCAGGCGCAGATCGCTGCGCCCGGGCGTCTCGATCACCAGATGTTCTTCGTTTTGCAAAACGATCGTGTATTCGGCGACGTTCAAGAGTATGCAGCGCTTGCCCGCCGGGGGATCGCTCGCCACGGCTTTATATCCGAGATCGAGCGTTACCCGATTCGGTGACGGGCGCGAAATCACCCGCGTCACCAATAGCGCTGCCGCGGTCAGCCCACGCAGGTCGGCAAACTTTGAGCCATATCCATGGTCTTGCAGCACAAACGTGCCCGGTGATAGTTCCAAGCCCGGCAAGCGCTGTTTCGCCCAGAGAGTGAACGTCGGAGTGCCTCCGCATACCAGACGTGGGACAGGGATCCCTTCTGCTTCGAGCCCATGTCGCAACGCCAACACAGGCGCCAGCAGCGCGTCAATCGACGCTTGCGCTCGCTCTCGCTTTCCTGATGATTATGTCCGTCATAGACGTGAAAACCATCCGTCCGAAGGCCAGGAGTCGTGGCTAATTGCCGATAGAGGGCCCGCGCCTCGTCGCCCGGTTCGATACCCGTTCGATGCTGGCCTACGTTCAGATCGATGAGCGCATCGAGCGTGAGACCTTCGGCGGCCATTATTTGGCCCAACATTGTCAGCGCTTGCGGATGGTCAACCAGCGCCGAAAAACGAGTGGTTGGATACTTCATCATCAACGCGGCCAAGCGCTTGCCATTGGGCCCGACAATGGGATAGGCGATCAACACGTCCAAAGCGCCCGCTTGAGCGAGCATCTCCGCCTCGGCGAGCGTCGCGCACTTATGCTTGGTGATTCCCGCATCAATTTCCAAGCGTACAATCTCACGGGTTTTGTGCGTTTTGACATGCGGCCGCAACCCCGCCGGTCCATTGGCGATCCGGACGATTTCCGCGATGTTCGAACGAATCAAATCTTTGTAGAAAACCAGCGCCGGGCTATAGATGGAATCCAAGTTGCGGATGGTATAAGCAGAGTTCATGAAACGCCCCGAACGAAGTAAACAGCATTCAAACGGTTTAACCCTTTGTTATTCGATTCAATCACTTTCGGCTCGCAAGGACTCTGAAGCGTCGAACAGGAAATGATCATCGCGGTTCTATTCAGAAGGCGCTATTCGGCAGCGGCTTTCTTATTTGTGTCTTAATTCCGCGTTCCGAATTCGAACGCGTTTTCCCACGATATTGTCGCAAAGTGCCTTCTGGAAATATTTCCAGAATATTAACCGATAGCCTTTCTCTGTGGTGGGAACAGGCCTCCCGGCCTTAGCGTTATACACACGTTGAGTGTGCTTTTGATTTCGAGCCTGAAAGGCTCGTTCTGTCAGCCCAGGCCGTAGTCCCTGAAAGGGGCGAAGGCCTGGGTTACGGCATCGAACACCTGATCGGTCCTGTAAGGACCGTTCACGCTGAATTACTTGCAATTCATATGGAGGGGCAGCGCTCAGAGGCGCTCACTTTCGCTCACTAACATAACAGTCATGGCTCTGACACTCACTGTTCGTTTTCCCACGATTTTTTCGGGTTTGACCTTCCGGAAATATTTCCGGAAGGTTGACCATCAGAATGACGGGCAATTGAGCGTCGTTCGTTTGAACAACCCATAAGCAAGACGCTAGCGACACCGAAGTTTGAAAAGTCATCGCACGTTTTCCCACGATTTAATTGGAAAGTCCCTTCTGGAAATATTTCCAGAAGGGTCTCCTTAACTTCTCGAAACAAAGCGCTTCGTTAGGCGAGCCGAGCAGCGTAAGCTTCCGGCTGACGACTTTAGCCGCGACGGTGTGCGGAGCGCAATCTCTCATTACGCTCCGCACGCCGTCGCGGCTAACCCTACACGTCAATTATTCCACATACTAGCTTAGGGGCGCTCAAAACGAAATTGGCCAAGACGAGTGCGATTACGTCCGCGTGTTTGCAACATCAGTAGGCAGAAGCGACTATACCCGTCTGGGCCATACGTCGCTTTGGCGACCTCCTTGCTTTATCGCTAAGTTCCGCTGACCCTGCTCAGTCGCATTCGTTGCTGACGCGGATGGTATAGCACCTCGGGCAGATCTGGACGATTAACTGCACACCGCCGCCCCACCGCCCGAACGTGTGGATGCCCTTGACCGGTTCCGCCGGCACCAACGCGATCGTAGTCAACTGCCCACGCTTGGTCCGGTTGGAGCACTCCGGGTTTAGGCAGGAATCGTCCGGCTTTCCCTGTCCGAACGGACTGGAAAGCGCACGCTCGAAATCCGCATCCGTCTTTGGAATACTAAGCCCAAGGCCGTCTATCAAGTTGGCCACACGCTTCCTCGCGGCCATTTCGTCGCCCTGGGAGTGCTGACCAATGCCGAATACGCCTGCCCAATTGTAGGCGTCGTCCAAGCTAGTGGGATCGTAGTCGTAGGCAGCGACCTTGATGGCGGACTTAGGGAATTCTAGCGGGTAGCCCTCGTCGTCGGGCCACGACTCCTCTTTGGAAACGTTCGGATCGTCGGTCGGGAAGAATGTCATCAGTTGTTCGTCGGAGATCAGGCGATAGCCGAGGTAGTTAGCCCGGAAGTCGAAGCAGTAGTAAAGGGGCAGCCACCGAACGCCCGGGATGGCGACCGGGATGGCGGGATCCGTAAGGTCGAAGCGATGGAGCAGGTGGATCAGGATGCCACAGCAATCCTGTCGAGATGTTCCCTTGCGATCGTGCGGCCCGCCGAAGGTGTGGTCATACTTGCTAACGCCGCTGCTCGCCGTCGCGATGCGGTTGTCCCCGAACAGGAAGGTATAGAAGCCTTGCGCCATCAGGAACTCCTCTGCCGCGCCAAATACGAAGACGAAATGAGTTAGCTTCAGCTATTGTTCGCCGTTGGTTACGGTTTGCCCGGTGGCATACTTTGTTGCCTGACTTCCGCGCAAAAGCGCTCGATTTTCTCGATGACTTTGCGGCAAAAGCCGAACTTGATCGGGCCCCAAGCCGTTCGACTGTTGTAGTTGTCGCCCGTTTCAGGATCGACGTAGTGAATCGACTGCATGATGATTGGGCGGAGCGCTGTCTTGTCTACTTTGTGGAGTTCCCGATGACGCTGCCAGTCGGCAACTGGTCCATAGTAAAGTAGAAACAACCCCTTCTCAGCAAAGAAAGGGAAAGCGAACAGGCGCTTGCGGATTTCGGTCTTCACGTAGGTATTGCTATAATCGCTCGTGGGCACGCTGCCGTAGGGGACCGCCGTGAAGATGTATGCGCCTTTACAATAGAACCTCCAATTGTCGGGGACGTTTTCGACGAGCTTTTTGCTGTAGTCTGATGGGACAAGCAATTCGTCGATTCGGTTCAGGAAAGCAGAGGAATCCATCTCGGTGACGCCTTTTGTTACATGCCTAACGAGCCCACCCGCGGGGCCTCTCGGTGAACTACGCACCACGAAGCAGTTTATGTGCTGGCCGGGGCAGATGCATCGCCTGGTCCGGCGGCGCTAACTCGGACTGCGTCGCTGCCAGCGAAAATCCTTGACATAGACCCTCGTCTTGATCGTCCCGTCCCAGTCCACGTTGAACCCTTTTCGCTCCAAGGCGGCACGCAGCATTTGTCCGACCTTGACGGCCTTCGCCTCTATTCCCGAGAAGTGTCCGAAAGCGATGTACAGGCCGGTTGCGTCCAGCGCCTTCTTGGTCTTGCTCCGTATAGAAGCAATAGCCCTTGTATTCGGATTTCTTGCCGCCGGCGTCGGTGTACGCGTCGTCGACATCTTCGAATCCGTCCGATTGCGTGAAGCCGGCCCTGTGCAGAGCGATGATTCCTTGTGCGTCCAATAGTGTGAATGCCCGGTCCAAGCGATCGAAGTCAGTCACCTTCGGCCAAGTCTCTTCCGCCTTCCGTTTGGACTGAAATTCGCGTTGGATTGCATCGAGCAGCCAACCCTTGTCAACCTCGCTGTTCAAACGTTTGTAGATGTGTAAGGCAACCTCTGCTTCGTCAAACTCGCCGCTCCAGACGAGGGACCGGACGAAATTCAGGGTGTCTTCTTGCGTTGCCATCCACTCTCCTCTGTTCGGGAATGACATAGCTCATCGAGCCAGGCCGTTGAGTGACAATCCGTTAGCCCCAACGCAAAGACTTTGCGCATCGGAGCGTTTGTCAGGCGAGGCGAGCAGCGTAACTACCGGGTAATGACGGGAACCGGCAGCTTGCCATGCCTCAAAGGTCGAATAAAGAATCCTAACCACGCACAACACGGATCGAACGGATAAGAATTGTTTTCAACTGCGCCTTGTTGGTTCCTATCCGTGAAATCTGTGTTATCCGTGGTCAAATGACTCAGACTCCCATGAGTTCTTTGGGCGTGCAAATGAGCGGCAGCCCCTTGCCCGACGGCTACTCATTTTCCGATGGGAAACGTCCCGCCCATTCTCCCCACTGTGCGTCTGTATTGAAAATGACTTCACAATCACAGTAGGCCCCATTCTCCTGCAGCCATTCTAACGTGTTTTTCAGAGGTAGATTTCGGCTTTGGAGAAAAGCAGCGCATTCCTTGAACGTGTGGGTGCATGGATCAGGGTTGGGTCGATCCAAGAAATCGAACAACGCTTTGAGGTCCGCGCGAGACAGCGGTGGCAGGTCATTGTGTGGAGGAGCAATATCGTCGGACATTTGAGCCTCGAAAAGCCGAAGGACTTAGCAAGCCGCTTAGCCGCCGGGGCCCGGGAGAGACTGCGCATCACGTAATAGCTTGATGATGCGGCTTTCAAAAAACGCCGCGCGAGGGGACGCGGAGGGCGAAGCGCGCAAGGTTCATTCAACTTCCCTTAACATCAACGCTAGGGGAAATTCCTGCGGTGGCGACTGCTCCCGCTGCCGCAGCGAACGCCCTGAGCATCTCGTCGGCCAGATCCACCAGTGGCCGCCACTGCTCGGGCCAAGATGACCACCACCGGAATCGCCACCCGGAGAATCCATCCCCGAACACCGCGAACTCGTATATTGTGCCGTCCGCCCCACCACACCCGCCTGCATCGGGGCGAAGGGGCAGATAAATGGCCGACACCCGCTCGAAGTACGCCGACAACGCGGCCGATGCGAAAGGCACGATCTCGTGCCCGACCACCAGCACTTCCGGGTCCGTCCCGACGACCCGCAGGCGAATCAACTGCCATTCTTGGCCCTGCCGGACTTCCCACACCGCTGCCGGCTCAAATGACGGGACGACGGCCAGTTGCAGCCGCCGTTGGCCTATGCCGCGGGCTCTGGCGTCGTCATCGAGCGACCGCGGCTCGGTGTGGACCCTATCCCAATTGGCGTCCTCTGCTTGCTGGAGCATGAACTCCCTCGCCCGGCGGTTTCCCATGCGCAACACCCTTCGCAGCGGAACGACATTAAGCAAACTGTTCGGCGATTTTCTCGGCAAACCCACGACCGGCGGTCGGCGGTGGAAGGGGGGCGCCTTCTTGGTCGGCCAACTCCAACCACTCGGAGACGATCGCGCACAATTCCCGGTACACCTCCACTTCATCCACTCCGTGACAGCACCGCCCGATCACTCCGGGACACTGACCGACGAAAACTCCATCTTCATCCGACCACTCCACGATTTTCACGTAGCGATCCGCATTAGTCATGATTGCGACTCCTTGATCGAACCCGACCAACCCAGGAGCAAACTGCGATGGGTTTTAAAAAAAGCACCCTGCGTGTGTGCGCGGAAAGAAACGCCGAGCGAAGCGCGCGAAAGGGTCAATCAATTTCCGTCAACATCAACGCCAGAGGAACTTCCTGGGGCCGCGTGGCCTCCGGCTGCGGAGGCCACGCCGGGAGCGACACGTACACCCGACCCGATTCTTGTTGACGCCGCCGCGTCTCTTCCGCGATCAGATGAATGTCGTTGCCGAGCCGCGCGGCCAACTCGCGACGGGCCCCTCGGATCTCATCAGTTGGGTTCGGAATCATCTCTGGCCTCCAGTAATTGCTCGGGCGTACAGATCACCGTGGCTCGAAACCGGCTTGGCGGCAGACTGCCGCGATCCTGCCTTGGAGCATCGGGTTGGCAATGTGTTTGTATCCCAATGCTCAAAAGTCTTTCTCCCTTTTGGCTCAAACCGAGTTCCCATTCCATTCATCGTCACAAAACGGTCAAAAAGCTCGGCATCGGTCATGATTTGGCTCCTTGTTCCCTATTCCGTCCTTCTGTCGAGCAAACCACCGATTTCAGCAAGAAGCCGGCACCCCTCGCGGTCTACTGCACGGCCTAGTTCAGTTTCACCGGCGCCGCTTCCACGCCCACCACCCGACCTTGCTACGACAACCATCGCGGATCCAATCAACCCGCCGATATATGCCTCCAGCGAATCTCTTGGTCCCTGCCCCAGTCCTTTGGCCGCACCCACCGGAGCACCGACCAACGCGCCGGCGACAGGCATGATCGCAAGCAGCCAACCGATTTCCAAAGCGGCCGGCTGTCCGGTGACCTCCGGCCGCACCGCGCGGGATGTGGCCCTTACCAGAAAATTTGCTAGGAACAGACCAGCAAACACCGACCCGATAACCAAGCCGCCGCCGATACGAGCCGGGGCGTACTCGATCGACCCATCGGCAATACTTGCCCCGACGCCGGCGCCGATGGACGTGGCGACTGCGAGCGCCACGATACGGAGAATAGCGGACCGACGCCGCCGGGATGCAACAGCGCCTCGTTGGCGTTGCTCATGCCAGGAATCATTCATCCCTTCGTACGGCGAAAACATCTAACCGTCCGCCTCTAGTAGCTGAGCAAGAATGAGTGTGCATTCACATGCAACTCGCTGGCTGTGCTATTTATCCCGATTAGACGTATTATCGCGCCAGCCCAACGGCTAATCCATCCAGCACCTGACATCTCGCACGCTAGTCGCGGACTTCTACAACAACGCCTGGCTTCACCGTTTCCAAGGCCAATAAAACATTTGGCACCAGGGGCCTCAAGTCCGCAAGTTGATTGCTGGCCCCGAACATCACCACAACCGCCACTCCAGCGGCCTGTAGGTTTTGCTGGTGCCGAATTCCCTGATCGACGGTTAGCAACACCTCGAAGCCGGCTGCGGACATTAGACCCAGAAGAACGCCGTTCTTCTTGCCAGACCAACCTTCCTGCGGCACTGTCCGAACGGCATGCCCGATCACTTCACGTCCAAGCCGCTTGGGCACACACTCATCAAGCAGAACGCGCATCGATCACCAGAGATTGGGCTGCTTGTTGCAGAGCCGCCACCGCTTGTTCGCGAGTGACTGTGGGAAAATCTTCCAAGAACTCGGACAACGGCTGCCCCCCGCCAAGGTAGTCCGTGAGTGCGCGAACGGGAACCCGAGTGCCGACAAACACCGGCGCACCGCCCAAAATGTCGGGGTCGCTGTGAACCACGGTCGCGAGTGAAGTCATGGTCGTGCCTCCTAATACGATTGTATCTGATGTTTTGCGACGGCTAGTTGCTAGCCGCGACGCGGAGGCTTTGCGCAGCGGAAAGCTTTCGGCAGGCAAACGCTCCGCTCCGCAAAGCCTTCGCGTCGCGGCCAACGAGGTTTGGAGGGCGAAAAGGGACATTCATCTTTATCGAACTCTTACGCAAAAACATGAATGTCCCCTTTATTCTCCTCGAGCACAACCGCTGTAGCCCGGTCGCTCCGCAACCGGAGTCTCGCGTCGCGGAGCGACGCGGCTACTTTGATCCGACCCTAAATTTAAGTGTGACAGAGCACTAGCTTAAGATCATCGAGCAGCCTGCGGAACGACCGCTGCATCTTTCAACGAAACCGGGCGACCGAGTAGGGCAACGGATCAATGTGGGGCGGCTGCCGGTTCAGCATCTCGGCAACCAAACGGCCTGTCGCGGGAGCCATTGACAGGCCTAGCATGTTATGCCCGGCGGCGATCATCACGTTCGAGAAAGCCGGACTGCGATCGATGATGGGTTTGCTGTCGAAAGTCATCGGCCGCCAACCGTACCAGCTTTCTTCGGTCCGTTCGCCAAGCGGTTCGTGCAGATAGTGCGCAGCGCCCTGCCGCAGCATGTCGAGTCGGCGGGGCTTTAGACTGGTATCGTAACCGGCAAACTCCATCATAGAGCCAATGCGATACCCCGACTGCATCGGCGTGACTGCCACGCGATGCTCTTCGAAAATCAACGGCAACTTCGGGCAGCGCTCCGGCCGAGACATCGTGATGGAATACCCCTTGCCCGGCTGGATCGGCACGCGGCAGCCGAGCGAATGCTTCAACAGCGGCGTCCAAGCGCCGGTCGCCACGACGAACGCATCGGCTACGACTTCTCCACGAGACGTGACAGCCGCCCGGGCTTGGCCATTCTCATGACGAAAGGCGGTAACCGCTGTTTCCTCGCGAACGACGACTCCCAGGCGTTCAAGCACGCTTCGCCACGCGGTCATCAGTCGATCGGGCCGCAAGTGCGCGTCGGACCGATACAGGAAGCCGCCCGCAAGTCCGGACTTCAACGCCGGTTCTAATTCGATCATGGACTCGCCGTCGAAGCGATCCGCCTTCAAGTTGAACTCATCGGCGAGCAACTTGTCGGTCTCGGCGTAGTGCGCCATCGCCTTGGCGTTTCGAAAAACGAAGAGCAGCCCGCGCACTTCCCATTCACATTTGAGCGATTCAGTTTGGATCAGTTCGTCGTACAGCCGCCGCGACGAGTTCAGCAGTGCTTGAATCGCGTGCCCGGCATCGAGCATGTCGTGCCTGTTGCAGCGCCGGGCGAAGCGGTAGAGCCAGCTCCACAGGCCGACGCTCAATCGCGGCTTGATCGAGAACGGCGAGTTCCGCGTGAACAAGGACCGCAGCGCGGCGCCCACCGCCCCCGGAGCCGCCAAAGGCAATACGTGGCTGGGGCAAACGTAGCCGCAATTGCCGTGCGAACAACCACGGCCGAATTGCCCTTGGTCGATGATCGTCACGCGCCATCCCGTTCTAGCCAGGTAGTAGGCACACGCCGCGCCGATGACGCCGCCGCCCACGATGGCGACCGAAGGGACCGCGTTCATGAGCGAATCCCCGTGCGAAAAGGGTCGGCTGCATCGAGAAGCAATGTCGTTTCCGCGCAGATGAACGCCGAACTGGTGATTCGCGGAAGGAAGCGGTCGCCCTCTAACCGGAAGGTTCCTTCGAAGACGCTCCCGATAATGCTCTCTTGCCGCCAGACCTGTCCTTCCCGCAACTTGCCGTCGGCATGTAGGCATGCCAGCTTCGCACTGGTGCCGGTGCCGCATGGCGAACGGTCGTACGCCATGCCGGGACAGAGGACGAAATTTCGGCTGTCGTTCGCGGGATCGCTCGGTGGCCCGAACAACTCGATATGATCGATTGGCTGGCGGTTCGTCCCTGTGATGCCGTCACGTTCGAGTGCCTGCCGAATGCGCCGAGTCCGGTCGGTCAGCGCTTCGACATTCGCGAGTTGGAGGCCGCCGCACGATTCATGGACGAGGAAAAACCAATTGCCGCCCCAAGCAATGTCGCCGACTACCCGGCCGATGCCGGCGACCTCAATGGTTACGCTTTTCGCCAAAAGAAAGCTGGGCACGTTCTCGAAAGTGATGCGCTGATCGTCGCCGCAGATGACTAATACCCGGCCAACCGGTGTTTCGAACTCGTGTTGGCCCCATCCGATGCGGCCGAGATGCAAGAGCGTTTGCGCCACGCCGATCGTCCCGTGGCCGCACATCCCGAGCATACCGACGTTGTTGAAGAAGATGACGCCCGTGGCGCAAGCTGGATCCACCGGTTCGACGAGCAAAGCGCCGACAAGCACATCGGACCCGCGCGGCTCGTTTACCACGGTCGAGCGCAACCAATCGAAACGCTGGCGCAGCCGATCGCGCCGTTCCGCCATGTTTCCGCCGCCGATGTCGGGGGCGCCGGCGATGATGACGCGGGTCGGCTCACCTCCCGTATGGGAATCGATTACATCGATCCGCTGAAAGTCCGCCATCTCGACCTACCTCAAAAGGGCAAAAAGGGGACATTCATCTTTATTGAACTCTTACGCATACATGAATGTCTCCTTTTCCGCCTTGCAGCTCAGCACGGCCCGGCGGGACTGCCACTGGTCTGCTGCCGCGCCTGGTTCTGTCCCCTTCCAGGGATTCTGGCCCACTGCGCCAGGACCTTCAAGGCGGATGGCTCTATGTTATCAAGTGCGTTCGGCGTTGATGCCCGTTCCATTGCTGGCTGCGAGCCTTGCGCTCGGCCCGATTTGTTAGCCGGACGATCGAGGGACCGATGAGCTTGCTCCAAACACCAGAGGAAGTTCCTGGTTTGGCCTACTGCTGCCGGCCGGACGCCGCTAGGTCGCGGATGGAGCGAATGGCCGGACGCGACTTCAGGACGAACGGAAGGCGGTGCCCGAGTCCGAGAATGTCACCGGGAACAGCCTCGATGATCGACGCCGACCATTGAGCGATGAGACATGGTTCCCAGCGCCCACCGGTTATACCCGTCACCGGGTTGTACGTGTTGTAGCCGTACCGAAAATAAATGCGCGACTCGTCGCACCGCCATTGCCCCACGAGGACGACCCGGTTCCCAGGATACCACAGGTAACAGTTGCCGGCGGAGTCAAGGTACTCGACCTGATTGCCATGGGAGTCTTCGTAAAAGTGCAGCGTTTTTCCGCAGTACTCAGACACCGCTCTAGGGTGCCGCGATTCCCATGCCTCGTCGAGCGCTCGCTGCCTTCGGCTCCGGACGTACCCGTAACAGCCGAGTGCGAGAATGATACCCAAACTTGCCAGCACTAATGCGCCCAAGCTGATCTCCGTGCAAGGCACCAGTGGTCGAAAGGACCAACCCGGAAACCTCTTCTGTCCGTCTAACCCTCAACGACACCGTTCACCTGCCGTGACGGCTGGTGGGATATTGAAACCTGAAAAGCTGTGATGCCAGCGCGGTCAGGTGCGACGGCTGGTTCGGCACGCGTCTCACATCTCACGACCTCAGCTTCGTTACCGGGACAACGTATGGGCATCGCGGGCCAGGAGCCAACGGCCGTCGGGTTGCTTGCGGTACACCGTGATACGATGACCGGCGAGCTGCATTGCTTCTCCGCCGGCGCGGGGTCACCGATAACGAGTCTCGGCTCACTGTATAGGCGACTTCACCTGCGACCACGACGTCTTCCAAGTCACTGATGCAATTGATCCGAGCCTGCTGGTGGGCGGCTGAGAAGACGGGAGAAAACCCATCCTGGCCGAACGGCACTTGGCCCGGATTGAGAAATACGACATCGTCCGCCATCAAGCTGAGCAAGCAGACAAGATCGCCCGCGTTGACTGCATCGATCCAAGTCGAGTGCACCTCGCGGATTGCTCGTTCGTCAGGTTCCAACTGCCAATCTCCGATCTCCGAACAATAAAGCTCAACAGCGGTGGGGGGCCGAGTGAGCTACGAACTTCAGAAAACCTACATGCCCCCGCCGTCTGCTGCAGCGTCTGGTGCGGTGATCGGGAGCCTGCGAGGGCCGATGTGCCCCAGCTCAGGGGCCAAATCCATCTCAATGTCGTACCCCAACTCTCGCTCGCGGCGGATGCGGAGAAAGTGCCCGATGGCCTCCTCCAGCGGGATGTCGTCCTTGTACCATAGCTCGCGGCCGGTGTGGTCCTTGAACTCCACCCAGAAGTTCAAGTTCTCGAGCTGACCGACCTCCAGCATCCCGGCGAACCCGACGTAGAATCCGGAGGTCATCCGCAACAGGGTGCGGAGCGCGGCCGCCAGTTCATCGTCAGGGATCGCCACCGCCCGAAGCCCTCCGCGGCCGAACGACCAAGGATAAGCTGGCGGGGCCGCCTTTAAAACCTTCGCGCGAAATCAGGATGGCGGCCCCGGTCAGCTTCATCCGTTTGTGATGCCGCGTGCCCGCTTCACGGTCGCGGCTTGTTCACTTGAATGATGCAAAACTCGTCTGGGCGAGATTCGGTTTCAGACCAAGACTGCGCCCGATACCAAGAGCGAAAATCAACGGCGGTCTCGGCGCTCGGGAGCAGGAACGATTCATTGACCATCTTAAGCTGCCGTGCCAAATCGTCAAAGCACTCTGGTTGCGGCGGATGCCAAAGTGGGCGCACCGCTGAATCGCAGATGATCGAGTAATGATCGCCCCCCCCAGTACCCGATATCGAAGCCCAGCGTGTCTGCGTTCGCGATAAATGGCTCGCGCGCTACCTGGACAATCTCGTACTCATTCGGAGAAACAAGGAGCGAGAAAACCTCCCTCGCCGCCGAATGCTCGGCCAACAGATGGTCGTCGAAGTCCTTCTCGGGAACGTCGGGCCCAAGGATTTCAATGAAGCGGCGTCTTGCTGCTTGCTCTGTTCGCATGTCACATCCGGACTCCTCGAATGCACGAATAACATCCGAGTCGGTCGTCGGAAACGGCATCAATGGAAATCGCGAGGTGCCACGATAGGCTGACCGCGGCAGTGGCTTCAGCTTTTCACAAAGTTGCTGGACGAACCCGGCCGCTTTGTGCGTGCGCATCCACTCATCGTAGGCCTCGACCAAACTCGTCGGCATTCGGACGATAGCGTAGCCGGAAGTTTGACGCATGGCACATTCGTTCCTCTAGCGGCATTACGATAATGATAAGCTGCCGGGACCGCGTGCAAGACCTTCATGCCGCGCGAAATCAGGATGGCGGCCCCGGTCAGCTTCATCCGTTGGTTCGCTGCGGACTTTCAGCCAGCACCGCTAACTCGGGTAGTCCCCAGTGAGACGCCCAAACGGGTCTTCTGACAATTCTACCCGATGCCCATCCGGATCAGCCACCGCGGCGCGCCAGCCGTATGGCCATTTCGCAGGTTTTGTGAGCAACGTGCCGCCGGCCTCAACTGCGGCTTCGACCGCCGCATCAACCGAGCCGACAAAGAAGCCGATTTGCTGCCGTGGGATCGCTTCATCCTTGCTCAACGTACTGATCTCAAGATACGTGTGCGGCGGCGGTATCCCCTCTCGCTTCACATCCAACACCTACGGAGCATCTAGAGGGACGGGGCCGTGCATGGTTTGCGCGGCATGGCCATAGATAGTCAATTGAAACTTCAGCCCGATTGCTTCATAGAACCGCCGCGATCGTTCGAGGTCGTGTGTGCGCAAGACGACAAGATTCAGCGCATAGACCATCCCTTTCCTGGCGACAGGATCAAGCGGCTCAGTGATTAGCCACCGCCGATCAGATTCCATTTCGTACCCATTGCGTTTAGCAGCGAACCACACAGCTCAGCAGCCGCGGGGGCTGAGGAGGCTATGGGTCGCAGAAACCAATCGTGCCCCCCTGTCTGCTGCAGCGCCTGGTTCGGCGTCTGCGCTACCCGTGCCGGACGATCACGTCCCGGTCGATGGTGTCGGCCAGCGACCCCAAAACCGACAGCGCCGACGCCACCTCCAGGTCGGGGCACTCGCGGAGGAATGCCTGAAGCCGGCGGATGGCGAGCAGGACCGCCACCGCCGAGTCCCCGCGGACGAATAGGCCGGGCCAGTCGTCCTGGAACTGCATCGCCCCGGTGGGTGTGCGGCCGGAGTCGCCGGGCAGCGGTATCTGCGTGACTTGCCCCACCCTCGCGCCCTCCGCCGCCGAACGACCAAGCTCAGCAGCGGCGGGGGCCGAGTGAGCTATGAACTCAAGAAAGCCGACATGCCCCGCCGTCCGCTGCAGAGCCCGTTTCGGCCCGACCTCGATTGCCCGACTGCGAACTACCGTGCGTCCTGGCTGTCAGCCACGCTGAGAACGACCTTGCCGCGTACGGGCTTGTGCTCGAACGCCTCACGCGCTCGGGCAAGGGGAAACGTGCAATCGACGATCGGCCGAAGATGTCCAGCGTCGATCAGTCGGCCGATCTCGATGAGCTGCTGGCGATCCGGCCGCACGATAAAGAACGCTTCACGCTGGCGGGGGTCGGGAGTGCCTTCAACGGAAGACGCGATGGTGAGGAGGCGGCCGCCCGACTTCAGAACACCCCAAGATCGATCCAACGTGTCACCCCCCACCGTATCGAACACAACGTCAATGTCCCGGGCGACTTGCTCGAACCGCACAGCTCGGTAGTCGATCACCTCGACCGCGCCGAGGTCGCGCACGAACGCCACGTTATGCGCCGAGGCCGTGCCAATCACGGTTGCCCCGCACCAGCGGGCTAGTTGTACGGCGAAGATGCCAACGGCGCCCGCCGCGCCGTGGACCAGCACGCGATCCCCGGCTGCGAGGTGGGCCCGGTCGATAAGTCCTTGCCAGGCCGTCAGCGCTGAGATCGGCGTTGCAGCCGCGGCAAGGCAATCAACGGAATGCGGCTTCGGAGCCACCTCAGTCGCGCGGGCCACGCAATACTCGGCCAGTGCACCGTCGCGGAACCAGTCATTGAGTCCGTAGACAAGGTTGCCCACAGCAACATCGGTGACCCCGTCGCCAACGACAACAACCTCCCCCGAAAACTCGTGCCCCGGAATGATCGGGAACCGCGGCTCGCCCGTCGGCGTCGCCCACGTCGACGGCCACGCTAATTCGGTTGGGGTCACGGCCGCACCATGTACCCGGACCAGCACCTCGCCGTCGCGGGGCCGAGGCTGGGGCGCGTCCTCGTACGCGAACCTCTCCGGCCCACCGCGATTATGTAAACGGATCGCCTTCATGAGCACACCCACCAGCTACGACGGCCGAACGACCCAGCTCAGCAGCGGCGGGGGCCGAGTGAGCTACGAACCTAAGAAAGCCTACATGACCTGCCGGTCGGCAGCAGCGCCTGGTCCGGCGTCCGGGCTACCCCGGCGGCAGCGAGCGCTGATCGTACCGCGCCCGCTCGGCGACTGGAACCACGTGCTTGAGCATCTCGCGGTCACACGCCCCGAACGACGCGAAGTTGGCCCGCCCCTGCCGCAACGTCATGTGGTTGCACACGGACGGCTCGTCCGTCAGGTCGCCGACGAAGGCGTCGTCCTCCCAGAAGCACACCTTGCAGATTAGGCTCATGCCCCGCTCGGGCAGGGTGACGTAACCGCAGCACGGGCACTGCTGGCGGGGCGTCGGTTCGGCCGGCTCGTACCATTCCACCGCCGCGCCCTCCGCCGCCGAACGATTGAGCTAAGCTGCCGCCGCCTAAGAAGACTTTGGTTCCACACCCCGACGTTGTGGCGGCGGTCAGCTTGAGCGATTTGTTCGGCGGCGCGACACGGGCTCGTGTGGACCGCTGCGACTCGCTTGTGTTTCACGCCCCGACATTCTACCGCTGTGGCTTCTTGTTGTTGGATTTTCAACTTCGGGGACGCGCCGCCGAACTATCACTCAACGGCTCTTGCTATGATCTCGCCAGATACGATACCCTTCCAATTCATCGTCGGTGACAGGCTGCTCCAGCAACAATACTGGCTCCCAATTGCGGAATCCATCCTCGGCGAGCGGTACGTGCCCGATGGCGACTTGTAGCTCCTTCGGGTCCATGGTGGTCGGCCGCTCCTTGAAGCGGTTCTCGTGCAAGCAGGCGTGAACGGCACCATCTTTAAAGACAAGCACTTTGACGATGCTAAAGTCGCCATCGCCGCTCTTGCATGAATAGACGCCGCCGGGCTTGATGACCATCCGACCCTCCGGCTTGGGACCATTTGCAGGTGCAGTTTGCGTGGTGGTGGACTGACTGCACCCCGCGATCGCTGCAAGGAACAAAGTAAAGAGCAAAGACAACCGCATAGGTTCGCCCCTCCTGCCGCCGAACGATAAGGATCATCTGCCAGGGCCGCCTGCAAAACCTTCATGCCGCGCGAAACTAGTATGGCGCCCCGGTCAGCTTCATCGGTTTTTTTGCGGCGTATTCACCAGACGCTGAGCCCTGTTAATCCCAGTAATTGAAAATCACATCGCCGACTCTCGCCGGTCGATAGTAGCGCACGCACTGCTTTTCTCTCGGCGACAGGTTTTCGCACATCTCTCGAAGCAGCGGACGACTCAATTCTTCGCCGGCAGCAACAGTGTATTCGCCGACTTCAAGGAATGCATCCGCCAATTTCGGACAATCAATGTACTCGAATGTAACCTGCCACTCAACCGATGAGGATTTTGCAAACGCAATTATCGGACGAACCTGGTTGACAAGCACCAGCACCACATTATCGGAAAATTGGATGCGAGCTACTGCATAGTTGCTTGGGCTGCCGCCCTCAAACGGATCTCGAATCATCTGAACCGTCGCGCCGTTTACTTGTGCCGCATGATGACAATGGGAACGAAACGCCTTCAAGTCGGTAAAAGGCAATTCCGGTGCTGGATCGTTGCGACCCTGCTGACCAGTGATTCCGAGAGGCAGTTCCATAGTACGTCAATTCGTCAAGCCGCATAACGACCCAGCTCAGCCGCCGCGGCCCATGGACGCTGAACCCGGAATCAGCCTATAGGGCAGGTCAGGTGCCTCGCCTAGTTCGGCGATGTGTGCGCTCCGGAACGGGCGGTTGAAGTCCCACAGGCGACGCATTCCGATCGCGTCGTACTCCGCCGCCATGATGAGATCCCGGAAGTCTTGCCGTTCCAGCTCGATCAACAACGGCACCCGCGTCTCGTCTCCGTGAGCCGTGAACACAATGCACCGGACCAGCCGGTCGCCGATATAGTCGGAACTGCCGAGCCGGCGGCGCGCTAGCAACAAAGCACTGACGGCTTCAGCGCGGTTGCCGAAATCGCGGCGAAGTTGCTCGACAACATCGGTTGGTAGCGCCTCGTCCATCGGTGCACCCTCATCGCCGAACGATAAGGATAAGCTGCCGGGGCCGCCTGGAAGACCTTCATGCCGCGCGAAACCAGGATGGCGGCCCCGGTCAGCTTCATCCGTTTGTTCGCTGCACTTACCGCGAGGCGACGAGTTGCCACTCGGACTCGTCTTCCGGCCGATCAAAGCTGCCCAAGCCCAAGATCATTTCCTTGATGCCGGAGAACCTCTGCAACTCTTCCATGGCGATGCAATGCAACTGCGTATTCCACGGCGTGTCGCGAGGGAGAATTTCCAATTCGGGCAGCGCCGATTTCAGGGCGGCGGTGTCAGTAAGAAGATCCTCATCCTCTTCGGCCTCGGGCACCAGGGGCGCAACTTGAACCCTTTTGTTATCGTAGGAGATCACAAGATCACCGCACCGGCACTTCAATCGGCTGAGCGCTTCGTTGGCCGCGGAACATGTGAAGTCGAGATCGTCGTCGTTCGACGCAAATGAGAAAACGGGCACTTGAAGCAGCCGGTTGAGCAGCTGCGTGGCGTTGATGTAGGACTTTTTGAAGCCGTTAACGAGATTCAAAGGGCCAAGCCGCGAGTAAAGCCGTTCGAGAGTCTCCAAGCCTGGCGGAAGTTCCAACGGGATATCAGCCGACGGCAGCAAGGTTTGAAACGGGTACTGCGGCACCTTTGCGGGACGAAAGTTGTCCAAGCGGTACAGGTTCGCGGCACGGTGCAGGTAGACGCGATAACCGATGGACTTCGGCAACCCGGTGAGTCGAGAGACGTCCGGTTTCTCGCGGAACACGTGAGCCGTGATGAGGTAGCCCATGGAGCGTCTCGGTTTTGTGCAGCGAACGCAAAAGTTCACCTGCCGCGGCGGCCCGTGAGACGTTGAACCCTGAAAAGCCTACATGCCGCCGCCGTCAGGTGCAACGCCTTGTGCGGCGTGGGCTAGCGGAGGCCCGTCCGGCTCACCTCATTGGAGCAGAGCACTCTTTTCTGCCCAAGTTAACCTTTTCCACTAAACATCAATCACCCCATTCGAGCGGCATTTTATCGATATAATCGAGCAGAGAACCTTTGGCTTGTTCAAAGGACATCGGCGTTTCAACTGCATCGGCATCATCATGTGCCCAATAATTGCGGGAACGACGAACGCGATGGACTCTCTCGCGAATCTGCGTGCCAATGACACGCTTATGCAACCGTGGGACATTTTCAGCATATCTCGCCCCAATTTCGTCGATCATCTGCGACGCGTCCACTCGGTACTCCCGGTCCGGGTGCCACCATCTCTCGTAGGACCGCAAGGCAGCCTCGAACGCTGCAAAGATGCGGACTAAATACGTTCCTTCGAGGTTCCTCGACGCGCGTGCAAGTCCGTCTCTAGCTCTGGGTTCATCGACCAGCGCATTTGCGTTCAGTCGGACTTGGTCGGTAAGTCGAGCGACGGCTACTTTCGACGCTTCAAATTCAATACCGACATCGTTGATGTAACGCCACCAGTCAAATCTTTGATGCGCCATTCTTGACAATCGCCTCCAACACAGCCCGTATCGATTTATCGTCAGCTTTTGCCCGACCCCACTCTTTTGGCTTTGCCATGGTCATTACTTCTGATGGGAACGGCGAATGGATCTTCCATCCGTCCGCTTCACGGTAGAGTGAAGCCATGGGCTCGCCGCTCGGCATGAGGTACAGGTCTGCCACGCCCTCTGCGCCCGGGATGTCGTAACCCGTTGGATCAAGGTATAGTCGTGTGGGTCCCTTCTGGAGTGTGAGCGTTGGGACTTTGACGTTGTGTTCGTCTTCGTCCCGCATCACTTTTGCTTCGACGAGAATGACCCATTCAGTGCCATCGGTCGCCGCCCGAAACACTGCCACCAGATCGTTGATTTGCTTGGTGTAGTCATCACTTCGTTTAGACATGATATTTTCCTGGTGTAATTCGATCCGGGCTGTTTGCCTCTTCGCTCATCCGAAGCAACCGCTGTCGGATCCGTGTCCTTCCGAAAGAGTAGAATTTCACCTTTTCCTTCTCCCGGATTGTCTGAGAACTGCCCTGTCCGCATTGTAGGGCAAGAGACGAGGGCATACGGGGGCCTCCGAGTTTTGCTGCCGAACGCCAAGCTCACCTGCCGCCGGAATGACGACCAGGGAAACCCCGCCAGAATATTAACGGTGGTCAGGTGCAGCGACTAGTTCGGCCTTTTGCTCCAACAATTGCATCAACTCGTCCCAGAACGCTTCACGAGACTGAAACTCGTCCGACCAAGCTGGGGACTGATGAACGGCCAACTTACATTGACCAACCGAGAGGCCATCCACATCGTGAACCGCGTTGATGCATTGGATGAACCTCGCGCCCTCACGACGGAGGACGACAAGTGCCAGGTCGCGATCACTTCCAGCAGTGCGAAGCTCACTGTATCGCTGCGTGTAGTCCACAGCCAAAGCCCTCTCTTGGCCGGACCGCCCAAGCTCAGCGGACTCGGCCACGACCACCAAGCTTGGTAGAAGATTGAGTGCGGCCCGTGCCGGGGTCCGCTGCAGCGCAAGGTTAGGCGGCGCCCTTTACGGCACATACTCGAAGGCACCCGGGTAATCAAGCGAGCAGCCTTGCGGATTCCGAAGGGAATTCGGCTCGAAGACGCAGATCGCGGAGTCGGCCACTCCAGGGATATTCACGCGACGCTCCCATTCATTCGACCATGACGCCCCAGACAGGAGATCCGCCACATCGATCGGGTTCTCTGAGTGGAGGGCCTCGATGCACCCCGGTTCGTGTCCGGGAGGCCGACTTCTCGGATGAATGGTGAAGGAATGCCGTCGCCATCGTCGGTGTACGTCTCGTCGATAAAGCGACGCATGTCCTCGAAGGAGCGGAAGCGGCCGGTAGTCCCAGAAACGATTCATGCCCCCGCCGTCCGCTGCAGGTCGGCGATCACCACGTCGGTCTGCACGCCCATCCGCCGCGCCCTCCCTCGCATAACAGTGATTGGGCTGCTTAGCCGGGAACATCCTGGCAAGATTGTATGCGGCCTATCGTATCAAGGCAAAAAGGGGATATTCATCTTTATCGAGCTCTTACGCATAAACATGAATGTCCCCTTTTCCGCCCTCCCCTTTTCCGCCCCCCTTTTCCGCCCGTCCCCTTTTCCGCCCGCCCTTCAGTCACCTAAATTGAAGCGAGTGCTTCCGGGCTGGTCGCCGAAATGACCGCTGCTTCCTCCCGGAAGCAGATCCTTGGCGGACCCATTCGCGCTATGCCCTACCGCTCGTACGTCGAAGCCCCATTCATCTGTCCCTGACTTGCCGACCGCGAGTTGCAAGCCTCGGCTCTCAGCCGGATGCTGCAGCCAGAGTCCGAAAGGTCCGCAGACGGAGTGCCTTCCCCACTCATTTCCTCCTGGAATGGTCGCACCAGTCAGACGTTGAGCGCCGCCATTGCCCCAGATCTCGATGTAAATCTCATCGCTGTCGTGCTTGTTCGCGGTGGTTGTCGTGAACCACACTTCAAGCGAGAGCATCAGCATAGAAACCTCCTTTTGTAAGTTATCGTCGTGAAGCCGAACGACAAGGATAAGCTGCCGGGGCCGCCTGCAGGACCTTCATGCCGCGCGACCCAGGATGGCAACCCCGGTCAGCTTCATCGCTGGTTCGGCGATGATTGTTATCCGGAATCGACTCCCGACCTCCCAACCTCCCGACCCCCTTTTCCGACCCGCGACCAAGTAGTTATCATTGTTTTGGAAGTCATTCCAAGAAGCCCACTTGGCATTGCGCGGTTATTTATCGCCGTTCCACATACCATTTAGACGTAAAATCGAACCCCTCTGCTTTTCTCGTCCCGGTAATTTCATTCTGCTTAATTACTCCTGTGTATTTAGTTTTAAATCGATACTCAATATTTATAATTACATTATCACCATCGATTGTGTATGTGCCAATATAGGTGGCGGCCGGATGAATTCCCTCCCAGCCTTTCGTAGCGTGTGTTACAGTCTTGCCATCCTTATCAAAGCGGAGCTCTCCTCCGTAGCTGGAAAGAGTGGAGGCATCCCACACACTGCCAGCAAGCTTATTCACTCGATTGAACAGGGACAAACTCCATTCGTCCTTAGCACCTCCTCCTTTCAGGGTCCGGCTACCCTTAAGCATATCGCCGTCGAGTTTGCCCTCTAACTTTGCCCTCGCCGTCTCCATGGTTACGAATGGCCCAAGTTGTACCCACTTTCCCTTCCCTTCCAGTTCGCCAGTTACGACGAATTCACCCTTCTCTCCCTCTCCACTGAACTCGACCGTCACTTTCGAATCGCCGATGGTGCCTGTTCCGGTCATGCCAGCCAAAGGTTTGACCTTCCCGCTTAACTTGATGTCGCCGGGATCGACGGTCTTGATGACGGGTGGCGCGGCGATTACGGTTGGTTTCGTAGCTGATTGAGGGACTTGAGCGGGTAAAGTTGGGCGTGAATTTCCGGTGAAGTCTGGGTTTCGCTTCGTTTCGTAAAAGAATGGATCACTCGACTTTGTTGTCTTGTTCCATTTGGCCAACTTCTGGCTGGCCTCGTCTTCGGTCGTGGCTCCGTCAACCACCTCGTAGCCGGTGGCACGGGCGTCGGTCGAAACCTTGACGATCCAGATGGAGTACTGAGCGAACTGACCCGGAACCGCACCCCATGCCGACCAGCACGGCAACGCCAATAAAAGGAACCCCACGAGACTTGTGCGTTGTTGTTGGCTCATTTCGATCTCCTTGAAACTCGGAACACCAGGCGGCTCTCCGCTGCGGAACAGTGATTGGGCCGCTTTGCCGGGAACATCCTGGAAAGATTGTATGCGGCCTATCGTGTTGTGTCAGCCAGACAGTTCGGATACCCAAACTGTTTATCCCGCAAGACCTTAGAGCCAACCGAATCGCGGTCCCGATTGCCGGGATAGGCCACCGTCTAAGCGGCCTATCCGGATAACGTCAGGCCGCATTCGTGAGCTGAGCGCGCTCCGCTCCGGAAGCCCTGCACGTCGCGGCTTCACGAAATTCAGCCAAGCGCGTCGAGCGGACTGCGCACCGCCCGACCGCCTTTGTTCAACACGTGTGTATAGACCATGGTGGTTTCTACGCTCGCGTGACCCATTAGTTCCTGCACCGTGCGAATATCGAAGCCGTCTTCGACGCGCATCACCTTTGCCCCATGGGAATGGTGCCGGCCGGAATTGATTTCGGCGATGGAAGAAGCGAAGGCATCGGGCATTCTCTGGGAGTGGAGAAGAGTTTAATCGGAGGAATGCGGCAACGTCAAGGAAAAAAGATTGAGAGGGGCGCAATTTTGGAGCCTGTTTAAAAACGGGGCGCGTTAGCCGCGACGGGGCGAGCTTTGCCGCAGCGGAGCGCTTGGAAACGACATCGCTGGAAGATAGTTGTTAGGCTTGGATTTCCGCCGGGTAGACTCCCATTTGTCGATCACTGGAGTTACGCGGGCACGGCTTGATTCGCCGCGTCGAACTGAACAAAAACCTTGCCGCTTTTCGTTAAGGCTTCCAGATTGCCCGCGCGAGCATCGCGCGCCACTTGCTCCAGGAACCGGACCGTTTGCAGGGTTAGGAAGGGTTCGCCTGGTCGCTCCGGGAATATCGTCGCTTCGATTTCCACGGCGACCGCATAGCGTCCGCCGGCAACCCATTCGATGAGTCTCGTTTTCTCTCTTTTGGGAGTCTGCGTTTCCATTTTCTACCTCAATCTGAAAAGTAGACCGTCACGAGCAACGCTTGATTGTCTTCGGGAACGCGCGGCGACGCCGCGAGCGCGCCACTGCGCCAAAGCTCTCCGCGTCGCAGCTAACGACTCAATTTGTCTGCGCACTTCGAATCGGTTCTGCGGTTCCGAGCAGCTTAGGGTCGTTGTCTCGACGTGCGCGGAGGCGCTGCGGCCATGCCCTTGGATCGACCGCTATCCCAAATCTCGGCTTGACCGCCAACTTCTTGTGCGAAAGAATGGGCGTATGATAAACGAAACCCCTAACCCCCGTACCGGCTTAGATCACGCCGACATTGAAGCCGTATTGAAACATGCCTTCCAGCGGGCACCGCTTGCCCAGGAAGTTGCCCGCCGCGTCGACGAGCAGGCGGCCAGGATCACCGAGCAAGTCCGCCGGACTCACGGCCTTATTGACGACGAGACATTCCAGTTGCTCCTCGCGGATGACGATTCATGATGTACGTTCTCGACGTCTCCGCCGCCCTCTGCTGGGTTCTCCCTCGTCCCAACTCTGGCAAGGCAATGCAGCTGCGGGCGGACTTTCAGAACCACTGCCACGAACTGATCGCGCCGTCCATCTTCTCCGGTGAGGTCGCAAGTGCGCTCACGAAGGCGGAGCGCCAAAAGCTCATCTCAATCGGCGATGCCCGTCCGCTACTGGGCAGCGTGATGCGGACGCCGCCTGTCGTGCATCACTACGAGCCGCTGCTGGACCGGGCAGTGGATATCTCTCTCAGACTCGCAGCGGCCTGTACGATTGCCTCTATGTGGCTCTCGCGGAGCGAGAGGGTTGCGAATTGGTGACGGACGACCAAAAGCTCATTGCGAACCTGAAGCTGCACTTCCCGTTCATCGTTCCGCTGGCGTCGCTACCGTGACTCGGCGCCAGCTCTTTAAGTAGATTGCATATCGCCCTCTACGTACCTCTCGAGAGTGCCGACGTGTATCTAACCTGATGTGTATGCGCTTAGTCGGAAGGATAAGAGAAGTTCGTCCGAAAACTTTTGACAAGACTCTTGCAAATACTTCCCGCGCCAGGTTTTGACTCTGACAACAATCCAAAAAAGTCATTTCCGAAAACAGCGTGCCTAAGTTAGTAGTGGACCCCGAGCGCGTCGAACGCCGTTGCCTGCAGGGCCAGGCAGCGCTATCGCTACGCGCGCCCGGCGAGCCGAGCCGTGTAAGCGGCCGGGTGCTTCCCGCGAGGAGAAAGACACAAAGTGGCAGTTCAACGAAGTCGCTTCCGGAAATATTTCCGGAAGCGACTTTGCGAGAAATTCGTGGGAAAACGCGTTGAAGAAATGTGGAATGTGGAATACGGAGTGCGGAATCAACAGATCGTCCCGACAAAAAGATAATTGGCAAAAAAATGAAATCGAAGATGGCTTCTCTTATCTTTTTGCCGGCATGTTTTTGTCGTGGGTTCTCTTGGGCGTTCCACCTTAAGCGATCTTTCGATCCGTGCGGAGGTCGCCGTGGAAAATAGCAGTGACCTCGGCACTTGTGAAGACGGCCACCAGCGCTTCTGCAGTCGTGGAACGGACCACAACGCTAAAAATATCCTGCCCAGCTAATGGGCGCGGTTCGTGCTTCAAGCCATGTCCGCGAACGGCAACGACACGTCCGTCCTTCAACAAGACGGTAAACTCCCTCAGGCCTTCATCCCTACTCCAAAAGTCGAAGTAGTCCGCGACGACCAGCGGGCGCACCGCCTCGCCGCGCTGAAACACAAGATTCGTCGGGCATTCCGCTTCATCTGTGTAATCGCCGACAAGCAGGCAACCGGTGACGGCGTTCGCTGAATTCATCATGGCTTTACCTCAAAACCAACGGCTGTTGCGCCAGCATTTGCTCATTGTACCAAAACTGAACCCAGTACAGACCAGGCTCCGGGAACAGGCAGTTGCGAATCCGAAATATAGCTCCGACTACTTCGAGCGGGTCGCTTCCAAATGGAATCATACGCGTTGGGCTGCGGAACACGACCTTTCCGGAGTCTGCATTATTAATCTCGATCCGTCCATCCGCGGGCCCGCGACACTCCGTCAGCTGGAGGAACACGCAAATCTCGCGGTAGAGCAGCGGAAACGCCCCTTGCTCCAATGTGCGAATGGCACTCAGCAAGCCTACAAGCGTCACGCGGCGCGGATTGTCCGAATCGGTTTGCACGTTCTCACAGACGATGAGATAGCGGACTGTTGGATAGAGCTGACTCGTCCTGTTCTCCGAAAGTCGTGGCGACGTTCGCAGATAACACATCGAATGACCAAACGGCAGGCCGGGAGGCCTGCCGCCACGGGGTGGGGATGGGCCTCCCGGCCTGCCGTCGCTTACGGCAGGTCGATCTGGTAGAGCGTGGTATCGCCGTTGGCGGTGACAATTTTTTTGCCGTCGGCGGTGAAGACGAGGTTGCGGATGGGCGTAGGCAGTTCCCATTCTCGGATTTTTTCTCCCGTCTGTAGGTTCCAGAGGCGCAATTCTCCGTTTTGGCCGACGGTGACGAAGCGATCGCCGAGCGGGCTCATGGCGATGGCGAGCAGGCCGTTCTTATGAGCGGAAATGGTTTTGATCGCTTCTTTCTTGGCGAGATCCCAAATTTTGATTTCGCCGTCTTCATCGCCGCTGATCAACTTCTTTTTATCGGGGGTGAAGACGATATCGCCGATGCCCTTTTGATGGACCGGCATGTCGCCGCCGAGAGGGCGTTCGTTTTTGGCGATGTCCCAAATGCGAACCGAGCCGTCTGGTGAGCCCATCGCCACCCATAGGCCGTCGGCGCTGAAGGCCAGGCAGGTGACGGACTTCTCGCGCTCCGAGAGGGCATAAAGCGCTTTGCCCTCTTTATCGTAAGCTTGGGCGGTGCTGGCGTTCTGATTGGTGATGCCGGGCCGTAGAAACCAGGCGAGGAATTTATCGCCTTTGGCGACATAGTAGATGGCGGGGACGCGTTCGCAATCGATCGAGTGCAGAACTTTTTTCGTCTTCAGATCCCAAATGCGCATTTTGCGATCTTCGCCGCCCGATACGAGCCTGTCGCCGCTGGGATCGAACGCCAAAGCCGTCACATCGCCCGTATGTTCGGCGAGTGTGAAGAGTTCTTTGCCGCTGGCGCTGTCCCAAACCTTGATGGTGCGATCGTCCGAGCCGCTGGCGATCAACCGTCCATCGGGGCTGACGGCCACCGTGTTCAGCCGGCGCGTATGACCAACTGGCGGAGAGGTTTCTTCGTTGCCGAGTTCGAAAATCTTGACCGTCTTATCGACGCTGGCGGTAAGCAGAAAGCGCGGGTCGGCGCCGAACGCGACCGAGCTAACCCAGTCCGTATGTCCGCGTAAGCTGCGTATCTCGGTGCCGTTTTGCACATCCCAGACTTTGACGATCAAGTCGCCTCCGCCGGAGGCCAGGAGACGGCCATCGTGACTGAACGCCACCGAGGTGACGGGGTTTGCATGGCCCTTCAACTCGGCAATCATCGCAGGCGCTGCATCATCGCTCGTCTTCCAGAGCTTCACGAGCTTGTCGCCGCCGCAAGTTGCGAAGCGATCGCCTTGCGGACTATAAGCGAGCGCTCCGATGCCGGACAGATGAGCGATGATCGAGCAGACGGCTTTCGGTGCGCCCTTAAGATCAAAGACATGCAGCATGCCGTCGGCTGAGCCGATCAATGCTTGCTTGCCATCCGGCCGCAGCGCCACCGAGCTGATGGGCGAACGTGTGCCGGGAAAAGTCTGTTCCGTGCTGCCTTTGTCGATGTCCCAAAGGCGGGCGATTTTATCGACGCCGCCGCTAAGCAGCTTCTTGTCGTCGGCCGAAAAGGCCACGGCCATCACTGCTGACGTATGGCCTTTGAATTCCTTGATCAGGTCGCCGCTCTTCACGTTCCAGAGTTTCACCAATTGATCGCCGCCGGATGAAGCGAGCCGGCTTCCACTACGATCGAAAGCGAGCGCGGTCACGGCCAAGGCATGAGCGGGGATCTTTTTCAGGATGTCGCCGCTGACGGCATCGCGAATGATGATCGTCCGGTCGGCGCCGGCCGACGCGAACAGCTTGCCATCGTTGCTGAAAATGGCCGACCAGACATATCCGTCATGCCCGGTAAAATTGCGTTGCTCATCGGAAGAAGACAGATTCCAGATGCGGATATTTTGATCTTTGCTGGCGGAGGCAAGCTGGCTGCCGTCTTTAGAGAAAGCAAGACTGGTGACTTCATCGGTGTGCCCTTGCAAAGTGCGCACAACTTTCGCGGTGTTCAGATCCCACACGCGAATGCTGCGGTCGCGACTGCCGGTGACAAATGTCTTGCCATCGGGACTGAGGGCCAAAGCAGTTACGGTCTCCGTATGGCCGCCGCCATTGACGTCGAAACTTTTGAGTTTCGAACCCGACCCGGCGATTGTTTGACCCTCCGGGCCAGTGCCGCCAAACTGCCGGGCCACCTTGTCGCCGCCACAGGTGAAGAGTGTTTTCATATCGGGGCTAAAGACCACCTGATACGCGCCGCCGGGGTGGGCATGGGTTCCCATCACCAGTTTCTGGGCAGGCGGAGGCTGATCGGGATACCAGACTTGAAGATTGCCATCGCCGTTGACCGTTGCGATCAATTTACCGTTGGAACTGTAAGCGACTTGATAGATGAGCGCCAGCTGTTGCTGCGGGGTCGGATTGACGACCTGCAGCTGCGTGCCCTTTTCGGGATCCCAGATGCGAATGCTTCGATCGTCGCCGCCGGAAACCAACGTCTGGCTGTCGTTGCGGAAGGCAACGCTTTGAACGATGCCGGTGTGCCCGGTGAGAGAATGGATCAGCTTGCCATCTTCGGGATTCCAGATGTGGATGTCCTTGCCGCCGGCCGAGGCGATCATCTTCCCGTCGGGAGACCAGGCGACTGTTAAGACCGGCTCTTTGGTCCCGAGATAAGTGCGAATCTCACGGCCATTGCCGACATCCCATAACTTGACACTGCCATCCTTTGATGCGGAAGCGAGCTTGGCGCCGTCGGGACTAAACGCAACTTGATTGACCCAATCGCCGTGCCGCATGCGCGTGCTGCCGAAAACGCGCGAAACTTCTTTCGGCAGGTTAGGCGGTAGATAGGGCAACTGCCAGCGCGCTTCCCGATAAAGGCGCATCGCTTCGCGATAAGAACGGCTGGCAATGGCGGCTTTGCCTCGTTCCGCGAGTTGGTCGGACAGGTCCAGACTCTGCGGCGGCAGCTTTTGTTCGACGGAAGAGGCACGTTCTGCCTCGAACTTTTTCTGCAAAGCGGTTACGTCGTCAGCGGTGGGAATGTGCTTTTCAGCCGCCGCCACACCGGCCGTGGCGCACAAGATCAAGACGAGGAGACGGGCGCAAAAGTCGAAGACATCGTTATTCCCTCGAACGAAGCCGATTATGGGCGTTACTTACTTAGACTATACGATTCGTGATGAGAAACATAACTGGAGATTGCGCGAACCGGGCCGGCGGCGTGAGCACAGGATCTTCATCGCTATCGGTCGCTTATGCTTTCCGGCTCGGATTGGTCTTGCATCTCACAGATCCGTATATGTTAGGTGCTTATGGGGAGTCGAGCCTCGAAGGCTCATTCTGTCAGCCCTAGAGCATATTGGACACGCGGGAACACAACGTTTTTGAGCCTGAAAGGCTCATTCTGCCAGCCCAGGCCTCCGACCCGGCTTGCCGGGTCGGAGGCCTGGGTTATCGCCGGCTCAACCCCTCGGCCCTGTAAGGGCCGTTCAAGCAGCATCTCGATATAAGGCCCCTTGCCCATCATGGGATGTCATGAAGTCAGTCGCAATGGACGGAGGAAGTTCTGCAAAGCACTCAGTGGAACGGCCCATACAGGGCCGATGCTCGGTGGCTGTCGGAAACCCAGGCCTTCGTCCCTTTCAGGGACTTCGGCCTGGGCTGACAGAACGAGCCTTTCAGGCTCGAATCCAAGTAACCCAGCGCTTGTGTAACAATAAGTTCCTACATCTCTCAATACGTCTGCACCCCGACGCCGCGCAAGCGGTCGAGGGCCACGCCGATATCGGCAGAGCGCATCAGCGATTCGCCCACCAGTACCGCCTTAACGCCTGCCGCTTCAAGTCGTTGCAGGTCGTCGTACGTTTTGATGCCGCTTTCGCTGACGACGAGACGATCCGAGGGAATCCGCGGCAATAAATCGAGCGTCTGTTCCAGCCGGGTTACGAAGGTGCGCAAGTTGCGGTTGTTGATGCCGATCAAGGTTGCGCCGCAATCGAGAACCCTTGGCAGTTCTTCGGCATCGTGCAACTCAACGAGAACATGCAGGCCAATCTGCATCGCTTCTTCAAACAAATTCTTCAGTCGCGTTCCCGGCAGAATCTCGGCAATGAGCAAGACGGCATCAGCGCCGGCGACCCGTGCTTCAAGCAGTTGATAGCGGTCGAGGATGAATTCCTTGCGCAAAACCGGCAAATGGACCTCGCCTTGAATGGCGGTCAGATAAGCGAGATCGCCTTGGAAAAATGGGCGGTCGGTCAGCACGCTGATGCAGTCGGCGCCATGCGCTTCATAGGTCTTCGCAATAGCGACCGGATCGAAATCGGCGCGGATGACGCCCGCCGACGGCGATGCCTTTTTCACTTCGGCAATGATGCGCATGCCGGGCCGGCGCAGGTGCGCGGTGAAATCACGCGGTGCGGAGAGCCCGCGCAGTCGCTGCTCCAGAAACGTTTCCGGCACGGCGTCACGAGCGGCAGCGATCTCTTCCCATTTTCGCGCGACGATGGCATCGAGGATATTCGACATAGTGATGAACTAATTACCCGCGTATAAAGTTGTTTCAAGAGCCACGCACGAAGTAAGCGTGGACTTCCTCTTACTAACGGAGCCGCCGGTACTCAACGAAGCCTTGTTAGCCGCGACGCGAAGGCTTTGCGCAGCGGAGCGATTGCTGCCGAAAGCGCTCCGCTGCGCAAAGCCTTCGCGTCGCGGCTAACCTGTGGGTCGAGTATTGAACCGCGACAAATCCATGTCAGGCGCGCAACTTACCTGGGTGCAAATGGCGGCGGCGTGGGTGATCCTCGCTCTAGTGGCGGGTATTCCCGCAACTTATATCTATCGACGGATCCGGCTGACACCACTACTGCCGCCTTATGCCAGTCGCCTCGTACCGTGGAACGGCTTTGTCGTCGTGTTGGCGTTTCTGCTCTTCTTGATCATTGGGCAAATGATCGCGCCTGCCATCCTTGGCAAATCGGGGTTCTTTGCCTTTCTATATGGTCCCGATTTCCCGACGACATTCAAAAAGGAAGATTTCGATGAGCCAGGCCACAAACAGGCAGCTCATCTGGTTGGTTTATGGAGTCAAACGCTCGTTTTCCCATTTGCGCTGGCGGTGTTGGTCGCGTTGCTTCGGCTTCCTACGAAAGCGACTTGGATCCAGACAGGTTTATCGAGCGAACGGCTTGGTCCCAATTATCTCGCGGGCTATCTGAGCTGGCTAGTCTTAAGCCCGATTGTCTTTGCCGTTTTTCTGTCCGCCCTTCTGCTCGAAAGCTCCGCGCCGGACACGCATCCGCTGATGGATCTGGGCCCGCTTGCGGGAAGGCGCGAATGGGTTGTCTTTGCGATTCAGGCGGCGATCTGCGCGCCCATCTCCGAGGAGTTTCTCTTTCGCGGCATCTTGCTTCCCTGGCAAGCGCAGCCAGCGCCTGAACGGCATGACACGACGCTGATGGTGCAGCCATCCCAGCGCTGCTGATTGTTTTCGCAGCCGCGGCGCTTTATACGGGGATAGGATTGCTTAATGCCTTGATGCAGGGCAACGAAGGAAAAATGCCTTCGCTCCCGCCTACGCTGGTGTTTGTCCTGGCGGTGGCGCCCTTCTTCTTCCTGGTGCCTTTATCGCAATGGTTGAGAAGAAGGACACAACTGAGTTCGCAGGAAATTCGGGGGATCTTATCTAACGCCATCTTATTTGCCGCCATCCACGAAAACGTCTGGCCTTCGCCCATTCCCTTGTTCGTCCTCGCGCTCGGCCTATGCTGGCTCACTATTCGTACGCGAAGTGTGATTCCTGCGATGGTCCTGCACGCACTCTTTAACGGTGTCGCAGTCGTCTATCTACATATTCCAGGGTGAACCGAATTCGGTGCGCCTGAAGCTGGGATAGCCCGGCTCGCCAAAACTAACATAATACGTTGGCGTACCTTCGTTGCTCGGCGTGCCCGCAAGTCGTCAACTGGCTGTGTGAACTCAAATCATGAAAACTGTTGCCGTCGTGTTTCCGTTCGACCTATTCGGCAGCGCCGGCAGCGGCAGCGGCGCTGAACTCTTGTCGGACGGCCTGCAGGAGATGATCAGCGATTCACGCCGAGAAAAAGGCGCTACGCGTGGCCATGCGTATCAGGATCACGTGCAAATCAGCGAATATAATTTCGAAGCGCTCGACTCGATTCGCCAGTGGCGCAAGACTGGTCGCCAGGCGGCGCGTCAGGTGTTGAAGCAGGGCGATTTCTTGTTTTGGCTCGGCGGCAATCACCTGGCCGTGCTGCCGGTTTACGAAGAACTAGGGAAGAAGACTCTCGTCATTCAGTTCGATGGCCATCTGGACATTTACAACCTGAGCGATTGCACGGAGGAACTTTCGCACGGCAACTTTCTCCTTCATGCGGAAGCGCCATTGCCGCAAATCGTCGCGGTTGGCCATCGCGATCTTTTCCTGCCTCAAGCCTCGATGGCCACTCATTACAAGAAAGTTTTCGCCGCCGATGCCGTGATTGCGGATTCGAAAAAGATAATCGACGAGATCATCGAGCTCGCCAACAAGGCCGACCAGATCTTCATCGACATCGATTGCGATGTGTTTGATCCCGCTTTCTTTCCAGGCACAACGCACCCGCTCCCCTTTGGACTAGCGCCGGCGTTCGTCATTCAGGTGATCGAAGCGATCGGAATGGAGAAGATTGTCGGCATGGCCCTTTCCGAGTTCGATCCGGGGCGAGATGTCCGCGATCAAAGTTTAAGCACGCTGATGTGGCTGATGGAATGGCTCTTGCTCCGGCTTTATGAATGACGCTTTGCACTTCGAGCGAATAGAGGCCTACTCGTTTGCGGCCACGTCGTTAGAATACCGCTGGAAACTCATCGAAAATCGTCTGAAAGGACGCGGCAAGAAATGGATTCCGGCTCCTCCCGACGTGCTGAAAATTGGCGGCCTCTCGCCCTCTTATTGGTGATGGCGATCGCGTTGCTTTGCATCGTCATTCGGCTTCTTCCCAGCGACATGCGCGAATTCAATTTCGCGCCTGCCGGTGCGCTGATGCTCTTTGCCGGACGCGCGATTGAGGCCAATCGGTTTAGTCGCTCTCGCTTTCGTGCCGCTCGTTGCCGTTGATTTCTATTTTTATGAAGTGAATAATTGGTCGTTCCCACTCTTTACTTATGTAAGCTACATCGTCTATCTGATGGCGGGCTGGTGCGTATTGCGGAAGTCAGAGTTGCCGCCCCTTATCGGCGCTGTCGCCATTTGCGGCAGCGTTCAGTTCTTCCTGATCACGAATTTCGGCGTATGGCTGGAACACGCCTTCCATCCGGAGTGTTACACGCAGGAGCCGTTTCAGTATGCCGAACTTGGCGGGCCTGTGGGACTGTTACGTGAACGCGCTCCCCTACTTTCGGGGAACGTATCGGTCCGATATTATTTTCACGGCCGTCCTTTTTGGGGCACATGCTGTATTAACGCGTACGTGGTTCCCGGCGGAGAAGCTGAATCCTGTAAGCGATACGGCGAGCCGAACTGTGTAAGCAGTCGGGTAATGACGGAACGCGGCAGCTTGCTGCTCGGCTCGCCCAATTCATACATACACCTATTGGACTTATCCGTGAAATGCGCCGCTTTAATCGAATATACGAGCGACTTGGCCAAGACCGACGAAGTTCGCCCGCTGCATCGCCAATACTTGCGCAGCCTGTTGGAATCGGGCCAACTTTTCTGCGCCGGACCTTTCGCCGACGATATTCCCGGAGCATTGATCGTCTACGAAGCGGAGTCGATTGAGAAGGCCGAGCAATTACTCAAGGCTGATCCCTTCCACGCTAACGGCGTTTTCGTCAAGTGGCAAATTCGGCCATGGAAAGTGGTGATGGGCAACCCCGCCTTGATGCCCGCCTGATGCCGTCAGCAAACCGATGTGCTAATGAATCCCAAACGTGAATTCGATATCGATTTCTTCCGCGGCTGGGTCTGCCTCAGCCTGGTGATGCTGCACTTCTACAACAGCAATCTATTCGATTCCTACTATCGTCTATTTGGTGCGCAAGGCGAGACAATCGTCTGGAATTGGCGTTTGGGAATTGAGAGTTTTTTCGTGTTGGCCGGGTTCATGATGGGCCACATGCTAAGGCCGGTGCCCGGTGAAGAAGTCGCCATTAGCGGCTACCTCAAACGGCGCTTCTTCCGGCTCATCCTGCCCTATTGGACGGCCGTTCTTCTTTTCGCTCTTTACCGCTGGGTGCTCGACTGGTATTTCATGCCGATGCCGCCCCCTCGATCAGCGACATCGTCGCGCAACTCTTCCTGGTACAAGAGTTTTTCATCGATCCGGAAAATCTCGAAAGAGTCGTGCCGGTCGGCTATTGGTCGATGGTGTCGCTCGAGCAGTTTTATCTGATTTGGCTTGGCCTCTATGCCATTTGCCTCTACGTGTTCGGTCGACAGCGAGATAAGGTCTATGGCCGGGCGGAACAGGTGATGGCCTTCGTCACTTTTCTAGCCTTCTTCGGCTCGCTCGCTTTCTGGGTCTGGGATAGCGGCACGCTGCTGGGAACTTCGCTCGGCTATCATTTCGTCCATAAGAGCTTTGCCTTCTCTTGGAAGGACCGCGATCTGCCCATGGAACTTCCTTTCTATGCCATCTTCCTGTGCTCGGGATGCTTCTCTATTGGGCTATCCGGCAGAAGATCAATCGCATCTATTTCATCATTGCCATTGTTGCGGTGCTTGCCGCAGCCATTGAATCGCAACAGGCGCGGCTGTGGAAGTGCTTGATAACGGCCGCCATCTTTATCCCGCTCGCTCGCGGCGTTCGTGTTCCGAGCAACTTGATTCTGAGGTGTCTCGCCTACTGCGGCCAGCGCCTCCTATAGCCTTTATCTGATCCACCCGATTGCTGGAATTGCCTTTCTTCAATTGACGTGGAAACAAACCGCCAAAGGCGACTGGATCGCCATCCCGCTGACGCTTGCAGCGTTGGTAGTCAGCTTAGTCGCAACGGCCATCTTCTACCGCTATGTCGAGTTGCCTTGCCAGGCAAAATCGCGCCAAGTGGTCTATCGACGTAAGCAAACCGCCTCTGCCTGACGATCGCGGCTCGCGCAGAGCGAAGCTAACGCGAACACGAAAACGAGCCCTAGCGAACAGAGCGAAGAAATTCTCGCGCGAAGCGGCAAAGATGCGAAGAAGAAGAGGCGAATCAAATCATTGTTCCCGGTTTTTCTTTGCGACTTTGCGGCTTTGGGCGAGAATTTTTCCTGGCCGATATGTGTGTTTCTCGCCAAGAGCACTACACAACCTTCAACTCTCTACCCACCATCGCAAACGCCTGAATGGCTCCATCGATTTGCTCATCGGTGTGCGCGGCGGACACTTGCAAACGGATGCGTGCCTGCCCTTGAGGCACTACCGGATAGCTGAAGCCGATGACGTAGATGCCGTGATCCAGAAGGCGTTCGGCCATTAAAGAGGCGACCGCGGCATCGCCGAGCATGACGGGAAGAATGGGGGTCGGGCCAAGCTTCAGCGTGAAGCCTGCCGCTTCCAGCCCACTGCGCATGCGGCGCGCATTCGCATTGACGCGGTCGCGTAAATCAGCACTGCGGTCGATGATTTCCAAGGCCTTCATCGCAGCAAATACGAGAGCTGGCGGCACGGAGTTCGAGAATAAATAGGGTCGAGAGCGGTTGCGCAACCAGTCGATCAAGGGGGCACGCCCTGCGGTAAAACCGCCAGCAGCACCGCCGGCGGTCTTGCCCAGCGTGCTGGTTATGACATCGATCCGATCCAGCACGCCGGCCAGTTCAGCGGCGCCTCGGCCGTTCGCGCCAAGGTGTCCCGTCGCATGGCAGTCATCGATGCCGACGAGGGCATCGTGCTTATCGGCCAGCGCGCAGATATCGGCGAGTTTGGCGACGTCGCCGTCCATCGAAAAAACGCTGTCGGTGAAGATTAAACGGAAGCGAGCGGTCCTAGCTTCTTCAAGTTGCCGTTCGAGATCGGCCATATCGCTGTGGCGATAGCGGAAGCGTTTCGCCTTGCAGAGGCGCACGCCATCGATGATGCTGGCGTGGTTGAGCTCGTCCGAGAAGACAGCGTCTTCATCACCAAGCAACGGCTCGAACAAGCCGCCGTTGGCGTCGAAGCAGGATATGTAAAGAATCGCGTCTTCCTTGCCGAAGAACTGCGCGATCTTTGCCTCGAGCGTTTTATGCGGGTCCTGCGTACCGCAAATAAAGCGAACGGAAGATAGGCCATAGCCCCAGCGCCTTAGCCCTTCGTGAGCCGCTTCGATAATCTCCGGATGGTTGGCCAGCCCAAGATAATTATTGGCGCAGAAATTGACAACTTCGCGACCGCCGACTTCGATTGAGGCACGTTGCGGCGACTGAATTTGCCGCTCGCGCTTATAGAGCCCCGCCGTCTTGAGCTTGGCGATCTCGTTTGAAAAATGATCAACGTAGCGAGTCGTGTTCATCAGTAAGATTCTCAGGAAAAACTCGGAGAAGAGTCACGGCCTAGCAAATTCTAGGCAAAAATTTGGTGCGGCGCATGTCTCATCTCGTAGCTAGCAACACCCACAAGCCTGAACGCATTCCGCTCGCCTCCATCACGGAGAACTCGTGGTTTCCTAGAATAGTTCTAATCGCCGTTACTTTCGCATGGGAAGGATCTTTCATGTCTTTGTTCGCACCCGATCTGAGCCAGGATAGAGCTCGAACTTCGGGCCGCGTCTATGAAAATCAATCCCCGGCCGCGCTCGTCGAAGAAGCCATCCGCCGTGGCGAAGGGGCACTAACCGCCGATGGCTCATTTGTCGCTCTAACCGGCAAGTTCACCGGACGTTCGCCCAACGATAAATTCATCGTGAAGGAAGAGCCCTTTGAGACCGTCGTCGATTGGGGGAAGTTGAACAAGCCGATGACGCCGGCCCAGTTCGATAAACTGCTGGAACTGGCTACGGATCACCTGCGCGGTCGCGAGCATTTTGTCCAGAATGCCTATGCGTGTGCGGATGTTGAATGCCGCGTAAAGTTGCGGGTCATCGCCGAAAAGGCTTGGCATGCGCTTTTTGCGCAATGTCTTTTTTTAAGACCCGGCCGCGATGATCTCCCGGGCTTTGCCCCCGACTGGTTGATCTTGGCCGTTCCTGAATTGAAATGCGATCCGGTCTTGCACGGCACCAATTCCGAGGCGGCCATCGTTATCAGCTTCGCCCGTAAGACGATACTCATTGCCGGTACGCATTACGCCGGCGAGATCAAGAAATCGATTTTTTCCATCCTCAATGCACTGCTGCCCGGACGCGGCGTCTTTTCAATGCACTGCTCGGCGAATATTGGCGTTTCCGGCGATGTCGCTCTGTTCTTCGGCCTGTCGGGCACGGGAAAGACGACTTTGTCGGCCGACCCGGCTCGCCGTCTTATCGGCGACGACGAACATGGCTGGAGCGATCGCGGGGTCTTCAATATCGAAGGAGGTTGCTACGCCAAGACGATTCGCCTATCGCCCGAAGGCGAGCCGCAAATCTGGAGCGCCATTCGTTTTGGCAGCGTCCTCGAAAACGTGCCGGTCGATCCGGTTACGCGCATCCCGGATTTTGCCAGCGAAAAATATACCGAGAACACACGGGCGGCTTACCCGGTTGAGTTCATTCCCAACGCGGAGCTTTCCGGCTGCGGCGGGCATCCATCGAACATTTTTTTCCTTACGTGTGATGCTTTCGGCGTGCTGCCGCCGATTTCAAGGCTGACACCCGAATTGGCCATGCAGCATTTTCTCTGCGGCTACACCGCCAAGGTCGCTGGCACGGAGGCTGGGTTAAAGGAACCAACGGCAACCTTTTCCACCTGCTTCGCCGCCCCGTTTTTGCCGCTGCCTCCGCGTCGATACGCTCAGTTGCTCAGCGAGCGAATGCAGCGGCATCAAGTGCCCGTTTGGCTAGTGAACACGGGCTGGACCGGCGGGCCCTACGGGGTCGGCAAGCGCTTCAGCTTGCCGATGACGCGGGCCATTCTCAAAGCAGCCCTCGAAGGCAGCCTGCAACAGGCTTCATTTCAAACCGATCCCGTCTTCGGCGTCGATGTGCCGAGTACCTGTCCAGGCGTGCCGGACGCGCTGCTGCAACCACGAGCCGCCTGGAAAGATCCATTTGCCTACGACTTGGCCGCGAAACGGCTTGCCGACATGTTCCGAACCGAATGGCAAAAATACGCGTAATGACCGAGGCAAACATTATGGTCGAAAACATCACGACGATGCCGAAGCTTCCGCCGCGAAAACGGGACGCCAACAAAGGCGACTTCGGCAAAGTCCTGATCGTCGCCGGCAGTCGCGGCATGGCCGGCGCCGCCGTCCTGTGCGGGACGGCCGCTTTGCGCGGCGGCGCGGGATTAGTAACCGTTGCCACCGGCGCCGACGTGTCGCCGATCGTCGCTGCGGGCAACGCCTGCTATCTGACAGCTTGCCTGCCGATCGAAGTCCATCATCATGGCTATGCGGACGATGCCGCGCCGATCATCCTCGAACTGGCCGAGAAGGCGAGCGTGCTGGCTATCGGGCCCGGCATCGGTTCGGCCGGCAAAATGGCTGAAATCATCGAGATCATTCTCGTGCAGGCGAAGCTGCCGATCGTGCTCGATGCCGATGGCCTGAACGCGCTGGCTCATCTTTCACTCGAAGTGCTCAACCGTCGTTCCGCTCCCACGATTATGACGCCGCACCCCGGCGAGTTCGCTCGGCTCCTCGGTTGTTCCGTGCGCGAAGTGCAGGCGAATCGGGAAGAATTGGCACTTCGTTTTGCGCACCAGCACGGCGGGGTTCTCGTTCTCAAAGGGCATCAAACCTTAGTCACCGATGGCCTGCACCTTTATCGCAACACAACCGGCAACCCCGGCATGGCCACCGGCGGAACCGGTGATGTCTTGACCGGCCTAATCGCCGCTCTCGTTGCGCAAGGGCTTAAACCCTTCGAAGCCGCCCAACTAGGCGTTTACCTGCACGGCAAAGCCGGCGATCTGGCCGCCGAGGCGGTGGGAGAGGTTTCCTTGATTGCAACCGATCTGCTGCAATATCTGCCCGAGGCCTTTCGAGCGGCTTAGATTCTATCGGCGCACTTCTGCCTTTTGCTCCTTGGTAAAACAGATTGGCACGCCGTAGAAATTTGGCTATGAATAGCGCTTATGGCCAAAGTCAAAGCTTCATCATCGGCCACCGCTCTCAATAAAGTAGTGCTAGTCGAACGAATCGGCCGGAGCATCCTCTTTGGCTATTTTCTGTTCATGCCGTTGCTCTTTACGCAGGCAACCGTCGAAGGGTTTGAGTTTCCGAAGTTCCTTGCTCTGCTATTAACAGCGTTTCTTTTGTTGACAGTTGCGATCGTTGCTTTGCCCGGTTCCCGACTGCAAGTAGCGAAGCGTGAACTGCGCCAACCGTTGAGCTTGGCCGGACTCGCTTTCGTGGCCTCAGCTTTGGTTTCGACTTTCGCATCGTCAGCACCGAGCGTATCTTTCTTCGGCCACTACTTGGATTTCGCCGGCTCACTTACCTTCGCAAGCTATTTGATTCTTTTCCTGGCGGTTCGTCAGCTTATTCGTACGCCTGAACAGCGCCTCACTTTGCTCGTTGCTCCCACTCTCTCGGTCGGTGCGGTTCTCTTTTACGGATGGCTGCAAGCACTCGACCTCGATTTCTACAGTTGGAGTGAGACCTCGGCCGTTGGGCAGTGGCAACGCCCATTTGCAACCCTGGGACATCCGAACCTGCTTGCGGCATTCCTGGTTCTGGCAACGCCGCTCGCCTGGTGGCGCTGTTCGCGCGGCTCGTCTACGGAGAAATCGCTTCGTCCCTTTCTCGCCTTGGCGGCTATCGGCATGATTGCCCTGACACTCAGCCGCGGCGCCTGGCTTGGCGCCATCGCTGCCGGACTGGTTGCGTTGGCTTTGCAGCCGAAATGGACGTCTCGGTTCAATGTCCGCTGGCTTGTTGTTTCTGTCGTTATTTTGTCAGCAACAGTAGTCGGCATGAACTTGTTCGGCGGCGATCTGATGCACGGAGTCAATCAACGACTATCTCACTTCTTTGACGGATCAGGTCGGCTCGCGATCTGGCAAACGTCATGGACAATGTTCAAAGAAAATCCCATTTTGGGATGCGGCCCCGATCTCTTTCAGCAAACCTACGGGCGCTATGGAGGGATAGCGTGGTGGCGAATCGAGTGGGGCCGAACGCCGTCGCGCGCTCACAACGACCTGTTGCAAATATTGGCGACACAGGGAACAGTGGGAGCATTGGCGCTGCTGTTCGGTCTGATTGCCTTCTTCATTACGTTTCGACGAGCTTGGTATAAGCCCGACGCCGACCGCTTCTTTCTTATAGCCGTTGCCTCGGCACTTGCGGGTTTTCTGGTGACGGAGCTACTCGGCTTCGGCGGCATCGCGGCAGGAAGTTTGGCCGTGATGCTCTTAGGGATCGTGTCGCGATTGGGAGAAACAACTCCTGCCGCTGCGACATCAAGTTCCTCCGTGAGGCGATTTGGTTTTGGCCTCCTTGTCGTGCAGATAGCGATGGTTCAGGGCGTTCTTCTTCTGGCGATCTATCTCGTGGTTCGTCCCTTAGCCGCCGACGTTTTATGTCGAAGGGCGGAAGGCACAACGGAACCATTCACGGCGCTGGCCCTGCACGAAAGTGCGGTGCGCTGGCATCCGCGCGAACCGTTGTATTGGCATCGGCTGGCCTTGTTCGCCGAGCAAGAAGCTCACGACGCTTCGGATAGCGACGAGAAAATTCGCCTGTTGCCCATAGCCAGGATTAGCTTTCGTGCAGCGATTGAACGTGACCCCGAAGATGGCAACCTCTATGCCGGCCTGGGGCGCACGCTCGGAGAATTGGCGCGTTTGAAATTGGCCACTGCAGCGGACGCCTATGCCGCGTTCGACCGATCCCTGCAACTCGACCCGGCCAATGTTTGCACCTATGTCAGCGCGAGTCTGGCTGCCCTGCTTTTGGGCGATGCCGAGCAATCGCTGCATTACACCAACGCCGGCCTAAAGCTTTACCCGCACTTTGGACCGTTGCACGAACAGGTCGTCAAACGCTGGCTGCTCCTGAATCGTCCGGAAGAAGCGAGGTCTGCATTTGCTGCCGCGTTTGAAGCCGACTGGAGCCGCAATACCGAGGATCTAAAACGGCTTCAGGAAATTGAAAGCGAGTTCCGGCGTCGGCTCAAGTTGCCCCACTAAGTACGCTGTCTCCTTGTTTTCTTCCCCCAAAGCGTCTCCCCACGATTTTTCTCGCAAACTGCCTTCGGGAAATATTTCCCGCATATTAACCGATAGCGATTAAGCGCGATCTGCCACTTTCTCGAGCCCGACGCGCGAGCAAGGGATTTGCAGGGTGGATGAAGTCTGCGAAACCCACCCCGTTCCACTCGCCGACCATTCCGACTGCGAACCGTTCGAAGTGGTAGCGTTGCCACTCAGTGTGAACCGTTCACACTTTCATGCCGCATCTGAATTCACACCTGCAACGTTGCAGGTATGACTCGGATCAAAGTGGCATCTGATCCTTCTTCCATTCCGCAATCCGAATTCCACATTCCGCATTTCGGCTGTGCGTTTTCCCACGAAATAATTGGAAACGCCCTTCGGGAAATATTTCCCGAAGGGTCCGTGAAAACCCTTCAAAGTCGCCTTTCGCTCCGCGAAAGGTTTTTGTTTCGCGGGGCGAAAAGCGACCATCGCTTTAGCACGCAACGTCTCCCGCGAGGCAGAGCCGCGACGACCCGTTACGCGGCAGAGCCGCGTAACGAGATGACTTTGTTAGCCGCGACGCTGTGCGGAGCGCGAGACGCACCGCCCCTCGTTAGACGCTCCCGCGTCGAACGTCTTCTTCGACGCTCCCGCGTCGATTATGCCTTATACCTAGCTTAGGCGCACTCCATATCGGAAATGTTTTTTCGGCGTTCCAAGCTCTCGGGCATGAAAAGGGGACATTCATCTTTTCAAGTTGCTAATGAGCAAGGTCGCGGTTAGGATGGCGTCATGCCAAGAACAGGGCGAGCATCGGCTGGCGGGGTATGTTATCATGTGCTCAATCGCGGCAACGGTCGGCAGCAGGTGTTCTTCAAGGACGGCGATTACGCTGCGTTCGTGCAGGCCATGGCGGACGCTTGTACGCACGTGCCAATGCGGGTGCTCGCCTATTGTCTCATGCCGAATCACTTCCATCTGGTGCTTTGGCCGACGGCCGACGGCGATTTGAGCACTTGGATGCATTGGATGAGCAATGCTCACGTGCGACGTTATCGCCAGCACTACAAAGGCAGCGGCCATGTATGGCAAGGACGCTTCAAAGCTTTTCCCGTTCAGACCGGCGAATATTTGCTGACGCTTATCCGTTATGTTGAGCGCAATCCCTTAAGAGCGGGACTAGTGCTGGCGGCCGAGAGATGGCTCTGGTCGAGCGTGCGATCGAGATTAGGCCTCGTGCTTCGGCCCGAGTGGCTGGTCGATGGCCCGCTGCACCTGCCGTCTGACTATGTGACCTGGCTAAACGAGCCGGCGACGGCGGCCGAGGCGGAACGCATTCGCAAGAGTGTCGAGCGGGGAACTCCCTATGGTGCAGAAGAGTGGCAAGAGCGAATCGCCCACCAATTGGGTCTCGAATCGACGCTTCGTCCGCGTGGTCGGCCTAAGAAGGAACGATAAAGATGAATGTCCCCTTTTCTTGCCTTTTCTTGCCCCTTTTCTTGCTGATCCCCTTTTCTTGCCCCTCTAGGCAAATACGCATCTTTTTTTGCCGAAAACCTCCTGAAAACTGATGGGTTTGATAAGGCGTACAGGGCGATTCCGTATGAATCCGAAGCTTACGAGCTACAGGCAGTACTTGGCAAAGTTCTGAATGATCCTAAAGGCGAACGTCTATTTTTGAAATTATATCAGCTACCGGAGAAGGACTTTCTCGCGCCAAACCTCATTATGGAAAACAACGCTGATGCTAGAGCGCTCTTCGGCCTTTTTGCGGATGAGGCAAAGCAAAACCCCTCTTAAGACAGAAGATGCTGAAAAACCTCTCTACTTGGAAGGCCCGACAAACATCCGAACTGAACAGATGATATTGCGCCTGCATTTCTGGGACGTCGCATCTACTGGCATGTTAGGAACGATAGATCTTAATGAACGAGGCTGCCATGAAGGTGGGTCAAAAATTGTTAGGGGAATTGTGGTCGAAGTGCTTTGCACGCGGCTGGGTGCTAATCTTGACGGTTTCTCAAATCTCTGGCTGTGGTAGGCCTGCCGAAATAAAGGGTGTTGTTGTTACGAGGTCGAATATGGTGAGGTCGAGCATCACCCCCGTGATTAATGCGGACGACAGGTATACTCCGGTGGCAGAGGCTGCAATTTATCTATCGCTTGATCGCGGCGGGCACTCGAAAATAGAGAAAAGCATCACTAAATCTGATGAGAAGGGCAAATATTCAATCAACGTTCGAGAGCTTCCTGCTGCCTCTGATCAGGATGGAAATTATTATCTGGTAGTCGAAAAGCCGGGTTATGAACGCTTTTCCGGGCCAATACTGATAGGGCACTTTGCAATGTATTTACAGAACACGATTCTTTTCAAGAAGCTGGATTCTGGCCAGCTAGACAAGGCAGTAGTGGAGTAACTTGAACGACCTTTATGGTTGGAAGTGAAAGCGGACATAGCTCATTTCGTAGCTGGCTATCGCCGTCTCATTGGCGAGACCGACTATACCACGGCCACCCTTAGCACCAGCCAAAGTTGGAGTTACGACAGCAACGGCAACGTACTCACAGCGAGGGATAATCGCAATGTGACCACGACCTATGTGAATGATGCGCTGGGCCGGGTGTTGAAAGAGAAAAAAGGGGACGGGCTGTCAGGTCCCCTTTTCCTTTCCGCGCAGGGGTCAGGTTCGACGGGAATTCTCGTGCTGAGATTCTCGTTCGGGCCATTGGTTCCACCAGTCCTTGAACAGTTGCCACTGGACCCGGACGAACGCACGTTGGGACGGGCTGAGGGTGTCAGTGCCGTGAAGCTGATGCTCGTATTCCGGATGGCCTTCCAGCACCAGAAGATACTTATAGTAGAGCACGAGGTCTGAGGCAAAGAAAAGGGGACAGCGTAGATTTCCCAATCATTTCCGGCGAAAATCTACGCTGTCCCCTTTTCTTTGCCCACCGCCGCAGCGCAACGAGGATCTCGCCCTCCCCGCGCCTCCGTCGTACCCCCAAGAACGCAAACAACAAACCTTCCCGCCTTGCCGTCATCACCCCCGACGGCAATAATTCCACTTGACTTTCATCGGTACATCTTTTCTTAGCCTATCTTGCGCACTTGGCGCGGTCGGCAAGGCGATATCCCGAGGAATATGATAGGCAGGCCCCCGAAGTCTTCACTACAAAACGCGGTCGGGACTCAGGCGTTCGGGCATTTGGATACCCAGTGCCTGGAGAATTCGTTTCTGCTCGGCGTTCGGGCGGGCGACGCGGCGGAAGATCAGTTGGCGGCCATCGGTGCTCAGCAGTTCGATGTCGCCGATCATGATCTGGCCCAGTTCGCGCAGAATGACTTCCGGAGTCATGGGCCGAGGCTTGGGGACAGCATTGCCGCGGGCTAAGTCGGGTTTGCGAATCAGCGTTTGCAGTTTGGCCTGCTTGGCGAGATGATCGAGCGTCTTCCATAACGCATAAGCCAAAACGCATACGAAGACATGGGCTTGTGTCCGGCCGCTGTAGTGATGCCAGATCGGCCGCAACAGCAACTCGGATTTGAGGACGCGGAAGGCACGCTCTACGGCTGCGAGTTGCATGTATGTTTCCCAAAACTCCTCGGCCGTCCAGCCGCCTTGGTTGCTCCGCAGCAGGTAGGCGCCGTCGCGCCGCAACGCGTCCTTGAACTTGGCGACGTGCCACTCCACGAGCAGCGACACGGGCTTGTCGCTCACAGTCAGCTTCACGAATGGCGTGGCCTTCGGAGAGCGGCCCTTGAGCCGGCCGATCGCCTCCATGATCTTGTCGCGGTTCTTCAAGCGTCCTTTGCTGATGCGAGCGTGCAACTTGCGAAGGGCGGCCGCCAACATGCGTCGCTGCCGACGGCGGATGGCCCTTTCTTTTTTCTTGCGGTCGTTACTGCGAGCCAAGAGGTAATGAACGCCATCGCGCTGTAGCGCTTTGACAACGACACCGGGATGATCGGGAAGACTCTGCCAGCCCGTTCGCGCCAGTTCCTCTTGAAAATGCGACAATTCGTGGCGACGCGTCGCCAGCAGATAGCGGCGGCCGGGCTCATCGAGAAACGCCAAAGTGTCCTCGCTGATCATGCCGCGATCCATGACCCAAACCCGCTGGCTTTTGCCGAAGCGCGCTTCGGTTTCGCCGACGACTTGACGCACCGTCTGCACGTCCCGGGCGTTGCCAGCCATCGTGTAATGCGCCAGCGGAAAGCCTTCGCGCGTGACGACCAGAGCCAGCACGATTTGCTTGCAATCGCTACGGTGATCGCGCGAGTAGCCGCGCTTGGCCAAGTCGTTCTCCTCGGCCAATCCTTCGAAGTAGCTGCTGGTAAGGTCGTACAAGAGCAAGTCGTAATCGAGTTGAAACAAGCCTTGGAAGCGCGCTTTCAAGTCGTTCTCGATGACGGTTTGCGCCTTGAGCAAATGATCGAGGGTGCGATAGAGACGGTCTTTGGTGACGGCTTCGTCGGGCACGCCGAGCAGGTCATCCAGTCCGGTTGATGCGTACCAATGTTCGGCCAGGGCGAATTCGCTGCACGGATGCACAAGCGGTTGATGACTTCGATGGCGACGACATCGGCGGGACGCACGGTCTCTTTGCCCTGAGTCATGTGCCGATTGATGATCGCGTCGAGGTCGAGCAGGTTCCACAACCAGCGCGCCAGATAGACATCGCCGAAGCAGCGAGCGTTGGACCAACCGACATCGCCGATCCGCACACGGACGATGTCGGGATCGTCCGGGAGCGGCACGTCGTCGTCATCGGGGAACAGACGAAGTTGCTGCGTATCGCCTTGCCGGTTGTGAAACACGACCGTGCGTTGCCAACGGCGTTCCTGATCGGCGTTGAGTTCGCCGAGGTGGGCGACAACATGCTGGCGCGGCCCGGCCTCGGTGCGCACACTCTCGACAAGGGCGAAGTACGTGTAGGTCTTGCCGGCCTTGGTTCGCGTGTAGCGGCGGAGGAACATCCCCACCTCCGGAAACCGAATTCGGGCGACCGGGGTAGGCTACAGGCCGGGTTTCCACTACATCGCATTTGGGCATCAAACTGCAATATTCGTCGGGAATTTCGTCCCAAGATTTTCGAAAATCGATGATTTTAGCTCGGAAGTGCGCAACTTAGGTTAGCCCATCACTGGATTATCTACAGATCTTCTGAGACAAAGATGGGGGTTGAACGATATATGCGTTCGTCATGCCGTTCCGGTGTGTCGGACCGAAGCACGTAAGAATTGGAGTTGAGTGGGCCAGGGTGTCTGGACTTTATGCAAGATAGTACGTCGTCGGTTATGCTGAGAAACCCCAACGGAACTAAGCAGCGAACGGGAGGTTCGGACTATCCGTGACGACCTTGTTCGTCGGTCATCTCTCGAATTCGTGAATGGTGTTGTGGATGGCGCCGGTCACAGCGCGGCCATCGGCTCCCTTCACTCGGTACTTGATCTCCATCCCCCACGTTGGGGCCAGGTCGGGCAGTTCCAACCGCACCGTCTTCTCATCGCCAGCTAAGGTCGCATTCGCCACCGCCAGCGGCTTCTCATCAATGTGCTTCGAGCCGTAATCCTTGCTCCGTTTCAACCCCCATACTTTCACATTGAAGTTCTTCGCCTCCACCGCCTTCGGGTCGAGCGGGTCGGTGAAGGTGATTTCCACCCTGCCGGCCTTCGCCTTCAGCCCGATTGGCAAATCGGCTGGCTTGCCTGTGTACCGTACGCGGTAGAACCCTCCGGGGGCAGTTTGGTTGCCGGCCCAGGCGTACATGCCGCACACGTACAGATGGCCGTCGGTCGGGTGGAACCGGGGCCGCGTGATGCCGGTGGGGAACGTCGGCAACGGCAGGGCACACATGCCGCCCTGAGACTGTCCGTTCACCGTCTCGTGCGGAACGACGAAGATTTTGCCCATGCCGTACGACGTGTTCAGTAACGACCCGGCGAGCGGCCCCCAGGTCTTGGCGGGCACCCAGATCAGTTCCGCCGGTGAACGGTCGAAGTCGTTGGTGATCCAACACACCGGTTGCTTCATGGCTTTGTCCGATGTATCGGTTATGTCGGTGTAGCCCCACAGGTTGCCGTAAAACCCGCCCTTCTCGACTTTGTTAATGCGGTTCTTCGGCGTCCAGAAGCCTTCCTGATCGGTCACAAAGTAGGTGCCATCCGGGTTCAGGCAGACGCCGTTCGCCGCGCGAAAGCCAGTGGCGAGAATCTCCGTCTTCAGGCCGTCCTTGCTCACCTTCAGCAACGTGCCGTGGTGCGGCACCAGCGCTGGCAGGGCGTGTCGGCCGCTCTTGGCGTAGTAGAAGTTCCCCTCGGCGTCGGTTTGCAACCCCATCGCGAACTCGTGGAAGTGTTCTGTCACCTGGTGGTCGTTGTTAAAGCACTCGTAGAAGTCGGTCTCGCCGTCGCCATTCAGGTCGTGCAGCTTCACAATCTGGTCGCGGCAACAGACGAAGATCGCGCCGTCGCGGACTTTCAGTCCGAGCGGTTGGAATAGCCCGGACGCAATCCGCTGCCACGTCAACCCGACCTCCGGCTTGTCGATCCCGCTCACCACCCACACGTCGCCGTCCCAGGTACAAACGGCCATCCGCTTGCCGTCCGGCAGGAAGTCGAACCCAGTCAGGCGGAGGAGTGCGTTCCATGGATTCCGTTCCGGAAGTTGGAACGTGTCCACAGCGAACGAGCCGTCATTCTTGCCGATCGTGGCGATTGTCTTCATCACTTCAGGCCAGCGTTTGGGCCCGCCCTCGGTGAGCGGCTTGAGCGGCCGCGGGGCGGGGGTGGTCTTGGCGAGCGCGGCGAGGTCGGCCGCACTCCCCTTGCTCATCAGCACCTTCACCCGCGTGGGGGTGGCGGCGGCTGGAATCTTCAGAACATGGAACCCGTCCTGCTTCAGCAGGGACATTTTGCTGTCATTGACGACCGAGGCGGCCACGCCATCCGGAGCAATGCGGACGAGCATGTCGCGGGACGACTTGCCGATGTCCAGTGTGCGGGTGAACACGGCGCCTTTCTTGGCCGCGTCGGGTTCGGCCCCCTCCAGTTCCAGAACCGCCGCGTCGCCGACCGTGTATGAGATGACTGTCTGATCGCCGTAGGCGTAGGCGCCTTTGAACTGCGCCCACTTTCGGGGCAATGGCCCGTAGGGGCGTTTGTCGCGGCCGAGGAAGCGGGGGTCATTGAAGCTACCGGTCTCCGGGTTGGCCCACCCCGGCCCGACCGGGTTCTCGACGTGCCGCTCACCGATCAACTTCGGGTGAACTTGGTGCTGACCGTTGAAATGAATGCCCTTCCAGTCGATGAACCCGTCGCCCGTCCACGCTGCCGCGTATCGAAGGGTATCGTGGTCGAACACCGCCCAACTCTTGCCGCGTGAAACGCCGCCGGCGCCGGCATCGAGCCGCACGGCGATCCCCTTGTACGCGATGTTCGGCCCCGGCCCGCCGACCTCGTAGGTGTTCATCAGACTGGGGCCGTAGTCCATCGCCATCCACGGATCGACGCTCGCCGGAGCCGGGCCGAACGCACCCTTCTTGCCTGCGGGTAGTTTCGCCAGGTAGACCTCGTCGGATTTGGCGTACTGCGTCGGGTTGTGCGTCTTCAGGTACGCCTCGCGGAGGTAGTGGACCACGTCGTACTTCTGACGCGGCACCATCCACGTCTGCGGCGCCATCAGGTTGTACCCGTGCGTGAGCGTGCGGTAAAGGCTGTGGGGGTCGCTGCCATTCTTGAACGAGTGGGTAGCGAACCTCGGGGAGGTGGGGAGCGAGCCGGGTTGGTCCTTCGTGCCGTGGCAGTTGGCACACACGCGGGTGTAGATCGCCTCGCCCCGCTGGTAGGCCTTGGGGTCAAGCCCGCGGATGAGCCCGGCGTGGTCGATGTCCTTCTCGTATTCGGGCAGAACAAACGCAGTCTGGGCTGGCCGCAGTTCCTTTGCCCGCTTTGGACCGCCCTCGGCCACTTCGATCAGGTATTTGGTCAGGTCGAGAAACTGCTGGCGGTCGGAGAGCAGGTTCGCCAACCCATCGGGCATGAACGACTGTGTGCCGACGGTTCGCGTGTCCACTTCGGGCGTCGGAATAGTGATCCGCTTCCCGCCGGCCGGGTCGATGAGCGTAAGCGTGCCGTTCTTCTCCCCTGTCAGCAGCCCGGTGACGGTGCGCCCGTCGGTGGTGACCACGGTGAGCGGCTCGTATCCCTTCTTGATGACCTTGGACGGAGAAAGAATGGATTCGATGAGGTACTCGACGGTCGCCTCCTTTCCGGCTTGGGCGAGGTCCGGCCCGAGTTGGGTGCCGGCCTCGGCGTCGTGGCACCTCGCACACGTCAGGAACGGCTGGAAGAAGAGCACCGCTCCCCGCCCGGCGTCCCCGCTCTCGCGGGCAGCCTTGGCCAACTCGGTAAGACGTTCCTGAGCGAGGCGAGAGTGCAATCCTTCCGGAACAGGGTCCGCCGCCGCAACGGCGGGCCACAAGGCGAGGCTGACAATCGGGAGGAGAATCCAGATTCGTGACGCGTTCATATCAGCACTCAAAGAGAAACGGAGTCTTGAACGGATTGACAACTCACCGACCGCAGAGGTCAAGTCCGACGCGATTTATCGCGCTGAGATTCTCGTTCGGGCCATTGGTTCCACCAGTCCCTGAACAGTAGCCACTGGACCCGGACGAACGCGCGGTTGGGACGGGCTGAGGGTGTCAGTGCCGTGAAGCTGGTGCTCGTATTCCGGATGGCCTTCCAGCACCAGAAGATACTTATAGTAAAGCACGAGGTCTGGCCCTTCGTCGAAGGTCGAGAGCACGCGCAGTGCCTTGTCAAGTTCTTCGGCGCTGCGGCGAGCAGCAACATTCCCTATCGCGGCCTGTTCACAGAGTTCGACCAGCCGCAGCACCGGCTTGGGCAGAGCGTTGCCGACACCGGTGATCGCCCCGACCGCTCCACAACGCACGAAGCCATGAAAGACCTGTGTATCGACACCAACCATTAGCGCCAGCGTCGGATCTCCGCTCGTGATGTGCTCGGCAGCATAGGTCAAGGAATCCGCGCCGCCAAATTCCTTGAAGCCAACTAAATTCGGATGTTCACGACGCAAGTCGAAGAAGAGGTCGGCTTTCGTTTCGAATCCATAGTACGGACTGTTGTAGATGACGGCGGGGAGATTACCGCCCGCTTGGAGCACTTGCGCGAAATGAGCCCGTTGTGCGGCGGCAGATGTGCCGCGCGACAGCAAGCGCGGAATCACCATCAATCCTGCGGCGCCTATTTTCTGAGCGTGGGCCGCGTGCGCCGCTGCCCGCCGGGGACTTTGTGCTCCCGTCCCAACTACGACAGGGATGCCCGCTTCCACGAGTCGCCGAACACCTTCCTGACGCTGTTCGTCGGAGAGCAACGGCCAATCCCCCATCGAACCGCAATACACAACGGCTCGCATTCCATCCGCGATCAGCGAATGCCCTGTCCGGACCAGAACATCGAAATCCGGTGCCCCGTCGCGGGTGCACGGGGTCGTGAGGGCGGGAACGCAGCCTCGGAAGACGGAGTGGTCTGACATTTTGGCCTTCGATTCGGACGGTGGAACACGGCACGCGGCAAGGGTCACGGGGACGATCCCCAAAGTTTCATTAACAGATCGAACATATCGGGGTCGTGCTTCTTCAGTTGCTCGCGGATGAAAGGGAAAAAATCATTGCGAGAGAAATACGCTTCGGTCGTTTCCGCGAAGTATTCCATCGGATTCGTCATTGCGTAGGCTTTTTCGAAGGTATTCGGTTTGCCGTTGCCGAATTTCCGCTCGACCTTGTCGTAGCTCTTGGAATCTTTCGCACGGACGAACGCGGCTTGAATCTCTTTGTTGTCAAAGCCTTTCAGGAGTTCACGATCGTGGAAGGCGTGCGCCAGTTCGTGCAGCGCGAAGTTCGGCATCCGCTTCATATCGGCTTCGAAGATGCGGATGTTCGTGAACTCAATTCCCTTGGCCATCGCCGGGTCGCGGTCGTTCGCGCGGAGCCAATCAGCACCGGGATGGTACTCGGCACGCGGACCGACGCCGGAGTACTCAGGCATGAAGAAGAGCGGCACTTTTTGCAGCTTAAGCACGGCGGGCTTCGGCACGACGCGCGTGATTTCTTCCAGTTGCTTGTCCAATAGTTCGATGGCCTTCGCGGTGAGCTTCGGTTCGGTCGCCACCAGTTCGCGGCTAACGTGCAGGGTCCAGCCCCGTACCATCCGCGCTTCAGAGATGGGCTCCGGAGCAGGCGCGTGTGATGACTGAAGATTATTCTGGAGGTAGCGTGTGATTGCGTCCCACATGTGTCGTTCCGTACTCAGGCCCTCCTTGACCGCATGCGATCGATTGGGAAACGGGAGCACGGTGAAGTGCTTCCCCTTCGCGATCAGTTCATCAATGAGGCGCTCGGTCACTTGGTAATGACAGTTGTCGTCGCCGGTGCCATGAATGAGCAGCAGGTTGCCACGCAGTTTACGAGCGTGAGTGAGGGGGGAGCCATCGCGATACCCATTCACGTTGTCAGTCGGCAGCCCCATGTATCGTTCTTGATAGATCGTGTCATAAAGCCGCTGGTCGGCCATTGGCGCGACGGCGACCGCCGTGCGGTAGAGTTCCGGGTAACGGAAGATGGCGTTGAGGCTCATGCTGCCGCCGCCGCTCCATCCCCAGGAGCCGACGCGCGTCGGATCGACATACGGCCAACGTTTAAGCAACTCGAGAACTGCCTTGGCTTGTTCTTGCGGGGCCAAAATGCCGATTTGCCGATGAACGCACTTGCGCCAATCGCGTCCACGCGGAGCATTGGTCCCACAGTTATCGACACTTGCCACGACAAAGCCCTGTTGCGCAAGCATCCAGTGCCACAGGCCGCGTGCTCCGGGCCACGCGTCTCGAACCGTTTGCCCTTGCGGCTCGCCGTAGACGTGCATGAGGAGCGGCAGCTTTGTAGAGGAATCGATTCCCGAAGGCTTCATGCTCCAGCCATCCAATATCAAGCCATTGCCGATGTCAACATGCATAAACCCGATATCCGGGCGCTTCAGAGCGGCGAGCTTGTCGCGTAGCTTCTTATTGCTGGTCAGCGTTCGGAAAACCGCGTGATCGCTCAGCCGCACTAACTCTACGACTGGCGGCGTCGTGAAGTTCGACCAGGTATGAACCGCGCACTTGGCATCGGGGGAGGTGTCATATTTATGCCAGCCGAGCTGATTCGCGGGCGATAGCCGCTCGGTCCCGCTTCCGTCCGACTTCACACGGAACAGATATCGCTGCGTTGCGTTCTCGGGCGAGGCCGAATAGTATAGCCAGCCCCCCGACTTATCGACGGCCTCAATTTCGATGACATCAAACTTTCCCTTTGTGATCGGCGCCAGCGGTGATCCGTCGACGTCGGCACGGTACGCATGACGCCAACCCGAGCGTTCGCTAAGCCAGAGAAAGCTTTTCCCATCATCCAACCAGCGCACCGGGTTGTCGTTCTCCAACCAGGCTGCGTCGGATTCAGTCATCACGGCCCGAACCTTGCTGCTTTTCGGGTCGGCCAGCCACACGCGAAGCTCCGTCTGCAACCGGTTGAACTGCTGAACGAGGATCTGCGAGCCGTCCGGAATCCACTCGGCATGGGGCAGATAATGTTCGCGCGGGTCGCCCGGAATGTCGAGCCAGCGCACCGCACCGCCTTTGACCGAAATCACCCCAAGCCGTGAGGCCGAGTTCTTCTCACCGACCCTTGGGTAGGCGAACGATGTGAGGCGCGGCGAGTTGCTTTCGACATTGTTGACCAGATGAAACTCAGAAACGCCGCTGGTGTCGAACTGCCAGAACAGGAGGTGATTGCCGTCGGGACTCCAGCGGAAGCAGTCGCGCAGGCTCAATTCCTCCTCGTTGACCCAATCGGCGGTCCCGTTGATGAGCGTCTTTGAGCCGTCGGTGGTCAGTGACGTGATCTCAAGAGTTCGCAAGTTCTGGACGTAAAGATTGTTCTCGCGGATGAAGGCGACATACAACCCATCCGGCGACAGTTTGGCAAACATCAGTGTGGACGAGGCAGCATCCCCGCCAAGTTTCTTGAGTTGGCGCGATGCCACGTCGAGAATCCAGTAATCCCCACGGGTATTGCGACGCCAGACTTTCTTGCTGCTCGTATAGATCAGCAACTGCGATTCATCTTCTGAGAATTCGAACTCCTCCACTTTGAGCGGCTCTTTTGCGTCCTTCGGCACAAATGCCGAGTTTGGGAATACGACCGCCTTCTTCCTCGCCACGGGATCGTGTCGGACGAGGACTTGCGCCTTTCCGTCCTTTGGCTGGTCGAGCGTGAAGTACGTCGAAGATCGCTTGCTCCAATGCAGCAACGGGAGAGGTTCGATTTCAAACTCCTGGGCTCCGAAAAGGCGGTCGACTGTGAGAAGCGACTCAGCGGATGGAGGATCGGCGGCGAGGATTGGACTTCGTCCGCATGCCTGCGCAAGCAAAATGCCAAGCGACCAAATGATCAAGTTTCTGTTATACATTAAGGCTTCCGTTCGATGATTGCTCGATCATGGAGTATGGATTCGCGAGGGCGGTTATTAACTTGAACAAGTAAGCGGGCTAATCAAGCAACATCGACCACACGTGGGCCGATCACGTCAAAGCGCGGAGCAATTCCCAACCCCGGTTCGGCCCCGGCCTTCATGAAGCCGTTCTCGCGTAATGGTGCGCCTGTTGCCGTGCTCACGGTGACATAGCTGTTGAAGTCGGTGCTCGTGAATCGGTATTGTTCCGGAGTGCTGTGCGCGAGGTGCGCGATTGCTGCCGTGGTGATATCGCCGCCCCAACTGTCTTCGAGTGTCATGGCGATCCCCATCGAAACGCACAGGTCGCGGACCTGCTTGGTTTTGGTGAGACCGCCCAGCTTGCTGATCTTCAAGTTCACGACGTCCATGGCCAAATCGGCTTTGGCCCGCAACAGCATGTCGATTCCGTCCACGTTCTCGTCGAGTACAAATGGGTGGTCCGTATGCCGTCGCACCGAAAGGCATTCCTCGTATGTCAGGCACGGCTGTTCGATATAGACGTCGAGATCGCGCACGGCACGTACGACGCGCATCGCCTCATGTTGAGTCCATCCGGTGTTGGCGTCGGCGACCATGCGGTCGGTCGGCAAAAGGATCGCCCGTACCTGCCGGATGCGTTCGATGTCCAGATCGGGATCGCCACCCACCTTAAGTTGAAATCGCGTGTAGCCTTCGGCACGATACTTAGCGACGTTGGCCGCCATCTGCTCCGGCAACTCTTGTGAGATGGCCCGATAGAGCCGAACGCTCTCGCCGAATCGGCCGCCCATAAGAACGCAAACCGGCAAGCCAGTCGTCTTGCCGAGGATATCCCAACAGGCGATGTCGATCCCGCTTTTTACGTAGGGATGCCCCTTCAATGCCGCATCCATCGTCTGATTGAGTTTGAGCAACTCTCGCGGATCACAACCAATCAAATGCGGCGCTAGCTCCCGCAGTCCCGTTCGGACACCCTCGGCATAGGCGGGCAAATAGAACGGCCCCAACGGGCAAACTTCGCCGTAGCCGACGTCCCCTGAATCCGTTTCCACACCGACAATCGTGCTGTCAAAGACAGTGACGGATTTCCCTCCCGACCACTTGTAGCTTCCCTCCCGCAACGGCAACTCCACCCGGTGCGCGAATATTCTGGCAATCCGCATCGTGTAACAACTCCTGTGATCCATAACGATCTTCGACTACTCGTACAACGCCACGTTTGAAATCGGTTCGGCTCATTTCTCCGCTGACATTTTTATGAGTGCCGCGGGGGGAGTTGCAGCCGAGAGGTAGATGAAGACGAAGTTGGGCTTTCGCTCGACGGCCTGCGCAGCTGAGACATCCCCAAAAGTGCGAAGAAAACCATGAGAGCACGGTGGGTGGGAAGCAGATTCCGGGCTTTCATGAGCGGTTCCTATTTCTTGAGCAGTTCGTCCATCGCCCACTCGGGCGGAGGCGGCGTCCCAAGTCGGTTTCGGCTTTACTGTTTTCACAAAGTATTCCATGAGCGACCGGTTGCAACAATCGGTATTCGGGACAAGACTGGGCATGCTCATTTGCCATCGGGGTCGTAGGTGAAAGCGTGGTCGTCCGCAGGTTGGACCCAGACGTTGCGAAACTTCACGGGGTTGCCGTGGTCTTGAAGAAACAGCGGACCCGTCATGGTCTTCTTCTGCCGATCCCGGATCTTTTCCAGGTATGGGGTCGTGCCGAATCGGAACGGGTGGAACGCAGACTTCGGTTCGCCGAACGTCGCCCCGTCCAGGACTTGCTTTTCGTTGAACCATACCGAGATGGTCCCGTTCTCGATGATCTTTCCTGACTCCTCGCGCTGCGGAGCCCGGTAGCGGATATCGAAGACCTGCCATTCCCCCGGCTTCCGGCAGGCGTTCACGAGAGGTTTCGAGAACCCATACAGTGAGCCGGCATCCTCTTGAGTGATCGTCTCTTTGCCGAACGAGTTCAGAATCTGCACTTCGTAATTCCCGTGGATGTAGACGCCACTGTTCGCGGGCCCCTTTTCCGGCAGCAGGAACTCGACGTGGATGTCTGCGTCCCGGAAGTGAAGTTTGGAGACGATGTGATTCTGGTTCTTCTTGGGCGTCGAGACGACTACCCCATCCTCGACTGGCCAGTCGATCTTCTCGCCCGACATGCTCAGGAACGAGTGCTTCCCCTTTTCGTCGAGGAGCACGGTCGCGCCCTTTGGTGGCGGTACGGGGAGTTTGCTCTGGTCGGGTTTGAATTCGGGGTCCGCCGTCATGAGTACCAGCGTGAGCAGAATAGTGGGAGTCATCCGAGTAGCCTCCTTGAGTGCGTATTGGGAACGTCGGTCCCGAAGTAGACATCGAAGACGCGCGTGGTCGGCCCGGAATCGATTTCGTGAAATCCGCTTGGCCGTCCTCACCGGTCTTGGGCCAGCCCCAGCCGATCCGGGAACAGGGTCAGAATATTAATGATCGGTTCCTATTTCTTGAGCAGCTCCGCCATCGCCCAACCCAGTCGCAGGCCGACTTCCAAATACGTCTCGGCGTTGCGGTTGTAGTGGTAGCCCTGGTTCTTCGGCGATACATCGGCCCCCCGCCACAGTTCACGCGAATCCAAGACCTTCACATTGCCGACGAAGGCGGGATGCTTCTTCGCGTCGGCGATGGCAAGCTGTGCTTCGGCGATCTTTAGCCCCAGCCCTTCGCGGCCAGGATTGCCGCACCCCGTCGCCAGCACGAACTTGGCCTTCGGCGCGTCGTAGTCCTTGCGTAGACTCTCGATCAGGCGTGCCAGATTCTCCTCGTACTTACTCGCATGGGCGGGGTTGCCGGTGTCCTTGTGCCCTTGCCACCAGACGAATCCGGCAATCTCATATCCCTGATCTTTGTAGCCGGGGTACCATTTAGTGAGGGTCTTGAGCGCTTCCTTGGCGTTGGCCATGTCGTCGTCGTATTGCTTGCCGGCATACCAGTTCACTTCCTTCTTGGGCTGCCCTTCCACCCACGATTCGGGCGTGTCCTTGTACCCAGCGTAGGTCTTGCCCTCGAACGTGTACTGCTTGCTGCCGGGCGGAAGCAGGTCCCACCCAAGACTGCGATTGCCGATGCACGATTTCAAAACTAGGACTGGTTCCTCCAGCACATGGCCCATGACGTAGCCGAACCCGAGCTCGGGGCCGATTGACTTGCCGTTGTTGGCGGTCGGGCTGAGGGGAGCCCCCTTTTTGACGCGGGCGTCGTAATAGTAGACGTCTTTCCGCTCGGTCCACTTGTCGCCGTCGACCAGCCATGGGTATTTCTTGTCAGTCTTGGTGAGGTAGGTGAGTGTCCCCTTCGCCGACTCCGGGCCGATGTCGCCCATGCCAACCATGTTCGACTGCCCCATCAGGATGAACACCTTGATGGGCTTACCGGCCGCGCCGGGCTTGTCGTCAGGTTTGGGGAGGGGCGGCGGCATGTCCTGGGCGAGTGCGGCGCCAGCCGCTGCGATGATCATGGTGGTGATGACGCAGAGCAATCGAAACGGCATGAATCAACTCCAGTTGGGTGTCACTCGGCGCGGGATGCGCGGTCACTTACTCTTTCGCGCCCTGTCGGGTGACGATCGGCACATAGCCGACCTCCAGCCCCTTTGGCGGTGTCACTAGGACAGCAGGATCGAGGTCCGCGAGTTTGCCGACCGTGGGTGGCGGGAGATATTCGCGGTCCTTGGTCCAATTGCGGTGCAGCATCTCCACCCGCTTTTGGAGCGACTCCCGCTCGGCGTCGGTCAGGTCGGCATTCAGCAAGGCGGGTTGGTCGGCGAATCGGTACCAGTAATAAGTGACCACGCTGCCGTCCCCCAGTTTCGCCTCAAACGGCCCGGCCGCCGGCCCCGGCTTCTTCCAACTGCTCTCCGCCTCGTCGGGGGTGACGTAGGGTTTTTGGGAGGCTTTGGCCGGCCGTGGAAATTCCGTCTTGGCCAGGCCGGTCTCGACGGGCACGTCCTTGGCATTCACCACCGCCCACCGCTCCTTGTCTTTCTTGTCTTTCTCCAAGCGGTAGTACTCGGGAAGCGTGACGAGCGACTCGGCCATCTTCGTCGTGTCCTTGGCCCACTTGTAACCGTAGGTATTGTCATCCAGCGCTGTGGGCGTGGCGAACGAACTCCAGGCAACGGGCGCCCTATTGTCGCGAGCGGTTCCGGGCGTGTAGATCTGCCAGGTCGCTCCGCCATTCCCCTTGAAGGTGTGGACGCCGGCGGCTTTGGGGTCGATCGCGCCGCTGACGGCCTTGCCGCCGTCGAACCACGCTTGAACGCCGTCCCACAGGGCGGACTTCTCGTAAGCGGTGATGCGGTGAACCAGCGGCGAATCCGAGTTGGGGCTTCCCGGGAAACGCGTGGGGGCGATGCGGGCGTAGGTGTTCCCTTTTGCGTCCTTGGCAAGGAAAGCCGGGATGTGCTGCGTCTCCATCTGCAACGCCTTGTTCGGCTCGGACGGGCGAGTGTCGAGGAACAGGCCGCTCAGTTTGGGGTTCTCGACAGACGGCCGCGACCAGAAGTACGGAGTGAAGAACGCCACCGGTCCCTTGAAGTTGCCCGTGTTGAGGAACAACGTCCAGTTGTGGTTCCCGGTAGGCACGTCCTTGCCCGCAGTAGACTTCTTGGCGGCCGTGAGCGGCAACGGCAGGTAGCCGTACCCGAAGAGTTCGCCGTTGGCGCCCTGCTTGAGGTTCAGCCCATCGGGTGGCCAGAGCACCCATGGGCTAAGTTGGGCGATCGCGTAGTGGCCCGCGGGCTTCTTCCAGTCGCGTCCTTTGCCGGCGCCGGGGCCGTTCGCCCATTCGCTGAAATTCAGGGCCACACCGCCCATGATGAATTTCGGCGTCTCGGTGGCGAATCGCGTGTCGTGCCACCAGCCAAGCCCACCCTCAATGTCCGAATAGTGGCCCTTCCTCGCGAGGCCTTCGTTTTGGGCGAACATCCAGGTGCCGAACAATCCGCTTTGGAACTCCTGCCCCGGATAATTCTTCAGAAGCGACCACGCCGCTACGTACAGGGAGAACCCGGCGTTGTACTTCGCATCCACTTTTTCGTGCGGGACAAGAAGGTAACCGGCCATCTCTGCCGGCTTGGGCAGCTCGTCCGCCGCCCCGGCCCTTGGACACGCAAGGATCAGGAGCAACAAGAACGGCACGAACAGGCGTGGAACATTCGGCATTTGACAATCTCTTATTGGGAAAAGTTAAACACTCACTTGGCGGGCTTCGTTTCGCATAACTTCTTCATCGCGGACCCCATTGCTTCGCCGATGAGGTAGTAGGTCTCGGCGTTCGTGTTCCAGTGGTATCCCTGGCTGGTCGGTGAAACGTCTTTGTCCCGCCAGAACTCCTTGGCGCCGACAAACGCCACGTTTCCCTTGAATTCCGGGTACTCCGCGACGGCGGCTTGGGCCTTCATCAAGGAGAGCGCCCGCGGGTGTTTCTCTTCCTTCCCGCCCATGCCGGTTTCGGCGATCACGAACGGCAGATCCTTCACCCCGAAATCCTTACGGATGTCGCGGATGAAGTTCGCCATGTTCTTCTCGTACTCCTCGTTGTATGCTTGGTTAACGCGGTCATTCCATCCCTGATGCCAGCCGAACCCGGCGAGTTCGTACTTGCGGTCGCCGAACTCCGGAAACTCCTTGTTCAGATCTTTCAATACGGCGTTCGTGCGATCCACGATCTCCTTGTAGTACGGCCCGACTTCGCCACCCGAGCTCGGCGGGCGGAAGTCCTTCGCGAGACTCTTCCCGCCCCACGCCAGCTTGATGAGCAGAACCGGTTCCTCGTAAGCATCGCCGATGACATGGCCGAAGCCGAGTTCCGGGCCGATTCGGTCTTCTTTCGCCCCATAGCCGACAGTGAGCTTGCCCTTGCGTTCGAGGTAGTGAATCCACACGTCGTCGCGCGTCGCCCACCCGCCCTTCTTGTCCAGGAGGTGTTTGAATTTGTCAGCGGTCGCCTTGTCCTTCACGAGGTATTCGAGACTGCCCTTGCCGTCGTTCCGCTTTGGATCGGCCTTGATGAACCCGGCCCCCTCCATGTTCGACTGCCCGGCGAGAACGAACACCTTGACCGGGGTGGCGGCACCGGTCTTCGTGCCGACGATAGCCTCGGCGAAGGCCTTGCCGATCGGCGCCATGATCTTGGCCGCGCCGAGATAGTGATAACCCCCATTCGAGACGCCGGCCTTCAAACGATTCAGTTCTTCCGGCTTGAACTGCTCGTCGATGGCCTTCTTACGGGCTTCTTCTTTAGCCGACTGCTTCAGGCTCGGATCCTTCTTGAACTCCCGGTCCAACTTCTGGTTCAACTTCTCCATCCGCTGCTGCAGTTCGTCCAGATTGTCGTCCCAGAATGGAGCCGTCTGCACTGTCAGCACGTTGCCCTTAAACTCGGGAAGGGACGCCGGCGCAACCTGGGCTTGGCGGAAATACATCTGGGGCGCCTTCTTTCCTTCGTTCTCTCCGCCGATTCCCATGACGCCGATCATGAACGGCATCTTGGGGGCCGATAGGTCTTTCCGCACGTCGCGGATGAGGTGAGCCAGCAGTTCCCCGTAAAGGTCGTACCCGCCGGGCTTCATCTGCTTATCGTACGTCCCGCTATCGACGTAGTCGTTGAAACCTTGGAACCAGACGAAACCCGCCACTTCGTAGCCCTGCTTCGGGTCGTAATCCGGCACTACCCGCTTGATGTCCTTGAGCACCTTTTGGACATGGTCGATCATGTGGCGGTAATAGACCCCGCCGTTCTTGTGAATCTTTGCCGACTCCACTTCCACATCGAGACCACGTTTCTTCCACTGTTCGATGATAAAGTCGTTGAACTTCTCCGGCCCTGCGCTGGGCGGACGGAAGTCGGTGTGCAGGCTGCGGCCGCCCCAAGAAGTCTTGATGATCAGGATAGGCTCATTGAGCTGTTTCTCCATGTAAATGCCGAACGTGAATTCCGGGCCAATCTTCTCGGTCGAGGCGCCGAAGCCTGCCGTCAGATTGCCTTTCTGCTCGCCGAGATCGGAATACCGATCGCCGAGACAGCCAATCGATGAAATCCAGACCTTCTCGCACACATGCGGTTTGCCGTCGGGTCCGCGCATCTCCTTGAGGAGTGGGGCCGTCTTGGAATCGTCGGCCAGCGAATCGAACGTCGAGATGCGCGCGTGCCCCTGCATGTTCGACTGCCCCGCTAGGATGTACACCTTCAAGGGTCTGTCGGTCGCCGTTGCCGCGCTTGCGGTCACCGTCAGAATCAGGAAGCAGACGCAGAGCCTCAGGGAGTCCAAACGCGTGTTCACTTCTTTTCCCCTGCCAGGCGATTGAAGAATCGTTGCCGTGTCAAGATTACAGAACGTAATATATCAGCAGCGAAAAAAAACAAAGGGGTCGAGAGTAATTCATATTGACTGCTGGCGCCTTTGTTTTCGCCACAATTGGAGACAACCGTGATCAACACGTCGCGCACCTTGTCTAATGTTGAGTTGTATGCGGACGAAGCGGCCGCACGCGCTGCATTGCGGATCCCCAGAGAGGGCCGACTTCAAACTTTGCCAGCCCTGCCGGACTGGGCCTTGGCTCCAGAGGTAATTGAGGTAGAAGGCGTGACGCGGGTTCGCCCGGATGACGTGGCCCTAAGGGTGGTTGTTGACGTCGATATGCGTCCTGGCCTGCGCTACCGAGATCTTGTTCGGCATTACGGCCGCCATCGGCTGGTGCTGGACTTTACCGGCATCGGTCCATTTGGGCACCCTTTTCACGACGACATCTTTGCAATCCTGAGTGAACTGCGCCGAGTTGGTGGGCGGTTGGGCATTTGCGGCGCCGGGAAGTGGTATGTTGAACGCTTGAAGATGTACCCCAAGGACATCTGCGTAGTTCCGTGTCAGTCTGTCCCAGCTCGCTTGCTTTTCGGCAAGCTGGCTACCGGGATTGCCGTCGTCTGTTTCGTACTCGCTCGGTTTATCGCCGTCGCCCGGCCGAACGATGGCTTCTTCACGCCCAGCGTCTGCCTTTTCATTGGGGCGATTATGGCCGTAAGCGCTATCACCAGGCACCGACCTTATCGGCAAGGCGCGTAAGCTGAACAGTGTGTCAGAACTTTCGCGCCGCGCGAAAGGTAAAAGCAAAGAAAAGGGAACATCGTAGATTTTCGCGAGGACACATCCAAGAATCTCAGCTGTCCTCTTCTTTGCACCCCTTTTCTTTTCCTCTACGCACCAATCATCTGTCATTTGATCGCCTTGCCATTGTCATCACTCGAACCTAACACGATCGTAAACATCCGCCAATAGAAGTGTGCAACTAGGAAAAAGGGGTCGAACTGGTCGAACTAGGAAAAAGGGGTCGGGAGGTCGGGAGTCTTTTCCGGTAGGCCGCCGCACCAAAACTGACTGAAAAGACTCCCGACCCTCCCGACCCCTTTTTCTTTCCATTCGCTGATTTTGATAAGATATTACCTGAAACGTTCCGAAAGCTTAAACCCAAAGAGTGAACCAAAATTGTCATTCATTCGTGCAAGCCTCATTGCGCCTTTACCTTTAGAGGAAATTACCAACGCGCTTTTTCGAACGTTCCCCGGTTCAGCCGTTCAGGAAGAAGATCGATTCGTTGCGCGGCTATCGGCGGTAAAATCATTAATAACAGAAGCTCTATCGGAAGACCGCTCGATAGAAGGTTTCCAGCACGTCCTTGGATCTGTTGAAGAAGCTGCACGAAAAAATGGACCGACGAAAATGATTGCTCTGCGTGTCGGTCAGCTAGTAGTGCTCAGATCGGTTTGTTCCACCGGGTTATTGTTCGCGACTAAGAACCCTGAAGACAAGGGAGCAATCGATCGAATAGCTGCCTGTGTTAGATCGCGGCTGAATTGTGCAGAATTGGAAACCGGATAAAAAGCACTTGTCCGATTTTGTGCATTGGGCCAAGAACTGCATAGCCTTGTCGATGGAGGCGCATTATGCCTGATTCTGATGAGCCTTATCAGGGCAAAACAAAGAGGCCGGGAGTCATTCCCGACAGTAGTCTCGAGAAAGAGGCGTGAAACGTCGCTCACTTCCGGATTGATTTCCGTTCCTTTTGTTTTTCCGCAGCCCGCGTGTGACGCTCAATGAGGTAGACGACGAAAAGAACGTGCCGGGTGATGTGGACTCGCTGGCCCTTTCGGTCGCCAGTGCCGGCGCTGGTTCGCCGGCGATTATACACGTCCGGGTCGGCTTTAAATTGTAAGCGATGTTCAAACTGCTTGCGTCATGCACGGCTCTCGATCAGTGGTTTCCTCGCACCTCAGGCCTTGTCACTCTAGCGCCCGTGTGCTAGCAAGTAGGTAGTCCCACCTGCCCGCCTGCCGACTGGCCCATCCCTCCCGAGGCGCCATCATGTTCCAGCTCGATCTTGGAAAATCCGGCCGTTATTGCGATGGTCTTTCGCGGCGCAGCTTTTTATCGCTTGGCGTGGCGGGTATGGCCTCGCTCGGCTTACCGCGGATTCTTCAAGCAAAAGCGGCATCGGGCGATCAAGCGAAGAACACATCGGTGATCCTGCTTTGGCTCGATGGCGGTCCGGGCCATATGGACACCTACGATATGAAGCCCGATGCGCCGAAAGAGTATGCCGGCATCTGGAAGCCGATCCGTACGCGCGTCCCCGGCTTCGACATGACCGAACTCTTTCCGAAGCAGGCGAAGGTCAACCATCTTTTCTCGATGATTCGTTCGCTGCATCACGGCACCGGGGATCACTTTGCCGGCGCCCACCGGATGTTGACGACGAAGGAAATGGGAGTGGGCGGCGCGAGCACGCCGACCAAGTTTCCTTCCATCGGCGCGATCGTCAACCGCGAATGCGGCCCGCGCCAGGCGGGAATGCCGAGTTACGTTGCCGTGCCGTATGCCATGTCCGTCGGCTTGCGCCCGGGCTATTTCGGCGCTCACATGCTCGGCGCCCAGCACGATGCCTTTGAGACCGTGGCCGACGCCAACGCGCCTCGCTTCGAGATGCCGAACCTCAATTTGGCTAAAGGGCTAACACTTGATCGGCTCGACGATCGCCGTTCGTTGATCCACCATTTCGACAGTGTGCGCGCCAGTCTCGACAACAACCCCGCCATCCCGGCGATGGATCGTTATTCGCGTGAAGCATTCGAGTTCGTCAGCGGTCCAACCGCGAGGCGTGCGTTCAACCTCAATGCTGAAGACCCGCGTCTACGCGATCGCTACGGCCGGCATAGCTGGGGCCAATCGACGCTGCTGGCCCGCCGACTGGTCGAGGCAGGCTCGACCTTTGTGACCGTTCACTTTGGCGGTTGGGATCATCACTGGGATCTCGAAAAGGGGATGAAGAACTATCTCCCGCAAATCGACGATCTCGTCTCGGCACTATTTGTAGATTTGGAAGATCGCGGCTTGCTCGAGACGACGCTCGTCGTGCTCTGCGGCGAATTCGGCCGAACCCCGAAGATGAACGACGGCGGCAACGGCGGCGCCCCCATGAGCATGGGAACTCCCGGCCGTGACCACTGGGGCGACGCCATGTCCTGCCTCATCGGCGGCGGCGGCGTCAAAGGCGGGATGGTCGTCGGTTCGACCGACCGGCTCGGCCAACGTCCCAAAGATCGCCCGCTCACACCCTGCAATCTGCACGCAACCATCTATCAGGTCCTCGGCATCGATCCGAAACTCCAACTCCTGGAACCAAGCGGCCGGCCCGTCAACGTTCTCGAAGATCCGACGCCCATTTCAGAGTTGTTCTAACTCGACTGATGGGCATAGTCGTTTGACCGCGAGCGCCATGTGTCGCGCGAGTCTGCGTAAAGCCTCCGACTCGCGTGGGCGTTGTATTATGCCGCAGGGTCGTTGAAGTTAGCTATGCCGAAAGCGCTTGAGATTGAGGCCAAGAGATAGGGTTGGGGGCCGCCCGATCCGAAGGTTTCCAAGAGAGTTGGGGCGCGCCGTCATGCTAGATATGGTAAATTCTCTTCCATCTATGTATCGATAGAATACCGCCGGAGCCCGAAATGGATCCACCCCCTGGCTGGGTTAATCCCATACGAGTTGCATCAGGACAAATGCAGGCCGGCATTGATGCAAACGTATTGTTGCCCAGTAGGCGCGATCTATCGCGGGCTAGACTGGATTCTCAGCGCCAGTTGCATCAATCGCAAACTGTGCGGCATACGCCGATTCAAGTGACGCTCGGCGGAGTGATTTGGGACGGTCATCATGCGGTTCGCGTCGCGGCCGAGGAAGAGGCGGCGATCGATGTTTTCGTTGTGTCGATCGTAGAAGCATGGAGCGGTCTGAGCATACTTCAGTTGCCCGTAAGGTGAAAACGATGAACTGTCCTCCCGAACTGGCCGAAGTCGTATTGGACCTTCTGCAAACCGGTTTGCTGCGCATTCGCGGCAGCGGATGGCGTAACGATGCCGACCGCTGCGCCGTCGAAGCGGACCATCTACATAATCTGCCCGCTCTGTTGGGAAATTATTCTCCCGACCTGCTGCGGTATTACTGGGAAACCGAGCGACCCTCCTATCTGCATCAAATCGGACTGGATTCCGCCGCGGCGTTTGCCGATCACTGGAAGCGTTTGGAGTTCCTGATGCAAAATGAGTTGGCCCCCGCCCTGTCGCATTAACCAAAGCTGGCAACCGCTTGCACCCGTCGTTTCAGCAGGTTCAAAGCTTCACGCGAGTCTGCACAAAGCCTTCGACTCGCGGCTAAACAGTGCTTGCGTTGCACAACTTAAACTCGCGCGGCATTCCGTCAGCTGAACTCGCCGGCAATGTAATCTTTTGTGTGTTGTTCTTTTGGATCGTTGAACAGTTCATCGGTCTTGCGGAACTCGACGAGGTAGCCGGTGCGGCCACCTTCGCTGGTGTCGACGTAGAGGAACCCCGTCTTATCGGCCACGCGTTTTGCTTGTTGCAGGTTGTGCGTCACGATGGCGATGGTGAAGCGCTTCTTCAACTCCAACATCAATTCTTCGATCTTGCGGGTGGCAATCGGGTCTAAGGCCGAGCAGGGTTCATCCATCAACAGCACTTCCGGTTCGGAAGCAATGGCGCGGGCAATGCAGAGCCTTTGTTGCTGGCCGCCCGATAGCGATAGCCCGCTCTCGTGCAGTTTGTCTTTGACTTCGTCCCATAAGGCGGCGCCGCGCAGAGCCTGTTCGACCTTTTCGGCGACGTTGCCTTTGTAGCCGTTCAGTCGCAAGCCAAATGAGACATTGCGATAAACGCTCATGGCAAACGGGTTCGGCTGCTGAAACACCATGCCGATGTAGCGGCGCACAGCGACGGGGTCGACTGACTTGGCGTAAATATCCTTGCCGCGAAAATTCACTTCACCTGTGAAGCGAAAGCCTCGAACCAGATCGTTCATGCGGTTGATGCAGCGCAACACGGTGCTCTTGCCGCAGCCCGATGGGCCGATGAATGCAGTAATCGCGTTTCGCTCGAGTTCCAGGCGAGTGTCGCGCACTGCTTTGAAGGCGCCGTAATGGAGCTCGCGCAGATTAATATCAACGACGGAACCATTCGTCTTAATGGTACCGTTTGTAGGGGGCTCAACATGGCCGTTCGTCGCTGTCTTATTTTGATTCATGGTGTCTCCAACTACTTGTTATAGGAACGAGCAACCAGAATTTGCCCGATAATGTTCATTGTCAGAACGATGGCAACCAGCACCAGCGAGGCGGCCCAGGCAATGCTGATCTGATTTTCGTAAGGCGATTGCGAGAAATCATAAATGAGAACCGCCAGCGAAGCCGTCGGTTCGAGCTTCGCGACTCGCAGCCAGTAATCGCTGAAGAGGGCAGTGAAAAGCAAAGGAGCGGTCTCCCCGGCGGCACGTGCGATGGCGAGCATCACACCCGTCAAAATGCCCGGAAACGCGGTGGGCAACAGCACTTTCCAGACGACCTGGCTTTGCGTACATCCCATTCCCACGGCGGCTTCGCGCATGCGCGTCGGGACCATGCGGATCGCTTCTTCCGCCGTAAGCATGATGGTGGGCAGCATGAGCAGAGCGAGCGCTACGCCCGCTGCTAGTGGCGAAAACCTGCCGGTGATGACGACCACGGTGACATAGGCAAAAACGCCTGCAAGCAGCGACGGCAAACCGGTCAGCACTTTGGCGGCGAAGCGAACGGCCGAGGCCAGGCTGGTATCGAGTCCGAACTCCGCCAAATATATCGCCGCCAAAATGCCGAAAGGGATGCTGATGGCCGATGCGATGGCCACGATCAACAAGGTTCCTTCGATGGCGTTGCCGATGCCGCCGCCGGCCATGCCGGCGGCGGGAGGAAGTTCGGTGAACAGGGCAAGGCTCAGGCGTTCGCCTCCGCGCACGATCAACATGTAAAGCACGGAGACTAGAGGAACGACGGCGATCAAGGTCATCGCGGCCGTCAGCACGCTCATTCCATAGCTGAAGAGCGAGCGCGTCGAACGCAGAGAACGTTCCAACTGCGGAAGGTCGATTGGCTTTTCGGCAATCGCGGTTGTCGCGCCGTTCATTTGCGCACCCCTTTGGCGAGTACGCCGCCTTGCAAGATCCACGTTCCCACCACGTTGACGAGCAGCGTGATGACCATCAAGACCAAGGCCGCATACATCAGCAGACTCATCTCTACTGGCGAGGCTTCCGCGAATCGATTGGCGATCATGGCGGCAAGCGTGTCGGCCGGCGCGAACATCGACCAACTGATATTGTTGGAATTGCCGACCAACATGGCGAGCGCCATGGTTTCACCCAAAGCCCGGCCGAAGGCGAGGATGATGGCGCCATATACTCCGCGCTTGGCCGTCGGCAGAATGACTGAAAGAATGGCCTCCCACCGAGTCGCGCCGAGGCCAAACGCGGCCTCGCGAAGTTTCGGGGGAACGGCCGCCAACGCATTCCGGGATATGGCAGTGATGGTCGGCAATACCATAATCGCCAATACCAGTGCCGCCGGCAGCAGCCCGGGGCCGCTCAGCGCGTATCGAAGAGCGGAATCCAACCGAGGTGGGCATGAACCCATTCAGTCCCCGGGCGAATGAACGGGATAACGACGAAAATGCCCCACAGCCCGTATACGACGCTCGGGATCGCCGCCAGCAACTCGATCACATTTTTGCAAACGAGCTCGAGCTTTGCCGGGATGAAATCTTGAGTAAGAAAAATCGCAATGGCCACGCCAAAAGCGGCGCCGATGCCGACACCCAATATCGAACTGTACAGTGTGCCCCAGATTTCTGGCAAAATGCCGTAGTGTTCTTTGCCGTCCCATTTCTTTCCTGTTATGAACTGAGTGCCGTATATCTCGACAGCGGGAGATGCAACATAGGCAACCTGGCCGATGAGATAAAGGACGACCACAATGGTGAGCCAGGAGAAGCCGAGCGTCAACCCGCGAAAGATGCGGTCGGTCGTCAGCTCTCGTTGAGTAGGAGGCTGGCCGATCGCGGCCACTGGGGCTTCGTCACTCATGTATCATCCCAAGCTAAATGTTAACGGGCTTTAATTAGCGGTTTGAATGAGATCCAAGGCGGCCAACACTTTTTCGACAACCGGATCGGGCAAGGGTACGTAGCCTAACTCTTTGCTCCACTGCTGGCCTTCGGTCAGGTTGAAGCGTGCGAGGGCCTTGATAGTCGCCGCCGTCCGTTCGACCGGATAGTTTTTGTAACAAAGCAACCAGGTAAAGGTGACGATAGGATAGGCGTGCTTGCCTTCCGGATCGGTGATGAAGAGCCGTAAGTTTTCCGGCAGCTTCGCGCCGGCCAGGGCAGCTTGGCCATTCTCGGGATCGGGCAAGGCAAAGTTGCCGGCCTTATTTTCGATGGCGGCCATTGGTAGGTGGGTTAGTTCCGCAAAGCCGGCTTCAATATAGCCAATGGCGCCCGGCGTCTGCTTGATCGTTGCCGCCACGCCGTTGTTGCCACGGGCGCCGATCCCAGTCTTCCACTTGTCCACCGACTTGCTGACGCCGACTTCTTTCTTCCACTCCGGGCTGATCGCGCTTAGATGATTGGTGAACGCAAAGGTAGTGCCGCTACCTTCCGAACGCCTGACGACTGTAATTTCCAGATGCGGCAACGAAAGCTTCGGGTTATCGTGAATGAGCGCGGCATCGTCCCAAAACTTGATTTGCCCGAGGAATATTGCGACAACTGTCTGTCTCGATAGTTGCATCGTGCCATCAACCCCTGGCACATTGAATGCGATCGCAATGCTGCCGGCGGTCATCGGCAGCATGACCACGCCGCGCGAAACCTGCTTGATTTCGTCGTCCGTCATCGCGGCATCGCTAGCGGCAAAATCAACAAGACCAGCGATAAACTGGCGGATGCCAGCGCCGCTGCCGATCGCCTGGTAATTCGTCCGCACGTCGTGATGGGTTTTGTAGTATTCCAGAAACCAGCGCTTGTAGAGCGGAGCCGGAAAGGTAGCGCCTGCGCCTGCAGCGTAATCGAATGATCATCCGCGCACGAAGCACAGCACAGCAACAGCATCAAAGCCGCGAGCAAGGTAATCGGACGATGCCGCAGGTTCATAAGGCACGATTGATGAGACGCGGTTCTTGAGAGGTTTAGCCTAAGTTGCGCACTTCCGAGCTAAAATCATCGATTTTCGAAAATTTTGGGACGAAATTCCCGACGAATATTGCAGTTTGATGCCCAAATGCGATGTAGTGGAAACCCGGCCTGTAGCCTACCCCGGTCGCCCGAATTCGGTTTCCGGAGGTGGGGATGTTCCTCCGCCGCTACACGCGAACCAAGGCCGGCAAGACCTACACGTACTTCGCCCTTGTCGAGAGTGTGCGCACCGAGGCCGGGCCGCGCCAGCATGTTGTCGCCCACCTCGGCGAACTCAACGCCGATCAGGAACGCCGTTGGCAACGCACGGTCGTGTTTCACAACCGGCAAGGCGATACGCAGCAACTTCGTCTGTTCCCCGATGACGACGACGTGCCGCTCCCGGACGATCCCGACATCGTGCGCGTCCGGGTCGGCGAAGTGAGCTGGTCCAATGCTCGCTGCTTCGGCGATGTCTATCTGTGCGCCTGGTTGTGGAACCTGCTCGACCTCGACGCGATCATCAATCGGCACATGACTCAGGGCAAAGAGACCGTGCGTCCCGCCGATGTCGTCGCCATCGAAGTCATCAACCGCTTGTGCGCTCCGTGCAGCGAGTTCGCCCTGGCCGAACATTGGTACGCATCAACCGGACTGGATGACCTGCTCGGCGTGCCCGACGAAGCCGTCACCAAAGACCGTCTCTATCGCACCCTCGATCATTTGCTCAAGGCGCAAACCGTCATCGAGAACGACTTGAAAGCGCGCTTCCAAGGCTTGTTTCAACTCGATTACGACTTGCTCTTGTACGACCTTACCAGCAGCTACTTCGAAGGATTGGCCGAGGAGAACGACTTGGCCAAGCGCGGCTACTCGCGCGATCACCGTAGCGATTGCAAGCAAATCGTGCTGGCTCTGGTCGTCACGCGCGAAGGCTTTCCGCTGGCGCATTACACGATGGCTGGCAACGCCCGGGACGTGCAGACGGTGCGTCAAGTCGTCGGCGAAACCGAAGCGCGCTTTCGGCAAAAGCCAGCGGGTTTGGGTCATGGATCGCGGCATGATCAGCGAGGACACTTTGGCGTTTCTCGATGAGCCCGGCCGCCGCTATCTGCTGGCGACGCGTCGCCACGAATTGTCGCATTTTCAAGAGGAACTGGCGCGAACGGGCTGGCAGAGTCTTCCCGATCATCCCGGTGTCGTTGTCAAAGCGCTACAGCGCGATGGCGTTCATTACCTCTTGGCTCGCAGTAACGACCGCAAGAAAAAAGAAAGGGCCATCCGCCGTCGGCAGCGACGCATGTTGGCGGCCGCCCTTCGCAAGTTGCACGCTCGCATCAGCAAAGGACGCTTGAAGAACCGCGACAAGATCATGGAGGCGATCGGCCGGCTCAAGGGCCGCTCTCCGAAGGCCACGCCATTCGTGAAGCTGACTGTGAGCGACAAGCCCGTGTCGCTGCTCGTGGAGTGGCACGTCGCCAAGTTCAAGGACGCGTTGCGGCGCAACGGCGCCTACCTGCTGCGGAGCAACCAAGGCGGCTGGACGGCCGAGGAGTTTTGGGAAACATACATGCAACTCGCAGCCGTGGAGCGTGCCTTCCGCGTCCTCAAATCCGAGTTGCTGTTGCGGCCGATCTGGCATCACTACAGCGGCCGGACACAAGCCCATGTCTTCGTATGCGTTTTGGCTTATGCGTTATGGAAGACGCTCGATCATCTCGCCAAGCAGGCCAAACTGCAAACGCTGATTCGCAAACCCGACTTAGCCCGCGGCAATGCTGTCCCCAAGCCTCGGCCCATGACTCCGGAAGTCATTCTGCGCGAACTGGGCCAGATCATGATCGGCGACATCGAACTGCTGAGCACCGATGGCCGCCAACTGATCTTCCGCCGCGTCGCCCGCCCGAACGCCGAGCAGAAACGAATTCTCCAGGCACTGGGTATCCAAATGCCCGAACGCCTGAGTCCCGACCGCGTTTTGTAGTGAAGACTTCGGGGGCCTGCCTATCATATTCCTCGGGATATCGCCTTGCCGACCGCGCCAAGTGCGCAAGATAGGTTAGTTTAAACCTTTGCGAATAGAAGGAATCGGCGAACGCATTGCTTTGGCAAATCTTTACACGATCTTCACAATTGATGAGTCGGAGCCGCGAGAGTAAGGGAGCGCAACTGCCCGCTCTAAAAGCGACGCGGCGCTGACCGTTAGCGAAGTGTTGCGCGTTCGGTTGCTGAACATACCGCTAACGCTTCGGGGTTTGCCTCGCTAACGCGTCGGGTTAGTATGAAGCGCGCCACGAAGTGTCTGCCCAGCGAAGCGACTTTATGCCAAGTACGCTCCACAGCGCAAAACCTTCGCGACGCAGCTAACAGTAGAATTGGAGCGATACCACTTCCTATTGTTCGTTGCCAAAGACAAGAATGCTAAAACTCTTCGGCACGATGGTCGGTCTAGCTTTGGGATCTTCGCTCGGCTTGAAATCGGCGGCGGGCAAGAACAACTTGTGCGTCTTGGGATCCAGCGCCATTGTCTTCGAACGAGCTTTAGTTTTAATCGTTTCGGTCACGCTATATTTGTCGTCGCCATCGGCATGAACACGGTCACGGTTCCATCTCCGCAAGATGTGAAAATATTGCCGCTCGAGGGATCGAAGACCGTGGCATCCGCGCCTTGGCCAATTGGAAGCTTGGCAACCACTTTGCCATCATCCATGTTCACCACGACGAGGAGTTTATTGCGGCACCCCGCGAAGAGCCGACGGCTCTTCGAATCGATCGAAAGGCTAGCGGGTGTTTCGCCTGGCTCGAGAGGCCATTGCTCCAGAACCTTCAGCTTTTTGATGTCGATCTTCACCAGCGTACTCTTGTCTTCAATGTTGACGAAGACATGTCCGACGCCATCGACTGCACCGAATTCCGGTCGGCCGGAGAGCTCGATCGTCCCGGTTACCGTGCCTTCTTTCCCATCGATAACCGTAGCGCTCTTGCCGCCGCCGTTGAACGCGATCACTTGTTTCGTGGCCGGGTCGTAAATGATGGCATCCGGGTTCTTGCCTGTCTTGACCGTGCCGAGGTTTTTAAGCGTTTTCAGGTCGAAAATCGTCACCGAGTCAGACTTGCCGTTGCTAGTGAATCCTCGACCCAGATCAACCGCCAAGGCAATGCCGTGAACGCCGGCTGTTTCGGTGATGGCGCCTTTTATTTCGAAAGTGTCGGCATCGAGAACTTCGACTTGCGTGCCGTGCGACACGTACAGCCGGTGCGCCCCCTCATCGACAATCAAATAGTCCCAACTACCGTCTCCCGGCACGGGGAAAGTTTTGAGAAGAGTATAGGGAGCTGCGGAAGCAGGCGCGTTTGAGATAAGCAGCAAAAATAGAGTCGCGATAGCCAGTCTCATGAATACTCTCCAGTCGGAGGATCGAATCGGAACGGTGGAGATTCGTCTATCGAACCATCACTTAAAGGCTAGCGAGGCTCTGCCTCAGACCAAGAGAAGTTTCTGAGCACCAGGCAGCCAATGTCAAATCGAAATCCGTCAGCCACGGATTAAACACAGACGAAACACCGATAAATCAAACATCCGATAGCGTGCTCGTGCGACCCGCCTTGATGAAACTTTTTCGATTTTATCCGTGTTCGTTCTGTGTTCCATCCGTGGCTAAATAGTTTTCGCTGAATGGGGCGCCTTATCTAAAACTTGACCCATGCACGATGAGTTTTCCTGGCCAAGTAACCTAGAGCTGCTGTCGGGGTGCCATCAAGAATGCGAGATGAGACGGAACGCTACAGTTTGTCAAAATTTCCGTTGCCGGATTAAATAATTTGCTCCTCGCCACCTTCGTGAGAATTTGCGCACTACAGTTGGGCACGCTCGCATTCTCAACAGTTTTCTTGCGACAGCATAATAATGGCATACTCCACACACGATCTCTTTGATCCAGTATTAAGCATTGTGGTGCCGCTTTTGAATGAAGCGGAAGTGATTAGGCAATCGTATGCCGACTTGTGCGTGGAGCTGGATAAGCTGGACGAACCCTATGAGCTCATCTTCGTTGACGATGGTTCGACCGATCATTCGCTCGCCATTTTGCGACAAATTGCGCTGACTGATCCGCGCGTTCGCATTGTCGTTCTATCGCGAAACTTCGGCCATGAAATGGCGACGACCGCCGGCCTGCATCACGCTACGGGAAAAGCGGCCATCGTTATTGACGCCGATCTGCAAGATCCGCCGGAGCTGATTCATCAGTTTGTGGCGAAGTGGAAAGAGGGCTATCAGGTCGTCTATGGGGTGCGCGCCAAACGCGAAGGGGAATCGCTGCCGAAACGCCTGACCGCCTTTCTGTTCTATCGCATCATGCGAAGGCTTTCCGATATCCCCATCCCGGCCGACACGGGCGATTTTCGGTTGATGGATCGACGCGTGCTCGACGTCTTCCGCCAGATGAACGACGATCCCCGCTTCTTCCGCGGTCTGGTTCCGTGGATCGGCTTCAAGCAGATCGGCGTGCCGTTCGTGCGCCGGCCAAGAGCAGCCGGACAGAGCAAGTACAAGCCCATCCGCTTGTTCCGGCTGGCTTACGACACGCTCACTTCGTTCTCAACTTACACCGCACAACTGGCGAGCTTGATCGGCTTTGGCATTGCCGCATTAAGCATGGCCATGATTGCTCTGGCCGGTACGCTTGCCGCCGCCGGGGCCATCAACTTGCCCAACTGGTCATGGGTGGCCGGCGGGTTTTTGCTGCTCTGGAACGTGCAATTCCTTTTCCTTACCATGCTTGGCGAATACATTGTGCGCACCCACCGGATGACGCAGCAACGACCTCTCTACGTGATCGATCAAGTTATCCAGGGCGGGCGTCCACGTATCCCGATGGCGGAACTTGAGGAGATCGCTGGATGACCGACGCCGACCCGCCCGAAGGCTCTCCAGTGGGAACAGGCCCCCCGGCCTGTTCAACCATCGGCAAATCTGAAGAAGTTCCAGACCAAAGCAACCAACCGCGCTGGTATAAAGTCGGCATCGGCGATCTGGTTCTGATCATGCTCGCCATCGGCATCGGGCAAACGGCCTCTTCCGGCATCATCGGTGATCCGGGCCTTGGCTGGCACCTTCGCACGCCCGATCTCATTCTCGATCAGGGTTGGCCTTCCGCCGATCCTTTCTCCGGCCCGAAGCAAGGCAACCGCTGGCTCGCCAATCAATGGCTGGGCGACTTCCCCCTTTGGCTCGGCTGGAAGGCAGCGGGGCTGAACGGCGTCGTCGCCGTCACCATGGCCTTTTTGCTTCTGGGCTATCGTTTACTTTACGGCTTCCTGCGGGCAGACGGCCTCTCCTGGCCGGCCGCCGCTTTATGGACCTGTGCCGCCGCCAAGGCCAGCTTCAGCGCCTGGGTGGCCCGGCCGAACTTTGTCACCTTCGTATCCGTGGCTATCGTCGCGCGCATGCTTTCGCTCTTTCACGAGGGCAGGCTGAGACCCAAGCAGCTGTTTTGGCTCCTCCCATTATTTGCTGTCTGGGCCAACTGCCACGGCGGCTTCATTGTCGGCCTCGTAATGATCGTGCTGGCCGCCGGTATCGAACTATTGATCTCCTTCGGCCATCCCGAACCTTCTGAATGCAAGAAGGCCTTAGCTCGGTGCCAGACGCTGGCCATCATCGCAGTCGGTTGCTTCATGGCCACACTGATCAATCCTTATGGATGGAAGATTTATCCCTGGATCTTCTCGCTGCTCGGCGATGACTATTTCATGAACCTCAATCAGGAATGGCTTTCCCCCGATTTCCATGCGCCGGGCTCGATCTGGATTGCAGCGCTGATCCTCGCGCTTCCGGCGCTCTTTGCAATCAGCCGTTATCGACCGAACCTCGTGCTTCTGTCACTGTCGCTGCTTTGGCTTTATCTGGCGTTGAAGAGCGGTCGCTATACGCCGCTATGGGTAATGACGACCATCCCGCTCGCTGCTCGGGCCGGCGCTCAGATTGATTGGCTGAACGTTCGCACCAGCCGTCTCGAACAGGATGATTTTTTCCGCGTTCGCTCCGGAGGTTGGATAGGTTACATCGTCGTCCTGATCGGCTTGACAGTTTGGGCTGTCGCGGGGAAGCCGGTCGATCACAATCCGGCGATCTATGCCTCCGATGGCCTGCGCGAGCTGCTTCGACTGCGCCAACCCGGTGAGGTTGTTTTCAATCACCCCGATTATGGCGGGTTTCTCACCCTGCATGGCTACCCCGATCTCCGCGTTTGGATCGACGACCGCAACGAAGTCTTCGGACAGGCATGGTACGAAAGCAGCCTCGATGTGCTGAAGACGAAGCCCGGCTGGGAAAAAACGTTGGCGGAGTGGGACCCCGATTGGGTGGTGGCGCCGGCCGAGCTGCCGCTTTCGTATCGGTTGGCCGAACGCCCAAGCGAATGGGATATGCCCTATCGAGATAAGCTGATAGTGCTGTTCCACAAGCGGCCACGGTAGCTTAAAAAACTGAAAATAGTTAGCCACGGATGGAACACGGATGAAACCTTGGCTTCTCGCTGCATTCGCACAATCCTCCTTACTAAACGCTTTTGGCTTTATCCGTGTTAGTTCTGTGTTCCATCCGTGGCTAAATGATTTTGCTTTTTTCTGCCGAATTGATCAAACATGAGAGCCGATATGCCAGCTGAGCATCAACTTCAAAGGGGAGGAACACGTCAGATCGTCTTGATCGTGGTCGCCATCGCAGTTGTTGGCTTCGTTGGCGTACCGTTGATCGAACAGTTGTCGGCTGACCGCGAATTGATGAAGCCCTACGACTTTGTGCAATATTGGTCGGCCGGACGGCAGCTGCTCGATGGCCGCGATCCCTATGATCCGGATGAATTGTTCGTCTGGCAGCGTTCCATGTACGACCTGCCCAAGACCGTGATGATGTGGAATCCCCCCTGGACGCTGCCGCTTACTCTTCCCTTTGCCGCCATGCCCTGGCGGATGGCTCAGTTGCTCTGGTTCGTCATGCAGCTTGGGGCGGTGCTGTTGAGCGCCGACTTGCTTTGGCGGGTTTATCGCGGCGACCTACGCTTACGTTGGATAGCCTGGCTCTTAGCGCTGGCATTTGCCCCAACTCTCTTTCTGCTGTTGCTTGGACAAATATCAGGCCTGCCTCTTTTAGGCTTGGCTGGCTTTGTGTATTACATTCGAAATAATAGACCCTATTTAGCTGGCTGTTGTGCCGTATTGACAGCTATTAAACCGCATTTGCTGCCGCTGTTCGCCTTAGTGTTAGTGTTGGAATCAACTCATCGTCCGGCATCACGCAAGGCCATCGCTGTCGGCGCTGCTCTCTTATTGCTTCTCGGCCTGCTGCCGCTGCTCTGGAACACGCACGTTTGGAACCAGTATCTCGAAGCCATGCGTCGGCCTCCATCGGCCACGCTCGACACCATGCGCGACTTCGAGCACCCTACCATCGGCTACCAGCTTCGATTGCTGCTGCCGGGCCAGGCGTTCGAAACGCAGTTCATCCCTGCGTTGTTCGCTCTTTCTGCCTATGCGGTTTATTGGTGGCGGCAGCGCCCTCATGGGAATGGGAAAGGGCGCTGCCGCCGCTCGTACTCGTTTCGCTGCTTAGCGCGGTTTACGGCGCCTGGGCCTTCGACTTAGTGATTCTCCTCGTGCCCATCATTCAGACTGCAGCCGTATTGGCCCGTACCGGCTCAAAGGCGTTGATAGGTGCGAGTTTGATTGTTTGTCTCATCGGCAATGTCCTGCTCCTGATGACGCTGCCGAAAGTGCATTCGCAATCCAATCCTTGGATAACGCCGGTTGTGTTGGTGGGGTGGGTTGCGTTGAATTGGAGTTTTCGCCGGAACGAGATGCACACGAAATAAAGCAATGCAAGAGCAGCCTACCGCCCCAAAGTCAAGCAAGCGGCGAAATGACTCCTAATCTCGTAACCGCTCGTTCATTTCGACGACGCCGGAAGCGGCATCACTTTTGCTTTTCGTTAGCGACCCGCTGTTGAGTGGGGCTAGCAACCCAAATCCGCTGGAATAGTTTGTGGTTTTCGTTTGTCGCCTTAAGGTTGTTCTTCTCGGAAGCGAATTTTACTCTGGAGGAATCAAGCGGATTAAAGGCAGTTGGTGATACCCTTTCCCATCCTTTCACACAGGTGCCTCATGTTTTGGTCCACTCCCAAAAGTCGCCGCAAATTTGCTCAACCCGTCCGCCGTTCCGTTTTCCTTCAGGTGGAAGCCCTTGAAGATCGAACAGTTCCTTCGGGAAGCACGCTACTTTCCACGGATCCCAATCCGTTCGCTTTGCCTCACGCGGCATTGGTCGGGCCGGCGAATGCAGGCACTCCGGCGCCATCAATCATTAGCTCATCGGCGATCTCGTCCGCGTCTGTATCCCAGACGGCCTCGAGCGCGCTGGTCACGCTGCATTTGAATCCGATCGATCTGAAGTTGCTCGGCCTGGAAGTGAAGACGAGCCCGATCACGATCACGATTTCCACGCAGCCTGGCCAAGGGCAACTCCTCGGAAATCTGCTCAATACCGTCAACTCGCTCGTCGACCTGAATCAAGCCAGTCAATCGCTCAACACCGTGTTGGCCTCGACGGTGAATCTGCTGAATTCTTCGACGTTAAGCGTCATCGGCGCGGCGCCGGCGCTCTATCGACCGCCGCCAAGGCAACGACGCCCGTGCTGAGCCTGTCGGTTGCCCCGGTTCATCTTGATCTACTCGGGCTCAAGGTTGATACCAGCCCGATTAAAGTGACGATTACCGCGCATTCGGGCTCCGGACTGGTGCTCGGCAATGTCGTGACCGACTTAGCGAACCTGTTCAATCCGCCGTTGCCAAGCAAACTCGACATCACCACGATAAACGCCAAGCTGCAGACTCTTTTGAACGAGTTGAACCAACAGATCCCCGGCATTGCACCCGCGCCCGTGGCACCGGTTACTCCAACCCAAGGCCAAGTCTTAAGCCTGACCGTCAGCGCCGTTGAATCTCAATCTTCTCGGTTTGGGACTGCAAACCTCCGCCATCACCGTCAACGCCACCGCGCAGTCGGGCAACGGCAATCTTTTGGGCAACGTGATTACGACAGCGCTCAATACATTGAACGCCACGCCGCAAAATCTGGCGGACCTCAACAACACGCTCAACGGCGTGTTGGCTAAAGTGATTGGAGTCCTGAACGCTTCGAGCCTTAAAGTCTCGACAAAGGCCCTCAACTCACTGCCCAGTCTCATCCAATCGTTGACGAGTGCAACGCTGACGGGCGCGCCTGCCGGATCGACCGCGCCGATCCTCAATCTGATGATCAATTCGGCCGATGGCACGAGCCCGCCGGTAAAGGTGAATCTACTCGGCTTGCAAGTGACGACCAGCAATATCGACGCTCGGCTGACCGCCACCACCGGCACGGGCCAAGTATTGGGCAATCTGCTTTACAACCTCGCCAACCTCGCCAACCCGGGTGGGGCGGCAGGCCTGTTGAATATCATCAATCTGCTTGGCGCTGGCTCGCTGAATTCGACCGTCACTGGATCGACTACCACGCCCACCGGTCCTACTTCACTGCCCTCTCAGCAGCTTCTTCAGATTCACCTGAAGCCGCTGGACTTGAATCTGCTCGGTCTTGAAGTGCAAACCGACACGATTACCGTGACTGTCTCGACGCAACCGGGCAATGGCAACTTGGTCGGTAACCTTCTGAACGGCATCACGGCGCTGCTAAACGTTCAAGGCGTGAACAATGCCCTGAATAACGTGTTGGCGTCCACCGTGAACCTCGCGAATTCCGTGAGTCTCGCCGTCAACGGGGTGGGCAGCGGCACGTTCGATACGTCGTCAGCAAGCACGACGCCTGTGGCGGATGTCTATGTCGCGCCAGTCCATCTTCAACTCCTTGGGCTCAATGTCGATACAAGCGCGATCCACCTGACCATCACCGCGCACGCCGGAACCGGACTGGTCTTGGGCAATGTCATAACCGATCTGGCGAATCTGTTCAATCCGCCGCTCCCAAGCTCATTGAATATTGACACGATCAACACGGCGTTGAAGAACCTGCTTGCTGAGCTGAATCAACAGATCCCCGGCATCGCGGCCTCACCCGTGCCGACCGTAACACCAAAGGCCGGGCAAGTCCTGAGTGTCACCGTGCCGCCGATCAATTTGAACTTGCTCGGACTAGTGCTGAATACCTCGCCGATCACCGTCAATGCGACCGCGCAAACCGGCAACGGTCAGTTGCTTGGCAACGTCTTAACATCGCTCTTGAACACGCTGGGCGCAACTCCTCAAAACGTCGCTGACCTGAGCAACAATATCAACGCGCTGTTGGCCAAAGTCGTAGGCGTTCTGAATGCTTCGACATTGACCTTGCCGCTCACCGCATTGACCTCGCTGCCGTCCGTCCTGCAAACACTCGCGCTGCCGAACTTGATTACGCCGTCAACGAGCGCCAGCACGCCGATTTTGAATCTGGTGCTCGCGTCGCCCGCAGGCAGCAGTGCTCCGCCCGTCGATCTGAATCTACTCGGTCTCAATGTGACAACCAGCAACATTACCGCGAATCTGTCCGCCCAGACGGCTAATGGTCAGATACTCGGCAACTTGCTTTATAACGTCTCAAACATCCTCAATCCTGGCGAATCAACGACCTTGCTGTCGTTGTTGTCACAGCTTGAGCAATTGACGGTGTAAGAACCAAAAAGGCGTCCTGCTTGTAAAACAAAGCAAGCAGGACGCCTTCTCAAAGGTAATGCCGTTCGACCCCTGCCTTTTTCTTCCCCGTTGTGACTATTCATCTCAAAGCAATAATTGAGGTGTGGAATGCAGAATGGCACGCCAATATTAGGCAATGCTTCAAACGCATTGAAAACTTCATTGGTCCCGTCGATTGCGTAGCTATTGGAAGAAATGACGAGCCGCTAGTTAGACGCGGATCGTGTTCGAAGCCTGCAGGTCAGACAATCATCGCATGCTCCGATGGCACTACTTTTTTACCCTTGCTTTGCTTCGATTTAGTATGTCGTTGGTTCGAATGCCGTTACCGAGCTGTTCGTCACGAATATGTATATAGCGATCGAGATATTCGTCGATATTCAACTGGTTTCCGGCAAGTTCACAGGCGACATCGAAAGGTTCAGAATGGTAGAAGAGCTCGCACTCCGAACTTGTCATTCGCTCGATTGTATCGCGAAGAGTTTTCGTTTTAGTTCGAATCGCAACCGGCTTCATGGCGTGAAATGCATGAAGGCACTGTTCAACGACGATCCAGAATTCCTTTTCGGGATTATCGGAGACGACTCTTGGCGAACTCACACGACCCTCGCCTTCGCACTTGCGTTTAGGATTGCTACCGCATATGGAGTATGGAATGAAATCTGGTCCATATTAGCGAGTACTGTCTGTCGTTTCCAAGTCCCGGTTACCGGCCGAACAATTAGATCGTACCAAGGCGAATAAAGCCAAGTCGCTCCGGCGATCGTTACTTTTTGCTCTTATTGTTCATAACGTCGGGCTAGAATGTCGCCCGTATGGGGATGGATGACATAGTGCGGACCACCTCCTGCAGAAAGGGGGTCGGTGAAATCATAATCCACATGCCAACCATCCGGGCAGGGCAACAGCGTGATCTTGAACCCGGAAAGGTCGCGATAGACGCCCTGTGCGTCCTGATGCGCAATGCGCAGCACGTCGGCAACATTCAAGCTTGCTCTGGATTGGTTCGCTGTCGGCATGCTTGTCTCCTTTGGGCTGTCAAGGCGGATAACCGGGACCGCCGCCAAGCCCTCCCCGCCGTCTGATCGGGCCCGTGCTGTGATATCCGTCTTTTGCGCGAATAAGCCACGGAACGCCACTGTAGCCTGCTGCCCGCTCGTCTTGAGTGCTGGGCCCGGTTTCCCACCCCTCCGATGCCGGGTTCGGATGCGTATGAAACGTGCCTACAATTACATGATCGAGCAATTGCGGAGGATTGGCCAGTGAGAGGCGGCTACGCGTTCCAGCGGGTGCACGTCGCGTAACAATTACTCCTGTCGAAAGAGCAAAATAGATCCAGCCGCCTTCTTCGTGGCGATCATTTGGGTCATCGACTTCGGAATCCGTCCAAGCTTCGTCAAGCGCTTTGATAACCTCAGCACAGGCCAAGAGCTCCAATGCAGTCGGCGGTTCGGTCGGAGGCGCTCATATCCTTTAGCGATCTCGAAATTTGATAAGGATCATAATCTTACCTCCGGCATCAGTTTATCATCCGCTGCGCGTACTAGCAACCACCACCAGATGCTACGCCCACCTGAGATTGATCCGAGCCGGCCGCGGAACAGACAAGATAAAGAGCAGCCCAAACAGCTCAATTTTCAAAATTTCCATGCTTTCCTGCGTACATTTGGGTAAACTGATTCTTCACTTTTGCGTAGTTTTTCGGATTGTCTTATGAAGGCCATGCTTGATTTTTCGAGGGTAGGCCCATGACCCGTCCCCCATTGTGCCCGGATGCCGCGTTATATCGCAAGATGCTGAACGGCGCGTTGCAACCTCGCGAAGTCGAGGCGTTGGCTCGGCACGTTGATAAGTGCGCCACTTGCACCGACACCGTGGCCAAGCTGGGCGACACGCTTGCGGGCGCGCTTCCTCCCAAAGCGTCCACCTCTGCCAATGAAGAACAAAGACGGATCGAACAGCTGGTCAAGCGATGTCAGGCGGCTTCAAAAGCAAACGACTCGGCCACCTCGGCCGGGCTTAGCGGCGACTTCACTCCACCCGCGCCGGAAGCAAATGACACTGATCTCGGGTTTCTATCGCCTCCTCAAAGCGCCGGCGAGTTGGGCCGGCTTGGCGGCTACCGCATCATGCGCGTACTGGGCCAAGGCGGCATGGGCATGGTGTTGGAGGCAGTGGATCTGCGCCTACGCCGTAAAGTGGCGATGAAGGTCATGAAGCCCGAAATTGCGGTCAAAGAGACGCATCGGCAACGGTTTTTGCGCGAAGCCCAAGCCGCCGCTGCGGTCGAGCACGATCACATCGTGCCTATCTTTCAGATTGGTGAAGAGAACGGCATTCCCTTTATCGCGATGCCGTTTTTGAAAGGCGAACCGCTCGACGCTCGTCTGAAACGCGCTCGACTTGATGTGCCGGAGATCATCACGATCGGTCGTCAGACAGCCGAGGGCTTAGCGGCCGCGCATGCACAGGGTCTTATTCACCGCGACATCAAGCCGGGCAACATCTGGTTGGAGAGCAACCCGAGTTCCACTTTCCGCGTGAAGATTCTCGACTTCGGCCTGGCTCGGCTTTCAAGCGACGAACTGCACCTGACGCAATCGGGCGCCATCATGGGCACCCCTGCTTATATGGCGCCCGAACAGGCACGTGGCAAGCAGGTCGACCATCGTGCCGATCTGTTCAGCCTTGGTTGCATCATGTACGAGATGTGTACCGGGCAAAGGGCATTCACCGGCTCAGACACCATGGCCATCCTCACCGCGCTGGCGCTCGATACGCCAACCGAACCAAGCGAAGTGAACCGGCAGATTCCGCCCGCTTTGTCCCGGCTGGTTATGCATCTCCTCGAAAAGGAGCCCGGTCGTCGCTGTGCGTCAGCGCGCGAAGTCGTCGATGCGTTGAGAAAGCAGATGCCGGACAACACGGTGGTTGTCGTTTCGCAGTCATCGCCGATTGCGGAATCGTCGAGTCCGTGGGCCGACATCGATGCGAGCATGACGGAATTGCCGGCGGAATCCGAGTCGGTGCAGATCGGCAAGAGCGGCATCTACAAGCCGACAGCCGGCAAGAGTTCTGCCAGGAATCTGCCGGCGGGCAAGAGCTCGGCAAACAAGATCGCGGCGGCGAGCAAAAGCGGTTCGGGCACCAGGCCTATCGTCGCGGAAGCCAAACGAAAAAAGTCTCGGATTCCCCTTCTGGTCGCCTCCGGTTTTGTTGTGGCGCTGCTGGCAGCGGCGGGCATCTTTTTTCTGCAACCGAAGGAAGGCAAAGAAGGCGTTATCCGCGTCGAAATCAATAGCCCGAGCATTGAAGTCGTCCTGACCAAAACGGGCGCAGTCATCAAAGGCGCCAGCCCACAGGACATCAAAGTCGAAGCGGGCGAACAAACATTTAAAATCAAACGCGGGGATCTTGAGTTCGAAACGGACAAGTTCATTCTGAAGAAAGGTGAAACGGTTGCCGTCAAGATCGAACTGCTGCCCGGCAAGCTCGAAGTGGTGCAAGTGCTTCAAGGCGATAAGGTCATTGCTAAGAAAGAAACGAAGGCAGTCGCGCTACGTCCTACTCCGCCGAAGAAAGAAGATAAGCCAGACGATGTGGTTCAAAACTCGCCGCCGACGATCAGGAATGGAAGCCAGTCGATTGATCTTTTGACCAAGATTGACCCGGTAAAAGATGCACGCAAGGGAACTTGGACAATGGAGAAAGGCGCTCTGATTATTCCCGCGCACCATGCCTCGCTGGAAGTGCCGATTGTTGTGCCTGCTGCCTATCGCATTGACGCGAAGGTCGAGTTGTTGGCTGGCGAAAACCAGATAACATTCGGCATTCCCGTAAACGGACATTCATGCATGGTCATTCTTAACGCACACCGCGGAAGCGGCTTCAGTCTCTACTCAGTTGATGGGAAGGATTTTGGCGGCCGTGGCCAGGACTCTTTCAAAATCGGTGGGATATATGAAATAAGCGTGGTGGTCTCGCCCACTCGGATTCAAGTAATCATTGACAACAAGAGCATCATTGATTGGCAGGGCAATGCCGCACAGTTGTCGGCGCCTCTGGAATCCTGGAAGGTCGGGCCTAACGCTCTTTGGATCGGCAATTGGGCTACTACTTACCGAATTAGCAAACTGACCCTAACGACCTTGGAAGAGCCAGCGAAGATCGATTCTCCTGTGAAGCCGAATATAGATGTTGCCGCCGGCCCGCTCGACAAGCTGCAACGGAAGAATATTCCCCTCGTCGACCTTGCCAACGCGGGCAGCGGCGACCCGGAGAAAGCGGCGAAGGAACTGGTCGCGGTGTTTGGCGACAGCCGATGGGCCACGTGGGGAGGCCCCTCTCCATCAATCAGCGACGATGGCAAGCGCGTTCTCACCCGGGCTAATTACTCCCCAACGATTTGGGACGTGAAAGAGGGGCGCATCATCTGGACGCCCCCGCCCCCGTACGGCGGGTATTTCGCCATGTCCCCGGATGGCAAGCTGTTGGTGACGCGCAATGGCGGCAGTCCTCACACGATCACTCTTTGGGATATCGACACGCAAAAAATCAAGCGCGTACTCAAAGACAAGCTGCCTTCGCCTGCTGCTATTCGCTTCAGTGCCAATGGGCGACTCCTCTATGCCTGGAACAATGAAGTTTTGATTTTTGATGTGACTACAGGCAACCTGCTGCCGGCGCCCAAGCCCACGAACGACGTTACTCGACTGGTCCCTTCCCATGATGCCAAGACGATCGCGTTGACAACGAGCGATGGCACTATTTCGATCTATTCTGGAGATTTCACGTCGCCCCGAACGACTTTCAAGCACGACAAATCAATACAAGCGATGAGTTTGAGTCCCGATGGCAGTTCACTGGCTGTTTCCACATTATCCGGCAGTGACTCGCTCGACTTCACTATGTACGACACAACGACCGGGGCGAAGAAGTATGGAACGACTTACAGCAATAAAAATATGAGCGGGCATCAACGGGGCGATCTCTATTTTGATGCGAACAATGAAACAGTGAATTTCACCGCTTCGGGCAATCTTGGAGTTTGGACGGCTAAGGGCGCCGGCGACGAACGAGCGTTGAACAAAGGCCGCTATGCCGACTGGAAGTTTAGTCCGAACGGAAAATGGCTGGTGGGAAGCGACATCTATTCCGGCAATGGATTCCGCGTGTGTGACAGCGATGGTAAATCAGTGGCAGGACGAGATGACTATTATTGCCCTGTCTATTCCGTGGCATTTGACCCCCGCGGACGCTCGCTCGCGGCCGGCCTGGCCGGACGAGCGGACCTTTGGAAATTCGATGAATCGGGTAAGACAATCGGGCCTTTGGAATTAAAAACAAAGGGTTTTTCCGAGATCCACAATCTCGCCTTTGCTCCGGATGGCCAGTCGTTATTGATGGGCGGCCAGGGGCCCCGTTTGTTCGATGTCATAACGGGCGGGGTTTTGCCAAAGAGTGAAGTCCTGAAGGATCCCTCTCACACGGTCGCCCTATCGCTCGATGGCCGACTTGCAGTCATCGGCGGGGGTAAGCCAGTTGTCTGGAATCTACAGACCGACGCGATAAGGCCCTTGGGCACGCAGGAAATCCATCGGGTGGCAATTAGTGCCGACGGCAAATTCGCACTATCAAGGGCACTGGCCGATGCGACGGCCATTTGTTGGGACTTGCATACATTCCAGCCACGTTGGCGACTCTTGGAACAGCCGGCGAAAACAACTTCCTTTGCTATCAGTCCTGATGGAAAAATCGTAGCGGTCGGCCTGGCCAATGGAGAAGTCCTCATTTGCGATGCCGAGAGCGGCGCCGTCCGGCAGGTTTTCAGCGCCCATACGGGAAGTGCGACAGCGCTCGCATTTAGTCCCGATGGTAGGACGCTTGCTTCCGCCGGCAGCGACCGCGCTGTCCGCTTCTGGAACCCTATTCTCGGCGAAAAGAAACGCGAAATTGTGTTAGGCGCCAATGGAAATATCAACGACATCGCTTATTCTCCCGACGGCCGACACCTCGCCACTGCCAACAACAACGGCACTGCCTATATCTTGCGGTTGGAGGAAGCGACTCAAGCAGTTGCGGAGCAGCAAAGCAGCATTTACGATCAGGTCGTTTCACCCGATTTCGAGTGGACGCCTCCTGAAAATTTGGGGCCGAAAGTGAACGACTCGACGGATGATTTTCATCCGACCGTATCGGCTGACGGCCTTATCTTGGTCTTTGCGTCCAAGCGGTCGGGCGTCGTCGATTTGTTCGAATGCCGGCGCGACAGTGTCAACGAAGCATTCGGCGCAGTGAAAGCGCTAAACATCAATTCGCCCAGCGTCGACCATGATCCATTCCTAAGTCCTGATGGACTAACGCTCTTATATGCGACTACGCAACCACATCCGGGGGCACAAGGAAAGGCTGATCTCTATATCACACGGCGTAAAGATCGCGCATCGTTATGGGACGGTCCCGAAAACTTAGGTCCACTGATAAACACCGAATATCAGGAATGGGGACCGACGATGTCGCCGGACGGACTGACCTTGATGTTTCACTCTGATCGACCGGGAGGGCAAGGCGGCTTTGATATCTGGATGACCAAACGCAAGACGCCGACAGCGGCTTTTGAGGCGCCGATCAACCTCGGTCCCGACATCAATACGTCGAAACAAGAGGATCGGCCGCGAATTTGTTCCGATGGTAAAACACTATTGTTCAATCGTCAGGCCATCATCATCGCGCATCCGACCACCGGGGATAATTGGAAAACAAGTAAGCTCGTATTGGCCGGAGACAATGCCGGTGATCGCGACGGCCTTTTATCCGCCGATGGCAAAACACTCTATTTCTCCTCCGAGCGCGCTGGTGGTCAGGGCAACCGCGATCTATGGCAGACGCGACGCGTCCCCAAAAGAAAGGCAGACGGATTCGTTTCTCTTTTCAACGGCAAGGATTTGACCGGCTGGGCCACTGCTGAGGGCGACCAGGGAAATTGGAAAATCATTGAAGGCGCTATTACCTGTATAGGAGATCGCAGTCACCTTTTAACGACGCGAGACGACTTCGATGATTTTCATCTACGCGTCGAAGCTAAAGTGAACGAAACTGGCAACAGCGGCGTCTATTTTCGCGTCAATAAAAAGGGAGATCGCGGCGGTTTTCCCGATGGTTTTGAAGCGCAAATCTATTGCGGCCCAGGCGGCGAACCCCAAAAAACCGGCAGCCTCTATAATCTCGCGAAAGTCATGGAACAACTGGTCCAGCCCGATACGTGGTTCACGATGGAAGTGCTTGCCGAAGGCCCTCGTATTCGCATTCTGGTCGATGGCAAAGAAGTCGTCGATTACATCGATCCCAATCGCAAATGGGTGAAGGGAAACATCGCTCTCCAGCACATAAATGCAGCCACCCGCGTTGCTTTCCGCAAAATCGAAATCAAGACGGGAGAGAAATAATTGTAACTGTTCACCAAACAGCCAAATTGCGTGATCAATCGGGTTCTGCATTGAAAGGACTTCAGACCACTTTTTCCCCTTCTGTAAAATCCTGTTCATCCTGTCTAATTTCGAACTAGGGAAACCTAGCTATGGAGCACGCTGAATTGACGGAGAAGATTATCGGCAGCGCCATGGTGGTTCATCGAACGTTGGGATCTGGTTTCTTGGAGTCTGTCTACCAAAACGCGCGTCAGCGCACGAGCTAGTTAAGGCAGGCCTTCAGGTCGATTGCAAGCGGCGGCTTACGGTCTTCTACGATGGCATTGTCGTCGGCGAATTCGAGACCGACATGCTCATAAATGACCGGGTTATCGTTGAGAACAAAGCAGTCGTTTCGCTCAATACAGTCCATGAAGTTCAACTCGTCAATTACTTAACCGCTACCGGCATCGACATCGGCCTGCTCCTCAATTTCGGCGCCAGCCGCTTGGAGATCAAACGCAAGTATCGCGTCTATAAACCAAAACAGACAGGATCAACGGGAGAGACAGGTTAGAAAGTCATCCTGTAAATCCTGTTAATCCTGTTAATCCTGTCCAAAGTAAACCTGTGCACCGAGCTTCTGAACGAAAACGGACAGGATTAACAGGAGAGACAGGATCGAAAGTCTTGGGTCATCCTGTACCTCCTGTTAATCCTGTCCAAAGTAAACCTGTGCACCGAGCTTCTGAACGAAAACGGACAGGATTAACAGGAGCGACAGGATGGAAAGCCTTGGGTCTTCCTGTCGCTCCTGTTAATCCTGTCCAAAGTAAACCTGTGCACCGAGCTTCTGAACGAAAACGGACAGGATTAACAGGAGCGACAGGATAGAAAGCCTTGGGTCTTCCTGTCCCTCCTGTCCAAAGTAAACCTGCGCATCGAGATTCTGAACGAGAGCGGACAGGATTAACAGGAGAGACAGGATAGAAAGCCTTGGGTCATCCTGTACCTCCTGTTAATCCTGTCGAAAAGTAATCTGCGCACCGAGATTCTGAACGAAAACGGACAGGATTTACAGGAGGGACAGGATGGCAAAACCTTGCTCGCAATTATCGGGCGTTCGCCCGTTGCAAAACTCCCCTGCCCCTGGTGCAAGGCATTTCCTACAATCTCTGCAACCCCCTAAGTTGACATCTTGTCGAGATTTCGCATGTCCACTGAGCCGATGTCGCAATTCCTCGAAGGGCTGCATGCCAGCCGTTTGTTGGAGCCCAATCGCCTAGAGGAATTGCTGCGCCGGCCTGAACCGCCGCAAGGCGATCTGGATGGCACGATCCGTTTCCTCGAAGGGAGCGGTTGGCTGACGCGCTTTCAAACCGAGCAGATTCGCCAGGGGCGTGCACACGAGCTGATGTTCGGCGCTTATCGGCTGCTAGACGAACTCCCTTCATCAAATGGTGGAAAGACGTACAAAGCCTACCATCCCGCTTTGCAACAAGCGGCCGTGGTACGGATAATCGATCCCAATTGGCTGCAACCGGCCGACAACCCGCGCAGCTACATCGAGCGTGCCCGGGCGGCCAGCGCTGTTTCGCATCCTCAATTGGTCAATCTGCTCGATGCCGGGTTCGAAGGCGAAACGCCTTTTTTAGTGTTCGATTACGTCGATGGCGCCGACCTCGGTGCGCTCGTCAGCGATATGGGCGCCCTGCCGGTCACGCTCGCTTGCGATTACGTGCGACAAGCCGCCATCGGGTTGCAAGCCGCTCACGAACGCGGCGTTTGTCATGGCGATCTCTCGCCTAGCCGATTGTTATTGTCGCCGGTTGTGCGGAAGATGGGCTCGAATGGAACGGGCAAGCCAGTGGCCGTCCGACCGGCCGCCGGCGCGTCGATCAAGGTCGAAGGGGTAGGCACGTCGGCGCGTCGGCCCGCCGCGAGCCAGTTATCGGCAATGGACCTCGCAACACCAGGATCGATCCAATATCTTCCTCCAGAGCGGTTGAAGTCCGAAGACTTCGACGTACGCGGCGACCTCTATAGCTTGGGCGCTACGCTCTATTTCCTGTTAACGGCCAAGCCGCTTTTCGCGTCGACTTCTGCTGCCGAGGCTTTACCGAAGATTGAACAAACGATGCCGGCGCGTGTCGATGGCATGCGTAAGGATGTCAGTTCAACGCTGGCGGATTTGCTCCAGCGCCTGCTAGCGAAAGACCCGTCGGCCAGGCCGAGCAGCGCTGCTTCGGTGGCGCAGTATCTGCAACCCTTCAGCCAGAATAATCCCGCGCCGCAGCGCGTCCGGCTGAGCCGGCTTACGCAGTGCCGGTCGCTTCGGAAACAGATACCCGCCCGAATGCATTGCCACGCGTGATGGCCTCGGTGTTGCCCGTTGCCGAAGAAGTCGGGCACGAGCCTTTGGTCGAATCGTTGCCGGTGGATACGCGCGATTCGCAGGTCTACACACCGGTGTCGCCCCATGCCGTCGGTTTCGAAGATCATCACGACATGTTTGCCGACGAACATCAGCCTTCCGGTGGGGACGCAAAGCCCCGGACGCGCAAACTCGAGACGAAAAAGTCAGGCGGCTGGCATTGGTTGATCATAGGCGTCATTCTGCATCTCAGCGCTGCCGCGGCTCTAATCCTCTTCTTCATGAAGATCGGGCCATTTGCCGAATCGCCTACGACGGAAGAAGAACGGCGCCCTCCAGCTAAAAAGCCGGCCGATTCGAAGAAGCTGCCGAAGAACGACGGACGATAAAACACGTCGCTGGCGCGTCTGGCTAACAAAACGCAGGACCTGGCGTCAGCAACCGACACTAACCCGACGCGTCAGCGAGGTTAGCCCCGAAGCGTTAGCGAGGTTTTGTTCACACCTATACTAGGTCATAACGCTAACGCTTTGGAGATTGCCTCGGTGACGCGTCGGGTTAGTGTGGTCTGTCAAATACAGATTTGCACTAATTTCAATGCCTTGTAGCAGAGAACAAACGCCGTCGCTGGCGCGTCCGGCTAACAAGACGACGGATCAACCGCCAACGATATGAAACCTTGCATCAGTGAAGTGACGACGCTCTCCGCAACCTTTGCCGAAGATGTCTCGGCCTATGGCGGCGCCGGTTGGCCAGCCATGGAAGTTTGGCTCACCAAGCTGGAAACCCACCTGCAGAGTCATTCGCCCGCCGAAACCAAAAGTCTTTTAAGCGATAAAAACATTCTCCTCGCGGCCGCGTCGTATCAAGGCGGCCTGCTCTTATCGCAGGGTGCTGCCCGCCAAACGCATTTCGACCACTTCAAGCGAAGGCTGAGCGTCTGTCAGGAATTTGGCATCCCCACCATGTTGCTGGTCGCCGATTTTGCCCAGCGCGTCGATGGCGTCTCGCTCGAACGGGCGATTGTTTCGTTGAAACAGGCAGGCCAATGGGCGGCCGGGTTTGATGTGAGACTCGCCCTCGAGTTTCGCGGCACGGACACTTTTTGCACCTGCCTCGACACGGCATTGATGATGGTGGATCAGTGCGGCGAGCCGAACGTCGGCGTGAATCTCGATCTCTTTCATTATTACAAGGGGCCAAGCAAGTTTGAGGATCTGGAACGTCTCACTGCTGCAAACCTCGCGTTTGTGCAGGTGAGCGACGTTGCCGGCGTGCCCCGCGAACTGATGACCGACGGCGATAGGGTCATGCCGGGCGAAGGTGATTTTTCTCTGAAAATGATTCTCGACATTTTGCGTAAGGTAAGATATAGTGGTTATATCTCGCTAGAACTGCTTAATCCGACCCTCTGGCAAGCTAAGACGGCCCAGGTGGCGGAACTCGCGCTGACTGCTCTCCAACGTTGTCTCTCCGCTTAAGTGAGTGGACGGATTCACTTGCATCGATTTCTCTCGAACGGTCGAATCGGGCCTTCTCCCGGATGGAGCGGCACGGCACGGATCGTTCAACGAGCACCACGGCCTTGTCCGACGAACCCCCTTCCGCGAAACGCTCTTTACGCATCGGCCTTCCTTCGCTAAAAGCCCCTGTCCGGGGGATTGTTTCCGTTCCGCGAAGGAGCCTTGCCACGCTAACCACTCGCATCCGCGAGATGCCGACGCGCATCAACGCCAGTCGTCGCTCCGATTATCTCGGCGCGTTGCAGGACTGGAACGCTGCGCCTCTGCGATCACCTGCGCTACGTGCGCGTGCTGGAAGCGGTGCGCTGGCACGACGACGTCGAAAGCGACTTCTTCGCGCGCGGCTGCCTCGAACTGCCGCGCGTGATGGCTCGCGACTATCGCCGCTATCCTTCATCAACCAACTTGCCCGAACGTCTGGCCGACCTGCGCCGTCTCGAGCGAGAAATCGCCGGCCAGCTTGGCCGCGACCATCCCGCCGCATCGTTATTGCTTCGGCGCTGCCGTTCGGCTCAGGTTGCTCTGCGCTTGATCGCCGCGCGAGGCACACGCGAATTTGCGGGACTCTCGCGCCAGCTTTTTGGCAGCAGTCTCTCATCTGCTTCGCTTCGCACCCGCCTGTTGCGGCTGATACGTTTCTTTGAAGCTGTGCCCGAAACGGATGCTGATTCGACGCTAATGTCAGCCGAGATTGCGGCCGATATTTTGCGCGAACGTCTTCATCAATACTTCGGTGAAACGAGCATTGATGTCCGCGTGGCCAACACGCTGGTTGCAGATGCGTGTGCGGGCGGCGGATACTTGAAGTTACGCCGCGGCGCGACTTTCACTGCCGGCGACATCGACCTTCTCGAAGCCCATGAAGGCTGGGCACATCTCGGCACGATGCAGAGCGGGCTCCGTCAGCCGATCTTCACGGTGCTCGCCAAAAGCTCGCCTTGCACGACGACGACGCAGGAAGGTTTAGCCGTCCTTACCGAGATAATGGTAGGCGCTTGTCATTCGCGTCGCCGGCAACGCTTGGCCTGCCGGCTGCGAGCGGTGATGATGGCTGAAGAAGGCGCCGACTTTTTGGAAGTCTTTCATTTTCTCCGCAAGAGCAACGACGACCGCCGTGCTTACCAGCAGGCGGCCCGCGTCTTTCGCGGCAGTCTGCCGAGCGGCATCGGACCATTCACTAAAGACCTCAGCTATGGCATCGGCCTATTGGAATTGATCGAGCGTCTGCAATCGCTGCCCGAAAGCGACCGCCAAACGTTGCCGCTGCTGCTCTCCGGTAAAACCTGCTTGAGCGATCTCAACGATCTCGAAGCAATCCATAATGAAGGGTTACTGATTGCCGGCGAATTCATCCCACCGCCCTTCCGTAATCTGGCAGGCTTCCGCCGAGCGCTGGCTGCGGCTACAGCCTGGTAAGTCACAGCGATGCAAAACCCCGTTAGCCGCGACGCGAAGGCTTTGCGCAGCGGAGCGCTTGTGTTCGACGCTGCTCGGCTCGCCTGCTCTCTCTTCACGCCGGCAACGTTGGCAAGCTGGACAATCCTATCCAAGTCACTTGGTAAGAATGACTGCCATTTCGGAAAAAGTTGCTATCCCCTTGTAAGAATTGTTTTGGTAGATTCCCCCTCCGTGAAGGCGACTCGGTCAGGATGATCGAGCTTAGGGAACTGTCCCACCCGGCAAGGAGGTTGGTCCGTGGCTCGTCGCTGGCGTCTGCGCAACAAACTGTTGCTCGGCCTCGGCCTGGTGGTCGGCAGCGTCGCCCTGTTGCTCACAGGCACCGTTCAAGGGTCTGACGTCTTACGTCAGCACCATGAACACCGCCGACAGCAAGCTGGCCGAGCTGCTGCTGCTCGACGACCTGAAGCCGGCCGTTTCAGCGGTGATTGCGCCGACAGACACGACGCTCGACCGCCCGCGGTGCTCGCCGACCAAAATCCGCGCGGCGACGACCCTCGCCTTCTTCGCGAAAAGCTCGGGACTGCCCGCAAGATCTTCGAAAAATACAAATCTCGATTTCAGGAAACGGTCGCCCTCAAGCGCGATCCCGATCCATACATCGATTCGCACCTCATCCAGGATATCGATAAGTCGTTCGACAAGATTCAGCTGTCAATCGACAGCTTCGCCAAGTCGGCGGCCGTCGATTTCAGCACCGCTCCGCTGTCGAACAATCCCGATCTCAAACGCGAGCACGATCGCCTGCTCGGGCTCATCGACGAACTTCGTTTCGAGATCGCCAACGACATGTATCGCAAGATCACCGACGCTCGCAAGCACTATCGCAACAGCTTGTGGACCGTTTCAGTGGCGACCGCCCTCGCCGTGCTGTTGCTGTTTACGCTGCTCTATCTCTTCTCCGGCTGGGTCTTCTCGCCGTTGCGAAAGCTACAGGCTGGCGTCAATCGCGTGGCCGGCGGCGATTTCGAACATCCCATCGACTTGAAGAGCGGCGACGAACTGGAAGAGTTGGCCAACGCCTTCGACGACATGACGCATCGCCTCCACGACATCTATCGCGATCTCGAACGCCAGGTGAACGAACGCAGTCGCCAACTCGTTCGCTCCGAGCGCATGGTCAGCGTCGGCTTTCTCGCTGCGGGCGTGGCTCACGAAATCAACAATCCGCTTGCCAGCATCGCCTTTTGCAGCGAAGCGTTGCAAAGCCGGCTGAGCGATTACCTGCGACGTCAACCGCAGGAGACCGAAGTCATTGCCAAATACTTGACGATGATTCAGCAGGAAGCCTTTCGTTGCAAGGAAATCACGGGCAAGCTATTGGAGTTCAGCCGGGTGGGTGAACGGCGCCGCGAGCCGACCGATCTGGCCGGACTTATTCAAAGCGTTCTCGAAATCGCACAGCACTTGCAGAATTGTCGCGGAAAGCGCATTATCTTCCAGCCGTACACGCAAGTGTCGGCGGGGGTCAACGCGCAGGACATTAAATCGGTGGTGCTCAATCTCGTGGTGAATGCCCTCGACAGCATGAACGAAGGCGGCGTGCTCACCATCACCTTGATGCAGCGCGGCACGCAGGCCGAGATGATGTTCACCGATACGGGGTGCGGCATGGCCCCGGACGTGCTCGATAATATCTTCGAGCCGTTCTTTACGAAGAGCAAGACAGGCAAAGGAACGGGCCTCGGCCTGTTCATCAGCCATCAGATTGTCGACCAGCATGGCGGGCAGATCGAAGCCCGCAGTGCCGGCCCGAACCAGGGCAGTAGTTTCACGGTTCGCGTTCCGCTTCAGCCTTTGCCGATGAGCGCGTCCGATCCAAAGGATCCGGACATTCTCCCCTTCGGCACGGTGGTGAAGAAGAAGGCGGCCCACGAACCGCAGACGGAGGATGGACTTGGCCACGCCGCCGCATAAAAGCCTACGGGTGCTGTTCGTCGATGACGAAGCGTCGCTGCGCGAGTTCATGCGACTCGAGCTGCCGAGCCTCGGCCACGAAGTGACCGTCTGTCCCGACGGCCGCTCCGCGCTCGAAGTGCTGAAGAAGAACAGCTTCGATGCCGCCATCCTCGATCTGAAGATGCCGGACATGACCGGCATCGAGGTGCTCGAGCATCTCAAGCATGTCTCGCCGGACACCGAAGCCGTGATGATGACCGGCTATGCCAGCAAAGAGACCGCCATCGAGGCGCTGCGCCTGGGAGCGTTCGATTACATCACCAAGCCTTGCAAGATCTCGGAAATCGAAGGCATTCTGCTGCGGATCCTTGAAAAGCGAAAACTGAAGAACACCAATCTGCGCGCTGCAGACACGCGTGCAGAATGCCGAAGGTCCAAGCTTACTTGTCGGCGATTCCTCGGCTATGGGCGCCGTCCATCGCCTGATCGCCACCATTGCTCCGACCGACGCCCCCATCCTTATCTTAGGTGAGACCGGCACCGGCAAAGAATTAGTCGCCCGCACGATCTATCAGCAGAGCAAACGGCTCGACATGCCCTTTGTGCCAGTCAACTGCGGCGCTCTTTCTCCAACACTGGTGGAAAGCGAACTGTTCGGCCATCGCAAGGGCGCCTTCACCGGCGCCGACCGCGACCACAAAGGCCTGTTCGAAGTCGCCAACGGCGGCACTCTGTTCCTCGATGAATTGGGTGAACTGAACAAAAACATCCAGGTGAAACTGCTGCGTTTCCTCGAAGCCGGCGAACTGCGCCGGCTGGGCGAAACCGAACCGTTCCGCAGCAATGTGCGCGTGATCTGCGCCACCAATCGCGACTTGAACAAGATGATTGCCGCCGACGAGTTCCGCGAAGATTTGCTCTATCGGCTGAACACATTCGAAATTCATCTGCCGCCGTTGCGTGATCGCAAAGCGGATATCCCGGAGCTTGCCCGCCATTTGCTCGCCCGGTCGGCGAAACGGCCGATCGATCAAATTGCCGACCTGCTGACCAGTGAAGCGATCGAAGTGATGTACGATCACGATTGGCCGGGCAACGTCCGCGAAGTCGCCAATGCGATGGAATACGCCCACATCGTTTCCGCCGGCGGCCCGATCACGGCAGCGCATCTGCCGCAGACAGTGCGTGTCCGCCGGGCGAAACTGCCACCGATGCCCACCGCAACCACTTATGGCAGCGCGCCGGTTCATCAGAATATTCTGCCGATGTCTTCCGCCAACCTCGGCTCATCGCGCACGCTGCACGATATCGAAATGGAACATATTCTCCGCGTTCTCGAAAAGAACAACCACAACAAGCCTTTGACCGCCAAAGAACTCGGCATCAGCTTGAAGACGCTTTACAACAAACTCAACCGCTGGGAAGAAGAACGCCGCAGCGCGGGGTGATAGCGGTTTTTGATTTCCCATCGCGCGTTTTCCCACGATTTTCTAACCTTGGCGCTTTGGGAAATATTTCCTGAAGCGATAGCCCGTCAGAATAACGAGCATTTGATTTTTCTTCATTCCACAATTCGAATTCCGCATTCCGCATTTTCACCCAAGTGTTTTCCCACGATTTTCTGGCAAAGTTGCCTCGGGAAATATTTCCCGAATATTGACCGATAGCCCTTTTCCGCCGAGGTGAAAGGCGAGCGCCAAAAACAATCTACCCCGCCTGCAATGGGAGCCCGAAGCGCAAGCAAGGGTAGGAGCAATCTACACCCCACAATTGTAGTAGCCGCTTCCCCTTGCTTGCGCTTCGGGCTACCATTGCGCGGGTATTTTTCTCTTGCCGTTAGCCAAAGGCCTCCCGGCCTATCCATTCCGCTCGCCTAGCAGCAGCTTGAAGTGCATTTGCTCCCACTGTAAACCGTTTACCGTCAAACTTTATCCTGACTGCGAACCGTTCGAAGTGAAAACGTTTTCACCCGAGTGTGAACCGTTCACATTTTCATGCCGCATCGGAATTCATACCTGCAACGTTGCAGGTATGGCTCTTAATACAGTGGAATCGGTTCCACATAACATTTTCGTCAGAATGACGGCCGATTGATCGTTGAGCGTTTGGTACTCCGTCCATTCCGCAATCCGACTTCCCATTCCGAATTTCCCCAAGCGTTTTCCTACGATTTTCTCGCAAATCACCTGGGGAGCTGGACCCGCCAGCAACGGAGTCATTGTCGCCGGCGTGTCGGCTCCATCAAACAAGACAAACCTTAACGGTCGTAACAGTCGCAGGGATCGCGCTAAGTTTGCCGATGTCATCTATCGAGGCGATTGTCCATTCACTAAGCGCCCGACGGCCCTTTCCATCAGCCATTTTCCGCGCATGCCCATCCTAAAGATAACCGATCTTACCGGCAGTGACTCTCCGTTGGACCGAATGCGTTTCAGCGCATTGCCGACTGAGAATGCGGAGCCGGGGCATGTGTTGCCGCAGCATCTTGACGACGCTTCTGGTGGGGATCGCTTTAACGGGCGACGCCTCTGCTGGCCCGTTCTCTCGGAAGCCAAACAAGCCCGATCCGGCCGAGCAAGTTCCTGCTCTGATCAAAACCCTCCAAGCGGATAATGACGAAAAGAAGCGTCAAGCCGCGGCGGAAGAGTTGCGCGAATACGATCTGAAAACCTATCCGGCGATCATTGAAAGTTTGATCGAAGCGCTCAAGAACGACCCGAGCAACGGGGTTCGGCATGAGGCGGCCGATAGCATCAGTAAAATGCGGCCGATCACGCAGCAGGCTGTTTATGCCATGGTGCAGGCGGCGTCAAAAGACAACTCGTTTTGGGTCCGCAATGCCGCTCGTCAGCATTTGGGATATTGGCGAGTCGTATACGGTGTTAGGGTTCCTGCGGAAGGCGCCGAAAGCCCGCTGAACCAAACGGGCGAGCCGCCTATGGCCGAGCCATTGCCAAAGATAGGCAAGACCGTGAATGCCGTGCCCGCTAGCAACAAGCGTGAGGAAAAACCCGATAGCGCAAGGCCGGCGCCGCCTTTGATGCCGACGCCCACTAAGCGTTCGCTCTTCCCGTTGTTCTCGCGTAGCAACAAGCCTGAGACGAAGGAAGAAGGGCCGGCGCTCAATGCGCCAAAGTGATGGGCGTTTTTAGCCGCGACCCTGAGGCTTTGCGTGGGGAGCGTTTGAGAGAAAGCGCTCCCCTTCGCAAAGCCTTCGGGTCTCGGCTAAACGTTATAACGCAGTCGCGGCTAAATGTTTTCGCGGAGTCGCGGCTAAAAATTCAATCAACAACCACTTTCTGCTGCGATGTATGGGCCGCGAACGGCAGCACGAGATCCTGCACCATCCGCTTGACGAACTTCTGCCGGAAGGTCGAAGAGCGCTCGTCGTAGCGGGAAACCGGATGGCCTCTTGGATAGATAATGTTGTATTCGGGCGGACTGAAAGCGGGTTCCCTTAAAGGCTTCGACAAGTCGTAAGCCCGCACCGCGACGGTAGCCCGTCCCTGCATCAATTCGCGATTCGTATTCGGCTCATAAATGCTGATATCCAGGACCTCGATGTCGATCACCCAGTCGGCCTTGAGATTTTCGCCGATTTCATAGGGAGACTGGTTGCGCCAGTCCGGGTTGTCCCGCTTGTACGCTTCAATCGGCTGCGATTTGAGAACCTTCACCTTCTCTTTGTTTTCAAGGCAGCGGGATTCGAGCAACGGAATGAATTCCGCGGCCAGCAATCGATCGACGCCAACCATATCAGGCGACAGATCGGTGGCGCACGAGGTAAGAAGGACGACTTTAACTTCTTCTTTCTCATGCTTCGGCCGCGGCTTAAGCGGGAACTCCGCCTTGGTCTTCGGGTCGTCGTTATTGAGCAGGTAGGCCATCAACATGATCGGGTTGGCGTTGCACCCCGCGCTTGCGCAAACGGCGGCGAGCGCCAAAATGATCGCGCTGTTCTGGAATCGACGCATCGCTATCGCCCCCATCCGTGGAGTCGCCGCGTGCTCGTTGAGCAGACGCTGCGCTGCGACTTTCAAATTAAAACAATCCCCCACCGAATCAGCAGCAGCAGCAGGAAAAACCCGCCGGCCCAAAGCGAAGCGCGCTCAATCGAACGCACCCAGAGGTATCTTCCCTGCACCGCCATATAAAGGCACCAGGGAATCAGCGCCATGCCGAAAACCGCCATCCCCGTGCCGACGGCATTCGCTCGCAGCGAATTGGGCACGTCGCCGTGAAGCAATAACGCGAAGCTCGTCGTTAAACCGCAAGCGGGGCAAGGCTTGTGAAAGATCAGTAAGAATTCGCAAGGCGGCATTCCCAGCCGGGTATGCGATCCCATTGTCAGCGGTTGCCCATTGGCGTCGTATGGATCAATCCAGCGAGCCGTTATGAACAGCAGCACCAGCCCCGTGGCAAATAGCACCAGGCTTCCCCGAACCCAATGCCGTACCGCTAGAGTCTGTTTCGTGCGGGGTGCAATAGCTTCTTCTCCGAAATGGGTCAATGGCAAACAGGTGATCGTTTGCGTGTCCAGACCAGTCATTCTTCCAATTTTGAAACATAAGTGCTTCGCGTGAAACTTTCAACAATTTGATCGAGCGTGTGCTAACATTTTACGAGGTCCCTATGCCCCTGCTGCCTACCATTGAACTTGATTTCAGGCAGGTTCTGAGCGGTGTAGGCATCGTTGCCGTATCAGGGGGCGCCGACAGCGTTGCCCTGTTGAGACTCTTGAACGCATGGGAAATTCCACTCATTGTAGCCCATCTAAATCATCGCTTGCGCGAAAACGAAAGCGATGACGACGAGACTTTCGTACGCGAGTTAGCGAAACAGTTGGGCCTGCGCTATCGTACGGCGTCGTTTCCGGTCGCAGAGACAGCGCGAGCGAATGCCGCCAACATCGAAAACACGGCCCGCCGGCTTCGCTATGAATGGTTGACTCAAATTGCCTTAGAGACGCAATCGGCTTGGATAGCGACCGGCCATACCGTCAACGATCAGGCGGAAACCATTCTACATCGGTTGGTCCGTGGCTCGGGTATACAGGGATTGCGCGGCATTGCTCGTGAACGAGAACTCACCCCTGGCATCAAGCTTGTTCGCCCATTGCTGAACTGTACGCGAGCTCAGGTCGTGGAATACCTTGTCTCATTGAATCAAAACTGGCGCGAAGACCGGTCGAACAACGATCATACTTTCACTCGAAACCGGATCCGCCACCAGCTTCTGCCGCTCTTGCAGACGTTCAACCCCGCAGCGGTCGAAGCACTCGGACGGCTCGCCGAACAAGCCCGTGAAATTTACGACGAGCGCAGGGACTCTGCCCGAGAATTGCTCGAGCATGCCGAACGGCCGCGCGCTGGACGAATGTTGATTTTCGGGCTCGCCAGCCTCGGTTCAGCGACGCCTTCGCGGCTTCGTGAAATGTTCCGAGTTCTATGGGAACGCGAGCAGTGGCCACGCGGCGACATGACGTTCGATCATTGGAAACGACTGGCCTTCATCGCCGCCAACGACTCGCCTGCCCTTGATCTCCCAAGCGGGATTTCCGTTCGTCGACGTGGATCCGTTCTTCAAATCGATTTCGGAGGTGTACGGTGGATCAAGGAAATCGAGCCGACTCGCAACGGGTTTCAAGCGGTGGAAGTTCCATGACCGCCGTCCAGCAGGAACTCTGGCGACGGATTGCCGCCTTTTCATTCGATGGAAAGGTCCCGGCAGCGCTCTCTTTTCAAAAACGTCTGGCGCGGGAAAACAGATGGTCGAACCCATTTGCCGACCGCGCTGTGGAAGAATACAAACGCTTCGCATTCTTGGCTGTGGCTGCAGGCCATTCAGTCTGCCCGTCGGAGCAAGTCGATCAAGTTTGGCACTTGCACCTCACTTATACGCGATCGTACTGGGACCATTTCTGCAAGGAAGCGCTTGGCCGACCGCTGCATCATGATCGTACTCGCGGCGGTGCAGCCGAAGCGAGCAAGCACAACCGGATGTATGAAGCCACCCTTGCCAGCTATCGGCGCTTATTCAATGACGAGCCGCCGGCCGACATTTGGCCTGCGGCGACTATCCGCTTTGGCGAAGACGTTCATCATCGACAGGTGAACACTCAAAAGAATTGGATAATTCCCAAAGTTCCGTTCAAACGCAGCGCAGCGTTAGCTTTGTTGCTCGCTCTTTCCGTCGTTGTCACGGGCTGCATCGGCCCCGTGATTGCCGATGCCCAAGCCGATCGCGAACTTTATTTGTTGCTCTACGTGGTCGCCCTGGTCGGCGCGTTTGCAGTGGCAGCGATCATCCGGCGAAGTTTTCGTCAACCCGAAGAGCCTGGCGAGATCAAAGCCGACGATCTCGATCTCTACGATTACGCCCTGCTGTCGGGTGGGCCGATCCGGGTTCTTGACACATGTCTCGTGCGTTTGACCGAGCTCGGCGCCATCAGGTTCAATGGAACGGACAAATTCTTCATGGCCGGCCCGCTCGACCATCAAGCGGATCCCATCGAACGCCAAGTTTACGATCTCATTGCTTATGGCGAAGGCTCCGGGCGGCTAATCGAGGCGATTCGGAAAGAACTGAAAACGAATACCCTCGATCTCGATGCGCGAAAGGAGCGCTTGATCGAAATGGGTCTTCTCCTCAACAACACGCGGGCTCGGCTGGCAAGTTTCCTGCCGTTTTCGCTGATCGCAATTACCGACCTAGCGCTGGCTCTTCCACGAATAATCACGGGAGTTGAGAATCACAAACCGTCGTGTTTCCTATTAGTCCTGATGGTCGGAGGCTTCATTGCCGCCGTCATCTTCAGTCGGCAAGTCAGGCGGACATTGCGAGGCGACCGATTCTACGAATCATGCCGTGCGAACTTTGGCACAACTTCCGCCCCCTCGGCGAAGCTTGGGCCGAATCTGATTCTGGGCACCGCGCTGCTCGGCACCGCCGCTTTGGCCGCGACGCCGTACGACCTGATGGCGAAAGCGTTGCATCCTCGTAACGACCCGACTACTTCGGGAGGCGGCTGCGGCAGCGGCTGCGGTGGAGGGTGTGGCGGAGGCGGCGGTGGTTGTGGAGGCGGGTGCGGGGGCGGCGGCGATTAAGCGCGCACTCTACAACCCTTCGCATCCATTCATAAAGCAGTAGCATGGAGAAATCGAATCGCGCTGTCCCCTTGGGCCTGATCGCTGGCGCTCTTTTCGGCTTAGCTGTTGGCATGGCCGGCACTTGGACCACCAGTTCATCGTCGAAAGGGCAGCAGACGGCCTATCTTTACGTATTGGGCGTTCAGGTTCATCGTGCCGTGGGCAATGCGGGGACAGCGGAGAATGTCGAAGCCGATCGACACTGGGTCGGCGCACTCAGTCCGGTCGGCGGCGCCTGTATCGGCGGCTTGTTGATGATTGTTGCTACTCGGCTGGGCAGAACGAGAACGCCTTCGCAATCGACTGTCGATTCACAACGAGGAAACAAGACTCATGGCTGAATCGAGCGCTATCGCCGAATTGGGCGAGCTGGAAAAACGGGGCCGGGCCGAGCTCGAGGCTTCCGCTGATGAAGCCGCTGTTCGCCGTTGGCACACGGCCTATTTCGGCGACAAAGGCGAGGTGGCCGCCGCGCTGAAAAAGATCGGCACGCTTCCCGCAGCCGAGCGCAAAGCCTTCGGCCAGGAGGCCAACCGCGTCAAGCAGGCGCTCACCGCCGCCTTCGATGAGACGATCGCCAAAGCCAAAGAAACGGCGTTGCTGGCTAGCTTGAACGAGAGCCCGCTCGACGTTTCGCTTCCCGCAAGGCCTATCACGCGCGGCCGCCTGCATGTGGCCACGAAAATCATGCGGGAGATCTACAGCATCTTCTCCGACATGGGCTTCCAGATCTACCGGACGCGCGAGGTGGAAGACGATCTGAACAACTTCGAATATCTCAATATGCCGCCGCATCACCCTGCTCGCGATATGTGGGATACCTTCCACACCACCACGCCCGGCACGCTTCTGCGCACGCATACTTCGCCGGGCCAGATTCATGTGATGCGTGAGTTCTGTCCGCAGCCCATCCGGGCCGTATTGCCTGGCATGTGCTATCGGTATGAGGCAATCACAACACGCAGTGAAATTCAATTTCAGCAGGTCGAAGGTCTGGTGATCGGCCCAAATGTCACCATGGCCGACTTGAAAGGCACGATCACCGCTTTTGCCCGCCGACTGTTCGGCGACGAACGCCAGATCCGTATCCGCTCCAGCTATTTCCCGTTCACCGAACCATCGATCGAGGTTGACATTGATTGGCCCAAGGAAGACCCCAATGCCGACCGTCTAACTAAAGGCACTGGCTGGCTCGAAATCATGGGCGCGGGGATGATTCATCCCACCGTGTTGCGCAATGGCGGCTACGATCCTGCGGAAGTGAGCGGCTTTGCCTTCGGCATGGGGCCGCAACGCATCACCATGCTGAAATACGCGATCGACGACATCCGCGAATTCTGGAAGAACGATCTTCGTTTTTTGCAGCAGTTCTAGTAGGCTGGGCCTCAGACTTTGAAGATGGGACTCCGCATTTAGCTGTCTACTTAAGCGGACGCGCAAACGACGCAGTAAGGTCCCACAGCCCGGCCTTGTTCCCGTAGGGTGGGTGAAGGCTTTGCGAAACCGATCGTTTGAATACGTTCATGATCGCCTCCCGAACTATTTTCAACAAAATGCAAAAGCGCGAAATTTTTGTTCGTTTTCCCACGATTTAATTGGAAAGTCGCTTCTGGAAATATTTCCGGAAGCGACTCTGCTTTTCAGCGGTGAAGAGGCGGGTTTCGCAATGCGTTCACCCACCCTACAAACTCCCTTGCTTGCGCGTCGGGCTCGAGCGGCCCCGTAGAGTGGGGTGAAGGCTTTGCGAAACCCACCCGCAGGCCTCTCAGCCTGTTACGCTTCATACTAGCTTAGGGCGCTCGAAATCGAATTTTCAATTTCGCTCGTTTCAACGATTCCAACTTCCTCAACCCAACGAAAACTTCCTGCTTTCGCCGGGTGCATCAACCGATTCTGGCAAAACGGAAGCTCGCCCCACCCTGCCCTACGTCCGGCTTTGCGCGGGAGGGCAGGTTGGCGGCGCTGCTTTGAATGCCTAGCGAGGCTCTGCCTCAGACCAACGGAAAGTTTCTGAGCACACTAGGCAGCCAATGTCAAATCGAAATCCGTCAGCCACGGATTAAACACAGACGAAACACCGATAAATCAAACATCCGATCGCGTGCTCATTCGACCCGCCTTGATGAAACTTCTTCGATTTTATCCGTGTTCGTTCTGTGTTCCATCCGTGGCCAAATAGTTTTCGCTGAATGGGCGCGTTATCTAGAACTTGACTCATGCACGATGAGTTTTCCTGGCCAAGCAACCCAGACCCTGCAAATCCTGAGGAGGGTAAGACGAGCTCCCTGCTCGTTTCCAGCATTTGCCAGAATCCCTTGACGCACCCTCCAGAGCGCCAACCTCTCAGGTTTCCTATAAGCCATAGTTCTGCACGATCCAGCGTGCTTTCGTTGCCGGTGAAATGCTGCGCCATAACGCGTTCCAGCTTTCGTTGAGCGCGTCCATTGCCGTTTGAGCATCGGCAGTAGGGTGAGCGAGCGCTTGGCGAATGTGCCGGTCGAACTCTTCTCGGTGCGGCTGTTCATTGGGCAACCGCAGTGGAAAACGATGGTTGACGATATTGGGCGTCAGGGTTTCTCTGAGTGCCGCCACCAGGTGCTCGGTTTCAGCGCCATCGAGGTTATAGCCGAACCAAAGATCGCGGGACCGTTCTTCCAATTGCGATGCGCGGAAGGGGCCAGCGCCCCATCTGGCCGCTACAATCGTTTCGGCCCCCATTTTATCGGGGTTGCCAAAATCCATTAAGAAGGCCAACGCCATCTCAGGGTGCGCGCACTCGGTGCTAATGAGGCCGACGAAGCTGTCGGCGCCGCAATAGGGCACCCGGTTCACTGTATTGCCGCGAACCGGAGTTTCGGCGCCGCTGTCGCGGTCGAAGGTGAAGCGAGCGCCGGGCAACAATGCGATGCCGAACTTGCCGCGCATCGGGCTTTCCAGCGCTTGCAACTCGGCGAGATCGCGCAGTGACACTATGGCTAAGGATGCTTTCCCTAACAGCAAGTCTACATTTGGCGATCGATTGCCGCCGCTCCTTTTTGCTCGCAACGGCGTCATCTGCTGTAGCAGTTTCAAGGCATGAACAAACGCTTTCGCGTTGATCCGAGGTTCCAGTTTTTTCAGATCGTACTGATACGAAAAATAGCGGTCGGCTCGTTCACCCGCGAGCGGGCCCGTCGCGGCTTCGCCATAGGAAAATGCCGGCTGGTCGTAACAAGCGGCAATCAGATGAAACTGAGTTTCCAATTCGATGGCCGACGAAGGCAGGCTCGGTAAGCTGGCGCCGTGCGCTGCGGAAAGTGTCTTCGCCGCCTGAAGGTAATCTTCCCAAGTTTCAGGGATCTTCAGCTTTGCCGAGGTGAAGTGATCTTTGCGATAGATCAAAACATGCCCCTCGCCGCGCAGCGGAATGCCATAGGCCTTTTTGTTCCAGGTGGAGAATAGCCCTGCATAGTTCGGCAGCACCGTTTCCCAACGATAGCCCGGATTTCGCGCTTTCCAGTCAGGTTCGATCGGTAGGTAGTGACCAGTCTCAACCAACTGCGGCAAGTCAGCCACTCGAACGATGGCGATGTCGCTCTGCTTCGAGGTGGCCGCTGCCAGCTGAGCAGTCACTCGCGCGTCCTGTTGTTGCGACCATTGCCTCGCAAACTCGGTCACGATTGGCAGCGGAAGCTCATCGAGACAAGCGACGGTCAACTGCCTATCCTCAAAAGGGTGTGCCGTAGGCCTATCGATTGTCGAGGCGGTCTGGCCGCATCCGATTACCAGCGCCGACAACACGGCCAAAATGAGTCCGATTCGTCCGGTATACATTTGATGAAGATTTGAAAAAAACCTTCCGCAAGACCGGCAATTTAGTTGCACGTTCTTCGACTCCCCGTCTACAATTCAGATTGACGGCAGCAATGCCGAGATTTATAAGACAACAGTTAAAGCTCGACCGTCCACGTCCTGTCGATGAGGTACAACCGCTCCTCGGTTGTTTTCCCGGACATTTCCGACACGTTTTGCTGACGGAAAAAATGAAGGATCGCGTTCTCTCCGCAAGAGGTCGTTTCGATGAAGGTCAATCTGGTGGTGGCGCAGGGCGTCCATTCTGGAAAAGTCATTCCGATCAACGGAGCGCAGTTCTTGATCGGCCGTGACCCGCATTGCAATCTTAGGCCATCGAGCGCTTCGGTCAGCAAACAGCATTGTGGCATTTTCATTCGCGACGGCAAAGTTTTCTTACAGGATTATGGCAGCACCAACGGCACGAGCGTCAACTCCGAACGCGTAGTCGGAGAGCGCGAAGTCTCCCACGACGATAAAATAGCCGCCGGCCCGCTCGAGTTCATATTGCAGGTTGACGCTTCCGCAACGCAAGCAACGTCGAGCGCTCGGCCCGTAGCCGCGGCTGGTACCAAAGTGGCCGCAGCGGCGAAAACCGCTGTAGCGACCAGTGCGGCAGCGCCGACTGCTGCTGCGACCGCCGTCGAAGAAGAACACGATTCGGAACACGCTGCTGCCCTGCTGATGGCCATGGACGATGGAGATTCTCCGACCACCGAGGCCAGCATCCCGGATGGCGCCACGACCATGGACATCCCCTCCATGCCCGGCGCCGGAAACGCCTAAAGCTCCTGTCAAGATCGCACCGCCCGTGAACAGTTCGAAGGCGGCGGCCGATATCCTTTCCAAATACATGCGTCGGCCTCGCACTTGATCCCATTTATAATCCGCCCACCAACTCCTTTCGCCCCACGGCTCTGACGCAATGCCGTCCGCTCATTTGACACCTGCCCAAGTCACTCTTTTTCGCCGCCGACTCCTACGCTGGTTCGATAAGCATCGTCGCGACCTGCCTTGGCGGCATGACCGCGATCCCTATCGCATTTGGGTCAGCGAAGTGATGCTGCAACAGACGACGGTAGCCATGGCGACGAATCGCTTCGTGAAGTTTCTCAATATTTTTCCTTCGCTTGAGCAGTTGGCCAAGGCGAGCGAGCAGCAGGTGCTGCGCGCTTGGGAAGGCCTGGGTTACTATCGTCGAGCTCGCGATCTCCATCGTGCCGCGCGGATATTGTTTGATTCGCATGGTGAAAGGCTGCCGGACGACCCGGCAATCTGGAAGCAGCTTCCCGGGGTCGGCCGCTACATACTGGGTGCGGTGCTCTCGCAAGCCTTTGACCGCCGGCTGCCGATCGTCGAGGCGAACAGCCAGCGCGTGCTCTGTCGCCTCTATGCGGAACGCGGAGAGCCTACGACCGGGCCAATAAAGACATGGCTTTGGCAGACAGCATCAAGCTTATTGCCGAGGAAACGTGCCGGTGATTTCAATCAGGCGCTGATGGAGCTGGGCGCCCTGGTATGCACCGCCACTGTGCCACGCTGCGAACTCTGTCCTGTACAATCACTTTGTGCTGCCCAACAGCTAGGGCTGCAAAACGTTATCCCCGCCAAAGCAGCAGCTCCGGCGATTGAACAGGTGATCGAAGTCGCCTTGGTGCTTCGCCGTGGCACGCAGGTTTTACTCGTTCAGCGTAGGCCGACCGGGCGGTGGGCGAACATGTGGGAATTCCCGCATACACCGTTGCAACGCGATGAAACACACGCGGATGCCGCTCAGCGCTTGGCTGATCAGTTAGGCCTCGAAGCGAAATTTGGTGCGGAAGTGATGACGATACGCCATGCGGTTACGCGCTTTCGGATTGCGATGACCTGCATCGAGGCGTTCTACCAGTCGGGCGACTGCGCTCATGACGACTACGTCGAATCGCGCTGGCTGGAATTGCAAGAGCTGAACGACTATCCTGTGAGTACGCCGCAACGCAAACTGGTCGCGGAGCTCGCCAGCCGCGTTCGGCAATTGCGGCTCTTCTGAAGGACCTGACTGATGACGACCTCAATGAAATATCGCACGATCGGGCTGGCGCTCGCGCTGTTGTTGCTGCCAAGCTGCAACGGGGGCAACGCGCCTGCAGGGCTCGCCGGTGGCGACGCTGCGCCAGACGTTAGCGGCGAGGATGTTAAGGGCGAGAAAATCAGCCTGAGTCAATTTCGCGGCAAGGCGGTGTTGCTCGACTTCTGGGCCACCTGGTGCTCGCCTTGCGTTGGCGAAATACCGCACGAGCGCGAACTGCACCAGCAGTATGGCGCCCGTCCCTTTGTGATTTTGGGTGTCAGCAGCGATGAATCGCGCGAAAAGCTCTCCCAATTTCTTGACTCCCAACGGCTCCCATGGCCTAATATCTGGGATCCGAGCGCCCATCTTTCCAAACAGTGGAAGATTCAAGGAATTCCAACTTTCGTGCTCATCGATCATCAAGGAAACATCAGCAAGCGCTGGGTCGGCGCCGGGCAAAGCAATGAAATTCGCGCGGCCGTGGATGAGGCCGTCCGCAATGCGGAGAAGGCGGGAACGACAGGATCGTAAAGCTACATCTCGACCTTCCACCTCCCCCGGCTTTGCGGGGGAGGTGGAAGGGTGGGGGGAAAAGCTGCGCCTGCCAAGATGTCTGTTAATGCGCAGGTGCTCTGCCCCCACCCTGCCCTCCCCTGCAAAGCCAGGGGGAGGGTGCGAGAGGTTCCGTCGCCGTCTCATGGATTCCGCGAATCCGTTGACGCACTCTTTTGCCGGTCCTTGCTTTGTATCGCTAACGCTTCGGGGACCACATCGCTGACGCTTCGGGTTAGTATGAGATGATGACAATGAAATTTGCATCGCGGCCCCTACTTCGAACCGGCATAACTCAAATGTCTATTCCTACCAGTTATTATGTCTCGTTGCCATTCCCTATGGCGCTGGCACTTAGCCTAATTTACATCCTGACATCCTTAATTTCAGCTACTGGTGCCGAAGGCCTGCAGCCGGGTCAAAAACCGGGCCCTTACAGCTTTCTCGTCGCCACCGGTCCGCAGCGGGGGCAATCGACTTGTTATGTTTGTGAGACGGCCGATAAACCAGCCGTTGTAGTCTTCGCCCGCAAGCTGAGCGAGCCTCTGGGCCAATTGCTGGTCAAATGCGATGAATGGCAGCTCGCTCAACCGAAAGACTCCGTGAAAAGCTGGATGACCGTGTTGGGCGAAAAGACCGTGTCGCTCGATCAATTGGCAAAATGGTCTAAGGAAGCCGGCATCAAAACAACACCGGTCGGGGTGTTTGACGACCCGATCGGCCCGCCCACTTACAAACTGGCGGAAGATGCGGAAATTACGGTTGTCATCTGGTCAAATCGCAAAGTCGTTGCCAACTATGCCTTCCGCAAGGACGAGCTGAATGCTGATGCCATCAAGAAATTAACCCTGGCAATAGACGCATTAGAGACAAAGAAATAGCTTCAACTCCAAAACAGGCGCCAACCCAGGCAGATGTAGCGCAACGGCCAATCTTCGGGGACAGCCAGCAGCAATTGCGGATCAAGCCGGCTTGTCCAGCTGGCTTGTTCCTCCAAAAAATATTCGAGCAGCCAGATCGGTTCGAGCGCCTCCCGGCAACAGAAGGTAACCGTGCTCGAGCGAAAATCAGGCGCGGCTTCAAGTCCTTGAACGTACATGCGGGCGAGCAGAGCCAGCCGTTCGGGCTCGGGTCGCTCGGCCGTGCCGACCATTGACTCACGAAGCCGTAGGATCTCGCCAAAGGCGCTGAAGCAAGGCAGGCGACGTCGCCGCCAATTGATCGAGCCGATCAAGTGAGCGCGCCGGGTCGTCAACAATTCCTTCGAGCACCTTTTCAAAGGTGGCGCGGTACGTGTGCCACTCGGCATTCCAACCGCAGCGGATGAGATCGAGAATGGCGGCCGGCGAACGTCGCCGCACCTTCGCCTCCTGCCAGGCCGCATGCCAGGCGCCGCGGATAAAGATAAGAAGATCGAAGCGGTCGAACCAATAGGCGTGTCGTGTTCCGAGATGACTCAGTTGCTTCGATTCGGCAACGATGGCTTGCCAAAGATCGTAAGGCTCTTCCCACCGATACCAAGCGGCGGCATCGGCAGCAATGCCCAGCAACCGCAGCCAGTGCATCTCGTCGATGCCGAATAAGCGTTTCTTAGCGATCGGAAAATCGCGGGCCAACACATCCCAGGCATCGAGCCGGCGCAGCGCCAGCCAGCGCCACGCATAGAGATCTGCCAAGGCGCTCGGGCTTACTTCGCTTTCGAGCAGAGCTTCAAAACGAGCATGCACCGCCTCGGAGGGATCGGCATCGACTTCTCGACGGTATAGCTCCAACGCTGGGCCGCGCAAGCCGTTCACGTGCAGCGCCCGCGTCAGCCATTCTCGCGGATGTCGGCCCGCATCGAGCTCGGGATTCAGCGAAAGCAGCCAATAAAGCCGCAGGCAATGTTCCGAGCGCGAAGGCTCGAACTCCTGCAACCAGCGCAAGCCTTGATAGGCTTCGACCTCTTCGCCCTGGATCGCTCGTTCCCAGAGTTTGGCGGCTTCATCAAGCTCATAAACGTACGCGGGCTTTGGCGGCGTCCCATTCGAGGTGGACTCCGAGGTATACGTTTCATTCTTGTCCGCATTCTCCTCGCGAGGTTCCTCGGCTTTCGGTTCTTCAATAAGTGGCTTAGTTACTACAGGCGATTGTTCGACTGGAGGGGTGAACAAGAAATGCGCGCCGAAGAATTCAAGGTTGCGCAAAACCTGTTCGTAAGCTTCGCGAATCCGGCGGAAATGTTCGGGGTGCGTTTCGGGCTTGAAGACGCGAATAAGCCGGGTGTACGAGCGCTTCATTTCCTTCGGATCAACTCCATGGCTGACGCCTAGCAGTTCGTACGCATTGGCCGGCCAGCGCGATAGATCGTCCGGCAATGAGTGATCGTTCAAGAAATACCTCGCGCCTTACCGCGAAAATTCAAACTCGTTCCCAGGCTCTGCCTGGGAACGGGTCGTCGAGGCTCTGCCTCGACGATTACAGACGCACGCCCCGCGTTTCACCGCAGCATGTCGCTTTCAGAACAATCCGCGAGGCAGGAGCCTCGGCGACCCGTTCCCAGGCAGAGCCTGCGAACGAGATTATTTCAAATCAAAGTACCTAGGCTGTACATGTTCATTCGGAGGTTGCAGCGGTTTTCTTCTCTCGTCCGCATCTTTGAGTATCTGATAGTACTCTTTGGGCAGCTCGAACGATTTCGGCGGAGCAAACTGCGGGCTCGGTATTTGATAAGGTTTTAGTTCTTGCAGCTTGATCGGCGATGGATTCGTAGACCGCTCCGGCTTATCATTGCTGCCAAGCATTCCACGTAACACACCGATTGCGATGAAGATAATGACGTAGGCCGCCGTCCAACTCCCTTTTGTTTCGGCCTTTGTTTTTCGTTGACCCTTTACATTCAGATCGGCATTGCGGTGCGGGCGGAAAGGTCTTGGGATGAATTTGGGCGGATCCTCGCATTCGGCAGCCCGTCGGCGCATTTCAATCAATAAAGCCGGGTCGAGGTGGGCAATCGCGGGGGCTGCCTCTTCAAGCCGGGCGACAGCGAGAGTCCACATGCTCGGCTGCGCATCGGTTACTTGCAGCCATTCTTGCCGACGCTTAATACGCGCTAGCAGTGGCAGCGGAAACATCTCCTTGATTGCTTCCGCCAGCTTGGCGGTCTTACCCGTTAATTCGTTTCCAGCCGCGTCATCAATGTAGATGCCCGCCGACAGGTAATCCAAATGTTTAAGCGCGCTTGGTAGCCAAACGCATTTGGGCGTCTTTTCGTCGAGAGGCCCGGTCGCATAAGCCTTCAGCTTTTCCCAGCGTTCGTGCCGTTCAGGCGGCGGCAGATTCCAGAAATCGCGGCTGAATTCGTTCAGCTGTTCGTTGAATGCGTTCCGGCGCACTTCCTCAGTTGCATCGGCGAAGGGAGTTGTCGTCAGGCGATTGTCTAACAGCCCTAAGCCAGCGCCCAGCGGCTCGGCCGGAACAAAGTCAGCCTTTGGCAGCCGTTGTAGAAAGGCCGCTCGTCCGTCGGCCGGGGTGGCGTCGGCAGGCAGGTCGAGCAATTGAGCGCCGTAGGCCGGCCAGCTTTTCCACTCAGATGGCTGGGACATCGTCGCTCTCTCCATCAGCGCGCGGGTCGTGCAGGTTGAGAAATATTTCGAGGCTCGATCGGCCGCTTTCAATGGCCTCCGCTTCTTGCGACGCCAGGCGCCTTCGAACGCGTCGAGCAGTTCACTCAGGTTCTCGCGCTCGAAACGGCCCAGCTCCTGGTAAAGTCTCTCAGCGCGCAAGAGCAGAAAACGGTTGGCCTCTTCTTCGCGCGGATGGACTTTCATTTTTTCCATATCGCGCACCGCACGGCGGATCTGCTCCGGCGTCAGGTTGCGCGCGTGCCGGGTGATCACGTGATGGATTTTCTTGTTGGTGGCGACAATAGTCGCTTCCACTTCCAGCACGCCGTTCAAATCGTAGCTGAAGCGAATATCGACTGCTTGTCCTGCCGGCCCGAGCGGAACACCCGTCACTTCAAACTCGCCGAGACAGAGGTTGTCTTCCACCCGCCGTGCTTCGCCCTGGTAGACGCGAATTTTCACCGTCGGCTGGTTCGGCGCGAGAGTGGCTACGCGCTGCACCCGGCTGACCGGAATCGTTGTATTGCGTTCGATGACCGGCAGAAAATAGCCATCGCGCATCTCATGGCCGAGAGACTTCGTGATCTCCACGCCGAGCGTGAAAGGCGCGACATCGGTAACGACGAGATCCTTGACGCTTTCAGCGCTTTCCACCAAGCCTGCCTGCACAGCCGCGCCGAGCGCCACCACTTCATCGGGATTCAATCGCCGTTGCGGCGGCTTGCCAAGCAGCTCCGTTACGCGCTGCACGACCAACGGCATGCGCATCGCGCCGCCGACGAGAATCACTTCATCAATCTTCTCGCGCGATAGCCGGGCATCGCTCAGTACGCGGCGGATGGGCAGTTCGATGCGGTTCAGAATGGGCGAAACCCAGGCTTCCATTTCCGCACGGGTTATTGTTTCGCTCTCGGCGCCTTCGGTTAATTCGCCGCGACGGTCGGGCACGCGCACGGTGGCAGTCTCTTGTGTTGAAAGCCGGCACTTGGCTAACTCGCATTGCTGGATGAGACGCGAGACGAGCAAGGGCGATTCGACTTCCGCGCGTTCGTAGTTGATCTTGCGACGTTCCAGAATCCGACCCGCCAACGACCGCGTGAAATCTTCGCCACCTAGAAAACTCTCGCCGGCAGACGCTTTCACCTCCAGTGTTCCTTCGAAGAACTCAACAATGGATACGTCGAACGTGCCGCCCCCCAGATCGAAAATGAGCAGCGTCTTGTCTTCGTTCGCTTCGTGAAAGCCATAAGCGATGGCCGCTGAAGTTGGCTCATTGACAATGCGTTGAACGTCCAGCCCGGCGATCTTCCCGGCCGCCATGGTCGCTTTGCGCTGGCGATCGTTGTAATAGGCGGGGACGGTGATGACGGCCTTCGTCACCGCTCTTTTGAAAAAGGCATCGGCATCGTTCTTGAGCGAACGCAAAATCAAACTGGAAAGCTCTTCGGGGTTGAAGGTTTTACCCGCAAGCTTGATCGTCCAATCGCTCCCCATGTGCCTTTTGAAAAGGGCGGCACAGCGCCTCCGGGTGAACAACCTGCAGTTCTTTGGCAGCGGCGCCGACGAGCAGTTTGCCGGAGGAATCGATGCCGACAACCGAGGGAGTCAAGGTAGTTCCCAGCGCGTTGGGCAACAGCCGTGGCCCATCGTCCGCCAGGTAAGTAGCGGCGGAATTGGTCGTGCCCAAGTCGATGCCGATGATCGGATCCATGAAGCCCAGCGCATGATGGAGGTAAGGGGGCCGTCGAGTTATTATCCGGACATCGAGGAGTGGATTCCAGAGGACATACTCGATTTATGCGGGTATTGGCGTATGGCATGTTAGCCGGACGCGTCAGCGACGGAGTGACGCTTTCAACGGCGTCAGGTTCGCGCGAGTCTCCGCAAAGCCTTCGACTGGCGGCTAAACGGGGGTGCTTGTGATAGTTCGTTTAGCCGCGTGTCGGAGGCTTTGCGCAGAATCGCGTGGAAGCAGGCAACTGGTTTAGACGCAGCGTCTAAACCAGCTTAGTTCGGCATCCTGTAAACCGAATAGAGTGTTCGTAGCGCCGAACTCTGCGTCGATTAGTCTTGAACATTTTCAGCGTGCGACATATTGACACCGTTACTAATGGTCACCCTCTGAACCTGTCCATTGCCGAGGAGCCTTCATGTTCCAAACTCTTTTCTTATGTGCGCTTTTAACGTCCGGCCCACCGCAGACAACGGCCCGGCAGGATCTGGTTGGCATGAAGCGCTCGGATTTCGAGGCTCGAGCCGGTGCAGATGGCACTCCTTTGAACGAATTTAGACTGCTTTGGAATGATGACAATGATCTTTTCTTTGCATTCACTTATCCAAGCCTTCGTATGGCTCTCTATTACGACTCAAACTGGAAAATCGTTGAAGTCTACCCGCTACGCGGATTGAAGAAGCAGATGCCTGGACCCAATCTCTTGAGCCTTAGACCGTACAAGATGCGCTGATTGCTTTGTCGGTATTAACCACAATGGAGTCTGCGTTCGCGCGAGTCTGCGCAAAGCCTCCGACTCGCGGCTAAACGAGGGGCGCTGGTTTAACTATGTATAGTTTCGCGCGAACCCCGCCTAGATAACGAGGTATCCCGTGCTTTTGCCCAACATCCAAACCGTCGAAATTGCTGAAGCAAAGATTAAAGCGTATTTGCTCAACACTCTGCATCCAGACGGCAAAAGCAAAGCTCAGTTTTTTGAAGGACTCGGTTTCTCGGCGGACTCATGGGAAGTGCTTGCCGACTCGCTACGTCAACTGGCCAATAAGTTCTCGGTTTCACAAAGCGTGGAGTCTATACACGGACTCAAGTATATTATTGAAGGGCCGATTCAAACGCCGAGTGGAAAGTCACCGTTCATTCGGACCGTTTGGATCGTGGATAACGGCCAAGTTACTCCGCGGTTCGTGACCGCCTATCCGCTCGACGAGGAAGAGTATTTATGCTGAACGAACATGAACGCATCGTTTTGACCATTGCTCAACCAGATGAAAATTTGGAAGCGGGAGACGTGGGAACTATTGTTCATGTCTACGCAGACGGCCAGGCCTACGAGGTCGAGTTCCTCGCACTTGATGGTCGAACGAATGCGGTTGCGACCGTGAGGGCAGACAATCTTCGTCGTGTTACGCGGCACGACATGACGCATGCACGCGAGACGCAGCCCGTGTCGTGAGGGTAAGTGTCACACGCAAGCGTTAGCCGATTTTTCTTCGGATAACGCCCGCGCTCTTGAGCCTTAGACCGTACAAGATGCGCTGATTGCTTTGTCGGTATTAACCACAATGGAGTCTGCGTTCGCGCGAGTCTGCGCAAAGCCTTCGACTCACGGCTAAACGGGCCGCACTCGTTGCGGATTTTACAGATCGTGTAAGCATTTTTACAATTTGCTAATAGTCAGCGGAAATGCCAACAATTTTTCGTCGAACTTATGTCGTTTTACAGACGAGACTTATGGCTATTTTGAGCATCTCGATTGCCGAACGGCACAGGCTGTGCATTAACTCATTCGTCCTCAAGGTTTCTCCCCCGAAATCATGATGATGGCAAGCTCCAGCGAATCCCCCTTCGCCGGCTTTGTCGAAGGTGCTGCGATTTTCAGGCTGGCGATTCCCCCAATCGCCGCCTGGGCCTTCCCCCAAGGTGGTCGTGGCCCTCAACTCCCCCGTGACCTTTCGATCCTCACTCTCTCAAGCATTCCCCCAGCCACCCGCCGCCCCCGGCGGGTGGCTTCTTTTATTGCACTCCACTTTGCTGCAGCGACTTAACCTCAGCGGACTATTGTTGGCTTGTCTTGCTTCATACAATGGCAATATTCGCGGCTGTTGAGATGAAAGACGTTCAGATAGATTGAGGGGAATATGCATTTTCAGTTTATCGTCGCGCCGCCGACGCCGGCTCTGGTGCCTACGGCCACGCCTGGCCCGGAAGTGCCGAGTGAGTTGCTACGCCAGCTCCTGGATGTTCAGCGCGAGCAGCTGGGACTGATGCAGGCAGCAAGCGGTGAAAACCATTCGGCCCGGTGGCGCAACTTCTTCGATCGTTGGCATGAAGAGTTCCCGCAAATGCCCGCCTCATTTCGTGAGGTGTTGCCAACGGTGGAACGAGCTTATCTTCGTCTCATGGACGACTTGGCTTGTCACCTCAAAGACGAGGCGAGCAATGGCTTGGAAGACGACTTCTCTCTCAACGAGTTTCTCGATCGCTTTGCCGGCCGTATCAGCCAAATCGGCGCGGTCCTTAATGTGCTCGGGCAAATGGCTGAAGCAGGACGGCCCCGGGAATAGCAAAAAACTCCGCCGCATCTTCCCTGCTTCGTGCGACGACGCGTCCGATGCCGTTCCTTCGATCTCCATCATTCAGGTATTGGTCAGCTAATGGAAATCGCCGGCGTGGACTTGGCCCCGATTCGAGATTTGTACGCTCGCGGTCTCTATCTTCAGGCGCTCGAACGGGCCAAGGCCTTTGGACCCTTTACCGAATGGACGAACACGGCCGCGCAACTTTGGGCGGTCGGCTCGTCATTCAACTCGGCACCCCACGGTTGGGGCGTTGGCTGCATCTCCGCGCCTATCGCGATACGCCGACCCATCATGAAGCGATCTATTATCACGCCCGTTATCGCCTCGAGCGCTTTGGGCCTTTAGCAGCCTGGCAGTTCTTACGTAAAAACCCTGAATGGAACGATGCCCCACCGGAGGTGCGAGCCGACTGGTATGGCCTGCACGGATTTATCGCAGCACGCTTGCGCGATTTTGATCGGGCCGACCGCTGGCTGAATCGCGCGGAAAAATCGCTCGCGAGTGATCGCGCCTGGCTCTGCATCGAGCGCGCGTCTTCGCTTGAGTTTGCCGAACGTCTCGACGACGCCCTCATCGCGGCCCGGCATCGCTGGAGATTCAACCTTGGTTTCGACCCGGTGTTCAAGCGACCGCACACATCTTGCAACTGATGGGACGCGAGTCCGAGGCGCTCGACCTGCTCACCGAAGCCGCTGAGCGTATCGAATCGGGCATCGTGATTGCGCAGATCGCGGCCATTCAAATGGATGCCGGTCGCTACAGCGAGGCCCGGCAGCTTTACGAGCGCTATGCCGAGCTTTCGCCCTTGATGGAAGATGAAGTAAACAAGTGGCTGAAGGCCCGTCGCGCGGATACAGCCTATTTTTCCGGAGATCTCGAAGCAGCGAAACTTCACGCGGGCGAAGTGGAGGACGACTTCTACACCGCCTTGCAGCAATCGCTCCTTGCCCCCGCTCTGCCGTTGGCGACGGCATCGCGAAAGCTCGAATTTCCATCAAATGCTGTTGGCGCGCCCGCTAGCCGACCTTTGGAATTAGTGGCTCGGTTTTGGAATGTCCCGGCCTTGCCAGCGCCGGAAGAAGGCGTTGTTTTCGATGGGTTGCCCGATGTGCGGGAGCGGCGCTGGGCCGAGGAGAACGGTTTTCGCGCCGTTGAGTTCACCATTAATGCTGAGACGGCCTACGCGCTCGTCGATCGTGGCATTCCGTTCTTGTTCACGATGGTTGACGCCGGTTACGCCCATGCACAGATTGTGATCGGTTTCGATCGCGCCCGCCATTCGCTGTGGATGCGCGATGCCGGTGATCGGCGCACGAATGAAGCGCCGTTGAAGGCGCTGCTTGAACGTTACATCGCATTTGGTCCGCGCGGTCTGGCGCTCGTGCCGGCTGAGAAAGTCGAGCTCCTCGATGGCATCTCGTTTATCGATGCCTCTCGTTACGACCAATTGCATCAGGTGCAGCGGGCACTGTCGCAATATCAGCGAGCGGAAGCTTTCCTCCTTTACGAGAAAATGCGCGACACCGATTTGGATCATCGGTTGACGCGTTCTGCGCTGATCGCTCTAGCGCGCTACGATTCCAACGCAGCGAAACTGTTGCCGGCCGTCGAAGGGATGCTCGAACTCTTTCCCGACGAATCGACCTTTCTTTTGTCGAAAATCAATGCCCTGCGCGATCTCGGCCGGAAAGACGAACGCCTGGCGTTGATGCGAGCGCAGACCAACCGTGCGGATGGCGATCCCTTGTTCGCTCAGCACTTCGCTCAGACTATTTTGCCGGATGCGCGCTTTCGCGTTGAAGGGATCCGCGCTGAAGCGTGCGATCCGCAAGAGGCCTTATGCGGCCGTGGCCTATTATTTCCTGGCGAACCTACTGTGGGAAGAGAACGAATTCCACGAAGCGGTCGATTTGTATCGCTTCGCTGCCGCGCTCGATGAACGCGATGAGCAGTTTGCCGAGGGCTACTTCCGCGCTGCGTGCGTGCTCGAACAGGCGCCTGAAGCCATGCGCTTCTTACAAGTGCGCTACAACCGCACGAAAGGCAAACTAGCCGCGCCTGCTCGTGCCCTGTTCTATGCGCTAAGCGAACAGGATGAGATGCAGTCGGCTTTCAGTATTCTCGATCAAGCGGGCAGCGTCGATGATGAGAAGGGAGGGACTGAAGCAGGCGAAGTTCTTCTGTTTGCCGCCGAGTTGCGGACGAGCTACAACGAGCCGGAAAAAGGACTGGCGATCCTGGAGGCCGCGAAAAGTCGGGCATCCCCTTCGAGCTGGCTGCGGGCGGCGGCGCGTATGGCCATTCTGCGCTGCGAACCGACTCTGGCGCTTGAATACTGGCATCAGTTGCAGCGCGACGAGCCATTGGCGATTGATGTCTATCGGACGCTGTCGCGGATTATCGCCGATCTCCACGGACGCGATGCGGCGGTCGACTGGCTGCGCAACTGCTGTGACCGGCATGAAACCGTGCATCCCTTGCAGCAAACACTGATTGAATGGCTGCGCGGTGAACCGCAGGCCGATGACGCCGATGAATTTCCCGCCGAGCCAATTATTCGCCGGCTCATCCAGCAATGTCCCGAGGATGCTTGGGCCCATCGCGAGTACGCGCTGCATCTTGCCAGTCACGGTCGATTGGACGATGCGTTCATCGAGCTTGAGGTCGCCACGGCTTTCGACCCGTCCAACCCATCAAACCTTTTCACGCTGGGCCATCTTCGCTCCAAAGCCGACAAGCCGGACGAGGCGCGCGAAGCCTATGAGGATGCCATCCGTCAATCGGTCGATAACGAAGTTGCGATTGCCGAATTGGTAAACCTGGCCGGCGAAGACGAGAAAGAAGAGGTTCTGCGCTTCATTGCCGAAGAACTGCGGACCCAGCCGACCTTCAGCGACGGCCTGCTCGCCTTTCGCGATCAGGCGGTCAACATCATGGAGCCCGACGACCTTCTACGCATCTTGCAGGGATTGCTCGACGACCACCCGGAATCGTGGCAGTGCTGGTCGACCACGATCCAGCAACTCTTGATCTGCGGCCGATTGGAGGAGGCTCACGAACTCGCCAAGGAATCAGTCGGTCGCTTTCCATTGATGGCCAGGCTGTGGGTCGATCTCGGCGAAGTCTACCGCGCTCAGGAAGAGACCGAGAGCCATATCGATGCGCTGCGCCATGCCCTTTCGGCCGCGCCGGATGGAGGTTTGCCGCTCATGCACTCGCCGAGGCGTTGGAAGAGAATGGTCAGGCGGAAGATGCGCGCGTAGTTTTGGAACAGGCGGTGGCGCGCTCGCCGCTCGATCCCGTCAATCATGGCTATTTGGCGGACAGCCTTTGGAACGCAGGCGAAAGCGACGAAGCGCTGGAACGCTTGCGCATCGCGTTGAAACTGGACCCAGGCTACGACTGGGCTTGGCGGTCGCTGGCCGAGTGGGCGGAGCGGATGGAGCGCCCCGAGGCAGCTGTCGAGATCGCACGAGAGGTGGCGCAGCTGCGCCCCGGCGACTACCGTGCGTCGCTGGCGCTGGTGCGCATGCTGCAAGGGCGCGAAAACAATGAGGAAGTGCTCGAAGCGCTCGATCGGGCGATCGCGCTCAACCCGCGCTCGATCGAGGCCCACGATCTGAAGGCCGAGCGACTGGCGGAGATGGGACGATTCGACGAGGCGAAGGCGGCCGCGTTGCCAGCTGTTTTTGAAGCCGATCCGCCGATGGTGCTTCAAGGCCGTGCTGCCTGGGTGGAAGCGCGGCGTGGCCGGTTTGACGTCGCTTGCCGGGAGATGCAAGCGCTGGTCGCGCTCGAGCCGCTTTATTACTGGGGCTGGCAGCAGTTGGCCGAATGGTACAACGAGACAGGCAATTCCGAGGCTTTCCTCGATGCCGCTGAAAAGACTGTCGATCTGCGCGGCGACAGTTACTTCGCGCTCGCGATGCGCGGGGAGGCGAAACTGCAAACGGGCGACCGCGAAGGGGCCAAGGAAGATCTCCGCGAGGCCCAGAAGATACGCCCGGCTATTCCTATGCAGGCATGCTCCTTTTTGACGCCTATCTGCACGACGAAGAGTTCGGCAGCGCCCGCGCAGGCGCTCGCATTGCTCCAGGAGCATATCGGCGGCTCCGGCGTGCCTTTCGTGGCGGCCCGCTACGCCCAGTTAGCTGTTCATGAGCGAGATCAGGAAGCGGCGCTCGATGCCCTGCGCGAAGCCTGTTCGATTCTGTGCGATTCAACCTGGCCTATCAGTACGGCCATGGCCGAGTGCCGTCGGGCCGGCTGGTCCGAACAAGCTGATCGAACGATCTGCGACGTGATCCTGCATGCGGAAGAGTTTCATCCTTTTGCGCTCTTTTGCTGGCTCGATGGCCCCGATGGTTCAACGGCGCCAATCGACCGGAAATTGGAACTGGTCAACCGCACCATCGAAGTTTTCCCCCGGCACGTTCAAGCCTACGATGTGAAGGCGGAACTGCTCGCGCGCCACGAACGATTCAGCGAATCGCTCGATGCCTGCCAGCCGGCGATTTTTGGGCCAAGCCCGCCGATGATCCTTCGCGGTCGGCTAGCCTGGGTCCTTGCCTTGCGCGGCGATCGGGAATCGGCCATCCAACAAATGCGCGAGATCTTGCGCTCGACCCCGATTACTACTGGGGCTGGCAGCAGATCGCCAACTGGTACGATGCCTCGGAGGCGCATGCCGACTATCTCGAAGCAGCCGAAAACTTGGTGCGTCTGGCGCCGAGCGATCCCGCTGCCTTCGGTTATCGCGGGGAAGCAAAGCTGTTCGGCGGCGACCGTCGCGGCGCTAAGGGCGATTTCCAAAAGGCGTTCGAACTCGATCCCAACTACGCCTTTGCCGGGCTGCATTTGATCGATGAACTGCTGGCGGAAAACGATATTGAAACGGCGAGCAAGACGCTGGCACGCTTGCAGGAGCATATTGGGGGGCCCTATGTGCGACTGAGGGCGGTTCGGCTGGCGACCAAGACCCATGACGCGGACACCGCTCAAACCCAGTTTCGCCTGATGTGTTCCGACGCCGAGGCGCCTTACTTGCTGTTGAGCAAGGCCGTCGAAGCAATGACCGAAGCGGGTTGGGGCCCGGCAGCCGATCACGTTTTGGGCGAGGCGATCGAAGACGATGAAAGCGTGATCCACGTGGGGCGCCTCTGGGTGGAACGGCATGCGCTGCGCAGCGATTCGCCGTTTGAAATGAAACTGCCAGGGTTGATTGCGCGTGGGGCGATTGGCCGAGAGGCTTTGTTCGCTGCGATCGATGCATTAGCCAAGCCGATGTCCGCTGATCGCTTGCACCACTGCATTTCCCAGCATGGCGATTTGCTGCGCGAAACGGATCGCGGCTGGGCCAAAGTAGGGCAAGCCCTGGTTGATATCCGAGACTACAAAGTCGCGGCGGCGTGGATGGCGGATTGGCGCGAACGCGATGTCGCCGAACCTTGGATGTTGCTGTCGGCCGTCATTTCATTCCGCATGCTCGACCGCATGACGGAGGCTTATGATGTCAGCTACAAAGCGCTGCCATTGCCGGCCGACGAAACAACTTCGGATCATCAGACTTACGTGGCCCTCGAAGACGCGTTGAATGGCCGTACGGCCGCGGCTCAATCATTGCTCAGCGAAATCGAAGCGGACGAACTCGACGATGTGCCTCGGCTGTTCTTCGCGCTGGCCGAATCGCTGGTCGCCGTGCAATCTGCCGCCCCCTCAGCCCGCGCTACCAGCTTTCGCAACGCGAAGCTAAAAGTGGAAGACGCGATCGCCAGCTACGCTCCGCGCGATGCCGACCCCGACCTGGCCCGCACCTACCGCCGCTGGACGGACCGCCTCGCGCGGGATGGCAAGACGATTACCACTCAGTTGTGGGGACTATGGAAGAGGTTTAGACCTTCGTTGTGAGTTTTGCATCTTTCGCCGCAGGCGGGCCGAATTTGCGTAAGCAATCGGGTTCTTGTTAAGCGTGAAGTCGTCACCCGACTGCTTACTTACGCAGTTCGGCTCGCCTTACTTACTTCGCTCTCGTCTGATCCCAGTAGTGAATTAGGTCGATGCGGGTGACGATGTCGATCACTTGATCTTGTTGCGTTGCCAGGACGCCGGTGTAGCCGGCGAGCAGGAGGCGATAGGCTTCATCGAGATGCGTGGCGATATCGAGCGTCGGGAGCGGGCGGGCCATGATCTCGCCGACTTTCACTTGCGTCGGATCACGGCCGTCGTGCAAGACGCGGGCAAGCGTCACTTCCTGAACGCTGCCAACTGTTTTGCCGTCCGCGCCGATTACCGGCAACTGCGAGATTCCTTTCTCTTCCAATATCTGAAACGCTTGATGGGCAGTGGCCTCGGGAGCGATCTTGACCAGCTGCGCGTACCGCGCTGCGCAAAAGATCGCCGAGCGATTTGCTGGGGGGTTCGAGATAGCTCAGTTTATTGTCGGAGAGCCAACGGTCGTCGTAAAACTTGCTCAGGTAATTTCGACCGGTGTCGCAGCCGATGACGACGATCAAATGGCTGGAGTCGAGCCGTTGAGCGTATTTGATGCGCCGCTGCCAGATTGGTTCCCGTTGAACCGCCGAGTAGCAAACCTTCGCGCCGGGCTAACAAGCGCGAAGTTTGAAACGACTCGCCATCGCCGATGCGGATCCATTCATCGACGTACTTGCTGTCAAAGGTTCGCGGCACAAAGTCTTCGCCGATCCCTTCCACTTTCCAGGGCTTCGGCGAGCCGCCCGATAAGACCGAACCTTCAGGATCGGCGCCGATGATCCGAATATCGGGGTTCATTTCTTTGAGGTAGCGGGCCACACCCGAAAGGGTTCCGCCGGTGCCGACGGCGGAAACAAAGGCGGTGATTTTGCCGTTGGTCTGCTCCCAGATCTCCGGACCGGTGGTGCGGTAGTGGCTTTCGGGGTTGGCCATGTTGCCGAACTGGTTGGGTCGCCACGCGCCGGGAATTTCACGCGCCAGGCGATCGGCGACGCCGTTGTAGCTTTCGGGTGAGTCGGGCGCCACAGCCGTTGGCGTGATAACAACCTCAGCGCCGTATGCCTTCAACAAAGCAATTTTTTCGAGGCTCATTTTATCTGGGAGAACGAAGATGCAGCGGTAGCCTTTAACTGCCCCGACCATCGCCAGGCCACAGCCAGTGTTCCCAGCCGTCGCTTCGATGATCGTGCCGCCAGGGCGCAACAGGCCACGCCGTTCGGCCTCGGCGATCATGGCCATCGCCACGCGATCTTTGACGCTGCCGCCGGGATTCATCGCCTCCATCTTGATGGCAATGGTGGCCTGCAGGCCTTCACCGAGGCGGTTCAGCTTGACCAAAGGCGTTCGTCCGACCGCTTGCAAAATGTTGTCGAGCATCAATCGATTCCTTCGCATGGCGTGGAGAGTATCGCGTTGGCGGTATTGTCGCGTTAGGCGGTCTAGTTTCGCAAGACGAACTGAATGTCAAAAAACTTCGTCATTTCGTTCGAATTGAGAAGAATCGCCATTTGAACCGGCAACCTCATCCCGTAAACTTGCGGCAAGTGCGGATTCTTTTCAACCGCGTCCTTGGCTGAGTGTACATGGCGCTTCCCCGTCAGACCATCGCCCTGCTCGATGCAGCACGCGAATTGGTGAAAGACAAAGTGGCCGAGACGGTGCTCCTGCTGACGGAGACCAAGCTCGACTGGGACGAAGTGCGGCGCATCTCAAGGGCTGCCAACTGCTGGTCGCCGCCGAGAACAACGACATCACCGAGCAGATAAGAAAAGAAACCAATCTCGACGTCATCGATCTCGACCCCGAACCCGTGCCTGCTCAAGAGCGGATGAGCTTGGCGTTGCTTAAAGCAATCGCCTCCGAGAAAGTGTCGCCGGGTGAACACGTCGTCGTTCTTTATAACGGAATCGCCACGTCAGAAGACAAGCCCGAACCGGTGGATAGCCTCAGCCTGGTCCATCTCGGCGAGCATCTGGAACGGCTGACGGCCCAGGACCTTCGCCGGCTCAACACGACGATTCCGCTGGACACCTTACGCGTCGTTGTCGACCTGGCATCAGAGATCGGCCGTGAAGGGCGCGAAGGCAAACCGGTTGGCACGATCATCGTGGTCGGCGATACCCGCAAAGTGTTGAGCATGTCGCAGCCGATCAACTTCAATCCATTCCGGGGTTATAGCAAGGAAGAACGCGACCTGCGCGATCGCCGGGTGCGCGAACAGATCAAAGACCTGGCTCAGTTGGATGGAGCGATCGTCGTCGATCGCGAAGGCATCGCAATCGCGGCCTGTCTGCATTTGAACGTGCCGACCGAAGGGGTTTCGGTGAGCAAAGGATTTGGCAGCCGTCACCGCGCCGCGGCCGCCATCAGCCGCAAGAGTACAGCCGTTGCCGTTTGCGTCAGCCAGTCGTCTGGAACCGTCCGGCTATTTCAGGATGGCGCTGTCGTGCTGCACATCGAGCCACTAGCCCGGCCGCACATCTGGCAACCCTTCCGGCTCGAAACGCAGGAAGACGGCTCCGCGAGCGGCCAGCGCGAAGAATGATGTTTTAGACCTGCATGTCCAATGTATTTTTCGAAAGGTCCGCACTCTATGTAATATTGGTCAATTCCGTTGCGTCGCTGCAACCATCCACGGGGTGCAATAATGAACCCGGACCGAAAGCCCCTGTTTGCTTTGACGGGGGCTCGATTTTTCGCAGCTTCCTGGGTAGTCTTATACCACAACTTATGGTTGGCGGGGGATGGAATACCCGTTTGGTTAACTCGCGTTGCCAGTCACGGTCACTTGGCCGTAAGCTTTTTTTTTCTGCTTTCGGGTTTCATTCTTACCTATACATACGCCGGGACTACATGGCGCGGATCTAGCAAAAGCACGTATTTCATTAATCGGTTTGCTCGCATTTACCCCGTTTATTTCCTTAGCTTTTTGGCAGATGCGCCACGGGCAATACACTACTTTTCGAGCACCTATAGCGCGCCCGAGGCAATCTGGAAGTCGGTTTTGGCTGGCGTCTCGTATCTTACCTTGACGCAGTCCTGGTTGCCTCGAATGGCGTCAGCTTGGAATTCACCGGGCTGGTCCCTGTCCGATGAGGTTTTTTTCTACGTTCTTTTCCCTACGCTTGTTGTTGGGGTATGTCGCTTGGAACGACGACGATCTGTCGCGGCATTTGGTTTAGCCGTATATGCAATTTCACTTTTTTTCAACGTCTGCTCGTTTGCAGCGGCCCAAGGCGGCCCAACCTGGCTTCAGCCGTTTTTTAACTATTTTCCTCCGCTGTATTTGGGCGATTTTATTCTTGGAATGATAACGGCTAGACTTTTGATACTTTCACCTTCTCTTCAAGATCAACGGGCTGCGATGAGCTTCGGTTTGACGGCTGGCGGTCTTGCAATAGTATTCGGCTGTGCTTTAGGATATCCAGAAATCCCTGTTATTTGCCTACATGCGATTGTCGCACCTGGATTTGCCCTTGTTGTTATCTCATTGGCACAAGAACGGAACCCGATTGCTTGCTTTTTAGCCGCTCCCCCGCTCGTCATTCTCGGCGGCAGCAGTTATGCTGTCTACTTGCTGCATCAACCAATCGTTTGCTTCGTTACGTCAATCGTCGGCGTGCACCGTGGCATTGGGGTCTTTGCTTTGTATGTGTCGGCTGTCATTGTTTTGTCGATCGCCGTATTTCTATTCATCGAAGAACCGGCGCGCCGATGGCTCCGAAACCAAGAACACTTCGGACGGAGAAGACGTGTGTCGATTTAAAAAAAATGCTGATGAGCTACAGCGGTCAGGGCATACGGATCGATGAATCGGAAAGCGAAAGCTACCGTGAAGAAAGCGGCTATCTTTTTTATTGTGGTGTTTCAATTTCGGTTTTCTCAACGAGCGTCATAAGCAATCAGTCCACCACGAAGTTCGATCCGAACAGCAATGGCTGCTTTGCCTGCATTGGACCGGGTCGAACGCCACCTTAACCTCAAACGAATGAGCTTGCGCCATCTCGCGCATGGCTGATAATGGATAGGCGATTCATATTTTCTGTGGAAGTCGAGCGCTGGCTTGCTTTGTGCACGTCAGCACGCTGAAAAAAAGATTGCCAAAAACTTTGCAATGCCGGCGTTCCCAGTTACGTTCCAACAATGACCCGCGTTGCGCAGTATGCCTATAAGCGACACACCTCGGAGATTCCCCTATTCCCAGAGTACGTCTTTGTTCGAAGACAGCCTTCATCGGTAACTCACGCGTCTCGGCTGTGTGCCGTAAACAGATTGCGCAAGTACTTCGCCCCGGCGATTCGGAACAACTGAAAACGCGTTGCAGCGGCGGGCCTCTGTCCGGGTTACAGGGAGTCGTTCTTTCGCTGAAGCCGCGAAAACGCATGCTCGTTTTAGAAATCACGTTCCTGGGCGTTCGCCGGGAAGTTAAAGTCGAAGAGCAGCAGGTGGAAAAAGAATGAGCCGCTTTTCTCCAGATCGATTAGGAAGGCGCGTCGTCAACAGCTCATGAGAAATTGGCAAGTTTTCACTTGGCGGTATAAGCCTTTTTTTTGTAAAACTGAATCAAGTTCCAAACTCGAGCAGAACTTTCACCCTAATCCTTCTTCGATGCGAGGACGTATCGCAAACTTGCGTCGATGCCGACGGGAGGCTTGCGGAGCGTTTCCGCCGCTTGAGCACTGTGTAGACAGCCATGACTCAATTGCGGATCTGCCACCTCGGAAAATACTATCCTCCCGCTTCGGGAGGGATCGAGACGCATGTCCGAACGCTGGCGCAAGCCCAAGCCAGCCGCGGCGCGGCTGTAACCGTACTCTGTTTCCAGCACGATCAGGCGCCGACCGTGCGCGAACGCGACGGTGAAGTTGATGTCGTACGTTTTCATCGTGATATATCCGTGGCAAAACTCGACGTTTCGCCTGCTCTGGGCCGTGCCTTGGCCAAGGTGGAAGCGGATGTGATCCACATGCAGGCCCCAAACCCCGCCGGCATTCTTACGGTGTTAGCCGTCCGACCTCGCATCCCGATCGTCGTCACTTATCAGAGCGATTTGGTTCGACAGAAATCGCTGGCGATTTTGTTCGGACCATTCGAGAAGTTGTTTTACCGCCGCGTTCGTCTCATCCTCAGCACCAGCCCGACGTATTCCGCGGGCTCGAAGCTACTTGCTCGATATCGAGATCGCTTAGCGGTCTTGCCGATGGGGATCGATCTCGAACTTTACCTAAAACCTTCCGAGTCACACTGCGAAACGGCAAGGCAACTTCGCGAGCGCTATCCGGGCCCGATATGGGTAGCCTGTGGTCGACTGGTCTACTATAAGGGTCTCACGACGGCCATCGAGGCCTTGCCATTGGTGCCTGGCACGTTGATCGTCGTCGGCGATGGTCCCGAACAGGCGGCACTCGAAGCGCAGGCGGAACGACTGGGCGTCAGGAACCGGGTGGCCTTCGTCGGGGCGGTTCCCTATCGGGAAATCGTACCCTATTACCTGGCGGCACACGCCTTCTGGTTTCCGTCGAATGCACGTTCGGAGGCGTTCGGGCTGGTGCAGGTCGAAGCGATGGCAAGCGGTTGCCCCGTCATTAACACGGCTATATTCGGCAGCGGCGTCCCGTGGGTCAGCCCGGACGGCGAATCGGGGCTGACCGTGCCGATCAACGAACCGAAAGCCTTTGCAGCGGCTGCCCACCGTTTGTTGAATGAGCCGGGGCTTCGGGATCGCCTCGCCGCCGGCGCAACGGCGGGCGCGAACCGAGTTCGACCACGGGGTGATGGCCGAGCGGAGTCTTTCATTGTATCGGGGAATGCTTGACGGCCATTCCGTTACCTCCATTTATGAGGCGGCGCCATGCTCGGTAAAATGAAGATTCTGGTGACCGGCGGCTGCGGTTTCATCGGCACCCATGCCGTAAATCGTTGGGCTGGTGCCTGTGAGGTCATGACGCTCGATAACCTCTCGCGCATCGGTTCGGACTGCAATCTCGAATGGCTCCGATCGCGCGGCTTCCCTCTCGAACATCGCCGTACCGACATTCGCAACTCCGAGGAATTGGCGGAAGCCGTCCGGCAATTCCAGCCCGATGTCGTATTGCATCTGGCCGCGCAAGTGGCGGTGACGACATCCGTCACGGATCCGACGCTCGATTTCGGCATTAATGCCTTGGGCACCTTCAATGTTCTTGAAGCGGTTCGGCAACATGCGCCGAAAGCGGCCTTGCTTTATTCATCGACAAACAAGGTCTATGGAGGGATGGAGGAAGTCGGCGTCGAGTTGCGCAACGGCCGTTACAGTTACGCCAACCTCGATCAGGGAGTATCTGAATCGCAGCCGCTCGATTTTCACTCCCCTTACGGTTGTTCCAAAGGCTGCGGCGACCAATACGTGCGCGACTACTCGCGAATCTACGGACTGCGCACGGTCGTGTTGAGACAGTCCTGCATTTACGGCACCCGGCAATTCGGCATGGAGGACCAGGGATGGGTTGCCTGGTTCACGATTCGTGCTGCCCAAGGCCGACCGGTAACGATCTACGGAGACGGCCGCCAGGTGCGCGACGTTCTCTGGATCGACGACTTGCTCAGCGCCTACGAGCGGGTCATCGAACGGATCGATCAAGTGCGCGGCCGCATTTTCAACATCGGCGGCGGGCCGAACTTTGTGATGTCGCTTCTCGGACTGCTCGAGTTGTTGAAACAACGGGGAGCGCCGTTGCAGCACAGTTTTGCCGATTGGCGTCCGGGAGACCAGCGGGTGTTCGTCGCCGATATTCGCCGCGCCCAAGCCGAGCTAGGCTGGCAGCCGCAGGTAAGCCCGGCTGAAGGAGTTGCCAAGCTTCATGCGTGGGTTGAGGAGAATCGGAACCTGTTTGACGCAGACGGCAGGCCTACTTAACAGTCTCGGCGTCGATCGTACAGATTGAGAAAGGCGGCCTCATGCGTGTGCTGCACCTCGGCAGCGGCAATCTATTCGGCGGCATCGAAACGCTGCTGATTACTTATGCCAGCGAGCGAAGCGCTTGCCCGGACATGGTTCCCGAATTCGGCGTCTGTTTCGAAGGACGCCTTTCGGCCGAGTTGCGGAAGACGGGCGCGACGGTCTATAATATCGGGAAAGTTCGTTTCAGCCGCCCCTGGTCGGTTTGGAGAGCTCGTCGGCAGTTCCGGCAGTTGATGGCTAAGGCGCCTTTTGATGCGGTCGTCACGCATGGTTGCTGGCCTCATGCAATATTTGCTCGTATTGTGCGTGAAACGAAGATCCCGCTGCTCTTCACCGCTCATGATGTAGGGCACCCGGAACATTGGCTCGATCGCCGAGCAGCGCGCTTTCCACCCGATATTATTGTTGCGAACAGCCGGTACACGCTGTCCGGAATCGGCAAAGTTTTCCCCAATGTGCCAGCCGAGGTTGTTCATTATCCGGTTCGCTCGACAACGGGAGATGTAGACCGTCGGCCTGCACTGCGGCGAGAACTCGACACGCCCGAGGCATCGACCGCGATTTTCATCGCCGCCCGTATGGAGGCGTGGAAAGGCCATGCAGGTTTACTGCAAGCGCTTGGCGCCTTGAAAGATAACCCGGACTGGACTTGTTGGATAGCGGGCGGGGCGCAACGTCCAGCGGAACAGGATTATTTGCAGACGCTGCGAGAGCAAGAGATTCGACTGGGATTGGTCGGCCGTCTACGCTGGCTCGGACAACGAAACGACATCCCCGACTTGATGTCTGCTGCCGATGTTTATTGTCAGCCGAATTTGGGACCGGAACCGTTTGGGATCGTTTTCATTGAATCGATGTACGCAGCACGCCCGGTAGTCTCAACCAGGCAAGGCGGACCCGCCGAGTTCGTCGACGATTCGTGCGGCATACTCGTAGAGCCGGGCGACTTGGCAGCGTTAGCCGCCTCTTTGGGCAAGCTCATAGAAAGTGCGGTGCTGCGGCGCTCGCTAGGATCACAGGGGCCAGGACGAGCCCGGTTGTTATGCGATCCGAAAAACCAGTTAGCGAAATTGTCTCAGGTGATCGCCAATTATAAGTAGCCACTTTCGTAAGACTGTCTTATGAGTGAAATCCTTGCAATCGGGTCGTTCCTGCTTACCGCAATGCTTGGGCGCAAGTCCGCGGGCTGGGGCGTTGCCGGCGTATTTTGGGTGGGGGGTGTCTATGGTATTATCCGGGCGAACAACCTCGATGTTGCCACCTACTTTATGTACGATGGCGCATGTGTTAGGGCTCTACTTGGCCCAATTGCAAAATATGATGAAATCGGACTCGCGCACTTTGGCAGTTCGCAGTTGGGTTATCGCACTTCTTGTTTGGCCTCTTTTCTATCTCGGCATCGGGTTTGTCTTTCCGCAGCATCCCCTTATCCAGCTTGTGGGTCTGCGAGCTGCGATCTGGTTCGTTCCGTTCATTTTGATCGGCACCCAGTTGACCAAAGAAGACCTACGGGTAATGGCGATCGCGGCCGCGTCGTTGAATATCTTTGCTTTCGCCTTTGCCGTGGCGGAATTTTTTCTTGGAGTCGAGATGTTCTATCCGCGTAACGCGGTGACCGAAATCATTTATATGTCTAAGGACGTGGCCGATCACACCGCCTTTCGTATTCCGGCCACTTTCACGAATCCTGCGAGTTATGGCGGCTACCTCGCCGCCAGTTTCCCACTGCTCATTTCGCGATTAGCAGGCCGGGACGCCACTACGGGCGAAAAATCCCTAATGGTTGTCGGCCTCATCTGCGCGATGCTCGGCGTGTTCATGTGCGGCAGCCGCACCCCGGTTTTGACGATGACTTTCATGTTTATGATTTCAGGCGTTTTGCTTCGTGGCCGACTTGAAATTGTGATCTTGATGATCGGCGTCACCAGTTTTGTCGCCTGGCAGGTTTTGCAGGACGAACGACTTCAGCGCGTTTCCAGCCTAGCCGATACGGACATGGCGCTCGATCGAGTCAGCGGCAGTGCCCGGCTAGGCATCTTGGACGTAATCGCCGACTACCCCTTCGGCGTTGGTCTCGGCGGCGCTGTCGGCACGAGCATTCCTTCGTTTCTTGCTGGCTATACTCCTATTCAGGTCGGCGCGGAAAATGAACTGGCGCACATCGGCCTGGAACAGAGCGTCATAAGCGTTTTCATGTGGCTTGGTTTTCTTGCTTGGATCGTCCGCAAGCGCATCCACGAGGGGAGCAGCATGGCGCTCGTTCTCTTTACCGCTTACATCACGTACGCCTGGATCACCTGTATTATCGGCGCTGGATTGCTCACTTCGATTCCGCATACTGCCATGCTGCTTATCTATATGGGAGTTGCCGCAGTCTCCCGCAAGCAATCGCCAGTTCCAACGACTTTACATCCGCAGGCGAACTAACTTGAAATCCAATGGGTCTTCTTCGGGTGACATGGCTACGCAATCATTCCGGCCTTGGGTAATCATCGCTGGTGATTTTTCTCCTCATGCGGGGATGGATCGCGCCAATTATGAACTGGCAAAATACCTTGCCGAGCGTCGGGAGGGAGAAGTTCACTTGATCGCCCATCGCGTTAGCGAACCGCTACGTTCCATGCCTGGGGTCATGGTCCACTTAGTTCCCCGGCCTGCCCGCAGTTACTTACTCGGTGGTATCTTAATCGATCGATTTGGAAGAAAGGTTGCCCGATCCCTGCGAACAAAAAGCCCCTACGTCGTGATGAATGGCGGCAATTGCCGCTGGCCTGGAGTAAACTGGGTTCATTACGTTCATGCCAAGTGCCTCTGCCAAAGTACAGGCGCACCATGGCGATTCCGGCTGAAAAATCGCATTGCACGCGCCCTTGGAGTGCGGCATGAGCGCTCGGCCTTTGCTTCCAGTCGGCTGTTTATTGCTAACTCCGAGAAGACCCGGCGCGATTTGATTGAGATGTATGGTGTGCCGCCCGATAAAATACATCGCGTTTATTTAGGCGTCGACGAGAGTTCTTTCTTATCGATCACGCCCGAAGAGCGGTCAGCCGCTCGACGAGAATTTCAGCTGGCTGACTCCGATCGAATGATCCTTTTTGTCGGCGCACTCGGCTACGACCGTAACAAGGGGCTGGACACGCTGTTGAGCGGTTTCCAGTTGCTGTCGGCGCCGGCTCGTGGACGTAACTATTTATTCGCCGTCGGAAGCGGAAAACTCAAGTATTGGCAGCAGTTGGTTAATGAGTCGGGCGCAGCGGATCGCGTTCGCTTGCTCGGTGCGCGGACTGATGTACCTAGACTAATGGCAGCCGCCGACTTGCTAGTAAGCCCGACGCGTTACGATTCATACGGCCTGGCCGTCCACGAAGCCCTTTGCCGGGGCCTGCCTGTTATCGTGGCTAAAACGGCCGGGGTAGCAGAACGGATTCCATATGACTTGAACGGGATGGTGCTTCCGAATCCGGAAGATGCAGGCGATCTCGCGCGGCGCATAGATACGGTTTTGAGCGGTCGGCCCCGAATACAGCCCATGCTCGACACTCTGGGAGAAACACTGCGATCGTGGTCTTGGCGCGATATGGCGCAAGAGATGGTGCGCGTTATTGAAAGCGACTGAATCTCGCGAGCGGAGGCCAGCCGAGCTGCGTAACCAGTCGGGTGATGTTTTTATGGCGTGCTCGCCTAAGCTGGTAAATGCAGTTCGGTTCCTTGTCGATACTCCGGCGGTTAAGATGCTCATGGCCCGGGCCTGCAATTGCCTTTCGCCCCAGGATCGCCGATGATGTTGAGCAACGAAAATCTCGTGCTTATGAAACCGAAAGCGCCGGCAGCCATCCTTCCTTCTACCGCGCGAAAGACGGCGTGGCATTTGATAACGGGCGAGTATCCGGACCAAATTGGCGGCGTGAGTGATTACACACGACAGCTTGCGATCGGTCTGGCCGCGGAAGGCGAGGAAGTGAATGTCTGGGCGCCTTCATTTCGAGGGAAAACGCCTCACGATCCCGGTGTCGAAGTTCACCGACTGGCCGGTCGTTTCGATTTGCGTTCCTTGCGGTTCTTAAATGCCACGCTAAATGATTGGCCGGGTCGAAGCCGCATATTAGTTCAATATGTTCCCCATGCATACGGCTGGAAGGCGATGAACATTCCATTCTGCCGCTGGTTGAGACGCCGCCGCCAACCAGTCTGGGTAATGTTCCATGAAGTCGCTTTCCCACGAGTGCCCGGACAGTCTTTGAAACATCGTGTTTTGAACAAGGTTACGGAATGGATGGCGTCTGAAGTGTCGGCATCGGCGGAACGCGTCTTTGTCTCTATCCCGGAGTGGCAAACGCGTTTGCAACAATTCGCGGCTCACAACGATCACACATACTGGTTGCCAATCTTCAGTAATTTACCAACGAGTGCTGATGCAAATGCAGTCGCCGTTATCCGCAGGAGTTTATCGCCGAGTAAGATCGTGGGACACTTCGGCACTTATGGCGAATCGATTACCCGCTTGCTGACCCCTCTGCTCCAAGACCTTCTCGGACGAAATCCTTCCATTCGGTTCATGTTCATTGGCCGCGGCGGCGAAGAGTATGCGAAGAACTTCAAGGATTACGGCGATCGCGTTTATGCCACCGGTTCGCTGTCGCCGGCGGCCGTCAGCGAACATATCTCCGCGTGCGAAGTGATGCTTCAGCCTTTTCCCGACGGAGTAAGTTGCCGTCGTGGCACCATTATGGCGAGTCTTGCTCTTGGACGGGCAATTGTCACGACGATTGGTTTTCTTTCCGAGCCATTTTGGCGAGACTGCGATGCAGTCGCGAGCTGCGCTCCCGACGAGCCGCAGCAAATCGTGACTATGGTAGAACAATTGTTGACCAGCGACGAAAAACGAGGCCGTCTGGAAATCGGCTCGCAACAATTTTACACCGAGCGGTTTTCATTACAAAAAACGATTGATGTTCTTCTTGAAAAGTCGAGTCCTCCGGCATTTCCTGAAACGTCGGATCACTTAGAGGCTCGTTCGAAATAATATGCAGCCACGCCGACTCCTTACCATCGCACACTCCTACGTGGTCGGCCTGAACCGGCGGTTGGCCCACGAATTTGCTCGACAGGGCAAAGGGAAATGGGAAGTGACTGCCGTCGCGCCGCAGTTTTTCCGAGGATCGCGAGATTTGCGCGGTGCAATTTCAGGAGTTGCCCGATGAGCCTTGCAACGTGAAGGCGATTCGTGCCTTCTTCACGAGCAATGTCCATTGTTTCTGGTACGGCGCCGCTCTACGAGCAATGCTGGCACGCGCATGGGATGTCGTCCACTGTTGGGAAGAGCCGTACATCATGGCCGGGTGGCAAATTGCCCAGTGGACCAGGCCGAAGAGTCGGCTGGTAATCGCCACCTTCCAGAATCTTTCGAAGGTATTCCCGCCTCCCTTTTGCTGGATGGAACGGGCGTCATTGACACGCGCCGATGGTTGGATTCCCTTCGGGCAAACAATTGTCGATGCAATGCGAAATCGGCCAGGTTACGCGAATCGGCCCTTTTGCAAAATTGCCCCTGGCGTCGATACGGTTGAGTTCCAGCCAAACCGTGAACAGGGCGATGCCGTACATCAGTCGCTGGGTTGGCGTCGCGACGGCGACGCGGTCGTCGGCTTCCTCGGCCGCTTTATCCCTGAAAAGGGCCTGACGCTCTTGATGAATGCCCTCGACCGACAGACGCTGCCTTGGCGGGCGCTCTTCGTTGTGCCGGCCCGATGGAAGCGTCGCTTCAGCTCTGGGCGAAGAAGCATGGCGAACGAGTGCGGATTTGCTGCAACGTCGGACATGCCGATGTGCCCCGGTATCTGAACGCCATGGACATGCTCTGCGCCCGAAGCCAGACGACGCCGCGCTGGCGCGAACAGTTTGGCCGGATGTTGACCGAAGCGATGGCCTCGGGGTTGGCCGTCATCGGCAGCGATAGCGGTGAAATTCCGTATGTCATCGACAAAGCCGGTTTGATCGTCGCTGAAGCCGACGAACTTGCTTGGTCGAAGGCGATCGAATCGCTTTTGGCAAGCGACGAGCGACGCCGCGAGTTAGGTCAAGCAGGCCGCGAACGCGCGGTGGGTCATTTCGACTGGTCTGCGGTTGCGCCAACATCTGAATTTTTTCGAACAACTGCTCGACAGCCCGACGGATCGTTCGCGATAGGCTCGAAGTTGGCAAGCCCCTTTTTCGAGTCTTTACTGGATGGAAAGACGTGAACGGCCAACGGATCAAACATCCTCTGCGTCTCGCCATCTTGCCCGATTTTCGCGAGGAAGATTGGCCGAGCATGGACTTTTGCGCGGAGATGCTCGTCGAGCATCTGGAGAAACGACCGCTCGACCGGCTTGCCGCTTCCCGATGGAACCCTACATATCGGCGGCGAATAGCGGCCATTCCTTTTTTTGGCAGCAGAGGATCTGCCCGTAACCTCGATCGTCTGTTCAATCGCTTTGTCACCTATCCCGGCTTCGTCAAACGAGAGGCTCAAAGAGCGGATTTTTTTCATCTGTGCGACCACTCTTATGCTCATTTGCTTCATGCCCTTCCCAGCGGTCGGGCGGGTGTTTTTTGTCATGACCTCGACACGTTTCGATCGATTCTGGCGCCGGAGCGAGAGCCGCGCCCGCGCTGGTTTCGCGCCATGACCCGCCGCGTACTGAGCGGTTTTGAAAAAGCGGCCATTGTTTTCTGCACCACGGAAGCAATCCGCGCTGAGTTGATCGCGAACAATCTCGCCGATGCATCAAAGATCATCGTTGCCCATAACGGCATCGCTCCAGAATTTACACCGCACGGGCCGCTGCCCGGCATTAGTACTCGCTATCTCTTGCATGTGGGAAGCTGCATTGCACGCAAAAGAATCGACGTATTGCTCGATTGCTTCGCCGCCGTCGCAAAGGTAACAACCGATTTGACGCTGCTGCAAATCGGTGGCGAGTGGACGCCCGCACAGCGCGAACAGATCATTCTTCTGGGCATCGCATCACGGATCGAGCAGAGACGCGGAATATCGCGTGGAGAGCTTGCAGAATATTACCGGGGCACTCAATTGGTGTTGCAGCCAAGCGAGGCCGAAGGTTTCGGCCTGCCCATTGTTGAAGCCTTGGCCTCTGGAGCGCCCGTGATTGCCGCCGATATTCCGGTATTGCGTGAAGTGGGAGGAGATGCCGCTGTTTATGCACCCGTCGGCGATGTGGCAAAATGGGTTGAGGTTGTCGGTTCAATCTTGCGCGATCCCTCGCGCTTGCCGGAGCGTCAAAGCCGGCTCGTTTGGGCGAGCCGTTTCTCCTGGGCGAAACAAGCAGAAACAATTGCAGACGCCTACCTACAATTAGCCGAGAGGATCGGCATCTGAGATTTCGGCGCAAGCGCGATGCCGCGAGCGAACGGAGGCGGCGTGGCGGGTTCATCGATGTTGCCCTATTTGTGGATGCTCGGCGGCAGCTTTTCCTTCTCGGTGATGGGCGCTCTGGCTCATGAGGCAGGGCAGCGCTGTGAATGGCAGGTGGTCGCCTTGTTTCGCAGCCTCCTCGTCCTTCTGTTCGTTGGCGGGTATGCAGTCGCCAGCGGCGTTCCACTCGTGTTCTGGAGGCCGCGCATCCTCTGGATGCGGAGTTTGGCCGGCAGCGTCAGCCTCGTGGGCAGCTTTTATGCCCTGACCAGACTTCCCGTATCAACAGTACTAACTCTCACGAACACCTTTCCCATCTGGGTCGCCATTCTTTCGTGGCCGATGCTTGGTGTCCCGCCATCGGGTCGTGTCTGGCTGGCCGTGCTATCGGGAATTGCCGGCTTATGGCTGGTCAAACAGCCACAGGGCGAGGGCCCCGAAATGGCTTTGCTTATTGCGCTCAGCAGCGCTTTGGCCACAGCTGTCGCCATGCTGGGCCTGCACAAGCTCCATAGAGTGGATCCGCGTGCGGTGGTCGTCCATTTCGCACTTGTCGCCACGCTCTTTTGTTCGGTCTGTTTCTTCACCTTCCCGCTGACGGCCGGCGCCGGCTCTTTCTGGGACAGCAAACTTTTGTTGCTGCTGGTAGGTATCGGCGTAACCGCGAGCATCGGGCAACTGTTTCTCACCAAAGCATTCACAACGGGCAACCCGGCCAAAGTCGCGGTGATCGGCCTAACGCAGGTGGTCTTTGCTCTATTGCTCGATCTCTCGCAAGATCACGAATTCGATCGTCTCACGCTTTTAGGAATGGCACTGATCATCGCCCCAACCGCCTGGGTCATGCGCCGAACACGAGTGGTAGATGAGGTAACGGAGCCAGGAGTCTGAACAGTTACTTTTGGCGACTTGGAACGCCATATGCTCACCACCGACTATCCAGTCGTTAACCGGCTTAGAGAGAACGGCCCATGAACCTTAGCACCTATCGAGCCAAACGTCGCTTCAATGAGACCCCGGAACCCGAAGGAGGCAAAGGCGACAAAAGCGTCTTACGCTTTTGCGTACAGAAACATCAAGCATCGCACCTCCATTTCGATTTTCGCCTCGAGATCGACGGCACACTCAAAAGTTGGGCTGTGCCGAAAGGGCCTTCACTCAATCCGGGCGATAAACGTCTGGCGATGATGGTTGAAGACCATCCGCTCGATTATCGGACTTTTGAAGGAAACATTCCGGAAGGGAATTACGGCGCGGGTTCGGTTATCGTCTGGGATGAGGGAACTTACCACGCTCGCGCTTCCGAAGACCACGATGAAAGCGAACGGCTAATGGCCGAGGGATTGGAACAAGGACATATCACATTTGTTCTCGATGGCCATAAGCTGCGCGGCGAGTTTGCCCTCATTAAGTTGCAGCGGGGGCAAAAGAATGCATGGCTGCTGGTCAAGAAGCAGGATGAATTTGCCAGCAGTGACGAGGAACTGGACCAAACCTCGGTGTTGTCCGGCCGCAGCTTAGACGATGTGGCCGCCGGCGTTGAAGCGAAGAAAAGCAAAGGGAAGCAGTCTACCAAAGAAGCCAAGAAGCCAAAGCCGGCGCCGACCAAGGCGAAGAAGCAAGCTGCACCGACTTCGTTTGTTCGCCCGATGTTGGCGACGCTGGTGGAAAAGCCATTCGATCGCAAAGGCTGGCTCTTTGAGGTGAAGTGGGATGGTTACCGCGCGATTGCTGAAGTCAAAGACGGGGATGTGCGCCTCTATTCACGCAATCAAAAATCATTCGATGCCAAGTTTGCGCCATTGATTGCTCCCCTGTCGGCAATTGGGCACGATGTCGTTTTGGATGGCGAAGTGGTGGCGCTCGATGAAGAAGGAAAATCGCAGTTTCAATTGCTGCAAAACTACCAGAAAACGGGCAAGGGCCAGCTCGTCTACTACGTATTCGACCTACTTCAACTCGATGGCCAAGACCTACGCGGACGCCGATTGACCGAACGCAAAAAGCTGTTGGCGGGAATCCTCAAAGGAAAGAAGGAAATTCGACTGAGCGAACACATCAAAAACGATGGCTTGGCGTTCTTCGACGCGGTAGCCGACAAGGGTCTCGAAGGGATGATCGCCAAGAACGGTGAAAGCACGTATCAAGAGGGCGCCCGCAATTTGGATTGGCTGAAGATCAAAACTCACATGCGGCAGGAAGCAGTGATTGGCGGATTCACCCGCCCAAAAGGAAGCCGTCAGGGCTTCGGCGCCTTAGTGCTTGGCGTCTATCAAGACGACGAGCTCGTCTATATCGGGCATACCGGGGGTGGCTTTGATGGCCGCGGCCTAACCGACCTGCAAGCCAAGTTCAAACCGCTACACCAAGCGAAATGCCCATTTTCAACACAGCCAAAAACCAATACACCCGCTCAATGGCTCAAACCTTCGTTGGTGTGTGAAGTCAAATTTCAGGATTGGACGGAAGACGGCCATATGCGCCAACCGATCTTCCTCGGACTACGAGAAGACAAAGATCCTACGTCGGTCCATCGCGAAGCGGAACTGCCCGTGCAGGCGGCGATCGGCAAGACTGCCAAAACTAAGGCGCCCAAGCAAGTCAAAGAGAAAAAGAGCGTCCCTGCGCCAGCCACCGATGGACCAAAATTGACCAATTTGGACAAAGTCTTTTGGCCCGAAGAAGGAATTACCAAAGGCGATCTGATTGAATACTATCGCAGCATCGCGGACATCATTCTGCCTTATCTCAAAGATCGGCCCGAATCGTTGAATCGTCATCCCAATGGAATTACAGGTCAAAACTTCTTTCAAAAGGATGTCGGCAAAAGTCCGCCGCCCGAGTGGGTTGAAACGGTGTCCATCCCCCTTGAGGGTGAGGATCGTTCCATCATCGCGCCTCTATGTCAAAATCGGGAAACACTGCTCTACATGGCCAATCTTGGCTGCATTGAAATCAACCCGTGGAACGCCAGCGTCGGCCATCTCGATCGACCGGATTATCTCATCATCGATTTAGACCCCGAAGCAATAGCTTTCAAGTATGTGGTCGAGGCAGCTGTGGCCGTTCACAAGTTGCTCGATAAGGCCGGCTGCGCCAACTACTGTAAGACATCAGGCAAGACGGGCCTGCATATCTTTGTGCCGTTAGCGGCAAAGTACGACATGGATCAGGCACGACAGTTTGCGGAAGTGATAGCGAATGTCATCCAGAAGAAGCTTCCCGAAACCACAAGCATCTTACGTAGCCCGGCTGCAAGGCAGGGCAAGGTCTACCTTGACTTTCTCCAGAACCGACGCGGGCAAACGATCGCCGCCGCCTATTCAGTACGACCGCATCCCGGGGCAACCGTGTCAACGCCTTTAAGCTGGCCCGAGGTAACCCAGCGCCTCGATCCGGCACGCTTCACCATCAAAAACACTCTCAAGCGCATCGACAAAGTCGGAGACCTCTGGGAGCCGGTTCTCGGCAAAGGAATTGATCTGCAACAGTGTTTGACAAAATTAGCCAAGGATCAATGATCGAAGGTTTGCAATAGGGCGATTGCCCTCTTAATTCGCTCCTCGGTTTCGCCTGGAAAAACCTCACCCGGCGCAAACTTGGCAAGGTCACACGCTTCGAGCAACTCTTTGAACTTTTGCCATTGCTCTTCGGTAATGCCCTCATTCCTTTTCATTGCTGCAAGTAATTCCGCGGTCGTCATCTGTGATGCAGGAATGGCAGATCCGGCTGCAATATAAGATCTAAGCACCTCGCCCAAATGTGCATTTGCACTTCTTTCAGAGGCATCCAGATTCGCCAATTGGTCAATTGCCCAAGCAGCATTATGGGGAATACTTATAGGCCTGCGATGGCGTCTAAAAAAGAAAATCAGCAGTGCGGTGATTAAGGCGACACCGAACATCAACGCTGCCGCCAACAGCCGATTATTTGCTTGTTCCGGTGGCGACATGGCTGGATCTTCCGCGCCGGTTATCGGCTTAAGCATATCCAGGTCGGCATTAACGATAGATGTGGAAACGTGTATTGCAAACGAGTGGGACCACTCGACCGTTGCCGCCGGCGCATTGCCTGCGGAAACTTCCACCGGCGCCAGCGCAAGCGTAACCTTTGCACCTACTTCATAGGGAGAAAGGCGAAACTGTTGCCGCCAGCGCTGCCTGCCGTTTTCGAGGTTCTCGACTAGCGGCCATTCCAACTCCCGAATAAGCCACGACTGAGCGGACTCCCGCGTAAGCAATGGCTTCGGCTGTGTAACGCGAAGTCGAGCCGGACCTTCCACTGTCAGCGTCAACAAGATGTTTCCGGAGAGTGTCGTCTGGTCGGAGTCAATCGTTGCTCGCAGCGTAATGTCCGAACGGGCCTCTTCGAGTAAGTGATCGGATCGGCTGTAGGCGCTTGAAGCGATGCCAAGTAGGGTCAAGACGGCCAATAGCGGCAGTGCTTTCATCCCCGCCTCCTACGGCCTTGGCGCATGCGAAAAAACCCGAGAAGTGAATCAAAATGGCCTCCGTCCGTATTGACGTCGATCAAGTCAATATTGGCGCCGCGCATCGTTTTCTCAAGATTGAGACGACGGGCGCTTCTTCGACTCGCATACCCCACACGAAACGCGGGTCGTGGCGTGTCAACCAGCATGACATTTCCCGTCTCGGCATCGGCAAGATGGACGAGGCCGACTTCCGGCATTTCTAACTCGATTGGATCGGTGATGCGCACCGCGATCAAATCATGGCGTCGGCCCGCCAGGCGCAGAGCCTTTTCGAAAAGGTCGTCCGCGAAGTCGCTGATGAGGAAGACGATGGATCGCTTGCGTTGCACTTGATTCAGGTAATCGAGGCCGGCGGCGATCGAAGTTCCCCGGCCTATAGGTTTGAAGTAAAGGATATCGCGCAATAAACGGAGCACATGCTTGGCGCCCTTTGCGGGCGGAACGTATCGTTCAACGCTATCGGTGAACGCCATCAGGCCGACGCGGTCATTATTGGCAATGGCGCTAAAGGCGATGAGAGCCGCCAACTCGGCAGCCACGCTGCGCTTGGGCAACTGGCGAGTGCCGAAGTTTTGGCTGCCGCTCACATCGACAAGCAGCACCACCGTCAATTCGCGCTCTTCGACGAAGCGCTTGATGAAGGGGTGCCGGCGCGGGCGGTGACGTTCCAATCGATCGCGCGAACCTCGTCGCCGGGCTGATACTCGCGAACTTCCTCGAATGAAAGCCCCGACCCTTTGAAGATGCTACGATACTCGCCGCCTAACAGTGCTTGCACCGCTCGCCGTGCCTTCAACTGAAGCCGACGAATCTGCCGCATCAGTTCCGGAGGCAGCATCTAAGCTCCTGAAGAAAAACCGGACGCTTGTAGCGTTGGCATTATATCTGAGGGCAAAGTCAAAACGGTGCACCAACCGATTCTTGCCAAACGGAAAGTCGCCCTTCTGATCCTCCCCCCGGCTTTGCGGGGGGAGGGCAGGGTGGGGGGAAAAGCTGCGCGTGCCGAGACGTTCGTTTATGGGCTAGGCGCTCTGCCCCCACCCTGCCCTCCCCCTGCAAAGCCAGGGGGAGGGTAAGATCCGGATGCCTTACGATTCCACCCGACGCCAGAATCGGTTCGCGCACGAAGCTCAATGCTTCACCGTCGTCGGCGGTTCGATGCCGGCTAGCTCGTTGTCGTTCCACGATTCCAGCGCTTCGATCGGCTCGATGTGAATCGTCACCTCAAGCCCGGGGAATAGTTGCAGTAGAGCAGCCTCTATTCTCTCGGCGACATCATGGGCGTCGCGCACGTTCATTGACCCGGGCACTAAGAGGTGGAAGTCGGCAAAGCGGCGGGCGCCCGCCTGCCGCGTGCGCAGGGCATGGAACATCATCCGCTCCGGCAATTGCGCTTGGACAGCAGCCCGGAAAGTGGCTTGCTCCTTCTCTGGCAACGCGTGATCCATCAGGCCGTTGAATGAACGGCGAATCAACTTTAGGCTAGTCCAAACGATGTTGATCGCAACGACGATCGCAATGATAGGGTCAAGCGCGTCCCAACCGGTCATTGCGACGATGCCCAGCCCGCCGACAATGCCGAGCGACGTCCAAACATCGGTCATGAGATGTTGGCCGTCCGCTTCAAGTACGATCGATTGATGGGCTTTCCCGGCACGGATGAGGCGACGAGCGACGAGAAAATTGACGAGTGACGCTGCCAGGGTAAGGGCGGAGCCAAGTCCGACATCGTTCAAACAAACCGGATCGAAGAATCGCTGGCTTGCCGTGGCGATAATGCCGAAGCCGGCGATGAGGATGAGGACGCCTTCGAGCCCGCTGGAAAAGTATTCGATTTTTTCATGGCCATAGGTATGCGTGGCATCTACCGGGCGGGCGGCGTACCAGAGCGTCACGTACGCAGTGACGGCCGCAAAGAGATTGACGCAGGCTTCCAGTGCGTCCGAGAGCAGGCCGACGGAACCCGTGAGGAAATAGGCGGCCGACTTCATTCCCAGGGTGATGAGGGCAGCGGCAATCGAGAACGAAATCAAGAGGCGCAGCCGGGGAGAGTTCATAGACGAAAATGACGCCGAATGAAGATCGTCACTGGGCCGTCCGATCCCGCTTAGCGCAATTCCTCCAGACGCTTGCGTGCCTCTTCGACCCGCTTGTTGTCCGTGTCGTGGGTCAGAATCTCTTTATAGATTGTTTTCGCTTTATCGCGATCGACAATCTGCTTATCGTAAAGTTTCGCGGCGCGCATGCGGGCGTCGCTGTTGCCAACGCGGTTCCACTGGTAGGAGCGTTCGAAGTAAAGGGCGGCCCGATGGTATTGCGGCGAAGGCTTGTACTTTTCATAGATATCGCCGAGCTGATACGCAGTCTCGCCGATCTTGTCGCTTTCGGGATATTTATCCAGCAACCGTTGAAAGAGAATCTCCGCCCGCCGTTGGTTATCCAACGCCTCGGCGCCGAATCCCTTGTCTTTATACTTCATCGCTTCGCGAAACAGATCGTTCGCTTCCGGGATATTCTGTTTAGCCTGTAAGGTCGGAACGGGCACATCGATGTCCAGGCGATAGGCGAATTTTACGAGGCGATGATACTGCTTCAGCTCATCCTCGGCCCACTTTGATTTTTCGATGTCGCCGACGCTCAAGTAGTGCTGCCGAAGTTGTTCGAGCGTCAGCTGATAAGTTTTGCGAGTTGCATTTAATTTTTCGACAATCTCGATATCGGAAGTCGGGCTTTTACCCGGCGCTTTGCCCCCCGGCGTCGGATCGGCCGCCGTGCGCAGGTCAATCGCCGTCAGCGATGCAACGACCAAGGGGATCAACAACCAGCGCTTGCTCACGGCAAACCTCCGAAAAAAAACGCGGGACGACGCGGTTGCCGCCTTACAAAGGCTACGATCACCTGCCTAGCGCCTTTCGCATCCATCTTGCCGAAGATCATACGGCCGGCCGGCGTTTGCAGCACGCTGGTGACGGTAATATGGATCTCGTTGCCGATCTGGTTGCGTCCCTGTTCGACAACGACCATCGTCCCATCTTCCAGATAGCCGACCCCTTGCCCCAGTTGATCGCCCGCTTTGACCACTCGAACCAACATCAGTTCGCCGGGCAGTGCCACTGTCTTGAGCGCGTTGGCGACTTCATTCAGGTTGATGACCTCAACCCCTTGAAGTTGGGCGATCTTGTTCAAATTGAAGTCGTTCGTCACCACTCGCGCATTGAGCGCTTTCGCGAAGATTACCAGGCGTTCATCGACGCGGGTTTTCGGATCGATGTCCGCCATTTCGGGCAACATGCCGTCGTGCATCTCGAGCTCGAGCTTTGGATTGCTCTGAAGCCTCTTGAGCATGTCGAGACCGCGCCGACCGCGATTTCGCTTCATCCGGTCGGAGCTGTCGGCGATCGCCTGCAGTTCCAGCAGGACAAAACGGGGCACGATCAAAACGCCGTCGATGATCCGCGTATCGCAAATATCGGCAATTCGCCCGTCGATAATTACACTCGTATCCAGGACGAGCGATTTTCCCCCTTTTATCTGCTTGGAAAATTCGACATAAGGGATAATGAACCTAAATTCATCCTTCGTTTGCAGCAAAAAGGAAATGGCGAGATAGCAGCAAATGAGCGAAATCAGGAATCGGGACACCTGCGGCATCGGTGCGATGAACCATTCGATGATGAAGGGCTGCAAGACCAGCCAGAGCAGCGCGGCGATCAGCAGTCCCCCCAATAGGCCAAAACCGACGGCCGCAAACGTAGTCATCTGCTTATTCTTTTCACGTACATCGACGTAAAATGCAAATAACCCGATGGCGAGGATAACCCCGAGCGACTTGAAGGCATTGAGCCAATCGGGCGGATCGCCGCCGATATAGTAGAGAAAGCCGTAAGCAGCCAGGCCGAGAATTAAGGCGATGTAGGCGCCGCGAACGATCGAAACGCGCATGGGAGCAGCCTCCTTTCGGAGGGAATGAATGGCGAGGCCAAGACCGTATTAACGGAGGGCCAGGATGAAGAATCAGGTCTAATCTTAGGAATCGCCTTCGGGGTGGAACAGCCGAAGGTATTCTTGTCGCGCGAAGCGGTCGGTCATGCCGCCCAGATAATCGGCCACGACGCGCTCGATATGAGGCTCGCGATGGGCGGCAAGTGCCACTTTCAATCGGGCGTGTTGCAGTACATGCGCCGGGGCGTGCTGCCAGCGCCGCAGGTGGCCGATTGGCAGCAGTTCGGGGTTGCCGGCCAGTTCATCGAATATCGCACGAAGGATTCGCCTTCCTTTGGCCGCCATGCACAAGACGCGCGGATGCTGGTAAACCCGTTCGCGCAAAAACATTTCGAGCTCGGCTTTCAGACGGCGCAACTCTTCGCTGAAGGCGATGATCGGTTCACGCTCTGCCCGGACGTCGCCGACAGTCTTGATACCAAAGGCGTCGATCCGCCGGGCGCTTTCGGACAGAAGATCGTTCACCTGCCAGGCGATCAGCTCCCGGATCACCGTGCGCAAGAAGAGTTCGCTGTTCAATTGAGAATGAGCCGAGCGCACGCGATCGGCCACGGTCCGCCAGATTTCAACTTCTTCGAGATCGGCGAACGCAATCAAGCCGATGCCGATCGCATCTTCCGTGTCGTGCGTGTCGTAAGCGAGGCTGTCTGCGGCATCGACAACCTGCGCTTCGAGAAGCGGCGCGCCGGCCGCGAAGAAGTCCGCATACTCGGGTATGTCGCGCCGCCGACTGTGTTGAATAAACGCTTCGCGCAACTCCCATGACAGATTGAGGCCGGGAAACTCCGGGTAGCGCTGTTCCAGCAGATCGACCCGCCGTAGGCCGTACACGTTGTGATCGAAGCCGCCATATTCGGCCATGCACTCATTGAGCGCTCGTTCACCTTCATGGCCAAAAGGGGGATGGCCGATGTCGTGCGATAGAGCGATCGCTTCGACTAGATCCTCGTTCAATTGCAGACGGCGGGCGATGGTGCGGCTGATCTGGGCGACTTCGAGCGTGTGCGTCAACCGGGTGCGATGATGGTCGTTGATCTGGCCCACGAGCACTTGGGTTTTGCCCAACATCCGGCGGAAGGCGGTGCAATGGGCGATCCGCTCGCGATCGCGCTGGTACATGCTGCGAAACGGGTGGCCATCCTCGGCATATTGTCGGCCAAGGCTGTCGCGCTCGTGCATGGCATAGGGCTGCAGCCACTGTTCCTGGAGATCGAGCCAATCCATCACGCCACCTCAATCTGTCATCCACGTCAACTTGTTTTCGAATCGTTCGTCAGTAACTCGTAAAGCGCCTCAAGCGACTGAACGATGACTTTTACATCTCCAATCGCCGGCATAAAATTGACGTCGCCATTCCATCGAGGAACAACGTGCCAGTGGATATGGCCCGGCAGCCCGGCGCCGGCGACCTTGCCGAGATTGACGCCGACGTTGAAGCCATCGGGCTTCATCTTTCGTTCGAGCAGCGCGACCATGTCCCGCAACGTTTCGTTGATTTCAAGAAGTTCATCGGAGGTTAATTCATCGAGTCGTCCGACATGCCGTTGTGCGGAAATCAACAAATGTCCGTTGTTATAGGGGTATTTGTTGAGAAGAACGACGGACCGCGTGGTCCGCTTCACAATATGATTCTTGCGATCGTCGGCTTGAGCCAGACCTTGGCAAATGAAGCATTCATCATCCGGTTTCGGCAACGGATCTTTGACGACGTAACTGAGACGCCAAGGCGCCCAGAGATGATCCATAATCGATTAACTCCAAAGAATTCGCACGAACTGAATTGTTTTATGGATCGCCAATGCCACGTTCGAGCAGGCATTCTCGGTGAAGCCGGGATGGATGCGCCAACGGATTCTGGCGAATCGATGAAACGAGCGCGGAGCCCGTTTTACCTCTCCCTGGCTTTGCAGGGAGAGGGCAGGGTGGGGGCAGAGCGTCTCGCCCATGAATAAACGCCTCTGTAGTCGCGGCCTTTCCCCCCACCCTGCCCTCCCCCCGCAAAGCCGGGGGTAGGGTGGGAAGGGCGGACTTCCGTTTTGCCAGAATGCCGCGGCTCCTTAATCTTATGCACAGCCTCGCTATATCTTCGAGCTCGACGAGTCCTCCGGCGGGATAAGCTTCTGTTCAATGCGCCGGTCGGGGACGAACCACATTACTGCCACCGCGACGTAAAGAGCACAGCTGATCCAGGGTTCGATGAAAGCGACGACGATCGCGATCGAGTAAAGAAGCAGGGACAATTTTCCTTTAAGATCGAAGCCGAGCGCATCCGCCAGCAGTGTGTTAGGCCCCTGGCAGGCCATCAGCGCCTTGGTCAAGAAGGAATAAGCCATACCCGCCATCAAAAGAATCACCCCGTAAATCGCGACCGGCCAGGAGGCAAAATGGCTCGCGCCTAGCCAACTGGTCACAAACGGAACCAGCGACAACCAGAAGAGCAGATGAAGATTGGCCCAAAGGACTCGACCGCTGACATGCCGGCAAGCATGCAAGAGGTGGTGGTGATTATTCCAATAAATCCCGACAAAGACAAAGCTCAGCAGATAGCTGAGCAAGAGCGGTACGAGCGGCTGCAAAGCCCGGACGTCGGACGAAGCCGGCGTCTTTAATTCCAGCACCATGATGGTGATGATGATAGCCAGTACACCATCGCTGAATGCTTCCAGCCTGCTCTTACTCATGAATGTAGTTCTTGTTAGCCGGACGCGCCAGCGACGGAGTTAGTTTAGCCGGACGCGAAGGCCTTGCGGAGCGATTTCGGCCAGCAAAGCGGACAGGCCGGGAGGCCTGTCCCCACGAGGGAGTCGAAGTTGCTATTCCTTTTTCGGATTTTTCTTGGGCGGCGGGGCCTCGGAGGGATAAAGGGTTACCGGATTCTCAACTAGGCCGGCCGGGCGTACGCCGGGGCCTGGTTTGCCATTGCCCAGCTCCGCCGCCATCTTGTCGGCGAGAACGCGCAGTCGCTTCACGACGTCGGGATTGTCAGCCGCTACGTTCTTGCGCTCGCCGATGTCCGCATCGAGATTGTAAAGGCGGGGCTCGGTCGTCTTGGCGTCGTCAGGCGGGCCCTTCTTGCCGGTATTTTCGTTTTGTGCGGCAAAAGCTAATTTCCACGGTCCAGCCCGTACCGCTTGGAGTTGATAGCCTTGATAGTAGTAGTGAACGTCGCGCGGCGACTCTTTCGTTTTGCCGAAGAGCAGCGGAGAAATATCGCGGCCGTCGATCGTCCGATCCGTCGGGATCTCGCCGCCGCCCAATGTCACAAACGTCGGCATGAAGTCGATGTTGCCGGCGATGGCGTCGCAGCTGCTTCCCGGTGCGATCTGTCCCGGCCACCAAGCGAGCGTCGGCTCACGCACTCCCCCTTCCCAGGTGCTTCCTTTGCCGCCGCGTAAGGGTCCGGCTTCGCCGCCATTTTTTCCTTGCGTCAGCCACGGGCCATTGTCGCTGCTGAACATGACCAGTGTCTTTTCTTCGAGTTTCAATTCGCGGAACGTGTCCAGCACGCGACCCACGCTCCAATCGACTTCTTCCACCCAATCGCCGAACGCGCCGTTCTTCGATTGATCGCGAAACTTTTCACCGGGATGAAGCGGCGTATGCACGGCCGTGTGAGGCAGATACAAAAAGAATGGGCCTTCTTTGTTGGCGTTGATGAACGCGAGCGCTTCTTCGGTGTAGCGCTGGGTCAATTTATTTTGATCTTCGCCGGTGAGCAGTTCGATCATCTTGTCGTCGCGAACGAGAGGAACGACCGATTTGCCATTCTCCTTGGCCGTTCGTTGCATGTCGTTCGAATAGGGCAGGCCGAAATAATGATCGAAGCCATGCTTCGTCGGCAGGAAAGGAGGCTGATCGCCCAAGTGCCATTTGCCGATGCACGTGGTGGCGTAGCCCTGTTTTTTCAACAAGTCTGCCACGGTTCGCTCTTCAGCGCTGATGCCGTTCTTGCCGCCGGGCGTGAAGACGCCGGGGATGGAAACGCGCTGGCCGTAGCAGCCGGTCATTACTTGCGCCCGCGATACGGAACAGACGGGAGCGGCATAAAAGCTGGTGAGTTTCATCCCTTCGTGCGCCATTCGGTCGAGATGAGGCGTACGATTTTTCGTCGAACCGAACGGCCCGATGTCGCCGTAACCCAGATCATCGATGAAGATGAGCACGATGTTCGGCCGTTTGGGCGGTTCCGCAGCGCCTGCGCTGCTGTGAATCAGTGTTGCGATGGAAAGAAGCGACATGCAGATGCGTAACATTGGCATCACCATGATGAGAGAGAGGGAATTCGCTTTTTGGAGAGCCGAACCGCGTAAGCAGTCGGGTGAAACTACAGAACCCGATTGTTTACGCAATTCGGCTCGCCAGATTAATTCTTGTCCTTGACGCCAGTTTTCTTGGGTTCCTCTATCTTGGGCTCTTCCTTCTTGGGCTCTTCTTTCTTGACGTCATCTTTTTTGACAGGGTCTTTTTTCTTGGGATCCTTCTTCTTTGGATCCTTTTTCGGTTCTTCTTTTTTCGGCTCTTCCTTCTTCGGGTCTTCCTTCTTCGGCTCGGGCGGCAGTTCGTAGCCGCGATTGATATCGACGCCTGGAATTGCGGTAGCTAATTGTTTCGCGCCGTCTTCCGTCACCTTACTTTGCCAGACGTAGAGTTTCTTGAGCGACTTGCACTCTTTCAACTGTTGGATGCCGGCATCGGTGACGGCCGTGTCATAGAGGTTCAGCGAGACGAGTTTTGTGAGTCCGGATAGATTGACGAGCCCGGCATCGGTGATCTTGGTGCGATGCAATTGAAGGCGCACCAAATTAACCAACGGTTTGATGTGAGTCATGCTCGAATCGTTGACCGCCATGCCGCCGAGGTTCAACTCGACAAGGTTGGGCATTTCTTTCAAGAGGGCTAGTTCATCGTCTTTGACGTCTTTGCCGCGATGGGTGAAATCGACGCGCAGCCAATTGGTGTTTTGAGCCAGGCGCATCACAAATACACCGGCTTTTTCGAGCTTTTCGACGGCAGCCTTTTCGCCAGGAGATATCGGTAGGCCGGTCTCCTCGACCTTAGGCGCTTCCTTGGTTGGCCCTTTGAGCACAATGCCTTCGGGCCATTTGGCGCCCTGATCAATCCAAGCCTGCAACTTATCGGTCGTCGCTTTGGGGAGTCGTTCGCCTTCGGGAGGCATTTTGATGTCGTCGTCTTTGGGCGCAATCACCGACTTGTAGAGCAAGCTTTCGGCCGACTTGCCGACGATCAAGTCCATGCCATCATTGCCGCCTTTGAGCAGGGCTTCTTTTGTCTCAAGGCTCAAGCCGCCTTTCGGCTTCGCTCCGGAGTGGCATTTCACGCACGATTGTTCCAGAATCGGCTTGATGTCTTTGGCGAAATCGATGTCGGCGTGCACCAACGCAGTCAGGAGCAGCAGAGCCGGGAGAGAAATGAGCAGCTTCATCGTTCCTCACTCATTTGAAATTCGTTGAATTGCGGCATAGGCCGTGTAAGGCAAGGGTAGCGTCTTTGAGGCGAGGAAGCAAGGAGCGAACAATGGCTTAACTGCCGGCCGCATCGTGGAAGCATCGTGCAGCGCGTAGAAAAGGCCGCGTGTCTGACGCGGCCTTCGCTTTCCAAGTGACGTTTCGTTATCAGGACGCAATGCAAAGCTGCCGGGGAACGTAGGGCTGCGAGCGGCCTCGCATCTGTTGCAGCAGCGTGTCGTTGTCGAAGTAGACCCGTTCGGTCATCAATCGGCCTTTGGGATCAAACAGAAAGAAGCAGGCGCAGGCAAACCGGATGCGCTGGCCCGTGGCTTCCAACCCTTGATAAGTGCCCTGATGCGTGCCGGTGAAAAGGAGTTCGCGGACGGAGTAGCCGGGCACGTCGGAGGCGTGTGAAATTTCGATGGTGAGGTCGGGCAAAGCGGTGCTGAGCGATTGATAGGCCCGGGCGATGCCGGACTTGCCGGTGAGGCGAACGTTGGCGGGCACGTCTTCGAAGGCGGGGCTTTCACCTTCGAAGGCATCCACCGCCTCTTCCCAACGGTGGGCCGTCATCTCGCTGATCAGGTTGTTAACTTGTTGTTTTTGACGCTCGATTGAATCCATGTTGAAGGCTCCCTGCCGAATAAAAAGATGAGATGAATGATTGCATCCGTGGAAGATTATCCCAACTGGCAGCGCGTTGCCAGTGAAGATTGTGGGAAATTTCAAGATCGCACGGAATTGCTGAAATGGACTGCGCAAGCGGCCAAGGTGGTTGACATGGTTTTCGGGCTGCCTTGTAAGCCGTGACGCGAAGGCTTTGCCCAGCGAAGCGCTTTCAGCCGGTGAGCGCGTGGAGCGTGCGGCTAGGTGCGCCCGCGAGCCAAGCAGAGTAAGCTGCCAGGTAATGACAGAGCGCGTTGTGGTGATGCGTTTGACCGGATAAGCAACCTCGCGCTTGTCTGATGCAAGCGAATTGGAAATAATAGGTGATTGCGAGTCGCGAAGCGTTCTGCGCGATTGCCGCTCTTTCACGTCGGTCGTAATACACGCTAACGCAGCTTTCCGCCTCTCCAAGGTCTTCGCATCATGGCGATCGAATTCAACTGCCCGCATTGCGGGGCCTTCTATCGGCTCGACGAGAAGTTCGCCGGGAAGATGGGCAAATGCAAGAACCCGAAATGCAAGCAGTCGATTCTCATCCCCTTTCAATCCACGGTTGCGGCGACGCCTTCTGCTGCCAACAAGAAGGTTGACGCCGAAGCGTTGGCTGCCGCAGCCTTTGGTGAAGAAGCCCCTCTGCCCGCTGCCGTGAAAGAAACGCCGGCCGCGAAGAAGATCCCGATAAACTGCCAGCATTGCGATCACAAGTTTGAAGTCGATGCGACGATGGCGGGGAAGAACACCACCTGCCCTGAATGTCGGAAGATCATACGCGTCCCGAAATTGGTGGAAGACAAGCCATCCGATTGGCGTTCGGCTACAGGCGGTCGGCCTTCAATGGCCAAGGCGACCGAGCCGGTTCCTGCCGGTGTTTGGGAAACGACGCGCAAAGGCGTCAGTGGTGAAGCGCTGCGGAAGGCAGGCGCTCTAGAAACGGAAGACGATGAGGACCCGCGCGAGCGCCGTCTTCGCCGGATCAAGCGGGCGATGTATGCGCTGGCGTTTGTCGGCATTGCCGCCATGCTCGTGCGCTATGTCTTGAAAGAACGGGGAGAGAGCCACGAAGGAAAATGGATGGATATGGCGGTCAAAGCGATCGAAGACAAGAACGAGGGAGTGAAGAGCCCCGAATTTCAAGCGGCCATTCATCGTTATGCCGGCGAATACCATCTGCGGATAGCGAAGAAGATCGAAGACCGGGACGCGGGGTTGAAGTACTTCGACAAGGCACGCGACGAGTTGCAGAATCTACCGACAACAAATCCGAATCGTAGCGCCTTGCTGGGCGAACTGGCGGCCAACCTCGTCGTCTGCGGCGGCAATGCGAAAGAAGTGGCCGACGACACGCGCGTGAAATGGCAGGACGTCCGAGCGCTCACGCGCAAGTGCCTCGATAAGATTCCGCCTGCCGATTCCGAGATGCGCTCCCGGGCTGTAAGGCTGATGACCCGACGCTTTGCTGAAAAGGACCAAGCCGCTTTAGCATCCGAAATCGCCAAGAATTCCGCAGCGAACGATGAAGCGGAATTGGTCGGGCTCGTCGGCGTCGAGTTGTTTCTAATGGGTAAAAAGGACGACGCGGACAAGGTGTTGAATAGCCTGTCCAAGCTCGATCAACCGGCAGCCACAGCTCTCTGGCTGGCGCTGCACCCGGACGCCGATCAGCCTCCCTCCAGCTTGACGCCAATGCCAATGGTGGAGCTAAAATCCCCTAAGCCCTTAGGCCGCGGTTCCCGACTCGCTTATGCCGAAGGCTATGCCCTGCAGGGCAAGTCGAGTCGAGCCATCGACATCGCCAAATTTGCGGGCCCGAGCGTTGATCGCATTGAGGCCTTGGCTCGTATCGCTTCCATCGGCGTTGAACAGGGCAAAATGGATGAGGCGTTGGCCGCGCTGGAAAAGGCCCAGGAAATCGTCAAGATCGAAGGAAAGGCGCCAGTTGCTGCGGCCTGGTCCATCTCCCGTTTGGCGGAGATCGCCTTTCGCGCCGGCAAGCCGGAGCAAGCTGAGGAGTTGATGGAATCGATCAAAGATGATGGGATTAAATCGTGGGCCCGGCTGGAAATTCTTCGCATGCGCCTCGCTGCTCTGGGCAAAGCAAAGGCGGATGAAGCCTGGCTCGAACAGCTGCCGCCAACCGAAAAGCCGAACGTCGCCCAAGCCTTGCAGCGGGCCGAGATGGCACGCCACAATGCCGCTGCGGGCGAAAGTTCATATATCCGCTCTGTCCAGGCAATGCCGAAGGGAACAATCCAACCCTTCGGTTTCGCGGGCACCGCGCTCGGCTTGCAAGATCGCAAAACGAAGACTCGTTAGCGCCGAGCGTGTTAGCGGCGAGCGTGTTAGCGGCGAGCGTGTGGCGAGCGCGAAAGAGCGCTCGCCACACGCTCGCCGCTAACACGCTCGCCGCTAACTGCTACCTCTCCTTGAAGCGAATATTATCTAATCGTTGTCCATTTCAATGGAGGGGTATTTCGTCGTGACTCCGAGAGAACTGCTGGCATTTATCCGTGAAAAGGAAGTCAAAGCGGTCGATTTGCGGTTCATGGACTTTCCCGGCCTTTGGCAACATTTCACCATCCCGGCCGAAGTGTTGACCGAAAACGTCTTCCAGGACGGCATCGGCTTCGATGGCTCCAGCATCCGCGGCTGGCAGGCGATCAACGAGTCGGACATGCTCGTCGTCCCCGTTCCAGACACGGCTTTCATCGATCCCTTCTGCAAAGACACGACGCTGACGCTCATTTGCAACATCCAGGATCCGTTGACGAAAGAGGATTACACCCGCGATCCCCGCAACGTCGCGCGCAAGGCCGTCAACTACATGAAAGAGCTGGGCGTCGCGGATCGCGCGATGTTCGGCCCCGAAGTCGAATTTTTCGTTTTCGACGATGTGCGTTACGATCAAGATGCCCGTTCTGGTTATTATTTTGTCGATAGCGTCGAGGGCGGCGTGGAACACCGGCCGCGATGAACGGCCGAATCTTGGACATAAGCTCCGCTACAAAGAAGGTTACTTTCCCTGCCCGCCTTCAGATGCCATGCACGATCTCCGTTCGGAGATGATGCTGACCATGATCGAATGCGGCCTGGCCGTCGAAGCGCATCGGCATGAAGCCGCTTCAGGAGGGCAAGGCGTAGTCGATATTCGCCATGCCGACCTCTTACGCATGGCCGACAATGTGCTGAAGTACAAGTACTGCGTGAAGAACGTTGCTCGCCGGCATGGGAAGACAGCCACGTTCATGCCCAAGCCGATCTTCCAGGACTACGGCAGCGGCATGACCGTTCACCTGTCGCTGTGGCGAGGCGACGATAATCTATTCGCGGGCTCGCGCTATGCCGGGCTGTCCGAGATTGCCGAGTATGCCATTGGCGGCCTGCTCAAACATTCGCCAGCGCTTTGCGCCATCACCAATCCCACCACGAACAGCTACAAACGGCTAGTGCCTGGCTTCGAAGCGCCGGTCAAGCTCGCTTATAGCCAACGCAATCGTTCGGCGGCCGTCCGCATACCGGTCTACTCACCAAGCCGGGACGATCGGCGCATCGAGTTTCGCTTGCCCGATGCCTCGTGCAACCCTTACCTTGGCTTTGCAGCGATTCTGATGGCCATGATCGATGGCATCAAGAACAAGGTATCTGCCGGGGAACCGTTGGATAAGGACATCTACGACCTGGGCGCGGAGGAATTGTCGAAAGTGCCGGGTCCGCCGCTTTCGCTTGAGAGTGCCCTGAACGCTCTACAAAAAGATCAAGAGTTTTTGCTGCAACGAGATGTCTTTACGCCGGACGTGATCGAGACATGGATCCGCTATAAACGACAGAATGAGGTCGAAGCGATACGCGTTCGACCTCATCCCTATGAATTTGCGTTGTATTACGACATGTGACAGCCGCCTGCGGCTTCGCGATGATCGCGAAGCCGCAGGCACTCAACTCACCAGCGGATGATCATATCCGTGGAAGCGGTCCAGAGGTGGTGCTGGGTGCCGTTGTTGAAGGGCGTGCTTTGTCCGTTGTAGTCGTAGCGAATTTCAGGACGGAACCAGAGCCAATCCTTCGGCTTGTACTGGTAGCCGAAGGTTCCGGCATAGTACACGCCTTTGAAGCCGGTTCGTTGACCTTCGAGATCGTCGAACACTTCAGGACGGAAGATCGAAGCAAGTTGATCTGTCCATTGGTATTGGAAGTATTGAGCGACCGACCACCAGTTGGCCGTCTTCGATACCGGGTCGTCGGAGATGATGGCTCCGGAGATGACGCCGACCGAAGCGGATGTCGGCACGCCAGACTGGTAAGCGTAGATCGCTTCCATCGAGTAGGTGAATTTGTCGGTTACCTTGTGGGTGAACACGAAGTCGAAGGCGTTGAAGTTATTACGACCGGCGGCTTCGGACATAAGGCCGTTGGTAGCCGGGTTGAACGGGGCGCCGGCGTTGAACTTGCCTCGGCCGAGCGACGTGGCGAATGTCGCGGTCGTCTTTTCGTCGTCGCTCTTCCAGTTGATGTTGCCGATGAAGCGAAGTTCGTCGGATCCGGAGAAGAACGTATCGTTGCCCAAGGCGAGCATCGCCACGCCCGACCAGTTCTTACTGAACTTGGGCATGGCCACCAAAGCGGTATGGAAGAAGGGGGGAGCCCAGTTGAACGCGTATGACCGAGAGAGCAGAGGCGAACTGACGCCTTCGACCGACTCCATACCCCACGGCGTGTAAACGCGTCCGGCACGGAGCTCGGTCCCTTCGAACAAGTTCGGCAGGTAAGCGTTCGCGAAGAACTGCGGCAGATCGAAGCCGTAGAGGTTCTGCTGGAAGCCGTTCGGTTCGGCCTGGTTCACTTTCGTGTTGAGCAGCTGGGAGTTCCAAAAGCCGCGGATCATCATGTAGCGGTAGTCAGTACCGAACATGCCGTCAACGCGCCAGCCGAAGCTGGCTTCTTTGGATTCGGTGTCGAGGGCTTTCTGCACCGTGATCCAGTGTTGTTGGATCAGGAACTTGTTGGCCCGATCGTTCCACACCACCGGCAGATTGACCGTGCCGGCGCCGGAGCCGGTGTAGGACATCTGCGTCCAACCACTGATGGAGATCTTCTTATCCTTCAGCGTCTCGCCCATCGGCGTGCCGTCCAGCATCTTCATGAACAGGCCGCGATCGTCTTTCTTCGGCTCGTCCTTCTTGTCTTCGTCTTTCTTCTCTTCGTCTTTCTTCTCTTCATCTTTCTTGGCTTCGGGATTGATGTCGCTGTTGCCTTTACTCTTCGGATCCTGAAGCTCTTTGGAGCCATCTTTCTGCAAAGCCACCGGCTTGGCCTGCAAGCGGGGCGAGGTGGCGGAGATCGGCTCGACGGTGATCACCGTCCGGCCGTTGGCTTGCGGTACGATCGGGTCGACGGTGGTGACCTTTTGGGGAAGGTCCGGCGGGGGCGGCACGACGGCGGGCGTACCCGCCTGGCCGACTGAGAGGGCGACGCTTAACGCGAATACATCGAACATGGGGGTTTGCCTCTTCTATCCTTAGGTTCGGTTGCGCGACGGCAAGAAACCCGCGGTCCCTCGCACTTAACCGTCGTCGCATTCAAAAACCGTGGAGAGCTTTAACGGTCAAATATGGAATCGGCATTCCCCTAACTTCCCATTCGACTTGATTAAGCGGGTTCTGTGAAAATGGCCAGCTTACGTTCCGGATGTACCGACTTGGAAAATTGAGTGCAATAGGATAAATCGGCAACTTAGCGAAGATGATGTTCACCGCGATATAGAGAAGTGCCGTCTACTTAGACAATATCGAACTGCTGCTTCCAGCTCTTTAAGCCAAAGCTTGATTCCGAGCATAAAATGCCTAAACTTCATGCAGCGATCAAGAGCTCATAAGAGACTGCTAAAGAATAAGGCAATCGGAGCAATGGAATCCAAACGTATAAATTGTTTAGCCGTAATGGTTTACGTGAAGTGTACAATTTACACTCTTCATTCGGCACTTCGATTGCTTAGTTTCGGCGCAGTGTAAAGCCTATTCGTGTCCATTTCTTAGGTCCGGCGTTCGCATGACTTGCGAACGTGTTCGCTTCTTTTTGGGAGGTTTCCTTTGGTGAGACGCTCGCATCCCTTCCGTTTGATGATGCTGGCCCTCTTCTGCCTAGCAGGATTCGGGCAAGTGTCGTGGTCCGCCGCACCGGAAATCCTTGGCCTTCCAAAAGAAGCAACTAAAGATAAAGCGGACACAGCCGTAAAAGATGGCAAGGAAGAGCCAAAGGACTCCAAGAAGGAAGACGCCACCAAAGACGAAGCCAAGAAGGACGAAGCAAAGAAAGAAACCGCCGCTTGGGAAGTTCCGTTGCTCGGCTCGAAGAAGTCAGCACGCGATGCCGTCAAGTCGGCTGCCGACGACGCCAAGAAAGCGACCGATACCGGCTTCACCGATGCGAAACTCCGTGGCGACACGGCGTGGATGTTGACAGCGAGCGCCTTCGTGCTCCTCATGCTGCCTGGCCTAGCGCTGTTCTACGGCGGCATGGTGCGAAAGAAAAACGTACTCGCCACCATGATGCAAAGCTATGCCGCCATGGCGGTTGTCGGCCTTTATTGGATCGTTGTCGGTTATGGCCTCGCTTTCGGACCCTCGCAATTCAAACCGACCATTATGGGCATAACCGATGCGGGCATGATTGGCTGGTCACCCGACCTGTTCTGCCTCCGGGGGATCGCCTCCGACATGGTGCTGCCGGGCACGAACATCACCGTCTACGCTCACGTGATGTTCCAGGGTATGTTCGCAATCATCACGCCTGCTCTTATTAGCGGGGCGATTGCCGAACGTATTCGTTTCTGGCCGTTTTGCATCTTCATGATTCTCTGGGTCACCGTGGTTTATTGTCCGCTGGCACACATGGTTTGGGCCTTCGACTGGTTCTATGCGGTGCCCGTTGACGCTGCTAAAGGCGCCGGTGGCTCGGCCATTGGCTTCCTTGGCAAGATGGGCGCCCTCGACTTTGCCGGTGGCACCGTCGTGCATATCGCCGCCGGCACTGCCGGTCTAGCTTGTGCCCTCGTGCTGCGCAAACGGCTCGGCTACCCGGAACATACGATTCAGCCCAACAGCATGGTCCTTACCCTGATTGGCGCCGGCTTGCTCTGGTTCGGCTGGTTCGGCTTCAACGGCGGCAGCGCAACGGCCAGCAACGCTCTCGCAACGTCTGCTTTCTCCGCTACTCAAGCAGCTGCAGCGGCGGCAGGTCTTAGCTGGATCTTCGTCGAGTGGATCATGAAAGGCAAGCCGACGGCTCTGGGTCTGGCTTCCGGCATCGTGGCCGGGCTCGTCGCAGTCACCCCGGCTTCCGGCTACGTCTATATGTGGGGCGGAGCGGCCATCGGCCTCATCGCCGGCGTCGTTTGCTACTTCTCGGTGATGCTCAAGTCGGTCCTCGGCTACGACGATTCGCTCGATGCCTTCGGCGTACACGCAATCGGCGGTTTCCTGGGTGCTGTTCTTACGGGCATCTTCTGCTACGCGGCCGTGAACAGCGCTGGCGCTGATGGCTACTTCGCCATCAAAGGCCAACGCGCCAAGTTGGAAGAGCTTCGTGCTCAGTTCCCCGACGCTCAATACGCTTTTGATCTCGAAGACGCGAGCAAGAAAGTCACTACGAAAACGACCGACTTGGACAAAGCAGGCGTCGATCTCGAGAACGCTCAGAGCGATGCGGGTTTCATCACCACCGATGAGAAAGCTGCCGAAGCTTTCAAAGCCAAGGCGGACGAAGAACTGAAAAAGGCAGAGGCCGATGTCAAGAAGGCCGAAGATAGCAAGGCGAGCAAAGAAGAACTGACGAAAGCTACGGAGGCGCAGACTTCAGCCAAAGAAGCTGCCGACAAAGCAGGCGTTCTTATTGACGCGATCAAGGCTCAAAAAACGAGCCAGGCTGCCGTTGACGCAGCGAAGGCGGATGAGAAGACCGCAACGGAAGCCTATAAAACCAAGAGCACGGCGAGCAAGCGGTTGGATGAACTTGACACCCTTACGAAAGAAGGCTCGGATAAGGACAAGGCTGTTAAGAAAGCGAAGACGGATCTCGACGACGCGACCGATGCCTACACCAGTGCTGCAGACGCCGCTCGCAAGTCGGCCGACAAGAATAAGGGAGCGCCCGACGCAACAACGAAAGCCGCTTTCGACAAAGCTAAGACCGAGAAAGACAAGAAGAACGATGATTACCAGGCCATTGCCGCCGACTTCAACAAACTCAAAGATGAGCAGAAGAAACTGGGCGATGCCAAGACCGAACTGAAGAATTATGAGGCCAACGCGTCGAAACTTTGGGCGGATGAGAAAACCCCTCTGTCTCAGTTTGGCATTCAGTTGAAGGCTGCTGTGTTTTCGACAATCTTCGCCTTCACCTTGAGCCTGTTGCTGGCCGCGTTGGTGCAAGCGATGACGATGGGCAACTTCTCAACCGACAAGAAGTCGGAAGTCGAAGGCCTTGACCTGACGGAGCACGGCGAAGTTGGTTTCGACCTGACTCACGGCTACGACTCGGTGCCCGCGCATGGTTCCACCGAGCCGAAGGCTGCCAAAGTGCCTCCTGGCATGAGGCGCTTCGACGTGGTCGTCGAAGGGGTCGAGAACGGCGGGCTGATGAAGGCCTGGTCGGAACTCTGTCAACCGAGCGATCAACCGATCGATGCCGACTTCAAGACGGTCTATCCCTACGTCACGACGGTGCAGGGAAATCGCTTCCGGCTTCGCGGCGGCGATCAAGCCCGGGTTAGCGAATCGATTCAAAGGCTCTTCTCGAAGAAACTCGGCAGGCAGCTGAAAGTACGCATCGAAGAATAATCCTCCCCACCCTCTTTCTGTCGCCGACGGCTTCGCACACAGCGCGAGGCCGTCGGCGGCAGATCGAAATTCCCTTATACGAAAGGAAAGCTGCCAGTGAAATTGGTCACTGCGATCATCCGTCCGGAAAAGCTTGAAGAAGTTCAGACCGCTTTGAATGCCGTGGACGTTTACCTGATGACCGTCTCCGACGTTCGCGGCTGCGGCCGTCAACGCGGGCATACGGAAGTCTACCGCGGCCAGGAAATCAAGATCCGTCTGCTTCCGAAGGTCAAGCTCGAAATCGCCATCAACGACGCATTCGTTGAAGCCACGGTCGAAGCCATCATCCATTCGGCCCGTAGCGGCGACACCGGCCAGATCGGCGATGGCAAGATCTTCGTCGTGCCACTGGAAGACGCCGTTCGCATTCGCACCGGCGAACGCGGCGGCCCCGCTATCGGACCCTGATTTCATATGCGGCCGTCATCGACTGCCTGCTTTCGCGGGCAACCGATGTCGGCCTATCGTCGTAAAAAACAACTCTGAAGCCGCAATCTCCCGAAAGGAACTTTCTTCCATGACGCATTCGTCGAGTCGCAAAGACATCATCCAGAAAATCGCAACCTCGAAACGCAAGCTCGACTACATCGACTTCAAAAAACACAGCTTGAAAGACCTGTTCGGCGAGAATGTGTTCAGTGAGACCGTTCAACGCCAACGCTTGTCGAAGCCGGTTTTCAAAGCGCTGCAGGCGACGATCAAAAAGGGCGATCCCCTACGCGGCGACATCGCCGACTCCGTCGCCAGCGCCATGAAAGACTGGGCGCTGGAAAAAGGCGCCACCCATTACACGCATCTCTTTCAGCCGATGACCGGCCTGACCGCCGAAAAGCACGATAGCTTCCTGACGCCCACCGGCGACGGGCTGGCGATCGCTGAGTTCTCAGGCAAGGAACTGGTCAAAGGCGAGCCTGATGCATCGTCGTTTCCTTCAGGCGGCCTGCGCGCCACCTTCGAAGCACGCGGCTACACGGCGTGGGATCCGACGAGCCCTGCCTACATCATGGAAGGGCCAAACGGCGCCACCCTCGTCATCCCGACCGCCTTTGTTTCGTGGACGCACGAGTCGCTCGATAAAAAGACGCCGCTGCTGAAGTCGATGGACGCTCTGTCGCATCAGGCCAAGCGCATCCTCAAGCTGTTTGGCAAGAACGTCACCAAAGTTTTCACGAGCGTTGGCCCGGAACAAGAATACTTCCTGATCGACAGCCAGTTCTACTTTGCCCGCCCCGACTTGCTCAATGCAGGCCGTACGCTCTTCGGCGCCCCGCCGCCGAAAGGGCAGGAGCTCGAAGATCAATACTTCGGCGCTATTCCCGAACGCGTCATCGCCTGCATGGCCGATTGCGAAGCCCAGATGTTCAAGCTCGGCATCCCCGTCAAGACGCGACACAACGAAGTCGCGCCGAGCCAGTACGAAATCGCGCCCATCTACGAGGATTCGAACCTCGCGACGGACCACAACCAGCTGGTCATGGAAATCATGCGGCGCACTTCGCCGAAGTATGGCCTAGCCTGCTTGATGCACGAAAAGCCGTTCGCCGGCGTCAACGGCTCGGGCAAGCACAACAACTTCTCGATGGCAACCGACGACGGCGAAAACCTGCTCAACCCCGGCGACACACCCCACGACAACGCGCAGTTTCTGGTCTTCACGGTTGCCGTCATCCGTGCGGTGGCTAAGTACCCTGAACTGTTGCGTGTGAGCGTTGCTCATGCGGCCAACGATCATCGTCTTGGCGCCAATGAGGCCCCGCCGGCCATTATCTCCATCTTCCTTGGCCTGCAACTTCAGGACATCATTGAGCAGCTCGAGAAGGGCGATGCCAAATCGACGAAAGCAGGCGGCATGCTCGACATCGGCGTCAGCGTCTTGCCGAAACTTCCGAAGGATGCCGGGGATCGCAACCGCACTTCGCCTTTTGCCTTCACCGGCAACAAGTTCGAATTCCGTGCCGTCGGCTCGTCGCAATCGATCGGCGGCCCGAACACCGTGCTGAACACGATCGTCGCGGAATCGCTCGACTACGTGGCGACCAACCTCGAAAAGACTGTTGCTTCCGGCAAGAGCTTGGCGACCGCCATCAAGGAACTGCTGCCCGCCATCATCAAAGAGAGCAAGAAAGTTCTCTTCGACGGCGACGGCTATTCCGAAGATTGGCACAAGGAAGCCGAGAAGCGCGGCCTGCCAAATCTAAAGAATACGGTCGATGCCCTGCCGATCATCGTTCGCAAGGATTCGATCGATCTGTTCACGAAGTACAAAGTCTACACCGAAGGCGAATTGAAGAGCCGTTATGTCATCAACTGCGAGCACTACGTCAAGACAGTGAACGTCGAAGCTCGGCTTACGAGTTTCATGGGCAAAACGATGATCCTGCCGGCGGCGCTTCGATATCAGACGGAAGTGGCCAATGCCGTCGTTTCAACGAAAGCGGCCGGCGCCGATGCCGCTTCGCACAACGATCTGCTCAAAAACGTTGCGGCCTTGACCTCGGTGCTGCAAGGCACTTTGACATCGCTTGATGAGACGCTCAGCCACCATGCCGAGGGCGAGCCGATCGACCATGCCCGCTACTTCCGCGATAAGGTTCTTCCGGCGATGAATGCGGTTCGCGGAGCGGCTGACAAGCTTGAGATGATCGTGGCCGACGACCTCTGGCCAATCCCGACTTACCGGGAAATGCTGTTCATTCGATAGGGAAATAATTCTCGTTACCAGGCTCTGCCTGGTAAACGAGATTTTGCTGCACTTTCGCGGTGCGTCCCTTTCGAGCGAATCTAAAATCGCTGCAGATGAAACAGACGGTTGCGCCAATTGGCCTGATGTCTAACACGATTATACTACGCATTGTCCAGATTGAGACTTTTCAACGGCGGCTGAAATCTTCGTCGAAGTCGAAGAAATGGTTTTTCGATAATCCAATAGGACATTTCAGCTGCAACAAAGCAGCAAAGAAAATTCAATGGAAATGCGCCGGTCCAACTGGTATTCAACTCGGTCAGAAACAGTTGTTGCCAGAGATAGAGGCTATACGACAGGACGCCTATGTGCCGCATAACTCGGCAGTTTAGAAACCGACCTATGACACTGGCCGGGTTTCGAATGAGCCATGATAAAACGAATGCGATTGAAAAACTATTGATCGTGATCCCGATTGGGACGGCGTAGGCGCCTCTGAAGCGCGATGCCAGCCACGGGCTCAGAACGATTAGAAAAACTCCAGCTATCAGCGGCCAGCCCGGCCATGCGACAAATACCATTATTCTTTCAAAAATCCTCCTCTTCTCGCACAACGCCAGCAAACAGCCAAACATGATGGGATCCGCCCCCGTGTGGAGCATCAAGGTCAACTGAGGTCGTACAGACGGCCAGAGGTAATAGCTCACAACGCGCATCACGGGCGATAAAAGCACAATAGCCAATGCGATATGCGGAGCGCGCGACATGCTGAAAATCAAAATAGCCGCCGGCCATAGAAGGTAGAATTGTTCTTCCAGCGACAACGTCCAGAAATGTCCGACATACCAGTAATCGACATTAGTTGGAATAGCCAAGAGGTGTTTGTAGTTCGTTAAGAATGTTCCTGCAATGCCCAAATCGGCCCAAGTCGTGCCAATCCAGCCAATGGCGCGCAGCAGGGTCAAAACGAGCAGGTACGTGTACAAAGCAGGGAATATGCGCAGCACACGGCGCATATAAAAACTCTTCAGACTTATGCTGCCGGACCGCTCCCATTCTCTTCTCAACAGCGTCGTAATCAAATAGCCGCTAATCACGAAGAATGTGGTTACCCCTAAAGCAGCGTTGCCCAAAAATAGGGCGACTGTATGCAACCACGCAACCGACGTCGAGACAGTCGATTGTCCATGCGCAATCAGGACGAGCAAAATAGCGATAGCGCGTATCCCGTCTATCCCTTGAATTCGCTGGATCGACGCATGTCCCGGCTTTTCAATCTTATCGTGCACACCGCACTCCGAAATTAATGGTTCCGGCGAATGACGATAAGCTACTGCCCCAAGCAATTCTTTCTACAGTTAGCCGCAAACACGGAAAATTTCACCCGATGATTCCCCCTTCCGGGTTGCGATTGTATTTCTGATACGGCACGCGAAGGCCTCGGAAGTAAACCTGATCGGAGCGATTGATGCCGTTGTTCGGCTCGAAGCCGGCTTGGCCCATCGTGGTGACGACATCGTCCTGATCGACGCCGTCGCCGCTTACGCCGAAGCCGCCGATCAGCCGGGTGTAGTTGCCGATGGTGCGATAGAGCGGTGCGCTGCCCGGGAAGAAAACGATGCCATTCTGGTTCGCCAGATTGGTCTTATCGTGGAAGTTAGTGCCGGGGTTGAAGGCATCGTGGCCGTAAACGCTTTGGAACGCGCTGGCCGGCAAGCGTGGGCCAACTTGCAACCCGGTCTGTGAATCCGAACCGCCATCGTTGATGATCGAGAAATAGCCGGGAGGCGCAGACTGCAGCGCCGCTAGGATAGCGCGGCAGCGCGAGGAATCGGAAGCTCCGATTGGAAAAGGCGATGCCTGGAGCGACTCCCGGCAGTTGATCGATCGGCTGCAACTTCGAGGGGTCGGCATAGTACTCGACGTTGCGCGCCTTGGCGACCGCGACATCAATCGAGAAAACGGTGGCATCGGGCATTCGATATAGGCCGACAACGTTGCCATCCATATCGGTAACGGCAAAGACCATCCGCGTTGCACTATTGAGTGGAAGCCGAATCGCGGCCCGCGTTACCCAGGCCTGCCGTATGCCATTGTTGATGATCGACGACACTTCGGCGGCTGAAATGCCGACGCCGTTGTGCGGCGTGACCAGCCAGCCATCGGCGACGGGCAGGCCATTGAGCGCTATGTCCTGGGCGGGGTCAACACTTTCGAAGACGCCGGCATTCGCATTCCCGGTATGGAAAGCGCGGCCATAAGCGACGAGTCGATTGACGCCTTCACTGCCGCCCGGGCCGTAAATATCGAGCGTGATGCCAACGAGATCAATGCGGCCAAAAGGTAGATCGAAGCCGGTCAACGGCGCCACCCCGCCGAGTGTCCCGATTGACTGGCCGGCGCCGCGCGAGCCTCCGGCGGCGGCAAAGGCGATATACTCTGCCTCGAAGGCGCGATCGGGTTTCGAAGGATCGTGGGTGGTGCTTGTCGCTGAGTTCTCTTCATCAGCATAACCGGTACGGCCAGGAAAAAAGACGCCGATGCCGCCAACAAGCGTGCCGTTCTTATAAAGCGGGATGCCGCCGGGCAGCGTGCCGATGCCACGCGAAGTGGCAGCGGGGAACAGGCCCGAGGCCGCCCCATATTCGCCCGGCACAAAGATCTGTTTGCCAGAAGGCACAAAGGCCGGGTTGATGTTGAAGCGATCAGGCAGAGCGATGTCGTCGGCGGTGCCTTTGATGCCATCGGCGCCGGGATTGATCAGACTATCGCGGTTGGTGTGTTCGATGCCAAACAGATCGACTTCCGGCGTGTTCGGGATGCCGGGCGGGAAGTGCGCGCCCGTTCCAACAGCGGCGACAAAGCCAGGCCCACGCAGCGTTGAATTCGGGTTGGTGATGTTCGGGTTCGATTCCACTTCGCGCTGCGTAACTGTCGATTGGCTGATGAAGCCCACCGTACGCGATGTCAGCGGAGCGGAGTTATTGGCGAAATAAGCGGCCGTGATCGCTTCCGAAACCGCCCCATCAATCGCGAACGTCAAGGTCGCCGGATTACTGGTGATCGTCGATGAGACGCCGTTATCGACGCGGACGCCCAGGATACGGCCATTGCGATCGACGATGGCGATGATGAATTCGTCGGAGGAAGTCGCTGCCGTCGCGCGCATTAGCAACTGCTGAACTTCCGCGGCCGTGATCGTCGTCATCGATTGCGAGATAATCGTCGGATCGGGGTTATTGACGAGGACTTTGTCCTTCGGGTTGGTAACGATCGTGTTCCCAGCGGTAACGTTTTGCACGTGGTTCGAGCCGGTGCCGGTTACGCCGGTATTAGCGCCGGTGCCGCCGACCAAGAGCTGGTTGCCGCTGCCGCCCTGGAAAGTCGTGGTCCCCGTGCCGCCGTAGAGCTTGCTATTGCCATCGCCGCCGACCAATGTCGTCGGCCCGCCGCCGGCGATTAGGGTGTTCTTGCCGTTGCCGCCATCGATCAACGCGGCTTGCAGCACTTGGGCGCGATCTGCACGCGATCGTTCCCATCGCCGGCGAATACATTGATCGAGTTGACGGCCGCCGTAGCAAAACGGCCGATCACCCGACCATCATCCTGCACCACGATCTGCGTTTGCGAAGGATCGAGCGAGACCAAAATGCGATCGGGTTGAGGCGTGCCAAACACGGTCAACACGCCGCCGGCCAAGCCAACGGTCGAGGACATGTCGCGCTCTTCGAGCCGTTCCACCTGCAAGCGCGTACGGCGAGCGTGGGGCAGACATTCCTGTCTGCCTCTTGCGTTCGCGCGCGGACGCTCCCCCGGAAATAGCCGTGCCAACCACGAGACGAAGCTCATGGAATCCCCCTGCCCGAAACTATTCAATGACCGATTGGAAAGCGGCGCATAACCGTAGACGGCAATTCGAGCAACAGGAAAAGCAGAAAAAAGCGGCGTGGCGGTGCTTTTGGGCGAGCCAGGAGCCTGAGCGATTCGTCCGGCAGTAGCACAAGTTTCCAACTTGTGCGGAAGTGCACAAGTTGGAAACTTGTGCTACTGCCAGCGGATTCGTGCGGAAGGAACACAAGGTCGTGTAAGAGCGCCTAAATTATTGTGGTGACTTTTCTGTCAAACCCCCGACAAAAAGATAGCGGCAAAAAAGGAAACCGTAAATTGATTCCACTCTTATTTTTTGCCGGCGTTTTCTTGTCGAACTCTTTTTGATCTCCGTACCGCAGGCGCCTCGCTTGCACTAAGTTCAAGCGTACGTCGATCAATCGATCGTCATTATAACCGCGCAGCTTCTGGAAATATTTCCAGAAGCCCCAACTCGAGAAAATCGTGGGAAAACGCGCGATGCAAAAGTGAAATCCTCATTTGCCCCTACGCGGAGGCTCTGCGCAGAGGAGCGCTTTCAGGCTCAAGCTCGTGTATTCGCAACTATTTGACAACCACCCAACTTCGCGCCACAATCAAGACAGCGCATTTTCATTTCGGCCTGTCCGCTTCCTCTCGACTTCGGGAACTATTTCCCGTTCGGCGCATCTTAGGTTAGATAGTCGTGAATACAGACGACCGCCGACTAATTGCGGAATGCTTGCAAGGCCGGTCGGCAGCCTTCGGCGAAATCGTGCGCCGTTACCAGGATCGCTTATACAACGCGATCTACCGGGTAGTCGATAACGCGGACGACGCTTATGATGTGGTTCAAGATGCCTTCCTCAATGCTTATCAATCGCTGAACAGCTTCAAGGGCGACTCCGAGTTTTTCACCTGGCTTTATCGCATCGCCTTCAACACGGCGATCACCCTGAAACGGAAACGCCGGGCGGGGGTTCGGCTCGATTGGGATCACGATCAACATGGGCTGGAACCGGTCGATGAATCGGCCTATAGCACGCCCGGCGCGAATCTCGAACGGACGGAAGAAGAAGCGATTTTGCAGGCAGCGTTGAATCGACTATCGCCCGAGCATCGTTCGGTATTGGTGCTCAAAGACATCGACGGCCAGAAGTATGAAGAAATTGCCGAAATTCTTCATGTGCCGATCGGGACGATCCGCAGCCGATTGCACCGCGCCCGTGTCGAGCTACGCGATCTGCTTGAGAAGGGCTAGCGCGTTTTGATCGTTCGGTTCCGCAACTGAAATTAAGTGACACTGCATTTGGAGTAAGTCGAGCCAAAAATGTTACCCGTGCATCTGCAAGAACTGCTGACCGCTTCCATCGATGGTGAATTGACCAACGCCGAGCGGCGTCTGGTCGATAAGCTCCTCCGGGAATCGGCCGAGGCACGGACTTTTCACGCTCGCATTAGCAATTGCGCTCATCGCCTGCGTCAGTCTGCCGGTGGCGCAGCCGGGCGACGACTTTGCTGCCAGCGTTTTGAACGCGATCGACCAGCGATGCATCATGCCGACTCCCTTGCCGATGCCGCGCCGTAAGCCGACTTGGGATTCGCAACGGTTGCTCCCTTGGATCAGCATCGCCACAGCGGCGAGCGTGATTATCATCGTCAGCCTGTTCTCGTTCATTTATTTTGTCGCCAGCGAAAAGCAGATGGCCAATCTGCCGGAGCCCGACCGGGCGAACGCTAAGGTGGCGCCGACGGTTAAGAATCCGCCGAAAATCGAAACGAAGAACGTAAACGGTGACCGAGTAATCGTTAAGCCGGTGGAGAAAGAGCCCGCTGAGGAGCCATCCACATTAGTCAAAGAAATGCCTGCCGCTATTGAACCGGAGTTGATTACCGTAAGGCCACGGCCTGCAACCAACACCGATAACATTGTAGCGACGCCGACTCAGCCCGAATTGGAACCTTTTCGCGTTGTCAAGATCCGGCTCCCACTCTTGTTGGAGTTAAAGGATCTCGATCAGCAATATCCCCGTCAAAAGCTGCGTGAAGAACTTAAGCGCGACGAAGTGATTCGCGTTGACCTGTTCTGCAAAGAAAACTCACGGGCGGCCGAGCTTTTGAACGCCGCCTTCAAAGCGCGTGGGCAACAACTGCTAATAGATGGCATCGCTCAAGATCGCCTCAAAAGGAAACAGAAGAGCGATTATGTCTATTTCACCGAAAGCATGACGGCTGAAGAAATCGCGCAACTGCTGGAACAGCTTGGCGCCGACGACAAGAAAGCCGAACTGAAGAAAGCCGGCGACGGCCAATTCGATCGCTTCATGCTCGCGCCTTTTCTGCCGGCCGATGTCGCCGAGCTGGCAAAGGCTCTTGGCGTTCCTGTATCGCAGGTGAAATTGCCGAAGCCGAAAGCGCTTAGCTCGATCGACCCGCGCCGATCGCTCGAAAGCGTGACGGCGGCCCAGTTAGCGGCCAATCTCCCGAAAGCGGGAGCACGGGCCGGCGACAAGCTCACGCTCGTACTGCCTTACGGTCTCACCAATCACTTCCCGCAGAATTCCAAAGAGATCAAAAGCTTCTTGGATAAGCGAAGCGAACGAAAGCCCAACACCTTGCCGTTGATGCTCGTGCTGCAAACAATCAACTAAAATCGCAACCTCATTCGAACGCCTGCCGGCATCGACCACCCGGCAGGCGTTTTTTACGTCCAAGACTTCAGATCGCAAAGCAAGTCGGAATGGATATCCAAAGCCGGAAGCGTTAGCGGCAATAAAGCAGACGCGCAGCCATCCGAATTGAAAGCATAAACGATGACGAAGCAGACGCACCGTCCGATCTTCCTAGAAGGGAACAGACCTGGGCGCTGCAGCAGACCGAGGCTCAAGCTGTGGCGCAAATAGGCTTGGCGGGTAGGAGCCTGCATCCATTGTTCGGCCATCGTGGGACTCGCACGACCGATCCGAAACCAGTAAAATGTGGTAGGAGGTATGCCATGCTGACCATCGATGTACCGGACGAACTGGCGGTTCCCCTGGCCGCTGAGGCTACCCGCCGCGGCACTACGCCGGAGGCACTAGCTCTTGATCAATTGCGGGCCTTGGTGGCGACCCCGCCGCCTGATTCCTTACTGGAATACCTCGGGGCCAGGGTAGGTGCGGTGGCCGGGTCTGGCGAGGCATTCTCTCAGAACACTGGCCGACGATTCGCGGACGGCTTGGCCGAGGGCCGGGCGGCTCGGTCGTGATCCTGGTTGACGCCGGCCCCTTGGTGGCCTTGCTCGACCGCCGGGATCCATACCACTCGGTGGCGGTCGCAGCGGCGGCGGATCTCCCGGCCGGGCCTTTGGTGACAACGTGGCCGTGTCTGTCCGAAGCTATGTACTTGCTCGGTAGAGCGGCAGGGTGGGCCGGACAGGCTGAACTGTGGGGTTGGATGGCCACGGGGCAGGTCGTTATACGCGAAGCCGGACCCGGCGAAGGGGCTCGGATGGCCGAACTAATGCGGACGTACCGCGACCTACCGATGGACTTGGCCGACGCATCTTTGGTGGCTGCCGCCGAGGCGACTGGATGGCGACGAGTATTTACCTTAGACCGGCATTTCCGCATCTACCGGCTTCAAGACGGATCATCATTCGAGGTGGCGCCATAGCTAGCGGTTGCGGGGCGTTCGACGCTGCGCCTTGGCGAGAGCGAAGGCGCAGAAATGACTTGTTTAGGATCCGTCGCGAGTGGTTGAGCCGCGGCGAACAGTTCGCCATGTTCGAGTAGGATGCGGCAAAGGCGGGCCGAACCAGTCACTGCAGCAGACGGCGGAGGCATGTAGGCTTTCCCAACTTCGTGGCGCACTCGGCCCCGCCGCCTGCTGAGATGGGTCGTTCGGCGGGGAGGTGCGGATGGATGATGTTCGCGCCAAGTTGCAAACGGCTCTACAGTCACTCGTCGGGAAGTCCTGCGAGCGATCGTTGGCGACCAACTCGCTTAAGCTGCGGTTCGATGGCGGGCCGCGCGAGAAGGGCCGGGCCTACATTTGGCTCGACCCGCCGGTGGCGGTTGTCGTTGGCGGGTCGGTTCATCACCGGCAGCGCCGATTGGCCGGTGTTGGATGGCGTAGACAAACCCGAGGTCAACCGGCCGCTGTGGGAGACGTGGTGCGCGCTGTTCGATCCGCTGAACCGCACGGCTCTGGTTCAAGTAGCCATCGGGTCGCCATTCCTTGACTTGGCCCTTGAGTTCGAGTCAGGGCACCGAATCGACACCTTCGGCAATAGTAGTGATGGCTACTGGTGGTACTATCGAGACCGGGTAATCGGTGAGGTCTTCGAGGTTGGCAGTGGGGGCATCGTGCACGATTGGGCAGTGGTAGCAGATGCCGACACAGGCGCTGCAGCAGACTGCGGGGACAGGTAGGTTTTTCCCGGGTCATAGGTCCAGCAGCCCCCTGGCACTGCTGGGGTGGATCGTTCGGCAGCGGAGGGCACGCGGAGATGCACATTCTGCGAGTGGCGACGGTGTACGAGCCGGACGTGGACGCTCTCCCATCGGAGTTCCGAAGCGTGCTGACAGAGCAGGACGTGTTCGCCATCCGCACTGGCCCGGAGTTCTTCGCCAAACTCGCGGATGCCGATTCCCCGAAGTGGCTTCGCAAGGTATTGGAAGGGTGTGCCGAGGGCGGGTATGAGTTGCAGTTCCACTCGACCGGCAACTCACCCTACCGGCCATACTTCCGGTTCCACTGGCAGGGCGAGCCGGCCATCAGCCTACCCCGGTGCAGGCCGCTCCGAGCCGATCTGCCCGCATTCCTCCGCAAGGTGTATGGTGTCATCGGGTCGTTCCGGGAGAACGGATTCGATATGGCCGGCGGGTTGCATGCCGGCGATGATCTGGCGCCGGTGTCCGAGACCGGCATCTGGGTCGAGCCGGGCCAGTCGATCGACCCAGCTACGGCCATCCCTTTCCTGGAGACGTTTTCTGGCAGCCAACTTTGCTATCTGCCGGGCGAAAAGGGGGCTTGGCTGGAGGCGTGTCAATTCCGCCCGGTTAAGGACTTGGAACGAGAGGTCTCGCGGTACTTCGAAGCTCTGCTCAAGGGGTCGCGTCTCTGAGCACGGCATACTAGAACTAGACGCCGCCGCAGGAACTTCCGCTGGCGTTTATATCGAGTATGGGGCAAGGATTACTACTTAATCCGGCCAAACTGCCGTTATTGAACCTGCCGTTGCAAAATCCCAGCCCCAAAGCGGTCCGCTTGACCAGAACGGCTTTGTTCGGAGTAATAAGATGTAGTGATAGACACGGTTTATGTCGAGACGACCGTCGCCGGCAACTGTGCTAATCGATTGCATCCGGACCTGCTCATTGCTGCCAAATCGAAGACCCGCGAGGCGAAAGACACGCACGTTGTAAGCGTTCCTAACCTTGCTTCGGCACGCGCGTTGCGGCAAATATCCATTCTTCCACCGGATTGCCTTCCATCAAGTGCTGCTGGACCAAGAGTGGAATGCGCTCCTTGGTCATGCCGTAGTACCACGTTCCTTCCGGGTAAACGACGACGATAGGCCCATCTTGACAAACGCGTAAGCAATCCGCCTTCGTGCGATAACAGGCTTTTGGCCCGGCGCTCAGCGAGAGCTTCTCTTCCTTGAGCCGCTTTTTGAGTTCGTCCCAGGCCTCCTGGCCTTGCTCGGCCGAGCAGCACGTATCGCCGGTGCAAAGAAAGACATGCCGATGATATTCACCGATGAAGAGCGTTTCAGCAATTTGTTGTAGATTCGGCATCAGTCACCTGAGGTGGAAGAGCGTAAAGGTGTGCGTAGCGGAAGTCGTAAGACTTCCGAGCGAAGCCTCAACTTCCGCGCGGCGCCGGAAGTCTTACGACTTCGGCTACGAAGGCATCGCGTCGCGTAGCGGAAGTCGTAAGACTTCCGAGCAAGGCCTAGACTTCGAGGCGGCGCCGGAAGTCTTACGACTTCGGCTACGAAGGCGTCGCGTAGCGGAAGTCGTAAGACTTCCGAGCAAGGCCTAGACTTCGAGGCGGCGCCGGAAGTCTTACGACTTCGGCTACGAAGGCATCGCGTCGCGTAGCGGAAGTCGTAAGACTTCCGAGCAAGGCCTAGACTTCGAGGCGGTGCCGGAAGTCTGACGACTTCCGCTACGAGTGAAGCCTCAAGCAAGTTTTACAAACTCCCGCGTTCCTATCGCAGCGGCTATGCCGAGCGAGCGGCAGTATTCTCAGTTTTTTATAGAGCAACACGCTTTTTTTTAAGAACTGCCGCCGCCGGCCGGATAGAGTAAGACTATCGTTTCCTGCAACTCAGCAAATTTGTAAGTCGGGGCGCTGCCCCTCTCCCGCTTCTGCGAGCAGCACCGCATTCGAAAGGCTATCCCATGAGCCGGTTTCTTTTGTTGGCACTGCTAAGCGCTTCAACGGTCGCTTTTCCCCTTAACGGCTTTGCCGCGCCACACGGGGGAGGAGGAGGCGGCGGACATGGCGGAGGAGGCCACGGAGGCGGCGGACATATGCCCTCGTTTGCACCCGCGCATTCAGCGCCCAGTTTTCACTCGGTCTCGCCCGGCATTCATCCGTCGGCTGTTCCATTGGGTCACCCGGGTATCGCGAACGTCCATCCGTCGGCTGTTCCACTGGCGCACCCGGCACACCCTGCCAACGTCCAAGGAGTCCATCCGAGCAACCTCACCAATCGTTCGTTGACGAGTCCCAGCGCCACAAACATTGGGGGTCGGGCCAACATCAATGGCTTAGCGAACGTCCAAAATCATAATTGGACTCATAACCCGAACATCAACTATTCCGCCCGACGTGCATACCCCTATTACGGCTATCCCTATTTCTACGGCGGCAGCTTTATCGGGCTGGGCCTGTCATTCTCCTTCCTGCCTTCGCAGCCGATTTACGCTCAGATGGCGCCGCCGATGCAAGGCGTCACGCCGCTCGGCATCATGCCGCAGCCCTCCTTCGCCAATGAGACCGGCATGCGCATCACCCAGGTTCTCGATGCCGGCACTGCCAAAGACGCCGACCTCCGACCGGGCGACGTGATCGTCGGCATCGGCAAAGCCCGCATTCAAAACTTCCAGGAATTACAGTTGGCCCTTTCCTTGGCCAACGGCCCGGTCGACGTCATCTTCCTTAACGGCGAAAGCGGCCAACTCGAACGCCTCCCCGTAACCCCCGACAACGGCAAAATCGGCGTCGCCGTCGAGTCGCAGGAGCTGAAGTAAACGGGGAGGGAAGGTATTCCATCTTGATGAAAGCGACAGAAGATGAGTGTCCGTTTTTTCGCCAATTTCTTTCACGCCGCGACGTCGTACAGATATTTTTGAAATCCGCTGAAAGCATCCCTGATCTGTTCAGTTTTGCCCAGATCGGCCACGGCGTCAGGAATCGAGTCGTGGTACTTAAGTCTGAGCAGCGGCACAAGCTTTTCCTGGCCCAGTTCGTCCACGCCTACCTTAACGTACTGTGAAAGAACGAAGCGATGCCGAGCAGGGCATCGACAGGCCGATGCGCACAAGTTGGAAACTTGTGCTACAGCGGACTCGCATTTTCAGTGGCACAAGTTTCCAACTTGTGCGCTTTCGGCTACAGCGGATTCGCACTTTCTGTGGCTCAAGTTTCCAATTTGTGCGCTTTCGGCTTCAGCAATGGTCCTTCTGGAATCGCAAACTTGATGCGATCGTGTGCCGATGAGTGTTCCCAATCCTCTATTCTGCTGACCAAACCTGCCTTCACTGGGTTTCTTTCGACATATACGATTATGCGCTCCAATTCGTCCAGATCGCGGACCCAGTGGTCATACGACTCGTGTTGCCAGAAAGCGCCTGTCAGGCCCAGCAACTGGTTGCATTCCTTCGCGGTCTGCCGTTTCAGCGAGTGCATGATGCGTTCGCGCGGCGAACGAATCTTCTCTTCAACGGGCAACGACTTTACCCACTCGGCGGCGCGGTCGAAAGACCCAGTGCATGTGCGAGGGCATGATGCAATACGCCAGCAGATCATACCGCTCGCCGGCGAAAAAGTAACAGGAATCGCTGACCAGTCGAGCCAGTTGTTGGTCGGCCAGATGTCGACAGGCTGGCTTGGCGTCCAACCATTCGTCAAAACGAGCGAACCGCAGTTTCCAAATTTGGCGATCCCATTCCTGGCGGGGCATCGACTCTGGAACGGGTCGCAGACTCAATTCCCGCTGGTATCGTGTCAAATCGAGCAAGCCATCGGCCGGAATGCTGCCGTCAAGACAAGCTGTGACGAAGTACACGGCACCAGGCATATCCCAATGCGGAAGATTGCGCCGACGGAAGAGAGGTTGTTCGTGCATTGTTGAACCTCAAAAGTTGCAAAATATACTAGCAATTTCGCTTGGAACGGTAGCACATGTTTCCAACTTGTGCGGAAAATGCGCAAGTTGGAAACATGTGCTACCGTTCCCCGCTTGAAGCCCCGTGCAGCAGCGACTTCTTCAATTCGGCCGGTGGCACAAGTTTGCAACTTGTGCGGAAAATGCACAAGTTGGAAACATGTGCTACCGTTCCCCGCTTAAAGCCCCGTGCAGCAGCGACTTCTTCAACTCGTCCGGTGGCACAAGTTTGCAACTTGTGCGGAAAATGCACAAGTTGGAAACTTGTGCTACAGTTCTCCGTTAAAAGCTCAGTGCAGCAGCGATTTCTTCAACTCGTCGAGCGCGGTGAATGCGCTTTTGAGCATGGGGTCGATATCATTGGCTCGGGTTTGGGCTTCGTTCACGCGGCGCCCCCTTCGCTGCTGTCTTTACGTTTTCTTGGCTTCTTTGGCTTCGGCAGCTTTTCGATCTTCTTTGCCGCTTGATCCAAATCGTCGTCCACCCGATTTTGCAGCTGGGCGGTGTAAGAAGCAAGCCGCCAGAACTAATTCGCCTCGATCACCGTTGTCAACGAAGTCGAATGTTCAAGCCGCCGCGAAGGCCGCGCGGCAAATGCAAGGTTCGTGGTGCTTGTTTTTTGATGGTTGGATTGGACGAGGCTTGTCACCCGCGAGGCCGCGACTCGCCGCGTTGGCTGGGCGGAAAGCCTTGTTGCGGTGAAAAAAGATTTCCGAAAAACGGCGCGCCTAAGTTAGTAAGTGGAAAGAAATGCGGAACTCGGAATTCGGAATGAAGAATAAGAACTCCGACAAAAAGATAGCGGCAAAAATATAAGACAGGGTTGCTCTATCGAGCCGTTTCAATTTGGGCGAACCGCCTATCAGATACCCAGTGTCATGGTATTCACCGACCCTTCGGGTAATATTTCCCAGAGGCACTTTGCGATGAAATCGTGGGAAATCGCGTCAGAGAAATGCGGACTGTGGAAATTCGGAATGCGGAATCAAGAAGCCAATGAGTCGCCTTTCGCTCCTCGAAAAGTTTTCTTCGCTGGCGCTTCAGACTGGTGAGTTTCGTCTAATGCGGACAGGAGCGAAGAGTCGCTTCGGGAAATATTTCCCCAAGCGACTTTGCGAGAAAATCTTGGAAAAGCGCTTCGGAGAAATGCGGAAGGCGGAGTTCCGAGTTCGGAATGCGGAATGGAAAGACAAAACCAACGACAAAAAATTGTTGGCAAAAATATAAGACGAAAGATAGATCGTTCTTATCTTTTTGTCCCAAATTTTTTGTCGGGGTCTTGGTGAGGCATGAAAGTGTGAACCGTTCACACTTGAGAGGAGCTTACCAGGGCAGGCCGGGAGGACTGCCCCCACGCGCGATAGGGTGGCAGTTAAACTTCATTTCAAAAAGTCTACAATAGGCATTGGCGCTATTGGGGGTGTTTGCATGGCTGGTGCCGGCCCCGGTCTTCAAAACTGGTGGAGGGTTTGAACAAAGCTCTCAGTGGGTTCGATTCCCATACACTCCCGCCTTTCTGATTAATTCTGCCAATGAGCCAAACCTATTCTCCGGGTCCCACGCCCAATAGCGTCCGTGCCGCCGATGGCAAAGTGCTGACGGCGCCGGCCGACTGGATTCTGCTGCCTCCGGGCGATGCGGCATTGACGCGTCGCGCGAAGGCTGCTGGCGATCATTGGGTCGTTGCCGAGAAGAAAGGCCGAAAGGTCTTTTCGCGGGGTGTATGGACTCCGTTGGCAACCGTTGAGCGTATTCGGGGGGAGTTGGAAGCCGAGCGCTCCACGGAGAGTTTTAGCAAGAAGAAGCAGGCCGACATTCAACGCCGGCAGAAGGCGCAGGCGGAGTATGTCGAGGATTTTGCGCGGCCGTGGTGGCGTTTCTCGGCTTTCATACAAATTTTGCTGATCTAGCGGAAAGGCTTGCCAAGGCCGTCACCGATCATGCGACGCCGGTCGGCAGCGGCACGGTGGCTCGGACGAATCGGATACCCGTTGAACAACGGGCCGAGGCGGCTGTCATCGCCTGGATGCGTCACAGCACGACGGGCTATGATGACATGATCATTCCACGCGTAAAAGGAAAGCGGCGCGAAGTCCGACGAATGCTAGCACGGCGATCCCACGAATTGCTGGGACGCTATCGGCGAGGTGAGCCGATTCTTGAAACGTGTTCTTTGAATGAGGCGCTAACCAGCGCGTGAATAATTTCGTGGTTCATTTTTGTCGTCCGGAGAAATCAACATGTCACATTTTAACTGTTGCAACGGCTGCTGGATTTTCTTTGCCTTAGCCCTTCTCATCGGATCAACGGCCGCAAAGGCCGCCGATGAAATGCAGGTGCTGTTCATTGGCAATAGCTTTACCTCACAGCATGATCTGCCGAAGATGTTGGCCGAACTTGCCAAAGCCGGTGGTCAGCGCCCTTTACATGTTGAGCGCGAATCTCCCGGAGGCTGCACGCTTGAAAAGCATTGGAAGGACGGCAAAGCGTTGGCGAAAATTCAGGCCCGCCAATGGGATTTCGTCATTCTTCAAGATCACAGCACCGCTGCCCTGGCTCGACGAGAGTCCATGTTTGAATACGGAAAAAAGTTCGATGCGGAGATCAAGAAACAGGGCGCCAAGACGATCTTCTACATGACCTGGGCTTTGCAGAATAAGCCGGAGGACCAGGGCGTTATCACCAAAGCCTACCTGGAACTCGCGAAAGAAGTCAAAGGTCAGCTGGCGCCGGTTGGAAATGCCTGGGAAGCGGCGCTGAAGCAGAATAGCAAACTCACCCTGCATGAAAAGGATTTGAAACACCCCAACGCCAAAGGCACGTATCTGGCAGCGTGCGTTTTTTATGCGACCATCTTCGGTAAGAGTCCGGAAGGCCTTCCAGGTAAATTAGCCGGCTTGACGGATGAAGAAGCACGCCCTCTCCAGGAGATCGCTTGGAAAGCGGCAACAGAGGTTACTGTCATACCGGTCAAGTGATAGCCTTAGAGATTTTGTTTTCAAAATTCCATCGAACGCAACGTGCGAGCGCCCAGGCACATTGGCAGCCAGACTCCCAGGTAAGCCATGACCGCGCCAAGGGGGAGTCCGATGAGCGCCCACCACGGTAGATCGCCCGTCTCTTTCATGACGGCATCACGCTGCGCTGACGAAGTGATAGGGGAGGCAGATGATCGCTACGGTCGTCAGCAAAAACATCAGACTAGCAATCGTGAAGATGGTGCCGCCGAAGCCGACGACAATCTTGGCGGGATCGGTTTCGCGGAAGTTGGGCATCCAGGCGCTCATGCCGACACAGAGGCCGCTCAGGCCGATTGACAAGACGGCGATCGTCGCTTGATGCAGCAGAATCGCGACCAAGGGCATGGCGAGAACGACATCGCTTACCAGGATGATCGCGCCTGCCAGCACGGCCGTCATCGTGGCGGCAAAGCAGAATTTGCCCCAAAGAAGCTGATCTCGCTTCAGCGGCAGCAGCCCGAGGATCCAGAATTTGCGGCCTTCCAGACTGATAAGCGGATAGACAAATCTGCCCAGGTACGCGCACATCAGCAATCCCGTTGCGAGCAAGTTGAGCAGGCTGACGGCCGATTGATTGACGACCGGCAAATCCGAGCCGAAGAACTGGCGGATGTTGATGACGCATAAAAGCATAAGCCCGGCGAAGACCGCCAGCTGAGCAACCTGGGCCGGCTCACGGCGGAAGCTGCGGAAATCCTTCACTACTAGTAAGCGTGTTTTCGGATCGAGATAACCAACTAAAAAATTCATCAAGCGATCGAGCCAATGGGCGCCGTGAACGCGTCGGTTGCTGCAGCCGCCGGCAATTCGATTGAAGCCACGGCGATAGATTTTTTTAGCTAAGTATGCGGCGATTAGATAAGCAAATGCTGCGTTGCTCCACAACAGGGCAAACGGAAGTAGTGAAGCATATATGTCATCGCGCGTGAGAAAAAGTAAGCCGCGCGACAGCCAGCGACTCGGCGAGAGCGTGCTGGTAGCCAGCGCGAACATGCTGAAGATTTCTTCGAGAGCGTCGTGATTTGGCATACCCGATCGCGACAGCGTGATGATGCGGTATCCCCCATAACAGGCCGCCGCGACCAGCAAACCGAGCAGCAAAAGCAGGGCCTGTTTGCGCCGTTGCGGAAAGAAATTGACGATCAGCAGACAGCCGATGGCGCCAACAGTGCCCGGCAGAATGGCATAGGCCAACAACCACACCGGCAGCGTGGCAAAATAGAACCAAGGCGCTGGGAAGACAATCCCATAAGCCACGGTGATTGGGCCAACCAACACTAAGAACGCCCACGAACTAAAGGTGACCGCCGATTGAAATTTCGTCCCGAATATCTGATCGGCCCGGGCGGGACTGGCGAGCAGAAATTTTGCCTCGGCGCCATTGAACAGGCTGGCATACAAGATCAACCCGGTCGATAGGGCCAGCATGCTGCCGAGGGTAAAGAACATGGCGTCGAACAAGAGTCCGACGATGTTGCCGGATGGCGATAAGTTGCTGTTGCGTATCAGCAGAAAACCTTCCCAAGCTGCAGCAAATAAAAGTGCGGCAATCACCGCGCAGCAGCCGAGCATGGTGATGAAGCGCATGCGCGAATGGCCGAAGAGCAGTGCGCTCGAGTTGCGTGCGATTCGCCAGCGCAGTTTCTGGAAGGTCCAACCTTGACGGGTTCGATTCATCATTCGAATTCTTGTGAATAACGTAGCGGAAGTCGTCAGACTTCCGCTGGAGGCGTTGCGTACCCGGAAGTCTGACGACTTCCGCTACGGAAATTAAGCGTAGCGGAAGTCGTCAGACTTCCGTTTCATTGGTCAATTTCAGAAATACTTCTTCCAGCGTTCCATCTAAGGAAGCTTGTTTGCGCAAGGTGTCGAGGCTGCCGCAGGCGATGAGCCGGCCATGATCGACAATGGCAATGCGGTCGGCCAACTCCTGAGCAATATCGAGCGAATGGGTCGACAAAAAAACGGTTGTTCCCTGCTTCGCTTCATCGCGCAACAGGTCTTTCAGCAAGCGGATGCTGCGGGGATCGAGGCCGACGGTCGGCTCATCGACGACCAAGACCTTCGGCCGATGAACGAGCGCGGCAGCAAATACGGTGCGCTGGCGCATGCCATGCGAATAGCGTTCGGTCAGGTCGTCAACGAACTCGTGCAGGCTGAAAAGAGCGATCATCTCTTCGACGCGTTTCGTGGCCTCGGCCTTCGGCAATCCATAGAGCTCGGCGATGAAGTGCAAGAATTCACGCCCCGATAATTTCTCGTAAAGATAGGGCTGATCCGGAACGTAACTGAGCAGCCCCCGCGCTTGATCGCCGTCGCGAACGACATCGAATCCGCCGACCAAAACCTGGCCTTCGGTGGGGAACAAGAGCCCGCAGATCATCTTGATGGTAGTCGTCTTGCCGGCGCCGTTGGGGCCCAGAATGGCGAACAGCTCGCCCGCTGCTATGTGCAGATTCAAGTCGGCAACGGCCGTCTTGGAACCGTAGCGCTTGCAGACCTGGCGGAGTTCGATCATGGGGGTTTTAGTTGCCTGTAATTGTAGGGTGGATGACGGCTTTGCGCAACCCACCAGTTAGATAAGGCGGGCTACGCAAAGCCTTCGCCCACCATACATAACGCGGACTTATCAATCTTCACGTTGGAGGATGAGGGTCTCACCGCGAGCTTTTACTTCTTGCCTTAAGACTTTGCCGTTAGACTCTTGGACCCATGTCCTGCCGGTGAGATCGTCCGAGCGATAGCTCACCAGATGGCAAGGTATGGAAATATCGTGAAACATCAGCGGTTGAGGCTTATCGCTAACTTCCGCGATCAATTTGCGCGGCGGCGACGCGAGGAGCTTGCTGCCTAATTTGAATTGCTTCAGCGATGCATTGAACACCTCGGCCAAGGGATCAACATTTGTAATAGTCCAATGTTGACCGGGATAAACCTTGATATGCGCCACCGGCTGCATCGGGTTAAGCATACTCCCGGATGCAAGCGTAATGGGATCGAGATCCTGCTCCGCTTTGCCGAAGTCGGGCGATTCCACCCGGCTATGAGCGTAAAGATTGCCGTCACGCACCGTTCCTTCGAGGCCTGCTTTGATTTCGTAAGTTCGATCAAGCGTCAGAAGCAACTGCAAAGTCGAGGTGATCGAGAGGAGTTGTCCTTCGCGGGTGACTCTTTGCACAGTTGCAAGCCGAGGGACTTTAACGATGGTCAGGTCGAGGTTGTCGATCGTGCTGTGAAGCAGCACCGTGTCGTCGCGCTGCACAGACATGCGCGTTTGGGCCATGCCGATCTTGCGCTCGCCGCGCCAGATGCTCCAGTGGGCAATCAAGGGCGTCGCCTCGTCAGCGAGTTCAACCGTAAAAGGCGGCGGCGAATCAGCCCGCCAGTAAGGCCACCATTCGCGGTAGCCAAGCCATGAGATGGCGCTTAACCAGGCCGCAACGATGATGAACGAGATGATGCGGGGAGGCATGGGATCTATGCTTTACGAGATGCAGAGGCTTGATAAATAACTAAAGCAATAGAGATCATACATGAGCTAATTGTCTTGGTAATGCATAATTCAAAAATTGTTTCACAACGGCAGGCTGATCTTTCAACAAGCCTTGCAAACTGTCCATGTCGCAAAAATCCAGGAACTCGACGCCCAAAAGGCGGTCATCGGCATCGTAATCGGCAAACACTTGACCTTCAATGAACTCCTCCGTTCGTACCGAGTCCCCTCGGCGCAAGCTCAGGTAAGCGGCAAGGTAATCACCGGATTCGGGATCGCCCGAAATTTCCAATCGCAGGTCGAAGTCGGTCATGTTGCTCTCCTCTCCATCAACTATGGAACTTTGAATACGGTGATAACTCTTATCACCGTTGCTTGTCGATTGCGTTTGAAAACGACATCAATAAAAGAACGGGCAGAACCTTGGAAACTACGTCGGAAGCGCCTGCGGTCGGGTGCATTGACGGGCAAATTTATCTGATCGGGGCTTCGTAGACAATCGAGTACTTCTTGAAGGCTGATATTGCGTAAAGTCATGCGAGCTCGTGCATGCGGCGATAAGACCACAGTGACCGGTGTTCCCTGCAACGAACCAGCGGACGAAATGGGTGGGAAACCAATTGGGTCAATAGGCGGCATTGCGTAAACCTGATAGCTGATCTTAGAGGAGCATTTCTATTCATTCAAGTTCGTTCGTTCTCGGCTCTGTTTTGGTTATAGGAACTGCATAATCTACTGTCGAACTGAGCTTGCATGAAACACGCTCTTAGCGACAATAGCCGCTTTCCCGCGAATCGAAATGACCAATCCATGTCCCTGTTACGCCAACAACCTCTTCGATTTATCGCGAGCGCCCCGGCTATTCTTTTCGTCTGGTGCCTCTTCCTTTTAACCTACGGGATCAACGTCGGCACGCTGCATCGGACGGAGGCGTTGCGCGCGATCATAGGCCGGGAAGCTTGCACGGCTCCTGGCTCGTACCGACGCTTTACGGGGAACCGTTTCTCACCAAGCCGCCAGGGATGTATGTCGCGATCGCCGCAGCGAGTTGGCCTTGGGGAGATGTCACTACCGCCAGCGCTCGCATTCCCTCGGTTGTCTCTGCGACGGTCGTGGTGTTTCTTTTCTTTAACGCTTTTCAAAGAGTGGTTGGCCGGCAGCGAGCATTGGCGGGTGCGATGCTGATTCCCATGTCATTTCTTTGGCTCGATCGGGTGCCAAGTGCCGAGATTGATATGCTGCTGGTGATGTGGGTCTCTGCCTCGCTGCTCGCGTTTTGGCGAGCGCTGGAACTGGAAGAGTCTCATCCCGTCCGCGGCAAGGAAGCGCTTGGTTGGTGGCTGCTGGCCCTCCTTTGTGTGGCAGCGGGATTTCTTACCAAGTGGACGGCGCCGGCCTTCTTCTATTTGACGGTGCTGCCGTTGCTCGCCTGGCGGCGAAAATTGGCATTGTTATTATCTTGGCGTCACCTCGCAGCGCTCGGCCTATTCGTTGCCATCTGTCTCTCATGGGCATATCTCGTTAGTGAAGCGGTCGGCTGGCCCGCGCTGCGTGATGCCTTCATGGGCGAGGCGGCGCAGCGCTTCAATCCCGCCCATGCGGGTCGGACGTACCCGGTGTTGGAATCTCTTGCCTATCCCTTTGAAGTGTTGGCGGCAAATCTACCTTGGTCGTTGCTCGCCCTCTATGCCTGCCGAGCGTCTTTTGTTGCCTCCGGCAGCGAAGAAAGCCAGCGTTTAGTGCAGATGCTTCACTGTTGGATTTGGCCCAATCTCTTATTCTGGAGCCTGCCTGCCCAACATCATGTGCGCTACAGTCTGCCGATCTGTCCCGCTATCAGCGCACTTGGGATCTTAGTGTTGTTTAGATACGTTCCGGTGCTCAAAGTCTCTCGCTGGCAAAGAACTGTTTTCATCGGTCTCCTACTCATATGGGTCGCTGTAAAAATAATATATGTTGAGGTTGTGTTGCCGCCGCGGACGGCCAACCGCCACGTTCGCGAAACGGCCGCGACGTTAGCGCAACTGGTTCCCGTTGGTCAGACGCTTTATCTGGGCCGAGTGAAAGATGAAGGCATCCTCTTTTACTACAATCGGCCTGCCAGGTGCTTTCTCGACAATAGTTTGCCGTCGGCCCGCCCAATATATGCGCTATTGATCGAGGCCGAGCTCCCGAATCTTCAGGGCGAAATAACTGCGCAACTGCACGATCAACAAGGCGCTGCCCTCATCCTGGTGCGTATTCCATGAACGATCTTTTTTCACCGGCTCGGCCCATGACCGTCAGCGAACTGACGCTGGCGATCAAAGACGATCTCGAAAACCAGTTCTCTTCCGTCTGGGTGACGGGCGAAGTGTCCGGCGTGAAGAAGTATGGTGCAGGCCATATCTATTTCACGCTCAAGGATGCCGCGTGCAGCTTCCTTCGGTGCTCTGGCGCAAGCGCCGTGCCGCAGTTGAAGTTCGAACTGCGCGATGGCATGAAGGTATTCGCTGCGCGGCAGCTTGGGCGTCTATCCGCCGCATGGCAAGTATCAGCTCGAAGCGGATCGGCTTGAGCCGCAAGGGATCGGCGCGCGAACTGGCCCATCAGCAGCTTCGCGAAAAACTGACGGCGAAGGGTTACTTCGAGCATGGCCGCAAAAAGAAGCTGCCTGCTTTTTGCAAACGTGTGGCGATCGTCACCAGCATCAGCGGCGCTGCCGTGCGCGATATGCTGCAAGTGCTGCTGACACGCTGGCCTTTGGCCGAGGTCGTTGTCTGCCCTGTCCGCGTCCAAGGCGATGGCGCTGCCCAAGATATTGCGACCGCGATTCGGCAGCTTAATCAACTGCATCACGCAGGCGTCGTCGTGGTCGATGCAATGATCGTCGGCCGAGGCGGCGGCAGTGCCGAGGATCTATGGGAGTTCAATGCGGAGGTCATTGCCGACGCCGTTTTTGATTCGCGCATTCCGGTTATCAGCGCCATTGGCCATGAAATTGATGTCTGCATCTGCGATCACGTGGCCGACCTGCACGCACTGACGCCGACAGATGCCGCTAACAAGGTTGTCCCGCATCAGGCCGAAGTGGTTCAGGCGTTGCGCGGTCTGCGCAACCGTATGGAAGATGCGCGTGCAGCATCGCTTCAGCCTGGCAAGGCAGACGCTTTTGGCGCTGGCTTCGCGTGCGGCCTTTCGCCGACCTTTGTCGCGGATACGCGAACGGGAAGAGCGTCTCGACGAACTTTCCAAGCGGCTGCAGCGCTCGATTCGGCACAAAGTCGAGCGTGCCCAAAAGGCAACAACGGCTCTGGCCGACCGATTGCAGACGCTTAGCCCCTTGAACGTGCTCCAGCGCGGTTATAGTCTTACCCGCAGGGAAAAATCCGAAGAACTGGTGCGCGATCCGGCCACGCTTCAGGTTGGCGACCGCCTGATTACCCGATTGGCGGGCGGAGAAATCGTCAGCCGTGTCGAAGAGCTTCGCCCCGGTTGACGTGAGTAAATGAGCTGTCAGGGATGATGATCCTGAGCGGGGACCGCTTGATGACCCCTTCACCGTCCGATTCCCTGGCGTTCGAAAAAGCCTTGAGCGAACTCGAACGCATCCTCCGCAACCTCGAAGATGGTTCGACCACTCTGGAAGAGAGCCTCGCTCAATACGAGCGCGGCGTAACTCTCCTGAAGGGCTGTTACGACCAGCTGCGAAGTGCAGAACAGCGCATCCTGAAACTGGCCGGCGTCGATGGCGATGGCAAGCCGGTGTTCGAAGTTTTCGAACACACAGCGACCTTAGAAACGAAGAAGGCCGTGCCGAAGGCGAAGCCAAGGGGGAATGACGATTCGATGTATTAATCGAGGCGGCAGGGCATAGCGAAATAGAGAAGGCATACCGACAAAAAAATGGATGGCAAAAAGATAGGAAATAGGCATTAAAGTTTACGTTGCAAACTTTGGCGAATTGGGCTTGTGCCTGTCAAAAACTTGGACTTGAGCAAAATAGCTTTGCGGTGTAAAGTTGAGTCATGTTGGATTCATGTTTAGGCCGAAGTGAAGAGAGTCAGCGTACGAAGGCGACTCTGAGGGACGTCTGTGTCCAGTGATTTCCAAGGCGGTCTGAAAGCGCGGCAGACGCTGATTGACGCTAGTTTGAAGCGTTTGTTGACGGAAGCATGTGGCGATTCACCCGCTTCGGTGCGCGAAGCCTTAGCCTATAGCCTGATGGCCCCAGGGAAGCGGCTGAGGCCCATCATGGTATTGATGGCCTGCGAGGCCGCCGACGGCGGAGACGACGAAGCGTTGCCCGCCGCTTGTGCCTTGGAGATGGTCCATACGTATTCCTTGATCCACGATGACTTGCCGGCAATGGACGATGACGACTTGCGCCGCGGGTTGCCAACCTGCCATAAGAAGTTCGGCGAAGCCTTGGCGATTCTGGCCGGCGATGCCCTCTTAACGCTCGCCTTTCAGGTGCTGGCAGAAAGTTATCCCCCTGCCACGGCAGCGGTTAGTTGTGCAGAGTTGGCACGGGGCGCGGGCGCTGCTGGAATGGTCGGTGGACAAGCGCTCGACCTGGCCGCCGAGGGTAAAATAAGCAATGGGCAACGGCCCACGACGCTAGACGATCTGGAATCGATCCATCGGCGTAAGACCGGGGCTTTGTTTCGCTCGTCCCTGAGATTGGGCCTATACGCGGCTCAAGGCGAACGAAACGGCGGACCTGATCCCGACTTGCAACGCCGCTTCGATGTCTTCGGCCGGGCGTTTGGCTTGGCCTTCCAGATCAGCGATGATCTCTTGGATGTCGAAGGCAGCAGCGAAAACACGGGCAAACGAGTCTCGAAAGATGCTGCTCGGGGAAGCTCACTTATCCCGGATTGCTCGGGATTGCCGAAAGCCGCCAGCGTGTTGAGCGGTTGTGTCGGGAAGCGATCGAGGCCTTGGAAGGCCTTGGTTCGGCAAGCGACCCGCTGGCAGCGCTTGCCCGCTATGTGATGGATCGAGACCGATAGCCGCGTGCGGCTTACGAGGGAATTGTCATGAACGAACTGCTATCACGGATTGAATCGCCAGCCGACTTGCACGATCTGAGCGAGGCGGAGCTAGGCCAGCTGTCGCAAGAAATCCGCAACGAGCTGGTTCGCGTGCTCAGCATTCGCCCTGCCCATTTCGCCAGCAATCTTGGCGTGGTCGAGCTTTGCTTGGCGCTGCACCTGACCTATGACTTCTCGCGCGATCGATTGATCTGGGATACCGGCCATCAGATTTATCCGCACAAACTAATTACCGGCCGTTTCGAACAGTTCGACACGATCCGCACCAAGGGCGGCCTGATGGGCTACCCGAACCCGCACGAAAGCCCTTACGACCTCTTCATGACCGGTCATGCCGGCTCGAGCATATCAACAGTCTCGGGCCTCAAATCCGCCGACGATCTGCTCGGCGGCCCGGAGCGCCATGCCGTCGCCGTGGTGGGTGATGGCGCCTTTGTTTCAGGTGTGGTCTTTGAAGCGTTGAACAACATCGCCGGTTTGAATCAGAACGTTCTGGTGATCTTGAATGACAACAAGATGTCGATCTGCCCGCGAACGGGGGGCCTGGCGAATTACTTTGACCAATGCCGGATGACTTCGTTCTATCGCGGCTCGAAGAAGAGCATCAACTACTTGCTCTCCAAGATTCCAGTGCTCGGCGAGATGGCTCACTCCGCGCTCGAACAGATTCGCGATGGACTCAAAGCATGCTTCAAAGACGGCATGTTGTTCGAAGAGATGGGCTTCCGTTACTTCGGCCCGATCGATGGCCACGATCTGCCAACGCTCCGCAAAACGCTGCACGACTTGAAGGAGCAAAAAGGGCCCATCCTGCTGCATGTCTTCACCGAAAAAGGCCACGGTGTGCCGCAAGCGAGTGCTGACCCGGTCGGCTATCACACGCCGCCGATCTTCACCAAGATCGGGCCGGAACGCAACGGCATCGAACTGAAGCGCGGCGGCGCCAAAGCCTACACCGATGTCATGAGCGCCGCGATTCAACAGGTGCTCAAGGAAAATCCGAAGACAACCATTTTGACTGCCGCCATGTGCCAGGGAAACAAATTGGAAGCCATCCGCGATGCCTATCCCGATCGCTTCTTCGATGTCGGCATCTGCGAATCGCATGCAGTAGCCTTCGCCGCCGGCCAAGCCAAAGCCGGCATGAGGCCGATCGTTGATATCTACTCGACGTTCCTGCAACGCTCGTTCGATCAGATCTTTCAAGAAGTGGCCCTGCAAAACCTGCCGGTCGTATTCACGCTCGATCGAGCAGGCCTGACGGGCCCGGATGGCCCGACGCATCATGGCGTCTTTGACATTCCCTACATGCGGCTCTTCCCGAACATGACCGTGATGGCCCCCGGCGACGAATACGATGTAGCGCCGATGCTCGACTTTGCTTTGGCGCAGGATGGACCGACTTCGATCCGCTATCCGAAGGCGAATTTGGAAAAGATCGAGCGCGACTTCGCGCCAATTGAACAAGGCCGAGCGGAAGTGATCGACTGGGGCGAAGACGGCGCCTTTGTCGTCTTCGGCACGCTGCTACCCGCTGCAATGCACGCGGCCAAAATCCTTCGCGATGAAGGACTGAACGTCGGCGTCATCAACGCCCGCTTTGCCAAGCCGCTCGACAAGGAGACCATTCTGCGAGCGGTCGAACAACTGCCCTTTGTCATCACCGTCGAAGAAGGCACGCTCGAAGGCGGCTTCGGCAGTGCCGTGCTGGAAGCCGCCAATGCGGCAGGACTCGACACGCGCTGCATCACCCGCCTCGGCATCCCCGACCGCTTCATCGAACATGCAGATCGCTCGGAACTCATGGCCGACCTGGGACTCGACATCCAGGGCCTCTGCCAAGCCGCCCGCGATGCGCTCGGCAAACGCGACACCGCCGAGGAACTCTGGGCCCCTGCAAGGTGATAGTTTAGCCGCGACTCGAAGCGCTTCGCGGAGAGTCGCGCGAGGCAAAACTGCGGTGTTATAGTTTGGAGGATTAACCATGACCAAAACACTGTTCGGCAAGGTCCACGGTAAAACCATCGAGTTTGAGGAAGACATAGGCGCGGCTGAGGGGCAAGAAGTCCAGGTTCAACTGAAGCTGGTTGAACACGCTCAGAAATGGGGCGATGGCATATTGCGATCCGCTGGCGGCTGGGCGGACTATCCGGAGATGGATGCCATTATGGAGCAGATTCAAAATAATCGTAAATTAGAGCGGCGGCCACAATCAGAGAACACATGAGCCATCTCTTAGACACCAACATTTGCTCGGCTCATTTTCGACGTCCGGCTGGGCTGTCTCATAGATTTATCCAATATGGAGGTGGACTTTTTGTGCCCACGGTGGTTCTCGGCGAGTTGTATTCCGGGGCATACCACGTCATTAATCCTGCACCGTTGCTTCATAAAATTGCAGACTTGTTGAACGATGTTCAAGTGCTGGATTTTGACCATGATTGTGCCGAACAATTCGGCCGAGTGCGTGGCCTTTTGCTCTGGCAAGGGATCTCGATACCAACTGCGGACCTCATGATTTGTGCGGTTGCACTGGTTCATGACTTAACACTCGTAACGAACAACACCGCTGATTTCCAGAATATCCCCGGCCTGCGTTTGGACGACTGGTTGAAGCCGTAAATGCAGAGAATGACAGATGCCGACAGCCAACGCACCTCCCGACGATACGGAATGCTTTCATGATTTGCCGCCAGCCCGCCCTTTGGATGCCAGCGATAAGGAAGCTTTGCGAAGTTTATTGACGCCGGAGCAGTACGAGGCACTTGTAGCGATTGCTGACGCAGGGGGGACCCGAAGTTGATGCCATTCGCAGAATGCGGACAGGGTTTTCGGCAAGATAGAGAATCTCGAAACCAGGAGCGGCCTGATTGCCAGCGTTGAATCTTCCAGGAATGATTGCCGTATGTTGCGTTTGAAGTGAAGTCTGCCAGTGCTGCGGTTGAATGGCACGAAACCACGTGCCTGCCAATGGCGCGTGCGGCAAGCTTGGGCAGATGCTGAAATTCATGAAAACATTCCATGCTTGACAGATCCGATCCACTCTCGCAACAATTTTTCATCGTCTGTGCCGATTAGTTCACCCGGGGTACGCCCGCCAAAAATTCGGTTCGGGCTGTCGAGCCAGAGGCCGGGATTATCGACAACGTCGCCAGTTCCGCCCCGATAGCTTCGTGGGACGAAAGCGGCTGTTTGTTCACGCCTTTGACCGAAGGACGGCGCGATGGTGAAACGCTTTTGGCAGACGATTGGGCTGCGGGCAGTGGTATAACCTTCGGCTGATTGGCGGTTGGCACGTGGTTGCTCCTAGTTCCGAGCTGAACGAATTCCACCTGTTTAGATTATACTTCGAGGGGCATAGATGATCTATACCTGTCGCGCCTTCGATTTATCACCTAATTCGCACTTATCGTGAGCACTCTGAAAGAGTGCCGGAAAGCCATGCAGGCAACGGCCGCACTCTGAAAGAGTGCGGCCGTTGCCTGCATGGCTTACCCACGGCGGCGCGAAACGCTTGCCATGGGCTTTAATCCGCCAGGCCTTCGGCCTGAAGAGAGATAAATAAGGCGCCAATCGCCCTGCCTTCACGGTGGCCAGCCAGTACAACAGAGATTAGCAACGCTGTACTTCCCGAGCAACTCTGCTCGGGAAGTCTGTTGGCCTTCCCTGCTGGGTGGAACTCTCCGGTCTTTCTATGACGACATCGTTTTTGGATCTGTTCTTGGCGGGGTTGGTTTTTGCGCTGGTTCAGGGCGTGGCGGCCATTCCCTGGCTGTGGGGGCTCGATCCGCGCGGGTTCCGGCGATGGATGCGCGATCTGCAAACGCTCGGTTATGCGGCTGGCGGGGTGCTCGGCGTTGCTTTGGTGTTCGCGCTGTTCATGTCCGAAGTGCGCATCGTAACCAAGTTGAAGGAATACGGTTATTACTACGGCTCGCTGCTGCATATTCAGTTGGCGCTCGATTTTCTCGTGCTGGCGCCGCAGTTTCTTTTATTGATCTGGCCCAAGGGCGGGGCGGTCGTCCTATCGACTTTTCGCGAAGGGTGGCGGCAGCCGATGTTCTGGCTGATTTCACTCTTCACGGCATTGGTCATCTTCGTATCAATGGTCGTTCCTTATTTCACGTTCGGCGAAGATTACAAGATGATGAAGCAGGTCGGCTTCGATCTTGCCATGGTGGCGGCAAGCTTGTTCGGGCTGCTGGCAGCAAGCATTTCCATCAACGAAGAAATTGAAGGCCGAACGGCCATTACCGTGATGAGCAAGCCGATCAGTCGGCGTCAATTCCTGATCGGTAAGTATCTGGGCACGCTGCTCGCTTGCTGGGCGATGATGCTTTTTCTCGGCTGGATTTTAACCTGGGCGCTGTTCATCAAGCCCCATTTCGACCGGATGGACGACGTCAACGATTCGATGCCAACGGAAGTCATTTCGCTGCTGACGCCGCACTTCGAGCAGGGAGCGCCCACGCCGGAAGGGAAGGCCTTTGCGTCAGGCGTTGCTCAGTGGAGCGGCGAAGCCTTGGCCCATCACGTGGGCCTGCTGCTAACGTTCGGCCAAGTGATGGTACTCTTGGCGATCTGCACGGCTCTCGCAACGCGGATGCAGTTCGTCATCAATTTTGTGATCTGCCTCTTTATCTTTTTCATCGGCCAACTGGCGCCGGTGCTCGTGCAAGTGACGCAACAAATGGCGCAGGAATCGGCCGCCCTGAAGCTTGTCAGCTTCATCGCTCAGTTGTTCAACGCGCTCTTCCCAGCGCTCGCGTACTTCAACCTTGGCACGGCCATCATTCGCGACAATGGGATTTCCATGCTCGATTTTTGCATCTATGTCGCCTCGGTCTTCGGCTATGCGTTGCTCTATTCATCCATTGGCATAATCCTGGGCCTGATTCTTTTTGAAGACCGCGACTTGGCTTAGAGTTTCTTGTCTATTTGTAAGTCTCAGATTGCGACGATTCCGAAACGGTATGAGGTGGGCAGTGGAGCGAACTCCGTTTGCAAGAGCCAAAGCCTATCTCAATCATTCCAGCCGGGCGAAATGGCTCGCGCTTCTGGCAGGCGCGGCTACCGGCTTCTTCTACGTCCTTCTCGTTCTGCTGTTCGCCTTGCAGGTAGACTTGCTCGTCTCGCGGGGGCGCGTGCCGAACTTTGCGCAATTGAGCGTGGCCGAGCAGGAACAGCTTGTCGAGAATTGGAAGTCCCTGCCTGTAGAGTCGCGCTCTCAGGCCCTGGAGCAACTTGGACTAATCGCGCCAGAGTCAGAGAAGGCCGACGACAAACAGCGCCTCGCGACTTGGAACGCCCTACACAACTCGGAAAACGTGCCGCCTCTGCCGGCCAAGATGGACGCGGACGATCTGAAAAAGTCGGCGCAGGGCAGAACCTTTGACGACCCCTACATAGCCGCCATGCGCGAACATGAAATGCGCTGGCGCGGCTTCGTCTGGGTCTACCTTCACGATCGCATTGGCTCTGATGCCGCGGAGTCGTACCTGCCCAAAGTGAAAGCGGGCGAGCAGGCGCCGGTTCCCGGTCTTGGTGAAGATAATCGCGTGCCGCACGGAGCGCTCGGCCTGGCCATCCGCTTGCGCGGTTCCCTCGCCGGGCGTCTGTTGAATCCCCTCATTGCGCTCAATCCCTGGATGTGGCAAGGTGGCTCGAAAGATGCCAACCGTGGCTATTTAACAGGACTTTTGCTGCTCGCCATAGCCGTCGCTTTGCTCGCAGCGGCGTGTATGGTCATCATGAATCTTAAAGCGGCCGATGCTTCCGTGGAGGCGTTGGTGCGCATTTCGGCGGCTCCGTCTATCATCATGCCTCGCGCCTTGGGGAAGCGGCCTTGCGAACCAACCAGTCGCCTGCCGGACAAGGGCTGTTTGTTCGTCAATTGGAAGCGATTCATGAAGCGCTCTTTCTCTGGTTGACGACCGTGTCCCGCTATCCCGCGCAAATCATCTTGTTGCTCGCTCTGGCATTGTTGGTGCAGCCCTGGCTGGCCCTGGCCGTCGTTCTGTTCGCGTTGCTGGTGTGGTTGATGGGGGGCCAAATCGTTGCCGCCTTCCGCCGCCAGGGACGGGCTTCATCCAAATTTGCGGCGAGCCGGCTGGTGCTGATGCTCGAAAGCATCATGATGCTGCGGCTGGTCAAAGCCTATCTGATGGATCTTTTCAACCAATCGCGCGTCGAGCGCCAGTTGGCTGACTACGCCAAAGCCCATCGCAGGCGCAGCGCGGCGAGGCATTCGCCAAGCCCTTGCTGTTGCTTCTGGTGGCGCTGGCCGCCATCATTTTGCTTTATCTCTCGGGTCGCGTTGTGCTCAGCGATGGCCTGGGGCTGGCAGGTCTGACGATTCTGGCGGTCTCCGTGACCGGCATTTATCCGCCATTAAGAGGCTGGCTCGACTTGCAAAAATATCTCCGCCGCGGCGATGAAGCTTCCGCAGCGCTCTTCCAGTTTCTCGATCGCAAAGGAAATCAAATCCAGTTTCCCGATGCGGAATTTCTGCAACCGATGTCGCAGTCGATCGAGTTCATGGACGTTTCACTACACGAGCCGGGCGATGAAGAGCACGCGCTCGATGAAATCAATTTGACCGTAACCGCCGGCGAGAAGATCGGCGTGGTCGGTCCCGATCACGCGGCAAAGGAAGCTCTTCTTTACCTCATCCCGCGCTTCTTCGAGCCGACCGAAGGCGAGATTCGCATCGATGGCCGTAATCTGAAATGGGTGACGCCCGAGTCGCTGCGAGCGCAAATCGGGCTGGTGACGTTGTCGAATCTGGTCTTCAACGACACGGTGCTGAACAACATTGGCTGCGGCGATCCGAGCATCAACTTGCCGCGTATATTCGAAGCGGCCAAGCTCGCCCATGCGCATCAGTTCATTCAAAAGCTGCCTTACGGCTACGAGACGGCCATCGGCGACATTGGCCATTCGCTGCGGATCGGCGAACAGTTCCGTATTGCCCTCGCCCGCGCCATCGTCCGCGATCCCGCGATTTACATCATTGAAGAGCCGGACATCGCGCTCGACGACGACACGAAGGCCATGCTCGACGATAGCTTCAACCGCGTCCTGGAAGGAAAGACGGTCTTTATGCTGCCGCACCGGATTTCAACGTTGAAGCGCTGCGATCGTTTGGTATTAGTTAACAACCGGACGATTGAAGCGGTAGGCGAACATCGGGAACTCGTCCGCGACAGCAGCCTCTATAAACATCTCTATTATCTGGAATTCAACGCGTTCGCGGAGCAGGTGTGAGTGGAGAATGCGCGTAGCCGCGCAAGCTTCACCTAAGCTGGTAGTATGAGCATTCTTCTTTCTGAACAAGACCTACCGCTGGATCTGACGCCGCAGCAGGCGGTAGAGGCGGCTTACGCTCGCGAACTGACGGAAATCTCATCAAAACTTCAGCGCAGTCTGCCTTGCCTGATCGAGTGCGATAAGGACTTGGCGCCTTTCGTATTCATGAATCTGCGCACACGCTTGCGCGAAGCGAACTTGCGTTGCGTTTATCTGGACGGCCGACCGCGCGAAGGCGAAGCAGCGCCAGCAGGCGCCGTTCCCGTCGGCTTGATGGGGACGATGATTTCGCAGATCCGCGATGCCGTTCGCGGTGCGATCGAAAAGCGCGTAATCGTCTTGCCACACCTCGATCTATTGACGACCGGCCAGGGAGGTCTAACCGGTGAAGCCCGTGAAGTGATCGTCTTGCTTTACGAAAACCCGGAAATTGTCTGGCTTGGGTTCAAAGACCCTTCGTTTACGCTTCCCAAAGTAATTGACAATCTCTTCCCCCATCGCATCAGCCTGCTCGGCATCGGCCGAGATCGGCTGAGGCATCTAATCACTCGGCGCGAGAGCCGAAAGTTCGGCAAGCAATTCAATCCCTGGGCTTTGTACAAATATGTATCCGGCTTGAATGCGGTACGGCTGAGGCGCTTGCTCTCTACTTTGGAAGGCGAAGACTACCCCGCCGACAACAAGCGAACCTATCAGCAATTACGACAGGCTACACTGACGGGCACTCTTGAAATCCCTGAAATTTCGCTCGACAGAGATATTGGCGGCTACGACAAGGTGAAGCAACGGCTGCGCCGCGAAATCCTTGATGTTCTTGCTCGGCGCGATCGATCCACGAGCGAAGAGGATGTGGCCCGGCTCGAAGAATTGATTCCGCGCGGCCTGATCTTCTGGGGGCCGCCCGGCACGGGCAAGACCTACTTTGCGAAGGCGATCGCCGCCGCCATCGGCGCTGCCATCACGGTGATATCCGGACCGGAGTTGAAGTCCAAGTGGGTCGGCGAGTCCGAGGAGAATCTTCGGCAGATTTTCTATCGCGCGCGTCAATCGGCGCCGTCGATTATCGTGTTCGATGAACTCGATTCCTTTGCGTCTGCGCGCGGCACGTATACCGGCAGCGGCGTCGAGCATTCGATGGTCAATCAATTGCTCACCGAGATGGATGGCTTTCATAAAGAGGAACTCGTCTTCGTCGTTGGCACCACCAACTTCGTCGAGATCCTCGACCCTGCTTTATTGCGCCCCGGTCGTTTTGAATTCCATCTCTACATCCCCTATCCCGAGCCCGATGACCGCCGGGAAATCATCAAGATATACGATCAGAAGATGGGCCTGCGCATGAGCGACGACGCCCTTGAGTTTGCTGTGCGCCGAACGAACGACCACGTTATCGGCGCGGCCGGCGGCACGCGCTATAGCGGCGATCATCTGAACGCGCTTTGCCGAACGCTCGCCCGTCTGCGGCTTCGCGACGATCGCAAAGATGAGACCACTCCTGCCGACGTCGAGCTAGCGCTGACGGAGTTTCTCGAACGGCCAAAAATGGCGCCGGGCGAAGAGCGCGTGCTGGCTACTCATGAGGCAGGCCATGCCGTTGTCTCGATGTTTTGCCCTCATTCGCCTGGCATTGAACGGATCACCATCGCCAGTGAAATGCAGTGGGCGTTCGGCTATGTGAAACATGCCGACCCCGCTCATAAATACGTGCAGACTGTCGGCTTCTACCTCGACATGATCTGCCTGGCGCTGGCGCGCGCGAGGCCGAGCAGATGCTGCTGCAAGATCTTTCGCTTGGCGCAACCAGCGATCTCGCTTCTGCCACCGGCATTGCTCGCGAACTGGTCGAAGTGCATGGCTTGGGCGGCGATAAGCTCGGCCTGGTACAATACTTCGACATGCAGCAAAAGCGCCGGCGCGAAAATTTATCGCCCGAAACTTTAAGGTTGATCGATGACCGCGTTCGTGAAATCGTCGAAGAACAACGATTGCGTGCCATGAAAATTTTGCTCGAAAATCGGCCGTTGCTGGAAACGCTGCGAGATATGCTGTTGGAACATAAGACGATCGACGCCAAAACGCTGGCAGCGATGGCGCCGGGCAAATAAGCTCAGGAAAAATAAGGAGAACGTGTGGCCGACCTGACGATCCGATTGCGACGCGACCCGGTTTCGGGCAAGCAGGATATCGTCATCAGCCTGCGCTCCGACGAAGACGCGCTGCCGCACGAACACGAGCAAATGCACAAAGAACTGGTTGAAAAAGTGGTCGGGAAACTCGGCGCCGGCAACGTGGGGAAAGTTGTCGTCGAACGCGAACGCGGACCGGAAGGGACAGCTAAGCCGGAGGAAGGATCTGCGCGAGAACCAGTGGCAAACATCGAGTTTCGTGGCACGGTCGAAACGCAAGTAAAGGAAACAGAGTAAAGAGTTCAGAAAGCGACAAAATCTACTGTTCAGAAGGAAGAGTTCTCGCGCAAAGCCGCTAAGGAAAAACCAAGGCTGTTGTTAGCAGCTTCTTCTTGGCGTCTCAGCGGCTTGGCGCGAGGACGTTTTCAATTTGTTTGCTTAAGAGTTCTGCACTTGCAAAGATTTCCCCCTCTTCAGCCAGGTGTTTAAGCCAATTGGTTGGTTAATTGTGTCGGGCGATAGCCTGCTCAAGAGTGCGAGAATGCAGACTTACGGCCGGACATAATCTCTGATGATTTCGCTTCATCTGACTCATCGGGTTGCATCTCAATCAACCGCGGTTGTTCGATCGGCAGTTTGGTCGGAAGTGCATCGATGGCATTCTGGAGTACCTTCAACGACACGCCCATCGCCTCCGCGAGATTGCCGATGGTGGAAATAAGCAGTTTTCGTGATCCTTTGGCGATGGAGCCATCCTGATGGCCGCTCAGCTCGGCTGCCCGAATCATAAGTCGGCGGACGGCGAACGTATGGGCATTGACTCGATTCGCTATGGTCTGTCCCTTCTTGCTCAAATTGATCGTCATCTCCAGGCCTAGCGCTTGAGTGTAAGCTCGAAAGTCTCCAATGCTCAGATTGTCATCGGCGCCGCGTTCAAGCTTCGATATTTTGCTTTGGGTGCAGCCCATTTTCTTCGCCATTTCGGACTGCGATAGGTTATGCACTGTCCGGAGGCCGATGAGGAAATTAACGATGCTTTGCGATTCGATTTTTGCAGCAGTGTCTTCAGCAAGCTTTTTGTCTTCCGAAACGTCTCTGATCATATGGGCGACGTTGGGGTAGCGCTTAGGCTTCGTCAGAAGGCCGCTCGGTTTGTTGTTGCTGTTCATCGTTCTTGCCTTCCATTGATTTCAGTTGTTCAACACATTTCTTGCAAAACTGAATATCGTCGGACTGGCTATTCTTATCGCCAATCATCAAAAGATGTAAAACCTCGTTTTCTTGATCGGGCCAGACATATAAACGGGTTTCGCGCAGATTTCGTTCCGTTCCTTCCCGTCGTTGAGTGACGCCGAAAAGTCCCTGAGGCTCCGTACGAAATTGATTGCGGTTAGTGCTTGCAATCTGCATCGGTTTGGCGCCTGCGTTCGGTGCCGCCAAGAACTGTGCCGTGTTCAAATCCATTGCCTGGAGTTCTCGCGGCAGTTTCTTCTTGAATCGCTTTCTCTGCTTTTCGTACTCATATGTCGCTGGCGATACCGTCCACATGCTTCCGGACCTTGCGATATAAAACTAGTACCGGCTTGGACTCTTTAGTAAATATATTCCAAATTGGACTAAACATCAGCCGATCTGTTCTGTATGTCTTGCTCCATTGCCATCACGAGCAACCTTGTCCAAACGCGTCAATTTCGCCAATATCAACAGAGCGTTTTGATGTAGAAACAATCTGAATGGCGAACGATGCTTTTCCACTTTCCCGATTTCGATACCCTTCGCCTCGCGTTGATGCCGGCTTTGTGACGGCCGAGATTGCGGCGACTGAAGTACGCGCCGCGTTTGCGAGTACAGACGGGTTCACGGTTGAGACAGAGTGCGCAGTCCCGAAAGTGATGCAGGCGGCTCTCCGAAAAATTGGGGGGGCCACGGCTTCAGCGCATCTCACCAGTCCTGTGGCATTTGGGTCATGGTTTGAAATATTGCCAGTAACCAAGTCTACAGCGCCGCTTGATATTCAACCGACCGCAGCGGTGATCTTCTTGATGCCTGCGGGGCGTCTTGCGGAAATCGCCACGGAAATGTTACGGCTCGGCAATGACCGGCAAAGTGTAAGGCAGATTGCCGGGCCCTCGTTCGCTGGTCCGCACGTGTTGCTTCGCGTCCTTGGTCCACCTTATTACACGCTGCTGCGAGCGCTCGACCGACTGAACCCGGACGTGACTGCTTATGTGGAAGCCGCTCCGCGCATCTGGGTCGAGATTGGCCATGTCCATGCGCTGGCGGGCAAGTTGCAGGCGCCTGTTAATCAACTGGTGCTTCTACGGACGCCGCGCGAATGGCGGTTCATCGACGATGAGCCATTTCAGGATATATACGATGTGCTAACGTTCGAGCTACCGAGGCCGGCGATCACTCATGTGCCCCGCGCGCTGCAACAAAAGATGCAAGTTCCCTTGCGCCTGATCCCCGGCAATGCGGCGGATGTGCCGGAAATGTGGGTCTTGGAAGAGAACGGCCTCGAGAACTTCGATGCCTTTGTTCGCGATGTGGACGAGCGCTTGGCATCGCGGCTGATGTTCGCCATTGCCTTGCAGGGTGAGGCTCCCCTGAAAATCGTGTTGCGCACGCGGCCTTCGCGCTTGGCTTCGCCGGCCATTGAGCTTCCGCACGCGATCGCGTACAGCCGCTATCGCCGGCTCGACAATCTCTTTGTCCCTACTGGCACGCGGCTGCAGCCAACGCTGCGCCGCGATGCCGTCCGCCGATTGCTGGCCGATGATCCGGAGCAAATCGTCTGGCTGGCGCCGCTGAGCGATGGTTCTTTCGCCCCCGAATCATTGGCGGATGAAGCGTTTCGCCCTTTGCAGGATTGGGTCGATTACATCATCGATCGCGAGGCCGAGGCGCTTTGGACGTGGGTGCAGTCAACGACGTTCGACTTCGATTCATTCATATGCGGGGAACCATCGAGTGCAGGTCGGCCGCCGGGCAAAGCGAAAAAGCGAAAGCCAAACGATAAGGAAGCTGAAAAGCCTGCCGCTGAGCCAGCTGCGTCTTTGCACCCGCAGGCCAAGCCAAAAACAACGCCCAGGGTTGAGGAGAAGGCCTTTGCGTCGCCGGTGGTGGAGGCCACGCCAAGCGAGCACGTCTTGAAAAGAGAGGATCTCGAGAAGGCCTTTCTGACATTTAGCGGGCCGATCGATGATGCGGATAGAGTTGCGCTTTGGCCGGGGTTGGCCCAGGTCAATGCCGCCCTTTGCGATTACTCCGAGGCAGCCCTTTGCTGGGTTCATGCACTTTGGGAACGCGACACCCTTCCCGCAGCGTGGCTGTCGATTTGGTTCTATTCCGAAGTGGTCAATGCCGGCGCGGAGGTGACGCAAGCGGAGATCGATGGCGATTTAGCGATTGCCATTCCCACACAAGCCGACATGCGGCAGCTGGCCGCTCGGCTTCTCTATGCTTCCACTCGCACGCCAACGCCAGCATCAATCCTGGAGCGCCTGCCAGAGATAAGTCGCTATTTAGAAGCTCACGAGTCAGGTTTGGGCATCCGCGCGTGTTGGCTCGTATGGCGTCATCTAACCAAGATTTCAGGCGATCTGCTCTGTCTGGCCCGCGTGCGCGACCGCTTGCTCGGAAGGCTCTTCAAAGAGGGGCTGCGGCCACAGCTTGATGTGCCATCGTTCATCCGCTTTGCCGGCCAGCACGATAAGAATCGGCTACGGCACGTTCGCCAGTATCTCCTGGAATTCCGAATGGAAATCAATGCCTGGCTTGAGCTGCAGGGTCAAGCCAAGCTGCCCCGGCATCAACCGTTGACCTCGACAGGCTGGTACGCCGACCTGCTCTTTGCCTATGGCTTTGCCAAGATCGGCGACGAACGCAATCGCGATGATTTGATGAAGCCGTGCTCGCTAATATCGCCGGGCAGAAGGTCCTAAATGAAGAGAAAAACAGAGCCCCGGAGTTTCTGACGGAGGTGTTTGTCTACCGCATCGGTCAAGCGGCCAAAGGCGAAGCGCTGCACGGCCCGCTTCCTGGTGTGCTCCTCGCGAAGCTGAATGGCGACGATCGCACCGCCATGTACAACATCAATAAATTGCGCAATCAGTTATATATTCTCGAACCATCTGAAAGATCGAATCCATACCTCGCGTGGCAGCAACAAGAGGAATTGGCACGGCTGCCGCTGATTCTCGAACCGGCCCGGCTGGCTACTGAGATTCGTCGATTGCTGGCGGCTGCCAATAAGCCCGGCGGCGCCGAGCAGCGCTTGCAAGTTTTGGTCTTGGCGCTGCCGTTGTCGGCCCGCATTGGGGAATCTTTTGCAAGCGAACTCTTGAATCTGGTTCTGCCGGCGATGTCTCTCTCGGGCGCGAAGGCGGAAGCCGAACTGATGCGCCAGGTCGATGGGCATTCGCAGCTCGTCGATGCCTCGGTTTCGCTCGCGGCGAACTATGGCAAGACGGAACTCGTCGAAGCAATCCTAGCGCGCTACGTTGCCGATCTGCGCGGCCTAAAGGGCAATGAACCTGCCATTGTTGAATCAATCGGAAAGGCGCTCGGCCAGTGGCTTCGTTCGTTGAAGCGCTGCGGCCTCAAACAACAGGTTGAGCAGTTATTAGCCGACCTGAGCGATTTGTTGTTTAGTGGTCGAACTCTTGACCAGCTTCGGCAAGAATACCGTCACCCGTCCAAGAGCCGTTATTGGGTTGATATGTTATCGGCCCTGCTGCAACTCGCCGAATGTTGGACGTACTTTGGTTGGAAAAACCGGGCCATTCCAATCATCGAGGAAGTGCGCGCTTTTCTTCTCGATAATCAGCAGCAGAAGGCCAAGGATCGGCCTATCGCCAGCCGTTATACTCCGCTCATTCGCTCCTACATTCGGGCGATAAGCCAGCTATACGACCTCGATATCTTCACGGCCAAACTACGCGAACTATTGAAAGGGATGGACGCCATTCCCAACTCGACCGTATCGGGGCCGCTCTTTTCCGCTTTCCATCTCTCCATCGTCGAGACGATCGTACTGGCGCTCGCCGGCGACGATTTCATCCTCGGCGAAACCGCCCGCCGCTGGCTCGACGAAGACGAATACCTCATCCGCCGCCGTATCCATGGCGATATGAAAAAGCTGTTGGCGCCAAGTGGCCTAGCGTAAAATGCATGGCGAGCCGAACTGCGTGAGCAGTCGGGTAACGACAGCTGGTGCAGCAAGCGTCGCACATGCTAGCGACACATCAAGTAAAGAAGCAACTCACAAACGACTCAATCTCGCCAGGCTTTCCACCAGTCCCGTTACGCTGGGCTCCACCCACGTCAACAAGAGAAACTGAGGGAACACGCCCAAGGCCACGGCCAAGAGCACAAACACGAGCAAGATGATCCCTTCGCGTTGATTGACATCCGGGTAGGCTGCCGTGTTCGGGTTAGCGCCCAGGAAGACGCGCTGCCATGTCCACAATAGGTAGCCAGCCGTAAGCACCGTGGCGAGAATCGCAGGGATGGCGAGGCCGGGATGGAAGTTCCAGGCGGCGAGCATCACCCAAACTTCACCGATGAACCCGCAGAGACCCGGCAAACCCATCGACGCAAAGAACATGATGGCCGCCAAACCGCCAAAGAGCGGCATCGGCTCCATCAGGCCGCCAAAACTGGCGATCTCGCGGGTATGGGCTCGCTCGTATAGGACGCCGACGACGAAAAAGAGCGCTGCCGACGTGATGCCATGCGACACCATTTGGAACATGGCGCCATTCATGCCCCAAGACCAATACTGTGATTTCGATGCGGTCGACCAAACCGCAATACCTAAAATCACATAGCCCATATGGCTGATTGAACTGTAAGCGAGCATCTTCTTGAAGTCTTTTTGGCCCATCGCCACCAAGGCGCCGTAAACGATGGCAAAGGAGCCGAGCAGGCCGACCCACAGCGAAAGCTGTTCCGCCGCCCACGGACAGATGGGGTAAGCCAAGCGAATGATGCCGTAGCCTCCCAGCTTCAACAGGACGCCTGCGAGAATCATGCTGATCGGGGTCGGCGCTTCGACATGCGCATCGGGCAGCCAGCTATGCAGAGGAACGATCGGCACCTTCACGGCAAAGCCGATAAACAAAAGGATAAACAACACATACTGGAACTTGGCCGTGAAGAACGGCTGTTGGAAACGGCCATGCGCCTGGTCGGCATCCTGGCCGCGGCCGAGGAGATAGACGTTGCGATCGACCGTTTTCGGCGCGTCATCGGGCTTCGGAAGCACATCCGCCGGGAGGACGTCCGGCTTCGGCTTGAGGCGATCTGCTTGTCCGCTCAGAAGCAGCATGGCCGCTTGTCCCGCGCGCTGCAAAGTCACAATGTCAAACGTGTGATACTCGTGGGCTTCATCCTCCGTGAGGTTCCGGTTCTCGTGCATCCGCTCGACGGCACGGGCTTCCACGGCGCCTTTGTCCACGAAATCGCGCACGTCCGTGAAGTAAAGGCCGATAATGGCGATCAAGATGAACACGCTGCCGAGCAAGGTATAGATGACGAACTTGATGGCGGCATATTTACGCCGGCCTCCCCCCCACATGCCAATGAGGAAGTACATCGGCAACAGCATGATTTCGTAGAAGACGTAAAAGAGAAACAGGTCGAGCGACATGAAGGCGCCGATAACGCCGGTCTCTAAAAGCAGCAGCAACATGAAGTAGGCTTTGACATGTTTCTGGATCGTCCAACTCGCCAACACCGCCAGAAAGGTGATCACGGTGGTAAGCATGATCAACGGCATCGAGATGCCGTCAACGCCGATGAAATAATAGATGTCGAAGCGGGGTATCCAGGGTCGCTTGGCGATCATATCCCGGCCAAGCTGCGACTCCGGCACATCCTTGGCGGCTCGGCGTCCCATCTCATCGACGCGCGAATCGAGCAGCGTATCCGGATGATGCAGCGAACGAATCGCGCGATCGGAGCGAGAATCGATCATCGAATAATAATCGATGAGCAAGCAGGAGCTCATCGCAACGGCGACGGCTGCACCAAAGGTGGCCCACCAGCGCATCGCCTCGACCGCCCGACTCGGGAACAGAAGCAGCATTAGGCCGAAAGCGCTGGGAAGAAAAATCACCAGCGACATCAAGAGCATGTCGTATTCGACGAACATCATTTCCCCGGTTCGGTCAATTTCAGGATAAGAAAGAGAGAATGGCGAACAACACGACGATCGTCAAGACCAGTACAAGGATATACCGACGCAGCAAACCCGTCTGCACCGCGCGCAGCCGTTGGCCCAGCGCAAAAAGCAGCAGGGCGCCAGGCCTGAAAAAGCCGTCGATTGAAGCGGGCTGGATGCGTCGATCGGCGTTGGCTGCATCTCCAGGCCGCGTTGTTCGCTTGTCGATTCTTGCGATCAAGAATGCCAGATAGACTGTCGGCCGTACCAAGAGCGCGTTGTAGATTTCATCGAAATACCATTTCTTCATCAGGAACGTATGCACAAGTCCTGGCCTTGTGTTCCATAAATTGAGATCGACTTTGCGCAGGCCGTACATGCCGATGGCAGCGACTACCCCGAGTAGGGCAGCGCCTAACGCTAGCAGGCCGGCCAGTAGATGGTGCTCGTGGGCCGCGTGGGTTTCTTTTGCAAAAGCAAGAGAGACACTTGCGGGTTCCGCTTCCGCGAGCGTATGACCGAGCAAGCTGCCATCGGCTTTCCAGAACTCTGGCCCCCAGCCAATGCCCAGGCTAAAGAGCGCGAGCACAATCAGGGGAATAGTCATAATCCAGGGCGATTCGTGCGCATGTTCGTAGGTGTCGGCATCGCGCGGCGAGCCCGCGAAAGCGAGTAGCCATAAGCGAAACATATAAAAGCCGGTGAAGCCGGCGCCGAGGATCGGAAGGATCGCCAGCAGCAGATGAGCGGGATGAACGAACCCAAAGCCGAGCGCCTGGCCGATGATCTGGTCTTTGCTGTACCAGCCGCTGAAGAAGGGGGTGCCGACGATCGCCAGCACGCCGATGAGCATAGTGTAAGCGGTGATCGGCATTTTTTTTCGCAAGCCGCCCATCATGCGCAAATCTTGCTGATGGTGAATCCCGAAAATCACCGCGCCCGCTGCCAGGAATAGCAGGGCTTTGAAGAAAGCGTGCGTAAGCAGATGCAGCAAGCCCGGCGTCCAACCGCCGACGCCGAGAGCCAACATCATGTAGCCGAGTTGGCTCACTGTCGAGTAAGCGAGCACTCGCTTGATATCGGTCTGCACCAACGCGATCGTCGCCGCCAAAAAGAGCGTGATCGCCCCAGTATAGGCGATGACGAGAAGCACTTCCGTCGTGAAAAGCGGATAGGCCCTGCCGACGAGGTAGACGCCGGCCGCCACCATTGTTGCCGCGTGGATCAGGGCGCTAACGGGCGTCGGGCCTTCCATGGCATCGGGCAACCAAGTCTGCAACGGAAATTGCGCGGATTTGCCCACGCAACCAAAAAAGATGCCGAGCCCGGCGACCACGAGCAGCCAATAAGGGATCGACTTAAAGTCGAACTCGCTCTTCTGTGGCACGGCAGCCGGCACTTCTCCTTTGCGCAGCCATGCTTCGTGCCAGTGCGGCGAAAAGAGCAGCACGTCTTTGCCGTACGGTACAATCTGCAATTTGTTGGGCTTGTCGGCGGTTCGTTCACCTCGCAGTATTCGGCCGGTAAGTTGCAACGGCGTTGAATCGCCATCCGTATCGATGGCAGCGCAGCGCAGTTTGGCTTGAAGTTCCTGAAAGTTGAAGGTGCCGAAATAAGTCCAGACGATGGCCAGGCCAATCAGAAAGCCGGCATCGCCGATTCGGTTCACAATGAATGCCTTGTTCGCCGCCGTCGAGGCACTGCGACGCTCGTAGTAAAAGCCGATCAGAAAAAAGGAGCAAACGCCCACCAGTTCCCAGGAGATGAAGACTTGGAAGAGATTGTCGGCAATCAACAAGTGCAACATTGAAAAGCAGAATAGCGATAGAAACAGGAAGAATCGTCCGTACCGTCCGCGACGCTGCAAATGGGCATCGCCCTTCGCCTCATGATCGGCGACGGTCTCTTCCGATTCATCTTTCATGTAGCCAATGGAGAAGAAAAAGATGCCGGTCGAAATGACCGCGACCATCGTGAAAAGAATGGCGCTGAGGTGGTCGATGCGGTAGCCGAGCTCAAGCTGCACGGCTGAGCGGGGCACGAGTTCGTTCGGCGTCGGTTCAATGCGGACCCAACTGATTCGTTCCGCCCAATGCGATTGAAGGCGCTCGGACGAACCTTCGCTGTCGTCGACATCTTTCAGGAAAGAATGGAGTCCGAACAGGGCCAACGCGGCCGTCAAGGAGATAGCGGCTGTCGCCAGATAGCGCCCGCTCGCAACGGCTTCTGGCCGCCAAAAAGGTAAAAGAGAAAGGAAGCCGTGTGGCTTTCATGCCGGCAACTGCGTGCCGATGAGCGAATCAACCCGCCCATCAACAACAGCACGAACGCCGCCAAAGGGAGAAACGTAGCGACAACGAAGATGCGGCCTGGGTTATTAAGGAGCCAGTTGGCCATGCCATCATCCCTTCAAATCATCCGCGCGATCGACGTCGACCGTGGCATGATTGTTGTAGAAGTTGAGGATGATTGCCAACGCGACAGCGGCTTCGCCCGCGGCAAGAACGATGACCATCAGCGCGAAGATCTGCCCTTCCAGTTGGAATGAAGGATTGAAACGCGCAAAGGCAACGAAGTTGATATTGGCTGCATTCAACACCAGCTCGACGCCCATCAACATGCCGATGGCATTGCGCTTGATGGCGATGCACAAGACGCCGCAGGCGAACAAAAAAGCGCTGAGAATAAGGACGTGAGGCAGCGTCAATTCCGTCATGCGGTTTGCCCCTCGTTCGTTGCCGGCAATGGTCGACGCCTCTTGGCGCGAGCCAGGTAGGCGGCGCCGATCAAAACCACCAGTAAATGAACGGAACCGATTTCGAAGGGGAGCAGGTAAGCCATCCGTTTTCGCTCGGGCGGTTCAACGCCATCGGGAAAGCCGGTTACACTAGCTACTGGCGTTGCCTCTTTGATGCCGAGAAAGGCAGAGCCGAGCACGCCGACGCTGATGCCGTTATCCCCTTCGGTCGGCCGAACAGACGGTCGGCCGAGGTCCAGCGACGCCCGCACCAGCAAGGCAAAAAGCGACAGCGCCAGCAGCCCGCCGATGCCCCATTCAACGCCACGCGTGCGCAGTTTCAAGAAAGGTCCTTGCGCCGTGAGCATGACGCCGAAGACGACCAGGACCATCGTGCCGCCGACGTAGATAATAAGCTGGGCAGCGCCCAGAAACTCAGCGCCTAGCAGGAAGTAGTTCAACGAAACGCCGATAAGGGTGAAGAGCAGCCAGACGGCGGAGCGCACGATATTGCGCGTAAACACCACCGCCAAGGCCGACAGCGCGGTGGCCATTCCAATGGCGTAAAACAAGATCAGCGACAACGTCATATAGCAGCCGGCTCCCCGGAAATCCTCGGTAGGCAGTGGAATTGTATGAAACGCGCCGAAGCTTATTTGCGATGCGGAGGGAGTGTCGGAAACAAGAGCTCAAGACACCATCTGATGCGGCACGAAACGGCTGAGGTTACTCGTAATCAGGCTATCGTCTTCGCGAATGCCGACGCCGCAGGCGACTCCATTCACTACCCAACTGCCAAAGATCGGGTAGTATCCATCGTGCGCTCGCATCGGCGCCAATTGTTGATAAACCGTAGGGCAATCGGTGTAAGGCCCTGCCGTTTCTTGTTGCACTTTCCCGTTTACGACAAGCGTGATGTTCGCCCCTTCGCGAGCGTGAACGGGCTTTTGCACATAGTTGCCGCCTTCAAGGCCCGTGAAGGAAGCGGGTAAAAGGAACGGACTTTCCGGATGGCGCTCGTAGAGCATCGGCAGAATTGACTTACAGCTGAGAATCATCTTCCACGCAGGTTCGATCCAGCGGGTGGATGCCTGCGGGATGTGCTTGCCGAAGCCTTCGCGAGCCAGCCATTCCCACGGATAAAGCTTGAAGCAACGATGGATCGGCAAACCCGCCAAATCGACAAACTGATTGTGAACGCTCCAGCCAATCTGTTCGACATCCAAGTAAGAGGTTTCAAAGCCTGCCTGAATGGCGGTATCGCGCAGATATTCGACCGTCACGTAATCTTCAATGATGCCTTCCTGAGCAGCGAAATGGATAGGCCGACTATCGCGTTCGTGCACCGCTTTCCATGCTTCGAGAAGGCGCTCGTGGATGCTGTTGAACTGATCGCCGCGTTCATCCACATCTTTCAACCAGAACCACTGGATGACGGACGCCTCGACCAGCGCCGTCGGCGTATCAGCGTTATATTCGAGCAATTTAGGAGCCCCGACGCCATCGTAGGCGAGGTCGAAGCGACCGTAGATCGAAGGCTCTTTCTCTTCCCACGAACGGATAACGAGCTCTTCGAATTCCTTGGGAATGAGGAAAAGCCCGAACATTCGCTCGTCGATGACTTCCTGAACCAGTTCCAGGCACATCTCGTGCAAAGCCTGGGTGGCGGCTTCGAGCGTATCGACCTCGTAATTCGAAAGTTGATAAACGACCGACTCGTCCCAATACTTTTCGCCGCGAAGCGTATGATGGTGCAGGCCATGTTCCTCGACCCGCTTCTGCCAGTTCGGCCTCGGATCGATGGAGATGCGATGCATCGAATCAACCCCCGGCGGAATGAGCGCCAATGCTGCCAAAGCCGCCGCGGGCAACGCCGCTGGCCATCGCGGCCGGCCGAGCCTGACCACTGTTGTAGCCATACCCCCCATGAATAAAGAGGAGCGGGCCATGATAGCCGTGGCGACTGCCGCCTGCCTGCTGCTTGGCCTGTTCCTCTTCTTTGGCAAAGAGTTCGTTGTCTTCGCGGAAGAGGAAGTAACCTGCGGTTAGAATGCCGGAGCCCAGCAGCACCAGCGAAAATTCCCGACTCATACGCGTCATGGGAGAGCCCTTGCCTAACAACGGAACTTACATCGAGTCAGCGATCACGTTACGAATCCACTATTACATCTAACAGCAGTTCATCCCGGACGCCAGCATATTTTGGGAATCCGCGTCAGCAACCGCGTCTGCCAAATGCACTACGCGGCCGTCCACGGTTTTGGCAAATGTATGGAACGAGCGCTGAACCCTTCTTACCCTCCCCCTGGCTTTGCAGGGGAGGGCAGGGTGGGGCAGAGCGCCTTGCCCATAAACGAATGCCTTGGCAGTCTCGGCCTTTCCCCCCACCCTACCCTCCTCCCGCAAAGCCGGGGGGTTGGGAAGGGCGATCTGCATTTTTGCCAGAATCGGTTGGCACAGCTTTGCGCTTCAGTCTGGATTCCGCATCCAAAATCCGCATTTCGCAGTTCGACCGTTCGTTTTCCCACGATTTTCTCGGGAAAGCCCTTCGGGAAATATTTCCCGGAGGGTCGGTGAGAACCACGACACGACGCGGTCCGAGTTGCGACCATGAGGGAGCGAATTCACAGGACGCTCCTCACGGTCGCCACCCTAGATGGTAGACCCCACAATACACTCCTTGACCCGCCTGGCGCAAGCATTCCGCCAATTCCGCTATAACTAGCTTAGGCGTACTGCAATCTGATTTCTGTTTTCTATGGCACCATCCGCACGCATTCGATCGGGCTTCACGTTGATTGAGCTGCTGGTGGTGATTGCCATCATTGCGGTGCTGATCGGTTTATTGTTGCCAGCGGTGCAGCGCGTTCGCGAGGCCGCAGCCAATTCGTCCTGCCGCAATAACTTGAAACAACTCGCCTTGGCCGCGCATCAATATCACAGTTCCTTTGATGCCTTCCCGGCCGGCGTTGCACTGCCCGGACCCGATAGTATGTATACGTCGCTATTTGTCGAGCTGCTCCCTTCGCTGGAACAATCGGGGCTCGCGAACCGATGGGACTATTCCAATCCTGCGAACAATTTTGGCGCGGCTGGCACGCCGGCCGCCACTCCGTTGCAGGTCTTTGTCTGCCCATCGGCGGGTGTTACTCAGAACCCGGCCGCCTTTGGCTCACTGTCCGTCGGCGTGACAACCTATGGCGCCAACGGCGGAAGCCAATCGTTTCCGGAAACTCGGGCCACCCACGATGGACTATTCGACTACGCATCCGCAACATCATGGAACCGCGTGCGTCTTAGCGACGTGACCGACGGCACGTCGAGTACGCTGCTGTTCGGCGAGCGGACGATTGCCGATGGCAACCTGGACACCTACCAGTCGGCCAAGTTTAAGTCGCCCCCGTCGCCGCCTTTGCAGGCAACAACCTCGTTCAGCAGTTGGGCCGTGCAGAGTGGGCCAAATGCCGGAGCAGGATTGTTGTTAGCAGGGACATCGGCGGTGAATGCAAATTTTCCCACCCGCTGGGAACCACCGCCGCCGCCAGCGCCTCCTCCATCGCCGATCGATTGGAACAAGTTCGGGCCGAGTGTTTGGGATCGGCTCAGCGCCTACGGCAGCAAGCATACGCGCGGCACGAATTTCGCCCTGGCGGATGGTTCGGTGCGCTTTATGACGAACGGGATTGCAGCCGGTATCGTACTGCAGGCGAGCACACGCGCGGGCGGTGAGGTTTTTTCGTTGGATTAGTTTTAAACTGGCATTTTCGACTTGTCGATAGTCCGACATCGCTGGATGCGCTTGATCGTCCGGCCTGCCGCATCTTCCGCAGACTGAAGGTCGTAATGGTTCTGCAGATTGAGCCAACTCTGCGCGTCGGTGCCGAAGAATCGCGCCAGCCGTAATGCGGTATCGGCGGTGATTCCCCTTCGTTCGCGTACGATTTCGCTGATGCGCGCGGTCGTCACGTCGAGCGCCTGGGCCAGCGCATTGCTCGATAGACCGAACGGCTGCATAAAATCTTCCCATAGATGCTTGCCTGGATGGATCGGCTTCAGTTTTTTCGGCATGAGCATTCCTTTTCGCGGCGTGTTTTCCGTCCCTGTCCCGCGTAACTTTCATGCCTAAATGCCGTAACTTCACCCGGCAGCTTACGCTGCTCGGCTCGCCTTTCGAGCAAAACTGCTCTCACGACAACGCGACCTCATCCGCACAATGATCAATCAGCGTTGGCGCGCTTGTCCCTTCGTTCTTGACTTCTAGAAAGGTTTCGCCCTTGAGCAGCACGCGGCCGTTAGTCAAAGGCTCGGCCGTGTCATAAGTTCGGCTTCCGTTGCTGCCGGCGAGTGAAAGTTGATAAAGGCGCTTACCGGCTTCGGTTGGATATTCACCCGTGACGCAGGCACGGCAAAGGCGGTCAGCCTCCAAACCGACGCAACGAGCGACCGCTTCCAGTGGCAGATACATCAGGCTGTCGGCGCTCAATTCTTTGGCCATCGCATCCTGCTCGGCTTCCGTCGGTCGGTGATCTTTCATGAATTTCGGGGCGAAGAGTTCCTTCACCGTTGACATATCAATGCCATAGAAACAGGGGGCGATAATAGGCGGACAAGCGACGCGAACATGGATCTCCCGCGCGCCTCCGCGCTCGCGCAGATGGTGCAGCAGCGCCTGCATCGTTGTGCTACGCACGATCGAATCTTCAACCAGCAAGACGCGCTTCCCTTTCAGCACTTCAGGCAACGGTGTGTACTTTAGCCGGACGCGTTCGCCTCGGTCGGCGCCTTCGATGAAGGTCCGGCCCACCGCCCGATTGCGCATCAAGCCTTCCAAGCATGGGAGCCTTAGCGAGTGAGCCATCGCGTCCGCCGCCGCTTTGGCGGTATCAGGCACGGGCACAATGATCGTGTCATCATCCAACGGCACCTTGCCGTATTTGCGTCTTGTGCGGCCAGTTCTTTGCCGAGGGCCGAGCGCGATAGATAAACGCTACGGTCGTCCAAGGAGCTGGCCACGTTCGCGAAATAAATCCATTCGAAGAAACAGTGAGCCGTCTTCTGCTTGGGAGCGAAGCGCTCGTTGCGCACGACGCCGTCTTGGACGATGATCATCTCGCCGGGTTCGAGATTCTTGATGTCGCGCAGGCCGAGATTGAATAACGGCACACTTTCGCTGGCCGCTGCGAACAGGTTGTTTTCCTGCGAATAACAGAGAGGTCGAATCCCTTTGGGATCGCGCAGGACGACCATGTCGCCCATGGCGTTGAGAAAGACAAGGTTGTAGGCGCCGTCGAATTTTTCGCTTAGCTCCCGAAACACTTTACCGAGATCGGGTCGTTCGTCGCCGCGCAGCGCATGGGCGATGAAGTGCATGATCACTTCGGTGTCGTTTTCGCGTGTCAGATGATAGTTGGAAAGAGAAAGGAGTTCTTTGCGAAGTTCTTGAAAATTGGCGAGTTGACCGTTAAAGGCAAAGGCGAACCACTTCCACTTACAACCATGCCGGCGTTCGAAGGGCTGAGCATACGAACGAGTGTTCGAGCCGCAGGTCGCATAGCGGACATGCCCGATCGAGGCACGGCCCGCATGTTCCCGCATGATGGTTTCGCTCTTCCCTTTATGATTGAGCCGCAACGCTTCGATGACGGAACCGATTTCCTTGTACGTCTCGATAATATGTTCGCGATCGGGATTGAATGAGCTGAAGCCAGCTGCCAGTTGGCCGCGGTTCTGAAGATCGAGCAGCATGCGCGGCATGAGGTGCAAGGTCTGACGCGGATCGCCCTTGGGCACGAGCGGCGAAGCAGCGCCCGGCAGGTGATATAGTGCCGCGACGCCGCATTCGTGCTGGAGTTCCGCCATGATGGTTTGCGTCTCGATGAAAGTGCTGGTGAACCACTTTTATTATATGTAGATTTCGTGAAACGCAACAGGGCGGTGATACCGATTGGCGAGCAGGATGCGTGAGCAATCGGGTTCTCGAAATCATGCAATCGCGTTGCGTCCAGTCTTCACCCGACTGCTTACATTACGCAGTTCGGCTCGCCTTGTTCCACTTATTCCATCCCTAACGATTATAACTCCGCGCGCCCGCACAGATTGCCTAACCGGCATAGATTCGCAATTGAGTGCGCCGGTGAAATCGGTTCCGATGGATATTAGGCGATTGTGCGATCGCGCATTCCTTTCGATTGTCCCGTTTGGACCAGGGCGGATTGTCATGAGACGGAAACCTATCACCCCACGGCTCGGCTCGGCAGCGGTCGAGTTTGCCGTCGTACTGCCTTTGCTCATTCTGTTGCTAGTCGGAGTTTGGGAGATCGGCCGCCTCATTCAGTTGCAGCAGGTGATGAACAATGCCGCCCGCGACGGGGCTCGGCTCGCTTCTCAAGCGGTAATCCTCAATCCGGATGGCAGCACCACGCAGGTCACAACAGGCACCGGAACGCCGAACATCACCGAGACCATTCGCGAATATTTGCTCGCGGCCGGCATCACCGACCTGACCGGGCTGCAAATCACCTTTCAGTATGTCGATGGCGACACGACGTTGACCGACCCTTACCAAGGTGTGAAGAATCAGCGCTTCCGCGTCCGCGTCACGCTGCCGTATGCCAATCTGCGTTGGACCAACCTGAGTGTCGTCAACCCATCGACCCTGAGTGGGGAGTGCGTCTGGCAGATGATGGTTGACGACCCCTTCACGGTGAATCCTACGCTGCCGGGATGGACCCCTTGAAGAAATGGGGAATGCGGATTTCGGAATGCGGAATGAAAGCAAAGATTTGTAGTTTTGTAGGGTGGGTGAAAGCTTTGCGAAACCCACCTTTAAGCAATCCAGAATGAAATCAAAGAATTGAAGACAGTGGAAGTGGCGAGCCGGGAGCGTAAGCGACCGGAGCATGCAATCGGAATTCGGTATGCGGAACCAAAGCATTATTTTGTGATTTTGTAGGGTGGGTGAAAGCTTTGCGAAACCCACCTTTAAGCAATCCAGAATGAAATCAAAGAATTGAAGACAGTGGAAGTGGCGAGCCGGGAGCGTAAGCGACCGGAGCCTGCACACGGAACTCCGACTAACATGATTTTACACATAAAAAACAGACAACGCCGGGGCGCAACGACCGTCGAAATGGCGTTTGTGAGCGTACTGCTATTCATGATGCTCTTCGGCATCTTTGAATACGGCCGGCTGCTTTATGTCATCCATGTCGCCAGCAATTCCGCGCGAGACACGGCCCGTTTTGCGGTTGTCCATACCGATGGCGGCACCATGCCCGGCGAACCGGCGACCATTAGCACCAGCGATCTCCAAACGATGGTGCTGACCGGGCAACTCGGCGCCCAGGTTGTCGGCAGCGGCATGGCCGGCATGGATCGCAACATCGAAAATCTACTGGTCGAAATCTTCACGGCCGACCCGTCGGGTTTAAGTCACACACCTATCATCGTCCAGCCGATTTCCGGAAGTTCATGGGCTGATGCCCAATTCGGTGAAAAGATCGCCGTGCGCATCAGCGGCAACTATCGCCCGGTGTTGCCAACGCTGCTGTTCATGAATTCGACTATTCCATTTCGTATCACCGTGATGGCCAGCAGCGAAGCAAACTGATTCCGATCCCTTGACGAGGCATGTCATGAAATTACATCAACGCAATCAAGGCCGTGCGGGCGCCATTGTACCCATTGTGGCCGTCTGCCTTGTCGGCCTGATGGGATTCATTGCGCTCGCCATCGATATCGGGATCATGGTGGTTGCGCGTTCACAATGCCAGAACGCGGCCGACATCGCCGCCTTGGCGGGAACGCGCACCCTAGATGGTAAGACCAGCAGCAACAATGTCGCCGCCGCCATGGTTGAGGCAAGTTCCGCAGCTCAGGCCAATATGATTCTGAATGGAGCGATCACCGCTGCCCAAGTCGCGAATGTGCAAGCAGGAATTTACCGCTACGATACGACCGCCCAACGGTTTCAGGTGGTGTTCGATCAAACTCCCGCAGCCAATGAAGCCTATGGCGCGATGCAGGTGACGATCCTCAGCCACCAGCCGACCGTCTTCGCCAATGTGTTAGGGATTCAGTCTCTCACTGTTGGTGCAGTGGCGACGGCGGTGCATCGCCCCCGCGACGTTTCCATTCTGCTGGACTTCTCCGGCTCGATGGCCTACTGCAGCCAGCTCGGCTATCCAGGCACCTCTGGCTGGGGGGCAGTCACAGGCTCTCTCAATCCCGACCCGAATTTTCCGCGCTTTGGACCCTGGTCGATATGGGGCGGCGCGGGCATGGTGCTCGACCCCAATAACCCAGGCGCGCAACCAGGCGATCTCAATGGGTATGTACCCCCGACGCCGATGCAGCGGATCTTTGCCTTTGTCGATTGGGATGGCCAGGCCTATGCGGCTAATAATCTGACCATCAATACGCGCAACGGGCCGGCTATTGCACCCAACTATATGTTGAGCGACAACACCACGCCCGCCTTCGTTTCCATCAGCCCGACTTTTCCGACCTTCACGAATGTGAATGTGAGCGGCGCGAGCAACCCGACAACGATCGTCACTCCGGCGCCGGCGACGTTTGCCAATCAAAATGCCGCCGGCTTTGTGGGCGATCCTTTTCCACTTCGGGCTGGAGTGAAAGCAAACGGCAATGCCGCGCCGACGCCCGACCAGTACGCCCAAACGGCCGCCGACTATTTGGGAGTAGCGCGCAACATTGTGTCTAACACGACGCGCGATGCGACCTTTGAATTAAATGGCTATGACTGGGATTTCACCAATAAGGTGATGAAGACGTCGAATCAGCGTTATCAAGGTTTCACGATGGGGCCGGGCTACTATGGGAAAACCTTCTATATGTGGCCGCCCGACCCACGTACTCCCGTTGGAAACATCGGCGATAGTTCATACGTCGGCGGCGATTGGCGTCAGCGCTCTTTCTCCCGCGCACCGGCTCGGGCCAGGACACGCGCGACAACTCCATGTTCTGGTCGACCGATGGCCGTTGGCGTCCACAAAACCCGGGCGCTACCGCCAGCTACAGCGTCAACTACACCAATATCCTCACATGGATCAAGCATGGGCCGCAGACACTCCCCAGCAGTCTTCGATCAGGGCGAGTGATCTATTACAATGCGATCCCCGATACGATTCCAGTCGATGCGAGCACCGGCATCATTGCCGGCAGCGCTACGCCGGATCAATGTTTCTGGAAAGACTATATCGATTTCGTGTTAGGCGCCGGCCGATATGTCGATGCCAATGTGCTCATCGGCGCCAACGCCTCCAATGGCAACAACTTTGCCGGAGCGAATCTCAATTACAACAACCCGGCGACAAGCGGGTTGACGCCTCAGATTACGGCCAGGAGCGTTCTCGTTGCGGCAGCGGGAAGCAATCCTGTCCCTTATATGCATTATGGCGATAACCCGATTCACCCGAGGGCTCAGTTTTGGTTTGGGCCGCTCACCATGCTTGGATATATGCAGGCTCGGACCGATTTTTCCGGCACCTGTTATGAAGCCCCCTGCTGGCAGCTGAAAGTCGGCATCAAAGCGGCTCTCGATGACATCAAGAGCAATCATCCCAATGATATGGCGGCCATGATCTTCTTCTCCGGGTCGCTCGGCTATAGCACTCCGCGCGTAGGCATGGGCAAAGATTACACCACGATGCAGAATGCGCTCTTCTATCCATTTACTTTGCTGCAGAATCTGAGCGACCCGATGGCGGCCGTGCGTCCCTATAGCACGGGAGGCGCCAATGCCGCGAACCCCGCAGGTCTTAACGATGCCAGTGATGCGATCATCCCGAATTCCGGCACAGAGACTTGCCCGCAAATGGCCTTCATGCTTGCCTATAACGAGTTCGGCCTCGCTAATACCGGAACAAAAACTTACACCGGCCGCAAGGGCGCGGCGAAAATGGTGATATTTGAGACGGACGGTGTGCCGAATTTCACCTGTCAGGCCGACTTAACCAAGACCGGCACCGGCAGTGTAGGGCAGTGGTACTATAACAATTTCGCTGCGCCGCTTTATACCGGAACGAGCACCACCTTGCATGTGCCCGCTAAAGATGACGCCCGCGCGGTCGTGCAGCAGCTGGTTGGCACGGATAAAGCCAATCCGCCCGGCTTCTCCACCTCCAGACAGCCGGCCCGCGTGCACGCCATCGCGTTTGGCGAACTCTTTGAGCCGACCACGCCCTCAACGCTTAAACCATCAGCGCTGCAATTTCTCACAGCCGTTCAGATTGATGGCAAAACGACTCCCACACCATCGGGATCGTGGGACAACGACAGCCTCGACTACCAGACGCTCTACGTCAATCGCGAGCCCTATAAAGTCATCATCGGCACGTATCAAGAACGAATCGATAAGCTCCGCCAAGCGCTTCAGTTGATCATGCAAGGCGGGGTTGGAGTGGCGCTGATTCAGTGATGCTTGATCATTGCGTAATTCAGTTGTTTTACTTCAGCTAATTGTCGCTGCATCTTCGCAATGCGCCCTTCGGAGGATAGAATAGATCGCGGAGGATGCAAACTACAGTTGAATCCAGCCCTCGCGCTTTCGTGATCAGCTTCACGGTGAACCTGACGGCCATTGCCTATCCCGAACCTGAGGCGGGGGGTTTTTCAGCCGAAGTCCCGCCTTGCCTGGCTGCTATACCCAGGCGGAGACCTTGGACAGCTTCAACTTCATTTGCAGGAAGCAGCACAAGGATGGTTGGACGCTGCTCACGATGAGATGAATATCAATTCTGAACTTCAATAAATACATATTATTTTGCAATATCTGACGACTTCCGGGCAATGATGACAGAACCCAGCTTACACGGCTCGCCCAAGCGAATGGCTTACGGTAGGAATGGATTGCGTCCGCTATAGAGGTTGAACTGCCCCTCGCCGCGCAGAAAGCCGACGAGTGTAATACCGAAGCGCTCGGCGGCATCAACCGCCATACTCGATGGCGCACCGACCGCGGCAATGAAAGGGATGCCCGCGATGGCGGCTTTTTGCACGAGCTCGAAACTGATCCGTCCGGATAACAATAAGATCGATTGCGCCAAAGGAAGCTGGCCGCTCAGCAGCATCGCGCCGATGACTTTGTCCACTGCGTTATGCCGTCCGACGTCCTCATGCAGAAGACGCATTTCCCCGTTGGCATGGAAGAGCGCGGCGGCATGCAGGCCTCCCGTTCGTGCAAAGGTTTCCTGGGCATCGCTCATCTTTTGCGGCAACGCCGACAGCACGGCCCGATCAATCGCCATGGTTGATTGAACAGGTTTAATGGTGCGTTGGAGGCGGTCAATCGTTTGCGTCCCGCATAGGCCGCATGAACTGGAGAGGTAGAGTTCGCGCCGGCCGGACCTGACTTGGGCGGAGCGTTCGCGTCGAGCATCCTCCGAAAGCGTTACAAGAACGACGTTGCCATAGTCGGCTAGCGCGCAGAGTTCGACGCGTTCCAAATCATCGGGAGAGGCTATGATTGCCTCGGTGAAACAAAAGCCGGCCGCTAACTCCTCATCGTGGCCGGGAGTGCGCATCGTCACCGCGAGCGGCTCGCCGTCAATCCGGATTTCGAGCGGTTCCTCCACCGTCACGAAATCTTGCGCGGAACGGACTTCGGGATAGCGAACGATAGAACGAGAGACAGCGCGGGTCGATGGCAAAACGGGCTCCTTGATACGCGCGGTCGTTCAACGTCCGCGCCTAAGTAATATTGGCGAGCAGAAATTCCGGGTTTGCGACTCTCTTCCTGCAAACCCAGCTAGGCAAGCCACGGATTCACAGCGTAATGTTTTTTTGATAGAAATGCAAAAGGCGGTGTAAACTAGGGCTCAAGATGAACGATCATCCAAACAAGCATATCCGGGCTGCGGTGGGTGAAGCCCTTGCGGCAGGCTGGAGAATAGTTAAATCGGGTCCCCGCGCCCATGCTTGGGGACGGTTGTACTGCCCAGTGCGCGTGCGAAGAGGATGTATCGTAACGGTTTACAGTACGCCGCGGGTGCCCGAACACCATGCCGATTATATTCGCCGTCGTGTGTCCGCTTGTCCACACTAGAGCCCTTTCTGAGAGATGCACATGCAAACTTATGAATTCGATGTTGTTTTGAAGGGCGTAGCAGAAATTGACGACGATCAAGCAAATGCGCTCTTTGTGGCTGGTTGCGATGACGCGACGCCGACTTGCTGCGATGAAGTGGCCTGGATCCATTTCGACCGGGAAGCCCCGTCCCTGGAAGAGGCGATACGACTGGCTGTCGCGCAAGTACAGTCGGTTGGTTTCATAGTTGGCAAAGTCGAGTTGTCTGTGGAATCGGCGGTGTCTTCTAAGGGATGAGGATGCAGACATCGTCGCGCTGCCGCGGCTTGCATGGCAACTCATCAATATGGTTCGTCCCGATTCGCGCGGCGATCGCAAGACTCGACTGGTGGAGCAATCGCGATCTCGGAACCTGGGTCGATCTATTTGTCTCTCATCAACCGCGCGTTCGGTCCCGCTTGACAGAATCTCGCCGTCAATGGTAGCCTATGCAAACTACCAATGAAAAAGCGGCATGTTGCGCTGAATTGGCTTGGAAACTCCGTTCAGACAAATAAGACAGCAGAGACGGAACGAGGGGACGGCGAGCGGATCGCCGTGCCTGCAAGCAGTTGATGGATCCACTGTAATTCACCTGATGCGAAGCCGACCGGTCTACAAGCGGTGGCTCAGGTCATGGGCTAAGGGATTTGCCGTATGCCTCCAATCACGATTCTCGATCCGAGCCGAATCGATACCGACGTACTCGTTGCGGACGCTGATGCGATCGAAGCGGTCAATCCGCACCGGTACGGAATGCGGATGATTGATGCGATCGTCCATCTCGACCGCAAGCAGCATCTGATTGCCGCTTACAAGGATTGTCGGGACGACGAATTCTGGGTAGCTGGGCATATGCCGGGTTTCCCCATTCTGCCGGGCGTACTGATGTGCGAAGCGGCTGCCCAGATGGTCAGCTATTACACCATCACCTACGGCGTGTTGTTCGATGGCTACCTCGGCCTGGGCGGCATCGAAAACGCCCGCTTCCGATCGCCGGTTCACCCCGGCGATCGCCTGCTGCTGATCGGCAAAGGACTGAAAGTCGATCGCCGTAAGATGGAATTCGACGTTCAGGGCTACGTCGGCTCAACCATGGTTTGCAATCTCTGTGTAATCGGGGTGCCGATCCCTGGCGCCGTTAAAACGGCCGAACGCTACGAGGAAATGTGCGTTTAGCCCAAAAATCTCGCAGTTGAACCGCATGAAATTTACTGAAGGATCGAACCGCGTTGCGTTCCCGTCGTCGCTTTTCGATTGAAGAGCTGAGCCCTTTTCTGTTTCCGGATGTGCCTCGCGATCACCAGGCGCCCGGCATCGCCTGGCCAGCCGTATTCGGCAACGCCAACCCGGTCGAGATCGAGGTCGGCTTCGGCAAAGGGTTATTTCTGACTAACGCAGCCGCAGCGAATCCAGAGATGAACTTCTTCGGCATCGAAATTGTCCGGAAGTATCAGCTCTACGCGGCCACGAAACTCGCCGCCCGGCCGTTGCCAAACGTAAAGCTCGCCTGTGCCGATGCGCTGGTTCTGCTCCGTGATCGGGTGAAGGCAAATTCCGTCCAGGCGATGCACGTCTATTTTCCCGACCCTTGGTGGAAGAAACGGCATCACAAGCGAAGGCTGTTCACCAAAGAATTTGCGGCAGTTGTCGCCGCCATTCTGCAGCCATTCGGAATGTTCCATCTGGTGACCGATGTAAAAGATTACCACGATGTGATGATGACGATCATGCAGGGCCTGCCTCTATTTGAAGCCGTGCCGGCGCGGGAAGCGACCGACGCCAAAGACGAGTTCGATTACCTCACCAACTTTGAACGCAAGTTTCGCAAAGAAGGCCGGCCGATCTATCGCTCCGCGTTCTGCAAACGGGCGATCGACCCGCCCGTCATATAATCATTTGAAGTCGGCCGGACCAGCCACTTGCTACGGAATACCTATGCGTGAAGAACTCGCACGAAACGTCTATCCCGTGCTGCTGCATGGCTTGAAGTTGAAAGAACGGCTGGGCCGAGGGGAACGGCCGCACTTGGCCGTGGAGCAGGCAGCGCTGAAGGGGATGCTCGGCAATCCCAATCAACCGCCGCCCTGGGGTGGCGGCGTCGATCCGCTCGCTTCGATGGATAGTTCCCGTTTCATGGGCGCTCGCTATGCCCTCACCTGTTGGCTGGATGAGATGTTCATCGACTCGACTTGGCAGCGCGAATGGGATGAAAACAAGCTCGAACAAGCGCTTTTTCAGACCAATATCCGCTACAGCAACTTCTGGTCGCAGGCTCGCTTGGCCGAGAGCATTCCCGGCAGTGGCGATGCCCAAGAAGCCTTTCTGCTCTGCGTATTGCTTGGTTTTCGCGGAGAACTGGGCGAGCGTCCGGAACAGCTGCGCGAATGGGTAAGCGCTGCGCGCTCCCGTGCCAGCAAAGGAATGGGCAAAGAGCTCCCGGCCGTTCCCGAGAAGACGCCCGAATCGAACGTTCCGCTGCTGATGGGCATAGATGGCTATCAGAAAATGGTTAAGACTTTCAGCCTGAGTCTTTTGCTGATCGTTCCGCTGGCGACGTTCCTGCTCGTCACGCTCCTACGCTAAAGGAACGCTGGATGAATCCTCTTGCTATCGTCGGCAATGTCCTGAACTGGGTCGGCGGCCTGATTGCGCCGATGTTCATTAGGCCGAGGCTATCGCCAGGCGTATTGTGGACGCTGCATTTCCTGGTAATCGCGCTCATCGCCGCGGGGCTTTGGTTCATCCAGAAACATTTCGCGGTGACCATCAATATCGATGGACCGGTTTGGCTACGGCCGTTCTGGTTGTCGATTCTTTTTCTGCTCGTCTATTTCCTTGCCTGGCAAGCATGGTGGCTCTGGAAACTACTACAGCCGGGCGATGCGGTCTCCGTCTTTCCGGACATCGAAGAAGCCTGGGACGGCATCAAGCAAGCGCTCGAAAAGGCCGGCATCGGCATCGGCGACACCCCCGTTTATCTCGTGCTCGGTCAACCGCAGGCGGGTGAAGCAAGCCTGTTTACGTCGCTGCCTCGGGGGCTGACGGTTCAAGGCGCGTCCTTCGAGCGCTGCCCCTTGCGCCCTATGCCAACCGCGACGCGATTTATCTCACCTGTCCCGGCGCGAGCTTACTTGGAATTCAGGACGGTTACGCCGGCGATGGGCCTTCGATGAGCGAATCAATGGCGGCGATGCCGAGCATGGCGATGGATAAATCCATCGGCATGGACAAGTCGATCGGCATGAGCCAGAGTGGCAGCGGCGGCGGGGGCGCGATCGCTCAAGTGCAACAGATCATCCGCAATGCGCGCGAAATGAATCGGTCGTTGACCGACGACGAGAAGAACCAGATCCGCGTTCTTTCTTCCGGCGCCGGCTTCAGTGGCGATAAGGGTTCAACGAAGCAAAGCGGTCCCTCCATTCTGCAGAATGCTCGCGAAGTCGAACGAACAACCGCGAGGATGCACTACTTCTGCTCGTTGCTGGCGCGATCGCGCTGGCCTCTTTGCCCGATCAATGGCGCCGTGACGGTTGTCTCGGTTGCAGCCGCCGAGCGCGACGAAAGCGCCGAGCAGCTCGGCCTGGTCGCTCAAAAAGATCTGGCGAATGCGATGGAGGCCATGAGGCTGCGTTTTCCAGTCTACGCTCTCGTCGCCGACTTGGAATCGTTGTCCGGCGGCGAGGAGTTCATCCGGCGTTTTGGCGTCGAACGTCGGCAGCAGCGTCTGGGAAAGAGCTTTCCGCTTAATCCTGATCTGAAACCGAGTTCCGCGCCGAATCGATCGAAGCCGGCGCGCAGTGGATTTTCGGCAGCCTGCTTCCCTACTGGGTTTTCAAGCTCTTTCGGCTCGAAACTCCGAACGTCGAAACGGCAGATGAAGCGACGCGCACGAACGGAGGCCTCTTCCAGTTTTTGGCGGCCGTGAGCGCACGCTCGCAAAACATCGCCCGCCTAATTGCTCGAGCCATGATGCCGCGCGTGGATGAGATTCCGGTCTACGGCGGCTGCTATCTCACTGCCACCGAAAGCGGCACGAGCGAAGCGTTATTCCTGCACGAGTTCTTCAAGAAAGTGGAAAGCACCCAGGGCTTCGTCACCTGGACGGACGAAGCGTTCGCCCTGGATGCCGCTTATCGAAGCAAGACAAAACTTGGATATGTCGTGCTGGGCGTCATTGTTTTGGCGGTCGCAGCGCTGGCGGTCTATGTGTGGGGAATACGGTGAGATTTTGCGCATCTAGAGCGTTAGCCGCGACGCGGAGGCTTTGCGCAGCGGAGCGCTTTCGGCAAGAAAGCGCTCCGCTGCGCAAAGCCTCCGCGTCGCGGCTAACGGGTATTTCTTTCTAATGCACGTCGAAAACGCTAAACGAAAACCTTCATGGTTTCCGCGACAGGCTTATGCTCACTTTGGTCGTCTTGCCGAGGATAGCCGAAGCGGCGGCGTCGCCTTTGGTGCCCATGCCGGAGTCGGGACGGGCGGCAAGAATGCGATAAGCGCCTGCGGGAAGGCCTTCGAATTTAAAGGCGCCTTTTTCATCGGTGATCGCAGCGCCCTTCTCTTTGCCGTCGCCATCGCGCAGCGATACGCCAACTTTCGCTTGTGGCCGGCCGCCAAGTTCAACGATCCCTTCAATCGTGGCCGCAGGCACTGGCGGGTCAACTAGTTCGATCTTCTGTGTCTTTACAGCGGTCAATCCTGTCTCGTTCACAAATTGCACGCCGACTTCAATGATTCCCTTCTTATCGGGGACGGGCAATTCCGCGCTCCAAAGCCCGATGTTGGCGTCGACCAAATTTCCCTTTGCCTTCACATCCGGCAGTTTGCCATCGGCCGGCTCACCCAAGAAGAACGTCGCCTGTTTGATGGAAGTCTCCGGCTCGCGGGCCGAGGCGGTCAAGAGCAGCGGCGTGCCTCGAACATGAGTAGCTGGGAGTTTGCCGAATGCGAGCTCTTCGGGAGGCGTGTCGTCCAGAATGAGAAAGCAGGAGAACTTGGCCAAGTCGCGAGCGCCATCGACGATTACGCCTTGCAGTTCGTGCTTGCCACGCAGAGCGCGTGTGTCGAGGCGGTAAACCCAGTCGGCTACACGGAAATTCACGGAGATCGATTCATCCTCGCCTTGCGGATCCAAGTAAACGCTCTCTTCACGCGGGCTCGGCAAGGTGATGACCTCATCCGCTTCGCTGAAGGTGCCTGTTCCCGAACGGTCGAGCCGAAGCAAGAGCTTCGCGCCGGCTGGGGTATTGTCCGTTTCGATGCGGACGGGGTATTTGTCTCCCGGCTTGGCGCTGATCGATAGAACCGGCCGTTCGGCGCCCAAGGGAAGCACGCGGACGGCGGGGGTTTGCACGGCCGTCAGCAACGCCTGATCGGCGGTGCGACGGAAATCGGGTTCGTAGATAAAGGCGCGGGCATAGCCATCGACGGTGATCGAAAAGCGGACGCGCTCTTCCGCGCCATCAACTACGGGAAGGTCGTTCGCTTGCAGTTTCACAGTCTGTTCGGGGCCTTCAATGGTTCGGCGATAGGCGCCGGATCGAAGCGCATCGGTTCGCAGCGAAGATTGCGGCGGGAAAGCCAACTCGACTACAGCAGGCGGGCCGCTGAATGTCTTGGAAGACTTGACTGTGACCTCAAGCTTGCGTGCGTCCCCATTGCGCGTAATGGCGATTGAAGGCTGTTCGATGTAAGACAGCTTCTGGTCCAGTTCGACGGCGATCGTGCTTTCAATCGGGATATTCTGATTGCCGAGAACGGGCTTGCCCTGCTCGTCGAGCAGGCGAAGCGTGAAGCGGAATTGGCCGTCGGCCTCGCGCTTGAGAGCAACACCCGGCGGTGGCTCGGCCACCGGCGCTGCCGGAGCGGCAGGAGCCGCGACTACCACGGGAGCAACAGCGGTTTTGGGCGGGGGGGGAGGCGGTGTTTTTTCCAACTTCAGGCGAGCCTGTTGATCTTTTTCCAAGGTGATCTTGCCGGAAGCGATAACCGTTCGGCCTTTGCCATCCCGCAGTTCGACCGTGTAGGTCGCGCGGTCGCCCTTTGGATTGCGAACGAAGAGGTAACGCGTCTCCGGCGTGTTGGGCCTACATTCGAAGACGCTCTTGGGATCTTTCACTTGATCGGGGTCGCTGCTAAAGACAAACGTCCGTTGGTTCTGGGCGGAAGCAAGGCCTGCCGCGCCCATCAGAAAGAGCGCAGCCATCAACCCATGCGGTTTACGTCTTCGTGTCTTCATCACCTTCTCCTTAGAGACTGCCTAAGCAGATAAATCAAAGACAATCTCGCGCGACGGGGTGCGCGAACCGTTACTGGTAAATCCGGAGTTCTCCCTTCCCACCCTCCCCCCGGCTTTGCGGGGGGAGGGCAGGGTGGGGGGAACGGCTTCGAGTGCCGAGAATCGTTTATGGGCGAGACGCACTGCCCCCATCCTGCCCTCCCCCTGCAAAGCCAGGGGGAGGGTAAGACGGGACCCATGCTCGGTTCATCAATTCGCCAGAATCATTTGCGAGCTCAAGGGTTCCAGCCCAATTGTTCCCGGGCGAGTTCTTGCAACGCACGCGCCAAGCGAGCGGCGCCGAGTCCTTCGACTTTGCCGAGGGCGGCGGCGTCGGCTTGATCGCGAAACTCGCCGATCCAAGAGGCAAAGTCTTTTTGCTGCCTGCGATATAACTCGCCAGCGGCATCCCGAGGCACGGAGTCGCCCGATCGCGGAATGGCCGAGTAATCGAACGGATGAATCGCCCAGCCGATGCGCGCTTGCTCGTCCAGGGTTTTCGATTGTCGATAGCGTTCGGGCAGACGTTCGCTCCACTGCCGTGAAATGGAAGTGCCCAGTGCGGCCATTTCCCGTGCCTCCGCTGTTTTGGGCAGCGCATTCCATCGAGCATTTAGCTTGTTCGCTTCGGGGTCATCCGCCAGGAGCAATATGTCAATGGCCTGGCGGGCTCGCCGAAACGCATGTTTATTGACGGCGATTGGATTGGCTGGCGGCAACTCGGCAACCTCACCTGGTTTGGCGCCTGTATCTTGCAGCGCTTGCTGCACGGCGACCAAGCCGCCCGAGCGCGTGCGGTTTGCCAGTTCCTGCCGCTGTTCGCCCTTCCAGAAAGGCCAAGCGAGCAAGTGAGGCAACGCGGCTGCTGAAACAGTCGGGTCTCCCTTCACCAGTTCGAGCATTTGTTCCCGCCGGTGTCGCAAGTCATTGGCTTTATTGCTCAGGAGCTGGGCATCGGGCAGCGCCGGTTCACCCGGCGGCTTCAAGAGGGGCAACAGCTCACGACATTCGCTCACGATACTGTTCCATAACGCATCGAGTTCATCTTGCCGTCGCCCGTCCGAAGCCTCAAACCCTGCCCATCCCGCAAGAAATCCGAGCGTTTCATCGCGCTCGCGCAAGGCATCTTCCAAGGCTTTGCCGGCAAGGGCAAGCGCATCATAACGTTGCCGGCAGCGTTCGAGCTGCCTACGAGCGTTCGCCCGTTCATCGGACTCGGCCTGCAATAGAGCCACCAGCGCCTGCCGGCGCATGGAATCAACTTCCTGAAGCTCTTTCTGCAACCAGGGAAGCGCACGGCCATCAACAGCGACGGCTCGCTCCGCTGACTGGCTGGTCAGCAGAATCAGCGAAATCGTGCCCTGCTCAGGCTCCCATAATTTCAATCGGTTCCGTTCCACTTCGGTCAACATCCGAAGGACAGATGAATCGACAAATTTCGATGCATCCGGAGCGATTTGGAGCGCCAAAACCAATTGTTTCAATTGTTCGACCGTCGGTTCGCGGCGATCGAGCGCTACATCATATATGATCGATGCAACCGCTGCGGCGTCGAGAGGCTTTTCACGCAGGGCGGTGCGTAACTTTTGAAACTCGGCCATGTCTTCCATCTTGGGGCTGGGCGTTGCTTTGATTTTGTCGATCAGCGGCGCAAGGGCGACCTCGGCTTCGCGGAGATTGGCGATGCCGCGCTTCTGCGCCGCTGCGATGGAACGAATCGGGGGAACGGGATCGGGAAAGCGCTGCTTGACCGCTCGAAGCTGCTGAACTTCCGCGTCGAGTTCGCGCTGCCATTTCTCCGTTTCGATGCCGCCAAGCCATTGCGATTCCGCCCGCATCAATGCCGCTTCGAGCTGTCGTGATGTGCGCGGCAGACGGCGGGCGTAACCTGTATCATTCCAGCGATCGCGCTCCTGCCAATAAGCCAACAGCGAAGCGGGATAAACTTCGGCTTCTTCCGCAGCAGGCGCTGGCTTAGCCCCGCCTTGCGGAACGGCGGCGACTACGATTTCCTGATCCCGCCCTCGTATAAACGGGATCTCGCTCTGATTCAACTTCCCGCTCAATCCCGCAACTTGATCGCGCGTGAAGGTCATCAATTCCAGCGGTGCGATGCGTTCATCTTTGTTGCGGGCGCTATTCCAACCGTCAGCGATGCCGGCCAAACCCCGTTCGAGGAACCAACCAAACGCACTCCGCTTCAGTTCGCGCATCACGACGGGGGTGGACTGCGGACCGCAGGCAATCAACACCTGAAACGGCAGATCGTTCGCCTGTTCGAAGGTATCGAAGAGTTCCTTCACCGCGTCGGGCAGATCATCACCAAGGATGCCGAGCCGAGCGTCGACGACAGGCCGTAGATCGAGCAGCAACAATCGATGGCCGGCGATGCGCTTGACGAGATCAACCACTTCCGAGAGACGAATCCAAGTGGCCGGGGAACCAGACTGGCCGTTGCCTGGAATTAGTTGAACGACCCCATCGTAGACGAAGGCATTGGCGGAGAGGTGAATGATGATCGGCCGGCCGCTGTCCGCTCCTCGGCTGCGTGCTTCGAGCTGGCTTAGCTCGCGCAGAATGAGATCGCGCTCCTGACTTTGGAAAGCCTGTACGCTGTCCGTTCCAAACTGCTGCCGCAATGCTTCGCTGTCTTGCTGGGCAAATGCGTTCACCGGAAAATTGCGGTCGGAATATTCCGTCACGGCAATGCTGAGAAAAATTGGCTTCGGCGCAGAGCGGAAGAACGACAACAGGCCGACGACCACGCCGACTAATGCCGCCAATAGCAAGGCGCCGAGAAAGAGCCTCGATGTACGCGGCTTGCCAGCGGAAACAGCGGCGCCGCTACGCGCGCTCGATTGCCCGGCAGCGTGTCGCCATTTATCTTGCGGCCTGCGGGATTCAGACAACTTTGCACTCCCATAATGGCGGTTTTAGCGAGCCGGGAGCGCGAGCGACCGGAGAAAACCCTGAAGGCAATACTCCAATCGTTGCGGCAGCGACCGGAGAAAACACTGAAAACTAGCGAGACTCTGCCTCTGACCAATGAGAAGTTTCTAAGCACGAAACAGCCAATGTCAAAGCGAAATCCGTCAGCCACGGATGAAACACGGACCAAACACGGATAAATTAAATATCCGATGACGTACTCGTTCGACCCGCCTATGAAAGTTCTTGGATTTTATCCGTGTTCGTTCTGTGTTCCATCCGTGGCTAAATAGTTTTCGCTGGTTGGGCGCTTATCTAAAACTTGACTCATGCACGATGAGTTCGCTTGGATAAGCAACCTAGTACCTCAATCGCTGACGTCAGCCACTGGATCAATTGCTTTTATCCAGATCCTCCGTGCTTTCTCCGGTCGCTGACGCTCCCGGCTCGCCAATATCAACTCTCGCCTTTCGTAGTCCGAAAAGGGGACTATCTTCTATCAATCCTCTTCCTTAATACGCGGCAGTTTGTCGCGCACGCGGGTGCTTGGCTCCGGCTTATCGGGATCGAGGCGGGCGTGGCTGGACGCCTTTTCCTTCTTCAAACTTTCCAGGGTGTAAAACTGAAAGGTCACCTGCCGTGTCATATCAGCCGGGTCAATCGGGCCGAAACGCGCCATGTATTTGTTCGCCTTCGTATACCAGTGATGCATCTCGCCAAGTCTTAAACGCTGCTCGTCTTTCTTTAGCCCCTGAACGCGTACGACGATCGGGTTATCCTGTTCGTGGGTCGCCCGGACATAGAGATAGTTGCCATCAATGCGAATGTCATCGATGCTCGCCTTGCTCCTATCAATGGTAACGTTTTTGTCGATTTTGCCGAATTCCTGGTCGAGCGATTCCAGCTTCGTGATCGTGATGCGATGGGCATCGCCGGGAAAGACATCGACCCACCAGGCGTTCACGGCAGGCGCCGCCGGATGAGAATAGGAATCGTTTTTGCCCGCGGCCGCTACCCACGACTCGACGTTGATCTCCCATGCGGGGGCAATGCGCTCCTTCAGGTTGTCGATGCGAATGCTTCGAGGCCGGTCGCCATCGGCGGCGTTCCGGGGCGTCACTTCAAACCAGACAAACCAAGGCCTTTCCACGCGCAACTCTTCCTCTCGACCCTGAGACTTTTTCTCCAAGGTTGCCACGATTTGAAGATCGTTGCTCGCCCCCTTGTTGGTGAGCGAATTTTTGGGCAGCGTTAGCTGAATACGCCCGTCGGCGCTATCGCTGCGGAGATTGGCGGGAACGTCCGAGATAACATCTGCATAAAGGGGAATGCGCAGGTCGAGCTTGCCCTCGTCGCGGCGCATGTCCAACAACACGCGGTCGCCCGGCTCCAGGTGCAGCCGTTTGCGCGAGCCGAGGGCTGCGCACTTGATAAGTTCCCCAATCCAGAGGCGGCTTGGTGAAGTGCAGGAACCCTTCACTGGGGAGCGAAATGGGCAAACCTTTGGGGAGGCGTTCGCCATTCTCCGCGCCTCGCACAATCTGAACTTTCGGCAGCATCGATTCGCGCAAAGCTTCCACGAGCTTTTTGCGTTGTTCGATGCCCGACCAGATCACGCCCGGGTTATCGAGACTTTCCTCGTCTTCAATCGGCTTGAACTGGGCGATGGCATTCTTGCTTTCGGCCGCGCTAAGGCCGAAGAGAATCATATGCAAGCCGATATCTTGTTCGCTTCGTTTGAGTGCGCGGACGACTTCCCGGCCCGGCTTGCTCACATCATTGGCATCAGCGGAGATGGTGTCGTCTCCATCCGTGAGAACGACGATGTTGCGAAAGCCGGCGAATTTCTTTGGAAACGCGTCGCCCAGTTTTCCTTCGATTAACTTAACCATCATGTCAGCCAACGGCGTCGTCGTGGCGTCGTTCGGAGGCGCGATCTTGCGGACGGCGGCGATGATGTCTTTCTTCTGCACCGCCGTTTCGTTCCAGCGAATCGGTTCGACGATCCAGTCAAACCGTACTTTGCCCGCGTCGTTTCCATGGAATGAGCCGATGCTGAGCATGGTGTCTTCGGGCAGTTGGGCCAGCACTTCCTCGATGGCTTTGATCGCCTCTTCTATTTTTCGAGGGCCGTTGGCGACGACCGGATCGTTCATGCTGAGTGTGCGATCGACAATCAGCGCTACGCCGCCCTGGCGCAGCTCTTTCGGCCGGCAATGGCGAAGCGAGCTTTGCCCGCCGGCGGGGCGTAGACCCATTGAATGTCCGGCTTATCGTTGAGCGATGCGCGGGTAGACATATCGAAAACGTGGCCGCGATAAAGAAGATCGACATGCACCACTCCGGCTGCCGGGTCGCTGCGCAGCTTGGTGAAAACAAAGGGAAGCCGGCGCTGTTGCAACGGCGCTATCCCTTCGATGTTGATGGCCATCGGCAGACGTGCTAGCAACGTGTCATCGCTCAATTGCAGCGGACTCTTCAAAGGTTCGATCCGCAACATTGGATAAGCGGGTGGCATGTTGCCCAACGGCGCTACGCGGTAGTCCACCGTCCATTCGCGGTCTTCCGTCAGGTCTTTGATCTTGTCCCAGCGGAGATCGAAACTTCGCGCGACAAGTGTGCTGCGCGTGGTGGCAACGTCGGCCAGTTTCCGCTTGCGCTCGCTGCTTTCGAGGTTGGCGTTGCCGGCGAGGATCAATTTTTCAGCCGCTTGCGCGTAACGCATGCCCGCTTCTTCGCAATAGGGCTTGGCGACCGCGCCGTTGAACAGGGAAGCCCAGCCGTCGGCAGCGGTACGCCGTGCCTGCCAGAGCAGCAGCTCGTGCGTCCAAAAGCGGCGCTCATCGGCAAGCGCGGAGCGGTTGCCGGCCATTGAGGTTTGGCTATCGAGAAGCCGAGAGATATGGCTGGCCCGGCTCAGAAAACCGGGAACCTGCTTCAGATTGGCTTGATCCGCTTCGTTCAAATCGGCGGTGATGCGTGGGGCGATTTCTCGAAAATGCCAGCCGATTTGGTTTCCGGCGTCGCGGAGCGAATCCCACCAGGCCCCCGCGCTTGGTTGCATGATCTGCTGCTTCAATTCGCCGAAATGTGCTAATGTCATACCCCGAGGGGCGCCGCGCGGGCATCCGTGTCCTCAACCCAGCGTTCGCCGAGCAAGGCAGTCGCCATGCGTCCTTGTCGTTGAGCCATTTCGCGGGCATTCCAAGGAGTAGCGGCCGTAGCGCTGCTCTGCGTCTGACTCTTTTCATTCAATTGGCGGGAAATCGATCGTTGATCGACCAGCAATTTAGTGCGGCGTTCGACCGGCATGAACGGCACGCTCAAAGCGCTTTCAATGGCGTGCCAGTTGGAAGGAAGGGCCGTCCCGGTCAGGTTGCCGGTGTCGGCATCAAACGCCCGTTCGAGTTCGGCCCATTCCGCCTTCAGAGTGCCTGTTAAGTTCTTGAGCTCAAGCAATTTCGCTTGTGGGCTCGCCGGCACATCTTTCAACGTTTCACCCAAAAGATGGGCTTCGCCGGCCATTCGTTCGACGAGCGTCAAAAGGCGTTCGATTTCACTTGACGGCAGCGCTCCCCGGTAGCCCGCCAACCAACGGGCGTAATAGGGGAGTCGCGATAAGGCGACATCGCGAGCGCTGCAAGCAGCAGCGGCGGTGTGCGCATCGACGTCGCACTGCTTGTACTTTTCCTCGGCCGTCTTGAAGTAGCCGGTCGCTTTGTCCCACGATGGCTTGTCCACCGCAAATAGAAGATCCTCGCCGATGCGGCGGTCGCTGTCCGCTTGCTGCAACGATTGCTCGATCCAGCGATAGGCCTGGTCGGCATAGCCGTAACTGTCTTTGGCGCCGGCTACCCAGGCGATGCGCTCGGCCTCAATTCGAAGTCGAAGGGCACGCAGGAGCAAAGCGGGTTCCGGCCGTTTGACGGCATCGAGGTCGCGCTGGAGCATCAGCAACACGTGCGTTTCGATTGGCCGAGGTTGACTGCCATCGACAACAGCGAGCATTTGGGCGGCGCGGTCTAGATTTTCCGCCGTCGGGCCGTTCTCCGGCTGCTGTAAAACGTCCAGCACCGCACGTGCCGCTTGGAGACGCAACAAGGTTACGCCGTTCTCTCCTTGGCTCGCCCGAGCGCCGTCGGCCAACGCCTTCCACACCTCTTCAGGTTTCTTTCCGGGAAGCGGATTCCAAAGCTCGCGGAAGCGGGCCTTATCCATTTCTGCAGGGGCAATGCCGAAGGCCGGCGCGACGGCTAATGAGTTAGCCAGACACGAAGGATCGGTATCGAAAAGATTGCGCGAAAGATCGCGATCAAGGGCTTCCGCTTGTTGCTGAATGGCGTCCGTGCCCGCGCCGGCCCGCACCAGATACTCCCAGCGCAGGATGGTATCGAGATAGGCGCGCCAAGCGACTGGATCAGCGGTCTCGGGCGGTGGACTGCGTTGACTTATTTTCTGAGCGTTTTCCCAGGCGCCCCGCAGGTCATTCGGTATCGTAAAGCTTGTCCCCGGCGCCGCTGAAGCCGCCGGCGCTCGATAGGCGCCCGGGTCGATGCTGGCGATTTCAAATTTTTCAGCGCGTTCCTTTCCCGATGCCGTTGGAAGCAAAATCGGCACTTGTTCGGCATCGCGGTTGGCCCGGCTCCAATTGCCGACCTCAGTCTTGAGGTAATCGAACAGCAACGCGGCAGTGATCCGCGGATGATCCTGACCCATCGCGCCGCGAACGCCTTGATTCAGAAAGTGGCCAAAGATGGTTTGTCGCCATTCCTCGGATTGCCACGAACGCTGATCGTCATCGCTCGAAGCGATCACGATCAAATTGGGAATCTTTTCAATCTCGGCATTCAGCGCTTTCAAACCGCGTGCAAAATCGTTGTGCAGGAAACCCTGCGCCCAGTCGGCCGTTGTTTGCGCCCATCGAAAATAAGGAGCTTCTGCTTTTCGGCCGGAACTTCCGCCAGCCGTTGAAGGATTTCTTTCACCGGCAACCGTTCGCCCTTGGCGCCATCGCGAAAGAGATAGGGGCCATCCCGATCGACGGCGCCTTGACCGCTGAAGCAGAGAATGACGCTCTTCTGATTCACCTTGCTCAGCGCCGTTTTCCAATCGGCATCGATGATATGCGGGTGCTCTTTGCTTTGCGCTGCCCACGCCGCGAATTCTTTCGAGCCATTCGCGCTGTAGACGTTCGGCGGAGCGCTGAGAGCCGCGGTGGAATCTGGCGCGACGAGAATGAGCGCCGGCTGCTTGGGCGGGCGCCAGAGCCAAATGACCACGACGACCAGAGCAATCAACAGAGAACCGGTGATGCCGGCGCCAAGCAAGCGATTGCGAAAGCGCGTCCTCGGATCGCTGGCCTTTGGCACCTTCGGCTTGGCGCTCGGTTGCCAGGATTTTCGCGAAGCGTTCAGTGGTTTGCCGGCCGCTGGATTTTTCCAGGAAGGCCCTTTCGGCTGATCCATAACTGCTCTCGACGAGATGAAGCGAGCGAACTTCTTTTTATATCGAAGTGGGTGTGCAATCAAAACTCGACTTAGTCTCAGTTAGCGGAAGTCTGGCGAGCCGGCGCTGAGGTCTGGCGAGCCAGGAGGGTGAGCGACCGGAGTGAGTTTTCCGCCAATTTCTCCGGTCGCTCACGATGAGCGACTGGCATAGCTGCTTTCAGCGCTTTTCTCCAGCCGCTTACTTTACGTTCTCGGCTCGCTAATAGTTTGCTGAAAATTCCACTACAAGGCTAACGAACTTTACTTCTTATCCAACAGCAGCAGATGAACATGGGCCACGTCCCACATGTAATGGCTTATCGGCTGTTTCTCGGCCAACTTCAGATACTCTCGACACCGCTTGTCATCGCCTTCCGCTTCGTAATTCAAGGCGATATATAGATACGCATAGAAGAGCGCCTCATGCTTTCCCTCGGCCTTGAGCTTCGCCTTTTCAACTGTCTCGATCACATCATCCGGCTTCGCTTTGCCTTGGATCAGGTCGTAGATTTTCATCATCGGTACCCGGCTATCCGGCCCGATTTTCAGAATCCCCTGGCGAGCCTTTTCGACCCCATCGAGCCGTGCGATGCAGAGATAATGAAAAAAGGCATTCTCGACGTCGTTGCCAAACGCTTTTTCGCCTGCTTTAAATTGCTTCGCCCCTTCGGCAAACCGGCGTGCATAATAGAGCGAGATGCCATAGCGCCAGTGATCGTCGTACGCTTTCGGCTCCAGCTTGATATAGGCCTCGAAGTCTTCCAATGACCCGTTGATGTCGCCCATCTTGAAGCGCTCGCCGCCGCGTTGATTGATCGCCACGCCGAACGTTTTGTCGAGCTCGTACGCTTTCGAGAAATCGTCAATGGCTTCCTTGTGCTTGCGGAACCGCGAGTAGGCTTCGCCACGCAGGTAGTGAGCCTCTGCACTTTTGGGATCTGCTTTCACTGCTTCGTCGGCCGCCTTGAGAGCCTCTTGATTATCGGCACGCTTCAGCGCTGCGCCAGCGCGAGCCAGCTTGTCGGAGTCATCATCGGCCAGCGCGGCTGCCTCGACGCAACATGAGATGACCAAGGCCGTGTAAAACACGAGTAAACGCATAATTGTGATTCCTATAACGAATCGCTGAACGCCATACACTTCGCCGAAATGACATTCTAGCCAGACGCGTCGCCGAGGAAGACGAAATGGTCTGTTTGCGTGATGTTCTTCGGATGCGTCTGCCAACGCGCCAGCGCGTGGGACAAGTTTCCAACTTGTCCACTCTTGACCGCCGAACGCGCTCCACTGAACCAGCACACTTGGGACAAGCTGGAAGCTTACCCCACGCGCCAGCGCGTGGGACAAGTTTCCAACTTGTCCACTCTTGCCCGCCGAAACGCGCTCCACTGAACCAGCACACTTGGGACAAGCTGGAAGCTTACCCCACGCGCCAGCGCGTGGGACAAGTTTCCAACTCGTCCACTCTTGCCCGCCGAACGCGCTCCGCTGAGCCAGCACACTTGGGACAAGCTGGAAACTTATCCCAGCGCCAGCGCGTGGGACAAGTTTCCAACTTGTCCACTCTTGCCCGCCGAACGCGCTCCGCTGAGCCAGCACACTTGGGACAAGATGGAAGCTTATCCCACTCGCTCGCGCGTGGGACAAGTTTCCAACTTGTCCACTCTTGCCCGCCGTATCAGGTCACGTCTTGACCCCAATCGCGAAACAAGCGATTCTCTGGCAAGTGTATCGGAGAGGGCAATGCTTTTATCCTGGTGGCAAGGCTTACGGGAATTGCGACGGCGGGGGGTGCTCGGCATCAACCGCCGCAATGCCGCGTGCATTCTCGATCGCAACCCGCGCTCGCGCTTTCCCGTCGTAGACGACAAACTCCAGATGGCCGAGATGTGCTCGCGCATCGGCGTGCGCAGCCCGCTGATTTTTGGCGTGATCAAGCGCCATGTCGAGCTATCACTCCTGGAGGGGTTGCTGCACGGGCAGAGCGAATTCGTGGTGAAGCCCGCGCGCGGTTCCGGCGGTCGGGGCATCGTCGTTATCGCCGGTCGCGATGGTGAAACGTTTCGGAAAGCCAACGGCCGGCATACCGATATGGATGGCCTGCGCTCCCATTGCTCCGATCTGTTATCGGGAATGTTTTCACTCGGCGGCCATCCGGATCGCGTCTTGCTGCAACGCCGGGTCCGCGCCCATCCTGCATTCGCCGGGATTGCCCCGCGCGGCGTGGCCGACGTGCGCATCATCCTCTATCGCTATGCGCCCGCCATGGCCATGCTGCGCTTGCCGACCTTGGCGTCCAACGGTCGGGCCAACCTGCACCAGGGCGGCATCGGCGTCGGAGTGGACTTGGAGACGGGCAAGACGTTCCATGCCGTCGCCGGCCCCACGTCAATCACTCGGCATCCCGATACCGGCGAGGGGCTGCTGGGTCGAGTTATTCCCGATTGGGCGGCGATTATCGAGATGGCGCGCACGACCGCCCGCGCGGTCGGACTCGGCTTCGTCGGCATCGACATCGTCCACGACGAGCTCGACGGGCCAATGCTCCTGGAAGCCAACGCTCGCCCAGGCCTGAGCATTCAACTGGCGAACAACAACGGAATGCTTCAACGGATGCGCGCGATCGATCGGAAAGCGTAGCGGAAGTCGTTAGACTTCCGTTGAACGCCCTGGCCCTGGAAGTCTGACGACTTCCGCTACGCTTCTAAAGCCTCCGCTACCGCAAAATCCACAACCATTTCGCAACGGGGATGATGTCGCTCGCATAGCGCAGCCGTAGCTCGGTTCCGCCCGCAAATGTGCCTTCGATGACGCGAACATTGCCGGGCTTCGAAAATTGCTCCGCCCATTTTTTTGAAACCGCCTCCGGTTGATGCATTCGAATCGCAGCAATGCATTTTGAAGGATCGCCCTGAAGCAGAAACTGCGGTCCTTCTTTCGGCTGAAGCTTGACGCACTCCTTCAACCGGTCGAGAGCCCCGGTTCCAAAGGCAGCGAAAACGAGTTCATCCTTAACGCAAAAATAAACGTCGCTTTCACCGAATGTTTTCTTGATGTCCTCTTTTGCATCCCAGGAAAACTTGTGAACGTCGATGGCGTTGTCGATCTTGGCCGCATTGATCGTGAAGGCCTTCTGCCTTTCCTTGGGCAGCTTTTGTACATAGCCCATTAGCGCCAGGGCAAGCAGCTTCGGTTGATTCAGTTTAGCGCCAAGCACGAACGTATATGTATCCAGCTTAGGAGACTTTTTCACGGCGGCGGCGATATCGGCTTCGTTTACCCGCAGCGAATTGAGGATTGCTTTCGTTAGATTGCCGCGTGCTTCGTCGTCGCCCTGTAAGCCGATCTCTCCCAGAAGTTCTTTCAACAACCCGTCAGCTTTGTCGAGCGGCAATTTCAATGAGCTAAAGTCACCGTAACCAAAAAGTAAGCCCAGAGCCGTCTGGTCGTCGAGCAAGCCGGCGAGATGGCTCCGCCGTGGTTTGAACGCGGCAATCTCTTTGCCCAGCTTTGATTCCTTTTTCGGCGTCAGATTGAATTCGAAAGCCACCTCGTCCTTCTTGCGATCGAATTCCAAACGCAGCGAGGCCCACTTGCCTTCATCCACGATGAGACGCAACCGCTGCGAAAGTTCCTTCAGATCGAAGGTGCCCATGAACCCCATGAACAACATTTCGGTAAAGCCGACACGGGCTTTCTCATCGAAATCGCCAAGAATCGCCCGTGCCTTTTCCTTCACCGGCTCGGGGATGCCTTCGATATAGAGCCTTAAGGAGATTAGGGCTGTCTCGTCGCGCAGCATCAGTTCATTGGGAAGCGGCAGCTTCTTGGCATCGGCGATGGCCGATGGATTTTCAAAGGTGATGTAAGCGTAATCATTGTGGAATCTAAGAAATAGAGGAATTTCCCCGATGAACTGAAATTTGCCTTCGTAATAGTCCTTCTGCGGAACCTCGCTGATGCCGAACAGGACCTGGTATATCCAAAGCGCGGCCTTTTTGTCTTTCATGGGAAGCACGAACACGGGCCGGCTATTGGCCACCTCCGATTCGACAGTCAGGTAGCCGCCAAACGGCTTCGATTTATCGATCGCGCTATCCCAACCGGCCCAAAACCTCGTCAATGTAGCCGTGATTTCGCTCGCGGGCGGCCATTGATCTTCGTTGGCGACAGCTTTCAGTTTGAGCCGAATATTTTCATAATCTTCGATAAGGGCGTCGATCGACTTGAACTGCCAAACCGCTTGAGGCATTCCTTTGGCGGGCTCTTTGGGCAGCGGCGCTCCAAACAGAGAAGCGGAGATAAAGAAAAAGCAAGTTGTTAGCAGGCCGCGATATCGCATCGATGCGTCTCCTAGAAATGTCGCGTGGACGTTTGGCGCTCTGCGGTTATCGTAGTAACATCTTGAACGGATGCGCGTAGTCGCCGCAGGCGAGCCGAACTGCGTTAGCAGTCGGGTGAAAAAAATAGAGCGTTCGCCCAATGCCAGAACCCGATTGCTCACACAATTCGGCTCGCCTTTGGCGACATTCATGAGGCACCCTTCGCTATGGCTAAACGGCGCGAACCTTCCCAGCAAATTGCCGAGATAGTCTTTGGCTTGTTCCGCAGGCTTTCGTTACAGGTGCAAGTTGGCTTAGTCGTCGTCGCTTTGTTGCTCGGCGCGGTATTTTTATTCCTCTACTACTACACTCCAAGCTCCAAGCAAGCACTGCCGCCAGGCACTTATCTGTTTTGCAGTTGGAACGTTGAAAATTTCTACGACGACGAACACGATCCGAAGAGCAACGACAAGACCGAACATTGGTTCGCCGATCATCCGGAGCTGTTCCATGAAAAGGTAAGCCATTTGGCCGAAGCCTTGTTGACAATGAACGATGGCCGAGGCCCGGACATTATGGCCCTTTGCGAAGTTGAAAGCGAACGTTGCTTGAACAGCCTGATGGCCGAGTTGAACGAGCGCTTAGCAAAAGACGGCAAGTCGGACGCCAAGTACGATCATGTGTTGTTCAAGAGCGACAACACCGGCCGGCGCTTCGCTCCCGGCGTGATTACGCGCTTGCCTGCCATCCACGATCGGACGCTGAAGTTTGCCAAGAATCCAAACGGCCGAACGCTCGAATGCCATATCAAAGCAAATGATAATGAGCTAATTATTCTGGCTGCCCACTGGACGAGCCGGCTGGAAGCCCACGGCGGCAAAAGCGAACACCCCCATGCCGACCGACGGATGAGCTACGCCCACGATTGCTACGGCCGCTTTCGAGCGATCTTGGAATCAAACCATGATGCTGACGTAATCTTATGCGGCGACTTCAACGATGAATTCAGCGATCCTTCAATTCGCGAAGGGTTGCACGCATCGGGCGATGAGGATGAAGTGAAAAATGTCACCGAGTCCCCGACGCCCTTGGATTTATTTGCCCATTGGGCCGGCGAACCACCAGGCACGATCTCCTACCACAAACATTGGTCGCTGTTCGACCATATCTGCGTCTCACGCGGGCTGCTCGACGACAAAGGCTGGTCGTGCAATCCGAAGACGGCCGCGATTTACGCTCCCAAGTGGATGTTCAGAGCGAACGAGCCCTTCCGCTTCGGGGAAGCGAAAGCGGCCGAACGCGGTTACAGCGACCACTTCCCGGTGACCGTCGAACTTCGCTTGCAGGGTGATTAGATACTGGTTGGCCCCGACGCGAAGGCTTTGCGCAGCGGAGCGATCTCCCCCCTCGTTTGACGCTCTGCGTCGAACGTCGACGCTCTGCGTCGAACGTCTTGATGGACGCTCTGCGTCCCGAGCTAGCTGGACGACGCAGAGCGTCGAAGCAGACATTCGACGCAGAGCGTCAAACGAGGAAGCGGTCAGCGGTCACGCCAAGGCTTTGCGCAGCGGAACGCTTTCTTCGCGTCTAACGCGCCCACGAAACCAAGCGCAAAGCCTTCGCGTCACGGCTAACAGGCTTAGAGTAAAGAATCATGAGTATCGAACTCCAACAGACGCACGCCGAGCCTATTCGCACGGGTTGGAAATGGCTTATCTGCATCCTGTTGCTGTTGGCGACGACGCTTAATTACATGGATCGGCAGACTCTCTATCAGACCAGTGTCCGCCTGAGCCGCGATTTCAATCTGTCGAATGAAGAATATGGAAAGTTGGAACGTTCATTCAATTACGCATTCGCCATTGGCGCGCTGCTCATCGGTTGGATCGTTGATCGGGGAAATCTGCGTCTCATCTATCCAATCGTCGTGCTTGGTTGGTCGCTCGTTGGCTTCGCCACTGGTTACGCCACGTCGTTTGCCATGTTACTCATTTGTCGATTTCTGCTCGGCATCTTCGAATCCGGCAATTGGCCCTGCGGCGTGTTGACTGTGAAGCGTGTGCTAAAGCCTGAAGAAAGGTCGCTTGGCAACGGGATGTTCCAAAGCGGAACGGCCCTCGGCGCCATCATCACACCTCTGGTGGTGCTTGCCTGCCTGAGCTATTCCGACCCGCAAGAGCCGATCCGGACCTCGCTGCAGATGCTCGTCGGCGGTGTCGGCTTAGAAGGTTTTCCGATTCCCGCTTTCACCTGGCAGCTCCCCTTCCGCGTCATCGGCGTGATCGGAATCCTATGGGCTGTCCTTTGGCTCGTGGTCGTACGGAATCACCATGTCGCCCGACGGAGGGCGCCTTCGACTTATGAAGGTGTCACCGGAACGTATTGGTCTTTGTGGAGCAACCGCCGCTTTCTGGTCCTGATCGTCGTGATTATTTGTGTGAACTACACGTGGCGCACCTTCAACACATGGCTGCCCAAATTTCTCCAGGAAGGGCGTGGCTACGATGAACGAACAATGCAGTATTTCAGTTCGCTTTATTATCTGAGCGCCGATGTCGGCTCGATTCTGGTAGGGTTCATCACACTATTTCTGGTCCGCCGCGGCTACACTTTGCATGTAAGCCGACTATTCACCTTTGGCATTTGTGCGGCGTTGACTCTGTGCAGCATCGCGGCAGTGATGCTGCCACAGGGGAATCTGTTGCTCACGATGATTCTGCTGATCGGCCTGGGCGGGCTTGGGCTGTTTCCCACCTATTTTGCCTTAAGCCAAGAGGTCTCTGCGATCCATCAAGGAAAGGTGACGGGAACGCTCGGCTGCATCAATGCCATCGTTCTCGGAACCATGGCGCCAATACAGGGGCGTTGGATCGACCAGACCAAAGATTTCGCGCTGGCGCTTGGGAGTGCCGGACTAACGCCAATCATCGCATGGCTGGCTGTTTACTTTTTCTGGCAAACGCGTAGCGAGGCATCCGCATCGGCGTCGACATGAAGGTGTCCGATGCAACAACATCTCGAACCTGCAGGCGCTGTTCCGTTTCGCGAACCGTGCGAGCGATCAGTACTAGGACGCTCAGCACCATGCACCATTGCCAGAAAGCAAACGACACGAGAAAACTGATCTCGCCAGGCACTTTCCAGTCGGCCCTTACGTCACGATTATTAAGCTGTTCCAGCACGATCCAACTGAAAGCGCCTAACACCATCAGCGAGTGGCAGATCATATTAGGCCAGCCAAGCCTCTCGCCTGTTTTGGAACGAAGCATAGAACAACCGATCCACAGGCCTAGAAAGGCAATGCAAGCATAGATGACGTGGGCATGCCGATACCAACTGCCGAGAACGGTCCAATAGCCGCGTTCGATGCCGATGGTGCAGAGGCCAAGAGCGCCGGCGCTCATCAGGACCAAGCCCCAGCGCCGTTGATAGAGCGAGCGCGTTGAGCGTTGATAGAGCCAGGCCGGCAGCGGGGCAAGCAACTGGCCCATAACGAATAACGTGGTCGCCATGATGCGATAGCCATCGGGATTGCGTTCGCGCTGAGCCATGCAACTGACGACATATTTACGCCGGTCTTCTTCATCGGGCAGACGGGCAGACGTCCAAGCGAAGCCGATGGCCAGGCAGACAAAGACGAACGGCAGCAGGCGCTCGATCGATACGGCCGAGGGAAGCTGCCCCTGCAGATAGCGCCAATAAAACTTGGGAAGAAGCAACGGCCATGCCGCCAGGGCGAAGAAGGCCGGCCGGCGCTTGGCTTGTTGCCTTGTTTCCGCGATAAGGCATTCCATTGCCGTTGCTCGTTGAAGACACGTTCAGTCCGGGACGCTTTTCCTAAAATCGGTTATACAATTCGCTAGTCTTTAACCTAAAAAGTTGAAGGATGCGAATAACCGGCATTTTCGATGCAACCTCGCCTCTGCCCTTTTCATCCCCATGCTCGAAGCAACCAGACTAGGCTTGCCCGCCAGGTTTCGAAGGCATCGCCGTCTATCACATCACCCACGATTCCCCTACCAATAGACAAGCTCGGCCTTGCCGCATCGAGGCGCAGGTGCCAAAGCTCGCCTTCGTTGCGCTCAACGGGGCCTGCGCTGACAACGACCCCATCGCAACTTGACCGCTGTCGGAGTCGCTTCAACCGGGCGGGCAGTTCATTTGCCAAAGCCGATTCGACGACGACCGTCCCCGCTTCCATGGCCTCGCGAAAGAGCAGCCGCAGCAGTTTCGCTTCCTCGGCCAATGGCTCCTGGTCGGCATTGCGAATAAATAAGAACTCGAAACGAAGCGCATCGACGCTTAGCCATTCCGATAATTTCCTGGTGGCTGTCAGTAATAGAGCCATGACGAGGACGAGCCGTTGACAGGGAAGTTCTGGATCTTTGAAGCGAGCCTTTACCAGATCGGGATAAAGCACAAACACAAAGGATCGTCTACGCCGCATGAACTGGTTTTCGTCGCGCGAATAGTAATAGAGTTCGTCGCGCAGAAATTTGATGTCGAACAGATCGGGCCGAGCGGCCTTGTCGTTCTCCATATACGCCAGTTGAGAGTGAAGCAGGCTTTCGATGCCACCGCGCGTCGAGATGGAGGAGAAGCCGCCGACGGGATATTGGTCTTCGTCGGCCATTCGTGTTGGCACCTGTTGCCGGCCGCCGAGCGGCTGCAAACGTTGGCGCGGCAGTCCTTCTTCGAGTTGGGCGGCCACTTGCAATATTTGGCGATGCGCAACGTACTCGCCCATCGACAACAGCGCGGTTTTCTGTTCCAGCGCCATGTAGTCTTCAGGCGTTAAGAGCTCTGCTACCCGGCGCGCGCCGGCGACAATTTTCTCATAGAGTTCGAGCAACAACGGCAAAGGACCCGATTCGTTGAGCATGTCCCAGCCGCGGCGAAGATGGTCGTCCGCCTTGCCATTGGTGAGCAACCCGCGGATGATGCCGGGCGAAAACTCCGCGCCGCCGAATCCACCATGCTGCGCCAATTGTTTGATGAGATAAGCGATGCCGAGCGGTTGCTTGGGGGCCTCGATCCGCTTCAAGGCATCGGACGCGCGTTCGAAAGTCCAGTCGGCGTACATTTTCCCAAGAACGTGATCTTCATAAATGCGCGCCAGGCCCGCCGGCCAACCGGGAACGTTGAAAAACTGATGCCGGGTTCGGCCTCGTTGATCCGTGCCAAGCGCGGCATGGCCGACATCGGCGACAAAGCCGATCGGCGGCAACGGTTGCCCCGCGTCGGCTATCGTCAACGACCAAGTAAGGGCGCGCGTGACCGTAGCGGCAGTTGGCGGCAGCGCCCGCTGGAAACAGAGGCCCTGCAACAGATACTGCCGCGCCACGTCGGCATCGCGGAAAATGACCGGTTCCATGAGCGTTTGTTCTTTCCTGAACTACGATGATTCAAAATCTTCCCACCGGTAACAAAGTCGAATCAATCGAAACAAAAACAATCTCGCGCAAAGCCGCCAAGACACGAAGGAGAAACAGCTAACCACGAGCATTTTGCTTGGTTTTCCTTTGCGTCTTGGCGGCTTTGCGCGAGAATTCTTTCTGTGAAAGAGCGCTGAGGGCAGCACGCTTCGGGATGCCTGTGGAGGCTCTGCGCAAACCGCCTTTGCACTTTACTTTACGAAACCGGTGAACCAGCAAAATCCGAAGATTAGGAAAATCCGTTCAACTTGACTCCGTTGCATGTCGATGAAAGGAAAGAGTATTTCTGCAACTCGACGGAAACGCGTCGGGCGAGACGTATCGTTTATGGAAGGTGGCAAGGCATGAACGCGAAACAGGGAATGATCGCGGTTCTGTTGCTCGGGCTTTTGGCCGCTCCACAGGCTATGGCTCAAACGCCTCTGAACCTTGCCGCCCCCAAGGAGAGTATGCCGCCCATTACGCCGGAAGCGCCAATCTCCGCGCAGCCGCCACCAACCAACTTGCAAGCTATTGCGCCAAGCTCCTGGGTTTATCAACAGCCCGCAGCCTGCGCCGGCGGCAGTTGCTGCGGACCGATCGGCGGCAATGGCCCGATCAACAGCGAACTTTATATGCGTTCCGGCGTGAGCTTCATGCTTTCCAATACCGCCTTCGCCAACTCCCTAAAGCCAGGCTTTGAGATCATGGGCGGCGGCCGTTCCCTCTTCTTCAACCGGGCCGGCGACCGCGCCTGGGTTGTCGATCTCGGCGTCAGCTACACTTATAATGATGGCAAGCCGACCAACGCCTTTACGTTCAACACCATCCCCGTCACCCTGCGCGGCCTGACCCGTTCCGGCGTGAGCCTCGGTTTCGGTCACGACTGGTTCCTCTTCGGGCCTGGCAATGTAGGCAGTTCGGGCGGCATCAACCTTCGCTACGGCATCGATGGCGGCGTCCGACTTGGCACCAGCCATCTCGACATGAACATCGTCAACACGGACAACGGCTATCTCCGCCATCAAGACGTATACGGATCCGCCTTTGCCGGCATCCATGTTGGAGTGGAAGTGCCCCTCGGCGCTTGGACATTCCTGGCCGGCGTTCGCGGCGAATACTCTTACACGGCCATGGGCGACTTGCTCCCCGGAGTGAACGCCGACCTGCATGATTTGAACGCGCTGTTCACAATCGGGTTGCGTTATTGAAAACAGCAGCCGGCAAAGTCGACTGTAAACGTTTACAGTCGAACCCGCCACGCTTGCTGACTGCGAACCGTTCGAACTGGAAACGTTGCCAATCGAGTGTGTACGGTTCACACTCGAGCGCTCTCCCTCTGACTGCGAACCGTTCGAAGTCGAATCAAACTCATTCACAACTCGCGCGTTTTCCCACGACATTCTCGCATTTCCGCTTGGGGAAATATTTCCCGAAGCGATCCGCCGTCAGAATGACGGGTGATTGAGTTTTCTTCATTCCGCAATCCGAATTCCACATTACGCATTTCCCCGAAGCATGCTTTCCCACGATTTTCTTGCAAAGTGCCTTTGGATATATTTCCCGAATATTAACCGATAGCGATTAAGCGCGATCTGCCACTTTCTCGAGCCCGACGCGCGAGCAAGGGATTTGTAGGGTGGGTGAAGGCTTTGCGAAACCCACCCGATTCACTTGCCGCATTCTGACCGCGAAACGTTTGAAGTGGTAACGTTACCACTTGAGTGTGAACCGTTCACATTTTCATGTCCGATCTTAATCCATACCTGCAACGTTGCGTTAGCCGCGACGCGAAGGCTTTGCGCAGCGGAGCGCTTTCGGCAAGAAATCGCTCCGCTGCGCAAAGCCTCCGCGTCGCGGCTAACAGTATTTTCGTTTTCGCGTCGCGCGTTTTCCCACGAAATAATTGGAAACGCCCTTCGGGAAATATTTCCCGAAGGGTCCGTGAAAACCCTTCAAAGTCGCCTTTCGCTCCGCGAAAGGTTTTCATTTCGCTGGGTGAACAGCGACCATGTCTTAGGCGCGCAGCATCACCCGCGAGGCAGAGCCTCGACGTCCCGTTACGCGGCAGAGCCGCGTAACGAGATGACTTTGTTAGCCCCGACGCTGTGCGGTGGGGCGAGACGCACCGCCCCTCGTTTGACGCTCCTGCGTCGAACGTATTCATCGACCCTCCCGCGTCGATTAGTGCACATACCTAGCTTAGGCGCGCTCAAATTCGGAAATATTTTTTCGGCGTTTCAACGGTTTTACTCCAAAACTACTTATTTCGAAATTTTGAAGAAAATTTGAAAACGCCGCTGCCTTCACGCCAGGGTCGCTTATCGCAAGTAAAATTCGACATCACTGCGATTAGCCCGACAGATGGCCGTAATGACGGAAACCTTACGGCGCCTATCGGCAAGCTAGGAAACACGGGAGATGTCGGCTTTCATATCGTCGGAGCAAATCCAAAAAGCGGTGCAGGCGGTGCCGAACAAGGTGACGCAAGTGCTGACGGCAGCGGTTATGAAAGTAGCCGGCTCGCTGCCGAAGATCGGCGGCAACAAGCTGTTCGATGGCATCATGGGCCCGATCGAATATCCGATTTATCAAGGTGTGAAGTACGATCTTTGGGTAGCGAAAGAAGGCGGCATCGCAAAAGTAAAGATTGCGCTGGACAACGGCGGGCACCCAAACAAACTCTTGGCGGTCATCGGCGTTAGCGACTTCAAGGGCGCCGGCGCCGCCAGTGTCGGCTAGCTGGTGACTGATTCCGGCAAACTCGCAACAACTTTACGCAGCATCCCGCCCGCTTCAACGAAGAAAGATCAATCAAAGCCCGACCCGACGCTGCTCAGGAAGATGCAGACCGAACAGAGTGATGTGGCGCGCGATCAGAAGTTGGCAAAGTCGGCGATTGAAGCGGGCGATTGCACGGTGTTGGGCTCGTGTTTCCGCGCCAGCATGTTGATGGAGATGGAAGCCGGCCCGAAGCGCATCGATGAAATCCGAGAAGGCGATCTGGTAGCAACCCGCGACCAACACGATCCGGAAGGCCCCATCGAATACAAGCGAGTGGTAGCGGTCTATCGGCGTACGGGTAAAGTCATGGAGGTGGTTGCCGATGGCCAAATCATCGGCACTACGTCGGAACATCCGTTCTACAAGCTCGAAAACGCCTGGGTTGAAGCCAGCGCCCTGAGCGCCGGCGATTTCATCCGCACGAAAGCAGGCTGGGCGAAAGTTGACGAAGTTCGGGATACCGGCCTGTTCGAAGCGGTGTACAACGTCCAGGTCGAGGATCATCACACTTTACTTCGTGACGGGGGAAGGCTGGGACTTAAGTGTTTGGGCGCATAATACGGATCCGCTTTGCGAAGGTGCATCTGCGATCAATGCACCTTCGTTGACCGAAACAATTACAGTCAACAGTCGACAATACAAAGTTCGGTATCAAGGCGTTGGGTCTAACAGCACGTTTGGACCGAACGTGTACAGGATCATTTCAATTTCTGGGCAGATTGTGCTCGGCAGTCCGGATCCCCAGAGTGCGAACGGCGCTAGGAACCGATTCCAGTCATATTTGGGACAAGCCCTTAATGCTGCAACTCCTCCAGGAACCTATAACGCTGGACATCTGATCGGAGCATCGCTCGGCGGTCCGAATGACACACGTAATCTTGTGCCACAGCAGGCGCCAGTAAACCAGCATAACGGTTATTATCAAATGGAAGACTGGCTGCGGTCCGTCCTCGGAGGGCAAGTAGCTCAGGCCCCAGGGCAAGATCCAGGCGTACCCAGTAAAGTGACGATGACGGTGACTTTAGATTATCCGCCGGTAAAAGCTCCTGGATACAGTCGCTTCATCCCCACTGCATTCCACGTATTCCTGAACCTTGATGGAAAAACGCTCTCATTTACATTCAGCCAAACTACTCTTAGCTTCAAGCCGCCCGATGCGACTGATTTAGTGCCTTTAGGATATTGGTGAGTGGCTTCACAGCCGCTCGCCGTCTAAGAAAAGAAGAATCGATGAATGATAATTCTGGCGAACAGGCACTGGAACGTGCCATCAGGCATGCTTTGCAAGCTCCAGCATTGCACATTTTTGTCGATCCAGAAGGTCGATTCGTTGAGGCAAACTTCGAAAACTCAATGGTTACGGACAACATTCTTGAATATCTCAAGAACCTTAACGCCTTGCATCATCTCTTGTTACGCTTTACGCTGGTTACCGATAAAATTATGGAGATATTTGAAGTCCACCCTGAGATCCGGAAATTAGACATATCCGAAACTTTAATAACGGATGCAGGTATAAAACATTTCAAATTCGCAACGTCGCTCGAGCTACTCTTTCTCGGGCAAAAGATTACTGATAATGCCGTTGACCATATAAAGGGCTTACAGCGTCTCGAGATTCTCGACATTATAGATACATCAATCACCGCTAGGGGCCTTTGTGAACTTGCGACAACATTGCCTAATTTGAACTTCCTGTGGTTGTCGAAAGCTCAGGTTTCTGACGAAAGTATTCAGTGTCTGAAGAATGCAAAGCACCTCAAAAAACTTACCCTCGCTTTGGCAGACGATACTGATCCGGTTTTCATAAGACTCCAGCAATCCTTACCGGGCATTGAAATGGTGTGGTGATGGAAAATCTAGAAATGAACACAACTGTGGTATCGCGGCTTGCCCAACAGGCAATACTATCTTTACGCAGGCAGCTTCACTTGGCTGACCTAATCGGCGAGCGCTCTTGGCACTTCGACACCGGCCAGCTGTCCTTCGGTAACGATCTTCACTGGCAAGCCGAAATCCTCGGCACCGAGTCCGATGCCACCAACACTTGGCTCTGGTCCTGGGCCAACACCGGCAGCAATCTTCCGGCTGCTTTGATCGAATCGAGCCTGCAAATGAAGCAGCTTGGAGAACAAGAGAATATTCGCGAGTTCATTGAGCCGCAATTGCCACTTACAGATGAAATCAACGGCCACGTTCTTTCGATGATCGCCAGCGGCGTCTGCGATGCCAACGCCTATTATCGCGCACCGTATGAAGGGGGCGCTGCTTTCTTGCTGATCAAGGATCCAGAGTTTCCGCGCTGCAAGGAACATCCGCTCGCTCGTATTGCCACCGTGTTTCCGCAGGCAATTGCCGCGTTTTCTATCAATGATCATAAGCTGGCTCTAACCAGTTACCTTGAGCAATGCGGCATCGCTTATGAATCGTCGGATCAGGCGGTCGTGGTAAAAGAGGGTATCGATCCAGTGCTTACCGCGTTATTCGATGACAATAAACGACTGGTGAAACTGGAGGCGGCCTTAAAGACCAGCCTCGAATGAAAGGTTAGCTTCGCCGGCCTGACGATGGACAACCTGAAGAGCACCGTGGTGCAGGCGCCTGGTTCGAACAACGTGGCAATCATTGTTTCCCCGACAACAAGTAGGAAACGACCGAGGTAGGCGCAAAATAGATGAATGTCCCTTTTTCTTTCTTAAAGGGCCTGTTGATCCTCACTACGGTCTCGCAAGTCTTTAGCAATCTGGTCAATAAGTGATGTCACGTCTGTCATAATTATTCACTAGCGGTTTAGTTTCCAAATGGGAGCTAGTGCTTTGTCAAAGTTTAATTTGAACCCTCGTTACTAGGCTCTGCCTAGTAACGGGTCGTCGAGGCTCTGCCTCGATGAGCACGTTCACCAGTCCCTTCGGACCAAAGCAAGTTTGCAAGTTTTCCAGAACGCGAGGCAGGAGCCTCGACGACGCGTTACTAGGCAGAGCCTAGTAACGAGAAGAACCCGATTCCTCACGCAATTCGGCTCACCTTCGGCGAACACCACCCTATTTGCCTTCCCCCGGCGTAACGCGCAGCGGCTGCCTTTTTTCAAACTGCTTCACCCGGCGGGCGTATTCGTGGCGGGCGCGATCGTCGCCGGCCAAGTCCGCGGCTTTTTGCGCCAGCGGACGGCTTCGTTCCATTGGCCCAGCTCGGCATAAGCGGCGGCAAGCGTGTCAACGAATCCAGGGCTTTGCCATTCGGTCAGTTCGCAAGCTCGGGTAGCGCACTCCAGCGCCCGCCGGCCGTTGCGAACACTTGGGTCGGGAGCGGTGCACCAAACCCAAGCGAGATAGTTGAAGGTGCCCGCGTGGTTGGCCTCGCGCTTCAGCGCTTCGGTGTGATCGCGGATCGACTTGGCATATTCGCGATGGTTGTAATGGAAGATGGCGCGGCGATTGTAAAGGCGAAGCGAATCGGGATTGAGCCGAATCGCTTCGTTGAAGTCAGCGAGGGCCTCCGCTTTGTGGCCGAGTTTGCAATGGCTTTCACCGCGATATTCGAACGTCGGCCCGTGATGGGGATTCAGCCGCGCAGCCGCGTCGAAGTCGAGGATCGCCAGTTCGTGTTCGCCCCGGTCGGCATAGACGAGGCCGCGTGCGTTGCGGACCCAGAGGCAGTCGAGTTCGAGCTCGATCGCCTGCGTATAGTCGGCCACGGCGGCATCGGTGTCGCGGGCCGCCCAATGAGCGCTGCCGCGCCGGCTGTAAGCGTAGGCGTTCTCGGGATTGGCGGCCAGCGCTTCGGTGAAATCATCGATCGCGCGATCGTTCTCATCGCATTGCAAAAACAGATCGCCGCGCCAGATGCGATATTGGCCGCTGTTGTCGGGATCAATGTGGATGGCCTGGGTGAAATCGGCCTCGGCCTGCTCCGAATCGCCTCGAGCCATATGCACCCGGCCACGCAGCGCGATGAGATCGGCGCGGGCGCCATCGAGGCTCAAGCCCTTGTTGCAATCGTTCAAGGCATCGTCGTAGAGCTTCTGCCGTAGGAAGTATTGAGCGCGGTCGAGGTAGATCTGCACGTCGTCGGCATTGAGCCGGATCGCTTCGTCGAGGTCGGCGATCGGCGCGGCACGTTGCCGCTGTCGGCATGGGCGTAGGCTCGATAGCGATAGCCGATCGGGATATCGGGGCGAAGTTTGATCGCTTCCGTGAAGTCGGCCAGGGCATCTTTCCAGTTGCCCGATTTCAGCAGGTGCAGCCCGCGGTTGAAGAAACCTTGGGCGTCCGCCAGTGAAATCGCCGGTGTCAGTTCGCCAGCCATGATAATTCTCGGACCGGGCGATCCAACTTTCGAAGCGCAATGATTGGCTGAAAGCGCTCCGCTGCTATTTTTTCGATACCCAAATGATAGGCAATCGAAGCTTCCGCGCCAAATCGTTCAGCTTGCTCAAGTCCTCTTGTTCGATCGTTTCGAGCTGGGCATCGTAAGATTCGAGATCGCGTTCGAGTTCACCCGTGCGCTCGGTCATTCCCTGAGTCGGCGGGCCATCGCCCGAGTTGACGATGTCATAAAGCACCGATAGCTGGGAATAAAGCTTGGCGCCCCCTTTCATGGCCAGAATGTCGTAGGTCACTTCCGCTTTCGGATTGTGCAGTCGCTCCTCAAGGGCACTCAGTTTTTCATCGAGCGCCTTGTTCTCATTGAGCAAAGCTTTGCGCTCTTTTCATCGGTGAGGAGCTCAGCCTGCACTCCGAGTTGTTTACGTATGCTGCGGATGCGCATCACCAGCTTGGTCAGTTTGCTGATGTCGTCGCGCACCTGCAAGGCAAGTTTCTCCTGCTGCTTCGCTTCGGCAATGACGGCCGTTACTCCCGGCAGCCGTTGCAGCCAGGCTGCGGTCTCCAGTTTCTGCTTCGGATCGGCCTCGCGCGGGGCGATTTCGATGATCTCCAAACCTCGGTCGGCAAGCAGCGAGCCACGCGGCTCGGTCACGCGGGGGTCCATCAGCACTTCGCACTTGCTCGTCAAAGTTTTGCCATCGACGTTCAACTTGATTGTGTAGATGCCGGGTGCAACGAAAGGTCCAACGGTGGGGTTGCCGCCATCAACGCGTGCTTTGGGAATGATCGCCGCGCCCGCATGCGTTAGATCCCAGATGAAGCGATTGACTCCGCGCTCGGCATGCACCTCCGGCCGTCTTGGCTCAAGCGGGAGGTCTTCCGTCCAGTCGGAGTCGTCTTCTTTCTTGCCTTCCTTGCCATCGATGAAAATTATGCGCTTGTTCTCGGCATCGAGCACTTCGATGGTTATCGGTTTCTTGGCCTTCTCTTGCAGGTAATAGCTAATCACCGCCCCGCGCGGCGGGTTGTCGCCTTTGCCCTTCTCGTGGTGTTCGCTTACCTCGCCGTGATAGCGCCAGCGTGTTGCAGGCGGGATGGTAAACAGATGACTCTTCTTCTCGGCGATGGCAACTGACCATTCGCGGATCGGCGTCAGGTCGTCGAGGATCCAGATCGATCGACCCATCGTGCCAACGACGAGATCGTTGTTCTTCACCACCAGATCGTGAACCGCTACGGAGGGAAGATTGAGCTTCAGCGTTTTCCAGGTTGAGCCGGCATCGGGGGAGTACATCACGCCGCGTTCGCTGCCGAGATAGAGCAGCCCTTTCTTCTTTGGGTCTTCGCGGATGACATGCAGATAGACATCAGGTGATAAACCTTCGTTGATCTTCGTCCAAGTTTTGCCGAGATCTTCCGTCTTCCAAGCATAAGGGCGATAGTCATCTAAACGATGGGCATCGGCAACCAAGTAAGCCGCGTTCGCATCGAATGGCGAAGGCTCGATGCAGACAACGGTCGCCCACTCCGGAAAGTCAGGGATATTGGCCGTGACATTAGTCCAGCGCGTGCCGCCGTTCGAAGAGACATGAACGAGGCCGTCATCGCTGCCGGCCCAAAGGATTTTGCTATCTTTCGGCGATTCCGCCAGCGCGAAGATCGTGCCGTAGATTTCCACGCCGGTGTTGTCGCCGGTGATCGGTCCGCCGCTCCAGCGCTGTTTGCTTTTGTCGTCGCGGGTCAGGTCGGCACTAATTTTGTCCCACGATTGGCCGCCGTCGCGCGAGCGGAATAACACATTGGCGGCATGATAGATGGTGCGTGAATCGTGCGCGGAGATGAGGATCGGCGAAGTCCACTGGAAGCGATACTTCAGCTCGTCGGCGCCGAGGCCGGAACTGGTAGCGGGGTGAATGCCGACGTGCCGGGATTGCCGCAGCTTGTGATCGTATCGTGAAATGGTGCCGCTATATTCACCCGTATACACAATATCGGGATGAGCGGGGTCGGGGACGGCAAAGCCGGCTTCGCCGCCGCCTACGCCGTGCCAGTCGCCTAAGACAATGCCCGCACTGCTGAGCGAATTGCTTGGGCCCGATGCCGAGCCTTGATCCTGCATGCAGCCAAGCACTCGATAGGGGACACTGTTGTCGCACGCAACGTGATAGAACTGCGCCAACGACAGCAAGGGCGCGTACCAGGTTTTGCCGCCATCGTTGGAGATGTCGACGCCGCCGTCGTTGCAGACGATCATGCGCCGGTTGTTCAGCGGATCAATCCAACAATCATGATGGTCGCCGTGATGCGTCCCCTTGCATACGGCAAAGGTCTTTCCGCCATCGATGCTCTTCATCATGGGAACCTGAGCTGCCCAGATGATGTCGGCATTGATCGGATCGACCGTAATGTTCGAAAAATACCAGGGTCTACGTCGGATGGCGCGGTCAGCACACCCCAAAGACCAGGTTTTGCCGGCATCGTCGGAGCGGTAAAGCCCACCCTTCTCGGCTTCGATCATCGCATAAACGCGTTTGGAATCGGAAGGCGCAACGGCCACGCAAATTTTGCCGTACGGGCCTGCGGGCAAGCCGCTCTCGGATTCGGAATTGGCGGTGCGCGGCGGACTTGGAATCGTCGGTCGGTCCTAGTTTTTCCCAGGTGTCGCCGCCATCCCGAGAGGTGTAGAGTCCGCTGCCGGGACCGCCGCTGGTCATCTCCCACGGTTTACGTCGCGTCTGCCATAATCCCGCGAAGAGGATACGAGGATTGTTGGGATCGAAGCAGACATCGGAAGCGCCGGTATCAACATCTTTGAACAGAACGCGCTCCCATGTTTTGCCGCCGTCTCTGGTGCGATAAACGCCCCGTTCCTGATTCGGCCCAAAAGCATGACCGAGCACCGCCGCGAAAGCAATGTCGGGATTCGTCGGATGAACAATCATCGTGCCGATATGACCGATCTGATTCCAGACGTGCTTCCAGGTTTTGCCGGCATCGGTCGATTTATAGATTCCATCGCCGGCAGCGACGTTTCCTCGGATGTTCGCTTCGCCGGTTCCCACATAGATCACATTGGCATCGGAAGGCGCAACGGCAATTGAGCCAATAGATGACACGGCTTGTTCGTCGAAGATCGGCTTAAACGAAAGGCCGGCGTCGTCCGACTTCCAAACTCCTCCGGCCGCAGTGGCGGCGTAGTAGATCGACGGATCGCCGACTACGCCCGTCACCCGGCTGACGCGTCCACCGACCGAGGGCCCGATGCAGCGATACTTCAATTTGTCGTAAACCGGCTTCTCGGTTTTGATCTCATCGGCATGGAGGCCGCATGCAATAAGCGCTATGGGTATACAAGCAAACAATCGCCTTAGGCTCATGGCAACAACTCGAAGGGTGGTCACTGCAACGGGAAATACCAAACATACCGCGATATTCGAGATCGCATGAAAAACCCGTTCGCGCACGCATGCCCGTAGTTTGATAAGTGCGGTCGTCGAAGTCATAAGTTCGCCTGAAGTTGATGAGCCAATTACTCTTTTGACGCAGAGCGTCACCATGCCTCGTTTGACGCTCTGCGTCGAACGTCTTAATCGACGCTCTGCGTCGTTCGGCCTGTTTCGGCAGAATGCACCGATCCTTTTAACGTCTTAATCGACGCAGAGCGTCGATTAAGACGTTCGACGCAGAGCGTCAAACGAGGTCGAAAGTCCGAGGTCGCCCTGTGTCGGACGAATCAACTGACCATCATAATCCGCAACGCCTCATCGCAACAGTTTGCCTAATCGGAAAAGTCAACAGAGACGGACGCAGTTTAACGATTGTAACGATCGATGGAGTATCAAACGCGAACGTCGTGGCTTGGACTGAATCAAAGTGCTCCATGAGCAAAGCAAACCCTTTGCCTTCCATCCGCTCGCGACTATCTTGAATATACTTCGGTGCAGGCAGGACTCGACGAAGTGAAGGAGATGAAATGGCAGGGCACTCTCATTCCGCGAACATCGCCGTCCGCAAGGGCAAGGCCGACGCCGTTCGCGCGAAGCTCTTCAGCAAACTAAGCCGTTACATCATCATTGCAGCGCGCAACGGGGGCGGCGACCCAGACACCAACTTGAAGCTGCGCTATGCGATCGACAAGGCGCGATCGGTGAGCATGCCCCGCGACAACATCGAACGAGCGGTGAAACGCGGCACGGGCGAATTGGCCGGCGACGTGATGGAAGAGCTGAGCTACGAAGGATTCGGGCCCGGTCAGGCGGCCATCTTTGTTGACACCGCCACGGACAATCGCAACCGCACCAACGGCGAAGTCCGCAAGCTTTTCGAAAAGGGGGGCGGCAACATGGGCGGCCCCGGTTGCGTGGGCTATCTCTTCGACCGCAAAGGTCTCTTCATCGTTGATGCCGACGCGACGGATGAGGATGCTTTGATGAACCTCGTTCTCGAATCGGGCGCCGATGACATGAGCCGACAGGGGGAGGTCTTCGAAATCACCTGCGAGCCGACCGCATTTAACACGGTGCAGGAAGCTTTGCTGAAGGCGGAAATCAGCCCGAAGTCAGCCGACGTGGTGATGTTGCCAAAGGCGACCGTTGAGGTCGATGTCGAAACAGGCAAAAGAATCGTGAAACTGATGGAAGCGCTCGACGAGCACGACGACGTGCAAAGCGTCTACACCAATGCCAAACTGACGGATGAAATGATGGGTTAGTCGCTGAAGGTGCCCCCGAGGAGTTACGGCAAATTGAAATCTCGATTTCCCACCCTCTCTCCGGCTTTGCGGGGGAGGGCAGGGTGGGGGAATTGGGTTGGAGTTTCACTACGCTAGTTGATGGCAAGCGACCCGCCCCGCTTTGCAAAATGATTAGACAGGATTAACAGGATGTACAGGATAAAAATGGATGGACCCATCCTGTAGCTCCTGTCCATCCTGTCGAAAAAACTTGCATGTGAGGGCAGGTTCTGGCAAATGGATTGCTGACCCTTAACACTCTGCTCAGTTTTACAGGCGAAGCCAGGGGAGCGTAAGAGGGGACTCGACGCCAGCTTCCCCGTTAGCCAGAGTGCATTAACGCGCCCGAATACACCATAATTACATCGCGGGCTTGCTCGCCTTGCAAATTTCCGATATTTCTTGTTTTAGTCAAACCAATGGCGAAGTCGCATCGTCGTATAGCCGCAGGGTGTCTCCCGCCAACCTCCCTTAGACACCAAAGAAAACAGTTTTGCTCGATGAAAGCGGCTTTTCCTGCCAGTACAATACAACCCTCCCACACTCGCCGGGATTTTCTTGGAGATCGATCGAATGAAAAGTTATGTAGCTGCCCTATTACTCGTTTCCGGGCTGGGACTGGGATTGGCATTCGCCATCCCGTCTTCAACGCCAGATCAAGCCAAAGTCGCGAAGTTGATTGAGCAACTTGGAAGCCGGAACTATCGCGAACGCGATTCCGCCACCAAAGAATTGGAAACCCTCGGCGAACTAGCGCTCGATCCGCTGCGCAAGGCAGCCAAAAGTACAGACATGGAGACGGCCAACCGGGCGGCAACGCTCGTGGCCAAGATCGAACAGCGGGCCGAGAACGCCCGGCTCATCGCTCCGACGTACGTCGAACTGAGTTTCAAAGATATGCCAGTGGAAGAAGCCGTTGCGGAGCTGGCAAAGAAAAGCGGCTACGCGATCATTATCGGCGGCGACAAGACGAAGCTTTCAGGCCGTAAGGTGACATGCGAAACCGGCAAGGTCCCGTTCTGGAAAGCGCTGGAAATGCTCTGCGAGAAAGCGGAGCTGGTTGAATCCGATATGGTCGTTCAAGTAGGCACAAATCCATCGGTTCCTCCCTCGCCGCCTCTCGTCAAGCCTTTGCCGATTCGACGACTGCCGCCCCAACGAGTGCCCGAAGGGTTCTCGGCCGATGAGCCAGCGCCGAAGGTTCCCGCAAAGAAAGAAGTTCCACAAGAAGCGGAGCCGGCCGTTCAACCCGCTCAGCCCGTGCAAGTGCAAGTTCAGCCGAATTTCAAGCGGATTGCCCCGATTCAACCCGCCCGGAACATCGCAGCAATTGTGTTGGTAGACGGCAAAGCGCCGACGAACCCGATGCATGTCGAAGGCGCCATCCGCATTCGTGCCGTGGATAGCCAAGGCCAGCCGAACGTCCCGGTTCCTCAGGGTGAGTTTAATCTCTCTTTGGAAGTGAAAGCCGAGCCGAAGATTCAGGTGTTGCAAGTCGTCGGCGTGAAGATCGATAAGGCTGTTGATAATCACGATCAACATCTCGATCAATCGATGGTGGCCGCCGCTGAAAATCCACAAGTCGATGGAATTGGGCAGATTCAAATTCAACAGTTGCAGCAGGGCGGCCAAGTGAAGGTCATGAGCAGCATGATCGCGCGTCCCATCGGCATGGGCAATGGCCGCACCGTCGTACCAGTCCGTCTGAAGAAGGGCGAGAAAGAATCGAAGTCGATCAAGGAACTCCAAGGTACCGTATCGCTGAAGATCCGCACCCCCGCCGAAGAGATTGTCGCGATCGAAAATATCATGAAGGCCAAGGGCGAATCGGCCAAGGGCAAGAACGAATCGACCTTGAAGATCATCGATATTTCGACCGAAGCCAATGGTGATGTCAAAGTAGAGGTCGAGCTGCAGCATTCGCACGAAATCCAGGTGCAGATGGGCAATAATCTGCCTCCTCAAGGGGTCATCATCCAGGGCAACGTGCAGATCCAAATTGCACCCAATGGCCAAGGCGGCATTGCCGCGCCGGTTATGTTAGGCAACCAGCTCGGCCTCGAAATGGTTGACAGCAAAGGAACGCCTCTCAAGCTGGTTCAGACGCAGCAATCCAAAATGCAATGGCAACAGAACGGCCGCACGGTCGGCGCGACGTTGACGTTCCATCCGGAAAAAGATCAACAAGCCGCCAAACTGGCGTTCAAAGGAACGCGCATCGCTACTGCCGAAGTTCCCTTCGTGCTCAAGGATTTAGCGATTCGGTAAGTTGAACCGATGTGCGCCTGCGTTCTTACCCTCCCCCTGGCTTTGCAGGGGGAGGGCAGGGTGGGGGCAGAGCACTTTGCCTATCAAAAACGGTCGTGACACTCGCAGCCTTTCCCCCCACCCTGCCCTCCCCCCGCAAAGCCGGGGGGAGGGTGGGAAGCGCCGCAGCAACCCGTAGCATCTGTGAGGAAAACGACCCTTTCCGCACGAATGCTTCGGGTTGTTTTTTATGACCGTTCCGTAACATTTTCGCGAATCTCGCATTTTGTCCTTGGAAGTGCGACCTTTCTCCAAGTACCATCTTCTGTAGCCTTCACCTTCCGCGCGAGGACTTTCGCTATGTTCGGCCAGCGCATGCGAGCGGCAATTGTCGCCTTGCTCGTCTCAAGTCTCTCATCATTCGCCAACGAGCAAACCGTTGAAAGCCGGGTTGCGGAGAATGTGCAACGGCTCGGCCATGCGCGATATGCCGTGCGAGAGCAAGCAGCTCGCGAATTGACAGCCATCGGCGAGCCGGCACTGAAGCAGCTTCATCTGGCTGCTGCCTCAAACGACGAAGAGGTGCGGCGCCGAGCGGAGGGGCTGATACAAAGCATCGAAACGCGGTCCCTCAATGAATTGTTGATTCGACCGACGCAACTGCACCTGCGCTATCAAGGTAAGCCGTTGGATGAAGTTATTGCCGATGTCAGCACGAAAACCGGTTTGCCGTTCATCCTCGATCCGAAAGCGATGAAGAGCCCGAAAGAGCTGATGACGTTCGACACCGGCAACGTCCCCTATTGGGAAGCCATCGAGAAATTTCTGGCGGTTTGCGGGCTCAGTGAGATTGCCGACGCACCACCCCCTGCTATCGCTAACGTATACCAGCCACGATTCAACGGGCGGATCCATCGGCGCACCAGCAGCAAGCTGGCGCCGGCTGCCGGACCCCGCATTCGTCTTACCGACAATACGTCCCCGCTTTCGGCCTCGACGGATAAGGCCATCCGCGTGAAAGTACTGCCGCGCGAAGCTTCCGGCGCCAGCGCGACTAAAGGGTCCAACGAAATCTCTTTCAATCTCGATGTCGTCGCCGCGCCGCAGCTGGCCTGTCGCGGCATCGTAGCGATCGACGTTCGCCGGGCGATCGACGACCAGGGCGCCCTGTTGGCGCAATCGCACACGCGTTCCTATTCCACGCCTGTCGATGCCGATATCGATGAATTTGGTGGAAAGCAGGGGATCATCGCTCAGCGTATCGTCATCAATGGCCGCGTGGCCAATTACGGCGTCGATGAACTAGCACTTCCCGTCAACGGCCGCCACGTTCCGGTGGTTCTTACCGCTGGCAATTCCAATTCGAAAATGTTGAAAGAGTTGTCCGGCGTCGTCACCGCCCGCGTTCTGACGGCGCCGCAACGGTTTTTGGTCGTCGATAATCTCACGGTTGCTCCCACAGGTAAAACGGTTGCCAAAGGGGATTACCGCCTGACGCTTACGGAGAGTAAACTCGAAAAAAACGCCTATCTGCAAGTACGATTTCGGCTTGAGACGCCGAACCCGGCAAGCATTGGAAGCGGCATTGAAGCCGTCAACCTGCTTGGAGGCAACCAATTTGTAGAAGGATTTGACATGAACAACGCCAATGGCACGGCGTTATCCAACATCGAATTTCGCGATGCCGACGATAAAATCATGCCGAACATTGCCCTCTCTCCGATGGAGCAGACCTTCACCGAGAACAACGTTTTAACCGAGTATCAGGCCGTGATTCCCATAGGTGGCAAGGCCAATACCACGGTGAAATTCGTGCTTAGCGGACGCAAGGCTGTCTGCGTGGAAGTGCCGTTCACTTTGAAAAATGTTCCACTTCCTTGAAAAATTTACAAGAAAGTTGTTGACACGGCTGATTTTGTCGGTTAATCTCCCCAACTGTCGATTCGGCCTCTTCTCTGTTCCGGCCCCGTCGCACTTTGGTCTCAAGCCAAGGTCGGCGGGGTTTTTCTTGCCGTTTGGCTAAGTTTCTTATTTGGAAAACTCCATAGCGCTTGAGTCAAGTTTACTATAGGCGAGCGTCGATGGTCTGAGGCGAAGCCTCCCTAATTTTCTTGTCCAGGAAAACTCATCGTGAATGAGTCAAGTTTTAGAAAAGGGCCCATCGAGCGAAAACCGTTTAGCCACGGATGAAACACAGAACGAACACGGATAAAATCGAAGAGGTTTCATCAAGGCGGGTCGAACGAGCACGCGATCGGATTGTTGATTTATTCGTGTTTCGTCCGTGCTTAATCCGTGGCTGACGGATTTCGATTTGACGTTTGCTGCCTGGTGCTCAGAAAAACTTCTCGTTGGTCATAGGCAGAGCCTCGTTAGAGATTAGGCACTTCGATCGATTGCAGTTCGCCGCTTTCCAAATTGACCAACAAGCACGTTTTCACTTTTGTCCGCTGCATGGCGCCCGGGTTGGCGACCAAGGTCTTTCCCGTCCGATGTGATTCCGCCGCATGGCTATGGCCGTAAAAGAGGTAATCGAAATCGTTCGACTGTTCGAGCCGGCGCATGTGGCCGTAGCGATGGCTGTGCAGCCAGGCGATCCGCTTGCCGGCCAGTGTTAAGTCGCCATGGTCGGGATAAGAGTTCGCCCCGATGGTCCGAATCGCGGGGGTCAACAGTCGTTCATCGTCCCAGTTGCCAAAGACAAAATGCGTCGGGATGGAAGCGAAGAGATGAATGATGCCCGGCGAAGCAATATCGCCACAATGGAGCAACAGCTCCGCGCCGGCTTCAGACATGAGCCGAATGGCCTCCGCTGTCCGCGCAATACAATCGTGCGTATCGCTGATGACACCGATTTTCATCTCTTCCTCCCCGGCCCGGCGCAAATTCCATCGAACTTTAACGACAGCTATTTTCCACCCGGCAAATCGCGCCTCATGCCGCTGTCATGGCGTCGGAATCCGGCGCGGCCGTAAAAGGGTGTTAAGGAATCAAGGCAGTTGAGGATTACTTTATAACAGTGCAGCGAGGCCGCCAATTCCGTCAGATGTTGCAACAAGGCCGAGCCGATCCCGTGTCCCGCCTGATCGCTGCGGACCGCGACATCTTCGATATGGCCAACCAGGCCGCCGCGGTGAATGAATTTCTTTTCGACAATCAGACTGGCGGTGCCGACGATCACGCCGTCGAGCTCGGCGACGATCGATCGAATCCCCGCCGCGGAACGCTGCTGCCAAATGGCGATCGCTTCCTCGGGCTCAAGATCGACGCTGGCAAGATGAGCGAGCGTTTCAAGAAACCCTCGCGCAAAGTCGGCCTGATCGAGGTCTCGGATTATCAAAGCCATGTTCTTTATCTCACCCTTGCATATGGGCGTAAATCAATGCTTGCTTCAACAGCCTCGTACGAAGTAAGCATGTTCAAACCTGAATGGTAATTGCCGCGCACCACTGAAGAGGTCCTCGGAGAGCAAAGCATCGCGTTTGCTTTTAGTGTACGCCGGCAGTCAAGCGCGCGAATGCGGCATCCGCAAATACGTTGGCGCGGCAATTTTTCCATAAAAGGTTTGCTCTTGCTCTCCGCCTGTCTATTTATCTTGCGAAAGCCGCACAACATCATGCGGCTAACAAAATCAACGAGGGAAAGAAATGAAAGTACTATTCGCGAGTTTGCTGTTGCTGGCGGGCGCGTTGTTCTTTGCTCCGACAACGCGAGTTGTTGAAGCGGCGCCGGAGAAGGACGTCGTCGATACCGCCGTCAGCGCGGGCCAATTCAAAACGCTCGCTATCGCTCTCGATAAAGCCGGCCTGATCGAGACGCTGAAGGGCAAAGGCCCTTTCACCGTGTTCGCACCGACCGATGCGGCCTTCGCCAAGATCCCCGAAGAGACGCTCAAAGCGGTGCTGGCCGACAAGGAAAAACTCACCAAGATCCTGATGGCCCATGTCGTCGTCGGCAAGAAAGTCATGGCATCGGATGTCACCAAAATGGATGGTGAGAAAGTCAACGGTTTCACCATTTCGACCAAGAACGGCGTGAAAATCGGCAGCTCGACGGTCACCAAAGCGGACATCGTGTGCAGCAATGGCGTGATCCACGTCATCGACACCGTGCTGATGCCGGAATAGTGCCCGCGCAGGATTCTTTCACTGCGCGTTTTCCCACGATTTTCTCGGGTTTGGCCTTCTGGAAATATTTCCAGAAGGCCGTCGCGTCAGAATGACAGGCGATTGAACGTCAAGCGTTTGATTGTTATTTATTCCGTACTCCGAATTCCGCATTCTGCATTTCGGCCATCCGTTTTCCCACGTTTTTCTCGGGAAAGCCCTTCGGGAAATATTTCCCGAAGGGCCCGTGAAAACACCGACACTCTATTTTCTGCTTTAGCGCTACGCTCCTCGCTGACGGGTCCGGCTGACAAAACCATCGCGCATTTTTCCACGATTTTCTCGCAAAGTCCCTTCCGGAAATATTTCGGGAAGGGACTCTCCCATGAAGACAGGCCTCCCGGCCAGTCCAACTCGCAAACACTTTGCGCAATTAAGCGTTCAACATACAGCATCACCCGCGAGGCAGAGCCTCGACGACCCGTTACGCGGCAGAGCCGCGTAACGAGATAATCTTTTTGCCGGTATTTTTTTGTCGTGTGTTAAAGTTAGTCTTTGTTTTGATGCCGCATTCCGCGTTTGACCCTGCCGCCTCGATTATGCCATATACCAGCTTAGGCGCGCTCAAAACGGGAATGCATTTTTTCCGTCGACGATGGCTAGCGACCACAACCTTCCGTTGCTCATCGTAGGACAACCGTCTCGGTTGTCCTGAATGTGGGGGACAACCGAGACGGTTGTCCAACGAGCAGCTGATTGTTCTTTCGTTGTCTTCCTATTAAAACCGCAAGCCACGGAAGACAATTGATTGTCTGCCGTGGCTTGCGGAGGTTCAACCTAGGGCGTGTAGCTTTAGCGGTCGCCGATGGAGGCAAGTTCAAGCATGAGGCGGATGATGTAGTAATAGAGCAGTGCGACGGAAGCGAACAACTCCAGGGCCGCGGCGGTGTGCGCGTTCGTCGGGTAGTGATGCAGCACATTCGACGTGTCGTAGAGGATATAGCCGCAGGAGAGCGCGATCATCGCAGCGCTGAACCAAAGGCCGAGGTTGATCGAGCCGGGCATCATGATGGCCAGTACAACCACTCCGAGTGCGGTCCACGAGGCAATCATCAAGATCTTGCCCAGGAAAGAGAAATCCTTCTTGGAGATAAAGACGGTAGCCGTCAAACCGCCGAAGACAATCATGGTCAGGATGCCGGCTTGCAAGGGAATGTTCTGGTATTGAGGCACCATGGTGCAATAAGTCATGATCGGCAAGAAGATCAAGACTTCCATACCGACATAAAGGGCCAAGCCCATCATCTGCACGGCAGGTGACACGCTCGAGCGAGCCAACATTCGGGCGATGAAACCGCTCGCGATGAAAACTACGAGGGTAAGGAGCAAAATCATCGGGTTAGCGACGGCCTCTCGAATCATTCTAACGCCGACGCCGGACTTCACCAGAAAGGCTTCGAGCCCCACGAACGCCACAATGGCCATGAAGAGCAAGCCGTAAGTGCGGCGGATAAAGGCGGTCCGTTCATCGGTGGGAGCGTAAGCGGCCGCTTCGCGGTGGTAGCCATCAAGCAGGTAATTGCTCACGGACGAGTCTCCTTTTAGGAATGGGCCGAACGCCCGGTTAATGTTCGATAATCACAACGCCCGCTGGCGTTTCAAGGTTATTCGTATGGTACGTTGCCTTATTTTACGCTGCAAGTCCAGAGAAAGATCGCAAGACGATTTCGTGCTTGAACTCTTTCTGGCAATTCTGCCGAGCGGCGTGGCGTAGGCCCGCCGTGGGTTCGGAACCACGGCGGGCTTACGCCTCGCCGCTCGCCAAATTCCATTGCCGAACCGGACGATCTCACCCCTATCGCGTAAAATGGCTTTTATGCTGCAAATCGAAACAATCGTCTCCATGCCATTTGCCGAGAACAGTTATGTTATATGGCGAAACGGCCAGACAGACGCGGTAATCGTCGATCCCGGCCTCGATCCGGAAGCGATTCTCGCCTTCCTTCAGCGGAAAAATCTCCGACTGGCGGCCATTTTGAACACGCATGGCCATTCCGACCACATTGCCGGCAATGCGGCCATGAAGTCGGCTTTTCCCGAAGCGCCTTTGCTCATCGGCAAGAACGACGCGATCATGCTTACCGATTCGGTGGCCAATCTCAGCGCAGGCTACGGCTTCGACCTGCTTAGCCCGAAGGCGGACAAGCTGCTGGTCGAAGGCGATTCCTTTTCGTTCGCGGGCATCGATTTCGAAACGCTCGATATCCCCGGTCATTCGCCGGGTCATGTGGTTTTCATCATTCGCGAAAAGCCGATCATCGTGATCGGCGGCGACGTTCTATTCCGAGGCAGCATCGGCCGAGCCGATTTCCCGGGCGGTGATATGAACCAGCTGACAACTGGCATCCGGAAGAAACTGTTCACGCTTCCGGACGACACGATCGTCTACTCCGGCCACGGACCCGTTACCCATATAGGACACGAAAAGCGGACAAACCCGTTTATGCAGTAGGGAATGTTAGCTTGGCGAGCCGGGAGCGTGAGCGACCGGAGTTTATCTTTGCTGATGCTGTTTTTGGGCACTCGGCTCAGAAGTGTCGGGGAGGTCATGGCGCCAAGCTTCCCCTGAGGCGCCGAGTTCGTAGCCTTCGTCGTAGAGCCGTCGCATCTGAGCGGGGTCGAACGACATGGGCTTGCGGGATACGGGGACTTGCTCGGGCAACGAGGTGACGTGAAAGCGCATCCCCGTCATCTGGCAGAGTGTATAAATGCGGAAGATCTCTCCGCGCATCTGCGAAGCGACTAAGGAATCGAGCGAGCCGGCCCCGATCTTGATGGCAGTTCGACGTCCCGACTTCGGTTCCGGGAAGAGTTTGCCAGCCACCATCACGTAGGCATCCGAATCTGCCAGTGGCGGCGTGTTTTGGCGAACTGCGTCCTTATCGACAGTCAATTCCGAGGCGCGGAGGAAGCAGCCGGTTACCGCTCCGCCATCGACGTGTAGTTCCGTAAATTGGCGTCCGTCGATCTCAACGGTGATCGGCACTGGTGGCAATAGGCCCGGCACGGATGAGGTTGCAAGCAGGATATTGCGGTAGAGCTCTTTGGCGTCCGGTCGGCCGCTGGCAGCGATGGCGCCCATATCCCAGACGACGAGACGGCCCGTATCCAAGTTTGTCGTGCCGACATAAAGCCTTCGCCCAGCCAGATGCGCAGCCGCAACAGCGCCAATCAGTTCATCGGTCGTTTCCGCATCAATCCGTCGTTTAAGCGGGGCGGATGAGGCGGCGGCATCGCTCCAGAGCATCACGGCAATCGCGCGGCGGCGGTAGACGTCTTTGGTGCGAACATTCGTGTAGATGTCGGCCAGGCGCTGGTCGTACTCTGCGCCGAGGAACGCGTAAGTTGCGATGAGCCCGCCGGTGCTAACCCCGGTTACCACGTCGAACACGGGGCGCGTGCCGCTGGCGCTCCAACCGCTCAAAGCGCCGGCCACATAGGCGCCGTACATGCCTCCGCCGGATAGGACCAAGGCTTTGGTGGTTCGGTTCGGACCATTGCCGGGCAACGGCGCGGCGGCGACCTTCAAGCGTTCCGCCAGCGAGCCGAACGCTTCAGCATCCGTCGGCCGGTTGCAGTCAGCGCTGGCGATTGAGGATGCCGTCGTTCGCCCGTGGCCCGGGCTGGATGAAGCCCAGGGGCGATCGGACCAGCAGCAACCCGATCCGCCCAGAAGCAGCGTCGCAATTGCCAAAAGCCGAGAAGTGAAACCGACATAACGCATCATGAAGTATCGGACGCGGTTGCTGACGGCTTGACCTATCTCACGAATTGCAGATGTGACAAACTGCTTGCTTTACCAGGCTTGCCTCATCCATTGGACGAAGTGGAACGGCGCAAGCTTCGCGGTAGTTAGCCATCAAATTCGTCTAGGAAATTTTCACCGATTGACCTAAAGCAACCGATGAATGACGGGGAAGTGAAACCGTCCTCGCCCTATGCACTGAGGCCTCTGATGTCGATGAGCATTCATCGTCTGCTATCCCGAACGACTGCAAAAGCCTGGGGCTTCGGGTTGGCACTGGCCGTATGCATCGGCTGCTCGTCGGCGCCGGTCGCCGTGGAACCACTGCCTCCGCACTACAAAGCCAAAACCCTTGGCGATGTCGCTGCCGTCGCCGGCACCTATCAGCCGGTCGATCGACTGGCGGCCGACGCCCTGGTAAGCACGGGTGACAGCCGTCGGCCTACCTATGTCAAGACAGCCAATACACCACTCAAGAAACCGTTGAACGTTTTAGTCCTATCGGGTGGCGGGCAATACGCTGCATTCGCAGGCGGCGTGCTTGCCGGCTGGACCGCCACCGGCAAACGGCCTGACTTCGATGTCGTCACCGGCGTCAGCAGCGGCGCTTTTCTCTCCGTCTATGCCTATCTCGGGCCCAAGTACGATCCTGCCATCCAACGACAAACGGATTTGAAAACCTCCGATGTCTTCAAGTATCGGCCGCTCGTTTACTGGTATCGCCATGATTCGATAGGCTCTTCCGAGCCGTTGCAGAGGTTGATCGAAAATGAACTGAATGATGAATGCCTCGCTGATATTCGCGCTGCCCATAAGGCGGGGCGACGGCTCTTTATCGGCACGATGAACCAACAGACGCGCCGGCTGATTATCTGGGATGTCGGCGCCGTCGCTTGCAGCGGCCAACCCGATGCGGATCAACTCGTGCGCAAGATCGTCGTGGCTTCGAGCAGCATTCCAGGCGTCGTGCCCGCGGTCGACTTCGAAGTCGAGGTGAACGGCCAACGCTTCCATGAGCCACACGTCGATGGCGGGGCGATCTCCCAGGCCTTCGTCCGCTTTGGTCCGGAGATCCCGGAATTTGATCCGGCTCACCCGGATAAAAAATGGCTGGCTGGCTCCAACTTATATGTCATCGCTGGCGGCAAGCTCTATGCGGATGCGGTCGAAGGCAAAATGGGGCTACTAAAGAGAACGACGTCCAGCATTTCGGGGACGCTCTACGCCCTCTACCGGTCCGACCTGTGGCGCATCTACAGTCTCTGTGCGGCCTCGGGGATGAACTTCCACCACATTGCGGTTCCGGAAGAAGCGAAGGTGGCGCCGAGCAGCATCGACTTCAACCAGCAGATGATGCACGACCTCTTCGACCTGGGCCGCAACATGGGCCAGCGCGGCGGCTTCTGGCGTCAAACGCCGCCTGGCTATGAAGACGGCGAAACCGAAAACCCACGAGCGGGCGTGCACTTTACGATTCGCTGAGTCATTTCAAGGATGATTTCAGTTATCGAATGCGAATACTTCGCCGCCGTTACGGCTGGCAGCGCCGAAGAAGATTTGCGGGTTCGCGCTCGCTTTCATCAATCGGACCGACCCATCCACTAAAGCGAATTGGGCCACCCGGCCCGAATGCGTACTGCCAAAACTTGTCATGTTATAAGTATGCGATCCATTGTCGCCAACGCTAAACAAAATGGCTGTTGGATCCTGTCCATATTGGTCTTGCTGGATGCTTAGAATCGATTCGAAATGCCAATCGCTGGCGCCATTAGCCGTAGCGCCTACTGTCCAGATGCGTTTGTCGTTGGATTTATAGATGCTGTTCGGATCGCTCGGCTTCAAATCCCAACAGCTTTCACCGATCAGAAAAGTGTTAGACGTGCCATCGGTCACCTGGGCGATGCTTACCTGACTGTCTTCGTATAACATTCCTTGATTTCCGACATCGCCCGATGTGTACCCAGTGTGTGTATAGATCTGGCCTGTTGCGGGGTTCGTGCCGCACGGTCCAGCGACGCCTGCATAATGGCTGGCATACGTCGGCTGACCGTTGGAATAATCGGCAGCGACTAACGTATAATTAAATTTGGGTAGATTATTAGCGGGACATTGGTAGTACGGAACAAGATGCAGCCCTGCCGCGAGATTGGCCGGCGTGTTGTAGGCGCTCGATTGGTCAATTTGATTATAAAGGTTATCTTGTTCGAGAAACGGCAAGGTAAACACATGCCAGCCGAAGCCGTTCGTATTCAACTTATGATTGGCGCCAGCTGGGAAAGCTCCTAGGCTGGTTTGATAATTATGCATCGCTAATGCCATCTGCTTCAGGTTGTTCGCGCACTTAATTCGAGACGCTGCATCGCGAACTTTTTGGACCGCCGGCAGCAGAAGACCGATCAAGACGGCAATGATGGCGATGACGACCAAGAGTTCGATTAATGTGAACCCACGGCGACATGTCGTATTCATAAACTTTCGCCCGCCTTTCGACCGACTAAGACTTTGAAACAAGTCCGCTTATTCACGGAATCGATAGCGATTCCTGGCCATCTTTGGTGGAAATCGCATCTTGGATTTGAGTGCTGATCGTGTAATTGACGAAGTGCACTGTCCCGTCGGCGAATAACCAATTCGCGCCGCCCGTGTGCCTGCTCCAAAAATGGTCGGCATCGCACCAACTCGGTTTTGACTGGGGCGGCTTGAAATATTGCTTGCCTGTGGGGCATGGCGCGCCATTTTGGTCTTTGCCTCCGTTAATGAAGCCCGTTTGCGAGTTCGGCAAGCCGAGGCTCGAGTCTGTCTCGGCATAACCCCAGGAACCTCCACCACTGCCCGCCGACGGGATGTCCGCAAAGGGAGGCCGTTCGCCGATCATGGCCGTATTGCTCGTCCCATCGGTGATGCTTTCGATGTTGCACGGGGGCGCCAGCGTGTAGGGGCCTTTGCCTTTGCTGGCGTCATGTTGCTGATAATAAAAAACGCCATGAATCAGATTGCTAGCGAGCGCATCGCGCTGATCGGTGTCGGGTGCGTTAATAGCCAGGTAGTGCGTTGTGCCATCGCCGCCGGCGTTAGGCCCAAGATTGAGCGTCCCATCGGACGGGCAAACGAAATTTTTGATTGCCGTCGTGATCGGCACCGCATTGTTGGCGTAGCCGTTGTATGCGGAGTTAGCCGGACTGCCCGGTATGCCATTGTAATTAGCGTTATTATAAGCGAGGAGAGTTATAGGCAGTTCAAGGTAAGGAAAAAGATGGGCCGTCCACGCAGACTGTGTGTGATTCTGGAAATTGTATTGGCCCCAGGGAAATCGCCCTTGCTCACTATTATGATTATGAATCGCCAGGCCAATCTGTTTGAGATTATTTGCACATTTGACCTTATTTGCAGCCTCCCGCACTTTCTGCACGGCAGGCAGCAGCAGGCCTATCAAAATGGCAATGATGGCGATAACGACAAGGAGTTCGATCAAGGTGAACCCACGGCGGGAGGCAGTATCCACAGACATTCTCCCTACATTGAAACAACAGTTGCAAGGGAACCTCTTACCCCCAAGCAGGAATTTGAAAGATTTTTAGTGATGAATCACTGCTGTTGCCGCTGTTCCGGCTGAAACCGTCGCTTGCGCGATCGTAGCAACAACAGGCCAATAAGCCCTGGCGCACAAATGAGCATGACGTTAGCTGGTTCTGGAGTCGCTGTAGGACTCAACACTAAGTACTCGGCGTTGTTCGCCGACAATAATTGCAGCATGCCGCCGTTGCTTACGTAGGTGGCGAAATCGTTGGCGCTCGATGTATCAAAGCCGGTCGGATTCGCAGTGACCGTACCCGTTGCGGTGGCGACCGTGAAGCTGTAGGTGGTTCCTTTTGTGAGTGACACCATGCCGGTTTCAACGATCTTAAACACGCCGTTCGTAGTCAAGTTGCTCGTGGCTCCTCCGGTCAAATTGAGTAAATCCTGAGTCCCTGCCGCTCCGTCGCTGCTGCCATTAGTTCCGTTGAAAGCGTTATTCGGGCCGACGCCGCTAATCTTCCACGACTGGATGCTGCCGGCATTCAAAGTAACCGAGCTGTTCACCGTCAGTGTGCCGATGGTGGCAGTCGCGTCGTTGCCGGTGAAGAGTGTTCCGCCTGAGTTCACGGTCACCGCTCCGCCGATTGTGCCGGTGCCTCCAAGGCTTCCTGGGCCGACACTGACGGCTGTTAAACCGAGCGAACCTACCCCCGACACGCCCACGACTAGCGTACCGCCGTTGACGGCAGTGGCGCCCGTGTAAGTGTTTGTCCCGGTGAGAGCCCAGGTGCCGATGCCGGTCTTGGTCAGCGAAGTGTTGGCCGTCACAAGTGCGGCTCGCAACGTGTTGAGCCCGGTGTTGGTTCCCGTGAGTGTCAAGTTCGGCGTGCCGCTTGTGACGGTGATGTTCGCCACGCTGCTCAAAGTTAGTGTGCCCGTGCCGGAAGCGTCAATGCCGCTGCCGGTAGCAGTCGATCCAAGCGTAAAGCTGCGGTCGATGCTGATGTTCGCGCCCGTATATTGCAAGACACCGCCGTTGAGCACCAAGTTCGCGGCGGCGGTGGAGGATGCACCGATATTGCTGACCGTGCCGCCGTTGGCCAAGGTCGAGGTGCTCAAGACGCCGCCCGTGATCGTGGTTACACCGGAATAGGAGTTATTCGCGTTGGCCAGCGTCCAAGTGCTTACGCCGGTCTTGGTCAGCGAAACAAGCGTGTTAACGGCAGAAAGGGTGCTGTCGCCGTTGTTGGCGATCAGTGGGCTAAGGGAGCCGCTGCCGGTGCCGGTGAGGGTGATCGTTCGCGGTTGAGAACTCGTTATTGAGCCGATTCCCCCGTAATTGATCGCGCCGGTGTTAGTGAAGTTGAGTAAGCCGCTGCCGGAAGCGTCCACCGAAGTGGCAGCGGCAGCAAGGGTGAAGAGTCGATCCGTCGCGACAGCGGCGCCCGTGTACTGGAACGTAGCGCCATTACCGCTGATAACCAGGTTCGAAGCATCGTTGCTCGAAGAGCCGATGCTGCTGGCGACGCCGCCGTTGGCCAACGTCGATACGCTCAGAAGGGCCGCTCCGGAGACGATGGTTGCGCCGGCATAAGTGTTGCTAGCTCCGCTGATGGTTACAGTTCCGGTTCCGCTAAAGGTCAAGCCGCCGCCGCCATTGCTTGAAATAGGGCCTGAGAAAGCAAGAGTATTTGCTCCCTGCGCAAAGGTCACTGTGCTGGCGTTAAGGACGATTGCCCGCGTCAGTGTAGTATTAGCGCTACTTGAAGTAAGCGTCAATCCGCCAGCGATGGTCAAAGTGCCGCTGCTAGCTCCGAAATTGGCATCGGAACTGAAAGTAACGTTGCCGCTACCTAAATAAGTACCGCCGGTATAGGTATTGTTACCCGTGAGGACATAGGTACCACCGGTTGCTACGAGCGATAGCCCACCGTCGCCGGAAATCGTACCGTTGATTGTGAATATGCGGCCATTTGCCGATTCGAGTCTTCCGCCACCGTTAAGAATGATGGATCTATTCGTTGTTACATTCGTCGATCCATCTTGCAGATCCGTACCGCCAACGAGCGTCACCGTATTGCTCACGTTTCCCAATTGGGAATCATCGCCAATCGTCACGATGCCGCCGCCGTTTAATGTAATGGGAGCAACAAAAGCGTTTCCAGATGTTGCAAAAGCTCCAAAGGTAACGTTACTGGACGCGCCGATGACCAAGCCCGAAGCGGTACCCGTGACAGTCTGATTCACCAATGAGAGAACTTGACCATTGCCATTCGAATTACCGATGATCGCCACACCGCCGTTGAGTGTGATCGAGTTCAAGGTCAATGTACCGCCGTTATCGACGAACGTACCGCCGCCGTTGAACGTGATGCCGCCCGTACCGAATGTGGTTGCACCAGCTGCCGTGGTCCTGACAATAGCGTTGTTGATGAAAGTACCACCCGAGTATGTGTTGGCTCCGGAGAGGGTGAGGACGCCGGGCCCGAACAAGTTTAAGCCGGCACTGCCAGTTATGATGCCGCTGATTGTACCGCCAGCGCTGCTGGTGTAGATGGCTCCTGTACTGGAGCCGAACAATATGCTCCCAGACGCAAGAGTACCAGAGATCGTGCCGCCGTTTAAGATAATGCCGGCCGTATTGCTCGCATTTGTATCTCCCAGTGTCAAGGTTTTAGCACCTAAAGCCAAAGTGCCACCGACCTTAATTGCATTTCCAGTGGCATTGGCAGTAAGTGTCACAGTTCCAGTTTCGCTAAACACGGTGGCATTGGCGGTGCCGCCGCCCACCGCTGCAATCACTGTATAAGCCGGGGCTCCAGCCAGATTGTTGCCGGAGAGAGTCAAGAAGTCGCCGCTGGTGCTGCCCGCCGTTAGCTGCCCAACCGCCCACGGCGCGACGATGTTGCCGCTCGTGACTGCGGGCGCTGCCGTGAAGGTGAATATCGATCCGCTGTTGATGGTCGCGGTGCCGGAACCGGGATTGAAGATGATGGCGCCGTTACCACTCGAGTTGCCGTTGACGGTCGCAGAGTTTGTAAGCGATGCGGCCGTCAAGGTCGTTGCCGTAGTATTGCTTGTCGAAGCGATGGTGACCGTGCCGCCAAAACTCTTCAGGACGCCGATTGTCACGTTTCGGGCAGCGGGAGACAAATCGGGGTTGAGCTGAAGGTTGCCCGAGGTAATCAAAACAGAGTTGGCCGATCCGAACGGCGTCAATGCACTGGCGTTGCCCTGCAAGGTGCTGCCGGATTGAATCGTGATGCCGCCAGTGAAGGCGCTGCCGCCCGCTAAGATCACAGTGCCCGCATTGTTAACGACACCGGCCGAAGAGGCAGTGTTCACGGTGCCCGGACCCGTGACACCTTGGCCCGCCCCATTGCCGCCGACCACTAAACTATCCGCTACAACGCTCAAACCGTTAGTCACAGTCAAGGTGCCGCCACCGCCGCCCAAGCGATACGTGGTGCCGAATGGCGTCAGCGTGCCCGAGTAGGTTGCGGTACCGGAAGCGCCGAGGCTGACGTTGGCGAAGTTAGCGGCGCTGAAGTCGAGGCTAGCCGAGACGTTGGTGCTGCCCAAGGCGATATTGCCGGCCGAGGTATTGACGAATCGGCCGAAATCGGTTTGCGTGAACGCGTAGTTCAAAGCCGCTGTGCCAGCGGCGTTGACGATGATGCTGGCACCCGAGCCGCCGATGGATGATGCTGAAAAATTGAATTGCAAAACGCCACCGACTACTGTCGTCGTGCCGGTGTAGGTATTGACGCCACCCAAGGCCCAGAAGCCGGTGCCGTTCTTGACCAAGTTCAGGGTGCCGCCGCCGGCTCCGATGTACGCATTGAACTGGTTCTGGACTGTCAGGGCGCTGTTGCCGGTCAACGTGAATTGTGTCGGGGAACCGACGATGGTGATGGCCGGAGTGACACCGTTGCCTGCGACAATCAAGCCTAAGCCTGAACCATTTCCGTCGATTGTGGCGCCATCGGAAATGGTCAGCAAGCGGTCGGTTGTTTGACCGCTGCCAGTGTAGCGGAAAGTACCGCTGTTGATGACCAAGTTGCTGGCAGCATTGGTCGATTGGCCGATGCTGCTCACGTTGCCACCAATGGAAAGAGTGCCGACGCTAAGGATGCCGCCGTTGACCGTGGTGACGCCGGTATATGTGTTCGCTGCATTGCCAACGACCCAAAGGCCGCTGCCGGCCTTGGTGAGGCTCGTTATGAACGTGGGCGAGTTCACATCGCCTAGTAGGGGATTGAAGGTATTAGCGTTCATATTGCCGCCTTGCAGGGTCAGCGAGTTGTTTGCACCTGCCGTGAAGGCGATCGAGCCAACGTTGTTCCATGTTGCGGCACCTGTGCCGCTAGCGTCGAGCACGCCGCCGCCAGCGCCAAGGGTAAACAAACGGTTAGTCGTGCTGTTGGCCGCATTGCCGGTGGTCTGGAGGATGCCGCCATTGTTCAAAGTGAGGTTGGCGGCAATGTTCGCCGACGCACCAATGGAACTGTTGGTGGCGCCATTTAAAACCACGGCTGCCGAGAGCAAGCCGTTGCCTATGGTAACTGCTCCGGTAAAGCTGTCAGTTGTCAGGGTCGAGGACAAAGTTCCGGTGCCCGACATCGTCAAGCCGCCGCCGCCCGCCAAGGCGACGGTGGTAAGATTTGTCAACCCATTGCCCGTGAACGTGGTTAGGAATCCTGCATTCGTAATGCCACCCGCTACTTTCAAAGTGCCAGGACCGTTGTTCGAGAAGCTCGTTGCGCCGCCGAGCGTGATGCCGCCGGTAATATTCGTGATTCCAGTCCCTGGGCCGTCCATTGCAATTGTCGTAGCGGCCGACAGCGTGATCGTGCTGCTCACAGTCGTTGTTTTAGTGAACTGATTTATGAAAGTGAGCGCATTGGCGGAGCTGCTGGTGATGGCGCCGGTTTGGACCGTAATTGAGCCGGAGCCCGACGATCCGGACAAAAACGTAATCCCATTGGCTCCAGCAGTGATGCCGCCCGAGATCGTCAACGTGCCGCCGGCGATGTCGCCGATCGTACCGTTCGCCGCGAACGAAATAGGCGCAGAAACGATCAAGCTGTTAGAAGATTGCAACATAATGGTTGCGGCGCTGCCGAAATTCAAACTATTGCCCGCCGCGGCCGCGATCGTGAAGGTGGCGGTGTTACCCGTGCCCTGGTAGTTGATGGTGCTGAGGTTTACCGCCCCCGTGTTGATGACACCCGTGTCGATTGTTGAAGTGATTGCGGTGCTACCTACGGCTTCAGTGAAGGTATAGATGTCGGTGGGATTGCCTGCTCCAGTAGGCGCGTTGCTGCCCAACCAATTACTAGCGGAGCTCCAATTGCCCGATGCAGCCGAGGTCCACGTGTATGGCGATCCTGCTTGCAGCTTCTGGCCCGGCACAATAATCAAAACCGAGGCAACTGCAGTGAACAAAAAAACGGCGGCGCGGTGAATCAACGAATACGAAAGCATGCGAACTCCCAGGAGCAAATCAGCGGTGAGCCGAAATGGCGAGTAAATCCGTTTAGCCGTGGCTAATCACGAGTAAAAAACTGGACGGGAGTGCTTTGGAGAGGAAAAAACTGACATCTGAGCTAATCAAACTCAGATCCTGCCAATAAGTTGTCAGTCAGGCGAACTCAAGGAGTTTAGGATTCGACCCTGCTGGAATAGGTTGATGGCACTTCTTGTTCCATGAGCTTGTACCGCGCATGATCAAGTTCACTTTATGTGCATTAAACCACCTAAACTCATTGAGTTATGGAAACGCCGATTTTTTCCTTTTAATCACCGATTGGAAATTACGGTAAGCGTCGATAGCCTAGCATTAAAGCATGCTTTGCTTGGAAAATTGCATTTTCACTTCGGCAAACTCAGTGTTTTTACCTAGTTGAATCTGAGGTTTTAGTTTTACTAACGACGCATCTGGAAAATCGAAACTCTCATGCTTATCCTCCCCGCAATCGATCTACGTAACGGAAAATGCGTCCGGCTCCGGCAGGGCGATTATGGGCAGGAAACCATTTTCGGGGACGATCCGGCCGCTATGGCGAAGCGCTGGGTGGATATGGGGGCGAAGGAGCTTCATCTCGTCGATCTCGATGGCGCCAAGGAAGGCAGACCCGTCAATGGCGAGAGCGTGCGCCAGATCGTAAAAGCGACAAACGTACCGTGTCAACTGGGCGGCGGCATCCGCACCGAAGAAGACATCCAGACTGTCCTAAGCTGGGGCGTCGAGCGCGCCATCATTGGCACGCGGGCGTTGCAGGATCCGGAATGGGTCCGCGCGATGGCGTTTCAGTATCCCCGGAAACTGGTATTAGGACTCGACGCGCGAGATGGAAAAGTCTCGACGCATGGTTGGCTCCAAGCTTCCGAGACGACAGTTCTCGAAATCGCTCACCAGATGGCCACCTGGCCCTTGGCGTCCATTGTGTTCACTGACATTGCTCGCGATGGGATGCTCAACGGCCCGAATGTGGAGGCCTTGGCGGAACTGGCTGCTGCCGTTCCGTTGCCCGTCATCGCCTCGGGCGGCGTGACTACGCTGGACGACGTTCGTCAATTGTTAGGGCACGGCCTGGCAGGGTGCATTATCGGTAGAGCCCTGTACGATGGTAAACTGAACTTAGGCGAGGTGTTGCGGTTGGCGCTTAACACCAACCCGACGCGTTAGCGAGTTAATCCCCGAAGCGTTAGCGTTCTCTTTAAGTCCGAGCTAAAACAACGCTAACGCTTCGGGGCTTCCCTCGCTCACGCTTCGGATTAGTGTCAGGATGTCTGTATTAGTGCGAAGCCCGCAACGATGCGAAGGACTCCGAAAACCGTTAGAATCGGCGTTTTTGATTTGGCGGGAACGAACGGCGGTAAGCGTTCGACAGGGCTAAATCGTCCTTCGAGCAAAGTTCGCAAAGGCCGACTCAAATTTCAGGATAGATTTCATTTCTGGTCATGTCGCGATTGGCCCGCTTACTCTTTCGGCGCAAAATAGCATTGTCATCAAGACGAAGCAGCCGGAATGGAAGCCTTTGCTGAAATACACCACGCGTTAATGCACCTAATAGGAAGAGCTTGCCATGTTCCGGAAACCAATCAGCCGTTTGCTCGCCGTCAGTGCCGTCCTGTTTCTCGCCGGCTGCAACTCGAGCGGAAGCCGGTCGGGTTTGTGCAGTTCTTGCAATGGCGAAAAGCCGGGCATGTTCAGCCGCTTTCGGACGACATCGAGCAGTAATCAACCGATGATCATTTCGTCGGGTCAATGCTGCGATCAAGGCGGGATGACGAGCGGGCCTTATCTTCCAGCGCCGCAGCAGGGCACGATTCTTCCGTCCCCTCAGACAACGCCGCAACCGCAAAACATTCCGCGGATCGATGAGAATGGCAAACAGATGCCTTGGGATCCCAAAATGAGCGGACGGCCCGGGATCAAAACCGCCGATATTCGTGCGTCGAAGGAATGAACGTGAATAGCACTCTTCAACTCCGCGTGTAAGAGTTTCCACGCGGAACGTGGAGAGTATATTCACAGGCTAGATGACGTATTAGCCGCTCTGACTTCCTTTCGACAGGATTAACAGGATGAACTAAGGCTTTCTATCCTGTCTCTCCTGTTAATCCTGTCTCTATTCGTTCATAAGACTAGCGCCGATAAGGTAAACAATGGGGCGTCGGGCGGCGACTCTACCCGAAGATTTGGCGCGGATGACGCACTAGGGCGTCTTGATCGGCAGCGACTTATATGCAGTCGGCGTGAATGGCGACGCCGTTTCTTTTTTGTCGGCCATCACTGTCGAACTGCCCGGGATTAAGGGCTTCTCTTTGCTCGCCATTTGCGGCATTTCCGGCTTGGGCAATGGAGGCTCCACTTTTCTGGCCACCGTCGGCGGACTGGCGGCACGTTTGCAGCAGAGCCGGAGAGTTGCCGCAAGGCATATCCGCAAACCACGTGTATAGTGGAGGGCGATAAGCCGGCAAACGACCTTCGCAGCCGGCGAAGGAGGGCTTATAAAAGAGCCAACGCGCCAGTGCCGCGCAGCAATGGCCGTGCTCTTTTTCTTTGCTGCATGCGGAGTTGGCCGGGCACTTGCCATCTGCGCAGGACGCCGAAACGTCCGCATCTGGCAAAAGGCCGCCTGTCTTGATGATTTTTGCAGGCTCGGGAACTAGCGGTTCGGCAGACCGCCCGATTGACGCAAACCCGATCGAGCAGAGCGCACCAATCAATAAACAACGAGAGAACGGCACCATGTTCGCCTCCTGCGGAAATTGCTTCTCGGAATAACTATCGGCCTTCGGGCAGCGCAATCCGCAATCAGAAAAAAATTGATTGAAGCGGCACGATAGCAACGATTGTTAAAGAGTGCGCCGTTTGCCTATCTTTCATGCTGCAGGACAGCTAATCGGGACGCCAATCGACTCGGTCGAATCAACAGCTGCTTTTCCCGCACTTCCCGCTTTACCGTGCATGGAGCCCACCATGTATCGCCCATGCCCGGCAACGCCGTGAAGGATATTTTGAACCCATTTAGCCCCCGGTGAATACACCGGGGGCTAAATGGCGGGAAGGCATCTCTGATGTCTGTGCAAGGGGGCCTCGCAGCTGCCATGTTTTGTCGCAAAAAATCCTTCACGGCGAAGCGCTCTGCCCCGACCCTGCCCTCCCCCGCAAAGCCAGGGGAGGGTTGGATCAGGCTGCCGCTGGATTTCACTCGGTGCCAGAATCGGCTGGCCCACCCCCCGTTCGCCCTTTACGAAAACTTCCCTTGACGACCGATAAACCAATAGGCATGGTGTCCCTTCCGTTCGAAGAGTCCGTCCGTGCTCAAGGAGCGACGAACCATGATCTTGAAGAAATGGCTGCCCTTCGCCGGCTTAGCCTTGCTCGCCTGTTTTTCCAGCGGATGCGAAAGCATGTCGAACACGGCCAAGGGCGGCCTCGTCGGCGGCGGCTTGGGCGCCGGGCTTGGCGCAGCGGCTGGCGGCGGCAAAGGCGCCTTGCTCGGGGGGATTATCGGCACCGGCATCGGCGGCCTGGTCGGCAATGATGTCGATCACCAAGAGAAAAAGCAGAAAGAGTATGAGTTGGCGGCCGCACAATCGGCTGCCAGTGGCCCGCGCCTTGGAATGACTGAGGTCATTCAGTTGACGCAACAAGGACTTCCGGAAAACGTCATCATCAACCAGATTCGCAACACCGGTTCCACGTTTCAACTTTCGGTGGAAGACCTGCGGACGTTGCAAGCCAATCACGTAAGCCCGAATGTGGTCGGCGAAATGCAGAATCGCCCGCCGGTAGCGCGAGTGATTCGCCAACCGAGGCCCGTGGTCGTCTATGAAAGTTATCCACCACCGCCGCCCGTGATGGTGATTGGCGGCGGCTACTACCGATAATTTCTTGCATCAAATGCATAACGCTCCGGCCAAAAGGCCGGAGCGTTTGAGTTTCAACGATATCGACCGAGCCTGCTCAGCTTCCGCCGGCCGGGGTGGCTTTGGCGGCAACGTTGCTGAACGTATTGTTCGCATTCGAGCCAAGGGTGGTGATCGCTGCGATGCAGACGACGATGATCAAGGCGAGCATCACCGCGTACTCGACGGCCGTCGGGCCATCTTCACGCTTCATGAAGTTCACAAACGTTTTGGTCAGGCTGCGCATCTCGGTTCTCCAAATGTTGTTGCAAGTTTAAGTGTTTTTCCGGCAGGCGTTGCATTCGTTTCAGCCGCTCTGTTCCGGACAACAAGTATCTAGTGCAGATTCGAACCAATGCAAACGAAGTGGAAGATTTTCATCAATTCAAAAAATGCCCGAATTTGCTTAGACAATAAACATTGGTTTGCAGCGTGAAGATAGGGAAGATGAGCCGAGATTCCGTAGCGGAAGTCGTCAGACTTCCGAAGTGCGATTACGCTTTCCAAGTCGAACCTGGAAGTCTAACGACTTCCGCTACGTATCGGGTAGCGGAAGTCGTCAGACTTCCGAAGAGTAACGTGTCGGGTAGCGGAAGTCGTCAGACTTCCGAAGAGTGACGTATCGGGTAGCGGAAGTCGTCAGACTTCCGAAGAGTGACGTATCGAACTGGAAGTCTAACGACTTCCGCTACGCTTTTCGAATCGACCCGGAAGTCTAACGACTTCCGCCACGTGATTAAACGCCCATCGTGTTGTAGCCGCAATCGACGTACAGGATGTGCCCGGTGATGGCCGAAGCGAGCGGGCTGCAAAGGAATACAGTGGCGTTGGCAACTTCTTCAGCTTCAACGCCGCGCGGAAGCGGCGAGCGTTGGGCGGCATAGTCGATCATCTGTTGCATGTCGCCGATCGCGCGGGCGGCTCGCGACGCATAGGGGCCAGCGGAGATTAAGTTGACGCGAATGTTCTTGGAGCCGAGGTTGTGCGCCAATTGCTGGGCATCGATCTGCAAGGCAGCCTTGGCGGTTGACATGCCGCCGCCGTAGTGCGGGACCACTCGCGTACCGCCAATGTAAGTCAAGCCGACGGCCGAAGCGCCGCCGGGGCGATTCGCCATGTAAGGTTCCGCGTAGTGCAACAGCGAGGTGAGCGAGTAGGAGCTAATGCCGAGTGCCTCGAAATAGGCCGAACGGCTGGTCTCGACCATCTTCTTTTTGATTTCACGGCTGAAGGCCATCGAGTGAATTACGATATCAATGCCGCCGAATTGCTTGCCGACGGTATTGACGCAGTGCTCAATCGAAAAATCGCCATGTTTATTGAAGCGTTTGTCGGCCCGGGTTTCCGGATCGATGTCGCCCATGGTGTCGAAGCGTGCATCCATCGGCAACACTTTTTCGACCTTCAGTTCGCCGGCATTGAAGGGCAAGCGGCGTGAAGGCGCATCTTGCTCGCGCGACAGAAAACTTTCAACGATGCCCACCATGCGGGGGTGCGAAGCAAGCACGATCTTCGCCCCGGCCGCTTGCAGCGCCTTCGCGATGAACCAGGCGAAGCTCTCGTTATCGCCGACACCCGTCACCAGGGCGATCTTCCCACTCAGGTCCATCGGAATCATGTGCACTCTCTCTTATCAGTAACGTCGTGTTAAGTATCTTTGATGTAGAGAAGAGCCGGGAAATAGCCAGTGGAGCATCAAGGCGGATCGAAACCTCCGCGGTTCCACGGATGGCAACGGCAGATACGGCATGTTCCCTTGAATGCTCCGCACACAGGGCCATACTTGGCGACGGCCTGCAGCATATACTCGCTGCAACTCGGCTGAAAGCGACAGAGAGGCGGCAGCAACGGCCGCAGCAGCAGCCGATACGTTTTCACCACAACGATGACGGCGCCCATCAGCAGCCAGCGCAACGGCAACCAGAACGCGCGAAGGAAAATCATAATGAGGGCTCAAGTAGGGATGCTTGCGCAAGCGGCTAAACGCAAATCGTGAGGATAGTCGATCGATCAACTTCCCTGTCTCGCCGCCACCCCGCTTGCCGGGGTGGAGCGAACGTTCGTAAACAGATGCGGTCTTACTCTCTGATTCGCCGCCACCCCGCTTGCCGGGGTGGAGCGCCGGTTCCTAACCAGCATCAGTGCGATGAACTTTCGCTCCACCCTGGCAAGCGGGGTGGAGGCGAGAACGTCGCGATTTTCCGTGCTGGCTATGAACTCTCGCTCCACCCCGGCAAGCGGGGTGGAGGCGAATTCAAGAACAGGTTCAAGGGGGATTTAAGAACATTTCCGGCAACACGATAAAGCTTACTCTTTCGCTTTCACGTCTTTCGCTATTTTCTTATGAACTTGCCTGACGAGCTTTACCAACGAGTGACGCACCGATGCAAATGTCGGCTCTTCACGTCCACGCGGGATGAGGACAAAATCGAGCCCGACAGGCAGTTCCTCTTTAAGCAGGCGGAAGGCTTCGCGGTATAGACGTCTCAAGCGCACTCTTTGCACGGCGCCGCCATATTTTTTCGATATCGAAAGGCCAATGCGAGAATAAGGGAGGCCATTTTCGCGGGCATAAACAATCATGATGGAATCGGCCACCGACTGCCGGCGATCGTAAACCTGCTGGAACTGCGCCGGCGTCAAAAGATGTTCGTGCTTCTGGAACCGGGGCATTAGGGACAACTTCTCTGTTCACGAAGACGCCGGAAGATGGAGACGCTGGCAGGTAGCTCGTTAGCCGCGACGCGAAGGCTTTGCGCAGCGGAGCGCTTTCGTCGCAAGGCAATCGCTCCGCTGCGCAAAGCCTTCGCGTCGCGGCTAACGTAAAAACATTAATTACCACGCAATATCCGCTCGCGGGTCGAACGGGTGAAGTTTCGCGTACTCCTGCATCAATTCTTTCGTCCGTTCGTCAGGCGCGCCTTTCGGAACCATCACTTTGAAGACGAGGTATTGATCGCCGCCGGCAATGCCGAAACCAGGCAGCGCATCTTGCTGCCGGTCGATGTGCCCGGGCGCACCTTCACATCGACTTTACGGCCGTCGAGCGTTGGCACTTCGACTTTGCCGCCTAAAATCGCTTCGCTCACGCTGATCGGCACTTCGAGCTGCAGTTCCTTGCCTTCACGGCGGAAGTGAGGATGAGGGCCGACGCGAATCTTTACCACGATATCGCCGCCGCCAGGCCCCTGGCCGGAGACGCGTAACTTCTTGCCATCTTCGAAACCGGCCGGAATCTTGACGTCGATCTCTCGGCCATCAACGGCCAGGGTAATCGAGCCCCCTTGGGCAGCGGTCATGAAAGGGACAGTGGTTTCCGTTTCGACGTTCTCGGCAGGGGCCGCGCGCCGAGTACGCTTGCCTCGACCAGGGCGCGCTCCGCCCAGGAGATCATCGAAGCGAATGCCCCCGCCGCCGGGGCCCCCTTCGCCGAATAACTTGCTGAAGATTTCCTGGGCGTGTTCGGGATCGATCTGCTGCCCGCCCGGGCCGCCGAAGTTGAAATTAAAACCACCTGGCCCGCCGGGGCCCCCGGGCCCTCCCGCGCCCATCTGAGGGCCGGCATGGCCGAACTGATCGTATTGGGATCGCTTGGTCGCGTCGTTCAATACATCGTAGGCGTTCTGGATTTCCTTGAAGCGCGTTTCCGCCTGCTTATCGCCGGGGTTTCGATCGGGATGATGCTGCCGGGCCAGTTTCCGATACGCTTTGGCGATTTCTTCGCCGGAAGCCGTGCGCAACGCCCAGAACTTCGTAATAGTCTCGCGGCATAAAATCTCGTCAGATTGCTTGGAGGAGAGAGCATTCTCATTTTACGACGATCTCCTCCGTTTGTCGCCTATCCAGCTGCGAACTCTCGCTAAGCAATGCCGAAGGACAGCGATGCAATGCTCAAAGCACTGATCGCTTTAGGCGAACGGCAAGAGGAAAAATATCCGCGCAACGGGAGCCCGAAGCGCAAGCAAGGGGAAGAAGCACTACCCTCGCTTGCGCTTCGCGCTCCCGTTGCGCGGGGTAGATTGTTCTTGCCGCTCGCCTTTACCCACCTGGCGATTAGTGGGCAGCACTCCGCACTTTTAACAATGCGTTCAAACGGCGCAGCAACCGATTCAGTGGCCGGCGCCGATGGCTTCTAACTGCATTCTTCGTGACGACGAGTCCGGCGCTTGTTGTCACGTATTTACCCAGTTGTAATTTCAAGTGAGGGTCGCTTTTGTACGGCGGCACATCGACGGTCGTATCAGCGGCGAGAGCGCCCATTGTCCAATCTAGATCAAGGCTGTGCCCCTCACGCTCGAGCTGAGCGGCCAGCCATTCCAAATCGCAGCGGCGGTAGAGCACCGTCGGCCCGGAATCAATCGTATCTGTGTCGGATGACACATTGAATTCTGTGGTGTGCACCGCAATCCCGCCCGGCTTCAAACAGGCCATCGCATTCAGAACGAATTGCAGCCCGTGCCGAAGCGAACCAAGATGTTCGAATGAGCAACTCGACCAAACGAAATCAAAGGCGCCATCCAGCAGGTCATCTGGAATGGCATTCATATCGACAAACTGAAACTCGACTTGGCGGCGAAAGAGCTCATGATCAATGAGGCGGTCTTCGTTCACGGCATCGAGTGAAGCTCCGTGCTGGTCGGTGGAGATCCAGCCTTTTTCGGCCGCTTCGCCCGAATCGAGATCGGTCGCCAGAATCTTGCAGCCTTTGCCGGCAAATAGCGCTGAAAGAGGTTCCTTGCCGACGGCAAACCCAAGCCCGCGCCGGCCTGGACGCAATATCCCCCGCTCATCAAGCGCCTGGGCGATGAAGCACCATTCCCAAAGCTTTCGATGCATAAAGCAGTTGCCTTCACCATCAATCAACCCACGTTTGGCTAGAGTCGGGCCGAACTGCCGTTGCCACTGCTTGAATTGTTCGGACATCATTGATGCCTGGGTGCATACGGCAGATTTCAGCATCGATTTCCCCTTACTGAGTCAACGACTTGGTTTGCCGTTTGTCGGCAGCTATTGAAAAATTGCTCATACTTGCCGATTGAATTTTAGTCAATCACGAGTTCGCCATGAACGACTCGTGTTTGACTATTCTTCATTCCGCAATCCGAAATCCGAATTCCGCATTCCCCCCGGGCGTTTTCCCACGATTTTCTCACAAAGTGCCTTCTGGAAATATTTCCAGAAGGCGGTCGTTTCAGAATGACGAGCGATTGAGCGTCGTTCGTTTGAGCAACGCACAAGCGAGACGCTTGTGCTACGGAAGTTTGAAAAGTCATCGCGCGTTTTCCCACGATTTAATTGGAAAGGCCCTTCAGGAAATATTTCCTGAAGGGTCGGGGGAAACCCTTCAGAGTCACCTTTCGCTCCCACGAAAGGCGACTATCTCCGTTGCCGTCGCGTCTCTCGAACCCGTCGCTCGCGCGTCTGGAAACAAAACCGCCCGCGCGTTGCCACGATTTTCCCGGCTTTACGCTTCTGGAATTTTTTCAGAAGCGACTGCCCGTTCGCAGTTGGTCGCACGAGAGAATCAGCTGCGAACCTGCCGCATCGGCCCCACCTTCTCTGACGAGCCGCCGGCATAAGCTGTCGGGTTCCCGGCTCGGCGCAGCGGACAGACTAGCTTAGGGGCGCTTGAAATGGAAATGCGAAATTCATCCCTCGTTTGACGCTCCGCGTCGAACGTCCTAATCGACGCTCTGCGTCGTTATCCCTCGTTTGACGCTCCGCGTCGAACGTCCTAATCGACGCTCTGCGTCGTCAGCTTCTCCAACGGAATTTTTGGCAATTCGGTGAACGTCTTATCGACGCAGAGCGTCGATTAAGACGTTCGACGCGGAGCGTCAAACGAGGTGCAGGCAGAGCCGGGACCGTAGTGAGGGAGCGGTAGCGCGGGGTGTAAGCTTCACACCAGTTCGGATTGACCCGGCAAGAAGGATGGGTTAGAAACGCCTGCTCAGTCAACGGAGGGGTGGCGACGGACGCGGTCCGGTTTGCGCCTCGCCAGGCCGTCGGAGGGGGCTACGCAAACCACGGCCGATACCTCAGGGATAGAGGAGTGAGTACGGTGAAGAAGACATTGCTAGGCCTGACCGCGGCCGCCGCTTGTGGCGTGTTGCTTTGGCTCGATGGTTCAGCAAACGCTCAAGCGCCCGCCGCGCCTGCGGCTGCTCCGGCGCCGGCCGCCGCTTCGCAACCTGCACGCCCGCGCATTGCGCTGGTGAACATCGCTAAGGTGCTGCGCGAATTCAACAAAGCGAACGCAGACGGCTCCGGCATCACCAAGAAACGCCAGGAGTACGTCGATACGGCACGGCCGCTCAGCGAGAAGCTGGCCGCCATCAGCCGTCAAATTCAAAACAGCCAAGTTCCTGCTGAGAAAGAGAAATTGCAGAAGGAAGCGATTGCGTTGAATCGCCAGCTCGAAGATCTGCAAGAGCAGGCAAAGCGCGTTTTGGGCGACCTGACCGATCACACGATCGTCGAAGTCTATCAGAACATCAAAGCGGTCATCAACGATATCGCCGTCACCAACAATCTGGATCTGGTGATGTGCTTCCCCGATGCCAGCAATGCCGAGGACGACAAGAAGCCGGCCGTGGCGCAACTGAAGTTGCAATCGCCTGCCTTGATCCCCTTCTACCATCGCGGCATGGACATCACCGATGTCGTGATCGTGACCTTGAACCGACGCCACCCCGCCCCGCCTTCTGCCGGCCTGTCGGCTGCGCCGACACCGGCGCCGATGGGTGGAACCATCACTCCGGTCGGCGGCAAGCAGTAAATGGGTTCTGTGAAACACCCGGCAGCATTCGCTGCTCGGCTCACGGTTGCACCAACAGATTCTGGCGAGCGGCGTGGCGTAAGCCCGCCGTGTGTTCGGAACCACGGCGGGCTTACGCCACGCCGCTCGCCAGATTCGCCAGAAATCGTTCGCGCACCCCCGGCTCGCCTAATCGGTTCACCCTCAAAGAGAACTTAGACGTGATTGAGACTGGTCATCGCCCGCAACGCACCTTGGCGCGTTCGGTGGAAATTGCAGGTCTGGGCTTCATTACAGGTTGTCCAGTGACGCTCCGATTCAATCCGGCCGGCGCCGACAACGGCATCGAGTTCCTGCGAACGGATTTGCGCAAGGCAGAGCCGATCGCCGCTCGCGCCGATGCGGTCTCAAACACCCAACGGCGGACGACGCTTGGCCGTGGCGCCAATCAAGTTACGCTCGTGGAACATGCGTTATCAGCCCTTGCCGGCATGCGCATCGATAATTGCCTGGTTGAACTCGATGGGCCGGAACCGCCTGGACTCGATGGTTCCGCTGCAGGGTTTGTTGAAGCGCTTCTGGAAGGCGGAGTGGTGCTACAGACAGTGCCTCGTCCGATCTGGTCGACGCGCGAGCCGGTTATCGTCCAGCGCGGCGGGGCTTCGCTTAGTTTTTTCCCGGCAGACGACGAAGAATTCCGCATCAGTTACTTGCTCGATTACGGGCCACACTCTCCCATTGTGCCGCAAGCACACACTGAAACAATTACTCCCGAAAATTACCGAGGCGAAATCGCTTCATCCCGGACGTTCGTTCTAGCCGAAGAAGCCTTAGAGCTCCAACGCCAGGGCGTGGGCAAGCATTTGACTCATCGCGAATTGTTGGTCTTTGGCCCGCGCGGCCCGATCGACAACGAACTACGCCGGCCCAATGAGCCGGCTCGGCACAAAATTCTCGACCTCATCGGCGATCTCTGCTTGAGCGGTTTGAACCTCTCCGGAAGATTGGTCGCCTATCGCTCGGGGCATCCGCTGAATGTGGAGATGGCGAAAACTTTGGCCGGCTTGGCTCGCAAGAATGGCCTGCCCGCTCCACTGCGACTGGCTGCTTGATGAATGACACGCGACAAGGAATGTGGCGTGTATCGACAACTCATGGATGAAGAGGGGACCGGATGAACCGGTTACGGATGGCTGTTATCGGGGTCGGCCACTTGGGCAAGGAACATGCCCGAATACTGGCTGGCCTGGCGGATGTCGACCTCGTGGCCGTCTCCGACGTCAGTGCCGAACAAGCTCGGCTCATCGCCGAGCGCTGCGGCACAACCGCCGTCTCGGACTTGGACGAACTCGCCGATCGCGTCGATGCCGTCACCGTCGTGGTGCCTACTATCTATCATCATGCCGTCGCCAAGCGTTTTCTCGAGCGCGGCGTTCCCGTTCTCGTTGAAAAGCCGATCGCGACGACAGTAGCCGAAGCCGATGACCTGATCGATGTCGCCCAAGCTCATGGCGCACCGCTTCAAGTTGGGCATATCGAACGTTTCAACCCGGCCTTTGAAGAACTGGTCAGCCGGCCGATGCAGCCGAAGTTCGTTGAAAGCGAACGGCATGGCCCCTTCACCGGCCGTTCGACCGACATCGGCGTCGTTCTCGATCTCATGATCCACGATCTCGACCTGTTGCTCACGCTGGCCGATGCGCCGGTGAAGCATGTGGAAGCGCTCGGGCTATCGGTCTTTGGCGGCCATGAAGATGTCGTCAACGCCCGGCTCATTTTCGAAAACGGCTGCGTCGCCCACGTCACGGCCAGCCGGGTCAGCCAGCAGCCGAAACGGCGCTTGCGCGTCTCGGCGCCGGAGGGCTATGCCGGAATCGATTTCGTCACCAAAAAACTCCTGTTGGTGCAGCCGTCCAAGGAACTCCGCCATCATGGCCTGCAGACCGAGAAGCTCGATCTTGCCAAGAAGGCAGCGCTGAAGGATGAAATTTTTGGCAAGCACTTGCACACGCTCGAGCTCGATTGCGGCCGCGGCGACCAGCTAACCAGCGAATTGAAGCACTTCATCCAGTGCGTCCGCACCGGGCGAAAGCCTCGCGTTACTGGCGAAAACGGCCGCGATGCCTTGGCCCTTGCCGAGCGCATCCTCGCCTGCATTAGCGTTCATGCCTGGAATGGCGAAAGCGATATGAGCGCCTTGGGAGTCCACGGCGTACCTCCCCCGCTCGGCGCCCTCTTTGAAACCGAACGCCGTGCAGCCGCGGCGTAGTCGGAAGCATCAAATTTGGGGACAGCTCAAAGAATTATTTCAATTGCCGCATTCGGTAATTGCGACTTAGCTTGTATCGGCGACTATCTCATCAAGTTCCGCTTTAAGAACTCGCGAACCTCGTCGCGAATCTCAGGAGTGTCGAACTCTTTGCCGCCGTGGCCGGCGCCTTTGATCAGGCGCAGCTCGCTGGAAACGCCTGCTTCTTTCAACTTCGCGTGGAGTCGTTCACTTTGGTCGGGCAGCACCATGGCGTCTTGCTCGCCGTGGATGATGAGAAAGGGCGGCTCGTCGCGGGTCACATGATAGAAAGCGCTTGCCTCTTTGGCCTGCGTTGCTTTCTTCTCAATCGGCCCGCCGAGCATCTTGGCTACCCGATCCTCGGCGCGTTGGCCCGCCTCGGACTTGTTGGCCGGCATGGTCAGCAGATCGCTGGGTCCAAAGTAATCAATCACCGCTTGCACTCGGCTTGAAACGACTTCATCCTTCGACGCATCGAGCGTGCCAAGCAAAGCCGAGAGATGTCCGCCGGCTGAATGACCCGCTGCGGCTATATGCTCGGCATCCAGATTGTACTTCTTGGCATTGCTGCGCAGCCAGCGCACGGCAGCCCGGCAATCGTCGATCGGCATCGGCCACTTTGCTTCGGGAACGAGCCGATATTCAACACTGGCAACCGCATAACCTTCGGCGGCCAGCCAACGCAGCGGGCAATCTTCCTTGCTTCCTTTGGCCCAACCGCCGCCGTGAATGTACATGACGACCGGCAACGGCTTGGCACTCTCCTTGGCGGGCAAGTAGAGATCGAGAAGGATATTGCGCTCGCCGGCACAGTTGGTGTATTGGAGATTGCGAATCGTTTTGACGCCTTCGGGGAGCTTGGGCAGAGCGTCTTCGGGTGGGCGATTATCTCGGCCAGTCAACGTCCACTTTATGAATCCATCGCCGAGGTCTTGAAGGGCGGCTTCGACCGCCTCACAGAGATCGGTCCCTAGTGGCCCAACAGTCTCCGTAGGCTTGGTCTCACCTGGATCCTTCTTTAAGTCAAACTGCGTGTATTTGGCGAATTTCTCGATTCGATAGCCGTGCCTGCTGGCGATGCCGCGAATGCCGGACAGTTCAATTGACTCGGCTTTGGTTTTGCCAAAGTTGGAAGGCTTGCCATCCTTGCCTGGCTCACCTGCAACCTCCAGATATTGGTGCGGCAAATGGGTTTTAATATCGCCGACGCGGATGGCATGAAGTTCATTGCCCGAATAATACCAGAAAGTCCGCCGACCCTTGGCGCCCTTCTCACCCAGCAACAGCGGCCGTAAATCTTCCCCATCAATCTTCCACTTTGGCAATTCCGCGCCCATGAACTTGGTGAGACAGACAAACAGATCCATCGTGGTGAAGAGTTCATCCATGACGCGATCTTTGGGAACATGGTTCGGCCAACGCACGATGCCCGGCACGCGCACGCCGCCTTCGAACGTTGTGAGTTTGCCGCCGCGAAAGGGGCCCGATGAGCCTGCGTGGTTGCCGTAGCTTAGAAATGGTCCATTATCCGAGGTGTAGATCACAATGGAATTTTCTTCGAGACCATGCTTTTTGAGCGTTGCCAAAATCTCACCGACCGACCAGTCGAGTTCCTGGATCACATCACCATAGAGGCCGCGCTGGCTAGTGCCTTTGAACTTGGCCGAGGCGTGAATGGGCACGTGCGGCATGATATGGGGCACATAGAGAAAGAACGGCTTGTCTTTGTTTTTCTCGATGAATTTGATGGAACGTTCCGTAATCCGCTTGGTGAATTGCGCTTGATCGGGATCGACTTCGACCACTTCTTCGTTCTCGTAAACAGGCAACGGCGGCAACCCTTTGAAAACGGGATGCCCTTTGCCATTGTCGTTCGGGTAGACAGTGCCCCAAAAATCATCGAAGCCATGACGCGTCGGCAAGAATTGCGGATGATGACCCAAATGCCATTTGCCGTAAATAGCCGTGGCGTAGCCCTGTGACTTTGCCAATTGGCTAAGCAATGTCTCCTTCGAGCTGATGCCGATAGTGCTTGTGTGATTCAAGGCGCCGGTGAGGCCAATGCGATTGGGATAACAGCCGGTCAACAAAGCCGCTCGCGATGCGGTACACACAGGCTGCGCGACATAGAAACTGGTAAAACGCGTCCCCTCAGCGGCCAGTTGATCGATATTCGGCGTCTTGATATCTTTCGCGCCATAGCAGCCAAGATCGCCGTAACCCTGGTCGTCGGTCAAGATGAGCACAACGTTTGGCTTAACTGCTTCAGCGGCAACGGCATGACCGTTTAACGACATTAACACTAACGCAACAGCGAACAGGCAAAGTCTCATCATCGGCCTCCGGCAGAAGACACGGGCAACTTGTTCATTGTGTTGATTTAACCGCGATTGAGAAGCGCGAGGTGAGTGCTTTTTCGCGAGCCGGGCGGCCTAAAGTAAACGTCCAGGCCCGAGATTTTGTCTCGTTTGTGGACCCGCCGGGTACGCCAACTGATTCCTGCAAATAGTTGAAAAGAGCGCAGAGCCCGTTTTACCCTCCCCCTGGCTTTGCATGGGGAGGGTGGGAAGGGCGAGCTTCCGTTTTGCCAGAATTGCTTGGCGCACCCGGACCGGCGACTTCGACAAAAAGATGATGCAGAGTAATCTCCATTTCCGTATCTTTTGTGCAATGATCGACTCGAAGCAAGAAGAAGGAGAACGACGTGGAAATGTTTCTCGGCGGCCTGGCGGCAGGTCTAATCGTCGGTGCAGTCACGGCCTATGCCATTCTCGTGATGCAAGCGGGCGGCAAAGCGAATCGGGACTTGGGCTTCAAGGTCGCGAAAAAGGCGGCCGCCGATGCAGCTTTTGCCGGCCGTCTCGAGCAGTTGTTCGTTCCACCGCCGCCGCCCAAGCCGTCTGCTGAGCCGGTGCGCTTGCTTGGGGTGCTTCAGCGTGAATCGCGCTTGCTCGATTTTCTGATGGAGAACATCCAGCAGTTCGACGACCAGCAGATCGGCGCCTCCGTACGCGACATCCACGCCAAGGCCCAAGCGACCTTGAAGAAGCACGTAACCCTGGAGCCTGTGATGCCGAATCAGGAAGGGGGACAAGTCACTGTGCAAGCGGGCTTCGATCCCTCGGCCATTCGCCTCGTGGGCAATGTGACCGGCCAACCGCCCTTCAAGGGGATTCTCGAACATGCCGGCTGGCGGGCCAAGTCGATTAACCTACCGAAAGCGCCCGAAGGGCAGGATGAGTTCGTGTTGATGCCGGCCGAGGTCGAAATCACGTGAACGCGCTTTTCGTGATGCACGTTTCAGCCTGCGTGGACGTAAATCATCCACGCTACGCCGAAGCGATCCGCGAGCATGCCAAAGCTTGGGGAGAAGAACGTCTTGGCCAACGGCATATGCACCTGGCCCCCTTCGCCCAAGGCAGCGAAGTAGCGTTTGGCATCGGCTTCGTTGGCGACCGTCAGCGATAGGCAGATGCCCTCAAACTTCGCCGTTCCTGTGTTGCGGCCATCCGAACCCATCACGGTCGAGTCGCCGATGCGGAAGCTGGCGTGCATTACCTTATCGCCGACACCGGGCGTGATCATACTTTGATCGGGGCTTTCGTTGTACCGCATCATCATGGTTACTTCCGCGCCGACGGCACGGCGATAGAACTCCAAGGCTTCTTCGCAACGGCCACTGAAATCTAAGTAGGGTTGAACTTGCATTGGGTTATTCCTTTGAGGTTGGAAGCAGTTAGGATACAGGATTAAACAACTTCTCCAGTTGGATCCGCCGCCACCCCGCTTGTCGGGGTGGAGCGCACGTTCGTGGCCAGAACACCCTTCGTTTAGGCTTCGCCGCCACCCCGCTTGCCGGGGTGGAGCGCACGTTCGTGGCTAGATAACGGCCCAACGCTGGCACGCCGCCGCCCCGCTTGCCGGGGTGGAGCGAGGGTTCATAATTTGAACGCTGGTCACGAACGTGCGCTCCAACCCGACAAGCGGGGTAACGGCGAGGCCAAACGGGGACGGTTAATAAGTCCAGTCCTAACCTTTCCGCTTTAGCCTCGCTCGACATGAATGCGGAATTGGTACGGTGATGTCGCGCTACCGAGGATGACCACGTTGTCGCCCATATGCAGGTCAGTTTGACGGCGTTCGAGATGCCCGCCGATTCGAAGTTCATTTACATAAAGGCCGGTCGCGGTCCCTCGGTCTTTGATGAAAACGTCGTGGCCCCGTACATCAATGACGCAATGATTACGCGCAATATTGAAGGGGGGCCGATCGAGCAGCCAAAGGTCGTTCAGATCGAGCGGCTCTCGTTCATGCTCATCGCTCGCCCGGCCAATGCGAAAGGGAAACTTGGGAATCAAGAGGCCTTCGTCGGGCAGCGTCTCCGCGGCCCGGCGCGTCAATGGATGAATAGTCACATAGGTTACGCCGGGATGAAGCACCGGCTCCGCAAGCGGAATCGCGTCGCCCGGCGCGGAGAGATTCCGCAAGCGTTCGAAGAGTGCCTTGAGGTAAAGGCGAAACGTGACCGGATCGGTAGTCAGCAGGCGCTCGAATTCATCGCGCGTGAGGCTAGCGGCTTTGACGTCGCCGATGGCCCGTGCCGTCAGGGCGTGAGGCCGTTCTTCGATCAAACTCATCTCGCCAAAGACTTCGCCGGGCCCATACTGGGCGACAAGAGTGGTCTGGTCCAGTACAGTGCGAAAAAGGCCGACTGCGCCCTTCGCGAATTCGATAGGCTCGCTCGCCCGGCTCGCCGGCGCCGAAGATAATGGCATCGGCGGCAAAATCGACATTGTTCATGATGGTTGATCGCAACGAGAAACGGCGTCCAAGAGGCTCAATCTCTTCTTACGGATGGATTCGCCAAAAAGACAGAAGGGCCCCGCAGGAGCTTTATCGATGAAGAAACGTGCCGAGAGTCCGATCATCGGTCTGGAGAACAAACACCAGGCGTTGCTGAGCCGGCTTGCCTTCCTGAAACGGCTCGCGAGCAGTTTCGGCGTCGCGACAGCGCTCATCGCCTTCTCGCTGTTTGGCGGCATGATCGGCTATCGTCATTTCGAAGGAATGGAATGGATCGACGCCTTCGTCAATGCATCCATGATCCTGTCCGGCATGGGCCAACTGGCCAACCTCCAAACGTGGAACGGCAAACTCTTCGCCGGCCTCTACGCCCTCTATAGCGGCTTGGCGCTCGTCCTGGCCACCGGCATTCTTTTGCGCCGGTCGTCCATCGACTGCTGCACCGCTTCAATTTGGATGAGCGCGAGAAGTAGACGCGCTCTCGTTTGACGCTCGGCGTCGAACGTCTTAATCGACGCTCTGCGTCGTCTGCTTTTCTCAGACGAAACCTAGGCAATTCGAGCAAGGTTTCATTCTGCGCGTCTTAATCGAAGCAGATCGTCAGCAGAGGTTCGACGCCGAGCGACAAACGAGGGCTTTACTCCACGGCTAACCTGTAGCCGACGCCCTGCTCGGTTAGCAGGAATCGCGGTTGCGCAGGGTCGTGTTCAAGCTTGCGCCGCAGGGCGGCCATGAGAACGCGCAAATGGTGTGGCTCGTGCTGCAGCGGTCCCCAGACTTCTTTCAATAAAAAACGATGGGTGAGAACCTTGCCGGCGTGCCGAACTAAAACAATAAGGAGTCGATATTCGAGAGGTGTGAGATGGACTTCGACATTTTCCACGAACACCAACCGTGCCGCCAGATCGACCTTGAGGCTACCCGTTTCAAATACGGCAGGTTCGGTGCTGTCGATACGGCGGGCAGCACGGCGTAGAGCGACACGAATACGGGCTAACAGCTCGTCGGCGCCGAACGGTTTCGTCAAATAGTCGTCGGCGCCCGCATCAAGGGCTAACACTTTTTGCTTCTCTTGATCGCGTGCGGAAAGAATAATAATTGGCGCCGTCAACCACTCCCGCAGGCGGACCAACACCTGCTGGCCATCAATATCGGGAAGCCCCAAATCCAAGATGACGAGATCGGGCGGTTGTTGCACCGCCTGGCGCAAGGCCTTTTCGCCGGCTTCAGCTTCCACAAGCCGATATCCTTGAGCGGACAATGAAGCATGCAAAAATCGCCGAATGGGAGGATCGTCTTCCACGATTAAAATCATTGGAGTAGGAGCGGCCATGTTAGTTTTGCGCTCCAGCGGCGACATCGTCCAAGTTCACGATCGGCGCTCCTTCGGCAAGCGGCAACGAGATGAGAAATTCCGCGCCGCCTTCCGGTCGATTGGCGCGGTGATGCGACCGCCGTGTGCTGTGACGATCGCCAGGCAGATCGCCAAGCCGAGCCCGACGCCACGACGACTGTCGGACGACCGACCGGCGCCGCGAAAGAATTTCTCGAAGATGCGTTTTTCCAGGCCGGGAGGCAGGCCAGGGCCATTGTCCCATACTCTCATTTCGACGCGTTTCCCAAGTCGTTCGGCAACGATGTCGATCCGGCTTTGCGATGGCGTATAGCGGGCCGCGTTTTCGAGCAGATTGATAAGGACCTGTTCGATCAACACATCGTCCACATAGAGAAGGGGAAAATCAGATGGTATCTGGACGACCACCTGCCTGTCTCCCAGGTCGCGACGCAATCGAGCAATGGCCGATCCGATGATTTCTTCCAATACATGCCACTGCCGGTTGGTGCAGCGGCGCCCGACTCTAATTTCGTCATCTCAAGTAGGTTTTCGACAAGGCGAGTCAAGCGTCTCGATTCATCCATCACGGTTTGCAAAAGTTCCTGCCGAGAGCCAATGTCATCCGGATTTTCCATCAGACTCGACGCCGCCCCGGCTATCGCGGCCAAGGGCGTCCGCAAATCGTGTGAGACGGAACTGAGCAGGGAACTCCGCATCTGTTCTGTTTCCGCTTTGAGACCCGCTTGCTGCGCTTCGAGCACCGATTGATCGCGTTCAATCGAGAGAGCGACGAGGCTGGCGCAGGTTTCCAACAGTCGGCGTTGCTCGGGGTCGAGCAGTGCTCGGGATTTTCAGGCCGCACACCCACCGCTCCAACAGTTCGTTGCGAGCCGGTCAATGGAGCGAACAGGGCCGTGGCGTTTGGCAGCGTGTCGGTGCCGAAGCCGGCTGTCTTGTCGTTGTCGGCCACCCATTGCGCGACAATTGCATTGATGGGAGTCTGGGCAATGGAGGTCGCAGCGCCGAATCGCAGTTCCACTTGCTTGCCGGGATCGCGCACGAACACCACGACCTCTTTGCCGAAAAGTTCGCCGATCTGCCGGCCCGCAATCTGGACGATGAACTCCGTGCCGACCACTTCGCTCATCTGTTTGGTCAGTCGATAAAGCGCTGCAGTTCGCTGTTCCTGTTGTTGCGTGGCCCGCAGGCGCTCGCGAACCTGCGCAGTAAGGGTGCTAATCAATAGACCAATGCCTAACATCACACCGAACGTGAAAAGGTATTGGGCATCGCTGACGGAAAAACTGAGATAGGGCGGCACGAAAAAGAAATCGAAAACTAGCACATTGGCAATTGCTGCAGTGATGGCCGGGCCACGCCCGTAGCGAATCGCAACGATGACCACGCCAAGCAGAAAAACCATGGCGCGATTCGCTTCGGCCAGATTCCAGTGTTGGCTGAGCCAACCTAGTAGACCGCATATGGCAACCACGATTGCGGTTGCCAGATAATGTGACCAATTCACTGGAGGCGAAGACAAAGTCGACGGTGGTTCGACGGCTGTTGCATCCGATCGGCCTTGAATGACGTACACGTCTATGTCGCCGCTGCCATCGAGAATGACTTCGACGAAGCTGCGGCCGAGTGCACGCCGCCACCAGGGTCGAATTGATTTGCCGACGATGATTTTCGACACATTGCGAACCCGCGCGTGTTCGAGCAGGGTGGAAGCGACATCGGCGCCAAGCAAGACTTGCGTCTGGGCGCCAAGTCGCTCGGCCAACGCTAAATGGCGGGCGATCCGCTGTTTGGCGGCCGACACGCCGCCTTCGCCCGTTGATCTCTCGACGGCGACGGCCAACCACTCAGCGCCGAGCGCATCCGACATTCGCTTGGCCGTCCGGATGAGCCGGGCGCTCGTCGGGCTTGGACCCACACAGACGAGCAAGCGATCGCGGGTCGCCCAGGGGGCACGCGCGCCGACTTTTCCGTTCGCGCCGACTCGACATCCTTCTGCAGGCGATCGGCGGTCTCGCGCAAGGCTAATTCGCGCAAAGCCTGCAGGTTCGATTTTTGGAAGAAACTTTGAAGGGTGTGCTCCGCCTGTTTGGAGACATAGACTTTGCCCGATTTTAAACGCTCAACTAGTTCATCGGGTGTGAGATCGATCAGCTCGATCTCGTCGGCTTTCTCGATCAGGGCATCGGGGAGCGTTTCGCGAACCGACACCCCGGTAATCTGAGCCACCACATCGTTCAAGCTTTCGAGATGTTGGACATTGAGGGTAGTCCATACATCGATGCCGGCGGCCAGTAGTTCATCGACATCCTGCCAGCGCTTGGCGTGCCGGGATCCCTCGGCATTGGAGTGAGCCAATTCGTCAACGAGCAGAAGTTGCGGCTTGCGGGCCAGGGCAGCGTCGATATCAATTTCGCGAAGTATGACACCTTGATAGGGAATCGGACGAGTGGGGATGCTTTCCAACCCTTCCAATAGAGCCTCGGTTTCCTTACGGCCATGAGGCTCGACGTAGCCGGCCACGACTTCGACGCCATCGGCCTTCTCGCGCCGAGCCGCTTCGAGCATGGCGTATGTCTTGCCGACGCCAGCGGCATAGCCGAAGAAGATTTTGAGTTTGCCGCGACCCGCCCGCGCATCTTCCTCCTGCACGCGAGCCAAAAGCGAATCGGGGTCGGGTCGGTCGTTTGCCATGTTACGAGAGAATCTATGGAAAGGACTGGGATCCCGCGATTAGCGTTGATATACCGCTCGCGGCGGGATCTGAGCCATTGGTTTTCAGGCCTTCGGCCGGTTGAAAAGTCTCAATCGGGACAGCGAAGTATAAACTGGCTTCCCGATTCGCGCACAGCAAACCGGCTTTGAAAAGAGCTGCGATGATTCACAATAGATGATCCGCTTCGAACAATCCGCCTAATACGATGCCGATCAGCCCGCCGAGTGCCACGACCGTAGAGGAACTGATCGCGAATAAAGTTAAAGCGATCCCAACGATCGACCCAAGCAGCAGACCTGGCAGCAGACCGGTGATCGCGACGATGAAAACGCGCCGTTCCCAATCGAGGAGGCTCGCGCAATCGTCGTTAATCCGACCAATCCCTCGTTCGAAGATTTGTTTATTGCCCTTCATGGAACACCCCAATTCATAACAGTCATCAACCGTCGAATCTTGGTCAACATGCATTGCCTCGGGGCCAAGACCGCGCGTGTTATTGCCCAACGGGCATCGGAAAACGCCGATCGAGCTCAACGTTCAACGTCAATACATTGACGCGCGGCTCGCCGAGAACGCCCAACGTTCGCGCCTCGGTATGAGCCGCGATGAGCTTGCGCATTTCTTCGGGCTTCACGTTTCGCGCTGCAGCCACGCGATTGGCCTGATACTCGGCAGCAGCGGGGCTAATATGCGGATCGAGCCCGCTGGCGGATGTCGTCACTAAATCGGCCGGCGCCGGTCCCTTCTGATCGGGATGGGCTGCGCGGATGGCTTCGATGCGCTCGCCGAGCGCTTTAAGTAAATCGGGACTCGTTGGCCCGAGGTTGGAACCGGACGAAGCTGTCGCGTTGTTGCTGAATGGCGACGTCGCCGACGGACGGGCCCAGAAGTAGTGAGGTGCATCGAACGGCTGAGCGATCAGCTCCGAGCCGATCGCTTTGCCCTGCGAATTGCGAAGCAGACTGCCGTTCGCTTGGTGTGGAAATATCACTTGCGCGGTCAGCGCTATGAACAATGGATAGGCCACGCCCGTAACAAGCGTGAGTAAAGCAAATACTACTAAGGCAGGGCGTAGTTGAGTTTTCATTTGTTTGATCTCCGATTGTGTGTTCCAGCGTGCCGCTCGCGAGTCTCCGGAAGCCTACGACTCGCGGCTAAACTAGATACGTCGCGTCTAAGCGAGGTAGAGTGTCACCAAAATCACGTCGATGATTTTGATGCCGATAAACGGTATGACCAAGCCGCCAAGGCCGTAGATCAGCAAGTTATTGCGTAACAAATTAGCTGCCCCGATGGCGCGATATTTGACCCCGCGGAGTGCCAATGGAATCAAAGCCACGATGATGAGAGCGTTGAAAATCACTGCGGACAAGATCGCGCTTTCCGGGTTGGCCAGGTGCATCACATTGAGAGCATTCAGCGCGGGATACGTGCTGGCAAAGGCAGCCGGTATAATGGCAAAGTATTTAGCCACATCATTGGCGAGGCTGAAAGTCGTCAGAGCGCCGCGGGTCATCAACAACTGCTTGCCGATCTCGACCACTTCGATGAGTTTGGTTGGATTGGAGTCTAAGTCCACCATGTTGCCCGCCTCTTTGGCCGCCTGCGTGCCGGTGTTCATGGCGACGGCAACGTCGGCCTGGGCCAACGCGGGGGCATCGTTGGTGCCATCGCCGGTCATGGCCACAAGACGGCCGCCCGCCTGATACTCGCGGATCATCTTCAGCTTTGCTTCGGGCGTGGCCTCGGCGAGAAAATCATCGACGCCGGCTTCAGCGGCGATCACCGCAGCGGTTAGGGGATTGTCGCCCGTAATCATCACCGTCTTGATGCCCATCCGCCGCAGCTCGATGAAGCGTTCCTTGATGCCGCCTTTCACAATGTCTTTGAGGTAAATCACGCCAAGCGTTCGTGCACCGTCCGCCACTACCAGCGGCGTTCCGCCTTTCTTGGAGATCTCCATGACCGCTTGGCGAACTTCGGCGCCGACTTCTCCACCATGGCCTTCAACGAATTTGATGACCGCGTCAGTCGCTCCTTTGCGCACTTGGCGACCCTCAAGATCGACGCCGCTTAGCCGTGTCTGAGCACTGAAGGGGACGAAGGTCGCGCCCATTTCTTGCACGTTGCGGCCGCGCAGCTGGTAATTCTCTTTCGCCAAGACGACGATGCTGCGACCTTCCGGCGTCTCGTCGGCCAGCGATGCCAGCTGGGCGGCATCCGCGAGGTTCGGCAGCGAAACACCCGGCGCCGGGATGAACTGGACCGCCTGGCGATTGCCGAGCGTGATCGTCCCCGTTTTATCGAGCAGCAATACATCGACATCGCCGGCCGCTTCAACGGCTCGGCCCGAGGTGGCGATGACGTTGGCGCGGATCATGCGATCCATGCCCGCAATGCCGATCGCTGATAGCAGCCCGCCAATCGTGGTGGGAATGAGACAAACCAGAAGGGCGACAAGGACCGTGACGGAGACGACGCTGCCATGTCCCGCTTCCTTGACGCTGAAGGCGGAGAACGGCAACAGGGTAACGCACACGACCAAAAACACGATGGTCAGCGCGGCCAGGAGAATGTCGAGTGCGATTTCGTTTGGCGTCTTTTGCCGTTTGGCGCCTTCCACCAGGGCGATCATCCGATCAAGAAATGCCTCACCCGGATTAGCCGTTACGCGAATGATCAACCAATCGGAAAGGACGCGCGTGCCGCCGGTGACGCCGCTGCGATCACCGCCGCCTTCGCGAATGACCGGTGCGCTCTCGCCCGTGACGGCGCTCTCATCGACGGAGGCGACCCCTTCGACGACTTCGCCGTCAGCCGGGATATTTTCGCCAGCCATCACGAGAACGAAATTGCCCGTTCGCAACTGGGCGGCGCCAACTTGTTCACTGCGCGCATCGCGGCGAGGCTCGGCTAATCGGCGGGCTTCGATTTCCTGCCGTGCCTTGCGCAACGCATCGGCCTGGGCTTTGCCGCGCCCTCGGCCATTGCCTCCGCGAAGTTAGAAAAGAGGACGGTGAACCAGAGCCATGCGGAGACAGCTAGGATGAACGTCGGCGATTCACTCCCCTGGCCCCCGATGGCACGGATGCCAAGCCAGGTCGTCAGGATGCTGCCGACCAACACCGTAAACATGACGGGGTTGCGCAGCAGGTGCCTTGGATCGAGCTTGACGATGGCGCCGAGCAGCGCCCGCTTCACGATCGGCGTATCGAACAAGGGCCGGGCTTTATGGGTGGTGGACATAGTATTGGGTTCCAGTGAGCTGGGCGAGCGTCGCGGCGTAAGCCCGACGTGTTTGCACATTCACATCGGGCTTACGCCGCGACGCTCGCCAATTTCGAATTCAACGCCCCATCATCTGCAAATGCTCGACAATTGGCCCCAGCGCCAGCGCGGGAACAAACGTCAAAGCGCCAACCAATAACACCGTGCCGACTAACAGAATCACAAAGAGCGGAGTGTGAGTGGGCAACGTACCAGCGCCGGGGGGCGAATACTTTTTGCGCAAGTGACCCGGCAATAGCGAGCACCGCCACGATCAACCAGTAGCGTGAAACGAGCATCGCAAAGCCTAACACCGTGTTGTAGAACGGCGCGTTGGCGGTGAGTCCCGCGAAGGCGCTGCCGTTGTTGTTGCCCGCCGAGGAAAACGCATATAACACTTCGGAAAACCCGTGCGCTCCGCGATTGGCCAAGTTGCTTTTCACCTCTCCGGTTGCCGGGTCGGCGTATTCGAGGCCCGCGCCGGAGATAGCCCACGCCGTGCCGGCTAGCACGACTAAGGGCGGAATGAGAATGCAGAGCGACGCCATTTTCATTTCGAACGCTTCAATCTTTTTGCCGAGGTATTCCGGCGTACGGCCCACCATCAACCCCGCCACAAAGACGGCCACGAAGGCGAACATCAGCAGACCGTAAAGGCCGCTGCCGACGCCGCCGAATATCACCTCGCCCAACTGGATCAGCCACAACGGCGCCAAGCCGCCTAATGGTGTAAACGATTCGTGCATGGCATTGACGCTACCGTTGGAAGCGGCGGTGGTTGCCGTGGCCCATAGAGCCGAGTTGACGATCCCGAAGCGCACGTCTTTGCCTTCCATGTTGCCATCGGCCGGATCGATGCCGAGCCGAGCATGAGCGGGTACGCCGCTCTGCTCGGCTGCGATGCAACCAATGGTGAGAGGCACGAAAATCACGAGCATCGCCGCCAAAAGCGCCCATCCCTGCCGTCGATCGCCGACCATGACGCCGAACGTATAGCAAAGCGCAGCCGGAATAAGTAGGATCGACAACAGCTCCAGGAAGTTAGTCAACGGTGTTGGGTTCTCATACGGATAAGCGGAGTTCACGTTGAAAAAGCCGCCGCCATTGGTGCCCAGTTGCTTGATGGCCACCTGCGATGCCGCCGGACCCATTGGGAGAATTTGTTCTGTAATCTCTTTCTTTTTGGTGAGCGGCTTCCCTTCGGCATCGATAACAGGCTTGCCGGCATCATCCAACACGGGCTCGTCGATGGTTGTAGCCTGCGTCAACGGCACGGTGTCATAGGCTTTGAAATTCTGAATCACACCCTGTGAGACCAAGACCATTGCCAGGATGATCGAAAGCGGCAGCAAGATATAAAGCGTCGAACGCGTAAGATCGACCCAGAAATTGCCAAGCACTTCAGTAGAGCGTCGAGTCATGCCACGAATCAAAGCGACCAATACCGCCATCCCGCTTGCCGCGGAGATGAAATTCTGCACGGTTAGGCCGAGCATCTGCACCAAATAGCTCAAAGTCGATTCACCGCCGTAGCTTTGCCAATTGGTGTTAGTTGCGAAGCTGATAGCGGTGTTGAACGACAGGTCGGGGGTACAGGCCGGGAAACTCTGCGGATTGAAAGGCAACAGGCCCTGTAGGCGCATGAGCGCATAGACGGCGACAAAGCCGAGCGCATTGAAAAATAGTATCGCGATTGCGTAAGTCCGCCAAGTCATTTCCTGGAGCGGATCAACGTGTGCCAAGCGATATATCCCGCGCTCGAGCCAGCCGAAAACGCGGTCCATGCCAAACGGGTGACCCTGGTAGACGCGGGCCATGTAAGCGCCGAGCGGTTTGACCAGCGCGACGAGTACAACCAGATAAAGGCTCAACTGAATGATCGCATTTGAGGTCATGAAAACCACTCCGGTTTCAAAAGGGCGGCGAAGAGGTAAACCAACAGCGCGGCGGAAGCAAGCAGCCCGACAGTCTCGGTTGCGTTCATCGTTTGATCTCCATCAGTCGATCGCAGAGAACGATCAGATTCCAGGTCGCGACGGCAAAGCCTACAAAATACCCTAGGTAGAGTGCATCAATCACGATAAACTCCTCGACGGACGGTGAGCGACTGATTGAATGGTAGCCGGCTGTAAGTCAAAAAGGGGTTAAGAGTTGGGCGTAAGGTGTCAAGAAGTTATCAAAGGAAAATGACCCGCATAGCCGGCGTCGAACGTCTGAAAACACAAACGGCGATACGAAGGCTTTGCTCAGCATCGCTAAGTCAGGCGAGCCAAACAGCGCAATGCAAGCAGTCGGGCGATAACTGGCGCCACAAAGTACTCTTCACGCTCCGCGTGAAGATGTCTTCACGCGGAGCGTGAAGAGTACTTTGTGCCAGGCAGTCGGGTAAGGTTTCTCAATTTTGCTCGACCACAGAACCCGATTGCTTACAGTAAGCAATCGGGTTCTGTCACTATCAGGCGGCCGCTTTTCCGCAATGCCGAAAATGGCTACTGCAGCGACGATCGGATTATTACAATGAGGGAGGAAGGGAGGTGCGATTGATGTCAATTACCACTACGGGTTTCGTCATCAACGGAGTTGTCGTTACCGATACCGAGTTGCCCGAAGGGGCTTGTGTCGAGATTCACCTGCAATCGGCTCGGCCTCAGAGAAGCGCTGCAACCTGCATTGCGCCGAGCGAGCTGCGAAAGTTGCCGCGCGAAGAGCGACAGGCCATACTAGCAGCAGCGGCTCAGCTTGCGGAACAGGACTACCGCGACGACAAAGAACTCACCGGCTTTGATGCCTTTAGTGAGGAAGCATTCGATGATGACGAAATCGATTCCCATTAGGGGCGAAGTTTGGCGGATCCGGTTCGACCCTGCCGAAGGCGATGAGATAAAGAAAGTCCGCACCGCCGTGGTCATCAGCGAGAATGCCGTGGGTCGACTGCGGCTCAAGATAGTGGTACCGATAACGGAATGGAAATCGCGGTATGCAAATTTTCCTTGGTTTTTTGCAACTAGTGCCGACGCCGACCAATGGCTCCGGCGCGGATTCTTTCCAGGTAAAGTCCGTGTCCGAGACGCGTTTTCTTGATCGACTAGGTAAACTGACGGCAAGCCAACTCGATGACATCGCAAATGCGATTGCAATATGCTTGGGCGCTCCTTAGCCTCAGCCGCACTTCATAATTCCAGACAGTTTACCAGTACTACTCTTTTTTGAAACTGGAAGCAACGATGATCGCAGATGAGATTCGTAGCCTGATTCGTGCCAGGCCGTTCAAAACGTTTACTCTTTACATCGCGGATGGTAGGCAGATACCAATCGTTCACCATGACTTCATACTCGTTTCACCGCGAGGCATGATTGTTGATGTGTTTCAGCCAAATGATGAACACGATATCCTCGATGTGATGAACATCACGGGGATCAAGCCGGCTCTATCACAGAGCCATCATGAACCTACGTCAACCACCAATGCATGAAGCGCGTCGTTGCCGTCATCTTGAAAAATGAGTTCGGGCTCGGGTTGAGAGCCATCGGATGCATGCCGCAATGCACGGGTCCGTGCGGACTGCCAAGACGGACCTGATCCATGTCGGCTTCACGGATTTTCCAAAAAACAGCATCGCGTCAACAGCGGAATTCTTTCCCTTTGCTTGGGTAACAGATCCACCTCTGCTCGCCAAACTCAAATCTTCACACCCATTTCCTTCAGCGGCTCGCGCACTTCCGCCAGATCGATGCCTGATTTAATCCGGCGCAGATCTTCCGGGCTGACGGCATCGCCGGAGAAAACCTGGAAGAGCGTATCGGGGTCGAACGTTTTTTCGTATTCCTCGTCCATCTCGTGGTCGAAGTGGTCGAAGTATTCTTTGAAACGGCCGATCATATACTTCGCGCCGTCGGCATCGCCGGCCGGCTCGCGCTTTGGCATTTCGAACTTGCCCTTCTTCCAATCGAGACCTTTGCCGGTGTTCCAAATGCAGAAGGTCACTTCTTCCACTTTGAAGTTTTCACCAAACGGCTTGCGATTGATGATCTGCACCAGTTCGGGAGAGACATCGTCGTAAATGCCGGGGTACGCCTTGAATTCGTCCGGCCTTGCGTGCGGGCTCATGGGCGATTCGCGGTCGAAACCGAGGATCGCCGTCCCTTTGGGCGCAAACAGGAACCAGCAGGCATTGCCCTTATCGTCCAGCCAGGAGCCGAGGTCGCACGCGATGCTGGCATCGGACCAATAACGGCTGCGGCGCGTCTTTTCGAAAAGCAGCGACATGATGGCGAGTCCGCGTACCGTGGCGCGTAGGTCGGCCGGCTTGATGAATCGGATGGTTTGAGTCATTCGATCATCATATTCAAAGTGCTTCAAAAAGCCCGTGAAAGAGTCTTAACAAAGCAGAGAATTGCCAAGTTTTTATCCGGGGGGTGGGACGGAACCACTCGGCGGCAGCAGTTCGAACTCGCTTGGCAGCACGGGTGAATCGCCACGATCGCTGAACGTGCCGTTGGTTGCCGCACGGGCTGCTGGGCGCGATCGCGGACCGGCGGGCTTCGCGTGCAGGATTCGGCTCGAGTGCGCATCGTCATCGAGGGCAACAGGCTCGTCCGCGCTTTCGAGCATTCGGTCAACGGGCTTGGCATCAGGTTTTTTCTTCACCGGCTCACCGGCCGCGGCGCCGGGCAAGTCCCAGCAAATCTGGTACTTGAAATTGCCGATCGTCAGCTCGTCGCCCGCTTTCAATTTTCCTTCGAGAACACGGTCGCCGTTGATGCGAACCCCGTTGGTGCTGCCGAGATCGCGCACGACGAGATAATCGCGCACCTGAGCGATGCAGCAATGTCGGCGCGACACCTTTCTTGAATTCAACTGGATGTCGCATTCGGGATGACGGCCAAGCAGCAAGATCGGCTTATCGAGCAAGATGCTGGGGCCGTCCGTCAATGCCAGGAGCTGCGCGGGCATGGACAACTGCCTTTTCGTTGCACCGAATCAGGAGGGAATCGCTAACGCTGGAGATAGTCTAACAAAATTCGCGACAAGTCCATCGGGAATTCGCCAATTAGAGCAGATGCTCTCACAAGTGTTATAGCTTAGCAGGCCTATTTCAATTACTGAGCACATCACATTTATCTGTTAGCTGCAACCCGGAGGCTTTGCGCAGCGGAGCGTTTTGCCAGCTCAAAACGCTCCGCTGCGCAAAGCCTTCGCCTCGCGGCTGACGGGATTTTGTTTATCACCCAACCCATTGCGCATCGGTCAGCGTGAAGGAAAGCAGTTCCTCCGGCTTGAACCATAGAGCGATTTCGGCGGTCGCGTTTTCGGGACTGTCGCTGCCGTGGATGAGATTATTCTGAACGCTCGACGCATAGTCGCCGCGGATGGAGCCTGGCAATGCCTTCGCTCCGTCGGTTGCGCCGATCAGATTGCGGCAGGCAGTCACCGCTTCTCGGCCTTCCCAAACCATGGCGACCGTCGGGCCGGAAGTTAAGAAAGCAAGCAACGATTCATAAAAAGGCTTCCCTTGATGCACCGCGTAATGCTTCTCGGCCAAAGCTCGGTCGGCCTTTATCAATTTCATGGCGGCTAAGCGGAACCCTTTGCGCTCGAAGCGCTCGGTGATTGCGCCTATCAAACGGCGTTGGACGCAATCGGGTTTCAAAAGAATGAGCGTCTGTTGCACTGATAGAACCTCTTTTATGGTGGCGATGGTTTCAATTGTCCAGTCAAGATGCAAACTTGCTAAAGCGGCGTCTAGTGTCTCAATCAAGTCTTTCAAATATGAAGCGCGGCAGTGATATGGGTTGAAACTTGCGGCCTAGCTTTTATCAGGATGTTCCAGTTTCATGACCCGCTTGAGACAGAAATGACTATTTCGTATTGCTTAAACGGCGCTTGCCGTACCCGTAGCCAGCAAGTGCACCGCCGGCAAGACCCGAGATGAAAGTCAAAACAGGAATTAATATCGGAGAAAGCGCCTCGACCTTATTAAACGCCAAAAACATCAAACAGAGCAACAACACGGCTGTCACGCATCCCGCGACAAGAATCAGAGCTATCCTTGGCAGATATTTGTGACGCGTCTTCTCTAAATCGTATCTGCGTTCCGATTCTCTTTCGGCGAACTCCATCGCTTTCGTAAGATGATCTGGCGTGATATGTCTCAGAATAGGGTCGGGGCCACTTCCCATCTCAACAAACGCCTGCTCTACTACTCTTTCGACAACCGATTCTAAGTGAAATTCAGCTGGCTGATTCACTTCGGCACTGGAATCATGGCGTAAACGGTGATCCGCTTCTTCGCTTTCCAACGGAAGATGTTCGCGTAAGGTAGACGCTGGTAGACTTTGTTCCGACATTTCTGGATTCCTTGCCAGCCCGTTGAAGCACAGCCGAAAATTCTTTAAATGCTTGAGAAAGCGGCCCAGCGACAACGCCGGCCATCTTGTAAACGAGCAAGCGCTTAACGACGGATCGCGCAACACAGTTTGCAATCTGTTTTTCTAGTTCAGGACTAATCGTAAACGAGTCGGCCCCGATTTTGAGCGACCGGCTGCTTGGTAGGCGGCTGGCCATTAGTGGATACCTCATGAATTGATAGAGCCAATCCTAAGACAAATCAACCATTTTGCCTAGCGAACGTATTCTAGCGAACTGGGAAAGCTGTTCGCAAGATGCTGATTCCGAAGAAGATCGTTCGTTCGGAAAAAAACGGGTCAGCGATAGGCAAAATCAGACGGAAAACGCAGTGTAAGATAACTATTCCTGCAATTTACACTGTCGGCTGCATTCCGAAAAGAGTGTGCTGGCGCCCGCCAGCCGATACTAAATTTCATCGCGATCGCTTTGTCTTCGCACGGCTTTTCTTCGCCGGCCGGGGCGCTTCCTCGATTACTTCCTTAAGCCGGAAATCGAGTTGGCGTCTGTTGATGTCGACCCTTGCGACGGACACCTTGATGCGATCGCCCAGCCGAAACCGCCGATGCGAGCGCTTACCCTCCAGCGTGTGCGCTGCCTCTTCGTAATGGTAGTAGTCATCGGTAAGGCTGCTTACGTGGACCAGACCTTCAGCCGGGAAAATTTCTCCCTGAGCAAAGAACCCGTATTCGGCGACGCCGGTGATGACGGCATCCATCTCCATGCCGATGCGCGTATTCAGATAATTGAGCAGCCGAAGTTTGACGATCTCGCGCTCTGCGCTCTCGGCACGACGTTCGGTGCGCGAGCAGTGTTCGCCGAGGGCAGCCAGTTCATCCTTGTCAGCGCTCGCCTTGCCCGCGCGGATCCATTGGCCAAGTTGTCGATGAACTTGCAAGTCCGGATAGCGGCGGATAGGTGAAGTAAAGTGGCAGTAATCTTCGCTCGCTAGGGCAAAATGGTCTTCCTTCAGGGGTGAATAAACCGCCTGCTTCAAGCTGCGCAACAGGGCATAGTGGACGGCATATTGTTCCGGCTTGCCCGTGGTTTCCTTCAGTATCCGTTGAAGTTCGAAGCGGTCGGCGCCTCGTTGCATCGGGTGACCAAGGATGCCGGCGAATTCGGCGAACGACTTCAGCTTGAGAGGATCGGGCGCTGGGTGAATCCGGCGCAGGAAGGCAATCCCCTTTTCGCCCAGGTGAGAAGCGACCGCTTCATTGGCGGCCAGCATGAATTCTTCAATAATCTGATGGCTAACATCGTCAATGGCAAAGTGAGCGCCGGTGACATGCCCTTCTTTGTCGTATTCGAGCACCGCAGCCGGCATGGAGAGTTCGAGGGCGCCGCGCTTGAATCGCCTTTTGCGCAGCAGCATCGCCAGCGTCTTCATTCGTTGCAGCAACGCCAACACCTCAGGATCAAACGTCGCCGCCAGCGCACCTTCGGGCTCGCCAAGAATCTCGGAAACTTGTTCGTATGCGAACCGTTTGCGCACGCGAATCGCGCCATTGGCGAAGCGCTTCGAGACGATTTCGCCGTGCGCAGAGAATTCGATCTGCGCGCTCTTCACATAGCGCAAGCGACCTTCTTGTAAACTGGCCAGGCCGTTGGAAATAATCTCCGGGAACATGGGAATGACTTGCTGCGGAAGATAGACGCTCGTGCCGCGCTTGCGAGCCTCACGGTCGAGTTGCCCGCTCAGGCGAACGAAGTGCGCCACGTCGGCGATATGAACGGTCAACACCCAGTGATTCGTTTCGGGGTCGTGCGTTACGGATACCGCATCATCGAAATCGCGGGCGTCAACGGGGTCGATGGTAACGATGATTTGATCGGTGAAATCATCGCGGCCATCGAGATCGCTCTCATTGAAGGCAGCAGCTACCGCTCGCGCCTCCGCTAAGACTTCTTCGGGAAAAGTATCTGGGATGCCAAGTGCTCTCACTGTAGCCAGTTGATCGACAGCCGGCTCGCCGCGCTTGCCGAGCACTTCGGTAATGACGCCTTCGCCTCGCTCGTGCGAGTTGGGAAAGCGCAGGAGTTCAATGACGACCTTGTCGTCCGTTCGGGCGCCTTTGGCGCCGGGATCGCCGACGTCGATGCTATGAGTGAAAACGTTGCCATCCACGCGGACAAAGCCGTTGCCATCGCGTTCGAAGTAGGTGCCGACAAATTGCTCGGTCGCACGCTCGATCACTTCGACAATTTCGCCCACACCCTGGCTTGTTTTCGTCAATTTTCGAAGGACTCGAGCAACGACTTCGTCGCCGTTGACGGCATCAAGGGTGTGATGCGCGGCGATGAAGTATTCACCGGCATCGTGTCCCGCCACCGCTATTGTTCGAACGATGCCAGCGCCGGACGAGAGACGCCGATAAAAGCCCGTGACAACGCCTTGCCCACTTGCGGGTCGTACCAGATGGTTCTTGCCGAAATCGGCTTTGCCGGCTTTGATGAGCGATCGCAACACTTGCCGAAAGACAGGATATTCCTGATCTGCAACGCCTAGTTTGCGCGCAAGCGCCTTGGCCTTCAACGGCTTGTAATCCTGGCGGGCAAGTAAGGCAAGAATCTGTTTTTCGTAGTTAGGCATAGCAAGTCGACTCAATAATTATCGAGCACGCCGGCGGTGTCGCCGCCGCCGCCGCTGCCGCCTTTATAGAGGCGCCGTTGCAGCGCTTGGTTGTACTGCGTCCAGGCGGAATTGCCGCGATCTTCCTTGATCTCGCGCAGGCATATATGGATGCGGGTGTCGAGTGTATCGATCGCGTGCAGGGCGACGGCTTCGGGGGTCATCGGCACCTTCGGGCTGCCATGTTCGAGCGTGCCATGATGGCTCAAAATCATGTGCTTTAGCCGCAGCATCAGCTCGCGCGGGAAAGGCTCACCTGTCAGATCGGGCACTTGGAGCGCCTTCGCCTGCAGCATCTCCACGCCGATGTTGATATGGCCGAGCAGTTGCCCTTCATCGCTATAGCCAAAGGCGCGATCGAAAGTGAGCTCCCGTATTTTGCCGGTGTCGTGAATGAAGACGCCCATCACTACCAGATCGCGATCGACGTCCGGATAGAGCGGCAGGATGCGCTCCGCCAGATCGATCATCGTGACCAGATGTTCCAGCAGTCCGCCGATGTAGGCATGGTGAACGCGAATGCCGGCCGGCGCCTGGCAGAGTTCGCGCATGAAATCGCCATCCATCAAGTAACACTCGGCCAAAGCGCGCAGATGGGGATTGCCGAGCTTCAACAGGCTGGTACGCAAACGTTCGAGCAGTTTGCTGATATCGTGTTCGGTATGCGGCAGGAAGTCGGCGAGTTCGACCTTCTGGCTTTCCATCCGCTCGACGTGCGAGAGAATGAGTTGCAGCGAACCCTGGAATAGCTGCACTTTGCCTTTGATAAAGACAAAGTCGCCCGTTTCAAAGGAGCGAAACAGAGTCTCGGTGGCGTTCCAAAGCCGGGCGGTGATGCTGCCGGAGCTGTCGCGCAACTCCGCTTGCAGATACATATTGCCGTTCTTATTGGCCCGCAGCTGTTTATCGGTGACGAGATAAACCTCATCCACGTTTTCGCCGTCGCCTAGTCGATCCACGAATCGCCGACCCATTCGAGACTGCCTTCCTGAAAGCGGAGAGTTAGGACAGGATTGTCATGCTTTCGGTTCAGCGTCTGTTGCCGGCGCTCGTGTCGGCAGTTGGCACTGTCCATGTTGGCATGGGAAGAGATTATAGCGATTCTTCGCGATCCAGAGATAAATCGCTTGGCCCAGCAAGGCAGCGCCGGGCAAAAAGAGGAAAGGCCATAGCGGCCAGAAGACTGGCAAGCGACCGGCCATCCAGCGAAAGGCGCGGAACCCCGCATACTGTTTACTACGATCGGGTGTGAGCAGATGCATTTGCTCGAGCAAGCGCTCGGGTTCAAGCGGAGGCGTCACCTGCGGCAAGTCTGCGAGTTGGCGAGCATCTTGATAAGAGAGTCGGCCGAGCCAGTCCAGGTGCGTGAGCAACGAAACCGATTTGCGGCAAAAAGCACACTGCCCGTCATAAAGTACAATCGCCCGCTGATGCATGGTTGAGTCTTTCGCAGCATGGCGGGAATCGAACAATGTACGCCGATCATAGGTCCGGGTGACACTAACCCGACGCGTTAGCGAGGCGAGCCCCGAAGCGTTAGCGAGCTTTTAGTGCGCATTGTAGAGTATAACCGCTAACGCTTCGGGAATTGCCTCGCTGACGCGTCGGGTTAGTGTGTCGATTGCCATTCGAACTGTTGCTGGCAAGTTACACAACTTCTATTTCTTCCCATTCGCAAATTTCAACGCCAGTTCCAATTGCTCGATGGCGTGATTGACGTCTTTCAGCGCTTTTTCGCGATGGCCGCCAAAATCGTGACCCGCTTCCTTCAACTCCTTATGCGCCTCGTGCAGTTCGTGAAGCGCATGGCGCACGTGCGGATGATTCGGGTATTCCTTATAGATCTCGGCCGGATGCCCTTTGAACGCAGCGGGATTGTCTTTGACGGCTTTCAAGGCCAAGTCAATTTGTTTGATCGCGCCATTGACAGCTATCAGGGCTTTTTCGCGATGGCCGCCGAAATCGTGGCCTGCTTCCTTCAATTCCACTCGGCACTCGCGCAGTTCCCAAAGTGCCCGGTGCATCAACGGATGCTTTCCCTCCGCTTGAGCGCCACTGAGTCCAAAGAGAATCATCGCCGTACTGATTACAAACCGCAATGGAGAGGACATGAACAACACTCCTTCGAAAAGACATGAATGGCACCGAGAGATTAAACCCGACGGAGCTATGCTGGTTCCGAAACTCTGGTCTCTAAGGGTTCGCAAATCGATTCTGGCAGCACAGCAGTTCGCCCTTCCCACCCTCCACCCGGCTTTGCGGGGGAGGGTAAATCGGCTTCCTGCTTGTTTTATCGATTCGCTAGAATCCGTTGGCACTCCCGTCGCAGACGCTCCCGACTCGCCAACCTTATCGTATGGCGCGGTTTACCTATGATTGACAAGAGAAGATCCCAAGCGCCGTACGATGAATGCGTCATGAACAGAAGCAGCGCAGTCGCCGATGGAACAGGTCTGTTCGATGATATCGGGCACGAGTCGAGCGATCTGTCGTCGCTGCCTCCTTCATGGCTGCAAGTCTTGCGTCAAGAATTCGGCCAACCTTATTTTCAAAGGCTCCAGGATTTTATTTGCCGCGAACGTCGAGAGTCGCAGATTTTTCCACCGGAGCAGGACGTTTATCAAGCGCTGATGCTTACTCCTTACGACCGCGTCCGGGTCATGTTGTTGGGTCAAGACCCGTATCACGACGATGGCCAAGCGCACGGGCTCTGTTTCTCCGTACCTCCGCCGCTTCCTCCGCCGCCTTCGTTGAAGAATATCTTTCGCGAACTAAAAGCCGACTTAGGAATTGCTGAGCCGGATCATGGCTGCCTGACTGCGTGGGCGAGCCAGGGAGTACTGCTTCTGAATACGGTGTTGACCGTGCGGGCTCACCAGGCGGCATCGCACCAGAAACAGGGATGGGAACAGTTTACCGATGCCATAATCCGAGCCGTCAATCAGAAGGACGAGCCGATCGTTTTTGTCCTCTGGGGCGCCCAGGCACGCAAGAAAGCCGAGCTGATCGATCGCGAGCGACATCTGGTCATCGAATCGGCCCACCCATCGCCATTGTCCGCACGGAATGGCTTTTTTGGCAGCAAGCCCTTTTCAAAGATCAATGCTTTTCTGAAACAGAACGGCAAGGCTGAAATCGATTGGCGCTTGATTGAACTCGACAGTCGGAAACCGATTGACGCGGTTTAGAAATAGTCCGACCCGGCTTACCCTCCCCCTGGCTTTGCAGGGGGAAGGCAAGGGTGGGGGCAGAGCGCCTTGCCACAAACGAACGCCTTGACAGGCGCGGCTTTTCCCCCCACCCTGTCCTCCCCCCGCAAAGCCGGGGGAGGGTGTGAAGGGCGAGATGCCAATATGCCAGAATCGGTTGCGCGCACCCGGCCCTACATTGTCAACCGTCTTCGTCTAGGTAAAACAGAGGTGGCAGCTTACGCTTTACCGGTTGAGCAGGAACAATCATGGCCGACGCGATTCAGGATCCCTGGTTCCAAAGCTTGTTTGCCGAGCGCCTTGGCGGCGCCAACTACGGCAAAGGGACGGAGATCTACAAGTTCGAAAAGATCAAGCGAGCGAAGCGGGCAGCGTTGGCCGAGCATCCGGAGCGCAAGCTGCTCGATTTTGGCATCGGCGAAAACGATGATATGGCGCCTGCTGCCGTCCGCGAATCGATGAAGCGTGAAGTGGACAAGCTGGAAAACCGGGGCTATGCCGACAATGGTACCCAAGCCTACAAGGATGCCGTTGCGGAATTCATGAAGCGAGAATTTGGCGTTTCCCTCGATCCGGTCAGCGAAATTGTCCACGCCATTGGCTCAAAGCCTGCTTACGCCATGCTGCCAGTCGTGTTCATCAACCCGGGTGATGTAACATTAATGACCGTTCCGGGCTACCCCGTTGCGGGAACTCACACACGTTACTACGGCGGCGAGGTTCACAAGCTGCCCCTGTTGGCGAAGAACGGCTTTCTCCCCGACCTTGACGGCATTCCTGCCGACATCAAGAAACGCGCCAAGCTGCTGGTGATCAACTACCCGAACAGCCCGACCGGCGCGATTGCCACCAAAGATTTCTACAAGCGAGTGATCGAGTTCGCGCATCGTAACCAAGTGGTTATCGTGCAGGATGCCGCCCATATCATGCTTACCTTCGACGGCGAGCCGTTAAGCTTCCTGCAGATGGATGGCGCCAAGGAAGTCGGCGTTGAAGTCCATTCGATGTCGAAAGGTTTCAACATGATCGGCTGGCGGCTCGGCTGGGTCTGCGGACATTCGAAGATCGTGCAGGCCTTCGCCGACGTGAAAGACAACAGCGACTCAGGCCAATTCATGGCGATCCAACATGCGGCGGCTGATGCATTGCGCAGGCCTGAAATCCCGCAGCAGATTCGCGAAAAATACCGGCGGCGGCTACGGAAATTGGTCGATGCCCTTAACAAGGTGGGCTTCCAAGCCAAGATGCCTGGCGGCAGCTATTTTCTCTATGCCAAGTCGCCGCTCGCTGCCGGTAATCGCGAGTTCAGGAATGCCGAGGAGGTATCGCAATTTCTGATTACCGAGCAATCGGTCTGCTGCGTGCCCTGGGATGACGCCGGCAGCTACTTGCGTTTCTCGGCCACTTATCTGGCGAAAGATGAAGCCGAGGAAGACGCACTAATGACAGCGACCGTGGAACGGCTTGGAAAGCTGGCGCTGCGGTTTTGACCGTTGATCGGCCGCTAGTCTTGAGTTATCTCGTCGCGGCTAACTGGACTAGCGCTTTTGATTTCTTCAACGCTTGGTCCCCGCGAAGGTCAAGAAAGCCTCGGCCAACGGCCTGGGCGCCCGTCGGTCGCCGATAGCCTGGGCCATGGCCATTCGCAATTCATCGTAAGAAGCAAAGCGATCTTCAGGGTTTTTCGCGAGCATACGCAAGATAACGTTCGAGCATTCTTCGCTTAGATCGGGGGCATATTCGCGCGGCGTCATGGGGGCGAAGCGCAGATGCTTCATAATCACTTCCATCGCCGAACGACCTTCAAATGGCAATCGACCCGTCAAAGCGTGATACAGGGTAACGCCCAGCGAGTAGATGTCGGCCCGAAAATCAGCCGCCAGCGGATCAGTCCCCTGTTCCGGGGCCATATAGGCCGCGGTTCCGGCCGGAATCGATTCCTTGGTGTCGTCATCGATGCGCGGGCGCTTTCGGCCGTTTTTCACCATCGCCAGTCCGAGGTCGGCCACCTTCACATGTCCATCAACGCCGAGCAGGAAGTTGCCGGGCTTGACATCGCGATGGGTGATGCCTTGCTTGTGAGCCTCGGCCAATCCCTCGACCGCCTGACGTCCGATTGCCCAGGCAAATGAAACCGGGATAGCGCCTTTTTGACTTATCAAATCGCCTAGCGTGCCGCCCGCTACGTATTCCAATACGAGGTAGGGCACGCGACCTTCGTCGTCTAAATCCCATAAGCGCACGATGTTCGGATGATTCAACTGCGCTAACAGCACCGCCTCGGACTCCAGCTGGCCGATCAAGGCAGGCGAATTCGCCAAGGCCGTGGCGTCCAGGACTTTCACCGCGACCGGGAACAAAAGCTTGCTGTGTCGTCCATGAAAAACGATGCTCGTGGAACCGCGCCCGATACGGCTGATCAGCTCGTATTTGCCGAGCTTATCTCCCACTTCGACATGATCGAGTGAGAATTCGTGAAGGGTTTCGAGCGTTCCAAGGCCGCGGCGTGGAGTTTCCAAGTTCGGCAGCGTTGGCGTTGCGGGTGTTCTGCCAATATGGACGCATTTCACCGGCTCGGCGAATATATCGTTCAAGCGCATGGGGGGATCCGATCTTACGTGACCTGACGCAAAATTACTGCTCAAGCGTAGAACACGAATTGACTCAAGGCAAATGCTTAGGGCGAACTACTGACAGGTGGTGCGCTCATGAACTCTGGCGGTAGTACGACTCCCCTTGCGGCAATCGGCCTCGCTTCATCGTTACGCACAAGTAAGGCTTTTTTGAATTCGAGCCTGAAAGGCTCGTTCTGCCAGCCCAGGCCGAAGTCCCTGAAAGGGACGAAGGCCTGGGTAGGCGACAACGCCGTGCAATCGGCCCTGTAAGGGCCGTTCAGTTGATTTACCTCAAAAAGCCACATCCAAGCCGATTGATATCTCCGTATTCCACAAAGAATAAGTTCATTCGTTGCGACGTTCCCTTTGAACGGCCCTTACAGGGCCGATGGATCACGGTTACCGATGAACCCAGGCCGGAGACCCGGCTTGCCGGGTCTCCGGCCTGGGCTGGTAGAAAGAGCCTTTCAGGCTCGAAACCAATTAGACAGAGGTCTATGTTCACGGATGAGGCGGCCTACCTTTACGACTGCAGGATACCGGCAACCGACATTAACCCGAAGCGTCAGCGAGGCGCAGCCCCGAAGCGTTAGCGTGAATTTGTTCACACTAACGCTAACCCTTCGGGGAAAACCTCGCTCACGCTTCGGGTTAGTGTGGCGCGCGGACTACAATGCTCTATATTCGAACCCCGCCAGCTCTCATACCACCTTCTTGCCTGCCAATCGTTTAATTTCGGCTTCGTCCATCCCCAGCAGGTCGCGCAAGATTGCACCAGTCTCCGCGCCGAGTTTGGGAGGCATTTTCGGTTCGGTCAACGGCGCCCCCTGAATGTGAAAGGGAGTGCCGATCAAGTTCACGGGTTCGCCGTTCGAATCGCGAACGCTGATTTTCATCTGTCGGGCAAGCGCTTGTTCCTGGCTAAACAGGTGTGCGTAGTCCCAAACTTCCGCATGCGGCACATTCGCGGATTGCAGACGCTTTTGCCAGGCATTCGTCGAGCGAACACGCATGATTTCTTCGATTAATGGGAGCAACACTTCGCGGTTGCGAACGCGAAGTTCATTCGTCGTGAATCGCGGATCGTCGGCAAGCTGCGGAGCGTCCGCCGCTCCGCAGAAGTGTTGCCACTGGCGGTCGTTGCCGACATTGAGGATGATCCAGCCATCCAATGTTTCAAACAACTGATAGGGAACAATCTGCAAATGTGCATTGCCTTGCCGAACGGGAACTTCGCCACTGCTCAAGTAGGCTTGGGCCATGTTCGCTTGAGCGGCAACAGCACAGTCGAGCAAAGCTAAATCGATCGCGTAGCCGTGCCCGGATTGTTCGCGCGCCCTTAAGCAGGCGAGAATCGCGACACCGGCATATAAGCCCGTCAGAATATCCGTGAGCGCAACGCCGACTTTCGAAGGGGGTCCTTCGACCGGTCCCGTGATCGACATCAGGCCACTCATCGCCTGGATGGCGAAATCATAGCCGGGAACATCTTTCCAAGGCCCGGAGCGGCCAAAGCCGGTTATCGAGCAGGCGATCAAGCGCGGGTGCCGGGCAAGCAATTCATTCGGTGTCAGGCCGAGCCGTTCGGCACTGTCGCTGCGAAAATTCTCAATCAAAACGTCGCAACGATCGAGAAGATTGTGGAAAACCTGGGCGCCCTCTGGCTGACTGATGTCGAGAGTCAACGAGCGCTTGTTGCGGTTGCAGGAGAGAAAATAAGCGGAGAAAGGACCCTGAAAAGGCGGCCCCCACCCGCGCGTGTCATCTCCGCTGCCCGGCCTTTCCAACTTGATGACTTCGGCGCCCAAATCACCCAGCATTTGTGCGCAATAAGGGCCTGCGAGAACGCGGGAAGCGTCCAGTACGCGCAGTTTATGCAACGGAGGTTGGGGATCGACCGGATACATTTGGATCGCCGTTATCGTTCAAGCGAAATTATTTTGACAATATCGAAAAGTCAGAAATTTTCTTTCGTTTTCGCACGATTTTCTCGCGTTTCGCCTTCGGGAAATATTTCCCGAAGGCGGTCGTCTTTCAAGCCTTTCAACTTGGCGAGCCGAGCAGCGTAAGCTGCCGGGTGACGACATTAGCCGCGACGCTGTGCGGAGCGCAAATATCTCGTTACGCTCCGCACAGCGTCGCGGCTAACGCTCCGCGTCAACTATTCCACATACTAGCTTAGGCGACCTCCCAAAAGTTCTGCGCCGTTCTTGCAAAACAGTCGCTCAATAATCAAACGTTCAAAAGTAGTTGCTAAGTTTGCCCTAAGGCGCCGGTCGTGAGAGCGGCGGAGGCGGCGGCAGGGCGGCGGCCGAAGGCGGGGCATCGCGTGCCGGGAGAGCTTTCGCTTGGGGTTCGGCGACAACGGACGAGCCGCGTTCGACGGGGAAACAGAAGAAGCGCGATTACCATAACAAGGAGTACGCCGAGCAGCAGGCCGAATTTGATGTCGGATGACATGACATAGACTCGAGGTTGCGATTTCAACAGGTGTGCCAAATAGATTTTGGCGAGCCGAGAGCGTGAGCGACCGGAGCGGGAACTTTGAGATCTTTCTCCGGTCGCCCACGCTCCCGGCACGCCAATAAGAATTATCAAGGCGACGAACCGCTGTTGGGAGAGCAACAAGACAGTGCCGATGGAAATTTACTTGCCGGGATGCTGCATCTGTCGGAGAATCCCATTCATTGCTAAGACTTGCAGGCGCGCTCTGCCCGGCGCGAACGTTTCGACCGGCCTTTCGAGGAATGCCGATGATGCCGCTTGCAGATGCTGAACCGGCGGTCGGCGGCCTAGCGATTTTGCTTGCGTTGCTGGCTATCGCGGCAGCGATCTACGCGGTCGGCCGAGGTCTCGACGTTCGCTTGGCATTGCTGCTGGCCGCGTTGGCACTATCCGGTTTAGCAGGCGATGTCCGGCCGGTGCTACGAAAATTCTTAGGAACTTTCAGCGATGAAAAGTTCGTGATCCCGATCTGTTCGGCAATGGGTTTTGCCTACGTGCTACGGCAGACGCAATGCGATCGCCATCTCGTTCATCTGCTGACCAAACCGCTCCGTTATGCTAGGCCATTGCTGATACCCGGCGTCGTGCTCGTCGGCTTTGTCGTCAACATTCCGGTCATTAGCCAAACGAGCACGGCGGTCTGCATCGGCGCGGTCGTCGTTCCTTTGATGCGGAGAGCCGGCCTATCGGCCATGACGATCGGCGCCTCGATCTTGCTTGGCTCCTCGTTGGGCGGAGAACTGCTGAACCCGGGCGCGCCGAACTGAACACGGTTGCTGAGAACCTGAAAATCGACCCGCGCGAGGTAGTGCCGGCCATTGCTCGACTTGTTTTCTACCATCTCGCCATTGCCACTGCCATCTTCTGGTGGTTAAGCTTGCGCAATGAGCGCCGGCAACCCGTGGTCGCCTTTGATCCGGTGGAAGCCTCGGCCGAGCTGCGCATCAATTATTTTCGGGTGCTCGTGCCTTTGTTGCCGCTGGTGTTGCTTTTTGTAACCGGGCCCCCCTTTCGACTCCTTACCATTCCGCTCGATTGGGTGGCTGAGGAAAAAATGAAGGGGACGTACGGCACACGGCTGATTGGCTTCGCGATGTTGGTCGGGGTGGCGGCAGCGGCGCTGGCGGCGCCTCGTCAGGCGGCGCGAATCCCGCGCGCCTTCTTCGAAGGGGCAGGCTATGCCTTCGCAACCGTCGTTTCACTCATCGTTACGGCCAGTTGTTTCGGCGTGGCCATCGAACAGATCGGTCTGGCTGCCCGGCTTGCTCAGGTAATTCAGGCAGCGCCCGATTTGTTGCTGCCAATGGCTGCCACGGTTCCGCTCGGCTTTGGCGCCCTTAGCGGCTCGGGGATGGCGTCCACGCAAAGCCTTTACGGCTTCTTTGTCAAGCCGGCTGAATTGGCCGGTCTTGATAGGATTGATCTGGGAGCGGTCGTCTCGATCGCCGCCGCCGCCGGGCGAACGATGTCGCCAGTGGCGGCAGTCACGTTGATGTCCGCGACTTTGACGGACACCAACCCGTTCGCGCTCGCTCGTCGCGTCGCCTTGCCGCTTCTGCTTAGCTGGATAATAGTTGTCGGACTTCGCATCGCGGCAGTAATTTGAACTCTCTGGCAGATATACAATGAATCGTTAGCGAGGCGCAGCCCTGAAGCGTTAGCGTTATTCTGGTCACACTAACGCTAACGCTTCGGGGATTGCCTCGCTAACGCGTCGGGTTAGTGTAGGTTTTATATTTAGGGGGCGAGCGTAATATCGCTAACGCTTCGGGAAACACCTCGCTAACGCGTTTGGTTAGTGCGGGTTCTATGTTTAGCGCGACTTCCATTGCCTCATCCGCACTCTATTTTTCCATCACCTTGCCCAAGATCACTTGCTTCACGCCCGGTAGAGCGTTTAGCTTGCGAGCCAGATCCCAGGCGTCTTCCATTCGCGTTACTACACCGCCGATCACAACCGTGCCTGCCTGGACTTGCAGAGTCAAATCTCCAAAGCGCGGTTCAGAACGGCGGATCGTCTCCCAATCGTCATTTCCGATTGTTTCGCGGGTAGCAACCGGCGACAAGAGCACCACGGATGGCGGCGGCGGCAACAGCGGCACGCCGGGCACCTTTTCATTCAGGTCGCCTTTTGGATTTAGTACCACTTCTTCCGATGTCGGCTTCGCCACAATACGGCGAGTTGTGGCAACGGGCGCTGCCGGCAATTGCTGCTTCGCGGATGTTCCCGGATCGATGTTGCTGTCTCGCGCTTTCTTAACTGCCTCAGCAATCGCTTGCGGCAGCGGGTCAGTCGGCACGACACGGCATTCGTTCATCACCGTGGCAATGCCATTGATCTTTCGAACCAACGCCTCGGCCCGTTTCGCCAAATCCGGCGAGGGGATGTTTCCCCAGATCGTCGCGACTTTGTCGTTAACGGAGATGCCCAGCGGCAACGCCTTCAATAGGTCGTCTTTGGCAACTGCACGGCGCGCTGCATTCATCAGCGCACGATCCCGCGTCGATTTTTCCGCTTGTTGAACTGAAAGCGGTTCGACGGCTTGTGCCGATGGCTCGAAAGCCAGTAGGGCCGCAGTCAGTCCGGTAAGTAAGCAGAAACGAAGAGGAAATCTCATGGCGCCATCCTCAATCAATCGGCAGGCATCTCGTCATGGTGTCGTTCGGGAGAGCCGACTGCTGTTGTAATTCTTGCACGGCTTCGCCGAAGGATTCGGCAAGACTTGAGCAAAATGGCAAAATGACCCTCGCGCCGGCAAACATGGGGAGAAGCAAGACCATTAGCGATCGGGCAAACCTTGCCGGTGCGCGAAAGTATCCGGCGAACTGAAGCGACTTGAAACTCGTTGAGCCAATTGTGTTGGCGAGCCGGGAGGCGTAAGCGACCGGAGTGAAGTGATATGAAAGCGTTCGAAAACTTTCTCTCCAGTCGCTCACGCTCCCGGCTCGCCAAAATCAGTTGGAATCTTCTGACGCGCCCATTCAACTCTCATCATCCGGCGGCATCATCGGGATCTCCGAGGTGTTGCCGATTTCATTGAGATGCGGGCTGCGCATCGGCAGCCGAAGAACGAACTTGCTCCCTTTGCCCAGGATGCTTTCAACGAAGATGTCGCCGCCATGTTCGCGGAACACCTTACGACTGACCGGAAGCCCGAGGCCCGTCCCGCGAGAGCCCTTCGTGCTTACAAAGGGACGGAAAATATCGTTGATCTTCTCCGGCGCGATGCCGGTGCCCCGATCGACGACGACCACTCTCGCCCATTGGCCATCGGCTTCGAGCAGCGTTTGGATGCCGACGTAGAGGTCGTCGCTTCCTTCAACGGCGTCAATGGCATTGCTGATGATGTTGAGCAGCGCCTTATGAATGCCATCGGGGTCGCATGGCACCGGCGGCAGCGAAGACGAAAGTCGAACATCGAGGGCGACGCTCATCTCCTCCGCTCGGCCGCGAACGATATCGACCACTTCTTCAACAATCGCGTTGAAGTCACAGAGTTCAATAGATGGCTCGCGTTCCTTCGAGAAACTGAGCATGTCCATCACCAGTTCGTGAATCTTGGCCTGATTCTTCTCGACGAGCTTCCATCCCTTCAGCAGCATTCGTTCGTCTTTATCGCTTAGCCCGGAGCGAACCATATCGCTGCCGAAGACGATGCCTTGCATGATATTTTTGATGTGATGCGACAACGCGGCGATAGTTTGCCCCACGGCCGCCAATCGCTCGGCATTGACCAAGGCATGGTGATAGAACGTCTCTTCGACTGCGAGAGCCGCCTGGTGGGCGATGGCGATGGCCAACGTGAGATGGTCTTCTTTGAATTTGCCGGGCGAATCGGTATCGCCGCCGACGGCCAGGTCGCGCGAACTCGTGGTCGTATCGAGAAAGAGCACGCCGTGCGTCTCGTGCCGTCCCTTCATCGGCACGCAGATCGCTTCGTGAATGTTGAAGCGTTTGATGCTGTTTCCCGAAGCAAAGCGGTCGTCTTTTCCCGCATCGTGAATGAGAACGCCCTGTTTCTCGCGCAGGACGTATTCCATGATTGTTCGGCTAACCACGATCTTTTCGCTGCTGGCCATGCCGTCGCGAAAACGGATCGCTTTCGGCTCGAAAACATCGGTCTCCGGATTGCGCAGCATGATGCAGCCGTGATCGGCTTCGATGGAGCTGAAGATCAACTCCATGATTTTGTCGAGCAATTGATCGAGATCGAGGATATGGCTGATCGCCTGGATGGTCTCGTACATGATCGAGAGATTGGCGAGCCTATCCTTCAGCCATTGCGTGCCTACCTTTTGCGGTTGGGCGAGAATCTGGCTCCCTTCGTTCTCGCCGATGGTCTTGACGATAGCTGAGGTTAGTTCGATATCCTGCTTCGAAACCATGCGGATGCGGTCGGCCAAGTCGCTGGTTGCTGGACCATCGCGTCCGCCGGCGGAAAAGACGAGGATCGACTGACCGACTTGAATGTGATCGCCGGAGCGAAGAACGGCTTCTTGAACGAGCTGCGAGTTGACGAGTGTGCCGTTGGCGCTGCCGATGTCGCGAACTTGAAATCCGCCATCTTCCGTCGGCACGATCTCGGCATGGCGGCGCGACACTTCCGTATCGTGCAAACAGACTGGATTGGTGCGTTCGCGCCCGATCCCGACGCCTCGGGTCGGTAGTTCGAATTGCTTGCCTTCGTCCGCGCCTTTGATGACGATCAAACGTGCCACGCGCGTTCTCCATCCCGCGAGCCACTTCTACAGGCTTAACAGTCATGATATAGGATGGGCCTGCCAGCGGAAGTTACCAGAACCCGATTGCTTACGCAATTCGGCTCGCCTTTGTCGAACAGAGGCGAGCCGTACTGCGTAAGCAGTCGGGTGATGCAGAAGGAGCGCACACATAAAACAAGAACCCGATTGCTTACGCAATTCGGCTCGCCTTTGGCGAGCAGAGGCGAGCCGTACTGCGTAAGCAGTCGGGTGATGCGCCAGCAAGTGGAAGAGATCGACAAAAAAATATGGGACAAAAAAATAAAACGACGAGTGATTGCGTTCTTATTTTTCTGTCGGCGCCTGAGTTTTGGCGATTGCAATTCCGAAAAAAGGTTAACAACTGACCTAACTCTAATAGTGTCAATTCGTATACTATCGCTGCCTCACCGTTTCTTTTCAGAAGCACGAGGTTGGACCATGAGTATGACGATCATTGACATTCCGCTCGAAGACATTACGCCCGATCCGCGCTTGCAAATGCGCGTCGAAATTTCGCAAGAGCATGTGGACGACATCGCCGAAGCCCTGGCGGATGGCAAGGAGCTCGATGCCGCGCACCCGCCCGTCGTGTTTCACGATGGCTTCGTCCACTGGCTGGCGGATGGCTTCCATCGCTATTACGCTCATGCGAAGGTGGGCCGAGAGGTTATAAGGTGTGACATGCGGCCGGGCCTTTTCTCGCACGCGCTACGTTTCGCGCTCTCTGCCAACCAGCACACGAGTCTCAAACGCACTAATGCGGACAAACGCAAGTGCGTCGCGACAGCGTTGGCCGACAAAGATATGGCCAGTTACTCTGATCGGCAGCTAGCCGATCTGTGCGGCGTGAGCACTCCTTTGGTGGGACAGGTCCGAAGCAAGAGCTCGGGGGTAGAGCGCACAGCGCCAGCCCGGGAAGCATTAACTTTAAACGGCTTACAATCGAGCCAGCCTCCTACCACTGTAAAAGATTTACAGTCGAGCCAGTCTCCCGCCACTGTAAAACATTTACAGTCGAGCCACCCTCCCGCCACTGTAAAAGATTTACAGTCGAGCCAGTCTCCCGCCACTGTAAAAGATTTACAGTCAGACACGATCAGGCTCTGCAAAGACGGTCGTCAGATCAACGTCGCTCAGATTGGCAAGACCATCGGTGCGACCGAGATGGCGGAGCCAAGCGTCGAAAAGATTGAAAACATTGCGTCACCACCGAAGAGCGACAGCTACGGCAACGTACTAATGGAAAGGCTGATCGCCCCGTTCGGCGAGCGCGAGCTTTTGCTCCGGATGAGCGGCCAGCTTAAAGCGATCAGCGTCGAGATACGCGAGCTCTCCAACCGCTATCGGAACCATAATTTCTTATTGGGTCATGAGGTTGACCCGTTGGAAAGGCTTAGCCGAACTTTGGCCGACATCGTGCCCGAAGCTGTCTGCCCAAACTGCGAGGGTTTGGGCAAGGAAGAAGGCCGCGACTGCGTGCGGTGCGATCGTCGCGGCTACCTGCGATCTGTGGCGGTTCGCGGGATGGATCAAGAGTCGCGGCAAATGCTGATGCGCGCAACGAAGCCCTGAGACGGCGAGCTGAACGGCGTAAGCAGTCGGGTGAAGGCTTCCGAGGTTGCTCGGTTTCAAAACCCGATTGCTGACGCAATTCGGCTCGCCTTTGGCGAGCAGAGGCGAGCCGAACTGCGTAAGCAGTCGGGTGAAGGCCAGCAAGTAGAAGACCTCGACAAAAAAATATGGGACAGAAAAATAAAACGAAGAATGATTGCGTTCTTATTTTTCTGCCGCTTTATTTTTTTGTCGGTTCTGCGATGCATCAGTTAACTCCGATCGCCGTAACAGCACTTTGATCGGATCGCGGTCGAGTGGAAGCAATTCCACTTCGAGGAATTTCGGCAGAACTATCACGCTCGTTTCATTTTCGCACAGCGCTGCACCATTTCAACCGTCCAATCCGCACGCCGTTGGTACCAGGTTTCATTGGCGTGGTAGAGGCCCATCTCGCGCGCCTGTTTTTGCTTTTCAACCACGGACGGTAGAGTCTGAGACAGCGTCAAAATCTGCCGTGCTCCGCCTTCGATGTCGGCAACGCCGATCAGCCAGGCGGCGTGGTCGCTTGCCGCCCGATGTTTCAAGAAGGGAACGTTCGTGCCGAGGAATGGCAACCCTGCGGCATAGCCGTCGTAGATCATTCGTGGGGTGTCTTCCTCGATCGGCGAGAAGAGCAGCGCATGGTAGCTGCGAAGTTTTTGCAGCAGCTCGGGTCCGTAGGGTATCGAGCCGAGCAAGCGCACGCTTGAGCCAAGCCCTTGTTCGGTGATAAGCTTGCTGAGGATTGGCTCCTCCTCACCGCTGCCGATGATGTCGTACTCGACGTCGGCGCCGAGTTTCCGAGCGGCGGCGATCATTTTAATCGCTTCCTGTAAACCCTTATAGCGTACCAGTCGGCCGCAATAAACGAACCGTAGCCGCTTCTGTTGCAGCAATGCCTGACTGCGCTTTTCGAGGTCGTTTGCGTCGATCACATCTGAGCGAGGATACATCGTGTGGCAGAACGCTTTCACGTTGGCGTTCTTCTGGTTGTAGCGATCGAAAATCGCGCCTTCCTTGAGCAACGCCAGGTCGGCCGTTTGCACGCCGGCGGCCATGCCCCGATCGAGCAGCAGCCGACGCGTGCGCGCTTGCACCCAGGCCGGCAAGCGTTTCGGCGACGGCAACGGCGTGGCGTGGGGGTCAAAATCGAGACCGTGAAAAATCGTCGGCACGCCCATGCGCTTCGCCTGCCAATGCGCGGAATATTGGAAAGGACGAAAGGGGTCGTCCATGCCCGAATGCATGACGGACGCCGTTGCCAATTGTTGGCGGACATCGTTCAGCCAGCGTTCTCGGCCATCGAGCCAAAAGCTTCGCGTTCGCGTCGAGGCATCAATGGAAGGGACGATGCTGATCCCGGAATCGGGCAACACCTCAGCCAGCGGGCGCTCGGGCTCGGCCGGTTTGGGCAGCTGCGGCGCGACCATCACCAGGCCGCCAAACGGCTTGGCGAGATAGTCGCGCATCGAGCGCCAGATCCCGATACCAGTCGTCGAAAACCCAACGGCGGGCTCCTTCGACAAAGACGGGAATATGGGTGGCAGTGAGATACATGCACGCTCCGTGGGTGGGCCAACCGATTCTGGCATAACGGCAGCTCGCCCTTCCCACCCTCCCCCGGCTTTGCGGGGGGAGGGCAGGGTGGGGGAACGGCTGTGAGTGTCGAGACGTTCGTTCTTGGGCAAAACTCTCTGTCCCCACCCTGCCCCCTGCAAAGCCAGGGGGAGGGTAAAACCGGCCGGCGCTCATTTCATCAGTTCGCCAAAATTGGTTGGCGCACCCCACTCCGTTGCCGATGTGCAAGCAAAAGCTTAGCCGTTTACTCGACAGTCGTCTAAAACAATCTACCTCCCGGACCGCAATCAACAAGATAGCCGGTGCTTCCACCGATAGGCCGGGCCGCTACGATTGCTTCCATTCTGCCTTTAAAACCTTTTCTGTTGGAGGACATCCCATGCGTTTCGATCGATGGAGGCTGTTGCTGCTGCTGACATTCGCTTTCCCTGCGCTTGCCGCAGCGGACCCAAAAGTGCCCGCGCTCTTCGCCGACAACATGGTGCTGCAGCGCGACGTCCCGATCCCGGTATGGGGCACGGCCGAACCCGGCGAAGAAATCAACGTCCTCTTCGAACAGAAGACGACGGAGGGCAAAGGCGCCGAAGGCAAGTCAACGACGGCGGACAAAGAAGGGAAATGGCAGATCAAAATCGGCCCCTATCAGACAGGCGGTGAAGCGGGGACGTTGACGATCAAAGGCGCAAAGAGCACGATTGTTTGCAAAAACGTTCTCGTTGGCGAAGTCTGGATCTGTTCGGGCCAATCGAACATGCAGTGGGAAATGGTCCGCAGCACTCCGGAACCCGAAAAGAATATCAAGGAAGCCAACTACCCGAACATCCGACTCTTCCAGGTGCCGCGTAAAGCAGCCGCGAAGCCGCAAAGCGATGTCGTTGCGAAGTGGGTTGAATGCACACCCGATACGGTGAAGAATTTCTCGGCCGTCGCCTATTTCTTCGGGCGCAGCCTGCATCAGAATCTGAAGGCGCCGATCGGCCTGATCGATACTTCCTACGGTGGCACCCCCGCCGAGGCATGGACGACGCGCGACGCCTTGCTGGCCGAGGATTCGCTGAAGTATTACGTCGACAATCTCGACGCCGCAGCCAAGAACTTCGATCCTGCGAAGGCCGAGAAGACTTATGCCGACGCGATGACCAAATGGAAGATTGCCGCTGATAAAGCGAAGGAAGACAAAAAGCCCGCGCCGAAGCAGCCCGCCAAGCCCAGTCCACCAAGTCTTTCGTCTCATGCGCCGTCCGGACTTTACAACGCGATGATCGCGCCGTTGGTTCCTTACGCGATCAAGGGCGCCATCTGGTATCAGGGTGAATCAAATGCAGGCCGGGCTTTTGAATACCGCACCCTCTTCCCGACGATGATCGCCGACTGGCGCAAACAGTGGGGACAGGGCGATTTTCCATTTCTATTCGTGCAGCTGGCGCCTTATTGGGCGAACGATTCCGCCGGCGTCCATTATGCCGAGCTCCGCGATGCCCAGTTGATGACCGCTCAAAAAGTGAAGAACACCGCCGTCGCTGTCATTACGGATTATGGCGACGAGAAGAACATTCACCCCGTTCAGAAGCAGCCCGTCGGCGAGCGCCTGGCGCTCGCGGCCCGGGCGCTGGCTTACGGCGAGAAGATCGTTTACTCCGGTCCTATCTTTAAGGAAAAGAAGATCGATGGCAGCAAGGTGGTGCTTACATTCGATCACCTTGGCGGCGGCTTGATGGCGAAAGGCGATAAGTTGACCGGCTTCACCATCGCCGGCGAAGACGGCAACTTCGTAGATGGCGATGCCGTCATCGAAGGCGATACCGTCGTGGTGACGAGCCCGAAGGTTGAAAAGCCCGCCAACGTTCGATTCGGCTGGCGAAACTTCATGACCGTTAACTTCTTCAACAAGGAAGGACTGCCGGCCTCACCCTTCCGCACCGATGATGCGCCGTATACGACGATACCGAAGAAGAAGTAAACAGTTTCGTAGCGGAAGTCGTCAGACTTCCGCCTCTTTCATAGCGGAAGTCATGAGACTTCCGCCTGTTTCGTAGCCGAAGTCGTCAGACTTCCGTCCGGGGAAATGATGACCATTCTCTTCGTCTACGGCACCCTCAAACGCGGCCAGCGCAACCACCACCTAATCCAAAGTCAGAAGTTCCTGGACGAGGCGACGACGATGCCGCTCTATCGCCTTTATGCGCTCGGCTGGTTTCCCGGCATGGTTCTCGACGTGGACAACGGCTTGGAAGTGAAGGGAGAACTCTGGGAGGTCGATGACGCAACGTTGGAAAAGATGGACGAGTACGAAGGCGTCCCTGACCTGTTCGTACGGCAAGATGTCGCCATTCGAGATTGCTTTGAAACGGTACAAGCGTTTCTTTACAACCGCGCCTTACCTGCTGACGCCGTCTCGGGCAACGAATGGCCGTTCGAGATCTAAGGCCACATTGCTTTCGGGCGATACCGAATATATTCAACAAAGCTCTGCTGCCTCGCAGTCGACACACTAGCCCGAAGCGTTAGCGAGGCTCAGCCCCGAAGCGTTAGCGTTATTTTGTTCAGACTAACGCTGACGCTTCGGGCTAGTGTGACATGCCGGGCTCCTTAATTCTTCTGCTTGCGGAAGCGGGAAGCGCCATCGCTCGGGTCTCCGCCACGACCTCGGCCGAAGGAAGGCCGACCACTGTCGGACGGGGTAGTAGCGCCCAATGGGGCAAAACCGGGAATGCCCGTCGGCGGAAGAGCACTCGGAAAGCCGTTGCTGGCCGCCGGCGGACCACCGGGACTGTTGCCGAACCGCGAGCTTTTACTCGAAGCGGTTTGGTCGCCTGTCGGCTTCTTGCCGTTCTGCATGGCTTGGAACTTCAGAATCTCTTCGGCCGTGATCAGGCCATCGCCGTTCAAATCCATGCGAGTGAATTCAGCCAGCACGGCCGGGTCGTTCTTTGCTTCCCAGAGACCGACCTGGCCATCGTTGTCGCCTTCGCGATCAAGGCGAGTAAACCACTCCGGCAGCCCTTTCGGCAAATTGCCCGCCCGATAAACAACGGGCTTAGGCTGTTCAATCACGGGTTTATGTTGATCCGGATTGTCATTGCCCTTGCGGTCAGCATCGGCTTGTTGGCGGTCTTGGGCTTTTTGCGCCTCTCGTTCGATGATGTACTCCTTGTACTCATTCAAATCGATGAAGCCGTCTTTATTCTTGTCCCATTTTTCTCGTTCGCGCTGCAGCGATTCGCTCATTTCATCGAAGCTCAGTAGGCCGTCGTTGTTTTTATCGTAGGTCCGGAACCGGGCTTCCGCCCGCTCGCTCAGAGTCGCCTCGCGTGATGGCTGAGACGGCGAGGGCGCCGGCACGGCCGGTGCCGGACCACCACTCGGCGTAGGCGTTGCCGCCACAGGCGGCGTCGAGCCGCCCGGTGCGAACATCGGCATTTGTTTGGCCAGCGCTTCCTTGAATTGTTCCCGCGTGATGCGGTCGCCCGTCAGGCCCATCTTGGCTTGGAGGCGTAAGAACCCATCGCGCATTTTGGGGTCGATCTCGTTCACATCGATGACATCCTTGCCGCCAGAGAAGAAGTTGAACATTCCTTCGGGGTTCGGGCCGGTTCCGCCGCCTCCACCGAAGCCGCGACTGCCTCGGCCGCCTCCGGGAAACTGGCTCCAAGTCAGGCTGGGCAAGATCAGCAAGCCGGCCAAAACGATAAACAGCCCGTGAGTACGCCGCATTGATCTTCCCCTGCAATGAATCATCGCTCCTATGAGTTTAACGCCAATGAGCGTCGAAAGTCACGATCTGTTTGCCATACTCTCATTCTTTCTTCATCTTCAGTCATAAGGCGCTGGTTAAGCTAATCCACCAGCTTGACCCGGCGCAGATGGCGGCCTAGCCTAATGATTAGCCCGTCCACGATCTCGATCTCCGTTTTGGGATCGGTCACTTTAGTGCGTTCGGGCCCGACATTGACGGCGCCCTCCAGCACCTTCTGGCGTGCCTCGCCATTGCTCTTCGCCAAGCCAGCGGCAACGACAACCCGGACGATGCCTGCCTTGCCTTCTTTGAACTGGATGGCGGCCTTGCTTATTGGGGCCTCGGCTATTTCGGCCGGGTCCTGCTTCTGCGAAAACTGCTTTTCCCACTCGCTTTGTGCTTTCGCAGCGGCTTCCGCGCCTGCATAAAAAGCCACAATGTCGGAGGCTAACAGTTTCTTTGCCTGCATCGGGTGCGTCTGCGAAGCATCCGTCAAGCGCTCGATTTCAGCTGTGGATCGATTGGTGAGAAGTTCGAACCATTCCCTCATGATGCTGTCCGGGATGCTCATGCTCTTGCCGAATTGCTCGCTGGCGCCTTCGCCGACGCCGACGTAATTGCCGAGGCTCTTGCCCATGCGCCTCACGCCATCGAGCCCGCGCAGAATCGGAAGCGTGATACAGACTTGTGGCTCTTGGCCGGCCGCTTCCTGCAGACGTCGGGCGACCATCAAATTGAACAATTGCTCGCTGCCGCCAAGTTCGATATCCGCCCGGATTTCGACGCTGTCGTGACCCTGCATCAAAGGATAAAGGCACTCGTGCAAATAGATCGGCACGGATTCGGGACGGGTGTGAAAGCGCTTGGAGAAGTCGTCGCGTTCCAGCATCCGCTGCACGGTGATCTTGCTCGTCAGACTGAGGACATCCAGGAACGAGAAGCGACTGAACCACTCTCCATTGGGGCGGACTTCCGTCTTCGCAATATCGATGACCTTGCTCACCTGATGCAGATAGTCTTTGGCGTTGCTTTCGATCTGTTCCTGGGTCAAGCGATCGCGCGTCTTATCCCGGCCGCTGGGGTCTCCGACCAATGCCGTATAGTTGCCGATAATCAGAACGGCTTGATGGCCGAGCTCTTGAAATAGCCGCAGCTTGCGCAAGGGAACGGTATGCCCGAGATGGACATCGATGCCGGTGGGATCGATGCCGTATTTGATGCGTAATGGCTTGCCGGTCGCCAAGCTCTTCTCGAGCTTCTTGCGTAAATCGCCAAGCGGCTCGATCTGCTCGATCCCGCGGCGGATCAGTTCGAGCTGTTCATCAACAGACTTCACGAGATGTCCTCTTCGGGGCTTGTCAAGCTATGCACGCCGACAAAAAAATATGGGACAAAAAAATAAGAAATTAAGCACGGAGGAAAACCGAAGCTGGAAAGTCTTTTCTTTATCCGTGCAATCAGTGTTATTCGTGGTTGAATTGCCTTTGTTTTCTCTTATTTTTTTGTCCCAAATCTTTTTGTCGTCTCTTCCTATCTTTCACGAGTGCATCTGGAAACGCCCGACGGCTTCGAATGCGTTGCGATAGTGTTGAATGGTTGGCCGGCGCTGTTCCGGCGGCCAGCAGACGACGAGAACGTCGAAGCGGATGGCGACATCGCGGAGTTGACGCCGTTGTACAAAGCGCAGGGCGGCGTTGGTAAGCCGGCGTTGTTTCTTTGCATCCACCGAGGCGGCAACGCGTTGCACGTCCGCTGATTCGGATGAACGGACTTCAACGACCACTATTGTTGAACCATCGAGAGCGAGCAGATCGATTTCGCCGCGGCGATCGGTCCAGTTTCGGCCGACGATGCGATAGCCAAGACTTCTTAAAAAACGCCCTGCCACGCGCTCCGAACGCAAGCCAAACCACTTGCGCCACCAGGGCCAACGAGTGAAGGAGGTCGAAGGGTTGCTCATGGCCGTTGAGACTTCGCGCGTGAATTCGGCGAGCCGGGAGCGTGAGCGACCGGAGTAAAACACTCGAAGCGTCAGCGACTGGAGTAGCGAGCCGGGAGCGTCAGCGACTGGAGTAATAGCTTAGCGCCGCTTTCTCCGGTCGCTGACGCTCCCGGCTCGCCAAGACCTCCTACTACGCTCAGACAGTCGGCGCCAACTTCGTCTTCGATTTCGGCAGCGGCTTGTTCCGCTCTTTGAGGCGGGTAGCCTTACCGACACGTTTGCGCAGATAGTAGAGCTTGGCACGGCGGACCTTGCCGGTGCGCTTGATATCGATCTTCGAGATGCGCGGCGAGTGAATCAGGAAGACGCGTTCGACGCCTTCGCCCTGGACAATACGGCGAACCGTCACGGTCGCGCTCAGGCCGCGATTCTTCATCGCGATGACGACGCCGCTGAAGATCTGCACGCGTTCTTTTTGGCCTTCCAGAATGCGCTGATGGATGTCGAGCGTATCGCCGACTTGGATGTCGGGCACATCCTTTTTCATCTGGGCGTCATCGAGCAATTGAAGGATCTTGTTTTGCATGATTGTCTCTCCGAATCAATCCGCCGACAGGGGCGGACTCGCATCTGATTTCTGGGTTGGTTCGCTTCGTATCACCGATTGCTCGCGACGCCATTCGGCGATGGCCGGGTGGTTGCCGCTCAGCAAGATTTCAGGGACTGTCATGCCGCGGAATTCACGCGGCCTCGTGTATTGCGGGTATTCAATACGACCCGCTTCATTGTGCGATTCATCGACTGCACTTTGATCATCGCCGAGCACGCCCGGCACCAAGCGGACGACCGTATCGATCAATACCATCGCCGGCACTTCACCGCCATTGCAGACAAAGTCCCCAATGGAAATCTCTCGCGGCTTGAGGCCTAGCCGAATCCGTTCGTCGAATCCTTCGTAGCGGCCGCAGAGAAGAATCAGTCTCTTATGGCTTGCCAAGTCTGCAACCACCCGTTGATTCAATCGTTCGCCCGCAGGCGTCAGCATGATCAACAAGCCCGGCTCATTTTCTTGCAAGGCTTCCACGGCGGCAAAGATCGGCTCGCACATGAAAACCATGCCCGGCCCGCCGCCGAACGGCCTGTCGTCAACGCACTTATGCCTGCCGGTCGCCCAGTCGCGAATATTGTGCAAGTGGATCGACACGAGGTTCCGATCCAGCGCCAACTTCAATATGCTCTGCGTGAGGTAACCCGAAAATATATCGGGAAACAAAGTCAGCACATCGAAGCGCACATCAAAACTCCGCCGGCCGTTTCCTGCGAGCGCTAAGCTCCGACCGGCTCGCTGGGCGCTGTTCCCGGAGCGGGCGCCGCCGGCGCGTTCGCTGCCGCAATCGCCGCCTCGGCCTTCGACATGAACTTCTTCAACAGAACGGACACTTTATCCGAAGCTAAAGCGCCGACGCTCTGCCAATACTTGATGCGCTCAGGCTTGAGCGTTACTCGCAGAGCCTTATCTTTGACCATCGGGTCGTAAGTGCCCAACTCTTCGATCACCCGGCCATTACGCGGCTGACGATGATCGATGGCGACAATACGGAAATAAGGCCGGTGCTTCCGGCCCATCATCTTCATTCGAATTCGGACGGCCACGGTCAATCCCCTCTTCGGCAGGCAATTTTAGGAAATGATTTTCTAGCGGATCGAATCCAAAACGGCAACTGAGTAACTTTCGACGGGTCGATTTGGGTGCGCCGAGCGGTTACGGTGAGCGGCGCGGCGTAAGCCCGCCGTGGTTCCGAACCCACGGCGGGCTTACGCCGCGCCGCTCGCCTCAGCGATGCGCGTTCACATAGACATCATTGCCGATCATTTCACTCCGCACGTTTTCGAAAGCAAAGGCTTCGCTCATTTGTGCGAAGCCCTTTCCACCGATTGGAGAAATGGCATCTTTGCCGCCAATCAGCTTCGGCGCGATGAACGCATGTACTTCATCGATCAGGCCTGCATCGAGAAAGGAACCGAGTACGCCGGCGCCCCCTTCCACCAGCAGGTTGGTCATCCGTCGTCGGCCGAGTTCAGCAAGAACTTGAGCAATACTCAAGTCATTTAGGCCGACAATCTCAGCACCCCGTTTGGACCAAGCTTGAAGTCGTTCGACGTTTGTAGCGCCTGTGATGATCATTACCGGTGCTTGATCCAGCGTGCGCAGCAACTGGCAATCGTCGGGGAGCGACTCCTTTCCCGAAGTTAGAACGATACGCGTAGCGGTTCGTGGCCCGGCGGGGCGAGCGGTCAACAGCGGGTCGTCGGCTATCAAGGTGCCTCGGCCGATCAGGATTCCGTCCATTCGCCCGCGAAGTTTGTGTACCTTAGCGCGCGACTCCTCGTTGCTGATCCATTGGGATGAGCCGGCAAAGGAGGCAATTTTGCCATCGAGCGTCATCGCCCACTTTCCATGAATATATGGCCGGCCCGCGCAAGAAGGTGAGGTACGGCGCGTTCAGGCGGTGAGCAGCGGGCCCCCCGAGGCCGATTTCGACCGCGACCCCCGCTTCTCGAAGAATCGTTAAACCCCGACCCGCGACGGCGGCAAAGGGATCTTGCATGGAGGCAACGACCCGTCGGATGCCGGCGCGAAGAATCGCCTCGGTACACGGCGGCGTCTTGCCGTGATGACAGCAAGGCTCAAGAGTCACGTAAAGCGTCGCCTCGCGTGCCCGTTCGCCCGCAGCGTTCAGGGCGTTCACCTCGGCATGCGCCTGCCGAAGCGTTCGTGCCAGCCCTCGCCGACGATATGACCATCGCGCACGATAACGGCGCCGACGAGCGGGTTCGGCTCGACGTGGCCGCGCCCCGCTTCAGCAAGCTCGAGCGCGCGGGCCATGTAGCTCGCATCGTTCATCTTTTTCGTCCCGACTTCGAAGCCTGAAACATATTCATAAAATCAGTTGATGCCTTATTCCTTCGCCGAACAGTTAAGCCGCTACGGACCGGGTGCAAATTATCCGCCGCTCGACCTGACTCAAGCGCAAAGCTATTCGCGAGACTCACGCGTTCGCATTACGAAAATTTCAGCGTCGGATCAATCCTGCTGCCGCGACGTCTGCTGCCGCACTTCTATCCCGTCTATGCGTACTGCCGTTGGGCGGATGATTTGGGCGATGAAACAGGAGGCGGTCAACCGGCGCTCGACCTGCTTGACTGGTGGCGAAGCGAACTGCTCAAACTCTATCGCGGCGAGGTCCGCCATCCCGTCATGATCGCTTTGCAGCCTACAATCAAACGCTTCAACATCCCGCCTCAACCCTTTCTCGATCTGATAACCGCGTTCGAACAAGACCAGCGCATCGTTCATTATCAGACCTTCGACGAACTGCTCGGCTACTGTCAAAACTCGGCGAATCCCGTCGGCAGGCTCGTTCTCTATTTATGCGAATCCTTCGACGAACAACGAGCGGCACTCTCGGATCACATCTGCACCAGCTTGCAATTGGCTAACTTCTGGCAAGACGTCAAGCGCGATTACAGCGACCTCGGACGCATCTACCTACCGCAGGAAGATCGCCTACGATTCGGCGTGGCCGATGATGACCTGCATGCCTTTCGCTTTACGCCCGCGTTTCGCTCCCTGATGGAATTTGAAGTTGCGCGCACCCGTCAATTGTTCGAGAATGGCCGACCGTTGCTGAACCAGCTTCCTAGAGCGATTCGGGCGGATATTCAACTCTTTCTCGAAGGCGGCCTGGCAATCTTGCGGAAAATCGAGCGAGCCAATTACGATGTCTTAAGTGCACGGCCTAAGCTGAGTAAACGCGAAAAGGTCGGGTTGATCATAAAGGTTCTCAAGCAGAGCGCCACTACTGTGCCCAAGCCAGCGCCAGATACTTCAACGGTACGTTCGTTCCATTGGTGTCGCCAACTCACGAAGCGCACGGCCAAGAACTTCCGCTATGCCTTTCTGGTGCTGCCCCGCTCTCAACGCCGTGCGATGGACGTCCTTTACGCCTTCATGCGCTTGACCGATGACATTGCGGATGAACCGGGCGATATCAATGCGAAGCGGCTGCTGCTTCAAGCCTGGCGTCAAGCGCTCGAACGGTGCTTGAACGGGGACTATAGCCATCCGCTGCATCCGGCCCTGCATGAAATCGTCCAGCGCTACAGCATCCCCGCACAGTACCTCTACGAGGTCATCGATGGCGTATCGAGCGATCTGCTACCGGAGAAATTAGCGAGCTTCAACGATCTCTATGCCTATTGCTATCGCGTGGCTTCGGCCGTCGGCCTCTGCTGCATCCATATCTGGGGGTTTCGCGGCGAGCAGGCCAAGGAATTCGCCGAGGCTGCGGGCATCGCCTTTCAACTGACGAATATTCTGCGCGATCTTGGCGAAGACTTGGAAGCCGGCCGAGTCTATATCCCGGCTGATGAAATTGAAAAGTTCAACGCGCCCCCTTCGACCTGGCGAAGCCAGAACGAAAATTTCCGACGCTTGATGCAGTTTCAGGTCGAACGAGCGCAAGCCTATTACAAGACCGGCGCCAAACTATCGCCTTACTTAAATGCTTCGGGGCGAGCGGTGTTCCAGGTCATGCTCAAAATCTACCGGGGTCTGCTGGAGGAAATCGTTCGGCGCGATTATGATGTCTTTCGGGAACCGGTCAAACTTTCACGCGGTCGCAAGCTGCTTCATTTAATGGCTGGCTTTCCGATTCGCTGGGGGTGGCGATGAAGGGATTGATAATCTCACTGGCATTAGGCTGCTCTACAGCAGTAGCCTACGCCGGCGACCCCGGCGCGTGCGCCGAGTTTGCCGTTAGGTGAATGGGAAGTGGTTGCGCATTACACGATCGACGAAAACGGCAGGCCAAAGCCTCGCGGTACGCTGATGTCCGACCGCTTGCAAGTGAAGCACGATTCCTATGCCGCCTATAAGCTAAACGCGACAGTGCCTTGGGAAACAGGTGAGTTGAAAATCATCAAGTTAGCCACCAACGGCGAAGGCATACTCGATCTCGGCGGCGGCGCCCAAGGGAACGAAGTCTACATCTATCGCTTCCGCGGCAATCGGATGGAGTTCTGTGCGGACGTCGGGAATCTCAAAGTAGCGCCCCCTATTTCGGGGCCAAAAATACAGTGATCTTTGAATTCCTGCCCAGGCAGCGAGATCGGCTGGTCGCCACTTATCCCGATCCGACGCCCATTGAACGTTGAGCGTCATGTTTTCAGCCGTCAGCACAAGCCTGAAGCGCCAGCGATGAGCATGAAAAATTCTCGCTGGCGCTTCAGGCTCGTGTTTAAGCGTCAGCGAAGACGATCGATTCTCAAAAAGCAAGCATTGATGCCAACTTAAATTTCCCAGCCTTTGCGATATTCGCGGCGGATGAATTTTTCGGCATCAGCATTGCCGCGGGGTTTCAAGTTGGCCGCGTCCCATTCGAAATCGCCTTGGACACGGTAGGCAATGTTGCCGAGCAGCACGGTCTCGGCCATCGGGCCGGAGTAGTCGAAATTGCAGCTGGCGGCGTTGCCCCCTTTGATGGCTTCGAACCACTCGTTGTAAAAGCCGGGCGACTTGTACAAGGTCTTTTTCACTTCAAACTCTTTGAACTTGTCTTCGGGCAGCAGCCGGTATTTGCCGAAACCGCAAAGGAGCATCCCTTCGCTGCCGATGAAGAGGTTGTTCACTTCTTTGAGATCTTTGGTGTCGATCTTCAGTTCCTTCAAGATGGCTGGCACGCCTTGATACCAATGGAGCGTGACGCCCGGCCTCTTCTCCGTTGCCGGGAACTCGAAGCGGGTGGCCATTTCCTTGGGCGTGCGCAGCGCATCCGGCGCGGGACCCGTGCCGAAGACTTTGGTCGGGTATTTCAAGTCGAGCGCCCAATAAGGAATATCGAGGATGTGACAGCCCCAATTCCCCGCTTCGCCGGTGCCGAAATCCCACCAGAAGCGCCAGTTGTAGGGCGCCAGTGTTTTGCTATAGGGTCGCTCGGCGACTGGTCCAAGCCAGAGGTCCCATTTCAGCGTGTCGGGTACTTTTTCCACTTCTTTGGAAGGCGCGAACAGCCCCCGGCTGCTGGCGACCCACGAATGCACCTCCTTGATCTTGCCAATGGCGCCTGACTTGACGATCTCGACTCCATCGCGCAAACCTGCAAGCGTATGACGTTGCGAGCCGAGTTGCGTGGCGAGCTTTTTCTCGGCCGCTAATTTCGTCAGGGCACGGACTTCCCAGACGTCATGAGCGAGCGGCTTTTCGAGATAGACGTGCTTGCCTCGCTGCATCGCCCACCAGGCAGGATGGAAATGGGTGTGATCGGGCGTGCTGATCACGACTGCGTCAATCTGCTTTTCCATCTCGTCGAACATCTTGCGGAAGTCGTAGAACTTCTTGGCATTCGGGTAAGTCTCATAAGCCTTGCCCGCACGCACATCGTCGACGTCGCAAATCGCTACGATGTTCTGAGACTTGACGCCGCCCAGGTTAGCGGCGCCGCGCCACCCGGCCCGATAATGGCAATGTTCAGCTTGTTGCTCGGGGCGTCGGCGCCAAGCAATGGCGAGCGAAGAAAAATCGGCGCGGCGGCCAACGCTCCGGTTGTCGCTGCCGCCTGTTGGAAGAATTCTCGACGGTTGAAATGAGACATTGGTTGCTCCTAAAAGGTATCAGTTCAAAGAAAAGCATTTTCCGAGTGCGTCAAGCTCCTCGGCATAGCGACTCGTACTGCCTCACGGTCGCCGTCGGCTTCAACAATACGACAAAACATCCATCATATGTTCACCATTGTGCTCAGGGTTGGGGATGAGTTTCTGACGCGGGGATCGACAATGAAATCAAGTGATTCAAGGGGGATCTGTCCAACGCATACAGGGCACTCATCGGGCAGTTCGGCGACATCGCAGGTACAGAAGCGACCGAGGATTGTCAGCCGCACCGGGCCGTAGATCTTCATCGTTCGCAATCCGCCGGCCGTTCGAGCCGTGCGCGTGGAAACTGATGTCAAGCCAAGGGCGCTGATCAATTTGGTGGGCATTGCCAATTCGTAAGCGCCGGTGTCGATAAGGGCATTATCGATTTCGATCATTCGCGCCTGCTCTGGCTGGAGCAGTCCGAATTTCACTCTGTAGGCATCTTCAACGGATTCGATTTTTGCGGAAACTAAAACCTTACCCATTTCAATCGCTCTCCAATGGCGATTTTGCACATCCCATAGGCTTTCCCGATCCATCATAACGCCTATTTGCATCCGGGATTTACTTTGACTTTGTCTCGCCCGGCCCTTGGATGCCGAGCAGTTCAATCTTACGATAGAGCGAACTGAGCCCGATGTTCAATCGTTTGGCGACATCGCGCTTGTCGGCGCTTTGGCGCAGAAGGCGTTCAATATGCATCCGCTCAAATCGCTCCATCGCTTTGCCCAGATCATCGACGGCAAACGGATCATTGGGCAAAGCGGCCAAGTCCATGGGCAGGTCAATGGGAGTCAAGAGCGGGCCCTCGCTAAAGATCACGGCTCGCTGTAACGCATTATCCAGTTCGCGGACGTTGCCGCGCCAAGGGTTTGCCATCAGCACTTGCATGGCTTCGTGACTTACCCCAGCAATGTGTTTGCCGAGCGTTTTCGCATGCTTCCTTAGCAGACACTCAACCAATTGCGGAATGTCTTCCCGGCGTTCGCGCAACGGCGGCAACTTGAGAGAGACGACATTCAGCCGATAATACAAATCCTCGCGAAATTGGCCGTTGGCCGCTTCCTGAGCCAAGTCCTTATTGGTGGCCGCGATGATGCGTGCTTCCACCAGCAACGGCTCGTTGGCGCCGACGGGCATGATCTCTTTTTGTTCGATGACGCGCAGGAGCTTGGCTTGAGTCGCCAGCGGTAGTTCGCCGATTTCATCGAGAAATACAGTGCCCGCTCCCGCATGGACGAAGATTCCGGCCTGATCGCGGTCAGCGCCGGTGAAGGCGCCTTTGCGATGGCCGAACAGCTGGTTCTCAATCAACTCATTCGGAATCGCGGCGCAGTTGAGCGCCACGAAGCGACCGCGCTCGGGGTCAAAGCGGGATTGCTTGTGGACGTAGCGGGCAAGCACTTCTTTGCCGGTCCCGCTTTCGCCGAGAATGAGCACGGTGGATCGCGTCGGCGCCACGCGTCGGGCTAAATCGTAGATTCGCACCATCGCAGAACTCGTACCGATGACCGCTTCCGGTTCTTCCGCCCGATTGAGCTCCCGCCGCAGCCATTGATTTTCCAGATTCAAATCGCGCAGCTTCAACAACCGATCGATCTTGCGGTGAACCTCTTCCAGAATGATTGGCTTCATCAGATAATCTTGGGCCCCGCGCTGGAAGGCCTCGACGGCATTCTCGACGTTCGCATAAGCCGTGATGAGCAGGACGAAAGTCTCCGGGCTGATTTGCAAGAGTCGCTGCAACACTTCGATGCCATCGATGCCCGGCAGGTTGACATCGCAGATCGCAATATCGAAGCAATGTTCCTTGGCCCGCTCCAGCGCTTCCTCGCCGCTGCCACAGACGATGACGGCGAACCCTTCCTGCTGCAGGTATTCGCCAAGGCTATCGCGAATGAGCGGTTCATCATCGACAACCAGAATGGAGGCCGGCTTGTTTGGTCGAGAGGACATAGAGTTTCTCGCTAATGGACAGGCGTCTTGGCCGGCAGGGTGATCGTAAACGTCGCGCCTTCGCCGAGCGTCGAGTCGAAATCGATCCGTCCGCCATGTTGGGCGATCAACTTACGGCTCACGAAAAGACCAAGCCCGGTTCCATGTTTCTTCGTCGTGAAATAGGGTTGGAACAGGTGAGACCGTTGTTCTTTCGCGATTCCCGCGCCGTCGTCGCGGATGGATATGACAATCTGGCCATCAACGATCGACCCGTCAACCTCAATGACGCCTCCTTTGGATGTTGCATCGATCGCATTGAGAATCAGATTGAAAACGACTTGCACCATTTGATCGCGTATGCCGTTGAGCACCGGAAGATCGTTCGGCACGTTAGCCCGAATGGTTCGGCTCTTGGTTCCTTTATAATACTTGGCGATGTTCAGTGCTTCATCCACGATTTCGCGCGTGGTGAAGCGCGTCGGCTCCAACACCTCCGGCCTGCTAAAATTCACTAATTCGCGCAGGATCGTTTGAATTCGCGTTAATTGCCCGCTAACTAAGGAGAGCTTCTCGCGAAAATAGTCGTCGCAGTCGCGCCGTTCGAGCATCTGAATCAGATTGCTGATCGAGGTAAGAGGGTTGCCAACTTCGTGAGCAATACCGGCAGCCAGCAGCCCGAATCCCGCCATCTTTTCCTGATGCATCAATTGCGCTTGCGTCTCTTGGAGCTCGACCGTTCGTTCTTCAATCCGCGTTTCGAGCAGAGCCTGATTGTCGCGGAGCGCTGTATTCAACAACCCGAGATGCTTGCTGAAATCCTTCAGAAGGCAAGACATGGCGCTAGCCGCCCAGGTAACCCAGATCAGAACGACGAGCAACAAGAGCAGGGAGAAGCGACCGTTCGGCCCGGCGGGAAAATAGGTGCAAAGCAAACCATAGCTCAGACAATCGAGAGCGCAGGTGACGACGGTAACCCGCCGCGTGTGCAAGATAGCGCAGCAGATGAGCGATAGGAGATAGTAGTAGCGGAAGGGGCTATCGAGATCGCCGTCGAAATAACAGAGCAGCCCGATGAACAGCGCTTCCAGAAAAGAAATCGCCATCGGATACTGATCGAAAAAAGCACGGCCGCGAAAGCTGTACCAGGTATCCAGAATGGTGTATGCCGCGCCCACTCCCAGGATGACATCGAGGTAAAGCCGGTCCGAAGCGCGGGAACCGAAATTGACATAGGCATAGCCGAGAATCAACCCGAACCAGCGAATCCGTAAGACGATCGACTGGGCGGCCAGTTCCCACCGGATCGGCGAACTCGTCGGTTTCGACTCACTATCAGTTCGGATCATGTTGTTTCAGACTTCTGCTTCGCGCCAAGATTGAAAACGCGCCCAACCAAGCGAAGAATATTTGGCCACGGATGAAACACAGAAGAAACACGGATGAAATCAAAGAAATTTCATCGGGCGGTCGTCGAGCACGTCAATCGGATTTTCGATTTATCCGTGTTTCGTCCGTGTTTAATCCGTGGCTAATGGATTTCAATTAGACATTGGCAGAACAGCTTATAATTCAAACCGCTTCGACTTCCAACGGCTCGCCGTGCTCCTCGGTCACCCCAGCGCGTAGCGCTTTCTCACGGCTCAAGAGGGCCACAAAAAAGAAGGCGGCCAGGATTGCCGATGGAGCGATCGCAGCGATCTGAATATCAATTTGATTGAGAAGGGGTACGTCTATCCCCCCCGCAAAGGTAATCGCAACGATTGGACTTGCTGCCATGATCAGAAGCGCTAAGTTGTTGTCTGAAGTGAGGAACGTGGCGCCTCCGATCAGAGGGAAGAGCGTCATGCCGATCAAAGTTCCCGTAATGTATGCCCCTGCCTGGCGCGGCCTGCGGATGCGAAAATATTGAAACCCGAACGCGAACCAGAAGAGAATACAGACACCGACAGCCAAACTCGGCCAGGGCTGGAGCGGTTTGGCCGCAGCCGGAACCATCAGTTTCTCCGGGGAAAGAAGGGCCAAAGCGACAACAGAGACCATGATCGCCCCGAAAAAGAGAACGGTCTGCCGACTGGAGGCCAAGTCGCTCCAGGGTGGCACTCGCGAGTTCGTTACCTTGCGGGCGCGCTGCATCCCCTTCACGACATCGCCCAGAATAGGCGCGATCGTGGTGCAGAGCACCATTCCAAAGAACGTGAGGAAATAAATCAGCCCGAGCACCTGAAACGTACGGGGAGCGTCCCACAAACTGCCGAGCGATAAAAAGGAAACGGAGCCAAAGAAGAGCAACGCCGAGGGCTTGGCGAAAAGCGGCAAACGCTCCGATCGCACGCGTCGGGCAGCGGCGGCAAAGAGGAAGCCGATGAACGTCCCTTGGAACAAAAGGCTCTGAAAAACCACCGGAATCTTGAGATTGAAGAACAGGATTTCGGGTTCGGCATTAGCGGGAGCGCCCGGCGCCTGAACAACGCCCTTATTCGCATTTGGTCGAGCGCCGGGCGGCAGCTCGTCGGGGAAAACTTCATTGTAAATGGGAACGACTGTCAGGAGAGCGGGGCCATAGATCCCAATCGGGTAGACGGTATTGGCCATGATGTTGAAAAAAGCAAGTACGGCCACGAAGCGACCGCTCGCGCCGCGCCCTGTGCGTGCGGACATGCCCGTCACCATTGCCAGCGTGTAATACATGACTGCGGCGCCGAGTTGAACCAAGAGCAGCTTGCACCAGTTGGTGATCCCGATCGGACCGGTAAGGGCGCAAAACAGCGAGAAAGGCAGTGTGGTGGCGTAGAGCATCAACTCGCGGATCGGGGCGCCGAGCAGAATGCCGATCGTCTGCACCTTGCTTGGCATCGGAGTCAGGCGATGGAAATCGATGATGCCGGACTCGTTGATGTGGGAAATCGACGACGAAACCTGCGAACCGCCCATTAGAAAAAGGATTATCGCCTGCAAGATAAAGAACCCCTTCGCGGCCAAAGGGGAACCGGGCTCCTGCACTTGAATGAACTGATGGTCGAGAACCGCCAGGCCGGTGCAGAGCAGCAGAACGGCAATGAATAATGGCAAGACAGCGGATTTCCGCATGCGTGATCGCGTATGTTTGACGAAGAGCGGATTATTCGCGAGGTCGAAAAATTCACGCATAAAGATTCGTTGATCCTCCGTCGTTGGCACGCCACATTGTGCAAAATGCCGACATTTGGAGCACTCGCCCCCACCCCGCTTGCCGGGGTGGAGCGCCGGTTCGTCGCCAGCATAGCGCGTTCGAACGCGCTCGCCGCCACCCCGCTTGCCGGGGTGGAGCGCCGGTTCGTAGCCAGCATTCTCCCTACGGACCAGCGCTCCACCCCGGCAAGCGGGGTGGCGGCGAAATCAACGTAGGCGGACCGCTCTAGCTACGAACCAGCGCTCCACCCCGACAAGCGGGGTGGCGGCGAAATCAACACCAGCAAAACCGCGCTGACTGCGAACCTTCAAGTCGCAACATCTAAGACAACTGCCGCGCGCCGACCTTGAGAAACACTTCTTCCAAGCCTTCTTTCTTCAATCCGAAAGCGGTGACCGGCACACCGGCATTGATGAGCCGACTGAGCAGAGCGGCCAAATCCGCCGGCTCGCCTTCGTAGCTGCATTCGAAGTGCGTGGGCGATGTTTCCACCACCGGGCCCGCCAACTTGTCCTGGCCAATGATCGAAAGCAACGTATCGCCCTTGTCGAGAATCTCGATCGCCAAGATCGCCAGACCCATCACTTGCCGGGTCACCTGCTCGACATCGCCGCTTACTACCATACGGCCGCGTTCCATGATGCCGACGGCCGTGCAGAACTCGCTCATTTCGGAAAGAATATGCGAGGAGATTAGAACGGTCTTTCCCTGGGCGCTCAACTTCTTGATGATGTTCTTCAAATCGATGCGGCCGTGCGGGTCCATGCCGCTGGCAGGCTCATCGAGCATCAGAACCTGGGGATCGGGAATGAGCGTTTTAGCAAGCACTAGGCGCTGCCGCATGCCGCGCGATAGGCCTCTGGTCAAGGCGTCGCGCTTCTCCCAAAGGCCAACCATATGCAGATACGTTTCAATCACATCCGGGCGTTGCTTCTTAGGTACATAATAACAGGCGGCCGCGAGATCGAGAAACTCCCAGACGGCCAGATCCTCATAGAGCGGCGGATAATCGGGCATGAAGCCGATTAGCCGATGGGCATCGTCGGGTCGTAACTGGATGTCGATGCCGTCAACGCGTATGTCGCCGTAAGTGGGCTCCAGCAGGCCGAGGATCGCCCGCATGGTTGTCGTCTTGCCCGCGCCGTTTGGACCGATAAGCCCGAAAACCTGTCCCGCGCCGATTTCGAGATTGAGATCCCGAACGGCGCAGACGTTGTCGTAATCGACGCGTAAATCGTGGACGCGGATCATGGGTCGAGTTCCCGTGGAAAGCGAGCGCCTTCATCGAGCAAGTGCAAAACCGCAAGCGGCAGTTTATGAAAAAAGTCAAAGGTCGCCGTGCGCTTCCCAACGAAATTCAACCACGCCCGTCCAGACATCATCGGGCTGCAACACCTTCCAGCCGGCATCGACACCTTGTGCTTCCAAGTTGATCGCATCAGTAGCGCAGGTATAAGGCTCGATGCATACAGCTTGGCGATGCGGCGGGGTGAACAAAACGGACTCCCGAAAATCGCCGCTGGTCCAGACCTGCACGGAACCATTCATGCTCGAATGCGTTAATTCCGCCCGCAGCAACAAGCCGTCGGCTTGCTCGCGCACGCGCCCAGACCCGTATAGGGCGTGTCGAGTTGCGCCGGCCAAAGTGCGCGATGTGTTCCAGTTCAGGCTGTCGCTCACCGGCAGCCGTTTGCCCGTCGGGAGGTTGTCGATGCACTCCCAAACGGAACGGGCCGGCGCATGAAGCCGTGCCTGATCAATCGTCGCATCGCGTGAAGGAAAGCGAAAATAGGGATGAAAGCCGAGGCCGAACGGCAGCGGATTCTCGCCGACGTTCCGCACGCGCGATTCGATTCGCAGCGTTTTCGCTGTAAGCCGGTAGACCACCGAGAGCAGATAGTCGGCAGGCCAAAAGGAAAGCGTTTCCGGCGCATTGACCGAAGCCTGGAAATCAGCGTGGATCCACGCGGAAGCGCTTGATGCTTCATAGCCGAACACGCGCAGGAATGGCGCGGCGCGAAGCCGTGAATGGCATTCTTCTTCGCGGGATCGTTTAGCGGAAGGTTGTAATCTTTTCCGCCAAAGTTATATTTGCCATCGCGAATCCGATTCGGAAATGGGAAAAGAATCGGGATGCCGCTGCGGGTCGGGACGGGATTCGTTGCCCAGTCGGGCGCACTGTAAAGCAGGTCGGCTCGCCCGTTGTCGGTGTCGACTTGCCAGCGCAAACAGTTGAATCCATGCGCCGGCCAGATTTCGGCCCGTGCGCCGCCGTTGTGCATGAGCGTGTAAACCGTGCCATTCTTGCCGCCCGCCATCCGTTCGTCCGTCTCGATGTGATAGAACATAGCCGTAGAACTCCAGAGATGTGATTTGTTCTGGCTTGAGCCATGATAACGAAAGGTGCGCCAATGCCAACACTGCAAGCCGAACCGCTTCGCCAATTTTGCAGCGAATTATTCATCGCGGCCGGCCTGCCGCCTGAAGAGGCTCGCATTGTATCCGGCAGCCTGGTCGACTCGAATCTGTGCGGCCACGATTCGCACGGCATCATGCGCGTTCCCCAATACATCGGCTACCTGCGTGAAGGCAAGCTACACGGTAATGTACCCTTGGAAACCTTGCATGAGACGCCGGCCATGTACAGCGGCGACGCCGGCTGGGGTCTCGGCCAAGTTCAAGCCTACCGGCTTCTTGATATCTTAAAGCCGAAGGCGAAAGCACTCGGCATTGCAGCGGGAACTCTGCGCCGTTGCGGGCATATCGGCAGGCTTGGCGAATATGCCGAATGGGCGGCCGAGCTCGGCATGGCTTTTTTTGCCACCGTCAATTCGCATGGCTCGGGCAGACGCGTTGCGCCGCCCGGCGGCACCGAAGGCCGTATCAGCACCAACCCGCTCTGTCTCGGCGCGCCTACTCCTTCAGCGCCGCTTGTCCTCGATATCGGCACCAGCGCTGTCGCAGAAGGAAAGGTCCGCGTAAATTTTCAAAAGGGCGAAAAGACCCCGGACGGCTGGTTGATCGACCATCTAGGCCAACCGACCAATGATGCCGGCGCCCTCTACAACGAGCCGCGCGGCAGCATCCTGCCATTCGGCGGTCAACAAGCCTACAAAGGGTTTGGTTTGGGACTCTTGCTCGATGTCCTTGCTGGCGGCCTGTCGGGCGGCCAGTGCAGCCGTCCCGAAGCGCCGTTGCCCGGCCTTGGCAATACGGTCGTTTTCGTCTTGTTCGATACCGCTCACTTCGGCGGCAGCGAGCATTTCCTGAGCGAAGCCGGCAAGCTGAGCGACTTCGTGCGCCATACGCCCTGCGCCGCCGGGGTTGCATCAATCACGCTGCCCGGCGATCCCGAACGATTGACGAAACAGAAGCGAATCGCCGAGGGCATCGCCATCGCCGAAGGCACCTGGAGCTTGCTGACCAAGCTGGCTGGCGAGTTAAATGTTATACCGCCAGCTTATTAATAGTCAGAGCTGCGAAGTCAGAGCATTGCTGCTGGCGCTTCGTTATTATTTTTTGCGCATTTTGCCAACGCGGCGCCAACGGTTTGCGAAGAGGTGTTTAGCCGCGACTCGAAGGCTTTGCGAAGAGTCGCGCGAACCGCGACGACAGATGCAGCGTGTATTTGATAGCGGGCGGCACGCGACTCTTCGCAAAGCCTTCGAGTCGCGGCTAAACGGGAATTCGTTTTTTGCTGAGGTCGCGGCTAACTGCTTGCCTATACCCGTTGCTCCTGTCTTATAATAGTTTCACATCGCGATTTACCGCTTGGATATCACCGTAGGTGTCAATCATGTTCCCACTCCAAGTATCATCGAAGCCGCAACCGTTCAGCCGGCAGACGAGCGCCAAGACGTCGCGCTTGCGCGGAGCCGCTGTCACGGAAAGCGTCTGCCCTTATTGTGCTGTCGGCTGCGGCCAACTGATCTATACGAAGGGCGGGCAGCTGATCGACATCGAAGGCGACCCGCGCAGCCCGATCAACGAAGGGACTCTTTGTCCCAAAGGCGCGAATGCTTATCAACTGGCGGTGAACGATCATCGCGTGAAGAACGTGCTTTATCGTGCGCCCCATTCGGATCGCTGGGAGACGAAATCGATCGACTGGGCGATGGAGCAGATTGCCCAACGATTAAAGAGCGCACGCGATGCCGAGCTACAGAAAAACAAAATTGGCGATCGCGCTGTTCGAACTGTCGGCGCTCTTGGCGGGGCGACGTTGGATGTCGAAGAAAACTATCTGATCAAGAAACTCTTCTCAGCGGGCCTTGGAGTCTTATCGGTGGAGAATCAAGCAAGGATCTGACACTCGGCCTCGGTGCCCGGTCTGGGCGCCTCCTTTGGTCGAGGTGCAGCTACTTCCTATCAGCAGGATCTGGCGAACAGCGATTGCATTCTGTTCATGGGCTCCAACATGGCGGAGGCCCACCCCGTCGGTTTTCGCTGGCCCATGAAGGCGAAAGAAAAGGGCGCCAAGCTCATCCACGTTGATCCACGCTTCACGCGCATGTCCGCCTTGTGCGATACCTTTGTCGGCATCCGCGCCGGCAGCGATATCGCCTTTCTCGGCGGCATCATTCATTACATTCTCAGCAACGAGCGTTGGTTCAAAGAATACGTGTTGGCCTACACCAATGCGGCCACCATCATCCAAGAAGGCTTTCAAGATACGGAAGATCTAGCCGGGCTCTTCAGCGGTTACGACGCCGAGTCGGGAACCTATGACGCGGTCAAAGGCAGATGGGGATATGAAGGGTCTACCAGTGAGAGCAAAGGAGGGCAGCAAAGTCAAAAAGGAGGGCATGGCGTCCACGGCGCGGCAGTGATGGGCGGAGCTTCCACGCATGGTTCGCCGCGTTCCGACATGACCGATGCGCCGGCGGGTGAGCCGCCGCGCGATCCAACATTGCAGCACCCGCGCTGCGTCATGCAACTGTTGCGACGCCATTTTGAACGCTACACGCCGCAGATGGTCGCGGACGTGTGCGGTTGCACGCCCGAACAGTTACTCTATGTCGCCGAAGAGTTGTGCGCGAATTCAAATCGCGAGCGCACGAGTTGCATCGTCTACGCAGTCGGTTGGACGCAACACACCACCGGCGTACAGATCATCCGCGCGGCCGGCATTGTGCAGCTGCTGCTCGGCAACATCGGCCGGCCCGGCGGCGGCATCATGGCGATGCGCGGGCATTCGAGCATCCAAGGTTCAACCGACGTTCCAACGCTCTACGATCTACTGCCCGGCTATCTGCCACAACCCGCTGCCGACTCGGGCCACGACACTTTGGATTCGTACGTCAAGTACGAAGGCTTGCCGACAGGTTACTGGGCTAACTTTCGCGAGTTTATCGTCAGCCTGCTCAAAGCCTATTACGGCGAGGCCGCCCAGCCCGATAACGATTTCCGCTTCGATTGGCTGCCGCGCGTCGATGGCGACTATTCGCAGTTGCCGACGTTTGATCGAATGTCGCGCGGGGAATTGACTGGCTACTTTCTTTTTGGCCAAAACCCGGCGGGAGGCGGCCCCAATGCCGGGCTCCATCGCGCGGGCCTGCGCAACTTGGATTGGCTCGTCGTGCTCGACTGGTTTGAAACCGAAAGCGCCGTCTTTTGGAAAGACGATCCGAACGCGCCGCCTTCATCGCAGATCAAGACGGAAGTTTTCTTGTTCCCGGCTGCGGCCGCGCCTGAGAAAGAAGGGACGCTCACCAATACTCAGCGCTTGCTGCAATGGCACGGTAAGGCGATCGACCCGATCGGCGATTGCCGCTCGGATGCCTGGTTCGTCTACAACCTCGGCAAACGGCTGAAACAGCTTTACGCCGGTTCCACCGATGCGCACGATCAGCCTCTGCTGAATTTGACGTGGGATTACGATTTCGATGAGCCCGAACATCTGCCCGATGGAACTGTAAGCCGTATCGTTGGCGAGCCGAACGTCGAAAAAATCTTGATGGAATTGAACGGTTGCAACCTGAAGGAAATCGATTCACGCACCGGTAGACCTAAACTCCTACGCGGCTTTTCCGATCTGAAAGATGATGGCTCGACCGCTTGCGGCTGCTGGATTTACAGCGGCGTCTTTCCCGAGCCGGGTCGTAATCGGGCGCATGAGCGCAAAATCGGAGACAACCCTCTGCAGCCCGATTGGGGTTTTGCGTGGCCGCACAATCGCCGGGTTATGTACAATCGGGCTTCCGCCGATCCGGAAGGCCGGCCTTGGTCCGAACGCAAGAAGCTCATCTGGTGGGACGAAAGCGCTGACGCGCTGGGTTGGCGACGATCAACCCGATTTCGAGCCGGAGAAGCCGCCAGGATATCGGCCTGAGCCCGATGCGAAAGGGATGAAGGCCATCGCCGGCGATCAACCGTTCATCATGAAGCCGGATGGCGTTGCGTGGCTATTTGCGCCCGGGGCCGTTAAGGACGGGCCTTTTCCAGCATACTACGAGCCGTTGGAATCGCCACTGCCTAATGCCGTTCATCCAAGTCAGCGCTCGACGCCAACCGTGCGAACCTTCGCCGGCCCATTGAACGAATTAGCCCTGCAGGCGACGGAACAGTTCCCGGTGATCGCTTGCACCTTTCGCCTTACCGAGCATTATCTCAGCGGGCCCATGAGCCGATTCAACAGCTGGCTCAACGAACTGCAGCCGGCCATGTTCGCCGAGCTAAGCCATGAGTTGGCGGCGGAACGCGGCATCACCCATGCCGGCTGGATGACCGTGCAATCGCCGCGCGGCCTTATTGAAGCTCGCGCGATGGTCACCCGGCGTATGCAGCCATTGAAGGTGGGCGAGCGCGTCGTCCATCAAATCGGCCTACCTTTTCACTGGAGCTTCGCCGGTGAGACAGTTGGCGGCAATGCCAACGATCTCACTTCGCTTGTCGCCGATCCAAACGTGAGCATGCACGAAGCCAAAGTCTTTCTCTGCCAGGTTCATCCCGGCCGACTGAGCGGAGCGCCCCGCGAAGCGACGATGCCTTTCACTGCTTGGCCGACGGAAAAGACCATTCCCGACACCGCGACGGCCGCCCAACCCGAAGGGAAATTCGCTCATGGTCAATAACGAAACCGCTGTTGTTGATCGGCAACAAAATATGTCTGCCGAGAAAGCGCCGGGCTGGCTCGCAGCCTTGCTGCATCACTTTGTCGAACCCTTTCGGCGAGGGGAGAAGCCAGCGCCACAGGAGCCGATGGGCTTCTATACCGATACCACCGTATGCATCGGCTGCAAGGCATGCGAAGTCGCCTGCAAGCAGTGGAACCAGCTTCCCGCTGAGACTTATCACTGGTCGGGCAACAGCTACGACAACACGGAAGCGCTGTCGGCCACTTCATGGCGGCATGTGAAGTTCATCGAGCAATTCGGGCTCGATGAAGTGCCCGTCAACGCGCGATCAGGAGTGTCTAGCCAACCAGAAGGCCAGCGCATCGGTCTCGACCTCATAGGACCGCCGCCGACGCTCAATCGCTGGTTGATGATGAGCGACGTTTGCAAGCACTGCGCCGCTTCGCCCTGTCAACAGGCGTGTCCGACCGGGGCCATTGTTTACAACGAATTCGGCAACGTCTACATTCAGCCCGACATCTGCAACGGCTGCGCTTATTGCATCTCGGCTTGTCCGTTCGGCGTCATCACACGCAGCAGTTTCGATGGCCACGCTCACAAGTGTACGCTCTGTTTCGATCGCCAGCGCGATGGCCTGGTTCCCGCATGTGCTAAAGCCTGCCCGACGCAGTCGATTCAATTTGGCCCGCTGACTGAGCTACGTGAACGCGCCCAACAGCGCGTTGAACACCTGCACGGCCGAGGGGTATCTAGCGCCTATTTATATGGCGACAAAGCGAGTGAGACCTATTCCGAATTGAACTCCTTTTATCTGCTGGTCGATAAGCCCGATGTCTATGGCCTGCCCGCTGCCCCGTTCAATCCCTGGCTTCATATGAAAGGCGATTATGTCCGTTCGATCTTGGGCGCTGTTGGCGGCTTAGCGGCGTTGTTAGCGATTTTCCTGGCGATGGGCTCCTGATATGACACATGCCACGCCCCTGACGAAGCTGGCCGGCTATGCCGGGCGCGACATCACCAAGCCGCCGAACTGGCACAGCCTCGTCGTTTGGGATGTCTTACTTAACGGGATGACGACGGGCCTATTCCTTGTCGCTGGAGTGGCGGAACTGGCGCGCCCTGATCTCTTTCGAGAATTGGCGCGATGGGCTTATCTCTTCGCTTTCATTTTCTTGATGATCGATCTCTTATTTCTGGTGCTCGACCTCGGCCATCGTGCGCGTTTTCATCATATGCTGCGCGTCTTCAAGCCGAGTTCGCCGATGTCGCTGGGCACCTGGTGTCTTACCGTTTACTCGCTGCCGCTGACGGCCATCGTCGCCCTCGATTTGCTCGGCCTGCAAGGTGCGTTCTGGCATTCCGCGCATATCGCGTTGGTAATTGCGGGACTACTGCCCGCTCTCGGTTCCTGCGTCTACAAAGGGGTGCTCTTCAGTACCGGCGCCCAGCCCGGCTGGAAAGATGCCCGCTGGCTTGGCGGCTATTTGGCCAACTCGGCCATCGTCTTTGGCTGTGCCGAGATGCTTATCTTGAGTCATGCAATGGGCGAGACGAATAGCACACGCCTTTTGCGCACAGCGTTGGCTGTGCTCGTTGGGCTCAACTTCGTGCCTTGGCTTTTGCTTGGACGTGAACTGCTGCCCGAACTGCGGCGTCGACATCTTCGACAACAACTGATGCTTATTGGATGGGTTTCCATCGTCGTCGGCGTCGTTTTGCCGTTGGCCTTTCTCGCCATCGGCGGAAAAGTTGGTGAAATGGCGGCTGGCTTGTGCATCTTCATGGCAGGCTTTATTTCTCGCGCGGTAATTGTTCATCTACCCGCTCGGCCGCTTATGTAGCCGAGTTGCCAGTGGGAACAGGCCTCCCGGCCTGTTCGACGCTTATCCGAGCCGGAAGCTTGAGCGACGTTCAACGTTATCCGTCGCTTCGCTCCGGGCTCGGACGCTCGCTTTACTTCATCTTCTTGCCGCCGCCGAGCGTGAGTTCCTTCAATTTCAAATCATCGGGAACGAACGTTGCGGCCGTGCCGGCTTTGACGACGCCGGCCGCGATCGCTTCTTTGCCGGTCATTGTCTTGGTTTGGCCGCCTTCATTGATGGTGACCTTAGCATCGTCGGTCAGGAAAAATTCCTTCTCGCCGAGCTCCGTCTTTTTCTTGGTCCCTTTAATGGGAACTTGCATCGTGAAAGTAATGGTTCCAGTCGCGGGATCAATTTTCTTGACGACCCCGCTATTGCCCCCCTTTTGAGCCAAAAGGGTCTGCGGATCGCTGAGGATCGCCGCGATGCCAGCAACGAGAATCAAGCCGAAGAGTACGCGAATCATGAGAGTTTACTTCCAAAAAGGGTGGTGGTGCTTGCCAGACGAAATCCTATCAGATGGAACCCGGCACGCAAAAGGAAGTTCTGATGGTTTCAGATTCGACCGTTGCACCTTCATAACCTTCCCACCCTCCCCCCGGCTTTGCGGGGGGAGGGTGGGGTGGGGGGAAAGGCTACGGGTGCCGACACGTTCGTTGATGGGCAAACCGCTCTGCCCCCACCCTGCCCTCCCCCTGCAAAGCCAGGGGGAGGGTAAGAAAGGACCCGAGCTCTTTACATACATTCGCCATAATTGGTTAGCGGACCTTCATAGCAAATCGGCAACTACAGCATCCGCCAGACATTTGCCCCGCCGGGTCAGCCGGACGCGCTGGCCATCGTCAGCCAATAGTTCGTTGGCCACGTGTTGAGCGATCTTTTCTCCCATGAGGTCGTCGAGTGAGTAACCTGTTTGCCTCAAAAAAGAATCGCGCTCGATGCCGTCGCTGCGCCGAAGTTGGATGACGGCCGTTTCACGCGCGCGCTCTTCGGGTTGAAGCTCTTCGCTTTGGAAAGTGGGCGGATCGCCCGCCAGGACTTTCTTGATGTAGTCGTTCAGATGGCGAACATTCAGTTCGCGCTTGCCTTGCACGTAGCGAGCAGCGCCCATGCCGAACCCATAATGGGCGCCGTTCGCCCAATAGACCTCGTTATGTTTACAGCGTCGGCCCGACCTCGCGAAATTCGATATTTCGTAGTGCTCGAAGCCGGCGGAGTTCAAATGGTCGATCGCCAGCAGATACATATCCAGTTCGCTCTCTTCATCGAGAGGCCGAACTTGGCCGCGCTGGCGCTGTTTCCAAAGCGGCGTCCCTTTTTCATAGGTCAGGCCATAGGTTGAAAGATGATCGGGACCGAGAGCTAAAGCTCGATCAAGGTCGCGACGCCAGTCGTCCAACGTTTGACCCGGTACGCCGAAAATAAGATCGAGCGAAAGCTGCAAGCCTTCCTTGCGGACAGCCGTAACCGCCGGGGCTACTTGATCGGGGCCGTGGATCCGATCGAGAACGGGCAACAGGTGCGATTGAAACGACTGCACGCCGACGCTAACCCGCGTTACGCCGGCCGAAGCGAGTATGGCAACTTTATCCGGCGTGATGCTTTCGGGCGTCGATTCAATCGACCACTCGCCGCCGTCGGCCAACGGCAGCCATTGGCATATGTCGCTGAGCAAGCGTTTCAATTGTTCGGCTGAAAGATAGGTAGGCGTCCCGCCGCCAATGAAGATCGTAGTCATGGGCGCCGGCTCACGCAGGCCGCCCATCTCCACGCTAAGAGCTTCGAGATAAAGGTCGATCGAGTGATCCTGACCCGTGGCGACGGCGAAATCGCAATAGCCGCAATGGTGGGCGCAAAACGGGATATGAATATAGGCCGCGTGAGGCTTGAGATCGTTCATGCGTATATCGCCGGCGGTTTATTCGGCGACGACCGGGTTGCGCAAGATTCCGATGCCTTGAATCTCGACCTCTGCCACATCGCCAGCCTTCAGATAGATCGGCGGCGTACGCGCGTGGCCGATGCCCGGAGGCGTGCCCGTAAAGATCAAATCGCCGGGCTCAACGGTAAAAATCTGCGAGATGTAAGAGACAATCTGGTTCGCGCGGAAGATCATTTGGCTCGTGCTGCTGCTTTGCAACGTTTGGCCGTTGACGCGCAGCGAGATTGCCAGCGCATGCGGATCGCCCAGTTCGTCGGGCGTCACCATGATCGGCCCGCACGGGGCAAACGTATCGAATGTCTTGCCGGCCATCCACTGCTTTCCATCTTTCTCAAGCTGCCAATCGCGGGCGGAAACATCGTGGCCGACGGTGTAGCCGGCGATGAACGCGCCAGCGCTTTCCGGCGATATATGCCGGCCGCGCTTGCCGATGACAATCACCAATTCGGCTTCGTAGTCGACCTTGGTGCTTACTTTCGGAAGAACGATGTTGTCGCCATCGCCAATTACGGCGGTAGCAAATTTGCTGAAGAGCACCGGCTCCTTCGGGATCGGCATCTTGCTCTCTTCAGCGTGATCCTTGTAATTCAATCCGATGCAGACGACTTTGCGCGGGTCGATCACCGGCGCACAGAATTTTACTGTCGCAGCGGCATGGCGCACGGCATCTTTTTTGGCACAGACGGCAGCGATGGCAGCGCCGCGTTCGCCCCCTTCGATCTCCAGAATCTGACGCACATTCGCCGGCATGCTGGCCGACGTTCCATGCAGGTCGATAAAGAACTCGCCCACTTGCACGGCGGCGCGGGGCCCGGAACTCGTTTGAATGGTCGCAATCCGCATTGTTGCCAACTCCTGGTGCGTGAAAGATTATGACTATTCAATGAGTCCAAACGGTTTTGGACCAGCCTAGTTTGTGTTCCACAGCGGAGCGCGGGTGCGCCTACAGATTCTGGCGAGCGGCGCGGCGTAAGCCCGCCGTGGTTCCGAACCCACGGCGGGCTTACGCCGCGCCGCTCGCCAGAATTGCCAGAAAGAGTTGCGCACCCGCGGAGCGCCTTCAGGGGCAAGCCTATGCCAGAGGGCGCAGGCGCGCCAGCAACGTCAACTGCCGGGTAACGAAAACAAGCTCTCCGCTGCGCAAAGCCTTCGCGTGGCGGCTAAACGCGTTTTTAGAGCAGCCGTTGGCAGAAGCGCTTCAGCGATTCTTCGGGAAACAAGCACCACGAAAAGTCGCGGCGGATGAGCGCTTCATTGGCCGTCATCTCACGGCGTCGCTGGGCCAAATCGGCCTCGCTCGCATTCGTTTCACGGACAACAAAGTTGCGGATCGCGTCCGTTGCATCGCCTAAATCTTCGAACCAACTTTTTCGAAGTCGTTTGTCTTTCGGCTCGCTTTGGATGAGTTTCGCTTTGACCGCCAGTGCGTGCTGCAAATCCTGATTTGTTAGGGCTTCGGCGCTAACGTGGCGTTGAGGGTTCCAGTGGATGTCGCGTCGATTCCGCTGAGCCGCTTCAAAGTCTGCTTGAGTCGTTGGGAATGTCGGCAGGGGCAAGCGAACGGTGGCGGTCACGACGATAAAGCCGGGAGGTTTCAGGCCGAGCCAGCGCTCGATGATCGCGTCGGTCACTTCATCGTATTTGGCGCCGCCGATGCCGTGGATGAATCCGTCCGCCAGGCAGAGCCGTAGGAACATCGTCGTGGTGAGAGCGCGACTGCGCAGATCGGCCGAACTCGGAGTGGCCCCAACACCAACCATTAAGCGGGAACGTCTGCTCTCTTCCGGCCTTAGGCGCCAGAACGGCGCTTCGAAGATGTCGTCTTGCCGGGTCAAGTCAGGGACGGGATGATTGCGGCTGCGAACGCGATTGCGGCGGCGGTAGTCCGCAACGCATTCATTGTAGATCCGGTGAAATCGCGGCAGGTCGGCGATGATATGCCGGAAGAAGCGCTGAAACGACGTTGTTGCACAAAGCCGACTTAGCGGTATTTCGAGGTTACGGCAGCCCCAGCGGCGCTCCCAGCGCGGCGCGTTGCCGAAACGATCTCGCCCAAGATAGGGGTACGGAGCAACTGCCGCCGCATCTCCGCCCACATCTCGGGCAGGATCGGCTCGAACCCCCAGTTGCGGGTGAGGGGCTGAGCCCGCTCGGCAAAGGTGTTGAAGAGGTCGCGATCGACGACGGGCCTTCGTTCGTAAACAACTTCGCCTTCGTAACGATCGTAGGCAAGCGAGCGCAGATGAACTTCGAGCGGGTCGATCCGCAATTCGCTGCGCCCGCCGAGGAGCGATGAAGCAAGCGAATCCTTTGCTTCGCGGTGCGCAGGAATTTCTGCAAATCGCAACGAGGTGTTTTTGGTCGTGTCATTATCGACAATGAGATTCAGCGGCGTCAGCCCATGACGTTTGGCTAATCCGTGCAACGCAAATGTTTTGACCAGCACGCCGACATGGGTCAATTCCGGCTGATGGCCGGACATCAGAATCGGCCCATCGGGGAAGTCGGGGACTGGCTCGCCGCAGTCGCGAAGTATTGCCGAGCAGCTGCCAGGATCTCGGCAATCGCTTCCAAGCGGAAATCGGCGAGGGGAGTGCCGTCGATTCGTACCGTTCGATCGTTCAGAAGAGCGCGGTTCGATTGGAGTTGTTGGGCAATGTCGGCTTCCGGTGGGTAGCAGAGTACGCCTTCCTCGCGAGGTGCGCGATACGGATGCGGCACGCTCAAGAGCACAGCTCCATTTGAAACGAAAAAAAGTCGCGCCTAAACGACGCGCACTTCGCTGTGCTCATCGAGGGCGATGCTCGAAAGTTCGCCGTTGTCTTTAGTGAAATGGAGCATCGGCACGACGATGTCGTCTTCCGGCACGCGATCGGTGGTTACGCCTGTTGCGAGATAGTTGATGCCACGGAAGACGCCGGTTGCAGTCGTCTTCCACTTCTTGGCGCCGACGCGAACCGACTGCGTCAATTCGACGCGCTGCCCCGGCTTGAGCGAACGGAGTAAGTCGATCACGGGCTGAGACAAGCGGCGCAAAGGCGGAACCGTGTTGGGAAGAGTCATGCTGGTTCCTCTTTCACCGAGTTGCCGCGAACCAGAGCAATGCGACCGGTTCGTGCGAGTTCGATGATGCCGTACGGCCTCATTAATTCAATGAACGCTTCGATTTTGCCTTCGGTGCCGCTCACCTCGATCATCAAGGTATCGTGCGTGATATCGACGACTCGGCCCCGGAACATATCGACGAGCAGCGAAACTTCGACGCGCTGCAACGGCTTCGCAGTTACCTTGATGAGCATGAGGTCGCGTTCGACGAAGTTCTCGCTGGAGATGTCCATCACGCGAACAACGGTCACGATTTTATCGAGTTGCTTGCGCGCCTGGTCGAGCTCGGAATCGTCGCCGTGGACAACGAACGTGACGCGCGACAGATCGGCCACTTCGGTCTCACCGACGGCGAGGCTGTCGATGTTGAAGTTGCGCGAAGCGAGCATCCCGGTGATGTGGGCGAGAACGCCCGGTTGATTCTGGACCAAGGCAGACAGAACGTGTCGCATGAAGAACTTCCCCAGGTCGTCTGAAGAGATATTGGCAGACGGTTAATTAGACGGCGGCGCGAGCAAAGGAGTGCGCCAAACCACTAAACTTTCGAAGCGGCACACGCTGAGCAAATTTATAGGCAGCATGTCACACCAACCCGAAGCGTCAGCGAGGCAGACTCCGAAGCGTTAGCGAAGTATTGCTCGCTAACGCTAAATATATCGCTAACGCTTCGGGGCAGAGCCTCGCTGACGCTTCGGGTTAGTGTGTCGATTGCGGCTAGGCCGCTCCGCCGCTTGCGGCACTAGAGAAGTTGTAGGGGTTGACGGCCAAACGTAAACGTGAATTGAATCAAGCCTCAGGGCCCGACGCTGGTACCGAGTTGTTTTTTCGTTTCATCGAGTGACTCGATGATCTGGCGGACTTCGGCGGTGTCCGCCCACTTATTGCGGGCCTTGTCCTGCAGCCAGTCGACGAACTCGAGATTGCGGTCGCGTAGATCGATCAGTTCGTTGCGGCCGGTGCCGCCGACGCCGATCTGAACGTGAGCCGACTTTAGGCTGGGTGTGAGCCCTTGCCGCATGACCGTGTTTAAATGCTTGCCGAGCTCAGCTACGCGGCGGCCGTCGCCCTCAGCGTCTGCACGATCGAGTTGACGTTGAATTTCCATCAGGACTTTGCCGTACGAGCGCGAACGCTCGAGATAATCGCCCGACTTATCCGAAATTTCGAGGCTGCTATCGACGAGCGCGCGAACCATCGACTGGTTCTTGACGAACAGTTGCTGCCGTTCGGATGCCGACATGGGTCCGAATTCGTTGCCGGCGAAGGCGGCAGAGCCTACGAGAAGCAGCAGCATGGCGATGTTGCGGATCATAACAACGCCTCCTGAATCAGAAGGCGCAGCCGTCGAGTGCCTTCATGCGCGTCGCCGGCCGCTTCACGTAAGATCTTCGCGGAATGTTCGGGTGACTCCTGCGACTTGGCCAAAGCCGAATCACCCGACTGGGCAAGTGCCGTGGCCACTTGCCCGAGCACGGTTTTGCGCTCCGCTTTATCGATCAACTTCGCTTGGGCCATTAAACCGTTGAGGACCACTTTATGATACATTTCGTGCAGATCGCGCATGTCTGGCGCCGGTGGCGTCCGCACGCGCAATGTCGAGCATTTCGCCATTCAGTTGGCCGGCGACGTCGGCGAGAATTTTAACTCGCTCCGCAGCGACTCTCGCCTGGGCCAACTTCACATTGAGGTCGACGAGGTCGTACAGCAATTTATCAGCTCGGGATGCTACGACAGGCGTCGGGCGAGGCTCGCGTAGATTGAGCATCCCAAACGTCGCAATCAACAACGTGGCGGCCACAAGGCCGACCGGCCAATATTCGCCAACGGCTCGACGCAGCCGTCCTGAGTCGGTCGGCAATGCCAATGGCAGGTCACCGTCGAGACGATTGATTCCCGGCTTCGCCTTGAGCTTCTGCAACAGCGCTGTCTTTGCCGTAGTCGCTGCTACGGGAAGCCGAGGCAACGTTTGTTCAACGGCGACGACCTTCCGATGCCACTGCTCGCAGCCGGAGCACTCATTCACGTGCGCAGCAAGTTCGTGGGGCAACGCCTGGGGCGTTTCCAAGGCAAGAATTCGGTTGCGGACGGCGGTACACTTCATGGCACTTTTCGATTCGTTTGGCGAGGCGAAGGCTCGGCTTCCCCTTCGAGGATCGTCATCAGTTTTTGTCGCGCTTTGAACATGCGCCAGCGGGCCGTCTCTTCGGTAATCTTCATCACTTCGCCGATTTCTCGGAACGACAACTCGGATTCCGCGCGAAGCATTAGCGCCGAACGAAACTCGATCGGCAACTTCGATACCGCATGCGCCAGGAGTTCCAACGCTTCCCGGCTCAAAACTTCCTCGGCGGGGCCCGCCGCATCTTCAGGCCAATCGCATGGCATCGGCTGCCGGCTGCTATGCACGGCCGCCCGCTTCTGGTTCACAAAGTTATTGTGAGCAATGCGGAACAGCCACGCCCGAAAATTACTCCCGGCCCGGAAGCTGCCCAAGGCCGCAAAGGCTTTCAGGAACGTCTCCTGCGCCAAATCTTCCGCAGCATGGCTGTCGCGCGTAAGATGGCAAAGCCAGCGATACAACCGCTCCCAATAGCATTCGACCAATGAAGCAAACGCTTCCCGGTCTCCCGCTTGAGCCTTGACGACCAGGCCGGCTTCTTCGCCGGGGAGATGGACCGCTTCGCGCGACACAGAATTTGGCCCAAAAGCAGACGGCACAAAGAACTTCAAGGGAAGCCCACCACCTCTTGCCGCGTTATCCCAATCTATCAGTCCCCATACAGCCGCGCAACTGCGTTTCCGTTTCGTCGATTGCGAAACGCCGCCATCGTAAGATATAACTCCAAACCTGTTCATTCGTTTGCGCGAAACAAAAGTTCCTGTCAAACATGACGTTCTGGCAAGCATCGAGGTTTTGATTGATGATCGATACTCCTCAAGTGGTGCAGGCATCCCTGCAGCAAACCGCGGTCATTCCGCTTATCGTTTCCCGGAATGAGATTCAGAATGTGATGGGGCCGGCGATTCAGGAGGTCTTGGCCATTGTCGCCGCGCAAGGTCTTTCACCCAATGGGCCTTGCTTCACGCATCATTTCAAGAGACCGACGGACGTTTTTGATTTTGAAGTCGGCTTTCCAGTTGAGACTCCGGTAACGGCAGCAGGTCGAGTGATCGCGAGTCAACTGCCGCAAACGACCGTTGCGCGGACGGTTTATCATGGCCCGTATGAAGGGCTTGCGGAGGCTTGGTGTGAGTTCCTTAGCTGGATCAAGTCGGAACAACACCAGACGGCGGGCTACCCCTGGGAATGTTATCTTGTTGGCCCCGAGGCCGAGAAAGACCCTTCGAAGTGGCGCACCGAATTGAATTTGCAGCTAATCTGAGACCTGTTTGCTAACGTTGAAAAACCGAATCAAGTCAAAGCTGTGCACGACCACCGTAGCACAAGTTTCCAACTTGTGCATTTTCCGCACAAGTAGGAAACTTGTGCTACTGGGGTGCGACGAGCGCCGCGCCGGACGAGCCGAAGAAGTCCCCGCTGCACTGAGCTTTTAGCGAGAAACTGTAGCACAAGTTTCCAACTTGTGCATTTTCCGCACAAGTAGGAAACTTGTGCTACTGGGGTGCGACGAGCGCCGCGCCGGACGAGCCGAAGAAGTCCCCGCTGCACTGAGCTTTTAGCGAGGAACTGTAGCACAAGTTTCCAACTTGTGCATTTTCCGCACAAGTAGGAAACTTGTGCTACTGGGGTGCGACGAGCGCCGCGCCGGACGTCGGCCTCACGGCTCGACGCTCGCTTGTACATCACGCTTCCATTCGCGAAGCGGCAACATTTGACCCAGGCGGCTCCTCGAACTGACCGTTGAGATGCGTTGGAACATGTTCCAGCAGTGTCCGTCGTGCAACCTCATCGGGCTCAAAACCATTTGCGGTAAGAAGGCGTAGAAGTTCGGGGCCGTCGATGACTTCTTTATCGATGAGTCGTTGAGCCACCGCATCGAGGGCGGGCTTGCTGCGACCCAGAATCGCCTTTACTTCGTCCAGGCAGCCTTCAACGATCCGACGCGTCTCCATGTCGATTTCGCGCGCGGTCGCTTCGCTGCACGGTTTGCCGCCATCGCCGAACCCGCCGGGGAGAAAACTATTCGCGTCGTGCGCGCCGAGGTAAATACGTCCGAGCTGACTCATGCCGAACTCGCGCACCATGCGACCTGCGATATCATTAGCTTGTTGCAAATCGCTGGTCGCCCCGGTCGAGATGTCGCCAAGGACGATTTCTTCGGCAATAGTGCCGCCCAAAGCAACTTTAATGCGAGCTTCCAGCTCCCCACGGGTCATCAACGTACGGTCTTCGTCGGGACGTTGCAGCACGTAGCCCCCGGCCATGCCGCGAGGGATGATTGAAACCTTGTGAACGGGATCGCTGCCGTGAACCGCACAAGCGATCAAGGCATGGCCGGCTTCATGAAAGGCAACGCGGCGTTTTTCTTCAGGTCGCATGATCCGGCTGCGCCTTTCAAGGCCAACTGCCCCGCGCTCGACCGCTTCGTCGAAGTCGTGCTTGGTCACCCATTCTTTTCCGCGACGAGCGGCGAGCAGCGCCGCTTCGTTTACGAGGTTTGCTAGATCGGCGCCCGCCGAGCCCGGCGTTAGAGCAGCGATTTTGCGAAGATCGACGTCTTCGGAAACCTTTACCAGCCGGGCATGAACTCTCAAAATAGCTTCGCGGCCGTTGATGTCGGGTCGATCGACGACCACGGTGCGATCGAAACGTCCGGGTCGCAATAGGGCTGCGTCAAGGATCTCAGGCCTATTAGTGGCGGCCATGATAATGACGCCTTTGTTGCTGGCGAAGCCATCCATTTCAACCAGCAGCTGATTCAGCGTCTGCTCTCGCTCTTCATGGCTGGTAAAGGCATTGCCGCTCCGGCTTTTACCCATCGCGTCGAGTTCATCAATGAAGATAATGCAAGGCGCATTAGTGACCGCTTCGCGAAAAAGCTCGCGCATGCGCGAAGCGCCGACGCCGGCAAAGAGCTCCACGAAGTCCGAACCGCTGATGCTGAAGAAGGGGACGCCTGCCTCCCCCGCTACTGAACGAGCCAACAACGTCTTCCCGGTGCCGGGTGGGCCGACCAGCAATACTCCCTTCGGAATACGACCGCCCAGCGCTTGATATTTCTGCGGAGTTTTCAAAAAATCAACGACTTCACGCAGCTCGGCCTTGGCTTCGTCGATGCCGGCGACGTCTTCGAAGGTGATGCGCGAAGCGTCCTTTTGGGAAAATACTTTGTGCCTTGCCCGGCCGAAGGAAAACGGCGAGCCGCCGCCCGAGCCGAACATCCAGCGCATCAGGAACACAACAACCACCAGCGTGATCACTGTTCCAAGGAGCCAGCCAACGAAAGAAAACGCAGTCTTGAGCGGGCTTTCTTCCGGCTCGGCTTCGAAATCGGGGGCTTTCTCCGCCAGTAAAGGCAATAGTTGTTCGTCGTGATCGATGCCAATGCGTGAGGATCGAAAGCCGTAGATCTTCGGCTCGCCGTCAGCGGCATCGCCGCCGCTTGTTTTATCACGTGTGGTGATATCGCCGCGGATCTCGGTTCGGCCCACTTTCACATTGCGAAAGCTTACATCCGGCGCCTGCAGCATCTGCCGGAGCTTCCCGTACGGAATGGTTTGAGTCCCGGCCGATTCCCGGTTGAACAGGAAACTGGAGGCGCAAACAAGCCGATCAGCCCAGCCAGACCGAGATTTGAGAGCCAGCGAGCACGCCGCCGGGATCCAGGTTTTTTTTCCATACAGTATTGTAGCGGCAGACTAAGCGGAAAAAAGAGATTGACGCCGTACCATAGAACCGTTCTTGCCAGGCGTCAATTTAGAACGGAGCACCATGCCTTACTTCTTACGGTGCGCTATCGATGCTGGCAAACCGCTTGAACATGCGGCGAGCCCGTTTTCCCTCATGCCTCGCGTAAGTCGGGCGGGGAGTAAAAGCTGCTAGAACAAGCCCGATACCCTCGTTACCAGGCTCTGCCTGGTAACGAGAGTTGTGTGCTTGGGGACGTGCAAAGCTCAAACGCTCAACGCTCCATGCCCCGTCACTCTGACCGTCAACCTTGTGGAAATATTTCCACAAGGTCAAACCCGAGAAAATCGAGTGAAAACGCTCTGAGAAAATGTGGAATTCGGATTGCGAAATCAAGACCAATCAAACATCCTTCCCCGACTTTACGGAAGGAGTGTGGGAAAGCAGGATCCTGATTTACGTTGGCGATCCTGCTTAGAAAGCTATAAGTACTAATCCGCAACTTAGGCTGACGCAGCTATGAATTTCGATTCCTCATTGGCGCCTCCTTATCTGACGGGCGAGCTTCCGGGAGTCGGAGGCCGCATCAAGGATAGGCCCGAAGACTTCGAAGTCGATGAGATCCCAGCCTACGAGCCCGCCGGCGCGGGCGACCACCTTTTTCTCTGGGTGGAAAAGACCGGGATGGGCGCCGAGTTTTTCGGACGGCAGATCGCGAAAAGGCTGGGGATCCCAACTGGCGAAGTCGGCATGGCCGGCTTGAAAGATCGCCATGCCATCACTCGCCAGTATGTTTCGGTTCCTGGCTCTTCAGAGGTGAATCTCAACAAGCTGGATGGCGATGGCATTCGCCTCTTGCGCACAAGCCGGCACGGCAACAAGCTGCGGGCCGGACACCTGCACGGCAATCGATTCCGCATCCTCATCCGCGATGCCGACTCGAACGCCCTGCCGGTGGTGGAGCAAATTCTCAGTCGCTTGAGTGCCGAAGGAATGCCCAACTTCTATGGCACGCAGCGCTTCGGCCAACAGGGAGAGACTTCCGAGCTCGGCATGCGCTTACTCAAAGGCGAAGGGGTGAAGATGCGCCATTCATTCCTGCGCAAACTCGCCCTATCCGCTGCGCAGTCGCTACTCTTCAATGCCTATCTCGTGCAACGAATGAACGACGGCCTATTACGTCGCGTTCTACTTGGCGACGTGATGGCCAAGTGGCCGGCGGGCGGCATGTTCACTGCGGAAGACGTCTCGGTCGAGCAACAGCGCTTCGATGGCCGTGAAACGGTTTCCGCCGGGCCTATGTTCGGCCGCAAGACGTTTCCCGCGAAGAACGAAGCCGCCGAGCGTGAAATTCAAATTCTTGACGGCGCGGGCCTGACAAAACAATCGTTCGCCGGCTTCGGCAAACTGCTAATGGGAACGCGCCGGCACAACCTAATCTACATTGATGACTTGAAAGCCGAGTCGGAACCCGAAGGCTTGCGCATCACCTGCTCCCTGCCTGCCGGGAGCTACGCGACGATCCTCCTAGGCGAGATCATGAAGGGCGGCACACATGCCGCCAGCGAGGATCCTGAATAGTCCTAGTTAATCTGCTTACTTCGTGCGCGGCTCCTCCTCCTCTTCGACTTTCGGCCGCTCGATGCGTATGGTCTCCTGGATTTTCGCCCCAGCCGCCGCATCCTGGATGGCCATGAAGGTTCGCCAGGGGACTTTCTTGTCCATCTCCATCGCCAGCCGGCTATGGCCCGTTTTCTCTTTCCAGTAGATGAACTTCGCCTTGAGGTCGCTCTCAGGCACGATCTCATTTTCAACACGAATCACCGGCTTGCCGTTCTCCTGATTAGCAGTCACGCGAATCGTAACTTCGCGCAGCTCTCCTTCACCGATCTGTTTCGATTTCTGATCCGTGATCGCTTCGGGCACGGGGAACATCTTGCGCAATTCTTCGTAAGTCGTGGTGAGGATGAAGAAGATGAGCAACACGAGCGAAACGTCGATCAGCGGGTTCATATCGAGCCGGGTTTCATCGGCATGCGCGGCGAACGGCGGGTCGAGGTCGGCAATGGTCTCGGCAAAATGCGGATGCAGTTCCAGCGCCTGCCAGTCGGCATCGTTCGGGCCGCGAACTTCGTCAGTCGGCTCCCATTGGCCATCCTGCACGCCTTCGACGATCTGCTCGGCCGTCAAACGGTCGAGCGATTCCGGCGATCCTTGATGACGAACATTCCAGGTTATCATTGCTTGGCCCGCTCATTCACTTCGATGTGATAGTTTTCGATCATGCCTTGAATGCGCCGTTGATCGAGCAGATTCATGATTCGTTCGACTACTTCATAAGGAAGCTCGCCATGAGCAGCAACACGGACTTTCGGCGGCGATGAATAAGCCACGAGGGAAGTATCAAAGGGGACAAAAAGCCGAACCTCATCGGGCAGGTTGGCGTCGGCAGCGGCCGGCGCTGCCGTTCCCTTGGCGAAGGCATAGGCCGGCTTGCCGTCAACCATGTCGATATCAATGCGCAAAATATCCTTGGCGGTGTCGATCTTGGTCGCGTTCTCCATCGTCGGGACTTGAATGCGCGAGATCGACGCCACGGTCGTCGTCATCATAAAGAAAATAAGCAACACGAGGCTGATGTCGATAAGAGGAATCATATCGACATCGTCGTCTTCGTCGTCGGCATGGCGCTTCCAATTGAAATCGAGTTCGATCGGCTCCAAGGCCTCAGCGACATCACCCACTCGCTGCAGTTCGGGCTTAGGCAGATATGCTTCGAATAACGGCAACTGCGCTCAGCTTAAGCCAGTTAGTCGTGCCGGAAGGCTTCACCATATCCTCCGCGCCAAGCCGAGCCTGCTGCACCCAATCCGTCACAACGTGATACGGCACCTCTTTATAGACGGTGTTGCTTTGAATGAACCAGGTATCGAATTTTCGCTGCTCGTTCATGGGACTCTCAAGCTTGTTCAGAAGCTTTGTTAGCTGCGACGCGAATGCTTTGCGCAGTGGCGCGTATACGACCGGCGATCTGAACTGCGTAAGGGCATGCGAAGGTTTCTTTTTGTAACCAACCGTTGCTAATAATAGGAAGAAAGTGAGGACGATATCGCAGAATTTGCCGGCCGCCGACGATAACCGAAACAAAGGAAACCGCCGAACTGCGAATGCAGTCGAGTAAAGTAAAAACACTCGACTGCTCACGCAGTTCGATTCGCCTCACGGCAAACAGGCTTGGTGAAAAATTTGCTGCGTCGGGTCGAGTCGTCAACCATTCACCCGGAACGTGTTTCGCCGCCGAGCAGCGTTAGCACTTCGCCGGTAATGTAGCTCGAATCGGCCTCGCTGGCGAAGAAGACGTAGGCCGGCGCGATCTCTTCCGGCTGGCCGGGCCTGCCCATTGGGACCTTTCCGCCATGTTTCGCGACTTGCTTCGCCGGTTCGGACATGGGAATAAAGGGCGTCCAGATCGGGCCCGGCGCCACACAATTCACCCGAATGCCACGCTCGACAAAATTGAGCGCCAATGATTTGGTAAACGCATGGATGGCCCCTTTGGTGGAGGCATAATCCATCAGACGTTCGGTGCCGCGCATACCGGCGATCGAACCGGTATTGATAATGCTGCTCCCTTCTTTCAAATGGCTAAGGGCCGCTTTCACCATGTAGAAGTAGCCGTAGATATTCGTTTTGAAGGTTAGATCGAATTGTTCGAGCGTGATGTCTTCAAAGCGATCCTGCTGTTTTTGATAGGCCGCATTGTTGACGAGAATATCGAGACGCTTGAACTCGCGGACAGTCTGATCAACTGCTTTCTGACAGAATTCAAACGAAGTGACATCGCCGGGAAGAAGGACGCAACGCCTTCCTTCCTTTTCGACGGCCTCCTTCGTTTCCTCGGCGTCTTGCTGTTCTTCTTTCAGATAGACAATGGCCACATCCGCGCCTTCACGCGCAAAGAGCACGGCTACCGCACGGCCGATTCCCGAATCCCCGCCCGTAATCAACGCCGCTCGGCCCTTGAGCTTCTCAGCGCCCTTGTAGTTCGGGGCACTGTATTGAGGCTTCGGCGACATCTCCGCTTCAATGCCCGGCCCCGATTGCTCCTGCGGCGGCATCGGCGATTGGGGCTTGTCGGCAGTTTTGGCCATCGCGTCGTCTCCTCAAGATTGAAAATCATGATTCAATTCAGCGCAGCCTGTCGCAAAAGCTGTTCCAATCGCCCGCAATCCTTGTAGGGTGTCAAGGCTTTGCGCAACCCACCAGCAGATTGAAAAGGTGAGTGTCGCAAAGCCTTTAGTCACCCTGCGAGTACTATTAACTTTGCTAATACGGGTTGCCGAAACAGTATTCGCAATAGTCAGCCAGTAAGCCTAACGAGGCTTTGATTTTGGATCTCCACTCAGATTGCTTCCGAGTTCCCTTCCGCCGCTTCCTTTTCATTCACCACCGCCTCCGCCTGCGCCATGCCTCGATTGAATTTGGCTGCGACGGGGATGAAAAGCACGGTCACAACGAACAGGGCGCCCGCCAAAATAGCGAAATAAGGGCCCGGCTCCATGTGAGGATAGAGTTGCGTAAACGGAACATTGATGAATAAATTGGCCATTCCAACCGTGACGAGCCAGCAGGCGGTAACGAAACTCTTCATTGTCGGCGGGGCAGCGACAAAAGCAAGCTCCAACCCGGTGACCGAAATCAATATTTCTGCGAGCGTAAGGACCAAAAAGGCCAGAATTTGCCACCACACTGTAACTCGCTCGCCTGGACGTACCCAATCAACTTTTTCCAGAGTTGCTTTAGGGGGCTCTTTATCTTTTGGCGCCTCAACCGCTGTCGCGGTCTCTATTTTCACTTGGTTTCCATCTCCAACGGAAACCTTGTCGGCATTCATCGGGTAGTCGCCCGTCTTCAATCTGGTCTCCAGGGCGCCCGCGGGCTTGAACTCACCATCCACGAACAATGCTCGAGACTGGTTGAAGTCGATTCGGCCATCCTTCATTACTAGCTTGCGGCCATCGCCGAAGGTTAAAGTTCCATTGGACAACGTCGCTTTCTTTTTGTCCTTGTTATAGGCCCAGTCGCTCGCGGCTACTTGGACCCCTTCCGGGAATTGAAGGTCTGCCGCTCCGTCGGTTGATTCAACTTCTTCGAGCTTGGTCGACGACATCGGCAGAAAGATGGTGCCTTCTTCCAAGCTGACACGCACGGCATCCTGTTTTTTGCCCGCCAGGAACCCGGCAGTGCTCATGATGATCATCGAGAGGGCCGTCAACACGAAACCGGCGATCATCTTATTCGTGGCGCTGATTTTTCGGCCGCGTCGGGTCATGGAGTTAAAGAACACAACGCTGACCGGAAGCAATGTCATGATGAACAGCGCATTCACGCTTTGAATTTGATCTGCAGTGGCCGCGAATCCAAACAAGTGAAGGTCCATGTAGGTCTTCGCAAAGAAAATCCATGTACTCGCGGATTGGTCGAAAATCGCCCAGAAAAACATGATCAAGAAAAAAAGCGACCCGATGCGGGCGAGTGTCTGAAACTTGAGAGTCTGATCGGCAATCTCTTCTTCCACGCTTACGATGGTGGTATGAATCGGCAAGCCTGTTATGGTGCGGCCTTCCGGAACGGTCGTGCCGGATGTGCCGACTTGTTTACGCTGAATGGTTTCGGTGGCGTAATACCGTTTGCCCGCTGCGAACACGGTAAGGGCGATTGCCATCAATCCCGCAGGGAACATGAAGGCGATGGCATATCCGTAATGCGTTCGCATCCACGGCACGCCGAGTTGTGAGAGGAAAGCCCCAATGTTGATCGCGAGGTAAAACCAGCTGAACGCATTACTTCTGAGCTGTTCCTGCCCGGGGCGCTGTTGGTCGTAGGTCATTCCCATCAAAGTGGAAATATTCGGCTTTATCACGCCCGAACCCATCGCCAGGAGCGCCAGCGCACCGACTACAGCATATTTGTTTTCGATGCCAACAATGAACTGCCCAGCAATATATGGGAGTGAGAATCCGACAATCGTCCAGTATTTCCCGAAAAAGTTGTCTGCGATGTAACCGCCAAGAAGCGGCAGGAAATAACAGCCGGCGATGAAGAGGGACATGAACGTGCCGGCATTTCCCTCATCGATGCCAAGTTTCTCGGTCATGTAAAGCGATAAAATTGCCCGCATGCCATAGTAGGAACTGCGTTCGGCAAATTCGCCCCAAAAGAAGAACCAAAAGCCTGTCGGATGGCTCTGGAGTTTCGGCGCCTCGTTTGGAGTGTCAAATTCTTCGTTCATGTCTCTCTTCATCCTCTCCGAAGATGGAACGCTTGCGAGCCAAAGTGGAGAGGATCATATGAACTCGACCGGGTTGATCCTATGCGTTTTTGGGAAAAGTTCGCCCCCAGCGGCGAGCCGAGCAACGTAAGCTGCCGTGATGACGGAACCCGACTGCTTACGCAGTTCGCTCGCCTAAGTAGGCGCAACGCCTTCGCGTCAGGCTTAGAGCGGCTCGAGGCTCTGGACAATCTGCTCGGCCCGGGCAAGCGATTGCGATCCGTTGAGCCGTTCCCATTCGTTTAGCCAAAATTGGCTGGCGGGATAGTCGTCGTCCATGAAGCCGCTGGCGCGGGCACGCTGTTCCCATTGTCGCAAGCGCATGGCGCCGCGCAACAGCGCGACGGCCGCGCGCTGAATCTCCAGTCTTTCCGCAAGCCGGGATGGGCCGCTGCCTTGCAGGCCGGCTGTCCAGAAGGCAATCGTCGTCTCCGGCGCGGCTAGCAACTTCGATAGGACGGCCAACAGAAATCGGGCCAAGTCGACCCTTCCCGCGCGATCGGCGGCGTCCATGAAGAGGTTGAGAAGTTGATGCTGCGCCTCCCCTTGAGTGCCCATGCGCTGCCAATCGCTGATCTGTCCTTTTTCTCGTTCCATCTCTAGCCAGCGCGACTCGAACAAGGGCTGCATGGCTTCCAATACAAACGTGCCGACCGGTGTAAACCAGATTCCAAATAATTCCGTTGCAAATACACCGTCGAAATCTTCGGGATAGAGCAGACGGCAAAGCGCATTGGTCTGAAAGCAGCGAAGGTCGCGAAGGCTGGCTGCCAGTTCGGGTTCACGGCGAAGGGATTCGTAGGCAATCGACAAAAATAGATAGTCGGCGATGGTTAATTGTTCGATCGGTAGCTGTTCTACGTTGGGCCAGTCGGCAGGCTTATTAGCGGTCAGCGAGATTAGAAAGTCGAGGCTGAATCGAGAAAACTGAAGGCCGAGTTCGTCGATCCTGCTGCGCTGCCAAAGCCGGCCGGCCTTGGGCGTCCTCGTCGCAAAAATCGCTCCTGCCTCCAGCCGCCGACTCGAATCAAATACTGCACCGAGCCCTTGGAAAGGGCATCTTGCACCAAATGGACTGCCGAGGCTGAAAGGCATTTCGGCCGGGGCGATGCCGCTCTTAAAAGAGGCAGTGCTTCCTCAGCCGGGGCTCTCTGAAAAAAGAAATGAAGAATGCGCAGCAGGTTCGCCTCAAATCGCGAAACTTGCCTGGTAGAAGGGCCTTCAACCATGGTGGAATTTCCCTTTCCATAGTTGCTTGGCTTGCAGCGCCGGGAAGCCGTTCACCGCCAGTTCCGAAACATTCAGGCGAATTTCGAGCGTGTTTTTCTGCCGCCAACAGGGGTCGTCCGCACGATAGCGATCCGAGAGAAAGTGGATTCGCTGATTCGTCGAGCCGATCCAGCGCCGCTGTGTGTCCGGCTTGTCGCGCTGGTAAGGGCCATCGACTAATAAGTCCGTCAGTCGCAGAAGGTTCGCAGCATGAGGGTCATCCATTGCGCGAATTTCTTCAATTGCGTAGCCGCTGAAGACCATGACACTGAGGTTTTCTGATCGGGCGTATTGGGCAAGCGCGACGGCAGTGGGCCCATGAGCGAAAGGCTCGCCGCCGAGCAGCGTGATGCCTTCGAGGTTTGGAGTTTGCTGAATGAGTTCCGTAACGCTTTCGAGTTGCATGCGCTCGCCGCCCTGAAATGGCAGGAATTCCGGATTGCAGCAGCCGGGGCAGCGTAGGGGGCAGCCCTGGAACCAGAGCGCGAAGCGTCTGCCGGGTCCTTCCGCTTCCGTGGCGGGAACGATTTGCGCGACTTGCAGTTCCATCGTGGAATTATAGCGTATCGGAAGTGGGCTCTTCATGCTCCGCTTCAAGATTGCCGTTCATGACAGCAGGCTTTTCTCAATGGCACTCGTTCGCCGTTTCTTCGTGCTGCAATTGCTGATGCTCTGGCAAGGCGGCTTCCTCTTTTACGCCGCCTTCGTTGTTCCCGTCGGGACAGAAGTGCTCGGCAGCGCCTTGGAGCAAGGCCGCATCACGCGGTTCGTCTCCGAAACAATAAATGAAATTGGCGTGATCGCCCTTATAATTTTTGCACTCGATTTGCTGCACGAGTCGCCGAAGTCGTCGCTGCGCAAATCATGGCTATGGGGAAGCTGGACCCTGATGGCAGTCGCGCTGCTCGCTTTATTCGCCGTTCATCAGCGGCTGCTCGAACTGGTCGATTTTGTTAATTCCTCAATCGAGGATCACCCGCGTTTCTACTTCTGGCATCGGGTCTATTTGTGGATCATCACAATTCAGTGGACCGCGGGACTGGTTTATACGATCTTGATTCTCTCAAGCTGGCGGAACAACGATAGGGGAAAGCACATGATCTCACTCAAACCCGAAGCGTGAGCGAGGCAAACTCCGAAGCGTTAACGAGGTTCTGTTCGCTCCCATTACAGTGTATATCGCTAACGCTTCGGGGATTGCCTCGCTCACACTTCGGGTTAGTATGAAGGCGCTACTACAAATTCGCGCATGATGGGTTGATTCTAAACTCTGTGGCGCCGATAACGCAGGTGAAAATAAGAATCGTCGGCCTGCATACAACGTAAAATAACAACAGTTTTCATTTATGACGACGCAACCAGATCTGAATGACCAAATCGAAAAGACGGCAGCGGTATTATCGCGGGCTAACAGGGTTGCCGTGCTAACCGGCGCCGGTGTTTCGGCCGAAAGCGGCGTGCCGACTTTTCGCGCCTCCGATGGCCTATGGGAAGATCATCGGATTGAAGACGTCGCCAACCCCGAAGGTTTCAGGCGCGATCCGAAATTGGTTTGGGCGTTCTATAACGCCCGTCGCGCCAAAGTAGCAACCGTGCAGCCAAATCCCGGTCACTATACACTCGCGAAATTGGAAGAGCGATTCGGCGATTGCTTCACGCTTATCACTCAAAACATTGATGGGCTGCATCAGCTGGCCGGCAGCGTTCGCGTGCTCGAATTGCACGGCAGCTTGTACCGCACGCGTTGCACCGGATGCCGAAGGATCGAAAACCGGGATTTGGAGCCACTTGGCGAATTGCCTGAATGCCCTGGCTGCGGCGCGTTGCTGCGTCCGGACATTGTCTGGTTCCATGAAGCGCTGCCGCAACAAATCTGGGTCGACGCGCAATATGCCGCCATTGCGTGCGATGTGATGCTGGTCGTGGGAACCAGCGCGGTTGTTCACCCGGCTGCGAGCTTGATCCCGATTGCGATCAATGCCACGATCATCGAAGTCAATCTGGCAAAGACAGCCGCCAGTGATTTGGCGCATATAGGGCTCTACGGGCCCGGTGGAGAGGTGCTGCCCAGAGTGCTATCGCTGATGAAATAGACAGGTCGTCCTCGTTAGCCGCGACGCTCTGCGGAGTGCGATAGCGCTCCGCAGAGCGTCGCGGCTAATTCATTTTCATCTTACTGCGACCACTCGGTTGGGGTGCGCACCCAGCGATGTGCTTTCAGCTTCGTCAGCTGTTCAGCCGGCAAGGGCCCGACATCGCTGGCGCCCAGATTGGCGCTTACGTGACCTGACTTTCTCATGCCGGGAATTACCGTGGCAATATCCGGATTTGAAAGAATGAATCGCAGCGCCATTTCGGACAGCGTCGTCCCTGCCGGAACCAAAGGCTTCAGTTTTTCTGCCCGTTCGACGCTGGGTATTAGGTTTTCCGGAACAAAATAGATGTTGCGCCAGTCGCCATCGGGCCATTTGCTTTCTTTGGTCAAAGTCCCCGTCAGCGTTCCTTCATCAAAGGGCACGCGCGCGATGACAGCTACATTCAACTCGCGACAGAGCGGAAAAAGTTCGTCTTCCGGGTTCTGATCGAAGATGTTGTATATCACCTGCACAGCGTCGATGGCGCCGGTTTTTAATGTTCGCAAGGCGTTTGCCGGTTCCCAACGATTGACGCTGATGCCGACTGAGCGAATAAGGCCCTGCCGTTTCAGATCGTCCACCACCTGGTGCCATCGTTCATCGTCGGCCCAGGCATCTTCCCATACGTGAAACTGCAGCAGATCCACCGCATCGAGGCCGAGATGCTTCAAGCTGATTTCCAGCGACTGGCGAATGTAATCAGGCGGAAATACATCGTCGAGTCTAAAGCTGCGTTTAGAGGGCCAAATGCGGTTCTTTGGGGGAACCTTCGTGGCGACATAGAGCTTCTTATCCGGGTTGGCTCGCACCAAATCACCGAGCAAGCGCTCGCTTTTGCCTTCGCCGTAGGCAAGTGCGGTATCGAAAAAGGTGCAGCCGAGATCGACCGATTGCTGCATAGCGGCTCGGGCGCTCGCTTCATCGGCCCCGGACCAGCCGACAATACCCCATAGGCCATAGCCAACTTCGCTTACTTTCCAGCCGGTGCGACCAAACGTCCGATAGCGCATGGTGATCCTTCAATACTGAGTTCAAGCCGAAATCCGCAATGACTCACACGTGGCCAGGTAACTTTGTTCTAGATGCAGAGGCACGCACGATTCAACGTTCAACCACAACGGCATATCGGGAAGAATTTTCCCTAATCTCAGTGTTTCCGGCCAAACTTCGACGCGGGGACTCTTACGAACCGTCACAGCCCGATACGAGACGGCATACAAACCTGTGGCCGATTTCCAAACAGCTTTGGAAATAGAGACTTCGAGTGCGTCGAATAATTCTTCGTGCAGATTGAATTTAGGCGCGGTGACCACATCAATTATTATTAGTCCGATGCCGTGTTTTAGATAGCCGGCACACTTGGCGGCAAAAGTCTTTCGGCTTGCCGGTCGATCCTTATTGGCCGGGCTAACCAGTTCAATCGCTGCGCATAGTTCGGCGCCGCCTAAATCCTTATATACCAGAACTTCATAACTATCTAAGTGAGCAAAATCGACTTTGACGGATAGCTTCGGTCGAGTGGGCGCCCAGACCGCGATCGATTTCGAGGAGTCGAAATCACCGGAAGTTCGGTCGCTCCACTCGATCGTGGCGACGTCGATCTCCATCTCCGGTCCAATACTGATTTCGGGCTCCGCATAGTATTGCGTGGGCAACACGTCCCGATTAAGCTGAGCCGCGATGGTGCAGGCCCAGGCGTGATGAAAGCCTTCCCAACGACGTGGGCCATGCAGCGGCGGGTGAAAGTGGTCGAGCAGGGGCATAATCACATTCGCTTGGCTTTCGTTTTTACTTTAGATCTGGAACTGCTACTTACCTTTCTTTTTCGGGTTTATCTTAGGAGATATCGATGGTTCGTTGATTGGAGGCTGTGGCGGGCCACCCATGAAGGGTTGTGCAAGCGAAGTTAGCGACTCCGCTTCCCCAATAGTGAAACTTGCCGACATTTCCACGAGATTGCCGTTGCGATCGGCTGCCATCGATTTCTGAAGGCTGCTGTAGAAGTTTTTGATGTCGCTTTTGCCTTCAAACATCGGGTTGCCTTTAAAAAGCGGCTCTTCGTCCAATCCTTTGTTGCGCCGGGCGTCAATGTCTTTTTTGAGCTCGGTTTCCGCTTTTTCTGCCACTTCTTTCTGAGAACAGAGAATTCCGATGCCGAATTTGATGGTGTCGCCATCAGCCTTTAACCAAATTCCGCCCGACTTCATGTCGATGAGAGCGTCAACCATCTCCGGTGGGAAGTAAGGAATGCGCACTGACTTGATCTGGTCAGCTCCTTTGAGCATGTTCGCAGGCAGAAGGCTTTTCGAGCCCGCAACCCAAAACTGACCCTTTGCCATCTTTTTCGCAATTTCCTGCATTTCCTCTGAAATCGCAACTTTGCTATCGTTCTTTGACGCAAGGGATTCGAAATGTTTCTTTCCAGTGCGGACGATAAGCGTGTCCGAAGGAAAGTAGACCACATCGTCTGCGCCGTTGGAGTAGTACGTCTTATCTCCCTGTTTCTGCTCCTTCTTACAGTCCATCGCCTCGGCCATTTTCGCCTTATTGAACGTTTTCTTGGTGCGAAAGACAAGAATCCCTTTATCCATCGTTCCGCCAAACGCGATACGGGAAAAATCGTCCGAGGTGAGCTCGGTCGGCTTCAATTTATCGTTAAGTTCTTTAAAAGGATCGCCTCCGCTCTTCTTAGATGCTTTGGTTAAGGCATCTTTCAACTTGGAATTCGAGTTCAAATCGTCGACGTTGATGCTCCCGACGAAATTCGAGTCTGCGGGCATGTAGGCCATCAGTTCGGCGTCGTACTCGCTGCCGCCTCCGAACAGCCAAATGCCGAGCCAAATCAGCCCGCCGACTACTAGTAGTCCGCCGACGGCAAGGCCGATCTTCAAGTAGAGGTTTCCCGATTTCTTTTTCTTCTTGCGCGGCCGGTCGTCGTCATCTTCATCGTCCCGATTTCGCATTGGGCGATCATCGTCATCGTCTTCTTCATCGCGCCGTTTGCGGGCGCGTGGCTTTACGTCCTCTTCGTCTTCATCAACATCACGTCGCTTGCGTGCGCGCGGCAACTCTTCGAGATCGTCTTCATCGCTCGATTTACGAGCACGCGACTTCGGGGTTTCGTCTTCGTCATCCTCATCGCGAACTTTGCGCGGCGGGCGCTTCTTTTACTTCGCTAATACGCGGCTTCTTGCGGGCGCTCCTCTTCTTCATCGCCTTCATCTTTGCTTTTGGAGAGAGGCGCCGCTCCTAAATCACCAAAGGGATTGCTTTCAACCGGAGAAGGTTTGCGTGGAGGCGGGGCCTTTGTGGCCGGTACGGACTTGCTTGGCGCGGCCGGCGTCATCGTTTTCGATTCCGCCACTTCGACCATATTGTCTTCGGAAACGACAAAGCTCTGTTTGCACTTGGGACATGGCACTTTCCGCCCCAAGGGAATGGCGGCAGCCGACTTCAGTTTGGCCGAGCACGACGGGCACGTAATGGAAAACGGCATGAAGGCCTCGGGAAGGAGGGCTGACAAGTTCAGTCGTTTCGAGAGGTATCATCTTACTCGTCGGCATGGCTTAACAGCAAGATGGGGGATGCTCTTTTTTGAGCGAAGGCGGCAATCGAAGCGGATGACTGCTCTGGTGAGTCTATAAGATTGCAAGGGACCTCATTTCCCGGCTCCAGGTATGATTGCGGGGATCAATGGACCGCGAATTCGACTCCCCCTGGAAGGATGCGCTTGAGCTGTTCTTTGAGCCTCCTAGCGCTCTTTCTACCCGAATTGCATGCAGCCATCGACTGGACGCTCGGCTACCAGAGCCTCGACAGCGAATTCCATCAGATTGTCCGCGAATCGGAATTAGGAGCGACGTTAGCGGACAAGCTGATGCGCGTACATTTGCTGAACGGCGGCGAAACTTGGCTGCTGATCCATATCGAAGTCCAGTCGCAACACGAGGCCGAATTCGCCCGGCGTATGTTCGTCTTCTATTACCGCATCCTCGATCGCTACAATCGAGGAGTGGTGAGCATCGCCGTTCTCGGGGATGAAAGCAAAGCATGGAGGCCGAGCGAATATCTGACAAGCTGCTTCGGAACCGAAATGCGCTTCCGGTTTGCCGCCGTCAAATTGATCGATTGGGAAGATACCACTAAGCGACAGGAGTTGGAAGCCGGCGCCAACCCGTTCGCATCGATTGTGTTCGCCCATCTCGACAGTCTGCGAACTAAGGGCAACCCGGCACAGCGGCTGCAAGCCAAATGGGGTTTGATTCGAAGGCTTTACACTCATGGCTGGACTCCCGAGCAAGTTCGGCAACTCTACCGACTGATCGACTGGTTTTTGGAACTTCTCAAACCGTTGGAAGAGCAACTTAGGATCGACCTTTACGTTTACGAAGAGGAGAAAAAGATGCCTTATGTGAGCAGCATCGAACGATTGGCGAAGGAGGAGGGCTGGCAAGTAGGGCGACAGGCAGGCCGACAGGAAGGGCTAGAGGAAGGGCGGCGCAAGGGCTTAGTCGAGTCAATCGAAAGGGCGGTGGAAGTTCGTTTCCCTGAAGTAGGAACGGCGTTGAACGAACGATTGCGAGCGGTCAGCGAATTTCAGAAACTGGAAGAAATACAAAGGGCAATCTTCAGGGGCTCAAACGTTGAAGATATCGACAAGCTATTACCTTGAAGTGCCTAAGAGGTAGCGAGGCAAGTCAAGATCGACCTTCACGTTTACGAAGAGTAGAAAAAGACGCGTGCGACCTTCAACAGCCGATTGCGGGGGCAACGACCTGCAGAGCTTCACAAAATTCAGCGGGCCATCCTTAAAAGCTCGAACGTCGAAGATATCGACAAGCTAGTGCCGCGAGTACCCTAATATTAAGATTTTCAACAAGGATTTCCAATGAAGGTTGCTCTGTCCACTTTGGTTGTCGTCTGCGCTTTGTTTAATTTAATTGCAGCGGAGGAGGTAAAAGAAGAAGGCTTCGTTCCCATGTTCAACGGCAGAGACCTTTCAGGCTGGGTGAACGTTAATTGTCATCCGAAGACCTTTTACGTGAAGGACGACATGATCGTCACGACCGGGAAGCCGACCGGTTTTCTGCGCACGGAAAAGCAATACGAGAATTTCATTGCCGACTTCGAATGGATGCACGTTCCGCCGACGCCGGAAGCGATGGGGAACAGCGGCTTCTTTGTTTGGGCCGATCCGATCCCCGCTATCGGAACCGGATACACACGAGGCATTGAAGTCCAGGTTCTCGTGAATTTAACTTATACGGATAAGGCGACCGGCGCGGTGACGGCTTCGAGTCATGGCGATCTATTCAGCATTTGGGGCGACGTGCACCCCCGATCGACCGCATCCCAAAGGCTCGGCTCGCTGTATCCCCTCTGAAAATCGGGCTAAGGGCGCCAACGAATGGAATCACTACCGGGTCGAAGCGAACGATGGCGTCATCAAGTTGGCCGTCAACGGCAAGGTGGTCTCGGGCGTTAGCAAGTGCAGCCCGCGCAAAGGTTATCTGGCTCTTGAGTCGGAAGGCTCGGAATGCCGTTTCCGCAATCTAAAGATCAAGGAGACTCCCCAGTACGAATCCGAAGCCTGCAGAAATCGCGGACCTCGATCGCGGTTTCAAAAGCGTTTATAACGGCCTGACCCTCGGAAACTTTAAGGACGAATTCGGCCACGAAGATCATTGGACGCCTTCGGATTGGCGGCTAAAGTACGATGGCCGTAGCGAAGCCGAAGCCAAGTCGCTTTATGTCGAGAAGGAATACGATAGTTACGAGTTGATCGTCGATTGGATGCTGCCGGCTCGGAAGGGCAAAGACCAAAAGCCTCGGCAGGCGGGATTGATCCTACGCGAGCGCCCGCAATATATGCTGGCGTTCTCGATACGCGAAGATGGCCGGGCCATCCTGCTCGAAAATGTCGCGGATCGTTCCGAGTTTCTGCTGGACGAGGTCATTGAAATCCATCCGCCGGGGAAATGGAACCGGACATCCGCTTTGGTCAAAGACGGCAAGCTCTCGATAGCCGTGAACGGCAAAGCAGTCGTGAAACCGGTTGCGGTGAAGGCGCTAATGGGTACGGGTGAAATCGGATTGATGGACAGCAACTGCGAGATCGAATTCGCCAACCTGTTCATTCGCGAATTGAAATAAGCAGGTCGTCGATGGCTTTCCTCCGTCGCGAACTGGACATTTTCACCGTTTCCGTTACGATGATGATGTAAGTATGAACGTTTCCATTTTCCGCACGGACGGAACGCCATCCTAGGATCGGGAACGAATCGCGGTCGTCCATCGGCAGCCCGGCCGAACCCAAAACACACGACACGGTCTCCAATTACTGAGGGCGTGACGCCGCTAAGCGGCGGTCGAGCCGGACGCATCGGGCGTCTGGCCGTCGGCCCGTTTTCCCGTTGAGGAACCGGCGAACTCTTTCGTCCGGCCATCATCCATGCTCGATAAAATTCGCAACATTGGCATCATCGCACACGTGGACGCCGGTAAAACGACGACCACCGAGCGCATTCTTTATTATAGCGGCACGAAGCACAAAGTCGGCGATATCGACGACGGCGACACCACCACGGACTTCGATCCGGAAGAGCGCGCCCGCGGCATCACCATCAACTCGGCGGCCGTGTCGATCGATTGGGGCGATACGTCCATCAATATCATCGATACGCCGGGCCACGTTGACTTCACCGCCGAGGTCGAACGCTCGCTGCGCGTCCTCGACGGCGGCGTGACCGTTTTCTGCGCGGTCGGCGGCGTAGAGGTGCAGTCCGAGACTGTTTGGTTCCAGGCGAACAAGTATAAGGTTCCGCGCATTGCCTTCGTCAATAAGCTCGACCGCATGGGGGCGGACTACTTCGACTGCATCGAGCAGATGAAGACAAAGCTCCACGTTACCCCGGCGATCTGCACCATTCCCGTCGGGCAATCCGGCGACTTCAAAGGCATTATCGACTTGATCGAAAACAAGTTCGTGCTGAAAGACAGCGCGGACAAGTCAAACCGAAAGTATTCGCTTGTCGATATCCCGGCTTCCTCGAAAGAAGAAGCAGCGATGTACCGGGAGCAATTGCTCGAAACGGCTTCGCTGGCGAGCGATGAGATTGCCGAGATGATCCTCGAAGGCAAAGAGGTGCCGAAGGACAAGCTGATCCACGCGCTGCGCGACGGGACGCTGTCGGGCAAGTTCAGCCCGGTTTACTGCGGTTCGTCGAAGAATTTTCACGGCGTGCAGATCTTGCTCGATGCCGTGGTGAATTTCCTGCCTTCGCCGCTCGACCGGCCGCCGGTCGATGGCTTCGTCCCGAAATCAAAGGAGAGGGCTCATCGCAAGCCCGCGACCGAAGAGCCTTTCTCGGGTCTGGCCTTTAAGACGGTGACGGAACCGACGGGCGATCTCGTTTATGTGCGCGTTTACTCAGGCGTTCTCCGTCAAGGCGACACGGTGCTCAACACCACCGTCGGTCGTACCGAACGCATTGCGCGCCTCTATCGAATGATGGGCAACGAGAAGCAAGAGCTTCCCGAAGCCGTGCCTGGCATGATCGCCGCCGTAGTCGGCCTGAAGCAGACTTACACCGGGCATACGCTTTGTTCGGAAGACCATCCGATCGCGCTGGAAGCGATCACCTTTCCGAAGCCGGTTATCTCGATGGCCGTCATTCCGGACAAGACCACCGACAGCGATAAGCTCGGCATGGCCATTCAAAGGCTGACACGCGACGACCCGACAATTAAGTTCCATACGGATGAAGAGACGAAAGACCTGATTCTCTCGGGTATGGGCGAGCTTCACCTCGAAGTTTCGGTCGGCAAACTGATGCGCAACCCCGGCGTGAAGGTTACAACCGGGAAACCTCGCGTGGCATATCGGCAGACGCTGGCGCGCCCGCTGGAACTGCAAACGCGGTACATCAAGCAAACGGGTGGACGCGGCAAGTTTGCCGTTATCCATATCCGCTACACACCATTGGACCAGGAAGGCATCGAGCGATGCATCGCCCGCGAGGTCGAGAATGGGGAGAAGCCCGACATCAACAACGTCTACTTCGACGATGAAATCGTCGGCGGCGTAGTGCCGAAGGAGTACATCCCTTCGGTAGAAGCCGGCATCCGCAACATGGCGAAGAAGGGGAGCAAATACCCGTTCCCGTTCGTCGATCTGGAAGCCGTGTTGTACGACGGCAAGATCCACGACGTGGACTCGTCGCAAGACGCCTTCCGTTCGGCGGCGGAAGAGAATTTCCGCGATGCGCAATCGATGGCCGGCATTCGGCTCCTCGAGCCGATCATGACCGTTGTTGTTGTTACGCCGGAAACGTACCAAGGGGCAATTACGGGAGACGTGAACCGACGTCGTGGCGTCATTGAGGAAATCAGCAGCGATAAAGGTCGCGGCGTTATCCGTGGGAAGATCCCACTAGCGAATCTGTTCGGCTACACCAGCGATTTGCGAGGCGCCACGGCTGGCACGGCTTCGTTCAGCATGGAATTCAGCCACTACGCGGAAGTCCGTGAAGAGCTGGCAGACATTCCCAAGCAGCAAGAGAAAAAGTAATACGGAAGCAAGAGGCGATTTCATGCATTACATGAAATCGCCCATTTCGCTCGCTGAGTTTACGCCTTTGTAAAAATTGATCGCACTGAAAATATTGTTAGCCCACACATCGCATCAGAAATTGTCCTACATTGGCTTGAGACTGTTCTAAGCCAATGTACAATCACCCTGCGTTCATTCCTTTTTCGGAAGAACGATGGCTAAATACAGTTACTGGATTGGCATCGGTACGGTGTTGCTGTACGAGCGCCTCGGTGGCTATCATGTCGAACATTGTTCTGAGCCTGGACCGATTCTGTTTCCCCCGACGGATTCATTGCGTATGTCCCATTGGATATAGTTGCAAGAGTTAATCGCTCTACAGGATGATATGCAACAACAAACTCCCACCCAGGCTGTAACTTTGCAATCAACACTATCAGCCCATCGCCGATATTTGTTTTTGAAGCGCGCAATCGATATCGGGCTAGGCGGCGTGCTTTTCATCGCCGCACTTCCCTTGCTCGCTATGTCGATGCTGTTGATTCGGTTGACGTCGCGTGGGCCTGCCTGGACACTTCAAACGCGCCTAGGACGATTCGGAAGACCGTTCGATTTGTGCAAATTGCGTTCGACCTTCCATACTCCCGAGAAGCGAATCGCGCCGCGTTGGCCGATGCGTGGCGATCCGCGCATGACGCCGGTTGGCCGGGTGCTGCGCACGACTCACATCGATGAACTGCCCCAATTATGGAACGTCGTGAAGGGGGATATGAGCTTGACCGGGCCCCGGCCGGAGCGTCCTGAATTCATGCCCATTCTTGAAACTTCAATCCCCGAATATCGACAACGTCTCTTGATGCGGCCTGGGATGACCGGCATGGCCCAGCTTTATTTGCCGCCCGATACGGGCGTTCCCAGCCAGCGGAAAAAAGTTCAATATGACTTCTATTACATCAATAAGGTCGGGCTGCTCCTGGATCTGCGATTGTTGTTCGCGGCTGCCTTGAAAGTTCTCGGAGCATCGCCTCCGAGCTGCCGACAGATTGCCCTTTTGCCTTCCGCGGCCGCCATCGAACAATCCGTCAGCCTCGATGATTGGTCGCAACCGGTTATGCCTCAAGATACGGCGCCGGTATTCTTAACTCCGCTCCCGCACTACGGTGCTCGTGATGCTTCGGAAATGCAGGCAAATCCCGAGACTCCTGTTCGAAGCCTTAAGAGCAGAACAAAAGCAAAGAGGCGTAAATCCAAGCCGGAGCTATCGACTTGAAGTCGCTTTGAGCAGGTGTATCGACTTGTCCGCTCGCGCTCACCAATCCGCTTTATCCGACCCTTCTCACTCAGAGGATGTCGCACGTCCCGTTTTGACAACGCGCCAGTACAGTTGGCTAACGGCCGCCTTCGTTGTTTTCATCGTATATGGCAGCTTAGTGCCTTTGCACTTCCGGTCCCTCCCTTTGGATGAAGGGTGGTCGCGGTTGAAGGAAGCTTTTTCGCAGCCGGTCGCCGTTGCACAGCCTTCCGACTGGCTGGCGAACATTCTTCTTTTTATCCCGCTGGGATTCTTATTGATGGGCTGGCGCTGTGTCGATCGGCCGGGCCATTCTCTCGCGCCCATCCTTGGGATAATCCCTGCCTGTTCTCTGCTCAGCGCGGCCTTGGAGTTCGCTCAACTTTGGTTTCCGCCGCGCAACACGAACATCAACGATGTTGTCGCCGAAACGATGGGCGCCATCATCGGCCTGTCCATCTGGTTGTTGAAGGGACAGGCGGCCACCGAATGGACCCGGCGATTCTGGTCTAGGCACGCTTCACGCAACTGGTCGATGCGATTGATACCGCCGTATCTGCTCGTTTTGGTGATATCCCACGGCCTGCCGTTTGATCTGACTCTTAGTCCGACCCAGTTGAAGAAGAAACGACAATTGGGGATGGTTGCCCTAATCCCTTTCGAAAACACGGCACAAAATCCCTACGAAACTGTTGATAAAATCATCGTCAACGTTGCCTGGTTTTTGCCGGCCGGCGCCTTATTGGCCGGGATTCCCTTTCTGTACGGCAAGCGATCGTGGCCGGAGGTGGCCGGCATCGGCATCGCGCTCGCCGCCTGTATCGAACTAATGCAGCTTTCGGTGCTATCGCGCTATTTCGATGCGACTGACATCGTCACGGGCACTATTGCCGTTTGGCTAGGTTGGCGCCTGATGAGATCGTGGCAGCACACTTACCTGTTGCTGAATTCTTCTCTCGATGGCAAACGCCTCATCGCGGCTTTCCTTTGGGTAGGAGCGCTCCTGTTTTTTCACTTAGAACCGTTCGCCTTTACGGCCGATGCCACTATCCTGGGTGAACGCCTAAGACAGACATCAGCTATCCCTTTTGAAGCCTGCCTGTCATTGGATTACCTCAATGAATTGAACAAGCTGATTCAGAAGGCTCTTCTGTTCGTTCCGCTTGGGCTCTTTGTTTCAAAACATCGCGGTGGCAGAATCGAGCGTGCTTCGGTCATAGTTTCCGCGCTGTTCCTTTCATTTGCACTGGCTATAGGCAAACTCTTTTGTCAGCCTCATGCGCTGGATGTCACCGACTTTGTTATCGAACCACTCGGGGCCTGGCTTGGTTATGTGGCCGCCTGTCGGCTGAGCGCCTTGATGAAAGCCCCCTTCGCATCGCGTGACAGTCCTTCCGCTTTGGTGGAGCAGCCATGATACTCCGTGAAGTGGTCAAAGGAGTTTTACGCCTGCTTGCCAACGCCTTGGTGGCGCCTCTGTTGCTCATCAACAGGTTTAAGACGGTGTTCATGGGTCGCGATCGCGCGCTCGAAGGTTCCACCGAATTGTTATCGCTTATTCCCGGGCTTACCGGCCAATATCTGCGCCGGGCTTTTCTGGCTTGGACGATCGAACATTGTCATCCCTCTGCATCCATAGGGTTTGGCACTGTCTTTTCCAAAGCCGGCGCGCGCGTTGACGCCAACTCCTACATCGGGGGTCACTGTCACATCGGGCTCGTTCATATCGAACGCGACGTATTGATTGCCTCCGGCGTTCATATCACCAGCGGCGCGAGGATGCACGGCGCTGAAGATCTAACTCGACCTATCAAAGAACAACCGGGCACGAATACTTTGGTAACCATCGGCCAAGGCGCCTGGATCGGCAGCTTGGCAGCAGTCATGGCGGATGTCGGGCACGATTCTATCATCGGCGCCGGCGCGGTTGTGACGCGGGCGATCCCCGAGAAGGTCGTTGCCGCCGGCGTCCCGGCCCGTATTTTGCGACAGCGCGGGGCTGGATAAGGCGGCTGTCAGCAAATTTTTGGCGAGCCACGAGCGTTGATTTAGCCTGGCGAGCTGGGAGCGTTAGTAAGTGACTGTTAAAATTCGTTTAAGTTCAAGTCGATTCTCCGGTCGCTTACCTAACGGTCGCAGCTCGCCTAGGACAGCGACCATTGGCAGCCGAGCTGTCGCTTACGCATGCGGCTCAGAGGGTCATTCCCCTTTCACCAATTCTTCACGCGAACCGGACATCGAAGCGATAGAATGATAGTCGAGTTCACTTGACCTAGCGACAGGACAACGAAAATAGGTTGTATTGAAATGGATGAGCATTGAAGATGCGGATGTTTGCATCTGCTGGGCCCTCTTCCTGTACGCTGCTTGAATCCTTGCCGGCTTCGCTTCATCCGCTTTCGCTATTGATGTCATGAGCAGAATGCTATGAGCCTTATTGCCACTATTGAACCGAAAGAGTCGATCGCCCCGGCCGTGAATGAACCAGTGGCGCGTGCCCAGGCAGCGCCGCTGCTATGGCTGCTGGCGCTTCAAGTTCCGCTGTGGATGATGTACGGCAACCATCTTTGGGAACGCCCGCACTATCAGTTTTATCCTTTGGCCGTGGCAGCTGCCGTGTTTATGATCGGCTTCCGTTTACGGCGGGACATCAATCTTTACGCGGGCTCACGACGTTTTACCGCCTTACTGGTGATGACCGGCTTAGCACTCGAGGCGCTGGCCTTGCTTATCCACTCCTATTGGCTGATCGGCCTAACGCTGCCTCTGGCGGCCATTACTTTCCTTTATGCCGTTGGCGGTTGGCGCTGCGTCTTTCGTTCGTGGACGGCGGTGGCCTTGCTCGCGCTCTGCATTCCGTTGCCCTTTCGCTTTGATTGGCAAATGGTCAGCGGCCTGCGCGATCTGACCTCCACGCTTGGCAGCGAGGTCTTGAACTTCTTCCGCCTCCCGCACCTGCGTAATGGCAACGTGCTCGAAGTCGGCGGCCGGAGTCTTTTCGTGGCCGAGGCGTGCAGCGGCGTCAATTCTCTGTTCTCCAGCCTTTGTTGCGTCCTCGTGTGGGCGGGCTTCATGCGCGTCCATTGGGTACAAACTCTTCTGTTACTTGTTGCTGCCGTTTTCTGGTTGATCGTCGCCAACAGTCTGCGCGTCATTGTGGTGGCGATGGGAGTCGCCTGGTGGAACATCGATCTGGCCACCGGCCTGCAACATGAGGCCTTAGGCGTCCTTACCTTCGCGCTCGGCCTGTTTCTCACTTGGAACACGCAGCAGTTGATTTCGTTCTTCGTCACTCCGCGCGCGTAAACTGGCCGGCGTGGTTCCTGTGCTGCCGATGTTGCCGTTGCCATCGCCTCGGCTTCCCTTCGCCAAGGTTACCGGGTTGGCAATGCTGACGCTGTCGGTTCTCTGCACGCTCGGTTATATGGCCGTCTATCATAGCGACTTGATCAACCAGCGCTCGGCCGAGTCGGATCACCTGATCGAACAGTTCGGCAAGCTGACGCAAAATGACATGGCCAGCGACGGCGAGGGCTGGCACATGCACGAATTTGCAGGCGAAAAGCGCGATCTGAGCAACAACCTCGGCGAGTATTCGCAGATCTGGCATGGCCGCATCGGCGACTTTAAAGCGACGGCATCGATCGATTACCCGTTCGAAGCCTGGCACGATTTAATCGTTTGCTATCGCAATCAAGGGTGGCAGATCGGCGCTACTGAATGACGTCCCGTCGCCCATCGATGAAGGCGCCACCATCCGCCAGATGCTGATGACGCGACCCGGCTTCCAGGCAGGCTATCTTCTCTTCATGCTCTACGGACCGGATGGCCAACCGCTGCCAACGCCCAAGGCCGGCTCTGGCGGATTTTTCTATCGGCCTGATTCGCTTCTGGCCCGCCTGATGGGCAAAGATTCCAAGGCGGCCAAAACCGCGACCTATCAAGTGCAAGTGTTCATCGTCGGCAACAGCGAAGCCGAAGAGGCCCTGCGTGCGCCGGCCCTAAGCTTGTTCAAGGCCGTCGGCGAGACGGCACGGAAGCAGGCGATGCGGTGAAACCGTCGTTTACGCGTCGGACTCTGACCGATTGTTTCGAGACAAACCATGAACTGGCTCCTACGAAAATGGCGGGCGTTTCAGAAATGGCGACGGGCTCGCGCTCGCCTGAAAGCGCAATTCGGCGTCATGCCCTCGTCGCAGAACCCGAAGGGTTTCTTCGGTTGGCGACCCTTTCGAAAACGCCAAAAGCCTGATGCCTTTCTGCCCGTTAAAGAGGAGAGTCGCGGCCTATTCGGCTGGCGGCCTTTCCGAGGCTTCTTCCAGACGGGCGGCATCCGCGCACTGAGCTACTGGAAGCAGCGCGACTGGCGACGCTTGCTCATTTCGATCCCCGCGATTCTGGCGTTCATCGGCATTGCGGTTCTCGGCACCTTGATGGCCCGCGAAACCGACGACGAACTCATCAACTGGTATAAGAAGGAAGCCCAAGCCGCCCAGGAAAACGGCGATAATGCGAAGGCGATCACGCTGGCCGACGCCGCCAATCGCATGAAACGCGATAACTACAACACGATGTATCTGGCCAACTTGTCGGCCGCCCATGGCGACAAGGCCCGCTATAAGGCGATTTTGGAAAGCCTGGCGCCGGCCGACCGCAAAGGGCATCCACAGGCCCATTATGATCTGGCTCTATTCCTGCTGCGTGAAGGACCTGTCACAAAGGCTAATGCGGCTCTTGCCGAAAAGCATCTGCTGCGGATTGCGGAAAACGAAAGCTCTCTCTCCGAAAATGCGAATGCAGCGCTCGGCCAATACTACATGGCTCTCGGCGAATACAAGCAAGCGATCAACGTCTTGACGAAAACCGCTTCGCAGACGCGGCCGCGCGTCAGTCTAGCTGTCTGCTACGCCGCCATCGACAACCGCGAACTGGCGGAGATCGAGGCGCCAACTGCCGCGATGTATTCCTGGCTAAGTTCGAACAAAACCCGAACGACCTGCAAGCACTCGGGCTAGCGGTGCAGTGTGCGGTCATCTTGCGCGACTTCGGCCGGGCCGTCGGTTGGGTGTCAGCCGCTTTGAACCGGAAATCGCTGACGGAAGCTGCCCAAATTTTTCTCATTCGACTACGGGCGGATGTTTACAGCGACTGGCTGGTGTTTCTGGAAAGGGAAAAGAAAGACGAAATCACGGCGCGATTCGCGGTCTTGGAACTAGCGATGGGCGCCACGCCCAATGATGCGCGCCTGTTGTCGCGAATGGTCTCCTTTACCGATCCGAAATCCGAGGAGGGCGCTAAGGTTCGGAAGATGCTGCAAGCGCAAATTGTCGAAGGGCGCAACGTCGGCATTGCTCACTTCACACTGGGCAACTTCGCCTGGGCGGAGGGCAAACAAGAGATTGCCCGCGTCCATTGGGAACAGGCACTCGAGCGAATGCCCAATACCGCTTTGATTTCGAACAACCTCGCCTGGGCGCTGGCTATCAACACCTCGCTTGACCTGGAACGGGCGATGCAAACGATCAACGCCATCGCGGCCAGTGTTGTCGGCCCGTTGGCCGTCGATAACGGCAACAATCTGGAGCGCGCCCTAAGCTTGATCAACGAAGCCATCAAACAAGTGCCGAATGCAACGGAGTTCTACCATACCCGAGGCAACATCTTGATACGGATGGGGCGCTGGAAAGAAGCCGTCCGCGATCTGGAGATTTCGCTAAACGGTCGCCCGCAAGCTGATCGCGGCGCAGTCCACGCGAACCTCGCCCTCGCCTACGACAAACTCGGCGCCGCCGACATGGCCGCCGGCCATCGGGCGAAAGCAGCGGAGATGAGGAAGCCGTGAAGCGTTTTCACGGCTAGCGTCGAGCGCTCAAACCCGCCGGTTCGAAACCTCCACTGGCCGGCCCGTCGCCATTGTCCGCATCATTCCCGAGCGGGCGAACTGGCCTCGCAGGGCATTCGATAATAGCGAAGGTGTTGCGTTTCGCGGCGCTCGTTGCGGGAACACCCCTTCGGTTGCCTTTTTGACTTCCTGCACCGAATAGAACGCATGCGGATCGAACTCTTGAATGAGCGTGGCGACGTTCGGCAAATTCTTGCGTTGAACCACAGTCGTCACAACTTCAACTCGGCCCGAAGCGCCCTGACCTTCCATCTTGGTCACTCCGTAGCCGGCTTCGCGCAGTCTGCCGATCAGCGCGTTGGCATTTTGGCCGGTGGTGATCTGCACCGTCATGTTGCCGAGCGCCAATTTCTGTTCGATCAAGATCCCAAGGAAATTGCCAAGGGTGAAGCCTGAAGCAAAAGCCAGATAGCATGCAGGGCTGGTGAGATTCTGCATCACTTTGCCGATGGCGAAGAGCCAAACGCAGACTTCAAAGAAGCCAAGCAGCGAAGCCGGCGCTTATTGCCGCGAGCTATGCATATCGTGCGCAGCGTCGCCAATGTAAGAACGCACGTCTCCGCCAGAAATACCAATAGAGGCAAAATAGCCTCTTCCGGCAAGATAGATGAAATTGTGTAAGTCAAAGCCGTTACTCCCCCAAATACTCCCCAGGAAGAAGGCTGATAAACGAGATCGACAATCGGTTCAAGAGGGAAAACGTTGCGGGAAGACCCGGACAAAAAAATAACGGCAAAAAAATAAACCTAAATATTCGATTTTATTTTTTTGCCGATATTTTTTTGTCGGTGCTTTCGTTTGTGTACACTCACATCTCCGGCGTGATCCCCAGCACGATGTCGAACTTGGCGGCCAGCTCACCGATTTTCGATTCCTTCACCGGGGTGAAGTCGATCGTAATTAGATCGCGTGCCTTCGCATCGCGGAGGCTGCGATAGATCATGTCCTTCGCGTTGAGTTTCGCCTCGGCTTTCACGTAGCATTGGGTCGTCAGCATTTCTTTGCCGTTCTTCTTGATTTTGAAGTGGATATGCGGCGTACGCCCCGGGTACGGCACCGGCTTGATGGTGCGGAAGTAGTATTCACCGCTGGCGCCCGTTAGGAAACGCCCGAAGCCTTGGAAGTTCGTGTCGCGTTGTTTCTTATCGCTGTCGCCGGTGTGGAGGTAGACCGCCTTGTTGTCCACCTGCCAGATTTCGACGAGCGCATTGGCGACCGGCTTGCCCATTAGATCGAAAACATGGCCGCTCAGATGGGTAATCTCGCCGACGGCCGGAGTCAGCGAGTCATTGACGATGATCAAATCGTTGTCCGTGTCGAGTGGCAACTTATTCGGGTAGAAGGGGCCCTCCGTTTGCGCCGGCGTGCGCATCAGTTCTTCGGCGAACAGGCCAGGCGTTGTGAACAGGGCGTGCCGAGCGTTCCAAGGAAGAGCCGACGGTCAGGAAAAATAAGTTCGCGCATGAAAATGCCTCCGGGACGGCGATTGGTAAAAGGATCGTAGTCTTTGCTCGCGGTAAGCCGCAAGCGGCGGGCTATTTGTTGTACGGGGCGAGTACGACGCGGAAACCGAGATCCGGCGCCCGCGTCTCGACGCGGGCGCTTTTGCGGCGAGCCGAGCGACACATGTCGGCCGTCTCCAGGTAACTGCCGCCGCGGGCGACGTGCACCGATCTCATGCGCTCGGGCCCTTTCGGGTCATCGCCTGGACTGCCGGCATAGTAAAATTCGTCGTAGTAATCGGAAACCCACTCGGCGACGTTGCCGTGCATGTCGTAAAGTCCCCAGGCATTAGGCGAAAATTGTGCGACGCGTTGAGCGCTCTTCAATGTGGGATCGTTGCAATACGCTTGATCCTTTTTCAACCCATCACCCGTATTGAAACGGCTTTTTCCGCCGGCTCGGCAGGCGTATTCCCATTCAGCTTCCGTCGGCAATCGGTATTCCAAGCTATGCTTGCGATTGTTGTCTTCTTTGTTCAGACGCTTGATGAATAAATCTGCATCGTTGATCGTCACTCCCGCCACGGCCACATCCCAATCGGCCGGCTCTTCTTTGTAGTTGACCGGCAGTCGGCCAAGCACTGCTTTGTATTGCTTGAGCGTTACCTCGGTCGCCCCCATATAGAACGGCTGCGCGATCTTCACGGCATGCACTGGCCCCTCATCGGTCGAACGACCCGCTTCTTCGTTGGGCGAGCCCATGTCGAATGTTCCCGATGGAATTAAAACGAGCGTCATGTCAAAAGGGTTCTTATATTGGGGATCCAACGCAGGGCCGGTTTGTCCCTCGCCATGTTTGAAGATCAGGTAAACGCCTCCGACTAGGATGGCCAGCGCCAACAATGCGAACGCGAAAGCGATGCGCATGTTACGCGACTTTTTCACCGGTCGCGAGATCGGTCGCGGCGGAGGCAGACGAAACTGGCTCTCGCTGCGCAGCTGCAGACGGGCTTCAGCTACGGGTGCGGCCGGACCTGTTGAAAACAGGGCAGGATGTTTTTGGCTCGCCAATGGATCGAGCAAATCCGCCGCCGGCTCCTGCCTCGAAGCAAGGGCCGCAATATCGCCTTTGATGAATGGTTGCAACGCATATGCGACCGCATCCGGCGTCTGAAAGCGCTCTTCCGGCTTCTTGGCCATCATGCGGTAAATAATGGCGGACACTGCCGGAGGCACATCAGCGCGAAGAATCGGCGGGACGGGATCGACCGTGTGCCTTAGAACCTTTTCGGTAGGTGTGCCCCCTTTATAAGGTGGCTCGCCGATCAACAGAAAATAGAAAGTGCAGCCGAGCGCATAAATATCCGCCCGAATGTCGGCCGTGCGTGCGTTGCGAGCCTGCTCGGGCGCGAGAAAATCGGGCGTGCCGACCACGAAGCCTTCTTGCGTGATCCGGCTTTCGGCTTCGCCATCCCCAACGTCCAGCAATCGAGCCAGGCCCATATCGAGAATCTTCAGCACACCCTTTTTCGTCAGCAACAGGTTCGAAGGCTTGATATCCCGATGGACCATCCCGCGTTCCACCGCATGCTGTAGGCCGAGCGACGCTTGACGGATCGCATCACACGCAGGGCCCACCGGCATCGGTCCATGATCTTTTACCAGCTTCGAGAGGTTGTCGCCTTCGACGTATTCCATGGCAAAGAAGTGTCGATCGGCCGCCTGGTCGGCGTCGTAGGCCATCACGATGTTTTCGTGCGTTAGCTGCGCCGCGGCTTGAATCTCCCGACCAAAGCGCTTGATGGCATCCGGACTTTGCAGGCGCTCTTTGCGAATGACCTTGAGGGCGACTTTGCGATCCATGCGTTGGTGCTTCGCCAGATAAACCTCGCCCATGCCTCCCTCGCCGAGCCGATCCATCAGCACGTATTGATTCAAGAACAATTCCCGGCCTCGGCCCTTCCAGAACATTTTCACCTGGTAGGCCGTCAACCATGAATGCTGAACGAGAGCGCGGGCAATCTTCTGGGGCTCAGCGTCCTCGGCGTTAACCCATTTGCGCAATTGTTCCAGTTGGTCAGCGCGCAACAGCCCGCACGCGCTGATGCCTTCGAAAAATGCGGCTAACTGTTTTTGCATGACATGTGGATCGTTTACACTATGGAAAGGGACTCATCGTTTTCCGCATTTTCTTCAGATGCCTTGTTAGCCGCGACGCGAAGGCTTTGCGCAGCGGAGCGCTTTCGGACGCGAAGAAAGCGCTCCGCAGCGCAAAGCCTTCGCGTCGCGGCTAACAGGGCATTTTCGTCGCCGCGCATCGAACGCTCCGCGCTCGTGCACTAACCCGCCTTCAACCACCTCGCCGCATCGAGCGCATGATAGGTCAAGATGATATCGGCGCCGGCCCGCTTGATGCTCGTCAGGATTTCGAGAGTCACCCGTCGTTCGTCGATCCAGCCGTTGCGCGCGGCGGCTTTAACCATCGCGAATTCTCCCGAGACATTATAAGCGGCGATGGGGAGCGCGAACGTGTCCTTCACCCGGCGGATGATGTCGAGATAGGACAGGGCCGGCTTCACCATGATGATATCGGCCCCTTCGTCAATATCCAAAGCAACCTCGCGAAGGGCTTCATCGCCATTGGCCGGGTCCATTTGATAGCCGCCACGATCGCCGAATTGCGGAGGCGATTCGGCCGCATCGCGAAACGGGCCATAGAAGCCCGAAGCATATTTGGCGGCGTAACTCATGATCGGTAGATGCTCGAAGCCGGCGGCATCGAGGCCTGCGCGGATGGCCCGCACCATGCCATCGAGCATGCCGCTGGGTGCGATCATGTCCGCGCCCGCTCGCGCATGGCTCACGCATTGCTCGGCCAACAGCGGCAACGTCGCATCGTTATCGACATCCAAGCGACCGGAGGCGCTCGCTCAAGATTCCGCAATGGCCGTGATCGGTATATTCGCAGAAACACTCGTCCGTAAGCAGCAGGATTCGATTCCCAAACGCTTGGCGTAATGCTCGCAAGGCCTGCTGCACGATTCCATCTTCCGCCAGGGCGCTTGAACCGACTGCATCTTTGGAACGGGGTATGCCGAACAGGATGAACGAGCGCACGCCGACATCGCAGGCAGCGCCGACTTCATCGATCAACCGATCCACGCTGAGCTGAAAGTTGCCCGGCATCGAGCGAATTTCCTGCTTGATTCCGCTGCCGTGGATAACGAACAGCGGCAGGATGAAGTCCCCCGCATCGAGTGCCGTCTGCCGCACCAGAGTGCGGATCAAGGGATTGGAACGTAGCCGCCGGGGTCGGGCGACGGGAAATCCGGACAGTGGTATCGGGGTCGGCATAGTTGAAAATCAGCGACGGTGTTCGATAGGACTAACCCTATTATAGGTAGCCATTCTTTCCGTTCGCGAAAAGTGCGCGTAGCGGAAGTCGGCAGACTTCCGAGGGTTGCCGGAAGTCTCACGACTTCCGCTACACGCGCGTAAGCCGAAGCGGAAGTCCTCAGACTTCCGACTCGGACACCGGAAGTCTAACGACTTCCGCTACACGCACGACTTCCGCTACACGCGCGACTTCCACTAGTCCGCGGGCTTAGCCTGTTTGTAAAACCTATTCGAGAGCAAATTCTCAAAGGCCAGAAAGAGAAGCAGAAAAATCATCAGGAATGGAAACAGCTCGATGGGTGCGCTGAACTTGCCGCCGAGGATCTCCTCGATCTTTCGCTCTTTATCAGCGATGGAGACGGTGTTGGGTCCAAAGACGGCTTCGAGTTGATCAACGGGCAAGCGCTCCAAGTTGCTTTCCTCGGGCGGCGAGTTCAAACTGAAACCATCGCGCCAGGGTTTAAGTTCGGGCTTTTTGTCAGAAGGATCGGAAATCACTTCATAGTTGCCGGCGGCTTTCAGGCGATCTGGACCAAGGCGCACAGTCGTCTCTTTGTCCGCGCGAATCAACTGTGATTCTTTGTCTCCAACATCGGGACCCGATAAATAGTACAACTTAGACCGCGCTGCCGCATCAAGTGGAAACCTGACGATCACATTTTGACCGCTTAAATAATTATAGACGGCATCCTCTACCGCTCCGGTGAGATAACGGAGCGAATGATCGGCTAACACTAAGTAGAACCAAAGACGGGTATAGTCGTTCCAAAAGAGCTGCTGCGATCGTCCGGCCCCAATGACGGCATTGCGACCATCCATCGGCGTCGTGAATAAGAGCACCTTGCCGGATGGCCCTACCTGTTTTTCCAACAGCGCAGGCCGACGCTTATCGGACTGTGGATTGTCCTCATAGTAGGCGATGACGCTCAGTTTGTCGCGCGGCTCCACCTCCCAATAACCCCAGACTTGCGGCAAATTGCCTGCCAGCCCGAGCGCTGGCGTTTGGACCCATTCCCGAATGTCGGTTAAGAGTCCATGAATCTTCAAGGTATCCCACGCCCAAGTCACGCCTGGCTTTTCGAAATCGGTTTCGATCCACTTTTTGTAAGCGCCCGGCAACAGCTTATTGTTGTAGCCGGGGGGTGGATTGTCGAGGCCATCGGTCAGAAAATCCCGTGCCCCGGGCAGCACGATCAGTTTGCCGCCGCTTTCCACATAAGCGGAGGCCTTGTCCCATACTTCGTTCGAAGGATTGATGAGACCGGCAAAAACCAGCGCTTCGTAGCTCGCCATCTCCGCCGGCTTCAATTCCAAAAAGGCGCGGGTTGTAGTGATATCGGTGGCATAAGTCGCCTTTGCATCGAGCGATACGCGCCATAAACGGGTGTGGGTAAAAACCTCGTCAATCATCGCCAGCCCGCCGCCAAGGGCGCCGACGCCGGCCGGCGCATCGGCCACAGTGAGTATTTTGCGCGGCTCCAACACTCGGAACGTCAAATAGCGAATATCATCGGTCGGCAGAGCGTCGGCCGTCTGGAGTGTGATTTCCACTTGATGCAAGCCGGGCTTCATCGGCTCATGTCGAAAGGTAACTTCTTTAGCCAATCCAGGCTCAACGCGGACGGCTTGACTCAAAGGCTTTGCTTCGTCGTTGAAGCGCGCCTGCAATGTATTTTCTTGTAAAGTGCCTGTCCCATCCAGAATGACCGTGAACTCGATCGGCTTGTTGGCCGGCACCGCTTGGGGTTTCATCTCCACACTGGTGATCGCCAGATTCACCGGCTTATCAACCCCAACATCAATATAGGCTGAGACAATTTCCGGCTTGGGGACGGCCTCTTTCATCTCAACTAACAACGGTGTTTGCGAGCTATCCCACGATGAGGCCGTGCGATCTGAGAAAACCGTAAGCAAGCGAGGCATGTTCTCCTGCCCGGGCGCTGCTTCCTGTTCGACGCGCGAAAAAAGCTGATAGGCGAGCGGCAGCGCCTGCGAGACGGTTCGGCTCGAAGCCCGCGTGCGCTTCAAATCTCGAATTTTCTTGCGCGCTTCCGGCAGCGACAGCGCCCAGTGAGACTCGCGATCCGAAGTGTCCACCACAGCGACTTTACTGCCGGGCGGCAGTTCATTGAGCAGTTCGATGGCCCGGAAGCGAGCCTCATCGAGCGCTGTCCAAGGCCGTTGGCGGTCGTCCTGGTTGTCTTCATCGAGCAAGATCGGCCCGCGTTTGCGGGCATCGGAGAGGCCGCTGCGGTCCACCGCGAGCACGTAGCCCATGCTTGCGCTGGAGTCGATAACCACGACGCAGGCGATGGGACGCTCGCCTTTGATATTGAAGCGATCGCTGAGCAATGTCGGCTGGAATAGGGCAAAGGCGACGAGAGCGATGAGGAACATACGGATGAATAAAAGCAGAAAATGTCTCAGGCGCATTTTGCGCTGGTTGGTGCGCCGTTTCACTTTCAGAAAACGAAACGCAGGGAAAGGGAGCTTCTTCGGCTCCTGCCGCATGATCAGATGCAGCAAGACTGGCAAGCCGATCAATGCCGCGCCAGTGAGAAGGATGATGTTCATAGTGCAAAGGCTTTGACATTGCGCAGCAACGACTAATAGCCGGCTTGACTCCGTTCGGCTACTCCACCGCCATATACTTCGGGCAGCGGATCCTCGCCCCAGCAATCGGCCGGATGGCCGGCGAAGAAACGACGGCGACGCAGGCTTTGCACCGCCACAATGAGGGCGGGCAACAAGATGAAAAAGCTGAAGACGACGCCTAAACCAAGCAGGCTATCCACGAGTTGATTGGGAAGCATCCGCCGGAAAATCTGGGCTGCGATCGCGAGACCGACCGGCAACATGATGCAGCAAGTCATCAGCACGGTTGAAATAACTGGTACGAGCGCCCGATTCTGATGGCCATACAGCGGCGGCCATTCGTGCTTGCGCCGAGCAATGTTGACCGCTCCGTTCAACCAGGGGCGCACGCCATAGCGCCACGAGTAAAGCAAGGCGATGTAAGTGGCCGCCGTTGAAAAGACAAATCCGAACAAGATGGTGAAGCCCGCGCCGAACAGCAGCTTATCGAGATTGTGCCCGGCGCCCGGCCCTTGCCTTGCTTGTTCGATAACTGCATCGAGGCAAACGGCTAGGATCACCATCGCCACGCCGATGACAGCGATCTGCCATAGACCCGATGCCACATAAAGCCAACAACACGCTCGGCCGCGGCCATGCTGCGGATCGGTGCGCAACAGCCACCAGGCCGTGCGGAAATCTTCCGAGCCGAACTTCAGACACATGGCCATCGCGGCGATCGCGGGCTGCTGGGTAACCTCATAGATCACCAGCCCGATGACCAGTATCACCGGTAGCGAGAGAAACGAGCCACGCTGCGGCGGCGGAGCATCATTTTCGAGTTCGTGGTCGGCGGAGCTCATTGGCAATGGTTTCATTCCAGCGGGCACGCGGCATGGCCTCCTGCGAAAGTCAGACGACCTTCGCCGACGCCGTTCGATCGACCGAGTAATAAGCAAACACTTCGTCGGGGGTCAACCAAACGATCTGCTGATTAACGGATATTGGTACAGAGCGCCCGGCATAGGCATGAGAAAGCTTGGCTTCCTTGGCGGCACGGCTGAGGGCGGCGTTGATCAGATCGTTGTCGGCCAACTTCTGGGGTATTGATCGAGTATCTCTTTCAGACATCTTTTGCTCCGTGGCCAATACGTTGCCATATCATCGCATCGTGAACAACCTTCACTTCGGTCGTTTCACCCTCTGCAATGAGCCGATAGCCATCGCTGTTATCGTATACCTTCCAAGTGTTCGCCAAAGGTTGGTAAAGGTCAAAAAAATTCCGGATCCTGCGTCGATAGCGTTGGCGAATCGTGGCGTCCGGAACATGATGTCCGCCCGTCTCAACTCGATTGACCACGCGCTCGATGGCGAGTTCCGGGCTTTCGAGCCAGAAGTAGAGTAAATGAATTCCATAGCCTGCCGAGCGCAATGAGCGTAGCCATGGCATAAGTCCGCGCCGCCAGAGTGGTTTCGAAGGCAAAGTTCTCCCGTGTCGCCGCGAGTTTATGGAGACGCTCCAACATCACTCTGCTTGCTTCCATTGATACGCTGTTCGGGTCGAATCCGCATAAACCCTGAGCAATGGTGTCGGCGTTCACGAACGTCAGCAGATAGAGCGTATCGGCAAGGAGAGCGCGGGTGGAAGTCGTTTTTCCCGCTCCGTTGATTCCACCAAGGATGATCGCCAGGGGTGATGCGTGACCCATCTCCGTGATTCTACCTCTTGCGGTTGCGCGCTTCAAGAAGAGCCGATTCTGGAATCGCGTGAACGGAAGCAGTTAGCCGCGACGCGAAGGCTTTGCGCAGCGGAGCGCTTGTTTCCCAGAAAGCGCTCCGCTGCGCAAAGCCTTCGCGTCGCGGCTAACGAAACGATACCGCTTATCGAATACTAACATCACCCCTTCACCATCAGCGTTCCCGCGTTCAATTCCTTCGTCAATTGCTGCCATTTCTTGAGAGTGCCTACTAGGCGCTTGCGCTCGCGCGGCAGCGTACGGCGTTGCGTCTGAATTAACTGGTCGATCGGCTTTTGAAACGCCGGCCAGTCGTCCCGATGGAAGGAACGCATATGAGCGCAAGTGCGCTGATTCGTTCAATGGCGACGTGGGCATCCGTGATCAGCCCGAGAATCTCCTGAATATCTTCAACGGCGGGGTAGAGTTCTTCCCGAAACGGGGACGTGAAGCAATCGGCAAAGATCTCCATCGAATAGCGCATCCGCTTACCGAGAATACGGAATTGATGCAGTTCCTCGTAGGCGACAGGGGGCGGCGTGGACGCATCGGCCCATTCGCTCATCAACTTCGAAATTTCAGCGCCCGCCATGTTGCCGACGCGCTCGTCAGTTTCGCGCCATCCAAAATCAGCAGCGCCGATCGAGTCAATCTCGCGCTCGAACTCCTTCATTTCAGCGCTGCAGACTTCTTCAAGGTTGCCTTGCGCGACCATGCGCTGGTCAGCGGTCACACCCATCAGAAAATGTTTTGCAGGCCTGGCAGCAGCCGGACCAAAGAGAGGAGCGCTTTGCAGCATTTCAAAGAAGACGTCGGCATCGCGGGCTTCGCCGGCGGCCCGTCGTAGACGGCGCAACAAACGACGTTGCGACTTGCGCGCTTATCCGGCAGACAACTCTCAAATAGTCGCAGCCCCGCTGCCGCACGACGACAGGCGACGCGCAGCTGATGCACGTGTTCCACATCTTTGGCGGCGGCATCAATAGCGAGCGGCAGGTAGTGCCGCACCGCCTTGTATCGAGCTAATAAGACAACGCGCGCTGCTTCGTGCAGATGCATCGTGGGCGTCAAATCCGAAATCCATTTGCCTTCCGCCATAGGGGGACTCATCTCGCTAAGGAGCCACGGGTTTCGGACTTGCGCACCCTGCGTAAGCTTAATAAAGCATGTCACACTAACCCGAAGCGCGAGCGAGGTTTCCCCAAAGCGTCAGCGTTAGTCCGAACAAAATAACGCTAACGCTTCAGGGCTGTGCCTCGCTTACGCTTCGGGTTAGTGTGTTCATTGCGGCCGCACTTACGTGACGCGCATGTCGATAGCGCCGGACACTTTAACTAATTGCCATAAAGGCCGGCGACGTTGGAGGCCGACTGCCTTTCGTCGAGCCAGGTCATCACTTCGTGCAACGCTTTCGAGAGTTGCTCGACTTGCTCACGCTCCACCAACATGCGCTGCGCGGTCTCTTCCGGTACAGACGCGTAGACGCTCATCAATTCGCGGTCGAGCCGTTCGTTCAATTGCTTGTGGAATTCGCTGCGCACGGAAGCCCAGCGCAACGGCAGCAACACCGTGATCAAGACCTGCAAGGTGATCAGCGTCGTCAAAGTCAGAATGAAAGGGAGCAATACATGCAACATAGTCGGCACGTTATTTTCGACGATCCAAAGCCAAAGAATCCAGAGGAACGAGCAAACGAAAACGATGGCCGGCAGCGTGTTCGCGAGGGTGACGATCGAGACCTGCAACAGTTTGCGCAGGCCGCGTGGCTGCGTGCAGACGCGCTCAACCTCGCCAAGCGCTTCCAGGAGGGCTCGATCATAGCGCTGTCGCCAATCGATGCGCGAGGCCTCCATCGTCGGGCCGTTGAGCAATTGCAACGGAAAGGCCGAGCGATCGGCTTCGACGAGCAACCGATTGACGATGGCGCCGCCGCGTTTATCGAGGACTTTCTCGCCGGCGATGCGGGTACATTCGTGGGCGAATGACGTCAAGTTGAAGGTGATCGGCGTGTCGGTTGCCTTATCCCCTAACTTAGGGAGGAACGGAATCCGACCGCGCCACGAAGTCCCCGCGTGGCGGAGGTTCGTCGTCATCTGCAGGTAGCTCCCCATCAGGCCGCGAAATTTCTGTTGGCCTTCAACGCTGAAGTGAAGTTCAATTTCCGATTGGTAGGGATCGAGCGTGCTCAGGAGCACATCGCCGTATACGTCGGCTTCTTCGTGCAGAATTCGCTCCCAGCCATGGCGTGTGCGCTCGGCCTCGCGAGTGAGGTCAGGCGGCCGAACTTCCTCGAGCGTCTTTACCACTTGAGAGAGCAGCTGGCCGACTCCACGCGCTTTCACGGCTTCGATTTCAAGCCGGGTCAGCCCGAGTTCCAACCAGTTCAGGAGTTCCGCAAATTGCTCGCCTTCCGGGAGATGGGCCGGCGCTTCCGTGCCCGAAAGCCGCGCATCGAGCCATGACTGCGCGACGGTGCGAAAGAGCTTAGGATTTTCAAAACCCTCTGCTTTGAGATCGCGCAGCAAATCCTCGTCGGGCCTAAGTCCCGTGGCGCCCGCTTGGATACAGCGATCCCATTTGTTGAGAACGAAGGCGAACGCTCTCCGTTTGCGCTGTTCCTTGAACAACTCCCAGCCAAGCTTGTCGTGATACTTTTCCTGAGAGCCGACGTAGAGAACGATGTCGGCCAAGGGCAAAATCGCCAGCAGCTTTTCGCGGTTGGCAAGATCGTTGCTGTCGAGGTCGGGCGTATCGACAATCACTTTCTGGGCAAGCGATTCCCGATCGTGATGCGCCAGACGGCAATGTCGTAGGGCGGGATCGAGGCGCTCGGAACGGATCGATTGATGATGGTAGACCACCGGGTCGCGTGTGGTAGGCCTGGTGAAGGAAGCCTGGGCGATCGAAGCGCCGGCCAAGGCATTCAACAGCGTCGATTTGCCGACGCCGGTGCCGCCCATCAAGACGATGACGAGCAAGGGCCGTTCGACATCGAGGGCTTCGGCCTGCCGTCGCAAATCGCCGCTTTCGCCTTCGAGCGACGCCTTCGCGATCACCGGCAACGGGAAGCGATGGACGCCGTCGAGCCAGCCGCGCAAGTCCTTATCGAGATTTCGCAGCAAGGGCGCCAGCGTACGCAACAACGGTTCCGGGGCCGGGTTTGTCTGATCCATTCGCTCTATTGTATTCTCTCCCGCGTTTCCGGCTTGGGACAATGTCTTCAGGCCGAAGGCCACGCGAATTTCAGATCAGGGCAAGCGCTTCGCGCCGCCCTGCGGTAGAAATGGTGTCAGCATCAGCCGATAGCACTGCGTTGGTGAGTAACACAAAGTTTTCGAGCCTGAAAGCTCATTCTGTCAGCCCAGGCCTCCGACCCGGCTTGCCGGGTCGGAGGCCTGGGTTCATCGGTAATCGTCACCATCGGCCCTGTAGGGGCCGTTCATTCGATAAGATCTCGACAAAACGAGATTTGCGTGGAGAAATGCTGCAATCAACCGCCCTGGGCGTAGCGTTTGAAAGGTCATCAAGCGGAACGGCCCTTACAGGGCCGATGTATGGGTTGTCGCAAACCCAGGCCTCCGTCCCTTTCAGGGACTACGGCCTGGGCTGACAGAATGAGCCTTTCAGGCTCAGATCCAAAACGGCACCAAACTTAGGTTTGACGATGAGTCTACGAACCCCCACTCGCCACCGGCAGCCGTAGACTCGCTTGCGTTTCCAGTGCCTTGATCAAATCCGGTACGCGACGCAACGTCAATTGCAGCCGTTCGTAGGCGGAGCCTCCGGTGGCGGGCCATTGGGTCAGCCATTCGGCCATCGGCGCGGTGATCGTTTGGTTCACCATCAATTCTTTGCGCGAGCGCGTCAGTCTTCGCTTATGCTCGACGTATTGCCAGACTACCACCTCGACCAATTGGTGCGCAATGGATGCAAAGAGCGGCACAAAGATCAAACAGGGCCAAGCCCACCAACCGCCTGCCCAGAGGCCAAGCACGACGGCTGTGGCATCGAGCAAACTCTTACCGACGCGCAAGCTCGCCAACAGTGGTTGATTGCGCTCCAGCCCACCGGTTATTGAACGACAGACGGAATCGATTTCGTCCGCCGAGCTCATTTGGAAACGATGATAATCGTTGTGGAAGCGCTCGTTGGCCATATCGGCGAAGCCGCTGCTGAACCCGGCAACGACGTGCTTCCAAAGCAAATTAGTGTCCGCCCGGCGTAGGGATTCGGCTCGCAGCGAATCGAGCCAGGCGCGCATCGAGCCTTCCAAAACCTGTTCTTCCGGCAGATTGACAGAATCGGCGTTGGTCAACGCTTTGCCCATTGCGCCGCGCAACAGGCGATAAGGCGTGCGAACGATGTGCAGCGCAACACTCACCATGCGTCCTGCCCCAGGCAGTTCCAACAGGTTCATCACCTGTTCGCGAACATCGTCGAAGCGGCGAAATCGCTCGCCATTGAGAAATTCGCGACGATAACGGTTGTTGAATTCATCGTGCCCCACATGAACGAGGCCGCGCCAGCCATCCAGCGCAGCTAGGTCTTGCCGGGCGACTTCAAGCAGCCCTTCGCTTGCGGTAGTGAGAAAGCGGATCGATGTTTCGACGGAACGCTTGCGCACCGCCTGCGGCGGGTCGGCCAACACCATCACCTGGTTCAACAACGGCACGCGATACTTCGTGGCATTCTTAACCGGGTCGCCCAGTTGCTCAGGCGTTAAATAGGGAATGGCGACCACCGGCACGTTCGGCTTACCCGCCGACGTCTTCGGCAGTCGGCCTAGAACGTCCGATTGAAAGTGCGCGACCAGCTCCTCAGCAACTGCTTCGCGCATCTTGGTAAGACAGACAACCACCGGCTTGCCTGCCTGGATCAACAAATGCAAAAATTGGGTGGGGACCTCATCGTTGTAGCGCTCATCGGAGGCGACGTAGACGATGATGTCCGCCAGGCTGGCGATCTCCATCAATCGCGGAACGTAACCCGTCGCCGCCCAAGTGGTCATATCGGGGCAATCCCATATGACGCAATCGCCAAGCGGGCCAAAGCCGGGTCCATCGGTCGGCACGCGTCGATGCTGGTAGACATCTTCATCGAGATTGGCGGGCGTCGGCTGATCCAGCCGTTGCAATGGGCCAAGGAAGCCCGCATGAGCGGGCCAACCCGCCTGGCTGCCGCTGGCCACATAGGCGGTTGGGTGACGGGTATAGCCGGCCTGGGGATTTGCGTCCGCAACCGTTGAGCCGGTCAAAAAATTGACGATGGTGCTCTTACCCGCTCCGGCGCCGCCCACGACAGCGATATGCAAAGGCACAGCTGCTTGAGCGCTCAGAAACGGGCCGATGACATTCCGCACCAGCCCGGCCGCCAACCGTAGCTGGCCCGCCTGCCGCGCGAGATCGTTCTGCTTCCGGCTATGTTCTTCCAACCAAGCGAGATCATCCGCCAATTGACTGACGACGGGGCGATGGTCGATGGCATCCATGTAGCGAAGTCTCCGAGAAGCCGTTGGCAGAGATTCTATGGTTTCGGCAAGCAGGCGAGCCAAAGATGCTCACGAGCGAAACGTCATCCGCTGCGGCTTTCTCGGTTCGCGCCCCGGTCGAAAGTCTTCCAGCGATATCGATGACGCTCGCCCGGCGAGAAGGTCGCACAACACTTGCGCGGTAGCGGGCGAGAGTTGGATTCCGGCGCGAAAATGCCCACTGGCTAAGAACAAATTGTCAAAGTGTCCAACAAGGCCGATGCTCGGCAAGCCGTCGAGCGACCCAGGTCGTAGACCGGCCCAGGTGTTTAGCAGCGCTGCATCCACCAGCGCAGGCGCGAGGGATATTCCGAATTCAATCAGGTCCTCAATGGCCTCTGTTGTGGTCTCTTTGCGAAAGCCGGCTTCTGGTTCCTCAGTGGAGCCGATCAGGACATGCCCATCCTCACGCGGCACGATGTAGCGCTTGCCTGCTAACAGAATGCGTCGGAGAATCGGAATGGCTGTCTTCATCAAAACCATCTGACCGAGCACCGGATGAATGCCCGACTGTAAGCCGAGTGGGCCAAGCAAAGCCTCGCTCCAAGCGCCGGCGGCAATCAGGTATTGTCCGGCAACAATACGCTCGCCCGTGCTAAGCCGTGCGGCCATGATCTTGTTCCGCTCTAACTCAAATTGCGCAACGGTTGCATCAGTTTGAAATTGCACACCTAACGGGGTGCAAGCGGTTATTAGTGCTCGCAGATGCCAGGGGTTGCGCACCTGGGCCATGCCGGGCAGCAAGTAGGCTGTCTCGCCGGAATCGCTATAGGGTTGAATCTGCTGGAAAGGGACTTGCTCATCGCGCCAGGCGGCTACAGTCTCTTCTTCATCGCGTCCGAGAATCTCGATGCCGCCACAAACGCGATAGCCGTTGTCGATGCCGGTTCGCTCGCGCAATTCTTCGGTCAATTTCGGAAACATCCGCGAGCTAACGGCGCGCAGCTCATCGTAAGCGGTGAGCGCATGGCTTGGATTGCCGGGCGGGATAATGCCCGCCCCTGCCCAGGAAGCCTCCGCGCCGAGCGAACCCCGATCAACGACCTGCACGCGCCGGCCTTCTCGCGATAGAAAGTAAGCCGTCGTCAACCCGATGACGCCGCCGCCGATGATCAGAATGTCGGGGTGTGGCATGAAGGTTTGTTATATGCTGCTCGCCTTCACCCACCCTCAAAACTCTTTTGTTCGAAACGGTGCTGCGTGAAATGCGCCTTCACCAACTCAACGGCCGCAACAGACGGACGCGGGCCGTTATAGATTCCGACGTCAAGGTTGTAGTATCCCACAAAATACTCCGTTGCCACTCGTACGTCCGGGGGTAGAGCTTCGACCACGCGTTGTACGTTTTCTTCTGTAATTAGCTGCAAGATTGCAAGCATCGTATCCGTAACAGTAAAGTCGCCCTGGTGGTAGCCGGTTAAAATGTCTTTTAGAGTCATTTCATTCTCACTTGGACCGTTCTTACCCGGATCGACAAATTTTATATGGCTCTTCGCGTTTTCCGGTGGTTGAATTTAGCCTGGAGTCGGCGGCCTTAGCTTTGAAATTCTATGCTCTTCGCGCTGTCTAAGAACGGTCTTCGCGCATGATGATGTAGTGAGTCTTCCACGCCAACTTCGCGACCTCTATCGCTGCCCGGGTTCGAGCCACAAGACGGTCGTTACAGAGGAAGTGGGAGGAATTGATAAGTCGGTTGAAAGATTGAAGCGAGTTAAGGTTCAGCCGTTACGACTTTTTTTGAGCGGGCGCGCCCTCTCTCAAGAGCTTGTTGTTTTTCAAGATTGCTGGACTCAGAGCCGACATTTTAGCAGCAGATTTGCACGTAGTGATCTTGCCACAAATTTCTCTAGCCATCGTCACATAAAGTAATGCTGTCGATGCGCCTTCTACAGAACTGTCGGATAGCTTGTAGTCTGCCTTCAGCCTCCAGGTATGCAATGTAGCGAGGTCATGCCCAATTTTCTCAACGTCTAAATCTCCAAGATTAACAAAATGGCGTTGAACGTCTGCATGACACGCTGACCCGGACGTTACCTTTACTCCCGGCACACGTTCTAGAAAATTCTTCGCTTCATTGAATGCCGCGTAATAAGCCCGACTGATTGCAGTGCGTAAGCCTTCGGCGCATTTTTCGTTTTGCAGAAGCCTTTCGGCAAGAAAAAGAAATTGGGTTGGTATCATGGGCATTAGTGAAAACTATATCACGTTAAGTGCAAGTCTTACCATAAATCGTTGTGGCGAAGGAGTGGACGCAACCCACTCAGATGAGTAGTTGTTATAGCAAGCTAAAATGTTCGGCACGTTGCCAGCCACCGAGGCCGTTAGCGTAATCCACATCTCCTCCGAGTCTGGGTCCTGCTCGACTTCAGCGAGTAGACTCGCCGCCGTTGAAAAGCATTTTCTCGCTATACTGATGGCTGTATCTAGATGACTCTCCAAATGATGTTCGATACAAAAACCATTAACCGACTCAGATATTCTTACGTCCAATTGTTTGGGCGTTAACGGATTTTGTTCTAGTTTGCATTCGACCAGCTGATCAATCACGCAATAACCATTACGCGTTTTCTCGAATTGCGAACGCTGATTGCCTACAACTTGAGTCAGACTGAGTTCAGCAATATCGTCATTGTTGAGACGAATTCCGATTTGGTTATCGGTCATTGGCATTGCGCCCTTGGGTATAAAGGACACGTCGATCCACTTTCATCCTCAAGGGATCCTCTCTTGAGGATAGAGTAAAAGTCGGCATACAACAATCCCGTTCGTGAAGGACTGTCAAGGTCAATTGTAACAATAATTGCTTGAATGTTTTACAGCATTTCTTTTTGGGCAAGCGCGGATTGCGCAATTTCGCTTTGAATGAGTTCCCCACAAAAACGGGCACGCCTCTACCCGATTCTACGCCTCTTGCCTGAATTCCGGGCTCTTCAATCATTTCCCGCATTTGCCGCATTTTTTTTCAAGCGACAGGGAAAAATGTGCCGAAGATGACGCTTGTCCGACGTAGCGCGATTCTCGCGGAATTGCCGTTGGTGCTGAAAATGACGGCCCGCCTCGATGCGAGACCTTGTGGCGGGGAGATCGATCCCCAAGGCCAGAACCCTTGCTGATGAAGGACGGTATGAACACTGCATCCGCAATCCGAACCAGCGACCGACGTAGCCCGCTGATGGCCCGCGCGGCCCGGAAGTGGTATTCCTGGGCGAGCACGGGGCTATTGGGCACCGCTCTCTATCTCGGCATCGACGGGCAATTGAAGCTCGATGGCATGAACTTGTTGAAGGCGGCGCCGCCAAGCGACATCGCCTGGCAGGCGAATCCGGAGGCGCCGGAGGAACTTCCGGCGCCGAAGGAACGTCAGGTCATTGCCATGCCCGATCCGGTGAAATTGCCGGCGACGGTCCATCTTCCCGACGTGGTGGAAATACCCGAAGAGAAGGCCAAACCGCTTGCAGGGGCCAAGCTGAGCGACATTCTCAATGCCTATCTGAAGGCGGATGAAGTTACGTTGGCGAAGTACGAGGAGATCCCGACTCCGCCGACCAAGCTTCCGCTGCCGCCGGTGCCGGCCGATCGTCCGCCGCAATTGCCCAGTCCTGCGGAATTGAAACCGATCGAGCCGATGGCCAAAGAGGATAAGCCGGTCGAGTTGACGCCGATCATGCCCGAGCCCGCCGCGCCGAAAGGGGAATTGCCGCTGATCGTGCTGCCGCCCAGCAAGCTGGACGTTGCCGCCGAAAGCGCTTCCCGAAAAGGTCGAGGGCGAAAAACGGCCGGTGATCGTCGGCCCCGAGCCGAAGTTGATTGAAGGCGAGCCGATCCCGACCAGGCCGCGCGTCGAAGGAACGTCCAACGCCGCGTTGGCCGCCGAGGTCGAATCGCTCAAATCAAACGAACGCCTACTCTACGAAGCAGCCCAGAACTATTCGCGCACCAAAGACTACACCAAAGTAAAGGAAGTTTTTGAGCAACTCCTTCGCTCAAGGCCCGATCTGGTTTTCATTCGCGCGGAATATGCCGGCATCCTGGTAACCGCCGGGGAACTGCAGCGTGCCGTCGAGATGTACAAGAAGATCGTCGAACTGAAGCCCGAGTCGATGCTATACCGCATTCGCTTGGGCGATACCTACGTCATCGGCAAAGACTACAAGTCGGCCATTCGCGTCTATTCGGAAGCATTGCGCACCCCGCCCTACGAACCGGAATATGCCGTCCGACTGGCTCGCGCTTATGTCTACGACAACGACTTCGCCAACGCCTTCGGCGTATTCGACCGGATGCTTTCGAGCATCAAGCCGGACGATCCGAAAGCGCCAGTCGCCCTGGGCGCCTTGATCCTCGATCTTGATATGCCTTTCGACGCAATGCCCTTCCTTATGGAGAAGCGCAAGCAGATCGAAAAGGATCCGCGCCATCGCGAAGTGACTCTGTTGGAAGTGCTCGTCAGCCTGGTTCGCGGCCATGCCCGCCTGGGCGAACGCCAGTTGGCGATGGAAGTGATCGCCGAACTGCCGACGATGGCCACGGAGCAAATTGGCATCCGCGAAACGCTGGCCGATCAGCTCTTCAGCATGGAAGAGTTCGAACTCTCCGCCCAGGTGTTTAATCAGATTCTGCAACTTGAGCCGACCAACGGCAGCGCCATCATCGGCATGGCCCGCGTCTATCTGGAGATGAGTCAGCCAATGCTGGCTCGGCAAATCCTCGATAGCTTCCGCCCGTGCCCCGGCAGATGCGGGACTATCTGGCGACCTATGCCGTCTACCATCAACGCGTGGGCGAATACATCGAAGCGAAGCAGATCTACCACGACATGCTTCGCCGTAATGAGAACGATCACGAAACGCGTCTTTCGCTCGGCCTGCTCTACGATCTGGCCTACGGCAAAGACGAATGGGAACGTGCCAAGGCCGAGTACGCGAAGATTCCGCCGCTCGATCGCTTCGGCCGATCGGCACGCCGATACTTCGCCGACGCGCTGTCGCACCAACGCAAGTTCCAGGAAGCGCTCGAAATCGATCGCCAGCTTCTAATGGAAGATCCGTGCGACTATTCAACGATCTCCTACGCCACGCGCCACTACTCCAAAGCCGGCATGCACGATCAAGCGATCGCGCTGGCCCGCGGCTATCTGGCGACGAGCCCGCGCAGCGAAGGACATGCCGTCGCTGTCCGCCTCGCTCTCGGTCGTGCGTTGATCGACGCCGGCCGTTACCTTGACGCCATCCGTGAATATGAAATCCTCATCTCACGGCCCAGTGGCCGGAAGATCGACGCCTACTATGGCCTGATTCGCGCTCACGAAAAGCTCGGCAACACCGAGCGCGCCAAACAGTTCATGACTTGCCTCGCCGGGCTGCCGGGCGGCGAGTTCCGCAATCGGCTCATCATCGCCAGCCTGTACTATGCGGACTACGAAGACCAACGGGTCATCGAAATCTGCGCCTCGTTGCTCGCTCAGGATCCGCATCACTTGCCGACCCTGCTGCGAATGGTCGATAGCCAACAACGGCTGTCCCGCTTCTCCGGCCAGCCGGCCGATGTCTTCCAGACTTCGCAGAACATCCTGCGCCTGTCGCAGACGAACTTCCGCGGCCATATGGCCATGGCCCGTTCGTTCGCCATCGCTCAGAATTTCCGCAAATCGAGCGGCCAGTACGATCAGCTGATTCAGTTCGATCCCGATCAATTCGCCCCACGCCGGGAACGAGCCCGCGTTCTCTATGCCGACCACCAGTACAGTGCGGCCCGATCATCCTGGGAACAACTGCAAAGGCCGAGCCCGGATGATGCGCTGGTCACCAATATCAACGACGTGATGACGCGCAACCCCAAGGCGGCCGCCTTTCTGCAACCGTACATCATCGGCGGCGCCGGACCCGGCCTGCGAAAAGAACTCGGCCGGCTGTCGGTTACGGTTCCCGACCCCGACTTGCGCTTGGCGATGCAACGACTGGTTGCGGATTACGACGCCCGAGCCGCCAGCTACTCGGCCATCCGGTTCGAAGAAGATGCCTTGGAATTGAAGGACTACCGAAAGTATTCGGCCGTCACGGCCTTGCAAGGCGCTGCCCAGTTCGAGCCGACCAACACCGAAACAATGTTCGGCCTTGGCCAACAGTTCAGTTCGTTGCAGTTCACGAGTCGAGCTATCGATACTTACAGCCAAGTGCTGAACGTCGATCCAACCCATCGCGATTCGATGGTTGCCGCTTCGCGAGCTAATGCAGAAATGGGTCCCAAGCTTGACCTGGCCGGCCAATACTTCTACCAGCGCGGTCGCAACGGCTTGGCCGACATCACCCGCGAAACCGGCACGGTCGCCGGCCGCATCCCGCTCGGTGATGAGACCGAGTATTTACAACTCGGTTACACGGGGGCCCTCTATCACTCGCGCTTCAATTACCCGGATGCCGTCGGCAACCTGCCCTTCATCCGCGCTCAGAAGCGCCTCGACGATCTGTTGCTGCTTTACGGCCAAGTGAACGTCGAGCAGTTCAAGAACGGCTTCAAGACTCGGCCGACGTTCGACATCGGCAGCATCTACCAGTTCTGCGAATGGGCATCGTTCCGCAGCGGCGGCTACCTCGAAAACGTGGCCGAGAACGGCGAATCGATTCGGCAGGACATCTATCGCTACGGCCTCTACGGCGGCGCCGACTTCCGTCCGACTCGCCAATGGGGCTTCGGCGGCGAGTATCGCTATGGCCACTATTCGGACAACAACGACATGAACTCGTTGTACCTCTTCAACGAACTTGCCCTGACTCTGCCGCCCAAAATGTTGAAGATCGCCGAACGGCTCTACTATTGGGGCTATCGTGAAGGAACGACTTTCCCGACCAACCCGATTGACCCGGCTAATATTTTCGGCGCCGTGCATCCTTACTTCGCACCCAATTCGTACACGCAGATGGAACTGCGAATCGAATGGTGGCACTGGCTCAGCCGCGATTACTTCGCTCACTCGAACCAGTGCTGGTACTCGCTCCAGTACGGCATCATGACGGACAGCAACCTCGTTACCTTCCACAACCTGCGGGCATTGTTCAACTACGATGTCTGCACCTGGTTGTCGGTTGGGGCCGCGGCAAATGCCCAACTGTCCTCGGTCTACAACATGTTCTCCGCCCTGGGTTATCTGCAAGTGCGATTTAAGTGAGTTGGAAAGAGCGGCTCCCGGAGGTTTCCGAATGCTACGTTAGCCGCGACGCGAAGGCTTTGCGCAGCGGAGCGCTTTCGACGGGCGAGCCGAACACGTAAGCTGCCGGGTGATGATAGCACCCGACTTCTCACGCAGTTCGGCTCGCCTAACTTTTCGCTAATTTCCCAAACCCTTCACCGCAGCGGAATTGTTCTTCCACGCGAACTTCGTGGAAAAGGTTTTCAGGTCGTAGGTGTCTTGGGAGCGTTCGGTCTGGATTACGTAAACCAATTCCCCTTCGGCATCGGCGGGCGCTCGATAATGGCCTTCGCCCGAAATGCTGACGATCTGCTTGCCCCCGGCGATCATCGTGCCGCGCAAGGCGCCTGTAGGCGTTTCGCAAAAGCGGACTGCGCGATCCATGCAACTGGCGATCGTCGTTCGGCCATCTGCTGACCAGCTGATGCTGTGCGTAGCGCCGGCAACCTGATACGAGTGAAGCAATTTCGCCGTCTTGGCGTTCCAAAGTTGCATCCAATAGTTCGTGGTGGCGACGTAGGCTCCATCGGGCGACCACGAAAGGTTGTAGTAGATGGCCGCCCCTTTACTCGCGTCTAACTGAAGTATTGGTTTGCCGTTGGACATGCTGTAGATGCGGGCGACGTCATCATTGCTGCCGCAGGCGAGGTAGTTTCCATCCTTTGACAAGGCAATGGCGAAGATATCGTGTTCCACATCGATAGTCAGATTCGGCTTAGCGGCTTCGGTATTCCAGAAATGGATTTTGCCATCCTCGCTTCCCGAGAGCAGCGTGTTCGCATCGCGCCAGACGAGCGTGGTGACCGGATGCGTGTGTGCCGTCAACGCCTTCGGCTTGTCGGAGTCCGCCGGAAAGATGAGCACCTTGTTGTCGGCGCTGCCGGTCACCAATCTGCCATCCGGCGACCACGCGAGCGCTTTGACTTCCTTCGAATGACCACTCAGGGTTCGCGTCAAAGCGCCGGTCTTGCCATCCCAAATCCGGGTGGTAGCGTCTTTGCCCGCCGTCGCCAGATATTTGCCATCGCGCGACCAGGCCGCCGCCAGCACGGCATCGGTATGACCGGTCAACGTATGCAGCAGCTTGCCGCTGACGGCATCCCAAAGTTTTAGAGTCGTATCATCGATGCCCGAGACGATCGGCCGACCCGGCGACCAGAGCATCGAACTCCCTTCTCCCACCGGAAAAGAGCGGTTCTTTTTCTCGTCTTTCGCATCAACGATGTAGGCATTTTGAGGCGAGACAGCTGCTAGCACACCGCTCTTTTTATTCCAATCTAAGGCCAGGGCAGGCACGGCATCGTTGCGCAGCGGCGCGAAGGTTACGCCATCGAAGAGTTGAGTGGTGACACCGTAACTCGTGGCAATCATCAGTCCATCGGGAGACCAGGCGACAGCCCTGCCGGTGCCTCCCAGGCTATTTACTAATTTGTTGCCTTCGACATCCCACACGTCCACTGTCTTCGTCGCGCCTACCAAAAGCTTTTTGCTGTCGGGGGACCAGCCAACCGCAAACGCTTTGTTTCCCGCTACCCTGATCTGCCCAACGTTCGAGCCGTCGGCCGTCTTCCAAATCGACGCGCCGTTCGGCGTTGCAAATGCAAAGAGCTTGCCATCCGGCGAAAGGGCGGCGCCCTCGATGGACATGCCGATTTCAATCGAACGAATCTGCCGGTTGTTTGCCGGATCCCAAATGGTCGCGAACGCACTATCCCCACCGGTGACAATTAAAGTCGCGCTGTCCGGCGACCAATAGACGCCCGAAGTATGGCCTTTATGTTTTTTCAGCACGCGCAAGGGCATTCCCGTTTTGGCATTCCAAACGTGCGCGGTCAGGTCGAAACTTCCGGTTGAAGCCAAGAAATTGCCATCGGGTGAAAAAGCGACGCCATGCACCGACGAATCGTGCCCCACCAAAACGCGCAGCAGCTTGCCGTTGGTTGTGTCCCACACGCGGATGATGCCATCGTGGCCGCCGGTGGCGAGGATCGTACCATCCGGGCTGACGCTCAACGAGCTGGGTGAACCGCGATGCAGTTTGGTTTCGATGGTCCAACTGCGCCGCGCCTTTGATGGGTGCAGGCCGTACCACCGGCGTCATAAACGATAGCGATTCCCCAGGCTTTAGCTCGAGCGGATCGGGCGTAGCCAGATTGCCTTTGCCCTTCGGCAGTGCTTTCTCTTCGGCGCTTGAGCCAGCAACGCGGGAGGAACAGCCGCGATGACGCACAAAGCCGCCGCCAACGAAATGGATTGGCACAGATGAAGCATGGCAATTTCTCGATTGAAGTAACGCGAAGGAGCAAACTTACCGTTGCCGTATGCGCTCGTCGAATGCAAGCAGCCATTGGGCCATCTCATCGGCGGATACGTCAACTGGCTTGTCGTCCACTGCCGCTGCTTTGACAACCGTCTTCTTCTTGCCGACGACGATCCAATCGAGATAGTCGCCGCAGTTCCAGGAAACACAGCCTCGGCGTCGAGCGGCCTGCTGCAGCCGATGATCGTTCGACACAACCGTTAAGGTGGCAGGCAAGGGTTCATCGCGGATAATTTTTTCGATGAGATCATCGGCCGTCTCGCCGCGCAAAAACGGAGATGAATGCCCCGATGAATCGTTTCGTTGCCACCCCAATCTTGCGCGGAATCGAAGACGGCCGAGACGTTCTCCACCCGATCCTGCAGTTCAGTGGCCAGCCAATCGAGCAGGCACAGCGCGAACGCTGCAGCGAAACGCCGCGTGCCGGCGCCCAACCGATGGCATGAAGCAGGTTGTATCCATCGATGAGATATTGCATGGCAGGCTTCTTTGACGATTGACCTTCTTCCTACGCATGATACTCGCGAAACGACGCAAATACAAAGTTCGTAAGGCGAGCCGGGAGCGTGAGCGACCGGAGAAGAAGCTTATACGTGCAATTAAGCTCTGAAACAACGCCTTCACACTAACCCGACGCGTCAGCGAGGCAATCACCGAAGCGTTAGCGTTATGATTGGCAAGACGCAAACAGAAACTCGCTAACGCACCGAGTTAGTGTGTCGATTGCAGCGCCCCCCACGCCTATTCGGCCTTCTCCGCCGACTCGCCGCCAAAAAGGCTCTCCCCCTGCCCCGGCTTCTTTTTCTTGCGCACGCTCCGGCGGCACGACGATGCGCCGGCTTTGCGATTGCGGAAGTTGATGCCGGGCTTCCAGCTCGACCAACACGTCTTCGGCTCTTTGCAGCACACTCTCAGGCACGCCTGCCAGCCGAGCGACATGGATGCCATAGCTTCGCTCGGCGTTGCCCGGCGCAATCTTGTGCAGGAAGATGATCTCCTTATCGAGTTCCTTCACCTGCACATTGTAATTTCGCAAACATTTGAGTGATTCCGCTAATTGAGCTAATTCGTGATAGTGGGTGGCAAAGAGACTGCGGGCGCCCACCGTATCGTGCAGATATTCCGTAATAGCCCAGGCAAGTGAAACGCCATCGTAGGTGCTCGTGCCTCGGCCAATTTCATCGAGAATAACGAGACTCGCCTTCGTCGCATTGTTCAGAATATTGGCCGCTTCCGTCATCTCGACCATGAAGGTGCTTAAGCCCCGGCTCAGTTCATCGCTGGCGCCGACGCGCGTGAAGATCCGATCGGTAATGCCGACTTTAGCAGTCTTGGCGGGCACAAAGCTGCCGACGTGGGCCATCAGCGTCAGCAGCGCCACCTGCCGGATAAAGGTGCTCTTGCCGGACATGTTCGGCCCGGTGATGAGCCAAAACATTCCTGTTTCCGGCCCAAAACAAACATCATTGGGGACGAACGTGCCCGGCGGCAGCGATTGATCCAACACCGGATGCCGGCCCTCGCGCAGTTCCAACATCGGCTCATCGCAGAGCATAGGCCGAACGTATTGGCGCGAAGCAGCAAGTTCCGCCAAGCCCGCCAGAAAATCGATCTGCGACAGCACGTCGGCGGTCGCCAGAAGGCGTGCTGTTTGGGCGGCTATCAAGTTGCGCAGCTTGGCGAAGAGTTCGAGTTCCAAAGTAAGGCTGCGTTCTTCGGCCGTCAGAACTTTCTCTTCGTACTCTTTGAGCTCCGGCGTGATGTAGCGTTCGGCATTTTTAAGCGTCTGTTTGCGGATATAGTCGGCCGGCACCTTGGCCGAGTGAACGTGCGTTATTTCGATGTAGTAGCCGAAAACTTGGTTGAAACCGACTTTGAGACTGGTGATACCCGTGCGCGTTACTTCCTGCGCTTGATAGCGGGCGATCCACGATTTGCCTTCGCTGGCAAGCTTGCGAAGTTCATCGAGTTCGACATGATACCCCTCGCGGATCACGCCACCCTCATTGGCTTTATAAGGCGGATCGTCCACCAACGCTTTGTCGAGCAATTCGCGTTGATCGTGGCAAAGTTCAAGCCGGCCTTCGAGGTCGGCCAACAACTTCGCTTTACGACCGGTGATTCTCGCTTTGAATTTCGGTAATAGCCTGAGCGTACGCGCGACGGCCGCCAGATCTTTGGGATTGGCGCGCCCCGTCGAGATCCGCGCAGTCAGCCGTTGCAGATCGTGTACGGCTTTCAGCAGTTCGCGCAGGTCGCTCCGCAGCGAATGTTCCTTCACCAGTTCATCGACGGCATTGAGCCGGGCTTCGATCGGCTCACGACTGGCCAGCGGCGCTAACAAGCAATCGTGAAGCAACCGTGCGCCCATCGGCGTAACGGTACGATCCATCGCGCCAAGCAAGGAGCCATCGCGATGCCCGTCGCGCAGAGTTCGGGTCAGTTCCAGGCTACGCCGAGTCACTTCATCAAGCGCGTAGAAACTGTTCGGTGCGGAAAGTCTTCAACTGGCGCAAATGGGCGAGACTTGCCTTCATTGTCTGCTGTAAATAGATGAGCAAGCCGCCAGCAGCTACCAGGCAGGGTTGATTGTCGTCGAAGCCAAAGCCACTTAGAGAAAGCACGCCGAAATGCTTGTGCAGCGTCTCTTTCGCGGTGTTGGCGTCGAAGGTCCAGTCGGGTCCACCCGTCAATGTTTTCGGCAGCATCGAGGCCGCATCTTGCTATCGAGCTTGGCGATTTCACTTTGCGACAGCAGGCACTCGGCCGCACTCAAGCGGTTGAGCTCATCGGCCAGTCGATCGGGCGGAACATCGCCGGCAAAGAATTCACCCGTGGAAAGTTCGACCCAGGCCAACCCATAAGCGTTCTTTGATGGATAGAGCGCTGCCAGATGGTTTGGCTGCCGGGGGTCGAGCAGTTCATCTTCGGTGATGGTGCCGGGCGTGACGACGCGCGTCACTTCGCGCTTCACCAAACCCTTGGCGAGGGCTGCATCTTCAACTTGATCGCAGACGGCCACCCGATGGCCCAGTTGCAACAGCTTGCGCAGATGGCCTTCGAGCGAATGGTGCGGAAAGCCCGCCATCGGGATCGACTTATCCCGGCTCGTCAACGTCAGGCCGAGCACGCGGGAAAGAAGCTCGGCATCTTCTTCGAAGGTCTCGTAAAAGTCGCCCATCCGGAAAAGCAGCATCATCCCCGGATGCCGAGCCTTGGCGTCTCGGTACTGCTGCATCATCGGTGTGGACATCGGCCTTCAGCTTTCAGCAATCGACGCGAATGAAAGAAGGCGCATCCTGCCTGAAGCGAGTTCCTGATGAAAAGATATGAGTTGGGCGGGGCGTTGGGGATTGGGTATTGGCGGATGAGGCGACAACTTCACACGTTCCAGTGGCGTTTTGATGCCGACCACTTGCAGGCCGAAGGCCTGATGGACCCCAGCCGAGGGCAAGCGCTCGCGCCGCCCAGGGTACGCTTCGCAGCTTTTCCAGCGCTCTGAAAGAGCGCTGGAAGCTTTGCATCGCAGCACTCCTGCACCCTTTCAGGGTGTTCGCTTTACCGGTTTAACTACCCAAAGCGGCGTGATTTAAAGCTTAAGTTAATGCCATTCTACGCTGCCCTGTTTTCTTGGCTCTTTCGTGAACCTATTTGTTGCTAGCCACGTCATATAATGCGACTGCATTCGGAAGGCCAAGCCGACTGGCGACGGCACTTGTCTTGAAAACAAGCGAGGCGAAAGCCCTTGGGGGTTCGACTCCCTCTCCTTCCGCTGACGGGTCGACGTGGTTTGGTTACCCTCTGCTAAAGGGTTGCTTCGGCAACTTCCAAGCCGCACTTTTTATCCGTCAATCTGGGGACGTAGCTCAATCGGGAGAGCACCTGCCTTGCAAGCAGGGGGTTAAGGGTTCGACCCCCTTCGTTTCCACTGAGCGAGCCGAAGTTTTCAGCGTTATCCTTGGGAGATAAAAATGCTGAAACGTATCCTTGTTCGCTCAATTTCGATGAATGGGGTAGCTCAGCGGTAGAGCGCTAAACGCGGTCGGCTAATACTCGTCCGGCAACGGGCCGCTTGTTGATCGTTATCACTCATAATGAAGAGGTCGCGGGTTCGAATCCCGTCCCCATTCCTGATCAGCAGATGTTTTTTCCATGCTGGCAGCCTGATAAAACAAGTTTTGATGTTTGATGAATGGGGTAGCTCAGTGGCAGACGCGCGGTCACTAATACTTGCCCGGCAACGGGCTGCTTGTTGATCGTTATCGGTCGCGGGTTCGAATCCCGTTCCCATTCCTGACGGGCCGCTGGTTTTGGGTTATCTTTGGTCGACAGGCGAAAGCCTGGATGGTTTCGACACCATCGTCCCAGACCGTTCCTTGCCCGTCTCTTTCTCTCTTTTCGAGGATGCCCATGAGCACGAAATACGCTCAGCACGTTGCCGCCAAACAAACTCCCCAGAGCGAACCGATTCCCGGCAAGCAGATGGTTCCGAATTCCGGCGGCGGCTTCGCCTTCGTGCTCGACGATTGGGCTCGGCTCGATCGTTTCCTGATCTTGGGCGCCGATGGCCCAACCTATTACGCGAGCGATGCAAGCTGACGATCGAGAATGCCGCCGGCGTGCTGCGCTGCGCCGAGGTCGATCCGGACCGCGCGGTCGAGCGCAGATCGTCGCCATTAGCAAGGCAGGCCGGGCGCCGAAAAACGATCCTGCCATTTTCGCGCTGGCGCCGATCGCTTCTCAAGGCAAGCCCGAAGCGAAAGCTGCTGCGCTCGCGGCCGTGCCGGCGGTCTGCCGCATTGGCACGCACCTGTTTCAGTTCGCCGCGACCTGCCACGAACTGCGCGGCTGGGGCCGCGGTCTGCGCCGCGCGATCGCCAACTGGTACGCGAGCAAGAAGCCCGAGGACATGGCCTATCAGGTCCTGAAGTATCAGCAACGAGACGGTTGGTCGCACAAGGACTTGATGCACCTGTGCCACCTGCGAAGCAAAGGCCTGGCCAAAGACGTACAGTACTGGGCGGAAAAAGGCTGGGAAGGCGTTGGCGACAAGCCCCATCCGGAAGAAACTCTCCGGCGCATCTGGGCGTTCGAACGGCTGAAACGCACGCCGGAACTCGCGGCCCAATTCGTCCGTGAATTCGGTCTGACGCGCGAAATGCTGCCAACGCAGGCGCTGAATAGTCAGGAAGTCTGGGCCGCCCTGCTCGAGGAGATGCCGATGACGGCGATGATCCGCAATCTGGCGACCATGACGCGCGTGGGACTGCTGGCGCCCATGTCGGAAGGAACGCGCCGATGTCGTAGCCGGGTTGGGCAATGTCGAACGGCTGCGAAAATCGCGGGTTCATCCGGTCGCGATTTTGGCTGCCATGCTGACGTATCAAGCCGGCCGAGGCGAACGGGGCAAACATACGTGGACGCCAGTTCCCGCGATCGTCGACGCGCTCGACCGAGCGTTTTACGCATCGTTCGGCAACGTCGAATCGACTGGCAAGCGCTGGCTGTTGGCGCTCGACGTATCGGGGTCGATGGACAGCGGATCGATTGCCGGCGTTCCGGGTCTTACGCCGCGAATCGCCACGGCGGCGCTGGCCTTGGTGACCGCCGCTGTCGAACCGCTGCACCAGTTCGTCGCATTCACGGCCAACGGCATGTGCGCGCGATCGTCGATGCATGCCGGCTATCCCAGCGGCATCACGCCGTTGACGATCTCGCCGCGTCAACGGTTGGACGACGTCGCCAGCGCCATGCGGCAACTGCCGATGGGAGGCACGGACTGCGCCCTGCCAATGCTGTACGCGACGGAGAAGCGTATCGCCGTGGATATGTTCGTGATCCTTACGGATTGCGAAACGTGGCATGGGAGCATTCATCCCTGCCAGGCTTTGCAGCAATATCGCAAGGCGATGAACATCCCGGCAAAAATGGCGGTCGTCGGCATGACCTCGACCGGCTTCACCATCGCCGACCCCGGCGACGGCGGCATGTTAGACGTCGTTGGCTTCGACACCGCCGCCCCACAGCTTATGGCCGACTTCGCTCGCGACGTCGACTGAATACCGCCGATTATCCATGTTGCTAAGGGGGGAAGAAAAAGGGGTCGGGAGCTCCCGACTCCTTTTTCTTGCTCTCCACCTGAGAATAAATCTCTATCCGATAGAAGAGATGGGACGTGAAAATGTGAACGGTTCACACTCGAGTGGTAACGTTACCACTTCGAACGGTTCGCAGTCAGCAGGGGAAAAAAGGCTAACGGTTAATATTCAGGAAACATTTCCAGAAGCCGCGGCGCCGCTCCCCTTCACTCCGCCACCTTCGCATAAGGCTTGATTTGCTCAAGCCGTTTGACGCCGATGCCGCTGACGCGGCGGAGGTCATCGACCTTGGTAAAGGGGCGTCGATCGCGTTCGTCGACGATGCGCTGCGCCAGGCCGGCGCCGATGCCGGGCAAGCGCTGCAAGTCCGCGATGTCGGCCTGATTCAAGTCGATTGGGCCTTCCGGGAGCGCCTTCTTGGCGCCGGCGGTCTTGACGGATTCCGGCGCCGGCTTTCGGCTTAGGCGGGCTGGTTCGTCTGCTGTTTCCTTCAAAGCTTCAACCTGCAAATGAGGCTTCAGGGCTGCAAAGTGATATCACCGATGCCTTCGACGCCCCGCAGATCTTCGACCCGTTGAAAGCCGCCATGAGCTTCGCGATAGGCAAGGATCTTATCGACACGGCCGGGCCCCACGCCCGGAAGCTGCAATAACTCCGAGCGGCTGGCGTGGTTGAGTTCGATCGGATGGCTTGCTTGTGACTCGGAGCGCAGCTCAGCCGGATGCGTGCGATGGCATTCGTTGAACCAGCGAAAGCCGATCAGCGCGAAAGGAACCACGATCAACAGCGCAAGCGCCGAATGCGTGCCGCGATCAGCGCTCGGCTTGGTGGGATTCGGTTTCGGTTGATTGACGCTCATGGTTGCAAAGACAATCGTATCAGGACCGTAGTGCAATCACCATGTAACGACACCAATTTTCGAGAAACGGCAAACGCCGCAACAGGGCCGTGTCCCATCGGTGCAGCCGCTCCAGTGCCGGTGAATGGCCAATGGCACGCCCCAGCATCCGGAGCAGTTGGAAGCCCTGCACATCGACGCGAGAAAAGACTTGGCGCAATGGCTCGAGGTCGCTTAAGCGCAAGGGACGCTCGTCGGGCGTGTGTCCCTTGCCGCGATAGGGAAGCCGGCGACGCGCCCAATTCAACAGCGGGTTGCCGCCCCACGGTTCACAAAAGACGGCAATTCCATCGGGTTTCAGGATGCGAAACAACTCTCGGCCGGCCCGCGGCAAATCGAGATGATGCAGGATGGCGTTGCCCCATACCGCATCAAAACTCCGGGCGGGGTAGGGCAGTTCCTCGGCATTGGCCACGCGAAAATCGAGTGCCACGCCGTTCGCACGGGCCCGCATTTGCGCTTCATCGACATAGCGGGAAGAGAGATCAAAAGCGCTGACAATCGCCCCTCTTCGTGCCAGTACGACGGCGGCCATTCCATGTCCACAGCCGTAGTCAAGCACCTGCTTGCCGTGGACATCGCCAAGCTTGGCAAAGGCCGGTTGAATCCAGCTTTCGTGATCGAGGTACTCTTCGTCACTAAAAATGAGTTGTGCAACATGTTGAGCGAAATAGGCCGAGCGCTCGCTCGCCTGCCGATCGTGAAACTCTTCTTCGGCCTGCAAGCGCTCCGCAAGCACTGGCTACCCTCCTGTGCTAAACAACTCTCGCTCAACAATTCGGCCGCTTGTCGGCAGGTCCTTCCACGGGCGACAGGTTCAGTGCCGTGTTGACCAGGCCGACGTGCGTGAACGCCTGCGGGAAGTTGCCAACGAGACGGCGGGTGATGGTGTCGTACTCCTCTGATATAAGACCGACATCGTTGCAGAGGCCCAGCAGTTTTTCAAAAACCCGGCGTGCATCTTTCTCGCGGCCGATTAGATGGAGATTGTCGGCCAACCAGAAGGTGCAGGGGAGAAACGTCCCTTCGCCGGCAGGCAGGCCATCGACCGATTCGTGTGGGATATAGCGGGCGACAAAACCATCGGACATGAGCCCGCGCTCGATGGCCGCCACCGTGCTATGAATGCGCGGATCGCTGGCGGGCAGAAAGCCGACGAGAGGAATCATCAGCAGGCTGGCGTCCAGCTCCGTCGAACCATAAGACTGCACAAACGAGCCAATCTCCTTGTTGAATCCTTCGCTGCAGACTTGAGCGTGAATAGCATCGCGCGTTTTTTTCCAACGCTCGACCGGCGCTTCGAGCCCGAAGCGTTCAACGGCTTTCACCGCGCGATCGATGGCGACCCAGGCCATGACCTTTGAATGCGTAAAGTGCCGGCGTGGGCCTCGTACTTCCCAAATGCCTTCATCCGGCTGTTGCCAGGCTGATTCGACAAAGTCAACGAGCGCTCGCCCGTTCGACCAGGCATCTGCCAGCGGCTCCAAACCGAGAATGCGGGCATGGTAAAGCGCATCGAGCACTTCGCCGTAAACATCAAGTTGAAATTGTTTAGAGGCGGCATTGCCGATCCGCACCGGGCGCGAGCCGGCATAGCCGGGCAGCCAATCGAGTTCCATTTCCGGTAGCCGTCGTTCGCCCGCGATGCCGTAGAGAATTTGCGTTTCTGCGGGACTGCCGGCGATGGCGCGCATCAACCAGGCGCGCCAGCGCGGGCCTCTTCCATGTAGCCTGTTTTAAGAAGTGAAAAGAGCGTAAACGTCGCATCGCGGAGCCAGCAGAAGCGGTAATCCCAATTGCGAACGCCGCCCAGATGTTCAGGCAACGATGTCGTCGGCGCGGCGACAATGCCACCCGTTGGAGCATAAGTCAGTGCCTTCAGCGTAATGAGCGAGCGAACAACTGCGTCGCGCCATTCGCCGCGATAAGTGCAGCGGTCGGACCATTCGCGCCACCATTTCTCCGTGCCGAGAATGGCCCACCAGGGATCGATCGGCGCCGGCATCTCTTCGTGCGAAGGATGCCAAATGAGCGTGAACGATTCGCGCTGGCCGGCATTCACAACAAAGTCGGCAACGGTGGTGAAACCTTCTCCATGCAACGGCACAGGAGTGATAAGCACAAGCCGATCTGGCCCGGCAATGGCGGAAATGCCGCCTTCGATATGTTGCACCCAGGGAACGATCGAACCATAATCGAAGCGGATGACCAACTCCATGCGCATACGCACTTGGCCCCGCTTGCCTTCAACGACGCGCACCACATCAGGTGCTTTGACGCGCACCGGCATGCAGTCGGTAACCGTGACCGCGCCATTGGCCGTTTCATAATCGGTTTCGAGAACGAGCGTGCCGTCGCGATAACGGCGTCGCACGGACTTGACTTCGCCTGCTGGCGTCAGCAGCCAACGGCCATGCGCGGTGGTTCCGAGCAGCGCGGCAAAGCAGGCGCTCGAATCGAATCGCGGCAGGCAGAGCCAATCGATCGACCCGTTCTTGCTAACCAGCGCAGCTGTATAGCAATCGCCGATCATCGCGTAATCTTCAATCGGAACCGACATAAGGCACTTTCCTATCTCGACATACTATTTCATCCGCCAAGGAGTCCTTGCGAAATGCAAACGCAAGGCCAAACCCCGGTAGGTTTTTTCTTTGAGCTTGAGGCGCTAATTACCCACGGCGTTGAAGCAGACTTTTATCGTCTTATCCATCAAGCCGAAAACGAACATCAATACGGTCGGAAACTTCGCACATGGAAAACACACCACTTGCCTTGGCTTAACGTGGGTTCGCATTCTCGCCGCGCGTTTTCCCGCGATTTTCTCGGGGTTCCGCTTGGGGAAATCTTTCCCCAAGCGTCCGGCACAATGACAACTAACTGAACGTCAGTTGTTTGATTATCGAGCAGTCTTGCGTCGCTAGGGCGTCGGCTACGAAACGTCGTCCGTTTTCCCACGATTTTCTCGCAAAGTCCCTTCCGGAAATATTTCCGGAAGGGACTTGCATCCGGCTAATCTAAGAGAGAGAGTCGGCTTTCGCTGGCCACAGTCTCGTGGGGCCACTTCATAGCTTAGGCGCGCCAAAAAAGTTAACTTGTCTTCGCGCCCACCTCTCCTCATCTCGCCGGGGCAGAGCGAACGTTCGTCGCCAGAAACGAAGTCGTTATTTATTCGCCGCCACCCCGCTCGCAAGCGGGGTAGCGGCTTGTTTCCATCGATCCGCTATTCGATGCTTACGGTATCTCCCGGCTCTGGTGAATAATAATCGCGGTGAACTGGATCTTCGTCGAATAGTTGAGATTCTTTAAGTTCAACAGGAATTTTCGGGCAAAAAAGCGTTTGCCCGAAAACCGGCAAGAACCCTGGTTTCGTGGCAAGGCCGCTCGAATAAACAATTCGAACCTAACGATTGTGCCGTTTACGCAAAATAAGACTACTAGCACAACAGGATTGCGTGCTTCTCTGCGGCTTGCGCAGTTGGCAACGGGCAGTCACGAGAGTTTAATTGGGGAAAGGATTCCGTATTGGCTTTGCAGACGGTGGGTGCGCAAACGGATTCTGGCGAGCGGCGCGGCGTAAGCCCCGCCGTGGTTCCGAACCCACGGCGGGGCTTACGCCGCGCCGCTCGCCAGGATTGCCGCAAAGAGTTGGCGCACCCAGCTATCCGCCTTTCCGGTTGCCGAAACCCCGAACGTGTACTAGCTTTTGTCAACTGCGCCTGTCGTTCATACGACCGCTTGGGAATCGCCGATGAAACGTAGCTTTCGCGAAATGGTCGTTCTCATCCTGGCCGGGGTCTCGGTCGGCGCCTTCTTCCGTTATCGCGAAAATCCCTCCGCTGCCAGCGCTGCCTCTAACGAAGAGAAGGAACTCGTCGTCTGGAACAGCGTCCAACCTTATGGACAGACCTGGGCTAATTTGGGGAAGAAGGGCCGGATCGACTACCCGCCCAACAGCGGGCTCGACGGCAAAGGTGGAGCGCTTACCATTCATCTCGACGGTGAAGGCTATCGCGGTTGCGGGCTGAACTGGAAGGGATGGTATCCGGCGGACGCCTGCGACGATGTTTCGCACTTTACCGCACTCGTTTTCCACATCCGCCAGCTTGGCGACGTGAGCAAGCTCGATCTGTTTGTTTCCCTGGTGGATAATTTGAAGGGCGAAGGAAGCGAAGCGACGGGCAACTCACTCCAAGTCGTCGGCGATGGCGGCGTCAAAACCATTGACCGCACATGGCGGCGCGTAGTCCTGCCGTTGGCGAAATTCACCCTGAACAAGCCTCTGCGTCTCGATCGGATTTGGGGCATCGACTTCTCCAACACCGGCCCACAGCGGGCTTCCATTCAGATTGACCGCATCAGCTTTACTTCGGAACTGCTGGCCCTGCCGAGTTTCTTCGATCAGACGAGCTATAAGGCCAACGCCGTGGTTGACTTGACGGCGCCGGGCCACGCCATCAACGATGGCATCTACGGCGTGTGCAACCTTCCTGAAGCAAAACTTCGCGAGTTCGCCATCCCGATAACCCGTTGGGGCGGGAACACGACTTCGCGTTACAACTGGAAGATCAACGCGGACAACGGCGCTCAAGACTGGTATTTCAAGAACCGCGCCGCGCCTATCCGCAATCTGGCCGATTCCGCTTATGCAGCCCGGACACGTCAAGCGCAAGCTCGTGGCGGGATGGCCTATCTCACGCTTCCCATGCTAGGCTGGGTCGCGAAAGACAATTCGTCGTACGGCTTCTCGGTCCACAAATACGGTGCGCAAAAGCAAAGTGAGCCGGGCCATGCGGATATCGGTAATGGAATTAAACCCGACGGCCAGCCGATACGCGGTAATGATCCGCAGGACAGCTCGATTCCTATAGGGTCTGAATTCATTGCCGAGGCAGTATCCTTCGTCGCCCGGCAGACAAGCGACGATCAACCTCGCTATTGGGTGCTCGATAATGAACCAATGCTCTGGCATAAGACGCATCGCGACGTTCGCGCTGAGCCTTTAGGATACGACGAACTCTGGCAGCGCACGGTTCGCTATGCTGAAGCGATCAAGCAGGCTGACCCGCAGGCGAAAGTTGCCGGCTTTTGCAGTTGGGGCTGGAATGATCTCTTTTTCTCCGCCAAGGACGAAGGAGAAGACCATTACGCTTCGCAGCCCGACCATCGGCGCATAGCCGAATCCCGCTAGCCGAATGGTTCATTCAACAGTGTGGGCAATACAAGATTACTCATGGCCGGCCTTTGATCGATGTATTTGACTTCCACTGGTATCCGCAGAGTGAATCGGGCGGAAAGAACCCCTATCAGGGCAAGGGGATGGAAGTCCCGCTAAATGAACTACGATTGCGCTCCACGCGCGATTTATGGGATCCGAGCTACACTCAAGAATCGTGGATCCGCAATACCGCCGACCGCCAGCCAACGCAAGTGATTCGCCGAGTACGTCAATGGATTGAAAAACACAATCCGGGCATGCAAATGGCTCTTGGCGAATATAACTTTGGCGGGGGAGACAATATCACCGGCGGGTTGGCCCAAGCCGATCTCTTCGGCATCCTCGCGCACGAAAAGGTCGATCTCGCTTTTATCTGGCACACCCCTGAAGGAACGCAAAATCTCGCCTGGCAACTCTTCCGCAACTACGATGGCGAAGGCGGCCGCTTCGGCGACCGAACGCTGGTAGCCGCCAGCGCCCATCCCGACCTGGCGATTCATGCCGCCCGGCGTGCGGATGGCGCCATTACCATCGCAGCCATCAATAAGTGCCTTGGCGGATCGTGCGAACTGAAACTCGAAGCGACCGGAATGAAAGGGAATTTGCGCATCTGGCGCTTCGATCAAGTCTCGGGACGCGTCGTTGAAGTTCCTTACGAAGGCGCGGCAATCGCGGGCGTCATCAAACTTGTACTACCTGCCGCTTCTGCTTCGATGTTGGTGGTGAAGTGAGGAGCAGGCGACAAGCAACTGTCAATTTTTCGGAGGCGAGCTGGGCAGCGTAAGCTGCCGGGTGCTTCGAAAGAACCCGGCAGCTTACGCTGCTCGGCTTGCCGGAACCTCGCTGAACGCGATGCGGCTACTATCGCCCCGGCGCCTCCGTCGTCAACAACCGCGCGCTAGCCACTTTGCTCTCGCGAATCGACGCTTCATCTATTGGCATGCTTCTCCGACCAGTTGGCCCAAGAGTTGCCGAAAGTTGCAATTTCATTAGACCTGGCGCGGTTTCAACCGGCAACGTTCTATCGAGCAACCGAGGCATCACGACGATTTTCTCCTTACTCAAAGTGGGTTGCTTTGTAATGCGCGCTTGCTGCGCTGGCGCTATTGGCGTTTGTGAAAGCGACGGGTCCACGGTTTGAAAATCTTCGGCTTCAGTTGAACGGAATACATGGTCTTTTGCCGAGTTTGGCTGCCTGATCGCGAAAACAACGCCGACGGCCGTGAAGAGCAAAAGAACGATTACGCCGCTCCAGAAAGTGACTGCCTGCCGCGAAGTTCGCCGCATGGAGGTGGTGTTTGACATGCTTGACTCCTGATCAATTGCGAACATCTACGAACAAGAGGTGTCTCGTAGCCGCATTCGCCAGAATGCGGGTTCAAGAGCCCGCATTCTGGCGAATGCGGCTACGGCAACTGTCCGTGTATTTGTTTAATTCTTCGGCTCTTCCTTCTTCTCTTTTGCTTCCCCGGGCGGCGCCGGCGGCATTGGAGTGAATTCGAGCAGGCGGAGGCCGGTTTCTTTCGAGTCGGTTTGCAGGATGCCGCGAAGGTCGAGTAATCGACTGCGAATTTGCGGGTCAGCCTCGGTGGCCGGCTTCTCCAAGAGCATGAGAAGTTGCGGCTCACTGAGCATCTTGCCGCGTCCCTGGATGTGCTTGATCAGGGCATCGGTCGCTGACAGGCGTATAGCCGGGTCGAGTTGTCCGAGGACCACGTTGGCAATGTCCTGCTGGGCATCTTTGCCGGGCAAGCGAGCAACTGCATCGACAGCCAGCGCAGCCAACTCGGGGTTCTGCAGCGCCTGCCGCAGGCTCGCTTCGGCATCGGCGAATGGATAGCCGGCCAGTTCGCCGGTCGCCATCTTGTGCAGCCATTCCATGGCCGCTTTTGCATGGCTCTTCCGGTCCGCTTCAACTTGTTTCGGATCTTGCATCACGAAAAGGCCTTGCAGTTCATCGCGCACGGCATCGGGTGTGAAGACTTCAGGGATGACGCGAACGTTTTTCATCCCTTTGGTCAGACGTGTGGCGCGGGCCTCGACGGCCAGGTGCCGAATCGAAACCCCCGGCAACGGCGGTTGCAAGACCTTGCCGTCTTTATCAACTTGGCCTTCCTGCATGATCCGCCAAATGATCTGGGCCAGATTCATCTCGTCAGCTGGGGCCGCTAGTTCTTGGCGTGCGACTACTTCAGCAAGCGCGGGAGTCAACTCCTGATTGTTGACGAAAGGCGATTCTCCAGCCGCGATATGGCCTCTCTTGGGGTCGTTGATTAGCGCGCGCATCCGATTGATGCGATCAACAGGCGGCAAGAAGAGACGGGCGCGGCGTGAGTTCGAGCGGCAGCGCCATCTCGCCAACCGGCGCGGTCAAATAGGTGAGGAACTCAAGCCGATCTTCGACGTCGGCGGAGACGGCAATTCCGGCGGATTCAACTGACCTTCGAAGCGTGTCCAGCCTTTGCTTGAAGCGATTGGCGGGGAGTTCGCGACCCGATTCGAAATCGCGCCTTTGTGCTTTGGCGTTCTCAACATGTTCATGTGCAGCCGACAGCGCTGCCAGCCGACCCAACAGGGTGATGGGATGAGCCGTGGTCGGCTTATCGGGGGAAGCAACGACGGCAATCGGCACGTCCGAAATGCGGAAGTCAGCCTGCAATTGAGCCATCGTGCCGGCGAACAACGGATCGGGGATATGGTGATCGAGCACGATCAGATCGACATCCGCTCGCGTTTGGAGCCGACGGATAAGTTCTCGTCCCGTCCGCAGCGTTTCCACTCGAAAGCCGGTCTGACGCAACACGCCGGCGAGCAGCTCGGCCCGCACCCGGTCCGGGTCGCCAATAAGGGCACGCGGCTTGCCGCCATCGTCAACAGCGTCCGCCTGCAAATAGCCGGCCAGAATCTTCACGATCGTTGCTGCCCGCTGATGCACGTTCGGCCCCGGCGATTTCAAGATTGCATCGACGGCCGCAAAACGAACATGCCGATCCGGGTAATCGAGCGCTCTCAAGAGCAAAGAAGAACGGGCCTCAGCCGCGGCGCCTAACTTTTCACTCGGCCGGATGGCCCGCGTTTCACGTCGATCGCCCAGCACTTCAATCAATGCCACTGCCGAAGGCAAACGCTTGCCGGCCAAATAACTTTCAATTAACTCGGTCAGCAAGTCATAAGGGGCCGTCGCCAATATGGCGTAGAGACTCGGGGAACTCTTGTTCAACGGCGTGTCGGCGCCCGCGCGGGCAAAGTGCTTGTCCAGCGCCAAGGTTAGAAAAGTTTTCTGCGCATCGCGATAGTCGCTTTGCATCTCCAGGGCCCAATGCAGATAGCGCAGGCCGTAGTATTCCTCGGCATCGGAGAGGCTCATCGGCGTCAGCACCGGCGCTCGGCCATCCCATTTCCAGATGGCTGCCTGGTCGGGAGTGTTGAAGCGCGCTTGGTGATTGAGAAACGTCTGCGCAATCTGCGTCAGCCGATATTGCGGTAGACGGTGTTCTTCAATGCGGTCGGCATTAGGATCCTGGCCCAATAACCCAACCAGCATTTCGCTCGCTTTCTTGCGCAGCAACTCTGGATTTTTCGGCAACGGCGCCGACAAATACCACAGGTAAGGCATCAAGTCGGTTTCGACACGCGACGAAAAAGTCAGATAATCTTGCCGCTTGCGGAGGGCGTCGAGCAGTTCGATCTTCAGTGTCGCCTCGCTGGCATCCAGTGATGCGACTAACGCGGGAACGACGGAAATATCGAAGGCTGGCAGCGCTTCGAGAATTCCTGAACGTTGGTCGGCCGGCTGATTAGCGCGGAGCAAATCGATCAACACGGGAATGGCGGCCACCCCGGAGCGCGTCAATTCTTTCAGCGCGAAAGCTGCCTCTTCCGGCGTAGCGGTTAGATTCTTGGCAAACTTGGTAATGCGATCGGGATTGCTCAATTCTTTCTTGAGCGCTTCGCTGACTGATTGGATCAAGGTTTCAACATTGGTGTGCGCTTCTTTGTCCGTTTCCGGCGCCCGGGACCAGCGCTCGACATTTCGCAACTGCAGAAAGGCAACGAGACCAGATTTCGCCTCAATTTCCAGCAGATCCTTTTCGGATGGCTTGGCGTCCAGAAGTCCCTTCAGATGGTTGGCGGCAATGTCAAACTTACCAACGCTGATTTCGAACTGGAGTGCCCGCCAATACTCGGCCGGGTTCGTCGGCTTTTTGTAGAATTCAAAGTCCTGTCCGTAGGCGGAGCCCAGACAGAAAAGGGACACAAGCAGTGGACTAACGATTGACGTGCAGACTCTCACTGGTGGATCTCCGTTAGTCGCCGCTAATGCTGGCCAATCGAGATCCCACCCTCCCCCCGGCTTTGCGGGGGGGAGGGCAGGGTGGGGGGAACGGCTGCGGGTGTCGCGGCAGTTGTTGGTGGGCGAGCGCTCTGCCCCCACCCTGCCCTCCCCCTCCAAAGGGGGAGGGTAAGACCGAGGGTCAACGTTTAATTTCACTCATTCCCAGAACTCATTAACGCATCTTGTTTTAATTAACGCACCTTTTTCAGGGGGTGCAATCCTGTTCCGCCGCGATCAGGTCGGCATATGTCTCACGGCGACGGATCAAGCGGTGTGTGCCGCCTGTAACGAGGACTTCCGCCGCCCGAGGCCGGCTGTTGTAGTTGGAACTCATCGCCATGCCATAGGCGCCGGCGCTGAAGACCGCAAGAAGATCGCCGCGCTTGAGTGACGGCAGATAGCGATCCTTCGCCAGAAAGTCGCCCGATTCGCATACCGGTCCTACGACGTTTTGTTTGAAAGTGTTCGGCATTTCAACTTCGTAGTCTTCGGGAGGCGTTGGCAACCCGGCAGTAGGCGCAACGGGCCATAGCCGGTGGAACGAATCGTATAGAGTCGGCCGGATGAGATCGTTCATGGCCGCGTCTTGAATGATGTACGATTTACCGCCTGATTCCTTGGTGAAGATCACGCGACCCACCAATATGCCCGCATTGCCGACGATGAAGCGCCCAGGCTCCAGTACGAGTTGACAGTTCGCCTGCTTGACCGCAGGGAGAATCACCTCCGCGAAGGCGCTGGCGGGCAGGGCTTCCTGTTTGCGGTAGTTGATGCCAAAGCCGCCGCCCATGTTCAGGTATTCAATCGGATGACCTTGCTTGCGCAACGCATCAATCAGCTTCAGACCCTTTTCGATGCCTTGGCGATATGGCTCAGCGGAGAGAATCGGCGAACCCAGATGCATGTGCAGTCCTTGAACGCGCAGGTGCTTATGCCCAACCACTCCCTGAGCGACTTCCAGAATGGTGTCGATGTCGAGACCGAACTTGACGCCTTTGACGCTCGTATCGGTCTTCGCATGCGTTTTCGGCGGCAGATCGGGATTGACCCTTAATGCGACCGGGGCAACCTTGCCCAATGACTTGGCCACATCGCCCAAGGCATGTAGTTCCGCGTCGCTTTCGACGTTGAACATGCGTACGCCGCTGTTTAGGCCGTAGCGCATTTCTTCATCGGTCTTGCCCACGCCTGCAAAGCAGATGCGCTCGCCGGGACACCCCGCGGCTAGCGCTCGATAGAGTTCACCGCCGGATGTCACATCGCAGCCCGAACCCTTGTCAACCATGAGCCGGGCCAGATGGGTATTGCCATTCGTCTTGATGCTGTAGCAAATCAACGGCGCTGCCGGTGCAAAAGCGCTCTGCAATTGATTCAAGTGATGCAGCAGCGTTGCCTGGCTATAGACAAAAAGCGGCGTGCCATACTTAGCGGCTAGCTCCGCGACGGGAACGTCTTCGCAATGCAAAATACGGTTGCGGTAAGTAAAATGATCCATGCGTCTGGCCTGCTCCTCTGCCCGAATTGTTTTGAATCTTGGCAACGGCGAGCCGGGAGCGTAAGCGACCGGAGTTGTTTTTGAGGGTTTTCTCCGGTAGCTTACGCTGCTCGGCTCGCCTTGATCGCTCGGAATTCCCAAACATCCATTGTACGAGATGCACTATTTCCAGCCTATGGGCGCAATCAGCCTACAATAACAGCCAGCGACCATCGCAAATCGTTTGGAGATAGCCGACCATGTGCTTTCTGTTCACTCTGCTTCTGATTCACTGCACGTTAGCCAATGCCAATGCCGTCACGTCGAACAGCTTGATTGACGTGACGGCCGACGGCAAAACGTTGATCGTGGCCAATCGCGACAACGATTCAGTGTCGGTTGTCGATCTGAAAACGCGTCAAGTGCTTCACCAGATCCCTGTTGGCCATCATCCTGAGGGAGTCTCCTGGATTGCCAACGGGCCGCTGGCGATCGTCACGTTATACGGCGAGGATAAACTCGCTTTCGTCAACGCTGAGTCAGGGAAACTGATCGAAACGCTCGCAGTTGACAATGAACCCTATGGCGTTGTCGTCACCGCCGATGGCAAACGCGCGTACGTTTCTCATGACTACCCTGGCCTCGTTAGCGAGATCGATCTGGTTGGACACAAGGTTCTTCGCACGATCAAAGCGGGCGAATGGACGCGCGGCATCGCCATCGACAAGGATGAAAAGACGCTTTACGTTACCGACTTTTACTCGGCCAAGCTTCATGCCATTGATCTGATTGCCGGCAAGTTGGCCGATACTTGGAGCGGGCATGCGACCCAGAATCTTTGCCGGCACGTGGTGCTGCATCCCACAAGGCCGAAAGCCTATCTCACTCACATTGTCTCGCGCGTCACTCATACGGAAGGGCGAGGGGCCATTTTCCCCGAAGTTACCATCTGCGACTTGCGCTCCCCGAAGGATGCCAACGATAAACGACGACGATCGATTGCGATGGACACCTATAACGGCGTCTACGTCACGGCGAATCCTTGGGAGACAACGCTGACTCCCGACGGCAAGACCATCTTCACCATCTACGCCGGGACTGATGATGTGAACGTCTCGACCGTCATCGACGATGACTATCGCGAAATGGATCGCCTTGGGCTTCCGTTCAAGACCGGGAAGAACCCGCGTGCGGTACGTGTCAGCCCCGACGGAAAAGAGCTGTACATCTTCAACACGCTCGATTTTGCCGTGGCAATTTATGATGTCAAAAGCTTGCGCAAACTGGCGACGGTCGCCGTCTCTTCGCCGCCGAAGTCGCCGGAATGGGTGCGCGGCAAAGTGCTCTTTCAATCGGCGACGCTTTCCGGCGCCAAATGGATCTCCTGTTCGTCGTGCCATCCCGATGGCTTGACCGATGGCCGTACCTGGCACAATGCCGAAGGGCTGCGCCGCGTACCGCCGCTGCTCGGGTTAGCGCATACGCATCCGCTGCACTGGTCCGCCGATCGGGATGAAGTTCAGGATTTCGAATATACCATTCGTGGCAAGTTGATGGGCGCCCGAGGCCTCATCATTGGCGCCCTTGCCGCCAAAAAAGGCTTTCACCCTACCGAGCTGGATGAAAAAACTTCCGGCCGTTCGAAAGACCTCGATGCCTTGGCCATCTACACCAACTCATTTAACTTTCGGCTTTCACCACATCTGAAAGCCGATGGCAAACTCACCGACGAAGCCACGCGCGGCAAAGAGATTTTCTTCAGCAAACAAGCCAATTTCGCCAGTTGTCACTCCGGCCCGTTTTACACGGACAGCAAGCTGGCAAAGCCCTTCAATCTACACGACGTCGGCACCGGCGGCGACGACCCCACCGAACGAATGGGACCCAAGTACGACACGCCGACGCTGCTAGGTGTCTATCGCAACACATCGTACTTACACCACGGCAAAGCCAAAACGCTTATGGATGTCCTATCCACGTGCAACAAGAACGATCAGCACGGCAAGACTTCTGACTTGTCGCTCGGCCAGAAAGAAGATCTGGTCGCCTTCCTGAAATCACTGCCTTACGAAATGCCGCCCAACGAAACGCCCAACACTGTTAATTATCGCTTCAAGGAACCACATTCGCCGTCGCGCAGGCGAGCCAGGAGCGTAAGCGACTGGAGATTTGACTGTGGATTCTCCAGTCGCTGATGCTTCTGTCTCGCCCGGCAGCACTTGACGGTCGTGATATTTATTCCGTTCACGGCGTAGGAAAATAGCGCCTTTGACTTGATTTCGGTTAAACTTGACGCATGATTGCGATATTATCATGTCTGGATGAGATGAGATGGCCCATACAGACTCGGCTCAAAACCTCGTCTCTTCGGAACGAGAGGTATATCGTCATGGCATTCACCAAGTGTCCGAATTGTCGGAAAGTGCAACAGGTCGTCCCCAAGCTGGTCAGCCGGGATATCGGTTGCATGGACGGCCATTGCGGCAAGACCTTTAAAGCCTTCGAGTATCGCCTCCATTCCGGCAAGGCGTCGAAGGCCGTCTTCTGGTTCACCATCGCCTTTGCCGTGTTCATGCTTTTCCGTTGGGTGTGGTACAACTCGCCCTGGATCATGTATTCACTGAGTTAATGTCCGACCCACGAAATTTTCTGAACAGTGGGTCGGTGTTTGTCACGTTCGTGCAGGTTGGCTTTTATCGCCCTTCTTTTTGCCCGTTTCAAATTCAGCGCTTTACGTTTTCCCACGATTTTCTCGGGAATGCCCTTGTGGAAATATTTCCACAAGGGTCAGTGAAAACCATTACTCAGTGATTTTTAACCGTCCTGCGTCCTTCGCTTCGGTCAGGCCGAGAGGCATTGTTTCGTGGGGGCAGGCCTCCCGGCCTGCCCCCACATACTCGTCTTTCGTTTTCCCACGATTTTCTCGGGAAAGCCCTTCGGGAAATATTTCCTGAAGGGTCGGTGAAAATCATTACCCAGTGAAATTTTGAACGTCTTGCGTTCCCCGCTTCGGCAGCCGGGAGGCCTGCCGCCACCTTTTCGGTCAAGAGCCTCGCCGGCGCGTTTTGAAGTTGCGCGCTAGCGGAATCACTACGAATTTATTGGGGCAATGAGAGCCCGAAGCGCAAGCAAGGAAAGGCCTATTTTTTCCTAACGTCTTTCCCTTGCTTGCGCTTGGGGCTCCCAATACCCTCCAAGCCGGTTGGTACCGCGAACTTCAAAACCGGCGCGTCCGGTTAGCAAAACGGCGCGTATGTTTTCCAAGATCCTACGCACTAGCTTAGGCGCGCTCTTTTTGGCATTTCACTTCACGAGCGCCGTGAGAAAGATAAGTCTCGTCAACCGGATAATTGGCGAAAGCGATCGTGTAATGCTCTTCAAACCACGGTTTCAGATCGCCTAGGAGCGAGTCATCGTAGGCCGGGCTCGCGTGTAGGGCGGGCGCGAACGGGGTTGCCCGGACGTCGCCCTGTTCAACAACCACCTCGCCGGCTTTGATGACATAACGCGGCAGCTCGAACATCAGTTTGATGTCTGGGCCGGGAGTGTAAATCGTGACGTCGGCATCGGCGCCGATGCCGAGATGTCCTTTATGCGAAAGCCCGAGCATCCGCGCCGGTCCCGCACGGGTGATGATGGCAATCTCATTCAACGTATATTCGCGCTCAAGCTCGGGGAGCAAGCAGCGCTTGCGGATGCGCTCCGGCAGCCGCTTCAGCAGTTCATCGCGATAGGCACGGTCCATCAAGAGTTGAACGATCTGCGGATAAGCCAGAAAGGCGCCGCCATTCGGATGGTCGGTGCTCATGGCTACTTGCCACGGATTTTTCACGAGCAAATACCACTCCAGACCGATCGCCCATTGGAGCGCGTGCACCAGACTCTTTTCCTTGTAGACGATCGGAACGATGCCGCAGCCTGCCTCCATTTCGGTATCGGCGTTGAACCACTTCTTGCCCGTGACGTTGTGCAGATAGTAGCCGAGCGGGCCGTCCCCGGTCATCGACGTCGTCTCGCCGAAAACCACTTGGCCGACATCGACCGTAATGTTCGGGTGTTCATTTACATAGTCGGCCAACGACTGCACGCGCGAACAGAACGTTCCTTGATCGTCCGCACCGCCGCCATAACTGTGAAATTGGATATGGGTGAAATGGCCTCTTCGTCCTTCCAGGGCTTTCATCGTTTCCAGCGTCGTCGTCCAATTGCCCGGCACTCCCAGTTGATTGCAATGGATGTGGACGGCATGGGGCAAGCCCAAATCCATGGCGGCTTGAGCAATGCTTACGATGATTTGACGCGGCGTCACATCGAAGGGAGTCACCTCCGTGTCGAGCCCGGTGCTATGGCTATTGGTTCCGCCTTTCCAGATTTCGACGCCGCCAGGGTTGACGACTTTGAGGGCATAACCCTTCGTGGCGTTCAGCAGCCAACCGGCAAAATGGCGCAGTGCTTCGGGATTATTTTCTTTGATCTGTCTGAGCGCATAATGGTTGTTGCCGACGAGAACGAAAAATCCTTTATCGATGATCGGCGTGTCGTGAAACTCTTCATGCGTATGACGTGCGCCAAGAGGGGGGATCGCAGCATCGAAAACGGTTGTGTAGCCCATGCCGGCGTAAAGATACCCGGTGGCAAACGTGCTCGGCGTGCTGCCGCGCGTGCCCGAGCGCGTCAGCGGCGTCCGCTTCATCGGCATTGCCTTACGGCGATCTTCGGGGCGCATCTTGCGCGCGAAGTTCACTTTCGGGCCAGCGATGTGGGCATGCATATCGACGCCCCCGGGCATTACGATAAGCCCACGGGCGTCGATCGTGCGATCCGGCGTTCGTCCGTCTGGGGCTACGAAAAGCGCCTGCTCGATCCATAAATCGAGTTGCTGGCCGTCAATGCCGTTAGCGGGGTCGTAAACGAGGCCGCCGCTGATTTGGAAAAGGCTCATGCGAGATCTGCTTTAAATCCTGTCAGATGTGAAGCGAGGCTTTGCGCAACAGTGCTGAGTAGGCGAGCGGAGCATGGGACAGGCGATTCCAGAGGTCTCGCTTCGGACGCTCATTGATACAGGGACAGACTGTACGCTTAAGCAGACCGTGGGATGGTTTTCCTCACGCCGCCACCATCCCTCTGGGTACGCTGCCTTTCAAGAAACGCCTCACCGGTTCCGGTTGCAGGTCGGCGATGTTTTCCAGTACTGATACTTCACATGGGCCGAGCAGTTCGACGCCTAGCAACAGACCAGCGTCATCGTAGTCGGCGTAGGCGATTCCTTCTTTCAGTTCCCTCGTCGCGGCAACTGTTCCAGCACGTGCGCAAGTAAATTGCAACGGCATCACCCGTTTTGTCGTCGAAGGAGGATTCGAGCTGAAAGATCGACTTGCTCATTTGTTCCCCACCATTGCGAATGATGGCCATTGAACTGCACTTTGGGTGTAATACCGCCGCTTTCCCGAGGTGACAAGTTCACTCCGACATTTTACGATGTTCGATAAAGGAGCGGCCATGACTGCCATTGCGATCGTCCCGGAACCTGTGTCTTCGACAGAGACAAAATATCGTGCCATTTCAGGCGCCTGTCAGTCGCTTGGGAGGTCGCCCGGCGAGGCGCTTGATATGCTAAGTTCGCAACTTGGCGCTCGAGATTCGGGGACGTTGATCGTCGTCCAAGGGATGAAACTAGATGAGTTCTTCTCGGAAGCTCAACGCCAACAGTTGACCGATTTGATGAGGCGGTGGCGCTTGGCCCGGGACGAAGGAAGTACTTTTAGTACCAAGGAGCAGACTGAACTCGAAGTTCTGGTCGCCGCCGAACTTAAGGGTTCGGCTAAACGGCCGAACGCGGCTAACGGTGCCAATTCGCAAAACTAAAGGCAGCGCTAAATCTAAAACATTCGATACCCTTTCAAAATCGGCTCGGTGATACATTTGCCCGCCTGATCCATTTCTAAGCGGTCCGTCCACTCCTGCCACCCCACCTGATTTTCGCTGAGGATCAAGTCATTTACGAGCAAAGGTGCAAGCGTTCGGCCTGCGACCGTTCCGCTTGGCGTTAGCGTTGGGGAGTCATCAACATCGATGAAGACTTCTTGATCGCCGTGCGACGAAAGGATGATTAACCCTTCAGGACGGCAGTCCACTCTTTCGGGGGAAATATGAAATAGTGATGCAGCTTGCTCGCGCAGAACATCGACTCCGGACAGCTTGTAAAGCTCCAGGAGCGCGTCCTGAAAAGCCATTTGTTGATTGCTATCGAGTTGGTCAAGGCCGCTCCGCTCTTCGATCGACCCGATCAGCCAACCGCCGCGCTCTTCAAGGCTGATGGTCACCGCCTTATTGTGATCGAAACGGAAGTAGATACGCAGCCGATTCGTGGCCAGCCGAATGCGCTCGACGTTGATTGGAAGGCCGCCCCAACGTTTGCTTACAGTGAGATAAGCGATTAACTCGCGCTCAGCCAGATGGCGCACCGAATGGGCGATATGTTCTAGTTGATGCTGTTGTTTGGCCGCGCGAGCGCCATTACCCTTCGACAGGGCTTTGCGCCATTTCGCATAGGTCTTCGGTACGACGCCGGAGTGGAAGCCTGGGCGCAGCAAGGCGCGAACGCGTTCTCCATGCGAGCCGACGGGGACCGGGCCAATAACCGGCGAGCGGTTCGCTTTATAGAGCCGCCAGTTTTCCTTCAATTCCCAAACGAGGAAACCAAAGATCCCCGGAATGAAGAAAACGATGGTGCCCATCTCGGTAGCACGCATGCCAAAAGTCGCTGCCAAGTTCGGGACCATCGGCAGCAAGAGCTTGTGTGAAACGGTGACGACCGGAAAATGTTTAATGGGGTTTACTTGGGGCTCAACCAACAGGTTCCACGCAAAGCGGAAGATATAGGCGATAAAGAACCATATGCCCCCGAAGAGCAGCTTCAGCACGAAACTGATGGAGCCATCGCCTTCGCGAAAGCGCAGCCATTCTTCAACCGCATACATCCCTTTCTCGACGACTTCCAGCAAGACCGAGAAAACCTGAAGGATCAGTGTCAGCAGCCCTAGAAGAAAATTAACCGACACAATGCGCCAAACGTGCGCAACCGCATCATCCAAACGCTCTTCGATGCCACGACCCCAGGGCGTGCGGAAAAAGGCGCTGACGATCAGAGCCGTTCCCGTACCGACCAAGGCCGTCGTTTCCCAATCGAAGTGAAGCACGCGCATGGCCACGGCCGAAAAGAAGCCGACGACGAACGATGTCAGCAGGTAATGGCCGAAGAAGCGGGTGATGCGGTTATCGTAAATAAGCTGCATCAACGGCGAGCGCAGGAACCGAGCCGGCAAGTCGAGCAGCAAGAAACGTGCGTGCAGGGCCACCTGCCAGCGAAAGGAAGGAAGATGAATGAGCGCTAAAAAGAAAAGTCCCACAAGAGCAATCGCATAGTTGGACGTAATCGGCGAATGGCTGTGCGCGTGGGCGTGGATGGCCTCAGGCGCGGTGCCACTGCCGACGACATGGCGATCGACGAAACGGATAAAATGGACGATAAAACCGAGGAAGTGGTGCAGCCCTTCCAGAAAGACATACGCGCCGCCGAACGGAAGCACAGCAAACGTCATCAACAGCCGGCCTAAAGGCGTGCCGAACGCGAGGGAGCTGCCGCGTTGAAAGGTGCGCAGATAAACTTCGCCGCGACGGTAGACGCCGTCCATTGTCAGGGGGAGTGTGCGATTAGCTTTAATGATTGGATCGCCAAGCACCAGCTCGACAGGGCCGGAAAGATCCTTCAATTTGATCCGGTTGCGAGCGATCGCGTCGCGAAGATCGCTCATCTTGAAAAAGCCGCGCAGACATATGGTGTCGAGAAGTTCTTCGACCAGCTTGTCGCGGGCAATACGCTCGGCCTGGTTCTCCGGTACGATGCCAACCTCATCGAGGGTTTGACACAGGATGGGCCGATTATCGGAGCGGATCGATTGCTCGACGACGTTAATCGTATCGTGCAGAAGATGATTGAGCCTGTCGCTCTGTTGGGGAGTGAGGCCGGCACGATGCGAAAGCTTCATCGCCAGTCGCAACCGGCGCAGAATATTGGTGTCACGCGGCTTGGTCAGCAAGCGTTTGACCGGGTGCTTCCCAAAAGTGACCAGGCTTTCAACGGCGTCAACTGCGTAAACTTTGCGCTCGACATCGAGACAGGCCTTTTGCAACTCGAACATTAGCCGACCCGCGACAGGCCAGTAACCCTGCGCTGACAATCCGAGCAATGGCCGTAAGGCATCGTACCATTCACGGTCACGCGCAGAATTGAAACGAAGCGGCAGTCTGAGACGTTCGACGAGATGATGCAGGCGCTCTTCGGCTTCGGCAACACGGTTGTGCTTGGCGAATAAGATCGCCGCGCGAACTTCGTTGCCGCGTTCGGCGGCACGGGTTGCATCGCAGTCGTCAGCACTGCCGCCGCTTGGCGGCGCAATCAAATTATCATCGGGACTGTCGGCATGGTGCTCGCTGCCCGGCATCGAGACGCCAGGGGGACGTGTCGCGGAAAAAATCTCTCTCGCGTTCGTCTGTTCCGTTAGCCTTTCGGTCATTAAGCGAGGATCAGCCAATCCAGGAAAATAAGCCTCGATCTGCGAGGGCGCGAAGAAGTGAAGTTCCAAGAGAAAAGCAGTAAATTCACGATAGAGCGTCCGCGCGCCTTCAATCGGTGGAAGCCGTCGCTCCGCCTCGAGTACGCCCCGAATTTCGTGAAGCAAGGTGGCGTTGAACTGCGCGGAATCATCCCTGAAATCGTTGTGGGCCTGTTCGACAATACGATCGATCCTCGCGTGGAATAGGCGACGCCAAAGGTCCAACAATTGCGAACCGCGCGAGCATCCCTCTTCAGACAGAGGAAGGAGAAGAACGCGTTCGGGGTATTGTTCAACAACTGCAACTGATGAGATCAAGTCAGTCATCAACGCCAGTTCATCCCGCCCGATGTCGAAACAGATTTCATGAACGAGATGTTGTCCAGGCGCCAGGGCGAAATGTCTGGCAATAATACGTCGAAATATCGGCTCGGGAACCAACATGACCGCTGGGTCAATTTTCCGAGCGGTTGCGCACAGTTGATCGACATCGAATGGGATACCGGCAACGCTCATGCAACACGCCCGCGGAGAAAGGAATGCCGCAATTGTATGGAGAGCGTTGCCGGTTGTTACCTCCAGTGTATGCTCAGTCGTCAACCCTTTCCCGCGAAGTGAGTGTCAACAACGTCAAGCCTGCCAGACCAAGACCGGCTACCAATAGCAAATTGGGGTCAGCCACGGCGGGCGGCAGCGAAACGACTCCCCGTTCGTCCATGACCGCAGGACGATCACGGTAACGCCCATGCACAGGCAAAGCGATTTCATCCCAGCGATTCACCAAATCTTCCAGCTCCTCGCGAAGCTGTTCCCCGTGCATCGGCAAGCCGTGACCCGTTGCCGCAATCTCTGGCGCAAGAGCGCGAGCAGTTGAACGGATTGCCGAGCCATTCCCCAATCGGGAGTAAAGTACGCCGGCGGCCGACGAACCGCTTGAGGTTGTGTCAGAGCGCTGAATGAATGATTCCTGTTTAGTCGTGACAAACGCATCGCCAGCTATCAACGTTCGATCTTGATCGCGAAATAGTGAGATGTGCCCCGGCGCATGGCCTGGCGTATGCAGCCAACGCCAGCCGGGCATTCCCGGGACGGAGCCATCGCTCGGCAAGACGCGGACGCGATCGCGCATATCAAGGGGCCCGCGCGGATAAACTCGCGATAGGAAAGCCATCGCGCCCCCACCGACTGCCGGCTCTGGAGGTGGATATTGCGACTTGCCCGTCAAGTAGGGCATTTCCAAGGCGTGAGCGTAAACCGGTACGTCCCAACGCTCGGCAAGCTCGCGTAAAGCACCGACGTGATCGAAGTGGCCATGTGTCAACACGATGGCGCTTGGCTTGGAGTTCAGGCCGTAGATCTCCGCAGCAGCCCGGACGATACGCCCGCCAAACCCGGCGAGGCCGGCATCGACCAAGACCCAGGAGCCGCCAGGCGCCCCAACAAAATAGGCGTTCACGATCGGCTGTTGCAGACAGAAAACGTCTCGTGTCACTTCGAGAACAGAGTTTACCTTCCCTTGGGCCGTCTTGGGTGCAATTGTGCTAACCATTCAGCTTCTCCAGTTGAATTTGAGCCATTGATCCCGCGTGTTGAATTTGGTCAAATATCTTTGCAAATGATGTGCCGAGAGAGTTTGGGATGTGGGGACGCGTCAGGCGCAACAATGGAGCCGAAGCTTCGCGTTCAAGCGCTCTAAATTGGTAAAATATTGCGTACGCATGTGCCTTACGCTCGTGCCGGCCATTTACGAATGATTCGTCTCATTTCAGAAAGAGATCTGACATGGAATTAGAAGGTGTGGTTCATAATGGCATCATCGTTCCCGATGACACCGGCGCATTACCCGAGGGAACCCGTGTGCGTATCAGTGCTGATGGATTGATACAGCCAAAGTCATTCAGTGAGCACTATGCGCAGTTCAAGGGAGCCGTGTCCGATCTCCCGGCCGACTTCGCAGAGCAGCATGACCATTACCGTCTAGGGACGCCCAAACGATGACAGTCTTTGCCGTTGCGTTTGCATTGGTTGCCTGGTTGAATGTGCGTGATGCTTCTTGGTTACAAGACTTACGACGAACAGCTTGCCGACCCTTCTCGCGATTGGACACTCGTCTCGGCGTGACGTTTTAGATTAGTTATCTCGTTCCCAGGCAGAGGTGCCTGGAAACGATCTGGCATTTTATTTTGTCAAGACGGATTATTTGAAAAACTTGGGGACGTTGATGTTGTAGAAATCGGCTTCGAGAAACTCGAGCGCCAGCGCGAAATTCAGGATGTCGATGTCATTTTCCTTGGACGGTTTGAGTTCGTAATCGATCGGCTCGCCGCCATTAAGGCTCTTGATGAACACTCCGGCGCCTTCGCGCACTTGAGCCGCCGTAAGCGGCTTTTCGAACTCGTTGTCTGAGTCGTCATCGATCGAATTCGCGGTGATGGGATCTTGCAAAGCAACGTTGAGAAAGCCTGCGTGCCGGCCTTCAATGAACGCGATGGAGGCAGCGGCGGCGAGGTTCCGGTAATCGTCGATGTACGGCGATGCCCCGAGATAAGCGCCGACGCCTGTATTCTCCAAAGCCTGCGAGACGTTGAGAAAGTCTTTGTACGTTTTCTGTTCGAGATTCACGAAGGTTGGCTTCGGTCGAGCCAGTTTACCTAGAGCAGCGAGAAGCGCTTCCACATGCGCGTTTTCGTGGTTGCGGATCTGATGAAACTGTCTGCACAGATCGCGCGATGCCGTCTCCTCCGCACGCGCTTTAGAAATAACTGAACTTCCTGCAATCGCTGCCGGCACAGCAACGACGGATGCCAGCGCTGAACTGCGCAGGAACGAGCGTCGCGATGTGTTCTGCGGCCTGTTGTTCTGCAGCACTAGCTCCCGCATTCGTTCGGCCCAGGAGATTTTGGGCGAAGTTGTGCCATTTCGGTCGGTCATCTGAAAATCCTTTCGATCGACGAGGTTAGTGAGGGGTATTCGCCTTGCGTCGAGCAAAACGGTGCTGTTTCCACTATCGGGAACTTTTATTTTTTACTAGGGCCACCGTCCGATAATGCTCGGAAGAAACCTGTGAATTAAGCCGGCACCGAGTCTGCCGCAAATGCGAAAAAGTAACGGAATGAGAACTAGCACCATCTATACAACGCACGCCAGCTGGGGTTGAACGGCAATATCAATGCCGTTTGTGCCTTCTTGGCCATTCGACATTGTTGCGTGTTTCTCGTGAACCCGCCCTGATTTATAGACACGCTTCAATCGAAGACAAATCTAGGGACCGAAAAGGTCCAGATCGAAGAAAGAGGATTGGATATCGTATAACTTCGGGTGACGAGTTCGGAACGAGTCTTTAGAATTAAGATCGTGCCAGCGAAGATACTCGCAGTAAATCAAAAAGCGCTGAAGCGGAGGGCGTGTCTGCAATCGACGCAGGAGCTTCGAACAAGACGTTCGACGCAGGAGCGTCAAAACGAGGATTTTTCAGAGCTGTGACAGAAATCAAGAAGCCCGGTTTACGTTGGCAGATTCCTGGTAGCTGACGCGGGCGTGGAAGAGCGCGGTCAAACTCTTCGTCAGGCTCTCTTCAATCAGCTTCAAGTCAGCAAGCGTTAGGCTGCATTCGTCGAACTGTCCATCCAGTAGGCGCTTCATCATCAGTTCGTGAACCAGCTTCTTCAAGCTGTTGGGTGTGGTCAGCGACAGTGATCGGCTGGCGCTCTCGGCGGCGTCAGCCAACATGAGAATGCCCGCTTCGCGCGATTGCGGCTTCGGGCCCGGATAGCGAAAGGCGAACTCGAGCTCGCCGGCATTCCCCTTCTCTTCCTGGATCCGCCGGGCTTCGCGATAAAAATATTCCACGAGCGTGGTGCCATGATGCTGGCCGATGAGATCCACCAGGGATTTGGGCAGCCGATACTCGTGGGCCAGCGCGATGCCGTCTTTCACATGCCCCATGATGACGAGCGTACTCAAAGCCGGCTCAAGGTGATCGTGGCGATTTTCGCCAAGCTGATTTTCAATGAAGTAGTGGGGCTTCAGCATCTTGCCAATGTCGTGAAAGTAGCTGCCGACGCGGGCCAACAGCGGATTGGCGCGACGGCTTCGGCAGCCGTTTCCGCCAACGTGGCGACCGCCATGCTGTGCGTATAGGTGCCCGGCGCCCGGCGAACTAATTCTTGCATTAAAGGATGGCTGCTGTCCGCCAGCTCAAGCAATGTTGCATCGGTAATGATGCCGAAACAGCGTTCGACCAACGGCAGCGTGCCGCAAAGGCTGAACCCTGCCAGCAGGCTCCAAAGGCAATAGCGCAGGCCGTCGAGCAGGAATAATCGAATCGGCTGATCGCCGAGCATCCCGGTTGCAATCGTGAGTGCGAAGAAGGCCAAGCCTGCGGCGATGCTTACTTCTACAGGCCGGCTCCGCGAGCGAACTTCGCGCAGCATGAGAATGGCCGTTGCCAGGCCGCCGCTATGGATCAGCATCATGTTTAAGCCCGTGCCTTCGCCCACGCTCATGATGATGGAGAGGCAGAACGACAAGAGCAGTGCGAACGGCGGATTGAAAGCAATGGCGAGCACCATCGCCGTGAACGTGAGCGGAACAATGGCGGCATCCCAGGGCGGCCGACTCAGAATCAAAGCAGCGCTCACGCATAAGAGCACGAGCAAACAGATACCGCCGATGCGAGCAAAGCTGCCTGCCAGAGCCTGTTGAAAGCGCGATACGTATACCGTGACAAGCAACGCGAGAAAGCCAAGAATGAGAAGTATCGACACCAGGCGAATAAAACGGTCGGCTGTCGAAAGCCTTGCCGCATAGGCCCGATGTTCGGCCATCAACAGCACGATCTTCGGACCATCAATCCGCTGCCCTTGCCGAGCAAGCAGCGCGCCGGCTGCGTATTGATCAAGTCTCGGGGACTCGCTGGCGCTGTCATCCGGTGATTCCAGATCGGCTAAGTCGGCGTGATGAGCAGCAAACGCCTGATTGGGAACAGCGAAGGCAATGCGGGCCCGGAAATCGTGAGGAAGAGTCGAGCCATAGCGATAGGGAAACGGCGGGCTGTTCGAAAAGAGAATGGCGCTTAGGCCAAGTGTTGTGAGGAAGACAAGAGTAAGCCGGGCGATCAGCCCTTTACTCCAAACGCGCGGCAGAGTGGGCAGGCCATCCCGGCTCGAACGGCGTCGGCCATCCCAATTCTCCAAGCGCGGTTCGTGCTTGCGATTCCAGCCTAACATCGAGCGTTCGTCCTTGAACTCGGTTGCGGAAGATTTCGACTACTCCGTCGCTGGCGAGACCGGTCTTGTTAGCCGGACGCGCCAGCGACGGCGGATGCGATGAAGTTGCCAGGGCGCGGAAATATACAAAATTCTTCGCTGGCGCTTCAGGCTCGTGCTGGCTTTCAACTCCGTCGCTTGCGCGTCCGGCTAACAAGAGGCGTCCGGCTAACAAAACATCACCGTCTACGCGGCAGGTCATCCTCGTACGCTTTCACAATGCGTTGCACCATCGCGTGGCGAACGATGTCGGTTTCATCCAGGTGGACGATCGCCAGGCGCTCGATGTTCTTCAGCCGTTGCACCGCATCGTTCAGACCGCTTTTCACCGTGCGCGGCAAGTCCGTTTGCGTCATGTCGCCCGTCACCACAATCTTCGAGTTTTGTCCCATGCGCGTCAGGCACATTTTCATCTGGGCCGTGGTGGCGTTCTGTCCTTCGTCGAGGATGATGACCGCATTGTTCAACGTCCGACCCCGCATATACGCCAACGGGACGATTTCGATAATATCGCTTTCCATATATCGGCGGACCTGCTCGGTTTCCATCATATCGTTGAGGGAGTCGAACAACGGGCGTAAATATGGGTTGATCTTGGCGACCAGATCGCCGGGGAGAAAGCCTAAACGTTCGCCCGCTTCAACGGCCGGCCTTACCAGAACGATCTTCTTCACCGCACCTTGCCGTAACAAGGTGACTGCCCAACCTACCGCAAGGAACGTCTTGCCCGTGCCTGCCGGGCCGACGCAGATTACCACGTCGTTCTCTCTTAGCGCTTGCACGTACGCCCTTGGCCATCCGTGCGCGGGCGGAGATATTTCCCGCCGTCGAGCATGGTCATATTCTGCGCGGGGGTATGGCCGTTGCCGGCCCGTATCACTTCCAGCACTGTCTTGACATCTTCCGGCGCCAGCTTGCCTTGATTGCGCAACACGGACCGCAACTGTTGAAAGGCACGTTCGCACATGCCGACGGCTTCGTCGTTGCCGTCGATCTGAACCATGTCGCCGCGCGCAATGAGCCGAACGCCGAGTGCATCGCGGATCAATTTCAAGTTCTGATCGCGGCTGCCAAAGAGCAGCACGGCCTCATCACGGCTGTCGAGTGTAAGCTGATGAGAGATCGCGTTGGGTTCGGTCATGAAGCTCGCATGGTCGAAGTTCGGGATAATGGAGCAAGGAGAGTATAATGGGCGTTTGAGTTCGGAGCTGTTATCGCGAGTCAAGAAGCATTGTACGACATGGATCGTACGCCGGTCGAGAGGGTATTGATTTCGCAAGGCAGGCTTGGTCGCCGACAAGTTGCTGCCCACTTAAGGAAATTGAAAATCGTCAGCCAGGGATTAAGCAAAGACGAAACGCTGATAAATCGGACTTGCTCATTGCATGCACGACAGATCGTCATTCAATTTTCTTGGTTTTATTCGTGGTTGTTCTGTGTTCCATCCGTGGCTAAGTGATTTTACTTGGTCTGCGTGTCATTCAAATCTTGATTCATTTACAATGAGTATGATTGGCAAGCAACCAAGAGGTTTTTGATGTCCCGCACTTTTCTATCCATCATCGTAATTGCCTTTCTGGCCGCGCTCGGTTTCGTCGCATGGTTCTATCTTCACAGCCGGCCCGAACGATTTGAGATTGCGCCCCGGCCGCTGCCGGATATCGCGGCCATTGACGTCAAAGCAAGCGATTGGCCTTGGTGGCGGGGCATAGACTTTTCCAATACTTCACCCGATGAAGCACCGACAAGTTGGAGCGAAAACGAGAACGTCCTTTGGAAAACCCAGCTTGCGGGGCTAGGGCATTCAACCCCCATCCTACTCGGCGACCGCCTTTTTTTGACGAGCGCCGACGAATCGACCGAACGCCAGTTTGTTGTGTGCCTCGACCGTGCGACGGGCGCTCCGCTTTGGGAACAAACGATCCACGAAGGGCGCCTGCCGCGTAAACATAGTGAGAATACGCACGCATCCTCGACCCCTGCCACCGATGGCCGGCACGTCTTTGTCGCTTTCGCCAACGACAACGCCATCAACGTGACGGCCCTGGATCTCGACGGCCGAATTGTCTGGCGGCAAAAAGCGGGCGAACACGGCGGCAGCGGTTCCTGGGGCGCCGGCAGCTCGCTCGCTTTATGGGGTCCGTTCGTCGTCGTCTGCGACGATACCCCTTCGGGCGGTTGGATCGCTGCCTTGAATCGTGAGACGGGCGAATTCGGCTGGCGTCGGTCGCGCAAGACCGGGCTAGGCAGTTATGGCTCGCCTGTAATCGCTCGTTTGAATGACCGTGAGATGATTCTGCTGGCGGGCAATGGGCTCGTGACCGCGTATGACCCAGCAAACGGCGCCACGATTTGGGAGTACGCCGGCCTGGGCGAGACAACCGCCAACGCGGTTACGGTCGCTCCCGATATGATCTTCGCCTCCAGCGGTTATCGGGAATCAAGGATTTTAGCGTTGCGCGCCAATGGCCAACGCGCTTGGCAGTGGGATCGACCCAGTGAAGTCCCCTATCCGCCAAGTATGCTCTACCGCGATGGCCTGCTCTATGTCGTCAGCCATCAAGGACAATTCACCTGTTTCGATGCAACCACGGGTAAGCAGCAGTGGAAAGAAAACATACAGGGCAGCCATTACTCATCGCCCTTGTTCGCCGGCAAGCATCTCTATGCATGCAACCGCGACGGAGTAACGCGTGTCTTCGAAGTATCGAGAGATCATTGCCAGGAAATCGCCAAAAATCGCCTCGATGCCCCGATCAACGCCAGCCCCATTGCGGTCCAGGGCAAACTCTTCATCCGTACCGCCACACATGTTTATTGCATCGGGAATAATTCTGCGAAAGAGTTGCGCATGAAATGAGTCACTGAACGAAAGCCCGGACAAAAAGATAGCGGCAAAAATCACCTCGTTCCCAGGCTCTGCCTGGGAACGGGTCGTCGAGGCTCTGCCTCGCGAGTAATACTCAACAAATCGTACTGAAATCGACCGCGACATTTGCGACAATGATGGCGATGGAGAATAACTCGTCATGCTTCTCTACGCGGACGAAGATTTCGCGTATCCTGTTGTCGAAGAATTGCGCGGCTCGGTCATGATGTGATCAACTGCGCCCTGTTCTTCAAACCATACCCCTCGTTCCCAGCTCTGCCACGCAACGCGTCGGCCAGGCGTTGCCTCGCATCTTGTTTTAGAAATGTCACTAAATCAACTCTGCGAATAAGACATTAACCGAGCTGCTAAGTTCAAAAATCCCAAAATCAAAGTCATAGTAGAAAACGACTCCCAGGTTTTTTTCCGCGATTCCAATGCACAGCACGTTTCCACCCAGTATTCCGAGAATTGGAAAAACTGAAAACTCTGAAAGGTACTCTTCGAGGCGCGCTGATACCTCGTCCGCCTCGTGGTACCCTATTGCTTCTTGGATCAGCAAATTTTTGTCGGAAATACTTTCGCTAAGTTTCGGGTAGAGCGATACTTTGACGCGCTTGCCCACTGCTGCACTCAAACACTCTTGCCACAACACCTGAGCCGCAATTTGTTTATAATCCACTTGCAGACCTCTAAGCGATCAGAAGGAAGTGTAAGGATCAGCGACGTCAGCGCGGCGCTTTGCAAAATCTGGAGTGCGGAAAAGAGGCAAACAACTTTTATGGCACCGCTTAATCATATGCTGGCTGGGGGTGAAATATACAAAAAAAGGCAGCGTTCCGAGGAACGCCGCCCTTCGTTAATCGCAATTTCCAAGCTCAAATCAGTTAATCGATTTTTGCAGTTCTTCAGCTTTCTTCAGATGCTCGCGAAGCATTGGCAAACTTTCATCGGCGAAGGTGCGAACTTCGGCATTTTTGCCGTTCTTCGACTCGTTTTCGAACATCGCAATGCCTTCGCGGTGTCCTTTGATCACGTAGGCCAGATAGGCCCGATCAAACTCGGCGCCCTGTAGTTTCATAAGGCGTTCCATTTCGTTCTTGGCATCTGTCGAAGGGGTCGAGGCGCTGATATTGCGGCTCTTGATGGCTTCGTTCAATTTATCGCAGCACTTTTGATGATCTTGAGCCAACTGAGCGGCGAACTCTTTCACTTTGGGAGAGCTGGCTTGTTTGTCGGCTTGCTTGCAGATTTCCACGCAAGCTTTTGCGCAAGGCGCCAACTTGGTAAGAAGAGCATCGTCGAGCGGCAGAGCCGTCTCCTCAGCGCGTACGCTTCCCGCGCCGAAACCCATCAACACCACGGACGTGAAGGCCATAAGACATCGCATGCGGTAACTCCTTGATAGTCGAACGTTCATCCTGTCGCAGTTAAAAACTGCTTAACCGAGACAATGCAAATAACATGCCTTTAACCCCTTGGTGGCACTGGAGCAGGTGCGCTTAACGGATTCTGGCGAGCGGCGCGGCGTAAGCCCGCCGTGTTCCGATTCCACGGCGGGCTTACGCCGCGCCGCTCGCCAGAATTGCCAGAAAGAGTTGGCTCACCCCCTCGAGCATTCGAACAATCCATGTCCCTTGCCATAAGGACATGATGGCCGTAGGATAAACGATTCCTAAAAATTGAACTTGGGTTATTGAGTCGAGGAGAGGTGTATGGCTGGCAGACGCCGAGGGACGGGACGCCGTAAAGTCGGCCGCAAGAAACGACGGATGCGGGCCAAGATTCGCCATCGCAAGTAACAAGCCGGGCCATCGGCGCCGCTACGGTTGCTCGTTTGCGCACCCGAGCGGCGATGTCCCGGCGATGGGTTCCCGCGCGGGGTTCGCGTGCCGTGTTGTAATAGATGTCGTCGCCTTTGCCGCCGGTCTCCGGACCGACATACGGGTTGGTGCAGAACCGCACATGGCCGCCGCCGAACAGCACGTTCTGACCTTTGCGATGGTTGATCGGCACGGTCATGCCATCGCGACGTTCGGGAGCGTCGGCCGCGATCGGAAAGTTGTCGTTCTCCGGCTCGCGGACAATGCCCTTCAGATGCCCTTCTTCATCTCGATATCCCAGGCTGTAGGCATAATCGATCGGCGTCAGCCCCGTTGATGTGTGGTTGACGCTCGGGCAGGTGAATGCGGCCAAGTGCGACATGGCCCCTGTCTTCCGCGCGGCTACCAGCGTGGAAGCCACGTCTTGATGAGCGGCGACTTGAGGATAGTGATCGTTGTGCGCATCGGCGTATGTATTCAAATCGAAATGGACCGAGCGCAGATTATTCTGGCAGGCATTCACTTCTGAAGTTTGCCGTAGCGTTACAACCCCGGCAGTCCCAATCATCAACAAAGCGGCGGTTAACCCGATTGCCGTAGCCAGATCGCGACGGCGATGCTGCACCGGCGACGGTTCATTCGTGTGCCAGGGGTATACGGGCAACGTCTCCGCTTGAGGCTCGCGCCGGCCGATGGAACGCAGAAACTCAGCAACGGGGCTGACAGTCGTATCGCGCGAGAACGCTCCCTTCGGCAGCTACAACGTGTTCCGCTGTCATGGCGACCGTACGCACGATGAGTCCTGCCGGTGGCTCGAACGCATCCTTATCCCAAGCCAGAGGCTCGAGGGCAGCCCGGATTCGCTTTAGCCGCAACGCCTCCGCGGGCCGTTCCGCGAGAACGGCTTCGACTTCGCGAGTCGCCGCATCGTCGAGCGATTTGAATGCGTAGCCAATGTAGTCTTCTTCCATTGCAGCACTTCCCGTTTCAGCCACTGACCGCCTCCCGATCGGCGTTCCAATTCTCTTGCAGTTTCATCAGCGCCGTATGCAGTCGAGACTTCACGGTCCCAACCGGAACTTCGAGAATCTCGGCAGCTTCGCGGTATTTTAGCCCCTGATAGTAAGTGAGCAGCACCACCTGCCGCAGTGTTTCGGGCAGTTGATCAATCGATGCCCGCACGCGCGTCCGCTGCTCTTCCTGCTCCATATTTTCAAGCGGGCCGGCTTCACGGCTTTCCAGCATTTCCAGCAGCCCACGGGCCTCGCCATTGTCGCCAACGCCCGTGGGCTGTTCAAGACTGACGGCAGCATGACGGCCGACCCGTCGCATGGCATCAATCGCCTGATGGGTGGCGATCGTGTACAGCCAGGGTCGAGCGGGTCGGCCCGGTTCGTATTGAGCGATCTTCAGATAGACCTGAAGAAACGTCGTTTGAAAGACATCGTCGGCCAGGTTTTCGTCGCCGAGATAGCGACGCAGGTATCCGTAGAGTTCGCGCTCGTAGCGACGAACGAGCAATCCGAAGATCTCGCGCTCGCCGTTGCGAAGCCGGCCCAGCAGTTCCTCATCGGAACAATAGCTCAGCGAGTCGTTGGAATGCACCGAAACCTATTTCCTATACGCGGCCAGCAGGGAGAGAGTTCGCCATACATTATCGAATGGAATGGGATTATCTGACGGGAATGCTTGCGGAAGTCAAGGGGCGAGCCAATATCGCGATCGACTTAGACCGTCTCCAAGCGTGATGCAATGGCTGCCGTTTCACTTTGCCTTGAAATCTTCGGAAAACGCTTTCGGGGTAAGGTTTTCACCCGTGGCGAATTTCGTCAAGTCTTTCCAGTTGAGCGTCTTCCCCGGTTCAAAAACTTTTTTCTTCATGAAATCGCCAACGCGCTTGTCGCCGATGTAGAGCACCGTCTTCGGGTCGGCGCCGTCGTAAACGTCGCGTGCGATCGCATGATGAACCTGGGAAGCAAAGAGTTGGCCCATCATGTAATTGTGGTAGTAAACGGGCGCGCTGACGATGTGGATCTTGCTGGCAAAGTCAGGCGCGTTGCGGTCCTTGGGCCGATGGATCATCTGATATTTTTCTACCAGATCCCACCATAATTTGTTCAAATCCTGATCGGGGTTTTCGTACATGCTCTTCTCGAAGCGCAGCATGACCTGGCACCAGCGCGAAAAGATAAGGAGTTGGTTCCGCTGGATCTTGGCCGCGGCCTCGGCAAAGGCTTGCGGGTTTTCGATCGTCACACCCATCTTTTCGATCCATGCCCGTGATTTCGAGAAGCGTTCAAACTGCATCGCCACGCCTTCGGTCGTCAGGATGTGCGTCTCCGTGCGCAAGACATAAGGCAACTCTTTCGGGATATTCTTGCTGCTATAGACGGAGTGGCCGAGCTCGTGCAGCATCGTTCCCATCCAATACTCGTTATTCACGATGTTGGCGAGCACGCGCACATCGCCTTCGCGATCGATATCTGTGCAGAAGGCGTGCGGGCTCTTCCCTTTTTTCTCGTAAAGATCGCTGCGAGCGATTACCGAATCGATCGGCAGGCCGATGCCGTCGTAGAACTCTCGGCAAAGGCGCAGCAGATCGGCCTTGGCATATGGCGCGTCGAGATTGGCTTCAAAAACGGCAGGCGATTCCTGAAAGAAGGGGTCGTGATAATGCCACGGCATCAACTCTTCCGGCTTGATGCCATATTTCAGCGCTCAGGCGTTCGTCGATTTCCTTCTTCGCCGCGATAAACGGCTCACGCGTCAGTTCGTCGAGATCGTCAAAGAGCTTGATTAACTCGCCCCCTTCTTGTTCGTTCAGAAAAAGCGACAGCGCATGAAAGTTCTTGAACCCAAGCTGTGCGGCCATTTCGTTGCGTAGCTTCACGAGATCTTTGAGGATCGGCCCGGTCTCAAGGCCAACCGCTTTGCTCGCTTCCCACACCGTTTTCCGGCGAGAGGAATCGTCCGACGTTTTAAGGATCTTGCGCACTTCGCTGTCGGCCATCTCCTTGCCATCGACGTTGGCCCGATAGACGTTAAACTTCTGTTCAACCGCATTTGCCTTGGCGGTGATCTTTTTAAGCAGATCGGCATCGACCTGCTTTTCGAGATAAAGCAGGTAGAGCACTTCGATCGCGCGAGCGGCGATTTTGTCGTCGATCTCGCCTTTCTCGCTTTCTGCCTTTAATGCTTTCAATTCGGCAAACGTTTCACGGTTAGCCAGGGCTTCATCAATCTTGTTCTGCGCCTCTTCCTTTCTCTTGAAGTCGGCATCGTTGCCGGAGACGTTGGCGTTCCACCAGGCTTGCCCGGCTGCGACATCGAGAGGCCGTATTCGCTTCTCATGGTCGGCAACAAACTTCTTCGCGCGTTCCGTCATCTCAGGGCTCGCCATCGCTGCTCCTCCGATCACGATCCACAAAATCAGTGCAGGTGAGAATGTCTTGAACATCGAAGAATTCCTTTCGCGACATCAGGTTGAATAGACCCATTTTCCGAGCAAAACCGCAGGCGGCAACAGTAAAAAGACGAGCAAGCCCGGCGTACCGACAAAGACACTGGCCAGCAAGGCATCGAGCCCCACCAGGCCGAGAATGCAACGTTTCACCCCGGCTTGCACCCTTTCTGGCGTCGGCTTCTGAATCGCTCGAACGACGGGAAAGCCGATCCAGAAACCGAAGGCGACAAGCAGATAAGGAAACAGTATCGAGCTCGTCCCCGGCGGCACGCGCACCGGTACAGCCAAAGCAAGCAACAGCGCGGCAAGCAGAACAACAGCCGCCGCGCGGAGAACTTTCGGATTGCTTCGTTTCTCTTCGGTCCGTGCAAACCAGGTGACGCCGACGATGTAGATGCCCACGGTTGATGCGAGGTGCAGCCGCGTCGGCCAACCCAGCGCCGCAGTATCGATCAAAGTGAGGCCGAGCAATACGTTGAGAAATCGGCAAGCGGCCATCCCCAACGGTCCCGCGGGCGTGCGTTTGATGCGGGCATCGTAGGCGAGAATCGCAACGGCGAGAGTGCCGCCGGTGATTGCGCCATCAGGGCGCCAAAATTCTTGTCGAAAGCCGCTGACTACAGCCGCCCCTAATCCTGCGATGAAGAGAAATAAGCCCATGAACATGGCAGTTCGCGTCGAGATTCTTCCCGAAGCCAAGGGCCGAAACGGTCGATCGCGGCGATCCTCTTCCAAGTCGAAATAATCATTCCAGACCATGCCGCCGAGGTAGAGGGATCCAGAGGCAAAGCAGAGCAGACCTGCCCGCATCCAGAAAGACTCATCAACCGCCGTTGACAAGAAACTGATGGCCACGCAGATGCCCAGAGCAATGTCCGCAAAGGCGGTGAAAACGTTGGGCAAGCGCAACAGACGAGCGTAGGGAAGGAACGGCATAGGCGCCTTGGACTCAGTGGCGAAGCGGATTCAACTGATATAATAGGATTTCGTGATTCAACAGTCGGTTTTGAGGCGTGCGAGGAAGCGATTCGTGAAATATTGGCGAATTCAAGCGGGATTGCTTCTGGTAGTGCTGCTGATTGTTCCAACTTGGGCTGATGAACTGCCGAAAACCCCGCTGGACAAAATCGATGCGAAAAGGCTGACCGCTGCCCAGCGACCAAAAGGTTTGCCGAAGGAGGTGCTGGCCGTCTTGGGTGAACGCGAAGGGCGCTACGACAGCGTTGCTTTCCGTGCCGACGGCGGGCAGATGGCCACCAGCGGGCCCGATGGCCAAGTGCGAGTCTGGGATCTAAACACTCTTCGAATTGTCGGGACCACTACTCATAAAGACGTGGTTTGTTTGAATTTCACGCTTAGCGGCAAGACGCTCATCGGCGGCGATGCGCTCGGAAATCTAAAATTCTGGAATATCGCGCCAGGAAAACTGACCAATGCAGCGAGTATTGCCGCCCACAAAGGCGGACCTATCTGGGCAATGACGCTTAGCACCGATGGAAAAACTCTCTGCACCGCCGGGGCCGACAAGACGATCAAAGTCTGGGATATGGCAAAGATTCCCCCCGCGCTCCGCTCAACGCTAACCGGCCACGAAGACCGCGTCCGAGGGCTAGCGGCTTCGCTCGATGGTAAGCAGTTGTTCTCCACGAGCGACCGCGACAAGACCATCCGCATTTGGAGCTTGGGCGACAAGCCAAAAGAAGAAAAGAAGCTGATGCTCAAGGAAGGCGCCCGTTGCGTTGCGGTTTCGCCCGACGGAGAATCGCTCAGTGCAGGCTGCTTGGACGGTACGGTGCTAACTTGGAAACTCGGCGAAAAACTGGCTGAGCCCACGAAATGGCGCGTCGAGAAAGGTTCGCTCTATTCGCTCGTCTATGCACCGGACAGCAAAGGTCTGCTAGGCGTCGTCAAGTGGGACGCCGTTGAAGATCGCTTCTTCCTTTGGGATGTTGAAGGGAAAGAGCAGATGGCCGGAAAGTATTCCACTCATATCGAAGCGGGAGCATTTGATCCCGGCGGACGTCGGCTGTTGATTGTCAATGAGACCAGTCTCTTCGTAGTAAAACGCCCGGAATGAATCGTGCGATCTCATACAATAAGCCAAATTCCCATTCGCCAGAGTAACCGATCATGAAGCGTGGCCTTTGTCTCGCTATCGCCCTGCTTGGCTTTCTTCCGACTTTGCAAGCGGAAAAGCCCGATGCGAGTACGCCCAAGGCAGTGCCCGCCAAAGCGCTCAAAGTTCTAAAATACTTTGATGAGCATGGCGAAGCCATGAAGGATTATGAAGGCGGCAGAACCTTCGGCAACTTCGAAAAGCATCTGCCCGCCGTCGATGCGAAAAATCGGCGCATCCGCTATCAGGAATGGGATGTCAACCCTCATCGGCAAGGTGTTAACCGAGGGGCGGAACGCCTTATCACCGGCTCAGACGGCAGCGCCTGGTACACTAGCGACCACTACCAAACATTCATCAAAGTGCGTGCCCATGCGCCGGAGGCCAAGCCGTGACCAAAGTCGCCATTGACTGCCGCAAAATTGTCGATGAGAAGACGTTGCACGACGTCTTTGCCCATGCCTTCGGATTTCCGAAGTCTTACGGGCGCAACATGGACGCGTTGATCGATTGCCTCGGCTCACTCGATGACCCGAAAGCCGGGATGAGCACCATTCATGCACCCAATGGGACAGTTGTTTTGCTGCAGTTGGAACATCTGTCCGAGTTTTCGAAGCGCCTGCCGCAGTTGTTTCATTCGATCATCGATTGCACGGCTTTTGTCAACTTTCGCCAGGTGGAAGCGGGGCGACCACCGGTGATTGCCTTGTCATATCAGAAGTAGGCGCATTCGCATCGCTCTGCCGCGTTTGCAGCACCTTGGAGAAACCGGAGTCACAACATGAACGTCTCCTTCAGTCGCAATCCCGGTACGCGGCTGCCGGTGAAACTTCACCGCCGTGTCTGCCTCGTTCTTACCGAAGATGCCGTGCTGGCCGAAGAGCTGCTGGCGCGCAAGAAGCTCGCCCAAGAAGTTGCCGGCCGGCTAACTGATCGCGTATTGCTCATTCGACCGGGCCGTGTTGATGCGGTGCTCGATGAACTGATGCGAGCAGGCCATACTCCCCAAGTTGTCGGCCGCTCCACGAAAGCGACGGAATGAACGCATGAAGAGTTCCCTATCCGCCGCCAATGCTCCTCACTGGACAGCCAGGGCTCAAGACGCGTTGACGCGCTACAGCGAACCGTTGCTGCGCCAGGTGATGCAGCGCCTGCTCAAACCACGCAACCAGTGGCCGGTTGAAGAATTGATCGAACGCGGGGTTGGCACGCTGACGAACGCTGCGGTCGTTGATCGCCGGCTCAATGAACTCACGCCCGCATCGCGGAAATTGCTCGCGCTGATTGGGCTGAGCCGAAAGCCGGTTTGGAAAGTCGGCCAGCTTCTCGCCATGCTCGCGACATTCGACCACGTCGAAGGCTTGGCGCCCATTCAGGCGTTGCTGGACGAGGGGTTGGTCCACCCCGATTTGCCGACCAGCATCACATCGTTGAAGCAGTTCGAGGATTGGCTGGGGCCTACGGGCATCCTGTCAGCGCGTCTGTTCGCGCACCCGGCTGTGACTGCGCGGGCGCTCAACGAAACCTTCGCTTTGCCCCCTTTTCGTTCGCGTAAGATCGAAAGCAAAGTCGGGCGACACTCCGACGGGCTGGAGTGGCTGCTGCGCACGGCCGTCGCCTGGCTGCGCGTTGCAATCGATCCATTGCGTTTGACGCAGCAGCAAACGCTCTTCAAACGGGATTTGCAAAAGTTCCAGACTGATGAACTCTTGGCTTCTCCATTCGCCGAGCAACTGACGCCGTTACCGGATGTCGGGTTGCTGGCGCTCGAGTTGGCAACAGTGACCGACCTTGTCGAACAAGTAGAAGACGAACTGCGCCTCAGCCCCTGCCCTGCCCTTTGGTCAAAAGACCTGCTTGGGGCGTTACTCGATCTCTGGCAGGGGATATTGAAGATCGAGAAATGGGATCCGCTTCTAGGATACGTTCCGCCGGAGGAAGGGGGACATTTCGCCTCGCTGTTGTTGCCGGCGTTTCTCATTCTCCGTTCCCTGCCAGCAAGCGAATGGCTGCAAGCGGACGAGTTGGCCGGCCATCTCTATGAACGCCATCCCTCTTGGTCCGCCACTTTGAAAAAGAAGCGAGATGCCGCCACGGAGTGGATCGAGCGACTTTTCCTCGGCATTGGCTATCCGCTACGGCTCGTTGAAGCTATCCAAGAGCCTACCGGCTGGTGGTTTCGCCTGGGAGACGTTGGCCGCCACCTGTTAAAGGAGGAAAAGGCCCCGAATCTTGAGACGGAATTTCCGCAAACGCTCATCGTTCAGCCGAATGGCGAAATGGTGATCTTTCGCCAAGGTCTTTCGCCGGAACTGATCGGCCTGTTGACGCGATTTGCCGTTTGGAAAACCCTGGGCGCCGCTTGTACGATGGAACTGAACGCCGAGAGCGTTTACCGCGGTCTGGAGACCGGGCTAACCCTTGCCGAGGTGCAACGGCTCCTGGAACAACGCGGCACGCGCGCTCTGCCTGCGACGGTCATTGATTCGCTGCAGCGCTGGTCGAGCAAGCGCGAACGGATTTCGGTTTTTGCCTCAACGACGTTGCTCGAATTCGCTTCGGCCGAAGATCTCGAAATGGCGTTCACCCGTGGATTGGTTACCGTGAAGCTGACCGATCGCATCGGCATCGCTTCCGGCGGCGAAGCGATCGACTACAGTCACTTTCGCCTCACCGGCAATCGCGATTACGAAGCGCGCCCGCAGAAGTGTCTCACGTTTGAGCCCGATGGCGTAACCTTTGCCGTCGATGCCGCCCAAAGCGACTTGATCCTTGAAGCGGAATTGAACCAGATCGCGATAGCGCTGCCCGGCCCCAGCGGCGGCCCCCGGCGCTTTGCCCTTACCCCTGATACGCTCAAACTGGCCCAACGGCACGGCTACTCTCTTTCGACTCTGGAGCAATGGGCGCACGATCGTTCCGATCAGCCGCTGTCGAGTGCCGCCCGGCTGCTTTTTGCCGGCAGTACCGGCACCGCGTCTGTTCGCCGACTGCTGGTGATTGAATTGCCTAATGAGACCGTCGCTGATGGAGTCACTCAATGGCCGACGACAGGCGCTCTCGTCCAGGAGCGACTCGGCCCGTGTGCCATCGTGGTCGCCGAAAGCGACCTCGAGACCTTGAAGGAACGCCTGGCTGCCATCGGCGTTACTGTTGCCAACGCTTGAGAGGGAATCAAGCGGGACACGTGAAGCGTCCCCTTCCACCCGATTTGCGTAAAAGCGGCTAACAATCGTGAATCAGTTGTTCGACCTTTATGAAACCAAGCGCACCTTTCCCGATTCCCGCCGAGATGGCGGGCCAAACGTTGGCGGCGATTTTGCGCGGACTCTTTCCCGATCAATCGTGGACGCAGGTGCGCAACCTCGTAGCCGCCCGGCGCGTGCAAGTCGATGACGCTCTCTGTCAGGATCCTGCCCGTCGTCTGAAAGAGGGAGACGTACTGGAAGTGCTGCACAAGCCCGCTGCGGTTCATCGCGGCGCCACCGTCGAAGGCCTGGTTGTACGCTATCTCGATGACGATGTCGTAGTGGTAGAAAAAGCGTCGGGCGTCAACACGGTTCGGCATCCTTCCGAGCGCAATTGGACCGATCGCCGTCGCGACCTGGCGCCGACGCTGGAAGATCTCACACAGCGCGCCATCGCCGAACAATTGGGCCGAGCCAAACATACCCTTCCTCGTCTGCGGATCGTTCAACGGCTCGATAAAGATACCAGCGGTCTGGTCGTCTTTGCACGCTCGATTCCGGCCGAGCGCGTGTTGGGCAAGCAGTTTCGTTTTCACACGGTCGTACGGCGATACATGGCCGTTGTGCCTGGCATTGTGAAGGCGCAAACATTTTCTTCCTGGTTCATTCAAGACCGGGGCGATGGCCGACGCGGCAGCGGCCCGGAGGGCGAAGGAAAGCAGGCGATCACGCACGTGGAAGTCATGGAGAGGCTGCCAAGACATACCGTGTTGATGTGCCAACTGGAAACCGGAAAAACGCACCAGATTCGCATTCATCTATCCGAGGCCGGCAGCCCGGTATGCGGGGAGAAAGTCTACAATCGGCGCACGAATGGTGAGATAATTCCCGATGACAGCCAGGCGCCGAGGCTGGCGCTGCATGCTCTCGAACTCGGTTTCGAACACCCCGTTTCGGGAGAACATCTGCATTGGACGATGGAACCGCCGCTCGATCTGCAAGGCTTTTTGACGCGCATCCGCTCGGCCCCGAAACGATCATGACGTACACTCCTGTACTCGCAACGCTCGGCTATGTGCTTTCTCCCGATGGGCAACGGGTGCTGATGATTCATCGCAATCGCCGGGCGAGCGATCATCATTTCGGTAAGTACAACGGCTTAGGCGGCAAACTGGAAGCAGGCGAAGACATTGTCTCGGGCATGAAACGTGAAATACGCGAGGAAGCAGGAATCGAATGCGAGAAATTAGTGTTGCGCGGCACGATTTCCTGGCCCGGATTCGGCAAGGACGGCCAAGATTGGTTTGGTTTCCTCTTCTGCGTTGATGCGTTTACGGGCATTCCTTTCCAGGAGAACGATGAAGGAACGCTCGAATGGGTCGAGCGAGACAACCTAATGCAACTGCCGCTTTGGGAGGGCGACCGCCACTTTCTTCCACTCTTGTTCGACTCTTCAATTACGCAGTTCCATGGCGTGATGCCTTATCGGGACGGGCGCCCGATTAGCTGGAAGGTAAACCTGACAAGAAGTTTCTCGATGGATTAATGGAAAACTGTCGAGTCTGAAGCCATTGCGCGCGAGCCAATGAATTTCAATTCATAATTTCCATCTCGCGAATTTTTTCATCCGCTTCGCCACGGCCAGCTTCTCTCGTTTTCCATCCACTGCGCAGCGCATCGAGCACAAACACAACCAAACCGCACCAGATCAAGCCGTAGCCGACTTGATAGGCCGGCGAAAAGTCCTCGCCGTAGAAGCGCACCGCAATCAAGAATGCCAACGACGGCGAGATGTATTGCAGAAAGCCGATCGTCACGATGCGCAGGCGTTGCACCGCTTGCGCGAAACAGACAAGCGGAATGCTCGTGATGAGTCCGCTGAGAACGACGAGCAACCGCATGTAGTTGTCGAGATGGAAAAACACCAGTTCATCCCCGGCGTGCCAATAGGCCAAGGCGACGAGTGCGAGCGGCGCTAGCAATAGCGTCTCAACCGTCAGGCCGACGGTGCCATCGACTGGCGTATGTTTGCGGATGATGCCATAGATGGAAAAACTGAATGCGAGCGTAAGCGCGATCCAAGGAAACATGCCGAGCCAGACAATCAAAGCGAGTACTCCGGCCGTCGCGAAACAAAGAGCGATCCATTGAGGCAAGCGCATCTTCTCGCCAAAGAAAAGCGTGCCCACCGCGACATTGACGATCGGCAGGATGAAGTAGCCGAGGCTCCCTTGCAGCATCTGATTTGTCAGCACGCTATAGATGAAGACATACCAATTGCCGGCAATAAAAAGCGTGCTTAGCCCGAGCAAAGCCAAGGGTCTTGGGGAACGAAATACCGCGCCGAGAGTGGGCAGCCGGCGGGTAAGCGAAAGGAAGCCCAGCAAAAAAACGGCTGACCAGACAATGCGATGCGCCAGGATTTCGCGCGGCGGCACGACCCGGACAAACTTGAAGTAAACGGGCACAATCCCCCAGATGCCGTAGGCGATGAATCCATAAATAAGGCCGGCTCGAGTCGCCGCCTGATCTGCACCAACCACGGAGACCCCTTCGAAAATTGAATCCTTCAAAAGCAGCCGTCTCCATCCTGACAGGATCCTCAAACGAGAGGTTCAGGCGGGACTTGCTAATATATCGCGAAATCAAGGCGCTCGCTTGCGTACTGATCGGTCTGCGGCTAAGCAGTTGAAAAATTTTCTTCGATTTGCAGCAATTATGCGCACACCTTCAGGCTGAAAAGGTTAGAATCATTCTTAATCAACAATAAGACGCGACCACGGATAACGTGGCGCTGGCATCCGCAAATGACACTAACCCGACGCGTCAGCGGGTAAGCCCCGAAGCGTTAGTTTTGAAGTTGCGCGCTAGCGGAATCACGACGAATTTATTGGGTCAATGAGAGCCCAAAGCGCAAGCAAGGAAAGGCCTATTTTTTCCTAACGCTTCCCTTGCTTGCGCTTCGGGCTCTCAATACCCTCGAAGCCGCTTAATACCGCGCAACTTCAGAAAGCGTTAGCGAGGTTTTGTTCGCTCCCTTGCTGAACATAACGCTAACGCTTCGGTGAATGCCTTGCTGACGCTTCGGGTTAGTGTGAGGATTGCCGCCCTGCGGCATCCTTTTAACCATGATTGAATCTTGCTTTCGCAACATGGCAAGGCGCCGATCAGGCCGGAGGGAGTCGTCGTTTAACTCCTTAATCGAGCCATCGAATGAAACGTCTATTGCCCTGCTTATTCCTTTTGCTGTCGCCTTGTTGGCTGCACGCTGAGCCAACGCCTGAGTTGTTGCCCGCGCCCGGCAAGCGATTGAAGTGTTGCCCCCCGCCACAATCATTGTCGAAATGGGGCCGCTCGGGCCGGTGCGCCGGGTTACTTTCTGCCCGATCGCTATGCCCACTGGCAGTTCTACGGCATCGATCAGCAAGGACTTTACAAGCCTCGCGTCATCCTCGCGCCGCAACCCTACTATCTGTACAACGGCATGCCTTACCGTTTTCTTCAAACGCGACCCCAAGACCTCTCCAATTACCCGATGCCTCGCTGAGGTAATTGTCATTTCGATTTGTTAGCCGCGACGCTTTTTCGTTAGCCGCGACGCTTTTTCGTTAGCCGCGACGCTATGCGGAGCGCGATAGCGCCTCGCTCATAGCGTCGCGGCTAAGCGTCGCTTCAACAAAGTAAGCAAGCTGCTCAAAATGAGTAAGCTCCTTTCCCGGATTGCCCCGTCAAAACTTAAATAAATCCGGTCAATTCGCGCGAGATTTCCCCTTGCTTGCTTTGACTGCGATAGCTAATGTCCGCCTCGTTATCGAAATTTCTTCCTGAATCCCGATGTCCGACCATCTTTGGCGAGCCAAGAGGGCTAGCTGACTTATGGGGTTCGGGGGAAGTTGTGCCGTCCGGCATGGGGGACTCGCCGGACGTCGAAAGGAAAGAACGCATGGAAGCGCTAAGGAGGCCAGGGGTGAGCCAGGCTAAACTTCGAGGATGGAAGCGTTTGGCCGCCAGCCTTGTGCTGCTGCCGGGCTTGACCGCCGTGGGCGCTGAAGCGACTTCACTTGCTCGGCGCCGCGCAGGCCGAAGAGCGTGTGAACGCCGACCGAGCCGAACAAGGCATGCGCACGATGGTGCGAGCGCGGGCCGCCTATAAGAAAGGCGACTACCAACTCGCCACCGAATTAGCGCAGCAAGTGAAGGCGATGAACGTCAGCAGCCCGTTTTGGGACGATACGCCGGATAAGCTGCTGGCCGACATCGAACGCAAAATGGGCGGCAAGCCGATCGCTGCGGTGCAAGCGAACGGCGAAAACCCGCGCCTGCTCGTCAAGCGCGCCCGCGAAGCGCTCGACAACAATCGACTCGATGTGGCGCTCGATCTGGCTCGCCAGGCGGAGGCCAACGGCCGAACCACCGAGTGGGGCCTATTCGACGATACGCCCGATTCGATCATGAAGAAGGTCCAAGAGGCGCGCGGCCGTCGCGATCGCAACGATGCCGACCGGCTGGTGGCCCAGGCACGCGGCCTATTTGAAAAACAGTCAGGCACGGCCGAGCAGCGCGCCGTCAATCTCGACGCCGCTCGCGGTTTCTGCCTCCAGGCGATTCAATTGCATGGGCCGTACAACGTCTGGAATTACGGCGACCGCGCCGATTCCCTATTGAAAGAAATTGACAATGCCCGGTCCAAGCTGAAAGTCGCGCCCCGCAAACCAGATGCTTCAGAATTAGCGACGGCCAAGAAAACACGTGACTCAAAGGATGTCGCCACCGCGACGCCGCGACCCTTACGAGCGACGACGCCCAGGCCCAAATTCGATCTGAGTGCTGACTCGCGGTTGGCGAGCGACAAGAAAGAGCCCGATTTCTACATGCCCGACCCCGATTGGGATAAGCCGAAGCCGAAGAAACAAGTAGCGCTTGATCCGAGCTCTGAGCCAGGCATCAATCGCCTTCCACCTCAGACGGTGGAATTCGGCGGAGGCACCGTCGTGTCGAAGGGGCCAAACCGCATTCCGGCAACCGAGGTTCGACCGGAGCGTATCCTGCCGGTCGGCGAGACGGCGGCAAATGTCCCGTTGCCTGAAGAAGTTGTGAATCCCGCCGACGAGCCGAAGAATGTCAGGCCGGCAACGGCGAAGTCGCCTTACAACCTGACTAACGTTGCCGGCAGCGGCTCCAAAACACCCGCACCGACTGAACCTAACGTGCCCTACAACTCAGTAAGGACGATCCAGCCGGAGTCCGAACCCGATCCGATGTTGCCAGCCGTGCCGAACAATCCGAGGGACGCGCTGACGAACAAGGCCATGCCGAAAGTGCCTTACAACGTGGTGAAGTTCCCCATCGTCGAAGAGGTTCCAAACCCGGTGCTGCCCGTTGCGCCAAACGTCCAGAGTCCACTGACGAGCGGTCCGACGCCGAGGATTCCTTACAACGTCGTCAAAACCCAGATTATCGAAGTGGCGCCGAATCCCGAGTTGCCACTCGCGCCGGCCGACCCCTATCAACCGCCGATTCGCAAGACCGGACAGGTGCCTTACAACGTCGTCAAAACGCAGCAGACGGAAGAAGTTCCCGATCCCGTGCTTCCGGCAGCGCCCGTCCAATCGAACGCAGGGATAAATCAATCCAGCCCGCGCGTCCCCTATAACGTCGTCAAAACCGAGATCATTCAGGAGACGCCGAACCCGGAACTGCCGCACGTCAACGAACCCGGCGCCGATCCGCTTCGTCAGACGGCGCCGCGCGTACCCTATAACGTCGTCAAAGCCACGCTGCCCGAAGGAACGCAGGGCGACCTGCTCCCGTCCGAAGTGCGAGTTGTCAAGAACGAAGGCACAGCCGTTAAGCCGGTCGCCCAAGACGGCCTTCAGAAAGCCCAAGCCGTTCGGCTTATGCAGCAGGCCAGCGCCTATCAAAAGGGCGGCCGTTTCATCGAAGCTCGCGATGCCTTGGCCGATGCCCAACGGCGCAACGTCGTTTTCGACGTCGATGAAGAAACGCCGGAAATGATGCTGCAATCGCTGGCGGCCGCCGCTCAAAGCCAGATCAACGCCCTGTGCAACAAAGCCCACACCACGATGGTGAAGAAGACCGCGGATGATGTGGCCACGGCCGAGCAGATGCTGATGGAAGCGGAAACGCTGGCCGGCGGCTTCGGCCTCTCTTGCTGGCTGGTAGACAATCATCGCGACATGTTGCGCAGCATCAAGGGTCAATCTTCAACCGTTGCTTCGGCAAAGCCCGAAGTGAGCGAGCCGGTCTTGATGCCGCCCGAATCGCTACAGATCGACCCGCGCACCAACGAGCCGATGGTGACGGCCAAGCCCGTTGACCAAGGTTTGCAGATGCTCAAGCAGGCACAAAACGAAATACGCGCCAATCAGCTCGGCAATGCTCGCAAGATTGCGATGCAGGTTCTGAACAGCTACCCCGCCCACAAGGGCGAAGCCGAGGCGATGCTGCGGACGCTCGAAGCCGAAGAGACGAAGCAGCAGGAAAAGGTCGCTGTACGTGCTTACGAACGCGGTGTGGAAGCCCTGCACAGCCGCAACTACGAACAAGCGCTGAACATCTTCAAGTTGATCGAAAAAGAGCGCCTGCCGATCGTCAAGCGCGAGCGCCTCACTGACGACATGGCCCTGGCCGCCAGCCATCTCGAAAAGTCAGACGCCCTGACTCAGGTCGGCGAACAGACGCACGTCGTCCATCTTCCGTCTGCCGAGAAATCCGGAGCGGACAGCCTCTTGAAGCAGCAGGAAGCGATGATGGAACTCCAGTTCCAGAAGCTGCGAGCGGAAGGCCTGCAGCTCGAAGCGAACGCCACCGCTCGATTCGGCAAAGGCGATACCGACACGGCTCTACAAGAACTCGATGGCTTCATCGTCCGCGTCAAGACGGCCTCGCTCGACCCGGCCAAGGTCACTCTGCTGACGCAGCCGATTCAAAATCGCATCGAACGCTTGAAAGTGCTGAAGCATCAACAAGACTTCCTGACCAAGGAATCCAAAGACCTGAAGAGCTTCCGCAACCAGATGTCGCATGAGGCTCTGCACACGGAGCACAAACACGAAGAAGTCGCCCAGTTGATGAAGACCTTCGCCAAGTTAATGGACGAAGGCAAATTCCAGGAAGCCGGCAAGACGGCCATGACCGCCCACCAGCTCGACCCGGAGGATCCGGTTACCACGGCCGCGATGACGCTTGCCAAGCGAGGATACAGGCTCGATAAGTGGAAAACAACTCGCAAGGATAGTGAAGACTACGCCTGGGAGATCGGCAACGACGCGTTCGATTACGGTCCGCCCGTCAACACAAACGATCCAGTGAATTTCAGCAAAAAGCGCTTTGAAGAGATCAAGAACCGTTCTGCGATGGGCGGCGGTATCTCTTCGCAGCGGCCGCGCACGATTGAAGAGCGCCGGCTCGAAAGCGAATTGAACACGCGCAAGGTGAACTTCAGCTTCAAGGATCAGCCGATCGATGAAGTCATCACCTTCATGCAGACTTATACGGGGTTGAATTTCGATCTCGACACCAAGTCGCTGCAAAAGGCGGGCATCGACCCGCGAACACCGATCACGGCCTCGTACACCAACCACACGCTCAAGTACGCCTTGGAATTGGTGCTGGCGAAAGCGAATCTCTCCTACATCATCGATAAGGAATTGATTCGCGTGACGACGCAGGAAGGCCTGCGCGGCCGGATGCAGCAGCGGGTTATCCCGGTTGCCGATCTGGTCATCCCGGTGCAGAACTATGCCCCGGCGCCGATCACCGATTTGAACACGCAACTGCAGCATACGATGAATCAGTCGCGACCAATGCTTGGCGGCAACACCACGCCGTTCACTCCGCCGGTTGGCCTGGGCAACGGCATGGGCTCGCCGACGGGCACCGCTTCGCTCACCGGGCCGGGCGCTCGACCGGGAAGCTCGGGAACATTGCAAAGCGGCATGTCCTCAGCAGGCCCGGTCACCACGGTGACCAAGGGCGGCAGCGCGACGATTGAAGAGGCGCTCATCCACCTCATCACCAGCTCCGTGCATCCCAACACCTGGGAGGCAATGGGGGGCGCGGGCCGCATCGAATACTATCCGCTCGGCATGGCGCTCGTCATCAATCAGACGCCCGACGTAATCGAAGAAGTCACGCGCCTGCTCGAATCGCTTCGCCAGCTGCAGGACCTCGAAGTCGCCATCGAAGTTCGCATGATCACGCTGGCCGAAACGTTCTACGAGCGCATCGGCCTCGACTTCTCGATGAACGTCAGCACGCACAACCAGAACGCTTCCAGCCGAATCAGCGGCAGCAGCGGCTTCGAACAGCAATCTCACCAACTTGCAAAACGTGAGCGCCAAGACGGTTGGCTTGCAGGCGCCTGGCGTTCCGACGCCTGACCTGAATCTGCCGATCAACGCCTCCAGCTTCGGCTTGGCGATTCCACCGTTCGGCGGCTTCCCGAACGCCCCGGGCGCCGACGGCGGCTTGTCTCTTGGCCTGGCGTTCCTCAGTGATATTCAAGTTCAAATGTTCCTCGAAGCCGCCCAGGGCGACCGACGAACGAACGTGATGCAGGCCCCGAAACTGACGATGTTCAACGGCCAATCGGCCAACATCCAGATTCAGGACCAGCAGTTCTTCCTCACGAGCATCTCCGTAGTGTCGGTCAGCGGCCAGTTGATCTTCACGCCGCAGAATCAGCCGTTCCCGCTCGGCGTGACAATGAACATGCAGCCGGTCGTCTCCGGCGATCGCCGCTTCGTCCGTCTGAACATTCAGCAATCGCTGACCAACCTCGCATCTGCCACGGTGCCGTTGTTCCCGATCACCACGATCGTGACGCCGGTCTTCGAAGGCGGCGTACAGGGGCAGCCGGTTCCTTTCACGCAGTACATTCAACAGCCGGCCTTCACGACCATCTCGGTATCGACCACTGTGGTTGTGCCGGACGGTGGTACGGTGTTGCTGGGCGGGTTGAAGACTCTCTCCGAAGGCCGTAACGAGTTCGGGCCGCCGGTGTTGAGCAAGATTCCTTACATCAGCCGTCTGTTCCGCAATGTCGGCTACGGCCGTGAGGCCCAAAGCCTGATGATGATGGTGACGCCCCGCATCATCATCAATCGCGAAGAACAGGAGAAGCAAACCGGAGTCGTCGAGAACCGCGACGATGGCGAATTCCGCTAATGGGAAAAGAGGCGTCTCAATAGAGACGCCTCTTTTTTTATCGTTGACGCCGTGGAAATAATCTCCTTCATCTCCTGCGAATAATCGGAAAAATAAGCGCAATCGATTCCATCGTTCCAGTTTGACGCTCCACTTTTCTTGACATAGGGTTCAGTCGAGAGCGGGTTTCGGAACGCCCGACTTCACCAATAACCAGATACCGCTTAAACAGTTAAGTGGGGGAAGAAGACCCATGCCGCCGATGATACCTTGTCAGTTGGCCGCCCTGATGATTGCCGCACTCTTTTACACGTGGCGCGACCTGTTGCATCGCCGTGTGCGCGACAACAAACTCGTCCGCGAACGAGTTGCCTACATGCTTTGGGTCGCCGCCAACCGGTAATGCGGAGTTCTCGTCCCCCTCGACGAACATTTCCAGCAAATCCGAATCGGCCAGGGGCGCCGGTTGACCCGGCCGATTCATCGTTTATCATGAGAGGAAGCGCCAAATCGCTGATTGCTTCCTTCTTGTGGAACGGTCCCCTGCATGCTCGCGAAACGAATCATTCCCTGCTTAGACGTGGATCGCGGCCGCGTCGTCAAGGGAATCCATTTTGTAGGCTTGCGCGATGCCGGCGATCCGATCGAAGTGGCCCGACGCTACGAAGCCGACGGCGCCGACGAGCTCGTCTTTCTCGACATTTCAGCAACGCACGAAGGACGTGCCATTCTTCTTGAGATGATCCAACGAGTCGCCGATCAGATTTTCATGCCCTTCACCGTTGGCGGCGGTATTCGGTCGTTAGCTGACGCTACGCAAATCATTCAGGCCGGCGCGGAGAAAGTAAGTCTCAATTCGGCCGCGGTCAAAACCCCCGAACTTATCGCCGAAATCTCGCAGCGCTTTGGCCGTTGTGCCACCGTGGTCAATATCGACCCACGCCGAGTTTGGCACGCGCGGAAAGATAAAGAGCTGTCCGAAGAGTGGTGGGAAGTCCACATCAGCGGCGGGCGAACGCCGACGGGGTTAGAAGCGGTAGCGTGGGCCAAGCGTGCCGAGGAACTGGGCGCTGGCGAAATTATTTTGACGTCCATGGACGCCGATGGCACCAAAGCCGGCTACGATCTGCCCATGACCGAAGCGGTGTCGAAAGCTGTCGGAATTCCCGTCGTCGCCAGCGGCGGCGCCGGCTGCCCCGAACATCTATTGCAGGCTTTTCGGGCAGGCGCCGATGCCGCCCTGGCGGCTAGCATTTTTCATTACGATGAATACAGCATCCCGGTAACGAAAAAATATTTGGCCGAGCGAGGAGTGCCGATCCGGTTAGGGTGATGAGGAATTACTTCGTCGCTGGCGCAAGGTACTGATGCGACGCGAGGTTCATCGGCGTTGAAATCGCCTCCACCCCGCTTGCCGGGGTGGAGCGCAGGTTCGTAGCTAGAACTGGAAAATGCGTCACTCTCGCCGCCACCCCGCTTGCCGGGGTGGAGCGCAGGTTCGTAGCTAGAACTCAGGTTTCAAACCGGCGCTCCACCCCGGCAAGCGGGGTGGCGGCGAGAGTGGGAGAAGAAGCCTCTATCTAGTCACGAACGTGCGCTCCACCCCGGCAAGCGGGGTGGCGGCGAGAGTGGGAGAAGAAGCCCCTATCTAGTCACGAACGTGCGCTCCACCCCGGCAAGCGGGGTGGCGGGGAATGCAGATGAGGAAGTTGATTGATTCCACACGTTTAGCCGGACGCGCCAGCGACGGCGAACAATACTCCGTCGCTGGCGCATCCGGCTAACAAGAAGGAGCAGATCATGGCTGAAGCCGTTGCCGAAGTGGAAATCGAACCCGCGGCGCCTTCGCTGCCCGACGAACGGCCCGCTGCTTCGCCGGCGCGAGCCGGAGGTCAATAAGCTCTTTCGCATGGTGATGAAGCACGAAGCTTCGGACTTGCATCTCAAAGTCGGGCAGCCGCCGATGATGCGCATGCGAGGCGACATCAGGCGCGTCGAGATGCGGCCGCTGACGCAAGAGGATATGGAAAGACTCTTCTTCCCAATTCTCCAGCCGAAGCATCGCAAGATATTGGACGATGAAGGCGGCGTCGATTTCTCCTGGGTGGTCGGGCAAGACGAATGCCGTTTTCGCGTGTCCCTTTTTCGCCAGCGCAGCCGGCTGTCGCTCGTTGCCCGCCGGGTGAATAACTCGATCCCCAACTTTGCCGGCCTTGGCTTGCCGCCGAGCATGGAAAGCCTGTGCAATTTTCCCGAAGGCCTCGTGATTCTCGCTGGCGTTACCGGCTCGGGCAAATCGACCACCATCGCTTCGATGCTCGACTACATCAATGAACGCGAACCGCTTCATATCCTCACCGTTGAGGATCCGATCGAATTCACGTTTACGGATAAGAAGGCTTACATCAACCAACGCGAGATCGGCTTGGACAGCAAAGACTGGCACAAGGCGTTGAAGGATGCCGTGCGCCAGGATCCCGACATCATTCTGGTTGGTGAGTTGCGCGACGTGGAAACCTTCGAGGCCGCCGTCCATGCCGCCGAAACCGGTCACTTAGTGTTCGGCACCATTCACGCTTCGAGCGCTGCCACCACGATCAATCGCATCCTCGATCTTTTCCCGCCCGAGAAGCATGGCGCCATCCGCAAAGCGCTGGCGAATAATCTCAAGGCGGTTGTTGCCCAAAAGCTGTTGAAGGGCTTGAAGAAGAGTCGTGTGCCGACGAACGAAATCATGATCGTCAATCCGACCATCCGCAAGTTGATAGCCACCGAAGAAGATGCGAAGCTGCAAGATGCGGTGAAGATGTTTTACAACGAAGGGATGGTCGACTTCACCGAGAATCTGCGGCAGTTGGTCGAACGCGGCGACGTGGACAAAGCAACCGCGCTCGAGTTCGCTCCCGATCCAGACAAGTTGAAGATGGCCTTCAAGGGCATCAAAGTGGCTGCATCGGGTATTCTGTAGCGCGACAATTAGGCGCTATGTGCAAATTAGCTGTAAGGTCCGAGTCGGAAAAGTAATGTAAAGACGGATGAGGTACCGAACCGTCGCTTACGCTTCAGGCTCTTGAGATCCTTCGCTGGCGCTTTTTGAAGTTGCGCGCTAGCGGAATCACGACGAATTTATTGGGTCAATGAGAGCCCGAAGCGCAAGCAAGGAAAGGCCTATTTTTTCCTAACGCCTTCCCTTGCTTACGCTTCGGGCTCTCAATACCCTCGAAGCCGCTTGGTAACGCGCAACTTCGAAACTGGCGCTTCAGGATCGTGAAATGTAATTCAGCCCGTTATTCGGGCTCACTCTTCGGCGGCGGTTGAACACCCGGCTCGCTCGAGCCGTAAATTTTCAAACGTTCGGCCTTCGCACGCTCGAGCCGGGGGCCGGGTGGAATAGGCCGAACTGTATAATCGCCTGGTTCTTCCATCCAAACATCGACGCAGTTGTCACTAACAAAGCGTCCCTCAGAGCTTATTGGTGCAGTAGCTTCTCCCATGTTATTCTCCTTCCAATTTGACAGAAAACTTACGTTGAGCAATGAGCTCACGATTGACTAACAATGAAACCTAATAGGAGCCTCGAATAGGAAGATGACAGTTTCGAATCCTCATCATACAGCGCATTTCGCTTAGCGGATCTACGAAACGCAGAACGCGCTCAGCGCGATCTTCCATTGTATCAAGCCTTTCAACCGTGAGTTCTATTGGCATTTCTCCGATGCCATCCGTCAACCATGCTAACGCGTAAAAGGTCGCAAGACCAGGTAGCACCTCCACCTTTCGAGTACTGAAACAGTTCACCGGCGTGACATTGCGCAGTCTTCTCATCAACGATGACTTGCTCGCACAATAACAAACTGATTGCAACGGGTGTATGTTTCATAATGGGTTTCTCTGAACGACTCAGAAGATAAGGTTTACGCCTTTTTTATGCAATTTCGGCCTTCAGCTACCACGTTGCCGCTTCTTCGCCATCGATGCGGAGTGTCAGACATTTGGCGCTGCCGCCGGCCTTCAGAAACTCGTCCAGTTCCACCGAAATCGATTGGTAGCCGTTGCTTTTCAGTTGCCCGGCCAAGTGCGGGCATTGGCTGTTATGGATGACCGTCTTGCCAACCACCACGGCATTGCAGCCAAACCGATTGGCTTCCGCTTCGTCCACCGCAATCAAATTAGGAACGTGCCCTTCAATGACCCGCTTGCCATAGGCGTCGAACGCATCTGGAAACCAAAGTGCCCGGTCGGGCGCCAGCGGGCAGAAGCAGGTGTCTAGATGATAAAAACGAGGATTCACCAGTTCGACCGGCAGCACGCGAACTCCCACTTGCGAAGCGACCCACTGATGGGCGCTGACGTCGGAGCGCGTGCGATAACCGGCGAACAGGGCATCGCCGCAAAAGAGGGCGTCGCCCGCCCCTTCGTGGTACATACCCTCTGGCCAGTGGACGATTTCGTAGCCGTGCTGAGCGAACCAACTATCAAAGAATGGGGATTCTTTCGCTCGGACTTCGTGCATAAACCGCGAGCTGAAAAAGCGCTGCCGAAACATCAGGCCGGCGTTAGCCGTGAATACTAGATCGGGCAGGCCCGGCTGAGGCGTCATTTCTTCGACGATAACGTTGAGAGCGATCAGCGTATCGCGCAGTTCGCGCCATTGTTTGAACGCCAGATCGCGCACGGCCGCCATGGAGCGGTTCATCCACGGGTTGATTTCGTATTCAATCCCGTAATGATCGGGCGGGCACATGAGAATCCGCGGCGTCGCACGCATCGTTTCTTTCTCCCACCCCATCGCTTGCAAGCATCGAACCCATAGCGTACTCCGCAGCGAGAGGCTATCCTTTTTATATGTCAGCCGCTAATTTTGATGTCATCGTCATTGGCCTGGGAGGCATGGGCTCGGCCGCTTGCTATGAGCTGGCGGCCCGCGGCCTGCGCGTGCTGGGGCTCGAGCAATTTGGCTTCGTTCACGATCGCGGAAGTTCGCATGGCCATACGCGCATCATTCGCACCGCTTATTTCGAGCATCCCGGCTATGTCCCTGTACTCCAACGCGCGTGGGGACGCTGGTACGACCTCGAACAAGCCAGCGGCGTTCACCTATTGACCGAATGCGGTTGCCTCAACATCGGGCGACACGATGGCGACCTTGTTCGCGGCGTCCAACACTCTGCCAAAGAACATGGACTATTGATCGATGTTTGCGATGCGCTGGAGATGCAGAGTCGTTTTCCCCAATTTGAATTTGGTGAAGAGTATCAGGGAGTTTACGAACACCAGGCCGGGTCCCTTCATGTCGAAGAATGCGTCCATGCGCATTTGGACGGGGCCAAGCGTGCCGGCGCCCAGTTGCACGACTTCGAACCTGTTCGGGAGTGGACGGCAAGCAATGCGGAAGTCCGCGTTCGGACTGAGAAAGGGGAATATCGCGCTGCGAAACTAGTCATCACCGCCGGCCCATGGGCGGGCCAACTTCTGGCCCATCATGGCAGACGCCTGCGAGTTATGCGGCAGGCCCCTCATTGGTTTGGCACTTCCGATGATCGATCGTTTCGCCGCTATCGCTGTCCTGTCTATATCGCTGAAATCCCCGATGGCTACTACTACGGCTTTCCCGTCATCGATCGCCGGGGGCATAAGATCGCACGCCATTATGGCGCCAATGAAATCGTCTCCGTCGACGAGATCGACCGAACTGGACACCCACACGATGAAGCCGTCCTGCGCGAATTCATCTCCAAGCATGTGCCAAAAGCGAATGGTGCGCTGCACCATTCCGAAGTCTGCATTTACACACTTTCTCCGGACCGGCACTTCATTATCGATCGGCATCCGGAGCATCCGAACGTCGCCATCGCCACTGGCTTTTCCGGCCATGGATTCAAGTTCGCGCCGGTTGTGGGTGAGATCCTCGCCGACTTGACGACGCAAGGCCGCACCGACCTCGTGATTGACATGTTTCGCATGACGCGCTTCGGCAGTCCATGATGCATCAAATCCGAACGGCGGACGGAGTTTGACACAAACCGCGATCGCGGTACAATATCGACGAGGCCATGAATGGGGCAATCCAACACCCTGCTCCGGCCGTTTTTCGATGAGTTCTTCTGCCGACGCCTACCTGCCAAATGCATCGTCCTCAATGGTCCGGTGCACTCCTTCCCTGCCTTCTGCACGCTCAGCTTTTTGGCAGTTCGCTAAATAATGACGGTGAAAACGGAACGTGGAGTTTTCTCGTGTCACAATTACAAGCGCCGGCCTTCGCTTTGAAAATGCTGCTGGCCATTACGTTCTCGGTTGGATGGCTCGCGCAGTTGAATGGCGCGCCCGGCTGCTGAAACCGCGAACGATGATACATTCCAAAAGACCGTGATCCCATTCTTGCAGGCGCATTGCGTCAAATGCCATGGGCCCGACAAGCAGTCCGGGCACATCCGCGTTGACGACCTTTCGAGCGATACAGCGAAAGAGCCGGAGCGTTGGGCTGCGGTCCGAAGCCAAATTCGCGATAGCCTGATGCCGCCCGCCAAGGAACCGCGCCGGACAATGTGAAAGCTCGAGCCGTCGTCGCTTGGGCGACCGCAAAGATCGGCGCTGTGGCTGCCAGATTGCCTAACCAAGGCAACCTTATTCCGCACGAGTTGTTGTTCGGCAAGTTGATTGAAAAAGAAACAGCTTCGGCTGCCCGTGTCTGGCGCTTAAGTCCCGAAGCGTATATGGGCTTTCTTCGCGAAGTCACGCGCGGCAAACCGGATGGCGTGGTGCAGCCGTTCACGCTCATACCCGAACGCGGCATCAAAGACTTTGCCGGCCTGTACACGATCGACGAGCCGAGCGCAGAGATTCTGCTCAGGAACGCTGAAGCGATTGTGGCCGCGCAGACCGCTCACGTCATCAAGGACGGCAAGCCCAGCGGCAAAAGCGATTCGGTGCGCGAGTTCGTCGTGCTGATGGAACCGGAAACGGCGCCAACGCGGGCACAGCTTGAGACGGCCATCCAACTGCAATTCAAATTGGCCATTGGTCGCAACGCCGATTCCGATGATGTGACGCGGCTCATTGATCTCTACGAAAAACTCGCGAAGAGCGACGATGGTCCCGGCGCCGCGAAGACGATGCTGCAAGCGGTGCTCCTGCGTACCGATGCCATGTACCGCAGCGAACTGGGATCAGAGAAAGATGGCTCGGGACGGCGGATGCTCGCTCCGGCAGAGCTGGCAAGAGCCTTGAGCCTGGCGCTGGCGGATCGTCGTGAAACCGGGATTACGCAAGCCGCACAGAAAGGCGAACTTGCGACGAAAGAACAGGTCGCTTGCCATGTTCGCCGAATGCTCGATGATGCGAAATTCGAGAAGCCGCATGTGCTGAAGTTCTTCCGGGAATACTTCGAGTATCACAAAGCAAGCGACGTGTTCAAGGAAAAGCCAACTGATGGCATCAAGCACCTTCCCGGAAACCTGGTCAATGACACGGACCGCTTGGTGCTCTATATTCTCGAAGCCGATAAAGACGTCTTTCGCGAAATGCTCTCCACGCAGCTATCGTTCGTCAATGCGACGATGAGGACGAACAAGCAGACGCGCAAGCTGGAACTGGTTCCTTCGGATGTCTTGCCTGCTCCCGACCCTAAGGCGAAGCGTCCGCCCGAATGGAAAGCCACCGTAACGAAGGTTTACGGCTTCGACGAATGGCCAAGCCCGCAGCCCGCAATGTTGCCAAAGGACACTCGCCTTGGCATCCTCATGCAGCCGAGTTGGCTCGTAGCATTTAGTACGAACTTTGAGAACGATCCGGTTCGCCGCGGCCGTTGGATTCGCGAACGGTTGCTGGGCGGAACGGTTCCCGACTTGCCGATCGGTGTGGTGGCACAGGTTCCCGATGACCCCCATCGCACCTTCCGAGATCGCTTGACAGTCACCCGCGCAGCCGCTTGTTGGAAGTGCCATCAACGGATGGACGAACTCGGCCTACCTTTTGAGAACTTCGATCATTATGGCCGTTTCCGCTCCAGCGAAACGGTAACAGATGTCGAGGCAACAGCAAAAAACGTCGATAAAAAGGGGAAGTCACTCGGGCGTTTGACCCGTGAAGTGGAGCTCAAGGCGACCGGTGAAATCACCGACAGCGGCGATCCCAAACTCGATGGAACCGTGAGAGACCCGCGGGAGATGATCCGCAAATTGGCCGATTCCGAGCGCGTGCGGCAAGTGTTCATTCGGCACGTATTCCGCTATTTCCTGGGCCGCAATGAGTCACTCAGCGATTCCAAAACACTCCAGGAAGCCGACCGCGCCTACGTCGAAAGCGGCGGCAGCTTCAAGGCGCTCGTCGTCTCACTGCTTACATCCGATTCATTTCTTTATCGATCCTCCGCCAATGCCAAACCAAACGCTCAGGGAGAAATCAAGTGAATTCTGAAACGACACGCCGTGAATTGATGAAAGGCGTTGCCCTGGTGCTGGCGCCTCACTGCTATCGCCCATTTTGGGTCAACTGGCCGCCCATGCCGCCGGTGACGACAAAGTCGTCAATCGCAAGCGCATGGTCTTCGTCATGCAGAGCAACGGGATGAGCCCCAATCATCTGTTGCCATCGGGCTTAGAACCGCTCAAGTATGGCCCGACCAACGATGTGCTCGAAGAATCAAGTCTCAAAGGCCGTACGCTGCACAAGGCGATCGAAGCTCTTGCACCGTTCCAAGATCGCATCGCCCTTGTTCAAGGACTGTCGGGGCGAATCGCACTGAGCGATCACTCCGCCAACCACGGCGCCCTCGGTTGCTACCCCGCCAACAAGGGGCCGATGGCGCAGACGATCGACTCGGCCATCAGCGATGCACTGCCAGGGACATTCCCTCATGTCGCTATCGGTTACGGCGGCAATGCCAACGTCATGAACTACAGTTATTCCGCGTCGGGGCCGGGCAAAAACGTCCCCATCATCTGCTCGCCCGACCTCGCCTTCAAAGCGATCTTTGGCAGCGTTGCGCAAGGTTCGGGCCGCAAGGCGTTCGATCGGCGCACCAGTCTGCTCGACTTCATGGCTGACGATGTGAAGCGATCGCAGGCCGCACTTTCGGGAGATGAGAAAGAGAAATTCGACCGCTACCTCGAAGCGTTCGAATCGCTGCACGGTCGTCAACGCGAGTTGCTCGCCAAAGCCGATGAACTAAAGAGGAACGCGCCCAAACTCGGTGACAAGCAGACGACGACAACCTCCAGTCTTATTCTCGAAGCCCAGTTTGAAATCGCAACCGCAGCGCTGCTCGCTGGTGTTACCAACACGGTCACCCTTATCTCCGGCGGCGGCGGCCAGAGTTTTGGCAGCTTCCCCGAATTCGGCATCCTCGACCTGCACGGCGTCGGCCATGGCGCCGCCTATGGCCGTGCTTCTTCCGAAGATTGCCACGTCGAACTTCGCCAGTTTCACACCAAACTCATCGCCGGCCTCTGCAAGAAACTCGATAGCGTCAAAGAAGGTAACGGCACGATGCTCGACAATACGCTGATCGTCTACCTCAGCGATTCCGGCGAAGGCCATCATCCCAGTCTGCAGCGAATGGCCGGTCGTGCTCATCGGCAATTTGGGAGGCAAGCTCAACACCGCCGGGCGTTACCTGCGCTTTCCGAAGTACGGCTCGAAGAACCACCGCACGATGGCCAACCTCTACTGCACCCTGCTCCACGCCGTTGGCAAACCCCGCGACAAATTCGGCATCCCCGACACGGGGCTTAAAGACATCGATCAGACAGGGCCGTTGAACGCGTTATTGGCGTGAGAAAGGCGCGGCTTGGTCGAGCGCCGTCAAAGCCACGACCGTAAGCGGAGTGTGCGCTATCGCTCCCTACTATCACGGTCGCGGCTCTGACTGTTTGCACAAGCCGCCGCAAGCAGATGTGATTAAATTAATGATCAGTCAAAGCCGCGAAATAGCCTGGCATCCACCCCGACGTTTTGTTGCTCTAAAAAAAGAATTCCAAAAACAGCGCGCCTAAGCTGGTATGTACGACTATCTCCGTTGTCGCAGCGCAGATAGTCGCTTTTCGTTCGGCGAAAGAAAAACCTTTAGCCGAGCGAAAGGCAACTTTGAAGGGTTTTCACCGACCCTTCGGGAAATATTTCCCGAAGGGCATTCACGAGAAAATCGTGGGAAAACGCTCGGAGGAAATGCGGAATGCGGAATTCGGATTGCGGAATCATCAATGATCAGATGCTTGACATTCAATCGTCTGTCATTCTGACGGCGCAGGTTCTGGAAATATTTCCAGAAGCCCCGACCCGAGAAAATCGTGGGAAAACGCTTGGAGGGAATGCGGATTTCGGTTTGCGGAATGATAAGGATCAAACGCTTGACGATTAACAGACGCGGCAGTTGCGCCAACGGATTCTGGCGAGCGACGCGACTGTGAAACCGGTTTTCCCCTGTTCAATCATTCGCGGGTCGCCTAGAGTAAACTATCTGCCGGCCGCCCATTCCGATTATCCTGCCGAATTGTGCAAGGGTCCTAATCATGCTCACCATCTTTGGCAAGCCTCATCGTAAAGGCGGTTTTTGCGATGGCGTTTCGCGCCGCGATTTTCTCACCATTGGCGGTACGCTGGTGGGAAGTTCGCTCGCCTTGCCGAACCTGCTGGCTGCGGAAGCCCAATCGGGCGTTCGCTCTTCGCACAAGGCGATTATCAATGTATTTCTGCCGGGTGGCCCGCCGCATATGGACATGTGGGACCTGAAGCCCGATGCCCCACCGGAAATCCGCGGCGAGTTCAAGCCGATCCAAACTAATGTGCCGGGCATCCAGATCTGCGAACACTTCCCGCGCATCGCGGCGATGATGGATAAGTTCGTGGCCATCCGCTCGCTCGTCGGCTCAGACGGCGGACACGACAGCTACCAATGCATGACGGGTCGAAAGAAAACGCCGGCGACGCAGAATTACTGGCCGGCGATGGGCGCCTGGGTTTCGAAAGTGCTCGGGCCGACGAATGCCTCCGTTCCCGCGCATCTTTCATTGATGTACAAGACGGGCGAAGCCAAATGGGGTTATCCGGGTGTCGGCGGCTTCCTCGGCGCAGCCCATGCTCCCTTCCGCGTGGCAGCCGAACGAGGAAGCGACAAGGCCGACGGCATGGTGCTCAAAGGGATCACGCTCGAACAGTTGCAGGATCGCTTGGCGCTTTCAAAATCCTTCGACACGGTAAGTAGGTCAATTGATCAGCAAGGCGTCTTCGATGGCCTCGATACCTACTCACAACAGGCGCTCGGCATTTTGACAACGTCTAAGCTTGTTGATGCCCTCGATCTCTCCAAAGAGAATCCAAAGACACTCGCTCGGTACGGCGTAGACGATCCGGCCTACGTGCGCGACGGCTCACCGCGAATGGTGCGCAATTTCTGCGTCGCCCGCCGATTGGTCGAGGCGGGCGCCCGCGTCGTCACCCTGAACTTCAGCCGTTGGGATTGGCACGGGCCGGACGGCAAAAACTTTGTCGAAGGCCGTAAGGATATGCCCTTGCTCGATCAGGCTGTCTCCGCCCTGGTGACCGATCTGCACGAACGAGGCCTGAACGACGATGTCTCAGTCGTGGTCTGGGGCGAGTTCGGCCGTACGCCGCGGATCAATAAGGAAGCGGGGCGGGACCACTGGCCAACGGTAAACGCCGCCCTGTTAGCTGGCGGCGGCATGAAGACGGGGCAGACGATCGGCGAGACGGATCGCCATGCCGGCCACGCGGTCAAACGACCGGTAACGTTTGAAGAAATCTTCGCGACGCTCTATCACAACATCGGCCTGAACCTTGATGAAGTTCGTCTGACCGATCCGAATGGTCGGCCGCAGTATCTTGTCGATTCGGATGCGAAGCCGATCCGAGAACTGGTTTGATTCTAAATCGGAATTCATGGAGCTGCGCAACCAGTAAGCGTCTTTGAGGCCGCTTACTTCGTGCGTGGCGATTGAGACGCACTCAAACGTATTTGCCGCCCACGCCATCCAGAATCTTCTTAAACGCCGCGACGGCTTTTGGGAATAGTTCCGGGCCGGTGACGCCGCCGGTTGGGCCGCCGCCGAGCAGGTGCGGTTCGAGCGTGGCGAAACCGCTGTAGTTCATTCGCACGGCATCGGCCATGATGGCCGGGATTTGACCCTCGCCTTCGCCGGCGATGCTGCCATGTTCAGCGCCTTTTTTCCAATCTTTGATGTGAAAATGGGCCGTGTGCGGCTTGCTCACTTTCCAACCTTCCATCGGGTCGTAGCCGCAGAAGACGAAGTTCGCCGGATCGTAGGCGGCTTTGAGATTGGGGCTGGGCGCCGATGCGAAGATGTCCGCTACGCGCTCAGGCGAATCGCCGTAGATGCGATGCTCGTTTTCGTGAAACAACATGACGTTGTTCTTTTCCGCGATGGCCGCCTTGGCGCGCATGCGCTTCATCACTTCATCGCGATAAGGCTGCCAGTTGCCGTCGAAACTCTCCGGCGGATAGTAGCTGAAGATGCGGATGTTCGGCGTGCCGAATACCTGGCAAAGATGGATCGCACGTTGAAATTTTTCCAAGTGCGGCTCGAAGGGTTCGTCAATGCGAATCTTGCCGATGGGCGAGCCGATAGCGCTCAATCGAAAGCCTTCGCGATCAAGTAGGTTCTTGAAGTCGGCGATCTGCCGATCATCGAGCGCCAGTACGTTGGTCTTGTGGATCGAGCGAAATTCAATGTGCCGTACACCGCAAGTTTTGAGAACGGCAATTTGCTCCAGCGGATCGGGCGAGATTTCGTCGGCAAAAGCGCTGATCGTGAACATAGATTGAACCATCGAGGTGTTGAGAAGTTTGGCGAGAGAACCATTGCTCGTTTGTCACCCTTTAAATTAAGAAAAGGCGATCTGGTTGCTAGATGGGGATAATAAGTCAACGTTCTCATCGCAACGATTATCCGGAATGTACCGCAAGCGTTGTGAACAACACTTCTATCAAGAATGGCGATTAGACGAGCGTCTTCGACTCGGGCCAAGTGTCGATCAATGAACGGAGCTTAAACAACACCCTGCCCCTAAGCGGATAAAGGTAGGACGCCCAGTCAGTTGAATGGAGGCAACGGCATGGGAATTTTCGTTTGTACGCTCAGCATGGCCTTCGCGACGGCGCCGGTTGGGGGCGGCTCCTATCTCTATCAACCGGCCTTCTGCCTCGATGAAGTGCTGCGCGGCAAGGCCGAGCCCTACGCGCCGCAGCCCGGCGATCTCTTCTTTTCCACCGACCCGTTGTTTATTGCACGCGCTGGCCATTGCATGGCCTGGAGCGGAGCGCCTCATCACAGCGGCATCGTCTTCGCTCGCCCCGATGGCTCGATGGCCATTCTGGAAGCCGGGCCGCATAACACGTTGCACGTTCGCGTCACGGAAGCTGTCGAAGCGATGGGGAGCTACGAATGCAAAGCGATGGTCTTCATGCGCCGACGTTTGACGCCGTTGACGCCCGAGCAATCCGAGTGTCTGACGCGCTTTGCAATGGCCCAGGATGGCAAGCGCTTCGCGGCCGTCCGGGTTGCCGCGCAAGTGACTCCTTTGCGCAGCCGCGGGCCGTTGCGCACGTTTTTCATCGGCGGCCCACACGGAGAGCGGGACAGTTATTTTTGCAGTGAATTGCTGTTGGAATCGTGCGTCGCCGCCGGATTGCTCGATCCCGAACGTACCCGGCCCGCAGCGACTTATCCCCGCGACCTCTTCTTCGGCGATTCGCCCAATCCCTTTCTGCATCGCTATTTGGACATTAATTGTAGCTGGCATCCACCGGCACGCTGGGTTTCGAAACCGGTTGAGGAGGAGCCGTTAGCCACGACGCTGTGCGGAGCACGATAGCGCCCAGTTCACTCGCTGGCGCGTCGGTTTGGTGTCTCGATTGCTTATGCAATTCGGCTCGCCTTCGCGCTTATCGCTTCGCCTTTGCCGGTCGCACGATGATCAGCGAATCGACGATTTCGTACGTGAAGCCTGCTTGCGTAAAGGCTGCTTCCATCGATTCTTTAACGGTCTTCGCAGTCGTCGAAGCTTTTATCTGAATCTTCTCGAAGTGAATCTTGGCTTTTTCCAGTTCGGCGGAATCGTTGTAAAACTGTAATCGCTGCGCGGCCTTTTTCGTCGAGTCTAGAGTCATACACAACTCTTCTAACAAGAGCGAAAGGCTAAGCTCGCCTTCGGTAAAAAAAGAAGCCGTCAGCTCCATGTTTAGCATCTTCCGAACTTCGGCCTCGGCTCTCAGTTGCTCGGGACTTGCCTTTGGAAAGGGACGCGGGCCTTTGACAGGTTTGAAGGTCAATACTATTTTATCGCTGCTGATTTCCGGTACGCAGTCTTCTCCAACTTGACGGGCAATTAGATCCAATAAGGTGCCTAAGCGAACTCCTCGCAGTCGGCCTCCCAAGTCAATCTGCTGCTTTTCAATGTCGATTTCCTTTTGCTTGAACGTGGCCGGATCGCATTCGATCTTCACCTTTGTTTCAGTTGACAAATACTCCAAAAGCAATGACAAACTTATCACTCCTCTCTCGATTTCGGGCACGCGTTTATCGAAAACCGTTGGCGTCGGTTCATCTTTCTTCGCAGGCGCTTCCGCTTTCTTCTCGGCTGGAGGTGTATCCTTCTTCGGCTCCGCAGCCGGCGTCGTCAGTTTCCCTTCACCATTGATTGCGGGCGCTGCCCCCTCCAAATCACCGACTTTCTCACCGCCCTTATAGGTCACGAGACTTTTGAAAACCTCATCACTAATAGACTCGCTGACAAAGCGAATGGCGCCGTCGGCCATGAGGGCATAAGTGCCTTTCTTGCCGTCTTTCGTGATGCTAACGAAAGGTTTAACGCTGCTCGTTTCGGGCACGCCTTGCACCGTGGCGCCGCCGCCGCGGATCCACGGGCGCTGCATTGTTGGCGGGACTTGAATCATGAATATCGTGCTGGCGAGGCCATCGCCGGCAGCGATGTCGCTGAACTTTGTTGCACGGCTATAGCCGAAAACTCCGAGCTTTTTCGCATATTCGGCGGTGTCGGGGTAATTGGCCGCGTCCATGCCGATGCCGCTCAGGCCCACGAAATGGGTAGCGCCCAAGTCACGCCCCTTCAGGCTCGGCACTTGGGCACGCCAGGTGTCCTCGGGGAGTTCACGACTCAGAAACTCGGGAATCCACGCCGAGCCGGCGATCAGATTGCTTTCACCTTTCGCCAGATCTTCGTAGTTCCAAGATTGGTCACGGCGAATCTTGCGCGAGAGCGTTTCATAGCCTAGATAAGGGAGCAAGTCGGCCATCCAGCCGACCGACTGCTCCGGCGGGTAAGGCAGATTAAAACGGCTGCCATCACCAGGGCGAACATTGATGGCGAAGGGAACGCTGCCCGCCTTCTCCATCGCTTTCGCGGCCACGGAGAGATTCTGCCAGTGCGCTTTGCCGGTCATCATCAACGCTTCGCCCTTGAGGAGATCGACGCTCGAGCGAACACCGGGCGAAACAAAGGTGTGATAGATCGGCTTCCAATCGAGATCAACCGAGATCGTCAAGTATTTATCCGCATTAGCGATGGTCACCGACGATGGCGTCGTTTCCTTCGGCTCATCTTTCTTCGCACTGGCATCGCTCTTTTTGGAAAGCAACGCCTTCACCGTCTGATCGAGAAATAGTGCAATTCCTTTGGAGTTCTGCGCGGTCTGCGCCGCTTCATCGGCGGAAGGATATTCGATGGCCGCGACCGCGTCGAGCTTCACTTCATCCATCTGTCGAACGACGACAGCCACAACGGCCGATTGAGGCACCGGCAATTTCTGCAACGGCCCGCCGCCGGCCGATCGTTTGCGCAACAGCGGCGTTAGCGAGCGATCGGCATCGCTCATGGCCGTCGCAAAAGCAACCAGGGTCGAGCGCTCGCCTTCCAGCCGATTCAACACAATTTTCAAGGCCGGCGCCACGCTCAGGAAGGAAGGATTAGTGGAAAACGCCGAATCCTTTTTGGCCTCTTCCATCGGCGCCTTTGGATCGGCGCCTCATCGGCACGGCGATAGGTCGTCTGGAAAGTGCGCTTCAGATTGGCGTTCAAATATTTTTCGAGCGGCGCCAGATCGCCTATGAGCAGCGTCCGAGGATCAACGAGGCAGAGAGCCAGCGTGCGCGTTCCCTTCCGGCTTCGGAATCGGCAGGGCCCATTCTTTCGCCTTCAGCGCCAAGTAGTCGCCGAACATGGCGAAGAGTTCGTTCGATCGAATCGTCCAGAGGTTCCGATTGCGAACGTTTTTTGGCTTGGGATCGAGATTCATCGCCGCTTGCAGTTCTTCGATCTTCACATCGCGCTTGAGCCGAACGATGCCGAAGAGCAGGCCGCTTTTGGCGCCGCTGCAAGCGATCCGTTCAATGTCGTCGCCGGCAAAGCCCATGCTTCTTTTGAAAGCGCGTGCGGAATCGCTCGATTCCTCCAGCAGCACGGCGCCAATGGGCGTGTCGAAGAATTCGCGCCGCTAAGTCGCAACACCCATTGCGAATCTTCCGGCAGCATGTTCGTGATGTCGGCCGCCACCGCGCCAACCGGTTTCTCTTTCTCTTTCTCCTGAACAACGGGATCGACCTTTATTTTGGGATCGATCTTCTTCGGCTCGCCGCCGGGGTTCGGGTTCTTCACTTGATCGGTATTTGGCTTGGGCGCCGGCGTGCCCGAATCGCTGTCGAAAAGGCCGAGCAGGAACGCGGCGATGATACCGATGGTCACGAGGCCGAGCCCGCCGCCGATGATGAGCGTCAGATTCGAGCCTTTCTTGGGCTTTTTCTTCGGCTGGTCTTCATCCTCGTCGCGTTTCGGCAAAGGCTTGTTGCGCGGGTTCGGCGGACCCTCGCGGCGCGTGGGCTGCTTCTTTTTGACTTCTTCGGCCGTCAGCTTCTTCACCGGCTTGGTGACTTCTTCTTCGGCCGCAGCCGGCATCTCGACGGTAAAGCGGAACTTGCACCTTTGGCAATCGATCTTCTTGCCGACCAGTTTCGGGTCGCGGATGGTGATCGCGGCCTCGCAACTCGGGCATTTCATCTTGAAGGCGCTGCTGCTGGCTTCGGCCATTCGCGAACTCCGGCTGGAGAGTGAACCGACGGGACATGAAAAGAAAAAAGGGGGCGTATCTCGTCCATCTTAGGGAATCGGCAGTTTTGGCGAGCCGGGAGCGTGAGCGACCGGAGTATTTGGCTTTGGGAGCGTTCTCCGGTCGCTCACGCTCCCGGCTCGCCAAAACTGCGGACACCCCTTAGCAAACATACGAATTCAGTGAAGACTCGACTAAGCCAGGTATGGCCGCTCCGCCTGAAAACTTTTTCACGCGGAGCGCGAAAGTACATTCCCCAAATGATCCTATCTTCCAAACGCGTTAAGCTGAATTTCGTTTGCTTTAATTACGATTTGGGCCGTGACGTGGATTCGATCGAAGGACAGCACGAGCCTGAAGCGCCAGCGAAGATGGAGAAATCTTCGCTGGCGCTTCAGGCTCGTACAGGCGAGCTTAAACCGCAATAGCCGTGAGCAACGTAAAAAACGTTGCTCACGCTTCAGTAATTTCAGCGCCCTGAATCGACGATCGAGCGATCGTCCGACCGCAGGCGGTCGTAGAGCGTATCAAACGCAAGCCGTGAGATTTCACCAGGCTTGACCGTGACACGCCGAACGTCTTCGACCTCGCGTCCGTCGCGTTGAACGACCACGCGAATAGTGTAGTAGTACGACTGACCGGGCTCGATCGGCGGGGACGTAAAGACCCGCTCGGTCGAGGTGCTCTGCATCAGGTTGTCGTCGATGAAGACCTTGGCGTTTGCGGGAACCCGAACGACCACTGAGGCTTTGACGGCCGGGGCGCTCATGCGCAACGGGTCAATGATCATCTTGGGTTGCGGAATGATTTCGGCCGGTTTCGGATCGGGGATTTTATACTCCGGTCGCGTATCGAGCGAGCGCGGATCGAAGCCCGGGTTCGCATAAACGGGGGCGGCATAAACGGGAACGGTGCCGTAGTTGCCGAAGTTGCCATAAGCGCCGAAGCCGGCATAGCCGATGCCGGCCCAGATGTTCGGCCCCATGGCGGATCCGCCGCCGTAACAGTTGTAATAGCCCGTGCCGCAGCCAAAGTAGTGGCCACCCCAACCTCCTCCCCAAGCGCCGCCGTAGCAACCTCCGTAGCAACCGCCACAGCCGCCGTAGCAACCTCCACAGCCATAGCATCCACCGCAGCCGACGCTCCAACCGCCGCCGCCCCAGCCGCAGCAGCTGGTATAAGAAGCCGGGTAATAGGGGCGATAGCCCGGGCCGCAAGCCACCCAGCCATAACGAGCTGGTAAGCAACTTTCCCAGAAGCAATGCTTCGCCCAGGTGTTGCCAAAGCCTTCGGTTTCCGGTGCGGCCGCCATGGCCGCCATAAGAACAACGCTGTACATTGGGGCATCCTCAAGGTGTAAGTTCTGTGTTGATTAGGCAATCTAGGGTAAATAGTAAAATTAAGTGGATCACCCGTCAAACCGAGTTTGGCGGTTTAGGTAGGAAAGGCAGGCAGAAGCCGTGCCGTTTGAGAGGATCGTAACTGATGGGCGGGCAACTTGCTTTTAGCGAGTTGAAACCGTAAACGGTCGTCTAAAGAAATTCGAGAACGCGTCCTGAAAGTCTTCACCCGACCGCTCACGCGATTCGGCTCGCCCAATAATTACTTCGAAGCTGTCAGGATCGAATCGAGATCGGAGAAATCGACCGTCACCGGTTCGCCGGCCTTGAAGACGACGCGTTGCGTCTGTGCATGGCTCTTGCCATCGCGCGTCAGTTCGGCCCGGAACTCGTAAGAATATTCCGAACCCTTCGCCAGCTCAGGGGTTGTGTATTCGTGGACGCCCTTGCTGAACGCTACTTTGCGCTCGTTGACGAATAGGTTCGTCCCTTCCGGGGCGACGAACTTAATCGTGCTGCTGACCGCAATCGCCTTTGCCTTATCGAGGAAATGCACGACCGAAGCCGCGCCGGCACGAACCTTGACAATCTGTGTGTCGGCGATCGTCTTGCCGTTGCGCTCGTACTCGATCTTCAGAACGTATTGATAATCGAGCCCTTGCTCCAAAGTCGGCGTCGAGAACGAACGTTCGTCGCTGCTGAGAGTCGTCAGTTGATTGTTGGCATAAAGCTTGGCGTCAGCGGGGAGATGGACGACAACTTGAGCCTTGCTGGCAAACGTCGGGTCGGCCATGATTTTATCGCCTTTCGGCAGATCGTCGCTCTTCATGTCATCCGTTTTTTTGGGTTCGATCTTTTTCATTTCCTCTGTTTTCAAGATCCGCGGCATCGAGTCAGCCGGGATCGGGTAGCCGGAGCCGTAACCCACCGAAGGCAAACCGGCTGGATAAGGAGTCGGGTAGTAGTAGGAAGTGCCGCCATAAACGCCGTACCCGTAGCAGCTGAAGGGAGTGTAATAGTTTTGGTAGGGCTGCCAGCCGTGGCACGACCGATAGCTGGTTACATTGCCCGAGCAACCGGAGCAGGAGTAACCGGAGAAGGAGTTGCCGTAGTTCCAAGCATAACCTTGGCCTCCGCAGCAGCCATAGCTCGCGCCGCCCCAACCGCCGCAGCAGCCATAGCACGAAGACCATGCTTGAGAGGACCAGCAGCCGTGGCATGACGAATGGTGTCCCCAGCTCGGCGCCTCCGGAGCGGTTGTCACCGCCAGCATCAAAATCACGCTGTACATCGAGATTCACCTCTTGCAAGAAAAATTCGCCCCGTCCCATGAGCGGACTGTCAAAATGGGCAAAATGGAATGTTTCGACAGTTCAGGATAATTGAGTTGGCCGATGGTGTCAAAAGGTTTTTTCCGCATTTTCACAGAAGAGGCAATTTCGGACATTTTCCGGTGTTCCAGCGTAGCCCACTTATGACTAAGATACGGCGGTCAAGCTTAAGCCTAAAGTTAAAAGATCGTCAGATAGATGAGGGTCGATCCATGTCGCGTTGGAATCTCGCTTGGCTAATCTCGGTGCCGATGCTCGTGTTGACGAGTCTGGTCATTTCTTATGCTGCTCCCGTTCGCGAGCGCGATAAGGACTATAAGCTCGTTAAGACGGTGGTCGATGTGCTTGCGGAGGTCGACACCCATTACGTACGAGCTCTCGACGATAAGGCTAAGAAGGAACTCGTCGAGAATATGATCAACGGCGGGCTCGAGAAGCTCGATCCCTATTCAACCTATCTGAATGCCGACGAGTACAAACACTTCAACACCCAGACCGAAGGCAACTTCTACGGCGTCGGCATCCAGCTGGGCATCGATCCGAAGTCTGGCGTACTGATGGTGATCAGCCCAATGGTGGGAACGCCGGCTTATGAGGCAGGCATTCTGGCCGGCGACATCATCATGAAGATTGAGGACAAGCCGACCGATCACATGAAGATGGAAGACGCGGTCAAATTGATCCAAGGCAAAGCTGGTTCGCAGGTGAAGCTGACCGTCTATCATGAGCTGTCGAAGGAATCGGAAACGGTTACCCTTCCTCGGGCGAAGATCGAAATTAAGTCCGTTCTTGGCTACAAACGCACTGCCAGCGATCCGAAAAACTGGGATTGGTTCATCGAAGATGGGATCGCTTATATCCACATCGTGCAGTTCATCGATCAAACCACCGAAGATCTGCGCAAGGCAGTCGAGATGGTGGATCAGGCTGGAGCGCGGGGTCTTGTTCTCGATCTACGCGACAATCCCGGCGGCTTACTGACGTCAGCCATCGCCGTGAGCGACACCTTTTTGACAGAAGGGATGATCGTGAGCACGCGCGATCGGAACAACAACATTCGGGAGTGGAAAGCAAAGTCCGACGGAACCCTCTTTTTGAATAAGCCTATCGTGGTGCTGGTGAATAAGAACAGCGCCAGCGCGGCGGAGATCGTGTCGGCCGCCTTGCAGGACAACAACCGCGCGATCGTCGTCGGCGAACGCTCGTTTGGCAAAGGAAGCGTGCAGAAGGTCATCAAGATGGACACCGAGCCGCAGACCGCTCTGAAGCTGACGACCGATACCTACTGGCGGCCCAGCGGCGTCAACATGCACAAGCATGCCGACTCCAAAGAGACCGACGATTGGGGCGTCCGTCCGGACAAGGGATTCGAAGTCGTGCTGAAAGACGAGGAGCGCCTGGAATACCTGAAGTTCCGGCGCTTGCGCGATATGGTGAAGGGGAAAGTAGTGCCCAAGGAAGTAGTGAAAGAAGACAAAATGGACGAAAAAACATTCCGCGATCGCGTTCTCGATAAAGCAGTCGAATACCTCAAGACGAAGATCAACGGCTAACGTCCTACGACTGCTTGATTGTCGGGTGACGACCAGCCAAGTAGTCCGGTCGCTCCGCGACCGAGTTTCGCGACGCCGCTAACCCGGCAAGTGATCGGTGAGCCGGTTATGGCTAATCCGGCGGGAACCGAACCGAGTAGTTAACATAACCGGCATCCTTTCTTCATACCCTCTGCGAAATTAAACCCTGTTGCGTTCTACATCGATCTGTAGAAACGTGTACATGGCCCTAATTGGCCGTGCCTCATCCCGCTTCCCGTTAAATCATTGAATCGAGCGTCTCATGCTCTCTTGGCTCATTGCAACTTCAGTGCGGATGCGGGTGCTGGTGCTGGCGCTTTGCGTCGTCATGCTCGTGGTCGGCTATCAGTCGATTCGGCATGCACCGCTCGATGTCTTCCCGGAATTCGCGCCGCCAATCATCGAAATCCAGACGGAAGCGCCAGGTCTTTCCACGGAAGAAGTCGAGGCGCTTGTCACCATGCCTTTGGAGAACGCGCTCAATGGTACGCCGCACGTCAAAACCATCCGCTCGAAATCCGTGCTTGGCCTTTCGCAAGTGGTGTTGATCCTCGAAGGAGGAACCGACCCGCTGAAGGTTCGGCAGATGGTGCAGGAGCGCGTAGCCGCCGAAGCGAGACTGCTGCCAACGGTGGCTATGCCTCCTAAAATCTTGCAGCCGCTTTCGACCATGAGCCGGGTGATGAAGGTAGGCGTCTGGTCAAAAACTCTAAATCAGCGAGAGATGACGACGCTGGCACTTTGGACCATTCGCCCGAAGCTGATGTCCGTGCCGGGTGTGGCCAACGTCGCCATCTGGGGACAGCGCGATACTCAGTACCAGGTGATCGTTGACCCGGAGCTGTTGCGGAACAATGGGATCACGCTCGATGCCGTCATGAAGGCCGCGGGCGATGCGACCGTGCTGGAAGCGGGCGGCTTTGTCGATACGCCGCAACAGCGCTTAGCGATCCGGCAGCTATCGCCGATCTTAAATGAAGAAGACCTCGGCCGTACGGTGGTCGATTTCAAAGGGGGCGCGCCGGTCCGACTCAGCGACGTCGCCAAAGTTCGCATCGCCTCGCCGCCCGCTATCGGCGATGCCATCATCAACGATGGTCCCGGCCTGCTGTTGATCGTTGAAAAGCAACCGCAGGCGAACACGCTCGAAGTCACGCGAAACGTTGAAAAGGCGCTCGACGAACTGAAGCCGGGCCTGACCGGCTTGGAAGTCGATCCAACTATTTTCCGGCCGGCGACTTTTATCGAACGGGCCATCAGCAATTTGAAACAGGCGTTGATGATCGGCTGCGGCCTGGTCGTTGTCATCCTCATCGCGTTTCTGTTCGATTTTCGCACCGCAGTCATCAGCTTGGTTGCTATTCCGCTGTCGCTCGTCGCCGCCGTGCTGGTGATCTCTTACTCGGGCGCGACCATCAACACGATGGTCCTCGCCGGCCTTGTGATTGCTCTGGGTGAAGTCGTCGACGACGCCATCATCGACGTCGAGAACATATCTCGCCGGCTTCGGCAAATGCATGCTGAAGGAATCGTCAGCCCCTTTCGCGTCGTTCTAAATGCCTCGTTGGAAGTCCGCAGCGCGGTCGTCTATGCCAGCTTGATCGTGGTGCTGGCGTTCATGCCGGTGTTCTTTCTCGATGGCCTGGCGGGCTCGTTCTTCCGCCCGCTGGCTTTCACTTATGTCATTTCGATTATGGCTTCGCTGCTCGTGGCCTTAACAGTGACACCCGCTCTCTCGTACATGTTGCTGACGGGCCGTCGCGGCGAGCGCCGGAAGCGCCGTTGACGAAGATCTTGAAACGCGCTTATTTGAGGATTATCCCTGCGTTCCTCGAACGCCCCTATATGGCGCTGGCGACCATTTTGGCCGCGCTCGTCCTGACGGCTGGCGCTGCTTCCAATCTCGGCCAGGAGTTGCTGCCGAACTTTCAAGAGACCGACTTCCTGATGCACTTTGTCGAAAAGCCGAGCACGAGCATTGACGCCAATCGCCGGGCCACCGCCGAGGCCAGCCGTAAGTTGCGCGAGATCGATGGCGTGCGCAACTTCGGCTCGCACATTGCCCGCGCTGAAGCTGCCGACGAAGTGGTCGGCCCGAACTTTACCGAGTTCTGGATCAGCATTCGCGAAGATGTCGATTACCCAGCCACTATTAAAAAGATCGAAGAAGTCGTCTATTCTTATCCCGGCGTCTATCGCGATCTACTCACCTATTTGCGCGAACGCATCAAAGAAGTGCTCACCGGCGCCAGCGCCACCATTGTCGTTCGGCTCTATGGACCCGACATCGATACCTTGCGCGAGAAAGCGAAAGAGGTCGAGAAGCTGATGACGAACATAGCGGGAGTGGCGAACTTGAAAGTCGAGCCGCAAGTTCCCGTGCCGCAGGTCCAAGTTCGTTTAAGGCCCGAGGCAGCCGAAGTCTACGGCCTGACCGCCGGCCATATTCGTCGCGCTTCGACTGTCTTGCTCAAAGGCGCTAAAGTCGGCGAAGTCTTCGACAAGCAGAAAAAATTCGACGTTGTTGTTTGGGGCATCGACACCACTCGTAAGGACTTAAGCGCCCTCAAAGAGTTGCCGATCGATACGCCTTCGGGAAGTCAGGTTCGGCTTGGCGATGTGGCCGACATCACCATTGCCCCCGCGCCCAATGAGATCAAGCGCGAAAATGCTTCACGCCGGCTCGACATCACCTGCAACGTGAAAGATCGCGACTTGGGCGCCGTCGCCAAGGATATTGAAGAGCAAGTGCGCTCAATGAAATTCGACAGCGGCTACCATCCCGAGTTCCTTGGCGAATACGCCGCCCGTCAAGAATCGACGCAACGGCTTTATGCTCTAGCAGTCGTTGCGTTGCTCGGCATCGTGCTGCTTCTCTTCGTTGATTTCCAATCGTGGCGTCCCACGCTGATCGTTGCCTTCACCATTCCCTTCGCATTGATCGGCGGCGTCGTCGGCGTAATGCTCACCGGCAGCGTCCTATCGCTCGGTTCACTCGTCGGCTTTGTAACAGTCATGGGCATTGCCGCTCGCAACGGCATCATGATGGTCAGCCATTTCCGACATCTCGAAATCGAAGAGGGCGAACCATTCGGCCCGGCCCTCGTGCTACGCGGCGCCGCCGAACGGCTCTCCCCCATTCTAATGACGGCCCTCGCCACGGGCCTCGCACTGCTGCCGTTGATCGTCGCCGGCAACAAGCCGGGCCAGGAAATCGAGTATCCCTTGGCCGTCGTCATCCTCGGCGGCCTCTTTACCTCAACGCTTCTCAACCTCTTTTTACTCCCGCCCCTCTATGCCCGGTTTGGGCGGCCGGTCGGCGAGTTGCCGGAGGCGTAAGTGCGTGGCGAAGCCCCGCTACAATGAAATTGGCTTTGGGGCTTTGCGGAAATATTTCCACCGGCGGCGCCATCGGACTCAAAGGCGATTGAAAGTCGTATGTTTGCTTTTTTTCTTATTTAGAATTCCGCATTTTCGCGAAGCGTTTCCCACGATCTTCTCGCCAAGTGGCTTCGGGAAATATTTCCCGAATATTAACCGATAGCGATTAAGCGCGATCTGCCACTTTCTCGAGCCCGACGCGCGAGCAAGGGATTTGTAGGGTGGGTGAAGGCTTTGCGAAACCCACCGATTCACTTGCCCACCCTCCGACTGCGAACATTCGAAGTGAAAACGTTTTCACTCGAGTGTGAACCGTTCACATTTTCATGCCGCATCTTGATTCGTCCATGCAACGTTGCGTTAGCCGCGACGCGAAGGCTTTGCGCAGCGGAGCGCTCTCGGCAAGAAAGCGCTCCGCTGCGCAAAGCCTTCGCGTCGCGGCTAACCGGTTTTGTATTCTCATCACGCGTTTTCCCACGAAATAATTGGAAACGCCCTTCGGGAAATATTTCCCGAAGGGTCCGTGAAAACCCTTCAAAGTCGCCTTTCGCTCCGCGAAAGGTTTTTGTTTCGCGGGGCGAAAGGCGACCATCGCTTTAGCACGCAACGTCTCCCGCGAGGCAGAGCCGCGTAACGAGATCAATTCGTTAGCCGCGACGCTGTGCGGAGCGCAAGGCGCACCGCCCCTCGTTTGACGCTCCTGCGTCGAACGTATTTCATCGACGCTCCTGCGTCGCGATTACTCGACATACTAGCTTAGGGGCGCTCAAATCTGGAAATGTTTTTTCGTCATTCTAAATCGGTCTACTCGCAAACCACTTATTTGAACAATCTCAAGAAGTTTTGAAAAACACTTGTTTATCTGCCACTCAACTCGGTAGACTCTACCCACTGACCCGACTCTCCTTTCAAGGACTGAAGCACAATGCCCCGTTCGAACGTTTCGCGCTGGCTGACCCGTTGGTTCTCAACGAAACGCCTTCGCGATCAGCTTTTCAAACAACCACGTCGGCCTGTAAGCACGTTCAAGAATGTGAAGCTGCGATTTGAAGTTCTCGAAAGCCGCGATGTTCCCTCGGCCGATCCGTTTCCGATTTTTTCGACGGGCGTGGATGCCAACGGCAGCCCGTTGACGGCAGGCACGAGCGAATCGACTCCACTGTAAATCTTTTACAGTCAGACTCCAGACTGACTGCGAACCGTTCGAAGTGGTAACGTTACCACCCGAGTGTGAACCGCTACAGTGTTTCCATTTTCCGTTTCCCATCCGCGAACCCGCGTTCACGCATCCAGTTCACATAGGCCGTCGCGCACAAATCTGCAGATTCGCGCGCGAGCCGCCGCCGCGGACGGGGGAACAAATCTCATAGGTGGCGTAGCCGTCGAAGCCGCCTTCGCGAAGGCCCGTAAAGAACGCTTCGTAGTCGATGAAGCCAGTACCGAACGGGACAGCTCGAACCGCGTCGGGAAGCTCGGATCGGTAGTTCACCAGGCTCGGCTGATATTGAAAACGTGGCAGTTTGACGTAGTCGGCGTTCGTCGTACATACCACGTGCGGCGCCAGGCGTTTTGCAGTTTCGAACAGCGCTTCGCCGCGCAACGCGGGTGACCAAGCATCGAAACCGAGCTTGGCATTTGGGCGATTCACATCGTTGAGAAACTCGAGCAACCCGTCCGAGTGAACGGCAAGATCGTGATGGTTCTGCACGGCGATCGTGCAATGATACCCGGCAGCGCGATCGCAACATTCCTGGATCGCTTTGACCGTGCGATCCCAAAGGACCGTGAACGGCGTTGCCGCCGATTCGTAAGACGTGAAGAGGCGTACGATCCCGGCGCCGAGTTGCTGGGCAATCCGGGCAAGCGATTCGACATAGGCGATCTGCATTTCGATGTACGGCACCTCGGCAGCCGAGCCACCAGCGAAATCGGTGTAGGCGCCAATGACCGCGCATTCCAGACCGGCTTCCCGCAGAATCTCGCGCAGCCGGGCCAAGCGTTCCGGCGTCGCATCGAGCGGTGCAAGGTGCGGCCGCTTGCCCATGAGCATTACGGCAGAATAGCCAAGTTTGCTCGAATGCCGGATAAAGTCGTCGAGTTCCAGTTTGTCCTGATCCCAGAACCCCGCGTAGCCGACGGAAAAGAGAGAAAGCTTCATGTGAAGAATTATAGCGAAAATTCAAGAGCCACCCCTTTCGCTCGGCATACAGTCCAGTATCACTTTGGTTACGGCTCTCCCTGTGCGTGTAACACTGTGAGCTCTGGCCCAAACAATCTACTGGTAGAATCAGTGAAATGGTTGCCTATGTTCTTCCAGGAAGCGCTTTGGACGAGCAACTGCAAAAAACACAAACAAGGCGACATCATGAGCTGCAAAAGGCGTTAGAACCGTAGACGCGGAAAAGGGGATAGCGTAAGATTTTCCGACTCGTACCGACGAAAATCTGCACTGTGCCATTTTCTTAGCCTTTTTTTAGCCTGAGGGATGGGGTGTTCGGCGAGGACTGACGGGAACACCAAGGCAAATTGGATCATTGAAGCACGGCTATGCCTATCGCCTGTTGACGCGGTATCAGAACATCTTCGATCAACGAGGTTTGAGTACCGAAGTGCCATATCTTAATGGCGATGCGTATGAACCGGGGATGGGGTTGAAGGACACAGTCCGCCTTGACGTCGTTGAAGGGCCATTGACAAGTCCAACAGCAGTGTGGGATTACAAATTTGAAGTCGAGCGGGAGCGGATTGCCAAAATTCGTGCCGGCGCAGGTCTCGGTCCTAAGGCTCGGATCTTCGAGGTAAGGCCGTGAACAAAAAACATGCGACGTACCAGCCACTGACGAAGAAGGAGTTGAAGGCTTTTTTCGAGCCTTACCGACAAACGTTTTCTGACTGGGAAGTCGAGCATGATGTCGTGCTAGCTCGAAAGCAAGGCCCACTGAGGCAGACGATCTATATCGAAGGTCTTCGATATGCTGCGTATCGACCGGGACACTCTGTCAGGCTCCTGATAAACATCCCGGACGGATGTGATTTGTTACATCAGTTTCTGGATGGTAAGAACCGTCAGGTAGAACGGCGAGAGCATCCAACAAAATGGTCGTTGGTTCTCAAAGCGATGGAAGAGCAGTTTCTGCCATCGATTCGCCTACCGCTAAACGTTGCGGAAACGCTTCGACTAGCAGAGGAAGAAGCCCGTCAAGATGGCTTCGACAACATCAATTCCTTGACAGGTTTAGCGGTGCTGAACGCATACCTTGAAAATCCCGAGCGGGCAGTCTACTGGTGCGGTCGAGTCGAGGAAACGGCGGCAAATCTGGAAAGGCCGCTTGGCGATTGGGAAACCCGCAAAAGGCAATACGCTCTCGACCTAAAACAGGCCATTAAGATTGGTGAAGAGCGGAAATTTCTTTCATAAAAGACAACGACCTATCGGGCAAAGAAAAGGGGAGAGCGTAGCATAGATTTCCGCCGAGAACTCAGTTAGAAAATCTACGCTGTCCCGTTTTCTTTGCCCAATCGAGAAGAAGTCATCGACGCTTATCGTCAGATAATGCGTTCAAGCAATCGGAAGGGAAGTTAGTGATGACTATAGTTGGATCTAGCTCAATAGCAGTAAATCGCGCTACTGCATATCTAAAAGTTAAAGAAATTACAATTGCGCGCTGCGTGGGTGCTACGAAGGTGCCAAGGGGGCAGGTGCCTTTGTGGCTTTCAATTCTCGATGGTAAGCCAGCATCAGTCGACGAGCTTTGGCAAGTCGATTTTGAAAGAGTCATTTTGCCGCCCAACACCGTTAATACTGGGAACGAAGTATCTGTCTTCGTAGACGCCGCTACTGGTGAATGCGGTGTGTATTCCAGCATGTGATTGCTCGGCTTTAGAAAAAGTCGCGTTCATTTGAATGGGCGACCAGCGGCAAAACAGACGTGGGGAAAACAAAGGGGAGAAGAAAAGGGGACAGCGTAGATTTTGCCCGGAGATAATTAGAAAATCTACGCTGTCCCCTTTTCTTCCCAGAAAATCTACGCTGTCCCCTTTTCTTCCCCCATCGGCCCGAGTGGCTGGTCGATGGCCCGCTGCACCTGCCGTCTGACTATGTGACCTGGCTAAACGAGCCGGCGACGGCGGCCGAGGCGGAACGCATTCGCAAGAGTGTCGAGCGGGGAACTCCCTATGGTGCAGAAGAGTGGCAAGAGCGAATCGCCCACCAATTGGGTCTCGAATCGACGCTTCGTCCGCGTGGTAGGCCTAAGAAGGAACGATAAAGATGAATGTCCCCTTTTCTTGCCCGAATAGTCCCTCCTTAGCCTATGGGTAAATATGACTGAGTTCAAAAGTACAATGTTTTGCTCGGAGAGTTTAGCTGACCGTACTCTGTCTCTCCTGATGAGTTGTGGTTTAGAGTTGATACGCACATCGAGAGAAGAGTTTGATGCATGCTTAAATGCCTTAGGGATCGAGGCTGATTACGACGACTCTGGAAGACATGCAGCCGCTCGGTGCAACGGGCAAGAGTCCTTTGTACAGATCATCAAGAATGACGGCGGCCTTGCAAGCAAGATGGCGCTCGTCACAGTCTCCGGGGATGAATGGCTCACAATTGCCATCACACAAATGCTAATTAGCTCCGGCGCAAAGTCTTAGACTCTTGGTGTTCCAGATATGTGATTTATAACTGCACCTCCAAGCACGCTGCCGAATTGGGTCACTTATTCGGGTTAAAATTCGGGAGCAAGACTTACGGTACCGAATTTCTTTATCAGCAACGATTCTGGTACGCGCAACAAGCATTAGAAATCACAGTGGGACCAACCTTCGGGTCGAGCATGGAGCATCTAGGTGTGTTTATTGGTGTCACCCGACCTGACAATTTTTTGCATGGTCGTGATAAACTTCGCACAGCAGAGTCTTTCGGGAGGATATTAATCGAGGCTGGTGCAGACTGAATAGATGATTTTGTGGTGTCTCGAAGTCTTAAGCGCGAGGTGCTAGCTGCATTCACGACAAAATAGGGCCCGGAGCAGGGAAAAACAAAGGGTCGGGAGAGGTCGGCAGTCATTTGAGTTGAGCCACGAAAAGGGGCGAGGAAAAGTCAGGAAAAGGGAGCAGCGTACTTTTCCCTTGCCAAACGGCGAGTGAGGGTCAATAATCGTCTGAATGCCACGCAACGCTGGTGCCGCTCGAAGTGACGCAGTACGCCTACGACTGGCGCAATCGCCTGAGACCAAGAAAAGGAGACCAAGAAAAGGGGACCAAGAAAAGGGGACAGCGGGGACAGCGTAGATTTTCGGGCGAAGCAAAAGGGTCTGTGTCGTTCCCGCTCCACAGTCGAAACCCTGCAAACCGGCACCACCAGCGGCACGACGCCGGTGATCATATATAGCAGCTACAACGGCGCCGGTCTATTGACCGATGTCTACAACGGCGACGATGTGTTGACACAGCATTTGACTTATGATGGGTATCGTCGTCTCATGGCGAGACCGATTATACCACGGCTACCCTTAGCACCAGCCAAAGTTGGAGCTACGACAGCAACGGCAACGTACTCACAGCGACGGATAATCGCAATGTGACGACGAGCTATGTGAACGATCCGCTGGGGCGGGTGTTGAGTCAAACGACGGCCGGAGTGACCAATCGAACACAGTTTGATGCGGCGGGCGAGACGGCGGACAAATTAAGCAAAAACGCCGTGCAAGCGCCAGGAGCCATCGATCAGGTTGCAAAAGAGCCAGAAGCGTTCGCCGGAGTCGGCCTCGACGATGAAGTAATCGCGGCGGATATCGTCGCCGCGCCACCAGCCGGTTTCGATCCGTTCGGGCCCCCAGAGTCGTTTGACGAAGTAATGCTGCCGGTTCCAGAGGAACTCGCGCGGCGGTCCTTCGCTGCCGTTCAAGACGACGGCGATCGATTGCGGCTGGCATTTTAGAAAGGGTGGCCGGCCGCTGGGCAAAGCGGTTCCCCCCACCCTGCCCTCCCCCCGCAAGGCCGGGGGTAGGGTGGGAGAATCTTCCATCCAAGGCTCGTAACGGCAGGCGAGTTCGGGTTGGGCATCGGGCCAAAGCTGAGGGCGTAGCACGGCCTTTTCGCCGAGCCGGTTGCTCAGGCGTTCAAGCAAGCCCGTCAGTTCATGGTTGCCGTTCGCTTCATCGCTGCCGCCGAACATTTCATCCTGGCGAAACTCCAACGGCAACACCACCGCGGCGCGGACGGTCACCTGTAAGATTTCCGTTTCGATGCGCAGTCGTTCGACCTGCAAACGCACCAGTTCCATCAGGTCTTTCTGCGAAGAACTCGGGCGCAGCAGTTCAACCTGAAAATGGAGAGACTCCCGATCCAACTTCAGCAGGCATAAAAGCCGTTGAATGCCGACATGTTCGGTTTGAAGCTGACCCAGCAGCCGTTCCAACAAATGCTCGATCGCGGCAACCAGAATACGGGCGTCGGCAATGGGATATTCGAATTCCCAACAGGCTTCCAACGGTTCGAGCAGCGGTTCCGGCTTGACGATTTCGGGCAGGGCGCCAAGCGCTCGATCGATGCCGAGCAAGATTTCCGTGCCGAAGCGGGATGGCAATTGCGCTCGGGGCAGCGCCAACAATTGCTCGATGCGGAAGACGTTTAACTCGTGCAAAACTTCGACGATGTTATCGGGCAGGCGCAGCGCTTCCACCGGCAAAGGCCGTAGTGCTTCCCTTTGTCCGCCAGTGGGAACAACGATACTTCGCTTGGCGTGGGGCAGGCTCCCGTAATGAGCGACCGCCCAAGCCGTGCCGACATGGCCGGCAACGACGGCCACCGCCCAATAACCATGCTGGCGCAATAGATCGACGGCACTTTCGGCAAAAGGCAATTCTTTATCAACGCCTGTGACATCCACGAAAAGAGAGTCGGGCGTCTCTGCCTTGTCGAGGGACACGCTCGGGCTAAAGCGCTGGCACCATTGGGCTAATTCTTCCAAGCCCCGCCGATCGGCGAGCGAATCGTGCAGCTCATAGCGAACGCTGCTGTCGGTTGTGGGCCATAGCGCCTGTGCTTCGACCAGCAGCATCCCCGGCTTCACGCCGCGCTCGCGGGCGATGCGGCAGCAGGCGAGCACGCGCGTTTTTCCCTGGGTCAATGGCGAATGGACAATCAGAGCCCGGCCTCGCTCAGCCGGCGAAGCGGCGAAGCGGCGCTGGATCGCCCAATTGGGGAACCAGATGCACATCACCCGTTTCATAAGGCAATTCCAGTTCGATCGCGGCATCGCGGGTTTGCGATTGGCCCCGCGTTACCGATACGTTCAAGCGCCGCACCCATGCAGGGTGGTCCAATTTGGCCGGCGCGAACCATGATGCGCGTCGAAGCCCACGAGGGCGCTGCCTGATCCGCCGGAGGACGCAACAGGAAACCGACGCCCCCGCCGGTTTCCACTGCCAACTGCAAGCGACGAAAGAGCCGATCGTTGATGGCGTCGATGGAACCAAAGGTCACCGCCACCGCCGGGCAACGCAGCGCTTGTTCCCAGGCCCACAGACCCGTCATGCGCGTTGGTGGACGGACGACCGCCATTCGCGGCAACGGCACTCCCTTTTCGACCGCTGCCGGCGGATAGAATTCCCCGGCGCCATCAATGACAACCAACGCGCCCTCGCGCTTCAGCAAGTGGGCGGCCACCGTCAACGCCAGCTCGGCGGCGCCGCTCCCTTCGCCGTCACCCAGCCATTCAATCAAGCTGCCCGGCTTCAACCCCCGATGGGCCAACAGCCCATCCAACGCCGGAAGGCCGGTCGATAACCCCGTGATTTCCGCCCGATCCGGCGGACGTTCGATGCGCAAGATCCGTTCGCGCAAGTCGTCGAGAACATGGGCGCGACCGGCCGGCTGCATCTGCCCATTCTCCCGGCCATTTGACCAACAGTGAACTAGAGAACACTACAAGCTAATATGTCCGCAAAGCCGTGAGCGGAAGCCATGATTGAATGAAAAAGAGAAAAATTTCTGGCGAAACGCCTGCATAACCTGCCAGCTGAAAGGCATTTCGCTAACGCGTTTTGAAGTTGCGCGGTACCAAGCGGCTCCGAGGGTATTGAGAGCCCAAAGCGCAAGCAAGGGAAGGCGTTAAGAAAAAATAGGCCTTTCCTTGCTTGCGCTTCGGGCTCTCATTGACCCAATAAATTCGTCGTGATTCCGCTAGCGCGCAACTTCAAAAAGCGCTAGCGAAGATGGGAATTCTTCGCTAGCGATTCAGGCTCGTGATAACGCTTCAGACTTGTGGCGACGTTTAACAGCCAGCTACCTCTACTTGACCTATTACATCAACTCGTGTAATAATGAAATAGCGCCCGGTGAAACAAGTGGGCTAACAATGGCAAATAAAGAGACTGCATTGAAGGATCGGCCGCTGCTTTCCCCCATCCAAGCGGGCGGACTGGCAGCGGTTTTCAAAGTGCTGGCGAATGACACGCGCTTGAGACTGTTGCACGCACTCGTTCGTGCTCCGGAGTTGTGCGTAACGGACCTGTCCAAAGCCATCGGGATGAAGCCTCAAGCCATATCGAACCAACTTCAGCGGCTCTCGGACCTCGGCATCCTCTCTTCAAGAAGAGAGGGCAACAACATCTACTACCGACTCGTGGATCTGTGCGTATCGGGCTTGCTCGAACAGGGCTGGTGCCTGATGTCGGAAGCCAACCAAGGCCCGGGCGTCACCAATCGCGCATCATCCTGTTGCGGGTGATCAAGGAAAACAATGCAAAAAAAACTCCGAGTCATTTTTGTTTGCGTCGAGAACTCGAATAGAAGCCAGATGGCGGAAGCGTTTGCCCGTATTCACGGCGGCGATCGAGTGCAGGCTTTTAGTTCCGGTTCCCGACCTTCAGGGAGAGTGAATCCGAAGGCCATCGAAGCGATGAAGGAGATTGGGTACGATCTCACCACCCACACATCAAAAGGGTTGGAAGAGTTCAACGGCAAGCCGTTTGACGCCGCCGTAACGATGGGCTGCGGCGACGAATGTCCCATGGTGCTCGCCAAAAGGCGAGTGGACTGGCAGATCCCCGACCCGAAGGAGCTGCCGCCTGACGAGTTCAACAAAGTCCGCGACCTGATCGAAACAAAAGTCAAAGAATTGCTCGCTTCTCTGGAAGGAGGCGCCGCATGATAATCGACGATACACAAGCGGCGCCGGCTACGGTCGATTCAGCGCCGAAGAAAATGAGTTTGTTCGAGCGTTACCTGACCTTATGGGTTGGGCTGTGCATGGTCGTCGGCGTCCTCTTGGGCAGCACTCTTCCCGGCCTGACAGAACGATTACGAAACTTGGACTTCAGTGCCGGGAGCCAAATCAACGCGCCCATCGCCGTGCTCATCTGGTTGATGATCGTGCCGATGATGATGAAGATCGACTTCACTTCTTTGGCCGGCGCGACGCGCAAGCCAAGGGGATTGTTAGTTACCCTTTTTGTGAACTGGCTCGTCAAGCCGTTCAGCATGTTCGCACTCGGCTGGCTGTTCTTCCAAGTTCTCTTTCTGCCCTTAATCGGGGAAGAATTGGCGAAGCAATACACGGCTGGAGTCATCATTCTCGCGGCCGCGCCTTGCACCGCGATGGTTTTTGTCTGGAGCTATCTAACCGATGGCGACCCGGCCTATACGCTTGTGCAAGTAGCGGTGAACGACCTCATCATGCTAGTCCTGTTCGCTCCCATTATCGGGCTACTGGTGGGAGTGTCCGGGCTGGCCGTCCCGTTCAATGTGCTGCTGACCGCAGTAGCCGTATTTATCGTTGTCCCACTGGTTCTGGGCGTTGTGTTACGGGTAGTGTTGGTCCGCTCGAAGGGCCATGTGTGGTTCGAAAAGTCGTTTCTGCCACGGTTCCAGCCAGTCGCCATCGTCGCCTTGCTCGCCACGTTGTTGCTGATTTTTGCCTTCCAAGCGGACAACATCCTGGCTCACCCGTTGCACGTTGCTTTGATCGCAGCGCCGATCCTGGTTCAGGTCTATTTCAACTCGTCTTTGACTTACGGACTGATGTGGCTGCTGCGCGTGCCACACAACATTGCCGCTCCAGGCGCGTTGATCGGGGCGAGCAACTTCTTCGAGTTGGCGGTGGCGACAGCCATTGCCCTGTATGGTCCTTCGTCCGGCGCGGCGCTTGCCACGGTCGTCGGTGTTCTCGTGGAAGTTCCGGTGATGCTCTCCGTATGTGCGGCCTGCAACCGAACGCGAGGCTGGTTTGATTCGAGGTAGAGAGCATGATAAGATGACGGCAGAAACTCGTTCTTATAAGCAAGGTGCTTTCATGACTTTGGCCGAATTGCATCAAGCCTTTGAGCGGGATGACGACACCTACGCGCAGTCGCAGTGTGAGCGTTTTTCCGCACTTCTCCAAAATGACCTGAACTGGCTAGACACGATCGAATTTCAGGAACAACGATGGAAAAGTGCGTTAAAAAATAAAGAGATTCTCTATGATCCCGATTTTGACCGCGAGATTACCAGGCGCTACGGAAAATGGCTGGACACCGCTAAAACACGCTTAGAACAGATCAAGATGCAAAGAGAACTTGGTTTCCGTACTGACGCCGCCGCAGAGTTCGAGAGCCGCGTCGATGATATGGAGGACGCCTATATTTTGCGCCTCCGTTCAGAGGCCGCAGCCCAGGCTCGTTACCAAATGCTTCATGAGGCAGGTTGATGCCTATTCAGCCCGGTGACATCTACGAATCATATGAATACTTTGGAACGGGCAAACACCGCGTACTTGTCGTTTCGCGCACCGATCTCAATATGGGAAGTTATGTCGTAACAATCTTGTTCACGACGAAGCGATTGGAAGAACGCAAAAAGCTTCCCAATTGCGTCTTCTTTCCATTAGGCTCACAGGAAGGTTTAGTTGAGGACTGCGTAGCTCAGTGCGAAACCATTTCCGCAATGCCCAAACACCATCTGGCTGATTATCTTGGGCATGTTAACGATGAGATGATGGCGGAAATCAATCGAGCCATCAACTACATGATTGACAATGAATACTGATTGGGCCGGTCTCCGCAGGTATCGCATCGCGGCGAACTCTTGCGCAGTGCAATTCAAGGTCATATTGGTTAAACCACGTTATAACAGCAGAATGAGCCTTGTGAAGTTCCACGGGTGCGCCAATCGATTCTGGCAGAGCGGCAGATCACTCTTCCCACCCTCCCCCCGGCTTTGCGGGGGGAGGGCAGGGTGGGGGGAACGGCTGGGAGTGCCTAAACGCTTGTTGATGGCTAGGCGCTCTGCCCCCACCCTGCCCTCCCCCTGCAAAGCCAGGGAGAGGGTAAGACGGGCTCTGTGCTCGTTTCGTGAATTTACCAGAATCAGTTGGCGCACCCGATTCCACCAACACCTGACGCTTGCATTTGTCCTATTGTTTGCTTCGCTACTGCCTGCCCAGGAAGACGAAGCCTCGGAAAGGCCTGGAATACCGATCGTGGGTCGGCCGGTAGCCGACTTTTATAGTGCGGCAGGCGTGGGAGTAAAACTGAAGGCTGAGGCGATGCCGACCCGGCTAGCTTCTAACCAATGGTTGACGTTTACGCTCACCATCACCCAATTGCTGAACGCTGCCGACGTTCAAAAACCTTCGCTGAAAGCGCTGAAAGAGTTTGAGGCATTCCAAGTCGATGAAGCCAAAGGTCTCGACCCGCCGTTTAATCCGGAACGTGCCGATCAACGCGTTTTCATCTACAAACTAAGGCCCTCATCGGAGGGAACAACGATCATTCCGGAGATCGCTTTCCACTATTACAATCCGCGTCTAACGGTCCTACGGCCTCAGGACAAGTTCCCCAAGGCATTGTCCAATGCTGTGACGATTGAAGTGACAGCGCCGGCCGAACCGCCGCCGGTCGCGCCAGCGCCGCTCGAACTACCTGCCTTCGCCAGTCACTATGCAACGAGCGATCAGATTTGCTCCGCCACCTCAAATGAAATACCGGTTTGGCTATGGATCATTGGTTTAGTCGCAGCGCCGTTGCTCGCTTTATTCTGGCTGCGAATATGGCGTCTTCGTTATCCCGATGCGGCACGCTTGGCCGAGATACAGCGAAGCCGAGCGGTGCGACGAGCGCTGAGCGCTCTCAATGCGGCTAAACGCTCGACCGGAGAAAAGGAGCCCCTGATCGTCGAAATCATGTACCTCTACCTGCACGATCGTTTTGCGTTGGCGGCCCATGCCCGAACACCGCTGGAAATTGCCAGCCATCTCCGGTCACTCCCAATGCCAGAACCGATAGTTGCCAGGGCAGAAACCTTCTTCTGCGACTGCGATGCTGCCCGCTTCGCGCCCGATCACACTAGCGATTCGACCCTTATGGACGCAGCCGAAGGGCTGATTGTCGCATTGGAGGAAAACGCATGATCGGCAGTTTGCTGCTTATCGCCGCCGCTATTACTCCAACCGATTTCAGATCACAAGCAGATCAGGCGGAGAGCCAATATCGCGCCGGCCTCAGCGCGTCTGATGATGCTGCGAAAGCACGTCCTCTCTTTCGCGCTGCCGCCGAAACGTACGAAGCCCTTTGGCAGGCCGGCCTTCGCAATGAACGCATCGCTCGCAACATGGCACAGGCGCACTTGTTGGCCGGGGATTTGGCTCAAGCGATCCGGGCCTATCATCTCGGTTTGCAATTGGCGCCTGATGATGCCGAATTGCAAACAGGCCTAGCCTATGCCCGCAACCAGATTGCCTATCCAAGTGCCGGCAATCTCGCCGCGGCATGTCGGCCGCGCTCTCACTGGTCGCTGCGCACTTATGCTTCGGTGAATGCCTATCGAGGAATCGCGCTGTTGCTCTATCTCACGGCCATGTTTGCATTAGCCCGCGCGCGTATGACGCGCTGGCCTGCCTGGTTGGTGGCAGGCATTACGCTATTTGTCTTTGCCGTGGTTGTTATTGGTTCGAGCGAGTTCGCATTGTCGCAATGGGAAGAAGAAAGTCGTCGTCCGCTTGTCGTTGTTTCGGCCAATGGTACAGCTTTGCGCTACGGCAATGGCGCCGAGTATCCCTTACGATTTAACGACTTGCTACCCGCCGGAGTTGAAATGCACTTGCTCCGTGAACGCGGAGGCTGGTTCCAAGTAATGACCGCGGACGGATCCATTGGTTGGGTGGAGATGGAGAATGTGGTGCGGGTTTGAAGGATGGTGTGAGTCTCTGGAGGCGTGGGATGAGTACTTCAATACGTAAGCCGAAAGTGTCAGCGCGCATCAAACAACTCAAGTTGCGACGGGGCTATGTGCCTACCACTGCTCTGGCGAAGAAGCTTGAATTCGATGATGTGATGATGCAAGTTACTTTCACCGACGGGCGGGTGCTCAGTGTGCCATTAACGTGGTTCCCGATTTTGCACCAAGCCACACCCGAACAACGGATGCGATACGAAATCGGCGGCGGCGGTATAAGCTTACACTGGCCGGAATTGGACGAAGACCTGTCGATTGCCGGTCTAATGGCGGGCGTGGACTTGTGTTCGGCGTGAGGTGTGGGTGAAGCGAAATGCTGAAGTCCAAACCATTTAAGTAGGTTTCAGATGAGTAGCGACAGCTTGCGGGTGAGAAGGCCACATCTTGTCGTCCTAAGAGGCGCTAATGGCGAACCAGAAACTAGCCCAATGCGAGCATGGCTTCGTAAAAACTTGCAGCACGTGCCCGAAGGCCTGGACGCGCGAGCCAGTACATCCTCGGAGCCGGAGTTAGCAGCATTTTGAACCTAACACTATAGATTTGGCAAGCAGCCACAACTTCTGTTTGCCTTGAAAACGTAGGACAACCGTCTCGGTTGTCCGATCATCGCAGACAAACGAGACGCTCGTTCTATGCCCTTGGACGACGTTTTATTTCTTCGCCCACCGCGGCTTTCTGATTCGTCTGTATCAGGCGCCTCAAGTAATTCGCTGAATCACATTAAAGCCTGTCGGCTCCTTCCAGACCTCGATCCATGGCTCGGACTCATCAATCGTCCAAAGCAACAATGGCTTCGTTTGCAATTCTTCCCAATCACCGTCCGGCCAAGGGAAATGCCAGCCGCCGAGAACCGCCACGGCTTCATTAGTGTAAAGCGGACAATTTGATTGCCATATAGGCAAATATCGATCATAGTCCTCAACCGCCATCGCGTCAGGTGGCGGCAGTGATTGTCCTTCGTGGGCAAATAATCTATTTGCCGGCGATGCAACCAGAACCGCTGATGAATCAAAAGCTACGACACCTCCCACGCATTGGGCTTCATTAGTGAATACGCTCATGACTCCACGTGAAGGGCCGAGTCCCGCCGGCATGAATCGACAATTCACACTAAGCCAATGACGGAATGAGCCGTTAGGGCTCGGCAGAACACCAGGGCCGCCCCAAACGGCTGCGAAACTATTTGCGGATCCGCTTCGCTTTAGAAGCACGCATGGCCGAGCAAGGCTTTGTGCTGCGTTTAAAAGCTCCAATTTCGTCATCCGATTTCCCTAAACGTGGCTAACAAAGCGTTGAGATGCGGGATCCACCTGCACTGCGTTACTGCCACGTGTAAACAGCGCAAATACCAGTTCGGACATCCGCACCTTTTCACGTTCCTCGATATTCTGGTAGGCCCCATGCGGCGAAGAGCGCTTCGATCGCTTGCGGCGTGTTGCGGTCTTCGTGCCAATCGAAGGTGCTCTCGAAGGCAAACGGTATCTCTTCTTTCATCCGAGAGACCACAGCGGGATCATACACAACGTGGATACGCCAATTATGTACTTAGGTTGAACGTACATGGCAGGCAATACAATCCCGTGACTTCCGATGCTGGCCAAGAACAATAACACTCTCGTTCTTTTTAGGATTGAGAACCGTCCAGAAATTATGGACCGCAATCAGATGCACCTTTGCATTCGGTCGAAACAGACGAGTTCCGGCGCGCACTTCCGAGCCGTCAACGCCGCATGTACGCTCGCCGATGATATTGCCAACGACCGACCAGACTGATGATTGCGTATAATTGCGAGCGTTTTCTTCCATATGGACCCGATTTGCAATTAGGAGAATGGCCAAACGGCTTACGGGATGCCGCTTTAGTACGCGAGTTCACAACGGCTCCAATTTCAAAGCCTCACTTTCCCCTGCCCGATGTTCCGCTAATGCTGCCGCCGCCAGTCCGGCCAATTTGTGGCCGGTGCCGGCGATTGCTTCATCGAAGCAGTTCTCATTCGCCGATTCCGCGAGCAGGCGCGAAGCCAGCAAATCCTGCTTGGGTTCCGGCAGCTTGGCCGCTTCGGCAAATACTCTTTGCAGTGTGGTAGTCATCTAAAGCCTCCTGCCCGGATTTTACAAGCTAACTCCTGGTACCGCTAGTTCTAGCACGTTTCTCCAGGCGCTGACGCTTCCGGCTCGCCAAGACTGCCGCCGCCGCCGATTGACACGCTTGCTCTCGAAGCACACAATAATAACCCGCTTGCCTTCTTCCCGGCGATTCGAGTCGTTAGAATTGCTGGACGGCGTTGCGGTCACTACAGTCCGTTCCGATTATTCGAAGGAACTTCCCATGTCTCTCCGGCGTTTCTCGCTCGTCGTTCTCACTTTGTTGTTTATCACCTCCGCGACGAGCGCTGGCCCGGTTGTATTCTGGGCTCCCGATCGCGCGGCGCACGGCGACGTTGTTTTGCTTTACGGCGGTGGACTTGTCAAAGCGGAGCGGGTGCTTGCCTGGCAAGTGCCCAATGGCGACCCAGGTCAGCCCCCGGGCATGCCGCTAAGCGCGCCGGATAAGGCAACCGGCGCTCCCTCCATTCAGCCATGTGAAAATTCGGTCAAGTTCGTGCTGCCGGAAGCGTTGAAGCCCGGAGTGTTCGGCATTCAAGTTGTCGCGGGTGTTGAAAGGAGCATGCCTTTATTACTCAATCGGCCCGAAACGTGGTTTGCCCAGCCGACGTTCTTACGCCCCGGATTGGACGTTAACCAATTCCCGCCGGGCGCGGAGATCCAGATCGTCGGCAAGAACTTTGCCGTCCGCGGGGATTCCAATCCGCGCCGCGCATTGCTCTGCGCCCCAGAGCCGGCGGTGCAGCGATATCTTTAGCGCGAAATAAGGCGGAAGCGTTTTCGATCGTGGCTAAATTGCCAAATGATGTTGTCATCGGCGACTACGACTTATTTGTGCATAACGGTCACGGCGGCACGTTCGGTTGGAGTCTACCCCTTTCCATACGCATCAAAGAGCCCGATGCTTGGCCCGATAAAGTTTTCAACGTCCGCGACTTCGGGGCCAAAGGCAACGACGTCGCCGACGATACCCAGGCGATCCGCGATGCCTTGGCTGCAGCCGCGAAGAACGGCGGCGGCGTGGTGTTTTTGCCGTGGGGCGCTTACCGGCTTAGCGATTGGATTTGTGTACCGGAGAAAACTATCCTGCGCGGCGAAGTCCGCGATGGCACAGTACTGAAATGGCCGGTCGATCCGCCCAAGTCGGACAGGGATTTCACGCCCGCGGCCATCTTCGTCGGCGCTCGTTGTGGGATTGAAGACCTAACACTTATTGCGCGAAAGGTCGAAACCATCGTTTACGACGTTCAGGCGGAACTCAACTATGCACGCACTGTTCCTCCAGAAATTACGAACCGCATCCGCCCTTGGGGTCAAGGCCGGGACCTATTTCTTCGCCGGCTCAATGTCCAACACTGGTTGTTGGCGGGCCGTCCTGAGCAGCAAAGGCCGGTGCAAGAGAGTTGGCCATTGCAGAAGCAAATGTGGGAAGGGAAGCGTAACGTTCGACTCGGGGAAGGCGGCAACTTCGAAATCAGCGATTGCCTGTTCCAAGGTGGGGACAGCCAATTCTCGAACCTGGCCAATGCCCGCATCACGCGCAATCAGTTTGCCAACACCATGGGCTACTGTTGGACGAATCTCGGCGGCGGGGCGAACGATACCGTGTGCGAAGGCAACGAACTCAATTGCTCGTCGTCCTGGGGTTGGGGTTGGAACGGGATGCAGCGGGTCTATTCCGCTCACAACGTCACGCGCAACTTCGTGCGCGGCGAGCGCGAAGCCATGACGGTGGACAACAGCGCCTTGGCGACGACCAGGCCGGTTAGCCAGTATTGGGGTGTTCCGGTAGAGGTCGGCACGAAAGACGGCAAGGCCTTTCTACGTTTTCCTTCGGCAGATCGAGCAAGCCCGGACGGCTTTAAGACAGGTTGGCGGCCCGGCAGTTTCCGCGACGGCACGGCCTACATTCGGGCCTTCGATGGCGGTGAAGGAGGCGGACAAGCGCAAGATAATCGACAACGTGGCCGATACCGTGTTCCTCGACAAGCCATTCTCGACGGCGCCCGGAACCACCGAGCGCAGGTTGTACATGGAAATCGCCCCCCGCCATCACCGCGCCCAGAACGGCACCACGGCTTGGCTGGGCACGCTATTGGAAAGCCTGCCGAAGAGCTTCGTGGCTAAGGAAGCGAAATGGATTCCCCAGGAATTCGTTGGCATGGCGGCCATCGTGCTGGATGGCGCGGGAGCGGGACAATACCGGGTGATTACCGGCAATAACGAGAACGGGGTTGATCTCGACCGACCTTGGGACGTGGTTCCAGATCAGTCGAGCATCGTCGGCATCTGGTCGCTGATGCGGCACATGATCATCACCGACACCGAAGGTTACGATACCAGCGCCTTTGCCCAAATGTACGGCCCATTCTACGACTATATCGTCAATGGCTGCCGCGTCGAACGCTCCCAAGGTATCTGGGGCCAAATGGGTTGGTTCACCCAGTTCCGCGACAACGTGATTACCTTTGCATTCAGCTATCATCCCGGCATCGGCATGCATGGGCCGAACCCGGAAGGAAATTCAACGTTCGGCTATACGGGTTTGGAAGGGGCCCGCATCCGCATCACGAAGTCGGCGGCGTTCCAATATCCCGATCGCAAGCTGCCGGTTTTCGCCGATGAAGTGTTGGGCCGACCGCTCGCCAGTACATTGGCTCACATTCAAAGGGGCAACACACTACGTTACGGCCATCGGCTGGTCGTTCAGCCGTGGACAGGCGACAAACCGCCTGGGCCGCGACCCGGCGGCGCTCTTTTTCGCGACATCGTCGTCGATGGCAATACGATCGAACATTCGCCAGTAGGCGTGCAGATTGGCCCCAACGTCGGCGGGGCGGTCATCAGTAAGAACGTCTACCGGAATGTCGATCGGCCTACGTGGTTGGCCAAAGCAGAGAATGTTGTCGTTTTGCCCGACGCGACCGCCGGCCAATTGCTCTTCGCCGCCGGCGACCTAACGGGCTGGATTGAAGAGCAACACGACTTCTTCAAGAAGAAGCACCCGAACGCATCGACATGGTCGGTGAAAGACGGCATTGTCTCTTGTGACGGCTCGCTCGGCAATTGCGGCTTTTTGCGTTACGACAAAAAACTAAGCGATTTTACACTTCGTCTTGAATACCGCATGTCAAATGAGTGCAACAGCGGGGTATGCGTCCGCGTTCCAAAGCCCTACGAGAGCACGGATCTGACGCTGCCATCTCGGAGCGGCTACGAAATCCAGATTTTAGACGATGCCGGCAAAGCGCCGGACGCGTGGTCGAGCGGCGCCTTGTATGGAACCGTGGCGCCGAAAGTAAACGCGGCCAAGCGGGCCGGAGAATGGAATGAACTTGAAGTGATCTGCCGCGGCTCGAAGCTGCGGGTGACGCTCAACAGCCAGGTGGTGCAAGACGCCGACCAGACTTTGACGCCGGCCATCGGCGGACGTCCCCGCGCCGGATACATTTCCCTGCAGAACCACGGGCACAAAGTTGAGTTTCGAAACGTGTACCTGAAGGATGAAGCAGCGAGCAAGTAACAACTGTGCGGACATTATGGGCTGTAAATTCGCGGCGCAGGGGTCGTGGCACACATTCGTCAAGCAGAATCTGCATGGGTCACCAACAGATTATTCGCCCGATTCAAAGCAGCAAGCGCCTGCACGCGGGACACAGTTGGGAAATGATCAAGGAATTCATCCAACGAATCGCCTCCGCTTAAGTAGTCGCGCAAAGTTCGAATGGGCACCCGAGTACCGCTGAAGACGGGAGTGCCGCCAAGGATGTCGGGATCGGAGTGAATGACAGTGAAATCCATTTGCATTATCGGACCTTGTTTAAGAACCTTTATATGGACTCGTCGAGACAATAATTCCAGATCTTCGCGCCTTTTTGATGGCTGCTTACGCCGTCGAAGAACGATCGCAATGTATCATCTATGTCGAAGTCATCGCATCCGTTCCATATGAGTAGCTTAGGCTTATGAACACGAAACTCGCCGGAGGTGTTAGGCGTGTAAGGCAAAGCTAACATCACTTCTGAATCGGGCGAAAAGTACGTACGTATTTCTATAATGATAGCGTCGATCTTCTCTTTGCCGAGAGGGATGCGGCCATCGTAAAGTAGAACAGCATCGTTCGCGTCCATCTCGTTCGATTCCAGCTTTTGCTTTCCAAATGCGACAGAAACTGCCAAGTCGTCGCTAATGACAAGACGCTCCATTTTACGCTGGTCGTCAGCCATAGTATAAGCGAGCACCGGAATTAAGGTCTCGCCATCGAAAACGCTTAGGATCGCGTGCGCAGCGAAAAACCCGGCCAGTTTGGAAGCAGTGATCATCGATATTCACTCTTAGCTATAGTCGGGCCAATAGCTTGTCATAATCCGCATACGATATGCTGCTCGCGCCTATGCCCGGCCCGTTTCGGGCAGTGCCGCGAGCAATTCGCGGAATGCCCTTGTGGTACGCGACTTCACAGCGCCTCCGGATCCAACGCCTCGCTTTGCCCTCCCCGATGTTCCGCTAATGCTGCCGCCGCCAGTCCGGCCAATTTGTGGCCGGTAGCGGCGATTGCTTCGTCGAACCGGTCCTCATCCGCTAATTCCGCGAGCAAGCGCGAAGCAAGCAAATCCTGCTCGGGCTCCGGCAGCTTCGCCGCTTCGGCAAATACTTTTTGAAGTGTGGCCGTCACTTAAAGTCTCCTGCCCTGCATACTACAAGCTAACGCCTGGTATCGCTAGTTCTAGCACCTATCTCCGGGCGCTGACGCTTCCGGCTCGCCATGCTTCCCGCCTCCCGATTGACACACAGGCTCTCGAATCACACAATAACAATCCGCCTGCCTTCTTCCCGGAGTTTTGAATGGCCATTTCGTTTTCAGCTTCATTTCGCCATGTCGGCCTGCTGCAATTGCTTGGCATGCTTGTGTTGGGCCTGACAGCCGGCGCGCAGCCGGGCAAGGAGAAACCGAAAAAGCCGATCGGCAATCTCATCGCGCCGGACGGTTTCAACGTTACGCTCTTCGCGGCGCCGCCCGATATATCGTATCCGACATGCTTGTGCGCTGCGCCTGATGGCACGTTGTTCGTCGGCGTCGATCTCAACGGCTCGCTGGGCGCCGCGCCGAAAAAAGGGAAGATCGTCCGCTGTATCGACACCGTCGGCGAGGGGAAGGCCGACAAGTTCAATACCTTCTGCGAAGTCGATAGTCCTCGCGGCCTTTGGTGGGATAAAGACACGCTCTACGTCCTCCATCCCCCCTTTCTCTCTGCCTTTCATGATGATGATGGCGATGGCGTCTCCGATCGGCACGAAGTGCTCGTCAAAGGCATCGGCTTCGATCTGAAGTTTCGCGGAGCCGACCATACCACCAATGGCATCCGCATGGGCATCGACGGCTGGATTTACGTGGCCGTCGGCGATTATGGCTTTATCAAGGCCGAGGGCAAAGACGGCACGACCAAGCAATTGCGCGGCGGAGGCATCGCTCGCGTACGCCCGGATGGATCGGGCCTCGAAGTCGTTTGCGATGGCTTACGCAACATCTACGACGTGGCCATCAGTCCTACGCTCGACATCTTCACGCGCGACAACACCAACGATGGCGGCGGCTGGGATGTACGACTGGCTCATAACGTGCCCACCGGCCACTACGGCTATCCTCGGCTCTTCGTCAACTTCCCCGATGAGATCATCAAGCCTCTCTTCGATTACGGCGGCGGCTCGCCGACCGGTTCGATATACATCGATGAGCCCGGCTTTCCCGCCGGATTTGGCACGGGCCTTTACACCTGCGAATGGGGCCGTAGCCAAGTCGATTTCCATCCGTTGTCGCATAGCGGCAGCAGTTTCAAGGTCGATAAAAAGACCTTTCTCAATATCCCGCGACCGACAGATATTGATGTTGATGGCTCGAGCCGAATGTACATCTCCAGTTGGAAAGACGGCAGCTTCAATTTCAGCAACCCCGATGTCGGCTTCGTCGTCCGCGTCACCTCCAAAGACTGGAAGCTGAACCCTTACCCCGATCCGAAAAAGGCGAGCGAGGAAGAACTGGTGAAGCGCCTGACGAGTGCCAGGCGCTGTCTGCCGGCTCGATACGCAACGCGAGATTCTCCGCCGAGGCGCAAAGCCGATCTTTGCCGAGCAGCTTGAGAAGATTGCATCTGCTGATGGTCCGAACGAAATTCGCGTCGCTGCCATTTTTACGCTCAAGCAGCTAATGGGCGCCAAGGCGAACGAAGCCTTGTTGCGCCTGGTGAAGCAGGAAAACATTCGCGAATATGCGCTCAAAGCGCTGGCCGACGATTTGAAGCAACTGAATGAAGTGCCAACGCAGCCTTTCCTCGATGGGATCAAAGATCCGAACCCGCGCGTCCGCCTGCAGGCGGTGATTGGGCTGAATCGGCTGCACAAGATCGAGACGGCCAACGCACTGCTGCCCCTGACGGCGGATGCTGATCCAGTCATTGCTCATATTGCGGTCAACGCCCTGGTAGCGCTCGATGCCGGCGAAGTCTGTTTGAATGCGCTCGATTCCTCCGATACCAGCTATGCCGCCGGCGCCTTGCGAGTGCTGCAGGCACTGCACGAAACGTCTGTGGTGGATGGCTTGCTCGCCAAGCTGGCACAAGCAAGCGACCCGAATATACGCAAAGGAATCCTGAAAGCGCTGGCTCGGCTTTGCCTTCGCGAAGCCGACTGGGATGGCAAATGGTGGAGTACGCGCCCCGATACCCGAGGGCCCTATTACAACCCGATCGCTTGGAAAGAAACCGAGAAGGTTCGCAAGGTGTTGGAAGAAACCGCCGCCAGTGCCGATGCGGAGACCTTGCGTTGGCTCATTCCAGAGATACAACGCAACCGCATCGAGATGCCATCCCTCGGCGATAAGTTGCTAAAGCTGGCGGTGGATGATCCGGCTTTCCGGAAGATGGCGGTCGACGCCTTCGCGCTGCGTAACGACATCCCGGCCAAGGCGCTCCCGTTCTTCATCGAAGTGGCCGGCAATGGATCGGAAAAGCCCGATCAGCGGGCCAAGGCCTTGAAGACGCTTGTCCGCTTGGCGAACGATGCGCCGACCCGCGATGCCGTCATCAATCTGCTGACGAAGGAAGCAAAGCCGCCCGGCGAAATCGAGCGCGTTTGGGAAGATTTTGTCCGCGACGGCCGACATGTGGCCGACGTGAAGCGTTTTGTCGAGTTGTCGCAGGATGCTGCGCCGGCGAAACGAGAACTGGCCTACGGCATATTGGCAACGATCGCCGACCGCAATCTAGGCAACAAAGATGCACGGGCCGCAGCAGAAGCGGCCGTGATGCAAGGATGGACAAGCCCCGAAACCGCTCTGCCGTTGCTCCGGTCAATCGGCCGACTGAATTTGACGAGCTACGCGCCGCAAGTTCGAACGGCTCTCACCAACATGGATGTGAAAATTGCCGCCGCCGCCAAGGCAACTCTGAGTTCGCTCAAGATCGACCCGAATTCGCGCAACCTGCCGCTGCTCGGCAAGCTCAAGTATGAAGAGATCGCACCGCTTGTGCTCAAGGAAAAAGGAGACGCGACCGCAGGGAGCAAACTCTTCCAACGAACCGGGTGCATCAACTGCCACACGGTGGAAGCAACCGAGACTTTGAAAGGCCCGCTGCTGGCCGGAATCTCCGCCCGTTACAGCAAAACCGAACTGCTCGAATCGGTATTAAAGCCAAGCGCTAAGATCGCACAAGGTTTCGAGACACACATTTTCGAACTCACAAACGGCAAAAAGATCAGCGGCTTCATCGTAAAGGAATCGGGTGCGGAAGTGGAAGTGCGCGATGCGGAGGGTGTCGTCTCCGTCATCAAGAAGGCCGATATCGAAGAACGTAAAACGAGCCTGATTTCGGTGATGCCCGAGAAGTTAGTGGACAACCTGACGGCGCCGGAATTGGCGTCGATTCTTGCATATCTCGATTCGCTGAAGGGGAAGAAATAGGCGAATGCGTGAAACGAGTGCGGAACCCGTCTTACCCTCCCCCTGTCTTTGCTCTTTCTGGCAATTCTGGCGAGCGGTGCGGCTTAAGCCCGCCGTGGGTTCGGAACCACGGCGGGCTTAAGCCGCGCCGCTCACCAGAATCCGTTGACGCACCCTCCGACCAGAGCGCTCATTGACTGTCGACACCGCGCCCATATCCCAACCTGTCGGCATCCATCGAACTCATCAACCATCTTTTGCAATGGGCGTCTCCATGCCGCATTACCATCCGCGAGCGATCGAACCCCGTTGGCAGGCCTTCTGGGAAGAACACAAGACTTTTCGCTGTCGTGCTGATTCAACGGAATCGGCTACGCCAAAAGCGTATGTCCTGGATATGTTTCCTTACCCGAGTGGCGCTGGGTTGCATGTCGGGCACCCGGAAGGCTACACGGCTACCGATATCCTTTGCCGCTTCAAGCGCATGCGCGGCTTTCGCGTTTTGCATCCCATGGGTTGGGACGCCTTCGGCCTGCCGGCCGAGCAGTATGCCATTGAGACAGGCACTCACCCGCGCATCACCACGCAGCGCAATATCGCAACATTCCGAAGGCAGATCAAATCACTCGGCTTCAGCTACGATTGGGATCGCGAAGTCGATACTACAGATCCCGCCTATGTGAAGTGGACGCAATGGATCTTTCTCCAGATCTACGATACTTGGTACGACCGAACCGCCAAGCGCGGCCGGCCTATCAGTGAACTGCCAATCCCTCTAAGTGTCGAAGCCAAAGGAGATGAAGCGGTTCGTCTGTACCAAGATAGTCATCGGCTGGCCTACAGTGCCGAAGTGCCGGTCAACTGGTGTGCCGCCCTTGGCACGGTGCTGGCCAATGAAGAAGTGACTGATGGCAAATCCGAGCGCGGCAACCACCCGGTGGTGCGCATGCCGTTGCGGCAGTGGCTGCTGCGTATCACGGAGTATGCCGAGCGCTTGTTGGACGATCTGGAGCCGCTCGACTGGTCTGAATCGATCAAGACAATGCAGCGAAACTGGATCGGCAAGAGCGAAGGCGCTGAAGTCGCCTTCAATCTTGCTCCGGAAACAATCATCCGCGAGGATCTCAAACTTATCGATGATGAGACGGCCATTCACGTCTTCACCACTCGGCCCGATACGCTATTCGGCGCGACCTATATGGTGCTAGCGCCCGAGCATCCGCTCGTGCTGCGCATCACGGCGCCGGGGCAGATGGCAAACGTGAAAGCCTATCGTGAAACTTCGTCGCGCAAGAGCGATTTCGAACGAACCGAGATGGCCAAAACGAAATCGGGCGTCTTCACCGGCGCCTATGCGCTTAATCCCGTCAACAACGAAAAGATCCCGATCTGGATTGCCGACTATGTGCTGGCCTCTTATGGCACCGGCGCCATCATGGCCGTTCCCGCCCACGACGAGCGCGATTTTGAATTCGCCAAGCAGTATAACCTGCCTATTCGCCCTGTCGTCAAGCCGACCGTGGACTGGCTGAAGAAAACCAATAGCACGCTCGACAATCTGAGCGAGGCCTACACCGAGCCGGGCGAGGCCATTCACTCCGGGCCTTACGACGGGACATTGACCGAACGCTTCAAAACAGAGATTACCCAGTGGCTCGAACAAAAAGGGCTTGGCAAACGGCGCGTTAACTACAAGTTGCGCGACTGGCTCTTCTCACGGCAGCGGTATTGGGGCGAGCCGTTCCCTCTTTTGCATGAACTGGATGCTCAAGGCAAAGCGACAGGTTTGATTCGGTCTCTGGAACTGAGCGATTTACCTCTAAGGCTTCCCGAACTCGAAGATTTCAAGCCGACCGGAAGTCCCGAAGGGCCGTTGGCGAAAGCGACTGACTGGACTGAGGTGACGCTCGACGGCAAACAGTATCGCCGTGAAACGAACACCATGCCGCAATGGGCCGGGTCGTGTTGGTATTATCTGCGCTATATCGACCCTAAGAATGATGAAACGCTGTGCGACCCGGAAAAAGCCCGCGAGTGGCTGCCGGTTGATCTCTACGTCGGCGGAGCGGAGCATGCCGTGCTGCACCTGCTTTACTCGCGCTTCTGGCACAAGGTGCTCTATGACCGAGGGCATGTGCATTGTGCCGAACCATTCCAACGCCTGATCAACCAAGGGATGATTCTTGGTGAAACGGAATACACCGGCTTCCAAATAGGCGATGATCAAACAAAAGTAAATCGTTGGATTTCCGCCAAAGAAGTCAAATATGATGGTAATAGCGCTAAGATGAACGACAAAGCGGAAACAACGGTGATTGTTGCTAAATTGACTGAAGAGCAAGTCGTTAAACAGGGTGATGCATTTGTGTTGAAGGAGGATCCCTCCATTCGTGTTGATGCCCGCTCCCACAAAATGTCTAAGAGCCGGGGCAACGTCGTCAACCCCGATCAGGTTGTTGAGCAGTACGGCGCGGACAGCCTGCCGCCTATATGAAATGTTCATGGGCCCGCTTGAAGCGATGAAGCCTTGGAACATGCGCTCGGTCGAGGGGGTCTATCGCTTCCTGAGTCGGGTCTGGCGGCAGATTGTTGATGAGACTGCCGAGGCGCCCACACTTAACGCGGCTGTTCAGGATGTTGCACCCGATAAGGAAACATTGCAATTACTCCATCGCACTATCCAAAAAGTGACAGCCGACACCGAAGCCTTGCGATTCAACACGGCCGTCGCCGCGATGATGGAGTTCAGCAATCATCTCACCAACAAAATCCTTCGACCTAAGCTGGTGATGGAGAACCTCGTTCTGTTGCTATCGCCTTATGCGCCCCATATTGCGGAGGAACTCTGGAGCGTCTTGGGCCACCGGCAAACGCTCGCCTACGAACCTTGGCCAACCTTTGACCCGGCTCTGACGAAGGCGGACGAGATTGAAGTGCCGGTGCAAATCAATGGTAAATTAAGGGCAAAGCTGACGGTCCCTGCCGAAATTGACAATGAGTCGCTGGAAAAGACGGCGAGGGAAGATCCAAAGGTGAAAGAATTGCTAGAAGGTAAAACGGTGAAGAAGGTGATTGTCATTGCGCGAAAGCTGGTGAATATCGTAATCGGTTAAGAAGCCGGGATATGAGAATGAAGCGATGCCAAGGCACAAGCCGTTTGACGTTTCTCCCAAAGCGATCGCCGAACAGTACCCGGCAGACTGGTTGCGTCTGCTCGGTTGGCCTGCCGACGATGTCAAGGTTATTGAATCCGACGTTGCAACAATCAGCGGCGCCGCCGACAAAGTGATTCGGGTAGGAGGATCTGAGCCTTGGCTCGCCATCTTCGAGTTTATGTCCGTCTATAAAGCCATGGTGCCGGAGCGGCTTCATTGGCACTCGACCCTGCTCAAATATCGTCATCAAATGCTTGCCCGGTCAGTTGTCGTTTTGCTGCGCCCGCAGGCCGATGGACCGATTCTGACCGGTGAGTATACCGAGGCGTTTGCGAAGGAGGATCCCTATCTCACATTTCATTATCGCGTCCTGCGGTTATGGGAAATTCCGGCCGAGCAATTGTTGGCAAGCGGCCTCGGGGCATCGCTCTTTGCACCGCTTGGCAGGCTCGATCGGAAGCGCGTGCTGGAGACTGTCCGTGCGGTTCGCAAGCGAGTTCGAGCGGAACGTCCGGACAAGGCGCCTGAGCTGCTATCGGCCATGTACATACTCATGGGCTTGCGATATGATGAGGCCATGATCAATCTCATCGAAAAAGAAGTAGACGAAATGGAAGAATCCATTTCGTACCAACGGATTTTAAAAAAGGGCGAAGCACGGGGCGAGACCCGGGGCGAGATCCGGGGTGAGCTCAAAGCATTGCATAAAATGCTTATCTTGATGGGAAGCACGCAGTTTGGTCCCGCCGATGCGGCTACCGAGCGAAAAATTCGAACTATAACGGATGTCGGCCGCCTAGAGCGTCTAGTCTTAGCAGCCAAAGCAGTGCCGTCATGGAGACAGCTGCTCAAGGTGAAATGATGAAACTCAATCGCATGGCGGACGAGATGGAAATATCCATCTCCTATCAGCGCATCATGAAAATGGGCGAAGCAATTGGTTACGCCAAAGCAAAAGCCAAAGGCTAACTTGAAGGTCTACGTATCGTAATAAACTTGTTGGGCTACGCTCGTTTTGGTCAAGCTGATGAGTCTGTGGAGCGAAAAATTCAGAAAAGTACCGGTGTCGAGCGATTGCGACGTCTGATTCTAGAAGTCGAAAAAGTCCATTCGTGGAAAGATTTGCTGAAGGTGAAATAGCAGGACCGCGACTACATATTCCTATTAGCCGGACGCGCCAGCGCGACGGAATTTTTGTTCGCGTAACAAGTTGGCATCTCCAAGACTTTAGACGAACGCAAAAGCCACTAGAGATGCCATTTCCAAAGGCTGTTCTACGGCCCTACTGTCACCTTGAAACTCTGCTGCACACTAGCGCCGTATATATCGGTAGCGGTAATTGTGATCGTTGAAGTCCCCGTTTGGCCGGCTGCATAATTCAGCGTTAGATGTTCATTATTGAGGGTTGCTGTCACTAGGCCCGGATTGCTGGACGTCGCCGAGTATGACAACACTTCCGTCTGCTTGTCGATCGAGATGCTGTTAATCAGCATGTAGTTCGCCGCCGTTGCATCGGTCGGGAAATTCGTGCCCGTGTAATTATTCAATGGCACGTTGCTCAGATCGACCGTCGGATTAGCGGTCGCGGCCGCGCTGGCGCTTTCATTCTTATTGGGCGTGTTTGCTAGACTGCTCAAGTTGAGGATCGAGTTCAGGTCGGTCAGCTTGCCAAAGACCGTAAATTTCTGCTGGTCGAGCGTGCTCGAGTTATTGACCAGGTTAAAGAAGAACTGATTGGTGCCGCTGTTCACATTGCCGCCTGAGAGCGCGAGGGCCAGCGTGTCGGCTACATTCGATGCGCCGAACTCATTGGGTACGGCCGGGTTTGTCGGAATAGTGCTTAGACCGTTGCCGGCCGCATTGAGGGCCACGCCGCCGCCTTGAAGAACGAAGTTGGAGACCAGCCGGCTGAAGGGCACATTGTTATAAGCCCCCGATTTGACGTAATCGAGGAAGTTGGCCACCGTCTGCGGTGCGGTCGTATCAGACAAGGTGACACTAAGCGGAGTCGATACACCGCCATTGGTGATATGAAAAGTGATCTGACTGTTGGTGATGTCCGCATCCGTGAAGTGCCCGGCCAGGTCGATTTGCGTTGCCGCGCTACTCTTCGCAACATTCAGGTCACCTATCGGCGTTGCAACCACCGGCGCTGTATCCGGGCGATAATTGGCAATTCCCTGCCCGGTGCCGGCCGGCGCGAATGGCGAACTATTGGCTGTCGATTCCGTCAAGAATAAGCGCAAGGAAAGCACATTCGGGTTTAGAGCGCCTTGGAAACCGAGGCCCTGGTTGATCACTTGGCCGGCCCCGACTACTATCGGGGCGCCGATTTCAAAGCCGCCGTTGAAATTGTTCAACGCGCCGCCGTTGAGTTGATAGGTTCCCGGCAGCACATTCGCAAAATTGAAGGCGCCGTTGGCGTCGGTTGTCGCACTTGTGTTCACGGGCGTTCCCTGCGCGGAGGTCCCCGTTAAACCCACGACGGCGCCAGGAATCGAAGTATCGCCCGAACTGAACGAGCCAAGTGTGTTCGGATCGAAGAAGGCAGTGCCGCCGATGGAGCCCGTTACGGATACGGCGGGTGTGCAGCGGTCTTCGAGAATTTCAACGTTCAGGCGTACACTAGGTCGCTTCTTGGCCATTGGATGATTCGGTTTGGAACGACTTTTCCAATAGCGCAGAAAATTCGGCAGCATTCACAAACCCTTAAAAGTGGTCGTTCGAAAAGGGGCGTCTCTACGACGCCCGCACTCAGTCAACGGCAGATGATTTATCCAGAGTATCTATCTTAACGGAGGTTGATCGAAGAATCAATCTATCCCGTTGTTACATCAGGCCGAGCGTGTTTGAATCAATTGCCATCATCGCTCGAGATAAATTGTCCGCTACCACCGTTACAGCCGCTCCCATCGGCGTTTACTGCGAAAATCTGGCTCAATTCAATTAGGCGCTCTGGAGAACGGTAGCCATTTTGGTCGTTTTTATCTTTAGATGCTTTGACCGACAGGCGACTTGGAATTCAACGGAGGAACTGCGATGCTCACCGGAAATATCATCAAGGCAGCCCATGCCGCCTTTCAACCCTTAAAGCCCCAGCCCGCTCGCCCGCGTCAGTTTCGCGAGGTGGTGCTGAAGATCGATCTGGCCGCCAAAATCAAATTCAGCATTGTTACGACCCTCGACTTGTCTGAAGTGAAGGAAGGCCTGCGCAACGGCACGGTCGCGCCGGATTGGAAGCGGCAAATCCTGACGCTCAACGGCAGCCAGATCGGCACGTTCACCATCGCCGAAGCCGGCGTGAGAGATGTCGCTTGATCGAGTGTGCGCCTAGAAGACGGACGCCATCCGTCGAGTCGCGTCTCATTAAGTCACGGATGAAACACGGTTTGAAACTACTTCAAGATGGAAAAGCGCTGGACATCTCGATCTTGTTTCACCCGTGTTAAATCAAGTGGCTTGATATAGCGAGCTTTGTCGCCCACTATTTTCCACGGCCGTAGGCCGTCAAGCGGACGATGCATTTGCCGCGAGAATCTTCCGTCAAAAGCACAGCGCCGGCCGGGAGTTTCTTCGATGTCCAGCTGCGATAAGCCACTTCGCCATTCACTACCGATTCAGTCAGTTGATCGGCGGTGATCTCCTCATCGCCGACTTTGAACTTGCGATCCGAATCTTTAGTGACCGCGCCGACGGTATCCTTTCCTTTAGGCTCTGGACGTTCTTCTTCAGTGAAGATCATTTTGGTCGCGTTTTCGCTCACTTGCACCTTCCCTTTTATCGTGATGCTCTGTTTGCTCAAGATGGTGACGCCGTGGTCGGCAATGTCGTAGATCTCTTGACGGAGCACTGTTTCATCTCCGGTCATCTCGGTAAAATCGCCTATAAAACTGCGTTGATATCCCGTCCACATACCTTTAGGCAGCTTGACCTCAGCGGTCGGATTGGCTAACCCTTTCGGCGCCGATAACTCGGCAACAGGCTTCAAGGTGCGAACGGTTTCATCTTTAGCAAGGCCGTTTTGACCCCGCAAGATTTGGGATAGAATACAGGTAAAAAGAATCGCCTTCAAACAAAAGTCGATGCCAAGTCTACCCTGCATGATCTTGTATCCGGGTCAAGGAAAAGGAGATGGAGACTACCCAGTTAGGGTATGCGCCGCTGGCAACGAGTTCAGTTCTGGCAAGGATTTAAGTGCAAATCCGGAACTGGAAAGAACGCTTTCCGCCAATTTAATCAATCTGGACACAATGGCCGAAATCAGTTTGATCGGATAAGTAACCTGGTACGGGATGCGAATAGAAGGCAGAGCCATCAATGGAAGCGGTGATCTTTGTTGGACTGCAAGGGGCGGGCAAATCGACGTTCTACAAAGAACGCTTTTTTCTGACACACATGCGGATCAACTTGGACATGCTCAAGACGCGCAACCGCGAGAGACGTTTGGTCCAAGCATGTATCGAAACCGGTCAAGCTTTTGTCGTCGACAACACGAACCCCACCGAAGCGGATCGGTCTATTTATATCAGGGCAGCCAAAGAAGCCGGGTTTCGCGTCGTCGGCTATTATCTTCAATCTCGAATCGACGATTGCAAGAGAAGAAATGTTCAGCGGTCAGCCCGGCAGCAGGTTCCAATCGAGGCAATTCTCGGGACGGCTAGACGGATGCAGATGCCCAGTCGTCGCGAAGGCTTCGATGAACTGTTCTACGTGCGGATCGACGATGCCGGCAGTTTTGTCGTTGAAGGGTGGCAAGATGAAATTTGATGAACTCGATGCCAGGATGCGGATCTTCGAGACCGCCCACGACCTCTGTGTCTTGCCCGGTATCTATATGGTCGCCCGACTTGACGGACGAGGCTTTACCCGGCTTACCAAAGAGGTCCACCCATTTGAGGCGCCTTTCGATCCGCGATTCCGCGATATGATGCTTGCAACCGCCGAACACCTCATGACAGCCAGCGGCTTCAACGTCGTCTATGGGTTTACCCAGAGCGATGAAATTTCACTATTGTTCCCGCTCGAAGACAATAGTTTTCAGCGAAAACTGCGAAAGCTGCATTCGGTGCTGTCCGGTGAAGCGAGCGCGAAATTCTCGCTGCTGCTGGGCGCGTTGGCCGTGTTCGACTGCCGTATTTCGCAACTCCCCACGATCGGGCACGTTGTCGATTATTTCCGCTGGCGCAATGAGGACGTGCACCGCAACGCGCTGAACGCTCACGGCTACTGGATGCTTCGGAAACAGGGAAAGTCGGTAGGCGAAGCGACAGCGGCGATGAAAGGTCTGTCTGTTGCTCAGAAGAATGAGTTTCTCTTTCAGAACGGCATCAATTTCAACGACCTTCCGCTGTGGCAGAAGCGTGGATCCGGCCTCTATTGGGAAGAGTACGAACGCACCGCGGAGAACCCGCTCACTGGTGAAAAGGTCTTGGCCAAGCGCAGGCGAGTGAGACAAGACCTCGAGTTGCCGATGAAGGAAGAATACTCGAAATTCCTTGAAAAGGTCATTGGTGATAACGACGGCTGAAAGTGATGAGGTGCAACTTTATGAAAATAACACCCCTTCCGACTGTCCTTTATACCGAGCAGATGGCGCGTTGGCCGCAAGAGGGAAGGCACATTCTAGCTCAGTTCGACGACGATACGATCATCGTGTATCAGGCGTACCGTCCGAGCATTGGCAAATTTGCGGTCGAGAACGGGTACTTCGGGGGCGACTTCAAGTATTCGCGCATGAGTTGGATCAAGCCAAATTTCCTCTGGATGATGTACCGTAGTCAATGGGGACAGGCTGAGGGACAAGAAGTCATTCTGGCCATTCGACTGAAGCGGAATTTCTTTGACCTGTTGCTGGCTAAGGCTGTGCCTTCTGCTTTCGATGGCAGTCTTTTTGACACGCATGATGCATGGGCCTCGGCCGTGGCCCAATCGGACGTGCGCTTGCAATGGGATCCCGACCATTTGCCCGACGGCGGTAAATGTGAGCGGCGAGCAATCCAGCTTGGGCTACGAGGCTCAGCACTTGAAGCTTACGGGAAGCGCGAGATTGTCGAGATCATCGACATGAGTGATTTCGTCGCCGAACAGCGGGCGCGCGCCCGCGATTGGAAAACTGAACTCATCACGCCCTTGGAGCGAGTCTACATTCCCGCCGGCCGCTAACGCTATGGGGCTAAGCTTCGTTGATGCGTCGGAGTTAGTGTGAGGATCGCTATGCGGAGGCAATTCTTTCGCAGTGCAGTTCCTTGTAGTGTTATTTCTCACTCTTCTTCAAACTCACGGGCTTCAAGAAGTCCCATTCATCTGGCGGAGCGGGCTTGAATGCAGTGAGGGGGCGCGGGGTTGGCGGGGCGTCGTCGAGAATGGTAGGGAAGGCTTCGCCGACGGGTCCGATGACCGGCACGCGCAGAGCCAAATGGGTTAGTTCAGTAGTGAGCATTTCCAGCGTGTGGGCATTCGTGGGCACGCCGTAACGCGTCGAGCTACTGACCGCCACGATTTCGCCTTGCTGCAAACTGGGGTCGTCGAGGGACTCTTTGCCCGACTGAATAGTAATGAGTCGTGGCAAGGAGGGTCGGGCCACGTTCACTTGCGGCGCCAGCCCTTTTGGTTGCAGCAGCACAACGAGATCAATCGCGATACCTGCTTCAACTGCTTTGTAAGCGAGTTGGCGGGCGGCGTTGGCGCCGTATTCGAATCCAATGATGGCGAATTTCGCATCGGCATGTTCTTCATGCGCCCGTCGCAATTCTTGGAGTAAGCAATCTTCGTGATAGAGCTGCGCGTAGTAGGATTTCACAAAGCCAAGGCCATTGAGATACTGGCGAACTCCTGAGAGATTCCCGCAGCCGAGGGGATCCGCGCCGTTCACAAAGACGACATAGACGGCCTGGCGACAGGGCGCAGGAATTTGTTCGCAGTATTGTTGAAACTGCGGGGCAGGCTTGGCGATCGGATTCACCCAGCCCATGCAGCCCGGCAGCAAGAGCGCGAGCAATCCTAGTGCGGTCGATGCTCGGCGGACTTGCCCGGTCATGTGCCATTCTCCGCGCCTGCCAGCGTCCTTATCCCTCATTCATTTCGACACAATCCGCACAACCGCTGCAATGCGTTCGGCTCAACTCGCTGGGCGTGAACTCGGCGGCCGTGAGGTGTAACGGTCAGTGAAGCTGGTGAAGATGGGCTATTTCTTGAATTGGGCGAACGGCTGGCTCTGACAACCAGCAGCGGCACGAATACTTCAAATCCGTTTAGCCACAGATGAAACACAGATGAAACACGGATGAAGAACTTCAACGAGTTCTTTTGTTTGGCTATTTGCAATTTGCCATCAAAGGCCTCTGTTTTATCCGTGTTTTGCCGTGTTCCATCCGTGGCTAAATGGTTTTTCTATCTTCGGCGACTGGAAGCTGCGCCGTTTCACTTTGACTCACCTTCGGATGAATTCGCAGGTTGAACGCTTCGACAGCCAGAGCAAAGGCCATCGCAAAATAGATGTAGCCTTTGTTCATATGTTGGCCCAGCGACTCCGCCACCAACATGACGCCGATGAGGATGAGAAAACTGAGCGCCAGCACCTTCAATGTGGGATGCCTCGCCACGTATGCGCCAATCGCACCGGCAAAAACGAGCATCACCAGCATGGCCAACACCATGGCAGCAACCATCACCCACAACTCTTCCACCATACCGACTGCGGTGATCACCGAGTCGAGCGAGAAGACGATGTCGATCACCGCAATCTGAATCAACACTTTGATGAAGCTGACTTTAACATTCGGCCTTGGTTCCCCATGCTGTCGAGCGTTCTCCAGTTTCTCGTGCATCTCCATGACGCTCTTGCCGATCAGAAACAGGCCGCCCGCCAGCAGTATCAGGTCGCGCAAGGAGACTTCACGCGCCTCCATATCGTGCAGCAGAGGCATCTCGGGCAAGGTGAACAACGGCCGGGTTAGACCGAGCAAAAATGTCAGCGTCGCAAGCAGCAGCAACCGCGTGCCGAGGGCCGCCATCAGCCCTAGCCGGCGCGCACGTGGCTGTTGTTCCGGCGGCAGTTTGCCGGCGAGAATGGCTAGGAAGATGACGTTATCGATGCCGAGGACAATCTCCATCGCCGTCAGTGTGAGTAGACCGATCGCGATGGCCAACCAACCGGTCTTGGGCGGATCGATCGATCTAAGTTCGCGCAGCTCGGCGAAGGGAATTTTTTGGTCCTTATCATTGACAGCGAAGGTCCATTCCTCACCCGGGATGCGACCGCGAAGAATCGTCTTATCTTTGAGTTCGATGATGGCGGCCGATCGGCCATGCATCGGTCGACGCGAAGGTTGATCCGGCTTGAACGTTATGCGGCGGATAAGATGTGTGAGCGGAAAAGTTTCGGTGCCGTATTCCGTTTCGATTCGCACTTCGTCTTTAAGACGGGCATCGAAGTTCGTGCCGTCCTGCTTTTCAACATGGATGAGATAGCCGGGGTAGGGTCCAGGCATGGCCTTTCCCATTGCCGAACCGACTGCGAGAAGACTGGCACACAGAATGATCAGAACAAGTGAGCGAATGGACATTGAGAATACCTGATAGCCGGACGCGTCAATGATGGAAGGAACTATTGTTTCACTGACGCTTCCGATTACTGCTTTTAACAAGACAATCAATACATCCATTGCAGCCCGAAGTTGACGCCCTGCGCCAGAAATTAGAGTCTTGGAACAGCACTTCCGGACGCCTTAGACCAGTAGGCGCCACTCCGGCAGGCGTGTTCGGTATTTGTGTCAGATCGACGTTGCGATCGATCTGCTGTCCCGGGCGGACAACATTAGTCCAATAGAGAAAACTATAGCCGGCGTAGACGCGTAAGGAAGGCGTGACCTGGTAGCCAAGGTTCAGCGCGACATCAGGCGCAACGCTGAACTGCTGCCGGGTATCAGCGCCCGATGTTCGAATTCGCCGCTAGCAGTCCGCCGCGAAAGAACTCGGGCGCTTGGCCCGGTCGAATGCGAACTTGGCTGCCATCGACCGTGATCGTTTGTTGATTCACGCCGAGGGCCGTGCTCGCGCGTAGATTGACAAACCAGCTATTGTAACGCTGTTCGAAGTATGCCCCCAGCTGACCGCCGTTGAATGAATTGCGGGTGGCGAAGGAATCGGTGACAACCGTATGCGTGCCGATTGGATCGGGGGCGCCGGCGCCGGCTGTAATCGATTCGGTGATGGTGATGCTTTCGGTCAGGTTCAAATAACGGTAGCCGGCAAAGAGGGCAAAGGTCCGGTCGCAACCGCAGCAAAAACGCCTGAATACATTGATGTCCGCGCCCGAAAACTGACTCCGCGGATCGATGCGCAGGGTGCCGGTGCTGAAATTCGGGAAGGCCACTGTCTCGGCGTTCTCCATGCCGTTATTTAGTACAAAGACCGGGCGGGATAACACCGGCGTCGTGTTGCTGTTGAACAGGGTGTTGCCATCCCGATTGCCGAGAAACAGGAAGCTGCCATCGATGCCATAGATGCCCGGGTCATCGAACCAGAGCGATGCGCGAATGCGCCCACCGCGCGCGAATTCATGTCGGTTGAACCGGGTCCATACAAAGTGGTGGCGCCAGGTTGACCGAGAACGCCGCCGCTCGCCGGCGTGCCGGTGGAGGCAAGAACGGGGACGCGATCGCTGTTCGCGCACCACATCAGATACTCGCCGGCAATAGCGAAGCGAGGCGAACCTCTGTCGATCGCATCAAAGATGCCATAGGCCGGGGGCGCCGAAGTGCGCAGTAGTCTCAGAGACTACCTGCACTGCCGTATTGTTTGACGTGCGCCCGATCAACCGGTTTGGCGAGGGGCATCCCAATGATGCCTTTCTTTCCGGCATCGGCGATGGCGGCAATATCTGAGCAGGCGGCGCCGGGATCAGTTCCGGCGGCAGGATGAGTTCCTTGGGCGCCGTCTCGACTTCGCGCGGCATCACATGCAAGCGCTCCGATGGCGGCGGCAGACGCATCGGCTCTTCTTTCTCCGGCTCCGCCTCAGCGCTTTCCGGCAGTTTCAGTTGGAATTCCGGTTCTATCGGTCTGAGCGTCATTGGACGGACTGGCCCCAAACTCGCCTTCGGCTCTTCAACCGGCTCTAAGGGCAAATCCTCTTCTTCCAAAGGCGATGTCAAATACTCGCCAAGGGGTAACAGGACCGGGTCAATGGTCAGGCTTTCAAAGGGTTCTTCCCACGCGGGGTTTATAACGCCAAGCCAGTCGGCATGATAGTCGACGGTCGTTATGGCGGACGTAACCGTGGGCGTCGCGCGCCAGGGTGGCTGCGACGAACGCCAAGCAATTCCCTCCTCGGCCCATCCGAGTGAAGGAAGTAGCATGAGAGATCCCGCGACCAAGGCGGCTCGCATATCTTTCATCGCCCTACCCTGCCTTCCTTACGCACAATCCGTCGACCCGGTGCATTTCCTCGTTTCAGTATGTTCGGCAGAATGGGAAGCTCGGGTCCGCCGTCTTGTTGTTTCCTGCACAATCCGTTCATTCGGACCGGCGTTGCAATCGCCACCATCAGCAAAGTTTACCCACTTCGCCAACAATCTCCGGCGGAATCCCTTGACACTACGACCTGCCGAGGTCATGGTCCCGCCCACACCCTGTATGTTGTTTTCTGCGTCGTTCCCAACAGCGCAGTCGAAGGGGCCGCAACAGTTATTCGGTTGCGTTAGGGCAATGCTGCCAGTGGTTGTAAAAGGGTATGATCGGAGGCGATACGTCATGCCGCGTTCGTTGATTCGGCTGCTTGTTTTGTTAGTAATGACAGGAATAGCCGCGGGACTTGAGCCCTCAGCTGAGGCGTTTTATTGGCACAACTGGCCGGGAAGCGGCAGCGATGGCGGAGGCAGCTCCACTGGATCAGGATCGGGATCAGGCGGCACAACTGGCGCCGGCGGAACTGGTGGCTCAACTGACCCAGGCGGAGGAAACAGCGGCGGCGGAACCGCTGGGACGACAGGCGACCCGGGCACAACACAAAACCCGCCCGGCTCTTACGTGCCGGAGCCTTCTTCGTTTGTCATGGGCAGCGCAGGGATAATTGGCGGAGTTCTTACGGCGGCGCTTTGGCGACGCCGCCGCAAAAACCTCGCGGTGTTGAGTCTTTAAGCCGCCGCCGTGCGTAAACGCTGCACGCGATAGCCGGCACAGACATCGACGACGCGCTCTTGCTGCGCCTGAGTAATTTCGGGGAACATCGGCAGCGCGATGACCGATCGGCATGCCTCTTCACTCACTGGAAAATCACCTTCGCGATGGCCGAGATGCTTCAAGCATTCCTGCAGATGCAAAGGAACGGGATAGTAGATCTCACAAGAAACGCCTTGCTGCCTCATATGCTGCATCAGCGCGTCACGTTCGCCGGCGGGCACGCGCACTACATATTGGTTGAAGACGTGACGGCAATGTTCAACCATCGTGGGCCGTTGCATGAAGCGGTGCAGACTGCTCGCTTCGATCAGCTGGTCGTAACGATCCGCAGCCGTTTGTCGAGCTTTTGTCCATGTTTCCAGGTGCGGGAGCTTGACGCGTAAAATCGCCGCCTGCACCGCATCGATGCGTGCGTTCCAGCCGAGAAACTTGTGGTAATATTTCGGCTCCATACCGTGGACGCGAAGCGCTTTCATACGCGCCGCCCAGTCGGGATTGTTGGTCGTCACCAGGCCGGCATCGCCGTAGGTGCCCAGGTTCTTGCTGGGATAGAAACTAAAGCACGCCATGCCGCCTAATGTCCCTGTTTTCTTGCCGCGGTACTCCGCGCCGATCGCTTGGGCGGCGTCTTCGATCACGACGAGATCGTTCTTGTTAGCCAGCTCGTTGATGGCATCCATCTCGACGCATTGGCCATAGAGATGGACGGGCATGATGGCGCGCGTGCGCGGCGTGATTCGCGCAGCTACCTGCTCGACGTCGACGTTGAAAGTCAGCGGGTCGATATCGGCGAAGACCGGGGTGGCGCCTGCCCGGAGAACGCTTCCAACTGTCGCGAAAAAGGTGAACGGAGGAAGAATGACTTCGTCGCCCGGCTTGATTTCCATGGCATGGAGGGCGAGGAGAAGCGCATCGGTGCCCGAGCCGCAGCCGATGCCATGCTCCGCACCGCAATAGGCGGCGACCTCTTGTTCGAAGGCCGCCACCTCCGGTCCTAATATGACTTGGCCGCTCTTCAAGACGCGCAGGACGGCCGCCTCCACTTCATTCTGGATCTGGCTGTATTGCGCCCCTAGATCGCAAAGTGGCACGGTCGTCGGCTGATTGCTATTCATCCCAGGATTCCCTTCCTATATACCCGACACGCTGCGGACTGCCGAAGTTTGCGTAAACATCCAAGCTCACGCATCGAAGGACAATGGATAGAACCCACATGCCTTCACATCGTACGAAAACGGCTTGGCCGCCCGGAGACCGCAGATCGTATTTCGGCAGGATAGGCTTTGTCAATACAGTTTTCGGTCAGAACCGGACGATAAAGTCGTCGGCGCGGTGAATTTCGGCTCGCGCGATTGCCCCCTTGCCCCTGTTCGCCCGCTTTCCCATAATTTCGCTGCTTGCCGCGCTGTGAGCGTGTCGGCAACCCAGGAGCTTCTACCGATGGCCGAGCAATTGACGAACGGCAAAGATTCCACGGAGCTATTGTCGCTGGTTCGGCAAATTGGTCAGGATCCCGAGACGCGCTTGAAAGTTTTGCACGGCCTGCTCGGCGAGGGCGCCTGCCGGCAGATCGGCGTCTACCGAATTCCCGATGGCTTCAAACTCTCCGTTGTCATACCCGTATACAACGAACTGCAGTGGATACGCGAAATCGTCCGCCGCGTGCAGGAAGTGCCCATTCCGAAAGAGCTGATTCTCATCGACGATTGCAGCACGGATGGCACGCGCACCATCTTGAAAGAGATGGAAGCTGTCGCGAATATCCGCGTCGTCTATCACGAAAAGAATCAGGGCAAAGGCGCTGCATTGCGCACTGGTTTTCAACACGCAAAAGGGGATGTCGTCATCGTTCAGGACGCCGATCTGGAATACGATCCGGCAGAGTATCCGCGCCTCATTCAACCGATCCTGGAAAACCGGGCGGACGTGGTTTTTGGTTCGCGCTTCATCGGCGACAATCACCGGGTTCTCTACTATTGGCACTCCATCGCCAATAAAATGTTGACCACCCTCTCCAACATCTTTACAAACTTGAACCTGACGGACATGGAAACCTGCTATAAGGTTTTCCGGCGCGAAGTCCTTGCCGATATCCATCTCAAATCAGATCGCTTTGGCTTCGAGCCTGAGATTACCGCGAAGATCGCCCGCAAGAAAAATCCATCATGGCGCATCTACGAGATCCCGATCAGTTACTCAGGACGGACGTATGAAGAAGGCAAAAAAATCGGCCTGAAGGATGCCTTCAACGCGTTGTATTGCATCGTGCGCTATTGGTTGAAGGATTAGCGATCGAACCTTTGACCTTCTCCTGAAACAAGTGACGACCTCGATAAAACATCCTGGAGCTTCCTCATGCAACTTTCCCGCCGCGACTGGTTTCTAACCTCAACCGCTGCCGCGCTCGCTATTCCTTCTCCGCTCTCAGCCATCGAGCCGATTCAACGCGTCGGCAAGCCGAGCATCAAACTGAGCATGGCCGCTTACAGTTTTCGACAGATGCTCGACCTGAAAAAGAAGACAGTGACCCTGTTTGACTTCATCGATCTTGCGGCGACTTATCCACTCGATGCGGTGGAACTGACCGCCTACTACTTTGAAAAAACGACCCCCGAATATCTTGCCGACATCAAAGGCCGCTGCACCAGACTGGGGCTCGATGTCAGCGGCACAGCCGTTGGCAATAATTTCTGTCTAACAGATGCCGATCTGCACAAAGAGCAAATCGAGATGGTAAAGAAATGGTGTGAGCATACATCGTTTCTGGGAGGTAAGACCATCCGCATTTTCGCCGGCGGCATCAAAAAAGGTCAGGACGAAGAGGCCGCTCGCAAACAATGCATCGCCGCCATCGAAGAGACATGCGCCTACGCCGGCAAATACGGCATTTATCTCGCGCTGGAAAACCATGGCGGCATCACGGCTACTCCCACTCAAATGCTGGCGTTGATCGAAGCGGTCAAGAGCCCCTGGTTCGGCATCAACTTTGATTCGGGCAATTTTCATTCGGACGACCCCTATGCCGACTTGGTCAAGATCGCGCCGTACGCCGTCGTGTCTCAAATGAAAACGGAGATTGTCCGTAGCGGCGGTAAGCGCGAAGAAGCCGACTTCGGCCGTATGATTGAGATCCTGAGAAAGGCTAATTTCCGGGGCTACGTGGCGCTCGAATACGAAGCCGCCGAGGATCCGAAAACGGGCGTGCCCAAGGCGCTGGCAGCGCTGCGCAAGGCGTTGGGGTAAGAGGGCGATCGGTCAATGTTTGCCTGTTGAGTTTCGTGGCAACTAAGCGCCTTTTTCCACGATTTTCTCGGGTTTCCGCTTCGGGAAATATTTCCCGAAGCGATCTCCCTCAGCGTGGGGCAGGCCTCCCGGCCTGCCCGTTTAAGCCTGCCGAAAGCGCTCCGCTGTGCAAAGCCCTGCGTCGCGGCTAACGAATTTCCATAGCTGTCGTTGCTTAGAATAACGTTAACGCATCGGGGATTGCCTCGCTAACGCTGTGGCTTGCTGACTATGTGTGCCCCAACTCTACCGCCACGGCCGCCAGATACTTATCGCTCGGGAACCAGCTTTTCAGAAACCATTTTTCGCTGGCATCTGTCTCGTCGCCGACACGCAGCACTTGTTCGGGTTCGCCGGCGGCGAAGGTGACTTCGCATTGATCGAGCGCCTGCACGCCTCGACCGATCGCTTTCAAGACGGCTTCTTTCCGCGTCCAAGCGCGGAAGAACGCGGGCATCCGTTCGGGCGGTGCGATCGTTCTAAACAGCTCGTTGTCGCGATCGGTGAAGAAGCGCTCCACCAGCGATTCGGCATTCGGAATATCGCGACATTGTTCCACATCGACGCCAACCCGGCCGGCCCGCGTCACTGCATAGACAGCCACGTTTTCGGAATGTGACACGTTGAAGTGCAGAGGTCCGGCTGCGCTTGGAGCGAGATAAGGCTTGCCGCCCGGTTCCGTGAGCAGTGCAATGGTTTCCGGCAGGCAATCGAGATAGCTCGCGAGTATCGTGCGCAAAATACTACGCGAGGCGACAAACTGCTGGCGCAGGCGCGGCATTTTGAAATTCGCCGCCCGTTCGCGCTCGGCGGGCGTGAGCAGTGTTTCATCGGCCAAGGGGTCGAGGGCGGCGGTCCAGAGATGAACATCATCCAGCGCCAGAGGGCGCTGGAGATCGCCAGGGGAGAGATACGTAAGCCGCATGGAGAAATGATAAACAAAAAAGCGGGCGAGCGATAACTTTTCTCCAGCGAAGCGACTGCTTATACTGTATTTCACCCCGCCAGTTGCAGCTCGTCCGTGAGACGGCCGAAATCGAATTCGGAATCGTCCGGGTGCCAGAGGTCTTGCTTCAAACGAGCTCGCTCGATGAGCACGGCAACCTTCTCTCGTGAGCCGGGCAGGGCTGCCGTGGGGCGCGGCGGACGCGCGGCGGGGCCATAAAAATTGCCGATGCCGCGTTGGCCGAACTTGCTGATGGGGGCATAGCGATCACGTACGCCGGGCTTGTAATAGCACGTCCAACATAGCCCGCGGGGTCGAGTGATCTGCGCTGCCCGACAGTGTAGACATTTCATCCGATGACTCCGGAGGGGTGACAAAAGAAGTTAGGCCGCAGACACTTGCCGTTGCGGCTTGCGCTGACGACGGCGCACGACGCGTTCGAATGTTTGCAGCATGAAGCGCTGTTCGAGAGCGCGTTCGATCTCCGCTTGCAGCTCCCAGCGCACTTCATCGCGCGGGGCATCGTCGAACCAATTCAAAAACCAACGGCAGCCGCCCGCTTCGCCGAGGCGCTGGTCGGCCTCGAAGCAACTTCGGGCGAAGAACTCATCGACCTCGCCTACAGTTTGGAGGTTCTCGCCCTGCCAGCCGCACCAGCCGATGGCATCGCAGCCGGAAAGTTCCGCATCGCGATTGCACATCAAGGGAGGCGGCGTGGTGGTGCTCCCCTGGTTGAGCCGGGCGTCATCGTTCTTCAAGGCGCGCCAGAGAGCTTCAAGCCCTGCCGTCGGCAGCACCGGTGCAAATCCTTCCCGCCAAACTCTTCTCCAGCTTTCCATGATCAAACTCCTTGGCGACCTCAACTCAGCACCAAAACTCCTCATTGGCGACTTCATTAGTAATATACGGTTGTTCATTATCATAAGTCAAGCGGTAAAATGCGAATTTGTTGAAATAGTTTGGTAAAATGGATGCAATTGCAACATTAATGATCTTTAGTAACGAGAAAAATATACATTTTTATACAAAAATGATTGCTTATGAGGAGATTAGGCTGCTTGCCGAGTGGTCTAAAATCTGACTGCGGTAGAGAGGTAAGAAGTTTGTCGTGGTCGCGAATGAAGTTCGAAATGGAGCCTGAAAGGCTCATTCTGTCAGCCCAGGTCGAAGTCCCTGAAAGGGACGAAGGCCTGGGTTCTCTTACGAATTATGGATTGCACTCGTTTGATCCATGCGCTGGTGCAAAGCGATTTGTTCGGGTTGAAGTCGTGGTGCCCGGCAGACTGCGCAGGCGAGCCGAATTGCGTCAGCAATCGGGTTCTGTCATTACCAGAAACCCTTTGCATTCCCTTAAAAGGAAAGACGGCCTGGGAAAGCGAGCTTTCCCAGGCCGTCTTTGGTTCAGTTGTTGTCCAGCCGACGGGGTGAGGACGAATTCCATTTCATACGAACGTGATTAGTTCTGCTTCAGTACGCGAGGCAGCTCGGAGCCGGTGCGGTGCGGATGATTTGCTTCCGCAGGGGTGCCGTACCGGGTGAAGAGCGTGCGAAGGAGCACCTCGAGTACCATGAAGACCGCCACAATCCCGACAACCAGGCCGACCCACATGAGAATATTCAACGCTTGATCGCTCATGTCATGTCTCCTTGCATCGAGGTCCTAATCGCAGCTACGCCGGAACGTCCGACGTGAGGGGGTGCTGCCATCAGATAACAGAATGATTGTAAATCCTCTGTCAAGCGGAAGCCAGTATATTTTTTCAGGCAGGACAAGAATTTCGACAATTTATTGCATCCCTGCCGATTCTACCGCTCATCGCCTCGTTCGATTCACTCGGAAAACGCCGGCTGCTCCAGAAATTGCGCCGGAAAAAGTTACAATTCGAAGGTTGTGCATGAAGGTTGAAAATAGGTCGAATAGGCAATGATATGGTTGAAAAATGCCTGAATTGTCGGAATCGAATGGCTTGACAGAATCCCTGGAACGCCGTTTAATCATTAAGACGAATGCCCCCATCGTCTAGTGGCCTAGGACGTAGCCCTCTCAAGGCTAAAACAGGGGTTCGACTCCCCTTGGGGGTAGGTAAACGAAAAGAGGGATCCAGCTGGATCCCTCTTTTTTTATGTTCTGCACAAGCTGACGCGTAGAAATGAAGGAAGGCCACAGAGAGATACGCTCCGTGGCCTTCTACGATTTAGCGGCCGCGCCGACGCAGCCCGTCAGCGGCGATCAGATCGGCCGCACCTTTTGGTTACCACTACAACTCACGAGACCACCTCCCTTCGCTAAAGACATTCCGGCCGGTCGGGTACCAACTCGACCTTTTCGGACTTTAGCCCGTCGTGCCACGTTAACACGACCCACAACGATATATTACCCTCCGATCCAGCTGGAAATCAAGAGAATCACCTAAAAAAATGTTGTCGTCCCCTTGTTTTAACAAACGAAAATCCCGCAATCTCGTTTCGGCTGGCAAACACCGCAGACAAGCGATGTCCGTAGCGCGCGTGAGCTACAACGGTTACACCAACCCGACGCGTCAGCGAGGCGATCCCGGAAGCGTTAGCGTTATTTTGCCCACAATAACGCTAACGCTTCGGCAAAAACCTCGTTGACGCTTCGGGTTAGTATGAAGGTACCGCGAGATTTGCGCGTCGTGCGCAAATGTAAATCTCAATAACACCTATTTCACGGATAAGAAAAAAGAGATGAAAGATCGTCTCGCACTCAATGCACTTTCACTCCCCGTTCAATTGCTCTGGAAGGAAAGTGGTGCAATTCGCACAATACGCCTGGGTGTCCGATGAATTTGGCGAGCCGGGAGCGTGAGCGACCGGAGTGTAGGATGTTAGTTGCTTTCTCCGTCGCCGACTCTCCCGGCTCGCTTGGAACGTCGATTTGTTTGAAAGGATAATCGAATATGTTGACCTCCGTGGCTCTTTTGGCCGTGCTGTCGCTGACGCCTGCTCAAGGCGGTTTGTCTCTCACCGGGGCGCGCGTCACCTACGGCGAACTCGGTGCGCCCCGTCCTGATCTCAAATACTTGCCGGGCGATAAATTCTTCGTCGCGTTCGATATTGAGGGCATTACGGTCGATGACACTGGCCGAGTGAAGTACAGCATGGGCATGGACGTGATCAACAAGGATGGCACGCCCATCTTCGTTCAACAGCCTCAGGAACGCGAAGACTTCCTGCCGCTCGGCGGCAGTAAACTTCCGGGCCGTGCATTCGTCACCATCGGCTTTGATCAAGTGCCCGGGGCTTACACGTGCAAGGTGACCGTTACCGATCGCGCTTCCAAATCGACGAAGACGCTCGAACAGAAATTTGAAGTCATCGCCAAGGATTTTGGTTTGGTGCAGGTGCTGACGTCCGCCGACAACAAGGGCGAAATCCCGTTGCCTCCACTTGGGGTGGCTGGCCAATCGATCTTCGTTCATTTCGGCGTAGTCGGCTTCACCCGGGAAGCGAAGTTGAAGCAGCCGGATGTGATCGTCGAGATGGCCGTCCTCACCAAAGATGGCAAGCCCGCGCTGGCAAAGCCCGATTCGATCAACATCAATTCCGAAGTCGATGCCGGCGACTTAGGCATCCCCTTCCGCTTTTTCCTGCCCCTGAACCGGCCCGGCGAATTCACGATCGAATTAAAGGCCACCGATAAGTTGACCAAGGCTGTTTCAAAAGTTCAGCTTCCCATCAAGGTGTTGCCCCCGCCGAATTAAACTCGGCAGCAAAACGGTTCTCCAGAGTCTGTTCGTCTTATCTTTCTGCCAAACGTCTCTTTTTGTCGGGTGATTTTCAGTGGAACTGGTCAGACAAGCTCAACCTTGTGGAAATATTTCCACAAGGTCAAACCCGAGAAATTCTTGGGAAAACGAACGCTCGAAACTCGGATAGGCTGAATTCGGATTGTGAAATAAACACTCCGAACGGCCGACTCGGGTATTTGCAGCGAAGCACTGACAAAAAAAATCGGCAAAAAGATAAAACGGAAGAGCTGTTCGTCTTATCTTTCTGCCAAACATCTTTTTGTCGGATGTCTTTGTATTCAAACGTTCAACAATCAATCGCTCGTCAAGCCGACTGCTTATGTTGCCGGCGCGCCTACAATACAATTACCCGACTCTCTCTGAGGATACCCCATGAGCCAGCTTCAAGATCGCATTGCCCAGTTCAGCAAGATGGCCTCCGACGATCCCGACAACGAATTGGGCCATTTTCGTCTGGGTCAGCTGCTCATGGAGAATCTGCAGTTCGAAGACGCGCTCGCATCCTTTCGCCGAACGCTGGAACTGAGCCCGCAATTTTCGAAAGTCTACCAACTGCTGGCAAGCTGCCTAATTAAAGTGAACCGCATTCCGGAAGCGATTGAAGTTTTGCAAAACGGCTGGAAAATTGCCGACGAACGCGGTGATAAGATGCCGCGCGACGAGATGGGCAAAATGCTCAAGGAGCTCGGGCAAGTCATCCCGGAAGCGGCGCCGGCGGTTAAGCAGCAAGGGGGTTCGGAAAGCGGTTTCCATTGCGAACGGCCCATGTGCAATGCCGGCAAGTACGCCCATCAACTCCCGGCGCCTCCGCTGACTGATGCCATCGGCCTTAAAATTTATCAGACGATCTGCGCCGATTGCTGGAACGAATGGTTCAAGAATTTCAGCGTCAAGGTGATCAACGAACTACGCATCGATTTGAGCACCGAATACGGCCAGGAAGAGTACGACAAGCATATGCGCGAATTCTTCGGCTGGGAAGAATCGGTTGCATCATGACTGATCCCGCCACAGCTTCGGAATACCTCGTCAATCACGGCCATGCCGCGTTTCTCGGCCGTTTTCGCAATGGTGCGAACACTTCTTACTCACGTGGCGACCGTGTCGTTGTCCGTTCCGCACGTGGCATCGAAGCGGCCACCATTCTCAGTGAGGCAGCGCCTCGCTTTGCCCGCTTGATCGGCATCGGCTTCGACGGCGAGATTCTTCGGCCACTCACGCACGAAGACAGGCGGCAAGAGGAAAACCTCCGCGATCGGGCTCTATGCTTATTGGGCGAAATAGAAGACGAAGCCAATGAAAGCGGCTTGCCTGTCCTCGTCCTCGATCTGGAAATTTTGCTCGAAGGCTCGCCCGCTATTCTGCAGGTGTTGCCGAGCGAAGACACCGACCTTACTCCTTTGATCGAACGGCTCACGGAGAAACATCAGCTGCCCTTCGTCGTGCACGATGTAAGAACTAAGTCTGTCGAGCCGGAACCCGAAGGTTGCGGCAAGCCGGGCTGCGGGTCGAGCGGTGGCGGTTGCACGTCATGCGGCACGGGCGGCGGATGTTCCACAGGTGGTTGTTCGAGCGGAAAAGTCAAAAGCGCTGAGGAATTAACCAATTACTTCGCCGACCTCAGACGTCAAATGGAAGAACAAACCAGCCGGGTTAGCTTGCATGGATGAAGTGAGAAGGAATATTTAGCCACTGATGGAACACAGAATAAACACGGATAGGTACAGGAAAGTTTCTTACTCATTCAACTGATCAAACCGTCTTAATTTATCCGTGCTTCATCCGTGTTCAATCCGTGGCTAAACGTTTCCTTCGTTCCCACGATCTGAGGTGAGCCTTGAGAAGCACGGCACGAATCACCAAGCCTGTCAAACGCCATCGAAGCGGATCATATTCGTTCAGTGAGTTTTGCGCTACCGCGCCAGACGGCCAGAAAGCGGATCTACTAGACGGAGTCATTTACATGGCCTCGCCTGAAAGCCTCGATGCTGGCAAGTTATACGTTTGGCTTTTCAATCTGATTGAAATGTACGTCGAGCGAACCGATCTGGGTCAAGTGTACGGCCAGCGAATCGCGTTTCGTTTATCGGATGAATATGGGCCCGAACCGGACATTGCCTTCGTCCAGAAATCGCGATTGCATTTAGAGCGGCGCGGGCACTTCGAAAGGCGCCCCTGATCTGGCCATTGAGATCGTGTCGCCCGACAGCGTCGAGCGCGACTACGAAAAAAAGCTGATCGCTTATGAGGAAGCAGGCGTCCCCGAGTATTGGATCATCAACGAAGAAGAGGAACGCTTTTATTTGTTAAGGCTCAGCGCGAAGGGGAAATATCAAGAGGTCAAGCCAAAGAAGGGGGTCGTCAAAAGCGACGTGCTGCCCGGCTTTTCATTCAAGCCCGAATGGCTTTGGATGCAGCCAAGGCCGAAGAAGCATTTGTTGATGATCGAGATTCTTGGCCCACGTATGTAGCTTGTCTGTCCATTCAAGAGGAGTTTGATCTCCAGTCGCTTACGCTCCTGGCGAGCCTTAGACTATCACCGGCGAGCCGGGAACGTCAGTGACCGGAGAAGGTTTCGTCTTCATGATCGCTCACATTACGCTTCCAGATTGAACTTGCATCGAAGGGATACATCATGCGAAGCCTGTCATGTACGTTGCTGTTAGTTTTCGGCATTGCAGCACCTTCATCAGCGGCTGATGCTTCACCGATTGAAAAGCAGCTGGCAATCATCAAAGCCGTTGGCCCCGAAGGCGCGGGGAATGCCGAAGCCGCTGCCGCTTGGAAAAATATCGTCGGGACCGGGTTGCCCGCGCTGATGCCGACGCTGACCGCGATGGATAACACGAAGCCGGCGATCGCCAACTGGCTGCGCCTGGCAGCTCAGGCGATTGTCGAAGCAGAGGCTGCGGCGAAGCGTCCCATCCCGGCCAAAGAACTGGAAACATTCGTTCGCGATACGACGCATGGCCCCGTTGGCAGGCGCTTGGCGTACGAGTTTCTGGTGCAGGCCGATCCGAAAGCGCCTGAGAGGATCCTAAAGAATTTAACGGATGATCCTAGCTTCGAAATTCGACGTGATGCGATCGACCATCAGTTGCCCTATACGCTCGAACTGTTTACTTCTCGACCCATGCTGGCCTTGAAGAATCTACAGGGGCTCTTTGATTCCAGCCGGGATTTAGTCCAGGCGGAGAAGATCGCCAAAGCATTGAAAGAGCATGGCGTCACCGTCGATCTGAACGAACATTTCGGCGTGCAATCGAGTTGGATGCTGGTTGGCCCCTTCGACAGTCCGCAAGGCACGGGTTACGATAAAGTGTATGAGCCGGAAAAGAAGGTCGATCTTAGCGCCGCTTATAAAGGTAAAAAAGACGCTGAAATTAAGTGGATTCCAACACGCAGTGTAGAACCCTATGGCCTGGTGGATTTAAACAAAGCGCTTGGCAAACATAAAGACGCAGTGGCTTACGCATTCACGAGCATTGAAGCGGCAAAAGAGGCGGCGATTGAAATTCGCTTCGGCTGCATCTCGGCCGTGAAACTGTTTCTCAATGGCAAGGAACTCTACGCCACGGAAGAGTACCATCACGGCCAGCGTTTCGACCAGTACGTGGCCGTCGGTAATTTGAAGCCCGGGCGAAATGAGATATTGCTGAAAATCTGCCAAAACAATCAAACGGAAAACTGGGCGCAAGACTGGAAATTCCAGTTGCGCGTATGCGATTCCTTGGGGGGCGCCCTGCCTATCAAGTCAATGAATAATCCCTAGGAAATTAGACCAAAACTGTTAGTCATAGATGAAACACGGATTGAAAACAGATAGGAAAATGCAGTCTTTATGCACCAGGGTTGACATGGTAATACATAGCAATACTCACACTAACCCGAGACGTCAGCGAGGCTGACCCCGAAACGTTAGCGAGGTTATGTCCCGCCTTACTCAGTATATCGCTAACGCTTCGGAGATTGCCTCGCTAACGCTTCGGGTTAGTGTGATAAAGCCGGATCGAACTATAGTTTTTATCCGTGTGATTCGTGTTATCCGTGGTTCAATTCTCAATTAGACGGCTTGAAATGCTGCGGTTAATTACAGCAAGGAGATGCTATGACATTTAGACTTTCACTACTGACACTGTTGCTAACCGTTTCATTGGCGTCAGCCGGTGATTGGCCTCAGTTTCGCGGTCCCTCCAGTGCGGGCGTTTCGGAAGAAACGCATCTGGCTACGAAGTGGAGCCCAAAAGAAAACATCCGGTGGAAGTCAACCGTTCCCGGGCGTAGCGTGGCATCGCCCGTGGTTGCCGACGGTCGGGCTTATGTGGCATCTGCTTCCGGCGCCCAGGGTGAACAATTGCACGTGGTTTGTTTTGCCTGTGACGATGGAAGAATACTTTGGCAACGACAATTGAAAGCGACGGGCAACACCGGCTGCCATCCCAAGACGAGCATGGCCGCGCCCACCCCGGTCGCCACGGCCGACGGCGTCTATGTGCTTTTTGCAACGGCCGACCTAGTTGCTTTCGACAAAGATGGCAACCTGCGCTGGTATCGTTCGTTGGCGAGCGACTATCCGAAAATCGCTAACCAAGTCGGCATGGCTTCATCCCCTATCTTGTGGAAAGAGACGTTGCTGCTGCCGATGGATTCCGGCGGCGAATCTTTTCTGGCAGGCCTCGATGCCAAAACAGGCATCAATCGCTGGAAAGTGGAACGCCCGAAAGACATTAACTGGGTGACGCCCGCCCTTCGAAAGGTCGGCGATTCGGCTGAAGTCCTGTTCGTCTCGCGTTTCGGCCTAAGCGCGTACGACGTGCAGGATGGCCACAAGCGCTGGACTTATACGACCGAGGGAAGCACGATCCCCACGCCTGTACTGATGGGCGATCAGATCTTACTTACGGTGCGCGGGCTCATCTGCTTACAGCCGAAAGGCGATAGCACACCGGAGGTCGTCTGGACTTCGCAGAAGTTGGCATCGAGCTCCTGCACGCCGCTTGTCTACAAAGAGCGGATCTACAATATCACTGGCGCCGGCGTGCTCGTTTGCGCCGATCTTAAAGGCAAAGAGCAATGGACCGAACGGCTAAAAAAAGGGAAGTATTGGGCATCTCCGATCGCGGCCGACGACAAGATTTTCGTCTGCAACGATGAGGGCGTCTGCACCGTGCTGCAGCCCGGCGGCGACCACGCGGAGATCCTCGCTACCAATGATCTCGGCGAGGAAATCATGGGCACGCCCGCTATCGCCAATGGCGCTCTTTTTATTCAGACGGTTAAATCGCTTTATTGCATCGGGCTGAAGAAGTGATGAAAGCAAGGCGAGCCGAACAGCGTAAGCGGTCGGGTGAAGTAGTAACACCCGACCGCTTACGCTGTTCGGCTTGCCTTGCTTGTTTAACGCGAAGCGAGCCACTACTCTACGGTAATATTCCGCAGGAAGTTTTCGTATGCCACTCGCGTGGTGTACTCTTGCTCCTGCTGTTCTTTCAGTTTCGCGTGCAGGGTATCCATTTCTTTCTCCTGCACGTCGAACTTGTCGAGATAGCGCTTGTAAGCTTCCGACTCCTTCGGTACCTCGCGCAGATTTTGACGAATGCGGTTTTGATCGGTCGTGATCGTCGCGATCCGTTGGTTTACTTTGTCGATATCGCGACGAACATCGTCCCACGTTCCCTTCTTGCCCATTGCTTCGCGGAGCATGGTCTTCAGGCCGGGAGAGGTTTCGTTGAGAGACATGAAGAAACGAATCTGGTCGTCGCTGTTGTTCGTCAACGTTACGGACGAGCCTTGGTTGCGCTCTTCGATGACTATATAATTCAAATCCTTCTTCGAAGGGATAGCAACCTGAAAGCGGAAAACGTCCGCAGCTTCTTCCGCAGGCTTGTGGTCGCCTTTGAAGGTAAAGCCTTGGCCCTTGCGGTTCGGGTGTTCGATCAACAAGGTGCGATCGCTGTCGCTGCGGTTGCTGATGTCGTAGACCTTTTCTTCGCGGATAAGCGTATCCGTGTACACGATTCCTTTGACGGCCTTCACTTTCGTGATGCGCGAGGTGTTGGACCCGTTCTTCACGCTTACTTCCGTGCCTTGATCCACTGCATAGCTCACTAAACGCTCTTCGTTCGGCTGCAGATCGAGCACGCGCGTATCGCCGGCGTAGGTCGAGCCTTCGAAAATCGTGATCGGCCCTTGCGACAGGTTCATCCCTGTGGAGTTCTTGAACTTGAGGCCTAGCAATGGATGCTTCACCTGAACATTTGCGTTGTAAATGCTCACTCGGCTGGCTTCGACTTCTTTATTGATGATCGGCAGCAAGGCCGACTTCTGACGGCCCAGGTTTACCGGTAGATCAATGATGTATTGGAAGTAATCGCCCAGCGCGGAAGCCGTGGCTGCTGAGCCGACGGCCCGGCCGATGTCCATCCGCTGATTCAGTTCGTCGCCCAGCGCTTTGGCAAATTCACGACGACCTTCGGCCTGCTCCATTTGTTGCAAAGCCCGGCCGGCGCTTTCTTGCCTTTGGCATCAGCCATTTGCTTTTCGGCCCGCTTCAGCGCATCGGCTTGCGGGGCGGCGGCGCCATTCATCATCGCGAGGCCGCCATCCGCTGCTTGATCGCTCTTGAACATCGCTCCCGAATAAGTGGGCGGCCGCAGCGAAGCAAACAGTTCAGGCTCAACCAACGGCCTGTTGATGTAAAGCGGGTTGTAGAGGTCCATCCGGAACGAGATCGGCCGACCGCTGACGAGAGCCATCTCGACGCCCGTCCAATCTTCATCCGTCGGATTCTCGACAATGGCCCAACCTTGAAGGTAAGGCTTCTCTTTCTTGTCGAGCACAAGACGGTAGCTGGTTTTCCAAATCGGGCTTTCGGTTACGTACCCCACTTGGACTTTACGCTTGCCTTCACCGCTGAAGTGCAGACTGACTGCCTTCTTTTGAGTGTCGTGAGCCAGTGACAACGTTTCGAGCGCGCGGCGGAACTCGTTCTCGATCACCGAGTTCTGGAAGCGTAGCCGCTGCACTTCGTTGAGCTTGACGCTGCGCACGCCCTCGGCACACCACAGATTCAAAATCTCAATTTCAACAGCGCCTTCTTTGGCGGCCTGCTTCTGATGTTCGACGCCGATGATCGAACCGGTGAGCGTTCCCGGCTGGCCGACCGCATTCTGCTGCATCACCACTTCGACCTTCTCACCCCGCGCCTGGGTCAAAATTTGCGAGAAGGTCGGGTTGTTGTTCAGATTGATTGCGAAGCTCTTCAGCGTGCGATCGATCGGCTCATGGCTATCGTAAGTGACGGCCGAGACGCGCCCTTTTTCCGAGGAATCTTGCAGAGTCATCGACTTGATCAAATCGTTGATGTCTTGTTCGGGGAAGGTCAGATCGATGCGCGCTTCGCCTTCCACTTCGGCGGTGCGGTTGTAATGAGCCACGCCCGAAGAGAAGAGGATGACGCGCGAGATCGGCAGCGTCGTGACGGCCTTGAGCTCGGTAGACACAGGCGCGGGGCCCGACAGCGCCTCTTGGGTGACCATGACGGCCGACAGAGCGGCAGCACCGACGGCCGGCAATAACCAGTATCGCATTTGCATGTTCAGATTCCTCGGAGAGTCAGAAAAGACAATGAGTGAAACGATCACCGAGCCTTTATGCCATCCCTCTAGCTTTGCAAGGGAGTGCAGGTGGGGCGGATTTCGCTTGAAAAGTTCCTTCGCTACTGCCTCAGACGAGGCTCGAAGGCATTTGGTTTTGTAACGGCGTGGTCATACCGACTGCTTCCAGCCAGACGGCTTCCAGCTTATCCGCTAAGCCCGACCAATCATACCGGGAAACGACCGTCTGTCGTCCTCGTTCGCCTTGTTGTCGCAGCGTTTCCGGATCGTGCATCCCAGCTAAAATAGAACGTGCAAAATCGGCGGGCGAATCGGCGATGGTCACCTGTTCATCTTTGAGCAGGTGCAATCCTTCGACGCCGATGGTCGTTGTGACCACGGGAAGCCCAGCAGCGAGAGCCTCCAAGATCTTCAGCCGGGAGCCGCCGCCGATTCGCAACGGCACTGCCAACATCCCGGCCCCAGCCAGAAAGGGGCGAACGTCTGGCACATCTGCGTGCAGTTCAACGCCCGACTGCTTCTCAACCATCCGGGATAAAGCCTCGCTTGGCTTCCGCCCTACGATTTGCAGCGTCGCCTTCTGTTCTTGCGCTCGGACAGCGGGGAAGATTTCTTCGCACAGTAGCTGCACGGCATCGATATTCGGCCGCCAATCGAGACTGCCCAAAAACAGCAAGCGATAGGGATCACGCATAATTCGCGTATCCGGTTCGAAGTAGGTAGTATCGACGCCATTATCGACAACTGTTACTCGCCTGCCATCGAAGCGCGTGCGAATGAGCCGAGCGTCTTCTTCGCTGACGGCTATCGCGGTGTCGCAATGCGAATAAGCCCAACGCTCGAAGCGCTCGAACTTGCGAAACTGCTGGGCGATGTACCAGCGCTTTATAGGTTGCTTCTCGGTTTCCATGTAGTGCTGCCAGATCAGCGATTCGACGTTGTGGGCCATCACGACCCAGGGGTGCGCGACCGATCGGCTGACGCAGATACTCCGCATAAGGGGACCATTCGCAATGCCATAGTTCGGGAGCGTCTTTGATGCTCAACTCCGTGGCGGCGTGGCGAAGTTCAGCGCTGCAATGTGTCGTCACCGAGTAGGGAAGTGCTGATGCTAAGTTGCCTGCGAGCCGAGCATAGAAGCGCAGGCCCGACTTCGGCGGTATCTGCCGATCAACAACGATTGCGCGGATGCCGACGCCGGCCATCGCCTCAGCAGCGGCCTTCGTTTCGTGCTCATCCGGATTGCCGTGACACAAATAGGTAATACGATGCCGCCGCGCCAGCCGGCTTAGCAAGTTGTATGTGCGTATGCGCTTGCCAGAGTTTAACGGGTAGGGTAACTCTTCATCGAGCACGGCGATATGTAGCTGGCGCATGGATTCCTTTCCTTTTGGGGCTTTGATGAGGACTATCCGAGCCGGACGGGTGAGCGACGGTTGTCACTTCATTTAGTTAAAGGGTGCCATCTCGCGTCGTTGCGCTTTGCCGATGATATTCCAACAATAGGTCTCTCAGCCTGAGCGCGGTGCAATCATCATCGATGGTAAGTTCGCCCTTTCCGCAACAGTTAAAGACAAAAGAGTCTGGGGGAACCTTAAGGCCAAGTTTAGTTGCCTGCACTTGCAAATCAATGACCTTAACCGGCTGTCCGCATCTAGAGCAAATGGCGCATTCAGGAATGTCTTCGATAAGGATCATGCATGTAAGCCTACCACATTGGCCAACATAAAACGAGCCGCGCTTACTTCGTGCGCGGCTCTTTACCCTCTCGTTCCCAGGCTCTGCCTGGGAACGGGCCGTTGAGGCTCCGCCTCGTTGCGCTCGCTGTTCAGAAAGAATGATTCTGTCAGACGAACATCCGCGAGGCAGAGCCTCGACGACCCGTTCCCAGGCAGAGCCTGGGAACGAGGAAAACGAAGAAAAATCTGTTATGGCTTTTTTTCACTCACTTGCCGCGCCAGTCGCATAGTCCGCTAAGGCGACCAACACCACGCCTAGCAAATAATAGCCGAGATTGACTGCTGAAAAGTTCATGCCCAGAAACCAACGGACCAGAAACAGATGTTGGTGTTCGCCCGGGATGCCAGTCAGCTTGAACAACTCGACCGCCAGACAACAAACAAACGCGAGTATTGCGATTGATAACGGCGGCTTGCGGAAAAACAGCAAGGCCAGCGCGAGGTAAGCAGCCACCGCATAAAGGACTTCGCCGAGCACTCGGTCCCAAAGGAACGAGCCGAAGGGGTATAGCCGGGATGCGAGGCCGAGGGCTATCGTAATTGCGAGGGCTATTAGAAGGCGAAGCATAAGCGGCACTTCCGCGAACCGGATTCAACTTGGTCGTGACTTCGGTAAACAATTGCCAGCCCCGGAACCCGATGGCTTACTGTAAGCAGTCGGGTTATGTGTTTTGAGTGAAGGTCACTAATCTCCGCGCGGGAACTTTGCGCGGATCTTTAGAAACGTCCGCGCTCAACCACTGGCCATTCAGATATCCAACTCCAACGAACGGCATGTGTGTTTAGATTAAACCGCCACCGGCCGTCTTGTTCTTGAAAAGAATGAAAACCAACAATCGTCCAAGGCATGTACAAATCATCTGGCTCCGCGGCAGTTTGTCCAAAATGAAGCAACGCGGCTCGATGGAAGCTGGCTTTGGTCCATTCAACATATTCGCGATCTTCGGGGGCGATCCGCAGTATTATCGAATTAACAGCCAGTACGAACTCTAAGATGCAATGTTCGCCCACTTCCCCAGTAGGAGCGACAAGCTGCGCTTGCTCTTTACCATAGAGCGCAATTTCGATGGCGCTTGCCAAGGATGTCTCCTTTACGGCTGAACAAAGGCGAGCCGAATTGCATAAGCAGTTGGGCGAAGGCTACGGGGCTGCTGCACGCCGAAACCCGATTGCTCACGCAATTCGGCTCGCCTTCGGCGAGCGCTTTGCTTCTAAACAAAACCCACCACGAAGACTTGATTATATCGACTGCCATCAACACTTACCGTTTTCACGTAAGCGATTTTCAGCCCATCGGGCGAAAAGATGCACGCTTCCGGGCGTGGCGCCGATTCATCCGGGCAGCGTGTCGTTAAGCGAGATCCCGCGCCGCTTGCAACATCGGTCACAAAGATGCTGTTGTCCATGACATGGGCGATGTAACGCCCATCGGGGCGCCAAGTGGAAGCTGAGGCGATGTCCCAGGGATGTCGCGAAACTAGACGCGGTTCACCGCCTTCGGGAGAGATGGTCCAGAGTTGTACGATGCCGTCGTCGTCTTTCATCAGGAAGGCAATTTTGCTGCCGTCCGGCGATGATCTTGGCCAATGTCGGACACCCTGGAGTCCCGGAAAAGGGCGCTGCGAGGTGTAAGTCAGTCGGCGCTGCGTAGTCCCCTTCGGTGGAAACGGACGGCGCGTTCGTGTTCCTTCGAGAGGCCCTTCTCCGGGGATTGTCACATCGTCCGGGAGTTCGACGATGAATAGTTCGGTGATCGTCGCACCGGTCGCAGTAACTACGTTCCCGAGAAAGGCCAGTCGGCGTTGTTTGCTGCCACCGATCCAGGCGTCTTCGAAGGCTTTGCTAATTTCATCTGAGCCCGGCTTTGGGTTATTCCTGGTGCGCGTCACCAACACGGAGAAGTGCGTGCCGTCATGATTGCGCGGATGCTCCCCGTTTACCCTTACCGGGATGTTAGGCACGGAGACACCGACATTTCGCTGATTGCTGTCAGAATCCGCAGATTGATTCTTCTCCAATAGATGATCTTCATAGGTGAAGGCCACCCATTGGCCTGCCTGATCGAACGTATGGACATGGCTGCCGCCGCGTAAGGCGCCGGGCGTGAAGGGTGGAACTAAATTCCGGGCATCGAGGTTGCGTACTATACCCGGCTTATTCGCATCGATGATAGATCCCTGGCGGTGACAGGTGGAGTAAGACCAGTCAGCGGTGGGATGTTCCGGACCATGAATGAAGACAACGCGATCATCAACGGGGCTGCATGTCGCTACACCAACACAGGCGCCGTTGGCAGCTTGATAGAGCACTTGGACTTCGCCCGTAGCGGCGTGAACGCGCTCGATGCGCGTGCCGTCAAAAACCGCTCCAGCCGGGTCCGAACGCACATCATAAACAACCCACTGGCTATCCGGCGACCAGACGGCCGTGTTGGTGAGAACGTGGCCATACGACGCAAAGGTAAGTTGTTTTTCATTTGGTAGCATGTTCGATTTTTACCACTGCGAATGGGTTCGGTAGGCTGGTATTTGGTTTGTGATATAAGAGACTCATCAAACGAATTGAGCAGCAATGTAAATTGCCGGATAATCATGGAGTCCCGCTGCTTGCGCAGGGAGTTTCTTGCGACTTACTAAAAGACAAAAAAAAATGCATTAATCACATTCCGAAAATCTGCTAAAATCACGTCATGAATGCAACTCTAGCTCCTCCTGCTGCGGGCATCGCTTCGAAACGACGGCTCTTGACGATCGCCGACGTTGCGGCGTTGCCGAGATGTTTGCCGACCGGCGAAGTCAAATATGAACTCGATGAAGGAAGGCTCGTCGTTATGTCCCCACCCGGTGGCTTTCATGTGCGCGGGCAGTTCCGAATCATGGCGCACCTTTATAACCAAGGCGAAAGTCGCCAGCATGGGAAGGGGTTCGGCGATGTCGGCGTCATTCTTCGGCGTAATCCGGATCGGCTCGTCGGGCCGGATGCGAGCTTTGTCTGCAGCGCTTCGCTCCCAGTGCGTATGTCTTCTGAAGGTTATTTGGAGACGATCCCCGAACTGGTTGTCGAGGTGCGCAGCAAGAACGATACGCAACCGGAAATTGACGAGAAGGCGGCCGAATACTTGAGTGCAGGTGTCATCGTCGTATGGGTGCCCGATCCGGCACGGCGGTGCGTGATGGAGTATCGCGCAGGCCGAGAGGTCCGTCAATGGGGACCGACTGAACACCTCACCATCCCCGACTTGATTCCCGATTTCGATGTGCTGGTGACTGCGCTGTTCGATTGAAGGATTATGGGCGAGCCGAATTGCGCAAGCGATCGGGTTCTCGCGTTGAGCGAACGCTAGAAAATCTGCTAAAATCACCTCATGAATGCAACTCTAGCTCCTCCTGCTGTGGGCGTCGCTCCGAAACGACGGCTCTTGACGATCGCCGACGTTGCGGCGTTGCCGAGCTGTTTGCCGACCGGCGAAGTCAAATATGAACTCGATGAAGGAAGGCTCGTCGTTATGTCCCCACCCGGTGGCTTTCATGTGCGCGGGCAAGCTCAAATCGTGACCGAGCTCGTAATCCAGGGCGAACGCCGCCGATTAGGTAAAGCATTCGGCGATGTCGGCGTTATCCTTCGGCGTAATCCGGATCGACTCGTGGGACCGGATGCCAGTTTTGTTTGCACCGCTTCGCTACCAGTACAGATGTCTTCCGAAGGGTATTTGGAAACAATACCGGAACTGGTTGTCGAAGTTCGCAGCAAGAATGATACGCAACCGGAAATTGACGAAAAAGCGGCTGAATACTTGAGTGCAGGTGTCATCGTCGTCTGGGTGCCCGATCCGGCACGGCGGTGCGTGATGGAGTATCGCGCAGGCCGAGAGGTCCGTCAATGGGGACCGACTGAACACCTCACCATCCCCGACTTGATTCCCGATTTCGATGTACTCGTGACTGCGCTGTTCGATTGAAAATTTATGGGCGATCCGAATTGCGTAAGCAATCGGGTGAAGCAAGCGAAGCGGTTGCTCGAAACCAGAACCCGGCTGCTCACGCAGTTCTGCTCGCCTGCCAATCGATAAAACGTCTGGATGGCCAACTATTTTCTCGGCAAAGTCGTGTTACTCACCGGCGCCTCTTCCGGAATAGGCAAGGCGCTCGCGCTCCAGCTAGCTAGCCAAGGAGCAAAGCTGGGCTTAGTGGCACGGCGCGAAGACCTATTGCAAGGCGTCGCCGCTCGCATTCGAACCTTCAATGGCCACGCGTCGATTGCCGTGGCTGACGTGTCCGATCGCGAGCAAATGCAAGCGGCAGCGAACGCGATTCGGGAAGCGCTTGGGCCTATCGATATTCTGATCGCCAACGCCGGCGTCGGTACACCGACGTTGCTCGATCCTTTGAATATTCACGATGTCGAGCGAATGATTAAGGTCAATTTGCTGGGCGTCATCTACGCCATTGAGGCCGTGCTGCCGGAAATGCTTGCTCGCAAGACCGGGCGCCTCGTCGCGGTTTCCAGTTTGGCGGCCTTCAAAGGGCTGCCGGGCGAATCGGGCTATTGCGCCTCGAAGGCGGCCGTCAACTCGTATCTTGAAGGGTTGCGGATTCAGCTGCGTGCTCATCGCATTCCAGTTACGATCGCCTGTCCCGGCTTCGTCGATACGCCGATGACGGCCGTTATCAATGAACCCATGCCATTCCTAATGAGCGCAGAGCGCGCGGCTGAGCATATCATCTGGGCCATACGTAAGCAGAAGAAGGTTCATCGTTTTCCCTGGCGGATGGCGATGCTCACTTCACTTTTGACTTGGCTGCCGGATTGGCTGATTGCCCGAGGCATGAAGAACTACAACGAAAAGCCGCCGATGAATGATTTGAAATGAGGCAAAAGAAGTACAGCACATTCCCTGACAGTTTACGCTTCCGGCGAGCCTGATAGGCGTGCCTTCTCTGCCGCTGCTTTGATCAATTTTTCGATCTCATCCAGTTCCAGATCTTCCAGCTTTTTGAAACGGATGCAGCTTTTGCCGCAGTTCACTTTGCCAATTTTGGATTGGAACTGTTCCACCAGTGCAACATCGCAGACGTAAAGGGCAAGGTTGTTTTTCTGTGCGGCAAAGTGCAGAGCAAGCCATTCAGGTCGTAGGCGGGCATTCCGTGTTGCATCGACTCCGCCGCGTCGGGCACGGACCGCCGAATAAGCGCGCGCAGTTTTGTCAGTGCCTTGCGAATGTCATCGTCGGCTAATTCCTTGAGATAAGCCGGCACGCTTTTGGCATCGGATTGCATTGGATGTCGTTTTGAATGGAGGATGAGCCAGAGGGATCTTGCATCTATCGTAGCACTTGGTTCGATCGTGCGCGGCAACGTCGTCTGACAAAGTTGAAGTTAGCGCCTGCGACCCGTCTTACCCTCTCTCTGGCTTTGCAGGGGGAGGGCAGGGTGGGGGCGGAACCTCTCGCCCATGAACGAAAGTCCCGGCAGTCGCGGCCTTTCCCCCCACCCTGCCCTCCCCCCGCAAAGCCGGGGGGAGGGTGGGAAGGGCAAGCGGCCTCATTAAGTGGCCTTCAATCGCATGAATCGTATACTGCGTGTTGAACGGTGCTTGCTCGGATAGCAATTTCCGTTGTTCGCTTCGCCCATGATGCCCAGCGTTGAAGGATGGCTTATGCAGAAGGCTCTCATCACCGGGATTACGGGACAGGACGGCAGTTACCTGGCGGAGCTTTTGTTGGATAAAGGTTATGCAGTCCATGGCATCGTTCGGCGTTCGAGCACGGAAAATTTCGAGCGCATCGCCCACTTGACGAGCCGGATTACCCTGCACCAGGCCGACTTGCTCGATCAATCATCGCTGACTCAAGTTGTGCAGGAAGTGCAGCCCCGAGAAGTCTACAATCTGGCGGCTCAGAGCTTTGTCCCCACGAGCTGGAAACAGCCGGTGCTTACCGCCGAGTACACGGCTATCGGGGTTACCCGCATGTTGGAGGCAATCCGGCACGTTGATGCGAAGGGAATTCGTTTTTATCAGGCCTCCAGCAGTGAAATGTTCGGCAAGGTGCAAGAGGTGCCGCAGTGTGAGACGACGTCGTTCTATCCGCGCAGCCCGTACGGAGTGGCCAAAACGTATGGGCATTGGATCACCGTCAACTACCGCGAGAGTTATGGGATGTTTGCTGCCAGCGGCATCCTGTTCAACCACGAGAGCGAACGGCGCGGGAAAGAATTCGTCACGCGCAAAGTGACCGATGGCGCCGCCCGCATCAAGCTGGGGCTTAGCCGCGAGCTGAGGCTGGGCAACCTCGACGCCAAGCGCGACTGGGGCTTTGCCGGCGACTACGTTCGAGCGATGTGGCTGATGTTGCAACAAGAGACTCCTGACGATTACGTGATTGCGACTGGTGCGACTCACTCCGTGCGGGATTTGGTGCAGCTCGCTTTCGACTGCGTGGGACTGGACTGGCGGCAATACGTCGTCGAAGACCCGGCCCTGATTCGTCCCGCTGAGGTAGATTTGCTGATCGGCGATGCCGGCAAAGCACGCCGCGAATTGGGATGGAAGCCGGAGGTGAGTTTTGCCGAGCTTGTGCATCGCATGGTATCGGCGGACTTGGAACGGTTGCGGAATTAGAGTAGGGAGCGAAGCACGGTTTGAGCGTTTTCGAATATCAGGTGTTTTAAACTCAACCCGCAACGTTACTATGCGCATTTTGATAACAGGAGCAACCGGCTTTGTCGGCAGTCATCTGGTCGAGCGCTTGCGCGTCGATGGGGACCACGAGCTGCACGGCCTGGGGCGCCATGCCACTTGGCCAAGCGAATGCCGTCATCTTGCGTCGGCAATAACTCTTCACCGTATTGATCTCGAACAAGCCGGCGTAGCGGACGACCTCCTTCGATCATTAGCCCCCGACTGGGTCTTTCATCTGGCGGGGTATGCCAACACAGGCAAGTCGTACGAGGAGCCCGAAAAGGCCTGGGCCGGCAACTTGCAATCGACCTTTAACCTTTACCGGTCCATCGCGCGGCTGCAATTAAGTCCTCGAATTCTCTACGCATCCTCCGGTTTGATTTACGGTGCTCCAGTGTCGTCCGAACACCGCTTCACCGAGCTCGACCCGCTTAAGCCCGCCAGTCCATACGCTTGTAGTAAAGCGGCGGCGGATTTGCTTGGGCATCAGGTGTCGCGGCACCCGGGGCTCGATGTCGTCAGCGTTCGTTGTTTCAATCAAATAGGCCCGCGCCAGTCGGCCGAATATGCCACCGCGAATTTCGCGAGGCAGATCGCCGAAATCGAAGCCCGGCGAAGCAAGCCGGAGATGAAAACCGGAGACCTAAGCGGGCAGCGCGACCTGACGGATGTCCGCGACATGGTACGCGCGTTCATTCTGTTGTTGCAGAGAGGCGAACGCGGCGAGGCTTATAACGCCGGCTCTGGAATCGCTTATTCGATGAAGAGCGTTTTGGATCAATTGTTAGCGATGTCCTCCGCCTGCATCGACGTTCGCGAAGCGCTCAATGTTTCTCGCAACGCCGACAGTGCCGTCTCGCGCTCCGATTCGAGCAAGCTTCGCGAGACCACCGGCTGGAAGGCGGAATTCAATCTCGAGCGCTCGCTGGCCGATTTGCTCGGTTATTGGCGTTCGCATGTTCAATCCGCAGGTTGATTTCAAAGGTTCAGGGAGCTACTGACGTGAAAGTTGCCATTATCGGAACGGGTTATGTCGGGCTCGTGACTGCCACGTGTCTGGCCGAAAGCGGCAACGACGTCATTGGCATCGATAAGGATAAGTCCAAAATTGCTATCCTTCATGAGAATCGCCTGCCGATCTATGAGCCGGGCTTGTTGGAACTCGTTCAGCGCAATCGCCGCGAAGGACGCCTGAATTTCACGACCGATCTCGGCCCGGCCGTGCGCGAGGCACGCCTGATCTTCATTGCCGTCGGCACCCCGCAGAGCGCTGCAGGCGATGCTGATCTTTCCAGCATCTGGGCCGTGACGGAAGCGCTCGCCGCCGCGTTGAAAGACGTCCCGCCCGGCCCACCCGGCTCCAAGATTGTGGTGATGAAAAGCACGGTCCCCGTTGGCACGAATCGCGGCATCGTAGAACGCTTGACGGCAGCGGGATGCGGGCATATCGATGTCGCCAGCAACCCCGAATTTCTCAAAGAAGGGGCAGCGCTCGACGACTTCATGAAGCCCGATCGCGTCGTCGTCGGCATTCACAAACCCGAAGTCGGCGAAGTCCTGCGCGAGCTCTATAGCCCGTTTCTGCGCACGGAACGGCCTTTCTTGACGATGTCTCCCGAAAGCGCCGAGATGACCAAGTATGCGGCCAATGCGATGCTGGCCACCAAGATCAGCTTCATCAATGAGATGGCCAATCTTTGCGACGGACTAAACGCAGACATCAACGACGTCCGCCGCGGCATCGGCCACGATGCGCGCATCGGCTTTTCGTTTCTCTTTCCCGGCCCCGGCTATGGCGGAAGCTGTTTCCCGAAAGACATTCGCGCCATCATCGGCATGGGCCAGAAGAAAGGGCTGAAACTCGGATTGGTCGAAGCAGTTGATGCGGTGAACGAAGAGCAGAAACAGGTCCTCTTTCGCAAAATCATCAAACACTTCGGTTCACTCGCGGGCAAGACGCTGGCCATCTGGGGCTTGGCTTTCAAGCCGCGCACCGATGATATCCGCGATGCGCCCGCGCTTACCTTGATCGACGCTCTGCTTGCCGAAGGAGTTCAGCTGCGCGTTCACGATCCCGAGGCGATGCCGAACGTTCGTGCCATCTACGGCAACAAGTTGATCTACAGCGATCGCCCCTACGGCGCCGTTGAAGGCGCTGACGGGTTAGTGATCGTTACCGAGTGGCAAGAGTTCCGCAATCCCGATTTTGAAGTCATCCGCCGACTGCTGAAAACGCCCGTCATCTTCGATGGACGTAATATCTACGAAACCAAAACCATGGAAACGGCCGGGTTTACTTATTATGGAATGGGCCGTGGACGCCACGCGTAAGCTGACGCGAGTTTAGCGGCCATTTGATAGGGTTTCCGCTCCCTAACGATCGCGGCACTGATTAAACCTCGTTTGACGCTCTGCGTCGAACGTCTTAAATAAGTTAAAAGCTCGGAAATTTATTTGTGGTCTATTGACAGATGGCGTTCATGGATACGCACGCAATGCCCTCTGCGTCGTCTACATTGCCTGCGCAAAGCGCTCGGCTGCGCAAAGCCATCGCGTGGCGGCTAACGAATCCTTCTAAGTTCATCTTTCTTTTTCCCACGATTTTCTCGGGTTTACGCTTATGGAAATATTTCCAGAAGCGTAGCGGGCTTGAGCGTATATGCCCGCGAGGCAGAGCCTCGACGACCCGTTACGCGGCAGAGCCGCATAACGAGATAATTCGCAGCGAAGCCGCGTAACGAGATAATCCCCATACCAGCTTAGGCGCGCTCTTTTTGAAATTACGTTACGCGGCCCGGCGCGCCGGTTGTTCTTCCAGCGTGGGTGAATCGCTCAAACGGACTTCGTGGAAGCGGGTGCCGACGGAATCGTAGAAGAAGATGCGATGCTCTTCCTCGGTCCAGATGGCCGAGTTCTTGAGCATACGGGGCCCTTCGATGTGAAAGAGATAGCCGCAGAGACGGCCGTTGCGGTGAATATCGGCTGCATAGAACGGAGTCGAGGCATGATCGAGGCGATCCCGAGCGCAAAGCGTTTCACGCACGAATTCCTGCAGGGCGGTGAGTGTCGGCAGCGGCATAACCGTTACGCTCATGCAACGTTCCTTGTGATGGCGTTCATCATCGGTGCAGTGCGAATGATTCTTCGGCCATCGAAAGGAGCGGAGCGAACTTGAAGTGGTTGCGATCTGGCTTTAAACGCGAAATGCGAATCGATTTTACCAGCCGTGCAGTTGCCGCAGGGCTTCGTAGAGAACGATGCCCGCTGAAGTAGAGAGATTGAGGCTGCGGACTTTTTCGCCTGGCATCGGAATGCCGAACGTCCTATCCGCGTAGCGCTGTCGCACCGTGAGGGGAAGGCCATACGACTCGCTGCCGAACAAAAGACAATCGCCTTCTTTGAAACAGGCTTGCGTGTAGATGCGTTCGACTGTCGTCTCGATGCAGATGATACGTTCCGGCCCAACTAATTCTTCGAAATCGGCGAAAGTCGCATGCTGTTGCATGTCGACGCCGGCCCAATAATCGAGTCCCGCGCGCTTCAATTCGCGGTCGTCGAGTCGAAATCCAAGTCGGCCGATGAGATGGAGAGTTGTGCCGGTCGCAGCGCAGAGGCGGGCAATGTTGCCCGTGTTTGGTGGAATCTCCGGCTCCCAGAGTGCAATTTGCAACATGGCGCCTTTGTTGTCGATTGATCGAAAAGTAACGATTGCAGCAATTATTCAACGGTGATCTCAAAGGCGCACCGTTCCAAGCCCGTTCTCTGGCTGCATGTTGGCCCGGCATCTCGGACAATGAATCTGTCGGTTCACCGCCGGAGAAAAACTTTCCATGTCCGAGTCTGTCCCGTCCTCACGGCGAGGCTTCGATGCGTCAGCACTTACGCTTGCTGCCGTAGGCCTTTTCCTGAGCATCAGTCTATTCAGCCAGACCGGCGCCGAGCGTTTCGCCAAGCCGACCGGCTCCGGTTGGCTCTCCGCGCCGGGCATCATTCGCTATCACCTGTTCGACGCCGTTGGCTTGGCGGCCTATGCCTTCGTCGCCTCCTGGTTCGTTATCGCCGGCTTACGCATCCGGCAAGCGCCGTGGCTGCGCGTAGCTCGGCGAGCACTGGGGTTGTTGCTCCTGGTCGCCGGCGCTGCGATCGCTTTGGATCAATCGGGCGGAGCTTTCAGCGGGCCTGTCGTCGGCAGCGGGGGCGCTGTTGGGGCGGCGGGCGCGCTGGCGCTGCATGGAACGTTTGCACCGCTTCTGGGTAAATCGTTTCTGGCGCTTAGTTTATTCGCCGGCCTGCTATTGGCAGCGGATCCCATCGTCCGGCGATGTGGGAGATATTCGCTTCTCGGACTGCGAGCGCTCGACTGTTGCGCTCGAGAAACTGCTGCTGGCTTTTGCCCGAATTCTCGAAATAGCCGCCTATGTCGTTCGCCGTTCGGTAAGGCCTGTATCGCGCAAGCTGCATCCTTCACTCTTTCCAATCGTTGAGACCCCAACGCAGCTTCGTGCGGCCGACATCGGCTTCCCGCCTGCGACGATTCCCATTCATCATCATCTTGGTGCCAGCTTAGGCAACCCGACACGGAATGATGCTCCGGCGCCCACGTTCCCGCGCCCGACCATCGCCAAACCCGACGTACTGCCGATGCCGGAGCGTCCCTACGACCTGCCGCCGCTCGACTTGCTCGAGGAGCCCGTGCCGTTGTTGATTGAAAATCAGGATCAGAAACTTTGCGAAGTGGCCGCCCAATTGGAGAAGGCCTGCGCTGACTTCGGGCTGACCGTCAAGGTGGTCGGCATTCATACGGGTCCTGTCATCACGCAATATGAGATCAGTCTCGATACCGGCATGCGCGTCGCCAAGATCACCTCGCTGTCGGACGATCTGGCGTTACACCTGAAAGTGTCGAGCGTTCGCATTATTGCTCCTATTCCCGGTAAAAACACGGTCGGCATCGAGGTGCCGAACGAACAGCGCGCGGTGGTGCGCATGAAGGAGTTGGCGACGACCGGCCATGCGAAAATTGCGAAATCGAAGCTCCCTTTGCTGCTCGGCAAAGACGCGGAGGGACGGCCTCTCGTGCAAGATTTGGCCGACATGCCTCACTTGTTGATTGCAGGGCGAACGGGCACGGGCAAGTCCGTCTGCTTGAATTCGATCATCCTCAGCTTGCTGCTCACTCGTCGGCCCGATGAATGTAAGCTGATCATGATCGATCCGAAGCAGGTGGAATTGGCCGAGTATGGGCGCTTGCCGCACTTGATGCATCCGGTGGTCACCGACAACAAAAAAGCGGAAGCGATATTGTCCTGGGCGGTGGACAAGATGGAAGAGCGCTATGAAATTCTGCGTCGAGCGCGCGTTCGCAACATCGCCAGTTATAACGAACTCTCCCATGAGGAAATTCTGCGTCGGGTGAAGCCGGTGGACGAAGATGAAGAGAAGCGCGTGCCGCCGCGGATGCCTTATATCGTTATTGTGGTGGACGAAGTTGGCGATTTGATGATGGCGATGAAGAAGGAAGTCGAAGGGCACATTATTCGATTGGCCCAGAAGTCTCGAGCGGCCGGCATCCATTTGATTCTCACGACACAACGGCCCACGGTCGATGTCATCACCGGTCTGATCAAGTCGAACCTGCCGGCACGCATCTGCTTCCAGGTCGCCGACCGTTCGAATAGCCGCGTGGTGCTCGATGAAATGGGCGCCGAGAAATTGCTCGGCAAAGGCGATATGCTCTTTTTGCAGCCGAACACCAGCCAGATCGTTCGGGCTCAGGGCGCTTTCGCCAGCGATGAGGAAATCTCGCGCATCGTCAGCAAGCTCGAAGTGGAAAACCCGGCCTTCGATTCCGAACTCCTTGGCTTGCACTCGCTCGATCGTGCCGGAGAAGGCGGGAAGATGGAAGCGATCCGCAACCGCGATGAACTCTACGAAGAAGCGATCGAAGTGGTCGTTCGCGAAGGGCGCGGCAGCGTTTCGCTTTTGCAGCGAGCCCTTGGCATCGGCTATGGCCGTGCCGCACGCCTCATCGACTTCATGGCAGAAGATGGCATTGTCGGGCAGTTCAACAGCGGTCAAGCCCGCGAGGTGCTGTGCAAGCCCGAACAATGGGAAGAAATGAAACAAGGCGGCAGCAATCGCCTGGCGGCGAGCGCTTGAAGTCGGGCGATTTTTATTCACCTAAGCCTTTTACCCGACGCTAACGCAGTACGACTCGCCTCTAATTCAGCGAAGGCTCCGCGATGCGCGATCGCTGTTTCATGCTGAAGCGAATGAACTTGGTGTCTTTCGATTGGAAGGGCGAAGTGATTACAATCAAGCCCGCGTTGACATCTTCGAAATAAATCACGCATGCCATTTCGCCCTGGAAGACGCCGCTGCCGTGGACGAACCCTTGTTCGGGAAGGTGAGAGAGCAGGAGTTGTTTCACATCGATCTCGCGCTTGAAAACCTGTCCCAGAATTTGCGTGTAAATGGCTTCGAGCGCTGGATGCCGTACGCGGACGCCCAGGCGCATGAACTCTTCGCTCTCGCCGAAATGATCGAGGAAATAAGTGTAGATTTCCCCGAAATCCTTGCCGTTGAGCAGCTGCTCTTTCAGATGGTTTAGTTGTTCAAGTTTCATGGCCAGACTCCCTCCGCCGGCGACTGAAGCGTATATAGGAAATTGTCGGCCGATTTCGTCGGCCTGTCAACCGCCGCTTCGCGTTTTTACGTCGATCCGTTAAAACTTCATAATAGGCCGGCATCATCGATTAATCGAAAATCATTTATCGAGAGTCAGTAATGATGTTGTTCCGTTGTCTGGCCCTGACGATCTCGTGCATAGTTCAGTCAGTATTCGTGGGTAAGTCGATTAAGAAACGAAGTGATAGAGCCCTAACAGTCGCTTGCCGGCCGTTCCTCCGAGACAGACCATACAGTTTTCCACTTTGTTTACGATTCGACCGAGGTTGAGGCGCCATTCAAGAAATAGGCCGTGCTAGGTTACTTATCCAAAAAAACTCATCGTGCATGAGTCAAGTTTTAGATGAGCGTTCAATCGAGCAAAAGCCATTTAGCCACGGATGGAACACTGAACGAACACGGATAAAATCTAAGAATTTTCATCAAGACGGGTCGAACGAGCACGCCATCGGATGTTTGATTTATCCGTGTTTCGTCCGTGTTTAATCCGTGGCTGACGGATTTCGGTTTGACATTGGCTGTCTGGTGCTAAGAAACTTCTCGTTGGTCTGCGGCGAAGCCTCGCTAGATATAGCCATGCAAAGGACCCCCGCGGACGCCAAGGGCATCAACGCGCTTGGTTACTGCAGGGTCTTCAATCAATGGCGGAGCGTGCCTGGCTTTGATTCGCGCGTCGATGATCAACGAACCAGTGCAGCCCCAATGCTTTTGCTCGGTGAATTCGCCGACGCCGTGCAAGTCCGCGGCAGGGTTCGAACGCGTAAAGGTTACCCAGAGGAAATTGTTCAGTGACTGCGCGGCAAATTCGGCATCATCCACGACAACGACCAGTGGAAAGCGGTCTTCTCCTTCCCAGCCTTCAAATCGCAAATCCGCTTGATTCTTGCATGAAACGATCAATATCCCGGGCAAGATAACGCGAGGATCGCTCCAGCCATCGGGCAATGATCGTTGCCACGTCGTCCCCAACGACCGACGCGGAGGGCCGGCAGCGGCGATTACTACCTTCGAGCCTTCATTCAAGCGGGTGCCGCTGTAATCGAGTGTGTCGATGGTCGTGCGCGTCTGAAAGTGCAGGTCGTTGCGCCAGTCAACGCGTTCGAGCACGTGTCGCAAAAAGGCTGGAATGTCATGAATATCGAGGCCGGGATTATCCTCCTTCGCCACGATAAAAAGGTACTTGGCCAGCGACAGCTGGCCTTGGCCCAGGATCGCGTTGGCGCACGTCAGCAGCTCCTGCGGCCTTCGCTTGGTTGCATAGGGCACATAGCGTTCGCTGCCGATAGCCAACAACAAGGGATGGACGCCGGCCGCATCGACCGCATGAACCGCATGAACACCGGGGATTACTGTTGGGATAAGCGGACCGGTGATTTCATGAATGATCGCGCCAAAGGAGGTATCCTCCTGCGGCGGTCTACCCACAACGGTAAACGGCCAAATGGCATCCGGTCGATGATAGATGCGCTCCACTTTCATCACGGGAAAGGGATGAGCCAGGCTGTAGTAGCCCAAGTGGTCGCCGAATGGTCCTTCAGGTTTTGTCTGCTGTGGATCGATCGAGCCACACAGGACGAAATCCGCCTCTGCGGGGAAGGGCAAAGTGGTTTGACCGCCGTTTTCCAGAGCGGCCGTCATGCGGACCCGTCGGCCTCCGAGCGCTCCGGCGAACAGCAGCTCGGGCAGGCCTTCGGGCAAGGGCATGACGGCCGCCAACATCAGGGCCGGCGAGCCGCCGACGATCACGTTGACGCGCAAGCGCTCGCCACGGCGGATCGCCGCCGCATGATGCACGCCCATGCCGCGATGAATCTGATAGTGTAGCCCAACCTCGCCATCGGGCTGGTATTCATTCCCGGAAATCTGCACTCGGTACATGCCCAGGTTCGAGCGGCGCCAGCCGGGCGCATCCGGATCTTCGGTATAGACCAGTGGCAATGTAATGAAGGCGCCGCCATCCTGCGGCCAGCAAACAAGTTGGGGAAGTTGCCGTAACGTTGTTTGCTTAGCGAGAATTGGCCCCTGCCGAACTCGCTTCGGCAGCATGTGTAGCGCGGTGAAAGGAACGCGACTGTAGCGCCAAGGCCGGCGTAGAAAGTTTGCGGGATCGACCTTCAATTCGACCAGTTTGCGAACGGCAGCCAGGGTATCGCGGAAGAGAAAACGCGTCCGTTCGATAGTCCCGAAGAGGTTGCTCACCATCGGGAAAGATGAGTTTTTGACGCGCTCGAAAAGAATCGCCGGTCCGCCGGCGCAGTAGACGCGCCTTTGAATCTCGGCGGCTTCCAAGAAGGGATCGATTTCGCCGGGTAGGCGGATGAGCTGCTTGGTTCGCTCTAAGTCATTAATGCAAGCGCGAAGATTGCGGTAACCCATGCACGCTCTTGTAAACTACAAAACTCTTTGTTGTTCGGGTGGGTTTCGCAAGGCCTTCACCCACCCTACAAACTCCCTTGCTTGCGCATCGGGCTCGGGGCACCCACCCTACAAACTCCCTTGCTTGCGCATCGGGCTCGAGGCACCCATCCTACAAACTCCCTTGCTTGCGCATCGGGCTCGAGGCACCCATCCTACAAACTCCCTTGCTTGCGCGTCGGGCTCGACAAGGGTAGCATCACTTCTTCTCATCCTTCGATTTGAGCGCCGGCCGAGCGAAGAGGCGTTGGCCTTTCACATCGGTCGTCGCGCCGAGGAAACCGAAGAGCATCTCGTTGGTTGTTTGTTCGCCGATGAACACCATGCCGGGTGGCTTGCGCGGGTTGTTTGGGTTCTGATCGCTGTTGTCGTAGGTCGCTTCGATGTCGATCTTGGTTCCCTTTTTCACATCGATCGGCTTTTTGAACCAATAGGTTTCCTGCCAGTTGTAGTCCCAATCGTCGATCTGAACGAGCATCTGCGTTTCGCCATCGGGCGGGGTCATCGTCACTTTGACTTTCTTGCCGAGCAAATGCATGTGAGGCATGACTGAATGAACGGTGCAGTCCGCGTTCACGATCGCACTGCCGCGCGTGATGTATTTATCGTTGCCGGCGGGAATGAACGAAAGCAATCCGAATCCGTTCACCACCAGAACCTGATAAGGTTTGTCAACCTTTTCCTTGCTGAAGTAAAGGCCGATCTGCATCCGGTCCTTCTCTTCCTTGCCATCACGATGATAGTGCGTTTGGATAACGAGGTCGGCGCCCTTCGGCAAAAAGTATCCGGCACCTTCGGGAAGGAAGCGGGGCATCTGTCCGGGCGCCCATCCGCCGAATCCGCCGATCTTGCCCGGTGCAATAAAGCCGACGCCCATCGCGGCCGTGTAGCCGGGGCCGCGATCTTGATCGGTCGGTTTCTCTTTTTCCTTCGCTTCCTGTTCTTTCTTGCGCTTGGCCGCTGGTATCCCAAAAATTGAGCGTATGATGGACGACGCGCTGATTGCCCGGCTTCACTTCAAAGCCGACGATGTATTTGTCTTCTTCGAGATTGGTCGGCAAGACGAAACAGCGAAACGCATCCCGGCCGCTGGCGCCGACCACGAAATCTTCCGGCACGGTCAGAATGAGATCGGGCTTGCCGAGCTGCCAACCGTCGATGAAGGTTCGCGGCTTGGGAGCATCTTGCGGGTTGCCCTCGGGCGTGCCGCCATCGGCCCAGGCAGCCAATGTTTTAATTTCGGCCTCGCTCAATTTGCGGTCGTTGTGAAACTCCGGTCCGGCCACCGGTTTCCAAGGCGGCATCTTTTTATCCTGCGTGTAGGCCTTGATGTCCTCCGCCCAGTTAACGGCCTGCTTGTAATCCATCAAGTTGAAAGGCCCGACGGCGCCAGGCCGATGGCACTGCTGACAATGGGTCTGCAAGATCGGCTCGACATCCTTGTGGAAGGTCACGCTCGTCGTCACCGTCTTGGCGATGGCGCCTTTAGCTAAAACCGGGCAGCCAATAGCCCGCGTGGCGGGCACGGGAACGTCTTTGCCGGCTAGCACGGCATCGATTGCGTTTTTCAGATCGAACTCGGTAGTCTGTGCATTCTTCTTCAGCCGAGCCGACCACGCGTTATCGATCCGGCCGCGATAGCGCATGACAAAATTCCGATCGAGCACGAATGCCTCCGGCGTTGCGGAAGCCTTGAAGGCATCGGTCGCATCGAGATTCGGATCGTAATAGATCGGAAATGGAATTTTGAACTCGCTCGCCTGTTTCTTCAAGGCGGCAACATCATCCGAAGCGCCAATGGCGATGAAGGCGATTCCCTTGTCGCTGTACTGTTTGTGAAGCTCGGCTAATGCCGTCGAATAGCTGGTCGATACCGGACATTCAAACGAAAGAAAGACAACGACGATCGCCTCTTTGTCTTTGATTTGGCTAAGGAGCGATGTTTTCCCATCGAGATCGGTCAACGCCGCATCAATTTTTTTGTTGAGCTTATCGGTAACGAGAGAGCTATCCGCCCAAGCCGGGCTGGCCAGCGCGATCAAAATTGCGAGGGCCGCCGTCAACCGTTGTAGTGCTGCCGTGAATGCATGAGTCATCGGTGTCAATTCTCCGCCATGAAAATGCCGCATCTCTTCGCCGCGTGCCGAAAAGATTTCCTCCTTTAATCATACCAGAAGGCAGGGCGGAGGGTTTCACGAGTTTGCTTTTGGAGCAGACGAGGAATAACGGTTTTGCTCCCATTTCGAATTTCCATTTTGAGCGCCCCTAAGCTAGTTTATCTGCTGCGCTGAACAAAGCGTTGTTAGCCGCGAGGCGGAGGCTTTGCGCAGCGGAGCGCTTTCCCGCCGAAAGCGCTCCGCTGCGCAAAGCCTCCGCCTCGCGGCTAACGAGGGACCCTTCAGGAAATATTTCCTGAAGGGACTTTCCAATTAATTCGTGGGAAACGCACGCTTCAAATTCGGAATGCGGAATTGGGATTGCGGAATGACATTAAGGTCAAACGCTCGACGCTCAATCGGCCGTCATTCTGATGGTCAACCTAGTGAAAATATTTCCACAAGGTCAAACCCGAGAAAATCGTGGGAAAACGAACGTGAGGAAATTCGGAATGCGGAATTCGGATTGCGGAATGACATCAAGGTCTAGCGCTCAACGCTCGATCGGCCGGCCGCTCGCCAGAATTGCCAGAAAATATTGGCGCACTGGCGCACCGGGCTCTGCCAACTGCCATTGCAAATTTCTTCAAAACTGTGATAAGCGCGTTTCGTTGACGACTACGGATGAGGATCAGCCCCAGGCTTTTGTTCTGCATGGGGCGGACGCTTTTCAGAGAGGCTTCTTGTGAGCGCCATTGGTCGGCATTTGCCGTTACGAACCATCGCCGAGCGCGTGGCGGGCATGGTGCGCCGCTCGCCGCCTTTGCGAGCGACCGCACGCTATCTAAAGCGCATTTTCGAAAAATCGGTAAAGACGTCCACTGTTCCGTTGGTGCAACAGCCGGCCCGACCGGCTCTTCCTCGGTTTGGCTATTTGCGTCACGACGGCGCTGGCCCATTGCCTTCCGGATTTGCGAGCGTTGATGCGAAGGCCCTTGCGTCCGTCGATTTCATCTACGCGCCGGTCGATTCCGAATATGGGCTTGATTCTTATCACCTCGATGGCGTGCGCTTGGCCGTGCTATCGAATGATGTCGATTTCGTATTAGTCAGCGATAGTCTGGCCGAGCTCCCATCCATCAACATTTCGAATCTGCGCAATCATGTCGTTTTCAAAACGGAAATAGCTCGCGTATTTCTGAAAGATCGGCGGCCGGAACGAACGCTGTGCGGCATTGTGTTGCGGCTGCCCCGAGATCGCGCATTGCCTCTGAAGCATGTTGACGAAGTGTTCGGCCTCGATTGCCGGTCGATTGAGTTTCCGGGAATCGAATCGCTTCGGCATTTTGACCCGCGGCCTTACGCCAAATCGTTTGCTCCTGCCAATCTGGCGAAGCCATGCGTCTTTATTCTGCCTGCCATGTTTGCGGTCGGCGGCGTCGAGCGCCTCACGGTTGCCATTGTGCGCGAATTGCGCCAGCGCTATTCGTTCATCGTGGTCATCACCGAACGGGCAGTTGAGCGCCAAGGAAGTTTGCAAAAGCAATTGATCGCCCTAGCGGACGGCGTTTATGACTTGGCGGAAATAGCTCCTTCCAAGCATCATCTGGTTCTCCTGGAAGCGTTGAAAAACGCCTACCGGCCCGACTTGGTGTGGATCTGCAATGGCTCGCCCTGGATCTGCGACAACGCACTGGCGCTGCGCGACTTATTCCACGATGCGGCCATCGTCGATCAGGAAGTTTACGACACGCGCGTCGGCTGGGTGGAGCGCTATCGCGAAGCGGGCATCCAAAGCTACGATCGCTTCATCGCCATCAATCAAAAAATCCGACAGCACTTTGTCGATCAACTGCAGATGGACCCGAAGCGGATCGACCTTATTTATCATGCCGTGGAGAAAGAGCGATTTTCCCGCTTTGAAGCCAGCGCGGAAGAACGCGAACTGATTCGGGTGCAGTATGGGCTTCCCCCAGCCGATGAACGATTTCTTTTTGCAGGCCGGCTCACTGCACAAAAGAGGCCGCTCGACTTTCTCGAGCTTGTTTCGCGGGCTCAGCAAACAGGTTGCACGGCGTCATTCGTGATGGTGGGCGATGGGGAACTCGATGGCGAGGTCGAGGCGTTCATCGCGGCGAGAAAGCTGAAGAATCTGACGCGGATCCGCTTTACGGATCGCATGGCCGAATTGCTGTTGATATGCGATGGCCTGATCATGACCTCCGCATTCGAGGGCCTGCCGATCGTCATGCTCGAAGCGCTCAGCTGCGGCCTGCCGGTGCTCGCTACCGATGTTGGCGATATCCGCCTCTTCCTCGATCTCTACGGCAGCGGCGCGACCGTGCCTGAAGACGCCGATGCATCGCTCTTTTTCGAAACCTGGACGGCGTGGAGGCAGGCCCTGCCTCAGTACCGTCAGGCGGCTCGTGCCAACGCGGAGGACGTACGCCGAACGTTCGCGTCGCCGGCCGTCGCCGAAAGGTATCACGCGAGTTGGCAGCAAGCGCTGCGGGACCGAGCGGCGTCGCTGGGCCGATCAGCTAATTGATGCAGTTTTTTGCAAAGGTGTTGCAATGGTTCGTCTTTCCGTGGTGATGCCCACGTACAATCGCGCCAGCGTGCTCCACGACACGTTGAAGCGGTGCGCGACTTGTAGCGAGGGCTTGTCAATCGAGTTCGTCGTGATCGACGACGGATCGCGAGACGACACCCGGCGCATCTTGCAGCAGCTTTCCAAATCGATGCCAAACCTGCGCTGGGAAAGCGTAGCGAACGGCGGCCCAGGCCAGGCGCGAAACCGGGCGCCGACCTGGCGCACGGCGACATCATCCTCTTCATGGGCGACGATATACGTCCCCGGTCGCCTGCTTTTTTTCAAGCGCACCTGGAAGCGCATGCACGTTATGTCGAACCTTATATTGCAGCGCTCGGCAAGGTGATCTGGCCCGATCGTCAGGAAGAGCAGATCAACTTTGTCATGAGTCATATCCAGGGGCCGGGCGTGCAGCAGTTCGGCTACTATTGTTTAAAGCCCTATTCCTGGCTCGACTGGTCGCTCTTCTGGACGGCCAATATCTCGGTCAAGCGCTCCATCGTTTCGGATTGGTTGGTGGAAGGTTTCGACAGCCGTTTTCGCTTGGCCGCCTGGGAAGACATCGAATTCGCGTATCGGGCCTGGAAGGCGGATGATCGCTTTCGCATCTTGTATGTGCCTCGTTCCGTCGGCGCCCACCATCATCATTACAACTTGAAGGGATTTCTCGAACGTCAGGTCGTGGTCGGCTTGTCGCATAAAACATTCGTCGAGCTTCACCCGGAAATCGCCGATCGCTTTGCTCCCGACGTGGCGGAGGAACTGGCCGGCGCCAACGGCGAGGGGAACGACCTTTCCCTATTGCCCGACTACGCCGCTGTCATCGAAGGGATCAAGAGTTTTGGTTACATCCACGACGCCTTTGAGAATCTCGGCTCCAAGAATTGGCACCCCAATTATCTGAAGGCTCTTTTTCAACTGGCGTTCGAACAGGGGATCGTCATCGCCTGCGATGATCCGCAGGCCGATCTGGCCTGCGCCTACCGCGGCATCATTCAACGCTTTGTGGACACGATGTCCGAATCGATGGAAACGGAGATCCTGGGCCAATACATCCATGCGTTCAATCCGATGTCGATTCGCTCCCTGACTCGACAGCGGCCGCCAGCGCCGCCACCGCCCCGTCGTTCACTGCTCCACCGGGTGGTGCGCCGAATCGCCCGGCAAGTGCCATTCGCCCGCCCGATGTATCGCCTGTTGAAGAGAACGCTCGCAAGCCATTGATGACTGGTTTTACCTCCCTCTGACTTCGCAGGGGGAGGGCAGGGTGGGGGTGGAGCGCCCCGTCTTAATCGGCTGGAGCCACGATGACTTTCTCCGTTGTTATTCCGGTTTACAATCATCAGCGATACGTGCTGTCGACGCTTCTGTCGGTGCTGGCGGCGCGCGAAGTCGATGAAGTGTTGGTAATGGACGACGGCTCGTCCGATGCGTCGGCCATGATCCTGGAGGCCTTCGGCAAACAGGGCAGGCCGCGGGTGATCAATTGCACTTCCGTGCCGCGCAACAACATCGGCGCTCCCGCCTGCCTCAACCATCTTTGCGCGAAGGCATCGGGCGAGTGGATCGCCGTCTTGAATTCCGACGACCACTTCGTGCCAGGGCGGTTTTTTCATGCCCGCCAGGCTATGCGCACCGATCCCGGCGATTTTCTTTTCGGCCAGATGATGCTGATGGACTCCGAGGGCCTCGTATTCGCCGAGAAGCGAGTTCCGTACGATCCCGAGTATCCCTTGCCGGATTGGATTGTGACCAAAGACTTGCACGATCGCGGCAACTGCATCGACTTGCTGGCGAACCAGAATTTCATCGCCACGACCGGCAACATGATCTTTACGAAGAAACTCTGGAAGATGGTCGGCGGCTTCAGCGATTATCGTTACGTCCACGACTGGGATTTTGCCTTGCGCGCCTGCATCCAAGGCCGTTCTCGATTCATTCCGTTTCCGCTGACGAGCTATCGCTTGCATCCTTCGAACACGATTAAGGAGTCGACCGAGAAGGTTGACGCCGAGATCGTGCGCATGTTCGAACGGTTGATCGACGACTTTCCGCACTTGATGAAACGGCCTGGCTTCCGCATCAGCTTGGCGGAAAACCGCCACATCGCCAACCCGACCGCACTGCTCAAACGCCATCAAACAAGCCTGCGCTCGCCGCAGGCGTGCCGAATCGCGTGAGCAATCGGTTCTGGCGCTGAAGCAAATATCTCGGTATCACGCTCTGGTAGGTAACGGTCGATGAGGTTTGGCCTCGTTAGGTAAGGCTACAATAATGCTGCGCAGGTTGCAAAGAAGCTCGTCGAGGCAGAGCCTCGACGACCCGTTACCAGGCAGAGCCTGGTAACGAGTTTTTGCTTTTCGTTTTATATTTTTGCCGATATTTTTTTGTCGGTGTATGGGTCGGTATTACAGGCGCAGCTCTTTCTTGATGCGTCGTCTAGCTCAGCTGTACGCGCCGATGGACCAACTTCGCGGGGTCGAACGATCCGAGTCCGATCATACTCGCCAGGATGATGTGTTCCGGTTGTCGGCGATCGAGGTCTTCGGATTCGCCGCCGGCTTGCAAAAAGCCGCTCGATGCAAGCATGGCCAAGGCATTGGGCAACGTCGTGCCGGCCAAGCCAGTGAGCGAAATGGCCGCCTTGCGTGCATCCGTAAACAAATATTTCCCCATTTCCCCTACGCGTGGCAGCCCTTCGCGAAGCCGCTTGGAATCGATGATGTCCCAGCCGACAAAATCGAGCGCCACCGGGTCGGTGGCAAAGAAGAGCGAGTTGCTGCGCCAGGTGCTCCAGCTCCGGTTGCGCATCTGCGGGCCCCCTTCGAAGACACCGATCAGGCCATCCAAGATGTGGAGCGTCGCCCGTTCTTTGAGCAATGGTTGATTGACAGCCGTGGGAATGAAGGTGTTGCACTGGTTTGGGCCAACCATGCTGTGCGCGGGCGAATCGGGATAGCCGTATTTGAAATGCGTGATGTGGCTGCGGGCAACGTTGTTGTTCATCCCGTGGGACATGTTCTTCAAGGCCAGCGTGACCCCGGACGAACGATGATCTTTCAAGACCGGCAGTGTGATCATCTTGTTGATCATGCGCGTGACGATGGCCGACAAGTGGGAGCGATGGCGTCGCTCATCTTTCGCATCGTGATCCGGTCCGGCAAAGCCCATCTGCACAAAGCAATCGGGATCGTAACCGGCGACGTGCCGCAACAATTCGGGCGAGTGAGCCTGCGGATGTTCGATGCCGTCAATGGCAATCTGATCGTCGGTATAGGCAGCGCCGGAAGCAAACCAACGAACGCCATCCATTTCGCGCTCGGTCATGATCTCGGCATAGCCGGCTTCGATGAACTCGCGAGCATAGCGTTCGAAGAGGATGATGTTCTTGCCCGGCACGCCGACCGCGCGGAGATTGCGCACGGTTTCAAGAATGACTTCTTTGTTTGAAATGGAAGCAATGCCGAAATTCTTCGATTTCTTGCCGACGGGATTGACCTTGATGCCAATCACATCATCCGGGTTGAAAAAACGCTTCCAAGCTTCGGACGGATGGTCGGCGCCGACGAGATCGCACATGCCGCGATCCATCATGGCGCGAACGGCGGCGCGGTCAATATGGTAAGCTTCGTCCACCACGCGCGGATCGGCGCACTTCAATGACACGGCCCGGATATGGCCCTGGCATTGCCAATTCACTTAATGAAGGCTTGGCGCTGGAGACAACTGCCGTATCGTGAAACAATTGCCATTTTTGCAAACCGAGAATACCAGCCGGGATGCCGGCGGCCAAGCCCGCCCCGGCGCCGAGCATAAACCCCCGCGCGAGAGCGAGCGCGGGCAAGGCTTCTGACTCGATCGTTTCATGTCCTTGCTTTCCTAAAGCGACGGAGCGGTTGCTCGGCCGATTGCTAATAATAAGGAGAGGATAATCCTAAAGTAACAGATTTCCGCCGGTCCTGACATTCTCAATGCTGAACGAGTGCCTGCATGGCCGACGAGTGGACACTGACCGCCCGCTGGATTTTTCCCGGAACATCGCCGCCGCTTCCTTCGGGAACCGTGACGGTGTGCAATGGGCTCATCAGCGCCGTCGAGCCGGCCAAGACGCGCCATGCCAATATCGATCTGGGCAATGTCGCCGTTATTCCAGGCCTTGTCAACGCCCATACCCATCTCGATTTGAGCGGTCTTCGCGGCCAGGTCCCACCCTCGGCCGACGTCATCGGCTGGCTGAAACAGATCATCGCTTATCGACAACAAGTCACCCAGGAACGAACCCTGGAGGACGCCCAAAACGGCTTGGCGGAGTCGCTACGATTTGGGACGACCCTTATTGGCGACACCGCTTCGGTGGGTATAAGCTGGCACATGCTCGCCGGCGCAAAATGTCGTGCTGTCGTATTTTATGAGTTGCTCGGCCTGCACCATCATCGCGTGATGCCTGTTTGGACGCAGGCGCTGCAGTGGCTCGAAGAACATGAGGATACACCTTCGTGCCGGTCTGCTTTTAGTCCACATGCGCCATACAGCGTGCATCACGCCCTCTTCCGCGCGGCGGGCCGACTGGGCCTGCCGCTGTCGATCCATCTGGCGGAATCGATCGACGAACGCCAACTGCTGGAGCATCATCGAGGGCCGTTCGTTCCCTTTCTCAAGCAATTAGGTGTCTGGGATGCCGATGCCTTGGCGCCTTCGCACGACTGGATTACCTGGCGCAGTGAAGACGCGGCATCGTTGCTGCTGGCTCACGGCAATTACTTTTGTCCACAGATGAAGATCCCGCCGAATGCGACAGTTGTCTATTGCCCGCGCACTCATGCTGCTTTTGGTCATACCGAGCACCCGTTCCGCGAACTGCTTGCGCGAGGCATCCCGGTGGCGCTTGGCACCGATTCGCTTGCTTCAAATCCCGATCTGGACGTCTTGGCCGAAGCAAAGTTCATTCATGAGCGCTATCCCGATTTCGACGGCGCCGCCCTGCTCCGAATGGCCACGCAGACAGGCGCTACGGCACTCGGCTTCGGCGCGGTCACCGGCAGCCTGGAAGTCGGCAAGTCGGCCGACATGACGGTCATTCCTCTGCCGGACGCGGATGCCGATCCTTTTGAACTGCTCTTTCGCTTGGACTTTGCTTCGAAGCCACGCAAAGCGATATGGCGCGGAGAGTGGCGCTAGGGTTGTATTTGAAGAATCTTTTACAAAAAAATGTTGGACAAAAAAATAAGAAGTGAAGTTCCAATTTCCTTGCAAAGAATCTTTTGCAAAAAAATGTTGGACAAAAAAATGAGAAGTGAAGCTCGTTAATGTCTTATATTTTTGTCCCATATCTTTTTGTCGGAAGCTTTACAGATCCCTGTTCAACTCCCCCCAGTTTAACTCGGCATTATGCTGCCATCGTGCTTTCCGTTGAATACGGCGTAACCGCTATTCCGATGCTTACCGGCGTCACCGATTGATCCCGGACCACCGGAAGCGGGCGGCTCATGCGGATTTGCTATCTTGCCCTGGCTCTTTGTTTTTCACTTGGCTGTCAAGGGCTCTCTCGCCGCACGCCCTTGCAGACCGTTCCCGAGATCGCGGCCCCCGAAAAGCCAATGGCCATCGAAGGACTACGCGTGGTTAAACACGAAGAAACTTCTACGGAGGATGCGCTTAGCCGCGCGGCCGATTTCATCCAAAAAGGCGACTTGGCTGAGGCCGCCAAGCAGTTGAAAAAGCATCTCGGGCTCTTCCCCCAGCAGATCATGATTCGCGCCTACCTGGCAGAACTCCTGTTAAAGGCAAACAACCTTCCCGAAGCGCAAGAGCAGTTTGAAAAATTCATCGCCGATGCGCAGGAAGCGAATAGCCCGGCCAAGCAGCAATTATTGCACTGCCACACTCGGCTCATGGAGATCGGCCAGCAGCGGGAAGACTACTACACGGAGCACCTTCACCGGGGGATCGGCATGCTGCTGCTGGTCCGGCAACTCGACGGAAATAAAGGGGTTGATGAGATTGAACCCGGGTTTCGGGAACGGCTGCTCTGCAAAGCTGCGGGCGAATTGACCAAAGCCCGCAAAATTCGCGGCGACGAGCCAAGACCGTTGTGCTATCTGGCGGAAGCCTGGACGAAACTCAATCAGCCGCGCTCGGCGGCCAAGGCCCTTCAGTTGGCCAGAGAACGCTCGACGTTTCTGCCTCTAGCAGCAGCTGAGCAGCGGTCACTTGCGCTTGCTCGCTAATCGAACCATTTCGTTTGCTAGCCCGTTTCGAAGATTTGATTTGAATTCTCGGGTCGTCGTTGCGCTGCCGCACTTCCTTTTTATTCTACCGGCGTCCCATTATTTCAAGGTGATCAGGGCAGTCGGTAGGCCTCGCTGATTTGCGAACAAAGCAGACATAGCTCAGCTCGGGGGAACGCACGTATAATCTGAAGGTTGCTCCGGAGAAGGAACATGGCGCCGCGCGACATTTACAACAAGGTTCATCATGAACCCTTTGAGCCGTTTCGGCTCGTGACGACAGACGGAAAGTCCTTTGAGGTCAAGCATCCCGAATTCTGCATCGTAGGTTTGCGTAAGACAATCGTCTTCGTTCCTGAAGAGAACGACCCTGCCTTCGTCGATTACCAGATCGACATCGACAATTTGCACATCGTTCGTTTCGAGCCGCTGGGGTCTAAAGCCAAGAAACGGTGATCACAGAGCAAACGGGGAGAAGCAACATGGCGCCGAGAGAGATTTACGAGACCATACACCGAGAACCATTTGAGGCATTTCGGATTGTGATGACGGATGGAAAAACTTACGAGGTGCGCCACCCCGAGTTTTGCGTGGTCGGCATCCGCAGCACGATGTTCTTCTTGCCTTCGGCCGAAGACCCGACACTATTCGATCGCACCGTGCGCATTGACAACTTACACATTATTCGGCTTGAGCCGCTAACGGTAGAAGCTCACGCCTGAACTTGGGATCGACTCATTCCCAATTTCGCTCGCCAAAGGCGAGCCGAATTGCGTAAGCAATCGCTTTCGAGCATTGTGCGAACAGCCGATGTTTCAACGCGACTGGTTACTCAGTTCGGGTCGCTGAATCGAGCGCCGAGCGCACGGCCTCAAGCAAATCGTGCGGACGGTAGGGCTTATGGATAAAGCCGAACACTCCGTCCAGTTCGCTTGGGCCGAAGTGGTCGGGCGAGTAGCCGCTGGCAATTAAGACCCGCACATCGGGATTGATGACGCGCATCTGCTTCAACGCTTCTTTTCCCGATAAATTCGGCATCGAAAGATCGAGGAGTACCAGATCGATGGCATCGACGTGCTTGCGATAGACATCGACGCCGATGGCGCCATCTTCTGCAAGTAGGACGCGATAGCCCTGTTTGCCCAGGACGGCAAGGCAGAGGTCGCGAATCAACGACTCATCGTCAACCAGCAAAATCGTTTCGGAGCCGGCGATCGGCGCCTCGGCAGCTGCGCGCGCATTGCGGGTCTTCCAGTGCCTTGCGCGAACGAGGCAGGTAAATGTCGAATTCCGTTCCGTGGCCGGCATCACTATGGCAATCAATCCATCCCTGATGCTGTCGGATAATGCCGAACACAACTGCCAAACCGAGGCCGGTTCCTTTGCCAAACGGCTTGGTGGTGAAGAAGGGCTCAAAGATTCGCCTGCGCACTTCAGCAGAAATGCCGGGGCCGTCGTCGATCAGCCTGAGACGAACGAAGTCGCCCGACCGGGCATCGATATTGCCGAATAATTGAGTGGCTGAAATGGCAACATTGGTCGTTTCGATGCGGATTCGACCGCCGTCCGGCATGGCATCGCGAGCGTTCAAGCAGAGGTTCATCAGAACCTGATTCATTTGGCCGCCGTCTGCCTCGACATTCCATAGATCGGTCGCGAAACTGGTTTCAATGGTCACGCGCGGATCGATGGTGCGCCGTAAGAGATGCAACGTATCGGCGATGCAACCGTTGAGGTCGATTGGTTCGAAGGCCAGAGGATGCCGACGGGCAAAGCCGAGCATCTGATTGGTAAGCTCAGCCGCGCAGTTCCGCCGCCTTCTCGCAATCCATGAGCAGTTCGCCGGCCGGTGACTCGGAGGGAACGATCGTCTTGGTCAACGCAAGGTTGCCCAGGATAATCGTGAGCAAATTGTTGAAGTCGTGCGCGACGCCGCCGGCGAGTCGGCCGATGGCTTCCATTTTTCCGGCTTGCCGTACTTGTTCTTCGAGGCGACGGCGCTCCGTGTTGTCGCGGCCAATGCCGAGCAGGCCGATAATCTGGCCGTCGTGGTCGATCATCGGATTCAGCACGAGTTCGACGTCGCGGAGACCCAAGTCGGGATGCTCCAAGACGCGATCCAGACGCAATGGCTGGCCGCTTTCATAGATGCGACGGTCTTCGGTTTCGAGATCAGCCGCGGCTTTTGCAGGAAAAAGATCGCCAACCCTCCGGCCGACGATTTCCTGTTCCTGCTTGCCGACATAGCGTTCAAAAGCGGGATTGCAACCCCGGTAGCGTTCATCGCGATCTTTGAAGAAGATCAGATCGGGAATCGAATGGAGCAACGAAAGCAACAGAGCATGTTCTCTCGAGAGGCGCTGCTCGGCATGCTTGCGCTCGGTGATATCGACCAATGTCGCTTCAATGACGGCAACCGGGTTTTCCGGCACGAACGTCAGATTTTCAAGAACCCAGATTTCGCTGCCGTCCCGGCGCTTTCGCCGCGTTTCCAGATTGCTGAGGTGCCCCAGTTCCTTGAGACGTTCGAGCTTGGCATCGCGGTCGGCGGTTACGAAGTAGAGATCCTGCGCGGGTATGTCGCGCATTTCTTCCGGCGTGTCGTAGCCAAATATCTGTGCATAAGCCCGGTTGGCGTCGAGAAACCGGCCGTCATTAGCATAACGGCTTACACCCGCCAGATTGCGCTCGAACAGCCGGCGATAGCGCTCTTCGGATCGGCGAATTGCTTCATCGGCGCGCTTGCGCTGGCTCAAATCGAAAAGGGTTATGACGACGCCGGTAACCCGGCCCGTATCATCGCGCAACGGGGCAGCGCTCAGCGATACCGTGGCCAAGCTGCCATCGGGTCGGTCGAGTGACAATTCGCTGCTTTGTAACGTGCGGAACGCAATATCTTTGATTGACTCTTCGCCGGCCGTTTGGTGCTTCCATGGCAAGTCATTCCAATCGCGGTCAAGCAATTCATTCGACGTACGGCCCACCAACTTTTGGGCGGCTGGATTGATGAAACTGATGTGCCCGGCCAGATCGAGGATCAGAATACCGTTGGAGTTTGTTTCCAAAAGCCGCGTCAACCAATGTTGGCTCTCCCGCAGCGATAATTCCGCCGATTTCGAGCGGCTGATATCGCTGAGTACGCCATCGAGCCTGACGGCACGACCTTGCGGATCGCGCGTCGCGTGCATTTGCGAGCGCACCCATCGCTCGGCGCCTTCGGGCCCGATCAACCGCATTTCCATACTGAAGGTGGTTTGCGGCGAAAGCAAAAAGGCAGTTCGCTCGGTCGCAACGGCAACTCGATCATCGGGATGAATGATCTCATCAAAGCGCTGCGGCCCCTCTTCGAAGAAACTCAGCGGCCAGCCAGTGACTTGTTCCGCCGCCGGGGATAGGTAGCGATAGCGCCATCCAACAAGCGCTTCAACCGCTTTGGGCGTCGAGACATCACTGCCGCGCTCGGCACACCAAACGGCGGCAGATACCGTGTTCAGCACTAACGACAGTTCTGTCTCCGCCAGCGCTGCTCGCTCTTCGAGCAAACGGAGCGTGCGCATGTCCTTCAGTTGCAGGAGCGCCTGTGGGAAATCGTTCAACGGCCGTAACGTGAGATCGATGGGTATGGCATCATCGTTTGTCCGCACCTGAAGTTCGAATCCGCCTGGAGAATGAAATCGCTGATTCGACCGCAAGGCGGTTTCAAGCTCGCCGAAATCTTCTGATCGAGAAGCGAGCAGAAAGTCTGGCAGTCGCAAGCCTTTGAGATGTTCAGAATCAGTGCCAAGCAGGCGCACCGCGCTCTCGTTGCCATGAGCCACGCGTGCGGAATCTTTCTCGATGATCAATAACGCATCAACCGCGTCGTCGAATAATGCCACCGCAAGCGGATCGGGAGAAACTAAATTCATGTCGGGTGCGAATCCGCCTCTTTTTCAACCGGCGATTCAACGGGACACCATCTGAACTGTAGGACACAATTTGAGGCCGCGACAAATTTCGTGATTATATCAGTCAGAAAGTCGCAAGAGCTTTATGTCTAACGACGGCGCCTGAAAAAGGATTTCCCAAAACCGCGCGCCTAAGCTCGTATGTAGAATTCTATCATCCGAGCCTTTAGGGCCCTCACGGCTCTAATGGCGTTGCAACAACGTTCCGTAAAATCTGTCAGGCGAGCCGAGCAGCGTAAGCTGCCGGGTTTTCTTGAATATCTGATAGTTCCGTAGGGTGGGTGAAGGCTTTGCGAAACCCACCTCATTGAAGTTCTTTCAGAGCCGCGACCGTTAGGAAGCGGGGAAGCGCTCTCAATAACTTCCTCACGGTCGCGGCTCTGACGTCAAAATTACGCTCCGCAGGGTGGCTGAAGGCTTTGCGCAAACTAACTCTTTGATGTTCGGGTGGGTTTCGCAAAGCCTTCACCCACCCTACGGGGTAGACAACACAATCCGAAAACTGAGGAAGCTTCCATGAAGCCACAGCATTGTCTTTTTTGTTTCCTGCTTGTCGCTAACCCGCTGAGCGCGGGCGATTTCAATAAGAAGTTGTCGCTTGGCGATCAGGCGCCGGCCTGGAAAGATTTGCCGGGCACCGATGGCAAGAATCATTCGCTGAGCGACCTGAAAGAGAAGGAAGTCATCGTCGTGATCTTCACGTGCAATAGCTGCCCGGTCGCTAACGATTACGAAGGCCGAATCAATGAGTTTGCGAAGAAGCATGCCGCCGCCGAGAGCAAGGTCGGGCTGATCGCGATCAACGTCAACACAATCCCCGACGATCGGCTCGACAAGATGAAGCTGCGGGCCCTCAAAATGAAGTACGCCTTCGATTACCTTTACGATGAAACGCAGCAGATTGCCAAGGACTACGGCGCCACCTACACGCCGGAATTCTTTGTGCTCGATCGAAATCGCAAGATCATCTACATGGGCGGCATGGACGACAAGAACAACGAAATGGACGCGAAGGTGAACTACCTGGAGCCAGCCGTGATAGCGGCGCTAAAAGGCGACAAGCCGGCCAAGGGCGAAACCCAAGCCCGGGGCTGCATGATCCGCTTCAAGCGCACGCGCGATTGAAGTGCCGTCAGAGCCCTGACCGGTAGGTAGCGGAAAGCGACCCGACTCCCTCTACGGACGCGGCTCTGAAACAAGGCAGTTTCTCGTCAAGGCCGCGACTGTAAGGACTCAGAGCAGCCCACTCCCTAACGGGTCTGACGGTCGTGGCTGTGACTCGGGCTCTACAACACGCCCTGACGGGCGTGGCTCTGATTTTGGTCAAAGACTCGGCGTCGTAACACGAACGGCCCGGCTTATCCCTCCTTGCGGAACAATAAGCCGAGCCGTTGAAGATCAATGTTCGGTGTTAGCTTTCTTCGTACTGGGCGATCCGGTTGACGACTTCCTCATGCTCTTCGTAGGAATCTTCGGCAATGCGGAACTGCATCAGGTAGGCGTCTTCGCCGCTGTCTTCGTAGTAACTGCGAAGGACTTTCTGAGCGCGGAAGTTCTGGTCGCGGAAGAACAACTGGGCGTTCAAATTCGATTCGCGAACCGCCAGGCTGATCTTGGTGCGCCGATGGCTCGACAGCTTGCCAATCAGCTTGGCGATCATCTGGCCGCCGATGCCGGTGCGCCGGCAGGTGGGGCAGACGGCGAAGTTCAGAATATGCAGCTTGTTCTTGTGCAGTTCGTAGATCATGAACCCGACGACTTTGTCGCCATGTTCGGCGACCATGCCGATGCAGTTTCGTTGACGCAGACAGCGGAGGAAATCCTCTTCGGTCCACGAGTAATCGAAGCTGTCCTGCTCGATCTGAAGAACCTCGGGCATGTCGCGCCGGATCATCCAGCGGATGTGCACGCGAAGTTGTTCTTTCTGCATACGGGTGGTCATGTTCATCGAGGACTCCCTTCCTCAAGCGGCGGTCGATGCCTCTTCGCCCCTGTCGACCGCGTCCCTACCGTCCCAGCAGGCAAGCACGATGTTTCGTATCCGCAATCGATGGCCATTGCTGCGAATGACCGGCGGATATTAGCAACGCCCCCGAACTGCCTCAAGCCCACTCCGCCCACGCAGGCGAAGTCCCCCTTTACTCATCTGCAAGCGTTGTTCCGTCGCCATCCAACGGGCCGGGCGCTCGTGCTCCCGGCTCGCGTTTTTTCAAGGCTGGAAGAAGCTGGTGCTCTCTTCCTTCACGACCGGCTGCTTCATCTGGTCGCACGATAACTGCACTTTGAAGCGATGATCGCCGGCTACAGTACCCTTCGCTCGGACCTTCACCATCAGATCGCCTTTGACCGGAATCTTCGCGATCGGTTCGAACACGAGCGATTGGCCAACCATCTTGTACGGCATCGTGGCAGTCACCGTTCCGGGCATCAGCCCGTCGGACAAGGCGGCCATCAATCGGACGTTCGTACACTGCATGGTTCCCGTGTTGACGATTTTGATCTCGTAGGTCGTCTCTTTGCCGACTTCGATCGGGTCTTCGGTGTCAACGACTTCGAAGAGCAAGGCCGGCACGCCTTCAGCCTGGATGATCGCTTCCGAGCGAGCATTGAGCTTGGCACCGGCTTGGGCAACGGCTCGCACGGCCAAATGTCCGGCGACACCGGTCTTGGCCTTCACGGTCACGTTTCGCTTGGCGCCGGCGATGGCCGGGCCGAGGTTCCACGTGGCGGTTCGGGTAGCAGCATCGAAAACGCCGCCGTCGCTGGCCGTTCCGAAGTCGAGACCTTCCGGGAATGCGACTGCCAATTGAACGGGCTCCGTTGCACTGGTGCCCGGGTTCGACACTTCAATGTTGAAGGTCGGCTCGGCTTTCACCATGCACTTGGCCGGACCGCTTACAACCAAGTTTAACTTCGGTTGCAACACATCGAACTTGATGGCGGCGGATGCCTTCGGCGCTCCGTCGGTGGTCGTTGTCAAGGCACACGTTTGAGGGCCCGGCGCTGCCGCCTGAAATCGCAAGGTCACCGATTGACTTTCGCCCGGCGCATAGCTTGCTCAAGAGGGCCTGAATATCGTTCCCTTCGGAATGTTTCAAGCCATCTGTGAGAATCGCCTTCAACAGGATCTTTGAGGCTTCGCCGTTGCCGGTATTGCTTACCTGGATTTTCACGGGCACTTCATCGCCGACTTGAACCATGTCAGGTGCGGTGATGTTCATCACCAGGGCAGGACGGGTAATGTGGACGCTGTTAGTGGTTGCAATGGCGCAACTAACGCGAGGCTTGGTGATAAGGTCGCCTTCGCCCGGCTTGACGGTCACCTTGATATGTTTCTCTTCGCCCGGGTTCATCGTCCCAATCGCCCATGAAGCGCGATCGCCGGTGACTTCCGCGGCCGGCTCGGAGCCGACGAACTTGGCGCCGGCACTCAGCTCCTCATCCACACGGACTTGCGTGAGAGCAACCGGGCCGTTCTTGACCACGATTTCGTAGCTGACCGGCAACCCGAACTGCACTTGGTTCGGCGCGATCGTTTCGATGGAGATCATCGGCCCGGTGCGATTGCCGTCCGCCAGCGACGGCATGTCGGGCTTGACCCGTTCCAACGCTGATGTCCGCGGGCCCGAAAACGGGACCTCCGCAGGCGTCGGCTGTTCAGGCGTGACCACCACCAAAGGCGTTTTGGGCGGAGTCGGCGGAACGGCAGGCGGCATCGGCACTTCCGGCGCCACGGCCGTCTTGTCTCCAGCGGGCGGCAGCATCATTGGCATCGGCGGCGCCAACAACGGCATCGCTTCGGGAGAGGCCGGCTTCAGCGGATCGATAATTTCCGGCGGCTTGACATCCGGCAGCGGGCCGGCGTCGGGCGCTGGTGTTCCCGGTGCTTTCGGATAAGCATAGTTCGCGGGTTTGAATTGATCTGGCGTAAGCACCGGTGTCTCGGTCTGGGCGATGCCGCGCATCACACCCATTCCACCAAGGCACGCAATCCCCACCACCAGCACGCAAGTGAATATCCGGCGCACGGGCATCCCCCCTTTATGACAAATTCCTCGAGTCGCGCTTGGGGGCGGAGCTGCGTTTTCCCCCCGGAAGCCATCCGCATACATTGACGTGTACGAATGCGCTGCTCCGCCCCCCGCGAACCATCCTGCCTGCTCTCTTCAAATTCGGAATTCGGAATGTGGAATTCGGATTGAAATCTTTGTCTTTAATTCCGCATTCCGCATTTCTGATCAATTCCGCATTCCGAATTCCGCATTCCGCATTTCTTAAGAAGCTGGGTACTTCAAAGCATTCTTCACCATCTTGGCAGCCACGGCATCGCTGATATCGATGCCGCTGGCGACGCTGAACTGGAAGACGAGGCAAGCTACGTCGGCCAGTTCGTCGGCAATCGCTTCGCGCGTTGCCGGATCATGGCATGCCTTCCGCGATTCATCGCCGGTCAACCAGCGAAAGGGTTCCAGCAACTCTCCCACTTCACAGGCCAAGGCCATGCTGATGTTTTTGGGAGTGTGGTACGGCTCCCATTGCCGTTCGTCGGCGAAGGCGCGCACGGCGTCTTTCAACGAACCTATCGTGGCGCTCGCGTCCGGCATCGGCTTCCCATCTTGTCTGTTTTCGCGCTGATGGACTCCGTGGCTCCGCTTCCCCCGGCGCACTTCGTTCAACAGCGGGGCGGACTATAACGCGGCGTTGCAACGTGTCAATTGAATTTGGCGGAAAATATGCGCGAAGTTGCAATGTGTTTTCATAAACCGAAGTCGCGCAGAGGAGGGCATGCCGACAATAATGCTCGGCTGCGAGCCTCCACACGGCGATTAACGTCCCAGCTCGCGTTCGATGCGCTCGCAAAGGTCGCGAACGTTCCATTCGCGGTCGCCGATTTTCAACGGCTCGTTTTTCTCAAGCCATTGCCGTACTTTCTTCTCGGAAGCCACCGCGGTCGAATGCGATTTGCTGCCGAAGAAGAGACTGATTTCGCCGTACGTTGCCGCAGTATGTTTACGACATAAGTAGATGGCGATCATACGCGGATGACTGGTCGCCCACGCTCGCTTCTTCTCTTGCAAGGATCCCGAAGGAAGGCGCAGCACGGAGCAGACCGCGCCATCGATATCGCGCACGCCGACAACGCGAATGGCATGTTTCAACAAGTCGCCGAGCGCTTTGCGCGCCAGTGTCTGGTCGATCGAACGCCCTGTCACTTTGGCGAAATGGCGAATGCCGTGCAAGGCGCCTTCCAGCTCGCGGACGTTGCCGCGCAATTGCTGCGCGAGGAACTTCAAGACGTCGTCCGGGATCAATGGCGAATGCTTTGCCGACTTGGAACGGAGCAGGTCGAGCCGCGTCGTTGTATCGGGCGGCAGCAGGCTCCAGACGGCGCCGCCAAGCAGGCGGTCGATGAGCTCGGGCAGCAGATCTTCCGTCAGACGAGGATGACAATCTGCCGTGATGACGACCTGTTTATGGTCGGCGAGCAGGGCATCGTAGGTGTGCAGAAACTCGATCTGCGTTGCCTTCTTGCTCGCCAGAAAGTTCAAGTTGTCGAGCAATAAAACGGAGCATTCCCGGAAGCGTTTGCGAAAGGCTGCCTGCTGGTTCGTGTGCATCGATTGCACGAACGCATTGGTGAAATCTTCTGCTGTGACATAGCGCACCACATGCTCCGGCGAACGCTTGCGCAGGCTCGCGTAGATTCCTTCGAGCAGATGGGTCTTGCCCGTGCCGATGGGTCCGTAGAGGACCAGCGGGTTGACGCCGATGCCCGGCTCTTCCACCACGCTCAACGCCGAGGCGTGAGCCACGCGGTTGCAGCCGCCGACGACGAAGTCAGCCAGTGAGCGCCATTTGCGCGCAGGTCTGGCTTTCTCCGGCTTGTTCGGGCGCGGTCCCGGATCGAACGGCTTGAGCGGTATCGTTGCGCCCGTTCTTCATCGGCTTGCGCAACACGCTCCTGCTCCGCCCGCGTAGCGCGGAACAGTTCCGGATCGACGACGTAGCGAATGGAGACGGCCGGGCCGGCCACTTCGCGCACCGCTTCCTGAACGTCCGCTCCAAACGTTTTTTGCAGCCATTCCTGGCACATGAGGTTTTGCACGCCGACGATCAGAACGTCGTTGAGCAAAACGAATTTCGTATGGCCTCGGAACCAGAGATTAAAGCGGTCGGCGTTGATTCGTTCAATAATGGCATGTTCGAGTCGCTCTTCAAATAACGGAGAAACGGTCGTACCACCGGCTGCCAGCCGGGATTGGACCAGTGCGGGACGCACAGGCACGGCAACACTCCTTGCGAAGGCGCATCATAGCGCGGAAGACGAACGGTCGCATCGCAAGAGAGGTTTCGGGTGCAGCTTCGAATGGGATGTTCGAAGATGAACTCGGTTCTGGAGAAGCAATCATAGTCTGCTGGTCCGGCATCCGCCAAGTGATGCTTCGCCAAGAAAAAAAGAATGTTCACGACTGATCGAGAAGATGAAAAATGTTTGACGAAATAGTCTGGACAGTTCGCCCTCGCATGTTCCAATCGGCAATACAAGCGAATCGCGATTTGATTTCGGCGCGCCTCGGTGCAACCGTCCTTGCTTTCGCCTACGACGTTGTTCGACTTACGTTTCAACCGCATGTAAGGCCTCTGCTGCTTTTCGTTTTTTTAATCAAGTCAGCTGAAGCGAACGGAGATAAACATCGCGCGCATCGACGATCGCAAAACCAAATTTCTTGTAGACTTCGATCGCGATACGGTTGCGTTGGTCGACCAGTAATGTGAGCTCTTTGCCCTGTTTCGCCGTGTATTGCATCGCATGTTGAACAGCGGCCTTGCCGATGGCGCGACCGCGAAAAGCAGACAACACGCCAACGTAAGAGAGCTCGACCGATTCGCCGGACGACTCCTCGACGAGGATCAGAACGCCCACGCACTCGCTGTTCAAAGTAAGCAGCCACCAGAGCGCCAAGTCGGGAGCTCCGCCTTGATGACCGGCCAGCACCTCTTCCGGAGTGCGCAGGCCGTTCAACTCCGGACAGTCGCACGAACCTTCGAAGCTGCCGATCAGCGCATCGACACAGGAGCTTTGCAAACCGTCGCGTTGGCTTTCGAAGCGAAGGCCTGCTATTGATTGATGGGGAGTGACCGGCCGACACGCATGGCGCATCGTCCAGACGGTCGAGATTTTCGGCATGCCGTTACGGAGCAAGGCGGCGTTGTCCGCGCCAAGCGCTCGAAACGCTTGCACGACTTTTGTCTTACTATCGCGCAAGTGAGCAAAGCATTGATCGAGCAATTCGTCCTCAATGGAGATGCGCTCGCTTCCCGGAAGAACGCATGGCCCGCAAAGACTCGCCGTCGCGCCCGGCAGGCGCTCGCCCAGGATAGCGCCCTGCACGTCGCCTGCCTCAGACTCGACGGCCACAAATAGATCGCTCCAGATCTTCTCCGGCAGGGGCACGGTCACATTCGGAAAGAGCATGGCGCGCGCCTGCTCTTGCTGCACTGCTGACTGAGTATGCCCCGGAAGAATCAACATCTCGTTAAACTTCCGTCGAAAGCCGGAAGTCTGACGACTTCCGCTACGACCAACTTAGGGACCTCTGTCATATCGCGTAGCGGAAGTCGTTAGACTTCCGTCGAGCCTCGGAAGTCTGACGACTTCCGCTACGACTAACTTAGGGACCTCCGCTACATCGCGTAGCGAAGTCGTCTCATCGTAACGGATGAGGCGATCTCCGCCGAGCGTTCATTTTACTCCCGCTGCCTTGTCTCGGTTCCCGACAAAGCGTAGCAAATGAGCAAGCGAGATTGGGATGGGCCCGTTAGTAGACGTCAGAGCTTTCGCGCATGAACACCGCCAGCGTCGATGCACTCAACCAACGGGTCCGCGAACAGCGCGATCGGCTCGACCCCTTCTTTCGCGAGGTGGGCAAGGTTATCGTCGGCCAGCGCATCTTGATCGAGCGCTTGCTGATCGGCTTGCTCACCGATGGCCATATCCTTCTCGAAGGCGTGCCCGGCCTGGCGAAGACGCTCGCCATCCGCACCGTGGCCAAAAGCCTGCGCCTCGACTTCAAACGGATTCAATTCACGCCCGATCTGCTCCCCGCCGATGTGCTGGGCACGCAGATCTACAACCCGCGCACCGGCGAATTCTCCGTCAAAAAAGGGCCGGTGTTCGCCAACGTGATCCTGGCAGACGAGATCAATCGCGCCCCGGCCAAAGTGCAAAGCGCCCTGCTGGAAGCCATGCAGGAAAAGCAGGTGACCATCGGCGAAACGACCTTCCCGCTGCCGCAGCCTTTCATCGTCATGGCGACGCAAAACCCGATCGAGCAAGAGGGAACCTATCCGTTGCCCGAAGCGCAGATCGATCGCTTCATGTTGAAGGTGCCCTTGAGCTACCCGTCAAAAACGGAAGAGCTGGCCATCCTCGATCGGATGGGGGGCGTTGAACCGAAACTGCACGTCGATGCCGTGCTTGAGGCAGACGATCTTCGCGACCTGCGCGAAGCGGTTGACAGCATTTACGTCGATGCGAAGATCAAAAATTATCTCGTCGATATCGTGTTGGCGACACGGAACCCGGCCGAGTACGGCATCGAACTATCAGGGATGATCCAGTTCGGCGCCAGCCCGCGCGCGACGATCGCGTTGGTGCGCGCAGCCAAGGCGAATGCCTTCCTCGACGGCCGAGGCTACGTGACGCCGCAAGACATCAAGGCGACTGTGATGGATGTAATGCGCCATCGAGTGGTCGTCTCCTACGAAGCCGAAGCCGAAAACCTTCGAGCAGAAGATTTGATCCAACGGATCCTGCAAGCGCTCCCGGTGCCATGAATAATTCGTGCTGGCGAGCCGAATTGCGTAAACAATCGGGCTCTGGCGTTTATCCCACTGCTAACCAAGAATTAGCCAACGCCCCGCAGGTAGAATCAGCAAGTTTCAAAATACTGCGTAATGATGCCTAAAGTTCCTGTGAGAGCCGGATGGTGGGTTGTTCACTTCGGACCAGTTTGCACGCGGGGAAGGCGAGCCGACGGCGGGGCAAAAGCCTGCACGCGGCGTCATCGAGAGCAAGAAGCCGGGCGACGATATTGACGTCACCGCCGCATCGGAGCAAATCTCTCGCTACTGGAAGCGCTACAGCCAAGTGTTGGTCACGAACTTTCGCGAATTTGTGCTGATCGGTCGCGACGGCAAGGGGGATTCTACACGGCACGAATTTTACCGCTTAGCGTATACCGAGCAAGCGTTTCGCCGCATCCGTTTTAAGCTGAATTGTTCGCCGTGCCAGCCCGTTTTCGAGAACCAGTTGGTTCTTGTCTTTGTCATCCCGCACCTGCGCTTTGAACGATCCCGGTTGGATCAACCAATCGGGCGGCACGGCGGCCGACATCCGCGCATGTCCGCATCGCGAGAATCAGTGTGAGAATCCACTTGTTCATGATCAAAACTCGCGTAAAACGAAACATGAACAAAGTCACTCCAACATGGAGACCAATACTTAAACCTGTCTTTGCGGAAATGACGAACACGTAGTAAGAACGCTACATTACGCAGCTATCTCAATGAGAGGTAATTTTTCAAATTCCAACCTGCTAATCTGGTCGGAGAGCCGTGGCGACTTGACGAGAATCTCTCGCTTCTCAACCGCGAGCGCCATTGATCTACAAACTGACTGACAAACTGATGTATGAATAAATGCCAGGGAATCTCAGTTCACCAGTCATTCCCAATTGAAATCCCGTCGCTCGGCCAGCAGACTGCGTACCAAATTTCTGGGCTGACCGAAGTACTTACGTTGCGAACGCTGCCATCGGCCATAGTTACCTGGCACCCAGAGGAAGTAAACGCTTGAAGGTTCAACGGATTGCAACCAGACACCGAGGGCGAATTTTGCGGCGGCGTTGCCGTAAAGGGCATCGCCGCGTTCTGGCTCGTCCAATTTACCGGGAAGAATGCCATCCGTATCCAACCACTATACGTAGGGAGCGCGGGAAAGGTCGGCGACGCACTTGCGTTTGGATCCGTGCCCGCGCGATAGGCCCACAACGAACCGCCAGCGTTGCATTGCGCATAGCGCTCGCCGAACAGCAACGTGTTCGACATCCCGTCGGAAATGTCTTCCAGTCGCCGGCCATAGTTGTCAAAAGAGGCAGGGTAGCCCCGATCATCCGTCGCGGTGTCATCCGTCGCCGTGGCTCCTGGATTTCCAAAGATTGCGTGGTTTGGAGCATAATTGCACTGGCCGTATGAAGTGCCGCCGATGTTCCACTGGTGATTCGGCAAACTGGAGTCGAGCGGCGCGATGAATACCTTCGGAGTCGCGCCCGCCGATTGCAGATAAGCGGCGTTCGACGCACAGGCTTGATCCGCCAAGTTGCCCAGCTCCAGATAAGGCATAAGCGAATACATCGCAGTTATTACTAGAGAGCTGCCGTCCGTCGCGGTAATTGACTCGAGGTTCCCCGGTAGACGAAGCCGTGAGTCATTGCACATATGTGCGGCAATACCGAGCTGTTTCAGGTTGTTCGCCGATTGGATCCGCGAGGCTGCGGCCCGCACTTTCTGGACTGCGGGCAGCAACAGGCCGATCAGAACGGCAATGATGGCGATAACCACCAGCAATTCGATCAGCGTGAAGGCGCGGGGTCGTGACCTCTGACATCGCTTCATGCCACACCTCAGTTGGGCGCATAGGGCTCATTCCAGCTTCAAATTGTGGGCGATGAACCGACCGGTCCGCCCTTTATAAATAGCTTTCCTATTAGCTATTCGGGACGAATGCGCGAAAATTCTTGAAGAGTTGGGCCGTGTCACGGGGCAAAAATGCCACTAACTCAAGTCCAGTCTTCAACGGTTGTTTCGCGGCAAAGACAGGGTGAAGGTCTCGTACGGGCGGAACGATCGCTCTCCCGAGCGATCGTTCCGCCACAACCTCCACCCTGCCTTCACCGCGAAATTAAGCCTGCACGGTCCGAAGCTGCAAGCCGCCGGCGGATGGTGAAGCAGGCCAGCAGCGGGCTGATGCGGGCGGTTAGTCTGCCTAGTAATCTCCCGGAATCGTCTCGCCGCCGTTCGACGTGCCGAGATATTGCCAGGTAAGCGGATCGACAGTGTTGGTGACAAAGCGGCAACTGCCATCGCAAAATGCGACATTGACGCCGATCCGGTGCCGGCTGCGGGCCGCAAATGCGCAGGATGGCGTAATTATCCGAAGTGGTGATGCCGGGACAATCCGCAGGCGGATTCGGCAGGTTGTTATTACAGTATCCGTGAGTGACCGTGTCCGGCTTCGTGTCATTGGGCCGAAGGGAGGTGACAAACGATGCCGCATCCGGCCACCAGGTAAAACCGCGTAGGTCTTGTCCTTGCCCCTGGATCACTTCGGCAAGCATTAAGGTGTTGCTAGCGCCGTCGGTGATATTGGTGATTTGTTGCGTTGTCCCATAACCGAACGGAGCCGCCTTGGAACGTGTTTCCGTTGAAGGTTGCTTCCGTTCGCATGGCGGCAGTGCTGAAACTATTGCCCGCGGCGGTGTTGCCGAAATTGGCCGCATAGTTGTGATAGGATGATCCGGCATAGGTCTGGCCGAGAGGCTTCGCGATCGTATCGCTCGGGCAGGTGCAAACGCCGATTTGATAACCGGTGCATCCGGCGTTTACTTCATCGTAAGACACCAGATCCCATCGGTAGAGCTTCGAAACGGGGTCTTGTTCAAGATACGGAAGAATCGATACCTGCCACGTTCCAGAAGTTTGGGAAGGACCGGCGCCCTCCGGAAACTGTCCGTTGGCTTCATGATAAACGTGCATGCCAAGCGCGAGCTGTTTCACGTTGTTCAAACACTTAGTGCGTGCCGCCGCCTCTCGCACTTTTTGCACGGCTGGCAATAATAACCCAATCAGAATTGCAATGATGGCGATCACCACCAGCAATTCGATGAGCGTGAACGCATGGGACCGCTTGTATTCAAGTCGCTTCATGTTTGCACCGCACTTGGGCAAATCAGGCTCGTTCCAGGCGATGGGCTGGCACTCGTTTCAGCGAGCCTTGATTGCATCCCCCTAGATAAATAGCGGCGCCACATCGTGATTTGGGTCGCGAGAAAAATTTGCTCGGAATTCGCCATCCGGCAAGCGGTTCGCGGCAAAGACAGGGTGGAGGCCTCGCACGGGCGGAACGATCGCTCTCCCGATCGATCGTTCGGCCACAACCTCCACCCTGCCTTCACCACGACATTACGCCCGCACGGCGCCAAGCTGTATCCGGCGGCGGATAGCGTAACCTGCCAGCAGCACACCGACGCAGATCAACATGATATGGTGCGGTTCAGGGGTGGTCGTGACGGTCAGTTGCAGGGCTTGAAGTCCGTCGGTACTGTCGAGGAGCACACCTAACGAAGCGGTCTGGTAGCTCGTAATGCCCGTGATCGAATAATTCGTGCTCGATATGGTATTGCCAGGGGTGATAGTCGTTCCGTTGACAGCAATGCTGCCACCCGATGACGAGACGGTCGCGAGATCGATCATATAGGTTGTAGGCGTGGCTGTGTTGAACGCAGTGCCCGTGTTCACGAGGTTGATCGTGAAGGGGATTCCGCCCGAAGCCAAATTGAGCTGGTGCGCTCCGGTCAGATTGATCAGTGATGACGTGGTGTTGCTTCCGGTATTGGCATTGCCGCCCGTGGCGCTGACCTGGGTTTGCAGAATCGCGTTGGTGTTCAAGGTCACGTTGTTGGCGACGTTCAATTTGCCGAAAGTGTTCGTCACGCTGTCGCCTCCTTGAATGGTACCGTTCGCGCTGACCGTTACGGCGCCGCCAAGCGTTCCGATGCCGCCTAAGTTTGCCGATGCGGCAACGGACACGTTGCCGGTCGCCGATGTCTGGTTGCCGTTCACCACGAGGGTGCCGGCATTGACCGCCGTGGTTCCCGCATAGGTGTTGGCCCCGCTAAGGGTGACAGTGCCCAGGCCGCTCTTGGCCAAATTGTTGCCGGCGGCTCCGATAATTGCAGTTGAGGCGGTCAGCGTGTCCGACGAATTCGTCGGGCTGAGGGTCAAGGTGGCACTATTGTTTATCGAAAAATTCCCGCCGCTAATGAAGCTGGCGCCGGTGGCGGTGATGGTGCTATTGGCAGTTGTAAAGTAGTTGCCAGCGCCGTTTGAGGTCGTAGCTGCCAGCGTTCCCGAATTGAGCGTTATGGCGCTGGCGCCGCTCGGGAGCGTATTGGCGTTGGTGGCGACGAGGATGGTCCCGGCAACCGTCCAGGTAGCGCCGGTGCCGCGGGGCAGCGAGTTGTTCCCCGTCGTATTGATATTCAATTGCGCTCCGCTGGCGACGTTCACCGATCCGCCTCCCGCGTTGTTAAGCGCGCCCGTAGTGGATAAAGTCAAAGTCCCCGCGCTCACGGTGGTGGCGCCGGTGTAGGTTTCGACCGCGGAAATGGTGAGAGTTCCCAGGCCGGTCTTGGCAATGCCGCCCGCGGTGCCGCTGGCGCCGATGCCTATTGTGCCTGGGACGCTGAGCGCGTCGCCGCTTAGGGGGGTGCTGAGTGTCAACGTGTTGCCAGCGCTGATTCCGAGCACCCCCACACCGGTGATCGAGTTGCTGGCGCCGTTGGCGGTGATGGTGCGGTTAAAGTTGAAGAAGAAGGCGCCAAAGGCCGTGCTATTGGTAACGGTGCTGGCCATTATGCCGTTGTTCATGGTGAGGGTGGCGAAGTACATCGTGTTGGCTTCGTTGGTGGTCGTATTCAGTGTGCCGTTGATGGTCAAGCTGCCCGTTTGGGTTGTGCCGACCAACTGGTTGTTGCCCGTACCGCTGAGATTGAGAGTAGCGCCGCTGGCGATGGTGATGCCACTCGTGTTGGCCAGCGTGCCGCCGACGCCCAGGGTCATCGTGCCACTGTTGATGCTGGTCACGCCGGTAAAGGAGTTGGCGCCGGTGAGAGTCAGCGGGCCGGTGCCGGACATGGTCAAACTACCAGCGCCGCTAATGATGCCGGAATACGCCTTGGTGGCGAAAAGGTTATAAACCAACGAGCCGTTGTTGGCGATGTTGCTGGCGTTGGCGATCGCGCCATCATTGCCCGTGGTGCCGTTGCCGAACTGGAGGGTCGTCCCGCTCGCGATGGTAGTTGCGCCAGTATAAGTGCTGGTGCCAGTGAGTATGGTCGTGCCGGTGCCCGTGAAAGCGACCGTGTTGGCGCCATTGGCCAGAATCGGAGCGTTGATGGTCACGGTGCTCGAGTTGAGGTTATTGAACGTCATCGCCCCGGCAGCGGCGCTGGTTGCAATGCCGCCGGCGCCCGTGATGGTGTAGGGATTGGCACCGCTGAAGACGAAGCCGCCGCCAGCCGTGATGGTCAAGGTATTGGCGCCCAGAGCCAGGTTGGCGCCCGAGGCCAGGCCAGTGGTATCCACCGTGACGGTATTCGCCGCCACGTTGCCCTGCAGTGCTTCTATGAGACTTCCCGGAATCGTGGAATCCGTAGTGCTATAGCTTTGGTTGACGAAGTAATTCGTGGTGGACACGCCGCCGGAGACCGGCAGGCCCGAACTACCGTTGTCGGCCAGCCGAACCACGTTCCCGCTGGCAACGGTGGCATAGCCGGTGCCGCCCGTATCGGTGACGGTGTAGCCGCCGCCGATAATGCCGCCTGCCGTTAGCGTCGGATTCCAGGCGACGATCGTATTGCCGATCGTTGAGGTTGAGGCGTTGGTGGTGCCCGCGGAAAGATTGAAATTGACCGCAGCGCCGGCCCCAGTGTTCAAGGTAGGGCTGGTGAACGTCAGCGTGGTGCTGGTGCCGCTATTGGGATTCAAAACAATGCTGCTGGAGGTGCCGGCCGTAAGCGACAGACTGGCCAGAGTCTGGGTGCTGGCGAAGGCGCCAGTCATGCCCGTGATGCTCAGCATGCCGCCGCCCAGTACCAATGCGGAAGTGCTCGCCAGGACGCCCGTGTTATGGAGGGACATATCCAGCGACAAAGTGCCGGCCTTCACCGTTGTCGCACCCGTATAGGTGTTGGCCGCGTTGAGCGTAACGGTACCCAGGCCCGACTTGGTCAAAGCACCCGCGCCAGAAGAGTTCTTGAGTAAAGCCGAGGCGGTCAGCGTATCTCCAATCAACGGCGTAAGGAGCGTCAGGGTCGTACCAGAGTTGATTCCGAAATCGCCGTTGCCGCTAATGATATTGCCAGTCCCGTTGGCAGTGATCGTCGTGTTTTGATACTCCAAGAATGCACCGTAAGTTGCGGCATTTCCCGTGTTTCCGCCGCTACTGGTCATTGTGCCGCCGTTGAGGATAACCGAGGTGGTACGTATGGAATTAGCGAAGTTGGTAGGATTGGCTAGGGTTCCATTGATCGTCCATGTGCCATAGACTTCAAGCTCGTTATTGGCCGAGCCGCTGAGTTTGAGCGTTGCGCCTGAAGCGATGGATACGGTGGTGGTGGCAAGGGTGCTGCCGAACGAGATAACGCTGCCGCCGCCCGTATACGTCAAGACGCCAGCGTTGACATTCAGGGCGCCAGTAAGGGTGTTGCTGTTGCTGAGGGTGAGCGTACTACCCGATGTATCCTTGGTCAGGCTGCCTACGCCGCTTATGACGCCCGAAAGCGTTTGGGCGGCGCTGGAACTGTATTGCAGGGTGGACCCGGAGCCGATGGCGATGTTCCCGGCATAGGCGCCGGCGCCCAGCGACCCGGCGCCGCCGATTTGCAGCGTGCCGCTGCTGGCGCTGATCGTCGTGTTGCCCGTGTAGGTGTTGACGCCGGAGAGGATTAACGTACCGGCGCCGGATTTGGCAAGAGTGAATCCAGCGCCTGACACGACGCCGCTGACAGTCAGGGCGTTGGCGGAGTTGTTAGTCCACGTCTGAGCTGCACCGAGCGCGACGTTGCTGCTGATGGTGACGGCGCCAGCCGAACTGTTTACCGTGATGCCGCTGCCTGAGCCCGCGTTGATCGTCAGGGTATTGCCCGCGATGGAGACGGCACTGGTCAACGAGCCGCCGTCGAACGTTAGGCTGTTGATGGTGAAGTTCTGTCCGAGCGTCGTTGCCAGGTTTCCCGTGTTGGCGGTGGTGGCATAGAAATGGACATCGGTGGTGGACCCGGGAAGTGCGAACGTATCGGTGCCGCCGCCAGAGGTGGTGACCCAGTTCGTGGCCGCCGTGGACGCAGCCATCTGATTCCAGTTGACGTTCGTGGTTCCATTGAACCAGGCGCTGGTCGGGGTCGCCGCGCCAATGAGGATTTGCAGCGAGTTGGCGTTGTTCAAGATCATGCCGAGCGAGTGGGTGGCATCGCCAGAGAGGGTGCCGGCGCCGAGGTTGCCGGGACTGGCGATCGTGCCCGTGTAGCCGTTGATTAGCGTGTAGGCGCCGCCCAGCGTCAACGTGCTAAGCGCGTTGGCGTTGATTTGGGTCGAACCCCCGATGACCGGAACGACGTTCGTGGAGATCAGGTCGTTCACTCCGCCGCCAGCCGTCTGGGCGGTGTTCAAATCGAAGTTGAGATTGCTGAAGTTCTGTGTGGTAAGGGCCACCGCGTTGATCGTCAGGGTGCCCGCGGTGCCGACCGTGCCCGGATTAAGCGTCGCCCCCTGAGAGAATCTGGAGGCGGTGCTGGTCGCCAGCGTCACGCCCCCGGTTATGATGCCGGTGCCGGTCAAGGCGCCTTGGGCAGCGGTTCCGCCGTTGACAGTGACCAAGCCGGTGCCGGTAGCGGAGCCCGACAAGTTCGTCACAGCGAGCGTGCCGGTGCTAACCGTTGTGCCACCGGAATAAGTGCTGGCGCCACTGAGCGTGAGCGTGCCAGCGCCAGTTTTGGTTAGGGTACCTATGCCGCTGATCACGTTCGCGTAACTCTGCGAGCCAATCAGGTTGTATAGCAAAGCACCGTTATCAATGATGTTACTGCTCGTCGCGATGGAACCATCGGTCGTGCCATTGCCGATCTGCAGGGTCCCGTTGCCGATGGTCGTAATTCCGGTGAAGGTGTTCGTGGCGGTTAAAGTGAGTGTTCCACCAGTGCTGTTATTAGTCGTCAATCCAAAGCCATTGCCGCCATCATCGATGACGCCGCTGATAATTCCCGCGGCTTGGTAGGCATCGATGGTTGCATTGCCCAGCAGCGTGACTTGGCCGGAAATACTCGCGGCTTGAAAGCGAATCGCGCCGAGTGAGCCGGCACTCTCGCTCCAGCCATTGCCCACGATGTAGAAGTGGTTGGCGAAAGTGCCGCCGGTCAGGTAAGCCTGCGCATTGGTGTTGCCATCGATATAGACGTTGCCTCCGCTGCCGAATGCGGTGCTCACGCCGGTTAAGATGCGGCCGCTGTCGATGTAAGTCGGGCCGGTGTAGGTGTTGCCGCTGCCGGCAATGGAAAACGTCCCGCCTGTTAGGGTCGAGTTGGTGGCCTTGTAGGTGACGCTGCTAGCGCCGCTGGCGCTGTCGGCGATGATGGAATTGATCGCCGGGGTAACCCCAGTGTTGTTATTGATGAAGACGAGTTCGTTCCCGGTGCCGGCAGCGATCGTGCCGCCGGTGATGGTTGTCGCCCGTAATCCCGCTGCCGAACAGAACGCCGCCCGTGCTGATTGTGTTGATGCCGGCCAGAGTGAGCGTAAAGCTGCCGGTATTGAAGCGGATGCTGTTGACGGTGGAAGCGGCGGTTGCTGAGAGACTTCCGGTGATGTCCGCGTTGCCGGAAAAAGTGGCGGCGCTATTGGCCGTGGTATAAATGCCCGCGACAGTGCCCGGAACGATGAAGGCGTTGGTTGCGTCCTTGGCTGCCCAGTCGGAACCGCCAACCGTGGCGTAAGCGGTGCCACTGGTGGGATCGGTGAGGATCGTGCTGGCAATGCCGGTGCTGGTAAGGATGCCATTGGCAGCCGAGATCGTGCCGGTGGGATTCGTAAAATCGACGACGCCCCCAGAAGTTCGTGTAATTGCGCCGAGGTTGACGGAAAGCGGATTGGCCGTGGCGTTGGCGGTCAGAACGATGCCCGAGCCACCGGTGCCAATGGTGGTGCTGGCAAGAGTCTGCGAATTGGTGGTGCTGGCCTTGCCGTTAAGGAGTAACTTGCCGCCGCCTAAGACCGTCTGCGCGTTCGTTGCGATGCCCCCGCCTAGAGTCAGGACTGAACCGCTATTGATAATATTCGTGATTGCCGCACTCGTGGAGAAGTCGAGTTTGAGAGTGTCTATGCTGTTTCCGGCCGAGGTGCTGTTGCCTTGCGCGATGGTCGTGCCGCCGGTGTAAGTGCTCGTGCCGGTGAGGGTCGTCACGCCAAAGCCTTTGAAAATGAGGCCGCCATCAGTGCTGGCCACGCCTCCGTGCGCGAGGACCGGGACGAGGGTGATGGCGTTGCCGCCGTTGTCGATGACTCCGCCGGCATCTTGAACGGACACAGAGACGTTGGCGGCGGGGCCGAGGAATGTAGCGCTGGCCGCCGAGGCCCTCAAGGTGCCACCCATGAAGTTGATGGTTAAGCTGCCATTGGTGCGGGAAATCGCGCCCGTGGAAAGTACGCCGCTGGTTCCCCCGACGGCGATATTGGCGCCGCCGACGAAATTAGTGCCGTCACCGAGATTGATGACGTTGGTTGCATTTACGTTACCCGCACCCAGAGTAATCGAACCGACTGTCGCCGTTCCCGAATTGCTGATGCTCAGAGTGCTATTTGCCCGTGTGCCAAAATTCAAAGCCGAAATGCTTGCGGTCAGACTGCCGCCGCTGATGGTCATCGTCGATGCGCCGGTAGCTGCGTTTGCGACATAGATGCCGAGGTTGCCGGCCAAAGTCACGGTGCCGCCGGTTTGGTTCCATGCCGCGGTGCCAGCGTTTCCGAGGACAATACCCCCTCCAGCATTGGTCAAGTTCAAAGAGCCTGACGAGATGTTGAAGATGCCAGCGGACCCGGCACCGACAACCAACGAAAAGTTGCCGCTATTGCTGTTCGTGTAAGACCCGCCCGCAATCGTAAAGGTCCCGGCGCCGCCGGCGCCGCCGACATTCATCGTACCACTGCCGTTGTTGATTGATCCGCCCACGTTCAATGCCAACGTGCCGCCGTTAATAATGGATGTGCCAGCGAAAGTGCTGGCGCCGCCAAGGTTCAGAATGCCGGTGCCGGCCATGGTGAAACTCGTGGCTGCGCCGCCAAGAGCCGAATTGATGGTGTCCGATGGATTGTTGACGGTGATGGTCGTTGCGGCGGCCAGCGTGATCGTGCCGCCACTGGATAGGACGATGGCACCCGAGCCTGATGAAAACGTCATGGAGCTGGCGCTGACCCCGCCCGTAACGGTGATGGTGCCCGCTCCGAGGCCGGTGGCGCCGTTGCCGAAGTTCAGTGCGTCGCTGGTGCTGGTGGTGAAGCCGGTGGGCGTAGAGCCACCGGTCGGATCGGTGGTCCAATCAGCAGTAAGGCCGGCCCAAGTGCCGCCGGCCGCGCCGAAGCCGGTTGTCGCGCCGTTGTTGTCCCAATAGTACGTCGCCGCCTGCGCGGCCTGCGGCAAGACGAAAAGTGCGAAAGTGGCGACAACCAGGGCGGCCCAAGTCTTGGGAGAGTGGTGAGTCGGGTAATTCATCCGACTTGCGACATCCAATTTGCGGGGGAAGCTCATTGATGCATCTCTCGTGATGACGAACAAGTCCGAGCGATATAGAAAACTCGTTGGGGTAGGCCAACGACCAGCGCACACCGCTGCCCAAATCCATTCGAGAACGAAACTGCTTATCGGAGAGTCAATGCGGGCCGGCGAAGGGGAGTTCGCCTCTGATGTGTAGCGAGTCTACACATCAAACGCAGGAGGCCTCGAGCTTTTCGAATCCGAATCGAACAGTTTCACACGACATTCGCACGAGTGCTTCATGGTGCGAGCGTCATCATTGGCTCGGATGGTGCCTCACAAGTAACTATCGTGGCCGAAATTGGATTTGGGTCGGTTGATGAGGAAAAAGTCGGAAAGTCGTTAATTTATTTCGAGAAACGGAAATAGATGTTTGAGTATCATCGTTTATTTGGATTCAGCTGCCACAACAGTAGAGAAAAACCCGCCCAGGCGACATGGGTGCGTTAACTCTTTCAAACAATTCTGGCGAGTGGCGCGGCGTAAGCCCGCGGTGGGCTCGGAACCACGGCGGGCTTACGCCGCGCAGCTCGCCAGAATCCGTTGGCGCACCCAACGTGGGTTGGCAGCTGTCATCGTCGTTGTTCGGAACAATGAAAGTCATGTGAAAGGACGAAATGGTTCTCGACTTGGATGCTTGGGGGTTTATCATAATGCTAGGAATTGACAGCGTGGTTGCCTCTCTCCAACCGTAAGGGCAAGTTTGATTTGGAGGCACGCAGACGCACGGAATGAACACCACCTCCCAAACTCTGCTGGAAAAGCTGCGCGAGCCGGACCAAGGCGCGTCTTGGGATCGTTTTGTACACCTCTACTCACCAGGTCTTTACTCTTGGGCCTGTGGCATGGGTCTCGAAGAGGCTGACGCCGCCGACTTAGTTCAGGAAGTATTGTTGACGCTCGTGAAGACGCTTCCCGAGTTCGATTACGATACCGGCAAGAGTTTCCGGGGTTGGTTATGGACGTTGACCAAGAACCAGTTTCTGAAGCGACAGAGCCGTCGCAGGCCGCTTTCGGTTGATGCGAAAGTTCTGGAAAAGTTCGAAGATAAGCCCGAGGAACCCTTCTGGGAAGAAGATTACCGCAAGCATATGTTCAGCCAGATCGTGAAAATCGTGGAGAAGGATTTTCCACCCGTTACCTGGCGCGCATTCTGGGAGCACGTTGTCGAAGGGAAACCGGCATCGCAGGTATCCACGGAACTTGGCATCAATCTTTGGGCCGTGTACACAGCGAAAATCCGCGTTGTGTCTCACCTTCACAAGGAACTTGCCGACTTTGCCCCGCGATGAAGTCGGCCCGGCCAATTGATTATTAAAAAACGTAGCCACGGATTGAACACAGACGGAACACGGATGAAAACGTCAAACAATTACGCTTCGCTAGTTGAATGGTTCGGCAAATTAACGTGAAGACAAATTATCCGTGTTTCGTCAGTGTTCATCCGTGGCTAAAAGTATTTGATTACAGACAATTTTCATGAGGTTCGGTTGAACGGAATTACATTTACGTGCCCGACCCCGTTCGAGATTCGGGCTCTCATGATGGGCGATGCTTTGCAACAAGACGTCGAAGGCTTCGTCGAGCACTTGCCCACTTGCTCATCCTGCCAGTCGGCAGTTGAGCAAACCGAAGTCGATACTCCCGTCATGCAGGCATTGCAGCGCCCGGCATCCGTTTCATTATCTTCCGACAAAGTTGAAGAATTAGCCAAGCGGTTGAAGCACGCGAGCTCATTGGGCAGCAGTCGCGACAGCTTTCATACGGGCGGATTGACGGCCTACAAGAAGCAATCTACCGCCGAGCTCGCCGCCCGCGTTCCCGATCGGCTTGGCCCTTATCAACTTCAAGACATTCTCGGCATCGGCGGCATGGGCATGGTCTACCGTGCCAAGGATACGGTTCTGCAACGCACGGTGGCACTGAAGCTATTGCGCTTTGATCGTGAGCAGAGCAGCCGTACCCGTGAGCGCTTTCTGCGCGAGGCGCGCGCGATGGCGGCCCTGCAAAACGATCACATCGTCACCATATTTCAAGTCGGCGAGATGGAAAGAACGGACAACGAACCGGTTTCGTTTCTGGCCATGGAGCTTTTGCACGGGGAAAGCCTGCTCGATTGGATGAAGCACACGCCGCACCCGACGCTCGCCAGCATTGTGAGAATTGGACGACAGGCGGCCGCCGGTCTCGCCGCCGCCCATATCGAAGGGCTGATCCATCGAGACGTGAAGCCCGCCAATTTGTTCCTAGAGATACCTGCAAGCTGGCGATCAAAGCCCGATCAGGACAGGCCATCTCTTGGAGAGATTGCACGAGTCAAGCTGCTCGATTTCGGCTTGGCCCAGCCGGTGGGCGGCGAAGGGATTCGCGCGGAGGAGTCTTTATTTGGAACGCCAGGCTACATGGCGCCCGAACATGCCCGAGGCGAAGCGATCGACGGCCGGTGCGACCTGTTTGGCCTCGGCTGCGTTCTCTACGAGTTATGCACGCATTCTCATCCGTTCCCGAAACGAGCCCGGCAAAAACGCAGTCAGTTCGTGGCGGAGACACCGGTTCCCGTGCGCGATCGCAATCCGGATGTGTCGCCCGCTTTGGCGATTCTGATCGAGCGGATGCTGGCCGACGATCCGGCCGAGCGCCCGAGTCGGCGCATTGGGTCGAAAGGGAAATGGCGCTGCTCGAAGCCGATTTCGCGGAGCTCGACACGAAGACGCCTCGGGCTGCCGCGACGCTTCCCATGCCTGCCGCCTTGCCTGGCGCCGCTCGCAGAAAGCGTCGCCGTAATGCGGCCTTGTTCGCGGCGATGTTCGTCGCCTCGATCGGCATTAGTTTAGTGTTGGGCCGGGTTTTCAATAACGGGTCCACAATTCCGGTAGCAAAAGAAAATCACGAAGACAAATCGACTCTGGACGCTTCGCAAGGTCGCAATTCCGATCCTACGGATGCCGTAGCCGGGGACGTTGCCAACTTCCCTGCGTGGTTTCGCGGACCGCCCGATGCAATATGGTGTTCGCACGTTCGCGATCTGCCCCCGTACGAGCAAATCAGTTATGTTCTCGCCAAGCTTAAAGAACTTAATCCCGGGTTCGACGGCAAAGCGCAGCGTATAGGTCTTCGCGAAAGTGCAGTTGCGGAGTTTTACATTTTTACCGATGAAGTCGCCGACATACGGCCGGTGTCAGCGTTCCGTGAATTGAAGACTTTTTACGCTGTCGGACGCGAGCAGATGGGCAAGGGCAAGCTAACGGACATTTCGCCGTTGGCCGGTCTCGGCCTAGGTGTGCTTTTTCTTCACGGCAATCCAAACCTGCAGAATTTCGAGGTGGTCAAAGGGATGCGCGGGCTCTTGCAGTTGGAAGCGGGTGAAACCAAAATCGACTCGGTCGATGGGCTGCCGACCAGTCTAAAGTATCTGACCGTTTCGCGGTCGGCGGTCCGAGACCTGACACCGCTCCGCAAGATGACGAGGTTGGACACGTTCAATTGTCTCGGATGCGCTGTCGAAAGTCTCGAGCCACTTTCAAAACTACCCGTAGAGGTCCTCTATTGCGACTATCAGCCCAAACGAGACGAGGCCGTGCTCCGTCGAATGCCGCGACTATTCACTGTCAATCACGTCGAACTCGAGGCTTTTCTGAAAAGTCCCAAGCCCTGATTCCGCGGGCGCCATGAGACTCTTTCAACCTCCTTTTCTCCGATTGCAAGTGTCACTCGGTTTTTGCGTCGTCGGATTGTTCCAATCTTCCCAGAACTGCGGCCCTACCTTGAAGTAGCCTCGAAAGCCACGGTCGAAGGGGACATTTATGTCATTCAACGTAGCCGGAGTCACGAGACGAATTTAAGAACCACATTCGAGAGGATTATTTACTGGGCCGGTTTGTTACCGTGGGCCAAACCATTTCAAAATATGCGTTCGAGCCGCGAAACGGAGCTAATAAAAGAACATCCAACGCACGTTGTTTGCAACTGGATCGGCAACAGCGCACCAATTGCCGCGAGACCCTATCTGCAAGTGACCGATGCCGACTTCAGCAAAGCTGCAACTTGGAACCGAGGCGGCGCACAATCCGGCGCAGCCTGTAGCTGACGGCGTTAGACCAGAATTGACGGAATCACGGGAAAAGCAAGGAATGTCAACGAATGGCAAGCACTGTACAAATAGGTGAGATACGCCCCATAGGATTCGAACCTATAACCTTCGGTTCCGAAGACCGATGCTCTATCCAGTTGAGCTAGGGGCGCGCAATGCGCATCATTCTGTCTATGGGTTTCGGAAAGGCTTGGAAAGGGGCTTCCTTCTCTGCTATCGCTCCGGGCTGAGGAGGCGAGCAGGGTGGCGGCGAGCCTAAGAACCGGACGGGATCTGGTGACGAACGTGCAATGCACCCCGGCGAGGGGGGGGCGGCGAGCCCAAGAACCGAACCGTATCTGGCGACGAACGTGTGCTCCTTGGCCTATATACTAGGCAGTAGAGGAGGCCCGCTTTTGGATACCGTAACTGCACCACCGCGATCGTCTTCTACCGACTCCAGTCGGCTTGGGTCCCCGTTCAATCAACGGCTGTTGGCGAAAGTTGGGCTGCCGTGGCAACGCCGTCTGTCAAGGGCTTCGTTGCTCATTCCGCGCATTCGGCATTTCGAGCAACTGTTTCAGGATTTGCCCGATGCCGAAATGCGCCAGCGTGCTGATAGCCTGCGCGGCCGAGCTCGCGCCGGCGATAGCACCACGGCCTTTGTGGCTGAAGGCTTTGGACTCTGTTCCGTTGCCGTGCAGCGCGCGCTGAAAATGCGACCCTTTGACGTCCAATTGGCCGCCGGCGTGGCCATGTTCAAAGGGGCCTTGGTCGAATTGGCAACCGGGGAAGGCAAGACGTTGACCGCCACGTTCCCGGCCTTTCTTTATGCCTTGGCCGGCAAGGGCGTTCATGTCGCCACTGTCAACGACTATCTCGCCAAGCGCGATGCGGAACTGCTCAGCCCGGTCTACAACCTGCTTGGCTTAACCGTCGGCGTGTTGCAGATGAAGATGGAGGATGCCGCCCGCGCCGAGGCCTATCAACGCGACATTACCTATGGCACCGCTTCTGAGTTCGGCTTTGATTTTCTACGCGATCGCCTGAAGAAAGTCGGCGGGCAAGTTTCGCAGACGCCTTTTTGGACTGCCTGGACGAAAGGCGCCCTGCCAGCGCGAAACGATCAGCGCGTGCAACGCGGGCACTTCTGCGCGTTGCTCGATGAGGTCGATAGCATCTTTGTCGACGAAGCCCGAACGCCGCTCATCATCAGCGCTCCAACCCGCATGGCCTCGAAAGACGAATCGGTGATGTATCATTGGGCGGACAGCGTAGCAAAGGAACTGCAAAGCGGCGACTTCAAATACGATGCGAAGAAAGATAAGATCGAATTGACTGAAGAAGGCAAGCAGCATGCCCGCTATTCCAATCCGCCAGTCGGGCCGCACTCGCAGGCGATGGATAAGCTCTTTGATTCAGTTGAACGGGCTTTGCACGCTCATCGCCGGTTCGTGCTCGATCATCATTACATCATTTTGAAAGAGAAGATCGTCATCGTCGATGAGAGCACCGGCCGGCCGATGCCTGACCGGCATTGGCGCGAAGGGTTGCACCAGGCGGTTGAAGCCAAAGAAGGCGTCCCGATCCATCTGGCCGCCGATCATGCGGCCCAGGTGACCTTTCAGAGTTATTTTCGCCAGTACGATCACCTCAGCGGCATGAGCGGCACGCTCGTCCAAAACTTTCGCGAGTTGCGCCGGGTTTACCGCCGCTGGGTAGTGGCTGTCCCCACCAATAGACCTGTCATCCGGCAGCAATTTCCCGATGCCGTCTATCCGACGGAAGACGCCAAATTCGATGCCATCGTGAAGCAGGTTGCCGAGATGCAAGCGAAAGGTAGGCCCGTCTTGATCGGCACGCGCTCGGTCGAAAAATCGGAAGCGATCTCTTCGCGGCTGAAGACGGCCGGCGTGAAGCATCAAGTTCTCAATGCCAAGCATAACGATCAGGAAGCCGACATCGTTGCGCAGGCAGGCAGACTGGGCGCCGTAACCGTCGCCACTAATATGGCCGGTCGCGGTACGGACATTATCCTCGGAGGGAACATCTCCAAGGAATTAGAGGGAACGCGAGACGCCTCAAACCTTAAAGAAGAGGATAAGCAGCAGTTCATTAATATGCTCCAATCGCATTGGCAGCAGCAGCACGATCTGGTTGTGCAAGCGGGAGGGCTTCATGTCATCGGCACCGAACGCCATGAAACCTTGCGCATTGATCGGCAATTGCTCGGTCGTGCCGGGAGACAGGGCGACCCGGGCAGCGGTCAGTTCTTCGTTTCGCTGGAAGACAAAATTCTCGAAGCGCTCGGCGTGGAAGCTCAGGAAAAGTTGGAAGCCATCGGCCGCGCCGGGAAGCTCGCCGATTGGATTGTCTATCGTCCTCTTTTCCGCAAAGCGCAACGACTGACCGAGAAGAAACATTACCGCCAACGGCTCGACATGATGTTCTACCACCGGCAACGGACGGAACAGTTAGGCGATATTGGCGCTGATCCCTTTGTGGATTGAAGAGGCATTTTTTACACGATTCAAAGAGTTGGTTAGCCGCGACGCGGAGGCTTTGCGCAGCGGAGCGCTTGCCTGAAGAAAGCGCTCCGCTGCGCAAAGCCTCCGCGTCGCGGCTAACATCACACGCTATGGATAAATTTGCATAGGACCGACCCGAAGGCGTCGCCGGTGCTGATTCATGTCTCAACCCCCCCGAATCTTATTCGTAACCGGAAAACTCGCGGAACCGGCGTTGAGACGTATGTTGACCGAATTGGCTGCGGAAGCCCATTTTGAGGCGGAAGTCGCCGTCATGCCCATTACGGTTGCGGCTTTGCTGACGGTTGATTGGGTCGCAAGGCATTTGATCATCCCCGAAAATTGTGAACGCATTATCCTTCCAGGTTATTGTCGCGGAGATCTTTCGAGTTTGCGGGTTGCTTCGCATATCACGGTCGAACGGGGCCCGAAAGACATGCGCGATCTTCCGGAACACTTCGGCAAAAAGCAGGGCCGGCCACCGGATTACGGCCATTACGACATCGAGATACTGGCTGAGATCAACCATGCCGCTCAATTGAATGCCTCCCAGTTCGACGCGCTTGCCTTGGGCTATCAGAAGAGCGGCGCCGACATCATCGACATCGGCTGCGATCCCGGCCCACCCTGGGTGGGGGTAGGCGACGCCGTCAAACGGTTGCGCGATCAAGGCCTTCGCGTATCCGTTGATAGCTTCAATGAAGTAGAAGTGCGCCTGGCCTTGGCTGCCGGCGCGGAATTGGTTTTGAGCGTCAATGGATCAAATATCCAACAGGCTTTACGGTGGCCGGAGTCGTATGGCGATATCGAAGTCGTCGCGATACCGGATACGCCTAGCGATCTCGATAGCCTCCATCGCACGACCGAAGCTTTAGCCAAGGCACGCATGCGCTTCCGGATCGACCCGGTGATCGAGCCGATCGGCTTTGGCTTCGCTGCCTCGCTTGGAAGGTATCTGGAAACGCGCCGGCGTTACCCGGACGCGGAAATAATGATGGGAGTGGGCAATTTAACGGAATTGACCGACGTCGATTCCGCGGGGATCAATGTTCTGCTAGCTGGCTTCTGTCAGGAACTCGGAGTCCGCAGCGTTTTGACGACGGAGGTAATCGGATGGTGCCGTACCGCCGTGAAAGAATTCGATCTGGCCCGGAGACTGGTCTATCATGCCGTCCGCTCGAAGGTGCTGCCAAAACATCTTGAGCCAGAATTGCTTCTCTTACGCGATCCAAAATTGTACGAAGTCGGCGCGGAAGGCCTGCTGGAACTGGCGAGCCATATCACCGATCGCAACTATCGATTATTCTTAGAGCGCGGCGAAATCCACGTCATCAACGGTGCTATCTACATTCATGGGACGGACCCCTTTGCACTCTTTGAAGAAATGAGTCGTAATGACCCGAAACTCGATGTGGCGCACGCATTCTATCTCGGCTACGAAATGGCGAAAGCGGTCACGGCTTTGACGGTCGGTAAAAATTACACACAGGATCAAGCGCTGCGCTGGGGATTTCTAACGCTGCCTGAGGCAGGACGCGGCCATCCGCCCAAATGAAGATTAGTGACGCAACCCGCAGAGCCGTGCTTCGCAATTCTGCAGGCAACGTGCGCAAGCAGTAAACGAAAGCGCATTTCTCATCGACGAGCCTTCACAAGCCTGAAGCGCCAGCGAAGAATATTCGGTGTTCGCTCGCCCTGCAGGCTCGCGCAAGGGTTGGCGCGTCCTCAAGCCTGAAGCGCCAGCGAAGAGTTTTGCTCTTCGCTGGCGCTTCAGGCTTGTAGCGGCGCTCAACGGTTACAGATTGTTTGCCAACCCCAAAGAAACGAAGAATCGTCACGACCGAACACAGTCGTTCACCGATGCTGTCGTTTTGTGGCAAGCGCTGTCGAAGAGCTAAAACAACCCGGCTATAACAGCAAAGGGCATGGCGTTGAGGCGGCTCACTAGGAAGACTCTTTGGCGCTTGCCGATTCTCCACTCCGAGGTCATGGGTATTCCGGCCAAGATTGTACGAAACCACTCAACAAGCACCGGAAAAATCGCATACCATTGGAGTAGAGAGACACCAGTGAGTGGCGGATGATATCGGGGTGTCATCGGCCGCACAACGCAGCAGTGAAGAGGGAGCGATGTTTCGTCACACGATGGTTTTACTCGCGCTATTCAGCATGGCCTCAATTGGCCAGGCGTCAGCGGAGTCGTACTTCGAACAAAAGGTCCACGATTTCGGCGCTACGCCGCGCGGGCCGACGCTGGTCCACTATTTTCAGTTCACCAACGGCGGCAAAGAGACACTTACCATCAGCGGTGTGCGCGTTTCGTGCGGCTGCGTTTCCGCATCCTCACCCGTAACGCAGGTGAAGCCCGGCGAGCGTTCGTACATCAGCGCTCATATGGATTCACGCCGCTTCTCCGGGCCTAAGTCGGTGACCATATACGTCAGTATTTCTTCACCGCAGCCGGAAGAAATCTCCCTGCAAGTGTTGGCGAATGGCCGGGAAGAGCTTTCCATGTCGCCAAACACGATTGCGTTTGATACCGTTCGCAAAGGCAACGAAGCGAAGGGTTCGCTGCAGATCACGCTGCTCGGCGACCCAAATTGGAACATTACGGAAATTCAAGCCGACAGCAACTTCGTAAAGCCTGAAGCCAAATTAGTCAAGCGCAACGGAGCGGAAGTGACCTTTGAGATTTCCGGAACGCTTCGATCCGATTTGCCGGTTGGCAAATGGTACACGCATATCAACCTGACAACCAACAATTTGAACGTGGCCAAGGTTCATGTTCCGTTGACCGTTGAAGTGGGTGCGCCGGTGACGGCAACTCCTGAATTGCTCACGCTGGGCGACATCAAAATCGGCGACAGCGTCGAACAGAAAGTAACCCTGAAAGGCGCGAAGCCGTTCAAGATCAAATCGGTGCTGGGAACCGACGCGCTCGTCACAGTTTCGGACCCGAGCAAAGACTCCAAGGCGATGCATATCCTGACGGTGACCATCAAGCCGAAGCAGGCTGGCGTAATTGCCCGTGATCTCTCGATACAAACGGAAGGCGAGGATGCAACAACCTTGAACGTGCCAATCAAAGCCATGGGCGTCAAAGAGTAACATCCGCTCGCAGCGTAGCGGAAGTCGCTAGACTTCCGGGAGTGCCTAGACTTAAGGGCTGACCCGGAAGTCTACGACGGGTCTCCCCCGGAAGTCTAACGACTTCCGCTACGACGAGGTCTAAAAAGCGAAGCGTAGCGGAAGTCATCAGACTTCCGGGAGAGCCCATACTTAAGGGCTGACCCGGAAGTCTAACGAGTTCCGTTACGATGAGGTCTAAAAAACGAAGCGTAGCGGAAGTCGTTAGACTTCCGGGTGAGCCTTCACCATGAACTGGTTAAATTGGGCGCTGCTCTCCGCTTTATTCGCCGGCATCACGGCCGTTCTCGCAAAGGCCGGCACCAAAGAAATTGATTCCAATCTTGCTACCGCCATTCGCACCACAGTCGTCCTGGTGCTGGTTTGGGGCATCGTTCTTTTCTCGGCAAGCGATGCCTTGGCCTTTCCTTCTTCGAGAACGATTCTATTTCTCGTTCTTTCGGGCCTGGCGACAGGTTGCTCTTGGCTCTGCTACTTCCGGGCGCTGCAGCTGGGCGAGGCATCATCAGTGGCGCCGATCGATAAACTGAGCGTTGTGGTCGCGATCTTGTTGGCAGCGATCTTCCTCGGCGAAAAATTAAGCTGGCAGCACGCAGTCGGCGGAACGTTGATCGTTGCAGGCAGCGCCTTGATCGCCTGGCGCTGACGCTTTCAAAAAAAGTTTCAGCGACTCCCCTAAGCTAATATAGATGCAAGGTTTTGTTAGCCAGACGCGCCAGCGACGGAAGAAAGCGCAAAAGTTCAAACGTTCATTAAGTTATCATTCTAAAACTGTCGCTTATGGAAATATTTCCATAAGCGAAAACCCAATTAAATCGTGGGAAAACGCGTGATGAAAAATGAGGCACGTTTAAGGGTTTAAATTATGAGTTCGTTGAGCGATAGCCTTCACGCGAGAATCACCGAATTGTGTCGCAAGGGTGATGACTTGAAAGCTTCCAACGACATTGAAACCGCCTTAGAAAATTATCATGAAGCGTGGGGACTCGTGCCGGAACCGAAGGAAGATTGGGAAGCGGCCACTTGGATTTTGTCTGCAATCGGTGATGCTCATTTCCAAGTGCTTGATTTCAACCATGCCGCTTCAGCGTTCTCGAATGCGCTGCGATGTCCGGATGGTCTTGGAAATTGCTTTATTCATCTTCGATTAGGACAGTCGCAATTTGCGCTGGGAAATGTTGATCAAGCGAAGGATGAGTTGACGAGAGCGTATATGGGCGGGGGACGGGAATTGTTTCAGCGCCGAAGATCCGAAGTATTTTCGGTTTTTGGAATCAGTGCTCAAACCGCTAAATGATCATAAGTCGTTATAGCGCCGAGGCGCGTTCGAGGCCGTATAGCGAGAGGTCTTCGGGCTATGCCTTAACACCGAATGCTTATACTCGAAGCATGAAGCCGGACCGTAGCTCGATGCAAAATCAAGATTGTCGTGGTTTTCACGGACCGTTCTGGAAATATTTCCAGAAGGCCCTTTGCGAGAAAATCGTGGAAAAACGAACGATTCTTTGTTTGCCAGCCGCGCTGCGAACTGCTTCGAACGGGCCGGGAGGCCTGTTCCCACAAACACAGCTGAACGAAATGCCGGGGACAGGACTTGAACCTGCACACCCTTGCGAGTACCAGCACCTCAAGCTGGCGCGTCTGCCAATTCCGCCACCCCGGCAAATGGATGCGTATTCAGAATTATCGTAGCTGGCGCATTCAATTCAAGATCGCTTAAGGCGCTTTTTCTTTGGTTGCGTCGATTAGGCGTAGGATTACACCATGACAATACGGCATTTACTCTTGTTCGCGCTAACCCTCACCCTGACCCGGCTAGCGTCGCATCAACTTCATGCTGACGAGAAGCCCGTGGACAAATTCAACTATCTTTTCCAGCACGCGGCCGATGATGCGGAAGCCAAAGGCAATTCAGCGAAGACAACATTCACCATAACCAGCAAGGGCGGCATCGGGCGCGTCCAGATCGGACGCCAGGAAGAACAATGGCCGAAGAAGGTCGAAGTGCGGCTTCGCTTGAAAAGCCTGGAGCAATTTTCAGCATCGAACGATCAATTTACTCTCGAAACCGGGATAACGGCCTCTTCTTATGGAGGCGCACCGATGTTTATTGGCTCAAAACGCGAAGGAAAAGACGAGACCATCTTAGATAAGAGCAGTCCGTTGTGGCTGTCCCCTGGCATCTTCAACGATGATGGCACACAAGCCAAAAGTGCGCCGCTCAAAGCAGGCTATTTCGAAGATTACTCTGCCCGCGTCCTTCTTCGAGAAGAACCCGAAGGCGGTTACACTTAGATGGATCGATTTTTTCCGGAATTGAAGTTGGGCGAACATAACCAGTTCAACGTGCCTGCGCATTGCGTTTGCGCGTGGCGGCGCCCTTCTTAGCTGAGGCAGAGCGTTGGGCCGCCGTCCGCTGGGAGCTAGCTGCCCCGCCAACTGCACCTCCCTTTTTGCTCGACGCATGGCTGACGGCTTTGCCCCGACCGCTGCCCGACTTCTTGCCGCCGCCGGTTTCTTTATTAACCGTGGCCCAAGCGCGCTTTTTGGCTTCGTCGGCGGACACGCCACGGTCTTCATAGCCCTCTTCGATATGCTCCGCCTGACGTTTTTGCTTATCGGTGTAGCTCGATTTATCTCCACGAGGCATGATTGCACCCCTGTAGTTTGAGTTGGAAATGTTTTTTTGAAATATGCAAAGTGCGCGCCGGATCTATTGATCAACTTGGGAACTGGTCTCCTGGCCTGTTCGAGCAGATCGGCAGGCCGGGAGGCCTGCCGCCACAAGGAGGGCGAAAGTGGGGCGGCCTCATCGTTACACACAGCCCAATTTGCCCACGGTTTTGAGCCTGAAAGGCTCATTCTACCAGCCCAGGCCGGAGACCCGGCTTGCCGGGTCGGAGGCCTGGGTTCATGAGTAACCGTCACTCTTCGGCCCTGAAAGGGCCGTTCATCGGCAACCTCTCGATAAAACGCGTTTTTGCCGATCAGAATACTAGAAAGTTGATTGCTTTGGACAAAGGAATCGAAAGTAATTCAGCGGGAACGGCCCTTACAGGGCCGAATCATGTGGTCGTTGCCTACCCAGGCCTTCGTCCCTTTCAGGGACCTCGGCCTGGGCTGGCAGAATGAGCCTTTCAGGCTCAATACAAAAAATTGCCCGAATGCTGTCTACCGATAAGGCATCCCGGCCTGTTCTATAAATCGCCGTTGCGCTCGAGCGCTTGCAGACCTAGGATATGCTTGCACCGGCCATGACGGAGGAAGCCCAGGCATTCACACGAGCACTCCGTCGCTTGACCAATGCGAACGTGGTAGAGGTTGCCCAGGCCCAAGCGGTGGACGGCAAAACCCCGGCCGCCGATATCGCAACGGATTTCATGGAAAACATAAAGGGCCGATTCGCGCGGCGCGCTGATGCGAAACACGCCAACTCCATCAATCGATGGCGGGCGCATCAAACTGATCGTTCTTGGGATCTGAGCGCGTGGCATGTTTTCTTGGCCCTAAGCATAGGCGAGAGCACGAACAAATTCTGGCATTTGGCGAGCCGAGAGCGTAAGCGACCGGAGAAAGCCTCAAGCTGTAACTCCGGTCGCTCACGCTTCCGGCTCGCCGATACTGCTCGGCTCGCCTACATACACTGACCCACCGCTTGATCTTGCAAACGTATACGAAGATCGATAAGCATCAGCGCGTATGAATACCATTTTACTCTTTTCGCTGGCAGCAATGTTCCCTGGCCAGAGCGAGCAGCGGCTTGTCGATGCCCCGGTAGTCGATCGAGGGGGCGTCAAAGCAGGCAAGCCGTTGTCGCAGACTTTTCGACTGCACAACCGGACGACTCTTCCGTTGACAATTGACGAAGTTGCCGTGGGCTGCGGCTGCCTCAAGCCGCGAGTGAGTCGCATGGCGATCCCGGCCGGTGAAAGCGCGGAGTTGGTAATCGATGTGAACACGCTTTCTCAAGCGAGCGGGCCCAATTCCTGGAAGACGGTCGTTCGCTATCATGGCGACAAGCCGGGTGAACAGGAACTGCGAATCAATGCAACTATTGTGCGCGAAATCACCATCGAACCGGTAGCGCTGGCTTTGACGCTGACCAAGGAAGCAAGCCATACGATCACCGTAACCGATAGCCGATATAAACCGTTGCGCGTGGCTAGCGCCACCTGTTCATCGAAGCATGTGAAGGTTGATTTGCCCGATGCTCGCTCTGGCGCCAACGGCGCGCGCATTCAGGAAATCGAGGTGAAGATTCTCGAATCATTTCCTGTCGGCGAGTCGAGCGAAACGCTGATCATCAAGACGGACGATGACGAATACAAGCACCTGCAAGTGCCGATTTTGGTGACGAAGAAATCGCCTGACTTAGCCATTGCTTCGCCTGCGGAACTCGATTTACGGCTGGCGAAGGGACAAGATGAAGTGCGTGGCGTCGTCTCCATAACCAGAGGCAGGCCTATCGGTCGAGTTGAAAGCGATCATGCCGCAGTTAAAGCAGTGTATCTTGCCACCACCTCGTCGGGCTTTGGCGCCGCCTCTCATCTCGCTATCACTATTGCCGCCGGGAAAGATGACCGCAAGGGCTCGGCTACTGTTAAAATACACCTATCGGATCCGCCTCAAGTGCTGGTCATCCCGGTCACTTGGGGCGAGTGAACGAAGCCATAGGCCGGTCGGAGAGATCGATGCCGCGTTCCCGCAGTACGGAAGCCGTTTCGGAAGTTGAACTCAACGGCGAACAGAAGTTGTCGCGCACAGCGCCGGCAGGCTGAGTCTTTATCTACGCTGTCTCGATGGCTGGCGCCGTGAGGGCGTTCAGAAAGTCTCCAGCAGTCAGATCGCCGAAGCGCTCGGCCTGCGCGATGCTCAAGTGCGCAAAGACATGGGCTACTTCGGCGGGCTCGGCCAACCGGGGATTGGCTACAAAGTTTCCGAATTGATTGCCGCAATCCGCGAAGCGCTTGGCATCAACCGCGAATGGCGATCCGTGCTGGTGGGCGTCGGCAATTTGGCGCGAGCATTGCTCCGTTATCCCGGATTTCGCGAACAAGGTTTCCAGATCGTGGGTCTATTCGATGCCGACCCCCACAAGATCGGCCAACGAATCGAGAAATTGGCCGTTCAACCGCTCAGCGAGTTGAAAGCCCTCATCGAAGAAACCGAGGCCGAACTGGCCCTGATGACCGTACCGGCCGAGGCCGGCCAGTCGGTGGCTGATGCTCTCGTGGCTGCGGGAATCGGCGGGATTTTGAACTTCGCCCCGACGATTTTGCGCTTGCCCGCCGGCGTGCGATTAGTTAATGTAGACTTGGCGATCCAACTCGAGCAGTTGGCCTTCCAAGTCCAACTCCATAAAATGTCCTGACGGCATTTCTTACCCGATAGTGTAATGGTAGCACAAGAGATTTTGGCTCTCTTCGTCTAGGTTCGAATCCTAGTCGGGTAGTGTGTACTTCTGGACAGTACCGGCCCTGAGAGGTCCCCTTCGGTATTCATTGCATTTTCAGCCATTTGTCGATCTTTGGTCGCCCCCTCTGTCCGTCCCCATCCATTAGACTCCGCTGCAGTCTGCGCTGGAATTTGCGCTGGTTTAATGCTTCCCTTTGACGCTCGATCGAAGTCATCTGGAGTAACCTGCAGGTAGTGCTTTATCGCGATCGCTGCAGAGTGGCCGATCCAAGCCGTGACTACGTGTAAAGGGTGCTCGGCAGCAAGTTCTGTTTCTCGACTAGCTCGCATGTTTTGGAAAGGCTTGCCAATCCAATCCAGCCCAGCTTTGGCCAAAATTCGTTCTAACTGGGTCCGTAGGTTGACACGTGAATCTCTTGTCTTCAAGATGACGTGAACGGATCCAACCGGAGCAGCGTCAAACAAAGCTTCGAGGTGTGGCCACAGTTCCGGGAATAGCGGAACCCACCGAATTCCTTTGTTTGCGGTATGTTCCAATTTCGGGGAACGAACACGAAACTTTCCTTCATCCCAAAGGATGTCGCCCCAAGTGAGTTTCAGCGTCTCCGACGGGGTTCGCAGCCCGCCGTAACGAGCGAGTGCAACGATAGCGCGCCATTCGAGATTCGGACAGGAGTCAATAATCTTTTCAATGGTGTCCTTACTGACTAGTCGCAAACGGTCGGGATTATCCATCCGGCCAGGCTTGATGCCTTCAAACGGGTTGTTATCGATTAACTTCGCGCGGCGGGCGGCATGGAAAAACTGGCGGCCATGTTTCAGCGTTCTTGCAGCAGTAGCTTCGGCGTAATTCGCCTTCAACCATATCAACCAGCGATCAGCGTCAGCAGGAGTCAGATCGCGTAAAGGTACATGTGCACTGAAGAACTTTAGGATTCGGTCCAATGCGATTGTGAGATTGTACCGAGTCCCTGTCTTAAGGTCGGTGTGCCCATCGATATATTCACGGATAAAACCGCCCAAAGTTGCTCTTCCGCGCGGTTCAATTAAACCTGCAGCAGCAAGTTTGGCAGCTAAGATGTCGCCTATCCCCTTGATCCAGGTAGCCGTGTCAATGTCAATCGCCGATCTCGATGCTTGGGCCGACAGTATCATTTCCACCCGCCGCTTGATCCCTTCGGCGTCTTTCTTAAGTATCTTTCCGAGATAGATCGGTTTTCGCTTGCCGGCGGGGTTGATGAACAGAATACGGCGATTGCCTTGCTTGTCGGTGCTAAGGGATGCCATTACAAAAAGCTCCTTGTCGAAAACTATTGGCAGTGCGAAGCGTCGTGCGTCGCAAGGCATAATGCCCGGCATCTGAAAACTTTCACACAGTACGTTTGAGGACTCGCATCACCTGGACCGCATTCCACTGTTTTCCCCGACGGGTCGTATGTCCTTCGGCGGTCAGCCTGTCGGCAATGGCCTGAAGCGCCATTCCTTCATCTCGCCATTGCTTCATTGCAGGAGCCAAGTCCGTGTAAGCTTCGTTCGCGTTTGCTGAAACGACTTTGGCAGCTACAATTCGCCCTTTGGCGAGTCCGTCGATCCGGGCCTGCTCGCGGCCGTCCCAATGGCCCGGTCGGGCAGAGCCAAGCTGAACCCCACGAACCTTAGCCGCTTGTAGGGCGGCCTTCGTCCGAGCGGAGATCCGTTCCGCCTCATCTTCCGCTACTGCTGCGAGGATGTGTACCGTCAGCTTGTTCGCTGCCGCGTTATCGCAGGCAATGAAGTCAACGCCTGCTTCCATCAATTTTGACAAAAACGCGACATTTCTTGCAAGCCGGTCGAGTTTGGCAACAATCAGCGTTGCCTTATTCCGCTTCGCATGAGACATAGCACGCGCCAGTTCCGGCCTTTCGGCAAGTTTGCCCGATTCAACTTCTCGGTAGCTCGCCAGAATGCGGGCGCCTGTCTGTTTCGCATACGCTTCGACCGCTGCCTTTTGACCTTCCAACCCCAATCCGCTTTGCCCCTGCTTTGCAGTGCTGACGCGGTAGTAAGCAATAATGTCGGTCATGATAAAAACCTCGCAATGCACGTTCTTAGGTCACAAGAATAATTTAACACACCTTTCGTTGTCCGTCAAAAGATTCGTTAAGAAACCTTTCTCGCCTTAATTATGGCTCTGGCCAATGACTCAAGTGTGTCGGCAACGTGCCGAGCATGATTTCGCGTAGCAAGAGAAAATCGAGCATCATCGGCGATGCGTTGATGCACTGCCAGGGCCTGTTTACGCTCGTGAGCCGATAGCTTTGAAAGCCGCAGGGCTTCTACTCGGAACAGATCGTCAGGCGGGAGTGCGCTCACTCGTTTGTCGGCACCAGTGTCACGGCTGCTCATTTTGCTTTCCTGCCGTAATGCCTTGTACGTCGGATTCACGATTCTTACTCACGCTAGCTTGCTTGACTTGCTAAGCGGTTTTTAGCTATGAACCCGCATGTCGAACGTCGCGATTACTCAGAGCCGATGGAACCACGTGAAAAAACAAACCATTCGAAAATGTAGTCATTTAGCGATTAGCGAGATTCCAGAGCTTTTCCCCCCTTTTTGGGCGCTGAGGGCGCAATATTCGCATTTTGCATTTGCTGCACCAAATGCTTTTTCGGCTATGCGACCAGTAGCGTACTCCTCCGCATTTTTTGCAATTCGCCATTACTCGCGGGCGCCAGCTTGCCCAGCGGCAGGAAGGCCACTGGCTGCACCGCCAAAACTTCGCCCATCTGACCGCCGTCAAGATTTCAACATGATTACCGCAGATTGGACAATTTGGATGCCATTGAACTGCCGGCCGTGGAAGCAAGCTGCAAAGAGAAAGAAGTCGTCGCACCTTGGCAGCGGCTCGTTCCAGTTTCATACGCAGGCCGGGATCTGCCACCTGCCATCGGCAAAGTGTCGCCAGGTGGACGCCAGCATACTCGGCAGACTCTCGTAAGCTGCAACCATCTCGCCTGGCTTCAAGCATTTTTTTTATTGCGACCGCTTTATCGTGCATCCTACCCTCTTTATAAAGTTCATGTATGTAAGCTTGAAGCCGGTTGCACTCAGCACTTAATGTTTATTTTTCCCTGCTTCGGTCACGTGCCTTTCAGCACTTTCAAACGCCGAAGGTAAATAGTCGTTTTCCTGATCGTACGCATGTGGTCATGCCTACAACCCGACGACCACTGATTCGCTCGATTGCCAGTATCCACGCGAACCATGCCCGATGAGGCTTGATCGCTTTCGCGGCTTGATCGAGATCGTCTTCGGTCAAAAATTCCGGGCCGTCGATGATGATCGAATCCGCGGTGTTCTCTTCGAGGACGAATCCACGTCGGCGGAGTTCTACCAACAGTTGGAACAAATCGCTCATTTGATTATCCTTCGACGGGATGCGGCTTTCGTGCCGTTGCCCGACAGAACCTCTCCGGTCTCGTTTCTGGGTGCCGATACATTTTTCTTCTCATGCTTCAACCCGACTGTTGACACAACTGACAGAACCTCATGATTTGTCGGGAAAATCGGGATTTTGATTTCCGGTTGGGAGGTTGTGTCAGGCGCTTGTTGAAAACCCTCGTCCGACTCTGAAAGGGTTATGTCAGTTTTGTCAGGCGTCGGGTGAAGGATGAATCGACGAACGGGGCGGCCGCCTTTTTGACCAGCTTCATCAACTCGCCATGATCCGAAATCGGCGGCGACAAGATCTTCGAGCGCGGCCTCGGCTGTTTCGGCCGTAACGTACTTTGCTGGGTTGCTTCGTTGAAGCTCGCGGGTCGTAATATGTCCGCCACGAAGTCGGATCATTTCGGCAAGGCGGCGAGAGTTCCCCTGTTCTTCGGATTCAGAAAGCAGCGAATAGATTCGTTCGGCCTCGGCAGCGAACCATTGCACGAGTTCGACGCCAGCCCGGACACTGGCCGCTTGAACAGGAGTGAGGTCGTCTTCGCCGCGATAACACTTTTCAACAACGTGATGAATCAATGCCAACCGCGCGGCGTATCCTTCCAGCTTGCTGAATGCGGCAGCGGCGTTGCCTTCGGCGTTCGCCTGCTTGCTGCCCCATGCGTCGTAGAATTTGACCCACTCCGTTTTCGCATCGGCGGACAGTGTCAGTTGGTGCGGTCCGCTGTCACCATCGTGTTCGCGGAACTGCAAGCTAAGAAGCGATTCGAGCAACGACGAATACGCGGCGGCAGTGTCTGGATCAATTACGGCTTCAGTCCAAACCTTTGCGCATCGAGGCGGCCATGCCAGCAACAGGCGAGCACCAAAACCGGATGACCAATGCTCGCCGGTCATCTGGCTTGCGAGTATCGCAGGTTGGATGCCGCCAGTGACAGAGACGGCCACATGAGGAATAAAAATCGTTGGCGGAATGCCGGTCTTTCTATCTATGATCCACGCACGACCGCCGTGTGCTTCAAGCCAGTGCTGCATGTCGGTGCCGCCGGCTTTCACCTTGTATTTCGTAAACGACCCGAGCCATGTTGCGAGTTCGTCGAGGGCCAACAAAACGCCACGAGGGTTGTTGCTAAGCACATTGGCGCCGGCTTCGATAGTAGCGTTTTTGATGACTGCTCTCCGTTGGATTGGCGGTTTCGGCTCATCGCCGCGCTCATTTTTGTCTGCATCCTTCCATTCCTGGAATTCTTGCCGAAAATCCGCGTGCTCGGCGGCGAATTGTTTCGCGAAACGCTTCTCGATCGCTTCAATCGGATCGACCGCGGCGGCTAGGGCAGGGCTCTTGTGCGTGCCGGATTCGCCGACAATAGCTGCCCATAGAATCGAAGGCTCAAACCATCCTTGTTTCAAACGGATCGAGCGCGTGTTACCGATCAGACTTGCGACGACCGCCAGGCAGGGCAGCGCGACAAATGCAGGATCGCAGCCAATGGCGGCGGCCGCCTCGGCGACGTAGGCCGCAAGTGGCATCGGTAGGCAATGGACCGGAAACGGACGATAGGGAGGCGGCGGTGCTGTTGGCTTTTTTTCTGTGTCTCGGTTGGAGTGATTGCCGTTGCCGAACGCAACTTTTGGCAACGGTGGCAGCGGCGGCTTTGGATCCTTCGATCCGAGTTTCAGGCCGCTCCGAATCGTTGCTTGAGCTTTATTAAAGTCTTCAGCACGTGGACGAATAGCGTCTTCAAGCGCCTGTTGGCATTCGTCTAGGTCGCATAAGTAGTTCGGGTGCAAGTGACCAATGCTAAACGATTGATCGCGAAGTGCAGCGTGCTTGCAGTTGTCCGGCGCGGCGATTATCCGTTCGCAGGCACGTCTAAGCGAGGCAAGCCCATACAGTCGGTGCCGCTCCGCGTCAAGACATCCGGCCTTGGTTATCGCTTCTTTGTAGGTAGCCTTCTCGGCCTCGGTTTCCCGCATCGCTTCGGCATGGAGTTCAATGGCACGTGACGGATCGTCGCCTTTCGTTGAGAGGATGTATTCAACAGCGGCATTGGACGAAAGCCACCTCTCGCCGTTCCAGACGCGCGTCCAATGATCGTGTTTGTGATGGCGACCAGGAAGCCTAAGCCAGTTGCCGCAAGAACCGTCGCCGCTCGCGGTAAGTTTCTCTTGCTTAGGGAAAACTTCGTGTTTGGTCTCGGCGCCGTCTTCGTTGCGAAACAGCCAGCGGGCGAACCAATGCATTACATGCAGCGGAATCGGGCCACTAAAAAGAATGCGAAGATGATAGCCGCCCTTGCCGTTGCTGTCGGTTAGCATCGGGGTCAAACCGTATTCGATTGCTCGGTTGTGCCAGCGTAGAGCGGTTTCGAGGTTCGCCTCGGGGTTGTCGTCGTCTGTGTGAGAATCAATGTCGGCCGCGCACCATAGCGCCGTTGACTCGGGGCCAGGGCTTCCGCTGTGCAAGCCGATCACTTGGCTGCGGCTGGTTGCCTGAAAGTGCTGGCGGACGATTTCGAGCGTGAGTGTTTTCACACCACGATTATTTTTCGCTGGCGCGGTCCATGTTCCGTCCCCGCCATAGGCTCCCCAAACATCCATTCGGTTGACCAGACGGCAAAGCGTCCATTGTGCCAGCTCGTCGGATCGGGAATGCCACGCGGCGGCCTGTGTTCGCTGATCGTTCGACATAAGGAACCTCAAACTTGTGGGATTAACCCCTTTGCAATCACTTGCTCGCAATCGGGGGTGGATGTTCGAATCGTTCAAGCACCTTCGCGTGCGACACGTTCAAGTTCGTTTGCCGCGATCATCCGTCTACGGCCGAATCGGATTGTGGCGATCTTGCCCTCGTGGGCCAGTCGCCTTAGATGTCGATCGCTGATTCCGAGATGCCGAGCGGCATCGTCGATAGTCCACGGGGAGCCGGGTTCCCGAGTAGCTGAGGGAGTTGGAATTGCGTTTGCCATGATTGCCTCCGTTTAGGAATTGCGGGTCGTGCGCCCGCGTACGGAGATATTGAACGCCCACGAAATTGAATCGTAACGTGGCCGCAATTTCGTGGAAGACATTGACGCGATGCAGACGCGAATTGACCAGAGAAAACCGGCGTTGGCAGGAGTTGACAGTATTTCGCCACGAAATGCCGGCGATACTATTTCGTGGAGATGGTGGCTTTCGTGCGCGACTTGCGCGGGCGGCGTTTATCTTCGTTAGCGGCCTTGATAAGTTTTTGATCGATTTTTGCGTCGGCTTCTTTTGCCAGTTCGACGATCTCGGTGTTCTCCTTCAGTCGCTCGAGCAATTGCTTTCCGACAATGCCCCATTCCTCACTTTTTGCACGGATGTTTTCGTAGAGGTTTGCTCGTAATCGCTTCTTCTCATCGGACGAATCTGTGAGGCGTTTGCGCCCGGGATTCCTTCGCGGTGCTGAAGATTTCGTTACTTTACTCCTCTTCTCTTCGCCCGCATCTGCGCAAATCTCAAGCTGGCTTGTCATGTCGTCCGGGATGACCGAGCGGACATAATCGTTAACCCACTCCAAAGGCCGGGCAAAGCCATCTTTCCACGTGGAAGCAACTCGCAAGCACGAATCTATCCCGCTTGCCAACATGCCCCTCGCAGCTTGTTCAATGACATTACGGAGTGAGGACTTACCGAGCTGGCCTGCTTGCGAAACGACTGGAACATCGTCTTTCGGGAAAACATTGACCGCTGAAAGCGCTTCCCCAAGGATTACCATTGGTGCTTTCAGCGCGTGAGGATCCTTATTGACGTCGAACACATCGTTTAGTTCGTCTAGCGCTTGCACGACCGCTTGCCATCGCGTCTTGAGCGATTGGGGCGAATAGCGCTCGTTAGTTTGAGTGAATTGCAACCCTGCCGCAGAATCGCGAATTGGCTTCGGCATGCTGCATCCTCTGGAAGCACGGGAAAGCCTCGGCCTCGGCGAGCGCCCAGATGTTGGAGCATAGCTTTGGCGATGGCTATCAGCGAATAGTTACTATACCTGCTGTACCGCGATGCCCTCATTCTGCGCATTCTATAGAGCAACGCCAGTACTGCTTGTTAGAGCAGGCGCTTAATTCTTCGCCCTTTTAGAATGCGTTTGAGAGCTAATCGCCGATGAAACACATTCTTCAAAAAGACAAGCTCCTCGCGACGGTGGAGAAGATCCAAAAGAGAATCGATGCGCGATTCCCCGGTGCCGGTCTCGGAAGTGTCGCCGATGAAGTTCTGCAGATTACGCGGAAGGCTCTGGTTCGCGCCGAGTGGATCAGCAAACCAAATCGCTGGTTGCAAGGCGGCTTGGTGGCAGTGTTTCTGACTGCGATCACCGGCGCTGCCGTTTATTTGCATGGTCGTGAAGACAAGACGCCGCTTTGGCTTGTTCTCTTTCAATTCCTCGATGCGACCAAAGGTAGTGCTGCAGCTCTGACGGCGCTGGCAATTTTTCTGGTCACCTTGGAGACTCGTCTCAAACGTCGTCGTGCCCTTCAAGCAATCCACGAGTTACGATCCGTTGCTCACGTCATCGACATGCACCAGTTGACCAAAGACCCCGACCTGATTGAAAATCCGACGCGTCCGCTGGACGTAGCGGGAAGGCCGATGACGGCTGACGACATGGAGCGTTATCTGCATTACTGCACGGAATTGCTGGCGGTAGTCGGCAAGATCGGACAACTCTACGTGCAGGATTTCCCAGATTCAGTCGCACAAACGGCGGTGGATCATTTTGAAAGTTTGGCGACCGGGCTGTCGAGCAAGATTTGGCAGAAGCTCATGATTTTGGATCGCATCCGATCTAATGCGATACGAAACCATGAAGACAAACCGGCCGTCGAACCGGCGACTTTTTGATTGCTTGGCGAAATTGGCGGTAAATTCGGTCGCGCCAAGCATCCCCGTTTTCCACCGGTGGCCAGCTGCAAGGTTCGGCCTCGGCATCGAGAAGACTGAATCCCATCTGCAAAAAGAATCCCTGCTAACCTGGCATTGTCGGGCGCATGGCGGGTAGAATCAGCCAAGTTGAACGAAAACCAAGTCAAACTATGATGCGCCTACGTGAGAAACCCATGTCCAAATACGACGATTGCGTTTCGATAACACCGACAATTCGTGTTGCAAAGCTGATAGAGAAAGCGTTAGCCGTACTGCCCGAAGAAAGGGCCGACGACGACCAGTTGGACGGCGACATCGTGACACCGATCGGATTCGTCGATCGGTCAAGAAAATTCCCCACCATCGAGGCTGGCCTGCGGTACATCGTGGACTACTTGATTTCGCGCGGCCACCGGTTCCTCATGGAAATGCGCGGCCCCGATCGGATCAGCGCCGGCCAGTTTGTCGATGCCGCAACGGTTTTTCCCACCCGTGATCTTGGGTTGACGCTCCACCTGCCCTTTAGTTCCGGCGAAGAGGAGGCGCACCACCGTTTCCTGGCCTGCCCGGAGAGCTCGCTTTTCGAGCCGTTTTCATTGAGCGGTATCCCATGCTATGCCGCCCGTTTCGGGACCAACGTCGCGGAAGCGGCTCGCGTCCATTGGAACATTGCCAGCGCGATTTATTACAACGCCGATTCGATGGTGTTCGATGTGACCGTCTACGATGAAGGGCCTCCTAAGCGCAGATCGCTTCAGGCGCCCGCTTAACGGCTATGTCGTCGATGCTAGTAAATTTCTGGCCATTGCCGATAGCGCCCTTAAGGAACTAGAATCTGTCCAGACGATTGGCGGCGCACACGTCGCTGAACGTGTCGGGGCCCCTCAATCGAACGCAGTGCAGCGATTTACAACTAGCACGAGCGAATGGTACGCCCGATCATGAAACTGATTAAGAACGGCGGAAATGATCGGGTACTCGATATCCTCAATTCGATTCTGGCGCCGGCAGCTCGCTCGATGTCGCTTCTCCTGAATTTTCACTTTTTGGCTTCGCGCAGATCCGCGAACTGGTTGGCAAACAGGTTCAATGCCGTTTGGTGCTGTCCAGTCCCGAGAAAAGCGATTTGGCCCTCAACGGCTCGGATGTGGATCGGAGCGCCAGAAATCAATTGCGCGTTCGTTGGTTGGCGAAGCTCTGTTCAAATTGGCTGAGCGAATCGGGTGAAGTTCGTGAAGCGCCATCCCACTTGCCTCAGGCTACTATCGTTGTTCGGCGCCCGGATTCCGATACGACGTTTGCGATCACCGGAAATTGTCCGCTGACGACATCCGGGCTCGGCTTGACCCCTGGCAATCAGCTCGGCCTCATCCAGTATTCGGACTTGCCCGAAGAAGCCTTGATCTTCGCGTCGTGGTTTAGCCAGTTGTGGGAAGGCGCTGCCACTTCACTTGGCGCGAAACAGACTTTCCTCAAACGATTGCGAGAGTTCATCGATCACCACGCACCGTCGTTGGCGTACCATTTGAGTTTGTTCCACCTGTTCCGTAGCCTCGGTGATGAACTCGATGAAGAGAAAATCGTCAAATCGGCGACGGGTATCAAGAACACGGTAGTCTGGAAGAAGCTCTTCCGCTTTCAGCGCGACGGCGTCATCGGCGCGATCGACAAGCTCGAACGGTTCGGCGGCTGCATCATCGCGGACAGCGTCGGCCTCGGAAAGACCTTTGAAGCCCTGGCGGTCATCAAGTACTACGAACTGCGGAACGATCGCGTCCTCGTCCTCTGTCCCAAGCGTTTGCGTGACAACTGGACCATCTATAAGGCCAACGACCGGCGCAACATTCTCGCCGGCGACCGTTTTCATTACGATGTGTTGAACCATACCGATTTGTCGCGGGATGGCGGCCATTCGGGCGAAATCGATCTGACCCACGTCAACTGGGGGAACTACGACCTCGTCGTCATCGACGAATCGCACAACTTCCGCAACAAGAAGTCGCCGCGGGCTGGGGGTGAGACCCGATACGACAAGCTGATGCGCAAGATCATCCAGGATGGCGTCAAGACGCGTGTCCTGATGCTCTCCGCCACCCCGGTCAACAATCGGCTGGCCGATCTCAAGAACCAAATCGCCTTCGCCACGGAAGGCAACGAGTACGCTCTCAAAAGCCACGGTATCGCCAATATCGATTCCACGATCCAACTGGCACAGAAGCAATTCAATCTTTGGCTGCAACTGGATGAAGAAGAGCGTCGACCCGCTCGGCTGATGGACATGCTCGGCTTCGATTACTTTCAGTTGCTCGACTTGCTTACGATTGCCAGGTCGCGCCGCCATGTCGAGAAGTATTACGGGACGAATGAGACCGGCAAGTTCCCCGAACGCTTGAGGCCGATCAACATTTATGCCGACGTGGACCTGTCGCGCGAGTTCGCGCCGATTGCGCAAATCAACGACGAGATTCGCCGGCTCAATCTCAGCGCCTATGCTCCCCTGCGTTACGTCCTTCCGAACAAGCAAGCCGCTTACGACGCCAAGTACAGCCACCCCGTCCAGGGCGGCAAGGGACTCTTCCGGCAATCGGACCGGGAAGAAAGTCTCATCCACCTCTTGCGTGTCAACGTCCTGAAGCGAATGGAAAGCTCCGTTCCATCCTTCTCGCTCACCATCGAGCGTCAACTGCGGGATGTGGAAACTACGCTGGCCCGCATCGACCAACATGCCGAAAGCGTCGAAGAAATCGACATTCAAGATATCGACGTGGACAACGCCGAATTCGAGGCGCTATTGATCGGTCAGAAGGTAAAGGTGCTGCTTCAAGACGTGGACCGTGTTCGCTGGCGGCAGGAACTCGTCGAAGACCGTGACCGCCTCTCCGCGCTGCTCAGTGCTGCCCGGCAAGTGGACGCCCCGCGCGATGCCAAGCTCGCCGACCTGCGTCAAGTAATCCAAAACAAGATCGACCGGCCATTGAATCCAGGCAATCGCAAAGTCATCGTCTTCACCGCGTTTGCCGACACCGCTCATTATCTTTTCGACTATCTCTCTCCGTGGGCGACGCAGACGCTTGGAATCCACTCGGCACTCGTCACTGGGTCCGGCCGCAATCGCAGCACACTGCCGAATCTTCGCAACGACATGGCCACTCTCCTATCGGCGTTCGCGCCACGATCCAAGGAGCGGCCCGCCGACTTGGCCGCAGAGGGCGAGATCGATTTGCTCATTGCCACCGATTGCATTTCCGAGGGCCAGAACCTTCAGGATTGCGACTTCCTCGTCAACTACGACATTCACTGGAATCCCGTTCGCATTATCCAAAGGTTCGGCCGCATCGACCGCATCGGCTCGCCCAATACCTGCATCCAGCTGGTCAACTTTTGGCCCAACATGGAATTGGAGGAATACATCAATCTCGAACAGCGAGTGAGCGGGCGCATGGTACTTCTCGATATTTCCGCCACGGGCGAAGAGAACGTCATTGAGGAGCAGTCCGGCAACCAGATGAACGACCTGGAGTATCGCCGCAAACAGCTGTTGAAACTTCAAGACGCAGTCATCGACTTGGAAGATCTTTCCAGCGGCGTCTCGATAGCCGATCTTACGCTCAACGACTTCCGCATCGACCTGGCTCGTTTGCCGAAGGAACAGCGTGAGCAGTTGGCGAATCTGCCATTCGGAACCTTCGCGGCAACCACGGGCGGCCTCGGCGATAATGCCGTTCCTCCCGGCGCCATCTTCTGCTTACGCGCCATGGGCGAATCCGCTGACAAACCCATTGAACCCGGCTACCCGCTCGCGCCGCATTATCTCGTGCAGGTCGGCGACGACGGCGAGATTCTGTTTCCGTTCACGCAAGGCAAGCACGTTCTCGACCATTTGAAACGACTTTGCTCCGGGCGCGACCTGCCCGATGCCGCCGCTTGCGAGCGCTTCGACAAGCTTACCCGGAACAGCGAACGGATGGAGCATTATCAAAAGCTGCTTGCCGCTGCCGTCGCGTCGATTGTCGGCAAGAAGGAAGAACGCTCGACGGCCAGCCTATTCAGCCCAGGCGGCACGCACGTTCACAAAGGCGAGTTCACCGGCATGAACGATTTCGAAGTGGTGATGTTCCTCGCCATTTTGCCCGAGGGCGTTCCGGCATGACCGCCGAACAGATCATTACAGCATTGTCCTTGCCGGCGCAAGCACGGGTCGATCAGCGGGTGCCCAAAAAGCACCTGCTGGAAAATGGTGCGCCGACTGCTGCCGACAAGCGCGTCATTAGCGAAGGCGTTGAGGAACTCGTTTGGATCGCCGCGCTTAAGCCGACGACGATTGGGGTGCCTGCTTACAGCGACGAGTTGCGCCAGTATCTGGAAATCGCCGTGGTAACGTTGAAAGTGAGGCCCGAAGCGAAGGCATCCCGCTTGCAAGAACTTGTCCATCGGGCGATTCCATATCCGTTGGTGCTGCTATCTTTTCAAGACGCTGCCTGCTCGGTGACGATGTCTCATTTGCGGCATGCGCAAAACGAAGCGGGCAAGTTCGTTCTCGATGGAGAATTGGAAGGGATTGAACTTGAAGACGGGCCGCTCGATGCCGCCTTCTTGGCCAGCTTGCCGTTGGCCGGCTTGCCGCAAGCGGACTTGTTCGCGTTGTATCAAGGTTGGCTCGACCGTTTGGCTGCGTTGCAAGCCGCTCGCTACACCGGCACGTTTGCCCTTGTCGCAAGCAGTGATGCCGCAACCCGACGCCAAGCCATCCGCGAGATCACTCGGCTCGATGCTGTCATCGCCGACTTGCGACACCAGGCCGAGAAGGAACCGCAATTGAACCGCCGGGTTGAACTGAACTTGGAGCTCAAACGACGGGAAGCTGAACGCAATCGCCAACTCGCACTTTTGGCGAGCGGCGCGGCGTAAGCCCGCCGTGACTGCGCTGAGACAACAAGGGCGCTTGCTGCAAGTTCGAGCGCATTCACGTCGGCCTTAGAGCTCGACGCTCGCCAAGCATCATCGTCTTTCGCTCCGCGAAAGGCGATAATAATTACCTGAGAGAATTGCATGACCCCGCTCACTGCCGCCGATCCGCAAACCCGTTCCGCCGACATTCTGGCCGACAACGTTGCTCGCTTGAACGAACTCTTCCCCGAAGCCTGCACCGAGGGCAAGATCGATTTCGACGTGCTCAAGCAATTGCTCGGCGGCAACGTCGATGAGCGCGAAGAGAAGTACGGCCTGAACTGGCACGGCAAGCGCCGGGCTCGGCAGCTGGCGCTGACGCCCAGCACCGGCACGCTGCGCCCTTGCCCCGAAGACAGCGTCGATTGGGACACCACGCAAAACCTGATGATCGAAGGCGACAATCTCGAAGTGCTCAAACTCTTGCAGAAAAGCTACTCCGGCAAGGTGAAGCTCATCTACATCGACCCGCCGTACAACACCGGCAAAGACTTCGTCTACCCCGACGACTTCCGCGACAACATCGGCAACTACCTGCAACTCACGAAGCAAGTCGACGGCGACGGCCGCAAGATCACCAGCAACCCCGAAACCTCCGGCCGCTTCCATACCGACTGGCTGAACATGATGTACCCGCGTCTGAAACTAGCGCGGAACTTGTTACGGGAGGATGGGGTGATATTTGTGACTATCGACAGCAGCGAGTATTCAAACGTAAACTCGATCTTATGCGAAGTATTTGGAGAAGAGAACTGGATTGCCGATATAGTTTGGAACCACACCAAGCAAAGCAAAAATGACGAAAAATATTTTTCGAGGCATCATAATTTCATTGTTTGTTTTCGTCGATCAGAGTTGAGCCCGCCTTTTCGATTCAATCGAACCGAGGAAGACAATCGCAATTATTCCAATCCAGACAAAGATGCAAAGGGACTGTGGAGGCCGGGCGATGTGCGCAGTCCGCACTTACGTGAGAATCTTCGCTTCCCTATTGTTACGCCAAGCGGCAAAAAAATCGAACCACCTGAATTCGGCTGGAGGTGGAGTAAGGAGACGGTAGCTGAAAAGATACAGTCCGAAGAAATCGTATTCTCGAAAGATGAGACACGAATCATTCGGAAAATCTATCTCTGCGAACAGGAAGGTCGAACGCCGGAAAATCTGTGGTTAGCAGAGTTCGCAGGAACCACGAGAGAAGCTAACGCTGAACTGAAAACACTATTTGGAGACAGCGAACCGCCTTTCGATACACCAAAGCCTGTATCTTTAATGTCCAAACTTCTCGAATTGATCGCGGATCCTACCGCGCTTGTCCTCGATTTCTTCGCGGGCTCTGGGACGACAGGCCACGCGGCAACCGCGCAGAATGCGACAGATGGCGGCAATAGGCGTTACATCTTAGTCCAGCTACCCGAACCACTCGATCCCGAAAACAAAGACCAGAAGACCGCCGCGAATTTTTGCGATCAACTCGGCAAGCCGCGCACCATCGCGGAGCTAACTAAAGAACGTCTCCGCCGCGCCGGCAAGAAGATCCGCGAGGAGAACCCGATGTTCGCGGGCGATACCGGCTTTCGCGTTTTTAAGCTCGATACGTCGAACATCCGCACCTGGGATCCCGATAAGGCCGACTTGCCCAAGACGCTGGAAGAGGCGGCCGACCATCTGAAGCTCGATCGGAGCGAGAACGACATTCTCTACGAACTGCTGCTCAAGCTCGGCCTCGACCTGTGTGTGCCGATAGCGACGAAGAAGATCGCCAAGAAGGCGGTGCATAGCATCGGCGCCGGTGTGCTACTGGTCTGTCTCGACAAGGAAATCAAACGCAACGAGATTGAGCCGTTGGCGCTCGGCATCGCCAAGTGGCGGCACGAATTGAACCCAGCCGGGGAATCGCAAATCGTCTTCCGCGACAGCGCCTTCGAGAACGACGTGGCCAAAACGAACATCACGGCGATATTGGCGCAACAGGGGTTGAGGAATGTGCGGAGCTTGTAGGGCGAGCACTCCGATATTTCTGGAGAGTGCGCAAGCGACCTCCAACTCACACCCAAGAGGCAGCCATGAGTGAAGGAATGATCCCTATCGGTGAATTCGTTCTTTATACCACCGAGGATGGCCGAAGCTGCGTCGAGTGCCGTTTCCAGAACGAGACGATCTGGCTGACGCAAAAGCTGATGGGGGAACTCTTCCAAAAGGATGTTCGCACGATCAACGAGCACATCCAGAACATCCTGGCGGAAGACGAATTGCAGGCGGATTCAGTTATCCGGAATTTCCGGATAACTGCCACGGATGGAAAAAGCTACGATACGCAGCATTACAGTCTCGAAATGATACTTGCAGTCGGTTATCGGGTGAAGTCGCCGCGGGGCACAATGTTCCGCCAATGGGCGACGGAGCGGCTGAAGGAATATCTGATCAAAGGCTTCACGATGGACGACGAGCGGTTGAAGAACCCGCCCGTCGCCGGGTCTGGGGTGCCGGATTACTTCGACGAGTTGATCGAGCGCATCCGGGACATCCGGGCGAGCGAGAAGCGGATGTATTTGCGGGTGCGGGAAATTTTCGCATTGGCCGGGGATTACGACAACACCTCGACGGAGAAGGTGACGGTCTTCTTCCAGACGATCCAGAACAAATTGCACTTCGCGGCCACGGGGAAGACGGCGGCCGAGTTGATCGCCGGGCGGGCCGATTCCCAAAAGTCGAACATGGGACTGACGAACTGGAAAGGCGCCGTGGTTCGAAAAGGTGATGTTGGCACGGCCAAGAACTACCTGTCGGCCGAGGAGATCGACGAGTTGAATCGGATCGTGGTGATGTGGCTCGATTATGCCGAAGACCAGGCTCGCCGACGAAAGCAAGTGTTCCTGAAGGATTGGGAAACGAAACTCGAAGAGTTCCTTCGGTTCAACGAGCGTGCCGTGCTGGATGGCAAGGGTAGGGTGAGCCACGCGGACGCGGTGCTGAAGGCGGAAGCGGAATACGAAGAGTTCGCGGCCCGGCGACGCGTCTTGCTTGAAGCGGAAGCGGAGCAGGCCCTGCAGACATCGTTCGAGGACGCGGCAAGAGCATTGCCGGTACCGCCGAAGCCGAAGTCGAAGAAAAGGAAAAAGTCGCCATGAAACTCCATTTCGAATCCAACCTCGATTACCAGCTTCAGGCGATTGAAGCGGTCTGCGACCTCTTTCATGGCCAAGAGGTCTGCCAAACGGAGTTCACGGTCACCATGCCGCGCGATCCGGCTTCGCTCTTTGCCGGCTCGGAAAGCGACTTGGGCATCGGCAATAAACTCAAACTTCTCGATACTGATTTGCTTGTCAATCTCAGGAAAGTGCAACTGCGGCATGGACTAAAACCCACCGACGAATTGACAAAAGACGATTACAACTTCACCGTCGAAATGGAGACCGGCACTGGCAAGACTTACGTTTATCTGCGAACGATCTTCGAACTCAACAAGCGCTACGGTTTCACCAAATTCGTGATCGTCGTGCCCAGCGTCGCCATCAAGGAAGGCGTCTACAAGTCGCTGGAAATCACTCAGGAGCATTTGCGCGGGCTCTACGCCAACGTGCCATTTTCAAAAGGGAACAACTACTTTCTGTACGATTCCGCCAAGCTGGGGCAGGTCCGCAACTTCGCCACCAGCGCAAATTCAGGTGATGGTGGTCACCGTCGGGGCCATCAACAAGAAAGATGTAAACAACCTATACAAAGACAGCGAGAAGACGGGCGGGGAGAAGCCGATCGATCTTATCAAGGCCACCCGCCCGATCGTGATCGTCGATGAACCGCAAAGCGTTGATGGCGGCCTGGAAGGACGCGGCAAGGAAGCCTTGGATGGAATGCACCCGCTCTGCACATTGCGTTATTCGGCCACCCACGTCGATAAGCACCACATGGTCTACAAGCTCGATGCCGTGGATGCTTACGAGCAAAAGCTGGTCAAACAGATCGAAGTGGCGTCGCTGGAAGTCGAAGGTGGTCACAACAAGGCATACATCCGTTTGGTTTCCACGAGTAATCGCCGGAGCGTTCCGAGGGCCAAATTAGAGTTGGATGTTCAACAACTTTACGGCGTCGTGCGCCGCGAAGTCGAAGTGCAAGACGGCGACGATCTGCAACAAACGACCGGCGGCCGGGAGATATACGCCAACTGCCGTGTTGGCGAGATCCGTTCGGGGCGCGGCAATGAACTCGTCGAGATCAAAGTGCCCGGCGGCGAGCATTTCTTGAACAGAGGCGATGTCATCGGCGACGTTGACCAGAACGCCATTCGTCGGCAAATGCTGCGTCGGACGATCAAGGAACATCTCGACAAGGAAGTGCGCCTGCCCCGCGTGGCATCAAGGTCTTGAGCCTGTTCTTCATCGACGCCGTCGAGAAGTACCGCCAGTACGACGCCGACGGCCAAGCGGTCAAAGGGGAATACGCGCAAATCTTTGAGGAAGAATACGCCCGGGCGATCAAGCTGCCCGAATATCACATTCTGTTCGAAGGCGCCGACACCGCCAGCTTGCCGGCCGAAGTGCATGACGGCTATTTCTCGATCGACAAAAAAGGAACCTGGCAGGACACGGAAGAGACCAACGCCGGCAACCGCGAAAGCGCCGAGCGTGCTTACAACCTGATTATGCGCGACAAGGAAAAGCTGCTGAGTTTCGAGACGAAGCTGAAGTTCATCTTCTCGCAACTCGGCACTCCGCGAAGGTTGAGACAATCCCAACGTGTTTCAGATTTGCTCGTTCCGCGAGATGAACGCGGAACGCGAACGCCGCCAAACCATCGGCCGTGGCTTACGGCTCTGCGTCGATCAGACAGGCAATCGGATTCGTGGCTTTGAAACCAACACGCTCACGGTCATCGCCACCGAAGGCTATCAGCAATTCGCCGAGCACCTTCAACACGATATCGAACTGGAAACGGGCATTCGCTTCGGGATCGTGGAGAAGCACCAGTTCGCCAATATTGCCGTCGCGGATGGCCAAGGCGGCCAGGCGGCGCTGGGCTTTGAGAAGTCGGAAGAAGTCTGGAAGCATCTCAAGGAAGCGGGCTATGTAGACTCAAAGGGCAAGGTGCAAGACAAACTACGCACGGCGCTCAAGCAAGGGACGCTGGCGCTGCCGGAACAGTTTCAATCTCAAACGGCGGCTATCGCCGAGGTCCTGCGCAAGCTGGCCGGGAAGCTGGAAGTTAAGGATGCGAATCAACGACAAAAAGTGCAGATGCGCAAGAACGTATTGCTTAGTGAGGAGTTTAAGTCGCTCTGGGACCGCATCAAGCACAAGACGACGTACCGGGTGAATTTCGACAACGAGAAACTGATCCGCGACGCGGCCAAGGCGATCGAGGACGGGCCGCCGATTGCCAAGACCCGCATTCAGTTCCGCACGGCGGATATCGACATCACCCGCGGCGGCGTCGAAGCGACGGAAACCGCAGTCACTGGCCCGGTCGTACTCGATGAAGATGACATCGAGCTACCGGATATCCTGACCGACCTTCAGGACAAAACGCAGCTGACCCGCAAGAGCATCGCCCGCATTCTGATCGACAGCGGCCGCCTCAAGGATTTCGCCCGCAATCCGCAGCAGTTCATCGAACTGGCGACCGAGATCATCCAGAAAGTCAAACGCTTCGCTCTAGTGGACGGCATCAAGTATCAACGGCTTGGCGACGCCGAGTTCTATGCCCAAGAGCTTTTCGAGAGCGAGGAATTGCAAGGCTACTTGACGAACATGCTCGGCGCGACGAAATCGGTTCACGAACAGATAATATACGATTCGGATGTCGAACGATCGTTCGCGGAGACTTTGGAGAAAACAACTTCAGTAAAGGTGTACGCGAAACTACCCGGTTGGTTCCAAGTGCCGACGCCGCTGGGAACTTACAATCCCGACTGGGCCGTGTTGATCGAGCAGGATGGCGCCCAACGCCTTTACTTCGTGGTGGAGACCAAGGCCTCGCTGCTCGGCATCGACCTGCGCGAAAAAGAACAAGCGAAGATCGAATGCGGCAAAGCCCACTTCGAAGCCCTGGCCGACGGTGAAGACAATCCGGCGAAGTTCGTGGTGGCGACCGATCTGGATGATGTTTTTGCCCATGCTTGAGAAATGCTCCGTCACCGACTAACAAAACAGAATGGATTTCGGCCGAAGATGGTGAACGGCAGCTAAGAATTGGAGGTTGCAATGAGCATAACCGCTTTCTTCAAGCAACTTCGCTGCGCCGCTCGCGAATGTACGTCGGTCATGGGGTTCGGTGCGTCAGGATGGTTGTGTCTTCTTGCGTATTTGGCAGGATCAGACCATAAAACATGATGGTGCTATCTATGTGCGTATTACCTTTCACGATAAATTCAAAAACGATCTGGATAATTTCGGGTATCAAGAAAGATTGGAGCACGTCGAGATGGTTAAGAACGGCAAACCGTGCTATTTGATCATGTGCATTGCTGCCGACGTAAATCAATCGCCGCGAACAGTGAAGGACTTCATCGAAGATTCCGTATTCGAGGGCGGCAAAGTGACCGAGTTACACGGCGATTCGTTCATTGAAATGCGAAATCGCGTGCGTGTTGATAAGATTGTCAAGAATTTTGCTTAACGATGTTTCTTGTCGTCAGCAGCGCGGTTCAGCTATCGCCCGAGTCTTTTCGGCGGCGAAGTTCTTCTTGGCAGAGATCGGACGCGAAGAATGCGTCGAGCTGCTGCCGGTCTATCGGAAAAGACGGTTGCCATCGGCCGCACATCCAAGACAGGGCAGCAGCCATATGGAATTGCATCGGCTGTTCGGGCTTTTCGAGGCATCGCTGAAAGTCGGCTAGCGCATCGGAGGCAAGCTGGGCGAAGAAGCGAGCGCCTGCCGCCGAGAGCCCCTTGAGCAGCTCGTCCCGCTCGATGCAGCGCATAATGCGTCGAATCATCATCTTTCGGATACTCGTTGCTCAGTCAGAGTTCTAATCTTTTTCTGGGTACATTTCGAGTTCTCCAATTGCATCGTCATCTAGGCCGTCTGGATCGCCTTCAGATCCAAGGGGAACGTCCTGACTGCCACGCTTCTTCTCATTTTTCGAGCAAGTCATCTCGTCGACTTGCTTAGCAACCGCTCGAAGAAGTCGGCGATCCATGCTGAAGTCCTCGGGAAATAATCGTTCGAGTAGCCATGCCCGCGATTGCCAGGCAGGCGCACCGGCTCGAATATCCACAAGGCACGTAGACTTGAATTTCGCGCGTGCCACAGAAAGAGACTCGGCAAACGCGACATAATGTGGATACTTCTTGGGATCGCTCTCCGCACTGCTGAGCCACGCATACCCGGCTTGGCGGGAGACCCCAGCCAGAGCGCATGCGTCACGGAAGGGCAGCCCACTCTCGACGTGTTGAGAAACTGCGGCGGTCAATTCATTAGTGCATTTGCTGACGAATGGCATGGGCGTAATCCCTTTTTATTAGTGTCAAGTTTCGCGCCAGCTTGGGCGGCGGGTTAACGTTGAAAGGAGACTACTTTTCGTTCCCTTCGCTTTTCTCTGTCATCAGCATACCAGCGAGTCTGGTGCGGTCATCGGCGGAGAGCTTGGCAAACATGGCAGCCAAAGTTTCGAGGTTGGACGAATCCGCCAAAAGTGCGCCGGAATTTGCGCTGTCCGTTCCGAGCGGTTCACCTAAACTATTGCCAGAATTGACTTTATCGGAATCGGTTCGAATCCTAGTCGGGTAGCTTATTTTGATATCTCCTTTCACCGCACAATCATCCAATCGATTTTGGCGCCGGCCGGGGCGGCCGTGGCGAACGTTACGCTGAAGCCGTTGGGTCCCTTTTCAACAACCGCGCGATTCGTCAGCCACGATTGTTCAATGAATACGGCATAGTCGCCGTCCGCTTCCGGATGATCGAACTTAATGCTGAATTTCTCCGCTTTCTCATCGACCGGCACGTTCTTGCCGCGAAGATTTCTCGCCTGTGTTTTATCGCCGGATAGACCGGCCACCTCGGTCACCGGTCCACCGGTGCGAACGCCGCCCCCCTGGAAAGTAAGTTCGTCGGTCGCCCTTGACACCGTGAGCGCGGCGACTTTTGGCGCTTGGCCTTCCTGTTTATCGTAGTGCCATTTGATCGGCTGTTCGCGCGTCGGCTGATGGAAGAGAATAGCTGCATCGCTGAAGTCGGCCTTGCAGTTGATCCCAACCCCAACGGCGGCCTTGATGACGATCGCGTTATCCCAGGCAGGTTTTTTTTCTTGGCGCTTGCCAACGTCTTCCATCGTGGCGCCGCCGCCGGCGATCGACATGGCTGAGTAGCGGGAAGCCGCGCCATTGTTCGAGAGATCAAACACTGCCGACGGATAAACGCCCGGCACATCTTCCCACATCCAAACGCGGAAGGCTTCCGGCTTAAAGGGATCGGGTCCGATTGCCTGTTCAACCGGATCGCCGGCCGCGAAGTCGAAGCCTGTCCCTTGATCGCGATAGGGCGCTAGACCGAGGATCCGCTGGCCGCCGCGATCGCCGCCGGGGATGGCGCGCGATACATCGTTGACATAAGTGCCCGGCGCGATCACATAGTCGAGCGGGCGCAAATGGCCGTCCCACGAATAGCTCTCCGGGCTATAAAGCGTCGGGCTGCCCGCATTCTTGGCGCCCCACCAGAAACGTTGGATTTCAATGTCTTTAGTTCCATCCTTATTTTCAGCCAGCGACGTAATGAGGTACCAGCGCAGGGTTCCCTTTGGCGTCTTTTCTTCAGGCGCGGTAACTGCGAAGAAACGGCCCACGACCTCGGGCGTCCAGCCGCAATCCTTGTCGCCATGAATCAATCCCCCCATGCGTAGTTGGCGAACGCCGGTCACCGGATGGACAAACAACTTTGAGGGATAGCTCTTCCCTTCGAACTGGCATTTGCCGGTATCGACCGGTTCCATGTAACATTCGGCCGGCACGATCAGAACTTTGCCGGCCGAGATCGCCTTCTTCGGATTGAGGTTGACGACCGGTCGTGAATCGCCAAGCGTGTGCACGTTGCGTGCGGCAGCTGCAAATTTCAGCTGGCACTTGTCCCAATCGACTGTCTCCACCGTTGCACGGAAATTATCTTCCTTGGAACGGATGAAGGCGCCATAACAATTTCCGTTTTCGTCGCCTGCTGCCGAGTGAACGTTACTCATGTAATTGTAGTCGCAATAATAGACATAGGCATCGCCATGTGAGTATTGATTGCGGATCACTTTGACATCATACGTTTGATTGTCGCTGTTGCTCGTTTGCAGCATGTGAATCAAACTGGTATTGCTCTTGTTATGTAAGATAGCGCCAGCTTTATGATCGATCGAGGTGTCGGCGACGATATAGCTCATTTGCTTTTCGGCATCGTAGCCGAGCGATTTGATGCAAGCGCGGGTGACGCCGCCGCCGTAGCCTTGGCCGCCATGAATATTGATGAACATGCTCGGACGTAATCCGCGAATGGTAGCCACGTAGAACCGCTGATCCAAGCCCTTCGAGACAGGCGCTTGCAGCCAGTCGAGGTAACTCGTGGAACCATAGGTCACCTGATTATCGAGCGTAAGCAACGGATGCGTACCCCAGTGCGGCAGGCTGTCTCCCTCCCGCAAGCGCAAATGGCGATCCAGGTGCAAGCCAGCAACTGGCGGGACTTGGATGGTTGAATATTGATCGCCGACCACCATTACGGTCACGCCGCCTTCGGTTTTCCATTGTTTGGTCTCCGCCGGCGCGGCGGGAGTACGTTGCAAGCCTTGGAGAGGAAGATCTTTCAATAATTTCCACGCAGGTCCAGAAACCAGGAGCACGCCTCCGGTCTTCTTCATCTCATCGAGCGCAGCTCCATAGGCTGCCTGTGCCTTTTCCGGTGTGTTGAGCGGGCCAAATTCTTCAAGCGATCGCGTCGCACCCTTCGGCGCTGGAGTGGCATCGCCATTTACTTCAGGGAGAGACACGACGTACAAGGCTGCAAGAAAGCCGAACAAGATAGTCATTCGCATGGGAGAGGCCTGCGGGAAAAGAGGAAATGAAATTGTTAAGTTTGCGAACAGAGACATAATAGAGAGTTGGCACTTGAAATTATTTTATTGCTGCAAGAATTCGGCCTCGGCCGTCGTGGTTTACATAGTTACCCCCTCGGTGGCTTTTGCGTCCTATACTCGCGCAACGGACTCGCCTGCGGGACGATCATGGCTCGTGTCGACATTCGCTTTGCCCAATTGGGTGAGTTGCCGCTGGTCTGTGTCTGTTGCGGGGCTCGAGCTGCGCGAGTCCGGCAGCAGGAGTTCCGGCTCGACGGCGCCTTGTCCGCTGCGGTTCTGGCCGCGTCAGCCCTAGCGGGCGGCTTAGCTTGGACTGAGCGCAGCGTCACCCTTGCGCTCCCGGTTTGCGAATATCACCGGCGCCGCGGACGGCGGTCGAATCGAAAATTATTCAATGGCATGGCACACAGGTGGGCTCGGGATCGCCGCGTACCTCGTCTCGCTTTTTGAAAACCTCGCTAGTAAGTATCTAGCCGTGGCCGCGATGCTTGCCTTTATTGTGACGCTTGTGGCCGGTATGCACGAGGTCGATGACGGGCTCAAGGTCAAGTCGGTAACCAAAGTCGCCTTCACTTTGACGGGGGTAAGCCAGCAGTTCGCTGGGGACGTTTCACAGCCATCACGTATAACGCCGCAAGAAAGTCAAAGTTGATTAGCCATTCGCATTGGTGAGGCCTCCGGGGAGAAGAAGGGCAACGCGTCGGCGGGACGGAGTGATCGTAGCGACTTTAGAGAATGGAACCCGCTGAATTAGACGGTGGGAACTTCTTTAGGCCCTTCAAAAACGCTTCTCTGCACAACCCCGCATCGCGGCTAATGTCCAAGCCAACAGACCTATGCCGAGGGAGCCAATTGCCAGGACATGCTTGGGTTCAGGCACTGGAGCAGTTTGGAATGTGATCAACAGTTCATTATTCGAAACCGAAAGGGAAAAATTCGAAACGGGTAGGTTGGAGGTGATGTTGTATTGCGATGGATCAAACACAAACGGTGTTCCATTCACTTGGAAATTCCCGGCCGCATTCGCAGTTCCAATGATAAATGAGTAGGGTGTGTAGCCTTGAATCGCGGGATTGCCAATCGCTTGGATGTCGAAGGTCAGCTTATTCGTCGAGCTGAGCAACATGTTGAGATTACTGCCTGAACCCGAGAGAGTCAGTTGATCGGCATTAGTCTGGGCCGTTCCGTTGATTTCTACCTTCCAAGTGCTGCCGGATCCACCGGTGATCGTGACATTATTGGCCACGGTCAGCGTACCGACGCCATTAGAGCCTGGCGATAGTTGCGACCCTGCGGTCAATAAGACAGGCCCACCTATGGCGCCCGTTCCACCCAACGTCGCGCCATTGGAAACGGTCACCAAAGAGCTCGGGTCAGTCGAGCCATTGACTAGTAACGTGCCACTATTTACGGCCGTCGGACCTGAATAAGAGTTCGCCCCCGACAACGTGAGAATGCCACTGCCATTTTGAGCAACCGCTCCCGTTCCACTGACGCCGCCTGCAAAGGTATATGCGTTTGAGTGCGCGAATGAAACGGCGCCATTATTTATAATGTTGCCGCCAAGAGTTGCGACGGCCCCGCTGAGGGTCAAAGAGGCGGCGGCACTGATCGTACTATTGGTGATTCCATTGTTCGTTCCGGTCAGAATCAGCGCACCTGATGTCACGGCATAAGTGCCTATCGAACCATTGTTGGCACTGAGCGTCAGGCTCCCTGACCCCGCCTGGGTTATCGTTCCCGGCCCGTTGATCGTATTGGCAAAGGTATAGGCATCGGAACGATTGAACGTAATTGTCCCTGCATTGTTGATGCTGCCGCCGACAGTGCCTGCACTGCCGCCGACCCCAACTTGCATCTGAGCGTTCGCACTAATAGTCGTCGAAGCGATACTCGCATTGGTTCCGGACAGGATAAGCGTGCCTCCGTCGACTTCAAGATTGCCCGAAAACGTGTTGGCCGCATTGGCAAGCGTCAATGTTCCAACTCCCGCCTTGAAGAGCGTGACCCCGCTGCCGCTGATCACGCCTGAAAGCGTCGCGGTGTTGATCGTATCTGTCTGTACAATTCGGCTGTCTTTATTTACCGTCACTCCGCGGCTTGTGGCAAAGCCGGTGCTAAACTGCAAGCCGCCCGCAATCCCGGTATTCAAGCTGAGTTTGATGGCATTTGCGGAATTGCCGAGCACCCTGTCGTCGCCGACGACTACAGTGCCTTGAACAATTTCGATGACGCCCTGAAAAGTGTTGGCGATATTGCTCAATATAAAGGAAGCGGTATGGCCATTGGTAGCGTTAGTAAACTGTACACTTGTTCCGGCGTTCCCACCACTTAGAACACCTCCCAATGTCAGGGTTTGAGAATTGTTCGACTGAATGGAGAAGTCTTTCAACAGGTTGCTCGAATCGAGAGTGATATTGTTGTTAATGGTCGTTGACGCATTGGCGCCAAAGTCAAATCCTAAAACGGGGCTGGACGCAGAGCTGTTAGTTGTACGCGTGTTGAACAGTATATCGCCGCTTCCCAGTCCGTTCGTGCTCGTGACAATAATTGCCGTATTGGGCCGACCTGCTTCGCTGGTAAGGCCGGCGCCAAAAGTGTTATTGCCTGCTAGGATGAGATTGCCGCCGTCGCGGACTACGACCGCACTGGTGCTGCCCGAAAGAGCGGTCATAATTGTGAAGGCGCCTCCGCCTCCGCCCAGCCGGTAAATGTTATTGGCGGGGTTTAGAGTTCCTGAAAAACTGTAAGCCCCAGTTGCTCCCAAGCTAACGTTGCTCAGACTGGGAGCATTGAAATCGAGTGCGCTGGAAGAATTGATGGCGAGTGCTGCGACACCTTGTGAAGAACTACTGAGGCGGCTTAGAAACGGTTGATCAATGGCGTAAGCCGCGGCTACAACCGCGCCGGCGGCGACCGTGACGGAAGCTCCGCTGCCGCCGATCGTGGCAGCCGAATTGAATACGAGTGTCCCCGATAGAATGCTAGTCGTTCCGCCATAGGCATTGCTGGTGCTGGTAAAGACGACCGTACCAGTAGTAGTGCCATTGCCATCGATGATTACCCCGTTGGAAGGACCAAGGAGTGGTGCGCTGACGGTTAAGGTGGCGCCGCCGCCGCCGAACCGGAATGTGCTGCTTGCAGGCGTCAACATCGTTGTCAAATTGCCATATGTGTTGCTGGACGTTGCCCCCAAACTAAGACCCGATAGCCCAGGGGTGTTGAAATTAAGATTATTGTTGCTGCCTGTGTTGAGGGCAATGACGCCCGTCGAAGAGCTGTTGATCTGCGCCAGCGCTGTCTGGTTGATGGCAAAGCCTGTAGCGACGGCGGCACCGGTGGCAATGGTGATCGAGGCGACACTCAAATTCATGGATGCGGCGGTATTGAAGCGCAGCGACCCATTGTTCACTGCGGTCGTGCCGGTGTAATTGTTTGTACCGCTAAAGACTATGGTCGACTTACCGGTGCCGAGGCTATCAACGACGACCGAGTTGGCGCCCGAAAGGTTGGTGCTGACTGTTAAAGTTGCACTGCTGCTGCCGCCGCCAAAGCGGTAGGTCGCATTGCTCGGCGCCAGGGTTCCTGAAAACGTTGCTGAAGCGTTAGCGCCCAAGCTAACCGCGGCGAGTGCCGGCGTGCTGAAGTCAAGCGCATTCGCGCTATTGACACAGAGAGCAACTACCCCAGATGAAGCACTGTTGGTTCGATTGAGAAAAGTCTGATCCACGGCGTAACCGGCCGCTGCGTAGGTTCCCGTGTTGATTGTCATCGACCCTGCTGTCCCACTTCCGATTGCCGCCGCCGTGTTGAAAAGGATGGAACCCCCGTTAATCGCTATCGACCCGGTGAAACTATTTACGCCGGAAAGCGCCAATTGGCCGCTGCCGATCTTCGTTAACCCTCCTGTCCCGCTGATGGCGCCGCTGAGAGAAATAGCATTGGAACGGTTCACAATCAGGCCGCCGTTGTTTACGATGCTGCCGGACAGGGCGCCAGTCGTGCCGCCATTGCCCAACTGCAAGGTTCCGCCGCTGATAGTCGTTGCTCCCGTGAGAGCGTTAGTGCCTGTTAGGATTAGCGTCCCGCTCCCTATCTGATTCAACGCGCCGGGACCCCCGATGACGCCGCCGAACGTGTAAGCATCCGATCTGTCGAAAGTGAGCGTCGCCCCGGAACTAATCAGAACGGTATTGTTGCTCAAGGAACCTGCAGTCCCTCCATTCGCCACCTGCAACGTTCCTGCGGTTACGGCCGTTCCACCTCCGTATGTGTTCGTGCCAGTCAATATCAGCGTGCCGGCCCCTTGCTGAGTCAAATTTCCCCCTCCGCTGATGACCCCGGAATATAAAAGTGTGTCAGCTCGATTGAAGACGAGGGTGCCGCTGTTGGAGACGCTTCCGTTGATCGAACCGCTTGTGCCGCCGTTGCCGATGGCCAAAGTGCCAGAGCTGATGGTCGTGCCGCCAGCATAAGTATTGGCCGCCGTCAGGGTGAGCGTTCCCAAACCGCTCTTTAGCAAGCTGCCATTGCCGCTGATGATATCGCTGACTGTTGTGTTTCCGACGCCGGAGATGGTCAGTTGAAACGAACCGGTCGCCATGCCGCCGCTTAACGTAAGAACGCCCGACGTACTGTTCTGCGCAATCGTTAGCGCGGCGGCCATGACAACGGGGGCTGAGATGGATTGGTTAACCGATCCGATGGCCATTGTCAGCGTGGGAGTCGTGCCGACGAAGGTCAAGCTGCCGCCGTTGCCTGTGATATCATCGCTGAATCCCGAGTTGCCGATGGTGAGCTGATTCACTTGGATGGCGACGTTCAGATCGATCGTCTGGTTCCCGGTGAGCAGCGTAGTAATGTTCGCTACGGCCGATGATCCATTGGGAAACGGCGCTGCCGACCAGTTGGTGTTGTCGTTCCAGTTGTAAGTTCCTGCCGCTGCGGGAAGCCAACTTTGTCCACGTGCGAAAGCCGGCCACAGCAAGGCGATGCCGGAGATCGCTGCAAAGCTTAAAGTCGCCTGCCGCATATGATTAGCCGCTCGTAGTCGCATTGAAATTCCAAGACCTCCCGTCTTGTCCACGGGCATTTCGAATTCACCATGTTCCCAGCCAAATAGAGCTTCGACGGCCCGCCCGCTCGTACGTGGGCGCAGCCTCGCCCTAGCGTCTGTTTTGCAGCCAACTTCAATCTGACATTGGAATTAGGAGAGTTAACGAATCAACCAAAAAATGGACGTGCGCTCACATTTGCCGTCTCGCCGACCGTGCGATGCGAGTCGGCGACGGTCGTTGACAAATCATCGAAAATTCGAGCCAGTTAGTAGACGACATCGCGGAAACCTGTCTTCAGTAGCGGGAGAAAAATTCGTCCGACCCGGGCGTGAACGAAAGGCCGACAATTAATCTATACGTCGTGTTTTTGCGGTCGAAATGGCTAGGGCGGCAAAACATCGCAGATAAGACGGCACTTATTCGGGTGTGGAGACACTGTTGAGGCGGTGCCTCAACAGCCATGCGAAGGGAGCCGGCAGCTGAAGAATAGCTCCGCCGCCGGCGTTTTGCACGAGCTCAACGACGCAGCGCGTCGACGACGCGCTCGAAGTCATCGTTCGATTCGAAGCCGATGATGATCTGTCCTTTGTCTTTCGCTTTCACACGGATCTCAAATTTGACCGCCAGTTTCTGTCGCAGCTCATTCTCTAGGCCATGAACGTGAGCTGTCTTTTCGACGGGCGCCTCGGCAGAGACTTTCTCAGCAACCGGCTCGGCCGCTTCGTTCTTCTGCTGCTTGACCAGCATCTCCAGGGCTTTCACGGAAAGTCCCTTCATCATCACTTGCTTGCAGAACTCGACTTGCCTGGCGCCTTCGGCTACGCCCTTCAAAATCTTCGCATGCCCCAGGCTGATTTGCTCGAGTCGCACGGCATCCTGAACCTCGGGAGGCAGGTGCAGCAAGTTCACGAGATTGCTGACCGAGCTGCGATCCATTCCCAGGCGGGCAGCCAGCTGCTCCTGGGTAATTTCGTAGCGGTCGAGATAGTCCTTGAAGCCGACCGCCTTTTCAATTGGATTCAAATCGCTGCGTTGAATGTTCTCAACAAGGGCGGCTTCGAGCACCTGCTGGTCGTTGAAGTTGACGATATGAACGGGCACTTCCGCAAGGCCTGCTTTGTGAGCGGCGCGCAACCGGCGTTCGCCGGCGATCAGCTGAAACTGTTCCCCGACCTTGCGCACAACCAGCGGTTGCAATATGCCGTGATTTTTGATGCTGTCCGACAGGTGAGCGATTTCATCCTCATCGAAGGATTTTCGCGGCTGGCTCGGATTCTGCTGAATGTGGCCCAGCGGCAGCGTCAGCCGAGATTCGGACATTTCCTTGGCGCCGTCGCCGGGACTGGTCGCATCGTTCAGTAAGGCTGACAGACCACGTCCCAGGCGGGGTTTAGTCGCTTCCATCTGCTTCCCCTTTTTCGCCATTTGTCTTTTCGATTTCATCGTGCCCCTTCCCAACGTTCCACGTGGAACGGTCATCCGGATCGGTCGAGTCATCCCGACTGGCATCCCTTCCCCGTCCGGAGGGGTTTCCCACACGCGGGCTCTTAGACCGGCATCGCGTTAAGCGGTCAAGAGGGAAACCGAATGGGTGAGTTACTACGCGCTTTGGCTTCCGCTATGCAGGCGTCCCGTAGCGGAAGTCGTTAGACTTCCGAGAGGCGCGTAGAACTGGAGGCGGCTCCGGAAGTCTGACGACTTCCGCTACGAAGGCGTACTGCGCGCCAACGTCGCCGTGCGACCTCCGTTTAACACGGCAGCTTAAGCGGCTAGGCTCTTCTGTAGATTCACATCAAAATACCCCATCTTATTCGGCCAAAATTTGACCTTTCCTGAAAAAGCGATTGTGGATTAAGATTCGCCCGTCGATGGCCGGAACCATCGACAACCGAAGCCAAGATGGCTTCGTTCGAGAAGAGGTGTTTAAGAATGGATTCGTCAGCCAACCCGGCTTCATGAGCTTTGCTCAGGCCGGCCTATCTGCATGATCCCCTTTGCGACGTTCGTTGCCCCAGGCGTCTGTCGCTTCACCTCCTGAACTTACGCGATTGCTGTGTGCGGACGCCTCCCCCGGCGTTTTCGGGTGTCATTGCGCTCCCGGTGCGCGCGGCGATCGGTCCTTCTCATCCTCCCGTAAAGGGCAGTCATACATGGATCGTTCCCCCGTTTTGTTTCGTTGCGAAGGCAATCGCACCTCCGGCTGGGAGGCTCTTTACCAGTGCATGACCTACGCGGCCGCCTTGCAGCGCCGCCGTCGAGCCGCCTACTTCATGGGCAGCTATGAACCGTTTCCCTTACTCTCCCAGGTCGCCCGCGGCGGCAATGAATACCTCGCCGCCGAGCACGTCATCGGCACACCTGAAGACTGCAACGCCACGATTCGCCAAGTGCGCCGAACCGGCGCCGCGGCTGTCATCGTCGCTGGGCAGAATATCTCGACCGAATATATCCGCGAACTCGCTTCGGCAGGCGCCCTGGTCGCGGTGATTGACAGCGAAGCCTCTGCGCACTTCTCGTGCAAACTCGTTTTTAACACCCTGCTCGGGCCTGACCTAAAATCGTACGATTGGGATCGCGGCACTCAGCTCTGTCTCGGCCGGCGCGATGCGATCGTTCGCCCGGTCTTTCGCCGGCAACGACCGATTCGGCCGATCGATCCGCAACCGCCTTTCCGTGCGATCATCGCCTTGGGCGATGACGACTTCGCTGGCCAATCGCTGATCCGCACCCAAGAGCTATTGGCTGCTTCGCGCGTTGATAAGATTTCGGTGGCGGTGCGTAGCCAGCATCACCAGATCCAGGAACTGCGCGACCTTGCGGAGCAATACAAAGACAGGCTCGAAGTGTTGACAGAACCCTCAGAATTGGGGACGCGCTACCGCGCCTGCGCACTTCGCCTTGACGGGGGGTGATGGCTGGTCGCTCGAGATGGCCTGCGTGGGTGTGCCGCAATTCGTGTTAACACAGAATGCCCGGCATGTTCCCAATGCGAAAATTCTGGAAGAAGAAGGCGCTGCCTTGTACCTTGGCGAAGCGAGCCAAGTGAGCAATGGGACGTTGCGCGATTCGATCCATAACCTGCTTAGCGACCAGCTCGAACGGGTCGGCATGTCGCGCTGTGCCCGCTACCTGATCGATGGCCGAGGTCCCGATCGTATGGTCAATGCGCTCGAAGTGATGCTCCACCCTCAAGTCGTTTCCGAAGAAGAGCAGTTGGCTGCGTAGTCGATAAAGACAACGAGTGAAGCCACGATGCATACGCATTGCGGCTTCACTCTTTTTAAGCATTTCGTTTGCTAGAATAATCCCATCATGACTAAAGACGATGTCGCAGCCGCGCTCGACGAAATCGGCCTGCTGCTCGAACTAAAAGGCGAAAACGCCTTTCGTTGCAATGCCTACCACAACGCGGCGCGGGCTGTTCAACAAATCGATGGTGATCTTAAAATAGCGATCGCTTCCAATACCCTTGGCCAGGTTCGCGGCCTCGGCGCCACCATGGTGGATAAGATCACCGAGCTACTGGCGTCCGGTGAGATTCGATTCCTGAATGAACTGAAGCAACAAGTGCCGATCGGCCTGCGCGAAATGCTCCGCATACCGGGCCTTGGACCGAAGAAAGTAAAGACGCTGCACGACACGTTGCAACTGGTCGATGTCGCTGGCCTCGAAGCCGCGTGTCGTGATGGCCGAGTCGCTAAACTCAAAGGTTTCGGCGCCAAGACGCAGGCCAAGATCCTTGAAGGAATTTCTTTCCTCAGCACCGTCGGTCAACGCGTTCGCCTCGATCAGGCACTGCCGCTGGGGATGATCTTGCTGCATCGCTTGCAAGCGCTGCCTGGCGTGATTCGCGCGGAACTTTGCGGGTCGCTGCGACGGCGGCGCGAGAGCGCCAAGGATATCGACATCGTTATCAGTGCAAAAGATCCGACGCCGATCATGGATGCGTTTGTCGCCCTGCCTGAAGTGTTGCAAGTCGTTGGTCGCGGCGACACCAAAGCGAGTATCGTTGCCACCCTATCTCTGGGCGGCGAAAAGATCACCCTCAATGCCGACTTGCGTGTGGTAGCCGATGAGGCCTTTCCCTTCGCGGTGAACTATTTCACGGGAAGTAAAGAACACAATATCCGCATGCGCTCTCGGGCCATTGAACGAGGTCTTTCGCTGAATGAATATGCGTTGAGCGGCAAAAAAGGCCCGGTGAAATGTAAGGACGAAGAAGCGATCTATCGCGCCCTGGACCTCGATTGGACACCGCCTGAGCTCCGCGAAGACACGGGCGAGATTGAAGCCGCTCATGCACACCGCTTACCTAAACTGCTTGAAGCAAGCGACATCCGCGGCGTGTTTCACAACCATACGACGGCAAGCGACGGCGCTGCCACGCTCGAGGAAATGGCGCAGGCCGCGAAGATACTGGGCTTCGAATATCTGGGCCTCGCCGATCATTCGCAATCGTTGAAGATCGCCAACGGGCTCACTCCCGAGCGCGTCCGCGATCAATGGCGGGCGATCGATCGGTTGAATGCGAAACTTTCGGGACTACGAATCTTCAAGGGAATAGAGTGCGACATACTCGAAGATGGCTCGCTCGATTACGACGACGAGTTTCTGCAAGGGTTCGAATATGTGGTCGGCAGCATTCATACCTTGTTCGGCATGAGCGCTGAAGCCATGACCGTGCGCATTTGCAAAGCTCTATCTCATCCCGCGCTAACCATGCTCGGCCATGCGACCGGTCGCCTGTTGCTGCGGCGCGATGCCTATAAAATTGACCTCGATGCAGTGCTGCAGGCGGCGGCTAAGCATGGCAAGATGATTGAAATCAACGCGCAACCGACTCGGCTCGATCTCGATTGGCGTTATTGCAAGAAGGCTAAAGTGCTCGGAATTCCTCTCGTAATCAATCCCGATGCCCACTCGACGGCCGAGTTGGCGCTTTACACGTTTGGCGTCAATGAAGCACGACGTGGCTGGCTGGAGAAAGCCGACGTTTTTAACACTCGAGGCCTGAATGATGTCGTCGCCGAACTGCAGCGGCGCAAGGCCAACAACCAAATGAAGAATTCACAATAGTAGGGACCTGTCGATGATTCGTTTTGCGTTCAAAGAGTGGGCGGTCATTTGCCGAGCGTTGGCTGAAGGGCGCCAGGCGCTGATTCTTCGCAAAGGCGGCATCGCCGAAGAAGGGGGTGTCTTTCGTCCAGAGCATCCGCGATTTTGGCTCTATCCCACCTATGTGCACCAGCAGCGACAAGGCATCAAACCGGTGGCCTTACCGTTGCTCGAAACGGCCCAGCGCGATAGCCCGCGGGCTGGGACTCTGCGATTGTCGCACTTCGTCCAGGTCACCGGCGCCTTCTTTATCGAGCGACTCGATTTAGCTTTGAGTTTAGACCAGTTACACCTATGGTCGCTCGAAACCGTGAAGAAGCGCTTTGAGTATCGAGAGCCGGGCCTGTTTGCCTTGGCAGCGCGCGTCTATCGGCTACCCGTGCCGTTGGATGTAGCAGTTCAAGCTGAATATGAAGGCTGCAAAACCTGGGTAGAATTGCCAGAAGGTTTAGAAGGGGCTGAAGCAGAACCTGTGATGACAGATCGCACTTATGCGGATTTTTTGGAAGAGTTATTCGGTGCGCTGCATCCACGTGCTTTTGCATAAAGCGTGAGTAAGGCACTTGGCGTGAACTTTTTACCACTATGCCGCCGTTAGCCGCGACGCGAAGGCTTTGCGCAGCGGAGCGCTTGCCTGCCGAAAGCGCTCCGCTGCGCAAAGCCTTCGCGTCGCGGCTAACAAGCATTCAAAAAACTGCACTTCACCCGCTAAACGTGAGCGGCCATCGTAGCGGTGGATTGCGTCGCAGCGGCAGCGGCCGACTGCATGATTTTTGAACGCATCGCGGATGACATCGTCGATATCGTTGAGAGTTTTGAAAGCGTGTCCAAGTCGCGATGGGGCGAGTAGCGATGTTCCGGCAATTCTTCCGGCATGGGCGGCGGCACTTCCTCCAGCCAAGGTTTCAACTTCATAATTACGTCCGTGGGAGTCTGAGGCCTCTTGGCGGGATCCTTTGCCAGCATCATCGAAATGATTCCGGAAACGCCGATCGGCACATCGCCCCGGAAAGCCGAAACCAGAGGCGGAATCTTCGTTTGATGGGCGATCAATTTCTGAGCGATGTTGCCGTTTTCAAAAAGCGGCTTGCCGAGCAATAGGAAATAAAAGAGAGCACCCAGACTATAGATGTCCGCGCGAATATCGACGGCTGAATCGCGGGCTTGTTCGGGCGCCAGATAGTCGGCCGTACCGAGCACAGTTTTGGAATTGAGCAACTTCGTCAACTGGTCATCGCTCTTCGAAAAACGGGCAAGGCCAAGGTCGAGAATCTTGATCATTCCCAATCGATCGAGCAATAGATTCGTTGGCTTAATGTCGCGGTGAACCAGCTGCGAATCGCACGCATGCTGCAGACCTGCCGCCGCTTGGCAGACGTAATTGACCGCCCGGCGTACTCCCAGAGGGCCACGCGAATCAACCAAATGCTGCAAGCTGACGCCATCAACGTATTCCATGACAAAGAAGTAAACGCCGGAATCGCAGTCGATATCGTGAGCCCGAACGATGTTCGGATGATCGAGCCTTGCGACTGCCTGGGCTTCACGAACGAAGCGCTCGAGGCTGCCGTTTGTTTGATTACGATCTGGCGGAAGGATCTTGACTGCAACCCGCCGGCGCATATGTCGATGTTCGCAAAGGAAGACCGTTCCCATGCCGCCGGCGCCGAGATGATCGAGAACTTTATATTTCCCGCCAAGAAAGAAATTCTTCCATTTGCCTGCCAACAGCAATTTGGCCTGAAAGATTGTCAGCGAACCTTCGCGGATAAGAGCCGTCGCGCAGTCACGAGGCGATGTTAAGGCGACACCCGCTCCCAGACACTTATCTACAAACGCGCCGATTCGGCTCTTTTCCAGCAACTCGCTTTTCTCAAGCAAATTGAGATAGTCCGATACGGTAGTCGGCGTCGCCATTTCTCCGGCCCTCATTCAAAAATCAATTGCAAACAGCGAGTGCCATCACATACCAGCCTGCGGGCGGTAATGTTTTATTGCCGCAACGTACAGACTTTGTTGAAGCCGACCGCTTTTCGGAATGAAAACGCTCCGCTGCGCAAAACCTTCGCGCCGCGGCTAACGTCGGCGATTTCTACCTCTCTATAGCACGCGCAAGCACGGTCGCAAGGATTTTGCGTGTTTTGCCGCCGGAGAGTTTTGGGGGTTATTATCGTGCAATAAAATGGTTCTTGATAAAGACGAATATGCCGCTTAATTTGGCCGAGTGGCAGGATAGGCAATTTGCGTGATTTATTGCCGAGCATTAAAAGCAGCCGGAGCATGTAAACATCGAAGAAAGATTTGCTTTTCGCTTCGCGACGGGAGCTTACTCGACGAAAACGAATTCCTTGACATTGAAAAGGACATGCGCAAACTCCGCCCAAAGCCTGCCGTCGTCGAGTGTGCGTTCTGTTGCCCGCTGACACTCTTCTAAGAAGGTGATGCAGTCTTCCATTTCTTTATCGGTAGGTTGACGGGAAAATCCATCCACGTACATTGATGCAATTTTTACCGCCGTAGTGCCAGGCGCCGCTGCGATTTTCTTGCCCCAAGCTGTCGCCATTTGATGAACGAAGGGATCGTTCATCAATATCAGTGCTTGCGCAGGGACATTTGATATCGAGCGGCGTCCAACAGTTGAAAAAGGCGTTGGTGTATCGAAGGCAAGCAGCAGGGGCGAAAGAAAATTGCGCCGGGCTGCGATGTAAAGGCTGCGCCGGCCATTGCCGTCAATCGGCCCGCTGGCCGGTTTGCCTCGACCATCCAAGAAAGGCGTCAAATGTACGGGAACCGAAGGCCCATACAGGGCCTCGTCAAGCTTTCCTGAGATCTGCAGCATCGCATCGCGAACTGCTTCGCCTTCCAGGCGTCGCAGTCGCATTCGATGCAGGAGTAAGTTGTCCGGGTCGGCTTCGTCGGCCGCCGCAACCGGCTGAGACGACATTTGATAGGCTTGAGTCAGCACCAACTGGCGGATCAGCGTCTTTAACGACCAACCTTCCTGGGCGAAGCGATTCGCTAAATAATCGAGCAGCTCGGGATGCGTTGGTTTTTCGCCCAAAACTCCAAAATTGTCGGTTGAACTCACAATGCCTCGGCCAAAAAGGTGATGCCAAACTCGATTAACCATTACTCGCGTGATAAACGGATTCTGCCTGGGATCGACCATTTGCGTGGCCAGTTCTAGGCGGCCGCTCCCAGCACCCTCGATTCCCTTTGTTCCAATAAGGGCTTCGAGAAAACGACGCGGCGCCAGATCGCCAAGCGCCTTGTGCGAACCACGAATAAAGACATGTTCGTCAGCGGCCGTATTATCTTGCATCGCCAATGCCAGCCGCGATTCTTTGCGTATTTGTCCAGTGAGTATTTTTTGCTCTTCCATATAAGTTGCTGAGGCTTTGCTCACTTTGTCCCAATCTTTGACATTTAGCAGCCCCGCATTAGTCAACATCCAATTGGCCAGGCGAGCGGAGTCAAAGCCTGAGTTGCGAAGGGTATCGTTCTCCAATCTCTTCACTACATCAGTGAAGGCAAGCTGGTAGGCATCGGCAACGGACGCTAAGTCCAGACTATCGATTGAAGAAAGACGTTGCCCAATTGCCGTGACCATCGGTTCCGCCGTGTCCAGCTTCTCACCCTGCACAACTAGGGAAACGGAGAATTCCTTGTCGTCGTCCGGCGAAAATTCGAGATGGGCATGATGCCCTGAATAATTGGTGAGGTTAAGACTTACCCATTGAAATTTACCGCCGGTATTGAAATGTCGAACCAACTCGCCATGCAGAGGACCGCTGATGAGCGTGTGAGAATCAACAGCCGCATAGGCCCGGCCGGCGCCTCTGACTAAGAAATGAACTTGGCCATCGTGAATCGTAAATCCCGGCGTGTGCAGAGTCTTTCCGGCACGAGCCGGAGCGCCAAGCGGGCCGGCGTCTAATTGGGCGCCCGGCGCTGACTTCAGGCCGCGCCAAATCGGTGCAATGTCGGCCGCTGCCATTTCATGGAAGCGAGCAATCGGCATCGTCGGATCATTGGTGAACTGAATATCGCCGGGCCGCGCAGGTCGAGGTCCATAGGAGGCATCATCGGGCAGCCATTGTTCTGCTTTAAGATGGCCATAGTCGACAATCACATCTAAGACAGCGCTCACCACCTTCTGTTCGCGCGATTTATTGAGAGATCGTGCTAAATAGTCTTTGAGAGCCTTGTTTTCTTTGCCGTCACAAATAGCGATTGCGTGAAAGGGATCAGTTTCATTGCGCGCTGCCTTTTCCAGATAGCCGACCCAAAAGCGGACGTTCTCGTCATCGGCGGTTTGCCCTGCGATCATTGTGTTGCGCGCTTGTGGTAGAACCTTCGAAAGCTGCATGACCCCTGGGCGAAAAGTTTCGCCGAGGGCTTTAACAATAGGCGCAGTTCTTGGCGAGAAGTTCATCAAGCTCGCGCATGATTTGTTTGTTATGTTCGAGGGTATCGAATCGGACCTGCCGATAGCTGCTGCTACGCAAAAAACCAAACAGGGAGTAATAGTCTTTGGTGGTAATCGCATCAAATTTGTGGTCGTGGCAGCGGGCGCACGATACGGTGAGGGCCAGGAAGGTCTTTGTTAATACATCGATACGGTTATCGAAGCGATCGGCCTCGTCGCCGCGTATATCGACTGGCGAATGAACCTCTTCGCCGAGATGCCAGAAACCCGTGCCGAGAATCGACTCGTTGAACTTCTCTTGGGGATTCAGCCTCGGTACAGGCAACAAGTCGCCGGCCACATGCTCAAGCACAAACTGGTTGTATGGCACGTCGGCATTGAAAGCGCGGATTACATAGTCGCGATATTGCCAGGCATTAGGGATGGTCGCATCGAACTCATGGCCGCGCGACTCGGCATAGCGAACCAGATCGAGCCAATGCCGTGCCCAGCGTTCACCGTACTGCGGAGTCGCCAAGAGCCGATCGACGACTTTCTCGATAGCCGCTTGTCCCGTTGAGCTGTACTCCTTTTGAAACTCGATAAGAGCCTCGGCGGAAGGCGGCAAACCGATTATGTCAAAATAGAGGCGCCGAAGCAGAACATGGGGCTCAGCAGGTTTGGCAGGCCGCACGCCCTTTTGCTGCAACTTCGCGAACAAGAATCGATCGACACTCGATTTGGACCACTCTCGATTATTAACCGTAGGCGGCTCAACTCGCTGAATCGGCTGCCACGACCAATGACTCGCCTTTCGGGCTGCCAAATCAAAAGCAACTTTATTAGGTGCTGCAACTTCGCTCTTGCCAACCCAAGGCGCTCCGATCTTCACCCATTCGTGCAAATCGCGGATGGCTGTCTCGGATAGTTTCGCCTTTGGCGGCATCAGCAAATCGACATTCTTATAGCCGACCGCCTCAATGAACTTGCTCCGCCGTGGATCGCCGGGAACCAGCACGGGACCGCTGTCGCCGCCGGCAATCATCGCTTCACGACTGTCAAGCCTCAAGCCACCTTGAAGCTTTTTGGCGCCTGCTGAGTGGCAGGCATAGCAGTGTTCCACTAGAATCGGCCGAATCTTCTTCTCAAAAAACTCCGCCTGCTCCGGCGTGGGCTCGCCGGCGTGCGCGGCGATGCTTGCGAACAGAAGAACGGGAAACACACAGCGGAAACGCATGGAAGTTATCCAGAGACAGTCGTCATGGGATGAAGTGATTTTAGGCTGTTTGGGTGCGAAGAACAACGGCGAAGAGTGGAACGGAGACGGGAGGGCGAGCTATTCACCTCTAACGAGGTCATTCGAAAAGCATAATACCTTGCTACCGAGCACCGCCCAATCACACTCACCGCTCTTGCATTCCACCGAATCTTTCGATGAAATAAAGACTATGAACACACTGCTTCCTCAACCGGCGAGCCGGAAGATCGTTTATCCCGAAAGCGACGGTGAGCCGATTGCTGAGAATACGCTACAGTTTCGTTGGATCGTCACCGTGCACGGAGGCGTCAGCAGCGTATTCAAAGACAACCCGAAGGTCTTTGTCGGCGCCGATCTGCTTTGGTATCCCGTCGAAGGTGATCCGAAAACACGGATGGCCCCCGATGTCATGGTGGCCATAGGCCGGCCTAAAGGCGAACGCGGCTCGTACCTGCAATGGCGCGAAGAGGGCATTGCTCCACAAGTCGTTTTCGAGGTTCTCTCGCCGGGCAATCGCATCGGCGAGATGCTGCGCAAGTTGCAATTTTACGAGCGATTCGGAGTTGAAGAGTATTACATCTATGACCCCGACCGCGTCCTGCTCGAGGCCTTTATTCGTAATGAAGGCAAGCTTGTCGCAATCGAGGAGCCGAACGGCTGGCACTCGCCGCGACTCGGCATTCGCTTCGACATGGGCGGCGATGAATTGGTCATCTATGGCCCGGACAATCGCCGCTTCCTGACTTTCGAAGAACTGACCGAAGACAGAGACAAACAGGAACGGCTTGTCGAAGAAGAGCGTTTAGCCCGTCTGCAGGCGCAAGATCGGGCCGACAAGGAAAAACAACGTGCGGAATTGGAAAAGCAACGGGCTGACAAAGAAAAACTTCGGGCTGACTGCGCCAACGAACGCGAACTGCGGCTCATCGAGCAATTGCGCAAACTCAGCGCCGAACCGGAGGCGTCGTAGAATCGCTATCGCCGATCATCCTTGTCCGCAGGTCTTCTTGCTTGCCTTCTGCATACTCTTCCGATGAAATAAAGACTATGAACACACTGCTTCCTCAACCGGCGAGCCGGAAGATCGTTTATCCCGAAAGCGATGGTGAGCCGATTGCTGAGAATACGCTACAGTTTCGTTGGATCGTCACCGTGCACGGAGGCGTCAGCAGCGTATTCAAAGACAACCCGAAGGTCTTTGTCGGCGCCGATCTGCTTTGGTATCCCGTCGAAGGTGATCCGAAAACACGGACGGCGCCGGACGTTATGGTGGCCATTGGCCGGCCTAAAGGCGAACGCGGCTCGTACCTGCAATGGCGCGAAGAGGGCATCGCTCCACAAGTCGTTTTCGAGGTTCTCTCGCCGGGCAACCGCATCGGCGAGATGCTGCGCAAGTTGCAATTTTACGAGCAATTCGGAGTTGAAGAGTATTACATCTATGACCCCGACCGCGTCCTGCTCGAGGCCTTTATTCGTAATGAAGGCAAGCTTGTCGCAATCGAGGAGCCGAACGGCTGGCACTCGCCGCGACTCGGCATTCGCTTCGACATGGGCGGCGATGAATTGGTCATCTATGGCCCGGACAATCGCCGCTTCCTGACTTTCGAAGAACTGACCGAAGACAGAGACAAACAGGAACGGCTTGTCGAAGAAGAGCGTTTAGCCCGTCTGCAGGCGCAAGATCGGGCCGACAAGGAAAAACAACGGGCTGACAAAGAAAAACTTCGGGCTGACTGCGCCAACGAACGCGAACTGCGGCTCATCGAGCAATTGCGCAAACTCAGCGCCGAACCGGAGGCGTCGTAGAATCGCTATCGCCGATCATCCTTGTCCGCAGGTCTTCTTGCTTGCCTTCTGCATACTCTTCCGATGAAATAAAGACTATGAACACACTGCTTCCTCAACCGGCGAGCCGGAAGATCGTTTATCCCGAAAGCGATGGTGAGCCGATTGCTGAGAATACGCTACAGTTTCGTTGGATCGTCACCGTGCACGGAGGCGTCAGCAGCGTATTCAAAGACAACCCGAAGGTCTTTGTCGGCGCCGATCTGCTTTGGTATCCCGTCGAAGGTGATCCGAAAACACGGACGGCGCCGGACGTTATGGTGGCCATTGGCCGGCCTAAAGGCGAACGCGGCTCGTACCTGCAATGGCGCGAAGAGGGCATCGCTCCACAAGTCGTTTTCGAGGTTCTCTCGCCGGGCAACCGCATCGGCGAGATGCTGCGCAAGTTGCAATTTTACGAGCAATTCGGAGTTGAAGAGTATTACATCTATGACCCCGACCGCGTCCTGCTCGAGGCCTTTATCCGTAATGAAGGCAAGCTTGTCGCAATCGAGGAGCCGAACGGCTGGCACTCGCCGCGACTCGGCATTCGCTTCGACATGGGCGGCGATGAATTGGTCATCTATGGCCCGGACAATCGCCGCTTCCTGACTTTCGAAGAACTGACCGAAGACAGAGACAAACAGGAACGGCTTGTCGAAGAAGAGCGCCTAGCCCGTCTGCAGGCGCAAGATCGGGCCGACAAGGAAAAACAGATGGCTATCGTCGAAAGGCAACACGCGAACGCCGAAAAGCAGCGAGCGGAGTCGGAAAGGCAACGGGCCGACGCTGAAAAGGAGCGAGCCGACAATGAGAAGCTCCGGGCCGACACAGCTAGTGCCCGAGAATCCCGGCTGGTCGAGCAATTGCGCCAACTGGGGATCGAACCGGAGTCGTTGTAGACGAGCGGACGCGTGCTCTAAGAGGATTAATTGATGCCATTGCTGCAAAGCCGTAAAGTCGGGATCGATACCCTGGCCGATTTGATTGTGCGCTTGGGTGATGTGCCGACGCGTCGCATCCGTTGGCAGCCTTATCCCGGCACGGCAACGGAGCAGGATCTAGTGGAATACGAGGCGCGAACAGGACTTGCTTGCGAGCTAGTGGATGGGGTTTTGGTGGAGAAGGCGATGGCGTGGCTCGAATCAACACTCGCTTCCCGACTGATCGCCCTATTGTATAATTTCGTGTTCGCGCGCAATCTCGGCGCTGTAACCGGTGAGCAAGGCACCTTTCGACTTTTTCCGGGGCTCGTGCGCATACCCGACGTGGCTTTCACCTCGTGGGCTCGCATGCCGGACGGTCAGTATCCCACAGCTCGCATTCCTACCCTGGCGCCCGATCTGGCTATCGAGATCTTGAGCGAAGGAAATACCGATGCGGAGATGAAGCGAAAGCGCGAGGACTATTTTGCCGCCGGCGTCACATCTGTCTGGATCATCAATCCCGTTGCAAGAACGATAGCAGTTTATACCTCGGTTGACGAGTATATGATGCGGAGCGGCTCAGAAGTAGTCGAGGGAGGAAGCCTCTTGCCCGGTTTCCAATTGTCAGCCGACACGTTGTTTCTGGAACTAGACCGGCGGCAATGATTGCATTGGCTCGTCTGGGCGACCGAATTGCCTGAGCAATCGACTTCTTCATAGAATCGCTTGAGTCATGTCCTCACCCCGCAGCACCGGATTGCTTGCGCAATTCGGCTCACCCGTTCCGGTTAACAAGACGGCCAATTCTCCCCTAGGATGCGTGCGCAATTCCGACCGCTTGGCGCACGGTAGCTGCGCCAAGCTCACGCAGGGCAGCTTCAAGTGCATCGATTGCTTTAACCGAAGCTGTCGGATCGTAGAAGTTCGCGGTGCCGATCTGCACGGCACTGGCGCCGGCAACGATGAATTCCATCACATCATCGATTGTGCCGATGCCCCCGACAGCGATGATCGGCAAAATCTTTGCCTGGGCCACCCTCCAGACAAGGCGAAGGACGAGTGGCTTGATGGCCGGCCCGCTCAGTCCGCCTGTGATGTTGCCTAAGATAGGACGCCGCCGGCGCCAATCGATCGCCATGCCGACGTAAGTATTTGTAAGCGAGACGGCATCGGCGCCGCCGTCCGCCGCCGCCTTGGCGATCGGGATAATGTCGGTCACGTTCGGCGTCAGTTTGGCGATGATCGGGCACTGAATTACATTGCGCACTCCTTGGATGATCCGTCGAGTGACTTCAGAATTGGTTGCGAAGTCAGTTCCGCCTGAGACATTCGGGCATGAAAGATTCAACTCGAGCGCGGCAAGACTAGGCTCATCAGCAAGCATGGCTGCCATCTCGATGAACTCGTCTTCGGTCTTGCCGGCGATGTTCGGGATGATGGCTGTCGGCAGCGACCGCAAGTAGGGCAGGTGATGGCTGATAAAGTGTTCGATGCCATCGTTGTCGAGGCCGATGGCATTGAGCAAACCCGACGGTGTTTCAATGGTTCGGGGTGGCGGGTTGCCCGCACGCGCCTGCCGGGTTACCGTCTTCGGAATAATGCCGCCGAGCTTTGCGAAATCGACAACGCCTTCCATCTCACGCGCATAGCCAAAGGTGCCCGAAGCAACCAAGATCGGGTTGCGCAGGGTCAGTCGTTTCAGTGAGATGGATAGATCGATCATGAAGCCACGCGCGTTCAACTTGAATACAACACTCTTTCAACAATGTCGTACGGATCGCCCGTAGGGAATCCAAGGAGTTTTGATGAGCGAGATGAAATCGACGCAGATCACCTGGCACGATGGGGCCGTCACGTGCGAAGAACGGGCGAAACTGCTGAAGCAGACGGGCGCTACCCTGTGGTTCACCGGTCTATCGGGTTCCGGCAAGAGCACCATCGCCGTGGCACTCGAGCAAGTTTTGATTCAACGCGGCCATGCGACCTACGTGCTCGACGGCGACAACATCCGCTTCGGCCTGAACGCCGGCCCCAAGATTCTGACGGAAACACGCGGCTATGGCGAAGCCCAAGCCAAGCGCTTCGGCCTCGGCTTTTCAGCGGAGGATCGCGAAGAAAACATCCGCCGCATCGGCGAAGTTTCCCGGCTTTTTGCGGATGCCGGCCTCTTCTCACTTACCAGCTTTATCAGTCCCTATCGCAAGGATCGCGAGGCAGCCCGAGCCATCCACGAAAAGAACAAGGCCGGCGCCATTCCGTTCATTGAAGTGTTCATGAACACTTCAATTGAAACGTGTGAACAGCGCGACCCGAAAGGCTTGTACAAGCAAGCACGGGCGGCCGTCGCGTCGGGCAAGGGGATGGGTTTCACCGGCGTTGACGACCCCTACGAGGCGCCCTTGAAACCAGAGCTGACCATTGATGCCGGCAATTCGAGCGTTGAAGCAGCTGTAGCCACGGTTTTAGGCTATCTAGAAAAACGTGGTTTGTTGAAAGTCTGACAGTCAGGGCGGCTTCGTATTTGCTGATGATGATCCTCTAATGAACGCGAAGCCGCATCTGCTCTCGTCATAGGATTCTTACAGCCCGCAAGGTTTCTCAGGCTTAACATCCTTTCCGGGACCAATCTCGCTACCCTCACCGCTACCACCGGACGCGGTTTGGCGATAAAGGCTCATTTTTTGTCAAGTTCTGTTTCGGGCATCGTTGACACTTTTTTACAATCGACGTAGATTTGGTTCGAAGCAGCCGTTTGGCTTCCGACGCAAGTCGTGATAATGTGACGAGATGGCGATTCCGGCAGCCGACGACCCGGCTGATTCATTCGTTCCCGGATCCTTAGTCACACCCGCAGTGATCGACCCGACCCAGCCGGCGTGGCTGGCGGCGTCATAATCGTTACAGGTTGACCCCATGCCGCGCACCACGATGACATGGCAAATTCCGCCGGCCGAAGGCTTCTACGCGTCCGACTTGCCGACGATGCAAACGCAGACGGTTCGTACTTTCCTACCGACAGGATACGAACCGAATTACGCCTATCCGCTTGTCGTGCTCTTTCACGGCGATGGCGGAACCGACGAACAGGTTCTTCGATTAGCCCCGCGCATCAGCCGTCGCAACTACATCTGCATCAGCCTTCGCGGGCCGGACCGGCTCGGCAGCAGCGATGAAAACGCTCCCACCTACAGTTGGGGCAACGGCGAGCACGACGCCTTCATCGAAGAATATATGCTCCGCGCAGTCGAGCAGACCCGGCGCTGTTATCACGTTCATTCGGAGCGAATCTATCTAGCTGGCATCTGGGAAGGGGCGGCGCTCGCTTACCGGCTAGGCCTCAGTATGCCGGAGAAGGTCGCCGGCATAATCTCCCTCAATGGCGCCATGCCCAGGCCCACCAACGGCGAGCCGCTCTTTCGCTTTCCCGACGTTCGCCAGCTTAAAGTCTTCATCGGCCACGGTGCCACCAACCCGGTTCTCCCTCTCGAAACGGCTCGCCGCGATTTCCGCGTCCTCTATGGCGCCGGCGCCAATGTCCAATTTCAAACCTATCCAACGACCGAGCAAATGCACCCGCATATGTTCCGCGATGTGAACCGCTGGATCATGAAAAACGTCCATGCCGAACTTGCGGAATTTGAGGATCCTCAGGATTATGCGGCTGAAGAAGGCGACACGATTGGCTGAGGTGTTTCGACGCTCAAGCACGCCCAAGTCCTCGAACGAATACAGGCTGTCTGCCATAAGATAGAATGCAGCTAAAGCCTATTCGTTGTGCAGTTTTTGATCGAGGCCGACCGATGACTCAAACGATCTTTCAAACCATTGAGCGCAGCAGACTGGACAGCTTTCTCCAGCGGCTTGAGATGATGCGCGAACAGAATGCCATTTCCCGCCACGACCTCGCCGAACTTGTGGCAGCATGCAAGGAAATGCCTCTGCAGATGCAGAGGCTGAACGATTGAATCGTCCGTCGCGTTGTTGAAGACGACGATCAGGAAGCCCTCCTGGTCAACTTCAACGAATACGGAAGTCAATTTCGGGATCAATTTCTTCGCGAAATCGAGCTTGTTAAAGAAGTGCGTAAGCTCGCTATCAATTTGGATTCAAAGGATATCGCTTTTGAAGTTGATGGGATATTGATGAAAGTTATTGCGGATCTGGAGCAACTCTATCACCAGACCGTAGATCCCTGGCCGTTTTTCACCAAGGAATCTCACGATGAAGCATTGGCTGAAGTCGGACGCGGTGAGTTCGTGCCGATTGAAGAGTGGACACGATGAGCTATCGACTTCGAGGCTGTTCCCTTTATCCCTTTCCGATCTCTTTCAACGCCTCACTTGCCATCGCCACTGTGCGTTGAATGTCCATTTCAGAATGAACAATTGACACAAACGCCGCTTCAAACTGGCTGCAAGGCAGGTAAATGCCGCGGTCCATCATAGCCCAGAAGAAACGGGCAAAGCGAGCAGTGTCGCTTGTTTTTGCGGAATCGAGATCGACGACCTGATGCCCCGTGAAGAAGAGCGTCCACATGCTGCCGACGCGGATGATGCGATGGGGAATGTGGCATTCGGTTGCAGCCTTGGCCAAGCCTTCGGTTAGTTGGTGGGTAATTCGGTCGAGTGCATCGTAGGGCTTTGTCTCTTTCAACACACGCAGCGTTGCGATTCCCGCCGCCATGGCGACCGGGTTGCCGGAAAGCGTCCCCGCTTGAAAAACAGGGCCGGCCGGCATGACTTTGCGCATCACATCCGCACGGCCGCCATAGGCGCCGACCGGGTAGCCGCCGCCGACGATCTTGCCGAGCACGGTGATGTCGGGCCTCTGCTTCAACAGTTCCTGCGCCGCCATAAGCAAGACGGAAGCCGGTCATCACTTCATCGTAAATAAGGAGGGCGCCATGCTCGTGCGTCAGGCTTCGCAGTTCCGCGATGAACTCGTTGGAGGGTACGACCAAACCCATATTGCCGACCACCGGCTCCAGAATGACGCCGGCAATGCAGTCTCCTTGCAGGGCAAAGAGATCGCGTAAGGCCTCGACATCGTTATAGCGCAAGACGATAGTATCTGCCGTACAGCCTGCTGGAACACCCGGACTGCTCGGGACGCCGAGAGTTAGTGCGCTGGAACCGGCGGCGACGAGCAGCGAATCGACATGGCCGTGATAGCAGCCGGCGAATTTGACGATCTTATCTCGACCAGTGAAGCCGCGTGCAAGGCGGATGGCGCTCATCGCCGCTTCCGTGCCCGAACTGACCATGCGCACCATTTCGACGGACGGCATCGCTTCGCAAATCAGTTCCGCAAGTTCGGTTTCGCGCTCGCACGGGGCCCCATAACTACTGCCGCCGTGGACCGCCTCAATCGCCGCTTCGACAACTCGGGGATGACAATGGCCCAAAATCAATGGACCCCACGAGCCGATGTAATCGAGGTACTTGTTGCCGTCGATGTCGTAAAGATAGGCGCCCTCGCCGCGGGCAATAAATGGAGGCTCACCACCGACAGCGCCAAAAGCGCGGGCGGGGCTGTTCACGCCGCCGGGAATGAACTGGTTCGCTCTTTCAAACGCCGCGCGGCTGTTGGGGCGGTCGATGGTCGTCGGTGATGGGTTCATGCACTCTTTGTATTCCGGTTCGCGCCGAGCGACGATTCCTTGATTGCTAGCCAGAATTTGGTGGCGCCACTGGATACGAATCCTCTATGGGCAAGAAGTCGCCGCTCCGTTAAAAGAGCCGCGCCCGAAAATCGGAGGGAGCCGTGCCATGGAAAATCAAACGCTCGATCATGCTTTTTTCGAACGAGTCGAAGCAGAAATCGCTCAGGCATTAGAACAAACAGCAGCTTTGGAAGTAGATATCGAAGCTTTTCCCGCTGAAAAGGGCGAGGGATGGCGCGCGGCGTTTGCCAGCATGTCCACGCAGTTTGCCGGCTGGCACCAACGCTTAGGCGAGTTGACACGGCAGACAGCAACAGTAGAAGCCGAACTAGGCGAGCAAGAAACGATGATGCGCCATTGGTTTCAATCGCTCGGGCTCGCCAGCGAACGACTTGCGGAAGTTGCCCAGATTAATTGAATGCGCTTTCACTGAACACTTGACTTCGCGATATAAAACCAAGTGCAACGAAAAAAAGGCTTAACGGCACGGCCGTTAAGCCTTTACGCATTCCAAAATCAGTTACTTCTTCTTAGTTGAAGCCGTCGTGTTCGCCGGGGGCGTAGTGGGCTCATTGATAATCAATGCCCAGCGGACGATCATATCGTCCTTGGTGTCCTTGGTCTTTTCAGAGCCAGGCGTCCGGACAATATGGGCTTCCACCAACTGCCCGACTTTCAGCTCCGATAGATCGGCCTTCCAGCCCGGAACAAGCGGATTGCCCTTCATATCAACGTAATCTTGTGCCGAGTATACACCAGGTTTGCCATCGGGTCCGGGCGCCTTGGGCGGGTAGTGCTTAATGCGTGCTTGAGCGTCGCTGGCGAAATCCATCGTGTAATCTTTGTGGTTTTCTTTTGATTTAACAGCGGTACCGCGTCGGGCCAGTTGCTGCTGCATCTGCATCATGTGTTGATGCATTTGATTGTGATTACGGCCCGAAGTTCCATTATGCCAGTTGCCGTAAGGATTACGAGCGCCCTTGACCGGTACCTGAGTGTACCAAGTGACGCGTACAGTGATGGCATTGGCATCAACCTTTTGAATCGTGCCAACGATGTCGCCGACCGTGATATACCTCGGCGCCGTGGCGGGAGAGGGGCTCGGCGTCGACTTGGTACCTTCATCGGCCTTTGCGCAGAGCAAAGCTGAGGGACGACCCGATCAACAACGCTAATGGTGTAAAGAACCTGATCATTTCAAGTGCCCTGGCGAAAAGAAGACGGAGGAGGCTAGGATCTAACCAAGTTGCATTCGGCAGAGAATTTATCCTATTGTTATAACGCACAGAACGAAAAAAGTTCCTCAAAAATACAAAATATCAAGTCGGACACTGTATGGGTTTGCACCTGTTAGCGGTTCAAAATTGTTAGCCCCGACGCGAAGGTTTGCGCAGCGGAGCGTTTTCTGCTGGCAAAGGCGTCGCTGCGTAAGGCCTTCATCGCGGCTAACGGAATGCCCTATCGCCGTATTTCCACAGTCGAATTGATAGGCATCAGCGGCGTAAACGCACTGCTGTACTGAGGCGCCGGAATACGGCTGACGCCGAACTTGGTCGGGCCTAGCCCGGCGGCTTGGCGGATAAACGAGGAAAGGCTGAAAGACGATTGCCCGGCTCGCGTCGAGCTGGCTGGGGCCGGCGATCGTGCTGCCGGTGTCCACCTGCTTGAAGGTGATGTCCGAAGGTTTGACGCCCGATATCGCCGATTGAAAATTTTGAGCCGATGCGCTGCCTGCACATCCAAGCGCGAGGAAGCCTGCCAAGGCCAAGCGTGCGAAACGCATGTTCTTTCTCCTGAAAGAGTGATCTATTCCTGGGAAGGCGGAACGATACCCAAGTTGGCACTGGTGTCAAGACTTTAAGGCTAAAAGTAGGATCGCTGCTTTGGGCGCGATAGGTGCAATGCGCTGAAAACTCACACTAACCCCGACCCGTTAGCGAGGCAGGCCCCGAAGCGTTAGCGAGTTTCTGTTGGCTCGCTCGCTAGAGTATAACGCCAACGCTTCGGTGATTTCCTCGCTAACGCGTCGGGTTAGTGTGTCCAGGGTGCGCCAATCCATTCTGGCAAACAGCCAAACCGGCGCCGAGGCGGATCTTTCCCTGCCCCCGACTTTGCTTGCAGGGAGACAGCAGGGTGGGGCGGCACGCTCGCCCAACAATAACGAATCGGTTGACGCGTCCGAGCCGGACGCGTCAACGACCGCCTTGTGTTTTCCCACGATTTTCTCGCATTCCAGGTTCCGGAAATATTTCCAGAACCTGCGCGATGAGACTATCAAGCGATTGATGATTCATCATTTCCTCCGTCGCTGGCGTGTCCGGCTAACAAAACCGCCGCGCGTTTTCCCACGATTTCCTCGGGCATCGCGTTGTGGAAATATTTCCACAAGGCGTACCGTCAGAATGACGGGCGATTGAGCGTCGAGTGCTTGAGCGACGCACAAGCGAGACGCTTGTGCCACGGAAGTTTGAAACTTCATCGCGCGTTTTCCCACGATTTAATTGGAAAGGCCCTTCTGGAAATATTTCCAGAAGGGTCTCTGTGAAGTCAGGCGAGCGGAGCGGCGCAAGCTGCCGGGTGCTGTCGCTACCCGGCAGCGTACACCCCATTGCTCACCTTCTCCGATGGTGAGCCCCTGTCACCCACAAGCGCGGACTTGCAAAATTCGACATCCAGCTTAGGCGCGCTGTTTTGAGAAATGTCTTTTTCCTTTTGAAGGGAAGGGCAGGGTGGGGCGAAGCAGCTTGCCCATCAACAGCCGTCGGGACACTCGCGGCCGTTCCCCCCACCCTGCCCTCCCCCCGCAAAGCCGGGGGAGGGTGAAGGGGAAGATGCCGCCTTTGCCAGAATCGCTTGGCGCCCCCGTGTGTCCATTGTGATGCCGTAGAGCGTGAGACGCGGAAACTAGAGAAGCATTACCGAGTTAGCGAGAAGCAAAACAACAAAATCCTTCAAAATGCCCTTGAGCGCCAGCGTCATTACGCTATACGTCTCCGTTATTAGCAAACGATAAGTGGGCGGAGGGGGAAGCCATGCATCGTACATGGGGCGCTGCTGCGTTATTACTGGCGATTGTCGGGCTCGGTTGCACTGGCAAGCCTAAGCGGCAGTTGCGCGTTCCGACTGAACAAAGCTATCTCACGCCGCCGGCCGAAGACAAGCGGTGGGATCGGCCGCCCGAATATCCGGAAGAGAAAAGGATGACTGTCAATCCGCAGAAAAATTCGTCCGGTCCGCCAATGCCCGTCGGCGGAGGTGGCGGCGGCGGTGGACCTAGTGGCATAGGCAACCCCGGCGGCGGCATGGGTGGCGCCGGAGGCGCTCCCGGCGGCGGCATGGGCGGCCGCTATTAAGCCTTGCTAGCATTTTACCCGGCGACGGCGGGGGACAACGGGAAGGAAGCAGAGCGGAAAGGAAGAAGATCGTGGGGCAGTCCTAAATGAGGTCGGCGCTCTCGCGGACGGTGAATTCGCATTTGGCGATGCCTTGACGCCCCGGAATGAAAGACCGCGAACCGGAATTTGGGCCGAGGTGGCCGTGCGGGCGTCAAAGCCGCTTCAAATCAGGCAGGCCGGCAGGCCTGCCTGCATGAGAATATCAATCCGCGCCGGTTGCTGTATTCTAAAAGAATGAAGATCGCAACGTTCAATGTGAACGGCATCAAGAGCCGACTTCCGAGCCTGCTTGCCTGGCTTGAGCGCGAGAAGCCCGACATCGCCTGCCTGCAAGAACTGAAATCGGCTGATGAGGGTTTCCCGGCCTCCGCGCTGGCCGACGCAGGCTACGAATCTCTCTGGAAGGGTCAGCGCTCATGGAACGGAGTAGCGATCCTTGCGCGGCGCCAAAATCGTGGAAGTTCGCCGTTCGCTGCCCGGCGACTCTTCGGACGAACAGAGCCGTTATTTGGAAGCGGCCGTCGGCGGCATCATCGTTTGCTGTTTGTACCTGCCCAACGGCAATCCACAGCCCGGCCCGAAGTTCGACTATAAGCTGCAGTGGTTCGAGCGCCTGATCGAACATGCGGCGACTCTTTACGCCAGCACCCATCCGGTGATCATGGCCGGCGACTTCAACGTTGTACCCACCGATTTCGACATCTACGATCCGCGCTCCTGGCGCAAGACGCGCTCTTGCAGCCCGAGACTCGCGCGTGCTGGCAACGTTTATTGGAGCAAGGTTGGGTCGACGCGATTCGAAGTCTATATCCGGATGAGCCAATCTACACATTCTGGGACTATTTTCGCAAACATTGGGAGCGAAACGCCGGCTTGCGCATCGATCACCTGCTTCTGAACAAGGCGCTGGCGAAAGACCTGAAGTCTGCCGGCGTCGACCGCTGGGTCCGCGATGTCGCGCCGGCGAGCGACCACGCACCAACCTGGGTCGAAGTCGAATTAGCGCCCCCGCCCAAGTCAGCAAAGACAGCTACGCGAACCAGAAAACGCAAATCACCTGTCGGGAAGTAATCGCTTGTTAGCCCGACGCGCGAGCGAGGACGATGGCATAGGGGTAGATGCACTGGCTGGTTCCCGGCGAAAATCCATGCTGAACCACACGCGGTCCCCTTTTTCATCCCCCTTTCTTATTCGTAGCTTTTTGCATGCCTTACCGACTGGCCCATAGGGCGCCAACGTGATAAAATATGGAGATAAATGGATGAGTTGAGGAAAGGCACGCCCTAATGAGTTCAACGATCGGCGGCCAAGACCCGGCCCATGGTTGGGACGACGAGGAAAAAGACCGGGAAGAGAAGCGACTTCGTGCGGAGGCACGAAAGCTTCGTCGCGAGAAGAAGCCGAGGGATGCGAAAAAGCGGAATGACCGTGCGAATGAAATCTCGCGCGAGAAGTCGAAACGAGCCCATCAATGAGAAGGCGATCCCATGCTCACGACAATCGAAGTAGGAGCGTCGGACAGGGAGTTTACTCTTTACAGACGGCTCGTCAATTCCGACTGGAATAGCACGACACAAGAAAGCGTTCTTGCGCTGCTTTGGAAAGTCGTGGCGGAATCTGCTACGGCGTCTCAATGTGATTTGGCCTCCGTCCTTCACTTCCCCGCAGAGAAGGGAACGGGCAACCAATTGAACCAACAGGTCATTGACCGAATCAAATCCTTTTCTGAAGTCTTCACGGAACGATGTATCCCGGCGATCCCTCTGGCATTTTCACCGAAGAAGACGAAAGCAATTGTCCAGGCGGAGAAAACGTGGACATACCTTATGCTCCCCTCATTAGTTCGGCTTCGGGGGGAGACGGGCTTTTTCCTTGATCTACAGAGTTTGCTCTACCTCTCTTCCATTCACTACTTGCTGCCGATGCTCGAAAAGCAGGATTCGCGGGCGGAGCGCGACTGTCTTGTGAACGCGATGTACGTCCACACGGTCCTTGCATGGAGGGGAAATCCGCCGCATTTGTTTTACCTTCAGAGTGCCTTAATGGGATATTTGCGGCAGGAGCAGAGACGCCTGGAATTGCTCAATCTGGCTCTGACATCGACACCCATTTCCGACCATTCTTATCTAACGAAAGCCAACGCCTACTGGATCGAACTTCTGGAGCTCGGCGATCGAAAGGCGGCAATGGTGTTCCTCCTCAATCTCAACCGAATCGCTCCGATCTCATACCAAGACGAAATCCGCGAAATGATCGAAGAGACGGCAGCCTTGTAATATCGGGGCGCCGGATGGCAGGGGACATTTATCCTTATCGCACTGTTTGGCCGGCTTAGTATTTTTCGTAGTAAAAAAATGAATGTGCCGTTTTTCTGCCGCGTATGCTGTCGGGTGCCGCACTTTAACCCGGCAACTTACGCCGCTTGGCTCGCCAACGCTTTCTGCCTCTATTTCGCCACCTTCTTCAGCAACGCCTGCACCTCGGCAATCACCTTTGGCGACGCCTCGGTCTCCAGATAGCTCGATCGCGCTCGCCAGGTTTCGTAGCCGCCGAGTTTGTGCTGCTCGGGAGTAGGGAGATAGCCGTTGTAGCCGTTGGCCAGTTCGATCGTGAACGTCTTTTTCATCGGGCTCATCTTTTTGATGTCGAGGCCGATGGCGGTGAACACTTCACAAGGTATTGCGACGATGCCGAGCTCGCCAATCCGCAAGGCTTGCAGCTTGACGCTCACTTTATCTGGGTATTGTGCCAGCAGCAGGGATTCGCGGGCATAGATCGCGGCCGTGCCCCTTAAGACTTTCGCGCCCTTTTGCTCTTCCAATTTTTTCTGCGCTCGGTCGAGGTCGTCTTTACTCGGCTTACGCACGGCCAATTCTACATCACCTGTTGCAGCTGCTAGACGCACGTGATCGCGCCATTCGATCTTCTTGAAGGCCTCCAGTGCCGTCTTGGCCGCCGCATCGGCCACGATCTTGACTTGCTCGCCGGGTTTGCGCGATAGCGCTGCCTGGCTGAAATCGCTATTATTCACGTCGGCGCTAGTGCCGTTGGACATCATGGCGACGAATGGGCCGTTGCCGTTATCCTGATTTAGCAGTTGAGCGATACGATCCGCGAAGGCGCCGAAATAGTCTGCGGACAATGGCGGAATGCCGCCGACGTAATGCAGCGAGTAATTCCCCAGCAAAGCCATCGGCTTGCCATCTCTCGAACGCACGGCGAGCACCGAAAGTTCCGGATCAACCGGTCCGGCCGGCTCGAGCAAACCCTTCACCCGATAGCCGGGGTTCATATGAACTTGATCGGTGGTTCCGCCAAAGGGATCGGCCGGAATCAACGTTCGCTCGCGCTTCCAACGGCGATTGAATAGGAGAGCGGAATTGTCCGCGCCGGCCCAACCGATTTGTGCGGGCTTCAGTTGGCGATGAGCGGTGTCAATGACGGCGGCAATCTGCTCGATGAGAAACGCAACATATTTAACATCCGGCTCACTCAGAAAAATGCCGGCCGACGTGGGCGCTGTATGTGTGTGCGTGGCCGCGATCAGCATACGATCGGGTGGAATGGCGGTCGCCTTCTCAGCGAGGGCCTTGGCCTCTTCGACCAACTCGCGCGGCAACATGCAACTATCGACAATGACGATGGCCAGCTTCGTTGTACCGTCGTCGAGCACGAGACAACGCGCATGCAGCGGGTCGTTCGCCGAATTCACCTGGCGGTCGTCCATATGCCCGTTCACGGAAATCGGATAACTCTTAGGCGTTATGTCAATGGTCGCGGCGCCAGCGCGGAAAATGGGCTGCGCGTAAATGTTGGACGCGTAGAAAAGAAAGGCAAGCAGCAACATAATTTGGCGAAGCATGATGAACCCTCGATTGAACTTTGCTAGGCGTGTAAGGCGCGGACAAAAAGATGCCGGCAAGAAAATCCCTCGTTCCCAGGCTCTGCGTGGAACGCGTCGTTCAGACTCCGCGTCGTTGCGCTTGTAATCGGGCGAGAGACGCCAGCGAAGTGTCATTTTTCTTCGTTGGCGCTTCAGCCTTGTAGGCTCCTTGACGCGCTGGGAAGTCTTCACTACTCTAGCTGTTCCTGACCCTTGGGGGTGTAGCTCAGCTGGGAGAGCGCTTGAATGGCATTCAAGAGGTCAGGGGTTCGATCCCCCTCACCTCCACTGCATTTGCGACTCCGTTCAACTCAGGCAAGCCGAGCAGTATAAGCTGTCGGGTTTCGCCATCTTTTTCCCCGCCAGTTCGGCGGCGGACCCTATCGGTCCCACATTGCCATCGCGAAAACGTGATCGACTGCTTCCGCCACCTGCACCACAATTTCGGCGATCGACGTTCCGGGCGTCGTCTCGCACTCGATGCTTGGGTGCGACTCCGGGTCATCGCACTTTAGTGTTGCTCCTGCTTGTTGGCATGCTTCGGCCACCGCAGCCATGTTGAGTTCATCAAGCGGCAGGTAATTGCGATCTGTGCCACGAGCCAGGTATGCGAAAGACCTACCTTCGTCGCTAACCAGCACGCCGCCGGACGGCAAGGTGGATAGGTAGACTGTCTCCAAGTTGTCGCATTGGCACTGCAAAGCAACCGACGATTGGCCGACACCGTGCTGAAGCAGATCGTGTACTTCGCCGGCAGTCATGCGACTACTCCTCCGCCGCTTGGATGCCAAAATCGCAAACGGCCCGACACGCATAAACTACGAAGTTATCTCCCGCTGTGGCCTGCAGGCTGCGGCGCCAACGCCACCGCTGCCGCCAGTTACTTATTGTTTGGGAATCAGCTTGTGAGAAACCATTCTTCATTGGTGCCTGTCTCATCCCGACATGCAGCACTTGTTCGGGTTCGCCGACGGCGAAGGTGACTTCGCATTGAAATACTTTTAGGTTCTTTGTGTAAAGACGCGTAGGCTGGCGCAATTTCGCATCAAACGGCGGCTTACGCGAATTTGCTCGCCGGCGCAAGTTGGGAAGAAGTGTGTTGAGTTTGCTGGCAGTTTAGGCAGTTCGACTGCGGACTTTCCCAGCGCTCCGCTGGACAGTGCGCCGGTAGCTGGTATCGCAGCGCCATCATGCGGCGTATCTTGGGAATTGCGATCCTTTCTCTCTTCTGGTTTGCGTGGCCGATTGCTTCGGGCCGTGCCGCAGAGCCGCCCACTTACCTTCCTCGCTACGATATTGCCGTCAACTTGGATGTTGAGGGTCATACGGCCGTCGTGCGTCAACATGTCTCCTGGGTCAATAGGCATCAGCGTTCGACCGATGAACTCATCTTCAACGTTCACTCAGCTTTTGAGCCGCCGAGCCATGGCGCCGATTATCTTTTTCTGGCCAAAATGCTCGAAGCGATGCGGCTGCCCGGCAAAGAAGGGATCTATCAAGGTCGGCCTTGTAACGTTCAAAAGGTGACGTTGCTCGGGAGCAACGGCAAAAGCATCAAGGAAGTCGATCTAACGTTCGGCTTTCGCGACGATCTGCGTACGGCCATGATCGTCAAACTGCCGCAGGAAGTGAAGACAGGCGAGACCGTGGTTGTCGCGATTGATTTTGTTTTCGTACTGCCGCAAAAACAGGGAAGATGGGGGCAATGGAAGGGCGTCACCTTTTTAAGCAATTGGCTCCCTGTGCTGGCGTACTACGATGAAAAGGGCTGGCGGCCGACGCCCTTCATTCCCTGGCATCAGCCTTTCTTCAATGAAGCCGGCGTTTACAACGTTCACTTGCGCCTGCCCGCCGATCAGAAAGTCGGGGCCTCGGGTCCCGCTTACAAGCGTGTCGTAGATGGCGATTGGCAGGAACTCTGGTTCGGGCCCATCACCACGCGCGAGTTTACCATTCTCGCTTCAAGCCGGTATGAAGAGCATGTTGTCTGGGCGGGCAAGGTTAAAGTAACCTGCCTCGCCTTTCCGGAACACGAACATTACGGCAAAGCGATTGCGCGGATATCGGCGCGGGCGGTTGAAACGTTTTCACACTGGTTTGGCGCCTATCCGAATGCCGAACTCGTATTGGCCGAGTCGTATTTCGGCTGGAACGGTAATGAATGTTCCGGCCTGATCATGATCGACGAGCGCGTCTTCAATATGCCCCATATCGGCGAAAACTACGTGGAGTATCTCGTTTCGCACGAGACCTGTCATCAGTGGTTTTACAACGTAATCGGCACCGATGGCTACCGCGAAACATTCATGGACGAGGCCTTTGCTAATTTCTTTGCTCACCGACTGTTAGACAAAGTTCACGGCAAGAACAATGAACTTTTCAAATATCCCAGTGCCCTGCAGTGGTTGCCGTCGGTCAAGCGTGAGAATTATCGCTTTGGCTCGTTTTATGGCACCGTGCATCGCAATGATCTGTATCCGCCGATTCAAGAAATGGAAAAGTATGGCCACGTGGGCAATCTGTTCAGCGCCTGTTACGATCGCGGCAGCAAAATCCTGATGATGATCGAAGAGCGCTTGGGCGAAGAGGGCTTTCTCGATTTTCTGCGCGGCATCTATCAGAAATATTACTTTAAAGTGATATTTGTGAGCGACTTCCAACGGGAGCTCGAAGAGTACACGGGAAAGAGTTGGGAAGAATTTTTCCAACACTGGCTGTACGACAAAGGCCTGACCGACTGGAGCGTCCAGAGCGCCAAGGTGTCACATTCGAAAGAAGCGGCTGGAGACACTACGTCGAAGCAATATCGCACGGTCGTCTACTTACGCCAGAAAGCGGAATACGACGAGCCGACCACGCTTGGCTTCAGCTTTGGCAAGGATGAGCAATACACGTTGCGCGTGCCGATTGTCCCTCAAGCGGGGATAATGACGCTCCCAGATCCGCCGACGCGCATTGAGACGTTGCCCGATCACACGGTTCGCGTCGAGATCGATCTTCCCGAAAAGCCGACGCAGATTGCCGTCGATCCCGATCAAATTCTTCCCGATAGGAACCCGGCGAACAACTATTGGAAGCCTCGCTTTCAGCTCCGTTTAACGCCTCTCTACACGTTTTTGGACGATACCGATCTTACTGGCGCGTACGATCGCTGGAACTTCACCATCGGCCCTTGGGTCTACGGACCTTCCTATGCCGACCCGTGGTTTACGCGCGCCAATGTGCTTGGCATTCGGGCGGGGACGTTCCGTACCGAAGAGTTCACTGGCGGAGTATACACCGGCTATCGTACCGACTACCGCGACTTCGCCGTCGGCATCGATGCGATCGCACCCAACTTGCTCTTCCCCAAGATCGACACCGGGTTTCATGCGGAAAAGAGTCTTGGCGATATCCACGGCAACGACAGCAATCTCGATCGGGCAGTGCTCTTCAATCGCTACGTGATCACTCAAAGCGCCGGGATGTACACAGCCCCGATCCATTACGCGGAAGTTTTCGGCGCGTGGCAGCAGAACTTCTTACCGATCGCGCGGAATCCGTTGCCCGATTCGTTTCGCTTTGATCGCGAAACCAATGTCGGCGTCCACTATCACGTGGACTACCTGACGCCCTATTGGAATCCCGACAACGGATTCAAACTCGATTTGACGCACGCGGTTGGCATCCCCATTCTTGGCCAACAGCAGTGGAGCCAACTGAACATGGGGCAGATTTCATTTGTCCATGCTCTGCCCTCCGGACTGGGTTATTTATCGCAAACCCGGTTGGCGTATCGCTTTTATGGCGCTTATGGGTCGCCGGCGCACGCTCAGCTATTCTCATTAGGCGGGAATCTTTTGTTCCGCGGCTTCGATCTGGCCGAACGTCAAGGCAATGCCTTGTGGATCGGTAGTCTCGAATGGCGCCTTCCCATTATTCAAGATGTGGAATGGGATGTCTGCGACCACGTTGTAGGATTGCGGAACTTTACGCTCGCTGCCTTTACGGATGTAGGCGATATCTATCAGGCTTCGCAGCAGGTCGGGCCTGTCGCCTATGCCGCGGGGCTCGGTGTCCGTGCCGAGCTCGCCTGGTTCAGTTTCATCGAACGAACGACGCTCCGGCTCGATTTCGCCAAAACAATTAACTCGAACGCGCCCATGCAAATGTGGGTGGGGATTGTGCACCCGTTTTGATGATCTGCTGGGTCGGCAGGCGAGCCGAACTGCGTAAGCAGTCGGTTTCTGTCATCACCCGCCGGCAGCCTTAAGCAGCTCGGTTTACCGGCCGAAAGCGTTCGCTGCGCAAAGCCTTTGCGTCGCAGCTAACAGCGTTTTATGTCGCAGCTCAAGTTTAACTGAGTATGTAACCTGAATAAGGAGGCGCTGGATCGTCATGAGTCGCATGGGGCGTTTTTGGTTTCTGGTTGCCGTCGGTGCGTTGGCCGGCGCTGAAACGCGAGGCGAGCCCCCGATGGCCGTACTGTTGCCGCCGGTGGCTAGGGCTTGGCAGCCTGTGTTCAGTTCGGCCACGCGCCCGGCCTCCCCCGTCGATACCATGCTTGCAATGGCCAGAGCGGGTGAGGATCATATTCCTTTCTGGCTGCGGAGTGCCCGCCATTCTTCGGTTTGTCGATCTTGGCGCAGCAATCACAACGCCCCTTTCTGGGCGCGGTGCCTTGAAACCGAGCGTCTTCTCAATGGAGACTTTCTGCCTCTTTGCGTTAACTGGCGAGTAGTTGCAATACCTGCCCGGGCGTCTGAATCCGATTGCGGTGAATTGCTCGCTATCATGGCCGAAATGGATTCCGAACGTCTGCATGGTGATCGCTCTACCTTGTGCGAGCGCGTTGAACCACCTTGCCAGCGCCGTCTGTCCGCTGGTGCAGCAAAGGTTTACGCGGATTCGCTAAATCCAACATGTCGCGAGTTCATCCCCTCCCAGCCGTGCAGCCTGCTGGGAAACGATTCGGCCGGGCCTGAGCCGGGCGGCATTCTTTCCAGTGGAGATAATCGCTCCCTGCCCTTGCTGCTTGGCCCTTCCAATACAGCGGCTTACCCCAATGGCATGTTCCCCATCCGCATTGGCCAGGCGATCGCCCACCCCCTTACCGCCTTTTCGGTGCGTTTCGGGTTTGATTTCTAGCGAGATGCAACTCGGCGCCAGAGGCGAGCATCGAGCCGTAAGGCCGAAGTGTCGCGTTTCACGTCGGCCTCACGGCTCGACGCTCGCCAATGCGGCTTAGACCAATCCCTATTTCCCATCACCTTGCTAAAACCGGCGTGCGAGACTAGAATCGCCTCGATGCCGACCGTATCTTGTGAGATCGGTTGGCGTTTGACTTGACCGATGCATAAGATAACAGACAGTCCGCAACATTTATCGATCCGGGAGAGCAGGGGAACCCCGGCCGTTCCCTCTCCCGGAATATCCTAACCCTTCAGCCGTCCGCAAGTGGGCGCAAGGGCTGGACTTGCCGGAGATGCTTTCGATGTACGAACGCTTTACCGACCGCGCCCGTAAGGTTATGCAGCTGGCCAATCAAGAGGCGCAGTGCTTCAACCACGAATACATTGGCACCGAACATATTCTTCTGGGCCTTGTCAAGGAAGGATCGGGCGTCGCCGCCAATGTTTTGAAAAATCTCGACATCGACTTGCGTAAAATTCGGTTAGAAGTCGAGAAGATCGTTCAGACCGGTCCGGGCGGCGAGCAGGTTGTCATGGGGAAACTGCCGCACACGCCTCGGGCGAAGAAGGTGATCGAGTATTCGATCGAAGAGGCCCGCAACCTCAACCATAACTATGTGGGGACAGAGCACTTGCTGCTCGGTCTGTTGCGCGAGCAAGAAGGGGTGGCCGCCCAGGTGCTGATGAATCTCGGCCTAAAACTGGAAGATGTTCGCGAAGAGGTCCTTAATTTATTGGGTCACAACATGCCAGATTCCACAGAGACGCCGGGGGCGGCGGCGGCGATCGACCTGCTTCGAAGGGCAAGTCCAAGACGCCTGCTTTAGACAGCTTCGGCCGCGATCTCACCGAACTCGCCAAACAAAATAAGCTCGATCCGGTCATCGGCCGAGCCAATGAAATCGAACGCGTCATCCAGATCCTGAGCCGTCGGCAGAAAAACAATCCGGTGCTGCTTGGTGAAGCAGGCGTGGGCAAAACGGCGATCGTCGAAGGCTTGGCTCAGATGATCATCGAAGGGAACGTTCCGGAATTGCTCCGTGATCGCCGGCTGGTGGTTCTGGACCTGGCGATGATGGTCGCCGGTACGAAATACCGCGGGCAGTTCGAAGAACGCATCAAAGCGGTCATGAACGAAGTCCGTCGGGCGAAGAACACGATGCTCTTCATCGATGAACTGCATACACTGGTCGGCGCCGGCGGCGCCGAAGGTGCTATTGACGCTTCGAATGTTCTCAAGCCCGCGCTGGCTCGCGGCGAGATCCAGTGCATCGGCGCCACCACGCTCGACGAGTACCGCAAATACATCGAAAAAGATGCCGCCCTAGCCCGGCGCTTTCAAGAGATCATCGTTAATCCGCCTTCTTCGACGGAAGCCGTGGAAATTCTCAAAGGGCTTCGCGATCGTTACGAGGCCCATCATCGGGTGCAGATAACCGATGCCGCACTTATGTCCGCTGTCGAGCTATCGGATCGCTATATCACGGGCCGGTGCCTGCCCGATAAGGCGATCGACGTGATCGACGAAGCAGGTGCCCGCATTCGCCTGAAGGCCATGACGCGGCCGCCGGATTTGAAAGAGATCGACGAACAGATCGAAAAGTTGAACCACGAGAAAGAGGCGGCCGTCGCGGAGCAAGACTTCGAAAAGGCGGCGGCTTTGCGCGACCAGGCGGATAAGCTGAAGAAGAAAAAGGATCTCGTTACCCGCGAATGGCGCGAGAAATCCAAAGAGACGGACGGCGTGGTGGATGAAGAAGTCGTTCGCGAAGTCGTCAGCAAGATGACGGGCGTGCCGTTGAAGGCGATGAACTCGGACGAAACCGCTCGCTTGCTGCGCATGGAAGATGAACTTCATGGCGCCGTCGTGAGTCAGGACGAAGCGATCAAAGCAATTGCCCGCGCGGTTCGCAAGAGCCGAGCCGGCATCAAAGATCCCAAACGGCCTATCGGCAGCTTTGTCTTTGCGGGGCCGACTGGCGTCGGCAAATCGCTGCTCGCCAAACGGCTGGCGCATTTCATGTTCGGCGATGAGAACGCTCTGGTTCAGCTCGATATGAGCGAATACCAGGAGAAGCACAACGTCAGCCGGTTATGGGCGCTGCCTCCGGGCTATGTCGGTTATGAGGAAGGCGGCCAGCTCACTGAGAAGATTCGCCGTCGGCCTTATAGCGTCGTGCTGCTCGACGAAATCGAAAAGGCGCATCCAGATGTGTGGAATTCACTGCTGCAGATCATGGAAGAAGGCCGGCTTACCGATAGCTTCGGCCGGGCGATCGATTTCAAGAACACGATCATCATCATGACGACGAACATCGGCGCCGAGACTATCGTCGCTTCCGACGACATGACCTCGGCCATGTTCGGCAAATACAAGAATCGGGGCGACGTCGAGACGACCTATGCCGACATGAAGAACCGCCTCAAAGGCCAGATGGATAAGGTCTTCCGTCCCGAATTCCTCAACCGCGTCGACGACATCATCGTCTTCCGCAGTCTGACCAAGTTCGATCTGAAGAAGATCGTCGACATCGAACTGCAGAAAGTGGTCAAGCGGTTAAAGGAGAAGGGCTTGGTTCTTTCGGTCTCCGAGGAAGCAAAGGAACTGATGATCGAGCGCGGCACCAGTCTCGAATACGGGGCTCGGCCTCTACGCCGGTCAATCGAAAACCTGCTGGAGGATCCGCTAGCCGAGGATCTGCTACGTGGAACCTATGCCGGTATGGAAACAATTCATGTCGTGGTCCACGAAGTCGATGGCGAGAAGAAACTCGTTTTCGAAACCGCTGCTCGCGTGGTCGAAGGCCCCGCGATCGCGGAAGCCGCTCTCGCTCTAGTAGGCGCCGGCAAATAAACCTTAGCCGCTTGTGATTTTGCCGCGAAGGTGAAATCACAAGCGGTTTTTTTATGGTTACATCAATGGCCGCATCGTTACTCCAACGTGCCAAACACCAGCTCGGCGCCGCGCTCATGCCCGTCACGGTTGATCAGTTCCATCATATGATGGAAACCGGAATTATTAGAGAAGGCGATCCGATTGAATTAGTTGATGGCTTGCTCGTTCTCAAGGATCGTAGCGCTCCCGGTGGAGTCGAAGGCATGAGCAGCCCGCGTCATACTTCCTGTATTTCAAGGCTTGAGAAGTTGCTTCGCGCAGTTGAACCTCTGGGATTCCTTGGCCGTATGCAGGCGCCAGTGCGCCTTGAACAGTTTCAGGAGCCGCAGCCAGACGCCGCGGTCGTCCAAGGCGGCGTTGATGACTTCACCCAACGTCACCCTGGCCCCGAAGATCTCGCAGTCGTCATTGAAGTTTCCTTGTCGTCCTTGAATTACGATCGGACCACCAGACTCGCCATCTATGCGGCAGCGGGGATTGCACGGTACTGGATCGTCAATCTGGTCGATGATGTCATCGAGATTTACTCTCAGCCCAATCGGGTTAAACAAACCTACGGCGAAAAGACCGTCTATGGTCGCGGCGACGTGATCATATTGGCGCTGCACGGCGATAGTTTCATACCAATTGCCGTTTCCGATGTAATCCCCGGCGGCAATGCCCATTAGCGTCGGCCTGAAGACTCACGCCGAAGGCTAAGTTGTTCACGGCCTGTCTCATGACACTTCCCATATCGATCCGCCGACGTGATGGTTCAGTCGGTCCCTTTTCACCGGAAAGGCTTTCTCGGTCGTTGTTTGCCGCAACCGAGGCGCTCCATTCGCCCAATGCGTTTCTTGCCCATGAACTGACCGATGGCGTCCTTTACTTCTTGAGCCTCGAAAACGAAAACCAAACGCTGAGCGCGGAAGAGTTTGCCGAGTTTGTCTCAAAAATCGTGAGGGAACTAGGTTATCCCGCGATCGCAAAGATTTGCGCGGAACTTAGCGAGGACGATACGGACGATTTGCAGTCGGCGGTCTACGGTCGCGATTTGCTCTCGGCCCATTTGAACGAACTGCTTCATCTCGACGACCTGGAGCAACCGAACGAACTGTTGGGCGTCGCTCTCGCACCTTTAGGGCCGCCCCCGGTTGAGGCGACTGCATTGAGCAAAGCATTTACGGCCGCGAGAAAAGTGGCAGCGACTTTCATTGCTGTCAACGGCATTGAACATGCGATCGCTACTGCTGCGGGAGATTGTGACGAAAGCGTTTCGAGCTTCTTGTTCGCAGTGGAAAGCTGCCGAGTCGCCACCCGTTTGCACGTCGTACTCAACCTTAACTCGACAGAAATACCTGCTTGGGCTGCGGTCTGTGATGGTCCGCTTTTTCCCAATCAACCCTCCACCATCGGGGACGAGGTTGTAAATCATCTAGCTGATGAGCTGCTAAAAAATGCACGCAATTGCCTGATTTACTGGCATCTCTCGCAACGTGATTTTTCTGAGAAGCATCGGTCTCGCCTGAAAGCAGCGGTGACGAAGGCCGTTGAAGGGGTTTCGATCGAGTTTGTATTCGATCATCCGCGCCAGCAAACGCAAATCGCGCCGGGCATGGACGAGCGTGATACCGCCATCCTGAGTGTTGTCCAGATGAACTTGCCTCGCCTGGTGGAACAACTGGGAAGCGAAACGCTCGACGAGACCACTTATCTCCGCAAGCTCGAAAGCCTGGCGCGTTTCGCCAAAAGCGCCGGACACGCCAAACAAGATTATCTTCGTCGGAAGGGCGGGCCGGATCTGCTGCAGGGATTCTTATTAGAAAGAGCGGTCCAGATCGTCCTACCAATAGGTGTTGTTAAAGCGGCCATCGCCATTGCGGGTAAGGATGGCAACTGGGAGGCGATTGTCAGTCTTGCGAACCGCAGCATTCGGGTGATCGAAACGGCTTTGGTCAACGATCGCCCCCGAGCGCTATCCACGTGCATTGCCTGGTCGGCGTTGGGTCGATTGAGTGATTTCCCGCTCGATATCTGTCGCGACGAGCTGCTGCCGATGCAGCAGCTCCGCTTCGGAGCGCAGATTATGCAGGGTACATCGGCCGCCGGGTTGACCGTACGCCTGAACGGAAAAGGGGGTCGCATCATCGAAGAGATGATCGAGTTGCTGGAGAGTGCGTGGCGCCGCGGAGTCGGCCGTCTGCGGTTTGTCTTCATCTTTTAGTGAAGATTCGATGAAAATGACGGTTGTTCATGAAGACGCTTGCGAATGGCACCGGACATATATATAGTGTTAGAACCTTCACCCAACTCGCAACGTATCATTGGCGTGAAGGGTAGCCGACTCGACAATCTCTCGGATTTTATCGTTTCGTACCCGATGCACTGCTGGGCCAAGGAGGTCTAGCCGATGTGTCCCGTTTTACCACAATCGAACCGATCCAGTGATCGCACTGGAGAAAAGCGTGCTGCAGCGAGCACGCCGGGCGAATTTCGCGCTCGGGCGCTATCGCATTTTGCGTTCGATCGGCTCAGGCGGAATGAGCGAAGTTTATCTCGCTTACGACGCCAATCTCGCTCAACCGGTTGCGATTAAAGTGCTCGCGGAACGACTGTTGGGAAATCAGTCCTTCATTAATCGGTTCTGTCAAGAGGGCAGGCTCGGCAGCCAGCTGGCGCATCCCAATCTGGTAAAGGCCTATGACTTCGGGCAGGATCCCGAGACCGGCAAGTATTTCATCTCGATGGAGTACGTTGACGGCCTGACCGCTCAAGAGCGCTTGGAGCGCGGCGGCCGGTTTCACTTAAGCGAAGCGGCACGGGTGATCCTCGACATTTGCCATGCCCTGGAATATCTGCACTTTCAAGGTTATATCCACCGCGATGTGAAACCGGGCAACATCTTGATCGGCCCTAACGGCCATGCCCGCTTGATCGATCTGGGCGTTGCCAAGCCGTTGAACGACGATAGTGCTCTGACCGCTCAGGACCAGGGGGTCGGCACCCCTTATTACATGCCCTGGGAACAGGGGATGAACTCGAATCTGGTTAATGCCCGCAGCGATATTTTTGCCTTGGGCGCCACGTTTTATCATCTGGTCACCGGCCATCTCCCCTTCCCCGGGAATGACGAAGCAGCGATCGCGCGTTACAAGGTCCTAGGCGATTTTATTCCGGCTTGCACCCACATCCGCCGGCTGCCAGCCGTTATCGACTCGATCTTGAGTCGTATGCTGGCCCGCGAGCCGAGAAAGCGGTTTGCCTCTATTGGCCAGGTGATCGAAGCGATTACCGCTGCCGGTCTCACCGAAGATACAGCCCCTCTTGAACTCGATGATGAACCATCGGCTCAGCAACAGCTGGCGCCGACGCGGGCTGACTTGAAGGCCCAAGTCGATATTGATACGCCTTTGGAATCGGGCTTGGAGCAAATCTGGCTGGTGAAATTTCAACGGCCGAGCGATGGCGCCTGGCGCGAAATGCGCGGGCGAACAAACGACATCGTGCGGCTCTACAAAGACGGCAGTCTACCCGAACAGGTTTTCGCGGCCCGCGAGCCGAGCGACACCTTCCGCCGTCTGATCGCTTATCCCGAATTCCGCGAGTTCGTTCAGCGAACTGCTGTTTCTAAAGAGGCAATCATCGAACCGATTGCCGTAGCTGCTCTCACAGTGTCCCATCGCAAGCGCTTCAACGGGCTTTACTACGCGGGATTGACCGCGCTCGTTCTATGCTCCTCGGCCGCCGCGGTGATGCGCTTTCTGGTCTGTTTGCATTAGGCGGGGAAAGTTCACTGACATTCCCCTTCCCTATTGTCCCATGCAGACAAACTCGGCGCTCCATTTGACAAGTAGGTGTCGTTCCCGCGCTTGGCCAGTTCTTGGAAATGCCGTAGCCACATCGGCCTACCAGCAAATTGGGAACTTTTCATCCATGTAGGCGCCTGCAATCCCCATTTCCCCCTCAGGGAAAAAAAAGGGGACGGTCACGTTTCTATTGACGATTGATTTGGAATGAGTCCCATAATAAACGTGCCTTTTTCTTTTCAGTGCCTGATCGACGCACTGCGTCGCTAATACCACATCCCATCTGAGGCGCGCTGAAAACGGAAATGCGATTTTGGCGTTCAAAGCCGTTCGCAGTCTAAAATCACCCCTTTGAATATTCGCAAGAAATCGCGATAATACACGTGTATTTTGAAACGACGCGGCAGTGGCGATGATGTACGGTTCCCTTTAGGTTTCCACGCGTTCCACTTATGTGAGGCGACGATGACCACTATCACGCTACCGGCCGACATAGAACTTTCCTTGGCAGAAGCAGCGCGGCAACAAGGAATCACCCCCGAATTGTTAGCCATTAATAGTCTGCGAAGGCTTTTCATTCCGGTCGAAACGGCCATTGCCGATACGACGACGCCAATGTCGTACTTGCAAATGGCCAAGGCGTTTCAACTGCACGGCGTTCCTGTGCCGGATGCCGATGTTGAAATCGACCTGGATGCTTATCCACTTTATTGAAGGCGACGTGAGCAATGACTGAGCCTTTATTCTACCGTGATGTTTCTGACGAGCTATGTCAAGGCGATGTATTCGAGCGTGTACCGCTTCTTTACATGACGGAAATGCCCCAAGTGCTTAAGCAAGTAGATTTGAATCTGAAAGGTGAGCTTCTTGAGCCAAGCGCTCCCCTCGACCCGCTTCATCCACCGGGAATCGCAAATGGTTTGCATGTCAACGCATCATGCGACTTCACCCGCGCCGTTCTTCTAACGTATGATTGCGAAATCGATAAGCCGAGTACAAAGCAATTAACACTCGCAATGGTGCGTCCACTCGACCCTTCAATGTCATTCCAGTCGCGGCAAATCATTCGCGAAAATCGCAAAATGTCTACATTGTACCTGCCAGCCGATGGTAACAACTTAAGCGAAAGCTTGGTCGATTTTATACGCATAAGCGTCGTATTTAAGGAAGGATTGCAGGCAGCGCCTCGACTTACTCGTCTATCTGACCAAGCTCGACAAGCAATGTTGTTCCAACTAATTCGGTTCTTCTGCCGGGTTGACCTGGCTCCAAAGTGAGAGGCCGACATTTTATGCACATCCCTGGCTGAAAAACGTGAAGGCAAAATTGAACAATCCATTCAGAACATGGAACTAGTTAATTCGGATTCAGATAAATACACAACGGGATTCGAACCTTAAAATGGCAACTACTAAAAACTTTATCGAAGTCATCAACGCTGAGTTGGCTGCGGATACCGAGTTGGCCGGATTGGTGGACGAAGAGATTATCAACTGCAAGATTGCGCAAAGCGTCCACGAACTCCGCAAAGGCGCCGGTCTGACGCAAAAGGAACTTGCCACGCGGATAGGCAGCAAACAATCAGTTATGTCGCGTATTGAGGATGCGAACTACGAAGGGCATTCTGTAGCGATGCTTCGCCGAATTGCGACTGCGTTAGGGAAAAAGCTGCGAACTGAGTTTGGCGATTGAGAAGGAGATCAAGAAAGATGTTACCTACTCCCAATATGTCTTCCGCGTCTATCTCGAAGCCGCTGCCTGAAGGGCTACGGAATAATGAAATCACCGAAAGCGATCTTGAGACAATGATGCGGAAGGCAAGCGAAATGCTTTCGTCAAAGGTGCAGCCTTATTCTGCTTTGCCGAGTAAGGTTCGGGAAGGAAAGCGCTCCAAGGCGCGAAGCTAGATCCTATGCAACATTTCTAACTCAAATCAACGTTTGCTTTGTACCAGCCCTTCAATCCCAGCCTCTCGGCAACCTTTGCTTTCAACGCGGCGATACGCAAGCTGCCGGTAAGCCGGCCGTCGGAGGCGCCGGCTGAGCGTCAGCGCGCCCTCAACTTCTCATTTTCCGCAGCTATCTCTCGCTCGAGTGCGAGAACCTCTTCTTGATGTTCGGAGTAGTAAGTTCGGATCAGATTGAGATCGGACTGCGTAATCTGCGAATACCAAGGCAAGATATCCTCGTCCTTGAGGCCATGTTTGAAAAATGGCAACAGGTCTTGGACAGTCAGCTTTCGGTTGAAAGTTGCGGACCTCGGCCCCGGTCAACGATGTGGACCTCGTCAATTTGATTGCTCATGGTAACTTCCTCGATTCGGACCGTAGCAGCTTTGATATTACACATTTCCGTTTGTATCGCACCCCATTTCCTCTCAAGCTGGGCAATTTGTTCCGCCGATAACGGTGATGCGGGATATGCACGCTCCTCACGGGTGGGATGGGCTCTTGATGCGAGCTTTCGTTAAACTTGGCCGGTGGCGAATCTGCCTGCTTCTGCTGATTTGCGAAGTAGGCGGCTGTTCGCGCCCGTTTTATCGCAAGCAGGCCGACCGAGATGTTTCACAAGTGCTCGGCGACAAGGATCGCTACCCGGCCTGGCAGATCGAAAACTTCCACGTTTATCCCGATCCGCGAGCGCGTTTTGCGGATCCTTCGAACCCCGATCACCCGCCGAAACCGCCCGATGATCCGGCAGCCTATGACCTATCGCCCAATCCGCAGAAGCCCGGCAAGGCAGGCGTGGCCCGCATCGAGGGCACCGGCTATCTCGATTTGATCGCGCGCTGGGATCAGGAGAATCGTGAACGCCAAGCAGCGGAAGATAACGAAGAAGCGGGGAAGAACTGGGCGCCGCCGATTCCCGAAGATCCGAAGGTGATCAACGAAGCCCACCCAGGTCCCAATGGCGATATCCAATGGGTTTCCGCGAACCTGCAAGCGGCGCCGAAGAAGGCCGACAACGCCGCGACTATGCCCTCGCTTACAGACATTACAGCGAAGACGTCACTCGATATCGTTGGCCGGCCGACCTATCGGCTCACGCTCAATCAAGCAGCCGAGCTGGCGATGTTCAACAGTCGCGAATATCAGGATCGACGCGAAAATCTCTATCTTATGCGCCTTGCCGGTCACGCTGGAACGGTTCTCGTTCGCCACGCAGATCTTCGCCGCCAGCGAAGCGACGCGCGACTATGCCGGCAGCGGCGGCCCGAACGGGTCGGCCAACAACTGGAGCGTCAACAGCGGCGCGGGCATGAGCAAAGTGCTCCCCACAGGCGCCTTGTTGCTGCTGAACTTCTCCAACCAGGTTGTTTTCAATTTCCTGAATCCGAAGTCGGCGATCAGCACCAACTCCATTAACTTTAGTGCCGTGCAGCCTCTGCTGCGAGGCGGCGGCCAAGCCGTTGCCCTCGAATCACTGACGTTGACCGAACGAAATCTGCTCTATCAGATACGGTCGTTTGCCCGTTTTCGCAAAGAACTCTACGTCGAAATTGCGAGCAACAGCGGCGGCAGCATCTCGGGCTCTTCGTTCCAGCCGACGGGCGTGCTGGCCAATGCCGGCGGCGGAATCTCCGGACTTTCCGGCTCGGGATTGAACCCCGGCATTATTTCAACAGCCATGAACAATCTCAATGCACCCATCATCGCGCCAGCGGCGCCAGGGCAACTATTTCTATCGGGCGCCATTACGCCGCCGCCATCCGGCTATTTGAACACGATGCTCGAAAGCATCCAGATTTATATCGACAAAGAAAACATTGCCATCCTCAATACGATTCTGCAACGCTATCGGGGCCTGCAGGAAGGCGATATCGTTGGTCCGCTGCAATTGCAATCGGTCGAGCAGCAACTATTGTCCGGCCGCAGCAACTTGTTGAACGACCAACAACAATACCTGGACGCAATCGACAACTTCAAGCTGGCCATCGGCGTGCCGACCAACCTGAACATCGAGATGGACGATTCGGTGCTGCGCCCGCTGATGAAGCAATTCCGCCGATCGCGGGCCATCATCGAAGAAGAACAGGTAAGCGTAATGGAGGCGTCCAACCTCATTGCCCCGGCAAAAACTCCTCGAGTTCGGGCGGAATTGCTGCAATTATTTCAAACTTCCACGTTCGTTCGGGGAACCCAGTTTGCTGCGCACATTCGCGGCAAGGTGGCCGTTTGGGAAAAGCTCTCCGATCAGGAGTTGGCGAATCGGCTCGAGGAATTACGCAAAGAGACTCAGGAAATTCTGAATCGCCAGGCCGAGGGACAACGCAACGACCAGAGCCCCGTGCTAAAAGACCAGATCCGCTTGAAGGAACTGGGCTCGCAGAGCGACATCGGCAACTTCGAACGCGTATTGCGCAAGTACGAGCGAGCTTATTTGAAGGATGGCGCGCCCGTTAAGACTGACCCGGTGCTCGAGCGCAAGCGCATCACGCAGTTTCGCGATGTGATCAGTCTCTGGCAGAAGATCCTTGTCGATGCCCGCGACGAGCGATGGAACAACATCCGCCAGCTCTGGCCTGACCTGCCGCGCTGCTGCGTCGATGGCGTCGATCTCGTTCGCGATGACTTGACGAAATCCGAAGCGACGGCCGCCCAGCACGCGTTGAGCAATCGGCTCGACTTGATGAACGTTCGCGGCCAGGTGGTAGATGCCTGGCGGCAACTGGCGGTCTTTGCGAACGCGCTTTTAGGAACTTTCAACGTTGGCTACCAGTATAATGGAGTGACGAATCATGGCGGCTTTGGCTCGCCGACAGGTCCGGGCGGCGCCAACCAGTTGACAATCAACGCCCAATTGCCCCTGGTGCGGATTCAAGAACGGAACAACTACCGGGCCTGCCTGATTGGATATCAACGGCAGCGGCGGGCGTTGCAGGAAGCCGAGGACTTGGCAGTCCGCTTGGTGCGAAGCGAAATACACTTGTTGCGTGTGTATGCGGAGAGCTATAGAATACAACAACGACAGCTCGAACTCGCCTACCTCACGATCGACAGTTCGTTGGAAGCGCTTCAAGCGCCGACGCCCCCCGGCCAAGCCCGCGGCGGCGATGGCCCCGCCGCCCTGACCCAGCAATTGCTCGCTGCCCAGCGCTCACTCCCTGCCGCACAGAATGCCTTATTGACGATTTGGATCAATTACCTCAATGCTCGCTTACAACTTTATCGGGATCTGGAGCTGATGCCCATTGACGCCCGTGGAGTATGGATCGATGAAATTAGAGATTGCGACTGCTCCCTCAATGCCGCCCCGGCTGCCGGAAGCGAACGGCGCGCCGAGCCCCAACGGCTCCCCGAGCTTCCGCCCCCAAGCGTCCAAAAAGTGGAGCCGACGCCGTAAGCTGCTGACGCTGCTCGGCCTGCTGGCCGCGATCGGGCTGATCACCGGCGGCGCTTACGCCTTGTTCGGCAATAAAGGGGCCGCACGCCCTGATCTCGTTCTATTCAAGGTGAAGTACGATCGGCTGCAGTTGACGATCGTCGAGCGCGGCACCCTCGAATCGGCGCATAACAGCGATATCGTCTGTCGCGTCAAAACCGCTGCCAATCCACCTAAAATCAAGAGCGTCATCGAAGACGGCACCGAAGTCTTATGCAATCGCCCCGTGTCCGAGGCCAGGCTCATCTATTTCTGGGATGAAGCATCGGGCAGTTACAAGTCGCGGGATGGTGAAACCGAGGATGGCCCGGTCGTCGTCGAAGTCGACAAAGCGAAGGGCGAAAAGCAGTATGCCGATCTGCTACTCGATCTCGAAGACTCCGCGCTACGGGATCAATTGAACACTCAAAAAACGACCCTGGATCAGGCTGAACTGAACAAGTTCATTGCCGAAGAAACTCTCAACGATCAGGACAAACAGAACAAGGCGGACATTGCCAAGGCCACAACCGATCTTGAAAACGCCCGGTTTGCTCTGATGAAATATACCGGAATGACGCGGGATGAGGTGCTCAGGCCGCAAACCATTGGCTCCCTCAAAGCAGACATGGCCAAGCTGGCCGCGAACTTTGGTCGCAATGCGAACGAGCTAGCGCAGGAAGATCTGGCGAACTTCAAAGCCGGCGATTATCTAGCTCTCGTGAAAGACTGCATGGGGCAGATCGAGAATTCCAAATCCGACTTATCGCAACAGGAAGATCGCGAAGCCTGGGCCTACCGGATGGCGAAAAAGGGCTATCAGACCGCGAGCCAGGCGCAGGCCGAGACGTCGCGTAAAGAGAGCTACGTGTTGGCGTTGAACAAGCTGAATCTCAATCTCGAAAATCTCGTCAAGTCGCAGAAGTTGAAAGACTTGAACCAGTTCTTCGGCGATTTGGAAAAAGCGGAACAACTGCTCGAACGAACGATCGCTCATGCCGCCTCCCTGACTGCTCAGAATCAAAAGCAGGCCCAGATCAAAAAATCGAATTGGGAACAGGAACAGACGCACTACCAAGACATTTTGAAAGAAATCAAAATGTGCAAAATCTACGCGCCCCAAGATGGGATCGTGGTCTACTACGTTCCCGAACAGGCACGCATGGGCGGCGGCTCGCAGCAATCGATCGTCGCTCAAGGCGAGCCGGTGCGCGAAGGCCAAAAGCTGATGCAGATTCCCGATCTCAAAAATATGGTCGTCAACACGAAGATTCATGAAGCCCTGATTTCCCGCGTTCATCCGGGGCAAAAAGCGATGGTTCGCGTCGATTCCTTTGGCAACCGGACGATGCGTGCCAAAATCGAATTTAAGGCGAACTTGGCCTCGCAGACCGATTTCTTCTCTTCCGATGTGAAGATCTATATGACCCGAGTGGCCATTGAACCCGACGATATCGGCGGGCTCGAACTGAAGCCAGGTATGAGCGCCCAGGTCACCATCACCATCGCAAATGCCTTAGACCACGTCCTCACCGTGCCGATCCAGGCGATTGTCGGCGGCGCCAACGAAAAGGATGAGCGCGAGGTCGTGGTAATGACACCCACCGGCCCGCAGAAGCGCCGCGTGACGATCGGCCTAAGCAACGGCAAAATGGCAGAGGTCAAAGAGGGTCTTCAGGAAGGCGATGAGGTCGTCGAAAATCCGAAGGCAGTGCTCGGCGACAAGATCATCGTCCACGAAGCAGGGAGCGACAAAGGCGGTGACGAAGGAAGCAAGGGCGGCAAGGCTAAAGGCAAAGACGGCAAGGGCAAAGCCAAAATGGAAGCGCGGCCTTCGTAAAATTTAGAGCCTGGTCAGTGTGGGTTTGTAGGGTGGGTGAAGGCTTTGCGCAACCCACCTTCCCGGTCTAACGGGTAGGTTTCGCAAAGCCTTCACGTCGCCCTACCAGAGCCAAGGGTGATCTTAGTACACGCATGCAATTTCAACTGAAAGCGCCAATCGCCTCTGTCGCCGATTTGACCAAGAGCTACTACTTGGAGTCGGTGACGGTGCGCGCCTTGGCCGGCGTGTCGCTCGACTTTGCCGAGGGCGACTTCATTGCGCTGATGGGCCCATCAGGCTCGGGCAAATCGACGTTGCTAAACCTGCTTGGCTGCCTGGATCGACCGACGAGCGGCGATTACTTTCTCGGCGATCAAAATGTCGCCGACATGGACGACGACCAGCTATCGGAAGTTCGCAGCAAGTATATCGGCTTCATTTTTCAGTCCTATAACCTGTTGGCGCAATACACGGTTGTCGAGAACATTGAAGTCCCGTTGCTCTATCAAGGCGCTCGCTTGAATGCCAAGACGCGCGAGCGCTGCGTCGCCCTGGCCGAGATGGTGGGGCTCGGCACCCGGCTCGATCATCGCCCGATGCAACTCTCCGGCGGTCAACAACAGCGCGTGGCGATCGCCCGCGCGCTCGTCAACGACCCGCACGTTATCCTCGCCGACGAGCCGACAGGCAACCTCGATTCGAAAACCAGCGATGAAATCATGATGCTGCTCACGGAACTGAACCGCGCAGGCAAGACGATTATCATGGTGACGCACGAAAACGACATCGCCGAATGGGCCCGGCGCGTGGTGCGCATGCGCGATGGCCGTGTCGAATCCGATGTGCGCAACGAGCGCGTGCCTACCGCACCGTCGGCTGGCGACGTGGTGGATGTGCTGCCGCAAGTCCTGGCTGCCGATGGTCTCTGGCCGCCCGCGTTACCGGCAACGGGAGACGACGTATGACTCGTTACCTCATTCTGGCGCTGGTTTCGGCTGGTCTTGCCGCCGGGGCGATCAAACTTCTCTCGTCGGATAAAGGCCGGCGCGGTTTCGTTCTAACGCTGCGCAGTTTGTGGTTGCATAAATTGCGCTCGGTGTTGTCGGTGCTCGGCATCATCATTGGAACCTTTGCGGTCATCACGCTCATCTCCTTCGGCGAAGGCACGATGAAAGATGCCCTCGACGACATCGCCCGCCAAGGCGCCACGAACATCATCATCCGCAGCGTCAAGCCGCCCGACGATTCGTCAACCCAGCGCAAAGCGAACATCGCCATCTATGGATTGACCTACACCGATTTTGACCGCTTCACCACCATTCCGAACATCACCCGCCAGGTGCCGATGCGCATCTTCCCCCAGGAAGTGCGTTATCTCGATCGCGTGCGCAATGGCCGCGTGGTGGCAACGACCTCCGAGTACGTTGAAGTGAACAACGAAGTGAAGATGGCCGCCGGGCGTTTCTTGACCGACGAAGACGACCGCAAGATGCGTAATCTGGCCGTGCTTGGTTCGGACATCGCGGAAAGATTATTCCCTTTCGAAGATCCGCTCAAACAAACGGTGAAGCTGGGCAACTACTTCTACGAAGTCGTCGGCGTGATCGCCAATCGGATGCCGCTCTCGGCATCGGGAGGGAGCAGCCAGGCATCGGCCGAGGATTTCAACAGCGATGTCTATATGCCGTTGTCCACCTGCCGAGCGCGTTACGGCGAGAAGATCTTTCTACGGCAGAGCGGATCGCGCAGCGGCGAGCAGGTCGAGCTGAGCCAGGTGACACTGACTGTCGACCACATGGATAGCGTCCGCAAGGCCGGCTCGGTCGTCAAAGACCTCCTCGAATGGGGCCATCTGAAGGAAGACTACGTCATCACCGTGCCGTTGGACAAACTCGAACAGGCCGAGCGCGAACGTGATCGGCTTACCAGGCTGCTTGCCGTTGTTGCCGGTATTTCGCTGCTGGTCGGCGGCATTGGCATCATGAACATCATGCTCGCCACTGTCACCGAACGAACGCGCGAAATCGGCATCCGCCGTGCCTTGGGCGCCAAGCGCAAAGACATCATCTTGCAGTTTCTCATCGAAGCGGTGGTGCAGACAACGGTGGGCGGCTTGGTTGGGGTTTTCCTCGGCATCGCCGCCGTGTTGTCGGGGCCATGGATCGCTCAGCACGCTTTTGATGCACGCCAGCCGGCGGTTCTCAACGTTCCCTGGATTTTCTATTCGCTGGCAGTCGATCTGATCGTCGGCATCGGCTTCGGGCTCTATCCTGCTTGGCGCGCCTCGCGGCTCGATCCCATCGAAGCCTTGCGACATTCTTAATTGTGGCAACAGGCCTCCCGGCCTGTTGTTTTCGTCGTAGATGTTCGAAACCCGGATGGGACTAAAGTAAGATCTCCGACAAAAAGATATTGGACAAAAGAATAAGAATAAAAAAAAAGGCGATCCGACCGCGGATAACACGGATTTCGCGGATGTAAGAAAAGGCAGTAATTGTCTTCGGTTTTCATCCACGGGATTGGTGTTGTCTGCGGTTGAATTCATATCTTTGTCCCAAATCTTTTTGTCAAAAGCTCTTTCCAATTAACGGTGGCATTACACTCGGATCGACAAACTCAAGTCTGCTTTCGCGCATAGCCGATATGACGAGATGGAAGCCAAACCGCCACAACGGAGCTGTCGCATGTTTCGCTGGCACGTCTTTGCCCCGGTTGTGTTAATCATCGCCTGTTCGTCATCGACCGCCAGCGCCGGACCGCTTCTGACTTGGCTCGGCTTCGAAGACAATCCGCCACGTTCGTATTCTGCGTTTCATTACTGGACGCCGGCTGCCGTGCGTGTGAACGACCATTTCCACGCTCCCCGCGCGAGCATCTACGCACCCGACCGCCATCCGGAGATTCCACCTTCGCAGGCGGTCTTGCAGTATCCCAATCAGATAGCCGCTCCGTCCGAGACAATCTTCGTTAGGCCGACAGCTCCCGCCACTTCCCCCGCCCGTTGAACTTGCCAGAGCAGCTGTTCTTTGCGCAAGTCGTGAGTCGGCTACCGTATCTTTCATGAGTCAGTTCATGCAGTTTCCTGAGGGGGAAATCGCTGGATTGGCTCAGTTCCGCTGGGAGGTTTCCGTCCGGGGCAAGCACGACGGAAGCCTCTTTTTGTAGGCAAGCCGAACTGTATAAGGTAAGCAGTCGGGTCAAAGTTGATACCCGTCACCGGAACCCGATTGCTAACGCAATTCGGCTCGCCTTTAGCGAGCGAAAAAACTAATCGGAATTCCCCTAGCATTAGTGCGAATGACTGCATATAGTGGCAATTCAGGCGGGTGTGTACCCGTTTGGGACGAATACGATGGCTTCCCTGCTTCGATCCTTCTGTGAGCCTGCTCTGAGTTTCCTCTCTGCTTCTGCTTTACAGGGTGTCTAGTTGGCGTCGCTTTCGAGTTGCTGGCTCTCGCATCGCGTTTTTGATGCACTGCCCCGCGTTTCGTTCACTAGGTTTATGGTCCTCGTTTCTCCAGCAGGGGCGAGGACGGTTTGCAGCGGCTGCGATTCGGCCGCAAAGGATGATTGATTCATGGCGATGAATTTGTATGTCGGGAACCTCGCGTTCGCGACGACCACAGCGGATCTCGAGAAGCTCTTCAGCGATTACGGCTCAGTAAGCCGCGCTCAGGTGACGACGGATCGCGAAACCGGCCGCTCGCGCGGTTTCGGCTTTGTTGAAATGAGCGAAGGCGGCGAGCAGGCCGTTCAAGCTCTCAATGGCGCTCAATTCCAAGGCCGTACCCTCACGGTCAACGAGGCCAAGCCTCGGGAAGCACGTCCGTCAGGCGGCGGTGGCGGCGGCGGTCGCAGCTACGGCGGCGGCGGTGGTGGTGGAGGCGGCGGTGGCTACGGAGGCGGCGGCGGTGGTGGCGGCGGACGCCGTTACTAAGCTCAATTTGCAATAAAACTACAAGGCTCTCCGGTGCATACCGGAGAGCTTTTTTTGTTCCCATCACTTCATCAATTCGGCCAACTTGGGCGCCATTGCGTCTGCCCAGACTTGATAGCCCGCCTGCGTCAGGTGCAGCCAATCGGGCGTCATGTTCTCTTTGATCATCGAGCCATCCGGGTTCAAATATTTGCTTCCAAAATCGAGGAAGAAGACGCGCTTTTCGTCGGCCAGTTTCGCAATCGCCTCGTTGACCTCGGCGACTTGCTTTCGATAGGGATTCTTCTCAGCCTTTTGACCTCTCGGCAAGATCCCTAGCAGCAACACTTTGGTGTCGGGACACTTTTCCCGGATGACGGACACGATCTTCGTGATCCCTTTGACGGCGCCGTCCGCGCCATCGGGCTGGAGATTGTTGGTCCCGATCATCAGTACGACGACCTTCGGTTTCACTCCATCCAGTTCGCCATTCGAGATACGCCAGAGGACGTTTTGCGTGCGATCCCAGCCGATGCCGAAGTTGGCCGGCTTATACGCGCCGAACGTTTGCTGCCAAAGTTCTTTATGCCGAAACCAGCCTTCAGTTATCGAGTCGCCGAAGAACAACAGCTGCGCCTCGCCCTTTTTGGCGGTAGCGACGAAGCCTTCGTGAGCGCGCGTCGCCTGCAGGTGCGGCTTGCCGTCGTGCATTCTCGGTTCGGGCACGTCCGGCGCAGCGGCCAGATATGCACTTGGCGCCAGGGTGACAATCGCTACTAAGAAAGCGAACGCTTGCCTTCGTTGCCATTTCGATGCGGACATATGCCCTCCCCCAAATTAAATGCGTATGGTCCTTCAAACCGCAACTTCTGCACGCTGGCCCAACTGGCCCGCATAGCGCTGACGAATCGGCTCGATTTCTTGCTCGATAAACTCGTCTACTTGTTCCGGCGAACGTCCGACATATCTGGATGGCTGCAACTCCGAAGCCAGATCGATTCCCGCAAACGCCGGGTCATTCTGCAAGCGAACGATCAGGTCTTGGCTGGAAGCGGTTCCCTCTTTGAGCCCGGCGGTAACCGCATGACTGTGCCGGCGGACGGCTTCATGTACCTCTTGCCGATCAGCGCCTTTGGCCACGGCGGCCATCATTACATTTTCCGTCGCCATATAAGGAAGGGCTTCCGCCACACCGCGTGCGACGATCGCCCGGTTGACGATCAAGCCATTGGCGATATTGGCTGCGAGCCGAAGGGCGCCGTCCGCCGCTAAAAATGCTTGCGGCAAATAGAGACGGCGAATGGCGCTGTCGTCGAGTGTCCGTTCGAGCCATTGCGTTGCCATCGTGTCCGCTGCCATCGTCGGCAAGCCGGTAAGAAATCGGCCAAGCGAGCAGATTCGCTCCGCCCGCATGGGATTGCGCTTGTAGGCCATCGCAGACGAGCCGACTTGCCCCGATTCGAACGGTTCGTCAATCTCCTGGCGATGGGCCAGCAAGCGCAGGTCGGTGCCCCACTTATGTAGACTTTGCCCGAGCCCGGAAAGCGCGTCGAGGATTTGGCTATCCACCTTGCGCGAGTAAGTTTGACCGGTTACGGCATAGACATCCGCAAAGCCCATTTTTTCGGCAACGAGGCGATCGAGACGACGGACCTTCTCATGATCGCCATGAAACAGCGCCAGGAAGCTGGCTTGAGTTCCCGTAGTTCCTTTGGCACCTCGGAACTTCAGGTTTTCTGCCCGGTGTTCGAGGTCGTGTAGGTCCATCACCAGATCGTAACACCAGAGGCAGGCGCGCTTGCCGACAGTCGTCGATTGCGCAGGCTGAAAATGGGTAAAGCCGAGTGTCGGCTCGCTCTTCCACGTGGCAGCAAATCGGGCAAGGGCGTCGATAACGCTCGCAAGCTGGCCGCGAAGTTCATCGAGCGATTCGCGCATCAAGATAAGATCGGTGTTGTCGGTGACAAAGCAGCTCGTCGCCCCGAGGTGGACGATATCTCGACTGAGCGGCGCTACTTCGCCCAGCGTGTGAATGTGGGCCATCACGTCATGGCGCGAGCAGCTTTTCATGCTCGGCCGCGCGGTCGAAATCGATGTCATCCAGATGCGCGCACAGTTCGGCCAGCTGTTCGGGGCGAATGCGCGGCGTTGCCCGGTCGTCGGCGGTCAATCCTAGCTCGCTCTCCGCTTCCGCCAAGGCAAGCCATAACCTCCGCCACGTGCCATGCTTCCGCCGCGCGCCCAGCGCACGGCCATCGCGTTCGAGGCATATCGGGTAATGAGCGGGTTTTCATAGAGCAGGTTCGGATCGTTCATGGATGTGCACGGCTGAAGGAGACTTTAATAAATCTTTACTCAGCGTATGAATTTCGAAGATTCTTTCGCTGCCAATCAACACGCCCTTCATTTGGGCGGCATCCGCTATAACTGGCGCCAAAACGGCATGGCTGTCCGCTTTTTCGGCTTATCCGCAATCGTCAGAACTTAGGTGAATTCGATAAGAGAGGTAGAAACCTCGGCTCAAAGGCCGTACCTGGTGGAGACAGAGATGAAACGACGACTTATTTTAGGCCTACTATCCGTTGGGTTGAGCGTCTGCATTTTCGCGGGTACGCCGACGCGGGCGAGCGCTGCCGAGCCGCCGCTTCCGCGAATGCAATACTACCCCTATTACTATTTTCCTCACAGCTACTGGCCGCAACAGAGCCCGCAGTGGCCCGAGCCTAAAGGCGCACCCTACGTTCGTCCGCCCGCCTACATGGCCTATCCTCCGTTCAAAGAACCGAACTGGCGCTATGAACTCTGGCAGCCGCAAAAGTATTACCGCGGCTCGCATTTCTGGTTGGATCAGTTCTAATTTGCCTATGCGCGTAGCGGAAGTCTGACGACTTTGGCTACCTAACGCGTAGCGGAAGTCGTCAGACTTCCGCAGCAGGACCCGGAAGTCTAACGATTAACAACGAGATGCGACCTTGGCCTTATGAAGCAGCTAAAAACCTTGCCGAAAACACGGCTTTTCTCGATGAATAATGCAACTTTACCCCAAAAGCGCTTGTTTGCAAGGTTAAATATTTATTGCCAGATTCATCGATGAAAAGGGTAGGTTTATGGTTTTGGACCGTAGACTACGGACTACGATGCACGATCGCATACGCTCGGTCTTGTGCTCGTCGGCCCTGCAACCGGCAACTCGCCACGACCGTAAGAATCCGTTCGACAAAGCGGCTGCCGACGGCGCTGGCGGTGCCATGACTTGTCTTACGCCAGCAAACTGCATGGCGTACCGCTCGCTCCGCCGCATTATTTGTCGGTTCCACGTTCGCCACGGTCGCAAACGTCCACAGCGATATCTTCCAGCGCAGCAGTTCCATGCAAACGCCGACCGTCTTAGCGCAGCCGCACTCCGAGCCGCGTTTCAGAGCGGATTCGATCTCGCTTCGCAGTCCCGGGAGAATCTCGCTTTGGAACGCTTCCCGGTTCAGCGTCCCGTCGCGGACCCGCTTCCATTGGGCCAGCATCGTATTGGCCGACTTCAACAGGTCTTCCCCGATCAGCTTACCGGGGTTTTCCCGATCGATGATCGCTTGAAAATCCCGCCGCAAATGAGCTCAACACAACTGCCGACGCTCCGGGGGCAAACGCACAACGCCTCAATCGACCGCTTGCTCAACCGGAATTCGCCGCTCAACAATGCCAAGGTCGCCTGCAAACGAGGTCCATATTCCTGCTGGGCTTCAAGGGGCAGCTCCCCTTGTGTCTTGGCCCAGCAACAAAGGCAGGTTAAGCGATGTAATCGATAATCGGTAACCTGCGGCTCAATTACCGGCAATTCCACGACTTGTCGGCAGATCGGGTTAGGATCGAAGCCCATCAAAAGGTGGCCGCACTCGCCGCAACTAAAAGGAATCTGATCAACGACTTGGGTCACCTTACGAAACGGCCGGGCATGTCGGGGATGGCCGGGTTGGCCGCCACGGCGCTTGCCGGAAGAGGGCTCCTTAGGCGCGGGCTTGTGTGAGGGGGATCGCTCGACGGCGGTTTAGACGAATTGGAGGAATTCTGGTTAAGATGAGCACGAAGTTCAGCGATTTCCGCTTCGAGTTCAGCTACACGGGTAAGAAGTTGCTGGTTTTGGTCGACTACCGGCGGACGATGAGCCTAACGCCTTCGGGCAAAGCGTTGACAACTTCCGGTGTTAGCTCTGGCTCTTCCATGCCAGCTCTATTTTACCCAGAATCAGAGCTCAGACCCAATTCCGTGAACGCGTACGTTCTCGCATTTGATTCGGGCGTGCCTCACGAACCTTTTGCACGGCCGGAAGTATCATTCCGATAAGAACTGCGATAATCGCGATAACCACCAGTAGCTCGTTCAGGGTAAACGCTTGACGTTTTCGGCCACGAAAGGGCAATATTGCACTGAATTTCTTGGTCATTGATGAGCTCCAATGAGGATTTCCGCGGCGAAGATAGGGTGGAGGCCTCGCACGGGCGGAACAGTCGCTCTCCCGATCGATCGTTCCGCCACACCTCCACCCCGCCTTTACCGCGAGATCACGCTTGGCAGGTCCGAAGCTGTAATTGGCGGCGGATGGCGTAGCCGGCCAGAAGGACCATAACGCAGATCAGCAGGATGTGGTGAGCTTCCGGTGCAGCCGTCGTGCCAATGCTCAATTCCAAGTACTGGCCCGTCGGATCGATCAACAAGGCCCAAGACTGAGATGATGTAAAGCCGCCGTTATTGCTAACAGTGACGTTGGCAATCCCGCTCGTTCCAACTGTGCCGAAGTTACCGGAGTCTATCGAAGTTGGAGTAACGCCGTCCCCCGAAGTGGAAAGCTGGGTACCGTTCAGTTTGAAGTTCGTGGGCGTCGGAGATGAAGAACCATTCACCTGGAAGGCCTTCGCCAGGATGATGGTGTAGCTTTCCGTGTTAACGAGCGCCCCGTTCGTATCAACAATGTTGATGTTGATATGGTTGCCCGTGCTCGTGCCTAACGCCGCCGTCCCGGTTCCACCCAGGTTAACGAACGAGCTGGCATGAGCCGACAGGTCGATCAAGCTGCTGTTGGCAATGTTGCCGGCTGCACCCGTGTGAAGCACTTCAGTCGTCAGGGTTGAGCCGATGCCAGCCCCTGCCCCTACGCCTGTCGTGCTGTTCAAGGTCAGACTCGTCGGCGTGGCCCCGGTGCCCAAGGTTAGAGTGCCGTAGGTCCCCGCGGTGCCGCCGCGGATGTTACCCCCATCGTTGATCGTAACGCTGTTGCCAACGGTTGACGCAATCGTCCCGTTGCCGGTGATCGAGCCAGCCGCTGCCGTTGCACCCACTGTGCCGACTGTCACGGTGCCCGTAGCGGAAACTTGTCCAGCTGAGGCGCCGAACTGAATCGTACCAGTGCTGACAGCCGTGCTGCCGAAGGTGTTGCTTCCGGAAAGAATCAAGGTGCCGGCTCCGGTGTTCATCGTCACGGTGTTCGAACCACCGCTGATGTTGCCGGAGATGGTCAAGGTATCCAGAGCGTTTGTGACTGCCACGTTCAGGTTACTGCTGAGAGTAACCGGAGCGCTAATTGTGTGGGAGCCGGCTGAGTCGAGAATGCTTGCCGTGCCAGTGTTGCTGCTGAGTGTCAGGAAGCCGCTGAACGAGCCTTGAGCGATCGTATAGCTGCTGCCGCCGGTGGCCGTATTGAAGGTAATGCTCTTCAAGCTTGGGTTGGCGCCATCCAAGGTGACGATTGCATTCGAGCCAGCGGTCAGGACCGAGTTATCGAAGGTAGCCGTATCGGTGTTGGTGAAGCCAGGGTCTAGGCCGGGCGAGCCTTGATTGGCGCCCCAGTTCGTGCCGAAGCTAGTAGCCAAGGTTCCCCATGTGCCGTTGCCATTGGTGCTCCAGACGCTTTGGCCGGAGTAGACCAAACCGGTCGTGGTCAAGGTAGCCGTGCCGACGTTGGCCGAGGCGCCGCTCAAGGTCGAGTCATCGGCAAAAGTGTAGGTGAACGGCGTGCTGATAGCCCCAACTGCTTGGCCGGCAGCCAAGGTTGCTGCGATCGTGCCGTTGCCGCCCGGGCCCACCGCGCTGATGCTGCTCAGCGAGATATTGCCGCTCGGTGCTGCACTGCCTTTCAAGTTGACGCGGAAATCAGTGTTCGAGCCGTTCGTAGCCGTCAGGCTATTGCTCGTGACAGGAGCGGTATAACCAAAGTGGACGTTGCCCAAGGCAAGCGTGCCGGTCGTGAGCGTGCTGGTGGCATGGTTGTACACGTTGACCGTACCGCTCGTTGTGGCGCTCGAGGGGACGGCGTTCGCGTCCGTATTGCTGATGCTCCAGCTTAGGCCGGCGCCGTAAGTGGTGCCGCCAGTCAAGGTCCCGGTGATAGTCGAACTGCTGCCGGCGGCAACCGTTGCACCGCTAGAAGAAGTCAAAGAGCTAACTACACCCGCAGCGCCGCCGTTGTCGGCAAGATTGACGGCCAAGGCGGCCGAGTTCACCGGCGCAGTGTTGTTCAACGCGGCCGACACACTCGTGGTGCCGCCGGTGATGATGCTAACCGCCGTGGTGGTCGGGCCGGTAAAGGTCTGAGTCGCCTTGTGGATCAAGTCCAACTCGGTCGAAGTGGCTACTACGCTGTAGGCGGTCGGGGTTGTGGTTGATGTGAAGGCGGCCGAATTCAAACCGCTGGTGGCCGTCGCCAATACGTACTTGCCTTGATCGGGCGTCGAAAGCTGATTGAAGCTTATCAAGAGCGCCGCTGCTGATCGTGGCCGCACCTGTGATAACAAGTTTGTCCGCATTGTTCGAGCCGGCACCCAAGTCGATCGCAAAAGTGCTGCCGCTGTTGAAAGTTACGGCACCGGTGCTGAGGGTGCCAACGGATCCGACCGTGCCGGGGTTGAGCGTCCCGGCGACACCAGTGCCTGCACTGGCGATCGTTACCGAGCCGCCGATGATGCCAGTACCGGTCAAGGTTGGAGCACTCGATGTTCCGTTTCCGCCAACCGTGAAGTTGGAGCCGCTAGCGGTCGTACCCGTCACATTCAATGTGCCGGCATTCACCAGAGTGGCACCCGTGTAAGCATTGGTTCCAGCGATGGTCAAGGTGCCAGAGGTAGTCTTAGCAAGTCCGGCTCCGCTGTTGATCTGGGATACGTTCTGGAGCGTACCGCTTTGGAAGTTCAGCGTGTTGATGGCCAATCCAGCACCCAAGCCACCCGAACCGATGGTGAAGCCACCCATATTGAGTGTGCCGCCGTTGAGCGTTAGGGTAGAGGTCACGCTCGCGCTGCCGTTGCCGGTTCCCTTGATGAGGTCACCGGCGAGGGTCAAGCTGCTCGTGCCGGTGATGCTCAAAGTGGCAGTTGCCACATCCGTCGCGGTCGCGGACTTGCCTAAGGTAATACTGACGTTGGAGGTTGCGCCAACGGTTGCGATGGAGGCGCCACTCAGTTCCAGGCTGCCGGTGGCGGACTGACCGGTGGTCGTCGTTGAGTTGATGCCCAACTGAATTCCGCCAGTGCCGACGATAAACGTAGCACCACCACCGATTTGCAAGTCGCCAGTCGCGTTCCCGCTTGCGGTCGTGGCCACGCCTCCACGCAAACCGATGGTAACGGCGGTCGAATTCAGCGAACCAGTGTCGAACTTCATAACGCCTGCCGAACTCCCGCTAGCAGCGGTAGTGGCGGTACGGCCGCCGATATTCAGGGAAGCGAGCGACAAATCCGCCGAATGGCCAGTCAAGTCGACGACCGTTGCAGTCGAATTGAAGCCGGTTGTCGTATTGCCATATGCCACATTCAAGACGGCCGCGTTTATAGCGCCGAGTTCATTGCGGATTTGAAGTGTGCCGGAACCGGTGGCGAAATTGAGCGTGCCGATCGCTCGATTCGTAGCTGCCCCAATATTGATGGTGTTAGCATTGAACACGTTCGTGCCGGTGCCGAGCACGATGGATTGTTTGACGGCCTGTGTATTGTCGCCGTCGACTGAATCCGAGGAAATCGTTGCCGCAGTGATCGTGGAGTTCGCTGCCAACTTTAAAGTCGAGCCTGCGGTGCCCGTGCCGCCAGCATTTGTGGTTTCACCTACCAACAAGTTCCCGGTGCCGAGGTAGGCCGTAAAGTTAGTCAAGCCGCTCATATCCAAGATGCCCGCATTGCTGATGTTCGTTGTGTTATTAACACCAAGCTGAATGTTTGCATTGGTAGACGTAGTGGCCGTACCGATAGAGTAACTTCCTGCCCCAGAGATCGTCAAACTGGTGAAGTTCGTCGTCGTCGTCCCCGATCCGATCGTGACGGCACCCGTCTGAGTCAAGGTCTTGCCTGTACCAATCGTGATCGTATTGGTGGGCGCGTTTGTGGTCGCCGTCGTCTGAACGAGCAAAGCGGCGAAAGTCGCGTTCGAAGGCGTCGTAGATAGATCGAGCGTTCCGGGTTTCGTGCTCAGGGCAGCCAGACCGAAAGTCAGAGCCCCGCTGGTTGCCTGGTCTGCCGTGAAGCGGAGCGTCCCCTGGTCAATTGTCGTCGTACCGTTATAGGAGTTAGCTGCAGACAGCGTTGCCGTGCCTGCACCCGTTACTGACAGACCGCCGACACCGCTAATGATGCCCGATATGCTCGTATTGGTGCTTGCTGCATTCGCGAGAGTCAGCGTCACGCCGGCGCTGATATTGCCGCCGACATTGAACGTGTTAGCCGTGTTGTTGTTGGTCCACGTTTGGACAACGCCAAGAATAATGGCGGAGTTCAAGTTGACTTGGCCCGCTCCGGAAGCGACAGTAATGCCGCTCGCTCCGGCGATCGTAAGCGTGTTGCCGTCGGCGTTCAGGCTGACCGGGTTCGCGCTGCTGACCGTCAACGATTTGATCGACATGCTGGCGCCGAGCGTCATGCCGACCTGATTGGCAGCTAAGGCAGTGCTGTTGGAAAACACGACATCGGCGCCGGCGCCAGGCACTAAACCTTGATGCACCGGAGTGGCGCCAGCGGTCGGCGTCCAGTTGCTGTCGGCGCCTGTTGAAACAGCCCACATCATCGGAGCGTTCGCCAAGCCGCCGAGCCAATAGACATTGCCGGTGAGAGCAGTGACAGTAGTGGGAGTGATCGTAACGAGGTTTGCGGACTGGGAAATCACGGCAGTAAAGTTCGTCGGATTCAGCACCTGATAAGAGGTCAAGCCGCCATTTTGCAGATCGCCGCCACTGGAACTGAGCACAGTATAAGTCGTAGTGCCGTTACCGTTAAAAGCGCCGGTCGGGTTCAAGTAAACGGTTCCCGAAGAGGTTGTCGCCGTGGGTGCACTGAGGATGGACGAGTTCCCATTGGCGTTCCAACTAAATCCAATCGTGCTGCCATTCGCCAAGGTGAGACCCGCCACTGTTTGCGTGATATTAGCCGCCGCGAGGGTTGGATTGAAGTTGAACGTCGCCCCAGCGCTGACGGTCAAACTCGAAGAGCCCGAGAGCGAACCAACGCCAGAGACAGTTAGTGCACCGGCCGAGACTGTAGTGAGGCCGGTGTAGGAGTTCACCCCGGCCAGTGTTTGGGTTCCGGTGCCCACCTTAGTCAGCGACAGAGTGCCGGCCGTGTTCTTGATGGTGCCGTTGAAAGAGGCAGTTGCATTGTTGCCGCCGAGTGTCAAAGTCGGCGTGCCCGAAACACCATCGACGATGGCGGTGGAGACGCTCGTTCCCACGGCACTCAGGCCGTTGATGCTTTGGCTGAAACCGTTTAAGTTCAGGGTTGGCACGCCGGTCGTACTCGTGCTCAGAATCACGTTGCCCGCCGTTGAACCGTTCGGAATCTGGTTGGCGGCGCCCATGCTTAAAATCATGGTCTTGGCGGCCAAAATATTCAGGCCGATCGTCGTGGTGCCTTGGTAGTTGTTCGCATTGGCCGTGGCGTTGTTCAATGTAACAGTAAGCGTACTGAGCTGGTTGCTGCCGTCGAGCGTGAGACCTTGCGGACCAGTCACTTGACCGGTGAGACTCACCGAACCCGCACCAGCGCCGTTCTGGCTGAAGGTGGCATTGGCGAGATTCGCCGTGATGGTGCCCGAGAGGATATTCCCCGTGGTATCGACGCGGATGCCCGTGCGGTCCGTGCCGAGAGCGGTATTGAATGTGATCGCGTTGGCGATGGTCGCATTGGCGACCGAGATGTATATACCGGCTTTATCAGTGGCCACCTGGCCGATGGTGATTGTTCCGGTGCCGAACGGGCTGCTGGTGATCGCGCCAGCCGATCCAGTCGTCGTCGGTGCTACTATAATGCCGAGGCGAGTTCCGGTGCCATTGTTAAGCAAAGTCAATCCGCCGGAGAACGTGTTGCCGTTGTTTGTTAGAGCAAAGTTAGTGTTTGTATTGGCAAGCTGAACGGCAACGGTTCGCGTCGTGCCGTTCGAGATAAGCGAGTTGATGGCAGCGGCCTGCGCCGTCAACTTGAGCGTATCTGTTCCAGCCCCTGTTGCGGAGTCGGTGATCGAAGCAGTTGCCACATCGGTGAGAGTGGTCACCGAAACGTTGTTGCCGTTCAGGTCGAAGATGCTCGTTCCGGCCAAGGTGAGGGCGCCGCCGGAAGAAACGCCGTTCGCACTGCCGGCCTTTAACGTTCCTGTGTTGACGACAGTGCCGCCGGTGTAGTTATTGTTTCCGCTCAAGATAAGCGTGCCTGCTCCGTTCTTCGTGATCAGGCCTGCACCGTTGGTCACGTTTTTATCGAGCGTGAACGTGTTGCTCGCATTGTTGATGTCGAGAATGACATTTACGCCGGTGGTAAATGTGACGGTTCGCGTAGTGAAGTTGTTCAGGGTCGTGCCGGTAACCTGCAGGGCGCCGCCGTTGAAATTCAAAACGTTTGAGCTAAGACCCAAGGAGGCATCCGCAGCGATCGACAGAACTCCGCCAGTCAGTACGGTGCCGCCAGTATAGCTGTTGCTTGTACCGGTCAAGGTCCAAGTGTCCCCGGTTACTTTGAGCCCCAGTGTACCACCGGCGCCATTCGCGATCACGCCGGTAATTTGATTTCCCGGGCTATACAAGCTGCTCACGACGTCCGTGCCATTGAGCACGAGCGTATCAGTACCGCCAGCGGAGCCAGTCGCATTGACGACGCTAAGAACTGCAGTCGTCGAAGGCGATAAGGTCGAGGTGCCGTTGGTCACCAAATTGTTAACGATGAGCGTGTTTACGTCGCCGCTGCCCGTGACGCTAAGCGTACCACCGGTGCCAGTGAACGAAGTGTTGCCGCTAAGGATTACGTTGGAGGCGATGTCGACGGTCCCGGTGACACCCGCGCCGATGGTGATGTTGTTGGCGAATGTCGTGGTCATTTGGGCCACTGTCGCGTTGAACAGCACCGAAGCCGGGATGGCAGCTAGGGCAGCTTGATCCGGGCCCTGGTACGAAAGCGACACCTGGCCGTTGGATGCGCTGTTGTTCATACGTTCGGTGATAACGTGAAGCCCGGCAGTGAGGTAAAAGGCATTGTTCGCCGTCGTCACGTTCGTGACGATGGGGGCATTGCCGTCTACAAACAGGTTGCCCTGATCGTCGGTGGCGTTGCTGAAGTTGTACATGCCAGCAGTGGTAATCTTCAGCAGGCCTGTGAACTGGAAGCTAGTATTGACGTTGAATGTTGCGGCACCGTTAGCAGGAATATTGGCCACCGTTGCGCCGGAGGCGGCGATGTTTAGATAAGCATACACGCCGCTCATACCGGAGATCGCCTGGCTGGCGCCTAAGAAATTAGTCGCGGCAAGGGAGGCAGGCGCTCCGGTGGAATAACCTTTGGCCGCTAGACCAGCGGTAGGGGCCACAGTCAAACTGCCGGCAATTGCCGGCGTCAAGCGTAGAGTGGGCGTAGTACCCGTGAGGGCGATCGTTGCCGTGCCGAATGAATCACTGCTCGATACGGCAGATCCGGCGGCCGATGCGAAGCCTTGCAAGACTCCACCATTGACGGTCAATGTTCCCGATATGGCGTTGGCTGTCACCGTCGAAGTGTTCAGCAGACGAACACCGGTGGCGCCAGTGATAGTTGCCCCATTGCCGCTATCGTTGACCGCGCCGACCAAGTTGAGGCTTGCAGTCGTCGGGTTAAAAATAGTACCCGCGTTCAGCGTTGTGGTCCCGGCAATATTGGCGACGTAAGCGTTAGCGCCCGTTACGTTCAATGTCGCGCCGGTAACACTAAGGTTGTTGAAAACAAAGCCACTGCCCACATTGGCGCCGTTGTTGTTTACGTCGATTGTCGTGCTGCCGGTAACGACTACGTTATTTCCGGTCGTGCCGTTGCCAGTAATGATCTGCTGAGCCGCGCCGGTGCCGTTGTCCTTGACCTTCAGCGTGCCGCCACTGAGGTTAATCTGGCCGGTGCCCAGCACAGTGAACGAATTGCCTGCCGTAGCCGCATTGGCATTTAATGTGCCGACGCTCACGTTTATGGGGCTGGTGAACGAAGGACTCAAAGCAGTTAAGGTTATCGAGCTGGCGGCGACCATATTAAAATTGACCGAACTACCCGTGATCGAACCATTCAATGTCGTCGAGCCGGTTCCGGTTGCCGATATATTCAACGTATTGCCGTTCAAAGCGATATTGCCGCCAAAGACGGCTGCGGTAGCGCCGCCGTTGTTGCCGATCGTCAGGGTTCCGGAATTTCCTGAAGCCAAGTTGATGGCGTTCGCTACGGTAAATGAATTGGCCAGCAAGGTGGCGGAATTCGAGGTCGCGCTGCCGAGCGTGATGGCATTCGCGGATGGGCCTGCGGCGCCACTCGCTGTGGTGACGCTGCTTACATTAGCGATGACCGTGCCGTTGGCGATAACCAAACCACCATTGAAGGTGTTGGCGCCGCCGAGGATCAACGCCCCGGTTCCAGTTTTCGTAAGCACCGTCGTGCCAACGCTGCTAATTGCCCCACTGACGGTCAAAGCGTTAGCCGTCAGGTTGTCGATTTCCCACGACTGGCTCGCGCCAAGCACCAAAGGAGGCGCTGATAATGTGCGCAGCAGACCCGGCTTGAACAACCAAGCCAATGCCGGCCGCATAGGTGTTGCTGTTTTGGTCTGTGAAGCCGGCGCCCGCTGTCAATGTAATCGGGTTGGTCCCGTTGATGGTAATGGGATTTGTTCCGGCCGGTGAACCGGTTCCGGTAAAGCTTAAGCTGTTGATGGCGAACGATTGTCCGGGCGTTGAGGTAAAGTTCGCGGCAGCTGTCGAGTTTGTGAAGAACACGTTCGTATCCGAACTTGGCAGGGCAGCCGAGGCCACGCCGCCGGTATAGCCGGTATCGAAACTCGAAGCGGTGGTCCAAGCAGTGCCCGAACCATTCCAAAAGAGATTGACAGCGCCGGCCCCACCGGTCGTAACAATAAGCTGTTCGACCGTTCCCGTGTTATTGAGGGTATAAATCATGCCAGGAGCCGAGTACGCCCCGAGCGTGAAGGCCCCGGTAAACGTGCTGCCACTGCCAAACGTAATCAACGAATAGGTTGCGGGGGCTAGCGTCGTGCCACTGAGAGCTGTCAAGTTGATCTGAGCGCCGCTGGCATTCACCAGAATTTTTGTACTCGTGCCAGTGCTCAGAACGATCTGGTCAGTCGAATTGTTGCCTGTTTCAAAATTCAAAAGCGCTGGCCCACCGGACGCTCCGCCCAACGTCAGAATCTGAGCAGGGGGAGTGGCGAAGTTATTGCCTTTGATAGTCAGGGTGTTGATCGTGCCATCGAGCAAACTGAGGGTTCCGCTACCCGCCACACTCACGGTGCCTTGGGTTGCCTGTAGTGTGGCGGTGCCATTGCCGATGGCAACATTGCCGCTGGCAGTCAACGTGCCGCCCGCAGCAACGCTGACTAACGAGCCGCCGATCGATGCGGCGTTCTGCAGAATGAGGTTGCCCGAGCTGACGGTTGTATTGCCGGTATAGGTGTTGGCGCCTAACAACTTCCACGACCCCGTGCCCAGCATGGCGACTGGAGTGAACCCGCCCGCTGTCACGCTGCCGCCGGCTGCGTCAGCGATAACGCCAGTAATCACGTTACCGGTGCTAGTGCCCGATAGTTGCAATGTGTCAAACTGACCTGCCACGATAGTGGCCGAATTGGTCACATTGCCTGTGAAGGTAACAGAAGTGGAAGTCGGGTTGAGGGTAGTCGTATTGCCGGTCGTGCCCGGCAAAGCCAAATTCGTGAAACTGACAAGGTAGCCATCGGCGCCGGTGAAATTCGTGGTGATGCCATAATTCGACCCGGACATGGACAGGGCGCCGAACGCGATGGTATTCCCGGTGTTGCCGCCGCTGGCGCGATCGACGAAAATCGTGCTCGTATACGACGCCCCGGCGGCCCCGCCGTAGGTGACGCCATTGCCTTGGGCGATCGAGCCGTTGCTGCCCGCGCCGTTGTTCAAAACGTTGAGGGTGGACGCGCCTCCGATCGTGATGGCGCTGCTGGTGGGCAACGTGCCGGCGCCGGAAAAGACAAGGGTTCCACCATTCAACGTCGTGGCGCCCGTGTAGGTATTGGCTCCACTCAGCGTCCATGTGCTGGTGCCGCTCTTGGTGACGGCGGTCGTGCCGGTCGTGCCCGTGGAGCCGGTGCCCTGGTTGATGATCGCGCCGATAATGGTATTGCCGGTATTGGTTCCGCTCAACGCCAGCGTGCTGCTGTTAGTGCCGTTGTTGAGATTATAATAAGCGCCGCCGGCGCCGCCGGCGCCGGTGAGGGATATCGTAGCAGTGGTCGGGTTGAGCGTGAGAACGCTTGCAGCACCTGTGATGCTGTCTAGCGATCCGATCGCCAACGAGTTGCCGCTGCCGGTCGAACCAGTCACGTTAATCGTCACCGCGTTGCCGTACGGGCTCGCCGCAGCGGTACTTATGGTGAAGGTGTTTCCGCCCGTTCCGGAAATCTGACCGACGTCGATAGTGGTCGTGATGTTGTTTATGGCTCCAATTGCACTCGTGCCGCTGAAGTTGACGTTGCCCGAAATGCTGTTATCGGCACGCAATTGCAAGGTCGAGCCAGTATTGAGATTCAGGTGGAGCGCCGAAGGCGTGGAGTTGGTGAGCGCCGTCGAAACGCCAGCCGCGGTATTGCCCGAATTGGCAATTAGCTGGAGCGTGCCGCCGTTGTTGACGGTAGCGGAGGTGGAGAAGGTATTGGCGCCCGAGAGCGCGAGAATGCCGGTGTTGGCGACCAAGCCACCCGTGCTGGCGATGTTGCCGGCGAGCGTTGTCGTGCCGGTGCCGCCTGCGATGAACATACCGCTACCGCTGATGACGCCATTGACGGTGATGTTGCCGCCGCCCGCGGTCGTCAGTCCGAAGCCGCCATTGTTCACGGTGCCGTTGATGGTTAAGGCGCTGGCGCTGCTGTTCGTCCAAGTCTGCACCCCGCCGAGCACGAGGGGCGTGTTGATGCTAACCGCGCCGCTGCTGGCATCGGTGATGCCGACGTTGCCCATGGAACCAGCATTGAGTGTTATGGCGCTGCCAGCGCCGATTGTCACGGCGCCGGTGGTGGATAGGAAGTTCAGGCTGTTGAGGGTATAGGGTGCATTAACGACATTCGTGGTCAGGTTGATAGCACCTGTGGCAGCGAAATAAACATCTTGCAAGGCGCCCGGCTGGGCTCCGAGGTCAGTGCCGCCGGCGAGCGTGGTGGCCCAATTCGTGTTGCCGCCGGAAGTCGCATTCCAGTTGATGCCTTGATTGCCGGTCCAGTAGGCCGAGGCGGCGCCGGACCCGGTGATGTTCAGGACTACCGAGCCCGCGGAATTGGTAAGCGACAAACCATAAGCGGTGGTACCCACGGTGACTCGCGAGTTGCCCAGCGAGAAAGGATTGGTAGCGAGCGTCGACCCGGTGCCGCCGGAAATGATAGTGAACGGTCCACCGCTCAAAGCCGTACTGCCGATCGCGTTGATGCTGATTTTTTCGTTGGCGTTCGTGATCGTCGCGGCGCCGGTGACCGTAAGGCGATCGGCGGCGGTGGTCGTGCCGCCGAGATCAAGCGTTAAGGCCGTCTGGCCGAGCGCGGCTGCTCCGTTTACCGTGAACGTGCTCGTCGTGCTGTCGGCCATTGTAAAGAGGGAGCCAGTGCTAAGAGTGAGCGAGCCGCCTGTGGCGTTCGTCGCCGAGAGAACCCCTGGGGTGACCGCCAAAGTGGCGCCACTAGCGACGGTCACGGCAGTCGCGCCGAGATTACCGCCGCTGCCGAGGACGACTGTGCCGGAGCTAATTGTGGTAGCGCCCTTATAGGTTTCCGTGTTAGTAAGCGTCAAGGTGCCGGTGCCGCTGTAAGTCAGCGACCCAACGGCAGTAGTTGCACTTGCTGCATTAGCGATGACGCCGCTAATCGTCGTATTTCCGGCTCCGCTTAATATCAAGGTTCGGGAAGTTGTCGGCGCTTCCGCAATGTTGACCGCCCCAGCGAGCGTCAAGATGTTGCCGCCAGTGATGCTGTTGGTCAACGTCGTGGCGCCGAAATTCGTCAGCGCGCCGTTGATGGTGATGGCGTTGGCACCGGAGACAGTCCAACTGCTGCCATAGTTAACTTGGACCGTGTTGGGCAGAACCAAATTGGCGACGCTCGACTGCACGACGGCGGAGCCGGTGCCATTGATGCTCAACTGGCTCGTACTGCCGAGCGCCGAATTATTACCCAAAACCAGTGTTGCGTTAAGGAGGGAAGTAATCCCGGTGTAACTGTTCAGTGTGTTAAGATTCGTCGTGCCCCCACTCAAGGTTAAGGACGTCGTTCCGGTCAAACCGCCGGTCACTGCAACAGTGCTGTTGTCGTTAAAAGTGCCCCCTGAGACGGTAATCGCCGTGCCCGTAGCCCCAGCGCCGAGGACACCCGTTGAACTGATAGTATATCCGCCCGCAGTGAGTGTTGTCGTACCCGTATAGGTGTTGACATTGCCAAAGACTTCAACACCGGTATCGACATTTGTGATGCCGCCTGCACCGCTGATAATGCCGTTAAGCGTTAATGTCTGGCCGCCGTAGGCACGTAATTGCATGGTGTTGCTTAAGGTAATCGCATTGGACAACGCTAGGCTCACATTAGCCAGGATGCCCGTATTTGTCGCTGCAATGTTCAGCGTCTGATTCGATGCCGAGGCTTGGCTGCCGAAAGTAATCATGCCGAACAGATTGACGTTGCCCGTCAAAGAGGTGTTGGTGCCGTTGATTTGCACCATTCCACCACCGTTAACAAGATTGCCGCTTTTCAAGTTGATATTTGAACCCTGCAGATTGGATGCGAGCACGCGGACTGTTGCGGTGTTGTTAATGACGCCCGTCGCGTCGACCGTCCCACCGGACCCGAGGTTAATCGTGCCACCGGTGATGGTCGAAGTGAACAACCCGCCGCCTGCAAACAACACGGAGTTAGTTGACAGAACGCCAGTTCCCGAAATGGTCAGCGTATTGGCCGCTGTCGGACTTTGCATGGTCAGACTGGCAACGGTGTTGTTGAATGTCTGCATGTTGAGGGCCATCGCACCGGACGCTGCGATTGATAGCGCGGAGCTGGAAGACAGACCCGTTGTGCTGCCGGCAATAAGAGTCGTGCCAGCGCCGATGGTTGTGGCACCCGTATAAGTGTTGTTACCGGATAGAGTTAAGGTGCCCGCGCCTGCCAGCGTAATGCCGCCGCCAGTGCCTGAGACATTTCCGCCAAGTACAATGTTACCGCCACCGGTGGTCATCGTGAATGTTTGCACGGCAGTCATGGCGATCAAATCGTTGATCGTTTGTGTAGCGGTGCTGCTATTTGTAACACCGCCCGCGAGGGTGAAGCCGTTGGTGCCCGCCACACTCGGATTGATCGTAAATGCAGCGGCACCTGCGTTAAAGGTGATGCCACTAAGCGTGTAGGTGCCGGGCGTCATTAAATCGTCTGTCAACGTCGTGCCGCTTGAACCTGCAGCGCCGAACAAGAGGACGGTACCGGAGGTGGTAGGCGCACCTGCACTCCAATTTAAACCGTTCGACCAGAGGGCACTCGTGTTGCCAACCCAGGTATCATTCGCCGCCTTTACACTCCCGGCTTGTTGCCCAAGGATCGCAATCGCGACGACAAAGAGGGGAGCCAGCTTGGCAGCCAAACGACGGGAGAGATTCATGGAGTGAACCTGAAGAGCGAGAGAATGAAACCGGTATAAGTTCGAGTCGAAAAAGGGGCAAACGGTTCAGAGGCGCCCGCATATTTGCGAGTAGTAGGGCGCATAGAACGATTGCGCGATCTTCGGATTGCAGCGATAGTCGTGACGTTAGTGTAAATTTGCGATAGGGGCAATGCAATAGATATTGGCAAAAAAAGCCGAAATAGTTCGCGTCGTGAGGAATTTCAGGGTTAAGCCGCGCACGAAGAAATGAATGTTCGGGTTGGGGGATATGAAACAAAAACCACGAATTCGAGTTAGCGTATTGGGAAACTACTCGATCCGCACGGAAGACGCCTATCACGATTGGATCAAGCGCTTCATCCTCTTCCACAACAAACGTCATCCGCTGGAAATGGGTTCGGCCGAGATTAATCGGTTCCTGACGCACTTGGCCGTTGAAGGGCACGTCAGCGCTTCCACTCAGAACCAGGCGTTCTCCGCCTTGCTGTTCCTCTATCAAAAAGTTCTCGAAGTCGAACCTGGCCGCATTCAAGGCGTCATTCGAGCCAAACGGCGAGATCGTCTGCCGATTGTGCTGTCGCGCGAGGAAGTTCGCCGCGTACTTTCTGAGCTCGCCCTACTTTATCGGCTGATTGCCCTACTCCGATACGGCTCCGGCCTGCGCGTGCTTGAAGCGCTTCGACTTCGTGTAAAAGACATCGAATGGGACCTGAATCAGATAGTCGTTCGCAAAGGCAAGGGGAACAAAGATCGGCGCACGATGTTGCCGGCGCGGTCAAACCTCTATTGCGCGAGCACTTGGCCGACGTAAAAAAACAACATGATGACGACTTGGCCCAAGGCGGCGGCGACGTTTTTCTGCCCGATGCCTTCGACCGAAAAGGACCCGCGGCCGACAGAAGCTGGGTTTGGCAATATGTCTTTCCTTCTGGCAAGCTGTCGGTTGATCCACGCAGTGGCGCAAAGTGCCGGCACCACTACCACGGGGGAACGGTGATGCGCGAATTCACCGCCGCCGTACGGCGCAGCAGGATTCCCAAGCGTGCCACTACACATGCCCTGCGGCATTCATTCGCAACCCATCTGCTCGAAGATGGCTACGATATCCGCACGGTGCAACAACTGCTAGGCCACGCAAACGTCGAGACGACGATGATTTATACCCATGTACTGAACCTGGGCGGCCGAGGAGTGCGCAGCCCACTGGATGGACTTCGATTCACTATTGGCGCAAGGTATCGATACCCGGATAGATTGCGCGATCTATCACCCGAAACCGTGCGCGGAAAACGTCAAGGTGTGGCGCAAGGTCTTTACACGTGATCCGTTGGATGCCAAGATGATTGACAAGCTGAATCGAGATAGATCGCGCGATGCTACGGGATGGTTTGCGCGGGAATGTTAACCAATAACTGTTCGGCTGCAAACTCGCCGGTTTCGGCGAGGAAGAAAAGCATGATCGGCGCGTTCATCCCCCCTGGCAAGGAATACGTCGGATCGCTCGATCCGTTGCGAGTATTGGCGCGGCTTCAGCTTTGGTTCGGCGACGCTTTGCAGTTCGGCCTCACGGACCAATTCGACGGGAATGTCGAGAAGCACATTGCTATTGCGCCAAAGCTCAGCATGCCTGAAGATAATGTCGTCGTGCGCAGCGAGCGGCGCAAAGGATACGCCCTAAACCCCCGGTTTCGGTTTCGCTTGCGAAACAGCGATGCTACATCCGTCGAGGGGAAAGTTGACCGCCACTCGGTTTCCCTTTACTGTGACCGTGAGGACGAAATACCGAAGTCGCTCCGGGATCGGTTCATCGAGTTCCTTCGATCCCTTCGGCTCGGGGAGTGCATCGTCGAAACAAGTTGCAACGAGGATACATATCGACCGAGCCGCCCCAGGAACTTCCTTTGGCGTTGATGCCGAGGGCGGTTGATTGAGCCGTTTGCGTGTTTCGCTCGGCTCGTACTCTCCGCGCAAGTCGCGCGGAGTTTTTTTGAAGGTTCGCATCGATTTGTTCTGTCGGTTTGCTCCTGGTTGGCTTGGTTCGTAGTGCGGGCATTGGGCATCGACAGCGGGTGCTTTAAATGGCTGCGGGTGTTGGTTGTGGCGTGGTCAACTCGTAGCCCAACTCTTTGGCTTTACGCCGCAACTGTTTTTCCTGCCGTTCGCGCATCTGCAGGGCGTAAGCTTCTTCCGTTTGCTTCATGTAGGCCAAGCCGTAACGCATCAGGTTGTAGACAATGCGCGCTAACTTGTGAGCCGTGGCCGTGATCGCCTTGGGCGCGCCGAGGCGGGATCGCTGCCTTCGCAGGTACGCACCCAGGTAGCTCTTGCTGCGCATCAGGCTCCAGGCCGCCAGACGCCCGCCGCCCGGTTCTTGCCTTGGCGGGTCTTGCTCGACTTCACCTTGCCGCCGGTCTTCTTCCAGTTCGGACACAACCCCAGCCAACTGCTGAAGTGCTTGACCGTCGGCCACTTCGTGAAGTCGCCGCCCAACTCGCCGATCAAAGTCAAGGCGTGCAACTCGTCGATGCCTTAGATGGCTGTCAGGTGGACGCCGGTCGCATAGTACAGAGTCGTCCGCACGTCGAAGCGCGGGTCGTGCGGCTTGCGTCCGCGCACGCGTGGCTTGGGCGGCAAGGGTGACAACTCGGTCTGACGCCGCATGGTTGCAAAGTGCGCGGCGATGTCCGTATCGACCTCGGCGATTACTTGCTGGTACTTCTCCCACATGGTCAGGCTCGAACGTAGTTCGCACCTAGTTCACGATCCGAAATACCGCGAACCGGATCAAAGGTCGCATGCGGAAGGATTATCTCGAGCCAGAGTCGGCACCGGCGGGCAAAGTCAGGGACCCATTAATTCACGTCGCCAATGCTTAGATAAACTTCGATGTCGAATGTGTGGTCGCCAGTATCCAGGCAAAGCCGATCATCGTCTTCGCCCAGCTTTGACCTGACTCAGCAGCAGTACAACGCGCTGCGGGAAACCGGCAAACCGATCGTCGTCGCCTGCCCCATGTCCGAGGAGCAGCGGGCTCTTCAAATGCAACTCGCGGAACGATACGAGCGGATTCGCTCGCAGAAAGTCGATCCGCGGGAGGACAGCGCACTCAAGATCACCACCGACGGACGTAAGCTCGCGATTTCGGCCCGGATGCTTGCCGCTGACGCCCTGATTTCCCAGGATCGAAGGTCAATGCACTGGTCGAGAGTGTCGCGGCAATTTGGAACCGAACCGAACCGCAGCGACACGCGGTGCCCCGCTGGTCTTCGGCGACTTGGGTGTTCATGAGACGCCCTGGGGATATTCGGCTTACGACGATATCTCAACGAAGTTGGTCGCTCATGGAATCCCCCGCGAGCAGATCGCCGCCATTGGGAAGCGGATTCGGACGCCAAGAAGCAGTCGCTGTTCGTGAGAGTCCGTAGCGGCCAAGTGCGGGTGCTTTTGGGCAGCACGCAGAAGATGGGCACGGGCACCAACGTCCAGAAACGCCTGGTCGCACTGCATCATCTGGACGCTCCCTGGAAGCCGGCCGAGATCGAACAGCGCGAGGGCCGCATCCTCCGCCAAGGCAACGAGAACGAAGAAGTGGCGATCTATCGCTACGTCACCGAGGGTTCGTTCAACCAGCGGCGGGAGGGCGAACGCGGGCGGTGGCTCTGCCGTCATGGCTCCGCCGGAAGGGTTCCGTCGGCCGTCATCGCGGGGGATCAATGCCTCAATCGCATTCGTGACCGAGAACGGCACCAGCAGCTTCCAGGACTTAACCGCGGAGCGCACCGCTTCGAGGCAGGGCTTGAGCCGCCCCCCCTCCGGCCTCCCGTAGTGTGCTCTCGCGAGGTCGATTTACTTGTTCTGGTCGAGATAAAAGCACTTTGGAAAATCGTTCTTAGCTTCTGGCAGCATTGGCGTTACACGGAAGTTCTCGCTCGGTCATTGATATTATTCTACCACGGTGACGAGCGACGGATTGCTTGCGAAGCTCAGGAGGCTGCCAACCGATCAATTATCCTGCCTATCCAATACCCGAAGCCTGCTGCGGTCCGACCCACCGACGCGCATTTTCGATTGGGGATAGTGCAATGATCGCGGCGGCAGTCATATCTCTTCATCGACTCGCCTGACACCGAAGCGATGTTGCGGAGTGCGTTGCGGTGATCGCATTAGCGTGATGTCAGGCCGAGAGCGTCCACCCGTCCCCCTTCCCCGTCGTCAGATACGCCTCGATTTCATTCCACTCCTCCAGACGGATCGCTTCCGGTTGCCGGCCCTTGAACTTACCGCCGAACATTTTGCTCGTCCAAGCGAGCCGAACCGGACATAGTTGGGCAAGGTAGCCCAGGCACTGCTTCATACCGTTCTCGCCTTCGGTGTCGCAGTCCAGGAAGACCGTTACGATACCGCTCGCGTGTTCGCGTGCGATCGTCGCAGCTAGGGTCGCTTGGTCGCGGGTGATCGTATTGCTGCAGAGTCCCAGGGCCGGAACGCCGAGCGTGTCCAAGCGGATCACGTCGTTCGAGCCTTCAACCAGGATTAGGCCGAGCCGCTTGAGCTTCTCCAGTTTGTGCGCTTCCGTTAGGTGCTCGCGGCCGAAGAGTTCCAGGCCCCGGTGGAATCCCTTCACGAAGTGAAATTTCTCCGGTTCCCGCTCGCTCTTGTCAGACGTTTCCCAGCCTTGGTGTTTCTCCTCAAACTCGGGATCGCGACCGAACCAAGTCAGCGGTTCGCCCTTCTCATCGCGGTAGCAGTAGGTGACCTTACCGCGCATGGTGCCACCAGAGCGGTCTTCGCCGCCGGTGTCGCGGGGGAGAAAACCCATCCGCCATTTGCGGCAGACATCGGGCGTGAGGTAGGCCCGGCGGCGAAAATATGCCGAGGCTTTCGGCGTCATCGCCGCGATGTCCGTGACGAACTTCTCGTCGAGATTGACGAGGCCGCGCGCCCGTTCATTGTCCGATTCCTTTAGGATAATATTCACCTTTTTTGGCGGAGGGACGGGCTTCGGTGGCACGACTTGGCCTGGCGCTAGGACTTGCTTGGCCGCCCCCGACACCATCGCCACCAAATCGGCGGCGATCTCCTTGAACCGTTCGCCGCGTGGCCGGCCGCCGGAGACCGGCCCCGGCTTCATCATGTCGCAGAGCGAGACCAGGTTGCCGTTCTTGCCGCAACCATACTGGTGACAGAACCAAGTCTTCAGCGGTTCGTCAGCTTGGATCGCCAACGCCCGGTCGCCCGTCTCTTTCGACTTGCCGCAGTTCAGGAAGCAAGCCGTGCGGGTCTCGCTGCCAACCCGGATAAGTTCGGGAAGGACGTAGCCGTAGAACGACGATGCCTGTTCGAGGCTCACTTGCGGCATCAACTCATCGACGTTGACGAACGGTTTTTTGCGTTCCATGCGAATTTCGGAAAAGGTGACTGGATGCTACGCTCTCCTGCCGGGCCATGCCAACAATCACTGCCCGCGACGAGGAGATACTGGCCGCACTTGATAAGACGCCGCTCACGGCCGGGCAGCTACTGGCTCTGAGCGAGATTTTCGTGAACGGTCGCTTCACATCCGAGCGGAAAGTGCGGGCTCGTTTGCAGAAACTCACGAGCGGCCCGGTGCGACAAGCCCGGTTCGGAGGGCTTGCGGGCCGCCTCGGCAGTCCGAGCTACTACTTCCTAGCTCCGATGGGCTTTCGGATGCTGCATGGACGCGACGTTCGTCCCCACTCGAAACATGCATTCCAGGAAATTGGCGTCGGGCGCCAGCAGCACACCTTCGCGATCGCCGACTTCGTCGTGAAGACGCTTTGCGCGGCCCACCACTTCCAGATCCCCGTCCAAGAGTTCTACCGCGAGAACACGCTGAAACTCCAGGTCGGCCGGGAGCGACTACTTCCCGACTGCGCCTTCACGCTCGAAAAGGACGGGATCCCATTTCGGTTCATGGTCGAGATTGACTGCGGAAGCGAGCCGATCTATTCGGTTCGTTCCGTCAACGCCTGGCGTGTCTTGATGCCGATCCACTGCGCGGGGGCGAATTCAAGGCAACAGGGTCGGGTTGGGCGCCGGACGCATGCGGCCTTCCGGATCGAGCGGGATCGAGTGTCCCATTCCTTCGCGGTCGCTTCGAGCGTTCGCCCTGGTGAGCCTCGTCTTTGCACAAGTCGGCCAGCCAGTACCAGGCGAACATGCACTCGCAACCGACGACGAGTCCGTCGCGGTACGGCTTGATGGCGTCCAGGACAAACTCGGGGCCGGCCGGCAGATCCTTTGCCAAGACCGTCCGGCCGGCCCGGTTGAGCACGTGCGTGAACATGCTTCTTGCATGCATATCGACGCCGCAATAGAATCGGTGCTGTTGATTGTAGAGGCGCATCTCATGCCTCCTTGGGGACGGGCCGAAGCGCCGATCTCGCATCGTGGTTGTCGGCACCCCGAGTGCCGGCTGAAACTTCCACGTCAGACCGGGCTTGCCCGCGATCTCTGTTTTACTTGGGACGAGCCTTCGACCCGTCTCCATCAAAGCCATGAGAAGTATCCAGGCGCTGCACCTGACCGGCGGAGCACCATGGCTTTCCTAGAGTCAGGGCCTTTTCTTATTTCACGATTGGCAAGGAAATTGACGCCGTAGGTCCTTGAAATACTTCTCGGCAAGTCCCCCAGTTTGAAACGAGAAAAAGCCCTGACGTTTTCGATGGCCGCGGTTTGCCGGATTGGGCGGAGCGTGCTATGAATTTTGATTGAGAATGAACGTTGTTCCGGAGTGCAAGAGCATGGCCGATCTCTTCATGGGCCGGTATGTCTCGCTGGGCGTTATTGGCCAGGGAAGCATGGGAGAAGTCTACCTGGCTCATCCTAAGGGCATGCCGGACCGCCGCGTCGTCGTCAAGATGATGCACCCGGAGATTGCCGCCGATCCGCAAACGCGGAAGATGTTCGAAGCTGAAATTCAGTGCATGACGCAACTGCGGCATCCATATATCGTGCAGATCCTCGATTCCTCCTGCCTGGACCCGCGCGGCCCCTGCCTGGCGATGGAATACGTGCCCGGAGTCACCCTGGAAGCGCTTCTGGAAAAGCAAAAGCGCCTGCCGCTCGCGCAGGTAGGGCTTTTGCTTGGGCATCTCTGCCGCGCTCTTTATGCAGCTCACAGCGTAAACATCGTCCATCGCGACTTGAAGCCTTCCAACCTCATGGTCGTCGGCTCTTCCGGCAAATCGCTGCGCGTGATGGATTTCGGGATAGCGCAATTCACGCACAAGCCGCACTTCACGGCCGAGCGGCTGGCGGGCGCCGCTCACACGCAGGCGGCGGGCACGCCAATTTACATCAGTCCCGAGGCGCTGCGCGGCGACACCATTGACGCCCGTGCCGACATTTACAGCGTCGGCATCATTCTCTTCGAAATGCTCACGGGCCAGCTGCCGTTCATCCCAAGGGACATGTATGGCATCGTGCACGCCCACGTGCACGAACCGGCGTTGAGCTTCGGCGCAGTCGGCGCCCGGGGCCTGTCGCGCACGGTCGAGACCGTTGTCCAGCTTTGCCTTTCGAAATACCCCGTGGAACGGCCGCGGTCGGCCAAGGAACTTGCCCGGCAATTCAGCAAGGCCATCGGCACCGACATCTGGGCCGCAGTCCGGCCCGCGGAAGCCTTGGTCCCCGCCCTGGCCCGCGCGTCGGCGCCGCCGAAGCAGTCCACCCATGCGCCGGCTGCCGAGCAGAACGCCATCGTTCACCGAATGGCCGCCTACATGCCCGAACCACTTGCGGTCGTAAAGCTACGCGGCTTCCTCGAAGACATGGGGGCGACGGTCGTTGCCAGCGAACCCGGCCTGCTGCGGATCCGGCTCAACCAGCAGGCCCCGGCCGGCAGCACTCCGGTCAAGCACGCGAACGCGAACGACCAACACCCTGTCGAGATCGAAATGCGCATGGAAAAGGCGGGTCGGCGCGGCGATCGGCTCGATCTCACCGTGATGTTCCGTCCCTTCGCCGATCCTCTCAGCTTCCAGGTTCCCGAGTGGCGCGACCGCTGCCAAAAGCTCTACACCGAATTGCGGTCGTACCTTATGGTGTAAGCAATGGCCGCCCTTAGAGGTTCCTTTGGGATCCAGCCGCAGAATCGACACATTGAACGCGGCAATAGCTGATTTGCGGCCACGGACCTTCGGTCGAGCCAGCAGTGTGCTGGGGATCTGGAATCAGTGGTCGCGGGCAACTCCGACATTTTGCCGTTCTAGACGAAAATATGCTGCCGAGGTTCTAAAAGGGCTTCTTGGCAGCAATGCAGAGGGAATAAGATTGGCCGCCGCCCGTTCCGTATTACCGTTGCCAGCGAACTCCGGAAAAGTGCTGAATTGCAGACCGCTGTCGTTGGACTCAACGCTCGGCTAGAGGCGATTGAAGCCCTCACTGTGGAGGAGGATGAAAGAGTGAGTATGAATCAACTACGCCGCATCGGTCTCAATAGAACAAAGACGACCCAGACCCGTAGCCAGCTACCCCCGCGAAAAGAGGCCACTTGTCGCAGAAATTGAGCATCCCGTTTCGAGCGACGGAGCGTTCGTTCATTCACGCCGACTTCGTGGGCGGCATCAACGAGGGAACGGCGTGCGGTGAGAACCAAGGCAGCGTTATCACAAACATTTCCGGGCATTTTCGGACACCCTCCGTTCGCCTTAACGTCCAACAAACTGGTATCGCCAGTGAATTTGGCCGTGTAACATTGTGATTTCGACCAATCCGATTTTATTTCGCGCTCATCGGGCAATCTCTCCTAAGAATCGATACTCTGCAGCGCGACGACGTGAATTGCCGCGGCTGCCTGACTTTTCCAGTGATAGGACTCCGCGTTCAACCAATTCCGTAAGTCGAATCGATGCGGTTGTACGGTTTCCGAAACCGGCCCAGCGCTGTGCCGATCGACACGATAAAAAAAACGGCCTATCGCCCGCGATCAGCTGCAGAGTCCGGCAAACCGCGACGAGCCTTTCCGCGGCGTTACCTACGTCGCGAGTTGAAGCACTCAATTTGTCTTCAAGATAGCCGGTTCCTATAGGGTATTTCGTCTTCGCCACGCATCCCGAAAATCTTTCCAGCTAGTGGACCATTCTTGGGTCGCTAGCGCGTCCATTGCCAAGAGATGCCAGCGGCGGACGATTCCTTGCAATGTTTGGACCTGAGCCCCTGCGAGTTCTGGAATCGCCTTCAGATAGCGAGCAAGGGCGAACAATCGACGATGTCGTTCACCAGCCGCGTCCGGAAGCGTGCGTCTCACTGCTTCCCAAAGAAATGGTGATGAAAAGTTGACACAAGAGGTATTAGAGTCTTTTGGCTCGTTTTGGCTGTGCTGGCAATCCTCTCGGTAGTCTTCTTTTTCGTTTTTTGATCGCGATTTTCGAGACGGGCGCACCGCGCGAGTTTCGCGCAGAAAAGCCGGCATCGGCAACATCTAGCAGCGGAAAATCGCTCGGACCTGACGGAAAGCCATTCATCCAACGATAGACGATTTCTGACGGATGCGGCGACGGTGGAATTAGACAATAGAATTTGCTGGCGTCACGAAGTTCACCATCGCGCAGATTGGCATAAGACTCATATTGCGTTCGGAAGTAGACGTGATAACCCCGACCGGTTTGCACTGTTGGCAGAGCAGTAGCAAGACATTCGTGTGAACTGGCCCATTTTCGGTAGCCATCAACTGTGTCGAAGTCTCGGCAAGCCAAACCACCAGAAACGCTACCTAGAATCACTGCCACGCCATTGACGGTTGGACGGTCGAAGAGTCGGCCAAGTTCTCGATCATGCGGCCGGCGAGATTGGAACATCTTCCGGCTGCCCGCTTTCCGTTAGTTGGGACACGGACCAGCCCCAGCTTCGATGATGGAGCGCGGCTTGTAGCATATCTGTTCTGGTGAGTACCGGTTGCCCTAGCGAATTTGTTAGCATTACATCGCCTCACTTTCAGGGGCTTTGGATTATGGCCGGTCCCCTACCACGGGGCCGGCCATTTTCATTTCACGCCTAGCCCTTCAAGTTCACGATCGGCAGCGCGTCGCCGCTCAGCCGGGGAACGCGGTTGATAGTCGGGCGTGTCGAAGGGTTGTTGCTGCGCGGCTAGAAATCGCACCAGCGCCGCGCGTGAGGTCATCAGCCGACCAGCGGGACGGTAGTGTTCCAGGCGGAGCGTGTGCCTGTCACGCAGCTTCACCCCGGCTAGACACCAGAGTGTATTGTTTGCGGACAGGAGCGCGACAATGCGAGCGTACTCGTCTTTCGACGCGGGGGATTTCCACGTTCCAAGATAGATGTCCTTGCTTTGCCCATTGGCAAGCCGGACGGTGCAAAAGGCTTGATTACTGGCTTTGTGACGAGAGTAGGCGGGAACGGTTGAAAGCGGACGCGGCATGGTGAACCCCTTGCGTAGTCCGTAGACTACGGTTTATTCGAGGAATTCGACCATACTATCCGACGCCGGATGGCAAACTTAAGTTACTTCGGCAAAAGGCTTTAAGACGATAGCTGCGGCTGGATTTGAACCAGCGACCTTGGCCTTATGAAGACCCTGCTCTAACCAACTGAGCTACGCAGCCTTGATTATTCAACTTCCGGGTCCTTTAGCTGAAGTCCGACGACTTCCGCTAGATGAACGCGAATGCTCAAAGCACTCAATAAGTATCTGGATGAGACGGATGATCGTCAAGCGGGCAATACGACGAGCCCGCAAGCAGGCTCGACACTTCCGACGTAGAGACGCGAGCGGCGCTGAACGAGTTCGCCTTCCATTTAAAACAATCAGAATTTTGCACGGGTGCCGGACTGCAATCTACGGCATATTGCCATCCTTCAGCTTGTTCTTTTTCGACGGTGCACCGGGTTCTGGCCCGTCATTGTCGCTTTTGCCGTTGCCCCAGAGTGGCTTGACGAGCGTGGCGTTCCACTTATCCCACTGCGCTTGCAGCTTTCGCACTTCATCCGGCTTGGCGGCAGCCAGGTCTTTGCTTTCGCCGATGTCATTAACGAGATCATAAAGTTTCGCCGCCGTCACTGGTTGATTGCGATGCGCCGGTAAGCGTGTCTGCATTGCTGTCGTAGCGAACGAGCTTGTAATCGCCCGCGCGGATGGCCATTTGTTGGCCGAAACGCCAGTAAAGCGCCTCGTGCGGCGCCTCGGTCTTTTGGCCGTCGAGATAGGGAAGCAGATCGACTCCATCGAGATCTTCGGCTTTGACGTTGGCCGCTGCCAGTGCGGTGGCAGTGATGTCGAGTTGAATCGCGGGCTGGTCGTAGACGCCCGGCTTGAGGCGGCCAGGCCACGAAACGATGAAGGGAACGCGGATGCCGCCTTCGAGTGTCGTCCGCTTGGAACCGCGCAACGGCGCATTGTTTGAACCGTTGACGGTCACTGCGGGCATCGTTGGTCCGCCGTTATCGCTAATGAAAAAGACAAGAGTGTTTTTCTCCAGTCCCGCAGCGGCGAGTTTCTTTCGAACCGTGCCGATGGCTTCGTCCATGGCGAGCATCATGGCGTCGTAAGTACGGCGTTGTTTGTTTTCGATGTTTGGAAATTTCGCGAGCCGATCATCCGTAGCCTGCATCGGGGTATGTACCGCGTTGAAGGCGAGGTAGAGAAACCAGGGCGCCTTCTGGTGTCGATCGATGAACGCGGCTGCTTCGCGTCCAAAAGCGTCCGTTGTGTAATCGAGTTCCTTGACTTGGTCCGTGCCGCGAAGGATTCCACTTGCAGCGAAGTAACTGTGTGCGCCGCCGAGAAAACCGAAGAATTCTTCGAAGCCGCGTTTCTGAGGGTGCAACGCCGGTTGGCGCCTAGGTGCCACTTGCCGACAAGGCCGGTAATGTAGCCGGCGGCTTTGAGGCGATCGGCGATGGTGGTTTCCGTCAACGGCAGTCCCTGCGCTCCAGTTGGATTGAACTCATGACCAAAACGCTGCTGGTAACGGCCTGTCAGCAGCCCGGCTCGTGTGGGCGAACAATAAGGACCGGAAACGTAGCCATTGCTGAACCGGACTCCCGAAGCGGCCAGGGCATCGAGGTTAGGCGTAGGAATGTCCTTGCAACCGTGAAAGCCGACATCCGCAAAGCCCATGTCGTCGCCCACGATGAGCAGGATGTTCGGCTTACTCACACGCGCAGTTGCATCGGCGGCATGCAGCGCGGTGCATGAGTGCAGCAGTAATCCGGCCAGGATAAAAAAATTGGGTACTGACAGAAAACGGATGGGACGGGAGGTTGTCATCTCAGTGGCTCCTGGTTACTTCGTGCCCGGCTCTTCAGTATATCAATGCTCGATTCAAGGCGCTGACCATGAAATAAGCTTTATTTAGAATGCTTACTGTACGCGGTTTTTGGCAGGTCGCTTGAAACTCGGCGCACCACCTGAAAGATCTTTCGGAGCTGGCGTTGTGCCTGCTAAGCAAATAGCGTGTTTCACGCATACAGTATAATCGCCTAAGGTGTCCCTGTCCTTTCAGATCGAGTTGCTTCCTATGCTTGATTCTGCAACAGCCCAGGAAAAAGAAATCCTTCGCCGTCAGACTTTCAGCCTCGAACAGCCCGGTACGGTGCTGCGCGATTTTGAGATGTTGTTAGCCTTTGTTGGCTCCGAAGGCGTTAAAGTAGGCGGGAAATATCACCTGCTTCCGCAAATCGCCCTTCCGGTGCTAAACCTGCAACTTGCACGGCCGTTGCAGCTGACATTGGAACGGCTGCAATTGCGTTCGAATCCCTATCTGCAGGGTCTTTATCTGCTGCTGTGCGCTTCGCGACTGGGTGTCATTGTCGGACAAGGGGAGGAAACTCGCGTCTGTCTGGATCCGGAATTGCTCGCCGGTTGGCGGAAATTGAATCATACCGAGCAATATTGCAACTTGCTCGAAGCTTGGTTGCGCTTCGGGCGAGACGAAATGGTGGGCGACGATAAAACAAGCGCGTCCCAATTGACAGCCTGTGCGGAAGCCTTGGGGAGCATAAAGCCGAACGGCCAAGTGTTCGACCTCAAACGCACGAAACTGGTATTTGTTAGGGGCATCCACAGGCGGTTTTTTAAATTAGCCTTGCTCGATCTGTTCGGCCTCGTCCAGGTTGATTTTTTCTCTGAACCAATCAAAAGTTGGATCCCAGCCGGCATCAAGCATCGACTATTCGGGGACGTTCTCATTAAAACGCTTTTTTATGAACAGTTTTTTGGCCGAGGCTTGCCGCGCGAGGAAGAAATCGAAGGGCCGGGACGTTTGGGCGTCTGGCAATCGCTGCTAAAGACCTATTTTCCACAATGGCGGAACAACCTCCATTGGACGATGCCAACCACCAAGAAAGGGCAATTTGTTTTCAAAATCAGCTTGGGGAGAATCTGGCGACGGATCGCTATCTCCGCCGATCTGACGCTCGATGATCTGGCGTCTGGCATCATAAGCTCCGTAAAGTTCGATTCCGATCATCTCTATGAGTTTACGTACCGCGATCGGAACGGCACGACAGTGCGGGCTCTGCATCCCGCGTGCAACGAGCGACCGTACACCGACGAGATCACAGTCGGGACGTTGCCGCTGGAGCCCGGCCAATCAATGAAGTTTATCTACGACTTCGGCGATTGGTGGACATTTGCCGTAAAGCTGGAAAAGATTGATACGGAAACGCGTGCTCGCCGTGGCATGGCGTTATTAGGCGCTGGGGGTAAGGCGCCGGAACAGTATCCCAACTACTAGGTTTTGGCAGTCCGAAAAATTCGTAGATCGTGAGTCAGATCGCTTAGCGGAAGTCGTTACACATCCGAAGGCCCCAGAAGTCAGACGACTTCCGCTACGTCCAGCTTGCCGACTTCCGCTACGTGTTCTCCGGCTCGCGCTCTACACTTCCTCCATGAACCAAGCCATTCCTGCTGAATTGATTGTTTCGGTTTCCGGCATCCGCGGCATCGTCGGCCAGAGCCTTACGCCGGGCGTGGCGACGGCCTTTGGGGCTGCCTTCGGCACTTTTGCCGGCGGCGGTCGAGTTATCGTTTCGCGCGACAGCCGGCCGAGCGGCGGCATGCTCCGTCATGCTGTCATTGCCGGGCTATTGTCTTCAGGCTGTTCCGTGGCCGACATCGGCATCGCTCCCACGCCTACTTGCGGCATCGCGGTGCGCCGGCTGAACGCTTCTGGCTGCATTCAAATTTCCGCGAGCCATAACCCTGCGCCTTGGAATGGCCTGAAGATGTTCGGACCCGACGGCGCCGTGCTCTCGGCGGCCAGCGGCGCCGAGGTGCGGGCGATCTTCGAAGCAGGCAGCGCGAAATCTGTTGCCTGGAACGCCATCGGCGAAGTGAGCGTGCCCCCCGATGTGCAGGAGGTTCATGCCGAGCTGGTGTGCGACAACGTCAGCGTGGCCGCCGTTCATGCCGCAGGCTTTCGGATACTAGTTGATGGCAATGGCGGCGCCGGCGGACCTTTGGCCCTTTCGTTATTGCAAGCGCTCGGCTGTGAAGTAATCGATCATGCCTGTGCAGCCGACGGCCATTTCGTCCACGAAGCCGAGCCAATCCCAGCCAACCTGGTTGATGTCGGGCCATTGGTGCCGCGATCAGGTTGCGTAGCCGGCTTCGTCATGGATCCCGATGCCGATCGCTTGACCCTAATCGATGAAAAGGGAGTCTGCATCTCAGAGGAACTGACGCTGGCACTCGCGGTGAAGTATCGTTTGTCGAAGCAAAAGGGACCGGTCGTCATCAACATGTCGACCTCGCGCGTGATTCAGGATATCGCCGCCGAGCGCGGCTGTGCATGTGTGCGCACTGCAGTAGGTGAAGCGAATGTCGTCGCGGGCATGCGCGATCTGGAAGCAGTCATCGGCGGCGAAGGCAACGGCGGCGTGATCGACCCGCGCGTCGGCTGGATTCGCGATCCCTTCATCGGCATGGCCATGATTCTGCAACTGATGGCCGAGACGGGTAAGACGCTCAGCGAACTCGTCGCCGCACTGCCGGCCTATGCGATGCTGAAGACGAAGTACACAGTTGCCCGTGAAAAACTGCCAGGCGCCTTTAACAGTATGGAGAAGCGCTGGCCCGAAGCAGCAGCAAACCGGCTGGATGGCCTGCGCCTTGATTGGAAAGACCGCTGGCTGCACATCCGCGGCAGCAACACCGAGCCGATCGTCCGCGTAATTGCCGAAGCGCCTACCATGCCGGAAGCGCAAACGCTTTGCGATCAGGCAGGCGAGCAGTTGAAGTAAAAGCCCTGCAATGCGCTCAATCCCTCAGAGCCATGAAGGCTTTGTGCGGCGGAGGCCTGCCCACCGAGAGGGCGTCGAGTGCCATGAAGCGCTAAGGCGAGCCGAGCAGCTAACGTTGCTCGACTCGCCCTTAACGCGGCTGGAACGTCTTTTGCATGGTGTGACCTCGCAAGCGAAGTGCTCAATCGAACCCGAATCATCGCGGCAGCCAGCAAAAAAAATGCGATTGCGAACGGATCAACGATTGAACATATGAGTTGTGAAATTTGCCTGATTTCAAGCGTTTGTTCATGGTGTCGGTAGTATCTGATTCCGACCGCCGAAAATAAATCGGAAAAGCATTGAGAAAACGTGCTGGAAGAACTTGTAATTTTGGGAGCTGACGTTACCATACCGCATTAATGGCGCAGGCGCAACAACGACTGTCGCGTGCCGCGATCAACGCTCACAACCTCTGACTGCGGAGCCATTGGTTTGAGCTTTCCATGACCTGGAGGTCATCGCAACTGTATGAGCGAAACAGAATCGCGCACTACTCTTCCTTTCCCGCCGGTCCCGCAGACCGTGGGAGCGTTCAACGACGACGAAGAACCCCCTAGTCATCCGCGTCGTCATGCCGCCTGGGCCGATGTTCCCGATCATCAATGGGACGATTGGCGATGGCAGTCGCAGAACGCCGTTCGATCGGTTCGGCAGCTCCGGAATCTCCTCACCTTCACGAACGAAGAACTCGAAGCCATCGGCAAGCTCGAGAGCGAGTATAAGCTGGCGATCCCTCCTTACTACTTCTCCCTCATCAATCCGGACGATCGCAACGATCCGATCCGGCGCCAGTCGGTGCCCTCGCCGCTGGAGTCCGAGAACCCCTCGGGTTATGAGTTGGAGGATCCGCTCGAAGAAGACAAGGATTCGCCGGTGCCCGGGCTGACCCATCGCTACCCCGATCGGGCCTTGCTCGTCACCACGCACGTTTGCACCATGTATTGCCGCTTCTGCACGCGCAAGCGCGCTACTATGGTTCGCGGCGGTTGGGACGCCATCAGCCGCAATGATCGACGCATGGTCGATTACGTCGCCTCCAAACCCGAAATCCGCGACGTTATCGTTTCCGGCGGCGATCCGCTGACTTTGCCGACGGCCAAGCTGCGCTTCTTCCTCGAAAACCTGGCGAAGATCCCGCATGTCGATGTCATTCGCATCGGCACTCGCGTCCCGGTGACGTTGCCGCAAAAGCTTTACGATCAGGAACTCATCGATCTTCTGGCCTCCGCCAAGAAGGTCTGGATCCAGACGCACTTCAACCATCCGCGTGAAGTGACGCCTGAAGCGGCCCGCGTTTGCAACGCCCTGCTGCGGGCGGGAATGCCGGTCAACAATCACACGGTGCTGCTGGCGGGCGTCAACGACGACCTCGCCACTATGCGGCAACTGATGCGGGCGCTGCTTCGCATCAAGGTACGGCCTTACTACTTGTTCCATTGCGATCCCGTCATCGGAGCTGGCCACTTCCGCACTTCGGTGTGGAAGGGCGTTGAAATCATCGAAGGCCTGCGCGGGCATATGTCCGGCCTGGGCATTCCGACGTACGTTGTCGATAGTCCGCATGGCGGCGGCAAGATCCCGATCATGCCGAACTATCTCGTGTCCGCCTCCGACGATGCCGTCGTGTTGCGGAACTACGAAGGAATGCTCGTACGCTATCAGGCGCAAGATAAGCCCAACACGATTGAGCCGACTCTCAACCGGGGCGTTAGTTCGCTTTTGCAAGGAACGCGCTCGGCGATCATTCCCGAGGGCAATGAGCGGATGGCCCGCCGCAAGTCGCTGCAGGTCATCAAAATTGAACCTGTCGAAGAAGATGGCTGCGGCGACCACGAGGACGACCTGGTTACCGTTCCCGCTTCAGTAGCTGTAAAGACGCGACGACGCCTCAAGAAATAACGACACAGTTTGTTTTTGCCGCTTGGGGCTTCGCGACGAAGTGCCAAGCGGCTATTTTTTTGGATTTCTCTCATGCGCATCGGCATCGCGTTCGATTTGAAGCCGAAAGCGGCGCCGGCGGCCGATGCCCCCGACGACGTTCACGAAGAGTTTGATAGTCCCATTACGATTACGGCCATCGGCGCCGCGCTTCGCAGCCTCGGCCATGAGGTCATCGAGCTTGGCAACGGCCGGGCGCTCTTGGAAAAGCTGCTGAGCGATGCGCCTGATGTCGTCTTCAACATCGCGGAAGGAACCGGAACATCGCGCAACCGCGAGGCACGCGTTCCCGCTGTCTGCGAGTTGTTGGAAATTCCTTGTACCGGCTCGGATGCACTCACGTTGGCCGTCGCGCTCGATAAAGACGTCTGCCGTCGACTAGTAGCAGAGGCAGGAGTTCTGGTGCCGAAAGGCATTGTGCTCGAAGTTCCACCTGTCGCTTACGATGGCGACTACGCCGAATTCCCAGCGCTGGTGGCCGAAAGCGATCTGCGCCTGCCTCTAATCGCCAAGCCGCTCTGCGAAGGATCGAGCAAAGGAATTCGTTCGAAATGCCTGATTGAAAAGGTCGAAGACTTAGGCCCCGTGATCGTTTCGCTGTGGAACGATTATCGGCAACCAGTGTTGTTGGAAGAGTTCATCGCCGGCGAAGAAGTGACGGTCGGCATCGTCGGCAACGACCCACCAACAATCTTAGGCATGATGCGCGTGCTGCCCAAACAGCAAACGGATCGCTTCGTTTACAGCTTGGAAGTAAAACGCGATTGGGAGAACCGGGTCTCCTACGAATGCCCGCCGCAACTCCCTTTTGCCACGTTGCTTGCCATCGAAGAGGCGGCCCTGGATGCCTACGAGACACTTCGTTGCCGGGATGTCGCCCGTATTGATTTTCGCATCCGCGACGGCATCCCTTATTTCCTCGAAGCCAACCCGCTGCCAGGTCTAAACCCCGACACCGGGGACATCGTCTTCATCGCTAAGTACATGGGCGTGAGCTACCGAGAATTGATCGAAATGATTCTGCGGGGAACGCTGAGGCAGGTAGAGATGAAGAAGCATTGAACCGCCCTCGTTTCACTGGTATTGCTATATTGTCTCGCCCGTTGATCGTGGAGTTTTCGCAATGGCTGTGGCCGCCGACCCCGAGCCGATGACTACTGAAGAACTGCTCGCATTCCCCGAGGATGGTGTGGAACGCTGGCTTATTCGCGGTGAATTGCGGGAGCGACCAACGACCGTCCGGAATCAATTTCATAGTGGCATTATGGCCCGCGTTTCCCAGCTACTTAACAATTGGCTCGACCAGCAGCCCGAACCACACGGTGAAGTACTTTGCGGAGACGCCGGCGTTCGTTTGCGACGGGATCCAGATACTGCTGTCGGAATCGACGTCATTTACATTCCCGCGGAGCTCGCACGCAACCCAACCTCTGAAACAACGCTCGTCAATGGTCTACCAATTTTGGCCGTTGAAATTCTATCTCCGCGAAATCAGCAAGTTGATAATGATGAGAAAATCGACGAATATCTGAGTGCTGGCGTCCCGCTAGTCTGGGTTATCAATCCGCGCCGTCGAACGATCGAAATCTTTCAGCCCAATGCCGAACCGGAACTGGTGAACATCAAGCAAGAACTCAGTGCAGAGCCGCATCTGCCGGGCTTTCGCGTTGCAGTAGCGCAAATCTTTTCATGAATTGCTCCGAGCGGGAGGTTTTTGGCTAACGATCAAAGGCTTGGATACGCGGGCACGATAAAAATCCTTCACGGCAGCGGAATATCGCGGAAGTCGAAACGGATCGGGTGCAGAATCGTTACCCAGTCTTCAGCGATGATACGCTTCGGCCCTCGCGTGATGCCCGCGACTTCTGCGTCGTATTCCAGAGAGATCTCTAAATGATTGTTGCGTGTTGCTCGGCCAATGGCGTTAGGATGCATGCGCTCGCCTGCTGCGTCTTGCACGTAGATTCGCGACGACCAATTTAGTCCTGGACTACCTTCCGCGCTGGTGATGTCGATGCTTAACTTACAGGCGCCTTCGGTTTTGCTCGCTTTTTCAATCTCCAGCAAATCTTCACCGATTTTCGATTTTTTCCCCTCGGCTTTAACAAACGATTCACTGATCACTACTCTCTTTTTCTCGACGAGCACGCGAGCCCAAACGACGCCGCGCAGCGCGAAAGGCGCCGGCTTGCATCCGTTACCTTGTTCAAATCAACACGCATCGACTCGATAAAAACAGGCGTCTCGTTTAATCCCCCGGCATCGATAGGCTCCACCATCAGTGGTTTCCCGTTCTCATCGTCCGCTTGCTCGATCTCGATATGGTCAACAGCCAGAATTGACAAATGCGGCGCTGACCTTGCGTCGAAATTAAGCCTCAACTGCCGGGGTTGTGGCGTCGGTTCGCTCCTGTCCGATACCTCGCTCAGGTCGATTTGGCGGGAAGCGGAGATAGATCGCAGTTCGACGCGGAACGAGCCGTCGTTGTAAACTAGGCGCGGCCGTCTGGCTTTCCGCTCAAAATCGATTTGGGGCTTGTCGCGGTTTGCACTGTCGTTGATCCGTCCTGTCGCACGGCCGAGCGCGTCCATCGCTTCCCAGAAGGTCGCATTCTTTAAATCGAGCGTAACCAAATCGCGATCGTCTTCTTCCTCGACTTGGAAAGTGGCTTGAGCCTGCTTGCCAAGCTGTTCGAGGACTTCGCTCAATAGTTGATTGCGCGCCTTGACGTCAAAGCGCTTCGGCGCCAAGGCGATAATGGATTCAATGGGTGCAATCAAACTCGCAGCCGTCTGCCGGATATCCTGGTCGGCATGCGCTAATGCCTTCCGCAGTTCCGGAAGGGCGTTCGGGCCACGTTCGCGCAGCAACGCCGCCGCCTCTTTGCGTTCGCTGAAGCGCTTGCTGCCGAGTCGTTCGATCAATTGTTGGGTGGAGGGCGTTTCAGCGCAGGCTGCTAGCGCAGCGATGCCGATGAGCAAACAGGCCGTCATGGCTCGCATTTTCATGAGGATGCTCTCGTCGAACAGTTGGGCGAGTTGTAGGCTTTTGTCAGTGCGGCGACTGGTAGACAGCGCTTACTTCCACTGCCTCACGGTCGTGGCTCTGATCTGGCTTTCGCTGATTATGCTATGCGAAAACGCCTTCGAGACAGATGAGGATCGGCCGAATGAACCCGCTGACACGCGTGCCGAGCCAAGCCTGGGTTGTCGTTTTCGCAGGGACAGCGGTCAACTTATGTCTCGGCATCCTCTATGCTTGGAGCGTTTGGAAGAGCGTCCTCTTCGATAAGACAAAAGTCGCCGGCTCGCCGATGGCAGGTCTCAATGAAGGCTGGCATTACCTGACGAATGCGCAAGCGACCTGGGCTTATTCGCTTTGCGGCTTTATGTTCGCCCTCTTCATGATTCCCGGCGGACGCATTCAGGATCGCTATGGCCCGAAGCTCGGCGCTACGCTCGGCGGGCTCTTTTTGGCAGGCGGCTGCATCCTGACCGGGTTGATGAAAAGCTACACCGGCTTAATCGTCGGCTTCGGCATCTTAGGCGGCATCGGCATGGGCTTAGGCTATGCCGCTGCGACACCAGCCGCGGTGCGCTGGTTCGGCACGCATCGCCGGGCACTCATCGTCGGCATTGTCGTTGGAGGTTACGGCGGGGCGGCCATCTACATTTCACCGCTCGCGAGATGGCTCATCGGCGAGTACGGCCTTTCGGGCAGCTTCATCGCGTTGGGGACGCTCTTCGCGGCCGTGGTGGTAACGGCCGCGCAGTTTTTGCGTTGGCCGCCGGCCGGCTACGTCCCACCCGGGCCACCGGTTCCATCAATCAAAAAACCGACGACAAGCGTCGATTGGCCTGCCTCGGCCATGTTGAAAACGTGGCAGTTCTACGCGTTGGTGTTTATGTTCATTGGCTCTGCACAATCGGGGCTGCTCGTTATCGCCAATGCCGTGCCGATGCTGAACAGGACCAGCGCCTCCATCGCTTTTTTTGCGATGAACGCCTGGCTTCTCTCTTCTTACGGCGGCCTTGTGAATGCTTCGGGCCGCGTCGGCACCGGTTTTTATTCCGATAAAATCGGGCGGCGAAATGCCTATCTCATTAACGGCGTCTTATCGACCATTTGTCTTTTTCTAACGCCAACCGTGATGCAAGCGGAAAATGTGCTGCTGCTGTTTCTGGTCGTTGGCGTTGCCTATTGGCAGTACGGCGGCGGCCTTGCTTTAATGCCTTCGTTCACCGCTGACTACTTCGGCTCGAAGAACCTCGGGCTCAACTACGGCCTGGTGTTCATCGGCTGGGGCATCGCCTTCGCCGTCCCGCTTGCTGCCGGTTACATCACCGACGCCACCGGCAGCACCGACAACGCCTTCTATCTCTCAGGCAGTTTATTGGCCGCTGCGGTCGTCCTCAGTTGCGTCATCCGTCGTCCGGTAAGCGCGTTTGAAAAGCAAGCGGGGCAGAAGGTCGCCTAAGCTTGGGCATTGCGCAGTACACGCGCTTATTGCTCTTCGCGTTGCAACTGCTCAACCAAGGAGCGTAAGAAGGGTTCCGCATCGCTGACGATGCCAATCGTTTGCGTACTGCCGCGATCCATTAACTTCGTAACCGTGGCGGCATTGATATCGATGCAAGCCACTTTGACCCAGCCGGGCAGCAGATTGCCTGTCGCAATGGAATGGAGGGTGGTTGCGAGCATCAGGCAGAAGCCGACGCCGGGAATGAGCTTGCGCATGGCGTCCTGGGCTTGGAGCGAATCAGTGATGACTTCGGGGAGCGGGCCATCATCGCGAATACTACCCGCCAGGACGAAGGGAATCTGGTTCTTGATGCATTCGAACATGATGCCGCTCTGCAATTTGCCTTGAGCAACCGCCGCTGCGATTCCTCCCAACCGACGGATGCTGTTGATAGTACGCAAGTGATGTTCATGGCCCTCGGCCGCGGGCAGGCCGCGGTCCAGAGAAACACCAAGGCTCGTGCCGTAAATCGATTGTTCCATGTCGTGTGTGGCCAGCGCGTTCCCGGCGAACAGAACGTGCAGGAAACCCTTGCGAATCAGCCAGCTGATACATTCGCTGCCGCCGGTATGCACCACGGCGGGCCCCAGCACAGCCAGGATTTTTTCGTTGGCCGCGCGTGTTCGCTTCATGGCCGCCGCAATTTCACGCACCGTCACGCCTTTAGGCTTTTCGCTCGACACGGCCGATGACATGAATTCGAACAGTTCGGTACGAGGCTGCAATTCCGGCGGGAAAACGCGAATTCCCTGACGGCCTACGACCACAGACTCGCCGATGCGTACGCTCGTCATGGCGACGCAACGGGCGCTGCGGGCGCCGGAATCGATCGTGATGCCGCAATCCATCTCCTGATCGGCAACTTCAATCCAATTGCCGGCTAGGCGCACTTGAGTGCGATAATTGGTGCTGCAATAAAAGCCATCTGGGAAGGCCCCGTCAATATCGGCCGGTATCGCCTGGCAATCGACGGCATGAACCGGAACGGCGCCATGATCGTGAATGATATCGAGCAGTTCTTCAAGAAGCTCCGCAGTCGGCGCGCTGACAGCCACGCGCGCGTGGCTGGGGTCGGCCTGCCTTTGACCGATCTTGATGTGCTTGATGACGTAACTGCCCCCCCTGGCAATGATCGTGTCGAGCACTTTTGGCAGCAGCAGCGAGTCGATGATATGTCCGTGCAGGCTCGACTTCTTCCACATGTTGGCCTGACATGATTCCCTCCGATTTCTGACTATTTGACCAATCCATTTTTAGCGCCGGCAAGCCGGCCCGTTCGATAAGCTTCGGTCAGCATCTCTTTCGCCTTGTCCGGAAGAGAACTGAGACGCAGGGTATTGATCGTCTGATCGATGTCGTACTCAACGCGTCGAAGCTCCGGGTTTCCATCGACCACCATGCCATAGCCGGCACGCGGGTCGCCATCGCGAGGAAGCCCGACGCTGCCCGGATTGATGATCATCGTCTTGCCCACCTGCAACGTGTACGGCTGATGGGTATGCCCACAGATAATGAAATCGGCATCGATTCCTTCGAGCCGACGCTGCCAGAACTCGATATCGGCCGGGGCGGCTTCATCCATGGGATCGCGCGGCGTTGCATGAACGAGAAAGTAACGTTTGCCGTCCAAAGTGACTGACTTGGTCAGCGGCAATTCCGCCAGAAAACGGCGATCGGGTTCACTCAACTTCTCGCACGTGAGCGGGCGAGTCACCGCGGTGAGATAGCGAAAGCCGCTGGCGCCGCCGACCGCCACGCCCTGAGCGGCGCCGTGATCGTGATTTCCGCGAACCGAGTGCAGCGCTTGGCGTCGCACCCAATCAATGCATGGGCCGGGCTCGAGGCCATAGTCGACCAGGTCACCCACGAAGAGAGCGGCATCGAAGCCATCACGGATTGCCTGAAGAGCCGGCCAGTTCGCATGAATGTCCGAAACCAGCAGAATGCGCATAGTGCAATCGTATCAATTTCGGCGGAGGCGCGCTTGTTAGCCGCAACGCGGAGGCTTTGCGCAGCGGAGCGCTTTCCTGCCGAGAGCGCTCCGCTGCGCAGAGCCTTCGCGTCGCGGCTAACAAAAGTTGATTTCTCATCGCGCGTTTTCCCAATATTTAATTGGAAAAGCCCTTCTGGAAATATTTTTAGAAGGGTCTCCTAAGCCACCGCGAGGCGCCTCTCATGTTTCAAAGGTCGACCCGAGAATTTCAACCACGGATAACACGGATCGCACGGATAAGAGTTGTTTTCGCCTTCTTGGTTCCCATCCGTGAAATCGGTGTTATCCGTGGTTGAAACTTTCAATAGGACCGTAAGGGAGCGGTGGGCTCCGCTCCTTATCGGTCGCGGCTCTGACGGCAAACTCAACGTTCGTTTTCCCACGATTTTCTCGCAAAGTCGCTTCCGGATATATTTCCGGAAGCGACTTTGCCGAGCCAGGCAAGCCGAGCAGCGTAAGCTGCCGGGTGTTGTCATTACCCGATGACGTAACACCTCATTGCGCACCTTCCCCGAAGGTGTGCCCTTGTCACCCACCAGCGTGGACTTCCAAGACTTGACATACTAGCTTAGGCGACCTGTTTTCAGAATTTCTTTTTTCCATTGCGGGGGAGGGTGGGAAAGAGGGCGGTCCCGATTCGCCCGAACCCGTTGTTGCACCCCGGCTTACCGGTGTGCCAACCGATTTCCGAAACCTTGCCTTTCTCACTCTCCCCCGCAATGACAAAGCCGGGTGGCGCGAATCCAAGTGAAGAAGTCGATGGTCGCGACTGCTTACTCGGTTCGGCTCGGTTGCGGCGAGCTTTCGGCCGGGAAAAAGTCGGCGACTTGGCAGCGAAACCCGGGCAGTGCGTCGCCGCCTTCTAGCGTATCTGTTTCTTCCAAAAGCTTTGAATCGGACGGGCTGGTGAACACGGCTACCATGCGATCTTCCGGATAGACAACCCAAACTCGCCTGGTCCCGTGGAAGAAGTATTCTTTGTTCTTCCGCCAGATCTTGCTTTGCGTGTTGCTCGGTGACACCACTTCAACCACAAGCTCGGGCGCCACTTCGAAGTAGCCTTCCGGAATTGTCGGCTGTCTTTCGAACGACCAGAAAGCGACATCAGGGCCTCGAACGATATCGGGAGCTCGCTTGACAACGACGCCCGTATTGTTTGACGCAGCCTGCCCCAAACCTCTTGTATCGCTGTAGTTGCCGATCAACCGGCCGACCTTCGAACAAACGATCCCATGAATGCCTTTTGCAGGCGGCATGGTGATCACGACTCCTCGGTCAAGTTCTTGCCTTGACCCATCGATCGGGTCGGGCATTTCCATGAACTCTTCGGCGGTTATCCATTTTGGTGCGATAATTTCCGTGTTTCCTCCCGCGCGGTTCGCCGTTGGCTCACCGCTAAACGGTCATCACCTTTTTCCACGTGCCATCTTTTGCCGAATCGGTAATGGCGTCAAGGACAAGTTGGGTACGGTAGGCATCGCGGAAATCGGGCATGGCGGGTTTGCCGGTTTCGAGGCTTTCGAGGAAGTCGGCCACTTGATGCACGAAGGAGTGCTCGTAGCCGATCTGCAGGCCTGGCACCCACCACTTGTCCATATAGGGATGATCGGGGCTGTTATCCGTGACGTGGACCGACTTCCAGCCGCGCAGCTTGCTGTCGCCTTCCTTATAGTCGTAGACTTGCAGGCGATGCAGGTCGTGCAGATCCCAACCAATCGAGAAATTCTCTCCGTTGATCTCGAAGGTGTTGAGCGCCTTGTGCCCGCGCGCGTAACGGGTCGATTCAAAGGTCGCCAGCGAGCCGTTGGCGAAACGGCACATGAACATGCAGGCATCATCGATGCCGACTTTTTCGACCTTGCCCGTCAGCGTATGCGTACGCTCTTTCACAAAAGTTTCCGTGGTGGCCGAGAGGCTTTCAATCGGCCCATTAAGCCAAAGAGCGGTGTCGATGCAGTGGGCCAGCAAGTCGCCGGAGACGCCGCTGCCGGCCGCGGCCACATCAAGCCGCCACAGGCCCTGCCCCCCTTGGGGCAAGTCTGACTTGATAGTCCAATCTTGCAGGAACTTGGCGCGGTAATGGAACACCCTGCCCAGCTTACCTTCATCGATCAAGCGCTTGGCCAACGTGACGGCAGGCACTCGGCGATAGTTGTACCAGACCATGTTCGGCACGCCGGCCTTTTCGATGGCTTGCACCATCTTTAGGCCTTCTGGGCCGTTCATCGCCAATGGCTTTTCGCACAGAATCATCTTTTTGTTGGCTGCCGCCGCGAGAGCAATCTCGGCATGGGTATTGTTCGGCGTGCAGATGTCGATGATGTCGATATCTTTGCGCTCGACCAGCTTGCGCCAGTCGGTCTCGATCGATTCGTAGCCCCACTGATCGGCGAACTCTTTAGCTTTGTCGGCACTGCGGGCGCAAACGGCCTTCAGCACCGGGCGATGCTTCAAATTGAAAAAGTGATTCACCTGGCTATAGGCATTCGAATGGGCCCGACCCATAAAGCCATAGCCGATCATGCCGACGTTGAGAGGTTTGATCATTAGAGAACGTCTCGCGTTGAAAAAGAAGCACAAGCGATACGCTTGTGCAACGTTGACTAATTTAGGCCTTGCGTAACATCGCTGCCCCATAGACAGCGTTTGAGCCGAGTTCTTCCTCGATCCTTAAAAGCTGGTTGTACTTCGCAATGCGGTCGGTGCGGCTGGCGGAGCCGGTCTTGATCTGGCCGGCGTTGGTGGCCACGGCGATATCGGCGATCGTAACGTCTTCGGTTTCGCCGCTGCGATGGCTGATGATGGTGGTGAACTGGTGCCGTTTGGCCAGCTCGATCGAGTCGAGCGTTTCCGTCAAGCTGCCGATCTGGTTCACCTTTACCAGGATGCTGTTGCCTGCCTTCTTGTCGATGCCCATGCGTAGCCGCTCAACATTGGTGACATAAAGGTCGTCGCCGACGAGCTGAATCTTGTCGCCCAAAGCCTTAGTCAGTTTCACCCAGCCGTCCCAATCATCTTCTGAGAGACCATCTTCGATGGAAAGAATTGGCCATTTGCCGCAAAGCTTTTTCCATTCATCGATCATCTCATCCGAGGAGATGATGCGATCGGGCGCGCTCTTGAAGAAGCAATAGCCGGTCTTCCCTTTGTGCTTCGCTTCTTCGTAGAGTTCCGTCGTTGCGGCATCGAGAGCAAAAGCCACTTGGGTTCCGAGCTTGTAGCCCGCCTTCTCAATCGCGGTAGCGATAATCTGCAAGGCTTCATCCGGGCTGGCGATGTTCGGGGCGAAGCCGCCTTCGTCGCCGACTGAAGTGTTCAATCCCTTGTCGTGCAGCACTTTCTTCAAACTGTGAAACACTTCCGCGCCGATGCGCAATCCTTCGCGGAACGTCTCAGCGCCGATCGGCATGATCATGAATTCTTGAAAATCAATCGTGTTGTCCGCATGTTTGCCGCCATTGATGATATTCATCATCGGCACGGGCAGCACCTTGGCGTTCGTCCCCCCCAGGTAACGATAAAGCGGCAGACCTAGCTCGGCGGCGGCGGCATGGGCGGCCGCCATCGATACTCCCAAGATCGCATTGGCCCCCAGTTTGCTTTTGTTCTTGGTGCCATCGAGCTTGAGCATGATGCTGTCGATGCCGAGCTGGTCGGTGATGTCGTGGCCGATGAGGCGCTGGCTCGATGGCGGACTTGATGTTCTCGACTGCTTTCAGAGTCCCCTTGCCGAGGTAGCGCTTTTTGTCGCCATCGCGGAGTTCGACGGCCTCGTGGGCGCCGGTGCTGGCGCCGCTTGGCACCGCTGCGCGGCCGACGACGCCGGTACAGAGTTGGACATCGACTTCCACAGTCGGGTTGCCCCGGCTGTCGAGAACTTCACGGGAGAGGATTTTCTTGATCTTCGCGTTTTTCATCGGTTTCCGTGGATAAGTTTGAAGTGCCGTCCCGAAATACAATTCGATGATGGGATATGCCGAACGGTCGGGAAGGCAAGGTTTTTCGGGCGAGAGGCAAGCCGCTGAGTGATTCTGCGTGAATCGCGTGATGTGCGCCAACCCTTCTTATCCCCCTGGCTTTACGGGGGCAGGTCAGGCGGGGGAAAGGCCGCGACTGCCGAGACGTTCGATCAAGGGCAAGAAGCTCTGCCCCACCCTGCCCTCCCCCTGCAAAGCCATGGGGAGGGCAAAACGGGCTGCGCGGCTGCCTTATTTCCGCACCGGCGTTTGATCGGTCACTTTGATTTCATATTGGCCATTGCGTTCGAGAACGCGGAACGTGGTCGAGTAAATGTCCTCTTCTTTGCGGTTGCGATAATTGCTTTCCTTGGCGGCCAATTCGTTTTCCATGTCTTTGGGAAAGAATGCGATGAAATAGGGCGGGTCGAAATTCAGGCCCAAAGCCCGAGCTACTTTGGCCGCCGATATTTTGTCGTTGTCGGTAAAGTACATCTTGGGTAGGTCGTCGCTTCCTTGGAGCAGCTTGCCCGCACCCGGTGTGATAAGGTCGTCGAATAATCGGTTTTTCTTAAAGTCAGGCGCTTCCGGGACAACGATTTTCGCCTTGAACGCAGTGAGTCTGTTTCAGGTAATCCGCTCCATTGTTCGTCTTGAAAACAATAGTCCAGCGCATCGAACGATTGCCTGAAGTAGTCGGGTCGCCGGGACTGCCATCGCCCGTCCCCGGCTCAGTGCCTTTTCCTTTTTCTTCGCCCATTCCTTTGCCGCCGCCAAACCCTTCGCGAGACCGCTTCTTTAGCTCATCATTCAAATCGCGTAGTTTGTCGTAATTGGGGGCCGAGACAAATTTCTTCAACAGATCCGGGTCCTTTAACTCTGGAAGGTAATCTCTGGCCGAGATCATTTCTTTCTGCAATTGCGCCTCTGGGATTTGCCGGCGCGGCTCTTCCGGGCGCTCGTCGCTCGCTTCGGTCTTCGGCTCGCCGCCGCCGGCGCCTTGCTCGCCTGATAGCCCGCCCGTCGGAGTCTGCGTCAGCGTCAACCCTCGGACAGGCACGGGCGTCGTCTCATCTTCCTTCATCAAGCGCGTGGTGACATAGATGAGGATCGCAACCAAAACGACATGTATGGCGCCGGTGGCAAACGTCGAAATCTGGAATTCAAAATGGGGCGAATACTTATTCCAAAACTGCTCGTCAGGCGGCGTTTGAGCCAACGCCAGTTTTGTTCGATCCGGCTTCACAGGAGGTGTCGCGACGGACATGAGAGCATCCTCGATTGGCCTTGGGCGTCTGCTGTTATCGTAGTCAATCGGGGCCGATTCGGAATGGTGATTGTCGGTGTTTGGCGGTATCGACAAGCCTGAAGCGGCAGCGAAGTGTGGGTCAATGAGAGCCCGAAGCGCAAGCAAGGCAAGGCCTATTTTGTCCTAGCGCCTTCCCTTGCTTGCGCTTTGGGCTATCCAAGCTTCGAAGCCGCCTTGATACCGCGCAACTTCAAAACTGTCGCTTTAGGCTTGTGCCGCAGTTCCAGGAAAATTGCGCTTGAAAAAAGCTCGGCCTGGGATCAATTTCTCAGGAAAATCGTTAAACTCGACGCAGCCTATCGGCCGAAAAGAGAAAGTCAGCCCACCTTATTTCGTTTCGGAGCATTGCCGTGGCGGAACAGCCTGAGCTATCCATCTGCATAGCCAACTGGAACTGCCGTGAGCAATTGCGGCATTGCCTAAAATCGATCCAGATTGCCAAGCAGGATTTGAAATGCGAAGTCGTCGTCGTTGATAACGCGTCGGGCGATGGCTCGCCGGAGATGGTGGCAGCCGACTTTTCTTGGGTCGCTCTTATCAAGAACCCAAAAAACTACGGGTTTGCCCGTGCCAACAATCAAGCGGCCGCCCACAGCCATGGCAAATATCTCTTCTTTCTGAACAACGACACCGTCGTCGGCCCTGAAAGCTTAACCAAGATAGTCGCCTTCATGAACGCGCATCCCGGTGTCGGCATGGCCGGCCCGCGACTGATCGGTCTCGATGGCAAAGCCCAGCGCCTCTTATCGGAGACGGCCCACGCTTGGTTCCTTCTTTCATCGCCTGGCCATCTTGCGCTGGACCATGCTGTTCCGCGCTGCCTACCGACGCTACCGGCGCGAAAAGTTCGATCCGAACCAGGCGTGCGAAGTGGAGTCGTTGATGGGGGCGGCTATGTGCCTGCCGCGCCAACTCTTCGAACAGCTCGGGGGATGGGACGAAGGCTACCCGTTTGGCATCGAAGATCTCGATCTGAGCGCCCGCGTCGCGCATACGCATTCGCTGGTCTTCCTAGCCGACGCCGACATCGTACACTTGGGCCGAACCAGCTCCGCGAACCAACTCGGGCTTCTGCTATCTCGGCTACGAGTGCGGCTATGCCCGCTATCTCCGCAAACACCTGGCCGGGTCAGTCGGCTGCTTTTTCTACAAGCTGCTGGTTTGTGCCAATCTTCCTTTTGCACTCGGGATTGAAGTCATTCGGCAAGGGATCGCCAGCGGTAAGGAATTGATCAAGAAATCAAAACGAAAGAAGAGGAATCAACTTCGGCCATTGAGTCATTTTCTCTTCCGAGGCCTTCGGCGCTTCTGGATGTCTTGACTCGCTGATGCGGCTTTTTGCAAAAAATATAATGATTTAGCCACGGATGAAACACCGAGCAAACACGGATAAAACCAAAAAAAATGTTTCATCGGTGTTAGCCGTGCATATTCCTTGCAGATGCATGGCAATGGAAGTCTTGGTCCATCCGTGTTCCGTCCGTGTTTAATCCGTGACTGACGTTTTTGATTTTACGTTGTCGGCCTCAGGGCCTTACAACACGTGGCTCCGTGATTGATCCAAGGGTGAGTCTTCGTACCAATTATTGCCGATCCGCGGCCGCTTCCTGAATGCGGACGAGAGGCTTGATATACTCGTCGAACGCTACGCCGTCGACTGTCGCGGTCGGCTGTGAAGTCTTTCCATCCACGAGAGGGCCTTCATCCACTATCAATTGCAACAATTGTCTTTCACGCTCCGGATCAAAGAACTCGCTTTCGAGCGTCTTTCCCTGGACCACCATTATTCCAACCGCCAGCGCATAGCGCCCCAGTTGCTGATGCCGGCCACGATCAAATGATCGGCGGGGACTCGACAGGCAATTTGAGCGCCACGATTGATGTTGCGCGCTATCGTCTCCATTGAGATTTTCCCCATGCCGATCTCATTCCCCCCATCGCCGATGCCGATGGTGACGGGTGCAAGACGCATGTCGAACAGATGATGAGCAGGGGCCATTGAAGCGGTAATATCACGGCCGTGCATCGTGTAACAACGACCATCGTGCGACGGTCCCACTCGTTCAATCGCTATCAGATGAGTTAGCGCCTCCAGATTTGGCTACGAACTCTTCTGCATAAGTCGGTGAGTCCGCCAGTGGCAGCGTCAATAGCTCGATCGCATCGGTCAAACCGCATAACTCGATCCCGGCCTGCAACTGCGCGGATGCAATGGTCATCCGTGGCGATGACAACCCGCATCCCGAAGCGATGCAGAACGCGGGCGAGGTAAAGCGAACCGAGAGGCCCATCGGTTTCGGCACACGGCGGTATCGCGGTCGGGATTAGAAAACCGGTGACGATGCCCACCTCACAACTACGACGATCAAAGGTCTGACATGCAGCCGCGAAGTCGTTGAGCGTGGCCGAAATCAGGTTGTCGGCAGGATCGCAAGCCAGGCCGCGACTGCCGATGTCTATTTGAATGATGTCGCGAATGGCAGTCAGTTTTTCGGCTACGGTCATTTTACCTCACGGCTCAAGAGATAAGCAAACGAGCCGCGCCACGCTTTCGGCAATTCAGCGGTTAGCGTGATCGGTTCATATCGAATCGGATGAAGAAAGGCGAGCGAGCGGGCATGAAGGCCGATGGCGTTGCCGAACTGGAAGCGCGAGCCGTACTGCTTATCGCCGTAGATAAAGTAGCCTCGGGAGGCCAACTGAACGCGCAACTGATGTCGACGCCCCGATTGTGGCCGCAACTCCAGCAAGGTTAATCCGCCATGCTCGGCCAGCTTGCGAAAATGGAGGATCGCTTGCTTGGCGCCTTCGGCATCGGCTCGCACGATCTGGACGCGCTTTTCGTCCTCTTCCTTTCGCAGCCAGTCGTGAAACGTGCCGAATTCCGGGAGATTCTTAGCAATCTTGCCGCGTTCGACGACGGCCCAATAGACCTTCTCAACCGCGTTTTCCCGGAACTGCTCTGAGAGACGGGCGGCCCCTTTGCTCGTGGCGCGAACAACAAAACCCCTGAGACAGGCTTATCGAGCCGATGGACCACACCGAGAAAAACGTTGCCGAGCTTCTGGTGTTTATCCTTGAGATAGCTTTTCACCAGGCGATCAACGGTTTCTTCATGGCCATCGAAATGCGCGCTCGGCCAGCCGCAAGGCTTGTTCACGGCGATGCAATGATTGTCTTCGTAAAGCAGATCGAGCAATTCGTTGAAGGACATTTCAAATTCGCAACGGAAGCGGAAGCGATACTCACCAGCTTAACAATTAAGCGACTAAGCCATTTATGATTTTGTAGGGTGGGTGAAGGCTTTGCGCAACCCATCACTTTACTGGTCTGGTGGGTTTCGCAAAGCCTTCACCCACCCTACAAACTACTGATCCAACGCTCTGATCTGAAATCCGATTACCTTTTCGCACCAAGACGCAGCAGCTAATAGTTCTGACTCGGACCCATGACGTCCAATCAACTGCACAGACATCGGCAGCCCATCCGATGACAAGCCCATCGGAAAAGATACAGTTGGCTGACCGGTAAAACTCCAAGGAGAGTTGAAAGCGGGGTTACCGGTGGTCGCTAAGTCGGGCGCTGAACCAAGCGTTGCCGGAGTGAAAGCAAACGAGTCCGTTAACATCGTGTTCATTTCATTAGCCAGACGATGACGGCATTGCAGCGCGGCCTGGTAGTCCACTTCAGGAGCAGCAAGTCCTTCCTCGATGAGCTGAGTGATGCAAGGCGGATAGTCCTCCGGGTGACGTTGCATTCGCTGACCATGAAACTGCGAAGCCTCGACGGCCATGATCGTGCGATGATGACGCAGCACATCGCTAAACTCGACTGGCGGCTGGACCTGTTTCGGCCGCGCCGAGCGAAGCGCGCCTTCCATATTATCCATTAAAGCAAGCATTTCGGGCGATGCCATTTCGTCGAACAGCCCAACTAAGCGAAGCATGAAAGGAAGAGCAGGCCTCTCACCAGTCGCAGCGAGGCGCGACGTTGAATTAGAAGTCGTGCGCATGGCTTCAAACAAAATAGCTAAGTCTTCGACGCATCCGGCCATGACGCCAACGTGATCGAGCGAAGGCGCCAACGGCAAGACGCCTTCAACGCTGATGACGCCATAGGTCGGTTTGATGGAACAGACTCCACAAAACGAGGCCGGGCGCGTGATCGAGCCGCCCGTCTGCGTGCCCAAGGCGCCGAAACACATGCCGCAGGCGACTGCCGCTGCCGAACCACTGCTGCTGCCGCCCGGCGTTTTCGATAGGTCCCAGGGATTTCGCGTGATCGAGGGATCAAAGCTGGCATAAGCGGTCGTCACGGTCTTGCCCAGAATGATGGCGCCGGCTTGCCGCAAGTTTTTGACAACGACCGCATCGTCCTCGGCAATGCGGTTCGCCCAGCGCTTCGACCCCGCCGCCGTTGGCCAGCCGCAAACATCAATAATGTCTTTAATGCCGATCGGGATGCCATGCAGTGGGCCTCGACTGATGCCGTTCTTGAGTTCGGCAGTGAGCCGCTTCGCTTCTGCTCGAGCGCCTTCTCGATCGATAAGAACCCATGCGCGAACCTTATCCTCGTATCGATCGATCTTTTCGAGGCATTGTTCGACGAGTTCGCAAGGAGTGAGCTTGCCGTCCCGAATCGCCTTTGCAGATGTCGTTAGACACAATTGCTGATCTTGCATCGATTCTCGTCCTTGATCATCAAAGAAACTTTCAGCGGCAATTGCTACCATATCCCGAGGCAAGACAATGCACCAGACGGGCATATGACGATGAAGAAAATCAAAATTGCCATACTCGGCGGCTCGGGTTATACGGCCGCCGAACTCATTAAAATTTTGTTGCGCCATCCCGGCGCTCAGATCGAAGCGATCACGTCACGTCAGGAAGGCACGCCGTTGATCGGCGAACTCCATCCGAGCCTGTTGCAACGTATCGACCTGCGTTGCGAAAACTTCAATGCCGACGATCTGAAAAAACGCGGCATCGAGTGTGCCTTCGGCTGTCTGCCGCATGGCACAAGCCAGTCATTGCTGCCGGCCCTGCTCGCTCGCGATATTCGAGTTGTCGATCTCAGTGCCGACTATCGCTTGCGCAATCCCGTAGACTATCGGCAATGGTACGGTGAAGAGCATCACGACCTGACTAACTTAGGCCGAGCGGTCTACGGGCTGCCCGAAATCTATGGCGATGCGATCAATTCCGCCGAGCTGATCGCCAACCCCGGTTGCTATCCGCAGTCGGCGATTCTGCCATTGGCGCCGCTGGTAGCTGGCAAGCATATCGCTTTGAGCGACATCATCATCAACAGCATGTCAGGCGTCTCCGGCGCCGGGCGGACGCCGAAGCTGACGACCCTTTTTCCCGAATGTAACGAAAGCGTATCGGCCTATAGTGTCGGCAAGCATCGCCATACACCTGAGATTGAGCAAGTCTTAACTGATGTGGCCAAGGAAGCGGTCGAAGTGATCTTCACGCCTCATCTGGTTCCCATGGATCGCGGCATCTTTTCGACTATCTACGCTTCGCCTAAACGAGCATGGAGCGAGCCGGAACTTCTGCAACTCTATCGCTCGTATTACGCGAAAGCGCCTTTTGTGCGTGTTCGAGAATCGTTGCCTGCCACCAAGGATACGGCCTTTAGCAACTTCATTGATATCTGCCCGAAGTGGGTTCGCGGCAAGATCGTCATTTTGGCGTGTGAAGATAACCTGATCCGAGGCGCGAGCGGAGTGGCGGTGCAGAACTTCAACCGCATGTTTGGCTTCGAAGAAACGCTTGGCTTGCTATGATCGATCAGGTGAAGCGCGGGTCTTTGCATTGCGTGTTATCAAGTTACCCTTCCATGCACTCCCGAACAAAATGCACACCCTGGGCAATATCATCGAATCGCTGTTGTTGATCGCCTACTTCGCGCTCGATGTACAGCGGGCCCGTGTAGCCGACGCGCTTGAGTGTCTCGATGAACCGTTTGATTCCTACCTGTCCGCGCCCAGCGGGACTTCTTCGCCCCACGCGCCGGGAGTGGTTGGACGTTTGCCGTCTTTTAGATGAACGCTGCGGATGTCCGGCGCCAACAGTTCGACCGCTTCGAGCGGATCGTCTTTGTCATAGAGCAGCATGTTCGCGGGGTCAAAGTTCACTTTAAGATTGGGACACTGCAAGTCGTCCAGCGTATGACGGAGCAGCGACGCCGATTCCTGGCCGGTTTCGAAGGCAACCGTCACGTTCTTTTCGGCAGACAGTTGGCTTACATGTGCCAGCGTGTCGAGATAGGCCTTTCGGCTTGGTTCTCCCACTTCGGGGATAAAGCCGGCATGCAGGGTGAGATCGTGTAGGCCCAGCGCTCGCGTTCGTGCCAAGGCCCAACGCAGACGCTCGAGGCGTTCAGGACGAAGTGCCGGATCGCCGAACCCTCCCGTCTTCTCAATCGTCTTGGGCGTCGTGTAGTCTTCGCCCGGGAAGCCAAGCATGGCGCCGCCCATGATGAAGTCGGCGGCCAATGCCGCTTCGGCCATCGCTTCGCCTTCTTCCCAAGAGGCATGATGAGGATCGCCGCAGGCAATTTGCACCAGGTTCAGACCGAGGCGATCCAAAAAGCCTTGCAGCTCGGGGATCGATTTTACTTGCAAAGACCAACTACAAACGCCGATCGCTAAAGCTGGGATTGCCATATTCAGAAAATCTCATTGACGACCGTTGACACAATTTAGAAACACACTTCAGCGCAGCCCTTTTTCGCAAAGCAATTGCTCGGCCCAGATGGCATTGTCGCCGGTCAAAGGCGGCTCGGGCTCTTCCTGATAGCTACGCAGCCAGTAGCGCCCGTTTTCGTAAACCATGTCGATCAACGGCTGCAGTTGGAGTACAATTTCCGCATCGGTTCGACGCAACGGAATTGCGATATTTGGCAAAGCACTCCTCAAAGGCACATGGTAAACCTTCGCCAACAACCTCTTCCAGCCGCACACTACACAGACGCCATAGTCAGTGCGTAAGTTGGCGGGAATCCCCTTGATTGGGACAGCCAAATGCGGCTTGCCCTCCCGGACCAAATCGATTTCCACCAAACTCACATGCCCCTGTAAAAGCTTTCGACGCTTCTTGCGATAAGCATCCCGATTTCGGACTCCAATCTTATTTCCAGGGCTTATAAACTCGATGGCCGTCACGATGCGATTGCCGGATCTCGGTTCGATGATGCGGATCGAGCGCTGCGTCAACGGCTCAGCCCGACGACGAACTTCGACATACTCACCGACCGCTACGTTGCCTGACGTTTGCAGTGAGCCGGCGCCATGCCCGTTCAAGTATTCCTGAACGTGAACATCGGGGCGATAAGTTTGCGAGTAACCATTGTGCCTCTCTTCTTCGACAGCAATATTTTCTTCTACGGTTGCAAGCAAATCGGCTGGAAGTTGTTTTTGAATCGAATCTTTCGCGTAGGTAGCAAGGCTGGTATGTACATCACCCCAGTAGCGCTCAAGATAAGGATCCATACCCGGAAAAGGGCTTTTCATCGTTGATTACTCCAAAAGAGGCTGAACGCATATTTTACTCGAAAATAAGTGCGGGTCCATGCGGTCTTTAGGCGCTATTCGGCTTCGCACAAGAGTAGTTTGGATCTGCTACGCTTCTTTCCGCATCTTGGTAAGCAAGTCAGTCACGTTGAGCTGAGCAGCCCAATAGTCGAGATAGGCATCATCCAATCTCGCCCCTTGAGTGCGTAAGACGCCAAGGATGTCGTTCCATTGTCGATCCGACTGTTCGCCGCCAAGGCGGTACCACTCAAGCTTCAGAAGTGCTATATCTTCGGCTGAAATCACTTCGACCGGCCTGCCGGTGCGATCAAAGTCCGCACTAGCATGCTTGCGCGACCAATACGAGAGATCGAAGGCCCTGTCGCCGCGAATGAAGACGTCGATTTTGAACCCTGACCCGTAATGCACCAAATTGAAACTGCCCCGGCTGGCATTGGCATCTCGAATCATTTGCAGATCGAAATACCATTCATCCGTATGAAAGTGGCTTACGAATGCCTGCTCTTTGCCGGCAAAAGGCTCGGCAGTTAGATCGGCATCCTGTGTGTAGCGCGGATAGCCGTGCAACGACGACGCAAGCGAACCGCCAATCGCATAACTAATTCGCTCCTGATCGAATGCCTCAATCACATCCCTTATCGCCTGTTGATGTTCGGCAGGTTGATTCTGCATATGCGATGTAATCCCGGGCAACCACGGGCCATCTCCAAGTGTTTGTGCCGAGCAGATCCGATTGATTTCCGTTTCGCTTAGCCCAGGATTGCGCTGCCGCGTGCCGACAGCGTGAAGATGCCGGCCAAAGCGGTAGGCATCACCGATTACCTTCCACTTTCGCTCCGCCGACATACGGCGATAGCAAGCCGCGACAATCTGTTCGACATGCGGCGGGGTATCGGTTAGCTGAGACATGAGTGCTTGAGCCCTTTGCGTCGCAAACATGGTCCCGACCATATGATTGAATCATACCGGCAATTCTACAACCGCATTCCGCCAATCGTCTTCTTCTCTCATCACCTATTTCGTAAACCCTTTCTCCATAAGCGATCCGAGATCGATCTTCACCATCGTCTTCTCGGTTGCACTTTTGCCGCCGCCGTAGGCTATGTGCAGGATGCGCTCGACCGGTTCAAAGATCATCGATTGGACGGTATGGTCCTTTTGATTCACTTTGTGCAGTTCGGCTTTGAGTTCATCAATTCCCAATTTTTCTCCGTTCTTTTGAGCTTTTTCAAGAAGGTCATAACGCTTGCATTTATTACTCACACAAAGTTCGTCGCTGCGGAAATGATTGGTGCAGCAACAGAGATTGTCCACGCTTTGGCGGGCAATCACATTCTTCGTGGTCACTTCGAAGACACAGCCTCCATTCTTGTCGCAGACCGTCAAACAGAAATAGCCTGTGCGCTTGCTCTTGTTGAGTGCTTTCTCGACATCTTGAACGGTTGCGCAGTCTTCGAGCAATTTGCGGAAAAGAATGAGCATCGGGACGCCTGTTAGATCGCTGACGGGTGATTTGTCTTTGCTCACGTAAATTTCATTGATAGCCAACGAAAGTCCCATGTCGTTCATTCCGGAAATCGCGCCTAGCACAACAGGAAATGTGACCGTGGCTACGACATGCTTATTCGGTACGCGATAGATTGCAATCAAACTGAACTCGGGCAGATCTTCATGCGGCGGCCAATCGAGCAACCGGCCGAAGAGCGGCGCCTTTGTCTTGCTTCGTTCACTCTCCACGATCATAGTCGAACAGCCGCCAACTTTCTCCAAATCGGGCATCGCGTTGGTCATGATCATCACGTTGCGTGGAACACCTGACGCCTTTGAGGCAGCCGTGATTTCTTTCTGGCTCGACTCCGGAAACATCGGCATCAGAAACCCAGCCGTGCGCATCATGATCGGGTAGGCCGACTCCATGCCGCTTTTTTTCATGTAGCTATCGAGTTTGTCGATCAACGGTTTCTTGGCCGGCTTCATCGCCAGGACGCCGAATTGTTCGCCAATCTCGTCGGGCGTGCCTTCCATCATCAGCACGGGGACACTTTCCACATACTTCAGTTCCCCCTTACCCTGTTTCGCTTCCGGGTAGCGACGTTCGTCGCCCTGCGCTATCGCGAATACCAAGAGCACCACAATGATCGGAGCATGCATTTCAAACAATTCAACATGAGAAATCCTTTCGTATGCCGGACGGACGGCGACGGGGTCTGAAAGAGTGATGATAGGAGGAAGCGGGTAGACGCGTCGCTTTTGCTGCGAACGTTTTACGCATGAGTGATGGTCCCGAGACTAGCCAATACAGGTTCCGGCTTTAATGGCGTCGCTAAGCAAATTTCGCTACTACCCGGTGGACGCACCTAGCGAACCAAATAATAAAGTCAACCGCGAAGGGCTCGCTCTCGGCGGCTAGCACAGGATAGCGCTAGCTGAACACAGAGGCGATTTGGAGCCAAAGTCGACCGATCGATCAGTTTGTCTATGTCTTATCGATATGCATCAAGCCGATAAAGATCGCTTTGAAGAGACCGAGCGTGGCGTTAAAAAAATGTCAGCGTGGGTTACGCCGGTTGAGCGGAATATACGGTTCAGCTAGTCAGCGCCTTGCGATCTGAGCGCAAACGAAGGGTTCATCATTCTTGCATTCCGACCCGTCTTTCCGTTAAACTAACTTCATTCACTCGACCGCCTTAAAGCTCGGATGCACTTCTGCCTTCGCATGGATCGCGCCGTTTTCTTTGGAGCATGCACCTGATGAGTTCCTTTTGGCTCGGGAGTTTGGCTCTCCTGTTTCCGGCGGCTCTCGTTAGCCTTTTTATTCTGGGCCTTTATCTCTGGGTCCGGTTGCGCTTGCTCTATATCGTTTTGCGCATTTTCCAGGAAAAGCCCTTGTTCGTCATCCCGCGCGGCCTGCCTAGAGAAGGCGCTGAAGATTTAACTTTCCCTACCTCCGATGGGTTAGCGCTGCGCGGTTGTTATCTCAAAACAAGCGTGTCGCGAAAAGGCGTGATCCTTTTCGGTCTCGAATATGGCTCCAATCGTTGGTCATGCCAAGCCTATTGCGAACCTCTGCTGCAGGCCGGCTACGATATCTTCGCCTTCGAGCCGCGAAATCAGGGCGATAGCGACGGCATGGAAGGTTACGAACCCTTGCAGTGGGTGACGCGATATGAAACGGATGACACCGAGGCGGCTCTACGCTACTTGAAATCACGCCGCGATGCCGACCCGAAGGGATTCGGCTTCTTTGGCATCAGCAAAGGTGGCGGGGCGGGGCTTATTGCAGCCGCTAGCGATCCCGCCATCCGTTGTCTGGTCACGGATGGCGCCTTTGGCACTTACAGCACCATGATCCCTTACATGCGCAAGTGGGTTTCGCTTTATAGCGCGACCTTTCTTTCCCACGGACTGCTCCCCTCTTGGTTCTACGGTCTAATTGCGGTAGTTGGCATTCGAAAAGTCGAGCAGATGCGGCACGCTCACTTTCCCCATTTGGAAAGCGCCATGCCACGATTGAAGCGCCCACTGTTGATGATTCACGGCGGAGGCGACACCTACATCCGGCCCGAAATGGCGCGCAGCGTTTTCGATCGCGCGGCCGGGCCAAAGGTCTTCTGGGTCGTGCCCGGCGCCAAACACAATCAGGCGATTCAAATCGCGGGCGACGAATACTCGCAACGGGTTGTTGCTTTCTTCGACCTTCATTTGGCGGGCCTCGAGCCTGCAACGGAATTTGCACCGGTCGTCGAGTCGGAGCCGATATTATCTGTTGGAGCGGTCATCGCCGCAGCGCCTGCTTAGATCACTCAGGCAAGCTAATTTTGAATGAGTCAAGATTTGGACGGAGCCAAACCAAACAAAATCATTTCGCCACGGATGGAACACAGAACAAACACGGATAGAGTCGAGAGCGATTCAATTAAGAGCTTGTAGCACAGAAATTGAGAGTCTCGAATTATCGGTGTTTCGTCGGTGTTTCATCCGTGGCTCATGATTTTCAATTTCATAATCGCCTTAAGGTGAGAAAACTCTGGTCGGTCAGAGGCCGAGTCTCTTTACTGTTGTTCTTGTCCGATTATGCCGGGACGTTCACTCAATTTGATCGATACATCTTGCCAAGCCCTCTTGCAGTCGCCAAACGAGAAAGGCGATACTAAAAGTAGGGTAATTGACTTGTTGGCCATGCGCAGCCCGATTCTTTTCGCAGGGGATCGGCCGTCCGGCTTGCCGCTCTTTTTCGGGAAAAGCTCATGGGAGTCGTAGGCCGCTTTCTCGTTCAGATGGTTGGCAAAGCCGTAGCCCGACCGGTGCGTCGCCGTATTGCAGCCTTTCATGAAGCGACGAAATCGCCGCGCGAAGTGCAGCAGGCTTTACTCCAGCGTATTCTCCGTTTTCAGGCGAACACATCTTACGGCATCGACCACGGATTCGCCGGCATTCAGACCATCGCCGACTACCGCCGGCAGGTGGATGTAAACCCCTATGAAAATCTCGCGCCCTATATCCAGCGAATGATGAAAGGCGACATCAACGCCCTGGTTGCCGACCCCGCGGTTCTGATGTTCGCGCTGACCAGTGGCACCACGGCCGCTCGCAAGCATATCCCGATCACCCGTCAGTATCTCGACGATTACCGGCGTGGCTGGAACATCTGGGGCCTGACCTCGATGCGCGATCACCCGGCGACTAAGCTTCGGCCAGTGATGATGCTCGTTGGCGATCCAGAAGAATATCGCACGGAATCGGGCATCCCCTGCGGCAACTTATCCGGCTTCACGGCCCAGGTGCAAAAACGGATTATCCGCTTTCTTTCGACCGTCCCGGCCATCACAGGCAAAATTAAGGATGCTACAAGCCGATCGTACGTCGCACTTCGTTTTAGCATCCCACGCCGCGTTGGCCTTCTTTCATCCGCCAATCCGAGTACTCTGGTCGCACTCGCGCGAGTTATGGATCAGGAGAAGCAAGACCTGATTCGCGATATTGCCGACGGCACGTTGAACGCCCGACTCGATTTATCGGAGACGACACGTGCATCTCTCATCCGCAAACTGAAGCCTAACCGAGCGGCCGCGGCACGGCTCGAAGCAGCCGTGCGTCAAGACGGCGCGCTTCTTCCAAGCGCGGTTTGGCCAAGTGGAACCATTCAGCTCGGCTGCTGGACCGGCGGCAGCGTCGGCCCGTATCTGCGCCAGTTGCCGCGCTACTACGGCGATGCCCCTGTGCGCGATATCGGCCTGCTCGCCAGCGAAGGACGCTTTACCATCCCCATCCACGATGCCACGCCGGCTGGCATTCTCGATGTGACTACTCATTTTTTTGAGTTCATCCCGGAAGACGAAATCGACTCTCCGGATCCGATAGTCCTCGGCGCACACGAATTGCAGGAGGGAGGCGCCTATTACATTCTCCCGACGACCAAATCGGGGCTATATCGCTACCACATCTCGGACTTGGTGCGCGTGGTAGGGTTCCACAATCAAACACCCTTGATCGAGTTTCTCGGCAAAGGAAATCGGTTCGCGAACCTGACCGGCGAAAAGCTGTCCGAATATCAAGTGACGCAGTCAATGGATCGAGTGGCGACGCGGGTGCGGCTGCCGCTTGCCGCTTATGCCATGGCGCCCTGCTGGGACGACTCGCAGCCTTACTACGGGTTGTTTCTGGAAGAAGCCGACGTGTCGGCAGCATCGTATCTCAATCGCTTTGTCGAACAGCTCGATCAAGAGCTCGGCGAACAGAACATCGAATATGCTGCGAAACGCATCAGCGGCCGGCTTGGGCCGGTGCGCGTTGAGGTGATCCCGACCGGCGCCTGGCAGGCCTGGGATTGCGCGAGGCTTGCGAAAAACGGCGGCTCACCCGAGCAGTACAAACATCCCTGTTTGATCGGCGATGTCGACTTCAAGCAATCGATGCTGGTGCTGCGCGAGATTGCGCCTCAGGGAATGCTTGTTTGATAGGCTGGCGAGCCGGGAGCGTGAGCGACCGGAGAAATGCGCGAAAAAATTATGTAAAAACAATTCTCCGGTCGCTGACGCTCCCGGCTCGCCAAAACCCCGCGTGACGCACGAAACGCGATCGCGTTCGTGTCAACTGGCAAGCCATTTCATATCTCAACGAGTGTACCCTCTCCCGGCGGGCGCCAGCCGATCTGCCGTTCCCGCGCGTTTCCATCATTGGATCACTACAAGGAGTCGCACCTGTGAAGCGGTTGCTACGTTCATTGGGAAGTGCGCTGGCCGCCTTCCTGTTTGTTGGATTCGTCGCGGTTGATCGATTGACGGCCGCCGATAAGTTGCCGGTTGTCGTCAAGATCACCGTGCCTGCGGACGCCGTGCTTGAAATCGATGGCGAAAAGAAAACACAAACCGGCACGGACCGGTCTTTCATCACGCCCGATTTGGAAAAAGGGAAGAAATACAATTATCAGCTGAAGGCCACCTTCAAAAAAGAGGGCAAGCCGGTAACGGTTGAAAAAACTATTTCAGTCGAACCAGGCAAAGATACGGAAATCGATTTAACTAAAGCCGACGAGCCAAAAGCGGCGCCGGTGCTCGTCAAACTGACCGTACCCGCCGACGCCGTGGTCGAGATAGATGGCGTCAAAAGCAAACAGACCGGCGCCGATCGGTCGTTCCAGACTCCCGATTTGGAAAAAGGAAGGACTTATACCTATCAACTGAAGGCGACCTTCACAAAGGCCGGCAAGCCGGTCGTTGTGGAAAAGACGCTTTCGCTCGAGCCGGGCAAAGATACCGAACTCGATCTGACCAAGGAAGAAACCGCCAAGCTCGATGAGCCGAAGGAAATTGTCAAAAAGGACGAGCCGAAGAGAGAAGAGTCAAAGAAAGAAGTTGCCAAGAAGGATGAGCCGAAGAAAGAAGAGACCAAAAAAGAGGTTGCCAAGAAGGATGAACCAAAAGAGGAGCCGAAGAAAGAGGTTCGGCTGGACGTTCCCTATGTGCCCACGCCGGAGACGGTTGTCGAAGCCATGTTGAAGCTTGGCAGCGTGACCGATCAAGACGTCGTTTACGACCTCGGCTGTGGTGATGGCCGCATCGTGATCACCGCCGTCAAAAAGTATAAGGCGAAGAAAGGGGTTGGAATCGAACTCTTTCCTGATCGCGTGAAGCTGTCCAAGGAGAATGCAAAGAAGGAAGGCGTGAGCGACAAGGTCGAGATCCGCGAAGGGAGCGTTCTCGATCTGACCGACGTTTCCGAAGCGAGCGTCGTCACTCTCTATCTGTTGCCGAACATCAACGAGCAATTGATGCCAATGTTGAAGAAGACGCTCAAGCCAGGCTCGCGAATTGTGTCGCACGATTTCAAAATGGGCGATTGGAAAGCGGAAAAGGAGATCACCACGAAAGGAGATGGACGCGAGCACATCATCTATCTCTGGACTATTCCGGGCGAGACGAAGCCCATCGAAGTAAAGAAAGAGGAACCGAAGAAAGAGATTGTCAAGAAGGAAGAGCCGAAAAAGGAAGAGCCCAAGAAAGAAATCGTCAAGAAAGACGAACCGAAGAAGGAAGAGCCCAAGAAAGAAATCGTGAAGAAGGAAGAGAAGACGATTGTCGTCCCCTATGTGCCGACGCCGCAGAAAGTCGTCGATGAGATGCTCAAAATGGCAAACGTGAAGCCCGGCGAGATTATCTACGATCTCGGCTGCGGCGACGGGCGCATCCTAGTGACTGCAGCTCAGAAGTACAAAGCGAGCGGCTGGGGTCTCGACCTGAATCCGGAACGGATCAAGGATTCCGAGATGAACGCCAAGAAAGCCAAAGTGGACAACAGGCTGGCGTTTGCCCAGGGCGACGTGCTCAAACTCAAGGACGTTTCCGAAGCGAATGTGGTCACGCTCTACCTGCTGCCGGAAGTGAATCGCCGTCTGGCGCCGGTGCTGCAGAAAACCCTCAAGCCGGGCTCGCGCGTCGTGTCGCACGATTTCGACATGGGCGATTGGAAAGAAGATAAGAAGATCGACGTGGTTGATGAGACTGGCACTAGTCACACGATCTACTTGTGGACGATTAAATAATCGACGCAGAGCGTCGAGTAAGACGTTCGACGCAGAGAGCCTGTGAATTTTTGTCTTTGAGCTGTCCATCGTGATGCGCCGGCGCTATTTGTAGGTGTATGGCGCTTGTTTTTCGCACATTTTGGGGCTGGCTTATCATGGCTACGGTCACTGCGTCGATGCTTTTTCCGCAACTCGATATGACGGTCGGCGCCGAGCCGGTGGCCGTGCCCGCGCCGCCGTTGCCCGAGAAGAAGACGCCCCGGCTGCGAACGGTCGAGCGTTTTCAGATGGAGATGCGCTGCGAATCGGTCGACCAGCGTTTGGCGGCCGACCATCTGGCTCGCGACATCTGGAGCTTTGTGGAAGGCTCGGATTTGTCGTCGCTGTACGACTCGATCGTAGCGGTCGAAGGCAAGGTGGGCCGAGATGCGACGGACCCGAAGATTTTGTTGGCCGTGTGGCTGTACGCCATTGCGCAGGGCCAAAGCAGCGCGCGCGCCGTGGCCCGCGCGTGCGAGAGCGGCGATTATGCGTACGCCTGGTTGTGTGGCGGAGTGTCGCTGAACTATCACACGTTGTCGGATTTCCGAGTGGCACATGCCGAGGTTCTCGACCAGTTGTTCACGGAGAGTTTGGCGGCGCTAGTGAAGGAAGGTTTGGTCGATCTGACGACGACGGCTCAAGACGGCATGCGCGTGCGAGCCAGTGCGGGGAGTTCGTCGTTTCGTCGCGAAGAAACGTTGGAGAAGTGTTTGGAAGAAGCGAAAGCGCACGTCGAGAAGTTGAAGGCGGAAATGGAAAAAGATGCGTCTGGACCGACGAAGCGTGAGAAGGCTGCGCGTGAGCGGGCGGCTCGGGAACGGGTGGAGCGCGTGCAGGCGGCGATCAAAAACGCTCAGGAACTGGCGGCTCAAAAAGAAGCTCGGCGTAAAGGAACGAGTGAAAACGCTCGCGCATCGACGACCGATGCGGAAGCTCGCAACATGAAGATGCCGGATGGTGGATTTCGACCGGCTTACAACGTGCAATTCTCGACGGCGACGGGGTCGGGCATAATTGCAGGCGTCGATGTGACGAACCAGGGAACGGACGCGGGGCTGATGAATCCGATGCTCGATCAAGTCGAAGATCGGACGGGGCAACGTCCCGAAAACAATTTGGCTGATGGCGGCTTCACCAGCAAGGAGGACATCGAGAAGACAGCGGCGGGCGGCACGAAGGCCTACACGCCAGTGCGAGACGAAAAGAAGAAACAGAAGGCAGGAAAGGACCCGTTCGCACCGTTGCCGAAAGATAGCCCGGAGGTGGCGAATTGGCGGAAGCGCATGGGGACCGAAGAAGGGAAAGCGAAGTATAAACTGCGGGCTCAAACTGCCGAACTGACGAACGCCCATGCGCGGAACCGGGGCTTTTACGACGTGCTCGTGCGTGGGTTGGATAAGGTCCGCACCGTGGCGACCTGGTATGCCCTGGTGCATAATGTGGTGACCGGTCTGCGCCTGCGCGCGCAACGCGCTGCGAAAGTCCAAGCCCAAGCGGAGGCCGCGACGGTGGTGGCCTGAGGAAAAAGGAGGTCGAGCGGGACGAAAAGTCCCCGGAAGGCGAAGTTCGCCGGCTCTCTATCGCCGCCGACGCCCGCCGAAAACGGTAGGCAAATTAAAAAAACGTGCCCGCCCACAAGGGGGAAGCACAAACCGATGATAAATTCACGGGCTCAGAGCGTCAAACGAGGAACTCGACGCTTCGCAACTTCGCCATTCCCCTCGTTTGACGCTCTGCGTCGAACGTCCGCTTCGACGCTCTGCGTCGTCTACTCATGTCACACGATGTCATCATCATTGGCGCGGGGCATAACGGCTTGGTGACCGCCGCCTATCTGGCGAAAGCGGGCTACAAGGTTCTTGTGCTCGAACGCCGTGAAGTCCTCGGCGGCTGTTGCGTGACCGAAGAAGTCTGGCCCGGCTACAAGGTATCGACAGCCGCCTACGTCAACAGCCTCTTCCGACCCGAAATCATTCGCGACCTGGAACTGAAGAAGTACGGCTTTGAAATGCTGCCGCGATCTCCTTCTTCGTTCACGCCCTTTCCAGATGGCCGTTACCTGATGATGGGCTCCGATCGAGAATTAAGCCACCGCGAGGTAAGCAAATTTTCGACGAAAGATGCCGAGAAGCTGCCGGCTTATGAAGCGATGCTCACGCGAGTCGCCGATTTTCTCGAGCCCCTTCTGGTGCAGACCCCGCCCGATCCTTGGTCCAATCGCTTGAGTGATTTCTGGAAGCTCGCCAAGCTTGGCCTCGCTTTTCGCGGGCTCGGCAAGGCCGGCGTTGAAGCCATTGAGGTTCTTACCGGCGAAGCCCGACCTATCCTCGATCGCTGGTTCGAATCCGAACAGTTGAAAGTGACCCTCGCCACCGATGCCGTCATCGGCGTGATGGCATCTCCCTCCATGCCAGGCACTGCCTATGTCCTTTTTCATCACGTAATGGGCGAGTGCAACGGCGTTCGCGGCGTGTGGGGTTACGTACGCGGCGGCATGGGTGGCATCAGCAACGCCTTGGCCGCTTCGGCGCAGGCAGCGGGGGCCGAGATCATCACCCAGGCAGAGGTGGGCCAACTGCTCATCAAGCAAGGCGAAGTTGGCGGCGTCGCCCTCAGCGATGGACGGCAGTTCCTCGCCCGGCGCGTCGTCTCCTGTGCCGACTGCAACGTGACGTTTTTCAAACTAATGGATCCGCGCAGCTCCCCGAGAATTTCCGAGCGAGCTTGGCTGCTATCGACTACTCGAGCGCCAGCCTCAAGATCAACGTAGCGCTGAACGAACTGCCGAGCTTCAAATGCCTGCCCGGTTCACAGGTTGGTCCGCAACATCAGGGCACGATTCATCTTTGTCCCGATTTCGATTACCTGGAACGTGCTTATGACGACTCTAAATACGGTCGTCCATCGCAATCGCCGATTATCGAATGCACCTTGGCCAGTGCTGTAGACAACACGCTTGCCCCGCCCGGCAAACATCTCATGTCGATGTTCGTGCAATACGCGCCTTACAAGCTTCGCCAAGGCCATTGGGACGCCATCAAAGAAGCCTTTGCCGACCGCTGCTTCGACATCGTCAATGAATATGCGCCCAACTTCAAAGCAGCAGTCATCAATCGACAAATCATCACCCCGCTCGATCTCGAACGCACTTACGGCCTGACGGGCGGCAACATCTTCCAAGGCGCCATGTCGCTCGACCGCATGTTTTCCCTGCGCCCAGCGCCGGCTTTGCCAACTATCGCACGCCGATTCGCGGCCTATACCTCTGCGGCGCTGCCACACATCCGGGCGGTGGCGTCATGGGCGCCTGCGGCTGGAACGCCGCCCGCGCGGTGATGCAAGATGGTTGAGGCATCTGCGTAAGCGAAAAGAGCCGTGCACGGCCGTAACTTACGGCCATGTTCCTCTCTGCCTGCTATAACTCCCTCATCATCCATTTCCAGGAACTTCACGCATGAAGATTCACGAATATCAGGCGAAGGCACTTCTCGAAGCGGCCGGCGCTCCCATTCCGAAGGCCATTGTCGTTTCTTCCGCCAAGGAAGCGGCTGAGGCGTTCGATAAACTCGGCGTCAACGCCATCGTTTTGAAGGCCCAAGTCCATGCCGGCGGCCGAGGCAAAGGCGCCTTCAAAGACTCAGGCGCCAACTTCGGCGGCGTGAAGTACATCCCCAAAGGGGAGGACATCACCAAGTTCGCCGACGTGATGTTGAAATATCCGCTCGTCACCAAGCAGACCGGCGCCGACGGCCAAAAGGTGTCGAAGCTTTTGGTGCAAGTGGCGGCAGACATTGAGCGCGAGATATACGTCGGCATGGTGCTCGATCGGACGATCGGCCTCCCCGTGGTAATGGCTTGTGCCGAGGGCGGCGTCGATATCGAAGATGTAGCAGCTACCCATCCGGAAAAGATCATTAAGATTCCCGTTCCTCCCGAGATCGGCCTGCTGCCGTATCAGGCGCGACGGCTGGCCTTCGAGCTCGGCTTTCATGGCGATCAGGTTGCCCAGGCCGAGAAGATCTTCATGGCGCTAAGCCAGGTATTCCTCGAAAAGGATTGCAGCATTGCCGAGATCAATCCGTTGATCGTGTCGAAGCAGGGTCAGGTCGTTGTGCTCGATGCCAAGATCGACTTTGACGACAACGCGCTCTTTCGCCACCCAGATATCGCCGCACTACGCGATTTAGCCGAAGAGAATCCGGCCGAGATTCGCGCTGCGAAGGCGAATCTCAATTTCATCCAGCTCGATGGCAACATCGGTTGCTTGGTCAACGGCGCCGGCTTGGCGATGGGAACGATGGACATCATCAAGTACCACGGCGGCAACCCGGCCAACTTCCTCGATGTCGGCGGCGGCGTTACTCCCGAAGGCGCCAGCGAAGCCTTTCGCATTATCCTCGGCGACCCCAAAGTGAAAGGGATTCTTGTCAACATTTTCGGCGGCATCGCCAAGTGCGATTTAATCGCCGATGCCTTGGTGAAAGCAGGCCGGGAAGTCGGTTTCAAAGTGCCCGTGGTGGTGCGCCTCGAAGGCACCAACGTTGAAAAAGCCCGCGAGATATTGGAAGGCGTGAAGGCGGAACTCCCGATGATCCGTAGTGCGGCAGGCCTGACCGAAGCGGCAAAGATGGTCGTAGCCGCGGCGCGGTAGAATGATGAAACATCGCCCAGAGGAGGAAGAAAATTCCTGCGATAACTGTCGAAGCGATCTACGACAATGGGGTGTTTCGGCCTACAGAGCCTTTGCCATTCGCTTCCGGTGAGAAGGTTATGATTACGTTTCACATGGCGCCGGTTAGGGAATGGCCGGAAGACACGGACCAGATTTACAAAGAAATCGAAGCGGAAGATCGCGCGCTTGCAGCAACGATGTGGCCGGGTGTAATGGCGACTTGGCCAAGAGATCAAGTTTCGACGCAGTAGTTGAGTTTGTAGCCGACGCCAATCAAACTGGGGCTGCCTCTCCGCCCCGCTTTCATGGAGGTGCAACGTGCTTGGAGCATCGCGACGGAACTTTGGCGGAGGATGGGCGCTTCTGTTGTACTTCGCCCTTGTCTCTACCGGGTGTAGTAAGTCCGATCCGGACAGTTTAAAAGTAGCGCCCAAACCCGAATCGGATTCCAAAGAGAAAGAAAAGCCAGGCGAGCAAGCGAAGCAGTTGCCCGCGTCGGAATTCGCTCTGCGCTTTTTGCAGATGCTCCAAAAAGGCGAAGTAAGCGCCAACGATCTGTCACTCGCTTTCAAGAAGAAGATTGCTTGGCCTCGGGAAGGAAACGAACTCGAATACGACCCCGATCGCGTCAACGAATATCTCAAGAAGATGGCGACGGGCAAGTTTCCGGATTCGGTCTCGATGATCGATACTGCGACAGGGCCTTTCTTCTATGGCCAAGTGGCAACCGAAGCCGGCAAGCATGAAGGTTTCGTGCTGCGGCTGACGCCCTCGGGCAAGACGGGCTGGCAGGTCGATTGGCTGCACCGCTCACCCTTTGTTGTTGATTCCTACAACGTCGATTCGCCCGGGCCGGATCTTGTCGGCGCTCAATTGGCGGCCCAATGCTTCGTCGAAAACGTGTTAGGCGGCGATCCCAGACTGGCGGAATCTCTGCTATCAACAAAATGGAAGCAGGACCACTATTGGAGCAAAGCTCCATCCAACGCCGCCAGAGGGTACGACCGCGCGCTGGTGATGCGCGAGATCGGCGAATGGAGAAAAGGTGCTTACACCGAATACGCGTTCGCCCACCGCGAAGTCGCGGCCGGCAAACCGGCGCTCTTCGAAATCATCGCCCAGGACGCCGACAAAAAGATGCCCAAGACGTTCAAGCTGACGATGAACAAAGAAGCGAATGGCGAATGGGTGGTAGGCGATGTTGAAGTAAAATGAGGTCGAAATGCATTTAGAACAGTTGCCGATCAACGCGGCCGTAGATCGTTTGCTTCGAGATACAGGCCATCGCCCTTTGAGCAAGCTCTGGGCTAAAATCGAAATCTTATTTGGATTGTTAGCGGCTGGAGGCGGGCTGCTTCTTGGTTTCTGGACGGTGATGTTTCGTGAATCAGACACGGTGTTGGTGTTCGCCAGTTTGATCTTATTCGCGCTCGGTGGTTACCTGGCTCTGGCCGGAAGTCGCAGCCATATGTACCAATCGAATAATCGGCTCGCGGCTTATCTTGCGGAAGTAATTAGGCAGAAAAATTCCGCGTGATATTGGTGGAGCAAACATCTTGAGAGACCGAAAATGACTTACAACGAACTTGTTACACTGGTTCGGCGCGTCCCATTTACTCCGTTGCTCGTCCATCTTCACGACGGACGAACGTACGAATTGCGGGGATTCGGCGACTTCATGCTCATCCCTTCCGGCTTGACCGTGCGCCTTCCTTACGTGCTTGACCGAGCAACTACCAAGTCAATCGATTATGTTCGGATTGCTTTTTCCGACATCAAGGAAGCGACCGAGTTGGCGAGCAGCGCATTCGCTGGAGGGGTCGGTCATGGATCCGCTTGAATTGAAAGCAATATTACGACAGCAGCCTTTCCGGCCTTTTCAGATGCGGCTTTCACTCAACATTATCGTGGAAGTGCGCCACCCGGAAATGGCATCTGTGGATTTCTCCATCGTCAAGTTGGGTACGGAAGCCACCGGCGACGAACTAATCGTCAGTTTGTCTCATATCGTAACGATCGAATTCCTTCCAACATTCCGGAATTAAGTTCCCCCTTAAAGAGTTTCCATGAGCATCCTCGTCAATAAGAACACCAAAGTCGTCGTGCAGGGTCTCGGCAAGTCGGGAACCTTTCATGCCATTCAGTGCCGCGAGTACGGCACGCAGATCGTCGGCGGCGTGAAGCCCGGCAAGGGTGGAACCGTCCAAGACGGCTTTCCCCTCTTCAACACGGTTCACGAAGCCATGTCGAAGACCGGCGCGAATGCGAGCATGATCTTCGTTCCGGCGAGCGGCGCGGCCGACGCGATCATGGAAGCCGCCGACGCCGGCATCGGCGTGATCGTTGCCATTACCGAAGGAATTCCGGTCCTTGACATGGCACGTGTCATGCGCTTCATGAAAGAACGGCCCGGCAGCAAGCTGATCGGTCCGAACTGTCCCGGCATCATTACGCCCGGCCAGTGCAAGATCGGCATTATGCCCGGCTATATCCATAAGCCTGGTACCGTAGGCCTTATCAGCCGTTCGGGTACGCTCACTTATGAAGCGGTCTTCCAACTAACGAGCTTAGGTCTCGGTCAATCAACTTGCGTCGGCATCGGCGGCGATCCGATCATTGGCACCAATCAGATCGACCTGCTGAAGATGTTCGAAGAAGATCCCGGCACGGAAGCGATCTTAATGATCGGCGAAATCGGCGGCACAGCGGAAGAGCGCGCGGCCGAATATGTGTCCAAGCACGTCAAAAAACCGGTCGCTGCTTTCATTGCGGGTCAAACAGCGCCGGAAGGTCGGCGTATGGGCCATGCCGGCGCCATCATCTCCGGAGGCTCCGGCTCAGCAAAAGACAAGATCACCGCGTTGAAAGCGGCTGGCATCGCCATCGCCGACACACCGGCCGATTTGGGTTCGGCGGTGAAGAAAGCGATGGAAGCGAAGAAGAAGTGATGTGGATAAAGCGAACGGCGGCTACTTGTCCAATGCTTTCATCGGAAATGCCGCCGAAGGCACATGCTGTGTTTTCATAATCTCTTCGATTTGCGCTAAGATCTCCGGATGTTTTTCGGCGAGGTCCGTCTTCTCGCCAATATCGTCTTTCAAGTTGTAAAGTTCGGTCACGACCTTGCCTTTATTCAATGCCTGCCGCACGCCTTTCCAATCGACCATGCGTACCGCCTGCTGTCCGCCGTACGCTGGAAATTCCCAGTAAAGGAAGCCGTGCTTGTTTTGTTCGCCATTGCCGAGCAAAGTCGGCACAATGCTTTGGCCGTCAATTTCTTTTGGTTTTTCTGCGCCGCTAATGTCGCACAGCGTTGGCAGGATGTCGTAGAAGACGGCAACCAAATCGCTCGTAACGCCGGCTTTGATCTTTCCCGGCCAGCGGGCAATGAACGGCGTGCGGATGCCGCCTTCATAGAGACTACCTTTCATTCCTCGGAAGGAGCCGAGTGAGCCAAAGAATTTCGCATCGGTGCCTGCGAGGCCGCCGATTGGTCCGTTATCACTGGTGAAGATGATCAGGGTGTTTTCATCCAGCTTCAGTTCTTTGATACGCTCGACAATACGGCCCACGCTGCGATCCATCCGCGTAATCATGGCCGCGTAAACGGCATGTGGAAAGTCGTGCGGCCGATACCCTTGGCCCCCTTTGTACGGCACTTCATCGAACTTCCCTTTGTACTCGTTAAGCGAATCGTCCGGCACTTGCAGCGCCAAATGGGGGATCGTGAATGGCACGTAGAGAAAGAATGGCTTCCCCTTGTTCGCCTGGATGAATTCGAGCGCTTCGGCTTCCATTAGGTCGTGCGAATAGGTCTTGCCTGTATCGCCATCGTTGTTCCCTTCCAGCGTGATCTTTTTGTCGTTCTTCCAGAGCCAGGATGGATAGTGATTGTGAGCATGACGTTGACAGTTGTAGCCGAAGAAGAAATCGAAGCCCTGTTTGAGCGGGCTCCCTTCCGACTCCATATTGCCCAGGCCCCATTTGCCAATGGCGGCAGTGGCATAGCCATTGGCTTGGAGCAGCTTGGCGATGGTAATTGTGTCGGCTGGAATGGGAAATTGCCCTTCCGGCTTGGCTTCCACGTTGTTGCGGATGAAGGCATGCCCCGCATGTTTCCCCGTCATCAAGACACAGCGCGAAGGAGCGCAGACAGCATTGCCGGTATAGAACTGGGTGAAACGCATTCCTTCCGCAGCCAGCTTGTCGATGCTCGGCGTTTTGATTTTAGTCTGCCCGTAGCAGCCGAGCTCGAACATACCAAGATCGTCAGCCAAGATGAAAATGATATTAGGCTTCTTGATGGGCTCAGCAGCCGGCGCCGTTGGCACTGAGAATGCGACGATGGCTAAGACGAAAGCGAATTGACTAGAAAGATGGTGCGTCATTAATTGGCTCACTAGCTACTGTTCCGGCCAGTATTCAGAAAGTCCGGACAAAAAGATAGCGGCAAAAATATAAAACCAAGAATTTGATTTCTTTTTATATTTTTGCCGCCATCTTTTTGTCGGAGCCTTTTCGTGTGAGGGAGCGATTCACCGGATATCGCTCAAGACCAACTGGAGCAGAGCGCATCTGCCTGGAAAAAGGCTGCCGTTTGAACGCGGCAGGCATCGTCGAGAACTTGGCGATAATAGGCGAGCCGGGTGTCGGCATCGTTCAACATGCCGCCGAACGCTCGCGTTGGGTCAAGATAGAGCCGTGGCACGCCGATTTCTTTGATCCGCAAGCCCGCTTGCGCAGCCTGCGCCGATAATTGCAACGGCATGCCCCAGCCCGTCTCCGTAATTCGCAGCTTGTCCAGTGCTTCGCGGCGGTAGGCCTTAAAGCCGCAAAAGGCATCAGTAATGTCGAGCCCGCAACGGCTGTTGATTTCACGCGTGATGGTCATGTTCACCGCCCGGCGATCGGTCGGCGCCGGCGTATCCTGCCGAAAATCTCGAAGGTAACGGCTGCCCGATACGATGTCTGCATCGTGGATCGCTTCTAAGAGGACCGGGATGCGGGAGGGCTCATGTTGCCCATCGCAGTCCATTGTCACCAGCACATCGAAATCGTGACTGCGGGCGTAAGCAAAGGCCGAGATTAAAGCGGCGCCGTAGCCCCGATTCGTGCGATGCGTGACAAGTTCAAGGCCCGGCTCTTGAGCCAGCAAGCCACCCGTGCCGTCGGTCGAGCCATCGTTGATGACAAGAATATTCGGGCTGAAACGGCGAACTTCGGCTAAGACTCGCGTTACGTGGGCCGCTTCGTTATAAACCGGAATCGCAATGAGACAACGCATATGCCTTTCTCGCACTTAAGGTCGTTTCTTTGATTCTAGGAAGGGATACAGTCGAAATGCAAATGGGCTTACAAGTGAAGATGGCGAGCAGACGACTTCTTGATCATAACCCGGCTGCTTACTCACGCAGTTCCGCTCGCCCTATTGGGATGAGGCTTGATATCTGCTCACCGCTGATAGATAATTAGTTGAAGCTTCAATAGAGGATTTTCGATGCGCGGGTTATGGATGGCGGCCGCCTTGACGACTATCGCTACTCCGCACCTCGCGCCGGCTCAATTTTTCATTGGCGGCAGTTCGTTCGCCGTGCGCAGCGGTTTTGGGTTCCAATATCAGAATCATCATTTCGGCATTTCCGGCTTCGCGGGCCGGACTTTTTATTCTCAATACGGGTATGGCGGTTTTTACGGACTGCCTTCCCCCTGGTTTTCCCAAACGGTCATCGTTCCTCCACCACAGGTCGTAGTCGTGCCCATCTTGATTCCGGCTCGCGCCGAGGAAGTTGTCGAAGCAGTCGCAGACCCAGATCGATTTGTGGTCATTCGTCCCGAACCTCAGCCAAAAGCCCTGCCTGCCCGCGTTGAGAAAAAAGCAAAAGAGGTCGATCTGGGAATCAAGCCGGGTGAGTTGCCCTTGGCGCGTGCAGCCGGCAAACCTCGTGTCGAAGCCGACCGTCAGGTCGAGCAGGGGCGTGAAGCGTTCGGCAACGGTGCGCATGGTCGAGCGCTCGAACACTTTCGGCGGGCAACGGTGCTTGCGCCGAAGATGCATCCGCCTGGTTTATGTTGTGCAAGCCCAGTTCGCCGCCGGCAAGTACGATGAGGCAGACGCGAGCATCCGCGCAGGAATGAAATTAAAACCCGATTGGCCCGACTTCCGCTTCAAGTCGCGCGAACTCTATCGGTTAAACCCCGCTGCCTACGATCGCCACTTAGGGAATCTGCCGCGAATCGTTGGCCGCCGAACCAAACGATCCTCGGCTGCTATTCGTGTTGGGCGTGCAACTCTGGTTCGACGCCAAACGCGAGGAAGCAAGGCCCTCGTTAGAACGAGCGGCGAAAATAACAAGCGACCGTATGGCCATCGACCCGTTTCTGAAACGGTGATGTTAGCCGGCCGCGCCAGTTTTGGATTTACCCTTTTTTGTGTTTTATCAATTCGAAGGGGTTGTTGTTTCTGTCTTCATTGATGAATGACAGTTCACGATTTGCTCCGGTTTCGCATTTCCGTTTTAAGCGCGCCTAAGTTAGTCTATCGGCTGCGCCGGCCTAAGGATCCGACAGCTTATATGCTGTTCGAATCTCCGGAGACGGCGCGCCGATGCGGCCGGTTCGAAGCCGATTTTCTGGTGAGACGCCATGGGAAAAGGCAGTCGCTTCCGGAAATATTTCCGGAAGCATAAACCCGAGGAAATCGTGGGAAAACACGCGACGATAAAGTGTAAACCTGTTAGCCGCAACGCGGAGGCTTTGCGCAGCGGAGCGCTTTCGAACGGCAAACGCTCCGCTGCACAAAGCCTCCGCGTCGCGGCTAACAAGAAGTCCCTTCCGGAAATATTTCCGGAAGGGACTTTCCAATTAATTCGTGGAAAAACGTGCGATGATTTTTCAAACTTCGCTAGAACAAACGTCGCACTTGGGCGTTGCTCAAACGCTTGACGCTCAATCGCCGGTCATTCTGACGGACCGCCTTCGGGAAATATTTCCCGAAGGCGAAATGCGAGAAAATCGTGGGAAAACGCGCGTAGGAGAAAACGAAAACTCGTTGGTCGATGCGGAGATGTCGCGCAGCGGAGCTTTTTCGGCAGCCAAGCGTGCACGCGATCAATCAGGGCGAGCCGAGTAGGCTACCGGGCAATGACAGAACCCAACTGCTCACGCAGTACGGCTCGCCAAACCATAGCTCCACTGCGCAAAGCTTTCGCCTCGCGGCTAAAGGCGGTTTACGTTAGGGACGGGATCTGCAGGACGAACAAGAAGCGTCCGGTTTTGTTGGCCGGACGCGCCAGCACGGCGGATGCGACGAAGTCGCCGGGGCGTAAAAATAACCAAAACTCCGTCGCTGGCGCATCCGGCTAACAATATGCAAACTCCGTCGCTGGCGCGTCCGGCTAACAAAGCGCCCTCCTGTCGCTAGAATGGGTTCAACATTCCAGCCAGCCGCCAACGTTCACTCGTGGAGCCCTTCATGGTCCGCACTCTCTCAGCATTGATCCTCCTTTTTTTCGGGATAGCCGCTCTTGCCCAGCCAAAAAAGGCAAACGAGCCTGCCGTGACCATTGCGGCCCTGAAGCTACTGGGAGGAGCGCTCGTCGAAATCGACCGCTTCGAACTGTCCGAAACCGGCGCGATCGTCACCGATTCAAAAAAGAAAATCGACCCGACAACCAGTCAGGTGAACGTGCTACGTTTCACGAACGCAGACGATAAAGTCCTGGCGAAATTTCCCAAATCGGATGCCGCGCTCGGCATCGACCTGACCAAAACAAAGGTCACCAATGCGGGGTTGAAGACGCTGCCGAATCTCAAAGGGCTGCAAATGCTGAGCCTGCATGGAGTCGGCGGCATTGACGACGACGGCCTGCGCGAGTTGTTTTTGTGCAAAGATCTTCGCCTGCTCGATCTGGCGGGAACGCGCGTCACCACTGATGGGCTACGCCAAATCGACCAGTTGAAAGATCTGCAAGCGCTCGATCTGAGCCGTTGCCGTCGCGTTACCGATAGTTCTGTGCGCGATTTATGCTTCTGAAGGAACTTCGCTCTCTGGGCTTAGCGAGAACGGAAGTGAGCGATGCCGGCATGAAAGACTTGGGCGAATTGAAAAAGCTGGCAACGCTCAACCTGAACGGCACGAAAATCAGCGATGGCGGCCTCAAAGATCTGGCGGGCTTGGAGCTACGCTCGCTCTTTCTGAACAGCACGGAAATCGGCGATGAAGGTGCAAAGGCGCTGGCCCAGATCCGCACGCTCCAACGACTCGAACTGAAAGGGACCCGCATTGGCGATGATGGTCTAAAGGACTTGGCCGGGCTGCCGGCGCTTTCGGCACCTCGTATTGGAAAATACGCGCATCACCGATGAGGGTCTAAAGCCCCTGGCCGGCATCAGCAAATTGACCTATCTGAATCTGGCCAAAAATCGCCTCACCGAGGCCTGTCTGAAAGATGTGGCCGCTGCTAAAGATCTGCGCTGGCTCAATCTCGATCAATTGCGCGTCACCGACGCCGGCCTGAAGCAATTGGTCGGCTTGGAACTCGAAGAGCTGAATATCGATGACGCTCGAATTACCGATGCCGGCTTAAAAGAACTGTTTAAGATGCCGCTTACCCATCTCTATCTGCGCAATACGGCGATCACTGATCTCGGCTTGAGGGAAATCGCCAAAATCAAAACTCTCACGGACCTCGGCATCAGCGGCTGCAAAGCGATTACGCCGAAAGGGATCGCCGCGCTGCGGCTGCAATTGCGCAAGATCAATATAGAATGAAGCCGCGACCGCAATGGCTTTGCGCAGCGGAGCGCTTTCCTGCCGAAATCGCTCCGCTGCGCAAAGCCCCGCGTCTCGGCTAACGCGGCTCGCCTGCTCACTTTCAACTCAGATACGCCTTCTCCGCCGCCGCCACGCCCGAACCCGGCTGGATCGCTACGCCGGACGCGCCCAGGCATTGTTCGAGAGCTGCGAGCACTTGATAGACGCAGTTCGGCCGGCTGTTGTAACCCATCAGGCCGATGCGCCAGGCTTTGCCTTTGAAATCGCCTAGGCCGCCGCCGATTTCGATGCCAAACTCGGAAAGCATGCGCTTGCGAACGGTCAGGTCGTCAATGCCGGCCGGGATGCGTACTGCATTCAATTGAGGCAGTTGATGGCCTTCTTTGGCGGTGTATTGCAGGCCAAGCGCCGTCAAGCCCGCTTTCAGAGCGACGTGGTTGCGCGTATGGCGTTTCCACCGTGCTTCCAAGCCTTCTTCCAGCAACAGGCGCAGCCCTTCGCGAAGCGCGTAGATCATAGAAATCGGCGCGGTGTGGTGATACGCGCGATCGCTGCCCCAGTAAGTGCGGATCGCCGTCAGGTCGAAGTACCAGCTCTGCACCTTCGTTTTGCGCTTAGCCATCGATTCTTCAGCGCGTGGGCTGAAACTGATGGGAGATAAGCCGGGCGGGCAGCCGAGACCTTTCTGTGAGCAACTAAAGACGGCATCGACTTCCCAAGCATCCAGATTCAAAGGGATGCAACCGAGCGACGTGACCGCGTCGGTCATCAACAGGCAGTCAAATTCGTGGCAGAGCTTGCCGAGCGCTTCAATCGGCTGCCAGGCGCCGGTCGAGGTTTCCGCGTGAACGATGCACAGAAGCTTGGGCCGAACCCGCTGCAACGTTTCGCGAAGCTGATCGAGATCGAAGACGTCGCCCCAGGTCTTTTCGAGAATGGTCAACTGAGCGCCGGTTCGGCCGCCGACTTCGATCATGCGTTGGCCGAAGAAGCCCTTAGCGCAGATCACCACGCGATCGCCCGGCTCGATGAGATTGACGAGGCAAGTTTCCATGCCGGCCATGCCTGTCGCACTGACCGGAAAGGTAAGAGCGTTTTTCGTTTGATAGGCGTCGCGGAGCATCTGCTGCGTTTCGAACATAAGTTCGAGGAAATAGGGATCGAGATGACCCAACAGCGGCGTCGTCATAGCCGAGAGCACGCGCGGGTGGGCATCGCTCGGGCCGGGCCCCAACAGTAGACGGGTAGGCGGGTTCAATTGACCGGGAATCGCCATCGCACCATGCTCCGTTAAGGCGAGAGTATTTAGATGGTTTACGTTTCCGGGCCGTTCCTTGCCATCCGTTTTTGAATCATCTTGCTGATAGTTTTGAACTGAGGGTGGTTCGCGCTGCCAAGCCATTCGAATACGACCGTCTCGACCGTCGTCGGAATCGCCCCCGCTAATTCGAGCCGGCGCATCGCGACAACGTGGTCTAGAGGATCACGCGCTTGTACGGCATCGACGGCGAAAAAGACTTTCATCCCTTCCGCCAAAAGGTCGAGCGCTGTTTGTAGCACACAGACATGACTTTCCATGCCGCATAAGACGACCTGCGAGCGCCCCGACGCGCGCAGCACCTCAACAAGGCCCGGCGTACCGCAGCAGCTGAAGGTGACTTTGCCGGGCAAGATAGCCGGCAGCCGTCGCGCGATCTCGGCCTGCGTCGAGCCGAGCCCTTGCGGGTATTGCTCAGTCGCGCAAAGGGGAACCTGCAGCAATAGGGCCGAATCAATCAAGAAACAGACGTTATCGACCAAGCTGTCGGCGCCCGGGATCTTCGGCAAGAGCTTCTCTTGCACGTCAATGACGAGCAAGGTGGATTCCACAATGGAAAGGCGCGTAGGGGTCATTGAGAAATCTCGGTTGGTTCCGTGCGAAATACGAAGTGCCTACGCGCGTTTAATCTCGTTCAACTGAATGCGCTCGGGACGCTCTTTGTAGAACGGATCGAGGGGATAGCAGCCCGAAACAAGCCCATTGCGCGGCGCCGTAGTGCAATCGCTGAACGTGCGGCAGATGCGCTTGCGCTCGAGCGTTTTCCCGGCCATGACGTCGGCTGGGAGTTCCGGATAGGAAAGCACCATGCGCCCGAGCCCGACAAAATCGACGCTTCCTTCACGGATGAGCCGTTGCGCCACATTGGGCAGCCAATCTTGCAGATACGAGTAGCCCGTGCCGACGAAAATCAGCTTCGGGTGCCGAGCCTTCAAGAAAGCTGTCGTATTGATCTGTCGGGCACAGCCGACGAGCGGATCTTCCGGCGGTAGATAGCCATCCGACGGCGGGAAAATAGCCGGCCTTTGAATGTGCGGATTGTAGTAAGGGCTCCCTGCGGAAATGCAGACGAGCTCGATGCCAAGTTCAACGAGCAGTTTCAGGAACAGGTGCGGCTCACCCAGGCTGATGCCCAAGCCCGTTCCATCGCCGCCGAAGGTATAGGGGTAATCGCCTTTGGTGGCAGGCACGCCAACGCCATCGCGGCCGCGCTCGAAGGGCATGAAGTCAAAGATGCTGACGCGCACGCCCACTTCCAGGGTCGGCGCCTCGGCGCGAATGCCGGCTACGATGTCGCGCAGAAAGCGCGTCCGATTTTCGAGGCTGCCGCCATAATCGCCGGGGCGATCAATGGCCGAGAGAAATTCGTGACCTAAATAGCCGTGACAATGTTTGATGTCGACAAACTGAAAGCCAATCTTCGCCGCCCGCTTGGCCGCCTGGATAAAGTCATCGACGAGCCGGGCCATGTCGCTATCGCTCAGCACCGGACCATCATCGACGATACCGCACCGGGCATCGAGCAGTGGATGCCGATAGGCGATCCGCGGCTCCAACTTTTTACGATCATTAGGCCTAGCAAAACGTCCTGAATGTGTCAATTGAAGGCCGATAAGCAAGTCATCAACCTTGTTGAATGACTGGCGATGAGCATCGACCAAAGTTTGACGCAACTCAGCCAAACTGATTTCATTCGCTTCGTTGATGACCAATTGATTCGGATTCGCCCGGCCATCGTGGCGCACAGCCACCGCCTCGCCGCCCCAAATAAGCTTGGCGCCGCTACGGCCGAAGTTGCCCCAGCGACGCTGCGTCAACTCGGTCGGCTTGCCATCCTCCGTGCCGTCCCAGCCTTCCATCGGCAAGATGGCAAAGCGGTTGCCGATCGTCCCACGCACCCGGCGCAAAGGTCGAGCCAACGGCGACGACGGCCCGCTCAGTACGAGGTCGTCCAACGGTAGCGTGATGCCCAGATCGTCCAGCCGATCACGAAACTCAGTCGCGGTCTTGAACGACGAAATACGGGGATAGGTCATGAGTCTTGGTCTAGAAGTACCTGAAACGGTTAGCCTGCCGAACGAAGGGTAGTCTATCCAAGGCCGTTGCAGAGTGCAAGAAAGGGAAAATGGGGATATGAGCCTCGCCGCCACCCCGCTTGCCGGGTGGAGCACACGTTCGTAGCCAGAACACTGGTCGTCTCCGCCTCGCCGCCACCCCGCTTGCCTTGCCGGGGTGGAGCGCACGTTCGTCGCTAGAAAACCTCGCCTTATCGCAGAGACGCGGCCACCCCGCTTGCCGGGGTGGAGCGAGAGTTCGTCGCTAGAACACCCTTCGTCTAGTCCTCGCCGCCACCCCGCTTGTCGGGGTGGAGCGCACGTTCATGGTTTGACTTCACCTTCTTCATCCTCCGCCCATACGTCTTCGTTCTTCACGGCGCCTTGATGATATTCGCCAAACGTTCCTGCATAGGCGCCAAATTGGAAAACCGCTTTCATCCCATGCACATAAGCCAAGTTATTGAGAAACGTCAGCATAATATCCGCCGGCGCTATCTCAAGTGGGCAGCCAAGCGCCGGATGCACATGGTCTGGCAGAATTCCTGCTCGCGACAGCGCTAGCCCTTTCAAGCGGCAGACACGCTCGATCATGTCACGCACCCGGCCCAACACCACTTCATCGATGTTGCGCCAACGCTCGCGATGGACGAGAACGACATGCAGGTTGTACCAGTAGAGCGCATGCGCCGTTTTGCGGCAGCGCGACAGATCGACCTTTGGTTGAGCAATCTGGAATTGTTGCAGTAGGGCTTCAACGCGTTCATCGGCCGGCAGGTGATGACTCACTTGCCCAGCAATGTAACGTTCCACGGCCGTCCGCGTGGCCGGGCCGAAGCTGCGCAGAGCGTAATTTCGTTGAAATGCTTTTGGGCGATCATGCCGGACGAGGTACTGAAGTCGCCCTTTGACTCGATTGACGAGAAAGATCGGCGTAACGTTGGGGAGCGTGCTGAGCGAAAGCTGGCTGGTGGAATCGTTCTTGAGCCGATGACTTAGTAGCCGAATGCCATCGGGTTCCAAAGCCTGTCGAAGTCGACTGATCCAATTGGAGTCGGCAACGGGGTTACGCCAAAAGATGCTAAGACCCCAACGTAACGAGCCGGCAAATGAGCAGTTGTCGGCGCTGTAGATCGGCGTGAGATCGGGCATCGGCTTCGGCTCCGAGTTGCGACGCTTTACGATTGGGGTCTTGTCTAGCTACGAACCCGCGCCCCACCCCGGCAAGCGGGGTGGCGGCGTCTCGGCGACGGCGAGGTTATGCTAGCGACGAACTCTCGCCCCACCCCGGCAAGCGGGGTGGCAGCGAGCCCTTGAAGTGTATGTTCCGAATGGAACGTCGCTCGCCGACCCATGTCAAAGGTTTTGAAATTGATTTGGCCCACACAGTTGCTATTCCGAATACTAAAGCTTTTTACCTCACAACCCCGTTTGCAATTAAGTCCATGCTGGCATCATCTCGTTTAGCTGGAACATCCGGTAGCTCGCAAGTAGTTGCCGAAACCTCTCTTGGTCAAAAACGCGACCAGCTCTTCCCAAATGCCCTTAAGCTGGCCGTCGAGACCGAAGGTTTGCAGCTGATTGGCCCAGGTGTGCAAAGATTCGGCAAGCGCTTCTGATCTGCCGACCCCGAATGCTTCGCCCGGGCTGCCGCGTTTCGCAACGGCTGAGTCCTGTGCTTCGTTAGCCTCTTCCAGCAACAAGCGAAGGGTGTCTGCGATACAGCCGATTGCAGGATTCATGGTCCACCCGCTGCCTTTCTTGGGGCTAATCCCTCGCAGATCTCAGCCTGCTGAGTGAAGTTTTCGATTTCCTTCTGCAGGTGCTGCGCCTGCTTTATCCAACCCCCGCGAGAGCCGCCTTCTCGAAGTTATTCTGAAATTGCCATACGGCTTCCAGCAACTCGGCATCGGTGGCGTCCCCAAGACCTCGGCCATGGATGTCGGCGCAAAGTTCCCCGATGGCGGCCATGAGTTGGCCCGCGCGCATCTCGGGAATGGTTTCGGATAAGAACTGAAGAGCGCTAAACAGGTCCGCGTTCGAGTTGGCTTCATTCATAGTCGGTCCCTCACCCGTAATGACTTGGCACGGCTTCTCCGGTATCGGCCGACCGGAAAGTCCACTCGAGCTCTAGGCATTGATCTCCATATACTCAACCGCGCTCGATGGCTCGGGAATCGGCAGACCGTCTTCGACCATCCCTTCGATATGCATTTCGATTGCCTCGCGGATCAGCACAATCGTTTCGGCTTTCGTGTCCCCGGTCGCAATGCAACCCGGCAGATCGGGTACGTACGCCGACCAGTTTTCACCTGCATCTTCAACCACAATCGCGTATCGCTTCATGACGTTTCCCTCAATCAGACCAGCCGGCCTGCCTGTATATACTTGCAAGCGTTCCCAAACGGATCGTGTGACTCATCTTGCCCGCTACGGACACCCGACCCGGTTTGGTAGGGTGTTTGAATTGGCGATGACCGCTGGTTGACTTAATTTGATACCAGCCATCGGCACGGAGACGCTGAATAATTTCCCGAACCTTCATGGACGTTTATGGTACTTGTCCCGCTAGATGGGGTCAATGATCGGGGTTGCGGATGGGCGCCGGCCTAAGCCTTTCTCGACAAAAACGATCTCAGCGCACAACGAAAAATCATTTCCCATTTTGAGCGCACCTAAGCTAGTATGTCGCGTTATCGACGCGAGAGCGTCAAAGAAGACGTTCGACGCGGGAGCGTCAAACGAGGAGGGCTGCGCGCTCAATCTCGTTACACAGCTCTGCCGCGTAACGGGTCGTCGAGGCTCTGCCTCGCGGCTGATACTGCGCCAGTGGACAGGCCGGGAGGCCAGTCCCCACCCAAAGGGAGACCCTTCAGGAAATATTTCCTGAAGGGCCTTTCCAATTAAATCGTGGGAAAACGCGCGCTTCAAATTCGGAATGCGGAATTCGGATTGCGGAATGAAGATAATTCAAACACTCGACGTTTAATTGCTTGTCATTCTGACGTACCGCCTTCGGGAAATATTTCCCGAAGGCGAAACACGAGAAAATCGCGGGAAAACGCACGGGGGAAATGCGGAATTCGGATTTCGGAATGCGGAATCAACAGTCAGACGATCATGCTTCGATGCAGAGCTTCGAAAAAGGGTGGAAAGGGCTATCGGTTAATATTCCGGAAATATTTCCAGAAGGAACTTTGCGAGAAAATCGTGGGAAAACGCGCGATGAGAAATTGAAATGTCGTTCGCCGGGGCAAGCCGAATTGCGTGAGCAATCGGGTTCCGTCAATGCAGGGCGGCTTACGCCGCTGGGCCGGCTAGATTATCAACTAATGTCACAATCTCGCGCAAGACTGGGAGATCGCTGTCGGGGCGAATGGGGCTTTGCGGATGGGTGGAATCGCAGCCGATCCAGCCGCGAAGTTTCAGGAACATGGCTGCCGAATGCTTGTAGGCCGGCACGGGGTTGCGAAATGCGAAGAAGCCGAGGTACTGCAATACGTCGTTGAGTTCGAAGAAGTGGGAATCTCCCAACTCCCAGCAACGATCGCGGGCAGCGAAGAGATCGGGGGCGAAGGTGCTTAGGCCAAGCAGGTAATCGCTGCCGTACATTACCATATCGATTGCGAGATCGTTGCCCGTGAAAACGTGAAAATCGGGCCGGTTCTGGTCGCGAAGTTGCAGCCGCTGCCATTCGAGTTCGCGATTGAGCGATGAATGCTTGGCCCCGATGCACTGCTTGACTGCCATCAGGCCCGCATAGACATCGAGCGAATAAATTTTGCCGAAAGGGGCAAACATCGTTCCCAGTTCGAAGCCGATGAAACGATCGCAAAGCCGGCTGAGCTCGGCATAGGAGGCGATCAGATTGGAATCATCTTGAGCTGTCAGCCCATACGACTGCACGATGACAGGTATGCCGCCCTGCCGTGTGATCGCATCCATTTCGCGGGCATAGGCATCGCGGTCGAAGCGGTCCCCCGGCTTATCCTTGACAAATGCGCCGGCGACAAACGAACGTGTACCCAAGACTGCGTGCGTCGCTTGTAGCACAGCTTGCTTATCGCCCGGAGATAGCAGGTTGCCGTAACCGGTATCCATGTTGACGGCCGGGGTGAGGCCGGCGCGCGCAGTCCGTTCAACATGGTCGGTAAACCCTTTCCAGTCGATATCGCCGGCTGCAGTGAACGGAAGCAGAATGGCCGACATGCCGGTGATCTTCCGGCGCGGCCGCAACATCTTGATGGGATCGTTTGCTGGAGGCATAAAACAAGCTTCTCGATTGAAGTCTGTTGGCGAGTAGGGAGAACGTTCTATGCAAAAATCAAAGACATTCTCGCGCAAAGCCGCAGAGACGCGAAGAAGAATAAGGCAGATCTATCCTGTTTCTCCTGTAAATCCTTTCCATTTTGATTTGCTGACTCGATGCCACGCTTGATCTCGGACAGGATGAACAGGATTTACAGGATGGAAGATTCAAGCGTGAAAGTTTATTGGCAGGCCGGGAGAAAGTTCTATGCAAAAATCAAAGACATTTTCTCGCAAAGCCGCAGAGACACGAAGAAGAAAAGGCAGATCTATCCTGTTTCTCCTGTAAATCCTGTCCGTTCTGATTTGCTGACTCGATGCCACGCTTGATCTCGGACAGGATGAACAGGATTTACAGGATGGAAGATTCAAGCGTGAAAGTTTATTGGCAAGCCGGGAGAAAGTTCTATGCAAAAATCAAAGACATTCTCGCGCAAAGCCGCAGAGCCGCCAAGACGCAATGGCAGATCAAAGGCACCCTGCTTGGCTTTTCTTTGCGGCTTTGCGGCTTTGCGCGAAATTCTTCCTGTTGAATTGCCGGGTTACGAAAGCTCCCGCGGATTTCTCCAGGCGCAGTGCGCTCCTGGCTCGCCAAGAGTCTGCCATAACTAGCTGCCGCGCTCGGGCGAATCGCCAAATTCCGATTCCGTCTGGAAAAATGTTGTATAAAGCAGGAATCCATGTCTTAATGAAGAAACGATGAACCTTCAAGCTTCGCCGGTTTCCCGAGGGTGAGAGGTTGACCCAACGCATTCGAAATCGGAGCGCCGTCCGCGCGTTCACTCTGGTCGAATTGCTGATCGTCATTGCGATCATCGGCCTGCTTGTCGGCCTATTGCTGCCCGGCGTGCAGAAAGTCCGCGAGGCGGCTGCGCGATCTTCATGTACGAACAATCTCAAGCAGATCGGCATTGCCTGCCATCTTTATGCGGCCGACAACGGCTGCCTGCCGCCCGGATATTTAGGGTCCACGCCCGATCTCGGCGCTATTCCCGATTCGACGCAGGTTCAGCTCGTCGGCGCGCTCACTTACCTGCTCCCCTATCTCGAACAAGGGAACCTTCACGCGCAAATGATGAGCGGCCTCCCGAGTGACTATCTAAGTCTAAGTGCCACCTACCCGGCTTACTATAATTACGACAGCGCCTGGCAGGCAGCGAATACGAAGATCAAAACCTTTTTATGCCCATCGGATGATCCTTATAGCAATATCACCGGCACGCTTATCAATATGGTGACTTACCGTAGCGACATCTTCATCGGCAGCGTCTCGTTGAGTGCCGACTACAAAGATCCAACGACTTGCCCTAATTTGGGACGGACGAATTACATTGGCGTGGCAGGTTATTCTGGCACCGTCAATGACCCGAATTATGATGTCTACACCGGAGCTTTCTCTAACCGTTCGGCCGTGAACGTCAACGTAAGCGACGGCGCGAGCACGACGCTCTTGTTCGGCGAATGGCTCGCCGACTCCGAACTCGCCCCGCGTAATTATGCCGGCGCTTGGATGGGCTGCGGCACGATCGCCACCTTCCCCGGCATCAACCCCACGGCAGATTCCGCCTGGTACAACTTCAGCAGCAAGCATCCGAACATCGTGAACTTTGTTTGGGCAGACGGCCATGTCGCCGGGGCACGCAAAAATCTTTCTCCCTCGAGTCCCGGCTACACATCGTATATTTTCGCCACGGGCATAGCCGAGGGTCAATACTATCCCGCGAGCGACATCGATCCTTGATACGTTTCTGCCTGTAAGCCGAGAGAATTTTATGATGCGAAAATGGGGCTGTCTTATCACCATCATGGCGCTCATGTTTGGATGCCGAGATAAAAAGGAACCAACGCCCGCCGAACAGATTAAGTCGGCCGATCCGACAATCAAAGGCACCCTAAAGGCCCCGATGGCGCCCCCGCCGCCGCCTTTGAAATAAGCAAGTCACACAACCCGAACCAAACGCTTGGGGTTTATGTGACTTTTTTTGTCTGCGCTTAGGTTCGCAGTGGCTTCCGTACAAGATTCCTAACAAATCCGGCTTCCACAAGCTGCTGCATGTGTAATCGATGTGTGATATTTACCCCGTAGATCTTTGACTAATTTCTCAGCTCGTTCCTGACTCTCAAGCACGGCGAACACTGTTGGCCCCCATGAACTTTGGCCGACGCCTTTTACCCTCAATCGTTGCAACGTAGCAATGACCTCGGCCACTGCGGAACTCACATAAGGTCCCTGCTGTTGGTCGGCAAACGCCTCGCCGGCCTTGACGTTGTATTCGTGCAGAGCCACGCCAAACGCGTCGATGTTCCAGGCGGCGAGAGCGGGAATAAGGCCCGTCACGATAAGGCGGCAGAGCATGTCGATCGGGTTGTTGCGGGTGATCTGCTCGAAGGCTTTTCGCTCGAGCGACCCATGCCACTGCGGCACATAATCGGGTGTGATCAACAGAATTCGCCACTCGGTCGGGAACTCAAAATGACCGACGAGCGGTGAAATTGGCTCGCCTTGCAATTTCCCCGCTTCGACGATGAAGCCGCCTTCGTCGAAGCCATGAACGCCGACCGCCGAGCGCAGGCCACGGTCCACGCGTTCGGCAAGCTCCATGGCGCACCAGTCGCCGCGACCGACTTCGTTTGCCAGCGCTTGGGCGACAGCCAGGGCCAATGCAGTGCCGCTGCCCAGGCCGGCATGGGCCGGCGGGCATTGCATAACTTCGATGGCAAATGGCTGGCGTGCTTCGGATGGAAGGGTAGAGACAAACTTCTTGGCGAATACCAAGGCGCGGTCGGCATCAGGCCCTGAGGTGAGCCATGCCTTAGCTGGATGAGCCTTCACGACGACCTTCGGCGAATCGATCATCAGGCCAACGCCGCCGTAGAGACGCTGATCCGGCGGTGTTTCAATTCCTGCGACCGGCAGGGACAAAAGGCCAAAGTGCAGGCGCGTTGGCGCTTCAACGACCGTCATGACAGCGCCTCTTTGCACGTGCGTTTGAGATGTTCCTGAAGATAGGCAAAGGCTTCGCGTTCCCCTTCGCCGCCTGTTTTATCGACGATAATAGCGATCTTGTCGTACTCGGCCTTTACTTCCGGATGAGGCAGCAGATGCAAGCGCGTCGCGAGGATCGCTGCTTCGAGAACGGCATGCTTTGCGCGGTTGAAGCCCCAGAAATCACGCTGGGTTCCCGCGTGAACGACTTCCGCTTCGATCTGAACGCGCTCGCCCGTTTCATCGAGCGAGCGCACGACAAACTCCATGAATCGGCACGCATCAACGAGTATAAATCCGTTGATCCGTTCGGCTCGACGCACGGGAGGCGTTTTCGCTTCACCCAATGCTGCCTTGGCCAGCAGCAGGACATCATCGACAACGTGAAAAACACCGGCGCCATTTGCTTTTAGATTGCGGAAGGTTTGCGATGTCGGGAATGGCCGGAGCAACAGGCGCCGTTGATCGACGCTTATTCGCGGACCCATCGGCGCGAGATGCGGCGAACCATCGGGGCCAACGGTCGTTACGAGGCCTTCTAGGATGGGGTCGGAGGGGGTCATGGTAAAAGTGACGACAATGATACGATAAACGGAAATTGCTTCCCTAGCTTATTTACGAGCTTCTCATCAGCAGTCACGAACTCGATTCCCTGTTCTTCAGCCAAGGCAACATAGACGCAGTCATAAACACCATGCCGCGTTGCTGACGATATCGAGTAAGTGCGCGGCATTAACGGAAGGTGTGGAAGCAGAACAGGAGCATCGGCCATGATCCCTAACCAAAGTGCCCAGCCGTCCACAGGTGAAAGCCGACCCTGTCGCTCGGCTCTTGACAGAGAATGCGCAACTTCCACAGAAAAGAAATCGGGAGCGATGAGATCGTGATACCCCTGACGTGCTTCGTCTCTCAGCCGGATGGCTTTGTCGGAGTGCGCTTTCGGCAACTTCCCATTTGAATGCAATGTTCGAATCGAGGACATACCTCATTCGCTGTCCCGTAGTTCACGAATAGAAGGCACGCCAATATCGAGTAAGCCGTGCTTCCGAAAAACTTCGGTACGAATGCGGTCGGCCCTCTCCCGAATCCGACTATACGATTCGGCATTCAAAGGATTGCCAGTCATCAATTTTTGCATGACAGCGTTTGTGTCCGCTTCAAGTTCAGGCGGAATAACATCGCTGAAAGGTAGTTCGGTTTCAGAAACCATACGGCTATTATTCAGTTTGTGTGAGGAAGGATCAAGACGAAAAAGCCGTGCTTGGAGTAAGCAAAGTTAGCTTACTCCATGCACGGCTCACTGCGGTCGGTTTCCAATACTTACTTCTTCACTTCAAACTCGGCATCGACGACGTCGTCGCCGGCCTTTGGGCCAGCGCCATGCGTCGGCGGAGCGCCCTCGGCGCCGCTTGGAGCCGCCTTGGCGTAAACGTGTTGGGCCATTGCCTGCGAGGCCTGTTCCAACTCGCCCACTGCTGCCTTAATGGCCGCGACATCGGACCCCGCCACCGCTGCGTTGACCTTGGCGATGGCCGCGTTGATCGGCGCCTTGTCGGCTTCGGTAACCTTTTCGCCGAGGTCCTTCATCGAGCGTTCGATCTGATGGATCATGCTCTGGCCATGGACGCGAGCGTCGGCCAACTCGCGCTTCGCCTTGTCCTCGTCGGCATGGAGCTCCGCATCGCGCTTCATCTTTTCGATTTCTTCGGAGTTCATTCCGTTCGAATTTTCGATGCGGATCTTGTGTTCTTTGTTGCTGCCAAGGTCTTTGGCGGTAACATTGAGAACGCCGTTCGCATCGAGATCGAACGTCACTTCGATTTGCGGTGTGCCGCGCGGCGCGGGCGGCAGGCCATCGAGGTGGAACTCGCCGATCTTCTTGTTGTCGGCCGACATCGGCCGTTCGCCCTGGTACACCTGCACTTCGACGCCCGGCTGGTTGTCGGCTGCCGTCGTGTAGACCTGGCTCGCTTTCTTCGGAATCGTCGTGTTGCGGGGAATGAGCACCGACATCACGCCGCCCATGGTCTCGATGCCGAGCGACAGCGGCGTCACATCGAGCAACAAGATAGACGACTGACTGCCGAGCAACAACTGAGCCCCTTGGACCGCTGCTCCAATAGCAACGACTTCGTCCGGGTTCACACCTCGATGGCCTTCCTTACCGAAGATTTCCTTCACCAAGGTCTGGATGCGCGGCATGCGCGTCATGCCGCCGACCATCACGATTTCGTCGATCTGGTTAGGCTTCATGCCTGCATCTTGGAGCGCCTGTATCATCGGCTTCTTACAGCGTTCGACGAGGTGTTCGACCATCTGCTCGAACTTCGTCCGCGACAGCGACAGCATAATATGCTTCGGCACGCCATCGATCGCCGTAATGAACGGTAGGTTGATGTCCGTGTTGGCCGCCTGCGACAGGTCTTTCTTGGCGCGCTCAGCCGCTTCCTTCAGACGCTGCAGGGCCATCTGATCTTTGCGCAGATCGACGTTGTTTTCCTTCTTGAACTCGTCGGCCAGCCAGTCTATCAGCACATCGTCGAAGTTATCACCGCCCAAGTGCGTATCGCCATTGGTCGATTTCACTTGGAAGGTGCCTTCATCATCGACCGATAGCACGGAGATGTCGAAGGTGCCGCCGCCGAGGTCGAACACAGCAATCTTTTGATTCTTCTTCTTGTCGAAGGCATAGGCCAGCGCGCCGGCGGTCGGCTCGTTGATGATGCGCATGCGCTGCTTGGTCTTCTTGTTCGTCTTTGGGTCTTCGATCTCCCATTCGATGTCGAAACCGGCAATGGATGCGGCATCGATGGTCGCTTGGCGCTGGGCATCGTTGAAGTATGCCGGTACGGTGATGACCGCCTTGCGCACCGTGTGGCCCAAATAGGCCTCGGCCGATTCTTTCAGCTTGCGCAGAATCATCGCCGAGATTTCGGGCGGCGTGAACGGTTTGCCGTCGATATCGACTTTGACCAGCTCTTCAGGCCCGCCGACCACTTTATAGGGAACCAGCTTCTCTTCTTGATCGACTTCGCGGTGACGCCGGCCCATGAAGCGCTTGATCGAATAGACCGTACGCCGCGGGTTCGTGATCGCTTGTCGCTTGGCCGGATCGCCAACTAGGCGATCGCCCTTATCCGTAAAGGCAACAACGCTCGGCGTCAGCCGATTTCCTTCCTGATTGGGAATAACTTTGACTTCGCCGGTGTCTTCCATCACGGCGACGACCGAGTTCGTCGTGCCAAGGTCGATGCCGATGATTTTCTCTTTAGCCATGGTTTATTTTCAACCTTTCTTGAAGCGAAAGCTTGCCGTGATTGAGAGGCTCGGCCGCCATCGCTCAACTGATACTGGACATGTTTTAGTTTTAAGATCGCTTATTTTCGAAACGTTGCACATCATTTTGCAATATCCGTGCCGAGCCGGAAAACTGCCGTCGTTTTGGACGTAAACTATTGAATAAGTTATGTTTGCAACGATAAGATTGATGCCCCGATATTTCGGATTCCTTGATGCGAATCGTCTTTCCTGTCAATTTGGCATCCTTGAGTGTGCACGCGAGAAACGCAGCCGACGCAGGGTTAAAAAAAATCGTCTAGCCGCGATTGCCTACCCGTGCTATTTCTCCCAGCCCAGTAACAAGGAGATCCGTGATGCTTCGTTTTCTCTGTTTGACACTTGCCTTTGGTTTTTTGCTGACAGCCAGCGCGTCGGCCGAGCCTGCTCGCTTTAAATTCGTGAAAGGGCAGGTGCTCGTTTACAACATTGTACAGTACACGAAAGTGACGGAGACGCTCGTCGACGAAAAGACGAGCAAACCGGTCGAAACTGAATTAGTTACGCGGCATACGGTCGCCCGCCACTGGCGCACCACCGACGTCGATGCCAAAGGGACAGCTACCTTCGAAATGACGATCGCGTCGATGCGCTGGGAACGCAAACCGCCCGGCGGCATGGCAGAGGTCTTCGATTCCGCTCTGCCCGACAGTCTGAACAAAGAGGAAATGGCCAAGCTCATCGGCCCGGTGCTGGCGGTCATTCGCGTTGATGCCTTCGGCAAAGTCATCGAGGTGAAGGAGAGCAAGTTCAGTTCGTCGGCTCGCTTCGCTGCCGAGCTTCCGTTCAAAATCATTCTCCCTGCTTCCGGCTTGGCGCCCGGCCAATCGTGGGACCGACCTTTCACGATCAAACTCGACCCGCCGCACGGCGCCGGCGAAACGTATGAGGCCAAACAACTCTATAAGAGCGGGGCACCCGTCAATGGCCTAAGCACGATCGGCATCACTACAACCGTAAATGAGATGCCCAAGCAGGTAAGCGACCAGATTCCCCTACTGCCGATGTTGCTGGAAGGCGATGTCTACTTCCACGAAGGCACTGGCCGCTATCAAGCTGCCCGCCTGCGTCTCAAAAAAGAACTAATTAACCATGCCGGCGAGGGCAGCAAATATCTGTTCGAGACGACGTATTCGGAGGATTTGAAAGAATAAAAAAGGTGTCAGGACCCTTTGATTCCGCTTAGCGGAATCAAAGGGTCCTGACACCTTTTTTATTGACAATGCATTAGTCGGAACGTACGATTTGTTCATGGGCAGACCATTGCGAGTCGCTGCGGGCGGCTATGTTTATCACGTGTTGAATCGGGCGAACGGGCGAGCGCGTATCTTCCTGAAAGACGGCGATTACGTCGCGTTTGAGCAGATTTTAGCCGAGGCATTGGCGCACGTGCCTGGCATGCGCTTACTGTCTTATTGCCTGATGCCGAATCATTGGCACATGCTGCTTTGGCCGCGTGCCGATGGCGAGTTATCAGACTTTGGCCACTACCTGACATTGACGCACACGCAGCGCTGGCATGCGCACAACCGCCATGTTGGCACCGGTCATCTTTATCAGGGTCGTTTCAAATCTTTCCCTGTCGCGGGGAACGACCATTTCTATGTCGTCTGCCGTTATATCGAGCGGAATGCGCAGCGAGCCGAACTCGTAGCGCGGGCCGAAGACTGGCGTTGGGGAAGCTTGTGGCGCCGGCAACAGACTGATCCAAAACTGACGCCTCTTCTAAGTGCATGGCCCGTAGTCATGCCAAGCCAGTGGATTGAGATCGTCAATCAACCGCAGACACAGGAAGAGCTAGAGCGTTTACGAAGAAGTGTTCAACGCGGACAGCCGTTCGGCGAGGAGGCGTGGGCTGAGAAAACGGCGAAAAAGCTTGGGCTGGAAAGCACGCTTCGGCCGCGCGGCCGCCCGAAAAAGCCACAGGAAGCAGAATAAAGGGTCCTGACACGAATGGCACTTCCCTGCGCAAGATATTGCATAGCAACATGTTGCGGTTTTGACAAGTGGCGGCGTACATCTGTTTTCTGATTGGGCGACTTGTTGTTGGAGACAGATGCTGCCTGCAGTGGTGGGTGCGCACCGGTGGCGCGTCGCCCCAGTCGAGCGTGAAAATATTGAGTGTTGGAATCGACTCTAATTTTCTCCTTTGACTTATTTTCGGCATTCACGGGTGTGTTAGTGCTGGCCGTTCATGGCGGCTTGGCGCGCTTGAGCGCGGGGCTTGCCCAGCTTCTGATAGCGATCGCGGCGACGTTTGATTCGGCGTGGTTCGACCCGGCCCGGCCGACTGCCGACGCGATGGGTGGCGATGGCGTCGAGCAAGACTCGATAGACAAATTTCATTTGGTCGTCGGCGCCGGCGATCAACAACCAACGAAACGTTTCAAGGGTTTGCAATGCGCCGGCAAAGCTGATTTGCCTTGGGGTCAAACTCTTTTGCCAAGCCGCTTGAGCAGCGGTCTTGCGCACCAGATTGTAGCCGAGCAAGTGTGCCGATATCGCCTTGCGCGACATCGCGGGCGTCTTGCAATGAATCATCTCCATGCCGAGCGTTGTTTTGATCGAACGGATATCGAGTTCCGCCTGCCACCGTTGGTGATAGAGATCCGCGATGTCGGAGGGCGAGTATGTATCGTGGTCCAACAACGTGGTCGCCACAATGATTTCCTTGCTGCGATAGCCCGGTTCATCGACCGCGAAACGCGTTTCGCGGATGCGCATGGTTTCGGGGATGGCGGCGTAGGTCGCCTCGTCCATCCAGGTTGGTCGCTGCGGCCGATGCCAGACGACGATGTGATCGTTGCGGCCCAGCCGTTCGCCGCCGCGGAAATCGTACCGACGCTTTTGATGCAGGCGAAACGTGGCATCCACGCCGCGTTGTTGCAGCAACGCGATCATGAAATACGAGCAATAGTAGCGATCGGCCACGACGATGTCGCCCTGTCGCAGCCGCTCGATCAATTGCCGAAACAGCGCGGTCTCGCCTGTCTTTTTGCCTGCGTACGGGCCCATGGCCGCGTCGATGATCACGGCCGTCGCCACGGCCAGCAACACGACCACGCGTATCATCGGAAAGCCGAGTCCGGGCTTTTGCGTTTTGGGTTGCGGGTACTCGTGTTGATTGGCTTCGGTGTCGTCGAGGATGGTCTCGAAGCCATCGACGAGCAGCGTTCGCCGGTTGCGCCAGCGCCATGAATCCGGCGCTTCGTCTTCCACGCCATTGCCGACTTCACCCGTCAAACGACGAAGAAAAGCTTCCGGCAGTTTCGCGCGTGCCTTGCAGTACGCGCCGGTCGCTGGCGAGCAAGGTTCGCGGCCAAGAGCGACCATCAGCACCATGACGCGCGCGACGGCCGTGACACAAGTGGTGCTAACCGAAAGATATTGGCCGACGAAAGCCCAAGTCGTCATCGCCGGGGTATAGACGCAGCCTTCGTCGGCGCCGAAATAAAGATTCTCGGCCCGAGCCGCCTGCTCGATTTGTAGTTCGGTCAAAGCCTTGGCGAAGGGGAGCCCTTCATCTTGAACGTGGCAGCGCAGAAATGTTTTGTACCGCGACCCGAGGCCGTGCGGGCTATAGAATGCCATAAAGGGACCTTCCCTGTCCGTCGCAGAATTGCGAACGCCATGAGGACAAGGAAGGTCCGGAAACATCGACAGGATAAGGAAGGTCCGCCGCTGTTTCAAGCCCAGCCGGAAAATTCGCGGCCTAACAATCTCAGGCCGCGTCAAATACGCTCAGGACGAGCGGGGTGTGGAAGGTGCGTACTCTAAATGTGTTGGAAGTGCCATTCGGGTCCTGACACCTTTTCTTTTCCCTCCACAAGATTCGGCGCCTCTTATCCCTTGTCGGGGTTGGAGATAGTTTACGACGTGAACCGCAAAGTCGTTTACATTGGCCGTGATGGGAAAGAGTTGAGCTCAGCAGAATGTCTGCGAATATTTGGGCAAGAAAAGATGTATTGACGCCCGGAAAAGGGGACAGGCAGGACAGGCAACTTTTCTTTTCCCGACACTGCTTATCCGTCGCCCTAAGGAGCCATTTGATGACACGTTATTGGTACACAACCTGTCGCAATTGCAACCGTCAAGGACGTTTGTTTATTATGAACAACCTGACTTCTAAATGTTTATATCTTCATTGCGAAGAATGCGAGTCAGGATGGGTCAATCCTTTGGAGGTTGATGACGTATCCAAAAAATTTCTCACGCTGACTTCTGATTTTGATGCAGAAATCGCTAGTTCTGATGATATTGAACAATTTGGCTGGCAACGATATGCAACAAACAGAATCGACGACTGAGTAATAGAGTTTCTAACGGCCAGGAAAAACAAAGGGGACGCAGGTCCTGACACCTTTTCTTTTCCCTGTTGTTATTTAGCCCCAAGTGAGATAATTGCCTATTCTTGGCTCCTATCCACTAAAAACCTGGTGTTGCTCGGAGAACTATTAATGCGACGGATCGCTAAAAAATTAGTCTCAAATCTACTTGCATTGGCGTTTATGTCCACAGTCTTATCCGACTTAGCAGCCGATCCAGTTAGAGATGAGTTTGAACGAGTAAAAACAGCGTTCGCAGAGCGCGGAGCAACTTCCCGTTTGGTGGAAGGCCGAACTGCAGATGAATCACTGCCGGTTTTCTCAATGAAGAAAACAACTACTGATCAAGATCTAAAAGACTTGCCAAATCCATCATTTCCTTTTGGCCTAGACCTCGACGATACCAATATAACCGACATCGGTCTGGAGCGACTTTCAAAACTTGAGAAGCTAGTTTTTCTCGATCTTAGTGGGACACGTGTTACGGATGCCGGGACTGAAATCATCTCGCGTCTTCCGGAACTTTCCGTCATATTTCTTGGCAATACAGTAATAACCGATAAAAGTTTGGTTGCTATGAAAAGCAATCGGGCGATTATTCGCCTGGATCTCTCATGGACCGAGGTGACCAACAACGGTCTTAAGTACTTGAATGAAATGCAGTCCTTGCGGCAATTGGATTTGTCGAAGACGAGGATTACCAATGATGGGTTGGTCGAGGTTGGAAAGCTTAAGAAGCTCGAATATTTGAATTTAACTTTGACTAAGACTTCAGATGATGGGCTATTGCATATTAAGTCACTCCCATGCTTGGCCGAGTTGATCCTTTGGCGAACGCGTGTCACAGACGTTGGAATGTGTCACATAAAGGAATTGCATTTGCTCACTATGCTCGATCTGACGGGGATCCCTTTAACTGACAAAGGGCTGAAAGACCTCGACAATCTAACTAACCTTCGTGTTCTAAGAATATCATTCACTCATGCCACCGATAACGGTATTAAATGTCTTCGTTTGCTGACTAATCTAGAAATTCTAGAACTATCCGGAACCCAATTTACTGACGCCGGACTAAAAAGTCTTGAAGGGATGAAAAAACTTAAAGAGCTTAATTTGTCTCATACGAAAATATCTGGTCAAGGTATGTGCGGGCTCCCTCAGTTTACTGATCTGAGAATACTAAATCTTGCTTGTAACTCGATTGGGAACGAGGGGCTAAAATGGCTCAAAGAATGCCATAACCTCAGGAGGCTGCATCTTGGGCGGACTTGTATTACGGACAAAGGGTTGGCCGAATTGGACGGAATTGAAACATTGAGAGTCTTAAGTCTTGAGGGTACGAGCGTCACAGACGAAGGGCTGCAGCATTTGGCGTCTGCTAAGGCATTGAAACGATTGGTGGACCTTGACGTATCCGCTACTAAGATTACAAATGAAGGCTTGAAGTGGATCGCAAACCTGAAAGGGCTCCGGACAATTAAACTGTGCGACGATGCAGTCACTATGAAGGGGTTGTTAATTCTGAGCAGCTTGAAGGAACTGACAGATCTGGATTTAGGAAAATCCGGCTTGGCGGTCAATGATTTGAACCGATTGCGTACGGCATTGCCGCAATGCACTATCAAGACGGAAAAGGATTAGCAAAGTAAGTATTGCAGCATGTTCGAAACTGTTGCTGGTCGAACGAAGCGTTTGGTTATGATTCCAATCATCATGTAACCAGCGACCGCCTCGGCAGCAGCGGTGATCCGGGCACTGCCTACATGCAGGACGAAAAAAGGCGACGCGGAAAACTGGGTCGGTGAAAAGCCAAGAAAAGGGGACAGCGAGGTCGGGAGTCGTTCCGGAATGACTCCCGACCCCTTTGTTTTTCCCCCTTTGTTTTTCCCTTCGGCTTGTAAAAGTACGCTGTCCCCTTTTCTTAGCCCCTTTTCTTAGCCGGCGCTGTTCTGCAAACGGTAAGCTACGTCTACGACCCATTCGGCGACATGCTCTCCGAAACCGTGACGCCGACTGTTGGGCCAGCAGCGGTAACAGCGTGGGTCCACGATGTAACCAGCGCAACCACCGGCATCAATCAACAAGCAAACCCGGTCGTGATGCAACTCGACGGAAGCGGCACCGTCATTGAACGTTTCTTGTTCGACGCCAACTGCAACGCCCTCGCCCGCAGCGGCTTGGCATCGACCGCTTGGCTGCTAACCGACCGCCTCGGCTCCGTGCGCGATGTTCTTGATTCCAGCGGCAACCTGCAAGACACCATCACCTACGACGCCTTCGGCAACATCACGGGCGAAACCAACAGCAACTGGACCGGAAAAATTGCGTTCACCGGGTTCGTCTACTCCAGCGCCACCGGTTTGTACTTTGCTCAGAATCGGGCTTATTTGGCTTCGCTCGGCCAGTGGATCAGTCAAGATCCGACAGGACTGGATGCAGGGCCTAATCCTAGCGAGTATGCGGGGAATGATGGGACGAATGCGGTGGATCGGAGTGGGCTGCAAGATTTGCCAAAGAAAATCCAATATATACCCAACAAGGTTATCGTAGGCGCCAAAAATGTCGAGGGACAGTATCTGCCCAATCCTGGTCCGTCTGAACCAGTCAGCCCCGGCGAGCTTCTGTTGACGCTCTCAGATGCTTCAGACGGAAAAATGGGTAAGTACCGATTCAAAACAGTTGTTGATAATCCGGAACTGCCCGCAAAGGGAAGTAAAGGGAAGCACACCGTCATTTTCGTTGCGGGGAACCCGCAGCTGAAAACGGCAAGTGGCAACTACAATTCGGAGAGGGAAAATTGGGCCGTAGAAGCCAGAGAAGAATTTGGCAAAAAAGTATACATATACAATGACGCCTTATCTGTCAAAGATATCGCTGAACGTCTAAAGTCATTTCCTCCGGGGTCTATTGGCACCCTGATCATAGGTGGGCATAGCGGTCCAAGTGGGGACGGCATTTTCATGGGCTTTAATGCTTCGACCTCATCGACGTATAATCCTAATGATTATAAACTCGTTGATGGAGCTGAGAACATCAACACGGTGACTCTAGGGGCAAACGCTGAACGACTAGCAACCATTCGACAGTCGCTTAGCCCTGATGCAATAGTCCGCCTTGAGGCATGCAACTTGGGGGACAACCCCGAAAACGGGCGGAAATACGCGGCGCTGTTCAATAGCATAGTATATGTGAGTCAGGAGTCTGTTGGGGGTTGGGGGAGGCCAACGTCGCTAATTCATGGCTAGAGTATCCAAAACCGCGTAAGTAGCCGCACATAATAATCAAGGTCGCACTATCATACGGAGTGCTTCCAGAGAAAGGTGTCGCTTCCAACGCACTTTTGCAACTTAAGTTCGAGTGCTTAAAGCAGGTGAGGACCAGATAATGAAGACGACATGCCTGATGATGTTACTTGCCATTAAGTCATTCGCATACTCTGCGGACGATACCAGTGAAGTGATTAAATCTATAGAACAGCTTGGCGGGACAACTTTCTATCAGGAAAACAAGGCGAGCCGTGATATATTCAAAGTCGATCTGAACAACTCAAAAGCTGGAGACGAGGTGTTGCGAAAGCTTCTAGCTGCGCAATCTTAAGGTACTGTGTATCGGGAATACCAAGGTCAACGACAAATGTTTAAGAACTATTGGTCAGATGCAACGACTCGAAAGCCTGCATTTGAGTGCAACACGCATTTCGGACGTGGGAATGAAGGAATTGATTGGCCTCACTCAACTCCAAGAGATTTACCTGGCCGCCACAAACCTCACTGATGAAAGTTTTGAAAGCTTAAAAGTTCTTTCTCAATTACGGGTGCTGAAAATGAACCTAACCTTAGTGACGGGCGCGCGAATGGGGGAGTTGATAGCCTTGAAGCATTTACGAGAACTTGAACTAGCTAGTACTAAAATTACTGATTCCTCACTAAAACATGTTAAGCTAATTTTAAGCTTAGAGGTCCTGTCGCTGGAAAGTACTCCGGTCACCGATGAAGGTATCAAACATCTTGGTGCATTGAAACGTCTGAGAAGCTTAAATATTTCGGACACTTGCATTTCAGATGGGTCGCTTTCTGATATAGCTCTGCTCACTGCGTTAGAACAACTAGATTTGGGCGGTACGAAAATTACGGATGAGGGATTGGGAAGCTTGGCTGGTTTTAAGACGACTTTCTACTTTAGATCTCGCTTCGACCGCTATTAGGGGTGAACATTTGAGTAAGTTGGCTGAAGGATGTGCAATTCTTCACCTAAACTTGGCTAATACAAAGGTTGGGGACCAATCTCTTAAGGGATTGGAGAAATTCACAAAATTGATCTCGTTGGATTTGGCAAATACGGCGGTTACGACGGGTGGGGTTAGCCATATCGTTGATCTCAAGAAATTAGATAGCTTAGATTTGTCAGGCACGAAAATCAATAATGATGTAGTCGCATACCTGAATCAGATGCAGCATCTAAAGCGATTGAACTTGGCAAACACTGGGCTTAACACTATCACCATTGCCAATTTAAGAATCAGCTTGCCAAACTGCGCAATAAATTATAGCAAATGATGTCGCTAGTTAGATGATTAAAGACAGGCAAAGACAGGAAAAGACAGGACACCCGGAAAAGGGGGACGGGCATGCCCGTCCCCTTTTTGCGTTCCCTAACAAAATCACGGCAATAGGGACCATCCGAAAACTCGCGACCTACTAGTTGGGCTGGGGCACGCGAGTCTCCGGAAACCCTACGACTTGCGGCTAAACGAATTTCGAAAAATATCGGCTCGTTTAGTCGCGGAGGCTCGCGTAGCTCCCCTAAGCTAGTAGCGGAACTCGAATCCGAGGTTGGCGCCTTGCAACCAGACGCTGGATGTGTGGAAAGGGAATACCGGGCTATTAGGTCCGCCGCCGGTGCCGAAGGTGGCGTCGGAGGGGACAAGGGCGGGGTTCACGTTGCGGTCAATTTGGTTGCCGGGCCGTAAGACGCTGTTTATGTAGAGGAAGGAGTAGCCGGCACGAAAGAACACGTTCTTGGTCATTTCATAGGAGAGGTTGATATTGCCTTCGGGCACGACGCCAAAGCGTTCCTGATAATGCCGGCCGATGTTCGAGGCCACGGCATATACGCCGCCGGGAGTGATCGCCGCGATTTTGCCGTTCGGTGCATCAATGGCGGTGAAGCCTTCAACATCAACTAATTGTTGAATGACGCCGATCGAGGCTTTGCCTGTCAGGTCGACGCTCAGTCGGCCATACTCGATGTGGGAGCGCAGACCCAAGGTGCCGCCGTAAAAGGTGTTCTGGGCATCAAACTTGTCAAAGGTTAGTTCGCGCGTGGAAGGATCGACCGGCGAGCCCAGATAGAAGACGCCTCCGCCGGGGTTGAGATTTTGCAACGATTCGCTGATGTGCAGTTTTTCGCGCAGGCCCACCGAGCGGAAACCGGTGATCACGCTCGTCGAAGTCGATTCATCCCGGTTGAAGTTATAGAGGCCGTTGGCTTCCCAACTCCAGGTGCGTGTCTTGGAGGATACATCGATGCCGCCGGTCATAAAGGCAGAGCGATCGAGATCGGCAAAATTCTGCGAGACGAAGTAAACGTTCTCAAAGCCTGTCTGCGCGTTGATGAACGGCCTAGCGATAAACGGGTTGCCGGTCGCTCCGCCGGACGCACGGAACTGGTTCGCTTTCTGTTCGAGAATGAAGCCGGTCATCTCGAAGCCGAAGCGGTTGTCGTTGCCGAACCAAAGACCCAGGCTAGTGCGAACGCCGGAGAAGGGATTGAAGCCAATGCCGTGCCCGCCATACAGAACTTTGGTGTTCGGTTGATCGAGCGCGCCGGGAAAGGGATCGGTCGATGGGCCGGTCACCACCAGCGGAGTCGGCAAGGGCGCCTTCTTCATCCACCAGAACAGATAGTCCGTATTCATCCAGAAGCAGGGCGCGGAGTTCGTGGGGCCACCCGGGGGCATGGCAAACTCCGAAGCGCCAAGGTTCACCGGCGGCGCTTCATAGGGTTCGGCATACGGGGCGTTCAGATCGGCAACCACGCTGGTCGGCGGCTTGAGCATCGCCGGCGACATGCCGGGCACGACGATCGGCGGCGGCGGCATGGTCACGCCCGAAGCGGGAAGCTGCGCGCAGAGCGCAATTGTAAATCGGAAGTGCTCGGCGGCGCCGGCATCGACGGCAGCGGGCCGCCATCCCCCAGATAGCTGGGGGCCACTTGATGGAAGGCCGGCGATTGCCCCCAGGTTGACCCGGCGCCAGCAAGTCCAACGAACAGGGCGGCGATCCAGCGTTTCATCGTCGTGCTCCTTCAATGGCGTCAATGCCCAACATGCTCTGTCAATGTCTCGCTTTGAGCCCGCGAAAATAAGTTGCCGAATAAGTCGCCTTTCGCGGAGCGAAAGGCGACTCTTAATTTCGCCGTTGTTAGCGGCGCCAGCGTCGGCCGATTGGCGGAACATTCGCAGCCAAGACGCGTTCGATGGCCGCCGTGGATGACCCCGTGGCGAAGCCATAATTGCCGACAAGCGCGGGGTTGTAGACCGCTTGAACCGTGTGATTGCCGACGGCCAGGCCGGCAGTGGTAAAGGATGCTGTACCGTTCACCAGAGTGATGGTTGCGATTGGCATTCCATCCACGATGAACGTGACCGTCCCTTGCGGAATGTTCGAATTGGCCGCCACGCCCGAGACAGTAGCCGTGAACGTCACCGGCTGCCCGACTACAGAAGTTGCGGGGCTGACGCCGAGCCCGACGGCGACAGCAACCGGCTGAAATTCGTAAGCGCCGATATCGACCTGCCCGTTAATGACGCGGTTGAAGCCGGGTCCGCGCTGATCGCTGATGTTGTTCGGCTGATTGTTGACCGGGTCGGCGCCGGGAATCAGGGTCGCATCGCCGGCATCGACGGCCGGGCTGGTGGGGGTCAGAATCGCATGCGTCGGCGTTTGGCCGCCGTTGTTTTGCAACGGCCCGAGCTGTGGATTCAGCCCGATGACATTGGCGCGATTCAGACCGGTGATGCCAAGGCCGGTTGGAGTAATCTGGAATAAGGAATTGCGGGCGTTGATGACTGGCGCCGGCACGGCATTGCTCAATTGGCTGGAGCCGAGATCATCTTCGGGACCGGCTGCCGAATTCCGATGGTTGCCGGCCACGAGCGTATTGCTCAAGTTCATGGTGCCGCCTTCAACATTGATGCCGCCGCCGACTTCGGCTGCCGCATTGGTGTTGTTGGCGACGTTGTTGGCGACCGTCGAGTTGACGATGGTCGAGCCGACGGCAATGTTGAGTTGGGTGATGCCGCCGCCGAGGTTGGCCGCTGTGTTCCCCGAAACGGTGGTGTTGATGATCGTCGCTTTGCCGCCGGCGACGATGCCGACGCCGCCGCCGTCGCCGCTGCTGCGATTGCCGGCTATAAGGCTGTTTCGCAGGAGGAGGTTATCGAGCGTTCCATTCACACCGGTCGGATCGGCGACGCGAATGCCGCCGCCGAAGCCGGTGTCGGTCGAGCCATTGGTGATGGCCACGTCGTTTAGGAAGAGCCGACCGCCGACGACGTTGACGATGCGGAAATTGGTGAGCGCTGTCGCCGAACGTGTGATGGTGGCGCCGTTGCCATTGATCGTCAGGGTGTTGGCGGGTGCCAGAGGGTTGGCGGAATTGTCCGGCCCGATGATCGGCAAGCCGCTCGAACCGACATTGGGCCCTAGGTTGTTGTTCGCGGCCGTGATGCTATAGACGCTGCGCGTGAGATTGATGACGTCGGCTTGATTGTTCGAGTTGGCGATCGTTAGATCTGCGATGAGCATTGCCACATTGCCCGCCGGAACATTGAAGACGGCCGGGCATTCGCGCTCTTCCAAAATCTCCAACCGAGGCCGAAAGGTGCGTGGACGGGTAGGAGAAGCCGGCGGCATAACCTGAGACAACCAACGCCGTAAGATGTTCGCCATCATCCCGACTCCTTCGGTTCGAAACAAAACGTGTGCTGCTTAGATGTAGTATCAGCGATAAGAGAGGGGAAACTTGACGATATTTCGTCGTATGCGGAAGTTGTGGGTTAAGTGGAAAGTGAGGAAAGATAGGGGTAAAGTCAGCGTTGCGAAACGGGCGATTGCAAGACGACTATTTCCGCTGATTATACCGAGGCTTCGCAGTGGAATTCATCCGCGCTATTGATCAATCCCGCATGAACGATGGACAAACGGTCGAATAGCGGCAATCCTTCGTTGCCATGTGGAGTGCGGTCTTATGGCAAGGCCGTGGCTGGGTGGTCATTGACAGGATTCGTGCAATGAAAAAGCTGCTTTTGGCTACGACGTTCGCACTTCTTTCGCTCGGGCTGGTCCCGGCAACATCGAGTGCTTTTTGGAATTCGCCGCAAAGCAGTGCAGGCTTTGGTTGGCTCGGCAGCGTGGCGTTGAAGTTCTGTCCCGGAAGCAACTTCGAAGGGCCGCTCTTCAACTATGGTCCCTACGATTACGGCTATGCCTATCAGTTCCAATATGTCCAAGGGCCGCACCACGGCGGTTATATCCCCGCCTATCCGAGCACGTATCAGCAGTCGATCTACAATTACACCGGCGGTCAAGCGAATCCCTGGCTCTACGGCTATCCGCAACAGAACGGCGTTCAACCTTATCCGACGCAGGGCTACCCTGCCCCAGCCAATTATTCTCAGCCCCCTTTAGCGAATGCGCCTGTCGCAGCGCCAAAGCCTATTGCATCTTCGACGCCGCCTGTCGTTCAGCCAACGGCAGCAACCACGACCACTGAAACGCCAACGATCATCACTACTTCGTCGGGCGGCTTCCGTTCGCGCTTTAGGAGATAAAGCATTGGCCAGACCAACGAATATTTTTAGGCACGAGGCGCCCAATGTTAAATCAAAAACCCACAGCCACGGATTAAACACGGACGAAACACGGATAAATCGAACATCGATGGCGTGCTCGATGGAACCGTCCTGATCAACTTCTTCGATTTTATCCGTGTTTGTTCTGTGTTCCATCCGTGGCCAAAAATTTCCGGCTTGGTCGAGCGCCTTATCAAAACCTGACTCGTTCACGATGGCTCACATGGCAAATTTTTTTTACGCGAAGAGCCTGCGCCGATTGTGTGCCCTGCACCGCTAAGGCCGAAGCAACGAGTTTCTCTCTATCAGACGATTTCGCGCTCGCCAGGTAAGTCCAAACGCTCTATTTCCGCCCGATTTTATTGCTTGATCCAATTCGGGCGGGAATGCTTGGCGTGTGTGAATCTCGAGCGCGCTCGCCGCGAGCCGCGCCGTGTTTCCACGGAACGGAACAGAGAGACCCGCGATGTCAAAATGGATCCTCTCGGCCGCGGCGGTGCTCGCACTGGCGATCTCCGACGCACATGCCGATGGCCTGGCGAAGCCCTATGTGAATGGGCCTTTCAGCAACCACCTGTCGGCGCCGTCCACCACTCGCGGACGGACATTGCCGGTTTTCCAGGCGGCGCCCTGGTATCTCTATTGGCCTTACGATGGCCATTTCCTGACGCCAGCGCCCATGTACGGCACTTCTATCCACCGCCAATGATGGGCAATTACCCCGTGCAACCTTATTTCCCTACCCCGGCTTATGCACCGCCGGCAAGCTACCCGGCCATGCCCTTGCCGCCTGTGCCGGCAGCGCCGTCGCCTTGATCACCTCGACATCTGCACAAGCCTGAAGCGCAAGCGAAGAAACAGCAAACTCTTCGCTGTTGCTTCAGGCTTGTAAGCTTCCGTTATCGCCTGCTTCCAGCATAGGCGGAACGAAGGGTTCTTGAAGCGTAGCGCTTACAAATTGACTTAGAACCTTATCCAGGTGCTCGGCCCATTCCAGATGCTGCTTGCGGGCATCGTTCACTTCCCAACGATCTTCAGGCTTGCGAAAGAGAAGATGCTTTTCATCCGCTTGGCGAAGAAAAGCCCATTCCGGCGCGCAGCGCCCAGGCGGTCGATGACTTTTGTGCGAAGCACGAACGCAATAGGTTTTGAGAGCCGTGGCAGAACGGCAGCAGCGATAGACCGTGAACGCCAGGGGATTGTGGCAGGCCGAAGCATTCCAATAACGTCGGCAAAACATCAATCGAGGTGCTCGGCAACCTGACCCGGCGATCTCCCTGTTCGCCATTAGGCAGACGAACAATGAGCGGAACATGGGCGAATTCTTCATGTAAACTATCGCTGTTCGGACCAATCCAGTCATGTTCGCCGAACGCTTGGCCGTAACCGGAACTGAGTAGCCAAACGGCCGATTCCGCTAATCCGCGCTTGCGGAACGTGCGGAACCAGCGACCCAAGTCGGCATCCCATTCTGACGCCACAGACGCAAATGTCCCTTGCAGCCGTTCGGTTTCCTGATCGCTCAACACCTTTGCCCCTATGGGAGGCTCATCCCAAGGCTGTGCGCGCGGCTCGCCTACCTCAGGCGTGATTTCATCAACGTATTTATCGAAGTAATCGAGCGACACCGACCACGGAGACACGAGCCGATCCGTCTCGATCCAGAGAAGCCAGTGGTCGCGATCTTTCAACGCGTCCAGTTGTTGAGTGATGGCGGCCGTCATCGCAGCGCCGGGGGGCGAATCGGCTTCCCGCGTCACAACGGTTCGCTCATCCCAAGCATAGGCATCTGCATTGTCGAAGTCGCTAATGCAAGAAGTCCAGACTGATGCCTGCCGCAAAGTCTGAATGAGATTGTGTTCCGGCCGAGCGGGTTTCGAACCCAGTTCGAAGCGGCCGCTCATGAGCGAATGGCGCCATTCAGCCGGACTTGGATTAATCGCGAAGTGTTGATCGAAGAGAACGCTTTCACCCGCCAGGCGATCGAGGTGAGGCGTTTGCAGCCATTCGTTGCCATAGCAGCCGAGCCAGCTGGCGTTCCACCCGTTGGCCACAATGACGATCGCTTTCATGCGGGTGAATTGTATGAGCTTTCAGCGCATCATTGATCTGCGAACGAAGTAAGCGGCAGTTGAACCGCTTACTTCGTTCGCCATCTTGGTCACTCGGCAGTCCCGGCCCAGGCGGGCTTGCCGTGGAAAACATCGGCCATGACGGCGCCGCTCCATTCGTTGCTCGGTTGGGTCCAACCCGTGGCGGTAAGCCGCTGGTGTTTCGCGTCCAGGCGGTTCCAGACTTTGACGGCATTGTCGATCCAGCCGCCGATCTTCTCGATGGTCGCACTCTTCGGCGACTGCTCGCGAACTTCTTGTGCGTTGCCGAGCATACCGAGCAGGATAGATGCCTGAACGAGCGCCTGTTGATACCAGGGATTGCCCGGAAAACGTCGCCATGCTTCTTGCAGATGCGGCAAGGCCGACTGAATCCACTGACGGCTGGCCGAGACGTTGCCTTGGGTTTGGCAGAGGAAGCCGAGCCGTAACTGGCTGATGCCCAGATGAAACAAGGCGTCGTCCGGGGCTTGGCCGGGGAGCGTCGCGATTCCCGACGAGAGAGTGGTCACCGCCTGCTGGTACATGTTCATCGCGGCAGCGGTGTAGCCCATGTTCTCGTAGGTCCATCCGGTCTGAGCGACCGAGATCCCATGCTGGCATTGCAGGTTCGTCATCGGCGAGTTCATGGTGGGGTTCATCGGAAAATCCATTTAGTGAGTAAGTTCGTCTGGCCTTCATTGGCGAAAGTCGCCGTGGCAGCCAGTTCTCGTTCCAGATGTAGCCGCCTCGGTGCATCTGAAGAACGATAGGGGGCCCGGCACTTGCGCGATTCGCAACTGCAAATTTTACAATCGCCATACTGCGTAATCGGCGTAGAATCAAAGGATGAACATGGCCAATCCTGCACCCGCGGCGCTCTGGCACGAAGCGAAACCGCAGCATCCCATCGCCGTGCTTTGCAGCGGCGGCATCGATAGCGCCATCCTATTAGCGGAGGCGGCCGCGCTTTACCCGGCTGTCCATCCTCTCTACGTTTACATGGGCGCGACTTGGGAGAAGGATGAGCTCGACCATCTCCGCCGTTTTTCTGCAGGCAGTCCAAAGCCCGGCGTTGCAACCATTGACCGTGTTGGAACAGCCGATTGCCGACGTTTATGGCCCACACTGGAGCATGACCGGCACCGATGTCCCCGACGAAAACAGCCCAAACGACGCCGTCTACCTGCCCGGCCGCAACGTGCTGCTGCTGGCCAAGCCGCTTATTTGGTGCCACATGCACCGCGTCGCCGAGTTGGCGATGGCGCCGTTGGCGGGCAATCCGTTTGCCGATTCGAGGCCCGAATTCTTCGGGGCGTTTTGCGGCGCGGTCAGCATGGCGCTGACCGGGAGCATCCGCGTGTTGCGCCCTTACGCCAAGCTGACTAAAACACAGGTTCTCCATCGGGGACAGGGCCTGCCGCTCGAGCATACTTTCTCGTGCATTCAACCATCTGAAGGAAACCACTGCGGCCACTGCAACAAATGCGCGGAACGCCGGCAATCGTTCACCGCGGCAGCAGTGGCCGACCCCACCCGTTATGCTTGAAACTGAGCCCATGCTTGTCGTCAAGGAAAACCATGTTCCGCGTCACGCGTGAAATCCATTTCTGCTATGGCCATCGCTTGCTGAACTACGAGGGCAAGTGCCGTCACCTTCACGGGCACAACGGCAAAGCGATTATCGTGCTGGAGGCGAACGAACTTGACGCGCTCGGCATGGTCGTCGATTTCAGCCGGATCAAGAAAGTGGTGCAGACCTGGATCGACGAAACGCTCGACCACAAGATGATCCTGCATCGGAACGATCCGCTGCTGCCGGAGCTGTTACGGCAAAAGGAGCCGATCGTGATTATTGACGTAAACCCGACCGCTGAGAACATCGCCCGAATGATCTTCGAACATGCCAAGTCTCAGGGGCTTCCGGTTGTGGAAGTGGCCCTCTGGGAAACGGAGAATTCGTTTGCGACCTATCGACCTCAATAAGATAAGTTGAGCATACAATCCCTCAAGCGAGTTTGCGCCAATGCCGTTGCCTGCCGATTGCACGCTGTTCGTTCGCATCTGGACGGGCCAGCGTTGTCTTTCGTGCGCTTCGCCTTTTCAGTATCTGCGACGTTTCAAAGTGATGCGCCGCGATACGGACTACACGGACACGGTTGAAACCATCGAAGCCAGCTATGCCGGCCACTGCCGCGATACGGCTGCAGTATTTCCTTGCCCTCACTGCGGCTGGGTGCAGCCGGACATGATCGCCACGAAAAAGGCGGTCTATCACGGGACGGCGGCCTTCATCGCCGTCTTGGTCATGCTCGTAAATCTGTTCGCCCTTGGGCTCGGCATTATGCCGCCCCTCATCGGTTGCTCTCTATCAGTCGCCATCGCTGGAGTCCTGTTGCTGTTTCACCTGTACTACTGTTTCAACAATCTCAATGCCTACCCGGCCACGAATTTGCAACGAGCGAAACAGCAGGAAGAAGCTGACATTTTGCGTTTGGTTACTCCAGCGGAAGAAAACCCGACAGCCATCCTCCCCCCGGCTTTGCGGGGGGAGGGCAGGGTGGGGGGCGCTTCGGCCCCGACCCTACTCGCCATCGCTTTAGCCTTCTCCGCGCTTCTATGCATGACGGCCCCGATGCTCTTTGGCTGGCCGTTGCTGCCGAGCCATCTGCCGGGCATCGTTCTGACGATCGCGGCCGGCAGCGCCTTCGCCAATCTCGCCCTCCGACTGAAAAGCCAGGCATTGCCGCAAGAGATTGTTGAAATAAACTCAACGCTCATCCTGGATGAAAGCGTGCCCGCCGACTTCCAAAAAAATCGCCGAAATTGAAATTTTCATGCCCTGCAAGGACCCGCCATGAGCCATCCGCTCGAGCCATTGACCGCCACGGAAGTGCAGACCGTCGTCGCCTTGCTGAAAGCGCAGGGAAAGGCCACGGCCACAACTCGCTTCGTCTCGGTCAGCCTGCAGGAGCCTTCGAAAGAAGTCGTCCATGCGGGGATGGAAGGGCTGCCACGCACCGCCTTTGCCGTGCTCTTCGACAATGCGACCAATCAATGCCACGAGGCGACGGTATCCATCACCAAGAAATCGATGCTCTCTTGGAAGCACGTCCCGAACGTGCAGCCGACGATGACGATGGACGAACAAAAGGAATGCGAACAAGCCGTCCTCAACGATCCTGCTTTTATCGCCGCCATTGAGAAACATCACCATATCACCGACCCGCATCTGGTGATGGTCGATATCTGGAGCGCAGGCTACTACGGCGAAGAAGCCGACAAAGGCAAACGCCTGGCCAGGCCTCTCTGCTTTCTGCGCACGGATCCCACCGATAACGGCTACGCCCGGCCAATCGAAGGAATTCGCCCTGTCGTCGATTTGAACACCATGAAGGTCATTCGCATCGAAGAACACGGCCAATGGGATATTCCGAAGATCGATGGCAACTATGCCGCTAGCCGGATGAAAAAACTCCGCGACGACATTAAGCCTTTGGACATCAGTCAGCCGCAAGGGCCGAGTTTCGAGGTTGAAGGCCATGAGGTCAAATGGCAGAAGTGGAGCTTCCTGATCGGCTTCAACGCCCGCGAAGGCCTGACGCTGCATCACGTGCGCTATAACGATGCTGGCAAAGAACGCTCGATTCTCTTTCGCGCTTCGCTTACCGAAATGGTCGTTCCCTATGGCGACCCGGGGCCTACCCAACGGCGCAAGAACGCGTTCGACGTCGGCGAGTACGGCATGGGCATGTGTGCCAACAGTCTCACACTCGGCTGTGATTGTCTTGGCCATATTCACTATTTCGACGCCACCCTGTGCGACAGCAAAGGCAACCCGATCACCATCCCCAATGCCATTTGCGTGCACGAAGAAGACGATGGCGTTCTCTGGAAACACACCGACCGCCGGCTGCCCGATGCCCCGGAAGTCCGCCGTTCGCGCAGGCTAGTGATCTCCAGCTTTTCAACCGTTGAAAACTACGAATACGGCTTCTTCTGGTATCTCTACCAGGATGGCGCCATCGAGTTCGATGTCAAACTGACTGGCATCCTATCCCTCGCGGCCTTTCCCAAAAAGGAAAAGCCTAAGCATGGGGCCTTGGTCGCTCCGCAGCTTTATGCGCCCAATCATCAACACTTCTTCAACATGAGGCTCGACTTTGACATCGATGGCACCGCTAACAGTGTCCAACAGATCGATGTGATAGCCGACGAGCCCGGGCCGAACAACCCCTTTGAGAATGCCTTCCAGGCCAAGTCAGTTCTGTTGAAGAAAGAGAAGCAGGCGCGCACCAATTTGAATTCCGAAACCGGCCGTAGCTGGAAAATCATCAACCCGAAATCGCTCAACCATGTCGGCGAACCGGTCGGCTATCAGTTTTTACCGAGTCACAATGCGGTACCCTTTGGCTCGCCAAATGCCTGGTGGCGCAAGCGCGCGGGCTTTGTGAATTACCACGTCTGGGTGACGCCGTTCAAGGAAGAAGAAAAATACGGCGCGGGCGATTACCCGAATCAAAGCACCGGCGGTGATGGCCTGATGAAATGGACGGAGCACGATCGCCAGATCGACGCCACCGACGTCGTCTTTTGGTACACCTTCGGCCATACCCATATCCCCCGCCCCGAAGATTACCCGGTCATGCCCACCGCTCATATTGGCTTCACCCTAAAACCAAGCGGCTTCTTCAAAATGAATCCGGCGCTGGATGTACCCCCTTCCGAGAAGAAGGAACAAAAGAAGGACTGCTGTTAGTGGTTAGAGTCTTCGCTGTTAAAACCTATGACAAAAAAATATTGGCAAAAATATAACCGAAGACCCAGCTTTGGTTTTCATGTTTTTGCCAACATTTTTTTGTCGTAGTTTGCAGTCATTCCTCAATCCGAATTCCGCATTCCGAATTTCCATCAAGCGTTTTCCCGCGATTTTCTCGGGTTTGACCTTCTGGAAATATTTCCAGAAGGCGGTCACGTCAGAATGACGCCCGATTGATCGTTAACGGCTTGGCTAATCTCGGACGCAGCGAATCTGACAAAAAATTGTTTGGCAAAAATATAAGAGAAAGTCAGTTTTCGTCTTCATGTTTTTGCCAACATTTTTTTGTCGTAGTTTGCATTCATTCCTCACTCCGAATTCCGCATTCCGCATTTCCACCGCGCGTTTTCCCACGATTTTATCGGGTTTGACCTTCAGGAAATATTTCCTGAAGGTTGACCGTCAGAATGACGCGCGATTGATCGTTCAGCGTTTGAACGAACAATAAGTTTCATTTTCGGCTAACATTTTTTGTCGTTGTTTGCATTCATTCCTCAATCCGAATTCCGCATTCCGAACTTCCACCGCGCGTTTTCCCACGATTTCCTCGGGTTTACGCTTCTGGAAATATTTCCAGAAGCGTCTTTTAACTTCCCGTCAGTGCCGCGACCGCCAGGGAACGGCTGCTTCGTCCAAACAAAGCCGCAACTGTCAGGAAGGGGAGACACCCTACTCCCTAACGGGTCGTGGCCCTGACGTTTGCTTTCCCCGGCGAGCCGAACGGCGTAAGCTGTCGGGTTCTTCGATGGAGACAGCGGGTATACTAGCTTAGGGATGACAAAATCGGAAATGCGCGATCCGAGCAAAATAATTTGTAGGCCATCCAGCAGCAAGAAAGAAAATTGTTAGCTTTGGACCGGCATCATTGCGTTGGCTGCCCGGCACGAGTCGGACCTAATCAACGGTTGCCGCAATTCCCGGAAGATCTCCCCGATTTGGAGGATTAAATCCTCTAAACTGGCAATTCCCCGCCGGATGGCGTCGCTCAGGGCGTTTTGGCTAATGCCGCGAGTTTGCTATCTGTCCTGTTTCAATCCGCCTCTCTCGGACAAACCGAGACGGTTGTCCTACGACAACTCACGGCCCCGTAAACGGATTCCCTGTCGAAGCAGCCGGCTCTTTCGCTTGCCGTGTTGGCTTGCGCACGTTCGCGCGGCGAAGCCACAGCCAGACGGGCACAATGACAGCCGCGATCAGTGGCAGCCAGGGGACGATGGCGATAGCGATGAGCAGGGCCGATTCGCCGAGACTTGCGAGGGCGTCGAGCGAGCCGGTCCAGGTGCGGCCGATACGGGCAGCCAAGCCGGGCGCCGGGGGCGGCACATAGTCTTTGCGATCGTGAATTTTAAGCGTGATGGTTGATAGATCCGCTTCTTTGCTCCAGCGATTCAATTGCCCTTGCTGCTGGTCGATCGTTCCACGAATGGATTGAAGCTCGCGGCGAATGGTCAGAATATCTTCGAGCTTCCCCGCGGCCGACTTGTCGATGAGCAACTTGCGCAGCCCCTCTTCTTCCGTTTGATTGTTCTTCATGTGGGCCTGCAAGTCGTAGAACTTATCGGTGATGTCGTCGGAATCGGTGTTGCTCGCAGTAAGTTCACCGAGCTTACCGGCGGCTTGCATGAAGGCATTGAAATGATCGACGGGAATACGCACGGTCCATGTTCCCGATCGCGGTGAGCCCGGAGCTGCCGTGCCGCGCACGTCGGACTTAGCGACATAGCCGCCTTGGGCGGGCACGAGTTGGGCAATCTGTTCCTCGGCCTTGTCGAGATCATCGACCACCAATTCCAAATTAGCCTTATACACAATCTTTCGGGCTTGCGCTTCTTGTTGTTTGTCAGCGCCGGCCGGCGAATCGGGGGTGGCTTTAGCGGCCACATTGGCGAAGCTGGCTTCATGAGAAGAGGAACTGCAGCCGAGGGACAATGCCAAAACGACAACCAGAAGAGAACGTGTGCCAGGCATGATCGTAGGCCCTCAATATGCTGCTGAGTCGAGATGAATTCAGTGTATTGATAGGACTGGGCGACGCTTTGCGTCGAAGAAAGATGTTCGACGCGGAGCGTCAAACGAGGGGCATTGACGCTTTGCGTAAAAAATAGATATGTGATAATAAAGAATTGGGCGAATGAAGTCTAACACCGTTACGCTTTGAGCATTTCGTCGTGTCTCATGCCGCTAGGAGGCAGGTCGGCTTTGCGGCAGGTGGCCAGAGCGCTTTTGGCGCCGGCATGCTGCTCGGCGTCGTTGTCTTCCCATTCGATGCTCACCGCACCGTCGTAGCCCACGCGATTGAGCTCGATGAAAATCTCTTCCATGTTGTTCGCATCGCGACTGCTGCCGGCGGTCACGAAGTTCCAGCCGTTCGTCCAATGGCCCATCGGGCGATGGCCACCCAGCCGGCCGGCCCGGCAATGCTCGCGAGCTACCCACACGCCTTTGACGTGGGCGCAGTGAATGGACTCTTTGAATTCCCGAATGAATTCGATCACCGATACATTCTGCCATTCCAAATGGGAACCATCGAGATTGAAGCCGACGGTTCCCTCGAATCCCGCTTTGTTCATGTGGTTGATGTAGTCGCCTGCGGACTCGAGATCACCCATTGCACGCTCAGAAGGATGGCATTCGAGGTCGAACGTCACGCCATATTCTTTGCAGAGTTTCCAGACCGGCCCAAAGCGTTCGACAAGTAGCTCAAGACTGATCTGACGGACATCGGCGATAGCATGGCCATCCATGGAGTCAGGAAGCGGCGGGAAGAGGAACCAATGGCTCCAACATCCGGCCGGTGAGCCGACAAAGCCGGGCAGCGCGACTTTACGGTTTTGCAGTTTCGACAGATGCCCCGCCAGGCGCACGCTGGCCAAGAGATCCTTCAGCGCCTCGGCCTGAACCAGTTTGCCAACTTCGGCTGGCACAAAATAGGGGTCGGTGCGCGGCGGCTGGTTGCCCGCGTCGCGCCACGCTTTATAGGCCAAGCGGGCTTCGCCCTTCGCATTGCAAAAGTTGAGCGTCTTGGCATTGGCTCGTCTCCTAGAACTTGTCCTTGCAAATGCGTGGCCACCGTGAAGATTTCCAGCCCGTGCGCTTTGGCAAGCGCCACTCGTTCTTGAGCGTAGGCAGCGGCGCCGGAGTCGGTATCGCACTTGCGCAGGTCGAGTTCCCAGCTGGCTTCTTCCCAGCCATCGAAGCCGGCCGATTGCAGAAACTTGACCCACTCCGCAAAGGGCACATTGCCGAACTGCCCGCGGACCAGGCCAATTTGGTGGAAAGAGCCCTTGCCGTTCCGGTGTGCCGGCGTCTGCTTGAAACCCATCAGAAAACATCCCAAAGGTGAAGAAGACAATTGGTGGCAGCGCTAAGAATATAGGGAGAAACGAGCCGGCGTCCATGCAACTTCGAACCCTTTCGCAGTGGAGTTACAAAGGTTGAATCTTTCGCGAAGTTTCGTTTTGCATGGTTTGCGCGGTGCGAGCATAGAAGCAATCGGGTGCGCCAGCCGATTCTGGCAAAACGGAAACTCGCCCTTCCCACCCTCCCCCTGCAAAGCCAGGGGGAGGGTAAAACAGGCTCCTCGCTTATTTCAACAACTCGCCAGTATCGGGTTGGCGCACCCGATGCGATCCCAAATCGTGAGCTTGCCGCGCGATCTTCGATCAATTTCGTAAACTGACAACTTCTCTCCCAAGCGATTCAACGAGGCCGTTTTGTGCTTGGACCGATCTTCAATCGCGAATTTCTGACAACGCCTCGTCGCGAAAAACATCACCTTGGTCGGGTGGCCGCACTTGGGCTGCTTTGGATTATCGGCCTAACCGCCTGGCAGGCGACTGTCGGCTTCAACCGAGTCGCCAATCTCGGTGAAACCGCACGCTTTGGCCTGCTCTTCTTTCAGATCGTTACCTACGTCGAATTGACTCTGCTGCTCTTTTTCTCCGCATTATCGGCGGCCGGCACCATTTCGCAGGAGAAGGACCGGCGAACGTTCATCTTGCTGCTGTTGACGGATATGCGCGATTACGAAATTGTGATCGGTAAGATGCTCGGCAGCCTGCTCCCGAACATTATCCTGCTCGGCATCACGATGCCCGTTTTAGCGTTGACGATGCTCCTGGGCGGTGTCTCGGGCGAGCAGGTGGCGCAGGCCGGCATGGTTCTTCTCGCCACCACTTTGGCAGCGGGTTCGCTCGGCGGGTTGATCGCCCTCTGGCGCGAACGAACGTTTCAAGCTCTCGCGCTTTCCGTGTTGGCGCTAGTGCTCTACTTATGCGTCGTGCAAGCTATTGGCACTTTTGGGCCCATAGCGCAAGCGTGGTTTGATCCTTTTGTTGCGCTCCAATACGTGTTGGAACCTCCGGCCTATTCGCTCTTGTTGCCTCCTGCGTATGGATTCGCTCTCGTAATGCTTGGCATTTGCATTCTGCTGAACGGCATCGGCATTTTGAAACTGCGTCGCTGGAACCCCAGCGGCGAGCCAATTATGCAGCGCGAAACACCTACCGAAGAAGAACGGGAAAGACACGACCGCGCGGAGGCTCACGCGGCGCCGGGCCGGGCGCGCGAGGTGTGGGAGAACCCAATCCTCTGGCGCGAGATACGCACCTATGCCTATGGACGGCGGCCTTTATTAGTCAAAGTCGCTTACGTTGTGGTATTAACACTGATTTGCTGGTTCGCAATTGCTCAAATGAATCAGATCGGAGGCCGGCAATCGTTTGCAGCCGCGTATGGCTTAGTGCCCGTTTCGATACTCAGCCTGTTATTAGTGAGTGCGCAAGCGGTCACTTCCATCACGGCCGAGCGCGATGGCAACTCGCTCGATCTTTTACTCGTGACCGACCTGCATCCGCGTGAGTTTATCTTCGGTAAATTAGGCGGCATTGTCTGGAACACGAAAGAGTTCTTACTGCCGCCCCTATTATTAGCTGTTTTTTATGCCTGGCGCGGCACGCTTACCGTGTCGCCTCCAGGCGCGGGAACGTCGGTGATCGCATCAAACAACCTTGGGCCTCTTTTCTGCCTGTTAGGGGCCCTGATCGTTCTTCTCTCTTTTGCCGTAATTCTTGGCTTACATGTGGCGCTGCGGACGGAAAATAGCCGACTATCAGTGGCTCATACACTGGGAACGATCTTCTTTCTTTCAGTCGGCACGCTTATCAGTATTTATCTCATTGTCATCAATGGGGGCAGCTTAGCCAATCAGTTGCTCAGTTTCAGTGCATTCATCTGTCTCGGCATCGGCGGCCTTTGGTGGGTGCTTAGTGCAGACCGGCCTTCTCCCGCACTGAGCCTGGCAGCTGCCGTCTGCCCCTTGGCCATGTTCTATGCCGTGGTCAATATTCTTATCGGCAACCCAGGCTCGGATCAGTCGGCTGACCCATTGATTCCGTCGCTCGTCATTGGCGCCGCCTTCGGCTTCACCATCGCCGCGATGCTCGTGCCGTTGCTGAGTGAGTTCGATGTGGCACTTGGAAGGGTGACGGCAAATGAGGAGTGAGTATCACTTTTCGGAGTTTCTGTTTCCGCGCTTGAAGTCTTCGATAAAAGCTTGGAGCGGCCGAAAAGACGGTCTTTCGAGATGTTTTATTAGCTCGTCGTACGAAGTCCTGTCTCGCCTGTTCAACAGATCTCTCGCAGATCTGCGGCTCATTGCCCTCTTGCGAAGCGAGTCCTTAAAAAACTGTTATTCCATTGCCCCTCGCGTTGATTCAGTTTAAGCTAACTTCATCGCCTCCCGCCGGACAATCACCTTTCTACGCCGTTTTTCCTGCCAGGGGTCTGCCATGCTTCGCATCGAAGGTCCGCGTCAACGATTCTGCGATGGCGTCAGCCGCCGTAGCTTTCTGCAAGTCGGCGCTTTCACTTTTGGGGCTGCCCAGCTTACGCTCGCCGATCTTTTGAGAGCGGAGTCAGGCATCAACGCACCAGTCGGCATAAGGCAGTAATTAATGTCTTCCTCGGAGGCGGCCCGCCTCATCAGGATATGTGGGACATCAAAACCGAAGCACCGCCGGAGATTCGCGGCGAGTTTAAGCCGATCAGCACGAAGGTGCCCGGCATCCAGATCGGTGAATGTTTCCCCAAGATTGCTGGCTTGGCTCACAAGTTTGCGTTCATTCGCTCGGTTGTCGGCGCCCGCGGGGGACACGACGCGATCCAATGCACCACCGGCCGTAACGAAGGCGCTTCAAAAGCGTCGGCGGTTGGCCGAGCATGGGCGCGATTCTGTCGAAATTGAAAGGGCCCGTCGATGCGTCCATGCCGCCATTTGTAGGCTTGGCCGCGAAGACGGCGCATATGCCTTGGTCCGATTCGGGCAAGCCGGGCTATCTGGGTTCGGCCTATGCCGCGTTCGCGCACCGAAGGGCCGGACATGGCTAACATGAGGCTCAATGGCATCAACGCGGCAGGTTTGGCGGATCGCAAGAAACTGCTCGAATGCTTCGATCATCTCAAACGAGACGTGGATTCGAGCGGGGCGATGCGCGGCGCCGATGCTGCAAGTGCCCGCGCTTTTGACGTGCTCACTTCGAGTAAGCTGATCGATGCGCTCGACCTGAGCAAGGAACCCGAGAAAGTCCGGGACCGCTACGGCGACGGCAAGCCTTACAAGTTTCAGTTCGACGGCGCCCCGACCGCGAACGAGCATCTGCTGATGGCTCGCCGGCTCGTCGAAGCGGGGGCTCGATGCGTGACGCTTTCGTTTGGCCGCTGGGATAGCCACGGTCAAAACTTCGATCTTGTCCGCGATCATGGAACGAAGCTCGACCAATGTCTCACGGCCTTGGTCGAAGATCTCGAAGTGCGCGGAATGCTCGACGACGTTACCGTGATCGCTTGGGGCGAATTCGGTCGAACGCCACGAATCAACAAGGGCGCGGGACGCGATCATTGGCCACAGGTAAGTTGTGCCATCATGGCCGGTGGGGGCATGAAGACCGGTCAGGTGATCGGCTCAACCGATCGTATCGGCGAACATGCCAAAGATCGCCCGGTGAAGTTTGCCGATATCTTCGCCACCATCTGGCAGAACTTGGGCATCGATCCGGAAACGGAAACCATCAACGACCCCAGCGGGCGACCGCAGCACTTGGTGGAAGAAGGGTCAGTCATCAAAGAGCTTGTTTGATGATGAACAAAGTTAATCAATCACGCAGGCGAGCCGGGAGCGTCAGCGACTGGAGTTTACCTCATTCAACTGATGCAAAAATTGCAAATTCTTGGCTTTAGCGTTCTGCTATTGTCAGCGCCCGTGTCCGCTGCGCCGCCCCCTCTTCCTACAGTGGTGAAGGCCCTCCCTGCGGCCGACTGGGACGCTCGCTTTGCGGGGAAAGAAGGCTGGATCGGCGGCGACGGCGTCTATTCGGCCATCGATAAAGACGGTCGGATTATCTGGCTCTTTGGCGACACGCTTTTCGGTACGGTTAAGAACGGCAAGCGCCCTGGCGCGCACATGGTGAATAATAGTGTTGGCTTTCAACAGGAAAGCGAACAAGCTATTCGCTTTTACTCGGGCAAAAGCAAAGACAATAAGCCTTCGACTCTCCTAATCCCCGCCGATGGCAAGGGCTGGTTTTGGCCACAGGCGGCCGTGATTGTAGCAGGCAAACTTTACGTCTTTCTACCGCATGTCGATAAGACGATTGATCCCGGCGTCCTCGGCTTCCAGCACATTGGGCAAACTCTTGCCGTCGTTGAAAATCCAACCGACGAACCCGACAAATGGAAGATTGAATTCCATAATCTGCCTTTTGTCCAATTCACGCCCAATCATGAACGCTCCTGGGGCTCGGCGACCCTCGAAGATGATCAATATCTCTATGTGTATGGCTACGACGAAGTGAAAGGCAAAGGCATCGGCAAGCGGCAATTATTGACGGCTCGGGTGTCTGCCAAGCAGCTGATTGATTTTGCGACCTGGCGATTTTGGACAGGCAACGAATGGAGCGACAAGCCTTCTGATGCCGCAGCATTGGCAAGTGGAATGGCAACAGAATTTTCGGTAAGCCGGCTTGCGGGAGAGAAAGGATATATGGCCGTCTATACCGAGAATGGCCTGGGTGACCGAATCGTAGGACGCTTAGCAGCCAAGCCGCAAGGCCCCTGGTCCGAGCCGATGCTGTTATACAAGTGCCCGGAGATGGCCAAAGACAAAGGCGTATTCAGTTATGCCGCCAAGGCTCATGCATGGGCAGGAAACAAAGATGGGCTCCTCATTAGCTATTGCGTCAACACTTGGGATTTCGGCCGGCTGTTCAAGGATGAGTTGGTCTACCGACCGAAATGGGTGAGAGTGTTGGTGAAGTAGGGGCAATTACGCTACTCCGGTTTGAAATTTCGCACTCATGCGTGTATTAAGTGCAACACTAACCCGAAGCGTCAGCGAGGTGTTCCCCGAAGCGTTAGCGTTAGTGTGAACAAGATAACGCTAACGCTTCGGGGCCGCGCCTCGCTAACGCTTCGGGTTCGTGTGGGATTTCGGCCCAGGGCGTAAAGACTACCGCACTTCCGAACCTGTTATCAACCACAACTTTCTCACCCAATGATCGCCTGCGCTTTACGGAAGGTTTCCGGCAGGCCGTAGATATCGAGAAAGGTGATGAGCAAGCACGAAATCCAGCCGGCGATGAGAAGAAACATCCCCGCGCGATATTGCCCCATCAGATGTCGCGATGTGGAAAAGTGCATGAGCGGGAACATCGCCAAGGGCAGTTGCAGCGCGAGGACGATCTGACTAAGGACGAGCAAATCGGTGATGCTGCGTTCGCCGCGCATGTTGATAACGAGAATAGCCGGCACGATGGCGCAAAGCCGGGTGCAGAGTCGGGCACCCACGGACGGATGCGCCAATGCAGAAAGCCTTCCATCACCACTTGGCCAGCAAGGGTGCCGGTAATCGTGCTGCTTTGACCGCTTGCCAATAGTGCTATCGCAAAAAGAACACTGGCTAAAGCCGTACCTAGCAACGGCGCCAGAGTGAGATGAGCGACCCGAATCCAATCGGTATCTTCGTTGAACGTTACGATTTCGCCGTTGCCCAGCGCGAAGGCATCCCGGCCATGAAAGACGATAGCGGCCAACACCAAAATCCCGGCATTGACCAGGAAGGCCACCGAGAGCGCAACGACGGTGTCAATCGAGTTGAAGCGAATTACACGGCGCACGGTTGCTTCGTCGGCGGACAGTCTTCGCGATTGGACGAGGGCTGAGTGGAGATAAAGGTTATGCGGCATCACGGTCGCGCCGATGATGCTGATCGCGAGCACCATCATCCCTTCCTGCCTGAAGCCAGGCAACAACACGGCTCGGCCCATCTCGCCAAAATTGGGAGTCGTTTGCGGCAGCACAAATATTTCGATGAAATAGCAGCCGCCAATAGTGACGACCAACACGAGGATGATCGCTTCGATAAGCCGAATGCCGGCGCCTTGTAGCGCGAGCAGCAACAACACATCGAAGGCGGTGATGATCACCGCCCAGAACAGCGGTATTTGGGGAAAGAGCAGATTGATGGCCACCGCGCTGCCGAGCACTTCGGCCAAGTCACAGGCCATGATGGCCAATTCGCAGCACACCCAATTTGGCCAACGCGTCCACTTCGGATAGAAATCCCGGCACGCCTGCGCCAGGTCTTTCCCGAGTACGATTCCCAGTCGAGCACAGAGCAATTGCAGAACGACGGCCATAAAACTGGCCGACGCCACAACCCAGAGCAAGTCGTAACGATAGGAGGCGCCTGCCTGGAGATCGGTGGCCCAATTGCCGGGGTCCATGTAGCCGACGCTTACCAGGAAGGCAGGGCCGGCAAAGGTTCGCCATTGCGTCCAAAAGCCAGCGTTAGCGGGCGGCAGGGGCACCGAACCATGCAGCTCGCCCAATGAGCGATTGCCGATTGGCGGCATCTGCAGATACTTATTCGCGACTCCCATCTCGATTCCCTTGCGCCATGGACGTTGGGATCAATCTAGATGAATCGCCATTATTAGGCGAGCAGATCGCCTGAAAGCTTGACGTTGGCGGCGCGGCAGACGCTGAACCGAAGCCCTCGCCGGGGCGTTCGGCAAACCAGGTTATAGCCGTACGTTGGTCTAAGTTCTTCGCGCGATGGATATCAGCGCGTCTTTCGCAACAAAATTCGTACACGGCGGTTGCCGATTCAAATCAAAAATATTATCTTACTCACTGTTAATGAGATTGAGTCTCAAGATCAATAGGGCTATTACCCATGAGTAAAACGTATCGCCGTGCTTTCACCCTCATCGAGTTGCTGGTCGTGATTGCCATTATTGCTGTCTTGATCGGCATGCTGCTCCCTGCCGTCCAGAAAGTCCGCGAGGCGGCATCTCGAGCGAAGTGCGTCAACAACTTGAAGCAGATGGGCCTGGCCTGCCATAACTATCACGATGGCTTGCAGATGCTGCCGCCGGGGTATGCGGCCGCTATTTCTTATGTGGATGGCGCGACGGACACGTCGCCCGGTTGGGGCTGGGCAGCTTATCTGCTGCCTTATCTCGAACAGCAAAACTTGGCAGCGAAGCTCGACCTGACCAAGCCTATCACCAACTCGCCGGACATCTCGACGGTGGTGAACCTCTACCTTTGCCCATCGGACATCGTGCCGAAGGCCGCATTTGCTATTACGGATGCCAACGGCGGGAGCGTCGCTTCAGCGGCGCCGTCGAGCTATGCCGCGTGTACGGGAGGCGATGAATCGGACATCATGGCCGCTGACGGGCAGGGAGTTTTTTATCGTAACAGCCAAACGCAGTTCGCTCACATTACGGATGGCACGTCGAACACGATTATGATCGGCGAAAAGGCTTGGTCGAACGTCAATGGCATCTGGGCTGGAGCCATCAGCGGCGGCGTGCTGAAGCGAGGCCAGCAAAATGTCTGCCCGAAGGCCGGTGCCCTTACCTACGGCGCTGCCGCCTTGGTGCTGGCGCATGGGCATCTGAACAATGCGACCACTGACGCCGATGGCGGCTTGGATGACTTTTCCAGCAGGCACCCCAACGGCTCGAACTTCGTCTTTGCCGATGGTCACGTCGTTTTCCTGAAGAGCGTCACCGGCGATCAAGCAAGCGGCTATACGGCTGCGAGCGTTGCTTTGCAGGCATACAGCACCCGCAACGGCGGCGAAGTGATCAAGGGCTTGATCGACTAAATTCGCGATCTCAAAAATCACTCGGACTATGATGCGAGTAATAATTTTAGGAAAATGATGGAATGATGATCGTTACAATCGAAAAATATGGTACGCTATTCGCACGGATGAAATCAAGTTAAAGCAAGAAAGTTGCTTTTCTCGCCGTGTGGTAGGAACCCGATATGATCTCTGAAGAAATGGAGAACGGCATGAATGCTCAACGTGTTTCCTTGACCCCTAATGAAGCCACGATCATCGGACAACGAGCATTGCTCGAGCGAATCAGCGGTCGACCCGGCATCTGGTCGCACCTGAAAGATCGGCTTCGTCCGGTTAACCAGTCCGCAAAATCACCCTCAATCCGTCTCAATAAGGCTTCTGTCGAGGCCTAGACAACCGGTTTGACCAAATATTTCTTTGAAGACCCCGCAGGATGCGGGGTTTTTTCGTGCGCAGTTGGCTGCGCACAACGAGTGAAGTTGCTTGCCGAGGCAGGTTGGAATAGCCAAACACTTTACAGGCAAGTAACTGGTTTGCCAAGTTGCCTTGCGGCAGAGCTCTCCAAAACTCGCATCTCACCAATAAAAAAAGCCCCGGCCCAGCAGCGAGAATGCCATCTGGATCCGGGGCCGAAGCTTGTAGATTGTAATCATAACATGGATTGAAGGAAAAACAAATTTTCGATGGGCATTTCTGCAAGAGAGAAAGTGGGATCGACGACATTCAACGACAAACTTGCAGGCGCTCGTCGGCGCAAATAATCGAAATTTCGTTAGCCGCGACGCGAAAGCTTTGCGCAGCGGAGCGATTTCAGAAGGGAAGCGCTCCGCTGCGCAAAGCTTTCGCGTCGCGGCTAACTGCTAAATGGATGGCTAGCCATCGAACCGCCCGCCAGACCCGATCGTTATCCTACAATCTAAAAATGCCTTGCACCCGCCTCGTTTTCGATGGCCGTTATCCCTTGCTGGCTTGGGGTTGTTTGTCTTTGCGATTTTGGCGGCGTCGGGACCTGGTCGCATCGATATCGTCGATGGACAAACGCACTTTGAGGTCGGTCGCAGCCTGGTCGAGCATGGCGATTCGGCGTTGCGCGATCAGCGCATCTGGTGGGGTTCGTTCCCAGGCCGAGATGGATTGAACTTCACCTATTACCGCCTGCCGCAGAGCGTTGTCGCCGCCGTATCGATCATCGTTGCCGACGCCATCGGCCCAACGGCCGAGGCACGCCGGCACTTCTTTTTTGTCTGGTCGAGCGCTGCGGCTGCCGCGCTGCTGGCCATTGCCTACGCCCTTTTCTTTTGCCAGCAAGGCTATGGCTCTTCCAGCGCTTTGCTCTGGGCTTTAGGCGGCATTTTCTGCACGCCGAACTGGTATTACGGAACGAGCACCTTCGATGAAATATGGGGCTCGCTGGTCATTGTCGTCGCGGCGACAGTCGCTCAAGCACGGCCAAGATTTGCGCTGACGCAAGCCATCGTTGTTGGCCTGTTGCTCGGCATGGCCTTCAACGTGAAACAGACCTATGGCGCCTTTGCAGTCGTCTGCATCGCCATGTGCGATCGCTCGGAGCTGCCACGGGGCCGGCGCTTTGTCTGTGCGCTGATTATAACCCTCGGCTTACTGGCGGGTGTGGCCGCTCAAGCCTCATATGATTACGGGAAATTTCCGTTTGATAAAGCCGTCGTCCATGCAGAGATTCTGAAGCAGTATGCTCCCGTCTATACGGAGAATCCGCTGCCGGCGTTCGTAGCGTTTGCTATTAGCCCAGGCTGTGGCATCTTGTGGTATTGTCCGCCTGCTTTGCTCGGCCTACTTGGCTTAAGTGCTTCCCTGCAGGACGACCGCAAGAAAGCGATTTCCTTTCTGAGCACCACGGCGCTATTCGTTGGCTTTCTCTGCTTCGTTTCATTTTTCAAGGGCGACCCTGCCTGGGGTCCGCGCTATCTCACGCCTTGGCTGGCATTCCTTTGGCTTTACGCACCACGGGGGGCAAGGCTTTTAAGCAAACGGCTGGTATATCTGCTGTTGGCTCTTGGCGTCGGGGTGCAGGTGCTCGGGCTGACCGTCGATCCTCATCGGATGTTCGTTGCGCGTAGTTGGCCCTCGGCCGTCGGCATTGTTCATCCGTGGATGTATTTGCAGCCGCCACTTTCACAACTCATCGTCCGGCCGAGCGAGATCATCGAGATTGCGCGTGATGGAAATAGAGCCGAAGCCTACTCGCCAGCGCCGGCGCCAACCTTCACCTTTCCGGTTCTCGATCCGCCTTACCTGCCGGAGAGTGGACCGGAAGTGATTGAGCGTTACGAAGTGCTGCGCTCGTTTCGACCCTGGTGGATCAGCCAGCGCTATCTGCCCAAAGCGCAGCGCCCGGTGAAGATTGATGAAACCTTGGCTCTTCTCGCGATTCTGGCGCTGCTCGGCGTTTTCATGATGAGCGTTCGGCCGCGCGGCGTCGATGAATCACCTGGTTGAAAACGCGCAGGTATTCATCAACTACCACGTCCCAATCCCAGTGCTGGCGGGCATAATCGGCTGCCAGATTGCGACGTACATTCAACTCTTCACGGTGCTGTTCAATGTGGTTTAGCGTATCGATGAGACTCTCGCGGGTGGGCATACACGAGTAGGTGAAAGAGGTGATGGCGCTCTGGCCCTCCATCGTCTCATGCGAGATAAGCGACGGCAAACCGCAGGCCGCCGCTTCCTGGACCACCAGCGGAAACCCTTCCCCGACTGAGGGAAGAACGAGCAAGTCAGCCGACTGATAAAGAGCAGCTAGTTCGCACGGGCCGAGGGAGCCCACCGATTGAACATTTGGCAACTGCCAAGACTGCGGATCGAGCGGCCCCCAACCGGCGAAGACGAAATGGCATTGGCTCAGCTGTCGAGCGGCTTCGCGCAGAAGATGCAACCCTTTTTTTTCGACGAAGCGGCCGGCGAAAAGCAGCACCAGGCGTTCGAGCGGCCAACCGAGCTCACTTCGCATAGTGCGACGTTTTTCCGCAGAAGGCGGATGAAAGGTTACGGTATCGACGCCATTGGCACGATAGAGGGGATCTCTACGAAACGCGATCACCCGCTTGAAATAGTCGAAAACGCGCGGGCTGATGAAGATCGTCTGCTCCGCATTTTGCAGAACGCGTCGGCCGACGCTGCGGTTAGCGAAACGTACCAGATGGCGCAATACGGGATTGCGATAGGGCACTTCCCCGATATGTTGAGTGACCACGACCGGCTTGCCGGCCCGATGCGCCATTCGCGAGGCGAGGAAATTTCCAACGTAAAGAGAATCGTGCAAGTGAACTACGTCGCACCAATCGACCAATCCGCGCAATCGTGCTAAGCTCTTCCAAGACCATAAGGGATAAGGAAAGCCCAGCTGCCGTTCGGCAATGTTCCACGTTTGCATTGGCACAGCAGTCGCGGGAATAGAATCTACTGGCGCCGCACTGGCGGCCCAGGCGATTCTGACGCCTCGGCCTTCAAGACGCTTTGCGAGCTCGCCGGCGACGATCTCAATGCCGCCACGGTGGGACGGATAATAGTGCGTAACTAGCAGAAGCCGCATGGTGAATCTTTTTTCCGGGTCGGTAATCAAACTGGATTGTTCTATCGAGGCTGCGTTGCACAAAAATTCGCTTGTGTCTTCGTAACCGAGCGCTAAAGCAACTACATGTTTGAGATTCCTCCTCGCACGCATATAGTTTTTTAAGAGAATCCGCCCGGAGAAACGATGCCGGACAATCGCAAACATGATCAGCAACGCGTTCCAGCCAAGGCTATGGCCGAGAACGCGTCTACTGACGAACTGACGGGCAAGTTCCGCTCCGTCGATCTCTCCGGCGTTATTTCGCCGGAAGAATCGACGGGCAAAATGCATCCGCTTCCTGCGGCGGGTCCGCCTGCTGTGACCGGTTATGAAATTGTGGGCGAACTCGGCCGGGGCGGAATGGGCGTTGTCTATAAGGCGTGGGAAGTCGCCGCCAAGCGCTTTGTCGCTTTGAAAATGCTTATCCCGGATCGGCAGGTTGGCGCGGTGCTGCTGCGACGATTTCGTGCCGAGGCCGAGGTGATTGCCCGCCTGCGTCATTCGCATATCGTTCAACTCTATTCCATCGGGGAGCATCACGGCCGTCCTTACCTGCTGATGGAATTTTGTGCGGGAGGCAGCTTGGCGAAGAAAATGGCGGGGACGCCAATGGCGCCCGCATCGGCTGCTTTATTGACGGAGAAGTTGGCGCGGGCCATCGCGGTGGCTCACGATCAGCAAATAATCCATCGCGATTTAAAGCCAGGCAATATCCTGCTAACAAATGAAGGCGAGCCGAAGATAAGCGATTTCGGACTGGCGAAAAAGTTGGACGAACAAAGCGGCCAAAGCCAAGTCGGGGTCGTTATGGGCACTCCTAGCTATATCGCGCCTGAGCAAGCAGAGGGCCATCTGCGCCAGGTCGGGCCGGCGACCGATATTTACGCGTTGGGCGCTATCTTGTACGAAGCGTTGACGGGTCGGCCGCCGTTCAAAGGCGCTTCAGATTTTGACACGCTAAGGCAGATTCGAACGCAGGAGATCATTGCCCCACGTTCATTCGACCGGCAAATTCCGCGCGACCTAGAGGCTATTTGCTGCAAATGTTTGCAAAAACAACCTGGGCTACGTTACAGGAGTGCAAGCGAATTAGCCGACGATCTGGAACACTTCCGACTCGATCGTGACATCAATCCCAACCCTCGAGGCATCGTTGCCCGAGTCATGACACGATATCCAAAGGCGATCGCCGCCATAGTCGTTTTTATGCTAATTGCGGTTTTTATAATCTTCGGCTTAGCCTATTTGCCCTATTGGCGTTGAAAGTCATAGGACTAATCCAATTAGGAACTTGTTAGCGGCGACGCGGAGGCTTTGCGCAGCGGAGCGCTTTCTTGCCAAGAGCGCTCCGCTGCGCAAAGCCTCCGCGTCGCCGCTAACGGGGTTCATCTTTCAATCCGAGCAGTACGGAAAAAAACAATGAAAATAACACTGACTGGCCGGCGGGCCATAACTTACGCCGGCGATCTTATTCGCTTGGGTCCTATTGGTGCTATTCGTGGTAGTTTTTTTTCCTGTGAAATTGTGCCTCGGTTACTCACTCGCTGGCGCATCGGGCTAATAAATTACTGGCTAGCCATATGCTTTTTCTGTTTTTGTTGCTCAATCACTGCTGCTGATGATAACGTGCTTTGTGCAGGTTTCGGCGAATGTGATGTCAGCCCTGTCATTGGCAACGATAAAATTGTCTACGTAGCGGGTTATGGCCACGGCCGTAAGGCGACTGGCTTGCACGATCCGATCATGGCTCGCGCGGTCGTGTTAGAGAATGGCAAGCAGAAAATCGCGCTTGCCTGTGTTGATGTCGTGGGCCTGTTCTATTCGACCGCCGAGAACGTTCGCAAAGAGTTGCCGGACTTCGCGTATGTCCTGGTGTCGAGCACGCACAACCACGAAGGACCCGATACGCTCGGTCTTTGGGGATCGAACCCGTTTAGCAGTGGGCTCGATCCGGACTATATGAAGTCGCTCGAAGCGGGAATTGTCAAAGCGATCAAACAAGCGAAGGTCAATTTAGCGCCGGTTACCGCAAGAATTGGCTCGGTGAAAGCGCCTCAACTTCTGCATGATGGCCGATTGCCGATCGTGCTGCACGACGATTTGGTCGTTATCGAGTTTACCCATGCAACCACTATGAAGCGGCACGGCATATTAATGCAATGGAACTGTCATCCCGAAGCGCTGGGGCCTAAGAATACGCAGATCAGCGCCGACTTCGTTGCTGCCGCAGTTAAGGATCTGCAGCTTAGCCACGCGTGTCCCGTCGCATATTTCACGGGCACGGTCGGCGGCCTGCTCAGTCCATCCGGCGTCAAAGTACATGGGTCGGATGGGACGCTTCTGAAAGATGGCACGTTTGAACGGACGGAGGGTTACGGCGTCCTGGTAGCCAGGGAAGCCCAAAAAGCGCTTAAAGGCGCCAACCGGCCTTGCTTACACCCTTTGATATCCGCGTGCGCCCCATCCACCTGCCGGTTGACAACCGACTTTATCAGCTCGCTTGGGGTCTCAGGGTTCTCCAACGGCCGATATATGTTTGGGGAGGCACCCCCTTTCCGCTGAAGCCGGAGCCGGCTAAGGATTTGGCCAAGCGCGGCGCCATCCTGACCGAGATCGGTTGCCTCCGGTTAGGCGATTTAGAGATCGCGATTATTCCGGGAGAGATCTACCCGGAATTAGTGTTAGGCAAAGTCCAGGATCCGGCCGATCCGGCAGCCGATTTCCCGGATGCCCCTGTCGAGCCGGCCATCTACGCCCAGATGAAAGGCAAATACAAAATGATGATAGGCTTAGGCAACGATGAAATCGGCTACATCATCCCCAAGCGCCAATGGGACGAGAAAGCGCCGTACTGCTATGGATTAAAAACCTCACAGTACGGCGAAATCAACAGCTTAGGCCCCGATACAGCACCGATCATATGCGAGGCATTTCGAGATCTGGTGAAAGGGAAGAAGTGAGGTAACTCATCGCTGCACGGAACTTGGTTCGCCGATTGGTTTGAGCCAGAAAGGCTCATTCTACCAGCCTGGGTTCATTGATAGCCATGACCCATCGCCCCTGTAAGGCAACGCTGTGAAGGATATTTACTGGGTTTTTCTAGCTTCCGCTCGCTCGAGTGGTTCTTTTTCTTTCGCTGTGGGGTTACGAAGCTTGGGGTCTCCCAACGGTTTTTTATCGGGGTTCGGACGACGGTAGCGAGATTGTTTGGATTTTTTCCGGATGTAACAATCCATAACTGCATTGCGAAGTTGAGTGGTCAAGTCTTCTCCCGGTTCTGGAAAATCTTTCGGATTCCGCATGCAGTCGCGAAGAGCACGCATTGTTTCGGCCAGGCTGCGCTTAGCCGGATTGTTTGGCGGCTCTGCCTTGTCCGACTTTGATGCCCTTTTCGCCAACTGTTCCTTGAGGGCGAACAGTTCCGCGAACGTCATCGCCATCATCGACCAGTCTAGTTCGGCCAGCAGACGTTGATTGTTTCGACACCGGAGCTTGGCGTGATCGAGCGTCTGCTTCAGGAATTCCACTTCGATCCCCCAACGCATCTCGTAAAAGCGTTGCATTTGCTTGATTGGCAGCCGCTGCTTATCCAGCACGCTCGTGAGCAACCAGACTCGGGTTTTGCCACGCAGAACGACCAGGGCCAGTCGCAACTTCAGCGGTGGTTGCCCGCTCTTCATCATGGCCTTGGGCCAGCAGTAGACGAGAGAGCATTTGCCTTTTTTCTCGATCGTGCAGTCGGCCAGTTGCCTCAAAAGATTCACGTTCCCGACGCGAACCAGAAAGTCATTTCCGCGTTCGATCAGACTCGACCAGAACGGATAGCCGATGAAGCCTGCATCTGCGCAAAACAGAGTGTTTTTGGGGAACGCTTCGGCATCCAGCATTTCCGTGACATGCCGGCGTTCGCTGGAATCCGACGGACCCAGCCGCCAACACCAGGGCAGCCGGAGGCCCATATGCCACATCATGGTGATCCAGGCTTGTGGCTCTTGGGGTTGGGCTTGTTCTTTTCGTTCTTCCGCCGCCGCATCCCTTTGGTCTTTTTCTTGCGATACTTGGCCGTCTTTCCTTGTCCCTAGTTGGTTGCACACAACGCTGTCTCATTGGACTTGGTTCTCGGCGCCGAACTTCGCGAACCATCGAACGCAATCGGCAGCCATCCCTTCACATGAAATAACTCGCCGCCAATCTGTTGCATCCGCTCTCGTACCAGATTCCAAAGAACCGGCATGAACGTCGGGGTCCATTTGACCAAAGCTCCCATGAAGCCTTGGTAGGTGCTCAACGGCGCCGCTCCGAACATCTTTCGGCATAACTTAACGGCATGGGTGATACCGTCCGTTACAAAACGTGCGTCGCTGCACGCCCAGCAGAAGGCCAGCCACACCAGCTCCACCGGCTGCCATTTGCTTATTGCCGTGGAACTTGATTTTCGAAAAGATTACCTCCACTGGGAAGCAGCCATTGCTCCAGAGCTTGGAGAGATTGCAGATCGGTCGAAGGCGTTTCCGTTTGGCGACGCGACCGCCTTGCCCGCGCTTTGCGAGAGTTTGCTGAAGAAGCCATGAGCCAGATTCCTTTCTGACAGAATCGTTTTCAGTTGGTCTGAGCAGGAACCTGGCTCTTTTCGCAAATTTCCTAAATTACCAAAACTCCAATTTCTTAACAAAAATATCCTTCACGGCGTTGCCTACCGGGGCCGGAGTTTCCGTGCGAATCTCGCAACCGCCTTGTTTCATGGCGAAAAATCCTTCACGGCGTTGCCTGTAAGGGCCGAAGGGGTGGGGAGGCCGTAAACCCAGGCCTCCGTCCCTTTCAGGGACTACGGCCTGGGCTGATAGAATGAGCCTTTCAGGCTCGGAAGCAAAGGAGACGCAGGACCGTTTGTATTCGTTCGGCCGGTAACGTTTCTCATCCCGAATGAAAGGTATCCGATTTGCTCTCCAGGTGTGCTCCCACGCTGCGCAACGAAAGTACTTTACGCGGAGCGTTAAGAGCACAATAGCGGCACTCTATTATTCCAGGCCTTTCTAGGACTTCCGCCATGCAAGCATCGCTTCGTTTGCTTACACTGCTGCTTTTGGCGTTTGTGCAGCCTTCGATCTGCCTCGCCCAAGCCTCTCATTCAGACGAAGTCGAAGTCATTCATCCGCCAGCGGTGAAACCAGCCGCCGACCCGAAGGCGCCCGATCTGGCCGCTGCCGTGAAAGGGATCATCGATCAAACAAACGCCTTTCGCACTGATGAAAAGAAACTGCCCGTTAAAACTAACGAAAAGCTGATGGCAACGGCTTCGTACTTCGCCCAATACATGGCCAAGAACGATCGTTATGGCCACTCCGCCGACGGCGCCCGACCGGCTGACCGGGCAACCAAGCATGGCTACGAGTACTGCATCGTTCTCGAAAATATCGCTTATCGATACAGTTCTGAAGGGATTGCGACCGGCGAATTGAGCACCGGCTTCTTCACCGGCTGGAAAGAATCTCCCGGTCATCGCCGCAACATGCTCGATGCCGACGTCGATGAAACGGGAGTGGCGATCGCGCGCAGCGAAAACACGGGCTACTATTACGCCGTGCAAATGTTCGGACGGCCTAAGTCCAAATCGATCGAATTCAAACTTACTAATAACTCCGATGCGGTCGTGAAGTATCAAGTTGATGAAGACTCGTTCGCTTTGGAACCGCGTTATACGCGAACGCACACCCGTTGCCGTCCGCCCGTGCTGAGCATCGTGTTGCGAGAGACTACGCCAACTACCCGAAAGCTTGGCAACGGCGATCATCTATCTATAAATGGCAAGTCGGGTTCGCTGGAGATTGCGAAAGAGTGAAAAGGTTGCCGCAATTTGGCCAGTCCGGAAAGTGAGCTATGGGAGAAAGGCTAACTCCAGTCGCTTACGCTCCTGGCTCGCCGTCGCATGCTTTTGCTATTCCGCATCCGAAAAAGACTAGCACTCCTTTCATCTACGCTATAGACTAAATAAGAGATGTAACTCCTGAACTCTCCTCTCAACCAAGGTGCAGCAGAATTTATGGCTAGCAAGGTAAAAGAAGAAAATATTGAAGCGGAAGGTCGCGTGCGCGAAGCGTTGGCGAATACTCAGTTCCGAGTCGAGTTGGATGTGGGCGGCATGGTAACGGCTCATATTGCCGGAAAAATGCGCAAACACTGGATTAAAATTGTTCCAGGCGATCGCGTGAAAGTCGAATTGTCGCCGTACGATTTGACGCGGGGCCGTATCACTTTCCGGTCGCGCTAGAACTGCGTAACACTCTTGTGCGCCATTCTCACAAACTGCGCGACACGCGCGGGATTGTAAGAACTCGCTAGTTTTGCGCCTTTGAATCACGTTTATGCATCTCGATGTGCCCGCCTCAAGCAGGGTGTTTCAATCCAGTTCCAACTGAGCCAGGCACATAAGAATGTGGGCAACAGCGCGTAGCCAAAAAGCTGCAATGGCGCGACGACACCCAAGCTGAATACAACCAGTTGCTGAATGGGAAATGCGTAAAGATAGATCCCATACGAAAGATCATACCGGCGAAAAAATTCAGCGCCGATCGGCCACTTGATAAAGGCGACGGCAAAAACCAGGTACGACCCGGCTATCGGAAATAGCGCCAGGAAAAAAAGCGGAAGGTGCGCGGTGAGCGTCAGCAGAGACATGCTCATCAGGATCAATACCGGATTGCGCACGAATCGCATAAATCGCTCGTGCTCTGCATTCGCAGCGATCACTCCGACGAGGAAGTAAGTATAAAGCCGCCAGGGCGAAAACTCAAAGAAACTGAAGAGCAGCACCGAGCGCATTAGCAGCAGATAGGCCGTGAGCAACAAAACGACGACGGTCAATCGTCGCGACAACTGATGAAATAGACCCAAAATAAGCACGACGAGATAGCACTTCAATTCTGGCTGGAGCGTCCACAAAGAACCATTGATGATGCCAGGGAGTGGATTTTTCACGAAGGCAATAGGCTGAAACAAGATCCGGCCGTCAAGGAAAAACATTCCGTCAAAAAGCTTTTCATTCTCACCAAAGAGACTCCGGCAGAACGCAAAGCCGTCAGGCGTGCTGCCGATGATCCCCACGATGATCGAGAACGCGAATGCGACAAGGTAGCCCGGATAAATGCGCAGGATCCGCTTTCGAATGAAGTCGCCGGCGTTTGGCTTGCGGGACCAGGATTGAGCGATGAGGTAGCCGCTCAGAAGAAAGAAAAAATTAACGGACACCATGCCGAGCGACATACAGCGTGTGTAATTGAGCAAAGGCTCGCTGTTGCCGGTCAGCGGATAACTGTGGGAAAACAGGACTAAAGTCGCGAACAGAGTTCGCAACATTCCGATGTTGTTGGCTTGGTGGCCTTTTAGGCTTCGCGGTGCACCGCCGGCCGCTTGCGAGTCCATGCCGATATCTTAAGGCGCGTGTGCTCTGTTGACTCGCGCGAATGAGATTAGTTCCAACGACTGCCCGTATTGAAAACTTTAGCGGAGAGTTCACGCGATTTTGGCCTCCGCTTCCCAGAATACATAAGATTCCGACAGCGAGTTTTCTGCCCGATCATGAGCCTACCCCCTTTTCCTTTTGAGAGAACAACCATGAAGCGACTGATGTTATGTCTCATCCTAGCGGTCACGGCAGTGCTGCCGTTGCGGGCTGAGCCGTCGAAATCGGCCGGCGCCGAGAAGCTCGGCTGGAAATTGACCCTGCAAGCTTGGACCGCTAATTTCGGGCCGAAGCCTTCGACCGTGTTCGAAGCGATCGATATCGCGAACAGCCTCGGCATCAAGTACATCGAACTCTATCCGAACCAGGCCATCGGCGGCGACGACAAGGGGAAGTTCGGGCCGGACATGTCCGAGGAGCAGATCAAGAAGGTGCTGGAAAAGGCGAAGGCGAGCGACGTCGCCATCATTGACACCGGCGTCATCGGCATCAACGGCAAGGAAGAAGTGGCCCGCAAACTGTTCGAGTGGGCAAAGAAGGTCGGCATTACGATTATCGTCTCCGAGCCGGACCCGAAGGATCTGCCAATGATCGATAAACTCGCCGGCGAATTCGGCATGAAGGTCGCCATCCACGATCATCCCAAGCCAAGTCGTTATTGGGATCCCGAGTACACCTATGGCCTGATTCGCGATCTCAAAAATGTTGGCTTTTGTGCCGACGTTGGCCATTGGAAGCGCAGTGGGCTCGAACCTGTCGATGTGCTCACCAAGTATGGAGAAAAGGTTATCTCATCACACTTCAAGGATCTGGTCCCGAGCGCCGATGGCAAGAAATTCGGCGACGTCCCTTGGGGCGAAGGCAATAGCAAGGCGGCCGAGATGCTCGCCGCGTTGAAGGCCAAAGGCTTCAAAGGCCCCATTGCACTCGAATACGAATCGAAGTGGGATCTGCCAAAACTGCAAAAGTGCGTCGACTTCTTCAATAAGGAAGCGGACAAGTTGGCCGGGCAATAGGCGAATAGCTCTACTTGAAGATGTCCGTGTTGGTTATGACAAAAAGATGTTGGGAAAAAAATAAGAGGAATAACAATTCATTCCTATTTGTTTGCCAACATTTTTTTGTCAAAATTCTTTGCAGTTAATTTAGCCCAGACATTTTCATTTAGTCGAACGATCGATCAAGAAGATGTTGCGAAATTCCGTTCGGTGGCCGTGATTTTGCAGGGCTAAATAACCTTCGCGCGGTCGATCTTTGATGGCGTCCACGGTGGTCTGATCGACATCTTGAACGACTTCACCGTTGAGCGTCACTTTGATTTTCGGTCCGTCTGCTATGATCTCAAGCGTGTTCCACTCGCCGGCCTGCTTAGCCGTGTTTTTGAGCGGCGCCAGCTTTCCATAGAAGGCGCCACTTGAAGTCTTGGACGGTGGCAAACCTGCATCATCCAAAATTTGAACTTCATAGCCGATCCGCGAAGGCAGGGTTTCGGCGCCGTCGTAGGGCTCAGGCGAGCGAAGACAAACGCCGCTGTTGCACTTCTTCGACATGCGATATTCAAGCTGAAGGGTAAAGTCGCTCAACTTTCGATCGTAGCGGAGAAAGCCGCAATTGCCAAGCGAGCCATCGCACGTGACAATCCCCTCTTTCACCGACCACGTGTTCGCGTTCGGGTGTTTCTTTTTGAAAAAGTCATGCTGCTCTTCGACCCAGCCTTTCAAAGTGCCGTCAGCGAATAGCTCGATTTTGTCAGACGCCGGGCTCAGGGTTGCTGCGGAAAGCCCTAGCAAGCACGCGGCAAAGTGAAACCGCTGCGCGTTTAAAAGATGCTGAATCATTTTGGTTTCTCTGTTTCGGACGAACTGTTATAAGACACGAATTGACCTAAATATAATGTCGATAGCTGTCTTCACGGCCTGTATGTCGGATTCCGAATTCCGAATTCCGAATTCCGCATTTCTCGCACATTTCTCTTGCCAGCTCTCTTACTGAATGCCACAATACCCACCACTACGCGGAAACGGGACGGAATCCCACCTCGGCACGGAGGCCTTTTTTGTTCCCCTCATCTTTCTTCTGGAAAAAGCTTTCGGTGCGAAGCGGGTTCGCTCGCTGGCTTCCGGCGGTGAAACGTCAACTCGGCGGCGGCGAAGAATTCCTTCATTATCTGAGCGATCGCAGTTTAGCACTCCCGTTAACCGAACTTCTTGATCCCGCCTGGTTTCCGGATGTCCAGGTCCCTGACGCAATCAATTTAGCCCTTGGCTCGCCGCGCTGCGAGTTGCCGCTTGGTTCTCTACGGGGCATCAACGATCGACGCTCTCCTTCACCGTGGGGTTTGACGGAACTTCGCGACGAAATCGCCCACCGCTTTAGTGCTGAAAATGACCGATCATACGATCCCTCCGAAGAAGTGCTGATCACGCACGGCGCCAGTGGCGCCTTTGCCGCCGTCATTGATGCCTTTATCAATCCCGGCGCCAAGGTAGTGCTTTTTGATCCGACGTCGCCCATTTTTCCACTGGGCTTAAAGCATCGCCGCGCCCGTATTCGCTGGGTATCGACTTGGATGGAAGAGGGCAAGCCGCGCTTTGATATCGAGGCCTTTACGGCATCCATGCGAGGCGCCGCTCTGCTCATCTTGGCCGACCCGGTCAACCCGACGGGCGGGATTTTCGGGCCCGAAGATCTCGAGCAAATTGGTTGGTGGGCTAAGAAGTACGACGTGCTCATTTATCTCGACCGATCGTTCGAACACTATCGTTATGACGTACCGGCCACCAAGATCGCCTCACTTCCGCATACCGAGAATCGCCTGCTGCTTGCCGGCAGCGCCAGCAAAACATTCGGCCTCAATAGCGCGCGCGTCGGCTGGCTGCTGGGGCAACGGCACTTGCTGCGCCCGGTGGCGGCCATAGCGTCGATGGCAGCGCCGGTCGTGTCGCCTCTCTGCCAGCAGATCGTCTTGACGGCCCTGCATCGAGCCAAGCAATGGCAACCGCTTTTCGCGAGGAGTTTGCCGGCAGACGGCGCTACCTGTTTGAAAGCTTGGAAGGGATGGGCCTGCCGCCCGCTTTTCCTGCGGGCGGCTATTTCTTCTGGATCCCCGTCCATCACCTCGGGCTAAGCGGACGAGAGTTCGCCAAGCAACTTTTGCTATCCAAGCGTGTGCTGGTCAACCCGGGGGAGCCGTTCGGGCCGAGCGGCGAAGACCACATTCGCCTGAGCTATGCAACCGAAGAGGGCAGGCTGCGCGAAGGCCTTCAACGTTTGTCGGAGTTCATGGAAGAACTACGGGTGAGGAGGAACGCAATGGGCCTTCCTGCCGAGTCCACGAAGAAACAAATGAGGCCGGACACTGAGCCCAGCCTCTCATAGTTGATCCACAATGGAGACATTAGCGACCAAGGGACCCAGCGAGCTTCGATTGCATCTCGGCCGTCTGGCGGACGATGACAGACATGCTTGGGAAGTTGAACGAGATCGTGCCAACGCCGCCCATGTCTTTCCAACTATTGGGGTCGATCATCTTGATCATATCGATGATCTGCATCGCATTTTGTTGCGTTTGAGCCATATCGGCCAACGGCCCCCATTGAATCGCGGCCGCGCCGCCGAGAGGGCCGACGCCCTGGATCAAGTCGCCAAGGTAATAAACCCGCGTGACAAGCGATTCGCGCACCCGTTCGATCGTAACCACTTGAATCATTTCATCCCGAATGATGAACGTCATGTTATGATCCTGCAGCAGTTTTCGCAGCGCTGTCCGAGCGCTCACACCGCGCATCGTGATGGTGACTGGCGTGTTTGATTCGATCATCGCCTGGGCTAATGCATTTTTGTCGAGGTGGATGTTCTGACCTGTCGCAGTAGAGATTGACTTGAGGACTTCTTCAAAAGGCGCCTCTTTGTAGCCGAGGTTTACCGGGGTATCAAGCGCCTTCATCAGCGACTCTTCTTTTTTGGTCAGCAGCGGCTTGAGACGGCGCTTGGTAATCTCAAGCCAATACTCCTTGTCGTATTCAATATCCCCTTTCGGCATAATCGCCGCCTTATCGACGCTGCGCATGGCGACGAGATAGCCCTGTTTTTGCTGTTCGACGAGGAATTGAGCGTCTTTGAGACGCTGGTTCATCGAGAGATTACCGGTCAAAGCCATCACTGCCGGGTTGTCGCCGTAGCGTTTGGACAGGGCGTCGATTTCTTTCTGTGCTTGGGTGGCGTCGCCTGCTTTGACGAGACTGCCGACAGTACCTATTCCCCGTTTCACTTCGTTGTACTCTTCTTCCACCAGCTTCGCCCGCTTGCGATCGGCTTCTTTGATTTCGCGTTTGCCGACGTTGATTTCCTCAGGCGGCGCCAGCTTTCGACCCAGTTCGATGTGTTGGATTTGCACGTTCAATTGGGCCGACCACTCGTTGCGGAACGCCGAAGGAATTAACGGATCGTCGAGCTGGACCAGGGCACTCTTGAGCACATTGGCCGCACGGATCGGCGACACCGGCTGCAGCCGCCTTGCTTCCGCCAGCGATTCGCGCAAGTTTTCCTTCGAGCCGCTGGGTCAACAACGCTTGTTCCGCACGCGACTTGGTCAGCAAGTCGTTTGGATTTTGGGCAGAAGCTATAGCGCTAAAGCTCAGAATAAGCAGACAGCCTTGCCAAAGTTTCACGGACATAGGAACACCTTTTCCAAAGTCAAACAACGCTCCCCAACCTCTTAACGTAACCGCGCCTCCCGGCGTTTGCCAGAACGAAAACGATTTGCCAAAAAGATTGATTCGGTGTTCAAAGTGTTAAAGGCAGGGCATTCGTTATCTTGTGTGCAATAACGGCCTTAACTCACCAGCGAGAAACACCGAACCGCTGATGGCAATCAGGTCCTCCGCAGTAGCTGCCGCCTGGGCTGTTTTCAGCGCATCGGCAGCGTTGACGTGCTGTGAAATCGCGGCGTCAGGGCGCTCGGCACGAAGCAGGTCGGCGACAGTTTCCGGTTGAACGCAGCGAGGATTGTTTCCGTAGCGAGTCAGATAAAATCGATCGAAATGCGGTGCAATGACATGCAGCATCTCCGCGACTTGCTTATCTCCGGAAAACGCTAGGATCAGGTGGCTCGTACCCTTTATAACAAAGGATTCGTGAATGGTATCAACTAAGGCCTGCGCTGACGCGACGTTGTGCGCACAATCGAGCAACATTAACGGCTTTCGGCCGATGACTTCAAGTCGGGCCGGCCAATCGACATGGGCGAGCCCTTGCCTGACCGCCTTGTCGTCGATCGGCATGCCCAACTCGTTAAGCAGTTCCACGACGGCGATAACCCCGGCCGCGTTGGCCGCCTGATGATGCCCGAAAAGGCGTACGGGCAGGGCGGGCCACGTCCGCCGTTTGGTTATTACACTAACGGTCGGCAGCGTTATTTCCGTTTCGGATGTTGATACTGCACCCGGATGATAGCGAAAGTGAAAATCGTCGCCCAGTGAATGCAGCGGCGACTTTCTTTCCTTCGCGACGGCTTCGATAACCGCTTTTGCTTCGGGCGCTTCAGCGGTGGTGATCACCGGTCGGCCTTGCTTGATAATCCCGGCTTTCTCGTTGGCGATGGCGGTCAAGCGCTGGCCGAGCTGCTCCATGTGGTCGAAGCTGATGTTGGTGATGACCGAAACAAACGGGGTGCAGACGTTCGTCGAATCGAAACGGCCGCCCAGGCCGACTTCGACAATAGCCACATCGACGCGCCGGCAATCGAAGTGGAGAAATCCCAGGGCCGTGCCGATCTCGAAAAACGTCGGCACGCGTGAGGGATCGTTGGCCGTTTCCAACGGCTCGATGGCGGCCGCGATCTCTGCGATGCGGGCGGTTATCTCTTCCGGAGTGATGGGAACGCCATTGACTTGGATCCGCTCGGATATGTCCGAAAGATGAGGCGAGGTGAAAAGGCCGACGCGGTAGCCGGCCGAGCGCAGCACCGCGGCCAGCATGGCCGACGTAGAACCTTTGCCCTTCGTACCTGCCACATGGATAATTCGCATACGGAGATGCGGATCGTCTAGCGCTCTCAAAACAGCGCGCATCCGGTCGAGCTTTAGATCGCCCGGCTTGGGTGGCCTTCGCTCGAAGTCGATCCGCCCGCACCAATAGGCCAGGGCTTGGTCATAGGTCATCGAATATCCTGGCCCAAGCTCGTCGAGAGAGTTTGTACTAAACAGGGTCAAGTCTTCGCAACTTGTACAAATTCGTAGCTGGCAAATCGAAGATGATGTCGCGCAAAACCGCAGAGATGCCAAGAAGTAGAAGCAAACCAAAAGCGTTCTGCTTGGTCTTCCTCTGCGTCTTAGCGCGAGAATTCTTCCGGGTGAATCGCGGTTTTGGTGCTTATTGGAACTGTTTTCGGCCGCACATGGGAGCGCCGCATGGTGGGCCGACGCCGCAGCCTCCACCTGTTGCCGTACTCCCCACGGCACTGACCGGTTTGGCCGGCATACTGATTAGCTTGTCGACCTTCAGACTGGAACAGTCCGGACATGCGACCGTGGACAGATCGGCGTCCTTCCGTACCAATTTTTCGAATGGCTGTTTGCAATCGCGACAGGAAAAATCGTACAACGGCATCTAATTGCCTCCCGATTTACGGCGCTTTCGATAGAGTTCGCTCGCCCGAAAAAGGATAGAGCGCTCTTCTTCCGACAAGCTGCTCTGGCCATGTTTTTTTACTTTCTCAAGCACTTCATCTAACTTGGCTTCGAGATGTTCATCCAATAACGAGATTGAGGCACTCGATGCAGCCGGCGCTCGGGCTGGCCCACCTGCGGCTGAGACAGGCCGATTCGACGCGGCGGGGGCCGGCTGCGTTTCATCGGCTTCTTCATGAAAAATCTGCAACTTCGGTCGCGCTTTTGCGGGAGCCGAACGCGCTGGCAGCGAGGGGAGCCAATGGGTGATGCGCAACGACAATTGGTAATAGACAAATCCAAACGCAGCTGCAAGTGCATGAGCGGCAAACGCCGCCGGGTGTAATTGACCGCCGAAGAATCCGGCCACATCACTGAGAACATAGAAAGCAACCAGCACCCAGACTGGGCACGGGACGACCAGGAATAGCAAAATAGTTCGACGCGGGTAATGTAGCGCAAACAACAGCAGCACCGCCGTAACCGAACCGGCCGGACCGATCAGAGTTTCCCGGTGGTCCGTCAGCGCTGCCATCACGACGAAGCCAATTCCCGCGATAACTCCAGCGATAAGATAAAACCCGAGGAATTCGCGCCAGCCGTAGATGTCTTCCATCTGCCGACCGAACCAGAGCAGGAAAACAATATTGATGGCAACCGCCCAGATGTCGTGCGGATTGCTGATGAAGGAATAAGTCGCCAAGCGCCAGATCTCGCCCTGCAGAACTTTAGCGGCTTGGAGCTCGCACAACTCGGCGAGCGGTCCCTGTTGCAGACCGGCGATCCCTTTTGGTTGCGTAGCCACTTGAAAAAGGAAGATGCCTGCGTAGACGAGAACTAAGCCCACGCATGCCTGAATTCGGCTGTCAAACGGTGAAAAGCCTGCGCGATTCGCGATAGTAGTCCCGGTCGTAGATTCCCATGCGCGACGCCCCAGCCTTTCGCTCGTATAAACACCTTATCTGTTTTAACAGATGCCGGCTATCAGGGGAACGGGAAAGATTCCTCAGCTGCGTGCCACCAGCGAACGAATTCCAATGTAACGCTTTTCTCCAGTCGCTCACGCTTCTGGCTCGCCATCTCGAACGGCGCCTCCGCTCGTTATGTCCCACAGGTGCTTTGTGCTATAATGCCCACTTGATGACTAAGAATATTTTCGCAAAATTGGTCCACCGCTCTTTCAAAGGCCCCTTCGGCGGCATCTGATGATTGAAGAACAGGAAACGAACTCGCACGAGTCGCCGGTTATTCTCGTCGTCGACGATTCGCCGATCGAGCGCCATTTAGCCGGCACGCTGTTACGCGAGGGCCTTCATGCCCGGATAGTCACTGCCGTCAATGGCCGGGACGCATTGGAACAGTTGCGGGCTCTCATCCCTTCATTAGTCCTCACTGATCTGCAAATGCCGGAAATGGATGGCCTGCAACTGGTCGCAGAGATTCGCACTCATTATCCGTCTTTGCCCGTTGTGCTGATGACGGGCAATGGCAGCGAAGAATTGGCTTTGCGCTCTCGCGGCTGGTGCGGCGAGCTACGTCCCTAAACATCTCCTTACGGTCGATCTCGTTCCCACCATCGAACATATCCTCGCGAACCGAGCGGAGCGACGCCAAAGCCACATAATTCAAAACATCACTCGCATCGAGTGCGAATTCGATCTCGAAAACGACCCTTCGCTGGTGCCGCACCTCATCGCCCATATTCAAGAACAGATGATCCGGATGAAACTCTGCAATGAAAACGGCAAAATTCGGATTGGGGTGGCCCTGGAAAAAGCGCTGCTGAACGGGATCTATCATGGCAATCTGGAGCTCGAGTTCGGATCTACGCAACGACGACGGCAATCGCTTCGAAGAGATGGCGGCCCAAAGACGCACGACTCCTCCATACTGCGATCGCCGGCTTCACGTCAAGATATTGCTTACCGCTGATGAGGCATGTTTCACCATTCGCGATGAAGGCCCCGGCTTTGACGTCCGTCGAACTCCCGACCCAACTACTCCCGAAAATATGTTGCTGTGCAGCGGACGCGGCTTGCTCTTGATCCGCACGTTCATGGATGAAGTCAGCCACAACGAGACGGGCAACCGAATCACCATGCGGAAACGCTGCCTGAAAGAACGATGATGCTCAAAGCATATTAACCCGATGACTCACTGCTGGCGGCAAGCGTCAGTGCCTCAACGATCTTCACAACGTCGGTCGCCGTCGTGCGCCAGTTCACAAAGCACATCCGCAAAGCGTAAATCCCATGGAGTCGCGTCGTCGAAAGGCTGCCGACGTTGCGGGCTAGGAGTTCCCTCGCTAGCGACCGATTTCGTTCCTCGAGATCGAGCTCTTCTACCATGGGATCAAAATAGCGAAAGCAAACGACGCTCAGTTGCGCCGGCTGCAGGATTTCAAATCTGGCATTTTCGAGCAATTGCTGGGCATAGGCGGCCAAGCCGATGCCTCGTTCAACCAACGTACGAAACCACTCAGCGCCGAGCGTCTGCACGGAAAACCAGATTTTGAGCGCCCGAAAACTCCGGGTCAACGCGATGCCACGGTCGGCGAAATTCACTTCACTAGGCTGGGGTTCGACATCTTGAAGATAATCCGGCCTCATGGCGAAGGTTTCTTCCAACAGATGCCCATTACGCACGATTACGCAACCGGCTTCGAACGTTTGAGCCATCCACTTATGCGGGTCGAGCGTAATGGAATCCGCTTGTTCGATCCCCGCGCAAAGGCTTCGACTCTGGGAACTTAAAACGGCCGCCCAGCCGTAAGCGGCATCGACGTGAAACCACAAGTCCTGCTCACGGCAAACGGCAGCCAATTCCTCAAGTGGATCAACTGTTCCCGCGTTGGTCGCGCCCATATTGCCGACAACCGCCCAGGGGCGCAGGCCGCTGGCACGGTCGCCCCGCACGGCATGAGTCAAAGCTGCAGCGGACATGCGCAAGTCGGCGCCTGTATTGATCGTGCGCACTTGATCGGAATGCAGGCCGATGATTTTGACCGCCCGATCAATCGACCAATGCCGTTGGTCGCTGGCATAGAGAATACAACGGCCGCGTTCAGCGAAGGGTATGCGATCGCGAGCTACGATTAGTGCAGTGAGATTCGCTTCGGAGCCGCCGCTTGTAAGCAGTCCGCTCGCTTGCGACGGAAGACCGAGCCATGTCTTGAACCACTCGATGACGGTCAATTCGACTTGCGCGGGGCCGGCGGCTTCGAACCAAGCGCCGCAAAATATATTGGACGCGGAACTAAGCCAATCTCCAAGGATCGAAGCAAACGACGGCGCTCCAGGCACGAACGCCACAAAACGCGGATGCTGACCGTGGAAAGCGAAGGGATTGATCTGAGTCGCAAAGCGATCAAGGACGCGATTAAAAGCTTGGCCGGTTTCAGGAGGTGGTTCAGCCAACAATTGCCGCACCTCTGCGGGAGAGGCATGCCGGCCAATCGCTTCGCCTTCCCGATCATAAGCGGCATGTTGGGCAAGGGCCCATTGCGCCACCGAGTGTACGGCTTGTTGCAACTCTTCGGAGGAAGGGTGCGAATGAGGGGCGCCGAGCGCGGAAAGATCCATTGCAGTTTTTCAATCCCGCGTCAATTCGTGTGCGCTTTGCGTACGTGGTCCGCGGCATCTTCGAGCGGAATGTGCCAGCCGCAATCGTCGCAGGGAGGAACTTTCGGGTAGCAGCGGGCACAATAGAGGGGCCCACCGTGGAAGAATTGTTCCATCCGGATTCGGTCATTGCCTTGCAGACCTTCCAGCGTCAGCGGCAACGGCAATGGAGTTTCACACTTGGCGCAGGGACGGTGGTTATGTTCGACAATGATCGGTTTGTAGTGAACGTGCAGGCCTCGCGCCACGACGCCGGTCCCCGCGCATAAAGGGCAGGCCATTCCGAATTGGGCGACGACTGCCTTACGAATGAAATCGCTTTTATTCGGGAGCTTATTGAGAAAGTCAGCCAGATCTTCTTCGACCTTAAAGGCCACAATCTGCGTTTTCGGTGCCTTGCGCGACATATAGGTTCCGCGGTGCGATAAGAGATGCTTTTTGTTATTATAGTCGCGCCCGGGCTCTCGCGTAGCGAAGTCGTAAGACTTCCGGGGTTCTCGCGTAGCGAAGTCGTAAGACTTCCGGGGTTCTTGCGTAGCGGAAGTCGTAAGACTTCCAGGGTTTTCTCGGAAGTCTTACGACTTCCGCTACTTGCTGCTCAACGGAAGTCTTACGACTTCGGCCACGGGCCGCGTTCAAGCGTAGCAGAAGTCGTAAGACTTCCGGCGTACTCTTGGAAGTCTGACGACTTCCGCTACGGGCCGCTCAACGGAAGTCTATCGACTTCCGCTACGGGCCACGTTCAAGCGTAGCGGGAGTCGTCAGACTTCCGGGGTTCTCAACGCCCGGCTTTATTAGTTGAGAGTGACATAACCTCGGAGCTTGCCGTTGGCTTGCAGAATTGCTTCGTGGGCGGCTTCGACTTCCGGCGTGTCCCACTGGTCGTGCCTAACGACGAGGTAGGCCGCATCGCCAAGAGCCGCCCATTCGGCCGCTCCGCCATGACCCCATTCGGGACCGTTCACCAGCAACCAGTCGAACCTTTTGCGAAGATGTTCGACAACCTGGGGCAACCGCGATTCTGCTTCGTGCGAGACCGGGAGGTCGCCATCGCCCGGCGGAAGGGCGTAGAGGTTCTTCTGCGCTGTCGAATGCAAGGCGACGCTTAGCGGAATGGAATGCGAGAGCAATTCGCGTAAGCCGGGCTGAGCCGCAATTCCCAACCTCTCGGCAATCAGCGGTTGTTCGTGATTGGCTTCGATGACCAGGAGCCGCTTATTTTCTTCACGTGCTCGACTGAGGGCGAGGTTCAGGATGACGGTCGCCGCTTCAGTGGCTTGGCCTACCGTAGTGAAGACCAGCAGCGGGCAACCAACCCCTGGATGCTGCGCTTCCAGCCCGGCCAACAGCTCGCGGTACTGGGCGCTGGCGCGGTCATCGGGCTTATGAAAGGCCACGAGGCTAGGCGCCATCTGACGGCTGTCGAGAAGCGGCCGTTCGGGCAAAGGAAAGAACGACACGGACTGTATCGATTTGTGCTCAACCTCCGGGGGAGCGTCCAACGGCACGATGGTGCTCGGTTCAAGAACGAGAGCCTTGGGATTTGGAACCGGCGTATCTGCGACTAGCGGGCCGTAACGGGGCTTGGTGCCGCGCGGCCCGCCAACTTCTACGAAGGGAATCGTATCATCGTCTCGCAGCGGCTCTTCGAGCAGGGCGGTGACGGCCGTCGAGCCTGGCGGTGCGTCCGAGTCGCCTTCGCCGTGCGAATAGATTTCCGAAGCGGAATGAATGACGGGAACAAATGCTGTCGGCGGAATGTTCTCTTCGCCAAGCGATGGAGCATCGCGCTTGGTTCGATAGTGCGATAAGGCTTCGTACGTACGTCCCATGTTGCTCCCCAACGTCGTTTGCATCGCCTTCAATCAGATACAAGCTATCTTGAACGCCATCAACCCGCGCGTTGCGGAGCGGAATGCCAGACGCGCTCAGTTTTAGCTTCACGAACCGGCTCGCTCGGTTCTTCGAGACCGCCATAAACATAAACGGTGGGCCGATGTTCGCTTTCCAGCGGAATCGACACCGTTGAGACCGGTAGAGCGTGAGGCAGCAAATCGAAACCAGCGGCCGGTTGCATCGCTGGGAGTGTGGTGGCTTCTTCGCTCGTTTCATCCAGGCCGAGACGGGAGACTGCTTCGACCGCTGCTTCGGCGTCCACGGTGGAGTTGCCCGCATCATAGGCGAGTCGGAAGGCAAGATTGGCAGCCTGATTCAAGATGCGCGGCACCCCTCTGCTTGCATGACTGAGAATGTCGAGGACATCCTCACCCAAGAGACGCTCGGGCCGGCCGCCGCAACGGCGAACGTGATGCAGCAAATAATCCGCTGATTCTTCCAGGCTTAACGGCTCGAGCACGCAACGAACCGCGATGCGCTGCTTGAAGATTTCCAAGCCGCGAGATTCGATAAGCGCAGCCATTGAGGGCATGCCGATCAAAACAACTTGAAAAGCTTTGCCGTTGCGCCCTTCCAGATTGCTCAACAGCCGCAATTCTTCCATCAACTCGACCGGAAGCAGATGCGCTTCATCGATGATGACGATGGTCCGGCCCTGCTGCTGAAAATGCGAGAGGCAACTTTCCATGAGCGACAACCGAAGTTCTTGTTCGCTCATTTCCTGATAGGGCAGCCCGATGTCAAACAAGATGGCTTGTAATAATTCGACTCGGGATCGAAGTTTCCCGTGGGTAAGCAAGACGCTGCGGCTGCCTTCGGGAAGCGACTCAATCAATTGATAGGCGATCAAAGTTTTCCCAATTCCCGCTTCACCATGAAGCGTCAGCAGTCCTTCGTCGTCGCGTAGGCCTTCGCGAAGTTCGCTAAGCGCGTGCTCGTGCGATGTGGCGGGGTAATAGCCGTCCACATCGGGCGTGGGACGGAACGGCCGCGCGCAAGCCGAAATGACTGAGATCCATGATCCCCTTCCCTGGACGTTCGATCAACACTCCCCCACATAAAAATGTCGGCTTACGGGCAGCGAAACTTGATTCCGAATTAAAAGTCAAAAATATGTTTATTATTAACAATATTTGAAGGATGCACGTCTTTTGTTAATCAGGCGTTGATGCCGCAACTCAAAAACCATATGTGCTCCTTCGGGCACCTCAAATCTTTATTGGCATCAACTTAGAAATCCGCAAGTTAGAACATGTTTTGAAGATGTGCGGGCGGACATGGCGACTTTTTCGGACGTTCGCTTGGTCGAATTGATCGTGAAGCCAAATAGTTGAGGTCCAACAATAAAAAGTTATGGTGGTAGCATAGAAATATCGGAATAACCGTTTTAACCGTCCCACATGAAAGATTATCATCTCTGTGGTGAACTTGCTCCAAGATGCGACCGTCTTGGAATCCCAACTCGCTTTCCCCTGGAGAACCTTCATGAGTTTGAAGTCCCGTTTAGACCCTCGCAGTGGCTTCGCAGCCTTCGTGCTTGGACTTCTCTCGCTTACCGCACAACCGGTCTTTGCCGATGACCCGCCGCCTCTTGATACAGTGTTCCGCAGCACCGGCACGATGAATGGCCGAAACACCATTTCGGTTAGCCAGGAAGATTGGAGCCAGGTTGTACTGCTGGTTCGTTCGGTTTACCCGGGCGCCGATTTCGGGACCTGCTGCTACTATGCTCTGTCCTGGTACAACATTTACCCTCCCGTTTACGTGCCCGATCCCACACTGCCTTGTGTTACCGCCACGTGTCCGCTGCCATTATGTCCGTCGGACGTGCCTTCCTACAGCATTCCAAGTCATGCGGAATGGAATTCGATCTGCAACTTTATTCTGCAGTTTTACCCGGATGCGGATTACCCGACGCTTTGCGCCTACGTGTTCGACTGGTTTTATATGATTGAGCCTTCCGCGTGTTGCCCGGACCCCTTGTGTGTCTGCCCGCCTGCTTGCCCATGTCCTCCCTGCCCGCCGCCCACTTGTCCTACCTGCTGCCCGGCTCCCGCCTGCAATGCCGCCTACGTTCCGACAGATAGCGATTGGGAAAGTGCGGTCTCCTATATCAACCAGTCAATCGGCGCGTGCGATTACGGCACGATGCTAAGCTTCGCCTATGTGTGGTTCAATTACCTGCCTCCCGCCTGGTATACGTCGATCGATTCAACCCCGCCTGTCTCGGGCGGCGCTGTTGTGCCATCGCAGGATGATTGGGATGCCTGTGTCGGTTTCCTGGAAGCCTGGTTCACCAATCCCGACTATGCAACGATTTGTTACTATGCTCTGGCCTGGTTTAACTACCTGCCGCCATCCTAAAAAGAGGCGAATTTTAGACCCAAGGATACAAGAGAGTTGGCAAGAACTGCCAACTCTTTTTCATGCGCTTCGTCACCAACCATCAGGCCAAGATCGGTCGGACAATTTCGCCGGCAACATCGGTTAAACGGAAATCGCGACCGTTGTAGCGGTAGGTCAACTTTTTGTGATCCAGCCCGAGCAGGTGCAACACGGTCGCGTGTAGATCGTTGACGCTGACGCGATCTTCGACGGCTTTGAAACCGATCTCATCGGTCGCGCCATGATGCAGACCGCCTTTGACACCGCCGCCGGCCATCCAGATCGTGAAGGCATGGGGGTTATGATCGCGACCGCCGCTCCCTTTCTGGACGATGGGCAGCCGTCCGAACTCGCCGGCCCAAACCACCAGGGTTGACTCAAGCAGACCACGCGCTTCGAGATCTTGCAACAAACCCGCAATCGGCTGATCGGTCTCGGCGGCGAAGCCACCGTGATTCTTGGCGATGTTGCTATGGCCATCCCAGCTTAAATCGTTCTCCATCCCGCCCGAATAGATTTGGACGAAGCGGACGCCCTTCTCGACCATTCGTCTGGCCATCAAGCATTGCTTAGCGAAGTGAGTCGCCTTCGGATTATCGAGGCCGTACAGCCTTTGCGTCTGTTTCGTCTCCTGATTCAGGTCCAGCGCTTCAGGGGCCGCCATCTGCATTCGGTATGCAAGCTCAAACGATTCGATCCGCGCTGCGAGATCGGCTTCGGCCGGCGCCCGGGCAATCTTCTTATGATTGAGTTTAGAGAGCAAGTCGAGCTGAGCCCGCTGCTGGGCATCGTTCATCTCCGCCGGCCGTTTCAGATTGTCAATCGGCTCGCCTTGGGGCTTAAAGGCCGTTCCCTGATAAATGCTCGGCAAGAAGCCTGCGCCCCAGTTGAGCGCATGGCCTTTAGGAATTCCTCGGCCCAAGGTGTCGTACATGACCACGAACGCAGGCAGATTCTGGCTCTCGCTGCCCAGGCCGTAGGTGACCCAGGAACCGACGCAGGGGAAACCCATGCGCGACATGCCGGTGTTGATCCGAAATAAGGCAGGAGAGTGATTGTTTGAATCGGTCCAGCACGAATGGATGAAGGCCATCTTGTCGACTTGCTTGGCCATGTGCGGAAACAAGTCCGAAACCCAGGCGCCGCTCTGGCCATGCTGGGCGAACTTAAAAGGCGACTTCATCAACGGCCCACCTTGGCCGGCAAAGAAGCCCGTGTTCTGATCGAACCCTTTTAGTTCCTGCCCATCCCGCTTTTCGAGCTCGGGCTTGTAATCCCAGGTATCAACATGCGATGGCCCACCGTTCATGAACAGCCAAATAACTGACTTCGCCTTAACGGGAAAATGCCCTGCCTCCGGCGCCAGCGGATTGATCGAACTCGGAGACGCCAACCCTTCGGCGGAAAGCAGCCCGTTGAGCGCGAGGGTGCCGAATCCACAACCGGCTCGCGCGAGGAAGTGGCGGCGGGAAGCGTACGTGGGATGGGGCGGGGCGAAGAGGTGCGGGAGGGTCATAATTATAGCGCTCAACGTTTAGGTTTAGAGATGCCGAGCTCGTTACATATGTCTTTTGCCAATTCGTCCGATAATTCTAGAAGTCGCGTGATAGCAGCCTTTTTGCCAATCTTGGATTTGGCCACACGGTATGGTTACCGCCTTCATGGTCGTGTTCGCACCCGTGGCTTAGCAGATGCCGGATGAGATCGCGTCGTTTCATGCAAGAACCTCTTGCGGCACGATCTTGATCGCATGACTAGCGTTAAAAAGCAAGAAAATGGGTTCCTCCAAATCTGCTTCCGGGTCGGTTGCCTTTGGATTTGGAAGCGGAAGAGCAGCACCATCCTTGATATACGACTCGGCCATCGTAACGAGTGCGCCAGCCACCATGTCCCGCGTGAGTGAGGTCGTATCCCTCCGTCACTACGCCGGGAAAATCGACAACGCGAGCCAAAACAGTTTTCTTCAGGTAGCGAAAAGCGGCTTTGTAGACGATCATAGGTGACCTCAAATGTCGTTTTCAAACAATGTCTGGGAACAGATCAGCTTGACTGTAGCTAATCCTGATTCCGCTTGGCATACGCCTTCAGTCGAATTCCAATTTTCAGGCGCCTCCGCCAAATGAGTTCGTTATGACTTGCTCTTCGAGCCACGCGCAAAATTGAAGAACGATTGTGGTGTCATCCAGTTCGTTCTGCAACAGTAAAAAACGTTCGATAGCTGATATGGGCAATGGCGGACAGCAACTGCTGCGTTCCGCTTCGATGTATTCGCCGTTTCCGAGCAAAAGAAAAACGCGCAGTTTATGGCCATCGTAGCGCCAGACCTCGGGAACGCCTAACCCCGCCAGGACTCGCATTCCATTCGCGGAGCGATAAGGGATATCGACCTCAACCACCAATTCGGGCGGCGGAGTGGTACGGAGATCGACTTCTTCGCGCCAATTGATGAATTTCTGGTTGATCAGATAGTAGCTGCGTTCGGGTTCCATCGCGATTTGCAAATCCGGCCGACGACACGTCGCACTACCGGTGGATAAACGCGAAATCCTGAACTTCTCGGTAATCACATTGAACAAACGATCAATCATGCAAAGTCGCAGTTCGTGTTCAAACGAGGCCGGCAAGATTTCGAATTCGTTGTAGCAATACGTCGTGCGAAGGCGCCGATGCGTCATCTGTTCGCAGAGATCGAGATACCTTTCCCAACTGACGTTAGTCATCAGGAATGGTACGCCAGGCTGCAAATTACGGAGGAATTCGGGTTCATCCATTGGCAGTACTCCGATCAAGTTGCAGACGGCGCCACCCGGTGATCGTCATGCTTTTGCACCCGCCCACCCCGCCGCGATTTGCTCGCGCACCCAAATGCGAAACGCTTTGATTAGTTCCCGTTCACTCATCTGATCGAAAAGATGAACGAAGCGGACCAGTTCGCTGAGCGGCATCTGCGGGAAGAAACGGCTCCGTTCAACCACGATGTATTTGCCCTCGTCGGTCAACTGGCTGACCTTCAGGCCGCCGTTATCGTAGCGCCAAACTTCCGGAACGCCGAGAGCCGCGTAGATGCGCATTCGCTTCCCGACTTTGCTCGTGACTTCTGCTTCAATCACTAGATCGGGCGGAGGGTCAACGGTCAGGTCGAACGTCAAACGACTGCGCATCAGCGGTTCATTGTCAAAATAGAAAAGCCGGTCGGATTCAATCCCTTTTTTCAAGTCCTTACGGCGCAAGGTTACGGGGTCTAAACTTCTGATGTCCATATCGAGTTCCATGGCCAGTTCTTGGACCAATCGCCCTAAGATCCCCAACCAAGTCCCATGAACTAACAGAGGCATAAGTATCTCGAGCTCCCCGTCGTCATATGTTGCCCGAACACATCGATCACCGATGATGTCGAGATAGGCTTCATATTCCTCCCAACTCACATTCGTCAAATGAATTGGCACGCCCGGCTCGAGAGCATCGAGATCAAAAATAGTCTTTTTCACAGCCGGTTCAACATCGAGCATCGCAGTTGCATTTTTCATGTCATTCGCTCCTTCTGCACAGTTCGTTAAACACTTTTATGAGAGCTATCTAAGGCTTGTCAACGTTCAAAAGACCTGACCGAGCCGGACGCGTGAGCGACGGATTCCGTCGCACCATCGTCGCTTACGCGTCCGGCTCGGATGATCGATACATTTCGCAGTTAGTAAGCGCCAGGCGTCGGCTCTTTCGCCAGCTGCTATCATATCCCCAGGAGGACGTCCTATGCCGATTCACGATTGGTCCCGCGTGCCGTCCGGGTTGTTTCATCATTTCCATCAAAGCTGGTCCATTCGGATTGCGGATGCGCTAAACGCTGGGCGACTTCCGAAAGGCATCGCCGCACTGGTCGAACAGCGTTCCGGACCGAAGGAAACGGATGTTCTGGCCATTGAAGGGTACGCGAATCCGGCACGCGACTTGGATGGCGGAATTGCGACCATGGAGCGTCCTGTAACGCGGATTGTCCGCCAAACCGCCAAGCAGTTTTACGCCTCTCGAGCCAATCGCATTGCCATCAAACACCATCTCGGCCGAACGATCGCCGTCATTGAGATCGTGTCACCCGGGAATAAGGATAGTCGATCGGCGCTGTGCGATTTTGTGGAAAAGTGGATCGATTTCCTGCGAGCGGGCGTTCACCTGTTGGTGGTCGATTTGTTCCCCCCAACGCCGCGAGATCCATTTGGGATGCACAAGTTCATTTGGGACGAAATCGAGGAAGAAGATTTTTCTTTTCCGCCAGGCAAGGATCGCATTCTCGCCTCATACGAAACGGGTGGCCGCCGCGCCGCCTACGTCGAACCCGTTGGTTTGGGTGATTCGCTCCCCGACATGCCCCTCTTTCTGACCAACGTCATGCACGTGTTCGTACCGCTCGAATCGACCTATCGAGCCGTTTGGGATGCGAGCCCGGTGGAGTTCCGTCAGGCGGTCGAAACCGGCATCGTTCCGAACCCCGATGCGGAATAGCAAAAGCTACTCCACGTACACAAACTCATTCAAACACATCAACACCTGGCAGAAATCAGTCAGCGCGAGAAGTCGCGCTTCGCTTTTTTTTCCGTACGAATCAATCTGCGCTTTGATGAACGCAAGGCCTTCCGCGGCTTCATCTAGAGTCGGCTCGCGCGTCAGCGCGATTTGATAAATATGTTCAATCGCCTTTTCCAGAGAATCATCGCCGAGCCTTTTGGCCAAGCCGTGCGCATACTGTCGCACCTGCTTGCTATTCATCAGATGCAGGGCTTGAGGGGCGATGGTCGTACTCGGCCGTTCGCCGACGCCAGTGGTGCCATCGGGTGCGTCGAAGATGATCAAGCTTGGAATTAGCTTGCTGCGCTTCATGGTGAAATAAATGCTACGGCGTTTGCTTGCTTCATCGAGCGTGCCGGGACCATACATCTTCGTGTCGAGCGTACCGCTGATGGCGAGAAGAGAATCCCGAATAACTTCCGCTTCGAGGCGACGGCTTGGGTGATGCCAGCAGCACGCGTTGTCCCTGTCCGCTTTCAGCTTTTGCTTCATCAATGGCTGAGCTTTGCTGATAGACCGCACTGCTCATGATCAGCTTGTGGATCGGTTTAAGCTTCCAGCCGTTGTGAATGAGCTCCAGCGCCAAATAATCCAAAAGTTCAGGATGGCTCGGCTTCTCGCCGCGAACGCCGAAATCGCTTGGCGTGGCGACGATCCCGCGACCCATATGGTGCTGCCAGAGACGATTAACCATCACACGTGCTAATAGACGACCTGCTCCTTTATCGACGTCGGTGATCCAGTTCGCGAAGCCGCTCCGCCGGTACGATAACTTGGAATCCATCGGCGGAGAAATCGCCCAAGTCTTGTCGTCCGCGAAACTGAGCGCCTGCAAGTATCCACTATCGGCAACGCTCTCTTTCTGTGCGGGGTCGCCTCGCTTAAGGAAGTGCGTGTCACTCAGGAAATCTCCGCCCTGTGTGTGAAGCCGTACAGCGGGCAACCCTTCGGAACTAATGAGCGCCTTCAGCCCTTTCGGATCTTTCGAGCCAAGCGGCCAAGGGATTTCGGCACGCACAGTCGTGGTGAAAGTGGCGAGCATCCGGTAATAGTCGCGGCTAGGGATGGCGTCGAATTTGTGATCGTGACAACGGGCGCAGCCAACCGTCAGGCCAAGCATCGCCGTGCCGGTGGTAGCAAGCATGTCGTCGAGTTCGTCGTAGCGGTGTTTTTCAACTTCATTCTTGGTGATCTGAGTACTATGGACACCCGCGGCCAGGAAACCGGTAGCCGTCAATGCCAAGGGATTGGCCGGCGCGATTTCATCGCCCGCCAACTGCCACTTGACGAACGTATCGTAAGGCAGATCCTGGTTGAAAGCTTGGATAACGAAATCGCGATAGTGGAAAGCTGTAGGCCGATCGGTATCGTGTTCGAAGCCATGGCTTTCGGCAAAGCGTGCTAAGTCGAGCCAATGCCGCGCCCAGCGTTCACCATAATGCGGAGAATCGAGCAGCGTCTCGATCAACTTCTCCCAGGCCGTCTGCGGAGCGGCGTCGAAGTCACGAAAGAACGCCGTCGCTTCTTCGGGAGTCGGCGGCAAGCCAATCAGATCGAAATACGCCCGACGCAGTAGTTGATGCCTCGCCGCCTGTGGATTTGGTGATAGGTTTCGGCGTTCCAGTTCGGCAAGAATGAAGCGATCCGTGGGAGTTTTGGCCCAGGCGGCATCCTTCACCATTGGCGGCGTCGCGCTTCGCAACGGCTGATATGCCCAGTGCAAACGAGCACTTGGATCAAGAACCTTTCGGGTCCAGGCCGTCGCATCCTCGCGTTTGATCAGCGGCACATCGTAGGGGGCACCGTTGTCGATCCAAGCTGCAATATCGCGAATCACATTTTCAGAGAGTTTCTTCGCCTCATGCGGCATGAAGGGAGACTTTTCGTGGTTTACCATGCGAAACAGCAAACTCTTCTTTGCATCGCCGGGTTGTAAAGCTGGCCCGCCATTGCCTCCTTTGAGAAGGCGGTCGCGATCGCTGATGTCGAGTTCCCCTTCTGTTTTCTTGCCTCCATGACAGTTCAAACAGTGCTCAACCAAAACGGGCCGAACTTGTTTTTTGAAGATGTCGAGCCCGAGCGACATCTTTTCTGCATGGTCATTCGCGATCGGCGCTTCTTTCGGCGGCGATCCCCAGAGTGCGGTTGTGGCGGAAGCGAGAATAAGTGCCGACAGGCATGCAGTCCATCGAAACCGGAACATGGATTAGCACCGTTGGTGGAATGAAAAGCGAAACGTTAGCAAAAGGGATTATATCAGCAAGAAGTGGGGGTAGCGATTTCAGTATCAACCGTCGGAGCCGGAAGTGCGAGCGCTGTAGACACGAGCTTGAAGCGTTAGCGAAGAGCAAGAATATTCTTCGCTGGCGCTTCAGGCTCGTGGGCGTTGCTAATGCGGGAACCAGGCCGCCCTTACTTTTCCATCACAAACTGATTCACCACTTCCTCGACCTGGCGGATATACTCTCCCCGATTCAGCAGCGGGTAGACGGCCCGGATCTTGACACGCCAGCGGTTGTCGCCGCTACCGGCTTCAAATAAGTACATGCCGCCTGCATAACCGCCATCCTGATCTGGGCCGTCGTCGATCAACACCTTGAATACGGTGTATGGCCCGACCTTCATAGTCGTCGGCGGGCCCACCTTGGCTTTGCCGTAGACCGATACCAACGTGGCGTATTCATCGCCAAGGTCTGCGTCCGAGCTAGCGCGAATGTAATCGCTGAACGGCCGATTGCCAATCGGGCTCCAGACGACTGTGACTGTCACCCTCGGCTTTTCCTTATCGAGACTGAGCACCGTCGTTGCTGTTGTTTTGCGCAGGCGATAGGGTGCGATGATCGTCCAATCCGTCGGCACAGTGAAGGCCGTCTTCGAATCTTTGTGAATGAACAGCCGGTTCGGCAGAACTTCGACGCCCGCTTCATCATCGACAGCGCGGCATAACATGGTGCAGCCGAACAAGGTCGCCATCACGCCCAGCGCGATCCGGCATTGGAAAAACGACATCGACAGACTCCCGGTTAAAGTAGACGCTTCTGAATAGAAAGAATGAAGCCGCGACGTGCGTTCCATTCGTGCTCAGTTAAGTCATCGAACAACATCATGAATCAAACCCAGCTTGTCCTGCGCAACCTTCGCTATCACGCCCGCGGCAACATTGCCGTGCTGCTCGGCGCCGCTGTCGGCGCTGCTGTCTTGACGGGCGCCCTTCTCGTCGGCGATTCGCTGCGCGGCAGCCTGCGGCAGCGAACCGAACGGCAGTTAAACGGCATCGACACCATGCTTGTCGGCCCGCGCTTTCTGCGGCAGAATCTTGCCGAAGAGCTACCGGGCCAAGTTCGCGGCGCGTTGCTGTTGCAAGGAACCGTTCGCTCCGGGAAGTCTGACGACGAACACCAACACCGCGTCGGCCAAGTGAACGTCTGGGGCATTGACACCAACTTCGGCCTGAAGCACCCCGAACTAAGCGGCAGCGATTCGGTTGCGATTCTTTCGGCGAACCTAGCCCAATCGTTGGCGGTGAGCGTGGGCGACACCATTTTCGTCGGAGTGCAGAAGTCGTCCGCCATGCCACGTTCGTCGTTCATGTCGCGGCGGGGCATCACCGATGCGACCCGTACTTTCAAGCTAACCGTTAGTAGCATCTTAACGGATGCCGACCCTGCGAATGCACTCAGTTTGTCGATTTCGCCGTCTCTACCTTCTAATATCTTTATTCCGATAGCCCGCTTGCAACAGGAAATCGGCCAACCTGCGCGAATCAATGCCTTATTGGGGTCGGGAGAGTCCGCTCAATCGTTACAACTGGATCTGGCGAAGCACCTGACGCTCGAAGATTGGGGCATGAAGGTGCAAACCCCCGACCCGGCCAAAGGCTACATCAGCGTTGAAAGCAGCCGTCTGATTCTGGAACCGGCGACCGTGGCGGCCGTCGAAAAAACCGCAAAAGAAATGGGGTTGCGCTCGACGGAAACGTACACCTATCTTGCCAATTCCATTGCCTATGGCAAACAGGCAATCCCATATTCCATCGTAGCTTCGCTTGAAGCCAGCCAAGGGGCGCCGTTAGGGCCTTTCCTGCCGCAAGGCGTTGACACTCTGCAACCTGGCGAAATCGCCTTGCTTGATTGGCCAGACTCGCCAATCAAGATTGATCCGGCTGATGGCGATCCCAAGATCACGCTCACGTACTACAAGCCGGAGATTGAAGGAAAGATCGAAGAGGCGAGCCACACCTTCAAGTTTCGCGGCTTTGTGAAATTAGCCGGCGCTGCCGATGACCGCCACCTCACGCCCGATTTTCCGGGGATCACCGATAAGGCAACGCTAAGCACCTGGAACCCGCCCTTTGACATCGATCAATCGAGGATCAAAAAGGCCGACGAAAAATTCTGGTCCGAACATCGCACGACGCCAAAGGCTTATATCTGCTTGAGCGATGGACAGGATCTATGGGGCACGCACTTCGGCCATGTAACTTCCGTGCGTATTGCGCCGAAGTCCGGCGCTGACCTCGAAGCCACTCGCCTCGAATTTGGGCAGCAGTTGCTGAAGAATCTCGACCCTGCTGCCGGCGGCATCGTCTTTCAGCCTATTCGCGAGCGCATGCTGGCCGCTGGGGGAGGCAGCACAGATTTTGGCATGTTGTTCTTAGCCTTCAGCTTCTTTCTTATCGTGGCCGCCTTGATGCTTGTCGGCCTGCTCTTTCGCTTGAATCTCGAACGCCGGGCCAGCGAGGTCGGGCTGCTCACCGCCTGCGGCTTTCGGATGTGCACGGTTCGCCGCCTGCTCTTGGTTGAAGGAATCATCGTCGCATCGACTGGCTCGCTGCTGGGGCTGCTGGGCGCTGTTATCTATGCGGATGCCATGATTCGCCTGCTGGTGGCGCTTTGGCCCCCGCAGGCAGCCGTATCCTACTTAGGATTACACGTCACTTGGCAGAGCCTTGCCATTGGCTTTCTCTCCGCCGTGTTCATGAGCGGTCTGGCAATCTATTGGGCGCTGCGCATGCTCAGCAAGACAGCGCCCGCGCGACTGCTTCAGGGAAACAGCGCACCGATCGCTCCCATCAAGAACGGGCAGTCTCGCCGACCTTGGCTCGCAGTTGTTCTCCGTTACTCCGTGCTGCTTCTGGCGATTACCAGCTTCCTCGGCGCCGCAGGTCTTGCTGCCTTTGCCCCTCACTTGCCGCCCGGTGAAGCGCAAGCCGGCGCGTTCTTCGGTTGCGGCTCGATGTTGCTTATCGGCGCTCTGGCCTTGCTCTGGGCGTGGATGAAGCGGACGCATCACGCGGCCGTTGCCGGGCATGGGCCGATGGCCTTGGCTAAACTCGGCGCTCGCAACGCCGTGCGCAACCCCTGGCGCAGTCTGCTGACGGCCGGTCTGCTTTCTTCAGCAGCATTCTTGCTAGTTGCAGTCGAGTCTTTCCGCCGTGAACCCGAGAAGGATTTTCTCGACAAGAAGGGCGGCAGCGGCGGCTTCAATTTGCTGGCCACAGCCGCCACGCCAATCGACTTTGACCTGAACGATGAAGAAGGCCTAAACCAGATCGAAGAAGGCTTGAAGCGCACCTATCAAGATCGCGGATATACGTCGGTGAAACGCCAAGAGCTTGTCGAACGTGATATGATTCTGCTACAAGATGTTGAAATCCATCGCTTCCGCATGCAGGCCGGCGACGACGCCAGTTGCCTGAATCTCTATCAGGCATCGCGTCCGCGATTGCTCGGCGTGCCGGCCTCCATCATTGAACGCGGTGGCTTCTCCTTTGCCGACACGCTTAAGAATGAAAGCAACCCCTGGCATTCCATTCTTGGCCTTCCCAAGGGGCCGCACGATCCCATCCCGTGCATCGTCGAACAAAACACGGCAATGTGGATGCTGAAAATTGGCATTGGCGATATTTTCGAGACTCGCGATGAAGAGAATCAGCCGGTTAAATTGCAAATTGTCGCTTTGCTTAAGGACAGTGTTTTTCAAAGCGAGGTTCTCATTTCTGACGAAGCGTTTCGCGCTCATTTTCCAAAGACGGAGGGATTTGCATTTTTCCTGCTCAATCCACCTGCTGATAAGCAGGCGGATATATCTCGCGTACTCACAGATGCCCTGGCAGCCTATGGCTTCGAGACGACACCAACACAAAAGCGCCTGGCCGCCTATCTTGCCGTGCAGAACACCTATCTCACGACGTTTCAACTTCTCGGCGGCTTAGGATTGCTGTTGGGCGTCCTCGGCCTGTCTGTCGTATTGCTACGAGCCATCTGGGAACGCCGTGCGGAATTGGCGCTCGATGCGAGCGCTCGGCTATCGCAAACGGGCGCTGAAAGCAATCGTCCTGGCCGAGAACGGTCTGCTCCTGGTCATCGGCCTCGGCGCCGGCATTCTTTCGGCTCTTGCAGCGGTGGCCCCGCATCTAGCGCAAGAAGGCCACATCCCCTGGGCCCGCTTGAGCATCATGCTAGGTCTCGTGTTCGTTGTTGGATTCTCAGTAGCATTTGTAGCGGTGGCGACAACGTTGCGCGCGCCGCTGGTTCCGGCGCTGAGGGAGGATTGAGAGAAGCTTGAGCCGCCTTTCGCTCCGCGAAAGGAAATTTAACGCGTGCTGAAGAATACACGTGCAGAATTTGTATTTTGCTGAAGTCTCAGCAAGAATCATTCGATTTTCGAGAGTTTATCGATAATGCGTTGAGCATCTTCTGCTTGCCGCGAACCTGGATGAAGGCGAATCAAGTCCTTAGCAAATTGCACAGCGGGACCAAATTTTCTTTCCTCCACAAGGGTTAATGTCGCCGATAAACGAAATTTCGCATCGTTTTCGGCCAGTTCTTTCCGCTTGCGTTCTTGCTCTGCAGGGTCCAATGGGCGGACTTTCGGCTCGATTATAGTCAAGTCTTTTCTTGGCTCGATTTTATTGGTTTCCTTATCACGCGGAAGTGGAAGCACAGCCGCATCACCGGGCCTTGGCTGGCGTCTTGTCTTTGTCAGATCCTCCAAGTTTTCTCCGTCATCGCGATCCGGAAACCGGGGTTCCATGCTTTTGTTTTTTTCTGTGACTGCAACGACTGCCACCGGATCCGATTGCTCCTTCTTGCCAATGATTGCGGAAATGACGGGTACGAGTAGGAGTAGTGCGAGCACGATGCCGCAACCGGTCAGCACACTGATTCCTTGAGACGCACTTGGGGCGACTTCGACACCTTCATTTACAATTGCAACGTTCTTGCTTCCACAGCCTGGCCTTGGGCAAATGTAAGACCGATCCTTTCCTTTCGGGTGCCATCTGTAACTGCAATCGTAGCACTTATTTTGCGGTCTAAAAGTTCCCCGAAATGACATGGTAGCTTCTCGCAGGCAGCGTTTTGCGATTGAATCGTCATTGTAGAAATTTAGACACGTTACAATTCAATGGTTTTGTCGCATCGCTGCGTTAAATTCAACAGGCAACGCCTAACGCAATATTTTCAAGCACGACGTCGGGCAGTTGTTCTCGGCCGAGGACTTGCTTGGCATCGAGGATTTCAATGCCTACGAGCGTTTCACCGGCGCCGATGTTGAGGGCAATCTCGTCGTTTAGTTGTATAGTGCGACACTCCTGGCGGCCCTCAACGAGGCGAATGTATAGCGCATCGATTTCACTGTCGTAGCTAATTCTCATTGTGAGTCATCTCGAATGGAAAAAATGTAATCCGGCGACTGACGATACAGGTCAGAGCCGCGACCATTAGGGAGGGGTGGGGCCTCGCTCCCTAACGGTCGCGGCTCTGACACGCAGGTTCGCTGTGCGTTTTCCCACGATTTTCTCGCGTTTCACCTTCTGGAAATATTTCCAGAAGGCGGTCGGTCAGAATGACAGGCGATTGACTGTCGGGTGTTTGAGCAACGCCCCAGTGAGGCGCTTGTTCTATACAAGTTTGAAAAGTCATCGCGCGTTTTCCCACGATTTAATTGGAAAGGCCCTTCAGGAAATATTTCCTGAAGGGTCAGGGGAAACCCTTCAGAGTCGCCTTTCGCTCCGCGAAAGGTTTCCTTTCGTGGAGCGAAAGGCGACTATCTCCGTAGCTCCAACCGCTGTCGTCGCGTCTCTCGAACTCCGTCGCTGACGCGTCTGACCACAACCCAGCCCGTTTGTTTTCCCACGATTTTCTCGGGTTTACGCTTCCGGAAATATTTCCGGAAGCGACTGCTTGTTTGCATTCCGTCCCACCAGAGGAATTGCTGCGAACCAGCCGCATCGCGCACCCTCTCCGGCGAGTTGCAGAGCCTAAGCTGTCAGAATTTCGCGCCGGCGCAGCAGATAAACTAACTTAGGCGTGATTAAAACGGAAATACGAAATCAGAGCAGAATCGCTATCCTCGTTCATTAACGCAGACAGAACACTAACCTCTTCGAACTGATAAGACTCAACAACTCGCGCTCCGGCTAACAAAGCATTGCGAGGGCCGCAACACCGTCAGCGCACCCCTTTCGCACGTAGCAGCTTACCTGCCCAACGGGCATCTTCCAACGCCAGCGGCGGCGAGGGCGGTCTGCAGTAGTCGATCGAAGCCTCGTAGGCGCTGTTGTCGTACGCGGCGGCCAGAACTGCCCCCAGATCGAGTGGCACATCGGGGTCTTCGCCTTTGAGCGGGATGCCAACGACCGGAAGCGGCTGGCGGACGCCGATGGGCCAATAGCGGCCCTTGTAACGATCGTTGCCCCGCGAGACGACAACGCGATAATCGCTGGGTCGCAAGGGCGGATTGACAATCGATGGATCTCCCGAGCGCAACAGATCGATCTCCACCCAATGAACGTCGGAAGCCAGAACTTCTTTCTTCTTGCTCATGAAACTCTTACGCCCTTCGGAACCGCGAATCTTGTTAGCCGGGCTCATAACCTCGATGATCGTTACGAGTGCGCCCGTGCGGCGATCTTTAATAGCTAAGTAGGCTTCTTCGATTTCATTATCGATCAGCATTGGAAAAAAGATCGGCTCGGCGATGGCTAAGGCGCCATTCTTAGGCCCGTTAACGGGACGCACATTCGGCGACGTCTCGATCCGTAAATCGGGAACCAACGCTCTACGGCCTGGATCGTCCTCATCCGAGACATACTTGCGAAATTCGATACGTCCTACATAATGCGACTTGATGCGTTGAGTAAGGGCGGCCCGGATTTGGCTTATGAGTCCATGATGCACGTCCGCCCAAAGGTCCGGCGTTTCGAGATAGGGATCCATTCCCGGAAACGGCGATGGCATGGAAAATGAACTCCGATTGCTTTGATCTGGGCTATTATAGTCTATAGCAGGCAGTCTAGGTTTCACATGGAACCTCAGAGAACAAAGTGAACAGAAAGGAACTGTAGTTGGGCCAAAACAACAAATATTAGTATGACTTAGGATGCAACGGGAGTCAGACATGATCGAGGGTATCGAGTCACTTTACCAAGTTATCGCCGAGGCCATTGACGAGGCGATTCCTGAGGCGTGGTCCATCGCAATTATGGAAGGAATTTTCTATTCCGACGGCAGCACCTATTTTGGTGAACACGTCCGCAAAGCTGACTTGAAATCGATAGATTTTGGAACGCCTGCCAACGCAGAACTGGCGTTCCGTGATGTTCGGAGGAAATTTAAGGAATCCGCGAAAAAGGTGTGGGGCCGCGCGGCTTTTGAACTGCACTCGGACGGCAAGTTCGACATGAAGTGGAGTTATGATAACTGCGATGAGAATGGCGATACGATCTTTGACGAGGACGAAGAACTGAAGCGGCACGAAGAAAGACGCAAGAGACTTAGCCAAACCGGTCGCACTCCGTAAATTGAATTCGCAGCAAACGACGATCCTCCGACTCTCTTCTGCGCGGCCATTTATGCATATCTGCGACATCTTTGCCGGCCATGAAACAACATTCAGCTTTGAATTCTTCCCGCCGAAAACCGACGAAGCCTGGGAAGAGTTGTTCGTCACCATTTCGCAGTTGCAAGCGCTTGAGCCTTCATTTGTTTCCGTCACCTACGGCGCCGGCGGCTCGACGCGCGAACGGACGCATGACCTGATCGTGCGCATCCATCGCGAGACTTCATTAACGGCTGTATCGCACCTGACCTGCGTCTGTCATACGCTGCCCGAGATGGAGGGGATCCTCGACCGCTACGCGAAATCGGGCATTGAAAACATACTCGCCCTGGGCGGTGATCCGCCGAAAAATTTAGCGGGACACGATCGTTCGCAGGATGCCTTTCGTTATGCCGAGCAGATGGTGCAATTCGTGCGCTCGCACAAAGGCCCCGGGCAGCGTGGTTTCGGCATAGGCGTGGCGGGCTTTCCAGAAGGGCACCCGAGCACGCCCAATCGATTGCTTGAGATGGATTACTTCAAGCGCAAAGTGGATGCCGGCGCCGATTACATTTGTACGCAGCTATTCTTTGACAACCGCGACTTTTATGATTTCCGCGAACGTTGCGACCTGGCCGGCATCAAAATCCCCATCGTGGCGGGCATCATGCCGATCGCTACCAAATCGGGAATGGTCCGCATGGCCGAGCTCGCCTTGGGCGCTCGCTTCCCGGCAGCGCTTATTCGGGCCGTGTCGCGCTGTACCACTGATGAAGCCATCGCCCGCGTCGGCGTCCATTGGGCAACCGAACAGTGCCGAGATCTATTAGACAACAACGTGCGCGGCATCCATTTTTACACCCTCAACCGCTCCGATGCGACCCGACAGATTTATGAAAATCTCGGTGTGAAGGATTCATCTGGACTGCGTAAGCTCGCATAGCATAGCCACGTTTTGCAGTACTCCCGTCGGCATTGGATTTGCTTTGAGAGAGCAAATTCCATTGTTATGCGGGAACTCCCATGCCGACCGCTGCCACGGCCGATGTCGCGAAGATCGAAGCGCCCAAGCTCGCAAAAAAAGCGGGGCTTATCTACGTCTCCGATACGGAGCCCGGCATCAAGCGGGTTCGCGATGGCGATGCTTTTCATTACGTTACGGCACGCGGTAAAGTCATTCAGCAACCCAAGGTCTTGGCTCGCATTGCCGCCCTTGTCATACCGCCAGCATGGGAGGATGTCTGGATCTGCCCGCAGGCGCGCGGCCATATCCAGGTGACGGGTCGAGATGCGCGAGGTCGAAAGCAATACCACTATCACGAAGACTGGCGAGCCATGCGCGATCGGACGAAGTACGATCGAATGATTGAACTGGGCAATAAGCTCGGCAAGCTGCGCCGGCGTGTGAGCCGCGATCTGCGTAAACGCGGCTTTCCCAAAGAAAAAATCGTCGCGACCGTAGTGCGACTTCTGCAAACAACTTTCATCCGCGTCGGCAACGAAGAATATGTGCGGCAAAATAAATCCTTTGGACTGACAACACTTCGCAATCGCCACGTCGACATCAAAGGCTCGGGCATCCACTTCGAATTCAAAGGCAAGAGCGGCGTCAAACATGCCATCGATCTGCACGATCGCCGTTTAGCGCCCATCATCAAGCGCTGTCAGGAACTGCCTGGCCAAGAGTTGTTTCAATATCTCGATCACGACGGCAAACGGCATCGCGTGAAGTCCGAAGACGTCAACGCCTATCTGCATGAAGCGATGGGGCAGGATTTCACTGCCAAGGATTTCCGCACCTGGGCGGGCACGGTTCTAGCTGCCGCAGCGTTGGCGGAATTTCAGCAATTCGATAGCGAAACGATGGCGAAGAAGCATATCGTACAGGCCATAGAGCAGGTCGCTAAACGCCTTGGCAACACGAAGACGGTGTGCCGACAATGCTACGTGCATCCCGCCATCTTTGAGGCCTATCTCGAAGGAAGCTTCCGCGATTCGCTACGGTTGACGGTCGAAAAGGAGCTCAAGCAATCGCTGGCTCATCTGTCAGCGGAAGAGGCCGCCGTTCTTGCATTCTTGCAGGAGCGACTGAAACGGAAGGCTTGAGCCACACGTCTGGTTCGTCGGCTCCGGCAAAGTTGGAGCCACTTAGGGTTCCTGATCGGGCGACTGTTCGTGTTTGCACGCGGAAGGGAATACACCGCAAAACCCCCGATAGAGCGGTCTCAGCCAATGAGGGAGCGCTTTGCGAACTCGGCTGCGCGGCAACTCGCCGATGCAGATTTCATCAAACGGTTGAAGGAGCACGTTCGTTTGCGGGTCGCGCCGCAACAAGATCGCTTCCAAATCGACAGTAAAAACCTGCGGCTTTGTGCCAAGGGCCACATTGCCGCGGATTACATGGACATCGCGTAGGTCAGCGCCGTTCGTCAGCCCGCCACTACGACGAATAAAACTAATCACGTTTTCAGGCCCGCGATAGAGGATGGCCTGATCGCTGCCTTCGATCGGCCCATGCACAAAAACGACGCTGTGATGGTATTCAGCAACACGGCAACGAACGCGGCTACTCGGCATGTCGAGCTCGGCGGCGATCAAGTCAGCTAGGCCGGAAACCGTATGGCCCTCCACGCGCGGGTGGCCCAGCAACGCCATGGGGATACGGCCTTCTGCGTCAATTGTAAAGCGGCCGCTCGACTCTTTCATGCCATCGATTTCAACTTCGACTACGTCTGGACAGCCTATGTGATAGCCCTCTTCGACCGTCTGCTCGCGAATCACCGGCGGAGGCTGTCCATCCGCGAGCGTGTAACGACAGCTGCGTCCGCTGCGAGGCGCAACCGCTCAGACAAGCAGCGATGACAAGCGCGCACCACTTCCCTTGAACATAGATTGAACGTCGATCTGTGGTCGGTGCATAACCCATAGGTCGTCGAGCATGAGAAGGATAGCCCCTCTTTGCATCGGCAACCGGCGGTGCAGCGCTTGAGGCTCCGAACGATTTTAACGATTAGGCGGTAATGCTGGGTAAGAGGGCGAATCTGGGAGGCCAAATACCGTCGATGAAGTTCAGTACTTCAGCCAGTCCATGTACTCGCATAACTGGTAAGGCCAAGGGTGGCGCCAGGGATTCCAAACGGGATAGGTTGCCGAAAAGACGGAGACGCCGAGCAGCAAGTAGCCAAGCGACCGGCCGCCGCGCGTTGAACTTAAGCGGTCAGCCGCCGGGATCATCGCAAGCAATAGTAGTGGCGTGAGCCAAAAAGCCCAACGGGGCCCGCTCGTCCAGCCTTCGTAGTTATTCGTCTTGGCAATATAGAACGCGACAACGACCATTGTGCATAGCAAAGCGAGCATGTACAGACGCCGCATAACTACAGATGGACTACGGCGTATCACACTAAACAGCGTCAGCAACCAGATCGGCGTCAGACTAAATAACCCGTGATGGCCAAGCAACATGTGGAACGAGTAGACCTCTTTCGGCTCATGGGCGAAATCGATGCCGGGGGGCGGCGGTTGAAGATCGAGTTTGAGCCAATGGCTACCCGGATACTTATACCACTCCGAATCTTTTTTGGCGTAAATGGGCACAACAGTATCAAACGTCGTGTAATTGATCGCAATCAAGGCAGCAATGGGAACGAGCGCGGCGGCGGAAAACCAAAGCGCTCTGCGATGACGATTTAAGAATATCAATAGTGCCAGACCGGCCGTCAAGATGGCAGCAGGTAGATCGAAACAGGCCGCGAGCCCGGCGAAGAAACCCGACGTGAGTAAATCGCACAGTCGATATGAAGCGATAGATTCACCCGAGCGCCTGCGCAGCAGCGGATAAATGGCAAACATCACACAGCAAGCAGCAGGCGTGTGGTTATTCAGCGAGACCGCAAACGTCGTCATGAACGTACCAAAGCAGGCGGCGGTGTAGACGAAGAGCCGTCCCCAGTCGGTCGTGCCATACTCTTCGAGCAGGTTGGCTAACAGTCTTAGGAAAATAAGCAGCGGCAAGAGATTGAACGTGAGCAAAATCGTGCAGACAACCGGCCAACGGTCGTGAGCGTTCGCCAGGCTCCAGCCGAGAGTTTTGTTCAACAGCCAATATTCACCGGCGGCGCTCAAAGTAAACAAGGGCGGCTTCGTCGAGTAAAATTCGTTAGTCGCCAGATTCTTGACGAGATCAACCGACTTGTAGCCATCCTGAAAAGCAATTCCTTCATCGCGATAGCCGTTGGGCGAAAGTGGATCATCGACCCGTTTGCCGACAACGAAGGTTCCATTTTCGACAAGCGAGCGTACGGTCGCCCAGCGCGAGCGATCGTTCGAGCTGAAAGTCGGCATCTTTTCGGCGCTCTTTGGGCCAAGGGCGTACCGCAATGCTCGGCTCATAGACAAGTTCCACGCCTATGATGTGCGTGCCGTGAGCCCCGCGGTGACGAGCAGAAGCAAGCCGTAGACGGTTCGGCGGAGGGTGGTGTTATCCATAGTTTCTGCAAGTGATTTCAATCGATTCTGTCGCTGATACTATAGCCGTCTTCGTTCCGGCTTTGATAGGCCGTCAGCAGTTCGGCGAGTATCCCCATCGAAAAAAGCTGCGCCCGAGCAAGACGCCGCCGAGCGAGTAAATCATCAGCGGGCGCGTATGCAACGGATCGAACGGCGCGCTTGGCTCCAGGTAACGGATCACCCAAGTCACGGCCAGATAAAACATGCCGAGGGTGCCTAGCGCGAAGCAGAACATGCCGATGCCGCCGAGCAAGTGTTGCGGCCGTTGGCTGAAACTGGTGATGAATTTCACGGTCAACAGATCGAGAAAGCCTCTTAGATAACGGCGGAAGCCGTACTTCGATTTTCCAAATTTCCGTGCGCGGTGGTTGATGACTAATTCACCGACGCGAAAACCGCGAGCGGCCGCTAATACCGGGATAAGCCGATGCAGCTCGCCATACAGGCGAACCTCTTGCAAGACTTCGCGCCGGTAACATTTCATGCCGCAATTGTGATCGTGCAAGCGCACGCCCGTCAGCCAGCTGACGAGCCGATTGAAGACTCGGCTTGGCAACACTTTGTAAACCGGATCGTTGCGTTGCTTCTTCCAACCGCTGACGACATCGAGGCCGCCGTCAATGGCTTCGACAAACCGCGGTATCTCTTGCGGATCATCCTGAAGGTCGGCATCGAGCGTCATGCAGATCGGCCCGCGCACGGCTTTGAATCCGGCCGACAGCGCTGCCGCCTTGCCGAAGTTGGTGCGAAAACGAATGGCGCGAACCTCGGCGTTTTTTTGTACCAAGTCGCGAATGACATCCCACGAGCCATCTTTGCTGCCATCATCGACGAAGACGATTTCAAATTGCAGGCCGTGCGACTTCGCCGATTCCCGGATCTGTTGATGCAACGCCGCCAAGCTGTCGCGTTCGTTGTACACTGGCACGACGATCGAGATCAGTCGCGGCGTCGGCGCGGAACCGGGATCGACGGCAAGTTCGCTCATTCCGCCAACTCCTTCTTGGCCGAGCTTAAAACAGGTCGCTGCGCGGGTGGAATGAACTTGTACAAAGTAAGCGCTAGCGCCAATTCCGCGACCGTCCAAACAAGGCGTAGCACCAGCGTTATGACAGCCGCCACTTGCTCAGCTACCTCCGTAGTCAACTCGGCATCGAGTTCGTGAGTCAGCAGCAAAGCCAGCACGATTTCTCGCGCCCAGGCCACCCGGAAGAAAGAAGGCGATGAAGCCGATGATGTAGGCAATGCTGGCAATGGCAGTGAGTCGCAATAGCTCGGCCCAGGTAAAAGTCTGTATTTCCGGGCGAATGGCTTGCACCGTCATCCATAAGCTGAAGCCGAGCAGAAAGTAGCCAATGCTCGCTTGCACCAACCCGCGCAGAAGCAACAGCGGATTCATGTGCGGAATTTGTGCCGCGCCGGTGTCAGCCTTTCGGCGTGCCATCTGGACACTGACTCGATGCAACAGGCCAAGAACGAGTGGTATGAAGGCCACCACAATTAAGATGGTATAGAGGCGCCGAAACCCTCGACCTGCTGGACATCGACTTTAAGCAAGGGGAGCAGAATCGCTCCGAGCATGGCGCCGGCCGCCATCGAAGTGAGGGTCTCATAAGTGGCCGTCACTCCGACGATGGTTTTGTCTTTCCTTGAGGCGCAAGCATCACAATCCGAATCAGGATCACCCAAACTTTGCCCGGTATGTACTTGCCGTATTGGCTGATAAAGTAAGCCCGCCAGCCAGTTGGATAGGTCGTGTGGAACCCCTGTTGCCGTAACAACATGACCCAGAAGCTTGCCCAGATCGTGTGGCAAGCCAAGTACAATAGCGCAGGCCGGAATCAGCCATTCGATGCGGCAGGTGGCCGCGTTGCGAAGTTCGGGCCGTCGCAAAATTCCGTAGAAGTGCCAACCCACCGCGGCGATGATCACGAGGGGCAGCACGATCTGGAAAGTGAGCCGGGCGATTCTTGTCCGAGTTCGCATTTGGCAATTGTACGTAAAAACAGACCGCGTCCTGGCGAACGCGGCTCAGCAAGCATGAATTCAGCACAGTTTTCAAAGAGTAGTGGAGGCTCCGCCCATTTACCCGTTTCTACCTCATCGTTTCTGTCCGATGCATACGGCAACGGTGCCCTGTTTGGCGAAGGTTCCTTCGAGGTTGCAGGTCGCCATATAGAGATTGCCGTTCTGCACCGAGATGCCTCCGTACACCATGCCGGGCGATTTGACGGCTGGGTCAGCGCCGAGGTCGAGCGTCCAGCGAGCGCTTCCGGTTTTCAGATCGATGGCGTGAACCACGCCTTTCAAATCGGCAACGTAGGCGACATCTCCAACGACGGCGGGAGGCGCGAAGAGCGGCGTTTTTGCATCGTATAGCACTCGACGCTCGCCATCCTTCAGCGCCAAGGCACGGACTTTGCCATCCGTGCAGGTAAAAATTGCCAGGCCGTTGGCGATAGCCGCGCAGCCGAGCACGCCGCCTGGGAGATCCTTTTTGTGCCATTTCACCGCGCCCGTTGCGAGATCGAGGGCGATAATTTCGCCCTTGGCTCCTTTGAACAACTTCGGATCGTAGGAGATCGTGCTGCCGGTCACGATGACCGTGTCGCCATCGACCGACGCGCCACCCCAAGGATTTACGGTCAACGGCGCTCGCCAGCCTTCTTCTCCTGTGGTCGTATCGAGAGAGAATACCGCGCGATCACCCACTTTTTCCTTGTCAAGAAAGGCGGATGCCACCAGCACCTGTTTCCCGATCACATTAACGGGCACATCGACATGCCATTTCTCCTTCCCTTTTTGCCAGACGGTCTTAGGGGTTGCTTTGAGCAATTGGTCTTCCGAAGGCGGGATGGCGAAATCGGGATCCTTCTTCTTCTCCGTTTCGTACTTCGCTTGAAGCTCTTTCCACTTTTCCGACTGCATTTTCGCAATGGCTGGCAGGTCGTACTCTTTGCCGTCGATGGTCGCTTTATTCGCTTCAACGCACAAAACACCGGCGGCGCCTCCTCCGATGTAGACGCGATTGTCAGCCACGGTCGGCGAACCTTCGAGGTGAACTAATTCACCCGGAACACTCAGTTGCCAGAGCGGCAAGCCACTGCCAGCCGGAACGCAGTGAAGGACAGCACCATCGGTTTGATGCATGCCGTCGCCGAAGATCAACTTGCCGTCGTAAAGGGCTGGGGACGAAACAGTCGGGAGTTTCAAATAAGGCGACGTCCGTGTCCACGTCGGTTCTGCCGCCATGCGCGCTGCGACTGGAATCGCGATCATGTTTGGCCGATTGAATGCGCCAAGACTCGAAAAGACAACAGTCTCACTTGATGGCACAGGCGAAGCAATGAAATGCTCCTGCGATTTATAAGCCCAAAGAACGGCCGGCGTCGTCGGCCCTGCCTCGCCATCGGTGTTGCCCGTGCGCATGCGGGTTGCCACGATAAGTGGACCAGGGTTCGGCAGCAGCCAGAGGAGCACTGAGCAGAAGCGGAGTCAGAAATGCAATAAAGCTACGCATGGTCAATTCTACCTCGATGAAACATCGCGGCCTGCGAAACAGCTTTTGTAGCTTCTCGACGAATTTTGACGAGTCGCCCAGCATCGATAGGCTGCAAAGTACGCCTTTTTCATACGAGCGCTGACTTGCAACATCCGACATAGTACCTTAGGCGCATCGTTTTGAGAAATCTCCTTTTTGCGTTTGCAGGGAGGGCGGGAAAAGGCGAGGTCCCGATCCGCCAGAATCGGTGGCACGCCTTTATACGGGTGCGATCGGCGTCGATTTGTCCGCGCGTATCCGCCCTACGGGGGCAGGCTAAAGCTAGTACTCTGTCACACTGAGCTTTAGACAACCTCGGCACTCGACTGGAAAAGTGGCTATGAGGTCAACAATCGATTAATTGAGAAATGAAGTGATAGGATAAGCGGCTTAGGAACTCGACAAAAAATGTTGGCAGAAAAATGACGCAATCCGCTCTTATTTTTCCGCCAACATAATTTTTGTCGATGCCTCTTGGAGTTGGCCATGAAGGCACTCCAATGGGCGGTCAGCACTTCCGCCCAGAAGCGCCCTGCGATTTAGCAGCAGCAGCAAACGGCGGTGTTGTTCATCATGATGCAGCAGGTGCAGCCGGCCTTCATCATGGACATCATGCAATCGCAGCAGGCCTGGATCATCTCGCAGCACTTCGCGTCGCCGCTCATGCAGGTGATGGTGCAGCCGTCCTTGGTCATTTCGCAGTTGCACATGCCCATGGTCAGGTTGCAGCAGGAGACCATCATGCCGTTCATCATGCAGCAGCAGCTAACCATGCCGCCGGACATCATGGTACAGAGATTTTGCATCATCGAGCAAGCAACCGGATCATCGCACATGCAGGTCATCTTCATGCCGCCGGCGCACTTTTCCATCTTCATGGCGCATCGGGGCACCATCATGAAGTTCGGGGCAGCGGGAGAGGTGGCTGGTGAATTCATGGCCGGGGTTCCGGGCATGGTCATGCTGGCGCGATCCATCATCATAGTCTTGGTCATCATTCTCGGTCTCCTTGAAGCATAATCCAAACTTGAGCTCAGGCAGACACCCTGCCGTGAGCTAGATTCCAGTCTTACAGCTGCAAAAGGGCGGAAAATTGGAAAATTTTCGCCCGTTTCTTGTCTTCTCATCCAAAACTGGGGTAGAATAGTTTAGAATCAACCACTAAGTTGATGATAATAGTAGTGATTCGATTCTCTTGTTACTCTTTCCCGTCGAGGACACCATGACTTCTCGTCGCTTTTCGTGGATCACAGCCGAACCAGCACCCGCAACCACGGCGGGTTTCGTCCCCTGCCCCGTGGCTCTTGCGGCCTGTTCGCCTCATCACGATCGCCTTGGCGAGATTTATCGAATCGCCTTCGAAAAGGCTCGCGAGCTGCATCGGCCCTCCCGCTGGGCCAAGCTCTATGCCGAGTGCTCGAACTGAGTACCGGCACTGCTTTCTATCGCAGCGTCTATCTTAAACGCCCATATTTTATTGGCTAGATGGATATTCAAACCAATAGCTCACTATGTCATCTTCTAATGGTGAGCTAATTGGTGATGTATTAAATTGATCGCACCGACATGAATTGGTTCGCCTACTACCCCACTCCTCGCAAATTTACGCTGCTTAGCGGACTTATCGGGAGCAATGTGCCAATCTACTTTCAGTAAATAGTGCCAAGACAACGACTTACGGGGTTAGAATCGTTGGAAATTCATGACGGCCTCAAGACGGCTTTCACAATTCGCCCCGAGTGCATCTCTTCAAATGCCGTGTGCCACTCAGTCAACGGCCAAATGCCGCCAATGATCTTGGTTACATCGAGCGCGCCCGTCGAAAGCAGGCGAATGACGCGTTCCCAGATGGGCCAGTTGTGGCTGAAGCTTCCGCGCAACGTTACGTTTTTTTGAATAAGCGGATCGAGCGAATGGCCGAACGGTTGCTTACCCCAGCCGACTTTGCTGATCCAACCATTGGGCCGGACGATATCAATTGCGGTTTTCAACGTGGCCGACACGCCGGCGGCATCGACGACGCCATCGACGCCGAGGCCATCGCCTTCTTTCGCCCATTCTTCGAGGCCAGTGGTAACTGTTTTACAGCCATATTGCTCGGCCACTTGCATGCGCGCCCGGTCACGTTCCAGGCCGGCGACGGCGACTTCGGCGCCCTGTAAACGTGCGACAGCGGCGCAGAGAATGCCGATCGGGCCCGGGCCCAAAACGACGATCCGATCGCCCGGCTTGATCGTCGCATTCATCACCACCGCGTTGTATGCGACGCAGCATGGTTCGGTGAGCCCGGCCTGTTCAAACGGGAGAGAAGCGGGCAAGTGATGCAGGCATCGCGCGGGAACGCGGACCCAGCGCGTCATGGCGCCGTTGACGCCATAGCCAAAGCCTTTACGGGTGGGATCGAGGTTATAGAGCCCCTGACGCGATAGAGGGCTGTCTTGATCGATGACGGCGGCAGTCTCGCTTACCGCACGGTCGCCTTCCTTCCAACCGGTGACGCGCTTGCCGAGTTGAATAACGACGCCGGCAAACTCATGGCCCAGCACCACCGGGTAATTGACTGGCCAGCTATGTTCCGCCGTCCATTGATGAAGATCGCTGCCGCACACTCCGACGGCTGCCACTTCCAGCAGAACATCTTCCGGGCCGATGTCCGGCTGAGGGATTTCGCGAAGTTCGACGGAATGTTTCTGTGGAGCGAAATTGACCACGGCCGCTTGTCGCACGCTCATCATTTTCCTCCCACCTTGATATCGCCGTAAGCATGAACCTTGTCGCAGATCAGCCGCAGGGAACTTTCCAAGTCGCCGCCGGCTGTTTTGAACGAGTCGGCATCGATGGTCAACGGCGCGCCGAGCACAACAAGCGGCGCGCCGTATTCCGGCGTCCGCACGGCTTGCTCCAACGATAATCCGCCGACGGCCTGGACGGGAATGCTCACCGCGTTAACGACTTCACGCAACTGGTCGAGCGGGCTTGGCATCCGCAAGCCTCGTGCTGCCAAGCCACGGCGTTCATCGTAGCCGATATGATGGATGACGAAATCGCAGCCGAGATCTTCCAGCCACTTGGCGCCGGCGACCATGTCATCGCAGATCATGTTGTCGCCCATGACCCTGACGCCGAAATCGCGGCCGGCTTTCACCACGCACTTCACCGTTTCCGCATGAGCACGAGCCATCACTACGACATGGGTAGCGCCCGCCTTCGCCATCATCTCTGCTTCGAGATAGCCGCCATCCATCGTCTTCAAGTCGGCCACGATCGGCACGTTCGGGAAACGTTCGCGCAAAGCGCGCACGCCATGCATCCCTTCTGCAATGATCAACGGCGTGCCGGCCTCCAGCCAGTCCACGCCGGCACGCATCGCCAGTTCCGCCGTTTCCAAGGCTTCCGGAATGTTTGTCAAATCGAGTGAAATCTGAACGATGGTGCGCATCGGCAACAGTCCTGTTGAAACCACGTGAAGAATTTGCGTTGATTCTCAGCCGATGACAACTCGCTCGCCCGCCTCGGGCACTTTAACATCGTCGAAGCCGAAGCCGCGCAGCGTCTCGGCAAGGGCGTCGGCTTGATCGCGTTCGCCATGGATCAGCCGTGTCTTGCCTACTTTGCCCGCGAGCGGTTTCAAGTAAGCAAGGAAATCATCGCGATCGGCATGAGCCGAAAGTCCATCCAGATGAACGACCTCGATCCACTTGTTCCAATCTTTGCCGAGAAACCGAATCGTAGGCGACTTCTCCGTCAGCCTGCGCCCCGTGGTGCCGACCGCTTGATAGCTGACAAGTATTACTGTGCATCGTGGGTCGTCGATATGGCGCTTCAGGTGATGCTGGATCCGGCCTGCATCGCACATACCGCTGGACGCTACGATAATCATCGGATCGGGCCGGTTGCTGATGCGCAAGCTTTCGTCGAACTCGCGGATATATTCGACGACGTCGCCCCCGAGAACGCCCTCTTCCTTTACCCATTTCTGAGCATCGCCGCTCAGGCACTCCGGGTGCATCCCATAGACTTCGCTGATGTCGGCAGCGAGCGGGCTATCGACATAAGTCGGTACGCGCGGAATGCGCCCGCTTAGAACCCCCTCATGCAGAAACTGCACGACGAGTTGCGTACGGCCGAGGCTAAATGCGGGAATGAGAACTTTGCCGCCGCGCTTGATCGTCCGATCAATGGCCTCGTAAAACTTATCGGTCGTATGTTGAACGTCTTCGTGCAGGCGATTGCCGTAGGTGCTTTCGCAAACCAGCACGTCGGCCGGCGGGATCGGCGCCGTCGGTCTTAGCAGCGGAAGATTGCGCCGGCCAAGGTCGCCGGTGAAAACGAGCGAACCTTCACCTGATGCCGATTGACTGATGACGCGAACCATCGCCGAGCCGAGCACGTGGCCTGCTTCAATGAATTGAAAGCGAAGGTGTGCGGCCAGTTCGCGGGTTGCGCCGTAGTTGATGCCGACGCACTGCGCGATGACACGATCGACGTCGGCCCGTGAATAAAGCGGCTGAACCCAGGGCTCCGCATAATTGCGGGCGATGTTGAGGTGGGCCGCCTCTTCTTCCTGAATCTTGGCCGAATCGATGAGCATGACCGCCAGCAGATCTCGCGTGGCAGGCGTGCAGAATATCGGGCCATCGAATCCCTGGCGGATCAACGTCGGCAGATTGCCGCAATGATCGATATGCGCATGGCTTAGGAGAACCGCATCGACTTCTCGCGGGTGAAAGGGGAACTTGGCATTCCGCTGACGGGCTTCGTCGCGCTTGCCTTGGTAGAGGCCGCAATCGAGAAGAATCTTCTGCTTGCCCGATTCGAGCAAGTGCATCGAGCCGGTGACGACTTGGGCCGCGCCCCAGAAGGTCAGCGTCGTAGCGCCCGGCGCGGACGGAAGTTTGGGGTTCATTCGACTATTGTAACGAAATAGAACAAAAAGGGCGAAGGTCAAACGAAGGCGGAACGCGTGAAGGAGACCCGATCACGAAAAGACGAAGGAATGAAACCGCAAACAGAATTGGTTGCGGCAGCGATCAATCCATCGCGATTTTTATAAGCGGCTTTAGAACGTCAATCTTCTGTCGCTCTTTGACGAGCTCGCCTGTCCAAGCCGTGTTATCGCTCCTCCAATAGTTTCTCAACCAACGTCTTTATCTTCTTCACCTCGTTACCCGCTGATTCCTTATCTTGCAGGTCGGGAAGGCCGTTGAAATAGCCCCGGGCATTGCCATTCTTGTCAATCACAACTAGACGGGCACTGTGGTCGAACTCGCTTCCGGGCATCGGCTTGGCACTTCGGAGCGCTGCGACCTTAAAACTGTCATTCAGTAGCCGGTGGATGTCTATTTCCTTGCCTGTTAAGAAGAGCCACTTTTCTTTGTCGGCATGGTGTTGATCGGCATATTTACGGAGTTCATCAGGATCGTCGCGCTCGGGATCGACCGTGAAGGTAACCAAGCGCACGTCGGGCTGTTCGGCCAGACGAAGTTCACTCTGCAGCCGAGTCATCGTCTTGGTAACCTGCGGGCATGGGCCGGCGCAGCGGGTAAAGACGAATGACGCGATCCAAACTTTGCCGAGAAAGTCGGCCCTGGACACTTTCTTGCCGCTGCGCTCGGTGAGTGTGAAGTCCTCAATGGGATACGAAATCTCCTTTTGCGAAGAGATTTCGTACGTAGAGGGATGAGATTGTGAACAGCCGGCAGCCAGCGGCAAAAGGAAGAAAACGTTGAGCAGCGCGAAACGATGAATAGACATGGCCTCCGCTTTCTGGTCGAACAACGCGATATTACTGCGCGAGCAATCGCGGCATCACGCCATCGTAAATAAGCAATAACATCAAGCCTGCCAGATAAAAGAGCGATGAACGCAGCACGTGCTTGGCGTTGGTGCGGTTGCGGGCTTTGCTGAACTCGATAGTGCAATTCAGGAATAGGATGTTCAGAAAGATGGCGCCTGCCAGGAACCAAGGCCCCGCTTGGCCGAACAAGGAGGGCAGCATGGTGGCGGCAATCAGCAGAATTGTGGTGCCGATCATCGAGCGTGCCGTGAAGCGACCCGATGGATCACCAGCGGGAATCATGCGCAGGCCGCCGGCGGCATAATCGTCTTTGTAAAGCCAGGCGATAGCAAAGAAATGCGGCAGTTGCCACACAAAGAGGATGGCGAAAATCGGCAACGCATCGATCGACAGATTGCCGCGCGCTGCACACCAGCCGATCACTGGGGGCAACGCGCCGGGGAAGGCGCCGACCACCGTGTTCCAAGCCGTGATTGGCTTTAAGGGCGTGTAAACGAAAACATAAGTCAGCAACGTGATCGCGGCTACAATCGCCGCCGCCGGGCTCGGCAGCGCCAACGCCAGATACAGAACGCCAATCACTGCGAACATGATACCCAGCGCCAACGCTTCGACGGGCTGCAATCTACCAGCGGGGAGCGGCCGGTTTGCCGTCCGACGCATCCGCGCATCGCTTTTGCGCTCGAGCCATTGATTCAACACGCTGGCGCCGGAAGCGACCAAGCCCGTTCCCAGCAATGTGTGAAACAGAACCACGAAACGGAAGTCGCTGCCCGATGCGAGCAAATAGCCAACAGCGACGGTGAAAAGCGACATCGCCCCGATGCGTGGCCGAGTCAACTGCATATAGTCGGCCAAGCGCGGACGAGACATCTCCACAGCCGGCGCTTGTTCCAGAACGGCCATCTTCACGATGCACCTCTTCGATTGAATAGTCGCAGGCGAGCAGCGTTGACAATAACCCGACCGCTACGCGGCTCGGCTCGCCTTTTCCCGTCGCGTCAACAACGCCAAACTCACCGATGTCGCCAGGATGCCGGTTCCCACCAGCACGTGCGCGGTACGCACAGCCACTTGTCCTGTTGTAAGGATTTGCAATTCAGGAATCACGCCCGAAGCAAATTTCCCCATCCAGGCTTCCACGCCGAGCATAACTTGAACAACCAAAAAACTTCCTAACAGTATGCAGGACAAGCGCATTCGTTGCCAGGTGGCGGAGCTGTCGCGTGCGCCTTTTATCAGCCAAATCGCAGTGGCGACTACGACAAAAGCAGTCATCAGATGCAGTCGTTGCACCAATCCGGATGGATGATGGCGCACGAGCGCGCCCCAGACCAGTTGCAGAAAGACAACGCCCGTCAACGCTATCGCCCAATTTCTCAAGCGATTTCGAAAGTTATCCATTTCCCAGACTCGAGGCCGCGTGGTCATTACCGCCAAACTCACGAGCAGGCAAAATACGAATTGGGCGAAGATGCCATGTACGGCTGCCAAATCGGTGCCCGCCCAGGCGTTCAGACGTACCCTGAAGCCACCGAGAAGCCCTTGAATCATGACGCCCGCCAGGGTGATTACGCCGAGCGTTCGAAGTGCAGATCCGGCGATGTGTTTGATGATTCCATACAGCCCGCAGCCGAGAGCCACGAAGAAAAACAGAGCCATCGCACCGATGATCGGCAGCGGCACTTCGATCTGCGCATTGTTGATCTCGGCGCGCATGACTGTATGAAACTGGCCATAGCTCGCCAGCAATCCCAACAGGGAGAACAAGCCAAGCCAGCGCGACCAGCGAACTCGGTCTGTTGACCAGAGTCCAAGGGCCAAGACGGCCATCAACGCTCCGACAGTGAAACCCGCCAATCGGTGAGTATGCTCGATCAAAAAGCCTCGGCTTGGTTCCTGCCAGTCGATGAAGAAGAGATACCAGGGTGCAGTCGGCCAAATGGGGTCCGCCATTCCTACCCGGCTCGTCGTGACCAAACCTCCCAACACCAGCAACGGAGTCGTAGCGACCGCTGTCAAGATGGCCCAGACGTGCAGCCAGCGCGGTACGGGACGAGGCAATAAAGTGGTTGACATTTAATATCGAACACGAAGCCGTCGAACGGCTATCGGCCTGAATATACTTTTTCACGCACTTCCGCCGGCAGCATGCTCGGCACCGGCAACGCCAGCACGAAATGCACCAGATCCCAAACTTGCGCTTCCGTGAGCGAAGTCGCTGCCGGCATTCCGGAAGCCGCGATTCCACCATGAATCCGCTGGTAAACATCGAGCGGCTGCTTGCCGCCCCGGTACACGCCTTCGGTCAAGTCGCTCGGCCGGCCGGCACTGCCCCAGCAATCGTATAAGTAGCGAGCTTGCCGGCCGTAATCAACATGGCAGCTAATACAACCGACAGAAGGGCTGGAAAATAACTGATGGCCTCTCGTTATCGACTGCCAATGCGCAGGGGCGGCGCGCTCGCTCGCTTCAGTCGGCGTTGGCTGGGTTGCCGGCTCAATGCGATCGCTGTCCGCCTGTCGCCATTGCTGCAACGCCTTCTTCATAATTGTGTCAGCTTCCGACGCCATATCGTCTATGTCCAGATCTTCTGCCAACAAGGACGACATCAGTTGAAATTCAACTTCGCCGCGAACGCTCAAATGGATGGTGTAAGCAATGATTGCCTCGCGCTCGTTTTCAGGCAGCAATGCAAAGGGCGGCATCGATGTCCGTTCAATGCCGTTCTGCAGCATGCGCCGCAAATCATCCCGTCTCGGCTTGCGCGATCCACTTCCGGAACTGGAAACGTATTTGAAAACGCCCTGGCGAAAATCGCGCGGAAATGGATAAACCCATTGCCCGGTCGGCCCGCGCCCGTCGCCCGTCAGTCCATGGCATTGCAGACAATGCTGCTTGTAATGTTTGCTTCCGGCAGCTAGCTTCTCGGCATCAAGTTGCATGCATTCCGCGATGGCCTGCGCTTGTCCATCCGATGAACTGACAATGGGCGCTGCCGGATTGCCGAAGCGATCCTCTAAAATCTGTTGAAGTCTCTGCTTGGCGTCCGCTGCTAAGTCTGACGGAGACCGCGTTAGGCCCCCACGCTCGTTGAAAGCCGCGATGAATTCGTCCAACTTCCCCGCTGCCGGAGGCCCCTCGGGCGCATTGCTCGGCAAGCGCAGCACCAGCGGATCTGATCGCAAAGGATAAGTAAGCGTAGGGGGATAAGGCTGCGTGCCACAGCCAACAGAAATAAGAAAGCAGCAATGGATAATGATGCGGTATGAGGACATTGTGATGGAAATCGCATCAAGGGCATTCGAGGCTAAGGTTGGTTCAAGGCGGCGCCTGAACTGGAGTAGGCTCGCTTACGCTAATAACATAGGTGAATCAGGGCTACCTGACAAACTCGTACGAGGCTTTCGTACGAGTTTGTCGAAGCGCGGTCTCGGCGCCGGAATCGGCCGTGCCCCATATGGGACCGCCTCGTTGCGCTGCCAGCAACATATGTCCCGAAAAAAGCGAGGGGAGCGCAAGAGCGGCTCGGGCATTGGTGGCCAGCGCAAAAATCAACATTGCAATAGTAAGCCATATTGTCTGCTAGGGTAGGTGGAGGCCTTGCGCAAACCGACCCGTTTGCTGCATATGCGCGGCCTTATTTCAGATCCCAATCATCCGTCCGAAAGGGTGAAGCTGGCAGGCCGGCTTTGTTATGGAGGTTGCAGTTGTCCGGATTGCCGTCCCAGGCGTAACGAAGCGCGATCGGCTCGGGCACATCTTTTGATGTTGCAATGATGCTGTAGCCATCGACGCGGACTTGAGCAGGAAACCATTTACGGTCTTTCCCTGCAAGGAAGAAGCCTTTGATTGCTCCGCCGTTACCGTTCAAACCTTCACCGTACTGGAAGGGTACGCGGGCGCTGTCGCCTTCAAAGTAAGCGATTGATGGCGCCTCTTTATCTCGTTTTCCGCGATGGATGATCAGCCCCAGCGGAATCGGTCCGCTCGGCATCACTTTTTGTGCATACACTTCGGCGAGCGCCCAAAGCGCTGCGCGTCGGCCTACTTCGCTCTTATCGTTCGGATGGACATCGTTCGGATCGCCGATGTCAAGCGTCACCACAAGCCCAACAAACGGGAGCTCCAAAGCTTTCAATTGGGCTTCGCGAACGGTCATCCAGCTTGTCGCCGCCTTCCAATAGGGGAGTTGAATCACCACAAAAGACATCTGGTCGTTGCCCCAGCGTTTGCGCCAATCGTTGATCAGGGTGGGAAGCTGCTGCCGGTAGCGCAGCCCACCAATGATGGAACCATCGGCCTCGCCTTGATACCAGATGACGCCTTTAACTGCGTAGGGAATCAACGGTTGAACTTTTGTTTTGAACCAGCGCCGGCCGGCAGCCAATTCTTGTGCGTATCTTCCGGAGTGTATGGCCGCGCAGGCACTGGCTTCCCTTCTTCTTTGGCCTTGGCGGCGATGGCTTGCCAATTTTTGTAACGCGCGGAAGCGTAATAGCCCTTCATCGCCGTTTCCACGTCGAACTTGGCATGATTCTGTTCATCCTGTTCCACCGCTTCGGCCAATTTAGGATCGGCCATTTGCACACCTCGGTCGATCCAGAGCAAGATGCTCGTCCCGCCGACGGAGGCGTTGATGATGCCAATTGGCACGCCATCCAGATTCGATTGCAGTTCGCGGGCGAAGAAATAAAGAACAGCCGAGCACGATTCGACCGTTTCAGGCGTGCAGATTTTCCACTCGCTTCGGGTCGGCTTGTTTTCCTTGTCAGTTGGGCGTTCTGAAGCGTTGTAAAAGCGGAAAGTAGAGAAGTTCGCCTCTTTCTTGTAGTCGGCAATCCCTTTTTGGCTGCGCATCGAGAAACCCATATTCGATTGGCCTGAGCCAATCCAGACTTCGCCGACCAGCACATCGGGAGACTTTAAAACAATGTCGCCCGAAGAGACGGTCAAGTTGCGCCCTTTTGCGCTTGCTTCCATTGGGTCGAGTTTCACCATCCACTTGCCATCAGCGCCGGCTTTGGTCGTTTTGGTTTGACCTGCAAATGCGACGCTCACCTCAGCGCCGGCATCCGCGGTACCCCAAATAGGCACCGCCTCATTGCGCTGCAGCACCATATGTCCGGAGAAAAGCGAAGGGAGCGTCAGAGCGGCGCGGACCTCTGCCCCCAGCGCTGAAATCAACAGAACAATAGCAAGCCATACAGTCTTGTAGGGTGGGTGAAGGCTTTGCGCAACCCACCCGTTTGCCTCACAGGTGGGTTGCGCAAAGCCTTCACCCACCCTACGGATACTATGAATGCGTTGCGTCAAACGTGCAAACATCACTATTCCTCCGCTACGTTTAGGCTTGTCAAAGGGGAGAGAGCTTTGCGCATGATTGCGCGCATGGCATCGAGCGAAGCGACGTAGCCGGTAAAGAACTGATATTGCAACGCCGCTTGACGGACGAACATTTCCACGCCGGTGACGACGATGCATTCGCGGTCGCGAGCATCCTTCACCAGCATCGTCGATTCAGGATTATAGACGGTGTCGAAAACCACCATGCCGGGCTTGAGCGATCCCTTGTGGATCGGGCTCTCATCGACATTCGGGTGCATGCCGATCGGCGTGCAATTCACCAGGATGTCGCAGCTAATGGAGTTACGGGCTTCCCATTCATAGGCTTTGCCATCAACCTCTTTGGCAAGCGTTTTGGAGCGCTCAAGAGTACGGCTGGCGATTTGGACGTTGGCGCCCACGCTCTTGAGGATATGCGCGAGGGAACAAGCCACGCCCCCCGCGCCGAGTATCAGCGCATGGCACTGGTTCAACTCGCGCTGCTGGCCATCCTCGGCTACGGGCAAGTGCGATTCGATGCTCTCGAGCGCTGCCTGGTAGTCGGTGTTCCAAGCGTGATAGCCGCCATCGCGGCGAACCAGCGTGTTGGCCGCCCCCGTTTCTTTCACGCGGGCATCCGCTTCTTTAGCAAGCGCGGCAGCGCCTTCCTTATGCGGGAGAGTGACGCTGAACCCTTTAACGGGCACGAAATCGAACGCTTGGATCGTCTTTAAGAGTTCGCCGCGCGGCACCCGAAAAGGCAGATAGACAGCATTGATGCCATCCTGCTTGAACATGCGATTGTGCAAGAGCGGGCCAAAGCTATGGCCCACAGGATCGCCAATGACGCCGAACACCTGCGTATCGGCGTCAATCGAAGCAATATGATAAGTCCGCTTCAGATCGTCCATCGATGGCAGGCCGGGGGCAATTCCGCGCTCTTTGTTGAAAGCGGCATAGGTGAACGGCGCGCCGTACTTGATGCTGAGAATGCGGCTGGGGAAGCCCATCTCGCCCATGCAATGCCCGACCGTCGGCTTCTTCGCATTCTGAATGATCTTCAGCACGCGGGCGTTGTCGGCGGGTGATTCGGCGGTCACGGAGATCTTGTAGACGTCCGCATCCTGCAAGCACATCTTGGCGTAGATTTCTTCGAGGTTCTCCGGGGTTTCGGTCAGATTGTGATAGCTGATGATGCGCTTCACCTGCCGAAAGCGCGGAATTTCGTGAGCGATGTCGGTCTCGAGATCGACCCAGTCGAAGCCATCGACAATCGCCTGCCGCAAGATGGTTTTGCGCTCGATTTCGGTGCCGGTCCAACGGCCGCCATCTTCGCGACGGCGCAGCGTGGCGATCCAGGGACATTGACGCAACGGCAGCAGTCGTTGAAAGTCGATTGCTCGTGCCAAAAAGTCGAGGCGCAATTCAATGAAGGCGGCGCCGCGCTTCTTCGCTTCTTCGAGCTCGGCGATCATCATCTTGTGTCTGGTACGGCCGATGATGGCGCAAATTCGATCGGTGCCGGGCAACAACATGGATGATCTCCGCTTAATACAGGACGGTGGGGACTAATCTATCAGCGTGGAGGATTGCCCGCAAGGAATTCGGAAGTGAGCCGATAGGCCAAGCGTTTTTGGTGGAGCGATGAAACAAGCGTTGAGCTGTTGTTTCACCGTCTTCAAGAACGCTTCCCGAAATTGCCGGCATCGCGGCAATGATTATCGTCCTGTGCCGGGAAGCCTGACTTCGTTTGCTGCTCTTTTGTACATCGAACGTTCACCTCTCGAAAGCGCTCCGCCACGCAGAACCCTCGCGCCCCGGCTTACAAGTTTTCTGTTCTCCCTCGTGCATTTTCCCACGATTTTCTCTCAACAGGCCTTCTGGAAATATTTCCAGCAGGGTCGGTGAAATCGCTGACAGCCACGCGCTCCGCGGTGCGCAAGCGAGACACTTGTGCTACGCGGAGTCTAGCAAAATTTCCGTTGGTGGGCCGTTCGGCTAACGAGCCCCCAAACTAGCTTAGGGCGCTCATTTTAAGATTTGTTTTGGAAGCGTTTGATGTGATTGAACCGCATTCTGGTGAATGCGGCTTTACAGCTCAGCTATAAGCTTCAAAGCAGTTTCGGAAGCACAACGGCGGCGATGACGGCAGTTGCCGACGCGATGACGAGCATCAGCAAAAGCATTTTTAGAGTGTTGGCCCAGCCGCTTTCCTGTTTCATCTGAAAGTGCGGACGTTGCACCGCACCGGTTGTCGCCTTTGCCTCTTGCGGCCGGAGTGCTGGGCGTTCGTACTTCGCGCTTCGCGGCGGGCGGTTGAGGTCCACCATCTCCGGATCGGGGCGCGATGGCTTCATCGGCGTGGCAACGGCCTTCCAGCGATTACCCGAAGCCGGGCTGGCCTTCGGATTGAGCGGTGTATTGTTGGCTGACGCAGTCGCTGTCGCCGGGTTGCCCGAAGGCATCGGCGCGGGCTCGACCACCAAGTCGCGAAATTCTGGGAAATCCTGTAAGGTCTGGAACGGACCCACTTTGGTGCGACAAGCCCTGATGTTCGACGCATCGCCAAGAAGACATTCTTTCATGGCCCGGCGAATTCCTTCGCTGGTGCCTTTTACCGTATGCGTCTCGCCGTTCTCGTCCTTATAAACGAGGTACCATACTTCGGCGGCCTTCGAGCCCGGCGATTCCTGGTTAGCCATTGCAGAAGGGGAGCGAATAGTCACGCCGGTTAAATCTTCGATGAACTCACGGCACGAATTCGGCCTCTTGTCGGCATCGCCGCTCATCGCGCGGCGGATGGCCCAATCGACTCGATCGGAGATGTTCGGGTTGATCTCGCGCGGCAGAACATAGTCGTTGCGGATTTTTTTCATCCAGCAATCGAGCGGGCCTACCTTGCCGAAGGGAACCTCGCCGGTCACCATCATGTAGAGCGTAGCACCAAGCGAATAAATATCGCAGCGAATGTCGGCGTTCTTGGCGTTGCGAAACTGCTCGGGCGCCATGAAGTGCGGGGTGCCCAATCCACGGCCGGTGCGGGTGAGGTTCAAGTCGTTGTCGGCATCTTTCACGAGACCAAGGTCGGTCAGTTTGGCTTTGCCGTCTTTGGTCACCAGGATGTTGTCCGGCTTGACATCGCGGTGAATCAGCTGGTTCTTGTGCGCACGGTGGAGACCCTGGCACACTTGAGCGAGCAGCCGAATCGCCTGCTCTTCGGACATACGGCCATCGCGTTCGATCTTTTGGCCGAGTGATTCGCCGTCGACGAATTCCATCACCAGAAACGGCGAGGCCCCGGTGCCGCAATATTCGATGGCCCGAACGACATTTTCGTGGTCGAGTTTCTTGGCTGCTTCGAACTCTTGTTGGAAACGTTTGAGCAAGACGGGGTTGCGCGAAGTGCCGGTGGGCAACACCTTGATGGCGACGATATCGCCTGTTGACCGGCTGCGGGCCTTGTAAACAGCGCCCATGCCCCCTTCCGCCAGCTTGGCGATAATATCGTAATTGCCGATCTGTTGTATGGTCGGCTTGGAAGCGTCCAGCGGCGGCATCCCTCTATCTCCGAGCGGATTTCGTAAGGCCGGTCGAGGCAAGTTTCCCGATAGCCCAACGGGGCTTCCAGCAAACGGCGATACCGACGGTAAACGACTTTCCATTTGATTGTAACTCGCGAAGGCAGGGAATGCTTCAGAAAACTCGATCCGTCTGCGGATTGCGGGGATTCAGCGCGTTCGACAACGGATTCTGGCGAGCCAAGAGCGTCAGCGACTGGAGGAATTTCCTACGCTCAACGCAATTTGGGCGGCTTTCTCCAGTCGCTCACGCTCCCGACTCGCCAAGAACTTCCGGTCCATCGGTGCAATTGTTACTTAGCACACAATCCACTCTTCGGGCACAATTCCTTTCCTTGCTGCGATAGATTCGCGCGGGAAATCAATTGGAGACGGCCGCGCTTCTCTTCTTGTCAACCGAGCGGGCGTCAGTCAGAATGAAAAGATAGAGAAAGCGTGCGGATTGCGCGACGCCGTTCGTAGGATTCAGCCGGCGTCCCTGTTGGAGAGCTCACCCGATGAAAATTTGGGGCTATCTTTTTGCCGTTTTGAATATGGCTGCCGCCGGCGCCTTCATTTATTTCGCCATGCAAGTTCACCAATCGCGAACCCGTTGGCAATTGGCGCTGCTTAAACAGGAATTGGTGAACCGCGGTTTACCTATTGCGATCGCGGCGCCTGCTTCGCCTGACGATATCGATGAAAAATCAGTCCCGTTCGATTACAGCTACCTCGACCTACAATATGTCTCGGCCGCCAATCATCAGATTCCGAAACAATTGCTAGTTGACGTCATTCCCGCAGGCGGACAAGTTCTGGGTGTGAAGCCCGGCGAGGTCGTCACCAATCAAGTCGATGAAGTGAAACGCGTTCAGAAGATCATTTTCAGCGACCTCGAGAAAACGACAGGCAGGGCGGACAAACGGGCTCGCCTTCTCATCTTGCTGCTCAATCTCGCAAAAGAAAAGGGACGCGAAGGGGCGTATGGGCTCCTGCGCGACTTCCTCGACGACAAGCGAAGGCCTACCGCCCGACGGGCAATGACCTTTCTGGGCAAGAGCGGCGCCAAGAGGCTGCGCTCGACGCCCTTCGCGAAGTCGGCGAGGCCGGCGCTGCTTTTGAGCCAAACGTCGATGCAAAAGTAAAGGCTGATCGACTGTTGGTCGGCCGTCAGGGATTGATCGCTTGGGCTCTGGGCGAAGTAGCTAATGCCACGTCGCCGAACGAACTCCCCCCTTCGATTGCACCCGCCGAAGCGGAAAGCACGACGACGGACGAGAAGTCGGACAGCGACCGCCTGAACGATGTACTAGCGGCCATCCGACCGGCGATGACCGCCGAACCGCCCGACCTGCCGGCAATTGAAACGGGTCGTCAAGCGCTGCTCGCATTATTGGAGGGAGATAAGCGTCTCGCGGGAACTGCTGCGTCTGCCATCGTTCCGTATCTTGCGGCCATTGGCACGAATGCGCTCGAAACGCCCGAACGTCTCGCGGAAGCGAAAGCGAAGCTGAAAGAGTTGCTGCTGCTTCGAGCGACCACCGAAAGCGAGGAAAAGTCACTGACGGCAATGGTCGAACTGCTGGCGCCTTTGACTCCACCGGCGAGCAACGATGAAGAGTCGAAGAAAGAACAAGAACAGCGCGAAGCGCACATCGAGACCGCTGCAATGGAACTGCTTCGTTCCTACTTCGATGATGCGTTGGCGACTCCATCGACCGACTTGCCCGACGACTCTGCCGCCGCCCGTGCGAAACTGCGAGGCCTGAAAGCGATTCGCGAGCCGGGCGAGCAGCGACGAGCCATCGCGCATTTGCTCTACCATCTGGATGCGCATGTGGGAATCAACAAGGAGTCGCGCGATCTCTGGTATAAGGCGACGATCCCCCCGGAAACAAAGCCGGCTGACGCCATTGTGGATCCCGATCTGAATGTGGTGCGAATGCGAGCGACCGATGAATCTCTATTAAGCAATCGTGAATTATGGCACCAACGCGTAGCCGCCGTGGTTGGACTGGAAAACTATGTTTTGACGGTTGAAGCTGAAGCGACCGTCCTGCGCAAATCCGCGTCCATCTCCAATCGGCGACGGGCGTGATAGACGAGGAACAGCGGATCTTCAAAGCGGATTATCAAAGCTACGTGCTCGAGGTAATCAAACTTGCCCGCTTCCTGGAGACGCGCATCGAGGAAGTGAAGGCTCAAACCGTATTGAAAAACGACCATACCGCTCAGTTGGCCGTCCGGGTTGCCGAACGAGATGCCCAGAAGTTACGCCTTGATGCGGTAACCGCCACGGCGAAAATAGCCTTACAAAACTTGGATCTTAAGGTCGACGAATTGTTTCAGATAACCAAGCAATTAGGCGATGCGCAGGATGCGCTCGTCGGTCTCGAAGCGAAACTGCATCAATTGGAACTTGGCCCACGCGATGAGCCGAAGAAGGAAAAGGCGGGGGAGAAGTAGAGGAGCTGGCTTACTGAGTGCCGCTTCCGGTGGAACCGGCGAGCCGGGAGCGTAAGCGACCGGAGAATTGTTTAGACGTTTGAGTAATGCTATACTCCGGTCGCTTACGCTCCCGGCTCGCCGAAATCAGCTTACGCTCCTGGCTCGTCACTGCTTGGCGACACTGACTAGACAAAAGGACTGCATACAATGAACTTCATCGGCAAGACATTCGTGCTGATCTACGGGATGGGAAGTCTCTTTTGCCTGATCGTCGGCATGGCGGTCTACACACAAAAAATGGATTTCGTCACGCCCAAAGGCGAAGATCCCAAGAAGTTCATTACCCGCATCGATAAAGCCATCGAACGGACGAAGGAACTTAACAAGGCGGACAACCGGGCTTATACGCGCTGGGTCGAAGAGTACGATGACTTGGTGAAGGTTGAAATCGATGAAGTGCGCCGTCGCGATTTTTATCGAGGCCAGCTCGAACTCGTTGACACCGGCAAGCTGGACGGGAGCGATGTCCCCGATCCGGTTCAAGTGTTGCCGGAGCAAGATCCGGTAACGGGTCTGCTCGCAATCGATAAGCCCACCGGTCGCGATTCCGTCAAATTCCGCACGGAAAATGTCAAGCCGCAAAGCTTCTACCTTGCCGAGATAGACAAGCAAGGCAAAGAGATGGAAACGCTTCTGCCGCAAATTCAGAAGCTGATTGCGGACCATGCGGCAGCCACAAAAGAATTAATCGGCACGGAGACAACCAAGGGCTTCTATAAACGCATCAACGAACAGATCAAGATCGCCGAAGATGCCGAGGACGAACGGATCCATCTGGAAGACTACGTGACCAATCGACGGGCGGACGCTCAGTTGCTGGTGAAGCGCAAAGAATCGCTCGAGGCACGGATCGCTACTTTGCTTACTTATTTCAAGGGTCGTTAGCTGTCGCGTTGGGCAGCACTTGGGGAGTGACTCGATGATCTATTTGCTGCTCCTGTCAATAACGATGGCCGCCGACCTACCTTCCGCCGATTGGCAAAAGGCCGAGGCCGAGCATCTCAAAAACATCAAGCAATTGACCTTTGATTTCGTTCGGGCCGGCGAAGGCTATTTCTCTCCCGACGGCAAGCAGATCATTTTTCAGGCAGAAGAAAAAGATACCGGCAACCCTTTCTATCAGATATTCACGCAGGATTTAGCCACAGGCAGCTATCGCCGAATTAGCCCGGGAATTGGTCGAACAACGTGCGCGGCCTTTGCTCCCGATCGCAAGAAGGTGATCTTTGCCAGTAGCCACCTCGACCCGAAAGCGAAAGAACACCAGGCGGAAGAATATCAACGACGTGAAGAGGATCGCAAGAACGGCGTTCGCCGTCGTTACTCCTGGGATTTCGATCCGTACATGGATATCTTCGAAGCCGATCCCGATGGCGGTAGTCTCAAGAACCTAACCAACACTAAAGGCTACGATGCCGAGGGTTCGTTCTCGGCAGACGGCAAGCAGATCGTTTTCTGCTCGAATCGCGACGGCCACTTGAATCTTTACATCATGAACGCCGATGGCGCCAACGTAAAGCAGCTGACGAAGACGAAGGATTGTTACAACGGCGGCCCCTTCTTCTCCCCTGATGGCAAGCAAGTGATTTTTCGCAGCGATCGCAAAGAAAAGGATCGGCTCCAAATCTATGTCATCAATTCGGATGGCAGCGGCGAGAAAGCTTTAACAGCGAACGATAAATGGGTCTACTGGGCGCCCTTCTGGTACAAAGACGGCAAGCACATCATCTACACGGCCGCCGACCACACCGATGAAAAAGCACGACCCAATTACGACCTCTATTGGATGAACATTGAGACCGGCAAGACAACCCGCATCACCCACGCACCCGGCCAAGATGTGTTGCCCGTCTTTAGCCCAGACTGCACGAAAGTTATGTGGACGAGCAGCCGCGATGGTCGTTCGCCGACACAGCTTTACATTGCGGATTTCAAGCCACCGACGGAATGAGTTGGTGGTATCATTGGCGCTTTGCTGCGGATGAATTCGCCGCCACCCCGCTTGCCGGGGTGGAGCGAGAGTTCGTCGCTAGCATAACCTCGCCGTCGCCGAGACGCCGCCACCCCGCTTGCCGGGGTGGAGCGAGAGTTCGTCGCTAGCATAACCTCGCCGTCGCCGAGACGCCGCCACCCCGCTTGCCGGGGTGGGGCGCGGGTTCGTAGCTAGACAAGACCCCAATCGTAAAGCGTCGCAACTCGGAGCCGAAGCCGATGCCCGATCTCACGCCGATCTACAGCGCCGACAACTGCTCATTTGCCGGCTCGTTACGTTGGGGTCTTAGCATCTTTTGGCGTAACCCCGTTGCCGACTCCAATTGGATCAGTCGACTTCGACAGGCTTTGGAACCCGATGGCATTCGGCTACTAAGTCATCGGCTCAAGAACGATTCCACCAGCCAGCTTTCGCTCAGCACGCTCCCCAACGTTACGCCGATCTTTCTCGTCAATCGAGTCAAAGGGCGACTTCAGTACCTCGTCCGGCATGATCGCCCAAAAGCATTTCAACGAAATTACGCTCTGCGCAGCTTCGGCCCGGCCACGCGGACGGCCGTGGAACGTTACATTGCTGGGCAAGTGAGTCATCACCTGCCGGCCGATGAACGCGTTGAAGCCCTACTGCAACAATTCCAGATTGCTCAACCAAAGGTCGATCTGTCGCGCTGCCGCAAAACGGCGCATGCGCTCTACTGGTACAACCTGCATGTCGTTCTCGTCCATCGCGAGCGTTGGCGCAACATCGATGAAGTGGTGTTGGGCCGGGTGCGTGACATGATCGAGCGTGTCTGCCGCTTGAAAGGGCTAGCGCTGTCGCGAGCAGGAATTCTGCCAGACCATGTGCATCCGGCGCTTGGCTGCCCACTTGAGATAGCGCCGGCGGATATTATGCTGACGTTTCTCAATAACTTGGCTTATGTGCATGGGATGAAAGCGGTTTTCCAATTTGGCGCCTATGCAGGAACGTTTGGCGAATATCATCAAGGCGCCGTGAAGAACGAAGACGTATGGGCGGAGGATGAAGAAGGTGAAGTCAAACCATGAACGTGCGCTCCACCCCGACAAGCGGGGTGGCGGCGAGGACTAGACGAAGGGTGTTCTAGCGACGAACTCTCGCTCCACCCCGGCAAGCGGGGTGGCCGCGTCTCTGCGATAAGGCGAGGTTTTCTAGCGACGAACGTGCGCTCCACCCCGGCAAGCGGGGTGGCGGCGATATCAATATCATTCGAGCTCACTCCCCCGGCAGAACGTACGCCGTTTTGCACTTCGCACAAATCACGCCCGTGCCGATACGACTGATCGAATACTGGATCTTGCGCTCGCAGAACGGGCAGCAGGCCAGGAGAACTTGCCGATTGCTTTCATCAACAATTCGGCTTAATGCGCGTGAGCGGTGGATGTAAACAAACGCCCAACATTCAACCAGAATGAGGCTAACGATCGCAAAGATCGCTGTTTTGCCCCAATTGATTTTATCGCCGCTTTGGCCGCCGTTTTTCCACGACCCGACGGTGGGAAGATACGGACTCTTGCAAGTAATACAGGGTTTGCCGTCGGAGATGGCACGATAAGGCATTTCTGTCTTGCAACTTGGGCAGTGCAGATGGGTAAAACTCGTTGAGACTTTGACATTGTCCGCGTCGGCTTTGCGTCCAAACGTAGACCACCACAGTAACGCGCCTAAGGCTACGCAGAGAATCGAAGCCCCAAGGACCGCCTTGTCTTTGAACAGAGTCGTAGTGGTGATGGACGTCATGCAGGCCTCCTCGGACGCTTCGCGTACTTCTGCGTGGGGCGTATCATCTCTTCAACTCCAACGGCGGCAGTTTTGTATCACCATCTTTGATGCGAACCACTAAGCCGGACGTCTTGAAGTCGGCATATTTCGATGGCAGCGAATTCGTGCCGAGCCCTTCATCGTCCGGCTTTTGCTTGCGGTACCATTGGACCGTGACGGCATATTCGCCCGGCGGAGCGCCATCTTCTTTCGCGTAGGTTCCAAGGGCGAACGTGCCATCCGCTTTTACCGTGGCGCGCGGGTTAGGCGTGTTGCCATTTGTTTTGCCGATCGGGTGCAAATAGACCGCTGCATCCGGCGTCGGCTCGCCCTGGAACTTCACTTCGCCGCGGACGGGCTGGACGCGCACTTTTATGCGCTGAACCTGAATCAGCGAAGAGAAGCAGCAACAGGATGACGGCCACGCTGCCGCCTGCAAGCAGCGGCTTTCGGTTCGTTTTGAAGAAGGGCAGTTGCTCTTTATCATCCGATCGAGATTTCGCCGGGCTTGGCTTTTTCGGCTTGATCGCCCGGCCCATCGGCGCCGCGCCGGGGGCCCCCGCAGCGGGAACGCCGGGCGTCATTGGAATAAAGATGGTCCGGCAATGGCCGCAACGGACGCGCTCGCCTTCCAGCCTCTCCGCGGGCGGCCCGATCTTTTTGCAGATGATGCACTGAACCAGCTTAGGAGTGGCTGCCGACGGCTCGGCAACCACCGGTTGCTCCGGAACAGTAGGTCCAGCCGGCGCCGGCGTATCGATCTCCATCTCGTCGTTCAATAAGACTCCAGCGATCACCTCTTCGGTCTCTTCCGTCTGAAGATCAACAAGCGTGTCCGTGGTTTGTTTCAACTCTTGCGATGTTGCTGCCTCAGGCGCGAGAGCGTTTTTAGGATTTGGGACTTTGGTTTCCAAAGCCTGCGGGAAAGCTTTGGCAACCGGTCGAATCGGCTGTACTTCGGTTTCCGTTCGAGCCGCGTGAACTTCAGTCGCGGCGGCCGGTACTTTCTCCTCGGCCAACGAGCTAGGCTCTGCCTTAGCCAAAGACTTTAGAGCCCGAATAACCGGCGCTGGCCGTGCGGGTCGTTTGCCTTCCACGTAATCGGCAAGCATCGGCGTCATTTGCCGTTTGGCGACCTCGCCTAGCCCATGGTTCCACCCGGCCAGGATTCGCTTGGGATCGAGCTGCAGAGCCTTAGTGAAATCGGCTATTGCTTGAGTAATATCGCCCTTAAGCCGGTGGACAATTCCGCGGTTTGCATAGCCGAGGGCATGCTCCGGTTCGATCTCCAGCAGACGGTCATAATCAGCCAACGCCTGATCGAATGCTCGATGCTGCGTCAACGCGCGCGCCCGTTCAAGATAAGCGGCGCCCAAATCCGGATCGAGTTCGATGGCACGCGTCAGATCTTCAATCGCCTGGCTAAAGGCCATTAGTTGCGCGTGGGCAATGCCTCGGATCAAATAGGCAGGGGCCGATTTTGGATTCAGCGCCATTGCTCCAGTTGAGTCCTTGATGGCATTCTCTTGTTCATCAAGACTCGCGTACGCGATGGCCCGGTTCAAGAGCACGACTGGATCGTTAGCCGCCAATTTCTGCGAATGATTGAATTCGGCGATCGCCTTCGGATATTCGCCGCGGGCCAGCCAGAGCATGCCGCGATGAAACCACGCGGGCGCCAAGTCGGCATCGCCTTCGATGGCCTCATTTAGATCCGCTAAAGCGCTTTCGCTATTTGCCAACCGCCGGTGGAGATCGCCGCGACTGCAATAGGCCTTGGCCGGCGTAGCAGAGAACTTGATCGACTGGGTGTAATCGACGATGGCGGACTCGGCCGCGCCAAGCGCTTCGGATGCCAACCCGCGATGATAGAACGCGAGAGCATTGCCGGGGTGCAAGCGCAAGGCCTCGCTATAGTCGCTGATAGCCGAGCCAAAGCTGCCTTGGCCGCGATAGGCGTCGCCGCGATGCAGATAAGCCAGTACGTAGTTGGAGTTTAGCTCGATCGCACGCGTGAAATCTGAAATCGCTTCGTCGAAGCGCTCCTTTGATAGGTAGATCTTGCCACGTTGTAAGTAGGCGTGAAATTCCTTTTGATTCAAGCGAATGGCAGCGGTGTAGTCGCCGATGGCACGTTCGACTTGCCCGAGATCGGCCGAAGTTCCCGCGCGTTCGATGTAGGCTGCTACGCTCTCGGGCTCGTAATCCAAGGCGGAATGGCAATCGGCGAGAGCAGCCTCCAGGCGACCGAGTGCACGGTAGGCCTTCGCCCGCCCGACGTAAAAGCGGCCGTTCTGTGGATAGATCTGCAGCGCAGCCGAAAAATCAGCGAGCGCGCGCTCGAAGTTGCACAACATCTGTTGCGCTTCGCCGCGAAGGGCAAAAGCCCGGGCATGGACGCCGTTGGCTCGCAGGACAGCCGTGAAAACGCTGATCGCGCGATCGTAATCCGCTTGAGCGCAGAGTGCGACTCCTTGCTGGATCTTCTCTTCAATACGCGCGGCAGCCACTGCTTCCGCAGATCTTGGGATGACATTCAACGCACTTTGATCTTCCACGACAGCTCCAGGCTTGTATCGGGTAGTTTAGGCTGCTGGTAGTCAGAAGCCGAAAGCGTAAGCAACGCTTTACGTCGCTCACGCTTCCGGCTCGGCCTCGTGCTTGACTACACGGCGTTAATAATCTCCGACCACATCGTTGTTGGCGCGGGTCACTAAAGCCGCCAGGACGGCGGGAGTGATGCTCTTATCGACCGATCGCACGGAGCCATCGGCCAGCAGGATATTCGCGCCATCTCCGTGAAAGCCGTAGATCTGGCCCGACCCATCGGTATTCAGAACCGGGGTGGTAGCCGCCAGGGGATAGGCGCCGTTCGTGTCGATGCCGTTGGCGGCATTGACGGCGAACTGGCCGCCTGCTGCGGTGCCGCCCTTATCGGAGAAGCCGATCAGCCAGATTTCGCTGGCAGGCCGAGCCCATCCGCCACCGTTGACCCCGTGAGCCGATAGATCGGTCCCGACGCGAACGCCGTTCTGATACAAGAAGGGCCGACCGGCAGATTCGGCAAGCAGAATCGTATTCGAAGTCCCATCGCTGATGTCCGTCAGCTTGATCGGGGCCGAATCGCTCGCATTGTTCTGGTTATCGATGGCCCCGTACGGATTGCTGATGGTGAGCGAATTCGCCGAGATGAAAGACGGATGCACACCATAGATGCCGGCGTAGTCGGTCACCGCGACCTTCGCATTGTTGGTGGAAGCGTATCCGCCGGCCTGCGAGGGATCGAGATCCTGACGCGTGGCATTCGGCGCCGAGGGGCACTGGGTAATTTTCAACGGCGTTGCTGATATGCCGAGATTGCTCCCCGCGCTCCAATTGATCGTCACATCGTAGTTGCTGTAAAGCGGCGCCTGGTCGATGTAGGGCAATACTTGCGTAAACCAGCGCTCGCGCACCGTAGACGCCGATGCGCTGGCTGGCCGATGGTTCTGCGGCAAGTACTTCTTCGAGTCGTGGAAGTTATGGATCGCCAAGCCATGCTGCTTCAGGTTGTTCAAGCATTGCGCTCGGTTCCCTGCCTCGCGTGCCTTCTGCACGGCCGGCAGCAACAGCCCCACCAGCACGGCGATAATCGCAATAACCACCAGCAGTTCGATCAAGGTAAACGCATTTCGGTGCGCAGACTTCTGAGTCTTCATCCTTCGGCACTCCAATTCAATTTTCTAGTTAAGTGATTGATGGGACACGGTTTACGCGACCAATCCCAGATCACTCATTCATACATACCTATCTTGATAATATTAGTCGTCATTGTCAACGGAAGAGTTGAATCGAACTTGACGAAGTAGGCTTTCAAACGGCTGCGTTGAGAAGCGAAGGGTGCGCAGACGGCAGTCACGCACGTTTTTCGCGGCGCACTGAGGTCGATCTGTTTCGCGGAGGGGTCGTTCCGCTTCTTAAATTTTTTGAAAACGCGCAAGAGAGAAGATCACGCCTCGGAAGCAACGGCGGACGGCGCAAACGCAAAAAAGTCTTTTGGAATTTCAGCGCCCTAAGCTGGTATATAGCGTAATCGACGCAGAGAGCCTGTGAATTTTTGTCTTTGAGCTGTCCATCGTGATGCGCCGGCGCTATTTGTAGGTGTATGGCGCTTGTTTTTCGCACATTTTGGGGCTGGCTTATCATGGCTACGGTCACTGCGTCGATGCTTTTTCCGCAACTCGATATGACGGTCGGCGCCGAGCCGGTGGCCGTGCCCGCGCCGCCGTTGCCCGAGAAGAAGACGCCCCGGCTGCGAACGGTCGAGCGTTTTCAGATGGAGATGCGCTGCGAATCGGTCGACCAGCGTTTGGCGGCCGACCATCTGGCTCGCGACATCTGGAGCTTTGTGGAAGGCTCGGATTTGTCGTCGCTGTACGACTCGATCGTAGCGGTCGAAGGCAAGGTGGGCCGAGATGCGACGGACCCGAAGATTTTGTTGGCCGTGTGGCTGTACGCCATTGCGCAGGGCCAAAGCAGTGCGCGCGCCGTGGCCCGCGCGTGCGAGAGCGGCGATTATGCGTACGCCTGGTTGTGTGGCGGAGTGTCGCTGAACTATCACACGTTGTCGGATTTCCGAGTGGCACATGCCGAGGTTCTCGACCAGTTGTTCACGGAGAGTTTGGCGGCGCTAGTGAAGGAAGGTTTGGTCGATCTGACGACGACGGCTCAAGACGGCATGCGCGTGCGAGCCAGTGCGGGGAGTTCGTCGTTTCGTCGCGAAGAAACGTTGGAGAAGTGTTTGGAAGAAGCGAAAGCGCACGTCGAGAAGTTGAAGGCGGAAATGGAAAAAGATGCGTCTGGACCGACGAAGCGTGAGAAGGCTGCGCGTGAGCGGGCGGCTCGGGAACGGGTGGAGCGCGTGCAGGCGGCGATCAAAAACGCTCAGGAACTGGCGGCTCAAAAAGAAGCTCGGCGTAAAGGAACGAGTGAAAACGCTCGCGCATCGACGACCGATGCGGAAGCTCGCAACATGAAGATGCCGGATGGTGGATTTCGACCGGCTTACAACGTGCAATTCTCGACGGCGACGGGGTCGGGCATAATTGCAGGCGTCGATGTGACGAACCAGGGAACGGACGCGGGGCTGATGAATCCGATGCTCGATCAAGTCGAAGATCGGACGGGGCAACGTCCCGAAAACAATTTGGCTGATGGCGGCTTCACCAGCAAGGAGGACATCGAGAAGACAGCGGCGGGCGGCACGAAGGCCTACACGCCAGTGCGAGACGAAAAGAAGAAACAGAAGGCAGGAAAGGACCCGTTCGCACCGTTGCCGAAAGATAGCCCGGAGGTGGCGAATTGGCGGAAGCGCATGGGGACCGAAGAAGGGAAAGCGAAGTATAAACTGCGGGCTCAAACTGCCGAACTGACGAACGCCCACGCGCGGAACCGGGGCTTTTACGACGTGCTCGTGCGTGGGTTGGATAAGGTCCGCACCGTGGCGACCTGGTATGCCCTGGTGCATAATGTGGTGACCGGTCTGCGCCTGCGCGCGCAACGCGCTGCGAAAGTCCAAGCCCAAGCGGAGGCCGCGACGGTGGTGGCCTGAGGAAAAAGGAGGTCGAGCGGGACGAAAAGTCCCCGGAAGGCGAAGTTCGCCGGCTCTCTATCGCCGCCGACGCCCGCCGAAAACGGTAGGCAAATTAAAAAAACGTGCCCGCCCACAAGGGGGAAGCACAAACCGATGATAAATTCACGGGCTCAGAGCGTCGATTAAGACGTTCGACGCAGAGCGTCAAACGAGAGGTAACGGGTCGGGGCTTCCGGAAATATTTCCCGAAGCCCCGACCCGAGAAAAGCGTGGGAAATCATGATTGACGCGCGAAGCCGCAACGCCATCGTTTCGCAACTGGCGCCATCCGGCAAATATCGCAGGCCGGGAGGTCTAATCGCGGAAGGTCGCTTGTGGAAATATTTCCATAAGCGAATTTCCAATTAAATCGTGGGGAAACGAACGACGACTTTGGCAAACAGCGTGACGTTCCTCGCGCGTTGCCGTACAAACTCACTCACCGCGATCGGCTTCCGAGCCGTCGTCTATTTCGGGAATCAACGAGCAAAGAGGCGATCATCATGCGCGACCATTGGCTAGCTGAGCGCACCAAGAAGATCGAGATGTCCGGCATCCGAAAAGTATTTGAGTTGGGTCGATCACTCAAGGATCCGGTCGATCTAAGCATTGGCCAGCCGCACTTTGAAGTGCCGGAAACGATCAAGGCAGCGGCGCGTAGTGCGATTGATGAAAATAAGAATGGCTATACGGTCACCCAAGGGATCCCGCCTTTGCGGGAGAAGCTGCGCGAATCGATCCTGAAGCGCTTGCCGCATGCCGATCGCGAAGTCCTCGTCACCAGCGGCACCAGCGGCGCTTTGTTGCTCGCTCTTTGCGCCACGGTCAACCCCGGCGACGAAGTCATTTTGTTCGACCCGTACTTCGTTGCCTATCCGCATCTGGTAACACTCGCAGGCGGGGTGTCGGTATTCGTGGATACCTATCCCGATTTCACGATAGACATCGAACGCGTGAAAGCCGCTTTGACGCCACGCACCAAAGTCATTCTTTTTTCCAGCCCTTCGAACCCGACCGGCGCTGTCCTCGCGGACGACATCTTGCGCGAATTAGCCAAGTTGGCCGACGCGCATGGCATCTTGCTGATCAGCGATGAGATTTATCGGGCCTTTCATCACGATGCCCCCGCCCGCTCCGCTGCCGAGTTCAATCCCGATGTCTTGGTGGTCGATGGCTTCGGCAAGGCTTACGGCATCACCGGTTGGCGGCTCGGCTTTGCCCATGGGCCCAAGCGCTTGATCGATGAAATGGCCAAGCTGCAACAATTCACTTTTGTCTGCGCCGAGCATGGTGCAACACGCGGGTGTCGCAGCGCTCGATTTTGACGTCACTCCCTTTGCGGCCGAGTATCGGCGTAAGCGCGATTTGATGGTAAACGGGTTAGGTGCGCGTTTTGAGATCGTCAAACCGGGGGGCGCGTTTTACGTTTTTCCTAAGGCGCCGTGGGGAACCGGCGGCGAGTTCGTGGCCGAGGCGATCCGCAACAACCTGCTTATTATTCCGGGCGGAGTCTTCAGCCGGCGCGACACGCATTTCCGGCTGAGCTTCGCTGCTGGGGACGAAACGCTGCATCGCGGCATTGAAATTTTGAACCGGATCGCACGCGCCTGAAAAACTTTCGAAACAGGTCGTTAAACTTTCAATGAAGATCGTGCGTAATATGGATTGACGGATGATGAAGGTTCATCACAATGCCCTTACACGCACAACAGTGAAGCCGAGATGCGTTTCGCAAGCGACGTACGAAAGGATTTTCCCAATGATACGGCCTGCCAAGTTAGCTCTCTTCGCACTTCTTCTTTTTATAACGGGTCCCCTTCGAGCTGCAGACGACAAAGCGCAGCCTCCGGCTACCCAGGTTTATGCTGTCATCGTCGGGGCGGGCGAGTTCAAAGACACCCAGTTGAAACCGCGAACGACGGCCGAGTCTGATGCCAAAGCGCTTTACGACGTGTTGACCGATAAGACGGTCGGCGGCGTTGCAGCGGACCATGTCGAACTGCTCTTAACCGGTAAAGAAGACGCCAAGCGCAACAGCAAAGCGGCAACGAAGAAGAACGTCAACGATGCCATCAAGAGCGTTGCCGAAAAGGCGACCGCCAACGATCGGATCCTCTTTATCTGGATTGGCACTGGGGCCGCGGCGGGCGATCGAACGTGTCTGTTCACCGCCGATTCTACGTTCAAGGATCGGGCCAAAGATGCTCTGTCGCCAACGGAACTCGAGGCCAACTGGAAATCGGTCAAGGCGAAGGAAGTTCTGGCCGTTCTCGATCTCGACTTGAAGGCAATCGATGCGGGCAAAGAGCCGGTGCTCGAACCAAATGTGATGGATCTGGTGCGCGTCTTTCTTGGAGTGAAAGATAAGGACGAAGCTGAGCCGCCGGCGGGCCGGGCCGTCTTGCTGGCCGGCTCAGGAACCAATCCGGTCGTCACCGTCGATGGCAAAGAGGGAATCTTTACAAAAGCGGTCATCGCTGGATTGCGGGCGCGGCCGACAAAGATGGCTATGAGCCCGATGGGGTTGTCACGGTCGATGAGCTGAACAAGTATCTTGAAAATGAAGTGCCGACGTTGTCGCGCAAATACGGCAAGAATGAAGAGGGCAAACAGCAGCTCCCCATTTATATCGCCAAGACGAGCCACTACGTTCTTTCGCGAAACCCGGCCGTCACCGCCAAGGTGGAAGAACGGTTGCGCAAGCTCGAAAGTCTCGCCAAAGACGGAAAGATCAGCAAAGAAGTGGCGGAAGAAGGGAAAGGCTTGCTAAGCCGAATGCCGACATTGAAGGCGCTTCAAGATCTTCGCAAAGAGTATCAATCGCTTACTGACGGCAACTACGACGACAAAAAGTTCGCGGCGGCGCGTTCCAAGTTGCTGGACGGAATGAAGCTCGACGAAGACTCCGCTAAGGAGTACGCTCGAAAACTTCTCTTTGCCTTCGAACGCTATCAAGTGATGTACATCAAAGAACTCGATCTGGGCGAGATGACGGCCCAGGCGATCAAAGGGCTCTACGCTCGGGCCGAGCAAAAGCCATCAGCCGATGTTCAAGAAAGACTGACGAAAGCCAAGGGAATGAAGAAAGAAGACCTCTTACGTTTGATGGAAGACGCTCGGAAGCCACTCGGCAAGCGCGAAGATTTCGAACGCGATCGGGATGTCGAGATTTCGATTCAGGCAGGCATTTACAAGCTGGTTGACCCCTATACCGATTACACGGACAAAGACAAAGTCGATGAACGGGAAAAGGATCTGCAAGGCTTTTTCACGGGCATCGGCGTTGTCATCCGTCGCGATCTGGCTAAAGACGCACTGCTCGTCGTCTCGCCAATCAAAGGCAGTCCTGCCTACAACGCCGGCCTGAAAGCGGGCGATTATATCGTCAAAATCCGGCGTGAAGTCGACAATAAAGGCGAAAAGCTACCGCAGCCGGAAGATACCTCCACCCAAGGGTTGAAGGTGCAAGACGCTGTGAAATTAATCCTGGGCACGCCTGGCACGAAAGTGAAAGTCTACGTTGAACGGGAAGGGCTCAAGGAACCGAAAGAGTACGAAATCGCTCGCGGCCTCGTTGAGGTTGAGTCGGTCCTTGGCGCCAAACGAAAGGACGATGATAGTTGGGATTACATCATCGATCCGGAAAGCAAGATTGCCTACATCTACCTGAATCAGTTCTCGCGCAATTCGTTCTACGAAATCGATAAAGCTTTGAAGGCTATCGAAAAAGAAAAGGCCAAGGGCCTGGTGCTCGATCTGCGCTTCGATCCAGGCGGTTATCTCGACGTCGCTCGCGACATTTGCGACTTGTTCATCGACGACGGCCTTATCGTCACCATCAAGCCTCGCGTCGGCGAAGAGTATTCCATGCTCGGCCATCATGAGTCAACTCATCGTCAACGTGGCAAGCCGGATTACGCCTTTGCCAGCCATACCGATTTTCCCATGGTTTGCCTCGTGAACGGCGGCAGCGCCAGCGCCAGCGAAATCCTTTCCGCTTGTCTGCAGGATCACAACCGCGCTTACATCATGGGCGAGCGCAGTTACGGAAAAGGAAGCGTGCAGAACGTTCAGGAGCTAAAAGACAGCGGCAAGAAAATCGACTTAGGAGAAATCAAACTGACGACGGCCACCTTCTGGCGCCCGAACGGCAAGAACCTGAATAAGGCCAGTACCAAAGGCCGTGAAGAAGACGACTGGGGAGTGCGTCCCGATAAGGCGATTAAACTCAGTCCCCAGGAGACAGCTCAACTGGCTGACCGGTTGAGAGAGTGGTCGAACATCCCCAATCGCGAAAGCAAGGTAAAGGATCCCGAAAAGGAAAAAGACAAGGACTTTAAAGATCGCCAGTTACTGGCGGCGATGGATTACCTTCGTGGCCAAATACAAATCGCCAGCAAAAAGACGTCGAAGAAAGAAGTTAGCGAATAGCGGATGGTGCGTTAACAAATATTGGCCCACGCGTAACGCAGAACCTGTCTTACCCTCCCCCTGGCTTTGCAGGGGAGGGCAGGGTGGGGGCATAGCGCTCGCCTGTCAACAACGGTCGCGACATTCGCAACCGTTCCCCCCACCCTGCCCTACCCCCGCAAAGCCGGGGGGAGGGTGGGAAGGCCAGTAAGCGACAATCGGCTTATACTTCCGGCTCGAATTATTTTGCAAACGTCAAGCAGTAGGTGGAAGGCCTATGAATGATTCCTAATTCAGATGATACCATCGTTGCGCTGGCGTCGGCCGCTGGTCCGGGCCGGCGTGCCATCGTGCGTCTCAGCGGCCCGTTGGTTTCGCAGGTAGTACAAACAGTACTTCTCGATACGTGCAAGCGGCATGGGGCCAAGCGCACTTTGACGCGCGAACGGCTGAAAATTCCTGGCGTGCACTCGCCGCTCCCCGCCTATCTTCTTTATGCAGTCGCACCAAACACCTACACCGGCCAGGATACAGCAGAGATTCATACGGTCTCATGCCCGCCGTTGATCGATGCGTTGATCGCTGGGTTGCTGGACGCCGGCGCGCGGGCTGCTCAGCCGGGCGAATTCACGATGCGAGCCTTTCTAAACGGGAAGAAAAGTCTCTCGCAAGCCGAGGCTGTACTCGCTGTCATTGAAGCAGGTTCGGCCGATGAGTTGAAACAGGCACTTGAGCACTTGGCTGGAGGATTGACACGGCCGCTTCATTCCCTTCGCGACGATCTTCTAAACCTGCTTGCCGATGTGGAAGCAGGACTTGACTTCAGCGACGAGGACATTCAGTTCGTCGAAAAACAGAATATACTGACGCGACTGGCGGTAGGACTAGCGCAGCTGACTAATTGCGCAAACAGCTCGACACACGCGGCGTGAACGACCGACTTTTTCGCGTAGCGTTAGTCGGCGAGCCGAACGCGGGGAAGAGCAGTTTGTTCAACGCGCTGGCTGGTCTGCCCGCAGCTATTGTAAGCGCCACACCCGGCACGACGCGTGACTACATTGCGCGCTCCGTCCCGCTCGGCGACCTTTCGATCGAACTGATCGATATGGCCGGTTGGCAGCAGGCCAACAGCGCGATCGAAGAACAAGCGCAGGCACTGGCTTTGCGCCAAAGCCAATCGGCTGATCTCTTATTGTGGTGTGTTGAGGCGGACGCTGATTCTCAGCAACGAGTCAGCACCGTTCCAATCTTAAAAGTGCGGACGAAGGCAGACCTTCGACATTCCAACGACGCCGGTATCGCAACGAGCGTGAAAACCGGACAGGGAATTTCCGACTTGAAAGCTCTGCTGGCTGAGCGTGCGCAAGCGTTCAATCGCCCTGCGTTGGCGCCGAGCTTGAGCCGTTGCCGACATCACGTTGACGCAGCTCTTAAGAATTTGCGTGCTGCCCATTCCATCGTGCTGTACGACGACCCGGCTGAACTGCTCGCTCTGGAACTACGCCTGGCACTCGAGCAAATCGGCGAGATGATCGGCGCCATCTATACCGACGACTTGCTCGATCGCATCTTTTCGCGATTTTGCATTGGGAAATGAGTCAACCCGCTCATTCAGAAGCTACCGAATCTTTTTCAACAACACCGCTGCTTCCTTGGCCGCTTCGGTCTTCGGATACATCTTGATCAGCTGTTCCAGCTTTTCGGAAGCGAAAGCAAATTTGGATTCATCGCGCGTCAGAGGACGTAACAGATTCAACATGCTGGTGGCTGATTTTTCCTGTTTCGCTGCCTCAACTGCCAGCTTCTCTTGCTTTGCCGCTTCCGCTGCTTCCTTCTCTTTCTTCGCGAGTTCGGCAATTGCGGCCGGATCGAGTTTGGGTTGCTCTTTTACCACGGTCCCATCAGGGTCTTTGGACGGCTCTATCTTGCCGGACGCTTCTTGGTTAAAGGCTACTTTCTTCGCTTTCAGGAATGTTTTGACTTCGGAAACATCGACGAAATAACTGAAGGAGTTGTTGGCGCGCATGCCGCCTTGGGCCACGCCGATCTGTTCGCCTTTGTCGTTGAAGCATGGTCCGCCGGAGTCGCCGGCGCTGATAGGCGAAGTCGCTTCCACTATTCGGCACTCGTGCTCACCGATGATTTTGCCATCGGGACCACCGGATTTCCAACTCTTCTTGTAAACCTGACGGACTTCACCGGGGGTATAGTTCCACATCGCTTCGCTGGCCGCCGGGTTGCCGATCGAATAGAGTTTCGAGCCAGCAAATACGCTCTCTTCGGGGAAACGAACGGCCTGGGTGCCTTTCGGTATCTTCGCCGGATCGGTGAGTTTGATGACAGCGAGATCAGCTTTTTCATCACTGATAAGAACTTTGCCGTAGAGGCCATACCGGCGAACTTCCGCCCCGGATTTGCGTGGGTTGTAGCGATCTTGTTCAACGATTGGACGGCCATTCTCCCACATGGGAAAGATGATGACCATATCCGTTCCGCCCCGCACCACGTGCCAGTTCGTTAAAACGTGCCCATCCTTAACGCTGATGACCGAACCGGAACCCTGCCCGCTCTTATCGACATTGAGAACCATCACGGTCGATTTCATGCCGTTCAAGTAAACCTTGGCGCCGATTTCCTCTGCAATGACGCTCGTCGCAGCCGCTTGAAACGAAGTCAACACCGTCAAAACGATTCCGGCCCGAGTCAGCGCAATCATGGGACAATCCTTACAACTTTTCGAGAATCAGGACGGAAGGTTGGCACTTCGCTATTCCGAATTGTATCGTAACTTCAGAGCGGCCAGGGTCAAGCGCAAATATCGCACTTCGAAGGCGCCCGGCAGCCTTCTTATTCTCCGAGGTGAAGCATGTCCGAATCTTTCTTCCGACTGGATGGCAAAGTGGCGATGGTGACCGGCGGCGGCCAGGGCATCGGCGAAGCTATCTGTCGTCGGCTCGCTGCGGCAGGGGCCAAGGTCGTCATATTCGATCTATCGCAGGCGAGTGCCGACAAAGTTGCCAAGGCGCTGAATGGCATGGCCGTCGTTGGCAGTGTTTCCTCTGAGCCAGATGTACTGCGGATTGTCAAGGAAGTTGAAGCCAAATTGGGGTCAATCGATATCGTCGTCAACAATGCCGGCATCACCGGCAAAGCTGCAAAGACTTGGGAGCTCGAACGCGAAGTGATGGTGAACGTTCTCGATGTAAACGTGGTAGGTCCCTTCCTCCTTTGCAAAGCAGTGCTGCCGGGAATGATGGCTCGCAAATACGGCCGTATCGTCAATATCGGCAGCGTTGCCGGCAAAGAAGGCAACCCAACGATGGGCCCGTATTCCGCCAGCAAGGCAGCCATCATCGCACTGACAAAGAGCATGGCGAAGGAAGTCGTCGGCCATGGGGACATCACCATCAATTCCATTTCGCCGGCCGTCATTCATACGCCGATACTGGATGGGCTTCCGCAAAGCACCGTCGATTACATGGTAAGCCGCATTCCAATGGGTCGAACCGGCAGGCCGGATGAAGTGGCCGCCTTGGTTCATTTCCTGGTGAGCGCCGAGGCAAGTTTCACGACTGCCCAATGCTACGACATCAGCGGCGGTCGATCGACGTATTGAGACTTCGCTGGAACCATTCGTCGTTTGTAGGGTGGGCGCAGGCTCTGCGTAGCCCACTTTCCCGCGTACCGGTGGGTTGCAAAGCCTTCAGCCACCCTACAAGAACCCATGATTTCGGACCCCGTTTTCTATCGGCTCTTCGCCGCCAGTCCCGAGACGTTCTTTTTGCTTTTGGGCATGGCGATGGAAGATGCGCTGGCGATGGCGGCCCGCTATCAATTCGAGGCTCTCGAATTCAAGGAAACGTCGCATCGGCTCGACGGCGTGTTTCTGCCCAAAGAGCAGGGACTGCCTCTCTACTTTCTTGAAATTCAGTTTTACTTCTTGCCGAGCGTTTTCGCAGATTTGTTGGCGAAGGCCTACACTTATTTGAAGCGACACGATCCCGCCCAATTGTTTTACGGCGTGGTCTTGTTCGCCGAGCGCGAGTTGGAGCCGAAGGAACTGGCGCCCTATCAGCCTTTGCTCGACGCCGGGATCATTCGTCGCTATTACCTGGATGAAATGCCCGAGCTGAACTGTGCTTCGCTTGGACTGTCGATCATTCATCTGATCCAGGGCGCTGTTAGCGAAGCGCCGGCCCTTGCACGCGGCCTGGTGGCTCGCGCCGACGCGGAAATTGACGATGCAGCGCTGCGGGCAGATTTGATACAGTTGATTGAAACGATTATCATTTACAAACTGCCCAAGTTTAGTCGAGAGGAGATTCAAGCCATGTTGTTAGTCCGCGATGTCCGGGAGACCCGGGTTTATCAGGAAGCGTTCGAAGAGGGCGCCGAGGTGGAACGCGCCAAGTTGCAAAAACAAGTCGAGGAAGAGCGAGCGAGGCTCCAGCACGAAAAGCTGCGTTCTGTTGCAAGGATGGCGGGACTGACGACCGACGCAAGCGTGATCGCCGATATCTTGGATCTCGACATCGAAATCGTGCGTCAGGAATTAGCTAAACGCCGGTCGTAAGGTCAATTCGTTCGTTCACCAGACGGCCATTTATTGAGCGATAAAGGATTTACGCAATGATAACTGAGATACGGCCAAAAGAAGGACTGGGCTCGATCACCGAAGCAATTATTGAGACGTACACAGAATGCAGCCGGATCAATCACTTGGGGCAACAGCCACTGCCGAGCAAGGAGAGCGTGGGTGAGATTCTCCACGATTTGTTCGAAGTCATCTATCCCGGCTTTGGCCGACGCCAGGGCTTGCACATTGGCAACGTTGAATATTACGTTGGCAGCCTGATCGATTCGTTGCACGAACGATTGACCCAGCAGCTCGCACGCGCCTTCCGCCACGATCTTTGCCAAGAAGCGCCGCATACCGATTTCGAATTGTTGGCTCAACGCAAGGCCGTCGAATTTCTGAAGCGCATTCCGGCCATTCGCAGCGCTCTCGATCTCGATGTCGCGGCGGCTTTTCGCGGCGACCCGGCCGCCAAGAGCCATCACGAAATCATCTTCTGCTATCCGGGCCTGGAAGCGATAACGGTCCATCGCATCGCCCATGAGATGTTGCGTCTGGGCGTACCCTATGTGCCACGCATGATGGCCGAAGTCGCCCATTCGAAGACCGGCATCGATATCCATCCGGGCGCCCATATCGGGGACAGCTTTTTCATCGATCACGGCACGGGAGTCGTCATCGGTGAAACCTGCACCATTGGCGAAGGGGTGCGCATCTATCAAGGAGTCACGCTCGGCGCGCTCAGCTTTCAAAAGGATGCTGATGGCGAGCTCGTGCGGGGCACCAAGCGACACCCAACTTTAGAAGACGAAGTGATCGTCTATGCGAATGCGACTATTCTCGGCGGGAAAACGACCGTCGGCGCACGCTCGGTCATCGGCTCGAACGTTTGGCTTACCCATAGCGTCGCGGCCGATACGGTCGTAGTGCTCGAAAAACCTGCACTTCGCTTAAAAGGGGCAACCCCGCCCGAGCAAGGCTGGATGTATCATATCTGAACCTTGCATTGGCCGGTCAAAGAGCAGGTGAGACTCATGAATAATGATCCGGACGATCCGCATGACCTTATCCGCTTTCTCTACGGGCAAATGGACGTTTACGACCAAGCACTTGCCGAGATCAAGAGCGGCGAAAAGCGCTCGCATTGGATGTGGTTCATCTTTCCGCAGTTCGCCGGCCTTGGCTCGAGCGAGTATTCGAAACGCTACGCGATCAAGAGCATTGAGGAGGCGAAAGCCTACCTCGCTCACCCGCGCCTCGGCCCGAGGCTTTTAGAATGTTGTGAAGCCGCTTTCAGCATTCAAGGGCGTCGGCTCGTCAAGTCTTTGGCTCGGTTGATGCGGCGAAGCTGAAGTCTTGTTGCACCTTGTTTGCTGTGGTGTCTACGGCTGATTCAATCTTTCATCGCTTGATGGCGAAGTACTTTCAGAATGAGCCGGATCACGCGACGTTGGGGCTTTTGGGAAAGACGTCTGTTGCGGGCCTGCGCTAATAGCTGTTGTTGCCTTTTCGAACAGAATCTTGTTTGAAAGGTCAAATCCTCAGCGCGGGAGTTGCTGTCACTTTTCCAAATCTAGGTCAGCCTTACGTTGGAAGAGACGGCCATGCCGATAATAGACCTCAAGCGTGGCCAGCGCCAGCGCCGTTGTGCCGAGCCTGCCGCAGTGTTCGCCCACCTGGCTATCATCTTTGGGAAAGCTGCCGATGTCCGCCGGTTTGGCATCGCGGGTTTTATCGGTAATTTGCCTTTTCAGCAGCACCTCTTTCATAGCCGGGTTCCAGTTTTTTTGCCACTCGGGGCCATCAATTTGAAAGAAAACCTGGGTGGCGTAATAGTAGTAGTACATGTCCCAAAGTTTGTCTGAAGGCGGCGCCTTCTTCCAAAGATAAGCGGCGCCTTCGAGGACCGATTTATTATCGGGTTTCCATCCCATGTATAAACGCGACAGCAGGCCAACAGACGTAAGACTCGAAAGGGAGCCTTTGCTCCGATAGCCGTATGTTGCCCCCGTTTCAGTTACGGAATCGAGGAATTTGTTGGCTTTATCGAACGTCGCTTGAGGGACTTTGATTTGCGCATAACGCGCGCTCCTAAGTGCTTGGATTTGCCAGCCAAGAATGGACGTGTCACCATTTCCACCAATAACATAATTCCAACTGCCATCCGCGCACTGGGCTTCGACAATGTATTGCGCCGCGTTCGCTGCTGCCTTTTTGATTTTTTGGTCGCCTGTCATGCCAGCTGCTTCGCAGAGTGCAATCGTAGCAATGGCGTGGCTATACATCGTCTGTACGTCCCACGTTCCTTTCTCGGTTTGCACCGTGATCAAATAATTAAGGCCTGCTGTAACGCTTCTTTTGTATTTCGAATCATTAAGCGTTTGACCAGCGGCCAAAAAGGGTAGTAGGGCCATCCCCGTTGCGGCGACCCGATTCCCCTTCTCGCTGCCGTCGAACTGGCAATTGCCGTTCACCGGGCTCTGCTGTTTGGCCAGCCAGAGCAGTCCCTGCGCGACGGCTGCTTCTGTCTTCAGATCGCCGCCGTTGTCCTCTATCAATTTCTCGCGCAGCTTTTTAACAGTGCGGCTTTTGTAGTCCGTATTGGCAAGCGGATTCTTAGGCTCTTCCGCTATGAGAGCCGAAGAGATCAAAAGAATCGCCAAACCCGAAAGACGCAGGCACTTGAATGGCATCATCGTCTAACCCCTGTTGTTAGCATTGTCTTTGCTTGTAATCTTAGGTGAGTCCCTAAAACTCGTTTTATCGACGTGTACAACTAATTTAGGCGGAACAGTGGGATCTGTCGTCTTGAGACACATCTCTCCACGTACATGTTGTATACACTCTTCAAGGCCGGCTTTCAGACTTTCAAAAAACGACAGTTCGACCATTAGTTTCACCCTTGTAACTCACACACTAACCCGAAGTGTAAACGAGGCAATCCCCGACGCGTTAGCGAGGTTCTGCCGCCTATCACCCCGAATAACGCTAGCGCTTCGGGGTTTGCCTCGCTCACGCTTCGGGTTAGTGTAGCGCAACCAGACCAAATTAGTGTGCGCAAATCGACTTCGGCGGTCGCTTACTTCCCACCAACGATATTCACCCGCGCGGACGACCCTTCGACATCTTCCAACTCAACACGCAAGGGCTCCTTGCGTTTGGAAAGGTCGATGGCGAACAACAACGTCTGTGTTCCGGCCGGCAGGTCGAGCATCGTCTCATCCATCGCATCAACCGGATTTGAGCCGACTAAAAGGCTGATGCCTGCGGCGGAATTGAGTTTTAGTTTCACCTTACCTGCCGCAGTCACATCGAGTTGGCAGCGGAAAACGGCCATTGGCGCGGTGTCTTTCCAAACGGTGAACGGCACAGCGGCATCGAGCGGCAGCTCGCCTGAGACCATGCTGTACGTTGAATTCCATTGAAAAGCGGGATCGTTCTCGGCTACAGCCGCAACGCGCGATTTACGAATCAAACCCACGGCATCGGGCGTTGGCTGCAGCACCTGCCAACGGCGTACGATCCGCGCTTTGCTTAACGAGTAGGGCCCCAGCTTGCCGAGCTCCGAGAGGAACTTGACGACATCCGCCAATTCATTGCGGGTGAGCGTGTCTACCAAACCGTCGGGCATGAGTGAGCGCGAATTGCGCTTGTCTTCGATGTCTTTGACTTGGATGACTATCTCTTTGTCGTCTGCCGTGCGCAAAGCCAATTCGGTTTTCGATTCGCGGATTTTGATGCCGGTGTGAACCTTGCCATCGACTGTTTCGATGCGCAACGAGTGGAAGCCTTCCTTGATCGCCTTGTTGGGAAGCAGCAAGGAATCAATGAGGTAGTCGATCGGCGCGCTGGCGCCGATGCTGGCGAGGTCGGGGCCAACCTGGCCCCCTGCGCCGCCGATCGCGTGACACTTCAGGCATTGCATGTCGGCACGCCGATAGAGGATCTCGCCTCGGGCTGCATTCCCCGTTTTCTGAACCTCAGCGACAAGTGCTTCGACTTCCGGTTTGGTTAAATCGCGCTTTTGTGCCGCTAAATCGCCCGCTTTATTCAGCGCCTCTACCAGCATAGGCATATCCTGAACTGAAGCGCGCACTGCCCTAATGCCTAGCTTGGCCACATCTGGCGACAGCTTCTTGCCTTCAAGCGCTTTGGACAGCGCAACACCGCCCCCCTTCCGGCTCAAAAGGGCAGCAAACAGATCGAGCAGGCTATCATCGGCCTTGACCGTTGCGAGCAAGTCGGCGGCCTTCACGGCCGCCGCGGCAACGTCGAGAGATGAGAGGGCTACGATCGCCATGCCCCTTATTTCGATAGTAGTTCCCGTAGCTGCCGTTGTGCCTAGATAAGTGGTGCTCAATTTATCGTTGAAATTAGCTAGGCCTTCGAAAGCTGCCTGACGCACTGCTTGGCTACTCTTTTCCCCCGCGGCGGCGGCCTGCAATTCGTTACGCAGGGCAGTCAGCTTCCAGAGACCCGCAAGTCGGTAAGCAACCGGGCGCACGGCATCGCTATTAGTTGCAAAAAGCTCCTTCAGCCGGGCTAAGTCGCCTGCGGGCTTCAAGTGACGCTGCAACATCGCTTGTTCGAGCGATGACAGCAGCGCTGCCTGTAAAGCGGTCGAATCGCTTGCTAGCAGTGCGCGGTCAAATACAGCTTGCAATTCGGCGGCTCCGCCAAGACTGGCGACGAGCGACCAGACACTCTCCTGGCGATCGCGCGCAATCTTGCCCGACTTCAATAGGGCAAGCAATGGCTGCATGGCCGACGCGGTGCCGACTGCTTGTAGTGCAAAGGTCAAATGCCTGGCATTGCCGCCGAAATCGAGCTTGCCGGCCGCGAAGGCGGGTGCCCATTGCGGCTCTAAATCGCGGGCCGTCATCCAGAGCGCGTATTCTAAAACCCGGTCCATCGGCTTATCGAGGGCTGTCATCGCTTCTTCAACGGCTCGTTCCGTTTTCACATTGCTTAGCGCTCGCACGGCTTCGAGCCGCACGCGCGGATGTTCATCCACCACCAACTTTGACAGCATCGATGCCGTAGCGATGCTCGGCCATAGCCCGAGGACGCGTGTCGCGGCTGCGCGGACCCGAAAATCCTTCGCTTGCAGCAATTTCGTCAGTAACACCGAATCGCAGCAGTCGAGCGCTTGAAATACCCAAAATCCTTCGAGCAGATCATGCTCATCCTGTTGTTTAGCAAGCCATTTATTGAGCTCAGGTGAAACCGCCTCCAGGCCTCGTTCCTTGAGGACGCGCTTGGCGTTGTGGCGAGTCCAATCTTCCGGCGCTTTGAGACGGTCGAGCAATTCAGGAATTGTTGCCTTACTCAAATCAACCTTCTGCACTAATGGCCTAGTCTTAGCTGTAATGCGCCAAATTCGCCCATGCGTATGATCGCGGCGGGGATCGCGGAAGTCGATTTCGCCATGCTGAATGATAGGGTTGTACCAGTCGGCAACGTAGATCGCGCCATCGGGCCCCATCTTGATATCGATGGGCCGAAAGGCGGGATGGTTCGACTTGATCAGTTCGGCCTTCTCCTGGGATGCGTACGTCGAGCCATCGTCTTTCAACACGAATCGGCAAACCCGATGTCCCCGAAAGTCGGCGGTGAGCATATTGCCGCGCCAATCTTCGGGCAGGTGGCTGCCGCTGAGAACCTCCAGGCCGCAATGTTTGGGACTGCCGGGATTCAGCCCATGCAGAATCTTCGGTACGCCAATAGCCCACGAATAAGCGGCGCCGGGGATATTGTGGGTTATCCCCTCACCATTGGCGCCATCGGTCGCGAACGATTGCCCATAGCGATCGAAGTGATGGCCCCACGGATTGATATAGCCGCGTACAAAGACTTCGAGCTGCATCGTCTCCGGTCGAAACTGCCAGATCCCGCCGCCATTCAGGTGGCGCACGCCATGCGGAGTCTCAATATGGCTATGGATATAAGTGGACTGGTTGAAATAGAGCATCCCCTCCGGTCCCCAGCGCAAAGTATGCAGAATGTGATGTGTATCCTCGGTGCCGAAACCAGAGAGAACAACACGCGTCTTGTCTGCCTTGCCGCCCGGTTTGGAGGCGCTGAGGTGCAATAGTTCGGTGCTATTGGCTACATAGGCGCCGCCATCGCCGGGCTCGACGCCTGTTGGGATCAACAGGCCATCCGCAAAGACTGTGACTTTATCCGCCCGGCCAACGCCTTTGGTGTCTTCCAAAATAATGATTTTATCGTTTGCCTTTTCACCCGGCTTGATCTGCGGATAGGTCTCGCTGGAAGCGACCCAAAGCCGGCCTTGTGGATCAAAATTCATCTGGATCGGTTTCGCTAGCAAGGGATCGGCGGCGAATAGATTGACCTCAAAACCTTCCGGAAGAATGAACGTTTTGCGTTCGATCTCTGGATCGGGGTCGGGGATTTTAGCGGTGGATTGGGCGAACAGAACCGTTGGAATGAGCCAACCGAGCAATAAGGCGTAGCGGTACATGGAAAATCCTTAGATGAATTGTATCGAAACCTCAACTATGCCCGTTAGTTTCCGGCGGTGAATTCGAAGATTTGGCAGTGGCAAGGGGCTCGATGCGATTGACGAGAAACAGGTCAACGTAATGGCAACGATAATCCTGGCCATCATCGGTATGTTCCCGGGTGCCGACCCAGACATCACTGCCCCAAGTCCACATGAAATCCGGATGGGGAATTTCGTAAATCTTTCCGTCCGTCAGCACGAGACGAAAAGGCTCGAACGGTGTCTTTTTAAGTAGCTGTCTTACTGTATCTAGGAGCATCACTTTACTCCCAGAGATTTCCGATTGAATTACGGCGCCGGCTGTCATTTGCCTTCCTCAGTTTTTTTAGCTGGCCGGTTCTTGATTCGATCGATCTCTTCTTCCGCCTTCGCAATTAGCGGATCAAACTCGACAATCTCCTTCGCGTTCCGGCCTTGTTCGTGCTTACGGAAGCCGAACAGATATGTCTCATTCTGCGGCCGCCAGCGGTAAAAATAGAGTTTGTTCTTTTCAATGATAGCCTGGCGGAGCGGCTCGGGGGTGAGAACCTTGCTGACCTGACCGAGTGCGCGGAAAAGATTATCGACTGATTTTTTATAGCCTTTTTCATTCAAGTGCATTCCCGCGTCAAATAGGCTATCGTCGATTGGTGGTGTGTTGAAGAGATCAACGCAAGTCAGCCCTTTGTTTTTGGCAATCTTCTGAATCTGTTCGCAATATAATTTTAGTCCATCGTTTAAATAGGTTGAGTTGATTGCCTCGGGCAGAGACTTAGCAGGACGAAAGGGAGTCATCAAATATATACGCGCCTTCGCCGGGGCCAACCCTTCGAGAAGCTTCTCATAGCCTTTAGCAAATTTTTCTAATCCCGCTTCGCCTTCAAATGATTCGTTGGTGCCGTAACAGATGAAGATGACCGTGGGCTTCTCGGCCAGTGTCAGATCAACCATGCGCTTCAGACCGAGTTCCGGCTTGTTGATGTCGAAGGCAAGGCGGGCGGTGCCGAAAACATCGTCTCCGCTCCAGCCGAGATTACGAAAGGTAATTTTGCGATCGGGCCAGCGCGTGGTAAGCGCTGCCTCCCAATAGCCGTAGTGCTGTTCGCGCTCGATGACTGTGCTGCCGAGCCACACAACGCGGTCGCCGTCTTTGAGTTCAAAATCTCCAGCCAAAGCCGGAGAAACCAGAAGGAAAATCGGCAACAAAAGAGTGATCGATTTCACGTGGCTAGTCCTATTAGGGTGCTGCAGGCCGGACTTCTTGCTGCCATTGTAGCAACCGATTAGGCGGTGACGTACCCGCTGATTGAGAATGAATCACACGAAGTTGCCGCTGGTTCTGCCGAGCTTCCTGCCCCACTGTTGATGCTTGCCCCGCTTCCTTCTATTCTGATGCTGTCACAGTCCACAAACATCGGCGATCAGGGTTATGCCATGTCCGCAGCGCAGACGAACATCACCAGCGTATTGAAAGAACATCGAAAGTTTCCGCCCTCGGCGGAGTTCGCTTCCCGCGCGCATATCCCCAGCATGGAAGAATACAAACGGCTCTGGCAGCAGGGCAAGGACGACCCCCAAGGGTTTTGGGCCGAGCAAGCCGAGTCGCTGCACTGGTTCAAGAAGTGGGACAAGGTGCTCGAATGGAATGAGCCTTTTGCCCAATGGTTCGTGGGTGGCCAGATCAATGCGAGCGATAATTGTCTCGATCGGCATTTGGCCGGCCCTCGGGCCGACAAGCCCGCTATTGTCTGGGAAGGCGAGCCCGGCGACGCGCGCGTGTTCACCTATCGCGATCTCCATCGCGAGGTCTGCAAGTTTGCCAACGTTTTGAAGAAGCTCGGCATCGTCGCGGGCGATCGCGTTACCATCTATATGCCGATGGTGCCGGAAGCAGTTGTCGCTATGCTCGGATGCGCGCATTGGCGCCACCCATTCAGTCATTTTCGGCGGCTTTTCGGCGGATGCCGTGGCCGACCGCAATAACGACGCGCAATCCAAACTGATAATCACGGCCGATGGCGGTTGGCGCCGCGGCAAGATTGTGCCGCTTAAGCAGAATGTCGATGTCGCGTTAGCTAAGTCGCCAACGATTGAAAAGTGCATTGTCTTCAATCGCTGCCAAACTCAGGCGCCGATGCAACCGGGGCGCGATCTTTGGTGGCACGACCTGATGAACGAAGCGTCGGCCGAGTGCCCGGCCGTGCCGCTCGATAGTGAACACCCTCTTTTCGTGCTCTACACATCAGGATCGACCGGCAAGCCTAAAGGCATCGTCCATTCAACAGCAGGCTATTTGCTAGGCGTTGCCCTCACGCACAAATGGGTTTTTGATCTCAAAGAAGACGATGTCTACTGGTGTACGGCAGACGTTGGCTGGATTACCGGTCACAGTTACATCGTTTACGGACCACTGGCAAACGGCTCAACCGTAGTGATGTACGAAGGAGCGCCGAACCACCCGCGCGAAGATCGCTTTTGGGAGATCATCGCCAAATATAAGGTCTCCATTTTTTACACGGCGCCGACGGCCATTCGCGCGTTCGTCAAGTGGGGCAATCACTGGCCGCAAGCGCACGACCTTTCCAGCTTGCGGGTGCTTGGCACCGTAGGCGAGCCGATCAATCCCGAAGCCTGGATGTGGTATCACGAGGTGATCGGCCGCGGCCGTTGTCCCATCGTCGACACCTGGTGGCAAACCGAAACTGGCTGCATCATGCTCAGCCCGTTGCCGGGCGCCATTCCTACGAAACCCGGCTCGGCCACGCTGCCCTTCCCCGGCATTGTTACGGAAGTTGTCGATAAACAAGGAAAACCAGTTCCGCCAAACAGCGGTGGCTTCTTGGTCGTTCGTCATCCCTGGCCTTCGATGCTTCGTACCATCTTGGGCGACGAAGAACGCTACAAGGCCCAATACTGGAGCCAGATTCCGCACAGCTATTTCACGGCGGATGGCGCTCGACAAGACGAAGACGGCTACATCTGGGTGATGGGCCGGGTGGACGATGTCCTCAATGTTTCGGGCCATCGACTCAGCACGATGGAAGTCGAAAGCGCTTTAGTGCAGCATGCGAAAGTCGCCGAGGCAGCGGTCGTGGGTCGAGCCGACGACTTGAAAGGCGAGGCGATTGTTTGCTTTGTCACGCTCAAAGGCGGCAGTCTCCCAACTGATGAACTGAAGAAAGAACTGAAAGAATTCGTCGCCAAAGGCATCGGCGCTTTAGCTCGCCCCGACGACATCCGCTTCACGGACACGTTGCCGAAGACGCGTTCCGGCAAGATTATGCGGCGCTTGCTGCGCGACGTGGCCGCCGGCCGTTCGTCGACTTCGGATACCACGACGCTCGAGGATTTCACCGTATTGGCCAAGCTGCGTCAGGATGATGAATGAGTTTTCAGCGAAGCGCTTCGGTCCTGTAAATGGTTGCGCCGACGATTCTGGCGAATCGGCGCTTCCTTTCTCCAATCTCACCGCTCTGAGCCGTTCGGCGAATTGAGTTGTGTGTAATGCTGCGTCCGGGCTGCCTGTCCCCATGAGGGAAGATTGACTCGGCTCATTATTTCCACAGCACGTTGTATAAGGTCTGCACAATAAACACGTAAGCGTTCGACCACGCCTCTTCGCGAAAGAAAGTGACGGGTCGGCCCGGCTGGCCAATAAATGGCCGCAGCACCCAGCCCATTTGAATGCCGACGAAGGCATATGTTCCTAGCCAGACTCGCTGCATGATTCGGTGGCGGGGATTGCGGGCAATGAGCGGAACATAGCGCCGGCGAAGAACCCATTGGGCCGCTAAACTGGCGATCGTAAACATCAAAGCATTGAAGAGCAGCGCTTCCTGATAGTCGGTTGTCGATGCGTACCAAAGAAGGGTGTAAGGCGCTAAGCTGGCCAGCACGACGGCTACCGCGATTTGAGTAACGGCCAAGGCTTCGCACACTTCGCCGAAATCCGAACGAAGCCCGAGCAGCGAATTGAGGACAAAGAAACTGGGCAAAGCCAGCGCTGCCGTTACCAGAAGCAAGAAAGGAACTTTCGCCGCCGAATAGGCCATCTGGGTCGGGCCATCGCCCGTCAAACCGCCAAAGGCGCCGATCGCCATGCCATAGAGTGCCCCACCGCCGACTACAATCGCGGCAAACCGCCGGACGCCGGCCGGCTTCGATCTCCCTGGCCCGGTCGCGCCGCGCAAAACGCGATCGATATATCGAAAGATATGTGACATCAAGATCCGTTGGCAAAGTGGTTCAGGAACGCCGGGTTCAATAGGCGGTGAGAAGGGAATGGATCGACTTGACGACCGCTTCAAAGAACGACGACTCGCGCGGCCTGAACCATGCGAATGCGCGATCGGGCGATCCGATGAACGGCCGGAGCACCCAACTCATTTGCGTTCCCACCAGAGCGAATGCCAATAGCCAGAGCCGGAACACGTTGATGACGCTCCGATTCGCAACCACCTGATGCATCTCATCTGCAACCAACGGCTCGACCTGCTCCGATTGTTCGGCCGGTTTTTGAAGAGTAGGCCGTCGGGGAAGTTGCCGGGAGGTGAGCTTCGCCATTGTTCGCCATAGAAAGTCGAGCCCGAAACCGCCAGCTACTATGAAGACGGCCACGTTGAGCAACAAAATGAAATGGTAGTTCGTGCTGGTAACCGAAAAGAATGCCACGACCGGGCCGAAGGCCGCCAGCACCGCTACGAGAACCGCCAAGGCCGCGGCCATCAACCGGCCGATTTGCAACACCCCAAGCGGTGACCCGACTAGCGCATTAAATACGTAAAGCGAAGGAAAAGTAATCGCCAGCGAAAGCGTAAACAACAAGGGCACTTTGACCGCGTCGGCCAGCAGGAAGCGAAATTCGGGCTCATCTCGGTTGGCGATCCCGAACACTCCCAAGCAGAGACCGGCAAACGCAGCGAGCAGAATGTTCGTGACGATCACGGGCCCCAGTTGAAGCATCAGCCCGCGCTCACGAAGATCTGTCGCCGACGTGGCATCGCCTCGCAAAATACGATCAACTTCACGCAACCCACGCATCCTAGCCTCCACTTATTTTCAGGTTAAAACGGTAAGTCGTTGTCCAAATGCAAGAACACGAGCTCTTTCAATGAGCTGAAGCCAGTCATTCTGCTTTACAAATTACTTTATATAGCAAAGGAAATCAATAGGCTGTTACGTTTTGCTAGATAATTTTCTGTACTTTTTTACTTTGTGTCTCAATTTAAAAAGAGCCATTTTACCTCGCCTATCTTCAAATACGCCGTTTTCGATCGATCCGGTGCGGAGAAATAAATCCCGAAAACAAATTGGGGATTCCCTTCGCGAGCCGATGCCGATATGTGTACGGATGACAACTGTACAAAGCTTTATTTCGCCGCATTGCCGATATGATGGAGCGAGAACAATGCAACCGATCGTACACCCGTCGCAAGTCATGGGCTTTTTGCGGCCATTGAACGAGCATAGCCAGGAGCTGGCGCGGACGCATCAAGACTTGGCGCGTCGGCTTGCCTGGAAGCAACATTTGCACTGCGGCCGTTCGATGCCTTTGGACGAGCTGCGCGGCGAGGCGCTCTACGGGTTGGTCTACGCGGCCGGCATGTTCGACCCGAGCCGAGGGGTGCCGTTCGGCGCCTACGCCACCATGGCGATCAAGCATCGTCTGATGCAGGCGGTAGTCATCTGGCAGCGCGGCGGCCGGCTTGCCCATATCCGGTTTACGGACTTGAATGCTCGAATGGCGAATGAATTCGATACGCCTTGCCCGCACACGCGCGAGTCGATTGATGAGGCCACGCTTCACGAAACGCTCGATCGGGTGCGCTGCCGGCTGCCATCGCGCTGGTTTCAAGCGCTGGAACTTTACTATGCCGACGGCCACACGCTGGAAGAAGTCGGCAACCGGCTCGGCGTCACACGCGAACGCGTCCGACAACTGCTCAATAAGGCAATGGGGAGAGCGAGGAAGGGAAGGAGAGGACATAACTCTTCCATCTGATGCCTTTTCGCGCAACCGAAACCTCGCGCTGCCGGTTACTCACAATGATCTGCCCGCTTGAAGATTAGTTCGTTGTTTCAGATAATCATTGGAAGGATGCTGAGAGACTGAGTTTGGCCCGGTGGTGTAATTGGCAGCCACGCAGGTCTTAGGAGCCTGTGCCGAAAGGCGTGTCGGTTCGAGTCCGACCCGGGCCATTTGGAATGACGAAATGTTATTGAGGAATTGGTTGCAGAGCGGGTCCGCTTCCTAGCCATGCGCGCGGGCGTCGTTGCCGACAGTTGCGACGATGATTCGGCGGAGCATTTGCCCAGCGCTCATGCCCTGTTGTCGGGCTGAGACTTGCAAGGCGGCGGCCTGCCAGCGGGGCAGCAGCAGCGCGACTTCAATGAAGTCGGCATCGATTGAAGTGATTTCACGGGCGGCGGGAAAAGTTTCGCCTGTCCCAAATGCCGGCTTTAAAGACATGGAACCATCCATGTGTAGCTTCCAGTCGCAACGAGGCTGAACGTGGGAATCGGCCGTCAGTTCAGCCTTAGGGCTGACGGCAATTGCAAACTACTGGTTTGGCGGCAACTTCATTGAAGCGCCTGTCTCCAAATGGCCTTGCAGTTCTCTCTCGAGGCGTTCGGATACGCGTTCGGCTTCTTCCGGTCGATTGCTGCTTAGACTGAGATGAACCCAGCCGATAACGGTGCGGCAGAGGCTCTCGCCGTCAGCTGCGCCCATTGGTACACCGGTTGCATTAGCGAAGCAAAGAGCGGTCGCCGAATGGGCAACCTGAAATCGAGCGGCGGCCTCGAGTAACTGGAGTCTTCCAGAAATAAGTTCACTGATTATCTGTTGTTTTGTGTTCAACGATTGCTGAACCAGCCGGCTCGAGATCGCCGGAATTTCATTCTTCGACGAGCGTGAATCACGGTACGGGTTGATGAGCATAACTGTAAGCCTTTCTCGATTATCAGGATTGGCCCATTTACGTAAAATTTTATCTTTAAGGATAGCACATCTTTGAGTTGCACGACACAGTGGTTTATCAGCAACTAACGGCTCACCAACTCGATACCTACTTGGCAACCGATGTGCCAGTTCACGCTGACCAATGGCAAACAGACGCGCAAGTGCAATCGCAGCAATTGCTTACAATTCGTATCCGCATTAGAAGGTAAGTAAAATTTTTAGAAATTCGCTCAGGCTAATGGCAAACACTGCTTTTTTCAGAGCAAAGAAAGAAAAGAAAACGCCAACGGCTTTCGGCCTTTGGCGCTTTGAGTAGACACGGGAACTACGATTATTCCTTTAGCTCGAACTTGAATTCAAGAACCCCTTCAGCCTTCTTTTCCCTCTCCTGCATCAATTTAACGATTGTGCCGACGCCTGCTTGAACATCCGGTGTGGTAGTGATCACGACTCCATCGTTTTGAAACTTGAATTCCAGCACTTGCGTTTTCAGATTCGTCTTCAGAAAGCCGACCAATGCCTCGGCTTTCTCGTAGGGCAGTTTGTAGGTGGCGCGGGACAACGTGATTGCCTGAGACCCCTGCTCGAACAACTTAACCTGAATCGGCTTGGCCCCATCCGTATATGGACCATTCAATCGGGTTCCGGGCGCCGGCTTGATTTGACTCGGCTTCTTTTGGTCTTCCGTCTGCTCTCGCCCCGTTTTGACGATATCCCGGCGAGCCTTTTCCAGTTCAGCCTGTTTCTGTTGCAGGAGCGGCTTATATGCAGGGTTCTGCGGACTGGCTAGCTGTGGAAGGGGAATCACTTTGGCGCCCTTAATCTCCTGCCCGTCGGGTCCGATGACTCTATAGGCCGGTTGCCAAGGGTTGGCGCCTGGCAGCGGTTGGCCCCAAAAAGGTGCGGGTTTCGGCTGGCCCGGCTTGTTGCCGCCACTGCCTTTCTCTTCAGTCAGATTAAAAGTTGCTGAGCCATTGAACCATTTGCCATCTCCGATCACGATTTTCAGGGGCTTGGCTTCTTTAGATTCGTCACCAACAACCTTACGGCTCTTCATTTCTTGAAGCTGCTTGGTCAGAGCATTGATTTTAGCTTCCATGTCCTTAATTTGGGCTTCCTTTATTGCTTCTGGTTTTGCCTTCACTTCGGCGGTCGGAGCATCGGATCCGAGCGCTTTGAGCCGGTCGCTGTTTGCTTTGATTTCTTTGGTCAACTCATCCAGCAGGGCCTGTTTCTCCTGCTTGCGCTTGTCGGGGTCAGGGCTTGCCCCCGGCTGCGCGAAAGTTGAGGCACACATCATTCCAATCGAAGCCAGAACTATCGAAAGTGTTATCAAGGCGCTCTGAGATCTAGATGTCTTCATCGTTTTCACTCCTGAAAAAGCGGGAAGGCCACGCCTGTCCAAGGTAGGGAGAGGGGGAGCGGCCGCAATGGGATTATAGAAAGACGATTGATCCGCGGTTGAATCACTGCTGAAAAAGCCCGGTTCCCGCCCAATCTCCTATTTCATCGGAATCCATGTGTCGTTAAACTATTCTCCCAAGCAAGGAAGCTTCGCGCCGTTTGATCCAAGGATGGAATACATGTCAGCCTTCATGTTTGCTACCGGAATCGAAAACAGTTATCCGACAATTGCGGGCGGCGTCCGCGTGGACGAGATGGAAAAATGCGGCCATTACGACCATTGGCGCGACGATTTACGTCTGGTAAACGAACTGGGTCTCGGCTGGCTGCGCTGGGGGCCGGCATGCATAAGACGTTTCTAAGACCCGGAATGTATGATTGGACTTGGACCGACGACGTCGTCGCCGAGATGCGCGCCTTACAGATTGAACCGATCTTCGACCTGTGCCATTTCGGCGTACCTGATTGGCTTGGCAACTTTCAAAATCGCGACTTCCCCGAATATTTCGCCGAGTATGCCCGCGCCTGTGCGGCGCGCTATCCGCACATCAAACACTGGACACCGGTCAACGAGCCCTACATTGCCGCCATGTTCTCCGCGAAATATGGCTGGTGGAACGAATGCCTGCAGTCGGAGAAGGCGTTCGTGCGCGCCACACTGAATCTGAGTCGGGCAACCGTGATGGCGATGGACGCCATTCGCGATGAGATTCCGGACGCCGTGTTCGTACAGAGTGAATCGTGCGAGTATGCGCACCCCGCTCATCCATCGGCAGTAATTATCACCGAATTTGAAAACGAACGGCGCTTTCTGCCCCTCGACTTGATCTACGGGCACGACCTTTCACCATTGATGTATCAATACCTGCGCATCCACGGCATGGAGACAGACGAGTACGATTTCCTTCTCGAACATGCGAACACGACTAACTGCATTTTGGGAACGGATTATTACGTCACCAACGAACATCTGATTCAACCGGATGGCAGCAGCGGCCCGGCCGGCGATGTGCTCGGCTATTACGTGCTGGCCCGGCAATATTACGATCGCTATCGCATCCCGATGATGCACACCGAAACAAACCGCCGTGAAGAGCAAGATTCCGTCGGTTGGTTGCGCAAACAGTGGCAGGCGATGCTCCGGCTACGCTGGGATGGCGTGCCCCTGATGGGTTTCACCTGGTTCAGCCTGACCGATCAAAAGGATTGGAACACTGCCCTGCGAAATGACCATCACCACGTTGACCCGGTGGGCCTATACGACCTCAACCGTAAGCTCAGGCCGGTCGGCAAACTCTACCGCCAGTTGATTCGCGAATGGGAAGTGTCGCTGTCGAGCGACTACTTGGAAGACGCCCCCGTCTTCAGGCCTCGGTTGGCGGCATAAGAGGGTCGGCCACAACGCTGGTCTGGGGATCAAAATAGCCCCTTCACGCCTTCGCCCGCATTGTCGTCGAGGCGAAACAGTGCGGCTGTCTAGTGCTCACCGGTCCGCGCGTCGGGGCAATCTCGTGGCGCGATCCGGTTCAAGCGGTACGACCTCTTCTGGCGGACAATCGTTGAAGGGAGCAAACGCCCTTGATCGGCATCGGAGGCGCGACCGTTAGGGAGCACAGGCCCCACTCCTCAACGTTCGTGGCTCTGAGGGCGATGCGCGATTTCCCACGATTTTCTCGCAAAGTGCCTTCTGGAAATATTTCCAGAAGGGTCGGTGAAATCCATGACACGGCCGTTTTCTCGCTCCTTAATCTCCGACTCGAATGTCCCGCTCGCAACGTCTCCTCGTTCGCAATATTCCTTCGATAGCCCGTCCGGCTAACAATACTCAGCCGCATTTGAGAAATCTCACGTACTAGCTTAGGCGCGCGGTTTTTGAACGCGAGTGCAAACGTTCAGGTGGCCGCAAACGCCAGTTTTGAATTTCCGCTTTTCGGATGAGTGCGTCAAACCAAGCGATAGGTGTCCGATCCGTGCTTGGAATCTCTAAACCCGGTTTGAACATCCGAAAAGCGAGCTGAAATGGTCTGTAAGTCTTACGACAGTTATCTTACAGCGTTCAAAACGCTATTTGATGGGGACATCACCAGCAAATGCTCGCGACAATTTGCCCGCTGTAACTTGTACTATGGGTATAACTTACCGCCATAAATAACCCATCTTGCCACCGCTGCAACAGGTTTATCCGCTCCGTTACGCTCAGCCGGACATTCGTCCCATCGTGCCCGTCTTAACCCAGAAAGTCCGCAGAACGCGAACTATTTCGGCCTTTTTTGCCAGTTTCTATTGCAATACGCCTATCGCAAATTTACACTAACTTCACGACTATCGCTGCAATCCGAAGATCGCGCAACCGTTCCAGGCGCTCTGCTACTCGCAATAACGCGGGCGCCTCCGAATCGTTTGCACCTTTTTCGACTCGAATTTATACTGTTCCGTACTCTCGTTCCACGGGTTCACTCCATGAATCTCTCCCGTCGTCTGTTGGCCTCACTTGGGGCATTCGCACTTGTTATCATTTTGTTCGCGACGCCCACTCGGGCGAATGCGGCTGGTGTCACTTATGTGTGGAATCAGACCGCGACCGCCAATTGGAGCGTTGGCGCCGATTGGACTCCCACTGGCCCGGCTGATGGCGCCGGCAACATCGCCAATTACAACTCGGCGGTCAGTACGACGACGACGCTTGACAGTGCTCGCACGATAGGCCAATTAACGCTTGGTGCGGGTGCGACCAATCAACTTTGGACGATCGCAGTAGGCTCCGGAGCAATGACTTTCGACAATACCGGCGGCGCGACGAACGCCTTCGGCAATTCGAACGCAGCTATTTCGGTGGCCGCAGGCGTAGCCGGCACGAGAGGCATCCAATTCAACCCTGGCGTCGTCATCGCGAACACCGATTTGACGATCGGCTCGGCAGCCGCCAGTTCGGCAGGCATCGTTCTCGGGGCTAGCGTTGATGCGGTTACGATCACGAACGCGTCGCCCACCGTCGCCCGCAACCTCGTGCTCGTCAACAACAGCAATATCGCCGGCGCCGGCATCACGATCAACGACACCATCGGCGCCGCCAGCGGCCAAGGGTTGATCAATATCTCGAACTCGGGGACGGGCACCCAAGGCGTCCTGCTGGCCGGAAAGCTGCTCGCCACCGTCGGCACCATCACCCAGAATAGTGCAACCTCCAGTCTAAGCCTGAGTTCGGGCACCGCCGGCGCCTATAGCTCCGGCGTGAACGTCCTGGCCGGTACGTTGATTTACACTAACGGCGGCACAGTCTCCAATGCGCTGGGCACCGGAACCTTGACAATCGGTGCCACCAGCGGCGCCGTCAACACCGGTATCACGACGAATGGCGGCGGCAGCACGAACATCAGCTTTGGCAACGCGATTAATGTGCAGGGCGGCGGCACCGGTTCCATCACGATGTCGGACACTCAGGGCACCCAAACCTTCAACGGCTTAATCACGCTCAACAGCAACAGCGCCGTTTCGAATATGCCGACCTTGACATTCACCAACACAAACAGCTCCGGTACCAACATCGTCGTCACTGCTGGTGTCGTCGGTACCGGTAATCTGGTGCTTAATGCCACCAACGTCGGGCAAATTCTGCTACAGACCACGAGTATCAACAACACGGGCACCATCACAAATTCGGGCGGGGGAGGTGCATCGAGCACGATCAGCGCGAACCTCGGCAGCAACGTCGCCGGCGTTATTGAGAATAGTGCAACCAGCTTCTTGATCGTGTCCGGCACGAACAATACCGTTACGTCGTTCAAGGGACCGTACACGATCACCAAAGGTGTCATTCAGTTCAATAGTGCCGCGGCTTTGGGGCAAACGGGTTCGACGACCACGATCTCCGGCACCAACGTAGGCTCTGTTTTCTTGAACTTCGCTGGGATTGGGGTTCCGAATGCGGCCCTGGCGGCCCTTGGCTCGGGCGCGCTTTCGGGTTTCAACGGCACGATCGCACTCGCCGCTGCAAATGCTGCCGAAAACTTGAACTTCAGCAGCGCTACGGTGGGGGTGGCGGCGCCGCTAAACGCACCGGCCGGCTTGGCCGCCTCGGGCACCGTCGTTTACACCGGCACTTACACGCCCCAGGGAAGCACCTATAAATTCGGCGGCATCAGCGCCGCCACCGCGTTGACCTATAACCAGGCCGTTACGGGCACCACCACTTCCGTCGCCATCGTCGGTGTCGGCGGCGTCGTCACCTTGGGCGGCGCCTCGAACACGTACGGGGCGGGCACCACGTTGTTCGGAACCGCTGCCAACGTGACGGAATTGTCGGTCGGCTCGAATGCGAATTTGGGCGGCGCCGCCACCCCGATCACTTTCAGCGGCGGCACCTTGCAGGTCACCGGCACCACGCTCACAACTTTGGCGACCCGGACCATCACCGTCGCCAACAATACCGGCGTGGGCATCGATGTGAACAACGCGGCTAACACGCTGACTCTCTCGCAGAACCTCATCATGGGCACCGGCTACTTGACCAAGACTGGCGCCGGCGCCCTGCTGCTCTCCGGCACCAACATCTACACCGGCGCCACGACGATCAGTGCCGGCACCTTGAAGCTCGGGGCGACCGGCGCTCTCTCGACCATCGGCTCGGCCGTTACGGTTGCTGCCGGCGCTACGCTCGACCTCAATGGCTTCAGCGGCATGGCCAGCGGCCTCACGGTTGCCGGCACCCTGGCGGATTCGGCATCGGGAACGGGCACCGATATTTTGCAAGTGTCGACTCTGGCCGGCGCTGGGAACGATCACCAACGGCACCACGCGAAAGATCGAAATCGCCTATGGGAACGGCAACGGTTCCATTGCGCCGGCTGCGGCGGCCAGCACGTTTTCCGGCGGCGTCCTTCTCACGAACAACGCTCGTGCCAGCAACCCAGCTACCCCAACAGGCGCGGCAGGTTCGATTACTTCGGGCGTGTTTGGCACCGGGGCCATCACCATCGGCGCCAATCCGGGCGACAAGGCGCAAATTTATCTCACGACAAACAACTCCGTCATTGCGAACGCGGTCATCGTAAATTCGGCGGCCGGGACCGACATCGCACGCGCCTTTCGAATCGAAAGTACCGGCGGCACCGTATCCGGCAGCATTACCGCCAACCTTGCGCCCGTCACCATCGGCACCAATACCGGAACCAATACCCTTTCGCTTACCGGCCAATTGACCGGCAACAACGGTTTCACGATTGGCGGAGGCGGCACCCTGACGACGGTCACTTACAATAACGCCAGTGCCAACAACAATTATCAAGGCGATACGAACGTCAATGCCAATGGCGCCCTCGTTCTCGGTGCCGCCAATCAGCTGCCCAACGGTACGACCGCCGGCAACTTGAATATCGCCACGGGCGTGTCGGTCACCACCGGCGCCGCGTTCAGCCAAACCATCAACGGCTTGAGCGGCGCCGGCAGTTTCAACGGCACGGCCGCCAACACCGCCACCCTGACCATCAACGGCACGTATTTCACCGGCCTGAGCAGCACGACCCAGGCCACCTTCAGCGGCGTCATCGGCAACACCGGCACCATCAACGTGGTCAAGGCGGGCACCGGCTTGCAAGTGTTTTCCGGCGTGAACACCTACACCGGCACCACCAGCGTCACGGGCGGCCAATTGACGGTTTCCGCCGGAAGCATGACGAACAGCACCGGCTTGAGCGTTTCGACTGGCGCTCAATTCACGTATGCACCGGCTTCGGCCATGGCGATGGCCGCCAACTCGCCTTTGAATTTGGCTGCCGGCTCGATCTTGGGCGAATCGTTCGCGGCGGCCGGCGCCAGCACGACGATCGGCGTGACCACTGGCGTCGCCACGGCCACGACGGGTACGGTTTATATTGCCGTGGGGGACCTGCCGACCTTCGCTTCGGGAACGGCTCTGACCCTGATTCAGGCCGCCAGCGGCTTGAACGGCGGGGCCGCTTTTTCCGTCCTCAACCCGACGAACTTCTCGTACGCAGTCACAGTGGCGGCGGGCTCTGTGAAGGTCACCCCGACCTTTGTGGCCCAAATCGGTACTGGGTTTTTCGCGGGCAACATAGTGGCTGCCAACCCAGGCATGTGGGCCGCTTCGCAAGCCGGCGGCTTTGCTTCGAACTGGACAACGACCACCGGCGGAACCGCGACCGCGCTCGTTCCGGGCTCTGGTGCCACCGTCACCATCGACGTCAACACCAATCCGGCAGTTCTCGGTTCGATGACTCTCGGCGCCAACATGTCGATCAAGGGGTTCTCGAATTCGAATGCCGGTACGGTGACGTTGAACACCGACACCGCCAGCCATACGTTGACGATCGGAACCAGCGGCATCGGCGTCACGGCTGGAACGGTGACGTTGAGCCCGAACATCATCTTGGGCGGAATTCAATCGTGGACGAATTCCAGCGGCAACTTGTTGACGGTCGGCGGGACCGGTACCGTGGTGAACGGCAGCACCTTCGCGTTGACCATCGCCGGCAATAGCGCCACCACCATCAACAACTACATCGGCAGCACCGGCGGCATTACCAGTAGCGCGACGGCCACATTGACCTTGGCGGGCGTCACCGCGTTCAGCGGCGCCGCCACGATCGCTCACAACAGCAGCAACGCGACGACCATTTCCGGCATCTTGAATACGGGCGGCAACACGCTCACCATCAACGGCACCGGCGCCGGCGGCACCGCAATTACCGCGAACATCAGCGGCGCCGGCACCTTGGCCATCGGCGGCACCACCCAGACGGTCACGTTCTCGGGCAACAACACCTACTACACGGGCGCCACCACCGTCGCTTCCGGCAATACCCTGATTCTAACGGGCACCAATTCCACCGGCAGCACCACGGGCTTCACGCCTACGCTCGCTGCCCAGGCGACGACGGTCACCGGCACGTTGCAACTGCAAGCCAACGTCGGCAACACAGCCAACGGCGTTTCGACCGTTTTTGGCGGGGCTAATGCAGGAAATACAACCACCAACAGCAATATGTTGAACCTTGCCAACAATTCGACCCTCCAGTTACGGTCCGACAATACGGTGACGTTTGGCGGCACCAGCGGCATCGGCGGACTGAACAACGTCACCGTGACCATCGATGTCAACCGCGTCGGAACTTCGGCGACGAACCAGGTGCTCAGCCTCATGCCGTTTGGCTCCGCTTTCGCCAGTGCCGTGACCGTCAACGTTACAGGCGGCAATGGCTATAGCCTGGCGTTGGGGGCCTGGGGCAACGTGCTCGCCCCGGCGTCTACTTTGACCTTCAATCCGACCACCGCCAGCGTGTCGGTCGGCGGGTTCACCGCCAACGCCACTTCCACCGCCGCGAACACGCTGGTTCTCGGCGGCACCGCCGCCGGCAACTCCTTCACCGGGGCTATCACCGATAGCGCCGCCGGCACCACGGGCGTCACTTCGGTCACCAAGAACAGCAGCAGCACGTGGTCCATCAACGCGGGCAGCTCCTATAGCGGCAGCACCCTGCTGCAAAACGGCACCCTAGTCGTTGGAACGACCAACGCCCTGCCGGTCGGCACCACGGTTTCGTTCGGTTCGGGCAGCTTCAACGGCATTCTCGACTTAGGCGGCAACAATCAGCAAGTCGGCGGTTTGGCAGTCGTCGGCAACACGCCGGCCAGCCAAATCATCGGCAACAGCAGCACAGTGACTCCTTCGCTGTTGATCTACGCGGGCGGCACGTCCACCTTCGGCGGCACCATCCAAAACGTCATCGGCTCGGGCACGCAGACCGTCGGCTTGGGCGTCACCAGCGGCACGCTCACCCTGACTGGCGCCAATACCTACACCGGCACCACGACCATCAACGGCGGCGCGTTGGTTCTCAATAACGCCAACCCGCTGAACAACACCGCCATCGCCACGGGTGCTCCAGGTTCGTCGCTCTCGGTAACGGGTGCGGCAAACATCGGCCTCACCACGGTTAGTGCGGGCGGGGCCACCTTGACCCTCAATAACGGCACCGCCTTCTCCATGATCGATGGCGCGATCGCGACCGTCAACCTGCAACAGGGCACGTCGTTCGCCGGCGCCGCCTTGACGATCAGCGGCGGCGCCACATTGAGTTTCGATCTCGGCACCAGCACCGCCGACAAGTTGGCGGTGACGTCCACGGCCTCCGTGGCCGGCACCAACAAAATCAACATCGCTGCCATTGGCGCCAGTCTAACGCCCGGCAGCTACGACGTGGTTACCGCGACCTCCGGCTTGTCCGGCACGTATAATTTCTTTGCCACCGGCACCACCACGGAGACGGTCGTCGCCGGCGCGAATTCTTATGTGCTCACCCTAAGCAGCACGACCGCCGCCGTAACGGTGACTGTGGGCTCTGGCACGCCACTCGTCGGCAGCTTGGTCTGGACCGGCCAAACCAACGGCACGGGGACTGCGAACTCCAGTTGGGACACGGCCGGCAGCTACAATTGGGCCAACGGCTCGACGCCCATCAACTACTCGAACAGCAACCCCGTTATCTTCCAGGACACGAATCCCGCCAACGGCGGTGCGGCGATCAGCAACTCCACGGTGAGCATCCAGGCGGCGGGCGTCACCCCGACTTCGGTCACCTTCAACAACTCGTCCGTGAACTACATCGTCGGCAACGCCAGCGGCGCCATCGGCATCGCAGGGTCCGCTAGCGTCACCATGACAGGGACCGCTTCGGTCACTTTGAACGGAACCAACACCTTTACCGGCGGCTTAGTCATTCAAGCGGGTACGGTTGTCGCCAATGCGAGCGGTGCTTTGGGCGGAACTTCGGGAACCGGAGCCGTGACGCTCGGCTTCACCAGCGGCACCGCCGCCGCCACGTTGAATGTCGGCGCCACGGGCTTGACCATTGCCAATCCGATCACCTTAGCGACCAACGCCACGGTCGGCGCCTTGACCATCGGCACGACCACCGGCGCCATTGCCTCGACTTTCAGCGGCGCCATCACCGGCGGCGCCGCCGGCACCAACGCCAACCTCACGATCAACAACCAAGGCACCGGCATCCTCACTTTTGCGACGGGAGGGATCAACAACACCGGTTCCGTCACCAACGCCGGCACCGGAACCAATACCGTCAACATCAGTTCCGTGATCGGCGCCAATGTGACCTCCGTGACGACGAACTCCCCCACATCGAATTTAGGGCTCAGCAACGCGTCGAATGCCTACACGGGCGGCACCTTCGTCACCAACAGCCAAGTGCTTGCTCAAGCGACTGATGGCGCCGTCACCGGAGTTTTTGGACCGATCGCCAAATCCATCACGCTCAACAACGGCACACTTTCGGCCGAACTCGCCGGCGGCGTCACTCTTAACGCCGCCCGGTCCATTATCCTCGGCACGGGCACGACTTCCGGCGGCGCCCTGTCATCTGGCAGCGGCGGCACTCTCACTGTGAACGGCAGCATCACCGGCACGGGCCCGCTTGCCATCAATTGGGATTTGTCCGGCGTCGTCATTCTGGCCAACGCGGGCAATAACTACTCGGGCGATACTCAAATCGGCAATGCGGGATTGAACTTTTACAACAACGCGAGCGCAGTCGCGATTCTGAAGGCCGGGGTGGCCAATCCCTGGGGCGCCAGCGGTCCTACCACGGGCAACCTGGTCGTCGGCTACAACGCGGGTACGGATACGGGCGCGGGCAATATCGCCACCTTCGATTTGAACGGTTTCAACGTCAACATCAACGGCCTCTCCAGCGGCGGCGGCGCCGTTCCCGTCGTGTCGGCCCAGACGCTGGTGAACAACAGCTCCGCAACTGCCGTTACACTGACCTTGGGCAACCACGACGCCACCGCCACTTTTGGCGGCGTTATCAAAAACACCAGCGGCGCGCTCAGCATCACCAAGGTCGGCACGGGAACCCAGACGTTCAGCGGCGCCAACACCTATACCGGCAGCACGACCGTCAGCGTCGGCACGCTGACCCTTGGAGTCGGCGGTTCGGTGCAAACCAATGCCGTCACCGTTTCCACCGGCGCCATCCTCAATCTCAGTGGCGGGGCCAACAACCAGTTGAATAACGTAGCCCCAACGGGCGCCTTGATTGTCGACGGCACGCTGAATGTGACCACCAATATCGCCAACACGCTGTACTTCAACACCATCACCATGGATAACGGCACGCTGGCGAACACCTTCGGTCAAAACACATCGGGGTTCGGTGCGTTATACGTAGGCGCCAACCGCACGATCACCGCCAACGGCGCCAGCAACACGATCAGCGGTTTGGGCGTGATCGGAATTGGAAGCACCTTCACGTTGACGCTCAGCACCCCCCTGATCACCGATGCGGTCAACGTCACAGGAACATTAGGCCAGGGCGCCTCCGGCACGGCGGGCAGCTTAGCCAAGACTGGCCTCGGCACTGCCAACCTCAGCGGCGTCAACACCTACACCGGCTCGACGACCATTACTGGTGGCACGCTGAAGATCGGCGGTGCGGGTTCGTTGGGGGCTGGCACTTACGCAGGCGCCATCGCGAACGGCGGTACGCTGCAATACAGTTCCAGCGCCGACCAGTATCTTTTGAGCGCCATTACCGGAACGGGGAGTGTGATCAAAGATACATCGGCTACCAGCAGCCTTATCCTTGGTTCCGGTGGTTCCATCGTCAACACCCAGGCCATTACGGTCACCGCCGGCACGCTCAATATCGGCGCGACTTCGGGCGGCCGTACTATTACGAACAGCATGATCTTGAACGGCGGCATCGTGCAGGGGACCCAGGACAACGCGGGATCAGGAGGCACGATTACAATCGCCGGTGGCCTGGTAACTCATACGTTTAATTCTTCTGGCACCCTTACTGTCAATGGATCGGTCATTGCCAGTGGGCTGGTCGTCGGCGGCGGCGGCGGCGGCAACGGTGGGGTAAATGCTTCGTATTACGGCAGCGGCGGCGGCGGCGGAAAAGTCTTGAATTTCACCGGTGTGTCGCTCTCGTCAGGCAGCGTCACTGTAGGCGCTGGCGGAACTGCGGGGACGGGAAGTGGAGTGAATGGCACGGCTGGCGGATCCAGTTCAATTGGGGGGCAATTGGCAGCCGGTGGCAGCACCGGAGTTGTCACCACGGGGGCCGGCGGGGCCAGCGGATCCGGCAAAGCGGGCGGCAGCGCCACTCCCGGCGGTGCGGCGAATGGTTACGGTGCGAGCGGCGGCGGCGGCGATTCCGCGGCCGGTGGAACGGCTACCCCTGGTGCGGCCGGCACGGGGGGGCCGGCGGGGCTGGAACAGCGAATTCGGCCATCGTCAATTTGATAGGCACTTACGGCGGCGGCGGCGGCGGCGGCAGTAGCGGCACAGGTGGATCCGGCGCTGGCGGACTTGGCGGCGGTGGCGCTGGAACCACTTCAACCGGTGGATCTGGTGTTGCCAACACGGGTGGCGGCGGCGGCGGTGGTTCCACCACAGGTGGCGGTGCAGGCGGCAGCGGCCTGGTCGTCGTGCAATATGCCTATTTGTACAGTGGATTGGTGACCCTCGGCGGGCCCATCGACCTCCAGTCCGCTTCTACTTTGGATGCCTATGGTAGTTCCGGCGTTCTTAGTGTTACGGGACTCATCTCGACCTCGACGGGAACCGGCGGCCTTACCATTGCTTCCTCGAATAGCGCGGGCGGCATCGTACGCTTCAGCAATGCCAACACCTACCTCGGCAACACCACGATCAACAGTGGCGCTACGCTGCAGATGAATAACACCAACGCCATTCCTAACGGCAGCGGCAAGGGCAACGTCCTTCTCAGTGGTACGCTCGACCTCAACAACTTCAGCACCGTAGTCAACGGCCTGACCAGCACCGGTGGTACCGTCCTAGTCGTCGGCAACACCAGTGCCGCGCCTCTGGTCGTGACCAACGCTTTGACTTTGACCGGCAACCTGACGCTGGATGTGACCGGGACGGCAACCACGGCTGGCCTTTACAGGCTGGTCAGCTACGGCTCGCAGACTGGCGCCGGCACCGTGGCCGCGATCAATGTGAATGCCGGTTACTCGCTGACCAACAGCGGCACCGAATACGACCTGACCCACAAGGCCACGATCGGCACGATTACGCCGACTTTGGCGGCTTCGACTCCGACCGGCTCTATCATCACGGGAGGCAGTTTGACCTTCAGCTTCACGGCCACGAACAGCGCTCCTGCTGGCTCGTCTGCCTTGAACTTTACTACTACGGCGGGAACGAACGTAACTGGAACGGTTGCCGGAACTACCACGGTTGCAGCCGGGTCAACCAGCGGTGCGGTTATCGGCTTGAGCTTCAACGGTGCAACCGTGGGCGCTTCGCAGTCCGGGAGCTTTACCCTGACCGACGCGAATGCAACGAACAGCCCTCAAACGGGCACGGTGAGCGTCGACGTTTACGATCACGCAACGAGCAACCTCACTACGGGCACGCTTGCCTTGGGCAACGTCCACTTTGGTTATACCGCTCCTGTTACGAGCAATAGCCTGACGGCTACGAACGGCTCCAACACTGATTTCCGCGTCAACTTGAAAGGCAGTGCAGCACCGAACGGTAACATCTCGCTGAACAGCATCAGCGCGGTGGGCCCGGGCGGCAACGGCACGATCGCAGCAACCTTGGCTGCCGGCCAAGCAGTTGGGGCTATCAGCACGCCGTTCACCTACACCTTCGCCGATGACTCGACCTTGAGTGGCGCCTCGGCCAACGTCGGCACGGCTACCTTGACCACGACCGGTTTGGTCTACTCCGGCCAAAGCGTCTGGAGCACCAATGGCAACGGCACATGGGGAACCTTGGCTACTAGCTTCGGCACGAACTGGGGCGCCAATCAAGGCTCGCCCGGCCTAGACCCTGGCTTCACCAACACCGATACGGCTACCTTCGATAACTCGGTCCTGACCGCTGGCTCGAATGCAATCGTCACCTTGGATGGCGCCAACCCAAGCTTGAAGAGCATTACCTTCAATACGGCCACCGGCGGCAGCAGCTATACGATCGCTCAAGGCTCGTTCAGCGGCTTCCTGACACTCAGCAGCAACACTGGCACGGCAAGCATTCTCGACTCAGCCGGCTCCCACACAATTAGCGCTCCGGTTACTCTCAGCAGTAACCTGAACGTGGCAGTCACGAATGCTCTGGATACCTTGACCATCTCCGGCAACATCAGCGGTGGTTCGAACACCCTAACGATGAATGCCGGGGCCGGCACCTTGGTTCTTTCGGGCGGAAGCAATGCCTTCGGCAACACGGCTGTCAGCACTGGTACGATTCAGTTCGGTGCAGTGGCCGGACAGGTCTCCGCTACGGGCACCGTGACGGTCGGCACGGTGGGTGCAACCGCCTCGGCTGGCTCGATCACCGGCAACGGTACGATTGCGTCAACCGCCGGCAACAGCGTTACGATCAACGACGGCGGTTCGATCCGTGGCGGCACCGCCGGGACCTACGGCACTCTAACCTTGGGCACCGGGGCCACGCCGACCAGCCTGACCTTGAACAGCACGACTGGTGCTGGCTCGCCCGGCGTGGGCTCAACGCTGACAACCGAAGTTCTTCACTCCGGTGCAGCCGGCAACATTGCCAACAGCAGCTTGATCGATCTGTCGGCTCATCCCAGCTCGTTCGTTAACCTGGGTGGAACCGGGACGGCGGCGTTAGGCACGAGCACGGGCAACCATATCAACATCAACATTGTTGATACGAACGGGGCGCTCGTTAACACGGAAAGCTACACCATCATCTTGGCCAAGGCCTTCCAGGTGAATGGTTCTTCATCTCCGACGCCCACGAACTTCAAACTGAACGGTACCCAGCTTTCCACTGTTGGGGACGGCGTCACTCCAACGTCAATCGACTCTGGTACCTTTGGCTCGGTCGGTACGAGCGGGATTGCAAACGTCAGCGTGCCCACCAATAACACGTTTGGATCATCGCAGCAGTGGGCTTTGTTGATCGATCCGACCGGCCAGTACTTGGAATTGAGCATTGGCACGACGGCTGCACCGGAAGCTCACCACATCCTGCTGATCTGCGTTGTGGTTCTTCTGGCCGGCTACGCCATCCGCCGTCGGATGAAAGCTGCCGCGGTTGTCGCCTGAACGACAATGGTGAAATTGAAGTTACTCTCTGAACCCCTTGCCCGCATACGGCAAGGGGTTTTTTCGTTGTGAATTGAAAACTCCGACTACTTACGTAATTCTCGCCCCTTAGAGGAAATGCACAATGCCCGATCTACAAGATGGCGAGACAACTGAGATGAAAGGCTCAGGCGCCAAACCCTACGTGCTCAAGAACACGGGCGGCTCATACTCCTGCTCGTGCCCGGCCTGGCGCAATCAATCGACGCCGATCGAACGCCGCACCTGCAAGCATCTGCGCAAGCCTCGCGGCGATGAAGCCGAGGAAATGCGGATCGGCGGCGCGTTGCCGCAAAAGCCCGTGAAAGAAAGCAAAGAAGGCGCGGGCCCGCCATTGCTATTGGCGGAGACATGGGATAATGCGCTCGATCTGTCGGGCTGGTGGCTGAGCGAAAAGCTCGACGGCGTTCGCGCCTATTGGGATGGCAAGCAGTTTATTTCACGGCAGGGAAATCTCTATCACGCACCCGATTGGTTCGTTGAGGGCTTGCCCGAAACGCCGCTCGATGGCGAACTCTGGCTAGGTCGAAAGAAGTTCCAACGGGCCGTCAGCATCGTCCGCCGGCAAGATAAGAGCGATCTCTGGAAAGAGATTCAATACCTGGTGTTTGATGCGCCGGCCGTGAAGGACCCGTTTGAGAAGAGGCTGCCACTTATCGCTGAGCTGCTGGCAGGTAAGAAGGCACCCTATGCCCAGCCGTTGGAGAACATTCGCTGTAAGAATCTGGATCACCTTCGCGAAGAGCTGGCCCGCGTTGAATCGCTCGGCGGCGAGGGATTGATGTTGCGGCAACCGGGTTCAAACTACGAGATAGGACGTTCATCAACGCTGCTGAAAGTGAAGACGTTCCATGATGCAGAGGCGACGGTGATCGGCCATCAGGCGGGTTTGGGCAAGCACAAGGGGCGTCTCGGTGCGTTACTGGTAAAACTAGCGAATGGAACGGAGTTCGCCGTCGGCACGGGCTTCTCCGATAAAGAACGGGGCAAGCCTCCGGCTGTGGGCAGCGTGATTACGTTCCGCTATCAGGAACTCTCCGAGGCGGGCGTGCCGAGGTTCCCCAGCTACGTGGGCCTGCGTGAAACGTGACCCGAGAAGTGATCAAGCGAGGACTAAATCGCCTTCGCGTTCAGAAGCCTGGCAAGAGGGAGCGATTGACAAAAGAATGTCCCTGAGACCCGGCTCACGCATCCGGTCGGCCACTTCTTCAATCGGGATCCAGACGCGTTGACGGGAAATCCGTTCGGGCCAATCGTCTGCTTCTTCATTGACTTGCATGAGGAATACGGTTACGTGGCAAAGGCCGCCGTATTTGTCGTAGAGGTAGCTGCCGACCGGTTCGCTGTGGAGGACGCCGGAGAGCCCAGCTTCTTCCCATGCCTCCTGCAGGGCGGTCTCGCCGGCCGTCTGGCCCGGTTCGATAATCCCTTTCGGGATTACCCAACGCCGACCGCTGCTCGAAGAAACCATGCAAACCTTCCCCTTATATATGGGGATGGCCGCCGCCTGACGTAACCATTGAGGCATCAGAAACCTCCTTGCTCGCGACAAAGGGATTGCTGTCATGATGGATTGCACGACGCCCAAGGTCAAGCGGCGAAACCGAATTTCATCAATATTACTTCTATTCTTCGCTCAACGGACATGCTCTGTCTTGTCTTGTTAGCCGGACGAGCCAGCGACGGAATTTCGTGAACGCCCAAGCCCATATCGGCCAAGCATGGCGTGCTGCTTGACTCGGGTAGCTGATCGCGAAAATATGCATTGCGTCAGGCTGCAACTTCCGTCTCAATCGGTTCAATATGGTTAATCAGTGCCAAACCAACCATCTCCGCCCGTTTGAATACGTCGGGGTCTTCGGTCGGCCAAAAGTATATAAGGCTGGTGGTCATCAGCCGGACAAATTCGGGATGCCTTACATCGTAAGTTCGTCCATTGTTCATGTTGATGCGAAAAGGACGAAACGGTTGTGCCTTTAGCCAATAAAGCAGGTCGTCGGGAAACATTTCACCCTCAGTTCAGACGTGTTTCACATGAATTATAGAAAAACCAGGCTTCCGATGGAGAGCACGGGACAGCTTTCGGTATCGGTCACACGCTGCCGGCTCTCCAAAACTTTACAGCATTCGTTGCCGTTTACTCCCGATACTTCTTCCAAAGCTCGGGATAAAGTTCCGGTAGATCGAACTCAACCCAGCGTTCGCCCTTGAGGACGCAGGGGACGCTGCGCGGCAGGGTCGGCAGCTCGTCGCCGGTGATATGGCGATAGATTCGCGGCACGAGCCGAAGTAACATCTCGCCATCGGGCGCCCAAGGGATGCGCCTGCGCAGCGCGCGGTCGGCCAGGCGCTCAGGGGCATCGCATATCGTTTCGAAGCATTCGCGTCCCTGAAGGATGATCCAAGCGCGGACGGCATCAAACGATGCGAGCGTGCAACTGGGTTGAATAATGGTCGCCACCGCCCAAAGTTCACGCGTGTAACAGACGGAGAGGAGATCCCAGCAGTTGCCTTCAAAGCCTACGATGTCGTTGTTCGGCAAGGCTCGCAGCGATTTTTCGAGGTACGCCACTTGCGGCATTCCTTTCTTCGAAGCCTGTCTGCTCTCTTCGATCAGTTGCCAGAATTGGTTGACGGTCATGGCCGACCTCGCTGGAGAGGCCCGGTAGCCGATATTCGGCTACGGAGAGGGGGAAAGCTAATTGAGCTGCCGGCAAACGTTGCGCCGATTTAGGGTCCTATCAACCAGCCGCCGGTCACCGGCAGGACTTGGCCGGTGATATAACTGCTCTCTTCACTGCTCAGGAAAAGCACGGCGTTGGCGACATCTTCCGGCCGACCAAACCGACCTAACGGTATCTGTTTGATGTAATCGGCCCGGACGTTTTCGTTGATCTCGCCGAGCATGCTGGTCTCGATGATGCCCGGTGCGATCGCGTTCGCGGTGATACCCCGGCGGGCCAACTCCTTGGCCAGCACTTTAGTCAGTGCGATCACGCCCGCTTTGGCCGCAGCATAGTTCGACTGGCCGTGAAACGGATAGATACCGGCAATCGAGGCGATGTTCACAATACGCCCGCCATCGCGGAGTAGTTCAAGACTCTGCTTACAACAATAGAACACGCCATCGAGGTTGGTGTCCAGAACGGCCCGCCAGTCGTCAAGCGTCATCTTCCGGATCGTGCGATCGCGTAAAATACCGGCGTTGTTCACCAATACATCGATGCTCCCCACGGCCGCATGGATCTCGCGCATCAAATTTTCGACGGCCGCGGATGACCGGACGTCCGCGGCGAAGAGATGGACCGGCACATTCATCGCCCGCCATTTGACCGCCTGCTGCTCGGCATCGCGCTTGTTTGCACCTTGGGGGTCGTCGAAATAGTGGAGCAAGCAGGTGGCACCGGCACGGGCGAAGCCTTCCAAGATGGCAGCGCCGATGCCGCGCGAACTGCCGGTCACCAGGACGTTCTTATTCGTGAACTGATAGCGGATCATCGCGAATCTCCATCGACATGCCGAGCGACTCGGCAAGAGGTTAGTATAACAGAGTTCGCATGATACCGAACGCCATCGCTGAAACAACCGTCCGCATCGCGCACTTCAGCGATATTCACCTGACGGCCCCCCAACTCAGCTGGCGTCCGAGCGACCTGTTGACCAAACGCGCCACGGGTTGGATGAACTTGAAGCTGGTCCGAGGCCGACGCTTTCGCGATGCCCCCCTCATTCTTCAAGCAATGATGGCTGATATTCGGGACCGCGGCTGCCAGCACCTTATCTTTTCGGGCGACGCCTCGACGCTTGGCTTTGCGGAGGAAATCGAAGTGGCCGCCCGCGCGTTGCATGTCGGTCAAGAAGGCTCCCTGCCCGGCTTGGCGGTGCCGGGGAACCACGATTATTACACGGGTTCGCTTTTTCCTTCTCCGTTGTTAGGCGAAGAAAACCGACGTGCAGCTCCCTTTGAAAGGTATTTCGCCCCCTGGCAGATAGGCGAACGCATTGACGGACACATCTACCCCTTCGCTCAACGAGTGGGCTCTTGCTGGTTGATCGGCGTCAACTCGGCTCGGCCCAACTTCTGGCTCTGGGATGCGCGGGGAGAAGTGGGGGCCGGGCAACTCGCACGCTTGCGTGAACTGTTGCGGCGATTGTCGCCGGGCTTACGCATTCTCGTGACACACTACCCGCTCTTTCTAGCCAATGGCGAATCAGAGCATCATTGGCGGCAACTGCGCGACGCAGCCCAACTCCGTGCAATTACCGAAGAAGGCGACATCTCCCTCTGGCTGCACGGCCACCGACACGCCGGCTATGTTTTACCCGCCACGCCCGAGCGCCCTTTCGCCATCGTCTGCGCCGGCTCGGCCACCCAGGCGGAGCATTGGTCTTGGAACGAATACGAAATTCAAGGAACGCACTTAACCATGACACGCCACACCTGGCATGCTGAAGCGAAGCGATTCGAAATCGCAGTTCCGGCGCAGACTATCGTGTTAGCCGGACGTGCCAGCGGCGGAGATTAGAAGTATTCAACACCATCCGGGGCGAGCCGTCGATTGAGTCCGCGATTTTTTGAGGGATGCGGTTTGTCGAGATTGACGGCTTGCCATCGTACAATATCCTCCAAGGCGGGGTTGATCTTTCGATCATTTAGCTTAAGAGTTTCACCATGCCGATCGTGTTGCATTCCGACCCCTCGTTGGACAAATTCAGAGTGCTCGCCCACTTGTTGGACTCGGCGTTTCGCGTGCCGGGAACGCGCGGTTCGTTTCGGTCTGGCTGCCATTCTCGGATTGGTCCCTGTCGTTGGCGATCTTCTCGGGGCGTTGCTTGGCGGCTACATCGTACGTTCGGCAGCGAGTTTCGGAGTGCCGCGCATTGTGCGGCAACGCATGATCCTCAACCTGTGGATAGCAGCTGGCATTGGATCGATCCCATTGCTCGGCGACCTTTTCGACGTGGGTTGGAAGGCGAACATCCGCAATGTGGCTTTAATGGAACGCGCCATGGTCTACCCGGAGGCCTCGAAACGATCGAGTCTCTTTCTGTTGATCGGATTGGGCATCGCCTCGTTGCTCATATTCGCCGTGATGGTCGGCCTAATCCTGTGGGCTTTCGGCATCACGCGCTGACGCGCAACAAGGACGCCCTATCGCGGGGTAAACGCGACTAAGTTACGGAGTGGCCGTGTGAGCGATCAGCTTGGTACGGGCAGCGGCGATATGGAGCAATGGCCGAAGAGAGCCATATTTCCCTTGAGTCACTCCGCCCTCGGCACGGCTATGCGGAATCGGCTACCTTGCGCCAGCGTGCTAGAGACAGTGAGTTCGCCGCCGAATAATTGGGCAATGCGCTCGGCGATGGACAGGCCAAGGCCTACGCCAGTGTGGGCAGCAGACGCCGTGGATTGGCCGCGATAGAACGGCTCGAAGAGATGGGATAAGTCTTCCTCGGCGATTCCTTGGCCGTGGTCGGCTACTATCAGGATGGCCCGTTCGCTTTCAATTTGCAGTTCGATTAGCACTAAGGAACCAGCCTGACTGTATTTAAACGCGTTGTCGATTAAATTGTCTATAAGCTGCCCTAACAGCGGGGCTTGAACACGGACTCGGCACGGTACGGTCGTAGAAGAAACGTATTGTAAGTCGGCGTAACGCTCATGCTTTGACCAATTCTTCAGATGAGCCGGCAGCCACGTGCATAGATCGATGAGCGCCAGTTTTTCAATTTGAGCTTCAGCATTGGCCCGTGCTAAATAGAGCAGCATCTCAACGATCTGTTGGAGGTGGCGGCCTTGGTCGCCCAAGCGTTCCAGAGTCCGTCGATAATCATCCAAGGAACGGGGATACCTTAAGGCAACCTCGATCTCGCCGAGCAAGGCAGTCAGCGGAGTGCGCAGCTGATGAGACGCATCGCCCGTGAAGCGTTGTTGACGCTGCAAGGCAACGTGCAGCCGGTCGAGCAGACCGTTAAACGATTGGCCCAAAGCTGCGACTTCGTCGTTTGATGCCGGCACGCTCAGGCGTTCACGGCTAAGTTCGGCGTTCATGGCGCCTGCTTGTAATGCCATGGTTTGCAGAGGTCGCAGAGCTCGCCGGCAGAACCAGCGTCCACTGATAAGGGCAATACCGAAAATGGCAAATGAGACGCCCGCCAGAGCGCTCGCCAGTCGGCTAAGCACCAGGTTAGAAGCGGCTTCGCTCGCGCGAACGGTAAAGATCAACTTTCCATAAAGGGGTTTTTCGGCGCGGCTGCGGGCTATCGCAATGGCGGAGTCGGCGGAGAGCGTCTTTCGAGCAGCACGGCGATTCTCGCCTAGCGTCCCGGCAGGCAGTGTACCCGATAATGCATCATCGCTCGAAATGTCATGACGAAGAGCGTCGTTGGAGTCTAAGTCTTTGGAGCAATCGACAAGCCGGCCGTTATCATCATGGATGCTCCAGTGCAGCGGGGTATCGGCAAATAGGCCGCCAATCTGAAGATGCCTGTCGCCGGGCGACCATTCGATAGCGCCTTCTTCGATTTCAGCAACGGCGACTAAGGTATTCAAAGCCGCATCGAGGCGTTCGTCCAATTGTCGATGGAGATAAAGTCGCGCGAGCAGAAACAGAGAAAGTGAAAAACCGATCAACACAAGGGCCAAGCCGAAGGCGAAGAATGTGGTGAGGCGATTGGTGAGGCTCATGGCGCCTCCGCTGTGGGATCGAGATGGCTGAAGATGTAGCCGCGCCCGCGCAACGTGTGGATGAGGCGTGGGCCGAGCGCTTCGAGTTTACGGCGCAGCTCGACTATGTGAACTTCCAAAGTGTTGGAAATCCCATCATAGCTTTCATCCCAAACCTGCTCGTAAATACGCGCTTTGGTCAGGACTTCGCCTGGATGCCGGAGGAAGAAGACTAGCAGAAGCTCCTCTTTCGCGGTTAGACTCATGCGCTTGCCGCCACGCTCGGCTCGGTGATTGATGAGATCGACCACAACATCTTCTTGGCGCAGTTCCGTAGACGGAGTGCGTTCATGTCTGCGGGCCAGGGAGCGAACGCGAGCGAGCAGTTCTTCAAAGGAAAAGGGTTTGCAAAGGTAGTCGTCGGCGCCGCCATCGAGCCCGCGAACGCGGTCGGAGACGGCATCGCGGGCCGTGAGGAAGAGGATGGGCGATGTTCCGTTGCCGGCTCGATAGCGTTTCAGCAGAGTCAGGCCATCAACAAAAGGGAGCCACCAATCGAGAAGAACAACATCCCACGGGCGGGCTTGCAGCGCTTGCAATCCGGCCTTGCCGTCGGCCGCATGTTGGACGGCAAAGCCTTCCTCGCGCAAGCCGCGGGTTAGAAAGTCGGCGATGGCAGTTTCGTCTTCGATGATGAGAAGATTTAGGCTCATTTTGTTCGAAGCACTCTTTGTCGCCGGTGCTATCGCGACTCTTTCTTCCAATGCCTTTCAGACAGTCGCCGGATCTACGACTGTGACCATATGACCGAATCCTGCGATGCGTCTAAAATGGGAAACGTTGAAGGTGAGCAAGTGCGTTACTAAATGCACATGGCAAATTGCAATTAAGCGAGCGTCGTGGACCTGTTTTCCGATAACGTCTAAGCCTTCAACAATTGCCTTCCAAGTTGGATAAATATCAGATGTCTCAGGCAGTAGTGGAAATGCGGCTTCGAATATCACTGCCTTTGCGATTGCTTCTCTTGGAGATAATCCAAGACCATTCACTGACTTGGCGCGTGTGGCGACGTTACGGAACTCTATGAAATTTTGACTCGTTAAGTGCAACAGTTGTCCCTGCCGATGCAGTTCCAGAACCGCGTCGGCAGCCAAGGTATGAAGAGGATCTGCTACATTGGCAAGCCTTACTAAAATGCTCGTATCTATAAGATAGGCCATTATTCGTAGAGCCCTTCGCTGCTAAGCGATTGATTTGAGAGAGATACTCCGCAGTCGGTCGCAACAGCGAGCAGGTTCCGCTCCCAATCATCTTGCGGCTGAAGCGGAGATGCGTTGAGAAAACGTTCGCGCAATGCGTGTAGGGCAAGCGCTTCAGGCGCTACCCGTCGCCTTTGGGCTATTGATTTCAAGGCAGCTTCAAGGTCGGGTTCAAGACTGATGACCATCGCAGAGCTCCGGTATTGGCGACGTATCGATTCAATACGATGCTATCAATTTGTACGCCCTACGATCAACTGCAAAGGCGAGATTCGAGTCGACCGAGCCGGACGCGTAAGCGATGGTGCCAAAAAGATATCCGTCGCTTACACGTCCGGCTCGGACTCTAAGCGTTCCGCTAGCCTTACTTCTTCTTTTCTTCCTTGCTCATATCTTCTTCGGTGAGGAACTTGCCTTCGGGATCGAAGACGACTTCGAGCTTTTTGTCGCCCGCGGTGATGATCAGTTCATACGTGATCTTTTCGTCTTTGTTGATCTCTTCCGCTTGCTTGATTTTGGCTTCGGGGTACTTCTTCATCAGGGCGTCGATGACGACCTTCGGGACGTCTTTCACGTCGATGATCGATTCGACGGCGGTGATCTTACCTTCCTCGGAGACGATCACATCGATCTTCTGGCCTTTGTTGGTGATGTTGATCTCGTAAGAAACCTTGCCCTTCTCGGTCTCTTTTTCAGCGCCGGTGACTTGAGCGTCCTTGAACTTGGCCTTGACGGCATCCATCACCTTCGCGGGGACTTTGTCTATGGCGATCTTCTCTTCTTCTGTCCTTGCGGCCGTGCCGAATGCCAGCATAACGGCAACTACGAGAGCGGATTTCAATACGTTCACTTCAAACTCCTTGAATTGCGATCTGAGCCTAACGGCAGTCGTCCAAAGCAGGACTTGTTCCCACCGCGAAGATGAGTATAGCCGGCCATCGTAAACCAACCGTGAAGAGAAGATAAAATCCGGCTTATGCAGGCTTGTTGCGGTGGGCGAGCTTGTTGCGGTTAGATTTGGGTGGGATGAAAAGACGATAGAGCGGAGAGGAGGTTCGATATGTCACCGAAAATTCGCGTCGGCGCGGTGAACTATCTGAACACCAAGCCGTTGATTGAAGACCTGACGCTTCTTTCGCCACACATTGACCTGTCGTTGGAGGTTCCGAGCCAACTGGCGGAACGTTTGAGCAATGGCGACCTCGATGTCGCGCTGATACCGGTGATCGAATACTTCCGTGCCCGGAACTATTCCATCATTCCCGACATTGCGATCGTATCGCGTGGACCCGTGTTAAGCGTTACGCTATTCAGCCGGTTGCCTTGGCGCAATATACGCTCGGTGGCTCTAGATGTAGGATCGCGCACCAGCGCCGCCTTAACGCAAATTCTTCTCGCCGCGCGTTATGGCGTGCGAGCCGCGATCACGCCCATGCCGTTGGACGCCGACCCGAACGATGTGCCCGCTGATGCCGTTTTACTGATTGGCGACCGCGCGATGCGCGCTTGTTTACCTGGCTTCGACTATGCTTTCGATCTCGGCCAGGAATGGTTCGATTGGACCGGCCTGCCATTTGTCTATGCAGTCTGGGCTGTGCGTGAACGGGTCAATTTGCTGGGTGTCGATGAGGCGCTGCGTGAATCGAAAAATCTGGGACTGGCGCGTTGCGGCCTGATTGCCGAGCGGGAATCGCCCAGACTTCAACTGGATGCGGGCTACTGCCGACGTTACTTGAGCAATATCCTAAGCTACGATCTTGGCCCGCGCGAGCGTGCCGGATTGCAACGTTTTTATGAGCTGGCCTGCGAACAAGGGCTGGCGCCGCAGGGGGTGGAAGTTGAAGACTACATTGCCCGAGATATTGTCGAAGGCCGTCGGGGGCGAGCGGCTGTCGTTTGACGAAGGCGTCGCGCTTTTTGAGTGTAAAGATTTGCATGCGCTCGGTCGAGCGGCTCATGCCGTCACCACGCGATTGCATCCCGAGCCGTATCGAACTTACAATATCGATCGCAACATAAACTACACAAATGTTTGCGCGGCGGTCTGTGATTTCTGCGCGTTCTATCGCAAAAGCAACGATGCCGAGGCCTATGTGCTTCCACGCGAAGAACTTTATCGCAAAATCGAGGAGACGATCGCGCTCGGCGGCGACCAGATTCTAATGCAAGGGGGTATGCACCCATCGCTTAAATTAGAGTGGTATGAAGAACTGTTGCGCGATTTGAAGAGCCGCTATCCGCAGGTGAATCTGCACGCTTTTAGCCCGCCGGAATTATGGCATTTTCACAAATTGAACAAATTGCCGTTGCGTGAAGTGCTACTGCGTCTGAAGAACGCCGGCATGGGCAGCTTGCCCGGCGGTGGCGGCGAGATCCTCGTCGACCGCGTCCGCAATGCCATTACGAAGAACAAGGCGCTTACGGAGGAATGGCTCGAAGTAAGCCGAGTTTGGCATCAGCTGGGCGGTCGTTCCACCTGCACCATGATGTTCGGCCATATCGAGACGGACGCCGAGCGCATCGAACACCTTGATCGCCTGCGCCAACTGCAGGATGAAACCGGTGGCTTCACCGCCTTTATCTGCTGGACGATGCAGCCGGGGCATAAAATGGCGGACTATCCCGCGGTTGGTTCATTTGAGTATTTGCGCACGCAAGCAATCGCTCGGCTTTATCTCGACAACATTCCGAACATTCAATCGTCATGGGTGACGCAGGGCGCCAAGATCGGGCAGATCGCACTGTTCTTCGGCGCCAATGATATGGGAAGCTTGATGATCGAAGAAAATGTGGTGGCCTCGGCGGGGACAGTTCATTATTTAACGCTGGAACAGATTAAATCAGCTATTCGCGAAGCGGGATACATTCCCCGTCAACGGAATGTGTTTTATGAATATATTGACGAAGGCGAGACGTCAGAAATTGGACCCGTGGTAAGTAAAGAACCGTCGGACCATAGTGTACGTCAGCTAACGCTGATAAGCTGACCGTGGAGATCGCCGCCACCGTTCGAGATTCTTCATGACCCGTGACCCGCCACTGGAGCGCTTGCAGAAAATCGCCGATTTTCGCACCACGCGTAAACACCTCCGTGATAGCGGGCGCGGCGGCATTGTCTGGGGTTGCTTAATTCTCGTATTCGGCACCGCTACCTTTGACGGTCAAGTCGCCGACTATTCTTGTATCGCCTTAGGGGTTGTGGAATCGTTGGTCGGGATCCGCAATCTGCTCTATCCTTCCGCGTTCGGCATCGTGTTGGAAGCGGGCCTGCTGATTACGGTCGGTGCCTGGCGGTTGTCGGTCGAGATCTTCGCGCTTCAGAACGGCGGCAACATCGGCTGGGGCTGGTTTGTCTTCAATCTGATGCTTGTGATGGCCGGCTTCGGTTTGATCCGACGCTATTCTTATGCTCGTGACGCCTATCGGGATCCGCCTACAATCGAACAATTGGCGTGGTTTGACGACCTAATGGCCGAAATACATGAAGAAAAGTGGATTGAAACCGATGATTTCGTCGAGTTCCGCATGGGCCTGCGCTGGAAGGCAAAGCGGGTCGCTGATCTGGTGATCGTCGCCGACGAAAACGATTACGACAATCTCATCGTCGATCGGCACGACATCGACATCGAAGATAAAGGGCGCGTGCTGTTTGGCAGTTCGCGAAAAGTGCATTTGCGCATCGGCCGTCGAACATTGGTCAACGCGGAGTTCACCCCGGAAATGTTGGCTCGCCTTCAAGCATGGTCAACTGATGAGCCAGGCAAAGTTGGAGACTCTTCCACCATCGATTCCAACGCAGGCAGCCCATGATTGAAGTCGAATCACTTTGCAAAACGTTTCGTAACGCGGATGGGAAGAGCATTCCGGCCGTTGATGCCATGTCGTTCACGGCTAAGCCTGGCGAAATCTTCGGGCTGCTTGGGCCCAACGGCGCCGGCAAGACAACAACACTACGGTTGCTCTGCACCGTTCTGAAACCGACCTCGGGCAGGGGCGGGTTGCCGGGTTCGATGTCGTTTCGCAGAGTGCGGACGTTCGGCATCATATCGGCTTTCTATCGGCGAACACCGGCGTTTACGACCGAATGAGCGCCTACGAAATGGTGACCTACTACGGGCGGCTGCATGGCCTGACACCGAGCGTTCTGAAAGAACGCTTGGAAAAGCTATTCGTGACCTTGCAAATGAACGATTTTCGCCATGTGCTCGGCGCTCGCATGAGTACGGGCATGAAGCAAAAAGTATCGATCGCCCGCGCGCTCATTCACGATCCGCCCGTGCTAATTTTTGACGAGCCGACGAGCGGGCTCGACGTACTCGTGCAGCGCTCGGTGTTGCAGAGCATTGCGGTGCTTCGTGGCGAGGGGAAGTGCATTCTGTTCTCGACCCATATCATGCGCGAGGTGGAAAAGCTCTGCGATCGGGTCGCCATCATGCATCAAGGCCGCATCTTGACCGTCGGTACGCTCGAAGAGCTACGAGCGCGCCATGGGGAACACGACTTGGAGGAACTGTTTTTCCAACTGGTGGGACAATAAGGCTACATGACTGTCATACACAGACATAAGCGGGACGTGACACTAACCCGACGCGTGAGCGAGGCGCGGCCCCGAAGCGTTAGCGTTAGTGTGAACAAAATAAGGCTAACGCTTCGGAGTTTGCCTCGCTCACGCTTCGGGTTAGTGTAAGTCAGTATCAACTATACTAACCCGACGCGTGAGCGAGGCGCGGCCCCGAAGCGTTAGCGTTAGTGTGAACAAAATAAGGCTAACGCTTCGGAGTTTGCCTCGCTCACGCTTCGGGTTAGTGTCGATTATGTCATACTATTCAAGACAACAGGGATGTTGATAAATCCTGTCTCCTGAGGTGCATCACTTTCCAAAGGCGGCCCACTTCTGTTTGATCAATTTCAAACCTTCGGTGTAGACTTCCGAAGGCGATGGGAAGAGATCGCGCCAGACACGCGTTGCCGCTGCCAAGTCCGGCAGGGCACGGCCGAATGCCTCGATCACTACCCAGCCATCGTAACCGGTTTCGCGCAAGGCCTTGAAGCTTTCGTCCCAACGAACTTGACCGGTGCCGGGGGTGCCGCGATCGTTCTCGCTAATGTGGACGTGGGCCATCACATCCGCAACGGTCTTGATCGCGGAAGATGGATTCTTCTCTTCAATGTGAGCGTGGAATGTATCGTACATCGTGCGAAAATGCGAATGGCCAACCGCCGTCACGAGCTTTTTGGCATCAGCGGCTGTCGTGAGGAAGTAGCATTCGAACCGATTGAGATACTCGATGCATAACGTCACGCCTGCTTTCTGAGCGAGTCCGGCGACTTCACGCAGCGTATCGGCAGCATGTTTCTTCTCGTCGTCGGTTGGGCCGCTGCCGCTGAAGACCGCCAAAGGCGAATGGAAAGGGCCGCACATGCGCTGGCTGCCCAGAATGTGATTCATCTCTATGACCCACGAGAGCCGTTCGACCGCTGCTTTTCGGATAGATGCATCCGGGCTGATCGGGTTGGCATCGGGGCCGACGACGGTCACGGTTGTACAGCCAAGGCCGAGGGAATCGAGCTCGTGCCGGATCGTCTTGAAATGGGCGGCATCACCTTCGAATATCGGGATTTCGACGCCGTCAAAGCCGGCCTTCTTCAAGTCGGCAAGGATCGGGAAATGATCCTTCGTGACGTGTGAAGTCCACAACAGCATATTCATACCGGTCTTCATGGAACGCTCCGGAGAGATGTTGAATGGTTGCGCCGTATTTTGTGGATTCAGGGAAAGGCGGCAAGGGTTGCCAAGAAAGGGCTTCAGGCGAGGAGCCTTGCCAACAGGTGTCGCGCAGCTTCCTCGGCGAAACGGGCATCGTTGATGTGCAGGTCGAGTTCGATCACTTTGACGTTGAACCCTTTCCAATGGTGGATGCTATCAAACAAGGCGCGATCCGCTTCGGGCCACCAGAATGGTTCTCCTTGTTTATCGATGGCCGAGACTCCGCGCAGGGGAATAAGCACCGTGGTTGGTCCGCGTGCAGCACTGGCCTTTTGCGCGATTTCCTTTCCTAAAGCATCGTTTTCTTCAGGTGTCGTACGCATCAGGGTCACGTTTGGATTGTGCTGGTAGAAGCGTCGGCCTTCGAATTTCGCAGGGACCGTTGCCAGCGGGCCGAAGTTCACCATGTCCAAAGCGCCCAGCGAGATAACTTGCGGCACACCGCACATCGCGGCTGCCGTCAGGCGGTCGGGCCCTGCGGACAGAATGCCGCCCACGAGTTCGTCGGCTAACTCAGTCGTAGTCAGATCGAGTACGCCGGCGATCAAACCATCCTGAATCAACGCTTCCATCGTACGGCCGCCAGTGCCCGTCGCATGAAACACGAGCGCTTCGAAGCCAGCCGCTTCCATTATGTGCTTCGCATGTTCCACGCACGGCGTGGTTACCCCGAACATAGTGGCCGCGATCAATCGCTTGTCCGTCGCTCCCGGCTTGTATCGCGCTTGCAGCATGCCGATCATGGCGCCGGCGGCATTCGCCAGGATCTGCCTGCTCAATCGATTCAACCCGCAAAGATCGACCACGGCGGGCATCATCAAGATGTCGCGGATGCCGACATAGGGTGCAACTTGTCCGCTGGCCAGCGTGCTTACCATCAGCTTAGGCAGACCATAAGGGATAAGCCTCATCGCGGCAGTGGCGATGGTGGTGCCCGCCGAGCCGCCCAAGCCGAGGATGCCATCGATATTTCCTTGTTGATGCAGTTTAACGGCCAACTTCGCCGTGCCCAAGGCTGCAGCAGTGACGGCCTTACCACGATCGTTTTGCTTTTGAATCTCGCCCAAAGAAGAACCTGCAGCAGCGAACACGACCTCGCGCGGGATGTCGCCGGTGAAAGCGGGAACGCCGAGACTGCCGGCATCGAGCACGAGCGAATCGACTCCGGCTTGCCCTAACAGATCGCGGACGAAGGCAATTTCGCTTCCTTTGGTATCGAGTGTACCGATCAGCAAAACCGTCATTTTCTTCCCTCTTTACCAATTCGCATTCACGGCAACTTAGAGAATGATATGCTTAGGATACCCGATTCATTAATTTCCCGATTCGGCCGAGGTTTCATTCGCCGCCACCCCGCTTGCCGGGGTGGAGCGCCGGTTCATAACCAGATAGGAAGTCGTGACACTCTGCCGCCACCCCGCTTGCCGGGGTGGAGCACCGGTTCAAAGCAGCGTTCTGCAAGCGAACCTGCGCTCCACCCCGGCAAGCGGGGTGGCGGCGAAGTCTATAGAGGACGATTATCTAGTTACGAACGTGCGCTCCACCCCGGCAAGCGGGGTGGCGGCGAAGTCTATAGAGGACGATTATCTAGTTACGAACGTGCGCTCCACCCCGACAAGCGGGGTGGCGGCTGACCCAAGGGGAACGAAATAAACCCCATATTACTTTCACGATAGGGAGACGTATGCGCCAACTCCTGCTGCGAATCGTGTGTCGGGGAATCCCGGCTGCTCTTATCCTGGGCGCTATGGGCTATCTCTTTGCCGAGCTTTCTTTGCTCTATCTGGCGAGCGGCGGCATTCGCGACCCGGCCAATGAAGACATCCGCTGGAAAGTGCCTTTGAACATGGCTTTGATCGGCCTTGGCGTGCTGATCTTTTTGGAAACGATAGCCTTCGTAATCCGGCGTAAACAGCGCGATCTGGAATCCGAAAACCAAAGGGCGACACTACCCGAATGAGTTTCTTCAGCCGCGATGAATGCCTGCAACGCCTTCGCGCTCAAGTCGCCGCGCGTAAGCCAATCATCGGCGGCGGAGCGGGTACGGGCATCAGCGCCAAGTGCGCGGAAGCCGGCGGCGTCGATCTGATCATCATTTACAATTCCGGACGTTTTCGCATGGCCGGGCGCGGCAGCCTCAGCGGCATGATGCCCTATGGCGACGCCAACCAAATTGTCGTGGAGATGGCACGCGAAGTGCTCCCGGTCGTCAAGCGCACGCCGGTGCTGGCGGGCGTTTGCGGCACTGATCCGTTCCGCATCATGAAGTTGTTTTTGCGCGAAATTCAGGCGATGGGCTTTAGCGGCGTACAGAATTTTCCGACGGTCGGGCTCATTGATGGCGCCATGCGACAGGGTCTCGAAGAGACCGAGATGGGCTACGACAAAGAAGTGGACATGGTCCGCGAGGCACGCGAGATCGGCCTGCTTACTTGCCCCTATGTCTTCAACGAAACCGAAGCCGAGGCGATGACCAAAGCCGGCGCGGACGTCTTGATTCCACATATGGGCCTGACGACGAAGGGAAACATCGGTGCTAAGTCGGCCCTCTCGCTCGATGAATCCGTCCAACGCGTGCAAGCGATGAACGATGCCGCCAAGAAAATCAATCCCGATGTATTGGTGCTTTGTCACGGTGGACCGATTTCCGAACCTGAGGATGCCGAGTACATCATAAGACATACTCGTGGCATCGTCGGCTTCTTTGGCGCGTCGAGCATCGAACGTTTGCCGACGGAGATTGCTATCACTGCCTGTGTCGAGCGGTTCAAGCGGGTTGCGATGCCGAGTGATCCAAAAGCTTAGTAATTTCATCCGAGCCGGAAGCGCACGCGACGATTCTGCAAACTGCCTTTAAGTGAGATGAGTGGATGGGCATCCCGAGCGACAGCGATATTTTCGAGACGTCGGCTCGGGGTCCGCAGTTGTCGCTGTGGGATTCCATCTGTCTCATCGTCGGCATCATCATTGGCGCGTCGATTTATCATTATCCCCCCGACGTTTTCGCAGGGGCGGGCGGTCCCGGTTTCGGCATGCTCGCCTGGTTCGTGGGCGGGGTCGTCTCCTTGATGGGCGCCTTATGCTATGCCGAACTGGCCAGCACTTATCGAACGGCCGGCGGCGATTATGTCTATCTCACACGCGCCTACGGGCCTAAGATCGGCTTTATCTTCGCTTGGGCGGAGCTTTCGGTCATTCGCACGGGCGGCAGCATCGCGTGCATGGCCTACATCTTTGCCCACTACGCCACACTTCTTCATGACCTCGGCCCTAGCTCGAATTTGATTTATGCCATCAGCGGCATTCTTTGTCTTACCTTCATCAATGCCATTGGCGTGCGTCCCGGTCGCATTGTGCAAAATTCATTGACCGTAGGGAATTTCATCGGGTTGGCCGTGCTATGCGCGATCGGCTTGTATTGTCTAGTACAACCTGCGGTCCCGGGAGCGGCCATCGCACCAGCGCGCGAAGCCGATCCTGACTCAAATCTAGCGTTGACGATGGTCTTAGTGTTCTATGCCTACGGCGGCTGGAACGAAGCGGCCTTCATCGCGTCGGAAGTGAAGGATTCCAAGCGAAATATCCGTCGGGCGCTGATCATCGGCACGAGCTTGGTAATGCTCATTTATATCGCGGTCAATCTCGCTTTCCTGGCCGCTCTGGGCTATGAAGGCGTCTGTCGTTCAAAGGGGATCGCCGGCGACATGTTCGCAATCCCATTTGGCGAAACCGGTCGCAAAGCGATTAGTCTTTTAGTGATGATTTCCGCTCTCGGTTCTGTAAATGGTCTATTTTTCACGGGAATGAGACTCTATGGAACTTTTGGCGCAGACCATCGTTTCTTCACCTGGTTGGCTGGCAGAGAAGATCGCCCACAGATCGCGTACGGCGCTTTGTTCGCCCAAGCGGCGTTTAGTTTATTGCTGATCGCGATCGTCGAATTGGCGGTCTATTGGCGCGAAGTGCTTGCGTCGATCGCGCCGCTGTTCAATATGCAGCTCGGCGCCGAATTCAAAAAGACTGGCGACATTGCGCGGATCGTTACTTGCACGGCACCGGTGTTCTGGATTTTCTTCCTGTTGACAGGGTCATCTCTTTTTATCTTGCGTAGTAAGGACCCCGACCGCGAAAGGCCTTTCAAGGTTCCCTTCTATCCCGTTTTGCCGATTCTCTTCTGCGGTTCATGCGCCTTCATGCTCTATCGCAGCGGCATGTACGCGCTCGATCAGGAACCTGCCGAAGCGCTAATTGTCGGCCTGCTGATGCTAATGGGCATTCCGCTTTTTATTCTGTCGGCCCGAGCGACAAAACGCGCTAGGATGGATGGGGATTCGCGGTGTTGACCGAGCCGGACGCGTTAGCGACTGTGATAAAGCCGCATCCGTCGCTTCGAGTCGGACTCAGATCATTTACTAAAAAAATTGACAAAGATTTAACAAAGGTTTGCCTAAGACCGACGACCAGTTTCTCAGCCGTCGGCGTCCCATAACAAAGTGAAATTCTTCAGCCACGGATTAAACACGGACCCAACACGGATAAGCCGAACGTGTTGATTAAGCGTCTTCGGTTTTATCCGTGTTTGTTCTGTGTTCCATCCGTGGCTAAATGATTTTGGAAAGTTTGGCGATTTACTAAAATCTGACTGATTCGCGGTGAGTTAGATTGGATAATTAACCGAACATCCGGTTTGAATGTTCGGCTTCGGATCATTCGGCATCGATGCCCTCCCACATCTGCTCAAGCGGCAGGGAATCGTCACGTTGAATCTCTGCCCAACCTTGACGTAAACTATCCGCAGCGGATTCGAAGAACATCTTTTCGCGAAAGGTGCGAATCATCTGAACCAGCGATGGCAGACACTCGGCTGGCAGACCTTCGACCTCCGAAAGAAGCTGCCGTTGATTTTCAGTTAGAACCATTTGCTAAATCCCTCAGGCAGACGATCACCTAGTTTTACGTTAACCAAAGGCTCGCCGCCGCAATCATCTCCTTTTGCGGACAGCAATGAACAATTGTCACCGTCAGATCAGCGAATCAAACACCCGCACTTTGGCCCAATTGGGTTTCATTTCCTCGATGAACTTGTTGTGTGTCGCATCGTCCTGATAGGAGTCGTGACTGGCGCGGTCTTTGAACATGACGTGCAGGCCGACATCCCATTCCTGATCGTTCACTTCGCGATCCAGGCCAGCATCGCGAGCGCCGGCCGAGAAGCTGACAATCCCCGGCTGCACCGTGAGATATTTCTTGCAGGCCTCTACCAGTTTCTTGACGGCGTCGGGCGATTTGTCTTTAAGAGCGAAGAAGACGTTGTGCATCAGGTGCATGGGAATCTCTTTTCTATTTGGAAGGTGACTTGGGTGGGGTTATTTCCCAGGCGAACGACCGCGCGGCAATATACGCGTCCGACGCCCGGAAGTCGTGCAGCGCCGGCGGCGCATCATCGACAAAGGCATCAAGGTTGAAATAGAATGTGCCATCGAAGACGCCGAGGCGGACCTCTTTCAACCGGATCAGGCTGGTGGCCGGGCGGCGCTGAAAGCGATACTCTTCGACCTCGTCGAGCACAATCCGCATGCGGACACGCTCTCCGCTAGCGGTCTCGGTGACGAACAGAGCGAGCTCGCCGGTGCAGCGACGATTGGCCAGGTTGCGAATGCGGAATTGACGCAGACTGCCGCCGGCAAAGCGAAAGCGCTTCAAAAAGGAAACGGTCTGGGCCGGGATGAGCTGGTTCATTTTTCCAATCGCACTGGCGTCTGATGCATGGCCTACTCATTAAGATATGGAGAGCCCTTCACCCGATGCGAAATTTCCCTCTCGACAAAGTAGAGACGACAAAAAAATATGGGACAAAAAAATAAGAGCGAAGAAAGACGATCCAAACACGGATAACTCGGAATGGACGCATAAAGAAATGATTCTTGTCGGCGCGTTCGTCAACGTGAGTATCATCAAACCTTATCAAAGCCGGCCAATCAGTGAAAAGTAGGGACAATGGATCTGATCGACCTCACCCTTCCGACCTTGGCTGAGAACTTGGCGTTCGACGAAGTGCTGTTGCTCGAGGCCGATGAAGGCGCCGCGAACGAGTCGCTCCGTTTCTGGGAATGGCCGAACCCAGCCGTCATTCTAGGCGCTGGGGGCAACTTGGCCGCTGACGTTGATGAACACGCCTGCATCCGCGACGAAGTGTCGATTCAGCGCCGTTCGAGCGGCGGGGGCACTGTATTGCTAGGGCCGGGGTGTCTGTTGTTCAGCCTAATACTCCGATTCGATCTCAACCCTGCTCTTAAGGATGTGAATGCCTCTTACCGCTATATTCTCGGAAAAATGGCCCAATCATTAGCAGGTGTCGTTCATCTCGATCTTTCAGGTACGAGCGACCTGGCCAACAACCACCACAAATGTTCGGGCAACGCCCAACAGCGCAAACGTTCAACCGTGTTGCATCACGGCACGTTGCTCTATCAATTTAATCTCAGCCTGTTGTCGCGCTGACTCGCCATGCCCGAAAAGCAGCCCGACTACCGCGGCCAACGCGATCACGAAAACTTTGTGGCCAACCTCGGTACAACTGCTGCCGAGCTAAAGCGACTAATCGCAGCGGAATGGGGAGCTCGACAGGCGGTGCGAGAAGTTCCACGTCAAAGGATTGATGAGCTGATTGCGGCAAAATACGCAAATGCCGACTGGATTCGACGACGCTAGGAATTGTTGTTCCTACCCGAAGATGTTCGCATTTGACAGTTAGCCGCGACGCGAAGGCTTTGCGCAGCGGAGCGTTTTCGGCCTGAAAGAAAAGCGCTCCGACTGCGCAAAGCCTTCGCGTCGCGGCTAACTTGATGCTTGTTCCGTTCATCAATGTTGCTTCTGGAACGTCGGTTTCACAGCCGCAGCCTGCACCTACGGTACAACCGCCACTTCTCCGCTGCTAATCGTTGCCAGCGCACGGTAGAGGCTCAAATCGATCTGGTTTTGAATGAAATGAACGGAGCCATCGGCCATAGCGAAGGAGAGACCGTTCGGGTGCAGACTGTGGAAGGAATAGACATTGGGCCAATCGGCGGGCGCGTAACTTCCGCCGGTTGTCGGTTTGGCGTTCGGGCCGATGCCGCAGGTGCCGTTGGCATGATTGGCAAATGGCCAATCGCAATGCTGATTCATGGATGGCACATCTTCGCCAATCATGAACGTGTTGCTCGTGCCGTCGGTAATGCCGGATAAGGTAAGCGGACGACGGTAGTCGGACCGATAGAGACAGCCATCGCCTTCATCCAGGCCATTGTAATTGCCGGCGATGCTCGGGTTGCGCCAGCGCGCATCGCAAGTGAACGTGGTGCCGGCGCCGCCAGCTAGATTGCTATCCGTACCCCAATTAGCGCCGCTCACTCCTTTGTAGTTCGTCATCGCGACGGGTGTACCGGTGATATTGTACTCATTTGTCCGCGTTCCTTTGTTGTTGGGATCACTTGGGCAAAGGAAATTATTGACCTGAGTGGCCATCCCGGCCTGGGCGGCCGGATCACTCATAACCGCCGAAGGGATGTTCGCTTGTGCGGCTAGATTGCCCTGCTCGACGAACGGTAAGATACGCGCCATCCAACTCCAGTTGGCAGCGGCCGATGTCTCAGTGGTTCCCGAGTTTACAGGAAAGGCGCCGTTGCCGTCTTGATACGTGTGAATGGCAAGCGCAAGCTGTTTGAGATTGTTCGTGCATTTAATGCGCGAAGCTGATTCCCGAACCTTCTGCACCGCAGGCAAGAGAAGCCCAATGAGAACCGCGATGATCGCAATCACGACCAGAAGCTCAATCAGAGTGAAGGCCCGGCGCCGGCCTTGCATAAACGATAAGCCAGAGTGAAGCCGCATTGAGAGTCCCCGTTAGAGACGGGTGAATTTCTATTGAACATGTCAAAGGGGTCATTTGATCATAGCGAAGCAAATGAGCATTGCCAAGAAGGTCTACGCAAAGCGAAATCGTTTGCCCGTAGGGTGGGTGAAGGCTTTGCGCAACCCACCCAAAAATCAAAGAGGTGGGTTTCGCAAAGCCTTCACCTACCCTACAAATTGCCCTAACGTATCCGCGCTCGGAAAGTGACCAGTCCGCGTTGGCCGGGAAGAAGCGGGCCATCAATGGCCCACGCAGGACCACTGAGCCTGCTTCATTGGGTGAAGCGGTGAACGTGGCCGCGCGGTCCGATTTGGCGCTGCCTTCGATGTATTCGAGCCGGGCCGTCAGGCTGTCGCTGACAGCTAAGTCGGTCATCGGTTGCGTTCCCGGGTTGCGGTAACTCAGAAAAAACGTAACGACTTCGCCGATCTGTTTCGGATTCGGCGGATCGACGCGCTTGGTCAGAATCAAGCCGCAATCCGGATAAACGGTGAGGTCTTCGGGCTCGCGCACCTGGGCTGTAACTTGAGCGCCCTTCAAACCAGCCACCGCCGCGGGCTTGCCGACGAGTGCTTCCTTCAACAGCGGACCGGTTTCCAACAACAGGCCGCTCGCGCGGACGGCGCCCGTCTGATTGATTGGCTGCTCGATTCGTGCCACAGCTAACGGCGGCAGCCGACGGGCGATTTCGCGCTGGCGATCGCTTTGCAGTTCGATTTGCGGACCGCGGTAGCCATGTTGCACAATCGCCGACAACTCAACGCGACGAACGGCAAAGCGAGGCACACAGATGCAGACGCGATTCGACGACGTCACTTTTTTCCCCGAGGGCGTTGTGTATTCGAGGGCGGTATCCGAAGGGTCGAGACCGTAGAGTTTGTTTTCACGGCCAATGCCGAGATTCAGATTGCGATCGCCGCCGTCGTAAAGGCATTCGCCAGTCAACTGCTTAGGGCCAAGCAGCGGATCATAAAGCGGGATACGGCAATAGGGGAGGCAATGCGACGTGGCCGGCATCGGAATCGACTTCATCATCGAGGGAATCCAAATCGAGCCCGGAACATTCTCGCGAACGAGTTCATCATCCGTCCACATTCGTTCGCCCGCGCGCACAATGATCATCAGCCGGCCGCGCTCGGTGGCTTCCTTGATCGCCTCGACCTCGCTGGTCGTGCTTGCTTCCATCGGCACGCCGAGCGGCTGCGGACCATTCACGGCCTTATCCGGATCTTCGAGATAATAGATCTTGGCCAAAAAGCGCCCTTCGATGATTCGGCCAATGTCTTCTTCGGAAAGAACGATCGGAATCGGATGTTCGGAGACCTTCATATTGGGACGGGCGACGAGAGTGCCAAGCACTTCAATCGAAGGCCAGATCATCACATTGCGATTTTCGCCGACATTCGCCAACTCGAAGCGGTAGGAATAGCCGGGCCGTAAGCCGATAGCTGTGCCATTTTCCGTCACAGCCGCGTGCGCTGTTCGTGGATGCCAGGTCGTCTTAGAACCTTCAGGAGCGATGACTTTGACGAAAGTGAAAGCGCCAGCAAAAGGCGGTGCTTCGGGCGCGGCACCCAGCAACAGCGGCATCATCAACGCTAGAATTCCAAATTTCATGTCAGTGCCGCTGGGTTATTTTAGAGTTTGAATCGCAAGCGAAGCGACGCTCCAAGGCTAGACGGGCGCCGAACCAAGCAAAATCATTTAGCCACGGATGGAACACAGAAAAAACACGGATGAACCGGGAGACGTCTCAACAACGCGTGTTGTTGAAACTTTAATAAGACGTTTGATTTATCTGTGTTTTGTCAGTGTTTAATCCGTGACTTATGAGTCTTTATTTATCGTTGAACGCTTAAAGCTTGAAATTTCTCGTCGGTCACAGGCAGAGTTTCGTTAGTATTTCATCACCAATTAATTGTCGGCATTCATCATCCGAGCCAGTAGCGAAACCGACCGGAGAAATCACTCTGGTCGCTTACGCTACCGGCTCGCCTGATCGGAGACGTTTACGGCAGCGTCGGCAAGGTCAGCGGTCGGATGGTGACCGGCGCGTCCGGCGTCTTTTTCTCTTCGGGCGGCGCAGTTTTCGGCAGCGGCATCGGCTGCGGTTCCTGCATCTTGCCATCAATTTTTTCGGGCGTCGGCGTTGGTGTCGGCAGCGGCGTTGCCGGCGCTGCTTGCGGCGGCATCATTCGCTGCATCATGTATGGATTAGGAGCATCCATAGCCGGCGAGTTCGGAGCATTCAGATCGATGTTGCCCATGCGGACGATCAGCAGAATCGTGCCGCGTCGTTGGGCCTCAACGATCGGATCAATGCCCGGCTCCAAGCGCGTTGACACCAATTCATTCGGCCCAGCCACGGTGGCCAAGTCTTGATTCTGCGGGTTCGGCAGATAGACGACTTTCACCAGGAAATTGCCCGAATCAACCTGTTCGAAATCTTCATCGGTGAAAGTTACCGGCACTGAACTATGGGCAAGATAGGTGGCGGTATTGTCCGAAGCGGGGATGATTTCAAGAGTCGGGTAATAGACTTTCTCCAGCCGATTGGCGACAGAACTCATTCTCATGCGGTAGACGCCGCCTTGAAGGAAGTTGTAGTGCGCGGGAGTGATGAGCGGCTGCTCGTTCCAGCCGGTGGGCCCGAACCAGGTGACGCGCATGCCATCCGGGCTGGCGAAATTCACGGAGGTCCGCATGTTCATCGGGCGCATTGGCATTTGGGCAGGATAAGCGCTACGGCTGCGACCGCGCCGTTCGGTCCTTGAGGACCAACGGGAACGATCCCCTGCATCTTGTTGTAGAACGGCGGGGCGGGCATTTCGCCACGCGCTCGGCCGTAGCCAAGACCGCCGCTGCGATCGGCGCCGCTGGGCTCGCCGCCAACAGACGCCCGGCCGGGCGGGCAGGTTTCATCGGCGTTGTTCAGGTAACCCGCCGCAATCAAGTCAGTCCCGGCTCGCGGATTCGTGCCTGCAGTGTAGCCGGCGTTAACCAAGCCGGGCGACATCCCGGTGGCCGGATTATTGCCCGCGGTGATTGGTTCGCCGTAAGGTCCCTGGTAGGCGCCGGTTGCCTTTTTGGCCTGGGCGGCGGCCTTCGCCTGGTTGAAGTAGGCGGTCTTGTTCCGATCGGTCTGCATACAGCCGCCAAGGCTGGCCAACAGTAAGACTGCTCCTGCGGTCCGTTTCATAGCTCTCTCCGATCGGGTATCCGTGGCTGGTCGCCGGCGGTTTTCACCGACCGGTCATTGCGATTATCTTCGACAATCCGAACGCTCTGACTTTGAGGAAAAACCGGAAAACTGCGCGTCTTCGGTGAAGTTCCGAGATTCGCACCGCTCGGCAGCTTGCCAAAAAGTGGCAACGTTGCCACTCGACTGAAAACGTTTTCATTAGCGGTCGTTTGAACGTTGACTTCGAACGGTTCGAAGTGGAATCGATTCGACTCGACTGTAAAAGATTTACAGTGGAAGTTGTTTGAACGTTGACTTCGAACGGTTCGAAGTGGCGATGTTGCCACTCGATTGAAAACGTTTTCAGTGGCGGTCGTTTGAACGTTGAGTTCGAACGGTTCGAAGTGGCGATGTTGCCACTCGACTGAGGCAACATCTCGACAAAACGACTTTTACCTCAACAAATGCCGAGATATCGGTCGGCTTGAACGTAACGTTTAGAGCTAAAACAAATGAACGGCCCTTACAGGGCCGATGCGCGGCGTTGTCGCAAACCCAGGCCTTTGTCCCTTTCAGGGACTTCGGCCTGGGCTGACAGAATGAGCCTTTCAGGCTCAAAGGCATCGGCGAATTTAGTTGTGTGTAACGATGAGATAGCGCTTTCGCCCCATAACGGTCGGGGCGCTAACCGCGCCAACAACGAAACGTCGAAATCCGACATACCAGCTTAGGCGCGCTGTTTTTAGGAAATCTTTTTTTGACGCATCACGCTCTCTAACGGTCCCCGCCCCTTGTGATTGCCGAGGGATGCTTGATACAATGAGCAGACGGTTGGATAATCCCCGGCACATCGAGCGGGTTCGCGGCGATGAAATGTCAGAATTGCGCCAAGGCGGCCACGTTGCATATCACCGAAGTCACTGGCGAAAACCAGTACGAGGAGCTCCACCTCTGTGAGGATTGCGCTCAGAAACATCTTTACGAACCGCCGGTAGCGAAGGCGGCAGGCAAAGCAGTTGAGAAAGAAGAGTTAGATGAAGCAGGCACGATCGGCGGGCGTCAGTGTGAAATTTGCGGCTTAAAGTTCATCGACTTTCGCAATTCGGGCCGGCTGGGATGTCCGCACGATTACGTCGCATTCGAAACGGAATTGGCGCCTTTGCTCGAAGGGATCCACGGCGGGACCAAGCATTCGGGCAAGACGCCGCGCCGGCTTCCCGATCTTCGGCAGAGCCAGCAAGAATTGGTGAAACTGAAAAAGCAGTTGCATAAAGCAGTCACCGACGAAGCTTACGAGGAGGCCGCCCGTCTGCGCGATCGCATTCGCCGTCTCGAAGAGACGGTGTAGGTCGCGTCGGCAAACGGCAGTGATAGTTCACCGGTCAAGGATTCGCCGAAATAGTCGCCTTTCGCGGAGCGAAAGGCGACTGTTTGGCTTCGGCGAAGAAAGGATGGGGGTAAGATGAAATGTCAATTCTGCCACCGTCCGGCCACCGTTCACCTGACCGACATCATCAGCAAGAAAAAAAGTGAAAGCCATCTTTGCGAGGAGTGTGCTCGCGAGCATCAGCTTATTCCCGATGCGGAGAAAGCGCTCAACGTTCCCGCTTTGCTACAATTCTTAGTAAGCCAGTCGCAAGAGTTGAAAATCAAGGCGGCGGCCAACGATGAGATTTGCCCGCATTGCGGCCTGAAGTACGCTCAGTTTCGGGCGCAGGGCCGGCTTGGTTGTCCGGCCGACTATGAAGTGTTTCGCGCAGCACTGGAGCCGTTGCTCGAACGGATTCATCGCCATACAAGGCATGTGGGCAAGACGCCGAACCGGCACTCGGCTCGGCGCAGCCAGACGGACCGGACGGAATTGCGCCGTCGGATTGACGAAGCGGTGCTGGCGGAACATTATGAAGAAGCCGCCCGCCTGCGTGACTTGATCCGAAGCCTGGGGACCGCCGAATGAAACTGGATAGCCTGTTGCCGAAGCTGGGCGAATGGCTGCGCGCCTCCGGGCCGGAGTCCGACGTGGTGGTTTCCACGCGCGTCCGACTGGCCCGCAACCTTGCCGACCATCCCTTCACCAATCGCGCCAACGTCCACCAGAAGGCCGAGATTGAAACCCGCCTGCGCGACTGTATCGTCCAACTCGACTTAACGCATCGGCTTGGCTATCAAGAAGTCTCACAGTTGGGCAACATCGATCGGCAATTCTTGGTCGAACGGCAACTGATCAGTCGAGAACTGGCGACCGTTATGGAAGGCCCGCGCGGCGTCGCCTTCGACGATCGCGAATCGGTCAGTTTGATGGTGAATGAGGAAGACCAGCTGCGCCTGCAAGTGATGCGCAGCGGATTGGCGCTTGAAAGCGCCTGGGAAGAGATCGACCGCATCGACGACCTGATCGAAGCGAAACTTTCGTACGCCTTTCACGAGCAGTTCGGCTATCTGACAGCATGTCCAACGAATGTCGGCACCGGCATGCGCGCGAGCGTCATGCTGCATCTGCCCGCGCTCGGCATCACCAAGCAGATCGAAAAAGCCTTCAAAGCATTGCAGAAAATCAATCTGGTGGTGCGCGGACTCTACGGCGAAGGAAGCCGGGCTTCTGGCGATTTCTATCAAATCTCCAATCAAGTGACGCTCGGCAAGAGCGAAGCCTCTGCCCTGAGCGATATTCGCGAAGTGATCACCGAGATCATGCGATACGAGCGCATGGCACGCAGTGCGCTGGTCCGCGAAAGCCGGCAGGCGATGCAGGATCGCGTCGCCCGCGCGGTGGGCACGTTGCAATCGGCCACCATGATGACTTCCGAAGAGACGATGGAACTGCTTTCGTCTGTCAGGCTCGGGATTCATCTGAAGCTTGTCGAAGATGTTTCGCTGGCCACCGTGAACGAGCTATTCCTGCATTCGCAACCGGCGCATTTGCAAAAGTTGATGGGCGAAGCGCTCGATGGCGAAGCGCGCAATGCCGCCCGCGCCCGCTACCTTCGCTCGCGCTTGCGCGAGCTGGGAACGAGTGCGAACTGAGTGTCGGATACCGTGCCGCCAGCAGAACATCACGAGCCTGAAGCGCCAGCGAAGAAAAAACAGGATGTCACGAGCCTGAAGCGCGAGCGAAGAAAAAATAAGTTGTCACGAGCCTGAAGCGCCAGCGAAGAACGAGTCATTTCTTTGCTAGCGCTTCAGGCTCGTGGGCACAACTCGGCAGACCTTAATTTGCCCGAATCGGTTGTCGCTCTTCGCGCCTTTGTTCTCCTGTTACCGAGATCCCAATGCCTTCGCGCTCGACGTTTCTCACCGCAACATTCATTATCAGTCTGATTCTTTGGACGATTGCGCTGCTCATCCCCATTCCCAGCCAGTCGTCGGAAGTGCTCGGCGGCGACCGCAACAAATTTCTCTTTGCCAAAGCGCTGCACGCTTCAGCGTATGCCTATCTCACCATCCTAGCCGGGTATCTCACGTTGCAAATCCGCACGCGCTGGCTGGTGCTCGGCCTGCTCTCATTCCACGGCTTTGCAACCGAGTTTTTTCAACAGTTTGTCAATCGCGGAGCTTCTTGCGCGACGTCGGCATCGACCATATCGGCATCGTGGTCGGATTTCTTATTGCGATCAGGCGCTGGCGCGTTTTATGGCGAACGCGAGTATAATTGGCATTTGCGATCCTTCTTCACTCAACGGTGACTCATGCCCCTGACCGAACTGGATGAATTGAACGAAGCGCCCGTTCCGCCGCAAATTCCGCGCATGGCCGGAGGGCCTGCCAAATCAATCTCGAATCACGTGCCGGTGCAGCGCTCCGAGCCGAAGGAGTTCGAGCCGCGCCCGGGCGACTCGGGCGACGATCGGCCTACCCAAGTGCCACGTCAACTTCAGCCGCTTACTGATGCGGATCTCAAAGCGCTTGCCAATGCCGAGGAACGCCTGCTGCAGCAAGAGCTGCGCGAGGCCGAGGAACTGATTGCCAGCGAGCCATCGCTTTTTGGCCTGCGCTCGTATTGGTCGCATCCTTTGATGGGCGCCACAGTCGTCGGTTTAGCGGCGGTTCTCGGCCTATTCGTTTTCAATCAGGTGATGCAGGCGCTGTCGATCATCGCAACGCTGCAAGGCGCTTGGATGTTGGCGGCCTACGTCGGCTTGGGGTTGCTCGGCATGGCCGTGCTTTACTCCATGCTCCGGCTGGTATGGCTATACATGCGACTGCGGCGCAATCGCCAATTGCGAATCAAGGGACTTGAAGAACTGGAGAAACGCACCAAGCTGCGTTGGCTCGTCAACGCGAAATTGAAAGAAGCCAAGATGTTGCTGCACGGCTATTTGATGGAGTTCCCGTTGAAACCCGGCCGAGAACGCAAGCGCCTGACGGCACTGGGACTGAGCGAAGACACGCTATCGAACCTGCTGCAAACGCGCGAACGGCTGCTCGACCCCAACCGCTGGCCTAGCGACGATGTCTGGTTCGCCGAATTTCGCGATTCGTTTCAATCACACCTCGATCAAGCGGCGTCCGCCCGAATCAACTATTGGGCACGGCGGACGGCAGTCGGCACGGCGGTCTCTCCGAACACGTTGACTGACACTGCCATGACGCTCTATTTCAGCTTCACCATGCTCGGCGACCTTTGCCAAATCTACAACTTGCGCGGGCCGGGTCGGCACGGCCGTCATGCTCGCCCGCGTGTTCTTCAATGCCTATCTCGCAGGCCAAATCCAAGAAATGGAACACATGACGGCCGAGCAGATTCAGAATTTCGTCGCCCCGCATATCCCGGCATCCGAAATACTGTTGGCCAAAGTGTTAGGCAAGATGGGCGCGAAAGCAAGCACCGGGGTCGTTAATTTCTTCTTGCTTAACCGGTTAGGGCGCTACTCCTGCCGGATGCTTCGGCCGGTTACGAAGGGGTAGGAGGATTGTTAGCGCGAACCGATTCTGACTTTCACACCCTCCCACCGGCTTTGCGGGGGGAGGGCAGGTGGGGGGAACGGCCCCGGAGGTCACGACGGCAGTTGTTAGGCGAGCGCTTCTGCCCCCACCCTGCCCTCCCCCTGCAAAGCCAGGGGGAGGGTAAGACCGGGGCCGGCGCTGGTTTCACTTTTGCCGGAATCTATTACGCGCATCATAGGCGCCATCTAAACTCAACCCCCACTCACGGTCGAGCCCATTTTGAACACTGGGAGCAGCAAGCCAAGGACAACCGTCAAGGTAACGAGCGCCATCACCAGCAGCATGACGGGTTCCAAGAGCCGAACGAATAGCTCGAGTTGCCGTGCCGAGCGGCGCTCGAGGCTGTCGGCGATATCGACCAGCGTTTTGTCGAGGGTATTGCTTTCCTCGGCAATGGCGATCATCTCGACGACGTCTTTTGGAAAATATGCATTGCGGCGAAAAGGCTCGGCCAGCTTTTGGCCGGCCGTGATATTCTCAGCCGATTCTTCGATCGCCTGAGAGAGCACTTTGTTGCCGGTTGAATCTTTGGCAATTTGCAGCGCCCGGAGAATCGGAATTCCATTGTGCAGCATCGTCCCCAGAATGCGGGTGAAACGCGACAACGACAACGAGAGATAAAGCTTGCCGAATGCCGGCGCCCGCAGGCGGAAGCGGTCCATGCGCAGCCGGCCTGCCGGAAGTGCGCACCCACGAGCGGTAAGCGAAAAATAGTGCGGCTAGGCCGCCGAAAATCAGCCACCAGAAATTCTGCATGAAATGGCTTAGACCCATCAACGCGCTGGTCAACGCGGGGAGTTCGTCTTTCTCTTCGAGTTTCTTGAAGATCGATTCGAATTTAGGCACGAAGAAGATGACGAGCACATTCAGAACAATTACGCCCACCACCCCGAGAAAAACCGGATAAGCGAGCGCGCCAACCACCTTGCCCTTCATATCCTCCTGATGCTCGGTGAAGACGGCGATGCGCTTGAGAACGTCTTCGAGAAAGCCGCCTTCGAGCCCCGCGCGAACCATGCCGACCGATAACTCGTTGAAAACCTGTGGAAAGGGTTTCATGGCGTCGGCCAGGTTGGTGCCGTCGGCGACTTTCGCGCGCACTTCGCGCAGCACTTCGGAGAGGACGGGATTGGTGCTTAGATTCTCGAGCAGATCGAGGGCTTTCAGCAATGGCACGCCCGAATGAATCAGGTCGGCTAGCTGACCGTAAAAAATCGCGACGACGCGGCCTTTGACCTTCTTGCCGAAACGCTGCCGGCCTTTTGCCTTCATCGCATTGATGCGCACGGGAAAAAGGCCGCGTGCATCGAGCATGGAAGCGGCTTCGCGTTCGCTCGAAGCCGTCAGGGCGCCATTGCTGCGCTGGCCCAGTTTCGAAAGGGCTTCGTAGGTGAATTCGGCCATAACGGCTTGAAGCCTTTGGGTACGGGTCAGACGTCGCTCGAAGAAAATGGGTTGATCCAGCTATCCCGTGCATCTTAGCCGCTTGGAGGGGCAGCGTAAACTCGAAACCAGAAGGCGGACAAAAAGAGGGTGCGCCAACGGATTCTAGCGAGCGGCGCGGCGTAAGCCCGCCGTGATTCTGAACCCACGGCGGGCTTACGCCGCGCCGCTCGCGAGAAATGCCAGAAAGAGTTGGCGCACCTGGATTTATTCCTTAACCCACGGCGCCGGTTGTTTGGCGAAGAACGCTTGCAGGCCGAGACGGCATTCTTCGCCCAGACGCGGCTCGGCGCTGGCGCGGGCGAATTCTTCACTGGTCAACGCTTGGCGAGAGCAACGTTGCAGCAGCGCTTTGGTTGTCCTTAGCGCTTGGGGGCCGCCTTCAGCGATCGCCTGCGCCCAGAGCGTCGCCTGCTCAATCATGCGATCTTTCTCGGCGACACGATTGATCAAACCTGCTTGCAGCGCGGTGGCAGCGTCGATTGATGTGCCAGTCAGCAACAGAAAGCGAGCCATTCGTTCGCCGACATGCCGAAGAAGATGCGGCAGCACCATCGCGGCCACCAAGCCTCGCCGGACTTCCGGGTAACTGAACAGGGCGGCGGGATCGGCGATGGCCAAGTCGCAGACCGACACTAAGCCGGCGCCGCCCGCTGCGGCAGCGCCATTGACCGCCGCAATCGTCGGTTTCGGCAGAGTGTAAATCAAGTCGTAAAGTGCAGAAAGTTTTTCGGCATCGCTCCAGACGATCTCTTTCTCGGCATCAAGCGAGCTGCGCAGTTCGTCCAAGTCCATGCCGGCACAGAAGGCACTGCCTGCGCCTGTCAGAATGATGCATCGCACTAAAGGGTCGACGCTGGCCCGCTGAAAAGTGGCGGTCAGCTGCGCGATCACCTCCCGGCTCAGCGCATTGCGCTTATCGGGGCGATTGATCGTCACGATAGCAGCGCATTCGAGTTGTTCGTAGAGCACGAGGTCGGCGTTCATTTGCTTATGCGTCGAGTAGGGCTGCGAATGCGCTCGAATAGAAACGCATGTCCAATAGCGTAGATTTATGCAAGGCACAGAGACGGCCTATCGACTAGCTCAGGCGTCATGCAAAACATCGATTGTTGAAGGCGGCACTTTTAAGGCTTTAGCGATCTTCTCTATCGTCAAGTTCGTAGGGGCGTGCTGTCCTGTTTCAAGCCGGCCAATGTGCGTGTCCGGAAGCTCGGAACGGCTGGCGAGTTCTTGCTGAGACCACCCCATTTCTTCGCGTAATTGTCTAACAATTCGTCCGATTTCGGCGTGATACCCGGCGACCGCCGCTGCATCTGTTGGGTCAATGTCGTCGTCCAAGGGAACTGCTTTTTCCGATAAGCCATTTAATCCGATCGATTTTGGCAGGACGATTTCAACGATCGCTAGTGCAATCTCATCCTGTTCTTTTTCGTTGTCTGTTATCGACATGGACTGATAGAGCCGGATGACACGGCTTTTTTTTGCAGCCGAGAGTCGATGAAAACTTTGCACCCACTCGATGCCTTGTTTGCGAGCTTCTGGTTCGACTATTACGGACATGGCCTCCACCTCGCTTTGAAACTTCGCGATTGCAAACTAAACGTTCTTCTTGCGATACACGCTGGTTCCTTTTTGCAATGCCCCGGCACAATAACTCTCGAAGCGATCTTCCAGGGTAATCATTACGTGGGGGCTCGTCGCGCCGTCTTCTTCTTTCTTGTATGTTTTCAAAACTATTATTGCTCGGCGTGCCGAATAATCGGCGAAGTAAATCCGAAGGTTGATTCTCCTCAGAAAACCTCCTTTGAGGCGAAGTTCCCAGAACTCGCCGAAAGAGCGGATATCCAAATCCGATGTTGCCAGACGATCTCCGAATTCGCAAAGTCGTTTGACGAGTAAGACACATTGCGCGTACTGGCGGTCGTCCAAGATCGCTCGAGCCTCTTTCTTGGCGATCATCAAAGCCGCAACGCTACGTCCCGCATCCGCCTCATCGCTTTCCGATTCCTCTGATTTGGTTTGGCTCATTTATCCACTTCTCACGATCCCAAGCTCCTGCACTCAGATCGATCTTCAATTTAGCCAACCCTTCGACTTTATGCAATTTGAATGGCTTCAAATCCAACCCTTGTGCTGCGTTACTGACGCACCAAGCTACCAAAACGACGGAGTACGCCAGTAAGCCCGTCACTGGCGCATTCAACAAACAGCCCTTACTGCACGATCAGCGGGATGCTTTCTGAGTGGCTGTTGAACTCGGGGGCGTACATACACTGAATTTCGGCCATGCCGGTGGGATAATGGCCTTTGTGCACGGCGCGAACCGGATACTCGAAGACATAGACGCCTTTCGGCAGATAGTCGATGAAAAAGTGACAGGCGGTGTCTCGCGTAGTTTCGTAGTAGCCGAGGCCATCTTGATAGCGATAGCGCGAAAGCACGTTCACCGGCTCAGTGCCCGAACCCCGGCCATCTTTCAAGTGGACGTATTCCATATCGCGATCGGTCCGCAGTTCAACTCGGACTACGAGTTCATCGCCCACCTGGATCGGCCCGCGAATCGGTTCGAGAACCGGGCCTTTCTTGGTGTAGCGGCGCAGCCAGATCTTCTTGGTCAACTTCAACGGGGTTGCTTCATGGACGGTAACTTTGTCGATGTTTTCCAGATATTGCCACGTTACGCTGCCCCAGGCGACGCCTTCGTCGGTCTTCTTCAGCGTAATGGCGCCGAAGGCTGGCTTTACTTCACCGCGGACGAAACGTTGCTCGTAGAAGCCGGTGCCGGCCTCTACTTTTTCGGGCTGAATCTTGGTGTCGCCCAAGTCAACTTCAACCAGGGCGTCCGACTTCAGCAAGTTCTCGCCGCGTAGAAGCAGACCGTAGACGGCATCGGCGGTTGCCTTCGTCGTTTTCCAGTCTTGCGTCTGTTTTTGTTTCAGCAACCAGACTTTGCATTCTTCGACGGCAACGGAGTCTTCCATCACCTCTGCGAAAGCCTCGATCATCATGGCTTGGGTTTCGATCGGAGCGTGATACCACCAGACTGAGTGTTCCGTATCGCGCCAGAACATGCCCATCTCTTCATTCGAGACCGAGCGTTCCTTGATCGATTTCATAATCGCTTTGGGCGTTTCCTTGTCGGCCCAACGGTTGAGCGCGATGGCGAGATGTGCCTGCGACTGCCGATTGGCGAGTTCGAGCCAGTACTGCTTCGCCTGACCGATGAAATAATCGACGGCCGGACGATGCTGGTTGTCGATCTTCTGATCGTTCAGGAAGAAGCTACGGCCATAGAGATACAGAGCGATCGTAGGACTTAGATGATTTTTCTCCGGGTGGCCATGCCGTAGGATCTCCTTATAGGTGTGGTCGATCCAGGCATCCAAGGCAGTCAGCGATTTCAGGGCAGGGGCGACGTCCATCTTCACACCCAGTTGGCGTAAGCGGCCGAAGCCCGTGGTGATATAGAGGGAGATATATTCGTTGCTCGGGCCGCCGGGAAACCAGGGCCAAAGGCCATCGGGATTCTGCATACCGCTAAGTTTTTGCAGCAGGCGAGCCGTCTCCTGATTGAGGCGATTGTCGTCGAAGAGGATGCCGACGTTGCGGCGCGCTTCGCTCTCCTTGATGGCCTGACGCACCCACGGCGTCTCTTCGAGCATGACCATCTTCAGATCCTGGTTCTTCTCGAGCGGGCTATCGAGGGCGGCTGTCCCTTTCCATTGATCGAAGATATGGCGGATCTTCGGATCGGAGTTAGCGATGTGGCGGGCCAGCGAATTGGCATAGAGCCGATTGAACTGTTGTTCGGCACACTCGTAGGGATATTCCATCAAATAGGGCAATGCCATCACAGCATACCAAGCGGGCTGTGACACCATTTGCACGGTGAGACTTTGACTTTGAATCGTCTGCGAATTGGCCGACTCACGCAATTTGACAAAATCAAAAGTCTTTGTCTGGATGCCGCGAATCGGCAACGGCAGCGACTCGGTGACCAACACCCGGCGGGAGAGCGAGGGGAGATAACCCTCTTCACCGTCGGAGAGCCTATCGGTGGTTCCGACCGCTTTGTAGGTCATGGCGCCGATGCCATCGGGAACTTGCATCTTCCAGGCGAAGGTGCGCGATTCCTTGGCAGGCACGTCGAAGACTTGGTCTGTCGTATCGATGCCCAAGGCGTGATCGACCGACTTGCTCGTGCGAGCGTCGGCGAACGTCAGGCGAACGGTGCCTTGCTGCGGTTGATCTGACTGGTTTGACACCTTTACGGTGAATTCGAGCAGATCGCCTTCCCGGACGAAACGAGGCGAATTCGGCTGGATCATCAGATCTTTCGCCGTGATGACTTTGTCTTGTAACAGGCCGGAACGGAGGTCTTTATCGTGGGCAAACCCGAGGAACTTCCAGGTGGTCAAGGCTTCCGGCATGGTGAAGACGAGTTTGACCACGCCTTCGGCGTCGGAAACGACATGGGGGAAGAAGAAGGCCGACTCGTTCAAATTTTTGCGAGCGCCGACTTTGCCCAAGTCGAGTCCGGCTGGGGGAACAAATTCTCCTCCATTGCCATCGTCGGCGCGCTTAGCTGCCTGTTCGGCTTTGTCGCCGCTTATCGGAGCTAGTGACCTGGCAGCGTTGGAAAGTTGAGGCTCCATCGCCGCCACCGGGGCCGGCACGCCATCGTGGGATTGGCGCAACTCTTCGCCGCGGTACATCATATCGCCTTTAGCGCCGCCGTTGCGACCGAAATACTGATAGCCCCAAAGGTTGACTACTAAGTCTTGTGGGAAGTGGCGATAGCTAAGGCTGACGGCCTTATACTTGTTGGGCCAATTGCCCTGCAGTTGTTGGAAATTGTGTAGGGTGTTTTCGAACTGGCTGAAGAGGTTCGGCTGATCAATCCGGAAGACGTTGAACCGCTTGAGCCATTCGTGGGGCAGATATTGGTCGAGCGATTCGTCGTACAACGTGGCAACCATCTCAGCCACAGCGCGTTTGGCATCTGGACCGCTGATCACGGCAGTGAAGGTCTCTTTGGCCGCCGGCTCGAGCTTCGAGACAAAGTGTTCCCACTTCACCGTCAGCTCTTTGTTCGTCCAAGGGACATCCACGTGGTGCGTCGTCAGATAGGCGCGGTTTTCGCGCACCATCGTCACGCGCACGGTGAAACCGCCGCGCATTCCTTCATCGACTGCTTGTTTAACCATCTGCTGTGTTTTGACGCCATCGGTCCAGAAACTTTGCACCAGCTTACGGCGATGTTCGATCTCGATATACGCACGCGCTTTTTCGTAGCCGCTGCCCCACAGGGCGGAGAATTCTTCACCAGGCTCCAAGGTCCATTTCGGCGCGGCCACGACGTTCGGCAGCTTCAGACTCAGAGCCGTCGCGTCGGGCTTAAGAACCTGCACCGGCAGCCGTGCGGTTACCCTTTTGCCGAAGCGATCTTCCGTTTCGAGCATGACGCGGAACATGCCTGCGGGCAGTTTGAATGAGGCTGTTGCTTCGCCCTTATCGCTGGTGGCGACTTCCTTGGATGCAACCTCTTCGCCCAACCCCCACGAATTGGGATTGGCGGGGTCGGCCAACGGTTCCACTTCTTTACCGTGCGCAAAGTGGCGATAGCCAACATGGTCGAGCAGTCTTGCTCGTTCCACCTTCTCCGGCTGTTTCACGGCAAAGACTTTCAGGCGAACCTTGGCGGCCTGGGCTTCGCCATCAATCGTAGTGGTGGCGATCTTCACTTCGACTTCCTTGGCGTCGGTCTGCCAATCGTTTGCTTGCAGTTTGGCGGCAAGTGCTGCGTAGGCCACGCGCACCGTGCGTTCGCTCGTGCGCGTTTCGCCTGTGGTGTCCGTCACGCTGGCATAGATGCTGAAGCGGAAGGTCGGTTCATCCTTTTCGGGAACCGCCAGATCAGGCTTGGCGATGAATTGAATCGGGAACGAACCGTCCGCTTCCGTAGCCACGATGCCGTGGGCAATCTCTTGCGGCGGGTTGTTGTTGATCGGCCTCCACCAGTAACGGTGGCCGTACCAGTCGGGGAATTGCGTCTCGCGCACGACGCGATAAGCAACCTTGGCGCCGCCGATAGCCGCCCCGGTGTAGGCCATCGCCTTGCCGGAAAGCTGCACTTGCGTGTTCAGTTTGGCGGGTGTTCTAGGAGCATCGAGCGTGACTTGGAACTTGGGCCGTTTGTACTCTTCCACGTTGAAGACAGCTTGGCCCGGCGCATCGCCCTGAGTGTGGATTATCATGCGCCCCATCAGGCGATCTCGCGGCGCCATGAAGCTCCCGGAGATCGAGCCGTATTCGTTGGACTTCAACGTTTGGCGCGAAATTTCTTTGCCATTTACATCTATAAACATCACGTCGACGGCATGATTGCTCAGCGTCTTGTAATTGTCCTCATTCGGGTCGACCGCGATGCAGATGCCCTTATAGGAGATGGTCTGCCCGGGCCGATAGAGCGAGCGATCGGTGAAGAAAACGGTGTGTTTGTAGGGATGGGGCTTGTTGTCGAATTCGTACAGGTAATAATCGTTGCCGGTCGAAAGTTGCTGCCCATTATGGCTGGCTAACACGAGGTAGCCGTTGTCGGCTTTGAACCGCGCGGTAAACAGGCCGTTCTTATCGCTCTTGATCGTCTCCAGCGGCCGAAAGTGATTGTTGCGTTCACGGATCCAGACTTGGGCATCGGCGTTGGCGATGGGGTCGCCACTGTTGGCATCGAGCACGAACCCTTCGACGATGCCCTCGCCCTGACGATTGCGCATCACCAGCGCCAGATCGCTGACCCAAATATCGGTGAATTCGACGACGTTGTTGGTGTTGCTGAAATTCTTATCGTGGCTGGAGAGCAACCAATAGAAGCCGGGCTTCAGGTCTTTCGGGGCGGGCAGAATCTCCGTCCGCATCTGGTAGTCTTCAGCTACTGGCAGGGTCGCCGACCACGCCAATTCAGGCTTGGCGATGATCAAGGCATCGCGGTCACCCTGTTGATGCAGGTATTCGGGCCGATAGTTGGATGATTTCAGCCTGCCTTCGTAGTCGCCCTTCACTAGCCGAAAATAGACTTCCGAGATATTGCGATAGCTAACGCTGATGCCGGCCATCGGCTTGTTCCAGACTGCGCTCGGTGCTGATCCCGATGGCGGGCATTTCAATTTGCCAGATCAGGTTGAAGCATTGAATGCCGCCGACCGACTTGGGAAAGGCTTTTTCGCCTTGCTGCGCTAGCCGGTGCGCTTCCACCAGATCGCCTTCACTCTGCATGACGACAGCCAGATCGTAAAGCGCCTGCGACGACAATTCGTGCTTGGCGTTCTTGTCGGCAAACTGTTTGAGCACGGCCTTGTAGGTTGCCTTCTTTTCATCACCGAAGGCTGTCTGATAGCCGAAGTGAAGTCGAAGCAGATCGGCATCGAGGTAGGCGCTTTGATCCGTGTCTTTCTCGTGAAACTGCAGCAACTGCTGATAGAGCTTGATCGCCTTGACGATGCGCGACTCGGCATCGGTGGTGTTGATTTCCCATTTGCGGAACTCGTTGGCCGGGGCAAAAATCGGCATGGTGGCGAGCAGTTCAAAGGTGTCGTCCGCCTTCGAACCCGCCTGCTCCGGGGTGCTGTAGAAGGCAAGGGCATCGTGTACGACGAAGTCGTACAGGGTCGGCCGATAGTTGTCGCTCACGCTCCCCTTTTCCAACAGCGCATCGTAGGTGGCGATGGGCGTGGCCTTTAGCTCTTTCTCATGCGACAGGGCTTTAACGAATTGCTTATCGATCTCTCCCAAGATGCGCGGCAAATCCCAGGTCATGATGTCGCCGCCCGGCGACTCGCCAGTCATGGTGCGATGCATGAAGCGATAGCGATTCTGCTGAAAGAAATGCCAATACCAGTTGGCGAGCAAGGCCTCCATCATCGGTTTCATTTCCGCCGGCGCTTTCTCCACCTCTGCCTGCATTCGCGTAATCTTCTCTTCCGGCTTGTTTCCTTGAATGTTCCCTTCGAGGGCGATCTTCTTGGCAATCGCCTTGATCGCTTCCGGATAAGCCTTGTCGCGAATCGCCTGATCGATGATCGGCTGCAACAGTTCGATGGCGGTTTTCGGCAGGCCTTTATTCACGGCTTCATTCACCTTCTTCCACTCCGCATCCCGCGGCCCAGCGCCCACGACAATGGCAATCGTTGTGACGGCAACCAGCGCCAACACGATTCGAATCGGGTTCTTGTACTTCATGGTCTTATCTCGCACTTGCTTGAAAACCGGGAGAGATCACCCACTCGACGGGACAATCAATATACGCACTTTGCGCGCGCCAAAAAAGCCTGCTCTCAGGTAAGACGAGGTTGAAGTGGAGATGGTTTGGGAGAAAGGTGCTGCGTAGCGGAAGTCGTCAGACTTCCAAGCGAGTGTGTAACGGAAGTCGTCAGACTCGCCTGAAGTCCGGTGGGCCAAGGCGATTAGTGTGGGCGCCAGGCGACGGTAAAGCCGAGGAGGACTGGAAAAAGCAGCTTCCGAGTTGCCCGGGTCGGCGAGTGCGCCAACCCATTTTGGCAAAATGGAGGCCCGCCTTCCCACCCTCCCCCGGCTTTGCGTCGGCTTTGCGGGGGGAGGGCAGGGTGCGGGGAAAGGCTGCGACTGCCAAATCGTTTGTTTTCGAGCAAGATGCTCTGCCCCCACCCTGCCCTCCCCTACAAAGCCAGGGGGAGGGTAGGAAACGCTCCGCGCTCCTTCCAACAATTCGTCAGAATCGGTTGGCGCACCCGAATTCGTTGGTACGCCGATTGCCTTTGCTTTTTACCAATCTGAAGTTTACAATTCAGACACAGCCCTCATCGACATTCCTCGTTGCCTTAACTCCCTTGCCGGAACCTCTCCGCCATGAATCTTCGATCTGAACGCTGCAGGGCTTTCACCCTGATCGAGCTGCTTGTGGTTATCGCGATAATCGCGATCCTGATCGGGTTGCTTCTCCCCGCAGTTCAAAAAGTTCGCGAAGCCGCCGCACGCACAAGCTGCCAAAATAATATGAAGCAGATCGGCGTGGCTTTGCACAATTACGAAAGCAGCATAGGCCGACTGCCGCCTGCGGCGATGTTTCAGCCGGGGGTTACCGTTCCGAACAAGCACAATGTGAACTTCGGGCCTAACTGGGCAGTGCTCTTGCTTCCCTACATCGAACAGGGAAATCTGTACGAAACCGCTGCCTCCAGCGTCGCCAATTATATGAGCAACGGTGATAGCGGTTGGCGCAGCATTGCCACGACCAAGGTTAAAGTCTACCTTTGCCCGTCCGACAAGTTCAACCAGACAGCTTTTACTTCAAAAGACGGGTCGATGGCGAATTGGGCTCGGGGCAACTATGCCGCCAATGCGGGGGCGGCCATGTTTCGCACCGATGGCGGCGGCGAAGCAGGCATCAAAGTTGTCAATAACTCCCTCACCGAAAATACCAGCGACGTCAACTTGGGCAGCAACTATGCGGTAACAAATGTTTCGGGCACCGGCGTGATGACTGCCAACTTCAGCGTTGCGGTCGAAAACATTCCCGACGGCACTTCGAACACCGTATTGATCGACGAGATTCGCGCAGGAACCATCGCCTCGGATCCGCGTGGCACTTGGGCCATGGGACAGTGCGGCGCCAGCATCAACGCCGGCAGCGGTCGCGCGGACTCTCCCGGGCCCAACTCCAGCTTAAGCGGCTACGACGACATCTTTGAAGGGCACGACGATCCCGCGAACGGCATGGGCGCGTTCGTCAACAGCAGCCAGCAGGTTACGATGAAGAGTTTCCACCCGGGGGGCGCCTTTGCCGTCTTTGCGGACGGCAGCGTCCGTTTTGTCAAAAACAGCATCTCCCGACTCAACTATCAACTGATCCACAGCCGCGATGATGGACAGGTCATCACAGACTTCGGCAATTAGTATTGTGCCTAGCTTGATGCTCGAAAAAAGATTTCTCAAAAACAGCGCGCCTAAGCTAGTACAAGGTGCGCGTCCAGCTTTTATTAGCAGGACGCGCCAGCGTCGGAAGTTTGGTAAGGCTTCGCGTACCGGCTAGCCAATGTGTTAATCTCGTTACGCGGCTCTGCCGCGTAACGGGGCGTCGAGGCTCTGCCTCGCGTATGTGTGGTGCAAACAACATTCGCGCTAACCGGAACGTCAAATCGGCAGTTTGATTAATTCGCAGCGACGCTTGAAATTTAGCATCCGCGAGGCAGAGCCTCGACGACTCGTGACTAGGCAGAGCCTAGCCACGAGGGCCTGTGGTTTTACCGCGCCTCGGTGCAAACTTTCGACGCGGGGTCTTCAAACGAGAGGGAAGAGGATAGGCCGGGAGGTCTGTCCCCACTTGCGAGAGACCCTTCCGGAAATATTTCCGGAAGGGACTTTCCAATTAAATCGTGGGAAAACGAACAATAAGTTTTGGAATAGCGTCGCGCTCATCCCTTGCTCAAACAATTAACGATCAATCGCCCGTCATTCTGACGTGCCGCCTTCTGGAAATATTTCCAGAAGGTGAAACCCGAGAAAATCGTGGGAAAACGAGTGATCGAAAACGGAATTTGAGCGCAGAAGGGGCAGGCCGGGAGCCGCCACGAAAAGAACGCTTGAGGGAATATTTCCTCAAGCGTGTCTTGGCGATAGGTGGCGACAGGCCTCCCGGCCGGCCGAAGCGACAACGTCCCTTGGCTTGCCTGCCCAAAAGCCAGCCGTCATGCTTTTCACTGACCCTTCGGGAAATATTTCCCGAAGGGCTTTCCCTAGAAAATCGTGGGAAAGTGATGGAAGCAGATGGTCGCTACACGTTGAAATACTTCGCCAGCGGATGATGTGCCACCAGTGCGGTCGTCGATTGCTCCGGTTCCAGTTGGAACTGTTCGCTCAGATGGAGGCCGATTCGTTCGGGTTCCAGTAATTGAAAAAGCTTAGCCTGGTCGGACAGGTCGGGACAAGCGGGATAGCCGAATGCATAACGGCAGCCTCGGTAGTGCTTCTTGAACAGCTTGGGAATGCTCTTCGCGTCATCGCCGCCGATGCCCCATTCGCGGCGAAGATATTGATGGAACCACTCGGCCAGCGCCTCGGCGGTCTCGACTCCCATCCCGTGCAGATAGAGGTAATCCATATAGCGGTCGGCATCGAAGAGCTCTTTCGCGCGTCGGCTTACTTCATGGCCCATGGTGACCGCCATGAACGAGACGACGTCGGGCGCAAATGCGTCCTTGTTCGCGGGTCGGAAAAAGTCGCTCAAACAAAGAAACTCGGCATGGTCTTGCCTCGGAAACGTGTAGCGCAGCTTCTCCGTGCGGCCGTCTTCCTGGTAGATGATCAGGTCGTTGCCGTCACTGGCGCAAGGGAAGAAGCCGTAGATCACAGCGGGCTGAAGGATGTTTTCACCCAGGCACATTTTCTTGATGCGTTCGAGAGCCGGATAGGCGACTTCGCGCATCTGCCGGTCATATTCCTTGGGCGCCACGTTGTTCTTACGGAACTGCCATTGGGTCCCGATCAGCGTTCGTTCGTTGATGAACTGGAAAAGATCAGGAACCTTGATGTCTGTGAGGATGCGGGTTCCCCAGAAAGGCGCAGCGGGAACATTCGGCGCCGGAGGCAAGTTGCTTCGCTTGTCGCTCTTCGTTTTCGTAGCAGGTTCGCAGGTTTCGCGAGGCACGTAAAGCGGTTGGGCAACATCCTGAGTCTGCCGAGAAGCAACGCCCTTGAGAGCGGAGCTGCCGAGCTTTTCCAGCTTCTTGCGATTGACGATCTGGTCCATGATCCGCAGGCCGTCGAAGGCGTCTTCGCCATAGTAGAGCGATCCTTTGTAGATCGCACGCAGATCTTGCTCGACGTAACGGCGGTTCAAGGCAGCCCCACCCAAGATGACGGGCGGTCCCAAATCGGCGCTCGTTCATCGTTATTAGGTCTTCCTTCATGATCACGGTCGATTTCACCAATAGCCCGCTCATGCCGATGGCGTCGGCATCGGTCTTCTGAAACTCGGCGATCATGTTTTCAATCGGCTGCTTGATGCCCAGGTTGTAAACCTTGTAACCGTTGTTGGTGAGGATGATGTCGACCAAATTCTTGCCGATGTCGTGAACGTCGCCTTTAACGGTGGCCAGGACGATCTTGCCCTTCTCTTGACCTGCGACTTTCTCCATGAACTTTTCGAGATAGGCGACGGAGGCTTTCATAACTTCCGCCGATTGCAGCACGAACGGCAACTGCATCTGGCCGCTGCCGAACAAGTCGCCGACCACCTTCATGCCATCGAGCAGGATCTTGTTGATGATGTCGATCGGCGAATGTTTTTCGCGCGCAAGATCCAGGTCGACAAGAAGCGATTCGCGACGGCCTTGAATAATCGCTTGCTTCAATCGCTCTTCAACGGTCTCGCCCAGGCTACCGGTCTTCGATTTGGCTTCGCCCTTTTTGTCGGCATAGTGTTCGATCAATTGTTGCAGCGGGTCGCCCTTGTCGCGTTCATCGAAGAGTAAACGCCGGCAGAGTTCACGCCCTTCGTCGTCAATACGGGCCAACGGCATGATCTTGGCCGCGTGCAGGATGGCCGAATCGAGGCCGTATTCGAGGGCGTAGTGCAAATAAACGCTATTAAGCACTTGACGCGTGTAAGGCAACAGGCCAAAGCTGCAATTGGAGAGCCCGACATGTGTGAGCGCTCCCGGCAGCCCGTGCTTGATAAGCTTGATCGATTCAAAGGTGGCGATGGCACTCTTGCGCGTCTGCTCCTGGCCGGTCGATACCGGGAAGACGAGCGGATCGAAGAGCAGATCGGTCGGCGGAACCTTGTACTCATTCACGCAAATATCGTAGATGCGCTTGGCGACGTCGAACTTCCATTCGGCCGTGTCTGCTTGGCCGACCTCGTCAATGGTCAAGGCGACCAGGGCGGCGCCGTACTTCTTCGCTAACGGCACGACAATGTCGAGTTTCTTACGGCCATCTTCCAGGTTGATCGAGTTGATGATCGCCTTGCCCGAGCAGAGTTTCAGCGACGCTTCGAGCACCTGCCATTCGGTGCTGTCGATCATCAACGGCTTGGAAAGGATGGCGTTGTAGCGCTTCATCACCTCCTTCATGTCGCGCACTTCATCGCGGCCGACATAGGCAGTGCAGACATCCAAGATGTGGACGCCTTCGCGCTCCTGCTCACGGGCCATATCGACGAGGCCATCCCAATCTTCTTTCTCCAGGAGTTGCTTGAATTTGCGCGACCCGTTCGTGTTCGTGCGTTCGCCAACGAGCAGTGGGCGGGGAACTTGCGCGAACTCCATCGAGCCAAGCAGACTGGATGCTGCGGGGACGTAAGTTGGCGTGCGCGTTGCAGCCTTCTTGCCATAGAGCCGATCGACGACAACAGCGAGATGATCGCGCGTCGTGCCGCAACAGCCGCCGACGATGCTGACGCCGAACTCGCTGACGAAGCGTTCCAACCAGTCGGCCAGTTCGTTCGGTTGCAGTGGGAAGTAGGTCTCTTCGCCGCGCGATTCGGGAAGGCCCGCGTTCGGCAGCACGCTGATATGCTTCTTGGAAAACTGGCTCAGATGACGAATCGAGGTAAGCATCAAGTCTGGGCCAACAGCGCAGTTCAGGCCGATGACGTCGATCTCGTCGAAGCATTCGAGCGTCGTCAAGGCCCCGGCGATGTCCGTGCCGGGCAACATCTTTTGGTCCGCTTGCATGATGGTGATTTGCACCATCAAGGGGATTTTGACGCCGCGCTTTTTCATCTCCTCGATGGCGGTAATGGCCACACACTTCGATTGCAAAATGTCGAAGCAGGTTTCGATGAGCAGCGCATCGACGCCTTCTTCGATCAGCGCCACGATTTGCGGGCGATAAGCGTCCGCCAGCGTGTCGAAATCGATCCAGATCGACTTGTCGAGCATGGAGGGCATCTTGGTGCCAGGCCCAATCGAACCGACGACAAAGCGCGGCCGGGCCGACGTGCTGAACTTAGCCGCCGCTTGCTTGGCGATGCGGACATTGAGGCGATTGATCTCGTCGAGCTTGTCGACCATGCCGAACTCGCCGAGCCCGACCTTGTTGGCGTTGAACGTGTTGGTCTCGACGGCATCGCAGCCGGCGGCAAAGAAACCTTCGTGAATCTCGCGAATCCAGTTCGGGTGCGTATAAGCTAGGGCATCGGAAAGATTCAGCAGCGTCTTGCCATCCGGCGCATGCCCCCAATCGGCCTCGGTTGGGTGATACCGATGCAGACTGGTCCCCATGCCGCCATCGAGGATGAGAACACGATCTTGAAGGATGCTTAGGAAATCGGCTGGCATGAAACGCGTCTCGCAGGGGCAGACAGTCTGGTAGTGAAGTCGTCGGACTAAAAAGTCCTATTTGACCAATCACTCCCATAATCTTACGGGAACAGATGCAAGAGAAAAATGGAGCAGCTTGAAATCATGGAGCGGGCAAGCATGGCGGTCACATCGATTGCCGAGAGAATTTGAACCAATGTTTTTCGCTCCACCCCGTTGACACTCCCCGTCGCGAATCCTACTTTACCCCTTCCGATTGATTTGAACATTTATGGGGCATTGTTGTATCGAGAGGTCGAGCGACGCATGATTAAGAAGAACCTGGGCCGTAATAAGAAGAACCGGTGCCGATTCTGCACCAAAGAAGGCTGTCCACGGCCGGCGTTCGTCGATTTCAAAGACGTCCCTAGCCTGAAGAAGCTCTGTTCCAGTCAGGGAAAACTGTTCAGTCGTAAGCGCAGCGGCACTTGCGCCACCTATCAACGTGCCCTCAGCGTGGCTGTCAAGCGCGCTCGATTCATGGGCCTGCTTCCCTACGTTGGTGAATAAAGCGGCATCGCGATTGTCTTAGGCAGGCCGGGAGGCCTGCCGCCACGTACGCTCCATTTTTTAAGTGCGCTCGGCTCAACCCGCGCTCGTATTCCCTTTTCCCTGCAATGCCCGATGCAGCGCCTCGGCTAACGTTCGCATGGCAAACGGCTTACCGACGACCTCGCAAAAGCCGGAGCGGGCGATTCGCCCTTCGTCAATGGCGCCGCTGTAACCGCTCGTCAGGATGATCGGGATTTCGGGTCGCAAATCATGAATCGCTTTTGCCAAGTCGACGCCGTTCAGTTTGGGCATCGTCAGGTCTGTAATGACGGCCGCATATGAGGATGGATCCTCGGAGAAAGCCTTTAGTGCATCCATCGCGTTCGTGAATGAGACCGGGTGATAGCCAATCCGCTGTAATACCGTGAAGGCTAGAGTGACGATTCCCACTTCATCGTCGACGAGCAAAATCCGCTCGTTGTGTCCCACCGGGAATTTGCGGGTTATAGAAGTCGCTGAATCGGGCAGGACATCCGAAGACGGCAAGTAGACTTGAAAGCGGCTCCCTTCCCCCGGCCTACTATAAACGGTGATCGTTCCCTCATGGCCAAGCACGATGCCATGAACCACGGCCAAACCAAGTCCAGTGCCGGCGCCGGGCAGTTTCGTCGTAAAGAAGGGTTCGAACAGATGCTCCATGGCAGTTGATGCGATCCCCGGGCCGGTGTCGCCGATCGATAAGCGAACATGGTCGCCTTCTCGGAGCGGCGGGTGGTTTCGAGCAAAAGCCGCATCAACGTGAGAAGTTTCGGCGGAGACGCTGAGCAGGCCGCCTTCTTCCATAGCTTGCACGGCGTTGGTGCAGAGATTGATGAGCACCTGATGCAACTGGGAGGCATTGCCGAGGATTGGCGGCAGGGACGGCGCGAACGATGTTTCGATGCGGATAGTGCCAGGCGCGGAAGCGCGGATCAGGTCGAGCGCCTCTCGAATGATAGGCTCCAGGTAGACCGGCTCGCGTGACGCTGCCTCTCGACGGCTGAATGCCAGGATCTGCCGTACGAGATCTTTGGCCCGATAGGCCGCATGGAGAATTTGGTCTACCTGGCCTTGCAGCGTCCCATTCGACGCGACCGCGCTTTTGACGAGTTCGCCGTAGCCGAGAATCCCGGTGAGCAAATTGTTGAAGTCGTGGGCGATGCCGCCGGCGAGCTGGCCGAGCGCTTCCAATTTCTTCGCTTGCTGAAGCTGCGATTCCAAAAGGCGCTGGCGCTCCTCGGCCGCTTTGCGACCACTGATGTCCCGGCAAGACCAGAGCAGATGTTCGCCGCCCGCCTCCTGACTGCTGACCGGGATCAGCGTCAGCTCCACAAACATCCGCCGTCCCGGCAGCTCGAAAACCGTCTCGAAAGCGAGAGGCCTTTTTTCGCGCTTGGCCAACGAACATTTTTCGCGCAACAAGTCCGTCGTTTCGGGCTTGCAATGAAATATCGATTCCGCGACCTCCTCCATACGACGGCCGACGATGGCGGGCGATGCGTTTGAGGCGAGCATTCCCCTCGCGAAATCGAGAAACGTCTGATTGACGGAAGCAATCCGATAGCTGTCGTCCGGCAACACGGAAAACAGAATCAGATAATCCGAAGTGCTGTTGTAAATCAGGGAAAGCATCGCCTGGCTTTCGCGAAGCGACACGACTGCGCGGCGATGGACCCGACGCTCGGCCGCTTCGCGCAAGGCGCGATTCACTGCGGGGACGAAGCGGATCAAATTGTCCTTCATCAGATAGTCGCTGGCCCCGGCTTTGATCGAATCAATCGCGATCGCTTCCCCTACGGTCCCCGACATCAGGATGAAAGGTATCTCCGGCGCGAGCTCGGTTTGGATTTTGAGAGCCTGCAGCCCGTTGAAACCGGGCATGGAATAATCCGACACGACGACATCCCACTCGTCGTTCATCAGGGATTCGCGAAACGCACGGGCCGTTTGCACCCGTTCGACGCGCGGTTCAAAGCCGCCTCGAGTCAGCTCGTGGACGAAGAGGCTCACATCGTCTTCAGAATCCTCGACGAACAATACTCGCAATGGCTGGCTCATGCGTGGCCCCCCACATGGAAAGCGGGAAACCGATTGACCGTCAGCCAATACAGGCTGATGCAGCCGATTACGGAAATAAGCTCATCAAAATCAACCGGTTTGTGAACGTAGCTGTTGGCGCCCTCCGCGTAGCATTCACAGACATCGCGATCCTCGATTGATGAACTGAGGATAACGACACAGACGCGCTTGGTGCGGGGGTCGCTCCGAATTCGCTTGAGAACCTCCAATCCATCTAAGCGGGGCAGGTGCAGGTCGAGCAGGATAATGGCAGGAAGAATGGCGGTATTGCGGCCGGCGTAGGCGCCGGTTCCGAACAGGTAATCGATCGCCTCGACTCCATCCCGCGCTTCGATCAGCTCATTGGTGATCTTATTGTTGGCGAAAGCGCGCCGAGTGAGAGCGACATCATCGGGGTTGTCTTCCACAAGCAGGATTACGCCTTTATTCACGAGGGCTCCTCCGGCTGCGCTTTCAGCGGAATGGCATCGAGCGGCGGCGCTTCGAGCGTGAACAAGAAAGTCGCCCCTTGATCTACAGCCGCATCGGCCCAGATACGCCCTCCGTGCCGCTGGACGATCCGCTGTACGGTGGCCAACCCGATCCCATGGCCTTCAAATTCGCTGGGGGCGTGCAACCGCTGAAACGGTTGAAATAATTTATCGGCAAGCGACATGTCAAAACCGGCGCCGTTGTCCTTGACGAAGTAAACCGCAGGCGCTTCGTCTGGAAGCATGCCGAACTCGATGCGGGCAACCGTTTTCCGACCCGTATATTTCACGGCATTGCCGAGCAGATTGTCGAGCAGGATCGTCAGATAGTTTTTGTCGCCGCGGGCGGGAACCGTAGCAGCCATCACCCATTCGATCTGACGTTCGCCTTGGGTCGTTTTCAACCGATCGGCAATTCGTCGGGCGATCGGTCCGAGATCCACTTGGATCCGGCGCAGTTCGCCACGATTGATGCGCGATAGGCTTAAGAGATCGTCGATCAGCCTACCCATCCGCTGACTCGCCGCTCGAACGCGCTTGAGGTAATCGAGTCCTAAGGCATCGTGGCGGTCGGAGAAATCTTCGAGCAACAATTTGCTGAAGCCGTCAATCGAGCGCAATGGCGCTCGCAAGTCGTGCGACACGGAGTGACAGAAAGATTCCAGCTCTTTGTTGGCGTCGGCCAGTTGGACAGTACGCTTGGCAACGCGCGCTTCGAGCTCGACATTCATCTGCCGAATCGCATCTTCGTTCCGGCGAATTTCCGTCACATCCTGCACCAGAGATGCAACGCCGATCGTCTCACCCGCTCCATCAATCAACGGAGTGTTATACCATTCGCACGCGATAAATCCCCCGTCTTTACGCACGTTTTGATTCGTGCTGCGCGAGCCACCCGATTGCGTCACCAAGGCGTGCCAGATCGCATCGACATGCGGGCGCTCATCGACGGGGATGATGAAGTTCAGGTGGCGCCCCATGGCCTCTTTGGCCTTGTAACCAAAGATACGCTCGGCCGAGGGGTTCCAGGCGACAACCTGCCCATGTTGATTCCAGTTGATGGCGCCGAGCGGAGATTGTTGAACGTGCAGTGAACGCCATTGCTCGGTTTCGCGAAGCCGGCTTTCGGAAATCGGCGACGGCCCCGCGCCCTGGAAGCGAACGCTGACTTTCGCTCGGCATTCCGCAGGGCTCGGGCGACCGCTGGAAGCAATCGCCGCAGGTCATCCAGGCGAATGACTTCGTCCGCCCCGCGTCGGACCGCTTCGAGCGCCTGCACTTCCGAGTCTTCGTCGCAAAGGACGAATATCGCCGGTAGTTGACGGGCGTTCTCCTTTTCACTCAGAAGCCGTTCTAAAGATAGTTCTCCATTGAAAGAGACGACGATCAAATGGCAATCTCCCGACGTCAACTCCCGCTCGAGTTCTTCGAACGTAAAGACATTCCGGGATTTCAGTTGGTAGTCAGGCGCAAGGCGGTCGGAAATGGCCGCGATCGCGTCCACCTCGCAGGCAGCGAACAATATTTTCAACGATGTTATCATGCCGGAAATCGGGGGCCAGGCAGTTGACGACGTCGCGGCGCATCTGTTCCGAAAGGGAGATGAGTCCCGGCAGACAGAGCGCAGCCGTGAACCCGCCGCAAATCGGAATAGTCAAAAGTGAGTCTAATCGAAGTGGCGGTCGCATGCCAATCTATTTTAAGAAAGGTACAATCCGTTACGGGACGTTTTGCGTGACAATCAACACCAGACCGCTTAACAGGATAATGAAATTGTGATGAAGCTTGCTCTATAATGAGGTAGTGGATTCTTGCATTCCTTCGTGCGATCCTGCTATTATCACTTCAACTCGAACCTTCGTTTACGCCGAAGCGTCGTTATCGGTAGGAAAGCAAGGGAACGCCACCATCCGGAACCTGGGCCCTAGAGAAAGGATCGACGCCTTTATGAATGTCGTTAATCACTCGGCCTTGGACGCAAGCGTGCTCGTCTTGAACAAAATGTTTCTGGCGGTGCATGTAATCTCCGTCCGCCGGGCGTTTTGTCTTCTCTTCAAGGATCTCGCTGAAGTCGTCACGCTCGAAGATGGCATCTATCAGACTTACGATTTCAGCACCTGGCGTGAAGTTTCGGAATTCCGCGCTCAGCACTTCCGCAAGGAAGAAGATGATTGGATTCGCACGGCGACTTCGGAAATCCAAGCGCCGCGTGTCATCCGTCTGCTGAGCTACGAGCGTTTGCCGAAGCAGAACGTGAAGTTCAACCGCCGGAACATCTTTGCTCGCGACAGCAATCAGTGCCAATATTGCGGCAAGAAGTTCCCCATGTCGGAATTGAGTCTCGATCACGTGCTGCCGCGCAGCCAGGGCGGCAAGACAACGTGGGAGAATATCGTTTGCGCGTGCGTGGATTGCAATGTCCGTAAGGGAGGGCGAACGCCGAAGCAGGCACACCTGACGCTGATCCGAAAGCCGGAGAAGCCGAAGCGCAGCCCGCTGCTGAGCATGAAGCTCTCGCAGAAGAAGTACGTCTCCTGGCAATCGTTCCTGGATAGCGCTTACTGGAATGTGGAATTGAAGTAGCCGCTCAGCCGCTTGCATTTGCGCCCGAAAGGGCGCCAAACTCATATGGACAGCATGTCACACTAACCCGACGCGTTAGCGAGGTAATCCCCGAAGCGTTAGCGTTATTTTGTTCACACTAACGCTAACGCTTCAGGGCCGCGCCTCGATTACGCTTCGGGTTAGTGTGTGGTTGGAGCAGGCCGCGCTATGGTTAAAAATCGCGCAGAATAACTTGCCAATTGGGTTTAAATTAGCAAGTTCGGTAACCTGATTTGGCGCGCACCCCTCAGCCTTTCTTCGCGGCATCATAAAGAGAACCAACGAATTCCCAATTAACGACCTTGAAAAAGGCGTCAATATAGTCTGCTCGCTTGTTCTGATACTTCAAGTAGTAGGCATGTTCCCAGACATCGACGCCCAGGATCGGAGCGCCGCTGCCGTCCATTAAACTGTTGTCCTGGTTCGGAGTGCTGACGATCTTCAGCTTGCCCTCTTTGTCGGCGATGACCCAACCCCACCCGCTGCCGAAGCGAGCCAGTGCCGCTGCTTTCAAGTCGGCCAGCATTTTGTCCGCATCGCCAAACGCTGCTTTGATGGCGGCGGCGGCAGCGCCGGCCGGCTCGCCCCCTTTGGGCGACATCATCTTCCAGAACAGCGAATGGTTATAGTGGCCGCCGCCATTGTTGCGGATGGCCGTGCGCTTCGCCTCGGGCAGCTTGTCCAGACTCATCAGAATTTCTTCGATCGACTTGCCTGCCCACTCCGTTCCGGCGACGGCCTTGTTCAGGTTGTCAACATAAGTCTTGTGATGGCGATCGTGGTGGATCTCCATCGTCTTCGCATCGATGCTCGGCTCAAGAGCATCAAAAGCGTACGGCAACTTGGGCAGTTCGAACAGCTTGTCCTCGGCAGCGACGCCCAGCGAGGGCACGGCAAGCAATGCAGCCCCGGCCCCGGCGACCTTCAACATCTCCCGACGGTTCAAAGGCATCATGGTGGCATCTCCTCGAAGCGGATCGTTGACCATAAGTACGGATGTCATTCTATTGATCGATGTGACGAGAACGATGCCGGTGAAATACATTGATCACTTAACGGCGACTTTCTTTAACTTGCCGAGCAACTGCAACAGCGGAGTTGTCGCGAGAGTTGTCGCCAGTGCCATGATGACCATCATGGCGAAGAGTTTGGGCGAAATGATTTTCAGATCCAGGCCGATGTTCAGGACAATGAGTTCCATCAGTCCCCGAGTGTTCATCAAGATTCCGAGAGTCAGAGCGTCGCGTGAGTTTTGCTCCGTCAATCTGGCAATTAGAAATGTCCCACCGATTTTGCCGGCAGTGGCTACGGTGATAATCAGTCCGCAATAGATCCAATCTACCGAGCTCTGAAGAAGGCCGATCTCAGTGCGCATTCCGGAGAGTGCGAAAAAAGCCGGCAGAAAGAAAATCGTCGTTATTTCTTCCAACTTCGTTGATACCCGTTGCGCGACCGGGCTATCGTGCGGGATAATGGCGCCGAATAGGAAGGCGCCGAAACAGCGCGTGGATGCCGATCCACTCCGCAGTCAGAGCAGACAGAAGCATAGCGACAAAAAGAAGCGTGACAGCGCCCCTTCCGACGGTGTCACCATTCGAGCGATTGAGGATGCGTCGTGCGCTCGGCCCCACGATCATCAGCATGACAAGAACAAAGACAGCTGCACCCAGCGCGATCAGAAAACCATCGGCAGCCTGCGCGAGCAATGCCGACGACGATTGCCAGAAGGCACCAGGCCAGGGCATCGTTTGCTGCAGCAATAGCGAGTGCCATGCTGCCAAGTGCCGTCTTCTGAATTTTCCGATACGCCAGAATTCGTGCCAACACCGGAAAAGCAGTTACGGCCAAGGCGACTCCGACAAAAAGGCTAAACGCGGGAAAAGGCGTCGCGGCGCTCGAAAGATGCGGGTGCAAATAAACGGCTAAAGCAATACCCAGGGCGAAAGGAACGGCGACGCTTGCAAACGAAATCAAAAGGGTGGCGCGAGCCCGCTTACGTATGGACTGAGCATCGAGCTCCAACCCAAGCACAAACATATAAAGGACTACGCCGAGCTGCGCTACGCTATTTAGAAATGGAACGACCGGAGTAGGCAGAAAATACTGATAGGCTTCTGGCGATATATCACCTAGTAAAGTCGGGCCGAGCAAAATGCCGGCAACCACTTCGCCGATAACAGGCGGCTGGCCAATGAGATGCAACAATTGTCCAAGTAAATACCCTAAGGCGATAATTGCCGACAGGGCCAACAGCAGATGCGTCAGAATTTCAGAGGCATTCAGGAAATGTACTCCAACGAATCAAAGCCTGTTAGCGGCGAGCCTGTGGCGAGCGTCCGGCGTGCAATCGCGCTCGCCACAGGCTCGCGGCTAAAGTTCGCCTTTTAGCCGCGAGCGTTTGGCGCGTCGTGTCTGCGATCAAGGTCGCGCCCCCGCAGGCAGAAAAAGCTCGTTCACTTTCGTAGGCTCCGTAGCCGCATGCGAACCTTCTTCCCAAACCGGGATTCGCTTTTTACGCTCGTCGTAGGTGGATTCCATCGGTTCCCAAACCTGGTCAACCCGATCGGTGAAGAGATCGCCGATCAACAGATCCGTCACGGTATTCTTCAGATCGGGATAGTTCTTGATGAACTTGCCAAAGCTGAAGCCATCGTAGTATTCGCAGACAAGCCGGCGCATTCGATCAACGCCCTGGTTGAAAGGGCCTCCCCAGGCGCCGATCTTTTCTTTCGATGTATCGCCCGATGCCAAGCCATCGCAAATAGCGTCTGCTGCGAGTTGACCCGATTTGAGTGCCAATAACACACCTGAGGAGTAGAGCGGATCGAGGAAGCCAAAGGCATCGCCGATCAGCACCCAGCCATCGCCCGCACACTCTTTCGACCGATACGAGTAATCCTTCGTGGCAAAATAACCGGTCTTGTGCGTAGCCGACTCCGTACGGCGCATAATGTCGGGAGTGGCATCGCGCTCTTCGTTATAGATTTGCTCGTGGCTGCCGCGTCCTTTGAATAAATAGTCAAAGGGAGCGACGACGCCCACACTCACCGTGTTATTGTGCAACGGGATATACCACCACCAACCCTTTTTATTGGGTGTTTGAATTACGATCGTGGCGCCCTCATCCTTGCCCGTGTCGCGGTAGGCGTTTTCCCAATAGGTCCAGACAGCGCCTTTATTCAGACACCGGATCCCAAACGCGAAGCTTCAGACGATTTTGCAGCATGGTGCTCTGGCCGCTGGCGTCCACGACAACCGAAGCTCGTATCTCTTCCTGGCTGCCGTCCTTTTTCTGGATCTTAACGCCACTTGCTCGATGGTTATCAAAAAGAACTTCAAGAACGCGAGTCTCTTCATTGACCTCGACGCCTTGCTCTTGGGCATTACGCAGCATCATCAGATCGAATTCACTGCGCACCACCTGCCAGGTCTGCGAGCATTCGTGCGGCTTGTTGTCGGAGAAGTAAAAGGGGGCGGATTGTTTACCCTGCGCGTTCACAAATTGAACGCTGTGCTTATGGACAAAGCTGCTCTTTTTCATTTTGTCGAGCATTTTGAGCCGATCGAGCACCCAATAGGTTTCAGGTATCAGAGACTCCCCGATGTGAAATCGCGGAAACTTTTCGCGTTCAAAGAGCCGGACTTTGTAGCCCTTTTGCGCAACCAACGTGGAAACAGTGCTGCCGGCCGGCCCGCCGCCGATGACTACCACATCGGTTTTGCTCGTTGCAATGGTCATGGTCAGACTCCGGAAAAATTGAAATACGGTCAATCACATCCAACTACTGCCGGCGGCTTCGTGGGGTTCTCGTGCCGCTCGAAGCAGAGCACTCAGCTCGCGTAATCGCTGTCGGGATAGGTGTCCCAGTTGCTCGGCATGGCAGGCCAGAATCGGTTCGGCCAGGTCGGCTAACAAGCTTAGGCCGACTTTCGTGATGCCGATGCGCACTACACGGCGATTGTCCGCTGGGCGATCGCGTTCGATCAAATTGCGTTGTTCCAATTTATCGAGCAGCCGCGTAATGTCGGGCGCTTTAGAAACCAGCCGTGCCGCCAGATCCAGCGTGTGCAGTTTGCTGGGATGCTCGCTCTTCAACAGGCGTAACGCGTTGTACTGTTGCGGCGTCAGGTCATAGCGGCTGAAGAGGGCATCCTCGAACGCGCGCAGGCGATCGTACGTTCGCCAGAGGTTGAGGAACACCTCCTGCTCGAGCGAATCGAACTGGCGGCTCCGGCGCGAGGCTGACGGCGCGGTCGATATCATTGTTCCAAGTATAGTCTGTTGGACGATAGTTGTCCAGACAAGTGTTGCGGAAAAGAATGACTTTTGCGTTGCCGTTTGTTCGCTTTATTTCTTCCGCCAGACGGCATCGATGTCGAAGCCCAATTTCTTTACTTTCGGACGAATCTGCTACATGAACGCGCGACGTGTCCTTAAGCAGATGCAGCCGAGTTAAACGGGCAACCAATTCAAAATGGTCTTGGACCGATAGGAACGTCGAATCTTCAGCCCCGACAAAATTAAATTAATGCCTTGACGTTGCACCTGCGCACAATGCTATACTGGCTCTGGGAAGAGTGAACCATTATGTTCTCATCTTCCTCCTATCTGCAAGCGCGGCCTTGATTTCTGCTTAAAACGTTCGTTCGTACGGGGAGTACCACCCTCTTTTGCTTATCGTGGAGGGTAACGCTTATGGCACTTGCAACTGAATGCCTGAATTTAGTTCGTCGTGAGGTAGTTCTATTTCGCGATGAATGGATCAATGCGAAAGAAAACGACTGCCGCGAGATCGGCATGCTGATCCGTAAGGCGCTTTACACGCACGACCATATCATCAAAACCGATGAATTCTATCGATCCATGATGGGCGAAGGTCGTTTTGGATACGATCACGTTGTTGATATTAAGATGCTGTCCCTGCTGGTGGCATGGCAGGATGTTTCCAAAGAGATTCAAGAAAGAGCGGAAGGCCTGACGGGCGATGGCTTTGACGTGGACCATGTTGGGCGATTCAATCGTCAACTGGAAAACATCGGCTGGATTCTGAGTCCGTCGTTTTCACCCGACGTGAAAATATGCTGGAATAAGCTTATCGAAATGAGTCGCGAAGGGTTCTTGAATCGCCGGTACGACGAGAGGCAAAACGAGTGGTGGAGCAACGCGCCAACAGCCAAACCGCTCGAAGCGCTTTCGGCGCAAGAACATGATCGCTGCGGGCATAGTTGGCGATGAGCTCGAAGAATTTTGCGATATGAAGAAATTCCCGGGGACGCTGTTGTCGGAGCTTCGGGAATTCCTCGTTGTGACTGAAGCGAAGCACCTTGCAGAGGCGATAGGTTAACGGCAGCAGAGGCTGGCATGGAAAAGGTCGTACCCAGGCGGATCGTTTATCTCCATGAACCGTTAAAAGACCCACAAGGCAATCCGGGCAAGGATGGCCGCCCTTATGTGGTCATCAAAGCAACTCAGCCGGTTACTCCCGACAGCTTCATTCACGTGGTCGGAATCACTGGAGAATTTCCAAACAAGCCTGATCTCAACTTCATCAAGCTCAAATATGGCCCCAATTGCCGTTCTCGATTGTCCAAGGCTTCCGCCGCCTTGTGTACATGGCATGGGGTTGTTCAAGCTTCGAACATTCGGAATTACGAAGGAATCATTGATCCCGACGAGCTAAATCGAATTGTTACACGTATCCACGAAATGAACGCGATCTCAACTACGAGCCCTGCTTCAGCAACAGATGTATCGTCCCCACCTCCGCCAAGTCCAAGCACTTCTTCAGACTCCGATTCAAGCTGATTTTTTGCCGATCCGTTTTGTTTCTAACTGCGCCTCCCTCATTTCTTCCGCCAGACGGTATCGATGTCGAAGCCCAATTTCTTTACTTTCGGACGAATCTGCTTCATGAAACGGGCCGCGTCGCCGGGGTATCCGGCCGTCGGTTTGATTCCGGGCACGTGTGTTAGCCAATAAGAGTTGAATTGGCGCATAAAGACTTCGCGCAGATACTTGGCCGTCATGGATGCTAAAGCCACGGTCAAGTGAGTGCCATCGGTGCGCGGCTGAAACACGAGACGAATGTCTCGATCAATGCCAAGTATCTTGTAAGAGCAGATCTCCGGGCCTTCGCGTTCGGCGCTGACCCAGCCATCGGGGAACGCCTCTTGAATCATGGCGGCGTAAAAGTGACGCCCACCCAGCTTATCGATGAGAAAGACGATCGGCTCGCCGCCGGGCAGCTTGCGATTTTCCTGCAACAGCGCGATAACTCCGGCGCCGGCGACGCCCGCCTTGTTGCCCCACTTGTCGATCAACGCATTGAATCGCCAAGTAGGGGTGATGACGCCGCGGATCGGTCCGACGCGCATGGAGTTGCTGCCGCAGCCCCGATAGAAGTGACCGTTGTGGGCCAGGATGTTTTCGAGCAGTGCCACGGCCGGCAACGCGTGAGTGACATCGTACCAAGGCTCGCGCAACAGATCGGCCCGGCATTCTTCGAGCGCGTAAAGCCGCAGAAAATCGCCGAGGGTGAAGGGTAGCCTGGCTTCCTCGCTTAACGCCGCCAATACGCCATGTTCCAGGCGATGAAAGCCATGCGCTCCTTCATATACTTTTTTGGAGTCGTCGATCAACAGTCGGCCGTCGTCTTCATGGATGGACCGACGCACCGATTCGACCAGTGTATCCCAGAGGTTCACGTTTTGTTCGGGAACAAAGATGGGCGCGGAGACTTGCACCATGGGCCCAAGGTTCGGGCCATATCCCGCTTCGTCAATTCCGATCAACCACGGCATGAAGGCTACTCGGCGATGCAGTTTCGTCTACCATTGCTATCCTATCCGCACGATTACCGATTTACCACCGGCATCACCAAGAGACAATCATGCTCACCGACAACATCTTCCTGAAGATTATCGACAAATCGATCAAAGCGAAGATTGCTTACGAAGACGATCTTTGCCTGGCGTTTCACGACATCAACCCTCAGGCGCCGATACACGTGCTGATTATCCCGAAGAAGGTGATCGCCACGCACGATACGTTGACAGAGGCCGACGTTGCGCTGGTGGGGCACCTTCATCTCGTAGCGATCAAGCTGGCTCAACAACTTCAATTGGCTGACGGATATCGTCTGGTGATCAACTGCAAAGAGAGCGCCGGGCAAACGGTTCCTCACTTGCACATGCATCTGCTTGGCGGCCGAACCATGCACTGGCCGCCGGGATGAATTGAAACTTAGGCGAGCCAGGAGCATAAGCGACTGGAGAATTTGCTTCAAACAGCCATTTGCTTTCTCCAGTCGCTGACGCTCCCGGCTCGCCAAAACTAATCAGCGCAACCGCTCCAGCAGCGCTCACTTCTTCGCGGGAACCTTCGCGTGGATCTCGGTAACGGTAGGCGTCGGAGTAGCCGTCTTCACCTCGGCAGCTTCGTCCCACGCTTTCTGGATATAGTCCGCGCCGGGTATTTCGCCGTCGGCGATCAGGAAGGCGTAATGAAACGTGATCGATTTTTCCTTCTCGATCTTCGCAACTGGAAACGCGCCGAACCGGCCGTAATCGCGATATGCGGAAAAGCGCGTCTTAGCCGGATTGCCCGGCAGGTTGAAAATCACCGCGCTATGTTTCTTGCCGTTGAGCGTGAATGTTTCACCGACCCAGGGGTAGTCAACATCTTTAGTGGGGTCGGCTTTTTCCTTCGGGAAGTAGTAAACGGTCTCTTTGCCGACGACATCGTTGGAAGGCCGAAACTGAACGCCGGCATGTTCGGGATCGCCATCGAGCGTAACGTCGCCGTTCGGGGCGGTCAGCTTGAACGTGGTATCAAACAGCAATCGAGCAGGCGCCTTGGCCCGGCGAATGGTAGTCGTTCGTTCTTCATCGACGATCGATTTTCCATCTTCAGCAAGCCAATGCGTCAACGAGGTAAAGGTCGCCTGGTCTTTGTCGGCTTTCTGCGTCAGAAATTTTTCGTGAACGATATCGCCGCCTTTCATGTGCCAACGGTCGTAACTTTTGCCGTTGAAGGCCATCTTCATCCAGCCGATGAAAATGCCGCGATGGTGCGGGAACTGCCCGCCCGGCCCTTTCGTAATCGGCGCCTTGCCGTCGGCATCGTAGACGTGCAGATAAGGCTTGTACGTAAGATCGCGCTGGGCCGGAGTGGAGACATCGTGGGCATACATATAGCGGGCAACGATCTTGCCATCGAGCAGCACATCGAGATGCTCGCCCGCTTTATCTTCGAACGAAAAACCTTCGGCCGCCGAGGCAGTTGCTGCCAGCAACCCGGCTCCAAGTCGCCAGGCATAAACGAAAGACGGATACCATGAGAGTGTTCCTGAAAGAAAAGGGGAATCGTTTTGTTTTAGCAATAAGCGGAGTAAAGAGTTGAAAATTGCGTTTGGCTGCCGTTCTGCCTATAACAGAGTCAATCATCAATAAGCAGGTACAAAATGCACCATTCCTATAAGCATTGTATTGCCGCTGCGCTTTGTGCGGCCTATCTAGGGATTGCGCCGGCCAAGGCCGACGTTAAGCTGCCGGCTGTGTTAGGCAGTCATATGGTGTTGCAGCAAAATATGCCGTTGCCCGTGTGGGGCTGGGCCGATGCTGGCGAGAAGGTGACCGTTGTCTTTGACGAGCAAAAGGCATCGGCAACTGCGGATGCCGAAGGCCGTTGGAAGGTGCTGCTGCAACCTGTTAAAGCGGATGGCAAAGTTCACACCATGTCCATCAGCGGCAAGAACGCGATCACGCTGGACAACTTGTTGATCGGCGAAGTATGGATTGGCTCGGGTCAATCGAACATGGCGAGATCGCTTGGCAAAGAGTCGACGGCCGCCACGCAACCGCAAATACGACTGCTGCAAGTGCCGGCCGTGCAATCGAAGAAACCGCTCGCCGATGTAAATGCCGCCTGGAAAACGTGCACGCCGGAAGATGCCGCCGGTTTCTCGGCCGTCCTCTATTATTTCGGCCAGCGCCTGCACGACGAACTCAAAGTGCCGATCGGCCTGATCAACATGTCGCGCGGCAGCACGGCCATCGAGCAGTTCTTGCCCAAGAGCGGCGTCCTTTATAATGGCTCGATGGTTCCGCTGCAGCCGATTGCGATGCGTGGCATTATCTGGTATCAAGGTGAAGCGAATGTCGCCAACGGGCTCGACTATGCGCCGAAGTTGAAATCCATGATCGAAGGTTGGCGTAAGGATTGGGATCGCGAGTTCCCGTTTTACATCGTGCAGATTGCGCCCTTGCAGAATTATAAGCCCGATTTGCTGCCCCCTCTATGGGAAGCGCAGATGATGGCTTTGCACCTTCCCAAGACTGGCGTCGTGGTCATCACCGATTTGGTGGACAGCCTCTCCAACATTCATCCACGGAACAAGAAAGACGTTGGCTATCGGCTCGCGCTATGGGCTTTGGCTAAGGACTACGATCGCAAAGAAGTAGTCTTCAGCGGACCGATTTACCAATCGATGAAAGTGGAAAACAATAAAATTCGGCTTTCGTTCGCGCATGCCAAGGGACTAAAAGCGCGCGACGCCAAGGCGCGTAAGCGAATTCCAGATCGCGGGCGCTGATGGCAAGTTCGTCGATGCCAGAGCTATCGCTGACAACGATACGGTTGTCGTTGAAGCGGAGGGCGTGGCCATGCCCAAGAGCGTCCGATTCGGTTGGCACAATGCCGCCCAGCCCAATCTGGTCAACGGCGCCGGCCTACCGGCATCGCCTTTTCACACCGACGATTGGAAAGGCGGCCGGGGCGAATGAAATCACTCGTCGCCCTTCACTTAGTTGACAATACAAGCCGACTTCTCATGAATCCATTTTTCACGCTTTCTGTCACGCTCGTCCTCATAGCCCAGTCGTCGGCTCAAGATTGGCCACGCCTCCTGGGCCCAATCGGCAATGGCAGCCTCGAAGCCAAGGACCTTGCCTGGAGCCGGCTTCAAGGAAAACTGCCGCTGGCTTGGCAAGCGAATGCCGGCTTTGGCGCCGCGCCGGTAGTCGTCGAAGGAGGGCGAGTATACACGTTTGGCCTTTTCAAGCCCGACACCAAGCCGGCAGTCGATGCTACGCCTACGCTGGAAGAAATTGCTAAGGGCACGTTCACGTCGGCTGAGTTACCGGGTACGCCTGAAGGTATCAAAAAGGCAGACTATCCGTTGGCATATCGCGGCGATCTTTATGCCCAATGTCTCGAAATCGCCAATGGCAAACCGATCTGGGCAACCAAGCTGACCGATCATGGCCTCGCTTTCAAAACCAGCAAACATTCGGGCACGGGTTGGGAGTTGGCTTCCCCGTTGATCGCCGATGGCAAACTATACATCCACACGCATACGGGACATCTCTTCTGCATCAACGCCGCCAATGGCAAGTTGCATTGGGATGTCAACTTGTTCGCTTATCGCATGTCAACTTGGTTCGGCGGCCAACAGGGGAATTCCTGCGCTCCGCTGAAGGTTGGCAATAATATCCTTGTGAGCTACGAAGGCGGCGCGGCGCCCGATGCCGTGAAACGCGACACGGGTTGTCTGGCCATCGCGGCGTTCGACGCAACCACAGGCGCTGAACGGTGGATAACCAAGGCGCCCTTTCCCGGGCTTAATGCCCGCTCGGCGCGGATCAATGTTCAGATGATCGACAAGCAACTATCGGTCCTCTGCTCCTGCGGCGGCGGCACGATGGGCGTCGATCCCGCTAGCGGAAAACTTCTCTGGTCGTTCGATCTGGCTGAAGCGAATCCGGAAACGATGAAGAAGATCCCGGCTGAATTTGCGACGCCGGAGAAGACGGCCAAAGACTACAAAGTCGATGCAATGCGGACTCCCTTCCCCGGCTATTGTCCGCTCGCATGGAATAATTATGTAATCGATGCCGCTTGCGTGGGCCATAATTCGCGAACCTCGGCGACCTGGTGTTTGAAGATCGAAGACGGCAAGGCCAGGCGCGTCTGGCAGACGAGTGAGCTGGTTCCGCAGAGTGCATCACTCAAATCGCACATGGCAATTGCAGACGGCAAGTTGTACGGCTTCGATTCTTACTTCCCCGGCTTCATCCGCGAATATGCCGTCACCCGACCTTATCGCGGCGAAACCCTTGGCGAATTCCAATGCCGCGATATCGCCACCGGCAAGCTGTTATGGAGCACCGACGCTTTTTCGAATGGCCCGCCCAGCGCCAAGCGCGTCGATTCCGCCAACTGCTCGATCATCATTGCCGACGGCCACTTGGTCATCACCAATAACAATGGCCTTTGGATTGCCGAGATGAGTGAAACGGGAGTTGCGGTCATGGTCCATTTGCCGCAATCGGTGCATGGGGCGGATGCTCGCGGAGCCGGTTTTAGCAAATGATCGACTCTTCATACGCCAGTTGGATGCGGATGCCCAATCGGGCTTGGCCCCAAAATTGGGCCGAACGGCAATTTAAGCTGTATCGATTTGCGAAAGGAAAAGTCGAAGCCGTAGACTTCCTATTTATCGCCATTTTCTGCTGCACATGCGCTTGCAACCCCGCTGAGGAATGAATAGCATCGGCTCGTAGCGGAAGTCGTCAGACTTCCGCCGGGCGGGCGACGTTAGCGGAAGTCTGACGAAATCCGCTAATTTTTTCTGCATTCCGTGTTGCGGGTAAGACTCATGCTCTGCGCCATCGCCTACACTCAAAACCTCGATCCGCTCGGATCGCGTCTCCTCTCTATTGCAGTCGCCGCGCTGCCGGTGCTCGTTCTCTTTTATCTGCTGGTGGTTCGCGGTTGGGTGGCGTCCAAAGCCGGAGCAATGGGCGCAGTCACAGCTATCATCTGCGCCTGGCTCGCATTCGGTTTTCCGCTCGATATGGCCTGCATTTCCTTCTTAAACGGCGCTGCCTTCGGCCTATTGCCGATCGGCTGGACCGTTTTCTGCGCCATGCTCATTTACAACGTGACCGTTGAATCGGGCCAGTTCCATGTCATTCGGCGTTCGGTGGCGTCTCTTTCCAACGACGCGCGTATTCAGGCTATCCTCATCGGCTTCTGCTTTGGGGCGTTCATGGAAGGCGCTGCCGGCGCCGGCAGCCCCGTGGCCATATGCGGCGCGATGCTCGTCGGGCTCGGCTTTCCACCGTTGAAGGCGGCCGTCCTTTGCTTGATCGCGAATACCTCGCCGGTGGCCTACGGCGGCCTAGGGGTGCCGATCATTACGCTTGCTGAAGTCTCGGACATCCCCGTCAAGACGATCAGCATCATGGCCGGGCACCAATTGCCGATTCTTTCGTGCCTCGTGCCGACCTATATGGTTGTGATGATGTGCGGCTTTCGCAAGACGCGCGAAGTTTGGCCTGCTCTTGCTGTCGGCGGCGGTTCTTTCGCCATCTTCCAATTCCTATTTGCGACCATGCATGTCTACGTCCCCAGCTTAGTGTTATTTCCAATGACTGATATTGGCGGCGGGATTTTTTCCCTAATAGTCACTGCGATCTTTCTGAAATTTTGGAAGCCGAAGCGCGAATGGCACTACGACGACCATGAGGCCGGCATGGCCATCCGCGAAGCCAATGCCAAAGAGGATCGCTTAACCGCCTGGGCTGTGATGCAGGCCTGGTCGCCATTTGTGTTGATGTCGATTTGCCTTATGTTCACCGGGTTTTTGGCACAAGAAGAGAAACGCCGAGCCGATGCCAAAGAGCCGCCGCTTAAGGTGATCGGGGAATTAAAGGCAAAGTATGAAATCACCCTGGATGGTCTCGATAAGGAAGTGTTGCGCCCGGAACGACTGCGCAAAGTTCGCGCGGATGGCACAGTCGAAGACAAGCCGGAAGATGCGGTGTTCAAGTTTATCTGGGTGACGGCGCCCGGCAGTCCGGTCTTTCTGGCCGCGATGATCTCGATGCTTGCCTTGCGGATGAGCCGGCGTCAGATAGGCGCTGTGTTTAGAAAGACGGCCGTGCAAATGAAAGTGCCGATCCCCACAATCGCCTGTATGCTCGGCCTGAGTTATGTATCCCGTTATGCGGGGATGGACGCCACGCTCGGCGTCGCCTTCGCCGGCACAGGAATGCTCTATCCCTTCTTCGCGGCCATTCTCGGCTGGCTCGGCGTGTTTCTCACCGGCACGGATGCCGGCAGCAATGCCCTCTTCGGCAGCCTGCAGAAGATCACCGCCGGGCAGATTTATGTCGAACATCAACAGGGCGCCTTCAGCAATCTCGCCCGCGATCAGGCAGAAGTTCTAATCTGCACCGCCAACAGCACCGGCGGCGTGATGGGCAAAATGATCGATGCCCAAAGCATCTGCGTCGCCACAGCGGGCACGCACCAGATTGGCAAAGAAGGAACCATCTTCAAAGCCGTCATCTGGCACAGCATCTTCTTAGCAAGCGTCGTCGGCCTGATGACGCTGCTGCAAGCCTACGTTCCACCTTTCACGCTGATGGTGCCAAGGATACAATAGGGCCAGCGATCACACTTGTTTACTAGGAACGAGCAATGGTTGGCGTGGAAAAGCTGCCTGATCTTTACGAAATTGTCGATGGCGAGATACGAGAGAAAGAGACAAGTTTCTATACGTCCGGAATCGCTTCAAGCATCAATCAGTTCCTTGGTTATTATGTACGCAACCACCGGATGGGAAAGGTTTATTGTTTTGCTTTGTTCCGTATCAATAAGGCGCTTAACCTGCAACGTCGTCCCGACGTGGCCTTTGTTAGCACCGATCAGATTCCTTGGAATCAAGCTTCTCCGAATGAAGAAGCGCCGGACATCGTCCCCGAACTGATGGTTGAGGTTGTCAGACCGACAAACTCGCACGATGACGTCGAAAACAAGATCGACGAGTACTTTGCCGCTGGAACAAAGCGCGTCTGGATCGTGAAGCCGATTCAGCGACGAGTCGCCATTTATACATCGCCAAGCGACAGTCGCATTCTGAAAGACTGCGACATTCTTGAAGATGACCTTTTCCCGGGCTTTCAACTGTTGCTCTCCGAGCTGTTTCTAATAGATGCCGTTGCCTAAATAAGTAATCTCTTTAATGAGGCCGAAATGACCGCAGCAGTTGCAGCGCTGATTGATGAAATCCAAGTTGATCTTCCCGATCTTTATGAAATCGTTGATGGCGAAATCGTGGAGAAAGAGCCGACGAGCGCAAGGGCCTCGGATTTGACTTCCGCACTCGACCAGTTGCTAGGCGGCTTTGTGCGAACCCACCGCCTTGGCCGGGTTGTGGCTGAAATGCTCTTCCGAATCGATGCCAGCACCAACTTGCAGCGTCGGCCGGATTTGGCGTTTGTTTCAGCAAAACGATGGCCGCCGAACCGCTTAGCGCCTGCTACACCCGCATGGGACATGGTTCCCGATCTCGCAGTGGAGGTGCTTGGGCCGACGAATAAGGCCGAGGCCGTCGATAAAAAGATCGATGAATACTTCAAGGCCGGGGTCGAGAAGGTCTGGGTCATCATGCCGATGCAGAAGAAAATCTACATCCACTCACCTTTGAAAGTGGAGCTTCTGACCCGTGCAGGGACGCTCGAAGATTCGTCGCTTTTCCCCGGCTTTCAGTTGCCGTTGGAACAACTTTTTGATGAGGGTGATGCAGCGATTTGATCGTGTATACTCGGCGTGGCTATCTGGAGGACATTGATGAAAACGCGTGTGCAAAAATGGGGCAAAAGCTTGGGAGTCCGCATCCCAAAAGCATTTGCCGAAGAAGCGGGACTGCATGCGAATGGAGATGTCGACATTTCGATTGTCGCAGGTACGCTTGTAGTACAACCGATTGAACCTAATACGGCTGATCTCGATGAACTGCTACGCGGTGTCACCGATGAGAACCGCCCGGGTGAATGGAATACAGGCCCGATGATTGGAAAGGAGCTTTGGTGAACCGGAAAGCCATTCTCAACGACTGCGCACGTCAACTCGTTGCCATTTCTTTTTGAACACTCCAGGAGCCCACCCTCTTGCCTGCAACTCCTCTGCAAGCTTTTGCCTATGCTCCTTTGCTGCCGATTGCTGTTGCCGCGACCCTTGGTCTGGTGCTCGATCGTTACGGCTCCATCCCTATCCCCTTCGGCCTCTCCGCAACTTTACTTTGTTTGATCGCGTGGGCCATCTGCCGGCAGAAGAACAATCAACTGGCGCTTATATACTTATGGGCGTCGTGGATCGGTATGGCCGCCTCCTATCATCATGCGGCGCGCAATCTCTACTCGTCGGACGACATCAGCGCCTTTGCCGCCGATGAGCCTTTGCTGGTACATGTTCGCGGCATTCTCGATGAAGAACCGACGATCATCCATCGCCGTAAGGACGACCCGCTCGTTTCGGTTCCGCGCGGCGAGCCAATGGCGACTGTCCTGCAGCTTTTCCGAAATCGAGCGCGATGGCCAGTTCATCCGGGCGAGCGGGCTCGCGGAATGCATCTGGATGGCCGGCTTGACAACTTGCACGTCGGCGATGAGATCGAAGCGGTTGGCTGGCTCTCGCGTCCCTCGCCGCCGATGAACCCGGGTGAATTAGACTTCGCGTCACGCCTTCTGGATCGACGCATTCGCGCGGAACTCCGTGTGCGTAAAAGTGCGGACGGGATCGTTCGACTTAACCAAGGTTGGCAGCACTCCTTTTTCGGCTGGCTGGCCGTCGTCCGTGGTTGGGGCCAGCGCGTCATTCAAGAAGCCATTCCGCCTGCCGAATCGGGCATTGCAACAGCCCTCTTGCTCGGCGAGGGCTCGACGATGACGAACGAAGATTGGGAGAAATATGTTCGCACCGGTGTTATCCATGTGCTTGCCATTTCGGGGCAACACCTCGTGGTGTTGGGCGCTTTCTTATGGCTGATCTGTCGGCTGGCAGGGGTACGTCGCCGACGTGCGGCGTTGTTCATCGCGGTCATCATGTTCGCTTACGCTCTGCTTACCGGCGGCAGGCCATCGGCCATGCGCACCGCCATCATGGTCGGCGCTATTTGTGCCGGCATCCTGCTACGACGGCCGGCGATGCCCGCCAACACATTCGCGCTCGCCTGGCTTGTCGTAATTGCTCTAAATCCCACGGACTTATTCACGGCCGGCTTTCAACTGTCGTTTCTTTGCGTCGCCGTTTTGATTTGGGGAATCCCGCGCTGGTTTCCCGTGCGTGAGCGCACTCCGATGGAAAACCTGATCGATGAAAGCCGGCCCGGCTGGCTTCGCGCCTCGCGTGCGGTCCTTCGCGAAGCGGGGCGCTGGTATCTCATCACGCTGGTGCTTACATGCTGTACGGCGCCACTTGTCATGTCCTGGCAAAACGTCATCTCGCCGGCCGGCGTGCTCATCGGGCCGCCGGCCATCTTCTTAACATCGATTGCGTTGATCGCCGGCTTCATGCTGATTTTGCTAAGCCCCTTACCGTGGATTACGCTTCCCTGTGCCTGGGTGACCGATCAGAGCATCCGCATCTGCGAAGGTATTGTCGGCTCAGTTGATCGCCTGCCCGGCGCCTGTTGGTATGTACCGAACGTGCCGACATGGTGGTTGATCGGCTTCTATGGGATCCTGATTGGCTGGATGGCTGCCGTAAGGCTTTCCGTTTCCGCGCTACCGGAAACGGAGAACTCAGTTCGCTTCATTCCGATCATTCACCCTCGACACTTAGCGATCGCGCTTGCACTCTGGTTATCGCTTGGGCTCGCGCTCGGCGCCTGGAAGCCGAGTACGGATGAACTGCGGGTAACGTTCCTCGCCGTCGGCCACGGCGGCTGCACCGTCATCGAAACCGGCGATGGCCGGGTGCTGCTCTACGATGCCGGCGCTCTCTCGGGGCCGGAGCTGTTGCGCCGCTTCATCGCTCCCTATCTATGGCAGCACGGCATTTCCCGGATCGACGAAGTCTTTGTTTCCCATGCCGACCTCGATCATTTCAACGGCCTGCCGGCTCTTGCTGACCGTTTCCGCATCGGCCAGATTACCTGGACGCCGAGCTTTGCGCAAAAACATTCGCCGGGGGTGGCCTTTGTTGTTCAAGACTTGCACCGGCGCGGCATCGCGATCCGCGAAGCGAAGTCCGGCGATCTCTTTCATGTTGGCGATGTGGACTTGAGCGTCTTACACCCACCCGCTGTTGGACCGGAAGGCGCGGAAGAATGCGCAGCCTCGTGCTCTTGATCGAACATCAACGGCACAGCATGCTCTTGACTGGTGATCTGGAGCTGAAGGGGCTCGATTACCTGCTCGATCGGCCGCCGCTGCGTCTGGATGTGCTGATGGCGCCTCATCATGGCAGCCGAGCGGCCAACCCACCCCGGCTTATCGAATGGGCGTCGCCGAGGTTAGCGATCGCCTGCGATGGGCCACGCGCCTCCACATCGAAAGAAGAAGATGCCTACGCGAAAAAGAAAATCCCGTACTGGATCACCTGGCCCAACGGCGCCATCACCCTCCGCAGCCACCGCACCGGCTTGATCGCCGAAACCTACCGGACGGGGCAACGCCTGGTGGTGACCGCCGGCAATAATCGCTGATTCCGAGTGGGAACATGCGCGGAACGGGTGCGCGGGAACAAATCCACTTTGAGCGCGCCTAAGCTAGTAGGTGGTGCTGCGCTAGCCGCTGTGGCGAGCCGAGCCATCACCCGGCCGCTTACGCGGCTCGGCTCGCCAGATGCAAAGACGCTTCTGGAAATATTTCCAGAAGCGTCTTTGCGAGAAAATCGTGGGAAAACGAACGCTTGAAATTCGAAATGTGTAATTCGGAATGCGGAATGAACATCAATCAAACACAGGTCGCTCAATTGCCCGTCATTCTGACGCGAACGGAGAGGCAGGAGCCCTGCTCGCACAAACGTCAACGCCTCATGGTTTTCACCGACCCTTCTGGAAATATTTCCAGAAGGGCTTTCCCGAGAAAATCGTGGAAAAACGAAAGTCCAGTCAGTGACAGAGGGAGTCGTAAATGTGGCTGACCCAAAGCCCAGACAGGGAATGCGAAGGCCTGGTTGCTTCGGCGCTGCTGCTGTTGTTTCTCTACGCGGTCCAGGCGTTCATCCTGTCTCGCATCCAAGATGAACGGCATGCCCGCTCCCTATATGCATTGATTGCCGCTGCAACCGTGCCGATATGCTGGGGCGTGTCTCCGGGTTGGCACAACCCGCAATATTACCCGATCGCGACCTTCCTGGGCTGGCCGGTTACGATCCACGTTGTGCCGTTATGGTCATTCCATCGCGGTCTGGAACTGCGGAAGTCAAAGCGGTTCAATCGCTGGAGGAAGGAAGCGCTGCTCCACCTGTTCATCCTCGTCCTGGTTTGGTGCTTTGTCTGGGGCATGGTGCAGCTGTTTCTTCTGGGTTTCATGTGGATTTGAGTTGATTGGAGCAATGCAGCAGGCCGAAATGTTTGCGCACGCACAGCGCACGTTTGTGATCGGCAATCGACACACTAACCCGACTGAGCGAGGTTTTCGCCGAGGCGTTAGTGTGACTGTGAATCAAATAACGCTGACGCTTCGGGGCTTTGCCTCGCTCACGCGTCGGGTTAGTATCAAGCTTGCGGCTGTGGTCGGATACCACACACTAACCCGACGCGTAAGCGAGGTTTTCGCCGAAGCGTTAGCGTTAGTGTGACTGTGACTGTGAATAAAATAACGCTGACGATTCGGGGCTGCGCGTTGCTAGCGCGTCGGGTTAGTAAGTGGTTTGCGCTACGGCATTGCGGATTGTTTATGGTTCAACAGCATGGGGCGTCGCGGGCGCTGAATGGCTCGCGGGCCGTGATTGAAGGCACAGTATGAACGTCGACCACTTAATCGAAACATATCGGTCTCCATACTCCGTGCCGCCCATAAAAGCGCTGGAAGGCCTTGATGCGGTTGATTGGAATGGGGTGCGAGATGCTTATGGACCAGCCGGAAATATTCCTGCGCTTCTTCGTGCGTTCGTCTCGGTCGATCCTTTCCACCGGGAGTTTGCCAAAGAGTTGTTGTTCCAGACCATCTGGCACCAGGGCAATGTCTATTCGGCTTCGGCAGCGGCTGTGCCGTTTCTTTACAATTTGCTAGAGGATGACGGGCCGCATGATAGAGATGGGGTTGCCGATTTGATCGCTACCATCGCTGACGCACTGCCTCCATATCTTCAATGCGCCGAAGACCAGAAACAGTACGCCTTTTGGCACGACATCCTTGAACCGCAAGGGATTTCATTAGATTTCGAAATCGCTGCGAGTCGCCAGATCCTTTTCGAGATCCGCAGGCAGCTCACTCGACGGGCTGAGTTGCTCCGAGAATGTTGTGGAGGTGTGCTTCCGGCCTGGGCGTGAACTGACTCCGTACCCCGCTCTGCAATACTGTTCATTATTTGCTGTGAGGCACATTCGCCAAAGGCGTTCGACTTCGACTCATCGCGCGAGGGCCTCAAAGTGCTGCGTCCTTTTACTGTTGGCGTGTTCTTGTGTGTAACAGCGTGCCTTCAACCACTCTCCACGGCCACGGCAGAGCCGACTAACACCTTCACGCTCGCATCCTACAGCCCGCCTGCCGACGGCAAGGCGGACGCGACGGAGGCTTTCATCAAACTGTTTGCCGACGTTAGCGCTGCTGGGGGTGGCCGGGTTACTATCCCGCCTGGGACGTACTTTCTTAGCGGTAAGGAGCCGATCAAACTGTGCGGCAATACTCACATTGCTGCGGAGGGAGCGGTGTTCCTTTTGCCCGAAACACTTGGGGACAAGGCGAGGGTCGTGCTCTTCGCCGGCGAAGAAGTGTGCCATTTCTCCTGGCGGGGTGGCGAGTTCCGTGGACGTTGCTTCGACCCCGCTGCCGACTCGAACACATGGGCGCCGAGCGCGAACACGCGGGCCATCCTGTTGACGACTTCTCCGAAAGGCAAAACCAACGATCTGCTGTTCCGTGATATCAAGTCGGAAGGGATGGCAGGAGCAGTGGTGACTATCCTGGGGGCAAGCAAACCCGGCTCGGAAAGCGAAGTCCTGAATTTCGCCAGCGATGTGACGGTTGAAAACTGCACGCTCCTTAACTCCGGCAAGTTCATGTGGGATTATGGCTACCTCTGGCAGATCACCGTCTGGCCCGAAGACTATGGTGAACGCGAGCGGGCAATGGCGGCGAAGTATTTCACGAACGACCTCATTCGCTCGGCACTCCAAGGTGACGACAAGGACGACCGGGTGAAGTTCAACAATCAGCCTCCGCTGCCGGTGGCGCAGACGGCTACGCCGAAAGACGCTTTAGTCTTCTATGGCGACGAGTTGCCCAAAAACATCGTTCGCGGCAAGCAATACTTCGTCGTGGAGAGCGAGTCGGAGCATATCAAAGTCGCCGAATCGCCCGGCGGCACGGCCATCGCGTTTGACGGCCGCTTTGGTGCAAAGGCCAAACTGATTCACAACCAGCAACTTGCCTTCCTCAGTCTCTACGCCCCGCTCGGCGCCGGGCCCGGCAAGGGCGCATTCGATCTCGTTGCCTGCAAGAACGTTCGCGTTAGCGGATGCAAGCTCAGTGCCCGCGGCGACACCATGCATATTCAAAAAAGTCAGAACATCGTCTTCACGAGCAACCAGATCGTCGGCTCGCGAATGGGCGCATTCTTCCTGGCTGAGTTCTGCAAGAACGCGACAGTGACTGGCAACACGGTGGATTGCACCAATGGCTCGCGAGTGATGAGCGTTGAAAAATCGTGTGCGGATGTGACCATCACCGGGAACACGTTCCGCAACGGCGGACGCGGCAGTTGGATCAATCAACCGACCAACTTTGTGCTGTCGAACAACATATTCGTCAACAACACGACGAAGTGCGAACCGGACCCGAAACGTGGGCGCAAGTCGTTTGTCACCGGCACTTACGAGACCTATGCCGAGGTCTATTTCACTCTGCATGAAAAGGATGGGAAGTATGGCAGCGTAATAGTGACCGGGAACATCTTCGCCACCGGTCCGGAGTGCGGCCCGGCCATCACCTTCGCGCCCAATGGCGCCGGCATCGTGGTCCGAGACAACGTGATGACCGGCCGGGGGCGCAAGATCTTCGTTGACCCGAAGTGCAAGGATGTCGTTGTGCGCAACAATATCGGCGCCGAGTGAGCGGCTGTCGTCACGATGGATATAAAGACTCGGCTGACGAGTCATCGGTAAGTGAATCGGCCCTGAACCGAATCGGCCTTTCCCACGAGTCCGACTTTCGATTATAGTCTGGGTGCCTTGTCACTCGATCAAAAAGGACGCACGGATGCGTATCTGTCATTTCGAAGATTCCCGCGTTGCAACGCTCGAGCCGATCACCTTATCGCGGCCGGCTTTCGAACTTCGATGCGGCATCAACACGATCGCGGAAAAGCAGCGCCGACTTTTCCAGTCCCAATCGGTGGGCGTCTGATCCGGCCCTATCTTGTTGACAGTTATTCGGCTGCTAATCCAGCGGTCGCCGTCAACAACTTCGATTGGCTCGGTGAAGATTCGACCGTCTTGGTCAATGCGCGTTGGCTGCCGACCGGGCGACCACTGAAGATTGACCCGGCTGCGTTGGCCGCCGATGGCCCCTTTGTCGCCATGGCCGGTGATGAAATCGCTTATGCGGTTTTGACGCACGACGAACTGACGCAATGCACCTATGTCCATATGGCTCATTGTCTGGAGCAATGGCGCCGGACGCTGCCGAATCGAATCGCCGGTGGGCAGATGGTCCGCTACCTTTGGGACTTGGTGGACGCCAATGCCGATCAGATTGCGCTCGATTTTCAAGCAGCGCCCGCGATGGAGCCTAACGGCCGACCCGGAACGCTCTCGTTGGTCGGGCCGTCCGATTGGCTGCGGATTGATGGCACCGCGCGTATTGATCCTTACGTCGTTGCGGATACAAGCAACGGACCGGTTGTCGTCGATCGCGATGCAGTGGTTACGTCGTTCACACGACTGGAAGGGCCGTGCTATGTGGGGCCTCGTTCGCAGATTTTTGCTGCGAACATCCGCGGCGGCACTTCGATTGGCCCGAACTGTCGTATCGGCGGCGAGGTTGAGACAACAATTATTCAAGCCAACACGAACAAATATCACGAAGGCTTTCTCGGCCACAGCTATCTGGGCGAGTGGATCAACCTCGGCGCCGGCACGCATACGAGCGACCTTCGCAACGACTACGGTGAAGTGAAAATGCTGGTCAACGGCCAACAGACCGCCACCCGCCGAAGCAAGATCGGCAGCTATATCGGCGATCACACAAAAACGGGTCTAGGGTCGCTACTCAACACTGGAAGCAATATCGGGACCTTTGGCAACCTGCTGCCAGCCGGGGAACTTCTTCCTAAATTCGTTCCCTCGTTCTGTTGGGTGGAACATGGCCGAGTGATCGATCGCGGCGATTTGCAGGCCCTCTTTGCCACGGCGGAGAAAGCCCTCGAACGGCGTGGAGAATCGTTCGACGAGACGCAACGAGTCCTGTATCAAACCCTGCACGAAAAGACGGCAGCTACGCGCCGGCAATGGACCAACGAAGCCGAAATCAAACGCCTTCGTCGCTCGGCGTAGTTGTTTGCTGTAAAGCGTCTCATCAAGCGAAATCCATTTAGCCACGGATGGAACACCGAGTAGACACCGACAAAACACAAAGTCGAAATCGACTTTGTGTAAACTGTAAATCGTGCTTTTATCTTTCATCGGGCGTACTACAAATCGAATACAAACTCGCGCAAAGCCGCGAAGACGCCAAGAAAGCGCACTTAATCACAGGCATTTTCTTGGTTTTCCTTTGCGATTTTGTGTCTTTGCGCGAGATTTTCTTCGCTTTGCCAAGAAGGTTTCGCGTTTGAATTGAAGCATTTACTCAGGTTTGAATGGTTGAAACCCAGCTTACTCCATTTGCTACACTGTTAGCAGGAGGAGTACGCAACATGCGGCGCGACTTGATTCTGGGAACGGCTGGCCACATTGATCACGGCAAGACGGCTTTGGTGAAAGCTCTCACCGGCGTGGACTGCGACCGGCTTCCCGAAGAAAAAGAACGCGGCATCACCATTGATATCGGCTTTGCGTTTCTCGATCTGGAAGATGTTCATCTCGGCATCATCGATGTTCCCGGCCACGAACGTTTCATCAAAAATATGCTGGCCGGCGCGTCGAGCATTGATCTGGCTCTGTTGATCGTCTCGGCCAGCGAGTCGATCAAGCCGCAGACGCGCGAGCATCTGGATATCCTTCAAATTCTTGGGCTACAGGCCGGCGTTATCGCGATTACGAAAGCGGACTTAGTTGATGCAACGACACTCGAACTCGTCGAACTTGAGATTCGCGATTTGGTGCAAGGCACCTTTCTCGCCGATGCGCCAATCATTGCAACATCGGTGATACGCGATCAGGGAATCGATGAGCTAAAGCAAGCTTTGGCGCAGTCTGCTCGCGCATCATCAAGAAAAGCGATGATGGCTGGTTCCGCATGCCGATCGATCGATCGTTCATCGTCGAGGGGCACGGCACAGTCGTGACGGGCTCGGTCGTCTCGGGAAAACTGAGTGTCGGCGAAGAAATCGAATGGTGGCCGCGACGGGAGCGTCTCCGCGTCCGTTCGTTGCACAACCACGAGCGGGCAGTTAGCGAAGTTCATTGCGGCCAACGCCGCAGCGATCAATCTGCCAAGCGTTGCCCATAGTGAAATAGGCCGAGGCCAGGAACTCGCCCGCATCGGCTATCTGCTGCCGACGCGCGTATTGACCGTCCACCTGAAGGCACTAGCTAATCTGCGCCGGCCCTTGAAGCATCGCACGGAAGTGCGCTTACACCTCGGTACGGCTGACATTATGGCTACGGTGTCGCTGCTCGACTGCGATGCCATCGAATCGAGCGGCGTCGCGTTTGCGCAATTGTTTCTCGCGGAACCCGTGACAGCTGTTTGGGGGCAACCGTTCGTCTTGCGCGATTCCTCGGCAGAGCATACGCTTGGCGGCGGGCGAGTCTTGCAGCCGGTGGCCAAGAAGATCCGCCGACGGCATATGGAGATGCTCCGATGGATCGAGCCGCTTGCTGCGACGGACGAAGCCCTTCGTGCTGATGCCGCCGCATGGCTGAGCGGATGGGCCGGCGTTACTACACTCGACCTTATACGTGGGGCAGGCATCGATCCGCAACGGGCACTAGAAGTCATCGAGAAATTGCAAGCCGAAGGCAAGTTGATTGAAGTTGCCACGACAGCCGGGCGAGTGTTACTCCACGCCGAACGATTTGAGGAATTACAAGGCCGACTGATGGAAGCCGTCGGCAAATTGCATTCGGAAAACCCGTTGATGACGTCGCTCGATCGACAAAAAGTTTTGGCCACGCTCGACTATATTGGCGACAATGCGGTGTTGCATGGAGTCATCGATTGGCTGCTCAGACAACGCAAATTAGCCGGCGACGCCAAGCGCATTGCTCGGGCAGACTTCAACCCGAAGCTGAGCGTCAATCAACGGAAGCTGAAAGATAAAATCGTGGCAGCGCATCGGGAGGCGGGGTTTCAGCCGCCGGAGCCGAGCACCTTTGCCGTGCATGCCGGAGGCAATGCCGCTGCGCTGGACGACATCTTCGAGGTAGCGGTTGCCGAAGGGTTATTAGTTCGCATCAGCCCGTCTATTTACCTTCATGCGGATGTTGCAACGGAAATGTTTGCTCGCCTCGCCAAAGGCTTGGCCGAGAAGCCCGCAGGAATGACCGTGGCCGAGATTCGCGATCTATTCGGCACAACGCGCAAGTACGCGATACCGCTTTGTGAGTTTTTGGATCGGACGAATGTAACCCGGCGTGTCGGCGACTTGCGGGTATCCTTTACCAATCAAGCTTCGGTTGCCTCCTGATCGTAACTTCATGAATCCCAACTCCCCCTTTCGCCAGTTGCCTTCCGTAACGAGGCTGATTACACACGAAGCGCTGCGACCGATTATGGCGCAATGGCCGCAATCGTTAGTCGTCGAAGCTATTCGAAAGGAACTCGAATTATTGCGCGGACAACTGGCATCCGGGCAACAGACGGACTGCGACCCCGTAACAATCGCAGAGCGAGTCGGCGCATGCCTGGCTATGGATTCGGCGGCACAGTTGCGTCCAGTTATCAACGCGACGGGGATCGTACTGCATACGAACTTAGGCCGGGCGCCGCTGGCTGAAGTAGCCGCGCTGGCGGCCTACGAGGCTGCCCGCAGCTATTGCAACCTCGAACTCGATCTAGCTGCTGGCAACCGCTCCTCACGACCAAAGCCAATCCGCGAACTGCTTATGCGATTGACGGGAGCGGAATCGGCCACGGTGGTAAACAACTGCGCGGCGGCAACGGTTATCTCACTGCGGGCTCTGGCTTCGGGCAAAGAGGTCATCGTCTCGCGGGGGCAGCTTATCGAAATCGGCGGCGGTTTCCGCATCCCCGAAATCATGGCAGTCAGCGGCGCGGTTCTCCGCGAAGTGGGAACGACCAACATCACCCGTGTCGCTGACTACGAAAAGGCCATCGGCACAAACACCGGCCTGTTGATGCGGGTTCACCCGAGCAACTATCGCGTTCGCGGATTCACCGAAACCCCATCACTGGAGGAAATGGTTGCCCTCGCAAGAAAACATTCCCTGCCAATAATCGACGACGTCGGCAGCGGCGCCATGTTCGACTTTGCTCTCTTCGGCCTGCCGGGCGAACCAGTTGTGCCCCAAAGCGTTGCAGCAGGCGCTGATCTTGTGCTTTGCAGTGGCGATAAACTGCTCGGCGGCCCGCAGGCAGGTCTCATTGTCGGCAAGAAAAATCTAATTGACAAAATCGAAGAAGACCCGTTAATGAGGGCTTTCCGTCTCGACAAGATGTCATTGGCCGCGCTGGAAGCGACCTTAAGGCTATACTTGAATCTTCAACTGGCCCAAGCGCAGATTCCCACTTTGCAGATGCTTTCCTTGCCAGCCGACCTACTGCGTAACCGTGTGAAAGTCTTTGTCGAAAAGCTAAAGGGAGCTAATGTTCTCGCAGAAGTGCAGACGTACGACACTCAATCTTTCGTCGGCGGTGGTTCGCTTCCTGATTTGCCGCTGCCGGCATCAGTCGTCGCGATCAAATCTAAACACTGGAGCGAAGAAGCGTTCGCGAAACGCTTGCGCTGCGGCAACCTGTCCGTCGTGGCTCGCATCCACGACGGACAGGTCTGCTTTGATTTGCGAACCGTCTTTGCCTCTCAGGAGGACGCGTTAGCAACGGCTATCGTAACGGCTCTAAAACCAGACGAGAGAGTTTAAGTCACTTCTTCTCGGCCGCTTTCTTATACTTCTCCAACAGCTTCGACAACTCGGCCACTTCCTTTTCATCCGGCTCGTCGGCTGATTTCACGATCTTCATAACGCGTTCCATTGCGTCTAGCGCTTTCACGGCCTCATTGCTTGCAAAGTAGGTTTTGGCGAGCGTCAGCGCGATATCGGCATGTTTCCCCTTGGCAAGTTCATCTGCATTCGTCGCAGCCTTTAGTGCCAGGGCAAGCAATTTGGCGTCCGGCTTGTCGTCGCCGCTGGCGTCCAGAATCTGGTCGGCAATCTCCTGCTGGGCATACTTATCACTGGTGAAGATTTTGTCGATCAACCGATTGCCATACTCCACCGCGCTTGTCTGAGCATCCTTCACCCGCAGCATGAAGATGAATTTTTGCTGCGCGAAACTGTTCTCCAGTTCGGGATCCTCTTTGAACTTGTCATCCAAAAATTTAACGACTTCGCCCGGCTTTTTCTCATCGACGTTTTCAAGCCGAGCCTCGATCTCGCGCGTCAGCTTGCTGCGCTTGGCCGCGACGGCCACATCCCATTTGCCGTTCACGATCTGTTCGAGCGGTTTGTCCAAGCCGCTCGGATGGCCAATCCAGGCGATGATGCCTTCGCCATTGACGACAAATGCCGTGGGGATGCCGGGCGTTTCGCAGCCTTCATCCAATCGGTGGCCATCTTGCCATCCCGCGCATCGGCCTTCTCGGGTACAGAGTCAGTCGCTACGCGGTAGTCCATCTTTTCGCCCATCTCTTTGACGAAGCCAGCAACTTCGCTTGGCTCTTCTTCGAAAACACTAACTCCAATAAAAGTCGCCTTCGGGTAAAGTTTCTGCAAGGCAGTCAAATGAGGGATCGACGTTCGACACGGAGCGCACCAGGTCGCCCAGAATTCGACCACGTAAATTTTATCCTTGTCGAACTGCTTGACCGGCTCGCCTTTGACAAATTCCTTAACGGACAATTTCGGCGCCGGGCTGCCGATCACTAATGTCGGATCTTCAGCCAGGGCCATCGAGGCGAAGAATGTCAAAGCGACCGAAGTCAGGGCGATTAACCGTGCCGACATGGGGAACTCCTTTGGATGACTAACAGAAATGGACGTCTTTCAGCCCTTTTTCTAACTAGCGAAAAGATTAGCTTACTTCTTGCGAACCAGCTTATTTACTTTGCAGTGATCGGTGTTTGGTTTGCCATCGACCCAAGCCACGGCGCTCGTTTCAATGTGGTCGTCGTCCACGAACGTGAGAGTGGCTTCGTGCATATGAGCGTCTTTCGCCGGGTCGAAGTTGGTGCCGCCGGCGAATACGAAATGAATCTGGTTCGGCGGCGACTTCGGATCGGCCTTCATGCAAGGTTGATTGCCCAACACACAGAAATGATTCATGACCAGGTCGGCGCCATCGAGGTGAAAGAGCGAAATCATTTCCATCGGTTGCCCGGGGAACAACGTCTCCTGGACGGCGCTGCCTCCTGCAGTGACCTTGATAATGGACACAACTTTGTCGGTCGGTTTGCCGTCCTTGTCGGCTTCCACCCACGTGCCTTCCAGTTTCTTCAATTGTTGCAGGCCTGCATGAGTCTTAACGGGAGCCTTAGTCGGCTCATCACCGTACACGTTAGCTCCGAGGACCATGGATGCCAGGCAACCGAGCAGTAGAAAACGCTGCATTGTCTATTCCCGAACAAAGACTGAAAGGTAAAACGGCCTCGCAAGACCGCAAGGAAATCTTCGCTATCCTATGTTCACGGTCGGAAAGCGCCAAGGCAGGTATTTGTTGCGGCGCGAGCCAGGGTGCGCCAACTCTTTCTGGCAATTCTGGCGAGCGGCGCGGCGTAAGCCCGCCGTGGGTTCGGAACCACGGCGGGCTTACGCCGCGCCGCTCGCCAGAATCCGTTGGCGGACCCACGAGCCTGAAGCGCCAGCGAAGAGTTCTCTCACTGCATCGCCCAGTCTTTACGTTGCCGGGAAGAGGGGATTTTTAACATTTTGCGATATTTCGTCACCGTACGGCGAGCGACCGGATAGCCGGACTCGTGCAGTTTCTCCACCAAATCTTCGTCAGAAAGCGGGCTGCTTTTGTCTTCGTTGCCGATAAGTTCGAGAAGCTTTTGCTTGATTTTTTCCCAAGCAACGTCTTCGCCCGTCACTTCATTCTTGGTGCCGCCGCCGAAGAAGCGCTTCAGTGGAAAGACGCCGCGGGTTGTTTGCACGTATTTGTCGTCCACCGCTCGGCTAACGGTTGTCACATGCACCTTCACCTGATCGGCGATCTGCTGCATTTTCAACGGCTCGATATAGTCCTGGACCTTTTCCAGAAAGGCTTTCTGGTGCGAGACAATGGCCCGAGTCACCTTCTCCAGTGTTGCCCGTCGTTGTTCGATTGATTCGATGAGCCATTGGGCCGCCTGAATCTTTCGGCGCAGATATTCCTTGGCCTTGGCATCGGTGGATTTATCGCGATATTGCTCCAGGTATTTACGATTGACGTGGATGTTCGGCGTCCAGTCTTCGGTAAGCCGGATCGCATATTCCCCTTCATCGTTGCGCTCGACGATGATATCGGGCGTGATGTAGCGGACACTTTCTGAAGCAAAGCGCGAGCCCGGTTTCGGATCAAGCCGTTTGAGGATTTCGAACGCTTCTTTGATGGAGGCAATATCAGCGCCCGTTTTCTTTTGGATAACCGGCAGGCGATTGCAGGCTAAATCTTCCATGTGATGCAGAATGAGCGTGCGCAGCAAATCGCGGTGCGGCGTCTCATTGGTGACTTGCAACAGCAGGCACTCGGCAAGGTCGCGGGCGCCGACGCCGGCCGGGTCGAGCTTTTGCAACAGCAGCAGCACTTCTTCCAAATGCTCGGCGGTAACCGTCTTGCCGTATGCCATCGCCAGTTCTTGCAACGGCGACTTTTTGTTGTCGAGGTAGCCGCGTTCATCGAGATTGGCGATCAGATATTCGATGATCTCATGCTGCTCGGCAGTCAGGTCGAGAAACGCCAGTTGTTGCTCGAGATAATCTTGCAATGATTGCTCGCGCGCCGGCATATTCTGCATGGCGTCGAGTTTTTTATCGCCGGCATCGGCGATAGCGCTTCGCGATGGAATGTGATCTTCGTTGAAGTGGCCATCCCAATCTTTATCGAGTTCTTCGAGCCGTTTGAAATCGGTCTCGGCATCAGCATCGTGTACGATCGGCGCATCGGGGTCGAATTTCTCAGCCGGGGCGCTGTCCCCCTCCACGTCTTCGACTTCAACGGTTTTTTCGCGCAGCTCGAGAACGACGTTTTCCTGCAGTTCCTGTTCGATGCGCTCTTGCAGCTCGACGATCGGGAGCTGCAGGATCTCCATCGATTGGATCATGCGCGGCGCAAGCTTCATCGTCTGCTGAAGCCGGGGCGACATTTCCATCCGCATGGAGCTCATCAAGTATACCTCTTGCAATCGCGAAGCCGAACCGGGCTAAAACGCACGTCGGCCATCCAGGGCATCTGCGAGCATTTGGGCGTTTGCCAATTCGAGCGAACTGCCGGACGCAATGCCTCGGGCCAACCGCGTAATGAGGACCCGAGTCCCGGCCAGCAGGTTTGAAGCATAGAGGGCAGTGCCGTCACCTTCGAGAGTCGGGCTAGTGGCCAAGATAATCTCGCGCACGCCACCGCGTTCAACGCGGCGGAGCAAAGCATCAAAGGTCAATTGGTCGGGGCCGACGTTATCGAGCGGCGCCAATCGCCCGTTCAGCACGTGATAAAGGCCGCGATAGTTTCCCGCTCGTTCTAAGACGGCCAAATCTCGCGGCGTCTCGATCACGCATATCGTTGCGGTATCGCGCTTTGGGTTAGCGCAGATGGAGCAGAGCCTCCCCTCGGTGAGGTTGAAGCATTCGGCACAGGGATGAACCTGCTCGACGACCGAACGCAACGCCTCGGCTAAACTCGCGGCCACGCCCCGATCACCCATTAACAAATGATGCGCGATCCGCTCCGCCGATTTCGGACCGATCCCCGGCAGCTTGGTCAATTCTTGGATAACACGGGCAATGGCTCCGAGCGGCTCCATCGGTTCTGCCATCCTCTTAGATAAGGCCGGGCATTCCTTCTTCGGGAACCGGCATGCCGAGATTGGAAGCCAGCTTTTGCGTCTCCTCTGCCCGCAACAGATTCACCTTCTCCATCGCTTGGTTGATCGATGCGGCAATCAGGTCTTCCAGCATCTCCTTGTCCTGGAGTTTCATCGCTTCATCGCTGATATGGCAGAAAACGACTTCCATGCGCCCATTGACCTTGGCCGTCACCATATTGCCGCCGGCTGTGCCCTCGGCGGTTATCTGGCCGAGGTTCTTCTGAAGATCCTCCATCGCTGCCTTCATTTTGGGCAGGTTTTTCATCATGCTGGCAATTTGACCAATTTGCTTGAACATTTTAGGGTTCCTGCACTTCAAGGATTTCGACATCCCGGGGAATCACGTTGAGTGTGCCAAAGCCATCGTCAATCTTCAAAAGCCTTGCACCGAGTTTATCAACCGCCCGACTAATCAACGGCATCTGCAAGACTTCCTGGCTGCGTTCGCGATACGTAACCGGTTTAACCGCTTGAACTTTCGTTTCTGCCTGCTCGGGCGTGATCGCATCGACCGTTGAACGCTCGACGCGGACGATCCACTCATCGCCGGTGACCGTTCGCAGGGCTTTCTGAATTTCGTTGACGCTCTGGGGCTCCGAACAGAAGTCACTTTGAGAAGTATAGTCGTTACCGAATCGAATTACCAGTGATTTTGGCCCAAGAATTGCAGGCAGGCCGGCTTTATCGAGGTTTCCCCCCAAAAACGGGCCAACCGTTTCAAGCACTTTTACCCAAACTTCGGCAAGAGTCAGTCGCGCAGTAGCTTCGGCTGCAGCTACACCTTTGCCGTTTGTAGAAGGCTCAGGCTTCAGGGTAGAGTTTTTTTTTGCGGCATCGGCTGCATTTGGCAGCGCAGAAGCCGGACGAGCCGGGGGCGCCGACCCCGGTTGCGCGAACATCTGCGCAAGCTGAGCTACGGGCAACAATTCATCAAAGCGAATGAGTCGAAGGATGGCCATTTCCAGAAGGATCAGACCATGATTGCCGCTGCGCAGACGGCTCTTGGTCGAAGTTAAGATGTCCAGCCCGGCTAGGATCGTGTCGAGCGGCAAGGTCTTGGCATGTTGATAGGCCTTATCGCGATTCGCATCGGTAAAGGGAAGGTCGGCAAAATCTTTGCCGGCGCAGTTTAGCAGCATCAGGCCGCGCCAATATTCGATGATTTGATCAAGCAATTCACCCAACTGCAGTCCCTTCTTCGGCGAAGCGTCCGAGCAATTCGAAAGCCTGGCCTGCATTGCGGGCAGCAATGGCGTCAACAAGCGTGAGCATTCGCTCGTCGCTGGCTGTGCCCAGGATTTGATGGACGCGCTCGACCGTCAGCGTCTCCGCATCAAAAGCAAGCAATTGATCGAGCAGCGACTGGGCATCGCGCATCGATCCGGCAGCACGGCGTGCGATTATCAGCAACGCGGCATCGTCGGCTTGGCGACCTTCTTCTTTAACAACGCCCTTGAGTCTGGCCACAATCTTCGAAGAAGAGATACCGCCGAAGTCGAAGCGCTGACAGCGCGACAAAATCGTGATCGGGATCTTCTGCACTTCGGTCGTGGCAAAGATGAATTTGACGTGCGCAGGAGGTTCCTCGAGAGTCTTGAGCAGAGCGTTGAACGCCGCCGGCGTGAGCATGTGGACTTCGTCGATGATGTAGATTTTGTAGCGCGAACGCGTGGGCCGGGTGCCGACGTTCTGCCGAATGGCACGAATTTCATCGATGCCGCGATTGCTGGCGCCATCGAGTTCGAGGACGTCAACATCCTCGCCGCTGGTGATGCCTTTGCAGATCTCGCATTGGTCGCACGGTGTCGGCGTTGGGCCTTTGACGCAGTTCAGCGCCTTAGCCAGGATACGAGCGGTCGATGTCTTTCCCGTCCCGCGCACGCCGGTGAAGAGGTAAGCGTGCGCCACCCGGCCGCTTTCGATCGCGTTCATCAACGCGCGCGAAATGGCTTCCTGGCCTACTAAATCGGCGAATTGCTGCGGCCGATAACGCCGAGCTAAAACCGTGTAGGCATTCCCGACATTGCCGTCGGCAGACTCGGCGGAAGTTTTTTGCTTTGCCATATGGTGCTATTATACGGGGGCAGAGTGCCGCGTTGCGCCTGATAGCCGGATGCGCCCGACGGCTTTTGTCGGCCGCAACGCGAAGGCTCTCCGCAGCGGAGCGTTTTGAGCGGGCAAGTAGAATGGACAGGCCGGGAGGCTGCAACGTTCCACACAACTTAGTTCGCGGATGGCGTTGAGCCTGAAAGGCTCATTCTACCAGCCCAGGCCTTCGGCCCGGCTTGCGGGGTCGAAGGCCTGGGTTCATCGGTAAACCGTGACCATCGGCCCTGTAAGGGCCGCTCATCGACAACATCTCGAAAAAACGTATTTTGTCCGTTCAGAATATGAAAAAAATAAATGGCCATTGGCATAGATTTGGAAGTAATTCAGCGCGAGCGGTCCTTAGATAACCGAACAGGTGATCGTTGCACGCCCAGGCCTCTGTCCCTTCCAGGGACTACGGCCTGGGCTGACCGAACGAGCCTTCCAGGCTCGAATTCAAAACAGACCTGACCGTGTGTAACGATGAGGCCAGAGGCCTGTCCGAATAGGTAAGCAAACTCATCGTTTACTTCTTCACGCCGGCGGCATCAACGGTAGTCATGGCGCCGTAGCCTTCTTTCCAGGCCGTGTTTATTTCAACTTGTCCCACATACTCCGATTCGTCCAGCGTTGTTTGCCAATCGCTAGCGAGCTTACCCTTGGCATCGACGTATACTTTCACGAGGTATTTGCCTGCTTCCAAGAAGGGTTTATTCTTCCATAGCTTCGCTCGCGCCGATTCTTTGTCCGCCACCAGGGTAAGGTTATGCTGCCACTGCTTACCCTTGCCCCAAACCTTGCGGTCGCTGGTGGCGATTGGCTCTTTTTCCCAAGCGCGCGCCTTAGGATCCCAAGCGTAAACAGAGACCATTAGTAGTTTGTCTCCCCACTCGGCAGGGGTATTGGTCAGCTTCAGCCAACGATCGGTTCCGAACTGGAGCCTTGATGCACTCTTCGGCAAGGCCTCGGCCGTTTCGTAGTCGTCGTTCATAATTTTTGCGTAGTCGACCAGAAAATTACGCATTGCTTTATAGCCCTGGTCGCCGACTTCGAATTTGACGCCTCCCTGGTGCTTTTCGAGGTTCAAAGGCTTCAATAACAGCAGGCTCTTTTCGGGATTCTTCGTGTCGATCAGCTTACTCTGCATCAGATAATCCAGTGTCGCTTCGGGACCGCTTTTCTTGAACCAGGCAACGCGCTCGCCGAAGTCTTTCACGAACTTTTGGTTCTGCGGCGTGCCTTCGTTGTGGCAGTTCATGCAACGGAAACGCATCGACCAGACATTCGTTTCGAATGATTCGAGCAGGCGATCTTTGCGCTCGTGCCGAATCACTTCAACGGGCCGCGGCGGCTTGGCCAGTTCAGCCGGCTTCAGCTTCGGCGCGTCCCGCAAAAGGGGATCGGCGGCGCTCGCTTTGAGCCAGGCAACAAAAGCGTTGAACTCTTTGGATCGATTCTGCTGATGGATAGTTGTCGCTTTTGTTTTGTCGTCCTTGCCCATCCGAATAAGGCCAAGAATTTTGGACTTATCGATGTCGGCCAAGTCGATCAATCCTTGATCGCGCAAGGAGAGAAAGGTATCGCGGGATGAAGGAAGGATGTAGTTTTTCAAATCGACACCAGCGAGATGGCACTGCACACAACTGGATGGATTCGGCGACTTGAAGATCGGCAAGATGCGTTGCTCGAAGACCTCCTGAGGCGTCTCGGCCTGCGCGTTGCAGGGCGCTAGTAGAAGCAATGCCAGCACGGGGTAGCGGTACATGTTCTTAGCCCTTCGATGTACTTCGAAACGCATTGGCTGCACAGATTTCAAGTTACCTTATATCGAGAAAAAAGCGAGCCGCGCGTTCAGGGAATAGCGACGCTTTGCTTCAGATGCGCGGAACTTGCAATCGCCGTTCTCGCAATCTGGATAGAGGTTCCCTAAAATTGAAGTGCATTCTTTGTTTGGCAGCGAATGGGTCAATGACTTCCATGAACAATTTGCGAACACCGTTGTTCGATTGGCACGTGAGCCGGCAGGCGCGCATGGTTCCCTTCGGCGGGTGGGAAATGCCCGTGCAATATACGTCCATCATGGAAGAGCACAAGACGGTGCGCCAATCTTGCGGACTCTTCGATATTTCGCACATGGGGAGGCTGGTCTTTGAAGGCTCCGCCGCTATGCAGGCGATTGAGCAAGTCTTTACCAACGAAGTCTCGACGATGAAGATGGGCCAAGTTCGCTATGGCCTGATTTGCAACGAACAAGGCGGCATACTTGACGATGTGCTCGTCTATCGGCTACCCGAATTTTGGTTGATGGTCGTGAATGCCTCGAACCGCATCAAGATCGTCAACTGGATTCAGAAACACCTTGGACCCGGCGACGTCACCATCACCGACCGGACCTTCGATTGGTCGATGATCGCCTTGCAGGGGCCGCGGGCAATCGAAAGCAATGCGGAAGCGGCGGGTTTGAAATACTACTTTGCCTCCGTTCACGATATTCCTGATCGAGACGGTTTGCAGATCGTCAGCCGCACGGGTTATACCGGCGAAGATGGCTACGAGATCATCGTGCCGAAAGAGTACGTCGAAGAGTTGGTATTTTTCCTCACTGAAAAGCAGACGGATTGGCGCTTCGGCTATCCGATCGTGCCCTGCGGGTTGGGCGCCCGCGATACGTTGCGACTGGAAGCGGCCATGCCCCTTTATGGCCATGAATTGAACGAGGCTATCGACCCTTTCCAAGCAGGCTTAGGGTGGGCCGTTAAACTGAATAAGGTGTCGTTCATCGGCCGGGATGCACTTTTAAAGGCCGCCGAGGCGCCGTGCTCCAAACGTGTCGGCCTGGAACTCGAAGGACGCAAGGCTGCTCGCGAAGGTTGTTTCGTGCTGAAGGATCATAAAACAATCGGCACGGTGACCAGCGGCAGTTTTGCCCCGACACTCGAAAAATCAATCGCGATGGCCTATGTGGTCAACGAGCAGGCAGAGGTCGGCAACGAGCTCTTGATCGATATCCGAGGTGCGCAAGTGCCTGCCAAGGTGGTATCGCTGCCGTTTTATTCCAGGCGAAAGATTATCAACTAAAACGTATCTTTGCTCACCTTACACCTAATCGAGAAAACGATGGATCTGTCGAAACTTCGGTACGCGAAATCGCACGAGTGGGCACTTCTCCAGGGGGATGTCTGCACGGTCGGCATCACGCAATTCGCCATCGATCAACTGACGGACGTTACCGTTCTCGATTTGCCCAAGATCGGCAAGAAGCTCGAAGCGGGCAAGCCGTTCGGCGAGATCGAATCGGTCAAGGCAGTCTTCGACCTGATCGCGCCCGTGGCCGGTGAAGTGATCGAAGTGAATTCGAGCGTGAGCGCCGATCCGGCGATCGTCAATCAAGATCCCTACGGCAAGGGCTGGATGCTGAAAGTCAAAGTCGAGCCGGCTACAAGCCTGGCCAACCTGATGGATTTGCCGACCTACGAAAAACAGCTTTCCGAAGACGGGCATTAACGGAGCTCGTAAACGTGGCGAAATCACGGCGTGCACGATCCATATCGGACGATCAATCGCGAAAGTGGTGGGAAGCATCATGAATCACTCAACCAAGTCGCCTTCGGGTTATGATCTCTCGCCTTTGCCCGCGGATGCACTGGCAACGCTGGCGGCCGGCCTGACTGCCGAAGAGAAGCGCGTTATTCTGAAACACGGCACCGAGCCGGCGTTTTGTGGCGGGCTGTTGAACCAGAAACAGCCTGGCGTCTATGTCTGCCGCTTATGCAGCCTGCCGCTTTTTAGTTCGTCGTCCAAGTTCGAATCGGGCACCGGTTGGCCGAGCTTCTTCGAACCGTTCGATGCCGAACATATTGCCTGCATCGAGGACCGCAGCTATGGAATGATGCGCATCGAAATCCGTTGTAAGCGCTGCGACGGACACCTCGGCCATCGCTTCGACGACGGGCCCCGACCTACTGGCCAACGCTATTGTCTTAACTCGGCGTCGCTCAGTTTTGTGCCAGATGCCAATGCGTAACCAGCGACAACGATTTTTGCGGCCGGCTCAACAATCTGGCAAGCGCACTGAAAATTGGGTAAACTGTCGGCAGAGCCAGGAGGAAAACCGATGCCAACGAATAGTACAGCCGCACTTCTCGAAGTTGACGTTTATCCTGATACTAGCCTGCTAGTCACGGAGGATGGCAAGCCCGTGGACAACCTCTTAGTCGAAAAGCAGTACCGCTTGCTCACGGAGCCGTTGTGCACTTCGTGGAAAAGTCCGCAAGATCGTCCATTCCGAGTGCTGGCCAATGTTGGGCTCTTTTTTCAGTACAAAGAGCCGCCCTTGGTGCCCGACACGATGTTTGCGATCGATGTCGCTCCTCCGCCCGAAGCACGGAAGAAGGATTTTCGCTCGTACTTCACTTGGATCGTGGGCAAGGTTCCGGATATCGTGATAGAAATTGTATCCGATAAAAGGGGCGGCGAAGATACCGATAAGCTGGCCGCCTACGAGCGCATTAGCGTTCCTTTTTATGTCATCTTCGATCCTGATGAAGTGCTCGATGGAGGATTATTGCGCACGTTCTATCTCGAGAAAGGGAAATATCGCCCGACAGATCCCGCTCGGTTCAGCGATTTCGGACTAGGCCTTGCACTATGGGAAGGCGAGTACGAAGGCGTTACCGAGACATGGCTACGCTGGACAGATGGGAACGGCAAAATCGTTCTTAGCGGCAGAGAGAGCGCTGCAGCCGAAGCGCGACGGGCCCGCTCTTCGGCGCAGCGCGCCGACGAAGCGATTAAGCAGGCGGATGAATCGACGAAGCGAGCGAACGAAGAAGCGAAGCGAGCGAACGAAGAAGCGAAGCGAGCAAACGAAGAAGCGAAGCGAGCCGATGAAGAAGCGAAGCGAGCGCATGAGGCCACCGAACGCATCAAGCAGCTCGAAGCGAAATTGCGCGCTGCCGGGATTTCGGTCGATGGATGAGCCGGTCAGTTTTCTCAAGCTCCCAACTTGGCGCGGCACTCATCAAGGATCGCTTTAGTCGCGGTCGCGCCGACGCGGGTCACGCCCAAGGCTCGCACCGCCAAAACGCGTTCGAAAGTGCGGACGCCTCCCGCCGCTTTTACCTGAACGTGCGGCGGCGAGCAACGGCGCATCAGGTTCAGGTCATGATCGGTAGCGCCGCTTTCGCCGTAGCCAGTAGATGTCTTCACCCAGTCCGCTCGCACCTCGCCGCAGATTTTGCAGAGCATCTCCTTATGCTCATCCTGCAAGAAACAGTTTTCGAAGATCACTTTCACTTTGGCCTTTTGACGATGGGCAGTTTCCACAACGGCCGCAATATCTTCTTGCACGTATCCCCAATCTTTGCTCAGCACTTTGCCGATGTTGCAGACCATGTCCAGTTCGATAGCGCCTTCAGCGATCGCAAGTTCGGCCTCCGCCACTTTAATCTTGGTGTTGTTGCCGCCTTGGGGAAACCCGATGACCGTTGAGACGGCCACGCTCGAACCCGACAAGATTCGCGCGGCAAGCGGAACGGCGTAGGGCTTGATGCAGACCGAAGCCACATCGTACTCCCGCGCCAACAGACAGCCTTTTTCCAGTTCGGCGTCAGTCAAAACCGGTTGCAACAACGAATGGTCGAACATTTTGGCCAGATCGGCAAGGGTGTATGTCGGCACGGCAGTCTCCAGGTAGATCAGGTTAGTTAAATACTTTGTAGCGGTTCGTCAGAGGAAGGGGCGAGGGTCGTTGCGGTTGTGGGGGCGCTAACTCTCTCTGGCAATTCTCGCGAGCGGCGCGGCGTAAGCCCGCCGTGGTTCCGAACCCACGGTGGGCTTACGCCGCGCCGCTCGCGAAAATCCGTTGGCGAACCCGCCATTGCTGTCCTTAAGAAACCGCCTTGCTCTTTTCATTCCATCGGTTATAGCTCGGCTGTACCAATGCGCTTCGTGGGGGAAGCTGCGCTGGTTTCGCGATTTGGGGAGATTGCCGATGTCCACCTTAAAATTAGGCGGCCTGCTGCTGCTGGTTGCCGCGCTGCCCTCGCTCGCTTGGGCGCAGGCGGGCAAATATTCGGCCGCTATCGTTCTCCCCGAAATCCAAATGCGTTCTGGCGCCAGTTGGCAGTTTCCGCCCACAGGGAAATTAAGGAAAGGCGAACAGGTTATCGTCCATCATGAAGATGGCGGCTGGGTCGCGATCGTCGCGCCGCCCGGCGCCTTAAGCTGGGTGAACCACCGATTTCTAGGCGAGTTCGACCCCAACGGCAATGGTAAGCAAAACGCCCTGGTAATGGCCGACAACGTCGAAGTGCGCGTCGGTTCGGAGAACAACAGCCCGCTGGCCGTGGCTCAGGTAAAGTTGCCGCGTGGCACGTGGGTCGAAGTGAACGGCCCTAAACAGCGCGACGAGAACTCAACCTGGTACCCGATCACGCCGCCGGAAGGGGAGTATCGCTGGCTACCCAAAGAAGCGCTCGGAGCGCCTGCCGCGTTGACGCCGCCTCCGGTTTTTGTGAAGTCGAACAATCCCTCGGTTTTCGAAACCGCAGCGTACGACAAAAACAGTTCCTCCAATCCCAAGACGTTCGTCTCCGCCGCGCCGCCGCAATGGGATAAGGCCGAGCAGGCGGAGCATAGCGGCGACTACACCACGGCCGAGAAACTTTACACTCTTATTTACCAAAGCCTCCGCCAGCAGAATGCAGAGGCAGAGCAGTTGCTCGTTTGCTACAACCGGATCATCAAATGTCAGGATCGTCTACGCCTCGACGCAACTACTTCGAGGCCAAGTCTGACCCCGCCTCCGTTGGCTGATGGCGCCAAACCACCGGCGACTCTGCAATCGCCAAGCGGCAGCAACGCAAGCACCGTCGGCCTGGCCTGGCCAGCGGACGCTCGCACGGCCAACACCGGGGCCCAGCGTTGGACCGGCGTCGGCAGCCTGCGACGGGCCGGGTTCAATATCGATGGCAAGCAAGCCTATGCACTCGAAAGCGACCGTGGCCAAGTGCTCTACTACGTGACTGCCGGCAGCGGCGTCGGTCTGGATGCCTTCGTCAATCGCGCCGTCGATCTGCTGGGCGCCGTTCAAGTTCGCGGCGATATTCGGGGAGGCCAGTATATGGTCGTTGCGCAAGTTAATGCGATGAAGTGATGCGAGCTTCTGAAAAATCTGCAATGCATCGCTGGGATTTCGTTATCCGCGACGCGAAGGCTTTGCGCAGCGGAGCGCTTGCCTCAGAAATCGCTCCGCTGCGCAGAGCCTTCGCATCGCAACTAACCAATCAATTGCTGATTACCGAGATACATGCGCGTGTTCGAGCGCTCCAACCCAACTGCTCGATTGGCAAGTCGCAGATAGTTTCTCGCCAACTCCGAACCAAAGGCCGAACTCCGGGTCCAGTTTACCAGGTTAAGGTGGTCGGCGTTCCACACATCGCAGCGTTCGCCATAGCGCGCTGAATGTACCGAGACGATGCCGTCATTGGCGCCTTCGCAATCGTTGACAATCTTCGACGGCAGATGCCAAAAAGGCCCGAGCGTGCTGCGTTCGCAGCTACCGGCGATGGAATGATAGCGCACGCCGGGCACATCCTTAACTTCCTCGTTAAAACGCGAACAACTTTCGGTCGTCAGATCGTAAAAACCGTCGGCTGATATGTTCAGCAAGCGAAGGATGGGTTGAATGCACCACGCGAGTTTGCGAACACCCCAATCGGCAAAGGAACAGCCGCGATGAGGCGTGCCAATGGTGGTGAGCGAGCGAACGTGGTCAGCCATATCCAGTTTTGAGATCATGAAGCGAGCGTCCAGCCCGCCCATACTGTGCGCGAAAACGTGAACTTGCTCCTGCGGAAAAGCGTGCCGGATGAATCGGCGCAGCTCGGCCGCCCGAGCCGCTACGCCTCGGGTGAGGCTCAAACGGGCCACGCGCACCCGATAGCCGACGGCTTGCAAATGCTCTTTCACGCCGGGAAAATAGCGCTTCAGTTCGATGTTCCCCAAGCCGATCCGATCGAAGCCAAGCAAGCCGGGAACCAATACAATCGGGGCGTGGCGACGCGCGTTCAACATCAATGACACCATATCGGCAAAATGGAATTGTGAAGATTCAGTTGTGAATCTGCGAAACAAAGAAGTATAACTCGCGAAAATTTCATCACAAGGGGAAATGATGGCAATCTCGAAGGCACAACCGGGCGTTACCAGGGTCGGCTGGATCGGCACGGGCGTTATGGGTCATGCCATGTGCGGGCATCTCATGGCTAAGGGATACTCGGCGACCGTTTATAACCGCAGCGTCGAAAAGACAGAGGCATTGAAAGCACTCGGCGCCACGGTTGCGGCGAGTCCGAAGAAAGTGGCCGAGCAATCGGATGTCGTCTTCGCCATTGTGGGCACGCCGATTGATGTCCGCGAAGTCTTCCTGGAAGCGCAAGGCGCGTTGGCCGGCAGCAAAGCTGGTACCATCCTCGTCGATATGACAACCAGCGAACCCGGCTTGGCTTGCGAACTATACGAAGCAGGCAAGGCGAAAGGCGTGTATGTCCTCGATGCACCGGTAAGCGGTGGAGATGTTGGCGCGAAAAACGCCGCATTGAGCATCATGATCGGCGGGGATAAAGAAGTCGTCGATGCCATCCAGCCGATCTTCGAATGCATGGGCAAGACGATCGTTCACCAGGGCCCGGCCGGCGCCGGTCAACATACCAAAATGGTGAATCAGATTCTTATTTCATCGACGATGGTGGCGATGTGCGAAGGGTTGCTCTACGCCTATAAAGCAGGCCTTGATGTGGAGACAGTCTTGAAGAGCGTCTCCGTCGGCGCCGCCGGCAGCAAATCGCTTGATATCTATAGCGCACGCATCTTGCAGCGCAACTTCGAACCCGGATTCTACGTCGAGCATTTTATCAAAGACATGCGCATCGCCTTGGCGGAAGCGGAGAAGATGAACCTCTTCCTGCCGGGCTTAGCGCTGACCAAGCAGCTTTACGAAGCCGTGCCGCGCCCAAGGTTATGGGCGTAAAGGCACGCAGTCTCTCTTGGTTGCGTTGGAGATGATCTCGGGGATCAAGCACTGAAGATAGGTGAAAAGGATCAGCAGGGGGAAATTGATGCAAACTGTTTTGTTGTTGTTGGCCTCGAACGCGTTCATGACCGTCGCCTGGTATGGCCATCTCAAATATAAGAACGTCCCCCTTGTCCTGGTGATTCTGATTAGCTGGCTGATCGCCCTGCCCGAATATGCTTTCCAAGTTCCCGCCAACCGCTATGGTTACGGGGAGTTCACCGCGACACAACTGAAGATCATTCAGGAGGTCATCTCGGTGTCGGCGTTCGTCGTGTTTGGCTATTTTTACCTGGGCGAAGTTCCGACGTGGCGTACAGGCGCGGCCTTCCTGCTGATCGTCGGCGCGGTCGTTCTTGTCGCCACGGATCGCGTTGCGAAATAAGCGGGAGCGGCATTCTGATGAATGCCGCTACGCGCGTGCGCGATGCACGCGCAGGGCATCGAGCGTTTGCTGAAAGTCCGGAGGCAACGGCGCTTCGAATTCCATCCATCGATCGAGGCGCGGGTGTTTGAAGCGCAGTCGCCATGCATGAAGCGCCTGGCGGGCGATCAAGAGTCGATCCTCATCAAGGGCGGCCTCGGGGGCTAGGTCTCGCAGATTGATCGAGCTACGGCCGCCGTAAACTTTGTCCGCGAGAACGGGACAGCCGGCGCTTGCCAAGTGGACGCGAATTTGATGCGTCCGTCCTGTTCGCGGCTGCACTCGGCAAAACGTGAAGCCGTTGAACCGTTCAATCACTTCGTAGTAGCTGCAAGCATCCTTCGCGTCCATGTCGTCTTCATCGTCGGTGACGGACATTTTGACGCGGTCAGTCGGATGATGTTTGATACGGCCTTCAATGTAATCGCTATCGCGGTCGAGCACTCCGGCTGTGATCGCGGCATATTCCTTGAATACCCGCCGTGCCTCGAACATCGCCGACAACTCGCGATGCGTATGCTCTTCTTTGGCGATAAGAATCACGCCACTGGTATCCCGGTCGAGACGATGAACGATTCCCGCGCGGTAAGCGCCGTTCGCTTCGCTCAACTTGCCGAAGTGGAAGGTGATGGCATTCACCAGTGTGCCGGACCAGTGCCCCTTGGCCGGGTGGACGACCATGTCGGCCGGCTTGTTTACCAGCGCTAGGAATTCATCTTCGTACAAGATGTGTAGAGGGATATCCTCGGCGATCGGCAGCAGGTGCGTCGATTCCGGAAGCGCGATCCGTAGTTGGTCGCCATTGCGAACTTTATAACTCGACTTGGCGGCCTTGCCGTTTACTTCGACGGTTCCTGTTTTGATTGCATCTTGGATCGTGGAACGGCTGAAGTCTTGAAAAGTCATCGAGAGGTATTGATCGAGGCGCATCCCTTCCTGCTTGATGCGGGCCTCGATCTCGATAGGCCCTTGTCCCCGCGACAGCGGCGGCGGTTCCGCTAACGGCGGGAGCAGGTCATCGAGTTCGACTGACATGATTGGTTGTTCTTGTTAACGGGACGCGCAGGCTTTGAAGATGCGCTTTTCTGGATTAGAAACTTCTGTGCTGCGTTTGCAGAGACGAGTAGGTGCGCCAACGGATTGTTGCGAAATCATGAAACGAGCGCTGACCCTTTCTTACCCTCCCCCTGGCTTTGCAGGGGGAGGGCAGGGTGGGGGCGGAGCGTCGTGCCCATAATAGGCGTCTTGGCAGTCGCGGCGGTTCCCCCCACCCTGCCCTCCCCCCGCAAAGCCGGAGGGAGGCTAGTAAGGGCGAGCTGTTGTTTTGCCAGAATCGGTTAGCGCACCCAGGCGAGTCATCGACTTCAGGGAACGGCAGCGAACCTCTCGTTCTTCGCTGGCGCTTCATGGCTTGCGCCTAACAAGCTGAGCCGCCAGCTCACCGCGGCAATTCCGGCGCGGGAGTGGACAGTTGATTAATGCGACGGTAGAAGGCTTCCATCTCGGTACGCTTATTCTTGAGATTGTCCGCCATTTTCGCGTAGCCTTTGCTCACCTCGCTGTCCGGATTGATCCCGGCCGCTTTGTGGTAAGCATCGACCGCCCTATTGAAAGAACCAAGGTATTCGTCTTTTCGATCGGGCTTCGGCGTGCCGAGCAACACGAGCTCCGCCTCCGCCAAACTACACCAGGCTTCCTGTTGCAGCGCGGAACTGTTCAATTCGGATGTCAATTCCTGATAGAGCTTGCGCCCTTCTTCTACCTTGGCGACCGCTGTTTCGCGATCCTTAGGCACATAAGAGCCGAGCTTTTCGATGCCTTCGCGGAAAAGTGTCAGACGAGCCTTCTCCAGCCGATAGTACGCAACGACGGGCTTGCCCTGGTTGTTGCTATCGGTGATTCCATCGTCGAGGCCTTTATCGGTGTCGGTGTTGTTGAACCGCAGCCAACGTGCAGAATCGGCCGCCGCCCGACTCGAGCGCCAATAGAAGAAGATCACTACCAAAGCGATCAGCAGAACGGCCGAGCCCCCGATCAAATAGGCGGACCTTCCCTGCATACGCTCTTTCGTATGTTCGACCCAAACACGCAGGGCATTCGTCTCGTTCTCTTTACGCTCTTCCGCTTTCATGCGGTCGCTCCTGACTAAAGACAGCAAATCCTTCAGCGGCCGATAGCTCGGCGCCATCGCGGCTTGATGTACGTTCGCGTGGTGGATATTGATAGGATTTGCAGGAAGCAGGGTCAACGCGAAAGATTTCACCGCACGCGAGCCGGGACTGCGTAAGCAGTCGGGTTAAGGCGTCGCTCAACCACACGTTCGTGCTCATCACCCGATTACTTACGCAATTCGGCTCGCGAATAAATTCTCTTATTTCGCCAAAGGCCTCGTGACGACAAACCCGATGCCGCCGACAAGCGGAACCAGTGCGTCTGCCTCATTCTCCGCTTCAGTTGATGTGATCTGTGCCGAGGTGATGGCGGTATACCAGTAGCGTTGACGATCGCGGGGCGGCAAGCTATCCGGATCGAGCCCCAGCTCACGAACCGATTCTTTATCCCAGCGCATCAGTTTCAGTAACTCGGAAAGCTGCGCCAAGTTAACCCGGAACAGAGGAGGGTGCCGTCGGCGAGAGAGATTTTGCGCCCGATGAGCAAATGAAGCAGGCCGCGAAAATGCCCCTTCACCAGCTGGTGTTGCCGAACTTGCTCCAGAAACTCGCGAGCGCCTTCCATGTCCCTCCCTGTCGCTGTCGGCCAAACGGGCAAGCAGAGCCCAAACGTATCAAGCATCGGCGTTCAAACACTCCAACTTTAGCATATTACCCATTTTGACAATAGCGACCGTCTAGTTTGGCTTAATCGGTGAAATTTTAACCAGCCACTCCCGCGTGGGCCAACGTGATGCGAATCATTTCGTAGCTCACCTCTTCGTTCAATGCCTCGAATATCGGACGCAGAAGCACAGCACCGGTTTTTTCTGCGACTTTGAGAATGCGATGCTGAACATCGGGCGGCACCCAGGCATCAACGCGTGCTGGACGTTCGGCCTCGATGAAGAAACAAAGGTACTTGACAACTGTGCTGAGGGTTCGGCCCGAAGACGCGACGACTTGTTCCAGGGAGTCGCCGCGGCGAAACTGGCCATAGTAGGCCAGCGCAGACCCGGCGGATTCTTTCGAAGACGATCGAGAGGCGCCGGGATCAATGCGGTCGCTTGCTATCTTTTTCTCCTCGCACCAAGGCGCGACGATGGCCAGGAGGGCATCGCCAAACGCTTGTGCTTTGGCATCGCCGATGCCTTGGACCGTCCGCAGGTTAGCACTGGTGGTCGGGCGAACCCGCGCTAAATCCCGCAGCGTGTTGTCGCTGAAGATCGCCAGAGGCGGCCAACCTTTTTCTTCAGCTGTTTCGCGCCGCCAACGGCGAAGGCGTTCGCAGAGTTCTCTGTCAACGCCTTGCCACGACTCTTCCTCGGTCATCGGCTTCCGTGCACGCGAGCGTTTCGCGGTCTGGCGCATCTGCACCTGCCGTTCGTTCCGCATCACCTCCCAAGATTGCGGATTCAGTTTGAGCAGCGGATAGTCGTCGTCCGTTTGATCCAAGACATCGAGGCTAATAAGCTGATAGACCCATTCGCGAATAGTCGCAGCGGGCGCCTCTTTGAGCAATCCATAGGTGGTCAATTTGTCGTGGCCGTAACGGCTGATTTTCTCGTTTTCGTCGCCATGCAGCACGGATACAACCTGGCCGACTCCAAAATTTTCTTTCAGGCGTGCCACGCACGACAGGATTTTTGCGCGATCTCCTGCGAGTTCGGTTCGAGATCGACTTCACCCAGACAGAGATCGCAGGCTTTGCAATTAGTCGATTCAAATGACTGGCCAAAGTGCTCGACGAGCACCCGATGTCGACAGCGGACCCCCTTGCAATACGCGGAAATTTCTTCGAGATGAGCGAAGGCGTTCGGAAGGAAATCTTTATCGACGGCATTCTCCGCCGCCGATTTCTGAAGAATATCCTTCCACATGATTATGTCGCGGCCGTTATGGAGCATGATGCATTCGGCTTCCAATCCATCCCGGCCTGCTCGCCCTGCCTCCTGCTGATAATGCTCGATCGATTTCGGCATCCCGGCATGGAGAACGAAGCGAACGTTCGAGCGATCGATGCCCATGCCAAAGGCGACGGTCGCGATAACCAGATCGCATTTCTCCGAACGAAACGCTTCTTGGCCCGATTTCCGATCTTCGGGCGACATGCCTGCGTGATAGGGAACAGCGTTGTAACCCAGTGCACGGAGGTCAACAGTCAACGAATCGACGTCTTTGCGTCGCAAGCAATAGATGATGCCGGCTTCGCCCGCATGGCGTTTCAGCACTTCGACTATCTGATCGAGCATCCCGGCTCGGGGCATCACCCGGTAATGCAAATTCGGGCGATCGAAGTTGCCGACCAGAACTTCCGGGTCGCGCAGGCCCAGTTGAGCGATGATGTCCGCGCGCACCTGCTCCGTCGCCGTGGCGGTGTACCCGTGAAACGTGGCGTCGGGAAACATTTCCCGCAGCAGCCGGAGTTGCCGATACTCGGGCCGGAAATCGTGCCCCCAATGGCTGATGCAGTGCGCTTCGTCGATAGCGAACGTGCGCACGCCGAGCTGCTGCAAGTATTGTTTGAAGTTCGGCATCGCCAGCCGTTCAGGCGATACGAATAAGAGGCGAACTGTCTTGGCCTGAATTTCGTTGAACGTCCGCAAGCGATCGGCATCGTTCAGGGTGCTATCGATATGCCGGGCCGAGACGCCCGCGGCCCGCAAGCTATCGACCTGGTCTTTCATCAAAGCGATCAACGGCGACACAACCACGGTCGGTTCCGTCGTGCGCAACAGGGCCGGCGCTTGAAAACAAAGCGATTTGCCGCCGCCGGTCGGCAAAACGACCAGCGAATCGCGGCGGCGCAGCACGGCCTGCATCGCCTGCTGCTGCATCGGCCGGAGTTCTTTGAAACCCCAATGCCGATCGATCAACGGCATCAGCTCGGCAAGTCCATCGGCAACAGCACTCATGACCAATCACCCCAGTGGTCGTATCGCGGATCATTTTATCTTATAAGCCGCGAGGTTGCACCGGCGAGCGGCGTCGGGTAAGCCGCCGATTGCCAATGCTCCGGTCGATTTCTGGCAAAACGGCAGTTCGCCCTCCCACCCTCCCCCCCGGCTTTGCGGGGGGAGGGCAGGGTGGGGGGAAAGGCTGCGCTGCCAAGGCGTTCGTTCGTGGGCGAGAGGCTCAGCCCCCACCCTGCCCTCCCCCTGCAAAGCCAGGGGGAGGGTTGGAAAGTGGTCCGCGCTCGTTTCATGCATTTGCCAGAATCGATTGGCGCAACCGCCAAGCCTATCGTCCGCCGAACGGTCTGGACTCCCGTGCAACTTCAGGCTATCTGGGCGGAATCATGCGTTGCGTGCGCCTGGCATTGATTATCGTCGTCTTGCTGGGCACAGCGATTCCATGCGTTGCGGAAGCGCTGAAGGCGCCTTCGTGGCTGCCGCGTTACAACATCGCCATCAATCTCGATGTCGATGGGCATCGGGCTCTGGTCACGCAGCATGTCGCGTGGGTGAATCGGCATCAGCGGCCGACGTGCGAGCTTGTCTTCAACGTTCACTCGGCCTACGAGCCTCCCTCCGGCGGAATCGATTATCTTTTCCTCGCCAAGATGCTCGAAATCATGCGCGTCCCTCCCAACGAGGGAATCTACGCCGGCCGGCCTATTGACATTCAAAAAGTTTGGCTGCTCAAGCGCAACGGCAAGGCCATCGAAAAGGTCGAGCTGCCATTCGCCTACCGGCCCGATCTTGCAACGGCGCTCAGCGTGCAGTTGCCGGAAGAGATTGGGATCAACGGCGCCGTCTCGATCGCCATCGATTTTGTTTTTCATATCCCGCAGAAGCAGGGACGTTGGGGACAATGGAAAGGCGTAACAACCTTAAGCAACTGGCTCCCCGTTCTTGCTTATTACGATGAAAAAGGCTGGCAGCCGGCGCCATTCGTCGCCTGGCACCAACCGTTCTTCAACGAAGCAGGCGTCTACGACGTCCACCTTCGCTTGGCTGCCGATCAAAAAGTTGGGACCTCGGGGAGCGTGCGACAGAAAACGACCGATGGAACGCAGCAAGACCTGTACATCGGGCCGATTGTTTCGCGCGAATTCAGCCTCGTCTGCTCGGCCCGTTTTGAAGAACAGCGCGCGATGGCCGGCAATGTAGCCGTCATATGTCTGGCGTTTCCCGAGCACGAGCATAACGCCAAAGCCGTGGCGCGCATAGCCGCCCGCGCCGTGGAAGCGTACAGCAAGTGGTTCGGACCCTATGCCAATAAAGAATTGATTTTTGCCGAGTCTTACTTCGGCTGGAACGGCAACGAATGTTCCGGCCTGGTGATGGTCGATCAGCGCGTTTTGAACATGCCCAAGCTCGCGGAAGGGTATATCGAATACCTGATCTCGCATGAGACCTGCCATCAGTGGTTTTACAACGTCATCGGCACAGACGGCTACCGCGAAACCTTCATGGATGAGGCCTTCGCCAACTACTTCGCCCATCGATTGCTCAATCAGGTTCACGGGAAAAATAACGAACTCTTCAGTTACGGCGAAGGCTATAAGTGGCTGCCGAATGTTCGGCGCGAAGATTATCGCTTCTCACAGCTCTACGGCACGATCGGGCGCGGTGAACTGGGACCGCCTTTGCAAGAGATGCCCAAGTATCGGCATGTAGTAAATCTATTCAGCGCCGCCTACGACCGCGGGAGCAAGATCGTCGGCATGATGGAAGAGCGAATGGGCGAAGATGCCTTTCTCGATTTCATTCGCGGCATCTATGCCAAATACTATTTCCGCGTCTTCTTCGCTAGCGATCTGCAACACGAACTCGAACAATTCACGGGCAAAAGCTGGGACGAATTCTTCAAGCATTGGCTGTACGACAAAGGTCTGACAGACTGGTGCCTGGAAAGCGCCCACGTGAAAAAAGCGGATCATCACTTGAAGGGGTATTCAGCAGAAGAACTGCCTCGTCCCGCGAACGGGCGCTATCGAGTAACGGTGTTATTGAAGCAGAAGGCCGAGTTCGATGAGCCGACCACGCTCGGCTTTCGCTTCAATGATGAAGAAACTTACCCCTTGCGTATTCCGATCGTTCCGCAAGCCGGGGTGATGGTGATCGACGATCCGCCGGCGCGCATCGAAGCGCTTCCCGATCATCGCGTCCGAATTGAGGTATGGCTGCCGGAGAAGCCGACGCAGATTACGGTCGATCCCGATCAAATTCTGCCCGATAAAAACCCGGCCAACAACTATTGGAAGCACGAGTATCGCTTCCATGTAACGCCCCTCTACACCTTCTTGGATGAGACAGACTTGACGACGGCCTATGATCGGTGGAATTACACTATCGGCCCCTGGGCGTATGGGCCCTCATACTCCGACCCCTGGTTTACGCGCACCGATATCTTGGGCGTGCGGGCGGGCGCCTATCGGACGCAGCAGTTTAACGGGGGCGTCTACACCGGATACCGCACCGATTATCGCGATGTCGCCGCCGGCTTCGATGGACTCTGGACCAATGGCCTCTTTCCGAAGACGGAGTTCGGTATCCACGGTGAAAAGAGCATCGCCACCATCAGCACGCAGAGCACGGATCTCGATCGCTTTGTGGCCTTCGAGCGCTATGTATTCGATGAAAGCGCCAGCCTTTATACCGCCCCGATGCACTACGTTGAAGCCTTCGCCGCCTGGCAGCGAAACTTTCTGCCGACATTGCGCTTTGCCGAGCCAGGCACCGAGCGCTTCAATGAAACGAGCCAGTTCGGCGTTCATTACCATGCCGACTATTTGACGCCCTATTGGGATCCCCAAATGGGCTTTAAGTTCGATGCCACTTACGCAGCAGGCCTGCCCATTTTCGGCCAGCCGACGATGAGCCATCAGGTGATGAGCCAACTTTCATGGGTTCACCTTTTGCCGGAAGGCCTTGGCTATTGGTCGCGCATGCGCCTGGCCTATCGCATGTACGGCGCCTATGCGACGCCGAACAATGCCTTGATGTTTTCCTTGGGTGGCAATTTGCTCTTCCGCGGCTTCGATCTGCGCAAGCGCCAGGGAAATGCAATGTGGATCGGCAGCATGGAATGGCGCCTGCCGATTGTGCAAGACGTGGAATGGGACGTGGCCGACCATGCCGTCGGCCTGCGCAACCTTTATTTCGCACCGTTCTACGATGGCGGCGATATCTACGCCAATCATCACCAAGTCGGCTCGATTGCCCAAGCGGTCGGCCTGGGATTGCGTGCCGAGGTCGCCTGGCTCAGCTTCATTGAACGAACTACGATCCGCATCGATTTCGCCAAAACGATAAATGCCACTTCCAACCTGCAAGTCTGGATGGGCATCATGCAGCCGTTTTGAAAGGATGCAAAAATCACTTCATTGAAGATCTTCGACAAAAAAATTTGGGACAAAAAGATAAAACAAAGAGTCCTCCCACGTAAGTACAAGCGTCTCGCTTGTACTAAAAAAGCGAGATCTCTCTGGCCAAAAATGCACAGCCTTGGCACGTTCTGCTAAAATATCGCAAAGACTTTTTTGCTTTGCACTTCCCAAGGGTGTCGATTTATGCCGCGTTCCAAATCCGCTTTGACTCGCCGAACTTTCTTGCAAGGCGTGGGCGTGACCATCGCGCTGCCTTGGCTGGAATCATATTCGGTTTGCGGCGCGGAGAAAGCGAAGGACGCATCAGTAGCCCCTCCGGTGCGCATGGCCTGTCTGTTTGCCGGCAACGGTTTCCACAGCAAAGAATGGTGGGCCAAGGGCGAAGGCGAGCAGATGGAGCTCGGCAAGGTGCTCGAGCCCCTAAAGCCGTTCCGACAGAAATTGCTCTTCTTGAAGGGCCTTTACAACCAGGAAGCATTGATCGGCGGCATCCATAGCTGTCAGACGGGCAACCTTCTGACAGGCGCTCATCTCGCTAATGGCGGCGAGATCCGATCCGGCATCAGCATGGACCAAGTGGTCGCGCAGAAACTGGCAAATCAAACGAAGGTGCCAAGCCTGGTGCTTGGTTGCGAGCAATCGATCGCCGCGCTGCACAAAAACTATTCGATGATCTACAGCTCGCATATCTCGTGGAGTTCGGCGACGACGCCGACTCCGTTGGAGCTCTATCCAGCGCTGGCCTTTGACCGGCTATTCCGCGACGAAGTTGGTCGGGCCGATCGCAGCGTGCTCGATTCGGTGCTTGAAGAAGCGACCGGGCTGCGCGGCAAGGTGAGCCAATCGGATCAACGCCGGCTCGATGAGTATCTCGCATCGGTGCGCGAAGTGGAGCAACGCATTGATCAAGCGGGAAAAGATCGCCGGCTGCAAGGCTGGCGGCCAGCCTTGGAGAAGCCCGATCAACCGCGCCCCGTCGAAGGCATCCCGCAGGACATCGATCAACATATGCGCTTGATGTGCGACATTCTGGTGCTCGCCTTCCGCACGGATACGACGCGCGTCTGCACTTTGAAACTGAACAACGATCATTCGTCGCTGCGGTTCCCGCATCTGAAAGTGGATTACATGATCCACCATCTGCTCTCGCACAGCGATACGGCCGATTGGTTGAAAGTGAACCAGTTCTTCATGCAACAGTTGGCCTATATTGCGGACAAGCTGGACAAAGTGCAGGAAGGCGAACGGACGCTGTTGGACAACTCGATGCTTCTCTTCATGTCGAGCATGATGACGGGCAATCACAACAACGATCAACTGCCGGTTGTCATGGTCGGCCGTGGCGGCGGACAAATTCAGACAGGGCGAGTACTCGATTATTCCAAGAAGCCGAACCGCAAAATGTGCAGCCTTTACTTATCCATGATGGACAAGATGGGCGTTTGCCTCGAAACCTTCGGCGACTCCAAAGAGCGCCTGGCGGAAATCTAACATGGCTGTCTGAGAAAAGCCCGAGCCACTCAGCCCCGGCTTTCTAGCCGGAGTTTTATCGTTCGCTAATCTTGAAGATCACCTTCGCATCTTTTCCAGACGCCATCGCTTTCTCGATCGCTTGGGCGAATTCTTCCAGCGGATAGGCGACGACTCGATCAGTGGTCAGGATGCCTTGGCGCATCAAATGCGTAACGCGGCGAGTGAGCCTTAACAGCGTTACGACATTTTGCTGTTTCGCCCAATCGGAAAGCAGAAAGCCTTCCACCCGTTTGCTGCCGCTCAGGAATGCTCGCGGGTCGAGCGAGATCGACTCGCCGGTTAATAGGCCATAGAGAAGCGCGCGTCCACCGTCGCCAAGCGACGCCAGTACAGCGCTGCCCGTTGCGCCGCCGACCGGGTCGATGGCGAAGCGCACTCCCTTGCCCTGAGTGAACGCTCGAACTCTCTCTGCCACTTGCAAGCCTTCGGCCACGATCACTTCATCCGCGCCGAGTTGTTTCAACTCGTCGGCCGTTTGCTGCCGTCGCACGATGTTCAGCGTGCGGAAACCAACATGCTTGCCCAAGCGGATGATCATGCGTCCCAGCGAACTGCCGGCAGCGCTTTGCAGCAGCCATTCACCGCGCGCGATGCAGAGAACTTTTTCGGTCATCACTACCGCTGTTGCCGGATTTACGAAGAAACAGGCGGCTTGTTCATCGCTGATGTCATCGGGGATCGGCACGACTTGTCGCGCGGGAACGATGGTGTAATCGCGCCAGTTGCCGGTCCGATCGTTAATGACGACGACGCGCTTGCCCACGCACATCCGGCCGAGAAGTCCGCCTCCCGAGCGTTCCACAATGCCGACGCCTTCGAAGCCGGGCGTAGCGGGGAGCGCGGGCGCCAGATTGTATGTGCCGGTAATGTAAATCAAGTCGGAAGGATTGATCGGGCTGGCGATCATGCGCACCAGCACTTGGCCGGGCAAAGGCTCGGGCATCGGCATCTCGCGAAGCGACAGCACTTGCCGGGGATCGCCGGGTTGGTCGAAAACGATGCTTCTCATCAATGGCCTCGACGGATTTCCGAAGGCTGGAAGCGGATTTCAATGCGATAAACTTTCTTCATCCGGCTGATGATTTCCCACGTCTCCGGGTTTACGCGCACCGGCACATCCATGCGATGAATATCCACCGAAGCATGAAAGCCGCGTTCCGAAAGAACGTCGATCATGATGCGCAGGGCCAACGGATCGTCGAGCAGCTCGTCTTCGGAATTGATGCGGGCATAGCCCGACATCGCATGGGTGCGCACAATGGGAATCATCTTGCATTCGACCAGTTTCACCACTTTTTGAAAAACTGGCTTGGATTCCTGTTCGTACATTTCCAACCGTTCGACAAGTTCCTGCCGAGCGTGCAAGGCCAACTGGCTGGCGATGGGGATGTCGCGCAGCAGATCGAAAACTTCATGGCTCAGTTCGAGCGAACTTTGATACGTGAACTCCTGCAGGATGTTCCGCTGAACCTCAACGAGGTCGCCCTCGGCATCAATGAAATGAAAGTGAAAGATTTTACGCAGCGATTGCAGCGCGTCGAACGTGCTGTCTTTGAAGGTCTTATACCGGTTACGGCACAACTGGGGATCGACGTCGGTGACGCGTTCTTCGAGCAAGTCGCCCGCTCCGGTGGCGCGGACCTGACGATTGTATTCCTGGATCTCCAAGCCGCGCTTCAACTGGCGTTGCACGCTTACTTCCTGGCCGACGTAGAGCAAGGCAATGCGGAAGTTTGGCTTGCGGAAGTAGCGCGATAGTGGTGTAGCCCGATACTCGCTATGCAGCTCGATCATTGCGTGAAAAAACATCTTCAAACATTCGACCTGGACTTTGGTGCGGGGAAAGCCATCGATGATGACGCCATCGTGATACTGCGGCGCCAGTAGTTCCTCGAAAAGAAGGCCGACGACTTCGCGATCGCCAGCCATCTTTCCCGCATTTTTGATTGCAATCGCTTGCGGCGTCGTCAGCAATCCGCTGATGACGATCGGCGGCGCGGTGATATCGCGTGCCTTGGCGATGAAGGGAGTGTTCGTTCCTTTGCCGGCGCCCGGGGCGCCGCCCAGCCAGATGAATTCGCGTGGGAAACGAAGGTTGTCCCTCCCATGCTTCTCGTGCAGGTCGTCCCAGACGGCTGAGAAAATCAGCTGGGCGTCTTTGATTTCGAGATCGGTTCCCGCAGCCGACTGCTTGACAAGGGGATCGATGGCTTTGTCCATGGACGGCTCTGCAAAGAGGAAGCGGGCAACGCACTTGATTCTATTCGGTTATGAAGAACAGTCCCGGTTCGCTGATTGCCAATGGCCAAAACGCTCGCCGTCTGGCACAATAGATAGATCGCTAAATCGCCTTCCGCGTTTGGCATCACCCGCCTCGAGCATCTAATCGGCCAGAGCCGTTTTCTATTTTGATGAGGAATTCACGAATGGCTGGTCTTCGGTCGTCGGTCGTCGCCCTTCTATGCGCAATCGCATTTTCTACAGTTAATAGCGCCGTCGCTGCGGATATCCCCCATCCGATCGTTGCGGGTTTCGAACGTTTTTACACGGGCGACAAGGCCGACCTGGCAACGGGCGGACGCCTTCTGCTGAGCGAGCTCAACTGCGTGAGTTGCCATCAGGCGCAAGACAACTCGCGTAAGCAGGCGCCGAACCTGGATGGCGTGGCGAACCGCGTCCGGATCAGTTTCTTGAAGAACTTTCTGAATGATCCTCATACCGTGAAGCCGGGCACGACGATGCCCAACATTTTCAACGAAGACTCGGATAAGGCCGCGAAGATTGAGGCTCTCGTCCAATTTCTAGCTTCCACTGGGACTTTCAGACACGAACGGCCTGACATCAAGGGATCGTTGATCGGTAAAGAAACCTATGCTAGAATCGGCTGCGTCGCCTGCCATGGACCGCGCAATCTTGGCGGCCAACCTTCGAAAGATTCGCCGGCCTACGCTGTCCCTCTCGGCGACTTGAAATCCAAATACTCCGTCGGCAGCTTGACCGCTTTCCTCGAAAATCCGCTGAAGGTTCGTCCCGCCGGCCGGATGCCTCACCTCGTCCAAGGCAAAGATGCGCGCGATGTCGCCAACTATCTGCTTCAAGGAATTAAGGTCGCTCTTCCCGGCGGGGTCGGCGTGACGAACTTCACCTATTTCGAAGGCACCTGGCAGAAACTCCCCGATTTCAACAGGACCAAATCGAAGGAATCGGGCACGGGCCCTGCGTTCGATCTAAGTTCGGCTGCCAAGCGCAACAACGACTACGCCCTGCGCTTCGATGGTTACATCAAGCTCGAAAAAGACGGCGAATATGGCTTCACCCTTGCCAGCGATGACGGCAGCCGATTGCTCGTTGACGACAAGCGAATCGTGAACAACGATGGCATTCATCCGGCTACTCCCGTTTCCGGAAGAACAAAGCTCACGGCCGGCATTCATCACATCGTCGTTGATTACTTCCAGAGCGCGGGTGGCGCCGAGCTTCTCGTTGAAATGGAAGGCCCCGGTATCGCTAAACAACCCTTAGCCGGCTTTATTGCCCCGGATAAAGCGGCGCTGGAACTAAAAGGCGCCGCGAAAGCCGATGATGAAGATAGCCTGACGATCAACCCCGAACTTGTTCAGAAAGGCAAGGCCCTCTTTACTAGCGTAGGCTGTGCTAATTGCCATCAGTTGCAAGTCGATAAGAAGCCACTGGTTTCCACATTTACCGCGAGCCCACTGGCGAAGCTCAAGCCCGGTGGCTGCATGAGCGATACGCCGGGCAAAGGCGTGCCGATTTACAACCTGAGCGCCAAACAAAAGGCAGCGCTGGAAGCAGCGTTGAAAGCGCCCACTCCTGAAAGCCAAGAGCCGGCAGCGCTAATCGCTCGTACGATGACGGCACTTAACTGCTATGCCTGTCACAGTCGCGATAAAGTCGGCGGCCCATCGGATGAACTGAATAAATACTTCCTTACCGTCCAACCCGAAATGGGCGATGAAGGCCGGGTGCCGCCGCCGCTCGATGGCGTCGGCAGCAAAATCAATCCCGAATATCTCAAACAGATCGTCGATAAAGGCTCGCACGATCGGCCTTACATGGTGACGAACATGCCAGGCTTTGGCGAGGCGAACGTCGGCCACCTCCAACCGCTCTTTGCCGGCATCGATAAAGTGCCCGCGACACCGACTATCGCCTTTGATGTTCCTGAAGCCAAGGTGCGTTCGACCGGCCGGCATATCGTCGGCGAGCAAGCGCTTTCGTGCATTAAATGTCACACGTTCAACGGCGTGAAGGCCGAGGGCATTCAAGGCATCGATATGACGCTGATGCCCAAGCGGGTAACGCGCGATTGGTTCCACTATTACATTCTGGAACCACAGAAAGTACGACCCGGAACTGCGCATGCCGAGCGCTTCCCCAATAACACCAGCCCGTTGCCGAAACTTCTCGATGGCACTGCGGCGACACAGATCGAGGCCATTTACGTTTACCTGAGGCCGGCAAAGATGCGGTGCTGCCGCTCGGCTTGGGCAAAAAGACGATCCCGCTAAGGCCTTTCAAGGAAGCGATCATCTATCGCAATTTCATTCAAGGCGCCGGCACCCGGGCCATTGCCGTCGGCTATCCCGAAAAAATCAGCCTGGCCTTCGACGCCAACGACCTTCGGCTGGCGATGATCTGGCAGGGGCCATTCTTTGATGCAGCGAAGCATTGGACCGATCGCGGTCAGGGGTTCGAAGGGCCGCTCGGCGACAACGTGATGAGTTTCCCTAACGGGCCTGCTTTCGCTTCCTTAGAGAAAGCGGATTCGCCCTGGCCCAAGACCGCAACCAAGAGCGATACTTACAAGTTCATCGGTTATCGTTTAACGGCCGACGAACGGCCCACGTTCGATTACTCCATTGATGGCATCAAGATAGAGGATTTCCCGAATCCCGCTGTCACAACGAAAGAGACAACACTGAAACGTACCTTCAAACTGTCCGGTGAAGGCAAAGTGAGCAAGCTCTATTTCCGAGCTGCCGTCGGCAAGAAGATCGAAGGGGCGACCGATAGTTGGTACAAGATCGACGGCTGGAAGATAATGGTCGGCAGTTCCAGCACGCCGATCATTCGCACCAGCGACGGCAAACAGGAACTCCTTGTCCCCATCGAGATGAAAGAGGGCAAGATGGATATCACGCTGGAATATGCGTGGTAGCGGACTTTGCCTCGCCCAACAAAAGAATTTCAAGCAAAGGCGGCAAATGTCAAACCGAAATGCATTAGCCACGGATGAAACACAGACGAAACACGGATATATACAACGTCTCTTGCACGCTTGAGAACTCGCCTCTAGATTATTCGGGTTCGTCAACGACAGGATGGACAGGAGGAACAGGATAAATGCAAATAAGCCTTTATCCTGTTCCTCCTGTCCATCCTCTCTGTCTGTTTTAGTTCATTATCGACGGAATTTATTTAAACGTATTCGATTTTATCCGTGTAGTTCTGTGTTTCATCTGTGGCTGCGATCGAGAATCTCAGTCCCCATGTAGATTGCTTCCATTCGCCTATCCTAACAGTTGCTGGGCTGTGTTCAGAGCGGAGAGGGAAGCGTTATGCAGGGTGCGGAAAGCGATTCCGGCAGTTTAGGCGAGCCGGGAGCGTCAGCGACCGGAGAAAGCCGCTCAACTACTCCGGTCGCTCACGCACCCGGCTCGCCTAAATCGATTGATGCAGCTGGCATGCATGCCGTCTGCATTGACTACTTTCAGGATCTTCAAGATCGTATCTGCGCTGCACTGGCGCATGCAGACGGCAGCAAATCTTTCGTCGAAGACTCCTGGCAGCGCGAAGGAGGCGGCGGCGGTCGCTCGCGCGTGTTGGTCGATGGCGGCGTCTTCGAGAAAGCAGGCGTCAATTTCTCCGAAGTCTTCGGCGAGATGTCGCCCGAGTTCGCCAAGCAGGTGCCGGGCGAAGGCACAGCATTCACCGCTACCGGCATCTCACTGGTTTTGCATCCGCGCAGCCCTTTTATACCGACAGTTCATGCCAACTTTCGTTTTCTTACCAAGGGCGGGAAATGGTGGTTCGGCGGCGGCGGCGATCTTACGCCGTATTATCCTTTCAAGGAAGACGTCGTTCACTTCCATCGCTCCTGGCAAAAAGCGTGTGCGGCGCACCCCGCTATCGCTGATTACGCGAAAATGAAAAAACACTGCGACGACTATTTCTTCCTTCCCCATCGCCAGGAACCGCGCGGCGTCGGCGGCATATTCTTCGATTATCTCGATGGCGATTTCGAGCAAGTCTTTGCCTTCGTCCGTGAAGCCGCCGAGGCTTTTAATCCGGCTTACATACCAATCGTGGAACGCCGTAAGGAATTGACTTGGACCGAACTAGAACGGCGTTTTCAGGAATACCGACGTGGCCGTTATGTCGAGTTCAATCTCCTCTACGATCGCGGCACTATCTTTGGCCTGAAGACCGGCGGCCGCATCGAATCGATCCTTATGTCGTTGCCGCCGATGGTGCGCTATGAATACAACTGGCAACCGGAGAAAGGCTCGCCAGAAGCCGAGCTTTACGACTACTATCTGAAGCCTCGGGATTGGGCGGCGGAGTTGGATGAAGTTTAGAAAGGGGTTGGCAATAGCCATGCACTACCTGGTTAGCGGCGACGCGACCGCTTTGTGCAGCGGAGCGCTTTCGCGCACTTAGTGTGGATCGGGGACGAGCCAAGGAACAAATTCAGACAGGATTAACGAGAGAGACTGGATAGGAAGCCCTAGGTCATACTGTATATCCTGTTAATCCTTTCGAAACGAAGCCGGAGCGTTTTGCGCGTCATTCACGCCGAAGGTTTCAAACGTTAACAACGCATAGGATAAGTTGTTCAAACGGTTTATTTCGTACACGGCTTTTCGAACCGGGTAAAAAAAGGGCTCGCGGTTTTACCGCGAGCCTTGCGTTGTCATGGACATGGAAAGTTTGTTCAGGGCGCCCGTTCAACACGACGTTCTTCAGGCGTTAACCCATAGTATTTATAGGTCTCAACCCGATAGGTCGGCGCGAGAAAACGCGGGAAAATTCCCAGACCATAGTTGGGGATGACCCGATACTGTTCCGGTGTCAGATTGACGACGCCAACTTGTTTATCGAAGTTGAAGGTCGCGGCCTTCCACGGCACGGTGACGAACTTGCCGTCGTTCAGAACGAGCAAGTACTCGATACGTCCATCTTCACCAAAGACGACATCGTCCACCGTGCCAATAGCGATGTTGCCTTGAATGTGGATTTTCGTGCCGAGAATCTGCTTGACGCGATATTCCTTCGGCGCCTGGGCATTTGGATCTTTTGGAGGAGGCACTTGTTGAGCGTGGGCAGACGATGCAACGCTCCCTACTGCCAGAAGGGCGCATAAAGGTAAGATTCGACGAATGCCTGTCATCATCACGTTCTCCTAAGGGCTCGAAATGATCTGACCAGAATGCTCAGATCGCACTTATTGCCGCACATTACATGCCAACAGGATTGGCGAGCGCGAGCGTGAACGACCGGATAATTTTTCTCTGCATTGCATTAGGGGCTAATTCCAGTCATTCACGCTCGCGGCTGGCTGGCGTACACAACAGCAAGCTGTAAAGCTCAAGTTCCTGGGCCGTTACAACCGATACAAATTAACATTCGATCTAATCAAGGGGTGGTAATGCCGGTTGTGGCGCGATTTACCCGATGGCTGGCGCCGACGGCTTTTGGCCTTTTGGCCGGCTGCGCCTCGTGGGATAGGCCGATCGCTTTCAAGCCTGCCGATTCCTATGCGCCTGAAGTAGTTTGGACGGCTGCCTCGGAACATCGCGTTCAAAACGGCGTACAGCCGGTTGTATTCCAAAAAGAAGCGATTCACACGAACGAGCCTTTTCGCTTGCCCGCCGCATTGCCCGGCGCCGATGCCGACCCGATTGCCGTCTCCGGGTTGAGGGATCTTTCTCGCGAAGAACGTGAAGCGAAAATTCGGAAGGCCTACCCGGTCCTGCCGCCACTGATGCCGGTCGCTACACCCGCCATCTCGACAACAGGCCAGCGCAATAGCCTGGCAGATTTGCAAATGACCGCCTTACAGCGTAATCCCGTGATATCTCGCGCGGCCGCCGACGCCGAGGCATCCTATGGCATCATGGTTCAAGCGGGTCTCTATCCGAACCCGCACATTGGCTATCAGGGGGATCAGATTCAACCGGGCCCCCTGCCGAAGAACAACGCCGGCCAACAGGGCGCGTTTATCCAGCAGCTGATCAAGACCTGCGGCAAGCTCACACTTGCTCGGGCTGCAGCCGGGATGGATTATGCCAATGCACAGATCGCGTTACGTCGATCACAAATAGATGTGTTGACGCAAGTGCGTTCTCATTATTTTGCCGTCTTGGTGGTGCGCGAAACGATGACTGTGAGCCGGACCCTTGCAGAACTGGCGGATGAAGTTTATCGCTTGCAACTGCGCCAAGTAGCTACGGGCGAGACAGCGGGCTACGAGCCTTTGCAGCTCTATGCTCAAGCGATGCAGGCGCGCAACCTCTATATCACGGCAGGCAATCGCTATCTCGCCGCGTGGAAGCAACTAGCCGCGTCGGTCGGCGCTCCCGATTGGTCGTTGGAAGAACTGGCAGGTTCGACGGACGCACCGTTGCCGATCTTTGACCCCGAGCAGGCACGGCAGCGGATTCTCGAAAACCATACGGATGTGCTGACCGCCCAAAACACCATCCTGCAGGCTCAATATCATCTCCGCCTGGCGAAAGTGACGCCAATCCCCGATCTGACAACCTCGACGATTTTGCAACACGACAACTCCGTCGGCAATAACCAGGTAAGCCTGCAGATCGGCTTTACACTGCCAGTGTTCGATCGCAATCAAGGGAACATTCGGGCTTCTTGGGCTCAGTGGTCGCGAGCGCTTGAAGATCTCAAGGCCCGGCGAAACGATCTCTCGGTTCGCCTGGCAGACGCAATGGCTCGTTATCAAAGCAGCCGGGCGATCGTTGAAAACTACCGAGAGCGAATCTTGCCGAATTTATCGCGTGCTTATCGGGCAATCTATCAGCGTTATCAACAAGAGCCGGACAAGGTTGCCTTCAATGATATTGTCGTAGCCCAACTGAGCCTCGGCCAAGGCCTCAGTTCATACTTGACTGCCCTCGGGGAGCAATGGACGGCGGTGGTGGATGTCGCCAATTTGCTGCAAATCGATGACTTGTATCAGCCTTAGAACCAGTGACGCTCCGCCTGGAATTGCTGAGCCGAGCGTCGGCCGTAAGGCCGACCGAAATCTTCACTTGTCGGCCTTATGGCCGACGCTCGCGTGAAGAAAACTTAAGCAAGCCACGCAATGTTTGCCGAATGCGCTGATGTATGGGTTTGAAGGGAAATAACTGAAATGGTGGATTGCGGTAAAGACTCGGCTCGTTTCAAGTCGATGACACGAGCGGAGAATGCGAACAGGTGAGTCGTTCGGTCGGATGCCGATGGCGACCTGTCGCTAACGAACGGAAGGAATCCACCATGCGTCGTGTAATCGCGATTCTCGGCATCTGCCTGCTCGGCTCGCTTGGATGCAAGCATGTCGGCGGCAAGTGCGATTGCGGCCCTGTGCCAGGCGAAGCGGGCATGTACGCTCCGCCAACCGGAGTTCCGACATCTCCGGCGCCGACTACTGTTCCCGCTACTCCGAAGACCATGCCGATGGGCATGCCGCTCACGAAGTAGACAATCGATTGCCCCCTGGTGGATTGCATCAGGGGGCAATGGTTGCTCGATCACCCATTTTCGCATAATCTCACTTCGAGAGCCCAGTCTTTCTCTCGGAGTTTGCGATGGTCGCTGCGAAGCCAATTGCCATTTATCACGAGCATCCCGACTGGTTTCGGCCTTTATTCCGCGAGCTCGATCGTCGCGGCATGGCGTATACATGCATCGACCCGCGCGCCACTCTTACGATCCCAGTTCTTCCGAACTCGATTACGCGTTGTTGTTCAATCGTATGTCGCCCTCCGCCTATCTGCGCGAAGGCGAGCAAGGCATCTTCTTCACCCTCTCGTTTCTCGGCCATCTCGAACGGCTCGGAGTCCCCGTCGTCAACGGTCGAACGGCCTTCACCTATGAGACATCGAAGGCACTGCAACTGACTTTGCTGGAGTCGCTGCGGCTACCCTATCCGCGTTCGCGCGTAATCAATCATGCATCCAAGGCCGTTGACGCCTCAAAAGGGTTGCGCTTTCCTATCGTCGTCAAAGCGAACATCGGCGGCAGCGGCGCAGGCATCGTCCGTTTTGAAACGGCCGAAGATCTTCGCCGGGCCGTTAGTGAGAATCGCATCAACCTTGGCATCGATCGAACCGCATTAGTGCAGGAATACGTTCCGGCGAGAGGGCAAGAGATCATCCGCGTCGAGTTGCTTGCCGGCAAGTTTCTTTATGCGATCAAAGTTCACACGACCGGGGACACGTTCAACTTGTGCCCGGCCGACATCTGCCAGCGCAGCGATGGCGTCGAACTGACGAGAAGCGCCTGCCCGATCGATGCGCCCAGAAGCGGCCTGAAGGTTGAAGGTTACACACCACCGGCCGCAATGATCGAAGCCTGCGAACGGATTATGCAAGCAGCAAAGATCGATGTCGGCGGCATCGAGTACATGATCGACGACCGTGACGGCCGGTTGGCTTACTACGATATCAACGCGCTGTCGAATTTTGTGGCCGACGCCGTAAATGTGGTCGGTTTTGATCCGACAATCAAACTGGTTGATTACTTGGAAAAGAGGCTGACCAGCAATGATCAAATTTGATGTGTAAGCGAGCTTGGTGGAATGAATGATAAGCGGCTTCGCCATGCCTGCGAAGCCGCTAACGGTCAATGGTTAGATAAACTTCGTCTTGCCGGGATGAGGCACGGCCGAGACTTCGAGCTTGCCGTCCCACTTCAGGTTCTGGGGCATCGTGTCGTCCTTCGACGCAATGGCCTGCGCCCATGTCAAGCCTTTGCCCGTGTAGGTAGCCATGCGGCCCAAAATGGCCGTCATGGTGCTTTCCGCCACTTGTTGCAATTCGTTGAGCGGCTTGCCTGACTTGATGCTGTTGATCAAGTCAACATGCTCCTGCACGTAAGCGCGGTTGCCGTTCTTGGCAGACTCTTGACCGTTGATCTCCCAGCCGCCATCGTGCATCTTGCATAAGCCTTTCGTGCCGACGAACGCTTCCGAGACATTGCCGGGGCTGCAATTGTCGATCTGGCGACAATAGCTGCTGACGATCACTCCATTGGGGTATTCGTATTCGACGGCGAAGTGATCGAAGATCTGTCCATCGACGTTCGGATCTTTGCAGGGCCGCACCCGGCCGCCGATGCCCACGCACTTGACCGGATGGGCGCCGAGCACCCAGTTGGCGACGTCGAGATTGTGAACGTGCTGTTCGCAGATGTGATCGCCGCAGAGCCAGTTGAAGTGATACCAGTTGTAAATCTGGTATTCGACATCGGACATTCCTTCTTTACGCGGCCGGAACCAGATGGAGCCGGTGTTGTTCCAGTAGACGCGCCCGCTAAGAATATCGCCGATAGCCTTTTCGTTTTGCAATTTGGCGATGGTGTCGATGTAGCCTTGTTGATGTCGGCGCTGCGTGCCGGCGACGATGGCCAGATTATTCTTCTTCGATTCTTCGACCAGGGCCAACACTTTGCGAATGCCGACGGCATCGACGGCGACGGGCTTTTCGCAGAAGATATGCTTCTTCGCCTTCACGGCCGCTTCGATGTGATAGGGCCGAAAACCGGGAGGTGAAGCAAGGATGACCAGATCGACGCCCGAGTCGATAACCTTCTGATAGGCGTCGAGGCCGATGAAGGTCGTTTCGGGGGTCACGGCCAGGCGATCGCCGGTCTTTTTGCCTTTGCCAACGTGGTCCACGAAGGATTTGGTCCGGTCGGCGAAGACGTCGCCGATAGCAGTGATGCGCACGTTCGGGTTGCCTTCGAGCGTGTCGAGCGCGGCGCCGGTGCCTCGGCCGCCGCAACCGATCACGCCGATCTTGATGGTTTCATCCGCAGCGGCGAACACGCCGCCCGGGGCCAGCACAGCCGCAGCGCTTACTGCGCTTGCAGCTAGAAATTCTCGACGATTCGACTCGGTCATGTTATCGGACTCCAGCAAAGAGAAGGAAAGTTCAGTGAGGTTGCATTTCAGGGGCGTGTGTATGAATCGGCTCTGCCGTTGCGGTAGTCCGATTGCTGTTCACTAACAGAATATCAGAATCCACCAAGATTTTCTCGGACTGGAGATACCACAGCAGATCGGAACGATCCGGTTCGGGCAATTCCTCGAGATATCGTTGAGCGATTTGAACTGCCTCGGGCGTGCGGACTTGAAATAAACAGCCTACTACGAGATGGGCAATGGTTACAGTTCCCATCAACCGGAATGCGTTTTTTGGGTCTTCTAAGGCGCGTTGAAAATCCTTAATGAAAGCGGGGTCGGCTTTGGCGAACGGCATTAAAGCCAACAGTGCATTTATGCGTACTAGTGCGCCGCCATTCTCCAAGTACGAACGAAGCTGCCAAGCAGGCAATGAACCTTTAGTTATCGAATCGATAATCGACTGAACGGGGTGACTCATAGATTATTTGTTTAGACTTCCTCCACACCTACTTTTCGTCCCAGGACCGATTGACAGCATCCCTATTTTCCTTTTCCCACAGATCGCTTTCCGCCTCATCCTGTGTAGTTCCGCACCCGATGTTGCCATCGCGACGGGCAATATATCCTTTAGAAGTTCGAACGAATTCTATTGGCATGTCTAGGCGATCTTGCATTCGTTGCATCCGACTGGCGATTAACTCGAGCTCTTCCGGCGTGTGCTTTACCAGATGCCAAGGAACCATTACATGCCTCCAGTTTTGACGCGGTGATTAGCAGTCAACGTATTTCAATTATCCGACGGCTTATTAGCAGCTTGGCCGGGCATAGCATAATGTTCATACTGCTCCGGATTAGCATCCGCTCCTTTACGCAACTGGTGTAGCTCACGCTGCACAGCACTCAACTGCTCAAGCAATCGTTCGGCGTCCGCAGCCTTCATTGTTCCCCATTTCAAGAACCCAATCGACATCAGTCTGCATTGTCGCGATGACATGTAATGCCGCTCTCAAAGTTAGTCTCATCGACCGTCATGTGAGCCCTTTCAATTGTCGGTCACTGTCTCGATTCATTCGGGCATATGCAATTCTGCTTAAATAATATAACTCTGTTCCGAGTTTAACTTTGTCGATGAAGCTCCACTTCAATGTGGTAAACCTTCACTCGCTCTCCACCGTCACCTTCGACTTAAGCCCTTTTAAATTCTCTTGCTCTTCGACTGGTCGTACTACGCGCAGCCCGATGACGTCGAACTTGGTTAGCCACCAGATGCTGCGCGGAATCTGAGGGTCGTCTTTCATCCAACTTTCTTCGGATGCTCGGCGGGCCGCGCTGCGGAGGCGTGTGGCATCATCCGCCCAATCGCCGCCTCGGGCAACGTGCGAATATCGTTTGTCTGTTGGCAAGAGAACCGGCGCCAGAGTCAACTTCTCTTTCGCGAAAGTCGAATAGGCATCTTTCTTGTAGTGGTCGAGGCACCATTCCATCACGCTGCCGTGCATGTCATAGAGGCCGAAGGCGTTTGGCTTTTTTGTACCGACATCGTGGGTCGTTCCTTTTTTATGCTGTTCGTCCGGCGAATTATTTTTGTACCAGGCATACTCATCGAGTTTGGCCGGATCGTTGCCGAAACTGTAAGCGGTCGTGGTGCCTGCGCGGCAAGCGTATTCCCATTCCGCTTCCGTCGGCAGGCGATAAGGCTTGCCGGTTTTCTGCGCCAGCCACTCGCAATACTTCATCGCCGAATGATGCGTCATACATAAAGCCGGGTGTTTTTCACGCTCGTGGCCATAGGTTTCATCAACATAGGGAGGAGTCGGCCGCGTCGTCGCATCCGATTCCCCCTTTTTCAGCTCGGGCTTGGCTTCTTTCTTTTCCTCAGCCTTCCACCAGAGATCGAACTCATCCCACGTCACTTCGCACTTACCCATCCAGAAGGGTCCGACTTTCACTTCGTGCTGTGGACCTTCATCGGCGCTTCGGCCCGGCTCGTTCTCCGGGCTGCCCATCAGAAACGTGCCGCCGGGGATGGCGATCATGTCGAAACTGACTTCGGCATCGAGCTTTTCGGCATAGTTCTTATGGTCAGCTTTTTCAAATACACTTGCGGGCGCCGCACGGCTCTGTTCATCAATCGCCGGCAAAAAGGCGAGCGTGATGCCAAAAGAGAGTGAAACCGCCGTAAACTGGATGATACGTGACATCGCTATTTGTCGCTCCAGGAAAGTGCTCAACTGGTTTGATTGTGGCCGTTAGGCTGTCGTCAGTCAAGGAACATATTGTATGAAATGCCTCGCTTGCATCTGTATTCTCGCGATGACCTTGACTTGTCTGCCGCTTCGGGCGACCGAGCTCACGCGCTTCGAATACGACGAGCCGCATATGGGGACGAAGTTTCGCATCGTGCTCTACGCCGCTGATCGAGCAAAAGCGGACCAAGCAGCCAAAGCCGGCTTTGCGCGGGTTACCCAACTGAATGCTATCATGAGCGACTATCTCGATTCCAGTGAATTGATGCTACTCTGCAAAAAGTTTGAAGCGAAAAGCGTCGATCCCGTCTACGTGGGCGACGACCTGTTTTATGTTCTGAAGAAGGCCGAGGAGGCATCGAAGTTATCCGAAGGCGCTTTCGACGTAACCGTTCGGCCTCTTGTTGTCCTTTGGCGACAGGCCCGGCGTACGCAACGCTTGCCTGCGGCCGATGAACTCGGCGCGGCCAAAGCGTTGGTCGGCTATGAAAAAATCGAGCTGGACGAAAAACGACAAACGGTCAAGTTGAAAACCACCGGCATGCAGCTCGACCTCGGCGGCATCGCCAAAGGTTATGCGGCTGATGAGGTGCTCAAGATTCTAAAGAAGCATCACGTTGAAAACGCGTTAGTGGCGGCCGGTGGTGATATCGCCGTTGCCGGCACGCCCCCTGGCAGCAATGGCTGGAAGGTCGACATTGCCCCACTCCCCGGCAGCAAAGAGAAGAGGACCCTGCAATTGAAGGATGCGGCTGTTTCAACTTCCGGCGATGCGGAGCAATTTGTCGTTATTGATGGCGTCCGCTATTCGCACATTGTCGATCCGCGAACCGGCTTGGGCGTGATCGGCCGCCAGAGCGTCACGGTCATTGCCCGACACGGCATCGTCGCCGACAGCACGACCAAACTGGCAACCATTCTGCCGCCCGATAAAGCCCTCGCCATCATCGAAAAAATGGAAGGGGTTGCCACGCTGATCGTTCGCAAGACCGAGAAGGGCGAAGACGTTTTCGCCTCCAAAGCGTTCGACAGCTTTTTGCTTCCCGTGTCCGCAAGTAAGAAACCTCGCGCAAAGCCGCAAAGACACAAAGGAAATCCAAGAAGCGTGATTGCGCCTCGCTTCTTCTTTGCGTCTTTCCGGCTTTGCGCAAGATTCTCTTTGCGTTGTTGGGGTCGGATACGCATGAAAACCATTCTTTCGTATTTGCTCTTAATCGGGTGAAAATCTTGGTTTTGTCCGTGTTTCGTCAGTGTTCCATCCGTGGCGAAAAGTATTTATTTGTCGCGGAATAGAATATGCAGCGTCTTTTAAAGTAATCGCGTCACCTATCCCTGAAGGGCCATTGCCATGTCTGATCCAATCCCTCGCGAAATCGTTTGCCTGACTTCGGCAACCAACCCGGTCGAAGCTCATCTTTTGCAGCAAGCACTTCAAGAGGAAGGGATCAACGCCCAGGTTCTCGGCGACTACCTCGAAGGCGGCATCGGCAACATCCCCGGTGTTTCGGCCGAAGTCTGGGTCGATGCGGCCAACCTGGAACAAGCTCAAGCAATATTGCAGGAGCATTTCGAGCACCCCGTCGTTCCTGAAGACATCGATGACACCGAATCCGTTTCCACTTGAGTTTGGCGAGGCTTCGCATGGCCACCCGAAACCGCGATCTGCACGGCAACGCGCCCGATCAATGTCCCGTCGCGCTCATTCTAATTGACGCAATCAATGATTTTGAATTCCCGGAAGGCGATCAACTTCTTCGCTTTGCCTTGCCAATGGCGAAGCGGATTGCGGACTTGAAAAAGCGAGCCAAGAGCGCCGGAGTGCCTGTTGTTTATGTGAACGACAACTTTGGCCGTTGGCGCTCCAACTTCAATGTCCAAGTCGAACACTGCCTGAATGATGGCGTTCGTGGCAAGCCCATCGTCGAGCTTTTGAAGCCGGAAGAAAACGATTATTTCGTACTCAAGCCGAGGCATTCCGGCTTCTTCAGCACTACGCTCGATACGCTGCTCGACTATCTTGGAACCGAACGGCTCATTTTAACTGGTGTCGCCGCTAACATCTGCGTTTTGTTCACGGCCAACGATGCCTACATGCGCGATCTGCATCTTTCAATACCGTCCGATTGCGTTGCGTCAAACCGGGAGTCGGACAATAAGTACGCGCTGGAACAAATGCAAAAAGTCCTCAAAGCGGATACTCGGCCGTCGGCGGAGATCGACTTTCAAGCCTTGATTCGTGGTTGAATCTAGCACGTCTCAGCCGCATTTCACAACGACCCGAAGCATTAGCGAGCCTTTAGATGTACAAGCCTGAAGCGCCAGCGAAGAATGACCGAATTCTTTGCTGGCGATTTAGGCTCGCGGGATATTTTCAGTGCAATGTTCCAATATGCTATGTTCACCTCAGCCTGATTCGCAAATCTCTCTTTTGGATATCAACGCATGTTCGATCTTGGCGCCGTTCAGAAAGCTATTCAACTAAACGGCTTTGACGGCTGGCTCCTTTACGATTTTCGTGGGCTCAACGTGCTCGCCCGGCGCGTCGTCGCGATGTCCCCTGATGCCCATGCGACGCGCCGTTGGTTCTATTTCATTCCTGCTGTCGGCGAGCCGAAGAAGCTGGTCCATCGCATTGAACAAGGGGTAATCGACCAGTTGCCCGGCAAGGCGACGACCTATCTTAGGTGGCAGGAATTGGAAACCGGTGTGCAGAGTCTGGTAGCGGGCAGCAAGAAGATCGCGATGGAGTACACCCCGCGAAATGCGAACCCCTATGTCTCGCGGGTTGATGGCGGCACCATTGAACTCGTTCGATCGTTCGGAGTGGAGATCGTCTCTTCCGGCGACTTGATTCAGGAGTTTGAAGCAACTTGGGACGATGACCAGTGGAACATGCATCTTGAAGCCGCTCAACATACGTGTTCCGCTTATGATGTGGTGTTCGCCTTCATTGCCGACCGGATTCGAGCGACAGGCCAAGTGCTGGAAACCGAAGTCCAGGCACGCATCATGGAGCACTTTTCCGAGCATGGCATGATCACCGATCATCCGCCCATTGTCGGATGCGGCCCTCATTCGGGCGACCCTCATTATGCACCGAGTGCGAGCAACGAGACGCCAATCAAAGCAGGCGATTTCGTGCTGATTGATCTCTGGGCGAAGCTCGACAAGCCAAGGGCGGTTTACAGCGATTTGACGCGCGTTGCCTATGTGGGCCAAGAAATTCCGGAACGTTACAAAAAGATCTTTGACATCGTCGCCGCCGGTCGCGATGCAGGCATCGATTGCGTCAAGCGAGCCTACGCGGAAGGCCGAAAGCTACAGGGATGGGAAGTCGATAAGGCTACTCGTGACGTTATCGAGCAAGCGGGCTATGGCGAATACTTTTTTCACCGGACCGGCCACTCCATCGGCCAGGAAACTCACGGCAACGGCGCCAACATGGACAACCTCGAAACCCGCGAAGAGCGTCGCGTCATGCGGCGAACCTGCTTCTCGATCGAGCCAGGCATCTACCTGCCCGAATTTGGCGTGCGCAGCGAAGTGGATGTGTTCGTGGATAAGGATGGGAAAGTGCATGTGACCGGCGGTGAACCGCAAACGGAGGTGCAGCGGATTATCGTTTAGAGGTTCCAAAAAATTGAAGCGGTAGGGCGGCGCGGTGTTATTGGAAAGCACGATTGCCGTAGGGTGAAGAGGATTATGCTGTTTTCCAGAATGCGAAGGCGATACACAACCGCGATTTGACGTGAGACAGCGACTCGACGCCCGTTACGCCGCGGAGCCGCGTAACGAGTTGGTTCGAATTCCGACATGCCAGCTTAGGGGTGTTCAAAACTGAAATTTACTTTCGCTTCAAAATTTCGAAACGCTCTTCTCCGACTTCCTATGCAGTTTGTCTTGCCATGCTCGCCGAAGGCGAGCCGAATTGTGTAAGTAACCGGGTTATGGCGTTGAGCAAAGTTGAATATCTTCACCGGACTGCTTACGCAGTTCGGCTCGCCATGCTCAATGCCGAAAGTGGCGCACTCCGGTGAATAGCATCGCCAGGCCGTGCTCGTCGCAGGCGGCGATGGAATCGGCGTCGCGTTGGGAGCCGCCGGGTTGCACGATTGCTTTTACTCCCGCCGCCGCGGCGGCATCGACATTATCGCGGAACGGGAAAAAGGCGTCCGACGCGAGGACTGACCCGCGAACTCGCTCGCCTGCCTTGCGAATGGCAATTTGCACGGAATCGACCCGGCTCATTTGTCCCGCGCCTACGCCAATTACCATGCCTTCGTTCACGAGCACGATTGCGTTGCTCTTCACGTGCTTGCAGACTTTCCAGGCAAATGCCAGATCGGCCAACTCGTCCGATGTCGCCTGGCGTTTCGTCACCGTTTTCCATTCCCCCTGCACGCCAATATCGCGAGCTTGCATGAGCAAGCCGCCATCGACACGCCGATAGTCGAGTGACGTTGCGCCAACTTGCTTTGGCGCCAGCGGGCCAACTTTGAGCAGACGGACGTTCTTCCGCCAAGTCGGCTTCGTCGTCAGAATCTCGAACGCTTCCGGCTCGAAGTCCGGAGCGATAATGCATTCGACAAAGCGATTCGGCTCGGCCAGTTTCAGCGCAGTAGCGGCATCGAGCACTCGATTGAACGCCAGGATGCCGCCAAAGGCGCTGAGCGGATCGCCATCGAAAGCCCGCTGGAAGGCATCGGCAAGCGTTGATGCGAACGCGGCTCCGCAGGGGTTGTTATGTTTGACGACGACGGCCGCGGGCTGGTCAAACTCGCGAACCAAGTTCAGCGCACTGTCGAGATCGAGAATGTTGTTGTACGAGAGCTCTTTGCCGTGCAACACTTCTGCCGCGGCGATCGAATCGCTCGGGAATCGGCTCTCCACATAAAAAGCAGCAGCCTGATGCGGATTTTCGCCATAGCGCAGCGACTGTTTGCGTTGAAAGGTCAGGGAGAGCGTGGCCGGCATTGGCTGCTCTGGAACTCGTTGTGTGAAATAGGCAGCGATGGCTACGTCGTAAGCGGCAATGCGGGAGAACGCTTCCATCGCCAGCCGTTCGCGCGTCGCAATCGATAACGACCCCGTGTTTTGTTTCATCTCCTCGGCTACAGCCGCATATTGGCTCGGCTCCACAATTACCGCGACGGCAGCGTAGTTCTTTGCAGCCGCGCGGATCATCGTCGGGCCGCCGATATCGATGTTCTCGATCACTTCGTGCAACGCCGCCTGCGGGTTGGCGCTTACTTTTTCGAATGGATAGAGGTTGCAGACAACTAGATCGATGGTGGCGATGCCATGTTCCTGCAACGTCGACCGATGTCCGGCATCGTCCCGCTTCGCGAGTATCCCGGCATGAACGAAAGGGTGCAGCGTCTTCACTCGGCCATCGAGCATTTCGGGGAAGTTTGTCAGCTCGCTGACGTCTTTGACCGGCAGGCCGGGTTTGTGGATGGCATCGCGCGTGCCGCCGGTGGAGATCAGTTCAACTCCTTGCTCGATCAGGGTTCGGGCCAGTTCAATCAACCCTGTTTTATCGCTGACGCTCAGCAAGGCGCGCTTAATCTTGCGCTGGGCGAAAAATTCGAAGGGCGCTGCTGAAACCATGAGAATTGCTTCCGCTATTGGTAAAGAAACCACCAACGATTTTTTACGACAATGCTGGACGAATGTCTGAGAAGGTACGGGAAGCGAGTGCAGCGCTATTCGATCGTACAATCGGAGTCTTGCTTTTCCCACCCTCCCCCCGGCTTTGCGGGGGGAGGGTGGGAATTGGCTGTGCGTTGATGGGATCGCTTCGGTACAATCGGTTGGGAAATTCCTTGCAAGTTTTAACTCGCGCAGGCATGGCTAGCCCAAACTCAAATCTCGTCCAGTTGCTCCAGGTTTATCTTTTTCGGACCGGCCGTTTGTTGACCCAGCCTGCTCGCCGATTTGGCAAGGAAAAACAAAGAATTGTTGCCGAAATCAACGATGGTCTTCGAGGCCGATTTCTTCGGTTCGCCATCCGTCGTTTGGCGAACCGTCACTTTGTAATTAACCTGCTTCTGGAAAAAGTTGTTCGGCAGATCCTTTTCAACGAAGACGATGTCGATCATGCCGAGCGCTTCGGGCGGCGCTTCGACGAACGCCACCAGTTGCGGGGAAACGGCGTTCATCAAAGCAAGGGTATACTCGCGCCGAACATCTTTTTCGCGCTCGCTTGCATTAGCCGAACCCGGCTTTCCATCCTTCACGCTTACCGTCACGACCGCTTGCGGTTGCTCGGCCAATTCAGTCAGCACGATAGCCAGGCAATCAACCAAGGCGGGATCAACCGGCTCCCTTTCACCTTGATTGGCGATGCCGGCCGGGTTGACTTTCGCCCGAATCGATGCAATGGCTTTCTGGTAGATGTCGCGGAGCATGGCACGCGCTTCTTCGCGATGGGCGATATTGCGCGGGTCGGCCAGATAAGCGCGCAGCCAGGGTGCCGCTTCATGTTTATGGGGTTCTTCAAATTTCATGATTGACGCCCAGATGGCGTCGTCCCGTTGCCCCACGTTCAAATGCTTGAAACCGAAAACTCCGCCGACCGCCACGAGCACGATCAGCGCATACATCAGCACGCCGGAAGAGGCTCGGCCTTCTTTCCGCGGCGTCGGCAGTTCGGTCACCTCGAGTTCGAGCGCCTCGGCTGTGTACGCGGTGGGAAGTTCATCGGTTAGCGTCAGTGTCTTCGCAACAGCGCCCTCAATGGCAGGCGACAACTGGCTCAGGTCGATGCCACCGTTTTCACTGCCTTCTCGCGAACGCAGCCAGACAAGCGCATTAAGAAAATGGATCAAATCGCGTGCATGGCGTTCATTCTGTATATCGAAGCTGCGAACGCCGTTGTCCGCTTTGACAGTTACCACGGTGTGCGTGTATTTCTTCTCAGTATTGAAGTGGAGCACTCCTTTGGCTTCGACGAGATGTGAAAGCTCAGTCGTTGTCACAGTCGTTCCCCGGCAATCCCACAACGTATGCGCGTCGGCGAAGACAAAATAACCGGCATAGCGGGAACCCTGCTGCGCATTCCAGATGCGAACTGCATATAGGATGAGCCAACCACCGAGCAAAACGCCGATCGTTTGCAGCATAGCGATAGCCAAAGGCTCTTGCTGCATCAGATACCACGACAGGACGGCCATGCCGCCGAGAATAGCAACGCCGCTGACGAAAGCGATGGCGGGAAGCGCGTTTTGCCGTCGAACAAAGATCCCCGGCATACCCTGCCCGGCCTTATCGCGGGCGCACAGCAGATATTCCCGGGATTGATCGTCAAGTTCTTCGAATAAATAGGTGTGATAAATAGACATAGAATCGGTTTCCAAAGGTAATGCATGATCGGCTCAACAAGTCAATTCTCACAGGGTACGCTAAGACATGTCACTTCAAGCAAACAAATCCGCAACGGCGCAACTGAAGCCAGGTACTACGTTCTCACCACTTAGAGTGTCTGCTTCTGTGAGCAATGTCACCGTGCCATCTATACGATAGACCATGACAAAACGCTGTTCGGGATTGATCTCCCAGACCAAGGCGATGCCGGCGTTGATATATTCGCGTATCTTTTCTTGCACCTTGTAAGCCAGGTCGCCGGGCGAAAGTACTTCCACAGCTAAGTCCGGCGTGATAGTGAAGTAGCCGTCTGCTCGCCAATCTGCTGGTAGGCGATCCTGCCGAATGAATGAAACGTCCGGCTTGCGAGCGCGTCCGGGCCGAGCGGGAAAGCATTGGTAGTACGACGCACTTGAAAAGACCCGGCCCAGCTTGTGTGTTTTGCAGTAAACATTCAAATTCGTGCTCAACTCGATCGCAACCGCCGATGAGAGATTGCTCACGTGTACTTCCTCCAGTTCGCCGTCGACGAGTTCATAGCGATCATGCTCCGGCAAAGCCAGGAATTCATTGATCGTATAGGTGGTTGCCGGGGCTGTTGCGGTGGCCATCAAAATCTCTCCGTTTTGGGCACAATTAATCGAATCAAAGGCGTGCGTTGTCGAATTTTGGCGAGCAGGGAGCGTCGGTTACCGAAGAGAGCGCGCTGCGCGTGAAGACTTCTTCATGCGCAGCGTGAAGAGTACATCGAGACTCAGTACCTCGCCAAGTCCCCTTTAACGCGGTCGCCTAAGCCGTTGAGCACCGCACTGGCGCCGTCGAGCATCATCTTTAGCTCGCTCGTGATGGCAATGAATTGCCAACCTTCATCAATGCGCAATCGCGCCTCTTCCGGCGATCCGGTGTGAATGCCGGCGGCCACCTTGTGCTTCTTACATGTTGCCAAGATATGGCTCAAGGCTTCTTTGGTCGCTTCGGGCGCTGGAGGTTTGCCATTCGGTGTGCGCATGCTGGCGGCCAAGTCATTGGGGCCTACGAAGATGGCGTCAATGCCCGGCGTCGAGAAGATCGAATCGGCATCGCGAACCGCTTGGATATGTTCGCATTGCAGGATGACGAGCAACTCGTCGTTGGCCTTGGCGTAATAGTCCCCGGCGGTCGCGCCGAAATTGAGCGCGTGAACGGCGCCGCCGACGCTGCGCGTGCCTATGGGCGGGTAGAGCATAGCCGAGACAGCTTCTTCCGCTTCCTGCCGGGTGTTGACCATCGGCACCACAACGCCATGCGCGCCGTTGTCGAGGACGCGCTTGATGTGATCGTGGCGGTTTGACGGAACGCGGGCCAACGGCACGCCGCCGGCGTCGGCGATGGTGGCAAAGATATGCGCGGCCGTCTCCATGCCGACGAGACTATGTTCGATGTCGAGCGTCAGCCAATCAAACCCGGCCCGGGCCATGAAGCGTGCCGCGGTGATGCTGCCGAGCGAAAGCCACGTTCCCACGGCAGGCTTGCCGGCTTTCAACGCTCGTTTGACGGGATTGGTTCGCATCAGTGCTCCAGGAAAAGCGTGTTGGCGATATTGAATTTATCATCCGGAATCAACGTCCGAACGTACAGGCTGCGCTGCCGGTTCGCGAAACAGGATTAGGCAGGCAAGCGTCACCACGGCCGACATCACTGTGGGAATCAGCCAGACCGTTTGCCAGGCGACGACATCGCCGATTGTCTGCGATTGCACGACCACGCCGCTGAGCCAATTGCCGAGCAACGTTCCGGCCCCCATCGACACAAAAGTAAAAATTCCTTGAGCGCTGGCGCGAAGGTGCGACGGGGCGTTGCGATCGACATCCATGGAGGCGACGATGACGAAAAAGGTGTAGGCGATTCCTTGCATAGGCAGGCCGATGAACGCAACGACGGGCAGAGAGGCTGTTGCGAACATGGCGTTGCGCAAGATGAAGCCAATGAGGCCGAGGATCATCGTCGTTTTCAGTCCGAAGCGATAGAGCATAAGTGGCAGCAACGCCATGCAGCCAACTTCCGAAACCTGAGCCAATGTCTGGACGGCTGCTGGATAAGGCGAATGCAATTCGTTGAGAAAACGATTGGCATAGATGGCATAAAACTGTTGCACCACGCCAATGGCCAGCGTACACGCAATGAGCACGCTGAAGGAACGCTCACGAAACATGGAAAACGCCGGAAGGCCGAGCGCCTCGCCTAGCGTCTTGGAAGTGCGTGCCGGCGGCGTGTTGGGAAGAGCAAAGCAACCGAGCCCCATAACGAGCGATAACCCGGCCGCGAAATAAAGCGGATCGGGCGAGATCGGGTTCCAGAACAGTTCGAGCGACAAGCCGGCGACGATCCAGCCGATGGTGCCGACCAGCCGAACATTGCCATAAGATCGGCGCGGGTCGCTGAGATTGCGGAAGGCAACGACGTTTGTGAGCGTCAGCGTGGTCACCGAACAGAAGGCGTAGCAAAACATCAGCGCGAAAAGGGGATAGAAGGCATCGTTCAAACTTTCGCGCAAAGCCGGCGACCGTTCGACCCGCGCGAATGCCTCTTTGAGCGCTCGGCGCACTTCGGGTGTGATGGAGTCGAGACGCGTCTCCCATTCGAGAATGGCGATGCCGTCAACGGCTTCAATACCTGCGATGGCGCGATAACTGGCGTTGATGCGCGGCTGCTGCGATTCACACCAGTAACCCGCAGCGCCAAGGAGAACGGCGCCGATCAGGTGCAAGACGCCAAGAAGTTTCTGGGCGGCGAATAGCCGATCGGCTAGCAGGCCAAAAGAAATGGGTGCAATAATGCCCGCGATCGCCATCGTGCTGTAAACGCCGCCGGCATAGGCGGCCGGGAAATGGAGCCCACCTTTCAGAGGCGAGCTCATCAAATAGGTGGCCAGGGTGACGGCCCAGCTTCCCACAATCAAATACTGCCCGAACATCATGCACGAAAGGCGAAAGCGATGAACTTCCCTGGTCATATCTCATTCAATCCAGTCGGCGTCATGTCGAATACCTTCTTTCTACGGTTTGTAGCGCTTGGGGGCATAGGTGAAAGAACGTAACCAGTGATTGGAATGCGCCAACCAATTCTGGCGAATCGATAAACCGAGCGGACCTTTCTTACCCTCCCCCTGGCTTTGCAGGGGGAGGGCAGGGTGGGGGCCGAACGACTTGCCCATGAACAATCGCCTCTGCGGTCGCAGCCTTCCCCCCCACCCTGCCCTCCCCCCGCAAAGCCGGGGGGAGGGTGGGAAGGGCGAGTCGCTTTTTGCCAGAATCGGTTGGCATACCCCACACGCGCCTTGAGCGACGGAATTGCAGCGCTGGAATCATCGCCCCGATTTCTTACGATGAATCAATCTGTCATCTGGAGCTTTCTTTCATGCGCGTCGATCTGTATGGTCTGACTTTCGAGACCCCGAGCATCACCTGCTATTTGTGGTCGCCGTGGCGAGCGTCGGCCATTGAACACCGTCTTTTCGAAGCGATTCGGGCGCTGCCGCACGTCGAGTTCGAAGCCGCTGCGGACGAGTTGGCGCCACCATCAAGGAAGGCAAAAGCGTTAAACAAGCGATTCTCGCGGTCGAGCGGATTCTGAAAGGGTGGCAGGAAGAAGCGAGCGATGGCGGCAACGACCGCCGCACCTGGCGCTGGCTCGTCGAAGCCGATACCGATGCACACGGCTACGACCACGCGGGTGAGAAGGCCAGCTTGTGGGCTTTCTTACGCTTAACCCTAGAACGCAACGCGCCGGGCGAGACGGAAAAGGCATTCGAAGACATCGATATGAACGGCTTTGGCTTAAGGGTCATGGGCGGGGAAGATAAATGAGCTCATTGCCCTGTAGAAAAAGCACGATGTGCTGAATGCAAAAATAATTCAAGAATATTTGTTGAAGTTTTTCCCCGGATTAGCGATGATATCGTTTGTTCGATCTCTCTGAGCGCTCCGCCAAAACGCGTGCCGTGGAGCATCCCCATATCCCCAGGGGCCTCCTATGCATTCAAAGCCCAAACCGTACTGCGAACAAATCAACATCCGCGGCTGGGTCGGCGGCGCCTTGCTAATGCTAGGCGCCATTTGGCTTTCGCTGATCGTACGCGATTTGTACCTCAGCGTGGTGTCACCCGAAGCGACCGAAACGACCAAGGTGACTTTTCTGCGCTGGGAAACGCTCATCTTTTCAGGCGTGGCCGTGGTGGTGATCGCGCTTGGGACATTTTTGTTTCTGCATACCCGGCCCGTCAAACCCGGCTATTCTCAAAAGAGCCGGCATCACAGCAGTTCATCGGCTAAACCGCATTCAAGACCATCGCAAAACCGCGACGATGAAACCGTACGATTCGATCCCGTGCCAACTTCAACCCAGGGCTCTGCTTCCGGCAGTAGTGGACGGGTTAAGACTCGCGTGAAAAAGCGCGTCCGGATCCGCATCCGCATCGACGACAAGTGAAATCCTTCATGTCAAAAGTCGTGGGTGGACCAAGCTGGGGCTTCAGCGTCTGGACGCACAACACCTGTTATTACATCGCCGAGGATTCGGCGAACGCACTATCGCTATTCAATTGATTGCTATCGCTAAGAAGTTCAAAGTAGGGGGTTGGTTACCCCCAGTTGGCAGCCCTTAGATGAGGAGGAGAATAGAATAGAGGGAGATAGTTATGGCAGAAGCATACTTGACAGATGAGGACGGAATTATCACTCGCGCGTTCGGCACCGCGCTAGACGCCAAGGATGATGCGGAAGTGCGCCGCTATCTCCGGGAACATATCGATGTTCTTCGTAAATCGCCGAGGGCCGGAATTAGATCCGTGCTTAACCGATTTGTTGGAGTTGCTGCAACTGCGATAGGTGACTTACACTTTGTACAACTGTTCGTCGAATACGGTGGGGACATTAATGCGTACGATACTGCTTCCCGTGATCGTGTGATACGGGAAGGTGTAATTCTGACTGCCGTCGGACGAGGCCATCCTCAAATTGTGAAGTGGTTATTGCAGCATGGAGCGATCATCAATACGGAGTGGGACGGTAAGATTACGTCTTTCACATTAAATGCTGCAGCAACAAATGCCTCATTAGAAGAGGTGCAGCTATTGGTTGAACATGGCGCAAGCATTAATGGGCTATCGTTCAACGACCTGAGCACTCTCGATTTTGCCGAGATGTATGGCAATAAGGAAGTCGCCGCCTTCCTGCGCTTTCTGGCGCTCTAAACGGCTGGCAAATCCGCGGTGAAGCGCCGCCGACGCCGCCACCGGTTCCCAGCACTCTGTCCGAACACCTAGCTACCATCCTGGGCAAGGTCGACCCGCTGTCTTTGCAGCAGATCATACCGAGCGGGATGCCCGTTGCTATTTTGCGTGTATTGAAAGACGGCGAGCAGTTCTTGATCACCGATGGCATGGCCGCGAAGCCGATGACCGTGCCCGAAGGCCAAGAGGCTGCAAACTTGCGCTATGCCGAGGTAATGATCCGCCTGCCAAAGAAGTGGGCGCTGACGCCGAAGGCTCTTGGCGACGAAACCAAGCGCTGGCCGGTCGAATGGCTGATGAAGATCGCGCGCTGGCCGCACGAACACAACACCTGGCTAGGCCCAACCGCCGTCTTCGCCAACGGCGAGCCGCCGAAGCCATTCGCCAAGAACACCAAGCTAAGTTGCATCTTCGCAGCGCCGGCCGGCTACGACTTCGCCACCTGGCAAAGGCCCGACGGCCAAACGGTGACGATCTATCAACTCTACCCGATCTATACGGAAGAGCGCGACCTCGAACGCGAAGAGGGCGCCCAAGAACTCCTCGGCCGCCTCATGGACGCCGACCTGCCTCTTTATGTGGACCCCAAACGCGAAAACGTGGCGTAGGAGCAAGAGGAGAGCGTTGGACTCTCGTTACCAGGCTCTGCCTGGTAACGGGTCGTCGAGGCTCTGCCTCGAATGGTCTTTTGTCTGATTCGCTGGGCTAAGAGCGTCCAAGTCCGCGAGGCAGAGCCTCGACGTCCCGTTACGTGACTCTGCCGCGTAACGAGGCAAATTCTCCTTTTCGATTCGCCCCCACCCCGCTTGCCGGGGTGGAGCGTCCGTTCGTAGCTAGACAAGTTTTTCCGTATTTTCTTTGCCGCCACCCCGCTTGTCGGGGTGGAGCGTCGGTTCGTAGCTAGAATGCTGGTTACGAAACGTGTGTTCCGCGCTGGCAATGCCTAAGCGCTCCGCAGCGCGACTAATGCCGCATTCGAAGCTAATCAGCTCGACTTCCGAAGGAACCCCTTGTCGCCATTCATCCGCATCCATCTTCGTGTCAACGACTCCGCTACGCAGAAGCCGACGCCGGTGCGCATGCGCATAGCAAGTGCCGATGGCACGGTGTTTGCGCCTTTCGGGCATTCCACTGATTTTCCGATCGGGCGTGGCGAGGCTGTTGGAGGTCAAGTTTATCTGGGCGGCAACAAATACGTTTACATTGATGGCGCCTGTGAGATTCTTCTGCCGACTGGCGTGCCTCTCGATATCGAAATCAGCAAGGGGCCTCTCTATGCAACCCTGCATCAGACTGTAACGCTCAAGGTCGGGCAGATGGCATTGCGGTTCGAGCTTGCTCGCGAGCTCGAGTTGCAAGAAATGATCTCGTGGGACGCCCGCTGCCATTTCATTACTCCGCACGACGCCTTATTGGAAGCGGCCGCCGAAGACCTCCACTTAGTGCAACTCTTGATTGCGGAACAGCGCTTCGCATCGCAGGATGGCCATTCGTATCGCATTGCGCCGAATCTTGCCGCCTTCAGCGGTGAGCTTCACGGTCTCAGCGAAAATGGCCGTTCGGTTCTCATTAATACGTTCAACGTGCATCCGGTTCTGGGAAGTCTGGCGTTGCTCAATTGCCATCGGCCCGTTTTTCCGCTTTCGTTTGGTGGAGAAGAGGCCGATGACTGGTCACTGTGCGCCTGGGCGGATCAGTGCCGCCGCAAGAATGGCATCGTAGTCTGGTGTGACGCCTATCGTCGCGATGCGGGACTGGCAGGTGGCGAAGCGCTGATCGCTGCCATACTGGGCAAGGTCGATGCCCTCGAGATTAGCGGGCACGACCGTACTCAGCCGTTGCTGCCCATCTATTACCGCTTACTCAATTCGGGCGTTCGCATGGGCTTGGTTGGCAGCAGCGCCAAAGAAAGCAACCGGACGGCACTCGGCTCGATGCGCACTTACACGATAGTGCGAGAAGGCGCTCGAACTTTACCCGATTGGGAAGAACAGACACGCTCTGGCGCCACGTTTGTTTCCAACGGCCCCTTGCTCGATTTGAAGGTTAACGGCTTCCGGCCCGGAGCTTCTCTGACTTCAAATGGCCCTTCCTCTATCCGGGTGGACGCGACCTCGGTTGAACCCTTCGATAAGCTTGAACTGATCATCAACGGAAAAGTCGCAATCCAAACGGACGCTTCAAAATTGGAAATCGAGCGACTGCTCCCTGAAGGGGGTTGGATTGCCGCGCGTTGCATCGGCACCCAGAAGTCGGCGCTCGATCAACAGTCGCCGATCTTTGCCCATACCTCGCCCGTTTACGTCGAGGTCGCGGGCAAGATTCCGTTCGCGTTCTCCAGTGCGTTGCACTCGTGGAAAGACGATATCGACCAGCTCCGAGAGTGGATTCAAACAGTCGGCCGTTTCGAACAGGAGAAAAGCCGGACACTATTGCTCGGCTTGTGCAATGAAGCGGTTGAAACGTTGGCCCTGCGTGAAGCCACGGCTGCTACGAGGGAGGGATGATGCGGTTGCCCGTCCCATTGCATCTTCGATTCTGGTTCGCGGTATGCATCCCTTTTATCTTGCTAGTCGTCGGCGCGGTCGGCTATCGAGCGATCGAAGGCGACGAGTGGACGTGGACCGACGCCATTTACATGGCGGCCATCACGCTCACCACCGTCGGCTATGGCGAAACACACCCACTTACGACGGGTGGCCGTTGGTTCACCATCATCTTTTTGTTTGGCGGTGTGTTTACACTTTTTTATACCGCTACGGAGATCATTCGTTCGGTTGTCAGCGGGCAGGTAAAAGCCGTCATGGGGAGGGATCGAATGGAGCGTGCATTGGCACAACTAAAGGATCACGTAATCGTCTGCGGCCTTGGTCGCATGGGAAGGCTTGTCTGCCAGGATTTCGAGAAGCAGGAAATCGCGTTTGTCATCATCGATCGGAACGCCGAACTGGTGGACGACGCCCGCTTCAAACATGGGATTCGGCTGCATGGCGACGCCACTTCAGACGAATTATTAATCCATGCCGGCGTGGAGCGCGCGCGAGCGCTGGTCGCAACGCTGCCATCGGATGCGGATAACCTTTACATAGTGCTGAGCACTCGCGTGTTGAACGACAAAATCAACATCATCGCGCGGGCGGAAGAAGAAACGGCTGTCGCCAAGTTGCACCGGGTCGGCGCCAATCATGTCGTGGCGCCTTATGCGATCAGCGGTCATCGGGCCTCGCAGGCGGTGCTTAAGCCAACGGTCGGTCACTTCCTCGATTTGGCAGGCCGGCACGATGCCGAGTATGTCGTTGAAGAAATCATGATCGAAGCCGGCTCGCCCTTATGCAACAAGCCGCTTCGCACCAGCCAGTTGCACGAGGAGTTCGGCGTCGTCGTCCTGACCATCAAAAAGTTGACGGGCGATATGATCTTCAATCCGCAAGGGGGCACTCTCTTAGAAGCAGGTCATATTCTGGTCGTCGTCGGGCATCCTGGCAAAATGAAAGAAGCCAAGGGTTTGGGCCGGGCGGGGAGCTGACGCTTCTTGAATATGGAGATGCCGACTTGCCCGATGATAAAGTCGGGTGCCGCTCCTGAAAGGGAACCACCTTATATTGAGTATTTACTTTTTGTACGCTTTCACCGTTACATTGCGGAAAGCGACCGGGCCATGGTCGCCTTGAAGCAGCAGCGGGCCGGTTGTCATTTCCTTGTTCTTGTAGTTGTGGCCGGTGGGGGTTAATAGTTCCTGATTTTCATGGATGACTTGGCCGTTGAGCGTTCCCTTCACGATCATGGCGTTGGTTGTCTTCTTGCCTTCGGCATCAAACTTGGGCGCCGTGAAGATCAGATCGAGCGTCTGCCATTCGCCGGGGGCTTTGCAGGCGTTTACTTTAGGGGCGATTCCTTCATCAATGTGCATATATTTCGGTTTCTGCTCGGCACGGGGATAGACGCCGCCGCAATCGCTGCCGCTCAATTTCGTTTTGCCAAAACTGTCGGCTATCTGAATTTCGTAATGCGCGTGAAACTTGACGCCCGAATTGGAGCCTTTCGGAATGAGGAATTCCAAGTGCAGTTCGATATCGCCAAGCTTCTCCTGGGTGATCAAGTCTTTGGCGTTGCCCTTTTCGCCGTTGATTAAGAAGGCAGTGCCTGGCGTAAAGACCAGCTTTTTCGGGTTCTTCTCATCCAGGCCGACGCTGTCGGCGAATGCCCAAGTCTTAGCTGGGTCTTTGAAGGCATCGAGCGAATGATTCGCGAGCAATTCGACCGGTTTATCGGCCGCAGTCGCGAGGCCCACGGCTAGCGCCGACAGCAAGAAAGTGAGGAGACATTTCATCTAAAATCCAGCCTGTTAGAGAAGAGAGTTTGATGCTGTCGATTATATGGTTCGGGCTACGTCCCAACCTCATTTACAGGCAAAGATCGTCGGAGCCGTGGCAGCAGGCCTCCCGGCCTGCCTAGAGGCTTACGCCTCCAACGCGAGTGCCGGCTGCGCGACCTGTGGTTGAAGCAAGATGTGTGATTGCAAAGGTCGATAGGGAATGACAAAACGGACGATGAAAACAAAGTGACAGTAGGTCGCCACCATGTCGCAGAGGTGCAGCATCTCGTGCGCCCGGATAACGCCGGGCCAGATTACGGGCCATTGGGCCAGCTCCATGACGGCGCCCAGTGTGTAGAGCGCATCGCCAGCTAGAGCCCAGATCATGCCGCGCCAGCCGACGGCCTGAAAGTATCTCCAGGTTCCGACCATGCCAAACCAACCCATGCCAAGATAGAGGCCCACTGTGGCTGAGTGCGGCATTTTCGGCAGCAGCCAGAGACAGGCAATTCCTACAAAAGCGAGCAGCCAAATGCCGCCGAGCAGCCAGCGTCGGAAGGCGCCGGTGAGCAGAATCGCCATGATGGGCGTGCAGGTTCCCGCTATTAAGATGTAGATGGCGCTTTGATCGAACTTCTGAAAAAGAACCAGCTGGCTCCAGGGAATACGCAGGCCATGGAAGAGGCCGCTAGCGAAATAGAGAAGCACCATGCTGAGGCCGAAGATCGTTACGGACACTTGGCGAGAGCGATCGCCGTGCGTCAATCGCTGCAGAATCAAAGTGGCGAAAAGCGCCCAGATGGACATCAAAAAGTGACTGCCGGACGAGACGGGATCGCGCAATTCGAACAAGAGAATGCTCCTGGCGGAGGTTGGGCACGCCAACCGATCCTGTCAAACAGCGATCTCGCCCTTCCCTCCCTCCCCCCGGCTTTGCGGGGGGAGGGAGGGTGGGGGAACGGCTTGGAATATCGCGACGGTTGTTGATGGGCAAGCGCTCGACCCCCACCCTGCCCTCCCCCTGCAAAGCCAGGGGGAGGGTAAGACGAAGTTCGGCGCCGCATTCACTCTTCGTCCGAATCCGCTGACTCACCCGAGCAGGTCCGATCGGCTGCCATGTCCTTGTTTGGCCGACTCGTTTACAATACGATTCCCTGTTGAATCCGTCACCGGAAACCTGCACTCATGTGGCCTTCTCTCGATAAAAAATGGCTTCGCTATCAGGAAATCGAAACGCTCCTGGGCGACCCCGACATCGCATCGGACGTAAGCCGATACGGCGTACTCGCCCGCGAGCATGGCTCGTTGGCGAAAGTGCTGCGCCCCTACCAAGAATTCCAAAAGCTCGTCAAAGACGTTGACCAGGCCGAGACTTTGTTGGCGGCTGAAAAAGATTCCGAGATGCGCATCTACGCGGAAGAGGAACTCGCCGGGTTGCGGGGCCGTTACGAACTGCTCAAAACCCGCATCGAAGATATGCTCCTGGTCGATCCGGCCGAGGATTTTTCGAGCCTGATTGTCGAAATCCGCGCCGGCACGGGCGGCGATGAGGCAGCCCTCTTTGCCGGCGATCTTTACGAAATGTACACGCGCTACGCGCGCGAAAAAGGCTGGAGCGCGGAGTGCATCGAGTTTTCGGCCGGTGAAGCGGGCGGATTCAAGGAAATCGTTTTCGGCATATCCGGCGACGAGGTCTTCCAGCACTTGCGCTATGAATCGGGGGGGCATCGCGTGCAACGGGTGCCGAAGACCGAGACGCAAGGCCGCATCCACACCTCGGCCGCGACGGTAGCGATACTCCCGGAACCCGATCAGGTGCTGGTCGAGATCAAGGATTCCGATATCGAATGGGAGCGCATGCGCGCTGGCGGGGCCGGGGGCCAGCACGTCAACAAAACCGAGAGTGCGGTGCGCATCTGGTACAAAAAAGGGACGGCGGATGAGTTCGAAGTGAAGTGCCAGGATGGCCGCAGCCAGACTAAAAACTACGAGACGGCCATGCGCATTTTGCGCAGCCGTGTCTTCGAACGTCAGCAGCAACGCGTTCATCAAGCACGGGCGCAGGCACGGCGAACCTTGATCGGCTCCGGCGATCGCAGCGAACGGATTCGAACGTACAATTTTCCGCAGAACCGCGTCACCGATCATCGCATCAACTTGACGCTCTACAAGCTCGATGCCGTCATCGCCGGCAACCTCGGCGACCTGATCAAACCGTTGCGGGACTTCGATAAACAACAAAGGCTGGCGGAAGAGCGATAAGGTGGTGAGTTGAGATTGGGGAGCGTTCGAGTATGAGGTGGATAACATGAAGTTGAAAGCATTGATTTATGAAGCGGAAGAAGGCGGCTATTGGGCCAAAGTGACCGCGATTCCCGGTTGTGTCAGTCAAGGTGAGACACTTGAGGAAGTAAAAGCCAACATCCAAGAAACTATCGAGGGCTGTCTTCTAGTCCGGGAAGAAATGGCCGCTGAAGAAGCTGAAGCGTTTGCGGAACTATCCAAGCAAGCTCATCGTGAATGAGTCAAATTTTTGATAAGGCGCCCAACCAAGCGAGAAATATTGAGCCACGGATGAAACACAGATCAAACACGGATAAAATCAAAGAAGTTAATTAAAGCAGGTCGTCGGGCAGGCTATCAGATGTTTGTTTTATCCGTGTTTCTACCGTGTTTAATCCGTGGCTGACGGATTTCGATTCAGATTTCACTGAAAGGACTCACCGATGGCGGTTGACGAGTGGCCGATTCGCCGGTTGCTGGATTGGACGGAAAAGTATTTCCGCGAAAAAGCGATCGATTCGCCGCGACTGGACGCTCAGATTCTGCTTGCCCATGCGCTCGGCTGCAAACGGATCGATCTCTATGTCCGCTCGGCCGAGTTGACGACCGAAGAGCAACGCACCGCCTTCAAAAGCCAGATCAAGAAGCGCGTGGAAGGTTGCCCGGTTGCTTATCTAGTTGGCCAGCGCGAATTTTATCATTTGAACTTCGATGTGAATTCGTCCGTTTTGATTCCGCGCCCGGAAACGGAATTTCTCGTTGTCGAAGTGTTGCGGCGGATCAAAGACAAGGAAGCGCCGCGTGTGCTCGATATCGGCACGGGCTCGGGCTGCATCGCCTTGAGCGTCGCGCATCAGCACAAGACCGCGAAAATAACTGCCATTGATGTGAGTGCCGAAGCGCTTTCTATGGCTCGAAAGAATGCGGCGAAGCATGGCTTGAGCGAACGAGTTCGCTTTCTCGAAAGCGATTTGTTTGCCGCTCTCAGCGATGAAAAATTCGACGTCATTGTGAGCAACCCGCCTTACATATCTGCCGCTGAACTACCGACGCTCGCCAAGGAGGTTCGAGACTTTGAGCCTCGACTCGCGTTGGACGGCGGGCCGGATGGCTTGGCTATCTATCGCCGCCTGATTGCCGAGGCGCCTGCTCATTTGGAAGCCGGGGGCTATCTGCTTCTCGAAATAGGCTCAACCCAGGAGAAGCCCGTTCGCGATTTGATCGAAGCTCAAGGCACTTTTGAAGCGGTCGGCGTCCATCTCGATGGCCAAAAGCTGCCGAGGGTGGTTGAAGCCCGGCGACGAAGCCAGTAGTTGAGACACGGAGAAAAACTCCCCATGACCTGTTTTGTTTCCTTCCGCGGGCCTTGTCCCTGCATGGCAGACCGACCACCTTCCCGGCTCACCTCGGCAAGAACATCTTCCAATGCTTCCACGCCGACTGCCGCGCTCAAGGCAATGTGTTGGACCTGTGGGCCGCCGTGCAGCGCCTGCCCTTGTATGAAGCCGCGCTCCACATGGCGGAAACCTTCCGCGTCCCACGGAACAGAGAAGAGGAACCCGTAATTGGAACCCGTTGACCGACTCGCCGATCGATCGGCCTTTTCAAAAGTGCAAACCTAACAGTCTAAGGGAGAACCGAAACCAAAACGCAAAACTCTCTTTCCCGCCTAACCCGCCTCTCCGCCATTCCTTTCGTCGGCGCCATCCCGGCCTCTTGCCCACCGCCGCGCAGCGCAATGAGGATCTCGCCCTCCCCGCGCCTCCGTCGTACCCCCAAGAACGCAAACAACAAACCCTCCCGCCTTGCCGTCATCACCCCCGACGGCAATAATTCCACTTGACTTTCATCGGTACATCTTTTCCGGGCCTTGTCGAGTTATGTCTCTTGATTCCGGGGAACAAAAGGGGAACAAAAGGAGAGAACAAAAGGGGACAGCGTGCCCGTCCCCTTTTTTCGTCTCTTTTTTTCTCCGTCCCCTTTTTTTCTCTTGGTCTATTTCGCACGGCCCCATATCATGTAACCCCCTCCATCGAACACATCCGTAACGACTTGTGTGATAGAGGCAGCAATGTGATAAAACTCTGTGTGGGATAACACATGAGTACCGACAGGCAAAGAATAATCAGTCGCTAAAGTCGAGAACCCAGCGATAGTCCTGAAGCCCGCCGACCAAGTCATCGCTTGATCTACGGTATGTTGCATGATTCCTTTCTGTGTGATAGGCCAGAATACTCTGCCCTGGTAGCACCAATATGGTGGACGTTCACGTCCGGATAGATATTTGTCCGACGGTAATGTAATGATGTCTTCAAAAAGCACGACAGAATTCCGGACCAGTTTGAGGAAATCAGCGATTACGCCTATCAACCAATCTGTGCAGGATGATTTGCAACAGTCGGTAAAATAATTCACCCCTAGAGGTGGGACAGAAGCAGTCACCACTGTGAGATTTCCTTGCTCAGGGAACACTGCACCGAGTTGTTCCACCAACAGACTGCCCTCCAAACATTCCGAAATATAATGCAACGCCGTTTCATGGTCTGGTGATGACACAACAAAGCGTGAGTCAATCATGGCTCGTACTCCAATTTTCCGTCTGGATACCACCGCCATTTTCCACGAACCTCCTGCATCCGGTAGTCCCAGTGGGGGCCGTGAAAAGTGTTTCCCTTGTCGTTTGACAAGCTTTCGCCTGTTGACGGGTTAAACCAGCCAAAGAAAAGGGGACAGCGTAGATTTTCCGTCCAGTTTCCGGCGAAAATTTACGCTGTCCCCTTTTCCGTGCCCTAGATTTTCCGTCCAGTTTCCGGCGAAGATTTACGCTGTCCCCTTTTCCGTGCCTCATCGGTACATCTTTCTTGGCCCGTCCCCTTTGTTTTTCCCTGCCTTGCTTCACCTTTTATTCTTCCGAGATAAAAGTAAATGGCGTGGTAAGGTCACCGTGTTGGACCATACCAGCGTGAATACCGCCAGAACCATTGACATCAACGTATATCTGGTGCTCCCGGCTAAAAAAACCTCCTAAATTGAACAAGCGCAAAATTGGGCTGTAAGGATCGGCTGGAAGTGCGCTGCCATGGACGGAGATCAACGACGGCTTAATTTGATACCACTTCAACATATGTGTTAAGCAAATTTTCTCAACTAAGCATCTAGAGAATGAATCTATCAAACCGCGATTATCAACGCAGATGGAAGTACCGGGAGACAGTACTTCAGCTAAGTCGGCGAAGGGTAACCGTTCGGCGATCCCCAAAATATTTGCCCAAAGCGCTTCACGACGGAGAAACTCTCGCATTAGATCGACGCAAATTGAAATTTCAGGCGAGCCAAAACGTCTTGGATTGCCGATTAGTTCGATGGCATTGTTTAAGTTGCGATGCATGCAATTACTCCACATCTAGCAAAGAAAAGGGGGCAGCGTAGATTTCTCGGCTGGATCCGGCAAAAATCTACGCTGTCCCCTTTTCTTTGCTGTCCCCTTTTCTTTGCCGAACCAATGCTAAAGGAAACACCGGCCATAAAATCACAGGGGGACGCAACTTGATTCTGGTTCAAATTGAGCTGCGGTCCCTTATTTTTTCCCGATCTGTAACTTCTTGTCATTGATGAGTACTTGTGTCAATTGCCGCAGCATGGGCAATGGCGCTTCGCCCTTCATGAGTTCAATTTTTGAACGGTCGAATTCAACCGGCGTAATCTTGTCGTCAAACTCAAAATATACCTCTTTGGCTTGCGCGCCGTCCTTTGTTTTCTTCGCTTCGGTGAACGCAAAACTGCGATCGGTAGCCGTGTCGGTGATGATGGCGGTAATCGGTCGGTCCTCATCTGCCCACGCCTTTACGACGTCCCACTTGCCAAATATTGCGGACTTTTTGACCGTAACCAGCTTACCCGACTTAGTGGCGAAAAAATAAACGTATTTCTTGTAAAAGACCGTGAATGGCTCGCAAAAGCCCACGTCGAACTTTTCTTGCGGATGGTCGTGCCAGCGCATGTTCCATTGAGTATCTTTGTTGGGATCGAAATTCTTGGGCCAAGTGCGAACGGTGTCCCATACCTCGCATTTGCCTTTGTAAAGGAAAAAGGTCGATTCCGAAGAAGGACTTGTGGGAAGCGAATCACAAAAGGCGTACTTCGTCCACATGGCGAAATGCCATTCATCGGCGGTCTTGTATTTGCCTAGCATCGGTGTTTTGTTGCGAACCATTCGTTCAAAATCACGAAGAGCAAAACCCAGATCCCAGCCGAAATAACGGCTGATGTTTAATCCCGACTCACCATACTTCGACTCTAGAATCTCCCGTGCCTTCGGATTGTTTGCATCGAACTGGGGCAATTCGGCGAGAGGAATTCGTTCCACTACCACGGGATTAATCAACACTCCAGAGCCGAGCATCCAGAGAATGTCGTCGCGAATGCGCCAGCGTACCGGAAGTTGGGCAGCGACATCGTCGCTATTGAGGAGGAATTCGTATTTGGGCTTTGGATGCGAATTTTCGGCCGTTCGGCCCAGAGGCTGGACGACGAATTCATAATAGCCTAAAGGACCATCCATTCGACTTAATTGAAGATAATAAAGTTCGTTGTTGTAAATTGAAGCTAACACGGGCGCCGAAAGCGGCGCCGCCGATATAAATGCAGGTTCCAATTGAACGAGAAGCGTCGCGCAAATCAGGCCGTGGAAATTTATTTTGAACATACCTCGCCCTCTGGCGTGAAATTGATTTTCGGTCATTTAATTTCTGTTGTAGTCAGTTGCAGTTTTGTCGGGTCCATGAGTTCGACAATGATGCCCAAGGCGGTGGGTGGAACGCGAAGCTTTTTGTCCGGACCTGGGACGACTGTCCCTGGTTTGATCGGCTGATAATATCCGAAGATAGCCGCCTTCTGAAACTCCAAGAGCGCGTCGTTGATAGTGCCGTTCGGCCCGGCCCGGTATATTTTACCATAGCTCGGGTCGTAAATGTCGTTGCCGATCTGGACGACCGCGTGATCGCGGAACGATGCGAGAGGATTCGTGTTGTTTTGGGCGCCGCCGCCTTTGTACTCGACCTCGCTTTTCAGAAAGTCATATCCCCAAACTCCGTTCACCTTGCTGAACACGGCGCCGTTACGGTTTCGAAGACGGGGGAATTCCCTTTTTCCATCGTAAATGTTGTAATAATAGTCGGTTTTTAGCTTAGGCAAAGAAAAGGGGGCAAAGAAAAGGGGACAGCGTAGATTTTCCGTCCAGTTTCCGGCGAAAATTTACGCTGTCCCCTTTTCCGTGCCTGTCCCCTTTTCCGTGCTAAATCACGGCTTGTGCCTCGGTCGCATCCGCAGATCGCGCTACTGAACCCACTAGGATGCTCCCAATAGCTATCAGGCATGCCGCTCGTTTCTGTATACTCACATTCTACTCCAAGTTAGAGTTGGATTTTACTTCAGATCAATAACCGTTGGAGAAAAACAAAGGGGTCGGGAGGTCGGGAGTCATTCCGGAACGACTCCCGACCTCTTTGTTATCCTGCCTTTGTTTTCCTGCCCTTTTCCTTTTCCTATTAGCAAATTTCACGCAATAATGTCGGACGGCCTTTGAGGCTGTTCAGAGGTGAGAGTATTAGTGTCGTTTGGATCGCCGTCCAAGCTCCATTTAATTTGACTAATATCCTCAATGGAAACTAGTAGTTCTTGCACATTCTTTGCCACGACATAAACATCCTCCGCCGAAGCGGATGCCTTCCTTCCTAAAAACCATCCCAATATCCCCGGGATATGCCCAGGACTAATTTGAATTACCCAATGCGAAATAGCGGCCATTTGCGCCACAACCAGTTGCACTGTAGCGAAATTCCGGCTACAAACGAAGTTCCAACCGCAATCACGCCAATTGGCAACACGGCCCGTATGCCAGCCCCGCTTTTCTAACTCGCCACTGAAAAAACTTGCAATCGAAGCTCCGGGGGGATGGTCCCTTTCAAGCGGTTGAACTTTGTGGAAAAAACGCACATTTTGCGAGATAGCCATTTGAGAAACCGTGCATAGGCGATTTGCCTTCGAAACGAGTTTTGGCGCTTGCCGTACACCTTAGCCAAAGAAAAGGGGGCAGCGTAGATTTTCCGTCCAGTTTCCGGCGAAAATTTACGCTGTCCCCTTTTCCGTGCCCTGTCCCCTTTTCCGTGCCTCAAACGCCGCTTGGGCTCAGCGGTACACGGACGAAACTATTGGAGTCAATGTCGCGAACTACTATTAATGGCTATCACCTTCAATATTATGCTCTGTTAGAGTTTCTATAGGTTTTCTACAGAGCATGCCCGTCCCCTTTTTTTGTCCCCGTCCCCTTAATGCCTATTTCCCTCTTCGCTCCCAAATTCTCTCGAACTCAGTTTTGGCTATTTCAATTAGCTCGAACTCGGGATTCTTAGCTATCTCACTTAACGGCGGTATAGGTTCGATTCCCAATCCGGTCGTTTTTGACGACGACTCTGAATCTGCGTATCCCAAAGATCCATCTGAAAACACTTCAACCTTCCTAGTCTCCCACAAATCATCACTAGTTTCGTTATAGATCTCTACAGGGTATTCAGGGTTGTGGTGATTCCACTTAATCATGAAGTATTTCACTTATTTCCTTGCACTGTTCCGCTACTGATAATCCTATCAACCAAATTGAGCGGCTTTTCATTTGGAACAACAAAGACACCCGCGGGACCTTCTACCACATTTAGCCCCGTAACATCAATTTCGACGTAGTGCGTGAACCGGCGTCCTTGGAAAGGTATTCGAAGAAAATCATATGATAACTGGCTTGGCGTTCTCGCTCCCGGCGCGATGTCAGACAGGTACCCCTTCGCCGTAGCGGACGTCTTTGGGATTATTAGCTTTGAGTGAAGGCCGCAATTCGTTCGACTCCGTGATACCTTTCAACCCTGCCTCGTCGGTGTAGGAAAAACAAAGGGGTCGGGAGTCATTCCGGAACGACTCCCGACCGGTCGGGAGTCTTTTTCACTCCGGGTCGGGCTTCTTCGGGCGGCCCCGAGCGCGTAACGACGACTCCAAACCAAGGTCGATCGCGGTCGTTGTCGTCCAATCTTCTGTTCCGTACGCACAGCCTCGCTTGACGCAACGTCGTAATGCCGATACTTCCCCTTCCGTCTCGACGCCATTGACGAAATCAAGCCAATGAGCCGAGCGCTTCACCGGCCAATCGGAAAGCCAGTCGGCGCCGCCGGGCTGCTCGCGTTGCCATAAGCTCGACCAACGCCACGCCTCGGCCCGAGACACCAAATTCGCCCGCAATGCATTTCGCTCGACGTAACGGCACACCGTCAAAAAATGGAGATCGGCCTGAATCGGAAACGATTTGAACCGCCCCTGGTAAAGCGGGCCGGTGCCTGCCGTGCGATGATGGGCGTGCCAGCGTTGCGTGTGCGTCACCGTCAGCCAGCGCAGAAATTCGGAAAGCTCACCATCGTGCTGCGGCCAAAGCACCAGATGCCAATGATTCGGCATGATGCAATAGGACAGCAAGCGCGTCGGCTGCCATTCCAGCGCTTCGCGCAGCACGTTTTCGAAAGCGAGGTAGTCTCCGTCTTTCGCAAACAACCGCGCTCGCCCCACGGCTCGGTTGAGCACGTGATAGACGTAACCGCCCGTGCAAAATCGCAGTCGTCTCGGCATACTCCCCAGTCATATTGATGCCCTAAACCAGGGACAATACCGAAAAAGACTCCCGACCTCCCGACCCCTTTTTCTTCGCAAAGCCGGGGGAGCGCGGGAAGGGCGAGCCTCCGTTTTGCCAGAATCGCTTGGCGCACCCTGACGAACCATTATAATTAACGTTCGATCTTGAAAAAGCCATGCGGCGATATACTATTCTATGTTCCGCTGCGGTCGGTCGCGTATCGAGAAATCACCATGCTCTTCCGCCAACATCGAAGCCGAGGTTTTACTCTGATCGAGTTGCTCGTGGTAATCGCGATCATCGCCATCCTAATTGGTCTGTTATTGCCGGCAGTTCAGAAGGTGCGCGCCGCCGCGGCCAAAACTCAGTGCCAAAATAATCTCAAGCAAATCGGCATCGGCCTGCACGGTTATCACGACGCAGTTGGGGTCCTGCCGCCAGGCATAGCTCGCGCACTGGCGCGAGAAAACGTTTCTCCCGCCACCTTTTGGACGTTTTTCGTTTTGCCCTATATCGAGCAGCAAAATGTTTACAACCTTGCGAGCGTTGTCGCCGCACCTGATTGGGCCGATGGCGGCAATTTTCAGGCGGTCGCCCAATCTCAGATTAAAACGTTCCGTTGTCCATCGACACGCGATAGTCCAACTTACGACAGCCAGGGCATCTCCGCCCGTTTCGCTATTAGCTATGCCGCCGTGCAGTCCGGCGACGTTGGCAACCCCGCTTCATCAACCGCTGGCGTCAATGAATATACGGCACACCTCGATGACCAAACGGCGATGGGCGTCGGTTTCAACGGCTGGCCGTTGCCGACAGCGCCGGTTTATCGCTTCAGTGGTCCTCTTAGCTACAACTCGATGATCAGTTTTAGCAATATCACTGACGGATTGAGCAACACGGCTATGGTTGGTGAACGCTACCGATACATGACGGCGTACGATAGCTATACAGGATCGGTGGGCCGTTATGGGACTTGGGCAATGGGTAGTCCTGACATCAACAACGCGTCGGAACAGGCGGTTGGTTCAATCGGAATGCCGTTCAATTATAATGTGACAGGTGCCCTGACCGGAGTCGCCGATTTAAGCAAAGGGGCAGGCTGCTTCAGCAGCCTGCATACAAATGGCGTAAGTTTCGTTTTCGTCGATGGCAGCGTGCATTTTCTCTCTTTGACCACGGCGAATTTAACGCGCCTTGCTCTTGGAACCATCGCTGGAGGGGAAGTTTTCGATCTCCCTTAATGGCTGTTTTATCTGTCATGTCGGACTGCCGGTTTCTTGCTTTCCGAATGCCTTTTCAATTTCGTTGTAAACCGCAATCATCCGGTATAGCAGCATCCGAGGCAAGCTTTGCTCTCCGAGCTCTTCAGCGGATCCCAGGTACTGGTCAGCCACGTAAATACCGCCGGCGACCTCACGCTTTGTCAGTAATCGCTTTGACTCGGAGCTGGGCTGGCGCTGGATGGTCCTTCAGCCATCGTGTTTGAATCAACACCAGTACTTATGCCTATCTGGTACTTAATAACCCGACTACCAGGACCAAAGGGGTTGCGGAATTCTGTAGTTCGAAAGCAAGGGTTTTTCAAATTTTCTTTAGAGTGTTCAAATAAGTGTTTTTAAAGCAGAGAGCTTGGAACGCTGAAAAAACATTTCTGAATTTGAACGCCCCTAAGCTAGTATGTCGAGTAATCGCGACGCGGGAGCGGCAGGCTCGGAAATTCGGAATGCGGAATTCGGATTGCGGAATCGAAGAATGATCTCGTTACGCGGCTCTGCCGCGTAACGGGTCGTCGAGGCTCTGCCTCGCGGGAGACGTTACGCGTAAGCAATGGTCGCCCTTGGCTCCGCGAAAGGCGACTTTGAGGGGTTTTCACGGACCCTTCGGGAAATATTTCCCGAAGGGCGTTTCCAATTATTTCGTGGGAAAACGCGCGACCCGAAAACGAAAATACTGTTAGCCGCGACGCGCAGGCTTTGCGCAGCGGAGCGATTTCTTGCCGAAAGCGCTCCGCTGCGCAAAGCCTTCGCGTCGCGGCTAACGCAACATTGCATGGACGAATTAAGATGCGGCATGAAAGTGTGAACGGTTCACACTCGAGTGAAAACGTTTTCACTTCGAACGGTTCGCAGTCGGAGTGCTCGGCGAGTGGAGCGGGCTGGGTTTCGCAAAGCCTTCACCCACCCTACAAGACTAATGAGCAGGTTGGGAGGCCTGCCCCCACGAGCGGAAGGCTGTCGGAAGCGTTCGGAAACCTTTCGCGGGGCGAAAGGCGACTCTGAGGGTTTTCACGGACCTTTCTGGAAATATTTCCAGAAGGGTGTTTCCAATTATTTCGTGGGAAAACGCGCAGCGAAATATCGAAAAGGCGATCCGAATGCGTCAGCAGTCGGGTGAAGGCCAAAGCACCCGATTGCTTGCGCAAATCGGCTCGCAGTTCGGAATCGCTCCGCTCCAACACGGGGGCGCATCGGGGCCGGGGCGGCGCTTGCCTTGGAGTAATTCCTCGCTTGAATTTCACCTTTTTTTCGATAAATCGAAGTTGAAAAACGGGCACAGATGGCCCGGCTAACTCTCTTATCATTGACGAGGCGCCATGAGTTCGCATTCTTCTCCCGATGTCGAATTGATCGACAATAGCCCCCTTCGCGGCGGCCGTCTGGGTATCGTCGTCGGCGGAGGCCCGGCGCCGGGCATCAATGGGGTAATCGCTTCCGTAACCATCGACGCCACCACCCGGCATGGGATGGAAGTCATCGGCTTTCAGAATGGTTTCCGTCACTTGGTCGAAGGCAGCACCACTCAGAATCGCAGACTCACCGTGGACGATGTAGCGCCCTACTACATGCGCGGCGGCTCGATTCTCGGCACCTCGCGCACCAACCCCGCCAAAAAGCCCGAGGACATGGCCCGCGTTCTCAAAGTCCTGGGCGATATGGCGATCACCGCCCTGGTTACCATCGGCGGCGACGACACCGCATACTCGGGCAGCCAGGTTGCCAAACATGTTGGACCCGGCGGCCAACGCGGCCCGGGCAATAAATCGCTCATCCGCGTCTGCCACGTTCCGAAAACTATCGACAACGATCTCCCCTTGCCCGAGGGCACCCCGACGTTCGGCTTTGAATCCGCCCGCCACTACGGCACCATGACGACCCGGGCGCTTCACGCCGATGCGAAGACCACGGGCCGCTGGTACATTATTATCAGCATGGGCCGGGCGGCGGGACACCTGGCATTGGGCATCGGCAAAGCCTCGGCTTCAACAATCACGATCATTCCGGAAGAGTTTCGCGACACGCCCATCACCCTCGAAAACGTTTGCGATCTGATCATCGGTGCCATTCTGAAACGCAAGATCGAAAACCGCGATTACGGCATTGCCGTATTAGCCGAGGGTCTAATCGAATCGATCGGCGAAAAGGGATTGCTGTCGGCATTGGGCGAAGAACGGCTGAAGCAGTTCGGAAACTTAGAACGCGACCCACATGGACATTTGCGGCTCGGAGAGCTCGAATTCGGCCGCATGGTCAAAGAAACGTTGAAGGCCCGATTGAAAACGATCGGCCTGAAGATGGATTTCATCGATAAAGATCTGGGTTACGAGTTGCGCTCCGCCGACCCGATCCCATTCGATCTGGAATATACGCGCAACTTGGGCTTCGGCGCGTTGAAGTTCCTCGCCAGTGATCTCGCAACGCAGTTCGGCGCCATTATCAGTTTTGTCGATGGCCGATTGATCCCGCTGAGCTTCGAAAGCATGATCGTTCCGGAAACCCAGCGGATGAAAACCCGGCGTGTGAATGTCGAGAGCGAATCGTTCCAGTGTGCCCGCCGTTATATGATCCGGCTGGAGCCAACCGACTTCGCCAATCCGGAAACGGTGAAGAGTCTGGCAGCTCTCACATCGCTCAGCACGGAACAGTTTCGGGAGCGATTCGAAAAGATTGCGCGGATTTGAGACAAAGCGGACCCATTGATTGTACTCGCTAATCCGGACCCCTCCGGAAGAGATTTCAGGCGTGAAGGCGATCATCAGCGATATCCACAGTAATCTCGAAGCGCTGAAGGCGGTTCTGGAAGACATTGCCAAGCAGGGCGTCTCTGAGATTTACTGCCTAGGCGACGTGATCGGCTACGGCCCGAATCCGCGCGAATGCATCGATCTCATCATGGGCTGCCAGATGGTGCTCCTGGGCAACCACGACCAGGGGGCGCTCTTTGACCCCGATGGTTTTAACCGCGCCGCCGAGATGGCGATCATGTGGACAAGGCAGCAGCTGGAACTGCCGAGCGAGTCGCGCGCGGTCCAGACCAAGCGCTGGGAATTCCTGGCGGGTAGGCCGCATTCGCATCGTGAAAGCGGCTATCTCTACGTGCATGGCTCGGCCCGAAATCCGCTTAACGAATATGTCTTCCCCGAAGACATTTACAACCAGAAGAAAATGGAGCAGATCTTCACTCTCGTTGATCGTTATTGTTTTCAGGGCCATACCCACATTCCCGGCGTCTTCACCGAAGATCTGCAATTTCACACTCCGGACGACCTCGGCGGCGTTTATAAGCTCGATGGCCGTAAGACGCTCTGCAATGTCGGCTCGGTAGGCCAGCCACGTGATCTCGACATCCGAGCCGGTTATGTGATGCTCGACAACGACACCATTCACTTCCGGCGCATCGAATACGACATTGAAACAACAATGAAAAAGGTTTACGACATTCCGGAGCTCAAAAATTTTTTCGGTGACCCGCTGATTTGAGACAAAGTGGCCTTCCACCCCGGCTAACCGGTAGAATGTTGCGCCGTTTTGCCCCGGACGTGTCGATTCCCTTGACTCTTTTCCCTAAACAGAGGTAGACTAACCGGATGGAACTATCTCCATTCCATTTTTCTCGATGACCGCTCGCCCGCGGACCCATTGATTGTGCTCGCTAATCCGGACCCCTCCGGAAGAGATTTCAGGCGTGAAGGCGATCATCAGCGATATCCACAGTAATCTCGAAGCGCTGAAGGCGGTTCTGGAAGACATTGCCAAGCAGGGCGTCTCTGAGATTTACTGCCTAGGCGACGTGATCGGCTACGGCCCGAATCCGCGCGAATGCATCGATCTCATCATGGGCTGCCAGATGGTGCTCCTGGGCAACCACGACCAGGGTGCGCTTTTGACCCCGATGGTTTTAACCGCGCCGCCGAGATGGCGATCATGTGGACAAGGCAGCAGCTGGAACTGCCGAGCGAGTCGCGCGCGGTCCAGACCAAGCGTTGGGAATTCCTGGCGGAGAGGCCTCGATCGCATCGCGAAAGCGGCTACCTTTACGTGCATGGCTCGGCCCGTAATCCGCTTAACGAATATGTCTTCCCCGAAGACATTTACAATCAGCGGAAAATGGAACGCATCTTTACCTTGGTCGATCGTTATTGTTTTCAGGGCCATACCCACGTACCCGGCATATTTACCGAAGAATTGCAGTTTCATACGCCCGACGATCTCGGCGGCGTCTACAAGCTCGATGGCCGTAAGACGCTCTGCAACGTTGGCTCAGTCGGCCAACCCCGAGACCTTAACCCACGCGCCTGCTATGTCATGCTCGATAACGACACGATTCGTTTTCGACGCGTCGAATACGACATTGAAACGACAATCAAAAAGATTTACGCCATCCCGGAACTTGAAAACTTCTTAGGCGATCGGCTTCGGGAAGGTCGGTAGCCGAAGCCGCGACGAATGCCGTCCTTTATCGGGCACCTCTCTGAAGTCTGACGACTTCCGCTACGCGAAGCATAGACGTAGCGGAAGTCGCCAGACTTCCGTATTTCTTGTCAGGCTTGTACAACTCTCGGAAGTCTAACGACTTCCGCTACGACAAGCGTTCAACGTAGCGGAAGTCGTCAGACTTCCTTTAATCTCGGAAGTCTGACGACTTCCGTTACGCGCTGTCTTTCGAAGCCGCGTCGCTATCATAACCGTCTGATTCGCGATCTGACGGAAAAAACATGAAAACGGCACGCAGCTACATCTTGATCTCGCTATTGTGCCTGGGCTTTGTCGCCGGCTGGTATTGGCTGGTTCATACCATCTGGCCGACGTTGCCGCCAAAACCGACGCAAGAAGCGACGGCGATGGTCATGGGGGGCATGGCTGTCGAAAGCGAGCCGATCAGCAAGCTCAAACGATTGCGCAGGCCCGAGCTTCCACCGCCCGAAGAAGTTAAGAAAGAAGCCGAGCCGGAAGCGAAAAAGCCTGCGGAAGTAAAGGCCGCCGAAGACGCGCCCAGCAGCGGAGAACTCATCCCGCTAGGTCGAGGCGAGAAGCCCTATTATCTGCAAGTCTTGCTCAATACCCGTGGCGGCTCGGTTCAACAGGTCGTGCTGACCGAGTTCGATGAAGCCAACAGCGAAGGGTTGGAAGTTAAAAGGAACGGCAAGCCGGAGGCGCTGCGTCTGGTGCCGGGCGTGCGCATGCCGCACGGGAAATCAATTCGCGAGCAAAGCAAACTCGAAGCCGAAGTGCCCGAACTGCAGCCTGGCCCTTACGGCATTGAGACTGACTTGAAGCTGTCGCCTCAGTCGTTCGTCATGTTCCATTACGACAAGGCGAGCGACGAACGCCCGCTCAACGATCTGGGAACGCGCGAATGGAAACTGGTCAAAGAAGAGTCCATGCTCGATCCCAATGCGGATGAACAAAAGGTCGTCTTCCGCACCGATCTGGCGGACCCGCACAACGTCCGCATCACGAAGACTTTCACGCTGAAGCGCGGCGATTATCACATTGGCTTACATGTAGACATTAAGCGCCTGGACGGCAAAAAGGGTTCGAACCAGTTTCGATACCAGCTGACTGGCGCCAATGGCCTGCCAATTGAAGGGGTCTGGTATACGTCCATTTATCGCCAGGCGATTGTCGATTTCGGCGATGGCATCGCGCGGTTCATTCAGGATAATCGCGAGGTCCGCAATCTCGAAGGAAGCGATCGCCAGACGCGGACAGACAAACAGGCGATTCGTTATGCAGCCGTCACGGTCCAGTATTTCGCCTCGGCCATTGCCGTGGACGACCAGCAGGAGAACCGCAAGTTCCTGGAGTTCGTTCGCGCAACGCCAATCGGCCGAACCTATAAGGACAAGGAATTCCTCGACGATATAACGGTCCGGGCCATCACCGAGGTATTCAACCCCGACCAAGAAGTCGAGCATAAATACCTGCTTTATCATGGCCCGATCAAGACACGCTTGCTCAAGCAGATGCCGCCGGGCAAAGCCGTCGATGACGCCCTGGTCGATCGCTATCTCGACAAGCTCGGTCTGCGACACCATGACCGACGCGCCGATGCCCAATTTCCTCGGCCGGATCGCCAGCGGCCTGATGTGGACCGACCTGGTAATCATCACCACTAATCTGGTCCACAGCCTGTTGTGGGCGCTTAACCAAGTGGTGCCCAATCTCGGTATTTGCATCTTGATTGTGACGTTGATCGTCCGAGGCATGCTCTTCCCGCTGAGCCGGCGGCAGGCGCATAACGCGATGGTCATGCAGCAGAAAATGGCGAAGCTGCAGCCCGAACTGAAGAAACTTCAAGAAAAATACGGCGATGACTTCCAAAAGATGAACCAGGCGCGAATGCTCCTCTATAAGGAACATAACGTCAATCCTTTCTCGGCAATGGGCGGCTGCGTGTTGCTCCTGTTGCAGATGCCCGTTTTCATGGGGCTTTACTACGCTCTTCAAGAGAGCGTCTTCTTTCGGCTCGAAGGCTTTCTCTGGATCCAGAATCTGGCCGCGCCCGACATGCTGGTCTACTGGTCCGAATCGATCCCGATGATCAGCGAGCCCAGTGACCTTGGCAAGACGATTTATCTTGGGCCCTATTTCAATGCCCTGCCGTTCATTGCCGTGGGGTTGATGCTCTATCAACAGATCAAGACGATGCCGAAATCGGACGATCCACAGGTGCAAGCCCAGCAGCGGATGATGAAGTTCATGATGATATTCATGGGCTTTTTCTTCTACAAAATGCCGGCGGGGTTGTGCCTTTACTTTATCGCCAGCACGACTTGGGGCATTCTCGGAGCGAAGCTGGCGCGCGAAGCCGGTGAAGCCGGAAGAGTTGGAAGATCATCCCCCAGCAGCCGGCGGTGGCCGCAGCTTAAGCCGCAACACGACCAAGAATCCGGAAGCGGAAGCAGGCCCGCCGAACTGGTGGCGCGCAAGAAACTCGGCTGGAAAGAAAAGTGGAACGAGGTCCTGGAACAGGCGCAAAAACAGCAGGAACATCGCCGAAATCCCTCAACCGACAGCCGGCCCGACAACGGCAAGAAAAAGAAGAAAAAGCGCTAATCGGCGTCTACGGCTTCACGCTCGTTCAAGCGCGCAGAATCTTCCGAGATCGTAGCGCACAAAGTGCCAAAGGCCCCGAGCGTTTTCACGACAGCGCGCTGCCTTTTTAGGGCAGCCGAACAGGGTCCGCCAGCTGTACTGGATATAACGAAACAGAGCCTGCAACGGTGCGTCGAGGGAGATAAAAAGTTTGAAGGCGGTGATTGCCAGATTCGATTCGCCCGTCTTTCGAAAGTAATGGACGTAGCCGATCAAAAGGTTCGGCGCCACGAAGGTCACATTCGAGCGCGAGCTGATTCGCCCGTGGTGGAGCACTTCGACGCGGGGCAGATAGATGAGTTGATGCGTCTTGCCGACGCGGACCGATAGCTCGACATCCTCGACGCCGAAACGAAATCCTTCATCCCAACGGCCGCAATCGTGGAACAACTCTCGACGGATCAGCAGCGCGGCTCCCATCAATACCTCGACGGCACACTCTTCCTCCTCTCGAAAGTGCGTTCGACGATACGACTCGTAAGACGGTTTGAACAAGTTCGTCCAGCGCAGCAGCATCGTCCGATGCAGCAGCGCTGCCAATGAAGGTTTGCGCCGGAACGAAATCTGCCGCCGTCCGTTGGCGTCAACCAAGCGCGGGCCGATCAGGCCGGCTTCCAGGTGGGCTTCGGCATAATTGTGCAGTTCACGCAACGCAAGCGGTGGCACGACGGTGTCGTTGTTCAAAAAGAAAAGATAGCGCCCGTGGCGCAATCGGCGGCACGATTGCTGGCGGCTGCAAAGCCAAGATTCGTCTTGTTGCGAATCAGGATGACTTCGGGAAAATCGTTCGCCACCATCTCGGCGGCGCCGTCGCTGGACGCGTTATCGACTACGATGATTTCGACGCAGACGCCCTGCCGCCCTTCCTGCAATGAGTGAAGGCAAGCCCGTAGATATTCCTTGCAATTCCAATTGGCGATGCACACCGACACATCAACTTGGGCGCACGTCATTGGCGTTGAGCGCGCGTTTACGGAGCGATCATTGGCACTAGGTGAGAGAACAAGCATCTTACGGCCCTCATCCATGAGGCACGGTGAACCAATCACGGGGACGTTGTAACATTTTTCGAGCGGCGGTGTAAGAGGGAGAGGTAGCTCCGGCTTTCCAGCCGGAGCTCCTAAAACCGCCGTTGCCGTTGAACCAGATACTCCAGCAGCGCTTTATCGAAGCCGATGCTGGTGTCCATGGGAACGTAATCGATGTTCGCTTTCAACGATTCCGCTTTGCAATGTTCGCGGAAGTCCTGAATCGAGCGCAGGTAGTCGGCCTTCATTCCTTTAGCATCAATTGTCAGTTTCTCCGGGGTCTCGACGTCGGCAAATTCAATCAGTCCCTCAAAGGGAAAATGAACCTCGGCTTCATCGAGAATGTGAAACAAAATAATCTCATTGCCGCGATGCCTTAAATGGTAAAGGCTCTTCATCAGCGCATCGACATCTGTCAGCAAATCGCTGAAGATCATAATCAGGCTTTTCGTCCGAATCAACGCGGCCAATTGGTGCATCGAACCGGCAATGTCGGTCTCGCCTGCCGGCTTGAGATTGGCAAGGATTGCCAGGATATTTCCTAGCTGCTGACGCTTCGAATGCGGGGGCAGGACCGTGCGAATCTTCTGATCGAACGTCACCAGCCCGACAGGATCCTGCTGATGGATCATCAAGTAGCCGAGCGCGGCGGCGAGGCAGATCGCATAATCGAACTTCGTCAGTTCCTGCCGATAGGTGTAAGCCATGGAGGCGCTGAGATCCATCGCGAGGTAGCCGGTAACGTTGGTCTCGGCCTGGAATTTCTTAAGGTAGTATTTGTCGGTCTTGGCGAAAACGTTCCAATCGAGATCTTTGAGATCGTCGCCGGCAACATACTTGCGGTGTTCGGAAAACTCGACGGAAAAGCCTTGAAAGGGGCTAGCATGCAAGCCGGTTAGAAAGCCTTCGACGATGAATTTGGCCCGGAGATCGAGCCGGGCGACCTGATTGATGACTTCGGGACGAAGGTATTTTTCGGCGCTCATTTCGCGTCAGCGTTCCTTGGCGGTCGAAAAGCCTACCATTACCCGCAAGTGAGCCTGAAAGGCTCATTCTTATTTAGCCCCCCGTGAATACACGGGGGGCGGGTGCGTCTTCCAATCCCAGCGTACGCCCCCGGTGTAATCACCGGGGGCTAAATGGTTTGCAAAAAAACCTTCACGGCGTTGCCTCACAGGCCCGATTGACCTGCCCAAATGCTAATCCACATACATGAACTCATTGCTCGCCAGCAAGGCTTGGGCATAGCGCTCCCAGCGGCTTAGCTTATTAGTTGTCGCATCGGAAACAGCGTCTGTCCCGTTCACATAGTGTTGCCCCATCTGCACTTCATCGTCGGTCGCATTGCGGCCGAAGCAGAGGAGATAGGTCTGCTGAATTTTTGCCTTATCGTCCGCCCCATCTTTGTGAACACGGGCGGTCAAGGCCTTCGCCTGATTCACCATGAAGGGGCTGTTGAGGACGAACAGTTGCTGTTGCGGCACGGTGGTTTCGGTACGGCGGTCGCTGGTGATATTGGCATCGGGGAAATCGAAAAGCCTTAGAAAGCCGCTCAGTTCGTGACGGCTTACCTTGGCATAGAGCGTCCGGCGAACGTTGTCGGCGCTGTCGAGATTAGTGGTTGGTCCGCCCATCGTACGATCAAGTTTGCCCGAGACTGTTAGCAGCGCATCGCGGAACTCTTCCACTTGCAGGCGATGCCGGCTCATGCGCCAATGCAGCCGGTTTTCGGGGTCGACCTGGGTCGCCGCGTAATCGTCGGTTGAACTGAGGCGATAGGCATCTGAGAGCATGATTTCCCGATGCAATTGCTTGATCGACCAGCCTGAACTCATCAAACGATCGGCGAGGTAATCGAGAAGTTCCGGGTGAGTCGGCCGTTCGCCGAGCAGGCCGAAGTTCGAAGGAGTGCCGACAATGCCACGGCCGAAATGATGTTGCCAAACGCGGTTGGCCATCACCCGCGCCGTCAACGGATTCCTCGCGTCGGCAATGGCCTCAGCCAATTCCAAGCGCCCGCTGCCATTTTTGAAGGCGGCCGGCACGTCCCCCGCCACGATACGTAGGAAACGACGCGGAGCCAGATCGCCCTGCTTGGCCGGGTTGCCTCGAACGTAGATCTTCAGATCGACCGGAGTTGACTCAGCCAGACCGTGAGCCATGGCTGGCGCCGACGGCGCGCTCTTGGCGATCGACTCTTTTTCCTTCTTCAAAGTCTCGTATTTTACCTTGCACTCGTCCGACATGGCCTTGATCACTTCGGCATCGGCAATGGGGAATACACCCTTGTCTCCATACAAGGATTGCATCATCTCGCCTTTGGCCTTGTCGCCGGCTTTAGCGACAGACGCCTTGACGGTGTCGCGTAAAGTTTCCGCAGCTTTGATGACGTCGGCCGGCGGCGCCTCGGGTCCATCCTTCTTCGGCAGATTGCGAGTCCAGCCTTCCAGCGCTGCGACATTGGAGCTCTTGCGGTTCAGATAGCGCACCAGCCGTTCGAGCGACGCCGGATCGATCGCGTCGAGCTTCGCCTGCGCGGACGAAGAGAAGTCGGGCTTTGTCAACCGCCGTGCCTCCAACTTCCAAGCGGAGATGAAGTACTTGGGCAAATCCTCGACGCGACTCAGGATGATTTTTTCTTTTTCCGTCTGAACGAGGGCTGCCGCCTTTTTGTCGGCCGCCTGTACTTGCTTCTGCGACTCCTGATAACGCTCTTGATCTCGCTTGGATGCCATCGACACGTCGGCCAACTTGCAACTCCAGAAAATGCCGGCGATGGAGTAATAGTCCTGCGTGGGGATTGGATCGAATTTATGATCGTGGCATCGGGCGCAGGAGACGGTGAGCCCGAGAAAGCCGCGAGTCAGGGTGTCGACGCGGTCGTCGAGTTCATCAGCGGCGGCCTTTGCGGCATCCGTGTTTTTGTAATACTCGGCGCCGAGCCCGAAGAAGCCGAGCGCGGCTCGCTGTTTGCCGGCCTCTGGGGAGCCATCATCCAGCAAGTCGGCCGCAATTTGTAGTTTGACGAACTGATCGTAAGGAAGATCGCGGTTGAAGGCGTCCACGACCCAATCCCGGTAGCGGAACGCATTCGAGTTCGGCTTGGTGCCGAAGGTGTGCGCTTGGTCCTCGGCATAACGGGCGATATCGAGCCATTGCCTCGCCTGGGCCTCGCCGTAATGGGGTGAAGCCAGCAAGCGATCGATCAAGCGGGCAAAGGCTGCTTGCGGATCGGCTGCGTCTTCCTTCAAGAAGACAGCGATTTCATCCGGAGTGGGAGGCAGGCCGGTCAAGTCAAAGGTGGCACGGCGGATCAGCGTTCGCGCCTCGGCGGCTGCCACTGGCTTCAGCCCTTCCTGCTCGAGCTTGGCCAACACGTAGCGATCAATCGCCGTCTTAGCCCAAGCGGTATCGCGAACTGCCGGCAAGTCGCCAACCTTTACCGGCTGAAACGACCAAAACTGCCGTGCGGCTTCCCAATTGATCCCGTTCGGCGCCGGCTCACTGCCGGACAGCGACGCGGTGATTCCGACGATCGCGAAGAGAGTAAGGAGGCACGACTTCATGGAAACTCCCGAAAAGCAGTCGAATATAAACGGGAAGCGGCTGACGGGGTGCAGTCGGCTCGCTCGATGGAGGCAGGATTGAACGTAGGTTATCATAACCATCGGAGGTCACTTGCACCAGCAGTGCTTCTATCTTTTTCGTGGCAACGGGCCTCCCGGCCTGTTGGTGTTTCAAAAAGCCGCAAGTCGAAAGAATATATTAGCCGCGACGCGAAGGCTTTGCGCAGCGGAGCGCTTGCCTGCCGAAGCGCTCCGCTGCGCAAAGCCTTCGCGTCGCGGCTAACAGGCTTTCCTATTTGTTTACACGTTTCCCACGATTTAATTGGGTTTTCGCTTCTGGAAATATTTCCAGAAGCGTCTTTCGATCAACCCTACTCGATATAGGTGAGTCGTTAAGCATCGTTGAATCGCTTCGAGGAAACTATTTGACGAAAACTGCGTTTCGAAGAAATTTTATTTCGTTTTCCCAAGATTTTCTCGCGTTTCGCCTTCCGGAAATATTTCCGGAAGGTTGAATTTGTTAGCCGCGACGCGAAGGCTTTGCGCAGCGGAGCGCTTGGTTTCGGAAAGCGCTCGGTGCGAAGAAATCGCTCCGCTGCGCAAAGCCTTCGCGTCGCGGCTAACGAGTTTTGTTCTTATCGCAGTGTGCTCTTCACACGGAGCGTGAAGAGTGCTCTTATTGCGCCTAGGAATCGTACACCCTAACTTAGGCGCGCACGAAATCGGTTTCTGAAAAACCGGGTGTTCCAAAACTCACCAGAGACCCCAATCGAGGGCCGACGCGATCTTTTGGCCGGCCCACCAGGCAGGCGTGCGCCATTGGAGATGAATTTTGACGCGGGCTTGCGTGCCGGGAATAATGGAGCCATCCGGATCGAGCAATTCCACTTGAATCAAATACGTCTGGGCAACTGGCTCATTGACGGACGGGTTCTCCGATGGCCTTACGGCGACCGGGCCGCCGCCGCGCGATGTGAGTCCCACCGGGATATTGTCTTCGTGGCGATCGGGCACGGCGGTCACTCGGCCTTGATAGATGTGATCGCTGCGGTTGGCGAGCAGAACCGAGGCCTCGACCGAAGGCGGCTTCCCGTCAGCGCTAAGTCGATCGAGGCTTTCCTTGATTTCACGATATTCGGTCGGGCTGGCGGGCACGGTAATAAAGAGCTTCGTGCGATCGCCAATGCGGCAGAACGGGCCTGACTCGGCCTTATCCCAGAATTTGAACATGTCTTTCCGGTGCGGTGCGCTCATGATCACGCCGGCCCGGTCCGCCTTCATGATGCTCAACTCATCCAACACCCGCCGTTCGGTCGTCAAACTTTCTTCTTTGCCGGCGAGCACGCCGGAGACTTTGGAAAGCTCTTCCTTATAGTTCGCCTGGACCGCCGGATCTTTCGAGAATTCTTTGATCTGTGCCTGGAGCATTAGCCGCTGCTGCTTTAGGTGGGCTACCTCGCGATCGAGCTGTTCGACGCGCAGCGATTGCTTCGGATTGCGGAAGAGCGCCAACTGCTGGCCCGGCTTGACAACATCGCCATCGTTGACGAACTGCTCGTAAAGTTGGCCGCCGGGGTCGCGCACCGTCATCTGGTAGACATAACCATCCTGAATCTGCACGATGCCCGTCTCGCGGACGCGGTTGATCGGCAACGGCAACAGGAAGAACGCAGCGAGCAGAGCGACCGAAACGCCGACCGTGATACGAACCCGAGAAGCCTTCATATCGGGCAATCTCCCCCGTTGTTTGATGTTCCGCGCCAGGCGGAACAACGGCCAAATCGTCATCGACGCCAGAGCGGCCGCCGCGAGCATATAACTGACTGTTTCGAGCTTATACGGCTTCAACCAGTTCGCCAGGAAAAACAGGATGCTAAAGGTTACAACCCAACGATAGATCCAGCTGGCAATCGCAAAGACAATGAAAAGCCCCTTGCGCCAAGGGGCCATGTAAGGCTCGACCGGCTGTTCGATGCCGAGGCATTCCCGCGAGGCAACGCGGTTGAGAAAGCGATTCGCCTTCTCGCGCAGGTTGGGCACTTCCAGCCAATCCGCAAGGATGTAATAACCATCGAAGCGCATCAACGGATTGGCGTTGAAGGCGAAGGTCGTAATGCTGCAAAGCGTCATCAGGCAGAGGGCGATGTTGTTGACGAACGGCCAATGCGGCGTGTACCACCAGACGAACGTCGAGGCGGCCGCGATCATTAGTTCCACATAGATGCCGGCGAAGCTAATAAGCATTCGCTGCCATTTATTTCCCAAAGTCCACGAGTCGGTGACATTGCAAAACATGGAAGGCGAGAAACACATGAAGAGAAAACCCATCTGATGGCATTCGCCACCGAACGCCTTGCAACTAAGGCCGTGCCCGAATTCGTGAATCACTTTCACGATGCCGAGTGAAATCCACATATAGAGGACGGTGCGAAAACGAAAGAATTCGTTGTAGGCAGGAAGTTTATCCCAGAATACCTGGAATTTGAACGCTACTAAGGCTATCGCCGCGAGCATGAAAAGAACACTAAGAGCCAGAAAACCATTGGTGAATATCCATTGAGTCTTGCTGTAAAGTTTGGTCAATATCCGATCGGGATCGATAATGGGCAATTTGATATAGAGGATGTTGGTGAACTTGGCAAAACGTTGCAGTCGCTGCTGCTTCTTGCGCTTTTCGAACAACTGTTTGCCGGAATTGGGGGACTCGTGATGCACCAGTCCGTTTTGCACTAGTTGCCGGGCAAAGGTTTCCAAGTCTTCGTGCGTCAACCGATCGGGCCGAAAATTATCCTCAAACTGCTTCTGCACCTGTTCGAGCGTATGGTCGCCGTCGAGCGAGTTAAAGACGTAAAATTCCTGATCGTTGAACCGGTAGTATTTGAGATTGATCGGATCTTTAATCACATGAAACGAACGGCCTTCGTAGCGCTGGGCGTGCGTGTACAAGTCAGGCCGCTTCTTCAAGCGCACCTGCTTACGGCGTTCGGATTGTGCAACGAAATTGTCCATGGAACCTGTGATTTCCCTCGTTTGACGCTCTGCGTCGAACGTCTTAACCGACGCTCTGAGCCCGTGAATTTATCATCGGTTTGTGCTTCCCCCTTGTGGGCGGGCACGTTTTTTTAATTTGCCTACCGTTTTCGGCGGGCGTCGGCGGCGATAGAGAGCCGGCGAACTTCGCCTTCCGGGGACTTTTCGTCCCGCTCGACCTCCTTTTTCCTCAGGCCACCACCGTCGCGGCCTCCGCTTGGGCTTGGACTTTCGCAGCGCGTTGCGCGCAGGCGCAGACCGGTCACCACATTATGCACCAGGGCATACCAGGTCGCCACGGTGCGGACCTTATCCAACCCACGCACGAGCACGTCGTAAAAGCCCCGGTTCCGCGCGTGGGCGTTCGTCAGTTCGGCAGTTTGAGCCCGCAGTTTATACTTCGCTTTCCCTTCTTCGGTCCCCATGCGCTTCCGCCAATTCGCCACCTCCGGGCTATCTTTCGGCAACGGTGCGAACGGGTCCTTTCCTGCCTTCTGTTTCTTCTTTTCGTCTCGCACTGGCGTGTAGGCCTTCGTGCCGCCCGCCGCTGTCTTCTCGATGTCCTCCTTGCTGGTGAAGCCGCCATCAGCCAAATTGTTTTCGGGACGTTGCCCCGTCCGATCTTCGACTTGATCGAGCATCGGATTCATCAGCCCCGCGTCCGTTCCCTGGTTCGTCACATCGACGCCTGCAATTATGCCCGACCCCGTCGCCGTCGAGAATTGCACGTTGTAAGCCGGTCGAAATCCACCATCCGGCATCTTCATGTTGCGAGCTTCCGCATCGGTCGTCGATGCGCGAGCGTTTTCACTCGTTCCTTTACGCCGAGCTTCTTTTTGAGCCGCCAGTTCCTGAGCGTTTTTGATCGCCGCCTGCACGCGCTCCACCCGTTCCCGAGCCGCCCGCTCACGCGCAGCCTTCTCACGCTTCGTCGGTCCAGACGCATCTTTTTCCATTTCCGCCTTCAACTTCTCGACGTGCGCTTTCGCTTCTTCCAAACACTTCTCCAACGTTTCTTCGCGACGAAACGACGAACTCCCCGCACTGGCTCGCACGCGCATGCCGTCTTGAGCCGTCGTCGTCAGATCGACCAAACCTTCCTTCACTAGCGCCGCCAAACTCTCCGTGAACAACTGGTCGAGAACCTCGGCATGTGCCACTCGGAAATCCGACAACGTGTGATAGTTCAGCGACACTCCGCCACACAACCAGGCGTACGCATAATCGCCGCTCTCGCACGCGCGGGCCACGGTGGCGCGCTGCTTTGGCCCTGCGCAATGGCGTACAGCCACACGGCCAACAAAATCTTCGGGTCCGTCGCATCTCGGCCCACCTTGCCTTCGACCGCTACGATCGAGTCGTACAGCGACGACAAATCCGAGCCTTCCACAAAGCTCCAGATGTCGCGAGCCAGATGGTCGGCCGCCAAACGCTGGTCGACCGATTCGCAGCGCATCTCCATCTGAAAACGCTCGACCGTTCGCAGCCGGGGCGTCTTCTTCTCGGGCAACGGCGGCGCGGGCACGGCCACCGGCTCGGCGCCGACCGTCATATCGAGTTGCGGAAAAAGCATCGACGCAGTGACCGTAGCCATGATAAGCCAGCCCCAAAATGTGCGAAAAACAAGCGCCATACACCTACAAATAGCGCCGGCGCATCACGATGGACAGCTCAAAGACAAAAATTCACAGGCTCTCTGCGTCGAACGTCTTAATCGACGCTCTGCGTCGTGAAAGATCCCACACTTGCCAGCGCCAACGGGTGGGTTTCGCAAAGCCTTCACCCACCCTACTAGAGCCCATGCCTACTTTTGCGGAATCACCGTCGTCGCGGTCGTTCCCGGCCGCAGGCGAGAATGCAAATCGCTTGGGTTGTCGAACTCCGCATGAACGCGGACGGTTTTGCCGCTCGATTCGACGTTCGGGTCGATCTGGGTGATGCGGGCTTTGTAGCGGTTCGTCATTTCCTCAGCCGTGGGCATCGGCCAGATGTTGACGTCGCCTTTCCGTGTGCCGGCGATGATGAAGCCGTGATTGGCGTCGGGTGAAAAGGCTGCACAGCTGGCTGGGGTGTAGCCCGTGCAGACGAGTTTCTTCAGCTCAGCGCCTCGACCTGCGCCGGCCGTCCAACGCCAAAGTTGTAACACGCCGTCGCCGCCGGTGGTCAGGATGATCCGATCGTTGACGTTGGCGATAACGGGCGACATGAGCGCAAAGGTGCTGAATTTTCCTTCGCTCGATTGCTCCAGGTTGCCGCGATTTCGGCTGCCGGCAAGGTCAATCACGCGCAGCCGGCTCTTGTCCTGATCAAGCATCATCTGGCCGCCGTCGTCGCTGACGCCGAGATTGGTCACCTCGCCGGAGCGATGATCGTAGGCGGCTTCCACCCGCGCCGATTTGTCGCCGACTTTCCAAACGTTGGCCACATTATCCCGGCCTGCCGAAACCACCCGGCATTGCGGCGTGAAGTAGAGACTGCTGACGGCAGCATTGTGTTCGCGTGGGAAGGCGTAGACCAGCTTTCCGCTCTTCGCATCGAAGAGGAAGATCTCGCCGCGGTCGTCGGAAGTAACGCACCATTTGCCGTCAGGCGAAAAGGCAGCGGCTTGAACGCCCCCTTGATGATGGCCATCGAGTACGCGCACCGGTTCCCGGCCGAGACTGCTGAGCGACCAAAGCCGGGCTTTGCCATCGTCGCAACCGGTCAGCACTAGCGGCTCGCGAACGTTCTCTCGCGTTACAGCCAATGCGCGCACGGCGCCCGTATGTTTCCAAGTGGCATAAACGGCGCTGGCATCCCAGGCGTGGACCGTGCCATCTTCACTGGCAGAAAGGAACACTTGCTTGTCTTTGCGCTTGCCGACGGCGACGGCGGTGATCGGCTTACTGCTCGCATGAGGCGAGCGCAACGGCAACGGCGGTTCCATGAGCGAAGGTTCTAAGAACACATCGCTGCCCGGCGCCACGCGGGGCACGAACTGGACTTCCAAGTTTCCTTCCACACCGAGACGCTTGGTGTTCTGAATCAGCAGCAATGCCTCGCCGGCCTTGACGCCTTCGCCGACGCGCTTCATGAATTGAACAATTTCACCATCAAAGGGAGCGCGAATCACATGATTGCGCATTTTGTCTTGCGCCTTCATATCTTCGCCTTCGGTGCGCTTGACCGTCCACTCCTTTTCCGATTTCTCGGCCTCGGCTTTGGCGAGGTTCGCCCGTGCGGAAACAATAGCCGAGGTTGAACTATTGGCGTCGATCTCAATTTTCAGATTCGCCTTATAGTGTTGAATCGCTTCAGCGGCGGCTCGTAAGCCGGCCCGCGCGCCTTCGATGTTGCTCAAGGCGATTTTGCATTCCAAATCGGCCCGCGTATCTTCCAGCAGCGCAATGACGTCCCCTTTTTTGACGTACTCGCCGGGCCGAAGGCGGCGATAGCGAAGGTATTCCCCATCAGCGCCTTTGTTGCGGGGATGTACGAAAAGGTCTTTCGCATCGACCTTTTCATCGGGCTTCACTTCAATGCCGAGCCAATCGACCGTGCCGTCTTCTTTGGTCGGTACCTCAACGCGGTCGAGCACCGTCAGATGACAGTGCGGAACCCGGATCGGGTCGGCACTGGCGGCCGCATCTTCTGGAAAAGCCGGCCAGACGGCCTCGGAAAAGAGCGGCGTACCGATATCGATATTGGCCGACGAACGCTCACGAACATCGCTGCCGATTTTGGCATCCGGCTGCCGGGTGCATGCCACGATGATTAACATGAGAAGGCCCAACATCAGCGATCGAAGCAAGCGCAGGTGGATCATGGAAAACCTCAAAATATTCAAAGAATGGGCTCTGAAAGAGGCGAGCCGGGACAACCATCCCCTACGCTTTCAGATGTTCAACGGAAGTCGTTAGACTTCCGGCTCTGTGAGATTCTCAAAAGAAAAACACCACATGTTCGTAGACGAATTCCCAGGCGCCGTGGAAGAGGCTGTAGCCGAGGGAGTGATCGCCGCAACGAATCTTCGTGTGAACTTCAACACCGGTCACCAACAGCTTGACGGGTATGTGATCTTCGGGCGGCATGTCGGCATCGTTGATTCTCACATAAGCATAGACAATTAATTCCGATTCGTTGTGATCGTCTTTGTTCTGCACAGCCTCGGCGCCAATATCACGGCGATAGAGCCGGCCTTTGAACGTTTGGGTTGGCGCGCTTGTCACTAAGACGTCTACCTCTAAGAACTCGTTCGGTTTTTCTGAATTGTAGGTGCGCAACAGTTGGCTCACATGTTTTTGCGGAATCTTCATTTCGATCTGCCAGGCGCCTTCGGTGTTGCCGACGTGCAGCAACGGATCGGAGGAGCGAACCCAGCGATTGGACAGTTGATGCACGAAGTCCGCACTCACGACCTTCCACGAAGCAGGCCCAACTGAATTGCGCGAACGTTGAAACTCCGGTGCAAACACAGTGAACTGGCCGGGGTTTTCGCGATCGGCATTATGCTGTTGCAACAACAAATTGAGTTGATCGTTATGCGATTGCAGGTTGCTGCGCTCACGCTCCATTTCATCCTGCTTTTCCTTGCGCTTCGCTGGAGACAACCCGGCATCGGTCGCCTGGGTACTCAAGCTCGCGAGGGCTGCTTCGCTTTTATGAATCTCGTCAAGACGCTCCCCGATCAAACGGCCGAGATCGTGATCGACCAGCACGGCAATGGGCGTGTTCGGTCTGATGATTTGCCCAGGCGCCACTTTGAATTGGGTAACTCGACCCCCATCCGTCGGGAAGATGTAGTTCCATTCATCCGGTTCTAACTGACCTTTGGCATCGAGCTTCAGCGGATAAGGCAACACCACCATCATCAACATCACTAAGGCGAGCGCGGCCAGCGCGATATAGGTGTAAAAACGCCGTTTGCCGCCCGCTTTGCCCTGCAGCGCCAGCACCGGCTTCCAGAGAAACGCGAAGGGAATGCGCTTCATTTCGGCAGCGTTGTAGAGGGCGCTGGCAGCATGGCCGGAAACGAGGTTGAAACGGTCGAGCAATGCGTCAACCGCTTCTGGTGGGTCAAATGCTTCAAGCAATAGCGCTGAACGAGCGGGCCCGGGCTTCGATTCGCGTTCCTTGTCCCGGATTTGCTCGCGCTCATCGCGCAGGGGCTGCACGACCAGCAGCTTCGAATTGCTCTGGGCGAGATAATCGTCGAGCGGCTGCAGTACGGCCGGGGGCAAGCTCGGATCGCGGGCGCCGCGTACGACGAGACGCTCGTTCCAGTCGAGCACGGCATCAAATAGCTGCTGCATCGCCTGAACTTGCACACTGCTGCGTTCGACGGTGTCGGAGCCGCTGACCGCCTCAATACGGGTGTGTTTGCCGAGCCGGACGCCGGCGCTGAGGCGATCGCAGCCGATGAGCCTTCGGCCTTCGTTGACTACTAAAAAAGCCACTTCAGTTGGATTGAGCGAACCATGAATCTGCCGGCTGAACGACTCGATCTGCGTAAAAACTTGCTCTTGGGCCGTGTTGCGCAAAGCCGAGTTGCTGCGCAAATAATTCGAGGCATAGCCCGCCATGTGGTTGATGAAATTGGCATACACGTTGCGCAACTTCGGGTCGCCGTCGGCTTCAAACCAGACTTCGAAGACGCCGAGGACGTTCGTATGCTCGTCAAGAATCGGGGCCATTACCAGGGGATAGGGGGCCGGGTTGCCGCCTTCCTCGCCTTCGCCGGTCGCGATCTTGGAATCGGCTTCCAGGAAGAAGAGTTGCTTGGTAATAACAGCATGCTTGAGCATCGAGCTATGAAGATGGCGGCCGTTCTCATGTTGATCGATGCCCAGTACCGCGACATTCGTCTGATGAAACTGTTGCAGCAAACCTTGCGGACTACGCAGCCAGACAGAGCCGGCCGGTCCATCTACCACGGAGATTGCTCGCGCGGTGAGGGTCTGAAAGAATTCCGCTGACGGAATCGCAGAGCCCGAAAGGCGGGCCATCAGTTCGCAGACGTGATCGATACGGCGCGATAAGCGCTGAACCCGGTCGGCATCAAGCTGAAGGGCTGGAGTATGGGGACGCGACAAGAGGACATCCTCAAATGATGGTAAAAACGTACAGCGCTATCAGGCGTGCCTGTAGTTTAACATTATTGGTCGGTGAAGATTGTCGCAAGAAGGGTTTAATAGCCAACGCCGGGCCTACTTCAATTCTTCAAATTCGCCGAATGATAACAATCGGCCGAAAGTGCTATCAGCGTCACACCAAAATGGTTCGATCTTCCCAGGCGAGAATGCGAACGGTCAGATCGGTTAAGTCTTCATCGATCATGGGGAGAGGCCAAGCATAGCGTTCCGTAGCGGCCAGTTGGACCGCAGCGCCATGCGAGCGCTCTTCGGACCAAAGGTAGACAAATCGGCTGATACCCCGTGCGCGACGACACAACTTCCGCACACCCGCCCAGGCTTCTTCTTCGCTCTCGGCTTCGTCGGCCAAGAGCTCCGCCCAGTCGGCCAGCCATTCCACAATAACCCGTGCCTCGGCATCGCCCAGCCCGCGCGTGATCGCTTCATCGTTTAAGACGTGCCGTAACAGCGGCATACTCTGCATATCAATCCTCAACAGGCGCGGGCGGCGCGAAAAACAGGACTGCCAAATGGCATCGTTTAGGTGCTGGCGGGCGGTATAACGGCTACGGCGTCAGCGGACAATGGCAACTGGTTATGGGCGAGCCAACCGGGTGCGCCAACTTTTTCTAACAATTCTGGCGAGCGGCGCGGAGTAAGCCCGCCGTGGGTTCGGAACCACGGCGGGCTTACGCCGCGCCGCTCGCCAAATACAACGCTCGAAGCTTAATCATGCCCAGCGGCCACCGCTGGTTTCACGTTGATGCGGGAAAGTGCCTCGGTGGCCGCACGCCGTACCAGTTCGTCGTCATCCATTTTCGCTTCATTAAGAGCGTCGCAGGCGGTGCGGGCATCAGCGCCCAACATGCCCAGATGTTGGGCGGCTTCCAAGCGAGCGGCCGGGTTACCGTCTTTAAGCGACTGCACGATTACCGCCACCGCGTTGCAATGGGCGTCGGCAGCAATGATTCGCGCGGCGGCCCAAGCGGCGGCCGAGCGCACCGCCGACTCGGTTGCCTTTTGTTGCACGTTTTTAAGCGGTTCGACTGCCTTCTTAGCCGCAGCGCCGAACTCGCCTAATGCCAGCGCCGTATCGCGACGGACATCCGCTTTTTCATGAGCCAGTAGTTCGATAAGCGGATCGACGGCGTCTTTCGCTTCGTCGGCTTGACGCATCCGCAAGGCATATGCCGCCGCCAAACGGACGCCCGGCTCGGGGTCTTTCAGCACAGCCCGCAGGGCGAGCGCCGCCTTCGGCAATTCGCAGTTTACTGTCGCTATCGCAGTCGCCGCCGCCTTGCGGACGTTCGCTTCAGGCGATTGCAAGGCCTCAATGAGCGCAGGGGCAACCTCGTCGCGTGCAGCCGGGCAGAGCAGTCCAAGCGTTTTGATCACCAGGTGATATTTGGCTTTCGCCTCAGGATCTTTTAACGCCTTGAGCAATTGGGGAATTGCTGCCTTGCCGACCAGGGCGATATCGAGCGACGTATCCCAATCGTCGGCCAGCACACCGATGAGAACGGGCAAGGCCTCCGTCGCATCAGGGCCGGCAATGGCGGCCAACGTAGCAGCCGCCACGCCATTGCCGCGTTTAACCATTGCGAGAACAGCCGGGGCGGCTTCTTTGGCTTCCTTGCCCATCGGCGTGATGTACATCATGGCGTCCCAGCGCGGTGCAGTTCTGGGCTTTGCAGCTTTTCGATAAACAACGGCATGGCCACTTTTGCCGACCGAACATCGATGCGCGATAGGGCGACTGCTGAAGTCCAGCGAAATTCCTCATCGGTGCTTTTGACGGCATCAACTAATACTGGAATAGCGCCGCGGGCGGCGCCCCGATGGCGCCAAGTGCATCAGCCGCCATGACGCGAATCTCTTTATCGCGAAGAGCATCCGCTAACGCCGGGACGGCGGCGCTGGCAGCGGGGCCAATGCGGCCCAGAGCATCGGCGGCCGCCCAGCGCACATTGGGCTCCATGTCTTTGAGCAAATCCCGTAAGGCAGGAACAGCCGCTTTGGCTGCTGTACCGAGATCGCCGATGGCTTCGGCCCCATGTCGCCGAATGGTCGGCGCGGGATCCTTGAGCGACTTCTGGAGTTCTTTAACCGGCACGTCATAGTCTTCGCCAATCAGTGCGGCGGCCCGCGCTGCCCTTAACCTTACCAGCGGGCTTTTATCTTCAAAGGCCTTCTGCAACGCCGGCAGTGCCGGCCGTGCTTTCCAACCAATGAGGCCCAAGTCGATGGCCGCATGAGAGCGAACGCGATCGTCTTTGCTGAAGTCAGTCAGCGCTCGGATCAGGTTGGGAATGTCTTCCGTTCCGACGGCGCCGGGACCGACAACCCAGGGCGAGTCCCGATCGCCGATTTGCCAGATGCTTTCGGGCATTTTCGTGCTGGCCTTGATGCGCCATACGGGACAATCCTTGCCGCGCAACACTTTCTGGAAGGCGACGTTGCTATATTGCCAAACCCCCATGCGTGTGCCGTGGTTGACAGCGGGGATGACCACTTCCTTGCCCGCGAGAATTTCAGTGAGCGCTTTGCGCAATTGATCCGAGCGTCCGTAATAAGCGAGCGAAAGCTCCGGTCTTCCCGAAGACATGGTCCACCAGCCGTCGGCCGTTTCGCTGCATTGGTACCAGTACCGCCCGATGCAAACGACCGCGACCTTTCCGGTGACAAAGGCAATAACGTTCTTGCCCGGCTCCGCCCATTCGAGGACCATCTTCGGCTCGCGCGGATGAAAGCCGCCTGCCAGATGATGCTTCACCGTCTCCTGCGAAAACTTGCCTTTGAGATCGGCAACCTTCTTGAAAAGGATGATGTCGCTTTTCGAATTGGATCTTGTCAACCTGCAATACGCTGATGCAGTCTGCGTCTTTGATGAGATAGCCGATCGTTGGCGATATATCGACATAGGCGTTAGCAACCTCAGCCATCAGCAGAGCGAGTGCGCAAACGACCACGTATTTGCAGCAGCCCATCGGGTTGTCTCCTTCAGAAATGATCACACGAGCGGACGGAAGACCAAAGAGGTGCATCGTCATCGTCTTGACATCAATTCTTCATCCATTCCACAAATCATGGCAAAAACAATGCCAGGCGACAAGAGCACAAAAGTAACAGCAGCTTGAGATCGGGTTTTAGCAACTTCCGGTTTGGATTCGCCTCACCCCCTTGCCGGGGCGGAGCCAAGGTTTGTAATTAGAACCGGAAGTGGTATCAGACATGCGGAGGTTAAAAGAGGGGGAATTCTTCTGGTTACGAACCCGCGATCGACCCCGGCAAGCGGCGTGGAGGCGGAAGTTAATCAGTGCGCGAATACTTAGCACTCATGCACATTCTGTTCGAAGATCATCATCTGATTGCGGTGAACAAGCCGGCGCCGCTGTTGACACAAGCGCCAGCGGGCATTCCCTCGCTGGAGAGCCAGGTTAAGGACTACATTAAAACGACGTACCAGAAGCCGGCGGGAGTCTATCTCGGCATCCCGCACCGGCTGGATCGCCCGGTCTCCGGCGTGGTTTTGTTTGCTCGCAACACGAAGGCGGCAGCAAGGATAGCCGAGCAGTTCCAGCAGCATCGAGTCGTCAAGATTTATCGAGCGATTGTCGAAGGCCAGGTGACTGAAGACACCGGCGAATGGCGCGATCATCTACGCAAAATCGAATCGGAATCGCGAGTTGAAATCGTGGAGGCCGGCGTCGAGCGAGCACGCGAGGCGATCACCCATTTCCGCGTGTTGCAACGGTTCAGCGATTTGACTCTACTTGAGCTTTCGCCGCAGACGGGTCGTATGCATCAACTGCGCGTGCAGTCAGCGGCTCACGGCCACCCGATCGTCGGCGACCTTCTCTATGGAAGCAGTCTAACTTTCGGCCCCGCCATCGAACTGCCCCGGGATCGCCTAGTGGCGCTGCATGCGCTTTGCTTGACGTTCGAGCATCCCTTTCGCAAGACACCTCTGACGATTAACGCGCCGACGCCTGAACTATGGAATTCTTGCCTGCCCTCACTCCCTGCAGAAATATAGAATCTTCCGCAACAATTCAGCATCCGACACGCCGCGCAAATTATAGACCCGGCAAATTGCGCGCTTGAATCTGACGGCCAACCTTCCGCAGTGAACTTCGGTTTGTTATGCTATACACTCCATCAATCAGATATTTTTTTCCTTACAGCCGACTCGGGAGCTTTGTCGATGAGCGCGATTGCCGAGACACCCGCCAAACTCCCTACCCACAAGGATTTACCTTGCGAAGATGGCGCTATCGTGACTAATTTTCTCGAACATCCCCAGGCCATGTTGTTGTCCGACGTGTTGACGCCGGTCCTGCACAAACTCCATCCCGACGGCCAATTTGCCATCGGACAAGACAGCGGCATCTATTGGAAGCATACCGACCCGCCATTGAGCGGCTGCAAATCCCCCGACTGGTATTATGTTCCCAATGTACCGCCAATGCTGGACGGCGAATTTCGACGTTCCTACGTACTCTGGCAAGAACATCAGCGGCCAGTTCTGTTGATCGAATTCGTATCCGGCGATGGCGCCGAGGAACACGATCGCACTCCCGGCGTCGGAAAGTTCTGGATATACGAAAACGAAATCCGTGCTGCCCATTACGCGATCTACGATGTTTTTCACGACACGCTCGAAGTTTACCACCTGGAGCGTGGACGCTATCGCAAGACGCGGGCGAACAGCGCGGGAAGATTTCCCATCCCGGCTATGGGCATCGAACTAGGCCTTTGGGAGGGCGAATATTTCAATAACGTCTGCGCGTGGTTGCGGGTCTGGGACGATCAAGGCCAAATGCTGCCGGTAGCCGGCGAGCGGATTGAATCGTTCAAGGATCAGTTATGGAAAGAAAAGCGGCTTACGAATGCGGCCAAGCTGCGCGCCCAGAATGAGAAGCAGCGGGCGGAGAGCGAGAAGCAGCGGGCGGAGAGCGAGAAGCAGCGAGCTGAGGCGCGTAGCAGCTCAATTACGTGCTTTGGGGATAGAGCCGAACGAAGGGTGACAAAGATCATTTCGAGGGGGGTGCGAAGGTCTAAGAATATGTCAGCTCCACCGTTGAAGATGACGACGGACTTGAAATGTAGGCGGGCACGGCGGTCGTTTCCTTAATTCAATACAATATGTTAGAGCATCTTTAGTTTTGCGTTTGCTCCTGATGACTTGGCGCAACAGGCCTCCGCGCGTAGATTAATGCACGAGTAACAAGCCACATATCAAAAGAATCGCCTTTCAAATCGCTTACTCCGTGCGCGGCCCTTAAACGTCAATTCCTTTTATCTCCTAAGCGTATACCATGCACATCGGACTGCTTTCCGGCGGCGACGGCTGGCACATTCAGGACTTACAACGGGCGGCTTCCGAGCTGGGGCATCGCACGGAATGCCTCGACTTTCGTCGCGTCAGCTCCACCCTTGCCGAGTCGATTCCTTTCGATGCCATCGTCGTCCGCACGATGCCGCCCGGCTCGCTCGAGCAGGTTGTCTTTCGCATGGACCTACTTCATGCTTGGGAACAGCAGGGGACGCACGTACTCAATCCGCCCCGGGCACTCGAGACATGCGTCGATAAATACCTGACGAACATTCGATTGGCGCATGCGGCCTGCGCGTGCCGAGGACGATCGTTTGCCAACGAGGAGATGATGCCCTTGATGCCTTTGAACGCCTCGGCTGCGATGTGGTGGTCAAACCGATCTTCGGCTCGGAAGGTCGCGGCATGGTTCGCGTCTCTGACCCCGAGCTCGCGTGGCGAGCGTTTCGCTCGATTGAACGGATGCAGGGAGGCTCTATCTTCAAGAATTCATAAGGCATCCGGGCTGGGATGTGCGAGCCTTCGTCTTGAATGGAAGAGTGCTGGCCTCGATGCGGCGGACAGCCAAGGACGATTGGCGAACGAACGTCGCTCAAGGCGCTCGAGCGGAGGCTTGGCCTTTGACCGCGGCTTTGGAATCGCTCGCGCTTCAGGCGGCCGAAGCCGTCGGCGCAGGCTGCTGGCGTGGATCTCCTGCCGGGGCCGGAGGGCGAATGGTATGTCATTGAAGTGAATGCCGTCCCGGGCTGGAAGGCTTTGGCGCCGCTCTGCGGCATCGATATTGCCCGGGAAATCATCGCATCATGCGGACGACGTTCCTGAATCAGTTGGCATGCGATATTCAAATAGCCTGCGTTTGGGAGGCGAGCGCGCAAGGCCGGCAACGTGCATCGCTTCGCCGACTTTGAAGACCTCAGTTATCTCGATTTTATCTTAAGCGCGGCTGCCATCGGTCCGGCACTGGCCAAGCTGCACAACGCCCCGCTGGGCGAGACAATCCTGGAAGCCGTTCGCGCAACGCGCCAAGTGGTTCAGACCAACACCAACCTCGGAATGGTGCTATTGCTTGCGCCTGTTTCGAAAGTCGATGTCGGGGACGGAACTGCGTCTCTGGAAGCTCTACTCGCTGCAGCATCGGTTGCCGACGCCATATTGGTCTTCGAAGCGATTCGGCTTGCTCAGCCCGGAGGGCTCGGCAAGGTAAGCAATCAGGACATCGCGAATGAGCCGACAGCGACTTTGCTTGAAGCAATGGCGCTGGCCGCCGAACGCGACGTCATTGCCCGACAATACGTCAACGGCTTTCGAGACGTCTTCGATGGCCTGCAGGTTTTGATGGAAGGCTGGCGCCATTTCGGGTCGGTCGAGGCTGCTATCCTGGAACTGCAGCTCGACTTTCTCAAACGGCTTCCCGATTCGCTTATCGTTCGCAAGCATGGCCTGGCAGTTGCCGAGGAGGTTTCTCGCCGGGCGCGGGAGATCGATCTGTCGCCGGTCAGGCGGCTTCGAGGGCTACAGGGAATTTGACGCCTGGCTCCGAAAGGGAGACGACGCTAACGGCGCCCGGTTGAATCCGGGAAGCACCGCCGATCTTATCGCTGCCTGCTTGTTCGTGGCGCTCCGGCAAAATAAGATGAACCCCTTGATGCCGTTCGCCTGGGAGTCTTATGGCTGAGCGCGATACGGTCCGCGTGACCAAGGATTACCTCACCTTCTGTTCGGGGCACTTCATCTCGTATGAAGGCCACCGTTGCGAACGGCTGCACGGGCACAACTATCGCGTCGGCGTGGAAGTCGAAGGACGGCTCGATCAGAATTTTTACGTCTTCGACTTTATCGCCCTGAAAAGTGCTACCAAAAAGATCACCGACGAACTCGATCACTATATGCTGCTGCCGACCTGCAATCCGGTCATTCACGTCCAGGAGCGCGGCCAGGAAGTTCATGCCGTCTACAAGGATAGGCAATGGATCTTTCCACGCGGCGATTGCGTATTGCTGCCGATCGAGAATACGACGGCCGAACTGCTCGCTCGCTACATCGCCCGGCGCTTGCTCGCCGACTTGGCGCAAACGCACCGGTTTACTCCCGAGGTCATCCGCGTGCAGGTTGAAGAAGGCCCGGGGCAACTAGCGATCTACGAACAAAAAAAGGATAGCGAGCTCGCAGTTTAACCATCGCGCGGGGCTAAGAACGTATCGGGCCGTTCCTGCTTGGCGATGACGACGATGCCCTCGTCCGTAATGGCGAAGCCGCGGCGGCGGTCGAATTCCAGATCGTAGCCAATGGTTGTGTTCGGAGGAATTTTGACGTATTTATCGATGATGGCGCGCTTGACCCGGCTATGACGGCCGACATCCACCCCTTCAAACAGAATGGAATCTTCAACCACTGCATAACTGTTGACGCGGACATTCGGCGACAGAATGCTGCGCCATACGTGTCCGCCCGAAATGATGCTCCCCTGGCAGATGATGCTGTCGAGTGCTTCGCCGCGCCGGGCAATGCCCGGCGGGCCTTCGCCGCAAAAGACGAACTTTGGCGGCGGCCAATGCGGCTGCAAGGTGCGGATCGGCCAATCGTTGTCGTACAGATTCAACACGGGCGAAATATCGACCAGATCGAGGTTCGCTTGATAGTAGGCATCGAGCGTGCCGACATCGCGCCAATAAGGCTCGGCTTTGTTATTGCGATCGCGGAAACGGTAGGCGAATACGCGATGCGACTCGATCATTCGAGGAATGATGTCCTTGCCGAAATCGTGGCTGCTGTCGTGGTTCGCCGCATCTTCGCAGAGCAATTCAAACATCAGGCGCGTCGGAAACACATAGATGCCCATCGACCCAAGGCAGCGGCCGGGCTCGTTTATCATCGCTTGCGTCTGCTTTGGCTTTTCCTGGAAGCCAGTCACGCGGCCATCGCCATCAGTCTGCATGATGCCAAACTGATCCGACTCTTCAAGCGGAATCGGGATACAACCAATGGTCAGATCGGCCCCGTGCTCCTGATGAAAGCGGATCATCTCGCTGTAATCCATCTTGTAAATATGGTCGCCGCCTAAAATGAGCGTATAGCTCGAATCTTCTTTCTCCAGACTGTAGATGTTCTGATAGATCGCGTCGGCGGTCCCTTGATACCAATGTTCGTCGATGCGTTGCTGCGGCGGCAGCACTTCGATTGACTCCCCAAGTTCCGAGGGAAGAAAGTTCCAACCTTGGCGAATATGCCGGTCGAGGCTGCGAGCCTTATATTGCGTCAAAACGATAACGCGCCGCAGACCGCTGTTGATGCAGTTGGAGAGCGTGAAATCGATAATGCGATAGGCGCCGCCGAAGGGAACCGCAGGCTTGGCGCGATCGCGCGTGAGCGGTTCAAGGCGGGTGCCTTTGCCGCCGGCCAGAATCACCGTCAATACATCATGCATGGCGATCTCCCAAATCCATTGCCATTCTACGAACCCTCGGAAGCATTCGTAGCTCTGCTAGCCGGACGCGCCAGCGACGGAGTAAGCCTACGAATCCCATGCCACTCGCGAAATCAACGGATGTATCGTTCGTATAACTCGCCGAAAGCGCGCTGCCATCTCATCGACACGATGGTTGGTTTCAACATGCGAACGCGCGGCTCTGCCCAAGCGCTTCCGAAGGCCGGCGTCAGCGGCTAAACGACGTATCGCTCGCGAATAAGCCGGCGCAACGGCAGTCGGCACAAGCAAGCCGTTCTCGCCGTCCTTGATGAAATCCTGCAAATGTGGAAGGCGAGAAGCGATTACCGGACGGGCGGCGGCCATCCCTTCCAACACGCCATACAAGCCACCCGACTTCCGATGACCCACTAACACGACGTCGGCATGCGCGAGTAAGGCGGCAGCGTCCGGGCGCGGATTGAGATAATGAACGCCCAACCCCGGCTGCGAAATGTAATGAGCGGATCGCGAAAGACGGTCGCGAAAAGGGCCATCGCCGATGAATGCCAAATGCAAGGAAGGGTCGACGCCGCGAACGATTTCATATGCCCAGAGCACATCAATGAAGCGATCCATCGAATTGAAATGACCTACGGTCACGAGTAAAAGGTCGTCCGCCTTCAGCCCGAGGGTTGCCCGAAAGTCGCTCTCGCCGGCAGAGGCAATCAGCGGCACGCCGGGTGGAATGAAATAAACGCGCTCGGACGGCAGGTCACTGCAGATAGCCGCTATGCGCTCCGCTTTACTCGATACCGTGCAAGCGGCGATGCGGCGGAAAAGTCGTCGGTCGCTAGCGCTAATCGTTCGAAGCTCGCCTGCGTTCAATGTCACAAAGGTGGGCGGCAGCGCTGCTCGTTGCATCAATGTCGCCCAGCGGAGCAGACGTAAGGCACGCAATCCCCACACGTGAATCAACGCCGGCTGATTGCGCAACAACGCGCGTAACGCCAGCGGAGTTTCAAAGTCAAAAAGCCGCTGGGCCGAACGCCCGTGGATCGGAAGATTGGCTTCGCGGAACGGCACTGAAAATGGACCGTCGCCGCACATGCTGAAGCAGGAGACAGCGAAGCGCTGGCGCGGCAGCGCGGCCGCCAACAAGGATGCCTGGCGGGCGTAGCCGTGATATTCGAGATCGTGCGTGAGAAAGAGGATAGCTGGCATGAATGGGGGTCGTCACCGCGCATCGTGGGGAAGCACCCCGATATAGGGGAGGTGGCGATATTCATCGTTATAGTCAAGGCCGTAGCCAATGACGAATTCATCGGGAATGGCGAAGCCGCAGAATTCCGGCTCAAGAGCTACCTTCTGCGTCCCTTGTTTGCGGAGGAGAACCCCGGCACGGACGGAAGCCGTTCCAAGCGTCTTCAGATGTTCGAGCAAGAAGTTCAGGGTTTGACCGCTATCGAGGATGTCGTCGAGGAGCAGAATATGCCGGCCGCGCAGGTCGGGAAGCAAGTCGTCTTGGACGTGCAGCGCCCCGGCGGAGGTCACCGCGCCGCGATAACTGGATGCCTGCACTAGCGCGATGCGCAAAGGAAGATCGAGCCGGCGGATCAGGTCGGCCAGAAACACCAGGCAACCGGTGAGGACCCCGACGATGGTGACCGGCTGGCCTTGATACGTGGCAGCGATCTCCTTAGCGAGTTCGTCGATCCGGCGCTGGATGCGGTCTGCGGAAATAAGGACGGGAATATCGCGTTGCATGAATGCTCCTGGGAGAAGCTCTATTGAATCCGAAAGCGCGATAGACGCCAAGCGGCCGTGTTCAGGATTGAGCCAGGAGAGCCGAATAGACGAGTGAGCCATTTCGTCGCGCGTTTATCAAAACCCTTTGCAAATCTTACACGCCCCTCTTCTCCGCACAATCCGCTCTTTTCCGCCGACTCGCAAACTCCCACTCAAATAGCCCCTGATTTGCAGCTTTTCCATCTCTGTTTGCTTTGCCATTCTGCCAAAGTGGGTCATAGTCGAGTGCATGTCGAACGTCGGCGTCGGGGTCCCTCAATCTGTGTAATGGATTGCGGACGACGACCACGGGCGACCCCCTTTCGGAATCAGAGGAGTCTGAAAAATGTTCGTTAAAGGCCTGCGCAAATTCCTGTATGCGGGTGCGCTCCTGGCTCTCGCCCCATTCATCGCCAATGGCGCTGAACCGATCCCGGCCCCCTGCGCTCCCGTACCGGCTCCGGCCGCTTGTGCACCGGCGACCTGCAAGGTCAAGGTGCTCGAATGCGTCGATGAGCCCTTCGAGTGTACCAAGACGGTGTACAAACCCGTCACCAAGCAAGAGACCTACACCGCCTACAAGTGCGAAACGGTCAACGAGACCAAGACCAAGCAAGTGACCGAATACCAGAAGGTCTGCGAAACGGTCAACGAGACCCGCACGATCGTCAAGCGAGTTCCCTGCTGGGAAGAGAAGACCGAAATGGTCTCCCACTGGAAATGCGTCAAAGTGACCGAAAACGTTCAGAAGACGCACTACAGCCACCACTGGGAATGCGTTGAAGTCCCGACGATCAGCTTGTTCGGCGGCCACAAGAAGCTGCGGCAACAGCTGCGACCCATGCGCCACCGCCTGCTCGACGCCTTGCACGAAGACGAAGAAGAAATTGGTTTGCGACAAGTGCGTGGAATGCGTACCGGTCTGCAAGACCAAGCTCGTCAAAGAGTGCGTGCCGGTTTGCAAGAAGGTCTGCACCTACAAGTGCGTGACCGAAACTTGCGTTGTGCCAGTTGTGAAGACGAAGTGCGTCCCGGTCTGCAAGACGGTGACCTACACCGAATGCCGTAAGGTCTCGGTTCCTTACCAGGCTACCCGCTGCGTGACGGTTTGCGAGCCTTGCACCGAAGTGGTGAAGGGCGTTCGCAAAGTTGCCCGCTGGGTTGAGAAGGACGTTCCGGTTGCTCCTTGTGCAGACGCTTGTGCCCCGACTACCTGCTGCAGCAGCGGCGGCTTCTTCAGCGGTCTGAAGGGCAAGTTCGGCGGCCACTGCCACAAGAGCAAGTGCTGCGATTCGGCTTGCGGCGTCGCTGCTACCTGCAGCAGCTGCAGCCACTAAGCCTCGTGCAACAAACCCCGAAGCCCGCGCATTCGCGCGGGCTTCTTTCATTTACTGCGGCGAACTTTCGCCACCGCTCAATAAAGCCGGACAAATTCATCTCCTTCGACTAAAAAATCATCTCTCCCATTTCCAACTTGGATTATGAATGAAAGTTTTGGTCGTCGGCAAAGGTGGACGCGAACACGTCCTGGTGTGGAAGTTGGCGCAATCGCCGCGCGTCGAAAAAGTCTTCTGCGCCGGGCAACGCCGGCACCGCCATTGATGGCGTCAACGTCCCCATCGAAGTGAACAGCATCAACGATTTCGACAAGCTGATCCGCTTTGTAAAGAAAGAAGGGATCGAGTTCACCGTAATCGGGCCCGAAGATGCGCTCGCTCAGGGCATCGTCGATTTCTTTCAGAAGGAAGGCCTGCGCGTATTTGGCCCCTCCAAAGCTGCGGCACGCATCGAAGGAAGCAAGGTCTTCGCCAAAACGCTGATGCGCAACGCGGACGTGCCGACCGCCGAGTTTAAGGTTTTCGATCACCCCGACCCCGCAAAGTATTGGGTGGAATCGCGCGAGTATCCGGTCGTGGTGAAAGCGGATGGCCTCGCGGCGGGCAAGGGCGTGCTCGTCTGCCGTAACAACGATGAAGCGAAGAAGGCCGTCGAGCGAATCATGATACGCGAGGAGTTCGGCCCGAAAGTCGGACGGCAGATCGTCATCGAAAAACGCCTCGACGGCGAAGAACTCAGCGCCTTCGCCCTTGTGAGCAATCGCACCATTCTCCCCTTGCCCGCCACGCAGGATCATAAGGCCGTCTTCGATGACGATCTGGGACCCAACACCGGCGGCATGGGCGCCTACTGTCCCGCGCCCAAAGGAACGCCGGAACTGATGGCCAGTATCGAGAAAGACGTTTTCGTGCCGGTGGTCCATGCGATGAAGCGCGGCCGTTTCCCGTTCAAGGGACTGCTCTACGGCGGCATCATGATCACCAATCAAGGGATTCGCGTCTTGGAGTTCAACGCTCGCTTCGGCGACCCTGAAACGCAACCCCTGCTCATGCGCCTGAAGAGCGATTTGTTCGAACTGCTCGAAAAGGTGGTCGATGAAACTTTGAGCGAAATGGATCCCAGCGAGGTCGAATGGGATCCCCGGCCTTCCGTCTGCGTCGTCATGTGCAGCGGCGGCTACCCCGGCAAATACGAAGTCGGCAAAGTGATCTCGGGCTTAGACGAAGTCGCACGAATGCCGAACGTCAAAGTTTTCCATGCCGGGACGAAGCTCGATGGCAACCGCATCGTCACCGACGGCGGCCGAGTCCTGGGCGTGACAGCGCTCGGCGACACGCTGGCCCAGGCAAAAAAGAACGCCTACGAAGCGGTGGCGAAGATCAAGTTCGTCGGCATGCACTTCCGTACGGATATCGCGGATAAGGCGCTGAAGGCGGGTAAAGGATAGTTCTTTTTTCCCTCGTTTGACGCTCCGCGTCGAACGTCTTAATCGACGCTCTGCGTCGATTGCGGAGTAAAGGAAGCACGACTAAACTGAGGGCGTCTTAATCGACGCAGAGCGTCGATTAAGACGTTCGACGCAAGAGCGTCAAACGAGAGAGAATGCTGTTTTTTGTGGGAACAGGCCTCCCGGCCTGTTCGCTCCGCTTGCCTGCCGAGAGCGCTCCGCTGCAATGAGACGGCTCGTCGCACTAATGAAAACTCTGTCGCTGGCGCGTCCGGCTAACAGAACCCGAGCGATTCATCACCCGGCTGCTTACGCAGGTAGGCTCGCCAACGCTATACTACCCAAGCTGCTTCGACCAACGTCTTATTGGAGCTCGCCATGAAACCGTATCTCTTAGTCCTTGCTTTTGTGGCTGCCCCGCTGTTTGCTGCAACTACCGCCGCAGCGCCGATTCCGGCTGACTCGAAGAACGCCGGGCCGGCGATCATCGTTCAGATGAAATCCTTTGATCAGTTGCTTGATGTCGCCAAGACTTCAGCCAAGAAATTTCTGGCGGCGCCGATCTATAAAGAATTCGAAACGCAAGTCATCAAAGGTTTGGATCCGAATTTTCTGGCCGGCATTGACACCAAGCGACCGGCTGCTTTCTATACGACAATCGGCGAAGGCTTGATGACCGGGGATTTCTCGAAGAGTTCCGCCGTCGCCCTGGTGCCGATTACGAATGAGAAAGAGTTCATCGCCACACTCGTAAGGTTAGGCTTCAAGCCGGAACAGAAAGGAGATATTTGGACGCTGCCAGTGCCCAATTCTCCCATCGATTCGACGCTGCAGTTCAAGAAAAACTACGCGTATATCAGTCTCTCGACGGTCAAGCTTGATGTAAAATCACTTCTCGATCCAGCCGAAGTCGTTAACGACAAAGAAACGGCCGCGTTTGTCGTGCGCCTGCTTATTGACCGAGTGCCTGACGAATTGAAGAAAGGCGGGCTGGAATTTCTGGCGCAGGCGGCCGGGATGACCAAGGCTTTGGAAATGCCGCCCGAAGAGCGCGATCTTCTCGACGATGCCACGCGCACCGGCCTGCGCTGGCTCAAGACTGGCGCTCAGGCCACGAAGGAACTCTCATTCCGGCTCGACCTTGATGACAAGACCGGTGCCTTTACCCTTGAAACAACGATGGAGCCGAAGAGCGGCTCATCGCTCGCCAAATCGTTCTCCACGCTTAAGCCGACCAAGAACGATTTCACTGGCATCATCGGCGCCGACTCAACTGCTCACGTTCTGTTGCAAGCCCCGCTGTTCGTGGAAGACTTTCAACGACTGCTCAATTCTGTCATCAACGTGAAATGGAAAGCGATTGGCAGCGATATCAAAGAGGCGCCGAAAGAAGTCCAGACCTTTTACTTTGAGGTGATGGCGACGATCGATCGGACGCTCAAAGGCGGCAACTTGGACTTTGCCGCCAGTCTTCGCGGACCCGATGCGAATGGGCAATACACGGCCGTGGGGGCAATGACCGTGAAAGAAACGGCCGCACTGGAAAAGGCAATCAAAGAGGCTTTGAAGTTTTCACCGAAGTATATCAGCGATGAAGTTAAAGTGGATGTCTTCCAGGTCGGGAAGGTCAACGTTCACGAAATCACCGTCGGCGCGCAGATGCCCGCTGAAGCGCAAAAGATATTCACCAAGAGTTCCGTTTACGTGGCTTTCGCTCCCGATGCGCTCTTCGTGACCTTCGGCGCTCATGCCAAAGAAGTGATGAAAGAAGTCCTGACCACCAAACATGGCCCCAAGCCGGCGCCGTTAGTTCAGATCGAAATGTCCGGCAGGCGGATGATGCCTTTACTAAAGAGCGCAGGCGTTCCTTTGGATGGACCAGCTGGGCAGTTCTTCACCAAGTTTGCCCAGATGGATCGTATCAAGCTCTTGTCGATGACCTTCGAAGGCGGCGAAAGCCTGACTATTCGACACGAATTGGGCATTATGCCGTTTATTGGAACCATGGCTGTCAGCGGGCGTCGTGACGTTGAAGCGCAACCAGCGCCGCAGATCAAATTAGATAAGCGATGAGAGCGTCGAGCGTTGTTTGCGGCGGAAACAATACAGGGTGCATATCATAAGTCAACATGACACCCCCTAACCGTTATCTGGTCGCCTTCGACGCCCGGCGCGCTCTCCATCAATTCACGGACGTTCTGATCATCGGCGCGGGCATCGCCGGCATTCGCGCTGCCTTGGAAGTGCCGGACGATCTGGAAGTGCTCGTCATCACCAAGGACACGCTGCGCGAAAGCAACAGTGCCTACGCCCAGGGCGGCATCGCGGGGGTGCTTTCCCCCGAAGACAATTTTGCCAACCATATCGACGATACGTTGATAGCCGGGGCCGGGCTCTGCGACCCGGCCGTCGTCGATCTGGTTATTCGCGAAGCGCCGATGCAGATCGGCGATCTCGTCCGCTTCGGCACCATCTTCGATCTGGAAAACGGCGAGTTGGCTCTCACGCGCGAAGGGGGCCATAGCCATCGCCGCATCGTTCACGCGCTCGGCGACGCGACCGGCCATGAAGTGATGCGTGCCCTGATCGCCCGGGCCAAAGGCTCGCGCCATATCACGCTGCAAGATGCGACAATCACTCTCGATTTGTTGAAGCACGAAGGCGTCTGCGTCGGCGCCTCGGTCTGGCGGCCCGGCATCGGGCATCTACTCATCTGGGCAAAGCAAGTGATCCTGGCCGCAGGCGGCTGCGGCATGGTCTATCGCGAAACGACCAATCCGCCCGTGGCAACCGGTGACGGCATGGCTGCGGCTTTTCGGGCCGGGGCGGAGCTGCGCGATATGGAGTTCATGCAGTTTCATCCCACCGTTCTCTACGTCGCCGGCTCTTCGCGTTATCTCATCAGCGAGGCCGTCCGCGGCGAAGGCGCGTATTTGCGGGATGTGCACGGCGAGCGCTTCATGCTCACGGAAGATCCACGGGCGGAACTAGCCCCGCGCGATATTGTCTCCCGAGCCATCTTCCGCTGCATGGAGCGCACGCAACACCCAAACGTCTATCTCGATTTATCGCATCTCAACCCGGCTCTGGTTCGCGAGCGCTTTCCGGGGATCAATCGCGTCTGCCACAGTTTTGGCCTGCATATCACGCGCGATCGAATTCCCGTTCGGCCTGGCGCCCACTATATGATCGGCGGGGTTACGGTCGATATGGAGGGACGTACGACACTGCCGGGTCTTTGGGCGGCCGGCGAAGTTACCTCAAGCGGGTTGCACGGGGCCAATCGGCTTGCCTCGAATTCATTGATCGAAGGCCTCGTTTTTGGCGCCATCTGCGCTCGGGGCGCTGCCAAAGCAGCTATTAACACTCTCGGCGATCTGAAAGCGCTGCCGCTTCACTTTCAAAGTAACCCGGAGGCCTCGACCGATGCCCTTGATGTCGCCGACTTGACGAATTCGCTGCGAAGCCTGATGGTGCGCAAGATGGGCATTGTTCGCGATCGCACTCGGCTCCTTGAAGCGCAGCACGATGTCGAGTTCTGGTGCCGTTATGTGCTGATCCGCGAATTCAAAGATCGGAGCGGCTGGGAGTTGCAAAACCTGCTTACCATCGCTCGCCTGATGATTGAAGGGGCTCTCTTCCGCGAGGAATCGCGAGGAACTCACTTCCGCAGCGACTTTCCTAAAACCGACGACGCCCACTGGAAAAAGCACATTACCAGCCCGCCCATGAAGGAAGAGGAATCAATTAAGTGAGTTAGTTCGAAGATCAGGGGTCACGGCAATCTTCTCATCCAAATGTCAGGCATTTTCTGACACTTTTTAGAATAATCGGGTATAGTTGAGATTCCGAACAAACTGATTTGACCTCATTCAGGAACAAAAAATGATCGTAACTATTCTCGTCGTGGTGTTGATTCTCATGTTGCTAGGCGGCGGCTACGGCTATCGCAGCGGCAATAATGCGATGGCAGGCGGCGGCGGCATCGTGGGGTTAATCTTGATCGTGTTGTTGATTCTATTCCTGATGGGCCATGTGAATTTCTAAGCGTCGAAAAGACGCCGCCTTGTGCTTTGTTGAGATTCAACAGCAGATCCGAGCCGGACGAGTAAGCGATGGATCCTGCCGCTTACGCGTCTGGCTCGGATGATAATAGCTGATTAATGGATTTCGTTTGCACAACCCATCGCCACGCGTCCGATTCGGATGATCTTTCCACGATGCTTGATGCAGTTCTTATTTTTTGTCCAAAATCTTTTTGTCGGAACTCCGCTATTCTTTAGACGAGTGTAGAAAAATGCTCTGCTGCACAGCCTATTTTTTCTTCAGCAGTTCGTGAACCAGTTCGTCGATCTCGTTTTCCTTAATCCCGCCTTCCCAAGTTTTGATGCGCTTGCCCGTTCGATCGTAGACGTGGAAAATAGGGGGCGCGGTGTGTTCGAATTTCTTTTCGAGCAGATCTTTCTCCGTTTCGCTATCCCAGAGAATGTAATTGGGAAACGTAGCACCCTGTTTCTTGAGGAAACCGAGCGCTCCATCCAGATTCTCTTCCAGGTCGACACTTAGACTGATGCAAACAAGGCCCTCTTTGGCGAGGTCTTTGTGTAGCTGCACCAGATGGGGAAACTTCTTTTTGCAAGGCGGACAGAACTCGGCCCAGACATCAACGCACACCACCTTCCCCAGGTGAGCGGCGATCATCTTTTCGACTTCGGCCGCTTTGATTTTTTCCAGTTTGACTTCCGGCTCCGCGCCGGCAGCAGCGGAAAGCAAGGAAAGAAAAACAACCGCTAGAATGGAGAGACGCATGCCTGCCTCCGAAACGATTCCGCCCTATTCAGCCTATCGCGCAAACGATAACATAATATACACGCCGAACCGATAGATTCTTTCAGCAGCAGGGAACATGCCCGCGACCGCATATATTCGCAATTTCTCGATCATTGCCCATATCGATCACGGGAAGAGCACACTTGCCGATCAATTTCTCCTGCAGACGGGCACGATATCGCAGCGCGATTATCGGGCGCAACTGCTGGATGGCATGGATCTCGAACAAGAGCGCGGCATCACCATCCAGATGCACCCCGTCACCATTTATCATGAATACAAAGGTGAAAAGTACGAATTGAACCTGATCGACACGCCCGGCCACGTCGATTTCGGCTACGAGGTTTCGCGCAGCCTCGCCGCCTGCGAAGGCGCAATTCTTCTCGTCGATGCATTTCAGGGAGTCCAGGCCCAGACCGTCGCGAATGCCTTTCTCGCGATGGAAAACGATCTTGCCATTTTACCCGTGCTGAACAAGATCGACATGCCGACCGCCCGGCCTGACGAAGTGATATTGGAGATGGAGCAGGCGGTTGGCACCACGGTTGGCGAGGTGCTTCGCGCCAGCGCCAAAAGCGGCATCGGTGTCATTGAAGTCTTGAACGCAATCATCGAGCGCGTTCCCGCGCCGCCCGGTTCGCCCGATGCACCTCTCAAAGCGCTTATCTTCAACAGCCACTTCGACACCTATAAAGGTGTAGTGATTTACGTTCGCGTCTTTGATGGCTCGATCAAGGTCGGGCAAAAGATTAAGTTGATGCGAGAGAAAACCGAGCACGTCGTCACCGACGTCGGCCAATTCCGCCCAGTGATGACCGCTAGCGGCGAACTGACCACCGGCGAAGTCGGCTACATCATGGCCGCGATTAAGGACATTTCCAATGTCCATGTCGGCGATACCGTCACTGATGCCGCTGTGCCGACTGAGATCGCGCTCTCCGGCTATAAAGTGCCACAACCGATGGTCTATAGCGGCCTCTTTCCCACGAACAACAACGAATTCGAACAGTTGCGCGAAGCCTTATCAAAATTGAAGTTAAACGATTCCAGCTTTACCTTCACGCCCGAAAACAGCGATGGCCTTGGCTTCGGTTTCCGGTGCGGTTTCCTTGGTCTGCTGCATCGGGAAATTATCGGCCAGCGACTCGAGCGCGATTGTGAAATCGATCTGATTCACACGGCGCCGAACGTTACCTATGAGATTTTAAAGACGAACGGCGAGTCGGTCATCGTCAACAATCCGCAGGACGTTCCCGATGCGGGCCAGATCGCCGAGTTCCGCGAGCCGATCGTCAAAATCAGCTTCCTGCTACCGGTGAAGAACATCGGCGACATCATGTCTCTCGCTTCGGAACGCCGGGGCATCTACGTGCGCACGGAATATCTCAGCCCGACCCGCGCGATCATCGTGTATGAATTGCCCCTCTCTGACGTCATCTACGACCTCTACGACAAGCTGAAGTCGGTTACGCACGGCTACGGCACGATGGATTATGAATTCCTCGGTTATCGGCCGGCCGATTTGGTGCGCCTCGATGTGCTGGTACATCACAAACGAGTCGACGCCTTGTCGATTATCGTGCATCGCGCCAGTGCGGAACAGCGCGGCGCAAACTGATTACTCGCCTGCGCCAGGAAATCGACCGACATATGTTTGAGGTGGCCCTTCAGGCGGCGATTGGCAGTCGCGTGGTCGCCCGCGAAACCATCGCGGCCATGCGCAAGAATGTAACCGCCAAATGTTACGGCGGCGACATTACGCGCAAGCGCAAACTCTGGGCGAAACAAGCCGCCGGCAAGAAGCGAATGAAACAGGTGGGCCAAGTCGAAATCCCGCAGGAAGCGTTCCTGGCCGTGCTGGAATCTGACGATTAGATTGGCGGCTTGGTGCAAAACGAAATTTGTTGCGGCAGCGCTCCTAAGCTAGTATGTGGTCTGCAAGTCCGCGGGCAGCGTCTTGGTAGCCGGACGCGCCAGCGACGGAGTGAGTTGGCGAGCCGAGCACTCCAAAGTCCCTTCAGGAAATATTTCCTGAAGGGACTTTGCGAGAAAATCGTGGGAAAACGGAAGGCGTTTTGTCAACCGGACGCGCCAGCGATGGAGTAAGTAGGCGAGCCAAGCAGCGTAAGCTGACGGGTTCTCCAAAGTCCCTTGTGGAAATATTTCCATAAGGGACTTTGCGAGAAAATCGTGGGAAAACGGAAGGCGTTTTGTCAACCGGACGCGCCAGCGATGGAGCTTGTTAGCCGCGACGCGAAGGCTTTGCGCAGCGGAGCGCTTTCGGTATCAGCTACTGGAACGACGAAACGCCCCGAGGAGCGCAAATGCGAATTTCATCTATCGCAATCCTTTTCACGATGCCAGCCCTCGCCTTCGCCGATCCTACCGTGCTGCCGGCACCAACACACCAAGTTCCATACGTCCCCGAACTGGAATTCTTCAACGTCTGGTCGCCCATCCTTGCAAAAAAGCCAAAGCAGATTGTGATGGACCGAGAGACATCAACTTCTCGGTCGCCGCAAGCAGTGCGGCTTTGTCCCGTGATCGACAACCCAATCCAGCCATTTGCGAACGGAAATATAATCGTTGTGGTTGCCGGAGATGTTCATGAACGGGAAGAGTGGGCCGAGTCAGCCCGCGCCCATTTCGGCCTCACGGCTTTCATTTACACCGATCTTTTCAGCGTCTGCGATGTGGCAACCGCTTGCCCGATTCCCTGTAGGAAGTGTCGAGAGACTGGTTTTTGGCGGACATGGCGAATTCAGTGATGGCGGCGTTTTCATGGGGATTGTCGCGCCCTCCGTTAAAACGGTCAGCTTCAATCGACAGACGGCGACCGTTATCGGAGAACATATCAACATTCAAAATCTGATGGAGGCGTCGAACAAGAAAAATCTCCACACGATCGTTCGAGCATTCTCTGAGAAAGCGCAAGTAGAGTTTCATTCTTGCGATATCGGCGACGAAAGAAACGTCGCCTACTTGGCCGCGGCTTTTCAACGCCGCACCTGGGCCAATCCCGGTTGGGTTCGAGGCTGGGGCGAGGGGCAATATCCATGGTTTTATCGCGATCCACCGAAGCGGTGACACTTGACCTAAGCTGGTAGATGACCTGCTGCATTTGAGCCTGAAAGGCTCATTCTGTCAGTCCAGGCCGAAAGGCCTGGGCTAGGTTGAATACGAGGTATTCGGCCCTGAAAGAGCCGTTCAAACGGATTACAAAAGCGTGTTGAACGGCGCTTTCAGGGCCGAATTCAACAAGCTTGTTGAACCCAGGCCTTTGGCCTGTTGTGACAGAATGAGCCTTTCAGGCTCAAAGCCATCGGCGAATTAAGTGATACGTAACGTTGAGGCCGGGAAGGCTGTCAACACTAACTCTGCGTGGCGGCAGGCCTCCCGGCCTGCCGTTCCGAGGACAGGCCGGGACCTGCCCCCACCAAAGTCTAAAACACCGGCGCCTTCGCACGTACCAGTTCGTTCGCGTGCAGAAGAGAATCGAGCGTGCCGGCGTCCGTCCAATAGCCGTCGATGATGGTGTAGCCCATCCGGCCTTGCTTCAGGTAGAAGTTGTTCACATCGGTGATTTCCAGTTCGCCACGACCGCTGGGTTTCAGCGTTTTGATCACCTCGAACACATCGGGCGGATAGATATAAACGCCAATGACGGCGAAGTCGCTCTTCGGCGCCTTTGGCTTTTCCTCGATGCTGACGACCTGATTCCCTTTCAATTCGGCCACGCCGTAACGACCGGGGTCGGGTACCTGCTGCAAGCCAACCCACGCCCAATCGGGATGCTTGTCTGCTTCTTTCATCATGCCCGTGACGGGCCGTTCGAAGATATTGTCGCCCAGGATGACGAGCGAACGACGCCCCGCGCTGAATGTCTCCGCCAAAGCGAGCGCCTGCGCAATCCCGCCGGCCTCATCCTGCACCCGATAAGTGAGGGCGCACTGGTGATCCTTGCCCGAGCCGAGCAACTCGACGAAGTCGCCCATGTGGTCCGTGCCGGAAACGAGCATGACGTCGCGTATGCCGGCGCCGACGATTTTCTTCAGAGGATAATAAACCATCGGCAAAGAGCCGACCGGCAGCAAGTGCTTGTTGGTCACCTTGGTTAATTCGCCGAGCCTGGTGCCCTTGCCGCCCGCCAAGACGATGCCGCGGATATCCATGCGATGCTCCTAAAAAGATAACGGGCCACGTGTGCAACGTGTCCCGCTCATTTCAACGATTGGCGTATTGGCGATCGTAGTACTTCAAGTAGTCGCCACTACGAACGTTGGCCGTCCAGGCGGCATTGGCTTTGTACCATTCGATTGTTTCGTTCAATCCCTGGTCGAAGGCAACCAGCGGACGCCAACCGAGTTCGCGCTCGGCTTTCGAGCAATCGATCGCATAACGCCGATCGTGCCCGGGCCGGTCTTGAACGTATTTGATCAGACTGCGCGACTTGCCGAGCAGGTCGATCAATAGCTGCGTCAGTTCGATGTTCGGCTTTTCGCAACGGCCGCCGAAGTTGTAGACCTCGCCCGCCTTGCCCTTCTTCCAGGCGGCAAAGACCCCCGAGCCGTGATCGCGCACATGGATCCAATCGCGGATCTGCATGCCATCGCCGTATACAGGCACTTGCTTGTCTTGCATCAAGTTGGTGATGAACAAAGGAATCAGCTTTTCCGGAAACTGGTAAGGCCCATAGTTGTTCGAACAGCGTGTGATGACGGCATCCATCCCGAAAGTATGGACATATGCCTGCACGAGCAGATCGGAAGCTGCCTTGCTGGCCGAGTAGGGACTGTTCGGATGCAACGGCGTTGACTCGGTGAAAAAGCCGGTCTCACCGAGGCTGCCGTAGACTTCATCAGTCGAAACATGCACAAAACGCTTGATTTTCGCCGCCCGGGCGGCATCGAGCAGGACTTGCGTACCCAGCACATTGGTCCGCACGAAGGGACCGGAATCGAGAATACTGCGATCGACGTGGCTCTCGGCCGCGAAGTGGATCACGCCATCCGCGCCGACGATGCCTGCCTCTACGGAAGGGCGATCGGTGATGTCGCCTTTGATGAAGCGATAACGCGGATGCCCGTGCAAATCGGCCAGGTTCTGCAGATTGCCCGCATAGGTAAGCGCATCGAAATTCACGACGGCGATATCGGGCTCGCTCTCCAAAAGCCAGCGTATGAAGTTGCTGCCAATAAAGCCGCAACCGCCCGTCACGAAAAGCGTCGTCATAAGAACCCGTTCCTTCGACCGTTGTAACTGCTCAAAGGGAAAATAGTTCGGAAGAGGCGAGAAGACAAGGCGATTATTGAGAAGGTGGGTTTGTGGGAGAGCGGTGAAGGGTTCGCGAATCGCCTTCTTTCAGCGCCGCGACCCTTAGGTCAGACGCTCCGGCGCTTATATTATGCTCCCCAATATCCGTCGTCGCACGCCCTGAAACAAGCGCCGGCCGATTCTGCTGTTTGCTCGCGCGGCGCTTGGAATATAGTAACGCGACAGGAGATTCGCGCCCGATCGAAGGAGCATAAGGATGTGTGGAATCGTCGGGTATGTTGGCCCTCGGGAAGCTCAGCCGATTTTAATCGAAGGTCTGCGTCGTCTGGAGTACCGCGGCTATGACAGTGCCGGCATGGCGACGCTCACTGGCCGGCATCTCCATCTGCGCAAGCGTGCGGGGCGAGTAGAAGACTTGCGGATGTTTCTGCAGACGTCGCCGGCGCCAGGCAGCGTTGGCATCAGCCATACCCGCTGGGCGACGCACGGGCCGGCCAACGATGTGAACGCTCACCCTCATTTCGCCGGCGAAGGTGAGAAATCCGTCGCCGTGGTGCATAACGGCGTCATCGAGAATTATGCCACTCTCAAGAAACATCTGCAGGCGGAAGGCGTCAAATTCCACAGCCAGACCGATACCGAAGTGATCGCCCAGCTGATCGCTTATCATCTGAACGGCGACCTCGTCGAAGCCGTCCGCAAGGTTTTAAGCCTGCTCAAGGGGACTTACGGTCTGGCCGTGTTCAGCCCGCTCAATCCCGATATTATCGTTGGCGCTCGGCTAGGCAGTCCGCTCGTCGTCGGCTTGGGCGATGGCGAAAACTATCTCGCCAGCGACCCGACGCGCTTTGGCGAGCAATACGCAGCGAGTGGTGTTTCTGCAGGACCATCAGCTTTGCGTTCTCTCGCGCGATGAATGGCAAGTTTTCGACAGCGATCATAGCCGGGTTTCAGCCTTGGTTCATTCCATTGAAGAAGACCAGGGCGAAACGGACACCGCCGGCTATGCCCACTACATGCTCAAGGAAATCTACGAGCAGCCCGAGTCGGTTGAAAACGCCCTGCGCGGCCGGCTCAGCGATGCCGATGCGTCCGCCCATTTTGGCGGCTTGAACCTCGACCCGCAACAGATCCGCCGTGCCGAGCGAATCATCTTCACCGCTTGCGGCACCAGCTACCATGCCGGCATCGTCGGCGAGTATCTGTTCGAAGAATTCGCGCGCATTCCCGTCGAAGTGGAATACGCCAGCGAGTTTCGTTATCGCAATCCGCCGATCGATCAGCATACCATCGTCATTGCCATTACCCAATCGGGTGAAACGGCGGATACCCTGGCCGCCTTGCGCGAATCGAAGCGCAAAGGGCACCCGGTTCTTTCCTTCTGCAACGTCGTCGGCAGCTCGATTGCCCGCGAAGCGGACGGCGGCGTTTATCTCCATGCGGGCCCGGAAATCGGCGTCGCCAGCACGAAAGCCTTCACCTCGCAAGTAACCGTGCTGGCCATGCTCGCGCTCTTCTTCGGCCGGATGAGGCATCTATCGAGCATCCAGGGCACGCGGATGATCGCCGAGTTGCGGGCCATGCCGGAGTATATCCGCAAGGCGCTGCAGTGCCATGAATCGGTCAAGCGCATCGCGGAGAAGTATTACGCCGTCAACAACATGCTTTATATGGGCCGGCAATACCTCTACCCGGTTGCTCTCGAAGGCGCGTTGAAGCTAAAGGAAATCAGTTATATTCACGCGGAAGGTTATCCGGCTGCTGAAATGAAGCATGGCCCGATCGCCCTGGTCGATAAGAATACGCCATCGATTTTCCTGGTGCCGCGAGGCTCGATTTTCGACAAGGTGATGAGCAATCTGGAAGAGGTGAAAGCGCGGGGCGGGCCGGTGATCGCCATCGCCAGCGAAGGCGACGACAACGTCACCGGCCATATCGCATCGCTCGCCGACGAAGTGATCATGGTGCCCGATGTGCCCGAATATCTTCAGCCGCTCGTAACCGTGATTCCGCTGCAACTGCTGGCCTACCACATCGCCCTGCTGCGCGGCTGCGACGTCGATAAGCCACGGAATTTGGCCAAGAGCGTGACGGTGGAGTAAGTGCTGCTTAGGTCGCGACGCGACAAACAGAAGTAGAACATTTAGCCACGGATGAAACACGGAATAACACGGATAAATACCAGATGATGATCGCTCTGGTGATTTATCCGTATATCGTTCGTGTTCAATTCATGGCTAAAAGTTCTTTAAAAATCACTTCTTCAAAAACTCGATGGCATTGACGATCGCCAGATCGCGGGTGCCGATCTTGGCGGCGTTGGCGGGCTTCATGGTGAAGGTTACCGCGAGCTGATCGCCTTGGGGCCCGGCCATCAGATAGAAAGTTTGCACGACTTTCGCCCCTTCCAGATCGCCCTTGGCCATCACCCGGTAAATCCAACGCCCGTCGTCGGTCGGCACTTCACCGGCTTCCATGATTTCTTCCATATTCCAGCCGGGCGTGCCGGCAACCGACTTCTTGAACTCATCCGGGTCGGAGTGTTTGCCCGCTGACTCTTTGGTCCAGACGGTGATGGTCGCCTGGGCGACGAAATCGCCGCGCTCCAGCAAGCGAAGCACCACATGATGCTCTGTCTGGCCCACGAGACGCCAGTCGCGCGAGTGAAGCAAACCGAAGCGGCCGCGTGTATCTTTGAATTGCAACTGCTTCAACAATTCCGGTGGATCGTTCTCGGCCGGCACACCGATCAGCGCTGCCTTGGTCAGTTCCTTCGGCTCATCGGCAAGGAATGTGCGCTTCAGTTCCGTCATGCTTTCGAGCTCGGATGCGGGGCTGGCCGGGCCTTGCTCGCGGACATCCTTCTGCTTCCATTCCAGCGACACCAGGCGGCGGTTGAGCAAGTCAAACCGGGCCGACGCTTTGATTTCAAGCTTGACCGCCGCGCCAAGTTCGACGCCCGATGCCGAGCCGGCGATGATGATGATCGCCTGGCCTTCTTTTACCTCGGCAAGCTTGCCCGTCAGGTCATGGCTGATGAGCCCTTCGAACAGGCACAGGGATTGAACGGCCGAGTTCGAAATCTTCCAAGTCTCGGCAATCGCCACTTCTGTCTCCGGGAGCAGTCCGGTTAGATGAAGGGTGTCAAAATGCTCGGAGACGACCTCTAACTCCGCACGGGTAAGCGGGCCAGCCGGGCTGTAACAAAGCGGGGCATCATCGAAGCATTGCGCCACCAGCAGACGGCGATCACTCCGCAGCGTCCGCGGCGTTTTCTCGTCGCCCACCTCGGCCTGGCTGGTCGCTTTCTCGTAATAGCGCGCGGCCTTGCTGATGCTGTTCTTGTCAACCGCCAGCACGCGCTCCAGAAGAATATGATCGCTCTTGGCGGCCAGCTTGATCGTGCTTACTTTGCCATCCTGAGCGACCTTCATCGAACCGCTTAGGCCGGTTTCGATGCTGATGCGATTGCAATCGCCCGGCTTCGGCGTTTCGCTCAAGTTGTATGTTTGGGCATAGCCGCTCATGGAAAGAGTGGTAAGCGTGAGCAGTGCAAGAAGTCGGCTGGCAACCATCGTGAAGGCCCCTTGTTGCAGGTAAGATCACCGGCGTTAAAATAGGCGCTCGCCGTCCTTTCCCTTTCATCGGCACAACAGGCGCTTGGATAATGAGCGTAACTGACGCTAAGGTTAAAGAAGGATGTCAAACGGCCGTCACATTCGGCACAGCTTGCCAAGGGTTAAACCTCTTGGCATTCGCCAGCGCGAACAAGTATAGTAAGTTTTACTCCACTGCCGAGGGGGCGGGTGGAGTGAGGCAAAGAAAAGATAACAGCGTAGATTTTCGCCGGAAAGTGGCTGGAAAATCTACGCTGTCCCCTTTTCGTTGCGGAGAGCAGAATCATGCAACAAGCTGACTACGTGCAAGACGGATCATTTCCGAGCTCCAACGGCTTGCACTCAAACGAGTCGCCGGAGGTCGATCATCAATCGCGCTTGCGGAAGATTCTCGCGGCGATCATGGCATTTCGCGATGGTAATTTCTCCGAACGTTTGCCGACGGAATGGGCGGGCACTGAGGGGAGGATTGCCGAGGCGTTCAACCAGGTTATAGGCCATGAAGATCGCATCGCGCGCGAAGTTGCACGTTTGAGCGTGACGGTCGGCAAGGAAGGGCGGATCAAACAGCGCATGTCGGTGCCGGGCGCGGTCGGCGGCTGGGCCGAGAAGGTCGATTCCTTGAATACGCTGCTCGACGACCTCGTGCGGCCGACCGCAGATGTCGCTCGCACCATCGGCGCGGTGGCCAAGGGCGACCTCGGCCAGTCAATGGAACTGGAGGTGGACGGACGCCCGCTCCAAGGCGAGTTTCTGCGCCTCGGCGAATCTGGTCAACACGATGATCGAGCAACTTTCAGTGTTCACGTCGGAGGTCACCCGCGTGGCCCGCGAAGTGGGCACCGAGGGCAAGCTCGGAGGCCAGGCCCAGGTCAAAGGCGTCTCCGGCGTGTGGAAGGAACTTACCGAATCAGTCAACCAGATGGCCGGCAACCTAACCGCTCAGGTCCGCAACATCGCCGATGTCACCATCGCGGTGGCGAACGGCGACCTTTCGAAGAAGATCACCGTCGACGTGCGCGGCGAGATTTTGCAACTCAAGGAAGCCATTAATACGATGGTGGACCAACTGCGGTCGTTCGCCTCGGAAGTGACGCGCGTGGCTCGCGAAGTCGGAACCGACGGTCGCCTCGGCGGTCAGGCGGTCGTGCCGGGTGTGGCGGGAACATGGAAGGATCTCACGGACTCCGTCAACGGCATGGCGACCAACCTCACCGCGCAGGTCCGTAACGTCGCGACTGTCACGACAGCTGTAGCGCGCGGCGATCTGTCGCGCAAGATCACGGTCGACGTGAAGGGCGAAATTCTCGAGCTCAAAGAGACCATCAACACGATGGTCGATCAGCTCAACGGCTTTGCGTCCGAAGTGACGCGCGTGGCCCGCGAAGTCGGCACCGAAGGCAAGCTCGGCGGCCAGGCACAGGTTGGTGGCGTTGCCGGCACGTGGAAGGATCTCACGGACTCCGTCAACTCGATGGCGTCCAATCTCACAGGTCAAGTTCGCAACATCGCTGAAGTGACGACTGCTGTTGCCAAGGGCGATCTTTCGCGCAAGATCACCGTCGACGTGAAGGGCGAAATCCTCGAACTCAAAAACACCATCAATACGATGGTCGATCAACTCAATGGCTTCGCGTCGGAAGTGACCCGCGTGGCGCGCGAAGTCGGTACCGAAGGCAAGCTCGGCGGTCAGGCCGAGGTGCGCGGCGTGGCCGGAACCTGGAAGGACCTTACCGACAACGTCAACTTCATGGCGTCCAACCTCACGGGTCAAGTCCGCAACATTGCCGAAGTAACGACGGCCGTTGCGAACGGCGACCTTTCCAAAAAGATCACCGTCGATGTGAAGGGCGAAATTCTCGAGTTGAAGAACACCATCAATACGATGGTCGATCAACTCAATGGCTTCGCGTCGGAAGTCACCCGCGTAGCCCGCGAAGTGGGAACCGAAGGTGAGCTCGGCGGTCAGGCCGAAGTGCGCGGCGTCGCGGGCACGTGGAAGGACCTCACCGACTCGGTCAACGCGATGGCGACGAACCTCACTGCTCAAGTGCGCAACATCGCCGATGTGACCACAGCCGTGGCCAATGGCGACTTGTCGCGCAAGATCACTGTCGCGGTGCGCGGTGAAATTCTCGAACTGAAGAACACCATTAACACAATGGTGGATCAACTCAACGGCTTCGCGGGCGAAGTCAGCCGCGTGGCCCGCGAAGTCGGCACTGACGGTAAGCTGGGCGGCCAAGCCGAAGTGCCCGGCGTGGCCGGCACCTGGAAGGACCTTACTGACAACGTCAACTCGATGGCTTCCAACCTCACCGGCCAGGTTCGCAACATTGCCAATGTCGCGACCGCGGTTGCCAACGGTGATCTTTCAAAAAAGATCACTGTGGATGTGAAGGGCGAAATTCTGGAACTCAAGAACACGCTCAACACGATGGTCGATCAGCTAAATGGTTTCGCGTCCGAAGTCAGTCGTGTGGCTCGCGAAGTCGGCACGGAGGGTAAGCTCGGCGGACAGGCCCAGGTGCGCGGCGTAGCGGGCACCTGGAAGGATCTCACCGATAACGTCAACTTCATGGCCAACAATCTCACAGGCCAGGTTCGCAACATTGCCGACGTTACTACTGCCGTGGCGCGCGGCGACTTGAGTCGAAAGATCACCGTTGAGGTTAAGGGCGAAATTCTCGAATTGAAAAACACGATCAACACGATGGTCGATCAGCTCAACGGCTTCGCCTCGGAAGTGACGCGCGTGGCACGCGAGGTCGGCACCGAAGGCAAGCTTGGCGGTCAGGCGCAGGTTCCTGGCGTCGCGGGGACATGGAAGGATCTCACCGACAACGTGAACTTTATGGCTTCCAACCTCACCGGCCAAGTCCGCAACATCGCCGACGTAGCAACGGCGATCGCCAAGGGCGATCTCTCGTCGAAGATCACCGTCGAGGTGAAGGGTGAGATTTTGCAGCTAAAGGAAACCATGAACACCATGGTCGATCAGCTCAATGCCTTCGCCGGCGAGGTTAGCCGCGTGGCCCGCGAGGTCGGAACCGATGGCAAGCTCGGTGGCCAGGCACAGGTGCCCGGCGTGGCAGGGACGTGGAAGGATCTCACCGACAATGTCAATTCAATGGCCAACAATCTCACGGGTCAGGTCCGGAACATCGCGGAGGTTACCATCGCCGTGGCCAATGGCGATCTTTCCAAGAAGATCACCGTCGATGTGCGCGGCGAGATTTTGCAGCTCAAGGAAACCATTAACACGATGGTCGATCAGCTCCGTTCGTTTGCCGCGGAAGTCAGCCGCGTGGCTCGTGAAGTCGGCACGGATGGCAAGCTCGGCGGCCAAGCGCAAGTTCCAGGTGTCGCCGGCACTTGGAAAGACCTGACCGACAACGTTAACTCCATGGCGTCCAATTTAACGGGCCAAGTTCGCAACATCGCCGACGTTGCTACCGCAATCGCGCGCGGCGACTTGAGCCGGAAGATCACCGTCGATGTGAAGGGCGAGATTTTGCAGCTCAAAGAAACCATGAACACCATGGTCGATCAGCTCTCGGCGTTCGCGTCGGAAGTGACTCGCGTGGCCCGCGAAGTCGGCACCGAAGGCAAGCTGGGCGGCCAAGCGGCGGTTCCAGGCGTTGCAGGCACATGGAAAGACCTCACGGACAATGTCAATTCGATGGCATCGAACCTCACCGGGCAGGTCCGCAACATCGCCGATGTCACCATCGCTGTCGCCAATGGAGACCTTTCCAAGAAGATTACGGTCGATGTGCGCGGCGAGATTTTGCAGCTCAAAGAAACCATCAACACGATGGTCGAGCAACTCCGCTCTTTCGCTTCGGAAGTGACTCGCGTGGCCCGCGAAGTCGGCACTGAAGGCCGGCTTGGCGTGCAGGCCGTGGTGCCCGGCGTGGCGGGCACTTGGAAAGACCTTACGGACTCGGTCAACACGATGGGCGCCAACCTCACTGCCCAGGTGCGCAACATTGCGGAAGTCACCACGGCCGTCGCGCGCGGCGATCTCAACCGCAAGATCACTGTCGACGTGAAAGGCGAAATTTTGGAGTTGAAGAATACGATCAACACCATGGTTGATCAGCTCAACTCTTTCGCGGGCGAGGTTACGCGCGTGGCGCGCGAAGTGGGCACCGAAGGCAAGCTGGGCGGCCAGGCACAAGTCTCCGGCGTGGGCGGCACCTGGAAGGACCTTACCGACAATGTCAATTTCATGGCCTCCAACCTTACCGAGCAGGTTCGCGGCATCGTCAAGGTGGTGACTGCCGTGGCCGACGGCAATCTAACCCAACGTTTGACCGTTCAAGCCAAGGGCGAGGTTGCTGCCTTGGCCGACACCATCAATGGCATGACCGACACCCTCGCCACTTTTGCCGACCAGGTAACCAACGTGGCCCGCGAAGTTGGAGTCGACGGGCGACTTGGCGGCCAAGCCAACGTCCCGGGCGCCGCCGGCACCTGGAAGGATCTTACCGGCAACGTCAACCTTCTCGCCGCCAACCTCACCACCCAGGTGCGCGCCATTGCCGAGGTAGCCACCGCCGTCACCAAAGGCGATCTCACGCGTTCCATTCAGGTCGATGCCAAGGGCGAAGTGTCCGAGTTGAAGGACAACCTCAACACGATGATTCTCAACTTGCGCGAAACGACCGAAAGCAACCGAGAGCAAGATTGGCTCAAGACGAATCTCGCGAAGTTTACCGGCATGCTTCAAGGGCAGCGCGAGTTGAACACTGTAGGTCGGATGCTCCTTACGGAATTGGCACCGCTCGTCCGAGCGCAGCAAGGCACTATCTACCATCTCAGCGGCAGCGAGCGCGACCCCGAGCTGCGGCTGCTCTCGAGCTATGCCCATGGGAGCGAAAGCCGGCTTAGCGAGACCATCCGCCTTGGCGAAGGCTTGGTGGGTCAGTGCGCGGTGGAAAAGAACCGCATTTTACTCACCGACGTGCCGCCAGATTTTATTACGATTTCCTCAAGTCTGGGCACGGCCAGCCGTGTAAACGTCGTCGTGCTTCCGGTGCTTTTTGAAGGAGAGGCCAAGGCGGTCATCGAGTTGGCCGCGTTCCACGGTTTCACGGAAGTCAACCTCAACTTTCTCGATCAGCTCACCCAATCTATCGGCGTCGTGCTCAATACCATTGAAGCGACCATGCGCACCGAAGGGTTGCTCACGCAGTCGCAACAACTGACGGTCGAGTTGCAATCCCGGCAAAGCGAACTGCAAAATACCAACGAAGAGCTAGGCACCAAGGCAAAGCTGCTCGCGGAGCAAAACGCGGAGGTCGAGCGCAAGAATGCAGAAGTCGAGCAAGCCCGCCATGCGCTGGAGGAGAAAGCGGCTGAGTTGGCGCTCACTTCGAAATACAAATCTGAGTTCCTCGCAAACATGTCGCATGAGCTGCGCACTCCGCTCAATTCCATCTTGATCCTCAGCCAGCAGCTTGCCGAAAACGCGGCGGGCAACCTCGTTCCAAAACAAGTCGAGTTTTCCCGCAACATCAACTCGTCCGGCTCCGATCTCTTGCATCTGATCAACGACATTCTCGATCTTTCGAAGATCGAATCCGGCACCGTTACGGTCGAGGTTGAAGAAATCCCCTTTGCCGGCCTGCGCGACAACATCGACCGCAACTTCCGGCACGTCGCCGAGGCAAAGAACTTGCCGTTCCACGTGAAGTTTGCGGATGGGCTGCCGACGGTGATGGCGAGCGACCCGAAACGCTTGCAGCAAATTCTCAAGAACCTGCTTTCAAATGCCGTCAAGTTTACCGCGCAGGGCCACGTCGATGTGCGCGTCCATGTCGCCACCAAGGGGTGGAGTCCCGATCACCCGGTCCTCAGCCGGGCGCAGCCCGTGGTTGCGTTCGTGGTCGAGGACACCGGCATCGGCATCGCGCCGGAAAAACAGCGGCTGATCTTCGAAGCGTTTCAGCAGGCTGATGCCGGCACCTCGCGCAAATACGGTGGAACCGGCCTAGGGCTGGCCATCAGCCGCGAGCTGGCCGTGCTACTTGGCGGCGAGATCAAGCTCTCAAGCATCTACGGGCAGGGTAGCACGTTCACCCTTTATTTGCCGGTCCATTATTCCGGCCCAAACAGCACGCGGACCGTGACGTCTAGCAACATCGATACGCGCATCGCGGAACTGATGGTGCTTCCCATCGCTCGCGACGAGCACATTGAAGACGACCGCAACAACATCGAAAGTGGCGATTCCACCCTGCTCATTATCGAGGACGACCCGCATTATGCGCGCATCCTACTGGGATTAGCGCGCGGCAAAGGTTTCAAAGGCATTGTGGCTGGCAAAGGCGCCATGGGGCTTTCTCTGGCCCGTCAGTTCCGCCCGACCGCGATCTCACTCGACATCTTTCTGCCGGACATGCTTGGCTGGACCGTCTTGAATCAGCTCAAGCTCGACCCCGCGACACGCCACATCCCGGTACAAGTGGTCACCCTGGAGGAAGAACGACAACACGGGCTCGCCCATGGCGCCTTCGCCTATCTAGTGAAGTCGCCGACCACCAAGGGACTGGAAACGGCGTTCGATCGCATCAAGGACTTTGCCCTCCCGCGCACCAAGCGGCTTCTGATTATTGAGGATAACGACATCGAGCGCCAGTCTATTGTCGAACTGCTCGGCTATAAGGACATCGAAGTCGTGGCCGTCTCCTCGGGCGACGAAGCGCTTGAAGCGATGCACGATCACCCCTTCGATTGCGTGGTGCTCGACCTGCGCCTGCCCGACATGACTGGCTTCGACCTACTGGAAAAAATGCACGCTGAACCCGCGCTGGCCGACGTGCCGGTGGTCGTCTTCACCGGCAAGGAATTGAGCCCCGAGGAGCAGACGCATCTCAAAGCGATGGCCAAGAGCATCGTTCTCAAGGACGTTCAGTCCCCCGAACGCCTACTGGACGAGACGGCGCTCTTCCTCCATCGCGTGGTCACCGACCTGCCCCCGGAAAAGCAGGCCATGCTCGACAAGCTCCATGGCTCGAAGGAAATTTTGCGCGGCCGCAAAGTGCTCGTGGTAGACGACGACGCCCGTAACATTTTCGCCCTCACATCACTTCTCGAAAACCATGAGATCCATGTCGTCAGTGCGACCAACGGCAGGCAGGCAATTGACATCTTGAAGAGCACAAGCGACCTGAGCATGGTTCTGATGGACATCATGATGCCCGAAATGGACGGGTACGAGACGATGCGCGAAATTCGCCGAGCCCCGGAGTTCCGGACGCTGCCAATCCTGGCTCTTACCGCGAAAGCGATGAAAGGCGACCGCGAGAAATGCCTTGACGCCGGCGCCAGCGACTATATCTCCAAACCCGTGAATACGGATCAACTTCTGTCGCTGATGCGCGTATGGTTATACCGCTAAGCATTATCGCCCCGAAGGGCGCAAGGGGATGTGAGGCGAGAAAACGCCAGGCGCAAGTGATGTGCCGCGCACCAAACGCATGGGCGAATAAAATCGAAGTCGATGTGGTGCATGTAGCTGGTGCATGCTAAAAGTAGAATGATTACTTTGCAAGCAAAGCTTGCATCGTATCGAGATTCTTAGAAGGACCTTCCGATTGACACACCCATTAATATTCTGATCGTGGACGATGAGCCGAAAAATCTAACGGTGCTCGAGACAGTCTTGACTGACCCCGGCTACCGGCTCATCCGAGCGGAATCCGCGGATCAGGCGCTGCTCGCGCTCGTCGTCGAGGAGTTCGCTCTGCTGATTCTGGACATCCGCATGCCCGGGATGAGCGGCCTTGAGTTAGCGAAGATGATCAAGGAGCGCAGGAAGACCGCCCGCGTGCCGATTATCTTCCTGACCGCCTATTTCAACGAAGACCAGCACGTGCTCGCGGGATATGACACCGGGGCTGTGGACTATCTCCATAAACCGGTGAACCCGGCTATCCTCCGTTCAAAGGTCGCCGTCTTCGTCGAACTGCACCGCAAGAGCCGTGAAATCGAAATTGCCAACCGTGCCCTGCTCGCCGAAGTGACCGAGCGACGCCGGGCCGAGGAGCGACTGCGTGAACTGAACGAGACCCTCGAACAACGCGTAATGGAACGCACGGAGGCGTTGCGGGAGGCGGACCGCCGTAAGGACGAGTTCCTGGCAACGCTCGCCCATGAGCTGCGTAATCCATTGGCGCCAATACGGAACGCCTTGCACGTGCTCCAAATGAACGGAGCAGCGACATCGCAGGTGCAGTGGGCACGTGAGTTGATCGACCGCCAGGCTTTGCACATGGTCCGGCTGGTCGACGACCTGATGGACGTGAGCCGCATAAGCCGAGGCAAGATCGAGCTCCGCCGGCAGCATATCGAACTGGCGAAGGCGGTGCAGGGAGCTGTCGAGGCGGTGCGCCCGCTGATCGATGAACAGGGCCATGAACTAACGGTAAAGCTGCCGCCGGAACCGGTGATTGTGGACGCCGATTTGGTCCGGTTGTCCCAGGTGTTTCTGAACCTGCTCACGAATGCTGCCAAGTACGGCGAAAAAGGCGGTCGCATTGATCTCCATGCCGAGCGGCAGGGGAGCGATGTAGTGGTAACCGTAAAAGATGCCGGCATCGGCATCCCTGCCACCAATCTCCATACCATCTTCGAGATGTTCTCCCAGGTCGAAGGGGCACTCTCCCGGTCACAGGGCGGCTTAGGCATTGGTTTGTCTCTCGTGAAGCGATTAGTCGAGTTGCACGGCGGGCGGGTCGAGGCTCACAGCGAAGGGCTCGGCAAAGGCAGCGAATTCGTCGTTCGCCTCCCAATTGTCGTGGAGCAGACGTATACGCGCAAGACCAGCGACCACGACAAGCCGAGTCCGACCTCCGAACTACGCATCTTGGTAGTGGAGGATAATCTGGACGCTGCCGAGAGTCTGACGATGCTGCTGAAGATGATGGGCAATAAGGTCTGCACCACTCACGATGGCGAAGATGCTGTAAAAGTGGCAGGGGAGTTTCGGCCCCACGTCGTGTTGTGCGACATCGGCCTGCCGAAGTTGGACGGCTACGAAGCTTGCCTCAGAATGAAGGAACAGGCGTGGAACAAGAATATGATCCTCATTGCCCTATCGGGATGGGGGCAGGACAGCGACAAGCGAAAGGCGGAAGCGGCCGGTTTCGACCAGCACCTGGTCAAACCGGTGGACCCGCGGGCGTTGATGAAGCTGCTGGCCGAACTGAATATCGTACCAACAGATGGTGAGGTAAATCTGAAAAATTGATATCCCGGGGACAGTGCTGATTCCTCATATCCTGAAGAGCTCTAGCGATTTCCACCTTGCTCATAACGATTGTTACACTTCAAGGCACTTCGACCGCTAGGGCAAATAAAAGGGGGCAGCGTGAATTATGCGGGGTTCTGGCCCCGCTTCCATTTCCAGTGCATCAAGTCTCCGGGGAAGAAAAAGGGGTCGGGGACTCCCGACCCGAATGGCACTTCCTAGCGTAAGTGCTTTGATAGCAAAAGGTTGGCATTTTGGAAGATTGTTGGCATTTCATTGATCATTGCTGGTTGCCGGCTCGTGGGGGGGAAAGTGAAGCCCGAGATGTTTGGCGCGGACCGGGGGCGTGACGCCCCGATTGAGCGTGAAGCATTTAGTGTTGAAATCGACTCTATTTTTCTCCTTTGAGTTTGCTGTAGTCGTTCACGGGTCTGTTAGTGCTGGCCGTTCATGGCGGCTTGGCGAGCTTGAGCGCGGGGCTTGCCCATGTGCTTATAGCGATCGCGGCGGCGTTTGATCCGGCGTGGTTCGATCCGGCCTGGGCGATTGCCAACGGTATGGGCGGCGATGGAATTGAACAGGACTTGATACACGAAACTCATTTGCTCGTCGGCGCCGGCAATCAGCAAATCACGAAATGCTTCGAGGGTTTGCAGCACGCCGGCAAAGCTGATTTGCCTTGGCTCTAAGCCTTTGTTCACGGCCGCTTGAGCGGCAATCTTGCGCACCAGATTGTAGCCGAGCAAGTGCGCCCATATCGCCTTGCGCGACATCGCCGGCGTCTTGCAATGAATCATCTCCATGCCGAGCGTCGTTTTGATCGAACGGATATCGAGTTCCGCGTGCCACCTCTGATGATAGAGATCCGCGATGTCTGACTGTGAGTATTCTTCGTGGTCTAACAGTGTGGTCGCAACAATAATTTCCTTGCTGCGATAGCCCGGCTCATCGACCGCGAAACGCGTTTCGCGAATGCGGATGGTTTCGGGAATGGAGGCATAGGTCGCCTCGTCCATCCAGTCGGGACGTTGCGGCCGATGCCAGGCGACAATGTGATCGCCACGCCCCAGCCGTTCGCCACGGCGGAAGTCGTACCCGCGTTGTTGATGCAAGCGAAAAGCCACGTCTACGCCCTGTTTTTGCAGCAGCGCAATCATGAAATAGGAGCAGTAGTAGCGATCGGCGACCACGATGTCGCCTTGTCGCAGTTGGTCGAACAACTGACGGAACAGCGCGGTCTCGCCCGATTCTTTGCCCGCGTACGGACCCATGGCCGCATCGATAACCACAGCGGTGGCGAAGGCCAGCAAGACCACGATGCGAACCATCGGGAAGCCAAGTCCCGGCAGCTGCGAAGTCGGTTGCGGGTATTCACTTTGATTGGCTTCGGTGTCGTCGAGGACGGTCTCGAAGCCATCGACGAGCAACGTTCGGCGGTTGCGCCAACGCCACGAATCGGGGGCCTCGTCTTCCACGCCTTTGCCGACCTGAGACGTCAGGCGATGAAGAAACCCTTCCGGTAGTTTCGCGCGTGCCTTACAGTAGGCGCCAGTCGCCGCCGAGCAAGGTTCGCGGCCCATCGCCACCATGAGCACCACGACGCGCGCGACGGCGATAACGCAGGTGGGAGTGTCCGAAAGATATTGGCCGATGAAAGCCCAGATCGTCACCGCCGGGGTATAGACGCAATCATCATCGGCGCCGAAGCGGAGATTCTCCGCAACAGCCGCCTGCTCGATTTGCTGCTCGGTCAAGGCCGACGCAAACGGAAGACCGCCGTCTTGAGCGTGGGCACGCAAAAGTGTTTTAAAGCGCGAGCCTAAGCCACGAGGAATATAGAATGGCATGAAGAGACCTTCCTTGTCCGTCGCAGAATTGCGAATGTCACGGGGACAAGGAAGGTCCGGAAACATCGACAGGATAAGGAAGGTCCGCCGCTGTTTCAAGCCCATCTGGAAAAATCGCGGCCTAACACTTTCAGGCCGCGTAAAATACGCTCAGGATGAGCGACCCGTGGAAGGTGCGCATGCCGAATGTGTTGGAAGTGCCATTCGACTCCCGACCCTTTTTTCTTCCCCGTAACTTTGATTGAAAAACATATGAATGCCATTGACAGTTTTGCGCAGGTTAAAATCGAGTTCGTCAGAATCGGCGGAGTGCGGCCCGTCGTCGGTGACGCGTTCATTCCCTTGATTCCAGATGAAGTCGATTCGCTTGAGGCTCGTTTGTCCTCTCGGCTGCCGGAATCCTATCGTGAGTTTCTTCTCGCTTACGGGGCTGTGGGTTTTAACGAGTACATTGACTATCGTCCGGTAGTGGACTTCCCTTCGTCGATGACCTCAACAGGCACAGGTCATTTGAGCTTGCTATACGGCTCCGAGTCTTCCGAACACGAAGGCTACGGTCTCTTGACTCGAATGGACTACTTTGCTGGACGGATACCGAGTTGGATGCTCCCAATCGGCGATAATGGCATGGTTGACCAGATCTGCCTCGCTATAAGTGGAAAACAAGCCGGCAAAGTATTCTTTTGGGATCAAGAAGACGAACCCCAGGACGATGACGAGTACTTTGAAGACTACGGTACACCGATGCCTTCTGAACTGAAGCTGCGGAACGTTTATTTGATCGCCGAATCATTCACGGACTTTATGCGACGTTGTTTTGTTTCTGGTTGAGACTCATACTCGCGACGAGTATTGTGACAATCGTCATGTTTAACTTTGCTATTGCCGCTCTAACCGCATTCGTATTTGGTACACTGGATGGCCTCCAAATGAACGCAGCAACTCCCATCAAGGTTCAATCGCCGAGACCCGGAGATGAGGTCGAAGTAGAGATTTCGAAGACAGTTAAAATGAGATTCTGTTGGATTCCCAGCGGCAAAGCAGTTCTGGGCTCATCTCGAACGGAGAAGAATCGTTTGCCGGACGAAGCGGAACATGACTACACCGGGCAAGGCCTTTGGATGGGGAAATTCCCTGTCACCCAAGAAGAGTGGCAGGCCGTAATGGGAAGTAACCCTAGTGCGTTCTCAAAGTGCGGTAAGGAATTTGAGAAAGTCGCGGGTATGGACACCACGCTCTTTCCAGTCGAATGCGTTTCATGGCTCGACTGTCAGGAATTCGTCAAAAAGCTCCAGGATTCGGCAAAACTACCGCCGCATTTTTCGGGTTGGCGCTTTACCTTGCCAAACGAAGACGAATGGGAATTCGCCTGCCGAGGCGGTACGGGAAACAAGAAGCCATTTTATTTCGGAAACGAACTCGACGGCACACTTGCGAATTGTAATGGAAATAATCCATATGGAACTGCAGTAACTGGACCATCACTTGGCCGACCAACCCCCGTGGGAAGCTATGAGAAATTAGCGCCACACCCATGGGGACTTTGCGACATGCTCGGCAATATGTGCCAATGGTGTTCAAACTGGTCCAATAGCACGAACGACGTCCGGGCAATCCGCGGTGGTTCTTGGTGCAGCCATTGCAAAGCCTGCCGTTGCGCATTTCGAGCGAGTAGCGGACCAGAGGAACGCTATGACAATACTGGCTTACGAATAATCATTGTACCGTAAGGCATCGTGTACAGATACTCGCGCACCCCAAAACGGAGACGTGGCCCGACCTCGATTGCATAAAGACTTCAGCATACGTTTATCGATTGGGTAAGGAAGCGACGGCGACGTCCTGTACAAATACTCGGATGCTCCAATCGGGGAAAAGTCGGTCAAGGAGAGATTCATCCGGCATGTGCGGTGCGGCAATCTAGACCGTGAATATTCTTCTTTACCGGATCTGAATGTGCCTGTTCGAAGCACTTCTCCTTGGCATTCGCCAGCGCAAACGGGTATAGTAAGTTTTACTCCATTGCCGAGGGGGTGGGTGGAGTCATTTCCCGGAAGGCGCGGCGGGCATGAACACGGCTATCGTGACCACTTGCCGGGGTGCGCCCGTGTGTTGCGTTAATGCGGACGCTAAGCTTTCCCGACCCTCCCCCCGGCTTTGCGGGGGGAGGGCAGGGTGGGGGGAAGGGCTCAGAATACCGGGATGCTCGACGATGGGCAAAGCGCTCTACCCCCACCCTGCCCTGCCCCTGCAAAGCCGGGGGGAGGGTAAGAATGTGCCCCGCGCTCGTGTCAATAATAAGTCAGATTCCATAACTGCAACCCGTCCTCTTCTCGCGTTTCTGCTCTTGCTGCTGCCATCACTGAGCATGGCCGCCGAGCCCGTCTCCGTGGCGAAAGATTGGGCGTTCGACACCGTTCACTTAAAGAACGGCTATCTCTTTCATGGCCTGATCGTGGAAGAGTCGCCGGACTCGGTGCGCTTCCAGCGCGCCTCGCCGAGCCAGCGGTCGGCCCACCGTGAGCATGACAACAACTCTGCGGCTGGCCGACATCGATCGAATCGAAAAGCTTTCCGAAGAGAATCGCGAACTCCTGCGCAGCCGATTGAAGGAACTCGACCCCACCGGCGAAGGCGAACGCAAGCGGATGGAGAGTCTCGAGCTCGAGCACTGCGCCTGGAATGGCAAGCCGAAGGGCGGTTGGCAGTACGAGTCCGATTACTTCTCGCTTACTTCAAATGCGCCAGAGGAAGTGGTGCGCCGTTCTGCCGTGCGGCTCGAACAGATCTATGCAGCTTACGCGCACTTTCTACCGCCGCGGCATCCGGGCGGAGCGCCGACGGCTATCCTTCTTTATCCCTCGATTGAAGCCTATCGGGGGATGCTCAAAGAGCACGCGCTCGATCTGCAAAACCCCGCGTTCTTCAATCCCGACAGCAATCGGATCGTCTGCGGCAGCGACTTGCTGAAACTCGGCGACGACCTGGAAGCAACGCGAACCCAGCATCGCAACCTGCGAGCGGCTCTGGATAAACAAGAAGGCGCCTATCGCGCGCTGTTTGGCAAAAAGCCGATGGAGTTGACGCGACGGATGCAGGAAATCATCGAGGCCCGCAAAGCGATCGCCAATGCCGACAAGCACAACGACTCCCTTTTCGACTGCGCCACGCAACGGCTCTTTGCCATTCTCTATCACGAATCGTTCCACGCTTATGTCTCCAATTTCGTCTACCCTCCGTTGGCCGGCGAGCGTTCATCGCATCGCGATCCGGGTGAATTGCCGCGCTGGTTGAACGAGGGATTGGCACAGATCTTCGAGACCGCCATCGTTGAAGCCGGCGAACTACGCGTCGGGCACACGGATCGCGAACGGCTCAAGAAGGTCAAAGAGGCCGTGCGCAATGAAGAACTATTGCCCGTTAAAGAAGTGCTTCACTCCGGGGCGAAGGCCTTTCTGGTCCGCCATCGCGGCGAACGGCTCGCTTCTGATCGCGCTTACCTTACATCGTGGGCGCTGAGCGCCTATCTCTTCTTTCGACCGTCGGCTTCTGGGCGCGCGGCGCTCGATTCCTTTATCCGTCACATCAATCGCGGTTGCGATCCCGAACTTGAGTTCTCAAAGATGACGGGGCAAAAACTGGAAGCCTTCGAACGCGACTTCCACGCCTGGGTGCTGAAACTCCCCATGGAAGGCTCTATGCTGGAAACGGCGAAAGATCGCTGAACTTTTGGCGAGCGCGACAGCCTTCTTTCAGAGCCACGACCGTAGCAAGGGAGCAGGGCGACTACCGTCATTATGATAGCGGCTCTGACGGCGGTAATTGCCAACCTCCATTGCAGATCGCTCCTTCATCCTCCACAATTACGTTACCCCTTGCTCGACATCGTCCGAGGAATTGCGATCATGCTTCGTGCCGGTCTGTTGCTTATTATCATTGGCGTTGCCACTTCGAGCGGACAAGGGGCCGAGACTCTGCCCGCACCCATCCACACGTTGCCTCTTGTTTTTGCCCCCGGCAGCGTCGTTGTCGCTCTCGATCAGCGCCTAGCGACGACGAAAATGCAGCCGGCTATAATCGTTCCTAATCTTTGCCAATACCGTTATCGCGTAACTACGGCCTCGCCGGAGTGCCAGGCGTTCATTGATCAATCGCTCGGCTACTACTATTCCTACGTCTGGATGGAAGCCGCCCGCTCGGCAGAGACAGCCTTGCGCTACGATCCCAATTCCGCCTATGCCTGGTTCGTGCTGAGTCGGGCGATCGAGAAATGGGGCAAAGGCGATGCCCTGGCGCCTTTGCAAAAAGCAAAGGAGTTGATGCCGAAGGCCGGCCCGCGCGAGCAGTTGATCATTCAATCAAAACTTCAGGAAAAAGGCATTTGGCCGGGTGTTGGCCCAGAGGAACGCAAGAAGAAAGCGGCGGCCAGCCTCGATGAACTTCTTACTCTGTACGACGACGATGAAGAAGGCTACTTCGCTCGCGCTCAGTTGAACGGAGGCAACGAAGGCACCGTCTACTATAAGGCTCTGTTGAAGATCAATCCATTGAACCCGGGCGCCAATCATGAACTGGTGCATTTCTTCGAGAATATCAAACGACCCGCATTAGGCTGGCCCTTTGCCGAGGGGTATCTCGCTTCTTCGCCCGGCATTCCGCATGCTTTTCACATGCAATCGCACCTGGCAACCCGCATTGGCAAATGGAGCAAAACGACCGACTGGTCGCGCCGCGGCGTGGAACTGGAGAAGGCCTACCATGCCTCCATGAACGTAAAGCCGAGCGAGGATCATCAGTACTGCGCATCACTTGGAAATGTTGCTGCGCAGCCTGATTCACGAGGGGCGCTTCAAAGAAGGTCGCGAAGTTGAAGCCGATGCCGTGAAGAACGGCTATAAGTCCGCCGACTGGCAAAACCAGCTATTTCGCCTGCATCTTGCCGAGCGCGACTGGTATGCCGTCCAGCGCGTGATTGGGGAGGTTCGCAAGACCGATCGCCTGTGCGCCTGTTACATGTCCGCCTTGATGAATCTGGATCGGGGGGAAACCGATCGTGCCGCCGCTGAGATTGATGTGCTGCGTCAGGAACTGCAAAAAAAGAAAAACGACCGAGTGTTGGAACAACGGCTGTGGGAAGCGCAGGGCAGGCTGCTTTGCCAGCAAGGTTCCGATGCCGGCTGCAAGTTGCTGCAACGTTGTGTGGATAAGCTGAAGAACGATTACAATTCGCACGCGTGGGGCCATGGCGCCTACTTCATGGAGCAATGGGGCGTCGGCGCGATGGAAGCGGGCGACGTACTCGTCTCGGAAGAAGCATTTTTGGAAGCCTTGGCGCACGATGCCGGCAGCGTGCGCGGTGCGCTCGGCATGCAAGCGCTCTGCGATCGCCTGGGCCGAGAAGAGGAGGCACAGAACTTTGGCAAGATCGCCGATCGCTGCTGGGCAAGAGCCGATGCCAAGGCCTTAGCGAATTTGCGTTTGGAGTTCGCGAAACTGGCGCAGCATCTTCCCGTATCGCTTAGCGCGCAGCGCCGTGATAGCTATGAACCATCTATCCCTTCACATCGTCGATCGCATTGCGTCCATCACGTTCGACCAGAGCGATGGTAAAGTGAACGTCCTGAGTCGGGCGATGTGGGCTGATTTGGCAGATGCCCTTTCTCAGTTGGAACAAAGCCGTGATATCGATGGATTGGTGTTACAGAGCGCCAAATCGAATGTATTCATTGCCGGCGCCGATCTGAAGGAGTTGGCCAACGTCCCAACGAGTGACGATCGGCCCACGCGTCAATTCATCGAAGAAGGATTGCGAGTTTTAGCGGCGCTGGAGAATCTCCCTTTTCCGACCGTTGCGTGCATCGATGGCGCTGCCCTTGGTGGAGGCCTTGAAGTCGCGCTGGCTTGTGATTTTCGCATAGCGGGCACTAATCCTAAAACGAAATTCGGCCTGCCCGAAGTGGCCTTAGGATTGATTCCGGGCTGGGGTGGCACGCAACGGCTGCCGCGAATCATTGGGCGTATTGCGGCGATTTATATGCTGATTCAATCGGCCACTATCGATGCCGAAACTGCTCAGATACAAGGGTTAGTCGATCACGTTCACCCTTCGGAGTCGTTGCGTCAATCCGGCAAAGAATTGCTAACGAAGTCTCTTCAAGACGGCTCTTGGCACGACCGGCGCGAACGGAAAAAACGCGCGGGTGAAGTGAACTCGGTGGAACTTGATGTTTTGCATCGGTTTATTTCAAACTTGACGCCGCGAACTCAAAGGGCTGCCCTAGCGGCGTTCGACGTCGTCGTACAGGGCTTTCCATTGCCGTTGGAAGAAGGATTGAAGTTCGAGACTCAGGCCTTTCTAAACCTGGCGGCCAGCCCCGAGGCTCACAAACTGATTGCCGAGTTTTTCGCAGCAAGGGGAAAGTGATAGTTCTTCAGCCGCTATGGAGTAAACTCAACGCATGCCTGAATTGCTGCCGTTCTCGTGGGAAAGACTTATCGGCATGATGGAAAAAATCCGCGAACGGTTGATCCGTTCAACCGGCGCCTTGGAAAGCGCGGCTGTTCCCTATGCCGTCATTGGCGGCAACGCCGTAGCTGCCTGGGTGTCCCGCGTCGATGAAAGTCGAATTCGCAATACAGTCGATGTAGATATCCTGATGCGGCGAAGCGACCTCGACTCGGCCGCGCAAGCTTTGGAAGCGGTAGGTTTCCAGCGAGCCGAGGTTCTTGGCGTGCCCATGTTCCTTGATGGCCCGCAGGGCAAACCGAGTGAAGCGATCCATATCTTGATCGCAGGCGAAAAAGTTCGGCCGGAGTACCTCACCGCTGCCCCGGACGTCGATGAATCGGAATTGATGGAACATTTCCGAGCCGTCACACTCGATGCCTTGGTCCGCATGAAACTCACGTCGTTTCGCCGCAAGGATCAAGTGCATCTTCAGGATATGATCGGCGTCGGCCTGATTGATGCTACCTGGCTTGCCCGTTATCAGCCGGAACTGGCCAATCGCTTGCAAGAATTGCTCGACGACCCGGAGGGGTGAGTGATAGTGTCGAACGCTGATTAGCGGCAACTTTTTGTGGCACACCTTGACGCCACCGTTTCCGTTCGGATAACCTTCGCTATGCTCTTAATTCCATCATCGATCGAGCATGTTATGGACGCAGTGGAACGCGTGCGGGAACGACTGCTGCGCGCGACAGGGCGCTGGAAGCGGCAGGACTCGATTATGCCGTCGTCGGAGGCAACGCCGTCGCCGCCTGGGTCACGCAGATGGATGCGCGGGCGGTCCGGTTCACGCAGGATGTCGATCTGCTGATTCGTCGCCAAGATCTGGACTTGGTTGCCAAGGTGCTGGCGCCGGCGGGCTTCACCTCTACCGATGTACTCGGCGTCCCCATGTTTTTGGACGGTCCCGCCGGTTCGGTTCGCGATGCCTTGCACGTGCTTTTCGATAATGAAAAGGTGCAGCCGGATTATTTCTCTGCGACGCCGGATGTGAAAGAAACCGCTTATGAGACACTGGGGCGCTATCGTATTCTTGCGGCTCGATGCCTTGGTCCGCATGAAACTCACATCGTTTCGGCGTAAAGATCAAGTGCATCTTCAGGACATGATCGGCGTCGGCCTGATTGACGCTACCTGGCTTGCCCGTTTTCAGCCCGAACTTGCTGAGCGCTTGCAGGAATTGCTCGACGACCCGGAAGGGTGAGTGGCAAACAGACAACTATTTCAACAGGTTTTTTAGCATCGGCTGAAGCGCTTCGCGGCCGAGGCGTTCGCTGAACTGGGTGGCCCCGGCAGACAATAAGTGATGTTGGTCAAAGAAGGCTTCGTCGGGCATCCACGTTCGGCAATCCATGATCGGCACATCGAACTGCTTTTCAAGATCGCGCAGCATCTGGTCAATGGCTGCCGTCATGGCCGGGGAATATAAGCGACGGAATTCGCTCCCTTCGGGTGTTAGCAGCAAAGCCGCTTTGATATTTTGGCGCTGGCAGTCGAGCAAAATTTGTTCGAGCCGATGGAGCTGCTCCAGTGACATTTCGAAGTCGGCGAAGCGCTTGTCGTATTGGCGATGGGCGAGGTCGGTCATTGCGGCAACGCCCTGCGTCGGCGTGGGGCAAGCTTGCCAGCCGAGGGAATCAACGGCATGGATTTCGGAATCCTTGGAAGACTGACCTAAAGCTGGCGAGAGCAAATCGCGCAGTTCCGCCTGATGCCGGCAGCTTGGCCAAGCTCGGCTACGCGCCCAACGCCAAAGCGGCCCCGTAAGCGCGGCTTTCGATTGCGGCAAAGGCGCCAGCTCTTCAGCGGACAAGCGGGCGCCGTCGAGACTTTCCAAGTCGGCCGGCAGCTGTTTGCCGTTGTAATGGACCGGCATCACTTCGATGAGCACAATGTCCGGCTTGAGATGGTCTTCCGTCAGCCGCTTCAACACAACCTGCTCCAAGAATGGCCCGCTAGTTGTAATGCCAAAGTTGAAAACTTGTACATGATTGCCAAGGGCTCGAGTCGCGCTGGTGGCGTCGAGCCCATACTTGATGCGGGAACTGCCGATCGCTACGATCACCGGCTTTTCCGGAGACTCGCCCAGTTGCTGGCGCAGCAGCGCTTCCCGATGAACGTATTCGGGGTCGCGCACTCGCGGCAGCGCCAGGTCGATCGTGAAACCCGTCGCCACTTGAATGAGCGCGGTGCAGCCGATGCCCCAGAGGACGATGGCCCGAAAACGTTGATGGCGCAGAGAGCGAACGCTCATCGGCTTGCTCAAAATTGGAAATAGATAAAGGCTTTACTAGCGCCTGGACCGAGCAATAAAGCCAAATTCAACAACAAGCCAGCAGCTAGACCTATCGCGGGCGCGGGGATTGTCTGAACCAGACGCCATGCCCTCATCTGATTGCGCATCCACAGCAGACCGAGTGCATGGCCGAGCGCGATCAAAACGACCGCCAACCAAACTCCCACTTGCGGCAACGGAGGTGCGGCGCCTTCGCTCGCAATCAGCATGCGCTCGGCCACCAAGCGAAGATTGTGCATGTCGCTGGCGCGGAAGACGATCATGGAAAGTTCAAATGCCGTAAAGGTGAGCGCCACGCAAAAGGATCGGCCGAGCGGGCTCTGCAAAGGGTCAAGCACCCAGAGCTTGTGCCATATTTCGCTAAATGTCCGTTGCAGGATCAACAAGCACCCAACCAGCGCGCCCCAGAGGGCGTAGTTCCAAGAAGCGCCATGCCAGAGGCCGCCAAGGGTCATTACGATCAAAAGATTGCGCCCGGTCTGCCAGCGTGAACCCCGGCTGCCGCCGAGTGGGATAAAGAGATAGTCGCGCAGCCAACTGGAGAGCGAAATATGCCAGCGCCGCCAGAAATCGCCGATATTCGCGGCGAGAAATGGCATGCGGAAGTTGATCGTCAGCTTATAGCCAAACAGATGGGCGGAGCCGAGCGCGATATCGGAATAGCCCGAGAAATCGCAATAAATTTGCAGAGTGAAAGCCAGTGTGGCTAGCCAGACGGCGGCACTGGAAAACGCTTCCGGCGCCGCGAACACCGGATCAACGTAGAGCGCCATGCGATCCGCGATCGCCATTTTTTTGAAGACGCCCAGCACGATCAATGCGAGGCCCATGCTGATTCGAGGCCAGCTCCATTGCTTCGCCCGTTTGATCTGCGGCAGAAAGTCTTTCGCCCGGACGATTGGTCCAGCGACCAGATGAGGGAAGAAGAGAATAAAGAGCATAAACGAAGCGAGATCGCGCTCGGCCTTGATCCGTCCACGATAAACATCAACGGTGTAATTGATCGCCTCGAACGTGTAGAACGAAATGCCGATCGGAAGCAGCACGCTGAGGACCGGCAACGAGGCGCTGGCGCCCAGCTCATTCAGCAGCTCGCCAAGCGATGCCAGGAAAAAGTTGGCATATTTGAAACCGAGCAAGAGACTCAGATTCATCGCCAGACTTAACGCGAAAAGCAAGCGGCGCGGCCGTGCCGACGAAGTCTCTATGCCTCGCGCCAGTAGGTAGTCGATGGCTGTCGTCAGGCCGATCAGCAGCGCCAGCCATTCATTCCATTTTGCATAGAAGTAAAAAGATGCCGCCAGCAATAAAACGTTGCGCGCTCGCAGGTTCGGGAGCATCCAATAAAGCGCAAAGACGGCTCCCAAAAACAGAACGTATTGAGACGTGCAAAACAACATGCTCCGGCGAATACCAGAGCCGTGCGCTTTAATCAAGGCAGGTGGAACTTCACGGGTGCGTTGGGTGCGCCAACGGATTCTGGCGAGCGGCGCGGCGTAAGCCCGCCGTCATTCTAAATCCACGGTGGGCTTATGCCGCGCCGCTCGCCAGAAATGCCACTTCGGCAGTCAATTGCTGCGCGTTCAATTACTCACGATTCCACCGTGTGGCTTGCCGCGATTGTCGAGGCTGGTTTCCGCCTGGCCGAGTAGTTCTTTGATGTTCTTGCGGAAGCCGTCGTATTGCGTCTGCAGTTGGTCGCGTTCATTCGTGCGGGCGCGCAAGTCGATCTTCAACTCATCGCGTTCCTTGGTTGCCAAGCGCAAACGGTCGATCTCTTGCTGCAACCGCGCCTGCGATTCCTCGGCTTCATTAAATTGGCGACGAGTCTGCTCTTTGAGCGCCAGGGCGGTTTTCAGTTCCTCTTCCAGTTTGCTTATTTTTGTTTCGAGCGTCTTCACCTTATCGTTGTTGGCGGCGGGCTGGGTAGCCGGCCCGCGAGCGCAGCCCCAAACGCCAAATAAGGTTACGAAAAAGACGCCAACCGCCTTCTGGTATCGACTCATTGCTGAACTCTCCTGCGAAGCGGGGAGAGGATCCCCGGCCAGATGGAAATATTAATCGAACCGTGCCGCGGGTGCTGGCAAAGCTCTGAATAACATGCACGCTCAACGGTGCTTGCCCATCCTTTTTCGGCAGAAAAGTCACCCACCCTTAAGGAAACTTCCCAAATAACCTAAGCGAATTACTCTTCGGAAGCGCCCTTTGTTCCCGAAACGTCAACGATGATGATCGCGCCGAAAAAAAGGCGCAGTTTAAACGAAATAGACTCAAGAATCATAACGCTTGAAGTTGGCTGGCTGTCCCAACGGATTCTGGCAAAAGACAGGTCGCCCTTCCCACCCTCCTCGCGGCTTTGCGGGGGAGGGCAGGGTGGGGGAATCGGCTGCGAGTGCCGAGTTGCGCGTTTATGGTCGATGTGCTCTGCCTCCACCCTGCCCTCCCCCTGCAAAGCCAGGGGGAGGGTAAGATGGGCTGCGCGCTAGTTTCATGAATGCGCACTGGCCAGCGCTATTCACCCCGTTCGCGCCCTCGGATCATTTGGAATTGCCGGCTCTTTACGATCGTTAGAACCGCCGCGTCCGTACTATCCTCATTTTTCTTGATGTCAGCGAGCATTTGGTCGAGCAGCGGCTGGTCGGAAAGCGCCACCGCACGACCGAGCGCATAGCCGAGCAAGCGTCGGCAAAAGAGACGCACGACGACATCCTTCTTCTTCGCAAGCAAATAATTTCGCAAACCGTCAATGCCTTCGAAAGTCGTTCCATCTTTGAGACGGGCTTGGGTGTCGACCGATAGGCCGCCCAGGTCTTTTTCGCGCCGTCGGCCGATGGGGTCGTAGCTTTCGAGGGCAAAGCCGAACGGGTCAATCCGTTGATGGCAGACGGCACATTCCGGCGCCTTCGCATGTTTTTCAACTAGTTGTCTCACGGTAAGCCCGTCATTGCCGTTTTCTTCTTCGGGAAGCTGCGGGACGTTGGCCGGCGGTCGCGGCAGTTTCTCGCCGAGCAACGTTTCGACTACCCAGTTGCCGCGCAGCACGGGACTGGTTCGCGAAGCGCCTGCCTCCTTCGCCTGCACGCTCGCCAGGCCAAGAATACCGCCCCGACCGTATTTCTTGATCCCTTCGACCTTGCGCCACTGCGGTCCGAACACGCCGGGAATGCCATAGTGCTTCGCGAGTGTTTCATTGAGGAACGTGTCGTCAGCATCGAGGATGCGCGTGACCGGCCGATCATGTTGAAACAGATCCTGGAAAAAGAGAATCGACTCTTCGTAGATCGCCTTGCGTAAATTTTCATCGAAAGTGGGGAAGAGCTTTTCGTTCTTTTCCTTTAGCTCATCAAAACCGCGAACGTGCAGCCACTGCGTGCCGAACTCGATCGCCAAGGAGCGCACTCGCTCGTCCTTTAGCATTCGTTCAGTCTGCCTGGCCAACATGGACGGCTCGTGCAACCGCCCCGTCTCGGCAGCTCGGCGCAATTCGGCGTCGGGCATCGACGACCATAGGAAATAGCTGAGACGACAGGCCAACTCCCAGTCGTTGATGGGCGCCGGCGACTGGCCGGCCGGCGCCTGCTCCAGGTGCAATAGGAAGGCCGGCGCCACCAGAACGCGGGTCAACACGCCGCTTAGTGCTTCCGGATGGCTTACCCCTTTTTGGCGAAGCGATTCATAAAGCCCCAGCAGCTGCGTCTTCTCGCCGGCTGTCAACGGCCGGCGATAGGCGCGAGCTGCGAAATTGAGCAACGCATCAAGTTGTTTGGGTATGGCGCCTTCGGTTTCCTTCTCGAATTCCAGTGCGCGGATGCGGAACGGCTCGATCATGCCTTCGTAGAAGATCCGGGAGGAAACAGGCTGATCTTGGGTGACGAAACCAATGAAAAGCGGAAGATTCTTTTGTTCGGTGATGGGCCATTGCGAGATGAAGCGAAGCTCCATCCAAAGGCGTTCCAGCTTTTCGGCTTGCCGATCATCAAGAAACAAGCGCGACAGGAGTTCGTCTTCGCGATGATAGAGTTTGAGACAGACAACCTCATCAACGGGAACGATGTTGGGATAGCAGATGAATTGAGGAAAGCAGGCACGGAAATCGTTCAACCCGCGCAGCAGTTGCTTGTAAGCCTGCCCATCTTTGTTGGCGACAACGGGGCTTTTGCCATCCAACGCCACGTGGCGCGAAGGAGCCCTTGTGGATACCTCGAGCTGGACCACTGCGTCAGCATCGCTGGCTTGCCCTTCAACCACAAACTCGCGATCACGGCAAAAGGCAGCGGGCAGATGAATCTCCAGGACCGAACCGATCGGCGCCACGAGATCGGTGCTCTCGATGGCCTTGCCCCCGACTTGCGTGCCGAACGAGCTGGCATCAAGACCGTGCTTGATTTCATGGTGAAAGGCGCCAAGCCGAAACATCGGGAACGCTTGGCCGAGAAATTCAATGGTTTTAGCAGCTTCCGCAAAAGCCCCTGCTTCGAGGCGGCGGTAATCCGACAAAAGTATGGGTGTGCTTTTCGCCATTTCGAAGCGCGGACGCCGCCAGATCACGTGATCTTTAATCCCCTCGCCACCGATCTCGCGTGCAGTGAGATAGAGCACCACTTCATTCTGATTTGCCTCGGGCTTCAGGGCGAGGCGCACCGGTTGCGTTTCGACAGCGAGAGGATCATTCGCCATTTGGCGAATGGTTTGGTGATTGCGATAGCTGCCGATAGGCACAAACTTCCAAATCGCCGTTTGCCATGCGCCGATTACGCCAATCAAGGCATCGACCTGTTTCTCGGACGCCTCATTCCAGGTTTCGCGCAGCTTATCGAGTGGATACGAGGGCGTAGCATCGGTGAAAGTCCGCCACAAAATTTGCAGATACTTCGGGCTCAGTTTCTCTTGTGTGGCCACCGTTTCAATGGTGGTTTTTCCTGTTTTCAAGTCGTCGCGATATTTGATCGTAGCCGTCAGATAGGGCTTCAGAGGCAGACGCCCGTCACTGGTGTATTCGCCGTAAAGCTGCCGTAACTGAGCCAGGCATTCGTTGGTCCAGTCGCGCCGAGTTTTGGCGGGCGAGAAGCGAAAGCCATCGGGCAGCAGCACCACATGATCGGAGATCTCCTTCGCTGCGTTGAGAAACTTGGTCATCAACGTCGGCGACATGCTAAGGGCCTCGGCCGCATTGGTGAAGCCTTCTCCGGCAGCACCGTCGGCCGGGAACTCGCGTGCGGGCATGAAATCAACGCCTGTGAGATCGCGAACGGTGGCGTTGTACTCGGCATTGCTCAGCCGGCGCAACGGCGCAGCACCGGGGTCGCCTGCATCGCGCACGACCTCTGCGTCCAGGAAGGCCCGAGTCCAGGCAACCAAGCGTTTGCGCTCGTCGGCCGTCGGCTGCTTGCGATCTTTCGGCGGCATCTCGTTCGTTTCAAGCTGCTCGATCATCAACTGCCAAGGCTTTAGATCGCTGCGAACTGCCGAGAGCGTGCCAAAACGCTCCAGATCGAGTTCCCCTTTCTTCGCCTTCGTCGAATGGCAATCAAGACAATACGCCTTCAGCAAAGGTTGCACAAAGGCCGTGTAGTCCTTCGACCCGTCGGCGATGGGCGCCTTCTCATCGCTGTCAGCCCGTTGCGGACTTACAGTGCCCGACAACAGCACAACGGCAACAAGAATGAATGGAGAAACAATCGGCATCAGCCGTCTCATGAGAGAGTTCATGCAGGGAATCATTCCGATGAAAGTGTCGTTGGCAGGTATTCAAGTTTTTATACATGAATGCGGCGCCGCTCGCTAGTAGTGCTTCTAACTCCAAATAGAGATACTGCAACAGATTTTCGCGAGCCGGGAGCATGAGCGACCGGAGCGATAGCTTTCAGTTGCTTTCTCCGGTCGCTCACGCTCCCGGCTCGCCAAAACTATGCTATTTACTCAAAAACACCGGGCTTTGTACGACTTCATGCACGAGTGTCCTTAAGCCTTCGTTTTTGGCATGAACACGCTGGACTATGTCATCGACAACTTGCCGATCCGCTCGGCGGATGCTGCCGCCGGTCGCGTAGGCCAATAGCTTTTCGGTCAAGCAGCGAGTGATCTGTTCTTTGTCCGCAAGGAGCAATTTCTTAAACTGCGTGGAGTCGGCAAACTTTCGACCATCGGCCATTTCGCCGGAGGGATCAACGCCTGGACCACGGAGATAGGGGACGCGGATATCGTTTACGAAGACATCGACTTTTTGGCCTCGGCCGATCGATCGGTAATAGTTGCGGCGGCCGCCGATGGCGTCAAAGCTTTCTAAAGCGAAGCCGGGTGGATCAATTCGGTTGTGACAGGAAGCGCACGAGCCGAGCTCGCGATGTTTGGCCAGTTGCTCGCGAATGGTGATCGAACCCCGAATGTCGGGTTCGATGGCCGGCACGTTGGCGGGCGGCGGCGGCGCGGGCTTGCCGATGATATTGCGCAGCACCCAAGCGCCGCGGACAACGGGCGAGGTCGATGTGCCGTTGGCCGTCACTTTCAGGATGCTTGCTTGGGTCATCAAGCCGCCACGGCCGCTTTCCGGGGGCAATTTCACTTTGCGAAAAGCAAGACCTTCGATGCCATCAATGCGATAGTGCTTGGCCAACCGGCCATTGAGCATGGCAAAGTCGGAGTCGATAAAGTTCAGCAGGCTCCTATCATTTTGCAGGATTTCATCGAAAAAAAGTTCCGTTTCTTGAACCATGGAAACTTTTAGAAGTTCGTCGAATTCGGGGTAAAGCTTGGTATCGGGCGCGGTACTGTCGATCTGCCGCAGCTCGAGCCATTGGCCGACAAAATCGTGAGTGAAGCGCTGGCTCCTGGCGTCGCGCAGCATTCGCTCGACCTGCGAGCGCAGAACACCTGGCTGATGGAGTGTGCCTTCTTTGGCAAGTGCAAGCAGCTCGCGATCAGGTAGCGAGCTCCAAAGGAAGTACGAAAGGCGAGTTGCCAGAGCAAAGTCATCTAAAAGTCCGGGCCTTTCCTGAAAAAAGAGAAAGCTGGGTGAACAGAGAATGGCCTTCAGGCCAATGCGCACGGCTTCCTCGAAGCCATAGCCATTATCCAGTCGAGCTTGGATCAGCGTGAGAAAAGGCTTCGCCTCCGCATCGCTAACGGGGCGTCGGAACGCTCGAGGTAGAAACTCACGGATGATTCGTTCGGCATCTTTCGTGGGATCCGTTGAAACCACTTGGTAGGCCGATTTCCCCTTTGGCAGCGGCTTCGTGTTTGTGGGCAACAGCGGCAACGCACCAAATATTTGCTTATGGCTGAACGGCGGCCAGGTTTCGAACAATGGCCCTTCAATTTCTACCGATTGCACGGCCAGGCCGGGCCCGCGATATTTCTCCGCTCCGCCGGCCCGATAGATGTTCAAGCCGAAGAGATAAGGCAGAATCCGAACCGAATCGCCCAGCGCCCAGCGGTCGACTAACTCAATAGCGGTTGGCTTGCCCGGCAGCACTTCGACATGCTTGATCAGATGCACTTTGCCAGCAGGACCGGAGACATCGCCGCCGTAGACGCGCATGATCACCGGCTTTTCACTTTGATAGGCAAAGGCATTGATGCGGATCCGATAAAGCCCAGCCGTGGGGGCTTTGAACTGCCGTATCATCGTCGCTAGCGCATCGCTTCCGAGAAAGAAAACGATGCAATCGTCTTTCTTCAAAACCGTCTGGTTAGGCCTTTTGAACGCTTCGTCGTCCAGATAGTTGTGTCGATATTTCACGACTTCGGGCTGATTCGGCTGCCGGATAATGGCAGCATCGAGCGCCGCCTCGGCCGCCTGGAGATAGCGTTCCATCAAAACCGCGGAAATGCGTAATCCCTCGGCATTGTTATCGAAGCCGCCGACCGAGTCATCCTCCGGAAGAAGATCCTTCAGATCGACGTCGACTTTCAATAGATCGCGCAACGTATTTTCGTATTCAACCCTATTCAACCGCCGCAACCCCACCCGGCCTTCTTTGCGCTGGCGGGCGGCGCTGGCCGCCGACAGTCCTCCGTCGATCCACTGCCAGTGCTTGCTGCCGTTCGACGGCTGTTGGCTGCATTCTTTTCTTAGGCGGCATCGAGCGCGATTCGATCTTCTCGAAAACCTGATTCCAATGCTCGACCTGCTGTTTCGTCTCGAACGTGGCAGGCAGCGGATCGAGTCTTATGCGCCCCTCTTCCGCATCTTGGCCATGACACTCGTAACAATGCTTCTTGAAAAAAGCGGCCGGCACGCCATCCGCTGCCTGGCACAAGCTGTTAGCGAAGAGCCAGCAGACAACGCTTGGCAGCAAGCACAAACTGAATTTTGAACCGAACATCCGAAATGCGAACGCCATCGGGACTCCATTCCGCACTCATCGCTTAGTTAAAGCCGCATCGTACATAAAGGCGCCGTACTTTACTACGAAGAATTCTGGAGCAAAGACGCAAAGGGTGCGTCAACGGATATAGGGGGTTGACGACCTGCCGCTGCACTCCCACCATGAACTACTTACCCGGATTTGCCAACCAGCCTTCTTGCAAGCCGCAGGAAGGGCGGTCAGAGCCGAACCGTATGGAGGGATTTCATGAAGTTTCGCTTGTTGTTCGCAATCATCGGAGCGTTGTCGATGTCGCATTCGAGCCAGGGGGCCGACCCCGTGAAGGTTACCACGGTCGAAGGGATCACCGAGTATCGGCTCGACAACGGCTTTCGCTTTCTCCTTTTCCCCGACGATTCCAAGCCGCTTGTCACCACCAACATGACTGTTTTTGTCGGCTCGCGGCACGAAGGCTACGGCGAAACCGGCATGGCGCATTTGCTCGAACATATGCTCTTCAAGGGCACTCCGACTTTTCTCAAAGTTCCCAAGGCATTGACCGACCACGGCGCCCGTTTCAACGGAACCACTTGGGTCGACCGCACGAACTATTTTGAAACCATGCCGGCCACAGACGAGAATCTCGAGTTCGGCATCCATCTGGAGGCCGACCGGCTTCTCAATAGTTTCGTCAAGCGCGAAGATCTCATCTCCGAAATGACGGTCGTCCGCAGTGAATTCGAAATGGGTGAAAACAACCCCGAGCGCATCCTGAGCCAACGGATCATGGCCAGCGCCTTCGAATGGCACAACTACGGGAAGTCAACTATCGGCAATCGCTCGGACATCGAACGGGTTCCGATCGAAAACCTGCAAGCTTTTTATCGCAAGTTCTACCAGGTCGATAACTGCATGCTTATCGTGGCCGGCAAGTTCGATGAGAAGAAGGCGATGGAATACATCGGCAAATACTTCGGCAGCCTGAAGAAGCCGACGCGCGAATTGACCAACACCTACACGGAAGAACCTGCACAAGATGGCGAGCGCGAAGTCGTGTTGCGCCGCGTTGGCACGGTGGGTGCGGTGGGCGTGGTTTATCACGTACCCGCCGGCGCCAGCCCGGATTTCCCGGCTGTGGAAATCCTGGAGGACGCGCTGACGGCATCGCCTTCAGGCCGAGTTTACAAAGCGCTAGTTGAAAGCAAGAAGGCGACGAGCGTGAACGGTTCGGTCTACGCGTGGCACGATCCGGGCATCATCGAAATTACGGCAAAAGTCGAAGGCAAGGGCGAAGACGCGGCCAAGGCCGCCATGCTCGAAACTCTCGAAAACCTGAAGAAGAGTCCGATCACTGAAGAAGAAGTGAACCGCTCCAAAACGCGCTTCAAAAAGTTCAACGAGCAGATTCTTTCGTCCACCGATCAGTTTGCCGTGCAGTTGAGTGAATGGGCGGCCGCGGGCGATTGGCGTCTTTTCTTCCTCAATCGCGATCGCGTCGAAAAGATAACAGTCGATGATGTGAACCGCGTCGCCGAGAAATATCTGACGCGAAACAACCGCACGGTCGGCGTCTATTATCCATCGGAAAAAGCCGAGCGCGCGAATATTCCGGAAACGCCCGACATCGCGAGCTTGTTGAAAGATTACAAAGGCCGGGAAAGCGTCGCCAAGGGGGAAGCGTTCGACACCTCGCCGCAGAACATCGAAAAGCGCGTAACGCGCGGCAAGCTCGAAGGAATCCAATACGCCATTCTTCCGAAGAAAACACGAGGTGAGATTGTCCAACTGCGGCTCAATCTACATTTCGGATCGGAGAAAAGCCTGCACGATCTGAACACGGCGGCAAATATGCTCGGCACGCTCATGCGCCGCGGCACCAAGCATCATACCCGCCAGGAATTGACCGATGCGCTCGATAAACTCGGCGCACAACTAGGCGTCAGCACTACGCGCCGGTGAGCTTTCCGTTTCGTTGCAGGTGAAAAGGAACGAACTTGCCGAGGCTTTGAAATTGGTTGGGGAGATTCTCGCGAGCCCGTATTTCCCCAGGCCGAGTGGGAAGTGTTGAAGCGTGAAAATATGGAAGAATACAGCCGCGCGAAGACCGATCCGCAATCGTTGGCCGTGACGGCCATGCGACGCAAGTTGGAGCCTTACGATAAGGATAATATCCGCTACATTCCGACTATTGAAGAAAGCATCAAGAGGCTCGACGCAGTTCAGCTCGACGACTTCAAAAAAGTATACGAGCAGATCGGCTCAGATCGAGGTGAACTCTCTATCGTCGGCGATTTCGAGCCCGACACTACCTTGGCTGCGGTCGCGAATTTCCTTAAGGATTGGAAGAACGCGGTTCCTTACGCCCGCATCGACCGTCCTTATACGTTCGACGTGAAAGGAAGCACGGAGGTTATCCAGACGCCCGATAAAGAAAACGCCGTTTACCTGGCGAGCGTGATGGCGCCCGTCAACGATACCGACCCCGATTACGCCGCCTTGTTGGTAGGCAACTATCTATTAGGAGGCGCCCCGCTCGCTTCCCGCTTGAGCAATCGCGTTCGGGGTGAAGAGGGTCTTTCCTACGGCATTGGCTCACGCTACTCCGCCGACGCCAAAGACAAGAGCTCGCGCGAGATGATCTTTGCGATCACGAACCCGAAGAACATCGGCAAGGTCGATAAGGCGATCAGCGAAGTGGTCGAGAAGTATCTGAAAGAAGGCGTGAGCGCGGCGGAACTCGAAGAAGGCAAGAACGCCTTCGCCGAATCGCTGAAGGTGCAACGCAGCAACGACGGTACGTTGGCGACGCAACTCGTCAACGGGCTCGACTACGGCCGAACCTACCTCTTCTATGCCGAACTCGACAAGAACATCAGCGCCTTGCAGCCGAACGACATCACCGCCGCCGCCAAGAAGCTGATTGATCCTTCGAAGTTGGTCATTATTCATGCAGGGGATTTCAACAAGAAGTAGCGAGATGCGAAGTAAGCCGGTTAGCCGCGACGCGAAGGCTTTGCGCAGCGGAGCGCTTTCGGATGCGAAGAAAGCGCTCCGCTGCGCAAAGCCTTCGCGTCGCGGCTAACGGCGCGGCCACGAAATCGGCTAACTCCGTTGAATCCCTCTTCCCGACGCGTTGCGCCCTTCTATAACACTCGAACGGGTCTGGCGAACGTATAATGAGACCGAGCTATAGCGCGTTCTCTTGAAAACGCGATGCCGGCGGTATAATGTAGCAATGAATGGATTAGTTGCGGGTGTAACTCAGTGGTAGAGTACCTCGTTGCCAACGAGGTTGTCGTGGGTTCAAGTCCCATCACCCGCTTTCCGCTTCTTTGTACGCAGGCCGTGAAGACGAGGTCTATCGGGGCAGGGCCCGAAAACCGAGCTTCCCGGCTTCTTTTGTTTGAAGGGGTTACGCATGTCGGACGAAACGAACGCGGGCACGGATCCATCGGAAGCAGGCGCCGCCGTGGCGGAGATGCCCGACCCGTCTGCGGGGAAGCTCGACCAAGTTGTGGAAATCCACGATGCCGGCCCCTGCCGCAAGCACATCAAGGTGACAGTGAATCGTCAGGCGATCGACGAACGCTTCAACGAAAAATATACGGAACTGGTCCGTAACACGACAGCGCCGCTGAACGGTTTTCGGCCTGGCAAGGCGCCGCGCAAAATCATCGAACGCCGTTTCCGCACCAGTGTCGAAGAGCAGGTGCGCACCGAAGTGTTGATGGCCAGTCTCGAACAACTGGCGACCGACAATAAGATTTCGCCGTTGGCGCCTCCCGACCTCAATCCGGACACGATTAAAATCCCGGAAAACGGCCCATTCTTCTACGAATTCGACATCGAAGTGCGGCCCGAATTCGATCTGCCCAACTATCGCGGGCTGAACCTGAAGCGGCTGACCAAAACGTTCACCCAAAAGGATATCGACGACGCTCAACGCCGATTGCTTGAGCCCTCCGGCACACTGGTGCCGAAAGAAGGGCACGACGTTCACGTCGAGCTGAACGACTTCATCGTCGCCGATGTTTCAATGTTCGACGGCGAACAGAAGATCAACGATTTGAAAGAAGTTCGCGTTAAAGTCGAAAAGCGTTTCGCGTTGCCGGACGGCTTGGCCGAGGATTTCGGCAAATCGCTCGTGGGCGCTAAAGTTGGCGACGAACGCTCGGTGAAGATCAAAATGTCGGAAACCAAGGCAAGCGCGAACTTGCGAGGCCGGGAAATCACGGCCAAGTTCAAAATCAACGACATCAAGATCAACCGCTTACCCGAACTGACGCCGGCTTTGCTGCAAGAGTTCGGCGTGCGCAATGAGGATCAATTTCAGGAACTGATCTCTACGGGCCTCGAGCGTCGCCTAGAATTCATTCAGCGACAATCGTTCCGTCAGCAAATTCTGGCATTGGTGGCCGACAGCTCCAAGTGGGACCTGCCGCGCGACCTGCTCGTTCGCCAATCGAAGCGGGCGTTTGCTCGTCGCGTGATGGAAATGCGGTCGTCGGGAATGTCAGATGATGAAATCCGCGGCCGGCTCAGCGTCCTCGAACAAGACGTGGTGCAAAGCACCGCTCTCGCTTTGCGCGAGCATTTCGTTCTGCAAAAGATCGGCGAACTCGAAAACATCGAAATCGATGAAAACGACATCGATGCCGAGATCGAACGCATCGCGGCCCGCGGGGATGAAAGCCCGCGCAAAGTGCGAGCCCGCATGGAAAAGGATGACTTGATTGAAGCTCTGGCGACGGAGATTCTTGAGACCCGCGCTCTTGACGTCGTCCTGGAGAATGCCGTTTATGAAGACGTCGAGATCGTTGAAGAAGACGATGCAGGAAGTGTAGCAGTGGTTTCGGAGGAAGCGAGCTTGGAAAGCAACCGCGAGCCCTCGCCGACGGAGTATTGATTTCAACTGCCCCGCGTCTTCTTGACTGAACCGACGATGAACCGAAAGGGATTCCGATGAATGCACCTTATCATGGGACGGGCCCGCTGTTCGAGCCGCAGGTTCAACGCTATCGCGATTACACGCGCATGCGGAACATGTCCACCGGCGACTTGCTGCTCGACAACCGAATCGTTTTTCTGGGAAGCTCGCCGGAAACCGGCGGCAATCCGGCGATTACCGATTTCCTGGCGAACATCACGATCCAGAAACTTCTGTTCCTGCAGTATGAAAACAAGACGCAGGACATTCACATGTACATCAATTGCCCGGGCGGGTCGGTTTCCGCCACGCTGGCGATGTACGACATGATGCAGTTTCTAGAGTGCCCGATCTGCACCTACTGCACCGGCATGGCCGCCAGCGGCGCCGCGATCATTCTAGCCGCCGGCAGCAAAGGCAAGCGCTACGCGCTGCCTAATTCCAAAGTGATGGTCCATCAGCCCTGGGGTCAGGTTCCCTATGCCCAAGTGTCCGACATCGAGATCACGGCCAATGAATTCGTCAAGGACCGCCAACGCCTGAACGAGATTCTGGCGAAGCACACCGGGCAGCCAATCGAATCGATCGAGAAAGAAACGGAACGCGATCGCTTCTTCGATGCCACGGAATCGAAGGCGTTCGGACTGGTCGACGAAGTGCTGCAAAAGGTCGACCAGGCCATCAAGAAGTAATCGCTGATTCAACCGGAACAACCCCTGCCGCGCGTCTCTTAGGCCGATTCCTTGCAACTCCCCGGTGAACCGGGACGGCTCGCGCGGATCAACTCATGAACTCTCACCCGCCGTCCGATTCATTTCGATGAGGGCGGGTGTTCGAATGGAGAAACCCGATGCCTCTGGTCCCCTATGTTGTGGAACGAAGCGGGCGGGAAGAGCGCGTCTTCGACATTTACAGCCGATTGCTCAAAGACCGCATTATCTTCCTGCAAGGGCCGATTGACGACGTCAGCGCCAACCTGATCGTGGCGCAGATGCTCTACCTGCAGTTCGAGGACCCGAAGACAGACATCCACCTGTACATTAATAGCCCCGGTGGCTCGGTGACGGCCGGCATGAGCATCTACGATACGATGCAGTACGTCACCTGCGACGTCTCGACTTACTGTATCGGCCAGTGTGCCAGCATGGGCGCGGTGCTGCTGTGTGCAGGCAAGAAGGGCAAACGCAACGCGCTGCCCAACTCGCGCGTGATGATCCATCAACCGCTTGCCGGTACGGAAGGAACGACGACTGAAATCTTGATTCACGCGAAGGAATTCATCCGCACCAAGAAGCACTTGAACGATATCTTGTTGAAGCATACGGGGCAGACGCTCGAGAAGATCGAAAAGGATACGGATCGCGATAAGTTCATGGATGCCCAGGAAGCCATGGACTACGGCATCGTGGACCATGTTCTGCAAAGGCTGCCGGCAACGCATCGACCTGCGGCGATCGAGAATTAACGCGCCAGCGCTTCTCGTAGCCGCCGTCGTCGGAATGGAAGTTTCGGCAAAGGAAGTCCCGGATTCTGGCGAATTCGGCTACGTAGGGACGGAATCGTATGCGGCGAGCCGCCATCGCACGAAGCCTGCTCGTTCTGTCGCTCGTGGCGGCCGGTTGCCGAGCGCATCGCAGCGACTTGGTCGAAGCCGAGCTTCGAACCAAAGAACGGCTGCTTCGCGAAACGCAGGCGGAACTGAATCGGACTCGTTCGGTCAATGAAGTCTTGGAACGCGACTTCATGAGCCGGCAACAAGGCCAACCGCTCGCGGACAACTCGGGAACGGTCTCTCCCAAAGATATCATCCTCGCCAGCGGCACCGGAGGCATCGACGACGATCGCTTGCCCGGCGATGAAGCCCTGCTTGTCGTTGTCGTGCCGCGCGACGAGGACGGCCAACCGGTGCGCACGGTCGGCGTCCTCACGGTGGCTGCTTGGGAGATCATGCCCGGCGGCGTTAAAGTGCCGCTGAGCACGTGGGAAATCAACGCGACCGATCTTCGCCGAGCTTGGAAGAGCGGCCTACTCGGCAGCGGCTATCATGTCACTTTAAACTGGAAAAAGCCGCCGACTGCCAGTCGGTTGCGGGTGGCCGTTCAGTTGACGCTCGCCGATGGTCGTGTCTTTGAAGCGGACAAAGACATTTCCATCCGGCCATTGCCGCTGCCAGCAGCGAACATTATGCCGCCGGTGAACGCGATGCCGATGGCGCCTGAAGGGCCGCTGGTGCCGTGAACAAAGGTCGCGCTGCTTATGGAGCAAGGCGAGCCGTATTGCATAAGCAATCGAGTTCTGGCGCTGCAATTGTCTTTCATCCGGTTGCTACCGCAGTTCGGCTCGCCTGACCGGGCAGCTGGCTTTCATTGTTATTCTCCTCTCTCCCTTGCGGTTTCTATCTTGGTAGTCTACTTCCCATGGCTGGACTAATGCCCGAACTTTCGCACTTTGACGAACGCGGCTCCAGCCGGATGGTGGATGTCTCGGCTAAGCCGGAGACCGAGCGATTCGCCAAGGCCAGTGCCTTAGTGCGTATGCTGCCGGGCACGCTCGCTTTGATCAGCGATCGCGGCCTGGCGAAAGGCGATGTTCTCGAAGTGGCCCGGCTGGCAGGGATCATGGCTGCCAAGAAAACGGGCGACCTGATTCCTCTATGCCATCCGTTGCCAATCACCGGCGTGACGGTCGATTTTGCCGATGAAGGCGACAGCTTGTTAAAGATCGAAGCAACGGTTAAAGTGTTCGGCAGGACTGGCGTAGAGATGGAAGCCTTGACCGCCGTCAGCATCGCCGCGTTGACCGTCTACGATATGTGCAAGTCGGTCGATCGTGGGATGAGCGTTGAACGGATTTGTCTCGAAGAGAAGTCTGGCGGCAAGAGTGGCGGATTCAAACGGTCCGATGGTTAGCGGTCTTTGAAGGTTGAGCAGACAGCGCTAATTCGATTTACGAGCGAGGAGGCAACTATGGTCACCCCGGTTATCGCGAACGGCCGACCCGCCGTCAGGATCGCGGGGTTGCCGCAGGCTCTGCTTAGCGACGACCTCGAACAGGTCGAGCATCTTCTGCAGCAGACGTTGGCGCCTTATCGTTCGCGTTTCAGCACTCTTGTTAAACACCTGAACCACTACCGCGGCAAGCGGCTGAGGCCGACGCTGCTTCTGCTCGTCGCCCATTCCTGCGGCAAAGTCAGCAATGCGCATCACGTGCTTTCAGCCGTTGTCGAAATGATTCATACGGCAACGCTCGTACACGATGACGTTCTCGATGAGGCCGACACGCGCCGGCATGTGCGCACCGTCAATGCCGGCTGGGACAACAAAACGAGCATTCTGCTCGGCGATCTGTTGTTCACGAACGCTTTTCATCTAAGCAGCACCATCGGAGACGCCCGCGCCTGCGAGTGGATCGGCGAAGCGACCAATCGCGTCTGCGCCGGCGAACTGCTGCAAACGATGGAGCGCGGCAATCTCTATCTAAGCGAAGAAGATTATTTTGCGATCATCGAAGGCAAAACGGCCGCGCTTACCGAATGTTGCGGACGTCTCGGTGCTTTCTATGCCGGCGCTGATCCCGAACAAACGCAGCGCCTCGCGGACTTCGGCAACAACCTCGGCATCGCCTTTCAGATCGGGGATGATGTACTCGACCTCGTCGGCACCGAAAAGACATCCGGCAAAACACTCGGCACCGATCTGGCTCAACGCAAATTGACTCTGCCGCTGATTTTTCTGCTCGATCGCGTCACTGCTGCGGAAGCTGAAAGCTTCCGCGAAAAATTACAGGAGAACGACTGCGACTTCAGCGAGTTGCATGTGGCCTTGCGCGAAACGGGCGCCTTGGAAGCCGCTCAGTTACGCGCGGAAGAATATGCGGAGAAAGCACGCGATTGCCTGAATGACCTGCCGCACTCCATTCACCGGACGATGTTGGAATCGATCACGAATTGGGCCGTGCGACGGAGTGCGTGATGTGGCTTTTGGTAGGATAATGCGAGGAAGATCGCGGTGGCAAAATCAGGATATCCAGACGTACGGGAGCTACGATGAACGAAAAAGGAAAGGGTCGGCCTGTGGTGCTGGCGCCAAAAGGACGCAGTTCGATTCCGCGTTCGGAGATTTTGAAGGCAATTAAGAAAGTCGCTGCCCTTCGCAAAAGCCGAAAGCAACCGCAGCGGTTGGTGTCGAATGCCGCGGAGTGATTACGCGAAAGATGTATTTATCAATTGCCCATTTGATGCCCAATACCGGCCGATTTTCGAGGCCGTGATCTTTGCGGTCTTCGACTGCGGTTTTCGACCCCGCTGCGCTCTAGAAATTGATGATGGCAGCGAGGTGCGAATTGACAAGATTTTCAAAATCATTTCAGAATGCAAGTACGGAATCCACGATATCTCACGGACCGAAGCGACATTGGGTAGCGGCTTGCCACGGTTTAATATGCCTCTGGAACTTGGGATGTTCCTAGCCGCAAAGCGCTTTGGATTGGCCAAGCAAAAACAAAAAGTGTGTCTCATCCTCGATAGCTCGCCTTACCGTTATCAGCAGTTCTTATCGGATATAGCAGGTCAGGACATTCAGGTGCATAACAATTTGCCTCGTGAAGCCATCACCGTTGTACGCAACTGGCTTCGTGGCGCCTCAAATTTCAGAATACTGCCCGGCGGCACTGAGATTTTTCGTCGTTTTCAACTTTTTGCACACGACCTGCCCGCCCTCTGTCTGGAACTCAAAGTGGAACAAAACGAACTTACATTCAACGACACGACAACGATGATTTCGGATTGGTTACGGGATGACACCTGATTCGCAGATGAAACAGGGGCGCGGCTGGGTTCAATGGAAATTTCCGCAACGTGGATAACTTCAATCAAATAAATAATCAGATTCAAACCGTAGCCGGGTCGGCCGGCGCCGCGATGATTTCTTCAACATCCGGCTGCTTCTTTCGATGCGCGTGCATTCGCAAGCAGATGAAATAGCCGAGAAAGCCAATGCTCCAGAAAATGACGCGTTGAGACATGCAGCCGATGGTGCCGTTGGCTTTTGGCTTGCCGAGGATCTTGTACAAGCCGCCGTAGGCTGCTTCGCCGCCGCCAATGCCGCCGGGCGAGGGGAAGAGGGCTTGAATTGTCATTCCCACCGGCACGATGATCATATGCTCCGCCAGCGTGCCGACATCAACATCGGGGTGAGGTGTTTCGAACGCACGCACGGACAGGTGAAAAACGACCACCCAACCAAGATGGCCAACCAGTGACATCAACACCGCAAGCATGACAGCAAACGATCTGGTGCGATAAAGCCAGCAGGCGTTCCAAAAGGCCGCGATGGAACCGCCGACCTTCGGAATGCGTTCGAGGAAGATGCCGAAGTCTTTGCCGACGTGATCGGTGAGGAACCCGGCGATGATCCATACCCCTAAACTTGCCGTCACGATAACGACCGAATATTGAACGATGCGCAGTAAGTCCGGGTTCTTAAGAAGCGGATCGTCGAGCAACCAGTAGATGCTGCCGACAAGAGCGACGAAACAGACAAGCGCCCACAAACCAATGACGCGATCGATGATGACCGTCGCAACGGCAACGGTGCGTTGGCTCTGTTCGCGGGCGATGGAATGAGCTTTGATCAAATCGCCGCCGACGGAAGTGGGCAGAAAGTTGCTGTAAAAATAACCCAGCAACCCGAGCCGGACCGCGTTATAACGAGAAAAGGTGAGTCCGACTGCGCCACGAGAAGATGCCAGCGCAGAAACGTGACGATCAAGCCGACGATGCTTATGGCCGCGGCCAGCGCCAGCGGGCCCATGTTGATCGGTCGATTCAGAACCTCTTTGAGACCGGGCTCGCCGTCCCGGCCATCCCAATTGCGGTAAACGACGAAGGCGAGCAGGCCCAATCCCAGGCCATACTTCAGCAAATTCTTGAGCAACGCCACTTTAGCTGACTCTGTATATGGAATAGCATTCGGCATCCATCCTTAGAGCCGAATCGCCGCAAGCGGTATCATTCTGCAAAACTATGGCGATTCTGTCCAGCGCGCTTTGCGGAAACCCTATGGGTGCGCCAACTCTTTCTGGCAATTCTGGCGAGCGGCGTGGCGTAAGCCCGCCGTGGGCCCGGAACCACGGCGGGCTTACGCCACGCCGCTCGCCAGAATCCGTTGGCGCACTCCCATGGCACGAGCCTGATCTGTCGACGTAGCGCACGCGAGGCAGAGCCTTGACGACCCATCCCCAGTCAAAGCCTGGAAACGAAATTTATTCTTCACTATTCCAAAAATCTTCAAAATCCCGCTCACCACCAGCGAACAACCTTTCGTGAAGCAGCAGCTCGGCCGGCGGTCGGCGGCTGAGATCAACTACTTTTAGGGGATTTTGCCATGTTGAAGCGGATTTTCGCGATTGCCGTCTTGGGCATCGTCGGCACTTATATTGTCAGTGAAACCAAGGCGGGCGGCCATTTCCGGGCCTGGGCAGGCCGGGTGGGTTCGCAAATTGAAACGAGCGTTACGCCCGAGATGGAACTGACTCGCATCAAGAGCGAAGTCGGCCAACTCGATGGCGACATCGATAAAGTGAAGGGCGATCTGGCCGAGGCCAATGTGAACGTGCGCTTGCTCCATCGCGATGTCGATGAGATTCGCAAGGAAGTGAAAGAGAACGAGACGGCCGTCCGCAAGCATGGCGAAGTCGTCAAGGCCGCGACGGAAACGGAGTACATCCAGTGGGGGGCTCGTAAGGTAAACTACAGCAATGCAAAAGAATTGCTGATGAGCGAAGTGAAACGGCACAATGACCTGAAAGCTCGCCTGAAAGCACGCGAGCAGGCGCTCGGCACGCAAGAGCAGACGCGCGATCTGGTCGAGCAGCAATTGCAGGAAATGCTGAAGCAGAAGGATGAACTGACCGGCGCTGTGGACGAAATGGAAGCCGAGATCAAGATGGCGAAGGTCGAGCAGATCCGCAGCAAGTACCAGAACGACGGCAGCCGAATGGGCGAGATCAAAACGTCGCTGACAGACCTGCGCAAGCGGATCATGGTGCAACGCGAGAAACTGCGTGTAGCCGACACCTTCACCAAGAGCCCAGCCGCTGACAAGACGGTTGACGAGATCATGGGCGGCCTCGATCATGTCGTCAAGAATGTCGGTGAAGAAGTGAAGATCATCACGAAGGATTAAGTGCTGTCTCAGTGGTTAGGAATCGCTCATCCGAGCGGGACGCCTAAACGATGGTGCTTCAATGCTATCGTCGCTTACTCGTCCGGCTCGGAACGACCAATTGGAAGTTAAAAACATGGCCGACTTAAAAGCGACCGAGCGTTTGGATCATTCCTTCCCTCGGCGCTTTTTTCTCTGGATTGATGGTGTAGGGAGTTGGCTTGTCTGCCTTAATTCGCGAGTCGTGATCGGGCAAGCTTCGCCGGTCTCTGGACCGATCGATATTCCACTGACAGCGGACATTGCCCGAATCCATGCAACACTGTTGCGCGATGAAGAATCGTATCTGTTGGAGAGCAGTCGAGAGGTTACAGTGAATGGTTCGCTCGTCTCGAAAACGCTGTTGCGGACGGGCGATCGCCTGATGCTTGGCGCTTGTGGCATGATATTCCTGCAACTGGTGCCAGGATGTCTCTCCGCCAAGCTGCTTGTTCAAGGGGGCCGACGGCTCCCCATGGCAGTAGATGGTGTCTTGCTGATGGACGACATGATCGTCTTAGGCCCCGGCGAAAAAGTGCATGTGACGATGCCTGAGCTCGAAAAGCCGCTCTATCTTTTTCGACAAAACGATCAGGTGGGCCTACGCTGGGACAGTGAGTTTTCGGTAGGTGAAAAAAAGAGTTCAGGCAGAGCGCTGCTGTCAGCGCCTGTTTGTGTAAGTTCGGAGTCATTCTCGTTTGCGTTGGAGCCGGTGACCTCACGGAGCAACAGATGAAGTTCACCTACCGATGGGGCGATAGACCATTGAACGGCTACACGCTCAAACGCGGCCTGGGCAAGGGCGGCTTCGGCGAAGTCTACTTTGCCGTCAGCGATGGTGGCAAAGAAGTGGCCCTCAAACTGATCAACGGCCAGCAAGGGACCGAACTTCGCGGCATCGCTAACTGCTTGAATCTGAAGCATGCCGGTCTCGTTCACCTTTACGATTTACAGGTCGATGCCAAGGGCGACCGCTGGCTGGTGATGGAGTACGTCGAAGGTGAACCGCTCAGTGCGATTCTGAGCCGCCACCCGAACGGCCTTTCCGAAAAACAGGCGCGCCATTGGTTCCTCCAGGCCGCTGATGCAGTGGCCTATTTGCACGATCATGGCGTCGTCCATCGCGATATCAAGCCGAGCAATCTTTTTCTCGAAAACGGCTCGGTGAAGCTCGGCGACTACGGCCTGAGCAAATCGGTCGAGGCCAATCAACTGGCGCATTCGAGCAACGTCGGCACCATTCATTACATGGCGCCGGAAGTGGCCAATGGCGCCTATTCCAAACAGATAGACATCTATGCCTGTGGCGTGATGCTCTATGAAATGCTCACGGGCGACATCCCCTTTAAAGGCGAAAGCTGGGCGGAGATAGCTTTGAAGCATCAAACCGATTTACCCGACATGCGGAAGGTTCCCAAGCCTTATATTGCGATACTTCAAAAGGCGTTGAACAAGAAGGCAGAGTCTCGCTATGCGAACATGAGTGAAATGATCGAGGCAGTCGAACGCGTTGGCCAGCCTTTGCCTGTGGCGATGCCTCAGTCGCCAACGCTCGCTATTCCATCCCAAAACGCGGAATTGACTCGAAAACCTATGCCGATGCCTCTTTCAAATCAAAACAGCAAAGCTCTTGAACTCTGCACTTCGTTGCTCGGTGCACCGCTGGCCGCCGCGCCGCTGACGGGCATCTGGGCATTGGTGACGGGCGTTGTCGATTGGGGCTCGCTCGGATCGCTGTTCCTAACCATCGTCGCTATCTCGTGGGCGGTGTTGATCACCACCAAAGGCTGGGAAGGGCAAAAACGCAGCATGTCGCGTCGGCTGGCGCTCGGCACGCTGGGCGCCTTGGTTGGCATCGGCGTTTTCTGGCTTGATGGCTGGTCCGTGCCCCAATCGTTGGATCGCGGCGTCCATACCAGTTTGGCCGGCGCCTCGCAGACTAGCTACACCATGTTGCACGGTTACATGTTTTGTTTCGCGATGGCGTTGTTCATTCCCCGTTGGTGGTTAAGTGCCGAACGCAAACGCCGTGAGCGCTTTTCCCTGTTTCCGCTAATCGCCACGGCCTTTTGGGGGATGATTGTGTTCGCCTTTGCCTTGGCGATGATGATGGGCGGCCCGGCAGAAACTCAGCCTCGATTTATGCCGGTGGGCTATTTCATGCTCGTTCTCGCCAGTGCCGCCGCCGTGGTGCAGATGGTCACCGCGCATACGCCGCCGCCGCCCTATCAACCACGATTCTTACGCCGGCTTTACGAATACACCCGTTGATTGGAGGTCGCGATGTACAAATCATTGTTGCATAGGTGTGCAGGCAGCGCCATGACGCTTGTTGTTGTCCTGATGGGCACATCAGCGACCTTTGCCGACATGCCATCAGTAAATGGCGATCCGACGGAAACCGCTGATGGCAGGGAGTATTTCCGCGTGCAGGGCGAGTTTCGTTCCAGCGCCGATTCCGCTCGAGAGAGCGCGTTGCGTAATTTTCAAGACAAGCTACGCGTCTGGCTGGCCAAGAAGGAACCGCCGATCCATCACGTGCCCGACGTGGAGAGTATCCGCCGTGACATGAAAGCAAAGGTGGTTTCCGTTCAGGAAGAACAGATCCTCGACAGCCAGGAGCGCATGTACAAAATGACGATGGAATTTGAACTGTTGCCGGACCAAGTGCGCGCGTTGCGCGAGCGAGACCGCGTGGCAATCGGCCTTTGGCTCCTCGGCGGATCGATGGCGATTATTGGATTTTTCGCCATCGTTCTTCGACTGCACGGCCGGAACCGACAATATCAAATTCGGGCGTCGTAATCACTCCCATGCGCGCTTCAAGCGATTCGCGCAGGCTTTAAGCCTGAAATCAAGTGACGTCCCACCGTTCGATAGCGTGAGCCGAATTAATTTCGGCCATGTCGTCTCACCGATCCAGCCACCACGAAACGAGCAGAAGCAAGCTCGCAGCCAGTATGAACCAGAGTGTTTGCGACTTGGGCTGAGGCAGCCATTCATCCGCTATTTCGCGGGTCGGTCGGGGTTCGATCTGTTTGCTGAAAAATTCTTTCAAATCGGGCCTATCCCGTTGAGCGGGGAGATAAAGCCCGCCTGTCTTTTGCGCTATTTCTTTGAGCGGCTCTTCCATTAGGCGGGTAGGGCCGAGCAATTCGATGTCATTATTTGGACGTTTGAAATCTATAGTGGTTGCATTGTTCGGGTCGCCGATTCCAACCGTATTGACGGGAATATGGGCGTCACGCGCAGCGTTGATGCCTTGCTTAATTTCGACATCGCGATCGGCGGCGGGGTCGTCGCCATCGCTGAGCAGCAGAATATCTTGATACCCTACAAATCGAGCATCGTGCCGCTTCACCGCTTCGGCAAGGGCCGCGCCGATTCGCGTACCCGATGGCGCCGGCTCCTCTTCAACGGCAATGATCTCCGGCGGCGGGGCGGCGGGGTCGAATTCATCTAAGCGCATCAGAAAGTGATCGTAATCGGTCGTCAGCGGGCAAACGATCCAAGGTCGGGAGGCGAACAGCACCAGCCCAAGCCGATGGCCCCCGCGCTGTTTGAGAGAAGCGACCAGATCGCGAATGCCTGCTTGTGCCGCCTGCCAACGCTCTTTCTCGCGGCCATCCGGGGATCGCATATCGTCGGCCAACATGCTCTTGCTCAAATCGAGCACGATCATCAAATCCCTGCCGACGACAACGCCCGACTCTCCGCGACCCCAGCGCGGCCCGGAGACCGCAATCACTAACAAAGCGGAAGAGAAGAGAAGCAAGAGCCGCGACCAGCGCCGGCGGCGACTATTGAGAGTCGATAGCGCCTCAATTGCCTTCGGTAGTCCGAAGCGCTCTCTTGCCTCGCGCCGTCGCCTATCGCCATACCCAAAGAGCGCAACGAGCAACGGCAACACCAGGAACAGCCAAAACCCCATAGAAAAAGAGAACGACACGCCACACCCCTGTCGTTGGTTGTAGCGCTGGAGCCGCTTTTCGTCGAGCGATAAGTTTGCACGGGCGATGGTGCGTTTCGAAATAGATTTCATGCTGCTAGGGTTAGCGAGCCGTGTGCAAATTCGTAGCGAGCGCCTTACACTAATCCGACGCGTCAGCGAGGCAAGCCCCGAAGCGTCAACGTTATAGTAAAAAAAGCAGTGAGCAGAAACTCGCTAACGCTTTTTGAAGTTGTGCGCTAGCGAAATCACGACGAATTTATTGAGTCAATGAGAGCCCAAAGCGCAAGCAAGGAAAGGCCTATTTTTTCCTAACGCCTTCCCTTGCTTGCGCTTCGGGCTCTCAATACCCTCGAAGCCGCTTGGTACCGCGCAACTTCAAAACTAACGCTTCGGGGCTTGCCTCGCTGACGCGTCCGGTTAGTGTGTTGATTGCCTCATGGTCAGGCCGTCGCAGAACAAAAACTGTCATAAACTGAGTCCTTATGGAGACCTATACCGACGTCGCTTGCACCGTCTGCGGCTGCGTATGCGACGACCTGACGATTAACGTCCAAAATGGCCATATCGTTAAAGCAGAAGGGGCCTGCCATTTGGCCGAGCCCTGGTTTCTCGCGCAAAATCGGGCCACCTCTGAGGCAGTGCACATTAAAGGTCGCCCAGGCACTTTTGATGAGGGAATTGAACGGTCTATCGCGATCCTTCGCGCGGCCCGTTCGCCTCTGATCTATGGCCTGTCGCGAAGCACGACCGAAGGCCAACGAGCCGCTGTGGCCCTTGCGGACCGCCTGGGCGCCACGATCGACACCACGGCGGCCACCGGGCACGCGCCTTCCTTACTTGCGCTGCAACAAGTCGGAGAATCGACCTGTTCGCTCGGCGAGGTGAAGAACCGTGCCGACCTGGTTATCTATTGGGCATCAGATCCGCTAACGACGCATCCACGACATATCGAGCGGTATACCGCGAGTTCAAAAAAAACAAACCCCGAGCGCTACTTGGTCGTCGTCGCCTCCGAAGAAAACGAAACGGCCCGCGTCGCCGATTTCTTTCTGCGTATCGAACCGGGCAAAGATTGGGAAGCGCTTTGGACGCTCCGTGCTTTGATACGCGGCATCGAACCTTCCTCGCCCTGCGGCACATCTTTGGAAGGGCTTCGCTCGCTGGCCGAGCGAGTGAAAACCTGTCGTAGCGGCATTGTCTTCTTTGGCGCTGATCTGACCCATGGAGCGCTAGGGCATCGCCAGGTTGAGGCGCTCTTGCAACTGGTTACGGATCTGAATGCCTTCTCACGTTTTTACGCCCGCCGGATGCGCCGGCTCGGCGATGTTGCCGGCGCAGACAGCGTGTTGACTTGGCAGACCGGGTATCCCTTTGCCGTCAACTTGGCGCTGGGATATCCCCGTTATAATCCGGGAGAGTTTTCCGCGCCCGATATGCTTGCCCGCCGAGAGGTCGATGCCTGCCTGCTTATCGGCAGCGAAACGATCGCGGAATTCCCCGAGACCGCTTTGAAGGCGTTGGAAAAGATTCCCGTAATTGCCTTGGAATCGCCGGCGATCCAGACTGCGGTTCCTGCCGCCGTTCGCTTCACCACGGCTGTTTATGGCGTACACCGCTCGGGCACCGCTTACCGGATGGACGAAGTTCCGATTCCGCTACGGGTTCTGTTGCCTAGCGTTTACCCAAGCGATGCCGGTGTGCTCGGCGCGATCTTGCAGGGGCTTGATCCTGTAACACGGTCATCAGGCGAATGATATTTGTCCGATTGAACAAATCCTTATCCGAGTTCCCTAAGCTAGTATACTTGGTGCGCGAACGTACAAGTCAGAGCCGCAACCGTTAGGCAGCGGGGCCACCACTCCCTAACGGTCGCGGCTCTGACCGGACCAGCCCCTTGCAATCATTACAACCGCTATCAGCTCCCGCGGCGATTCAATCGCTGGTTGTGATGATTCATCGACTGACGCCTTTTCCTTGACAAAGCAGGGCCAACTCGAAAAACTGATAGAAGCTCGTTTTTCATTTCTCGTTACATCCCGACAATCGGCCTTAGAAGGCCGATGGGAGTTTTCGCTTGTCGGCTTTGGCGCGCATCATCCCCTGGTTGATCCTCAGCGCGGCCGGCGCTGCGGCTGTTTCGTTTGGCCAATCTGTTTCACCGAAGACCGCATCGACTTCCGCGTCGGTCGCGATCGCCGAATATCAATTGCCAAAAGCAGAATACGTAGGCGCGGCTACATGTGCGTCGGCGAGCTGTCACGGCGGCCCTGTTAACCAGCGCGGCGGCGAGTACAGCACGTGGAGTGCGGGCGATCCTCACGTTCGTGCTTTTGCAGTGTTGTTCAATGAGCTTTCGAGGCAAATTGTCAGCCGTCTTGGGGGCGACATGCCTGCTCACCAGAACATCCTTTGTTTGAAGTGCCACGCGGAAACAACGGGGCATGGGACGAAAGCGGCATCGAGCCGATTGGGGTGCGAGAGTTGTCACGGCCCGGCCGAGCATTATCTGACAACCCACTTTCAATCGTCCTTTGCAAGTCTTTCACTCAATGAGAAGGCATCGCACGGCCTCTACCCGACGAAAGATCTCCTCTTTCGCATACGGCTTTGCGCCTCGTGCCATGTTGGAGATGCGACGCGCGAAGTCAATCACGACCTGATCGCGGCAGGCCATCCTCGCCTGATGTTCGAATACAACAGCTATCATCATCACCCCAAGAATGCAGTGCATTGGCAGGAGAAGGCGCCAGATTTTGAGGTTCGTTCCTGGGTGTTGGGACAAATCATTAGTGCGCGGACATCAGTCGAATTGCTGCGTTCGCGCGCTGACTCGGCCGTGAAGAGTCGCTCGCCCTGGCCCGAACTGGCAGAGTACAATTGCTCCGCTTGCCATGCTCCGCTATCAACGGAACGGAATCAATCTAAGCCAATTGAAGGAACGCAACGTAACGCGGGTTTAATGCGCTGGGGAACCTGGACCACGCCCCTATTGCCGGCGATGCCCGGCGCCGAACCAACAACGCTCAAAGAGATCGATAAACTGAAGGAGATGATGGAACGAGCCAAGCAATTGCCTCCTGCGGACATTTCAAAGCAATGCACTGTTGTGCTCGGATTGCTCGATAATTGGCTGAAGCGTGAACAGACTGCACCGTTTGAAGCACGCAAAATCGCACAGTCGCTTGCAAGCCATGCACTGTCTGCAGACCGAAAGCATTTAAACAACCTGGATTGGGATAGTTTAGTTCAACATTACCTTGGCTTGGCAGCGCTTAACTACGCTTCGCCGAATGGCGGTGAGCATACACCTCTGTTGCAGATACGAAAGGGCCTCGCCTATCCGATGGGGCTAAACAGTCCCCCTAAGATAGGGATGGGTGATTTGCTCAAGCAGTTTGAACGGCTCGCGGAGTCGAGCGAAGAGCGGAGCCAACAACGATGAAGGCAAGGTATTCGTCCTCCACCCTCCCCCTGCAAAGCCAGGGGGAGGGTAAGACGCTGCGCGGCGCTCGCCTCTTCAGCTTACAGGGCAATCATCGCGTGTTGTCCGTTAGTATTCCTTCTTGTCGCACCGACATACGGACAAGACGTCACCATCGTTGCCGGCAAGGGACGCAAGCCGCCAAAGGTCTCAGTAGATGTCGAGCGCTGCATCGATTGCCATCAGACCGACGAAGTGAAATTGAAAAACCCAGACTATAAAGCTGAAGCCCGCAAGATGGTTCGCCTCGATGAAGCGAATATCTGGTGGACGCAGGATCTCCATCGCAAGGCCTTCAGTGCCATCATCCCGCAGGAAACGGCCATGCCGGGCGGCAAGCCGAACTTGGCTTGGCAGATGGAGAAAGTCTTACAGCAATCGCCATCGCGGAAAAAGCTACCGAATGGCGAAGTTTATCAAGTAACTCGCGCTGCCGAGTGCCTGACCTGCCATGCTGTCGATACATCGTGGAAGCCGGCCGGTTGCACGGCTGATGACGTCACACACGCACTATTGGATGATTTGGAAAAACCCCGTTTCGACACGCGCTTTCGGCGTAAGCTGCGAAGCCTGTCATGGAATCGTTGACCGAAGTTGGGGGTTGGACCATGCCGAAACCGACTGGCGCGAGCGCTTGCCTGCTGCTAAACTCGAGAAGGGCCAGCTCGACTTACGCGACCCGGCTATCCGTGCCGAGCGCTGTGCCTCGTGCCATGTCGGCAGCGCGGCGGAACACAAATTCGTGACGCACGAAATGTATGCAGCCGGCCACCCGCCGTTGCCTCCCTTGGAACTGGCTACGTACGCACGCGAACAACCAAGGCATGCCGTCCCAGGGCAGAGCAACAAGTACTTCGCTGACGAACTTAGTAAGAATGCGGCCAGTCTGGAAACTCGGTTCCACTATCGCAAAAATGAAAACTCCGACGCTCGCGCGCTGGCTTACGGATCTCTTGTGGGCTTTCGATCCGCCCTAAACTTGCTCGCAGCCGATGCGGCGGACAAAGCGAAAAACGGCGGCCTGCTCGACTTTGCCCACTTCGATTGCGCTTCGTGTCATCACGACCTAAAGAATCCGAGCGAGCGTCAGCAACGCCGTGGCGGCGTGCCGGGCAGGCCGTTCCTGAAGGCGCCCACGGAACTGCTTGACATCGTTCTCGATCATGCAGCCGCCAACGCGACGGATCCCCAATTACCTGGCCTTCGTCTCGAACATGCCAAGCTGCTCCAGAGCTTACGGCAAGCTTTTGACGCGAAGCCCTTCGGCGACTTGGATGCCCTGCAAACGGCAGCGACAAAACTTGTGAAGTTGGAAGACGACATCCTTCCCGCACTGGGGCCTATCATTTATGAAAAAGAGGTAGTGAGCCAATTGACTTCAAGTCTGGCGAGTCAACTGGCCAAGAGCGGTAAAGAAGAACATCCCGCTTATCTGGATTACGATGCCGCTTTACAACTGGCGTGGGCCTGGGTTGTTTTGAATGAATCGAGCAAGACAACGGAAGCTCAACAAACCGCCCAAAATAAGCTTAGCAACATCATTGGCTTGACGCTGCGCGACTCTGAAAAGCAGGCATCCGTGCAGATGCGGCTGCATGAGCGCTTCCAAAAACAGTACGGCTACAGCTCGACCGCCTTCTCAAAGTCGATGATGGAAGTGATTGAACCGCCAGCAACAAAGCCGACGAAAGAGCCGGGCGCGAAATAAGCGCGTTGAACGGCTTTAAAAGACGCATTCGAGCCGGAGGCGAAAGGGAGGGATTCTGCTAGACCGCCCCAGGAATGATGGAGCCAATCGCGCATGATGTGCGGATACGAGACAAAGCTTGGAATGCCACGACTCGATGGGGCAACTAAGCGCGCCATGTTAAATAAATGCCCAGTTAGCCGCGACGCGAAGGCTTTGCGCAGCGGAGCGTTTGCTTGACGCCGAAAGCGCTCCGCTGCGCAAAGCCTTCGCGTCGCGGCTAACGAGGTTCAGCTTTGATCAAAGCGTCAAGGCGCCTTCCTACGCCAGCACTTCCTTCACCACCCGGCCGTGGACGTCGGTCAAGCGGAAGTTGCGGCCAGAGTAGCGATAGGTGAGCTTCTCATGGTCGAGGCCAAGCTGGTGCAAGATCGTGGCGTGCAGGTCGTGCATGTGGGTTTTGTCTTGCACGGCTTGCGAGCCGAACTCGTCGGTGGCGCCGAAGGCGAAGCCCGGTTTGAAGCCGCCGCCAGCCAGCCATACGGTGAAACCGCCGGGATTGTGATCCCGGCCTGTGCCGTTGCTCTCGGCATAGGGCGTGCGGCCGAACTCACCGCCCCACCAGACGATGGTGTCTTCGAGCAGGCCGCGCCGTTTCAAATCGGCAAGCAGGCCGGCGATCGGTTTGTCAACCGCTCGGGCGTGTTCGCCATGTTTAGGCAAGTTGGAATGTTGATCCCAAGCCGGGTTGGCGCCGTTGTCGCCGTAGGTCACTTGCACATAGCGCACGCCAGCTTCACAAAGTCGCCGGGCCATCAGGCATTGTCGGCCGAAGTTATCGGTCGCCTTGGCGCCGATGCCGTAAAGCTGCTGCGTTGCGGCTGTCTCGCGGGAAAGGTCGAGAATGTCAGGGGCGTTCTGCTGCATCCGCCACCCGAGCTCATACGAATTGATCACCGCGTCCATTTCGCTATCGCCCGGCAAGCGCTTGCGCTGTTCGCCATTGAACGCCTGCAGCAAATCGAGCTGTCGGCGTTGGCTTTCGCGCGTCATCTCCGGATTGATGAGATTGCGAATTGTCGCTTCGCTGGCCGGCGCGCCGGCACGCCCAATCGCGGTGCCTTGATAGACGGAAGGAAGAAACGCATTGCCGTAGTTGCGCGGGCCGCCATTGCCGGACGAGGGCGAAATCGAAACGAAGCCGGGCAGGTTGTCGTTCTCGCTGCCGAGGCCGTAGTTGATCCAGGAGCCCATCGAAGGGCGAATGAAATTGGTGGAGCCGGTGTGCAAAAAGAGCGTGGCCGGGCCATGGGCGACGCCTTCCGTATGCATTCCATGTAGGAAGCAAAGATCATCGACGTGCCGGTTGATCTCCGGAAAAAGATTCGATGACCAGCGCCCCGACTGCCCATGCTGAGCGAACTGCCAAAGCGGCTTCATGACGCGCTGATTGCTGCCCCGCTTACCCGTTTTGGCAAGAACGCGGGCATCGTCGAAATCAAACTTCTTGCCATCGTCGGAATTCAATCGAGGCTTATAGTCGAACGAATCGACATGGCTCACGCCTCCCTGCATAAACAGGAAGATGACGCGCTTGGCTTTCGCCGGCGCCGGCGGAGGGCGTAGTAGCTCACCCGTGGCCGCGTTAGCGCTAAGCCCCGCAAAGGCCAGGTAGCCGAAGCCGCACGCGGCCGCTTGTAACGCTTGACGACGACTGATACATTCGAGTTGATTCACGATTGGCGCTCCATCAGGTGAGAATGGAATTGTATCCATGAACTACGGCCGGCACAATGTTTTTATGCTCGCCTGCTTGCCAGCAAAAACTTTCCGATCTTACTAAACGCAACCCCGGCCTCAGTCGGGCTTAGGGTTATGCTTGGCCACCCATAACAACTGTCGGGCTAGGCCGTACAAAATACGCACTTCATTGGGCGAAGGCTGAGCACGAGCGATCAGCTGCCGCACGGCATGCATCAACGGTTCGGCCTTCTCGCCAAAAAGAAAGTGGACGGCTTCCAGCGCTTTGCGCAGCCGTTCGAACATGCGCTCTTGCTCTTCGTACGGCGCAATGGGCTGACTCAAGTGATTAGCGGTTTCCTGCGCCAGCAGCCATTGCCGGCGGAGCTCGCACAGATTGATCGCGACCGCCTGGGCCAAGTTCAGCGCCCCATATTCGGGATCGGTCAAAATGCGAATGACGCCATGACAGCGAGCAATCTCGGCATTGCTCAGCCCGCTTGGCTCCGGTCCAAAGACAAGCGCAAGGCCCAACAGGCAGCGCCTGCACCAAGCGTGGCAGCATTTCATCCGGCCGGCCATAGCCATGTTCGCGATAAAGGCCTTCGACCTTGGCCGAGGTGGCCAGAACCACCCGGCAATCAACCAACGCCTGATCGAGCGATTCGACGATGGATGCCGCATCGAGAATTGACTCACCATGGGTGGACATGCGCCGGGCTTCCGGCGCGGTGGGATCGGCGATTGGCGCCACCAAAGTCAGATCGCGAAGCCCGAAGTTCCGCATCGCACGCGCCGTCGCTCCAATGTTCCCGGCAAAGTGCGGCTGCACCAAAACAACGCGACAGTTGGCGAGCATGTTTCACCTACGTACTCAAAGACCCGCGCACGGAATAACCGGTTTGAACGATATTGAATTCTTACCGAGTAAACGCCGCGTGATCTATTTGAACCTCGCCGAGAGTGCTCCGCTGCGCACAAATTTCGACACACTGTCGTGGGGCCAGAATCGTTTAGCAACCCATACCCATCATCCTGCCTCGTGGTTGGTCTTGCTTCGCATGGCATCGATTAATTATGATCGGCAACCACCGAAATCTATATTGCTGTGAAAAGGGATGCGGGATCATGGATGAACTAAGGCCAAGACGTCGGCGGCGCATCCTTTTCCTGTTGCTGCCCGCCATCATCGCGCTCGTTGGCGGCGCCGCGTTCTCGCAAAGGTCGCAATTGCAATCGCGCTACTATGCCTACCGGCTCGAGCGAAGTTCCACCGATGACAGGCCGATCTGGTTGGAGCGGCTGACCGCACTTGGCGAACCGGCGGGCTTGCGCTTGCTCAAATGCTTGCGGAAAGACGATACGAATCTCTGCGAGTCAGCGCGGAACGGGTTAAGCAAACTCCTGGCAGACTGGGGCGCCAAAGACGATCGCTCCCTTCGTCTTGCCGAGGATTTCTTCGATGAACAACCTTCGTTTGCGCTGGCCGGCCAACTAACCGCCTTGCAGTTGCTGCCCGAACTCTTGGCTTCGGAGAATGTCGAGACGTCGGCTAAGGCGCGTACGCTGGTAGCAACTGCGCTTAAAGCCAAAGCCGCCGAACAACGTTACCTGGCCATCGGCGTCGCTTCGCGGCCGGAACTCAATCTCCTTCCCTCGCTCGTGCCGTTGCTCGATGATCCGGAAGCAACGATCCGACGAGCGGCGCTGCTGGTGCTCGGCCCGATTCGCGAGGGCGCCTCAGGAGTGGACAAGCCGGTGATCGGCGACGAGGCTCTTCTCCGCTGGTTGCACGATCCCGATCCAGAAGTTCGACGAGTGTGTGAAATGTCGCTGCACAGCCGCGAACTGGGCGATCGCGACATCCGGCTGGGCCGAATGCTGACCAACCCCGACCCGATTGACCGCCTGAGGCTTCTGGTTGAATTGCCCAGGGAAGAAGATCTCGACCTGAACAAATGGCTCAAGCGCTTAAGCGAAGACGGAGACTCGGCCGTGCGCGCGGGGGCCGCCCGGCTGGCGGCCGAACGCAATCTCGATTTTGCCGAACGTCTGGAACAAATGAGCCTCCATGATCCTGATGGAACGGTCCGCAAAATCGCCGAGCATTACCGTAAACTCTACCCGTGATGTTGACCGTCCCAGCCGGACGCATAAGCGAAAGTTTCGAAGCGAATCGTCGCTAACATCACACCCTCCCCCCGGCTTTGCGGGGGAGGGCAGGGTGGGTGGAACCGCTGTGGGTGCCGAGACGCCTGTTGATGGTCTAATCGCTCTGCCCCCACCCTGCCCTCCCCCTGCAAAGCCAGGGGAAGGGTAAGACGGGTTTCGCACTCTCTTCATACGTTTGCCAGCGTCCCTTGACGCACCCCGTCAATAAACACCTTTCGCACTTGAAGATTCGGGTCGAGGACAACCAAGTCGGCTTTCTTTCCGGCGACGATGCTGCCGATTTCTCCATGAAGGCCAAGGATGCGGGCGGGGGTTAATGTCGCCATGCGGATGACTTCCACCAGCGAAGCTTCGGGCACTAATCGATGAAACGTTCGGACGCATTCATCGAGCGCAACTACGCTGGATGCCAGGCCTTTGCCGTCGCGAGTCAGGCCCGCCCCAGCCTTTTTCATGATCCGTTCACCGCCATCGAGCGCCCCGAAGACATATTCGCCATCGGGCATATCCATCGCCCGGTTGGTGTCGCTGACTAAAGCCAGCCGGTTCGGGCCTTTGATTTTGAAAGCGAGCCGAAGGAGTTCGCTTTCGAGATGTACGCCATCGGCGATCACTTCGGTCGTCAGTTCATCGAAATAGAGAGTCGCTTCCATAACCCCGCCGCGCATGGGAAAAGCTTGCGATTGCCTTAGCCGGGCGCGATCGGACATGGCGCAGAACAGATGATCGACATGTTGAATTCCCCAACTGACGGCTTGTTCCATTTGCGCGAACGTTGCATAGGTATGCCCGGCATTGCAACGAATTCCATGCGCCCGACAGGCGCAGACGAATGCTTCGGCCCCTTCAATCTCCGGCGCAACGGTAGCGGTGCAAATATCCTTCGCAAACTGGAAATAGGGTTCATAATCATCCGGTGTCGGCGGCCGCAGATGTTCCCCGGGATGGCAACCTTTCGCTTCTTTAGCAAAGTAAGGCCCATAGAGATGAGCGCCGAGCACTTTTGAACCGGGACTCGATTGACGGAACTGACGGCAACATTCCAGAAAGAGCATGTGCTGATCGTGACGCGCGACCGTTGTCGTTGGCGTCAGGCCGGTGGTGCCATGGCGAGCATGGGCATTGCAAATAGTCGTCCAGGCTTCCTCCGTACCATCCATGAAATCGGCGCCCGCGCCCCCGTGAATGTGCAGATCGATAAAGCCAGGCGCAAGAATCCGCCTTCAAGATCAAACGTATCGCTGATCGGCCAGGCAGTGGCTTCGGCAGCCGGTCCCGTATAAACGATCCGGTCGTCATCAACAATCACTACGGCGTTTGACGCCAAAGACGATTCGCCGACGATATAGCCATTTCGGAACCGTAGCATGACTTCGCCTTTCGGGAAGAACGTTTAATCGTTAGCATCGGCAGATTTGCTTCGATGAGGCAAGTTTAGCTGATGCCCAAGCTTCTGTCCCGATGGCTTCACCCTTGAACTCTGGTACAACAAAAAGGGGTTGAGCACACACGGCCGGCGCCTTTATTGAGACTGAAATATATGGGACAGCGACGCGATCTAAAAGGAATGCGAGTCCTGGTGACGGGCGCTTCGCAGGGAATCGGCAAGGCGCTCGCGGAAGCGGCTGCGCGCCGCGGCGCGTCGGTAATCGCCACGGCGAGATCCGTCGATTTGTTGAATGAACTTGCCGCGACAGTCGCGAAGGATGGCCATACCCTCGTTGTTGTGCAAGCGGACGTCACCAAGCCGGACGATCGGCAAAAGATGGTCGATGCCGCCATGCAGCACTTTGGCGGGCTCGACGTATTGATCAACAACGCCGGCATCGGGGCTACCGGCCACTTCGCGGACGCAGGTCCCGACGTGCTGCGCTCAATCATGGAAACCAACCTGTTTGGAACGACGGAGACAACGCGCGCCTTTCTTCCTGTTCTGAAAAAGGGCAACAAGCCGGCTATCGTCAATATCTCGTCGATTGTCGGCAAACGAGCGCTGCCGGCTCGGGGCCTTTATGCCGCCAGCAAATTCGCTGTGGAAGGCTGGAGCCAGGCCATCCGGGCGGAGCTGAGCAAGGATGGCATTGACGTCCTCGTTATCAATCCGGGTCTGACGCAGACGAACTTCTCGAAGAATATGTTGGAACAAAAAGCGAAGATGCAGATGGACCACATGCGGGGGATGACTTCCGAACAGGTTGCCGAGGCAACCCTCAGGGCTATCGAGAAGGGCCATAACAATACAAATCTGACGCTCCGCGGCAAGCTGTTGGTGTTGTTTGCGCACTTCATGCCGGCCGTCATCGATTTCTTTGCTCGCAAGAAAGTGCGCGAGTTGTTCGCCGAGGAAATTACCCAACGCCGGGCCGAACGCACAAGTTGGCGGCTGCAAAGAGCTAATCGCGTGGAGTCTCGGTAGTGACAGAACCCGGCGGCTTACGCCGCTCGGCTCGCCTGTATTCTCGTAATTCTCGTTACCAGGCAGAGACTGGTAACGAGTGCACCTCGTTTGACGCTCTGCGTCGAACGTCTTAATCGACGCTCCGCGTCGATTAAGACGTTCACCGAATTGTCTAGCTTTCGTTGGAGAAGCAGACGACGCAGAGCGTCGATGAAGACGTTTGACGCAGAGCGTCAAACGAGTGATAAATTTCGCATTTCCGTTTCAGGTGCCCCTAAGCTAGTCTATCCGCTGCGCCGGGCTAAACCCGATGCGAACAGCCAGACGCTTCCGGAAATATTTCCGGAAGCGTAAACCCATGAAAATCGTGGGGAAACGAACAACGAATTTGCAGTCCGAGCTGCGACCGTAAGGGAGCGAGGTCCCACCACTCCCTTTCGGTCGCGTCTCCGATTGAAGCGCTCGGCAGACCCTTCTGGAAATATTTCCAGAAGGGCCTTTCCAATTAAATCGTGGGAAAACGCGCGATGACTTTTCAAACTTCCGTAGCACAAGCGTCTCGCTTGGGCGTTGCTCAAACGAACGACGATCAATTGCCCGTCATTCTGACGTACCGCCTTCGGGAAATATTTCCCGAGGGCGAAACCCGAGAAAATCGTGGGAAAACGAACAATGAGTTTGCAGTTCAGAGCCGCGACCGATAGGGAGCGGAGGCCCTAACGCTTCCTCACGGTCGCGGCTCTGACTGCCACTACTCCGTATCGGCGCGACAACCGAAATAGGCTCGGGTTGGCAGGATAAAGCCCTCCGGTTACTATCCGGCGGTTGGCGGACCTTCTCGATCCTTATGAGAGCCGAACGATGTCGATCAATCGCTGGCTTCGCGCCATGTGCGCGGTGTTGCTCTTCTTATCGTCCGGCAGCAGCCACGCACAAGTATTCGAAGGCAAGCTCGAAGAAAAGAAACTCACTGCCCAGGAGAAACTGCAGCGCCAAGCTTCCGAGCCGTTGCGCAAAGCGCAAGCGATCTTCGGCCTGGGAGTAATGCGCCATCGCGGCGACCGCTGGCTCGAAGCGGTCGGCCTGCTCGAAGAAGCTGCCCGGCTTGATCCGCAAACCCCTGCCGCTAGCCGAGCCCTTATCCCACTCTACTTATCGTTGGCCCGCGAAGAAGATGCCCTCGACTGTTGCCGGAAAGTGTTGCTACTCGACCCGAACGACAGCGGCACGGCTTGGCAACTTGCCAAGCTCATCAAGTCCGATGGCAGGCCGTTGGATGCCATCCCCGTTTTGGTTCAGGGTTCAAACAGCAACCGCATCGCAGACAATCCCGAGCTGCTCTATTCCATCTTGAACGATCTGACTGATTTGCAAGAGAAGGCGTCTAACTACGCAGCGGCGATCAGCAGCTATCGACGTTTGGCGGAACACTTAATTGAAAATCGGCTGCACCTTATTGGCAGCGAGACATTAACCGCCGAACAGCATGGAATTGCGACCGCACGCGCATACGAGAAGATTGGCCAGTGCCTGCTGCAGCAACAGAAGTATGTTGAAGCGATCGCTGCCTTTCGCGAATCGCGCGATTATCTTGAGCACCAGGCCGACCCGCAGTTGAAGGCCAAGGCCGTTCGACTGAACTGGAATATGGCTCAAGTCTGCATCACGCCGCAGGATTGGACGCTCGCCCTAAGCTATTTGGACATCTATTTGAGGTATCGCCCAGCCGACGTAGAGCCCTACGAGAAGAAAGTCCTGGTGCTGCGAAAGCTCGGGCGTGAAAGCGACGTGCTGCCCGCGTTGAAGCAACATGCCAGCCAGGTTCCCGACGCCCTCCCGGTACAGCTGCTATTTGCAAGCCTGCTCAGTGAGGATTCGCAAAGCTGGGCGCGAGCGGAAGCGGTCTATCTAGCGCTGGCAGATCGCTTTGTCAGCCCGGAAATCTATCGCGGGCTTTTCAAGCTTTATGAAAAGGGCGAGCGCATGGTCGAGGCGCTCAATCTGATTGATAAAGTGATGGTCGTAATCGGTTCGAAAGAGGAAGTGCCGGCCGATGTGCGCGAAGGTTGGCGCGAACGAGGCCGAGCGCTATTGCAGGTCTTGAAACAGGAACCCACTATTGTCAACGCCCTGCTGCCCGCAGCGGTGCAAGCGGTCGCCGATGCCAAACCGCGCAAGCTCGATACATGGCAACTCGTTGCGGCACTAGCGGCGCGCGGCAGGCAGTGGGATAAAGCGGAAGTTCTCTATCGCCATTGTCTCAGCGAAGCGCCGGCCGAGCAGAAGGCCGCTTTCTACGGCGGCTTGCACGAAGTCCTCTGGATGCAGCGCAAGTATGCCGACGTGATCAGTACGTGCAAGGAAGGCCTGGAACGTGCCGGCAAGTCCGATGGACCTGCTGCGCTCGTCTTCCATCGTTGCCTGGCGATGGCCTACAGCGAAACCGACAAAGTCGATGAAGCTCTGATAGAGATTGATTGCGCAATGGAACTCTCCAAAGAGACAAACACTGTAACCGATTGCTGCCGTAAAGCGCGGATTCTGGCGCGGGCGAGCCGTTACGATGCAGCAATCGGCGAGTGCGAAAAGAGCCTCAAATCACAAACTCAAGCGGCCGACATCAAGCAGGTGCGCTATACGCTTGCTTCCATTTACAACTTCAAGGGAGATCACGAACGCTCGGAAGCGCAATTATTGAAAATCCTCGAAGAGGATCCGAATGACCCCGCCGCGAATAATGATCTGGGTTATCAATGGGCGGATCGCCAGTTCAAATTAGACGAGGCCGAGAGGCTGATTCGCAAAGCGATTGAAGTGGATGGCATTCATCGCCACGATGATCCGGACGCCGAGGCTGAGAATGCCGCTTATCTCGACAGCCTCGGCTGGGTGCTATTTCGTAAGGGCAACCTTGCCGAAGCCCGCACGATGCTCGAAAAAGCAGCGACTTTTCCGCAAGGCGCCGAAGATCCCACCGTCTCGGATCACTTGGGCGATGTCTATGTCAAGCTTCGGATGACTGCGAAAGCGAAGGAAATGTATCGCAAGGCTATCGAGCTCTATGAGCACGACAAACAGAGCAAAAAAGAAGGGAAGCAGGAAGCGGTGAAAAAGAAACTCGCGGCCATCGACAACTGAAAATAGCGTCGAAAACTGCGGTTCGCTGAGGCTCCCGGCTAGCCCGCTTTCACAGGCGAGCCAGGAGCGTCAGCGACTGGAGTCTTTTTACTTCTTCTTTTCCGTCGGCACAACTGGCGGGGCGCTGAGCTTCTTCGCCAGCTGCGATTTGCGCCGGGCAGCCGTGTTTTTATGAATGACGCGGCCATTGGAAGCCTTGTCCAGCTTGCTCACGGCTGCCTGGAACTCGGCCTGTTTCTGCTCCGCCGTCCCTTCTTTCAGAGCGGTCTGGAATTTCTTGATCTGGGTTTTGATTCCCTTTTTCGTGGTCTTGTTGCGGAGATTGCGCTTGGCCGTCTGCCGCAAAGCTTTCTTGGCACTTTTTGTATGTGGCATCTTTGTCAGGTGTTAGAGGACAGAGGACAGAGGAGAGAGGACAAAGTCCTCCCCCCTCTGGTTCCTGATTACAGAGTAACTTCGCCTACTTTGAGGCGAACGATTTTGGTCACTTCGAGGCCGGCTGTCTTGAGGACTTGGCCGACCGTTTTCTTGTCGTACTTCTGCTGGTTGGCCATCAGTTGTTCGAGCAAGACCGATTCGCCGAAGTAGGTTTTCACTTTGCCTTCGACGATCTTTTCGAGAATGTTGGCGGGCTTGCCGACGTTTTTCGGGTCTGCTTCGACCTGCTGCTTGGCCAGCGCCTTTTCCTTTTCGATCAAATCGGCCGGCACCTCGGTGGTGCGCAGATACTGCGGATTCAGCGCCACGATGTGAGCGCAAACGTCGCGCAGCATGGCGGCATCGGCCGTGCCTTTGCCTTCGACCTGGATCAGCGCGGCGACCGAGCCATCGTGATGGATGTACTCGCCGAACTGGCCGCCGGATAGCCGAGTGAAGCGGTGAGGCTTCATGTTTTCGCGGATCAGGCCGATCACTTCATTGACGCGATCGGTAACGGTTCCGTTGCCGCCAATGAAGGGCTGCGTCATCAGCTCTTCAACTGTCTTGGCATCCTTCTGAACGATCTGCTTGGCGAGATCGTTGGCCAAGGCGATGAACTGTTCGTTCTTGGCGGTCGGCGCGCTTTCGCAACGCATGTCAAGGATCGCGGCCGTCTGCGTGGCGGGGTCGATCTGAATGGCGACACGCCCTTCGGCCGTCTCATTTCCGGAACGCTTGACAGCCACGCCTTTGTGACGGAGGCGCAAGATGTCAATTGCTTTGTCCATGTCGCCGCCCGCTTCCACCAGCGCGGCCTTGCAGTCCATCATCGGCTGGTCGGTGCGTTTGCGCAGGTCGTTCACGGCGGCGGCTGTTACGGGTGTGCTCATTTCGATACCTCTTTAATTGGCTGATGGTTATTATAACCCGGCCAGTCAAGCGACCGCACCGGTTCATAATGAACCATCAACAGCTTATCCAACGACAGCCGGGGCGGGTTCCGGGTTCGATGTCGGCGCTTCAACGGGTTGCGCGGGCGCGGCCGGCATCGGTGGTTGTTGTGGCGGCCGATTGGGTTGATACTGCTGGCCGGGGCCGCGTGGCTTGCCGCCGCTCTTGCCATCGTCTGCCGGCAGGGCCGCCCGTCCTTCAAGCACCGCGTTCGCGGCCTTCACGAGCACCACTTCGATCGAGCGGATGCTGTCGTCGTTGCCGGGAATTGGCAGATCGACCGGATCGGGATCGCTGTCGGTGTCGATCAACGCCACCGTCGCGATGCCCATGCGCTGGGCCTCTTTGACGGCAATGTATTCGCGCTTCGGATCGACGACGACCAGGGCATCCGGCAGCCGGTTCATGCTGCGGATTCCCTGCAAGTTACGGCGAATTTTCGTCAGTTCGCGCGAGAGGTTGGCGATCATCTTTTTCGAATAGGTGCGAATCTGGGCCGTGTCCGGCACCTTGTGCGGGTCGAGCTTGCCCGATTCGGTCATCATCGATTTGATGTAGGCTTGCATGTCAACGCGGTTCGGATTGTCGCCGGCGGGAAGCCACATGGCCTCCAGTTCTTCGAGCCGGCGGAGACGGCCGCGGATAGTGCGGTAGTTGGTCAGGGTGCCGCCGAGCCAGCGTTCGCTGACGAACGGCATGTTGCAGCGCCCGGCTTCGCGCTCGACGATTTCTTTGGCCTGGCGCTTGGTGCCGACGAACAGCACGAGGCTGCCTTTGCTGACGATTTGCGAAAGATAGCGATGCCCGCGCAGCAGGCCTCGAACCGTTTCCCGCAGATCGATGATGTGAATCAGGTTGCGCTTGCCGTAGATGTACGGTCGCATTTTCGGATTCCAGCGGCTGGCTCGATGGCCGTAGTGCACGCCGGCTTCCAGCAATTCCTTCACTTGAACAACAGACACAAAATCATCCTCCGGAGGGTTGCGTTGTCCCATCCAATCTGATGGGGGGAACCAAATATCTTAGGAAAAGCGTGGAAGCGGGAAAGGGGGAAAAATAAGGGTGTGCGGCGTCAGAAAGCCCCGGCGGGAACGTCGTGAAAGATTTTTTGCATTTAGCCCCCCGTGAATACACGGGGGGCGAGCGTGACTGCCACTCGCAGCGCACGCCCCCGGTGTATTCACCGGGGGCTAAATGGTTCGCACAACATCCTTTACGGCGTTGCCAAGCGGGGTTTTGGCCAATGCGTCGCTTGTTTACTACGCACTCACCCCACCAACCTCTCCCGAGCTTTCGATAAATCGTCCACCAACTCGGAGCGCATCCGTTCGCGGGCTTCTTTGTCGGGTGCACGAAGCAGCGCGGAGGGATGCCAGGTGGCGACGATCCATTCGGCTTTCTCAAAATCGAGGAATTGCCCGCGCTGCTTGGTGATGCGGAAGTCGCGGCCGAGCAGGGCCTGCGCGGCCGTGGCGCCGAGGCAGACGATCCCTTTCGGCTTGATCACATCCATTTCGGCTTCCATCCACGGCCGGCACGCATTCACCTGGCGGGCGCTTGGCGTTTTGTGCAGCCGGCGCGGGCCGCTCTCGGTAAACGAAAAATGTTTCACTGCATTGGTGATATAAACATCGCTCCGTTCGATGCCCGCTTCCTCCAACACTTTCTCCAACAGTTGGCCGGCTGGCCCCACAAATGGTTTGCCCTGAATGTCTTCTTGGTCGCCCGGTTGCTCGCCGATCATCATCAGCGCAGCGTGCTTGGCCCCTTCGCCAAACACCGTTTGAGTTGCCTTCTTATAGAGATCGCAGCCTTCGCAACCCTTCGACGCTTTGCGCAATGTTTCCAGAGTTAACCGATCGGGAAGAAAGTCGCGCGGACATGGCGGATCCCTCTTGATGTTCAATCATCGTCTCGACGCGGGCGGGCGCCTGCCGTAACAGTTCGGGGATGACTTCCGTCTCCGGCAACAGATCCCAGAAGCGCACGGGCATTTCTTTCCGCATTGCCTTTAGTTTAATGCGAGCGGGGTTGAAAATGGAACCGTAATACGTTCGCCAGAGAACTTCCAGTTCGTCTCCCGCGGGCGCGGCTTCACGTGGCAGACCCGGCTCGTACATCAATGTTTCACCATTCCAGAAAGCCGACTCATCCGGCGTTAAGATCGCCCAACGCATGGCCGCAAAACGGCGTTGAAAGAATGGCACTGCCAGGCGAACGATGCGATGATCGGGACGATACCAGGCGATGTATTGTTCCACGCCATCGACTACGCAAATGCGAAAGCGAACGAAGGCGTGCATCTTGTGAATGTCGCGGCGGATTTCCTTGTCCAAACAGAGCAGCTGATAAACCTGGGCGTCGCTCGCTAAATCCAGCAATTGGGGTTCGCCATGCGTCAGACGCCAAAGCAGGCTGTAAAGTAGGGGCCACTTCTCAGGAGTGCGATGAGCGCAAACTCGCTGGGCCAGATCGAGAAAAGGCTTGGGCACTTTCTGGTTGGCAGAGGCACCGACTTCTACTTGATCGGCCGATGCGAAAAGAGAAGGCGTTTCGCCGGGCGTTCGCCAGGCAATCTCCTCAGGTGGCACGTGGCTCTGCAAGAGGTTCCGTGCAACCGCTCTCCAGCTTTCATAATCGAACGCGATGGCTTCTTGCATGGCGTGAGTTCGTGAGTGGACTGTTGTCAATCAAAAAGCGAACGCTGCACTTCTTTTTTGGTGACGTCGGTAATGAAAGCAGCCGGGTCCGGGCCGACGATTCCGGGGCGATAGTCAGTAGCGATAACGAACCAGCGGGCCTTGCTCCAGGCAACGCGCAGCCGGCGCAAGTCGATTTCGCGCAGTGTATGATGCCGACGAATCTGCAACAGACGCGACACATTACGGACACCCAGTCCCGGCACGCGCAGTAACTCATCCTTCGTCGCCCGATTCACATCGAGTGGAAAAAGATGCAGATTGCACAGCGCCCACGCAAGTTTCGGATCGATCAACGCATCAAGGTTCGGGCTGTCGGCCGTCGTCAACTCACTCGCCTTGAAATTATAAAACCGCATCAGCCAGTCGGCCTGATACAGACGATGCTCGCGCACCAACGGCGGCGCTTCCCCGGGTAAGCGTGCATCCGCATGTGGAATCGGGCTGAAGGCGGAGTAGTAAACTCGGCGTAAGCGTTGCTTCGAATAAAGGGCTGTCGAGGTTTCCAGGATCGCCCGATCCGCCGTTGCAGTGGCGCCAACAATCATCTGCGTGCTCTGCCCTGCCGGCGCGAATGGCGGCGCTTGAAAACCCTTCGCTCGTTCGCTCTTTGCTTCCGTCGCCCGATCGCGAATTTCGATCATCGACTGTTCGATCTGCGGCATCTTCTTATCGGGCGCCAGCGACTTCAGATCGGCTTCCGTCGGCAATTCGACGTTGACGCTCAAGCGATCGGCATGCAGTCCCGCCTCGGCAATCAACTCCGGTGATGCGCCCGGAATTGTCTTCAGATGAATGTAGCCGCCGTAATGATGTTCCAGCCGGAGCTTTCGAGCGACCGCAACAAGTTGCTCCATAGTGTAGTTGGCGTCTTGAATGATCCCCGAACTGAGAAACAAGCCTTCGATGTAGTTGCGCCGATAGAAATCGAGCGTCAGTTTGACAACTTCATCGACGGTAAAACGGGCTCGGGGTGTATCGCTCGTCACGCGGTTGACGCAATATTGACAGTCGTAAACGCAATAATTCGTCAGCAAAATCTTGAGCAGGGAAATGCAACGGCCATCGGGAGCATAGCTATGGCAAATACCCATTCCTTCGACATTGCCGAGCCCGTCTTTCGAAGCGGCACGCTTCGAGCCGCTGCTGGCGCATGAGGCGTCGTACTTCGCCGCGTCGGCGAGAATAGATAGTTTTTCGATCAACTGCACGGCGGCGCCCTACTGCCGGTTTTGAACATGCGTCCATTATAATGTTAGGCGCCGATGAAGTCCCGAAACAAGCGATTTGGAGTTTCAGGAAGCAAATCTCGATGTTTGTGGCTCGCTGATCGGTTCGACAACGGGCTTGCTCATTCCTTAGGCATGGTGTAAACCTAGCGGTGCTGTTGACATACCAACCGGAGAACCACGGATGGCCCTCCTTGAAGTTAGTGGTTTGGTGAAAATTTACGGTCGCCGGCGCGTGGTGGATGGCGTGTCGTTCGACGTCAATGCCGGCGAAGTCGTTGGCTTGCTTGGTCCCAATGGCGCTGGAAAGACGACCAGCTTTCGGATGACGACAGGCCAGGTTGCGCCCAACGATGGGGCCGTCACGTTCAATGGGCAGAGCATCACGCACTTGCCGATGTACAAACGCGCCCGGCTCGGCATGGGCTATTTGTCGCAAGAGCAGAGCATCTTTCGAAAACTGTCGGTCGAGAAGAACCTATTGGCCATTCTGGAAGCACTGCCGCGTTCGCGCAGCCTGGGGCGGAAATTGACATCAAAAGAGCGCTGGGATCGCACCAATCAAGTTCTCGATCAATTTCATCTGACGCATATTCGCAAAAACTCAGCGGCCCGCACTTCAGGCGGCGAAAAACGCCGGCTTGAAATCGCCCGCTGTCTCGTCTGCGAGCCGCTCTTAATCCTGCTTGATGAGCCGTTTGCCGCAGTTGATCCGAAAACGACTGAAGACATCCGATCGAACATTCGAGCCTTGGCGCAATCGGGAATCGGCATCTTGCTGACCGATCACAATGTGCGCGAAGTGCTGAAGATAACCGATCGCAGCTACCTGATCAAAGACGGCAAGGTCGTGACGGCCGGCACCCCGCAGCAGCTGATCAACGACCCCATCGCCATCAACGAATATCTGGGAACAACGTTCTCCGACAACACTTTCGGCACGCCGACTCGGCCGATGGCGCCGCAACCAGCGCCGGCTGCTCCCGCTGCATTTGGAATGGAGCAGATTCTCGAACAAGAAAAACTGCGTCGCTGGGTCGAAGGACTCCGAAGCAACGAAACGTTGCGCACGGCCACGGAAGAATTAGTCAGAAAAGGAAGGGCCGCCGTACCGGTGCTTCTGGAAGCGCTCGAACGCCGTGAGTTGGATGTCCGCGTCCGGGCTTGCGAAGTCCTGAAGCATATTCTTGTCGGCGCCGTCGATTTCGACCCCTACTCGCCCGATGAGATCCGCCAGCGCCAGATTGCCGTTCTTCGTGGACGCTGTCAGATGCAGCGCGCGGCCTGACTTGGTTAGGCGAGAGGATGATCGGCACTCCGGAATCCAACCGTTCCGAAAGCCGGCTTGACCAACTAAGCGCATCCGGGTTACGCTTCTCCTCCACTCCATTCGAGGGGAACATGGACGTTTCCACTGCCGTCGGATTTCGCCAACGGCCGCTTTGGCTGCTGATCGTCGCCGCACTCCTGTTTGCTCAGGGTTGGCTGACGCTGCGCCTCTTCACCTTCGACTCCCAATTCGATTCGCTGACCGATGATCGCCCTCTTGTGTCCGGCCGGCATCCGCTTCATTTCTACCATGGCCTCTTAGGCGCGCAAACGTGGAAAGATCACGGCACCAGCTGCTGCTTCGATCCGGCCTATCAGGCCGGCTATCCGAAAACACCCGTGTTCGATGGAGGCAGCCGACCGGCGGAATTCGCTCAGATGATCGGCGGGAGCCACGCTTCGGCTTATAAGCTTGCGCTCGCTATCGGTTGCCTGCTCGTGCCGCTGGCCTTCATCATTATGGGGCGAGGAATCGACCTGCCGCCGGGCCGTTGCTGTCTGGCGGGTTTACTAGGAGGCATCCTCTGGTGGTCGGAGCCCTGCCAAGCGCTGCTGTTGGCCGGCGATATGGATCTGTTGCTCGGCGGAATTTGCGTGCTGTTGCACATCACCTGGTTCGTGCGATTCGAGCGCGATCCCGGCATGGACAGTTGGCTCATGATGACCTTTTTTGCCGCGCTCGCCTGGTATACGCAGCCCTTGCTCGTTGTCGGCTTCCTCCCGTTTTTGCTTCTCTACTACCTATGGGTGGCGACTCGGCAGGGCGCCATTTGGCATCTCGCTATTATCGCGGCTGTCCTTTTTGCGTTCGGGCTTAATGCGATCTGGTTGATCGATTGGGCGAAGAACCTCTGGGTTTATCTTCCCGGCGGCGAACAACTAGCGGCGCCCGCCCCTTTCTGGCCGACGCTGGCCCAAAACTGGAGCAGCCTGCTTCCCGGTGATCCGATTCACATTGGCATCGCCATCACAGGTCTGCTTGGCCTGCTTCTCATGCTTCGAGCTAACGCCCCGGCCGCCTGGCTCCTAGCGTTCGGCACACTCGAATACGTTCTCGTGGCGGCCTCCGGAAAGTTCTGGCCGATGTTGACCGACTTCGGCGCCGAGAAGTTTCTCTTGATCGCCTCGTGGTGTCTCGTGTTGCCGGCGGCCATGACACTCACCGTTGCCGCAAACAGGCTGGGGAGAAGCTGCGGCTGGCGGCCGCTTGGATCGCTCGCCCTGATCGGCGCCTTGGCCGTCATCGTCTGGTTCATCGATCTGCCACAACAAGCATCGTCTCAGCCACGCCTTGAGATCGGCCTGAACCCGGACCGTGAATCGATCGTGAAGGAACTGCGCGAGCGGACCACCGCCGAGGCACGGATCCTTTGGGAAGATCGGCCGGGCGAGGGCTGGACGGCGCTATTAGCACTGCAAACAGAACGCCCGTTTCTCGGCGGTCTCGACCCAAACGGACACATCGAGCATATGTACGCGCGCCTGGCCGAGGGGAAGCTTGGCGGAAAGCCGTTGGACGAGTGGACGGACGGCCACATCGCCGAATTTTGCGACCGCTATAACATCGGCTGGGCCGTCTGCTGGACGAAAGAATCGATCGACCGCTTTCGGCGTCTACCTTTTGCCAAGCCAGTATCTGAGTTGAACGATAATGGACCCGGCTTCCTGTTTGTCATCGAGCGCAAGCGAAGCTATTTCCTCAAGGGTCGAGGTGATTGGGTCGTGGCGGACGCGCAGCGGATCGCCTTAGCGAACATCGTCCCAGAAGATGGCGAAGTCGTGTTGAGCATGCACTACCAATCGAAGATGCGCATCTCACCGAGTTACGTGCAAATCGAACGCGATATTGACCTCGATGACCCAATCCCCTTTATCCGCCTGCGCGTTCCCGGCCCGGTCGCGCGAGTGTCAATTTCCTGGGATAACCCTTGAGGCGTTCCCTTGCGTCTTCGTAGCGTGGATGAAGGCTTTGCGAGATCCACTCCGTTCCACCCCTTCCGACTTAGAACAGTTCGCCGCATCGATTACTCACATACCAAGCTTAGGCGAGTTTAGAATCAGAATTATTTTTTTTGCAGTCCGGAAGGAGGAAAAGGAGCAGCACTAATTGCAAACATTGAATAAGCCGTGCTCCACGCACTGATTATTCCCTTGACGGAATACCCGATGTGCCGTACAGTAGTTTATGGCCACGGAGAAGCGTTCCGATGGACATTCATGGACGTATCGCTCTCTTCTACGAGCGGCTTGACAGGTTGCCCCCTTTCACCTCGCACGATCACGCGCTCCAAGAAATCAGTCGCATTCTCACCGAAATCGAAGACGAGTACTCCGGTACTGCAAGAGACCCAACAGACATGCCAGAGGTGACGCGCGGGAGAATGTATCCTCCTCACCCCCTCTACGCTAAACCGACGGGCACTACTGACGTGATTTTGTACACACAGAAAGGGCATCGGACGTATATCGGGAACGGTGGTGCTGTCCTCATCACCAATCGAAAAACTGAGTTGGTCGAGTTTGAGAAGTTAGGCATGAACGGACAAAGGATCGAGCGATGAACGAAATGGAACTGATGCATGCCGTTCTCTCCCATGTCTTCCCGAGCGCCCAGATCTCCCTTGAGAAGCCTCTCCACCAAGACGGCTTCTGGTCGATGGATGTCCGACTTTCAGTTGGCTACCATCTCGCCATCGATTGGCGCGAGGCCAGCGGCTTCGGGCTCACCTCGGACGCTGAGCACGGCTACGGCGAACCCGCAGACGAACACTTCACCGACTTTGAGGCGGCCTTGATGAGGAGCGTCAAACTGATCAAGAACCGTATGGAGACGCTCGCGCCCTATGCGGTCCGGATGAAGGAACTTCGGCAGAAGCTTAAGTTATCGCAGGAAGAGGTCGCTGGTCGGATGGGGATAAACCAGGCTGCCGTGTCCAAGCTCGAGGGGAGAGAAGACTCCCGCGTCGCTACGCTGCAAAGTTATGCGCAGTGCGCTCGGTGGTCGCCTCGTCCTCAAAGTTGTCTTCGATGGCGTTGAGGAAGAAATTGAACTCGCGGCTGCTGAATAAGCCCGCGCTGCTTGCGTTCGGGCCAAAGATACAGGGGCCAGAAGAATTGCAAAGCGTAAATCGTTGACATGGCTTCGCGAATATACCCTGCCGCCTATTCCCTTTTCTCATAGAGACAAAATGATTTTACAAAAAGCTAGAGAGGAGTATTGTGCAGGCTACGACTGGTGGGCTGCCGAACTCATAAATCAACTTGATTGCAATGCGCCAGAGAAGGCGTTCAGTTGGGTCGAGGCTTGCATTGCAAAGGTACTGTCATTTTCTAATGTCAACAAATTAGATGTCCGACTCTATTTTCAGCAAGCGTTGGGATGTGAAGACCCCGTTCGCCTCAAAGAACTCGCTGAAAGCCTCGAATGCATTGATCAAGATGGTTTATCGTGCGCTATCGCTAATTTCGCAATCGCAAGAATATGCAAACTGACCGGGCAATCTCCAAAATACAAGTTTTTCCTTAATACAACTATGAACCGACTTGCAACTTATTGTCATGTAAACAAGATTTCATCCGAAACTTTGCTTGGCTCATCTCTTTGAACAAAGAAAGTGGACATTGTAAGAATCAGAGAAAGCGGCGCAGCATGGATTTTCGTCGTCGCTTCCGCGAAAATCTACACCGTCCCTTTTATTGGCCCAAGCTGGAAGCTTACCCCACGCGCCCCGCGTGGGACAAGTTTCCAACTTGTCCACCGTTGTGCGCCGAAAAGCGCTCCAGTGCGCCAAGCACTTGTGGCAAGCTGGAAGCTTATCCCCCGCGTGGGACAAGTTTTACGGGGGGTCTGCGAATACTCCCCCCGGCGTATTCGCCACGCCCAGCGAACGTTACCCCGGTGTATTCACCGGGGGCTAAATGCTTTGCCTTTGATCTTTAATTCATGGCAAATGGGGATCATTTGCCCGTATCGCTTTCGACGAAACATCGCACCGAAAATCCTTTTCGTCGATTCCTTCGAATAAATCGTGATGCATTGAAGGGATTGTCAGGTGCGACAAAGTCTTGAATTGTTCACCCTCGCCGATGCGTCCGGCCACCAGAAATCGGCAACGCAAATTGCGGATCGTCACGAGCGACGAATACATGCGTGCTTCGTCGCTTTCGTAGTAACGCGGTGAGAGCAAGCGCTCGGCAGTGTCCGCGCCTATAACCAGAATAGCACCAGGGAATAGGCGGGCCTTGCGTTCGAAAGTCATAGCCCGCGTGATGAACACGGGGGCATAACCGACAAACTGTTGCATCCTTCGCCTCATCTCGGTTTCGTCAAGTTCGGGCTTATCAACGTTGTGAATGCTCAGCTCGAACGCAACAGATCGAGCGAGCCTACGTGCGGCGACTTCGGCCAGCCGGCGATGCCCAAAATGCAGTGGGTTGAAGGAGCCGGGCAGAATAGTTTCGGGCAATGGTCCATCAAATCGAATGGCGCCATCCGGTTCCTGACAAAGCCAATCGCAGTGAAGAGGAAGCATGTGAAGCGGCGCCGCGCTAGGTTCTAACTTTCAGCATCGCGTCGCGGACGCGATCGCGCAGTTCGCTGGAGGTGAAGGGCTTATGCAGAATTCCGGCGGGCGCGAGCCCTGGGAAACGGGCCGACGTTTCGTTTTCGTCAAAGGTGCTGAAAAGCAACAAAGGCATGCCCGGGCGTATCCGCTGAATTTCACGACACACCTCCGCGCCATCCAGGTCGGGCATCATCAAGTCGAGAATCACGAGCCGAAGAGCGTCGCGATGCTCCTGAAACAACTCGATCCCCTGCCGACCGCCCAGTGCGATCAACGTTTTGAAATGCGCTGCCTCCAAAACTTGTTTCACATTATGGACGACATCCTTTTCATCGTCGATAATCAAGACGAGGCCTTCGCCATGCCAAGGCGTCGGCGTGGATTGTTGCGGCGGCAGCGGCTCAACAGGAATTCTGGCTTCCGGGAAAATCATGCGAATCGTGGTTCCCTTGCCCAGCTCGCTATCGACGCGTATGGCGCCTTGATGCCCGCGAATGATGCCCAGCACCGCCGACAGCCCCAGGCCTCGCCCAGTGCCCTTGGTGCTATAGAAGGGGTCGAACATCTTCGCGCGGGATGCGGCATCCATGCCGCAACCATCGTCTCGCACTTCAACGAACACATATCGGCCTTCTGGCTGTTCCGAGTAAACGAAAGTCGATTGCAACCAGGCGCGGTCAACGTCCATCACGCCCGTCCGAACGTCGATCGTTCCGCCGCGTTCGCCGATGGCATCAGCGGCATTGGAAAGCAAATTCGTCGTCACTTGGCGAATCTGACCTATATCACCTTCGATGGCCGGAACGTTCGGCTCGAAATGGAAGTGCATTCGAGTTGTCGCCGGCAGGGAAGTCTGGAGAATCGCGGCCGTTTCGCGAACGATGTCCTCTAACCGAAAAGCGCGAACGACGAAACGCCCTTGCCCGGAATAAGCAAGCATCTGACGACATAGGTCGGCGGCCCGGTTAGCCGCGCTGTTGATGGCCGAGACGCTTTGAGCTTGAAGCGAACCGGGCGGCACCATGTCCCCTAATAGCTCGGCATGGCCCATTACCGCGACGAGCAGGTTGTTGAAATCGTGCGCCACGCCGCCGGCCAGCACGCCGAGACTTTCCAGTTTCTGCACATGTTGCACCCGCGATTGCAGAAGCCGTCTTTCGTCCTCTGCCTGACGGGTCGCGGTTAGATCGTGAACGTTGACGGTGAACATCCGCCGGCCGTCGCGGCTGAATTCGGCGATCGAGATGTGCGCGGGAAATTGGCCGCCGTCCGGGCGATGGGCATTTAATTCATAACTATCCGGCTTGGAGATGAGATTGCTCATTTCCAAGGGAAAAATCTGCCCGACTGAGGCGCCGATCAACTGCTCGGGCGGGGCGCCGAAGAGAGAGCGCAAGCCGGGTTGCAAGCTTCGATCACCCCATCCTTATCGTAGGTGATGATCCCATCCGCTACGGCTTCGAATACCGAGCGAATGCGTTCCTCCTTCTCGCGAAGTTCGCGCGTGCGCTGATCGACCGTCTGTTCGAGTTGCCTGGGGCTTTTCAAACTGAGCGCGATCGGCAACGCCTGAACGATGGCGATGACAGTGGCCCACGAAACGATGGCGGTGATCAATTTCAGAATGCCGGACACGCGATAGACGGGCCACCAGAAAAGCAGTGAATCGACCAAGTGCGTCATGCCGCAGGCAAAGATGAAAGCGACGAAGAGCCAAAAAAGCTTGGAAAAAGGGATGTCGCCGCGGCGCAAGACCAAGATGGCCAGGACAATTGGTATGGCAGTGTAGGCAGACCAAATGCCCCAGTCCGAAATAATATGCAGCCAGCCCTGAGCCGAGGACCAATTGCCGCATTGCCAGCGCGGGGAAGTCGGAAGTATCGAAAAGCGAGCGAAACGTTTCGAACATGAACAACGGCCTTCGGGATTGGTTTCGCTCAGGTCAAATCGTCAAAAAATTCTGGCTGGCTTGGCGAGCCGGAGCGTGAGCGACCGGAGAAATTCATCGAAAAACTTTGTATACTTCTCCGGTCGCTTACGCTCTCGGCTCGCCAATACGCAACGACCGCCAAACAAATTTAACCGATGATACCGCTGATCACTTCACCCTTCACGAGTTCGCGCGGCTGATTCAGATGGTTGTAGACGATCGTGCTCGGGACAATGCCCATGCTGTGATAAATGGTCGCTAAAAGCTCCGTCGGATGGACGGGCGCCTCGAGCGGCGCCGAGCCGGTCTTATCGGATCGGCCGTGCACGTAGCCGCGTTTAACGCCCGCGCCAGCAATTACCGCTGTGTAGCAATAGGGCCAGTGATCGCGGCCGTCATCGCTGTTTTCGTTGCCCGAGGTGCTCACGCCACGTTGCGGACTGCGGCCGAACTCGCCGACCGCAAGGACCAAGGTCTCTTTGATCAGCCCGCGCGTATCGAGATCCTCCAGCAAAGCCGACAGGCCGTTGTCGAACATCGGGGCCGACTGATCTTTCATCCGCTTCGACAAACCCGTATGCACGTCCCAGGAGTGATTGTCCGAGTTGGCAACCTTCGGCCAGTTGATCTCAACCACTCGAGTGCCCGCTTCAACGAGGCGGCGTGCGAGCAAGCAACATTGGCCGAACGTGGTTCGGCCGTAGCGATCGCGCGTCTCGGCTTTTTCCGCCGTCAAGTTGAATGCTTCACGCGCTTTGCCGGATAGAACCAGATTCAGCGCTTTGCCGTAGTATTCTTTGAGTTCGAACTTCGCAGTTGCGCGTTCGAGGTCGCCCATGCCATCCGCAACGGTGTCGCGCAAGGTGGCCCGGCGGTTCAACCGTGCTTCGGTCACTTCAGGTCGAAGTTGTAAGTCGTCTGTTTTGATGCGATCCATCTTGCTCTGGTCCATGTCGTCGCCGGCCGGGTAGAGCGTGTAGGGATCGTACGATTTGCCCAGGAACCCGGCATTGCCGCCTTTGCCGATGACGTTGGATTCCTGCAATGGCCGTGGCATCATCACGAAGGGCAAGACCGGCTCGGTCGCCGGTTTGAACTTGATGATGTTGCAGCCGAAGTTCGGGAAGTCTTTCGGAGTCGGAGGCTCGAGTTGCCCCGAGGGACTCACCTTATCGGTGGTGTAGCCGGTCATCATCTGATAGATGGCGGCGGTGTGATTGAACAGGCCGACGGGTGTGTAGCTCATCGAGCGAATCAGCGTGGCGCGGTCAATCGTTGAAGCGAGTTTCGGCAGCAGTTCCGTAAAATGTGTACCCGGAATCTTCGTGCTGATTGGCTTGAAGACCGAACGATTTTTTTCGGGCGTTTCCGGCTTCGGATCCCACAAGTCGGTATGGCTTGGGCCGCCCTGCAAGTAGAGCAGAATGACGCTCTTCGCTTTGCCGAAGCCGGGGCCTCCGCCAACGCTGCTCTCCGCAAAGGCCCGCTGTTCGTTGCGTAAAAGCCCGGCCAGATTGAGCCCGAGCACGGCCGACCCGCCCACGCGCATGAAATCACGGCGGGAAAAGCCATCGCACGTATCTTTGCCCGCAAAGCCGGGGATAACGAACATGATTCAGGCCTCTCGAAAAGAGTCGTTTGCGCAGTAAACGAAAGCAAACTTCGACGAATGGGCACGGCAGGTGATTAAACGGACCAAACGTAGTTTACGGCAGGAGCTAACCCGATGCAACGGGACAGTTTAGTTTTTTGCGCGATTGCCAGACCTAGACTCGATCAGCAATTTGAGCATGCCCGCGGTTATTTTTTCCCATCCTGTTCCACCTGCTTTTGATATTTCGGCTCGACTTTCATCGCATCGCCTGCAACCTTCAAAGTCGCTTCCACTTCCAATGTCTTAGGCGGCAGACAGTTCTCTTTATCGCATACAAGCACTCGGAATTTGATTTTCGTTCTCACAGCGCCGGCGGGAACGGTTGGTCGAACGACCGCAGTACGCTCCCAGTTTGCGCCGCCTGGGTAGTAGAGCATCTTTTCAATATTCGCCAGCGGCTCCGCCTTTTCTTTGGCGCCCATTGGATCTTCCAGTTCGCCAACAAAAACCACATCGCCCCCTTCCGGGAAGGTGATCTTATTCGTTTGCGACTTGGCCCCTTTATCCGGCTGAAATGTGGGATAAGTATGCCAGCCATCGAGCAACTGCAGCGAGATTTTGAGCACGACTGTTTGGCCTGGCTTAGCCTCGGCCGGCTCAAATTTGGCCTCAATCTTCTTGATGATTTGATCCAGAGAAGGCTGCGCTTGAGCGCAGGAAACCGACAAGACAAAGGCAATGGATAGGTAAAGATATTTCATGAGTAATGCATCCGTGTGAATGTTGAACCGGAAGAGCATCGATGCCTGCACCAGCCTGAAGCGCCAGCGAAGAAATGCGATTTCTCTTCGCTGGCGCTTCAGGCTTGTAGGGCGCCTGTGAAGAAACACCTCACGGCAGCGCCTTCTTCAGAAACTCAATGAACTTCTCCGTTTGATTAATCCGTCCTTCATCATAGACAGCGACGATCTGAAACTGCCCTTGGCCGGCGGGCTTGATCACGACATACAGTGGAAGTTGCTCCGTTTCAAAGATGGACGATTCAAACTTAACATTGGCTTCTGCATCCTTCTCGCGCTTCGCGTCATCCGGCGCTTCTTTGTAATAGCTCTTCGGTATCGAATCGCAGTAAAGCTGAACGCAAACAAATTGCTTAAACAGGTCTTTGACTTCCTGTTTGATGAAAACCTTCTTCTCGTTGATTTTGCAATTTAGGCAGGTCACGCCTGTAAAATCGAGGAAGAGATGTTTCTTTTCCTTCGCCGCCTGCTCAAGCGCAGAAGCCAAGTCGGCGTGCCAGGTCAGTTCATCTAAGACAACCGGCTTGAGATCGACGTTCGCTGCCGGCGCGCGATGAGGCTCCGCAGCTTGGCCCCAGCCAGCGCCAACAAAGAAAAGGCAAAACAAACTCATTAAACGCACAGAAGACTCCTTTGTATTCGGGCAGGGATCGAACTTCACTTTCATTCCTTCGTCAGCGCCACCGGTTCGACCCCTTTGAGCTCCAGCGTGGAAACTGCTTTCGTTTTCAGATCGATGATGCGGATCCGATGGGCATTGGTGTCCGCCACGTAGAGTTTATCGTCGGCAATACTCAGGCCGGCCGGCTCGTTGAAAAGGGGTTCATCGCCCTTCTTGGCCGGTCCGCCGACGAGCGTCGCGACATCGCCGCTTTTCAGATCGATGGTTTTGATTTTGTTGTTGTAAGTATCGGCCACATAGACGGTGCCATTGAGATAGGCGACGCCGATGGCATGTTGCAAACGTGCTTCCTTGCCCGGCCCATCGATATCGCCGAATTCAAAGAGGCCTTCGCCGACGAGGGTGCTGACCCGGCCTTTGCCATCCATCGCCACCCGGCGGATGGCGCTGACTTCCGGATCGGCTACATAGAGATATTTGCCATCGCTCGCCAGGCCGCTTGGCTGCGCAAAGCGGGCAGCAAAGAGCGGCCCGTCTTTGATATTTTCGTGGCCGTCTCCGGCATAAGGCTCGATGTTGTTCGTCTTCAGGTCGAGCGTCCAAATCTGGTGATTTCCCGCCATGGCCACGAACATGCGCTCGCCATCCAGATAAAGAGCCCAAGGGCTGTTGAGCCCGCACTGGAGAGCGTTACCGCCTTCGGTTCGGTCGCGCGCCTGTTCGCCGGTGCCAGCAATCGTCTTGACCGTTCGTCCTTTGAGATCGAGCGCGCGCAGCAGATGATTACGGCGATCGGCAACGTAGAGCGTATTGCCATCAGCACTCAGGGCCATCCCCTGCGGGTCATCGAACTGAACCTTTTCGAAAGCTCCGTCCGCTTTACCTGGAAGCCCTAGACCCGCAATGTCCAGTTTCTTTCCACTCATGTCGGTGATGACGATGCGATGGTGGGTGCTGTCGGCAATGAAGATTCGCTTCCCTTTATCGTCGGCCAACACCTTGCCTGGAAAGTAGAGGGGCGCTGGCTTGTCGCGAAACTTGGCGGTGTCGAAACGGATCGGCTTTTCGTTGAGCGTCTTCTTCTCACGATGAATCTTGATCAGCTTTTCAATCGCGTCTTCAAGGATAGGTAACTTACCTTCTCCGCTCAGTTTGCCGAGCAGATTGCCTTCGGGATCGATCAGCGCCAAGGTAGGCCATGAATTGGCTTCGTAAGCGTTCCAGATCTTCATGTCCGCATCGTTGACTACCGGATGATGGATTTCGTATCGCAGCAGCGCCTTGCGGATGCTTTCGCTGTTTTTTTCGTTATCGAATTTCGGTGAGTGGACGCCGATGACCACCAGTTCGTTGGCGTATTTTTTCTCCAACTTGGCTAGGTCGGGCAGAGTATGGATGCAATTGATGCAGCAGAGAGTCCAGAAGTCCAACAACACAATTTTGCCGCGCAGGCTTTCCATCTTAATCGGCGCGCCGGTGTTGAACCAGGCGACGCCGCCATCAAGTTCCGGCGCCTTCTGCTCTTTCTCGATCGGCGCCGGCGCAGGGGGAGCATCGATCGGCGGCTTCGGTTGCGCTTGCATCTTCGGCGGCCATAACGCGACCGCGAGCGCCAACACGGCAGCGGTCGCGCTTGAACCAAGGACCCAAAGCCAAAGGCGCCGGGAGCGGACAGGCAAGAGGTCGAGCAGCGGCATCAGTTACTCCCTCAACATAAAATCGAACGATCAACTGCCGATATGATAGCCGTTCGCATAGCTGACGGGAACAGGGTTTTTAGAACCTGACACGGCAAGCTGAGCAGCGAGGTACGCCAACGGATTCTGGCGAGCGGCGCGGCGTAAGCCCGCCGTGGTTCCGAATACACGGCGGGCTTACGCCGCGCCGCTCGCCAGAATTGCCAGAAAGAGTTGGCGCACCCGAGCAGCGTAGCTGCCGCGTGATGGCGGAACCCGGCAGCTTACGCTGCTCGGCTCGCCGGTAGCGATTCACGTGGTTTTGTATTCTCGTCGCACGTTTTCCCACGATTTTCTCGCAAAGTGCCTTCTGGAAATATTTCCAGAAGGCGGTACGTCAGAATGACGGGCGATTGAACGACGAGTGTTTGTTATTCACTCACTCCGCAATCCGAAGACCACATTCCGCATTTTGACCGTCCGTTTTCCCACGATTTTCTCGCAAAGTCCCTTCAGGAAATATTTCCTGAAGGGACTCTGTGTGTGGACAGGCCTCCCGGCCTGTCCGCTGTCGCGTGGCACCTGGCCCGCGAGGCAGAGTCGCGTAATGAGATAAACGCGCAGCCGTGCCCTCATTTGACAACCTGCGTTGATTACGTCACATACTAGCTTAGGGGCGCTCAAAACGGAACTACGTATTATGCGAGTCTTTCTTGATTATCCATTCAATGAGCCCGTTGGTATTGAGTAAACTGTCTTCATGGAAACTGTCATCCGCGCCGATTACGTTGTAATTGATTGAACCCTAACCGACTTTCCGGTAAAATTCGGCTGTTCGCTCAACGACGGGGTAATCATGACGACCATCACTGCCATTGAACTGCCGGGAAGGCTTCCCGCCATTCTTACCGCTCTTGGCGCCGGCGAAGAATTCTTGCTTACCGACGCTGGCCGTCCAGTGGCTCGGTTGGTTCCCGCCAACGCGGAAGCATCCGAAACTCGCCTTAATCCCGAAGAGTGGCAGCGCGAACTCGACGCTTGGCGAAGGGACGCCGCCGCCCGAGCAGACCGGTATCCAGTAGGCTTCACTCTCGACGACAGTCGAGAAGCCATGTACGCCGGGCGGGAACAAACGTGATTCTCCTCGACACCAACATCCTGCTGCGCTACGCTTCCACCTCCGACCCACTCTATAGTGTCGTCGATGGCGCGGTGACTAAGCTCCATGGTCGAGGCGAAACGCTGCATCTTGTCCCGCAAAATCTATACGAATTCTGGGCGGTCGCTACCCGGCCAACGGCAGTCAATGGATTGGGGCTCTCAACTGCCGAATGCGAGGCTGCCGTCGCGGGGTTGAAACGGCTGTTCCCATTACTTCCGGACCAGCCAACATTGTTCGCTGAATGGGAATCCCTGGTCGCGGCCCACCAATGCCAAGGGAAAACAGTCCACGACGCTCGGTTGGTCGCCGCAATGCGGACACACGGACTGAGCCAGTTTTTGACGCTGAACGCCGGCGACTTCCGCCGTTATCCTTGGCTAACCATCTTGGAACCCGCTGCCGTCGTCAGTTCGTGAACGGCTTGCAGTTGAGGCCGCACAGTTCATCGGTCAAGGCAAGATGCTGGTCGTCGAGAAGATTGGCGCGGAGGAGAGCGGGTGGGTGAGAGGCGAATGGGTACAGGGAGAGATACCATGAGCGACCGCGCCTGCCTGGGAAGCCAAACGCACTGATGAAACCGGATGGTCGAGGAAGTTCTAAAGCAGCATTTTGAGCAAGCGGACGCGTACCGCTATAATTCCGCCTCCACTCGGGTTCGAGTCGTCGATTCCCGGTTCGAGAAAAAATCGCGCGAGCAGCGCGATGCATTGGTCGAACCTTACCTCGATGAACTTCCCTCTTGAAACAAAGCGCGACATCGTTACCTTATTCACGTTCGCGATTTCGAAACTTTCTCGAACGCCGGAAACTTTCAGAGAGTACATGACTAATTCTGAGTTGAACGATCCCAGCCCGACGAGACTGTGACGTCGCGAAATGCAACCGACAGCGCCTTCGCTGCACAAGATGTTGGCACGATTTCAATCGAGGCCGACCAACGATGTGCCAAACAAGCAATGTCTTTTTGCAAAGACTTTGATCCATTGGTTTGTTGCTGCATAATAGGTTAATCGCTATGAGTAATGCTTGGTTGTCGGAAAAAAAGATTGAGCAAAACCTTCAGAAAATCGACGTGCCGTTGGCTTTGCTGGAGCATTTTTGGTTGAGCCGGTATTACCAACTAGCAGTTTTTAATTCCCAATATCTAGCCCCGGAAGCAATAACTGACTCAATACGACTTACCCAACACGGAAATGACCTTTGCAATGCATGTGCAACATCCCTCAGCATTCCGTTAGCTGATGTGACCCTCGCGATTTATGGCTACTTTTTCACCATGAGATCCTAGTGGATCACGACGCGACGGACGTGGCAACCGTTGCAAGGTTCTTGGAAAATGATCTCTTGCACGATCGCATAAGGTTTCCATTTGTTTGGGGGCGCAAGTTACATGACAGATTCAACGATGGCCTGTTCCCTACAGATGTGAAACGGCTTGCATATGCGCAAGTGTGGGATTTATTGAGCGAATCTCCGGTTGGGGTTTTTCAACACGGATTTTTCATTTCTGGTCCATTGGGGATCACCCGTAGCACTGAGCACAGGTGGATTCCAGTATCGCCCAGCGTCGACTATTTTTTCCGAGAAGGTACACGGACGATGCGGCGAAGAATTGGGTTTGATATAGCCGAAATCAAGGTTGTTGAAGCGTATAATTGGATCGAACAACGACTTTCGCGAGAATTTGGCCCACCTTCTGAATGGGAAAACCCTCTTGCATGGAAGCATAATCGTCAGTGTGATGAAGCCAGGAGCGATTATGTTGATATTTGCAGCGTAATCGGCGACTGCATTTTCAGTCAAGAACGGGCAGTGCTGCTGGAAGCTGTGCTCATGACCGATGCTGGCAAAACGATTCGCGACACAATTCGGTCAATAGATTCAGTGAAAGGATTGCGGAGCCTTCCACCTTCAGAGCTTACATCGAAACTGAATAGCGAGCAACAGCTGCAACTCTTGCTAACGATTCCGACAGAAAGTATCGTTTCATGCTTGGATCGGTCTGTTTTGTTAGGCCATATCGCAATACCACCAAGTGAGATACGGCTTCCAAAGAAAGGGCACCGTGCAAAGAACGTTTGCTTTGCATCCGAGATCTCATCGCTGGGAATTAGGCCGGGACACACAGAACCATTTGCTGCTTTCGCCTCGTCGATCCTGCGGGCGTATGTCAAAGCTGAAATCATAAATGAACTTGCTTGGAGATTGCAAAGTGATGCTTCGCGAGGGTTGGATGTAACGCTTACGGATTTCATACGTCGAAACGGGCCGTCTGAATCGGTATCCAAACTAATTCTGGCAAGCCCGACCGTCACGGCGGAAGTTTGCCGCGATATTAACCTGAGCCTAGATGAGACGATTCCCCAAACAGAATCCACGAAATCCCGTATTCTATGGAAATTCGGTTTTGAAATAGCACGTCATGACGACGTAATGTCAAGATTAAACCAACGGTTGCAGCAGCTTGAGGATCTACTACCCCAAATCGACTTTGCAGCGGGTGAAACCGCGAGAGAGAAGGTCCGGTCGGCCGCCGTTAACTTGTTCGTTTCAGTTGAACAATTCTTGGATCGCCTGATCGCGTTTAATGTATGGCTTTTGGCTTCTGATCATTGGGCTGCCACACGCTTTCAATACCAACTATCTGCCGCGCGTCTGACGGTTTCAACTGTACTGGGAAATTCGATCCAGACGCCCGAAGGGCCGCTGTCATGGAAATCGAACGGCGAGAATGCTCTAGGAACGCAGCTTGCGTATCTAAACGAATTTGAGCTTTGGCTGGATGGCCTTACCGAAGAAAAGAAAGAAAGTCGCCAAGATGTCGAGTTTCAAAAGTCTGCGGACCATTCCGGACGGCCATTCCCTTTTAGACACACGAAACTTTGGGCCGATTCTGAGATAATAGAATTACAACGGTACAAAGAACTGCTAAAAAAGATATCGAAGACCGTGGCGCAGGCGGATGTTGCTGGAGTTCGAAACGGCTTGGATCACCAACGAGACGCCATGCGTTTTCCAACCGAAGACGCTTTGTTGTTATGCGTTACCCGACTAAAGGCGGCAGCGCGAACTGCAGAGCAACAAAGAATATACCCAGTGCCTTACTGGTTTTACTCAGAGCTTCAAAGCACATTTGGAACCAGCGAAATTTCCTTTAAGAGTGCTCGCGGCGACACCTTCACGATTTTTCGCCCTTCGACTGTCGCCTCGCTACCGGAAATCACCCGAATGAATCCGGTCGTTTTTGCTCCAATCAATTTTCTTGGAGCTCCTGACAGCTTGCTATTTTTCAACGTTATTGGGGAAAGTGAATACTCCAAATATTGGTCCGGTTATCCACGTATTTCGAAAGTACTTCCAGGTGAGGATGAAACTCGCGCTCGGGAAATTGTGAATTCGAAGGCTTCCTGCGAGGCGCCTGCTTAATCCAAGCAGAGTCAAATTGTGGCGTCTTTTCTCGGACTGGCTATTGGTTTCGTGCGGTAATCGTTCACCTTACTTTTTTCAGACATGCGCATTTCCTCGCTCTTCATCGCTCATCTCAAAAGGCTGTACCTTGTCCATGGCGACAAGCGTTACGGGAAAAACCAAAGGGACATCGTGAATTATCGCCGCGTTCGGAGAGCCGAAGTCGCGCAACGGCGATTTCGCAGCTCGCGGTTCGTTCGGCACCGTTGAACGACGCATGATCGTCGGTGGTGCTGAAGTCAACGCTTTCTCGTTCCGCCAAGGCGGCATAGAGGCAGTCGTAAATGCCGATTCGGTGCGACGATGAAATGTCGATCGCTCGATTCAGGCGGATCGCCTTGTCGGCATCAATCTCGGGCAATACCCACTTGACGGCCACCGAGCTATCGAGAATGTATTTCATTCGGGCAATTCGCCTCGCAGTTCGCGGATGGCGGGGACGGCAATATCGACGAGGCCGTGTTTGCGAAAGACTTCGTTGCGTATCTTCGCCCCGCGCCGGCGGACACGCTGGGCAATTTCCGGGTCAAGCGGCTGGCCGGCCGCGAAATTGTCAAAGACGGCTTGCAAGTCCGCTTCTTCGGTATCGATGGCAGGTTCGGTTGTGGTCATACTGGCATTATTCCATAATTCCTTGCCGTTGCCAATGATTTTGCGGGGAATTCAAAGGAGGCATTGCGAATTATCGAAAAGGAAATTCCGGTTTTCGCAAACAGCGCATCGCCTTTACCTTCCGCCAGACGGAGTTTTGCGCCGTTCGGTTTATCTTGTCAGTTCCCGCCTGCACATATCGATCTATCGAGCAACGACCTCCGAAACCGTCTCGCTTTCCCAGACTTTTATATAGGGAGCGCAGAACCCGGCCACGAAGTCCGAGACCTCTAGAATGCGATCATCCGTCGCCTCATCGCGTGCAGTTTGCCATTGGCACTTCGTCCGATCATCTTGCATCAGGTTTAATGGGTCAGTCCCTGCCAGCACTTCTAAAGCGGCTGGCAGCGCTCCTGCATGAAGTCGTCTGTAAATTGATCGAGGCTGTCCGCCATCAAATCCCACGGATCAGCATCTTTGGGAATCAGCAGCACGGATTTGCCAAGGTGCTTTACATAAACTTCGTTGCCATCGATGTGAAATCCCTCGGGCAACTGCACAGACTGACTGAAACCAGTGGTGATTCAACGCCTTATTGAAAGCTGAACGGAAAAAGCGGATCAGCATCGGCGATGCGAAGAAGCTCATGGCATCCTACGCTCTGGATATGCCCGCTTTGCATCCCTATCAACCGCTGATGGATCGGGCGGGGGCGATCTCATCGGGGTTTCGCTTCGCACTCTACGATTGCCTGTATCTCGCATTGAGCGAGCAAGAATCGTGCAAATTGGTCACTGCGGACACAACGTTCGTGAATGCGCTTCAAATTCACTTCCCACAAATCATTCACCTGTCTTCAATGCCTTGAACTCGCGCTCATACTCTGTGGAGCCGGTCAACTACACCCTGATGACGTAGGCAACCACAACTTCACACCAACTCCTGATCCCCCGCCCGTGGTGGCCAGCGTTTCAAGTCGCCTTCGCGGCCTTTGACGCGGGCGACGAGTTGGCTGAAGGAATTAATGGATACATAGAGGCCGAAGAAGTGTTCCAATACGGCTGCAAATAAATAGATGCTGATGCCGCCGAATTTGGTTTCATCGAATTCGAGCGTCACTTCCAGCCCGCGAGTGAAGCCGCCTCCGGTCGGGCCGCCCGTCCAAGCGGTGACGCGTTTGCTTTTCAGGTCGGTGATGCCTTCTATCATGTTTTGTGCAATTGCCCCGATGGCATCTTCGGGGTCGTTGAAGTCGTACATGCGCAGAAGTTCTTGAAGGGCGCCCAGGCCCTGCTCGTTGTCCCCGAGTGATAAATAGTTCAAATTCAAATGCGATAAGAGCCGCCAGTGTCCACCACGTTTGAACGGCGGTCGTCGAGGAGCAATCGGGTTTCTCAGGCAACGAACTCGCGCACCGGGCGCGGAGAATTCCATTTCGAAACGAACCTCGTCTCCCTGTCGCGGCAACAATCCCGGAAGGTCGCGGTTGGTGCAGGTCGTGCGAACGACCATGACCGTCTCGGGCGGTTTCAGCGCGTCGAAGCCAAGATCGACGAGGTTGATATAGACGTCGGCGCCGCGGTCACGGTCCGCCAATGAAGCCTGGCGGGTCGAGTACCAGAACGTCTGCTGCGACTGGCGATCTCCCCCGTGACGAAAATCATAGAAGGGGCGGTATTCGACGTTCTCGCCGTCCGGCGTCGCCCCTGTCACCGAGTCAATCGAATAGACTTCGTAACTCCTCGGCTCGCTTACTTCGGGAATCACCTTATACTCGTGTCGGGCGTGCGTCAGTGCGATAGGTTCCGCGGTCGTCTCGAATAAATTGATGATCGGCGTAGCGCCAAGCCGAAACATGGAAGCATCGAGCGCTTGTTCCAGACGGTGATGTCCGCGATTCAGGAAGAATAGAACTTCAATCTCGCGCAGGGCCGAGAGCGCGGATACGACCCCACCCGCTCAGATCGAAGAAGGCAAATTTCAAAGGAAAAACGAATAACTCCGTCAGCAGCCGGTAGCCGGGAAATGATTGGCGCGGATAAGGCAGCAGACCCTCTTCCAGCCCAAAGCCGACGGGATGAATACACTCAGAAGGCGAAAGGATAACCGGCGATGATCCTTTGATGTCGATGGCACGCATCATCACTTGCAGCGTGCCGTTCATCAAGAGGTCATAGAGCGGGTAAACAAGCAGGTGATCGCCATGCAAATAAAAGCGGAGATTGTTCAGTTCCATTTCGGCAAAGGTTTGTTCGCCCGGCGCCCGTAAGCGCAGCCGGATCAGCGCTCCCGCGCGGTCCGGCGGAGTAACGCCTGGCGGAAAGGGCGGCGGCAACAGTTTCGCTTCAGCAACGACGATCGGCCAAAGCGTGACCGGATAGCAAGTCCGAAATCGGCAGGCGACATCGCCGACGCGGGCCGTGTGCAACAGACTCTTGGCGGGAATCACTGTGCCCTGCGGCGTGCCGCGCGATGGGTCGAGCTCGAATTGCAGCATCGCCAACGAAGGAATTGGCGCGAGGTAATGCGGATAGAGAACGTGAAGCAGCGCGTCGGTCAGCTCCGGAAATTCGTCGTGAAGCTTCTGTTGAACGCGGGCGGATAACAGAGCGAACGCTTCGATGAGCCGTTCGACGTGCGGATCGGAGCTGCGCAGTCGGCTCGAGTTGCAGTCGGGCTGCCGCCGATGGATAAGCGCGTGCGAACTCCTGCGCCAGCTTGCGGATGAAATGCAGTTCGCCTTCGTAGAACTGATACAGCGATTCGTTCATGTAGGAAGTTTATGGATAGGGCAGGGCGTTTTCTGCAATAGTCACATTGCGACTAGGCGAGCCGAGCAGCGTAAGCTGCCGGGTTCCGTTATAACCCACCTGTTGCGCAAGAAGTGGGTCACGCAACGTGTTCAGGTCTACGAAGAGGTGGGTTTCGCAAAGCCTTCACCCGCCCTACAAAACCTAACGGAACCCGGCAGCTTACGCTGCTCGGCTCGCCACACCAATCCTCACGCTATTTCAGACGCTTTCACCTGATAATGCCCCGAGGCCATTTCCAGAATGGTGTCAAAGGCGACATCGGGAGCGGGGTCAACGGTCAGCCGAGCATCGACGCGGAAGCGCACGGAGTGTCTCGACCAGTTGTCGACCGTATCGAGCATGGAGACGTGGACGTCGCGCAGACGCGGTTCAAAGCGCTCGATGACTTGCTGAATCGCTAGGCCGATTTGGGTTCGTTGGGCGGATGATACAGCAGCGGTGGAGACAAGATCGGGCAATCCGTAAAAGAGAATGGAGTCGTGGGCTTCCGTCAGATACTCGGGCAGATCGCGACACGTTTGCCGTGTATTGAGCAACTCTTCCAAATCGCGCAACACCGCCTTGTACATCTGCGGCACGTCATAGCCGACCATGATTCGGGTGCCGGCCGATTCCGGATCGATCAATCGATCAAGAATGGATGGCAGCAAGCCGACGGCTAGTTCTTGGCGGGCTATGATCAGGCTCCTTTTTCTGCTGGCTACTATTTTTATGGCGAGCGGAGCAGCTTAGCTGCCGGTTGAATGTCAGAACCCGGCAGCTTACGCCGCTCGGCTAGCCAAGCGAATATCGCTACGCAACTCCGTATTTCTCGAACCATTTCAGCATCCGCTTCCAGCCATCCTCCGCTGCTTCCTTGCGATAAGTAGGCCGATAGTCGGCATTGAAGCCGTGCGGCGTGTCGGGGTAGAGGATAATCTCTCCCTCTTTTTTGGCATCTTTCAGCGCGGTCTGCATCTTTTCGACCGACTCCTTGGGGATGCCCATGTCCGCGCCGCCGTAAAGTCCCAGCACGGGCGCCTGCAGCGATTCCACCAGATCGATCGGGTTCTTGGGATGCAGTTCGTCTTTGTCGGTAATCAATCGGCCGTACCAAGCGACTCCGGCTTTGAGTTCCTTATTGTGAGCGGAGTAGAGCCATACGATTCGGCCGCCCCAGCAGAAGCCGGTGATGCCGAGCTTGGCGGTATCGCCTTTGCCGCTCTTCTTCGCCCAGGCCACTGTGGCGTCGAGATCGCTCATCACCTGTTTATCGGGAACCTTGGAGACAACCTTGCCGATGATCTCTTTGATATCCGTAAGCTTCGAAACATCGCCTTGCCGGGCGTAGAGTTCCGGGGCAATCGCCAGATAGCCGATCTTCGCGAGGCGGCGGCAGAGATCCTTGATATGTTCGTGGACGCCGAAGATCTCTTGAACGACAAGGATAACCGGGAACGGTCCGCCTTTGTCCGGCATGGCGCGGTAAGCGGGAACTTCACCATCATTAGTGGCGATTTTCACTTCGCCGGCTTCGATGCCTTTCGTGTCGGTGACGATGGTTTCCGCACTCACCGGTTGCACGGCCAGCGCAAAGCCAGTTGCGAGTGTCGTGACGACAAACTCGCGGCGGTTGAAGTCGCGCTTCCCGGTTAGACTCAGGATTTCTTCATTCATGATGCGATCCTTTGGATGTTTGGAGGAAAGGCCTAGTGCGCCATTTTACCCTCCCTCTGGCTTTGCAGGGGGAGGGCAGGGTGGGGGCAGAGCGTTTTGCCAATGAACGAGCGTCTCGGCACCCGCAGGCTTTCCCCCCACCGTGCCCTCCCCCCGCAAAGCCGGGGGGAGGGTCGCAAGGGGTGAGTTGCCGTTTTGCCAGAACCAATTCGCGCACCTGAAGGCCTGGTGATGGTCATCGATATGGAAATCGGTGAAGTTTGTCGCCAACATCTTCTTGACTCTTGGCAGCGGAAGTATCAATCTGAACTTTAGCCCGTCGCATTCGTTTTCTCCTTCCATGAAAGGCCTCTCGATGAGCGCATCTCTTCTTCCTCGCCTTCGCATTGCGTTGTTGCTGCCATTGCTTGGTTTCCTTGCAATGCCGATTTTCGGCCAGGAAGGCGCCGGCGGCAAAAAGATTGCCGAGGTTCTGCAGCCATTTGTCGATAAGCAGACGGTGGCCGGGGCCGTTGCTCTTGTTGCGGATAAAGACAAAATCCTTGCCGTTGAAGCCGTCGGTTTTGCAGACATCGCGAATAAGAAGCCGATGAAGCCCGATACGATCTTCTGGATTGCATCGCAGTCCAAATCGGTGACAGGCGCGGCCTTGATGATGCTTGTGGACGAAGGCAAAGTGAAGCTGGATGACCCGATCGAAAAATATATTCCTGAATTCAAAGATCTCATGGTTGCAGGGCCGAAGGGCAAAGAAAGCGAAACGACTAAGCCGAAGAGTGCTGTGACCGTTCGGCAGGTCCTTAGCCATACGAGCGGGATGCCGTTTAAATCGAGCTACGAAACGCCGACCCTCGATATCTTCCCGCTGAAGGATCGCATTTTGAGCTACGCCAAAACGCCCTTACAGACGGAGCCGGGCACGAAGTATTCGTATTCCAATGCAGGGATCAACACGGCAGGGCGAATCATCGAAGTCGTGAGCGGGATGAGCTTCGAAGATTTTCTCGACAAGCGTCTCTTTCAACCGCTCGGCATGAAGGACACTTCCTTCTGGTTAACCGAAGAACAGACCGCACGCATGGCCAAATCGTACAAGCCGAACGCGAAGAAAGACGGGCTGGAAGAAATCGCCATCAGCCAATTGAAATATCCTCTGAGCAATCGCGAACGCCAGCCGATGCCGGCGGGCGGGCTTTTTTCGACCGCCGGCGACGTCGCCGTTTTCTGCCAGATGGTGCTCAACAACGGCGAATGGAAAGGCAAACGCTATCTGAGCGAGGATGCCATCAAGCAGATGACGAGCAAGCAGACGGGCGATGCCGTAAAGGACAACTATGGCCTCGGCTGGTCGAGCGGCGCTTCCTTCGGTCATGGCGGGGCGATGTCGACCAATATGACGGTCGATCCCAAACTGGGCCTGGTTATGGTTTGGATGGTGCAAGAAACCGGCGGCTTCCCGGGCGATGGCGGCAAAGCCCAAGGCGAATTCAAGAAGACCGCTGCTGAGGTTTTTGGCAAACAGAAGAAGTAGGGCGACTAGCGAGCCGGGAGCGTGAGCGACTGGAGAAATTGCAGATTTCTCCAGTCGCTCACGCTCCCGGCTCGCCAAGCGCATACGACGTGTATGGAGTTTCAAGCTTGTTCACCCTTTCCCACGTCAGCAAATCGTTTGGCCCAGCGCGCGTGCTCGATGATGTCTCGTTGACGATCGACGCCCGGAAGACGACGGTTTTGCTCGGTCCGAGCGGAGGCGGCAAATCGACGTTGCTGCGAGCACTGCTTGGCCTGATTCATCCTGAATCGGGTGAAGTTCGTTTTGCAGGACAACTGCTTGAAGTTGAGCACATCCGCGAGTTACGGCATCGCATGGGTTACGTCGTTCAAGACGGCGGCTTGTTCCCTCACCTGACAGCGGCAGCCAACGTCGCTCTGCTGGCAAAATATCTCGGCTGGGCTGCTGACCGCATCCAAGGGCGCTTGAGCGAATTAACCACGCTTGCCCGGCTGCCGGCGGAATTGCTCGAGCGCTACCCCGCTCAACTATCAGGCGGCCAACGGCAACGTGTTGGATTGATGCGAGCGCTGATGCTCGATCCCGAAGCGCTGTTGCTCGATGAGCCTCTCGGCGCGCTCGACCCGATCACGCGATCGGAATTGCAACACGATCTACGAACCGCCTTTCGCGAACTGAACAAGACAGTGGTGTTAGTGACGCACGACCTGGCCGAGGCAGCTTATTTCGCCGAGGAAGTCGTCTTGTTGAATGGCGGTCGAATCGTGCAGCAGGGGCAGTTGCGCGATCTGGTGAAAACGCCTGCCTCGCCGTTTGTAACGCAATTTGTGGACGCTCAACGGATTCCCTGGGAAGCTTTACGCGAGGCGACGGCGTGAACAAAATTGTCTTTGCGCTCGTTGCTGTTCTTGTACCCTCGACGTTGGCCATCGCCGACAGCCCGGTTCGCATCGGTTCCAAGTCGGACACTGAGACGACGTTGTTAGCCACGATCATTGCGCAAACTCTAAGCCTCGATAATGTGCGCGCTGAAATGAAGACGCGTCTCGGCGGTTCACCTGTTGTCTGGGAAGCGCTGCTGGCAGGTTCAATCGACGTTTATGTTGAATATACGGGAACGCTCACCAAACAACTTCTGGCCGACAAAGGAATTCGAGACGATGCCGAACTGCGCACGCAACTGACTTCGCTTCAAGTCGGCATGACGCAACCGCTCGGCTTTTCCAACAACTACGCGATCGGCATGAAGCGCTCGCGGGCGGAGCAACTTCGGATTCAATCGATCGCGGATTTGCGCAACCATCCGGAGCTGTCGCTCGGTTTCAGCAGCGAGTTCTTGAAGCGCGATGATGGCTGGCCCGGCCTGCGCAACCTCTATCGTTTGCCCCAGAAAAAAGTCGTTGGCATGGATCACCGCATTGCCTATGAAGCGCTTACCGCCGGCGAGATCGACGCCACCGAACTCTATACGACCGATGCCGAAATTAGGCGCTTCGATCTCATTACCCTTGTCGATGACCAACACTATTTTCCGATATATCAGGCGGTGATAATCTACCGTGCCGATTTAGAACGCCGATCGCCCAAGTCTCTGTTGGCCTTGAAAACTCTGGTCGGTAAGTTCAGCGAAGCCGCCATCATCGATATGAATGGAAGGGTGCAGAGCGGGGAGCCTTTGCCGTTGATCGCGGCTGATTTTGTGGAGCAACAGTTTGGCAAGCGCCCCGACTACGAGATCGAATCGGATGCCCACCGTCTCGGTCGGCTTACCTGGGAGCATTTGAAACTCGTAGGTATTTCTCTTGGTGCAGCAATCCTTATTGGCTTACCACTCGGCATTATTTCCGCCCGCCGACCACGCACGGGGCATGTGCTCATTGGCGGCGCGGGTGTCATTCAAACGATCCCCGCCCTGGCTCTGCTGGTGTTCATGATTCCTCTGTTGAAGACGGGGGCGCTGCCGGCGATCGTGGCTCTCTTTCTCTATAGTCTGCTGCCAATCATCAACAACACAGCAGTCGGCCTGCGCAGTATCCCGACATCGTTGCGCGAATCGGCGGAAGGGCTCGGGCTCACTCCGTATGCCCAGCTAAGACTCATCGAGTTGCCGCTGGCTTCGCGAGCAATCCTGACCGGAATTAAAACCTCGGCGATCATCAACATCGGGACTGCCACGCTCGGCGCATTCATTGGCGCGGGGGGATATGGCCAACCGATTCAGACCGGCTTGCAGCTCGTCGATCATCGCGAGATCTTGTTTGGAGCGATCCCGGCGGCGCTGATGGCGCTTATCGCGCAAGGACTCTTTGCCCTGGCTGAACGTGTGTTGGTGCCCAAAGGGCTACAGTTGGCGCAAACGGCTTGATCGCCCAGCGTTTAGCTTTGGCGAGAGGAGCAGCGTAAGCTGCCGGGTGATGATGGAACCCGGTAGCTTACGCTGCTTGGCTTGCCATAAAAAAACGCCTTCGGCAAAGAATGCCGAAGGCGTTTGGTATCAAATTTCGATCTTAGTAACGGCCTCCACGACCGCCGCCTCCACCACCTCCGCCATATCCGCCCCCGCCTCCTCCACCGTAGCCACCACCGCCGGTTCCACCTCGGCCGCCTCGACCTCCGCCGCCATAGCCTCCACCACCGCCGCCGCCGTAACCTCCACTGCCTCCTCCGCCATATCCTCCACCACCGCCCGGTCGAGCTTCGCGCGGTTTCGCCTCGTTCACGGTCAAGGTCCGACCGCCTAGTTGTGCGCCGTTCATGGCATTGATTGCTTCTTCGGTTCCATCACCCATCTCGACGAAGCCGAAACCTCGCGAGCGGCCCGTTTCGCGGTCCATAATGACCTGGGCTTTGACTACAGTCCCAAACGGTGCGAAGGCCTGCTGCAGGTCTTCGTCCGTCGTTCCAAAAGGTAGGTTTCCCACGTACAGATTCTTGCTCATCTTCATCCCCCGCGGCCCGCGCGGAACCGCGCAATCGTAGACATGCACTCGCCGTTGATCACGGCAGACCGGAAGACCGAACGAGGGCTCAGAGTCGCCCGCGATGACGCGCTCCATCGAAATGGCTGTTTAGCGAAACTGATTAAGCGACCCGGCGGAATTGGCCTTAACGACCCCGGACGTCGCAGATGAGAAAGGCTCAAGACAGTCCACCAACATAAAACCAGCGTGTCAGACGCCACGGCCGAATCAGAAAGCCGTTCGTCATCTTCCCCTTCAGGACACGCGCCCTGAAGTGTTAAAATTGTAGCGGATGATTTTCAGGTTTGGAATCGGGAATCTGGAAAAAATTTGGAAGTGCTCGAAGAATTTCCGACAAAAATATTGGGACAAAAACATAAGAAGTGAAACATTGTTTTGTCTTATTTTTTTGTCCAAATGTTTTTGTCGAAGTTGATTGACGTGACTCGGACGGCTTCAGATTCGCCAACTTGAAAAACTGAAGAAGTTCTCGCGCAAAGCCGCAAACACGCCAAGTAAGCGGAAAAGCTCAGGTTTCAGTACTTTTTGTTGCTCGAAGAATTTCCGACAAAAAATATGGACAGAAAATACGAAGTGCGGACGTTCTCTTGTCTTATTTTTTTGTCCCAAATGTTATTGTCGAAGTTGATTTACTCTGATCAAACTTCGAACCGGATGCCGTTGGCCAAGAGTACACACCAGATTATTTTGCAAATAATGTGCAGTGCTTGGTCAAAATGAATGTTGGTCCATCCTTCGCATTTCGCGAAGTCGATAACCCAGTGGCAGATTGTCTCCGCGATTCCCAGGCCTACTGACCCGGTGATCCATGCAACAGCGCCGCCATGAAGCAAAGCGTGAGCGCTGAGCCAATAGTACCAGGGCACTTGCTTTTGCAATTCAGTGTTGCTGTGCCGGCACTTTTCCGTGGCGATGGGCCCCGCCTGCATCGGGAAATCCATCAGCGCATGGCCGACGAGCAGATAAAAGAACATGAGCGCCCTCTAAACGTGCTGCCTGCAACGAGTTGAAGGAGATTATCAGCAGTGGCGAAGAGTTCGCAAGAGGAAATGCAATTGGCATTAGGCAATTATCGCGAGCGCTATGAAAAAAATCGCCTTAATGCTCGGCTTGGCTTTTTCTCTTGCGAACGCACGGGCGCTTAGGCATGATGGATTCTTCCCCCGCCAGTACTCATGAGGCCAACCATGTCCATGCTGCAACGTCGCGAGTTCAACTCTCGTCTACTCGGCTCCGCCCTATCATTTGGATTGATCGAAACACTCTGGCGCCGCGATCTCTTCGCCGCTGATGTGAAACCGGAAATCAACAAGTGGTTCCGCGATCTCAACGCGCTCGGCCAGGAGCTCAAAGGCCAAAAATTGAAGGACGTTGAATTCCAGAGCAAAATGGAAGAGCTTTACAAGACCGTCGATCTGCCGACGCTGTTGCAGTTCGTGCAACTGGATAAGATCGCCGAACGAACCAAACTTCCGGACAGCGGCGCCTTCAGCGCCAGCTTTGATCTCAGCCAGGTGGAAGGGCTCGGCAAGCAGACATTCGGCCGCCAGATCTTCTGTATGAAGAAAGGGCGGGCTGTCGTGCCGCACGGTCACGAGAACATGTGTACGGGCTTCATCGTTATGTCGCGGCAGTTTCCGCGGACGGCACTACGATCGCCTTGAGAGCAAGTCTGACCACTATATCATCAAGCCGACCATCGATCAGGAATTCAAAGAGGGCGGGTGCTCAACCGTTTCCGATCACAAAGACAACATCCACTGGTTCAGCTGCCAATCGGAAACCGGCTTTATCTTCAACGCTCACTTCAACGGCTACGATCCCACCATCAAAAACCCAACGGGCCGTTTGTATCTCGACCCCGAAGGCGAAAAACTTGCCGACGGGCTGATTAAAGCAAAAAAGATGACTTCGGGCGAATGCCATAAGAAGTATGGCTGATAGCGCACCCGCTTTTGTTGCCGTAAACAGCGAATTACTTTTTGAGCGCGCCTAAGCTAGATCGCCATTTCTTAAATCACCAGGCAGTTGAACGTAGCCGCATTCGCCAGAATGCGGGTTGTCCAGCCCGCATTCTGGCGAATGCGGCTACAAATCACTGCCGAGGGACTTATGAACCAGACATCTAGGTTGATGCACGCAACGGAGAACTCGGAATCGACAAAAGATACCGGTAAAAAAATTAGATGTTGACTGCCGCCGAGTCCCTTCCGGAAATATTTCCGGAAGGGACTTTGCGATAAAATCGCGGGAAAACGCTTGGGTGGAAATGCGGATCGCGGAATTCGGATTGCGGAATGAAAGACGTATCAAGCACGACGGTCAATCACCCGTCATTCTGACGTTCAACCTTCAGGAAATATTTCCTGAAGGTTGAACGTCAGAAAATCGTGGGAAAACGCTCAAGGGGAATGCGGACCTCGAATCGGGAATGCGGAATGAAAAACGATCAAAAGCTTGACGTCTAGTCGCCGCCATTCTGATGAGGTCAGGTTGTGGAAATATTTCCACAACCTGGAATGCGAGAAAATCGTGGGAAAACGCGCGCGGCGCTCAGAGCCGCGACCGCGGGGGAGTGGGATACGAAAGGCCGCGTACTGGAAGTCGTTAGACTTCCGGGCCGAGCCCAGGCTTGCGGGCAGACTCGGAAGTCTCACGACTTCCGCTACCTGCTCGTTCGCTTCTTATTTTTGTGCCCAACTTCTTTTTGTCGGAGTCTTGAATAAAGTCACGCCTAAGCTGGTATAGCATTCTCGATTACATTCCTTTTACTCAGGATTGATCAATGAGCGCCGTCAAGCCGATTCCCGATGGTTATCACTCGGTTACGCCGTATTTGGTTGTCCGCGATGCGGCCGGGGCGATTGAGTTTTATAAGAAAGTGTTCGACGCATCGGAGACGATGCGGATCTCGAGGCCAGACGGCAAGATCGGACATACGGAATTACGCATAGGAGATTCCGTGCTGATGATGGCAGACGAATGTCCCCAAAGTAAAATACGCGCGCCGGAAGCCTTCGGGGGTTCGCCAATTAGCTTGATGATCTACGTGGCCGATGTCGATGCCGTCTTTGCTCGCGCTGGCGGCCGGCGTCAAGGTCGAACAAGCGGTCGAATTGAAGTTTTACGGTGATCGATCGGGGATATTGGTCGATCCGTTCGGCCATACTTGGACGGTGGCAACCCATGTGGAAGACGTGCCCCCCGAAGAGATTGAACGCCGCATTGCCCAGTTCAAGTAAGCGAAGCATTTAACCCCCGGTGAATACACCGGGGGGAGTGCGGCCCCCCGGTGTATTCACGGGGGCTAAATGTGTTGCATCCATCGTTCTATTTCAGTTCGATCTTATCGAGCGCCGCCTGCGCCTGCTCGGCATAAGCCGGTTCGGTGCGGACGATTTCGCGCAAGCGGGCGGCGGCGGGCTCGGCAAATGTGCCAATACGGCCGAGCGCTTCGAGCGTTGCGGATTTCAGTGCCGGGTCAGTTGTTTTGAGCAAGCTGCGCAGCTGCGGCACGGCCTTCGTTGCGGAGATACCCATCCGACCGATAGCTTCAACTGCCTTCAGACGGATGGACATTTTATCGGCGGCCGGGTTGGCGCCACCATCCTTCAAGACATCCATTATCTCAGGCAACAGGCTCTCCGCGGCTGGCCCTAATAAATCGACGGCTTCCATGGCGGCGGACCGGGCTGCTCGGTCGGCGGGCAATTTGGACTTGAGCGCGTTTGAAACGACCTGCAAGTTGGCCTCCGGGTTCACGCCGATCCTGTAGAGAGCGGCGGCGGCCCATACCACGGCGACCGGATCAGGAGTTTTTGATTTGCCCGCGCCAAATTCGCGCAAGTCATTGGCAGCCGACTTGGCGGCCGGCCCCAGTAGGGCTAGTCCTCTCGCCGCGGCAATTCGTACGCGCATGGGGTCCTTAGTGCCCTTCAACTTACTGGTGAGCGCGGTCACCGCCTCAGGCGAGTTGGCGCCGATCTTGCCAAGCGTGATGGCCGCGGCTGCGCCGCGTTTCGGCATCCTTGGCGTTTAATGCTGCGATCAGTTCGGCACTGACCTCTTTCGGATCGGCTTCAATTGCGGCCAGCGCCTGAATGGCCAAAGCACTTTCTCGCCCATCGGGCGATTTGACCGACTTCGCCAGATTCGGTCCGGCCGCCTTTGCCCCCGGCCCGATGGCGGTCAGAGTCTCGATTACCTCGCGGCGCAAAGCATCGTCCATTTCGGATAGCTGGTTGATGAGCAAGGGCGTCGCCTCCACCGAGAGAGGGCCCAGGGTTCTCAAGGCCGCCGCGGCACTGCGGCGGACATTGAACTCGGGGTCGGCCAATTTGGCCGCGAGCGCAGGCACAGCTTCTTTGGCTGCCGGTCCAAACGCCTGGATTGTTTTTACTGCTTGTTCCTGGACTTGCTTTTCGAGATCGTTCAACATGCGAACAACGGCGTTCAGCGCCCCGGCGCCCTTGCGGCCAAAGCGCGCGAAAATGCGCAAGGCCTCATAACGGATGGCATCGTTCGGGTTATCGAGCAGCGCGGTCATCTTCGTTATGATTGGCGCCGGATCGCCGCCGAGCTGAACCACTGCCACCGCCGTGGTTGCCATCACATTGAAGTTTGCGTCTTTCCGTTCGAACTCTTTGTCGAAGGTCGCTTGAAGTGTCGGCAGAGCCTCCTTGGCATCGGGGCCCATGCCGGCAAGAACCTGAGTCGCCTGCCAGCGGACGAAATTCTTGTTGCTGTCCGCTGCGGCCATAAGCGGCGCGACGGCTGGCTGGCCGATCTTGCGCAGCGCCATCATTACGGGGGATTCTTCGAGCCCGCTGTTGGAACGCTGGCGATAGAACTTGATGAAGTCCTCTTCCGACGTTGCTTGCAGAAGTTCCATCAACACCGGAATGGCTGGCTCCGCTTCCTTGCCAAAACTGGCCAACGCCTCGGCAACGTCGAGACGGGCCAACGTCGCTTCGTCCTTTTCCTTGTCGGCAACCGGCTTCTTCAATGCGTCGATCAGAAGGGGAATGATTTCCTTCGGCAATTTTTCGATGGCATTCAGTTGGCGGGCGGCGTCGTAGATGATTTTGGCGTCGGCATGAACGAGCAGCGGCATCAACGAAGTTGCCTGCAAGCTGCCGGTTTTCGACAGGGCATCATAGGCGGCCCGGCGTACGTTGTCGGCCGGGTCGGCGCAAGCTTTCAAGAAATCCGCGCTGGTATTTGCTTTGGGTCCGAGCAAGGCAAACGCGAGAATCGCATGTTCGCGCACGTCGGCGTTTGGGTGGCTGAGTGCGACCGACAGAACTGGCGCTCCCTTTTCGAGAGCTGCTTTCTCGCCTGCGGGCCCGAGCTTGAGCAGCGCGATGATCGCTGCTTCGCGAGTGCTGTTCGGGATGCCGATGAGAATGGCGCCTTCGGTGAAGCCTTTGTCATCGAGTAAGTTCAACAAAGCGGGAATGGCGGTTGCCGCGTCGTAGCGTGTGATGTTTTGAATCGCAGCTGCTCGGCGTTCAACCGATTTTCCGCGAAGGTCGGCTAACGATTTGTCCCAGCTTTTATCGACTTCAGTTGCGGGCTTGGCCTGTTCTGGAGCGGGTTCCAGAATCGCAATCGGATCGACCGCTTTTTTCTTGCCGCAGCCGGAGGTCAGGATCATCAGGGATGGAAGAAGAGCCAGGCCAAGGCAGATGCGCTTGCGCATGAGTTGTATTTCCGAAAGCGGACTGGGAATTCGCAAGAACCCGCATTCTGGCGAGCAGGGAGCGTGAGCGACCGGAGAAATCTGAGGCAGCTGAAACTGTTTCTCCAGTCGCTCACGCTCCCGGCTCGCCAAATCCTTTGGCGCACACACCCCGCCACCTATCCGCGCTTCTTGCTCGACTGGCGTCGGGTTTTGAAAGTCGTGTTCAGTTTCGCTTTGCGACGTCGTTTGGCGGCTGTTCGCAGTTCTTTTCGTCGCATGTTTATTTCTCGCTTATAGAATCGTTTAGTCGGCTATTGTAAGAATTCGGGGCTCGCCAGCAATACTCAATACCGCTTCATGAGTGCAGAATCGTACGATGCCATCGTGGTTGGTTCGGGTCCCAATGGCCTAGGCGCGGCCGTCACCCTGGCCAGGGCCGGCTGCTCGGTGCTGGTGATCGAAGCGGCGGAGACAGTCGGCGGCGGCACCCGTTCGGCAGCGCTGACGCTACCCGGCTTCCTTCACGATGTCTGCTCCGCCATTCATCCAATGGCGGTCGCCACCCCCTTTTTCCGCACGCTGCCGTTGAACGAGCATGGCCTGGAATGGATCCAGCCGCCTTTGCCGTTGGCGCATCCGCTCGATGGCGGACGCGCTGCGGTTTTAGTACGTTCCGTCGAAGTCACAGCCGACGGTCTGGAAGACGATGGCTTAGCCTATCGCCGGCTAATGATGCCCATGGTTGCCAAGGCCGACGTTCTTTTTCGCGAGCTCGTCGGGCCTTTCCGCGTGCCTCGGCATTCGATCACCGCTCTTCGTTTTGCCTGGCGAGCGCTCCGTTCCGGTCGCGGCTTGGCAGAGCATTATTTCAAGCAAGAACCTGCGAAGGCGCTGATTGCAGGCCTAGCCGCTCATGCGATTCTGCCGTTGGAACAGCTTCCGGGCGCCGCGGTCGGACTAATGCTGGGGATGGCAGGCCATGCCGTCGGCTGGCCCATGCCGCGCGGTGGTTCGCGATGCATTGCGAACGCGTTAGCCTCCTATTTCCGTTCGTTGGGCGGAACGATCATCACCGGGCAACAGGTGAACTCAATCGATGAGCTTCCACGCGCCCGAGCGATTCTTCTCGATGTCACACCGCGCCAAGTGCTTGCTTTAGCGGGGCATCGGTTGCCGGCAAATTATTGCCGACGGCTAGCGCGCTATCGCTACGGCATGGGCGTTTTCAAGATGGACTGGGCGCTCGATGGGCCGATTCCCTGGCGTAACGAAGCCTGCCGTCGAGCGGGCACATTGCATCTGGGTGGGACGTTGGATGAGATAGTCGTTAGCGAGCGGGAGACGGGGGAAGGCGGTCACCCGCAAAAGCCGTTCGTACTGTTGGCTCAACCGAGCCTATTCGATCCATCCCGAGCTCCGGCGGGCAAGCATGTCGCCTGGGGTTATTGCCATGTTCCAAATGGTTCTACGGTCGATATGACTGCACGCATCGAGGCTCAAATTGAGCGCTTTGCCCCGGGCTTTCGCGACTTGATTCTTGCCCGTCGCTCGATGACGACCGCCGACATGAATCGAACGAACGCCAACTACGTCGGCGGCGATATCAACGGAGGAATGGCCGATCTCCGCCAGATTTTCATGCGCCCGGTGATGAGCCTAAACCCTTACGCGACGCCGCTGCCCGGTCTCTATATCTGCTCGTCGTCCACGCCGCCCGGCGGCGGCGTACATGGCCTCTGCGGCTATTTCGCGGCGACAGCCGCGTTACGCTATCTGCAGCGGTAGCTAAATAAGAGTCGCCTTTCGCTCCGCGAAAGGATTTTAACTTGCGCAAAGCGAAACGCGACTATTCAAAACAAAAAATCCCTGTCCGAACGCATGTTCAGACAGGGATCAATCGCCACGTATAAGCTACGCCTGCATCAGAACCCGCTGTAAACCCCGCTGCCGGTGAAGCCCATCGAGCGGATCAAACCGGTAAAGCTGATTCGGAAAGTCTGGTAGCCGTATCGAGCCACCGCTTCGCCTGGCTTTTCTTGCAGGACGATGATGTCGCCAGGGAGCACGAGGATCCGTTCGCGCGGATCGCGCCAAGCGTTGTTGATGTCGATGCGAATGGTCAGCTGTCGGCCGCTGGCGGTCTTCCGCAGCACGCTGACTAGGCTGGGCGATTCCTGGCCAAGCCCGGAGTTGATCGAGTTCGCGACGAACTGAGCCTGGCCGAAGCCGCCGTTCAACAACGGCCCGCGAACTTGAGTGATGGCCTGGATAATGTTCAAGTCGGTGTCGCGCGGCAAGGGATATTGTCCCGTGCCGATCAGGCCTGCGGTATAGAAGACTTCGGTGTCGCGGGATTCGAGGTAAACGATGTCGCCGTTATCGAGAATAACGTCTTCCGGATTGAAGGGCGGCGTCTCCCCTTGCCTCATTCGGAGCGGAATATGGATGACGTTCTGTTCGCCGTTCTTCTTCTTTTTCTTATAGATGGTTACTTCGTTCTTGGCGTCGGTGCCGGGCAGTCCGCCAGTTTTAGCCAAGGCATTGAGCACATCGTTTTCGCCGATGAGCAGGTCGAGCGGATAACCGGTGCCTTTCTTGCTGGCGCCGATCACCGGGCTGCCGACACCGAAGGTGGGGCCGGCCTGCACGCCGGCGGTGCCGCCGTCCTCACGCATCACAAGAACGTGGAATTTCCGCGCTTGATAGAGGCTGACAATGATCCGCTCTTTATTCGCATTCAAAATGTCGGCCGTAACGTAAGTCTTGCGGATCTTCTCCTTAACCTCGACCAGCGTCAGACCTTCGACTTTGATGGGAGGAACGTAGGAAAGCGAAATCGTACCGTCATCCTGCACCAAAATCGGATAGCCGATAGCCGGCGAGCCGCCTTGCGCATCGAGGCGTACGGGCGGTATTGCGTTGCGCTCGCCAGTAACGTTCTCGATGGCGATGCCGAGGATGTCCCCCGCGCCCACGGTATGCACTTCAATTGGCTTTTGCCGTAGCATAGTGAGCGGAATCGGTTTCAGGCCTTCGCGGGATTTGCCGCGCAGTTCATCGGGCAACATCCGGGCAGGGATGCCGTCCGCGACGGGGTTGCTGACGGCTGCACAGCCTGGTCCCAAGATGAGGGAGGCAAAAAGCAGGGCCGCCCGCGACAGACGGCGAGCCGGGCCGCCCGACCGATTCGTTGCTGGTTGTTGATGTCGCATGATCGAGGCGGACCTCCCGTTTATCAAGATCGTTCAACGATGGATCAAGCGCTACCGCGCCGCAGCGCCGCCCAGTAACGGTTGGCCGAATTCACGCGGTAGTTCCGTCGTAATGCCGGTGCGCGGCGTGCCGAATGGCTGTTCGCGCTTTCGTGCTGCTGCCCACCGGTTCGATAATCCGCGACGAGCGCGAATCGCCCACGATCGTTTCCGGTTCAAGAACTGGCGGCGCAACTACTTCAGGAGTTGGCTGCTGTGGCTTGGGACGTTTCATCTGCCAGCTCATCTTGGGGGCGTCTGCCGGCTTCTGTGGCGGCGGCAGCACTTCCGTCGGGTCGGCTGCGGGATCCATGGGCGTTTCCTTCCCCTTCTCGCCCCAGCTGTCGGGTAGATGGCTTGGATCGTCCGTCTCGGGCAGCGGTGTGGAAATCGGAATGGTGTAAAATTTGCGCAAACCGCTCGCTTGAGCGTCAGCGGCGCCGGCGGCAAAGCCTTGGTAGTAGGAATCGATTTCGTCAAAACCTTCCGGATTCAAATTTCGCAGCCGACGCAGATGCGCGGGCGGGAAGGCAGGCGGCGATCCGTTGCCCCCCTTCAACAAATAGTCTGTGAAGCCGGAGATATATCCCTCTTCGTAGGCGGGCGGCGGGCAACTCTCCTGGGCGGCGACATGGTCCCACCACGCTTCTCTCGCCATTTTCTCCGCCCGCTTGGCGACATGCTGTTGATCCACGTAATTAACGGGCTCATTGCCCGCGTTGTACAGGATAAGCCGCGTCAGGTTGCAACCCTGAAGCAGCGGCGCCGCGGTCACGAGTAGGAATATCATCCGCCGCATGGCGAGTCCCCGTAGTACCAATCCGATTCGAGCAGATCGCTCAATCTTAATCGACTGAAGCATTGTGCCGAGTTTAACGATTCGTCGGATTATGCCGAATTGATGGCCAGTTTGACGAACTCGGCGATCGGGCGAGTTCCGAGCGTGACCGACTGGAATTATTGAAATTGCGACCCGTGAGCGTCAGCAACCTGAGTCAAGCAGCTGTTACAATCCCTTCATGGACCTCGACGACAAAGTTTGCTACTGCTTCAACGTCACCCGGCGTAAGCTGGTGAACTTCACTCGGCTACATCAGCCGAAGGTGCCTAGCCAGCTTTCGGAATGCGGCGGCGCCGGCACCGGCTGCGGCTGGTGCGTGCCGTTCTTGAAACAAATTTTCAAGCAAGGTTGCGAAGGCGGCGCCACCGATCTGGAAGCCCTGACGCCCGAAGAGTACGAACGAAGAAGGGCGGAGTATCGTCTTGAGCAGGATCTGCGCACGAAGTAAGCGGCTAATCTCGTTCCCAGGCTCTGCCTGGGGACAGGCCGTCGAGGCTCTGCCTCGCGGCTATCGAAAACGATAATCTCGTTCCCAGGCTCTGCCTGGGAACGGGCCGACGAGGCTCTGCCTCGCGGCTATCGAAAACGATGGCCCAGTCGATCAATTAGGGCATTTCAACGTTTCGCGAACGTCGCGTTTGCGAGCGCGATGTCGTCGAGGCAGAGCCTCGACGACCCGTTCCCAGGCAGAGCCTGGGAACGAGAAAAAACTCTTTCTGGCAATTCTGGCGAGCGGCGCGGCGTAAGCCCGCCGTGGTTCCGAACCCACGGCGGGCTTACGCCGCGCCGCTCGCCAGAATCCGTTGGCGCACTCCTTCCGCAAAAATCCGCTCGCTTTGCTTGACACCCTCTGCCATTGATGTTATTCCACCGCCTCACTGACCTACTTCGGCACGACGTGGACAAGGACGTCCCTCATGCGTTGGCGGGCTCTTTTGCTCGGGCTGCTTCTATGCCCGCTGGCCGGTTGTCTCAACGACCGCCCTGCGCGCTCGACTTCCTTCATCGACCGCTTTCGCGGCATGGGCGGTCCTAGCGGCGCCGACGCTGTCTTTATCGAATATGCCGTCATCGAACGACCGGCGGGAAGCTCCGCCATCAATCGCGATGTCTGGGCCAATATCGACGAACAACTTTTAACCGCGGAAAAACGCGCCCTGCTTAGCGAGAACGGCCTGCGTGTCGGCGTTGTCGGCGGAATGCTTCCTGCCGAACTTGAAGCCATGATCGCCAACCCGAAGAGCGCCATCGGCCATCGCCAACGACGACTCTACGCCAACAACCCTGCGGTTCTTACGGTCAACGGCCCCGTGCCCCAAGTCGAATGCCAGCTGCGCGAAGCCCTCGATCTGCCGCCTACAACTCAGAAGTTCGAACAAGCTAAATTCTCGATCGGCATCACGCCTACTCTGCGTTCGTTCAAAGACCGTGGCGACTGCGTCGTCTTGAAATGCGTGCCCGAGATCGAACATCAGGATAAGAAAAACTGGCTGCCGACCGGCGCTGCCGGGCCCGCCTGGCTCAATGGCAAACCCGCCGACCGCATCGAAGCCCTCGGCTGGGAAGTGACGCTTTCCCCACGAGAATTCCTGATCATCGGCACTCATTACGGACGCAGCGGCTGGATCGGCAACCTCATCTTCGGCGGCGAGCAAGCGAACGAAAAAGTCCAACGCCTTCTCATCGTCCGCGCCGGCCGCCTCGCCACCGCCGACACGACCTCCCAACCCGCGCCGGCTACCGCCGCCAAAGACGGCATCGTCCCCATCGCCGCCCAAGCCTCGGTAAGCCTCGCCCGCGGTCAACGACCCCAATAATTTGAATGCGGAATTCAGAATAAAAACCAAAACCCTCAGTCTTGAAATTTGCAATTTGCAACTGGCAGTTGTCTTTCATAGTTTTCAAGTCCGAATTCCGAATTCCGCATTGGAAGAATTCTGCAATTGAAATCAGCTCCGCTCGATCACTACGGCCGTTCCATATGCCAGCACTTCCGTAACGCCCGCTGCGACTTCATTGGCATCGTAGCGCACCCCGATCACCGCATTGGCGCCCATCTCTTCCGCATGCTCGAGCATGAGCCGATACGCGTCCTCCCGCGCTTTTTCGCATAGGCTCGTGTAGAGCGTGATATTGCCGCCAAAGAGCGTCTGCAGCGAGGCAATGAAGTTGCCCCCCACCCCGCGTGACCGCACCACTAGGCCGCGAACCATCCCCAGGTTCTCGCTCACCCGATAACCGGGCAGTTCAAAAGCGGTCGTCACAAAATGCGCATCGATTCCATGCATCTTCAAACTCCCTGACCAATCTGAAATCTCTGAACAGCGCTCATCAAGATAATGAATCTGAATATTTTTAACCACGGATAACACGGATTTCACGGATAATACAGAACAGGCGAGGACTCGCTTGAAACTAAGCTTCATCCGTGTGACCTGTGTTATCCGTGGTTAAAGATTTCTGAAAGTTTGTAACCGTGTGATCGAGGTCATCCGTGGTTGGAATTGCCGATGATGAGCAATAGAACGGAGTCGGCAGCGCGACGATTCTTTAGCCGTGTGATCGGTGTTTTAATTGTTCTTAAGCTATTGGCGGCTAGCTGAGCATCGACGTGTCAATGGTTGTCAAAGGTCTTGGCCTTTATAGTTTTCAGGCTGAAAGCCTGAAGCATTCCAGCCAAAGGCGAGCGTTTCGCGAAGCCCTGGGGTCCATGGGTTTTACCTTGCGAGCACTCTCAAACAGTGCAGGAAAGCTTTGCACACAGGGCTCCAGCACTCTCTCAGACTGCGGTTTCTTGGAACGCCATGACCCAGGGCGGCGCGAAGCGCTTGCCCTGGGCTGCAATCCTCCAGGCCTTCGGCCTGACGAAAAAAAAGCGCAACTTCAAAACGGACCAGCGACGGAGTTTTACGAGTTTCGTCTTGCACAAGGAAGCCGCTTATACTGCTCGGCGCTCCAGAAACGGAATAGTCCCGGCGCGCTTGCCCGCGTATACTTCAATAATAGACCGCCAACTTATCCCGCCGTGGCTGCCATCGGGGATTGTCGAAATGTCAACTACTGCCGTCGATCAGGAAAAGACCGGGCTCGGCAACTATTTCATTGCGAACTATCCGCCGTTCTCATTCTGGAAGCCAAACTACCTCAATGAAGCAATGGCCGCGCTTGATAGGGCTCCGAGTGCCGGCACGCCGCTCGGGCTTTATCTGCATATTCCCTTTTGCCGTAAGCGCTGCAAGTTCTGCTATTTCCGCGTCTTCACTGATAAGAATGCGCGCGACATTGAAATCTATCTCGATGCCATTGTGAAGGAAGTGGAACTGCTCAGCCGAAAGGCATGCGTCGGCGGCCGAGCGCTCGACTACATCTACTTCGGCGGCGGCACGCCTTCTTACCTGAGCGGCTCGCAACTGACTTCCTTGATAACCAGGCTGAAAGCAATCTTGCCTTGGGACCATGCACGCGAAGTGACGTTCGAATGCGAGCCGGGGACGTTGCAACAGCACAAGCTCGAAAATCTTCGCAAGCTCGGCGTAACGCGATTGAGCCTCGGCGTCGAAAACTTCAAACCTGAAATCTTGCAATTCAATGGCCGGGCGCATCTCGAAGAAGAAATTTACCGCGCTTACGGTTCGGCGCGCGATCTCGGCTTCGATTCCATCAACATCGATTTGATCGCCGGCATGGTGGGCGAGACTTGGGACAACTGGAAGGTTTGCATTGAAAAGACGCTGAAGATGGCGCCGGAAAGCGTCACCATCTATCAAATGGAGTTGCCCTATAACACCGTCTTTTCGAAGGAACTGAAAGTCATCGGCAACGACACGCCTGAGCTCGCAATCGCTGATTGGCCGACCAAACGGGCTTGGGTAGAATATGCTTTTGCCGAGTTTCTGAAGCACGGCTACGATCAGTCGAGCGCGTATACGGTGGTTCGCAACAAAGAGAAAACGCAGTTCGTTTATCGCGATGCCCTCTGGCGCGGCGCGGATATGTTCGGCACCGGCGTGGCTTCGTTCGGGCATATGAACGGCGTGCATATCCAGAACGTTGATACGTGGGAACAATACATCGAAAAGCTGGATAAGGGCGAATTGCCGTTGGGCCGAGCCTTCGCGACGACGCCACGCGAACGGCTTATCCGCGAGACGATCTTGCAGCTGAAGACCGGCCGGCTGGAAAAGGCGTATTTTCAAAAGAAGTACGGCGTCGATATCACGCAGACCTTTGCCGACGGCTTCCAGCAACTAGCCGGCGAAGGCTGGCTCGAGCCAACGCCGACGGGCGTGGCGCTGACTCCAACAGGCTTTCTCCAAATCGATCGCCATCTCCCGATTTTTTTCGACGAACAATATCGCAGCTCGCGGTACACGTAATTAGGTATCCCGTTTAGCCGCGACCCTATGGGGAGCGTTTTACGACGCGGAGACCCCGTTTAGAGACGCGACCCTATGGGGAGCGCTTTGCAGCGAGCAACACCAGCGGTCAGCAATGAAGTTACCGAGACAACCATGAACCGCTTCAACATCTGCCTGCTTCTACTGATCTTCGCGTTAGTCAGCAGCGAATCTCGCGCTGCCGATCCCGCTCGCGTGCAACCGTTTTCCCTTGTCGGCAAATGGCGAGGCGAGTTGACAATATGTGTCGATGAGGCTGGTTGCTCAAGGATCGAAGATAGCACTGCCGAGATAACCATCGAATTTACCGATGATAAGGTCAAAGTGTTCTTAGAAGCCTCGAGCGTTCCAGAAGCGGTGGGCGACTGGAAACTGTTCGGTTCTACCACGATGCGTGACCGCGCGATGAAAATCTCGTTTAACAACGTGGAAAAATGGGGTCTCATACGAATGGCACTTCCAACACATTTAGAGTACGCACCTTCCACACCCCGCTCGTCCTGAGCGTATTTGACGCGGCCTGAGATTGTTAGGCCGCGAATTTTCCGGCTGGGCTTGAAACAGCGGCGGACCTTCCTTATCCTGTCGATGTTTCCGGACCTTCCTTGTCCTCATGGCGTTCGCAATTCTGCGACGGACAGGGAAGGTCCCTTTATGGCATTCTATAGCCCGCACGGCCTCGGGTCGCGGTACAAAACATTTCTGCGCTGCCACGTTCAAGATGAAGGGCTCCCCTTCGCCAAGGCTTTGACCGAACTACAAATCGAGCAGGCGGCTCGGGCCGAGAATCTTTATTTCGGCGCCGACGAAGGCTGCGTCTATACCCCGGCGATGACGACTTGGGCTTTCGTCGGCCAATATCTTTCGGTTAGCACCACTTGTGTCACGGCCGTCGCGCGCGTCATGGTGCTGATGGTCGCTCTTGGCCGCGAACCTTGCTCGCCAGCGACCGGCGCGTACTGCAAGGCACGCGCGAAACTGCCGGAAGCTTTTCTTCGTCGTTTGACGGGTGAAGTCGGCAATGGCGTGGAAGACGAAGCGCCGGATTCATGGCGCTGGCGCAACCGGCGAACGCTGCTCGTCGATGGCTTCGAGACCATCCTCGACGACACCGAAGCCAATCAACACGAGTACCCGCAACCCAAAACGCAAAAGCCCGGACTCGGCTTTCCGATGATACGCGTGGTCGTGTTGCTGGCCGTGGCGACGGCCGTGATCATCGACGCGGCCATGGGCCCGTACGCAGGCAAAAAGACAGGCGAGACCGCGCTGTTTCGGCAATTGATCGAGCGGCTGCGACAGGGCGACATCGTCGTGGCCGATCGCTACTATTGCTCGTATTTCATGATCGCGTTGCTGCAACAACGCGGCGTGGATGCCACGTTTCGCCTGCATCAAAAGCGTCGGTACGATTTCCGCGGCGGCGAACGGCTGGGCCGCAACGATCACATCGTCGTCTGGCATCGGCCGCAGCGACCAACCTGGATGGACGAGGCGACCTACGCCGCCATCCCCGAAACCATGCGCATCCGCGAAACGCGTTTCGCGGTCGATGAACCGGGCTATCGCAGCAAGGAAATCATTGTGGCGACCACGTTGTTGGACCACGATACATACTCGCCCTCCGACATCGCGGATCTCTATCACCAACGGTGGCAGGCGGAACTCGATATCCGTTCGATCAAAACAACGCTCGGCATGGAGATGATTCATTGCAAGACGCCCGCGATGTCGCGCAAGGCGATATGGGCGCACTTGCTCGGCTACAATCTGGTGCGCAAGACCGCTGCTCAAGCGGCTTGGCAAAAGAGTTTGACCCCAAGGCAAATCAGCTTTGCCGGCGCATTGCAAACCCTTGAAACGTTTCGTTGGTTGTTGATCGCCGGCGCCGACGACCAAATGAAATTTGTCTATCGAGTCTTGCTCGACGCCATCGCCACCCATCGCGTCGGCAGTCGGCCGGGCCGGGTCGAACCACGCCGAATCAAACGTCGCCGCGATCGCTATCAGAAGCTGGGCAAGCCCCGCGCTCAAGCGCGCCAAGCCGCCATGAACGGCCAGCACTAACACACCCGTGAATGCCGAAAATAAGTCAAAGGAGAAAATTAGAGTCGATTCCAACACTCAATATTTTCACGCTCGACTGGGGCGACGCGCCACCGGTGCGCGCCACCACTGCAGGCAGCATCTGTCTCCAACAACAAGTCGCCCAATCAGAAAACAGATGTACGCCGCCACTTGTCAAAACCGCAACATGTTGCTATGCAATATCTTGCGCAGGGAAGTGCCATTCGGGTCTCATACGTTTTGAAGGCGATCGCCTGTGCTTATGTGCTGAAGCAGACGACGCGAAACTGACAAGGCCCGCTTCTTTTGGAGGCCGCGGCACCAAGATTTCCGTACTCATTCCAAGCCAACCTGACCGACTGATCTCCGCATATCCGCAGCCCAGGCGTAAGACGCTTCGGTGAATCTCATTGAGCTGTTTGGAACGCGTTATGATAAGGTTCAAATGTGGTTTGCTACTGGTTGTCATGTTAGCCGGCAGCATAACGCTGGCGGCCGATCCCGCTCGCGTGCAGCCGTTCTCCATCGTCGGCAAATGGCAGGTTCACAGAATCATTCTTGTCGATGAAAAAGGCCGTTTCAATTGCGATCGCAACACCGACGGTGTTTCAGTGGTGTTTACGGACGATCAAATTCTGACCTTCAAGAAAGCGTCGAATGTGCCGGATGAAGCGGGTGATTGGAAGATGGTGGCCGCATCCACAAGTCGCGAACGCGTGGTGAAGATTACCCTCGCAAACGTTGAGGTTTTATGTTTGGTTCGATTTGAAGGCAACTGCCTTTGGCTGTGTTGTCATCCGGAAATGGGAATGACGGAGCCTGCTTTTTTCGGCGCGAAAAACAGTCGAATGATCGTACTCGTGCCAAGCCAAGCTGATCGACTGGTGTCGGCATATCCGCGGCCTCCGCGGAAACCGCCTCGCGAGAGAGCCAATGACGAATAGATTCAACGCTCCCTGCGGTTGCTTAGTTAAGCGAACGGCAAGAGGAAACATACCCGCACAATGGTAGGAAGCGCCTGCCCTTGCTTGCGCTTCGGGCTATCATTTGCGCTGGGTAGATTGTTTTTCACGCTCGCCTTATCGTGTAATGCTTTGCTCTTTTAATCTAAAGCTGTTTGCGGTTTACGCCAAAAGATCTCATTCGTCGGCAAGTGGATATAGAAGTTTATATCGGGAGTTCCTCACGAATCCTCCAGACGTCGCGACATCGCCAGCAGAGAAAAAAAAAGTCCTAATCATCGGCGGCGGTTTGGCAGGCTTAGCGGCTGCCTCCGCGCTGGCGCCGCATGGGTTCGATATCACGCTCCTTGAATCGCGCAATCGGCTCGGTGGCCGGGCTAGTTCGTTTCACGATCCTGTCACCAATGAGATGGTCGATGCCTGCCAGCATGTGAGCATGGGCTGCTGCACCAGCTTCAGGCACTTTTGTGAGACGCTTGGCATCGCCCATTTTCTGCAAGTGCAGCCAACGCTTTATTTCATGACGGCGGATGGCCGTATCAGTCGTTTTGGCGCGGATCGATTGCCGGCGCCGCTTCATCTGGCTCGCTCTCTATTGCGGGCGCACTCATCTCACGCTCCCAGACAAAATCCGCATCGGCTGGGGCATGTTGCAGCTCTTGCGCACATCCACGGAGGACGATCAACCGCTGATGCCCTGGCTCAAACGCCATCGCCAGAACGCGCGGACCATCGAACGCTTTTGGGGCGTTGTCCTCATCAGCGCGCTCAACGAATCGCTGGAACGGCTTGGGCTGAAGTATGCCCGTAAGGTCTTCGTCGATGGCTTCCTCCGCGATCGGCATGGCTTTGACGTATCGATCCCGACGGTGCCGCTTGCACGTCTTTATGGCGACGAATTACAACAATGGTTCGCCGGGCATTCGGTCAAAATTGAAACCGGCGTCGGCGTCGCGGGCTTCGACTTTGCGGGGGATGAAGCAACTGGAGTCCGCTTGCGCGATGGCCGTACTCTGACGGCCGATTGGTATATCTCGGCAGTCCCCTTTGATCGGCTGTTGCAACTGCTTCCCGAAGATGTTGTCGCCCGTCATTCGTGTTTTGGAAACTTACGCCATTTGGAAGTGTCACCGATCACCAGCGTTCATCTGTGGTATGACCGCAGCGTGATGGATCTGCCGCATTTGGTGTTGGTGGATTGCCTGGGCCAATGGATCTTCAATCGCGGCGGTCGATATCTGCAAGTTGTGGTGAGCGCTTCGCAATCGTTGCATCGGCTTGGCAAAGATGAAATTGAGCGAAGGATCGTCGCTGAAATAAGTCATTTGCTGCCGCGCACGGCCGGGGCGATAATACAACGTTCCAAAGTCGTCTCGGAGCGCAGTGCAACTTTTAGTGTGTTGCCGGGCGTCGATTGTTGGCGGCCAACACAAGAGACGCCGTTGCGTAATTTGGTCATCGCCGGCGACTGGACGGGGACCGGCTGGCCGGCAACGATGGAAGGCGCCGTCCGATCAGGCTACCTCGCCGCCGAGGTCATACGGCAAAGGACTTGAACTTCGCACGTCCCACCCTTCTCCCGGCTTTGCAGGGGGAAGGATAAGAAGGAAGTGCGTTCGCAGCTTCACATGGCCTTAATCTAATGGCATCCACATCCGTAACTATTTGGACGATAATTCCAATATTGTTCTTCACCCTACGATCCGCCTTCCACTAAAATGTCGTGATGTTGTCGAGAAAAAGAGGAGGGGTGTATGAGATGCGTTATCGCCATGACAGTCTTCACTTTCTTCTCCATCCCTATCTATGCCGCTGAGACGGCCACGCCCGAGATTTCGCCGGACGTTGCGAAAGCAACCAGCTTAGTCCGCGAATTGGGTAGCCCCGAATTCCGCGTGCGCGATGCGGCGGCTAAAGAGCTGAGGAAGCTGGGCCGACATGCAAAGCCGGCTTTGCTCGAAGGGGCGAAAAGCACGGACGCCGAGGTTTTGAATCGGTGTGTGGCGATGTTGCCCGAAGTTTTGGCCCTCGATCTGCAAGTGCGGATCGAAGCTTACTTGGCAGATGCCGAGGGTAAGCAAAAACACGACCTGCCGATGTTGACGAGCTTTCAAAAACTCGTTGGCAAAGATGCGGGCGCGAGAAAGCTTTATGCGAGTATCGTCAAGTCCAATGCCGAGATGCTGGAAGCGTGCGAAGATCATCCCAATTCAGCGATCGACCAATACAACGCCCGCGCCAAACAGATGCAAGACTACCTGTCGCCAAGGCGTGCACGGCTGCGCACTCCGATAGATGCGGCCGATATCGCCGCGCTGTTTCTGATTGGCGCCGATATCGGCCAGAGCAAAGGCCTTGGCAAGACGGCTAATTCGATGTCCAATGTCATCTGGCAACAGACATTCCAAGCAGCGCTGCGGAACGGAGACGAGGCGCCAGCTTATCGCCGGCTTTTCTTCGCCTGGGCTGAGCATTGCAACGATGTGAACGCGATCAGCCAGATGTTGGCCATCATGCAAAACGTCAACAACAAAGAAGGTCTCAATTTTGCGATCAAAGTGACAAATAATAAAGATTTGCCAATTTGGAACCGTGCTCAAGCTCTGACTTGCGTCGGTAAACTAGGCGGCAAAGAGCATGTGCCATTCTTCGAAGGGATGTTTGCCGATAAGACGCAAGTCGTCAATATGCAGTGGAACAACATCGATATCACCACCCAGATGAACGATGTAGCCCTAGCGATGGCCATCCAGGTTTCGGGCGAGACGCCGAAAGACTATGGCTTTGACGCGCTGCAAACGCAGCCTGCGCCTCATCTGGAATTATCAATACCTCGGGTTCAGCACCGAAGAAAAACGCGCTGCCGCGTTCAAGAAATATTCCGACTGGACCGTCGCTCAGAAAAAGAAATAGACTTCAAAACTCGATTGACGCTTAAAAAGGGACGGGCATGTACGTAACGACTATTGTCATTTTCAGTTTGTTGGCCGGTACGGCGATAGCCGATCCGCGAAGAACGACGCGGCCGCCGATACAGCCAAGGCTCGCGAACTGGTCGGGCTGCTTGGAGATTCCAATTTCAAAGCGCGCGATGCTGCCGAGAAAGAGCTAATCGCTCTCGGATCGGCTGCAATGCCAGCGCTGCAGGACGGCGAAAAAAGCACGGACTTGCACATCCAAGAGCGCTGCCGGGCTTTGCAACCTGCTATCCGGGCTCTTATTCTTCAAAAGAAGGTCGATGCCTTCGTCGGCAATCGCGAAGGCAGGCTACCCGACGATTTGCCATTGATCAAGGGATTCATCAAAATGACGGGCGACAGCAAAGACGCTCGCCAGTTGTACGTCGAAATGTTGCAGGCACATTCAACTCTTCTTGACGAAGCCGAACGAAATACCGATAAAGGGGCGGAGCTATTCAACGCTTTTACCCAGGACATCGCCGGACGTCTGAAGTATAGACCCGGGATGAACTTCCAGGCGGCTCAGCGATCGGTACTGCGTTCTGAAGTCACGCTTTTCTTTTTTCTGTCCCGCGAACTGCCGCTGGAAAAGATTAACCTCGCTGCCAATCAGAGTTATCTTTTTTTGAACGTGCCCATCCTGGCCGAGACTATCAGCAAGAATACTCCGGCAGTCGAGCCCTTCAAGAAATTATTCATAGCCTGGTTTGAAAAGGAACCTCAACCGCATTTGATGCAGCGGGCGCTGTATGTGGCCGTCGAGGCGAAGATGAAAGAGGCTTTACCGATCCTCATGAAGTTTATCCTGAACAAAGAGATTCATGTGACGGCCCGGGCACAGGCGGCGTTGTTGCTCGTCAAGAACGGAAGCACGGAACATCTGAAAGAAATTGAGCCGCTCCTGGAAGACAAGACTCTCGTTGGCAACTTCAACATCAACAATCAAAAGGGCCAAGTGCAGATGCGCGATGTGGGCCTTGCCGTGTCGATCAAACTTTCAGGCCAAAAAATGTCCGATTACAGTTTCGACGTGATGACCGGCGCCGATGAAATGATCGCCATGTCATACGTTTATTGTGCATTCAGCGACGATGCCAAACGCGAAGCCTCTCACAAGAAGTATCAGGAGTTCAAAGCGAAACAAGCGAAGAAATGATACATCTCTTCGGCGAGCCGGGAGCGTGAGCGACTGGAGAAAGATTGGGTACTTTCTCCAGTCGCTCACGCTCTCGGCTCGTCAAAACGTCAGCCCATCGCTTGCTTCATCTCACGCACGGCTCGTTCCATACCGACGAACACTGCCCGCGACACGATGCTATGGCCGATATTCAATTCCTCAACGCCCGGGATCCGCACGATCGGTTTGACGTTGATATAGTTCAGGCCGTGCCCCATATGGACGCGTAAGCCAAGCGCCTTGGCGTGAGCCGTCGTTGCCTCGAGGACGGCTAACTGGCGGGCCACGCCGATGGCGTCGTTCGCTTCCGAATAAGTTGCCGTTTGCAGCTCGACTGCGACAGCGCCTAGACGTTTGGAAGCCTCAACTTGATGTTTGTCCGGATCGATGAAGAGAGCGACGGGGATGTCCGCTTGCCGCAACCGTTCGATCGCGTTGAAAATTGCCTCATGCTGGGAAAGGACATCCAAGCCCCCTTCTGTTGTTAACTCTTCACGGCGCTCGGGCACGAGCGTCACTTGATCGGGTCGGACAGCGCAGGCAATATCGACAATTTCATGCACGGCGGCAATTTCGAGATTCAAGCCGTGCGGCACAGTTTGCCGCAAGATATGGAGATCGCGATCTTGGATATGCCGGCGATCTTCCCGCAAATGGATCGTGATGCCATCGGCGCCTCCTAAGACAGCAAAAAACGCGGCGGCGACCGGGTCGGGCTCCTTGGCCCGCCTTGCCTGCCGAATAGTCGCGATATGGTCGATATTCACGCCGAGTCGAATCATTATTCCATGTCCAAGCGTGTCGTCAGCGGCTCGGCGTTCACTATCAGGGTAGTTGATCGTTCCCGGCGTGTCTGCCAGGTCATCAGCTGGGCGATTACTTCTCGATAGCGCACGAGCTCCCGGCTGATGATCTTATAAAGCAATATGGCCAGGATCACGTCGGCCAGCTTTTCGAGAGCCGTGCTGATGACTGGCAACGTAAAAACAACGTTGAAGAAAAAGCAGTTGAAGCCAAATAGCAGAAGGATCAAGGGCACCAGCATCTGCGTCGCCCGGCGTACGCGATAGCGCGGATCGAGATACATTCGCACCGTTGTGCCGAGATCGCGCAGCAGTTCCATCAACAGCCAAGGCCGACGGGTTTGCGAAGTGGGCTGAATCGCGATATGGCCGGTGGCGTAGCCCGGTTCAGTTGAGGTCGCGTGGGCTTCGCCGTCAGCGGATGCAGCCGGTAAATCCGCGTGCGATTGCCTTAAGTCCTTTACCTGGCCAAGCACCAAGTCGGCAAAGCGAGTGATCGTGTCGCGCAGTTCCGCGACTTCATGTTCCAACCGCTCGACGCGACCCGGCCAAGCGGACTCGATATCGTGGCCGGCGTAGCCATCAACCGGTTCAAAGCCGGCTTCTGATGAAATGGGGGACGTTGTCATGCAAACCCCCGCTGTCGTTGACCCAAGAAACCAGGAACCGCGACGAGAGTGTTCCTCTATCTTGTTCTTCGTCTCACGATAGGGGAGATTGCCGGAAAAAACCAGAGAACCAAGAATTCCTTTAGGAATAGCAGGTTCATCGAACAGCGCCGAGAGCTTGTGCGTCAACACAATTTGAATGCAAGATGTTCGATCGAGCCTTGACGTTAGTACCTGCGTGAAAATAAGTGTCGCCTTTCGCGGAGCGAAAGGCGACTGAGTCGGTAACTTGTCTTCGCACGCAAGCTTACTTGATGGCGCCGGTCAACTGCTTCAGAGCGCGAGCGCGGACAGCCGTCGAGGCGGGCTTGTCCTTGGTCGTGGTCATCTGACCGGTGAAGCGGTTGAGGACTTGCTTGCCCCCCTTCGTGGCCGGCTTCTTGACCGATCGAAGCTTGAACAGGCCGGGGAGCGTCAGGACGCCAGGTCCCTTTTTGCCGAGGTTCTTGAGGATCACCGCCGTCAACGACTCGAAGTATTTTTTGACTTCGGCCTTGGAGGCGCCGGACTCTTCCGAAAGTTGCGCGAAGAGTTCCGATTTGGTGATCGACTTGGCCGCAGGGGCCGGTGTCGCCGAAGTAGCCTTTGCCATACGTTTTCTCTCAGATTTCTAGGGTGAAACAAACAAAGTCGATAAAGCGAAAAGTAAGTAGCGCAGGCCCAATAGTCAACGAAATCTCACGAAATTCTGGGGATTTTCTCGATTTCGTCCGATTCGCTATCGACTATCAACCATCATTTTGCGGCTGAAAACCTTTTGCACATCGAATCGAAATAGCAAAAATTCGAGCCGAACTGTCCTGAGCCTGTCGAACAATCACGACGGCCCTTTTTCGTCAGATTCAGCCCAGTTGTAGGCCTTACTGAAGGCTTAGCGTCGGCCGGTGTCCTCTTACTGTTTCGCGCTAAATCTTGGGCAAATGACGTCAAACCTCGGCCAGTTTGCGTTCCAAACATACGCCTGCGCAAGAAGTTGGGGCGAACGATCCGCGTCATTGCTTTTGCAAGGCCCTTTCGTCAGGCGCGTCAATTGCTGCCAGGACGCCACAAATAGTTTGCGTCGCATGATCGCAATGCGACAAGAACTACCGCCGGTCATTTTTGATTGTCGATGCAAGAAACCAACACAATAGCACGAGCCAACAACACGTAGCGTAAGCATTCTTGGTTGATTACTAATGGCTTGAGAGCTGGCTGACGGCTCAAACAGCTCGACCGCGAGGCTTTTTCCGCATCGCTGCGCCTCTTGCGGATTTTCGATAGACTCTCTCAATGCCACTCCACGTCCCAGGTCAAGTTCGCCATGCGCTCTCGGAGATCGGCGATTTCGCCGCGTTCGCCGGCGGCGCCATGCGCGGCATCTACAGCCCGAGTCTAAGGCTGCGATTCGTCGTGCCTATCTTCTACAGCGTTGGCGTCAGAAGCTTGGGCGTCGCACTGGTGACCGGGCTTTTTCTCGGCATGGTCCTGGCCGTCGAAGCCTACGCTCAGTTTCACCCGTATGGCTTCGATGCGGCGATGGGCACGATCACCACCAGCGCCATCCTCAGTGAATTAGGCCCAGTGCTTGCAGCCGTGATGTTGGCCGGGCGCGTTGGAAGTTCCATGGCGGCCGAGCTGGGCACGATGCGCGTATCAGAGCAGATCGACGCCCTTGCCTGTCTCGGCGTCGATCCCGTGCAGTATCTCGCCACGCCGCGATTCCTCGCTTGCGTTGTGCTCATTCCGATGCTCACCGTCATTTCGGATATAGCCGGCATCGCCGGAAGCGTTTTTATTTGCGTTTACGTTTACAACATCGATCCCCACAATTATTGGGAACATACACTTCGTTTCGTCGGCACGTGGGAGATACTGTCCGGCCTCGTCAAAGCGACTGTCTTTGGGGCGGTGCTTTCCCTGCTTAGCTGTTTCCGAGGATTTCGCTGTCGGGCGGGCGCTGAAGGAGTGGGCCGGGCCGCGACAGAGGCTTTTGTCTATTCATTTCTCGCGATCCTCATTCTCGATTTCTTCCTCGCTTTTTGGCTGAACAGCCTGCGCATTGTCATTTGGCCGGCCCGTCCTGAGGCCGGCTTTCACTGACTCTTCCGCTTACCGACGCGGGCATTGCTCGCACGGCGTTCGCCTTCTACAATGCGAAAAGCATTCGTCTCTACCGGAGAGGTGGCAGAGCGGTTGAATGCGTCGGTCTCGAAAACCGATATGCCCGTAAGGGTATCGAGGGTTCGAATCCCTCCCTCTCCGCTTTCATTTCCATCGTTCGCATTCCTTTGTGGATGAGTGAGGCCTCGACCCGAGCGTTTCGCATCGCAAAGTATTGGCAAAAAATTTAAAACAGGCGAGGTTCCGCGCTCATTTTTTTGTCAACATTTTTTGCCACCTCTTTACTGGCAAAATTTTTACTCGTCTGAAGCCTTACCAAATACGACTCGCCTGCCGAACAGCGCCGCTTCCCAATTCGCCTCGACGCGGACAATTCACCACGCTATATTCGCCGCGAATTCAGGCGCGGCAGGAACACTCCGCGTTCTAATGGACTTTCCAGCGAGGAGTAACCCAGATGACCTGCTTTACCCGTTTTGCTTGCGCATTGGTGCCGTTATTCACAGCGAGTTTGGCGCTGGCACAGTCGGCCCAGATCAAGGACCCCGATGCCAACCCGATGCCTTCCGTGGCTGCAGCCGTCAACGGCCAGCCGATCTACGAAGTGGCGGTCGAGCGGGCGTTGCAATCGGTCCCGACCGACGAACGGGAGAAGGCCCGGCAGGAAGTCGTGCAGTATTTGATCGACAATTCGATCATCGACCAATATCTAACGGCCTTGAAAGTGACCGTCGAGCCGAAAGACATAGAAAAGCAAATGGGAACGTTTCAAGAAGAACTCAAAAAACATGGGCAGGATTACGCCATCATGCTGAAGCGCATGAAGTTATCCGAAGCGGAACTTCGCGATCAAATTCAGAACCAGTTGCGCTGGGAGAAATTTGTCGCTCAACAGGCGTCGGATGAAAAACTGAAAGCGTTGTTCACTCACATGCCCGAAGCGTTCGATGGAACCTCGATTCGCGCCCGCCACATTTTAATTCCGGCGGGCGCCGACGCCAAGTCGAAGCAAGAGGCCGTGGAAATGCTAAAGAAGATCAAAGCGCAGATTGAAAAAGAAGCGGCCGACGCTTTGGCGAAACTTCCGCCCGACACTGATAACTTGACCAAAGAAACTAAGCGACAGGCATTCCTCGAAACCGCCTTCGGCGACGCCGCCCGCAAATTCTCGACTTGCCCCTCTAAAGAAGAAGGGGGCGATCTACGCTGGTTTCAACGCTACGGCAAAATGGTCGAACCCTTCTCGAAGGCCGCCTACGCATTGAAACCTTATGAGATCAGCGATGTCGTCGGCACTACCTTTGGCTATCACTTGATTATCGTGGTAGGTCGTAAGGGAAGCGTGCCAACCAAATATGAGGATGCGCACGTGAAGGAAGCAGTAAAAGAAGTCTATGAAGCAAAGTTGAAAGAAGCGGTCGTGGATCAGATGAAGCCACGTTCGAAAATCGAAGTGGTGCCAAAGTAAACAGCCATAGGCGAGAAGAGGAGGGTAAGTTGGCGGGATAGATATTCTCCCGGCAGCTTACGCTCCTCGGCTCGCCTCGGTCACTTCTTTTTAGGCTCTTCTTTCTTCGGCTCTTCACCGGGTGGGAAGAGGATTTTCGCCGGCCCGCCGGCTTCGCCGTTGAACATCCGAATGATCCCTTCTTCGCCGCCGGTAACGACGATCTTGCCGTCGGCGCTGGCGCTTACCGCGTAGACGAAATCCGTGCCGCCTGCAAACGTTTTCATGGCGTTGCCGCCTAGATTCCACATTTTGACCGATTGATCGCCGGAGGAGGTTAAGAAGTTGCCGCTCTTGCCGACGAACAACAAGCGCGTGACCTGTTTGGCATGGGCATTCGCAAGGGTTTTGACTTGCTCGCCCTTTTCGAAGTCCCAAATCTTGATGTTGTTGTCCGCGCCGCCGCTGGCAAGTTGTTTGCCGTCGGGGAACCAGCCAACGTCGAGAACGTGATGCGTATGCCCTTCAAAGGCTTTGATCAATTTCCCGGAAGGAATCTCCCATGTCTTGACGAACTTATCCGCTCCGCAAGAGGCGAGCTTGGCGCTATCGGGACTGAAGCAAACGCCAAATACGGTATCGCTATGGGGGCTTTTGAACTCAAAGACCAGCTTGCCCGTGCTGTCGAAGAGTTTCATCTCACCATCTTCAGTAGGAGCGCCGCCGCCCGTCACGAAGTATTTGCCGTCCGGTGAGTAAGCGAGAGCGACTACGCGATCGGCGAACCCGGTGATGCGCTGCTTGATGGCTCCCTTTTCAACATCCCAGAGAACGATTTCCTGGAAACTGCCGGTAACCAGCGTCTTGGCGTCGGGTGAAAAAGCCATCGATTCGACCAGCGAAAGATGAGCCGCCTTGACCGGCTTCTTGTCAGCAGTCGTCAATGCAGGGTCGACGAACTCCTTGAGCGCAGCGCCATCGACGGCATTGAACAGAAACACTTGATTCGACCGACTGGCGGCGATCGACTTGCCATCGACACTGACCGCCACGGCTCGGACCGGTTTGACTATGGCCGGCGGGATGCCTACGACGACTTTCGGCTTTTCGACTTTGCTCAACGGCGGCTTGACGCCCTGGTCGATCCAGAGTTTAACAAGCGCTAATTCCTTGGGCGTCAACGGCTCTTCTTTGATCGGCGGCATCACGGGCGTCTGCTTGCGGCTGGCCATTTTGTAAAGCAGGCTGTTGGCCGACTTGCCGGCTTCGAGCGCTGCCCCGCGCTTGCCTCCTTTGAGCAACTTGTCGTAGCTCGACATATCGAACTTGCTCTCGATCACATTGCCCGAGTGACAATAAAGGCACTTGTTCGCAAAGATCGGCTCGATCTCTTTTTCGTAGGCGACCAAGTCTTTGCGATCGAGTTTTACTTCTTCGATCGGTACGATTTTCGGCGCTTCTTTCTTCTCTTGCGCAGCGACGGCCAGCGGCGCGATGAGCAGAGCAATTACGGCATAACGCATAATGGAGAGGCTCCGGATTGATTCAAAGCGGTCAGCGCAAACATCTCGCCTGCGCCGCTATTTCTTGCCTTTGGTTTTATCGACGACAATTTGAGACTTCACCTCATGAGTGATAGGCACTTTGCCTTCGACCATTGCCGTAGCGATGATGGAGAGCGGGAAGGTCCCCGCGGCAGCGTCGGCCGCTACCTGAATCGGCAGCATGATTTCGTCTTTGCCCGCAGGCAGGGTGACTTCGTTGGCCGTCAACCCCTTGGTGTTTGGCGGCAGCACAAGCTTGATTTTGAATTCACCCGTGTAATCGAACTGCCGTTCCACTTTGATCGCCAATTCTCCGTTCATCCCGGCAACAACTTGAAGTCGCGGATTGGCGGTCAACTTGGCAACTGCAGTTGGCAGCACAATAAAGGTCAAAGGGTTAGTCGCCGCGACGATTGTCAGCGTCTGATTCTTCTTATTCGCGGGATTGGCATATTGGATCGGCGTTGTCGCTTTGAAGACAACGCTGTAGCTCCCGGGGACTGCCGCCGGGCGGATATCGAGGACGATGTTGCCTTCGTTCTTGTCGGCCGCAATAGTGGTCAAAGGCGTCTGATTGTTGCCGGCTGTCACCAACGGGCCCAGACCCTGCGGGGCGCCCATCGAAAGAAGATAAACGGAAATCGGCGTCTTGGAATCGGCCTGCCGAACCGCCTTATAAGGAATCGTCAGTTTTTCGCCCATTTTTACCATTAGGGGCTGCGGCAATTTCTCGCCTGCCTTTACAAAAGCGTTTTCGGGTTCGATCAGAACTTTGAACGGCGCTTTGTCCCGGATCGAAATGTAGAGTTGTTGATCGAGCCTCGCCACCGAAGGCAGGTTTTGAGCTTGTTGGACGCCCCAGCTAATAGTTGCAGGACGAGCCTCGCGCACGAGGGGCTTGCCGCCAACGGTAGCTATGCCCTTCACGGTGATAACGCCATCGAATGTCGTGGCATTCGCAGCAGCCGAGAGCACGAGCGTTCCCTGTTTCATCCCGGTGCCGATTAGCGAGGGCTGGCAGGTCACTCCCGGCGGCAGTCCGTCGGCCGACAACGTGATGACGCCACTGAAGCCATCGTTGCGATAGGCAAAGACATCGAGATAGACATTGCCATCCGCACGAAGCACGGTCGTGTCGGGCAGATAATTGGTGGCCGGCATCACAATTAGCCTAAAATCAGGCGATTCAGGAACAACGCGCAACCGATAAGTGATGCGTGGGCCGAATGAAAAATTCGACTCCCGGCTGCCGACCCCGATCAAATAACGACCGTCCTCAGCGGCTACGAACCGATACGGTTTCGGATCGGCGGTTCGGTTATAGAACTGTTGCAGGTTCAATATTTCAGGGTTGTCGTCTTCTTCGATCTCGTTAGGCGCCTTGTCTTTCTTGAAGGAAAAGTAGAGGTCGGCCGGCACGCCTAAGCGATCGCACCAGAGATCGATCAGGAAGATATCCCCCTTTTTCGCATTGAAAGCATACCAGTCACGGTCCTGGCGCTTATCGATTCGCCCCGCGACTTCGCAAGGAACCGGAATTTCTTCAGGCGTATCCGGTCGATCATTATTCTCTTTTTCCAGCACCACCTTCGCCGTCGTCAACGCGATCAAAATGGGATTCGACGATCCGCTTGGCCCTTTCAATCGATATTCGAAACCATCGACGCCGCCACTGCGAGGGTCGATACGCCCATTGAACGAGAGTCGGGTAAGTGCTTTGGGATCGGCCGGCGGTGTGATGGTGATCACCACTTTTTCCACGGGTCGGCCTTCCACTAGAGTGCCTGGTTCGGGAGTTCCACCTGGCAAATTACGCCCGTAGATCGTGACTTGAGTCGGCTTGCCCCCTTCCACCATCGGCGGAAAAACAGCATCGATCCACGGGGCTGTGGAGATGGTGAGCCGGTAAAAGTATTGCGGCCCGCCTTGTGTATACGTGAATTCCGAAAGGCGCACGAGATAGTCGCCATCTTCCGGCAGAATAGCGTCGGCCAAGGCATCGTTGCCGTTGTAATTGCGATTGAAGGCGACGCGCTTGTTCGAGAGATCGAACAGCTCGATCATCGGTCTCGACTTGCTGTCGATGCTGGAAGTCAGACAGCTCAATATCACGCGCTGATTCTTTTTCCCGGCGAACAGGAAGAAATCGACATCGGTCGGCACGCTGATCACGCCGTTAATGGTGGTATTGAGTTCGACGCGCTGAGCCTCGGCCACATCGTTGTTCGGCTCGCGCTCTTGCACTTCAGTCATATCGCCGACACAGAAGAATCGCGGGTTGCTCACTCCCCATTTGTGCACCACGCGCACATCGTATTGACCGACGGGCACATCAGCGCCCACGCTTACTTTGAAACGCCCGGCGGCTACGCCCGGCGCCGGCCCCTTCTTCTTGACCGGCATCTCTTTCTTGGGATTCTTTGGATCGGGTTTCGGCTCTTCGTCCTTGCTCAGCTCCGCCTTGATTCCGGGATGGCTGAAGACGAGCGCTGTTGGCTCGTCGAGATCGGCGCCGGTCAATAACACTTCCACCGAGGTTCCAATTTTAGCGCCGCAGGGGGCGACGATGTCAAGCCGTCCCAGAGGCAGGCCAGGCGTCGCCTGCTGAGCGTGCGCGAAGTCTGACGCAGCGACAAGTGCCAGCAAAGCCAGGAATGGCAGGCGGAATTGATACATGGAGCCTCCGACACAAGCGGTTCAAGAGAGAGAGCCGGCAACGCCGACACCATGAATATTGCGATCAACGCGGCGCCGAAGTAAAGGCCGCAGGGGTGGGAGCAAACTTGGGCAAACAGAAGGCAGGTATTTGAAAATCGTAATCGGTCGGCAGGCCAAGGTCAAGCGGCAATTGCCGGAAAGTTGCTTTGGGAGTGCGCCAACCGATTCTTCAAAGTGCATTGGCCTTCCTTGCCCTCCGCCCAACCAGCAGAAATACAAGATGTCACAAGCCTGAAGCGCTAGCGAAGAAATACCACGAGCCTGAAGCGCCAGCGAAGAAATACCACGAGCCTGAAGCGCCAGCGAAGAATTTAGTCGTTCTTCGCTAGCGCTTCAGGCTCGTGCAGCGCTTTACGGGGTTGAATCTCAGAAATGCGCAACTTCAAAACGGGCGCTTCAGGCTAATGAATAACGTCTTTGCCGGCTCAGCGCAGGTGCTATAGGCAACCGGTCCCTTTTCATTTTCACTTCTTCTCTTCCACGACTTTCAAGTTGAAAGTGCCGCTATGCCCGCGGGTGTCCGTCTGGTACATCAGTTCGGCAAACGCGGGAGGAACGACGTAATCCCCGGCCAGCTCCGCGAGCAAGATCACCCGGTTGGTGACGGCCATGTTCGCCTGCTCATGATGAAACGCGACCGATGACAGACGCTCTTCGCGAAGCGAGTAGCCGCTGTGGCTTTGCAGACCAAGGAAGCGAGCGTCATCCAGCGGAAGAACCTCGGCGGTGGCGGGCTTGGGGCATTCCATCAACATGAACGGCATCGGTTGCGGTAGATCGCGCGTTGCGGTCGTGTCGCAGATCAGGTACGAACCGCGAACGACGGAATCGCCGTTCTTCAGTTCCGGGCCCTGCTGTTTCGTTTTGTCGTCCCAACGATAAAATCGCCGCTCGACCTTAATGCCTTTGTCCATGGGTTCAATGTCCCGACCGGCTTTCCAGTAGCGGAGCACGGCCCGGTACATCACGCCCGTCATCTCCGTGGCGAAGGTGATTTTGTTGTCGCCGTTTTTGAGCGCTTCGCCGGCGATCAGGGCTTTCTTCATCAGCTTGTCGTCAAACTTGATCTCTTTGGCCGCGCCGCCGTTGAGGGTGAAGGTCAACTCATTCTTTGCTTCCGGGTTATAGTTAGCCTTGGCCAGGTAGTCACACATGGCGAACAAAATCATGGCCGTATCCTTGGTGCTGTTCCAGCGATCGCCGCGCTTGGTGGCGGCGAAGTAGCCGAGGATGCCATCGACCAGAGGATCGTCCTTATCGAGAGCGACAAGTGCCTTCATCACGGCAGCGGTGATCTCGTGCGGCTCTTCCATCCAGCGCGAGAAGCCAGCCGTCTTCCAATAGACTTGCCCGCCGCCTGCCTTCTGCGCTTTGGCCCGAAGATCCTCGGCGAACTTCTTGGCCATGTCTTTCCTGTCCGCGGCGACGCACATTTCAAGACAAAGTGCGTTGGCATAATCGCTGAGCGTCCCTGCTTTCTGCATTTGAACCAAGAAATTCCAGTGGCCATCGTCGAGTTTCTCGCGATGCGACCAGACGTACATGCAATAGATTCGGTCGGCCGCCTGTTGGTCGTTCATGCTGTCGATGAAGAGTTTGAGCCGTTGCAGGCCGCGTATGAGAGCGGCTTCGTTGGGGATGGTATACCCCGCCTTCTCGGCTTGAAGCAGGCCGAAGAGTGCATAAGGCGTCATCATTTCATGGGTTTGGCTGCCGCCCTGCCAGCCCCAGCCGCCATCGGGCTGCTGAAGCTCCAGGAGCCTTTTGATGCCGCCAGCCACGCAACCGGGCAGTTTCTTGTTCAACTCCGGGTTATCGACTTGATATTGTTTCAGAATTTGCGCCACCTTGATGGCGGGTAAGAATCGGCTCATGGTTTGTTCGACACAACCATACGGATAATCGACCAGGAAGTTCAGCGTGTCGGCCATGTCGGCGGCCAGCGAAGGCGCAAAACTCAATTCGAGCTGGGCGGAAGAGAGATCAACATCGGGTGGGATGTGCAGCATGATGTCTCCCCCTCTCACCTGTCCCGACTTGGTGATGATCTGTTCCGCAGCAGCACGAAGCACCGGCAGGCGCTTCAGCGAGGCATCGCCGCCTTCATCGCAATCGGCGGTCATGAGCAGTTGGGCAAAGCCTTTCGCGCGAGCGCGGAACGTCCAGTAGACGTTGACGGAAGACTTCGCGGCCACCTGCACCGTCTTCTCTTCCGGCGTCAGAATTTCACCATTTTCCACTTTCAAGCGTACTTTGATCGCCTGAGCTTTGTCGGTGCGATTGTGGACGCTGCCGAATAGCTCAACCACATCACCCTCCGAGAAACTGCGCGGCAGCATCGGCCATATCATGATCGGCTTGAACGTCTGGAATGCGCCTTTCGCTTGGCCGACGTGCATCTTCTTCGAGACAGCCGTGGCCACCACCTGCCAATTGGTAAGCGAATCAGGCACTTTGAACTCGATTTGAGCCAAGCCATTCTTATCAGTCCGGACTTGTGCGTTCCAATAAGCGGAATCGGAGAAATCGCGGCGAATGGAGAGATGCCCCTGATCGGCGTTGGTGTTGATCATCTCGACAGCTTGGCCTGGACCTGGCAGGTGAGACATGAAGCCTTGCCCTTCCGGCATGAAGCTATGACTGCTGTTGGCCGAGGCCCGCAGTTGATTATTGGCGGCGCCAAAATTCATCGTGCCGCCATTAAACCCGCCGCCGCCGAAACCGCCAAAGTTCCCGCCGAAACCTGACCGTCCGTAGCCCAACTGCATTTGCTGCCCATAGTATCGGTCCGCATATTGCCGTATGTTCAAGCCCGCCCAGCTTGGGTGCATTTCGTGTACGATCAGCGAATCGCCGACGGTATCGAACACCAGCGTGAATTCGCCATGTTTATATTTCACTGCCTCGCTCAACGGAACTCTGAGATTGGATCGTAGCGGTAAAGTCCAAGCTTGGCCATGAATGTGCGACCAAACGGGGTCAAGTTGAACATCAATGCCAGCGAGATGCATGAGAAGAATCAAATCGGTCGAATATATGAAGTGCTGCTTTTCCGCGCGATCGACCATCTGCTGCATCTCCAGTTCTACTCTATCCTTCAACTTTCGATCGCTCATGAGAATGGATTGAGCCTTTTTCACCAGATCGTAGACGGTCACATCGCCGAGCTTTCTGCGCAGCAAATCAGCTGCCTGCAAGGTCCGCGCTCGGTCGTCGGCGAGATAGAAGTTGCGTATATCGACCGCTTTGTCTGCATTGATTCCGAGCAACGACTGATCGTAAACCGAGACGAGTAAATCGACCTCTTCGGCACGATCGGCTTGTAAGTCGATGCGTACGGTCTCACCAGGTTGGACGACGTCTTTCATGTTCATCGTCATGCCGATTATCCGGTCTTTCGGATTGATTCGCAGCGCCTGGCTCAACACGTGATTGACCTTGTTCGCATCGAGATAATGCAGATCGACCGTGCAGCCGTACTTTAGTTCGGCGGGCAACTTTTCGTCGATTTGCGCCAGCCCCTTGTCGTTCAGTGTAATCGGCAACCAAAAGCGTATGCCTGAGCTATCGCGCAGCGTAAGCAACAGCCGGGCGTTGGCGTAAGCGCTCGAGATGGCGCCCTTCAAACGGTCGCCGGCGTTCAGTTCGTTACCTTCAAGCTGCAAGCTAAGAGGGTTGAACAAGTCGCTTGGCTTGACCATGCAACCGGTTTCTGTCTGCGTTGTACGTCCATCGTCGTGCTGGGTAATGGCAACGAACTTATACGCGCCCGGCTCGCTCAGTTTGACGCTGGCGAGGTCATTGCGGAACGGCATGGCCGTTACTAAAGTCCGCTTGGCGCCTTCTTGTTGCGGAGTGAAGTTCCACGAGCGCCGGCCGTAGTAGGCATTGCGGGGAATATGGTCGTACATGTTGGAGCTATAGCCATAGCCGTAGAAATTAGTGAAGGCGGGCGCGGCCGGCATTAATTTCATCACCACCAGCGAAGTGGCGGCATCGACCGGCTTATTGTCCTCTCGTGTCAGCTTCACGGCGATCTTTTCGCCCGTAGCAAAGATCTCTTTCGTGAGTTCGAGCTTCATAGCGGCCGATGCCGACTCACATGCCAGAGTAATGGAGCGCGTCGCCCGTTGCTCCCGACCGTTGGCATCCGTGACGATCCCTTGCACCAGGATTGAGAAATGGCCAACCTTCCATTCCTTCTTCAAGTCGATCGTGTATTTTCCGGGCTCAGTGCCTTTGAGCGCTAAATCACTGTTGAATTGAGCGACCACCTGCGAGCCCTGTCTACCCGGACGTTGCGGCATCACATTGTCCGCCAGCCAGAGCAGCCGATCGTCGTCGGCTAGATCGTCCATTTCAAAATACGAGCTTGCTTGTGGCGAATAATAAGCGAAATCTTCGGCCTTCAACGCATGGTTCTTTTCCGATTTCTTCATCTCGACCACCTGCGCGGAGAAGCTGAGCTTCATCGCGGGCACGGACTTATCGAGAAAATCAACCGCTTCGAATTGAAGGGAAAGTTTTTCGTCTTTGACATCGCCGGAAATCTTGAGACGCACTTTCGACTTGCGATATTCACTCAACAGCAGCTTCGCCTCACCTTTATAGGTCGGCGCCCGCAGCGTGTAAGTATCGAGCGGGTCGGCATCGGTAAAAGCGTAGGAGCCGGCGATCTTCCCGGATTCATCGCTGTGCACCTCGGTTTTGAAAATCTTCGTCTGTTTCTGTTGCGAAACGAGTTCAACCCCGACTGTCGTATTAGCGATTGGCTCAAAGTCGCCTTCAGCGTTCAGACGGCGAAGAAAGCCGGCATAGTTCAACGTCTGCTTCGGCCGATACGCGGTGCGATCGATGACGAAGAAGACCGTCGGTTCTTTTTCCGCAACTGTCGGCGCGACGGTTATCGAGTCCGTAAGCGCGAGCCTTTGCATCCAGCCGAGCAGAAGATGGAACGAGACTTTCGTCGGCTGATCGAGCTTATACTTCCAGACAAAGGTGTTCCCCTTTTCGACGGTGACTGCTTCGGATTTACTTCCTGCATTGATGCCGACCGCAAGCCCGGTATAGTCTCCGGTGCCCGAGATCCAGCCGAGGACTTTATGGCCGTCGTCCTGCAGACAAAGCCGAACCGGATTTTTAGCCAGTGTCACTTCGGGGTATAACGACACAGCCTCCATGGAGCGCGGCATCGGGGCAAGTTCGGCGACGGCCGGCTTCGACTCCGCCGAGCGGTTCGGCGTCAGGCCGACGATCAGCGCGACCAAAGCCGCCGCGCCACCAAGCAACGCCAAAGGCAGACGCATATGCCGTTCGAAACTATGGCTCGGAATCATCGAGTGGTCTCCCGAAATCGGAGGAATCGTTAGGCGACGGGCTAATTCAACAGACTCTCAATATAGTCGGAACGATGTAACAGAGGGGTAACACCGTCCCGTTTGCAAACCGACGGGAGAAGGCGGTTCAGCGACAATGTCTCAATTTGGCTCGCCATTTGCCTGCGTAGTTGCATTCCTGTGAAATTGAAAGACATATTTGAATCTACACATGGAACTCAGACTAATATTTGGGAGAAACAACATGGCGACAGGAAAGAAATCAGCTTCTGATGCATCGAAACTGCTTCGCGATCCTGAAACTCCTAAGAAGATGAAAGAAATAGCGGCTTCAGACTTGGCCCAAGCCAAGACACAAACACAAACACCGGCGCCCCCGGCCAAGAAAAAGAAGTAGCATTTCGGTTTCAACTTCCGTTGGAAAGCCGGAGCGAAGCAGCTCCTGCTTTCCAGCCGAAGTCGATCGGCCTTCGGTGTGCCCAGAGGCGACGGTTGCATCAAGTCATTTGCCCTCCCACCATGCATTCGCGTATACTGATATCTACTATTCGGGTGTCGTCAAACTATGTTGGGCTGACGCGATGAACGTTACCGCCGTGCCTCTACTCTTGCGGCCTTATTCTGCAGAATTTATGCAGCATTCGCGGACGCTTCTCGAATCGATGAAGTCGATTTTCGGCGCAGAACCGGCTGCGAAATCGTTGGCTCAGATGGTGCTGCAAAAGTATCCCGTCCATGCCAGGCAGATTCGTGCGGAAGCGACCGCGATGGATGTCGATCCGATCGATCTGGCCATTGGCAATCTCTGTTACGATCTGATGATGGGTTCGATGGGTTGTTCGACGATGGCCCTTGCCACATCGGAAGGCCCGGTCCTTGCCCGGAATATGGATTGGTTTCCGGCTGAGAAAATTGCTAAAGCCAGTTGCCTCATGGACATCGGTCCCGCCATCGTTGCCGGCTTTGCTGGGATGGTCGGCGTTGTGACCGGTATGTCAAAAAGAGGCTTCGCGCTGGCCGTGAATGCCGTGTTCGGCGGCTTCGAGCCGAGTGGGTACCCGGTTCTTCTATTTCTGCGCCATATCCTCGATGAGGCGGATGGTTATGAAAGTGCAACCGCCATGGCCTTCAATGAACCGTTGATGGCCGGTGCGCTTATCACCATTGTCGGCGTGAAGAACGATCAGAGGGTGGTTGTCGAACGACGCCCTGGGGCGGCCAAACGTCGAATGCCGGAGGGCGGCTTGCTGTGCGTCACCAATCATTACCGAAAAATGGATGAGCCAATCGATTGCGGCCGCTACGTGCATCTTCGGCAGTTCGGCGGAACTGAACCGGCAATGGAAGTTCTGACGCATTCGAACGTCATGCAACAGATCACCAGTCAGCACGTCATTTTGAATCCAGCCAGGCAATGTGCGGAGATGTTCGTCCCAACGCCGCTGTTGAGCGACAACGTTCAGGAAAACCTATCGCGGACGGACGTGATGGAGATTCTCTTTGGATGAAGCAGATGAGATGCATCAACGCAATCTGATGGCTCTGGCCAGCCGAGATCGTCATCGACCGGAGATGTCAAAGTTTCTCCGATCACTCTCACTCCCGGTTCCCCAGAAAATGTGAAACCTCCATTCGTTTCATAGAATCGCTTCAATGAAAACCATTACTTGCTTCGTTTCGTTTGCCTGTCTCTGCCAACCGCTCATGGCGGAAAACTGGCCCGGTTTTCGAGGTCCCACCGGGATGGGGCAATCGGCAGAAAAAGGTCTGCCCGAAAGTTGGGGCGGCAAAGAAAACGCGAACATTCTTTGGAAAACGCCGTTGCCTCACTTCGACAAGAAATTGAAGGCAGACCACAATCAATCGAGCCCGATCGTCTGGGCAGATCGCATTTTTGTCACGACTTCGTTCTGGGGGGCGGACAAAACGCAGAAGGAGTATCCCGAGCATCATCTCACGTGCTATGCCACCGATGGTACACAAAAATGGGATGCGAAGGTCGAGCCGGGACTTTGGCTGCTCAGCGATCTGCGCGGCGGCTACACGGCCCCAACGCCTGCTACGGATGGCGAACGCGTCTACGCCTTGTTCGGATCAGGCGTCATCGCCGCTTTCGACTTGAATGGCGGCTTGCTCTGGCGCAAGGAAATTCCCGAACCAAAGAAGTTCGATGTCGCGATCGGCGCCAGTCCCATCTTATATGGAGACATGGTCGTTATCCTGTGCGACAAAGGGAACAAGGCTGCTCATCTTTTGGCGCTCGATAAAATAACTGGTGATGTGAAGTACGACGAGAGACGGCCGAACGTGCAATTCAGCCATACTACCCCGGTGTTGGCGAAGATCGATGGCAAAGATACTTTATTAATCGGCGCCGGCGGCCAGCTGCAAGGCGTCGATCCCGCGAACGGGCAAGTTCGCTGGTGGGCAGCGAACGATGGAGATGTCCCCTGTCCCGTCTTGGGCGCTGGTCTAGTGTATTGCGATAGTGGCCGCGGCGGCGGTTTCGGCATCGCAGTCGAACCGATTGGTGTCGGCGATCTCACTAAAACCCGTATCAAATGGAAAACCGATAAGAAAATAGGCGGTTTGGGCTCACCCGTGGTTTCGGGCGAATATCTTTACCGCCTGCGCGAGCCGGGCTTGCTGACGATCTATGAAATGTCGTCCGGCAAGCTGCTTAGCGAAGAACGGGTGCAAGGCGTCTCGATGACCGCGAGCCCGATTGCCACTGCAGAAGGCCGAGTTTACTTCGGATCGGCAGGGGCGCTCGGTTGTCGTCAAAGTCGGACCAAAAGTTGAGATACTTGCCACCAACGAGTTGGGTGAAGAAAACGGCGCGTCGGCTGCCATCTCAGATGGCCGAATCTATTTGAAAGGCAAAAATCACCTCTTCGCGATCGGCAAGAAGTAACTTCAGGTTCTAACGAGGCTGCGCCTTAGACCTACGAGTAGTTTCGAAACTCTAGGCGCTGATAACGAATCGAATTTCATCAGCCACGGATTAAACACGGACGAAACACGGATAAATTCGACGTGGGACTACATGCTCCAGAATCAGCCTCGTTTAGAGATCTTCATTTTTATCCGTGTTTCTTTCGTGTTCCGTCGGTAGCTAAATGATTTTTCTTTGTCTGACACCTTACCCAAATTCCAACCCAGTTAGGCCTTAATTCATGGCTACCAGAATTTGGTTGATGCGCCACGCCGAAACCAGCCAGCCCGGCGTGTTCCATGGCTTTGAATCGGACATTGACTTGAGTCCGCTCGGTCATCGTCAAGCGGAAGCTGTTGCCCCTATCATCGCCGGGTATCGGCCGGACGCCATCTATTCATCGGGCATGCTGCGGGCGCGTCAGACCGCCGATCCGATTGCCCGCGCCTGCCGCCTGCCGGTGATCATCGAACCGGAGTTGCACGAACGCAAAGTAGGTAGTTTGGCAGGAACGCCGGCTCAGCCGGAACTAGGAATTTGGCCCGATACTTTGAAGCACTGGATCGAAGGCGACGTTGCATATGCACCTGACGGCGCGGAGTCGTATGTCGATATTCAGCGCCGGGTCCTGCCGGCTTGGGATCAAATCGTCGAAGCGAATGTTGGTCGCTCGCTGGTAGTGATCTGCCACGGCATCGTCTGCCGGGTTTTGCTTTTGTCGCTATTGCCCAATCAGAGCGTTGCCGACTGGGCCAAGCTGGGACACGTCGGCAATATCTCTATCAGTGAGTTGAACGGCAGCGGACGCGACTGGCAGGCTTTACGCATCGGTGAGGTTCCCGCGGAAGTGCGTTGTTTGGAATAGCTGCGCACGATTTCGAGCAATGGCCAGGTAAAAAAACAAATTCGGGCTTTCTCATTTCTCCAAGTTGATTCGTCTTGACATGAACCGCCAAGGTTGTTCCGAGAATGCCTGCCGTTTCATGCAGTTCATATGAAGACGTTTGATCGTTACAACCGATACCTTTTACCGTCACGACTTGTTAATCGAACCTGAGCCGGCTCCAAGCCGGCCATGAAATGCCCAGGAGGCATGCGCACATGACCGGCCAAGAACTGCTGGCCCCCGCGCTGAACGAAACCGAATCGCTCCGGCAACAGCTGCTGCAAGCGCAACGGCTCAGCAGCGTCGGGTGCTCGCGTCCAGCGTGGCGCACGAATTCAACAATATCCTTACGACGATTATCAACTATGCCAAGCTTGGAATGCGCGCCAATGCCGAGCCCGCGCAAAAGCAGGCTTTTGAGAAGATTTATAAAGGGGGCCAGCGCGCGGCCACGATTGTCAGCAGCATGCTTGGTTTCGCCCGCAATCAATCGACCTTGCGCCAACCGACGGATATCGTTAAGGTCGTCGAAGAGGTACTGCTGCTAACGGAGAAAGACCTGAGCAAACATCGCATCCAGGTGGAGAAGCACTACCAGGGACGTCCAATCATCACCGTTATCGCCGGTCAAATCGAACAGATTCTGCTCAATCTGGTGATCAACGCGAGACAGGCCATGCCGACCGGCGGCCGCCTTCGAATCGATGTGCGCGAAAATGAAGCTTCCGACATGCTGGAAATCCGAATCGCCGACCGAGGTGTCGGCATCCCGCCCGAACAGCTTCGCATGATCTTCGAGCCCTTCTATACTACCAAAGACCCCGATGAAAACGGACATGGCGGCACCGGCTTAGGCCTGAGCGTATGCCGGCAAATCATCGAACAGCATCAAGGCCGTATCCGAGTGGAAAGCGTGGTAGGGAAAGGATCGACCTTCACGGTGAAGTTGCCGCTGCATCAAATTGAAGGAGAATGAAATCCTGCTTTCCATCTAGTGACCGATCCATCCTAAACGTTCGGATTTCGTGTTGCGTCTAATGTCGTTTTGTCGCCGGGCGGAACCGGAAGTCTGACGACTTCCGCTACGCGAGACAGCATGGTGTAGCGGAAGTCGTTAGACTTCCGGGCTGAGCCTAGGTTTACGGGCGGAAGCGAGAAAGCGCGGTGTAGCGGAAGTCGTCAGACTTCGGGGCTGAGCCTATTGCCCGATCCATCCCAAAACATTAAGTCTGATGACGCACTAGGGCAGACAAGATTCACTTTGCAGAAGGGTTATCGATCGAACTGGCAACGGCGGATGCGTTTGAGAAGTTCATCTTCGATGGAAAGCTCACGGCCTTTCGGAATCCACGGGCCATCGACGGCGATAGTTGGATCGACGACCGCGAACTGACGATCGACTGTCGCGGAATCGCGGAAGACGGAGCCGCTGGGCGCCATCAGGGGCCGTCCTTCATCTTTCAATTCGCGATAGACAGTGACTTGCACCAGATAGCCGCCCTGCTCGGCTGCGCGAATCTGCGCAAAGCAGCGATAGCGAACAGTTTGGAAAGTTACAAACAAACGTTCCGCCAGGTCGGGCGATCCGTTAATCCAGACGCGATCAAAGCCAGGAGCGATCTTTGGCTGACCGATGATGCGGCCATCGTAGCGGTTGGCGTAAGCGATTTCGAAATAATCGTCGATCACGTCAAGAACTTTTTCAAACACTTGGGCGTAGGCATCGGGCGTAGTAACCCCCGGCGAAATCATCACCGGGTTTTCGACCTGGCCATTGACCGAGCGCAACAACAAAGGATTGTCGCTGGGCGGAGTGCTTAGACAGCCAAACGGCAACAGAACCGCCAACCCGAGCAGCTTGCCTACTTTCATGTCGGCCATCCCCCGCCGGACTGAAAAACGCCTATTCCCCCCACGCACACCGCCTGCTTATGCCGTTGCCAGCCAGGGCTGTCAATGGGTGAATGACTGAGGTGCGCCGATGGATTTGGGGAGCATTGGGCTTTGCCTGAGAGGACAAGCGAAGCCCCTCATTATTACATACGAGGCAGTTGCATTCTGGAATGAGCCTGAAAGGCTCATTCACTCAGCCCAGGCCGAAGTCCCTGAAAGGATGAAGGCTTGGGTATGCGACAACGCTGTGCATGTCAGACTCCCGTATCAACAGGCGGTACGGTGACTTGACGTCGAAACCATCCGAGTTTCCAGCCGATCAGCACGACTACCCCCCAACTGAGTGTCACGAGACCGCCTTCCAATGTCATGCGGGCCAGCAGGAATCCCCAGTCTGCGCTGACCAACTGGCAGGGGCGGCCGAAATTCAAGCACGAGGTGATGCACGCTCAGACCTAGCACGACGGCCAGCATCCCCCACGCTATATCGCGCCGAAAGATGGTGAAGCCGTTGCGCCGCAGGGCGATCCCCGTGCAAAGATAACGACCCGTTTCGCCAAGTATGACAGCGACAATCAAGCCGCGAATGCCATCGCTCCAAGCGCCTAACGGCATGAACAGCGCCAAGCATGCCACTTTCACCACATTGCTAAGGGCATAGACGCGCGACTTGCCGCCGGCCAACAGTAGTGAAGCAGCTGTCGTATCGAAAATCTGGATCATGAAGGCGACGGCCAACATCGGCAGCATCCACATGGCATCGCGATAGCGCTCGTCGTACAGGCAGCGAACGAGTGTCGGGCCAATGGCAATCAGGCCGCCGACGAGCAAGGCAGTCGCCGCGCCTGTATGTGCCTGCACGCGATGCAACGCGATTGTGGCATTCTCGCCCGCCTCGAGCAATCGACTATAGAGCGGCATGGTGATCTGGCGTGCGAGCGTTCCCATGAGATTCGACGGAATGGTGGCGATCTGCTTGGCCAGATGATAAACACCGAGAGCCGCGATGGAAAAATAACTGACGACAATGCTGTCGGATTGATCGGCGAGAAAAGTGCAGATCGTGCTCAGGAAGATCCAACGGCCGAAATGGATGAGTTGCTTGATCGACTCCGGATCGCGGCGAAAACGATTGCGCGGACCCGGCAGCATGTAGCTGAGAATGAGCAACATAAACGAGGTGGTCAGAGGGCCGGCGACCAGAGCGAAAAGACGGTTTTCAGGCGGCGCCAGCGATGCCCAAGTGAGCATGACTGCCGTGCCTGTTGCGGATGCAGTTGATTCAAGGAGCACGGCCTGCCGCTGGTGCAAGTGCCGATAAAGACTATGCAGTTTGGTGGTGATGAAGCCTTCGAGAACCGCCATGAAGCCGATGGCCGGGAGAATCCAAAGTAGTTTCGGCTCGGGCTGCGGCCGCCAGAATGCTACCGGCCAAGCCAGCGCAATGCTCGCAAACCAAATCATAAAGCCGCGAACGACCTGGATCGTCCAGGCGGTGTCGAGGAAATCGCGATCGTCTCCGCGCGGGTTCTGAATGATCGAAACGCGAATGCCGATTTCGGAGAAAAGGTGAAGCCCGACAATAAGAGCGAAAGTGAGCGCCAGCAGACCGAATGCCTGCGGTTCGAGCAAATGCGTCATCACCACGTTCGAGCCGAAGCGGATGAGCTGCATGATCCCGAAGGCGCCGATGATCCAGAATACGCCCGACTTCACTGCGCCACGGACGGGCGGCGGCGCGTCCATTGACGGACTATCCAAATCCGATTCAGCGACCGAAATCTCAGATGGGGCATCAGGTAAGATGATAAACTCCCGCAGCACGCGCCGCCCGGTACCAACGGCTTAAGGCGACCGATAACCCACCGCAAAACAACCAAAGAAACGCATAGTCCGGCGCGAACCAGACGCTGCGCATCGCGACCAGGCAGCCGACGATGCCGCCAAAGAGCCCGGCCGCTAATCGGCCTGGCGAACCAGGCGCCTTCAGAAACGGACCAACCAAATTCCAGACGATGCTCGCAGCCAGAATCGCAAACATCGTCAAACCGACACTGCCATACTGAAGTTCGAACATCATATAGTGGTTGTCGATCGAGATAAACCGCTTGTCCATATCGGGATCGCGCGGGGCTTTCCGAAGCTGCGTTCCATACCCGAAGAGATCGACATTCTGCAACGCCTCCGCGTAAACGATTTCGAGCAGGTCGCGGTGCTTGGTTCCGGAATAGGGATATTGCACCCCATTGATTCTGACGAAGGTCTCTCCCTCTTTCGATTCGTCGGCGTAGTTTTGCAGCCAATCCACCATCTCATCGCGCATCGCATAAAAGCCGACTCCGGCGACAGCCACCGCAATAAGCACCACCGGCCGCCAGCGAGCGAACGAATGAAAAAACAGGCAACCGAGGACAGCAATCGAACAAATCTGGGCGGCTCGCGAGCCCGTTGTCACAACTCCCAATAGCACGATAAATGGCATCGCTTTCCACCAAGCCGGTCCCCGGCCCGACCACGACTGAACGGCTGACTCGATTGCCCAGGGCAGCATAAGAGCGAAGGTGAGACCTAAATAAATAGCATGTGTCTGCGGGCCATACGCGCGCTTCAGTCCCCAGCGAACCATATCGAGCTCTTCGGTCCCGGCGCCTTCGCCTCCCCAGGGCCGCCCAAGCAATATTTCCAACGGATTGCGATGGGCAAATGCCTCATAGGTCGACCACGCGCAAAGAAGCAGCAGACAGCGATTGATGACGGGCAGCAGGCTCTCGATGTCGCGGGACGATCGAATAAAGATCCGCCCCGCGAAATAAGGAAAGGCCATTTCGCGGAAGGGCTCCGATACGGTTGTCGGCGACAGATCGTGCGCTGCCGCTTGCGCCGTTATCATTGCTGCAATTACGGCCAGTATGCAGAAATCCGAGAAAAGCCAACCTGGGCCATGCCAACTGGTGTAAGGGTGCAGCGCCAGCCCCACGAGCATGGCGAAAGCACTGAGAGAACGGGCGTCAGCCCGGAGGAGAGGGAGCGAAATCGTCATCCAGCAGGGCGCCAGCAACAGAACGATGACGAATACGGTTCGGCCGCCTTCGTAAAAGCCGAAACGCCGAATTGCGAACATCGTCAGAAGCAGGCTGCCGCCGCAGACGAGCCACGTTGCCAATTGGTCCATACCGACATCAAGGCCCGTTGTAAGTACGAAAACTGAACTATCGACGGATCGCCGTCAGTGGGCAGCAAAGATAAATGTCCGAGTCGATTTCAGGGGCCACGGCACAAGCCTATTCAACACAAATGGCCCTCCAGGGGCAAGAGCAACGCACATTCGATAGCGATAGCGTACATTATAACCGCAGGTTGATAACATCCCAACAAGTCTACTTATGAATTCGCTTTGCGCGTTTTCCGCGAACGATGAGCAAACTTATTCACTACATTAGCTTTAGCTGCGGGTCAGCGCTCCGTCGATTCCCACCATGAACACCTTTTCCCTTTTCTCCTATCGTGCCTGCTATCGTTCACGACAGGGACTCTGCGCGCTGGCTCTGTTCGGTCATTTTGTGGCAGTAATCGGCATCCCCATCCTGACAACGAAGAGCGATACTCGGCCTTCCTGTGAAGGGGCTGCCTGTGGCTGTAGCGAAGAATTAAAGGCTCGTAACGAATGCTGTTGCCATCGGCCTGCGCAGCCTAAGCAATCCGCACCTCGCGCCTGTTGCAAGGTAGATGCAATAAAGGACGCAGAGCCTCCCAAGGCTACTCCTGAGCCTCGAACCATCCGCTGGATGGCAGGTGTCATGGCTCAACGGTGCTGCAGTGAAGATGGTCCGCTTGCGTTGCAGAACGGCGAGCCTCTGTTCTACTGCGCCGCAGTCGTTGACAGTCATGCCAAGCGTGAACATAGCGATCGCCTTGCCATCATGTCCGAAATGCTCTTAATTCGTCCGCTTGATCCTCCCATCCCGCCACCGCGTCTCGGCTGATTTCCCTTGTAAGTGATGAACCTCGCCCAACCGGATGACGATGCGCCGTCTCGACGCATTCGTTGCTCCGCCGTCGCATTGGCGCTCCCGGTGTCGGAAGCGCTTTCCTCATCATCAAATACTGGAAGTCGCTATGAAACGAAGAGCCTTCACCTTGATTGAATTGTTGGTGGTAATTGCGATCATTGCCATCCTCATCGGCTTGTTGCTGCCGGCGGTGCAGAAAGTGCGCGAAGCTGCGGCACGGCTAAAGTGCAAGAATAACCTCAAACAGATTGGGCTCGCCTTGCATAACTATCACGATCAAAATTCCGGATTCCCGCCCGGATACCAGACGAACGTCGATCCTGCCGATAATTCAGACACCGGCATGGGCTGGGGTTGGGGCGCTTACTTGCTCGACTATATCGAACAGGGCAACCTGAAACTATCGATCCATTTCGACAAGCAGATCTCTGATGGCCTTAACCTCACTCCGCGCACCACCAAGGTAAACATCTATATTTGCCCGTCCGAGGTGAAAACCGATCTATTGACCGTGGTGGATTCCGGCGGCGGCACAATCTGCACGGTGGCACGCGGCAGCTATACGGCTATGAACGGAGTGCTCGGCGTCAGCAGCGATGCCTTCGACAACAACGGTGCTTTCCTCCGCAATCAATCGATGCAGGTCGCCCATATTACGGACGGACTTAGCAACACCTTATTCATCGGTGAGCGCTGCACCAGCATGTCGGGAACAACGTGGACTGGCGCGGTCACCAATGCGGCGGTGCCCGCTCAGCGCTATCCCGCCAAGGCGGACCAATTGAGCAACGCCGAGGCTTCGTCGGCTCTCGTGATGTCTCACGGCAGCAGGGACCACCTGCCAAATAATCCGCTCGTTTTCGATGCAGATGCCACCGCTAGCTTTCACACGGCCGGTGTCAATTTTTTGTTGGGCGATGGCTCGGTTCGTTCCATCAATAGCAACATAAACGGAGGGGTGTACGAAGCGCTGCTGACGCGAGCAGGGAGCGAAGTGATTGGAGAGTATTAATGGGTGATGTTTAAGATAGATAGGCGAGCGTCGTGCCGTAAGGCCGACGTGTCGAAATTCACGTCTTCGCTGGCGCTTCAGGCTCGTGCTGAATTGACAAGCCTGAAGCGCTAGCGAAGAGTTTTGCTCGCCTAATCTCCGATTGCATTACATTTACAAACGCCCATCCAGATCCATCGAACGCCGCGTCGCTGCTTCCACGGCGTTCATAATGCTCGCTCGAAAGCCGCCCTGTTCCAGCGCATGGAGTCCTGCGATCGTGGTGCCGCCGGGACTGGCGACGGCGTCCTTCAAAACTCCGGTATGCAGCTTCGTCTCCTGCACCATACGGGCGGCTCCGAGAACGGTCTGCGTAGCCAATGCCGTGGCGACATCGCGTGGCAGCCCCATGCGTACGCCGCCATCGCTGAGGGCTTCGATCATCACATAGACGAAAGCCGGGCCGCTGCCGCTGAGGCCGGTCACGGCATCGAGCAACGATTCCGGCAACGCATAAGCAATGCCCACGGAACTGAAGAGTTCTTCCACCAGCGTCACATCGTCTTTCGTGGCCGTAGCGCTGGCTGCGAATCCGGTGGCGCTGGCGTTCACCAGGCATGGCGTGTTCGGCATCACGCGGATCAGGCGACACTTGGCCGGGAGCATCTCCGACAACTTGGCGATCGACAACCCCGCCGCGATGGAAATTACCAAATGCCTTGCCTGAATCAAATCGCGGACTTCATCGAGCAAGGCTGGCATCGACTGCGGTTTGACGGCCAGGATCAGGAGATCGGAATCTTGAACGACAGAACGATTGTCGTTTGTCGCGTTTACGCCGAGTCTTTCCTGAAAATTCGCCCGCGCTTGCGGATAGGGATCGCTGGCCCGGCAGCGCACGGGCGTTAAAAGGTTGGCCTCCATCCACCCCTTGGCGAGCGCCGTCGCCATTTGGCCCGCACCCAGAAACCCGATAACAGGGCTTACGCTCACCGTGGTTGCTCCCTTAGAACTGTCTAGCTTGCCGGATCATTGACATTGCTGAGAACAAATCGATTCTACAAAAAATCGCTTCCTCAAGAAACTCTGGCACTCAACCAAGAAAGGCGTATAAACTCATCACCAAAGCTAGGTTATTGAGAAAAGTTCCTGCGAGGCCCTGTATGGCAGCCATGCTTGAAAGCGATCCAAGCGCTCCCCGTGCCGGCTGGTCGAGTCTGCGCGAACTGACCGGTTACCAGTGGTTCGTGTTTGTGGTCGCTTCCATGGCATGGACGCTCGACTGCATGGATCAACAGTTCTTCACGCTTGCTCGGCGTTCCGCCATGCTCGAGCTGGTCCCTAAGCCAACGGCCGACGACCCCCGCGTGGCAGACTACGCACAAAACAAGTTCAAAGACCCGGTCAATTCGTCCGATCCTAAAGTGATGATGCAGATCGTGGCCAAAATCTACGCGGCCGATGTCGATAAGTGGGGGCTTTATTCCGTCAGCGCCTTTCTGATTGGTTGGGCGCTGGGCGGTCTTGGCTTCGGCATGATCGGCGACAAATACGGCCGCGTTCGATCACTCACGCTAACCATCTTGATCTACTCGCTCTTTACAGGGCTGAGTGCGTTCTCGATGGGGGTGAACGATTTCATCATCTATCGATTTCTCACCGGGATCGGCGTCGGCGGCGTCTTTGCCGTCGTGGTTGCTTTGATCGCCGAGAGCATGCCCGATCGCGCCCGACCCTTCACGCTCGGCTTATTACAAATGCTCTCGGCTTTCGGAAATTGCACTGCAGCACTTATCTTCATGTATCTGGGCCATCTGCAACAAAACGGCGCCTTCAACAATCTCTACATTTTCGGCTTGGGCCCGGTGCAACCTTGGCGGCTGATGTTTCTCATCGGCATCATTCCGGGGCTGCTCGCCGTCATTGTGCAAATGCGCTTGCACGAGCCAGAGAAATGGCGACAAGCGAAAGCAGGCAGCCGAAAAACGGGCTCCTTCAAAGAACTGCTCGGCCATCCCCGCTGGCGCAAACATGCTCTGTTAGGCCTGCTGCTTGCACTGTCTGGCGTTGTCGGCCTATGGGGAATCGGCTTCTTCACCCCTGACTTGCAACAGACGGTGTTGACTCCTGCCTTTGAAGCGGAAGCGAGAGATCTCGGATTAACCGGGACGGAGGCAACCAACTACCTCAACGGCCAACGGATCTATTGGGCGGGCATCGTGTTGCTCGCCATGAATATTGGTGCGTTTTGCGGGATGTTCGCTTTCAGCTGGGTGACGAGTTTCATCGGCCGGAAACCGACCTTCGCCATTTTCTTTGTCTTAGCCGCTGCCAGCACGGCGATGGTCTTTGCACTGATGAACACTCGCGCTGAGATCTTATGGATGGTCCCGCTGATGGGGTTCTGTCAACTGGCCCTGTTCGGCGGCTATGCCATCTACTTTCCGGAACTCTTCCCGACTCGTTTGCGGAGCACCGGGACTTCTTTCTGTTACAACTTCGGCCGTCTTATAGCGGCGCTCGCCCCGGCCGTTCTCTATATGTTGCGCGACGATGTGTTCGGCAAAAAGCTCGAGCCGTTCCGCTGGGGCGGCGTGACAATGTGTTCCGTCTTCTTGATCGGTTTGATCGTGCTTCCCTTCCTGCCCGAAACCAAAGGCCGGCCTCTTTCGGAGAACGACGACGTCCTATGAACCCTCCCGACTGGCTCAAATTACGAACCGGCGCCCTTCAGCCCGGGTTGAACGCGCAAACGTTGCTGGTGACCCTCAGTGGCCACCCGCTCTACCGCCTCTTCGCTACGACCGCCAAGGGATTGTTCACCTGCGTCGTCACGCAGACGAACAACGGCCATCGGCTGGATGAGGGCAAATGCTATCCCTGCATTGAAGCCGCTCTCGGCGGCGGCCTCGAAGAGCTTCGCGAAAAGCTGGGATGGTGAGGCGTATTCAGGCGAGCCGAACTGCGTAATCAGTCGCGTGATCGGCGGGAACCCGAATGCTCAGCAATTCGGCTCGCCAATCGATTGCTTTCTACAATAAGCCCATGGTTTACCTTTCGCGCATTTACACCAAGTCTGGGGATCAGGGCCTAACGGGCCTAGGCGACGGAGCGCGCGTCTCTAAGGATCACGCACGCGTTGCCACTTATGGGGAAGTCGATGAGCTCAATGCTCTCTTGGGAGTTGTCATTTGTGAAACCTTTTGTGAGAGCAACCTACTGCGATCAATTCAAAACGACTTGTTCGATGTCGGCGCTGACCTTTGCGTCCCTTTGAGTCCAAATGAAGCGCAAGGGACGAAATTGCGTGTAACCGCAATGCAAGTCGCCAAGTTGGAAGCGGCAATCGATCGGCTGAATGAGCCATTGCAGCCATTGCACAGTTTCGTCTTGCCGGGCGGGTCGCCGGGCTCAGCCTATCTACATTTGGCCCGAACGGTTTGCCGACGTGCGGAACGAAGTGTCGTCACGTTAATGACTACCGAAGTGATCAACCCTCAGGCGTTGATCTATCTCAATCGCCTATCCGATTTGCTTTTCGTGCTGGCTCGCGTGGCCAACGATGGCGGAAAAGCCGACCTGCTCTGGAAGCCGGGCGGCTGAATTCGACCAACGCGGCACGAGCCTGAAGCGCCAGCGAAGACGACTTAACTCTTCGCTGCGCTTCAGGCTCGTGGGCCTCGCACAAGTCTGAAGCGCCAGCGAAGAACGACTTAATTCTTCGCGGGTCATCAGGCTCGTGGGAACTGAGCGGTTTACACCGATGCTGGAACGCGTTGTCCTGCAGGGAGCATTCTTCCGGCGACCCGTTTCTCTACACGACCTTCGCCAAAGATCAGCAGCAGCGGGCTGGCGACATAGATCGACGAGTAGGTGCCGACGATCACGCCGACGACCATGACGAAGGCGAATAGGTGGACGCCGCTTCCGCCGAAGAAGTAGAGAACGACGACAACGAGCCAAGTCGCCAACGACGCTAGGATCGTTCGGCTTAGCGTTTGGTTTACGCTGTCGTTGATCATCTGTGGGGTGAGCAAGGGGTTCTTGCCGCGGACTTCGCGGATGCGATCAAAGACAACGATCGTGTCGTTGACCGAATAACCAACCAGCGTCAGCAGAGCGGCCACGGCAGCGAAATCGATCTTGAAATCCTGCAATCCGAAGAGTTTGCCAAACATCGTATCACTCAGGTAGTGACAAATCGCGATTGCTCCCAGGGTGAAGCACAAATCGTGAATCAAACAGATAACGGCAGCAGCCCCGAAAGTCCAGTTGCCGAAGCGGAACCAGAGATACATGAGAATGGCCGTCCACGACAGCACGATTGCGAACAGGGCGCGATTCCGCGCGTTTCGCCGGCTAAGGTCGCATCGAAGGTCTCCAACCGTTCGGGTTGCGGCCGCTGGTTGTATTCCTTGGCCGCGTCCGCGAGGACCTGTTTCGTATCGAGGGCGCTGACCTTTTGCGCTTCGAGGGAAAGCGTCAGCTTCATGTCCGAATAACGCCCGTCGCGGGCATCGCTGGTCCCTTGCAAGCGGAAAGGTCCGACTACCTGGTTTTCAATCAGAGCAGCACGGAATTCCCGATCGAGCAGCGTACGGATATAACCTTCGGACGCGTATTGAGGGGTCTTGCCCGAGCCATCGGTAAACGTGAGATTCCAGGCGAACGGCTCGCTTGCGGGCGCCGGTGTCACGGTAAGCTTTGTCTGCGACAGCAATGAATTTCCTCCCTCGCGGAAGAGGCGGTCAATGGCTGCCTGTACCAGATCGATCTCTTTTTCCGTCGTTCGCACGGTGAAGAACTTGCTCTTGTCGCCGCTCGAATCGCTTAGAAAGTTTTGCTCGACGGAGGCGTCGGGCAACTGCGATGCACGCGCCTTTAGGCTGCTCAGCTTTTCCGCATCGCTTCCTTCCGGATCATTAGCCAATTCGATTCGGCGTACCTCGCCATCGGTGTACTTAACTTCATAAACGTGTTTGCCTTTACTCTGTTCATCTTTAGCCGGCTCGACCGAAGCCACGGTCAGCACTTGGCTTTGGTGGGCATCACTGATCAATTCGCGAAGTTTGCTGATGTCCGTATCCGTATCGAGCTGACCGCCGTAGACTGTTCCGCCGACGAAATCGACGTTCAGGCCTTTGTCGCCGCGCGCAGGAAGAGGCCAAGACCAAGCACGGTAAGCGTGCCGGTGATGGTGAACATAATCTTGCGCAGCCGCATGAAATCGATATTCGGTTTGGTCAGCAAGCGCATCATCTTCAATTGGGAGAGCCACTGCATCTTCATCCAGATGTCGAAGAGCAGCCGGGTCATGAAGAGCGACGTGAAGAGACTGATGATCAGGCCAGCCGTCAGACTGACGCCGAAGCCTCGCAGTTGATCGTTGCCGCAGGCGTAGAGAACGAGCGCCGTAAAGATAGAGCTCAGGTGGGTATCAATAATCGTGGGAAACGCACGATCGTAGGCGTTGCGAATGGCCATTAGGAGGTTTGCGCCGCGATCGCGTTCTTCGCGAAGGCGCTCGTAGATGAGCACGTTGGCGTCTACCGCCATGCCGAGCATCAGCACCAAGCCTGCCAGGCCTGGAAGCGTAAACGTCGCATTGACGGTAACCATGAAGGCCACCGTTAAAATCAGGTTGGCGAGCAGCGCCACACAGGCGACCAAACCGGCAAAGCGATAGTAGACGACCATAAAAACAAGGATGGCCGCAAACGCGAGCCCCACTGCCCGCGTTCCACTCTTGATCGTGTCAGCGCCGAGGGTCGGCCCGATGGTGTTTTCGCTCACCGGCTTTTGCTTTAACGTGGCGGGGAGAGCGCCCGAGCGCAGTAGTTTGACGATCTCGTCAACATAGCCCTTCTTGAACTCGCCGCTGATGCGGCCGCGATCCTGAATGGCCGACTTGATATTGGCAAACGAAACGAGCTCGCCGTTGAGCACGATCGCCAATTGCCGTTCGATTCGGCCATCCTGATCGGGTTTATTGTTGTTGGTCAGTTGATAGAACTGCCGGCGCCTTCGCTGTTGAAGCGAAAGCCGATTTCGGGAGCGAAAGTCTGCGGATCATTATCGGAATTGGCAACGATCGTAACCTTGGTGCCATCGACTTCAACGCGGTCGGAAATGCGGGTCAGGATGAAGTATTCGTACTTCTTTTCTTTGCGCAGATTTTCGGGGAGGTTGACATTGGTGCAGTCGCGGCTGAAAAGAAGCAGGCCGCCTTTGCCGCGATCGAGCCGGACGACTTTGTGCTTCTCGCGGGCTCGCTGAAGTTCGTACCAGTTCGATTTCTCCTGATTTCCTTTATCTTCTTCTTCGAATTGATTGAGAAGTTTAAGCTCTTTACGGGCATTACTGTGAAGTTCGACCCAGGCGTAGCGCGCCTTGTCGCCGTGCACCGTCCAGGGGTCGTCGGTCGTGTTGATTGGAGGGGGCGGCGGCTCGCCGCCTAACGCGAGCGAAGCGAGATCTTTATCGCTCTGCTTGTCGAACAGTTCTTCGGCGGCGACGAAGGCTTTTTCATCATCAAAGGCGTTCGCGAGAATACGGAACTCCAGGCTGCCGACCTGTTCGATCAGGTGACGAATCTCGGCGATGTCGCCCGTGTTCACGTTCTTTTTGCCGTCTGCGTTCTGGCGATGGGTGCCAGTGGGCAAGATCACTTCGATGCGGTTGTCGCCGGCCGGTCGAACGATGATGTTCTGCGTATCGTTCGGATCAATGCGGCGCTTGATAGCCTCCGCCAAAGCTTGGCTCGTCTTGGCGCCGCCAGCCGCACTCGAATCGCCGCGCTCGAGATTACGGCGTTGCCGTTCGCGCTCCTGATCGACTTCGTAAACGAGGATGGTGCCGCCGACGAGATCAACGCCGAGCTTGAAACCGCCTTCGTTATTTTCGTAGCGCACATAAGTGCGCCCGACGACAAATAGCGCAAGCAGTAGGGGAATCAGGCAGATGAGCGAAGCGCGGAGAAAATTACGATGCATAGTAGGAGTTCCGTCTGCTGGTTCAAAAAAGTGCTCCGCCGCCGATGGCGTCGCGATCAGCGATAGTTCAAGAAGTTTTGATTTCCGGCGCTCCTGCCGGCTGTTGGTCATCGGAAGTTACGCGGACGATGGTGCTGCGCACTATGCGCATTCGCGTGTTGGTCGAATCGTCTACCCGGAGGGTTACCTCGTCTTCGCCCTCTTTGATGCTCACGACAACGCCGATGATCCCGGCCGACGTGACGACTTTATCGTTCTTCTTCAGCTTGGCGAGAAGGTTCTGCGCCTCCTTCTTCTGCCGGGCGCTCGTGCGAAAGGACATGACGATCATGACAATCATGACGATGAACAAGGGAAGCATCATGTTGCCCATGATGCCCGGCGGGCCGCCCTGTTCTCCGTCGGCCAACAGCAAAAGCCAGTGCATTGCACCCTCAGCGATAAAGTCAAAGAGAACAGTCTAGCGGATCATGTTTGTACGGCAATGCTTCAAACCGATTCAGCGAACATGGTCTACAGATGCTTGCCGGTAGCGGAAGTCTTGAATCGATCCTGACTCGCCTTGGTTAAAGTTTCCCGCCTGCATAACCGATAATTCCGACAAGGACGGATGATCCATTATCCCCGGTACGCGCGAATGCCGCGCTTCGGGAGGGGCCAATGATTCGGATGCGTCGGCTGAGACTGCTGCTGTTGGCAGCGATGATCCCGTTGGCGACCGGCTGTAATCCGCTGGCGCTCGGTTACGGGACGCCCGTGCCCGTGCAACCGTGGACGGCGGAAAAGATCGAGGACAAGTACGTCCATAAGAACGATTTCCGCACGCCGATCATGCCGCCGATCCGGGATGGCTTCCCGCCGCCAGTCTGCGAGGATATGCCGACCGAACGCGAGATTTTGCGTGCGATGCCGCGCATGGCGCGCGGGGTTCCGTACTTCTACGAGCAGTTCCGCGACGATGTTCGCTTCGCCCGCGAGCGTCTTGTCGACAAGATCGATCCGCCGCGTTTCTTCCCGCTCGTCGGCATGGCCCAGCTGCATCACTGTCACTGGAAATGCACGATATACTACACCGAAACGATTCAGTCGGATTACCCCTTCCCGGCCAAGATCAAGAAGCAGCGCATCCAGGTGATTTACATCGATAAAGATCACTTGCACCAGTACGTCGGCCCCGATCCGGAAGTCCAACGCAAGACAACTCGGGAACATACGGACTACTAAAGTAGCAAATATCGCCACGGAACCGAACCCGCGAAGTCGTTCGCGGGTCTTTTCTTTCTCTTGTCAATGTCGGCCGACGCGCTAAAATGATCCAAGATGGTGGGTGTAGCTCAGCTGGTTAGAGCACTGGATTGTGGTTCCAGACGTCGCGGGTTCGAATCCCGTCACTCACCTTTTAACTCAGTTTGCACGTTAACCGCGACGTAAAGGCTTTGCGCAGCCGAGCGCTCTCTGCGGGCAAGCGCTGCGCAAAGCCTTCACGTCGTGGTTAACAGCATTTTCGTCGCCTCGCATCTTTCTAAAACTGACCACTCCCTAAGATAGTCTGCGTTCGCACCTGTCGTAGCCGTGCGGGCTGCGAATCTCTTTACAGGGCTCCACTCTCATGCTGACGTTGAAATTGCCGGATGGTTCCACTCGCCAGGCTTCACCCGGTTCACGCCCGCGCGAAGTGGCCGAGTTGATCGGAAAGCGTCTGGCTCAGGCGGCCATCGCCGCTAAGGTGAATGGCGAGGTGGTCGATCTCGATCGCGAATTCCCGTCAGGGGCGACCGAAGTTTCGTTTCAGGTTCTGACCGATCGCGACCCCGAAGCGCTGGAGGTTCTGCGCCACAGCACGGCCCACATCATGGCTCGCGCCGTGATGCGCTTGTTCCCGGGCACTCAACTCGCTTTTGGCCCGGCTCTATCGAACGGCTTCTACTACGACATCGATTCGCCGACACCGTTGGCCGAATCGGACTTTCCGAAGATTGAAGCGGAGATGAAGAAGATCATCGCCGCCGCTGAGCCCTTCGAGCGCTTCGAACGCTCCGTGCCCGAAGGGCGTGCGCTGGTTGAAGACATTAAGCAGCATTACAAAGTCGAGCATATCGACGACGACCTGAAGAAATATCCCACGCTTAGTTTCTATCGCCAGGGAGAATTCATCGATCTTTGCCGTGGGCCGCATATCCCCAATGCCGGGAAAGTCGGGCGCCTTTAAACTTCTAAGCATTGCAGGCGCCTATTGGAAAAACGATTCCTCGCGCAAGCAGTTGCAGCGCCTCTATGCCACTGCCTTTTTCAACGAGAAGGAACTCAAAGCCTACGTCGAACAATTGGAAGAAGCTAAGAAGCGCGATCATCGCACGCTCGGCAAGCAACTGAAGCTGTTCACCATCACTCCCGAGGCTGGGCAAGGCTTAGTGCTCTGGATGCCTAAAGGTGCGATGGTCCGCAGCCTGCTCGAAAGCTTCATCAAAGACGAGCTGCTCAAACGCGGCTATTCGCCGGTCTATACGCCGCATATCGGCAACTTGAATCTCTACCGTACTTCAGGACATTTCCCGTATTATGCAGACGCCCAATATCCGGCGCTCTTCATGAACCCGCTCTGTCAGACTGTTGACACCTGGTTCACGTTGCTGGAAAAGAATCATCTCACGCTCGAGCGCGAGCAAGCGTTTCTGGGAATGATCGAAGCGATCACTAAGGGCGAATATCCGAAAGGCGAGGACGACTACCCGCGCTATCCCTGGAGCCAAACCGCCCTCGATCTGCGTGCGCTTTGGCTCAGTTATGGCCGAGCGGAGACACGCGAGCAAAGGCTGGAGGAGCTGAAGAACTGGCTCATCGGCCAAGAGGGTTACCTGCTCAAGCCGATGAACTGCCCGCATCACATCCAGATTTTCAAGGCGATGCCGCACAGTTATCGCGACTTGCCCGTGCGTCTGGCAGAATTCGGCACGGTTTACCGCTTCGAGCAATCGGGCGAACTCGGCGGCATGACGCGCGTTCGAGGCTTCACCCAAGACGACGCTCATCTCTTCGTCACGCCCGATCAGGTCGAAAGCGAACTGGTTGCCAACATCGAACTGGTGATCTTCGTTCTGAAGACGCTCGGCCTGACTGATTACCGCGTTCGCGTCAGCGTGCGCGACCCGAACAGCACAAAGTACGTTGGCCCGGCAGAACTTTGGCAGAATGCGGAAACAACGTTGATCGATGTCGCCAAGAAGCTGAATCTGAACTACTCGATCGGCGTCGGCGAGGCGGCTTTCTATGGGCCGAAAGTCGATTTCATCGTGAAAGATTGCATCGGCCGTGAGTGGCAACTCGGCACGGTTCAACTCGACTATAACCTGCCCGAACGTTTCGAACTCGAATACATCGGCGCCGACAACGCACGGCATCGGCCAGTGATGATCCACCGCGCGCCGTTCGGCTCGATGGAGCGTTTCTGCGGCATCCTTATCGAGCACTTCGCGGGCGCCTTCCCGCTCTGGCTGGCGCCGGAGCAAGCGCGCATTGTGACTGTCTCCGAAAAGTTCACCGAGTACGGCAAGAAGGTCGAAGCCGAACTGAAAGCCGCCGGCTTCCGTGTCCACGGCGATTATCGCCCCGAAAAGATCGGCTCTAAAATCCGCGACGGCTCGATGGAAAAGATTCCCTACCTTCTCATCGTCGGCGACAAAGAGCAGTCGGCCGGAACGGTTTCGCTCCGCGATGAATCAATCAAAGAAATGCAAAAACGCGACGTGGGTTCATTGGCGGTAGCCGAGGTTATTGCTCGCTTCAAACTAGAGGTGGAGGAGAAACGGATCAGGCAGGTGATCGGGGTGTGAGGGGCGTAGTGGGGCGAAGTATGCGGGTGAAGGCCCAAAAGTCCCGTCGCCACGGCTTACTCTCATAACATCTTCTTCCGGTTCTCATCGTAATTATCGTATACGTCCATCTCGGGTTCGTCCCAACCTGCCGCTTACCCGATTCTTCCCAATGCCTTTGACGCTCTTCGATGCTCGGCATTGAATCGTCGTAAACCAGTGATCGAAGTCGGTCGTACATCGCTTCCGAAACCAGAACGTAGGTCGCCTGGGTTCGTGGATCGAGCAACTTCAGTGGCTCGCCGTTTTGGGCTGACAAGGCTACTTGAATGGGTTCGCTCAGTGTGACGGTCATCTTTTCCTCCTCAAGCTTCATTCCAAAATATCGCTATCGTGCGAATTTGTGGATTCTATCATATCCGCTCGAAAGCCGACCTATTGATTGCCAGCCAGTTCATAGCGAGCCAGGAGCGTGAGCGACTGGAGAATCCGCCGAAAGTATGCGACGCTGAAACTCCGGTCGCTCGCTTTACGCTGCACGGCTTGCCTACCTCCGGCATACGCGCTCAAGGGCAAAAACTCGCATTTCGTCAGTCGCTCAAAAAATATGCTAGAGTATTGCAAAATCCAAGGGCTATTCATTATGGCTGTGACCAATCTCGATTATCGGCCTGGGCGGACCAAGCAGGTGACAGGCAAGTGGAAAGGACTCGTCGGAATCTTCGTTTTGATAGGAGGCGTCTGCGTCGCGCTGCACTACGCGCTTTATTTTGAAACGACCATTGAAGTCGAGGATTGGCTGCATCGCGTCGAACGCGTCTCCGATGCGGGCTTGGTGCAAAATCGCGTCGTGGGAATTATCGTCGGCCTGTCGGCGATCGTTCTCGGAGCGGTTCTCATCGCCATCCGGCCGCGCCAGCGCTAAATGCGGTTTTAATCTGATACTCGGTGTCGTGGATTGAAGCGTAAGTGAAAGTTCGCAACGCTTTCGTCGCTTAAAACGTTTTGAAGCCCCAATTGCAACAGGCAAACGCTCCGCTGCAAAGCCTGCGCATCGTGCGAACCCATTTTTCGACCTGCCAGAGACCGCTAATCTTCCACTTCGAACTGAGTTCGATTAAACTAAACTTGCCCGTTCAGCATTCTTGACGCGGTTGAATTCGGAGCATTGCGGATGAGCGCTGTCGCTGAAACACCAGCTAAACTTCCTACGCACACGGATCTTCCATGTGAAGATGGCGCTATCGTGACCAATTTTCTGGAACATCCTCAGTCGATGCTGTTGACCGATGTCTTGCTGCCCGTGATACGTGCCTTGCATCCCGACGGCCGATTCGCCATCGGGCAAGACAGCGGCATCTATTGGAAACATACCGATCCACCGTTGAGCGGCTGCAAGTCGCCCGACTGGTATTATGTGCCGAACGTGCCCGCGATGCTGGATGGCGAAGCAAGACGATCTTACGTGCTCTGGCAAGAGCACGTCAGGCCGGTTCTGTTGATCGAATACGTATCCGGCGATGGCTCCGAGGAACACGATCGGACTCCGGGAGTGGGCAAATTCTGGATTTATGAAAACGAAATCCGTGCGGCCCATTACGCCATCTACGACGTATTTCATGACACGCTGGAAGTATACCATCTCGAGCGCGGCCGCTATCGGAAGACTCGCGCGAACGCGGCGGGGCGATTTCCCATTCCGCCGATGGGCATCGAGCTTGGCCTTTGGGAGGGTGAATTTTGCAACAATGTCTGCGCCTGGTTGCGTGTTTGGGACGACCAAGGCCAAATGCTGCCGCATTCCACCGAGTGGATCGAGGCATTCAAAGATCAAATTTGGGGTTCTTCGGACTTTCGGGTGGGTGATTTATAGTGTACGCATGGGCATAAATACGGAGGAGTTTTGCCATGCGTGACGTCGATGTTTTCACGAAGTTGCTTCGATTGGAAAGGCCGTGGGCTGTCGAGCAAGTGATCCTCGATCCGGACGATGAGAGCGTTCATGTCTTTGTTCGCCATCGAAGGAATGCTCGGTTCTGCTGTCCTAAATGTGACGCGATGCTGCCGCTGCACGATCACAAGCCCCCTCGAAGGTGGAGGCATTTGGATCACGGCTCGTGGACGACTTGGGTGTACGCGCGAATTCCTCGCGTATGCTGTTTGTTTCACGGCGTTCGGCAGGTATGGCTTCCCTGGGCGTTGCCCGGTTCGCGATTCACGATCGGCTTCGAGAGGCATGCGATCGACACCTTTCTCGAAACCAACGTCTCCGGGGCGGCGAATCTGCTTCGGCTTAATTGGCATGAGGCTTGGGGCGTGATGGAACGGGCCGTCATCCGAGGATTGAAAGCCAAGAAGCGGCGCGTCATCACCCATTTGGGAGTAGACGAGAAGGCGATCGCCAAGGGGCACTGCTACATGACGCTGGTCGGCGATCTCAATCGCGGAACGATCGAATTCATCTCTTTTGACCGGAAAAAGAGCAGTTTGGACGAGTTCTATCAATCGCTCTCCCCGAAGCAATTGGCGGGCATCGAAGCCGTGGCCATGGACATGTGGGAGCCGTTCTTCGCTTCGACGACGCTGTAAGTTCCCCATGCGCACAGCAAGATCGTCTTCGACCGCTTCCACATCATGAAGCATATGCTCGAAGCGGTCGATGCGGTCCGGAAGTCCGAGCATAAACGCTTGATGGCCGACGGCGACGAAACACTGAAGCGCACGAAGTATTTCTGGTTCTTCTCGCCGGAAAACGTCCCCGAGCAACATGCGAAACGGTTCGCTCGACTGAAGCGATTGCACTTGAAGACCGGCAAGGCCTGGGCGATCAAAGAGAGCTTGCGCGATCTGTGGAGGTATCAACGCAAAGGCTGGGCACGCCGACACTGGCGAGCTTGGTACGGTTGGGCCACTCACTCCGGCCTCATCCCGGTTATCAAGGTCGCGCGCATGATCAAAGCCCACCTGTCGAACGTGCTGACCTATTGCGATCATCGCATCACCAATGCCACCATCGAGGGGCTGAATTCGAAGATCCAGACAATAAAAAAAACGCCTACGGCTTTCGCAATCGCGACAACATGAAGATCGCCATCTACTTTCACTGCGGCGGACTCAAGCTCTACCCGAAGCAAAAGCCTGTTTCTCCGAGAAAATCACAAGGTTGAGGGGCCATAAACGCTCCGATTTCGCCCACCCGAAAGTCCGAAGAACCAAATTTGGAAAGAGAAGCGACTGACCAATGCCGCTAAGCAGCGCGCCCAGAACGAAAAGCAGCGCGCAGAGAGCGAGAAGCAACGGGCAGACGCTTTGGCAGCGCAATTGCGAGCGTTAGGAATCGAGCCGAATAAGCCATAGTGCTTCAAGGTTGTGGATTCCGTAAAACGCCAATTCAAGCCTGAACCACCAGCGAAGAAAAAACTCTCTTCGTTAGCGCTTCAGGCTTGTAGATTGTTAGGCAACTTCGCGCCGTTCGGCTTCGCATAAAAGACAGGATCGAAAAAGACTCGCCCGATGTCGCTTGCCCGTGAACGATCGCGTTTGTTTGGTGAGCCCTTCCCACCTCGCGAAGGCAGCATCGAAATCGGCAGTTCATCCATCAAGCAGCCGAGGAAATTGGCTTTCACCAGAATCTCCGTGAGCGCAAATTCGCCAATGGATTGAATCGGAAAGCGCTCGAATATGGCCGAGCGAACGAGTTTGAATTGGCTCTCCGCATCGACGATGCGCAAGCCAAACAGAATTCGCGGCAGCAGTGAACCGCGATGAAATCCACTTGGCAGCCGGCCCACATTGGGCGCCGATTGCATGGCAAATACCACGCGCATGAAGATTCGCTTCATCAAGCTCAGCGCGCTACGCCAACCTGTCAAAGGCTGCCCGGTACGACAGCCATTCACGATATCAAGTTTTCTGCCCGTCTCGGGTTCTACTTGGGTGATGCGCTCGAGCACCCTCTTCAAATCTGCCGGGTTGTAGTCGTAACTGCAGCCGGTGATAAATATCAAAGGATGCTTCGCTGCCTTGAGCCCTGCTTGAAGGGCGGCGCCGTAGCTCGGCTGATTGAGTTCGAGCACCCGTAGACTAGGAATATTTCCGGCGTTCGTTGCTGCTTTGACGAAAGCACTATCGCGCTTGTCGACGAGAATAATCTCGTACTCGCGCCCGATGCCTTGTAGGCACTTCGACCACATGGCCAAGGATCTCGCGATATCGCCCGTCTGACCTGGGACGGGCAGCAGCAAGCTCAATCCTTCGGCCGCAGCGCGAGGCATGGTGAAGTCTCAATCGACAGTTTGCATCAGGACCAGTGCACGGAGCGGCGGCGCGGAACTGAAGTCAGCGCTGGCCGATTCGACAGCGATCTTCCGCGTTTTCATATTTTCAAGACATTCGGCCACGAACTCGGCTCGTGTCACAAACCAGTGGGCGCCGGGCTTGGCAAGCGTTTCATTCAATTCGCTCCACTCAACCAACGTAGAAACCGGCCTACCAAGATGGAAGGCGAGTAAATGCGATTCGACGCGAAAGAGAATCACTTCGCTCGGCTGCGGCGCCAATGAGCGAATATGGCGGGCAAAGCGTTCCTGCTCGCGCACCGCTTGCTGCTTCGGTTCGACCCATTCATGGAAATAGGTCCAACCAGCAATGCAACCTAAAGCAATCAAGAAAAGCAGAACAGCCGTCAGCGTACGCCTGGAAGCGCTAAGGCGCAAATACAAGCGCTCGCCAAAACAGCCTACGCAGAGGGCTGCGCCCGGGTAAGCTGGCAATAAATAGTCTGCGCGTTTGAAGCGAGCAAGTGACAGCAGGGCGATGACCGTCAAGACCCAGACCAGGCCAAAGAGGGCCGTGCAATCGGAGCGCGATTCGGGCGAACGGCATAAACAGCAGCAAGCTGCGATGAAAGCCGGCGTCCAAGGCACAAAGTCGATGGCGAAGCGGGGAATGTAATACCACCAAGGGTGCGCGGCCAAAGCCGTGCGCCGCCCAATGCCCGCTGCACGTGGTGATACCAGAAAAAGACGCGTAAAAATTCACCATCCGTCTGCGCGTTCATCCAGCAGAACCAAGGCAGCGCCAGCAGACACCCGATAGCAGAAGCCAATAGGGTTTGAAGAAGGAGTTTGCGATTCGACGTTCCCTCCTGCCAGCGCTGGCTCAGCACCCAGATGCAGACTACTGCGACCGGCAGTATGATGCCAATCGGCCCTTTGAGCAGAATACCCAATGCGATGCCGATAGCGGCCAAGATCGCACGCCCTGACATCAAGCTGATCAGAGTGCCGGTAATAGCAAACGTGAGCGGCATGTCGATGCGCCTGTTCGCGCGAGCGACACAAAGTGCAGCGAGCTGGCAAGCGTCACGCCCGCCAAAAATGCGGCCAGCGGTCGCTGTTGCTGAATCAAGAAAAGCCAGACTAATAAGACCGTTCCCAAGCCAGCAAAGGCGGCCGGTAAGCGGACCGCCGAACGGTCTACGGCGCCTTCACGTAATTTGGCGATCGCGGCAACCATCCAATAAAAAGCAGGAGGTTTTTGAAGCTCGATCTGTCCGTCGTAAAGACGGGGGATGCCCCACGCGCCGTCGTCGATCATTCGTTGAGCATTTTGGGCGGCGCGCGCTTCATGTGCGCTCCAGAGATCGTTCGCCGCCAGATCGTGAAAAAAAAGGATGAGACAGAAGGGAACCAGCAAGCAGAAACCGAGCCGGGTGGTCATCGTGATTGAGCTCGGAGATTGCTAACGAGGCTCTGCCTCTGACCAACGAGAAGTTTTGAAACACCAAGCAGCCAATGTCAAATCGAAATCCGTCAGTCACGGATTAAACACGGTCGAAACACGGATAAATCAAACATTTGATGGCGTGCTCATTCGACCCACCTTGATGAAACTACTTTCGATTTTATCCGTGTTCGTTCTGTGCTCCATCCGTGGCCTTATAGTTTTCGCTCGACGGGCGCCTTATCTAAAACTTGACTCACGCACGATGAGTTTTACTGGACAAGTAACCTAAGCCGCCCTTCGATTCGCTACAGCTTCTTGCAAGTTGCGATAGAGCACTGAAGTGGCGAGCAGTTCGGCATGGGTGCCAACGGCTTCGATGTATCCGCCGTTTAAGACGACGATCCGGTCGGCCATTTCGAGCGTGTGCATTTTGTGGGTGATCATAAAGGTCGTTCGATCCTTCTTGAACTCGCGCATCGCTTGGTTGATTAGCGATTCCGACAGGGGGTCAACCTGGCTGGTGAACTCGTCGAGAATCAAAATACTCGGGTTGCGCAGAATGGTACGCGCTAACGCAATACGCTGGCGTTCGCCGCCGGAAAGCTCGCGACCGATCTCGCCAAGCATAGTCTGGTAGCCGTTCGGAAACGTCAGAATGAAATCGTGAGCAAAGGCTTTTTTCGCAGCTTCCTCGACCAACTCCACCGGGGCGGCCCGATTGCCATAAGCGATGTTGTTGAAAATCGTGTCCTCGAAGATGATCGCATCTTGAGTGACGATGCCGAGTTGTTTCCTCAATGACCGCAGATGGGCGTTGCGGATGTCGAAGCCGTCAACGAAGATCGAGCCATGATCGGGGTCGTAAAAGCGCGGCAGCAAATTAAGCAACGTCGTCTTGCCGCAGCCGTTAGGTCCGACGATGGCGATCGTTTCGCCGGCGAACACTTTCAGCGTGATGTTCTCGAGGACCGTCACACCTTTTTGATAGGAGAAGCAAATGCTGCGGAATTCGATCGATTCGTGATGGCGTTCGAGCCGAGGCCCAGTGCTGTTCGCCTGCACCTGCGGGACTTTGTCCATATAAGCGAAGACGCGGTCGGCCGCGGCCGCCGAAGACTGCATTTTCGTGTACACACTGGAGAGCTTGCGCACCGGGTCGGCCATGCCCCCGAGCAAGGCGTAGAGCTGAATCAGCGTTTCCGGCTCGATCGGCTGGCTGCACATTTGCAGTCGCAGCTTCCAGCCGAAGATGAGGAACTCAAAATGGGTCTGACCGTTCAACACCAGATAAGCGCCCGCAAGCACGGCTACGGACACCGCCGCGACGCCCAGAATTTCAACTAACGGGCCGGCCAGTGAATCGATCATCACCACTCGCATCGAACGCTCGTAGTAATCGCGCGTTGCGCGGTTGAAGCGTCGGCGTTCGTAGGGCTCCATCGTAAAAGCCTTGACGACGCGCAGCCCCCGGAACGTCTCCTGAAGAATCTTGTAAATGTTCGACATTCGTTCCAGTAGCCGGCGCGTTGCCTTCTTCATCATGCGGCTGGCTTTGGTCATGATGAGCAGCGCACCGGGAACGATAACGAGAAAAGTAAGAGTCAATTGCCAGCTGATCCAACAAGCGATGGCCATGCAGGCAAAGGTGCGCAACGGCTCGGCAATGACCCGGCCGTAGAGGATCTTCATCCCATTGCCCATGATCTCCATGTCGTTCGTGAAGCGAGCCATCATCTCGGCGCTGCCGCTTTCGTTGAACTGGCGCATATCCTGGTGAATGGCATTGCGGAAAAAGCGATTGCGAATGTCGAAGAGCGTGCGATTCATTACGCTGCCGACGAGATATTCCTGGAAGAATTCGAAGACACCTTTGACGGCCACCGCAAGCACCACGAAGAGAAGCAGACACGCCAGCGTTTGAAAACGATCGGTCGGCAATAGGCGGATAACGTAGTTTTTCGCTTGTTGATAACGCCAAAGGCGCGTCGCTGCATCGGCCAGCCGGCTTTCGACGTGCGCCACCTCACCGCTCAGTTCCTGTTCTTTCCGTTCGCGCGGCCGGCCTTCATCCCACTGCTCCACACCGCGCTGTTCTTCTTTCCTGATGGCCAGCGTATTGGTGTGGAAGACAATATCCTTCTCGGTGGCATCGATCTTTTGATCGATCCACTCTTGCAGATTCTGGTTGCTGCCGAGGATTTTGAGGACGGGGTAGACGGCCGTCAGATTCAAGCCCCAGAGAGCGGCTGCCATCATAGCGCACAGAATCGACAGGATCACCCGACGGCGGTAAACCCACGAATACTTCAAAGCACGAAGAAAATTTTTCATCGCCGCTCGACCTCCCTGGCGCGGCTGTCCGGATTTGAATCCGGGCAATGAAGCCTTTTAACCTATTTTGCCAGGCCGAGCAAGATGATTTGGAAAGGGGGGATTTGATGCGGGCATGCATGTCTACGAGCCACTGCTGGACCGAGCGGTCTCCTCGCAGTTCCGGGGCGGTCTGTACGGGTGGGGGCAGGTCTCCGGGTTTGACCCTCTCAGCCTGCCGAACGCGCCCCGCTGCGCAAAGCATTCGGGTCGCGGCTTAAAAAGCTTTCATTTTGTTATAACAAGCGCGACAAAACCCCGAGTCGCTATTAGCGGCAAAAACTTCATGTCGCGTGACAACCTCGCTCGTGCCTTGCTGAAACGATCAACGCTCAATGTCCCGTCATTCTAACCGTCCAACCCTTCGGGAAATATTTCCCGAAGGTGAAACCCGAGAAAATCGTGGGAAAACGAACCGTCAAAATCGAAAATTCGTTAGCTGCGACGCGGAGGCTTTGCCCAGCGGAGCGCTTTCGGCGGAGGCTGAAAAGGCAGGTTGGAAAGCCTGCCCTACGAAACTAGAAGCTATCGGTTAATATTTCGGAAATATTTCCACAAGGCACTTTGCGAGAAAATCGTGGGGAAACGTGCGATGAGAAAACGGAAACGCGCTTTTGGCGAGCCCGACGCTCCGCTGAGCGTCGCGGCTAACGAGCTTCGCCGTTCAACAATCACCGTGCCTTCTTCAACCGCTCGCGCACGAGTTCCGGAAGGTATTTCACCGGAAGTGTGCCCTGATCGAGGACCGCTTCATGATAACGGCCCAGGTCGAACTGATCGCCCATTTCGCGCGAAAGGTCGCGACGCAGGCGATAGAACGCGGTACGGCCAACGAAGTAGGTTGAAAGTTGCACGGAGCTTTGTTTCGCGGCACGATCTTGGCGACGGCTTCGCCTTCGGCCTGGAAGCCGCCTTCCACCAGCAGTTGCAGGGCTTCTTCGTCGGTCATGTTCGTGCAGTGCATGCGATGATCGAGAATGGCATTGATCACCGCGCGTAGGTAGAACTTGAGTTGGTTCAGGCGTAGGGCCAAGTCGCCTTCACCGAAGCCTTGGTCGAGCATCATCTGTTCGGTGTAGACCGCCCAGCCCTCAGCAAAGACGCCCGATTGCAACACGCGCCGGATCAGCGATGGATGCCGGTTCGAATATTCGAGCTGCACATAATGGCCTGGATAGCCTTCGTGGATGCTCAGGATCTTCAACATCGATCGGTTGTATTCCTGAAAGAAACTGCTGCGCCGGCGTTCGTCCCAATTGCGCGGCGGCGGGCTGACGGCATAGAAACTCTTCGCTTTCGGGTCCAGCGGCGGCGCCGGATTGAGATAGGCCATCGAATTGCCCCGTTGAAAATCCGGCATCTCGATAATGTCGCAACGGTCCGGCTCGGGCAGACGCAAGATGTCTTTGGCGACGATGAACTTCTTGACATCGGCGATGGTGGCCTTCGTATCTGACAACAAGCTTTCGGGCGATCCATGATTCTTGCTCGTTTCGATCAACACCTGCCGGATGGTTTCGCCCCTGCCTTTGTCATCGTCCGGCGGCAACGGCTTTCCGGCATGAGTCGTGCCCCAAAGCTGTCGGGCGATGACGTACATATCGCGGCGGACGCGGTCGGCTTCGCTTTCGGCTTCCTTTAATACCTCGTCGGCCGAGATTCCCGCATCGAGTTCGAGCGTCAGCTTTTTCGCGAATTTTTCCTTGCCGATGCGCCATTCGCCGCGAGCGGACGGCAACAGCGATTCGAGATGCTTTTGATGGTCCTTCAATGCTTCCACGGCTGCCTTGGCCGGCTTGGCGAGCAACGAAATCTGCGGCGTCTCGCCGGTGATTTCAAAGATGCCTTTCACGTAAAAGGCGATGGAACCCTTGTTCTGGCGAATGGCCGTTTCGAGGTGCTGCTTGAAGGGATTTTTCAAACTTGCCCCGGCGTTAGCAACGATGCGCGGAATGAACTCCATTCTCGCGGCGGCATGGCGCACTGCCTGATCTTTTGCCAGCGTCGTCTGAGCCAACAAAGAGAAGACGCTATCGACGAGATATTCGTTCCAGGCGCGCGGATCTTCTTCAAAAGGCTTGCTGTTTTCACCCGACCAAACGGCATATTGCAGGTTATGTTCGAAAATCTCGAAGTCGATCTGTGAAGGCCGAGAAAGCTGTTTGGGATCAATCGCTTTTTGCAAACGCTGAAGCTGTTGCTTATTCCAATCGAGGTCGGCCGCCCGTGCCTCGGGGCAAGATCGTTCATGCGGTCGGCATAGCGGTAGTCCCCAAGCCGCCCCGCTTCAACCGGATGCGACTTGGCGTATTCATCCAAGTAATGGCGAAAGAACTCGTCGAGACGAGCGTCTTCATCATTGCCCAACGCAGACGATGCAGCGGCAACGAGCATAATCAGACTCAGAATACGGGTGAACATGAATGCTCCGGTCATTTTTTCTTGTAGTTTTCGTCGTTTTCGTAGGTTGGGTGAAGGCTTTGCGAAACCCACCCGGCTTGATTCGCCGCTGTTTCTTGTAGGGCGGGTGAAGGCTTTGCGAAACCCAGCCGGTTTGATTCGCCGCTTCGGGTGGGTTGCGCAAAGCCTTCACCCACCCTACAAGAAACGCTCACCCACCAATGCCAAGACCGGTGGAGGACATGGCCGTAAGACGGCGTTCGATGAGGAACTGGTTGCCGGCGAACACCTGGAGCCGATATTCGCCTTGCTTCGGAAAAACCACGTCGCGAAATGGGACGACCAGGTCGGCCATGGTGCGCGGGTCGGAGACGGTAAGTTCGGCATTCATCGCAAAGATCGATTCGTCGTTGTCGCTATCGACCAGTTCGAAGCGCAGCGCTAGTTTGCCGTAGACATCGGTAAGCGCCAGGTAGGCGATCATCATCGGATGGCGCATCGGGTATTCTTTGCCGCCGATGGAATTAAATAGGCCGAAGAGGGTCCATTTGCCGGTGGTTGGATCGCGATGCGCTCCATCGCAAATGAGAAACCCAAGCACCATCGGTGGAGAGTTTTCGGGTTCGGACGTCATGCTCCCCTCCAAAACCGACCGGCGAATCTCAGTTACATTCTATTAAGCGCAGTCGCAAATTCTTTCCTCTGGCCAAACTGGGCAAGCTGAGTGCCTGCCACGGCCAAGATTGGCCGCATGCAAGGCAAGAAATTCGGGCTTCCGACTGAATGAGTTGTCATCAGTTTGCCGATTAAAGGGACTGAATGAATTCGCGCGAGTATCCTCTCCGCAACAGGCTTTGCCGGCCGGTGGCAGGGGAACCGGACAACTATAGGAGATCCAGGGATGGCGAAGTCAAGGATCGGCTTCACGCTGCTGACAGTCGTGATGCTATGGAGTGCTGCCGGCATCGCGGATGCGGCGGCGCCCGCCCCCGCCCAGATGATGCAGTTTAAGCCAAGGCAACAAGGCGTAACCGTTGGCATGCCCAGCGATGCCGAGCTCGCTTCGTGCACGGTCGAGCTGATCAAAGGGCAAAAGCTGGCCAATGGCAAGTTCGCCAGCGGCTGGGCTTTGAAGGATCCGCAGGGGCGTTTCCTCCGCCGTTTCTACGATTCTGACGGCGACAACCAGATTGACGTTTGGGCCTATTACCTCAACGGAGAAGAGTGCTATCGCGAGATCGATTCCAACCTGAATGGCAAGGTCGATCAATATCGCTGGCTGGGATCAAACGGCTCCAAGTGGGGCGTCGATCTGAACGAAGATGGCGTCATCGATGGCTGGAAGGTCATCTCGCCGGAAGAATTGAGCCAGGAAGTACTCGCTGCTGTGATGGCCCGCAACTATGCCCGGCTTGAAGCGCTGATGATCACCAAGTCGGAGCTCGAAGCCCTGGAACTGCCTGGCAATGAAGTGGCCCGCATCAAGACCAAAATGCAGACGGCCCCTACGGTTTTCCAAACCACGGCTGTTGCGCTGGCCAAGCTGAGCGATAAGACAAAGTGGGTTCACCTGGAAACTGCTGCTCCGGAATGCCTCCCGGCCGATGGCGTGGCAATCAAGAACGATCTGCTCCGCTACAAGCATGGGACCATCCTCTATAGCGATGGCGAAAAGATTAACGACTTCCTGCAAACCGGGGAGATGATTCTTGTCGGCAAGGCTTGGCGAATTGTCGAAGCCCCAGCTCCGGGTAGCTCGTCTACTGCACAGCAGGTGGCCGTCGGCGCCAGCCTGGACATTCCCGAGAACGCTAAGGCCATGCTCGATGGCGAGTTGAAGCCGCTCGACGAGAAATTCAAGAACAAAACCGCCCCGGCTGAAGTAATCGAGTACAACTTGTCTCGGGCAGCCATCCTGGAAAAAGTCGTTGCGATGCTCAACGACAAAAACCGCGATGAATGGCTGAAACAGGCTGCCGACTGCTACAGCACGGCCGCCCAGAACGGCGAGAAGGCAGCACTCGTCAAACTGACGCAATGGAAGACATCGCTCGCGAAAGAACTGCCGGGCAGCCCCATCGCCGGCTATGTCGCTTACCGCGAAATGTCGGCCGACTACGCCCTTATGTTGCCGGCGACTCCTCCGGAAAAAATGGCGAAGCTGCAAGAAGAATGGAAAGACCGCTTGGCCAAATTCGTTCAGGAATATCCGACAGCCGAAGACGCTCCGGACGCTCTGATGCAGCTCGGCATGGTCAACGAATTTGTGGGCAAAGAAACCGAGGCGAAGAATTGGTATGCCGAGCTCGTGAAGAACTTCAACAAGAGCCCGATGGCTGCCAAGGCGGCCGGCGCCATTCGCCGTCTCGGTTGCGAAGGCCAGGAGTTTGAGCTCGAGTCGACTACGCTTGGCGCCAAAACGCCGTTCGATGTGAAATCGTTGAAGGGCAAAACGACGGTTGTCTATTATTGGGCGAGCTGGAATACGCAGTGCGTGGCCGACTTCGCCAAGCTGAAGGCGACGATGGCGGCTTATGCCGGCAAAGGCGTGGAGCTCGTCTGCGTCAACCTCGACAACGACGAAGCGGCGGCCACGAAGTTCCTGCAAGCAACTCCGATGAATGGGGTTCACCTGCACCAAGCAGGCGGCTTGGAAAGCCCTCCGGCCGTCAACTATGGTGTGATGGTGCTGCCGAACATGTTCCTCGTCGGAACTGATGGCAAGGTGACGAACCGCAATGCCCAGGTTGCCACGTTGGACGACGAATTGAAAAAGATGATGAAGTAACCAAAGCCGCCTGCGGCTTCGCATTTACCGCGAAGCTGCAGGCGGAATGTATGCCGTTGGATCTCTAATTCCCGCTTCCAAAAATCCCTTTCGACGCAGCTGACAGGAATCGCAACTTCCGCAGGCCCGACCCATTTCATCAGGATCGTAACAACTCAAGGTCATTGAATAATCAGCTCCCAATCTCGCTCCTTCGCGGATGATCTCAGCTTTCGTCATGCGCAGCAGAGGCGCATGAATCTCGAAGCGGCCGACTCCTTCCGAGCCCGCTTTCGTGGCAAGATTGGCGAGCCGTGCGAACGCATTCAAAAATTCTGGTCGGCAGTCCGGATAGCCGGAATAGTCGAGGACGTTCGCGCCGAGAAATATATCGAACGCGCCAATCGTTTCCGCGTAGCCAAGGGCAATCCCTAAGAGGATCGTATTACGGGCGGGCACATAGGTGACGGGGACGCCGTGATTCATTTCTCCGGGCGTGCGCCCTTTCGGCACATTGATCGATGCAGTCAGTGCGGAGCCACCAATGGTGCGCAAGTCAATTGTCACGACTCGATGCTCGACGACGCCTGAGCTAGTCGCGATGGCCGCCGCTCGTTCCAGCTCGACGCGATGGCGCTGGCCGTAATCGATTGCGAGTGAATAAGGCCGGAAACCTTGCGCGATCGCTAAAGCCAGACAAGTCGTGCTATCCAGCCCACCGCTCAATAAAATGACAGCTTTTTTCATGTGAGGTACTCGGAACGGTCAGGCAAAAATCTTCGATTGTGCCGGCTTTCTCGAATGCGGGAAAACGCCGTCTCAGAATAAAGAATCGGGTCGAAAGGCTCAAGAACAAATAGAGAAGTGTGGAAAACTTATCCGATCAGGATAATCAATACAGAAGGAAGAAGAGGAACTTGAAGGAGATTGCGATGTCCGTAAACGAGGTTCCCGACGCATTGGATTTGGAGACATTTCCCAATCCTGCGGTCGGCCGAAATTATGTAATCGAGATCGTCTGTCCGGAGTTTACCAGCGTCTGTCCCAAGACCGGTCAACCGGACTTCGGGACGATTACGTTTCGCTATACGCCGAACCAGCAATGCGTCGAATTGAAGGCACTGAAGCTCTATCTACAGAAGTACCGGAACCAAGGGATTTTTTACGAGCAAGTGGTAAACCGGCTGCTGGATGATTTCGTCAGCGCCACCGCTCCGGTAAGCTGCGAGGTGGTTGGCGCCTTTACCCCGCGAGGAGGCATAACGACAACAGTCACCTGCACTTACCCCAGCGTCACCTTAAACGATTTGCCGTTCTAAAGTGATGATCAAGCGGCGACTTCGATGGCGTTTTCAAGGCGTACTTTCGGGAGTACCTTGCGAACGCTTTCCTGGGCCAGTTGCTTGTTATAAAAGGTGCTGGTCTCGCCTCGCAAAACGACACGCTCAGGCAGCACTTCTACGGCGAGATTATAAACGCTACGGTTCGTCCGCAACTGAACCATGTTGTGGATTTGCGAGGCCAAAGTATTTAATGCCACAGTGAACAACTCCGTTATTTTTCAACGGTCCTGCTGAGAGATCGAGCGTCTGCCTCCCGCAAATGATGCGCGACAAGGCAGTCGAGCGAATAGTTTCGCTCTACGGCATAAATAGCAAATGCGGGGCCAATGCAATTCATCAGCTATTTTGACTAACTAGACCGAGCGCTAGGTATTCAGAATCAATTTCCTGCAAAAGATTAATTGCTTGTCAGAACGATGAAATGAGGGATTGTTCTTACAGGAAGTCAGCCTCCCAACTTTTGCGCAACAAGTTGCACACAGTATTTGTTGCATCGTCGATAGAATAACGTTTGACAAGAGGCGCTGATGTGCAAAAGGTTTATCGTCACCGGAGTGCTTGCCGCAGTCTGCATTGCCGCACCGGTCTGCCATGCAGGACTTTATGAGAAGGATTCGATCTACGCCTTTGACGTGGATGCCAACGGCTATGCAACTCCGGCTACTTTGGACAACTTCATTACGGCGGTGAATATCGTACGCAACGGGGATAACCCGGCCAACGAAGCGGCAAAAACTCTTCGGGACATCATCGCCCGGTCGCGGAGCAAAGGCCTTGATCGGCTGGGCCCGGTGGAAATTGCGGACTATTCGGCGGCAATGTTGAGGCTGCGAGATGAATACGACAAGAGTTACAAGGAAGCGTTGGACTATCTTTCGAATCTGAAAGGCAGGCCGCCAGCGGGTGCTGAGTTCTTTGTTTTGGCGCACCTCGCTCATGCTTTTCTGATGAAAGGCGATTATCAGAACGCGTACGCGCTGGAATATTCAGCAGTCAAGGATTATGAGTTTCCAGGCGAAGTTATCGGACTGAACCGGGCGCAACGGAGCTGGTATCAACGGCTCGAAGAAGCGTATGTTCTACCTTTCATCCGCAATCGATTGACCGAAGCGAACGTGAAAAAAGCGAGCGTCGAGGATGGCCTCGATCCGATATTTGCAGGGAAGTCGGCAGGAAAGAAGGATCCGGTGAGCTACGTCGGCGAATCGGGGCACTATGAGGCCGGCGCTATCGCAGCCGCGGAAAGGGCAAAGTTGCCGCCGGATGCGATAGCTATTGTGCAGCAGCTTCTCTTGTGGAATCCAGGCGACGGCCGGCTATGGTGGCAGCTGGCCGAGCTCTATAACGCAGCGGGAGATCTCAAATCGGCCGAGCGCGTTTTCACCCTCTGCACTTGGGAGCACAAGTACTCCAATAGCCAGCTCAAAGAGCATCGCGCGATTGTCATGACCGCTCTTGAATCGCAGACGCAGGAGGCCGAAACATCTGCGCGCTTGATGACTGAAACGCGGCGTCGCAAATGGCTGACAGTCGGCGCCGGTGTGTCAGTCGTTCTCGTCTTAGTGTGCTATTGGCAAGGCCGTGAGTTCGTTCGGCGGATGCGCCGTCGTAGCAGGTGAGCGCATCAGCTTATTTCTGGAGAGCATCGAGCCATAAGGCCGACATGATTCTCAACACGTCGACCTTAAGGCTCAATGCCCGCCTCGTTCTGCTGAGGCAAAGCCTCGGTAGATCGTTGCGTTTCGCTTTCAGGGTCGTGCGGAGGCAATTGAATGAGCGAGCCCCTGGTAATCGGTTGGCGTGAACGTGCCGCCTTTCCCGAATGGAATATCGGGCAAACGCGCGTCAAAATGGATACGGGGGCGCGAACGTCGGCTATTAATGCCATTGTCCGAGAGATGAAAATCACAAACGACGGGCAGAGAACCGTAGTGCTCGAGATCGGCCTGTTTCGCAACAAGATGCCGCACCAACGGTTGGTTGAGGCGCCGGTTGTCAAGACAACGCGAGTGCGGAGCTCCAACGGCCAAATCATGGAGCGCATCGTCGTCGAGACAACGATCAAGCTGGGAAAGGTCGTCAAACGGATCCAGCTGTCGATCACAGATCGTCATGAAATGCTGGTGCCGATCATCCTGGGGCGGACGGCTCTGGCAGGCGATTTTCTTATTGATGTGAACCGAAAATATGTATTGAGCGAATGTTAGCGGGAGGTGCCTTGTGCGTTTGGCTATTCTATCGCGACAACCCGAGTTGTATAGCACTCGAGCGCTCTTCGAGGCCGCGGAGGCGCGCGGCCACGACGTCCAAGTCATGGATACTTTGAATTTCGATTTGCGGATCAGCCGACGGCGGCCCGAGCTCTTTTATAACGGCAACCTAGTCGAAGGCATCGACGCGGTTATTCCACGCATCGGCGCCTCGATCACCTTCTATGGTTTAGCGGTAGTCCGGCAATTTGAAATGATGGGCGTTTACTGTCTCAATGAATCGCAGGCGATCGCGCGCTTGCGCGACAAGTTGCGTTCGTTGCAATTGCTTTGCCGACACGATATTGGAGTACCACCGACCGTATTTACCCGCCAGGCGGAGCATGTCCCCGATTGCATCGAAAAGGTAGATGGCCCGCCTGTTGTCGTCAAACTATTGCAAGGGACGCAGGGCATTGGCGTCGTTCTCGCCGAGAGCGAACGGGCGGCAGGCTCTGTAATTGAAGCTTTCCACGGGCTCGATCAAAATATCCTGATTCAAAAATTCATCAAGGAAGCCAAAGGAGCGGATATTCGCGCGTTTGTAGTTGGTCGTAAAGTCGTGGCCGCCATGAAGCGGCAAGCGATGGCTGGCGAATTTCGTTCGAACTTGCATCGGGGCGGCCACGCCGGGAAGTTTCGTCTTCCTGCGGAATATCGCAAGACAGCTCTCGCGGCCGCGCGCGTGCTTGGCCTACGCGTCGCCGGCGTTGACCTGATCGAATCCGACGAAGGGCCGATGGTCATGGAAGTCAATTCCTCACCCGGCCTCGAAGGAATCCAAAAGACTACCGGTCTTGATGTGGCTACTGCCATCATCGAGCACCTCGAACGCGAAGCGATTCCCGTCGGCAGCAGCAGCGGTTGAAAGGAGACACGTTTTGGTGGATCGAAGCCGAAAAACATGAAGGAACGCCAATTGAAATTTAAGCCGCCATGCCGCTGCTTGTGTTCGTTCGTTGCCATGCCTGCAAGACCCGGCATATCTTTCGCAATCAGTCGTCTTTCGCGCATTCTTCTCGTAGCTTCTCTTTTTTGCGGGAATTTCCTTCCATTCCATTGATTCCTGCTTACAATCGACTCTGAATGTTGCAGCCCATTCCTTACTCGCCTCCAAGTCGAGCGGTCGTCGAACTGTCGAAGCCAGACCCCGAACTCCAAGAGGCCGTCGCTTCAGCGGAAAGTGAGTCAATTTATGCCGGACAGCTATCAGGATCGATTGAAACGCGTGCGTCCTCCTCGCGTGAAGATCGACTATAAGGTCGAAACCGAAGGCGCGAGCCGTTGCTCGAACTTCCGTTCGTCGTCGGCGTGATGGCCGACTTGTCCGCCCAAGCGAAGGAAGAAAACAAGAAACAGTACAAGAAGCGATCGTTCGTTTCGATTGATCGCGACAACTTCAACGACGTCATGGCCCGTTCGGCGCCTCGGTTGGCTTTCCGTGTCCCGGATAAGATCAGCGGCACACCCGATCAGCTGATGAATGTCGAACTGAACTTCAAGTCGATGAAAGACTTCGACCCGGCACGCGTGGCCGAGCAGGTGCCAGTGTTGAACGACCTCTTGACCATGCGCAAGAAGTTGACCGAGTTGCTCAGCAAAATGGAAGGCAACGACGCGCTCGAAAAATTGCTCGCCGACGCCTTGGCAAATACAGAAAAGCGTGACGCGATCTTGGCCGCCCTTGGCAAAAAAGATGGTGATGCCGCCCCGACGGAGGAGAAAGCGTAATGGCTGCTGAACAGAAACAAGCCGGCGCCGCAGCGGCGACCACTACAGAATTCGATGGTTCATCCTGGCTGGAACAGGCTACCACTCGGATGAAGGTGAACGACGATCCGCAGGCCCGACAACGTGGGTTGGATGCGCTCTCGCAATTCATCGAAGCCTCGATGAAGCCGGGCCAAACCCTGCAGAAGGATGTCGAAACCAACGTCAAAGTCTGGATCAACGCGATTGACCAGAAGCTTACGACGCAGCTCAACGAGATCATGCACAACGAAGCCTACCAGAAGCTGGAAGGCACTTGGCGCGGACTTCATTACCTAGTCAGCCAGACGGAAACAGGGGAAACCCTGAAAATCCGCATCTTGAACGCTTCCAAGGATGAGCTGCGCAAGGACCTCGAAAACGCCGTCGAGTTCGATCAGAGCGAATTGTTCAAAAAGGTATACGAAGAGGAATACGGCATCCTCGGCGGTCATCCGTTCGGCATGCTGGTGGGCGATTTCGAGTTCGATTGCAAGCGCGCTGTGGACGTACGGATGCTTTCGAATATGTCGGGCGTTGCCGCTGCTGCCCATGCACCATTCATTTCAGCAGTCAGTCCGAAAGCGTTCAACATGGATCGCTTCGCGGAGCTTTCGAATCCGCGCGATCTGGCGAAAATCTTTTCGAGCGTTGATTACGCGCCGTGGCAATCGTTCCGGGAGTCGGAAGATTCGCGTTATGTGGCGCTCACGATGCCGCGCGTTCTGGCGCGATTGCCTTACGGCGACAAGTTCGAAAAGGTCTCCGAGTTCAATTTCGAAGAAGATGTCGACGGCACTGATCACGACAAATACCAGTGGATGAATTCCGCTTGGTGTTATGCCACACGCATCACCGATGCCTATTCGAAGTACGGTTGGATGGCCCGCACCCGCGGCGTCGAAGGCGGCGGCAAAGTCGAAGGGCTTCCCGTTCATACGTTCCCCACCGACGATGGCGATGTCGCCATGAAGTGCCCGACTGAAGTCGCCATCACGGAACGCCGTGAGAATGAACTCTCCAACCTGGGCTTCCTGCCGTTGATCCATTGCAAGAACCGCGACTTTGCCGCCTTCATGGGGGCGCAGTCCTGTCAGAAACCGCAGAAGTACGATCGCGACGGCGCGACTGCCAATGCAGCTCTGTCAGCCAAGATCAACCAGCTGATGTGCGTCTCACGCTTTGCGCACTTTCTCAAGGTGATGGTCCGCAATCGCATCGGCTCGTTCATGGAGCGCGATCAGATGGAGACCTGGCTTAATCGCTGGATCAACAACTATACGCTCGGCAACCCGGAGACGGCCAGCGACGAAACCAAGGCTAAGTATCCGCTCGCGTCGGCCAAGATCGAAGTGCAAGACGTGCCCGGCCAACCGGGCATGTACCGGGCCAAAGCTTGGATACGCCCCCACTTCCAGCTTGAGGGACTCGATATTTCGCTTCGCATGGTGGCCAAGCAATTGAGCCAATAGCAGTATCAACAGCGGCGTAAATGCGCTCGGCGGAAGGTCGAGCGCACAAACTGCTACAAAAATCGGACATACTGTCCGATACGACGAAGCGAATCGCATTGATCTGATGGAGTTACTAAAGGCCGGATGCGAGAGATACATCGAATCCGGACTGTTGACAGATCTACCCACTTCCATTTAGGAGCCTCACGATGGCAGCAGACGCTTATATTGACATTGACGGCATCAAAGGCGAATCGAACGACAAAACCCACAAGGAGATGATCGAAGTTCTGTCGTTCAGCTGGGGAGCGAGCAACGGCGCTTCTTTCTCGCATGGCACCGGCGGCGGCGCCGGCAAGGTGAGCTTTACCGACTTAAGCATCATGTCGATGGCTTCGAAGGCCAGTCCCCTTCTCATGCTTGCTTGCGCGACGGGCTCGCACCAGAAGAAGGCAATGCTTTACGTCCGGAAGGCCGGTGGAGAGCAGTTGGATTTCTACACCGTCGAATTGACGGACGTGCTCGTCGCCACCTATCAAACCTCCGGCAGCAGCGGCGGCGAGATTCCCAGCGAGTCCTTTTCGCTGGCCTTTGCCAAAATCAACTTCGAATACAAGCCGCAGGACGAGAAGGGCGGACTCGCTTCACCGATCAAAGCCGGCTGGGACGTCAAGGCGAATGTTAAGTGCTAACGCACAAGCTCCGAAACCAGCTGCAAGAGTCGGCAACCGAGCGCAGTCGCCGACTCTTGATTCTCTTTGAAACCCTTGGGTGCTTTCATGAACGCCAGCGAGTTGTTTGAAGCCGGACAATTGCAGGCGAGCATTGACGCTCAGATTCAAAAAGTCCGCTCCAATCCTGCGGATCAAGGCGCCCGTTTTTTTCTGTTCGAACTGGTGTTCTTCAGCGGCGATCTCGATCGAGCGCGCAAGCAGATTGACGTATTGCACTACGACGATCCCAAATTTCAAGGCGCGATCGAGACTTATAAATCCGCTCTGGCAGCCGAGCAAATGCGCCGACTCGTGCTTGCCGGCAAGGAACAACCGAAATCGCTGACGGCGGCGCCCGATCATGTTTTTCAGCGACTGCAGGCTTTGAAATCTTTTGAAGCAGGCGATCAAGTCGGCGGTGAGACGCTGCTAGCGCAAGCCAATGAGGCGGCGCCGAGCATCCGAGGCACAATCAACGGAAAACCCGCGGAAGGTCTGCGCGACGGCGACGATCTTTTCGGCACGGTTCTCGAAGTATTCGGCCCAGGTGGGCTCTATTGCTGGGTGCCGCTCGAGCAGATTGAATCGCTCACCATGAGCGCCCCCCGCTTTCCTCGCGATGTAATGCTCATGCCCGCCAATTTATCGCTCCGCGATGGCCCGACCGGCGACGTTCTGCTGCCGGCCATCTATCCAGGTACTTTCACCCAACAAGACGACGCTTTACGCCTAGGCCGTGCCACTGATTGGCTTGGCGGCGAAGGGCAACCGCTGCGCGGCATTGGCGGCCGGGTCTTCATGTTCGGCGACGACGGCAGCACTCCTCTTCTAGCGTGGCGCGACGTTTATCTCGGTTAATAAGCCTCTTCTATGTCTGCTCAACTCGAAAGCATGGCACCACCCGTAGCGGAAGTCGTCAGACTTCCGGATCCGCCCCAAAGTCTACGCTCACCACGGAAGTCTAACGACTTCCGCTACGCTCCATCTCCTCAACGTAGCGGAAGTCGTCAGATTTCCGGAACTGCCTCCAAGGTCTGCGCTCACAACGGAAGTCGTCAGACTTCCGTTGTGAGCACCAGGCAACTTACGCCGCTCGGCTCGCCAAATTGAGCGACATCCTAACTTAGGCGCGCTCCTGATTCATTTCGGCTTTTCGCCGTTTCACCTTCGCCGGCTTTACAAACTCTTGGCACGATCAATGCATCATTTCCAAGCCATTCTTGACATTTCTCGATGGTCGGATCGGAGGTCGTAATGGCCGCATCATCATTCGAAAAATATCGCATCCAGTTGCAGCAACTCGTTACGCGTCTGGGCAGCAATACCGCCTCATTGGAAGCAGAAGCTCGGAATTCCTCCGGAAGCGCTGAAGGCGGCAATCTCTCCTCCACGCCAATGCATTTGGGGGATTTAGGCGCTGAGGCTTATAACCAGGAATTGAGCGCTACACTTCTTGAGAATGAAGAATATTTGCAGACAGAAGTAGTGGCCGCGTTGGGGCGTCTCGACAGCGGCACTTACGGCACATGCGAAAACTGCAACACGAACATCATTCCCGAACGATTGGAAGCCTTGCCGTATGCCCGCTACTGCACCGCTTGCGCGGAAAAGTTAAAAGATGCGCCAATGGTTAATTTGAATGATGGGCGCCCAAAAAATTGGAACGATACCATCGCCGGCCACGAAGATTGGACCGAAGACGGCCGGCGAACTGCCGTGGATGGCGATCAGGCTTCGTTTACCAAGCGCACAACAAAACGCGATCGACATTCAGATGTGCATGCCTCAGGCACTCCTGGCGGCGGCACTGCGGTTGGGGGACTAGCGGGAACTAACGTGGGGTCTGGCGATCCCGACGAAGCCGAGTTGGAAGCGGCACTCGGCAGCAGCGAATATGATGTCGAGCTTGAAGGAAATGATGAAGCAACCGATGCCTACTCAGGGCCTTCCGGCGGCGCCGTCGGCGGAACCCCCGCTGGCAAACGTTCAACTGGCGGCCGGGTACACCGATAAGAAAAAGTCGGCTCGCCATCGGCACGCAAAGGCGAGCTAAACTGCGTCAGCAGTCGGGTAAGGATTATGAAGTTCGCTCAGAGCCAGAACCCGATTGCTCACGCAATCCGGGTCGACTTCGGCGAACAATCGAGTGAAATGCGGCGATGAAGATCGTCCACGACCCAATGGAATGCGGTCAAGTGGATTGATTCCACTATTCCCATGTCGTCGAGCGGCACGTGCAAATTATGATGAGCTAAATCGCGAAGTTTTCCGCCGCTGAATCCCGTACATCCGTAAGTGGTCATGTCATGGCGGTTAGCCCATTCGACCGCCTTTAAAATATTCGGACTATTTCCCGAGCCGCTGATGGCAATTAGCAAATCTCCAGCGGAGCCAAGATTCTTCAACTGCTCGACAAACACGCGGTCGAATCCTTCATCGTTGCCCCAGGCCAGAATATAAGGCGTATTGTCGGTCAAACTCAGAATCTTGACACGTTTCTTGGCGTCATTATCGAAGTCGGCCGCGCGTCAACGTTCCCTTGCCGATGTCTTCGCAAAAGTGCGAAGCGTTCGAGCCGCTGCCGCCGTTGCCGATCACGAAGATGAACCGCCCTTTTTCGTAGCGCTCGTACATCGAATCGGCCAGTTTTTTCACTTCCAGCGGATCGATGCGTCCCAGCTCCACGCTTACACGATCCAAGAAAGCGCGGACGTCCAATTTGGTTCCAAGCATCGATTTCCCCATTCGCCAAGGTGATATTGAAAGCGCTAATCTATTGATGGAGAACGGCGAACGACAAGCTCGATGGCACTTTTGGTGAGCCTGGAGCAGCGACTGTACCCAAAGATTCGGCCTGGATGATGCACTCACCAATTCAGGCTTTATTTTCGACAGGATTAACAGGAATTACAGGATGGCCTATGGCTTTCCATCCTGTCTTTCCCGTGACGGCAGCGACTCTACACCGAAGATTCGGCCTGGTTGACGCGCTAGCACGTCACGCAATAATCTCGCGTACTACATCGCCATGCACGTCGGTCAGTCGGAAATCGCGGCCTTGGTAGCGATAGGTCAGCTTCGTGTGATCGAGGCCTAGTTGATGCAAAATCGTAGCCTGCAGGTCGTGGACGTGGACCGGGTTTTCAACCACGTTGTAGCCGATCTCATCCGACCGACCGTGCATGTAGCCAGGCTTGATGCCGCCGCCGGCAAGCCACATGGTATAGGCGTCGATGTGATGGTCGCGGCCGATGGAGCCGCGGGCTCGCCCATCGGCGTACGGCCGAACTCTCCGCCCCAGACGACGAGCGTGGAATCGAGCAGGCCGTGCCGTTTCAAGTCTTTGACAAGCGCAGCGGAAGCTCGATCAGTTTCCAGACAGATCTTCTCGAGTGCCCCTTCCAAATTTTCGCCGCCGCCGTGATGATCCCAATCGGTATGGTAAAGCTGCACGAAGCGAACGCCGCGTTCGACAAGCCGACGGGCCATCAGGCAGTTCGCCGCAAACGACGGCTTGCCTGGGACGGCGCCATATAGATCAAGCGTCTTCTTGCTTTCGCGTGCGAGATCAACCAACTCCGGTGCGCTCGTCTGCATTTGAAAGGCCATCTCGTAGGCGGCGATGCGCGTCTCGATCTCCGCATCGCTCGTGGCTTGGAAATGCTGGCGATTCAAATCGCGAACGGTGTCGACAAAATCACGCTGTTGCGCGGCATCAATCCCCTTCGGCGTCTCGAGATCAAGGACCGGGTTAGAGCCCTTCAGGAAGGGAACCCCTTGGTGAATAGTAGGAAGAAAACCGCTCGACCAAAGCGAAGCGCCGCCGCGCGGGCCGCGCGGCCCCGATTGCAGCACGACGAAAGCCGGCAGGCTGTTCGCTTCGCTGCCGATGCCATAGCTGATCCACGATCCCATACTCGGACGGCCGAACTGCGGCGAACCGGTGTTCACGAAGACCTTGGCTGGCCCGTGGTTGAATACATCGGTTTTCATCCCTTTCACGAAGCAGACATCATCCACAATTTCGCGGTGATAGGGAAGCAGTTCGCTCAGCGGCGCACCGGACTGGCCATATTGACCGAACTTTCGCCGGCTACCGAGCAACTTCGCATCAGGCTTCAGAAAGGCAAAGCGCTTGCCTTTTGTGAACGATGAAGGGGGCGGCTGGCCATTCAGTTTATTCAATTCAGGCTTTGGCTCGAATAACTCTAATTGGCTCGGGCCACCTGCCATGAAGATGAAGATGACGGCTTTCGCTTTTGGCTCGAAATGAGTTTGCCGTGGCGCGGTTGCGCTCGTGGCTGTCGCATCCTGATTCAGCAATGAAGCCAGCGCCATCGAACCCAGGCCGACTCCGCAATTCTGGAAGAAATGGCGGCGCGTCTGACCGAGTGCGGCGATTGCATTGAGGTCGGTGTTGCTGTTCATGAGTTGCTACTCTCGCGTCACGAATTCGTCGAGGTTCAACAGAACGCGCACGATCATCATCCACGCTTTTTCGGCCGATTCTTGCTTCAGGCGATCGCGGTAAGAGCAGAAGCGCACGCGTTCATCATCTGTTGCCTGCCGACTGAAACAGAGTTCGAAAGCGAAATCAATTCGAGCCTCATCGTCAGCGGGCACTTCCTTGATGATGCGCTTACCAAGCGCCTCCGCGAATTCGACGAAGACGGGGTCATTGGCAAGGTGCAGCGCCTGCAACGGAGTATTCGAGCGGTTGCGCCTTGTACATGCGACCTGAGCGTCGGCGCCATCGAACGTCGTCAGCAGCGGGTGCTGGCTTTGCCGCCATATAAAGGTGTACATGCCACGTCGATAGCGGTCGGGACCTTGGCTTTCCGGCCAAGGTTTGCTCCCTTGGGTGAAGTTAAAAATCTCTTTTGGTTGCGGCGGGTAGACGCCGGGCCCTCCGACCTTACGGCTGAGCAGGCCGCTGGCGCATAGAGCGGCATCACGGATGATTTCTGCTTCGACGCGCAGCCGATTCTGACGGCCAAGCAGCAAATTGTTCGGATCTTTCGCAGCCACATCAGTGCGATGGAGCGATTCCTGGCGATAGGTCGCGCTCAGCACCATCAACCGGTGCATCTTCTTCACGCGCCAGCCCGATTCGACGAACTGAATAGCCAGCCAGTCGAGCAATTCCGGATGGGTCGGCAGACGGCCCTGCATGCCGAAATCGTTTTCGGTTTCCACAATTCCTTTGCCGAAGTATTGCTGCCACATCCGGTTGACGACCACGCGCGGCGTTAAGGGGTTGTCGGCACTCACGAGCCAACGGGCGAGGTCGAGCCGAGTCGGCGCCACGCCGCCTGCTTTCAACGGCGGCAAGACTGCAAACGTTCCGGGCGTTACGACATCGCCCTTTTGCAGAAAGTCGCCTCTGAGATGAATGTTTGTCGTTCGCGCTCCTTCGCGAACAATCAAGGTGGACTTGATCCGTTGCTCAAGTTCCTTGACTTCCTTTTGCAACCGCATCGCCTCGGGCGTTGATTTCTTGTCAGCGGTTTGATGCTTTCGGGCTTCCGCCAAAGCCAAGCCCAGGTCTTTTAACTGCTTCTCCTGCTCCGGCGTGCCGAGACGCAGCGGTTGATCGTTGACCGAATTGAAGAAAGCATAGAGCGAATAGTATTCCTTTTGCGAGAGCGGATCGAACTTGTGATTGTGGCACTGGGTGCAGCCGACGGTAAGGCCCAGCCAGACGGCCCCCGTCGTATTCGTCCGATCGATCGTTCGCTCGACGCGGAACTGTTCGGGGTCTGAGCCACCTTCTTCATTCACGGGCGTGTTGCGGTGAAATCCGGTGGCAATCAATTGCTCTTGAGTCGGATTCGGCAGAAGGTCGCCGGCTAACTGTTCGACGGTGAATTGGTCGAAAGGTAGATCGCGATTGTAGGCGTCGATCACCCAGTCGCGGTAAGGCCAAATGGAACGCTGACCATCGATGGTAAAGCCGTTTGAATCGGCATAACGGGCCATATCGAGCCAATACCGTGCCTGGCGTTCGCCATAATGCGGCGAGGCAAGCAGGCGATCGACCAATTCCTCGTAGGCCTTCTCCGAGTTGATGGCCGATGCGCGAACGAACTCGTTCACTTCAGTAGGCGTCGGTAGCAACCCGACTAAATCGAGCGAGACTCGCCGGATGAGCGTGCGGGCGTTCGCAGGAGGAGACGGGCGCAAACCGGCCTCATCGAGTTTCGCCCGAATGAAATAGTCGATCGGATTGTGATTGGCCGGTGTCGCGGCCTTCCGAGGCACGGCAAAGGCCCAGTGAGGTGCAAAGTTCGCCCCCTGTTCAATCCACGCGCGCAGCTTGGCGGCTTTCTCCGGTGGCAGACGCTCGCTTACCGAAGCGGGCGGCATGCGCTCTTCATCCGCAGCGGCAATAAGCGTTAGAAGTTTACTCTCGTCCGGTTTGCCCGGCACGACGGCCCGTTTCTTCAAAGCGACTTCGCTCAAGTCGAGTCGTAGCCCGCTCTTTTGCGTTCCAGGTCCATGGCATTTGAAGCAATAATTCGAAAGGATCGGTCGGATGTCGCGGTTGAAATCAACGGGTTCGGCAGCAGCCGTTGCGATGAACGAGCACAAGTAGACAAGCGAAAGATAGCAATTCCACGACCGCAAACGCATAGCGAATATCTCGAAGAGAATCATCCCGGCGGAAATAGTATTTTGCTTGATCGATAGATTGGATGCAATGGGGGTTGGAAGGGTTTCGCAAATTACCAAGGGATTCTGGCGAGCCTGGAGCGTCAGCGACTGGAGTCTTGCTGAAGCGAAATCTCCAGTCGCTGACGCTTCCGGCTCGCCGTCTGGCGCTTGTGGCGAACCGAGAGCATTAATTAGCAACCGGAGAAATCCTTAACTGCTGATAGAAAATCCAGTCGCTTACGCTCCTGGCTCGCCAAAAACTCAATCCATCTGTGTACTTCGACAAGAGATGCAACGTGACCCGACTCGAACTTGCCGATGGCGGGCTGCTCCTTTACGAGGAACGTTTTTTTCCCGTAGATGCCGCCGATCGTTTCTTCGCCGAGCTGAGGGACCACACGTGCTGGGAGCAGAAGCAGGGAGTCTTCGGCCGGCTGCAACCCCGCCTCACTGCATCTTTCGGCGATGAAGGCGTCGTCTACCATTACTCCGGTACGGAGAATCGGGCGCTGCCTTGGACTGCTTCGTTGCTCCAAATTAAGCGAAGTATCGAAGCCATCGCCGGCGAATACAATTACTGCCTGTTGAACCGCTACCGCACGGGGTCGGACAGCATCGGCTGGCATGCCGACGATGAACCGGAAATGGGAAATTTGATCGGTTCTCTATCTTTGGGCGCCGGCCGGCTTTTTCGAATCAGGCATAATGCCACCCGAGAGATTAAAACATTTTCCGTAGGACACGGAACCCTGATTATCATGGCCGGCGCCATGCAGCACTTTTGGAAGCACGAAGTCCCGAAAACGAAACAGAACGTGGGCGAGCGCATCAATCTCACCTTTCGGTGGATTGCGAAGGAGTAGCCATTCCATGCCGCGTATTAGCGCCGGCCTTTTGATGTACCGCCTTCATAAAGGCAGATTAGAGCTCCTGCTCGCTCATCCGGGAGGGCCTTTTTTCCGCAATAAGGACGAAGGGGCGTGGACCATCCCGAAAGGTGAGGTAGAACCGGGTGAAGAGTTGCTTGAAGCAGCCAAACGGGAGTTCACTGAGGAGACAGGCGTAATCCCAACGGGCCCCTTCAAGGCTTTGACGCCAGTGAAACAAAAGGGTGGAAAAATCGTTCATGCCTGGGCTTTTGAGGGCGACTGCGACCCGGGGGCGATCGTCAGCAACACCTTCAGCATGGAATGGCCTCCGCGCTCGGGCCGGCAGATGGAATTTGCCGAAATCGATAGAGCCGAATTCTTCGGGATAAGCGAAGCCCGCCGTAAAATCATCAGCGCTCAGATTCCACTGCTCGATGAGTTGCTGAGAGTTATGGAACCGGAGCGAGAAGATGAATCGGGTTAAATTGTGGCAAAACGAATGACCGAAATCATTTTACAAATGTGAAAAGAACCATGGCAGAAAAATGTTGGCAAAAAAATGAAATCGAAACCTGTTCTTCTCTCATTTTTTTGCCAACACCTTTTTGTCATAATTTTTCGTGCAGAAATTATATCGCCCTGCATTGGATATCAATCTTGTTCCACTTGTTTTCGTCGGCTTCGAGGTGGAAAATAAACCCGAGCGCTGGAGAGCCAATTACTTTTCTTCAACCGTTCTGAGACGACCAATGCAGACTAAATATACGATTGCCGCCGCCCTGCTGGCGGTTGTCTTGACTGCACCAGACGACGCGTTGATTCAAAATGGCAATCAGGCGCTTGAACAAGGCGACTACGCGCGTGCTCTGCAACTCTATCAGCAAGCGCAAGAGACGACCGTTGATCCCGGCTTAGTCGCGTTCAACAAAGCAACTGCCTATTATCACCTGAAAGAGTATCGCAACGCGGAAAGCCATTTCCGCATGGCCCTGGATGACGCTGCTATTCCCGAGGCGCGGCGAGGCAAGGCGTTATACAATCTCGGCGATTGTTTGATGAAGCAGGCCGATGCCAGGGACTTCAAAGTGTTGCGTGAAGCCATCCGATGGTTCGAATCCTGCCTTGATGCCATGCCCGAAGCGGACTTGCGAAAAGATGCGGAGTACAATTTGGAGCTCGCCAAGTTGCTTTGGAACAAAGCACGGGCTAAAACCACTCAGAAGCCGGCGCCGAACGACGATGATGGTCCCGATAAGGCCGAAGCGGCAAAATCGAAAATGGCAGAAAAGAAATCGGCTGCCGATAGCGAGACCGGCAAGGGCAAGGAGGCAAAGAAAGCGATTCCAAGCGAGGTGAAACAGGAGACGCCGGAACTTGCCGATGGCGACAAAACCAAAAAGCCGGGTGGTTTCGCTAAGCCTGCGCCGAGCCGGGCCAGGGTGATTGCCGACAGCGACGAAGTCGAACCGCTTTCTCCGGAACAAACGCGCGAAGCGCTTCAGCTCACGGCCAGACGCCTGCAGCACGAAAGACAACTCAACCGCAACGACCGCGCTACGCCCGAGAAGAGAACGAGTCTGGACTGGTGATTCAGATCGTGCGGTTACGTCGAGCTAACCGCGTTTTGAAACAGAGCTTTCAGCTTGGCGGCTTCCTTCGACGCATCGTGCATCTCCTTTACACGGTTGGCTCCAGTTCGACCCAGAGTCGATAGCTCGCCGACAGGAGTTGTTAAGACGCGGATGATGGCCCGTGCCGTCAACTCGATGTTGCCGGCCGGCACCAACCATCCGGTAACGCCGTTCTCGACGAGCTCGGGCACGCCGGCAATATAGGTTCCGAGAACAGGCCGGCCCATGGCCAGCGCCTCCATCATGGCCACAGGAAGATTTTCGGCAAAGCTCGGCATGATCAGGGCTCGAGATGCTTGCAGATGTTCGCGCACCTGGGCATTGCTTTGCCAACCAAGAATGCGGACTTTTTTCTCCAGCCCGTTGTCGGCTATGGCTTGAGCAATCGTGGGACGCAAATGCCCGTCGCCGACAAACAGCATCTCGAAATCGTGGCCTGCTTTGTCGACGAGACCGAGAGCTTGAACGAGCATCAAGTGCCCTTTTTGCTCCGTCAGACCCGCAACCAGCACAAGCTGACGCGTACTGGGAACAGGCGCTGGAACGATGCTCAAATAGGCTTCATCGACGCCGCAGCGGACGACATGAACCTTGGGCCAGTGCGACACGGCCGACCACCGATAAACCTGGCATCGCCCGAAATCGCTGACGGCCACGACAAACGCCGCCCGCTCATATTTATCGCGCAGCGACAAAGCTTCCGGGCGATCCCACTCTTCAGGACCATGAATGGTGATGCTGAATTTTGGCCCGCCCAGCGTTTCGCATAACAGAGCAACGACGGCAGGATTGGTGGCGAAATGAACATGCAAATGCTCGGCCTCCCTTTGCTGTAGCCGTTTGCGGAGCAGACAGGCTTCCGCGAAATACGCCCAATGCTTCAGCAGGCTGCGGGGAGCGCGCCGGCCAAACCTTGTTGCTTCAGTCAGCGCTCTTAGCCAGCGTATCGGCCTGGTCAGCAGAGTCGCCAAGCAGATAAGCAGGATGCGCAACTTGCCTTCGGCTAACAATGCCTTCGTTTTGCCGCGCTCGGCGATGTCGGCGGGATCGACCGCATCGTGCCCGGAGTCGCGTAACGAGAAGCGAATGACGTCAACGCCAAGCGCTTCCAAAGCAACGATCTCGCGACGAATAAACGTATGGCGGACATGCGGATATTGATTCGTCAGGTAGGCTATTTTCATGAAAGGTCTGATCACCCATAGCGTTTCGAGAATAGATCGCGCAATGGCAGTTCAAAGCCCGGAAGAACAGGGTCGCCCTTGAGCGTGTCTTCGATCGTATAAAGCTGATAATTCCGCTGCGGGTCGTAAGACTGGATTTCGCGACGAACCGTGGAAACCACCCAGACCAGTTCGACTCCTGCTGCAAAGTATTCTTCCGTTTTGTTGCGAATTTCATCGTAGGTGTTCGAGGGACTGATGACTTCAACGGCAAGGTTCGGCACAACATTCCAGGCATTCGAATCGGGTCCATCGAGGTCGAAGGGCCAACGCTGCGCCGAGACGAACGCCACGTCGGGCCGTCGCTCGGAGCTGCCATCTCGAAGGTGAAAGAGCGCTTCCGAGACCGCTTGGCCTATTTGTAAAGGCTCCACGAAGTCACGGAGTAAGCAAGCTAGTCGAAAACCAACGGTGACCTGTCTGGTTCCCACGTGTTTACGCTCCCTTACTTCTCCGTCGACGACCTCGTACAGATCGGGATATATCGGCGGCCCAGCGATAGGAACAATATGCGGAACTGCTTGCATAAATTTCTCCCCGCTTGCGTTGATCCACTCGGTTGATAATACATTACATTCACCGGTCGGCAAATACTTTGCGGGCTGAATCAGCATGAGCATTCGTCGAAGCTTCGCGACAACCAAGGCATTATGCAAACTATTAACGTCAACCTGGGGCCGCGGAGTTACGACATCGTCATCTCCTGCGGTAAAGAGGGCCTTGCCGCTTTCTTGCGGAAATGTCGGCCGGTCATCACCGGTGCTTTCGTCGTGAACGACGAAAACGTAGTGTCCCATTCAACCGCTATCGCCGAAACCCTAAAACAGGCAGGCGTTGCGACTCGCTCTGTGACCTTGCCAGTGGGCGAAAACACCAAGCGATTGGAGATAGCCGCCCGCCTTTACGACGAACTGGCGCAGATGCCCGCTGATCGTCAGACGCTCGTCGTTGCCGTCGGCGGCGGGGTGATCGGCGATGTGGCCGGCTTCGTCGCGGCCACGTACAACCGCGGGCTGTCGCTGTTTATGGTTCCAACGAGCTTGCTGGCGATGGTGGACAGCTCCGTCGGCGGCAAAGTTGGCATCAATCATCCGCTTGGCAAGAACCTAATCGGCGCGTTCCACCAGCCTGCCGGAGTCTGGATTGATGCGCGGATGCTGGAAACGTTGCCCGAGCGTGAGTACCGGAGCGGCCTGGCCGAGGTCGTCAAATACGGCGTGATCATGGATCCGGAGTTTTTCAAATGGCAGGAAAAGAACGCCGGCGCCATCTTGCGTCGTGAGTCTGACGCCCTCCAGTATCTCGTGGCGCGTTGCTGCCGGCTGAAGGCGGATGTTGTCGAGCAAGACGAACGCGAAGAAGCCGGGATTCGGATGATCCTGAACTACGGCCACACTTTTGCCCACGCCTTCGAAACAGTCGGCGGTTACGGCGCCTGGCTGCATGGCGAAGCGGTCGCCGCCGGGATGATTTGCGCAGCCGACTCGCAGAAAAGCGAAATCTTGTCACCTCGGATATCACGAAAAGACAGGTTGAATTACTGCAGGCATTCAATTTGCCGGTAAAGCCGCAACCGCAGTGGGATGCGAAAGAGCTGATCTCCAGCATGTACCGGGACAAGAAGACGCAGGCCGGCAAGCTCCGCTTTATCTTGCCGACACGGCTTGGTGAAGTGAAACTATTCGGCAACGTGCCGGAAGCCGAAGTGATGGAGGTCTTGACCGCACGATGAATCGTGAAAGCGTTGCCGGCTTTCTTCGGGAACGGATCCCGTTGATGAAAATGGCCACGGTCATCCTCTGGTTGACCTGGATTGCCAGCATCGCTTCAAGCGGCTTCACCAAGGATATCAAAGGCGATCCCATCGGCACCGACCACATCGCTTTCTATTCGGCAGCGAAGTTGATAGATGAAGGCCGCGGAAACCGGATCTACGACAACGCATTCATGAGCGAATATCAGACAACGCTCTGCGGTTCGCCCCTTTTGGATGCTTATCGCAATCCGCCGTTTTACGCGTTGCTTTATCTGCCCACATCCAAGCTTTCCTATCTCGCCAGCTTTTGGATCTGGACGGCCATATCCGTCCTTTTTCTATGGCTTGGTCTCGGATGGCTTCAGGCTAAAAATCGGTTTATGGCATTCGTGTTGTCACTCAGTTTCTACCCGGTTTTCGCCGTATTCAGCTTCGGCCAAAATAGTTTGATCAGCTTTGGCCTTTTCTGCCTCTGCTTTCGGTTTCTCGAAAGAAGAGAACTGATGCACGCGGGCATCGTTGCCGGATTTCTCCTGTATAAGCCTCAACTGTTATTAGGACTGGGCCTGTGGTGGGTACTGGAGTACCGCGTCTATTGGAAAGCACTCTTGGGAGTGATGATGACGGGACTATTCTGGCTAGTGTTGAGTCTGCTCGTGCTTCCCGATGAATCGCGAATCTTCGTGGAAAATTTGCCGGAAATCGCCCGCTACGACCTGTTCCATTTTTGGAACATGCACAACCCCCGCGCCTTCGGCACGTTGATCGCTCACGATAGCAAGCCGGTCGGAAACATCGTCGGCGTCGTTTGCTCGGTGCTTGGGGTTGGTTGCTTTGTCGTTTTTTGGCGTCAGCATCGGAAACACATTGCGCTTGTATTTGCAGCCGCCATCGTTCTATCGCTCTGGGCGTCCCCGCATACGATGATTTACGAATGGACCTTGGCGCTTATTCCCGCAGTGCTTTTGTGGGATCGTGCGAGCGAAAAGCGCGATGACTGGATGTTGTTGTTTGCGATGTGCTGGACGGCATTGTTCATCAGCACTCCGATTGCTATGGCCATGTGCCGTTGGACGCGGCTGGACGAAGGCGACCCCGGATGGGCGATCCAACTGAGTGTTCCCGTTCTGGCTTTTGCTGCTCTGTGGGCGATGCGACTGCTGAGCAATGTCCGAACGCTTGACCAGCCCGTTCCCGCTGCGCTCACCCCTTAGTTGAACGGCGGTCCGGCGATGTACGAGATAACGACGGCGTGATACGGCGTGCATCCCGTTGGGATGCACGCCAAACGATTCACGTCGTCGCCGCTACCTCCGCAGCTTGTTTTTGCAATCTCTCCACGGTTTCCGGGTCCACTTGCGCTGAACCTTTACACTTCGTCTTCGCCCAGGTGGAGCAGCCGAGGAAGTAGCGGCCGCGCGCGTTGCAGAGTTTCATCTTCGCACCGCAATTGGGGCACGGAGTATCCACAATGATTTCCGGGTTCTTTTTCCGGTCTGGCGCTGCGGGCAACTGGTCTTTCAACTTCTCTTTCAGCTCGGCGGAAAGCGGCTTCGCGTTACGGCACTTCGGGTAGCCGCTGCACGACAGGAATGGCCCGCGGAAGCCGCTCTTCACGATCATCGGCGAATTGCACTTTTCGCAGGTTACCCCCGTTTGCACCGGCTTGATCGGGTTTCCTTCCGCGTCGGCATCCATCGAGGTCTTGCACTTCGGGTAGCCGCTGCAGCCGAGGAAGTAACGGCCTTTCCACTCTTTGAGCATCATCGGCTTGCCGCACTTCTCGCAGAGATGCTCCGTCGTTTTCGACGAGAGAATCAGCTTTCCATCCGGGCCGATGTTCATGGTGGTCTTGCATTCCGGCGCCCGGAGCAGGCCAAGAAGGTGCCATAACGGCCTACCTTCTGAATCATCTGCTTGCCGCAGGTCGGGCACTTATGCTCCGTCAGCACCGGCTCCGGCCGTTCGGCCTCGCCTTCGCCCGGCTTGATGTATTTGCACGGATTTTCTTTCTCGCGCCAACCCGAGCAGCCGACGAATTTCTGACCGGTCTTCGAGCTGAACTGCTCAACCAAAGGCCGTCCACAGCGCGGACATGCCTCACCTGTTTCGACGCCCTTTTGCTTGGGCATCGCGGTTTCGGCTTCGGTCAGGTCTTTGGAGAACGGCGCCCAGAATTCATCGAGCACAGCCTTATAGGCGATTTTGCCGTTCTCGATGTCGTCGAGCTCTTCCTCGATATGACTGGTGAATTTCAGATTGATGACATCCGGAAAATGCTTCACCAGCAAATCGGTAACGACCTTGCCGATCTCGCTGGCGAAAAACCGCCTTTGCTCCTGCTTGACGTAACCGCGCGTCTGAATGGTCGAGATGATGGTGGCGTAGGTGCTGGGCCGGCCGATGCCTTCTTTCTCGAGCATCTTCACCAACGATGCTTCGTTGTAGCGCGGCGGCGGTTGCGTGAAGTGCTGGCTGGCGGTCAGGTCGAGTTTGTCGAGAGCCTGCTTTTCGCTCAGCGGCGGCAGAACTTTATCGTCTTGTTTGGCCGGGGGCAGCACGCGGCGGAAGCCATCGAATTTCTCGACGCTGCCCGATGCGCAGGGTACCCGGGCCTGCTTCGACTTCCACGGACGTCACGGCTACGATGGCCGGGCTCATCTGCGACGCGACGAACTGATTGTAAATGAGCGTGTAGAGTTTGAATTGATCGGGGCTCAAGTACGGCTGCACGCGTTCCGGCGTATAGGTCAGATCGACGGGCCGGATTGCCTCATGGGCTTCCTGCGCACTCTTGCCCGACTTGAAGACGTTCGGCTTCTCAGGCAGATAGCGATCGCCATGCACATTCTTGATATGTTCGCGCACCATCTTCAGCGCATCGTCGGAAACGCGCGTGCTATCGGTACGCATGTAGGTAATGAGGGCGACCGAACCCTCGCTTCCCATCTGCACGCCTTGATAGAGTTCTTGGGCCAAGCCCATGGTGATGCGCGCGGCAAAACGGAGGCGCAAATTAGCTGCCTGTTGCAGTGACGACGTAGTGAAGGGCGCCGGCGCTCGGCGTTGTTCTTCCTTCTGATCGACCTTCGTGACGACGTAGTTGGCCGTATTCAGCACGGCATAGACGGCATCGGCCTGTACTTCCGTGGTCGCCGCAAATTCTTTGCCTTCCCAGCGCGTCAACTCCGCCTGGAAGCTCCCTGCCGGGATCTTGAGCAGCCGGTTCTTTTTCCGCTGCCTCCGGGTCGGCTTCGACGTCTTTCTTCAGATGGTCGCCGCGTTTCTTGGCAAAGACCTTGGCCTTCGCGGGGTCGGCTTGAAATTTCACCGTCCCTTTAAGCGCCAGCAGTGCGGTGATCTTCCAGAACTCTTCTGTCTTAAAGGCTTCGATCTCGCGTTCGCGATCGACAATCAGCTTGACGGCCACCGACTGCACCCGGCCGGCACTTAGGCCGCGAGTCACCTTCTTGCCGAGCAAGTTGGAGAGCGGGTAGCCGACCACGCGATCAAGCACCCGGCGGGCTTCCTGCGCCTGCACCCGCATCTCGTTGATTGAGGAAGGACTGGCCAGCGCCTTCTGCACCGCCGTCTTCGTGATTTCGTTGAAGGTAATGCGCTGCGTCCGGGCGGGATCGAGCTCCAGCGCCTCGGAGATATGCCAGGCGATCGACTCCCCTTCACGGTCCGGATCGGTCGCCAGATAGACCATGCTCGACTTGTCGGCTTCCTTCCGCAACTCGGCAAGGATGTCTTCCGCCGTGCGAAACTTCGCCCCCTCCTCCTTTGCCGCCTCGATCGACAACGACGTAACGAGGCACCCAGCCTCCTTTGATGTCGATGCCGACCACGTCTTCGCCCTTCAGCTTGCCTTTGGGCGGAAGATCGCGGACGTGCCCGTAACTGGCGAGCACCTTGAAGCCGGCGCCGAGATACTTCTCGATCGTTTTTGCCTTCGCAGGCGATTCGACAATAACGAGACTACGGCCGCCAGCCGGCGCCTCCTTGGGCGGCGCCTGTGTCTTGCTGCGGCCAGGTGCCGGAGACTTGGTTACGGCAGAAGGCTCTTTCTTTTTGGCTCGCGGGGCGGCGGGCTTCTTCTCGGCGACACCTTCAGTTACTGGCTTCTTGCGCGGCGGCACGGATACTCCTTACGTTCGACTCATCGAGCGGTGGGCAGTGGTTAGTGCTTAGCAGTTCGGGAACACTTCGCCAACAGGCGGCTCTCTTAATTCTTACATCGCTCGTCAAGGGGTTGACCCGCCGAGCGACGACGGCTTAGAATTTTTCGACCGCCTGCAAACCACTAACCACTCGCCACTCTTCCGGATACACTAGTCCCTCACCAATAGTACAGTCTTTTGGCAAGTGTCAAGTGCGGACGGGGAAAACGGCCGCGGATTTGTCTCCCTAAGTCGAGGAACGGCAATGGCTTTCAATCCTTTCCACACCTTCCGTAAGAACTCCAAACCGATTCTCGCGGTCGTCACCATCTTCACCGTATTCCTCTTTGTGCTTTCCAGCGGCATCGGGCAAGGGGGAGATTTTTTCGATTGGATTGGCCGACAACTCGGCGCATCCAGCCGTCGCGGCGAAGTGCTTGGCTCCATCGACGGCACCGACTACTACGCTCGAAATCTGCAAGAATTGCGCATGCGCCGGGCCGCCGCCAATATGTTCCTGCTCGAATCGGCGGATAAAGCCGACCAGCGAACACTGGCAAGCCTTACTCAGGAAGTGGCCAGCAATTCGTTCAAGAATCCCGAGACAGCCCGGATGCTCGGCATGACGATGCAGTTACGGCAAATGGTGATGACGCAACCGCCGAATGAGCAGCTCATCAACTTTTACATGCAGACCGTAAGGCAGCTTGAGAGCGCTTGCGCTCGACAAATGCCAAGGGAAACCCCGATTATGCGGCGATGAACCAGCTGTATCGGGTGCTGCAAAATGATGAACGACGACCTAGAAGCAGAGATCGGGAAAATGCCGTTTACTTCCCAGATCTGCCGCCCAACAAGACGGATGAAGACGCCCTCCAATACGCCATGTACGCGCATTTGGCGGACTCGCTGGCGATCAAATATGTGGACAGCGATATTCAGAAGATGATCGGCGAGGAAACGGGCGGCCACCTCGATGCGGAGATCGCCAAGGCCATCGTGCAAAAGACGTTGGACCATTACCACGGAATAACAAGCGATGATATCTTCCACGCCATTGGTGAGGAATTCCGCATACGCACGGCTCGCAAGGTTCTCCGCGGGGCGGTCTATTCGGGCCGGGTGAGCATTCCTTACTCCATGACGCCCTTTCAATTATTCGAGTTCTATAAGGACAATTGCTCGGAAGTGACCTTTGAAGTCGTGGATGTGCCGGTTGAACCCTTTATCGAACAGGTGAAGGAAGAGCCTACCGATCGCGATCTGCGGCTGCTGTTCGACAAATACCGGACCGTGCCTTACGACCCAAGCCGAGAAACGCCCGGCTTCCAGGAGCCGCGCAAAGTCGCGCGTCGAGTTCGTCGGCGTTGATTCGAGCAATCCGGCCTACAAGCAGGTGCAGCCCTTGATGCAGGCCGCCAGCGTGATCGCGGCCGGCTTTAACCCCACCTATATTGGGGTGGGCCCATTACCAGGCGCTTTGACGATTCTGTCTCCCGAAATGACCGAGCCCTGGGCGATCAACGAAGAAATGCAACGCAGTATGAACGTCTATCGCAATCGTTTTGGCTTATTCGATCGCAATGAAGACCCTTTGTTTCGACGGTTTCCCCAGCCGATGGATGCCAACATCTATCAGCCGTTGCCCGCCGCTGCCCTCACTGCCCAGCTGGCCGTGATGACGAATCCGATGGCCAATATCGCTTCCGCTGTCGGGGCGTTCGATAATCTGGTCAACCTGCTGGAGACGCGTGAACGCGTCAAACTGGGGATGCAGTTCGCGGTGGCGCCCTATAGCCCGTCATGGCATTTGACGGTCGTAGGACCGTTGTTGGCCAATCTGCCGGCCGACCCAACTCGGGCTTACACCGCTCAAGCCGCCGCTGCCTTGGCGTCCAAGCGACCCGAACTGATCGCTCGCAAGGATCTGGAATCGTTGGAGCAACAGACTCAAGGACATTCGCAGCAAAATCAAGCCGGATGATGATAAGGCCGACCCACTAAGCAAGCAAAAAAAGCCGTTGAAGTTCGATGCGAAGAAGATCCACGATTCCAACAATGAGGCCCGGGAAATAGTCGACCACTGGATCCGTACGCATCGGCAATCGCCCACCGGTAAGAGCAGCGGCTTGAAGGACAAATACCGACTGCTGGATGATTCGGAATTGAAAGAGGTCTTCGCCGACATTAAGACAGGGCCGAACGCGCAAGCAATGATCACCGAATTGTTCTTTGGCGACGCGAGCAAGCAGCCGATCGAAGCCTCTTTGTATACGCCCATGGTTGCCAACATGTCGCTCGACTATTCCAAGCCCGTTTACTTGACTTGGAAAGTAGACGACCGCGAAGCAAAAACTTACAACCGCTTCGACGATAAGGACAACCCGTTGCCGGCCGAGATCCATGCGGAAATCGTGAAAGCTTGGAAAATGGAGAAGGCGCGCGTGAAAGCCCAGGAAGCAGCCGATGCACTGGCCGCCAAAATCCGCACATTGGCCCAAAAAGAACTGCGCGACGCCAACAACCCCGCGGCCTTCGACAAAGGCTTGTCGGATCTGATTGAAGCTGGCAAGTATAAGGCGCTGAATTCCATCGTGCTGGCCAAGCTGAAGCAACAGCCGCCCCCGGTCAATTTCCAACGGCAGCAGATGCAGGAACCGCTACGCTATGCCCCGGCGCCGTTCAACGACAAACAATTTTCGTATCCCCCGCGCGACATGGCCGACAAATGGCTCGGACTGCGCGACAAGCCGGCTGGCGAAGTTTTAGTTCAAGCCAATGTGCCGAAAACGCATCTTTACGTGGGCGTATTCTCAAGTAAACAGGTGCCCGACATCAACGAGTTCTACACGACCGTTTTCTCGAAGATGAATCTGCCTCCCAAACAGAGCATGCTGGCGAACACTCTCTACTACGAGTTTGGCCGCGAACAGGCGTTCATCGATTTCGAGAAAGACTTCAACGAACGCGTGAAGGCAGAGACCAAGTTTCACGAAACCGACGATCTGAAGAAGCAAGACACGCGCAGCCCGGTGCAATCGCAGGAATAGAAATTGCGCGAGTTGACGATGGGCCAGCCAAGCGGAGCAGCGTAAGCTGCCGGATGAAGAATGCAGAAACCTTGAAGAGTGCGCAGCCTTTCTTACCCTCCCCCTGGCTTTGCAGGGGGAGGGTAGGGTGGGGGCAGAGCGCTTAGCCCATTAACAAGGGCCTCGGCACCCAAAGCCGTTCCCCCCACCCCGTCCTCCCCCCGCAAAGCCGGGGGGAGGGTGGGGACGACGAGCATTCCGGCTTCCGCCATCGACCCGGCAGCTTACGCTGCTCGGCTCGCCGCAATCTGACTACAGAACCCGATTGCTTACGCAATTCGGCTCGTCTGTTATGTCTCTCCCTTTAAAGGCACTTTCCATGCGAAACCGTTGCTGCCTGTTGCTATTGTTGCTTGCCCCCACCGCTGTCCATGCCGATGGCCCGAAGGACAATCAGCCGGACAACGTTCGGCGTGTGCCGCCTCCGGGCGTGAAAATCCCCGCGGCCGATCGCGAAGAGTTGGAACTTGGCTTAGTCGCTTTTGGCGAAGGTTTAAAGCATATCGCCAAACATGATTTGGCGCCTGACGTTGAGATCTATTACAAGGCCGTTCACGATGCGCTCAAGTACGATGAGTTCTTCAATGTGAAAGAAGTGGCGACCGCCAAGAATCTCTTGAAGACGGGCCAGGATCGCCTCGCTCAATTACGGAAAGACGACCCTCTCTGGACCAAGCAAACCGGCCTCGTGGTTCGCGGCTATCGCTCGAAGATCGATGGCAGCGTGCAGCCTTATGGCCTAGCCATCCCCAAGAACTACGATTTCAAAACGCCGATACGCCTAGACCTCTGGTGCCATGGCCGTGGTGAAACGCTCAGCGAATTGAACTTCATTCAAGGCTGCGAGAAAAACGGCGGGCCTTTCACTTCGGAAAAAGCCATCACGCTGCAACTTTATGGGCGCTACTGCTGTGCCAACAAATTAGCGGGCGAGGTCGATTGTTTTGAAGCACTGGGAAACGTGAAAGCGCATTACGCCATCGACGAAAATCGGCTGGTGATGCGTGGCTTCTCGATGGGCGGGGCCGCCTGCTGGCAGTTCGCTACACACTTCCCCAGCGTTTGGTGCGCCGCCGCGCCGGGGGCGGGCTTCGCCGAGAGCGCCGAGTTCCTGCACGTTTTTCAGAATGAAAAGGTACAGCCGACCTGGTACGAGCAAAAGCTTTGGCACATGTATGACTGCACCGATTACGCGCTGAACATCTACAACCTGCCCACGGTCGCCTACAGCGGCGAGATTGACGGCCAGAAACAAGCTGCCGACATCATGGCCAAGGCGATGAAGAAAGAAGGCTTGGAGCTAACCCATATCATCGGCCCAAAAACCGGTCACAGCTACGAAAAAGGCGCAAGCTAGAGCTGATTGAAAAGATCGATAAGATCGCGGAGAAAGGGCGAGATCCGCTGCCCAAAAAGATTAATTTCGTCACGTACACACTGCGGTACAATCGGTGCTTTTGGTTGACAGTCGAAGGGTTAGACCAGCATTGGGAACGTGCAGAAGTAGATGCCGAGATTGTTGGGCAATCTGCGATCAAGCTGAAGACTAAAAACGTCAATGTATTGCTAGTTGTCATGCCGGTGAATGAAATGTTTGCCGTGGGGCAACCGGTGACGATTGAGATCGACGGCAACGTGTTACAAGGTCCGAAGCCGAATCGGGGCGGCAACTGGGCAATTCGACTACGAAAAGGCGTGAAGGGCTGGGTCGCGGTCGACGTCGATACGCACGACAGAAGTTTTCGCAAACGTCCTGGTCTTCAGGGGCCTATCGACGATGCCTTTCTCGATTCCTTCGTGATGGTTCGTCCCACCGGGAAACCACTCAATGAAGCGACGAGTAAATGGGTCGACGCCGAGATGAAGCACGCCGCTACGCAATGGCGGCAACAGTTCCGGGGCGAAGCGCCGATCAAAGACGATAAGGACCTTACGGAAGATGACATCAGGAACAGCAATCTAGTTCTGTGGGGCGATGCATCGAGCAATAGCATCTTGAAAAAAATCGCCGACAAACTGCCTATTGCTTTGAGCGACTACAAGCTGGTGTGCGGCAATGAGAGTTTCGATTCCGCAACACATATGCCGTTGTTGATCTATCCCAATCCGCTCAATCCGCACAAATACGTAGTCTTAAACAGCGGCTTCACCTTCCGCGAGTACGACTATCTCAACAACGCCCGCCAAGTTCCCAAATTGCCTGATTACGTGATCGTCGATATTACAACTCCGCCCAACAGCCGCTGGCCGGGCAAAATCGTGACCGCCGGCTTTTTCGACGAACAATGGAAACTGCCCGCCAATAAGAAATAAATTTTGAGCACGTTTAATCAAAAAACGTACGGAAAATCTTGTCTGACGCCGTTTAAAGCGAATGACAAAAAAATGTTTGGTAAAAAAATAAGAATTTTTTATATTTTTGCCAAACATTTTTTTGTCATTTGCTTCTTGACCAGCTGCTTCATTTTGTCCGTCTCTTTATCGAGAGAACTGCAATGGCAACATTCAATATGAAACTCTCATCCGTTGTCTTGATGTGCACCGTCGCATTCGCATCCTCTGTGGCTGCTGCCGAGGCTGACATTGTGATTTACGGCGGTACTTCGGCCGGCGTTACGGCTGCGATACAAGCAAAGCGAATGGGCAAGACGGTTGTCCTCATCGAGCCTAGCAAGCACGTTGGCGGCCTGACCACTGGCGGCCTCGGTTTCACCGATTCGGGAAACAAGGAGGTGATCGGCGGCATCGCTCGCGAGTTCTATCAACGGGTCAAAAAACACTATGACAATGCCGATGTTTGGAAATTAGCCAACCGCGAGAAATATCCATTTTACCGCGCCAAAGAAGATGCCATGTGGACCTTCGAGCCAAGCGTCGCGGAGGCGATTTTGCTGGAAATGCTCAAAGAAGAAAAGATCGAAGTCCTCTTCGGCGAAAGGCTCGAGCGCACGGGCAAAGGCATTCAGAAGCAGGGAACGCATATCGTCTCGATCACGATGGAATTAGGTAAAATCTTCAGCGGCGCCATGTTCGTTGACGCCACCTATGAAGGCGATCTGATGGCCGCGGCCGGAGTGAGTTATCATGTCGGCCGTGAGGCGAACAAGAAATATGGCGAAACGCTCAATGGCGTCGAACGCAAATGGCAGACGCATACGCATAAATTCATCAAAGCGGTCGATCCCTATGTGAAGCCGGGCGATGCCACGAGCGGTTTATTGCATGGCATCGATTCCAATCCTTTGCCGGAAGACGGCGAGGGTGACGGCCGGCTGCAAGCGTATTGCTACCGGATGTGTATGAGCGGAGCGAAGACTAATCAAATCCCCTGGCCGAAGCCGGAAAGCTATGACGAAGCGAAGTACGAACTCTTATTCCGCAATTTTGAAGCGGGCGACAATCGGCTACCGTTGAAGATCGACATGATGCCCAACAACAAGACCGACACCAACAATAATTATGCGGTCAGCACCGACTATATCGGGCAAAATTACAAATATCCCGACGCCAGCTATGCCGACCGGGAGAAAATTCTCAAAGAGCATGAAACCTATCAGAAAGGCCTGATGTGGGCACTGGCCAACCACCCGCGAATTCCCGAAAAAATCCGTACGCAAGTAAGTGCATGGGGCTTGCCCAAAGATGAATTCATCGACAACGGCGGCTGGCCTCACCAGATATACGTTCGCGAAGCACGCCGTATGATCGGCGACTACGTTCATACCGAGCTCGATTGCCGTCGGCTGCGCGCGACCCCTGAATCAGTTGGCATGGGCTCCTACAACATGGATTCGCACAATTGCACGCGCTTTGTGACCAAAGAGGGTAATGTGCAAAACGAGGGCGACATCCAGGAAAGCCCGAAGGGCGCATATCAAATCAGTTATCGATCGATCGTCCCGAAGAAGGCGGAATGCGAGAATTTACTCGTGCCTGTCTGTCTGTCGAGCTCTCACATCGCTTATGGCTCGATTCGCATGGAGCCAGTGTTCATGATTCTCGGCCAAAGCGCCGCCACCGCAGCCGTGCTTGCCATTGACGATAAAGCGGCGGTGCAACAGATTGACTTTGCCAAACTCCGGAAACGTTTGCTCGATGACAAGCAAGCGCTGGAGTGGAAGAAATAAAGACAAGGTGGGTTGCACAAGGCCTCCACCCGCCCTACAAGATTCGTGCTGACGGCGCTAAGAAAACGTTTTGTAGGGTGGGTGGAGGCTTTGCGCAACCCACCGTTGGGCTAAAGAGCCGATGTATACTAAATTAGGCGCGAGGACATACGAATTACCCAATCACGGCAACAAATCTGCAACCGCTATCTTGCCGGCCGGCAAGGCTAACGGACTCACCATCGCGCCGGCAGAGGCCTCGATGATGTTTGCGTAATTGAACTGGAAGGGCGCGGCTGCATCGGCGATCGGATCGCGATAAACGAGCAGTCGCCTATTCTTTAGATCGAGCACCCAATAGTCAGCAATGCCGGCGGAGGCATAAAGCGAAGCCTTCGTTGTTGTGTCATAGTCAAGCGACGAATCACTGATCTCGATTACGAGCACGGCGGTTGTGGGCTTTTGCAAATAGTCTCGGGGCGAACCGGCGACAACAGCCAGGTCTGGAACGGGGTCGATACTTCGTCCCAAGGCCAACGACATCTGACTACGAACGACGAAACCCGTGGAGAAGAGACTTCTGATCACTGGGTCTATCAACGTTAGTGAAACGTCGTGGGGGCCTCCAGACTGGTGGCATGTCTAAAATCTCCCCATCAATGAGAATAACGCTCTTTCCTTCGAAGACGCCGTAGTCGCCGAGACTGTGGAATTGTTCGCAAGTCCATCGGAACGGCTTGGGCGCCGTCTGGACAACCGGGCGAACAACAGTTTGCGAATGGGCAGGGAGTGTTAAAGTCGACATGGTTGAATCTCGAGATACTATTCCGACAGATGCGATGGTTTGCTTCTGCAAGGAGCCTCAAGGCAGCATTTCCGCCAGGTCGATAGTCGTGCTAGGTAAAGCCAAAGGGCTGGTTGCCTGTCCGGCAGCAAAGTGTACTACGCTTGCATATCGGAATCCAAAAGGCTTTGTCTCATCGGCAACCGGATCTCGGTATACGAGCAAACGCCGATTATTCAGATCGACTACGCAATAGTCGGCGATGCCAGCGGAAGCATAAAGAGAAGCCTTCGTTGTTGTATCGTAGTCAAGCGATGAATCATTGATCTCGACGATGAGCAATGCAGTCTTAGAGTGATTCTTGGCGTAATCGCGGACATTGCCTTTTAAGACCGCAATGTCGGGAACCGGGTCGATCGTCGAGCCGAGGATGAGTGGCTCTTGACCTCGCACCAGATATTCTTTGCCGAACAGCATTTCCGTAAGCGTTCGCGCTGTGGTGTGCGGAGGGTTAGTGCTCGGCATCTCGATGAGATCTCCGTTGATCAGTATTATGTTCCGCCCTTCAAAGAGGCCGTGATCGCCGGCCATATGAAACTGTTCGCAAGTCCAGCGCAAAGGTCGTGGCGAAGATGGAGCTGACGGGCGACGGGGATACGTGACCGGCGTCGGAAGGGTCAATGTTGACATGTTTAAAATCTCGCTTGAACAGTTTTGACATGAGCCCAAGTGGCAAATCAGTCATCCTGCAAATACTTGAGCGCGATCGGTCGAAGCCGCTCGCGAACCTCCGGCTCCAGTTCGGGCCAGGCGCGGACGACGCCGCGACATACTTTGCTCCCACACCGGCAGTCGAGCGTCCAACCCGGCTCGCCGATCGACGTTGAGTAGTCCCAAGTGATTTCGTCGCCAATGGAAATGTCTCGCAGCGCGTAAAGCTCCGGCGTGCCTTCGGTGAATCCGGCGTTTGGTTCGCAGCTATGGTTCACGCAATCATCGAGAAAGGAACCGTCGGAGCAGAGCCATTTGTCCGGGCCGATCTGCATGGCAAGCAAGTCGTCCGTCAACTCGGCCGATTTGAGAATGGCGCCCTGAAACTTCAAAACATGTGCCCCGGCCGAGATCGGCACGAGAGCGAAAACACCTCGCCCGCGGTTTTCGGTGGGACGCACTTCAAGCCGGGGGTTTTCGTCAGCCGCTTCCGGCGGAACATCGTTAATCTTCATTCGGGCATTGTATGCCCTTCCAGCAGGGTGGAACACAGCGAGAAGTGTTCCACCTGACTGCTGGCGTGCCTTATCATTGGCGGATCCGTTCGCCTTTCTTATTCATCCACGAAAAGGGAGAGGCCACTTCAACCGGCTTGGTCGAAATCTTTTCGCCGAGGATATTCTCAAACACGGTGCCGTAGACTTTTTCAATCTTGATCATGGCATGGGCAGCCATGATTTGATGAACTCGGCCTTCGTTGCCTAGCACGAATCGGCGGCCCCGCCCGTCCATGACGGGGGCAGCGCCGGCGTTCTTCGCTTCGTTCATCTGTCGGCGGTTCAATTCATCCTTGTCGAGCCGAACGTCGGGGCCATCGATCGGCGGCGGCGGCAGCTTTGGCGCCAGTGAGACACCCGATGGATCGCGATAGGTCAGAGAGTCGTTTTCGCCTTGTGCTTCGGGCGGATCGAAGGTCACGGCCTCGACGCTCAGACCCGTATCGTCTTGCAGCTTCCGGGCATGGGCAGTGCGCATGATCGCTTTGAATTTGGCGCCGTCTCCTTTGGAATCGTCGATCGCTTTTTTGGCGTTGGCCACGATCCATTTGGCTTCGCTGAGAAACGTGCCGGCATCGACTGGACCCGCAACGCAGTGCAGCACACGGCCGTCGGGGCGCAGAAATACGCCGCCACGTTGCCGCCTTGCTTTTGACCGTTGACGATCTTGAATGTCGCGACTTTTTGGTACGACGAGCAGAAGTATTCGTTGATGAACTTACCGACTTCGGGCTTGGCGAGAGCGTTCACACGGAGCGCTTCGGCATTGTTTCAGGTAAGGCTCGCATCTTCAAAATGGCCGGAGATATGCAGCACCATCACCAGCTTGCCTTCTTTTTTGGCTTGCCTGGCGGCATCGACCGGCGAGTCTTCAAACTGAACTGAAGTGCCATAATCGCCGCAGACCGCCTCTTCTTTATCGGGCAGCAGGGGATTCTTGGCAGAGCTAACACCTCCGCCTGATAAGGCGAGGACGACGCCGAACAGCGCCGTGCGTGACCAGATATTCATAGGAACTCCTTAACTGGAACGGGCGATCTGTTTACTCTAACGGCATAGCACCCCGAATGGATTGGACAAATAGCCGGTTGTTACATGGTTGATACAAGTTGGGCCGCCCCTTTCACTCTGCTGCAGAGCCAATAAAACATTACAACGCCTATTCAATCATGAAGGAGTCTCGTCATGCTTCGTGGATTTGTGGTCGCTCTGGTTCTGCTGGCAGCGTTCGGCGGAAACCAAGCTCGGGCGGCGGATTATGAAATCGATCCCGCTCATACCGGCATTACTTTCAAGATCTCCCATCTAGGTCTCAGCTGGACCTTTGGCCATTTCAACGATTTTTCCGGTTCGTTCACGTTAGACACGGAAGCCCCGGCGAAGTCGTCGTTTGCCATGACGATCAAGACTGACAGCATCGACACGGGCAACAAGAAGCGCAATGCGCATCTCGGCACGCCCGACTTCTTTGACACGAAGCAATTCCCGACCATGACATTCAAAAGCACTTCGGTGAAGCCAATCGAAAACGGCTACGAAGTCGTCGGCGATTTCACCATGCATGGGGTAACCAAGAGCATTTCGTTTCCGTTGCAGGGCGGCCGTACGGCCGAGTTCCCTAAGGGGGTGCAGCGCGTCGGCTTCACAACGGAGCTCAAGATTCTGCGGGCTGACTACGGAATGGACAAAATGCTCGATGCGATCGGCAAAGAAGTCCATATCGCCGTCAGTTTCGAAGGGGTGAAGAAGTAGCGCGAACGTAAAAGCAGAGCCCGAGAACACAACATGGTTCGTATTGCCATCGTCACTGTTTCCGATCGGGCCAGCCAAGGCGTGTATGAAGATCGTGGCGGCCCGGCTATTCGCGATTGTCTGACGGAAATTCTTGCCTGCCAGTGGGAAGCCGTGCCGAGGCTGGTCCCGGATGAGCAAGGCGTTGTTGAGCAAGTCCTCAGAGAACTCTGTGACGTCGAAAACTGCTGCCTTGTCGTCACTACCGGCGGAACGGGACCTGCCAGGCGCGACGTAACACCGGAAGCTACGGCTGCCGTGTGCGAGAAAATCCTGGATGGCTTCGGCGAGCTGATGCGGGCGGTTTCGCTGAAGGTCGTCCCTACTGCTATTCTCTCGCGGCAGATCGCCGGCATTCGCGGGCGTTCGCTCATCGTGAATTTGCCAGGTAAACCAAGCGCCATTCGCGATTGTTTGCTCGCTGTTTTTCCCGCTATCCCCTACTGCATCGATCTCATCGAAGGGCCATTCATCACCACCCATGAAACGGTCGTGAAGGCTTTCCGTCCCAAGCAATAAGGATCCATTCCATGCAACGGCTTGCCATCTTCACTCTTTTGATCGCGACTACTGGTGCAACCGCCCAGACACCGGAGCAAGCGAAAGCAACGGTTGCCTTCATCCAATCGTTGCAGCAAGCCGACGGCGGATTCCTTCCTGCAGGGCCGGCAAAAGGCTCTGATGCACTACCGTCAAGTCTCCGGGCGACGCTCGCGGGCGTCCGTGCGCTCAACTATTTCGGCGGCGAACTCCAGCAGCGCGACAAGGTTCTCCAGTTCGTCGCCAGTTGCTTCGATGAAAAAACGGGCGGTTATGCCGATACGCCTGGCGGTACCCCGGAAGTGCTGACGACGGCCATCGGCATGATGGCGGCCACTGAACTGAAGTTGCACCAGATCGACCAAGCGAAGTCAATCTCTTATTTGACCAAGAATGCCAAAAGTTTTGAAGATATTCGTATGGCCGCGGCCGGGTTCGAGAGTGCGCAAAAGATCGCCATTGAACAGGGCAAAGATGTCATTGCACCCTGGCGCGATGAAGCCAAAGGCATGCGAAATCCGGATGGCAGCTACGGCAAACCCGCCGGCGATGCTCGTACGACTGCCGGCGCCATCGTTCTGATCACCCGGCTTGGCGGGATCTTTTACAAGAATGAACTCGATGCCTCCTTTGACATCCTAAAGACGAATCAGCGGGCGGACGGCACTTCGGCAAAGCAGGTGCTCAGACGTCTGACCTGGAATCGACCTATCGCGTCATACGAGCTTTTTACATGTTGAAGGAAAAGCCGAAGGCGCCGGGCAAACTGCAAGAGTTTATCGCCAAGTGCCGTAATGAAGACGGCGGCTATGGCGTCACGCCTGGCTCGCCTTCGAATCTCAGCGCCACCTATTACGCGGGCATCATTCAGCACTGGCTCAAATGATCGGCTTATTTCGGCACACTATTTCCTCTTTCGTAAGATGGCTTTACGAAACGGAACCGACGATCTTAGTTAAGGGGAGCAGATGAATCACGAAAAAGAACTCTCGCATCGGCAAGAACGCGAACATAATAAAGAAGAACACGCTAAGCCAACGCCGGGTAGGTATCTCAGTTCCAAACATCTCGGCTGGGGTTTGGCTATCGGCATCGTCTTGATCGGCTTGGCAGTTCTTATCTGGACGTTCATACTCCTACCAATGCGCGCGCACGCTTGATCGGCGATCACTCTGTCACTGGTATCTTTTGGCTTTGCTTTGCCAAGTTTTTACTGCATGCAGCTGCGCCCGAACTCCCTTTTTACTGTCCCTTCAATAGAATTTGCTCTCCGCTATCAAAGCAGCGGAGCCTGTTATGCAGCGTTGAATCTGGAGAGGTGGCAGAGTGGTCGATTGTGCAGCACTGGAAATGCTGTGTACGGCTTAAACCGTACCGAGGGTTCGAATCCCTCCCTCTCCGTTTTTCATATAGGGACAGCCCTTGCTGCTCGTCTCAAATCAACTCTGCGCGTTTTCCCACAATTTTCTCGGGTTCTCGCTTGGGGAAATATTTCTCCAAGCATTCAGATTACTATAACTGTCAATTGAATGACGAGCGATTGATCTTCTCGCAAGCGAGACACGTGTGCTACGTGTTTTGAAAAGTCGCCGCGCGTTTTCCCACGAATTAATTGGAAAAGCCCTTCTGGAAATATTTCCAGAAGGGACTCGTAACTTAACCAAGTCAGTGCGGGGCTGGGCTGATGAAAACCAACGAGGTTGTTCATCCGGTTTTTGTTGCGCCTACAGCGAAGGCCAGCTTGCGTTTGGCGAACAGGGTGGTTCCTAGATGCTGCTTACACCACTGGTAAACTTCTTTGGTGCAACTATGTTGCAGTGCGGCTTCAATCACTTGGCTTGTCGTGTCCGCCAACATCGATCCAAACGAAACGATCAAGCTGGTGAATCCGCCGCGCGACTGTTGTTTCTCCAGCACTTTCATCTTTCCAAAACACGATTCCAAGATCTCGGTGCTGCCAGCGAGTCGTTCGCCACGCTTGGTTTGCTTGCCCAGCGATGCCACGAAACACACCAGGTCTATCACCAAGGCGGCCGTGCTGGTATGAGCCAGCGGGCGTGGCATTTCCTGATACAACTCTTTGGCTGCGGTCCGCGATATGCCATGGCGATCGACATGCGTTACGGCGATATTCACGACCTGCTGCCATTGCGACCACTCGGATATCTTGTCGGCGAACTCGTGCAACCAACCCAATTTTTCCTGCAAGCGTTCGGGGCTCGCCCACTGAAGCACCTGAGCAGGCGGATTTTGCAAGACGTCCAGCACGCCGTCCGCCCATACCAACTGCGGCTCCAAATTCATGAACCGCGCCTTGGCCTTTGGCGTCGGCGGCGCCAGGAACGCCAGTTCTGTCTGTTGCACGGCACAGCGCGTCTGCCCGACTTGACGCTGGAATTCTTGCCATTGCGGGTCTTTCTCCAAGCGATGCTTCAGCAGGCAGGCCGCCTTGTGTTTGATATCGTACATCTCCAGCGTCTCGCCATGCCGGGCCTGAAACAACTGCACGCCACCGTACAAATCGCTGCCGTGGTCGTCGACGATCACACGCGGCGTACCGGTGCGCTTGATTGCTGCTTCCAACTCGACATCCACTTCCTGACGCGTCCACGATTTCCGCACAACCAAGGCAATCAAGTGCAAATCGTGATGCCGCAAACACTCGCCCGGCTTGGGCAAGTCACGCAAGCGGATCCCCAAGATCACCAAACATTTCTCCTGACCGATCTGCACCGAGTGATCGATCAACCACGCCCAATCGTCCGCTTGCTCCAAGGGCATCGTCAACGCCGCGTGCCCCAAACGCATCAGCCACAGTCGGCCCGTGGTCCAGTGTGGAATGTTCATAGGCAAACCAAAGGCCTCGGCAATCACCGCCATTACGCGCGATGCGCCACGCAACGAGACACCGTCCATCACCAAACGAAGAAACAGAGAAATCGTGTCGACGCCGTAACCGTGGTGGCCGAGCGGTTCTTCATCAAGCAGGTCCAACTGCCGGGTGCTGTCCATCTTTTTTTAAAGCCGCCAACTGCTCCTGCAGGGCGGCGTTCTCGGCCTCTAATTCGTGGACGCGTTCGGCCAGTTGCTCGGTTTCGTTACGCCACTGTTCGCGACTCTTGGTTACGTCGTTTACCCGATTCTGCAGCCGCTTCGCGTCCGACTTTAGTTGCGTATATTTCAGTTTCCAGTTATCCCGACTCCTACGCAAGAACCAAGCTTGCACACGATGCGGAGTCGAGTATTCTACTTTGGGATCGTCCTGATCAGTTGCGCTCATGTCGATTTCCTTATCAAGGCAGTTGTCGATCCTCCAACATCAAAGCGCAACAAAAACAGCAAAAGCATTCAAGCCCAAAACCCTAGAAACTCGTATCGTTTTCATCAGCCCAGTGCGGGGCTGTCATTGGACACCATGTCAGCACGGCATCATATACCAGCTTAGGAGCGCTCGAAACACTAGTTCGCTTTTGCGCAATTAAACAAAATAGCAAAGCATTTTTGCATTGCGCGATTTCATGAGCTACGCTTACCCCTGTTCTAATGATTTTGAGGCTGGGAAGTATCTTTCTACCCCCGTCAAAGTTCCCTTTCAAAGCCTCGGCTAGAACTTCCAGTTGGAATGAAAACTGCTGACGTAATGTCAGGAGCGATCCCCTCATGTCCTCTTCGCGATCGCGTCGCCGCCGTTCCGGGGCGATCCTATTTATCGTTGTCGCTTTCCTGGCGCTCGGCTTAAGCCTGGGCATCGCCTTTGTGTTCTACGCGCATCAGCAAGCCGCGAGCATGCGGATTTATCGCGAAGCCGCTCAGGGCGGCCGAACCGCACACGTCAACCAAGGAACGCGCGGCAGTACGGATGAATCACCGCCGCAGGTGGCCGAGCTGGCCAGTGCCGGTCTCGGGCAGCTCATTTACGACGTTCCCGATGATGAATCCGGAATCGGCAGTGCGCTTCGCGGCGGCAGCCTGGCTCGAACCATGTACGGCCTTTACTACAGTGGAGCGCCTCAATCGCCACAGTACTCTTCGAATGATGTCGCTTATAACGGCATCGGCCGTTATCGCCCCGGCGTCGGCTCGATGACGCCTTCGCTACTGGCCAGCATCACCGATGGCTGCGACCGCGCAGTCAACTACACCTACTTTCCCGGCGATGGCTTTTTGCGCGATCCCGAACGGCTCGGGTTTCGAGCCAACTCGAAAGCTTCAGCTTGGAACATAGATGGCGTCTCTCAGTCGAACACCTATTTTCCGCTTAACGCCCCTTACACCTATCCCGATGAGAAGGACATTTATCTTGCGGCTGTACGTGCAAGCGATGGCAAGGTATTAGTGCCATCTTTCTATCGCCCTGCGACCTTTGGCTCACTCTCGCCGGATAATCCGAATTGGAAGAACGCAGTCGGCAAATATCTTCTGCAGAGGCCACGCCCCATCGACATGGGTCCAGGGTTTCCTTCGGTTCCACCCAACGCCGACGGAACCTACACCGGCGATATCGAACAGCTGGAAGGCAAAAGCGTTCGACAGAACGACTCGCTTTGGCTCGATCTCGACCTGCCCGTCCACAAGTGGCGCGGCCGCTCGTACAAGCCTTTAGTTGCCTATCTGGTGGTCGATCTCGATGGACGAATCAACGTCAACACCGCAGGAAATCGGCGCGGCCTCGGCAATCTCAATGCGTCGAATCAGGGCTGGGGCGGGTGGGAAATCGACCTGCAGCCTTTGCTGCCTTTCAATGAATCGACACGGGTCTTCATGAGCCCCAAGGGTCGATACGGCTCGGATCAAAACCCGAATCAGCGATTTGCCACAGATCCGTCGGCTTCAAGCAGCAATGCGCTCCCGGTGGGCGTGACCGGCGCGTTTTACTCCCAGATTGATTTCGATGGCAGCATGTTGACGAATCCGGGCGCTCAATCGCGGATGCAGCTCCCGCAAAGGCCGAGCACGCGCATGTCGCCGATCTACCCCCAGCGATTCGGGTGTGCGTCGCTGGCGGAGCGAACCAACCATCCGGCTTTGTTCAATCCTTATTTGCTGCCATCGACGGGAAGTTATACTTCGTCGAGTAGCGACCGCGTTTTCTCGCCCACTGATCTCTTCTGGCTTAACGGAAAATACAACGGCGCCGATGCCAATTATCGCCAAGCCGAATTGGCACAAGTGCTAAGTAAAAATCTGGCGAGTAGCACTACGCCGGGCCGGAACGGGTGGCCGGCAACGGCGGTCAATCCCCGTTTCGTTCTGACGACGATCAGCAACGATCTCGATCAACCCGGGCTCTCGCCGTGGCTCCTCGGCCGTCCAAGCAATTTCACGCTAGTTCAGCCGCCGCCTGTGAATGGCGTTTATCCGCCGGCCCTTCCGCCCTCGGTGGCAGGCATCCCTTTCCCTGACTTGGCCCAACGATTTGCAACGTCGTCGGGCCCGAGCAGCATTAGCGATTTTGACCCGCAAACGTGGAAAGCACGCCAGGCGTCCCTCGGCGCTCTCGATCTGAATCGGCCGCTGGCGGACTATCGCGTGGATCCTACCAAGCCTTACGAGCAAGTCGGCAACGTTACACCCGCTAGCGCTGCTCGCGCGATGGCCGAACGACAACGATTCGCTCAGGACATTTTTCTGCGTCTCTGTCAGGCGGCCGGAACGCAGCTTTCAGGGACAGCGACCGGAACTTCGCAGTTTAATGGCCTGCGCTACCTGGCCCAACTGGCTGCGAACTGCGTGGACTATATCGATGCAGACGATTACATCACGCCGTTCGTATGGAATCCAATCAACCCGGCCGATTCACAGAACCCGGCCAACTTCGACGCTGCCCAACTGGCCAACCGTGTTGTATTTGGCACTGAGCTGCCTCGGTTCGTCATCAACGAAGGACTGGTGCGCGTCGAAAACGGTGAAGCGATCCCCGGGCAACCCGATACTGATCCGGGCTTGGTGCCGCCTGTGCCTCCTCTCGGCTGGTTGCCGAAAGCGACCTTTTACAACGTCAAAGTCTGGGCCGAACTCCACAACCCGCTGACGCCGGGAACGGCTTCAACGGCTAACTTAGCGCACCAGGGGGGTGTGCCGCTTACTTTCAATGGGAATCAGGTCTATCGCTTGCTGCTTACCGGGCCTAATAACCGGCTACGGCACGTTGAAAATGTGAAGGGCGACCCCGACTCAAAAGTTGTCCGAACTGTCGATCTCCCGGCCGGTGTCTATTCGACCGTCGATGGCGTTGTTCCTGTTTCGAGCGGCGCCTACATTCAGCCGCGTTCGGATACGAGCAGTTTCTACGTCGTCGGTCCGGAGCCCTCGCCCGGTGACTTGATGTTGCCTTCGGCGATGGCCGCGGGAATGAAATTCCGCATTCCCGCGCACAATTACAATGGCGGGGACTCCGCTCAAACAACGCTGCTGCTGCAACGGCTTGCCTGCTCTCATTTGCCGCCGGGGCCGACAAATCCGTACATCACCATCGACATCATGGAATTCAAAAAAAACATGATGGCCGACGCACGTGTGTTCGACGACCAAGGGCTTGTGGTGCCGCCGGCTTTAGGGATTGCTCTGCAGAAACTCATGGGGACGCATGCAGCCGTATGCGGGGCATGCTTCACAAGTCGTGCCACAACAGATTGTCCCCGTTCCTGTCGCGGGCCTAAGCCATACGTTCTTCCGTCATAATGGTCAGGGAACGTTGCTGACAAATGCAGGGCTCACGCTAACTCAGCCCTTTGACTGGTTGGTGCATCTCGATCGTGAATTAACCAGTCCGATTGAACTTCTGAACTTGTCTGCTTATAAGCCGCACGAGTTGATGCAACAGTTTGTTATTGGCAAGGCGACGCCTCAGAAATTCCAACAGTTGGCGGATTGGGGTAATGATAACACGCGTCTACATCGAGCTCTAAATCTATTTGAGACGCGTAGTCGAGTGGTCGGCATCGCGGGTCGGGTGCCCGGCAAGGTGAATATCAACACGATTTGGGACGAGCCGATTTGGCAATCGATCTGTGCGGCCAACAGCGCCAATACATTTACGACCGACGATGTTCATCTGCTGTGGCAAAAATTAACCAATAGTCGCACGCCCGCTGGTTCACCTGCAACACGGCTCGACCAGGACCGCCCATTCTGGCCGAGCGCCGTGCCGATCGACCCCAATCCTAGCAATCAATTCACTCAAGGGAGTGGCATTGCCAAAACACTGCTGCGGATTGACCCGACCGATTCCACTACTGAATTGCTTGCTCCGAAATTCGCATCGCTCGATCTCGCTTCTCAATCGCACCCATACATTCGGCGTGAATTACTAAGCAAAATTCATAGTCAGTTGACGACGCGAAGCAACGTATTTGCCGTCTGGATGACGATCGGCTATTTCGAGGTGACCGACGCAAGCAGCAGGCCGGTAAAGCTCGGAGCGGAACTTGGACTGAATGATGGAACGAACATCCGCCATCGATTCTTTTCCATCATCGACCGTAGCAATCTGGCGACCGATCCGAGCAATCCGCGACTTCAAGGCAGTCGGCCGATCTTTTTCTCTTATGAACCGGCGCCGGATGCCACGGGGGTTGATCCAGTGACACCTGGGCATGTCACCGCCATAATTCCTGCTATCTCATACAACGGGACAACTCTTCGCGGCAGCTACGACGATTCGGCCTGGGAGTTGCAGCCCAATGACCGCATGCTTGTTGATACGGGGCTTAATCAGGAAAGCGTGCCGGTGCAAATTATCAGTTTCACTCCGGGAGTTGGGGCTAAAATCTGTATGAGTTTCAACCTGCCCCATTCACGCGGGTGTTCGATGATGATCGCTAACACCAAGCTAGGCAATCCCGGACCACAACCCGGTTTCAATGTTCGCGATCAGCGGTATTCGGGAGTTGTACGTTTTTTCGCGCCGCTTGATTAGTAAGAAAGGTTCTCGGCGAGCCGGGTGCCTGAGCGACCGGAGCAAGCAGCCTAATTCTTTTCTCCGGTCGCTCAGGCTCCCGGCTCGCCATCGTTTATCGCCTCGCAATGTCTTTGGACTCTTTAATGCTTCCCCAGTCGCCAGAATCGGACGTTCGACTCCAGTCATCTGATGCGACTGCGGTCATCCGAGGGCCGGCGATTACGCCGATTCCCTATGAATACCCGAATGCGTTGCCGAACATCCCAGGGTATGACATCGAACGACTGGTCGATCATGGCGGGATGAGCAACATCTATCTTGCCAGGCAGAAAGGATTGAATCGCCCTGTCGCCATCAAGATGATACGACCGCAGGATTTCCTGGACGACAACATCCGAAAGCGGTTCGTACTCGAAGCTTCGTCCATCGCATCGTTGCAACATCCGAACGTAGTGCAGATTTATGAGATTGGCGAATTTGAAGGCCGACCGTTCCTTTGCCTCGAGTACATATCGGGCGGCAACTTAGAAAGAAAAATCAGCGATGATCGTCCGTCTCCCCGCCAGTCGGCGGAGATCGTCCGGCAACTGGCCGAAGCCATTCAAGCAGCACACGACAAGCACATCATCCATCGCGACTTGAAACCGGCCAATATCCTCTGGGTTGATCAAGCGGACGAATTGGAATTGGCATCGAGTCTCGATTCGGGGTTGCTCTTGCCCGAAAAGAAACTCGCGGTCAAAATCACGGACTTTGGCTTGGCGCCACATTCTTTACGAACAAAGCGATCAGACGAAATCGGGTTACGCGATCGGCACGCCGAGTTTCATGTCGCCGGAACAGGCATCCGGAAGACCGGAGAAGATCGGCAAGCCGACTGATATCTACGGCCTAGGCACCATCTTATACGAACTACTAACTGGCCGACCTCCATTTCAAGGGCCGACGGCCATCGAAACGATTCAGATGGTGCGTTTCGACCCGCCCATCGCGCCGAGCCTGATCAACCCGGAAGTGCCGCGCGATCTCGAGCGGATATGCTTGCAGTGTCTGGAGAAAGAGCCGGAAGACCGCTACGATGCGGCTCGCGCGTTGGCCGGCGATCTCCGCCGGTTTCTCTTGGGACGCACGGTCGTCGCCCACCGGGCCGGCCAAGTCGAGAAATGGATGCGGCGCTACCGTCGTAGCCCGGCCCGCGCACTCGCGTTCATGAGCATCCCGATTTTGCTTGTCGCCGTGAGCATAGGCTTCTTTCTACTTGACCGGGCAGGCGATGAACTAAAGCGCAAGCAGCAAGAGCTCGAACTTGCACGAAATACAGGCGTCTCACAGCCGGCCGATGTTGAAGCGAAAACGCCGCCGGAAGTTTTAGAGCTGCTCTTTGATCTGCAGCAAAAGCCGATCGGAAACCGGTTGACTCGGTCGCTGGCAGACTTGGGAGATGAATGGCTGGGCCGGCTTCCCCGCGAGTATCCTCAAGACTTTGCGGTGCAGTACAACGTCGGCGAGGCGTATCGACTTTTGCGGAGGCTCGAAGAGTCGGCTGAATCCTTTGAACGTGCCCGGCGCCTCGCCGAAGAAAAGACAAGGCAGACGCCGGGCGATGCCGAAGCCTGGTCCCAACTCGCGTACGTCCACGAAAGACTGGGTGATCTGCACGCCCAGCACAAAGACCGTAAAGCAGCTATCAAAGAATACGACAAAGCGATGAACCTGCGCGAACGGCTCGTGCAGGACGACCCACGCGAACGCCGTTGGATCATCGACCTCGACGCCACCTGTCAAAAGTTGATCGACAACTACACGGAGAAAGAAGATCAATCGACGGTCGTGCATCTTTACGATCGCCGGCTCAGTTTGCTAACGGAAATCGTAGGAGAAGTTCCTTCGGCAACAGCCGAAATCGAACGGATTCGTAAATTATTGCAGAAAGGGTCGGCGCCCTAACGAATTCCGGGCCGCAAGTGCTTGGAGAGTGCGCCAACCTCGCCCTCCGTGTATTCACGGGGGGCTAAATGCGGGAAGTCATCGCTGATGTCTGCGCACGCGAGCGGAAATAGCAGCGTTCGATTCGCCAGAACCGGTTTCAAACCTTGCAATGGGCAATATCCCTGTAAGCGCATTGCGCCTGGCGGGTATTAACTGCTGGAGTCTTCAAGAACCTGGTCAAGGAGTCTGGCTATGTCGTTCAAAGGAAAAGTCGTTCTGATCACCGGCGGCACCTCGGGGATTGGGCGAGCAGCGGCCATCGAATTCGGGAAGAAGGGGGCGAAAGTCGTCGTCTCGGGTCGACGCGACGATGAAGGCGCATAAGACGGTTAAATTGATCGAAGCGGCTGATGGCGCCGGACTTTTCTTCAAAGCCGACGTGTCGCGTAAAGAGGAGGTGGAGAATCTCATCCGGGCAACGGTGCAGAAATATGGCCGGCTCGATATCGCGTTCAACAATGCTGGCGTCGAAGCAACCGGAGCGCCCTTTCACGAGCAGACGGATGACGAATTCGACAAAGTCTTTAACGTAAATGTGAAGGGGCTTTGGTGGTCCATGCAAGCAGAAATCCGCCAGATGCTCAAACAGGGCGGCGGTTCGATCGTCAACACCTCGTCGGTTGCCGGGTTGATCGGCTTCCCGCAGAACGCCACGTACGTTGCCAGTAAACACGCCGTCATCGGCCTAACCAAGACGGCCGCACTGGAATATGCCAAACTCGGAATCCGAGTCAATGCGGTTGCGCCCGCCGCCATTCAAACCGAAATGTTGGAACGCTTTGCGCCAACCAAAGAGATCCAGGCACATCTTGCGGGAGCGCATCCCATCGGTCGGATCGGAAAAGTGGAAGAGGTTGCCGATGCGGTCCTATGGCTCAGCGGCGATGCCGCGTCGTTCATCACAGGGCAAACGATTGCCGTCGACGGCGGTTTCACCGCTCAATAGTGCGTATCGCTGCTATTTTTCACCCAAGGGTCATCACCGGCGTCACGTTCACAAGGGCACTGCCTCTTGTAGACGCGACGCTGGCGGATAGGTTGATGCTGTCGGTTTCCTCTCTCGCAAAAAGCAATGCCCGGATTTCGAACAGAGCCCCTTTCTTCTCAAGGATGCGTTCATGACTCCTTCAACACCAATGGCTTTGGCGCTGGCCGGGTTCATTGCCCTCTCTTCGGGTGCTCGGGCAGATGATTGGCCGCAGTGGATGGGGCCGCAACGCGATAGCCAATGGCGCGAGACCGGCATCCTTGCCGAATTTCCCAAAGAAGGACCCAAGGTTCTCTGGCGAGCGAAAGTCTCCGGCGGCTATTCCGGCCCGGCAGTGGCCAACGGCAAAGTCTATGTGACGGACTACGTCACCGATGGCGATGTGAAGAAGGAAGTTTTCGACCGAACCGATTTCAAAGGAAAAGAACGGATTCTCTGCTTCAGCGCGGATAAGGGCGAGCTGGTCTGGAAGCACGAATACGATTGCCATTACACGGTTTCGTATCCGTCCGGACCGCGAGCCACGCCCACGGTTGCTGACGGTAAAGTCTATGCGCTCGGAACCGAAGGCAATCTCTTCTGTCTCGATGCCGACAAGGGAACGATCATCTGGTCGAAAGACTTCCAAAAAGATTACGGCGCCAAGACACCGCTCTGGGGTTTTTGCGGCCATCCGCTGATTGACGGCAAAAAGGTCATCTGCATCGTCGGAGGAGAAAATGCTTGCGTGGTCGCCTTCAATAAAGATGATGGCAAAGAGATCTGGAAGTCGCTCAATGCCGAGGAGCCCGGCTATTCGTGTCCATCAGTTATCGAAGCGGGCGGCGTACGGCAACTGCTCGTCTGGCATTCGACTTCGATCAACAGCCTCGATCCGGAGACAGGCGCGAAGCATTGGACGGTATTGATCAGTCCGGAATACAAGATGTCTATCATGGCGCCTCGGCAGGCAGGCGAATACCTCTTCGCCGCCGGAATCAAGGACAAAGCCGTGTTGCTCAAACTCGGCACCGAGAAGCCCACCGTGACCGAGGTCTGGCGCGGAAAGAAGACCAATGCGGTGTATCCTGTGAACATGACGCCGTTTGTCGAAAAGGGAACCATCTACGGAGTAAGCGAAAACGGGCAACTTATGGCCGTCGATCTAATGACCGCCGAGCGCAAGTGGGAAACCACCGATCCGGTGACCGGCAAAGAGAGCAAGCGGGCCGACTCCGCGACCGCCTACCTGGTCAAGAACGGTGACCGATTTTTCATCTTCAACGAAAAGGGCGAGCTCGTCATTGCGAAGCTAAGTCCTGAGAAGTACGAGGAGATTGGGCGAGCGAAGCTGCTGGAGCCTACGAATAAAGCCTTCGGCCGCGATGTCGTCTGGAGCCATCCCGCGTTTGCCAATAAGTGCATCTATGCCCGCAACGATAAGGAGATTATCTGCGTGTCGTTGGCCAGGTAGTGATAATTGGCGGACAGGCATGTCTGCCTGCGATGAAAATGCCACAGCCCACATGGCGCACCAAAGACTATGCAACTCATTCCTCTGACGCGGGCCAGCTTGCTGGTTCGCATCCAGGATCCCCACGACGCTGAGGCTTGGAGGCAATTTTTTGACCTCTATGCGTCAGTCATCTATGGCTTTGCGCACGGCGCGGCCTACAAGATGCCGACGCCGCCGATCTGATGCAGGATGTGCTACGCAGCGTGGTCACCAACGCCGGTCAGCTCCATTACGACCGCGCCAAAGGAACGTTCCGCGGCTGGCTCTTCACGGCGACACGAAACAAGATCTTCAACTTTTTCGAAAAGCAACGCCGGCAGACGCGGGGAAGCGGCGATGCGAGCGCTCACCATCGCCTCGAAGAAGTGCCGGCTCGTGAAGAAGATCAGGACGATTGGGATCGCGAGTACGAGCAACGATGTTTCGCCTGGGCGGCCGACCGGATACAGAGTGAATTTCAGGATTCAACCTGGCAGGCCTTTTGGCTCACAGCCGTGGATGGCTTAAGCGCCAAGGTCGCTGGCGCTCAGTTGAAGATGTCCGCCGGCGCCGTGTATGTCGCCAAAAGCCGGGTAATCGCGAGACTTCGCGAAGAAATTGACACCTTGACGAACGAGTGAAGCGATATGGCCGCGATCATCCAGACTGATTGTCCCTCTGCTGCGGACTTGCGCAAACTGATTGATGGCAGCGCTGCCATGGATGATCAGTCTCGCATCACCGCTCACCTCGATTGCTGTGAGACGTGCCAGCAATCGATCGAACGCCTGGCAGGTTCGAATTCCCGTTTGCTCGAATGCGCCTCGGGGGCGAAAGCCGCACGCCCTGGCGGCGATTCCGCCTATTGGCCGGCACTGCGCCAGCTAGAACGCGCCATTATCAAGGTTCCGAACAGTTCCATGTCGACGACGCGCGCCGAGGTTGCCGGCGAAGCGACGCCGCACCCCGACTCGGCCGCTCTCGATTTTCTCGATCCCGCCGAGCAACCGGGCACCATCGGCAAGTTGGGACGCTTTCACATCGTCGAACAAATCGGCTACGGCGGCATGGGGATCGTTTTACGCGCTCTCGATGTCTGCCTGCAACGCCATGTTGCCTTGAAAGTGCTCAATCCGAAATATGCCAAGAGCGAGTTAGCCCGCAATCGTTTCATCCGCGAGGCGCGAGCCGCCGCTTCGATCGCTCACGAAAACGTTGTCGCCATTCATCATGTGGAAAAGCACCGGGACGAGATCCCCTATCTGGTAATGAGGCTCATCACCGGCGAATCGCTGCAAGATCGGCTTGATGCGAAAAGCGGACCGCTCGATGTCCGCGAGATTGTCGAGATCGGTCAGCAAACCGCCGCCGGCCTTGCCGCCGCTCACGAGCAGACGCTCATCCATCGAGACATCAAGCCCGCCAATATCCTGTTGGAAGCTGGCTCCGGGAAAGTGCTGCTCACCGATTTTGGACTTGCCCGCGCAGCGGAAGACGCCAGGCTGACTCAAACCGGTTTCGTCGCGGGAACACCGTTATACATGAGCCCGGAACAGGCGCGCGGCGAAGCGCTCGATCATCGCTCCGATTTATTCAGCTTCGGCAGCGTTCTATACGCGATGTGCACCGGTACGCCGCCCTTCCAAGGTTCATCGCCCTTTGTCGTGCTGCGTGCGGTCACCGAAGTACCCCATCGCCCTATCCACGAAATCAATCCAAAAGTTCCCGATGAACTGATCGCGATCATCGACCGACTGTTGGCCAAAAAGCCCGAAGATCGCATCCAGAGCGCTCGCGAAGTGGACGAACTTTTGTCCACCCTGCGCACTCACCTGCCAAAAGATTCTTCTGCGGTAGTGAAGCGAACGACTCGAACGCTTCCTCGATTGCAGCGCATCTGGTGGGGACGCAACGGCGGCTTGATCGCTGCATCTTTCGTGATGGCCAGTGCTTTGTTGTTGTTGAGTGAGGCTACGAAGCTCACCGCTTGGACCGTCATCGGCCAGCGCGGAAGACCCGTTGAGACTGCTCATTCCGCTGACACTGCCAACGTCGAGAATGATCCCAAGCCCAAGCTGGTGCTCGACGCGGGTACCGGCCCGGTTTGGTCCGTTGCTTACTCGCCCGACGGCGAAACGTTGGCCATGGCGGTCGATGATGGCAGCGTCCGCCTTTGGAACGCGAAAACCGGCCAACTGAAATCGCGGATCGAAGCATCCAAGCGACCGATCTGGTCCGTCGCCTTCAATCACGATGGCGCCCTTCTCGTGACGGCCAGCGAAGACGGCAACATCCGCTTATGGGATCCCAACACGAATAAAGAACTGGACATGATCGCCTTGCCGAGCCCGGTGCGTACGATCGCCATCTCCCCTGATGGTGAACGAATTGCGGCCGGCACTCGTAATGGGCATGTGCGGATTTACTTTTGGAAGACCGGCAAGATGATGACGACAACTAATCATACCGGCGCCGTTATGTCGCTCGCCTGGTCGCGCGACGGCAAGTTGCTCGCGTCGGCTAGCGGCGACATGACGGTTAAGGTTTGGGACGTCTCCGGTGAGGAAAGCAAGCTGCTGAACACGCTTAGCGGGCATACCGGCGCCGTCTATTCCGTGGCATTTCATCCGGAAAAGCGTGTCGTCGCATCGGGAAGCTGGGACCGAACAATCCGCTTGTGGGACATTGACATGAATAAGTCGATCGGCAAGCTCGAAGGCCATCGTGAAGATGTCTGGGCAGTCTCGTTCTGCTCCACCGGCGCCATGCTCGCTTCGGCCAGCGAGGACCGCACGGTTAAAATCTGGGACGTCGCAACTGAGAAAGAACTGAAAACATTTAATGCTCACGTCGGCACGATTTACGGTCTCGCCATGTCCCCGGCCGGCCGAACCCTTGCCACTGGCGGGCGTGACGGCACCGTCAAACTTTGGGATATTGAGGAACCTGAGGGACATAGCCCATAAGTAAGCCTTAAGGATGGTCAACGTTTTGCCAGCCTGACGCGGCGATCACAGTGGAAATCCCGAAACGACTGATCGCCGTCGCCATTTATTCATTTCCGAGTGGCCAAGCGATGACTCAACTGTTAGTGTGACTTCTGCCCTCTCTTCCGCTTCTCTCAGGAAACACGTTCCCATGATGCGTATCCTCTTTCTGCTTGTTGTTTTGTTGATCGGGTCCACGGTGATTAAAGCCGCTGACAAGACCGGGTTTGTCGATAAGGTTTACAAAGACGATGAAGGAGAGCATAAGTACGTCCTCTTCGTACCGCACAGCTATACAGGCGAAAAGGAAGTTCCCGTCATCCTCTCGCTTCATGGCTCCGGCGAGACAAAGGGCGGCAAGAAAATGCCGGTGGAAGTCGGCCTCGGTTCGGCCATCAAATCGCGCGAGAAAACGTTTCCTTTCCTGACGATCATCCCCCAGGCAGAGAAGCGCCCGTGGTCGGCCGACTCCCACGATGGTAAATTAGCGATCGCCATTCTTGATGATGTGTGCAAACAATATAAGACCGACAAGAGCCGAACTTATCTGACCGGCTTATCAATGGGCGGTTATGGAACTTGGAGTCTGGCCGCGAAGTATCCTGACCGCTGGGCCGCCATTGTGCCGATCTGCGGCGGCGGCGATCTCGGCAAGGCGGAAGCCATCAAGAACATTCCCTGCTGGTGCTTCCACGGCGATGACGACAAGGCCGTGCCTGTGCAAAAATCACGAGACATGATTGCCGAACTGAAAAAGGTCGGCGGAAAGCCGAAATATACCGAGTACCCCGGGGTTGGTCACAACAGTTGGGACAAAGCCTACGCCACCGAAGAACTTTACACCTGGCTGCTCGAACAGAAGAAAAAGTAATTCCCGTTAGTCGCGAGCCTATGGTTAGCCGCGAGCCTCTGGCGAGCGAGAAGTTAGCCGCGAGCCTCTGGCGAGCGAATGTCTCTCGCCTCTCGCTCGCCATACGCTCGCGGCTAACCACATAACCCTATGGAGTCCCCTCTATGTCGGAAGAGAAGAATAACATTCACCGCCGGTCGTTCCTGGCGACCTCGGCAGTGGCCGGCGCCGCCCTATCGCTGCCGGCCTCCAGCTATGCGCGCGTGCTACGCGCCAACGAAGATCTGCGCGTTGGCTTCCTCGGCGTTGGCGGCCGCTGCCAACAGCACATCGACGTCATTCTGCAAATGCAGAAAGAGAAGAAGGGCGTTGTCCCCGTCGCCGTCTGCGACGTGTGGGACGGCGACCCCGAACTCGGCAACAAGAAAGGCCGTGGACTTTATCCCTCCGCCAAGCGCTGCGGCATCGATGTGGCTGATAAGCAGCACGTCAGTAAAGACTACGAAGTCATTCTGAAGCAAAAAGACGTCGACATCATCGTCATCGCTACGCCTGATCACTGGCACGGCAAGATGGCCATTGATGCGATGGAAGCGGGCAAAGATGTTTACATGGAAAAGCCGATGACGCGAACGATCGGCGAAGCGATCGCTGTCGTCGATACGGCTGTGAAGCACAATCGTGTCGTCACCGTTGGCGTGCAGTCGATGGCCGACCCGACCTGGCTAGCTGCGAACGAATACATTCGCTCCGGCAAGATCGGCAAAGTGATGCAGGGGCAGACGAGCTATTTCCGCAACTCAAGCGTCGGTCAATGGCGCTACTACCCGCTCACCAAAGACATGAGCCCGAAGACAATCGATTGGGACATGTGGCTTGGGCACAATTATAAGATCCTGGGCCAGCCTCTCGGGCCTACGCCGAAAGATGTGCCTTTTGATCGCGCAACCTGGGCGCAATGGCGGTGTTATTGGCCGTTCGGCGGCGGCATGTTCACCGACTTGTTCGTCCATCAAACAACGCACTTGATTTCCGCGATGGGCGTACGCTTTCCCGCCCGCGTCGTCGGCGCCGGCGGCCTCTATCTCGAATACGATGGCCGCGACGTTCCCGATGTGGCGACAGTAGTCGCTGATTACGATGAAGGCTGTCAGGTCATTATCTCTGCGACGATGTGCAACGACACGCAGCTCGGTGAAATGATCCGCGGCCACTTGGCGACCATTAAGTTCCAAGGCGGCGGCGACTTCATCAAAGGCTTCGAAGTCTATGGCCAGAAGATCGCTGGCGGACCGGTGAAGCCGACCGACAATGCCGAGAAGCCGGTTCACACCTTCGAAAACCCGATCGATTCGAAGCAGAATGCGACCTATCACCTCTGGGCGAATTTCCTCGAGTGCGTCCGCGATCGCAAGCGCGAAACGCTCAGCACTCCCGAACTCGGCGCCGCAGCATTTAGCACAGTGAACATGGGCGCTCAGAGCTATCGCCAAGGCAAGGCCTTCTTCTGGGATAAGGCGAAGCGCGAGCCGACCGAGGCCGACGCCACTTGGGCGAGCAAGCTCGAAGCCCGCAGCAAGAAACACGATAAGCCAAGCCATATCATCGGCTGGCAAGGCGGCGACGCCGGCAGCTTGCTGGAACCGCCCGCTTACCAGAAGCTGGAAGGCCCGTGGATCGACGGCAAAGACCCCGCCGGTGCCTAAAAAGAGTTCTTGGCGAGTCGGGAGTAATTGGCAAGCCGGGAGCGTGAGCGACTGGAGAAAGCTGTGCACTGCTATTGCGGGTTCTCCAGTCGCTTACGCTCCCGGCTCGCCAAAAAGGCGCGACCGCAACCGCGATTGACAAAGCCAAGCATTTCGCTAAATTACGAACGTCGAATCGGGGCGTAGCTCAGCTTGGATAGAGCGTTCGGTTCGGGACCGAAAGGTCGGAAGTTCAAATCTTCTCGCCCCGAGTGTGCGATGAAAAGGACATTCCGCTTGTGAGAGCGCAATGTCTTTTTTTGTTTTTCCGAAGGTTGCTGTTACAATTCTTTTTCCGACCCGCTGGATCTTAAACGCGATTATTATTCGCATAATCTCGGACACTCGTTGAAAATGCCTTTACGCGATCACTTTCGGCCGCCGCTCGATCTTCAATCGAGTTGGGAAGCTTTGCATGGACAATGGCCGGCGGTCATTGTTCAACAGTTGCGCAAACAACTTCCTCCGGGATATGTGGCCGAACCGCGCGTACATTCCGGCTCGCAGGTCGAAATTGATGTTGCGGCGTTCGAGAGAGACCAGTCGCATCTTCCGGTGAATGAAACCGACGGCGGCGTCGCGACGGCCGTCTGGTCTCCAGCTCGTCCAACTCTTGCCGTCGAAACAACTCTGCCCGACTTTGATGAATACGAGGTGCGTATCTTTGATGTGCGACGTGGACGACATCTAGTGGCAGCCATTGAAATCGTCAGTCCCGCAAACAAGGACCGCCCGGACCACCGCAGCATGTTTGTCGTCAAATGTGCTGCGTTATTGCAAAAAGGCGTCGCGATCAGCATTATAGATCTCGTGACCGTTCGAAACTTCAATCTTTACGCCGATCTCATCGCTCTTCTGGGTCACTCCGACCCGACGTTCACCGAATCGTCAACTTCGCTGTATGCCGCCTCATGCCGTTTGACGATGCAAGGACAACGCGCACTTCTTGAAACTTGGTCGAACGAGTTGGCTGTAACGCGCCTTCTACCGACTTTGCCGCTCTGGCTGAGTCGCAACGTGGTCGTTCCTCTGGATTTGGAAACGAGCTATGAACAGGCCTGCAGCGATCTATGGATTATTTGATTAAGAAAAAAACAAATCGGCTAATATCATCTCAACGATTTAGCAGGTTGATGCCTGCCGGCTGATTAATGGCACAACCTAGCGAGAATCGCAATTTCCGACATCAAATGTTTCGCAATCAAGTGGGCGGCATGTTTTCCCACATACCGTTTTGGTGCAGCCAGATCGAGTCCGCGTTGCGCCGGTGAATTCATCCAACGGCAAGCCATCGATCTGCGGAGGGCGAAGAACCCGCTTCTGCTTGCCGTTGACGAATATCGTCATGTACTTTCGTTTCCGCTCGCGCCGGGCTTTCTTTTCAGCGGCAGTGAGTTTACGCTTCGGTTTGGCCATGTCATTTCTCGTATTTCACTTCACATAGATCCCGAATACTGGTTGTTGCCGACACGCAAGTGGCATGCATATACTCACCTATCAATTTAATCCTTCAGCAACTCCATCAACTCCACAACCTTCGCCAACTGACCAAGATTAACTTGATGCGCATCGAGCGCCCTTTGATAGGAGGTCTTGGTCTTCGTGCAGACGAGCGTATAAGGGCTGCCGCTCTTTTCGGTGACGTGGGTTGCATCGAGATGCTGATGGTCGATGACTCCCTGCAGATGCCGACGACGACTCTCGGCCAAGGGGAGGCGCAGCGTTTCGCGGCTTGGATCTTGGAGAAATCGGCTTAGCTCTGCGCAGTCGGCACATTTGCAACCCGTGGGCGCGCTGCGGCGCCAGTCGACCGGTTCGCGAGGCGGGGCTGCAACGCGAGCTTCCAACGCTTCGCGGATGGCACTCAACCATCGGCTCAACGGCACGGAGGGATTTTTAACGCTACGCTTCATCCACGGCGTCAACCCCAGCAACACGGGAATTTGAACCGTGGTAAGGTCGAATGCCTTCGGCCGATTGAGAACGTAAGTCACCAGTCGCTCAAGCAGCGCGGGTTCGCCAAGAATCAAAAACGACTGCACCAGCGGCGGCAGCAAGCGGCGAAGATCAACAATGCTTCGTTCCCAATTTTCGCGCGAGCCGTTCGGCTCCCAGCGCTCCAGGGCCGCCATCATTTCCCCAGCCAATTCGACGCAGAGTATTTTTCGTTCGGCACTCTGATCCTTGTGCAGCGCGAAATCGGCCAGCAGGTTTGCATGGCGCTCCAGAGTTTCATTCGACGTGCTTGCCAGCAGGCTCCGCACTTCATTCTGAAATGTCTGCCAACCGTGTTGCTCGCAGATGCCCGCGAGTTCGGGACCGGGATCGACCGAGGCGTCTTTTGCCACTACGCCCCTGATATAAGCGGAGACCAACGCGGGATCAGCTAACGTTGCCAACTGGGAAACTAGTGTCGGGTCATCTTCGTCATCACGATTGCTTTTGAAACCGTACGTGTACTTTCGCTCCGGCCAGCTAGCAATAATTCGTTTCGCGAATTCGACGCACCGCGCACGAAAAGCCCCTTGTTCACTTTTCTTCGCGTCTTTCCACTGTTTGATCATGTATGCGAGGCCGCCGACCGCTGTATCTGCACCCGCTTCGCAGAGCACATCGAAACGATGCGCTGTTGGCCAGAGCACAATGGCCGCCCGGTGGTACCACTGCTCCAGCGTCATGCCGGCATTGCCGGTGTAGCCTTCGAACTCTTCCTTATCGGGGTCCTTCTGCGTGAGTGGCTCACTGGTGACAAGCTCTTCGTCATCTAGGGGAATCTCTCCGAAGTCGAGCGGTTGGCCCTCCGCGTCACTGAAGTGTTCAGCCGTTAAACTGCTGTCGATAATCTCGCCCATTGTGTGATCGCAGCCGGTGTCGTCCATTTCCTCATCGTATCGACTATAACTACGCCGACGACCGTACCCGTAGTGGTCTTTTGGCTCCGCCGAACCGCTTTCCCAAAGGGTCACCAAAGCCAAAGATGCATCGCAGCCTGCTTCGCTCGCTGCTGCAAACAAGACATCGGACCTAGTCCGGTCAAGACCTTTGAGCGCATCGCGGGTTATTCCTGTTTTCGTGTATTGATGATCAAGGATAACCGCCATCTTTTTCAGCGTAGACTCGTCAACCGCAATCTGGCTGCTCCACGAGCGCAGCAAGCTGGCCGCGGCTGCGATATGCTCTCCGCTCGTGGGCGCGGTGATCGTCGTTTTCGATTTCTCCAGCGTCAGATTGTACACCAACGCAAGCCGGAAACCGCTGGTTACTGGCCGAATCTCATGTTCGCAATCGGCATAGAACGCGGCGAATTGCGTCTCGAATTTGCTCTTGGCAGCAAGATCGATTGTCGCCTCTTGCCCTTCGTGGCGGACCACCAACTCGCCTCCCTCGTGAGCAGACGGGAGCGTGATAACCAGCGTAGCGACCATGCGATCGAGCTTCTCACCGTCGCGATGCGCCAGGAAAAAACTTCCTTTCTCATAAAGCAGCAGCTTATAGAGGTGAGCAGCGAACTTCTGCTCCTCGAGACCCAAGGCGGTTTGTGCTGCGCGGATAGCCTCATCCACGACACTAGACCATTGAGGATTCGCCAGCGTGACCTGCTCAGCGTCGATCTCCCAAACGCGCCGGACATTGGTGTCCACCAGCGTCTCGGTTCCTTTCCCGTAAGGCGCCTGATGGGCCAACTTTTTCAGCGCAGCCGCGTCCCTTTTTCCCAGCGGCAACGAGACCGTTCCAAGTCCCGCTACCTCCAAGCCGGGAAGCACGGACGGCAAGGGACCGCTCGTGCAAAACACGCCCGGGCGATCAATCTTCGCCAATGCTGCGAGTAGATCCTGCTGGAGCCGTTTCACTTCCGAACCTCCTAACTGGCCAACTGAATTCCCAACGCTTTCTCACCCCACCACGCGCCGAACGACAAACCGCACTCCTGGCAGCCAAGCCACCGGGCGGAGCAGCGACAGCGATTGAACAGCCGCACGGGCAACGTTGGGCGATGCCTCGGCTTTTGCATTGCCTACAACGTTAAGCGTAGCGTTTTTGACTTCGACCGCTTGAAACGTAACTTGCCCGGCGATGTCGAGCGTACGGATGACCGCTGCTATCCGCGACTGGTGTGGGTCGGCGGCATCGTAGCGGAGCAGCAGCCGGGCCCCAGGGCGGACGATCCACGCCGGTGGGCGACGGATGACGGCGGCGGGGATGAAGGAGAGCAGCATGGTCATCATGATGAGGCCGAAGACCGTTAGCCCCATCGATAGGGCGATGCCGCTATGCAGAAAGATGGCGCCGACTACCAGAAGGGGCCGTAGTTTCGTCCAGATGAGGACGGGCAGAAAGACTTCGAGGGCGATAGTGAATATCACCAGGCCGGCGCAGAGGATGCCGAGCAACGGCCGCACTTCGGCAACGGCAAGCACGAACGATTCGAACCAGCGATAATCGATCAGAGAAAATGTCGGATTAGCGACGGTCAGCCAGCCCGCGACGTGATTCCACCAGGTGCCGCCGCGCACTTTGCCAAGCCCTGTTGCGGCGTAGATCAAACAGAAATGAATTTGGAAGAGGCGCAGCCCGAGGTTGGCCATGGCCGAGGCTCGCGGGCCGGCCAGTACGGCTTCGGCCCACGGAATCGCTTTGCCATGGCTGAATGACAAGGCTCGGGCCGCCCGAAAGCGCACGCGAAGCCGATCGACCGACAGGGCCGACCCGCTCGGCGCGATCATCATGTAGAAGAGAAAAATGCTCATCATGGTGTCGATGCCGAACAGCACCGGCGGCGAGCGATGCATGTAGCCCAAGGCAGTCAGCCAAGTCAAAACCGAGGTTACCCGCGTGTATAGGCCAACCGTGAACAAGAACATGACGACCAGAATGAACCCATGAACAACTCGGATTGTTAATGGATCGCTCAGATGAAACCAGGGGGAGAAGATCACTTTCCCTTTGGCGTAGGTGTAGCGCGGGTCGGCGTTCCAAAATTCGAAGTAGTCGAAAATTTCTAATCGCTCAACTTTTGAGCGTGGCAGATCCTTGATGTAGTTGATCGCCCGTAGTCGCTCTGGGGTGCTTAGATCGCCGAACCAATCGAGAACGTAGCCAAAAGCGGGTTCGCTGATTGGCGCGAGTACGGCTCGCGTGGACTCGGCATCACGGAGCAGTTCCGGCAAGAACGCCAGCAGCGGCAGTTCAATGGCCGTTTCAGCGACAGCTACGCGCAGTCGCCGGCGAGCGTCATCTGAAACCGCTGCATAGGAAGCCAAAAATTGTCGACGCTCGTCGATTTTCGAAGTCTTTTCGAACAGGGTGTAGAAGAAAGCGAGCGAACGATCGGTGCGCTCCTTCGGGTCATCCGGCAGATGGCGCATGAAATCGAGTACGGCCTTTCTTCGCGCCGGTGTTTCGGGAAGACGAGGCAATGGTGCGTCGGGACTCCAGTCCAAAGAAGAGACGAAGAGCGGCATTTCGCGCCGTTCGCGATTGGCGGCTTCAATGGTTAGCCAACTCTTGGGTCCGAAGAACTCAGTAAGCTCAAGGCAGTAAGCGAGATGAACGTAAAGAACGATAGCGCCGCCGAGGATGCGCATCAGGCCGAGCGGTATGGGATCGGCTGGCTGAAACCAGAAGCGGTTCCAGGAGGATTGAATGCCCGCAACAATCTCGCGGAGGGGTGGCTTCACGTCAGGGCCCTTTCCGATAGCCATCGCTGCCCGCTTGGCGTTTCACGTAGTCGTCGAAGTGGGCGTCGTAATCGGCTTCCTTAATGTGGCGCAGGTAGACGGGCGATAGCGTCGTGCCGGGCTTGGCCAAAATCGGAACCATCCACCAGCGCAGTGCATCGGGCTGAGGCAGCAGCGCTCCATTGGCATCAAAAGAGCCAAGGTAGTAAGGCAGGTAGGTAGTGGGATCATTGGGCGTAATTCGGCGCTGCTTCACACCATCATCGTTGAAGACCGCGCCGACAAATTGCTCCTGAGAAATAATTTCATGGACGACACGGTAGACCTTAACCGACTTGACAGCCTCGGTCGGGCGCTTGCGTTCGGAGACCATGTGTTGGATATAAGAAGGAATCAGCAATTTCTGCACGCCTATACTAGGGATAAAGAGTTGGCGTGTGGCGACTTGGTCCGGATGGCGCGGCACCGGGGACGAATCGCGCAGATCGCGAACTTCAATAGCCTCGGCCTTCATTAGATCGGCCGGGAAATAACCTTGCCCCAAGAGTTCAGGAATCTTGATTCGGCGTTGGTAGGAATTCAACAGTGGGTCGCGGGTGACAAAGCGTCGGGGCGTCACCACCCACTCGTATCGTTGGTCGGCATCGGGCGTATCGTATTCGATACAGCACCAAAGTTCGGTCGCGCGCCGGGGTCAGGGGCAAAAAATTGATAAGCGTTATCGAGGTTGGTGAACTGCAAATAAGGACGGTAAAAGCGCGCCCAAAGTTGAGAGAAAAGCCAGGGGCGTTCGTTAGCGCCGGTTATGGCGGTATAGATGCCGAGAAAGTGGAGGACAATCAGCATTGAGCCGACGGTTAAACGCCTTCGCAGCGGTATTGCGAGAACGAGCAATCCAAGCAACGCGGCGCCTGCCAGCGCTAAAGCCACGAGGCGCAGCGAATCCCATGAAGCGGGAATCGCGCGCACCGCGAGTAGGGCGCTTACGCTCGCCAGAATCCAGATTAAGCGCAAGTCCGGCCTGTTCGACAATGCTGCGCCGACCAAAATGAAGCCGATAAACGTTGAGACAACGCGCGGCCCGTCTAATGCGGCTTCACCGTTTACGATGCCAATGACGAGCGCGAGCAATTCGAAGGTTACGCCAAAGCCTGCCAGTCGCAGCGTTATGCGCTGAGCGGGTAAGGGCTCATCGAGTTCCGTTTCAGGTGCAGTCATCTTGAGGAATGAGATATGGAAAAAAGGAGAGTCGAAACTTGCAGTAGGTAAGGGAAAGGAATAACCCACTCCCTTACCCATTACGTTGGTGCTTCGCATTGCAGTGTAACGATTGCAAAATCAAATCATGTCGAGCAGCCGTTTGGTCGCTCGCTTGCGGTTGCAATCGACGCAGGTGCCGCGGACGATCAAGGTATGCCCGCTGAACTGGAACTGATGCTGACTGGCAATTTCCCGAACTGCCGATTCGATGGCCGGGTGCTGAAACTCGAACAGGCGTTGGCATTGCTCGCAGAGCAGATGTTCGTGCTGCGGATAGCCGTAGTCGTGGTCGTAGTAAGTGTCAGTTCCGAGTTCGAGCTTGCGCAAGAGGCCTGCATCGATCAGCTTGGATAAGGTGCGATATACGGTGGCTCGGCTGATGTCGAGCTTGGCGGAATGCAGATTCCGGATGAGTTGCTCAGTCGTAAAGTGATGGTGCTGGGCGAAAATATACTGAACGAGGTCGCGCTGTTGGCCGGTGAACCGCTGCGGCGCGCCCGGCTCGATAGATACTCCCGGAACTTATTCTCCGGAGTTTGCGATACTTCGATAGCCGGGAGAGACAACGAATTGACTCCGCACGGGACATGGGATTCAGTCGAGTAACCTGTGTCTTTATAGCAGGAAGAGAGGCGGATGGGAAAATCGAATCCGCTGTTGCGTTCAAACGAGTGCGCCGGCGAAGTTTGGCGGGCCGGGAGAGGCAGCGACTGGCGTAATAACATCGCATCGCTTTCTCGGGTCGCTCACGGTTGCGCTTCGCGAACACCGTTAGACGCATAGCTGACTAAATGGGCCTCATTCAGAGGTGCTTGCGAGCAGACGCTCGAAGGCTGCCTCGAGCTTGTCCGGCTGATCGTAATTTCCCGTTTTGATTTCCCGGCGGATCCGCGCCACCAGTTCAAGCCTCATATCCGGCATTCCCGTGGAAGAGCATGCTCGTTTAGCGGATTGCTGCGGGCTGGGTCGACGGCGGTTCGGCGCGCAATGCGGGACTGCGATCGCTTGCTCGGCGAATGCTTCACGCCTACGCCAAGGATAGAACAATCGTCGTTTGCGCCAAACCGATGGGACAGTTGCATAGGGAGCCCGATGACAAGGAGATAATTAAAAATAACGTCCCGATTCCTTCAGACCTCAAGCGTCGCTTACTTGGCGTCGCAACAGCAGCTAGTCAGCTTTCGACTGACTGAGCATTCGTTTCGATCTTCTCGACAAGAGCAATATCGTCGCGAAGGCGAATGGCTTTGAACTAAAATCGTACTTCGTACGGCTCGAATTCACGCAACCCGTCTGCTTGAACGGGTGAGCCTTTCGTTCCTTTCGTGTCGTGCAATTCAACAACGCGGAACACGCATGGGAAAGGCAACAGGACGGCTATGCAGATGAGCGCAAGCATAGGGGTGAAGCCTCAGGTGTCGTTCATCCCTTAAACAACTGAAAGGAATCGGCTTATTTGACATTTCTTGCTAAAGGTGTGGCAGATGATCGAAGGTGAATTCTGCGATGCGTAGCGGAAGTAGTTAGACTTCCATCGAATTACGCGTAGCGCAAGTCGTGAGACTTCCGCTGCCCACTGGAAGTCTGACGACTTCCGCTACGGCTATTGCTACGACTTCCGATATCCCGGAAGTCTGACGACTTCCGTTACGCCTTCGGCGCTTCGGGTTCGTCGGCGTTGCTCAAGTCCTGTGACACTTCGGCCGGCAGCGGCATAAAAGGAGGCGGAGGGCGATGGGTGGCAAGCCTGCCGTTTGCCGACGTGAGTTGTCCAAGCCCCCACTGCATTTCGAGCTGCATTTCGGGCTTGATTTCACGCGGCAGCCGAACGGTGAAGGTGCTGCCTCGTCCCAGTTCACTGCGAACCGATACATCGCCTGCAAGCAGCTTGCAGAGTTCACGCACGATGGAAAGGCCAAGCCCCGTTCCTTCGTGCTCGCGGATAAGTGGATTGCCCGCTTGGCGAAACTTTTCGAACACGGCCGCTTGATCTTCAGGGGCAATGCCCACGCCGGTATCGACGACCGTCAGGACAAGTTCATTCCCTTCTACCCCTGCCTTGAGTAAAACCCGGCCTCCTTCAGGGGTGAACTTGATCGCGTTCGAGAGCAGGTTGGAGAGAATCTGCCTTAGTTTCGCAGGATCCTGCTTGATAAGTGGCAGGGCCGTCTCGTATTGAGTTCTCAACTCCAGCTTCTTTTTCTCTGCTTGAGGCCGCAACATCGTAACCTGATTCTCGCAAATATCGGGTATGGAAATTTCTTCCGGCCGAACTTCCATTTTGCCCGCTTCGATCTTCGCCAGATCGAGAATGTCGTTAATCAGGCTTAGGAGTTGCTGCCCGCTTCCCTTGATGTTCGCCACCCAACGCGCCTGCTTTTCGTTCATCTGTCCGGCCGACGCGAGAAGGACATCGCTGAAGCCGAGAATGCTGTGAAGGGGAGTGCGAAGTTCATGGCTCATGGTCGCCAGAAAATCCCCTTTAAGCCGATTCGATTCATAGAGCGACATATTGGCGTGAGCGAGTTCATCAACTTTACGGTCGAGATCGGAGTTGAGTCTTTGATAGCGATCCTGCATACTCATTAGGTTGCGCAACATCCGGTTGAACGCATGGCTTAAATCTTCAAACTCGTCCCCGGTTTGAATTTCAGAGCGAACGTTCAAGTGCCCCGCCGCGATGGCGTCGCTTACTTCCTTGAGATGTTTGACCGGCTTGACGATGACATAGCGGATAATGAGATAACTTCCGGTCATAATCAGCAGAGCAGTTAATAGAGCGGTCGAGATAAGCAAGGCGCGGTTCACATGGATGCCGTTCTCGATCGATTTGGTCGAAAGACGAATAGACATCACGCCCATCAGGTCGTTCTCTTTCAGCGATTCCACGCCATATTCATCGCGCTCCTCTTTTGTTTTTCCGTGGCACTTCAAGCAACTGGTCCCCGCTCGAATGGCGCCGTAATAGAGGTACGTCTCACGGGACGGAATGCCCGGCTTTTCTTCGTTTTTCAATGGATCGCTGATGAAGCGGTTCAGCATGGCCAGCTCGTCGCCTTCCGGCTTGTTCTCCGGTTTACGAGCTTTCGGCTTGATGAGCTTGTATTTGTAATCGCTGAAGTCGGCCGCCCCGGTGTTTTCCGTGGCCTCCTGAAACTCCTTCATCGCATTCCGGCTATCTTCGTCACTGAGATGAAGCCGGGCGACAATCGGCGTAATCAGGAGCCGGCCTGTCGTGGCCGTCTGTTCGTAAGCCAGATGCTCCGTCTGCCGCGCGTATACCCAGAAACTAAGCGTGATAAGCAATAAGATGCCCGCGCCGAGCAAGAAGCGGCACTTGCGCTCCAGGCTGGTTTCACCAAGCAATCGTTTGAAAGCGCGGTAGGACATAGTAGGAAAGGCGAACCGGGAGCGTCAGCGACCGGAGAAATTATCTGAAAGCAAAGTAAAGCTCACTCCGGTCACTGCTGCTCCCGGCTCGCCAAAAGGCGCACCCAGTCAAAATAGATAACCGGCAGCTTACGCTGCTCGGCTCGCCAAGAACAATAGCATTCAGCCAACCCTCTGGCACTTCGAGCAAAAGTGCGTGGAGCGACCGGCCAGTCGGATACGGCTTATCGAAGTTCGGCAGCGACGGCATGGTTCTTTCAGCCGGCCGTAGACCTGAAATTCATCCTGAAACCCGCCCTTCAAGCCTGAGCCGCCGACGTAATTGCGGATGGTCGAACCGCGAAATTCGATCGCTCGCGAAAGAACCGCGACGATCGACTTCCGCAAGCGCTCTGTTTCTCGGCCCGTCAAAGTCGTCCCATGCCTTTGCGGGTCAAGGCGGGCTGCGAACAACGATTCGTCCGCATAGATATTGCCAATGCCGGCCACCACTTTCTGGTCGAGCAACAAGGCCTTCAAGGAACGCTGGCTGCTCGTCAACGAGTCGCGGAACATTTTCGCTTTCAATTCAAACGGCTCGGGTCCTAGCGGTTCCTTCCGCTGTGTCGTCCACGCCTCTTCGTCCGCGTAAAATACGGCGGAGCCGAAACGGCGGATGTCTCGAAACCGAAGTTGATCGACGTCGAGATCGATGCGGAGATGAACGTGATCGCCGAGGACATCATCGTTGGGAACGACCGTCAATTGCCCGGTCATACCGAGATGAATCACCAGCAGGCCGTTCGGTTCGAGATCGAGAAGCATCCATTTGCCGCGACGGCGAATAGCTCCAATGCGCTTGCCGATCAGCGATGGTTCCCACTTCTTCGACCACTTCGTGCGCAACGAAAAGGTACTGGTGCTAATGGCGCGCATTTGCTTGCCGACCAGAAGCGGCCGCAGATCGCGAACAACCGTTTCGACTTCCGGAAGCTCTGGCATTACAACTCGTTCGTTTTCTGAGTCAACGATTCAATATTGCGTATCCGGCACGGGTATGTGCAGAGCGCTGCGAATGGGAATCAGTTTCGGCCGCGGCACGTGTTGGCCTATCACTTTGCCGTGGCGGAAGCGAAGCTTCGCATAGGTGAGCCGAAGGAAATCGTGCAGCTTCGGGTCGGCGCCTCCGTGCAGGTACTCACGGGCCATCATCGCCATTTCTTCATCGTATCGCTTTTGGCTGGCAGTATGCACTTCGTCAGCGCCCTTCGTGCCGGCGAAGATCTCCATTAAACTCAGGGCTGATATGAAAGAGTTCGTGGAAGATAGTGACAAACTTGTCCTCAAACTCGCGATTTAGGAACCGCGGCAGACAGAATGTCATCACGTAAAACATTTCGCGGCGGTCGTAGAAGTATTGCTGCACTTGAAACGGAATGCCGCGATGCAGCCGCGTCCGATGTCCATCTGGAAAGCGGAGCGGCGTCACTTTCGCCTGTAAGCCGTGAACGCGATAGTTGCGCGATTGGGTAATCGCGAAGAGAATCCGCGAAACATCAATGTGCTGAAACGGCCGATATTTCTGGGTGATGTCGACACAGAGGCGGCGCAAGTGCTCCGTGAAAACAAAAGGCATGCCATGCATGCCGGTGTCGAACCAGGGAGGCGATTGGGCGTGGCCGGCCCGGCCATGGATTTCGCGCATGGGCAAGGGCTTCGACACCGAATCCCAATGAAGCTCGAAGGGGGGAATGAAGTAGCGCGGTCCTACTATTCTCTGAGCGGTCGACATCCGAGTCGTCTCCCCACCTCAATTCGGAATGCGACCGGCACCGGCCGCACCGATCTCGACAATCGCATAACTATGTTAGAATTCGCTGTTTGCCGAGTCAACCGAACCAATCGTTTCTTCCCGTCGAATCGTATTTTCTGAAAAATTCAGTCAATTCGCACCTCGGCTCTGGCCGATAGGAATGAGAGAAGAGAACGAACGCTAGGCGAGGCCGACACAATTGGCCGGGGAGCACTGCGGCTATGAAGACCCACCGTCACGGACGCATGCTGATAGCCGCCGGCCTGGGACTGGCTCTGTCCGTTCTCACCGGCTGCCAAACCTATATTGCGGGCATGACCCTTCCTTCCGGGCGCTACCTGGAACACTACCCTCAATACTTCCCGCAGGAACCGAGCTTCCCGCTGGTTAAAGAATTGGCTTATCAGGAAGAAACCGCCGGGCTTGCCGCGCCGGCCAATCGTGGTCCGGTCAACGGGGGCAACGTCAACCCGGTGCCACCATTTGGCGGTCCATTTGCCCCGGCGCCGCGCCGGCCCAACGCTAAAGCGGAAAAGGATTTCCGCTCTCGAGCCGCAGGTCACGGACAAGGATGTCCAGGACTTGCGGCTTTTTTTGTTACGGGCTTTAGCATTGTTCTCGCGCGCGGATTCTGCTGAAAGCCCACACAAGCCTGAGGCGCCAGCGAAGATTGATTTCTTCGCTGGCTCTTCAGGCTTGTGGGCGTAGAGAAAACGAGAAAAATTTTCGCTGGCGCTTCAGGCTTGTGGGCAGTAGCGAAAAACGAGAAAAAATCTTCGCTGGCGCCTCAGGCTTGTGCGTATAGCGTCTACACCTTAACACGCTCGGATCGCCACAACGGTAACGTTGTCGGCCGCGCCGTTGACGATAGCCCGGTTAACCAGTCGCCGGGCCGCTTTCTCTGCGGAGCCAGCGCTTTGAATGACCGAGGCCATTTCGTTCTTTTTCAATTGATTCGATAGCCCGTCGGTGCAGACGAGCAACCAGTCGCCGGCTTCGAGAGTGAGCGTATATTGATCGGGATAGACGTCGCGTCGGCCGCCTACCGCCTGCTGTAACTCCGACCGCTGCGGATGCCGTTCGGCCTCGGCTTCGGTCAGTTGACCGAGCGCAACCAGTTGGCTCACCAATGTTTGATCCTGCGTGACTTGGACGATGCGGCCGCCGCGCACATGATAGGTACGGCTATCGCCCACGTGCCCTATATGCACCTTGCGACCGTCGATTAACAGGACCTCGGCGGTGCAGCCCATGCCGCGCTTACTTTCCATCCGTCGCGATTCTTCGAAGACGACCCGATTTGCTTCCCGCAACGAGTCCGCGACCAAGGCCGTCCAGGCAACTGGGGGTTCGGCCTTCACTTCCTTATTGAGCATCAGATCGGTGAAGGGCGCCCGTCGAAGGAAAAAATCACGCACGGCGGCGATCGTCATCTCAGCGGCGACTTCGCCGGCGGCCATGCCGCCCATGCCATCGGCCAAGACGATAACGGCGAAATCGTCGCTTGCTTCGAGGCGTGCCTCGCTGCTGTGCAGCACCGCGACCGCGTCCTCGTTCGCCGAACGGACAACTCCGGTGTTCGTCCAGGCCGCGACATCGAGGCGGATGGTGTCGAGCGTTTGCCCGCATGCTTTCAGCGTTTCAATGAGTTCATCGAAGCCTGTGGGATCGGCTTCAAAGTGGTCGGGACTGGGGAAGCGAACATCGGGATCGTGAACGAACGTGCGAGCAAGCAGCCGGCCAAGCATTGGGTGCGCGTTGGGGTTGCGTTCCAGGTAGGGACGCGGCAATCCCTGAGTCGTGAAGTCGAGTTCGCTCAGTTCACGGCCCAATAGCAAAGCATGAATCATGGCCCCGAAACTGTAAAGATCCGATTGAGGATCCGATTGCGGATCGTGGCGGATGACCTCCGGCGCGGTGTAGAGTCCGCCGCGAACAGGAGCGTTCGCGGCCAACGGCAACGGCAGCACGTCCGTAAGATCCGCCAAGACTGCCTGCGAGGTCGGCGTCACCACGATCATTTCCGGCCGGAGTCCTTCTAAGATCGCCCCGGCGGCATGGATCTGATCGAGCGCCTCGGCAATTTGGATCAGCCACTCACAACGTCTCGACCACGACACCGGCAAATCTTCCCAGGCATCCCAAAACACTCTTCCGACGGGAACTTCTTCAATCAGGTACTCGAACCCTCCTTCGCCGAAGGTGTCGAGTACGCGCGGCATCGACAAATGCGGCGTTCGCGCCAGCAGACGTTTCTCCCAGGCGATGCTCGGCCAAGGCGGCGCCATATCGATCTTCGTGTCCGCCAGAAATGATTCCGAGTCATCCAAGGGCTCATCGCCCAGCGCTATTTCCATCGATTCCACCGCAGGGATGGGGCCTTCCATCGGCGGCAACGCTTGGCGAAGCACGATGATCGGCAAGGGGGAACTGCGCCCGCTCCCCAGGTCGAACCCTCGATAACGGAAGAGCGGCCCGCGTTGGCTTAAAAGTGTGCCGATCTGATAACGGCCGCCAACGACCGTGGCGGCCGGCAAGGTTCCCAAGGCTTTGATGGCAGCGAACGGAGACGACTGAGAGAATAGGGCGCCGCACTCGCAGAAAAGAGCATCTCCCGAACGGGGTTTGCCACATGCCAGACAGACATCGGTTGACGGCGCCAAACCGGCATCTGACACCGACGATTTCGAGTCGGCCGACGGCGTTGCCTTATTGGTGTCGCCGGGCTCGACATCGGTTCCGATCATAGCTTTCCTGTGCAACGGAGCGATGGAGCTTGCCCGCGATTTCAGAAACTGCCTGCTTATCCTAATATCAAACGAAGCTGGACGGTGCCGACCTGGATAATGTCATTGCCTTGAAGCGTTCGCATCTGCCCGGGATGGACGCGCGTGCGATTGACGAACGTGCCATTCAGGCTGTTCAAATCTTCCAGTGCGAGCACCCCATTCTCGTAATGAATGACCGCATGTTGGCGCGATGTCCAAATGCGGTCGGGCGGCTCCTGGTCCTCCAGATCGACATCGACGGGCTTGTCGTCTGTTCGGCCCAAGAAATTCTTGCCGGGGTAAAGAGGATATTTAAGATCGATCTTTTCACCCCGCAAGACAATCAAATGGGGCTTAGCGCTTGGCGAGATCGCTTCCAAAGGCGATGGCGACGACTCGGACTGAACGTTAGGGCGCTGATGCGATCGGCGGCGTTCGAAGCAAAGGCTTCCTGGGCAGGCGCTGCCGGCCGACTGCCGTCGCTGCGACGACCGAGATTTTCAACGAGCGGAATCTGATCGAGATGCAGCGTCGGCACATCGCCATCGGTGTGTGTTGGTTCGAAAGCAGCAGGCCGGGCTACCGGTGATACGACAGGTGTCGGGATCGTCAGATCGGTCTTGCATTTGATGCAAAAGGCGGTGTCGTCTTCATTCTCATAATTGCAGAACGAACATTGTATCATGTCTGATTTCTCCGCCGTCGGGCGTTTGTAATCACCTGCTCGTGTGGGCGCGAGTAACGGGTTGAATTGGGGGCACTCTGAGCCTCCAAATCAGTTCATGCACTCTTTTTAGGATTTAACACAGGATCGACCTGCCCGCAACCAACAAATGAAAAGGGCTTCACCTTTTCGGGCGAGTGGCGTGTTGCGATAAGATCTTCTGGCGAAATTTCCAAGTTGAAAACGACGACCGTGCCATAAATAGAAGCAGTTTCTTGGCGAGCCGGGAGCGTGAGCGACCGGAGAAAGCTCCGAAGCTCACTCCGGTCGTTCACGCTCCCGGCTCGCCCTGTGAACTCGCTTCGCTCTAATCCGCCGCCTTGATTTCGTAGCAAAACAGCAATTCATGATCGCGAAGGAAGAGCTTGCCATTCGCGATTACCGGATGCGTCCAGATAGCGCCGCTGCGGCGTTTGAATTGCGTTTCTTTGGGGATGTCGAAGCGACCTTTTTCGCTCCACTCCTTCGGAGTGGCCTCGATCAAGACGCAAGTCCCTTTTTTCTGTCCGTAGCAGTAGAAATGACCATCCGCGTAGCTGATCGCGCCTTTTTCGAGCTTATCGCTTTTCCAGAGCGGCTTGGAATTTTCCTCACTCAGTTTCAAGTAGTCGAAGCAGCACCAACCGCCATTTTCGTTGTAACCGTAAATGTAGCCGTCAACGAGGATAACGCCGCCGTGGTGGTTGACCATTCCTTCGTTCTTCAGCACGTAGACGTCTTGAGCTTTTACGCTGTTGTCGCCGTCCGGCGATAGTTCGATCAAGCCGCATCCCGATTTATAACCGGATGTGGCGAAAACGTATTTGTCGTGAATGATTGCAGTGGGGATAACGGCGACCCCATTGGCGCCGGCCTTGCTTTTCCAGAGTAGTTTGCCATCTGTCGCACGCACGCTAACGGTGCCGCTTTTGAGCACCGTGATGTACTGGCGGGCGCCAACCGTATCGATCATGAGCGAAGAATACTGGGCTTCTTCGGGCAGATCGGCGCTGCGCCAAACTTCCTCGCCGGTATCTTTCTTCAGACAAGCAATCGCTCCTTTCTCGCCTCCGGGAGTGCAAAGAAGCTTGTCGCCATCGATCAGAATGGATTCTGAGTATCCCCAATTCGGAATCTTGCCTCCGAATTTCTTGACGAAGTTCAAGCCCCAAACCTTCGAGCCATCGGAGAGCTTACGGCATTGCAAGTCGCCGCGAGCGCCGAGCAAGTAAAGATGTTCGCCATCGATCGTTGGCGTCCCGCGCGGGCCGCCGCCCCAATTGGTAGTGTACTTGCCGTCGGAGGTTTCGAGCTCCTGCCGCCAGACTTCCACGCCCGTTCGAGTATCGATGCAGAGGACGAATTCCTTATCGCCGTTTTCGGCATCGTCGGCGCCCATGAGATAGAGCTTGTCGCCGACGACGGCCGGCGTGCCGTAGCCAACGCCGGCTTTATCGAAAGTCCAAAGCAACTTCGGACCTTCCTTCGGCCAAGTTTTGAGAAGCCCCTGATCCTTAGCGATACCGTCGCGATTCGGGCCACGCCATTGCGGCCAATCGGCCGCATCGCTCGCCGACGCCAGAGTCAATCCGCTAAAAAGCAGTGCAAAGCGAAGCCAGTTCATGCGCAGACTCGTTGAAGTCGAAAGTTGCTTGGTCTGCAATCAATATAGCCAGCTATCGACTGCTCGGCGACAAAGTTGGAAAGTTGGGCCGTGGAGCCGAATGGCGTGAGCAATCGGGTTCCGACGCGCGGAGCAATCTCGAACGTTCACCCGACAGCTTACGCTGTTCGGCTCGCCTCTGCTCGCCAAAGGCGAGCTTACGCACACGTAACGGAAGTCGTTAGACTTCCGCCGCTCCGCACGCGTTATCGCTTTACTGGAAGTCTGACGACTTCCGCTACGCTACGCCATACGCGTTATCGCTTTTTCGGAAGTCTGACGACTTTGGCTACACGTATGCTACGTTGTTTCAGCTCCCAATCATCCGGCCGGATAGGTGAAGCCGACAGGCTGGCATTGTAATAATGGTTGCAGTTGTGGGGATTGCCGTCCTTGGATGATCGGCTTTATTGCAGACAGTTGGCCGCGCTGCTTGGCAGCAAGCAAGGTGCCGAAGGGACAGGGCAACTTTAAGCAGACCACTTAAGGAATTTGCACCTGCGCGAAATGACAAGCCACCTGTGGGACTCGAACCCACGACCTACGCTTTACGAAAGCGTCGCTCTACCAGCTGAGCTAAGGCGGCGATATCGTACCGACAGTTTTTCGTAAAACCATTTTTAGCGCGATACGTCGTTATAGTATGGCAAAGTTCGGGCGAACTTCAAGCCGGAGTTTCCGAGCTTTTCGAGGCGAGCTGGGCAAAATCCATAGTGCGGCCGCTTCAAGAGAATACATCATGAAGGATTACCTACTCGCTTTGTCGCTGACGTTTGCGGCGGCTCTTGGTTGCGAGTTGCACGCGGCGGAAGACCAGAGCAGTTTCAAGCCGTTCGCCGGCGTATGGCATGCCAAGCCGTTCGCCGGCGTATGGCATGCCAAGCCGGGCGTTTTGCTGCGGCAGTTGACCATCCAGGAGGATGGCAGTTTCCGCTGGTTGGCTCAGCACGGCGATGCGCGGGCGGAGGGCGATGGGCAGATCCTTAAAAATGGCGATGTTTTCTTCATCACCATCCAGTTCAACCAGAAGCGAACGATGCAGATCACGGTCGTTGAGAAAGGCGCTAAGCTTCGCCTCACCGAAAAGGACGGGACACTAATCGACTTATCCTTGGGCGGAGGTTTATGAAGGCTTGAAAAGTTCACGCCCGTCACACTTTGAGCAGTTTAGATAAATCACATCGAATAAATCAGTTAATCCTTTTTTGCCTGAAAGACCGATTAAAGAGTGATCGCTACCATCCCTCGCTTAGGCGTCCGACTCGGACAGGCTTTGCGGAGATCGTCATGCACCGATTGGCACGTGGCTCTGCAGAGATTCTTTTAGCTCTCCTCGCCATCGGCGTTGGCGACAATGTTCGAGCTCAACCTTTGTGGACCTCGACAAAAAGTTCGGCGAAGCCCTCGGTTCCCGAGCCGCCGCCAGGTACGATTCTCGGTCCCAATGAGAATCCCATTGACCTCGGAACCGCGCTTCATTTGGCCGGCGTGCAAAGTCCGGAAATTTTGATCGCGCGGCAGCGCGTTGTCGAAGCAATGGCCCGAAGGCAGCTGGCCGCCGCACAGCTTCTACCGAATCTCAACGCAGGCTCCAACGTCGATGCCCATACGGGGCCGTTGCAGCAAGCGAGCGGCAACATTCTCAAAGTCAATCGCGATGCTCTTTATGTCGGCCTTGGCGCCAATGCCGTCGCGGCAGGAAGCGTTAATATCCCGGGCGTTTCTTACAATCTGAACGTCGGCCTTGCCTGGTTCGGCTACCTGCAATCGCGTCAGCTCACCGCGCGGGCTATTGCAGAAAGCGTGCCAGCCGAACTCGATGTTTTCCGGCGAACTTCGCTAGCTTACGCGGAACTGCTTCGCGCGGAAGGGCGCCGAGCAGTAGCGCTCCGCAACCGGCAGGACATTGCCGAAGTCTCGCGCCTAACCACCGCTTATGCCGTCGCCGGCCAGGGGCGAAAAGCGGATGCCGACCGAGCCAGCGTCGAACTGAACCGTCGCGATCTTGAATTGACGCAGGCGGAGGGCGAGCTCTTAACAGCCTCGGCTCGACTTTGTCGGCTGATCAATCTTGATCCGTCTACTCGCTTAAAACCGATCGATGGCTCGGTCGTGCCTAATCCGATCGTGCCCGACCCGGTACCGCTCTCCGAGTTGCTCGTTATCGCTATAATGCAACGGCCGGAACTGGCCGCCCGACGCATCGAGATTCAGGAGACTCTCTACGCACTCTCCAGTGCGAAAGTGCTCCCTTTCTCGCCTACTGTGATTCTTGGCTTCAGTGCCGGCAGCTTTGGCGGCGGGAGCAACCTTGTGGCAAACGGCATAGCTCAGCCGAACGGCGCTACGTTGCAAGGGCCGCGCTTTGGCAACTTCAACGGTCGAACCGACCTGGATGCCGTTGCGTTCTGGACATTGCAAAACCTCGGCGTCGGCAACCTCGCGCAAGTTCGTATTGCTTCTAGCCGCGTTCGCCAGTCCGAATTGCGCGAGCTTGAAGTTCTCAATCGAGTTCGTACCGAAGTGGCGGAAGCCCACGCTCGCGTACGTGCCAGTTATGCCCAAATCGAAACAATGGAGAAGACGGTCCGCACCGGCCAGGAAGCATTCAATGAAGACCTCGCCCGCATCAAAGGGCGCGAAGGCCTGCCCATCGAAGTCATCGACAGTGCGCGGTTGCTCGCCCGTTCCCGCAATGAATATCTGGACGTCATCATCGAATACAACCGTGCCCAGTTCCAACTGTATACAGCGCTCGGCCGGCCACCTGCCGACGCTCTAGCTCGCCCCGTTCCTCAACCTTAAGAATTTGTTGGACGAGCCGGCAGCGGAGTTTTTCACAATATTCTTTTATGTGAAGCGATGCTTCGACAAGCGACAATCACCCCGAACCCGCCACGGCACCGCTTTCGGAGTCTGTTAAGCCTGTGCGCCTGCACTCTGTTTGCGGGCGGCTGTCGCTCTTTCGATTCGGCGCCAAATCCCATCTCGCCGCCAACAGTTGTTTGCACTTCGTCCTGCGATTCCGCTTTGTCGAACACTGCCGCTCGTGCCGAGTATTCGGAACCGGTGACAGTGGACGTTGCATCGTCGGCGCACGACAGTCCTCGAAGCACCATTGACCTGGAAACGGCGCTGCAATTGGCGGGCATGGATAGCCCGACGATCAATCTTTCGCGCGAAGCCGTTACCGAAGCCGCCGGCCGACTACACGCGGCGGAGGTTTTGTTGTTGCCAAACCTGACTGTCGGAGGCAACTTTCATCAGCATCGCGGCAACTTGCAGAATTCGAGCGGCACGATTCGCAATGTCGATAGTCAAGATCTTTACGTGGGCTTGGGCGCTCGCGCCCTGGCCGCCGAGACAGTCGCCTACCCAGGCATCCGGATTTTCAGTCACTTGGGCGATGCCATCTTCGAGCCATTGGCCTCGCGACAAAATCGAGAGGCTCGCCTGTCCACGGCAAAGGCCGTCGAAAACAGCACGTTGCTTGATGTTGCTACGGCATACTTCGAGCTGCTGAGTGCCGAAATCTGCGTGGAGATTTTAGCCAAGGCAGAAACCGAGTTAGGCGAGATCGTTCGACTAACTACTTCGTATGCAAAGAACGGCCAAGGGCGAGCGGGCGACGAACACCGGGCAGAGACGAACCTAGGCTTGCTCCATCGACAGATGCTCGAAGCCGAAGGAGCAGTCGCCGTGGCCTCCGCGCGGCTGGCGGGAATGCTGAACCTCGATTCCTCCGTGAATCTGCGAACGCCCGGTGGCGCGATTCAACCACTTACTTTAGTAGCCGAGGGCGAACCGGCTGCAATTTTGATTAGCCGCGCATTATTGAATCGTCCTGAAGTTCGTGCCCAGGTGCAAGAGATCGCCCTGGCGCGAACGCGTCTTCGCCAAGAACGGACTCGCCCCTTTCTGCCGACGCTGTCCGCAGGCTTCAGTGCCGGCAGCTTCGGCGGAGGAAGCAACTTAACGGCTGCGGGCATCGTCCAACCTGGCGGCGGCGTATTGACCAGCCCCAGATTCGGCCGTTTTGATGGCCGCGTCGACATCGATGTCTATGCCGTCTGGACGCTGCAAAACGCGGGAATGGGCAATCTTGCTTTAGCTCGCGGCGCTCAGGCCGTGTTAGGGGAATCGGCAGCGGAACTCGAACGCGTGAACAACCAGATCCGCGAACAAGTCGTTGAAGCACTATCGGCCTCGCAAGCGGCTGAACGCCAGATGAACGTTGCCCGTAAGCAGCTAGCATCTGCCGAAGAGGGCTACCGCGAAGAGATGACCCGCATCAAACAGACCGTTGGCAGACCACTCGAAACCCTCGACAGTTTCCGTCAGCTGGTCGATGCGCGACAAGAAATCTTCCGCACGGTAGTGGCATACAATAGCGCCCAATACAGGCTTTTTGTTGCGGTGGGGATGTCCCCTTTGATGTCTAATAGCCACGTTTGCGACAACCCCGTGATAGAGCATTGAGACAAGTCACTCAGCCGTTCATTTCACAAAATTCCGCTGGTTGGCGCAACCGCAGGAAACCTTCCTCGAAACACTTTCAAGCGGCTAACTGAGCAAAATGGGCAAAATACGCTTCCGAAGTTCGTGAGAATCGTTAAAATCATCTACACCTCTCTCGAATCAACCATTTGAGACGCATCATGAACACCCTTCTCTTAAGTATGTTGCTCACGGCTCAACCAGCCGTGCAGCCAAGCCCGGGCGTCGAATACATTCCTGCACCGCCGCCGCCGACATTTCTATCTCCGCCACCGAAGCCAATGACGCTCGGCGAGTTCGGCGCGAGTTTTGTGCCATTGCCCGGCATCCACGATGTCACGATCGTTCATCCCGTAACCGGCAAGCCGATCAATGTCGTCTTCCGCCTTCCCGATATGCCGATCAAAAAGGTGTATAACAGCCGAACGCGGATGACGTTCGACTACGGCAAGAGCGAGGTTACGCTGATCTTCCGGCTGATCGGCGGCAAGATGGATGTACGCTATGATTGAGCAGACAACGCAGGAAGAACGGCAAGCATGGCGGCGCACGGCCGAGGAAGCCGCCCGCCATGGAGCAGCGGAGCTAGAGGCATGGCGCACCAAGTTCTCGGTGCGCGAAAAGGGCCGGGCCGACTTGGTGACCGATGCCGACTACGCCGCCCAGAAGGCGATCCATTCTTATCTGCAAAGTCAGTTTCCTAGTCATGGCTTTCTGGGCGAAGAGGATACGCCGGGCGCTACGAAGGGTCGCTTGGCCGTTGATGCGCCGCCGACCTGGATTGTCGATCCGCTCGATGGAACCGCCAACTACGTTCACGACGTGCCGGCCTACTGTGTTTCGATCGGCCTGATGGCGGCGGGCGAATTAGTGGTCGGCATCATCTACGATCCGCGCCAGGATGAAATGTTCTCGGCAGCGAAAGGCCAAGGGGCAAGCTTGAACGGCCAACCGATGCGTGTGAGCGCGGTATCAACCCTCCGCGAGGGATTGATCTCGACCGGCTTTCCTCCTAATCCCGATGCCCAAGAACGCAACTTGACCATGTGGCGAGCTTTCTCTTATCAGGCGCAGGCCTTAAGACGCACGGGCTCGACCGCGTTAAATCTCGCTTACGTCGCCGCCGGCCGATTTGATGCCTATTGGGCATTCGATAATTTCGTCTGGGATATCGCCGCTGGCGTTGCTCTCGTGGTTGAAGCAGGTGGTCAGGTGAGTCGTGCCGACGGCTCGCCGTTGGACCCATTTCTACCCGATATCTTGGCAACCAATGCGCACCTGCACGATGAGATGGCCAACTCGATTCGGGCTAACCAGCGGAGTTAGGTGGTCGCTTCATAAATCACTAAGACAGTTCGATATAGCCGCATTCGTTAGCACGCAGACTCTCGGCCGAAGATGAGCTTTGCTCGGCAGCGACCTTTAAACTGCGTATGTTTGTCCTGCTGCATATTCGCATTTTGCGAATTCCCCTCTTGTAATTTCGCATTTTGCGAAGTATCATCTATTCTATAGCCGATACCTGCTTACGGAGAGCTGTCCCCTTGGTTGTGATCGCCTTCAGCCGATTGCGAGATTTCTGGATGATCCATCCTGATGCAGAAACCTCACTACGAGTTTGGTACAAGGCTGTATTGGCGGCCGACTGGGCAAACTTCGCTGAGGTGCGAGCAACATTCGGGAACGCGAGCGCGGTCGGTAATTGCGTGGTGTTCAACATCGCCGGGAACAAGTACCGTCTGGTTGCCCGCGTGCGATACCCAATCCGTACTGTGTTCGTTCTTCGCATCATGACCCATGCCGAGTACGACGAGCAAGAGCGGTGGCAGGCCGACTGCGGCTGCCATAGGCCGCCTCCCCGTCGCACGATGAAATCGCTCTTGAAATGGAGGACTTGACCCATGCCCACGACCACCCGCCGACCGACGCTGAATAGGTACTTCCAGCTGGTCCGTCGGTTCCCTCTGCTGCGCATCGCGAACGACGACGACCTAGCCAACGCGCTGTCTACCTTGGACAACTTGCTCACTCGAGAACTAGATGCCGGGGAGGAAGCCTACTTGGACACCTTGTCCACTCTGATTCACGCCTACGAGAGTGAACACCACTCAATTCCTGATGCCACTCCTGCTGAAGTGCTTCGTGAGCTGGCCGACGTCAACGGGTTGAGCGGAACTGTGATCGCGCAGCGGTCCGGAATCGTCCCATCCACCGTGTCCGCCCTGATGTCGGGCAAGCGGAGGCCGACTCCCGAACAAATGAGCGTTCTCGCGGCGATGTTCAACGTCAGCCCGGCGGTTTTCTTACCGGCGACCGAGCCAGCCCGGCGGGGAAAGCCGCAACGCGCCGCGCAGAACGACTGCGCCCCAAGCCAAGGCAGTCCCGCATGGGTCGAGGCGCGCACCCGTCAGCCGTGGGGCGAAGGCGCGGATTTAGAAAATTCCGCGAATGGCAATGGGGATAGCGTGTTACAAAGTCATTGACCGGCTCGAAAAGGAGGCCGGAAACGTGAATCAGGAACTTTTCATCTTTGGAGAGGGAACGCTTACCTTTCAGGAGTTCGCCATGCGCGAACCGGCGCCGCTAGCAAGCATCCATCAAGCGGTGCTGGAGTATCTGCGCGGCCGTGACGATGTCGTCTTGTTCGGCGCCCACGCGGTCAATGCGTACACGGCGGAGCCGCGCATGACCCAGGACGTCGATGTCGTGGCAGTGCAGGCCGAGCAGTTCGCAGCGGAGCTATGCAATCACCTGGGCAGCCGTTTTCATATGGCCCTTCGTGTCCGTGAAGTTAAAGATGGGCTTGGATATCGGATATATCAAATCCTCAAACCGAAGAATCGGCATCTCGTCGATGTCCGGTCGGTTGGGGAGTTGCCATCAGCGCAGCGTCTTGCCGAGGTGTTGACGGTGACGCCGGTGGAATTGATTGCAGGGAAAGTGCGGGCCTATCACCACCGGCGCAACCAGCCGAAGGGAGGAACGGACTGGCGCGACTTGGGCTTGCTGTTTTTGACCTTCCCGGAGTTGAAAACTTTGAAGGGGCCGGTGTGTGATCGGCTAGTGGGGCAAGGGTGGGAGAAGAAGTACTGGCTACATGGGCGGAGGTGGTGATGCGCGAGATCGAGGCGCCGGACGAAGATGGCGAGTTCGGTTAATTGACTGGCGCTGAGAGATTTTCAACATTTGGCGGGTTGAGTAACGCTCGCAGCAAAACATGCTGGAGCGCGATCACTCGGTATCGATCGAAAGCCGTGTTAGGTCAACGGAGGACTAGATGCCGCGCGCTCGGCGCGAGGTAAGCCGCGAGGTTCAGCGGCGGAGGTTTCGCGCGGTGGGCACTCGAACTTGTGGTTTCATCGACTACCACCACTCGGACGAAGTCGACGGGCACCCCAATGCCATCCTTCGCATCCTCGAAACGACAACACCAGCTTGCCGCGCTGTAGAAGAGTACTGGCGCGGTAACTCCTCCGACTATGAGCCTGACCGGTTTGTTGCGTGGAAAAAAGGCGAAGGTAAATATCTAAAAGACCATTTGTGGTTCTCGGGCCCAGGCCGGATAAGCATTCGATTTTGTTCCAACGTCGCCGAAATATTCGCGAGTGCGCGATGGCGAGGATTCATAACAATTCCGCCCTTGCGTGAGGTTCACCGCGCCGCATTCTTGTCGATAGCCCGGGCCTTTGGAGTGACTGGAATCATTTTCGTTCCGGACTACGCCGATGAGCTGATCGACGCCGCTGAAGAGGGAAAAAGCTTTGAAGAATGTCTGAAGCTCATCGCGGAAAAGTGGGGGCCAACGCAGGGCGATCTAGACGAGATTCGGCCTGCTGTCGTCGCGGACTGTGTGACTTGTCCTCCGAAAGTCTGGTTCTTGCAACCGACGTGATCGACAGCGTAATCCTTCATTTAGGCTTTCAGCGCGGATTCAGTGCGTGCGCGAAGATAAGTGTCTCCTTTCGCAGCGGCGTCTGATCGGCAACTTGTTTTCGCGAGGTTTCCTGCATTCCTCCTCACATAATAATGTCGCCCGCCGTCACGCGCGCCACCTCGTCAATGGTCGTCGAGCCCTTTAGCACTTTGCGCCAGCCGTCCGCTCGCAGGGTGATCATGCCGTTCATCAGCGCGGACTTGCGGATGATCTGCGCGTTCACGCGTTGCATTACCATCTCTTTCATGGCGTCGTTGTTCACCATCAATTCGTGGATGCCCGTACGGCCCCGGAAGCCCGTGTTGCGGCACGATTTGCAGCCGGCGCCGCGCCATAGCGTTGGATGAGTGTTGTTCAGCACATCGCGACCCGGGAAGTCGTCGGGGATCTCTTTCGCTTCGATCTTCCATTCGGTTTTGCAGTCAGCACAAATGGTCCGCACGAGTCGTTGGGCCATCACCCCTTCGACGGTGCTAGCAACCAGGAACGGCTCGACGCCCATATCGATCATGCGGGTGAACGAACTGGGGGCATCGTTCGTGTGCAGCGTCGAGAAGACCAAGTGCCCCGTGAGCGAAGCTTGAATGGCGGCTTCGGCCGTCTCCAGATCGCGCATTTCACCGATCAGAATCACATCGGGGTCGTGCCGCAAAATGCTGCGTAGGGCATTGGCGAAGGAGAGGCCGATTTTTGTGTGCGTTTGAATCTGGCTAATGCCGCCCTGCTGATACTCGACGGGGTCTTCCACCGTGATGATCTTTAGCGTTTCATCCTTGATTTCGTTGAGCGCTGAGTAGAGCGTGGTCGATTTGCCGGAACCGGTCGGGCCGGTGACGAGCACAATTCCGTGCGGCAGGTCGATCAGTTTTTTGAAGGTCTTATGCACATCCTCCAGCATGCCGACGTTGGCGAGGTTGAAGACCATGCGCCCCTTATCGAGCAGACGCATGACGATCCCTTCGCCGTGGATCATCGGGATGATCGATACGCGAACATCGATCTCGCGCCCCTGCACACGCATCTTGATGCGCCCGTCTTGCGGCAGCCGTTTCTCGGCGATGTTCAGCCGAGCCATGATCTTGATACGGCTGATGATGGCGCTGGCGAAGCGGTTAATCTCCGGCGGCAGCATCTGCGTTTGCAATAGGCCATCGATGCGATAGCGGATGCGCAGGCTCGTTTCTTCCGGCTCGACATGGATATCACTGGCCCGTTCATTGGCGGCTTCAATAAGAATTTCGTTGACGAGTTTGACCACCGAGGCTTCCTGCGCTTGCTTGGCCAATTCACTGTCGTCGGTCTCGATTTTGTCAAGCAGCTCGATCTCATCGCGCTCTTTGATCATCTGGGTGACGGTGTCGCCGCCGACGCCGAAATGCTGCTTGATGAGCCTGGCTATCTCACGCGGGCTGGCGAGCACGGGATAGATGTTCAACCCGGTAAGCGTCTGCAATTCATCGAGCGCATAAACGTCAAAGGGATCGCCGGTCGCCACCGTCAGCGTGCCGTTCTCGCGCGAAATGGGCATCAAATTCTTGCGATGCACCAGCTTGCTCGGCATAACGGCAACGGTTTCCGCACTGACCACCGCCTGACTCAGATCGACCAGTTCCAGACCCATCGCCTCGGCGAGCACGGTCAGAACCATGTCTTCTTTGGCGATTCCTTTTTCGATGAGGATTTCGTGCGGCGGCCGGTCGGGCGCGAGCGCAATCGCTTCCTCGCCCCTGTGGTACTCCGAGTCGGAGAGCTTGGCCTTTTCACGCAAACGCTGCAATAAGAACGACATGAGACCTCGACGGCAACCGCGTTTGCCCAAGTAGTAGTACGCGACCAAGTGAAACGGCTATCCGTTCAGATTAACGCCTATGCAGGCTCTGAACCAGCGGGAAACTGAGCGGAAGCGCGAAGGGAAGTCGGCGAGTGACGGTCGTAAGGGTTGTTCGCGTGCTGCAACCGAGGTGTCGATGGAAAAAAGATGAATTTCCCCATTTGCAGCCTCATCTCGCTAAGCGGCTTTTATCTCGTTACGCGGCTCTGCCGCGTAATGGGTCGTCAAGGCTCTACCTCGCGGGTGACGACCCGCTCTGAACGCAAAGGCCATGCCCAGAATTTGCTAGTATGAGTTGGATACAAATGCCCCTCTTCACCAGAAGGATGCTCCCATGCGCGGATGGCTTTTGCTCGGCGCTCTGTTGACCATCGCCGCCGATTGGCCGCAATACATGGGGCCGCAACGCAATGGTCTTTCATTGGAGCAGGGTATCGCCCGCTCGTGGCCGGAGAAGGGACCGGAACCGCTTTGGCAGAAGAAGGCAGGTTCAGGCTGGAGCGGCCCCGTCGTAGCCGGAGAAAACTGCATCTTGTTTCATCGCGTAGATGACGACGATGTGGTCGAATGCGTCGATACCGCTACCGGCAAAGAGAAGTGGAAGACAAAATATCATACGCGCTACACGGACGATTTTAATTTCGACGACGGGCCGCGCTCGACCCCTTTGATCGCGGACGGTAGAGTCTTCACGCTCGGCGCGGATGGGCAGCTTTCAGCATTCGACCTTGCTAAAGGCGAACTGGTTTGGCGTAAAGATCTGGTCAAGGAGTATCAGCCTCCCAAGGGATTCTTTGGCATCGCAACATCGCCGATGCTGGCCGGGGGGAAATTACTGATCAACGTTGGCGCCAAGGGCGCGGGCGTAGTGGCCTTTGACCCGGCGACGGGCAAGGAACTTTGGAAAGCGACCGATCAGGGCGTCAGCTACTCGTCGCCAATTCTGGCGAAAATCAACGACGAAGAACTAGCCATTTTCTTCACACGCCAAGGCCTGTTGGCGCTAAAGCCGGACAAGGGTGAGGTGCGCTACGAGCACCCGTGGAGGCCGCGCATCAACGCATCGGTGAATGCCGCCTCGCCGATTGTCTCGGGCAACCAGATTTTCCTGACCACTTCGTACGGAACGGGCGCCATTTTGCTGGAAGCCGCCAAAGGCGAGCTGAGCGAAGTTTGGAAGAACGATGAAAGCCTCTCGTGTCATTACAACACGCCGGTGTTGGTGAAAGAGCATCTCTATGGAGTCGACGGCCGCCAAGAGGCTGGCCCGCGCCTGCGCTGCGTCGAGTGGAAAACGGGCAAGGTTCTTTGGACTAAAGCCGGCTTCGGCGCTGCGTCGTTGATTGCCGCGGACGGAGTCCTATTGGCGATGGTTGAGAATGGCGACTTGGTCCTGATTGATCAATCGCTTACGGATTACAAGGAATTAGGTCGCGCCCGCTTATTCGATTCCAAAGTGCGGGCAGCGCCGGCTCTGGCAGATGGTCGGTTCTATGCCCGCGACGATAAGAAGTGGAGTTGCTTCCGGGTGGCGAAGTAAGATGTTTGCATACTGGAAGCGAAGAGTTCACTGTTTCTTCGCTGGCGCTTTAGGCTTGAAACCTGTCGTTTTGGCGCTAGCCGCTTGCCGTTTTATCACTCCTTCGTGATCGTCTCATCCAAGTTCAGCAGCACATTGCCGACGACCGTCCAGGCGGCTAGTTCGGCAATGTCTAGCTCCGTCTTCGGCGCTCCAAGTACGAACGCCAGTTTGTTAGCGGATACGGCATCTTTGCGATATTGCTCAAGTGACTCGCGATACAGCGCGATCAAGGCAACGCTCTCCTCAGTCGTCGGCCGTCGGCACACGCAGAGACGGAAGCCATGCTCTACGCGGGCAGTCTCTTCGGCCTTCGCTTCCACCATCATGCGTCGGGCAAGGGCATTGGCACATTCGACGAACGATCGATCGTTGAGTGTAGCTAAAGCCTGTAACGGCGTATTCGACCGTGGTCGGCGTTCGCAACTGATTTCTCGGCTTGGCGCGTCGAAGGCCATGAAGGCGGCATAGGGCGCGGTACGCCGCCAGAAGGTGTAAAGCCCACGGCGATACTGGTTGCCGTTTTCGCTCAAGTTCCATTTATCTCCGCTGTAGGGATTGCTCCAAACGCCCTCGGGTTGAAACGGGAAGACGCTTGGCCCACCGATTTTTCGATTGAGCAGACCACTGATCGCCAAGGCATTGTCGCGCACCGTCTCGGCATCAAGGCGTACACGTCTTGTGAAATGCGGAATGCGGAATGTGGAATGCGGAATGGCAGCAGACACTTCGCTTTTATTGTTTTCATTCCGAATTCCGAATTCCGCATTCCGAATTTCTGCCGAATTCCGCATTCCGAACTCCGCATTCCGCATTTCAGAAGATTGTCGATACGTCGCCGACATGACCAATTGCTTTTGCATCGCTTTCAAGCTCCAACGATTATCAACTAGCTCCGTGGCCAAGTAATCGAGCAACTCTGGATGGGTAGGGAGATCGCCCTGGATGCCGAAGTCTTCGCTGGTCTCGACGATGCCTTTACCGAAGATGCGTGCCCAGAGTCGGTTCATCGTTACCCGGCCTACCAGCGGGTTCTCCGACGACACCAACCAGCGGGCCAGGTCGAGCCGATTGCCGTCGCGTCGCCCGCCAACAACCAGGCCATGCAGTTTGGCAGGCGTGCCGGCCGAGACTTTTTCACCCGGATTCTTGTGGTTTCCTCGTATTTGGATGAAGGTTTCGCGTCCCTTGGGCAATTCTTGCATCACCAAAGTTGTCGCCGGCTTGATGCCCCCCATCAGCTTTTGCAATGACACGATTTGTTCGTTGACCGGCTTTACCAGTGCAGCGCGGGCGAGGTTGTTCGTCCCCAGTAGTACGATTGCTTTGCTGGCCGCCTTCAAACGCGATGTCGCCTTGCGCTCTTCTTCGTCAGCAGTGGGAACGGGAATCTCCGGTAAGTTGCTGCGCCGATGATCGGCCGCTTGGTTGAAGAACGCGTAGAGGCGATAGAACTCTTTTTGAGTGAACGGATCATACTTGTGATTATGGCACTGGCAGCAGTTGAAGGTTGAGCCCATCCAGACGGACATGGTCGTGCTGACGCGATCGACCACTGCGGCGACGCGGAACTCTTCATCATCCGCGCCCCCTTCGTTGTTCACCATCGTATTGCGATGAAAGCCGGTCGCGATCTTTTGCTGAAGAGTCGCGTTCGGGATCAAATCGCCGGCTATTTGTTCGATGGTGAATTGATCGAAGGGCATATCGCGATTGAAGGCATCGATCACCCAATCCCGATAGGGCCAAATGCTTCGGCGGTCATCTTTTTCATAGCCATTGGTGTCGGCATAGCGGGCCATGTCGAGCCACCAGCGTGCCATATGCTCGCCGTAATGGTGCGATTGCAGCAAACGATCGACGGCCTTTTCGTAAGCGGCTTGCGGTGATGCGGCATACTCAAGGAGAAATTTATCCAGTTCGGGCAACGTTGGCGGCAGGCCGGTCAAGTCGAGCGACAGACGCCGTAGAAGCATGGGCGCCTCGGCTTCCGGCGCGGCGCTAGACCTTCCGCTTCCATGCGGGCCAGCGCGAAGGCGTCGATGGGATTGCGGACCCAAGCGCCGTTTTTCACCGCCGGTGGTGCGGGCTTCACCGGCTTCACATAAGCCCAATGCTCTTCGTACTTGGCGCCTTGCTCGACCCACGCTTGCAAGGTGGCAATTTGTGCCGGCTTCAATGGGGCGCCCTTGGGCGGCATGCGGTCGTCGCCTCTACTGGCGACGCGCTTCAGTAGTTCGCTTTCGGCTGCCTTGCCGGGAACAATGGGAACGGCGCCCGATTCCAGTTTGCCCGTAGCGCCGGCAAATGATTGCAGATCGAGCCCGGCCTTCTTCAGGTCAGGCCCGTGGCATTTGAAACAGTGATTGGAAAGGATCGGCAACACATCGCGTTGAAAGCGGATCGGCTCCGCTTTCGAAACGACAGCGCTCAACAGGAGAAGCAACAACGTAAACCGCATGAATGAAATCCAGAGGGAACAGGCGCAATCGATGGGGAAGCGTATGCATAGATTAACTGAAAGACGCGAGAGTGTGTAGACGTGGGTGCAAAAGTGCGCGAATCGAGTTCAGCGCTTGTGAAACGAGAACAGCGCCTTCTTACCCTCTCCCCGGCTTTGTGGGGCGGGTGGGAACTGCCCGTCTTACCCTCCCCCCGGCTTTGCGGGGGGAGGGCAGGGTGGGGGGAAGAGCTTGTGAATAGAGCGAGTTGGTTCAGACCGAAGTGTCTCAAAAATATGGCGGAGCCTTTCTTACCCTCCCCCGGCTTTGCGGGGGGAGGGCAGGGTGGGTGGTAGAGCTTGTGAATCAAGCGAGCTAATTCAAGCCGAAAGATCAACAAAAGTCAGATAAAAATGAGACATCCGTTACGAGATCTAGCGCGTCAACTACGATCAAATATGACCGATACGGAACGTTTTGTATGGCGTAAGATTCGGTTGCGAATGTTCGCTGGCCATCGCTTCCGAAGACAGCACCCCATTGACTCGTTCATCGTCGATTTTGTTTGCCTGGATTCAAAGCTTATTTTGGAGTTTGATGGTGGACAGCATGCTGAAAATCGCGACAAGGATCTGTCTCGGACAAAGCGATTAGAAGAGTTGGGTTTTCGCGTTTTGCGTTTCTGGAATATTGATGTCTTCAAAGAGTGGGATGCCGTTGAGGTAACGATATTAAAGGCTCTGGAAGGGGCTGTCCAACAGGAATAACGGCTGTGTGATTCTGCGGGCCGTTCCCCCCACCCTGCCCTCCCCCCGCAAAGCCGGGGGGAGGGTGGGAAGGTAGCGGACTTCAACTCAAAATCAAAGGTGTCAACTCATGGCGGAACGGGAAGAGAAGCTCGATATCGTGGCAGTGGCGCCGCATCCGGACGATCTCGAGATCGTTTGCGGCGGCACGCTGGCGAAGCTCGTCAAGCAAGGCTACCGCGTCGGCATTATCGACCTGACCAGCGGCGAGCCGACTCCTCGCGGCACAGTCGAGCTCCGTCGGCGTGAGGCCGAGGCGGCCAGGCAAGCGCTGGGCGTACAAGTGCGCATCAATATCGATCTGCCCAATCGCGTTTTGATGGATTCGCCCGAAGGGCGCTTTCGCCTCGCTTCCGAGTTGCGTAGATTGCGCCCGAGCGTGCTGATCACTGTTGCTGGTCGCACGCCGGCGGCATCGCCGGATCATCATCAAGGGCATCTGCTTGCCGAGGCATCGCGCTTCTATTCGCAATTGACGAAATGGGATGAACGCTTCGAAGGCACCGCACCCTATCGCGTGCCGCACCTCGTCTATGCGCCTTTTCCCTTTGATGCCGAACAACGGATCTGGCATGGCAATTTTGTGATCGACATCACTGATACGATGGAACAAAAGCTGGCGGCGATTAGTTGCTATGCCTCGCAGTTCGACGACGCTCGGCTTGCCAAAGTGCGCCACTTCATCAGCGGCGCTAACACGTTCGCGGGCGCCAAATGCGGCTTCATGTATGGTGAATCGTTCGCGCTGCCGCATCCGGTCGGGGCCAGCGATCTAATGGCCCTCGCACATGGTGGCAATGGCGTCTTCAGCCCGCCCGCTATCCCCGGGCGCGATCATTTGCCTATGGGGTGATGCACATCAAAGCATTTAGCCCCCGGTGAATACACCGGGGGCCGTTCGCAAGCCCCCCGGTGAATACACCGGGGGCCGTTCGCAAGCCCCCCGGTGAATACACCGGGGGCGTTCGCAAGCCCCCGGTGTATTCACCGGGGAAATGCGACCGGGGGCAAGCGCTACCCCCCGTGTATTCACGGGGGGCTAAATGCGGCGGTTGGAACGTGCATTCTCCGCTCGTTCGCGCAGTGTCTCTTCGCTGAAGCTGCGCCAATATTTTTGCGGCAGCAGCCCGACGCTAATCAACGCCAGATGGATGAGCCAAAAGTAACGGCAACGCTCAGCGAGTTCGGTGTTGAAGCCATAAGCATGCAAACCAGCGCCCAGTTGGTTCGTGCCGAACCACGACCAAAAGGTGATCATGTTGCCGACCAAGGCTAGGACGGCAATGCCGCGAAGTTTGATCAGCCCGGCCCAGCGAGCGTGCAAGATCAGCGTATTCCAGATGACAACCATCACCGCGCCATTTTCTTTCGAGTCCCAGCCCCAGAAACGGCCCCAGGAATAGTCGGCCCAGAGGCCGCCGAGCACGGTGCCGGTGAAGGAAAGCAGCGTTGCAAAACAGATCACGCCATAGAGCATTTGGCCGAATACTTTGTTGACTTCGGAATCAACGGCCTTCGTGAAGATACCGCCGGCGATATAAAATAATCCGATGCCGCCAGCGACAAAGGTCGCCATGTATCCCATCGTGACGATGGTGACATGAGTCGCCAGCCAGAAGTTCGTGTCCAGCACGGCCTGAAGCATTTCCATCGTGTCGCCCGACTCGGCCAGATAGTGAGCCATCATCATGGTGAGGGCGCCCATGCCGCCGGCGAGCACGTTGCCCATACCGTTGCGGTAAACACGTTCTAAGGCGAGGCAGAGTACCACGCCGCCCCAACCGATGAAAATGGCCGACGAGTAGAGATTCGTCACCGGCGGCCGGCCTTGCAAGTAGATACGCGCCAGCAACGCGGCACTATGCAGTGCGACGGTGAAGACGGCCAACGCAAAAGCCGACTGATTGAGCGGTTCGCGCCAGATCAGCCATGATAAGCAGGCAAGGATGATGACAAAAACGTAGAGGAACGAGCAGAGATAGAATGGCGAAAAATGATTGAGGAATGTTTCGAATTTCATGTCCCATTTCTGCTCGGTCGTAATTCGCCCAAGGTAGTCATTACGATAGGTCGCGAGAGCCTCGTTGAACTCGAACGCTTTCCGCTCTTTGGCAAGGTGCATCAGCTCCGTGAACTTCGCCGCTTGAACGCTGACGCGATCGCGATGTTTGGAAGTATCCTGGCGAAGAATGTGTTCCATTCGTCGGTTCAGAAACGCCTGAAGCTCTTCGGGCTTAATGCCCTTCCGGAGCGTTCCTTGCTCCAGCAATTCCATAATATCGGCCTTCGCCTCGTCAAAGGCAGCGTCGCGCTCTTGCTGCGTGTTCTGAATTTGACCATCGATAGTGAATAAGCTTTGCCATTCTTCCCCCTCTTTCTGTGGCGCGATTAGCTGGGGCGTCTTGCCTTCAAGCATCTCTTCGTAGAGGTTAAGCTTTTTCCCAAGATCAAGTACTTTCGAATCGCGCTTGTCAAACTTCTTGCTGTCTTTGTCCCGCAGCTTGTTTCGCTCGGCTTCGAAGACTTGGATGCGCGGATTGAGGTCAGCCAATGAATAACGAAAGAATTCCGGCCGCGGCTGCAGCTTCATTAAGGTTAGCACCTGATCATTATCAATGCGGAACACTTTATATTCGGACGCCTTCCCGACAAAGGGCGATGGGGAGTCGAAAACGTCGATGTACCATTGAATGGCGGTGGCGACCGTCTTCTTATTTTCATCCTGCACTTCCGAACGGCTGCTGATCGCTTGCAGCGTCGTACGTGCAACTGTATCAATCGGCTTCAAACGTCCGTTATGCATCACCGGCAACTCAGCGAAACCTTCATAGTCCATCTGCCCAACTTCGGTCGAAGGCATAAGGGCTTTGGAGAGAAGCCAAAGGGCCGCCAGCGCTACTACCGCAATGGGAAGGTAGCGTTCGTAGCCGACGTTTGCCGAGCTTTCGCGAATCTCCGCTTCGCGCTTCTTCTTCCGTTTCAGGAATACATTCAAATGAAGTCCGAAGTGGAGCATCATGCCCAGTGAAACCATGGCGCATGCGATATAGGGCAGCAGCCGGCCGGGATTGTGGACGACCTGCAACACAGTGCCGGCGTCCTGCCCGACGACCATATACTGGTAGAAACTCTGCCCTTTGTATCGAAGGGGATTATTCATCCAGATGTGCGCTTCCCGGCCTTCTCCTTCTGCCGGGTCAATCACATCGACGGTACTGGCAAAATCTTTGTTGGTGTTGGTGCCTTCATACTTTGAGTGTTCAAACTTTTTGAGGTGCAGACTGTAAGGAAGATAGTCACGCTTATTGCGCAACTCAATGGTGTATGGGCGGCCGTCTACGGTAAACGTAAAGGGGGGATAGATGATATTGCGCGGGTTAAACGTCGAGTTCGGGTAGAACCAGATGGAAAGCGTGAAACGCCCGAGCGATTCCTCCGTCCCTTTCTTGCGAACGTTGACACGCACGGCCACGGCATCGCCATGCTGATCTTGATCGACGCCAGCACTCTCAGGCCGCTCCGCCAGACGAAATGAGGAATGCAGGCTTGGCAGAAACGTCCACGATTCATCGGGCGGAGGCCCACCTCGCGATTCCAGGTTGGAGTTCTTCCAATAGTGCAGCACTTCGACATCGACTGGCAGATTTACGTCCGTGATGACTCCAGGATGCTTCAGCAGTGAACCCGGAATCTTTACCACCTCGTTCGACGTTTGATCAATCGCATTGGTGATGGCAATCTCGGTGGAAAGCGTTTCGTCGATGATGTTGCTGCTCTCGTTCAGCGTCAGCGTCATGGTCGCTTCCACCGCATAAATGCCGGTGATCAATTCAGAGATCATCAGCACCATCATGCCGGCATGGATGATATGGATCCCCGAGCGCTTCCAGGTAAGGCGGAATCGTACAAGGTGCGCCGCGGTGAGATTGATGAGCATCAGCAGGCCGATGGTCCAGCCGCCGGGGAAGGGAAAGGCGCCTTTCCAGTAGGCATCTGGGCTGCCTTCGAAAAAGATGCGCAAAAACTGGGCTGTCAGTTGGAAAGGGATCCAGACAAAGCCGGAGCGGAAGTACTTATCGACGACGGTCCAGATGCCCTCGTTCATCTGTGCCAGGGTGCCGAAGAAGACGAGCACCAGGCCGAGCGAAAAGAGCACGATCGTCACTTGAAGCGAAGCCAGCGGCCGCAGGGCCTTCAGCGCCATCTGCCGAAAGGAGATGTGCGACAGGTCGCCGTCGGCGGCTGAGCCGTTCAAGTCCGCATCGTTATGAATCATCGGATGGCTCCGCAGAAAGTCGTCGGAAGAGGAGAAAAGGCAAAGAGCGGCAAGCTCTATTTACCCTTCATGAAGGGGGCCATAGCTGGCCCAGGTTTGGCCATGCCGCTGACATCGACCCGCATCAACTTTTTACCTTGTTTGGTGGTGACTTCACGCGTGCAGGTTTTCAGGTCGTCGGCCGTGATCTTCTCCAGCCCGACCTCGCCGCGCCAACGATTGACGTTGTCGAGAAGGCTGCCGCCGACGCGCATCACACTTACTTCAACCGCATCTACGGCCGGGCCGGTAACCAGTGTGGCATAACGGCCTTTGTCGGGTCCTTCGTGCCAGCCTTCGGGCATCTGCCAGTTCACCGGCTTATCCCGTTGCTTAGTGAAATCGACTGATGCCAGCAGGCTATCGAAGGCGGACTCCTGCTTGCCAACTTCCTCGGCCGGGCCGCGCATTTTGAAAAACCAGGAAGCGCCCTCTTCGTTCTCCGAGATGGCACCGAGCGTGCGCGTGGCTATTTTCTCGGCATTCCCGGCTGGCTCCGGCATCGCCTGCACCTGCTTGAGGCGATCGGCATTGGCATAGTCGATCCGGGGTTCCGTGGTCTTCGAAATGGGATCATTGGGCCGGCAGCCGGCGAATAAGAGCAGCGCGAACATCCCGGCAGCGCCGGACAGAATCAACCGATTCACGAACGTCATGGAAGCTCTTCTCGTGGAACGTGTTCGAATTTTCGAAAATGCAAAACCGGCGGGGTTGGGCGTTGGGTGTCTCTTTATGATTACACCCGCCGCCATCGCCGTCAAGCAAGCTATCTCTCATTCTATACGCGTTCGATCATTATTGCGATCAAGAGTTGACGCTTACTGCGTGCGCGGCTCTTTGTGCCGAGCGCCGTATCGCCGCGGACGAGTAAGCGAGAACCACCGATGCTAATTGGATGGCTCTTTCTCAAATCGCTGTGAAGTTCAACGTGGCCGCGCTCGTTAGGACGCGCGAATGACAGCGCCGGCGAGCTTGACGCTCTAAAAAGGTTTCCTTCAAAACAGCGCGCCTAAGCTAGTACATGGGATTTTCTGAAAAGTGCGTTAAACGAGACTTCTTTAGCCGCTGCGCAGAGCCTTCGCGTCGCGGTGTGCGCCGTGAGAAGGTATGGTTTTTCAGTGGGTGAAAGTCCCACCCGGTAAGTTTAGTCGTTTTCCGACCGGTAGCAATCCAAGCGGCGGTGGAGGCAACGAAGCCGTCGGAGCCTTGGATGGAAAGGGTCATACAGTGACTCCGCGAGAGAGTGGGCCGTAATGTAACGTGAACGCCAGCAAGCTCCGAAAACGAGTGATGCAGGAGCCGACCCTGTGCCGCGAAGGGGAAGGCCGCCGGAAGCAACCACAGACTCCAGGTGCGGAGTTCAATCGCACCGAAAACGAATGGGTTGCTTCTCCTGCCGGAGTAAGGGCGACAGCACGCTCTCAAAGGAAGACCATGCAACACGGGAAGCCTGCTTGGTGATCGCGTGTGACGATCAACCGGAGACCCGCGAGGGAGAGGCCGGGCCAAGTCAGGTGGCGGAGGGGCTCGTAGTACCGTTGAAGCCGGGTAATGCCGGTGGAGGGAAGGGGCCTCAGTTCTTGTACGGTGTCGAAAGAAGCGACAGCCCGAGGGATTGACATGTTTCTACCAACCCCACCGGAAAAGGTTGAGAAGCTTCGGACGGCACTACACACGAAAGCGAAAGCTGAACCTGAGTTCCGCTTCTATGCGCTGTACGACAAGATGTATCGGATGGACGTTCTGATGCACGCCTACGCTCGTTGCCGAGCGAACGACGGAGCAGCGGGGGTGGACGGTCAGACGTTCGAAGACATCACGACGTACGGTCCGGCGAAGTGGCTTGGGGAACTGGCGGAAGAGTTGAAGACGCGGACGTACAAGCCCCAGGCGGTTCGACGGGTATGGATTCCGAAGGCCGATGGGAAACAACGACCGCTGGGCATACCGACGATACGGGACCGAGTGGCGCAGATGGCGGCAGTGTTGATACTCGAACCGATCTTCGAGGCGGACCTGCAGCCGGAGCAACACGCTTACCGGACGGGGATAGGCGCTCACGACGCTGTGAAAGCGGTGCAAGCGCTGTTGGACGATGGCTATACGGAGGTGGTTGACGCGGACTTGAGCGGCTACTTCGACAGCATTCCGCACGCCGAGCTGATGAAGTCGGTGTCGCGTCGGATCGTGGATCGACACGTGCTTCACGTCATCAAACAATGGCTGGAAGCGGCGGTCGAGGAAACGGACGAGCGTGGGCGGAAGACGCGGACGACCCGCAACAAGGACGAGGGGAGGGGCACTCCGCAAGGAGGGGTCTTGTCTCCGCTGTTGGCGAATCTGTATATGCGTCGCTTCATTCTGGCCTGGAAGGTCCAAGGTCACCAAAGGCGTTTGGACGCTCGCATCGTGAACTATGCGGACGACTTCGTGATCTGCACGCCGGGAGGCCTAGCCGACGAGGCGATGGTCGAGATGCGTGAGATCATGGGGAAGCTGCGGTTGACGGTCAACGAGAAGAAGACGCGGCGGTGTGTTCTGCCGGAAGAGACGTTCACGTTCTTAGGCTACACGTTCGGGCGGTGTTACTCGCGTAGGAACGGTCGTGCGTATATCAGCCCACGACCGTCGGATAAGAAGATCGGAGCCATGACCGCGAAGGTCAGCGAGATGACCCGAGGGCGAACGACGTGCCGGGAAACCGAAGAACTTGTGGGAAGCCTGAACTCGGTCCTAAGAGGTTGGGCCAACTACTTTTGTTACGGTCCGGTAACGGAGGTCTATGCGACACTGATGGATCACGTGCGCTGTAGGCTGCGTCGGTGGCTGGGCCGGAAGCATCGCGTGCGAGGTTCGAGTATCACTACGTACTCGCGACGATACCTGCACGAGGAGTTGGGACTGATCCAACTGGAAAACTTCCGCCCACGCCGGCTGTTTGCGAAGGTGTGAGAGACAAGTCCGAGAGCCGGATGCGGGAAATCCGCCCGTCCGGTTCGCCGAGCGGGGAGTGGAAACGGACGGACCGAAGCAGATGGGGCGTAGCGACAGTGTTCAGACCGGCTACGCTTGTTGTCCATCGGAACGTTCGCACCGCGCCACTCCTCGACTCTACTAACAATGCTTCCGTCAAACCAGCGTCGTCATGGTTTTCACCGACCCTTCGGGAAATATTTCCCGAAGGGCTTTCCCGAGAAAATCGTGGGAAAACGAACGCTTCAAACTCGAAATGCGGAATTCGGAGTGCGGAATGTCATGAAGTTCGGACAGTCGGCATTCAATCTCCCGTCATTCTGACAGTCAACCTTCAGAAAATATTTCCTGAAGCTCAAATCCGAGAAAATCGTGGAAAAACGAACGACAAAATTGAAATCTGGTTAGCCGCGACGCGAAGGCTTTGCGCAGCGGAGCGCTTGCTTGCCGGAAGCGCTCCGCTGCGCAAAGCCTTCGCGTCGCGGCTATCAATCTCGCTTCGGAAAATACTTCCTGAAGCGTCTTCGCAAGTAACTCGTGGAAACGGACCTCTAACGCGCTTCTTTGTACGTAGGATCCATTCAGACCACTTTCAACAAACTCTGATCGATCAGATCAAATATGTTTCTGTCTTGATCGAAGTCGAACTTGCGAGCGAAGAGGGCGGTCTTCTGGCTTTGCAGCAGGTCGAAATCGTCGGTCGTTAGAATGGCCGGGGGTGTGGGGTGGCCTCGGGTGAAATCGACGAAGCGAAGATTGTCGTTCACGATCCGGTCGGCAAAAGGAGAATTCAGAAGGAGCGTCTGAAAGAATGACTCATCCGGAAGAAACGTATAGCGGAAATAGCGGACAAAGCCCGGATTCGTACGCAGGAACGTGCTCGTCCAGTCGGCACAGGCTTTCGAAAGCGTCCACCATTGGGCGCCGCCGAACGGCAAAAAGCCGAGCGGGATTTTTCGCCCAACAGGAAGATGAATCCACCGGCTTCGAATGGGGAAATGCCACTGGCCGATCCTTCGCATGGCCTGAAATGGGCCCCCTTGGTCTGTCCATTTATTCGGCAGGTCGAGGCGAAAGAACTCAACGAACGATTTGTCTGCATGTTGTTGGAAGAATTCGTTGATCTCCTTTCCGCTTTTGATGGGATAGTCTTGGCCGGAGATGAGCGACACGAAATCGAACGGAAAACCAGAAGCCGTTGCCGCTTCTAAACAAGCGATCGCAGCCTCGACGAGGCTGAACTGCCCCCAACGGCAGCGGTAGCGTTTTGTGAGAAAATGGACATTGGGCATTGAGCCGAGCAGACCCTTCGCTTGATGATAAGCACCCTCGGCCCGCCGATCAAAATGGATGAAAAACTGGTTCTCTTCGCTGTCCAAGGTTTTGATCAATCGTTGAAGCTGCTCGGGCGCGCGATGAGCCAAAATGAGATATGCGAGTTTCAAAACGCTGCTTCCTTCCCATTCGGTTCGAGCAGGTTGTAAAACCGCTCGGCTGCCAATGAAACATCGCCGTTAATGTATCCCGTGAGACGCGCTCGTCAGCGGCAAACGACCTCCGTGCGAAAAATGTACGGCGGTTACACTGTCGGGTCGTTGATTCGTTCTACTAGGGTGTGCCAACGGATTCTGGCAAGTTATTGAAACGAGCGTGGCGCCCGTTTCACCCTCCCCCTGGCTTTGCAGGGGGAGGGTGGGAAGGGCGAGCTTCCGTTTTGCCAGAATTGGTTAACGCACCCTTCGATTAAAGCCTTGCGAGCTAACTGCTGCTCTTTTCTCACAAAAAGAGATGGAACCTATTTCCGCAAATCTTATCTTGAGAAGAGAAAGATCTGCGAAGGCGACTTATTCGAGAGGTGCGAAGCGTGTTACCGAACGTGGCAGTAGTAGGGGCGACTGGCGCCGTTGGCGACTTGATGCGTCAAGTGCTTCAAGAGCGCGATTTTAAGGTTAAGACCATCAAGTTTCTCGCCTCGGAAAAGAGCGCTGGCAAGAGCATCCAGTTCGCGGGTAAAACGTACCAGATTGAAGCGCTTCGGGCGGAAGCGTTTGCCGGCGTGCAGATCGTACTGTCGAGCACGCCATCATCAATTAGCAAGGAATTCAGCCCGATCGCTGCCAAGGCCGGCGCGATTGTCGTCGATAATTCTTCCGCCTGGCGCATGGATCCCGATGTGCCGTTGGTTGTACCTGAAGTGAACCCCGAGCAGTTGCAGCACATCAAGAAAGGAATCGTCGCTAACCCGAATTGCGTGGCTATCCCGCTTTGCGTCGCGCTAAAGCCTTTGCACGACATCGCCAAGGTGAAGCGCATCATTGTTTCGACTTATCAATCGTCATCCGGCAAGGGCGCGAAGGGACTGCAGGATTTCGAAGATCAACTTGGGCCGTGGGTCAAGGGCGAGGTGGTGCCGAAGCCGACCGCTCATCGGGCGCAGTTGGCGGGGAACGTCATCACGCTCGACTGGACGCTGGACGCCAACGGCTACACGGAAGAGGAAAACAAGGTCATCCATGAGACAAAGAAAATCATGGGGGATCAATCGATTTCGGTATCGCCGACCTGTGTGCGCGTGCCGGTGAAAGTGAGCCATAGCGAATCGATCAACGTGGAGTTCGAAAGGCCGATTTCCGTGGAAGAAGCGAAGGCGGCGTTGCGTCGGGCTCCGGGCGTGATTCTGATGGACGAAACAAAGGGCGAGTTTCCGCAGCCGATCCACGCCACCGGCACCGATAGCACCTACGTGGGCCGGGTAAGGCAGGATCCGGGCAACCCGAAGGCGCTGAACCTGTGGGTGGTGGCCGACAACCTTCGCAAAGGCGCGGCATCCAATGCGGTGCAAGTGGCCGAGGAATTGATGCGCCGCGGGATTGTTCGATAACCTTCAATCGTCTGTTCCTCGATGCGCAATTTGAAGCTCACCCTAAGCTATGATGGCACCGATTTCCATGGCTGGCAGACGCAACTCAATGCTCGTACCGTGCAAGAGACGCTCGAAAAGGCCATTGAGGTCGTGACTGGGCGCAAGACCTTTGCCAATGCGAGCGGCCGGACGGATGCCGGCGTCCACGCGCTCGGTCAGGTGGTGAACTTTAGCAGCGACAATGCTTTAGCGCCTGCAATCTTGCTTCGCGCGTTGAACGCCAATCTGCCAGCAGATGTTGTCGTCCGCGATTGCAGCGTGGCGGCGGACAGCTTTGACGCCAACCGCGATGCGATTCGCAAACGCTATCGTTATGTCATTGATGATTCGGAGATGCGCTCGCCATTTCGGTATCGCTATGCGACGAAAAGTAGGCATCGGCTCGATGTGAACAAGATGGCCGAGGCAAGCCGATGCTTATGTGGGGAACACGATTTTCACAGCTTTGAAACGGAATGGCCCAATCGCCACACGAGCGTCCGGACCATAACAGAGCTTACAGTCAAGCGCGTCGGCAAGTACATCCGCATGGAAGTGGAAGCCGATGGCTTTCTCTACAACATGGTGCGAACGATTGCGGGCACCCTGATGAACGTAGGCCGAGGCCATTGGCCTGTGCAGAAGGTAGAAGAAATCTTGCGCGCCGAAGACCGCTGCCAGGCTGGGCCCACAGCACCTGCCCGAGGGCTTTTTCTGGTGCGCGTGACTTATGGAAATTCGGAGTGCGGAATTCGGAATGCGGAATCCAGCGATGCATGAAGCCTATCCCAACGAACTCGAAATCATGCCTGCTGCTTCCGGCGTTGCGGTTGAGGTGACCGTTCCGGGTTCGAAGAGCATTACCAACCGGGCGCTGGTGCTAGCGGCGCTCGCCAAGGCCCCCAAGGGCTGCCGTTTGCATGGCGCCTTCGCAGCGAAGACACAGAGGTGATGATCGACTGCCTGCGCAAACTTGGTTTTCAGATCGAGGTCGACTGGTCGAAATCGGAAGTTCATGTTGCCTCAAATTCACATCGAGTCATTCCGGCCGAAACTGCTGATTTATTCGTCGCGAACTCGGGAACGTCGATGCGATTTCTCACCGCGATGGTTTCTCTTGCAACCGGTCGTTATCGGATTGATGGCATTGCGCGTATGCGCGAACGGCCGATCGAGGACTTGCTCGTAGCGCTTCGGGAACTTGGCGCGAATGTATACAGCGAAGCCTGCAATGGCTGCCCGCCGGTTATTATCGAAGCTAATGGACTGGAAGGTGGTCCAGTACATATTCGCGGTAACATCAGTAGTCAATTTCTGAGCGCCCTGCTCATGATCGCGCCTTTCTCTCGGTTTGGCACTGACATCTACTTGGATGGGCCTTTAGTCTCAGAGCCTTACATTGAGATGACTCTGCAGATGCTTACTCAGTGGGAAGCTAAGGTTGAACGCCCTTTGTCGGGTGAATTCTATGCCTCACCCGGTTTATCGAAGGAATTGTCGCAGTACTTCATCGAACCCGATGCCTCCGCTGCCAGCTATTTCTTCGCCGTCGCCGCCATCTTGCAAGGGCGCGTGACGGTGCTCGACCTTCCCGAAAACAGCCTTCAAGGCGATGTGCGTTTCGTCGATGTTCTGGAAAAGATGGGCTGTCGAATTGAGAGGTGCACTTCGGGAATTACCGTTCACGGCGGCCAGCTCAAAGGCATCGACATTGATATGAACGCCATCAGCGACACGGTGATGACGCTTGCTGCCGTGGCGTGCTTTGCAGAAGGGCCGACGACGATTCGCAATGTGGCGCATATTCGGCACAAAGAGACGGATCGCATTTCGGCGCTGGCCACCGAGCTTCGTAAAGTCGGCGTAGGCGTTGAGGAGTTTTCGGATGGCTTGAAGATTACGCCGGCGCCATTGCATGGCGCCGTCATCGACACCTACAACGACCACCGGATGGCCATGAGCATGGCATTGATCGGGCTGCGCGTGCCGGGAATAGTGATTCGAAACCCCGGATGCGTCGCGAAGACATATCCGGAGTTTTGGCGTGACTTAGAAAAAGTGCGTTGACCCGTTAACCTTACGCCTTGACGGGTTCTTTCCACCAAGGGCTGATTGCACGCAGCTTGCCGAGGATTTTCTCGCGGTCGGCGCCTTGCACCGTGACCAGCTTATCCTTTAGCTTGCGCATCTTTTTCTTGCGGTGGTAACGCCGTGTCAGTTCCGAGCGACGCTCGACCATGCTATAACGTCCTTCACAACGGTGCGAAAAGTTTCAAAACCGATTCTACTAAGGTATTCCGACAAGCCTATGTTGACAAGCGCACCTCGGGCGGATCGCTCGACCCGCCGAACCTGGTGGTTCGTCTATGGCATCTGGGCGGCGATGACTTTGCAAGTCGTCGTGTTCCTGTTGCGCTATCCGCATCCGGGCCCGATCATTGATGAATGGGAGTTCATTCCTGCCGTAACTGGTGAAGAGCCATTTGTTCCCTGGCTATGGCAACTGCACAACGAACACCGCTTCCCGCTGCCTAGATTGATCTGGCTGCCGATCGTCCAAATCACCGGCGATTTCAGCGCCGGCATCTGGCTCACGTTGCTTGGAGTATCTTTCCTTGCTCTGTTGATGATCGATACGGCGAAGACACTGCGCGGCCGATTGAACTTTGCGGATGCGTTTTTTCCGCTCACGCTTTTGCACACCGGCCAAGGCGAAAACTGGCTGATGGGCTATCAGATCTGCTTCATGATGAATCTGCTCTTCGCCGGGATCTTGCTTCGCATCATCCTCTTCACGAATCGCGAGAACCTGGGCAAGCGAGGTCTCCAAGCCGGGGCCATGACGTTCCTGCTGCTCGGCTGCGGCGCCGGCGGATTAGCCTACGGTCCGTTCATGGCCCTTTGGTTCATCGCGTTGATATTTTGGATAATTTGCTCTACCCAAACGGGGCAGACCTTGCGGCTTGCTGTGCCGATGGCTCTGATGGTCTTGGCCGTGCCTTTCTACATCGTCGCCTATCGGCAGGGCTATGTTCGGCCTGCGTGGCATCCGGACCCGGTCGAAGTCTGGGGCGGCTACCGTGAGGCAATCTGGCAATCGACACGCATCGCGCTGCAAGCGTTGTCGATGGCCTTTGGACCGGCGGCAACCGGGCTTTGGCCCATTTCCGCGTTTGTCATTTCACTAGCTGGTTTTGAGTCGCTGCAGTTTCTAGGACGTATTTTCGCCTCACGTATTGCCGAGCGCCCGCGTGCGCTTGGGTTGATGCTGTTTCTCGCAGCTTTGGCATTTGTCGCCTTCGGCATCGGCTGGGGGCGCTGCGGATTCCTCGGCGATGACGAAGGCCCCGGCTACATGGGCATGGCGGCTCGTTATACCGGCTTGGTTTGGCCTGCACTTGGCACTGCTTATTTTCTGTTCTTGATCTACGGTAGCCCGCGATTTTCCAAGTGGGGGCCCTTTTTACTTCTCATGATTGCCGCGCTGATGTTTCCTTTCAATGTGGCTACCGGCTTCATTGAGGGAGAACGATCGCGGCAGCGAGCGGCCTTGTGGGAGCAATCCGTACGTTCGGGCATGGATGATGAAGCGCTGATTGAAAAGTTCTACGGGCGAAATCCGGAATATATCAAGGAGCGTATGCGTACGGCACTCCGCTTGCTGCGCCAACATCGGCTCGTTTACTATCGGCCTCTTTCGTCCTAGAAAAAGGTGCACTCCTTAATTTTCCCGTTGTCGGCGCCAAGTTGCACACTGTAGAAACAATGGATTGGAATACCCTCTGGCCCTGGCTTGTCGGCGCGTTCGCGCTTGGCTTACTCTGGTTCCTCTGGCATTGCCGACGACTTGCGCCTGTCGTTCAGGCGGAGCGTGCTCGCGAATCGTTTCGTCTACAGGTTGAACGACTCGCCCACCTGTTTCTGGAAAAAGCGGCAGGAAGCGGCACACCCCGAGGCCTACGCTGGATAGGCTGCGACTTTGATAGCGACGTCGAATTTTTGCGGGAGAAGAGGCGAAAACGAACGGTAGCCATTGTCGGAGCAACAATCCGATTTGAAGCAATAGAAGGCGGTGAAATGGAAGAGGTGGCAGCTGTCCCGTTGCCGCGTCAGGGCTCGGCCATACTCTTTTTCGAGCGCGGCGTCTGGAGCACCGAGGGACGGACAATCTTCAATCTTAGGCCCGCACAAGTTGCCGAACGCCTGTCTACCGAATTCAATGGTCCAAAATAGCGGCTCAATCAAAACATTTACGCTGCTGTAAGCTGCCATTTTCTTGTGACAGATGAACTTGATATTTTTATTCGGATGAAGGAATTTTAACTAGGGGAGTTCGTCTCACCTAAGTATACTCCTCTTAACATCTTGTCAACGGCCATGAATCTAGAATCTCTCCTATGAATCTCGTGGACACCTCGGGTTTCACCGAGTCGCTTGCCGACGAGCGCTTGCTTGAACCCGAACAATTTGATGAGTTGACGGACTCGATGCTGCCGCTCTGCCAGGATGTAACAATTCTGGCACGGGAACTGGTGTATCGCGGCTGGCTTACGCCTTTTCAAGCAGAGCAAATTCTAGTCGGGGCCTCTTCCGAACTCTTTCTCGGCTCTTATGTTCTTCTCGAGCCGATTGGCGAAGGAGGAATGGGGCGTGTCTTTCGCGCTCGCAACTGGAAAATCAATCGAATCGTCGCTTTGAAATTGATCTCAGAAGAACACGCCCGGCATCCCGGGATGATTGCCCGGTTTCAGCGGGAAATCCGCGCCCTTGGCCGAATCCGCCATCCGAACATCGTCCAAGCCATTGATGCGGACTTTCTACCGCATTCCATCTTCTTCACCATGGAATATTTTGAAGGAGTCGATCTAGGCCGATATGTTCTTGAGAACGGGCCGATGCCAATCGCCGATGCCTGCCGCTGCATCTTTCAAGCTGCAAACGCTTTGCAGCACGCGCACGAAGCCGGTTTGGTGCACCGCGATGTGAAGCCATCGAACTTGTTGCTGACCAAGCACGATCGGATCGTCAAACTCCTCGATTTAGGGCTGACGCGCAGCGAAGGGCTTGCGACCGATTCTGCGTTCAATAATCTGACCGGCGCCGGCGCCTTGATCGGTACACCCGACTACATGTCTCCCGAGCAAGTGGATGATTGTCGCAGCACCGACATCCGCTCAGATCTATATAGCCTCGGCTGCACGTTCTACTTTCTCCTGACCGGCTCGGCGCCATTCGCCCGCTTCAATGCGGTCGTAGACAAACTCTATGCCCAGTGCGAGCATGAGCCGACGCCGATCGGCAATCTTCGCAGCGGGGTGCCCGAGGATATTCTCGGCATCGTCCAAAAATTGATGGCGAAACGCCGCCGCGATCGCTTTCAAACTCCGGCAGATGTCGTCATCGCCCTGCGCGAGCACTCACGCTCAGCAGGCAGTTCCATGTCTGATACCTTGATCAATTCCTCGCTCGGCACTTTGGTGGACGCGCCGAATTTGCAAGCAGCGCTGGAACGCACGGTGGCTTTATCGCGATCCGAGATTGCGTTCGTCCCCGCGCCGAGCTTGCAAGTGCAGGCACAAAAGAAGACTCGGCTTAACTTCACCCATTTTGTTTCCGTAGTGCTGATAGCCGCATTGGGACTGCTGGTGATCTGGCGAAGCGGACTTGGACCCAAGAGCAATCAAAACGCTTCTGAGCCTGCGTTGAACCCATCATCTACTATCGACAGAATAGAAACAGCGCCGGTGGCGGCGGCTGAAGGTGATGACAGTTTTTTGTCAGTTCCAGCCGAAAACTTCGATGCTGCCGACGAGGAAGACGAATAGCGATTTACGCCGCTCGCCGGTTTTCGCCGCCAACAAGAGGCTCGCTCATGACTGTCCCGGGTGCTTGAGCATGAGCGCGATGGGCCATGAAGTTATCGACGTAGGCTTGCACGAGAGTGCGATTGCCTTTGATGACTAGCAGATTTTCCGCATTTTCATTCTCTGCTTGCCGGGTGAAATTGAAGCTTCCCGTGAGCAGAACGCGGCGATCCACAACCATGATTTTGTTGTGGGCGATCGCATGATGGGCGTCGATCAGAACGTCCAGTCCTTGTTTCTCCAAGGCGCCGAGCTCGGAATAAGTCTCTTTCTCGTTAGCGCGGTCGAGCAGAATATGAACGGTCACGCCGCGCTTGCGTGCGGCGATCAAAGCGGTCGCAATCATCGGACAGGTAAAGGAGTAAGCCTGGACGAGAATCTCACGGCGAGCCCGATTAAGCTCGGCAACAATGGCTTCGGTGCAACCGCCTTTCGGCGAAAAATGCTGAGTGAACGAGGCAACTCGCCCAAAATGTCGCTTCAAGGCACGAGTGAAGACTACCAGCGTCCACGCGCCTGTGAAGCCCACAGCCACCAGCATCCATTCGAGATAACTCATGCTTCCTGCTCCCAGGGCGATGGAAGAGTATAACAGAACCGAGTTTGAGCTCAAGCCGAGGCGCGCCCATCAATACCCACGGCGAGTGTAGCCACGCCAAGCGTGCTCTTACCCTCCCCCTGGCTTTGCAGGGGGAGGGCAGGGTGGGGGCAGAGCGCCCCGCCCATCAACAACTGTCGCAACATTCGCGGCCGTTCCCCCCACCCTGCCTTCCCCCCGCAAAGCCAGGGGGGAGGTTGGGAAGGGCAAGCTGCCTTTTTCCTAGACTCTGTTTGCGCAACTCGTTTTACGCTCCAAAAATCTTCCCATTGCTACTTTCTCCGTTACCGATTATTCACTGACCCGTTGCGGAAACGTTTCGCTTTCGATCGTTGGATCGTTCGGAGCAGGATGACGGTCATGCGGTCTCGCCATTTTGTCTGTTTGATCATGCTGTCGTTGCTTAGCCAAGCCGGCTGCGGCCTCATCACGAAACGGCCACCGATTCCGGCGAATGTGCGCGAGGCCCGCCTGATTAACGTCAGCCAACCGGCGGACGGCGATGCGCCGATCGATCCCAGAGTCGTCGCCTCGCCGAAGCAGACTTCGACGCCCAAAGCGAGCGACGTGCAAGTGGTTGCCGCCAAGGAGACCTTGCCGCCGATCAATGTCCTAGCGATTTCAGGCGGCGGATCGCACGGCGCTTTTGATGTTGGCGTCCTCGCCGGTTGGACGGCGGCGGGCAATCGTCCGACTTTTGATGTAGTGACGGGCATCAGTACCGGGGCCTTTATTGCGACGTTTGCCTTTCTAGGCCAACGTTATGATGACTTCATCAGCGAGACATACCTACGCGTTCGCCAGAGCGATGTGTTCGAACAACGTGCCTGGCTCGCCATTCTCTGTTCCGATTCAATCGCTTCGTCGGCGCCGCTGAAACGGAAGATTGAAGAGGCCATCACTCCCGAACTGCTGAAAGAAGTTGCGGCGGCCCACGCGGCCGGCCGACGCCTTTACATCGGCACGACCAATCTCGATACGCGTAGGTTGATCATCTGGGATATGGGCGCCATCGCTTCCAGCAATAACCCGGACGCGGTGGATCTTTACCGCAAAGTCGTTCTCGCTTCCGGATCGGTGCCTGCGGTCTTGCCCCCGGTGTTAATTGATGTCGAAGTGGACGGCGAAAAATTCGAAGAGTTGCACGTAGACGGTGGCGCCTCAGCGGCTGTCTTTGTGCCAATGTCCATGGCGAAATCTGACCCGAGAAAGCCTTGCGCCCGGCCCGGCTCGCACGTCTACGTAATCTCTTCAGGCAAGCTCTATGCCGACACCGAGACGGTGCGACGGCGCTTCATCGATGTCACAGCGGGGGCGGTTTCTTCAATGCTTTATGCCGGCAGCCGCAACGACATTTTCCGAATCTTCAACATGGCCATGTTATGCAGCATGGAGTTTCATTTGATAGCCATCCCGCAGGAAGTGAAACTGAGTTCGAACAGTCTATCGTTCGACCCGGTTGAACTTCGCCGAATGTACGAACTCGGTTTCGAAATGGGCAAGACCCGCAAAGGCTGGCGCAACACACCACCGGGCACGGAGATATCGGAACAGGTTCTTCCACGCACCGGCACCACTTTCCGCACCGAACAACCAAAGAACTAGCGAACTCTGACGAAAAGGTTAGAGCACAACCACAATTGACACAACGGGACTGAGATCCAACTTCACACTAACCCGAAGCGTAAGCGAGGCAGACTCCGAAGCGTTAGCGAGGTTAGCCCGCCGATCATATCGCTAACGCTTCGGAGATTGCCTCGCTGACGCTTCGGGTTAGTGTGAACGAGCAGATGAAATCCCGAAAGCGAACCACTTACTTCGTGCGCGGTTCTCCATCAGTAGGTTTCACCCTTCGTTCCAAAAACCACTCGGGGAGGGCTTGGATTCTTCCTTCGCGGTCGATGCAGGCAAGAGTGGTATTCCCCTCGGCGAGCAGTCGTCCTTCGCGCATCACTTCGTATTTATGTTCAATGCGGATGGGGGTGCTGCGAACCACGGTCGTGCGAATCGTGAGCAGTTCGTCGTAACGCGCCGGCAGTTTGTAACGCACTTCCACTTTGGTCAGCACCAGCAGAAAGCCGGCGTCTTCCATGTCCTTATAAGTCAGTCCCTGGTCGCGCAGCAGTTCGGTGCGCGCCTGCTCGAAATAGACGAGATAGTTCGCATGGTGCAATAGCCCCATTCGGTCGGTCTCGGCATAGCGGACGCGGACGGTGATTTCGCCGCTCAAGGCGCCTTCCATTATTCAATGACCCCCATGCGCCCGATCGGCCAATAGATCATAACCGCGCGCCCCAGCAGCAAGCGCTCGGGTACGAGCCCCCAAAGGCGGCTATCCGAGCTCGAATTGATGTTGTCGCCGAACATGAGATAGTGCCCGGGTTGAACGTAATAGGTCTCGACGTCATCGCAATCCGGGAATTCGCCCGGCATCGGATCGAAGGGACGGTGGTTGCCGATCGGCTTCGACTCCCAGGCACAGCGATAGAGTAAATCGCGCCACAAGCTTACCTTCGAAATTTTCACGTCTCCCTTGGCGCCGATGCGTGCGGGTTGTTGCAGATCGTTCTCGTCGAAAGGCTCAAACGCTTTTCGGGGGTCGGGGGGCGCGTAATCGGTCTGTTCTTTGGAAAACGAGATTGGTCGGCCATCGACCCAAACGGTCAACCGGGAATCGACATTGGCGAAGCGGACATCATACTTCCCGGCCTTATCTATTTTGGTCGCATGGCTGCCCAAGATCTCGGTTTTCTGACCCGTGCTGCTCGTAGTGATTCGATTCAGTTGGCATTCGCCTTTGATGAACACTGCTTGAAACCGATCGCGCCCTTTTGCCAGTTCCAAGGTGAATTCTGAATCTGCCGAGGTCAGTTCGACTTTGCAATCGACTATCAAATCGGAGACCCAGTGGCGCCGCCAATCGGTCATGAATGGCGCCATGTTGCGATCGCGCGGGACGTTGTACGAAATGAAATCGACGATATGGAAGGGCGACAACGTCGTGTCATCCCACGGGTTGATATGCTGATAGCGCATCCACCCGGCGTCGTTGCCCGAATGGTTGAAGCCCGCTTGCTCCATCTGCCAACCACCGCCTTCGCCTTCAGAATGCCAGCGTTGGCGACGAACTCCTTGACGGCCGGTGGGCTGATGGTCGAGGTCGAATACGATACGACGAACCGCCAGAATTTCATCCGGCGACTTCCGGACGATCTCGAATTTTCCGGCCCTGAAATGCTCTTTGGCCGCTGGGTCTTTCGTATACATATAGCGGAATTGCCAGGCGTCTTCGGGGTGGGGCGGGCGCTGTTCCTGAGGGATATTCTGATAGGTCAGGTCTTTGCACGTGTAGAGATCGCCATTGAAGACGGCGACTGTTTCACCGCTTAGGCCCACCAGCCGCTTGATGTAATTCATCCCCCCTTTTTCGACCGGCGAAAATGGCTCGACGGGGAATTTGAAGACGGGCACTTCGAATCGCTTTGGCTCGCGCAGATGATATTCGTACTTCGACACCAACACCCGGTCGCCGCTTTTGACGCTGGAAAGGTCCTGGCTCGCATCGCGATCGACGCAGATGAAGCCGCAGTTTTCGCAGATGTAGCCGACCACCGCATCGCGACCGTTATCGGACGCGTTGATCGGAAATTTATAACCGCACTCCCGGCAGGTGCACCGCACTTGATCGCCCCAAAGCGTCGAGGCCATCGACCCGGTGGGAATGACGAAAGCCTCTGCGACAAAGAGCTTGAGCATCAGCACGAGCACGACGACAAAGACAACCGTTTCGAACACTTCGCGCGTCGTATCGCGCGGGGCCTCCAGCTTGGCTTCGGTTGAGATTGTCGGTCTGGCATCAGTTGCGGATGAAAGCATGAAGTTCGCTCGTTCGGGATTCAAAAGTTCCAAGGAATGAGATAGCGATTTCGCGTGCGGACGGCGTTATCACCTGCAATACTTCAACGTAGAAAACGGATGCGCGACCAATCGATCGACTGGAATAAACGCTCCCGGCCGTTCACGGTCAAATGAGTCATACGGCTTGGTTGATGCAGTAGAAAAGGCTTGCCCAGAAAGTTCTTCTCGGGGACGCCGGGAATGGGCCAATAGCGTGAGTCGTCCGAGTTGGCGCTGTTGTCGCCCAGCATGAAATATTCATTTGAACCAAGCTGGTAAGGCTTTTCGTTCACCCCATTCTGGTTGATTCCGCGTACGTCGGATCGGTAATAAATATCGCGATCGATTTTCAATTGACGGACGATCACGTTCACGCCGCGAACGCCAAAGGCAAGCGGCGAAGCGACATCAGCTCGAGTCGGCACGGCATCGAGATCAACCGACACGGCCGGCTCAGAGCCATTTACAGCAAATGAAGCCCGGCGATCGACAAAGGCCATGCGTATGCGGTAGATCTTCTTTTCCTGCAACGGCTTCTGCGGGCCGACGTGGATGACACTGAGCCCGCCCTTGCCATCGCTTTTGAGTTCGGCATCGCGCTTTGCGCCGCCGACCGGACACTCCGCGGTAACGTAGTCCGCGCCATCCGACATCCGGCAGTAAAAGGCGCCAACGCCGCCCACGACTTCTAACTCGAATTCGGCAAGAAAATCGTGAACGGGCTCGGCATTGTTTTCGGCGTTGACGCCGTTGTAGATAAAGGCGTCGCGAATGATTTCTTCTCGCTCCGTATTGACGGTGTCGTCAAATCGATGGTGCTTGTAGGCGATCCAGATCGGCACCTGCGACGCCCATAAGCCGTAGAGATGCAGTTCATTGCCGGCAACCTTCAAGGTGGACTCCACCTCGTCCTTACCGGCCGGAGCCGGTAGCTTGCTTTCAATCACCCAGCGCTTGGCCCAACCTTCGCCGGGCGGGACATGGCTCATATCGAACAACGGCACTCGGGTCTCGAATGCCTGCCTTAATGACTTCCGCGCGAGGTGTCCATCAATGAAGACATCGCCGCCTTGTATAAGAATTTTCTCTCCCGGCAGGCCAATGACGCGCTTCACGTACGGTTTCGTCAAATCGGATGGGCATCGAAAAACGGCCGGCTCCCAGCGCTGTGGTCGTCGTAGGGTGAAGATATTTTTATCCACTAACAGTCGATCGCCGGCGATATCCGGCGCCTTGCAAATGTCGATATCGCCTACGCCGCAATTCGGACAAGCCACCTTCAGATGCTGAGGCGCCGATTTGCCCGCATCGCCAACGCGAATGACAAAGCCACACCGAGGACAGGCTGCCACCTTGTGATTGCCAATTAGCGTTGGCGCCATGGAGCCGGTCGGCACCCCAAAAGGCTCAATAGCCATTGCGCAAGAACAGAATAGTCGAAACAAAAAGAATCAAACTCTCCGCCAGTCGTCGCGATGCCGTCGGCGCCGCCAGCATTCGCACTAGCGGGACCGGCTCTATTACTGCTGGCAGCGGCAATGGTTCGGCAAAGGGCAAGGGAAACTCGGTCGGAATCAGCGTCAATGGCAGAACGTGAGCAGCTAGCGGCTGTCCGCTTGGGGTTTCGATGATGGAATCGAGTCGCTCCAAACTTTTACCTCATGGCCGCCTTGAGCCTGAAAGGCTCATTCTTATAGCCCAAGCCAAAGGCCTGGGTCAACGAGCTTTTTGAATTCGGCCCTGAAAGGACCGTTCAGCGCGTTTGCAATCCCTTTGAACGGGCCTTACAGGCAACGCCGTGAAGGACTTTTTGCGACAAAACAGGGCAGCTGCGAGGTCCCCTTGCACAGACATCAGAGATGCTTTCCCGCCATTTAGCCCCCGTGAATACACGGGGGCGAGCGCGTCTGCCACTCCAAGGTACGCCCCCGGTATATTCACTGCGGGCTAAATGGGTTCAAAAAATCCTTCAAGGCGTTGCCTTACAGGGCCGACGCACGTGGTTGCAGCAAAACCAGGCCTCCGTCCCTTTCAGGGACTACGGCCTAGGCTGACAGAACAAGCCTCTCAGGCTCGGATTCAAAAAACCGCCCGACTTGTATTTGATGACGAGGCTTCCCGCCCTGTTCAGAAGAACGGCAGGCCGGGAGGCCTGCCGCCACGATGTTTGTGCAGGCCTGTTCTAGCAATCTACCTTTGAAAAATCGGCAGGTAGTTCGCAGGCACCGACAGAGCGATGATCGCGATAGCGGTTTGATACGTCGGGCCGGCGGCTTCGGTACGACGGGTCCAATTGCCGTCCGGCGACTGCATGTCCAAGAATTTTCGGCGCATCGATTTGTAGTAATCTTCCCAGTCTTTGCCGCCGACTTGATGCATGGCGTGGCAGGCGTAATAGTGGCCGTACCAGTAATGGCCATGCGTTAGTTCCATCGTCTTTTTGAGATATTCGACCGAACGATCGACCTTCTTCTCGTAGTCGCCGCAGAGTTTAAGAACGCAAATCCCGGCCGCCGTGCGAGCGAAACCTGGCTGATGATCTTTGGGGTGATAGGTATAGCCGCCCGAGGCTTCATCGTAACAGCTGTTGATGTAACTGAGCGCCATCTTCATCGTATCGTTGGGGACGTCGATGCCGCTGTCCTTAGCGCCGCGTAGAGCCATCACTTGCATGATGGTGAGCGAGATATCCGCTGGACGTCCGACTGGCGATGGATCGTAGGTCCAGCCGCCATGATTGACGCTTCCGTCCTTATACTGTGACTTGACGATTAACTGGACCGCTTTTTTCAGGCACTTCTTCACGTCTTCATCGCCGGTCATTCCCCATACTTGCGAGAGCGCCAGCGTGGCCATGCCGTGGCAGTACATGTTTCCCGAATGAGCGCCGATCAGGTAGCCGTCCTCGCGTTGGGAGGCCATCAGGAAGCGCACGCCTTTGGAGACTTCGCGGGCATACTTTCCTTCAGTGGGCAGATGCCCCTGCGACATGAATGCCAGCAACGCGAAACCGGTGATGGCCGTATTGTGAGGAAAATTGCTGTCTCCCCAGGAACCATCGCTGTTCTGTTTGGTAGCGAGCCATTCGTAGCCTTTGGCGGTTGCTTTTTTCACTTCATCGTCGATCTTCGGCTTCTTTTCATCAGCGCCGAAACCAGACAAAGTGGTGCAGACCAGTGTTAGTATCGTGATGCTAAATTTCATGAATCACACATTTTGCGGCAAAGAAAAAATGGTGGACCGAGAACAGAGCAAAGAAAGCAGATTGGTAAAGAGCGACTCACACTAACCCGAAGCGTAAGCGAGGCTAAGCCCCGAAGCGTTAGCGAGGTTCTGTTTGCGCTTCAGTTCATAACGCTAACGCTTCGGTGATTGCCTCGCTTACGCTTCGGGTTAGTATGCTAGATTCCCTCGACTACTTCGGCGCAGTTGCCGGCTTTTTGTTGTTGATGTTCTTCATGTACTGGCCGATCATGGCGCTGAACTCAGGTGGGAGCAGGCCATTTTGAGCTTGGCGGAACATTTCCATCTGCCGGGCCGGCAGTTTGATCAGGCTGCCATCGCCGGTGGTGTCTTTGCCTCCAGAAGTGGCGTTGCTGAGCTTGCCTTTGGTGGCCTGCTCACTGCTTTTGCCCGGCGTCATGTCCATATTGTCCGGTCCCATGTCCATTCCCATTCCCATGCCCATCCCCATCATGGGCATCCCCATACCCATTCCCATGCCCATCATTGGCATTCCCATCCCCATTCCCATCATCGGCATGCCCATCCCCATCTCCATGCCCATCGCTTTGGCCTGTTGCTGCATCTGCACCTGGTTGAGCGTTTGCAGGGCTTTTTCGAGGGCCATCTGAGCCTGCATGTTCGCCTCGGCCGCCTGGGCGGGCGTGGCATTGTTCAGATTCTCCTGAGCTTCCTCAAGTTTTTGCTGCGCTTCCGCCAACTGCGGTTGAACGGCCATGGGAGCAGACGCCTGAGCTTGCTGCAACGCGGCCTTGGCAGCATTGTTGGCCATCATGGAATTCTGCAAGGCCTGGGTCGCTTGCTTGATCTGCTCCTGAGCTTTGGCTAGTTCGCCCGGAGTCTTGGCTTCGCTGGGCATCGGTTCGCCCATGCCCATTCCCATCTTGGACTCGCCCATCATCGGCTCACCCATTTTGGGCTCGCCCATCTTCGGTTCACCCATCTTAGGCTCGCCCATCTTAGGCTCGCCCATCTTGGCTTCGCCCATTTTAGGCTCACCCATTTTGGCTTCGCCCATTTTAGGTTCACCCATCTTCGGCTTCAAGGCCTCAATGGCTTCCTGTTGTTTCTCCACCGCCTTCATAAGATCGCCCATCATGATCGCTTCGGCAGCCATCTCGGCAGCTTTCTGTGCTTCGGGCTGGTTGAGTTCCTTCGCCTTATCGGCCACTTCCTTCTGAAGTTTCTTCAGGTCGGCGGCCGGGTTCTTTTTGTCCATCATCATCGGCTGCATGCCCAGCTTGTCGGCGGCGTTCATCGCCTGCATCTGGGCTTCTTTATTCTGCTCGAGCGCGTTGGCCACCTGCTCGGCCGCTTTCTGCGGATCGACCATATTTGGCTGCAGAGCCTGTTGATCGATCGCTTCCTCGGCCTTCTTCTTGTTCAGTTCCTTGGCGACTTCGTTACGCGCTTCTTCGAGCTTCATCTTGGACTTATCGCCCTCTTTCGCGGCCGGCGGTAGATCCTTCTTGTCGAAGTTATCCTTGGCCATCTCCATCTTTTCGCTGGCTTCTTTGATCTTTTCCGCAGCCTTCGGCGCCAGATCTTTGATCATGTCGCCCACTTCTTTGGTGGGGGCTTTCAGATCAGCTTGCTCCTTGGCAAGCATCGGGGCATTGTCTTTCTTCCCCTGCTTCTCTTCTTCGCGGGCCTTATCGGCGATCTTGCCTTGTTCTTTGGCCAGCTCGGCGAGCTTCTTATCGGCTTCTTCCAGAGCAGCGATTTCCGCTTTACGTTCTTCGATCATCTTTTCCTGATCTTCGAGCGCCTTCTTGGCCGTGTTCAGTTCTTTCAACGCCTCTTCCTGATTCTTGACCGATTCAAGACCCTTCTTGGCATCGAGTGATTTTTCGGACTTCTCCTGAGCCTTGATCGCCGCTTCCAAAGCCTTCTTAACTTCCGGCTTTTCGGGAAGCGGTGTGTTCTTCAGCTCGTCCGTCTTTTTGGTGATTTCTTTCTGCTCTTTAGCAATCATCGGCAGTTTTTCGTTCTGCGTCCCCTTGGTCGCTTCCGTATCTTCTTTGGCTTTTGTCTGCTCTTTGATGATCTGTTCGACCTTCTCCTTGGCGGCCTTGACGGCTTCAAGGGGATCGGTGCGCTTCTTCTCTTCCTTGACGATCAGTTCATCGACAGTCTTCCGGGCTTCTTTCAACGCCTCAGCTGCCTTCTCTTGTTTTTCCAAGGGTTTGCTCAGGTCGGCCGTATTCGCCTGACGCAACTCTTCGACCGCCTTGTGAATGGCTTCTTCGGCCGGCTTGACCGCATCGGCGGCTTCTTTCGCTTGATCTTTCAACAAGCTGGTCGTCTGCTTTGCCTCGAACTCAGCACGCGATTCCTTAGCGGCCAAATCGCGAACCTTTTCTTTGAGGGCTTCGGCTGCGAACTTTTTCTTGCTTGTTTCAACGGGCTTAGTCGTCTCCTTGCGAATCTCCTCCTGCTTCTTGATCGACTCATCCAGACGGTCGCGTGCTTCTTTGAGGACGTCCAGCTTGTCGCGAGGCGTTCGCAGGGCTCGAGCCAGCTCCATCAGTTCAATGGCGGTTTTTTCCTGGTTTGGCGTCGCCTGATTCGGGTTTTGCTGCTTCAGCAATTCAAAAGCAAGCTTGGCTTTCTCGGAGATCTTCTTGCCCCGTGCGGTTACGTCGGCCTTCACCAGCCGTTGCATTTCATCCGGGCTTAGCTTGGCGTCGGCCTGGGCCAACCGTTCCAGTTTGGATAATTGATTGAAGATATTTTCGACATCGCGGTGGATGTCGCTTTGCCCGTCCGCCTGTTCGGAAAGATCTTCGGCCGGGCCACGGCGGGGGAGATTACGCCGATCTTGAATCAATTGAGCGGTGTTTTCCGTGGCCAACTTCAGTTCGAATTGAGTAGCCGCGGCGCGATCCATACGAGCGGCGGCGGCCTCGAGCGATTGGATCAGGTCGAACTTGATCAGCAATAGCTTCAACTTCTCGATTACTTCGCGCTGCTTGTCGTAGGCCTTCCGCTCTTCGACGGTGGCGCTGGCTTCACTTGGCGCCTTGATGGCCGCATCGAGATGGGCGAGAACCGCCGTCATTTCCTCCCGGCTGAGCTTCGATAGGCCATCGGTGGTGTCCTGCAGCATCTTCTGTTCGGAAGCCTTGCCGACCTGGTTATAAGCCAGGAAACGAAGCAAGGCGCCAATGCGTCGGGCCGTCTTATCGGTGTCCGCTTGAATCTTCCGCTGCTCGATCGCCTTCTCTGCGATGGAGGGCGTTGCGGTTACGCGAGCTTCTTCCGCCGAAACGGAGACGTAAAAAATGCAGTAAGTCAAGAGTGCAAAGCACCCGAAAAGAAGCGGACGCATAGCCATGGAAACTCCTAAAGGGAGGGGACGCCGAGACGCAGGAGGTCTGGCGAAGCAGGCAGGGGTAAGCCGAGGCGGGGAGGGATCGTCTCTAATACAGTAATATCGACGATTCGTCCGGCAAAAGCAACGGCCATTTTCAAAAAAATTCCGAAGTCGGATTTTTAGAAAGGGTAATGCCGTTAGCGGCGACGCGAAGGCTTTGCGCAGCGCCTAACGAGCTTGCCTGCGGTGGCCGGACATGCCTGCGTGGAACTCGGATGCGAGTCGTCGATGTTTTGGAACTTCTTAGTGTCGGCGCTGACCACGGCGAAATCGCGCGAGATTATCCTTCCGTCGAGCTCGATGACATCTTGGCATGCCTGGAATATGCTGCCCGGCAAACCGATCATGTGGTGCTTCAATCCGCATGAACTACCTCATCGACAACCAAGTCCCCGTTGCAATGGTGCGGCATCTGCGCTCACACGGCTTGCAGGCGATTCATGTTGCTGATTGCGGGCTGAATCGGGCCTCCGACCGCGAGATTTGAAACTATGCAGCGGCCAACGCCTGCGTGATCGTCAGCAAGGATGAAGATTTCTTTCACCTATCAGGTGCTGACCCCAACGGGCCGCCGTTTGTTTGGGTCCGCCTGGGAAACTGCCGCAATGCCGCCTTGTTTGCCGCATTCGATCTGATTCTCCTCAACTCGTGCGGGAGATTGCTGCCGGCGCCAAGGTTGTGGAAATAAGATAGTAATCGTTGGCGTGTCGCAGTTGTTTGTTGTTATAAGGTGCATCCATGATCCAAGCAGTCAAAGCCACGTTCGAAGACGGCGTTTTCAAGCCCGACGAGCAGCCGGGCCTCTCCGCGGCTGCATTTTACGCCAAGTTTAGCTTCGTCGCCTTTCCGTCGAATCCCTTCCATCTGGCGATTGCGATAGAGAGCGTCGAAAAACTCTTCAAGCAATGATTGCATCGTTGCCATGGGGACGAACAACGATTTTCAAACGCATTCGCTATATTAGTCCCCGATAGTTGTTGCTTTTCCACAAGGCCGCCGCATGATCTTAATCAAGAGTAAACAAAAGGCGCCGACTGCCGCAACTTGCTGAAGGGACGACTATGCCTAAAGTTCCGGTGAAATGCCCGCAATGCTCGATAATGGCTTTCCAGAATTCCGGCCAAATGTTAGCCGTCCCTTTTATGCCCTTTTCATTCGGCGTCTTTATTCCCATTTCGTGTTCTCTTCGACCGGATTATTTTGTCTTCCCTAACCGTCTCGCAATCTTCGCAAATTGTTCTAATGCGGCTTCCAGTTCGTCGGCGATCTCTTGAGCGAGTACATCTGGCTCCGGAAGGGAGTCGGTATCCGTCAAGCTCTTATCCTTGATCCAGAAAACGTCCATGCTCACTTTGTCTCGCTTGAGAAGTTCCCCGTACTCAGAGCAGCGCCAACGGCCTTCGGTCGCTTCTTCGCTCCAAGTCGGTTTACGAAGATGCTGCTTGCCGGGCCTGTAGCAGTTCACGAACTCATCGAAATCCGATCGCTGAATGGGGGATTGCTTCAGCGTGAAGTGCTTGTTCGTCCGGAGGTCATAGACCCATAGCTTATCGGTCCACGCTTTAGCCCGGCCTTCTTTCTTGTCGAAGAAGATCACGTTCGCCTTCACACCTGGCGAGTACCAAATACCCGTCGGCAACCGCAAGAGCGTATGAACGCGGCATTTCTCAAGGAGATTGTGGCGCACCTTTTCGCCCGCGCCTCCTTCAAACAGCACATTGTCCGGCACCACGGCCGCCCGGCCTTCGATCTTCAGCAGCGAGTAGAAATGTTGCACGAAGTTGAGTTGCTTGTTGCTCGTCGAAGTCCAGAAATCTTCGCGAACAATCACCTGATCTTCCTTTTCCGTCTCCCCCTCTTCGTTGACGAACAGCAGACTCTGCTTTTTACCGAATGGCGGATTGGCGAGGATCATCGTATATTCCCGACCCCACGGAGCAGCGAGACTATCGTGGCCGGGATGGATGATGATCTTGTCGCCACCGATGCCATGCAAATACAGGTTCATGGCGCACATGCGGCCGACCTTGGGGGACAACTCCATCCCTTCGACCAGTTCGTCACGCAGGGTCACCTTCTCATCGGCGTCGAGGTTCTTGCCATGGGTGTCGAGCACGTACTGATAGGCATTGCACAAGAAGCCGCCCGTGCCGGCGGCCGGGTCGCAGATGCGGTCGTCGGGCGTCGGCTGCATCACCTCGCAAATTGCTTGGATGACAGGCCGCGGCGTGAAGTATTGACCGGCGCCGCGCGACGATTCTTGAGCTGAGCGTTGCAGCAATTCCTCGTAGATCGTTCCTTTCACATCGACCGGCAAGCTCAGCCAATCGACTTTGTCGATAAGGTTGACGATCAGTTGTTTGAGCAAAGCTGGATTATGGATCTCGCAACGGGCACTTTTAAAAATGACTCCGAGCATCCCTTTTTTGAATGATAGCTTTTCGAGAATCGCGCGATATTTGATTTCCAGGGCGACGCCATCAAGCGGCAGTAGCGATTGCCAACCGAGATGGGTGGGAATGATCGCCGGCTTGCTGTGGGGCGGTTCCGTAAGCTGGTCGGCCATCTTCAGAAACAACAGAAGAGTCATTTGCTCGACGTACTCGAAGCAACTGAGCCCAGCGTCTTGCAGGACGCCGGCGTAGCTCCAAGCGCGTTTGCCGATCTGGGAAGCGTCCAAGGATTATTCCTCTTACTATTGCATAACATTGTAGAGCGGACGGGCGGCGTTGTAAGGGAGCCGCCATCTTGGACGGAAGAACTTGTATTGTGCCTTTACCTTCGGACAACTGTTCCGACAATGAATTAGCTAAAACGAGAGAACATAGATCAAGTATTGGTGCTTGCTAAAGTCATCTAGCCCCCGCTGAGGAACTTTAGATGTCGGAAACGATAGAAACGTCCGAAGTCATCCCCGAACTGATAATAGGCCTTGTAGGTGCGATCGGAACTGATTTGGACAACTTGACAAGGGTGCTAACCGCTGCCTTGGCAAGAATCGGCTACACCGCAGACTCCATACGGCTGAGTGATCTACTTCAGGAACTCCCGTACTTCCAAGGAAAGTTGATATCCGACCCGCTTTTTGCACGCTACACAAGCTTAATGGATGCTGGGACGAAATTACGCGAGATGACAATTCGAGGTGACGCACTTGCGATGTTGGCGGTCATGAACATTCGCGAAACTCGTGAAACGGAGCATGGGGATTTTTCGAAGCCTCTGCAAAAACGCGCCTACCTTCTTCGCTCGCTCAAGCATCCTGCTGAAGTCGAGACGCTACGGAAGATTTATGGTGCAAGTTTCATCCTTGTTTCTGCCTACACCTCGGAGGAAATTCGATTTCAAAGCTTGGCCGCTAAGTTGTCTAAATCAAAGCATGTTTTTCAGGCACGCGAGTCCTATATAGAGGCTCAAACACTTCTTCAGCGCGACGAAGCAGAGCCTGGAAAGGAATTGGGGCAGCAGGTCAGAAAGACATTCCCACTCGCCGACGCTTTCATCGACACGACTGATCCTCTCCGTTTAGAACAATCGGTCAATCGTTTTATAGAGATTATCTTCGGGCATCCGTTCCATACGCCTTCTCGGGATGAGTATGGCATGTTTCACGCGCAGGCGGCCGGGAACCGTTCGTCAGCCCTGGGTCGTCAGGTTGGAGCAGCAGTTACGACCGCAGACGGCGATATTGTCGTGGTCGGAACCAATGAAGTTCCAAAAGCCGGTGGAGGACTATATTGGCCGGGAGATGCTTCTGACCGGAGAGACTTCGTTACAGGAGAGGATATCAACGATAAGCTAAAGCAACGCCTCTTCGCGGATGTTTTGCAGCGGCTTAGGGCGGCGGGGTGGCTCAGCGAAAATCTCGCGGGGTCCCCCATCGAGGAATTGGTGAGCAGAATTCTTTCCGACCCAAAGATGGCGATTGGCAAGGCGCACCTGATGAGCGTAATCGAGTACGGTCGTTGCGTCCATGCGGAGATGGCGGCCATAATTGATGCCGCCCGAAGGGGCGTCGCTATCTCCGGCTGTACGCTCTATTCGACAACCTTTCCGTGCCACGAGTGTGCGCGACATATTGTCGCGGCTGGCATTCGCAGCGTGGTTTATATCGATCCATACCCGAAAAGTCTGGTTCAAGAACTGCACCCGGATTCGATTGTTCTCGAAGGCAACGAATCGAACCCGAATCTGGTTTCGTTTCGACCTTTCGTCGGCATTGCGCCTCGGTTATACCTGAGCTTGTTTCAAAATAGGAATCGTAAGGATAAGCATGGGGATATAATCAGATGGAAGGAATTCGGCGCTTCCCCGCGGTTTTACGAAAGCGCGTTTACGGTTTCCGTCCAAGAGGATAATGAAGTCGTAAAATTTTCACAGGTGATGGACGCGACTTTCTCGCCCGTGGCTAATATAAATGAGAAGTCTGACGAAAGCCCAAGGCGAACTGAAGCTGCCATTATAAAGATTGATCACAGCTAAAAGACGGCACGAAATCTGCCTATTTCACCATTGGTAATCCATCGCCTTATTCTCACGGAGGCAAGACATGGCCCGTCCCGGATGGTTCGAGCGACAGCGGAAAAACGCTGCTAATCAGGTCAAAGGCTGGCCTTCCTGGATGAAACAAGCCCTCGGCATTGATAAAGGGGAAGCGGCTGAAAACACCCTCTGTCAAAACACAGACAGCCGTTCAGATACTGGGCCGGCGGGTGCGGATCGGAAAGCGGCCGCAACGCACTAAACGACCAAACTTACAAGTCGAAACGCTGTTATCATTCGGGGTCTCACGGGACCCCGAAACGCTTTACGGCCCTTCCCTTCGCTTCCGCGACGGCCTTGGATCGCTTCCCGCCCGCTCCGCCGCGATCCGTTTCAACAATTCGCTCGCCGGCTCGTCGTTCGGATCTTGCGACACCAGCTTGCCGCTGAAGGCGTGCTTGAGAATCGCTTGCCGCAGCCCCTTCGACGTGCGCAGCTTTGCTTCTAAATCGGCTTCCAGATGGTCGATGACCGAAAGCTGGTCTTCGACTGCTTCGACGATGGCTTCTTGTTCGGCGAGAGGCGGAAGCGGCATAGGCGTTCGGAGGATTACAGCCTGATCGATCTTCGGCATACTTCCTGATATACCTTGTGCGTTTGTGCAAAAGTAGTTTCGGCACCTGGGAGACTGTAGGCACGTCTCCGCAAATCCTGGTAAGAAGAAAGTCGAGACGCGAACTCGAATCAAAAGATCCGGAAAAATTGCAACGCGAGATGCACCACGATACCATCGCGCAGTACCAACCAATTCCGGTGTATTAGACCGTTCAATGAATATGTCATCGGGCTCGACCCAAAGATTACTCACCCGAGCAGGGTCCGCCGTCGTCATTTTGATATTCGCTGCGGAGAAGTCGCCATAGGTAACTGCCGTCAACGAAAAAGTAGGGACGCCACCTGTGGCAGCAGTCTTCGCCGAATGACCATTTCGTAGATCTTCGCGCAGCAACATTTCAACGTTCGCCCAACACCACCCCTCCGGCAGCCCCGGCAATTTGCTCGTATCCGGTTCCTTTGGTTCCTTGTACTTCGTCTTCCAACCCTTCGGCGGTTCCTTGCTCGCTCCTTTGAATTTGCGAAGTTGCTCTTCTTCCCATTTCCGCCGGCGTTCGACGAGGATGCGTTTTAGAAGTTCCGAGGCCGGTTCGGTCGTCGGGTTTTGCTTGCGCCATTCGGCCGTCAGCGACCCCTCCACCGCCGCCTTCAACACCGACGCCCTGTAAAGAGTCAGCTTCGCTTGCGCTCGCTCCAAAGCCGCGACACCGGCATCGAGGTCGGAGAGGAGTTCGTCGAGAGCATCGGCGATGCGGCGCTGTTCGGCGGCGGGTGGAAATCTAAACGGGGAACCTTCGATGTGCTCGGCGCGGAGATTATTTATGTTTGTTCCGGCTGAGGCGTTTGAAACACGGTTTCGATATTCCTGGGTGTGAAGAAACCAACCGAGGTAACGTGGCTCGATTCCATTTATAGGGCGCAATGCAAAGCAAAATGCACCAAATGCGCCGTCCCAATCGTGCCGTAGTTGGGCCGCTTTGCCGACGATGGCGCGGCTGCCACTTGACGCCGCAACAACGATGTCATTTGGCCGAAGCATTTGCTCTGTCGATACATAGCTAACGGGCACGAAAACCAAATCATCAAAGCCAAGAGTTTCTTGAATGTTGTTGGCCCGAAGAATCGGTACAAGTCCCTGCCCAGCAGACTTGCTCGATTCTTGCTTGCGGTATGTAACGCCTCGAATGACGTGTAGAACGTCTTGCAGGTGGGCATCTACCCACCCCTTCGGCAGCGTCTCTCCCTTTTCTTCGCTCATGCTGCCAGAACCTCATTGAGTTCCGCCAGCAGCGGCTGGAGTTGTTCTTGAAAGAGCGCGTATGCTTTGCCAAGGCTGCCGTGTTGTCCGAACCAGCCGGCTTCAAAGTCGTCGGGGGCAATGCTCAAGCTCGTGGCGATGTGTTCGGCGATGCGGTCGAGCCATTCGCGCTGCTCGGCTGTGAATTTGTTAGCAGCATCGCGTTCGAGCAGCCATTTCTGATAACGCCCGCGGACTTCTTCGGCATAGGGAATCAGGACGGAATCGGCCGTCAGCGCGTGCCGAACCAAGGCGACGAGGTCGGCCAGATTCTTGCCGCCTTCGCCTTTCACCTTGTCGCCTTCGATGGCCTGGAAGGCCCGCCACAAGATTTCGGGCTTGGCATTCAACGGCGGCGCTTCCAGTGCCTTCTTCAGTTGCGCAAGTCCTTCAATGCCAGCTTGAGCGGCTTGGTGCCGGCGTAGAGGACTTGCAGGGCGGTCAGTTCATCTTTGTGCTCGACGATCCACTTCTGGAAATCGACCACCTTGGCCTGAGCCTTCTGGACGGCACTGGCGTCGAAGCCCGAAAAGATGACATCGTCGATGCTATGGCGGTCGATGGTCTGATCGTTCTGCGTCCGAATTTCAAGGATACGCCGCCGAAAAGCGGCGTTCAAGATCGGCGTGACGGCCTCTTGCGCCAACTGTTCGGCGGCTTGCTCGATCTGCTTGGCGGTCGGTTCGCCGACCACGCCGGGAAGCGTCTTGGCGGTTTCCTTTTGCACATCGGGATCGACCGCCCGCAATAAGGCGCTGGCAATTTCCGGCAGTGTCTTGCCGCCGGCCAGTTCGCTCAGCTCGGCCAATTGCTCCGGCGCGAAGTCGCGCTGGATGCGTGCCAGACGGCCGGCCAACGTCGTCAGCGCGTCGGCATCGGTGCCGCCCTGGGCAACGTATTCCAGTAGTTCTTTCACCGAAGCCGATGGCTTGCGGTTAAGGGTACACGATTCGGTCTTGTCGCGTTCGCACACGCCGACGGCATCGACGATTATGAAACGGTCCTTGGAAGTCGCGCTTGGCGTGACAACGCGCAACTTATCGGGCGAGATAATGCGCGACGCCGCGGCCCTTCATCTGTTCGAAAAAGCCTGCCGATTTGACGTTGCGCAAAAAGAAAACGATCTCGATCGGCTTCACGTCCGTGCCGGTGGCAATCATGTCCACCGTAACGGCAATGCGCGGGTGGAAGCTGGTGCGGAAGTTGCCGAGGATTTCGTCGGGCGTCAACGTGTGGGTGCGTACCCAGTCGGTCGTTTCAGATACGCTGCCGTCGTCGTTGGTGACGCTCTTGGTGATTCGGGTGAAGCCGGTGCGATAGGTGATCTTCTGGCAAAACTCGTTGCCTTCGCCAAACACTTCACGGACGATACGGACAATGTCGTCGGCGTGCGAGTCGTCCTTGGCGAAGATTAGCGTCTTGGGCACTTCGGCGCGGCCGGGGAACGCCTCGGGCACCACTTTGTCTTTGAATTGCTGCATCACCGTGCGGATCTGGCTTTCGGCGACGACATCGCGGTCGAGTTGATTGGCGGTATAAGTCAGGTCGGTGGCCAGCGCCTCGATGCGCTCGGCCCGGCTCAGCTTGTCGCGCACATCGACGTAGACACCGGTGTCGTCCGCCACGATCGTCGAACCCTGTTCCGTGATTCGCGTACGAATACGGTACACATCGAAATCGACATTCACGCCATCTGCCACGGCTTGCGCATGGCCATATTGCATCACCATGTTTTGATTGAAAAAGCCGATTGTCTTGCCGGCGGGCGTAGCGGTCAGGCCCAACAGAAAGGCATCGAAGTAGAGCAGCACCTGGCTCCACAGTTCGTAAATCGAGCGATGGCATTCGTCGACGATCACAAAGTCGAAGAATTCGGGCGGAATGCCTGCGTTGTAGACAACGTCGGGCGGTGCGCCGTTCCACGGCTTAGCGGTGTCGAAGCTCGAGCCTTCTTCATTGCCGGCATCGTAATCGACTTCGCCTTTCAGCATCGAGTAGAGGCGTTGAATGGTAGTGATGACAACCTTGGCAGCGGGGTTGATTGAGTTGCTTTTAAGCCGTTGTACCGTATAGAGGACGGGGAACCTGCGTGGGTCATCAGGCGGCTCGAAGTTGGCGAATTCATCCTCCGCCTGTTTGCCGAGATTGGCGCGATCGACCAGAAACAGAATGCGCTTGGCGCCGCCGAACTTCAAAAGCCGATAGGCCATGTTGACGGCGGTAAACGTTTTGCCCGAACCGGTGGCCATCTGGATTAACGCACGCGGATTGGCTTTTTTCAGCGACACTTCCAGGTTACGAATTGCATCGCCTTGGGCTTTCCACAATCGCCAAGTTGCTTCGTCTTCTTTCGCAATGGGCTGAAGCAGGCGTAAGCGGCCGCGCAACTGGACTGGCTGGGCGATCCATTCGGCCAACGTCTCGGGGCGCGGAAAATTAAAGACCTGTCGACTGCGCGGCAGAGGATCGAGACCGTTCGTGAAGTAAGTGACTGAGCCATTCGATTCGAAAAGATAGGGCAGCGGCCGACGAAGTGCTGGCAAATTGTCCGGCAAACCGGCGGCATATTTCGCAGATTGTGCTTCGACGCCAGCTAGCGTCCCTTCGGCCTTTGCTTCGACGGCGCCAACGGCTTTACGATCCAGGTACAGCAAGTAATCCGCGAAACCAAAACCGGTTTTCAGAGGGAATTCGCAGACAGCTATCCCGCGACCTGCCGTTAAATCGAGATCGTCGCGATTCTGGACAAGCCAGCCGGCGGCTTTCAAATTGGCGTCGATATCTCGACGCGACAGTTGTTCCGGAGTTTCAGGCATGGAAAATCAACGATTCGCAAGATGCTGAACAGTGCTTTCGATGTCATCAGTCTGCGGATTTCCCGACCGTGCGGCAATCGGGCATGGAAAAGAGCGGAAAAAAGAGAGCCGGAAAAGGCCGGAAAAACGGACGAAGAAAAAGGGACATCGTAGATTCCGCGACGGGATATCAGAAAGCCGACATCGCAAAGCGCCGAGATCAACCCCTAAACCTTCAGATCCCTTCCGCAAGCAGCCTCCGCTGCATCACAAGCACAACCAAGCCATACTACGTTCCCTCCAAGTCATGAAAGCCGTGTTCGATGTCCTTTGCTTTGCCGAGCTTGCTGGTCCAACGGCCGTTGGGCAAATGCCGGGCGGCGTGGGTCGGCGTTTGGCGTTCGTCGGCGAAAAAGCACCACGTTGTCCCATCCAGCTTCATTGGCATCGCGGTCGTCAATGCGCAGTTTAACTCGGTTGATAGACGATATCAGCGCCTGCCAGCTTGGCGAGTTCGATCAAGATCAGCTTTCAGTGTTGTTTTTGTGCCTGGTAGCTTGCCCAAGTCATCTCAGGCACGACCGCATGCCCAAGCGGGTCGCCGGCCACTGGTTCGGCGGCGACGGTCAATCCCAGGCTTCGCAAATCGCGGACAGCCAGGCGGGCAACATAGTATTCTTTGATTCTTGCCGGATCAACGTCGGCCAAAGTATCCGCAGGTTGGACAAAACCGGAGCGAAAAACCAAAATGCCGGTTGTGTCGTTTTGATTCGGGCGGAAGGCCGGGAATTGAACCGGAATCGGAGCCATCGGGTCGAGAAAGGTTCGATGGATGCGGCGATAGACGAATTCACCTTCGTCGACGGGATCGTGTTCGTCCATTGCCGTTTCTCGACGAGGAGCCCCAGCGGAAAGAAACTAGGCGCTTGGAAGATCCCAGAACCTCGGCGGCTGTCCCGGCTCAATCACCATGACCTCCGCATGAAGGGGACGATCGATTTCCACCTCGACAATAGTTCCATCAGGTTCTTGCCATTCCAGATTGACGGAGCCATCCAACCCCGGTAGCACGCCATTCGGCGGAGCAACGCCTTTTTCACGAAATACATAAGCCAGGCCTACGGCCGATTGAAGGAGGTCGCGTGAAGGAGCCACGGCCGCCAAGCCGTCCCAGCCATCGCCGAGGTGCTGGAAGCCGAGAATTTTCGTGACCGCCAGCTCCCATGCCCCCGCGTCGGCGGTTAGCTTCTCGGGCGCAGCCACGGCCAGAGGAGTGCAAACTCCGTTGTGCGCGCCAATTTCGTGGAGCCAGTCCTTTTTTGGAATAGGGCAGTCCAGAACGGGCATTGGTTACCTCAGAACGTTTGCGGTTCATTGAATCAGGTGGGCTTTTCTTCGTCGCCATTCACCTATGAAGATTAGCCGAACATTCTCCACTCGTCCACTGGCAATAACGGGCCCCAGGCTGAATCTCAACTCGGATTGTTTCCCGCTAGCGACGGTTAAAGTCTTTCTAAGCGCAGCCTGCTATGCCGTTCTAATCGGGAACAGATTTCAACGGAGCGTTGGAAGTGGTGGCTTAGAAGGGGCGAAAAAGGAACCATTCATCTTTCTTATCGTCTCGAGTCGCAACCTTGGCGCCCATCAAGCTCAAAAGATGAATGTTTCCTTTTTCCTCCGCGTTCACTTCGCAAACAGTGTTGCGTTTATCTACTTACTTCGCAAACCAATAAATTCCCTTACCAGTAGGCGAATAGGTCAATAGGTAGACTTCACCCGTTTCGTCTTCGCCGAACGAAAGAATGGGGGCGGCTTCGTCTTTGATGGGTAGGTTGGCGGTGACGCGCTTCTTCAGTTCGTCATACTTCAGCGCCAGATTTTGCCGGTTACGTAGTCGCCGTAGATGTAGCTGCCGTCGAGCTCCGGAAGGCGTTTGCCGCGATAGACGTTGCCGCCGGTAAGCGACTTGCCGACTTCGTGGCGATATTCCCAGATCGGGTCGATCAGGTCGCTTTGATGGCCTACGCCCTTCTCGCCGTAGGGATGCAGCCCTTCGCGCCGGCTCCAGCCGTAGTTTCCCCCTTTGACGATAAGATCGATTTCTTCATACTGGTTCTGGCCGACGTCGGAAGCCCATAGTTGCCCCGTCTTGCTATCGAAAGCCATGCGCCAGACGTTGCGAAGGCCATAGGCCCAAATCTCGGGTTGAGCGTGCTTGCCGATGAAGGGATTGTCGGCAGGAATGGCATAGGCTTTCTTGTCGGTCCCTTTGTGGTTCACATCGATGCGTAGGATCTTGCCGAGCAAGGTTCCAAGCTTCTGGCCATTTCCATGCGGATCACCGCCGAGCCCGCCATCGCCGTGAGCGATGTAAAGATAGCCATCCGGCCCAAAGGCGATCGTGCCGCCGTCGTGGTTCCAATAGGGCTTTTCAATGGTAAGCAGCACCTCTTCTGAAGCCGGGTCGGCCTTGCTCGGGTCGTCTTTGCTTACTCTGAACCGTGAGATGACATTCGTCAGCTTGGCTTTCTTCGTCGTGTAGAAAACGAAGAATTCGCCGTTGTCTTTGTAGCGAGGATGAAAGGCCAGGCCGAGGAAGCCTTCTTCGTTTTGCTTGTCGTCGTAACTGACGCGGTCTTGGATATCGAGAAACACCTTGGTTTCCGTCGCCTTCTGATCGTTCGGAAAAACGTGGATTACACCATGCTCGGTGGCGACAAAGAGTCGTTTGCTGGCGTCATTCGCATGAGTCAAGATGATAGGGCGCAGGGGATTGGCTTTGCCGTCGTCGCTCTCGGCCTTCCAGCCGGCCCATTTCAAATCGGGAAAAGCGACTTCTGTTTTAATCGGCAACGGTGCATCGTCCACTTCCCAACCGGGGATCTTGGTGGGAATTGCCGTCACGGTGCCCGCTTTCATGTCGGGCACCAGGAGGTTCTGGCCGGAGGCGTCGAGGCAGATGTCGGCCGACGCTTGAAAGCCCTCGGCGATCAAGATCGGCTTCTCGCCCGGTCGCGGAATCGCATAGACTTTGCCATTCTTGTAATCACTGATAAAGAGTCGGCCGAACCAGTCCCAGATAAGGCCATCGCCGCCGCCGAAACCTTCGGCGAGTTTCTGGGCTGAACCATCGGCAATCTTGATGCGATGCAGTTCGCCCGAACCAAAGTCAACGAGGAGTAAGTTCAGTTGCCCATCGAGAACGAGACCGTTCGGGGCATTGAGAGCCGGGAGCTTTGCAGCATCAGCGACCAGCGTGACCGCGTCGGCCACGGGCGCAGTTGTGTCACCTTTTTTCTTTGGAGCGGTCTTCGGCGGAATGCGGTAGACAGCGCCCCCTTTGCCTTTCAGATCGCCCGAATCGCTCACATAAAGCGTGCCGCTTTCCGGATCGATCACGATGTCGTTTAGAAACAACGGAGGCGCGGGGAAAGCCTTTTCATCCACGTAGACCTCGGCCTTGCCCTTCGAGTCGATGCGCCAAATTCGTTTCTTGTCCGCCACAAAGAGCCACGTTTGAAAGAACGCGATTCCCTTGGGGTCATCGAGATTGGTTGCAAACGGGACGGCCTTGCCATCCTCGATTACGCCAATGGAGCCGTCGCCGTCTTTATCGAATTCGCCGATGATCGAAACATAGATCTTGCCGTCCGGTCCGACTGTCACCGATTCGGGATTCTTCAGCCCCGACACCAAAGGTTTCGGCAACGGCTCGGCTGCAAATACAGGAATCGCGAATGCCAAGAGGAACAGCGCCAGAGAGTGCTTCATGGAGAAAATCCTGGTCGAAAACAGAAGAGGTTGATCGCGAAAGCTATTGTCGGAACGCGCAGCGGAAGTTCAACGGGAGAAGCGATGGTGCGAAGTGTATTGTGCGACGAGCCTGAAGCGCCAGCGAAGAACGACTGAATTCTTCGCCGGCGCTACAGGCTTGTGCTTCTCTTCGCTTGTGCTTCAGGCTCATGCTTCTCTTCGGCCACTTGTGCAACGCGGCCCATCACACTTTGAAAAAGATTCGGCGTCGATAGAGGAAGACGCAAAGGAGCCATTGCACGAGCGTAACAAGGGTCGCCAACAGCACCGGTTTCCACGCTCCGAGTTGCGCAAAGGAACTGTCGTAAACGGCTTGAGCAAGTTTCGAATCGTCTCGTCCAAGATGCCGGAGGAGAAATAAATGAATATGGAGTTCACTCCCACGACGACGAACGGCCAGGCCCAAAACGCGATGCCAAGCACATCAATAAGGGCGTAAAAGACGAACATCATCCCGCAGGTACAGCCGGCCGCGTAAAGCGCAAAGGACGCGGTCCAAATCTTTTTGACCATCGGCAGCCATTGTTCCAACAACAGACCACTTGCAAATAGAGCGCCGCCGATGGCTAGTATGGCCAACGCCTTGGCGCCAGGCGAGCGCGGGCTTTTCAGCAGGCCGCCGATCAACACTCCGATCAAGATCGTGGCCGCCGATGAAACCGCGTTGAAGGCGACGTAATAACCGCGACTGGGCTTTAGAATGTTGTCGTAACCGTTGTCGGCAAACGGTTGATGCATCCATCGATCGATCTGTCGTCCGACGTTCACATCGCAATTCACCATCTCCCAGGCCTCGTTGCCGCCGTGAAGCCAGTAGGCAAGCGTATGGCCGCCAAGCAATACGATGACGCCAATAACCTGCCCTTTCAAGCCGAACGACATAATGAGAAAGGCAATGAAATAGCCGATGGCGATCTGCTGCAAAACCCGGATGAATTGAACCACAACGACAGGCTGTTTGAACGAATCCATCACGATGCCGATGAGGCAAAGCAGCACGCATCGCTTGATTACATGGCCGAACAGCTGCTTCCAGCTCTCGCCACGCGCCAGCGCTGGCCAAAGGCAAACGGCATCGAAACGCCGACCATAAACATGAACGATGGCTGAATCAAATCCCAGAACGTGCAGCCCTTCCATTCGACGTGTTCGAGTTGGGAGGCCAGCCAGCCCCATTCGGCATCATCCTTTAATCCCGATGTGCCGAGCCCCGCCGAGACCATCGCCAGCATGATGAAACCCCGGTAGGCATCGAGCGACACCAGCCGGCCGGACAAGGTCGCACTCTCTTCGCGCATCGGCATTTCTCCGGAACCGTCGGCACGATCGGAGCGATCGGAATGGCGGGCTAGAGCAAGAATACGCGAAATCGGCAGAAAATCACTTGCTTCCATCCCTTCGCGCTGGATAGGATAATAAAGCCGCAGAAGTTTGCGCTCCTGCGGATCTCCTGGGACGCCGCGGGTTACAACGAGGCTCGCGGCGTTCTTTTTGCACTTTTAGCCCTTCTATACCGGCAAAAGATGTTTTTCAAATCAAATGCCTCTATCGCTGGCGCTAACAATTGATTTCGTTTTGTTGAACTGCGGCATTTTATTTATGACATGCCTTTCTGAAGATTGCTGCACACTCGGTCGCAGTCGTTTGATTTAGATTCCTACAATTCCCCTATGGCAGGCAATACTTTTGGCGAACGATTTCGCGTCACCACGGCCGGGGTCAGTCACGGGCCCGGCTATCTGGCTATTATTGATGGCTGTCCGGCGGGCTTGCCGTTAAGCGTGGACGATCTTCTCCCCGACCTGATGCGGCGTCGGCCAGGGCAATCGAAACTCGTTACCCAGCGCGACGAAACCGATGCACCCGAAATCATGTCCGGCATCTTCGAAGGCAAGACCGATGGCACGCCTATCGGGCTGCTCTTCCGCAACAACGATCAACGCAGCGGCGATTACGGCGACATCAAAGACAAGTATCGGCCCGGCCATGCCGACTACACTTTTGACGCCAAGTTCGGCTTCCGCGATTATCGCGGCGGCGGGCGCTCAAGCGCGCGTGAAACGATTTGCCGGGTAGCAGCCGGCGCTATTGCCAAGAAAATACTGGCCGCGCAAGGCATTCGCATTCTTGGCTACGTTACCCAGGTCGGCGATGTAAAGGCCGACATCGCAGACCCTTTGCAGATAACACTTGAACAAGTGGAAGCCAATCCGGTGCGCTGTCCCGATGCGCAAGCCGCTGAAAAAATGATTGCCTTGATTGAGGCCGTGCGGAAAGACCGCGACTCCATCGGCGGGATCTGCGAGATGGTCGCTGTCGGCGTGCCTCCCGGGCTAGGTGAGCCGGTCTTCGACAAGCTAAAGGCGGATCTGGCCAAGGCCATGCTGTCGCTGCCGGCGGTAACTGCTTTCGAGTACGGCGCTGGCTTTGCCGTGGCTACCATGCGCGGCAGCCAGAACAACGATCTGTTTATCAACAAGCAAGGCAAGATCGGCACGGAGACCAACCGGCACGGCGGCATGCTTGGCGGCATCTCGTCCGGCGAGCCCATCATCTGCCGAGTAGCGATCAAGCCGACCAGTTCGCTGCCGCGCGCTCAGCAAACGGTGACGCGCAACGGCGAAAAGACCGAGATCCTAACTCGCGGCCGTCACGATCCCTGCCTGCTGCCACGTTTCGTTCCGATGGGCGAAGCGATGTTGGCGCATCGTTCTGGTGGATCACTGGCTGCGCGATAAAACGACTCGGTTTTGAAGAAACTCATTCACGAAGGAGCACCAATGGCCAACGACAAAGACGCCAAACGGCGAAAAAAGTTGGCGCTTAAGAAGCGTCAAGCCGCTCAACATGAAGTGACGCCGTACACCGGAACGGAATATCAGAGCGACTCTTGGCAACCCTTTGTTCAGTCTGTCGATGCGGCCGTATATGATGCCATGCTTTATTCGCAACGGCAATTGAAAAACAGCACCGTCAAATACGCGTTTGAGACGCTCGTGCGGCGGCTGCGCAAAGGTGAACCGCCCTATCTAACCGATAACGACGAACTTATTCCGTATTCCGCCGATAACGAAGTGGAATACTTAGTTCAAGACATCCGGCGAAAGTGGACCAACGCGATGTTGCACTTGGGCAGGCGTTCCGCGGATGGCATGATCGGGGTACTGCGCACTCTGCTCTTCTCCATCGAGGCCCATGGCGCCAACACGCAGGCGACGGGCGGCTATGTGGGATTCGTATGGGATTTCTTAAAGCGTGTCGCCGAGCCCGGCAAACCCGCTCCGATCATTTGGACCGCTTCAAGCCGGATCGAAGAAGTGGAATCGGATGAACAGGAGTTCGAGCGGTAAATACAATTCAAGCTTGTGTTAGAACAGAGACGGTGTACGATGGGTACACAACACGTAAACGTGTATTATGCCGAAAGCTCCTATCACACCACCTGCCAAGGCAGCCAGACTGAGTATCCGCGTCGATTCGGCGCAAAAGCGATCATCGCGCGAGCCGCCAAACAGAACGGTGATACTCTCAGTGAGTTCGTTCTCGAAAACGCCTACGGGATGGCTTCGGAGTTGCTGGTTGATGAAGGGGTCGTTTCGCTAAGCAAGAAACAGATTGCCCATATCTTCGAAATTCTCGACCATCCACCTGCCAAGAGCGCTGCTGCTGTCCGCAAGCTTCTTACGGAACGGTCAATTTTGGAAGGCTAATCTGCTTTCACATCGTCAGATGGAACAATCAGGGCTTTGAGCGATGAAGCTGATGAGGAAAGAGGCCCGATGGAAGACCACGACCAGCGCTTCAAGCAAATGCTCGAAGCGTATCTGCAGGAGTTCATCAAGCTCTTCTTCCCGCAGTGGGCCAATCGCTTCGATTGGTCTCAGGTCGAGTTTCTCAATCGCGAAGCATTCACCGACCCGCCGCTAGGCAGCCGAATGTTTCTCGATCTCATCGCCAAAGTGCATCTGCACGAACCGTTCTCAGTCTCATTACGTTCGGTCGAGCATTTCGTCATTTTGATTCACATTGAAATCGAATCGGGGGACAGCGTCGCTGCCTTTCATCCCCGGATGCTCGATTACTTCTCGTGGGCCCGAACCAAGCATCAAGTGCCGATCCTGCCGATCGGTTTGTTCCTCCGCGTCGGCCTTGAAGGGATCGGCTGGATCGTCTACGAAGAGTCGCTCTGGGGCGAAAAGCTGATACAATTTCGCTATCCGTACATTGGATTGCCCGCACTGCCCGCATTGGAATATTTGGAGCGAGAGAACCTGATAGCGGTAGCGCTTTCGGCACTGATGAAGGTTCCGGAGTCGGAGCGATTGCGGCTGAAAGCGGAAGCGTTGCATCGAATAGCCACCGGGGCTGGCGAGGCGGGCAAACGCAAACTTCTGTTCGACTGTGTAGAAGCGTATCTGGAGTTGGGCGCGGCCGACACCGCGGAGTTCGATCAGCTCTTGCTCACCCCGCGATATCGAGAGGTGTTTGATATGACGAAAACAAGTTATGAAAAAGGCCAGGAAGCCGGCCAGCAGATTGGACAACGGATTGGCCAGGAAATCGGGCAACGAATCGGCCAAGAAATCGGGCAACGAATCGGCCAAGAAATTGGCCAACAAAACGCACAGATGGACATGCTGAAGCGTATGTTGCCCAAGCGGTTTGGTCCACTCGACAATGCGATCTGGAAACGAGTCGAGGCAATGTCCAGCGAACAAAGAGCGCAACTGGCAGAAGATCTGGTGACGGCGACTTCGCTGGAACAACTAGGTCTTTGAGCGATGAAGCCGACCGGCTAAGAATGCACAACCGAAACATAGGTTGCTCGGTTCGGCAAGCATATAACAACACGATGTCTGCTACTTATGTTACCCCCTTAACGCCATCGGGCAGCGGGGCGATTGCCGTTCTTGAAGTCAGTGGCCCGGATGCCTGGTCGATCGCGCGCTGGATCTTTCGCGCCGCTGGCGGTAAGCCTCTTCCTGACAAGCCTAATCCCTGCTCAAGCTGGTTTGGACGAATGGGCATCGGCGCAGGCGATGAGGTCATCCTTGCCGTGCCATCGACTGAGGCTACTCCGGTCGTCGAGATCCATTGCCATGGCGGCCGGCAAGTGGTGCAAATGCTGATCGGCCTATTGCAACAAGAAGGCTGCATCTCCGAAATCCCTAACGAGAAAAAAAGCGCCGGAGATTTGCTGCCTTACGCCAAAACGTTGCGAATCGCGGCTATTCTGCTCGATCAGGCAAACGGAGCCTATGCAGCGGCTATCGATCGTTGCCGGCAGGAAATGGCTTGCGGCGGTAAAGAATCGGCGCGTGCAATTCTCGACGAACTTACACGATTCTCCAACATCGGCCGACATCTGCTGCAGCCCTGGCGTGTCGCGATCGTCGGCACGCCGAATGCCGGCAAGAGCAGCCTGTTGAACGCCCTCGCGGGTTATCAACGCAGTGTGGTGGCGCCGATACCGGGGACCACACGCGACGTTGTATCGGCTACGCTTGCCTTCGATGGCTGGTTGGTCGAGATCTCTGACACGGCAGGCTTGCGCGAAGCAAGCGACTTGCTCGAACAACAAGGGATCGACCGCGCGCGCAATCAGGCAGCGCTGGCCGATTTGTGTCTTTGGGTAATTGATGTCACAGCCCAGCAGCCAACGCGAGATGTGCTCGGCTTGAGTTCGGCGAACGTGCTTCCCGTTCTGAACAAGATCGATCAATTGCCGGCGTGGGACCTCAAGTCTTTTGAAAATGCCGTTGCCCTGAGTGCGACGACGGGGCAGGGCATTGAGTGTTTGATACAGCGAATCGTGGAGGTTTTGATTCCCGACGCGCCGCCGCCGGGCGCTGCGGTGCCTTTCAGCGCTGACTGTATGGCGGAAATCATGAGGCTGAGTCAGAGTTTGAATCAGAGTTTAATGCCTATAATGTGAGACATGGCCTCTGTTTATTCAACACGATACTCCCTAGAACGATTGAAGTCGTAACCGAGCCTTGAACCAAACTCGCTGACTTCGCTACGACATAAATTCCTGACGACGCCAATCGAGCGGATTGTTCACGTCGTGGTTTCTGCGCCTCTGCTGAGCAATCATGGCCGAACCCCATGCGACCCCCCTTCAAACAACTCCGACAAGCAATACGGCCCGTTTCTGTTTGGCGCTGACAATTTCTATTTTGATTGCAGGCGCCGTTTTCGGATACCTGAATGCCAAACATCTGGCGGACGACAGCAACCGGGTAGCCCATATCCATGAGGTGCTTGGGGCCTTGGAAACTCTCTGCTCCACTGTTAAAGACGCCGAGACAGGACAGCGCGGCTACTTGCTCACTGAAGATGAAAAATATCGCGAGCCGTACAACAGGGCTTTGACCCATATCGACGCCAATATCGCTCGCCTTAAACAACTTACTTCAGATAACGCGGAGGAGCAGATTCGGCTCGCGGCCCTGGAGCAAAAAATCGGGATCAAGCTCGATGAGTTGAAACAAACTATTGCTTTAATGGAACGCCATGATCGGCCTGCTGCCCTTGCTCTCGTTAAAGACGATCGTGGTCGGGCGCTCATGGAAGAGGTGCGCGAACAGGTCGTTTCCATGCAACAACAGGAACAAGGTCTCTTACGCCAGCGCCGCGACCAGTCAGCGGCGAGCTTGCGAGTGACGATCGCGTCAATTCTTCTACCAGCGCTCTTTGGAGTTTTGCTGGTCGGACTCGTCTATTATCGATCCCAACGCCACCTCTCGAAGCGCCAGCGTTCCGCCGAGGTTTTAGCGGAGCAGAAGGAGCGACTGCGCACTACTTTGTCGAGCATCGGCGATGCCGTGATTGCGACTGATCCCGAAGGCCGCATCACCGATATGAATCCGATTGCCGAAGCGCTGACCGGGTGGCGCAGCAATGATGCGGCCGGCTTAAACCTCAATGTCGTCTTCAAGATCGTCAATGAGCATACGCGCCAGCCAGTCGCCAGCCCGGTAATGCGCGCATTAAAGGAAGGTATCATTGTCGGTCTCGCTAATCACACGATTCTTATCGCCAAGGACAACACCGAGCGCCCCATCGATGATAGTGCAGCGCCCATTCGCTGCCGGCTCGGGGAGATTGTCGGTTGCGTGCTCGTCTTTCGCGATGTGAGCGAGAGGAAGCAGGTCGAATCCGAACTGGCAGGGGGCGAAGAACAGTTTCGAATACTGGCCGAGTCTATCCCGCAATTGGCGTGGATGGCGAATGCGGATGGCTACATCTTTTGGTACAACCGCCGCTGGTATGACTATACCGGAACGACATTTCAACAAATGCAGGGCTGGGGCTGGCAGTCTGTGCATGACCCAGTCGAACTGCCTAAGGTGATGGAACGCTGGACCGGATCAATAGCCAGCGGCCAGCCGTTCGACATGACCTTCCCACTGAAAGGCGCGGATAACACTTTCCGTCTCTTTTTGACGCGGGTATCGCCAGTTAAGGACGAAGACGGAAAAATTTATCGCTGGGTCGGCACGAATACAGACATCAGCGAGACAAAGAAAGATGAGGAACGTTTACGCGAAAGCGAAGCGCGTTTTCGGCTATTGGCGGACACGATGCCGCAGATTGTCTGGACCAGCGGGCCCGATGGTCATGTCGATTATTTCAACGATCGGTGGTATCAGTTCACCGGTTGCGCACCGGAAAGCGTTGGGGAAGAGAACTGGGGACCGATTGTGCATCCCGACGATTATTCGAGATCCCGAGACGAATGGTACCGGTGTGTCGCCGAGGAGCGCGTTTATCAACTTGAATGCCGTTTTCAAAACGGCAGAACGAAAGAGTATCGCTGGTTTCTCAATCGCGCCCTGCCAATCCGCGATGCGAACGGCCAAGTCATCAAATGGTTCGGCACCTCAACTGATATTGAAGATTTCAAAAGAGTTGAAGGCGAATTGCGCGCGAGCGAAGAGCGGGTACGGTTGGCGACCGAAGCCGCCGAGCTGGGCATTTGGGTCTGGCATATCGATGAGGATCGCGTTATCTGGGAAAACGCTCGGCTCTACGCGATGTTCGGTCTCGCTCAAAACGATGAGCCGATCAACGCCGCTCGTTTCAAGAATGAATTCGTTCACCCGGACGATGCCGCCGCTTTCGAACGCGCCATTAGCGATTCATTGCTGAACGGGTCGCGATTCTATTTTCTCGGACGCTTCCGCCGCATCGATGGAGAGGAACGGTGGACCGAGTTTACCGGGCAACTCGTGGTTGAAGAAGACGGCAAGCCGCGCCGGATGCACGGGACAGCCGCCGACGTTACCGAACGCAAACGCGCTGAAGCAGACAGGCAAAAATTCGTCAGGCTTGCGGAAAACAGCACCGATTTTATAGCCATGTACGACTTGGAATATCGGCCCACCTACCTCAACCTGGCTGGCCTTAAAATGGTCGGCTTGGAACAAATGGAGACCGCAAGACGAATTCCACTTCGCGACTTCTTCTTCCCGGAAGATCAATCGAAGATCATGGATGACTTTTTTCCACTGGTCATCCAACAAGGCCATGGAGAAATGGAAATCCGTTTCCGAAATTTCAAAACCGGCCACTCGCTCTGGATGATCTTCACCGCCTTCGTGATGACTGATGACCAAGGCCGGCGCGTTGGCCTGGCTACGGTGAGCCGCAATATAACCGAACGGCGCCAGCTTGAAGATCACTTGCGCAAATTAGCAGCGGATCTTTCGGAGGCCGATCACCGCAAGGATGAATTCCTGGCGACGTTGGCTCACGAGCTACGCAACCCGTTGGCGCCCATCCGCAATGGCTTGGAGATTCTCCGTCTTGCAGGACCCGGCGGCCGAGCCATCGAACAAGCGCGTTCCATGATGGATCGACAGCTAACTCAGATGGTGCGCCTCGTCGATGATCTGCTCGATGTAAGCCGTATCACGCGCAATAAACTGGAGCTGCGAAAGCAGCGCCTCGAACTCAGCACCGTCCTGCACAATGCAGTTGAAACGAGCCGGCCAGTCATCGACGGCAGCGGGCATCAGCTGAGCGTCAACCTGCCGTCTGCGCCGATTATCGTCGATGGCGACAACACCCGGCTCGGACAGGTATTCGCGAACTTGCTTAATAATGCCGCCAAATACAGCGACCGGGGCGGCTATATCCAACTTACTGCCCTGCTCGATGTTGGTGAGGTCGTGGTGTCGGTGCGCGACACCGGCGTCGGCATCCCAGCAGACATGCTGCCAAAAATCTTCGACATGTTTACGCAGGTCGATCGCTCGCTTGAAAAATCTCAAGGCGGGCTCGGCATTGGCTTAACGCTCGTGAAACGTCTCGTTGAAATGCATGGCGGCCGCGTCGAAGCTCGCAGCGAAGGACAGGGCAAAGGAAGCGAATTCATCGTACACCTGCCGCTGCTCCAATCACCGGCGCCTGAGGCGCCTTTACAGGTCGCTGATGTCACAACAGTCAGTCAGCGTGTTCAACGTCGCATTCTCGTCGCCGATGACAATGAGGATTCAGCCGCCAGTCTGGCGATGATGTTGGAGATGATGGGCAACGAAGTAACAACGGCCCACGACGGCGTCCGAGCGGTTGAAGAAGCGGCTAAATTCCGCCCCGACATTATTTTGCTTGATATTGGCATGCCTCGACTGAACGGCTACGAAGCATGCCGCCAGATTCGCAAGGAAACTTGGGGCCAACAGGCGATTGTGATTGCGCTAACCGGATGGGGCCAGGATGAGGATCGCCGACGTTCCAAAGAAGCCGGCTTCGACCATCACCTCGTCAAACCGGTTGATCCCGCTGCGCTAGTCAAGTTGCTTGATAGTCTTGCGGTTTGACACACTTACTTAGTGCGGCGATTTACTATCGCAATAGATTCGGCGAGCCGGAAGCGTGAGCGACCGGAGTAAGTGCCTTGCCTGCATTCTCCGGTCGCTCACGCTCCCGGCTCGCCAGAATTGGCAGTAACTGTGTCAATAGGCCCCTTTGCCGGAGAGGACGGCAGGGACTGTCATCGCCAGAAGGCGTACGTCCATCCAAAGGCTACGTTCGCGAATGTATCTGATGTCCAGAGCGACCTGCTGCTGGAAGTCGAGATCGGCCCGGCCGCTGACCTGCCAGATACACGTGAGCCCCGGCGCCACGGCGAGCCGACGACGTTCGTGCGTGGTGTACTTCTGCACTTCGGGGATCACGGCAGGCCTCGGGCCCACCAGCGTCATTTCACCGCACAGAACGTTCCAGAGTTGCGGCAGTTCATCCAGACTTGTCTTTCGCAGTATACGTCCGATCCAGGTAACGCGCGGGTCACGGCACATCTTAAACGTGATCGAGTTCGAATGTTTGTTTTGCCGCATCAGCTCAGCTTTTAACGCTTCTGCATTTACGCACATCGAGCGAAATTTATAAAAATCAAAGGCGTGCCCGTTGTAACCGACGCGTTTCTGCCGAAAAAACACCGAACCGTTATCGGTCAGCTTAATGCAAAGACAGATGATCAGGAACAACGGAGACAACAGGATGATCATGGTTGCTGAAACAATGACATCAACTGCTCGTTTTGCAGCAATGTAGGCGGCGGAGGGCATTCGTGCGGAATGCACGTACACCGGCATCATGCGGACGCCGGCCGGAGCGAACCGGGCAGGAGACGGCGGTCGTAGAAGCGTTTGCATGCGGGTCAACTCACTCACTTTAAAACTAGAGGCATAACAACTGTTCAATGTCAACGCTCAGCGCTTTTAGTGCTGAACAAACTTGCGGTAGTCACGGCAAGTCATGTACCAGAGTTGCTGTCAGCCGGTAGGTTTTCGGTCGGTGCGCACCCACTTTCGCTGGGGTGCTAGTATTAGTTTCAAATAAATCGGTATCTTCCACAAGACATAAACCGGGAGCAAACAAAGAATTTTCGGTGAAAGCAACTTTCGTCCGAATGTTATCCAGGCCGTCAAGATCGACAATGTTCCCACTGCCCCGCCAATTATAAGAATCGCTGCAGGAAGCTCCGAACCACCCTGCTGCCACCAAAAAAGGCAAGTAAGCAGCAAAATCGCCTGGAAGATGAACAGGAGTGACAGGGGCGGCACTGCCAGCTCAAGAGCCAACGCAATCAATTTCGGCTTTATTTTCAACAATCCTGCGACGACAAGCCTCGGGGCCTGAGTCAAAATCGTGAACACATGGCCATGCTCCCAGCGTGTACGTCGGACATTAGCTGAGGCCAGCGTCGGTGCGTCGTCAGAGGTAAACAATGCGTCCGGACAGAACCGGGCGGGGTAGCCGGCAACGGCGAGATCGATTCCGAGCTTCATGTCTTCAACAATGTTGCCGGTGCCTAGTTCGACCCGGCGAATGACCTGCCACGGAAAGGCCATGCCGCTGCCGAAGAGTAGAGTCGGAAGGCCTAGCCTGTACAAGCCAAGAGGGCGAACGAGATTCTTGAACGTCAACGCGAATGCCGACCACTGCTCGCGCGGGCCTTTCGCCTGGGGGGCATCGGTAAAGACGCCTTGGACCGGTGTATTATTCACCGCAGCAGCACGTATAAGGCGATCGAGCGCATCGGGGCCCGTTCGCGTGTCGGCGTCGATCAACACGACTATTTCAGGCGGGTCGCTTTGCAAATGGCGAAGGCCGAAGTCGAGCGCGTAGCCTTTGCCCTTATTTTCAGCGTCCCGACGTTCAATCGCTTCCGCTCCGGCGGCGCGGGCCACTTTGGCCGTCTCATCGTCGCAGTTGTCGGCGATGACAATCAGACGATCGCCATCTTTCAACTGGGGCTTTAGGGCCGCAATCGTGGCAGTTATTCCCGTCGCCTCGTTGTGAGCCGGAATAAGAATGGCACAGCGGGAGCGCTCCCTCGACTTATCGATTGCCGCGACTCGACGGGGCAATACGGCTGCGAACGTTTCGACGGCAAGAACGACAACGGGGATCGAAACCACCGCTGCCAGCACCGTCAATATCGTGTCCATCATTGACATTAGCTAAAAACCTTCGCAACCAAGTTCGCCCGGCTCAACATGCCCCGTGCGTTGAACTCTAGGAGACTTTTCCTGTTCGAAGCAAACGGAATTATTGCTAAAACCGGAAAATTGATAACAATCTCGTTAGCTGACCGGAACGTCTTACCCAGAATAACAGGAACGCGCGAAGCGAGCCGAACTGCGTGAGCAATCGGGTTGAGGTGCTGGCATCACTAAACACCATTACTTGACTGCTTACGCTGTTCGGCTCGTCATTGGCGCGTCTTACCCTAATTTTTGCCATTTTCTGCCTTCGCGAGCGAGCAGTTCATCCGCGCATTTCGGGCCTGCCGAGCCGGGTGCATAACTTTCCGGTTGTGGCGCTTCGGCGCGTTCGGTGGCAGCGATCAGCGGGTCCATGATGCGCCAGGCCTGTTCGATTTCGTCGCTGTGCATGAACAGAGCCGCTTCGCCTTGGATGGCATCGAGCAACAGTCTTTCGTACGCTTCAGGCAGCGAGCGTTCGTTGAACGCCTCTTCGTAATCGAACGCCAAGTCGCGAGGCTGCAAGCGCGTGCCATCCACCTCGGGCACTTTGGTTTGAAAATTGATCCGGATCCCTTCATTTGGCTGCAAGACGAGGGTGATCTTATTGCAGTCAACCGTCTCGCCAGCTGGGATCGGAATGAGCATGTGCGGCGGGCACTTGAACTGGATCGCCACCTCGCTGTAGCGAGACCGCAACGATTTCCCTGAACGCAAATAGAACGGAACGTTGCGCCAGCGCCAGTTGTCGATTTCCAGACGAACGGCCGCAAAGGTAGGCGTGCGCGAATCTTTGGCCACATCTTTTTCATCGCGATAGCCGGCGTATTGGCCGACGGCGATCGACTTGCAGGCCTCATCGACCGTCGGAATCTTGACGGCTTCGAGGATTTTAATTTTCTCGTTGCGCAGCCGTTCGGCCGTGTAGCGTCCCGGGTTGTCCATCGCCACCATGGTCATCACTTGGAGAATATGGCTTTGGAACATATCCCGAAGGACGCCGCTGCCTTCGTAGTAGCCGCCGCGCTTGCCGACAGCGCCTTGCTCAGCGACGGTGATCTGCACGGAGTCGATGTACTGCTGGTTCCAAAGTGGTTCAAAAAGGGTATTAGCGAAGCGGAAAATCAAAATGTTCTGGACGGTCTCTTTGCCAAGGTAGTGATCAATGCGATAGATTTGGTCTTCGCGAAAGAAGGCGTGCAGCGCCTGGTTGACCGCTTTGCCGGATTGCAGATCGTGGCCGAAGGGCTTCTCGATGATTAGGCGGCGGAACCCGCCTTCCTCTTTTTGGTAGCCGGCCGCGCCGAGTTGAGCGCCAATTTCGGGATAGAGCTCGGGCTTTACAGAGAGGTAATAAAGCCGGCGTCCCCCTTCGCCCCCTTCGCGTTTTTTGAGCCACTCGGTCAGATGGCTTAGCCCTTCCGCAGTCGCAGCATCTCCCGGAACGTAGAAAAGGCGCTTGGCGAATCGGTGCCATGCGCCGGGAAACCAACTTTCCTTCATCCCCAGAATCGCATCTTTCGCCATGGGTTCGAGCTTGGCGCAAAAGCGTCATCGGTAAACTCGGACCGGGCGACGCCGACGATGTTGGCATCATCCGGAAGCAACCCGGCCATATCGAGGTGAAACAAAGCCGGGATGAGCTTGCGTGCCGTCAGGTCGCCGGACGCGCCAAAGATAATGATCGTCAGCGGAGCCATGAATACGATCCTTGGTTCGGTGATGGTTTCTTGTTACTGGGGCAGCGTTCCAGCGAGTTCTGAAGATTTTGGCGAGCCGGAGCGTAAGCGACCGGAGAAAGCACCTCAAGCTAAAAACACTCACTCCGGTCGCTCACGCTCCCGGCTCGCCCGGAATGGGCTGGCGCTCTCGCCAACGTGGAATATCCACTTGCGATTGTCGTTTATCTACCGTCCATGTTAGGCTCATCCTAGAGAAATGATCCGATCAAGTCCGCGAGGAATCCGATGAGGCTGCGTTCGATCGCTATAGCTCTTGCGCTGGTTTCCATCGGAGCGATCGCTGCGTGGATGCTGATCGAGCAGTACGCCCGCAAGCCGACGGCCAATGCGTTGGCCGTGCCTGACGGCGACCGCGAAATCGCCTGGTTCAACACTTCGACCAACGGCGCCGCCTGGGAGCGCTTTGTCGCGGGCATTCACCGCATCAGTCAAAAAGTGTCGGGCTTGGAAATCGACGATTCTCATGCTTTTCTCGAAAGCACCACGGCCATTCCCGAAGTCGTCGTCGCTTTCGGCAATCGCCCGGGTAAACTACGCTTCCGCTGGTACAAACAGACGAATGAAACGAGCACCAAGCATTGGATCGATTCACTCGGGGATCGCGATCCGGCTCCCTTGGCTATCATCGGCGGCGGATCGAGCGATCGTGCCCGCGATCTGGCGCGCGAGTTAGCGGAACGGCAGGATTGGCATGGTAGCCGGCCTCTGTTGCTTATCACGACGGCAACAGCCGAAATGGTATCGCTTCTCTCCGAAGGCGAAATTGTTAAACTCACCGAAATCTATCCCGAACGCACTTTTCGCTTTTGTTTTACGAACGAGCAGATGGCCCGCGCTGTCGTTGACTTTGTTTGGAACAGTCCCGAACTGCGGCCTCAAGGTGGGCCGATGCCGGAAAAGGCCGGCACGCCCATGCCGCGAATCTTCCGGATGGCTTGGAAGGACGATCCCTATTCACTCGATCTATCTGAAGAGCTCAAAAAGGCCGTCCTCGCAAAGATGGACGGCCGCGCGGCGATTTGGAGCAGCTTCGACGTTCCCTATAGTGTCGGCCTTTTCGACCGCGCTAACAAAGAGGAAGAACTAGCGGCGAGGCTTTTTCTTTCCGAAATCCCGCTGGAAAACGAGCAGCGCTCGCTCTTGATACTCCCCACTACGACGACCGCGGCTCGCCGTTTTCTTCGTGAAATGACCGGCAGCACTCCTTTGATCGGCAAACACCTGGTGGCGGTGACCGGCGATTCGATCGGCATCAACGATGTCTATCGTGATGGCGCCCTCTTATGGAACATCCGCGATGTGCCGGTGCCGTTGGTTTTCTTCGCGCATCAGAATCCGATCGGTTGGGACGATGAATTGCAACCGCCGACGGCGACGGACGAACTTTTGCTTTTTAGCCGGCTGTTTGAAGTGCTGATTCATTCCGCTTTTCCGCCAGAAGGCGAAGCTCCTTCGAACTCGGATGCGCTGGGCGTGCTCTTGCGGACGCAGCGCATAGTCCCCTTTGATCACGATGGCAATCGCAAGGAAGGCGAAGAGTACGTGGTCTACGTTCGACCCGAAATCAGTGACAATGGACGAATCGGCGATCAGGCAGCCATCGAGGTCTGGCGTCGATCGCGCGGCGAAAAAGTCTGGCGGCCTGTCGAGACAAGCCTGCCGTTGCAAGCGCCGTTGTCGACGCGAACCGCTGATCGGCTTGTTGGAGGCGGTCCTTGACACAGAGCGAGCCGATGCCGGAAACGCCGACGTTGTCACGTGCGGCGCCTGCCGTTTCTGTCTGGCGCTATGCGCGTGCGGTCATCCCGGCGGTGTTGCTGTGGGGCGGGCTCGTGGCTGGCGCCGCCTTCCTGCTTTACGATCGCTCGCGCTGGAGCGAAAAGTACGACCGGGCCGCGCTGCGTGAATGGCTCGAAGAGCGCCGACCAAACCGGAAGAACCTCGGCGAACTGCTCGATGAATTTCTTCGAGAACCGACCGATGCAAAAAAACGCGAAATCGGCGACCAGCTCGACGCCATGACCGAGCCGATATTGATGTTCCGCGCTGGCACCCCGCTCTTCCTCGACCTGTTTACCATCCGAATTACTTTTCCAGACCGAAGCGATCTGACGGCCATGGAGTGGCAGTCGCCCGATCGACCATTGCGCACCCAAGAAGCGGGACATGTACGTTCGGAGCCGATCCTGAACTATCGAGCCAAAGATGGAACGCGCATCGTCGTCGTCTGCGAATATCGGATGCACGCCTTTCACAAGGCGCAGCAGGAAGAAGCAGCCCGGCAGCGCTGGGTGCTCGCAGTTGCCGGCGTGGCAGTCGGCGGCAGTCTCGTAGCAATTGTCTGGGTTTATCTTTTTCTGAGGCGCGAGCGCCGCCGTGAACTCGCCGAGTTGGAGACGAATCAAGTTCTCGAACATACCGAGAACCTTCGCCTAGCCGAGCAACTTCGCGCTCAAACGGCCGAGCGCTCCAAAGAGGATCTCGCCCGCCACTTACTGGAGCAGCGCCTTGAATCCGTGCGCCAGGAAGGCCGGGCGTCCGAAGCCGAGAAGGCGGCGCTGCAGATGAAGTCCCAGCTTTACGCCAGCATCGGCATCATGGCCGGATCGTACGCGCATAACATCAAAAATCTTTTAGTGAGGCCGAACGATTTGCTCGCCCGCTGTATCGAAATGGACGGCTTGGTTGATGGTCAAGCGACCATGCTGCAAGAGGTGCGCTCTACTTTGGGCACCGTTACCGAGCGCCTGCAACAGATTCTCCGCACGGTTCGGCGCGACCCAAGTAAGACCGAAATGACGCGGATCAACCTCAACGACCTGATCCAGGAAATGACCAAAGCCTGGGCAGAGATGGCGCTCGACAAGTGGAAAATGACCGTTCGTGCGACGCCGGCCAGCGAGCCGCTCTGGATCTCCGGCGATCTATCGCACCTTCAGCAGACGATTGAGAACCTCGTTTTTAATGCTCGCGACGCCACGTTTGAAAGGCGCAACCATCTCCGGGAAATGGCTCGGGCGATCACCGAACCCTCTCAGCGCAGGCAGGCACTTCTCGAAGCGGCGGCTTGGCGAGGCGATGCGATGTTGCGCACTTACCGAGACTCGACCGAGGCAGTGCTCGAAGTGCGCGACAATGGCATCGGCATGAGCGAAGAAGTTCGGCAACGTTGCCTCCAAACCCATTTCAGCACCAAGCGCGACAATGCGCTCTACGAAGGCTACAGCGCCGGCATGGGGCTCGGCTTATCGTTTGTCGTTGTCGTGCTCGAACACCATCGGGCCAATCTCGAAGTCGAATCGGAACCAGAAAAAGGCGCCACGTTCCGGCTGCGCTTTCCATTGGCTGAATAGGATTTGCCGAAAACCAGTTACACCGCACACCAACTTGAGTACACACTAACCCAAAGCGTGAGCGAAGCAGACTCCGAAGCGTGAGCGAGGTTTACGCGCTTCGTCACAGTATAACGCTAACGCTTGGGGGCCGCCTCGCTGACGCGTCGGGTTGGTGTGAAGCGCAGACGACAAATTGAGTCTCGAACGCTAACGATTTATTGCAGTAATAAGTCGAGCGTGTCGCCGCCTCCTTTTACATCCACCAGTAACGGAGTAGTTTCGACGGCGGCATAGCGCTCGGGCAGTTGCGGCGCCCTGCCCTTTGGCATCGTGAGCAGCACTTTATACTTGCCCGGCGGCACCTTTGTTATTGAGTAAGTGCCATCTTCCATCGACACGCCTTTATATTCGGGGGTGAGCTTCAACGCGTTCGCCACTCCTTCGAAAGGTACTGTCCACACAAAAGTGACTTGCACACCGTTCAATGGTTTCGCTTGCCACAGAATCTTGCCGTTGACCCCATCTTTCGGCGGCGGGACTACCTTCGGCGGCTCCGGCAGTACCGGTCTCGTTTCGCGCGGCAAAGGGATAATTTCGGGTTCTTTGTCCGTCTTCAGTTCGGCGATCACCGGCCGTAGACGAAGGCGGAGTTTCTCTATCGATTGATGCAGGCTGAAAGCCTTCAGCGCCAATGCCGGCTGCAACTCGGCATCGGCCTGGATGTCATCGATGTATTTCTGCTCATCGGGACGATGCGCGAGCATGGCGCGTGTCGTCTGTAAGCAGCCTTGAAAGAGCCGATAACAACTGGCGGTGTCGCCGGCATTGAACAGATCAGCGCCGCGGTTGTGGACATCTTTGAGTACGTCAACGAGTTGTTTATCGACTTTGCGCGTTGAGATTTGTTTTTCGTCTGCTTGTAGGCAGGGCGCCGTGAGACAGATGATTAAAGATAGCATTGCATATCGCATTGCAGGGTTCCTTTATTGAAGTCAAAAGGTGGCTAAAGATCAGCGCTGTAGGACCGTCGCCTACACGTTCGGCTCGGTTGACCGATGCCCGGTTTCCATCACGACTTATTGTATCCATTCTCTGCAATCTCATTACGCGCTTCTTTGCGCCATCTAACAAGCTTTCCCCAACAGCACTCGAGGCTCTACAATAATCAGCATGCGATTTCTTGCCATCTGTGTTCTGTTTGCCTTTTGCGGTCGCTCGGCGGCGGCCGATCTATCCGACCGCGAGCCGTTCGAAGTGGCTGTTGATCGCGGCTTGGAGTACTTGGCCAATGCCCAAGGCGCGAATGGCAGTTGGTCCACGCGCCGAGGCAACGACCCGGCGGCGGTCAATGCGCTTTGCGTCATGGCGTTTATGTCAGCAGGGCATGTGCCGGGCGAAGGGCCTTATGGCAAAGTGGTCGAGCGCGGCATTCAGTTCGTGCTCGATTTGCAGCAGCCGAACGGACTCTTCAGCGGCGCCCAGAATCCTTATGAAATGTACCACCACGGCATTTGCACGCTGATGATCTCCGAGGCGGTTGGCATGATTCCCGACCGGCGTGCCGCCAAGCGATTGCGCGATAAGCTGGAACTCGCCGTCGGCATCATCCTCAAAGCCCAGCTGAAAGCAGGCGAAGATCGCGGCGGCTGGCGCTACACGGTAACGGCCAGCGATGCGGATATCAGCGTTACCGGCTGGCAGCTCATGGCTTTGCGAGCCGCTCGAAACGTCGGCTGCGATATTCCGGCCGAGCCGATCGAGCGGGCGGTCGAATACATCACGCGCTGCTACGATTCAACAACCGGCGGCTATCGCTATCAACGCAACAGCGGCGTGACAGTACCTTGCACCGGCACGGCGATGCTCGCTCTGGAGCTGACGGGCAAAGAACATCATGGCTCAGCGGAATCATTGAAGGCTGGCTCTTTCGTGTTAAAGACACCTTTGAGCCCGCTGCAGAAAAGCTTCTTCTACGGCGTTTACTACACTTCGCAGGCGATGTTCCAGCTGGGAGACAATTACTGGACGGTCTATCGCAAGAGTCTGCACGATATGCTGCTACGGCAAAATGTGCAGAAAACGGCCGGCTGCTGGACGGGTTGGATTGCCGATGATTTGGAATACGGTCCCAATTATTGCACGGCAATGGGGATCCTGGCGCTGACAGTCGAGTACCGCTTCTTGCCAATCTACCAGCGCAATGAAGAGCCCGCCGAAAAAGAGCCTCGCACGAAGTAAGCGATTGCATTGAAGATTTAAAGTGAAGAGTTCGCTTGGATGCCAGAATTCGATTGCTTACGCAATTCGGCTCGCCAGTCGCCGCAGGCGAGCCGAACTGTGTAAGCAATCGGGTTCCGGTTTTTTTAGTTTATCGCTTACGCTCTTCCGCTTGCCGGGAACCAATCCTGCAACGCAGTCACCGTCTGTTCTTTCGACCGCATTTCTGTGCAAGCATCGACAGCGGCTTGAGCAGCAGCCAGTGTCGTGATGCACGTTACGCGATGGCTGACCGCCGCGGCCCTAATACGCCCTTCTTCAGTTCGTCTGCCTCGCCCGCTCGGCGTATTCAGAATCATGGCCACTTGGCCGTTCTTCATCATGTCGATCAAATTTGGCCGGCCTTCTTGAATCTTCGGAATCTCCTGAATCGGGATGCCCTGCTCGCGAAACGTCTTGGCGGTGCCGTGCGTCGCCATCAGGTGATAACCCAAGCCGGCAAAGGCTCGGGCGATCGGGATCATGTCAATCTTGTCGCGGTCGGCCACGGAGATGAAGATTGTGCCCGACTTCGGCAGCGGTGAATTGGCGGCCATTTGCGATTTGGCGAAAGCCATCGGGAACGATTCATCGCTGCCCATCACTTCGCCGGTCGAGCGCATCTCCGGGCCAAGAATAATGTCTACTCCCGGGAATTTATTGAAGGGGAAGACGCTCTCTTTCACCGAAAAATGGCTCGGCACCACTTCATCTTTCACGCCGAGTTCGTCCAACGTTTTACCTACCATGACCAACGCCGCTAATCGTGCGAGAGGCACGCCGATCGCCTTGGAGACAAAGGGGATGGTCCGGCTGGCTCGCGGATTGGCTTCCAGGATATAGACTGTCGGCTCCCCTTGTGGCTGTGCGGTGCGATCCACGCCGGTGACGGCGAACTGGATGTTCATCAACCCTTTCACCTTGAGCGCGGTGGCCAGCAGCGCGCGATTGGCGTTTGATCTCATTAGTGATCTTTGCCGGCAGGCTGTGCGGCGGAATGACGCAGGCTGAATCGCCGGAGTGGATGCCCGCTTCTTCGATATGCTGCATCACGCCGCCGATTACAACTCGACGCCCGTCGCTGAGGCAATCAACATCGACCTCGACCGCCGACTCGAGAAACTTGTCGACCAGAATCGGCCGGCCCGGGGAAGCCTCCATCGCGACGCGGACATAGCGCTCCATTGAACTTTCGTCATAGACGATTTCCATCGCTCGGCCGCCGAGGACGAAACTGGGCCTTACCAGCACCGGAAAGCCGATCTTGCGCCGGTGAACAGAGCCCCTTGCAGATCCTGTGTCGTGCCGCTGGCCGGCTGCTTGATGCCCAGCTCATCAATCAGTTTGCTGAAGAGTTTGCGATCCTCAGCCATCTCGATGCTTTCGACGCTGGTGCCGATGATGGGCACGCCGTTGGCTTCGAGCGCCTTCGCCAGGTTCAGGGGCGTCTGCCCGCCAAATTGAACGATGACGCCGTCGGGCTTCACCTTGTCGCAGATGTTCAGCACGTCTTCGACCGTCAACGGCTCGAAGAAGAGGTGGTCGCTCGTGTCATAGTCGGTCGAAACTGTTTCCGGGTTCGAGTTGACCATGAAGGTTTCGTACCCCGCCTTGCGCAGCGCCATCACGGCTTGCACGCAGCAGTAATCGAACTCGATCCCTTGGCCGATGCGGTTGGGTCCGCCGCCCAGGATCATAATCCGCGGCTTACCCGAGAACGGGCGAATCTCATCCTGAGAATGCGGAATGCGGAATGCAGAATGCGGAATCGAAGAAGAAATCTCAACCGGTTCGCCAAATTCCGCGTTTCGCTTTCCTGCCTCTGCACTTGGTTTTTCTTGGTTTTCATTCCGAATTCCGAATTCCGAATTCCGCGTTTCTAAGATGGGTGCTTCGTACGTCGAGTAATAATAAGGCGTAAACGCCTCGAACTCGGCAGCGCAGGTATCGACCGATTTGAACACCGGTTCGATGCCAAGTTCTTTACGCCGACGGCGGACTTCGCCTTCGCTGGTGTTCCAGAGATTGGCGAGCTGGCGGTCGATGAAGCCATACTGTTTGGCTTTGAAGAAGCAGCTCATGCCCGATGCCTTCAAGCGAGGTATAGGTCGCTAGTTCTTCTTCAAGTTTGATCAGGTCGAGGATCTGGTTGAGAAACCAGGGATCGATCTTGGTGCGTTGGTGAACCTCGTCGAGCGTCATTCCCGATTTGAAACCATAACGGACGAACCAAATGCGTTCGGAGTTCGGGGTGGCGAGTTTTGCGGAGATCTCTTCGTATTCGGGTTCATCCGCCGTGCCCCAGCGGTCGAGGCGGTCGCAGCCAAGCCCGAAACGGCCGACTTCCAGGCCGCGCAGCGCTTTTTGCAGCGACTCTTTGAAGGTGCGTCCGATGGCCATTGTCTCGCCGACCGATTTCATCTGCGTCGTCAGCGTCGTGTCGGCCTCCGGGAACTTTTCGAAATTGAAACGCGGAAACTTCGTCACCACGTAATCGATCGTCGGTTCGAAGCAGGCCGATGGAAACACAGCGGCGCTGCCGGGTCGTTGGCCGATTTTTCCTGCCCCGAAGCACCTGCATATTCGGGACTGGTGATGTCGTTAGAGCTCGTCGAGCGTGTAACCGACCGCTAACTTTGCGGCGATTTTTGCGATGGGATAGCCCGTTGCTTTTGAAGCGAGAGCCGACGAACGCGAGACGCGCGGATTCATTTCGATGACTGTCATCCGTGCCATCGGCGGGATTGACGGCAAACTGGATATTCGAGCCACCCGTTTCAACGCCGATCTCGCGGATGATCGCTTTGGCGGCATCGCGCATCCGCTGATATTCTTTGTCCGACAGCGTTTGAATCGGCGCAACGGTGATGCTGTCGCCGGTGTGGACGCCCATCGGGTCGAGGTTCTCGATCGAACAGACGATGACGACGTTGTCGGCGCTGTCGCGCATCACTTCCAGCTCAAATTCCTTCCAGCCGATTACGGATTCTTCGATCAGCGTTTCACCGACCGGGCTAAGCTCCAGACCCAGCGCGACGAGATGGTTGAACTCTTCGCGGTTATAAGCGATGCCGCCGCCCGTGCCGCCCATGGTAAAGCTCGGGCGCAGCACGCAGGGCAGACCGATTCTCTCCAAGAGCTGATAGGCTTCCGAAAGCGATTTGGCGACGCCGCTGTTCGGCACTTCCAGGCCGATTTTGAGAACCGCTTCCTTGAAGAGCGCCCGATCTTCTGCTTTAGCGATCACGTCGGCGCGGGCGCCGATCATCTCACATTTGTACTTTTCGAGAACGCCATGCTTGAACAGGTCCATGGCCGTATTCAAACCGGTCTGGCCGCCGAGCGTCGGCAACAAAGCATCGGGACGTTCTTTCTCGATGATTTTTGCGACAACCTGCCAGTTGATCGGTTCGATGTAAGTGCGGTCGGCCGTCTCCGGATCAGTCATAATGGTTGCGGGATTCGAATTGACCAGCACCACGGAAAAGCCCTCCTCGCGGAGGGCTTTGCACGCCTGGGTGCCGGAATAATCGAATTCGCAGGCCTGACCGATGATGATGGGGCCCGAACCGATGAGGAGGATTTTTTTGAGGTCGGTGCGTTTCGGCATTGGTCCAATTCAATGGTTGTAAAGAGAGGTGGGTTTTCATGTCCATCGTATGAAGCGCCCGGCTCATTTAAAGAGGAATTTGCCGCATCATTTCAGTTCTTGCTCTACGATCCGGCGCCGAGCCTCTTCGCTAACCGAAACGCGAGGGGGCTTGCGATAAGGAAGCGAGCGAGCGTAACGCCCGCGTTCGAATGCCTGCTGAAACACTTTCTGCAACGGGATCGACGGTACTGTCCTAGGATTGCGTTGCTGAATCATTCGGTTGGCATTGCATGCGGCTAGAAAGTGTGACTTCGACCGACATTCCAGAGTCAATTGCGGCGCGCCTTGGAATTATTCCATAATCATCACCAAGAGCAATATCCAACTTATTGTCAGGCACGTAAACTTTAACGATCTCGTCGCTCGGTGAATCAGGAATGTCATTTTCTTCAACGACAATTCGAGCTTCCGGAATATGAGCGAAAGCTCGCCTAATGACTTCCAGGCTCTGTTCTCGATCCATGATAATTTTCATTCCCATTAGAGCGAGCGTTTGCGCGTTGCGCCATTCGGCTGATGAATAGGATCGGCTTGTAGCTGCTCTGGCCGTTCCAATCAAGCGGTTTTATCCGACCGCTGCCGATTGTTCAAGCAATTCCGCCACGCTCCAAACATGATCGGTCAACTCGGAAGCCATTGCTGGCGTCGTCTTGCGCGGTCGCTGGCCATCTTCGCGCCTGTTGTCTGTCAACGTCGAATGGACGCGGCAGAAGTTGTAGTACGCGAAGAATAGCCCGAGCGCGGCTTGATGGTTTTCCCACTTCTTACTGTGTGCGTTCGTCAACCGGGTCATCCGGCGCACTCTGCATTCGGATGGTGAGATTACCATCGGGATAAACCAGTTTCACAACTTCCTCCGGTATTTGGATGAGGTGAACGGTCTCCTCGAGGCGAGCGGCGTAAGTCTCAGGCAAGACGTCGGCGATTGCTTCGCGCCAGCAGCCGATAAAGGTATGTTGAAAATCGGACCAAAACGCGGAATCTTCAAGATAAGAATCCATGCCGGGAAAGGAATGTTCATGGCACTTTATCTCGGGAATAGCACGCAGAACGGCGTCTCTTTGCAAGTCGAGGTCAGGATATCACCTCATCGTTGCACACAAGTTAGGTCTGCTTTTGCATCCGAGCCTGAAATGCTCATTCTGTCAGCCCAGGCCGAACTCCCTGAAAGGGACGGAGGCCTAAGTGTGCAACGATCACATGATTCGGCCCTGCAAGGCAACGCCGTGAACGATTTTTTGCGATAAAACAGGGCCGCTGCGAGGTTGGCGTGCGCAGACATCAAAGATGCTTTCCCGACATTTAGCCCCCCGTAAATACACGGGGGCGAGCGCGTCTACCAATGCCAGCGTACGCCCCCGGTTTATTCACCGGGGGCTAAATGCAAAAAGTCCTTCACGGCGTTGCCTTTCAGGGACTACGGCCTGGGCTTAGAGAATGAGCCTTTCAGGCTCGAATCCAAAAATGATTTCTGTAGAAGAATGAGGGATACTAGCCCATCCGCACGACCTCCGCTGTTTCCGGTTGCGGGTCATAGAGGCGCAGGAGCAAATGCTCCTGGCAATATTGCTGGCAATCGATGATTAGCATTTCTTCGGCCTTTTGGACGACGTGCAGCAAATACATAAGAACGACGCTGAGGGCGAGCGCGACAAACGTACAGTCGAACGCAATGCCGAGCTGGTCGGTGACTGTTTCCATCAAGCGCGCGTTCGCGGCTTTGTCCGCTGGATTCACGTTGCGAAAATTGCTCAATCCGCCGGCCAGGCCGCGAACGGTTCCGAGAAAGCCAATCGCGGGGATAGCCCAGGTTAGATAATTGACCATGCCCATGCTGGTCACCAGTCGGCTCTGTTCCACTTCCGCTTGACTCCGTACCACTTCGCCGACATCGATGGCCTTGCGACTGATGGCAAACTTGGTGAGCGCCATCGAAATCATCTTGGCGAGGATCAACGGGCGGTTACGTACAGCCGCATCGAGTTTTCGACCGAGCGGTCGGCTGTCTTCCGGCAAAATTCGCGAGCCCTCGGCGGTCGGCAACAGATCGAGGCGGAAAGCGCTGCGTTGCTGAATGACTTCGCGATAGCGATTTAAGAGCATCAAGCCGGCCCAGGTAAAGCAGAAGTAGCAGGCAATTTGTTCGGGGCCCAACAGCAACTTAGTCAAACGGGCAGGCGTCCACTTTTTCCAATAATCGATCGAGCTCTCAGCCGGCGCCGCCCACTGCCAAAGAGGAAGGGCAATGCCGCCAACCAACAGTGCCGAAATGAGGAGCCAAAGCCAATCGCGATGCGGTCGTTGCGAAGGAGAGATCGGCATAATTGCTACATTCCACCTAACTGGAACCGCGCGACTGCCTAATGCGGCGATTGCGCTGTCTCGAAGCGATTGTATTCAATTCCTCAATAAACTATAGTCTAGGGCAGTCAGCCTGTTTTGTGACACGCGGAAGTAACGAAATGTTCGACGAAGCGGCTCTTCTGAACAGCGTGCTGCAAGAACCGGAGGCCGACGCGCCCCGGCTCGCCTATGCGGATTGGCTGCAACAGCTTGGAGGCGCGGCCAACTTACGCGCGGCCGACTTCATTCGCGTCCAACTCAAAATGGACACGATGGCCGAACGCGACCGCGGCTGGCCCGACCTCGCTCGACGCGAACGCGAATTGTTAGTGGAATGGCAGGCAGTATGGGAACGTCCCTTCCGGGAGTTATTGAAGCCAAGCCTCTTTCGGCCCGGCCGTTGGCTCAAAGCTCGCCTTTTCGGGCAGGGCGGCACCTGGCGGTTTCACCGCGGGTTCATCGAAGAGATTGACACCTCCGCTGCAGGCTTCCTCGAGGAAGATAGCCTTCTCTGCAATCGAACGCCAATCCGCCGTGTCGTGTTGAGCAATGCGACTTCGCTTCTCGCCGCGTTGGCCGAAGACCGGCGTCTCGATGGCCTCTATTCGCTTCACCTCGTTGCTGATGCCGAGTTCGACGAAGAGATGGAAGGGCTGCGGCAGGCGGCGGCCTCGATCGGCCTAGCCATTCTCGAATTGCGTTTCCCTCGGATTCAATCTGATGCAGGGGATTTGCTCGCCCTGTTGCGTGCTGAAACGGATGATGAGACGGCGACAGCGGAAAAACTCCAGGAATTCCGCAACTGGGCGCGTGCCACCGAGCGCGAACGCGAGCGGCTGCGTGAAATCGCCGTCCACCCGCATCTGGTGCAGCGTTTAACGGAAGCGGAGCATTTCTCCCACGCTGAGCTCCTTCGGCTCAATGACTGGATTTACCTCGGTGATCGCCTGCGCGATGCAGGCGCCTGGGCGGTAGTCAAGACCTTCCACGATCTTGAAGACGAACAAGGCCTATGCCGTCGGCTAGTCCTTTTCAAGAAGGATCGCATTCAGGCGGAGGCCTTCCAAGCCCTGAACGAATCACCGCATGTTATTCACGGTGGGCGCTAGACGGCCGTTTCTCAAATTGTCGCGCAGTTTAACAAGGCCGCATTCATTAGCACGGGCGAATGACAACATGTTCTACGCGAATGCGACAACTCAATCGTGCCGAGCCGGATATCTCCGCGAGTTTTACGCTCTAAAAATGATTTCGTGCGAATAGCGCGCCTAAGCTAGTACATGCATTTTCGCCGGAGCGCGTTCAATGAGACCTCGTTAGTCACGATGCGGTGGCTTTGCGCAGCGGAGCGATTTCGGCGGGCAACGTGGGGGCAGGCCGCGAGGCCTGCCCCCACGACGAGAAAAGGCTAACGGTTAATATTCAGGAAATATTTCCTGAAGGGACTTTGCGAGGAAATCGTGGGAAAACGGATGCGGGGAAATGCGGAATTCGGAATTCGCAATGCCGAACGAACTCAATGTCAAACGCTTAACGTTCAATGGCCCGTCATTCTGACGGTGAAACTTGTGGAAATATTTCCACGAGGTCAAACCCGAGAAAATCGTGGGAAATCGGATGACGAAGCTTCCTCAAAACCAGCGTCGTCATGGTTTTTACCGACTCTCCTGGAAATATTTCCAGAAGGCCCAACCCGGGAAAATCGTGGGAAAACCAACGGCGCTTTGTTAACTGGACAAGCCGGCGACTGAGGAAAAAGCGAGACGAGCATCACCGATGGTCGCCTTTCGCTCTGCGAAAGGAAAGCCTTTCGAGAAGCGAAAGGCGACTCTTGATCCCTGCAGGGAGAAAGCTAATCGGTTATTATTCCGGGTGCGGGAACTCGAATAAATCCATTGCGAAACGTTTTACATCTAAACGCGTGAGACTGGAGGGCGGGCTAGAATGCCGCATGTAGTGAGTCTTGCGTACAAGCCAGCAGATATTGAGCGCCGGCCGGCCGAACGGTTCGCTCGGGTAGCGGCTGAACGGCTCACACTGCGGGCCGGGCATGGAATCGTTGGTGACGTGAAGGGGCGGACCGACAGTCGGCAATTGAACGTCCTGCTGGCGGAGACCGTCGAGCAGTTGCATACAGAGGGGTTCCGCACTTTGCCCGGCGAGCTTGGCGAGCAAGTCGTCATCGCCGGGTTGACAGCCGAAGTTGCGGTGCCTGGCGCGCGTTTGCGAGTCGGTGAGTCGGCGGTTATCGAGTTGGTATACTTTCGCGTTCCATGCGGGCGCTTTGCCCGCGTGCAGGGACAGCCAAAGGACGCCGTGCTGGGAAGGCTTGGGTTCATGGCACGTGTACTGGTAGGTGGCGAAATTGCAGTGGGCTCTCTTGTTTCGGAAGAGCAGCGGCTATTGGTTCCAGAACCTAGCGGACTTGACTCGCTCATGGGTAAGTGAAATCAGGAAGCGAAGCGTTCGCAATATGATCGCATTCTAGGCTGAAACCCGACTTGTCGGTCAACGTCTTCAGGTAGCGGCCCGTAAGTTGCTGTCTGGAATCCCTTGACAATTACCCGCGCTGACGTAAAGAATGGAAACGGGTTATACCGCCCTTGGCTTTCGCCGATGTGATGCCATGACTGATCCCCGACTACAGAGTGTCCACCTCGACGCCGATCCACGGCGTGAAGATTTTCGTCGGGCAAGGAACCGGGTCGAAGGCGCTATCGGCGAAAAAACACTTCTCGGCGATCTCGACTCTACACCGATCGGTCCCAAGGATAAAACCTTTGCCGGCACAAGCGGGTCGTCCTTTGGCATACCAAACACCAGCTGTTGGCTTCTCATCCACGGCCGGCAAATCGTTCTGAAGATCGGCCTGAACAGCGTCGGCCGCCTACCCGATAACGATGTCATCCTCGAAGACGATACCGTCTCCCGCCGGCATTGTGCGATCGTCGTTCACAGCAATATGTCGATTGAGCTTTACGATATTGCTTCCAAGAACGGCACACGTATCAACGGCCGTAAATTCACCGGGTCCACCTGGCTCACGGATGGCGATGAGATCACGGTAGGCAGCCGCAAAGTGGTTTTCGTCATGCGCTCCGGAGCGGCTACCCTTGATGCCCCTCCGCATTCCGCTCAGTCATCCAGTGAGATGACTCACGTCGCTTAATTTTTCTGATCCCTGTTTCCTTCACGCTTCTATCCGCCTAATCTGTCCTTAATCTGTTCCGTCAACTTTGGAGAAGGCGCCATGAAGCTCCTGCGTCCCTTCCTGCTTTTGGCCGCGCTCGGCGGATTTGTCGGCATTGCGGTTGTTTCACAAGAGGCGGCCCCCGTCTCGACCGTGATGGCGGACACCGCCGAAAAGTTCCTTGCGTCGTTGAGCGACGAGCAGAAGAAGAAAGCCTCATTCGATTTCGACGACAAACATCGCCAGACTTGGTTCTTCACCCCTCAGCAGAACAACTCCACGAAAACGTATACCCGTCTCGGCCTGCCCTTTGAAGACCTCAAACCCGAGCAGCGGAAACTTGCATTAGAGCTGCTTCGTTCCGGAACAAGTAATAGCGGCTATAACCAGGCGACTACGATCATGAGCCTTGAGAATATCCTCAAGGAGATCGAGCCGGCGAAAAAGAATGGAATGATCCGCAATTCGGAATGGTACTTCGTCAGTATCTTTGGCACGCCCTCGAAGACAGGCAAATGGGGATGGCGGTTTGAAGGGCACCATCTTTCGGTGAATTTCACTATCGACCGCGGCCAAATTGCTTCCGTGACTCCATTCCTTTTTGGCGCTAACCCTGCCGAAATCAAAGCAGGCGCTAAGAAAGGGCAGCGAGCGCTTCCGGAGATTGAGGACTACGCTCGCGACCTGATCAAGGGGCTCAACGAAGAGCAAAAAACTGTTTCGCACCAGGCGATGCAATTACCGGAAGTGAAAGAGAAAGTGCCCACGGCCGACCCCGGAAAGCCAGTCGGCATTGCCGCTTCCAAATTAAGCGATGAGCAAAAAGCGCAGCTGATGAAGCTCGTGAAGGCTTACACCGATCGGCTCCCGGCCGCCATCGGCAACAGCGAACTGGCCCAGGTGAAGGAAGCGGGCGCGGATAAGATCTTCTTCGCCTACGGCGGCGATCCGACGCCTGGTAAGCCTTACACCTACCGCGTACATGGGCCGACGTTCCTCGTGGAGTTTTTGAACGTCCAGGAGGATGGCGCTGGTAATCCTGCCAACCATATTCATAGCGTCTGGCGACATTTACCGAGTGATTTTGGGCTTTGATGCCGAGAATTGCTACACCGAGATCGATTTCAGAATTCGAAAGAAGCCGCTACAAGCCTGAAGCGCGAGAGAAGAAACTCTCTTCGCTCGCGCTTCAGGCTTATCATCGCACTTTAGCCAGCGAAGAAAGTTTCTTCGCTGGGGCTTTAGGCTTGTGATTGCGCTTTAGGTTTCTATGAATAAGCGTTTCACGCCGCCTGATTCATTTCGGGCAGCGACATGAAAGAACCAAGCTCTGCCAGCGCCCCGAGAAGGCCCTGAATCTGTGAGCTTTCGTGATTCGCATTCACCTGAATGCGAATCACTCCGGCGTGGTAGGGGACCGCGGGGAAGGTGACCGACTGCACATAATAGCCGCGATCAAACAGATACTTGCCTGCCTGAAGGGTCGCTTCCTCATCGCCAACCAAAATCGACACAATCGGCGTCAAGCCGCCGAGGACGATGACGCCAAGCTCCTGCAGCCCGGCCATCAGCAATTCCAAGTTTGCCTGAAGGCGGGCTTTGATCCATTCGTACTCGTGCGACATCAGAATATCGAGAACCGCGCAAACCCCTTCGAGATAACAAGGCGCCACGGGTCCGCCAAAGATATAGCTGTTCGAGCGGATCTTCAACAGTTGTTTGAATTCTTTGGGACAGCCGACAAAGCCGCCCAAACAAGAGAACGCCTTCGACAACGACCCGACGATAAACATGTTGTCGTATGTGCCAAGATGATCGTAAACAGTGCCGCGGCCATTCTTGCCGAGCACTCCGGTGCCGTGTGCATCATCGACATAGAGGACGGCATCATTCCGACGCGAAACATCGAGCAGTTCTTGCAGCGGCGGCAGCTGCCCGCTCATGCTGTAAACGCCGTCCACGGTGATCAACGCGTGCTTGTAGGGCCGAGCGGCTTGCAGTGTCGTTTCCAAATGTTCTGCATCGTTGTGGCGGAACACGAAGGTGCGTGTTCCGTTCGCTTTGGCAATTTTATTGCCTTCGTGAATCGAGTTGTGGGCATACTCGTCGGCCACGATCACATCGGCTTTGGTGACCAGGCCGGGAATGGCGCCCGCGTTCGCTAACGTCACGGAAGGATAGATAAGCGCTGCCTCCATGCCCAGCCAAGCAGCGATTTTCTCTTCCGCTTCGATGTTTGCCCGCACGCTGGTGAAGGCACGGGATGACCCGTTATGCGTGCCCCATTTTTCCACACCCCGGACGATTGCTTCTTTTACTCGGGGATCTTGATCGAGGCCAAGAAAACTGTCCGAGCCGAAGTTGATGACGCGTCGGCCGAAGATTTCAACCTGTCGGCCTGGTCCCGAGGACTCCATTACCAGGTCTTTCATGTGTGAATCAGGAAACTTTTCCTGAAAATGTTCCATGAAACGCGCAACACCGTTCTTGCGCAACGAGTGACAGAGATTTTGAATCGGCAGAGGCATGTGATCGGATCCATCCGAAGCGAGTGAATACCGGCGAGTTTTCGTAAGCTGCGAGCTGCGGAAGTTTAATCAATTCGGCTCGTTAGAAAAAGAGCAATCTCATAATCTTTGTTAGCTGCGGGTGCGCCAACGGATTCTGGCGAGCGGCGTGGCGTAAGCCCGCCGTGGTTCCGAACACATGGCGGGCTTACGCCGCGCCGCTCGCCAGAAACACCAGAAGGAGTTGGCGCACGCAAACATTTTGTAAACACAAAATGCTCTTCCCTTGTTGCTGAATCAGGTTTATATCCCCGCCCATGCGAAGCATTGCTCTTTTACCCGTGGCGCTAAGTCTTTGGTTCTTGCTGCTTCCAGGTCGTGCCGGGGCAGGGTGAGGACCTGTTGGGCCCTGTCCCATCCCGATCGACGGTTCGTCGGTCTCCGTGCCTTATCCCATGCCCTATGCTTATGTACCTCGACCGGTTGCGCCGCAAAGACCGCCGCTGGCGCGGGCAAAGCCCTGAACCCGTTCCGGCCAAACTCTACCTGCCTGCGCCGGAAGAACTCGGAATTCGCTTGTATAAACCCGAGCCAAAGCTCGATTGGAATCTTTTGCGCGATCGGCTTGAACGCCTAGGAGCGTCCCGCTTTCAATTGGAAAGGCTGGGGACCAAATTTCGTTTTGAATGTACGTTGCCTACCGGAGTCGTCGAAGGGGTCGGCGATACCGAAGCCGCCGCTGTTCGCTCGGCTCTGGATCGCTAACCCGACGCGTTTGAGTGATTTGTTTCAGTTCGTAGTTCGTAGGGTGGGTGAACGCTTTGCGAAACCCACCCGAACACCTACGAAGCTCATTCCATAAACTCGGCACGTGTCGCGTAGGAAGCTTGGGTGCCGAGTCGTGTCACGCTGAAGGAAGCCACCACATTGGCAAACTTCGCGGCCTCACGGAGCGATCGACCTTCTGCCAAGCCAACTGCGAGCGCTCCTATGAAGGAATCGCCGGCGCCGCTCGTATCCACGGTCTTCACTGCTGTCCCGGCAACAAATTCTTGACCATCCTCGTCGACTATTATCGCGCCCCGGTGGCCCAGAGTGACTACAACCGCGCGAGGCCCCTTTCTTTTCAAGGCTATTGAAGCCGTCCGCAGGTCATCAATTGTTTGCACCGGCAAACCGGTCAGCGCCGCTAGCTCGGACTCGTTTGGCACGCAGATATCGACAAGCTTAAGCAGATCGTGCGGAAAGGATACAGGAGGCGCGGGATTGAGCAGCGTGCGCACTCCATTGGACCGCGCCGTTTGCAGAGCAAGGCGCAAGGGCTCAGCATGAACTTCGAGCGTACTAACAAAGAGTTCAGCCGACTTGATCGAGGAAGCAGCTTGCTGAATGTCTTCGGTTGTCAGATGTACATTTGGCCCCGCATGCGTAATGATGCTGTTCTGCCCCATGGGATCGACGAGGATAACGGCTGTTCCCGTATTTACTCCCGATGCCGTTGTAACATGTTCGGTTGAAATGCCCTCTTGCTGCAATTGAGCGATGATCGCCGGGCCGAAAGGGTCGTCGCCGACCTTGCCGCAAAAAGCGACACTCGCTCCTAATCGCGCTGCCTGCACCGCCTGGTTGGCGCCCTTGCCCCCAAAGCCGAGTTGATAAGGGCAAACCTCAGTTACGCCAAGCCTCGGCATAGCGGCAAGGCGAAAAGTCAGATCCACGTTTGCAGAGCCGAGGAACAAGAGCGCCATGTGTATGACCAAGGCGATTGGTTAGATATTGATCATGCTGCAAGACGCTGGGCTTGCAACTCAGCCTATTCATACAGGGACGGTAGTTTTTTCCAGGATCTCCGTAAGCGCTGTGGTTGCGGCGTCATCGCGCAATCCCTGCGACCAGCGCTTCGACAGCAGCCGATGGGCGAGAACAGGAATCGCCAGCTGCTTCACGTCGTCAGGAATGGCATAGTCGCGGCCTGCGACAAAGGCGGCTGCCTGGCAGGCCCGGTAAAGACCGAGAGCCGCACGCGTGCTCGCCCCTAAAACAATATCGGGATGCCGCCGGGTCGCTTCAATCAACTCGAGAAGGTATTCCGTCAACGGTTCGGCCATTTTGATCGTGCGGACGCGATCCTGCACGCGCAGTTATTTCGATGGCTGTAGCCACCGATTTCATCTGTTCGATCGGCTCGCCTTGACGATGTTGAAGCAGAAGATCGCGCTCCGCCGACCTATCGGGATAGCCGAGCCGAACGCGAAGCAGGAAGCGATCGAGCTGGCTTTCGGGCAACGGGTACGTTCCTTCGAACTCGTAAGGATTTTGAGTTGCTACAACGAAGAACGGAGGGCCCAGGCGTCGCGTTTCGCCATCGAGCGTCACCTGACGCTCGCTCATCGCTTCCAATAAAGCAGACTGGGTCCTCGGCGTCGCTCGGTTGATCTCGTCGGCCAATACAATTTGTGCAAAGATCGGCCCGGGCTGAAACACGAATCGGCCGGTCGGTTGATGAAAAATGCTGGTTCCCAGAAGATCACCGGGTAATAAATCCGGCGTGAACTGGATCCGCTGGAACTTACAGTCGATGCTGCGGGCAAGTGCCTTCGCCAGCAGGGTTTTGCCAACACCGGGCACATCTTCGAGAAGAAGGTGACCATCTGCAAGCAGAGCGATCAGCGCCAGCCTGATTACATCCTCTTTGCCTAGAAGCACCGCGCTGATGCTTGCTTGAAGCCGAGACAAAGTATCGGGAGTAGAGGTTTGGTTCGAAACCGAAGCAGCACCGTTCAATCCCTGCATGCCTTCCTCGCTGGACGAGAAGCGAGCCAAAGGGTTAGGCAGGCTCGATAGTGGCATTGTATGTTAGGTGTAGCGGACTGCCAGTTGTCGTTCGTTGTTAGCGTTAGCGAGTGCGGCCCCGGGCCCTGGCAATGGGTCTAACTGAGTCACAAGCCTGAAGCGCCAGCAAAGAATAACACGAGCCTGAAGTGCCAGCGAGCTTATCGAGTTTATTATGCGGGTTACAATCGAATACTTCGGTTCCGCGCGTGAAAGCGCGGGCGTTGCGCGCGAAGTGCTTCAAGTGGAAGCGCCTACGTCTGCCAAGCGATTGGTTACCGATCTCGCGATCGCAAGAGGCGGCCGACTGATGACGCTGCTGCTCACCTCGGATGGACAACTGTCTGGGAGCGTCTTAATCGCGGTGGGAGATCGACAACTTACCGCGCAACAGGATGTCCAGTTGAGCGAGGGTGACGAGATCCTCGTGATCCCGCCCGTCTCCGGAGGCTGAATGATCGGTACTCTTCCCGCGCTGACAGACGACGAACGTGCGGTCTACGAATGGCAGATGTGGGTGCCGGATATCGGTGAAGAGGGCCAGCGCAGGTTGAAGGGCGCCAGCGTTCTCATTTCGCGCGTCGGCGGCCTTGGCGGTCTGGTTGCGTATGAGTTGGCGGCCGCGGGCGTGGGCAAGCTCGTGCTCGCCCATGCCGGGAATGTCAAACCTGCCGATTTGAATCGCCAGCTTCTCATGCGGCATTCCGCCCTGGGAACTTCACGCGTTGATTGCGCAGCCCGCACACTGCGCGAACTCAACCCTCGCGTTGAAATCGTTGCCGTGCCGGAAAACGTTTCAACATCAAATGCCAAACAACTGGTTAAACAAGCGGATATCGTCGTTAGTTGTGCGCCGTTGTTCCCCGAACGCTTTCTGCTGAACGAACAAGCGGTTCGGCAAGGCAAGCCGATCATCGACTGCGCGATGTACGAACTGACGGGTCAGGTCACAACCACGCTGCCAGGCAGCGCCTGTTTAGCCTGTCGCGTGCCGGTCGAGCCGGAAGTTTGGAAAAGACAGTTCCCAGTGTTTGGCGCTGTATCGGGAACCGTTGGCTGCCTTGGCGCCATGGAGGCAATCAAGCTAATCTGCCGAATCGGCGAGCCGCTGACCGATCGGCTGTTGACGTTCGATCTGCGCGACATGCGCTTCCGCGTCATTCGCCTGCAAAGGCGACTCGATTGTCCGGTCTGCGGGACTTAATGCTGCTTTGCAAATTTCAAAAACATCGACCTGACGAACACTAATCTCACGCCTGTGAAGTCTTTTACCCACCAAGACCTGCCAAGCTGCCGGTGCTGTCGCCGATGTTGGCAACCTTGACGTCCATACGGTCGAGCATGGAGAGCCAAAGATTGTTCACCGGCGTTTCTTTCGGGAACTTCAAATGTCGGCCTGTCTTGATCGTGCCGCACCCTTTGCCGGCCGTCAGGATGGGAAGATTGTCGTGGTTGTGTGCATCGCCGTCCGAGTTGCCGCTGCCGTAAGCGATGGTGCAGTGATCGAGTAAATTGCCGTCGCCTTCGGGAATGCTCTTCAATTTGCCAAGCAAATAAGCCAACTGCTTGATGTGAAACAGATTAATGTCTCGAATTTTCTCTTTCTTCTTTTTGTCGTTGCCGTGGTGTGATAGATCGTGGTGTCCTTCTGGAACTCCGATGAAGGCATACGGCTTGTTGCTCCCTTCGTTCGCGAGCACGCACGTTGTGATGCGCGTCACATCGGCTTGAAAAGCCAGAACGATGAGATCGTACATGAGCTTGATGTGCTCTTCGTAACTGGCGGGGATGCCGGCCGGCACTTTAACGTCGGGCGTCTTAACCGGCGGCAGCCTGTCCGCCCGCTCGATGCGCAGTTCGATATCGCGAACCGATGAAAAGTATTCGTCCAGTTTTCGGCGGTCGTTCGCGCCAAGATCCTTTTGCAGATCACGCGAATCGTTGCGAACAAAATCGAGGATGCTCTTGCGCCGGGCATCGATCTTTTGCCGTTCGGCATCGGGCTTGCTCGAAAAAAGACGTTCGAAGACGAGCTTGGGATTCACTTCTTTCGGCAATGGTTGAGTGGCCGAGCGCCAGGCCATCGCGGAAGTATAAACGCAGCTATAGCCGGAATCGCAATTGCCTGCCATGGAGCCCGCTTCACAGCCGATTTCCAGCGAGGCAAGCCGGGTGCGGTCGCCGATGCGGGCGGCGGCGACCTGATCGACGGAGATGCCCGCGCGGATGTCGGCGCCATCGGTTTTGCGCGGTTGGGCGCCGGTCAAGAAAGCGCCGAGGGCGCGGGCATGATCGCCGCCGCCATCGCCGTGCGCGCGAGCCTTGTCCGCAGTCAATCCGGTCAAAACATTGATGTAACCCTTCACGCCGTCAAGCGGTTGCAAGATCGCAGGTAGTTCGCCGAGCGCTCCTTCGTTGGCAGGCGTCCAATCCGCCATGTTCTTGCCATTGGGCACATACAAGATAGCCATGCGATTTGGTGCAGGCGTCTTCGATGCGCCGGCTGCCCAGGTGGTAAGCGGCCCCATTGCTTCAAGCCACGGCAGGGCGACCGCCGTGCCAACGCCCTGTAACAGCCGGCGGCGCGAGAGAAGCGCGACATAAGCAAAGATCCTGTTTTCGGGTTAGCGGTCGCGGGCAGAATTAGCTGGACGAGTTGCGAGAAGGCGGGAAAGAACAATCAGCGATCACGAATTTATTTTACACGATTTAAAGAAACCGGGATGGCAAAGTTTACAAAAAATTCATGGCTTGCTCTTTTTCCGCGGAAAATCTACTATCTCGTCGTCCGCTGGGGACATCCCCTTGCGATCAGGCCGTGCTCGCACACGGGTCAGCTGAAAAGTGCATTATTCACGACCAAACTCAGTCGAGCAAAGCGAAGCCTTTCAGGAGTACAGCATGAAGCTTTCGACGTTTCGGCTTACGATGTTGCTTGTCTCCGCATGGTTTTGCCTTGGCTCCGTAACGCCAATATCCGCTGGCCTGTTGCCGAACAGTCAAAATGTTGTTTTCAACGATGCCGACTACCGTTACAACTATGGCGTCGTTCTCACATCCGATTCAACTTTGAAGACGGGCGATTTTTTTACCATCTACGACTTCAGCGGTTACGTGCCTGGCAGCAATATACAGCCTGCCAACTTCAAGTTCAGCAGTGCCTTGAGCGGGCCGACGCCGGCCGGCACTCTTCCGGCGGACAACCCCGCCATCACGAACTTGACCTGGACGTACACGGGACCTGCAACATTAACGGGGCAATCAATGCTCGGTGATTTCGCCGCTCAGTCCCAATATGCGTCGACGGCCGCCGGCGTGTTCACCGCTCTTACTCACTGCCAAGTCGATGGTCAAGCCGATAGCAACATTACGTCCACGCCCGTTCCGGTTGCCGCAGTGCCCGGAGTTCCAGAACCCTGTTCGCTTGCGCTCATTGGTGTTGCCCTGACGTCGACGGCCTTGGTGCGTCGTCGTCAAATCTAAATTTTTGAACAGCCTTTTGTTTTCCCACGATTTTCTCGGGTTTGACCTTCAGGAAATATTTCCCGAATATCAACCGATAGCTTTTTGCCGCCGTGGCGAACCAGTGTCGCCTTTCGGTTCGCGAAAGGCGACCATCGGTCGTGTTCGCTTCGCTTTTGCTCCGTCGCTTGCGCGTCCGCCTAACAAAGCGTCGTTCGTTTTCCCACGATTTTCTTGGGAAAGCCCTTCAGGAAATATTTCCTGAAGGGTCGGTGAAAACCATTACGCCGCTGACCTTTCGGAACTATTTTCCGCCATTGATTGTCATCTGTTTGATTTTCATTTCATTCCGAATTCCGCATTGCGGATTTTCCCAAAGCGTTTTCCCACGATTTTCTCGGGTTTCACCTTCGGGAAATATTTCCCGAAGGCGGTACGTCAGAATGATGGGCCATTGAATGCCACCTGTTTGACTTTCATTTCATTCCACAATCCGCAATCCGAATTCAGCATTTGAAACGTTCGTTTTTCCACGATTTAATTGGAAAGTCGCTTCTGGAAATATTTCCAGAAGCGACTCGGGAGCTTACTTCGCTAGCCTCCAGGCGAAGGCTTTGCGCAGCGGAGCGCTTGCCTGCCGAAAGCGCTCCGCTGCGCAGAGCCTTCGCGTCCCGGCTCAACGAGGTCCCATCGAACGCGCTTGCGCGAAATCCCATGCACTAGCTTAGGCGCTGTTCCGGATAAATCTTTTTTCGAGCATCAAGCTTGCCGGCGTATACGTCAAGGCACGATTCTTTTGTCGCATTCGCTCGTTCTAACGAACGCGGCCACCTCGAACTGCGCAGCCATTTGAGATACGGCCACGTAGCTTACGCCCGCAGTTTGAGCAAAATCGTTTTTGCAGCAAACATCACTTCGGCACGTGAAAAATCCTCCTGTTGACTTCCCCCATTTTCACCGCTATTGTCCGCCTCGATTGATGTAAAGCCCGCGACGTACCGCAAACCCGAACCGCGTCCGACACCAGGAAATTGTTTGATTCTCGGCTGGCTTGCCGCGGCTTCAGAAACTTTCACTAAGTGCCGTTTGACTTCAGGAGGAATAAGGACCATGAAATTTCGCAATTGGACCCGAACGCTGGCCGCGCTGACCTTTGTCGTGATGGCAACCCGCGCGGAAGCCGGCCTGTTGCCGGTCTCGGCGACGCCGACCCTGCAACAAGACGGCAACACGCGCTACACCTATGGCGTCGTCTTGACTTCAGATTCTACCCTCAAGACGGGCGATTACTTTACGATTTACGACTTCGCCGGGCTGGTGCCTCAATCGAACGTGCAGCCGGCCAATTTCACCCTGAGCGTCTCAAATGTCGGACGTACGCCTCCCGGCACGGTTCCGGCAAACGACGCCACTCTGCCCGATTTGACTTGGACCTACACGGGTGCAGCGACTCTAATCGGCCAGACCGGCCTGAATAATTTCTCCGTCGTTTCCACTAACGCTCCTTCGCAAACGACCACGGAGTTCACCGCCTTGACCCATCGTCAAATCGATGGCCAACCCGACAGCAATATCACGGAAACCCTGGTTCCCGGCTCAGGCAGTGCAATTACGACCGGGGTTCCCGAACCGGCCACGCTCGCCCTCTTCGCCATCGGCCTGCCCTTTGCGGCTTTCGTTCGCCGCCGCCGCCAGGCCTAAGCGTCTGCGCAGAATTCAAAAAAGCAAAAGAGGGCGGAACTTAGGTTCCGCCCTCTTTTTTTTGAGGGTGCATCGCCGTGAAACGCCCCTTGATCGAGCTGGCTGAAATAAAATCGATAGCCCGCGACCGCCAGCTCATCAAAGTCTGTCGCATTCAAACGGCGAATTCGGCCGGTTGCGGGGGCCGATGTCGGACGAGCCATGAGTCACCAGATCGGTTGCAAGCATTCAGATCGAGCTGACGTCACCATTATGAAATATTGATGATTGCCCGTTTTTTGGACTTGTTTACAAACGCGAATTACGCACATTGTCAGAGTGCCGAACGCGTAAGCCGACGCCTTACGCCACACGTCCATTGCTCAGCGCATCTGGATTGACATCACATGAAGCGGTTTTTTGTACTCGCTGGCTTAGCCGGCGTCGCGGCTGTCTCCACTTACGTGCTAGTGACCGTTGCCGCCCGCTCAACGCCATCGAATCAATCGGCATCCATTGCCCCACCACCTTTTGGAATGGTGCTCATTCCCGCTGGCGAGTTTACGATGGGCAGCGACGAAGCGCTCGCGATGAAAGCCGAACGGCCCGCGCATCGTGTCCGCGTCGATCGCTTTTTCATGGACGAGACGGACGTCACCAACGCGCAGTTCCGCGCATTCGTCGAGGCGACCGGGTACGTCACTACAGCGGAAAAGACGCCAACAGTCGATGACATCATGCGCTACGCGGCGCCGGGGCGTGCTCCGCCTAAGAAGGAACATCTGGTGCCCGCGTCGATCGTGTTTGTGTCGCCCGATCATCCCGTGAAACTCACCGATGCAAGCCAATGGTGGAAGTGGACACCCGGCGCGAGTTGGCGTCACCCTGAAGGCCCAAACAGCGACATCGACGGGAAGGACGATTACCCCGTCGTACACGTATCGTGGTTTGACGCGGAGGCATATGCGGTTTGGGCTGGTAAGCGCTTGCCCACCGAAGCCGAGTGGGAGTACGCGGCACGCGGCGGCATGGACGGCAAACGCTATGTCTGGGGCGACGATAACTTCTCCGAAGAGCATCCACAGTGCAATAACTTCCAAGGCCATTTCCCCGATAAGAATTCGGCAAAAGACGGCTACATCCGCACGTCGCCGGTTAAGACATTCCCAGCGAATGGCTATGGCTTATATGACATGGCCGGCAACGTTTGGCAGTGGTGCGCCGACTGGTTTCTACCGAACGCCTACGAACTGACCAAAGGGCAAGCGCTCCTCGTCAATCCCATAGGACCCGAGTCGAGTTTCGACCCGCGCCAACATGCTCCCGAGCGCGTCCATCGCGGCGGCTCGTTTCTCTGCTGTGTGGAATATTGCTTCAACTATCGACCGAGCGCTCGCATGGGGTGCACGCCCGATTCGGGGATGTCGCATTTGGGTTTTCGGTGCGTGAAGACGCCTTAAACTGTTAGCCGTGAGCCTGTGGCGAGCGCGCATGCGCGGCCCGGTGACCGTTTTTCCTCAAGGAGAGCATTGATGTCCAAGGCGACGAAACTGCGAGGACTATTGCTGGTAGTCCTCGGAAGCCTGCTTGGCTACGTAGCGGCAACCGGCAAGATTGCTTCGTTGCTCGGCGCCAACGACGAAAAAACCGCTGCGCCCAGCGGCCAGCAGGCGACTAGCGTGCCGGGGTCTCCCAGCGCCACGGAAACCATTGATGGAAAGTATCTTCCGAATCCGTCGCCAAAATTCGGCGGCACAATCAACCTCAGCGCCAAGGACTCCACGCAATATTGGCTGCCGCAGACGGTGCCTCCCAAGGGCGCGCCTAATGTGCTTCTCATCATGACCGACGACCAGGGCTACGGCGTTTCCGGCACTTTCGGCGGCGTCGTCCCGACACCGGCAATGGACCGGATCGCCAAGGCAGGGCTCCGCTATACGCAGTTCCATTCAACCGCTCTGTGCTCGCCGACTCGCGCCGCCCTAATTACGGGACGCAACCATCACTCCGTCGGCTCCGGACAGATCGGCGAACTGTCGACCGGCTATCCCGGCTACAATTCCATCATCGGCGTCGAGAATGCGACCGTCGGCGAAATCCTGAAGCAAAACGGGTATGCAACATCGTGGTTTGGCAAGAATCACAACACGCCCAGCTTTCAATACAGCACGGCAGGGCCTTTCACACAGTGGCCCGTCGGAATGGGTTTCGATTACTTCTATGGCTTCATGGGCGGCGAAACCGACCAGTGGACGCCCTACCTATTCCAAAATACGACCCAAGTTTTTCCCTGGGTCGGCAAACCCGGCTACAACCTGATTACTGATATGGCCGACGAGGCGATCAAGCATGTGAAGCAGCTTGACGCGGCTGCGCCCGACAAGCCGTTCTTTGTTTACTACGTTCCTGGCGGCACCCACTCGCCGCACCAGCCGACGAAGGAATGGATCGAGAAGTTCAAAGGCAAATTCGACATGGGCTGGAACAAGCTGCGTGAGGAGATCTTCGCCAACCAGAAGAAGCTCGGCGTGATCCCGGCGAATACGGTGCTGACGCCCTGGCCGAAAGACATTCTGCCGGAGTGGGATACGCTGACTCCCGACGAGAAAAAACTCTTCGCGCGAGGCCGAGGTTTTTGCCGCCTACGCGGCTTACACCGACCATGAAATCGGTCGCGTGATCCAGCAAGTGGACGACCTGGGCAAGCTCGACAACACCTTGATCATCTACATCAGCGGCGACAACGGCACTAGCGCCGAGGGCACGTTGCTCGGCACGCCGAACCAAATGACTGCATACAACAGCATTCTCAAGCTGCCTATTCCTGAAATGATGAAGGCTTACGATGCGTGGGGTTCAGCCGCGACGTATCCGCACATGTCGGTCGCGTGGTCGTGGGCGTTCGATACTCCGTTCAAATGGACCAAGCAGGTGGCTTCGCATTTTGGCGGCACCCGGCAGGGCATGGTGATGTCGTGGCCAAACCGGATCAAAGACGTCGGCGGCATCCGCACGCAATTCCACCATATGATCGACATCGTGCCGACTATCCTCGAAGCGTCGGGAATTCCGCAGCCGGTAATGGTCAACGGCATTACGCAACGGCCGATCGAAGGCGTGAGCATGGCTTACACTTGGGAGAAGGCCAACGCCAAGGCACGTTCGAAACGCACGACACAGTACTTCGAAATGTTTGGCAATCGCGCGATCTACCACGACGGTTGGATCGCCGCCACGACGCCGCCCGCGCCGCCCTGGCTCATGGGAACGGTTGCGATGCCCGAGGTCGTCAACGGCTACAAGTGGGAGCTTTACAATATCGCCGACGACTATTCGGAGAGCAACGATCTCGCAGCCAAGATGCCGGACAAGCTACGCGAGATGAAGGAACTGTTCTTGGTGGAAGCGACGAGATACAACGTGTTTCCGTTGGATAATTCGGTACTTACGCGACTTGTCACGTCAAGGCCGAGCGCAACCGCCGGACGAACGGTTTTCACCTACTCGGGTGAAATGCCCGGTATCCCCATTGGCAACGCGCCCAGCATCCTGAACAAGTCGTACACGATCACGGCCGAGGTCGAAATTCCCAAGGACGGCGGCGAGGGGATGCTCGCCACCCTCGGCGGTCGTTTCGGTGGCTACGGCCTCTATTTGCTCAAGGGCAAGCCCGTATTCACCTACAACTTCCTGGACCTGGAGCGTTTCCGCTGGGAAGGCAAGGAGGCTCTCGCGCCGGGCAAACACACTATCGTTTTCGACTTCACATACGACGGTCCCGGCTTCGGCAAGGGCGGCGCCGGCGTCATGAAGGTAGACAGCACGGAAGTCGACTCCAAAAAGGTTCCGCACACCATTCCGTTCCTCATGGCGATCGACGAAACCTTCGACGTGGGCGTCGATACGCGCACTCCAGTGGACGACAAAGATTACCAGGTGCCGTTCCGCTTCACCGGAAAGATCGCCAAATTAACCGTCAAACTCGGGCCGGAGCAACTGGGCCTCGAAGAGAAGAAGGCTATACAAGACAAGAACGGCAAGCGCGATTAGATGTAAATTGCTGTCCGCCCAAGAAAGCATAGCCACCATCACGTCGGTGTTGGCAAATCATCATGGAAATGGAGACTCTCAGTGCTTCGCAACATGAAGGTACAGATGCTGGCAGTGCTCGCCGCTGGCGCGCTGCTCGGCTATATAGCGGCAGCCGGCCACTTCGGCTCGCCGCAGGTTGGCGCGGCTTCGACGAGTCCCGTCGTTGCCGACAAACTTAGCCTGCCCGCCGATAAGCCGAGCTGCTGCGACGTCAACAAAGGCGATCTGCTCGCCATGGCCCAGAAGGACGACAAACCGGCCAGCGGCAAGAAGCCGAACATCGTTTACATCATGGGCGACGACGTCGGCTGGTTCAACATCGGCGCCTACCACCGTGGGATCATGTCGGGCAAGACGCCGAACCTCGATAAACTTGCCAAAGAGGGAATGCTCTTCACCGACTATTATGCCGAGGCGAGCTGCACGGCCGGTCGCGCTAGTTTCATAACGGGCGAAATCCCCCTTCGTACGGGTCTGACGACCGTTGGCCAAGCCGGGGCCGACGTCGGCATGCCGGCCCAGGCCTGCACGATCGCCACTGCACTGAAGGCGCAAGGTTATGCCACTGGCCAGTTCGGCAAAAATCACCTCGGTGACTTGAACAAGTTCTTGCCGACATTGCATGGCTTCGACGAGTTCTTTGGCTACCTATATCACCTCGACGCTATGTCGGACCCGTTCTGGTATTCGTTCCCTTCGGACCCGGAGTTTTACAACACCTACGGGCCCCGCCAATTAGTGCATTGCTGGGCGACCGACAAGGACGACGACACGGTCGATCCGCGCTGGGGCAAGGTCGGCAAACAGAAGATCGTCGATGAAGGCCCCTTGCGTCCCTTCAAAAACATGACGGCGGACCACCAAAACTGGCAGGCAGGCCCTCCCGGCTCCAAGCACGACATGGAGACCTTCGACGAAGTATTGGTCGAGAGTTCGAAAGCTTTCATGGACAAGGCCAAGAAGGACGGCAAACCCTTCTTCCTCTGGCACAATACGACGCGCATGCACGTATTCACGTTCTTAGGCCAGAAGTATCAAAAGCAGATGAACTTCAAGACTAACTATGGCCTCGAAGAAGCCGGCATGACGCAACTGGATGATTCCGTCGGCGCCATCATGAAACATTTGGAAGACATCGGCGAAGCCGATAACACACTCCTCGTCTTCAGCACCGACAACGGCGCCGAAGTGTTCACCTGGCCGGACGGCGGCATGACGCCTTTCAAGGGTACCAAGGGCACGGTGATGGAAGGCGGTTTCCGCGCGCCGTGCATCGCGCGCTGGCCGGGACATATTAAGGCCGGAACAGTCGAAAACGGCATGTTTTCTGGTCTCGATTGGTTCCCGACCATGGTCGCCGCCGCCGGCAACCCGAACATCACCGACGAACTTCTAAAGGGAGTGAAGCTTGGTGATCGCACCTACAAGAACCACCTCGACGGCTATAACCAGCTGGACCTGTTGCTCGGCAAAGGCCCCTCAAAGCGAGATGAATTCTTTTACTTCGGCGGCCCACACTTAGGCGCCGTCCGAATTGGCGATTTCAAATACCAGTTCTACCAACAGCCGCAAGGCTGGCCGGGCGCGAAGGTCACGACCGATATGCCCACGATCGTGAACTTGCGCCAAGATCCGTTCGAGCGTACTCCGTCGACCGGTGGACAAACGTTGAATGACCTCGGCGGCGGTTACATGAACGATTTCTACGCACGCGAATTCTGGCGATTCGTGTTTGTTCAGAAGAAGGTCGGCGCATTGGCGTTGACGGCAATTGATTACCCGCCGATGCAGGATCCCGCTTCGTTCAATTTGGATGCGATCAAGAAAAAGATTGAAGCAATGATCCGGGAGCATCACGCCCAATGATGTGCTGACGAAGCAGCGCCTAGGAAATCGGGCAAAGCAACTAACAGTTGACCGTAACGAAGCGAGGAGTAATCGTCTCCTCGCTTACGTTTTCGGCTAAATTTATACAAACCCTATCGCAGGTAGTTCGCCGAAACGTTCAAATCCACGAAATCGTCTCACTTAGGAATTAGCCATGGTTCGCTTGCCGTATGTCGCCAGTCTGGCTTTGACTGCGTTAGTTGCGACAGCCACTTTCTCTCAGGCGCAACAGCCAAAGAAGGATGACCCCGCAACGGCCGACAAGGAAGTGGTCGATTCCCGCATCAGGAAAAAGCAGGCGGTTGCATGCTTGAATTTTCGTAAAGAGCTAGGCCTGCCGTTCGCAACCTTGAGCACGCTCGGGTCGCGCATTGCGGCCGCTCGCCGAGAGTCCGATCCCGTGGCCATGGCGAGTGCAGCGATGGAGCTGGCCTCGGCCGAAAGAATCGCGGGCAAAAAAGCGAGCGTCACTTCGCACGCGCTGATCAACGAGGCGACAGACATGGCAAGTCTACGCCGCGAACCGAAAGAAACTCACGCCGTCTTGCTTGCCGCCCAACAGGCGGCTGCGGAAGAAGCAACGATCGCACGAATTAATCGGGAGATTGCCGCCGCCAAAGACCAGCAGCAAAGTATCAACGAGGCAATGGCCAATGATGCAGCCGCCGTCAAGCTGGAGAATCAACCGAAATGGATCGGCCGTAAGGTTTTGATCACGAACTTCAGCACGCAATACGTCGATTTGTCCGTAAACGGCCGGCTGAAGATTCAAATTGCTCCAGGCGAAAAGCGCATCTATGTGATTGAACATCGGTGGAATCCAACAGTGTTGACCGCAACGGGCGATCAGGACATCGACTCTTGGGGGCCGCGAATTATCTGGGGTAAATTCAACACTTATACCTGGAATATTTACGGCGACTACCAAACGCCGGAGCAATGACATTCCGTCCATTCAGACAAGGTCTGCCGCCAACCGACGACAGACCAGAAGTTCGAGGCAATGGCATTATTGGTTTTCATCACGCGACACAACGACAACAAGGAGATTTCTACATGAGCACACGGATACTGCTGGGCCTGGCATTGGTCATTGGCCAATTAGCCGGGAGCGGCCATGCCGCCGAAGTAACACCCACGGGCAAGGGCCAACGGGCGCAAGACTTCATCGCCGCCTTCAACAAAGGCGATGCCAAGACAGTCGCCGCCTTCTGGACCGAGGAAGCGACTTACGTTGACCAAGCAGGCAACGAATACAAAGGCCGGCCGGCCATCGAGAAACTCTACGCGAAAGTCTTCGCCGACAACAAAGGGGCAACGCTTGCGATTCACGTCATTTCCGTGAAGCAGTTGACCGCTGACGTAGGGCTCGAGGAAGGGATTACCGAAGTCACGCCGGCCGACGGCGGACCTCCAACCGCTGCTCGCTTTTCCGCCGTTGTGGTGAAGAAAGATGGCGCCTGGTACTTTGAAAGCGTGCACGATTCGGTCGTTCATCCGCCGACACACGCGAAGAACTTTGAAGGTATCGAGTGGCTGATCGGCGAGTGGACCGGCGAAGCCGAGAAGGGCGAATCGGGCAAGGCTTCTTATGCCTGGGCTGAGAATCAGAACTTCATCGTTTCATCGTTTGCAACGACGCTCAACGGCGTACCGGTTGTCGGCGGCACGCAATGGATCGGCTGGGATTCGGTCGAGAAGCAGATTCACTCCTGGTCGTTCTACTCCGGCGGCGGCATCGGCGAAGCCGTTTGGACTAAGGAAGGCGACAAGTGGGCGCTCAAGACAACCGCCAAAACAGCGGCCGGCAAAAAACTTTCCGCGACTAACGTCCTTACTAAAGTTGATGCCGACCACATTACCTGGCAAATGACCAAGCTAACTGTCGATGGCGAAGCAATCCCCGACCCAAAACCGCTGAAGCTGAAGCGAGTCAAAATGGATCGCCCTTAAAGTCAACGTAGAGCAAGCGTCCCGCTAGCTCACAAATAGCACACTACGGTTTTGAATCCATCCTTTTAAGAGGTGCATACCATGTTGAAGATTGTACTAGCGACTTTTGCAGTCGCCTTGATGCCATTACTGACGGCCTCTGAAGTTCATGCGTACGGCGCCGCCCACGTCGGCTACACCCACGTCGGGCCCAATGGAGTCCAACACTACGGCGCGACCGAGCGCACGGTCCCGGCGGCTCGTACGGCGGCAGCCACTACGGCAGCTATGGTTCCGGCGGGGCTGTTCATTACGGCTCGACCTCTTCCTCATACGGCGGAGCGTATCACTCTTCGGAAGGTTACCACTATACGCCAAGCTACGGCGGCGGCGCCGCTTACGGTGGAGCATACCACTACAACTATTATCGCTAAAACGTGTGTCAGCGAGCTTGGCGAGCCGGGAGCGTAAGCGACCGGAGAAATGTCGTTACTTGAATTGTCCGCCGATTTCTCCGGTCGCTTACGCTCTCGGCTCGCCAGAAAGTTGAATTCAGTTACATGAGGCAAGACTAATGAGTTCGATGGCGATCGGATTAATCGTATTTGGCTGCGTCTTCGGCGGCGCGCTGTTCGGCCTTTGGCTGCGCTCGCGGCTGCCTGAGCGCCACCTCAGCTCGGAATCCAAAGACTTAGTCAAAGTGGGCATGGGCTTGATTGCCACCATGTCGGCGCTCGTTTTAAGCCTGCTCATTGCATCCGCCAAGAGTTCTTTCGATACGCAGCGTGCGGAGCTGTCGCAGATGTCGGCCAATATCATTCTGCTCGATCGTGTCTTAGCTCATTATGGGCCGGAAACGAAAGAGTGCCGTGAGTTGGTGCGACAGTTCACAGGCGTGCTGAACGCACGTTATTGGCCAGACGAAGCATCCTCCGCGCCGCAAGCGAATCCATCGTCCAACACCGAAATTCTCTACGACAAAATTCAGGCGCTCACGCCGAAAGATGATAACCAAAAGACGTTGCAAGCGCAGGCGCTCAAAATCGGCGTCGATATCGCTCAAACTCGTTGGCTGCTCTTTTCGCAGCGAGGCAGCTCGATACCGGTTCCCTTTATGATCGTGCTGGTATTTTGGCTAACCATGCTTTTCACCAGCTTCAGCCTTTTCGCGCCGGCCAATGCCACAGTCATTGTGACGTTGTTCGTCTGCGCTCTCTCCGTCTCGGGCGCCATCTTTCTGGTGCTTGAACTGGACCGTCCTTTCGACGGTGTAGTCCGGCTGAGCAGTAAACCCCTGCACAATGCAATCGAGCAACTGGGGCAATAGGACTAACGGGTCGCCTGGTCACATCGATAAAGCGAGCTTCGAGCAATAAGGCGGACGTGTACTGAACTCACGTTGGCCTTATGGCTCAACGCTCGCCTAAACAACACGAAATTAATACCGATAGACCATTTTCACGATCAACCCATCCATGTTGAAGTTGCGTTGGCTGGCGATCGCTGTTGTGAAAACGGCGCCCAGCTCCAATTTATTGCGGACGATGACGGCATTGGCGCCGGCTGCCAAAGCGACGAAGTTGCCGCTGCTTGAGAAATCGCCCAAATTCACAAAGCCCAGGCGCGTTGGCAAATTGATATTCGCACTGGTCGTGTGATAGGACGAATTCACTTCGACAAGTGGATAAAGCCAGCCGAAACACTGGCGATCGAGGTGGACGTTCAAGTAAAAGAATTCATTCGTAACGGGCGCGGAGCCGGCGGCAAATTCATAACCGGCGGTCGCCAGGAAGTGGTAGTTGCCGATTTCCTTGCCGGCTGTCAAGTAAGGCGAAAGCTGCCAGGGCGGCTTGCCTTGGAAAAGCTGGGAGGCGCCGCTGGGGGACTCCCAGCGCAGACCACCGGTCAACAGAAATTGGTCGTCCACATTTTCGATGATCGTGTATTGGAAGAAGCCGCCGAAGTTGAGCCAACCTTGACGGATGCCCGAGAAGTCGCGGCGATCCTGAATGATCCTGGTCAGGTTTGGAAAACGTCCCGGATCATTTCTGCTGAAAGCAGCTTGCGCGTAACCACCTTGATTCAGGCCGAACGAAAAGCGGTCGCTCAGCGCTACATAAATCCCCGCGCCGTAGATCTGCATATCTGCCGAAGGGAGTGCTGTGGTGGTTGAGGTGTGATAGGCGGCGAACATCGGCCAAAACTCGGTAAGAGGCGCGGATCGATGTTCTGGATCGGGTTGCTGATGAAGCCGATAAAGTTCTGAAATTTCTGGTTGCCGGCAAAGCGATCCGTCGGCGGAGCATCCGTCAAGTTCAAGGCCGGTGCTCCATTTTCCGGCGCCCAGACCGGCGCGTTCACGCCGGGCCCGACGACAATGGGCGCTGGCTGAGTAATGGGAGGGGCTTGCGCGAATCCCGAACCCGCTAACGCCGCCAGTGCCAATAAACTCCCCAGCCATCGTTTGGCGCCCATTTTGTGATTCCATTCACGGAGGAGCCGGCCGGAGCCGGTGACGTTCTTTCACTAAGAACGCCAAGAAGGTTGAAATACTGGTGTGGGGCAGGGCGAGATTAATTCCCTGCCAGCACATTCCCGTTATCGGCGACTTGCTGCCGATTCGAATCCCAAATCGGCAAGCCGGGCTAGCTAGGGACAATCCCAAGGCGTTCCAACCGGATCAATACTAGCTAAATCCCGCAGCTTACACTTCCGCCAATGAAATGGACTATATGTGAGTACCCATTTCATCCGATGAATCATGATGGAATATTCGTCATAACTGTTACATTCTTTCATATTGGAAGCGTCCAACACGGTGAAGCAGTTGATAGAGGGCCGTCACAAACGACATCGATGCAGCCGTGCGCAATCGCTTCTGAGTGTCGCTTGCGCCGGGATGATCGTAATCTTTATTGCGGGGGGCAGTGCCGCACAGACGCCAATTGACAAGACAGTTGCTGCGGCTGAGACGGATACGCCCTGGCATTCCAGTCATCGCACTATCGCGAAAACGCAGATCATCGAGACTTCCGCTCAGTCTATTCCAATACTTGCGACTGCTCTTCCCGCAGACATTGAAAAGAGCCCGCCTTCACTTGAGCCGCCTAAGATTCCGAGCAGCACCGAAGCCGTGCCCGTATTTGAGCAGGCCAATACTTCGCTGTTCAGTTGGCCGCCCGAGAAAAAGAGAGGCGTGCATCTTGAAGCCACTTGGGATAACGGCTTGCAGTTGCAATCAGACGATGACCGCTTCCACGTCCATATTGGCGGCAATTTTCAGATCGACTCCACTTGGCCGATGGCGCCGAACAGTGCCTTTGAAGTGCCGGGCGGAGATATCAGCGGCGCTGGCGGCTCGTCGGCCACATTCCTACGACGCGCTCGTTTGCGCATCGACGGCGATATTTACAATCAGTTCGATTACATCCTCGAGTACGATTTTGCCCACGCCAGCAATGAGAACAACGGCATCCAACCCCCGTCGTTCTCGAATATCAGCAGCTCGCCGACGCCGATGAATATCTGGCTGCAAATTCGAGAGGTTCCGTTGGTCGGCGATGTGCGCATCGGCAACCAAACAAAGCCGATCGGATTCACGAATCAGGTCTATCAAGGCTTTCTGCCGTTCATGGAGCGGGCCGACAACGAGGACGCTTTCTACGCCCCGTTCGACAACGGCAACGCCATTGGCGTGAGCGTTCGCAACCGAACTGATAATGAACGGATCACCTGGCAGTACGGCATCTATCGGCCGCTTACGAACGCCTACGCCATCGGCATCAATAAGGGCGAATGGGGCGGGCGTGTGACCGGCCTGCCTATTTACGAAGACGAAGGCCGTGAGTTGCTCCACCTTGGGCTTGGCACCTTGAACGGCGAATTGCCGCAGAACGAACTTCGCGTTCGCGCCCGGCCGCTTCTCCGCAACGGTCCAGGCTATGCGGTGCCCATTCTGGTTGATACCGGCGTTGTCGGTGGCAGCCGCCAGTACACCATCGCCCCCGAACTCGCGGCGGTCTACGGTCCGTGGACGCTACAGGCTGAATGGACCGGCCAGTTTCTGACGGACGCCGTCGCTTCGAGCGGTCAAAACCAAGGGACAGTGTTCTACAACGGCGGTTACGCGCAGGTGCTTTACTTTCTAACGGGCGAGTATCAGACGTATAATAAGGCGGTCGGCGCATTTGGTCGAGTGACGCCAAATAATGACTACCATCAACTTTCTGGCGATTCCGTACACGGCTACGGCGCCTGGCAACTCGGCTTGCGCTTCAGCTACCTCGATCTCAACAACAAAGCCATACAAGGTGGAACGGTCTACGACATGACGCTCGGCCTGAACTGGTTCCTCACCGCCAACATGAAATTTCAGGCGAATTACATCCTGGAACACCGCGACCAGCCCGGCGTCCAACCCGCCTGGATCAGCGGCCTTGGCGTGCGTGCGGCTTACGATTTTTAATAGCGAACCATTTTCACTGAAAGCACGCCGTTGCGAAAGAGCCTGAGAAATTGATGTCGCTTTTCCGACGGCAGAGCCGCGACCGTTTGGGAACGATGGCACGATGGAGCACTTAGGGCACTTACTATGAAACCGCGTAGCGCTCCATCGCTTCGGGATGAAGTTCGAAACCGTGGCCGGGAGCCGATGTAGGCGTCAGCTTCCCTTTTTCGATACAAAGCGGCTGCTCGAAGAGCGGATCGAGCAGGTTGGTGAACTCGACAGCATCGACATTGGATAAGCCACAGGCTAAATGAACGCCGATCTCAGGCAGGCGCACAGGCGAAATGATGACCGGGTACCCTTCGGCCAACGCCGCGATTTTTAAGAATGGCGAAATGCCGCCAAGGCGTAAAACATCGGGGCGCAGGACGCGAACATTGCCGCATTCGAGCACTTGCCGGAAATCCTGTCGCCGATCGAATGAACTGCCGATGGCCAACGGAACTTCCATGCGCTCCGCCAGGCGCTGATAACCTTTGGCGTCTTCAGTCGGCAGGGGATACTCGTAGCGATCAATGCCGATGTCTTCTTCATAGAAGTGGGCCATGGCGAGGGCGGTGCCGAGGTCGTACCGTCCTTCGACGTCGATCGCCAGCCAGGCTTCGTCTCCCAGGCCATCTCGAATCTGCTGCACGCGGTCGGCATCGTGTTGGATGTTGCCGCCGCCGACCTCGATGTTCAGGCCGAGCACTCCTTGTTCCACCAGCGGCTTGGCAATGTGCAGTGTTTCCTGCGGATCCTTTCCGGACGTTGCGGCATTGCCCAGATACACGGAAGCGCTTGGCCGAGATCCGCCCAACATACGGAAAAGCGGCAGGTTTGAAATCTTGCCGCGTAAGTCCCAAAGCGCGATATCGACGGCCGCATAAGCGCGAGCGACCAATCCGTGAAAGCCGACGCCGTGAAAGCGCTTTTCGACCCGGTGGAACAAGCGATCGTATTCGAGCGGGTTCTCTTTCAACACCGAGTCGGCGATGGGTCCACGAATCATCTGCGCAATCGCTTCGCCGGCCAAAGAAGAACGAGTGAAGCCAAGCCCTTGAGAGCCATCGCTGCAGGTAATGCGCACGGTGATAAAACTAAAGAATCCGGGCAGCGTGAGCGTGCCACGTAAGTTGAGCCTTCCTTCGTAGCGGAAGGGAACTTTCAGATGGCTGCAATCGATCGATTCAATGAACATTTCCTGCGCTCCCCCTCGCGCGATGAATGGGCAAGGCCGATTATATGCTTTCGCAGGCAAGAAATGAGGAGACTGTGTGCGTGCATCATTGGATTGATGTTGGCTATGACGCCATTTGCGCTGTTCGAAGCAGGTGGCTACACGCAATCGCGAGTAGAATAAATAACAGGACTTGGCCGCGATTAGAGGAGTTGTCGATGCTCGTCCGTTGGTTCTGGCGGAACTGCGATATGTGGGGGCCGGAGTATCGCTCCAATTCCAAACACGCGTTCTGGGTCGAGGCGACGCAAAAGGAAGCAGAAGATCAAATTTTTCCCCGGCTTTTGCCCGAAGAGGTTGCTGCCTCCCGGACCATAGCTAAGGATACGGGATTAATTAACTTCCCCACTTGGATTCGCCCCCACCCCGCTTGCCGGGGTGGAGCGCGGGTTCGTAACGAGATGAGGTCTTCTTCTTTTGATTTCGCCGCCACCCCGCTTGCCGGGGTGGAGCGCCGGTTCGTAGCTAGAATCGCTGCTTATGAACATGCGCTCCACCCCGGCAAGCGGGGTGGCGGCGTCTCACTGATGGGCGAGGCTTCTAGCGACGAACGTGCGCTCCACCCCGGCAAGCGGGGTGGTGGCGAATACAGCGCAAGCCAAATGGGACAGTTAATAAAATTCAGATGCTAGGCAATTCGCGCATATCGACGAGCAAATCGGCAATCCGGCGCGTCCTTTCTGCTTTTTAGTGGCCCGAGATCTGAGTTCGGTCGATCCACGCGATGTACATTATCCATTTCATCAGATGTGGAACGCCTATAGTCCCTTTGAGGAAGTGCCGGGCAAAATCATACGGCGTTTGGAAGATATTAAGAAATTGGCTCTGCCCGAAGACGAGACTCATTTAAAGTCAAAAAGGCCGTGGTGGAAGTTTTGGAGCCTGTAGATTGCTATGGAGCGAGTCTTATGATTACCCAAAGTTTAAAAGTGCCGAAAGTTTCGGGAGCCGACCAGTGGGATGAAATGTGGAAGGGGGTGCTGCACGTGTCGCCGTCGCCGAATCGTCCGCATCAGGATTTAGAGACGCAGTTGGGGGCATATCTGCTGTATCGCTGGGCCTATCCGTATGGGAATCGCGTCAACCATCAGGTCAACCTTACCACTCCTGAAGATGAAGCGAACTGGCGCGACAATTACCGCATTCCCGATATCGTGTTGCTGACGCCGAAGAACTTTCAAATCGACAAAATTGAATACATGGCCGGGGCTCCCGATGTGGTGATCGAAATTCGCTCACCGGGCGACGAATCCTACGAAAAATTGCCGTTCTATGCCGGCCTTGGGGTCCCCCGAAGTTTGGATCGTTCATCGCGATAAGAGGATTGTCGAAATCCAATTGTTGCAAGAGGATGGCGCCTATGCCGTCATGCCGTCATGCCGGCACTGCCTAATGGATGGCATCGTAGCCGAGCGATTGGACTGGAAATGAAAAGCGGCAAAGCAGGCAAGCTTGCGGTGCGGATGAAAGGCAAGCCGCGCTCGGAAGCGGAAATCCCGCGCTAAAAGACTCTGCGGTCAAGGTGGAAGAATATCTGGCTCTTAGAATTCCGTGCAACCGATAAGATGACCAAATACCAGTTGTCGAGGCTGCCCGAATGTCCGCAATCGCTTTCGATACGCTGAAGTTCGCAAACAAGCTGAAAGACGCTGGCGTTCCGGACAAACAGGCGGAAGCCCAAGCCTCGATTATGGCCGAGGCGCTTCAAGTCAATCTTGATTCGTTAGCGACCAAGGAGCAAGTCGAGCGTTTGCGCGTCGATATGCGCCGAGATAACGAACAGCAGAGGTCTGACACGAACAAGGAGTTTCAGATCGTTCGCCAAGAAATGGCTCAAATGAAAACCGAGTTGCTTCAGGTCATCGCTCACAATGAAACGCGCAGCGATGGGCAAATCCAGATGCTGCGCTGGATGATAACGGCAATGCTGGCGATGTTGACCGGCATGTTCATTAGGTTGATCTTTTTCGGACTGAAATAACCCATCGTCTAACCGCCTAAACGAACCCCATCCCTTCCCGTATCTTCTCTTCAATGTCACCAACGCATTGAGGAGAACGATTAATGGCCGACAACAAGATCACGACGCGCGCCGCCAACTATTCGGAATGGTATCTGGATATCGTCAACCGCGCAGGCCTGGCGGAGAATGCCGACGTGCGCGGCTGCATGGTCATCAAGCCGAATGGCTATGCCATTTGGGAGAATATGCAGCGGGCGCTCGATGGACTCTTCAAAGGGCTCGGCCACGTCAACGCCTATTTTCCGCTGTTCATTCCGAAGAGCTTCTTCCAGAAGGAAGAGCAGATGGCCGAGGGCTTCGCCAAGGAGTGCGCGGTCGTCACGCATTACCGGCTCCGTTCGGTCAACGGCAAGATCGAAGTAGACCCCGAGGCCAAGCTCGAAGAAGAACTGATCATTCGGCCCACGTCGGAGACGATCATCTGGAGCACCTACAAAAATTGGATTCAAAGCTACCGTGATTTGCCGTTGCTCATCAACCAATGGGCCAACGTGGTGCGCTGGGAGATGCGCACACGCCTCTTCCTACGCACGGCCGAATTCCTTTGGCAGGAGGGACACACCGCTCATGCGACGCAAAAGGAAGCGGAAGAAGAGTCGATGACGATCTTGATGCACGCCTACCGCAAGTTTGCTGAAGAGTGGATGGCGATGCCCGTTCTTACAGGGCCAAAGAGCGATGGCCAGAAGTTCCCGGGCGCCGTCTACACCCTATGCATTGAAGCGATGATGCAAGACGGCAAAGCATTGCAAGCAGGCACCAGCCATTTCCTGGGTCAAAATTTCGCCAAAGCCTTTGATGTCACATTCCAAAACGAAAAGGGTCAGCGCGAACATGCGTGGGCGACCAGCTGGGGCGTATCAACCCGGCTTGTCGGTGGGCTCATCATGACGCACTCCGACGACAACGGCCTCGTGATTCCGCCGCGCTTGGCGCCCGACGCACGTCGTCATTTGTCCGTTGGGAAAGAGCGAAGCCGAGCGCGGGCCGAGCATCGCCGCCGCCGAGAAATTAGCTATCGCCCTAAGAGCGTTGCCGCGCGATGACTTCTTCGGCTATCAACCTCTCAGTGTGAAGGTCGATACCGACTTCCAACACATGCCCGGCTACCGCTTCGCCGAGTGGGAGTTGCGTGGCATACCAGTCCGGGTCGAAATCGGGCCTAAAGACATCGAAAAGAACGCCTGCGTCGTCGCCCGTCGCGATATGCCAGGCAAGGAAGGCAAGACGATGGGTGTGCCTATGGAAGGGGCGCCGGCTTTCATCGACAAGCTGCTGCGCGAGATTCAAAGCAACCTGTTCCAACGCGCTCTCAAATTCCGCGACGCCAACTTGCGCTTTGCCGACAGCTACGACCAGTTCAAGAAAATGATCGAAGAACCCGGCTTCATCTGGGCCCATTGGGACGGCACCCGCGAAACCGAGGACAAAATCGCCGAAGAAACAAAAGCCACCATCCGCTGCATCCCCTTTGATCGGCCCAAAGAAGAGGGCCAGTGCATGGTGACCGGGAAGCCGAGCACGGGAAGGGTGGTGTTTGCGCGGGCGTATTAATGTAGTCGTGCTCACATTTATTGAAGGAGTAAAGGCCGATGGGGGAAAGGCTCGTTTGACAAAGCGTGCCGATATCTGCTCAAGCTCGATCCGGCGCAGCTGCTGGCGTGGTTGCTTGGCATCAATGTCTTGGAAATGAACTTTGTCCGCTGGATCGACACGCGTCGCTTGCCCTATCCTGGACAGCCGGACCGGACCTGTGATACCGTAGCGCATGTCGAACGTCTCGACGAAAATCATCGACCGTGGGCGATTGTCGTTGAATTTAACATCGAGCCGGACGCAGTGATGTTTGGCCGATTGCTTGGCTACCTTGGATCATTATGGATCGAGGAAAAGCCTTCGAACGAACGCGGCGATCGCTTTGAGATTGGTGCGGTGGTCGTCAACCTCACCGGCTTCGGCACAGGCTCACGAACTTCTTCGTGGTTAAGCGCCGTCATGGAATCACGCCTGCTTGTGCAGGAAAGAAACTTGGCTGCGTGAAGGCCGAGGACGTTTTGCAACAGGTCGCAGAAGGCAAGGCGCCACTGTCCGCGTTGCCGTGGATTCCGCTGATGCAAGGCGGCAATGAATCGGGTGCTATTGAACGGTGGAAGGAGCTTGCCGCACTCGAACCACAGGCATCGCGGCGAACCGATTACGCTGTGCTGGCTCGAACATTTGCCGATGCAGTTAATGAGCAAGCTATTTGGCATCATGCACTCAAGGGGTGGAACATGCGTGAATCTAAATTCATCAAGAGCTGGGAAAACGTCTTTCGGCGGGAACAAAGTGTCCGATCAGTACTCGAGGTGCTGCAAGACAAGTTCGGCGCACTTCCTGCCGATGTGCCCGTCCACTTAGAGGCCGTCAACGGCCTGAGTATTCTGCGCAGTCTTCTTCTTGGAGCGGTCCACGCCGGCAGCCTGGAGGACTTCCGCAAGCAGATTCCCAACGGAATACAGAATGGGTCGCAGCGCGATGAGCATTGAACAATCCGAGACTCGGCATCATGAGGCAATGGAACTCGTGGACAATGCGATGAACGCCAGGCGGCACGGAGACCAGCCGTCGTTCCTGAAGTACCTGCGCGAAGCGTTTACTGCGGAAAAGGATGCGGCCAATCTTGTGTCGGGAGCGTTTGATTTCGAACCGACTCGCTCCGTGCTGCACCGCAGCGCCGCCAGTTTAGCTATCCAATGCGGCGAACTACGCGAAGCCGAGAGGCTCATTGCGGCGGCACTGGCGGGCTTTCCGCCTAAAGAAATCGCGGAGGAACTGCGCGACTTAATCGAGCAAGTCTACTCGAAACTTGACCGCAAAAGCGTAAAAGCGATTGCATGATGCAATCGAAGTGTTGGAGATCGTTTGCCCATGACGCACGAACGCCAACAGGTGATCGATTTATTCGCTGAACTGAGCGATCTCAATCCCGAGATGCGCATGGGGCAATGGCTTTCGTAGTTTGCGATGATGGCTCGCGATTCCCACGTGGAGTCGATCTGCGACGTGGAAGATGAAGAGCTTGTTCCCGTGATGCGCCGATTCCTTGCGCAGCGGCGCGAAAATGAGCTTGTCGCAAGCAAAAATTCGGAGGCTCAGTGGTAGAACACCAATGGATGAATGGTTCACTCTATAAGGAGATGTACAACTTTGTTAGAAAGCGCGCAACTACGCGACAGGTTCGGCTACTTATGGTGTCTTGTTGCCGACTTCATATTGCTGATTTCTTTGATCCGAGAATCAGGGTCGCGATCGAAACCGCGGAACGCTGCGCAGACGATCTGGCCGCCGAAGCGATCGCGAACGCGCTTTGGGATGAGTTTGTTACCACTATCAATCCACGTTTACCTGAAAGCAGCATAGAAGGCGAGATTGGTCGCGCTATTGCTGGGATATATCAACTCGTTGGAGAAGTGTGGAATCAATCCAGTGACGAAGAGCGTCACTGCAACGCTGAATCCGCGATTGCGCACGCCGCACTTATGTGCTTAAGGGATAAACCGCGTGAGAGCTTTACTGGCGGATCGGGCGATGCTGTCGAGTATTGTACCACTGCAATCGAGCAGGCTGCTGCATTCGGGTTTTCGGAAAAGAGAAGCGAGAGCGAACAACAGATTGAGCCTCCGAAGATTCGAGGGCAGATGAAGATTGCGCGGCTTCTCCGCGACATTTTCGGCAAGCCCTTCCGGCCCGTCACTCCTGATCCCCGCTGGTTCACCTCAACAGTCGTTGATCTGGCCAAAGCCATTTACGAAGGACGCGCCTTCGACCGGATGCCGATCTTGGCCGACGCATTGATGGATGCCGGCTGCGATAGTGAGGAGATTATCGAGCACTGTCGCGGCAATGGCCCGCACGTGCGTGGTTGTTGGGTTGTTGATTTGCTGTTGGGGAAGGAGTGAAAGGAGGTTGCCGGAAACGACCACGCGGTGTTATCATCTTCCTATTGAAAGCTGCTCGATCGAGGACTGAATAATGCCGTCTCTTTCCGCGATTCTGGAACAAAACCGAACGTTAGCTGACCAGATCAGTCGAGATGCCCGCTCAAACCCGGCGTCGCCCTATGCAGGCAAGTATGTTGGCATTGCCGGCGGGCAAGTGGTTGCGGTTACCGACACACTGACTGAGGCTCTGGGAGTTCTTCGCCTAATCGAACCCGATTCCTCCCGCCGTTATTGCATTGAGGCAAGCAGAGATTACAGTGCGATCGACCACATTTGGGAGACGCATTGATGCCACGCGCTTCCTGGCCCTTGGTCCGCGGAAGGCCGAAAATCGAGATTGTCTTGACACTGTCAATCGGCGGTCAACTCACAACGCGAGAACTTCTCGCGGTCACCGGGGCCGGATCGGAACACTCAGCCTTCGAACTCGTTTTGGATGAAGACGACTGCCTGCTCTGTGGAAGCGCGGCAATGGGCATGGCGCAACTTGGAGGCGCCTACTCAGGACCCCACCCGCTCTATGCTATCCGCGTTCAGATCCCAATCATCGGGTGTGATGAAGATATCGTAGCTGTCGGCGTCTCTTCTACCCCATCCGGATTCCAAGGCATTGCAGGGTTTCGCTTCTTGAAGCGCTTCGCTTACGGCAACTTCGGCAACCAGAACGAATTTGGGCTCGAGGTCTAAAAGCGCATTGGCCCACCCCATTTACGAAGAACGCGCCTTTGGCCGGGTGCCGATCTTAGCCGATGCATTGATGGATGCCGGCTGCGATAGCGAGGAGATTATCGAGCACTGTCGCGGGAATGGCCCGCACGTGCGCGGTTGTTGGGTCGTGCACTTGTTGTTGGGCAAGGAGTGAAGGCCAATGTGGGAAGGCCCGTTCGAACTTAAGAGGCATTATGCCCCCTGGGCCCGGAAGGGACAATCCTCGGCGTCTGGCGACGCCCCATGCAAGTCGGCGAGACCCCGCCAACGATACCCTTGGCGCTCAGTTCCAGCCTTCGAATTTTGATCGATCTTGAACACACTTACCAAGAATCCGCACGCCGTGTTTATCTCTGACGAGACTTCGAGAGCCGATGATTTACCGCACTAATCGTCGTGACGTAGTACAAGCGTCGCGCTTGTGCGCTTCCTAATGGCGCAGAAGCAATACGTTTAGGCGCGTTGTCCGCACAAGCGAGACGCTTGTGCTACATGCCCGGCCTTGGCAATTCCAGCCCGATGTCCGCTCCACGCTCGAAAATGGCCCCATCACGGCATATCCAAAAACTTAGGATGCGGCAGTCGGATGTAGCCGATCGGCTTTTCAACTCGATGAACCCAGAATCGGCCGCACTTGAATATCGCTGGCTGATTCCACGGATAGATTTCGCGGCAGCACTCGGGAAAATGAACGGGCAGATCCAACGGGCGATCCTCAGGCGACTCGGATAAATCGGTTTGGTAAATGAACTCAGCGACGGCACTATCGTTCACGACATACTTGTGCCCGCTGTCGATCAGTTCCTGGCGGATTACCGGGCGTTTGCTGCGAAAATCGAGCGACGTGTTCACGTGCATGAAGCGGATAGCCGGCTTAATTTTTAGATCCAAATAAAGCGGATGGGTGGCGTCGTCCCAACAGACGAGGTCGCCATCTTGCAAATCGAGCGTCTCGAGAAATTTTCTCACCTCATCAAGCTCGACCCAACTCGGCACGCAGTGAATTCCTTGGTAGAAACTGAGCCGATCTTTGATATCCGGCGAACTTCCTTCATGAAGGCAGCGCGACCAAAGATGCGCCCAGCGGCGGTAGACCAAAACGTGCTGCGGCACAATTTGCTGATAGGTAAACGGCTTCACCTTCTTGAAATGGCTAAGCCAAGAGTCGCCTAATTCCGGAAGGACGTATTGATTGATCGTGCCGCCAAGAAGACACCAGGAAATGAAGATTGGCGCGACCGGCCAGCGGTACGAGGTGACAAGCGCGAAGGCGATAAAGTGAACAGGCGCCTGCGAGTAATCAAAACTCTTTTGAAGGATGACGGCCTCAAACAGCCAACCCAGATATAAGGCCGACAGCAAAGCGCGGTCGAGCTGTTGCGAAGAAACACCATTTGTAGCGCCCCAGATCCAAATGCGTGCCCGGTATAGTGCGAGAAAGGCCATCGGCAAGGCGGCCAGGTGGATGAGACTCCAGGGAGCAAAGTACATGATCACCATCGAAAGCCGATGGTTCATCTCGTCCGGCGTCCATTTGTAATACTCAGCATTCCAATTCAGAAGAACGTCCCACATATAGGGCCAAGTCCCGGTGACTATCAACCAGGCGCTGCCAGCGCCGCCGATCAACAAGCCGCCGGCAAGCAACCCGAAAAAATCGGCAAAGAACACTCTTCTGCCTAACCCGGCCAGATGGCGAGCACTGCTTAGCCATACGAGAAGCGCTGGCACCAAACAGTGCGGCTTGATCCAGACAGCGGAAGCCCAAAAGACTCCTTCGAGAAAGCCAAACAAGAATAGTCGCCACTTCGGACACGCCGAAGCTCGCGCGATCTGCCTACCTCGGCCATGCGTTGCGATGACCGTCGGCAGCAGCATCCAGCCATCGCGTTGACAATGGATGAATTCCGTTTCGAACATGTAGAAGAAGAAACAGCCGGCAACGAACCAGGTCCGCGCCGGGAGTGATATCCCCAGGCGTTTGAGCCAAAGCGCCAACAAGAGAATCGATGAGCCAACGACGCTCAGATCGACAGCCCGGATGGCCTCAGACGACCAGCCGACAATTGGGCGGACCAAAGCATGCAGCCAGACCATTCCGGGCAAGTTCGTTTCGAAAATATCTCGATAATGAACGCCGCCCCAAAGGATGTTGCGCACTGAGATCGTGATAAGTGGTGTCTACCCATAACGGCATGCAGATAAAAAGCGGAAGGCCGATGACAAAAATAGTGGACAACGCCATCCAGGGCAGCGCTGCGTTGAGATGACGACTCGCCTTTAGCAAAAAGAGGATTCATTGGAGAGAATATAGTAAGTCGCGCGCTGATTCCGATAACGGTTCAAGCGAGATCAGTTCTCGAAGGTTTCATTTCCTTGGATAGTCAGCAACGCGCGGAAGATGTCCGGATTCGTTTGATCGGTCAGCACGCGGACAGAGCCGTCGGCGATGGCGAAGTTGCCCCGTCCTCGATGACAACCGGAATAAAATCGGGCAGGCCCAAGATAAGGTTGCTCCTTCGAATCGAGACAGCGTACAGTTGCCGGGCCGCCCTGTACCCACGGTCCCAAATCGCGAGTTGATTCAACGACGGCAATCGAGTTCGACAGGCCATCTCCACCGTTGATCGCGGCCAATGGTGTCGGCATATCATAGCGAAAGACGCCGGCTGCCTTGCCCGCTTGTTCCAACGAAAGCGTAGGCGTGTCCAAACCGATGCCGCCGTTGCCAAGGTAGTTGGTCAACGCCAGTTCTCCGGAAGGCGCCGGATTTTGGGCAGGGCAGAGCAAAACCACGTTACGCGTATGGGCAGCTCTCGCATTCGCCTCGGCATCCCATGATTTAGTTACGTCGAGCCCGGCGAGTAGATCGGAAAACCGGTGTGTCTTTTTCCTCGGCTCGTTGGCCTTCTCATCGGGGATTTGCTCGATAGCCCCCATGATTGAAACGCACCAACTTAGCCTTTGCTCGGGCTTAAGATTGGGATTCATCAATGTCCCGGCCGGGAAAAAATCGTTGGCTTTCGCGGGCAGCGCTTGGCCTGGCGCCGCCGAATAAGGCATGCCGATTGAAGCAATCAGCCGTAGATGGTTCTGACAGCGGCGGAACTCGGCATCGTCGCGCACGCGGTAAATCACAGGAAGGGCCAAGCCGAACGCAAGCAAGACGGCAAGCAGCACCAGCACGATAGCGACGACACGGGGCATATAACGCTTCTCCGGAGCAATGAAACTTCAGACGACCGACCGCCCGCGATTTTCGTCTCGTACCAATTGACTGCAAGTATTATCATAACAACCGCCTTTGAAATTGTTTCGCGACGGAGAGTCCTCATGATACGGATGTTGCTCGCAAGCCGACGGATCATTCTTGCCATTCTTTGCGGAGGTTTGACTGTGGCGCTATTCTTAGGTCGCCAACAGGCGCCCGACGCTTGCGCTGCCGATAAATTCGCCGCCGATCGCGAGGATGAGACGCCGGCTGCCGTTAAAGCAGTGCCTTTCGAGGCCAAGCGCTCGATGGAGTATTTGAAGGACCTTTGCAGCATCGGCACGCGCATCAGCGGTTCGGAAGGCATGAGCAAACAGCGTGAAATTTTGCAAAAACATTTTGAGAAACAGGGCGCGTCGGTCGAATGGCAGAAGTTCGAAGGAAAGCAGCCCAGCCAAAAGGCGGCCGTGCCCATGGCGAACATGATCGTGACTTGGAACGCCAACGCCAAGCGACGGGTGATGATTTGTGGGCATTACGACACCCGTCCTATTGCCGATCAGGAGCCGCGCGAACGCGATTGGCATAAGCCATTCTTGAGCGCCAATGACGGCACATCGACTGTCGCTTTCATGATGGAACTCGCTCATCACATGACGAACCTGCCCACGCAAGTCGGCGTTGATTTCGTGATTTTCGACGGGGAGGAATTCATCAACGAAAATCGCGATCGCTTCTTCCTCGGATCGGAGTATTTCGCGAAGCAGTATTTGAAAGAAAAACCGAATCACCAATATATCGCTGCCGTGTTACTCGATTTGTTCGCAGGGAAAGGGGCTACTTATCCCAAAGAGATCAACTCCCTCTTCCGCGCGGGCGAAGTGCTCGAATCGATCTGGCAGGAAGCCGAACGGCAAGGAGTAAAATCGTTCCGCAACGAGGCTGGTCCTGACGTGCAGGACGACCATATCGCGCTCAATCGGGCGGGCATTCCTGCGGTGGACATCATCGACTTCAAATATCGACATTGGCACAAATTGACCGACTTGCCCGAAGAGTGCTCCGGCGAAAAAATGGCTGAGGTTGCCAAAGTGCTGACCGCTTGGGTGCAACGGCTGAAGTAGCGCTATGAGACGATATAAGGCGGATGGAAGCTCTTTCCAGTCCACTTTTGTTATCGGGCTCGAAGCGTCTTGTTGTCGCGTCAGTTGAAGCCGTAAACATGGAAGCCCACATGGTTGACAACCCACTCCGCGATTTCGCGGATCGTGCCATACGCGATTCGCTCTCGAATGCCGCCAACTTGCGTGGCTTTCTGCTGGAGGCGATTCCGGAGATTGCTGCCCATCTCGACTTCGAGCGTGTCCGCATTCTGCCTCGGGAACACCTGATGGATGACTGGCGTGGCCGGGAAGCGGACATTCTCTGTGAAATCCCGTTTCGCCGCGGCGACCGGGATCAGACGATTCTCATCTGCATACTGTTGGAGCATCAATCAACGCCCGATCCGCGCATGCCGTTGCGGACATTCCTCTACGCTGCCTTTTATTGGGAACGGCAGTGGAAAGAACGGGAGAAGACAACGCCGCCGCGTTCGCCGTTGCAGTTGACTCCCGTCGTGCCCATTGTCTTGCACACCGGCGCCTGGCCATGGACTACTTCGAAGAGACTAATCGACCTCATTGATGCCCCCGAAGCGCTATTGAAGCTGATGCCTTCTTGGGAGCCGATCTTTTGGGAACTGGCCAAGCACGATTCGAGAACGCTGCTGAACAGCGAAGAGGCATTTCTCCACGTGCTGGCCGTGATAAGATTGGAAGGGGCGGAGAAAGCCGAGTTCGAATCGGCCTTCCGCAACGCGCTCCAGCAGTTGGACGAATTGCACGGCAAGGATAAAGTGCGCTGGTACGATCTGTTGCGGCTGTTGATCACGTGGGCATCGTGGCGACGGCCGCCCAACGAACGAAAGGAGTGGTGGGAGATGGCAGAAACGATGCAGACCGATGCAAGCCGACAACGCGACATCCGCGAGATACGTCGTTCCATCGGCGACGAAATCTTCGACGAAGGACATGTCGAAGGGCTAGCTAAAGGACTGGCGAAAGGGCGAGTAGAAGGACTGGTGGAAGCTCTTCGCAGTTCCGTCATGCGCCTAGGGAAGAAGCGATTTGGCTTGGCGCCGGCGGAAACGATCGTATCGCTCAATGCCATCAAGGATGTCGAAAGCTTAGAGCAATTGAACGATCGGCTTTTGGATGTCAATTCGTGGGACGAACTCATGGCGCGGTGACGCCCAGAAGTCGAACGAAAGGAGTGGTGGGAGATGGCGGAAACGATGCAGACCGATGCAAGCCGACAACGCGAGATACGTCGTTCCATCGGCGACGAAATCTTCGACGAAGGGCGAGTGGAAGGGCGAGTGGAAGCTCTTCGAGGCTCAATCTTGCGCCAAGGGAAGAAGCGGTTTGGCGCCGCGCCGACGGAAACGGTCGATGCGCTTAATACCATCAATGATGTCGAAAGCTTAGAGCAATTGAGCGATCGGCTTTTGGATGTCAATTCGTGGGTCGAACTAATGGAGTCGTGATGCCCAACGAACGAAAGGAGTGGTGGGAGATGCCGGAAACGATGCAGACCGATGCGAGCCGACAATGCGACGTCCGCCAAATTCGGCATACGATCAGCCGCGAAATTTTCAATGCTCGCGGTTTTGGTGGAGAACACGCTTAAAAGTCATGTAAGCTCTTACTCCAGTCGCTGAAAACGTTTGCAATCGCAAATGCAACGATTTCGGCCATAAGAGGAAGCAACGATCTGGCTTAACGTTTGAACTGCCACGGACACCGCTCGTATGATCTTCGCACTTTTTCTGGCGATCGTTCTTGTTTTTCTGGCTATCTTTTCCATTCGCCATCAATTGATGAATTGGCGACGTTTGGGTCGTTCGCTGCATCTGCCGAGCGACGACCGATCTTACCTGCGAAGCCAGGTCTATCGGCGACTGTTGATCAGTCTGCTCCTGTTGACGCTGGCGGGGTTTCTTGGCGGGGCCTACTTCTCCGGCATCGAAGAACATGCCGACCAGTTGGGTCAACGTAAAGCGGCCGATGTCAATGGCGAAAGGCCGCCCCCGGCGCCTGAGGAAAAAGACTTCCTGCGTATGTGGACGGCTTATTGGGTGACCGTGCTTATCTTGCTCTTCGTGGTTCTCAGCCTGGCAACCATCGATCTTTGGTCGACTCGGCGTTATGCCTGGCAGCAACTGAGACGGATTCAAATCGAAAACCGAGCGATGCTCGAGCGCGATCTCGCTCTCTATCGCCAGCAAAAGTTGAACGATCGAATGCATGGAGCTTAGGATACAGCAGGCCGGGAGGCCTGCCGCCACGTCGGAACAGGCTTCCCGGCCTGTTGAGTCGCTTATCGCAGCGCCTTACAAAGCAGATGGGCCATTTGACGCGGGTTGTCGGCTTGGGCAATCGCTGCGCTCACGGCCACTCGGCGTGCACCGGCTGCAATTGCTGCATCAATGGTGTCCGCGTTGATGCCGCCGAGAGCAAAGGCAGGGAGTGATGTCAGCTTCATTGCGGCCGTCACAAATTCAAGGCCCGCCAATTCTTCAAAGTTCTTCGTGGACGAGGCAAAGGTAGGACCAATGCCAATGTAAGTAGCGCCATCGAGAATTGCTTGCCGAACTTGATCGAGGTTGTGCGTGCTTACGCCAATGATCGCATCGCTCCCCAAAATCGTGCGCGCCTCATAGACCGGCGTGTCATCTTGCCCAAGATGCACGCCGTCGGCGTCGGCTAGGCTAGCAATGTCAGGGCGATCGTTGACGATGAAGAGAACACCAGCTTTGCGTGTCCAGCGGCGAACGTCGCGGGCTCGCTGAAGTAGGCGCCGATCATCTAATTCTTTTTCGCGCAGTTGTACAATTGCTGCCCCGCCAGCGGCTGCTTCGGCGATGGTCCACTCCAGAGATGCCTTGCAAGACGCGCCGGTCAGCAGCAAATAAAGGCACGCATCAGCCAGTCGGCCACGTGCATCAATGCCAAGCGCAAACGCTTTTTCCAACGTGTAAGCCCGATAGCGCAGTTGCTCCAACCCGTTAGCCAGGGGTTCATCCAGCAGTTTGCCATACTCTTCAAGGCTGCGCAACGATTCTTGCAGCCGTTTCCAATTGATGATCGCGATTTCTTTAGCTGAAGAGCGCGACATCTCTCCGGCGACAGATATGACAGTGCCAACGTCCCCCTGAGTATCGCGCGATGTTACTAATAGTGATGAGGGAAAACGACTTATCAACTCGGCCAGTTCATGACGGAATCGCTTCACTTCTCCTGTCAAAAACGGATCTTCCATCACAAAACGGGCATGATCATCCAACACGCGCAATGATTCCCGTGCGCGGTTGGCGTTTACATCGAGGACACGGCCTGCCTGCGCTTGTTCGCTCGGTGTGGGCAGATGCAGCGGTTCATCTAAAGGGAGTGCCGGCGCCGGTGCGCCGAACACCGTTCGGTCCGCTTCGTCGAGCGAGAAGTCCAAACCTTCCAAGATATCTCGCAGCTGCGCATCGCAATGAAGCGTTGCCAGGAACAAAATGTCCGAAGTAATCGATTCATCGGCATCGCGTTTGCGGATTAAGCCGGCCGCAGCGATTATGAGTTCATCCCGCAGTAGAACACGGGTCTTTGGCATCTCAAGAAGTGCATTGCAAAGAACACTTGCGTCGAGCCTAAGCTGTTCCGCCAGCAAAGCGGCACGGCCATCTTCCTCTTCCAGAAGGACGGCTAGCAGAGTCGATCCAAAAACAGACGTTTCGGGTAGTTGAGCATCTGCAAGTTGCGACCGGAACGCGGCGGCCTCGAGCAGACGCAAGACCGCGGGGCTGCAGCGTTCGCGCATTTTGCGGATGCTCCCATACTGGCGAAGAAAGCGGTTCTGCCGAAATTATAGATTTTAGATAAACATCGCAATCGGTTTAGTCGATCTTTCCGTCTCGATACGACAAAAAAATCGCCAGCTTGGCGCCGGGGAGATAGAGGGAATGCGGGGATCGGGTCGAATCAAGTAGGGAGTGGCGCGAAAGCCTTCAAGATTCGTGAGGCACGACAGGGCGCGTACTCTCATCCACGCAGACCCGAGAGGTGCACATGCTTACTGAAACAACGACCTGGCCCCGACGCACATTGCCTATAGTGCTTGGCATTATTCTGGCGGTTGTCGGCTCGACCCGAGCGCAACAGACAGTCGCAAAGCCGGCTACATTGCCGTTAGCGGGCGAGGAAACGCTGCCGAAGGAGAAGCCCGTCGTCGCTAAGTTGGACGTAGGCGAGTGCTTACGCATTGCCTACGAGAAGCAGCCCAAGTTAGCAGCCGTCCGCGCTAGCCTTGGTTCGGCACAGGTAAGCCAGCAAGTCGCTGGAAAACGCCCGGCTGATTGCTCAGCTTGGTCCCGATTTCAGCAATCGCCGACAGCAAGCTTGCAACGGCGCCGCTGCGGCCCAGGCAGATTTGGACCAATCGACCCACGATGTTACCCAGGCCGTCGTTTGGACATATTATTCGGTGGTTTATGCCCGCGAACAGCTAAAAGTCGCGAGAGAAGCGACCGAATTCGTCGATTACTATCGAGATCAAGTCGAGAAGATCGTCAACGATAAGAAGGGTGGCAATCGGGAAATCAACCAGATTACCCTGAACAAGTTAATTGCCCGCCTTGCCGAGGGCGAACGATCACTGATCACGGCCCAAGCGGGCCAGGAAAAAGCGATGGCCGCCCTTCGCGAAGCGATGGGCGTTGATCACAAGTATCCGTTCGAAGTAGCTGACGAAACGCTCCCGGAATTTGCGCCAATCACCATTGATCGGGACGCGGTTATCCAGTTGGCGCAGACCCGCCGTGGTGAAGTGATTATGGCAGGCTTGGCCGCCGAAGTAACCCGCTTGGAAGCTTATATCCAATGGTCGTTGCGGTTCCGATTCCGGTCGTTTACTTTCGCGAGCGCTGGCGACATTCATTCGAAGCCGATTCCGAGCGGCTCGAAGGATACGGATTATCGGCCCGATGCGATCGGACCGGAAATGCCGGTCGAGCTATTCGGCAATCGCAAAACCCGTTCGGCCAAGACATGGGAATTGGTCGCACGTTCCGAAGCGGTCCTCGAAAAAACTCGGAACCTGGTCGCGCTTGAAGCGGAGAACTCCTACATCGATTATCTTTATTCGGGCAAGTCGATGGAAAAGGCAAAAAAGCAGGCGGATGCCGGCAACAAGAATCTGCTGATTCTGAGAGATGTGGCCGGAGACCGGGTCAGTACATCGGCCACACTGACGCAGTTGCTCGAAGCTCAGGAAGATGCAGCCAAAGGCAATGCCGCTTACAACGAGGCCGTCTATCGCCGTATCGCCGCCTTGGCGAGCATCGAACGAATCACCGCAGGCGGGATCAAAGTGAAATACTCGGGCCGTTGAATTACTTGACGGCTCCGTTCCGGGGATCTGATCGCGATTTCGGTCGCAAGGAGAATAGTGTGTTTTCCATCATGCGAGTCGGCGGCTGTCTGGCCCTGCTATTCGTCGGTTCCGGCTTTGGCCGGGCCGCCGAGAATCTGCAGGACGCACGTCGGTTGAAATTGGCATGCCACAGAGCCTGTTTCAAGGGATCCCCGAATGGATGCGTACGGCTGGCGCTGCCCCTTTCAAGAAGATGATGAAAGCGAACACGGGTATGGAAGGAAACATCGTTTTCCCTCCGACTGCACTCGCGTTAGCCTCCGAAATGGATAAAGGCAACATCCACCTCGGCGTCTTCCAAGGGCACGAGTTCGCTTGGGCCAAATCGAAATATCCCGATCTCGTCGCTATTGCCGTCTCCGTTCCGATGCAACCGGTCCAAGCCTTCTGTGTTGTGAAGTGGGATTCGACTGCTGTTTCCTTGGCCGATCTTAAAGGGCAGACGATTTCCTTGCCACCCGTTCATCGCGATTATTGCGAAATGTATCTAGCTAAAGAATTGGATAAGAACCTCAAGGAAGGCTTCGCCACGAAAATCACTCCCGGCCTGGCGACCGATGCCCTACAGGATGTGATTGATGGTCGGGCCGCTGTGACGGTTGTCGATAGCGCTACCTTGAAGTTTTTTGAATCGGTCTATCCGGGCCAATACAAGAACCTCAAGATACTTTGCCAGTCGGAAGTCTTCCCGAACGCTTGCGTGGCCGTGAAGAAAAACACGCTCCACCCGAAGACGGTCGCTAAGTTCACCAAGGCCCTGCTCGACGCTCAGACCGATGCCATTGGCCGCCCGATGCTGACCACATGGAAGTTAAAAGGTTTCGCCACGGTGCCCGCCGACTACGATTTCCAGATTGCCGAAATCGAAAAGATCTATCCGGCGCCGGGGGCTACCAAAGTCGCCGTCGATAAGTAATGTACAGTTGAACAAGCTGATCCCTTAGAAGCCCCCGGTTAACCGGGGGCTTCTTGCGTTGTCCGCGCCAATTAAGCAACCGGAGCGCTATCGATGGCGGAAAACATCCAGACCGTTTCAATCGCCCGAGAAACCCACGATCGCTATCTGCGCTATGCGATGTCCGTGATTACCTCGCGCGCCTTGCCGGACGTGCGCGACGGCCTCAAGCCCGTCCATCGCCGCATCTTGTACACGATGTACAACGATCTGCGCCTCGTCTTTGACGGCCGAACAGTCAAGTGCGCCCGCATAGTTGGCGATGTGATGGGGAAGTATCACCCGCACGGCAACCTCGCTATTTACGACGCCCTGGTCCGCATGGCGCAGAATTGGGTGATGCTGGTTCCGCTGGTGCATGGCCAAGGCAACTTCGGCTCCGTCGATGAGAGCCGTCCTGCCGCCGACCGCTACACCGAAGCCAAACTCGCTGCCATCGCTGAATTCCTATTGCGCGAGCTGCGGCAGGAGACCGTCGATTGGCGCATGAACTTCAGCAACGATCTGCGCGAGCCAGTCGTGCTTCCGGCTGAGTTTCCGAACCTGCTGGTGAACGGCTCGTCCGGCATTGCCGTCGGCATGGCGACCAACATACCGCCGCACAACTTCGGCGAAGTGCTGCGCTCATGCATCGCCCTGATAGACGACCCGGAAATCACAACAGCAAGATTAATGGACAAGGGAGTGAAAGGCCCCGACTTTCCGCTCGGCGGCAAGATCGTAACCGACCGGAGTGCTCTGCGCACGATCTATGAAGAGGGTGAAGGAAGCATCAAGATCCAGGCGGAATGGAAATTCGACAGCGCTGCCAAAAAGCCGCAGATTATCATTACGTCCATCCCCTACAACGTCGATAAGGGCAAACTGGAAAACGACATCGGCGTGATCATCGAAACACGCAAAGTCCCCTTTCTGCTCGGCCTGACCAACGAAACGAACGACAAAGAAGGCCTGCGCATTGCGCTCGATGTCAAGCCGGGCACCGACCCCGAACTGGTGATGGCCTATCTCTACCGCCACACGGCATTGCAGCAGAACTTTGCCTTCAACATGACCTGTCTTGTGCCGAGCGCTGATGGTACGGTCAAGCCGCAACAGCTTGGGTTGAAAGATATCCTGCAGCACTTCCTGACGTTCCGGCTTGCCACCGTGCGACGGCGCTTCGAATTCGAACTCGCGCAACTGAAGAAACGCATCCATCTTCTCGAAGGCTTCAAGATCATCTTCGACGCCCTCGACAAAGCGATCAAGATTATTCGCGAGTCGCAAGGAAAACAGGATGCTGCCGACAAGCTGATGAAGGCCTTTGATCTGGACGATGTGCAGACCAACGCCATTCTCGATTCCCAGCTGTACAAGATCGCCCAGATGGAAATTCAGAAAATCATCGATGAACTGCGCGAAAAGAAGCGCGAGGCCAAGCGGATTCAAGACATCCTTGCCTCCGAAAAACAGCTCTGGTCGGTCATCAAAGATGAATTCCGCGTGCTGGAAGACAAATATGCCGAGAAACGGCGCCGCACCAAGATGGCTTCCGAAGAAGATCGGCTCGAGTTCGACGAAGAGAAATATATTCTTCGGGAAAATGCAAACGTCGTGCTTACCCGCGATGGTTGGATCAAACGCGTCGGTCGGCTTGCTTCCGTGGAAGGTACGCGCGTGCGCGAAGGCGATGCCGTTATCGCCGTTGTGCCCGGCTCCACGCTCGATAACGTCGTCTTCTTCGCCGACGACGGCTCGGCCTATACCATGCGCATCAACGAAGTTCCCGCCAGCTCAGGCTATGGCGAGCCGATTACCAAATTCTTCAAGATCGACGACCGCGTCAAAATCATCGCTGCGGAGAGCGCCGACGAACGCTTTGTCCCCGCCAACGTGAAGCCGGCCAAGAAGGACGACCCGGCCGGACCTTATCTGCTGGTCGTTACCTCGGAGGGGTTCACGCTACGCGCGCCTTTCGCCCCGTATCGCATCGCTTCGACGAAAGCCGGCCGCCGTTATGTGCGCATGGAAGAGACGGCCCGGGTCGTCATGGTGAAAGTGCTTGGCGATGAAGAGAGCATTTTTCTCGCCTCAAAAAATGCGCATGTGATCCATTTTTCGATCGACGAAATCAACATCCTCTCCGGTTCGGGCAAGGGAGTGATTGGCATCAAGCTGGATGAAGGAGATGTCTGCCTGGGCGGCGCCCTGGTGTCCAATCGGCACGACGCTCTGACCGTGGAAACTTCCGGCGGCATCACCAAGGAATTCCGCCGAGGCGCTTATCCCTGTGTGGGACGCGGAGGGCGTGGACATGAAGTCGTGAAGCGTGCCGAGCTCGCCCGCGTGCTACCTGAGGCGATCGAACTCGTCGATTGGGACGCCATCGAAGCTGGTGGCACAGGTCGACCCAAACCGAAACCCGCCGACCGCAACGGTGAAACGTTGTTTGAGTGACTTCGGAGCAAGCATTAGCCGAACATCAAAAGGATGTTCCAAGGAACTTTGCCTTCGAATTGGCAGCCAACTTCATAATAATCGCCGAGCGCTTCGCAATTGCGCACGCGGATGACGGTCCACGGCGTTTCCGCAGGGGCGTTGACGGCCCGAATTTTCAGCGAAGCGCCCGAGGGATAGGCCGACTTCATAGCCAAGCGTAGACCATTGACCGAGCGGTCAATGACAAACGCCCCCAGACTTTTCCCTGTTTTTTTCGCGTCGGCTACGTGGACTTCGGTCTGCAGATCGGCCCGGCGTAAGTTATTGCGCCGTTCGTTTTCGGAATCGGGAATAATCTTCGCGATCCGCCGGCTCTGCTGGGCACGGCGAATCCGACGAATCGCACGCCATTGGCGGCCGCCAAGCAATATCAATGCGACCAGAACCAGACCGGTTCCGATGATCGCCAACGATGGCTGATCGAGGTTGAATTGCGCCAGCCAATTGTTGAAAGCCGTCATGGGCATGCCCTTGAAAGTTTAATCCGTATCTCGACTAAGTGTTGAATAATTTTTCAGGTTTGGCAAATCGCTTTGCAAGATGCGCCGGGTTTCGTCGGGAATTTTTCGTGCGATGGAACTGGAAGGTACTCTTCACGCACCGCGTGAAGAGCACTACTAGCGATGGCGAGCCGGGAACGTCAGCGACCGGAGAAATCGGCTAGAAGCTGTTTCTCCGGTCGCTCACGTTCCTGGGATCGCCCACACTCTTTCGCAACAATATGAACGGCAGCCACGAAACCGGCACTGAAATTGCCTTACATGATTTTATCTGGAAAGCTGTCGCCTTCCACTTTCGAGAGGATTTAACAATGGTATCAACTATGGCAACTGACCGCTTGGGAGAATCTCGGGTGAGTGAAACCCGCAGCGAAGCCGCCTATGAACGCTGGGTTCATTGGCCGGTGAACTGGTCGGCCGTTTTCGCCGGCGCCTTGGCGGCAATCACCGCAGTGCTTATTTTCGGGCTCATTGGCGTGGCGCTGGGCGCTCATGTCGTCGATGCCAACCAACGGCTAGTCGATTTGAAGAAGATGGGCATCAGCGCGCTGGTCTTCAGCGTGTTCGGCGCCTTCTTGGCGTTCGCTATCGGCGGCTGGGTGGCTGGTAAGATCGCTGGTATTTTGCACGCCGAACCAGGAATGCTGCATGGCGCCATCTCTTGGCTCGTCGCAACCCCAATCATTGTCGTCATTGCCGGACTCGGCGCTGGCAGCTTGATGGGCGGTTGGTACGGAGGGTTGGCCGGCAGCCATCCTTCAGCCAACGGAGCGGCAACGCCATTTGAAAAGCCGGACGCCCTTAGCGCTACTGCCACGCCGGAAGAACGTTCACAATATACGACTGACATGAACGACTACCGCGCCAAAGTTCGCCAGTGGAATGAAGATACGCCCAAAGTTACCCGCAACGCCGCCATCGGCGCCGCTACCGCACTGCTATTAGGCCTCATCGGCAGCGTCATTGGCGGCTGGTTGGCATCGGGAGAACCGATGAACTTCACCCATCACCGTACGCGTCGCCCTTTAACTCACCGCGTTTGACCACGAACGATCTGAATAACCGAAACCTTTAACTTTTTAAGGAGTCTATCATGATGCTTATCCTTCTCTGGCTGCTCGGCCTTCCCCTTGGCCTGATCCTTCTGCTGTTTTTGATCGGCGTCGGCCGCTGATCTCAAATAACAACTCAGCAAAGAGGCGGGATGTTTCCCGCCTCTTTTGCGTTGACGATGATAACGTCGATCAAAACGCCGTTGATTCACCGCTAGACATTGAACAATTACTTCGTGACTCGTGCGTAGATTACCGCTTTCTTGCAACGTGCGATTTCGCGCCAATTAGCGCTTGCTTGCAAGTAGGCGTCCATTACAGTCCCGTTCTCCACGAACGCGCGATCAAATGCCGCTTTCTCGCGCCAGCGCTCGATGTTTTCGGGGTGATTGTGCATCATATCGATGTAGTCGCTTAGTTCCGATTCGCTGTAAAGCTCAAAGCGATCATCCATGAAGATCTTCAATGTCGGCGTGTAATAAATCAGGAACCCGCCGAGGTTGCAATCGTTGAAGATGGGAAAATTGTCGGGCCTTGAGGCAGCATATTGCTCTAATTCATTCTTCAACTGCCAGGGCACCAATTTTTCATCAAAGCGTGCCCAGCCGTAGCCGATGACTGGACAGCGAATTCGTTGCAGTTGCAATGTCAGAGGGATCAGCACGAGAATTGCCATCGCAGCCCAGGCTCTCCAGCCGATCCATCGCGGCGGTGTGTTAGACTTCAAGACAAATGTGTCGCCGTGCTTTTGAAGTAGACGAAACCACACTGTTTGCGGCAACAGGTCGGCCAACGCCACCAATGCGACTACTACAAACAAGGGCCCATGCCGAATACTACTTACCGCGAGGCCAAACCAGACGAGCGGAATCAACCACGTGACGCGCGGCCGTTGCGGCAGTGTACCGGCAAGCATCAGCAGATAGAAGATGGCGAAGCCGACAACCGCCTGGCCATCCGTACGCGCCAGGCTTAGAGGTTGATGTTCCGACACTTCCGCCTTGAGAACCGTTGAGCCGATAATGCTTAGCCAAGTGCGGTGCATGTCAAGGAAGAACGGATTGAGCAAGGTCGCCGCCACGCAGCCGATGAGAACGAGGATGAGATAACCGATGTCGCTGCGCGATTTCGTGCGAAATGCCAGCCATCCGCCGATCGCCAAGGCAAAAGTAAAGATGCAGCCAAGCACCCCGCCGTGCAGGTTCGTCCAGACGATGCCAAGTGGAATCAAAAGCCAGAGTCGTATGCGGCTGATGCGGCCCCGTTCGTAATCGACGAGCCAAGCCATGGCAACTGCCAAGAGAATAATCGTTGCGAGGTGCGGTCTGAGATAAAAGTGAAAGCCAGCGGTCGCCATGCCTAGCGCCACAATGCCTGCGGCGGGCAATGGATGAAGACCGCCATCGATGAAGCGCTTGCCGATGCAGGCGGCGAGCAGCCCGAGCATCGCGTTCATCAGCGTGAGCAACGAATCAAAGCCACCAAGATGATGGATGAGCGACATCGCGCATTCGGCCCCCCATTGTTGGGGAATCCAAAATCGGCCGGCGTAGCTCCACGTAAAAGGGTCGGTGTGCGGGAATGTCCAATGTTGGAATATCCAATCGCCCACGCGAATGTGCCAAAGGGCGCCGGATCGCTAAAGGGTTGGCTCTGGAAGATGAGTTGAAACGCGAGCCAAAAGCCGAGAAACATGAACACTAGCGCCGTCTGCGGCATCGCGTTTAGCCGCTTCATGCTTTGGCTTTCAACAGGTCGCGGATCTCAACCAATAGTTGTTCTTGCGGCGGAATCTCGCGAGGCGCTGCCGGGTCGGGCTTTTGGAGCTTATTGACCGCTTTCACCACGAGAAACACACAGAAGCCGATGATGATGAAATCAACCAGTGCCTGCAAAAATAGGCCGTAACGAATCGTGGCCGAGCCGTAGATGGTAAATTGCAGGGCGCTAAAATTGACGCCATTGATCAACGCCCCAATGGGCGGCATAAGGATGCCATCAACCAGCGTGGAAACGACCTTACCGAACGCCGCGCCAATAATGATGCCGACCGCCAGGTCGATGACATTGCCACGCTGGATGAATTTCTTAAACTCGCCGAGGATCGACATGCATCGACTCCCTACGTCGCATCAAAGCCGATTCGTGTATTTGCGGCGTTGTCGGCCGTAAACGGGTTGTGACTTTTCGACCGGCTTGGTCTCTTCCTTAACTCTTGGCGTGAACGATTGAAAGCCTTCGATTCGGTCTTCTTCGATCAAGCGATTGATCAGATGCTCGATGCTCGTCAACAACTCACCCTGGTCGGGCGCGACGAACGAAATAGCGCTGCCATCAGCGCCCATGCGCCCCGTACGTCCGATGCGGTGAACATAACTTTCGAGATCCATCGGCAGATCGTAATTAATGATGTGCGAGATGCCCGAAACATCAATGCCCCGGCTCATGACATCAGTTGCGATCAAGCAAGCGATTTTTTCGACGCGGAAGCCCGCCATCACCTTTTCTCGCTTCGGCTGCGGCAAGTCGCCGTGGATGACGGCCACCTTGGAGAATAGCGGTTTTAGATGTTTATAGAGCGAGTCGGCGCTCCGTTTGCGCTCGACAAAAATAATGCACTGCCGTGGCTTTTCGCGTTCGAGGACTTTCACGAGTAGTTCGAATTTCTTTTCCTGATCGACCGTGATGTAGCGCTGGGCGATCTTATCGACGGTCATTACTTCGGGCACCGTGCAGATGCTCTGCGCTTCGATCATGTAGCGTTCGGATAATTTCAGCACGGCCGGCGGCAACGTCGCGGACATCATCAGCGTTTGACGCTTGGCGGGAAGCCGGCGCATGATCTTTTCGATCTGCGGCCGAAAGCCGATGTCGAGCATCCGGTCGGCTTCATCAAGCACGGCATAGCGGATATTTTCCAGCGAGATCGTGCCGCGGTTGATGTGATCGAAAAGACGGCCGGGCGTGCCCACGATGAGCGTACAGCCTTTACGCAACGAATCCATTTGGATGCCGAAGCGTTGGCCGCCGTAGAAGCGCCACCGTGCGAAAATGTTTGCTCGGGGAAATTCGCTCCGCTTCCTCGGCTACCTGAACGGCGAGCTCGCGGGTGGGAACGATTACTATCCCCTGCGGCTTCATCGGGTCGCCGCCGCGCCAGCGGTTCATGAAGGGGATGAGAAAAGCGGCCGTCTTGCCCGTGCCGGTCTGCGCCTGGCCGATCACATCTTTGCCCGTCATCGCGACGGGAATGAGGGCCGATTGAATCGGTGAGGGCTCCCGATAGCCAACATGATCGAGTGCATCGAGCAAGGGCGGGATGAGCGTTAAAGCTCGGAAACCGGTTGAGGGTTCAGTCGTCGCAGCAGTCGTCAAACAAAAACCTCCGCAAGGGACTGACAAAGCACAACGGGCAAACCCCTATATCTTCTTATATCGGTTTCGAACTCGAAGTGTCTAGCAAAGTCGAAGGCAAAGAATCAGACGCACCTGTTTGACAGGCGAAACAACGCGAGCGAATCGACGATTATTCTGCCTGCATATGCGCTTCCACGAACCAGAGCCACTTGTCAATCCCGCGCGATACTTCGGTGAACAGGTCGGCGGCGTCGAGATCGCCCAGGTCGCTGGCTTCCTGAATGGATTTCCGCGCAACCTTGCCGAAGGCGCCGAGCGCCGTGGACATTGCCTCGACGTGACTTCGGCCATCCGCTGCGTTCATGGGGTATTCGGGAAGCGAGCTTCGCTTCGCGGCCATGCGCACCGTTCCTTGAACGGATCCGCCGAGCTGCACCGCCCGCTCGGCGATCTCATCCACGTATTCCTCCACATCTTCGTTGATATCGTCGAATAACTCGTGCAAGGCAATGAAGTTAGGGCCCTTGACATTCCAGTGAGCTTGCTTGGTTTGCGTCTGTAAGTCGATGCAGTCGGCCAAACGCGCGTTTAAAAGCTCGATTACCTTAACGCGGGTAGCTTCGGGTATGTCGTTTTTTGTTTTGAACATGAAAAATCCTTTCGAATGCGCTGGACTAAAAAAACGGAATCGAGCGGCGACGTGCCGGACGACCAAAGAAATCAAGACGGTTGGGATCGACTTCGTCTTTTGTATGTATTGAGCTAGCCATGTGGCACGTCGGGAAGAACCTTCCCTGAAGAAATGCGCAAACATTCGAACCTGAAACTAAACCAACGGGCTCTCTCCTTTTTTCTTCTCCTGCATTCGGCGGATTGTCTGCATCGTGATGAATCCCTCAAACGGGTCGGATTCGGCCTGCTTCGTACCAACCGGTTGCAGTTGTGTCGCTGCCCTGGACTTCGTGTCCGTTTCAACTGCCTTTTCCTCGGTCGCAGAACTCGCGGCGACCTGGCGTTGTAACGAAAAGATCATGAAACGCAACATGAGCATTCCAGCGAAAAAGCCGCCTAGATGGGCCCAGTAGGCGACGCCTCCCATTTGACTGTCATCAGCAAATACGACTGAAAGATATTGCAGGATAAACCAGATGCCGACGACGACCAAGGCAGGCACTTCAATTACGCCAAAAAACAACCCGAGCCAGACTTTAATCTTGTTCCACGGATAGATGCAGACATAAGCGCCCATAACGCCGGCAATGGCGCCGCTGCGCCCAGACAGGGAATGATCGAGTGCGGATCGCTTGCAATATGGGCCAGGCCGGCGAATACGCCGCATGTTATATAAAAGGCGAGAAATAACTTATGGCCCATCGCGCATTCAACGTTACGCCCAAAAATCAGCAAGAACCACATGTTGAACACGAGATGTAAGATGCTGCCGTGCATGAACATCGACGTGAAGAGCGTCAGCACGATCGGGACTGGGCCGGGGTAGTGATCGATCGGGACATCTCGATAAGCATATTGACGGTAAAGGCGTCCTTTGCCGTCGTATCGGCCCTCAACCTCCACCTTCGCTTTGTGGAATTTGGTCCCTTTGAGATCTTGAAAAGTAGAAATTTCTTCCGGCACCAGACTGAAGCCGTTGGTGAATGCTTCGCCGATCAGAATCTGGGCCGTAAAAACAAAGACATTGATGACAACGAGCCAGGTCGTTACCCAAGGAAAACGACCGTTGTAATGTCCTTTATCGCCAAGAATCAGCATCGGCTTCTCTGTGGGGCTCGTTTCAATGGCTTCGAGAAGCTTAGGTCACGATTTTTAAGCGCCAAGTAAAATAAGCGACCGCTTCCGCAAGTCTGCAAGCAGAAAGAATGCAAGGCCGACGGTTCACGGTTGTTGCAAAAAACTGTTCGTCTAAGGTACATAAACAAATTCGTTGGCATTGAAAAGCGCTCGACAAAAGTCCGCCAGCGCGGCCGCTGTGGCCGGGTCGGCGTTATCGGGAAGCACCTCCGGCAATGTGGCGGGCAACCGCAGCCGCAGACGATCGGAAATGGTCTCAATCTGAATTCGCAAGAAATCCGTCGCTTGCTCAACTTCATTCTTTGCAGCTTTTCGACCGAAGCATCGGAGATAGGCCTCCTTGACCCACTGCTCAGGCTCGCTGCTGTTACGCAGCAACGAGCAGGCCATCTTTTGACTTTCGGCTCGTGCAAAAGGCCCATTCATCAGAATCAGGGCTTGGGGTGCGTAGGTAGAAATCGCCCGTTCGCCGCAGGGCGTTAAGCGGTCAGGTTGATCGAACGTTTCCAACAACGGCAGTCTGACATTTCGCTTGGCAAACAAGTAAAGACTACGGCGGCAATGCTGCTGAACATCGGCTGTCACCGGCCAGAGGCCATCGGGCTCGCCTTCGGTGAAGATCAGATCGTAGACTTCGGGCTCTAAAGGAACGCGGATCATCGGTCCGCCGACCTGACGGTTAAGCGAGCCTGAGGCAACGAGAATCGCATCGCGGATTGCTTCTCCGTCCAGGCGCCGCCGGCTCATACGGCTGAGCCATTTGTTTTCCTCATCGAGCGTACGATCCGCGGCAGAGCTTTGCCGATAGGTGTTCGACATTACCATGAGTCGATGCATTGGCTTGATTTTCCAGCCGCCTCGGATGAATTCCGAGGCCAGCCAATCGAGAAGCGCAGGATGCGTAGGCGAGGCGCTGCGCTTGCCGAAGTCGTTCGGAGTGTGAACGATCCCTTTGCCAAAATGATGCTGCCAGAGGCGATTGACAAAAACGCGGGCGGTTAACGGATGTTCGGGGGCTGTTAGCCAGCGTGCCAGATCGATGCGGTTCAACGGCCGTAGTTCTTCTTTAGCTGGCGGACAAAGGGCCACGGGAAAGCCCGCCACCACCTTGGCGCCCTTTTTCTTTACTTCGCCGCGGATCAACAGATGTGTCGCAACGTCCTTGCCATCATCTGCAATGGCCCAAGCTTGGGACGGGGGCAGTGGCAGCTCGGCTTCAAGCGCGTGCTGCTCGGCTCGTAATGCGGCTCGACGTTCGCGTGTGGCTGTGGGCATTGCCGTCACGATTTCATCCCAACTGACCTTCAACAGGAGTTGAGCCTCTTTAGCAAGATTTTGCTGGTCCGCCGTTGGCTTGACGGCGTCGAGGGCGTCTCGATAGCGTTGATCGAGCTTGGCCCGCTTTAGCTCGCGAATCTGACTTTGAAAGGGAGCGTCGAGCGCTGAGAGCCTTGCTTTAACGGGCGCGAGTTTCGCCATCGTGCCAATCAACTTGAATTGAAACGCCGCGCGCTCTTCCGGCGTCGCAAAATCGACATCTTTCGGCCGTGCCGAGGCAAAGAAAGCTTGCAGACGATAGAAGTCAGTCTGCGGAATCGGATCAAACTTATGGTCATGGCAGCGAGCGCAGTGGACGGTTAATCCGAGAAATGCCGAGCCGATGCCTTGGACGGCTTCACTCAGGAATTCCTGCCGATTCTCTTCAGGATCGACATTGCCGCTGACGACATGCATCGGACCGCACCGGTGCATGCCGGTGGCGATCCATAAGTCAGTATGAGAGCGCTCGGACTTGCCGGCGGCCAACTGGTCGCCGGCAATCTGCTCGCTGACGAACTGATCGAATGGTTTATCGTCATTCAATGAGCAGACCACATAATCGCGGTAACGCCACGAATTAGGCCTTTCGCCATCTCCTTCGTAGCCATTCGATTCCGCATAGCGAACCACATCCAGCCAATGCTGAGCCCAACGTTCGCCATAGTGCGAAGAGTCGAGAAGTCGATCTACCAACTTGGAGTAGGCGGTTTCGGAGTTCTGGTCGGCTTCACGTTGATAACGTTCAATCTCGGCTACGGTCGGCGGCAGCCCAGTTAGATCAAACGTCACACGCCGAAGCAGAGTTAACGGGTCGGCCGCGGGAGATGGGGAGAGACCCTGCTTTTTTAGCTCGTGCAGAATGAACTCATCGACCGAATTTTTCGCCCAAGCCGAATTGTTACGGGGCACGGGAGGGGATTGCAACGGGCGGAACGACCAATGCCTTACAGCCGGCGTAGTTGGCTCCGCGAGACTGATTTTTCCCTGAATCACACAGATCAGAGGACAAACGATGAAGCTCAGATGCCATCGCATCATCGGTCAATTCCCCGTTTGAACCTGATCTTAGGCATTGCAGTGAATGATACCGCTTGCCGGCCAATGCCGAGTCCGATTTTCTAGCCCCAAGAGCAAGTTATCGCAATTGTCATCCCGATGCCAATGGAGGTTCCCAGCCTTCGCAGCTTTCGGCGCTGACACGGATTTAGTATTAATATTGGACAACTATCAGATTGATGTGGAAGGGCTGGCGGGACACTCGACAACAAGCTTCAGAACTCGCTTAAGGTCCAAATATCTCCACTTCAGGAAAGGAAACGCTCAGCTATCGCGAACCCGAATCGGCTGCTAAGGTGTCCATTTTTAGCATCCCGCAACTCCTTTTGCTGAAAATGGGGTATAATAAGATAGGTTTGCCGGCCACGGCAGCTACTGCCTTTTCCGGTAGGCGTCCGCTATCGCTCAGTTTTGATGCAAAAGTTGTGCGGCAGAAGCGACCCAAAACTCATTCTTTTCCAGCCCTGGATTCTGGCGTGGACCGTTGATTTTTCCACAAACTCAAGCCCGGGCAGGTACGGACCATGAAACGTAATTCCACGATCGAAATGGCTGGCGATGTTCCCCGTGCCTTTTCCGGTGGACGCCCGGGACGGCCCCCTGCCAATTCGCGCATGACGGATCATAGCCATCTGGACGACCGGACCATCGATGACGAACACATTGAGCCTGCTGAGCCGGAATTGCGTGAAATCGCTGCAGAGGACACCGAGAGCAGTCACGGCCCAGACGACGCACTTGGGCTTTACTTACGTCAAATGGGCGCGATCCCGCTTCTGAATCGCATCAACGAAATCGAGGTTGCGAAACGGCTCGAGAGATCACGAATCCGCTTCCGTGTCGCTGCATTGCGCTGCCGCTTTATTCTGCAAAAAGCTATGGTGATGTTCGAAAAGATCAATGCAGGGCAGATGGCCCTGGATCCAAACGTGGATATTGTCAGTACGGCAGGCCTGAAACGCGATCAGATTCTCGCACGCTTGCCAGGCCACTTGCGCACTGTCCACGGCATGCTGACACGCGATGAAAACGAATTCCAACGCGGATTGCTGATCGCAAACGCCGCCGAGCGCAAGATTTGGCTGCGTAAACGACGCGATCGAATGAAAAAGATGGCCCGTCTCGTGGCAGAGCTCTCGCCGCGCACGGAGGTGATCGAACGCTGGGTTGACGATATGCAGCGTAAGGGCAAGACACTGCTCGAAGGCTTAATCCCTACCGATCGCAAGCATCCTCGAAGCTTGTCGAATCGGGTCGGTCGTAATCGCCAGTTGCAAGACTGGATTGTCGGCCTGCACCTGGAGCCGGAAGAATTCATCCGCAAAATGCGGATGGTGCGTCGGTTGCAAAACGTGTTTCAAAAGGTTAGACGCGAGTTGGCCGAGGCCAACCTTCGTCTAGTGGTTTCGATCGCCAAACGCTATCGCAATCGCGGCCTTCCGTTCGCGGACTTGATCCAGGAAGGCAACCGTGGGCTCATGCGAGCCGTCGATAAGTACGAACATCGAATGAACTTCAAGTTCGGAACCTATGCCACTTGGTGGATACGCCAGGGGATCACGCGAGCCTTGGCCGATCACGCACGAACAGTGCGCGTGCCCTGCCACCAGATCGCTACGCTCTCGGCGATTGAGCGTGTGCGCGGTGAGCTGGCAGTTGCCACAGGCCGCGAGCCATCCATCGAGGAGATTTCGAAGATTCTCGGCGTTAAGCCTTCTGACACGAAGTCGCTGCGGATTGTTGGGAAACACCCGATCAGTTTGCACGAGCCGATGGGCGGTGACGGCGAACGGGCGCTCGAGGATTTCTTGAGCGATCGCGAGACCGTGAACCCGGGCCAGCACGTTGACCAGCGGTTGTTACGTGAACGGATAGGCGAAGTGCTTCGCTCGCTGGCGCCTCGCGAGCGGGAAGTGATCGAACTCCGCTTCGGCCTCCACGACGGTCAACCGCGTACGCTCGATGAAGTGGCGCACGTATACGGGATCACCCGTGAACGGATCCGCCAGATCGAAGCCCGAGGCCTGCTGAAACTGCGACAACCGCTCCGGAGCCAGCGGCTGCAAGATTTCAAAGATGGCGACTGAACGCAAGCAATAAGTTCTCACGAGCCTGAAGCGCCAGCGAAGAAGTTTGTCTTCGCTGGTGCTTCAGGCTCGTGCTGTTCTTTGATCTCGCTATGAGCTTGAGGCGTTAGCGAAGAAGGCTCTCTTCGCTGGCGCTTCCGGCTTGTGCCTTATCCGCCTGTCGCCGGCGCCAATCGCTTTTTCATCCGCGATCGAATCACCCTCAATAAAGCCGCGTGCAACCGCGTCTGGGGCCGCTTGGTAAACGGCGCCCGCGCCAGATGGTAGAGGCGATGCGGCCGCAGACAAAAGCTGGCCGAGTAGAAAAGCGCCACTCCAAAGATTGCCAGAATAGAGAGCGACCAGGCTGGCAGATGTTTGGTGAACGATTTCGGATTTGTGATCAAATCAGCGAAGTATTGGTCCGACATGTCAATCTTTCCTTCCGCTTTGAGCCGGTTGAAAAGCTCCGAGCCGGGATAAGGCGAAAAGGGAAAGAACGACACATCATCCAGCCCGGCTATGGCCATGCGCACGGCGAAGAAGTAGCTCGACAACACATGGCCGAACGTCTCATCCGGGAAGCCAACAATAATGTTCGCCTTCGTTTTGATATCTGCTTGGAAGGCGCCATGAATCGAGCGCAGCATATTTTTCTTGTTGATCTTTTTCTTGATCAGTTCGAGCATGTGAGTTGAACCATGCTCGGGCACGTAAATGATATTGCGGCAGCCGGACTTGTGCAGCAGTTCGACCACTTCGCGATCAAGCGCCTCCGAGCGCGTGCCCGATGGAAGCTGCCAGGTGATATGCATGTCGCTGTCTATGATCAATTTCGCCATGGCAACCGTCCATTCCTTTTGAACGATGGCGGTCAAGTCATAGAAATCGAAATTAGTCACATGATAGGTGCGTTTATAATAAGCCATTTCGGCGAGAACGTTTTCAGGCTTGCGCGCTCGCCATAAGTTGCCCCACATCTGCGGATTGGAGCAAAAGGTGCATTTGTACGGGCAGCCCCGGCTGGCCATGATCGGCATCGAACGGCCGATATCGACGCCGGGCATGGCCCCAAGATCGATGTAGTTGCGGATGGGAAAAAGCTCCCACGCAGGCCGGGGAAAGCTATCGACATCGCGTACGCGTTTTCTTCCGGGATTGCGGACGATGGCGCCTTCATCGCGAAATACCAAGCCTGTGATTTGGCGAAGATCACCGCAATCGCGCACGGCCTTAGCGAATTCCACGAAGAGTTCATCGCCTTCACCCAGACCGCAACAATCGAGCGCGGGGCAAGTTTTCAACACAAATTCCGGGCAGGCAGTGATGTGCTCGCCGCCGGCGATCAGCGCCGCCTTCGGCAGTTTCCGGCGAATTTTTTCGATGAGCGAACGGGTAACAAGCCACTCGGTTGAGAACATGCACGAAAGGCCGACGATATCGGCATCGAGCGGCAGGCGCTCGAGTATCTCATCGTCGGACAACCCTTGCCGAAGGACGCCCGGCAACCCTTCGACATGGGTGAAGGCGCCAAGATCCTCGCCGACCGCATCGATGCCGATGACCAGATGCCCCGCCGCTTTAAGACTCGAAGCGACATAAGCCAAACCGAGCGGCGGACTGGCGCCCGGCCGCAATTCGGAATCACTGATGACGGCCGGCGGGCGCACGAGTGCGATAATCACTGGCGAAATCCTTTCGCGCCTGTTGGTTGTACCGCGTGAAGCGTAATCCATCCGATGAAGGGCTGTCAAGGCACGACGGATTTTGTTTGCGGTGCTTATCCCTGTTCGAGACCGATTTCGCGAAACGCCTCGCGCGAAAGTTTCTCATAAAACAAGCGTCTCGCTTGTGCATTATTGTCGACGCTCGCGTTACTCCGAATCCCTCTTGCTCTATTCAATCTCTCCAACGTACAATCGCCGCTTTGATGATCAGGCCGAGGCGAGCCATGGAAGGCGCACGCAAGCTTATCAGCATCGTCACCCCCTGCTACAACGAGCAGGACAACGTCGCCGATTGCGCGGAGGAAGTCGCGCGCGTCTTCGCCGAGCAACTACCCGGCTACGATTTCGAACATATATTCTGCGACAACGCTTCGACCGATGGCACTGGACAGGTGTTGCGCTCTCTAGCCGCGCGCGATGTACGCATCAAAGTTATTTTCAACGCACGCAATTTCGGCCCTTTCTGTTCGACCTTCAACGGTTTGCTGAGCACTACTGGGGATGCCGTGGTTGTGCTGTTGGCGGCCGATCTGCAGGATCCGCCGGAAGTGATCGTGCCTTTTGTCCAACAGTGGGAGCAGGGGCATCAAGTCGTATACGGCATCCGCGCCAAGCGCGAAGAAGGCTTTCTGCTCCGCAATACAAGGCACTTGTACTACCGGACTGTTAGCCGATTCGCGCAAATCAATATTCCACCGGACGTTGGCGAGTTCCAATTAATCGACCGCGTCGTAGTGGATGCTCTAAGACAGTTCGACGATTATTACCCATATATCCGCGGCATGATCGCCAGTTGCGGTTTCAGTTCGGTCGGCGTGGAATATGTCTGGAAGGCCCGCAAAAGAGGCTTATCGAAAAACAGGTTGTTTCATTTGATCGATCAAGGCTTGAACGGCATCATCTCGTTCACACGTGTGCCGATGCGGCTTTGCATGCTCTTTGGCTTCACCATTTCGGGCTCGAGCATCCTCTTTGCATTCTTTTGTCTCATTTGGCATTTGGTTGACAAAGGGGCCGTGACCCCGCCGGGTGTGCCGACGTTGATCGTCGCCCTCTTCTTTTTTTCCGGCGTGCAATTTTTCTTTCTCGGCGTCTTGGGTGAATACATATGTGCCATTCATTCGCAAGTTCGCAAGCGGCCATTGGTGATTGAGCGTGAACGGCTGAATTACGACACGAAAGTGATCGAGCTACAACGGGCAGCGTGAGGCAAAGTGATTGCGCAAGCCGATTCTGCCCCTACTAAATGCCACTCTTCCACCCTCCCCCCGCAAAGCCAGGGGGAGGGTAAGACCAAGATCGGCCACCTTCCAAGGAAACTCGAAGCATGTTGAAAGTCGGCTGCCTGCTTATTGGAACGCTGATGCTCGCTTTGAGTGCTCGGGAACTGCACCGGGCCGCGTGCGATCAACGGGTGTCGCTATATGCGTTCATCAACAGTGATACACTCACCTGTGCAGCGTTCTATGAAGACATTGTCGTGGATGGTTATCCAATTAGCGGCTTTTACTTTCCTACCAACACCGTATTGTTTCCCGATTGTTTCATCTACTTCATTGCAAGAGCGGCTACCGGTGCAACAGCCCCTGCAATGATACTTTGCTCATGCCTTCTTTTTGCCCTGCAGATGCTTGGCTGTTACTTCATCATTCGCGTCGCCACGCCCAAAAATAGGCGCTGGCCTCAGACAAGTATCCTGTTGTCGCTGGGAGCGCTCTTCCTGTTGGTCAACGCGCATTCGGGGCTGGCGAATCCTTTTTTTCGGTTGCCTATAGTGTTGACCTATCATGCCGGCTCACAGGTCTCCCTGTTGTTTGGTATGGCACTCGTCCTGCACCTGCTTAGCTTACGCGAGGGTGAAGGCCGACCGCGCTTGGCACTGGTTGCACTCTTCATCAACTCGGCCCTCGGAGTGGCCTCCGACCGCCTGTTGCTGATTCATCTGATTGCGCCAGGCGCGGGCGCCCTGTTGGTGTTGCGATTCCTAGCCGGCGGTGCTGAAGCGGGCCTCTCATTGAAGAAGGTCGTGGCGATTGCCGGCGTGATGGTCTCTGGCGCCCTCAGCGGCGAACAACTATTGCGACTGTTGCAAACGCGCTGGCAGGATGTGATCAATCATTATCCCTACACGCTCGACCATGCCTGGCACAGCCTGGCATTGCTTGTAAAGAAATGGAAAACCCAGTTGCGTGCGGGCGATGAACTTCACTGGCTCGCGACCGCCACCATGATAGGCACGTTGGTTCATCTCGTGAGCCAGTGCGCCCGGCGCGTGTTGCGGTCTACCGCTGAGATGACGCCAACCGAGCCGCGGCTTGATTTTCTTGTCCACCTTTTACCTCGCCATGACGGCTACCGCTGTCTCGGCCGTCTGTTATTCCGGACTCATCTACAACCCGCCGCACATGGTTGATTTCGCCTGGGAAGGGGCCGTCCGTTATTTCCTGCCCGTGCTTTTCCTTCCCTTTTTCCTCGCCGGCTTATGGCTGTCCGCTTTGCCCGGCAAAATGTGCCGTTTGCTTTCCATTGCGACTCTAATTACCATCATGATCTATGTAGCGTATTACTATAACAAAACTGCGCCCATGGAACGTGCGGACGATCAAGCGGTCTGGCACTATTACCCACCATTTGTCGAAAAACTCGACGCGATCGCTGATGAATATGCCCTCGAATATGGCCTCACCGGCTATTGGGAAGCCAAAGTCGTCACTCTGCTATCTCACAGACATTTACGGGTTCATCAAATACTCTCTAATCCTACAGCGGCTAACAGATTGGTCTCTTTCCATTGGCTAAGCAATTCGCGTGTTTATTTTGATCCACCTTACGGTAGCCAGCATCCGCCCCATTACACGTTCATGCTGGTAAAAGAGTTTGCCACGCTGCTCACGCCATCGCGGGCGGAACTAATTCAGCGCTTCGGCGAGCCCCGTGCAGCCATTCCTTGCGGACCCTATCACGTATTTATCTACGATCGCGAAAGCGATGATGCCTTCCAAGACATTGCCAACCGCGAATGTTATTTCCTGCGCAGGGCGCTACAACTGCCAACTCGGTGACTCGATCCGCTTTGATGCTTACACGCTTCCAAGCGCCATTTTCGGGCCATTTCCTCCGACAGACCGCACCGCTCTCGAAGATCGCGAATCCGCGGGCTTGCTCAGCGGCGGGCCCTTGCTGCATTTGCGTGAAGCAGGGACTTATAAGGTGAAGATCGTCACTACCAGCCCCGCGTACGAAAAATCGCCGGGGCGTTGGGAGATCGTACTAATCAACCCGAAATTCGGGTCGGCGAATGTCATTGCCTCCGGAGCGATCACGCCGGGCGAGGCGAGCGAAGCAACGGGTGAGATAACAATAAGTAACCGCCAACGCGGCCGCGTTCTCGAATGCCTCGTCCATTACAACGGCGAAGGAACGCTGGAAATGAACTACGTGGAAGTGACCAGGGTAAAGTAGAGCTTGACTTCCACAACGATCCGGTTGTTAGCATATTCCGATTACTCCATGTATAGGAGTTTTAAACAGGTTTTTTTCCCCTGACGAGTGCTTGCTCGGCGCTGCGTTATGCCGATTATTACCGCGATGTTGATTAGATCGCCATTGAAGCTTTCCGGATCGTCGCTCGAATGGGCTTTTGACATGCGCGGGTATCAAATCGTCTTAACGGTCGTTGGCCTTTTGCTATTGCACTCTGCTGCATTTGCCGAAAACGCCGATGTCGTGACTGAACCTCGTGCGGAAGTTGTTGTCGAACTTCCGCTGACGAGCGCGCCGAAAAACACTCAGGATGTTGGAAAAAAAGTTGAACCGGCAGTCGTCGTTGAAGGAGAGTCTTGTACGGAAGGCGAATGTCAGGGCGGGTTCGACTTCAAGAAGGTTCCGCCTGTTCGGCCGACTCCTCGTTTGGGCAGTTTCTCAATCCCGCCGAAAGGTCCCGGCTATTACTCCGTTCTCGACCAGATCCAGGGGAACATGCGCGATGGTCCGTCTAAATATCCATCTCCGCCGTTTGCTCTCTCGGGCACCTCGTTTTTCGATTACGACTACCGCTATCTCGACAATCCGAAGAACACGGACTTCGATTACACGGATTGTCTGAAGCGCATCCGGCTCTGCGACGATTGGCTGTTCTCAACGGGCGGGCAGATTTTCGACCGCTACGCCAATGAACAAAAGAGCCGGCTCGGTCTGCGCGACAACAACTACGACCTGTTTCGGGTTCGGACATACGGCGACCTGTGGTATCAAGACAAATTTCGGCTCTATGGCGAATTTATCAGCGCATCGACGTACTGGCAGAATCTGGGGCCGTTGCCCATCGATCAAAATCCAGCAGACGTTCAAAATCTCTTCATCGACATGAAACTGTTGGACATCGACGACTATGCGCTTTACGGGCGCGTGGGGCGACAGGAAATTCTTCTCGGTTCACAGCGCCTCGTTTCGACACTCGACTGGGCGAATACCCGACGCACGTTCGACGGAGCGCGGCTATTGCGCACCGGCGAAAAATGGGACTTTGACCTATTTTGGCTGCAACCGGTCATCCCGAATCCGCAAGGTTGGTCTTCGGTCGACAACAATCAAAACTTCGCCGGCGCCTGGACGACCTATCGCCCGAAAAAGGGCACGTCGCTCGATCTCTATTATTTGATGTTGGACAATACAAATCACACCGTACAGTCCGGGCTGACGCGCGCCCCTTACACCGTTCACACCTTCGGCAGCCGTTATGCCGGCAACGAAGGCGGTTTCCTCTGGGATTTTGAAGGCGCCTTGCAAGGCGGCGAACGTGGCTCAAAAGACATCATTGCGGGAATGGGCACTGCTGGATTGGGTTACAACTTTGCGGACACTATCTTCAATCCCACCCTCTGGATTTACTACGACTACGCGGGCGGCACCCATAACACGAACGGGGGTACAAGCTCGACCTTCAACCAACTCTTTCCGTTCGGGCATTATTACTTCGGCTGGATCGATCAAGTCGGCCGTCAGAACATCAACGATCTCAATACAAACATAACCCTCTATCCAACGAACTACATCAATCTGCAACTGCAATATCACCATTTCTGGCTCGACTCGGCTACTGACGCGCTTTATAACGCTGCCGGCAATGCCATTCGCCGTAGTGCTTCCGGCGCCGCGGGTACGGATGTCGGCGATGAATTCGATATGCTCGTCAATTTCCATCTGGACAAACACTCTGACTTGCTATTCGGCTACTCGAAACTGTTCGGAGGCAGTTTCATGCAAAGGACCGATGGCAGAACAGGATCGACAAACTCTTCCCTGACATACGTGCAATACAGCTACCGCTGGTGATCTGAGTCGGTAGGGTGGGTGGAGGCTCTGCGCAACCCACTGTTGCGCTCAGAACGTGAGTATCGCAAAGCCTTCACCCACCCTACGAATGCCAGTATGGTCCTAAGCTCTGCGCAATCCGCTTTGGTATGCCATTGCAACGTGCCGATATCTACTCTAACCTGAAAAAGTACTTCTTGAGGAGGTTGCACGCATGGATTGGGAAAGTGGCAACTCTTCTGGAGGCAACATCGGAAGACCCTCTTGAATCAACGGATGGCCCTTGAAAGCGACAATACGCCCGACGAAGTAAACCGCAACGAAGGTGTGGGAGATGCAAATTCTGAGTAAACAGCAAGACAGCGTCTTGAATCAGCCGGAAATTGCTAACCTTGCTGCGGCCTCGCCTCCGTACGATTCGATTGATGCTACGACAACGGAAATAACCGAAGAGCGATTGGGTGAAAAATTCAGTCGCTTGGCAGCCGAGTGGAAATCTCGAAGGGGCCCACATTCCTCAAGCGCCAAGTTGGCAATGCACCCGGCTTATCAAAAGATCATTGGCATGGGCTCGGCGGTTGTCCCACTAATTTTGCAGGAACTTAAGACCAACCTTGACAGTTGGTTTTGGGCTCTCAGCAGTATAACCGGCGAGGACCCCGTTCGAGAAGAAGATCAAGGAAACGGCAAAGCAATGGCGAATGCGTGGATTTGAATGGGGTAAAATCCAGGGTTTTGATTTGTAAAGAATGACAATGCCCGAGTCATATTACGATGAATACTTTCCCAAACTGAAATCACTCGGTTTTCGCCGAACAAGCGAACCTGCCTATTACAATTGCATCGCCTTCGCGGTGCGCGATTATAATCGCGCATGGTGGCCAAACGAATACCCGCCGAAAAGCGGTGATTATTGGCCGAAAGGCGTGCCTATCGAGCCGACAATTGCCGCTTTTGCCGCTGCCTTTTCCACAGTTGGCTTTGTCATATGCCGCACGAGAAAGCATCAGCGCGGAAAAGAAAAGATTGCCCTCGATGCACTGAATAATGAGGTAACCCACACTGCCCGCCAGATGGCGGACGGAACTTGGAGAAGCAAGCTAGGCCCAGATGAAGATATTGAACACACCCTCGAAGGACTCGAAGGGCCCTTTTATGGAGTGGTAGTAGCCTATTTTGCGAGAAAGATTGATTTCCAGGCACACACTAGTCGGCCGCATGGACGCTTTTTCCGATGGTTGTATGGTTTGGTGGATTACCTACTGCGAACCCGAAAATGAATTGGGTGTCCAGGCTATATGTGAGCCCGTACTCTCTAGGTTTCCTGCAAACTTCTTTTCGGCTGGTCTTCTTTCGCGCACCCGCGAGTAAGATTGTTCTAGCCCGTGCCGCCATTGCAGCCGTTCATCTTCCAGAATTCAATGTCCTCGGCATCGATCCGAAGTTAGGCGTGAATTCGAGTCAAACTTGTAGTTGTGCTACGAAACGTCGAGTTCGCAAAGCCACATTACGCACAATTACGCACAATACCTAGTTCGAGTGAGTTCAAAGTACGACGACAATCTTCAGACATTCTGAGGTGAAGTGCATATCAATCAAGCAGACTCTGCTGCGAAGCGCATCGTTTACCATTTCCTTTACAAACGAACAACCAAAAAACTCCGTTGTACCTGCCGTGTAACATCCTGCTGCGACTGCAGATAGCACAATTCTCCTTTTCTACAGGTTGGCGGCATACGGGATGCGTTATGTGCCCTTGTCGCTTAAACTCTCTCGCCATTTCCTCCCCCTTGGCCCAGCTTTGAGGCCCAATTGTTAAAAGGGGATGTGACATCTGCTGTAAGGCGTATTGAGTTGGAAACTCTCGGCCTCCCGGTGAAAACTCATTGCCCCTATTGCGCGTTCCAGTGCGGCATTCTGATGTCTCAAAATTTGGAGACTCGGAATTGGACGGTAAAGGGCGATGCTCGATTCCCGGTCAACAACGGCCAACTGTGCATCAAAGGGTGGACATCGGGCGGCTTGCTGGAGCTGCCGCAACGGCTTGCAACTCCACAGATCCGAAACCGCGCAGGTCGTTTAGCTCCGGTGACATGGGTTCAGGCTTTTGATTTCGTAGCGGACGGAATTCGAGGCATTCGCGAATCGCACGGCCCCGATGCTTTCGGGGTGTTTGGTTCCGGGGCGTTGACGAACGAAAAATCGTACCTATTGGGCAAGTTTGCCCGAGTGGCGGTCGGCACAGCGAACATCGATTACAACGGCCGTTATTGCATGTCGAGCGCTGCAGCCGCCAACAATCGGGCATTCGGCATTGATCGCGGAATGCCGTTCCCCATCAGCGATATCGAGCATGCCGAAGTCATTCTTCTCGTAGGGGCTAACGCAGCCGACACATTGCCACCGATCATGCAGTGGTTTGAGAGGCAGAAAAGTGCGGGCGGCCGTCTGATCGTCGCTGACCCTCGGCGGACCTCCACCGTGGTAACGGCCGACATGCATTTGCCGGTTGCTCCCGGCTCCGACTTGGCGCTGGCCAACGGCCTGCTGTTTATCGCCATTGAAGAAAAGCACATTGATGAGGAGTTCATCGCCTCCCGAACGGTGGGGTTTGAAGCCGTTCGCCAGACAGTGCTTACTTACGATCCCGTGGTAGTTGAGCGCATCACTGGAGTAAGCGAAGCCGCACTGCGGCAAACTGTGCGTTGGCTGGCGGAGGCACGCACGGCGATGATCTTGACCGGTCGCGGACCCGAACAGCAGAGCAAAGGCGTCGATTCAGTCCTTGCATTCATCAATTTAATGCTGGCGCTGGGCAAAATCGGCAAACCATCGAGCGGCTACGGGTGCCTTACCGGACAGGGCAATGGGCAAGGCGGTCGGGAACATGGCCAAAAGGCCGACCAGCTTCCGGGTTACCGGTTGATTGAAGTTGATGCTCATCGCGAAGCCGTTGCTCGGGTCTGGGGAGTCGATCCGGCATCATTGCCTCGAAAGGGAAAAAGCGCTTACGAACTATTCGATTCATTAGGTCCTGAAGGTGGGATACGAGGGCTTCTCGTGATGGGGTCGAACGTTGCAGTGGCCTCGCCGAATGCGGGGCACATTGGCAAGCGATTGCAATCACTCGAATTGCTTGTCGTGTGCGATTCCTTTGCCAACGAAACGACTGAACACGCCCACGCGGTTTTGCCGGTCTGTCAGTGGGCGGAAGAAGAAGGCACGATGACGAATTTGGAAGGGCGGGTTATCCGCCGGCGGATAGCCGCCGAGCCGCCGGCGGGCGTTCGAAGCGACGTCGAGATCATCCGTGAATTGGCGCATCGGCTCGGCTGCGGCGACAAATTCGCCTTTCATAGTCAGCGCGAAGTGTTCGATGAATTGCGTCGGGCGACCGCAGGAGGAATCGCAGACTACAGCGGGATCACCTACGACCGGATCGACGCGGAAGATGGCGTGTTCTGGCCCTGCCCTTCGGAAGACCATCCCGGCACGCCAAGGCTTTTCGCCGAGCGCTTTGCCCACGCGGATGGCCGGGCTCGCTTCCATGCCGTCGAGCATCGTGCCGCGGGCGAAGAGCCGGACCGCGATTACCCTTTATACCTGACGACCGGCCGCTACAAGGAGCATTACAATTCGGGCGCTCAGACCCGGCTCATTGCTGAACTTCGTGAAGCGCAGCCCCGGCCGCGGGTGCAACTCCATCCTCGCCTTGCTGCTCGTATCGGCGCGACCGCGGGTTGCATCCTGGTGCTTGAGACGCGCCGAGGGAAAGCGGAGTTTGAAGCCGACGTGACTGCCGACATTCGACCCGACACGTTGTTTGTTCCGTTTCACTGGGGCGGGTCGAAAGCTGCGAATTTGTTGACGAATCCCGCCCTCGATCCGATCAGCCGAATGCCCGAATTCAAAGTGGCTGCAGTTCGTATCGCCGCCGTGAAAGAATTGGTTGCCCAAGAAGCGGAATGAGTAGTTTGAAACCGCAGCTCGGGCTTCCCACCCTCCCCCCGGCTCTGCGGGGGGGGAGGGGGTGGGGGGAAAGGCTGCGGGTGTCGAAACGGTTGTTGATGAGCAAAGCGCTCTGCCCTCACCCTGCAAAGGCAGGCGGACGCTAAGACTTGAGGTTCGATGTGGTTCGACGAAAGCTTGCGATTATCGGCAATGGAATGGCCACGAGCCGGCTGCTCGACGATCTGTCGCGTCGCAGCGGGCTAAGCATGTTCGACGTCTCCGTTTTTGGGGAAGAGCCGCACGGCGCCTACAACCGGATCTTGCTTAACCGTGTGCTCAAGGGCGGAACGGTTGACGAAATCACACTTAAACCATCGAAATGGTACGCGGAAAAAGGGGTCCAGTTTTATTCCGGGCAGAACGTAGCTCGACTGTCGCACGCCTCTCGTCGGCTTTGGACGGCCGACGGACGGGAGCACTATTTCGACGTGGCTATCTTCGCCACGGGCAGCCTGCCCCGCGTGCCGCAGGTCGAGGGGCTCCATGGGCCCGATGGCAAGCCAAAACAGGGTGTCTTTGCTTATCGCACGATTGACGATGTCGAGAAGATGCGCGCCTGGGCCAAGCCCGACAAGCGTGCTGTTGTAGTTGGTGGTGGCCTGCTCGGGCTCGAGGCTGCCAAGGGGCTGTCGGACTTAGGGATGCAAGTCACCGTCGCCCATCTCTTCGACACCTTGATGAATCGTCAGGTCGATTCACTGGGCGGCCAATTCCTACGGCGTGCCATTGAGCGGCTTGGCATAACCGTCCGTACGTCGGCCAATACCCGAGCAGTGCTCGGACACTCGCACGTCGAGGCGCTGGAGCTCGGCGGCGAGGAAAAATTGCCTGCCGATATGGTCGTGTTTACCAGCGGGGTAAAGCCGCGAGTCGATCTCGCGCGGGATTCGGATGTGCCTACCAACAGCGGGATTCTGGTCGATCACCGCCTTGAGACTCTGTTGCCCGGGCTTTACGCTGTGGGCGAATGCGCGGAGTGCGATGGACAGGTCTATGGGACTGTCCAGCCGATCTACGAGCAGTGCGCCATCCTGGCCGATGTGCTGACCGGAGTGAACCCGCAAAGCCGTTACACCGGTTCAAAAGTATACACAAAGTTGAAAGTGGCGGGCGTTGAAGTCGCGAGCATGGGCGCCATCGACTCCGAAAATGCCAACGACGAAATCGTACAGATCATCGAGGAAAAGCGCGCGGTCTACCGAAAACTGATCATTCGCGATGGAAGGCTTGCCGGCGCCGTTTTGGTTGGCGATTCATCGGCGGCTGCAGGTCTTGTTCAGATGTTTGACGACCGAACCCCGCTGCCTGCCAACCGGCTAGACATACTCGCATCGACAGACGCGGGTTGTGGAACCTCTCGCAGCAACGATCCGGAAGTCTGTAATTGCCACCACGTCAATACATCGACGTTGATCGCGGAAATACGGGCCGGGTGCGACACGCTGCCCAGCCTGTCCGCCAAAACAAATGCAGGCACCGGCTGTGGGTCCTGCCGCGGTCAACTGGCTAATCTGATTCTCAAGAATGCCACGGCGAGCCGGGCGCGGGAAAGGTTGAGAAGTATGATCTCCGAAGTCTCGAAGCGGCGGCGAGTGCTCGTCTTCTCCACGACGGCCTTCACGCTGATGTTTGCCGTCTGGCTGATGTTCGGCGTACTCGGCGTTCCAATCCAAAAGGAACTGCAGCTGACGGACATCCAGCTGGGCTGGCTCGGCGCTGCCGCCATCTTAGCCGGCGCACTTCCCCGGCTGATGTTCGGCGTCTGGGCGGATCTCTACGGCGGCCGCATGATGATGACCATCCTCCTGCTCATCACCGCCGTGCCGACATTCTGGGTCAGCCGTGCCACTTCGTATGAGGAACTGTTTTGCTGCGCGCTTGTCTTTGGCTTGGCCGGCAACGGCTTCACCGTGGGCATTGCCTGGAACGCTGCTTGGTTCCCGAAACAGCAGCAGGGGCTCGCTCTCGGCGTGTTCGGCGCGGGCAATGTAGGCGCCTCGGTCACCAAACTAATCTTTGGACTCTTCGGAGCGGTTCTCCTGACCGCCATTCCCGTCGGCGGCTTGTTCGGCGGGTTGCTGCCAGATGGCTGGCGCTTCTACCCGGCCCTCTACTCAGTGCTGTTGATCGGGATGGCGACCGCTGTATGGTTCTGGCGCCGCATCCAGACCACACGCCTGCTAAAGGGCGAACTTACCGTTCCATCCTTGCTCCTTTGAAAATGGCTCGCGTATGGGAATACGGCTTACAATATGTCGTCGTGTTCGGCGCTTACGTCGCTTTATCGCTCGCTTTGCCGAAATTTTACATCTCGGTCTACGGCTCTGAATTGCGGGTGGCCTTCGATATTCCCGAAGGCCCCGACGGCGCCACCTCCTTATTGCGTGTGGCCAGTTTGCTCACCACGCTTTACATCTTTCCAGCTAGTTTGCTCCGACCGGTCGGCGGTTGGCTTTCGGATCGTTATGGCGCGACGGGCGTCATGTGGGTTGTATTTGCAATCATGCTGGCAAGCCTTGGATTTTTATCCGCGCCGCTCGGATTGGGAGTATCGATCTTCACCGCATTGGTGTTCGTGCTCGGCTGTGGCATGGGTGTGGGCAAGGCGGCCGTGTTTAAATTGATTCCCGATCATTTCCCTCGCGACGTGGGAGCGGTAGGCGGCCTTGTCGGAATGCTCGGAGCATTGGGCGGGTTCCTGCTGCCGCCCGCATGGGCCTACTTGAACAAGTGGACCGGAGTGCCGCAAACCACGTTTGCATTGCTCACCGCGCTGACCGCAGTCAGCACCTTTTTATTCTTCCTGAGCCAGTTTGCGGGCAGCCGGGTTGTGGAACCATCGATCGCGCCATCCACGGTTGAAATGGCGAGCTAAGTCGGGCGGGCTGGTCGAGTCGTTCTTGAGCTGATCGGCAATTGAGGTTCCTCATGATTTCAGAAGTATTCAACGACGATCAAAAGCAATACCTCGAAGGATTTGTCAGCGGCGCGGAGCTGACCCGAGCGGCCAGCGGCCTGCCGACGTTCGCCGCGACCCTACGTTTCGCTGAAACGAGCGGAACATATAACGGCAAGCCGACAGCAGAGGCCGTCCCTACCGGACCTGATTCGGTTCACCTCATAGCGCAAAACCGCTTCGTGGCCGAAGGAAAAAAACTCTGCCCGCAAGAAGAAGCCAAGCGAAAGCGGCATCCGCTCGATATGTGGGACGATCTCACGAAGCATGCAGCCGAGAATCGGTTTCCAAAAGGCGACGATGTACTCGCATTCAAATACCACGGACTATTCTACGTTGCGCCCGCCCAAAACTCCTACATGTGCCGGCTGCGCATGCCCGGCGGGATTTTGACCTCTCACCAATTCCGTGGCATCGCCAAGATAGCGGAGCAATGGGGCGGCGGTTTCGCCGACGCAACTACGCGGGCCAACCTTCAGATACGCGATATTCAAGCGCCGATGGACCTGAAGTGCTCACCGCTCTTCAGGACCTTGGGATCGTCGTCCGCGGGTCGGGCGCGGACAACATCCGCAACGTAACCGGCAGCCCAACGGCCGGCATCGACCCGTCCGAACTGATTGACACACGGACGTTTGCCCGCGACATGCACTATCACATCCTCAACCATCGGGAGATGTACGGCCTGCCTCGGAAATTCAACATCGCGTATGACGGCGGCGGCGCGGTCAGCGCCTTAGAGGATACGAACGATATTGGCTTCATGCAGTCCGCGTTGGTGAAGGCAAGTCCGTCCCAGCCGGCGTTTATTTCCGGTTGCTGTTGGGCGGAATCAGTGGGCATAAAGACTTCGCCAAGGACGAAGGCGTGCTGCTTTCGCCCAATCAATGCGTCGCTGTCGCTACGGCCGTCGTCCGCGTCTTCAACGAGAACGGTGACCGCACCGACCGCACGAAAGCCCGGCTTAAATATGTCCTTGACCGCTGGGGTCACGAAAAGTACATCGCTGAAACTGAGAAACATTTGCCCTTCAAACTAACTCGATTCCCCCTTGCCGAATGTGAGCCAAGGCCGGCCGTCGATAAGCACGGCCACCTCGGCGTTCATGCACAGAAACAACCGGGCCTGTTCTATGTCGGGGTGCTGTTGCCGGTCGGAAGAATGCTTGCCGACCAGATGCACGGCTTAGCCGACCTCGCCGACCGCTACGGCAGCGGCACGATCCGCATGACCGTCTGGCAAAACTTGCTGATCTCGGACGTGAAAGCAGATGATGTGCCGGCGCTTCAAAAGGGAATCGAAGATTTAGGTTTGCATTGGAAAGCCTCCAGCTGCCGCGGCGGGTTGATCGCCTGCACGGGCAACGCCGGCTGCAAGTTCGCCGCCTCCAACACGAAGCGGCATGCCTTGGCGATCGCCGACCATCTCGACGCGAAACTCGAACTCGACCAGCCGATCAACATTCACGTCACCGGCTGCTCGAATTCCTGCGCCCAGCACTATCTCGGCGATATCGGGATGCTTGGCACGAAGGTCGCCGTCGGCGACGATATGGTCGAAGGCTACCACGTGTTCATCGGCGGCGGCTACGGCGAAGAACAACATATCGGCCGCGAGATGTACAAGAGCGTTGTCGCTGAGGAGTTGCCGGCAGTCATTGAAAACATGCTTCGAGGCTACAAGTCGCACCGTCTCGCTCCTGACGAGACATTCAACGAATTTGTCCGCCGTCAACCCACCGATCAGTTAAAGACAATGTTCGAACAACAACTGGTTTCTGCATAAAGAGCAATGCACAACATGGCGATTCCGATTCTTCCTGAAACCGCTCCTTTCTCGCCCGCCCAGCGGGCCTGGCTCAACGGCTTCTTTGCCGGCGTATTCGGCGTCGATCGCGGCACAAATCTCGCTGCGCCGAATGGCAACGGCCATCTCCCTCCCAACGGAAAGCTGTCGACGCCGGCCCCTGTTGTCGAAGAAGATTTTCCTTGGCACGACGCCGCCTTGCCAATGGACGAGCGATTGAAGCTGGCCGAAGGCAAACCGATCGAGCGTGTGATGATGGCCGCCATGGCCCAGCTCGATTGCGGCGCGTGCGGCTATCTCTGCAAAACCTATTCGGAGGCGATCGCCAGCGGTGAAGAAACCGAACTGACCAAATGCACGCCCGGCGGCAAAGAGACTGCGAAAAAGTTGAAGGAGCTTGCTGCCAATCGCAAGGCGCTTCCCACTGTTGGAACAAACGGGCGCCATACGTCGAATGGGACGGCCGCGCCGGAACGAATGGGCACGCGCCGAAAGCAGCCGCGTTTAGTCCGGCCGCGCTTTACGATCGAAAGAACCCGTTTCATGCGCCGCTGTTGCAATGCCGTCCTCTCAATCGACCTGGCTCCGAGAAAGATGTGCGCTTCGTGGCGTTCAGCCTGAAAGGGAGCGGACTGAGTTATGAAGTCGGTGATGCGCTGGGCCTGATGCCGGAGAACGATCCCGAGTTGGTTGAATCGGTGCTGCGCGGATGGGCTCGGGGCGACGAACTCGTGGCCGTCGCTGGCGGGTTGCATGTCCATGCTTACGACGCACTCGCGAAGCACTTTGTCTTGACGAAGGTAAGTGATCAATTCGCCTCTTTGATGGCGGCCAATGCATCCGACCCTTCGGAAGCCGGCACGCTCAACACGTTGGTCAACGACGATGTGGAAGGCATCCCCGCGGCCTGGGATGTGCTCGATCTGCTCGAACAATTCCCTTCCGCCCGACCGGCCATCACCGATATGATTGCCGCGCTGTCGCCGCTCCAACCTCGGCTCTATTCGATCTCCTCCTCGTTGAAAGCGCATCCCGAAGAAGTGCATCTCACGGTCGGCGTTGTCCGATACGTGCATGGCGGCCGTCAGCGAAAGGGAGTGGCCTCCAACTTCCTCACCGAGACACTGCGAACGCGCCAGAAAGCAGGGGTGTTCGTACACGTTTCACCTGGCTTCCGCCTGCCGGCCGATGGGAGCGTCCCGATTATCATGGTTGGCCCCGGCACGGGCATCGCCCCTTTCCGTGCGTTTCTCGAAGACCGCGCTGCGGCCGGGCGCCAAGGGAAAGAACTGGCTCTTCTTCGGCGACCAGCGCCGTGAATCCGACTTCCTCTACCAGGAGGAAATGGAGGCTATCAGAAAAACGGCGTCCTGACTTCTCTCCACACCGCTTTCTCGCGGGATCAAAAGGAGAAAGTTTACGTGCAACATCGCATGATGGAGAACGCCTCTCAAATTTGGGATTGGGTTCAAAACGGTGCGCACTTCTACGTCTGCGGCGATGCCCGCCGCATGGCCCTGGATGTCGATCACGCCCTCCACGCGATCGTCGCCGAACAGGGCAACATGACCCCGGATTCTGCTAAAGAGTACATCAAATCGATGAGCAAAGCCAAACGTTACCAACGCGACGTGTATTGAATGGCGCTTTCAGTCCCAAGCGTGGCAATACTCTCGCCGAGGGAATTACTCCCGAGCCCGTTCTTTGCCCGTTCTTCTCCAATTGCGTGCGGTCTGATATCTCAGACGTCCCGAAATGCGGGCTATTTCGATTCGGGCGTCGGCATGAATTTGGCGGCCGCAGCGAGTTTCAAGGCAATCGCTTTCTGGTCTTCTTTCGCAGTTGGCCAACCGCTGATGTCGGCATGATTTGGATTGCCATCGACTGGTTCGGCTGTTACTTGAAGGTTAGCAACGACGCAATCAGTCGCTTGAATATCAGCTCGCCCATATAAGGTTCGACTTTGAAGGCCGGCAACATGGCGGCCAACACCCCAGATTTCCGCTTCAGTCGCATCAAGATGCCGCGTAACCGATAGGTTCGAATGCGGATGCGGAATGAAAGCGTCCTGCTTCACTGTCTTGTCGCTCTTGCGGAACTGGCTGCTTTGCGTCACGAAGTGCGCGAGTGATTCTTCTGCAGAACTGTGGGAACATTGTTGGAATCAATCATGCCGCGCTGGCCCGTCGAATAAGATTGAAAATCAAATCCGGTACGTCGTCTTGAAACACTTCGCGACCGCGCACGTCGCTGGCGCCGAACAGCGCGGCGTAGTATAGATTCGATTCAGGGCTGACGCTTACCGACAGCGTCCAATGCGGATCCCTATACCATTCCAGGGTCATGTGCCCGTCCGGTTCTACGCCGACGCTCGCGCCGAATATTCCACTAGGTAAACTATTCACGAAGCGTTGAGCATGCCGAAGGGTATCTGGACTCACGGGCACGGCGCCCTGCCCATCCCAATTGGGCAAGCGACATTCTCCGGCGATCGCTGCGAGTTCCTGGCAAAGAGTGTCCGCGCGATTTCGGAATCCCAATACCGGAACTGTTTCTTCACTACTGTCGCTTTCGCCGAATTGCTTCAGCAAATTGCCGACCTCGCCGGGCAGGCTGATGCCTAGTCTCGCCGTGCGCCGTTCCGCTTTCTCGAACACATCGTCGGGGATCGCGACGGTCATTGTTTTCATGGTTTCGCTCCTCGGTCCAGTATTCTATCACCGCCACGGCTAAACGGGGACAGGACGTGCGTACGGCATCCGCAGTAGGGCCGTCTTCCACATCTACGCAACTTCCTCCGGAGTGAGGCTGTAGGCTTCGTTGACGAGATTGCCAAGTTGGCGTTCCAGTTGCAGGGCTTCGGCGGCTTTGAGGACGGTTTTCGAAATTCAAGTATGCTAACTGAGCATCGACAGTAGCACCTATGGCCGCGTCTCAGGAATCTCGCGCCCAATGCTAGGCGGCCATCCTAATTTGGAACTAGCGGATTTGCCGGCGATGCATCCGCCCACTGGAAAGCGCCGGCTACGTTTCCGTGACAAAGTTTGCCTACCCGACTGACGCTATGGCCGAAAGTACCGTGCACAGCTACCTGCACTATGTCCACAAGCCCGTGGACGAAGTACGCAAAGATCGCATAACTAATCAACGCAAAGGCTCGAAAAAATGACTTTGCCGGTTCTCGATCTACATGGGCGTTCAACGCCGCGTTGGCGAAGGGAGATACCGCGCTTGCTAAGGAAAAATACGGCGAGGCAGGCCGTCTATTGGAACAACTAATTGCCTCGGCCCGGCAATCGGATAAACACCTTTTCCGTTTCTTAGCGGCCACTCAATACTACCACGGCGGGCACTACCGGCACGCGCTTCAGATCTGTAGGCGCATTCGAGCAACGGCTATTACCCACGGAAGCGCGGCACCTATTCCCCAAGTTTTTCCAGGATGTCAAGTATCGATCTGCACCCGATTATGAAAAACGAGTGAAAGAAGAATTACTACGGCTTTGGACGCGAAATGCGCACACTGAAATTATCCAGAAATTGCATGAGCACCCGTACGTCTTTCCGCCAGGGAGATTGGCGTTCCTAAGGGCCGTCGTGTGTAAAAGTTCTGGCAACTTGGCCGCCGCCGCGATTTACTTCGCAGACGCCGCCCGGATGCTGCCGGATGATCCTGGAATCAGTTCCTCCACTTCCGCATCGCCGCCTAACGGTCACGAGTCATGGTTTAGCGTTTAGGGAAGCAAGTTTATAACAATTGAGGGTTTAGGTCATAATAGCCACGTAAACATCCTTGTGTTAAAAGAAGAATCGTCGCAGGCGGGGCCGTTCGCATCTTCGCTAACAATTTCGATCTAGAAAGGTGGTTCCTCAGCGGCAAGCGGCAACTTCGTCGCGGACTGCTGCAATATGCGGACGAGATTGAATGTCTTTATCGAAATCAGTTTTTTGTATCGTCCGGTGGTCAAGCCGATGAAGCGACTGTTTTCTTGGCCATGACGATGTACGGTTCGTTGTGCTCTTGCGGGTCTATGATTGGCGTATCCGGGTTCAAAGTGACGAATCCACATTTGGCATACAGCGAAACCGCTGCTTGATTAGCCGTATAGACATCGAGAAAAAGTAGGTCGGAAAAATCAGCCGGACTTTGCGCGATTAGCATGGCTTCGGCGATTAAATGTTCGACGATGGAGCGGCCATGCCCCCGTTTCTGGAAGGCAGGGTGTACTGCTAGTAGCGGAATATAAGAATGATATTTGCCGCCCGTGAACTGCTCGTAGTCCTTGCACACGTCGAACGTGCCGAAGCCGACGACATTCCCTTCCGGATCCCGGTAGACCCACACAATGCCAGAACTGTACATAACACGAAAAGGAATGTCATTTTGTAGCAGGCGTTTCACTTGGCCCTGGTAGAACGGCTCGTCGGCAAACGGCCACGACAGGAGCGACTGATAATCGGCTTCGCTCGGGGCGGTCCGAACGGGCGTGAGCGGGGTGGACATGATGCGCTCGAGACGACTTTCGCCGTTCATTCACCCCGCTGCGTTTCGAAACACGAGAGTTGTTCCGGTTCCGTCGGCTTCCAGTCGCGCGGAAGTGCTGGCAATTGCGAAAGACGTTCGGCCACCATCTGTTCGACCGCCGTTGGCATTTTCATCCGGGGAGCGGGGCTCACCGATCGACGAGGGCTGGCCCAATTTTCCAGAAGGTAGTCGAGATCGGCGATATGACGGTGGAGCGCATTTAACCCTCCCAATTCGAAACACTCGCCATCGAGTGGCGCCTGCGCGGCGACCTGCTTGGCTCGATGAAGAACAAAATGGGCTTCCGTCTTCAAAACCTGCTCGACGTCCGAAGCGAACTCGATTCGGCCTGTAAATACGGTTCGAGCCCAATTGTTGATGCCTTGCCGCAGTTCGCCGCATAGTTGAACGTAGTGGTTAATCATTTGATCCAAGTTGGCGCACATCGTTCCTTCGCCGTTGTCGCAACGCCTTAGCCGTTCGTTCAGGTCGTCGGCGAAGCGACGCACGGCAGCAATATCAAAAGTTGCCAGCATCTCTTCCCCTCTGCAGCGTTGCAAAATAATCGTTTACAGTCACACCTGCGATTGTATCACCTTCGGGAACGACGTTCCATTTAGATTAGCGATCACCATTTGTCAATCTCGGCGGCGCCGTCTTCCACATCAACGCCACCTCTTCCGGATCGCCGAGTTGGCGTTCCAGTTGCAGGGCTTCGGCGGCTTGGACGCGGGCGGGGACGATGTTGCGGGCGTTCTTCCCGCAGCTTTTTCAAGCTTGCCACCGAGAGCGGGTTGCTCCAGCCGCGAATGCCATTTGCAAACACCGGTAACGCCTATTAAGGTTGCTGAAAGAACGTGGGCCTGCCCACGAACGCTACCAACAAGAGGCTGGCGCTATGACAAGCATCACCCAGTCGCCATTACTCGAAACGATTCGGACAATCTCGGCGGAAGCCAAAGAGAATATCCTTGCGGAGTTGATGCGCGAGCGGATTACAAAGCAAACTGATGGGGAGCTAATTGCAATAATTGATGCACGCGGCGAACGGCTTGGGACTTTCGTTCCCGCAAGTCGCTTCAAATCAAGCTGTACTTCGCCACCGGAATTATCAACCGCTGAACGCGCGGAACTCGAACACCGCTACCGAAACCGCAACGATTCGATCTCCGTCGAAGAAATGTTCAAATCACTCGACCTGGATGCTCCCGCCCCAAGCTGAGAATCGTGATCTTTAGAACGCGACGGCCCGTTAACCTACGCAGCAAGCGCGACAACCAGCTGCCAATTGGGGAGACGGCGCCTGGAATTCGATTGCAGGCCGTTCTTTATGCGATAAACTGATAACGTTGACAGTGTTGAATTGTGGAAGCAACACGAGGATTAATTACATGGCGGTCGAAATGTTGTCAAAACCGCCTGAGGCCACGAATCCTCCGGAGCCAGCGATGACCACTCAAGTCTTCTACTATTCTCCATTGCGTTATTTGCGAACGATGTTCACCATTGCGTGGTCCGCGTTCGCGCATCCGTTCTCTTGGACCGTGATCGACTTGACCACGGGCGAAGTGCGCCACAACGCCAGCGAAGACGAGGCCTGAAATGGCCAAAGTCGCGAATCCAGCCATCACCATCAATCCCATGTTCAAGCTGCTCCTACAGATCAACGGGGCGTTATGCGTTGTCACGCTCGGAGTCATGGTCTGGATAGCAGCTTCCACCGATGAGCCAATGCCTAAGGCCCGGGAACGGTTGCTGAACGCTTGCGAACATGTCTTCACGCTGACGGCCGGAGCGTTTATCGGATTGCTCGGCGGTCGGGCCGCCACTCCTGATACACGACGTAGCTACTATCAAATCCGAACGGCCCAAATATGCGGCGGGCACGGCCAAGCCAACCCCGAATGAGCAAACTAAAAAAGCATCCTGATTTAAGAACGTGCAATATGCCGCAAGGAAAGCCGACGAAGTTTGGCCGCTTTGGAAAGCCGATCTCAATTCGTGAAGCGCTTCCTGAACTGTCAGTACGTCGTGGCCGACGACGCGGAGACGCTGAACCACTCCGAAATCGAAGTTCTCATCCGCATAAAAGTGGGCCATCCCGGTTAAGCCTCTTCATTGCGATGAATGAAGTCGTTGATTTCATGGGGATGCTCGCGGTAGTATTCCCATGCCGCTGCCAAGTCTTCTGCACTCAGTCCGTGCATCGATTCGAGAATTTCGGCATCGGATCGCCCCAATCGCCGCCATTCTACCAGTCCCCATACATTAATGTTCGTATCGCGAATGCAGGCTTCAACTCCATCCGGATGAGGTCGCCGGGTTATTCGGTCGGTGGCCATAAGCATGATTTATCCCCTCAGCCTTGCAGTTTAGCATGAGTAGCCGCAGGGGGTAAACCCTGGCGCCAGCGGAAAATGAAAAAGCCCCGGCTTTACATGAAAGCCGAGGCTGTTCGATTTAACCGTCCAGTTCGAATCTATTGAGGTTTCGATGCCCCGCCCGGTTTGTCGCCGCGAACGATTCCTTCAAAAATGCTAATGTCTTTTCGAACGGCCCGAATCAAGGCGGCCCGGCGTTTCATCACTTTCGCACGTCGTCTTTTGGCTCTCTCTTCGTCAGTTGATGGGGTTGTGGTGTTCATAGTTATGCCCGCGTGATAATTTCCTTGCCATTGTCCCGAATGTCTGCAACTAACTGGTCTACTTCGGTTGATGCGACCAGCTTAACGTGATGTTCACGTAGAATTTTTTCGACCAATGATCGGTTATTGGCTTTTCTTGCGAGAAAACGACCAACAACAACCAGCTTGAGGTCTCCGAACCTCGGGTCCGGATTCTCATATAGTGATTCACCTTCCACAGCGTAACGGCAGGCTGTCGTTATCGCTTGCGACACTTCTTTCGATTCAAATTTAACTGGCTGGATCAAATTGAAACGCCCGTTCTGGTATCCGTAGGGAATAGAAACTTCCCGATCAAATGTTGGCACCTTAATCGCGATGTCGTGCGCCAGTTTTGTTTGCAACTCCGGTTGAGCAAATTGCTGTCGCAAATATCCTTGGAAACTCTGCCTTTCGCCGTTGCCGCGCGGATTGCCGCCGACCAGCTCGGTAAAAAGCTCGTGGAGGTCGCGTTTGGGATTGCTTACCTTCATGGCACGTGGATCGGTAATCCGGAATTGGTTGGCTCGTTGGGCGATGAATTTTTCAAAATCCTGAAGAGTATGAATGCGCGGATTCTCAGCTTCGATCCGCTCTTCCATCCCTTTCTTGAACGAATTGATGCGAATCCAATCGTGTCCTTCACGGCCGAAAAACTGGATGATTCGGCGGTTGTTCGCAGCGGTAATCGCCTTCAGGAAATGAAACTGAGGCGCCAACAGCAATACGCCGACATTCGCGGCTTCTAGTCGCGACGGATCGGGAACATACTGAATCAGACTGAAGTAGCCGATGCTGGGGTTCATGGATTTGCCTCCGGCGGGTCAGCGAACAAGTCCATCTGGGGCCAGAGTAATGAAATTATAGTACGCGAAACAAAAGAGGCTCGTTCGACAATAAAATCGATCAGTGCATTTCGTGCATCCACCGTGACATTCCAAGCGAGCGGGATACTGTCTACAAGCTGTCTGGCGGTAGCTTTGTCCATCGTTTTCAAGCGCGTGATAACCCGGTTCGCAACGTCCCGATCAAGATAGCCGCGAAATTCTGGAAAAAGGCCGTATATACGACCCTCCTGAATCGCGTCAATCCCGAGGTTCTTCCGCACGATGTCTCGCCCATTCGTAAAGCAATCGGAATGGTCGATCGCGCGAAGCAACAATTGCCCTTCGGGCGCGTCTTCACTTAAAAATACGTTATCATAATTTATTCGGGACTTCTCGGGTACTACCCGTGGAAAGTAACGGTCTTCATTTCGGATCCACGTATCGAAAATCACGAGCTTCGTGAAATCTTCTTTGTTCTCTATGCGTGTAAGTTCCCTTTCCGATCCACCCCACGGCTCGCCACGTTCCGCCTTGCTGATGAACGCTGGCCCTGCTTGCGGTGAGCAGTCCTTTCGACGAAACGAAAGCATCGCCACCTCATAAATCTTAACATGGATAGTTCCGAATTCGCAGGTTAGCAGACCAAACCAGCGCGAAGTTGCGAACCAACCAATTCACGTGCGAGGGCATGCTCACCTTGCGGATTGCCCATAGCTTTCAAGAAAGCATCGCCCAAATCAGTGCGTACCAGCACGACCTGGGTGCTCGATTCCCGGCTTTCAATGTGCCGTAGGATTTCTTTTGGCTGCCAAAGCTTGGGCGTTGCATTTTTCACGTTTCACTCGAACATTACTGGCAGGGAATTGACGAGACAAAACGCTGCAACTTTGAGCGCAAGGCGCACGCTTCCTAGCATTTAATGCTCGACTTCTCAAAGCAGCAAGGTGATTTTCCACATCAACGCCACTTCCTCCGGCGTGAGGCCGTAGGCTTCGTTGACGAGATTGCCGAGTTGGCGTTCCAGTTGCAGGGCTTCGGCGGCTTTGGCGCGGGCGGGGACGATGTTGCGGGCGTGTTCTCCGCCAAGTGCTTCAAGCGATTGCTCTGTTGCGCCGTTTCTTTGGAGGTGGCTCCCCTTCGTCAAATGCGTTTACATCGTCTCCGACGATGTCAATTTCGATCTGGAAAGGTGGTTCCTCAGCGGCAAGCGGCAACTTCGTCGCGGACTGCTGCAACATGCGGACGAGATTGAATGCGGCTTCCCCAAAAAATGCTGCCACGCCTTTAGCGATCGTGTTGTCGCCTGTCGCCAATTCTGCCAGCTGATCGGTAATGCGTTTGATGGCGAAGGCGTGATGCTTCACCCGTGTCACTGCGCTCACGCCATGCGGCGCGAAGACAACTCCAAGTTCCAAACCGAGTGCTGATAAGTAAGCGACAATGTCGCCAAAGCGCAGATCGCAATCGTCTGAACTTTCGAACTTGGAAACGCGACTCTGCGACCAACCGAGCTTGGCGCCCATCACTTGTTGCGACATCCCTTTGACCTGCCGGAGCACAAACAGCTTTTTCACCATCGCAGTGGCCGCGATCCGCTTTTCGAGGTCGGCCGCCAAAGACTTGTCACCCGACATCTCCTTGACCATCTCCAGCACGCTGTTGAACTTCTTCTTCATGGGTGGCACTTGATTCTTGTTCCAGGTTTAGTCGCGGCGGGGCTTGTTCCCGGGCCTTTCTCAATGATTCGACATAGTTCCGACAGGTTCGCAAATCGTCTCTCTGCGATCTTTTGTCCCCAAGCGTCACGATATGCAGCGTTTCCGTTTCAAGCTCGGCATATACGTACAAACGGGCCTGGGCAAGATTCTTGCCTTGCCCCTTCTGATCGATGGCTACGACTCCCTGCCCCTCGGTGTGAATGAACCCGGATTTGATTTGATGCGGCAGAACTCCGTTATTCAGCGAGGCGACGTAGAAATCCAAGTTCGCTAGAACCGCCTGCAGTTCGCGCGAATGCTTCTTTTCGTAGTATTTCTGTCGGCGAGCGAATTCGTCGGATGGATCAAGTATCCATGCCATCTTATATCCCCTGAGAATAAAAAGCTAGCTACGTAGCTATCAAACTTCGATTTCATGCGATTCTGGAATAACCAATTCCTTACCAGCGGTTTCTCATGCAGACCATGCTATAAGCGCCTCTACCCGATTTTAGTGACAGCATTTCTCCGTCGGTCACGCGCGCTGGTCGAACTTGTGCCACTGACCCATTCTTTTCTGAATGGTTGCCCGAACGCCAGCGATAGTCACACGCGCTGCAATCGTGCACTTACCGGTTGCAGATCAACCGGTATGCGGTATTAGACCCTAATACCGCGGGCAATCGGTTTTGAACGCAAACAAAATTGCTAGAAACGGACATAACCTTTTGTCTGCTCAGGGTTTATAATCCGCTCTTCCATATCAGTGCCACTTCGTCCGGCGTGAAGCCTTAGGCTTCGTTGCCGAGTTGACGCTCCAGTGGCAGGGATTCGACGGCTTTGCCCGCATTGCATTCGTCGCTTTGTTAGCCGGACGCGCAAGCGACGGAGGAAATCACAGTGCTCGCCGCCTGTCATCCTCGGCATTGCCAATCGACCCCGGCCCAAACTTTCCGGGAACCTCTTGCCCGGCGGGCGGCGTAATCTCCACAATTCCCGCGTGTTCACATAGCCAAACCGTTGCAATTCCGTTCAACGCCGCCTTCGCCAACTCATGTGTTCTTGCGGATTTCTGATCGCGGGTATAGAGCCAATAAACCACGCAACAGCCTGCGACCAATATCAACACCATCGCGGTGGCTTCGGAAAGATTGACGGCGCCAATCGCAGCGAAAATCATTGCGGTCATTGCTCTGCCTCCACATTTAGTCCATGCGACTGATGTCATTTTCACAATGCCTTGTACGGTTGCCCGAAGTCGAATGCTTAATCCTGTGCGCAGTAGCAATCAAAACGACTACTTGGCTTCCATGCCCGATTTTAGGGAAGGCATTGTTCCGTCGATCTTCGCTGTGGGAGACTATGCGAGTCACTAATCCATTCTTTCCCTTAATGTTCGCGCGCATGCGACCTTTAATGGCACACACCCCGACCGTTCAAGCGCCGGGTGAAAATCAACCGGAAGCGTTATTAGACTCTAAAGTCGCGGGCAATGAGTTTTGAATCGGAAGGAAGTGACGGAAATGTACGTAAACACTTGTCTGGTCAATATTTGCGATAGCGACAACGACTCCAAGCAGGTACTCGATTAGGACAAACTCGCAAAAAGAGAAGCCTTATCGCACGAAATTGGCATGACGTTGATTGGTCGGGTAGAAGGGCTCTTTCTCGGTTTTGAAACAGGGCGAATTGAAATGTCGGAAGGAAGAGGGGCACTCTTCTACAAACGGCATGTTGAAAGCCGCCCTTCCAGATATCGTTACCTTCATGGCAGTGAACGTTAAACCTTTATCTTGCAGTCGGGCAAGGCTTTCGCAAGTTCGGCCACGCCGGCAGTAGTCACGTTCGTTCTCGATAGGCGTAAAGTTCGCAATTCAATCATTGTGGTGAGCTCTTTCAAGCCAGTATCGGTCACCTTCGTGTCGGAGAGTTCCAGCGTCTGCAATTGACTTAGATTTGCAACTTCTTTCAACCCGTAGTCCGCCAGCTGCGTACCAGCTAGGAAAAGACACTGCAATTTTTTTAGCCCCGTCAGACTTTTTAGTCCGCCGCCTGTCACCTTGGTACATCCGAGTTCCAGCGACTGCAACAGTTGTAGCGAAGCTAATTCTTTAAGCCCCCCGTCCGTCACTTGGGAGTAGGACAGATTCAGGCGGCGCAATTGTTTCAACGCAGCCACGCCCTTCAGGCCAATATTCGACACTTTCGAATAGGTGTCCTTAAGCAGCGGCCACTCAAACTGTCTTGCCAGTGCCATTCCCTTGTAACCGAGTGTTAGCGTCTGCAAGTGTTCCAGCCCAGCTAAGTGTCCCAGTCCCTCGCCGATTACTTGGCTGCCATCGAGCAGCAGTTCATTTAGATTCCTCAAGTTAGCCAATGCCCTTATTCCGGTATCTGTCACTTGCGTGTTGCTAAGGTCCAGCGATTGAAGTTGTATTAGACCTGACAAGTACGTGAGACCAAAATCCGTCACTTGTGTATCGGATAGACATAGTTCAGTAAGGCTGTCGATATCTTTAAGTTCCTCCAGGCCCGCATCCGTCACCTTTGTGCCGCCCAGATCAAGGGTGGTGAGCCTCTTGAGATCTTTAAGCGCCTTCATTCCGGCGGCAGTCACTTCCGTGTCGTGAAGGCACAGATAAGTGAGATTCTTATTCTTCTTGAGTTCCGTCAGGCCGGCGTCCGTAACCTTAGTGTTGTAAAGGGAAAGCGTCGTGAGGTTTCTGAACTCACTTATCGCTCTCAGTCCTACGTCTGATACATCCGGACCAAGGAAAAGATCGCTGAGGTTCTTCAGGTCGCTGAGTTCGTTCAGACTCATGCCTGTTATCTTCGTTCGGGTGACGTCGAGCGTGGTAAGGCACCTGAATCCTCTGAGTTCCTTTAGGCCAGCGTCGGTTACTTTCGTGTGGCTCAAAGTGAGTACCTGCAACGCTTTCATCGCTGCCAAGTTCTTCAATCCTGTATCGTCTACATCTGAAAATTCGAGGTTTACTGTATGCACATGGTTATGTTGCGCAGACATGTCGCCGCGAAGCGACGCGCCATAACTGTTTTGTTCGCGCGAGACAAAACCACCAACCTCTTTAACGAAGCAAACAGCCCGTTCTTCGGCCTGAGAATCAATCACTGTCTGTATCGTCTCTTTTTCCCCCATCAGCCCTTGCGCGCGCTCCTCAAGTATCGCAATGCGTAATACGTCGAAACTCTTCGTTAACTTGACCTGATCCAACGGCCAATAGGGACTTGCTTTAAGCTTGACAAGTAATTTCTGCCACTCGTCACTGCTCCAACCTTTAAGTCGCGACGCAAGCCAACGACGAGGATTTGACGACTCCAAGAATCGCTGCAGGTTTGCGCTGGCTTGCCCTTCAATGACTGCAATCTTCGACTCTAGTTTGACCAGGATGTCCAATACGACATTGAAGTCGGTATGCCGTTCCATCAGGCTGGGAGTAGTGCATCGTTCCAGCACCTCTTGCAACGGCTCGCGCACTTCCGCAGGAAGCCCCTTCCAGTGCCAGCTTTTTGGCTCCGTCGTCCCAAACAAGAACTCCAGACAGGTTTTGCCGAAAGCGTAAACGTCGGAGTGCGGGCCGACTGCAACGCCGGGGAGTTCGCCGAGTTGTTCGGGGGCGCCGTATTTGATGGTGCCGGTGATGCTTTTGTCGCGGGTGGAGTGCATGGCCGAGAGTACAGCCATGCTTGCTTTAATGGAGGAGACGCGGACCGCCAGGCCGAAATCGATGACGCGGATGTCCCAGGTCCATTCGCCTTCGGTGGGTGAATCTTTTTCGAGACGGCGGACCATCACGTTGGCGGGTTTCAAGTCGCGGTGGAAGATGCCTTTTTGGTGAGCGGCATGGACGGCGGAGGCGATCTGGCGGGCCAACGGCAGAAAGCCCGAGGGCGGCAGTGGGCCGTGTTGGCGCAGATATTGGTCCAGCGTTTGGCCGGGGAAGTATTCGAGCACGAAATAGGGGCGTTTGCGCGTGGTGCGGTTAGCGAAGTCTTGATCGCGGATGCCGATGATGCCAGGATGGCTGAGCCGTTTGAGTGTTCGCGCTTTCGGCGAATATCTTCTGCAATTCTTGGCCGAGGTCTTCATCATTTAGGGTTTTGATGGCCACTTCGATAGGCCGGTCGTGGTCGTTCAGTTCGAACTGATCGCGGCAGTGGAACACGGTGCCAAAGGCGCCGGCGCCCAGCACGCTTACAAGTTCATAGCGATCGAAGGGGAAGGGCTCATAGCGCTCTCGATCCAGTTCCACGGCTCGGCGCAACGCAAGGGCCGCTTCTGCCCAATCGCTCGTCTCGCAGGCATCACGGAACGTTTTGAATTCCGCTTCGGCTTCCATTGCCCGGTTGGCCGTTTCGCGGGCACACTTGGCGGCAGCTTGGTGCGTCTTTTGCGCATCGGGATACCAACCGGCGGCAGCAAAAACATCGCCGGCTTTCGACAAGTCATCAGCCTTCAGCAGCTCCGCAGGCACGCTGCGCATAGCGTCCCGCATTTGGCGCAGGCGTTCGAGTTCGCGTTCGTTGGTGACACTTATCCGCAAGGGAGACGACGATTCCGTACTGATATGGCTCTTGGCGATGATGTCGGCAATGAGACTCGGCAGTTCATCAATCTTGCGGAAGACCTCGCTGAAGCCTTGATCGAGCGCTTCGAACATGGCATCGAGCTGGCCGAGAAAACCTTCCGCTCGATTTTGGATGAGGGCTTCGAGTTTGCTTAACCCTTCGTCTTGTCGAGCGGTCAGCGTTCGCAGCATATCGAATGACAGGCCGCGATAGGCTTCCGGCTTGGTTTCAATTTCACGGCGGAAGAAAAAGGTAAAGGCAACCGCCAATAACGGCACGCCACCTTCCGGCGGTACGAGCATCAACACTAAGGCAAGGTTCGGCGCTTCGGGTTGGATGCGCGCGGCTACTTCTTCCATGGCCTTGTGCGCGGCCATTGCTAACCCGGTTGCATCGCCGAAGCGCTGCAAGTCGCCAGGTGAGCCGGCGATTTCGGTCGATGAGATGCTGTCGATTGCGAAGCGCCCGTTCTTGCGCAGACGTTGCCATTCCTTCCACGCTTGGGCCCGAACACTGGCGGCAGACTCTGGCAATCCGGTCGGCGTCACGGCCAGGAATTCGCGAATGGCGTCGCGCAGGCCTTTCATGTCACCCGTCCGAAAAACATCTTTGCAACGATCGAGGAATGAATCTTCGCAAAGAGCCAGGCCGACGGCCACCCAGGCGCAATCGTTGGCACGGGCAAGAGCCTTTGGCAGCGCTTGCGAATGATCGGTGAGGCGTTCTTCGAGCCAAGCAATCAACGCATCGGCCTTTAGGCCGAACGAACGCCGCACCACCTGAGAGATAAGTGTGCCAATCAACGTCATGGGCTAACTTGCCTCGAATGAAGTGGGGCGTTCATTTTCATCCTACGACCGGCGGATTGAATTGCATCGCGCAGCGTGGCAACACATTGGTCTCAGAAAACTGCGCCTCGCAAAAAAATATTTCCTGTTTGCAGCGTGCCTAAGCTAGGGTGGGGCTGCGCGTGGCTCGCCAACGGCGAGCCGAACTATCTCGTTACGCGGCTCTGCCGCGTAACGGGGCGTCGAGGCTCTGCCTCGCGGGAGACGTTACCCACTAAAGCGATGGTCGCCTTTGGCTCCGCGAAACGAAAACCTTTCGCGGAGCGAAAGGCGACTTTGAAGGGTTTTCATGGACCCTTCGGGAAATATTTCCCGAAGGGCGTTTCCAATTATTTCGTGGGAAAACGCGTGACGCGAAAACGAAAATACTGTTAGCCGCGACGCGGAGGCTTTGCGCAGCGGAGCGATTTCTTGCCGAAAGCGCTCCGCTGCGCAAAGCCTCCGCGTCGCGGCGTGCGCCGTGAGAAGGTATGGTTTTTCAGTGGGTGAAAGTCCCACCCGGTAAGTTTAGTCGTTTTCCGACCGGTAGCAATCCAAGCGGCGGTGGAGGCAACGAAGCCGTCGGAGCCTTGGATGGAAAGGGTCATACAGTGACTCCGCGAGAGAGTGGGCCGTAATGTAACGTGAACGCCAGCAAGCTCCGAAAACGAGTGATGCAGGAGCCGACCCTGTGCCGCGAAGGGGAAGGCCGCCGGAAGCAACCACAGACTCCAGGTGCGGAGTTCAATCGCACCGAAAACGAATGGGTTGCTTCTCCTGCCGGAGTAAGGGCGACAGCACGCTCTCAAAGGAAGACCATGCAACACGGGAAGCCTGCTTGGTGATCGCGTGTGACGATCAACCGGAGACCCGCGAGGGAGAGGCCGGGCCAAGTCAGGTGGCGGAGGGGCTCGTAGTACCGTTGAAGCCGGGTAATGCCGGTGGAGGGAAGGGGCCTCAGTTCTTGTACGGTGTCGAAAGAAGCGACAGCCCGAGGGATTGACATGTTTCTACCAACCCCACCGGAAAAGGTTGAGAAGCTTCGGACGGCACTACACACGAAAGCGAAAGCTGAACCTGAGTTCCGCTTCTATGCGCTGTACGACAAGATGTATCGGATGGACGTTCTGATGCACGCCTACGCTCGTTGCCGAGCGAACGACGGAGCAGCGGGGGTGGACGGTCAGACGTTCGAAGACATCACGACGTACGGTCCGGCGAAGTGGCTTGGGGAACTGGCGGAAGAGTTGAAGACGCGGACGTACAAGCCCCAGGCGGTTCGACGGGTATGGATTCCGAAGGCCGATGGGAAACAACGACCGCTGGGCATACCGACGATACGGGACCGAGTGGCGCAGATGGCGGCAGTGTTGATACTCGAACCGATCTTCGAGGCGGACCTGCAGCCGGAGCAACACGCTTACCGGACGGGGATAGGCGCTCACGACGCTGTGAAAGCGGTGCAAGCGCTGTTGGACGATGGCTATACGGAGGTGGTTGACGCGGACTTGAGCGGCTACTTCGACAGCATTCCGCACGCCGAGCTGATGAAGTCGGTGTCGCGTCGGATCGTGGATCGACACGTGCTTCACGTCATCAAACAATGGCTGGAAGCGGCGGTCGAGGAAACGGACGAGCGTGGGCGGAAGACGCGGACGACCCGCAACAAGGACGAGGGGAGGGGCACTCCGCAAGGAGGGGTCTTGTCTCCGCTGTTGGCGAATCTGTATATGCGTCGCTTCATTCTGGCCTGGAAGGTCCAAGGTCACCAAAGGCGTTTGGACGCTCGCATCGTGAACTATGCGGACGACTTCGTGATCTGCACGCCGGGAGGCCTAGCCGACGAGGCGATGGTCGAGATGCGTGAGATCATGGGGAAGCTGCGGTTGACGGTCAACGAGAAGAAGACGCGGCGGTGTGTTCTGCCGGAAGAGACGTTCACGTTCTTAGGCTACACGTTCGGGCGGTGTTACTCGCGTAGGAACGGTCGTGCGTATATCAGCCCACGACCGTCGGATAAGAAGATCGGAGCCATGACCGCGAAGGTCAGCGAGATGACCCGAGGGCGAACGACGTGCCGGGAAACCGAAGAACTTGTGGGAAGCCTGAACTCGGTCCTAAGAGGTTGGGCCAACTACTTTTGTTACGGTCCGGTAACGGAGGTCTATGCGACACTGATGGATCACGTGCGCTGTAGGCTGCGTCGGTGGCTGGGCCGGAAGCATCGCGTGCGAGGTTCGAGTATCACTACGTACTCGCGACGATACCTGCACGAGGAGTTGGGACTGATCCAACTGGAAAACTTCCGCCCACGCCGGCTGTTTGCGAAGGTGTGAGAGACAAGTCCGAGAGCCGGATGCGGGAAATCCGCCCGTCCGGTTCGCCGAGCGGGGAGTGGAAACGGACGGACCGAAGCAGATGGGGCGTAGCGACAGTGTTCAGACCGGCTACGCTTGTTGTCCATCGGAACGTTCGCACCGCGCCACTCCTCGACTCTACTAACGCGACGTTGCATGAATGAATTGAGATGGGGCATGAAAATGTGAACCGTTCACACTCGAAGTGGAAACGTTTTCACTTCGAACGGTTCGCAATGACAGCAATGTGAACTCGTTAGCCGCGACGCGAAGGCTTTGCGGAGCGGAGCGCTTTTTCGCGGAAAGCGCTCCGCTCCGCAAAGCCTTCGCGTGGCGGCTAACGGCCAAGTGCCTTCTGGAAATATTTCCAGAAGGCACTTGGCGAGAAAATCGTGGGAAAACGCCTAGGGGGAAGTGCGGAATGCGGAGTTCGAATTGCGGAATGAAGAAATATCAAACAATCGACGATCTGTCCCACGTTATTCTGACAGCGCAGGTTCTGGAAATATTTCCACAAGCTGAAACTCGAGAAAATCGTGGGAAAACGCGTGGAGGAAATTCGGAATGTGGAATTCGGAATGTGAAATGAAGAAATAGAAAACTATCAGTTGACTGTAAAAGATTTACAGTCGGTTTGAGGTCGAGCAGGAAAGTGTGAACGGTTCACAGTCGAACGTTGCGTCGTTGCGATCGTTATAGACGGCCTAACTTTCCTCATCCGCTTCTCAGGTTTCGCTCCTTAGTCTGGCAATTTGTTCTAGGGTTGGGGGACAGCAGCCAGACTAACCGCATGAGAAGCTGACGCATGTACATGTCATCCCGCACCCTTGTACCCGCATCGACCAACGTTTCGTCGTTTATCGAACGGGATGAACGGTCAACCGTCAGCCGCCCGACGCTGGAACTCTCCGTCGTCATGCCCTGTCTGAACGAGGAGATAACCGTCGGCGTGTGCGTGGCGAAGGCCGTCGGCACGATGAAGGCGCTCGGCATCGCCGGCGAAGTGGTCATCGTCGACAACGGGTCGAGCGATCGGAGCGTTGAAGTCGCCACTGCTGCTGGCGCTCGGGTGGTTTACCATCCGTTGAAGGGCTACGGCAATGCTCTCCGCCGAGGCTTTGCCGAGGCACAGGGCGAATTCATCATCATGGGCGATTGCGACGACAGCTACGACTTCACCGATCTGGAGCGCTTTGTCGAATGCCTGCGCGGCGGCGCCGATCTGGTGATGGGCAATCGGCTCAAGGGGAACATCAAGCCTGGCGCCATGCCGCCACTGCATAAATACGTCGGTAATCCGCTGCTGAGCGGCTTTCTGAACATGCTTTTCAAAACCGGAGTTGGCGATTCGCATTGCGGCATGCGCGGCTTTCGGAAAGATGCCGTGCCGAAGATGAATCTGCAGATGCCCGGCATGGAATTGGCGAGCGAGATGGTCATCAAGAGCAGCTTGGCCAAGCTGGCCATCGAAGAGATCCCGATAACGCTCTGGCCGGATGGTCGTAATCGTAGGCCGCACCTGCGCAGCTTTCGCGATGGTTGGCGTCATCTTCGCTTCATGCTGATGTGCAGCCCGAGCTTTCTCTTCTTCCTGCCTGGAATGTTCTTACTTGTGCTTGGAATGATGGCGATACCGACGGCAGCCCTTGCCGGCTATGGAGTCTGGACCGATTACTTTGGCCCGAACTTCATGTATACGGCTTCCTTGGCGGCCTTAACGGGCTTTCACGTTCTAGTCTTCGGGTTTCTAGCGAAACTCGTGGCCCATCGGCTCGATCCGGTCTTTTTCGATAAACGATTGGATCAATTCACGCGCTGGTTCCGCATCGAACGCGGCTTCATGCTTGGCGGCGGCGCCATTGTCCTGGCTGCAGGCTTGGCCGCGCCGGTTTTCATCCATTGGCTGCGTACGGCTGAGCTGCTGGCGCCGCAATGGATATTCGCCGGCACGCTCTTTGTGCTGGGCTTGGAAACCATCTTCCTGGCGTTCTTGGTGGGCATCATCGACATGGCGCGCGAAAGCCATCGGCATGGGTGAGATGTAGCGGAGAGAGCGTGGCGGAGCGCGTAGCGGAAGTCGTTAGACTTCCGGTTGCGTAGCGGAAGTCGTTAGACTTCCGGTGACCCTCGGAAGTCTGACGACTTCCGCTACGCACGTGTTATTCAATCGGAAGTCTGACGACTTCCGCTACGCGGTGAAACTTACTTCCGCCGATCGAACCAGATCATGATGCCGACGATGAGCAATACCAGTGCGACGCCGGCGAATGCCACGCCGAACCAGCCATAGCCGCCGTAAACATAATCGTAGGCCCGGCCGGGTAAACGAAGAATACCCATGGCCAACTCGCAAATGAGATGAATGAAACAGGAAGGCGATGCGCAATTGTGCAACAATTTTTCCGCTCAGGCAAGCCAGGCAAGCTAAAATTCAGGCCTCGCAGTAGTCGGAAGGTGCGACTTTCATTACGAATCGCAAACAAACATGCAGCCGGGCTTATGCGTAATGGCCAGCGGCAGTTTCGCCTGCAGCAAGACAGCTTGAGGCGTCACGCCGCAGGCCCAGAAGACGGGTGCTTCGCCAGCGCGAATTGTCACCGGGTCGCCAAAATCGGGTCGTTCAATCGATTCGATTCCGATCGCAGAAGGATCGCCGACATGCAGCGGCGGGCCATGCGCATCCGGGAAACGAGCGCAGATTCGAGTTGCTTCGATGGCTTGGGCCGGGCTCATCGGCCGCATTGAAACAACGAGTGGGCCGGCAAAGCGGCCCGCCGGTTTACAGGCGATGTTTGTGCGATACATCGGGACGTTGCATCCCATCTCCAGATGCCGTACCGGTATGCTCTCTTGCAATAATGCGTTTTCGAATGTGAAGGAACAACCGAGCAGAAAAGAGACGAGATCTTCGCGCCACCAGTCGAGGATGTCGATCGGCTCGGCTACCAACTGGCCATCTTGCCACACGCGATAAGCGGGCAAATCGGTGCGGAGATCAGCGCCGGCTGCGACTTTTCGCGGTTCCGGATCGCCAGGCGTCGTCACGTCGAGCAAGGGGCATGCGGTGCGATTGCGCTCGCAGAAGAGTAAAAAGTCCGAGGCAAATTCTTGGGGAACAATAACCAAGTTCGCCTGCGGACAGCCACGCGCAAGGCCCGGCGTCGGGCCCGTTAGAAAACCTTGCCGTGCCGCCATGCGGACTTCAAGTGCGGTTTGGAGATGCATATTTTCAGTCCGCAGCGGGAGCGCGGTTAGTGCGACACAGCACCACCGTCAGTGCGGACGCCACAGCCAACAGAGCCGTCGCATAGAAGAAGCCATCGTAGGAGCCGAATTCGTCGCGGCAAACGGCCAGGAGCAATGGCCCCAGCGCTGAGGCGAATACGCTTAGCATCTGGGCGGACGCTTGAATAGCCCCGAGATGCATTCGGCCGAAGGCATGCCCATAAAAGGCGAAGAATACCACCGTGACGATGCCGCCGGCGATGCCGAGCGTCGCGCCATAGAGGAGCGCATCGTTCTTTGTTTGCAGGTTGAGGAAAGTGAAAAGCGACAGCGCCAGCATGGCCATGCCGACCGCGAGTACACGGCCCATGCCCCAGCGACGTGCCAACCAACCGCTGAGCAGATTGGCGGGCAGCCCGAGACCCACAACCATCGACATGACTTCGATGTAGGTCTCGTGCCCGATGCCTCGGCTTGCCAGCAAGTTTTCGCTCAGCAGCGTAACTGCCGACCAGACGAAGTTAAAGAGACAGGCCGCCAAGGTGAAAGCCCAGAAGGAATACGAACGTAACGCTTCGTAAAGCGTTGAGCTCCTTGAAGCAGGCGTTGAAGGTCCTTCATTTTCCCGATCGGAAACGACGCCCATTGTTTCGGGTGAACTGCGCCAGCTAACAAGGCCAAGGGCGCTAAGCCGGCCAGTAGAACGATGCCAAGGCCTGCCCAACTGGTGCGCGCAACCATAATCCGCGACGGCAGCGCCAAACATTTGAAATGAGACAATGAAGCCGATGGAGAGGAGAACGGAAAATAGGGCCATAGCCAGCGGTAAGCGCTGCGTAAACCACTTGCCGACCATGGCCATGCTGACGACCGAAAGCGCGCCTTGCCCCAACCCGCGAACGAATACCAGCGTAATGAAGAGAGCCGCTATGCCCGTCGTTTGACTCATCGCGACTACGCTGAGTCCCAGCGCAGCCGACACAATAGCGAGCAAGCGGCGAACGCCGAGCCGGTCGACCAAGGCGCCGACGGGCAGGCAGAGAGCCGAGCCGAGCATGATTGCCCAGAAGTTCAGAGCGCTGAATTGGACTTCGCCGATGTTCAGGCCGGGATCTTCGGTGAGCGGCTTCACGATGAGTCCCAGGCCATGCGTACGGCCCGGCAAAGTGGCTGTCATTGCCAGGGCGGCCAGTATCAGCATGACCCAGCCGTAGTAAAATGGCATTGGTTTGGGCAGCGAAGCTCGGAACGCCGAGTGTGATACGATTGAAAAAGGCGGGGTCGCCATGCACTCCTCCCGATGGGGCTAACCGAATTTTCTCGTCGGGCGTTGTTGACGAATAATGAAGCGAAGCGAAGATACTTCTTATGCTACGAGTCGCCTTCAGATGGAGCAGCGGATGATTCGATTTCGAGAGATGTTCCCTTGCGCGTTGATGCTTGGATTGGTCGTTGCAATCGGTTGCAGCGAGCAGAGACCTGTTGCCGAACTTCCGGAGTTCTACCCGGTTCGATCCGATTGGCTGGTGGTTAAGACTCCCAGCGTTCAGGCTTCGAAATGGTACGATCCCGGCTATCCTCCGTTGCTAATGCTCGACCGGCAACGGGACACGCTGACGGGCGATGACGCCAAGCTGGCGACGGAGATCGACGGTTCCATTTTGAACACTCGCAAGATCGACGCTGACGTACACGACGAATTCGGCAAAACGTTGACGGAACTTTATGGCACGCCCGGCGAGCCGATGACGCCAAACGGAGAAGTCTTAATCGAGCAATTGAAATTTGCTGAGAAGCTCGATTCCCTGCGTCTAGCTCTCAACGCCAAGCGTGAAGAGGTCGCTGCCGCTCGAGCGTCCGCCAAGAATGCCGATGAGCAACAGTTGGCAGGCATTCTGGAAATGCAAGCGGACAAAGCTGCTAAAGATGTCAGCGACTTGGAGGCAAAGGTCGAGCACCTGCGCGGATACGAAACCGAACTGAAACTCTCTCCGCCAATGCTCAAACAAGGCCGAGCACTCTACCAGAACTATTGCCAGCAATGCCACGGCCTGACCGGCAACGGTAACGGCCCAGGCGGGCGCTACCTCATTCCGCAGCCGCGCGATTATCGCCCTGGATTGTTTAAATTCATCACAACCAATCCATTGGTAGGCGGCAAGCGAAAGCCGAGCCGTGCCGATCTGCAGCGAACGATCAGCGAAGGAATCATAGGCGGGCCGATGCCGCAATTCGGCGCACTTCCCGAAAGCGATCTGCAGGCGCTGGTGAGTTACGTCATCCATCTCAGTATGCGCGGCGAGGCCGAGTACGACGTGATGAAAGAGGCCGCCAATCCAAAGGGAGAAGGCCTTTCGCGCGAAGAAGTCCGCAAAGGACTGATCGAACGAGCAGGCGAGATAGCGCCGATCTGGATGGCCTCGGCGCAATCCAATCGAAGGCGACCCCAATCCTTACAGCAGTGAGGATCAGAAGTTGGAGGCGGCGGTCCAGGGCCATAAGCTCTTCACGAGTTCCGAAGTCGGTTGCACGACATGTCATTCCGGCTACGGCAAGGCAGCGCCCTTTCAATTCGATTCGTGGGGCTCGATTGTCCGGCCGCGCAATTTGACAACACCAGCCCTTCGGGGCGGCCGGAAGCCGGAAGAAATCTACGCCCGCATCTATGGCGGCATTCTGGGCAGCAACATGCCCGCGCACACGCATCTTCGCCCCACGGCTGATGAGCGCGCAAAAGGGAGCGACAAAATCTGGAGCCTGGTTTATTTTGTTCTCTACGTCTCCGAATCGGAGAAACGCCAGCTGCTCAAAGACCGGTTTCAAATTGAAATTGACCCGTAAATTGGGAACGTTGAATGATCAAATCAGGCAGCCGACTACAGCCAGTTCGGTTCGGCATCGAGGTCGGCCGGCGCGAATAAGCCTAGCTTCCATTTTTCGATAGCCAACGCGGCCATAGCGGCGTTGTCGGTGCATAAGTTCATCGGCGGGATGAAGAGTTCGGCGCCAGCCTGATTACACATCTCTGCAAGGCCGGAACGCAACGCTTTGTTCGCAATAACGCCGCCGCCGACAGCCAGCCGCGTCAGCCCTGTTTTTTGCAGAGCCTGCTTGCACTTGGCGACGAGGACTTCCACCACGGCTTGCTGAAAGCTGGCGGCTACATCCGCGCACACCTGGGGCAACAATACAGCATCTTTGTTCGCGGCATCCTGGCCCCGAACGGTATAGAGCACGGCCGTCTTTAGCCCGCTAAAACTGAACTCCAAGCGATCTTCGTGAATGAACGAACGGGGAAACTTATAGGCGCTTCGGTTGCCGCCGACCGCTTCGCGTTCAAGGGCCGGGCCGCCGGGAAAGCCTAAGCGAAGAATCGCCGCGACTTTGTCAAAGGCTTCGCCGGCGGCATCGTCGCGCGTGCCGCCGAGCAGGTCCATCGTCAAGGGATCCCGACAATGAAACAGTGCCGTGTGCCCGCCACTGACGACAAGGCCCACACACGGAAAAATATCGCAACCGGCCGCGATGCGACAGGCGTAGATATGCGAAGCGACATGGTTGACTGCCACCAAGGGCACGTCCAGGGCGAACGAGAGCATCTTGGCGGTCGATACGCCAATGAGCAGCGCGCCCACTAATCCCGGCGTATTGTGGACGGCAATGCAGCCGATGTCTGCCAGCGTGACCTGTGCTTGCTTCAGCGCTTCATCGATAACGGGCAGGACATTTCGAAGATGCGCCCGGGCCGCAATCTCCGGGACGACCCCGCCAAAGGGAGAATGGAGTTCCGTCTGGGAGGCGACAACATTGGAAAGGATTTGCCGATCGTCAGTGAAGACGGCAGCGGCAGTTTCATCACAGCTAGTTTCGAGTGCCAAGAACAACATGAACGTATCTTGTATCAATGCAGACGATTCGTCTACTGAGGAGCCGCGTCAAAAAACTTAGTGAACTTCTAGCTCAAGCCCACTACAGTGAGTTATTTTGATGTAATTTAACCACACAGACACAACGCGGCCTTGCCGCAATCGACACACTAACACGAAGCGTTAGCGAGGCTCAGCCCTGAAGCGTTAGCGTTATTTGTACAAACTAACGCTGATGCTTCGAAGTAAACCTCGCTTACACTTCGGGTTAGTGTGAGATGCTGTCTATAAAATTTCGCAGCTTGCGCAACTTCTAAACTTTAATATTACAGGGGCACAGAGAAAACAAAGACTATTAAGTATTTGTCAAAATAGAAATTGATCGTTGGTCCATCTCGGTGCCTCTGTGCTGAATCGTCTTCTTAAACTTGGTGAAGCAACTCGACTGCCATTTTAAGGCGGTCAGGCATCTGCTTAAAATAAAGCGAGCCAAGCAAAGATGCTCGGCTCGCGTGTCTAATTCCGTCAAACCGGTTTCACTACTTCTCGATAACTTCAAGGGCGCCGCCGTCCCGTTTGTAGAGCGGTAGGTGGCGATAATAAACTTCGAGCGTCAGACAAGCAAGTGCCGTGGTGCCGAGCTTTCCAGCGCTGTTGCCAATGTGAGAATCATCCTTTGGATAGCTGCCGATTTCGCTTTGCTTGGCGCCGGGCGTCTTTGCCGTAATCTGCTTCTTCAGCAGAATCGCCTGCATGGCCGGATTCCACTTGGCGTGCCAATCGGGTCCATCAAAGAAATGGAACACCTGGGTCGCGTAGTAATAGTAGTAGATGTCCCAGCTGGTCTCTTTTGGCGGCTTGGTCGTCCACATATAGGTGATGCCGTTGGCGACTTGGGCATTGTCGGGCTTCCATTTGCTATAAAGACGGCTTAGCAGACCGACAGCCGTCAAAGCCGGGGTCGCCCCCTTCTGCCGATAGCCATAGGTCGATCCCGAATCGGATACGGTGTCCAGGAACCCGCCTGCCCGTTCAAATGCTTTTTCGGGAACGGCGATTCCTGCCAGCCGAGCGCTCTTCATTGCCTGAATCTGCCAGCCGACGATGGAGGTGTCGCCATCTTCGTTGGGAACGTAGTTCCAACTGCCATTCGGTCCCTGAGCTTGCACGATAAAATCAACAGCCGACTTGGCAACCTTCTTGATCTGTTCGTCGCCTGTCATGCCGGCCGCTTCGCAAAGGGCAACGGTGCAAATGCCCTGAGTATACATGGTGCCGGGAAACTGGCCATTGGGCTTGATGACGCCCTTGAGATAGTTCAAACCGGCAGCCACATTTTTCTGATAACGCTTGCCGCTCTTATGCGTCTCGCCCGCGGCGAGGAACGGAAGCAGACAGAGGCCAGTCGCCGCCGCGCGGTCAGCCTTGTGCGGGCCGTTGGTGTCGAACTCCCAATTGCCATTGGTCGGGCTCTGCTGTTTGGCGAGCCATGCAAGAGCCAAGGCGACGGCCCGTTCCGTTTCGTCGTTGCCGCCGCCGGTGCGCAGGAGGTGTTCTTTCGTAGCGCCGCCGCGGCCGCGCAAGCCGGGCGATAGAATTGCCCCGCCATGGCCTGCTGCGCCCATCTTAACGGCGCCATCCGTCGACATGTTTGTGCTGCCGGCAGGTTCGAACGAAGTACTAGGTGTGCCGAGGTCGCTGGTCACTGACGACTGAATTTCGGTGTCCTGGTTCGGCAGTCCCGGGGCCTCGCCGTCTACCGCTGGCGCATCTACCGTGAATTCACTGTCTTTTTCGACATCGACCGCTGCGGCGATTTCGGAATCGAGACCGGGATCAATATTGGTCAGATCGAGTTCCTTTTCCGGCTTTTCATCGATCTTCGTGCTGGTCGGCGGTTCCGAATTCGGCTTTGCCTGGGTTTCCTTGTCGGTCATCCAGATGAAGAGCATGAAGACGGCAACGAGAACGATGTGAATCAAACCGCTGATCACGAAGGCCGGAACTTGTCGATTCAGCAGGCGGGCCTTGCTGTCTTCCTCGGCCACTTGCAGTTTGCGAATGACGGGCGCCGGCGCGGTGCGCGACGGTTTGCCGTTTTCGGTCACGGAGTCTGCGATTTTCGCCACGACCTGTACTCCTTGAGGAACAATCAAAATAAGAACGGCTGATTCCCATCACGCAAACCAGGCGGTTTGCCGAATCAACTTAGTTTAGCACTTCTTCACGAGATTTTCATCAACTTTCTGCGTGAATCGCTTTGGCGATTTCTTACCCTCCCCCTGGCTTTGCAGGGGGAGGGCAGGGTGGGGGCGTTACGCCAGTCATCAATTAAGAGGCTCCGCGGTCCTAGCCTTTTCCCCCCACCCTGCCCTCCCCCCGCAAAGCCGGGGGGGAGGGTGGGAAGGTAAATCGTCTAATTTGCCTGGACTTTCGCTACTCGACGCCCCGTTAATTCGGCGGCAGCTCTCCCATGCGATTCCACGCGTTGCCGGGCTCAATCGGCGGCAGCGGCTTTTGCTCTTTCGCGTCGAACGGGTTGCTTTTCGTCAGGGCTTCATGAGCCCGCTGCTTCACTTGCCGATCGCCGCGACGAAGCCAAATGATTAAGATCACAACCCCGATGGCCAGCACCACCAGCATTCCCATCATCGCGGGAATCAGCGGGTTAGCGAGCGACCAGGGCGATGCCACATCGAGCATCTCAATACTGCGGCCGATAAGCAACGGCGCCATCCGCTGCACCGGCTTCTTGTTTTTATCCTTCTCGTTCGAATCGTAACGCAACAGCTTGAAGTAATAGCCGTCGAACGTTACGCGATAGTTAATTAGTTCGCCCGGCTTCATTCCTTCGGGTAGATCGATGAACACAACCTCAATGAGGTGGTCGTTGTGAGTATGATCGACAATCCAGCCTTCATAAAGTTCCTTGATGGACGAAGTCGCCTTCAATCGCTCGGTCGCCTCGATCTTGCGAAGCCGTACTAATGTCCCTTCCACGTGCAGCAATTCGCGAAGATAAGAGTTGCGGCGATCGCTCAGCATGTCGGCGAAGACCACGTCTTTCCGGGAATACTTGGCCAAGACCTCGGAGGAGAACTTGGCCGCCTGCTTCACGGTGACGTTGTACGCGGTATATTCATCGTCGTTTTCATCTTGGCTGACGAACGGCTTCTTGTCGTGAACGCCCTCCCAATAGGGATAACTCTTGTCGAGCCGAACTGCCATTTCCTCAGGAACCTCTTCGTCCGCAACCGCCGCTTGTTCCTGCACCACCACAGAACGGCCCAGCAGCACCGGGGCATACTTTTTCTCAGCGTCGACCGTTCCATCCTTCTTGCGGACGAGGTACTCCGCATACTTGAAGTAGTACCCGTTCGCTTCAACTTTCGCATTCAAGAGCTGTTTCAGACCAAGCTCGGGAGGCAATTCGGAAAAAACGAGAGAGACACGCTGTTCGGGCGAGTTCTGTATCTCGATTAGCGCGTTGTAAAGATGGCCAATGCCTCCTTCAACGAACTGGTTTGGAACATCCCGCTCAACTATATAAATGATCTTGCCTTGGACCTTCACCAACTCCCGAAGGAAATCGGCCCGCTCTTTCTTGTCAGCAAGGCTCTCATACGGCACGACCCGCCCATGTTCATTCAACGTTTGGGCCGGCAAACTATGGGCAAATCGCAGTACGTTGACGAAAGCAAGAAATTCCCGCTGCTCGTTGCCGTCCTTTACCGAATGATCGACCAAAGGCGTTCCATCAACAATCGATTCGAAGAGCGGATCAGCTTTGTTCAATTCCCAATCGCGGCCGCTCTTTTTCAGTTCCGTCTTCGGCGTATCATCAACCGCACAAACCACTTGCGTAAAAACGAGCGCCAAGGCGCAGGCAACGATGCCGATCGTTTTCGAACGGTTGCCGACCGCTATTAACCAAACGGGAAAACTAAAACCGCCCATTCGCATGAAATGGATACCTTGTATCGTCACTGATTCGACGCGCTGTGGTTGATGAAAGTTCCATGAGTTTCTGAAACAGCCGCTCGATTAAGATCGGATTGAATCATTACGACAAAAAGATACCGGCAAAAAAATGAAACCGAATTTCTGTTTGTTTATTTTTTTGCCGGGATCTTTTTGTCGGGGGTCTTCTCAAGTCCCAACAAATTTTACCGCAGCCATACGATTGCACGCAGCGACTTTTCGCCGATTGCCGCTTGCTTTCCTCACACTGGCCAATGACAATGCTTAAAGACACTCTCCATCGACGCTTTAAGAGAGTTGGCTGGCTCATTTGGGAGCGGGGTCATGTTCAAATCATTGTTTACCATCGGCCTCTTTGTGACTGTTACTAGCTTAGGGCACGCTCAACATGGAATGCACGCCGGCGGCGGACATTCCGGCTCGAACGCATTCAACGGCCTGTCGGCCCCGCTTAATTTCGCGCCAATCGGCGGGCAGAGCTCGTCATTTTTTGCCGTGCCGCCGGTTTCACCCATTCTGAACCACTGGTCCAATTCGTCCAGCGGTTACGGGTTCCGCAACTTCGGCTATGGCGGCTTCGGCGGTTATGGTTTGGGCTATGGCGGCTACGGTGGTTATGGTTTGGGTTATGGCGGCTACGGCTACAGTCCGTCCAATATCAACATCAATTACAATCTCAACTTTCCTCAGCCCTATATTCCTCCGCGCAATTTTGCTCCAGCGCCGCCGGTTCCCAATGATCATCCCGCCTCGGCCCTGTTGACTCTCCAAGCGCCTAACGGCGCCGAGGTCTGGCTCAATGGGGAAAAGGTCGAAGGCAGCGCCAACAGGACTTTTGAATCACCTATCTTACGCCGGGATGAGCCCTATACTTTCGACCTGCGCGTCACATGGAGAGAGCAGGGCAAGACCGTCGAAGAAAAGCGAACTTTGACGATGAAAGCAGGCGAGCATCAAAGCCTGCAGGTACATTGCGCTGCCGCCCTCGTTGGCGCAACTGCGCGACTGAGCTTTGGCGAGCCGAATTGCGTGAGCAATCGGGTTCCGTCATCACCCGACTGCTCACGCAGCCTGGCTCGCCCCAGCTACCGCCTACAAATTCGATTGTTCGCAGCCCGCGCAACCGTTACAATCGGCTCAGGTTCCCCTTGCCCACTTGGGTGGAAGTCTTTATGAACCGGCGAAAGTTCATGGGTGTTGCGGCGGCGCTTGCCGTTTCATCTTCTGCGACGGCGGAGGATCAACCGAAAATGATTCCGATTATCGACACGCATCAGCATTTGTGGGATCTAAGCCGATTCAAGCTTGCCTGGCTCAAAGACGGGCATCCGTTGGGAACTAGCCATACGCCGGTTGAATATGCCGAGGCGATCAAGGGTCTAAACGTCGTTAAATCGGTCTACATGGAAGTCGATGTCCTTCCCGAACTGCAACAGGCCGAGGCCGATTACGTCATTGAATTGTGCCGAGCCGGCAAAACGACTATGGCAGCCGCCGTGGTTTCGGGACGGCCTGCTTCCGAAGGATTCGACAAATGGGCTCGCCAGTTCAAAGGAAGCCCTTACGTCAAAGGGATTCGGCAAGTCATTCATGCCGATAGCACGCCTCCCGGCTTTTGCTTGAAAAAAGAATTCGTCAACGGCGTGCGCTTGCTCGGCGATCTTGGGCTCAGTTTCGACATCTGCATCCGCCCCGAAGAGTTGAGCGATGCCGCGAAACTGGTGGACGAGTGCCCGGGCACGCGCTTTATTCTCGATCACTGCGGCAACGGCAAAGTGCAGTCGACCGACCGGACGCAGTGGCAACGCGACATGCAGCTGTTGGGAACGAAGAAGAATCTCGTCTGCAAGGTATCCGGCATTGTGGCCGGCGCGAAGAAGGAGCATTGGAAAGCGAGCGATCTGGCGCCGATCGTCAATCACACCATTGAAAGTTTCGGTTGGGATCGCGTCATGTTCGGCGGAGATTGGCCGGTATGCACGCCGGTGGCAAGTTACAAAGAGTGGGTGGAGGCTTTGAAAGAAATAGTGAAGGATCGCTCCGATAGCGAACGCCGGAAGCTCTTCCACGACAACGCGGTCAAGGTTTATGGATTAAGCTGAACGACTGTAGGAGGCTGACGATGTTCACCACGCTGACGATGAGCGCCCTGCTGCTGGCCTACCCGCGCCCCGAGAACGCGAATCGGCCGATAAAGGCCCCGGCTATCTAGGAATCACCTTTCAAGGGACGGGGGACGGCGGAATCCAAGTCACCGATGTTCGACCCGATGGGCCTGCCTTGCACGCAGGGCTGCACGCCGACGACATCATTCGCAAATTCAACGGCGAGCCCATCCAGTTCGATACATTTGCCAAGCGTATCGTCCGCATTCGTCCCGGAACCGTTGTGCCGTTGGAGGTCGAGCGAGGCGACGCTCGCTTGGTGATCAAAGTCCGCATCGCCGCCAGACCCGAAGATTTTCCGTTTCCGCTCCCCGAAGTGGCCGAAGATCAATCCGAACCGAATATTCCCGATCTGCCGAACATCCCACCGCCGTGAGGGATGCGGAAATTCGACATATCCGGCGAGGCTGCGCCTCAGGCGAGCGTCGAGCCGTAAGGCCGACGTGGATCTCAGCACGTCGGCCTTACGGCTCGACGCTCGCCAAAGCAAAACGGGTTTTATGAATGAGTAAACTTCCTATTTCGACGCGGCGTAGAGAAATCCATGGCCTTCACTTCCTATGTTTCGCTGCTGACCCTGATGCTGCTCTTTCCAGCGCCACGCGATCCAGAACCGGATAACAAAGGCAAAGGGTTTTTCGGCGTATTGCTGATCGACGATGGCGGCGTCTGCATATCGCGCGTCGAGCCGGGCAGCCCGGCCGATAAAGCCGGCCTACGCCCCAATGATGTAATCCAAAGCATCGATTCGAGCCAAGTCCCCAACGTCAACGAGGCACGCGAGTCGATTGCCCGGCTACGGCCGGGATCGATCGTTCAAGTCGAGGTTCGACGAGGCGAAACGAATGTCTCGGTGAAGGTGAAAGTGGGAGTCCGACCCGATCAGCTCCCGTGAGATGAATAATTTGTTAGCCGCGACGCGAAGGCTTTGCGCAGCGGAGCGCTTGTTTTAAATGGCGTGCGTTAGCCCGACGCGGATGCTTTGCGCAGCGGAGCACTTGTTTTCGAAGGGCGCGCGTTAGCCGCGACGCGAAGGCTTTGCGCAGCGGAGCGCTCGTCCGCCGAAAGCGCTCCGCTGCGCAAAGCCTTCGCGTCGCGGCTAACAAGGCATCCGAAAAAACTGCAAGAGTCGCGAAGCTACGTAGTTCAACCCCGAAGCGCTGCCCAGGCGTTATAGGCTTTTCTTAGCTCGTCGGAGAATCGGGTTCGACTGACTTGCGTCCACTGGATCGATTCATCCGCCATCTGGCTGAAACGGTCGATTTGCTCGACCACCGCGTGCATATATTCACGGCCGGCCAGACGCATTTCTTCGGTTCGCGGATCGGCCACGGGCTGGTCTCCCAACTTGCGCAAAGCCGCCTCTGCAAGAGCGCGGGTGGAAATAAGGCTCTCGCGCCATGCCGGATAACGGGGATCGAGCGGGCGATCTTTGGGCTTCTTGTCCGCGAGGGCGTAACCGGTCGATTCGACGGCCGCATAGGCAATCCCTGCCTCGTCCACTGCCGGCAGTACTTCACGACGAAATTGCAGTTCCAAAGCCTGGCGCTGCAGGAATTGATCCTGCGCGGCTAACTGCTGCCAGCGCGGATCTTTGGCCATCGCTTCGCGCAGGGCGCCGATGCATACAAAGGGGAGCAAGACAATGAGGATGGTTGCAATGGTTCGTCGCGGCGCCTTGGCATAGGTCTGAACGTGCAACAGCGTAGCCAGAATGAAGCCCGCCAAGCCGCCGCCGAAATGGCCCCCGGCGCTGACATTGGGCATGAAACTGACGGCAATATTGATGGCCACGACCATTCCCAGCGCTCGCACCCAGCGCGACAAGTCTTCCGCCGGTAAATGCGCACGGTTCATGAACAGCCAGGCGAGCATCGAAGCCATCAATCCCCAGATCGCGCCCGAGGCCCCTTGCAATGGCGTGTAGCCAGATCCGGGATGGACAATCAAGGCGGCACAACTGCCGGCGAGACCCGAAAACAAATAGATAATCAGAAAACGCCAGCTTCCCCACAACGATTCAGTGAGCGTTAGCGAGTAGATTGAAAAAAGATTAACGAACAGATGCAGCGCCCCCGCGTGCAAAAAACAGCAGGAGATCAGACGCCACCACTCGCCGTGGAGCAGATCGATGGGACGCAACGCGCCAAATTGTGCAACGACGTCACGTCGCCCGTCGAGACGAAGATATCGACGGGCACACCACGGCGAAGGGCGTCAATAAAACTGAGGATGTAGACGACCAGGTTGATGACGATCAACACCGGCGCCATGCGCGGCGGCTCCGGCTCGTACAACGATTTGATCGCCTTCTCGCCCCGCTCCAGTGGAGTGGTCCCGCCTGTGGACAGCGGCGGCTCAACCGGCAGCGGTTTGGCAAGCGGAAGGGGAATACCCGCCCGAAATTTGGCTAAAAGCGCTGGGTTATTGAGGACTTCATGGCCTGAGTCCGTCAGCGCATAGCCCTGGCTTCGATCCTTCTGCCACTCCGTCAGTCGAACCAAACTCGCGAGGCGAAGTTCATTCAATGGGACGTCGAGACTATCGCGAGGCACGCCTGAAGTTTGCGCGTAGACTTTCGGATACCACGGCTCGGGCGCGGCGGCCGCACACAAGCGAAGCAGAGCCTCCGGCGTCGGCAACACGGTTTCGGGCATCTGATCGCTCTTAGCCACGTTCACGACTTCGGCAACGGGGGAAGGGGACAGGGCGGCAGCGCAACGGCCTTCAGGCATTATGCGGTTGTAGCCGTCTTTGTCGATGTTCTCTTCGAAAGAGAGTCTTCCAATGAACGTGCCGGCATGGCTCAATTTGAGCACGGAAGTGACAGCCGCTCTTGCCGCGCGGAAACCCGTCGTTGCGTTGGAATCAACGCTGATCGCCCATGGATTGCCCTGGCCGACTAACTTGGAGACTGCGGTTGCAGCCGAGCAGGCTGTGCTCGATCGCTTCGCGCTGTCGGCCACCATCGCAGTCTGGAAGGGCAAGCCAACGATCGGGCTTAGCCGAACTGAGGTTGAAGAGTTGGCTCAGATGAAAGGCGTTTTGAAGGCGAGCCGGCGCGACCTCGCCGGCGCAATGGCTTCGCGATCGACCGCAGCTACCACCGTCGCGGCGACGATGTTCTTGGCTCATGCTGCCGGCATTCAGGTGTTTGCCACCGGAGGCATTGGCGGCGTCCATCGCGATTCCGCTCGGTCGTTCGACATCTCGGCCGATCTAAGCGAACTGGCGCGTACGCCCATGCTCGTCGTTTGCGCCGGCGCTAAGAGTATTCTCGATCTCCCTAAGACGCTCGAGGTTTTAGAAACGTTGAGCGTACCGGTGGTTGGGTATCAGACCGATGAATTTCCTTCGTTTTACGTTCGCGATAGCGGGCTGCCCGTATCGCGGCGCGTCGATTCGGTTGAAGAAGCGACGGAGATATATCGCGTCCATTGCTCCATGAATGGCGCGGGGATGCTCTTGGTTCAACCAGTGACGGCGGAACTTGCCCTCACGGCCGAGGAGTTTGCAGACGCTTTTAGTCAGGCGGAGGCCGACGCGCTGGTCGCACAGGTTCGTGGAGCGGCTCTTACCCCCTTCCTGCTGCAGCGTCTGGCTGCTATTACGCAGGGTCGATCACTGCGCAAATCAGGCGTTGATAGTCGCGAACGCGGAGCTGGCGGCGAAGGTGGCTGTGAGGTTGTTAACGCGATGAACGTCTGAGGAAGTTTGAAAACGAAATGCGGTTAGCCGCGACGCGAAGGCTTTGCGCAGCGGAGCGATCTCGGCGAAAGCACTCCGCTGCGCAAAGCCTCCGCGTCGCGGCTAACAGAAGTAGCTAAACAAGCCCGTGCTGCACGCTCTTCAGTTCTTCGAGCAATTCGCGGGCGTCGTCGAAGCGGTCATTGGGCTTTTTGGCCAGCATTCGGAGAATGAGGTTCGAAAGGTCTTCATCCAACTTCGGCACGACTGAAGATGGCGAAGCGGGCGCCTCCTCGATGTGCCGTAGCAGAACTTGCGCAGCGTTGTTGCCGCCAAAGGGAGGCCGGCCCGTTACTGCATGGTACATGGTGGCGCCAAGCGAATAGATGTCGGCTCGGCCATCGATATTGGCGGCCTTTCGCGCTTGTTCGGGCGCAAGGTACGCCACGGTGCCCACACGCGGTAGGTCAACCGCCTCGCTATGCGCTGCAGGGTTTTCCATCCCCTGGATCATGGCGAGGCCAAAGTCGATCAGCTTTGCGGAACCATCATTGCACAAGACGATGTTCTCCGGCTTGATATCGCGATGGATGACGCCTGCCGAATCGGTGGCGATCAGCGCTTCCGCAACGTGCATGGCGGCGCGCACGACCCGACGCGGCTCGAGTCGCTTGTGGGCCTGAATGGCCCACTTCATCGTCATGCCGTCGATGAACTCCGTGACTAAATAGGGGAATTCGTCCTCTTCGTGAAAATCCCAGAGCCGGCTTAAATTGGAATGTCGCAACTGGGCCAGGATCGTCGCCTCGTTCCGCAGGTGGCCGACGACCGTAGCGCGGTCGATATAGTGCTGACGATTGACGATCTTGATGGCAACGGGAAACGCCAGCTCGGCATGGGCGCCGCGAAAGACCACGCTGGCCGTGCCGAAACCCGCATAGGCAATAATGCGCCAGCGATTCATCAGCATGTCGCCAATGGCGGGCATCGGAGCGCTGATCGGATCTTTCCGGGGACGGGTATCGACAGGCGTGGTCGAATCATGATTCGACAACACCGTCGCCATCAGATCTTCGGCAATCTCAATCGGGGGGGAATCCAATAACATTGGATCTCCGGGACTAAACGGGTTTTCCAGAAATCCGCACAGACGCATCTCAAAGAGAGGTCAAAAACGAGTGTCCGTCAAAGCGTTTGGCTGGCCCGATCGCATAGGCGGCAACTTCGGCAACCGGATGATCCGCAGAGAGGAAAACGCACACGCAGCTTTCCCGGTTTGACAGGACCACGCCGTCGCCGGAAACGGCAAACATGATGCGAGGATGAAGTGTTCAAACTCTTTATGGTCGAGTTGGCCGTGACTAATTTGGAAGAATCGCTGACGTGGTATCAGCGTCATCTCGGTTTGAAGTTGCTGCTTCACGACGAAGCCGGAGCGTTTGCGCTGCTCGAAGCGGGCAATGCGAAGTTGGCTCTCAAACAACGTCCGGTTGTTGTCGTCTCGGCTGAATTGGTTTTTGAAGTAGCGGAATTAGATAGAAGGCTCGGCGAATTGAAAACCGCTGGCGTGAATGTGCTGGCGCCGCCAGTGCTAAGCGCAGAAGGTTATCGCGAGGCGTGCATCGCTGATCCGAACGGTCATTCAATACGCTTGTTTGAATGGACTCAAACGACCGTTCCGTCGCATAAAAACCGGGCAGACAACGCTTAAGAAACTAGCAGAGGTAGAGGAAGCGATGAAGGGAAATCGTGAAAATTGAACGAATAAAAAACGCCGCAAGTAGCTTTAGTGCCACTACTTGCGGCGGGGAGAGGTGTTGGACCACCGAGAAAAATCTCGTGTGGCCCGGCCTTTGCAATTAAGTCAAGCGGCGAGAGCCTTTAGGTCACTCGGGTCGAACTGGCCATGGGAGAGGTGGTACAAGGCGATTCGAGTGACTTTTCTCACTTCTGTTTGTTGTCAGTTCTTTTATCCAATCCGGCAAGTGCCAAATCAACTTTTCTTGCTTAATTGTCCGAATTTAATGATCGCACCTCGGTAAGCTCACTACCTTTTTCCACAGCAATCAAGCTTCTTCAAGTTCCCTCAACTCACCAGTCGATTTCAGTCTAACACGCTTTTCTTCCATCGAAGATTCCGGAATCGCGCGGGATGGAGCAGAGACTATGCGCCAATTGCTGATCGGATCGCTGCTTTTCCTCAGCATGTCGGATCCGGCATTGGCAGGGCCGCTGTCGCTGTCCACCAAAAGACAACTCGTTCGACTCAACGAAAACTTGGCCGGCTCCGTGGTCGATTTCACCAACAACCATCGGCAGGACAACCGTTTCTGGTCGGAAACCCTAAACGCCAAGCGCGAGATGTATGTTTATCTCCCACCTGGATACGACCCGGCCGTTCCATACCCGATCATGATTTGGTTGCATGGATTTATTCAAGATGAACGCAATTTTCTGGAACTGGCGCCTCTGTTCGATCGAGCGATCGTCAATGGCACGCTGCCGCCGATGATCATCGCTGCGCCGGATGGCAGCATCTCGGGCGATCCATCGATCTTTCATGCCGGCAGCTTTTACCTAAATAGCCGGGCAGGACGCTACGAGGACTACCTCATCTGCGATGTCTGGAACTTTCTGAATGCTCAATTTGCGATCCGTCCGGAAGCGGAAGCGCATGTCCTTGCGGGCGCCTCAATGGGCGGCTTCGCGGCCTTCAATCTGTCGATCAAGCACCGCGACACCTTCAAGGTCGTGGTCGGCATCATGCCGCCCATCAATTGGCGCTACTCCGACTGCAAAGGTCGGTACATGGCGAATTTTGATCCGAACTGCTATCAGTTAGCCGATCGGTATCGGCCCCACTCGACCATCGGCTGCTTCTATCACTTCATCCACGTCCAACAACGGCATACGATCGCCCCGCTGTTTCGAGGCACCCGTAAGGAAATCGCGGAGTGCATTTCCCGTGAAAATCCGCTGGAGATGCTCGATCTCTACGACATCAAGGGCGGCGATTTATCCATGTTCATCGGCTACGGCACACATGATGAGTTCAACATCGACGCTCAAGTCGAGAGCTTTCTCTTTTTCGCCAAGCCGAGAGGGATTGAGCCGAAAGTAGTGCGAGTGGTTAACGGCCGCCACAATTCCGCAACCGGCGTGATGATGCTGCCTGACCTAGCAGGGTGGCTGGAGCCACTGATTCGGCCTTATGCTCCGGCGCCGAAGTGCCGGTGAAGGAACAACGTCTTGTTAGCCGGACGCGCCGGTTTTGAAGTTGCGCGGTACCAAGCGGCTTCGAGGGTATTGAGAGCCCGAAGCGCAAGCAAGGGAAGGCGTTAGGGAAAAATGGGCCTTTCCTTGCTTGCGCTTTGGGCTCTCATTGACCCAATAAATTCGTCGTGATTCCGCTAGCGCGCAACTTCAAAACGCGCCATCGAAGGAGTAGATTCATTGCAGCACGCGCTTGCAGTAGTCTCACTAAATCAGCCTTACCGTTGCATAGAACTCGTGCCTTGTCAGCGACCGATCGGTCGGAAGCAGCGCATACGCGGCGGGTGAATCACAGCTATCAACGATGATCTGCCGTTCATTGGGCGTGGCGAAGCCGTGATCGCAGGGGATATGTCCGGTCACCAGCCAGTCGGCATCCATTTTCTGAAGGAATTGATCGACATTAGCCTGCGAGCAATCGCGCCCCCACACTAGGGAGTAAAGAGCGCCCTTCGGCTGGTAGTCTTCGGCGGAATGCATTTCCTGTTCGAGCATCGGCAATGACACTCCATCCCGATATTTCTCGGTGGGCAGGCTATGGCTGAAGAAGACGCGGTTTGGAGATCGAATCGCCAGTGGCAACACTTCAAATAGCCGGCAGTAGGCTTTGTAGACTTCCGGCGCCGCTTCCCCGTATGCTTCCTGAAGGCCGTTGGCGAACAATAGATTCAGATCGGCATCGCTCTTGACGATAGGCCGACTGGTCCACTGAGCTATTTCGTGGTTGCCCATCAGCAAGTGAACGCGGTCGGGAAACTGATTCTTCAGCGCGGCAAACAGGTCAAGAATTTGATGCGATTTGTCACCGCCGAGTGGATAACGAAATCGGCCGTGAACTACCTCTTGCAAGATCAGATGACGTCTCGGCTGTCGGGCCAGGTCGGCTGCTTGGTAGACAGCCTGGAAGTTAGAAAGATGTCCATGCAGGTCGCCGGCCACGAGCACTTCGTGCGCATCGTGCAACTCGATAAAGCGGCCACGACGGCCGCGAACGGTGCGCGTCGCTTCAATTGCTCGATTGATCGTCGTTAGCAGTTTTTGCGGGTCGGGCATTAGGGGGCAAGCTCTCCGGTATCGGGCGATACGCACAAGCGTCTTCGCAGTCTTCGTAGGGTGGGTGAAGGCTTTGCGCGACCCACCCGTTGGACGAGCGCTTCGGGTCGGTTTCGCAAAGCCCACACCCACCCTACAAATGCGTGCCAGTTCTTGTGCAGCGCTTTGGGTGGGTTTCGCAAAGCTTTTCACCCACCCTACACAAGCTGCTCCACTATTTTCAGGAAGTCGCCCGAAGCTACGGTCGCGCTCTTGCCGCTTTCCGATCGGTTGTTGAGAATTAAACCTACCGCCTAACAGCGAACTTGGCGAGAACCTTTGTCGTTGTTGCTCCGCACGAATAAACAGCGCAACGGGCTCAGATAATTCTACGATTCCACTTGCCGGGGCCACAGGTCAACGTTTCGTGCGTAGAATAAATTAGGTCGATCGTGCAAGCAAGTGCCAACGTGACGTTTCAGTAGAGTTATGTGAGGCGACCGGTTCATGGACTTGGCACGTAACCTGCGAGTGGATAGCGTATCCCGCCTGGAACCCACCCCGCCCCACCGAGTCGAATTCACGCAAATGGTGCAGGATGCCGTCTATTTAATGCGTTCCGAAAGCGTTGGATGTCTGCTTGTCTGCCAGCAAGGTCGTCTAGTAGGCGTCTTTACTGAACGGGATTTATTATGCCGGGTGCTTGGCGTCGGCAAAGCGTTGACGATCCCGATCGGCGATGTCATGACCGCTGAGCCGGTGACCGTCTCCGCAAAAGACTCGATCCTGCGCAGCGATCAAAAAGATGCAGCATGGCGGCTATCGCCATCTGCCCGTGGTAGATGAGAACAATCGGCCTACCGGCGTTCTTTCGGTGAAACGTATCATCCACTATCTCGCGGAGCATTATCCGACGGCCGTCTATAATCTGCCGCCTGAGTCGGGAACGATTCCGGAAAAGCGCAAAGTGCGCTAAGTTAGTTTGAAGCGTCGATCTGGAATTCGTTGCTTTGGTTAAAAGAGTTTTTCTGAGGTCCTTATGTCCGTGATCACGCCAGCCGGAACTTCGCCGCCCCCTTCCGCCCCTTATCAATCGAACGGACGGGTCCAGGAACTCGAGTCAGTGACGATCCGTTTCGCGGGCGATTCTGGCGACGGTATGCAATTGGCCGGCACCCAGTTTACGAATGTTTCCGCCATCCTTGGCAACGACATCGCGACTTTCCCCGACTTTCCCGCGGAGATCCGCGCCTGCCGGCACGCTGGCAGGCGTATCAGGCTTTCAGGTCCATTTTGCCAGCACCGACATTCATACGCCGGGCGATCGACTCGATGCGCTGATCGCCATGAATCCGGCTGCATTGAAGACGAATATTCACGACCTCGAAGCGGGCGGTATCCTTGTCGTCAATGCGGACGCCTTTGGCACGAGCGATCTCGCCAAAGCGGGTTACAAAGTTAATCCACTCGAAGATGGGACCGTGCGCGGCTATCGGCTCATCAAGGTCTCGATCAACAAACTGAATCGCGAAGCGGTGGCCGAGTGTAAGCTGAGCCCGCGCGAGGCCGACCGTTGCAAGAATTTCTTTGCCTTGGGCTTGGTCTACTGGATGTTCGAACGGCCGATGGAGCCGACGCTGAAGTGGATTCGCGATAAGTTTGGCAAAAATCCGGCTGTGCTCGAAGCCAACACCCGCACCTTGCGAGCCGGGTACAATTACGGCGAGACAGTCGAGATTCTTCCCGTCCATTACAAGGTCGCCAAGGCAAAAATTGCACCTGGCACTTACCGCAAGATCACCGGCAATGAAGCGCTTGCCTACGGCATGGTGGCGGCAACGCAGTTAGCGGGTTTGCAGTTGGTCTATTCGAGCTATCCGATTACTCCGGCCAGCTCGATCCTCGAACAGCTTTCCGACATGAAACGCTTCGGCGTGAAGACGCTTCAAGCGGAGGACGAAATCGCAGCTATTGGTGTTGCTATCGGCGCTTCGTTCGGCGGAGCGCTCGGCGCTACCGGAACGAGCGGGCCTGGCATCTGTCTGAAATCCGAAGCGATTGGCTTGGCCGTTATGACCGAACTGCCCCTGATCATCATCAACGTTCAACGCGGTGGACCGAGCACCGGCCTGCCAACAAAGACCGAACAAGCCGACTTGCTGCAAGTGTTGTTCGGCGCAATGGCGAATGCCCGGTTGCGGTGATCGCGGCGAAAACGCCTTCCGATTGCTTCAACATTGCGTTCGAAGCCGTTCGCATCGCTACGCGCTTCATGACGCCGGTGATCCTGCTTTCCGATGGCTATATCGCCAATGGCGCCGAGCCTTGGCCTATTCCGAAAATCGACGAACTCCCGCGGATCGAGGTCGTCCATCCGACCGGGCCAAACAGCAACGGCGACTTGGCACACGAGAACGGCACCGGAGAAAAGGGCAAGTTCCTTCCCTATAAACGCGATGAATATCTGGTCCGACCTTGGGCCACGCCCGGTACGCCAGGCCTTGAGCATCGCATCGGCGGCATTGAAAAGCAAGATGTGACCGGCAACGTCAATTACGAGCCGGCCAACCACGAGCATATGATCAATACCCGCGCTCAGAAAATCGCAAACATCGCGCAAGACAATTCCGGACCTTGAAGTCGAAGGCTCGCCCGAAGGCGACCTGCTCGTCCTCGGCTGGGGCGGCACTTACGGATCGATTGCCACCGCAGTTGAACGCGCTAATCGTAAAGGTCTCAAAGTTGGCCATGCCCACCTGCAATATCTGAATCCGATGCCAAAGAATACGGGCGACGTGCTGAAGAAATTCAAGAAGGTCTTGATTCCCGAACTGAACGCCGGCCAGTTGATTCTCCTTATCCGAGGGAAGTTTTTAGTCGATGCCGTCGGGCTGCACAAGTACCAGGGCCGACCGTTTTTGATCAGCGAAATTGAAGCGAAGATTGAACAGATGCTGGCCTAAGCTAGGTAGAGGTGTTCGAGCTGATGAACCCGAGTTACCGAATATCGAGGTTATGTATTCGCCATCGCGTATCATCCTCAAGACCCCGCTTATTCGGTTAAATTACCCGATTTTCCAGAGTTCCATCACCAGTGGCGAGACTCTGGACGATGCCTTTCACGGAGCATGCGAGGCCCTGGACGTGCATTTGGAAAGTCTGCATAAGTTGAAGAAGAAGACCCCGAAGCCAAGACATCAATTGGTGCTGAAAACCGCGTGAAAAAGTTTGCAAAGCCTGAAATGAAGCCGCTGTTTTTTGCCCTACATCGCCAGTCACGCGCGTTACTTTAGCAGTGCAAGCCGTTGAAATTTGATCGTTGATTTTTGACTCTCCCTGAAAAGGTTTTTCATATGTCCACAATGACTTTGCCGACCTTAACCGCGAAAGAGCTATCGAGCGATCAGGAAGTTCGCTGGTGCCCGGGATGCGGCGATTACTCGATCCTCGCGCAGATGAAAAAGGCCCTGACGACAGTCGGGCTGCCGCGCGAAAAGATCGTATTCGTTTCGGGCATCGGCTGCTCGAGCCGGTTTCCCTACTACATGAACACGTATGGCTTTCATACCATCCACGGCCGCGCGCCGACATTTGCCACCGGCCTGAAGCTTGCTCGGCCTGATCTTCAGGTCTGGGTGGTGACGGGCGATGGCGATGGTCTTTCGATCGGTGGCAATCATCTCATTCACGCCATTCGCCGTAATATCGACATCAAGATCCTGTTGTTCAACAATGAAATCTACGGCCTGACCAAGGGACAATATTCGCCGACCTCGCGGCTCGGCACCAAAACCAAATCGAGCCCGCAAGGATCGATTGATTCACCTATTCGCCCGCTGTCGCTCGCTATTTCGGCGGAAGCGAGTTTTGTCGCTCGCACAATCGACGTTGATGTCGCCCACCTGACGATGACCTTGCAACGCGCTGCCGCACACAAAGGGACGGCATTCGTCGAGATCTATCAGAACTGCAAAATCTTCAACGATGGCGTGTTCGACTACGCGACCGACAAGAGCATCAAGGCCGAGAACGCGCTGTTCCTCGAACACGGCAAACCAATGATCTTCGGCAAAGATCGCAACAAGGGCATTCGCCTCAATGGCATCTCCCCCGAGGTCGTGAACGTCGGCAAAGATTGCGCGATTGACGACTTGCTCATCCACGATGAAAAGGCCGAGGAACCCACGCTGTCGTACCTGCTAAGCCGGATGGTCCATCCGCAATTCCCCGAGTGCATGGGAATTTATCGCTCGGTGCAAAAGCCGACCTACGGCGAGTTGGTCGATGGCCAAATCGACACCGTAACCAAGGCAAAAGGGAAGGGCGATCTCGACAAACTATTCCGCAACGATGACCTGTGGGTGGTCGAGTGAAATGCGGAATGTGGAATGCGGAATGCGGAATTGAAAACAAACCGTACTCCGAATTCGACATGATGCAATTGAGCGGCAGTATTGTTTGTCTTTATTCCGAGTTCCGAATTCCGAATTCCGCATTATTCAAAATGATTTGTCCTTCCTGCGGCCACCAGAATCTTCCGGGCAACGATGAGTGCGCGCGCTGCATGTTTAACCTGGCGACGCTCGATCAGCCCGAAGCGCACGACCGCGCCGAAGCCAGTCTGATGAGCGACCGGGTCGACTCGTTGCTCCCCAAACCGCCGGTAATTATTTCACTTAATGCATTGTTGGGCGATGCGCTGCAGTTGATGGTGGATAAGGAGATTGGCGCGGTGCTTGTGGCAGATGAGCAAGAGCAACTAGCAGGCATCTTGACGGAACGCGATTTTCTGATGAAAGTAGTCGGCTTAGTTGGCGATTATTGGCGGCAGCCGTTGCGATCCTTCATGACGCAGCAGCCCGAAACTGTCAGGTCTCAAGATACGATCGCTTACGCGTTGCAACGGATGGATGTCGGCGGTTATCGCCACTTGCCTGTGGTGAATGAAGGCAGGCCGGTCGGCATCATCTCTGTTCGCGATGTCATCCGCCATATCACGCGGCTCTGTAAGGATGCGTAATATCTGGCAAAGACTGCTCGGCCATCCAGCGCAGGCACCTCCCCCAATTTCTCGGCTCGCCAGGGGTCACGCTTCCAAGAAGCCGACCCACGGCCCCCGTCGCGCCAGGGCTGCTGGCGGGCACGCCATCCATAGCCAGCGCAGCTAACACGGCCGCGCCGGCCGCTTGACGCGCTTGGGCCGGCACGCCGAGCTCGTCGAGGCGGTGCAACGGATGCGCTGGCAAGTCGCGCTCGAGCAGCCGCCAAAAAAGGCCGTTGCGAGTGCCGCCGCCACTGAGCCAAATCGGCAAAGGCCCATCATGTTTCGGCAGCCAGCGCAGTGATATGGCGACCGATCGAATCAAAAAGTGCGAAAGCGTACAGAGGAAATCTTCCAGCGAACCCTTCTCTTTCACGATGGCGCGGGCGGCGCGTTCGATCCATTCGACGCCGTATTCCGATCTCGGCAGCGACTTCGGCGGCGTCTTATGAAGAAACGGATGTTCGAGCCAGCCGGCCAGCAACGAGTCGATGCAGCGCCCTTGCACCGCATATTTGCCGCCTACATCACAATGTTCTTTGCCGCCCGAGCTAAGCCGAACGACGGCATCCAACAACCGCGTGCCAGGGCCCGCTTCAAACGCGAATATGTCTTGAGGCTTGCGCCGCCCGGGATGTAGACGACCGACGTGACACCGCCTAAGTGGATCAGCAGCCGAGCTTCGGTTGCCTCGCGGAATTGCACCCAGTCAGCGAGGGCCGTGATCGGCATTCCCTGCCCACCGGCTGCCATGTCGCGTTCGCGAAACTTGTTGAAAACACTTAACCCCGTTCGTTCGACTAAAACCGAGGCGAGCCCGTACTCGAATGAAGAAGGCGACCGTCCGCCCGGTTCATGCCACGCTAATGGCCCGAGATGGCCGATGGCCAGAACGTGCCCATGATCCAGATGATTTTGTGCAATGAGCTGTTGCACTGAGGTGGCGGAGCTTTCGCTAAATTGCCGATTGAACGCCGCGACGTCGGACAACAATGCCGGGCCGCTGCTGGGTGCAATCTTACCGTAAAGATTTTGCACGTCGCGCGAATGCGGCCGGTGCAAATGATGAACCAGCCGAGCGCTCGAACTGCAAGCCGACGCCTGTGGTTTCGACGAGCACCGCATCAGCGGCATCGCCCCCCGACCCGCTCGCCAAGCCGATGAACCAACGTGCTATGGTCATTGCTTTTCCATGCGGGGAACGTGAGTGAGAGCCGATCCTTATCGGGTGCTTACTCGCACTTCCGTTCGTGTAGCCGCATTCGCCAGAACGCGGGCTTTAAATACGCTAGCCCGCATTCTGGCGAATGCGGCTACAATATGGAGTGCGTAGACACGAGTTTGGCGAAACACTCAATACCTCACGCTGCCTGAAGTTGCATGCGGTCGGACTGTCGAACCGTGGCTTGGACGAAGCATTCAAAGAGCTGCATGTCGAGCGCGGATGCCGTGTCGGTTTCGGGATGCCATTGGACGCCCATACAGAACCAGTTGGCGTCGGTGGCTTCAATGGCCTCGATGACGCCATCGGGCGACCTGGCGCCGACGCGCAAGCGAGAAGCAACAACGTTGACGGCTTGATGATGCCGGCTGTTGACGCGCAGTTCACCATCGCCATAGATTTCTTCGAGGCGCGATTCTTCTTCGAGAATTACCATATGCCGATGCGGGCCGCCCGAAGGATCGAAATGAGGCATCGATTTCGGATAATCGACGGGCAGGTGCAAATAAAGCGTGCCGCCCATGCTGACGTTGAGCTGTTGCATGCCGAGCCCGATCGCGAGCAAGGGCATCTGCCGTTCGACGATCGACTGCACCAGAAGGCGATCGCTCGCTTCGCGTCGTTCGGACATCGGCTGCACGGCGGACATAGTCGGCAAGCCTTGCCTTCGCGGATCGATGTCGAGGCCTCCGGTCAGCAGCATTCCATCAACGCGATCGAGGATCGCATCGATTTCCGGTTGCTTGCCCAGTGGCGGAATGAGGATCGGTAGGCCGCCGGCTTGCAGCACGGCATCGAAGTAGCCGGCGTTGAGACGCGCGTGAGCGGAGTAGGTCTTGCTCGCTCCGTAAAAATCGGTGTTGATGCCAATGACGGGACGGGACATGTCGGCCATATTCTAGTCATCCTTCCTGGTGACCGATGCCGGGGGGACGGCATCGCTTAAACTCAGCCCGGCATCCCAGCCGAACTCCCGGACAAGACAAGAACTCCGGGAGGTGAATTTGAGCAAAACAATTCAGCTGGAGCAAGAGAAGATTTTTTTGGCGAGAGTCGAACCATCGTTTTTACCCTTCAAATATGTTGAGATTCACCGATTGGCTCCTATTCTGGCATTATTTGCTATCACAACTCTATGACACAACCGCCACCCCCCGCGAATCGGCAAACGTATTCGTATATTCGCAACCTGCTGCAATCGCGCGGGTTATCCCCAAAGAATAAGATGGGGCAGAATTTTCTCATCGACCTGAACCTGCTCAACTTGATGGTGCAATCAGCGGACCTCGGAAGAAGTGATGCCATTCTGGAAGTGGGCACCGGCACCGGCTCCCTGACATCGCGCCTCTGCGACGAGGCCGGCACGGTCGTCAGCGTTGAACTCGATCTCGACTTCTCGCGCATGGCTTCGGACCTTCTTGCAGATCGTACGAATCTCTCGTTGATGCATGCCGACATCCTCGAGCGCAAGAATGAGATGAACCCCGATGTCCTCAAGGAGTGGGACCGCGTCGCCGCCGCCGCCGGCTGCACGAACAAGAAGCTGGTGGCCAATCTTCCGTATGTTGTGGCCACGCCCGTGATTGCCAACCTGTTGATCGCGGACGTGGGCATCGAGCGCATGGTCGTGATGGTTCAGTGGGAGATGGCGGAACGACTGAATGCGGAGCCGGGCACTAAGGATTTTGGCGCATTGGCGGTGCTTGTGCAAAGCGTTGCCGAGGTGAAAATCATCCGCCGCCTCGCGCCTACGGTCTTCTGGCCGCAGCCAAAAGTTGATTCGGCTATCGTGTTGATTCGCCCTGACGCCGCCAAGCGAAGCGAGGTGCGAAATGTGCCGGCTTTCAGGGCTTTCCTGCGCGACCTTTACACGCATCGCCGAAAGAACTTACGCCAGGCGCTGATTGGTTGGCCGAGCGGACGCCGCGATAAACAAGAGATCGATGCCAAACTTACTTCAATGGGCATCGACGGGGCCGTGCGCTCTGAGCGCTAGGCCTGGCCGAACACCGGCGTTTGTTTGAAGCCTTCGGCGAATTTTCGCCGAGCTAATAAATTCGAACGCGGCGAAGGCGTACTCTTCACGCGGCGCCTGGAGAACTCTTCACGCGGACCGTGGATAATAGCTTAAATCACTCGCCCTGAGCCATCTTCAAAATCTGCCGCGACCCATCGTTGCCGCGGTAAATGCTCTCAATGCGCTCCCGGTTCAGGCCGAGCGCCTTGTCGAAGCGGCTCAATTTCATTCCTTCAAGGCTCGTATTATGCGAAGCTAGGCTTTGCAGAATTCCGACATCCATACCAATTTCGTGGTTTGCCTTACGCCGAGTGAATCCTCGAAAGAACGACAGGCCGCCCGTTTTTCCAACGGGGAAGCGCGACTTCGCATAGGTCAATGTTGTCACCCGCGTCTGCGTGTCGTCCACCGGCGTAAAGAAAACGTACGCCCGCCACTTCACCAGAGCCTCGGCGCCGGTCTCGGGATCGGTCCAAAAGTGGTCGTAGACCGAATAGATCGGCGAGAAATAAGTTGTCCAGACGTCGTTGAAGTGATAGTTCTTCTTCATGCCGATCAGCTGCCGCATGCCCCAGCCGATCTGTTTATGGGGCCCTTGGCAATAGACTTTCACCGTATCTTCCGTCGGCTCGAAGCGAACGGTCACATCCTTCATCCGGTCGAGTTCGAAGCCGAAGAGCTCGTGCACCATCGGCGTATGTTCGATTTCACAAAAATTATCGAGCGTTAGTTCCAAAGGCGCCTTCGCCAGGTGTTCGGTATGGCACATGAAATACCAGCCATCGGTATCGAGCTTCGGCATCGCCGGATTCGATTTTTTGGACTTCACCCAGATACAGCCGTATTCCTCACGTGCGTCGAAAGTGGAAGCACAGGCATGAAGTTTCGGCGTGCCCGGACTTTCTCCGTTGCCATCGCAATCGAAGGTCCAGCCGTGGTAGTTGCACATCAGCTTGTCGCCGACCACCCGGCCATGACTCAGGCGCATTCGGCGGTGAGGGCACTGATCGTCGAGAGCGGCCACTTGGCCTGAAGACGTCCGAAATAGTGCAATATCTTTTCCCGCCAGGCGCACCCCAACCGGCTTTTTTCGCAACTCTTTTGCAGGCAGCATCGGCTGCCAATGGTCGAACATTCCCATTATTACCCCTCGATCGCCCGCTCAGTTAAACTGGCAAGTGCACCCGCGAAGTGCAGAAAGCGTTGACCGCTCGCACTTTACGCAAAATTCATGCCCGAAGTTTCAGCGGGGAATAACTAAAGCAGAGGAGAAAAACAAGACAGATTGCCGTCAGAGGTTTCGACGGTACTGCTGCATTCACTGTAAACCGTTTACAGACGGACATTTTATTGGACTTCGATAAATGAAGTGGAATCGATTCGACTATAAACCGTTTACAGTAGAGTCGATTCCACCTCGACTGGGATCATCGAGTTACGGGCTTGAGCTTCTTAAGTGTGAACGGTTCACACTTTAAACTGCGAACCGTTCAAATTTTCATGTAGCTACATAATCCCAACAAAAAAATTTGGGACAAAAAGATAAGACATTAATCAGAGTCTTGGTCTTATATTTTTGCCGGCATCTTTTTGTCGAATTTCTTATTCATTCCGAATTCCGAATTCCGCGTTTCATCGAAGCGTCTTCCCACGATTTTCTCGCAAAGTGCCTTCCGGAAATATTTCCTGAATATTAACCGATAGCCATTCTTTCGTGTTTCGCCTCCACTCACTAACGGCCGTGGCTCTGAGCACGCTCTACATCCGACCTAACTAGCTTAGGCGCGCTTAAAAGTGATTTGCCCCATCCAACGAAAAAAGGCCGGCAGCTTTTTAAGACTGCCGGCCTTGCTCGCGATTTGTTAGCGGTTGTAATCCCGCTGATACCAGCGGGGATATCTCGGTACGTTATTGTTGTACGGCACATTTTGCGGATACTGGTTTTGGTATTGGTAACCATAGCCGTTATAGGTGTTCGGCCCGTAGTAACCTTGGTTGACGGGCGGGATCACGTAGTAATTGGAGCGGGTATTGTTCAAACCGTAATTATAGGCGATTGTACCGTCGGGATAGATGTAGTTCATCCCGCCCGATTGTTGAGGCCGAGCGACCGCCGCATCGGCGATGCCGAAAAGCATGGCGAAGGTAAGTAAGACCAAGTATCGCTTCATCATTGTCTCCCATTCCAGAAACGGAAAGGGCATCCATGCCTCGCATCTGTGTTGGGTACACCAATCGATTTATTTGGCGAGCCGGGAGCGTGAGCGACCGGAGAAAGTTTTCCCGTCTTTCTCCGGTCGCTCACGCTCCCGGCTCGCCTAAATTGGATGGCATACCGCTTTCAACAAAAAGGTGCAAATACGATGCCTCTTTCTGCCTAAGGCGGAAGGACTATTTCACTTCAAGCAGTTCGACCTCGAAGATCAGCGTTGCTTTGGGCGGGATAACCGGCGGTCGGCCATCTTCGCCGTAGGCAAGCTCGTAGGGAATCACGAGCTTGCGCTTGCCGCCGACCTTCATGCCGGCAACGCCTTCATCCCAGCCTTTGATAACCTGGCGAGCCCCGAGTTGAAAGTCGAAAGGCCTTTTGCGATCGACGCTGCTGTCGAACTTCGTGCCATCGGTCAAAGTGCCGGTGTAGTGCACCACCACCGTCTGGCCCGCTTTGGCCTCGGCCCCATCGCCCACTTTCAGTTCCTTGTATTTCAAACCGGTCTTACTGGTGACAGTTCCTTCTTCGTCCTTCGGATCGACTGCCTTAACGGCGTTCGCGGCATTCGCGGTCGTCGGCTTCGACTGCTGAACCAGCACCACCGTCAAGGCGGGGATCGCCAACAGCCCGAGGGCGCCGAGCGTGATGTAACCAAGTTTCGACATATTCAATCTCCTTTGAAAAATCGATCATAAAACTTTGAGCAATTCGACTTCGAAGGTCAACTCGGCCCGCGCGGGGATAACGGGCGGCGAACCGCGTTCGCCGTAGGCCAGCTGATACGGGATGACAAGCTTGCGCTTGCCGCCGACCTTCATGCCCGCCACTCCCTCATCCCAGCCTTTGATAACTCGGCCCGCGCCCAGCTTGAAGGAAAAGGGCTGGTTCCGGTCATGGCTGCTGTCGAACTTCGAACCGTTCGCCAGTGTGCCGGTGTAATGAACTTCAACTGTCTTGCTCGCGACAGCCTCCGTCCCCGTGCCAACCACGAGATCTTCAATCTGCAATCCGGATGCGGTTGTATTCACAAACTTCCCCTTTGGTGGTGTCAAATCATCACTCTTCGAACGGCCGTCTCAGAGACAGTATATTTCGCAGGGCCCGGTTTAGGATACCGATTTAGCAAGTTCCCATTTGACTGCCTTTGGTGTCGTCGCCAACCCGCTTGCCGGGGTGGGGCGCAAGTTCGTAGCTAGAAGGCCTCGCCAATCACCGAGACGCCGCCACCCAGCTTGCCGGGGTGGGGCGCAAGTTCGTAGCTAGAGCGACCGGTTATAAACCGGCGCTCCACCCCGACAAGCAGGGTGGCGGCGAAACCTGATGCGGAAGGTGATCGATCACAAAGCTTTCGCGTAGACGCTTTTCAACAATCACACCCAATCCCTCGCAGCAAATCCGGCGTCAAAATAAAGGGTGCCCGTGGAATCGTTTCCAACCGAAACAGCGGTAGCAGGTCTCGGGCGCTGACTGCCTTGATGCTGGGCAGCCAACCGCATGACCAGGCAAGCAGACCAAGAAGTGCCTCTGCCTGAACGCCGGCGTCGCGCAGTGTTGAGAGCCGGGTATCTCCGTGTCGTTTGGCGAGCCGACGTCCATCGGGGCCGACGACTAACGGTACATGACAAAATCGCGGAGGCTCCAAATGCAAAGCTTGATAGAGCAGCAGCTGCCTCGGTGTCGATGGGACGAGGTCGTCGCCACGAATGACTTCCGTGATGCGCATCTCGGCATCGTCGACCACGACCGCCAATTGGTAAGCAGGCGTTTGCGATGATTTCCAAACCACAAAATCACCGCTTGCCGCTCCCGACGGGTTCGGCACGTCGCCGAGAAAACAATCGTGGTAGCCGCCAAAATGACTAGCCCGAAAACGCCACGCAAACGGGATTGTTATTGAAGCGGCATCACGCGCCCGATGGCCGGCGCAGGTGCCGGGGTAGGCCGACCCTTCGTGCTCTTGATGCGGAGCGCTGGCAGCCTCGGCGATGTCTGAACGCGTGCAAGTGCATGGATAAACCAGCTCGGCCTCTTGCAATCGTCGAAGGGCGCTTTCATAAAGCGGCAGTCGCTCCGTCTGGAGAAAAGGCCCTTCGTCCCAATCGAGGCCGAGCCAACTCAGATCTTCGACCAGACTTTCGGCCGCCCCGGCTTTGACGCGAGGTGAGTCGATATCTTCAATGCGCAAGACAATGGAAGCGCCCTGCGTTCGCGCCGACAGCCAGGCAATCAAATACGTGCGTGCATTGCCGACGTGCTGAGCGCCCGTCGGCGAAGGCGCCAAGCGGGCGCGGGGTTTAGGCGTAATGGTTGACATGTTCAAGGAGTGAAGCGAAGAGCGATTCTGCATGTTTGGCGAGCCGCGAGCGTGAGCGACCGGGGAACTATTTCGAATGCTGCGTTCGTTTTTTTCTCCGGTCGCTCACGCTCACGGCTCGCCTGTTTCGCGTTACTTGGGAAACCGGCCTTCCCATTTCACTTCGTAAGGGTCGCCGACGAGTTCTTTCCACTTCGACTTCTGCTCATCATCAAGCACGGCGACCGCCTTGCTGCCCCCTTCTTTGCGCAAGCTTGCGATTTTTTCCTGCGTCTCGCGCGGGTTTTCTTTATTAAATTGTTTAAAGAGGTCGCCCACTTCTTTATTGGTCTCTTCGCTGATCGACTTGATTTTGGCAGACTGCTCTTCGGTAATTTTGAGTTGCTTCTTGACGTCTTCGTCATTCATCAAGGCGTTGGCCACGTTCTGCTGACGCTCGATCTGGCGCAGCCGTTTCATCTGCTCCGGCTTGAGAATCTCCGCCAATTCTTTGTTGACGCTTTCTTGAATATCCTTGAACGCTTTTTGCATTTTTTCTGGGCGATCTTCCTTCGGCACATCTTTCAGCTTGGCGAACGTCTCCTGGAATTTCGCGCCCATGCCTTTGGATTTTTCGATCACCTTCTCTTTCTGTTCATCCGTGATTTTCAGTTCTTCCTGAACTCCCTTATTGGTTAACAAGCCAATGTTGCCCGCGCCGCCCATCATGCCGCCGCCGCCAAAGGGCCGCTGGGCATTAGCTTCTGTGGCGATCAGGGCGATAACGCCCAACAAAGAACCGAATCCAAGAATCGTTCGCATGGCTTACAACCTCAGTGACATTGAAAATAAATGGAAACAATCCGCGCTGGCGGGGGACTGACTCTTCTTTGTTATACCCCGGCACGAGACGTTTGTTGCGAAATGTTAATGAGGAGAAAAGAAAGCCCCAGCCGCGGGCCGGACTGCCGTTTACCAGAGTATGTATCTGCGCACGTTGTGTGGTCCGTAGGCAGCCCGCCACGCTTACGCTAATCTCACCAATCGGCGCCCATCGTTTCGTTGTCCGATGGAAGGAGCGCTTTACGCCAGGTGTCGAGCGAAATCGTTCCGGCCACGGAGCGCACGCTGCCGTCAGCCAATACCACATTTAGCACTTGATGTCCCGATTGAACCGTCATGTTATTGCAGCACGTCTTGCCGGGGTCGCACGGGTGGGGCTTGGCGATCGGTCGGATCTGCAGCGGAAATACAAAGCCATTCGAAAGCGGCACCGGGTTGCCGTTGGCATTCGAAAGCGAAATGGGATCGACTCCCGGAGCGCTGATCGAGTTGCTGCCTAAACTATAGGTCAGTCCAAAATTGTGCTTTCCGCCTGTTGGGCCGATGTTGCCGTTAGTCAACCAAGGCTCAAGCGCGGTTCGGCCAAAGCCATCGCACCACGAGTATGCCTCGGCGAACATGACCGTGTTAGACAATCCATCAGTTATCAGGGTGAAATTGCCAGGAGCGTCCGTATAGCCCAAAGTGGCATTGCCGGTGGAGAAGACGTTCCAGTTGGCCAGATAATTTGTGCTGCCGAACGGGCCGCTTGCGTTTGTCATGTAGACCTGGCCCTGGCTTACCTGCGGATCGCTCGATACGCTCAAGTCGGAGGGGCATTGCAACATTCGGAACTTGGTTGCCTTGACCGTGGGGTTCCAAAGCCCGACATAGCCATTGACCGGCCCACTGCCTGGCGGATCGTAAACGGCGGGCACTGCAGGAATGGTAACCGGACCGGGCGAATAGACTGCAGCTACTCCCGTTCCGGGGTCGGGGTACTTTGCCGGTTGAAACTGCGTCTGATAAATCGTGTAGCCGTTATAGGTGGCGACAGGGACCGATACGCTTGTTTTGACTGCATTCCACTGGTTGTACGTCGCCGGGATAGCTGGCGAAACGAGGACGCCTGGTATCGTTCGGGCGGGAACGGCGGGTGTCACCAAGGTGCCCGTTGCCGGAGCGCTGACGGCCGTATTGCCATTCCCGTGACTCGCGAAGTCAGACGCAATTTGGCTGTAAAGGTTGTCCTGTTCGACGAAAGGCAGGAGATGGACGTACCAACCTCCGTAAACGCCGTTGGGGTTCGCCGCTTGCGTTGTTAAGCCTCCCACGGCCGGGAAGATGCCGTTATACGTGGGCAACGAGGCATTCGCGGAATGAAAATTATGGATGGCAATGCCAAGCTGCTTCAAATTGTTTTGACATCGAGCGCGGTTGCCCGCTTCGCGAACTTGTTGCACGGCCGGCAGCAGCAGGCCAATCAACACGGCAATAATGGCGATGACGACAAGCAGTTCAATCAGCGTGAAAGCCGCTCTTTTCGAACTCATGATAAATTCTCGACGGTGCAGCCGGCGAATGACTTGACATTGATCAAAACGTGATGTGGCGGGCGCTACCCAAATGAGATTACCCACAGGGAAGTGTATTGTCCAGCGAAATATCGGTAAATCGACAACTGACACGAGCCTGAAAGCGCCAGCGAAGAGAGAAGGAGCTCTTCGCTGGCGCTTCAGGCTCGTAGGCGCCTTCAAAGCCTGGGCAATCTCGTCAGTAACGCGTCCGGCGCGGATTGAGCAACTATCAGTTCACCGCTTTCTTGGGCACTGCAGCCGGTTCGGCCTGTTTGATGTCAAGTGTCTCTGCCACTTTATCAATCACAAGACTGGTTGACCCATTCGGTTGATGATAGCCCCACATCGAGTGCATCATTTCGTAGGCCATCAGCCCGCCGATGAACATGATAAACACGGTGGGCAGCATCACTAACGCAGGCATTATTCCCCACGGTTGGCCGTGAACGACCAGCACGCGTTCTTCATCGTCGTGCTTGCGGTGTTGGCCGCGCAACGCTTTACTAGCCGAGACGCTTTCATCCAGTTCCATATCGTCGAAACTGACAGCATCGCTGCTAAAATCCACGCCGTCCTCGGCGATGTCGACATCTTCGTCAACCTCGACCGCCGCCTTCTTTTTCTTTCCCGTTTTTTTGCGCTTCGGCGCTTCCATCTCTTCATCGTCGAGAACGACCACCTGACTGCCGCTCTCTTCTTCGACATCCATTTCGCCCGAATCGTCAATCGCCAGATCGAAATCGCTGCTTTCGAGATCGGTGTCCGCTTCGTCGATTGCAACGGCTTCGGAGGCCGAGTCGTCATCGAGAGCCGGGATTTCAAAATCCGTTTCGAAGATGTCGTTCTTGCGTTCCTCAGCCACCCCGAAACTGCCTGTCGATTCGTCCAAGTCTGCGGCCAGGTCCGCCGGTTCATCGAGCGTCAGATCGAATTCACTGTCGTCTGCAACGATCTTCGGCGTGGATCTCAGCTTCTTGCTCGATGTGCCTGGTTGGTCGAGACTAAGCTCGAAATCGATTTCGTCGTCAGCGCCCGGCTTAACGGCCGGAAGCTTCTTTGAACTTCGTCCGACATCACGACCATCCAACTTCACGGCGCCTAGCTTGATCGAGCTACGTCCATCGCCTCGTTTTTCGAGCGATAGCCCAAGGTTGCGCGGTTTGCCGATGTTGATGCCGCTTGCCAGTCCTGCCTTACTGTCCGATGACGATGGCTCGGGCAATTGGCCCAGCGAAATCTCATCACTGTCATCGTTCGCCAACGAGAGTTCAAATTCATCGCTGCTCGCGGCATCGAGATTCAACTCGAATTCACTGCTGTCTGCTTCGGTAATGGCCGGGAGTTTAGCTGACTTGGGCGACATAACCTTGCTAGTCGGCGTCAAGCGACCCGAGCTGGCCGAAGAGATTTTGCCCACGCCACTCAGTTTGCTCGAAGAACCCCCTTCGGGCAGGATGTCGAGTTCGATTTCGTCCGAAGGCTCGGCTAGAACCGGGCGTTTGATCTTGCCGCTCTGCGCCAGTCGGACATCGCTATCCGTCTTCGCCACCGGCTTCATTTTCTTGCTCGACATTTTCTTCGTTTGTGGCTCGTCGGCCAGCAAGAAAACGTCCGGGTCGCCCAAGTCGAGCTCGTCGTGCGTCAATCGCAGAACGGCCTCGTCCTCGTCGTTCTTCTTTTTGATGGGCGAAGTGAGCTTCTTACTCGACGGCGCCTTGATTGTTCGCGGTTCATCTTCCGCAAGATGCAGCTGTAGGGGCATCTCGTCACTGGAAGGATCGACGAGCTGAAATTCCTCGTCGCTGCCCATGCCGATCTGCTTACCGAGTTCTTCGACATCGCTCGGACGAAAGCGTTGCGTGCTGCCGTCTTGCAACGGGCGAATATGCGTCCACTCGGTGCGCAGCCGACGTTTGAAATCGGGAACCGAAAGCCCGAGCTTTTTGGCTGCCTCTTCAAGAGACAAATAGTATTGAGCCATGGCGGCTTATCTCTTCGGAAATCGGCGTAAGGATCAAGGGGCTAACGAATGGTCTCAGTTGTGGTGTTTGCAGACCATCTCCTTGATTGTAAATCATCCGACCGCCGACACAAGGGATAATGAAGCGAGGAAAGTGCGGAGATTCCGGCTAAAGAGGCTAATCAACGGTCTTGCGCGGCTGATTCCGGTTGCATCGATTGTTCCAGCGAACCGGGATTTGACGAGCCGGAAGCGTAAGCGACTGAAGTGAGATCTTCGCAATGCTTGCATTCTCCGCCGCTGACACACCCGGCTCGCCCATTCGCTTCTGTTGCAATATTGCTCGGACAAAGCGCTTGAAATCCGTTGCGTCCGTCCTATCACCATCCTCGTTGATCTAAAAAGTCATCGACAACTCCGTCGTGGTTCCGCGCTGGTTCATCCGTGAGATCCTGATATGCCGCTGGGCTACCTGACCCTGGTGCTGCACGCTCATCTGCCCTACGTTCGGCACCCGGAATACGACGATTTCCTGGAAGAAGATTGGCTTTACGAGGCCATTACTGAAACGTACATTCCGCTCCTCGAAATTTTCGACGGTTTGGAGCGCGATAAAGTCGATTGGCGTCTGACGATGTCGATCACGCCTACGCTCGCGGGCATGCTTTCGGATCCCCTGCTGCAGTATCGTTATGTGCGCCACATCGAAAACCTGATCGTGCTGGCCGGCAAGGAGCTCGAACGAACGCGCTGGCAGCCCGAATTTCATCGCCTGGCCGAGATGTACATCAACCGCTTTTCGCGCTGCCGTGAACTGTTCGTCAAAGAGTACGACCACAACTTATTGAACGGCTTCAAGCGCTTTTTCGATGCCGGCAAACTCGAGATCATCACGTGTGCCGCCACGCACGGGTTTTTGCCGTTGATGGATCGCAATAAAGAAGCGATTCACGCGCAGATCGAAATTGGCGCTCGCGAATTCGAGCGCCATTTCGGCAAAAGGCCGCAAGGCATCTGGCTTCCCGAATGCGGGTACGTAGAAGGCGTTGACGAACTTCTCGCGCGCAGCGGGATCCGCTATTTCTTCACCGATACGCACGGGGTCATCTTCGCCCATCCGCGCCCTCAGTACGGCATTTACGCCCCCATTCAATGTCCCAACAGCGGCGTCTACTGCTTAGGGCGAGACACGGAATCTTCGAAACAGGTTTGGAGCGCGCTCGAAGGATACCCGGGCGATTACAACTATCGCGAGTTCTATCGCGATATCGGCTTCGACCTCGATTTCGAATATTTGAAGCCGCATTTGCATTCGATGGGCATTCGCCATCATACGGGGATCAAATACTTCAAGATCACCGGGCGAACGGAGAACAAGCAGCCTTACCAGATGCAAAAGGCGCTGGATCAGGCATCGGAGCATGCTGCTAACTTTCTGTTCAATCGTGAAAAGCAGGTGGAATGGCTCAGCGCTTCGATGGGGGATCGACCAGCGCTGATCGTCGCCCCCTACGACGCGGAGCTCTTTGGACATTGGTGGTTCGAAGGGCCTGACTGGATCAACTTCTTGCTGCGGAAAATGAGTTTCGACCAGGAGACAGTTAGGACGATCACGGTGCCGGAATACCTCGATCGGCACCAGCCGATCCAGCGCTGCCAACCGCAATTTTCGAGCTGGGGCTACAACGGCTACTGCGAAGTTTGGCTCAACGAATCAAACGACTGGATTTATCGCCATCTGCATATCAATGCCGAGCGTATGGTGGAATTGGCGAAAGCCTACCCAGAGCCTACCGATCTGCAGACTGCGCCCTGAATCAAGCGGCCCGCGAACTCTTGATGGCTCAATCCTCAGACTGGGCCTTCATCATGAAAACAGGGACCATGGTGGAGTATGCTGTCAACCGCACGCATACGCACGTACTCAACTTCAATCATCTCTATGAGCACATCAAAGCCGACACGGTTGACGACGCCTGGCTGAAAGAACTCGAGCGCCGGCACAACGCCTTCCCGACGATTGACTACCGGGTTTATAGCTAACGTAATTTATTTGCAATGTTTCGTTTAGCCATGTTTCTCGTTTAGCCGCGACTCGAAGGCTTTGCAAAGAGTCGCGTGCTGATGCACGTACAGCAGCTATTCGTTTAGCAAGCCTCACACGACTCTGCGCAAAGCCTTCGAGTCACGGCTAAACGTTACTTGCTGGTCGATACTTTTCAGGTGCAATTAAGCCTCAACGTATTCGCATTCCGTTTCGGGAATCGGGATCGGTAGGTCATCTTCACGCAGTCCGTCCAAATGAAAGGGGACGGCTTCGGCGATCAACCTTCTGACCTCCTCGACCGTTTCTCCCACCGCGATGCAACCGGGCAGATCGGGAACGTACGCCCCGTAGCTGGTAGGACCTTTTTCGATGACGACGGCGTAACGCATTAGTCTAACTTCCGGTAGTTGTGCTGTGGCGTTAAAAATTCACCCCGGACGCGTAAGCGATGCTGCTGCAACACTATCCGTCGCTCACGCGTCCAGCTCGGGTGTTTCGTCCGAAGGTTAAGATTTGCGAAAAGCTTCACTACGTCACGGCTACAAAACTGGCATAGCGGTCTCTGGTTGACGCCGGGCGGGGTTGCCTAGATCCGCTTGAGCGTCGCGGACACAAAGCGTGGATGATCTTATTTCCAGACGCTGTTCAGAAGGAGTATTCGCAAAAGAAACGTAGCATGTTGAACGTGCAACGCACTTTTCTAGCCGGGGGGTCGGGACAACGATCTCGCCTTCACCAAGATAAGGTGTAGCCGAGTTCGGGCGATGCTCATTGCAGAGAGCAGCAATGCGAGCCAGTACCGCCCGGAAAACGGTCTTAGCAAAGGGTAAGTCGAACGTCTCACGAAAGCTTGACTCAACGGTGTGAATGCAGCAGCGATCTTTTACAAAATTGATCTGAAGTTGATTGGCCTGGCTGACAACCAGTAAATCATCAACCAGACCGACGACTCCTCGAGGAGTTGGTTTGAACACTGCTCGGACACGCTCAGTAAATGTAGTCGTTTGGGTCATAATTGATGGCACACTGTAACTTTCGAAGACTATTGGCTGTTGGCGACCGTTTCAACTTCCTCAATTGTAAAGTCGCCGATCCATACAATTGAGCCGTCTGGCCCGCTCGACTCAACTACAAAGTTATCGGGCAAGCCATGGGCTTGCAAGATTTCGACAATGAAGCCGCAATCGCCCAATCGAGGCGGGCGCTGGTTCATCCTCCACCCATCGTAGGATTCAAGGCTTCGCTTCAAACAAATAATACGAACTTCGCTGTATAGCTGAAGAGACATGCTCGCCTCCTATTCCGGAAGGTTGACAAAGCCGTACGCTGGTGCCATCTAATAGAGATGCAACGTTTCAGCCTGTTCCTGATTGGGAAAGATTTCAATTAGGGCCAGCCGCGAAGCCACTGCGGAACACGCTCCGCAGCCGCGAGTATCGCCTCATCATCCGCCGAAGGCCCGACCGTTTCGCGGATAAGGACAATCGCATAAGGCTCGGCCGCGCCGCGCCAACCGGCGGCCGCTTCTCGAAGGCGGGCGGCCATCCAGATTTGCTCATCGAACTGGCTGCCGCAGTCTTCAGCCCATTTGATTGCTTCGGCGGGCGTAAGACAAGTCGCTTTAAACCGTTGGCCATCGACGGCGCCGGGACCAGGAACTAGATCGCCCATCAGCCAGCGATCAACCCACTCGGTGAAGTATACAACCGACGGTGATAGCGAGTTTGCGCGCATCGCTGCACAAAACTCGTCTATGGCTACGGGGTCACGGTCCGAGCGCCAGTGTTCGAATAGGAACTTAACGACATTTGCAGCTTGACCTGCCAAAGTCGCGACCATCATCCGTTGCGTTGCCATTATCTTCATTCCTTAACGACGGGCCGAGCAAAGAACCACCTCTCCGGCAGGATATCAGTCGCAGCACGACAACTTCCGCCTGCCAGTAGTTCCACGCACTCGCGATTTGCCGAAAAGAAGGCAACTTTCTGAAACTTCGCAGCATGAACGGCAAACTTGCGACGCGACCAGTTTTATTTTTCCGCAGCGTTCGATAGGATAAGCAAACGCGTTTTTCTAACTCACCAGGGGATTCCCATGAAGACGATGATGTTGTTTCTCGCAGTTGTGTCGCTCGCGGGGTTCACCACCTCCAATCTCTGCGCGGCTGACAATAAAGAGCTGATCCTTGGCAAATGGATTCCGGAAGAAGCGAAGAACAAAGGAATCGATACAGTCATCGAGTTTCTGAAAGATGGCTCCGTGAAGATCGCCGTCACCGGCAACGGCCTCAATCTGAACCTCGACGGCAAATACAAGTTCATCGACGACAACACCCTCGAAGTAACGGTGACGCCCCCCGGCGCCGACAAAAGCATCACCCGCAAATCGACGCTGAAGTCCATCAACGCCGATGAAATGGTAATGGTGGACGAAGGCAAGGAACAGAAGCTGAAGCGGTCGAAGTAAAGGTGCCGGCAACGGAGTCTCTTGCAGGGTGGGTGAAGGCTTTGCGAAACCCACCTTTCACGAACAACGATGTTCTCCCATTCCCGCTTGGGGAAATATTTCCCCAAGCGATTCGCTGTCATAATGATCGGCGTTTGATTTATCTTCTTTCCGCATTTCTTCGATGCGTTTCCCCACGATTTTCTCGCAAAGTGCCTTGTGGAAATATTTCCTTAATATTAACCGATAGCGATCAAGCGTGATCTCCCACCTTCTTGAGCCCGACGCGCAAGCAAGGGACTTTGTAGCGAAACCCACCCGATTCACTTGCCCACCCTCCGACTGCGAACCGTTCGAAGTGAAAACGTTTTCACTTGAGTGTGACACGTTCACACTTTCATGCCGCATCTTGATTCGTCCGTGCAACGTTGCGTTAGTAGAGTCGAGGAGTGGCGCGGTGCGAACGTTCCGATGGACAACAAGCGTAGCCGGTCTGAACACTGTCGCTACGCCCCATCTGCTTCGGTCCGTCCGTTTCCACTCCCCGCTCGGCGAACCGGACGGGCGGATTTCCCGCATCCGGCTCTCGGACTTGTCTCTCACACCTTCGCAAACAGCCGGCGTGGGCGGAAGTTTTCCAGTTGGATCAGTCCCAACTCCTCGTGCAGGTATCGTCGCGAGTACGTAGTGATACTCGAACCTCGCACGCGATGCTTCCGGCCCAGCCACCGACGCAGCCTACAGCGCACGTGATCCATCAGTGTCGCATAGACCTCCGTTACCGGACCGTAACAAAAGTAGTTGGCCCAACCTCTTAGGACCGAGTTCAGGCTTCCCACAAGTTCTTCGGTTTCCCGGCACGTCGTTCGCCCTCGGGTCATCTCGCTGACCTTCGCGGTCATGGCTCCGATCTTCTTATCCGACGGTCGTGGGCTGATATACGCACGACCGTTCCTACGCGAGTAACACCGCCCGAACGTGTAGCCTAAGAACGTGAACGTCTCTTCCGGCAGAACACACCGCCGCGTCTTCTTCTCGTTGACCGTCAACCGCAGCTTCCCCATGATCTCACGCATCTCGACCATCGCCTCGTCGGCTAGGCCTCCCGGCGTGCAGATCACGAAGTCGTCCGCATAGTTCACGATGCGAGCGTCCAAACGCCTTTGGTGACCTTGGACCTTCCAGGCCAGAATGAAGCGACGCATATACAGATTCGCCAACAGCGGAGACAAGACCCCTCCTTGCGGAGTGCCCCTCCCCTCGTCCTTGTTGCGGGTCGTCCGCGTCTTCCGCCCACGCTCGTCCGTTTCCTCGACCGCCGCTTCCAGCCATTGTTTGATGACGTGAAGCACGTGTCGATCCACGATCCGACGCGACACCGACTTCATCAGCTCGGCGTGCGGAATGCTGTCGAAGTAGCCGCTCAAGTCCGCGTCAACCACCTCCGTATAGCCATCGTCCAACAGCGCTTGCACCGCTTTCACAGCGTCGTGAGCGCCTATCCCCGTCCGGTAAGCGTGTTGCTCCGGCTGCAGGTCCGCCTCGAAGATCGGTTCGAGTATCAACACTGCCGCCATCTGCGCCACTCGGTCCCGTATCGTCGGTATGCCCAGCGGTCGTTGTTTCCCATCGGCCTTCGGAATCCATACCCGTCGAACCGCCTGGGGCTTGTACGTCCGCGTCTTCAACTCTTCCGCCAGTTCCCCAAGCCACTTCGCCGGACCGTACGTCGTGATGTCTTCGAACGTCTGACCGTCCACCCCCGCTGCTCCGTCGTTCGCTCGGCAACGAGCGTAGGCGTGCATCAGAACGTCCATCCGATACATCTTGTCGTACAGCGCATAGAAGCGGAACTCAGGTTCAGCTTTCGCTTTCGTGTGTAGTGCCGTCCGAAGCTTCTCAACCTTTTCCGGTGGGGTTGGTAGAAACATGTCAATCCCTCGGGCTGTCGCTTCTTTCGACACCGTACAAGAACTGAGGCCCCTTCCCTCCACCGGCATTACCCGGCTTCAACGGTACTACGAGCCCCTCCGCCACCTGACTTGGCCCGGCCTCTCCCTCGCGGGTCTCCGGTTGATCGTCACACGCGATCACCAAGCAGGCTTCCCGTGTTGCATGGTCTTCCTTTGAGAGCGTGCTGTCGCCCTTACTCCGGCAGGAGAAGCAACCCATTCGTTTTCGGTGCGATTGAACTCCGCACCTGGAGTCTGTGGTTGCTTCCGGCGGCCTTCCCCTTCGCGGCACAGGGTCGGCTCCTGCATCACTCGTTTTCGGAGCTTGCTGGCGTTCACGTTACATTACGGCCCACTCTCTCGCGGAGTCACTGTATGACCCTTTCCATCCAAGGCTCCGACGGCTTCGTTGCCTCCACCGCCGCTTGGATTGCTACCGGTCGGAAAACGACTAAACTTACCGGGTGGGACTTTCACCCACTGAAAAACCATACCTTCTCACGGCGCACGCCGCGACGCGAAGGCTTTGCGCAGCGGAGCGCTGCTCGGCAAGAAAGCGCTCCGCTGCGCAAAGCCTTCGCGTCGCGGCTAACCGGTTTTGTATTCTCATCACGCGTTTTCCCACGAAATAATTGGAAACGCCCTTCGGGAAATATTTCCCGAAGGGTCCGTGAAAACCCTTCAAAGTCGCCTTTCGCTCCGCGAAAGGTTTTTGTTTCGCGGGGCGAAAAGCGACCATCGCTTTAGCACGCAACGTCACGCGCGAGGCAGAGCCTCGACGACCCGTTACGCGGCAGAGCCGCGTAACGAGATGACTTTGTTAGCCGCGACGCTGTGCGGAGCGCAAGGCGCACCGCCCTCCTCGTTTGACGCTCCGCGTCGAACGTCTTCTTCGACGCTCTGCGTCGATTACCCGACACACTAGCTTAGGCGTGCTCAAAATCGGAAATCTTTTTTGCCGTTCCGCTGTGGGCAAAACACAAAGAGGTCGGAAGTCGTTTCGAATGACTGCCGCCCCCTTTGTTTTTCCCGTTAGCAGCTAAGCCACCTCACTCTTCCAGATACGTGTACCCTTCCATGCCCGATTCGTAGAACCTGAGAAACTCGCGGGATTCCTTGAGTGAAATTTTGCCGGCACGTAGGGCACGTTCCACGTCTTTGCGCATCCGGTCGATGAGTTTTTCGGCGGAGTATTGAACGTAGTGGAGCACTTCGCGGACGGTGTCGCCGGGGATGAATTCGTCGATGGTATAGCTGCCATCGTCTTCGAGGTTCACATGAACTGCGTTAGTATCGCCGAAGAGGTTGTGCAGGTCGCCCAGAATTTCCTGATAGGCGCCGAGCAGGAACGATGCCAGGTAATACGGTTCGCCTGTATACGGATGCAATTCGAGAGTATTGCGCACCGCACGCAGGTCGATGAATTGATCGACTTTGCCATCGGAATCGCAAGTGATGTCGCCGAGCACCGCACGGCGCGAAGGCGCTTCGTTCAAGCGGTGAATCGGCATGATGGGAAAGAGTTGCTTGATCGCCCAGCTATCGGGCATCGATTGAAACACCGAGAAGTTGCAAAAGTATGTGTCCGAGAGCATCGTGTCGAGATTCTGGAGTTCTTCCGGCACGTAATCGATTTCGCGAATGAGTCGTTGCAACTTTCGGCCCACGGCCCAGAAGAGCCGTTCGGAGAGCGCTCGCAGTTCAATGGTCAGGTAGCCGAGGTTGAACAGATTGAGCGTCTCCTCCATTGCTTGCAGCGAATCGTGGTAGCCTTCGAGAAAGTTCTTTTTGCCGAGATCGCGGTGGATGGCGAAAAGATCGGCGATCGGTTGCGGGGCGTCGGCAGGCACTTCTTCCGGCGCATCACAGCGATCAAAGTTCGATGTGCCTAGCACATCAAAAACCAGCACACTGTGATAGGCGACCACCGCCCGGCCCGATTCCGAAATGATGATCGGATGGGGCACCCCGGCCTCGTCGCAGACGCCTTTGATGCGGAAGATGACGTCGTTCGCGTATTCCTGCAGTGTGTAATTGACGGACGATTCGAAATCGGTTTGCGAGCCATCGTAATCGACGCCCAGACCGCCGCCGACATCCATGTAGCGCAGGCCCGCGCCGGCACGATGCAGTTCGACAAAGACGCGGGCGGCCTCGTTCAGCGCCTCTTTTACTTTGCGGATGTTGGTGATCTGGCTGCCGAGGTGGAAGTGCGTCAGCTGCATGCAGTCGGCCATGTCGCGCGCTTTGAGGTATTCCAGCGCCTCGAGCACTTCGGTGATCGTTAGGCCGAATTTCGAGCGATAGCCGGCGCTCGATTTCCAGCGTCCTGTGCCGCGCGACGCGAGCTTGACGCGCACGCCAATGACCGGGCGAACATCGAGCGCTTCCGCATGGCGGACGATTGATTCGAGCTCGGTGATCCGCTCGACCACCGGGATAATGTTCTTGCCGAGCTTGCGAGCCAGAACGACCATCTTGATGAATTCATCGTCCTTGAAGCCGTTGCAAATGATGGGCGTATCGTTGCCGTTGGTGATCGCCAGCACGGCGAGCAGTTCCGGCTTCGAGCCAGCTTCGAGGCCGAAATTGAATGGCTTGCCGAAGTCGAGAATCTCTTCGACGACATGGCGTTGCTGATTCACCTTGATCGGGTAAACGCAGCAATAGTCGCCCTGATACTGGAATTCCTGGATGGCCGAATGAAAAGCTTGGGCGATTTCGCCGACGCGATGCCGCAGGATATCGGTGAAGCGAACGAGGATTGGCAGCTGGTAGTCGCGATCGCGCAGCTCATCGACGAGTTGCTTGAGGTCGATCGCCTGTTCCGGAAGCTTGTTCGGGTGAACGGTGACATGGCCCGTCTTATTGATGCCGAAGTAGCCTTTGCCCCAGTTGCGAATGCCGTATGTCTCGATGGAATCGATGATTTTCCACTGGCGCATCGCTTCCGGGTCAGTTGTTGCACGCTCCAAAGTCTTGGCCATCAACGCGTTCTCCGCAATGCCGTTCATGTTCAATCAACACGTATAATACGGTGTCGCGGAATTCAAGCAATCGCAGCTCGGGGGAAAATCGCCAGCTTGTTCTTTTTCAATCGCCAGCATTCATCGAATCTACACATTGGTGCGTGGCAAGTCGCTGTCGTGCTGCATCGACCAGGCGGATTAGCGCCGCCAATTCTTTACAGCGCATCCCACGGAACAATTTACTTTCTGTTCTTCCAAACGGCGGGATCTCGCGACGTATGAAACACGGAAATGACAACCACTCGTCCGTCTCTGACTCGATAATAAATGCAAAACGGGAAGCGGCTTACCGGCGCTTGGCGGACGTCATTCAGCACGATAGGAAATCGATAAGGATGAAGAGCGATTTCGTCGAGGACTTGTTCCACGGCTGAAGCGGATTCGTCACCTATGCCCGCCTGTTGTTCGTCGTACCAAATCACGGCACTATCAAATTCAGACTGCGCCATGCGGCGAAAATGAATTGCCAAACTCATCGACGAAGCCTTGCAAGAGCGTCGGCTTTGACCTGTTCCCACGGAACGACATCGTTCGGCGATAGATCATCTTCCGTAATGCGCTGTTTCAACTCTTCGATTTGGCCTTCGGACAAAAGCGATTGCTGCTTTTCCGCGATGATCGAGTCCCAGATATCGTGAACAAGCCCCAGTCGCACATCAAGCGACATTTGATCGATGCCCAACGATTGTAGCGTAGCGATCATCTGTTGATCTCCGAACAGCACATGAGTAAAGCCTACTCGACTGAGCCACGCATCACAAGCGGTTTCGATGCTTTGGGTGCGCGCAACCCTTCCGCCTTTAACCACCCCTGACCTTCCTAACGCGCATCCCGTTTAGTTCTTCACGCTCCGCGTGAAGACTTCTTCGCAAGGAGCGCGGAGGGTACAAGCTTGATATGGCGGTCAACGGATTTTCGGGGCGTCTCTTCGAGAACCGGCCTAGCATCGCGAACCACATGCAGCCACCAGTAAGGCAGCAGCGTGCTCAGCGTTTTCGGGATGTCGCTGAGCGATACTTTGCTCGATCCATGCAGACGCGGGCGATGCCGTACGTCGATCTCAGCAACTGAGAATCCTAATTTTCGCGCCCGGCAAAGCATCTCGGCGTTTACGAAAAAGCCTTTGCTTTCGGGAAGCAATTGTGCCAAGGCATCACGCCGAAAAAGTTTCAACGCACAATCGCAGTCGGAAACACCGGTGCCAAGCAGAAGGCGAACGATTTTGTTGTAACCCCAGGAAAAGAACCGCCGGCGCCACGGGTCCTGTCGCTGCCGGCGTCGCCCCGCGACGATGGGGAAGCGGGCAATGGACGGCATCATGCGGGCGAGATCTTCGAGGAAGAATTGTCCGTCGGCATCGGTGAAGCCAACCACTGGAAACCTTGCCGCTTCAAAACCAGTGCGCAAAGCTGCCCCGTAGCCTTTGTTTTTGAGGTGGCGAATCAGTCTGACCGAAGGACGGAGTTCGGCGATTTCCAAAACGTGTTTAGACGTGCGATCGCAGCTGCCATCGTCGACGACGATGATTTCGTAGTCGTAATCGAGACCCGACAACGCTTCAAACGCCTCGGCGACGGCCTGCTGAATGCCGGCTTCCTCGTTGAACGCAGGCATCACCAACGATAATTGCGTGCGTGTTCCTAATGCTCGCGCCATTTCCCGGCTCCTTCCGGTTCGCCGTTGCCAAGTGATAACGGCTTGGGCGAGAGGAAAACTTCCCAGAAATGAACGGGCGCGTCAAGACGGTCATCCGAGGCGGTTTATGTCCGGTGCGCCAGCCGATTAGCGCAACCCAAAGCAATCTCATTCAAGCTGCTTCTGACGAAAGTGCTCGTTGGGCGTCGGCCGAAATGTTCGAACGCATGCTTTTCAACTCGTCGAGCAGTTCGGTTCGCAGCACATCTTCCATTTCGGAGAGAGCCCGCGCGATCGGCGCTCCATCATTGACGCGATGATCAAATGTCAAACGCATATCGATCTCACCTGCTTCGCTGAAAAGGCCATAGTGCAGTGTCGAGGCGAGCGGAGAGAGAATGGTAGTAAGTCCGGCCCCACGCGCAGCCGGAGAGCTGAGTGCGAAAGTCCCGAAGTAACGGGCTCTTTTGCAGCCGGACCAATGATAGCCCATCCACCACGAAAGCCTTCGCAGCAGATAGGGATACGAACCGACGCGATGCATCCGTTGAAACGTCTCATCGTCGTCAATCGGCCCCGTTCGATATCCCTCGAGCTTCCGATGCAGATCCAGCAAGGTTGTCTCTTCGGGCCGGCGTAGGCGGTAATTGAGAGGAAAAACCTCGCCGCGATATTCGCGCTCCACCATCACGGTAGCGTAGCTGTTTGGATGTTCGTAAATGTGCGCATACGGAAAAGTGACATATGTGCGCCGCAGTTCAGGACGACGGACGGCGACCAACGAATACGCCTTGCAAAACAACACCGACCAACTCGGCTTGATGGCACATTCCTGTCGCGCATGGACCAGCGCGCCTAAGCTCATGCGGCGTTCGGCCGTCACTAAGGGGATTTGTCGCGACAAGCGCATCATCTCGATGATATTTCGACGAAACGGCGAAAGGGCGATCCGTCGCCGTATGGAAACCGACATGCCTGTTCCTCATCCTAAGCGGTTCCTTGCGTTGCGAAGATTAAGGTGAAATTGCTAAGCCTGTCAAGCCGGCTTGGCGGCGCCGAGCCGTCGAGATAGGCATGCCGGTTGTAACGATTTCAAGGCACACGATTTGCATGCTGACGGTTCGACCTGACGCAGCCAAGTGCCTTCGCGGGTAGCCGGGTGGGAGCGTAAGGACTCATTTTCCCTTGGCATGGTGAGACTCTGCTGGAGTGTTCGCGCCGATGCATATTGTGCGCATACCCGGTTGGTCCCATGCTCCTTCGCACTAGGAGCCAATTAATGAAAGCACTCTGCTGGCACGGCAAAAGCGATATTCGCTGCGATAACGTCCCCGATCCGAAAATCGAAGACCCGCGCGATGTGATTGTGAAGATAACCGCGACGGCTATCTGCGGGTCCGACCTTCACTTGTACGACGCCTATATGCCGACCATGAAATCGGGCGATGTGATTGGCCATGAGCCGATGGGCATTGTCGTTGAAGTCGGCAGTGCCGTGCAAAAGTTGAAGAAAGGCGACCGGATCGTCGTCCCGTTTACGATCTCGTGCGGCTCGTGTTTCTTCTGCCGCAAGAGTCTGTTTTCGTGCTGCGACAACAGCAATCCCAACGCGAAGATCGCCGAAGAGATGATGGGGCATTCGCCGGCTGGTTTGTTGGGCTACTCCCACATGCTTGGCGGCTATGCGGGAGGGCAGGCCGAGTACCTGCGCGTGCCTTACGCGGATGTCGGACCGATCAAGATCGAGTCCGACCTGCCCGACGAAAAAGTCCTGTTCCTTTCCGACATCTTCCCGACCGGCTACATGGCGGCTGAGAATGCCGAGATTGAACCAGGCGACACCGTAGCCGTCTGGGGCTGCGGACCGGTAGGGCAGTTCACGATCCAGAGTGCTTGGATGTTCAAAGCAGGCCGGGTGATCGCGATTGACTGCGTGCCGGAACGCCTTGAAATGGCGAAGAAACATGGCCGGGCTGAGACGATCAATTTCCAGAAGGAAAAGGTCTACGACAAGCTGCAAGAAATGACGAAAGGCCGAGGTCCCGACCGGTGTATAGATGCCGTCGGCGCCGAAGCCCATGCGACCGGCAGCTTCGATTCGGTGTTGGACAAGGCCAAGGCTACAGTTGGGCTAGCGACCGATCGCGTCCATGTCTTGCGTCAAGCGATCATTTGCTGCCGCAAGGGTGGAACGTTGTCTATTCCGGGTGTCTACATTGGCATGGGCGACAAAATCCCCATCGGCGCCATGATGAACAAAGGGCTGACGGTCAAAGGCGGTCAGACGCACGTTCCGAAGTACCATCACCAACTGCTGAAGAAGATCGAAGCGAACGAAATCGATCCATCGTTCGTCATCACCGATCGGATCAAACTCGAAGAAGGCCCGGCCGCCTACCCGAGGTTCCGCGACAAGAAAGATGGCTGCATCAAAGTGGTGATCAAACCGTAGTTGATTAGCCGCGACGGTCTGCGGAGCTCCGCAGAGCGTCGCGGCTAACGAGCGCAACCTGCGCTCCGCAGAGCGTCGCGGCTAACGAGCGCAACTGCGCTCCGCAGAGCGTCGCGGCTAACGGGCGTCGCAACCAACTTAAATCCCGGCAAAATTCTTCAGCATTTGCATGCCGACGTTCTGACTTTTTTCAGGGTGAAATTGCGTAGCAAAAAGATCGTCGCGCCAGATAGCGGCGGTGAACGGAGTGGGATAGTCGGCCTCGGCCGATATTATTGACCGGTCGGCCGGCGCCGCGTAATACGAATGGACAAAATAGACTGATGCCCGTTGCGGCAGTTCTCGAAACAGCGGGCATTTCGAGTTGAAACTCAGTTCGTTCCAGCCCATGTGAGGCACTTTCTGGCCGCCGGTGTTTTCAAAGCGCACGACATCGCCCGTAAGCAAGTCGAGACCGGGATAAAGCCCATCTTCATGGCTACGCGAAAAAAGCAATTGCAAGCCTAAACAGATTCCGAGAAACGGCTGGCCTCTCTTGATATGGTCGATGATCGGCTCATCCAAGTGCGTCTGGCGTAGCTTCGCAATCGCATCGCGGAACGCTCCCACGCCCGGCAACACAACCTTTTCCGCAGTGGCGATGCGATCGGGATCGCTGCTGATGATCGCGGCTGTGCCGACGCGTTCGAACGCTTTTTGCACACTGCGCAAATTGGCCATGCCGTAATCGACGATGACGATGTCGCTCATGCCGGTCTCCTCAAGCCTAAGAGCAAACTGGCGAAGAACATGCCGCCGCCCATCACCGTGCCGGCGATCAACAGCATGATCCAATCGAAACAGAAAGGCTGAACGCCCGGGCCAATCCACTGCCAGCCAAGCAACGCAGCGACTGCACCAATAGCCAAGCCTGGCCCGAACGGAAGATAACGACTGCGACGCCTCAGCAGCATCGGCACAGCCAGAATCAGTGCAGCGAAGGCGCCGATGAAGAACGACGCTACGACCAGTTGCCAGCCGAGAAAGGCGCCGACCATCATCATTAAATCGGCATCGCCCATGCCAAGCGCTTCGCGGCCCATGCCTTTTTCAAAAAGGAACTTTACCGAACGCATCATGAGATTGCCAGCGGCTGCGCCGGCAAGGCCGGTGAACAAGCCAAGCAGTATGCTCCCAGGCCTCAGCCAATCGGGCAGCGGCCCCCAGACCGGCCAATTCATGATGCCACGAGGAATCCTGCCGGCCAGATCGAGAAAATACCAAGGCTGGTCGTTGCTCAATAGTGGCATCGTGCTCGGCCAAGGCCAAGGCAACAGGGCCGCTAATGTGAGCCCCAATAGTGTACCGCTAACGGTGAGAGGCAACGGGATAATGTGGCCATCCAGGTCGCAGAGCGAAGCCGCGATCAAGAAGCCAAGCAGGGTGGCGTGATGCAGATAAAAGGCCCACAAGTGCCACGGAATCCAGCCTTGATTGATCTCGCCTTGGGCATCGCGAACGAAATCGACTTGATGGCCATTGTGCAAAATGTCAAACCAGAATAAGGCGGTGAAAGCGATCGCTGTGCCGAGCTCGACCCACATGTATCGACTCGAATAGCTCGCCCCGCACGTGCGACAACGGCCACGAAGAAGGAGATAGCTGACGATCGGCAGGTTCGCCCATCCGCGAATCGGCTGAAGACAGGCGCCGCAGCGGGAACCGGGCCAAATGAGACTCTTCTCGAGAGGCAAGCGCGCGACGACTACGTTGATGAAGCTGCCGACGCAGGCGCCGATCCAGAAGACGAAGAGCGGCCAAAACCATGCGAAGGAGTCCATGCGGTCAGGATAGTTTCGACAATCGCTTCCGGCGACCGCCCTTCGGTGTCGATTTCCAAATCGGCGCAAAGGCGATAGAGCGGCTCACGGAAATGCAGCAGGCTTTTGATCTCTTCAATTCCGCCGGTGGTGAGATTGGGACGGCGTTCTAACGTCGTTGGATCGCCTGAAAGGCGTGCCGCAATCGTCGGCACTGACGCTTTGAGCCAAACGGAGAAGCCGCCTGCGCGAAGAGCGGTTCGATTTTCGACGCGCAGGACGATGCCCCCGCCAGTGCTGATGACGCTCGGGGGGAGTTCAACCAGGTCCGCAAACGCTGCTGACTCCTTATCGCGGAAACCGATTTCGCCCTCGGCAGCAAAGATTTCTTTGATTGACTGATGATGAACGGCTTCGAGATGCACATCCGCATCAACGAAGGGCCAATCGATTTGGTGCGCGAGAAGGGCGCCCACCGTTGTCTTGCCGGTTCCGCGATAGCCGATGAGGAAAAGATGCGGCCGCATGGCGTTTATTGTAGCCCGGTCCGCGAATTCCACTTCAATGCCGCATCAGGCGGGCGATGAGAATGAGCGCGCATGACCCTAAAAAGCCGTTCGCCACCCAGACGGCAATCTCCGCCGGCGCACGGCCTTCGCGGGCCAGGTTCATTCCGGCGAGCAGCAGCGGATAGTAAACGAACAGCGTAGGCAGGAAGCAGATCACGAAAATGCTCAAATAATCGGAACGGCTCGCCCAGATGCCGACAGGACAGCCGATCAGCACGAAACAGAGGCAGCCCACTGCCAAAGCCGGCCTAAGCTGGAGCTCGACCTCGATGCTCTTGACAAAGCGCAGCTTGTGTTCAACTTCGAATTTGACCCCTTTGGTCGAGGTTGCAAAGGCTTCTTGTATGTCGGCGGGCGCGGAGGCGGAAGGCCGTTGCAGCGCCAACTGCTCCTGCCGGACACTGGCCTGGCGGTAGTCTTCCTGAGCTTCGCCGAGCCGCTCGTGCAGCTCGACCCAGGTGAGCGCGGACGAGCGATCTCTCCAGTCCTTTCCCCCGAATGAGGGGGGCAGAGGGATCGGATAACTTTGTTCCATGGCCGCGCCAACGCCGCCGCCTTCGCCGACCACGAAACACTGACCCATTTCAATGGTGACATCTTTGGTTTCGAGGTTGACGCGCAAATGCGCCTTGCGCGTCCGAGCAACGACTTCGTAACCGGGGCCATGCGGCAACCGCTTCTTGAACACGACATCAAGTAAGCGCTTCCCTTGCACTTCGCGGACATACATCACGTAATTCATGCCCGGCTGTCGTAACGACCCTTCGCGCTTGATTATGCCATAGAGCACTTCCTCGGCATCGCTCATCACCTTCTCACGGAGCTGCCGTTGCGTCCGTGGAATGGTGTCGTAGTAGAGCGCCATCGTAGTAGCTGCTGCCGCACAGCCCAATAGCACGGCCGGCTTCAGAATATGCAGGATGTTGACGCCCGCTGCCTTCAGCACAATGATTTCGTTGTCGGCGGACATGCGGCCGTAAACGATGCAAGTGGCAAAAAGCGTTGTCGCCGGAATGGTATAGGGGAGCATGTTCGGTATCAGCAGCGGGATGATCGAGATCACCTGCCAGATGGACAGGCCTCGCTGGCTGGCTTCCTGTAACAGGCCGGCGATGAGGAAAAGGCCGGTCAGCGCTGTCAATGCAAGGAAAAAGATCTTGATCAGTTCCAAGAAGATCAGCCGGTTGATGATGCTGCCGACCACAGAGGCCTCCCGAAAACGTTACTTGTGCCGATCGAGAACGCGCTTGACGGGTCCAACTATTCCTGGAACCGGTTCAGCGCGATAGTCGAGTTTGCCGTCGAGATCGCCGGTAACCTTGATCTTGAGGAACTTCTTGCTGATAGCCCCCGTCCAGTCGCCAGACAAGGCGAACATTTCTTTCATCTTCGTCCAGATCGGATAGAATTCGAAACGGGCGTCGGTTCCGTCGGTCTTCATTTCGCCTTCGCCGCCCAAACTAATGGCATTGCCAATGAGATCCAACTGCTGGAACTTAACCCGATCGCCATTGATATTGAACAGGGCATGCGCTTCCTCAAAGCCCGTATCATCGGGGATGCGCAGTTTGATTACTTTGATAAGATTGAGCAGCACGGGCAGGTTGAGCAGCTTGCCGTTCGGCACATCAATCGCGCCGCCCCCTTGCAAGACGTATTGCCCCGTTCGTTCATCGAGCCGATTTGCTAAGTAAAGCTGCGCGGAGGCAAGGCCTTCGAGATTCGCCTTCGGCGGCAATTGATATTGCCGAGCGATGTCGCCCAGGCGCACGCGTGCCGCGTTCAACTGCAACGCATAGCGAGTAGGCGAATCGAATACGACCCAGGCTTCGCCGCCGACGTCGCCGTTGTAGAGCTTTCCGCGAATGGCCGGGATGCTCAAAACATCGGGCTGACGCGGATCGACCCGCAACGACGCCGTCACCGCTTCAACGGGTTGCTTGGCCACCGTGCCTCGGTCGATGACAATGTTCCCTCGCACTGCGCCGAGATGGTCGCCTTTGTATAATCCCCACGACGCGAACGATCCTTGCACTTTGTCCCAATCGACGCCCGTTTTCATCGACGCGTCTTTCATGTCGATACGGCCATCCCAATAAATCGTTGGAAGAATGGTCTTGGGCCTAGAAGCAATCGTTGCGACCGCAGGCTCGTTTTCGCTCGGCGCTACGCCTCGCGCATCGCCAGGCAGGGTATGAGGAACGAATGGGCCAATCTGCTCATCGAGGACGACCCGTGTTGCATGAAGCGCTGAAGCGCCTTTTAGTTCAAGCGACTCGCAGGCGCTGCGCAAAGAGGGCGTCAGCGCTTCCAGAAATGCCTGGTCGATGACGAGCGGATCGACTTGCAAATGTCTCAAGTCGGCCCAATAGCCTCCGCTCGGTCGGAAAATCACTTCAGCTAGAGGCAGCCCAATGGAAGACGCGCCGTGCTTGGCATGGAAGTCGCGAATGTCGACCCGATTTTTGGCATAGGCTACGCGCCCGGCCAATTCGCGCAATTCGTACGGAAAGAAAGTTGGCTTGGCCGCGCCGCCGGCAAACGCAACGCTTAACTCCAAATCTTCCGCCGCATTCAAAACGGCATGAGGATCGGTCTTCGTGTACAGCTTCACCCGAGCGCTCAGGTTAATTCGGCCTGAAGGCATCACCGTACGCCAGACGTTATCCATGCGGATGCCGCTGAGCGCTTGATGGAAATCTTCGTCCAGGGCCATCGATTCTGCGTCGATGTTCAACTGCATGATGCTGCCGCCGGTAGCCGGGTCTTTGCGCCCGGAGCCGCGGATTTTCGCATCGTGCCGAGTGGCGTGAAAGTCGCGAAATTCAAGAATCGCCGTGTCCGCATTCTGCAAGGGGACAGGCCTTTGACCACTCGCATCGGGTAGGCGGGTCGGGCGTTCGGGAACGGTTCGGACAATGAGCGTGCCGGTCATGTTCTCCAGCGGATATGGAAATTCTTCACAGGTCATTGTCGCCTGGCGGACGTTTATCGTGAAATGGTTGTCGTAGACCTCAGGTCCATATTCACGCCGGGTGCGCTCGTTGTGGCGGATCAGCGCGACGAAGTCCCCCCGTGCAGTGGCGTGCATACGCCGTAGCAAGGCCGGGTTGTCGTCGGGCATGGCATCGATCAATTCCCGGTCGAGCGACACGCCGTTGCCTGCGATCCGCAAGTCAACGTCAACGTCCGGATGGCTCCCCTTCATGGTACCTTTAACGCTGACGGTCGAGCCGGCGCCGTCGGCAAGTAAATCGATTTCCGACTGGGCACGGCTGCCTTCGCTGGCTGTATGCACCACGCGTCCGCGGGCATTGTGCACCTGATACGGAAAACCGCGATATTTGAGGTCCATTCCCAGTAAGTCGAGGATGACTCGCTTCTGCCACCCCGCCTGTTGCCGTCGGAAAGCATAGTTCAAACTGATCCGCCCGGAGGGCATGAACATTTCGCGCATTTCGGCTGCCTTGCCCGGCAGCTTATCGAAGAGACTCGGAGCGACGACCAGTTTGGTGATTGCCAGATCGATGCTGCGCACACGTTCGTTCAGATCGTGAAAAGGCGAAGAATCATTCGCATGTGAGTCATTCCCGGACGGCGCAGGCGCCTGAGGGGTTGCAGGCGAATCGTGCGGCAGGTCGAGTGAAAAGACGATTGTCCCTTGTCCTGTTTTCGCCGTCGCTTTATCGATAGTGATGTCGCCGTTGCGGCTACGCACCACCGCTTCAATTTGCTCGACCGGCAGCGGCAGGTTCGGATGCTCGTAGCGCCCCTGCCGCAGTTGAAAGCGCAAATCGTGCAGCAGAGCCGGCGTCCGATCGCAACGCCAGACGACATCCAGATGAGCGGATGCCTTGCCCGAGAGCGGCTTCGCGTAATCGCTCGCTTCGGGACAGAGCGCTTCCAGCGCTCGGGCCAGCTCGGCGCCGAGCGGGATATCGGGCATATCAAGCGTGCCGCCAAATCCCGTGCGCTTGTCGAACTTTCCATCGAAGGTAAAGGCGCCCGTCGGCCGTCCGGCGCCCGAAGTTGCATCGTGATAACCGGCAGCGGATCGTTCACGATTGTCGCTTCAACCTGATTCCATTCTCCGAGCGGTTGATCGCTGCGCAGTCGATCGATCAATATGATCGTCGCCTCATGCATGATGAAGATGGGCAATGGCTCGTCGTCCTTCGGCGGTTTGACCAGATCGTTCAAGTTCCATTTGCCGTCGAGATCGCGCTCAATCTGCAAACGCGGTTTGAACATCTCGATCTTGCGCACGACCAGCTGACCGTTGTTCAAGCGCTCTTTGTCGTGATGCAGGATTGCCGAGGGAACTTGAAGAACGGGCGTGCGAGACGGATCGTCGTGGCGGAAAAGTTTGAGATCGTTGACGGCAATGCCGCCCAGTATACGCAGTCGGGCCGATTGAACGTTCACATCAACGTTGATGAGTCGATCGGTGAGTTGTTTGGTTAGCTGAGTCCGAATGAACTCGGGACGCATTTCGGTGTAGACGAAGAACGCCCCGCCGGCCAGGGCGGCCAAGAATGCCAAATATAGGCTGCGGATCAGCCACTTCCGTACGGCCATCGCGCGGCTTCTCCCGCTTACCCACTCCCACTACCCTCATGCGCGGGCGATAATAAGGAGATCGCCCCTGGCGGTCAAGGTCGAACGCCGTCTTGTTGGCCGGACGGGCGAGCGACAGAGTTTTCCTTCGATTCCTGCGGTTGCAGGTTAGACCGCGCCCGTTATTGAAGAGCGGGGCGCCACCGCTCCCTAACATAACGGTCGCGGCTTCCAATGCGCCTCGTTTGACGCTCCGCGTCGAACGTCTTAATCGACGCTCTGCGTCGATTAAGACGTTCACAGAATTGCCTGAATTTCGTGAGAGAAACAGACGACGCAGAGCGTCGATGCAGACGTTCGACGCGGAGCGTCAAACGAGGGATAACGATTTTGCTCCCATCGCGCATTTCCGTTTTAAGCGCCCCTAAGCTAGTATGTCCGCTGCGCCAAACTGAGAAGCGTAAAGTTTATGCTGTACGGCTCGCCGGAGACGGTGCGCGATGCGGTTGGTCCCCAGCCGATTGTCTAGTGGGACGCAACATAAACAAGCAGTCGCTTCCGGAAATATTTCCGGAAGCGTAAACCCGAGAAAATCGTGGGAAAAGGCGATGACAAAGCGCAAAACCGTGAGCCGCGACGCGAAGGTTTTGTGCAGCGGAGCGCTCTCGGTCGGCAAACGCTACACTGCGCAAAGCCTCCGCGTCACGGCTAACAAGAAGGACCCTTCTGGAAATATTTCCAGAAGGGCCTTTCCAATTAATTCGTGGAAAAACGCGCGATGACTTTTCAAACTTCCGTAGCGCAAGCGTCTCGCTTGGACGTTGCTCAAACGAACGACGCTCAATCGCCCGTTATTCAAACGCGACCGCCTTCCGGAAATATTTCCGGAAGGCGAAACCTGAGAAAATCGTGGGAAAATGATCAACGAGTTTTCAAATCAGAGCCGCGACCGTCAGGAAGCGGGTGCGCCACCACTCTCTACCGGTCACGGCTCTAACTCCACCTCGTTTGACGCTCGGCGTCGAACGTCTTAATCGACGCTCTGCGTCGATTAAGACGTTTACAGAATGCCTAGATAGACAACGCGGAGCGTCGAAGAAGACGTTCAACGCGGGAGCGTCAAATTAGGGACAAAGGCTATCGGTTAATATTCAGGAAATATTTCCTGAAGGGACTTTCCAATGAAATCATGGGAAAAGGTGCGATGACTTTTTAAATTTCCGTAGCACGAGCGCCTCGCTGCAACTGCCTTCGAATCGTTTGAGCGAACACTAAGACTTTTTGCAACTTGGTATTGATCCTAACGCCTGAAACGATTTTTTAGAGTATGTTCTCTTGTGGCAAAACCCGGCGACAGAAGATTTCCCTTCGAAGCCCGGCCGTTAGGATAGTAGACAGAATTGCATTGGAAGGTCGGAGCATGGTGCTCAATTCAGTTGATGTCTTGATTGACGCCCTGCGGGAGACGCACCTCCTGCGCGTTGAGCAATTCGATCAACTGCTGAATGATATTTCCCCCAAATTCGAAGACACCCAAGAACTCGCCGACCATATCGTTAAACTGGGCTGGGTTACGAACTATCAAGTAAAGAAATTGTTGGCCGGCCGTGGTCAAGACCTCGTTCTTGGTCACTATATCATTACGGAGAAGCTCGGCGAAGGCGGGATGGGCAAGGTCTATAAGGCCAAGCAGCTCCGGCTCAACCGGATGGTGGCTTTAAAGGTCATCCGGCCCGATTACCTGGCGAACGCCTTGGCACTGAAGCGCTTTCAACGGGAAGCAAAAGCTGCCGCCAAGCTGGCTCACCCGAATATCGTTCGCCTTTTCGACGCGGATCAGATTGGCGATCGCCATTTTCTCGCGATGGAGTATGTGGAAGGCGCCGATCTTGCGGCGATGGTGAAGCAAAACGGTCCTTTGTCGGTCGGCATGGCTTGCTCGTTCATTCGTCAGGCGGCCACCGGGTTGCAACATGCGCACGAAGTCGGGATGGTGCATCGCGACATCAAGCCTTCCAATTTATTCGTCACTTCTTCCGGCCGAGTCGGCAAACAGGAATCGGGCGGCGTCGTCAAAATCCTCGATATGGGACTGGCGCGACTTGGCTGCCTCGAAGGAGACGAGTCGATCTCGGCCTTAACCCAGGACGGCACGGTGATCGGAACCCCCGATTACATGTCGCCGGAGCAGGGCAAGGATTCGAGCACTGTCGGTGCTCGATCTGATCTTTATAGCCTTGGCTGCACGCTCTTTTATCTGCTGATCGGCAAGCCCCCGTTTGCGCAAGGTAGCACGCTCGAAAAGCTGCTGCAGCACCAAATCGACGCACCGCCTAAAGTGCAGTTGCTCCGTTCGGACGTTCCGAAAGAGCTTGGAGCCGTGGTGCAGCGGCTGCTGGCCAAGAAGCCGGAGGATCGCTTCGAATCCGCCGAAAGCGCTCTCCAAGGCGCTGCGCCGTGGAGTGTTTTCGATTCAGGCGATCAGCGTTTGCCAAAGTCCGGCAAAATCTCCAGGCCCGATCTAAAGCCCGTCGCGCTCGAGCTGCAGCACACGCCGATTCCGGCCGCCCCCGGTATGCCTGTCCCTGATGTTTTTGATTTCGAAAAAGCGGAAGTCATCGCCGATCCTATCCTGGCTCCTGCAGCGAAGCCCGAAGAAGTCGACCTGCCCGTTAAAAAGAACACCCGCAAACGGGTGATGATCGGAGTCGCCTGTTTGCTGGTTTTGTTAGTTGCAGGGATCGTCACCGCCCGGTCGCTAATCAGTCGCCCAGCAGCGGACGCGAAGGAAAATGTTTCCCAAGAGGATGAAGCAAAGGTTGGGCCTCGAAAATTCCGTTTGGATGACATCAATTACTTTTTGCCGCCCGATACCGAGATGGTCGCCGTGCTCAATATGCAGCAATTGGGCGCTTCTACATTCTTCAAAGAAAGCATCTTGCCGCTTTACCGGCCTTTTGTTGAACGCTTCCGGACTCATGCCGGTTTCGATCCCTTCAAGGCAGTCGAGACGGTGATCGTGGCCGTCCCTTCAGGTTCGCCCGAGCAATCGATTGTCCTGCTCTACGGCAGCAACATCGCCAATCCCGGCTTTATGCGCTGGGCCGCCGAAATGGACGGAGTGAAGGTCATTACCGAACGAATTCCCGGGATCAAGCAAGAAAAGAAAGTCTACGTGCTGCGTAACGCCAAGAAAGACGCCGCAGGCAAGATCGAAGAAACTTACGGCGCCGTTCTTTCCGCAGTTCCTGGCGTCATCGTCCTCTGTCCGAATAAGGACAGGGTGCTCAAAGCGCTAGCACGCGCCGAGGAAGACTCGGAGACGAAATTCAACGATCCATCAATGCGGCCGCTGCTTGCCAAATATCCGCCGAAGACTCCCTCTTCGCTCTGGATCGGCGCCGGACCGCAGTCATCAATTCTTTTCGACAAGGCCGCTTTGAAAATGGCGACGCTGCATGCGAAGGGGGTAATGAACATCATCGCCTCCTTACGGCTGCGAGATACGATGACGGTCGAAATAGATATCGAAGCGAAGAGCCAGGCACTGGCGATCGATGCCTGGAATGCCCTTATCGCCTCTCTGCATCTGGCAGCGACAACGGCCAACGGCGATCAGCGTTTCGAACATCTGGCAACATTACTTGAATCAGCCACGCCATCGCCCTTGAAAGGCGCTGCCAAGTTGGAAAAGCCCAACACTCATCAATGGTGGACCAGCGTTTCCTCCGACAAGATCTTGGATTGGCTGGCGCCCTTTCTCGGTTTCAAGTCAAACCGTTAGAACTCTACGCCATTTCGAAGCCGGGAATCGTTCCGGTGCTCGAACCGAATGAGCTTACGTCTGTGCCGAGGCGTCGGAGGAACTGGACATAAAGGTTGCTCAGCGGCGGGTGCTTCTTCGGGTCGAACGCCAGATGCTGGCCGTGGCGGAAGCCGCCGCCGGCAACGATGATCGGCATGTTTTTGTTGTCGTGGCTGCTGGCATTGCCAAGACTGCTGCCAAACATCACGATCGTGCGGTCGAGAAGGGAGCCGTCTTCTTCGCGCGTATTTTTCAATTTCGCCAGCAGTTCGCCAAACAATTTCATCTGTTCGATCTCAACGATGCGAAGCTCTGAAAGCTTGGCCGGGTCCTGGCCGTGATGAGAAAGGTTGTGCCAGTCCTGGGTGACGCCCTCGATAACCGGCACGGCATTGAACCCGTTGAGCCCGAAGGTGATGAACCGAGTTGAGTCGGTTTGCAGAGCAAGGTGCATCATGTCGATCATGAGCCGCACGCGCGCTACGATTTCGACATGGCTGGCGATATCGACGGGCAGCTTCGCATCAACTTTCGGTTTAGGACGCTTTGCCCATTCCTGCGCTTTGACCATGCGCTGTTCAACCTCGCGCACGGAGTTAAAATATTCATCGAGCTTTTGGCGATCTTGCTTGCCTAAACCCTTTTGAAAATCCTTCGATTCGGCCGACACCGAATCCATGATGCTTTCGCCCTGTTTGAGGCGCTGCATCGTCTCCTTAACCTCAGCGGGAGTGCCATCGACGAACATATTTTTGAAGAGCCGCGAGGGACGTTGCTCGGGCGGAATCTGTATGCCGCTGCGGGTAATCGACAGCCCGGTATGCGAGGAAGCGAGGGTGAGCGAGCGAAATCGGGTGTCCGGCACGAGGCGCTCGACGGCCAACTGATCAAGCGAGATCGTATTCTTGAAATTGTCTGCTTGAGGATGCGGCGCTGAAGTGAGGTAACTGAGTTCAGCCGGGTGTCCGCCATCGACTTCGGGATGCGACAGGCCTGAAAAAATCGTGAGATCGTTACGAAACTCCTTGACCGCTTCGAGATAGGGCGTCAGTTCGAAGTCGCACCTACACGTGCGGGGAACAGATTAGGCGTATGCAGACCAAGCGTCGCGTTGATGCAAATCATCCGGCGCGGCGGAGCGCTAGAGGCCGCGCGAGCGCGGGGCAGCGCCATCGCTTCCAGCAGAGGCAGCGTCAGCGTGACGCCCGCGCCGCGAAGGAAGGCACGGCGAGAGGTTCGGCGGTTCGTATTCATGATGAAACTACTTCTTAAGAAAAAGTTCGCTGGCAACAACGGCATGGACGAGGGAACGCAGTCCGTAATCAGATGGCTTGGCTTCCGCAATGATCTTCTCGACGGCACGATGGTCGCTGAAACCAACCGGCTGACCGGTGGCATAGGTTATCAATCGCTGGGCAAAATTGCGAATAACCGGCTCGGGGCGCTTGACCAAAAGCTTCTTGAATTCCGTAACGTCCGCAAACGACCGGCCATCGGGGAGTGCATCGCCGGCCTGGACGGGCCGACCCAATCCATACTGATAAGCGGCTAGATATTTAGCCAACGGGCCGACCCGGTTTTTAACGCGATCCTTCGGCTCAGCAACGATCCGGTACCGATCCCGATAGCCGCCGATCACATCGAAGCTTTCCAGCGCAAAGCCGGGTGGATCGATGCGCGAGTGACAGCCTGCACAGTTTTCCGTGGAGCGATGCTTGGCCAGTTGCTCGCGGATCGTCGAGGCGCCACGGATATCGGGTTCGACCGCTGGAACGTTCGGCGGAGGCGGCGGGGCGGCTTGCCCCATGATGCGATCGAGAACCCACGCGCCCCGCACAACCGGACTGGTCGAGCTCCCATTGGCGGTGACTTTGAGAACGCTCGCCTGTGTAAGGACGCCGCCGCGATGATACTCGGGCTTCAGCGCCACTTTGCGGAAGGCGACGCCGTATACATCGGGAATGCCGTAGTGGCTTGCCAATCGGCCATTGAGCATGGCGAAATCCGAGTCGATGAAATTTTTCACACTCAGGTTTTCTTTAAGCAGTTCGTCAAAGAAAAGGTGCGTTTCGCGGACGGACGACCACTGCAACAATTCCTCGAATTCTGGGTAGAGTGCCTTATCGGGCGTAGTTGCATTGATATTCCGTAAGCCAAGCCATTGGCCGGTAAAGTTCTCCGTGAATGCCTTGCCCTTGGGATGTTGCAACATCCGCTCGACTTGGGCCCGCAAGACATCGGGTTTGTGCAATTCGCCTTTAGCCGCCAGATCCAGGAGCTTCTCGTCCGGCAGCGTACTCCAGAGAAAATAAGAGAGCCTCGAAGCAAGCGCATGGTCGTCGAGCACACCGCCCGGCTCGCGGAAATAAAGAAACTTGGGCGACGTCAGCACGCTCTTGTAGCCTGCCCGAAGCGCGGCTTCGAACGGCTGCCCCGCTTTCAAACTGGATGCCACGATGGCAACATACGGCTTCTCTTCTCCCTCCGCCACCGGGCGGCGAAACGCCCTTGGCAGGAAGTCACGCAACAGCTTTTCGGCTTCGGCCAGTGTGCCCTGCTTGGGATTGATGTCGCCAAAGACGCGGCGATAACTTTTAGTCGGCCACGCTTCGGGGAGCGGGCCTTCCACTTCGATCCAATGAATTTTCAAGCCGGGTCCCGGATATTCCGGAATCGTTTTCTGATTCAGATAGACGAACGGCAGCGCGACCGGCGCGACCTTGATGGAATGCCCGCGGAGCAAGATGCGTCCTTCGAATTCAATGATAGCTGGTTCACCGGGCGGTGCATCGAAATAGCCTTGGTGCTGAATCGGACTGCCGCTGACGACGAAGCCGCCCAGCAGCACTGCCATGGGTACGGGCGTCTTCGAGTTATGGGCCGACGCAGAAATACGGAAGCGATAACGCCCGGGCGCCGGCGCCTGAAATTGTTTCAGCGAACTCGCCGACTCTTTGCTGTTGCGATAAAGAATGACGCCATCTTCTGTCTTCCATGTGCTCGGTGAAAACCAGGTTGGCAGCGAGTCGTAGAGATTGAAGCGTTCTTTCTTGCTCTCCACCTTAGCTATCGGCGCGATGGCCGCATCGAGCACGGCATCGGCTGCTTCGAGATAGCGCTCGATCAGGACGGGCGATACATTCAGGGCGGCCCCCACGTTGTCAAAGCCGTGCGAGACTGAATCTTCCGGCAGAATCTCTTTAACGGAGAGGTTGACATCAAAGAGATCGCGGACGGTGTTCTCGTACTCGACGCGATTGAGCCGGCGCAGCACCACCCGGCCTTCCACACGCTCGTTAGAGGCGGCCTCGTCGAGCCGGGCTTTCAGTCGCTTAACCAAGTCGCCTGTTTGCTCAGGTTTCGGCTGAGGTTGATCGGCCGGCGGCATCTCCGCAGACTTCAGGCGCGCCACGACCTCCCGCCAGCGCTCGAACGTTGCCGGTCGGGTAAGGTCGCCATCCATCTGATCAAGGCGCAGGTTTCCTTTTGCCTTGGCGGGGCCGTGACAGCGCAAGCAGTGTTCCTTGAAGAACGGCTGAGCGATGTCAACAATGCCAGGCGCGACAACTTTTTCGCCAGCTTGCAGAGTCGCGTTTGCACTCAGGAGCGCCAGGATCAGGAATGCTTTGCCGGGAAAAGTCATCGACTGCCAACCTTCTTTGCAATTGTGGGCTGTGCAATTGACTCACTGAGGACTCAAGAGTTGGATCTGCTCACAAGAATTAACTCCTTCAATTTATCCGCATCGGTCACGGCTTGCGACTCGAAGAGGCAGAAAAGGCGTAGAAAGTTTTCAGATGGAGAAAGGATGCCAGAAGCATTTGAAAGCGGTTCATAATTGCGATCAAAGCAGAATCTGCAAACGAAAAACCCGCGCTGGCCATCCAGCGCGGGTTGAAAAAAAAGGGACGCCTTTCAGATGGAGGGGGCCTTCCGAAAGGGTTTAGGCCGATCCCGCGTTAGCAGGAGCGGTTATTAAAACGGGCCTCACTTAATCGTGTGGCGCCGGTAAACAAGGGTCGTCAAAATTTCGTCTTGTCTCAAAGGTTCCGGCCTTCGAAACCTCTTCTCAGCCAGCCCCGACATTTGAAGAGCCAGCAGCACTCTTCTTGTTAAGTATGTTGAACTAATGCAACCAGCGTGCCAACTTGCGCAGCTATCCCCGAAGAAAAGCATAAGTCTCTACGCATCAACCTTTTATTACTTAGAAAGAGTTTTTCCCCAATGAGGATATGTTTGCAAAATGAGAAGTTTTTACAACTCGAACCGGCAGTCGTGTAAAAACAACTTCGCGTGGAAATCAATAATTGCAACGAATCAGGCAACCAAGATGACGCGGACGTCCATCACGTTCGTCTGCGTTGGGCCAGAGCGCAGCAAGCCATCACAGGAATCGAAAAAGGGGTAGGCGTTGTGGCTTTGCAGGGCTTTTTCAATCTGCAGGTTCGCCTTCGCGATTTTGCAGAAAGTGGATTCATCGGCCACCGCGCCTGCGGCATCCGTGGGGCCATCTTCGCCATCGGTGCCGCCGCTGAGGATCGCCACGCCTTTCATTTGCTCACGGCCAAGTTTGGCGAGCATTGCCAAAACGAATTCTTGGTTTCGCCCCCCTTTTCCGGGATCGCTCCCCAGGGTGACGGTCGTCTCGCCGCCGATTAGAATGCAGGCCGGTGGCGCTACAGGAGTGTTGTCCTCGCGAATGCTGCGCACGATACCAGCGACGGCCACGGCGACCTGGCGTGCTTCTCCTTCAATGAACGAGCCAAGATCGAGAACTTCGAAGCCATGCCAGCGGGCACACTTAGCAGCAGCGTCCAGCGCAAGCCGATTGTTGCCGAGAATGATGTTATGGCAGTTGGCGGGGAGCGCTTTCAACGTCTCGTCTATCTGGCCTGCTGCGCCTTCAGTCAATCGATCGAGCACTGTTTCCGGAACTTGAGATGCAAGCTGGTATCGATCGAGTACCGACAGCGCGTCCTGAAAAGTAGTTGGATCGGCGGCGGTCGGCCCGGACGCGATGACGTCGAGCGGATCGCCGACTACGTCGGAAATGATCAGGCTGAAAAGAACGGCTTGGTCATCCAACATTTGAACGATGCCACCCCCTTTGATTTTGGAAAGGTGCTTACGGACGGCATTCATTTCCTGGATGGTTGCGCCTGATGCGTGCAAAAGTTTAGTTACCGCAAGTTTGTCGGCCAACGTGATGCCATCAGCGGGCGCGGGCAATAATGCGCTGCCGCCACCTGAGAGCAGGCAGATGACGATCGGATGCAATGCCTTTTGGATCATAACGGAGTCGAGCATTCGATCGACGCCGATTATACCGGCCTCAGTCGGGTAGTTGCTTCCTGCCGGACGGGCAGCGTGCAGCTTGATCTTGCGTAGTTTCCGGACGGTATCAGCGGGAACGTTGACAATGCCTTCAATCTTGTCAATGTGAGGCGCGAGAGCGGTCTCCAGCGCTGCTGCCATGGCAGCGCTGGCTTTACCGCCGCCGACAACTGTAATTAGATCTGCTGCTTCGCATGCTTCTTGGAGCAGAGCATTATCGCGGATGGCGGCCGGAAGCAAGACTTCGGGCAGCACCGCGTCGACAGCCTGTGCGCCAAATTTGAATGGCCTGTTTGCGAAGAGTGGTCGGCGGTGTTGGAGGCATGGATTGTTTTGTAGGGTGGGTGAAGGCTTTGCGAAACCCACCCTGGATGTCGAGGTGGGTTTCGCAAAGCCTTCACCCACCCTACGAGAACTTTTCTTTTAGAGCGAGTTCATAAGGGAGCAGTGGCGCCCACTCCCTTGCGGTCGCGGCTCTGGTGGCCGATGCAACTAAAATTCGCGCTTCTTCTTGAGGCCTGGTTGCGGGACCGGGTATTTGCCGTCGCCGCTGGCTTGGATCGGCGCTTCGGAATCCATCGACAGCTGATCGATCTTCGGCGCGAACTCGTGGTCGCTGTTTAGGATGTCTTCCCGCGTGATGATCTGGCCCGTATGGGCAGCCATACGGCCCATTGAGGTGACCAAACTCGCTTCGGTCCCTCTCTTCACTTCATTGAACGGTTTGCCATGACGGATGGCGTCCATCAGGTGATCCCATTCCAGCTGATAGGGGCTGGGATCTTCGCCTTGATAGCTCCAGATTTTGCCGGTGAAGTCTTGGCCTTTGAACGTAGCGCTTTGGGCAGGGTGGTGAGAGTTAGCCGAAATAATGGCGCTCCCCTTGGTGCCATGGGCAAAACTGGCGAATTCCTGCTGGCAGCCGGTCATGTTACGGCCTTCCAAGAACAGTTTGGCGCCATCAGCGAACGTGTATTCGACCGAATAATTGTCGAAATTCTGGTCGATGTTTTCGCCGCGGAAATGGCGTCCTCCCGAAGCTCGGGCCTTGATAGGCCAGGCGTCTTTGATCCAACAGCACTCGTCGATGTTATGGATGAAGAAGTCGCTGTACGAACCGCCGCTGGCCCAAAGGAACGAGTGGAAGCGGCTAATTTGATAGAGCAGTTCGCTCATGTTCGCGTTCGGCGGCTTCGGGGGCGAGAAACAGCTGGCGACCGGGCCCTGCATGCGGTAGGCTCGCATCATGGTGATGTCGCCGATCTCCCCCCCCTTCACGCGATCGAAGAGCTCGCCACGCACTTTGCAATGCCGGCACATGAGCCCAACACCGACTTTCAGGCCTTTCTTTTCCGCTTCTTCACCAAGCCTGAACATCTTCTTGGAAGTAGGCCCATCAACGGTAAGGGGCTTCTCCATGAAAACGTTCAGGCCTTTTTCGATCGCATAGCTGAACTGCACCCATCGGAAAGCCGGGGGCGTAGCCAGGATAACGACATCACCGGCCTTGAGGCAGTCCATTGCTTTCTTGTAGCCGTCGAAACCGATGAAGCGGCGGTCTTCGGGCACATCAACCTGCGAAGCCTTGTGTTTCGCAAGGTTCTTGTAGCTTGCATTCATCTTGCTGTCGAAGACGTCGGCCATGGCGACGAGCTTGGTTGGCCCGATCTTCGTCGAAAGCGCGTTTTCGGCGGCGCCAGTGCCGCGACCGCCGCAGCCGACCAGCGCGATTTGAATAGTGTCATCGCCGGCAGCATAGACGCCGCCGGTCAGAGTTCCGGCCATCGCGGTCACCGCGGCGAGCTTTCCGGCATCTTTGATCAGTTCGCGGCGGGTTAGGCCGTTCGTCTCAGTTTGATCCATGTTTGGCTCATTCAGGTAAAAGGGACCCATCACAGGCAACGGTTGTTATCTTCTCGGAAACTTTATCCAAGTGCAACAATTTGTTCGAAAAAATACGGATTTTCGGAGGTTGTCTAGTGGCCGAGTTGAAAACGATCATCAATAGCAAGCTTCCTTCTCAAGCCGGCTAACCAGCGCCCACCAAACCAGAATAACCAAAATTGTTCTATAGTAACGACGCGCTTATATGTTGCTGTATCCATGCGCCCGGCGCGTTGGCCTTGTATTTTCGGAGGACCGGATGGCACTGGATCCAGTTGCACAAAAAGGCGGCCGGTCGTCGGTAATTCCATCGCTCAACGGTTTACGCGCACTTTCGATATTGATCGTGTTCCTCAGCCATGCCGGCCTCGAACACATCGTTCCGGGTCTTTTCGGCGTGACGGTTTTCTTTTTCCTCAGCGGATACTTGATCACGACCTTGCTGCGATTGGAATATGCCAAACGCGGACGTATAAGCTTGCGCGATTTCTATCTTCGCCGGATCCTGCGAATTCTACCTCCGTTCTATCTCGTTCTCGCTCTTACAACCTTGACGGCCTTAAGCGGCTTTCTCCCGCCGCGCGATGAATTTCAAGGACCGTTGCTCGGGCGGGCGGTCTTTTTCCAGAGCGTGCATTTAGCCAATTACTACGCTATTGTGGCGAACAATTTAGGCATTCCGCCGGGCACGGAAGTCAACTGGTCCCTAGCTGTAGAAGAACATTTCTACCTGTTGTTTCCTGTTGTGTATCTACTGTTGAGGCGCCGCGGCTGCTCAAGCGCACGGATGGCTCTCATTTTTATGGCGGTCTGCCTTGTGGTGCTGGCGTGGCGCTGTGCCATACGTTTTGGCTTCAATGGCAACTCAGCTTGGACGATGTTTGGCACTGACACCCGCCTCGATGCCCTTCTTTTCGGCTGCATGCTCGCCGTTTATGGGAACCCTTGGCTCGATGCCAGCAGGTATAGTGAGAGAACTTGGAAGTTCGTGTTCTTGCCGCTCGGACTGGTCACGCTTATTGGGACGTTCCTATTTCGAAACGACGACTTTCGCCAGACCTTCCGTTACACGATTCAATCGATCGCCCTTATTCCGGTTTTCGTAACGGCCGTGCGCTTCTCCACTTGGGCGCCATGCCGGCTGTTGAACATCGCGCCACTGCGTTTGCTCGGCCTGCTTTCGTACAGCCTATATCTGGTGCATTATCAGATGATTCAGTTGGTCCGGGTACACGTGAGCGATTGGCGCCCCGTTTACCAAGTGATGTTGGCGTTCTGCTTATCATTGCTTGCATCGATGATGATCTATGTAGTTGTCGAACGCCCTTGCGCACGATTGCGGCAACGTTTATCGCACATCTCCAGCGCCGTGAAGCCGTCCATGTCGAACACCTGATACCTCGGCGATGTTTGGCCGCCCACCCCGCTCTGTTAGTTTAAATTCTTCCATTCTGACAAATATTGGCGACTCATATTTTGTTGAGCTGAAGATGCCGGAATGCGCATCAAACAAATTGGCTAGATAGGAATCACGACGGTGCAGATGGTGGAACGCTCTTCGCATAAGGAATGACCGCGAACGCTCGGATAGAGGTTCGGTTTTTCCGATTGTGCGATTTGTTGCGTCGAGCTGTCCAGACTGCGACCCCTTCCGGTTAAGTTTTAACTTGATGCGCGCTATAATCGACGTATTTTAACATGAATGATTCGCCCGACGCTAAAATATGTACAATAGGGTAGGATGAGTAGTTTGGTTAAGGTTGGTTTCGCACCAGTGTAAGATCTGCACGGATAAGCACTTCAGAACACGATAGACGGCTGATCGGATGCCCAATCCGTGTCGCCGAGTTCTCGATCAAACCGCCATATAACCGCAACATCGCTGATTTTTATCGCCGAGACGATAACACACCACTTGTTTAGCACCGAGGCAACGATGGAAACCCAGGCGGCCCGAACACTGACGCTCGTTTGCGAACGCAACGAGAAGTTCGATCACGAGCACGAACGGATTCAATACTCCGGAATGGTCTTTTACTGGCCCGAAGGCAATAAAGTTGATCTTTCGGTCAATCAGTTTTGTCAGATAGGCGTCAGAACGTTAATCGGTCGTAAACATATTTCATCGCGTCAGCTTTTGAATATCACGCTCACTCCAGTTGCAGGACTGGAAGCGCCCCTGCCGCGTTTGGGCAAAGGCTCGCGCAGCCGTCGTTTGTTTATCCGCAAGCAGGATAACGTCGGCATTATGCATTTGATCAACGGCATGGCGACCGGGCTACAATTCTACCCGAATCGCGACGATGCCCGCATTGTCGAATGGCTCGGTATGAACGACATCAACGACGGCGACGATATGTGGTTCGATCTGGTTGTTAGTTCGTCTGAATGCAACAAGAACGGTGCGTAATCACCCTTTTCTTCGCTTGCGCTTCAGGCTTGTGCTCCGCTGGAAACCTCGGACGAGCCTGACGCGCTAGCGAAGACTTTCAATGGTTCTTCGCTGGCGCTTCAGGCTCGTGCTGCTTTCAGTCCAGTCACTTTCCTGCCTTCGCTTTGCTGAACGTTTCTCCAACCGCGCTCCAATTCACCGTATTCCACCAGGCGTCCACGTAGTCGGCACGCTTGTTTTGATACTTCAGATAGTAGGCGTGTTCCCAGACGTCCACGCCGAGCAACGGCACCAGGCTTTCCATCCAAGGGCTATCCTGGTTCGGACGGCGAATCAGCTGCAGCTTGGCGCCATCCCACACCAGCCACGACCAGCCGCTGCCAAATTGTCCGAGCGCGTTTTCTTTGATCTTTGCCTGAAACGCTGCAAAGTCGCCAAAGGTGCTGGTGATTTCATCGCCCAAGGGTCCGGTCGGCTTGCCGCCGGCGCCGGGCGCCATGATGTTCCAGAAGAGCGAATGGTTGGCATGTCCGCCGCCATTGTTGATGACCGCCTGACGGATCGATTCGGGCACGCTCTTGATTTCGCGCAGCAATTGTTCGATCGGCTTGGTCGCCAGATCGGCATGTCCGTCGAGCGCCTTGTTCAAATTATCGACATAGGCTTTGTGATGCCGTTGCGAATGGATTTCCATCGTCAAGGCATCGATGTGCGGCTCGAGCGCGTTATAGGCATAAGGCAAGGTCGGCAACGAATAGGGCATGAAGATCTCCTTCTCGGTGTGTTCTCGGTGATGCACAGGTCCGGACGTTGGGGTTACTCTACAGCCGAATGAAAACGTGGCAACTCGACAATCGACGCGCTCCACCTGAAAGGGTGCGCAACTCTTTCCGGCAATTCTGCCGAGCGGCGCGGCGTAAGCCCGCCGTGTGTTCGGAACCACGGCGGGCTTACGCCGCGCCGCTCGGCAGAATCCGCTGGCGCACCCAACTGAAACAACGCTAACTGATGTAAAGAGCCGCGCACGAAGTAAGTGTCTAAAATGGCTTACTTCGTGCGCGGCTCTTTTCACGCCTCTTGCTATTCTTTACCCTCAAACTTCCACGAATCGTTGAAGATGCCCGATTTCATCACTTCAAAAGCAGCCGGGTCTTTAGCGGTGGGAAGCGGCCGAACGACAGCGTAGTCGCCGAGACGCGGGAAGAGCAGCACGTTGCTGCCTCGGAACTCGGCTTCGTGAAACGTGTGACCGCTATTCAGCACGACGTACTTGCGCGTGTTCAACGGATTGGGGTAGACCATCATCGGCAGGTATTTTTCGGACTCATACTTCTGGCTGGCGACGACCAGTTGATCTTTGTTCCACTTCAGCGGCAAGTCGCCGAGAACTTTGGCGATGAGCGTGTTGCTGCCGGGATCGCCGAAAAGGATTAAGTTCTTCGAGTTGATGTCGTCCTTCGTTACTTCGGTATCTTTCTTGACGACCAGCTTACCGCGCATCCACTTGTCCCATTCGCGTTCGAAGCGCTCAAGCTGGGCGTCAGCCGCTTTTGCCGGGCCGTCATTCCAAGCGACGCCGGTTCCTTTCACACATAAAAACTCATGCGTGAAAGCATCGTCGATCGGACCTTGGACTCCAGGGGCTTTCCGCTTTTCATGCAGCCGCTCGGCTGCGAGTTCCTCGTTGTAACGGATCCATTTGCCTTTTTGTTTCGCGAATGCAGGAAAATGAAATTCTTTGACAAGACTTTTTCCATGGACGACAATTGGGATAGCCTCCCCATCGATGATAACTTGCGTCGTGGCATACCGTTTGTCCAGCCACACCCGCAGCGCTTGCACGTTTTGGGTCTGCACTCGATAGATGCCGTTTTCGAACGAGCCTTCGACTCGAGCCTGCTTGTAATGTTGTTCCAGTTCCATCAGCTCGATCCAGCCGCAAAAGCCGAATTTGAGCGTATAGGTTACGAAGCGGATTTTTTTCGGGGAGTCGGTTCCTTCCTTCTTCGGGGCGGCATATTTCGCGAACTCCACTTCTGCCTTCTTTTGCCATTCGGCGGGAAACATATGCACGAGCCCTGGCGCAATAAGATGGGTCATCGTGTTGATCTTCAGTTCCTTCAGCTTTGCCTCGATGTTGTCGGCCGCGGCTTTCTGAGGATCTTTTTCGCCGCTATAAGCTACGATTGGAACGTTGAAGGCGTTCTCGGCGTAATCGACCGCATCATAGATATGCAGCAGCGGCTCTTGCGAATCGGGCAGCGGGTTTGGCAGTGATTTGGCGTAGGAGTGCGTCGTGGAGAAGCCAGCGCCCGGGCCAATTGCGCACCACCGGCTGGGATGATGCAAGCCGAGATGCCATGTGCCGGCCCCGCCCATCGAGAACCCGCGCAACACCATGCGGTTGACATCGATACAATCACGGCCGAGCGTTTTCTCATCGTCGACAAAGTTGCCACGAACTTCGAATACGTCTGTTTCACCGGCCCAACGATAGGCGTTGTTGCCGCGACCATAAATATCGATTTGCACGAAATCGTTGTCTTTGTTCAATGCTTTGCCATTGTGCGAACTGATGAATTTCGTTTCGCAGATCGTGCCATCGCGGCCATGCAGGACGATGTCGAGCCGCCACTTCTTCGTTTTGTCTTTGCCGTATTCAGCCGGATAGGAGACGGCATACGGCTGGACCGAACCATCAACCCGTGATCGGTACGCGCGAGCGACAACCTTGCCCGGCGCGTTGAGCCACGAAGGCTTTCCGGCTGCCGCTTCGTTGTGCGCGTGCAGGCCGAGCTCGAGCGTTGCTACAGCGGCTTTGCCCCCATCATAGAACTCGTGATGTCGTATCGCCCACTCGGCGGCCTTCAGGCAGATTTCGACATCGACGCGAACGTATTCCGGCGTCGAGGCCGGCAGCGCCTTCAGTGCTTCGGTCAACTTGATTGTCCGATGTTGAATCAGCTCCATTGTCTTTTCGTCGGGCATCTTCACTTTCGGGTCATCGAACTTCGGTTGCCCAAACGCCGGAAGAGCGATGAGATAGAGGACGTGCAAAGCCGCCCACCGATGGAATTGTTTCATGTGAGGCCACGCTCGATGGGAAAGGGAAAAGGGTTGCTTGCAGTGTTTTATATGATGCGGTGCAGCATTAAGAACAGCTTGCTACCTTGAATTTCGCTGGCGTTTTGCTTTCCTAACTGTTGGATCGTTCATCGCTCCATTGCGAAGGTGGGGCTATCAAGTCCTTCGTCGGAGGAAACGAATATGAAATTGACTTCTCTCCTTGGGGTGTTCGCATTCATGGCAACCGCATCCGCCGCGCAAGCTGCTAATCCCGTTGTCGTCGTCGATACGTCGATGGGGCCGATCAAGATCGAGCTCTATGAAGACAAGGCGCCGATCACTGTGAAGAACTTCTTGGGCTATGTGGATAAGAAGCACTACGACAACACGGTGTTCCATCGCGTGATCGAAGACTTCATGGTCCAAGGCGGGGGATTCGACAAAGACCAGAAGGAAAAGAAGACCGAACCGCCGATCAAAAACGAAGCTTCCAACGGCCTGAAGAACGAGCGCGGCACGGTAGCCATGGCCCGCACCCGCGTGGCCGACAGCGCCACCTCGCAGTTCTTCATCAACGTCAAGTACAACGAATTTCTGGACAAGGCCAGCCCGAAATCCGACGGCGTCGGCTACTGCGTCTTTGGTCGGGTAATCGACGGCATGGATGTCGTGGACAAGATCCGCAAAACGAAAACAGGTGAAAAAGGAATGTTCGACCGCGACTGTCCGATCGAGGATGTCGTCATCAAGTCAATCGCCCGCGCTGATGCGAAGTAAGTGCCAACGCTTCGCTGAGTGCTTTCAGAGAAGGCGAGTTCTTGTAGGGAAGGTGAAGGCTCTGTGCAACCCACCTCTCACAAAGGTGGGTTGCGCAGAGCCTTCACCCTCCCTACAATTCATTACGAAACCTTACCACCTCTTTTAGGTAGCGTAAAGCAGAAGGTTGTACCGACACCGATCTTGCTCTCAACCGTCACTTTTCCGTTGTGGGCTTCCACGAACGTCTTAACGATTGCTAAACCAAGGCCGGTTCGCCCGTCAGCGACGGCGTCCGTTTCCAATTTGTTGAAAATAAGTCCGATACGATCATCGGGGATTCCCGAACCGTTGTCGATAACCCGACATTCGACTCCAGAGTCGGTCTGTTTGGCGTTCACGATGATCTCGCCGTGCGCCGTATGATCGATCGCGTTGGCGATCAGGTTCTGAAAGACTCTCCGTACCAAGTTGACATCGGCGTAGGCGACCAAATCCTCCGGCACATGATTGATTAACTGCGTGCTCGACGTTCCGGCCACGGGATGCAGGTCGTGAATCAGCGATTCCACCAAGGGCCATAAGTCGAACTCACGGCATTCGAGTTTCACGCCGACTTCGGTCTGAAGGTTGATGTTCTCGTGAAGCACTTTATCGACGAGAGCGGTAAGCTGCTGCACATTGCGATTGAGCGTTTTTAGCATTTGCCCGGTCTGGGCGTTGTTGCTCTTTTCGGGCAACGCCATTTCGAGAACGCGCGTTGCCAAAGAAATGGCATTAAGGGGAGTGCGCAAGTCGTGGGCCACGAACGACAAATATTCCTCGCGACGGCGTTGTACCTCGCGCGCCCGTTCGTCAGCAAATGTGCGGACGGCCACACTGATAGCGCTATCTAACACGAGGTTGAATATGTGAAACGCCTGCCCGTGCCAGTGCAGCTGGTTGCGGTCCGCAACCGCGTAAATGCAATCGCGCATGATGTTGTATTCGGCGACGACTTCGCTGATGTCGAAGCCATCGTGGACTCGCTGCGATCCATGAGCGCGTGGGCTGCCGTGGAGAAGTTTTTTATCGACAGCGGAGTCGCGATGCGACCGAAGCGCATCGACCAGTTCGCTTACGAGTAAGGGCATATGGTCGTTGAGCGTCGGCAGATCGAAATGTTTCGCCGAGGGTAGTAGTTTGACCTTGTCGCGCCACTGCGCAAGCAAAGGTTCCCGATCCCGTTCGATGAGATCGGCCAATTGATCGAGATTGTTGATGGCTGTCTCCTTCAAGAAGCCGAAGCAATTTGGCGAGTCGAGACATCCGAGCCGACTGCGTGCGAGTTGAGAGCGCAGTCTTAAATACCTAAGTCATTCTTAGCCGGTAGCATCGCTGTGTCAATTGGCGGGCTCGATAATCGCGGACATCGAACCCTGGCAACGTTCAATAAGTGGGTCGGCGCCGTAGGCATGTATTTGATCCCGTTTCAATTCCGCGCGTTCCAGCGAAGTCGTGCAGACAATAACGCGGCCATGCGTATCGACTTCCTTCGCCAGTACATAGCCCTTTTCTTCCGGGTGCGCGAAGAGTTCCTTCAACATGCGAATGACGTATTCGTACGAGTGATCGTCGTCGTTGAGAAGGATCACGTGATAGGGAGGCTGCCGGCGCGCTGCGCGTTTCGCTTTCCATCACCTCTTCGGGAAACACAGTTGTGCTCATGGCAGTCATTCCTTCGCGTCGAAACGGATGCGTCCACTTCAGCTAAATTTAAACTTCGCCCGATCGGGTGGGAGCGATGGTCGGGTCGTGTTCGTTTTCCCGGCCGTAACAGACCAGGGCGATATCGTCAAACTGGGGATGATTGGCCGCATGAGCGAGCACGGCATCAATAATGAGTTTACCAATTTGTTGGGCGGTCAGGGCGACGTTTGGATCGGCGGCCAGCGCGCGGTGCACGCCCTGTTCGGTGAAGCGTTTGCCGTTGGCGGCCTCGGCATCGAGAATACCATCGGTGCATAAGATAAGCGTATCGCCCGGCTGCAGTTCAACCGCGATCGATTCGTAGACATTTCCGGGCACCCAGCCGATGGCCCAACTGCCCACTGCGTCAGGCACCGGTTTTTCTAGCGACTTCGTCGCTTGGCGATAAATCCAAGGCGCCACATGTCCCGCATTCACCAGGGTTACTGTATTGTTGCGCGTGTCGAGCACGGTGGCAATCAACGTTAGGAAACGATCTTCAAAGTTGGCTTGAAAGAACAATTCGTTCAGATGCGTGACGGCGTCGGCGATCGATGGCCTGGTGATCAAAGAGACCTTCGCCTCACCGCTGACACGCGCGACGATCAGGGCGGCTGGCACTCCCTTACCGGATACGTCGCCGACGAGCACGGAGAGCTTGCCATCGGGAAGTGGGATGAAGTCGTAATAGTCGCCGCCGACTGTGCGGGCCGGCAAGTAACGCGCGTAAAACTCATAGCCGGGGACGACGGGAGTCGTCTGCGGCAACAGCGCCATCTGCACTTTTGTCGCCGCCTTGTTTTCCTCATCGAGTTTGACGCGAAGCAGCAGCTCCTCGTGCAGCTTCGCGTTTTCCAAGGCGAACGAAGCCTGGTTGGCGACGCACATCAGCAGCTTCAGATCGTCTTGGGTGAACTTCTTGGTGCGGTCCTGGCTGTCGAGTTGGATCACGCCGAGCGCCTGCCCATCTGGTGTGGCGAGGGGCACGCACATCACGGACCGAATGCGAAAATCGGAGATCGACTGGGCGGCGTTGTAGTTCGAATCGGCCGAGACGTCTTCGCTCAGAAACGACTGCAACGATTCCAGGCATTTGCGCACAATAGTCCGGCTGAAGCGCGAATCGCCGTCTGCCTGCCGCCGGCTCTTCGAGACCACGGGCACCAGATGCGCGACGTTTTCGCCCGTCTGGATGATAAAGCAGCGATCCGCCTGGCGGAACACGTCGAACATTTCATCGGCGATTTGATGCAGCACTTTCTGCACGTCGAGCGTTTTGCTCAGCGCGGAACTGATCTTGAGGATCGCTCGCAGTTTGTCGGTGGGCTGCACATCGAGAAACTGTTGATTCGCAACCCGTTGAAATGACGCCTCGACGGTCGAATTGGCAGATGCTTCTTCTTCGGGCGCATGTTGAGTCTTTGCCAATTCGACAGGTAAAGGCATCAGCTTTTTGGCAGGCGTTTCATCGCGAAAGCAGAATAGAAAGTCGCAGATCTTGATGCCGTCGCCATCTTTCAAGGGGGTGGGCGTACGGGGCGGAATCACCTTGTTGTTTACAAAGGTCTTGTTTCGGCTCTCCAGATCCATGATGAAGTATTGGCCCGCGTTGAAATCGATCTGCGCGTGCTCGCGGCTGACTGCATTCGGCGGTAGAAAGACTCGGCAATCCGGACGGCGGCCGATGACAAATGGCTGTTGTTGTTCCAAAACGAAGCGCTCTCCGGGCGCCGATCCGTCCGGAGTTTTGAGCAATACGATTGCGGCCATGAATCCACCTTCGGCCAGCGCGGGCATCGTCATTCGAGGCAGACGAATTCACCTGATCCACACCCGGCATGGATTGTAACCCCGGGCAGAGCTTCGTGCAAGAAAAGGCGAACGGTTTCGCCCATTTGCACCCCCATTAACTTAGGGGTAATTTGGCCGCTGTCATCCAAAAATGAAACGACTGTCGAAATCGGAACCGGTTTGCCTTCATTGCATCGCCAATTCCTGGCAACAAGATTACACGTCGCGCTCCGCGCATAGTAACCTTCACGCGAAGCGTGAAGAGTACGTCTGTGAATTTTTCGCTGGCGCTTCAGGCTTGTGCGTCGTCTGAAAATTGCGGCGCCTCCAAACGATTTGATGCAAGAATTCCGGGTTGCATCACTCCGCCTCTTCCATCTTCGCCTGGGGCAAAAAGAACGACAGCACCAGGGCGATCACAAATACGCTGCCGCCGATAAGCGCTGCGGCCGTTGCCACTTTCACCGGATTTTCAACCGTGGTGAACATCGGCGCGATGAGCTCGGTGTTCAGGGTTGCCGCCATCGTCCCGAACATACGGCCGCCGACGTTGGTAGCAAAAGCGCTGCCGGTGCCGCGCAAATGCAGGGGAAACACCTTGGGCAGATACTCGCTGACGTAGCTGAATTGAGCAATGGTGAGCAGTCCGCAGAAGAAGATCGCCATCGCGAAATAGGTATAGTCCCCCTGATAAAGCATCAGATAGGTAATCGGGAAAAGCACTATGCCGGGGATGATGAATACGCGCAGCAGCGTCTTACTCGCCAGATAAACGAGCAGCACGGCAAAGAGAATGCGGCCGGTGAGCCCGCCGAGTTCCTGCCAGCGTTGGATGTTGCCGCGCTTCTCTTTGATCGCCTGCGGCACGCTCGCTTTGGCGGCAGCCAGTTCCTTTTCCGCCGCTTTGCGTTCATCGCTGTCGGGCGCGGTGGCTTTGACCTTGTCCGTAGCTGCTTTTACCTTGGGCCCGGCTTCTTTCTTCACTTCGTTGATGGACGGCAACCCTGGGGCCATTTGTAAAGGGGTCAACTGCAGTGCGCCAAAGGCCGCCGCATAGCCGCAAGCGGAGAGCGCCGTTGTCACAATGGTGGTGCGCAATAGGGCCGGCGAAAACAACTCGCCGAAGCGCGGCCGCTTCAGCGTGCCGGCGATTTTCTTTTCTTTCCAGACTCGGCTTTCCGGCACGAAGGGCATGAGCAGGAGGATCAACGCGCCGGGGACCAAGCCGGTAAGCAGCGTATAGCGCCAAGCGGCAACCGGAACCGGCAACCACGAAACGCCATCCGGATTCGCATGCACGAAAGGGACGATCAGATTGTAAACTTCGGTGACCAGGATCCCGCCCAACGATGCGCAGGCCAAGGTCCAGCCGATCGCCAGCTTGCGCTTGTGTTGGTCTTGGAAGAGCTCCGCCAGCCATGTCACCGCGGCGACGAGTTCAACACAAACGCCAATGAATGTGGTGCAGCGAAATAGGATAAGGTGCCAAAGTTCAGTGCTGAAAGCGGCTGCCACCGGAGAGAACGAATAGACGAAGATGCTGCCGATCATCACCGTCTTACGGCCGAAGCGGTCGATCAGTACGCCGCCAAGCAGGCCGAACACGCCCCCAGCCATGGCGGCGATCCAGAGCATGCGTCCCGCCCATAAGCGGACGGCATCGCTGTCGGTTGAAACCTTCAGGAGTTCAGCCAAGGCATCCGCCCCAATGACCGGAAACATCAGCAATTCGTAGGTGTCGAAGAGAAAGCCGATGGCCGCGACGATGATGACGAGCCATTCCGTGACGGTCAGGCCCTTGCGATCGTTGGACACTGATTTTCTCCCGAGGCAATGAGTGATTCACCCTGAGCGTCGGGAGATTATAGAGATGCTCAGCCTTATGGCGACGCCGGGCGGGATATGCGGTTGCTCTGCTGGATTTTGCCAAAACCGCAACACGCCGTTCCGACCCTCCCCCCGGCTTTGCGGCTGACTATTACCCACAATTTTTTAGGGAGGGTCTTCACTTCTTTCAGCTGCGGCGCTACTATTCATTGACCACACGGAAGTTCAGTAGTGTTTGGAGTAACACCATGGCTGCCACAGCTCCTATTTGCGCTGACGCTAAAGTTTGGGCTTCGCAAGTCGCCGGGTTCGCTGAGATGCCCGACGGACGCTTGAATACCCGGTATGCTCAGACTCTGGCGACCTTGGCGGCGCAGCCCCTCGATAGTTTTCCGCAAGCGTGCGGCTCTGCCGCTGAAGCCAAGGCAACTTATCGTTTCTTTAGCAACGAACGACTGCCGATCGAACTCTTTTTGCAGCCGTTGGTCAAAGCCACGGCCAATGCCTGTCGCGGCCAAGCTGTTGTTTTGGTGGTTCAAGATTCTACCTCACTTAACTACACACACCTCAAGTTTACGACAGGGCTTGGCTTGCTCAATGATTCCCCGCTCGCTCGCGGTCTGCATTTGCATTCGACCCTGGCTCTTCGCCTGGACGGCGTGCCTTTGGGCCTGTTCGACCAATACTATTGGAGTCGGTCTGTCGATCCAACTCCTCCCGATCCCAGTCGGCCCATTGAGGAAAAGGAGAGCCATAAATGGCTGCGCGGCATCGAAGAGTCTGAAGCCGCGATAGCCCATTTGGCCGAGAACGAACAACCTCGCTTGATCCACATCATGGATCGTGAAGGGGACATCCACGAAGTTCTACAACGCATCACAGATTCTCCGCATGGCGCCGTCATCCGCGCCGCTCAAAATCGTTCGGTTGACGGACCGATCGACAAATCGATGGAAGCCGTCCGTGCCGCTCCGGTTCGCGGCGGTTGCATCGTCGAGGTTCCTCCTAAACAGGGCCAATCCAAACGCAGAGCAAAGTGCGAGTTGCGCTCGGTTACACTTACGATCACACCCAATCTCAAAAAACATCCGCACCGAAAGCCCGTCGTCTGGAGTTTGATCGAAGTCCGCGAGATCAAGGCGCCGCCTGGCGTCGAACCGTTGAACTGGCTGTTGTGGACGACCGAACCCGCTAGCACCTGTGCCGAGATCGTCGAGGTTCTGAGGATCTACAAAATCCGTTGGCACATCGAGTGTTTTCATTTGACCCTCAAGAGCGGTTGCCAGGCGGAAAAACTCGAACTGGAAACCGCCGAGCGCCTGACTAAAGCACTGATGCTCTATTCGATGATCGCCGTCCGCATCGTTGCTCTGCGTGATCTGGCTCGCCAAGAACCGAACGCGCCTTGCACCATCATCCTGAGCGACTACGCCTGGAAATCGCTTTTCGCCAAGTTTGAGAAGAAACCTCTCACCGCCGACACGCCCGTGCCGACTGTGCGGCAAGCCATTTTGTGGATCGGCCGGCTCGGCGGACATCTCAATCGCAAGTCCGACGGCATGCCCGGCGTGCGCACCCTTTGGCGTGGCTGGCGCGATCTAACCATTCTCGTCGCAGGCTACAGCCTCGGCCGCAGCCAATGCTGATTTTTCAACTGCACCCCCTTGTTCGTTATTTCAATTCTTCAATGCGTCTCGCCGAGACGCCTGCCGGCATTTGTACATCCATCTCTCAATTCGAAACTCAAATCACATTCTGAAACGGTTCACTTGAGATTCTTGGAACCAACAAAGCACTTCTCTACAAAGTCAATGTGCTCTCGCAAGAAATTGCAGTCACCCCACCGCTCACCCCTACACTTGTGGGCAATAGTCAGGCTTTGCGGGGGGAGGGCAGGGTGGGGGGAACTGCTGCGAGTGTCGCGACGATTGTTGATGGGCGAGGCACTCTGCCCCCACCCTGCCCTCCCCCTGCAAAGCCAGGGGGAGGGTAGGACAGGTTTCGCTCGCTATTTGAATACGTCGAATGCGTTGCACGCCTCTTACTCGCCCTTCATAGCGAACTTCATCCAGCGCTCCTGCAGTTCGGCGGCGTCTTTGATGCCGTAATGCCGGGCCAAGGCTTCTTCGTAGCCGCGACGAGGCGCTTCGCGGAGGTACAGCGCAAAGGCCTTGGCGCCCTTTAGCCGTACCAGATAATCGACGAGCGATACGCTCTCGACATAGAAGGCCGTGATCTTGTCGGCTTCCGGGAATTCGGCCATCAGCAGCAAATCATGGACGTTGAAGATTTTCTTTTCTTGGACGATTCGCGGCACGGTGCGCAGGTAGCGCGACACCTCGCCGCTTGGCTGGGCGAGAATCATCATGCCGATGTGCGACCAGCGCGGCAGCGGTTGCTCGGAGAAGAGATCGGAGAGGACGACGTAGGCGGTCTCGCGCGGCAAAGTCACTTCCAACAGGCTCGGGTCGTCGGTGCGCACATCGATACGTCGCGCCTTTACTTGGCCGTTGCGGCTACCGATCGAAGAGTGTCCAAAGGAAGCGGGAGATTGATTGGTCGCCTTAGCATATTCCGCGGCGCCGGCGTGCAGCCAGATGTCGCAACGAGGCGACCAGTTCGACCCGGCCGGCCCAAACCATTTTTCGAACGTCGCCGTGCGAAGAACTTCCGCTGCCTTGGAAACATCCTCTGCCGGCTTCTTGGCTGTTTGAAAGAGGACACGAAAGTTGTTCGTCTCGACCGTCTGCCAGCCTTCGGGAACAGTGCTCGCTTCGGCGGCGCCTGGCTGACGCCGTTTAATCTCGGCATAAACTTGCTGCGAGAATTTCGCCAGTGCGGGGCCACCCAATTCTGCCGCCTCTTCCGCTTCCTGACGCAACCGCTCGAGATTCTGGCCCTTCTCTTTACTATTGAGAAGGGCGACCACTTCGCTCAAGCGGCAATAGCCCCAGGCCTGTCGTTCCTCGGCTGTGAACGAGAGTTTGGCCTGTTGGGCCTGCTTAAACAATGAAGACGCAGCGGTATACTGTCTTTGCTCGAAGGCCGACTTTGCCTTCGCCTTCAGATCCGCGCCGATCTGGCGATCTGCCGGCGCCTGTTGAAAGGGGTCATCTTCATTCACAAGGGGACGAGGCGCCTGCGGAACGATTGCTGCTCGTGTCGCTGCCGGCTCCACCGCGACCGTTGCAATCGCTTCATCAATCTGCAACTTCGGATCAAGGATACGTAGCTGACGGCGAACATGGTCGATTCTGTCACTCGTTCCGCTGTTGCTCTGCAGCTCTTTTAGGTTCTCGATATAGGCACTTTTCATGAGCGCGAGATAGCTTTCATCGCCGTTCACGTGCAAGATGTCCGCTTCCAGCAGAGCAACCGCCTGGGCCGACTGGTTGTCGGCCAGACACTTTTTCGCATCGCTCATCGCCTTTTGCAGCGCCAGCGCGCGCGATATGCGTGGATCGCCTTCGGCATCCGCCTGCACGAAATAAGGCAAAAGCATAACGATGAAAAGCGCCGAAATGATCGACCGAACCATGCGCGCATCCTTGCGACTGGACGGAAAATGAGCGAGACGAGAGGGCGTCCGTAATCAGCGGAAGCTACCTTAAGATGGCAGCGTAAAAAGTGCAAGGCGATTATACCGCAGGTCTGGTCATCGCTTCGGGTTTTACGAACTTGTCGAAGTCTTCGGCACTAAGGTGTCCGAGTTTCACGCAGGCTTCTTTGAGCGTTATGTTTTCTTTGAGCGCTTTTTTAGAGACTTCAGCCGCCTTGTCGTAGCCTATGTGCGGATTCAGCGCAGTCACCAGCATCGGCGAACTCCAGACATAGCGATCGATGTTCGCTTTGTTCGGAGTGATGCCAGGTCTTTGAGCATTGTCCTCGACGCAATGTTCTTTGAACGAACGGCAGGCGTCTGTCAGCAGTCGCACGGAATGGAGCAGATTATGGATGATGACCGGCTTGAATACATTCAGCTCGAAGTTGCCTTGCGAAGCGCCCATCGAGACGGCTACGTCGTTGGCAATTACCTGGATGCAGACCATCGTCATGGCCTCGGATTGCGTCGGGTTCACCTTGCCCGGCATGATCGATGAACCGGGTTCATTTTCGGGAATCGAGATTTCGGCCAAGCCGCATTTGGGTCCCGATGCCATCCAGCGCACATCGTTCGCTAATTTCATCAAGGCGCAGGCAAGAGTCTTTAAGGCGCCGCTGACGAACACCAATGGTTCGTGTCCGGCTAGAGCGGCGAACTTGTTCGGCGCCGTGACAAACGGCAGCTTGGTCAGTTCGGCGATCTTTTTGGCGACGCGCTGGGCAAATTCCGGGTGCGAGTTCAGTCCGGTCCCAACAGCGGTTCCACCTAAAGCTAACTCATAAAGCCCTTTCAAGCTGCTCTTGATTGCATCGAGAGCGAAATCGAGTTGCGCGACGTAGCCGGAAAACTCCTGGCCAAGTGTCAACGGCACGGCATCCATCAAATGGGTGCGGCCGATTTTGACGATGTCCCGAAAAGCCTCGGACTTCACCTGGAGTGAACTTCGCAGAGCCATCACACTCGGCAGAAGCTTGTGCTGAATCTCTTCAACCGCCGCGATATGCATAGCGGTTGGAAACGTATCGTTTGAAGACTGCGACATGTTGACGTCATCATTCGGATGCACGGGCTTCTTGCTCCCGAGTTCGCCGCCGGCGATTTCGATGGCGCGGTTCGCGATCACTTCGTTGACATTCATGTTCGTTTGCGTGCCGCTGCCTGTTTGCCAAATTCGCAACGGGAAATGGCCATTTAGCTTTCCTTCGATCACCTCGTCGACCGCTTGAGAAATGAGTGCGACCTTGGCGGCAGCCGGGGCATCGCCGTCTTTCTTAGGCTTGAACAACCCAAGATCGCTGTTGACGAGGGCAGCCGCCTTCTTCAGAACGCCAAAGGCTCTGATAATCGAAGACGGCATTTGATCGTCGCCGATGGCGAAGTGTACTAGCGAACGCGCGGTCTGAGCACCGTAATAGCGGTCGGCCGGCACTTCGATTTTGCCCATGCTGTCGGTTTCGATGCGATTCGACATGAAGTCCTCGCTGCAATAGGTTGCCGGATGAGATGAGCATTATCGCAATACAGGGTCGTAGCAACTTCACGCCACTCGGTTGTGCAAAGTTCCAATGCCGTCGATCCCGATGGCGATTTCGTCGCCAGACTTTAATGAAACGTTATCGGGAGGAACGACGCCGGTTCCCGTCAGCAGAATGACGCCATCGGGGAAGTCGATCTCTCTGCCGAGCCATTCGACAAGGCTCTCCGTTGACCTGGCCATCTGGGAAAGCGTGGTCGAGCCAGCGAACAGAGTCTCACCCGCGCGATTGATCGTCAGGCGAATCTCGACTTGCGGCAGCGCGGGCATATCTTCAGCCAGGGTGATCCAAGGGCCGATGGCACATGAACCCCGATAGATTTTCGCTTGTGGCAAGTAGAGCGGGTTTTCACCTTCAATGTCGCGCGAACTCATATCGTTGCCGATGGTGTAGCCAACGATTTTCAATGTTGGCGAAATGACCAGTGCCAGCTCCGGCTCTGGAACATTCCATTTGCTATCATGGCGAATGCGCACCAGTCCGCCAGGTCCGACAACCCGGCGTGCAGTCGCCTTCAGAAAAAGCTCAGGCCGAGCGGCCGTGTAGACCTTGTCGTAAAACTGAGCGGCGCCGACAGACTCTTCTTCGCGTGCGACTTTGCTGCGCTTGTATGTAACCCCCGCTGCCCAAACTTCTTGATGATCGACAGGCGCCAGCAATTTCAGGGACGCCAAAGCCCTTTCCTCGGAGCTAGCATTCAACAGTTGCCGAGCAAGAACGGCAGGCTCAGGACTGGCAAGCAGATCCGCTAGAGTGCCCGACCAGTGGAATTGGTAGAATCGATCGTCTCGAATGGCGCCGAAGCAGGCCACGCCGTCGACGCTAAGCGCTCGAGCCAGTTGCATCACGATACTCGTGTGGAAGATAAAGCGACTGCGGCTAAGTGTATCGAGAGCCTTGAGCAATGGCGAGAACTGAAAGCATCGAGCATTTGAATGGGCAGCGATGAGCCAATAAAAGGAATTGCCCGCTTTTCCGAGCCGAGGGTAATTGCGACTTCGACCCGGACCCCCGTCTGTATCGAAGTCGCACTTACGTATCGGCCCGGAGAAGCGGGCAACTGGAACTGGTTAAGCAATTCTGGTGCCGAGTGATTAGGAACCGAAACATTCGCAGACGAAAGGGACAATCATGAAGTGGTACGCTGCCCATTTGGTGATGTACGTCAAATTCCGGAAGGATTTGCAGAGCGATTATCCCATTTGGGAAAATATCGTGCTCTTAAAGGCAAAAAATGAGGATGATGCGTTTCAAAAAGCGAGCGAAAGGGGTCTAAGCGATGAAGGCGACGATGACGCGACTTTTCGTTGGAACTCCAAGCCCGCAAGCTGGGTCTTCGGCGGCATTCGCAAGCTCACGCTATGCGAAGATTCCACCGCTCGCCCGAACGATGGCACGGAGGTGACATTCCTCGAAATGCATGCGTCGACGAAGTGCGACTTGGAGCGGTTTATCAGCGGCGAGCCGGTCTCCATGAAGTTCGTGGAACACTTCCGAGACGATGTGGAAGGCGATGCGCCGCCCACAATACAGCCGACTGGACAAAAACGGGCAGCCTCGACCGCGACCCGGAAGCAATCAACAAACGGCAGTGTGCTTCATTGATTCACTAACGGCGTCAGAATTTCCATTACCGCTATAGCAGGCCGGTCGTCGCAGAAGATAACGCCGAGGCGGCCATAGCAAGTCTCGGTTCGTGTGAGTCCAAACCAGTCGGCCAGTTTCGGACCTGGGGTAATCTGCAGGAATGCCGTCGGCTCAATTCGCCTCAAGACATTGTGTTCGATAAGTATCCGCCCTAAAGGTAAGTGCTCCGCCAAAATTGCATCCCGCACCCCAGTCGAACAACAAGTCAGATCGATCCGGACGGCCCCAAACTGGACTGGCCGTCTATTAGAACTGAGTTCGAGCAATGTTTCGCGCCCGTACGATTCAGCCTCGCGTCGCGTAGCGAGCACTTGGATCTGCACGGGTTGCTTGAAATGCGCTTCGACCGTCACCGTCATATGATGATGGTGGCAGAGCATCTCCCGATAGGGTTCCGGCAGGCGAGACGGCGGGACAATGGCGACCTGTGAAGAGTCCAAGGTCCAGAAGCCGTCGTCCACAATCACCAAGGGGAACAGGGGAGTGTCGTTCATGAGTCATCCGGTTGTAGTGTCGGCTTTTGCAGCGGTGGCTTCTGCAAGATCGTTGATGAGCGATTTGAGAAGTTGCCAACTATCCCGAAGGTAGGCAGCATCCAGTACGATCTGTTCTCCGAGCCGGTGACGGCAGAGCTTTCCCGATTTCTGGATATACGTCGCATTCACGATGCCGCCATTGTGTACCAGTACGTCTCTGGAGGCCTTCATCTCAGAAAGCTGTTCAACGGTCGTCGACCATTCGATCCCGAGGTTAACTAACCGATTGAGATAGTCGAACCATTTCGAGACTCGGTCGAATTTCAATTGATTGAGTTCGCGGTCAACAATGAGTTGAGTCAGTTCCTCGAAGTTGGCTGCGTTCAAGACGTCGCCGAATTCAAGTTGTTTTTTTGAAAGACTTTTTGGGTGATCCGTTAGCCATAAGCGGATGAGCCCAAAGATGTAATTCTCGAAGATGGATACTGCATGCTGGAGCGCGGCAGATGGCAGGAATTCTTGAACGTAACGTTCGGACAAAGTTGACAATCGAGTTTGATTTACCCGAGTGCCAGTCACCGGATTATAAAGTCGAAAAGCCCTGCCGTTCTCGACAAAAATGTCGATTAGATCCCAAGAGCGTTTCGAGAAAACGTAGTAATCATGAGCGAAATCTAGATCAACCAGACTCCGTCGAGCTAATTCGCGTATGCTATGAGATGAAGTCATGCAGTTCCGTTAGGAAGCAGCGTCAAGTAAAACTTGGACTAGCTTGGGATCCGTGCCACGTCTGATGTGCACAACTATCATTTCGGGCCCGTCGTCGATTGACAGCGTTTCTTCGTTTACTTCGAAACGAATTTGCCCGCGCTTGAGCACGTCGACTACCGCTTCAAGCTGCTCATAGGGCACGCGCACATACGGAAACTCGGGGTCATGAGCCCTAACCCAAATTGGCGTTTTTTTGACTATGTCGATCATCTGACGCCTCCAATCGTGCGAAATTTCACTCTCGACGACCTGCTTTTCTAACTGGCTCTCAAGCGCATTTTATCAGCAATCAACCCACCGCCTATCCCACCGGCTTGACGATCACCCCATCCCCTTCAATGTGGTGCAGCAGGTGGCGCGGCAGCCTGCAGCGGAGCGTCACCGCATTGTCCTTGTATTGTTGCCGGAAGATCTCGGCATGCGCATTCAGATACGCGAGCACTTTGCCGTTCGATTGATCCGTGTAGATCTCCGCTTCGATGAAGTCGGCCGTCAGCGCTTCAATTACGCTATCGCGCAAGCCATCGAGGCCTTCTCCGGTCGCTCCGCTCATGGCGATCGCCTTCGGATAATGGGCCATTAGGATGTGCAGCTTCGAGCGGTCGGCGATTTTGTCGATCTTGTTCAATACCAGGATTGTCGGCTTCTGCGCGACTCCAGTTCCTTGAGAACCTGATTTACGGACGCGATATGTTCCTCGGCCGCCGGGTTGCTCGCATCGACAATATGAAGCAGTAGACGAGCCTGGCGCGTTTCTTCAAGCGTAGCCTTAAACGAGGCAACCAAATGGTGGGGCAGGTCGCGGATGAAGCCGACCGTATCGCTCAGCAACACTTTGCCCCAATCTTTCAGATGCCATTGGCGTGTGCGGGTGTCGAGCGTCGAGAAGAGCTTATTTTCCACGTAAACGTCGGCATGTGTCAACACATTCATCAGCCGGCTTTTGCCCGCGTTGGTATAGCCAACTAACGATACGGTATGTTCTTCGTTCCGGCCGCGCACTTCGCGTTCCTTGCGCGCCTGTACGATAGCAAGCCGTTCTTTAAGGTCGCGAATGCGGTTGCCAACGAGACGGCGATCGCTTTCGAGCTGCGTTTCGCCGGGACCTCGGTTGCCGATGCCGCCACCCTTCTGTCTCGACAAGTGAGACCACATCTGCTTGAGCCGCGGGAAGGAGTATTCAAGCTGAGCCAGTTCGACCTGCAGCTTGGCCTCGGGCGATCGCGCACGAGTGGCGAAGATATCGAGAATCAATTCGGAACGATCAATCACCTTGCGCTCGAGAGATTTCTCCAAGTTGCGGGCCTGCCCCGGCGACAAATCGTTATCGAAGATGATGACATCCGCGTCGCTGGCGGCGACCAGTTCGCGAAGCTCGTCGAGCTTGCCTTTGCCGATGTACGAATTCGTTTGGATCGACTGCCTTTTCTGCAAAACCTCGCCGACAACTGCGGCGCCGGCCGTGGTTGCCAGACCGCGAATCTCGTCGCATGGATCGTCGCCCAGCCAAGGGCGATCTGGCAGGGCCACGGTAACCAAAATGGCTTTTTCCAATCGCACCGATAACTCGTTGCGATCGTGATCGAAGGATGTACTGATCGTCAAAACTCCAGAGGAGGGTTATTGAAGTCGGTGTCCGAAGAGTATTATACCCATTTGCTCAGGCTGCGAGAAATAACCGAAAAATGACCGGCAAAGATGCTTTTCGAATGATCGCGACGCGCAGCGGAGCGCTTTCGGCAGGCAAGCGTTCCGCTGCGCAAATCCTTTGCGTCGCGGCTAACACGGAATCCGAGTCGGCATCAGCGTGACGCCGGGATTTTCACGGTTGTCCCGCGCCCGGCAGGTGGTTCGAACACGTCAAGGGTTCGGCCGTGTTCACTGGTGAAACTGCGGAGAAGGAGACTGACGCCGGGAATCCAAAGCATCCAGCCGATGGCTTGGCCGAACACCAGCGTATTCAGGCCGTATTTGATCAGGTCGTACCCCGAATGAGATCGGCCGTCCGGCCCCATCAATTGAGCTGGCGTCTCATCGGCAGTTTCCTTGGCGGTGAACTCCTGCACGGTAATCTGACCGGTGAGGTCAAGCGCACGCAAGAAACTGAGTGCGCGCTGATGGCGTCGGTTCTTACTGTTGACCCGCATGGTCAACTTCGTGCCCGTGCCGCGAGACCACGTGAGGCGCTCGCGGATGACGGAAGCGGGGAAATAGCAAAGCAACAAGGTCATCATCAATAGCCCGAAGCAGGTCAAGCCCATGACCCAGGCGATGCCGGTATGCAGGAAGATGGCCCCTGTCACCACGACCGGCCGCATGCGCGTCCAGACGAGGAATGGCAGCGAAATTTCGAGAAAGAGCGTGAAGTAAACCATGCCCATGAAGCTGATCCAAAGGAGTGGCCGATTCGAAGCGAGTTCGATCAGCATTTTCTCATAGGCGCGAAAATGAACGGGGCAAAACTCGGGATTGGCGATTGTTGACCAGGCGGCCGTTGTCCCCCACCAGGCGGGCCCCTTCAGTTTCGCCAGTCCCGAAGCGGCATAGATGAAGCAGAAGTGAATTTGGAAAAGGCGCACGGCAAAATTAGCAATGGCTGACAGCTGCGGACCGGCAAGCACGGCCTCCGCCCACGGCAGCGGCTGATTGCCGTTGCGAGCAATGGCTTTGGCGGCGCGATAGCGAGCGATAAGCCGATCGACGGAGAGCGCTGCCCCGCAAGGCGCAATCATCAGATAAAAGAGCAGGATGTTCATCATCGTATCCATGCCGAACACGATTTGCTGCGTACGCATGATGTAAAATAAAACCGCCAGCCAACTCAACACGGAGGTCACCCGCGTGCAGAAGCCGATGGTGAACAAGACAAAGATGCCGAGGAACAAAATATGCAAGGCCCACATGGTCGTGGGATTGGTGACGTGGAACCAAACGGAGAAGATGTGCCGTCCCCGATCGTAGAGGGTGCGCGGATCTTGACGCCATTTCTCCAGGAAGTCCAGAATGCGGCGCCCTCTGCGCCTGGAGGCAGCTTCTTCAGCCAATCAGCTGCAATTTGTCGTTCGGTCGAGCCCATCTGCTCGAGCCACAAAATGATATCCATGAACTTGTTGGCATCCGCCGGCATGTAGGGAAGCATCACCAGCGCTTCGGCCCAGTAGCGCATCCGTTCTTCGCGGGTCGCACTGACGAAGAAATCAGGCAGACTCAACGGCAAAGCGGGGGCATCATATTCGGCGCGGGCTAGAATCTCCCCCTCTTTATCGCGCTGCTCCTGAAGTAATCGGCCAGCGTTCCTAAGGACGATTAGGGCTTGCCGCCATTGCGACTGCTGCAGATCATCGTGCGCCAGATTCGGCTGATCGTGCGAAAACTTGTCGATCATCGTATAGAGATAGGCCAAAGCCGCGTTTCGGCCTTCAGTGTCGGAAGGAAGCTGACGCAGAAAATCGAAGATCACATCGCGGCGGTCGGTTAGCTGCGGCGTGGAAATAGTCATCGGGGTGCCGCCGGTCTTCCATTGCAGAATGGTGACCGGGGACTCTTTGCGCTCCTGATTGGCCGCTTCGATGTCCCAGTAGCCGCGCGGCCCGAAGAACTCCTGCAGATCAAAGCAGTAGGCCAAATGGACGTAAATAACCAGCAAGCCGGTGACGATGCGCATAAGGCCAAGCGTCGTCGGGTCGGTAGGCATGAACCAGAAGCGGTACCAGGCGCCTCGCGGCAAAGCGGTTCGGTCGGTGGCTAGCGGTTTCACTTGTCAAGCTCCCCTTCCATGTGGTTGCTGCCTGCATGCTCCATCAACCGATCGGTGTAGAGATGCTGGTACGTCTCGAGATTCATTCGCTTGAATGGATTCTTATATTCTTCCGGCTTGGCGGTTGGGTTGCGGACGATCGGCACCAGCCAGTAGAGCATGCCATCCTTCTTATTCTTGAGCTCGCCCTGTGCGTCGAACTCGCCCAAATAGTAGGGATAATAAGTAATCGGCTCCTTCAAGCTGTTCACTTTGCCGCTCGCCAGCATTTCCCAGGAGGCAATCCAATGTTGCACGCGATAGACGCGGATTGACTTGATGCCGCGATCCGCCCGCACGTTCTTGGCAGCGATATGCCGAATATACGATGGCAAGATGATTTCTTTCGCAATCTGGTTCGGCACGAGATATTGGCTATCGAACGGCCAATTGAGATCCACCGGGATATTGGAATTCCGCCGCCGGATCCTCAATTCGTCCTGCACCGCTTGCGGATATTCCGCGAGCGAACTGGAATGCGCCATCTGTTCCGTGAGCGACAAACGCCGGTAATACTCCTGGCCGAGCGGATCTTTGAAATCATTCTCGCGACGCGGAATTTTGATCCAGGACGCTGGGCTCTCCAACATCGGTTGTCCTTCATCGTCGACGACTGGTTCACCTTTATCGTTCTTGATGACCGGGTCGTCCGGCAGCGATTCGTAGTTGATGCAAAACCAGAGTTCGCTGGCGGGACCAGGCTCCGGCGAATAGAACTGATAGGCATTGCCGAGATAGGCGAACTCAAGATATGGACGGTAGATGAGCGTGTAGACATAGCCGGTGAGGATCGAGGATTGAGCAGGGCCCGTAACGGCTACAAAGATCCCAAGGAAATGAACGATAGCGAGCCCGCTGGCCACACCCATCCGCCACGCTACCGGCAAGGCGGCGAGCAGCGCGCCAGCAAGGCCAAGGCCCCGAAGACGCCGGCAACCAATCGAAAACTGTCCCAAGATGACGGAAAGCCCACGGTGGCGAGCAGGCCGGCACCCGCGCCGAGCAACCAGACGGGCGCCCAGCGAGGCCGCATCGTGATGGCGCCGCCGGCAACGATCATACCCAGCACAGTAAGGATGACTCGTGCGGGTGTGACAGTGGCTTCCGCGCCTGCGGACAAATCCGGAATGCCGATCAGGGCGGCAACGGCAACCAGGAACAACCCGCCCACACCGAATTTGACGGCCTGAAACTGACAGGCCGTCAGCGGTCGTTCATTGTGGCTTTCCATCGCGCTTGGATCCTCAACTTCAGACTATTTTTCGTGGATATCAACTTCCACCATAACGCATCGTCGCGAATGCGAAACGAGCAACAGAACTTTTGGGAACGACGAAGCCAGTTCCGCAACTGAACCCATCGCCGACCCGTTCGACTGCTTTCATCGCTAAGCAAGGAAAGTTCGGGAGAGAATGCACGTGTCTTAGGCGAGCGGCGCGGCGTAAGCCCGACGTGGGTTCGGAACCACGTCGGGCTTACGCCGCGCCACTCGCCAGAATCCGTTGGTGCAGCACCCTTATGTCATAACGACTGAATCGAAGGTTTGGTTGGCGCGAACAGGCAAAATATGCGGCCCGAAATGTGCATAGTGAGAACCCTTACAACCGTCATAATCGTTACAACCGATTTCTTACCGCGGCTTCTTGCTTCTTCTTCCCATACCCCCTATTTTACTATTGACGGAAAGTTTTCCCCGCTTTACTATTCACCTTGTCTTACACAGACACCACAGTTTCCCCTGATGGAACAGAGTAACATTCAAGACACAACCAAATGGCTCTGGCAACGGCGTTAAACTCAAGCTCTTCGACGGTGCAGGGGAAAGCAAGGGCGGGGAGTGGATCCGACGAAGCATTGAGTATGCCGTGCCGGTGGAGGATTGATTCGATGTATAGCATGGTTCTGATGATGGCGATGTCGACGTCGCCCGAAGTTGCTGCCTGCCACAAGACAGCTTGCACAGGCTGCACGGGAGTTGTAGACGCCGGCTGCTGCGGCGGCGGGCATGGTTTCCTTGGCGGCCGTAAGCACGGCTGCAGCGGCGGCGGTTTCCTCGGCGGACACCACAAGCACGGCTGCAACGGCGGCTGCACCGGCGTAGTTGTAGACGCTGGTTGCACGGGCGGCGCAGGCTGCACCGGCGTGGTTCCGGCCCCGGCCCCGATGGAAGTGGCCCCGGTTCCTCCGAAGGACATGCCGAAAGAAATCAAGAAAGGCGGCGTGACGTTCGCCCCGATGTTCGCACCTGCGACCATCACTGTCAACGTCCCGGCTGACGCCAAGGTCACGATCGATGGCAACGCCACCGTTTCGACCTCGACCGTCCGCACGTTCGCCACCCCGGCCCTGAAGACAGGCGCTGTTTCGTACTACACCTTCGTTGCCGAAGTTGTCCGCGAAGGCAAAACCTTCACGGCCACCGAGACGGTTGCCGTCGAAGCCGGCGCTACCACCACGATCACCTTGAATCCGAACGCCGGCCTCGCCGTCGCCAGCAAGTAATTGCTGTTGGATTCTTGACTCGACGCGAAGGGGAAAGCCATCTGGCTTTCCCTTTTGTGTTTGATGGCGCTTATTGTCGGCAGAAATATTTGTTAAATGGGATCCGAATGCGATACACTTCTTAATATCCCGCCTGCAGGCAAGTCACGATTGGTAATCGGAGAATCAAGTATGGCCAAGCAATTGGATCGGCGTGCCTTTTTGCGGGGCGCCGGCGTATCCTTGGCCTTGCCGTTGCTCGATGCCATGCGGCCTGCTTTCGGCTCAGGCCCGGCGACAGCCATTCCGCGCCGAATGGTGGCCATCGAAACGAACATGGGGATCTTGCCGCAATACTTTTTTCCAGACGAAGCGGGGAAGAACTACAAGCTAAGCCCCTACCTGGAGCGACTCGCCGCTCATCGCAACGACCTCACCGTCTTTTCGGGCGTCAGCCATCCCGGCGTGGATGGTGCTCACACGGCCGACAAATGCTTTCTGACTGGTACGCCTCATCCCGGGCGTGGCGGTTTTCGCAACTGGGTTTCCCTCGATCAGTTGGCCGCCGAGCAGATTGGCAGCAGCACGCGCTATCCATCGCTGACGCTGGCGATGAGCACCGATGTCGGAATGACGCTTAGTTTCACCCGCAGCGGCGCTCCGATCTCGCCTGAGAAAAGCCCCCGACAACTATTCCAGAAGCTGTTCGTGCAAGGGAAAGCCGATGAAGTGCAGGCCAATGTAGAGGCCCTGCGCAAGGGCAAAGCATGCTCGACTTTATCGGGGATCAGCGGACGCGATTAGATCGCTCGCTTTCTCGGCCTGATCGCCAGCGGATGGACCAATACTTTTCTTCCGTGCGGGAACTGGAACAACGGCTCCATAGCTCGGAAGCCTGGGAGCATAAGCCCAAGCCCAAGGTGACGGCACCCGTTCCGACCGATATTGAAGATGGTCGTGAGTTTGTCAAGAAAACCCGGCTGATGTTCGACGTCATCAAACTCGCGCTGGAAACCGATTCATCGCGTCTGATTACCTTGTTCATCGACACCACCATCATTCACAACATCACCCACCACGGCAATCGTCCCGAAGTTCTGGCCGAACTTCGCTCGAAAGAAGAAGCCCAGTTCGACGCTCTCGCCGACTTTCTGAATGGTTTGATCGCGAGCAAAGAAGAAGGGCAAACCCTGCTTGACCGAACGATGGTTCTTTACGGAACTTGCATGGGAAGCGCCAATTCCCATTCGAACCAGAACTTGCCCGTACTCCTGGCAGGCGGCGGCTTCAAGCACGGGCAACATCTAGTTTTCGACAAACAGAACAACTATCCGCTCAGCAATCTCTACGTTTCCATGCTTCAGCGATTAGGCATCGAAACGAACGCATTCAGCACATCAAAGGGGACAATGAGGGGGCTCGAACTCGCATGAGAATCTACGCATGGGCTCTCGTGCTGGCACTCGTCGTCTCACGTATTTCCACTGCGGGCGAGACAGCGCCAATCAAATTTTTTCAAGCGCACTGCTATTCGTGCCACGATCCGGACACCGGGTTGGGCGGCCTCGATTTAGCCGCGTTGAAGCTCGACTTGGCGATTCCCGAGAATTTTTCGCGCTGGACGAAGATTCACGACCGTATCCAGGCGGGCGAAATGCCGCCTAAACGTGCTAAACAACCAACGAAAGCAGAGGCAGCAGCGGCGACAAGCGCATTGAGCAAACTGCTGGTCGAGGCGGACCTGGCACGGCTGAAAGCACACGGACGCACTGGCGTACGTAGGCTGACGCGCGCCGAATACGAAAACACCATACGCGATCTTTTCGATCTGCCAGGCATTGCTTTGCAGGGAGGTCTGCCGGCCGATGGCTCGGCCCACGGCTTCGATAAAAACAGCGATGCGCTCGACATATCGCACGTTAATCTGGCCAAATATGTTGAAGCCGCCGACCAGGTGCTCGACATGGCCATTGTGACGCTACCGAAAGCGCCGAAGTCAAGTAGGCTGCGCATCTCGTTGGCTAGCCAGTACATCGTTCAGATTATTCTGCTTCAAGGCGATGCCGTCTTATTGAAGGACATGCAGCCCGATCCGCGCTTTCCGCCCGCGGGAGAGCAACGGCATCTCGATCATGCCGCCCATAACAAGATGGGCGTGTTGTCCGCCAAAAGCTCTGTCGGTATCTTTCGCCACGAAGATGAAAGCTTCTTTCCTTACTTTCAAGATTTCACCACGGTCTATCCGGGGCGTTATAAGGTTCGTGCGTCGTTCTGGAGTTTCGGTTGGGATAAAGGCAAAGTACTGCCTGCCCGGCGTACAGAAGCGGTTCGGCTTTCGGTCGTGCAATTGAGCGAAGATGGCCGAGGCGGCGGCCACCCGAGCTATCCGATCGGCTACTTCGATGCGCCGTCGCTCGCACCGAAAGTTCACGAATTCACGACTTGGCTCAATTTCAAAGAGACGCTCGGCTTTAATGCCGCATCCCTTGCTCCCTATGCCAACTATCATCGCAAAGGCCGGGCGATGGCCTTCACGGGTCCCGGCATTGCCTGCGATTGGCTCGACGTCGAAGGCCCAATCAACGATGTCTGGCCGCCGGTAAGCCATCAGTTACTTTTCGGCGATCTTCCATTGGTCGAGTTCAAGGCTGCCGAGGCGTCCGCGGTCCGAGCGCCGCGCCGTAAACATCCGAGACAGGAAATCCTCGGAGCGAAGAACCGGGAAGATGTCTATCCTGGCCTCTGGACGGTGCAAAGCGCACAACCGCTCGCCGATGCGACTCGTCTGCTCGGAGCGTTCTTACCGCGAGCTTTCCGCCGCCCTGTCGAGCCGAAGGTGGTTCAGCAATATGTCTCGCAAGTCGAGGCGCGATTAAAGGCAGGCGATTGTTTTGAATCGGCGCTGCGTTATGCGTATCGAGCGGCTCTCTGTTCGCCCGACTTTCTCTACCACATCGAGCCCGAAGGCAAGCTCGACGATCATGCACTCGCCTGCCGGCTTTCGTATTTTCTCTGGAATACTCTTCCTGACGCGGCTCTCGCCAAGCATGCTGCAGCCGGCGAATTGCACACGCCGACTGTTCTTCATTCCGAATGCGAACGGCTGCTGAACGATCCTAAATCGCAGCGATTCATCGAAGACTTTCTCGGCCAATGGCTGCGGCTGCGGCAGATTGCCGCGAATGATCCCGATCCCAAGCTCTATCCGGAATTCAGTCCCTACCTGCAAGATTCGATGGTAGCCGAGACGCGTGCCTACATCCGCGAACTCATTGACAAAGATCTCGATACGACCTACCTCGTCCGTTCTCCATTTGCCATGCTTAACGATAAGCTGGCGACCCATTATGGCGTTACTGGCGTAAATGGATCGGCGATACGGCGTGTCGCATTGCCGGCGGATTGTCCGCGCGGGGGGTTGTTGACTCAAGCGTCCATATTAAAGATCACTGCTAACGGAACGACGACCTCCCCGGTGCCGCGCGGGGCTTTCGTGATGGCACGACTGCTCGGCCAAGCGCCTGAGCCTCCGCCGCCCAATATCCCGGCGGTCGAGCCCGACGTACGCGGCGCGACTACAATCCGCGAACAACTCGATAAGCACCGTTCGAACGCTAGCTGCGCCGGCTGTCATGCGAAGATCGATCCGCCGGGCTTCGCCCTTGAGTCGTTTGATGTAATCGGCGGTTGGCGCGATCGCTATCGCTCCATCGGCGAAGGCGACATGGCGCCGCGCGGCTCGATCGACCCGTTTATCAACATTGCGTTCAAACTTGGCCCGCGTGTCGATCCGTCCGGAGTTCTGCCGGACGGGCGAAAGTTTGCGGACATCGCTGAGTTCCAAAATTTGCTCGCATCGAGCCCCGAAAGACTGTTGAAAAATATGGTAAGCCAGTTTGCTATCTACGCCGCTGGAAGGGATCTCACGTTCAGCGACCGCGAATCTGTTGCTGCCATTGCGGAACGAACTCAAGCAAAGGGCGGCGGCATGCGGTCGTTGCTGCATGAATTCGTTCAGAGCACGTTGTTTCAGACGAAGTGAGATGTGGAAATGCGCGGTAAGATTACTCTTTTTGCTTTGTGCTTATTGCTGCCGGTCGAGTCCGTTTCCGCCTCCAATCCTCTGCCTCCTTCATTCGAATACCGCATCACCGGTCTATTTTGCCCGGAGCGTGAAGAGGATCTGCGCGAGGCGGTGTCAAAGTTGCCGGGCGTCGAGCTTATTTCCATCGACTACAAAAATGCCGCAGCGACCTTCAGTTTCGATCCGTTCAAACTGTTTCCGAAGATGGCGCCCATTTCGCCGGTGGCGAACTTCGACAAGCTGTTGAAATCGGCGTCGCAATCGACATTTGGCGTCAAAGCGTTGCCGGGTAAGGAAAAAGAGGGATGGAAGCTGATTGAAATCCCGGTCCTCGGACTCGACTGCCTCGGTTGCTCATTGGCAGCGTATGAAGCCATCGCCAAAATCGACGGGGTGGAGCAAGCCACCGTGAGCTTCAAAGAAGGCTGGGTTAGGGCATTGATTGATCCTGCAAAAACCGACCGCGCCGCGCTGGAGACGGCTTTGAAGAAGGCGCAAGTACAATTGCCTAAGCAGTGAAATCAACGGGGATTTGCTCTAACCAACTACCGCGATGGCTTCGACTTCAATCAACCAGTCTGGCGATGCAAGCGCCGCCACACCGACCATGGTGCTGGCCGGCGGTTTTTCGGGATGGACGTAACGGCTGCGGACTTCGCGAATGACCGGCAATTGCTCGGCATTGAGGCCGACGACATAGACAGTCAGCTTAACCACGTCTTTGAAATCCGCGCCGGCTGCTGCCAGCCCGGCTTTGACATTGGCGAAGGTCTGCTCCGCCTGGGACTTCATATCGCCTTTGCCCACCAGTTCCCCGCGCCCATTCAAGCTGATCTGGCCCGAGAGATAGATCGTCTTGCCCGCCGTGGCAGTGACAACTTGCGTCCACCCTTTTGAAGGGGGCATCGAGGCAGGGTTCAGGTGTTGGATCTCAGTCATGTGTTGTTCGCTCTTTACTTCGGTTGATCCAGTAGTGCAGTCACGATCTCGCCATTCTTATCGCCGGACGCAAGCCATTGGCCTTCGCGGTCGAATGCGAGGGCGGTCACGTCGGCGGTATGTCGCTGCTTCAATTCGTACGCCTCACCGGATTTTGAGTCGATGATGAATATCGATTTACCGGCTGCGCCGGCGATCAGTCGTCCGTCCGGGGTAGCGATTAATACGGAAATGTGCGTTTCTGCTTCGTAAAGGGCCGATGTCGTCGGCTGGCCCGCTTTGTCGACAACTGATCCTCGCTTCGCGTCGCAGAGCCAGACAGAATGTCCTGATGCGACCGCAAACAGGGCCGGCCCAATCCCCGCAACCGCTTTAACGCAGTTGTTGCCTAAAGGAATGCCCCCCTTCGACGTAAGCATCTCCCGGCACTCGGCTTTAGTCGAGTAAGGTTGATCGCCCAAAAGCCAAACTTTGACGTTGCCATTCTTCTGGCCACTCAGCAGATAGTTCCCGTCAGTCGAAAAAGCCAAACAAACCGGGGGGTGGGTATAGTCGTCGGCAGCAGGGCAGTCGAAATGGCTTTGCTTTGTCAATCGCCGCAACAATAATCCGCCTTTGGAAAAATCTTTGTTCGGGAAATGAATTCCCAAAGCAACCAACGGTTTGCTCGGATGGGCGGCGAACGTCGTGATCGATCCGCCGGCTGCGGCGACACAGTCCTCTGGCAAAGAAATCCGCCTGCCATCGCCGGACTCGTAAAAATTGAGACGTCCATCAAAGAGCGAGAGCCAGCACGGATCGCCGCCGATCCGCCAAGACACCACACGTTCGAAAGGAATAGGCGTCTCTTTAGCCCCGGTGATCCTATGCCGATCGCGATTGAGTGAATCCGAAGGTCGCCAGCAGATCTGCTGCTCTCCTTTATCGGTGCCCCAAAACAGGCGGCTCGGATCGTCGGCATCGAATGCCATTGAATGGACGGCGCCGTCAGCTTTGATCCGACTCGTATCCAAAATTTCCGCTTTGGCCTCCGGCTCTTTCCGATCAACAGGAACGGGTGAAGAGTTGGCTGCGGGTAGCGCTCGTCTCGATTGCCAAATCCCGATGCCGTAGGCGCCGCCCATCAACAACATGCAGAGGCCGACAAACCAGTACCGCGTTCGGCGCGATGGTATCCGATAGACGGGCGTGATAGGCTCGATGGCGGTGATGACGTTCGCTTCGGTCTTAGTGGAGTCCCCAGCCGGGCTAGCCTGACCCCAGGTGAGTGCCGGGGCATCGGGTGTTGACGCGGAAGCCAGCACGCGATCGAGTTCGGCAAGCAGCGTCGAGGAATCGGCAGGCCGACTGTCGGGGTCTTTGGCCATCATTCGACGAACGAGGTCGCCGCACAAGCTTGGAATCAGCGGGTTATTCAAGCAGGGGTCGGGAATAGCGCCGTAGCAATGGCCATTCATTATGTCCATGGCGCTCTTGCCTTCAAAAGGCGCCAGACCGGTCAAAATGGAATAATATGTCAGCGCCGAGCGCATATAGATCCGCCCGCGGGTCGACCTTTTGGCCACGACACTGTTCGGGGCTCATGTAAAGCGGTGTTCCGACAACCTGGCCGTGCGGTACGCCGCTATCGGCAGCTCCGGTCGACAAGAGGGCCAAGCCGAAGTCCGCGATCTTCACCTTCGCGTCCATCGCTCGCATGATGTTGGATGGTTTGATATCGCGATGGATCAGGCCGGCGGCATGAATGGCAGCTAAGCCCCGGCACGCATCCGCGATTACCTGAGTAGCTTCCACCCAGCCGAACGGTCCCCATTGTCGAACCCGGTCGTGGGCGCTGCCGCCCTCCATCAACTCCATGACCAAGTAGACAATTCCCTTGTCGTCGGCAGCATCGTAGACCGCGACCACATGGGGATGGTTCAGCTTCGCGGCGCATTGCGCCTCTCTCAAAAATTTGCGGACGGCGTCCGGTCGGCCGGCAATACTGTCGCGCAGAACTTTGATGGCCACCATCCGTTGCAGTATCGTATCGTTCGCTTCGTAAACGACGCCCATACCGCCACGACCCAGGCGGCGCAGCACCCGATACTTGCCGAGAAACGAACCTGTCCAACGGTCCGGCGCGCCGTCGTCAACCATCGCTTCGAGCGTCGAGGCGAGCTGTGGTCCGCCAGTGGCTTCGGTTTCCATACGCATGTCGATAACCTACTTAACGACAACCTCCATCGCCGTGGAACGATGAGACGGGAAGTCATTCTCCCTGGTTGGCTGACGATTGAATGCGTCTGCGATTACTTTCAATCATACGCAGTCGGCAACTTTCTGTCACCAGAGCCCTTCATTTACAGCGTTCAGTTTAGCGAGCCGATCGCAACCTTAAAAGAATAAATGGAAGCGCCTCCTGAATATTTTCAGGAAGCACTTGTTAGAAAATGACAGGGAAATTAATGGCCGGCAGAAGTGTTTGGTTAGCCGCGATGCGAAGACTTTGCGTATCGGAGCGTAGGGCTTGCGGCTCAACCCCCTGCTCTGTTGACATTGCTCAAACAACAGGCTTTTTGCCGCCGCCGCTTCCTCCGGGGGCTTTCGGGGGTGTAGCCGGGGGCGTTGCTGGTGGAGTAGTCGGAGGCGTGGCCGGCGGAGTAACGGGAGGCGTCGTCGGCGGTGTTACTGGCGGAGTTGTCTTGCCTCCTCCACCGCCGCCCCCGGCAGGCGGCGCTGTCGTAGCCGACATATTCACGCTGGAGATGCTGCTAAGAGCATCGAATGCGTCGGTGGCCGTGAGCGTTTGCGTGCCCGTCGAGTTCAGCGTGAAGAGGAAAACGTGAGCACCCTTGTCCGCAGCGGTGAACGTGTAGTCGATTGGTACACTGGACCCCTTGGCTGACGTGGTGAAGTGCATCGTGCCGACGTAAGTGGAAGCCTCGTTGCCGTATGCATCAGTCGCACTGACCCTAACGGAGAAGGGGCTGCCCGAAACGGCGTTGCTAGGAGCGGAGATTACAATTTGCATCGCCGACCCGGCTACGACATCGATCAGGCTTTGAGAGCCCGAAAGCGAAACGTTGGCAGTGTCTTTGACCGTAAAGGTTTGCTTGCTGGCAGTCTTGAACACGACCGTGAAACTGTGGACTCCCGCATCCGCAGCGGTAAACGTGTACGCGGTCGGCAACGCGGCTTGTACGTCCGTGCTGCTGAATCCGAGCGTGCCTCGGTAACCCGTGGCCACGTTCCCGTAGAGATCGCGGAGGGTGACCGCGACCGTTTGGATAGTGCCCGCAATGGATCCGACCGAGAGCGGCGTGAACGAAAGCGAGGCTGCGGCGGCTGGAGTTACCGCAATGCCGGCCTGTTTCACTATGACGGAGGAGTTATAGTAGTCCGTCACACTGACGGACTGGGACCCGGCCGTTGTCAGCGCGATATTGAAGGTGTGCACACCGGCGTCGGCCGCTGTGAACGTGTAGTAAAAGGAACCGACGCGCGCGTCGGTGGTTGAGACGAGGACTAGACCCGTATAGACATTCGAGACGTTGCCGAAGGCATCAAAAGCGGTAACGGTCATCGTCTGAGAGTTTCCGGCAGTGGTTGCGGACAGCGGAGTGGCGGTAAACCGGGTCGCCCAGCCGGGCGTCACAGTAACCGTCTCGGCGCCGACGATCGCCCCGTTCGCCGTGTCGATAGCCGAAAGTGTTTGTGCGCCAAGCGTCATCGGCGTCACCGTGAAGGCGCCAACGCCATTGACCAGCGTTACGTCTGCCGAAACGGACGTCGCGGCATCGGAGCTAGAGAGATGGACGGCGCCACTGTACGTGGACGCTACGTTGCCAAACGTGTCGCGGGCGGTGACCGTGACTGTATGGGACGACCCGATGAACCCGCCGCCGCCGTTGATGCTGAGAGCGGTGGCCACGGCCGGGGTGACGTTGATGATGCCCGAAGTGCCCGCAAGCGAAGCGACCGTAGCGTCCCGTGCCGTTACCGTCTGCGCTCCACCCGTTTTCAAGGTTGCGGTAAAGGTATGCACGCCCGCATCAGCAGCTGTAAAAGTGTACGCCGCGGGGAGCCCTGCTTGGACGTCGCTACTGTTGAATATTACTGTTCCGGTGTAGGCCGCTGCATTGCCGTAAGCGTCGAGAGCGGTGAGAGTCAGCGAAATGGGCGTTCCGGCAGGGGCGTTCGCCGGCGCCGAAATGGCAAAGTGTGTAGCCGTCGTGGCCGTGATTGCCACTGTCTGCGACGCGGCGGGCAGGAAGGGGGAAGTGACCGTAACGGTCTGTGTTCCTGCCGTGTTCAGAGCGAGGACATTGGTGAAAGTGTGCGTCCCGGCATCCGCGGCGGTAAAGGTGTACGAGAAGGGCTGCATGTTTGGCTGAGAGCCCGAGCCGATGGCGATCATCCCTGTGAATCCGGTAGCCGGGTTGCCGTTCGCATCGACTGCCGTCACGGTTACGTTGAACGGTTGGCCGGCCAGCGCAGCGACCGGGGTGGTGATCTGAAAGTTGGTGGCGCCGGCCAGATTTGTCGAATCGGTATTCGCGTTGACGAGCACGATTATATTGCCAAGCATGAAGAGGTTGCCACGTCTGCCACGCCGTCTTCGTTGAAATCGCCGATCGCGTTGTTGAAGCCGGATGAACCTGCGTAGTTTTGCGAGGCGTAGAAGGATCCGTCGCCGCGACCCATTTCCACTTGATAGCCGGTCGCCGTGGGATGGATAAGATCGAGATTGCCATCGCCGTTGAAGTCAGCGGTTTTCACATCGTTCGGCAACGTGCCGAGATTGAACGTTGTGGGCGGCTTGAATGAGCCGTCTCCATTGCCCATCAAGACGCTCATCGGGGCGGAGTTGGTAAACGCGTTGAGTGCCACGATGTCGAGGTTGCCGTCGTGATTGAAATCGCCGAACGCTACTTTGTAAGGCGCGTAGCCTGCTGCGTAGGGACGTGCGGACTGGAAGGTGCCATCACCATTGCCCTGGATGATTTCGACGCTGGCGTAGTTCGCGATGACGAGGTCCTGTTTGCCGTCGTGGTTGAAGTCCGCAACTTCGACGTCCATGGCGCCATTGCCGGCCGCCAGGTTGGTCGGCGGTGCAAAAGTGCCGTCGCCGTGGTTCATGAGAACCATGGCGGTTCCTCCGTAGACTTGAGTGGACATGACGATGTCCGGATGCCCATCGTTGTTGAAATCGCCCGCCGAAATATGGGTGGCGACACCGCCGACAACGTAAACGATGGGGGTTTGGAAAGTTCCATCGCCGTTGCCCATCAAGAGTTGGATGCTGTTCGGCCCACCAACTGCCAGGTCGAGTTTGCCGTCTCCGTTGAAATCCGCGACTGCCAGCTGAGTTGAATTGAAGCCCACGGCCGAGCTAACGGCTGGTTTGAAGGTGCCATCGCCGTTGCCCATCAACACACTGACGGCGCCGGCGGGGCCGTTCACCGTGACGATGTCCTGATGGCCATCTCCATTCAAGTCCCCGACTGATACGGCAGTAGGGGCCACGCCGGCGGCGTAACTGACGGGCGAAAGGAATGACAAAACGGTCCGATCCTCAAGCATTTCCAGCTGGGGCCGGAAGGTGCGGCAGCGCGGGCCCACCTTCCGACGCCGCACGTTTCTTGGCGAATTGCTGAACAGTTTACGGATCCAATATCGAAACATCGAAGTCCCCTTACAATGGGCGCAAAGCAGAAAAGACGTGGAATGACCGAAGATTCGGATGATTTGCCAATCCAGATTTGGCTCGGCTTCGCTTGTAAGATCGCAATCCGTTTGAGAGTCGGACACAAATTGCAAAAGAAATTTAAAATAGCCGCTGCGATTCTCAGCCTTCATTGACATTGCACATCCTTAAGCTGCAATTTACCTCCCGCGACGTTGGCAAAAACATCGCAAGTTCTTGTCCGGAGTCGCAGCCGTTCCAGATAAGGTTGCTGGATACCGAGAAGGCCTACCATTGCTTAGGATGATTCGTGGTACCATGTTGGTACTTTCGATCGTGCTTTTCAGGAGCTTCTCGGTGCCGGCCGATAATCAGTTTGAAGATTTAATTCGGCGCGTTCGCGATAAGGACGAGGCCGCTGCAGCGGAGCTCGTGGGCCGCTATGAAAATGTCATTCGCCGGGTGGTTCGAATCCATTTGCGCGATTCGAGAATGCGCCGGGTGCTCGATTCAATGGACATCTGCCAGTCCGTGCTCGCGAGTTTTTTTGTTCGGACGGCTTTAGGCCAGTACGAGCTCGAGACTCCCGATAAGCTTCTGCATCTGTTGACATCGATCACTCGCAACAAATTAACGAGCCAATACTCCCGCCTTTACGCTCAAAGGCGCGACGTGCGACGAACCGACGCCTCCGGGGATGAAGTGAACCGCCTCTCCGACCAGACGTGCGACCCGAGTGAGCAGGCATCCGCCAAAGAGATTCTCGAAAGAGTTCGCAGCCGCCTCAGCGAAGAGGAACGGTATCTGGCGGAGCAACGTGCTCTAGGCCGGGGCTGGAAAGAAATCGCGGCGGAGGTGGGTGGAACGGATGAAGGATGCCGGAAACAGTTAGCCCGTGCCGTTAATCAAGCGATGTCAGAGATGGGATTGGGGGAGATAAGCGAATGAACATTGCCGTAGAAGACCTTCTCGATCCAGTTCTCGACATGCAAAAGCGCGCGTGGCTCGAGGGCGGCCGGCCGACCGTTGAGGATCTCGTTAGTCGTACTTTTCTCTCTCAAGATTCGGGCACGCTCCTCGACCTCATTTATAACGAGATTGTGATACGCGAAGAAATGGGCGAAAATCCGGCAATCGATGACTACACCTGCCGTTACCCGGAACTGAGCGAAGAATTAAAGCTTCATTTCGAGGTCCATCGAGCGCTTCAGGCCGACAATCTGGTGGAAACGGAGGGTTTCGGACCGCTACGGGCGGCCGCGGGCGTGCCACTCCCAGCGGAAGGCATGCCTACGCTTGCCCAGTACGAAATTTTGAGTGAGTTAGGCCGAGGCGGAATGGGGGTTGTTTATAAGGCACGCCATCGCCGTCTCAAGCGACTGGTTGCCGTGAAGATGTTCCACCCAGGGCGGCAACCTTCGGATCGGGAGCTCGAACGGTTTCGCTCGGAAGCCGAGTCGATCGCCCGTTTGCAACATCCGAACGTGGTGCAAGTATTCGAAGTAGGCCAAGAGAGTGGGCTGCCGTTTCTCGTCCTGGAATTTATTGAAAAAGGTTCGTTGGCCGAGCGCCTTCAAGAGTTGCCTCTAGCGCCCGTGGCGGCGGCCGAACTGGTGGAGACTCTTTCAAGAGCCATTCACCACGCCCATGAAAAGCATATTGTTCACCGCGATCTTAAGCCCGCGAATGTGCTATTGGGAAATGATGGCACGCCAAAGATCACTGATTTTGGATTGGCAAAAATCCTTGAGAAGCCGGATGGGCATGCCGACGTCACTCAAACCGGGGAAGCGCTAGGCACTCCGCGTTACATGTCGCCCGAGCAGGCGGCGGGCAGACATAATGAGATAGGGCCCAGCACCGACATTTATGCATTAGGAACCATCCTCTATGAATGTTTGACGGGACAGGTCCCCTTCGTATCGGCAAGCGTCTTTGAGACGATGGAAAAGATCCGGCACGACGAGCCGGTTTCGCCGCGCCGATTGCAGCGCAAGATCGCTCGTAGTCTTGACACTATTTGCCTCAAGTGCCTGCACAAGCAGCCGGCCAAACGCTACTTGAGCGCGGCCGAACTTGCGGATGACCTGCGTCGCTTTTTGAATGGCGAACCCGTCCATGCACGCCGGACTCCGGCCTGGGAGCGCACTCGGATGTGGTCAGTGCGTCACCCAAGCTTTGCCACGGCAATTGCCGCCTGCATCCTTTTGGTTGTTGCCGGCCTTACAGCCCTTGGAGTTCAGCACCGTCGCGAAATGGATCGCCTCGATAAATTGCGCGATGACGTTGTCCATCTGGTCGATGAAGGAAAGCAGGCGCTCGAACGTCAGGACGACCGCACCGCGAAGGAAAAGTTTTTAACTGCATTATCGAAGGTTTTGGCAGAGCCGGCCCTTTATGACCAAGGTCTAGGCATCCGTGGATGGCTTGATCACGCGTTGCGCGACGGCGAACAGCATCGCTGGAGGAAACGGCCTTCACCCGTTTTGTTCGATGAAAAACGAGATAGAGCTTATTTAATAGGTCTCTTGATCGATTTGAGTCGACAAGACGGAACCGACATCGCGCGCGGCGCCATTCAGGACGCTTTGGCGCTGACGTTAGCCGACGACACCGCATGGCTTCGAGAACGAGAACAACTGATCCTTATGGATGCCGACATGCTTCTCCGGCAGGGGGATCCGGCAAACGCCCTCATCACACTCGATGGCATAAAAAATGTCTCATACCGGGTGTGGTATGAACGGCGAAGTCGTTGCCTGGTATCATTAGGCAGAAACGAGGAGGCAAGTCGTGAGCGCGTTCGGGCCGAGCAATCCTCTTCACCGGATTCTTTCGAATTCTTTTTAAACGGCGTCGATCGTTTTCATCGGCACGATTTTTCGACTGCCGTTCGCGATTTCGACCGAGTTCTGGCCGGAGATCCGGATCACTTTGCCGGACGTTTTTTCCAAGCGGCAACCTTCCTGGAACTGAAGCGCCCTGGCGAAGCAAAGGTAGGTTTAACTGCTTGCATTGGTCAGCGCCCGCAGTTTGCCTGGAATTACCTGTACCGGGGTCAGGCCTGTCTTCAGTTGGGCGAATATGCGAATGCAGGTCAAGATTTTCAGTCCGCGATCGAAATGAATGCCGATGAAAGCGCCGACGGGTATTTAAAGGGGGCGTTGGCGTCCTTAGACAGTGCGATTCGAAAATTGCCGGAAGATAAGCAACAGTTGGTCTGGAATGAACAAATTCGAACGGATCGCGCTCTACGCTCATTATACGACCTTTGCGTATCCGGCAAACGCAAACAACGAACACTTGATAAATAGTCGTTGAAAATGAATTTCACAGGAAACCTAATGCGTCGCGCGTTTACATTAATCGAATTGCTGGTCGTTGTCGCGATCATCGGCATTTTAATCGGCTTGCTCCTGCCTGCCGTCCAGAACGTCCGGGCAGCCGCCGAAAATACAAAATGTCGGAATAATCTTCGCAACATCGGTCTCGCATCCCACTCGCTTCTTTCAAACTACGGTTATTTTCCGCGTAGCACCGTTCGCCCTCGAGGGACGACCCCGCTGAACGGCCAGCCGGCCGGAAATCTAAAGGCCTGGCAGAGCGGCTCGTATGAAAGTTGGCTTCGCCAAGTTACTCCGTTCATGGAGCAAACCAATGCCCGGACGCAGGATGCAATCGCCATAATGGCTTGTCCTGCCGATCCCAGGGGGCCTCAGTACAAAGTTCCCGACTACGGTTTCACATGGTACGTGGGTGTTTTCTCTAATTCAAACAATGCAAATGACGGGATCATCATTGATGATTCGAAACTGGGGAGCGCACTGACGATCAGCGAATCCACCGTTGCTGATGGACTTAGCAATACTCTCTTTATTGCCGAAAGGCCGCCTTCGCCGGATGGCCAATGGGGCTGGTGGGATTCGCCTTCCAACACCGAAGACAATCATTCGCCCATTCGTGGCACAGTCCACCCGTTTAGCTCAGGGATCAACGGAAACTGCCCGCAGCCCGCACTCTACCAACGAGGTTCGATCCGCGATAATTGCTCGTTCAACGCAATCTGGTCGAACCATGCAACGGGCGGCAATTTCTGTCTAGGCGATGCCAGCGTCCGAACGATTTCTTATTCATCAGGCAACGGTAGCGCTGGCGCCGTTAGTATCCTCGAAGCAATGGCGACAAGGGCCGGGGGCGAGTCAGCGGGAGTCGAATGAGCATGTGGAATAAAGGGTGGGCTCAGGGCCAAGAAAAGGGGATAGCTTGAATTTTTGCCGGCGTGCGTCGGAAAATTTACGCTGTCCCCTTTTTCTTGCCCCAGATGCGAAGAGAAGATCGAAGCGTTCCAAAACGCTCGTCCCCACATTGAAATTGAGCTAGGATGGCTATGGGGCGAACGAAAGTATCCAGCTAAGGGTAAATAGGAGGAGGATTATGTTTAACGCTGACACTCTAATTGTGCGCTTACTTCAAAGTCAAATCGTCTCTGACAAAAACGGAATGGTCGGATGCACTGATCAGCAAATTGCCTCAATAGAGTCGTTCACAGGCCTTGTGTTGCCTAGAGCCTACGTTGAGTTTTTATCGGTGGCAGGTCAAGGCGCTGGTCGATTTATGGAAGATGTGGATGTTTTTTATCCCCACATGCTGGGATTAAATTCGGAGGCCACAAGGATTTTGGCTAGCTGGGAGAGGGATAGGCTGATCTTGCCGGATAAGTCCTTTGTATTCAGCATGCGACTTAAAGAGCAATTCCAGTTCTTCATAGCAGATCGGCAGTCCGACAACCCGGAAGTCTATTATTATCAAGAGGATGCCGGACGATTTGAGATAATCGGTCGATTTTGGGAGGTACTTGAGTCGGAAGTGCTGGTGGTTGAACAATGGCGTAGGAACTGCCCGAATTCGGTGCCGGGACACGTTCACGAAAGAGACGGCACAAAGAGCGTGTTGTAGAGGGGCGAGAAAAAGGGGCCTAGGGCACAGGGCCGGGAAAAGGGGACAGCGAGGCCCGGAAAAGAGGGGAAAAGAAAAGGCGACAGCGTAGATTTTCCCCGGAAATAATTGGGAAATCTACGCTGTCCACTTGACTTTCATCGGTACATATTTTCTCGCACCGGAATCACCACTCTTGGCCCAGCCGCGCCAGTCGCCCGTCAACCAGGTGCCATAGGTTGTCCAAACGATGTGATAGGCGATAATCGTAGGGTAGTATTCCACCATTGATGAATCTTAAAGTTGGTGGGCGCAAGGCCATCTCCGGAAGCCCGCAGCGCTAGCAAGGAGAGGGCTTGCCACCCCCTTGCTAGCGCTGCGGGCTCCTAACCATCGCCTTGCCAGCAAGGGGAAGGCGAAAAACCAACCCCTTGCTAGCGCTGCGGGCTCCTAACCATCGCCTTGCCAGCAAGGGGAAGGGGAAAAACCACCCCCTTGCTAGCGCTGCGGGCTCCTAACCATCGCCTTGCCAGCAAGGGGAAGGGGAAAAACCACCCCCTTGCTAGCGCTGCGGGCTCCTCACCATCGCCTTGGCAGCAAGGGTTAACGAATGGGAGCCCGCAGCGCTGCGGGCTCCTGCTCACCCCATCACCGTGCCCATCGATTCCCGGAAGCGCTCGACCGAGAGGCGGACTTCCGCACACGCCTCTTCAGCGCCGATCCAACCTAGGGATGAAGTGGTAACGCCTTCGAGCTGTTTGTAGGTGCCGAAGAAGTGTTCCACTTCCCGTAGGAAATGCGGCGGTACGTCTTCGAGCTTTTTCAAGTGGGCAAAAAGCGGGTCGGCATTGGGTACGCCGAGGACTTTGAAATCGTTGACGCCTTTGTCGATCATCTTGAATAGGCCGACGACGCGCGCTTCGATCAAACAGCCGCTGAAAGTCGGCTCATTGACCATGACCAAGACGTCGAGCGGATCGCCGTCTTCTGCATGGGTTTGCGGGATGAAGCCGTAATCGCCGGGATAGACGGATGAACTGTAGAGATACCGATCGAGCTTGATGAGCCCGGTCTCTTTGTCGAGTTCGAATTTGTTGCGGTGCCCTTTCGGAATCTCCACGATCATATTGACGACCGACGGGATATTCGTCCCCGGCGGGATCATCATGTAGTCGCTCAGTCGGCTGCCACGCGCAATCATAGTTATCCTTCGAAAAAAGCGGAGCTTCGTGCTGCAAAACGGTAACGCTATTTCTTCTTCGCCAGATCTTCGATACAGAGCAAACGGGGCACGGTGGAGTTTGCCTGCCCTTCGCCGAACCCGATGAACAAGCGGCGGTGCACGCCGTTGTCGTCTTCGGACCTCAGCAATGCCGGAGTGGCACAAAGGCTGCCCACCGCTTGATGCGTCCAATGGCTTAATGGCACCGTCCAGAATGCTTTACCGGTATATGGCACGAGCGCGCTGATAGTGCCTTGTTTTCCAGCAAAGTAAACGACCTCGGCAGCGCCGGATTCTTTATCGAGCTCGACCACAGGAGGGACAAGTACCGGCGCCCCCATGGCAGCGCCTCAATTGATTTCACCGGAGCGCAAATCCAGCGCGTAGGCATTGCCATCCAGGCAGCCGACGAAAAGTTGATGCTTGTCGGCACTGGCGCGGGCCAAGACCGTTTCGGGCAGATCGCGGCGCCAAACCTCTGCCCCAGTCACGGCATCCCGACAGAGAACGCCGGGGCGCTTCGACGGGTACGACTTATGGTAGACGGAGTTGCCGGCGCCGAAGAACACCTTGCCCTGATGCACGAGCGGCGACCCATAGGCGGCGTCGTCGAGCCGTTCTTGCCAGATCTCCTTGCCCGTATTCAGATCGAGGCAGAAGATTTTGTTGATCTTTCCTTGGCCATTGGTGTATTCCGGCTTATAGCCGCTTCCGGCATAGACGCGCCCTTCCGCTATGACTGGATTGCAATCCACGTGCAACGCTTTGTCGGCCGCTTTGCCTTCAGCGGGATACCGCCAGAGCGGTGTGTTTTCCGGTCCAGGGCCTTTGACCGCATCGAGGCAATGGATGCCGTGGTAGCCTGCGCCGAAAACCACTTTGCCCTCAGCGATAAAAGGCGTCGATTCCGTATGGCTCTCGGTTTGATACTCCCACAATTTCTTGCCGGTCTCAGCATCCAAACAAAATAGCCGTGAGTTCGTGTCTTCATGCAAGCCTTCACCGAAGTAAAGCCGGCCGTCGGCATAGACAGGAGGCGCTGAAGGCCAACTTCATGCCGTTGTCGGAATCCTTGTCGTAGTCGTTGTCGAATTGCCAATCGATATGCCCTGTGTTGACGTCGAGCGCGTAGACCCGGCCCCACTTGCCGGAGAGACCTTCGATGATCATCACGGCAACAAAGAGTTTCGTGGGCGTTACGCAAGTGCTAACGACTTCCCCGCCACCCTGCGGTGCGAAAGTCCAAAGCGGGTCGGCGAGGTTGCCTTCAGCATTAAGAACCAACGAGGGTTGCCCGATCCCTCCGCCCGAAACCACACTACGGCTGGGCGAATACGCGCCCGGCTTCCCAACTGCCGAAGACAATGCAACTGGCCACCATTACCCAAAGCATGACGGTTTCAGGTGCAATGCGTAGGATCGTAGTGGCTGGCGGCGTACCTCGGCGTAAGTAAGCGCTGATTAGGGCCCAGGCAGCAGCGCCGAGCGCGACCGTCGCAGCCAGATCCCACCGCCAATATTCGTTGGTCCAGACGGGAAAGTGATAAGCAAACGCGATGGTTAATGAGACCAACCCCGCTACGAAAAACAGGGTGACAAAAAGGCGGTCGAACTTTAACGGCTGCATCGCCTCGGATGTGCCGTTGTCGATGGAACGGCGATAACGCCGCAACGACCAAAAAGTGCCCACGGTAAACATTCCAGCGCAAGTAAGCCAAAAGCCGACGGGCGAATAAACCCATTGCCGGGCCGTCCACCCCTTGAAGAACTCGGGCAGTGCAACGAACAAGCTGACCATGCCGCTAGTGGATAGCACCGCCACCCAGCGCTTCATGAACAGAGCGAGACCGCCGAAAACGGTGGGAAACAGCGCAGCCAGAGCGGCGATCAGGCCTAGCATCGGCAGTTGGATAACAGCTAGTGGGAATTGCACGGCCTGAGTTCGCTTCGCTTGCGTCTTACCGCCGTAGGCAAGAGTGCGCGGCGCCGAATCTAGCGCGCACTTTTTCTTGATGGGCGGCCCGAATCCGGGCGGCTCGTTTTCATCCAGGGCAGGCGGCGCTTTCTTCTTCGCGATTGCATCGGTCACGATCTGTTTTAGCTCTTCCGTCGTCCCTTTGAAGGTGCGCCGCAAATAAGGTTCGCAATGCAGAAAGGTCCAGCGCACGACTTCCTTGTCATCCTGTTTCTCAACTCGGCCGTGCATCTGAAACCACGTGCCTTCGGTGAAACAGAAGGCGATATATTTGCCGCCTCGCTTGGTGGTGAAGATGATGAGCGGCGTATCTTTGTCGATGCGATCGAGCAAGACGTCGGTATGTTTTCCCTTTTTCGCATCGGCATCCCCTGCCAGAGCAACGGGCAGCCGCTCGATGGGAAACTTCGCCTTGAGATCCTCGCTGAATGAAAGAATCATCGCCGGCTTATCGGGAAGTATCTCGGAGACTTTGGCGACGAAGATGTGCTGCTCGTCTTCGATGATCTTGGTGAGCGGTATATTCACCATGATGACTGCTTGAGCAGCGTGAGCAAACAACAGGCCCCAAGCGCAGGCAATGATCAGAAGCAGCGGTCGGCATGACATCGTAGACAATCCTTGGAAGCGGCGAAAGAGGCATGATAAACGAGGAGAGCGGGATTGCCTAGTAGATGGGGCGGAATTGACGGCAATCATCGGGGTTGACCGCCCGCAGTGCGTCGGCATGGCACAAGCGTCTCGCTTGTGCCCTTGATCTGCACAAGCGAGACGCTTGTGCCACATGTCCCTCGGCTATCCGCCACTGATTGAATACAATTCCCTCAATTCACAACGGAACAGGCTCATTCCTCTAAACATTGGTCTTCGGCGCCTGCATGGAAACGTTCGGAATCATCTTGCTGGCGGGCTTCCTGATCTATCTGGCATGGCGGATTCTTATTGCCTATCTGGAGTACCGGCATTTCCTCGATACTCCCGCCGCATGCTGGCGAGAGGAAGTTTTGACGCGAGCGCGCGTTCTGTCCAGCGAATTCAAAGCGATGCAAGCGGAACTGGCGCCCTTGCAAAAGAAATGGTCGGCCGATCAAGATGAAATATTGAAGCCGATTGTTCAGCGCGTTTTGAGCACGATGTCGGTTGATGTCCTGCTTGCTTACCCGGGAATCGGCCCCGCGACGATCGATAAGTTACATCTCTCCGGGCTGAAGCGAATGGATCAGCTCAATGAAGAGCATATCAGCGTTCCTGGCATCGGCCCCAAACGGCTGGCCGATCTCAAAAAAGCTATCGCCTCAACGCATCAGGACGCTATTCAACAGCTGAGTGTCGGCGGCGATGCTCAGGCCAAGGAAGCCATCGCGGAGTTTCATCGTCGCCACTCCGGCACAGCGGCGCGAATGGCTGCATTGCAGCAGCGGTTGATGAAGCTTTCTATCACCATGCGCGACTCGGTTCATTTGGTCGAAATCGCCGATCGGATCACCTTTTTAGGTTACCTGCGTCACGAGCCGGTTCCCGAGCTTACGACAACGCTGCTCACTACGCCGCTCGATCACCTTATGCCGTTGCCCTCGGCAACAAGCACCTATGAACCGAAATTCGTTGACCCTCAGCCGCCGGCTGCCAAGCCGACCGCATACTCAACGCCTCCCGCTCGTGAACCGACTCCGAAAGGAAAGCCGGTTGTCGCTCATGGCAAGCAAGACGATTTGTTTCGCGCAGCCCTCGAAAGCACATCAACGAAGGCCGCTCCGGTCCGGCAGGATCATCCTCGCCTGCCGCATCTACGACTGACTGCCGAATTCGGCATCGCATTAGCGCGGGCCGATGGCAAGATAGCCCAGGCCGAGCGCAAAGCCATTCGCGATTACTTGCAAGCGACCTTCGGCCATGAAGTCGAACTGCTGCCGCGTATCGATCCCTTGCTCGAAGCAGCGGAGAAAAAGCCGCGAGGCTTTGATGAATGCCTGCTTCTCTTAGAGGGGTTGTTCGATCGAAAAGAGCGCCAGGCCCTTTACGCATTCGCCTGCGCCGTCGCCGATGCTTCCGGGCCGCGCAACCTGAAGGAAAAGCAATATCTTGAGAGAATCGTGGCGGCGTGGGGAGTTGTCCCCGCAATCGAGCAAAAGACGGTAAGCCCTGAGCCGAAACCGACGCCTACAGCTAAGCCGCCAACGCCGCCGAGCCGTGAAGAAAATTTGGCGACGCTCGAAATCGAACGGGGCTCAACCGTGACCGCCGAGCAGATTCGCCGGCAATATCGGCTGCTGTTCGAACGCTTCGACCCGGCCAAGTTCGAAAGTCACGGTGCTGATTTTGTCAAAGTGGCCAAGGACAAGCGCGAAGCGGTCGAACGAGCTGCACGCTCTCTTCTCGAGCAACTGGGCGAAAAGTTGGAAGAAGAGAAGAAGCCGGAAGCGCCGGCGGATATACGCCATAATCCCGACTTGGATGCAGCTTTTGGCATGTGAAGGCAACTGTAATCATTGCGAATTCCTTTCCGCACCGGATCTACCATGTCGCTGTACGACGAATTGCCGCTGACTGACTTTGATCGCAAAGCCCGCGAGGTGCTGGGCGAGCAAGTGGTCGTCAAATCGCTGGCCGGCCAGGCGGTCTTTCAGGGCCTGCCGAGGTATGTCTCCGAATACCTGATCGCTAAATATGTGCAGCCTGCAACGTGGCGCGAAGACCTGGCGAAGATGCAGGCCAAGATCAAGGATCTCCTGCCAGACTTGGAGCGTCGCGAATTATTGAAGGAAAAGTTGCTGCGCCTTGGCGAAGTGACGATTATCGACAACGTGGAAGCTCGTATCGACCTGAAGAACGGCCAGCGCTGGGCGCGGATTCCATCTCTCCAAGACGATAAAATCCGGCTCGCTTCGCCTTTGCTTCAGCAGTATCCGGGGCTACTGTTAGGAGGCCTTTGGGGGACGGCGAAGATCAAGTATGCGCCGGAGATCGACAGCTCCGCGCCGAACGAACTGATCGCATTCACGCCGTTTCAAGTTGGTCCGCCTGATCTGGACGCCTACCGCGCCAATCGCTCGAAATTCACGGCAGACGAGTGGCTCACCTTGATGATGCAGAGCGCTGGCTACGATGCCCGATCATTTGCGGATCGGCGCACCAAGCTACTGCTGCTGGCCCGATTGATCCCCTTGGTTGAACGCAATGTCAACTTGATCGAGCTCGGGCCACGACAAACGGGTAAGACGTTTTTGCTCCGCAATGTTTCGCCACGCGTTTTCACGCTGTCGGGAGGCAAGACGACGCCGGCGAACCTTTTTGTCAACCTTTCGACCAAGGCAGTCGGCATCCTCGGCACGCGTAAAGTCGTTGTCTTCGATGAAATCGCACACACGACATTTGGCGACGAAGATGCCACGATCTCAACTCTCAAAGATTACATGGAATCGGGCCAATTCAGCCGGGGAGCGCTGAGCTTCGCGACCGATGCCAGCCTCGTTTTCACCGGCAATCTCGATGTGCAAGGAACACAGCCCGAGCCAAGCTATCGGCATCTCTTTGAGCCGTTGCCGCGAACTGATCGATTCCGCTTTCCAGGATCGCATGCATGGCTTCATCCCTGGCTGGGAAATTCCGAAGATCTCGCCGACTTCGCTGGCGCAGGGCGTCGGCTTTGTGACCGATTATTTCGGTGAAGTGCTCGTGCGCCTTCGCGACGACAACTACCACGATCGCGCACGTTCGGTTCCCATGCACGAAGGGCTGACGCGGCGCGACCAAGTGGCCGTCGAACGGCTGACATCCGGATTTATCAAACTCCTCTATCCCGATGGCCAAACCACCAACGCGGAATTGCATGAGATTGTGGCGTTGTCATCCGAATTGCGGCAGCGCATTCATCATCAACTGACGGTTATGGCCCCCGGCGAGTTCAAAGCGAAGTTGATTGCTCCACGCGATATGACCGAACACGCGGCCGTTGATCTCAATCGCGCGGCGCCGGAAGCGAGTGATGACCCGCTCAATCGCGAAGCGGTCGTTGGCGCAGTCACCGGCCTATCGGTGCTGATGCAGGGCGACAAAGAAATCAGCGGCGATTTGATTCTTATTCAGGTCTCGGCTCTTGCTGGGCACGAACGCGTGCAAGTTACCGGACGACATGGCGGCGAACTGAAAGACTCTGTTCTCACGGCCTACAACATCGTCCGTGCGAAATTTCGAGAATTCAACATTCCCGAGAACCGCCTGCGCGAACAGATGATCGCGGTGCACCTGGTGCGCATCGCCGAGCCGCGAGATGGCCCTTCCGCCGGCATTGCCTTCGTGGCAGGTATGGTGTCCGCATTAACTGGCCGAGCAATTTACCCCGGCACGGCCATGACGGGTGAAGTCACGCTGCACGGCGATGTTCTCTCCGTCGGCGGCATCCCGCGCAAGCTCGAAGCCGCCGCCCGCAAAGGCCGAAAACGCGTCATTATCCCCGAAGCGAACGTGCGCGACCTCTACAAAGTGCCCGCCGAGATCAAAGCCAAACTCGAAATCTTCCCGGTGAAGACAATCCAGCAGGTGCTGGAGAAGGCGCTGATGGTTGGGTGATGAAAACTCCGTATGTTCCGACTTAAGACCGTTGTACCGCCGCTTGATCGCTGTATACAATGAATTTTTGACGAGGCGAACCGAGCAGCGTAAGCTGCCGGGATCTGTGTCTTGCACCCGGCAGCTTACGCTGCTCGGCTCGCCAAAAACCGAAAGTCGCGCCAACGTTCGTCATTCGCCCGGCGTTTGAATTTATGTCATCGTCTAATAGCTTGTAACCCATCTGCATCGACTCAGCGTGCCGTTCCAGGCCGTGCTTTTGTTTTCGGAGACCTCTCTCATGGCTTTTCAACCCGGCTATTGGGGCATCGACATCGGTCAATGCGCTCTGAAGGCCGTGCGGCTGCAACTGATCGATGGCAAGGCGACGGCCACCGCCTTCGACTACGTGGAACATCCGAAGATTCTTTCCCAACCCGATGCCGACCCGGAACAGTTGACGCGCGAATCGCTGGAGAAGTTCCTGTCGCGCAACCCCATCAAAGGCGACAAGATTGCCATCGGCGTCGCCGGTCAATCGGGGCTGGCGCGGTTCGTGAAACTGCCGCCGGTCGAAGAGAAAAAGATCGATGATATCGTCAAGTTCGAAGCGAAACAGCAGATTCCTTTTCCGCTCGAAGAAGTTGTCTGGGACTATCAAAAAGTGAGCGATGGCGCCGTCGAAGGCGGCTTCGCCATCGATACCGAGATCGGCCTGTTCGCCATGAAGCGCGATATGATCGGCCGGGTGTTGAACCACTTCACCGGCGTGAACATTGAAGTTCATACGATCCAGATGGCGCCCTTGGCGCTCTGCAATTACGTCACCTACGACATGCTCGGCAAAGGCGGCCCAGACGGCGCGGCCGAAGGCCAAGCGGCCGCACTAGGCGGCAAGCGAAAGTGCATTGTCGCGCTTGATGTCGGAACCGACGGTTCCAACCTTATCATCACTGATGGCGCAAAGATCATCTGGCAACGGCCTATCCCGATTGGCGGCAACCACTTCACCCGAGCGCTGACCAAAGAGCTCAAACTGACTTTCGCCAAAGCGGAACATCTGAAGCGGAATGCCGCCAAGTCGCCGGAACTCGCCAATATCTTGAAAGCGCTGAAGCCCGTGCTCACCGACTTCGTGGGCGAGGTGCAGCGCTCGCTGGGCTATTTCACCAACACCCACCGCGACGCACAGATCGAATACCTCGTCGGGGTCGGCAGTGCATTTAAGTTGCCGGGGCTGCAGAAATACCTCGGCGACAAGCTGCAGTCTGCGCGTGGAAAAGCCAACTAAGTTCCAGCGCCTGGTCGGCGAGTCGGTCACCAACGCCCCGGTGTTTATCGATAACATTCTCACCTTCCCGGTGGCCTACGGCCTCGCGCTGCAGTCGCTCGGCGTAGGCCCGACTGCGCACCAACTTGCTGCCGCCCGAGATCACCCTCGATCGCAAGATTCGGGCGAAGAAACCGTGGGCCGTGGCCGCCGCCGCTTGCTTGCTATTGGGCACCGGCATTTGGGCCTATGGCTACGCCGGCCAATATGCCTCCGCCAACGACCCTCGCATCAAAGAATCGCTCGGCAAGAACGAAGCGGCCAACAAAGAAGCGGCTAAAGTCGTCGAAGCGATCAAGGCCAAGCAAATCGAAGTAAATACCGCCACGGACAAAGTTCTAGCGATTATCGCCGGCACTGAAGAGCGTATGAACTGGCTGCGCATCAACGAATACATCAACGACTGCCTCCCCGTGCCAGGCCCTGCGGAAAAGGGCGGCAATATGGTCGCCTCGGAGGCCGTCATCGAACTTTGGAAGAACTCTGAAGGAGGCGAACGCGCGACCGAAAAATACTTCGAACGCATCAAAAAAGGGATCGATCCGAAACTTGCCTATAAGCAAGACGATATGCGCGAATTTTTGCCTGCAGTAGACATCGAAGCGGTCCATTGCCGTTACACGCGCGACCTAGGTGGTTACTTCAAAAACGCGAAAGACTATTGCTTGAAGTATGTCGGCCTCGATCTGGCCACCTTCAGCGGTATGGAAAAATCGGAACGCGATCCGATGATGCTCGAAACGCCCGTGTTCCCCACGGGCGCGGGCTGGGTCTTTGAAATCCGCGGCACCACCTGGTACGAGCGTGGCACCACCAAAGGGCCGGAATTGCTGAAGATGACCTTGCTGCCGAATCTGAAGAAATTGAGCAAAGAATCGCAGGACCCGGCTATCAAAGGAAAAGTGAGCCACATTTTCCTTTACAACACGTGGAAAGATGAGGCGCCGAGGCAGGATTCTTACCATTTCATTTACAAGAGCTTGATCGATTACCTGATGCCCGGCGCCGCGCCGGCAGTCGGCGAAACGCCCGGCGTCTTCGCTCAGCCAGGGGCGACTGCGGGACCGCCCCCCTGGAAACCGTTGTCGAAGTCCGAAGTCGGCAAGGCGGCTGCGGTCGGCGCCGATGCAGGGGCCGGCAACCCCTATCAACGGACGCTTATCCCCCGGGCCCCGAAAAAAGATGACACGGGCGAGAAGTCCGAGAGTAAGGAAGAAAAGAAAGCGGCCAATAAGCCGCGTTACGAGTTTGTAATTCTTTTTGTGTGGAGCGAGCCTGTTCCGTCTGATCGCTTCTCTCAGCCGGCCACGGCGCCGCTGCCGACTTTGAGGAAGTAACAACTGTCTGAGCAAAGTGTCGCCTTTCGCTCCGCGAAAGTTATAACTTTCGCGGAGCGAAAGGCAACCATTTCATTCAGCTTGTTTATTTGCGTCAGACGCGATGAATTGCTAAGAACAATCGTGGAGTTTCATATATGGCCGGCAAGTTCGATAAAGAGATAATCAAGAAACACCATTTCTGGTTTCTCTTCGCCCCCGTTGCCCTCTTCACGCTTATTTCGTGGTTCGCGCTTTTTGCTGAGGTGCCCGACGATATCACGAAAACGGAAGACGCGAACAAATCCGAGCGCACCAAACATGCAGGCGTGAAAGGCCAGCCGCGCAAGGCGCTCGATGAATTTGGCAAGCAGCTTTCCACCTTAGAAACGCGCAAGATCGATATGTGGCGCGAAGCCTGGAACGGACAGAAAGAAATCTATACCTGGCCCGAGGGTTTTACCGACAAACAGCGTGAAGTTGTCCGTCACCTCAAGTTTGGTGAAGAGATTCAAGACGAACAATTCCGCAACCAGTTCCGCGGCCGTAATGTCTACGAAAAAGAATACACGAAGCTCGTTGAGCAGATGGAGCCGATGAAGTTCAAGGACGGCTGGGAAAAGGTGGTTCGCTATGTCGCCAGCTGGGGCCGCGTGCCGAGTTCGGAAGACGTCTGGTTGGCGATGGAAGACTTTTGGGTTCAACGGGAACTGCTCGTCGCTATTGATCGGGTGAACAAGAACGCCGCGATGTTTCACCCGGTGACGAAACGGGTCGATGGCACGGAAGTTCCGAAGGATCCAAAACGCCGGGTCTTCCACAATCGCTTTTGGGAACTCGAACTTCGCCTAATTGAAGACAAAGGTGAGCGCTATCTGAAGGCTTCGCTGCGAAACATCTCGGATCGCTTGCAGGTCATGGGCGTTGGCAACAAGATGACACTGCTCGTCTGGCTCACTCCCGACGCCAAGCGACCGTTCGAGTTCGAAGTTGAAGGAACGTCAGTCGAGGCTTGGCGCGGCCATTATAAATTCACCAGCGACTCACTCGATGGCCTGAAGTCGGAAGGCGTCCCCGCCCCGGTATTGAATAAATTCACCGCTTGGCTGCAGGCCAACAAGAAAAAAGATGTGAAGGACGAGCGCGAGTTCGACACAAAGCAAGCCTTCATGGATGAGATGGGCCGAGTCATCGATAAGGCGGAGCTCGATCAATGGCAGGTGCTTATTGCCCGCTACTCCGAGGTCGGTCGGCTGCCAATCAAAACGATCAAAGCCCACTATATCCCGGTCGATGTCAAGGCAACGGAGCTTAACCGCGTCGAGCAACAGTTCGATGTGCGCACGGTTCCCATCAAGAGAATCGAAGCGATCGGGTTAGGCCAACTGAGCGATCGCAACAATAATCTCCCGTTAAAGATGTCAACCTTCAGCGAAGCAATGGCCAAGCGCGAGGCTGGCTCTGTGCCAGTCGCAACCCCGCCCGCAGGAACAGTGGGAGCGGAGACTACGCCCACGGCGCCCGCCCTGCCCGCTGTGAGCCAAAATGAACTTGTACGACCGCGCTATATCGACGTGACGGAACAAATTCGCCGCATGCCGGTCGGCATTGTCTTGGTGACCGATCAGTCATTCATGAAAGACATTCTGGAAGCGATCATGAATATCAAGATGCGGTTCCAGATGACCCAGACCGACCTCACCCGCTTCCACGGCACGATGGATTACGGCCCTGCCGCCACCCCAAAGGCTGCAGCGCCGCCGGTATTCAACCCGCTCGGCGTCGGCTCATCGCCCACGAACAATCGGGAAGACCAGTTCTCGGCAAACTTGATGGAGCTCTCGATCTACGGCATCGTTTCGCTCTACGAGCGCTTTCCAGACGACGGAAAAACAAAGCAGCCGAAGAAATGAACTGCAACATTCGAATTTATTTGATTGAACAACGCTGATGCCTCGCCCATTCGGAGTTATACATGGCCAAAGTGAACATCAAACATGTCCTCGTCGATAAAGGCGAGAAGTACCTGCTCATGGGCGCGGGCGGCATGATGCTGCTGCTGGCGATCATGGGGGTCGTGCAAATCTCGGCGACCCCTCGTCCCGAAGAGTTTGTGCAAGAGGTCGAAAAGAATACGAATGCTGTGACCTCGGGCATCAATGCCCCATCGAACCGTAGTGTCGTGGCCGACCTTCGGCCCGAAACGGAAATCAAGCCGAAGATCGACATCGTCAAAAGCACGGCATGGAAAGACCATCTCTTCTTTGACCCGATCGCCCCGCCGGACAAGCGAAAGATCAATCCCATCGTGTTGGGCGTATCCGAAATTCAGGCGGACTTTCTATGGGCGAAGATCGTGGCGTATGACCTTCGAGAGGGAGAAGACGGTGTTCCTCTTGTCGGAGTTATCAAGCAGAAGGCCAAATCTGATGCCAAGAGCGATCCGGAGAAAGTGAAGCAGTTGGCCTCGGAACTGAAAAGCCGCTTCGGCGGTGGCGGGACGATGGTGAGGCCGAAGATTATTCCCGCCAACGATGGTAAACAAGCGCCGCGCCGGTCGCACAAGAAGCCGAAACCGGTAAACGCGAGTTCGTCGACTACATTCCAGTTGATTCGGAAAAGATGAAAGACTATCGCCCGGCCTTGACTCTGTATCCTCAGCGGATGGTGGTTGTCCAAGCGTCCTTCCCTTATAAGGCACAAATCGAAGAAATTCAGAAGGCGCTTTCGGCTGCAAGACCCGATGGAGGTGTTTGAAGTCTACAAGCCGGAAGAAGTGCCGCTGTTTCGCGGTATCGTCGTGCAGCGCCAAATTCTCTCGGCGGACGGCAAGAACGTGGAATCCGCTTGGGCCGATTTCGACTATGTGGGCACTTACGCATACACGATTGACCGCCGGCTGTATCAAATCGCCAAAGACGACGCGGGGCTCCAGTACGTCTCACTTCATCCTGCACACCGGCTGGCAATGCCTTTGCCCTATCTGATGATGCAGAAATATCCGGATCTGCGGTTGCCATCGCTCGCTGCCGCTATCAAACGCCTGCAAGATCTGCGTAAGCCGCCGCCAGTGCAGAAGGCGCCCTCGCAGTTCAGCGGTGAAGGAAACATTTTCGATCGCAGCAACACCGGCAGCGGCGGCGCTGCGGGCCAGCCGAATATTGGAGCGGACGGCATCATGCCCAAAGCGGGAGTGCCGGACAAAGAGGATCCGAACGCGGTGGCTACCTTTGAAGATAAGCCCGATCAGGTTTTGGTGCGCTTCATCGATAACGACATCGTTCCCGGCAAGCTTTATCAGTATCGGATCAAAGTAAGAATGCAGAACCCGAATTGGGTCGGCAACAAAGACAAAAAAGGCAATGTGCCGCACAAAGAGAAATACGATCTGGTTTCCCGACCCTCCGATGCCGACGTTGAAATGCTTGAAGGGCCTTGGGTGCCGATGGAAACAACGGTCAGCGTACCGCGCGAAGAATACCTGTTCGCGGCCGATCCGATGCCGGACCCGAAAGACTTAAAGAAGTCTCAAGCTTTAAAGAATGGCCAGGGAATGCTGCAAGTGCAACGCTGGCTCCCGGTCGCCAGTGTAGGAAGTTACAAAGAACCCGTCGGTGATTGGGTCATCGCTGATGTTGTCGCCACGCGAGGCACGTATCTTGGCGGGAAACAGTTCGTCAACCTGCCGTTGTGGGCTTCTGAGTTCAACCGGTATATTCTTCGCGACGCGCCTCCCGAGAAGGGAAAAAAAGAACCTCGCCATGGCGTGACGATGGATCCCACCCGGCCGGGGCCGGTCTATGTGGTCGCCGAGATTGATGGCGGCCCGCGCGACATGAAAACCGCCGGGCGGACTATTAGTGAGGAGACGGCAGCCGAGGTCTTGCTGATCGACGAAAACGGTGGCTTACAAGTACGCAGCAGCTATGCCGACCGCAGCGACAGCGGCCGCGCCGAACGTGAGAAAACATGGCGTGAATGGATCAAACGGACCGAAGAAGACACGAAATCGCTGATTCCCGACGGCGAAAAAGGTCCCAAGAAGGGCGGTTTCTTTGGAGATTGATTTTGTAGGGTGGGTGGAGGCTTTGCGCGACCCACCGTTGCGCTAAAAGGTGGGTTGCGCAAAGCCTCCACCCACCCTACGAATGACAGTCGGCTCCGCACACATAGAGACGACATGTAAGTGAGGTATCTAGAGCATTGTCAATCCACGCGCACGATGCGATACTTACTCCAATCGCGATTCTCTTCTTTCAGCCACCATGCAACGCCATCGGTTAACAGGTCGAGCGGCGCCCCGCCAGCGGCGACGGCTGCATCAAATGCCATGCCCTCTTCCTCGCGGGTAAGCCGTTCCCTTCGGATTACCGAGTCTAATTGTTGCAACGAGTGGATGGCTTCCAAGGCCAGGTCAAATTCTGTTTCGGAATTCGGCAAACGGATAAGTATTTGCTCTTCCTTATGCCATGCGGTGGCGGCGATTTGAAGGGCGTCAACGTAACGTCGGTCAATTCGATGCAGAGAGACATTCTCTGTTCCTGCAGACGCCATATGAAACAACAATGCTTCCGGATCGATGGTTTGAAGTTCCCGATCAATCCACTTTTCCCACGCCGCCAACAATTTCCGATGCATGCCCGAAAGCGAAGTTGCTATCTCGTCCATCGATTTCAAGAAAGCAGCACTCGGCGCCGCGAACAGACAGATTGCCGACTGCCACGCTCGCAGATTGGCATCCAGCAGTGACAAATCGGCGCTTTCGGGCAGCGATGACAAGTTGTGCGATTCGAAGAGCTTCAGCCACGCGTTTTCATCGCGTATGGCTTCGGTAAGTTCGTGAATTCGGGCGTAGGCGCTCTGGCGGAAGTCGTCTGCCGGAGTACGTGGAACCAATTGCAAAGTGATAGGCGCCGTTTCCACAAGTCGCCAGATAGGGAGCGCCGGCATTATGGCTGTTAGATTCTCAACTTCACCCACAATTACAAAATGAATCAAATGGTGTTGGACAGCCATGCGCCATTCGATGCTGTCTAACACTTCGATACTGTCTGCAAAGAGGAATAACACTTGGCCCCGGCTCTCAACGCCTTCAATAAGTCGTTGGCCCAGCGATTTTTTCACACCACTCTTTTCAGTTGCTTGTAGCCTGGTGAGTGCCAGATTAGCCAAACGAACAGCCGCGTCGCGAAATTGGCTGGTGCTGGCCAGACTGAGTTTCGTGAGCATCGACTGAGCCGCTCGGCCGGCCTCCATGAACCGAAGGCCAGCGGGCCGTAGAAAGTCGGCCACATTAAATTGAGCGTCTACTTCGCCGGCTGCAAGTCGTGCGAAGATTCCGCGCGGCGGCGTTATGAAAATAGCGCCTGTCACTTTGTCGGCTAATAGATCAACAAGCCCCGCTGCCAACCAGCCGGCCACATCGCGGTCGAAAGAGTCGGGTGTTTCCGCGGATTGCTTGGCGCTGCCGACTCGAGCCGCGGCAGCTAATTGCTCCTCGCGCAGACCGCTGATAAAGCCTTCCCGCCAAGTGTCCATGCTGCGTTCAACTGGTGTCGGCTTCTCTTCGATGAGCCAACCGCCAAGCAGCATCTCAAGGCCACCCGGATCGGCTTGGGTGATGCGGACGCAGTGCTGACGTGCTGACGCTAACTCTTGGTGCAGAGCATCAAATAGAGACGAGTGCCGTTCAGTGCAATGACAACACAGACAGGGCCTTCGCTATTCGCGATCAATCGAGCCAATTCGGCGAGGTCGGAGATTTCAGTTTGAAACATTATCGGAGTTCGCTGCGATCCGTCGCTTTTACTTCCTGAACAAATGGGTCATTGTTCGACACGAATACCGCGCCGATCGCATCAAGCCGAATCGCCGGCTGGCGGATTCCTTCTTCGATGGCGTCGGCGATGGCTTCATCGAGCTTCATTTGCAACTTTTCTTCCTTCCGCTGGGCAGGAGTGAAATGGGCAAGCCGGCTCTCCTGTTGCGCCTGCCGAATAGCTGCCTGTCTTGCCGCGTGGTCGCCTCGTGCTTTGGTCAGCTCTTTCAAGTGCAACTGCTCGCGCAACATGGTTTCCGCTGCCTTACGTGCTTTCAAACAAAGGGTTTCCCATTTGGCGGCAGGAAACTTTTTGTTCAAGGTTTCCCAGCGTTCGTGATTGATATTATAGTCGCGCCCTTGTTGGTTTCCTTGTCCGCGATCATAGGGTGAGGCAAAGACTGCCAGTTGCTTCGCGTCAGTCATCTGCTTTAGATTGTTGTCGAGCCAAATGGTCTGCAGAATGGGCGGGAAGAGTTGGTCCGCCTGCCTGCGAATGGATGCGAGCGTCAGGCCCGGTTTCTTGGCAACAATGCTACGCGTTGGCTCGATGTCGGCTTCAACCAGAAAGTCAAATCGAAACGCGAGCTCGGCTGCGTTGGCGGTTGACTTGGGCCGGTATTTCCAAGTCGCGAAACAGAGGCCGCGGTCGTCCCAGCGTACGTAGTCGGCCAAGGCATCGATAAACGCATCGCCGATCCAACCGACGGCGATCGGCAACGCGAGGGTCTGCTTAGGTCCTTTGACCGCAAGCAGATCGACCAGCACGCGCCGCCGCTGGGCGGTTTGACGATCGAAAGTAATCGGATAGATGCTGGGCCGCATCCAGTCCGGCGCCATTCGATCGATGACACCCGTGAAGTTACGCTGCAGCCGGCTAACGGGCATGAGCGTTTGATGGCCCTGCTTCGGGCGTTGAAACCAGTAACGCCGAACGGGATCGTTGACTCCCGTCGCGCCCCAGTCGCCGAAACGAAGTTGATCGACCAGGAAATCGTGCGTTGCCTGCTTCCAGGCGTCTTTGCCGCGCAGCTCGGCCAATTTCAGGTTTTCCGCAAAGTTCTGCTCTTGTTCATCGCTTATCTCGATGGCGTCGAGTTCGTCGAGAATCTGAATGCGCTGCAACTCTTTGGCCACCGCGCCGTCGTCGCCGCCGAGGCGTTCTTTAGCTTCGTCCAGAGCCCGGTTGCCGTTCATCAACTGGTCAATGCGAATGGTCGTCATTTCGGATTCGACCAGGTATTGCAAGCTGGCGATTGATTGTTCGAAAACGCCGAATCCGAGATTCAGACATTCCGCCCATGCCGTGAACTGCTGTAAACGGATGTCGACCAAACTGAATGAGCGCACCGCTTGGCCGACTCCATAGCGGTCAAGCCTTCCCATGCGCTGCTCGATTCGATTGGGAGCGAAAGGGAGATCGTAGTGAAGCAGGATCATCCGCGATCCCTGAAGATTCAGCCCATCTTCCGCTTGGCGATCGCAGACGAGAATGCGGCAGGCGGGATCCGACAGGAAGCGCATCCAGGCTTCCCGCTGTTGCTGGTGTCTTTCAACCGCAGAGCCAAACTTAGGCCTCATAAAACTCAACAACCTATCGGCCGTGCTCGAAAGACTAGCAAAAATAACAACCTTAGCAGGCTTCGTCGGATTCGCCGAGTTGTCAAGCAATTGCCGTAGTAAATCGACCAGCGCTGCTTGCCTCGCGTCGGTCTTCATGCTCGCAATGACCTCACGAATCTTCGTCAGCCATTTCCCCTCGCCATGGAACTTCGGCGTTACCTTGATGAATTCGATTTCCGCTTCAGTCAGACCGATGGTCTTAATCGCTTTGCGGTCTTCGCCCATCCGGAAGGCGATGATGGCATCGAGCGCTGCGGGGTCGCTGGCGCCCGTTTGCGACAGCAACATGTACAAGTCGGCCCACTGCCTCGGCCCTTCGTTCTTCGGGTCGAAGACCTTGGCAGCAGCAGCTTCGCGCCACTCTTCCAGTGCGCCTTCGAGCTTGACGCTGCGCGGGATCCTCATATTCATGCAGTCGCAATCCCACACGGCCGGGCAACAAGTTTTCCGTCTGCTCTTGTCCACGGCGATTGCGCAAGAGCCTTCGATGGAGCTTATAGGTCTCGCTTAAATGGGCGCGAATGGTGCGAATCCCGTGTACGCGTCTGGCGTCGTCGGTCGGCACGTCGTCATCGAGCAACGGCTTCAATTGTTTGCTCAACTCCTTTAGTCGGTCGTCTTTCGGGAACATTTCCATCAAATGGGCAAGGCTACTTTCGAGGAAGCTGCCCGCTTCGGTTTCATTAAACACGTGAAAGAGTTCTGCCACGTGCTGCCAACGTTCGACGCGCAGCCGAAAGGCTTTCAAGTCTCCAAGCGGATAGATAGCCGGGTCGAGGAAATGGAGCATCGCTTGGAAGGCAGCTTCGTTGTGCAGTAATGGGGTGGCGGATAACAGCAACAAGCGCTCGGCCTTCAACGCGATTTTGCGCACGGCAATGAAATGCTCGCGCTGATCGCTCTCCTTCTCGGCACTCACCAGCGCGGCAATGTGATGGGCTTCATCGATGACCAGCATTCCGCCCGCTTTTGGAAAATCCTTTAGCGCGTCCAAGTCGCCGTGACCAGCGATATCGATCGTGTCATCAAGCAATTGCCCCAGGTGAAACTTCATGTTCAGTTCATCGCGCCATTGCTCTATAAGATGCGATGGAACAAGAATGAGAACGCGGTGATCGCGTGGCTGATCGAGAACATATTGCCGAATCAACACACCCGCCTCGATGGTTTTGCCCAGGCCCACTTCATCCGCCAACAGGTAACGCTGAACGGGATCCTGTAAGACACGGCGGACGACTTCAATCTGATGGTTCTCCAAGTCGATGGCCGATGAAAATAATCCGGCCATGCCGGCGCAGAAGCGCGTTGCTCAACTAAAGCGCGTACAAACCCGGCTCGCGCTTCGTGGAAGAAAGGAGTTTCGTTAAGCCGTGAAGCCAGGTGCGCAGTGGGATCTTCGATCGGCCTGTCCCAGCGAACGAAGAGATCCTCACAAGGTATCTCTTCTTTGCGATTGCTCGGAAAGGCAACCAGATAACGGTCGCCGATCGGCACCAGCGCCCGGCCCGGCTGCCAAACGTGCGTCTCCGGGTCAAGAAAATGAACGCGGGTCTGTTCGTCGAGCACCACCCCGCCCAGGCTTTCGACATCCACCACTTCCCGATAACGTTCGGTTTGGGCCGGCGAATCGAAGTATTCAACGGTCGCCTTCTTCCCCTTCATGGCGACCAGCTTGCCAATGCCGAGGCCGTTGTCTCGGCAACGAACGAAAAGATGAAGCGGAAGCATGATGAAATCTCAAGTCAAGGGCGTTGGCTTTGACTCATGTTATGGGATTGAATCCGACTTTCGCACCCTTCAGAAGAAGTTTTGGAATTGGAATGAAACCGCTCGATGTGCCCCTCGCAATAATACATGAGAGTGGTCGGTTAGCCGCGACGCGAAGGCTTTGCGCAGCGGAGCGCTTTCGGTAGAAAGCGCTCCGCTGCGCAAAGCCTTCGCGTCGCGGCTAACGATACCCGTCTTGTTTTTTGCGTGGGATCTCGGTCAAGAATTGAGTAAAGCCAACAGACGCCGGAGCCACCGTTGAGCGCTGAAGACAATCGATGGGCTCGCGGCGTCGCCGGTCTTCCCATATAAATTCTGAATGAATACATCTCTTTCGAAAGTCCATATCGTCGGCATCGGCGGCGATGGCCTGGCCGGTCTAACTATGCGCGGCCGAGAAATTCTTTCGTCGGCCGAGATGGTTTTCGGCTCGGACGCCGTGCTTCGATTGCTTCCCGAAGTCGAAGCGGAACGGATACGGATCGGCTCGGATCTGCACGAAATTCTCGAGAAACTGCGGACTAACTTCGGCACGAAGCGAATGGTCGTCGTAGCCGGCGGCGATCCGCTCTTCTATGGTGTAGCCCGCTACCTCTGCGATCGACTGGGCAAAGATCGCTTTGAAGTGTTGCCGCACGTTAGCTCGATGCAACTCGCCTTCGCCCGCATCAAAGAGACATGGGAAGAAGCCTATCTCACGGACTTGAGTACCCGCTCGCTCGACGATGTACTCGACCGCATCCGCACGACGGAAACCATCGGCTTGTTCACCAGTGAGAATCATCACCCGGCGCGCATAGCGCGCGAGTTGCTCGTGCGCGGGCTAGATTATTTTCGCGCGTATGTCTGCGAGAATCTTGGCGGGCCGGACGAGCGGATCACCCAAGGGGAACTTGCTGAAATTCAGAATATGCAGTTCGACCCATTGAATGTGATGATTCTAAAACGCAAGCCGGGCCGGCCCGATACGACGCGGACCGTGCGCCAGATTATGCGCTTCGGCAATCCGGACGATGTATTCGCCCAAAGCAGGCCCAAGACCGGATTGATCACGCAGGCCGAAGTGCGAGCGATTGCCCTGTCGCAGCTCGATCTGCAACCTACCGATGTGATGTGGGACGTCGGCGCCGGCTCCGGCTCAGTCGCGCTGGAGGCGGCTCAGCTCGTCGAGCCGGGCAAGGTCTATGCGATCGAGCAGGATTCCGCCGATTATCATTTGATCGTGGCCAATGCCGAGCAATTCGGCATCCGCAATGTGCAAGCGGTCTTTGGCTCGGCGCCGGCGGTTTTCCAGGATCTACCCGACCCAGACGCCATTTTCATCGGCGGCAATGGCGGCGAGATTGCACGGCTTCTCGAAGCTTCTTTCTCGGCATTGAGGCCTGCCGGGCGACTCGTTTGCAATGTCGCCACTCTCGAAATGCTTTCCTCGACCTATGAAGTCCTAAAGCGTTTGAATCCGAATGTCTCCGTCCTGATGGTGAATCTCGCCCGTAGCGTGGAACAACTGGAAGCCCTTCGCTTCGAGGCAGTGAACCCGACGTTTTTGCTGAAGGTCGTGAAGACGGTTCAATGGGTCATTTGATTGAACTTCCACCTTCAGGTCCGCGTAGAATGCTTGCATGGGCCTCAAAAGCGCTATCGAATGGGTGACGGCCACTTGGAACCCGCTCACCGGATGCACTAAAGTCAGTCCCGGTTGCGCGCACTGTTATGCCGAGCGCTTGTCGCATCGGCTGATGTTGATGGGGCAGCCGAACTACCGCAACGATTTCAAAGTGACCCTGCACGAGCGAATGCTGGCGCAGCCCACACGCTGGAAATCTCCGCAGCGCATATTCGTGAATTCGATGAGCGACCTCTACCACAAGGATGTTCCGTTTGAGTTCATCGCACGCGTATTCGAAGTAATGGTGAAGTGTCCGCGACATCAGTTCAAGATTCTGACGAAGCGAGCAGAACGACTTGAAGATCTGAGCCCGCGCTTGCCGTGGCCCGATAACGTTTGGCAAGGCGTGAGCGTTGAAAACGCGGATTACACTTTTCGCATCGATCATTTACGCCGAACAGGCGCAAGACGAAATTCCTTTCGGTCGAGCCATTACTTGGCCCGATTCCGCATCTCGACTTGCAAGGCATTGACTGGGTTATCGTCGGAGGTGAGAGCGGTCCAGGAGCTCGTCCGATGTCATCGGAATGGGTTGAAGAGATTGTAGTGCAATGTGAAACAGCGGCAGTCCCGCTGTTTTTCAAACAATGGGGCGGGGTGAACAAGAAGAAAACAGGGCGCTTATTAAACGGGCGCACTTACGATGAGTTACCCCTTGAGGCAGGTGTAAGACGCCTGAACCTGCCGACTCTTAATGTGGAGTAAGCAGGTTTTTGACACACTTATTTCGCGTGCTATACTCGTTCAACGACGACGCGGTTACGCAGCACTCGTTGGCCGATGGCCGAGCGCACGGTTTCTTGGGCGAGCTGTTTGAGATAATAGCTCGGCACCAGACCCGTCAAAACAATCTCGGCGTCGTTTTCTTCAACTTGCACGTGGCGCAAGTCCGGCAGCGGACTTTGCCGCAGCATGGTTTCGATTTCGGATGAGATGGGATAATGCAACAAAGCGGAGTTCATGGATGCTCCTTCACTGAACGCCAACTAGATCATGGACTAGCTTCAAGCCTTGTTCGCCGGGAGTGACGGGGGTGTTTAAGGTGACGGTTGAGTTCTGTGGTTCCTTCCGATGCTCTAACCTGGCGAACCAATTCTTCCATTCAACCCCTGTATCCTAGTCAAGGGCGTTTCGCTCTGCAATCGCTTTTTCCCATTTTACAATAATTTTTTTGAAGATATTTCGTTCGCTTTCCTCCCACCCTTGACGCATTCGCGGCTACCAAGTTAGAACATTTCGACACGGCCAGTCCTTTCGGGACCGGCAACTCTCTGACACTGCATCGGATTTTATCATGAGCGAGACGCACGAGCATTTAGAGCACGCCGAGCATGCGGCCCATGGCGCCGATCCATTTACGGTGCGAGTTGCCATGACGATGGCGATCATTGCTGCAGTGCTCGCCGCGATCGCTTTGATGGGCCATCGCAAGCATAACGAGACGCTGCAGCTGCAGGGTGATGCCAATCGATTGCACACCGAAGCAGCCGCTTTTGAAGTGAAATCGAGCAATCAGTATTCATTTCATCAGGCTAAACGCGCTCGCGTCGAGCAGCGCCAACAAGCGATCGATTACACCAAGTTGTTCGCTGCCGCGCCGAATGCGGACGAGATTCGAACTAAGAAGATCGAGGAATGGCAGAAGTACATCAATCGCAACAGCAACAATGAGTCAGACATCAAGACAGACAAAGAGGGCTTCCCGTTCGCAGATGAAAAAGGGGCGGAAGACAACTCACCCGGCGCATTGCTCACACGCGGCAAACGCTACAAAGAGCTGGCTGAAGAACGCACCAAGGAAGCCGATAAGAAAGAACACGAATATCACCATGTGCATCATCAGGCGGATGGGCTCGATTGGGCTCACCTGTCGGTTGAATTGGGCCTGGTGCTCTGCACCATCTGCATTCTGACGAAGAAAAAAGAATACTGGCAGGGGGGCATTCTTGCCACGCTGGTCGGCGTTGGCTTGGCTTGTTACGGGCTGTTTCTGGTATGAGCGCCTGCGCGGTCGAAACATCGAGTTACAGACTCTTATTCTTTTCTTGGGCGCGCCTCCGCGGTGGTTATGACTCGGCGAGTTCTTTCAGCCAAACAGCTGCCTGGGCATCGCTCGGCATTCGCCAGTCGCCGCGCGGGGAAAGGCTCACCGAGCCTACTTTGGGACCATCCGGCAAACAGGATCGTTTGAACTGGCTGTTGAAGAAACGCTTCAGGAAGAGTGTGAGCCAGCCTTTTATCTGTTCGTGCGAATAGAGAGCATCGAACTTCGCTTGCTCGGCGAGCCAAAGGATCTTCGAGGGCGGCGCTCCATAACGCAAGAAATGGAACAAGAAAAAGTCGTGCAGTTCGTACGGGCCGATCGAGGATTCAGTCGATTGAGCGTTGCCCTGAGCATCTTGCGGCAGAAGTTCCGGCGAAATCTCAGTGCCTACGATGTCGAGAAGCGTCTGCCTTACCGGCCCATCAAATTCATTCTCAGCCGCCCAGCGCACCAGGAATTTCACCAGCGTCTTTGGAATGCTCACGTTCGGGTTGTACATGCTCATATGGTCGGCATTGTAGGTGCACCAGCCGAGCGCCAGTTCCGAAAGATCACCGGTGCCGATGACAAATCCCGTGTTCATCAGCAATGTCGTGCGGGCGCGGGCCTGAATGTTCTCGAACACCAGATCGTGGCGTTTTTCAGTTGAAATCGTTTTAAGACGCTCGCTCAATGCAGCCAGATCAAGGCCTTGAAGGTCGATGCCGAACGGGCGATGGCCGAGCGCGATCATCTCTGCAAAACACATCGGGCGAATATCGATTTCGCGAAATTCGACTCCTAGGGCTGTCATCAGCGCCCTCGCATTGCCGCGAGTGCGACCGGTCGTGCCGAAACCGGGCATCGTGAGAGCGCGAATTTTGTTGCGATCTACGCCCAAGAGGTCGAGCGTCTTGCACAAGACAAGCAAGGCCAAAGTCGAATCAAGGCCGCCGGAAACGCCGATTGCTACTGCTGGCTTGCCTAGGTGTTCCAGCCGCCCGGCCAATCCGCTCACCTGGATATGAAAGATTTCCTCGCAGCGTTCGCGCAACTGCTCTCGCCCGGCCGGCACGAAGGGGTGGGCCGAAACTTCGCGCAGCAAGCGTGCGCCCGTCGTTCGTTCTTCAACCCGGAAGGGGATACAACGAAATTCGCAGGGCCAGTTGAGGACTGCATCGTTGAAGCTCGTCATCTGCACACGATCGGCACGCAGCCGATCAAGATCAATGTCCGCGTTGATGAAGACATCAGCACGTTGAAAGCGTTCGGATTCACTCAGCAACGCGCCGTTCTCCGCGATCAGACAGTGTCCGCCGAATACGAGATCCTGTGTCGACTCGCCTGTTCCGGCCCCGGCATAGACGTACGCCGCGATGCAGCGGGCCGACTGATTGCCAACCAGTTGCCGGCGATAGCTCGACTTGCCAATGGTGTCATTGCTGGCGGAAAGATTAGCCAGTACCGTGGCGCCATGAAAACATTGCAGCGAGCTGGGCGGCATTGGCGTCCAAAGGTCTTCGCAGATTTCCGCGCCGACGACTAAGCCATCAACGTTTACGGCCTTGAAGAGCAGATCAGTTCCAAAAGGAATGTCGATGCCGTTCAGCTTCAGGGTGCGACTGTAAGCGGTGTTCGCCGGTGCGAAAAAGCGGGCATCGTAGAACTCTTTGTAATTAGGCAGATAGGTTTTCGGAACGAAGCCCAAGATTTTGCCGTTGGCCAACGCTGCGGCGCAATTGAAAAGCTGGTCGTCAATTACCAATGGCAGGCCCACAAACGCCAGTCCGCCGAAACGTTGCGCGGTAGCTTCAGCCAAGCGCTGGAGAGATTCAAGAACGGCTAGTTGCAGCGCTTTCTGGAAGAAAAGATCGTTGCAAGTATAACCGGTCAGACCCATCTCGGGAAAAACGGCCACGGCGACGCCGCGCGACTCGGCGACATCAAGTAGCGACAACGTCTGCTCGGTATTGAATTCGCAATCGGCGACACGCAACTGCGGGCTGACGGCGGCGATGCGGACAAAACCATGGTTCATACGCAATAGTTCCAATAAGCGTAGCGGAAGTCGTTAGACTTCCGACGTTGCGTAGCGGAAGTCGTTAGACTTCCGGCATTGCGAGTGAGTCCAAGCCGCGCCTCGGAAGTCTGACGACTTCCGCTACAGGAGCGCTCTCGGAAGTCTGACGACTTCCGCTACAGGAGCGCTGCTCGGAAGTCTGACGACTTCCGCTACGACATTTAGCACTAACGTCTTAAGATGAAATCTTCCGGATCGTTCCTTTATTCTATGACTCGCGTCTTGGGGAAACATGAACCGCCGACGCAGCACACCGCAAGGCGAACATCAGCCCGTGTTGCTGGGCGCTGTATTGCAAGCCTTGAACCCGGCGCCGGGCGAGGTTGTCGTCGATTGCACGCTCGGCTTTGGCGGCCATGCCGGCGAACTTCTCAAGCGCGTCGGCCCTACCGGTAAGCTAATCGGCTTCGATCTCGATTCGGGAAACCTGGAGACCGTTGAATTACGGCTTGCAGCGCTCGGCTATCCTTTCGCGTTAAGGCATGGCAATTTCGCGGGACTGGCGACCGCCATCGGCGAAGAGAGTCCGGAAGGTTGCGATTGCCTTCTGGCCGATCTCGGCATGTCCAGCATGCAGGTTGACGATTCTGCCCGAGGTTTCTCTTACATGCGCGAAGGACCGCTTGACATGCGCATGGATCAATCGCGGGGACGTACAGCCGCGGATTTTCTGAACACGCTATCGCAGGATGAACTGGCTGAGGCGTTTCGCGAATACGGCGATGAACCCGAAGCAGACAAAATTGCTGCCTATATTGTTAAAACCCGCTCGTTCGATCCACTGCACTCGACACGCCAACTGGCGACGCTCATTCAAGATGCCGCCCCGGTACGTGTTAATGCACATCCGCTGCCGGGCGATCCGAAGCCATGGCAGCAGAAGGTTAGGCCAACGGCCCGGGTGTTTCAAGCGCTGCGGATCCTGGTCAATCGTGAGTCGGCCAATCTCACTGAACTTCTGCGCGCTTTTCCCTATTGTTTGAAGCCGGGCGGCCGCGCGGCGATTATTAGTTTCCACAGTGGTGAAGACCGCTTGGTGAAAACCGCATTCAAAGAAGGATTGCAAAAGGGAGTATTCAGCGCGATCAGCGATGAACCTGTTCGCGCATTGTTTGAGGAAAAAGGCACAAATCCGCGAGCCCGCTCGGCGAAGATGCGCTGGGCTATACGGGCAGCGTAGATAGCGTAGCCGTTTCGAATTTTTTCATTCCCGCTTTCCGTTTCCCCACGATTTTCTCGGGAAAGCCCTTGTGGAAATATTTCCAGAAGGGTCGGTGAAAAGCATTACTCGGTAAAGTTTGTCGGGACACTTTTCCCGGCCTGCCCAACGGCAGGCCGGGAGGCCGCCGCAACCTTCGGTTCTTACCTCCAAAAGAATATTACGAGCCTGAAGCGCCAGCGAAGATTCAGCGCGTGCTTCGCTAGCGCTTCAGGCTCGTGCTTAAGAGGCTTAAATCGTAGAAATGCGCAGACTTCAAAACTTGCGCATTCGGCTAACAAGACTTTTGCTTGCTATCGAAAAAGCTGGTTTTCCGCTTACTATCCGGTTACGATGCATACATCCTTCCTGCTCGTACGCAATCCATTTGATTCTGTTTCAACTTCGAGAATTAGACGAATGCGGATCATGTCTCTGGATTGGCGTTTGTTCGCTACGGCACTGACGTTCTGCGCAGCAACGTGCGTAGCCGCTGATGACTACCCTATATCTGCGGAGAAACGCGCACTCATTGGGCATGGAAAGCGCCTCAGCGCCCTCCGCTGCCCGAGGTGCATGATGCGCGCTGGTGCTGCAATCCCCTTGATCGATTCGTCTTGGCCAGGTTGGAGCAAGCGGGTCTAAAGCCGGCGCCGGCGGCCACGCGGGAACAGCTCATTCGTCGCGTATCATTCGACCTGATCGGCCTGCCTCCAACGGTCGAGGAGATTGATACATTTCTAAAGGAATCGGTGATCGACCCTAAGACGGCCTACGAAAAGTTGGTCGACCGACTGCTCGCTTCGCCTCACTATGGAGAAAGATGGGGCAGGCATTGGCTCGATCTGGCACGCTATGCGGAAAGCAACGGCTACGAGTACGATGAAGTTCGACCCAATGCCTGGCGCTATCGCGACTATGTCGTGCAGTCCTTCAACGACAACAAACCCTACGACCGTTTTATCGAGGAACAATTGGCGGGGGATGAACTTTACCCGAACGTTTCGAACGCCCTCATTGCGACCGCTTTTAACTTGCTCGGGCCTGATATGACCGATTCGAGCGACAAGCCGCAACGCCGTCAGAACACCCTAAACGACATGACGGATACGGCCGGCTTCGTCTTTCTTGGCCTAACGCTTGCCTGCGCCCGCTGCCACGATCATAAGTTCGAGCCTATTGCTCAGACCGATTACTATCGGTTGCAGGCCTTTTTTGCTCCTGCACGCTTTCGGAACGACATTCCTGTTGTCGCCGTTGATCAGCGGGCTGCGTTCGATGCGGCCAAAGCGGAGTTTGAAGCGAGCATGCGCCCCCTGCAAGAGGCTTTGCTGAAGATCGAAGGGCCGCACCGGCAGCGCCTGTTCGAAATGAAGTTGGCGAAACTTCCGGAAGATGTGCAAACCGCCCACCGGCTCGCGGAAGATCAACGGAGTGCCGGGCAGCAGGAGTTGGTCGACAAGACCGTTCGGCAGTTGAATATTTCGCTGACTGAACTGACGAGCGCCTTGAACCCGGCAGACCGTACGCCTTATTACAATCTTGTCGCTCAAATTAAAAAATTGGAGTCGAAGCGCCCGGCATTGCCTGCCACTAGCGGCATCCAGGATTTGACGGTCGCCGTTCCGAAGACTTATCTCCTCGAACGAGGAGAGCTGAGTAATCCGGGCGTCTGATTGTTCCAGGCTTTCCTATCGTCCTTTCACCGGAAATGAAGCCGGTTGATGCGACCGTGAAGCCACTAAAGAATAGCAGCGGCCGGCACTCCGCTTTAGCTCGATGGCTCGTCAGCGACGCCAATCCCTTGACGGCCCGGGTGATGGCTAACCGGATTTGGCAGCATCATTTCGGCCGTGGGATTGTGCCGTCGGCCAGCGATTTTGGCGTTCACGGCGAACCGCCTACGCATCTGGAGCTTCTCGATTGGCTAGCGCGTGAACTGGTCGATAGCAAGTGGGATATCAAGCGGCTCCATCGATTGATATTGCTCTCCGCGTCGTATCAGCAAGCGTCGGCCGCTACTGCGGAGAGCCTGCACAACGATCCTGACAATCGACTCTTTTCGCGTATGAACCGAACACGGCTTGAAGGCGAAATCATACGCGACAACCTTCTCGCCTCCAGCGGCCGCCTTAATCGACGCATCGGCGGCGCCAGCGTTTCACCGCCCATTCCAGCCGAAGCCATTCAAGGCGCCAAGAGTTGGAGTGTTAGCCCGAACAAGCAGGACCATCAACGTCGCAGCATCTACATCTTTGCACGACGCAACTTGAAGTATCCTTTTCTGGAGACTTTCGACCTGCCGGACAGCAGTCTGAGTTGCCCGAAACGCGACCGCAGCACGACAGCACCACAGGCTTTGGCTCTGTTGAACGCCGAAGAGGTGATCGAGGCCTCCAAGGCTATTGCGGAACAACTAACTGAAGCGAGTCCAAGCGAAAGCATTCGCATTCAACGCGCGTATCGGTTGGTGCTGGGCCGATCGCCGTCTCCATCTGAGTCCGCTGTGGCCGAGCGTTTTTTGGCTCGATCGCCTCTGCATGAACTCTGCCGGGCGCTTTTCAATACAAACGAATTCATCTATATCGATTAGCCTAATCCGGCGATCAATAGATAAGGTGAGGGCCAAATGTTATCCTTGGACCGTCGTCGTTTCCTGAGCAGGGCAGGCAGCGGGTTCGGCATGACCGCGCTGGCCGTGATGTTGGCCGAACAGAGTCTTTTAGGTGGAGAATCTCCAGATGGACGGGGCCCTCTGGCGCCGAGAAAGCCACATCGCGCAGCCCAAGCTGAGCGCGTCATTTTTCTGTTCATGTCGGGCGGGCCGAGCCATTTGGAGACGTTTGACCCCAAACCCGATCTGCAAAGGCTGCACGGCCAGAAGCTGCCGGCTTCGTTTGGCCCGGTGAAAACGCGCCGGGGCGTCGATAAGAACAAATTGCTCGCCACGAAACGGACCTTCAACAAGTATGGGCGAGCCGGCATCGAGATTTCCGATCTCTTTCCTCATTTGAGTAAGTGTGCCGACGACCTTTGCGTGCTCCGCGGCTGCTACGGCGACAGCGTGACGCACCCCGAATCGGTCTATCAGATGAACACCGGCTCAATCCTCATTGGCCGCCCTTGTCTCGGTTCGTGGGCAGCTTATGGCCTAGGCGCTGAAAATCAGAATATGCCTGCTTTTGTGGTGCTGCCCGACCCCGGCGGCTGGGTCAAAGGAGGCGCCCCGGCTTGGGGGAGCGGCTTCTTGCCTGCATCATTTCAGGGGACCGTCATGCGTGGCGGGCCAGCGCCCATTCTAAACCTTCACACACCTCAGGGAGTTGGCGAAGAGCAGCAGCGCCGCACCCTCGATTTGATCAACGAGCTTAACCGCCAGCATTTGCAAACGCGGCCGGAAGAGTCGGAACTCGCTGCACGTATCGCTTCTTACGAGCTTGCATTTCGCATGCAATCCCACGCTACCGAGGTCGTTGACACCTCGTCGGAATCGAAGGCCACACGCCAACTCTACGGCCTCGACCAGCACGCGACGGCCGAGTTTGGCCTGCGCTGTCTGCTGGCTCGCCGGATGGTCGAGCGAGGCGTGCGCTTCGTCCAATTATATTGCGGCGACACCAACGGCTGGGACGGCCATTCCGATATCGAAGGCAACCACGGCAAGCTGGCGCTTCAGAGCGATCGCCCGATCGCCGGCTTGCTCAAAGACTTGAAGGCTCGCGGGCTGCTCGAATCCACCCTTGTCATTTGGGGTGGAGAGTTCGGCCGTACGCCGATGAGCGAAGGGGACAGTGGCCGCGATCACAATCCCCACGGCTTTTCCATGTGGCTTGCCGGCGGCGGCGTCCAGGGCGGTCAAATGATCGGCCAAACCGATGCCATCGGACTACGCGCGATCAACGACCGAATGCACGTGAACGACATTCATGCCACTATCTTGCACTTGCTTGGCTTCGATCACGAACGGCTGACCTATCGGCACAATGGACGAAACGAGCGGCTGACCAATGTCGCAGGGCAAGTGATTACTAAAACCTTGAACTTCAAACTTTGACATAGAAATGGCGGTTGTGATTTCTGAAATGGCAACAGCCAGGCTTTACCTGGCTGTTCGCGATGCGTTCGATTACTAGACCTTGGCCCTAAATTTCACGCGAATTCACCACTGACGTCGCTGTCCAAGGTGTTTTTTATGTAAGTCGATCAACTGTCTGCAGCTAATTTTTCAAGCGAAATTAGCTGTATAGCTAGATTGTTGCGGGAGCGGAACCTTTGGTTTCCATGTCGTAAGCGCCAAAGCGCCGAAGGATGGAACTCGTTTCCATGTATCGTTCACCCGCTTTAACAGTAACGAGCGTTCTACCCGATTTTAGTTCGCCTTCGTAATATTTGGCTTCTCCTTCGGAGAGCCCTAAGTTAATGAGTGCCCCCGCGACCGTGGCGGCCGCGGCGCCAATGCCCGCGCTAGTGAGAACCGCGAGCAGCGTTCCGCCTGCCACAAAGCCGAGCGGCGGGAAGATGGCGGCGGCGATGCCAAGAGCCCATAAAGCGCCGACGCCCGCCCCGGTTGCAGCGCTCATTTCCGCGCCCTTGGCGAGCTTCGCAGAAGTTGAAGTTTCTGCGCCGTGGGCATCGTGTTTATCGGTGATAACGCCGATCTGACCGTCGGTAATGCCGACTTTGCGGAGCTCGGTCACTGCTTTTTCGGCCTGTGCTCGATCGCTGAAAACGCCTACAACAGTTTCCCGTGTATTGGTAATCATTGCTGTTTCTCTCCATGATGTTTTGTTCGATGCGATAACTGCACGCACCGCTTCTGAACCTGTTCACTGGAATTGTTCGCAACATATGTTGCGTACGATGAGTAACAGTGAGCCGATTCAGTTCAGCTCGTCTAAGCAAGGTGCCGATATGCAAAGTCTATGCCGCTCATTAGCGATTCGGATATAGGCAAAGAGAAAATTACATTCCTTAGATATTTGAAACGGAGAAACAGTATATGAATTGCGATCGACGGAGAGCGATTGGGAGCTTTGTGTTTGTGCTGCTCGTTGGTTTACAATCTTCCCCTTCGGCCAAAGCCGTTGAGCCGAAGGCAGATGAATGGAAGCTCGTCTGGGCCGACGAATTCGACGGTAAAGAGATCGATCGCGCGAAGTGGGATTTCGATCTCGGCAACGGGTTTTACAGTTACGATGCGAGCGTTTGGATTAGCGGCTGGGGCAACAGCGAACTTCAATATTACACCCGCGAGCCCGAAAACGCCTTTGTGAAAGACGGGATGCTGCACATACGCGCTATTAAAGAATCTTTCAACGGTTGTGGGTATACCTCCGCGCACATGAAAACGCGTAAGCGCGATGGCAGCCCTTTGTTTAACAAGAAATACGGTAAGTTTGAGTTTGCGCCAAGTTGCCTGTCGGCAAAGGAGTTTGGCCTGCCCTTTGGATGCTGCCGCAAGACGAGAAGTATGGCCCTTGGCCTTCTTCCGGCGAAATTGATGTGTTGGAAGCGCGAGGACAGGAACCAAACAAAGTCCTCGGCACCCTGCATTTCGGCTCCCGCTGGCCTGCAAACGTGCATGATGGCAAGGACTATCTGCTGCCTAAAGAAGGCACGATCGCCGACTTTCACACTTATGCGATTGAATGGGAGCCGGGCGAAATACGCTGGTATGTCGATAGCCAACTCTTCTCGACGAAATCCTTTTGGTGGTCCAGCGGCAAAACGGACGGCGGCAAAGGCCTTAACCCGGCTACCGAAGCGGACGTCAATCCCTGGCCCGCTCCCTTCGATCAACCTTTTTATCTGGTGATGAATGTAGCGGTAGGAGGCAAATTCCTCGGCAACCCCGATAAAGCAACTTTGTTCCCGGTAGAGATGGTAGTCGACTATGTACGCGTCTATGACCGAGTCGGCGGCGAGGCGAAGCTGAAGCCGCGGGGCGAAGGAAGACTGCCGTTCAAGAAGTAGTCTTTGGATTGTGGCAAGCGGACTTTTTTGCTGCAATCGCTTCCGGTTAAAAAAGGTTGCAGCGCGCGAACAGCAAACGACGCATCCGGCAAGCCTACTTCGGCTGCACCATTTTTAGGCGCATGGTCAACGTAGCCGACTCGCGCTTGCCGCTGATGACCACTTCGACCCGGTCGATAGCGTTCAAGTTCGAGCAGAGCTCGTCGATCTGCTGAACGATCGTTGTGACGGGTCGTTCGGTACGCTTGGCCAGAAAAGAAGCAACCTCGGTCTTATGCGCCCCTAAATAGTTTTTCCAGGCAATAGCGGAGAGGCGCAAGATCGGCGTTTCCTCAAACGATCGTTTCTCACCAGGCATCGCGAACTGCTTAACGGTCGATGGCGAGTCGGCAAGCAGCAAGAAACCATCTTTGCTGGCGAAAGAAGGACGAAAATTTGCTGGAAATGATTCATTCACCAGCGCTTTTATCGAGGTCTTATTGTCTTCAACCGTTTCGACGCGGACGCTCCCTTTGCCGGAAAGCTGCGCCAGCGCGCTGAGAAACTGCACCGCATTGCGGATGGTAGCCTCGGCACTTGCCCCTTCAGAAGTTTCCTTCACCTTCAGCGCAAGAATGGCTTGCGGAATCCACGATGTTTCTTTTCCGCTCGGCATGGCCATCCAGAAACCCCAGTCAGGGCCAAGCCCATTAAGAATGGTGCTAGGCCGGGCGTGTTCGGCAAAGAAGGGACGCAACCCGGTTTCGAGCGAGCGCTCGATCTCGGCTCGTACCGATAGATCGAGGAAGGGAGCAAAGGCGTCGGCGAAAGACGAAATGTCGATGCGCGCCGCGAGCGCAAAGAGCGGCGCCTGTGGGATGATGTCCCAAAGCGCCGATGGTTTACCGAAGTCGGCGAATAGTCGCTGGGCCGCCTTCGGCAGACTTTCGCTGCGAACCTGGATGGCGGCGCCCAATTCAAAATGTCTGTCGGCATCGATGTAAATGCCGATGCTGTCGAATGCCTGCCACCAACGGCGAAACTCATTCAGGAAAGGCTTTTCGGCGCCTTTCGCGGCATCGGCCTGCTTGCTCAGTCCGGCATCGAACGAGCGCGGGTTGATCAATAACGCTGCCAGCACGTGTTCCAAGCCGAGTTGATCCAGCGCGTTTCGACCAGTACGAAGGGCGTTCGTCCTTCACTACTTCTTGCTGGTTGCGGCGGATGACTTCTTGAAGCAATGCTTCGTTCAACGAAACAGCAAGCAGGTGGCCGTGAAGGAAATAGAACTCATTGTCGCCTTTTTTGTTCGCCGGCTTCAGCCGCTGGAAATAGGTTTGCCCGCGATGTTCCAACGTGGCAATCTCTTTAATCTCGGCTGACTTGGTTTGAATCTGATTGAGTCGTTCGACAACCCGAGTCAATAATTTTTCATCGCGTGCCCATAGAAGAAAGAGAGCCTGATCGGCGCTGTTGTCCGAGTCGCCTTGGCGATAAGCGAAGACGGTCGCATCGCCCAGCAGTTCGTCGCGCATCTGCGGCGCGGTAATTTCGAGTTCGGCTAAAAGCGTCCGCTGAAAATCGAGCAGCTTCTTAGCGTCCGCGGTTTCCAATCGTGACTTGACGGCCGGGATCTCTGCGATCGCGCGGGCAAAGGCATTATCGCTGCGGGATTTATCGCGTAGGTGCTGCACGATGGCGCAAAAACTCATGTCGTCCGGAACCAGACGGAGCAATTCCTGACGAGGCGAAGCCTGAAGCGTGTTCGCCAGCACGAAACTTCAGCGCGATCGCGACGGTAAAGCTCCGGCGAACGGAAATTGCTTTCGCGTGCAAACCTTGGAAAGTCTTAGCTTCGTTGAATGAGTTCATTGAATCTCGGGCTTTCGGTCGCTATCGGGACCCAATTCGCGCCATAGCAAGCTGGCGGCACGTTTCGCGGAGTCGGTAATCGGGGCCAAGCCGAAGGCAGCGCTGTGCCCGACTCCGGTGAAGGAACCGGCCACCGGTTCCCAGGTATCGAGCGGATCGGGCGAAGGCAGGGAAAGCGAGGGCAGGGCGAGCTGGGCGGCCTCGTTCGTCGTTTTTTTCGTGAGCGTTGCAACCGTTGCTGCCGCTTCATTGAATGAATCACGCAGAGGCACAGGCGCTGCCTGCGCGACCACAGGTTCCACCGGGGAAACACCGGGACGGACTTGTTCCGGACGATTCGGCAATCCGTTACGAATGGCAACGACCGCAATAAAAACGGCGGCTGCGGTTGCGAATCCAAAAGCCAGACGTCTTCGGTTGGATCGCTTGCTGACGGTATCATCACGCTGGTCGGCAACACTGAGCGTCGGCGCCTTCGCTTCACCCCGGTGCCACTCCGCTAGAATGCGATCAGCAAGGTCGACGCGCGGCGCTGCATGGGACGCCCGCTGCAACCCCTCAGTCAACCGGGCAGCAGCCGCAACGTATTCACGGCATGTTTGGCAACCGGCCCGATGCGCAACAACTTCTTCGCTCTCCGGTGAAGCATCGCCATCAAGTCGGCATTGCAGCGCCAAGATGCTCGGGCTGCATGACGATTCGGGCGACACACCGGCGTTGTCTTCAAAGTCCTTCATGAAAGCACTCAACTTATTGAACTTGCCGGCTTGTCTAGTGGCTCGTCTTTAGGCAACACGCCCCGGCGACGCAAGGCGTCCAAAACTTCCAGACGAGCACGACGAAGCCAAGTCTTCACCGTGCCAACCGGTTTTTCAATGGCCAACGCAATTTCTTCGTAAGAGTTCCCCTGCTCATGAAACATCACGAAGACAATTCGATAATCGGGACGCAGGTGACGAATCGCCGACTGGATCTCGGCAACCAGTTCAGTCCCGTCGTCTCGCTCGGGCGTAGAAGGCCGGTCGTGCAGGTAATCAAGCGAAATCGGGGCTTGCTTCGCTGCGACAGCAACGTGCGGCAACGGTTGACCGCAATCGTCATGATCCAGGGCTTCAGCGGTCGTGAATCGTCCCAGCGATGAAGGCTGCGGAAGACGCGGAAAAAGATCTCCTGCGCCACATCCTCCGCATCGTGGCGATGATGCAACAGGCGCACGCAAAGACCGAAGACATCCCCTTGGAAACGTTCGATGAGTTCGCGTACAGCGATTGAATCGCCGTTGCGACATCGATGGACGAGTGCGGAATCCTCGGCGGACACGGCGTCCCCTCAATAAAAACAATACCCCCCTTGGCCAAGCGAGGTTTCAATCAGTTTATTCAATGAGGTGATTATCCTGCGAATAGACTTAACAGTAAAGCCCCAGGTGGGAACGCGATACTCCCGTTTGCGAGAAGCGGATTTGCGCACCCAACAACGAGCTACAGATCCACTTCCGGGCCAAAGTGGTCGCCCGCTTTCAGAGGATGCCCGCGCAGGAACTCTTCAGCCAGTGCTCGCTTCTTGCCCGCGATTTGCAGTTCCAACACTTGCAGCGCTTCGCCATTCCCAGTGAAAACCCAAAGGCTGCTGCCATCGCCTCCCCATATCAATCCCGGTTGTGGCGGCGATGAACCCGCCGAGGCCCCGATCACCTTGCCCGTTTGCAAGATCATGGTCCGCTGGGGCGACTTCCCAGCGCGATGCAGAAACGTATACGCCGTCGGCCAAGGCTGCATTGCGCGGATTTGCCGGCCGACTTCTTCGGCCGAGCGCGACCAGTCGATCAACCCGTTTTCCTTCGTCAGCTTCGGCGCTTTCGTGATCAGCGCTTTGTCTTGCTTGGATCCGTTTACCCGACCCGCTTTCATACGAGCGATAACATCCAGCGCCATTTTAGCTCCCAATGGCGCGAGTCGGCTTTCCAGTTCGCCTGCCGTTTCAACAGGGAAAATGTCCACTGCTTGCTGCGCCAAGATGTCGCCGGCGTCGAGGGCTGCCGACATGCGAATGATTGAAACACCCGTTTGCTGCTCGCCGTGATATATGGCCCAAGCAATCGGAGCGGCGCCGCGGTATTTCGGCAATAGAGAGGCATGGACGTTGATCCCCCCTTGCGTCGGCGCCAACAGCACATCCTTGGAAAGAATCTGCCCGTAAGCAGCGACGACGAGCAAGTCGGGCTTCAACTCCCGCAGCATCGCTAGGCCCTCAGCTTGATTGATGCTCAGCGGTTGAAGAACCGGGATACTCTTTTCCTGAGCCATCTCTTTGATGCCGCGACCGACCTGGCGCGTCGAGCCCCGTTTGGCGCCCGCGTCGCGATCGGGTTGCGTGAAGACGCCGACAACAGGATCGGGACCTGCCAACAGCGCTTCGAGCGTCGGCTCCGCGAAAGTGCCGGTGCCCATCATCACAAGGCGTAACATCCGGATGTGTTTGCTCCCTGGCTAGCTGCAGCCACGCATTAGTACTTCGGCTCCATGTCTTTCGGCAGGTCGCCTTTTTCCTTGGCCTTTTGAAAGGCCGCAATGAAATCGTCAATGGCCCGCCTGGTATTCAGACGTCCAAGCATGTTCATCTTGTCGATGAATAAGATACCGTCGAGATGGTCAATTTCATGCTGCCATATCCTAGCGATCAGTTCGCTCGCGTGCATCTCGTAAAGCTCGCCTTTGAGGTTGTAAGCCTGCACACGCACCGACTTGGCCCGCCGTACGCGCGAGAAAACATCGGGAAAACTGAGACAGCCTTCGCGGTCCTCGATGCTCCCTTTCATTTCCAAGATTACGGGATTGATCGCCACGCACTCCTGTTCTTTTTGCAATGGATCGCCGGTGAAGTTCATTACCAAGACGCGATTGGGCGTGGCGATCTGGGGGGCGGCCAAGCCGAGCCCCTCATTGGCATACATTAATTCCAACATCCCGCCGACCTGCAGATGCAGTTCTTTCGATATGCTGGTCACCGGATCGGCTTTATGACGCAGCGCCGGATGCGGATACTGAACGATCTTCATGCGCAACAACCCCTACGGCAACAAGTCCTTTCCATTATACAAGTCGCCTGTGACCGGCAGCGCTAAACAAAGAAGACCCAGGTTGCCAATGCATAAACGGGAACGAGCACGAGCAATGAGTAGATGATGTATTTACCGAATGACGGCATGGGGAAGCCCCTTTCTTCCGCAATTGCCTTCACCATGAAATTTGGACCATTGCCGATGTAGGTTGCTGCGCCGATAAAGACGGCGCCACAGCTAATGGCGCTGAAGAGGCGCCCCTGATGAACGCTTAGCCACGCCAGGTCATGCTCTCCGGCCGCCAGGGTAGCGAACGTCATATAAGTCGGAGCATTGTCGAGCAGCGACGACAGCAAGCCGGTCAACCAGAAGAACTCAACGGGTCGGCTGAGCCCAAAGGAAGCGCCATGCTGACGAAACAACGACAGGCGCAGGCGTCATCGTGATGAAGATGCCTGCGAAAATAACGGCGACCTCGACCATCGGCGCCCAGATAAAGCCGTTGCCTCGCCGTATCGATTTAGGCGTCAGCAGATACGATAAGAGAGCGAGCGAAAGGAGTAGAAGTTCCGCCCAAGGGCTTTGCAACGTCAAGTCGCTCAGTTTCAGCGCATTTCCAAGCCCTTTTCCAATAGACGCGCTCTGCAATATGATCGTTAAAAGAACGCACATCAACAGAGTGCCATTGAGCGCCAGACCACGCAACTCGGTTGCATGTCTTTGACTCGCTGCTGCAACTCCATGGTCTTTTGGTTCTCGCTTTAGCGCCATCCCATCCCAGACGAAGAAGGTGGCCAAAAGCAGCCCATTGACGAATAGCCACTCGGGCCAAAGATTGAGCGTCCAGAAGAAATCGACGCCTTGCAGAAAGCCGAGGAACAACGGGGGATCGCCCAACGGGGTGAGCAGACCGCCCGTGTTGCTGACGATGAAAATGAAGAATACCGGCAAGTGGGCTTTTCGGCGTCGCGCATGATTGATCCGCAAGAATGGCCTGATGAGCAACATGCTCGCGCCGGTCGTGCCAATCACGTTGGCGATCAAAGCTCCGACCAGAAGAATCAAGGTGTTCATGCCGGGTCGGACGGGAAGGTCAACGAGCAGCAGAATGCCTCCCGCGATGGTATAGAGTGCGAGCAGCATCGAAATAAAGGATACATAATTGCCGACTTCGTGAAAAAGAAGATGTCCGCTTTCGCCATGAGTCGCGTCATCAATCTTCAAGAAGTACGCGACCACGGGAAAAGCCAGCCCGAAGGACACGAGCGCACGGTTGCGGTTGGAATGCCACCAATGCCCGCAAAGCAAAGGAAGCAACGCAATGCAACCAAGCAAGAAGACAAAGGGAAGTGCAGTCCAAACTGGAACTTCAAGCATGCCGAATTACCCTGCCGATTTGCCGAGACTCAAGACGCTCGGCGTAAGAATGCGACGATCAGCTTGCCGAGTCGTTCGCGGATGCCCGCCATTACTTTCAGCACATCGGAATGAGCGAGTATCCCTTCATCGAGTCCCGCGCCCTTGTTGGTGATCGCGGAGATAGCTGCGCATTCCATTCCTAGCTTATGGCCCCGCTCCGCTTCGGCAGCGGTTGACATGCCGACGGCATCCGCGCCCCACGCTGCCAGAGAACGTATTTCCGCTGGGGTCTCATAACAAGGGCCCGTTAGCGCGGCATACACGCCCGTGTGCGGTCTCTCATTGGTTTCATCCGCCGCTGCTTGCAGGCAGGCCAAAAGCCGAGGCGAATAAGGAGAAGGCTTTTGAGCTAGTGTTCGCCATGAGTCAGGCCCTGCATTTGGAAGTGGTCGCGTATCAACATGAATGAACCGCTAGTCAACGACGGGTGAATACCGCCAGCCGCGTTCGTGAGCAAAAGAGTTTTCACACCGAGCTCTGCCGCCAGCGAGACGGGTGCTTCGACTCCAGTAGATGAATGTCCTTCGTAGAAGTGCAATCTGCCCTGAAAACATAAAATGGGAATTTGGTGCAACAGACCTGCGACGATCCTGCCCGTATGTCCCTGAACGGTGGGCGTTGGAAAGCCTGGAACATCCGAAAAGGAAATAACGGCTTGTTGCTGAAGATCGGTCAGCGTCTCGGCTTGCCCGGAACCTAAAACGACTGCAGTTCGCGGCTGCAAGGCTTTCACGACCGGGATGAAGGTTTCGATTGCCACCGGCTTATTCGTCCTCGTCGCGCCGGAGCATTCGCTCCTTGCCGCGGACGGCTGTCGTGACTAACTCCGTGCAGATTTCTTCACCGAGCAAGAACGAATTCAACATCAGGTCGTAATCGTACATGTCGCCCGCATGGCGGTTGAACGTCTTCAATACGAGTTCAGCCCGCTGTTCGTCGCGGAGGTGGACTTGCTCGGCGGCTTCGTCCCGCGTGCGGCGAAGCAACTGGGCCATATAAGCGACGCGGTCATCCATGGGCGCCGCGACACGGACATGCAAGGTGGTTTCTCGCGGCAATAAATAACCAGCGCCCCGCCCCACAAGGATCACCCGCCCGCGGGCAGCCAAGGCAAGGATCAATCGCGGCATCTCGCCCAAGTCGGCGTTCGCACTGACAATCTGATCTCGTTTCAGACGCTCGAGTTGAATGTCGGCCCATAGTGACGCATTCGGTGGAATTTCTGAGAGGACGTGCGAACGGGCCGAATCGTTGTTGCCCAGAAACTCCAGCAGCTCCTGAGTATAGACCTGCCAGCCGAGTTTCTTACCTACCCGACGGGCAATGCTGCCGCCGCGAGCGCCCGATTCCCGGCTAATCGCCACGGTTAAGCCCAAGGGCGCCTTTAGCGTTTTGAGATGCTCTCGATTGCCCTGATTACCGTGCAGCGGCGGCTCAAGCAAATCTGTGCTTCCACGACTGATTTGCAGCATGGTCGCATCCTCCTGAAAATGCGGAGCAATCGGAGACATCAAACGTCGTCTCGATGTTCCGTCCGCGAAAACAACCACATTCCCAATGCAGTAACAGCAATCGTTGCGCCAATGAGCACCAACCAGGCAATTCGATCGCTCACCGGCACAAACAAAGAAGCCGATTCGACCGGGATATCTTCAGCGCGGGCTTCCGAATACATCAAGCAACGTATGTAGTAATTGATGCTAAGGCGCTTGACGGTTCCTGGCACCGGAAGTTCGCTCAGAATCGTTTCAAAGAAAAACGCATAGAGCAAACTAATCACAGCCGGCCGGGAAAATAGGGCCGCGATCAAATGAAATACCGCCGCGAACGCGAGCGATCCACCCAGCACGGCCGGCCAAAAGAGAAACAGAGCCCGGCGTCCGATTTCCCCTCCACAAAGACAGAGTAGCACAAACCCGCCCAAGTTCATGCCGAGGCACCACGGAATCAGAGCAACAAATTTAGCGAGATAGATTCCCGAGCGCGGCATGGGCCGAGTCGTCAACCAGATCAACGACCGATTTTCGCGATCCGCGCGAGAGCGCTCGTCGCGAAACAGAGATTCCAGAGCGGCAGCAAAAACCCAAGGAACACGAAAAATACGAGCCAACGCGAGAATACCGCCAGTGGTCGGCTTTCTCGACGAATCGATTCCATGTACTCCGATTTCTCGATGACCGGCGCCGTCATCGCCCCGGCCACGAATGGGATAACGGTCGGGTCGCTGCGCTTCAGGCGCATTTCCGTCCGATCCCAGCCGAGAGAAGAAGTTATCAACGAAGTGACCAAACAGGTGCAAAGCAGCAGGCCGATGGCGATGCCGACCGTCTGCTGCATATGGGCCATACGGCGGAAACTAAAAATAACCAGGTGTGTCCATGTGCGCAGGGAACTTAAATGGGCCATGCTTGGGGGATGAACGAAATTGGCAGGTGAAGCGGTCGATTCCAGCGGAGCACTCATCAACTATCCATTCAAAAAAGCATCATAACATGATCGCGGAGCAGTCTGACTGCTCCGCGATGAATTGTACATGAAAGCTTGAACGCTTACCGATGGTGATGATAGTACGGGCGATAGCCGTAGCCGCCGTAGTAATACGGGTAAGGTCGGTAGTAGGGGCTGCCTACGATAACAGGGTTGACGCCTACACCTACGGAGACAACCGGAGCGGGCGCGACTATCTGAGCCGGCGCTACCACGGTCCCGTAATAGGGATAGGGAGGAGGCGGGTAAGGAGCATAATAACCCCCGCCAATGCCGACGCCTACGCCGAAGTTGCGCCCGCCGGCGCCAATGACCACCCCTTGGGCGTTGGCCGTCTCGGCGGCGAGTGCAAGCCCTAAAACCGCGATCGTGCCGTAAAGAACATGTCTCATGACGTTGCTCCAAATGCCGGTCGGCCTATTTCGTGCTCCGGACAGGTTGCCCGGAATTGAGATCACGATCCGACAAGGTCTGTAGTTTATACGCACGGGCGAAACTTGTTTGCTTTAACTTTAGAAAATTATCGCTCTTTTTTGCGTCCTCCCAGATGGTATATCTGGCTCCGCTCGGATGTGAAATAAGCACATTCGAGGCCGCTGTGCGTGTGGATTCCGTCTCATGCGAATGTTTGCACCTCCACGGATACGACAGCCGGCAAATCGCGTACAATCGGCTTCCAATTATCACCTGCGTCAGCCGAGGCGTACACCTGCCCGCCTGTCGTGCCAAAGTATATACCGCACGTGTCGAGGGAATCAACGGCCATGGCATCGCGCAGCACGTTGACGTAACAATCGCTTTGAGGCAGGCCGTTGGTCAGTGCTTCCCATTCGCCGCCGCCGGTACGGCTGCGGTAAACGCGCAGTTTGCCTTCGGGAGGGTAGTGTTCGGAATCGCTTTTGATCGGCACCACGTAAACTGTGTCCGGCTCATGGGCATGGACATCGATTGGGAAGCCGAAATCGCTTGGCAAATTGCCGCTGATCTCGCGCCATGATTCTCCCGCATCGTCCGTGCGCATCACGTCCCAATGCAACTGCATGAATAAAACGTTCGGGCGCGATCGGTGCTGCGCAATGCGGTGGACGCAGAAGCCGACTTCGACATTCGGATCGGGCATGTAATTGGATTTCAAGCCTCGGTTCATCGGCCGCCACGAACTGCCCGCGTCATCCGTACGGAATACACCCGCGGCCGAAATCGCAACATAGATGCGCTGAGGATTAATGGGGTCCAAGAGGATCGTATGCAGGCCCATGCCGCCGGCGCCAGGCGTCCATTTGGCTCCCTGTTGAGCACGCAGTCCGGGCAGTTCCTGCCAGTTGTGGCCACCGTCTTTAGAATGGAACAGGGCAGCATCCTCGACTCCGGCATAGACGCTGTCCGGATCGGTTAACGAAGGTTCAAGGTGCCAGACGCGTTTAAAAGCCCAAGGGTGCGGTGTGCCATCGTACCAGAGATGAGTCCCGGGTGTTCCCTCGTAGGCGAAGTTATTGCCAACCGGTTCCCAGGTTTTGCCGCCGTCGTTCGAACGCTGGATGACTTGGCCGAACCAACCGCTCGACTGCGATGCGTAAAGCCGATCGGGATCGACCGGGGAGCCTTTCAGATGATAGATTTCCCATCCGCCGAAGAACGGGCCGGCAACATTCCAACTTTGGCGTTTGCCATCCGCTGTAAGAATGAACGCCCCTTTACGAGTGCCGACAAGGACGCGGACGCTGCTCATGCGTTCTCCTTCAAACTGGTTTGTTCACAATAAAATCCCCAGTCGGAGGACGATTTTAGAGATTCCAGGCAAAAGGCTATCTCCGAGACAACATTTTGACCCAGTTTGGGTGCGCCAATCGAAATCCGGAAGGCACTCTGTTTTCAACGACGAAGAGGTGGGTTTCGCAAAGCCTTCACCCACCCTACAAACTCCATTGCTTGCGCAATTCGGCTCGCCAAATCAAAACGTCGCCACGCCTGCCAGCCTGTTACACTGGGACTGAATACCGTCGTGTCTGCCGGCTTTGTCACACACTCAAGGCTTTGTGGTACATGTATCCCGCATCGACTTGGACGAAGCCGAGCGAGCGGAACATTTTAATGGCGGCTTCACAATCGTCGTTCACTTGAACCTCGGCGATGCCGAAATACTGCTCCTGCAGGTAACGCAAAAGTTGGGCAAAGAGATATTTGCCGACTCCTTGCCGACGTAGATCGGTGTGTACTTGAATATCCATGATGCCGGCGGCAGGAGTGTTCCAGCGCCAGCCATAGCCTTCCATTTCCCAGTAGAGCACTCGAGCAGCCGGCTGACCTGTCCCCTTCTCATCGAGGCGATATTCGAACTGCTCGAGTTGGCCGACCATGCACTCCTGCCACCAGGTGCCGATGCGAATTCGCGGCTGAACCTGAACCTCGAAGCGACGACGGACGGAGGAGAATCGTGTATCCACCACGTTTAAGGGTTGTTCGAGTCGGCGATGGAACACGAGACATCGCTTTGACTTCTGATAACCGCGTGCCTCAAAGAATGGCCGCATCGCGGGATCGCTCTCCAGGAAGCCGGGCGAATTGCTGCCGCCGTAGAGACCGAAGTAAAACGGATTCAGCGGCTTAAGGCCTCCGGCATACGCCTCCTTGGCGCCGCCCTGTCGCAGATAATCTTCCGCACGGCGGAGCAGCTCAGTACCGATCTGCTGCTTGCGGTAGGCGTTTCGAACCGCGATCATGGAGATGACGCCATTGTGGCGATCGAGCGCGGTTTGCTCCGCGTTTGGGCCAAACCCGGCATGGCAGAAACCGATCGGCACGCCGTCGTCAGCTGCCATCAACAGGCCGGCAGGCTCGAAATAAGGTTTAGAAAAGATCCATCGATCGAGTGATGAAGTGGAACGGAGCGTGAACGCGCCGCGATTAGGCAACGCCTCGTTCCAGATTGCGACGAGGTGAGGAGGATCGGTATTCCGGAAGGTGCGGTATTCAATCACAAATGGCCTGCCGCGGCCGTGGGTAAAACCTCTCCGAAAAACGAATCGGTATTATAAGCCGAGTGTCATGGATAACAAGCGTCTGTTTGCGGGTTCGGGAAAGAGATAGTCCACCAAGGAGTTATGCCCAGTTTTTCGAGCAGGGAGCGTCAGCAACTGGAGAAAACCTCGAAAAGTGATGTGAGGCTCTGGCTCCGGTTGCTCGCCACACTTCCGGCTCGCCCACACCGGTTGGCGTTCCCGAACAGAAACGAGAAAGCTGCCCTGTTCCCTCTGGCATCTTTCTTCTATCTTAATTGGCTCGGAACCCGTCGTTGCCGATGGGTTCTATATTTCTCGCCGATCCAACCGGTTCATGCGTGTCCCTCAATGACCGGTCCGGGGCGACCAAACAGGCAGGGCGATCAAATGGCAACGAAGAACAAGACGAATCGCAGCCTCAAGAAGCGTTTCAAGATCACCGCTTCGGGCAAGATCAAGCATAAGAAACCGGGCAAACGCCACTTGCTGGCCGGTCGGACATCCAAGCGCAAGCGTCAACTGCGCGGCGCGGTGGTGACATCCGACAAAACGGCCAAGAAGTACGTCGAAGCCATGGGCGGCGCTTGATTAACTGCCTTGAATCCGGAACATCTACACGCATTTTCTTCTTGAGGAGCTTCCAACATGGTTCGCGCACGCAGCGGGAAAACCGTTCTCCGCAAACGCGCCCGCACTCGCAAATTGACCAAGGGGTTCCGGCTCGGCCGGCACAACTTGTACAAGCAAGCGAGCATCACGCTCATCCGTGCCCGCAAGTATGCCTTCCGCGATCGCCGGGTCAAAAAACGCGAGTTCCGTCGCTTGTGGATTGTCCGCATCAGCGCTGCCTGCCGAATGCGGCATGCGCTACAGTCAGTTCATCGCGGGATTGCAGCGGGCGATGGTCGAACTCGATCGCAAGTCGCTATCCGAAGTTGCCATCCACGATCCGGACACCTTCACGAAACTGGTCGAACTCGCACGACAAAACATGCCGGCCGGACTCAAATAGGCCTGACAAATGGCGAAGCAGCTGACGATTGTCGTGAAGCCCTTCCGAGCCGAGGCTGTGCTCAAGGCCATCGGCGAGCTGGGCATTACTGCTTGCGTCGTGCGCGAGGCGAAAGGCTATAGCCGACAGAAGGGCTATTTGGAACGTTATGCCGGCAGCGAATATAGCCTCGCGTTTTTGCCGAAAGTCGAGATCACGGTTTGGACGGACGATGCCGATGCTGACCGGGTAAGCGAACGGATCGTCGCCATCGCCCGCACCGGCCGCATCGGCGACGGTAAGGTGTTCGTCCTCCCGACATCTTGGCCTCATGCGATTGAGTTTTGAGAAGTGGCAGCTCCCGTTGCGCACTTTGGCAACCATCGGCCCGTCCGCCCGCCTAGCGCTTGAGCCGCTTTCGCCTCGTTCGTCATTTTCCGACAATCTCACATCATAATTTGTCGTGCGTGCTACCCTGTGCATCTTGGGCAATTATCGTCCTTGCGCTTTTTGAGAACTTTCGTCAGTCGCTGACGCTCCTTGGCTCGCCAAACACTCACAAACGCTTCAATCTTGCAATTTTGTGCGGCGGTGGTGTATAAGGCCGCCGGTTCTCATTAGATTGGATCGGGAAGTGAGTCATGGCCAAGACAATGTCGCTCCAGCAAACAGATGAGGCGCGGCCCAACTGGTCTGGCCGTTATCGCCTTGAGGCGCAACTCGCGCATTCGGGTTACGGCACGCTGTTCGAAGCTCATGATCGCTTGAGCGAACGTCAAGTGCTCGTGCATTGCTTGGGCGCTGGGGATGCATCTTCTGAGCGATTCCTGCAAGAAGTTTCCCGATTGGTGCAGATGGATCATCCGAATATCGCAGCGCCTTTGGACGGTGGCGAACAGGACGGCGAACTTTTTCTCGTTCGCCAAGTCCTCGAAGGTGAGTCATTGCACGACCAATTGAAGCGCGAGCATCGCCTTCGATTGGGCGAAGCTTTTCGCGTTGCACGGGATTTATGTTCGGGGCTCTCCTATGCCCACTGCCTGGGCTATGTTCATGGGGAACTCACTCCATCCAACGTCTGGATCGAACGCTCCGGCGTTGTCCGCTTGCTTGGCCTAGGGAGTTCGGGCGTACAAGATACCGGGGCTCTGCTCGACCGCTTCGATGCGAGAGCGGCAAGCGCCTATCGATCTCCTGAGCAGGCGGCCGGAGAACGGATGACGTTTGCGGCCGACTTATTCAGCCTTGGTTGCTTGCTCTATCAAATGACGACCGGGAACGAACCATTCACCGGGCCTGACTCGTCCGCCGTCCTACGTGCAATTGTTTTCGATCAGCCGCCGGATGCACGCGTTATTAATCCGGAACTTTCCGAATGCAGAGTGAATTGATCAATCGGCTTATGGCCAAGCTGCCCTCGGATCGTCCCGCTTCGGCTATCGTCGTCGAACGACAGCTGATGCAGTGGCTGCACCCGGTGGGCCCTGATACACAACTAGAAACCGTGCCGGAGGCGATTCCTTATCCTGCATCCCGAAGAATGTTGGACGCGATCGACTTTCTGAACGAACCCTTGGCGCCCGTTCCATCAAAGAAGGAATGGCTTGCACGTCCGATCCCGTTTGCCGTAGAGATGAGTAAAGCCAAACGCGGCTGGTGGCTTGACGCCCTGGCAATCGTGCTGTTGACAGCCGGGGCGGTCGGACTCTATTTGTGGTGGAAAGCGAGCAACACGGGAAGCCCTGCGCCTGCTGCGGCGATTACCGTCCATCGGTGATGCGTGTAATTATTGACCTTTTGAGCATTTGTGACGCGGCGCCCTAAGCCCCTATGTTTTGGCTGCGTCATCATTTGAATAGCAACTCCAGGAGCATAAGCCGCCCGGGGGGACGTTGATGCAAAAGCGCTTCGCAGCAACAATTGTTGTCACGATCTTAGCGTCGACCGGCGCTATCTTCATTACTAATCAAGCCGCCGCCGGTCTGGATCCAATCGAACTGGCCAAAGACAAGAAATCGTTTGTCTTCGCGCAATCACAAAAGCGTTTTACTCCTTGGGGTTTCAACTACGATCGCGATAGCGCCGGTCGGCTGCTCGAAGATTACTGGGACGATGAATGGGACAAGGTCGAGGCCCACTTTGCACAGATGAAAAAACTGGGCGCGAATGTCGTTCGCATCCATCTGCAGTTCGGCCGATTTATGGCTGGCGCCGATAAACCAAATGCCAAGGCCCTGGGTCGATTGACGAAGCTGCTGCAATTGGCGGATGCTCCGAACTCTATCTCGATCTAACAGGGCTTGGATGCTACCACAAGCAAGACGTGCCGGCCTGGTACGACCTGCTGACTGAAAAAGAACGCTGGGACGCTCAAGCTCGCTTCTGGTCGGCGATCGCACAAACGTTCGCAAAGAGCCCCGCGATCTTTTGTTATGACCTGATGAACGAGCCAGTTGTTCCAGGCGGCAAACAGGATAATTGGCTCGGCTCCGCATTCGGCGGCAAGCATTACGTTCAGTTCATTTCGCGGGAACGCGGCCAGCGCGAACGATGGGAAATCGCCGCCGCCTGGATCAAGCAACTGACAGCGGCTATCCGCAAGAACGACAGCAGCCATCTCATTACCGTAGGCCTTGTCGATTGGAGTCTAAATCGCAAGGGACTCACTTCCGGTTTTATTCCGGCCAAGATTGTGGGTGAGGCCGATTTTCTCTGCGTTCATCTTTATCCAGCGAAGGCCAATCTGGAAGCCGATCTTGAAACCCTGGCCGGCTTCGCTGCAGCCGGCAAACCTGTCATCATCGAAGAGACGTTCCCGCTCAAATGCTCGATTGAAGACTTCGACCGATTCTTACTAGCGTCGCGCAAGAACGCTCAAGGTTGGATAGGCTTTTATTGGGGCACGCCGCCGGAAGAATTGCGAAAGTCAACGGCGCTCGCTGACGCCTTATTGCTGGCAGTGGCTCGACCTATTTTGCAAGCGGACCGCTGAGATGATCGGCAACAAGTAAGTGTCGCGTGAAAATAAGTTACCGTATTAGTCGCCTTTCGCTGTGCGAAAGGCGACACTTATTTTCACGCAAGTACTAACCCTACGAAGGATTCGGCTCAGCCGGGGGCGGCGGCGTTGCGGGGGCGGAGTGAGTCAGCGGTTCCGGCGCCACGACCGGGATGGGCATGATCATTACCGGCGGTTCTTTCTTCACGCTGGCCTGGACCTTTACTTCGCCTTCCTTGAGCAGTTCGATAAACGCGGTGACGCCCGCATCGCCGAGGCGGCGTTCGTGGCGTTTGATGATGCGCGTATAACCGCCGGGGCGGTCCATGTAGCGCGGCGCCAAGTCGTTAAAGATGCGCTTGATGACCGTGTCGTCGACGGGCTCATCTTTCTTGTCGTACAGTTCGACTTTGGCAACCGGCCCAAGCCGTGCCATCACGAGCCGGCGGGCGTGCAGCGCCTTGATCGGGTCGCCGGTCGCGAGGCCGCGCTTGGCCAGCGTGATCAGCTTTTCGATGAACGGGCGCAGTTCTTTTGCCTTCTGCTCCGTCGTGATGATTCGGCCATGCTCGATCAGCGACCGCGTCATATTGCGGAACATCGCAAGTCGATGGCTGGCGTTGCGGCCGAGTTGACGGCCTTTCAATTGGTGGCGCATGGCAGTCTTAGTGGTTAGTGGTTAGTGGCCAGTGGTTGGCGTCCGTGGTCTCTTAATCGACCACCAACCGCGAACCACCTCTCACTGCTTATTGCCGTTAGTGGCTGGCGAAAAGCAGGTGCGATTGAATCAACCGCCGACTGCCGCTCGCCAGGCACTCCAAATCAACGACGGACGCTCGCGGGCAACTTCATCCCCAGCGTGAGCCCGCGTTCGGTCAGCTTGCTCTTCACTTCGCGAAGGGTCGTTTCGCCGAAGTTCCGCACTTCGAGCAGTTCGTCTTCCGAGCGCATGACCAGATCGCGAACCGAAGTGATGCCTTCGGATTCCAGACAGTTCGTGGCTCGAACGGACAATTCCAGTTCTGCCAAACTCATATTCAGCTTGCGTTCGAGTTCGGTATCGACGGCATCGCGCGGCGAACCGCCGATGTCCATCTTATCGTCGATCGGCATTTCCGAACCCGGCTCGGTATATTGCACGAACGGGTTCAAATGCTTGCGCAGAATTTTGGCCGATTCGACAACTGCCATTTGCGGCGTTACCGTGCCGTTCGTCCAGATTTCAAGGACGAGACGGTCGTAGTTCGTCTTCTGGCCGACGCGGGTCTCTTCGATCTCGTGCTTGACGCGCACAACCGGAGAAAAGCTTGCATCGACCGGAATGTCGCCGATGGCGCGTTCGCGGCCGGTCTCTTCGTCGGCCGAGCGATAGCCGCGGCCATTTTCGACCGTCATTTCGATCACAAAGGGAACATCGTCCGTCATCGTGGCGATGATATGTTCCGGATTGATGATCTGGATCGATTCATCGTGCTGAATGTCGGCGGCCTTGACGACGCCTTTCTCATGGCGGTCGATCCGAATCGTCTTGGTCAGTTCGCTGACGTTCTTGACGACCAGACTCTTGATGTTCAGGATGATGTCAGTCACATCTTCCACTACACCGGGGATGGTGGTGATTTCGTGCTGCACGCCCTGAATACGGACGTGAGTTACCGCCGAGCCTTCCAGGCTGGAGAGCAATACCCGCCGAAGACTATTGCCGATGGTCATGCCGAAGCCGCGTTCGAACGGCTCGGCGGTAAACCTGCCGTAGGTATCGGTAAGCGTTGCCCGGTCGGCGGCAACGCGGCTCGGCAGTTCCAGCCCACGCCATTTGATCCGCATGTGTTTTCTCCGATTCGGAATGCAAAATTCGGAAGCCAAACCCGACGTGCAGACTCATTCTGCAATGCCGAATGCGGCGTTCCGAACCCCGGTTAGCGTGTCGCGATTTCGATGATGAGTTGCTCGCGAATGTCCGAGATGCGCGGATCGACGTCGCCGCGCGACGGCAACCGGGTCATCCGGCCTTCGGGATTCTCGCCGGGAATCACTTCCAGAAAATCGGGCACTGGTTCCTTGTGCGTGTCCTGCAGAAAAAGCTTGACGAGGGTCAGACTGTTGGGCCGGCTCTTCACGGTGATGACATCGTTCGGCTCGAACCAACATGCTCGGAATGGAGCATTTGTGGCCATTGACGACCACATGGCCGTGCGCTACCAACTGCCTCGCGGCGGGCCGAGAGGGCGCGAAGCCAAGTCGATGGATCACGTTGTCCAAGCGGCGCTCGAGGACCGCGAGGAGCTGCTCGCCCGTATTTTCCGGCGAGCGCGTGGCTACGGTGAAATAACGGCGGAACTGGCGCTCGAGGACGCCGTAGAAGAATTTCAACTTCTGCTTCTCGCGCAGGCGGATGCCGTATTCCGACAACTTGCCTTTGCGATGGCCGTGCATACCCGGAGGCGGCATTTCACGATCGATCGGGCACTTCGGACTGTAGCAGCGGCTGCCCTTCAGATAGAGCTTTTGCGTCTCACGGCGACAGCGCTTGCAAACGGGATCGGTATATCTTGCCATAATATAGTGGGTAGAGGTCAGCAGTGTTTGTGGATAGTGGACAGTGATTTGTGCGCCGATTTTTTCGGCTGGTCACAAAGCACCAACCACTGCTTATACGCGTCGTTTCTTGGGCGGCCCGGCAACCGTTGTGCGGAAGCGGCGTCACGTCTTCGATCACTTTGATCGTCAATCCGGTCGATTGCAGCGCGGTGATGGCCGACTCACGGCCTGCGCCTGGACCTTTAACGCGCACTTCAACCTCTTTGAGGCCGAATTTCGTAGCGCGTTCGGCCGCTTGTTCCGCAGCACGTTGGGCGGCAAAGGGCGTGCTCTTACGGCTGCCTTTGAAGCCGACGGTGCCGGCGGAGGCGAACGTCAGCGTATCGCCCGCAGTGTCGGTGATGGTGACGATCGTATTGTTGAACGTCGCCTGGATATGGGCAATGCCCCGGCTGACGTTGCGTCGCTGCTTGCGTTTTTTTTGTTTCGCCATTTTCTTTGGGAGTCGGTAAGTGTCAGGTGGTAAACGGCCAGTCCCGCAATTCGCCGATAACGCCGGCGAACTCGGAGTCGGTGCAAACTGGCCGTCACGCTCGGTGAGCGATTACGCGCATTTCCTTAACGCCCTTCTTGCCGGCAACGGTCTTGCGCGGTCCTTTGCGGGTGCGGGCATTAGTCTTCGTTCGTTGGCCTCGCACGGGCAAGCTGCGCCGATGCCGGCTGCCTCGATAGCTGCCAATGTCGCGGAGGCGGGCGATGTTGCCTTGCACCGTGCGACGCAAACCGCCCTCGATCAGATAATCCCGATCGAGAATGGTGGCAATGCGGGCAACGTCGTCGTCGCTTAGCTCTTTCGCTTTGCGCTGCGGGTCAACATTGGCCTGTTCGCAAACACGAAAGGCCAAAGTCGGCCCAATGCCTTGCAGATAACGCAAGGAGATGTGGGTTGGCTTGTCGGCCGGAATGTCAACGCCTTGAATACGTGGCATCGTGCGATCTCCTGCTTAGCCTTGCCGTTGCTTGTGACGGGGATCGGAACAGATCACGCGGACTTTCCCATGCCGTCGGATCAGCTTGCAGTTCTCGCAAATGCGTTTAACGCTCGAACGAACCTTCATGGCCATCCTCGACAAATTAACGCCAACTTTATCTATGAATCTTTCAATGTAGTTTTCATGAACCAATCGACAAGAGAATTTTGCGAGAGATTGGGAAATTGGCGCCAGGAGAATACGGAATGCGGAGTGCGGAATGAAAACAAAATCGGAGCCGCGACCGTTAGGGGAACGATTGAGGTTCCGCTCCCCGACGATCAAGGCTCTAAAATTGTCGCGCGTTTTCCCACGATTTTCTCGCATTCCAGGTTCTGGAAATATTTCCACAACCTGCGCTATGAGATTATCAACCGATCGATGATTTGCCCTTTTCCTCCGTCGCTGGCGCGTCCTGCTAACAAGACCGATGCGCGTTTTCCCACGATTTCCTCGCAAAGTGCCTTCTGGAAATATTTCCAGAAGGCGGCCTGTCAGAATGACGGACGACTGATCGTCGAGTGTTTGAGCGATGCACAAGCGGGACGCTTGTGCTACGTTAAGTTGGAAAGTCATCGCACGTTTTTCCAGGATTTTCTCGGCTTTGACCTTCAGGAAATATTTCCTGAAGGCTGACCGTCAGAATGACGGTTGATTGATCGTCGCGTGTTTGAGAAATGCACAAGCGAGACGCATGTGCTATGCAAGTCTGAAAGCTCATTGCGCGTTTTCCCAAGATTTAATTGGAAACGCCCTTCGGGAAATATTTCCCGAAGGGCTCCTAGAGTGCTTCTCTGAACTGCAAACTCATCGCTCGTTTTCCCACGATTTCCTCGCAAAGCGCTTTCAGGAAATATTTCCTGAAAGCGCTTTGCCGAGTCGGGCGAGCGAGCTCTTTCAATTGGCAATTATCAATTTGCAATGCGTTTCGAAATCAATGCAAATTGATAATTGCAAATTGCAAATTGAAAATCGATAAGCCAAGTGAACTGCCGGAGCTTGCATTACGCGGCTATTCACCTTGTTTGCGCACCTTCCCCGATGGGCGCACATGCGCAGGTCTTGCAACATTCGACATACTAACTTAGGCGCGCTGTTTTAAGAAATTTCGTTTTTCCTTTGCAGGGAGGGGTGGCAAAGGGCGAGCTCCCCATTCGTCACACTCGGCTGGCGCCCCCTCGACGCATCTCTTCTGCAATATCCCGTTCAGAACTCGCCACACGACTGCTTATTGCGTAGAAAACGCGTAACGGATAACGCCCCAGATATGTATGGAGACCTCTCCTTCGATGGATGCCGTCATTCTGGCCGCCGGGTTGGGCACGCGGTTGCGGCCGCATACGTTGACAACGCCCAAGCCGTTGCTGCCAGTGCAGGGCCGGCCCATTCTCGATTGGATCATCGGCGCGCTGCCGCCGGTCGATCGTCTGGTCGTCGTCGTCAATTATCTGGCCGAGCAAATTGAAGCCTATCTCGGCACGCAAAAGCATGTACGCGATTGGAAGATCGTAAGGCAGGATGTCCCCCGCGGCACGGGCGATGCCCTTCATGCATGCCGGAAGCATATCGAAGCGGAGCGCCTGCTTGTCCTCAACGGCGACGACCTCTATGGCGCTGCCGACTTGGCGGCTTTGGCGGCGAAACCGATGGGCTTGCTCGCTCACCCGGTAGATGAGCCTCGGAAATTCGGCATCGTCTTCCCCCGCGCCAATGGCACTTTGGAGCAATTGAGCGAGAAGCCCGATCTCGAAGGCCGACATCTGGCGAACATTGGCGCCTACCTGTTTCCTCGAAGCGTTTTCGACATCGAGCTGCCGTTGTCGCCCCGTGGAGAATACGAGATTACCGACGCCGTGAGTGCGCTGGCGAAGAACAATGACTTTTCCATCGTCGAGGCAACATTCTGGCTGCCCATCGGCAACGTGGAAGCCTGGGAAGCTGCGCAACAGGCGAACTTGGAACTGGCCATACCAAGTTGATTGTTTTTGCGATTCTTCGTTTTGATCCGTGTTCGATCTGTGTTCAATCCGTGGCTAAAAAGCGTATTGGAAAGTTGTAATTAGGAGTTTCTTGCAATGACAACTGCGTTGAGCATTCCCAAGACGGGCGCACTCGATTTTCTTTCATTTGGCGTGCTGATCAATCGTCTCGATCCGGGGATCATCCCGTTTCGTAAGGCGTCGCATTGCGACATCCATGTCAGCGGCGGCGAATTCAATGTAGCGGCCAACTTATCCGATTGTTTTCGGCTGAACACGGGCATTGCCTCGGCCATGGTCGATTATCCCATCGGCGATTTGATCAATGAACGCGTCCGGGCCATGGGAGTAAAGCCGTTCTACAAAATGTTCGCGCACGATGGCGTCACCGGCCCAAACATGGCCACTGTCTACAGCGATCGCGGCCAAGGCGTACGGGCGCCCGTCGTCTTCTATAACCGCTCGAACGAAGCCGCCGCCCGCTTGAAGCCGGGCGATTTCGACTGGAAGGCAATCTTTGCTCATGGCGTGCGCTGGTTCCACAGCGGTGGCATCTTTGCCGCCCTTTCGCCGACCACGCCGGAAGTGATCATCGAGGGGATGAAGGCGGCCAAGGCAGCCGGCGCTGTTGTTTCCTTCGATTTGAACTTCCGCGAGAAGCTCTGGAAAATCTTTGGCGGCCTCGACCATGCGCAGGAGACGATCAAGCGCATCGTTGAGCACGTTGATGTGCTTGTCGGCAACGAAGAAGATCTGCAGAAGGGTCTGGGCGTACCCGGCCCGGAAGTCGCCGCCAAATCAAAGCTCGACCCTAGTGCGTTCTTCGGCATGATTGACCAGGTGGTGAAGCGCAACCCGACCGTCAAAGTTGTGGCGACAACGCTGCGTGAAGTCCACTCCACCAACCGCCATAGTTGGAGCGCCGTCGCCTGGATGGAAGGCAAAACGCACTTGGCGCCCACCTGCGAACTCGATGTGATCGATCGCGTCGGCGGGGGCGATGGCTTTGCCGCCGGCTTCTTCTATGGCCTGCTCAGCGGCCAATCGCCCGACGAGGCCATCAAGCTCGGTTGGGCGCACGGCGCCCTGCTTACAACATTCCCCGGCGATACCACCATGGCAACGCTCGAACAAGTTCAAGCCTTCGCCAAAGGCGGATCGGCCCGCATCCAGCGTTGAGCGGAAGAATCTCATAAGGTGGGTGAAGGCTTTGCGCAACCCACCTTCGTTGCGCAAAGCCTTCACCCACCTTACGAATAGCTGAAAGGAGATCACCATGCACCGTTTCGCTCTTGCTTCGTTCTCGCTCCTGGTTTTGGTTGGAGCATCGCCAGCACATTTTGTCTTCTTCATTCCCGACAATGAAGCTCAGACGGTCAAAGCGATCTTTAGTGATTCCCTGAAGCCCGACGAACGCGTGGCCATCGAAAAAATTGAGAACACGAAGCTATACGCTCTTTGCGAAGATAAGTTGAAAGGCACGCAAATAACAGGCTCGCCCAAATGGACGCTCGATAAAGCGGGTTCGCATTACAAGATTGATGGGCTGCCGCAGAAGGGCAATTGGACAATTTATGGCATTACAGACTTTGGAATCCTCCAACGCGGTGATGCCAAACCTTTTTGGTTGAAATACTACCCCAAGACCGTGCTTGGCGAACTTAGCAAATCTCCGACATTGGGCGAGCGCGTGGCGGTCGAAATCGTTCCCCTTTTCGTCGACGGAAAATTAGTGTTTCAAGCTTTGGTCAACGGCAAGCCTGCGGTAAAGACGGAGATAGCCGTTTACGTTCCTGATGAAGACAAACCTCGCGAATTAACGACCGACGAAAAGGGACTGACTATCTCGTTCGATAAACTCGGGCAATACGGCGCGCGTTTCCGGATAACTGAGGCCAAGCCGGGCGATGATAAAGGTAAAAAATACGAGGAAATTCGGCATTACGCGACGCTCGTGGTCCAGTTCGCTGGGAAGTGATGAGCGCTCTTGAGCGAACATTCACGCACCGTTCATCAAATCCACATACAACTTCCGCAGAATGATGGGGGCAGGATGCCCTCCTTAACTTACGGAGATGTCGTGTGGTCGATGCCGTCGTTATTTCCGATACGCATCTGGGCAGCGAAAATTGCCAAGCTCGACAACTGACAAAATTCCTCGAAAGCATACTGCACGGCGAATTAAAAACTCATCACCTGATTCTAAACGGCGATGTATTCGATTCGATCGATTTCCGTCGGCTGAAGAAACATCACTGGAAAGTTCTTTCGCTCCTTCGCAAATTGTCGGATCGCATCGAAATTTCATGGATCAACGGCAATCACGATGGACCCGCCGAGATCATCTCCCATTTGCTCGGCGTCGAAGTTCGTGACGAAATGGTCCTTGAAAGCGGCGGTCGTCGTATTTTGTTTCACCACGGGCATCGTTTCGATGATTTCATCGATAATCATCCGATTCTGACAGCAATCGCCGACGCCGTTTATCGGCTGCTGCACGCGCATTGATCCGTCACATCATTTCGCGAAATTGGCGAAGCGCAAGAGCAAGATTTTTCTGCGTTGCTCGGCCAAGATCGAAGCCAAGTCAATCGAATACGCGCGGAAACGGCATTGCGACGTAGTTTGCTGCGGACACACCCACCATGCGTTCATCAATGATTTTGGCAGCGTCACCTATTGCAACAGCGGTTGCTGGACCGAGAAACCGTGCCACTATTTGACCGTGGCGGATGGCTTCGTCCAGTTGCACGAATATGGTGAATCGGCCTTCGCCGAAGTTAGCGATGACTTAGCGCTGGCCGCCGCTATAGCTTGAAAGCGTTCAGTTTGCATCCTCGACGATCGGCTTGCTCGCGTCAATCTTCAGCCAGAGCAAGGCGCCGGCGAAATAAAGGCCTGCATAGAGCGTGAAGACGGCCGTTACTCCAAAAGCTTCGTCGGCGTTGTAATGTTTCAAAATCAACCCGGTGACCAGGTTGCCCGCAGCAGCGCCGAGATTGCCGATCATATTCATGCAGCCCGATACGATGGCGGCATAGCGACGTCCGATGTCCTGACAGGTCGCCCAGGCGGAGCCCATCATTAGATCGTTGAAGAAGCCAACGAGCATGACGCAGATCGCGAACGGCCAAAAGTTTCCAATGAAATAAGTTGCTGCCAGATAACAGACGCCGGCCATGCCGTAGCCGATCATCGAATAGGTTCGCCTACCCCATTTGCGATCACCCGTTTTGCGGACGTAGCGGTCGGTCAACATCCCCCCGACAAGGCAGCCAATCATGCCAATCAGCAATGGTGAACCGCCGATTAAGGCGACGAGCAATTTTCGCCCAGGCGTGGCGGAGGCGGGCGCTATAAGGGCACTGTGGATCTGCTGCTTACAGTTGTGGAACTCGGAAGCCGTCAAAACGTTACGCAGTTGGTCTTTCAATTCCGCCGCACTCAGTTCGCGCTCGCTATCGAGCGTTCGTACCTTATCGACGACTTCCGCCGGCACGAGTTTGCCGTCAGCCGCTTTCATACCGCCTAGTTTTTTCAATGCCACTTCGGAAACTTGATACGAAAGCGACTGTACTTTGAGATCTCCCGCCAGGTAATACATGAGGTAGTACCAGCAGAAATTGGTCACCATGTACGCCAGGCAGACTAACCACAAATTGCGCGAGTTGATGATCTTGGCCCACGGGACGCCCGAGTGGTCGGCGTGTATCTCCCGATTGGTTTCGATCAGTTGCCGTTCGGCTGGATTGACCGACGCGTGCTCTTCCGGGTTATTGCGAAACCACCAGTAGAAAATAGCACACCAGAGACACGCGATGCCTGCAAAAAGCCAAAGCGCTTGGCGCCAGGTAAGACCGCCAAAAGCCGGGTCGGTGAGCAGCACCCAGATCATCGGTGTCAGCCCACCCATGAAACGTGCCGAGAGCCAAATGGTCCCCTGGGCAGAGCCGCGCTGCGAAGCCGGGAACCAATTATAAAGGGAGCGCGTAATATTGGGAAAGGCGCCGGCCTCCCCCATGCCAAATAAAAATTGCACGATGATGAGCAGGGCAAAACCAATCACGACGACTTCAGAACCGGGGAGCGCCAGGCCGGCGAAGGCGGTGATGGCGATAAACAGCGACCACCAGAGCACGATGCGCAGCAGGGTTGACCGAGGTCCGAAAGTGTCGCCGAGCCAGCCGCTTGGAACCTCGAAGAGTGCATAGGCAATTTGAAATGCGACGAGCAGGTAGAACATGTTGTCCACCGGCTGGCCGACGGAGGCCATGATGTCGCCACGGGCGCTGCCGTACATGGCGCGGTCCATGTAGGTGATCATTGCCAAGGCGCAAAGCATGGCCAAAATGGTGTAACGAACGCGCGTTGGTCGGGAGGAAGGGGCAGCAGAGCCATTCATGCGCCTCAATCTATTCAGCGCTTGTATTGGGGGCAACGATGAAAGGATTTAAATTGCCGAAGCGAGATTACTTCTTTTTCGGCGGCACGGCTTGGACGGGCGTTTTGATCGTTTCAATGCTGATACCACCTTGGCCATCAGACTTGATCACGTGTAGATAGTTCTCATTGGCGGGAGGACAGCTGAAGCGCCCGGAGTAAATCGGCTGGGCGGGATTTTTCGCATCGTAGATACCATAGATCCGCTGGCCGCCGGCGCCTTGAGTGTCGCGGATTACCTCGCCCGCCAAGATTTGTTGAGGACGCCCCAGCTTCACCTGACCATTCGCGGTAATCGTTTCCTGGACGATGATGGGGGCTTTGGTATCGTTGCGCAACCCCATCCACCCAGCTTGCGCAATGCTCACACTTGCTAGCACAACAATAATAGCCAGCATCCAAGACGACGTAAAGTTAGGCCGGCGACAGAACATAGATAATCTCAGTGGCGATACCTGGTCCCCGGATAGCGTTACGGAACCTAGGTTTTCAACTAGAGACGCGACCGAGGAGCAGACTTGCGCTACAGAAAAAAAATTTGACGTTTTGACAAGTGAAGCCGCAACGCAATCGCCTTACGCAGCCGCGCGCTCGGAGCGGGCAAGTATTGGCTACTTCCAATTTCCGCACGGCCAGGTTTCGTTCATTACCGGCGATAAGATGGCTTGCACTTCTTGGAGCAGGTTTTCATCTATCGGCGTGACGAGAGCCTTCAAGTTCACTGCAAGTTCGTCGGCATGGGCCGTGCCGGTGATAACGCTGGCAATGCGCTGCTCGGCGAGGCAGAACTGCATGCCGAGAGTGCTGATATTAGCGCCCCGATCTCGGCAATGCTCGACCGCTTGGCGAATGACCGCTTTAAGATTCTCCGACCCCGGATGCCAGGGCGGCGGACCTTGATTGGTCAGCGCGCAATGCAGAGGGGGCTGCCGTTGAGGACTCCGACCCCGTTCTGTTCGGCCACAGGAAGCAGTTCCGTCAGCAGCCGCTGGCTTTGCAGCGTGTAGTGGGTATAGCTGATGACGACATCAAGATGACAACGCTCGATCGCTCGACGAAGCAAGCCTAGCGGATGACAGGACATCCCGATGAAACGGCATTTGCCTTGTCGTTTCAACTTGTGCAGGCAGTCGGCCGTCTCGGTGAAAACCGCTTCGAAGTCATCGGCGAATTCAATGTCGTGAGCGAGCAGAATGTCGACGTAGTCCGTCTTCAGGCGCCTCAAAGAAGCTTCAAAGCAATGCTGCATTCCGGCGGGCGTGAAGTCGAACTCGTCCACATCGAGCCGACCCGCTTTGGTGCAGATGTAGACTTTTTCGCGCCAGCCCCCCTGGAGAATGTCGCCTAATCGCTCTTCGGCCAGTCCTTTGCCGTAGTAGGCGCTGGTATCAATCAGGTTGATGCCGGCGTCAATTGAAGCATGAACGCAGGCGGCGACTTCGGCTTGCGATACGTTGCCGTATTGCTGGCCGATGGCAGCGCCGCCCTGACTAATGGCCGAGACCTTCAGGCCAGTCTGACCGAGTTCGCGATAGCGCATGGAAGCCTCGTAAGGACGTTGGCTAAGGGTGTGTTGGTACAACTCGGGCAACGCGATCCGCGTTAGGTCACAGCGAAGTGCGCGGTTTCAGCAGTCGGTGCACTTGAATGAAGGATGAAGACGTACTGCGCTCGCCGCTCAATTTCAAACCAGTCCGATTTCATGTCCGCTTAGCGTCTCAAAGCCTGTCTGGGTAATCAAGTAATTGCGTTCGATGCGCACGCCGCCGATGTTGTCGACGTATAAACCTGGCTCCAGCGTTACGACGTCGCCCGCGACCAATGCTTCATTCGCCTCGCGAACGAAGAAGGGCGCTTCCGGATGGGCCAACCCCAAACCATGGCCGGCATGATGGGGGAAGTATTCGGCCATCTTGCCTTTCTCGAAGGCGCTGTGAACTGCGCGATAGACGCCCAGGCAACTGGCGCCGGCTCGTCAGTTCGCGCTCACCGGCAGACATTGCCGACATGCACAAATCCGCTATCTGTTGTTGTTTATCCGTCGGCTTGCCGCCGACCACCAGCGTGTTGGTGAAATCGCTACGATAGCCGTACAGCACAACCGAATAATCGAGGATGAGCGTTTCCCCGTTGACGAGTATATGCTCTGTCGGCGAGCCGCCTCGCTTGTTCGAGCCAGGCGACACGGTGAAGTCGCCGTAGACGATAACCGCCTCTTCCGCTGTCAGAGAACAAACTTGAGCGATGTCCGTGTAGACTTCCAGTTCGCTCATACCCGCATGCACGTTTTTTCGCGCCCAAGCATGTCCTGCGTTTGTCGCGGCCATGCACTTTTTGAGCAACGCGATCTCGTCGGGATCTTTGCGCGGCGCAGGTCGCCCAGGGCTTCGATAATGGGCTGGGCCATCGGGCTGGCCAGATCGTCGTGGATATGCCCGCCGTGCTGTTTAACGGTATTAAGCAGAGCTAAACGCCGAGGCCCGCGGCCGGGCGTGACGCCGTCGTACCAGTTGATAACCTCTGTTTCATCGACATGCGCTTGTTTCACCGAGGCAGGAAGGCGGTTATCGTGGAAGAGCTTGGCATGGCCATCGGGAGTGAGCAACAGCAGCCCGCGGTAGTCGGCCCCTAAGCTAAACGGATCGACATGAAAGTTCGCGAGATACCGAAGGTGAATCGGGTCGCCGAGCAGCAATGGCTGCGTAGGCCGAATCCGTTCGAGAAATCGCCCGCGACGAGTTCGGCATCCATCGGCGGTCAACATGGTTCAACTCCGGTTGCGTATTAGCTAAATTTGCGGTTGAAGGGGAACTCTATCTATGCAAGCGTGATGTGGCTATAGGTCGAACCCGTTAGCCGCGACGCGAAGGCTCTGGGCAGCGGAGCGCTTCGTTTCGCCTTCGCGTCGCGACCAACCGTGCGGTTTTTTAAGTTGGAGATCCCCTTGGCTCCTGTCCTGCTCGACAAACAAGAAAGCCGAATCCGTGGCATGTTCGCGGAGATTGCCCCCACATACGACTTGCTCAATCATCTGCTCAGCTTGAACATCGATAAGATTTGGCGCACGCGCGTTACAAAAATGGTTCCCTGTACAGGCGGCGGCCCGATCCTCGACCTCTGTACCGGCACTGGCGATCTGGCGTTCGCTTACGATCGTGCGTGTCACGGGGCCGTTCGCATCGAGGCGGCTGACTTTTGTTCCGAGATGCTGGTACGAGCCGAACGCAAATCTGCTGGTCGCGGGACGACTTCACGCATTCATTTTCTTGAAGCCGATGCTCAGCAGCTGCCATTTGCCGATGGCACGTTCGAGATCGCTTCGGTCGCCTTTGGCCTGCGCAATGTCACCGACCCCGAGAAGGGCATCGCCGAAATGGTTCGCGTGCTGAAGCCCCGCGGACGGCTGGCAATTTTGGAATTTTCCAAGCCAAGACACTGGTTTTTCGGGCGCCTGTATCGCGTCTATTTTCGTTATCTATTGCCGTTGGTTGGGCAGATGTTGTCGCGCAGCCGTCAGTCGGCGTATCGATATCTCCCGGAAAGCGTGCTCGATTTTCCCGACGGAGAAATGTTGGCCGAGCGGCTGCGTAAGCATGGCCTAGAAAATGTCTGGTTCAAGCCATTCACCTTTGGCATTGCTACACTTTACGTGGGAACGAAAGCGTAAGAGTGACAGCGCTTTGAATGCGTGAGCCACTGATTAAACACAGATGAAACACCGATAATGCAAAGAGACGCTGCATTCTCGTCAAAATGCCTTAACCAAACGTCTTGGACGTTAATCCGTGTTTGTTCTGTGTTCCATCCGTGGCTAAATGATTTTTTTGGTTTGCGGCTTATCTAAATCTTAACTTATTCACAACTTGTCTGTTGGATAAGCAACCTAGTTGGGAACTGTAACGCGATGCCAGCGACCGATCATCTATTGTTGCGTGCTGCCAGGGGCGAAGTGGTCGAGCGCCCGCCCGTATGGGCGATGCGGCAGGCGGGACGGTGGGATCCGGAGTTCAACCGGATTCGCGCAGGCATGCCGTTCTTCGAATTCTCCGCGAATGTCGAAAGGGCGGCAGAGGCTTCGCTGGCGCCGCGCCGGTTCGGCGTCGATGGCATCATTCTCTTTTACGATATCACCACGTTGCCTTTCTCAATGGGCCTGCCCTTCGAACTGAAGCCTCAACGAGGGCCGGTTCCCGACCGCCCCATTCGCACCCTAGCTGACTTGGATCGCCTGAATCGGGATCCGGATCCGTCAACTTATGGGCATATCATCGACTTGTTGAAGCGCGTTAAATCGGAACTGAAGGGCGAATTGCCCGTGCTTGTCTTTGCCGGCGCGCCGTTCACAGTCGCTGCTTACTGCATCGGCACGGGCAAGAACATGGACGAGACACGCCGTTTTGCCGCCGAGCAACCGGCCGTCTGGCTCGGCCTGCTCGACCGTCTCGCCAATGCCACAACTGGCTTTTTGCAAACGCTAATTCGCGAGGGAGCGGAGCTTTATCAGCTGTTCGATTCCTGGGCCGGCGAGTTGTCCTTAGCCGAGTACGACAATTGGGCTCAGCCTTACCATCGGGACATCTTGGCGGGCGCTACCGGGGTCCCGCGCGTGCTGTTCGTTAAAGAATCCCCGTATCTGGAAAGACTGACGGCCAGTGGCGCCGACATTATCAGCCTCGGACGATGCCACGACTTGGCCGCTGCAAGACGTGATTACCCAAACCTGGTGTTCCAAGGGAACGTCGATGAAGAATTGCTGGCACACGGTACGACCGAACAAGTAATCACTGTCACGAAGCAATGTTTGCAGCAAGGTGGTGGCCGCCGACATATCGTGAATCTCAATCACGGTTGCGACAAGAGCACGCCGGTTGACAATTTCAAGGCTTTTGTGCGTACGGTGCGCGAATCATAGTGGCGAAGCGTATTCATCGCATGAGTATCATTTCTGAAAGCATTTGTTAGTATAGGCGCATGGCAACAGATCATGTCGAGTGTGAACTCCTCGATCGCATGGAGCGGGCAGTGCTGAAAATTAAGGACCGGCTTTTGCGCAACTTCAGCGTTGGATCAAGCGGATGTGCCTTACGCGGTTATCGGCGGCAACGCGGTCGCCGCATGGGTGGCAAGGGTCGATGAATCGGCGGTGCGCAATACACAGGACGTCGATATTCTACTTCGCCGCTCAGATTTCGAAGCTGCCAAGGCAGCGCTGGAAGTCGTCGGCTTTCGACATCGGCACTCATCCGGCATTTGCATGTTTCGCGATGGTCCATTGGCTAAAGCACGTGATGCCGTACACGTCATCTTTGCCGGTGAGAAATTTCGGGCCGAGTATGAGGAACATGCGCCGGATGTGGACGACTACACGATCGCACCGCCCTTTAGGTTACTCGGCTTGGAAGCTTTGCTGAAAATGAAACTCACTTCGAACCGCGACAAAGACCGCACGCATATCCGCGATATGATCGGCGTCGGCTTGATTCAAGAATCATTCGCCGATCGTTTGCCAGCCACACTAGCTCAGAGACTTCGTGAGCTGCTAGGTGATCCGGAAGGGTGATGAGGACGGGACTGTTGCATCTTAAGTATCGCCATAATTCATGGTTTCACCGGAAGATGATCTTACTCGCTCATGTCCGTCTGGCTGGCACGCTTGCCAGCTTCCCAAGCAGGCGAGTGGCGCTCCTCGCTGGCCCTTATCGCTTTCTGCGCGGCCGTTTATGAGCAGCCTTAATAAAACACTTCGTTTCCAGGAGCGAATGGTTCGACCTCACGGAACGCGAAGACTTCTACGGGAAGTAACAATAGAGATCGCGATGCGGCAGACAGCGCACAAATTCCACTTATTCCCCTTCAACAACAATTCCTATCCGGTAATCGCCGATACGGATGCGATAAAAGTTAATAGTTCCGCTCATCTTCTTGAGGTTGCCAACACATGCAAAACAGCTGCAGCCTCAACTTCTGCAATCACCTCTTGTACACGCTGCAGAATGTCGGTGTCTTTGATCTTTTTCAGATTTCTCGTAAAGCTACTGCGGAAAGTAGTATTCACGACCTGCCACGCAAAATGTCGAACACTTCGTCGCGACTCGACATTTTGGACTTTTGGCCTTCGCGAATTGCTTCAACCAGTGCGAAGTCTTCGAGTACTTCAGCAAACACTTCGTGTAACAGATCGCGCTGCTCTTGAAGCGTTTCGGCAATTGCCTCCTTTAAGGCTCGCTTTAAAGCAGGATCAGCTAAATTGGTATTCTCCACAGTTTACCTTCATGCCTAAGCAAGTTGAACGTTTTTTACTTACAATTTACGCTGCGGCGTAAAGGCGCCGCGCTGATTTTATGTGCTTTTTTATTCAGTGGCATCGTAAACCCGTTAAAACTTAAACTATTCAGCTAAGGTCAATTTGGAACAATTCTATCAAGTAGACGAGCAGTTCAGCGAGTGTTGATAAAGCACTCCGACTGCCTCACGCAAACGCAAACTCGGTATCCCGCCGAAGTTCCGGTTCGTTGTTCGCAAGAACGATACGCTTGGCGAGACCTGCCACGTTGCGCAGGGGTCTTACGAAAGTCAGCGTATGCCACTCAAAGATTCGCTACCAACACGCTCGCGTCAACCTTAAAGAAACCTGCCAAAGAGCGAATGATCGCTTTGCTAAAGGCCTTCTTTCCCGCCAACATTTCGGAAATGGTGGACTTTGGGATTCCAGTCTGTCGATGGAGTTCCGCCTGGGTCACATCCTTAGCGTCCATCAAGTGGCGAAGCATATCAGCGTCGGATGCAGGTGCAATGGGATAGTGGATGTCCTCGTATGCGCCCACGAGGTCGCTCAAAGCATCCAAGTAGAGCTCCTCTCCATCATCGAGAGTTCCATTGCCCAACAGCCGGTCAATGACCGTTTGAGCTGCCGCTAATTGGACCTGCGACTTGATCGAGGTCAGCGGGAATTCCAGAATTAGCTTAAGATAGCTGTCGGCGATTTTCGACTTCTGACCGGCTTTTGTTTTCGTTGCCATGTTTATTTCCTAGTTCCTCACTAATATTTACTTATTTCGCAAGTACTGCGGTAGTTTTCAACCCTTGATAGGAGGTTTGGCAAAACAGCCGCATTCTCTTTGCCAACTGTTTTTGTCGTATTCTTTGTGGGTCATCATTCTTAGGATGAAGACTTTTTGACTCGAATAAAGAATTCTTGCAACGAGTCGATACTTGTTGCCGCCTATATTGAATACAACGCAGTTGCCGACCAGACTGGCTTTGCTGAAGTCAGCCTTCACTTCGCTCCATGACCGCCAAGCCACAGACTTCTTACTGACATGCGTGTACCACGCTTGTAAGGGTCCGGCGGAATCCTCTTGACCAACCCCTTCCCAAAACAGCCTCAGTCGGGCTTTAGTGATGATCCGCACGTCAACCTCCGACCCGATTCTGATACTCCATACGTATTGTCGTTCGCAGATCGCGAACGTGCAATGCCAGATGTTCGTATTTCACGAACCATTGTCGCAACTGGGACACGGGAGTCTGGTTAACCAGCAGGCATTCATGCAACTCGCGATATAAACTTAGTGTGTCCATCGTTTGAGCTCCTTCAGAAGCATCGTACCCGCGCATAGCCTCCCAACCGGCTTTCACAGCGGCATCCCTTACAAGCGAATGGCGTTTCTCGCTGGTCCAAGGCGAGTCGTCGTACAGGCTTTCTCTCAATCGCTCGTATCCATCCATGCGCAGCAAAAACACGAGTGAGGCGAAAGTCGCTTTGTTGGCGAGCCAGGAGCGTGAGCGACTGGAGCCGCCCGAAAGCTGCGTGCAACACTCACTCCAGTCGCTTGCGCCTCCTGGCTCGCCCTGAATCCCTTCGCGCGGCATCGGGCTCCCCCGGACTTCACTTGATTCCCCTGCATTCATACATTTATCAACTGATTCACACGGGACGACTCGCCGGAGCGGCGGATCGCGGTCACTGACATAGGGCAACACGTAACATGTCGAAACACGTTTATTCGTTCGGCGGCAAATCGGCCGATGGCAACGGCAAGATGAAGGAACTTCTGGGCGGCAAAGGCGCTAACCTGGCCGAGATGTGCCTGATCGGCATTCCGGTGCCGGCCGGCTTTACCATTACAACGGAAGTCTGTGCCGCTTATTACGATCACGGCAAGAAAATTCCCGAAGCCGCCATCCCCGAGATTGATGCGGCGGTCAAAAAGGTCGAAGCAGAATTTGGCAAGAAGTTCGGCGATCATAACGATCCCTTGCTCGTCTCGGTCCGTTCAGGCGCTGCCCTGTCGATGCCCGGCATGATGAATACCATTCTCAACCTCGGCCTTTCAGACGCGTCCGTGGAAGGGTTGGCGAAGAAGACGGGGAACCCGCGTTTCGCTTACGACAGCTATCGCCGTGTCATCGACATGTTCGGCTCGACTGCCATGGGTGTCGAACACGAGGCATTCGAACATGAGATTTCCACGCTGAAAAGCGAAAAGAAAGCAAAGCTCGACACCGATTTAAGCGTGGACGACCTGAAGGAACTGGTGAAGCGGTACAAGGCCGTCTACAAGAAACATGTCGGCGAAGACTTTCCGCAAGACCCGCGCAAGCAGTTGATGCTGTCGATCAATGCAGTGTTCAATTCGTGGAACGGCAACAAGGCCATTGAATACCGCCGCATCGAGCGCATCACCGGCCTCAAAGGGACGGCTGTAAATGTTCAGGCGATGGTCTTCGGCAACATGGGCGAGGGGTCGGGCACCGGCGTCGCCTTCACGCGCGATCCGAACACCGGCGAAAACGTATTTTATGGCGATTACCTCATCAACGCCCAGGGCGAAGACGTGGTTGCCGGCATTCGCACGCCCGAGCCGATCGCCAAGCTCGATGAGCAGATGCCCAAGGTTTACAAGCATCTTTGCGACATCCGCGAGAAGCTCGAACAGCATTACAAAGAGATGCAGGATATCGAGTTCACCGTCCAAGACGGCACACTCTATATGCTGCAAACGCGAACCGGCAAACGGACGGGCACCGCTGCCGTGCGCATCGCCGTCGAGATGGTGAAGGAAAAGAAGATCGACGAAGCGACGGCCGTCAAGCGTGTGGCGCCGGACTCGTTGAACCATCTCTTGCAGCCGCAGCTCGATCCAAAGTCGAAGGTCAAATCGGTTGCGCAGGGCATCGCCGCTAGCCCCGGCGGTGCTTCGGGCATGGTGGTGCTTTCGGCCGAAGCGGCAGTCGAACATGCGGCCAAGCACCCGACCGATCCGATCATGCTCGTTCGCAAGGAAACGAGCCCGGAAGACGTCGCGGGCATGCATCTGGCACGCGGTATTCTCACCAGCACCGGCGGCAAGGCGAGTCATGCGGCCGTGGTCGCACGCGGTTGGGGCAAGCCCTGCGTTGTTGGCTGCGAAGCGGTGAAGATCGATGAGAAGAGTCAAACCGTGATGATCGCCGGCCATTCCGTTAAGGCGGGCGACTTCATCACCATCAACGGAACCACCGGCGATGTGATGATCGGCAAGGTTGAGACTATTGCCCCCACGATGACGGGCGATTTCGCCACTTTGATGACCTGGGCCGACAAAGCCCGCAAGCTGAAGATTCGCACCAATGCCGACAGCCCGGCCGATGCGTTGAAAGCGCGCGAGTTCGGCGCCGAAGGAATCGGGCTTTGCCGTACCGAGCATATGTTCTTCGGCGAAGATCGCATTGCCGCTGTGCGTGAAATGATTCTCTCGACCACGGTCGAAGGTCGCAAAAAGGCACTGGCGAAAATTGAGCCTTACCAGAAAGCGGACTTTGTCGGCATCTTCGAAGCGATGGACGGCTATCCGGTCACCATTCGCCTGCTCGATCCGCCGCTACACGAGTTCCTGCCGCAGAAAGACAATCGCGCCGGCGCGGAGTCGGTCGCCAAACAGGTTGGCGTGTCGGTCGAAAAAATCTTCGAGCGCGTCGAAGAGCTACACGAAATGAACCCGATGATGGGCTTCCGCGGCTGTCGGCTGCCGTTGGTGTTCCCCGAAATCGGCGACATGCAAGTGCGGGCCATCATCGAAGCGGCCATTGAGGTAAAGAAGAAAGGCAAGAGCGTTCTGCCGGAGATCATGATCCCGCTGGTGGGCGTGGTTGAAGAACTCATTATTCTGAAGAAGCGAGCGATCGCCATTGCCGACGAGTGCATGGCCAAGGCGGGCATGAAGGTCGAATACCAGATAGGCACGATGATCGAACTGCCTCGCGCTGCCTTGACGGCCGACCAGATCGCGGTCGAAGCGGAGTTCTTCTCGTTCGGCACCAACGACCTGACCCAAATGACCTTCGGGTTCAGCCGGGACGACATCAAAGGCTTCATGCCGACATACTTGGCGGACAAGATCCTGCCGGTCGATCCGTTCCAGTCGATTGACGTGAAAGGCGTTGGCCAGTTGATTGAGATCGGCATCAAGAAAGGTCGAGAGAGCCGGCAGGCAACCGCCAAACAACACCTGAAAGTCGGCATCTGCGGCGAGCACGGCGGCGATCCGGATAGCGTAATGTTCTGTCACAAAGTCGGTATGGATTACGTGAGCTGCTCACCGTTCCGCGTCCCAATTGCAAGGCTGGCAGCAGCGCAAGCGGCGCTGGGAGATACGGCGAGAGATAAGTAAGAGGAATGAAATACAAGCAGACGTCGGCCTTCGGTGATTTCCGAAGGCCGATTGTCTTTGGCGTGCATTTATCATGACAATTTGATCGATTATCTGCAGCCGCAGCATGTTACGATGAATTAGGAGGTATCCCATGAACGCGATTCAATTCACGACCCTTGTTGGCCCCGATGGCCTAATCCGTCCGCCAGCGGGGGTGTCGCTGCCGGAAGGCGAAATCGTAGTGTCGGTTAGTCAGCAGCCAACGCCAAAAGAGGACTTTGACGCACGCTTGCGGGCTCTCTGCGCTTTGCGTGGACTTAATTTCGAACGTCTCAGCGATAAGATTCATGCGATCTTGACTGACGACTTAGCGCACAAAGATCGTGGCACAGGGCGTCCGCGACCGGGGCCAGGAGCGCTTAAAGGCTCTATTCTTTACATGGCTCCCGATTTCGATGCTCTACTTGAGGATATGAAGGAGTACATGGAGTGAGGCTGCTTCTCGATACTTACAGATTTCTTAGAATGCTCATGCTCCGCACCTGCGAGAAAAGCCAATGACCACCGTAATCGTCGAAGACGTCGAACTCGAAATCCCTTCCTGGGTGAAGGATCAGGAGTCGTTTCGTCGCTGGGCTCACGACCCCGCTTTTCCGGAACATGGAAACATCTGGTGGCTTCGCGGCGGCGTCTGGGCGGATATGAGCATGGAACAACTGTTTTCACATTTGGCTGTCAAGACCGCCTTTTACCAAACCCTTTCCCTTTTAGTTGATGCAGAGGATACCGGTCGCTTTGTCCCCGATGGCTTGCTGCTGTCGAATCTCGACGCCGGGTTGTCTGGGGAACCGGATGGAACCTTTTTCACTCATGAAGCTTGGGAAGATGGGCGTGTATGCCTGATCGAGGGCGCCGCCCACGGGTACACGGAGGTCGTCGGCTCTCCAGAGATGGTTCTCGAAATCGTCAGCGATGGATCGATCAAGAAAGACTTCGATTTTCTTCCGGAAGATTATTTTCGTGCGGGCATTGAGGAGTACTGGCGCGTCGATGCGCGAACGAGTCCGCCGGTCTTCGAGATCCTTCGGCGGAACGCGAAAGGATTCGTCTCCGTGCGCAAAGTCAGTGGTTGGTTGAAGTCGGCTGTTTTCGGCAAGTCCTTTCGCTTGACGGAAACGAAAGACAAAGTGGGCCATCCGAAGTTTCGATTGGAAGTAAAATAACAGACATCGTACGGCTTACGCAGCCAGCCTTTTCCGCTCCAACAATTCCCCGCCTAAGAACTCCGCCGCCCGCTTGCAGGCGCCCGGAACTGCGACTTGATCTTTGACCTTTTGCAGTGCTTCACGCACTTCCTGCACCTTGGCGGGATGGTCGAGCCAGTCGAGGATACGGCCGGCGATTCCTTCGGCGGCGGAATGGTCGGTCAGGAATTCCGGGTAGATCTCGCGCTCCGCTAACAGATTCACGAGCGTGATATGTTTGCAATGCATGAATGCACGGCCAACGCGCAGGGCGATCCAGCTAAGCCGATAAACGATTACAGTGGGCTTCAGTTTATTCATCAGTTCCAGGCTCACAGAGCCCGAGACGGAAATGCACGCTTCCGCCAACTCGATTACTTCAGGAGTTCGAGCGACACAAACCGTGATCGGCAGACTCAGCTTAGCGAGCAATTTACGGGCAACCTCGGCCTGGGCTTCGTTGAAGCTGGCAACCATGAAACAGGTTTCGGGATGTTGCCGATGGATTTGAACCGCCGCTTGCAACATATCGGGTAGATTCCGCGAAACCTCCTGCATGCGCGATCCGGGCAGGATGCCGATAATTCGACCAACGCGCGTCCGCTGATGTTCGACGAAATCGAGGTCGATTTTCTTCTCAGCCAATTCATCCCAATAGGGGTGGCCGATATACTCGGAACTCATGCCGCGTTCGCGATACCATTTGTCTTCGAACGGCAGTGCCGAGAGAACGTGTTTGAACCAGCGCTTCATTTTTTCCACCCGCCACGGCGCCCAAGCCCACAATTGCGGCGGCACAAAGTAGTAAACGGGAATGCCTTCCGCGTGGGCGCGCTTGGCCAACGCCCAATGGAAGCCGGGGAAATCGATGACGACCACCGCGTCCGGCTTTTGTTCCTTGAAGTACGTCTTGGCCTGCTTGAGCAAGCGTATGAATTTGAAGATGTTGAGGATCGCGTGAAAGAACCACATCACCGCCAATTTGGTGAGCGGGAAAAGCAGCCGGCACCCTTCGGCCTCCATACGCTCGCCGCCAAAGCCGACGCATTGAATCGACGGATCGACCCGCTTGAGGGCTTTGATCAGATTGGCGCCGTGCAGATCGCCGCTTGGCTCACCAGCGCTAATGAATAAATGCATGAGATCGACTTCCTGTCGCTGGAATAGATTCCGTGTCACCGTTTGACGAAAAGAAGTATCGCAAATCTTGGAAAGGAGGGAAAGGCGATCTTTTTGGTGGCAATAGTGCTCTGTTCGGTGTGTGTGCTATGGCACTTTAGCGAGCCAAGAGCGTAAGCGACTGGAAAAAGATCAAAATTCTCCGGTCGCTGACGCTCCCGGCTCGCTGGCGAAGCGCTTCTACTTCAGCCGCCATCCCTCGACACCGCTGAATATAACCGCGGGATCGAGCCGATCGGGATTGAGCTTGGCGCCATCCAGGAACATCTCCAAATTGCGACTGACGATCATATGGCGATCGAGTTGCCAAAGCGGCACGAACGGCATTCGCTCGAGGAACTTGGCATGAACTTTCCAGGTCTCTTGGCGAACGCTATCGCGGAAATCGCGATGGGATCGAATGTTGTCGAGGGCGGTGCGCAGCGCTCGGTCGTCGGGTTGAGGATTGCTTCCTCGGCAAGGTAGCCGAGCAAGTTGCGTCCGCCGGGCACGGCAGCCGCGGGGTCTAGCAGGCTTCCGAGCCAGTATTGATCGTCTTTGAAATCGTAAGGAATGTAGGCCAAGTCAAAATCCTGCTCGCGCTCGATCTTCCACCAAAATACTTTGGGGGTAACCGGATCGAGTACGATTTCCACTGACGGTGCATCATCGCCTGTTTTTTTTGCGGCCGCTTCAATCATCTCTTTCATGCGATTGCAGGCGCGGATGGCCAAGGCATCATCATCCGGAACGACAAGGCGCAGAGTCACTTTGTTCTTGCCGGCCGCAGCATTTAACAGGCCGCCTGCAAGCGCTTTGTTGTAAAGCGCGCCTTCAGACTTTCGGGCTTTCTCGGGCGTCGCCCAACTATTGGGAGGAAATGGCCCGGCCAGCGGCCGATGATAATTTTTACTTGTCTCGGTCCGAAAAACTTCATTGATGAGTAGATCGCGATCAATGGCAGCGGACAATCCACGCCGTAGATCGACATTCTGCAGCGCCTGCCGACGGTGGTTGATCGCCAGCATCCAGATGCGCCGGTTCAGCGCGGGCGTGTGCAAATCGACCAGTCCAACTACTCGCGGGTCGTCGCGATACCGGACAATGTCGGCCGTCGGAACATCGAGCGCCAGATGCAGTTGGCCGCCCGCGAAGTCGGCGCCTACGTTCGACAGCTTGGGAACGATGAAACGAATCTCTCGGATGTTCGGCAATCCGAACTTTCCATTTCGCTGGCTGTAGTAGGGGTTAGCGCGAAAGACGGCGGCTTCCCGGTCGCCGTTATCGGCTTCACGGCCTTCGTATCGAAACGGCCCGCTGCCAAAGGGCTTATGGGCGAACGCGTCGTCATCAACTTCGAGATTATTGGCCTTGAGATAACGGGCCGGCAGCACTTTGAAAGTTGTTCTCCCCAGCGGTTCCAGCACGCCCTGGCTATAGTGCAGGCGCAGCGAAAACGGGTTGTCGTCGATCCGCGCCCGCTCCAGGGCCAATACGTCAAGCCCATCCGAACAACCAAGCTGCGGCTTTGCGCGGAGCAATTCGAGCGTGCCCAGGACATCGCGAGCGTCTAAACTTTTGCCGTCGTTTGACCACCGCGCGCTCTTTGAAAGGGTGAAATCACGTTCCAGCGACGCCAGTTTCGGCAAGCCAACTGCCAGTTGCGGCCGGAAACGTCGCCCCGTCTCCGCGTCGGGAACGGCTTCCAGTAGGCTTTCGAATAAGAGTTCCATCCCCCACTGTTCGGATTCATCGCGCACCCCCGCTGGAGACAGGCGTTCCGGCAAGCGCGGAACGCCCACATAGAGAACGCGATCGCGCAGTTTGGAGCGCAACTTTTGAATATCAGGCAGATCCGGATCGAGCGCCTCGGCGTTCTTCAGCAGATTGATGGCAGTGCCGTTCTGGTTATCCTCGCTCTGTTTCCGCGCCGCCCCGGCATATTGCTTCGCGCGAACTGTCAACTGCCGTCTGGCAGCCAATGCCAACTCGTCGCCCCGGCCGCCGGCGATGTTTTCATACTGGTTCAGCGCTTCGCGTAGAGCCACGTAATCTTCATCGCGGTCCGAGCCAACAGCCTCCATCGCTTTGCGCAGCAACAGCTTGTAAATCTCTTTGCGAGCGATCGGGTCGTCGCCGAAATTACTCAACTCGCCGGCGATCTCTTCGGCACGCTTCCAATTTTTCGCTGCCATGCTCGCTTTCAACTGATCGCAGCGTATCTCTATAATCCGCCGACGCAGCTTTTCATCGACTGCTTGCCATCCCTTCCCGACCCTGCCCGACTTTTCGACCTGCCCCGCATGCCAGCTTCGCGTCCCTTGCAGAATCCTAACAGCCAAATCCTCGAGGTCATCGCGCTTCATCCCATCGAGCTTGGCCGCCATTTTGGGGTCGAGCATTCGATTGGTTTCTTCGAGAACAATCTCTTCATAGGGCTGTAGACTAAAGCCCGAGCCAGTGGGCAGTTCCTTTTTGATTCCTTTCGTCAAGTCGTCGTTGAGCAGCAGCAAATAACTGAATTTGGCCTCAGGCAGCGTCAGGTCCGGCAGGGGGAAAATTTTATAAGGCCTGACGCCGCGGGCAGGCACCAGGTTGTCGTAGGGCAGCGCAATGCGGCCGAGGTAATCGCGAATGAAGTAGTTCTTCGCTTTAGCCAGTTCGGTGGCGACATGCTGAAGGCCCGGTTCGGCCAGGGGTTTGGGCGCTGCCTTCGGTTCGATAGGCCCATCTTTCTTCGGCATCTCTTTTTTAAGCGGTTCTTCCTCTTCCTCGACACGCGGCTTCTTGGCACCTTGGGCGTAGACAATGGGCGCCGTCATCAGGCCGCCAACCAGCATCATGGCTATGAAGAGTTTGATTGACGTCTGCAGGCGGCCAAGAACCTGTGAGCCAATCAAATCTGGCGAATTACTCTCCCACCCTCCCCCCGGCTTTGCGGGGGGAGGGCAGGGTGGGGGGAAAGGCTGCGAATGTTCAGGCGCTTGTTGATGGGCAAAGTGCTCTACCCCCACCCTGCCCTCTCCCTGCAAAGCCAGGGGGAGGATAAGACAGGACTCGGGGCGGGTCACAATCTTACCAGAATCTGTTGTAGCACCCGGTGGAAAGAACATGATGGATTCCGAAAATTGAGGGCGGAACTTATTGCCCGGCCAAGGGTTGATTATAGCATACGGGAACCGGTGCTTCCGTTTCCCGCATTCGGGCGCCGGCATCGCTCATGAAATCATCATGGGAAAGTGTTCAAACCGGACTTCGCACCGGCAATGGGCCAGTTCGAAATTTCTCTCGTCTCCGGTTTCGTCGTGGCGTTCACCAAGGAGCTTTGATCTATGTTCCGTAAGTTTTTCGCAGCGTTTGTCGCTCTCACCCTCGTTGTCGGCGGCTTGTTCGCCGAGGAAGTCAAGGGCGTGTTCAAGAAGTTCGAAGACGGCAAAGTCACCGTCAGCGTTGATGACAAAGACAAGACATTCAAGTCGGCCGAGAAGTTCAAAGGCAAGAAAGGCGAAATGCCCGCTGCCGACGTTTTTGGCAAGATGAAGGATGGCGATAAGGTCACCCTGACGGTCGAAGACAACGTCGTCACCAAGGCCAAGAAAGACAAGAAGTAAGCAATTACCACCTGCATCGTAGAGAAGCCCGCTATTTTTAGCGGGCTTCTTTTGTTTCGCTACCTTTGCTTCTCATCCGGGTTTATCTCTCGTTATCAACTGTTCGTATCGTTCCCAGCCGATGGTTGGTGAAGAGATCTTCATTTTTTAGTCACAAGAGGAAGCAGACACATGTTTCGCAAGTTTTTCGCTGCAGTCGTCGCGACGGTTTTGGTCGTCGGCGGCCTGTTCGCTGAAGAGATCAAGGGCGTCTTCAAGAAGTTCGAAGACGGCAAAGTGACGGTCATGGTCGACGACAAGGAAAAGAGCTTCAAAGTCGATCCGGACGCAAAAGTAAAATATAAGGACAAAGAGTTCCCGCTAACCAAGGCCATGGAGCGTTGGAAGGACGGCATGAAAGTGACTCTGACGGTTGACAAAGACGTGGTCACTGCCGGCAAGGGCGAGTTCAAAAAGAAAAAGACCGATAACTGATTTGGAAGATGACTCATCGCCCGCTCCCTTTGGAGCGGGCTTTTTTCGTTTTGAGCGTTGCTGCTCGTTTATCGCTGATGCGAGCCGGACACGCAAGCGCGGCGCAGCAATTCCACAAGCCTGAATCGCCAGCCAAGAGTTCTTACGTTCTTCGCTCGCCCTTCACGGTCGTGATGCGTCTAACAATCCTTACAAGCCTGGAGCGCAAGTTTTGAAGTTGCGCGCTAGCGGAATCACGACGAATTTATCGGGTCAATGAGAGCCCGAAGCGCAAGCAAGGAAAGGCCTATTTTTCCGAACGCTGTCCCTTGCTTGCGCTTCGGGCTCTCAATACCCTCGAAGCCGCTTGGTACCGCGCAACTTCAAAAAGCGCAAGCGAAGAGATCTTACGTTCTTCGCTTGCGCTTCAGGCTTGTACATCCACTTAAGGAGCCTGAATGTCAGTAATGCGGAACTTCAAAATTTATGTGCCCACAAAGGAGTGCCTGTTCCATTGCGCACACCTCACTCAACCCCAATGCTCACTTTGATGCGTTGCCCGATCCGAAGAATCGAATGCGCATCGTTGCCTTCGATGCTGATGATGCATTCGAGAACGCAGGCGTCGTTGACCATCAGACCGTCCGGTGCCGAGGTGGTTGCCCGTTTCGGCAGGAAGCTATCGGATACACGCAAGACACGGCCATTCCACTTCAGGTTGGGATTGCCGTCATCTTGAATGATCGCTTCTTGGCCGCGCACGACACGTGATGCGAATTCCTGATCGACTTCCGCCCTTACTACCAACGGACCCTTTGGCTGGAACAGAAAAGCCGGCTGACGGGTTTGAGCGCCGAACATGAGACCCTCGGCGACCAGGCTGCGGACGATCTTACCGTCGTCAGGAGCGGTCAGGGTCATCAGTTCCAATCCGTAGTTCGCTTTGTCGAGCAGCGTTTTCTGACGAATGATGGCTGCTTTTGCTTCTGCGACGGCCGCTTGAGCCTGTTCCCTTTTTGAAACCGGCGTGATAGCCTTCATGCCTTCCAGTTTGACGCGCTCACCTTCCAAGGCCTTTTCGGCGGCATCGACTTTCTTTTGACTTGACCGGTATTCCGCATCGCTTTCGGCTTTTACACCAACGCCCTCAAGTTTTCTACGGACCTCCAACAAATCAACCTTGGCGGCTTCTAATTCCAGTGCCTTACCTGCGATTGTTTCTTGCGTCGCTTTTATTAGAACTTGATGCCCTTCCATGGTCTGATCGGCCATATGCACGGCGGCATCTGCGCCTTTCAGAGCGGCTTCGGCTTGCGCAAGCCCCGCTTTGGCTTCGGCGATCGTCAAGTCGGCGAGTTTCGTGTCAAATTCAACTAGTTTCTGGTTCTTGGTAACCGTTTGACCTTCGGCCACGAGGACTTTCTTCACCTTGCAGGGCTGGGGGAAAGTTTCCGGATAGAGCGGCAGCAGGCCTGGGCCGTTATCGACGGTTAAGGTTCCGAAGACGACAACGCCTTTGGAGCCCGTCTTTACCTGGGAGATGATCTTCTGCTGGTCCTTCACCGTTTTGCCGTCGTCGCCCGTCATCCGGGCGGCGGTCAGGAAGGTGATGGCGGTAATGAGCACGCCAGCCATGATGGCCACGGTCAAGATGCGATTCTTCTTCATGATGCGTTCCTCCAGTCATCCGAGCCCATCGGGATGGCCTCAGGAAGATCCTCTTCCGTCAGGCTGCCATCTTCCAAGTGGAAATGGACATCGACATAGGGCAAAATGCGATGATCGTGAGAGACGATCAATATGGTGGCATCGCGCTCGTGGGCGGCGGCACGAAGCAATTCGATAACACGCTCGCCGCTCGACCAATCGAGGGCGCTGGTCGGCTCGTCGGCGAAGCAGAATTTCGGGTTCTTGATCAGCGCCCGCCCGATGGCGACGCGCTGCTTTTCTCCGCCGGAGAGTTGGGAAGGTTTCAAATGCCCTTTATTGCCCAACCCGAGCAACATCAGCATCTCATCGGCACGGCGGCGAGCATCGCGGCCGTTCGCTTCATTTCCCCAGCGAAGGATGATTTCCAGCTGTTGGCGGGCCGACAGGGCAGGAAAGAGATTATATCCCTGAAAGATAAACCCGCAATAGCGAAGGCGGAACTGCTCGCGCTGCGCGGGGTCATTTCCCAGACGTCGCGCAAGCTTTCGCCGTCGTGGGCCATCACATGTCCCTGATCGGGCTTCAACAAGCCCGACATGACCGCCAACAGCGTCGATTTACCGCTTCCCGAAGGCCCCATCAACAATACGAGCTGACCTCGGAAAAGGTCCATCGACACCTCGCGCAAGGCATGCGTAAGCGTGGCGCCTTCGCCATAGGTGCGAGTGAGCTTCAGGCCGCGGAGCATCGGAGTATCGTCGATCATCCTTGCCTTCCAAGGTTACGGTTTCCGGCGAGCCGAGCAGTTTGAAACTGCCCGGTGAACTTCTCCGGCAGCTTACGCTGCTCGGGCTCGCCCAATCAACAACTATCGCAACAACGACATCGGCTCAATTTGCCGCACCGAGCGCAGGGCGAAGGCGCCGGAAATCATGGCCATGAACATGGTGACGCAAATCGCGCTGATAAGCAGCCACCAGGGGAGTAAGACATTCACGCCGCCCAACTCGGCAATGCCGGCGAAGAACTTCACGGCCGGGTATGCCACAATAATGCCGATAATGCCAACCCAAAACGATTGTACGAGCACTGTGAGCGAGATGCGCCAGCGGGATGCCCAGCGCCAGCAAGATCGCATACTCGCGTGCCGAGGCCGTCGTGGCTGCATAGAGCGTTTGGCTGGTTACCACCATGCCCACCAGTAGCCCCAAAATGGCTGCATAACCCAGCGCGATTCCAGCTTTTGTTTTCAGCAGCCAGTGCTTACGCGAGCGAAACGAAAACTCATCACTGGTGAAAGACGACATGTCTTCCGGGTATTCTCGCTTCAAGTCTTCAACCAGCTTAGGGGCATCGTCCTTGTTTCGGCATTTCACCAGATAGTAGGTCGTGTGATCGCTCGGCATCACCATGCGGATCAGATTGCGGGCGGTGTCGCGCGAGCAGAAGACATAAGGGCCGGCCAGCGAGCGAAGGCCTTTCACCAATCCCACGATTTGCACGGTATGCTTGTTGATTTCCGCTTTGTCGCCTAAACCCTTAACTCCCATGCGTGACAGTTCGCCTTCATCGACGACGATGCTGCCCGGTTGGGTAAGCAAGATCCGCATCTCCGGCGTCAATTCGACCACGGAGCCCAGGCCATCGTCGTTGAGGTCGCAGCCGATGACGATGCATAAGTCAGAGCCGCCATCGGGTTTCGTCCAACTGGAAAACGCTTGATAATACGTCTCGACATCCACCACTCGGCTATCTTGAGCGATGCGCGACAAGTACGACATCGGGATCGGCCGGCCAAGGTCAACGCTCAGAACTTGCGGTGAGCCGACCCAGATGTCGGCACGTGTGTGGTCGATCGGGATCGACGTAATCGAAAACAAACCGAGCAAGAGCCCGCATTGCAGCGCAATGAGAACCGCGCTGAATGCCACGGCCAATATGCCGGGCAGATAGCGAGAGCGTTCGTGCCAGAGTGTTCTCAGTGAGTAATACATGTATTATCGCCCGCTCCCTGACGGTCGCAGCAACCTCCGCTCCTGACGTTCGCGGCTCTGAATCAAGCACCGCTTCCTACAAACACAGGTTGAGATACCGCTTCTTCTCCAATGCCATCGTCCAAGTGCGCAAATCGCTGGGCCCGCGAAGGCAGATCCGTCAGATCTCCCGAGATAAACAGATGATGCCAAAGCTGGGTGGCGGTCACGGCAACCAAGCCCATCTCGACCGAGGTGCGATTGAGGCCGCGGCCCATGGTGGGTAGCTTTTGGCGCCAGTCGAGGACGGCATCGACATCGAAAAAGCCGGTCTTTTCCAACGATTCCCGGCTTAGCGCTTGCGCGATCCAGCGCGGCGCCTTGTCGTCCGTCAGATGAAAGCTGTCGAGCGGCGCCCGGAACATCGCTTTGCTGCGCCAAGCGCATTCCTTAGGCAGCCAGCGTTCGGCCACGCGCCGAAGCAGGTACTTTTCCTGCAATAGTTTCAGCTTGGGCGCCAGCCGTGCCTGCCAGCGAAGTTTCCATCGAGGATGTAATGTCGCTGCGTAGGCCCATAAGTCCTCATCGAGGAACGGCGGCCTGGTTTCGACTGACTGGCTCATCGACACTCGATCGCCCTTCGAGCTGAGCAGATGCCCTGGCAGCATGATGCGCTGGCCGAGATAGAGCGACCGATTGAACGGATGCCACTTCTTGAGCCGTTCGTGGTTGAGGCCGATATGGTCGTAAGGTGGATCGATGGCCAGCTTGTCGCGCAGTTCCGGACGGTAGAATCGCAGTTTCGACATGCTCATCAGGCCGTAGAGATCGAGCCAACCATTATGCCCTCCGACGGATTCGTGCGAGCGCTGAATAGCTTCTTTGCTGAACTTCGGCGCACCGGTGATCATGCAGCCGATGTTGCGCATCTGCATCCCAAAGCCCTGGCCAAACGTGCTCAGCAGCTTATGAATGCGGAACCACGAATAACCGGCAAGCGTTTCGTCGGCGCCTTCGCCCGTTAGCGCCACTTTGTAGCCGTGCTGCCGAACGAGCTTCGCCAACTCCATCAGCGATGCGGCCGAGGTGTCGATGACCGGCATTTCAGCCGTCCATATGAAGTCCGGGTAAGTGTCGCGAACGTCTGCATCGCCGAAGTTGAGCACGATCGGCTTCGTGCCTACATGTCGGGCGGTTTGGGCGGCCTCGCTCTCTTCGTTCAAGCCTTTCGACTGCACCGAGATTGTAAACGCCGGGATCGGCCGGCCTAGAACTTTCGATGCCATCGCGACGATGGTGCTCGAATCGACGCCGCCGCTTAGATAGGCAACGACAGGCACATCCGCCCGCAGTCGCCGTTCGACCGACGCTAGCAGCAGCCGTTCGTATTCTTCGATGACCTGCTTTTCGGGCGGGTCGGCCTCTTGGCCCCAATCGGGATAATCGATTTCCCAATATATTCGGTCTCGAATCGCGTTCTCGGGGCTGACGCCCTCACCGAGCTGTACCCGTAAATAATGGCCGGGAAGCAGCAGTTTGACGCCATCGAAACAGGTATGTGGGCCTGGAATCGCGAAGAAGCTGAATACCGAGTTGATGCCTTGGAGGTCGGGCTTGGCGTCAACCATGCCGGACGCCAACAGTCCTTTGATTTCCGAGGCAAAGAGAAACACATTCGAGCCGGCTAGCGGCCCTTCGCGAGGCTTCTGCAACGAATAAAACAACGGACAGATGCCGATGCGATCGCGGGCGAGGATAAGACAATTCTGTCGGCTATCCCAAAGGCAAATCGCGAACTGGCCCTTGAGATGTTCGAACATCCCTTCCTGATACTCTTCCCATAAATGAGGAATCAATTCCGTATCGGTGTGCGTGCGGAAAACATGGCCTTTGGCCTCGAGCTGTTTCCGCTTCTCGGGGTAATCGAAAAATTCGCCATTGAAGACAACCCAGATCGTGCCATCTTCGTTGCTGATCGGTTGCTTGCCGTCGGCCAGGCCGACAATGCTCAAGCGGCGGTTGGCCAGGAGCATGCCGTCGCGTTCGAGAAAGCCATCGTCGTCGGGCCCGCGGTGAAGAATCGCCTTGGCCATACGCTGCACGGCCCGCCGAGGCGCCGGACGCTTTCCCGCCAAGTCAACGATTCCAGCAATGCCGCACATTTTCACCCCCGAAACGCCGACTACTTGAAACGTTACTTTGCCACTAAAGCTGCGCTCTGGGAGCGCGCTTTTTCGAACTTTTTCACTTTGCTGATGAGGATATTGTCCATCATTCCGGGCCATAACCGTTGCAGGCGATGCATCGACAGGGCAAGGTAGCCGATCACCGTTTCTTTCCAGTTGCGCTGCAACGCTCGCACAATGCCACGAGCGACGGTTTCGGCACTCTGGACATTGTTCCAATCGATGTAAATACGCCCCTCATTGCGCAACAGATGCTTTTCGAAGTCATCAACCTTGGCCATCCCCGGCACGACCAAAATGGCATCGACGTCAAAGCGGGCAAACTCTCCCCGCAGCGTTTCGGTCAAGGCGACCAAGGCAAACTTGCTGGCCGAATGCTCCGGGAACGAAGGAAAGCCACGGCGTCCGCAGATTGACGACACGTTCACGACAGCCGGGCGATTCGACGATTTCGTCAAATGCGGGAGGCAAAGCCGGATCATCTCGGCCGGGGCGAAGAAGTTGATTTCCATGATCTGCCGTAAGACATCTTCCGATGACGTACTGAACTCGCCGAAGCTGCACGTGCCGGCGTTGTTGATCAGGACATCGAGAACACCGAGCTTCTCAACCGCGCTTGCGACCATTCGCTCGCGATCGGCTGCCGAGGTTAGATCGCCGCGTACGCCATAAACTTCGGCACCGGTTCCTCGTAATTCGGCGACGGCTTCGTTCAACTCCGCCTCGCTGCGTGCAGCCAGGACTAGCCTCGCCCCTTGCTCGGCCAGCAGCCCGGCAATGCAACGGCCGATGCCGCGCGAGCCGCCCGTTAAAAGGACGCCCAGCCCTTTCAGGTTGCGACTCATTATGGTACTTGTACTCCAAACGGCCCGTACGAACCTATCCACGCGAAACGATCATTGTATCTAATAGCTCAGTCAATCTCCGCTGATCGGGAGCGATCAAATCATTTTACCGATCCGGTCGAAGGCGTAGGCAGTCCGAGCAGAATTATGCGCGTTAATGCCCCGACCGTTCCAGACTGTTTAATCGGTTCCGGCTGTGCTCATCAGTCCATCTATCCTATCTATTTAAGTCAGAAGGTACAGTATAAGGGCAGCTCTGCATGATGTTGTTCGCAAGAGCGTCCGACATATGGGCGTTTGTTGTGCCTTCGAGAAATGCATACCCAGCCGATCGCAAATGTCAGAAGTGCAAGCCACTGGAACTTCAGTTAGTCCGTGTAGGTCCATTGAAATGGGCAACCGGGCAAATTCCATTCATCTGCTCTCTGCCAAACTGTCGCACAGAGATGAGTGCTTCCCAAAGCAGGGAAAACCCGACTTTCTGCCGTCCTCATACCACTTGTTAGTTTAGTCGGTGTACAATTCGCTATATCGTTTACCGCTAACTCTCCTTTGTCGTGGCGTTCCCATGAGCATTTCAAAACGGGCCGGCTTCACGCTTATTGAACTTCTTGTGGTGATTGCCATTATCGCCATTCTGATTGGCCTTCTGCTCCCTGCCGTGCAAAAAGTGCGTGAGGCCTCCGCTCGGACCAAGTGCCAGAACAATCTTAAGCAACTCTGCTTAGCGGTGCACGGTTGTCACGATGCCAATGGAGTCTGCCCGCCTCCGGGCGCTGGCCCGGCCAATGGCGCGGCTTGGAATGCCATGATTTCGCGCAGGGCCATTTAAGGGTCTCACGCCCGGATTCTTCCTGCTCCTGCCTTACATCGAACAAAATGGGCTTCACGAACAGATTATGGCACAGGGCGGCAACGGTTTCGGTCCTACGCCTTACCAAGGCGTCAAAATCAAACTGCTTCAATGCCCCACGGACGCCAGCGGGGCCAACGACGGCCTTGGCAACCCGGCAGGGCCAGACGGCAAGTTTGCTATTTCCAACTATGTTTGGAACTACATGGTGTTCGGCGACCCCCCAAGCAATAGCTCCGAAGGCGCTGCGACCATCCCGGCCACCTTCGCAGACGGAACATCGCAAACTGTTATTTTTGGCGAACGCTACGCTTGGTACGGCACCGGAAACGCCGGCGGCGGTCCTGATTCCAGCCTCTGGATGGATTCCGAAAACCGCTGGCAGGCGCAAATGTGCAACGCTCCTCACGCGGGCGGAGCCGGCTACGCGCCGTGCCCAATGTTCCAAATCAGGCCTACTGTCCCGAATGCGACAAACTCAGGTGGTGGCGGCAATACGCCTCACATCAGCGGCATGTCGGTGGGGATGGGCGATGGCGCCGTTCGAAGCGTATCTGGCGCCATTGCCCCAAGTGTGTGGGCTAACGCGTGCGATCCTCGCGATGGTAATGTCTTGACTGGATTTTGAGGGCTCCGCACGTGTTTCGTCCCACTTGCACTCGAATATTTGCCGTGATCGCTTTCACCTGCGCCCTATTAAGTTGCAGCAGCAGCCAAAAAGGTGATAAGACGGTAGTCCACGGCACCGTCACTTTGAATGGCGTGGCTTTCGCCGACGCTCTGGTCCGATTTGTCCCGAAGGACAACCCCGACCTCGGGACCGCCCAAGCGAAAACCGACCCGAATGGAAACTTCACAATTCAACCCGATGCCAATAACAATAACTCCCTCCGCCCTGGCCTGTTCATTGTGTTGATCTCCAAGATCGTCCAAACTGATCGCGGCGGCGGGATGGGCACCCCAACTGTGAATTTGGCGCCTTCGCAGTACAACCTCCAGGCGGAGTCTCCGTTGGCGCGGAACTTAACAGAGGCGAGAATAAGCTTGCTCCAATCGACCTTGTTGATGAAAAGAAGTGAATATTGTTTTCTAACCGCCTAATTACTCCGTGGGTTGAAAGAAAAACACAACCCTCGATTGTTCTTGATTCGCTGGTTTTTCCGGATTATTTTCCCTTATAAAGCCGGTTCGCAACCAACTCTACGACTTTATCATCGCCATAGAACGTCGTGGTGAAGAACTGCAAGAAGCCGCCGATACCGAGTATCGGCCGCCTAAGCCCGGCAACAAAGCCGGCCATTCGTGAAATTCAACGCCATCGGTCAGGCGTAACTTTACTTGTGCGAAGTGAGCGCTGCAAACTTGACCGCCGATACCCAAGCATTCCACTGTAGGAGCTTGAACGAGATCAACGTCTGTGTATGCGGCGATTCGCTCATCAAAGAGGGTTTCGTCGGATGCAGTGTCGATGAATCGCATCGACCGGTTTTGCTTTATCTCGCCCAATCACGGTGACACAAATCATTGGCCGGGGGCGTGAGGTTCGACCACCTTGAGATAGAACAGGGGAACTCATCTGAAACGGCGTATAGTCAAAGCGCATTGGCATTATATGTAGACCGCATCGGGTAGTTCGACGTAGGAATAAACAACCCGTGACGGGTTCAATCCCAGCGATTTCACTTTCTCTACAAGATCCCCATCGCTGTCGGCATCCGCGACGATTAGCGTTCCGTCCCAACTCCAAGCGACATGTCTACCGGCGTACCGGGCCAGTTCTTTTTGGGGGAACGTTCGCCGGTTTTGAAAGAACTCAGCGGTCAGCCACGAGTCATCAGGCGGTGCCAGTCGGCCATTGGTCTTTTCGTTCATCACTAACCTCACTTCTAAGCATGTTACGCTGCCGCAATTGTAACGGTGCGCCGATCTGATGCAACGAGCGCATTCGAAGCTAACGCCCGGCGGCTTCTTTGCGTTCGACAGCCAATTCCGGCTCGATGTATTTCAAGAATGCCGTGCCGGCGCCGATGACGGCGACTGCCACGACGAGAATCAGAATCAATCGTCCCTTGCCGCCGTATAGATTGAACAAGCTCAGCAGGATTTGAAGCGTCAGGCCCAGGCCGACAATGGCGCCCGTGCCGAGAATCGCCACGGCGAAATAAGGGCCGACGTCCGGCAGCCGTGCCAGCCACCAGCAGAGAACGTCGATCACTTGCGCGACCAAAACCGAAGGGGCAATCAGCACGCGCATCCAGACGGGGTAGCTCGTGAAAGCGAAGATGAGCCCTGTGGCCGTCCAGAGCAGGGCGAAGGTTAATAGGTGGGCGTGCGTCGATTGCACGAGGCTGTCGAAGTCAATCTGCCGTAACGTAGCGGTGGGATTAACCGGTTCGGGAGCGCCAACGAGCATTGCCTTGGTGATCGCCCCGATCACCTTTTCGACCGGGACGATGAATTCATTGAGATCGTACGCTTCCTTCGGCGCCCCGGCCTCGAGCCAGGCAATGAGGGCAATTTTTTCCATTTCGCGCTCTTGCTTTACCTCGGTCGGTCGGGCATCAAACTCTGCCTTCCAGCCTACTGATTTATCGGTGAAGGCTCGCACCATGCTGTCTTTGCCCCAGCGATTTGGGGCGCCGGTGACGACCTTGTGCATTTTCCCCTCCTTCGGGTTGGGCAATAGCAGATCGTGCATCGCCTCAAACGTTCCCAAAGGAGTGTCTTTCTTTTCGGTTTTATGACACTCGGCACAACGGACGTTGATCAACGTTTGGATTTTGACTTTCAGCGGTCCGCTGGCTTGAAGATTGGCCGCCGCTTCGTCGGCGCCGCCTTTCACAGCCCCGGGCGCCTCGACCACTTTACCCGTTCGATCGATCACGGTTCGAAACTGCTCGGTCATCGGCTTTTTGGCGATTTCCTTCGGCAACGGGAAGAGGTCGGCATCGTACTGCTCTTTCTTCGCGCCGGCGACGATCCAGGCGATGAGCGCCTCGCGCTCGCCGGCGCGCTCCTGGCGCAGCTCGGCTTCAGGCCGTTGGGCGATGAGAATCTTCCAGTCGTTATCCTTATCCGTGAAGGCCCGCACCATGCTCTTCTTGCCCCATTCGCTCTCGCCGCCATGCAGCACTTCGTACATGCGCCCTTTACCAGGGACAGGATTCAAATACTTTTTGGCGATATCGGCGTAGGTGTGCAGCAGAACCTTATTTTCTTCGCCATCGGGGTTGTGACACTCGGCACACCGCGCGGTAAGCAGACTTCTTATTTTCACGGCTACGACTTCGCCATCGCGGAGCTCGGGCACTTTGGCCAAATTATCGACCTTCGGCGCTGCTTCATCCTTCTTTGCTTCCGCTTTTTCTTCGGGCTTCGGCGCGCTGTTGGGCGGCCAGTCAGTGCCGGCAAACCGACGCACTACATCTTTAAGCGTCGGCAACGGGCTGCCATCGCGGCTGCCCGATTTGAAGTGAAGCTGGACCATCGCGGAGATATAGCCAAGGCCGACCGCCATCAGGAAGAACGTTACAACGAGCTTGGCAGGCAAAGGGAGATCACGCAGAGAGAAGCGTGTGCCGTTAGTCATTTCCGAAACTCCGCGAATGTGGCAACAGTATGTGCAGGAAGGTATTTTAGCCGACTGGGCAAGGAGGTAGGAGTCAACTGCGTTCTCTTGCGAAATCAAACTTCAAGATACTCGATTACCGCGCCGCCTTGCAAGTCGCCGATGCGCAAACCCCGACGGCCTTCGAGAAAATCGAGCAATTCCGGCAGCAAACATTCTTTACGCCAACCATGCGTCAAATGCGATTCCGCCGGCAACGGATCGCCGCGATGGCGAGCGCGAACCAGCCATTTGACGTCTTGCGTGGTCGCGACGATGCCGGGCGTCAGCCTCTTTCGCGAACAAAGATCACCCAGCACGGCATTGAGAAGACTGGCGACAACTGTGACTTGCGGAACATCGCATTCGCGCTCGATCGCCTCGGGCCACTCGTCGGCCGGAAGTTCGCTCGCTGTTTTTACGGCCGCCAACATCCCTGCGAAATCGGCCTTGCCCATCCCGCGCAGGGTCGTCAAATCGGCTTCAACCTGCGGGTTGCGCCGAGCGATTTCGACAATTAAATCGTCGCGAAGAATGCTCCGCGACGGTCGGTTGTAGCGGGCGGCCTTCTCTTCGCGCCAGGCGTAAATCTCGCGAACTATAGCGAGGCGCTTGCGGTCCAAGGTGCCGATGCCGCGCAATTTGCGCCACTTTTCGACGGCCGGGTTCTCGACAACAGCGCGGTGCTTTAAGGCCGTCGTCTCTTCAAGCAACCATGTTTGCCGATTGAGTGCCGAAAGTTGGTCGCTGAGCCGTTGCCACAGAGGCAGCAGATAGCGGACATCATCGAAGGCATAGCGCACTTGATTCGGGGTTAACGGCCGGCTGCGCCAGTTCGTCAACGTTTCGCCCTTCGGCAGGCGCAAACCCAGGACATCTTGAATGATGCCGCCGTAGCCAATCGGATAACCAAGGCCAAGCAGGCCCGCGGCTATTTGGATATCGAACAGCGTGCCGGGGAGTTCGCCTATTGCAAAATGGCAAAGCCGAATCTCTTCCCGGCCTGCGTGGACGACGATCGTGCGCTTCGGATCGGTGAGCAGCTTCCAAAAGGCGTCCAGAGAGCCCACGGTCAGTGGATCAATCAAAATCAGTCGTTCCAACGTGGCTACTTGCAGCAAGCATAAATCGGGAACGTAAGTCTGCTCGCCGATGAACTCGGTATCGAAGCCAATGACCGGGCAGTGCTCGAGATGTTCGAGACACTCGGCCAAGCCTTGCGCATCGACAACGATGCTCTCCGGTAAACGGCTTGCTGACAACTCGTGGACTCCGTGGCATTTGGGCATTCCGGCGAACCGGAAGGCATCTTGGCGAGCCGGGAGCGTAAGCGACCGGAGAAAGCGCCAAAAAACATCTCCGGTCGCTCACGCTCCCGGCTCGCCGATCACTTCCCGCGCCCCTCGCCTGGGTGCGCCAACCGATTCTGGCAAAACGAAAACTCGCCCTTCCCACCCTCCCCCCGGCTTTGCGGGGGGAGGGCAGGGTGGGGGGAATGGCTTGGAATATCGCGACGGTTGTTGATGGGCAAGCGCTCGACCCCCACCCTGCCCTCCCCCTGCAAAGCCAAGGGGGAGGGTAAAACGGGCTTCACGATTATTTCAAAGTTTGCCAGAATCGATTGGCGCACCCCCTCGCCTCATTGTATTCGAGATGTGCTTGACATCGGGACGAACATCGATTATTCCCGCCCGCTGATTAGGGGGAGTCAACTTTTTGGGGGGAGTTTCCATGGCCCGTTCGTTTTTCAAAGCCGCCGTGCTGTTGGTCGTCGCCGGCGGCCTGGTCGGCTGCACCGGCGCCCGTTACGTCCAACGCGATCAGAACAGCGGCGTCGTCGCCATTCCAGACGGCTCCGATGTCTTTCCGACGTATTACCGATCGAAGGCGATCGACTTGATCAAAGAGAATAACCCGACTTTCAACCCGATGACGGATATCGTCAGCCAGGGTGAAGTCGTCGTGGGCAAACAGACCCGCAACGACGAGCGCATCGACCAACGCAAGATCGGCCCGGACGGTAAGCCGATCGGCGACGTGACGACGAAAACTGATGTAACCACAACCAAAAATGAAACCGAGTGGCGCATCCAATACAAGATCGCCGCCCGACCGATGAGCACTACTCCGGGCAGCAATGGCGTCATCCAAGCCGGCGCCATGCAGCGCCCCGGCCAACCCGTCATGCCCAATGCGCAACAACCCGATTCGCGCATGAGCATCACGCCCACCCAACCCGGCCTGCAAGGGCCAAGCATGAACTACAATCGTTAAGCGAACCAGGCTGCGTAAGCTGCCGGGTGAAAACAAAGGGATCGGGAGTCGTACAGACTCTCCCGATCCCTTTCGCTTGTCCACTCATTTCCCCGGCTGTCGTAGGACATGATCTCTAAGATGCCGCGACCATCGATCAACCCTGCCGTTTGCCCCGCCGCATCGAACTTCTCTCGGTTGGTCACCCCGGCCGTCGTTTGACTCAATACCCGGCCCAACGCATCGTTCACATAGGTCGTGGTCACATTGCGATTATCCGTCGATGTAAGTGTGTTGCCATTGCCGTCGTAGCTCCAGCTTTGGTTAGTGCTGAGGGTGGCCGTGGTATAATCCGTCTCGCCGATAAGACGGCGATAGCCATCATAAGTCAAATGCTGCGTCAACACGTCATCGCCGTTGTAATTACGTTGAACAGTAAATCCTACGCCACGTTTTCGCGTTTGGGGTCCACATAAAGAGGCAGGTCCGCGTCCATGAGGCGGCCGAGGAGTTCTTCGGCGCCCTCTTCGCGCTCCAGGTCACGTTCCTCGGTGTAGATCGGGTAGAGTTGATAGATCGTTACCGTTTGCCCGTCGGGGCGTTGCCAGGTGGAGAAGTCGTAACCGGCCGGCGCGGCGAAGATGCAGCTGAGCTTTGTGTTCTTGGCGAATGGCTTCGGCGGCTCGCCGTTAGCGAAAACGGCGGTTGGGCCGAGCCAGGTGTTGTGTTCGTGCGGCCAGCGCGCGATTCTCATTAGCCACTCGAACGGCCAACGCTTCGTCTCGTCGCTGAGAGCCTTCGGCGTCAGCGCCACTTCTTTGGCAGGCGGATCATTACCTCGGCATAGCGCAAGTTTGCAGCCTCTTGGCCTTCGGGCACGGTCATCGGCTTGGCCGCCATGCCATCGGTGATCAAGAACTGCTCGCCATCTTTGACCACGCGCAAAATTGCCACGGGCAGCCCGCTCGGTATGATCTGCTGCAACGAAAGCGGATCGACCTTGCCCAGGATGGTAGCTAGGTGTTCGGAAAGAGTCCTGGGAACCGGTGGCGGCGTCGGCGGCGCTTCACCCTTTACCTGCCAAGCTTCCAAGGCGCCAACGGAGCGCAGATAGTCGGCTACTTCTTTGTGGCCATACATGATAGCAATATCAAGAGGTGTCTGGCCTCGGTGTGTAAGACAGTTAATTGCTGCGCCATGTTCAACTAGGAGTTGCACACCTTGAAATGCCCCTTCAATCGCGGCATTGATTAGCGAAGTGGACGTTTGAACTCCATTTCGAGCATGATTGATCATCGCACCGCGACTAAGAAGCCATTTTACCACTGACAGCCTTGAATCACCTTTGAAAAACATTTGCTTCACTACGCCTTCTGGCTCAACGGTGGGATGTTGTGATGCGTCAATGTCCGCTCCGAATGCAAGTAGCATCTCCATAATATCTATATGCCCATTTACAGCAGCCTCCAGCAAAAGACTGTTGAGCACTGAAAAATATTTGAAATAGCCCTTTTCCAATACACTCTTGTTCTCTTGGAGCAATCGCCCTATCGTTTCGAGATCATGAGATCCGATCGCCGTGTTCATTGCGCGTAAAACATCTGTATCAGATTCAGTAAGCTGTTGGAGTTCCATTCAAAACACCCATAATGCAATCGGCAATGTTAGGCCGATTGAAAAAATCTCGCACCTATAAGGAACAGGCCAAGAAATAGATCACAGTGCTGCCAATAAATCCGAAAAATCAGCGCCTCTCGTAAAATCTTTCGCAATGCTTGCGAGTGCGGCGATGATGCCGTCGCGCGTGGCGCCCCTTTGTTTGGTTATCTGCAACAGTTTCGCCACATACTGCACATAAACATCTGTGTGCCCATAGTTGGGTGCCCACTGCAAATTCTCTTTCGAGAAATAAGGATCGATGTCGTAGGATCGAAGAATTTGCTGCGCGGCGAGGGCATAGGGGTGCTGCGCGGCAGTGCCTGATTCGATGACGATGTGATGGGAATGGCCAGCATAGCTGTTGCCGTTTACGTTAGTAAAGATGGCCGGATTTGTGGGCAGCTTCAAAACATCGCGGTAGTATTTCGCCCAGTCGTAGCTGGAGTTGACTACGGTCGCATTGATCGCCGCTAACGGTGGCATGCCTGCGGTTTTTGGCTTGGCAATCTGCAGCAGCACGTCCTTGAAATCTTTCCCGGTGATGGTCGGCGAAAAGCGCTTGCCACTGATCTTGTCAAAGACGCTGTAATGTCCTGCGTTCGCCGAGTCTTCAGCGATGTAATAACAGGTGTTATGCGCCAGACGCTGAAGCCCCAGCTTGGTTCACCCACGAAGTAGGTGCTGTGTTCCGCGATCCGTAGGTTGTACACCGTTTGATATTCGCCGGTGTCGAACACTTCTTCCACTGTCGTCCATTGGCCCTCATGGCTGCTGAGTTCGTCGCCCATCTGAAGATGTTGGGCTTCTCGCCAACCTTCGAACGGTTCAGATCCGGAATGGCGAATGTAGAAAGAGTGCTCCGCAGTTGTACCAATCACTTGGCCGTTGATATGCAAATGCACGATACGGCCGAAGCGTACAAACACTTCTTCAACCTCCCGCGCTTTAACGGCGCCACTAACACTAGTTTCGTTGCGCGACAGCAACAGATCGCCCACTTTGAAGTTCTCAACAGCAGATCATTTCGTTGTTCAAACAGATTAAGTTCTATTGCATTTTTACCGTAGAAACCGGATGTCCAATTTACAACGAACCGCCTTCCAAAACGGTGCCTTGATATAGATCTTATCATGAAAAACACCGACCACCGCATTCCGAGCGTGTTCCATCTGGTGGAAGCCGCTCTTCACATTCTCGGATTCAAATTTCAAACCGTTCCAAATATAAACTTTGTCCGCCGTGGAAATGTAAATCGCACGCTCGGATACTGCACTGAAATTGAAAATGGGAGCAGGGGCGGAATGTTTCACAATCATGTCGTCTGCACCCATGTAGAGCAAGCAATCTTCGATGCCCGCCGTTATTGCAAAAGCGACGCCGTCATTCCCAATATCAATTTTTGTGATCATTGCCTCAGTCTGGCTGCGGAGTTGGCGACACTCATCGCCGTCAAAACGCAGCAATGTTGCATCTGCACCCACGATGTAACATTGCGGAACCCGCCCGGAAATGTAGTTCAACCGCTTCCGGGTATTGGTCTCGATTTGACGCCATATACGATTCTTTAGAATAAAAAACGCTCCTTCGTCGCCGACCACTCCAATCGTGTTTTGGTCGATAAATGCAAAACTTCGAAAGCCAATGCCCGGCGAAAATCGCGCAGCGTAAACGTCCGTGCGGGAATCAGGAGGTTGCTGTTTCTGCGAAATTCCAGACTTCCAGGTTCGAACCAAGCCGTCAGCATCTAAAATATATAATTTTCCCCTTCGCATAAGGAGCTGTTGAGTATAGCTTTCGTCGAGTCTCTCAACCCAAAACCATTTCTTTCCATCCCAGCGGGCAATCCCCTCAGGCATGCCGAGTTGCCATTGGTTTTGTGTGATTAACGCAAAGATATTATTCTGCGATGTTGCACATATTCTTGCAATTTTCATAAGCGCCCGCGAAGTCTTCTTTTATCTGGAGAATCATTGCTTAGGTACTGCGACGCTGTTCCTGGAATCCTTTGGGTCAAAGCCAAGCAGCATTACATAATTCCAGAATGTGGACACAGAAAAGGTGTCAGGACCCTTTGATTCCGTTGCACGGAATCAAAGGGTCCTGACGTCCTGACACCTTTTCTGTGTCCTCCAAAACGGCTTATGAGGGGACAGTCACTTGGGTATCCGGCGTGTACCCTAACAGAGCAATGTAATTCCAGTAATACAGCATTGCCTTATCGATGTCACTGGCCAGTAAAACTTTATTCGGATCTGATCCCTGTTTTCCATCAAACGCCGCCTTCAAGGCGTCTAACGAAATTTGAGCTTCAGCGGCGAGGGACATCTTAGCACCAAGTCGACGCTTCTGCTGGTTTTCGGCGATTTGGGTTTGATTGGCCTCGTAATGCGCGCTCCCAATTGAGCTATTCCCCCCGAAGAGTACGATGGTTGGTGCTGCTTTGGGGCTATAGCCGCTAGGAAGTGTTTTCAATGCAGCATCCTGCCCAATATGGTGGGACTCGTAGCCAGCTCCTGTCTGCGTACCAGTCTTGTAGTGCGATCCAATGTACGCATTATGCGCCAGACTGCATGCTGCCAGCTCTGCTCACCGACGAAGTATGTGTGGAATCCGTCGACCTGCACGTTGAAGACTTTCTCGACTGCTTCGGTTTGGCGTACTTTGTCAACATTGACCGAATCGCCAGATTCAGTTGCAATTCGTTGGCCGGGAAGGAGCTCGCCGGCTGCGGTCCAACCCTGGTTTACTACGCCAGCGAAAAAGTGCTGCGTCCTGCGTCCCCTTTGTTTTTCCTAAATAAGTGTTTTCGAAGTAGGGGAGTTACATCGCCGAAAAAACATTTCCGAATTGGAGCGCGCCTAAGCTATTATGTCGGGTAATCGCGACGCGGGAGCGTCGATGAAGACGTTCGACTCAGGAGCGCCAAACGAGGGGGACGCTGCGCCTCGCGCTCCGCACAGCGTCGCGGCTAACAAAGTCATCTCGTTACGCGGCTCTGCCGCGTAACGGGTCGTCGAGGCTCTGCCTCGCGGGAGACGTTGCGCGCTAAAGCGATGGTCGCTTTTCGCTCCGCGAAACGAAAACCCTTTCGCGGAGCGAAAGGCGACTTTGAAGGGTTTTCACGGACCCTTCGGGAAATATTTCCCGAAGGGCGTTTCCAATTATTTCGTGGGAAAACGCGCGACGCGAAAACGAAAATACTGTTAGCCGCGACGCGGAGGCTTTGCGCAGCGGAGCGATTTCTTGCCGAAAGCGCTCCGCTGCGCAAAGCCTTCGCGTCGCGGCTAACGCAACGTTGCAGGTATGAATTAAGATGCGGCGTGAAAATGTGAACGGATCACACTCAAGTGGTGACGTTACCACTTCGAACGGTTCGCAGTCAGAACGGAGTTTGACTGTAAACGGTTTACAGTGGCATCGATTCCAGTTCGATCCAAGCCTCCACTGGCAACGTTGCTAGTGAGAATTGAGATCCGGCATGAAAGTGTGAACGGTTCACACTCGGGTGGTAACGTTTTCACTTCGAACGGTTCGCAGTCGGAATTGTCGGCGAGTGGAACGGGGTGGGTTTCGCAGACTTCATCCACCCTACAAATCCCTTGCTCGCGCGTCGGGCTCGAGAAAGTGGCAGATCGCGCTTAATCGCTATCGGTTAATATTCGGGAAATATTTCCAGAAGGCACTTTGCGAGAAAATCGTGGGAAAACGCTTGAGGGAAATGCGGAATGTGGAATTCGGATTGCGGAGTGGAAGAATAATCAACCGCCCGTGATTCTGAGGTCGCTGGTTCTGGAAATATTTCCAGAACCTGCAATGCTAGTAAATCGTGCGGAAACGGTCACGGCTCTGATAACGCTTCTGCTCGCTGACAGTCGCGTTTTATCTTTTTGTCGTCTGAACAGAAGGCTGCGGCAAAGCCAGCCGCACTTTTTTCGACGGTAGTTGCAGGTCGTCTTTTTTTGCTTAGACTAACTGCCTCACCCGTTACGCATTTTTTCCACCACGACGGAGACCTCTCGTGACGCCACCTATTGATCGTCGGCTCTTTCTTTCCGGAAGCGCTGCCACACTCGGCTACTTTTTCACGGCCGATGCTTTCTCGGCAGCCCGCGCCGCCGATAGCCCGAATGCAAAAATCCAGATCGCCGGCATTGGTATCGGCGGCAAAGGCGGCAGCGACATTAGCCAAGCCGGCAAGGTTGGCGAAGTCGTCGCCCTTTGCGACATCGACGAAAACAATTTAGCCAAAAAGGCTAAGGAATTCGCCAACGCCAAACAGTATTTCGACTTCCGTAAAATGCTCGACGACATGGGCAAGCAGATCGATGCCGTCACCGTCAGCACGCCCGATCATACGCATGCCGTCGCTGCCGTAATGGCGATGCGCATGAAGAAGCACGCTTACGTGCAAAAGCCATTGACGCACAGCGTCTTCGAAGCTCGCGTCATGCGCGAGACTGCGAAGAAGTATGGCGTCTGCACCCAGATGGGCAATCAAGGCACGGCTGCCGACGGCCTGCGTCGCGGCGCCGAGATCCTTCAAGCGGGGTTGATCGGACCGGTCAAAGAAGTTCACGTTTGGACGAATCGGCCTATTTGGCCGCAAGCGCCGAAGATCATGGCTCGGCCGAAAGGCGAGTTCGAGATTCCGAAGCACGTTCACTGGGAAGAGTTCATCGGGCCGGCTCCGATGCGGCCCTATGCCCCCGGCTATCATCCGTTCGCCTGGCGCGGCTGGTGGGATTTCGGCACCGGCGCCATTGGCGATATGGCCTGCCATACTGCTAACTTGGCCTTCATGGGCCTCAAACTCGGCTACCCCACAAGCGTCGTCGCGGAAGCGGGCGACGTGAATCCCGAGACTTGTCCTTCATGGGCGCACGTAACTTGGGAGTACCCGGCTCGCGGCGACATGCCCGGCCTGACCTTCCATTGGTACGAAGGCCAGCGCGACGGCAAGAAAATGACCCCGCCGGAAGAACTGTTGAGCAAAGTGATGAAGCCGAAGGAGAAGTTGGCCGGCAGCGGCTCGCTGATAGTCGGCGAAAAAGCGATTTTGTTCTCGCCGGACGACTACGGCTCATCGTTCCGCATCACTCCGGAGATCGAAGCCCAGATCAAGAAGCCGGAGAAGATGGCCAGCAACAACAAGGGCGACCAAGGGCAGAAAGACGAATGGGCTCAGGCCATTCGTGCGGGCAAGCCCGAACTGGCTCTTTCGAACTTCGATTACGGCGGCATGTTGACGGAAGCCTTCCTGTTGGGGAACGTTGCCATCCGTACGGGCAAGAAGCTCGAATGGGACGGCCCGAACATGAAGACGAACAATCCGGACGCCGACAAGCTCATCAAGGGCGAGTATCGCAAAGGCTGGGAACTCGCGGCTGATGCTTAAGCGAATTGAACGGGTTTACGCGCTGTTAGCCCGCGACGCGCAGGCTCCGCGCAGCGGAGCGCTTGCCTCAGGGAATCGCTCCGCTGTGCAGAGCCTGCGCGTCGCGGCTAACGGGAAAACTTATTTCTTCAATAAATGAAACTCCTCCTCACCAACGACGATGGCATCGACGCCGAGGGTTTAGAAGCTCTTTTCCTGGCGACACAAGAACTCGGCGAGACTTATGTGATTGCGCCCGCCGGTCCGCAATCGGGTTGCAGCCATACGGTAACGACGCATGCAGGGCTGCGGATTGAGCCGCGCGGCGATCGCCGCTTTGCCGTTCATGGCACACCGGCGGACTGCGTGCGTATGGGCCTTCATCGGCTGTTGCCCGATGCTGCTTGGGTGCTTTCCGGCATCAATCACGGTGGTAACTTAGGCGCGGATGTTTACTATTCGGGAACCGTGGCAGCGGTGCGGGAAGGGGTCCTCCACGGTTGGCCGGGCATTGCGCTGTCTCACTATCGCCACAAGGGTATGGAATTCGATTGGGCTCGCGCCTCAAGGATGATTGTGCCGATATTACGCGATCTGCTTCAGAGCGAATTTGTCGCCGGTCGGTTTTGGAACATCAACTTGCCGCATCTGGCGGTTGGAGTCACCGATCCCGAGGTCGTTTATTGTTCACTTGATCCAACGCCTTTGCCGTTGAGCTATCGACACGAAGATGAACGCTTCCACTACGATGGCGACTATTTTGGCCGTCGGCGTCATCCCGGCTGCGATGTAGACGTTTGTTTCAGCGGAAAAATTGCGGTCACCGAACTGAAACTTTTCTGAACTCGCCACGACGTTCAGACGCATATCCAGCGTGAGTCAGCAGTTGCAACCTTAAGTCGAGTTCTTTAAATTCCGGCCGTCACGGTTTAACGCGAAATTCCGAAGATGACGGGAATTCCGTCGCCATTTGCTTGCCAACACCCAAAAACCGTCCAACAATTCCGACGGTAGGCGAAATATGGGTTTAGCCGATGGCCTTCGGAATGATAAGATGACTCAGTTGACCAAATTATTTTCGAACTTGTCGTTTGCGGAACCGGCCTTATGGGTCGCTCTTGGCTCCGGAATTGCCGTGGTAATGGTTTTTCTGTTCCTAGGCAGACGCCATCGACGGCCGCTCGTCGTTGGACCCGCGGGCGGCAATGAAGCGACGGGGCACGATGCCTGGCTTCCCGCGATGAAAAGTGCCGACGAACGGCGACGTTCCATTCGGCGCACTGGTGTGCCCACTGCCGTTTCGCTGACCGATCCGAAGAAGCCCAAACGTCCTGCCGACGCTTTCGTTCTCGATCGTTCGAGCGGCGGGCTCAGGCTGGCTACAGAAAAGCCATTTCCGTCCGGTTCTTCTTTACAAGTCCGGCCGGTGAACGCACCGCCCGATTTGCAGTCGATTGCGATAATCGTCCGTAGCTGCCGTGAAGTGGGCGATCACTTTGAACTGGGCTGCCAGTTTATGGAAGAACTCGAATGGAACATCTTGCTTATGTTTGGCTAAAGGCTGAGCATCATCAGATGTAAATTTTCTTTTCACGGATAAACACTTCAACGGCTCGCGGGGTAAAGTAAAGAAGGCTTCGTCCTTCCCGCGCCCGCACGCGCATATCGCGGCTGGCAATCCCGATCAACGGAATTTGAACTGTTTCGAGTCGAACGGCGTGTTCGGCCTTCAACCCGATGGCATGGGCAAGGCGTTCAGGCGTCCACAAATCCCAGCCCGGTCGAGCGACAGCAACTAGCGTTGCCAACTCCAAAATGCGAGCCGGTTCGCGCCAGGTGTGAAAGTCGGGAAGGCAATCGGCGCCGACGATCAGACAAAGTTCGTCGGCTGGGTAAGCACGTTTCAGATCCACCAAGGTATCAACGGTAAAGCTTGGGCCCGGCCTCTCTTTTTCCAATAGCACCACCTGAAAATTCGGTTGCCCTGCAACTGCCAGCTGAAGCATATCGGCTCGGCGATCGAAGGGCGTGATCGGCTGCTCCAGCTTGTGCGGCGGTCGAGCGCTAGGCACGAACCAAACTTGGTCGAGGTTAGCCTGTTCGCGCGCTTGCTCGGCCACGATGAGATGGCCGTAATGCACCGGGTCGAACGTGCCACCGAAGATGCCGATACGCATGAGAGCTTACCCCGCCAATGCGAGTTTGCGACCTTTCCTCCAGACCATCCCGGCATCGCGGACGACCTCATGATAGAGCGTGTCCCGCTCGACCGGCAAGCGTCCTGCTTCTTCGATCACCCGACGAATCTCGGCGACGGTCATCTCTTGCGGCGAATCGCTGCCGGCATCGTGATAGATCTTTTCGTGAACCACTGTGCCATCGATGTCATCAGCGCCATAGCTCTGAGCGACCTGAGCGATCGGCACGCCAAGCATCACCCAGTAGGCTTTGATGTGGTCGAAGTTGTCGAGCATCAGCCGGCTCAAGGCCATCGTGCGCAGATCCATCAACCCGCTCGGCTTCGGTAGATGATCGAGTCTGGTGTTAGATGGATGAAAGGCGAGGGGAATAAAAGTTTGGAACCCGCCCGTTTCGTCTTGCAGATTGCGTAAGCGGATCAAGTGATCCAGGCGGTGTTCAATCTTTTCAATATGGCCGTAGAGCATGGTGGCATTGGAGCGCAGGCCGAGCTGGTGAGCTTCGCGATGGATGCGCAACCAATCTTCGCCATCGGCTTTGTACTCGCAAATTTTAGGTCGGATATCGGGATGAAAAATCTCGGCGCCGCCGCCGGGCAAGCTACCGAGTCCATTCTCTTTCATCTCGGCAATGATTTCTTTCGTAGGCCGACCGGTGACGCGGGCAAACCAGTCCCATTCTACCCCGGTCCAGGCTTTCAGATGCAAGCCTGGATATTCGCGATGAATCATGCGAATGATGTTCAGATACCATTCGTAGGGCTTTTGATGATGCAAGCCGCCGACGATATGGAGTTCCGTGCAGCCGCGGGCATCAGCCTCGCGTGCGCGTTCCAGCATCTGTTCGTCCGACATCACATAGCCGCGTTCGCTTTTCAAGTCGGCTCGGAAAGCGCAGAACGTGCAACGATAGACGCAGATGTTTGTCGGGTTCAAGTGCTCGTTGACGTTGTAATACGTGATATTGCCGTTCTTCCGCTCGCGCACGATATTGGCGAGCTCGCCAAGAGTTGCCAAGTCGGCGCTTTGATCGAGATAGAGACCATCGTCGAAGCTGAGGCGCTCGCTTTCTACGACTTTGCCTCGGATATTCTCAATTCTTTTATCGGCGACGGCAGTCATGATCGAAGCTCCTATCTTGGCCGTTGGCGTAGGCCGGAAGAGGGTTTTTCTTATTAAAACTCTCCAGATAAAGAACCGCGAAGGGCGGGCAAAGCATAACGTTCGGGTATGCCAACGGATTCTGGCGAGCGGCGCGGCGTAAGCCCGCCGTGGTTCCGAATCCACGGCGGGCTTACGCCGCGCCGCTCGCCAGAATAGCCAGAAAGAGGTGACGCACCTCAGCCTGCTGCTTGCCGGGACATCGCGCGTTTCTTAGAATTCGCCGCAGCTGATTGGCTATCGCTTCAAGAGTAGGATCGCTCGATCGACTGGAAGGAATCCCGGTGAAGTCGCTATTTCCTCGCGAACTTTTTTCCGAGTTCGGGCCATCGCATATTCATCCCTGCGGTTTCGAGCCTTTATTCGTGAATGTGCAGGGAAGGAAAACATCGCAATTGTGCGCGGGCGTGCGCTCCGAGGCGCCGCGCCTGCCTGGCGTATACGGCATGATCGACCGGCGCGGCCAGCTCATCTATATCGGCAAAGCGAAGCTCCTGCGTGCCCGGCTAATGAGCTATTTTCGTCCGAACAGCCGAGATCCGAAAGCAGGCCGAATCATAGCGCGAGCCGCTACCATTGTTTGGGAAACGGCAACCGATGAGTTTGCGGCGTTGATCCGGGAACTTGAACTGATTCGCCGATTCCGACCTCGCTTCAATGTGCAGGGACAGCCGGGAAATCGACGCTACACCTATGTCTGCATCGGCCGGGCGCCGGCCCCGTACGCGTTTGTGACCCGCCAGCCGACCGGCAAAGAGAGTGCTATTTATGGCCCTCTCGTCGGCGCGAAAATGGCTAGCGCTGCTGTGCGACGGCTGAACGATTTGTTTCAACTTCGCGATTGTTCGCAAAAACAGACCATTCGCTTCTCCAACCAGCCTAATCTGTTTGGGCTCGAGTTATCGCCCGGCTGCATTCGCCACGAGATCAATACTTGTCTTGGGCCTTGTGCGGGCGCCTGCTCGCTAGCGGCTTATGCCAAGAATGTCCGGGCGCTGCGGGACTTTCTCGATGGCAGCGACCGGAGTCTCCTCGACTCGATCGACGCGGAAATGAAGGCGGCATCGGCCCGAATGGAATATGAGCGGGCAATGACGTTGCGAGACAAGTTGTTTGATCTGCGATCGCTTACCGAACGATTGGTTTGGCTGAAAAACGCTCGGCAACATCACTCGTTTATCTACCCGCTCATTGGCGCCGATGAGCGCTGCGTCTGGTATTTTATCGAGAGAGGGCAGGTTCGAGCGGTCATCTATCAGCCGCGCACCGCGCGATCGCGCGTCAAAGCTTGTAGCCTGATCGACGACATTTATCGAAGTCAAAAACCGATCGCGACGGTGATGCCGCATGGGCAAGTCGATAGCGTGTTGCTCGTTGCCGCCTGGTTTCGCAAACGGCCTGAAGAACGAACTGGTTGCTTGAATTGGGAGACGGTCGGGGCTTGAGAATCAACTAATCGGGCACAATCACAAGATCGGCCAAATCAGCGTGACGAAGCTCGTGCAAGCGCCGATTATTACGGCAAATAGACCGATCATAAGCGAGAAGAAGGCTTGGCCATCGCCGCCAATCGCCCCATTGGCGTGTTCAATCTTGCGGTAGGCGTGCCCACCTAAAAGAGCCGCCAGGATGCCCAATAAAATCGGCAAAAGACAGGTTCCACCATAGCAAAGCAGCGCATTTTGCCCGCTCAGTTTAGGCGGCATGGGAAAGCTCAGCGTGCCCCACGGATTGAAAACGCCAAAGGTGCCGAGACCTACCGCGAGCAGGGCAATTAAGAGCGCTGCGATGGCTTCGATGGAAACCGGCTTTTTTGGTGCATTCATCAGGTTTCCAAATTCAAAGATCTAGCGAGGCTGCGCCTCAGGCCGACGAGAAGTTTCTAAGCACCAGGCCGCCAATGTCAAATCAAAATCCGTTAGCCACGGATTGAACACGGACGAAACACGGCCAAATCAAACATCCGATGGCGCGCTCCTTCGACCCGCTTGATGAAACTTCTTCGATTTTATCCGTGTTCGTTCAGTGTTCCATCTGTGGCTAAATGGTTTTTTCTCGATTGGCCGCCTTATTCTAAAACTTGACTCATGCACAATGAGTTTTCCTGGATAGGTAACCTAAACAGATCAAACGACGGACGCTTCCGCCTAAAATAAGACGGGCTTTCCTAATTTTCGGCGCAGTACGGTAAATTGCCCTGCGTGCATCATTGTATGGTTGCCAATGAGGACAAACATTTGGCCCACTTTGGGCGCGAACGAGGCCATGGCTCCATCCGTCGGCTTGTCGAGGTCGGCTTCCGAGCATCGTTCCAGAGTCGCCAGCGTTGAATCGCGTGCGCGGTCGATCAATTCCAGATATCGAGACTTGCTCAAGAAGGCCGTCGCATCGTCGTTGCGTGCGTTCAACGTGCCGTAGCGTTCGGCAAATTCCTCGGGCAGCGAGGGTACAGTTGCTCCGGGGATATGGCCGAGCAAAAAGACTTCGCCGACCGCAAGATGTCCCAGTTGCCAGGCGGTGTGATTCGCTTCCGGGACCGCACGCACGAGCAGGTCGGCATCACTCAGGTCCGACAGGTAATTTTTGAGCATTTTCAAGTTGGCGTCGAGCAGGTATTTGATCGTCTCCTTGGCATTCATGCGCACGCTCCATAGGGCAATGTTGATCGGCAGCGGTTCGAAAGCATCGTATAAGCTGAAGCGGCGCCCTTCAAGGATTCTGCCGCTCATCACGTGAGAGATTTCCATGTCTGAATCATTGCGTTGCGTTGGTCCTGAGTCCATCATTACCGGATGGGATTTCAGCACGGGCGCGGTCAAATGTCTGGCGTTCAACCTGAAAGGCGACGTGGTTGCGCAGACTCGCTTCCCGACTGATTTATGGACCGAGGGTGGGGTATCCGAGCTGAACCTGATGCAGCTCGAAGGGCAAGCGCGAGCAAGCGTTCGTGCCATCGCCGCTCAATTGCTAGGACAGGGGGTGTTGCACCATTGGATTGGCGGCGGCGTGTCCGCGACGCATCATTCAGCCGGCCGTATCGATGCGCAACATAATCAAGTACGCCGAGCTATTTGCTGGAACGATCAAACGCTGGCTCAGTACCACGCACAGGGCATGGAGCGCTTAGGCGGCCCGGTTGCCGTCGAAAAGATTCTTGGCGGACCTTGGGCCGTGCGCTATTCTCTCAGTCATCTGGTCAAAGATGAAACGAACCTGAGTGAAGCGGATTGGAAGCGAACCAAATGGATCTTGCCGCACGGTCCATTAGCAGCCGGCTATCTCACCGGGCGCTTTGATGTAACCAGCGTGTCGTCGGCTGCTTCAACCGGCATGATGAACTTTCAAACCAACGAATGGCAACGGGGTATGCTCGATTGCCTGGCAAACGCGTCTCATCGCGAATGGGCCTGGAAAGCGCTGCCGCGCATCATCAGCATGAATGAGCCAATCGGTCCATTAGCCGACCATTTGGCGAGCGAGATCGGTTTGGCTGACGGCCATCGACCGCTCGTCTTTCCAACGCTCGACGATCAGGCGGCCGGACTTATCGGCGGCGGCGCTGTCGATGACGGCCAGGTAGCGGTGATTCTGGGCAATTCGGCAGTGGTCAATTCATCGTCAAACCAAGTGCCCCGCGCGGGCAACCTCGACGTCATGCGGTTGAACTGGGGACCTTATCTCTGGATGCGCTGTTACAGCAATGGCGCCCAGTTTCTCGATCGCATTGTCGGCGCCAAACCCGATTGGCCGGCGCTGGAGAAAGCAGCACGGGCGGTTCCCGCCGGCTGCAATGGCATCAGCGTCTTGCCATTTACGCTCACGGAACCATCGCTAGGTGTAACTCAGCCAAGGCTGGAATGGCAGCCGAGCGAGCCGAGCGACATGCCGGTCCGTTTTCGAGCCTCGCTCGAAGCCCTTGCTTATCTGATTGCACTTGGCGTGCGCGAGCATGCAAACGCCGGGCAAAAGATCACTCGCATTACAGTGTCCGGCGGCATCGCGCAAAGCAGACTGATGATCGAAATCCTTGCATCAGTTCTGGAACATCCGCTAGAGCTACTTGTTTCGAACGAAGGGCCGGCTCTGGGCGCGGCTGTAACCGCTCTGGCAGGATTGGAATCCTGCCTTCGGACTCAGCGGGGAGTACGAGAACCATATACCGCGGCTGACGCGGTATCATCAATGGTCCGCTTCCGGGAAAGGGTCGAACCGGTCGCCGCTTGGCGTGTTGTTTACGCCAAGGGATTACAGAATTTTGAGCAGCGTCTCGGCATATCACGCTAATTAGGTTGGCTCTGGCTTGAAGTTAGATTAGGCCGAAGTGTTGCGCGAAAAGCCAGAAGGCGATTGAAGTGAAAATAATCTCCAGGGCGCCCAGGATGAGGCTGACAATGGCATGGCCCAGGCCGTTGCCCGAGCGTTCGCTTTTGGCAGCGCGGTAACCAAGAATCCCGAAGATAATCGCGATTATGCCAAGCGGCAGGCCGAGCCCAGGAATCAAGCCGAAGAGAGCAAATAGGTAGGCTGTCCGCGATCGCGGATTGTTCATCGGTAGAAACGAAGGTGGGAACTCGTTTTTGTCGGCTCGTTTACGGCCGGGTCGTGCACCACTGGAGTTTTTGACAGCCATCGCACGCCTTCTCGGAGATTGCCTTGGGAACCCGAATCGAGAGGTGGTCTTACCTCGACTCGCGCTGCGGGTCAAGTGAGTCTGGGCGACCGATTACTCAGGCTGCGCCAAAAGACTCTGGCGAAGTGTAGAAATGATCGCGAAGCCCGTTTTACCCTCCGCCTGGCTTTGCAGGGGGAGGGCAGGGTGGGGGCAGAGCGCTCGCCCATCAACAACCGTCGCGACCCTCGCAGCCTTTCCCCCCACCCTGCCCTCCCCCCACAAAGCCGGGGGGAGGGTGGGAAGAGCGAGCTTCTGTTTTGCCAAAATCGGTTGGCGCACACATACTGGCCATGCTCTGGAGTATTTAAATAAAACGATGACACGATTCGCCGATATGTCACGAGTCGCCGCCCGTGCGTGGCTTGCCGCCTTTTCAATGCTGCTCCTTTGCGGAATCTTCACCTCGTTGACCACGCCTCGCTGGTCAGTCGGCATGCAGGGAACCGACGATCTGAGCTTTTACCGGAACGTGGCGGCTAAAGTCCACGAAGGGCGAGACTATTATCAGGCGCTCGACGAAGAGTTCGGCGAAGGAGCGCGAACGACTTCGGTTTTCAATTGGCGGCAACCGACGCTCGCAATCCTGATTGGAAATTCACCCAATCTGGATGTATGGTTCTGGGCGTTTATGCTAGCGGCCATTGCAAGCGTTATCTGCACGGTTCAAATTTTGGTCATTCAGGCACCTGGTTTTTTAATGCAAGTGTTGGCAACGATCTTACTGATGGGCGGCAGTTTTTCCTGGTCTATCTATGAGCACGATACGTATCTGGCGACCGAACCCTGGTGCGAAGTGTTATTGCTGCTTTCGCTTTGCGCCTATGCCCGAGGTTGGCGGCTCACCGGGATGCTGCTGGCGGTCGCGGGTCTCTGCTTGCGGGAACTCATGCTGCCCTATTTTTTGACGGTAGTTGTTATCGCTATCTGGAAACGACGAAAGATGGAGACGGCGATCGGCGTGATTTCTCTTTTGATTTACGCCTATCTCATGCACTGTCATGCCCAGGCAGTGGCGCAGCATCATTCCTCCGCCGGCGTCTCGGTTTCGGATTGGCTTCGCGCGCCGAACTTGCACTTTATTCTCGTTTGCTTGCGGATGAATATTTTTCTACGGCCCCTCCCTCCGCTGTTTGCTGCTATCTATTTACCCGTTGCGCTCCTCGGCCTGATCGGTTGGCGAGATGAGACAGGTTTACGTGTGACATTAGCGGCCGCGGTCTATGTCCTTGTTTATTCGGTTGTCTGGGCCGGCGATTACTGGGGCTATATCCTTACACCGCTATTGTTGCTCGGCGCCTTGCGTTCGCCTGCTTCATTCCAAGATCTTTGGATGTGCCAGTGTCGGCGCAGACGGCAAGGCGAAGCCTTTTAGTGCGTGCATCGGTTTGGGACTTGTGCGGAGTCTTTCAAGAATCCTATTGCGATGGCTGCAGCCTTACGAGCGTTAGACACCAGTGGTGCGCGAAGGATCGTTATGGTGAGCCTTATTTCCGGAGGGCTTTCTCTATTGCCCCAGTGTCTCTGGACTACTATGGTTTCGAAGTTGCGCACGCTGCCCAAATTTTAAGACGCAGGCCACACTAACCCGAAGCGTGAGCCAGGCAATCTCCGAAGCGTGAGCGTTAGTCTGAACAAATTAACGCTCATGCTTCGGAGTCTGCCTCGCTCACGCTTCGGGTTAGTGTGTCTATTGCGGCCTGGCCGCGGCATGATCAGCGATCACGTCACAATAAGTCGCCAAACGGGCCTTAAGTGAAGAATTCGGTGCGTTATTTCAGCGCTTTCCTTAGTACTCCATCTGCCGCGCTGCTCGTATGGCTTCGTTGCCGTGGTAACCGCGACAGACCCAGACGGTCCAAGAGGCAATGGGGTAATCCCCTTCTCGATAGGTCGGAATGCGTACGAGTCGTGCCTCCGCAAAGATGCTCCGCAAAGTCTCTTCGTGGCCGTTGACAACGACGAACGTGCGATCGGCAAACACTTGCGGATCGGCCGCGGGGTTTGGTCTCCACAAGTCGTATTGATTGACTCTCTCCCCAATAAAAGCTCCGAGCGAATAAACGTGCGGGTGGCCATCACAATAGAACCCGAGCTCGCCCGGCATATTCCAATTCAATGCTGCAATTACTGGATCGACGCCATCCTGGGCAAGGCACTCGCGTCTCACTTCATCGACTTCGTGCCCAAGCATTTTCCAGCCGCGTAGGCGACAGGTGGGGTCGAGCGTCCTACCGGCATAAGGGTCACTTGGTTTGAAGCGCTTTCCCAGACTAGCGAGCAGCGGACGAAAACTCGACGAGTCGTGAATAAGCAAGGTGAGACCGAGACTTACAGTGCTGCCCACTATCACGTTCGTTTTGGCCAGGTTTCGAAACCAGGTTGTTTTCGAACGCATGGCATTGAGCAGCCAAGCCGCGGTCAGGACGCTTCCCGAAACATAGGCAGCCACCGGCCAGTTGAGTTGGCCTCCCGAGCGAAACGAGGCAACGCCAAATACGGCAAGAGTCGGCCAAGACATCCACCAGAGAAATCGGACGTTCGGATCACTAGAACGCGCTGGCCGAAAAGCAATCATGGCACACACCCAACTGATGAACCACCAGCCGACGAGCAGCAGACACTGGCCGCCAATAAACTCCACAGGGCCAAGCCAGCGGACAGACGGTTGTCGTCCTTCCGTAGGCAACCCGGCCTGACCGGCGACGTGGCGAAAGCTCACCCATTCATGAGCGGCGTTCCACCCAATGATCGGCAGACTGCATATGAAGGCGATTCCCACCATCAGCCAAAAGTTGCGGGTATATAGCAGCGAGCGATAGGCCGGGTTGAACCAGAGAAATAAACCGAGCGAGAACAGCCAAAGAAGCATGGTGTATTTAGCCAGAATACCCAAACCAAGGAAAAAGCCCGCCAGCGCCCAAGCCCACCGGTCGCCTTGAAAGATCGCTCGATGACCGCAGACGAGCGCCCAGGCCCAGCAACAGACGAAAGGGCTGTCAATCGTTATGAGGAGCGAGGCGGCGGAGAACACAGGCATGATCGCGCAGATCAGAGCAACAAAAAATGCAAAGGAATCCGACCCGGTTGTCTGCACGGTCAATACATAAAGAGCCAGCAGCAACAGCGAGCCGCAGAGCACGGCCGGCAAACGAACTGCAACAACTTCATGGCCGCTGATGGAGATCGACAACGGGCCGAATAGCTCGAGCGATGCTCGAATGAGCCAAGCGACCAGTGGGCCTTTGCTGTAGTAACTCCAGTCGAGTTGGCGACTCCAGTCCCAATAATGGGCTTCGTCTTGAGCGAGATCGAGCGGGCAATCCATGCTCAAGTAGACGAGACGCAGAGCCGTTAAAGTAAAAATGAGTATTGCTAGCAGCGATCGCCAAAGACGGCGATCAGGCAATGTTGCCAAGCTCGTTCCATCGAGCATTCTTTTCTCCCACAGTCGCATCATGCGATTAAATGGCCGATCAAGATAAATGAAACGGATGCGAAGCAAGTGGCATCGCATCCGTCTAACCGAGCGACAACCGAGTTACCGGCAGAGATCGTCGGCCAACTGTGCCACGGTTTCGTGCGTGATGGCAAAGGCGATCTGCTCGCGCTGCCCTTTCTCCGACGAACGTTGGAAGCGGCGAACGAGTACGCGCCGTCCGGCGGTCATCAGGATTTCGTAGTAGGCGAGCGAGCCAGTACGTTTCGTGGGACCATCACTGCGAAGCAGCGCTTCATTGCGAGTCTCGTCGACTTCGATAAGCCTAAGCGTTTCCATCAGACCGCGTACCCGGTCAGCTACGACCGACGCATGTTGCTTCAGGTCGGCAATCGAAATTGGCGCTGCTTGCAGGCGCGTCAGTTCGGCCTCCCAGAGGAGGCAGCCTAAGGTGTCGACGCGATCAGTGGTCAGCGTGAGCGCCCAGTCCGTTCCAGCGACCGCTTGGGTCCAACTTTGGCGTTCGCCGCCGTGCGCTTCCCGCTCACTTAGTTTTGGCAGGAGTGTTTCTGCGATTGTCATCGGTTTCTCCGATTGGTTTTTGCGTATGTTCGTTGCCATCGAAGGAAAGGAGGGTCGGCTTTCCCTCCACTATTGTCTCAAGATGTACGGGCCGACTCCAGACGAATTGTAAGTTCACCAAGGTGTCCTGCGCTTTGTTCATCTTTAAATCGATGCCATTATGCTGATGCTTCAATAAGAGCTCACCCCGGTTGCGGTGGTTGCCGTTGATTGCATAAATGAACGGCTTGCCGAAATTCGTCAGGCTGAACAACAGACGTTGCTTTACCTTTTCGAACTCGCGCGATTCAATCACGTAGTTGTTCGTCTGCTCGACATGGGCGAATGAAAATAGCTTATGTTCCCGGCAAAACTCAGGCGTCAGGAACGTATCGATGAAGGTGATATCGCTATGTACCCGTCGGACTTCGAAGATCTTCTTACGTCCCAGGCCGAGGTTTTTATTCCAACGGCGTTTCTCTTCGAGATCCTCGCAGGCATCGTATTCCGGCCCGAATTTACCGGTGTTCCAGCGATGTTCGATGTCCCGCAGCAGTTCGATTCCGAGCTTATAGGGATTGAGACGGCGGCCGCTGGTCGCCATCGTGCCCGAATGATGATCGGCATAGTCGATCATTTCTGAAGGTTCGAGGACTTTCTGCGTCATGATGGTCGAGTGCCAGAACGATGCCCAACCTTCGTTAATAATCTTCGTCTGCGCCTGCGGCATGAAGTAATAGGCTTCATCGCGCACGATCGAAAGGATGTCGCGCTGCCATGGCTTCAACGGGGCAAACTCGATCAAAAACAGCAAAACGTCTTTTTCGGGACGCTCGGGAAAACTCGCGTCTTTCTCGGTCTTTTTGCGGATTGCCTCTTCTTCTTTTTCCAGAACGTCGTGCGGGTTGATGTAGTCGTCCATGTACGGTTTGCTTTTGAACCGCTGGGCGTGAACTTCTTCTTTGGCCTGATCGTTGAAGTCGTAGCGCGAATGTTCGTCGCGCCGTTTGATAGCGGTCGAGTGGATATCCATCAAATCGTCGAGGGACATACAGCGATCGAGGAAGGATTCGACTTCATCCTCGCCAAAGCGCTCGGCATAGCCGCGAATGCGGGCGCCGTGATTGGCGATCTCGTCCATCATCTTGCGGCTGGTGTGGCCAAAATAGGCATTGTTTTTGAAAAAATCGCAATGGCCGTAAACGTGGGCCATCACTAATTTTTGGTCTACGACGTTGTTGCAGCGCATGAGATACGCGTAACAGGGGTCATTATTGATCACCATCTCATAGATTTTGGATAGACCGTAGTCGTAACCGCGCTTTAATTCCTCAAAGGCCATCCCGAATGACCAATGAGGATATCGAGTCGGGAATCCTCCGTAGGCGGCGATTTCATTAAGATCTTCGGCGTCAATAACTTCGAATATCGTTTCGTAAAAATCGAGACCGAACTCGGAGGCGTAGCCTTCGATCTCGTCTTTGAGAACGCGTAGATTCGGCGGTAGGTTCGTGTTGTAGAACATAATCAATGCTTCCAACTATTTTCTAAGCAACAATAAAGTCAAATTTGCAATGAACGTCAGCGCTGCTGCAAGCATGACACCGTATATGGTCCAGCGGCGATGATCGGACTCTTCCCAGCGCTTTTTGAAATCTGCAAAACCTGCGTCAAGAACCCGGACCTGAGAGCCAAGCTCAGAGCATTGATCACGTAACTTTTCAATAGTTTGCTCGAGCTTGGTGCAGTGGATGTCCAGTCCTTGAATCTCGTTCCATGCCACATCGAGCGATTTGTCGGTTTCGACAACGATATCGTTCAGCCTCTGGAAATCAGCTTTCGTGGGCTGACTCATTGCACGCTCTCCAGGGCCATGTCAGTTTTCAATTCTTTCAGAAGCCGTCGGCTCCTCTTTTGGAGCAATCGCCCAAATAGTATGTTGAAACTCGATTCTGCCTTTTCAGCCGACCGAAGGTCTTCCGCAGAGAGTTTTGTACTCATCTCCTCGCCCTTGTACCTCATCGTTAGCACCGTTCGCTTGCCACCGGCGACGTCGTCCTGCACGTCCCAGTTGAGGCGAATATTCGGCCTAAATTCATCTTCGGCAATCCGCCCGATCATCTGCGTTCCGCGTTCCACGGACTCGAAAAGCCGTGGGTCGCTTCGGACAGCAGGTGAAATTTCAACGGACTCGAACATTCCGTACCTCCGTTTAATAGCTAGTTGAACAGAAACCTTTCCGGCATAAATGATTAGTTCACTAAACATCGAAACTCTAACGTAGCGATCAGTATTCTAACGCCCCGTACTCAAGAACTCTTTAATCGAGCCGAGAATCGCTTCGCGGTCGGGCACTTTGCTCGTCACGACATTGGGGTTCGCGCCCGTTAGTTCATGGACGTAGTCGTAAAATTCGCCACTGCCGTAAGGGCTCTCAACTTGGCCGTAGCCGAACAGGTTCAACTTCGGCAGCAACTGCTTCGAAAGCAATTCGATGCAACCGGGGATATCGTCCCCCCAGTTATCGCCGTCTGAAAAATGGAAAGCGTAGACGTTCCATTCGGTGGCCGGATAGCGGGCGTCAATGATCTTATTCGCCATATCGTAGGCGGAGCTAATCTTGGTGCCGCCGCTTTCGCGCGTGTGATAGAACGTGTGCTGGTCCACTTCATGAGCCACGGCATCGTGAATGATATAAGCGGTATCGACGCCCTTGTAATGAGCTTTGATCCACATGTCGATCCAGAAGGCTTCAATACGAACGATCTCTTTTTGCTCATCGGTCATTGAACCGGACACGTCCATCATGTAAATGATGGCTGCGACCGCTTCCGGCCTTGGCTGATCTTTCCAACTGCGATATTGCTTATCGGCCCGAATCGGAATAATGCGCGGATCGCTTGGGTTGTAGGTATTTGAAGCAATTTGGCGTTTCAGAGCGCGCTTATACGTACGTTTGAAGTGCCTTAGCGATTCGGGTCCCACCTGCCGAATGCTGGTATATTTGTCGCGTTCCGTGACAATGTTTTTTTTGCCGCGTGGTTCAATACGCGGCAGCGCCAACTCTTCACCGAGAATCGCCGCTAATTCTTGCATGGAGAGTTCGACTTCGAGGATATGTCCGCCGGGTTGATCGCCCGCTTCAGGCTCGCCATCACCTTGTGGGGCAGTCAGCGGCTGGCCCACCTGGCCTTCGCCCGAACCGACGCCGCCAGAACCTTTGGATCCATAACGAAACTGTGGAATCTCGATCGACGGCAGCGGGATGCTGACGAGGTCATTCCCCTTCTTGCCGATCATCTCGCCACGGCCGATATATTTGGAAAGATTGCTCTTTACTTTGCCGCGTACGATTTTGCGGAAGCGCTGGAGATCGCGTTCGATTTTCTGTCCCATGGGATCGCCTCTCCAGAAAAGTAATTAGCCGCGAGCCTGTGGCGAGCGTCGGCAAGCGCCGACGCTCGCCACAGGCTCGCGGCTAAAAAGTTGAAGAAAAGCGTGAGGTAGGATGGGGGTACCCTGAGCCGCACGGTCCGTGCAATTATGGCTGCACCTTCCGGCCTGACCAGGTTCTTGACCTTCCGCCGGTCAGGCCCCCACCCATCCTCACGCTCTCTTTGCAAATTCGGATTGTGGAATTCGGATTGCGGAATAGGAATCCCACTTCTGAATTCCAATTACTTTTTCGTCTGGCCTCGGGCGAAGATGCTGGCGACGAAGTTTAGCACATCCGTCGCGCTCGATTCATTATAACCGTAATTGCGGATCAAGCGGCTCTTGACTACGTCAATTTTCTCCTGCGTCGCCTTGTCCACGACGTTCGAAACCAGGCTCGTCAGCTTGATCGTGTCCTTTTGATCTTCGAACAGTTTCAGTTCCAACGCCTTTTGCAGACGTTCGTTCGTTTTATAGTCGAACTTCTTTCCGTCAATCGCCAAGGCGCCGATGTAGTTCATGATTTCCCGGCGGAAGTCATCCTTGCGGCTTTCGGGGATGTCGATTTTTTCTTCGACCGAACGCATCAACCGTTCGTCCGGGTCGTCATAGCCTCCCGTATAGCGGTTGCGGACTTTCTCGCGTTGCGTGTATGCTTTCACGTTGTCGATGTAGTTCGAGCAGAGGCGGGACAGAGCCTCTTCATCGGCAGCGATCGCGCGCTGAACTTCATTTTTCACGATGTCCTCGTACTCCTCCTTCACCACCGAAATCAGCTCCTTGTAGTGGCGAAGCGTTTCCTCATCGGTAATGAGCGAATGATGCCGTAGCCCGTCTTCGAGCTCCTTGATCACCATGAAGGGGTTCAAGTTGTCTTCATCGGGATGAACGACCAGCGCATTGGAGATCTTGTCCTGGATATAACGGGGCGAGATCCCCTGCATCCCTTCGAAGTTCGCTTCGCGCTTCAGTTCGATTACGTTGTCTTCCGTGAAGCCAGGCAACGTTTTGCCGTTGTAGAGTTTCAGCTTCTGCAGCAGGCTCAAGCTCGCATGCTTTGGCGGTGTTAGCCGAGTAAGCACGGCCCACATCGCCGCGATCTCGATCGTGTGCGGGGCGATGTGCTTTCCCTTCACCCGTTCTTTGTTGAAGTCTTTCTCGTAAATCTTCACTTCTTCGCGAAGACGAGTGACGTAGGGAATGTCGATCTTCACGGTTCGATCGCGAAGCGCTTCCATGAATTCGTTGTTCTGGAGCCGCTTATATTCGGGTTCGTTCGTATGCCCGAGAATGACTTCGTCGATGTCAGTCTGCGCGAACTTCTTCGGCTTGATCTTGTGTTCTTGCGAAGCGCCGAGCAAGTCGTAGAGGAACGCCACATCGAGTTTGAGCACTTCGATGAATTCGACGAGTCCCCGATTCGCGATGTTCAACTCGCCATCGAAGTTGAACGCGCGCGGATCGCTGTCCGAGCCATACTCGGCAATCTTCCGGTAATTGATATCGCCGGTGAGTTCGGTCGAATCCTGGTTCTTTTCGTCCTTCGGCTGGAACGTTCCGATGCCAACACGGTCCTGTTCGGAAAGCAGCAGCCGGAACACCTTCACATCTTCCATGACTCGATGCCAGTCGCCGTTGTATTTGGCCATCCGCTCATTGAAGGTGGCCCGGCAGAACGGGCACATGTCGCCGCGGATCGTCACTTCGTAAGGACTCGCTTTGCGATTCTCGTTGACGTCCTTCAACAGAGCGGGTCGAAGCTCGAGCGGCACGAGGTGCAAAGGCTCTTCGTGCATGGGGCATTTCTGGAAGTTTCCATCCGCCATGCGCCAGGAAAAGGCGAAGATCATTCCGGCATCGATGCGGGAATACTCTTCGAGCCCTCGTTTGAGCAAGCGCGCGATGGTGCTCTTGGCGGAGCCGACGGGTCCGTGAAGCAAAAGAACTCGGCGCTCGGTTCCGTAACCTTGTGCAGCCGACTTGAACGTGTTGACCAGCTGATTGAGTGAGCGATCGATGCCGAAAACGGAATCGCCGTGCTTGGCCGCAAATTCGGTGAAGAACTTGTAACGATTGATGCGGTCTTTGTTCTCGTACACCTCGTCGGCGCCGTGCGACAAAATCATGTCGTAGAGCCGTTGATAAGCGGTCCGAGTGACATCGGGGCGTTCCAGAACGATATTCAAGTAGTCTTCGAACGTCCCTTCCCAATGCAACTTGCGATAGTCGCTCAGGTCGAGTTCAGCGCGAAGCGAGGACAGGATTGATTTGCCAGTGGCCATTAAACTCGGCCTCCATGGGAAGCGCGGACGGCCGCGCGATCAATTTCATAGAGGACTTTCCGCAAACTGCCACGGCGGCAGTCCTCGGCAAAGTCGATTTAAGCCGAAACGGAACCGTCCTCATTCAATGACGACGGTGAGAGTTCAACTGATCTGGGCAATCTCGCGGGCTCAGGCAGCCCTGCCGGTAGGCTCTTCACCCCGGCAAACTGAACTCGAGACGTAAAAGTCATGAAGGCTCAGAGCCCTTATCTATTCTAGGGGCGCTTCCGCTTCCATCCAAGCGAACCCGGCACCTTATCCTATTGCCTCTCTCCGCAATCCCGACTTTTCGCCTATTCTCTGCAACCGTCAAAGGCGCAACCCCCGTCACGACAAATATACCTCATCTGCGGACAAATGCGCACGATTCCTTGTTTCTGTTACCAGAGAATACGATAATTCGGCGGGGGGCTGTCAAGACGGCTTTTGACAACCGTGCAGATTCCGCTGGACTTGCCCCCTATGCCGAGGGTATGGAACATCTCGGAAAGCGGGTGAATCGTCTCGATGCGTTCACTCGTAACGTGTTCCTTGAAAAGGAGCCTTCAAATGAGAAACATGTTCGCGCTGGTCGGGTTTGCAACCATTGCCTTCGTCGGCCTCGGCTGGTATCTGGGCTGGTACGACCTCAACCGCCAGCCGGGAACGCCGGGGAAGCAGAAGTTCAATCTTGAAATCAACCCCACCAAATTGACGAGCGACGTGAAGAAGGCCGCCGAATGCGTTAGCGATATTTCCGAGCGCCTGACTGATGATAGCAATAAAGTCGGTCCGCCAGCGCCGCTGAACATCAACCAGCAGGCCGCCGGACCCGCCAGCCAGTTCTTTACCCAAACAACCGGCTTGCCCGCGCCCTCGGCCGCCGACATCCGTCAAGCGAGTAGTGTCGAGTTACCGCGCTGAGTGCAAGTATAAGCGAAAAGTGTCAGGATTGGGTCCTGACACATATTCTATCTCTTTTTTGACCCTTCAGTAAAACTGCGTTGTCCACTTTTGCTTGTAGAATCGCGCCCAAATTGCCGGAGCGAGGTCAAAGTCTGGGATGTTTCGACCGGTGCGATTCAGCATGACCTTTCATAGAAAATTCCAAAAGCCAAACTTTGGTACACGTTCATTTACAGCCCGGATGGCAATCAAATGGCGATACGAGGCGATGATGAGCCTGTGAAGTTTCTCCACAGCTCAACTGGTGCTGTCGTTGCGACATTGCCAATCAGCATTCCGGGTTGGGGCTCAGCATTTGTACCTAACCGTGATGTGTTCGTGGCTTCCACCAATCTCACGCGACCGGACGTAAAAGGCGATGATGGTTTAACCGACATCGTCGCATATGACATTGTGCGCCAGAAGGTGACGGCGGCCTTCCGCGGCCACGAGAAAGTGTCGTTGCGAACAGCAGTTTCGGGTGATGGCGACTGGCGATTCAGGCGGCAATATCCTTATTTGGGATTTGGAAAATCTCAAATGAGGAAAGGTGAGAATGATAAGGATTGGTGGAGACCAGTGCCGTTGAAGTTCGATCCGGCGCGATGCATACCTATCAATTCAGCCCGTGACAGCAACAGTGTGGTTCACGTCATCGAGATCGCAACCAAACATGCGCTGCTGTAGCACAGCGAGGCAGAGCCTCGACGAGGCGTTACGCGGCAGAGCCGCGTAACGAGATAATTTTTTTGCCGGTGTCTTTTTGTCGTGTCATAATTTCTTGTTTTCATTCCGCGTTCCGAATTCCGCGCTCTGAATTAAGCAGCAAGCGGTTGACCGCCAAAGCCATGAAAACAATGGGACGCAGCTTGTTAAGGGTAAAAAAGCTGTTACCTTAATAAAGGCTCCTACCACGACTGGCATTTGATCTCCCTCCTTCCATCAGTCCCTGCCTTATTTTAAGAATGGCTGCCCGTTACGTGAAGATGCTGCTCGTGCCGATGGCCAGCGTCCTTATTCTCGGAACAACGAAGCATGATTCTTCCTCAAACTTTTCGTCGATTGATTACAAGCGCGACTATTGCGGTTATCGCGTTTGTTGTGCTGGTGTTTTCTCCCGCGGGTTGGGCGGGAGACGCACAAGCGGACGCCCGACGCAAAGAGGTGGAGAACACCTTTCGCAATGACGTCGTTCCTTTCCTCCAAACTTATTGCGCGGAGTGCCATGGGGGTAAAAAGCGAAAGGGTGGCTTCGACATCACAAAGATGATGAAGCGTCCCGAAGCTGGGGAACTGCGCCGCCAGTGGCAGATAGCGATCGCCAATGTGCGAGAGCACGACATGCCGCCCGAGGACGCGATGAAGCAACCTACCGACTCGGAACGGCGAAAGTTTATTGACTGGGTCGGGATGATCAAGTTCCTCAGTCCGGAAGATCCGGGACCTTACGTGATACGCCGGTTGACGAAGGCCGAGTACGGCAACACACTGCATGACCTTTTCGGAGTCGATCCTTCGGTTGTCGCGGAACTGCCGGACGATGTAGCCGGCTCGGGCTATCTGAATACGTTTTCTCCGTTACAGACGGAACAGTATCTTGGCATCACAAATAGTGTGCTGGATGTTGTGTTGGGCCCGCCGGAGGGACCGCCTACGGAGAAGCAGCAGAAGCTATTTGGCAAACCGCCGGGCAGCGGCGATACTCGCGAAGCGGCGAGGAAAATCGCCCAGACCCTTGCTCGCAACGTTTATCGCCGGCCGGCGAAAAAGGAAGAAATTGAGACGCTGTTGAAAGTCTTTGACTTGGGGCAGGCAAATAAACTCTCCTACATGGTGTCGCTGCGTCTTATGCTCAAGGCGATGCTGGTGTCGCCGCAGTTTCTGTTCATCACGCCCGCGAAAGAGGTGGAGACAAGCGTAACGATCGTCCCTCTGGACGACCATCACCTCGCATCGCGCCTGTCGTATTTTCTCTGGGCCACGATGCCAGATGCGGAATTGGCAGCGCTTGCCGACAGCGGCAAGCTGCACGAAACGCAGGTGCTCCGCGCGCAGGTCAAGCGTATGCTCGAAGACCGCCGGGCGCGGGCGTTGTTCGATGGCTTCGGCGCCCAATGGCTCGGCCTCGGGGGCCTGCAGGGCAAGACATTCGACACCGCCAAGTTTCCGCAGATGACGCACGCGATGCGCATGGCGATGTACGACGAGGCGAGGCTGTTTTTCGAAAGCATCGTCCGCGAAAATCGCAGCGTCGTCAGTTTCGTGGATAGCGACTACACCTTCATGAACGGGACGCTCGCCCCGCTTTACGGCCTGGAGAAAACGATCACCGGATCGGAGATGCGACGAGTGACGCTCGAAGACGCCAATCGCGGCGGCGTCCTCGGGATGCCCGGCGTCCTGGCCATGACGTCGCTACCAGAACGGACGAGCGCTGTGAAGCGCGGCGTATGGGTGCTCGAACAGGTGCTTGGCCAGCACGTGCCGCCGGCCCCGGCAAACGTCCCGTCGTTGGAAAAGCAAGATCGGAAAAAGGTCGCGAACCTGACCCTGCGGCATGCGCACGGAACTGCATCGGAAAAACACGGTCTGCGCCAACTGCCACAAAGTGCTCGACCCCATTGGCTTCGGTCTCGAAAACTTCGACGCCATCGGCCGCTGGCGGACTAAGGATGACTCAGGCGGGCCGATCGACGCCGCGGGCGAACTGCCCGGTGGGAAGCGCTTCTCGTCTCCGAAGGAACTGAAACGCATTATCGCCGAGCGTAAGAATGAACTTGCACGGAACTTGACCGAGAAACTTCTAGCCTATGCGCTCTGCCGCCAGCTTGAGGGTTACGACGAGATCGTCGTCGATCGCCTCGTGGAGACCCTAGCCCGCGATGAGTATCGTATGCAGTCGCTCATTACTGAGATTGTTACCAGTTATCCCTTTGTGAATCGCCACGTACCAACAAAACTGATCACCAATGCCAAGTAAATTTCTTCTCGATCGTCGGACGTGCCTAAAAGGCATCGGCGCTGCACTATCCCTGCCTCTCTTTGAATCCATGGGATGGGCGGAATCGGACGCCAAGGCCCTCAAGCCGCCGGTACGCATTGGCTTCATGTACATGCCGCACGGCGTGATTATGGACCAGTTCTGGCCCAAATCGCCGGAGACCTTCCTTACCGCGCCTCCGCCTGCGCTCGCATCCCTGCGGCCCGTGCTCGACCGATGTCTCATGGTCAAAGGGATTAGCGGTGTGCCGATCGCGCCGTTCAATGGCGCGCCGCACGCGCTCGAACTTTCCACCTGGCTTACCGCGAAGCTGCCTGACGCCAACCACCGTAACCGCATCGACATTGGCATCTCAGCGGACCAAATCGCGGCGACCTACGTCGGCGGTTTCACCTCACTGCCGTCGCTGGAACTGGCGACAATGCCGCAGACTCACAAGGAAAATCAGGAAGGTTTGAACGAGGGCTATTACACGCATTGCAGTTTCAGTTCGCCAACCCAGGCCCTTCCGGCGGAGATCAATCCGCGCGCCGTATTGAACCGTCTCTTCGGCAAGTCCAACCGGTCCGGCCAGGCCACGCAGACCGGCCCGCTCGATCGGCAAATGCTGGACTTGGTCCTCGGCGGCGCCCGGGACTTGCGAAAGCGGCTCCCCACATCCGATCAGGAAAAACTCGACGAATACCTCGATAGTGTACGTTCGGTCGAACGCCGCATCGCCGCCATCGAGCATCGCCAGAAGGAAGCGGCCCTGGCCAAGAACGGAGTTCGGTCCACTCAACGCAAGGGGTCCGATTCTCCGCCCATCGAAATCAAAATTCCGGAAGGCGACAAGCGAAGCGGATACATGCAGGTCATGTGCGACTTGAACGTGCTCGCCTTTCAGGCCGACATTACGCGCGTCAGCACCTACATCGGCTCCACCCCGAACGGCGTGTCCTATCCCGAACTGGGCTTCAAGAACGAACATCACTCGGTAACGCACCACAACAACGAAGCCGACCCCGTCAGCAAAGTCGCCGCCATCACAGCGTTCAATATCTCACAATTCGCCCACATGGTGAAAAAGATGGCCGGCCTCCGCGAAGGCGACGGCACGCTGCTGGACAACTGCATCATGATGTGGGGCTCCGGACTTGAAGACGGCAACAAGCACGCACGCCAAAACCTGCCCTTCATCGTCGCAGGCCGTGGCGGCGGCTCGATCAAGACGGGCCGATTCATTGCGAACGCCAAAGGCAATCAAGGCGACCTGCTCACCACCTTGCTCACCTGCATGGGCGTCCCTCTGGACCGCCCCCTTGGCATCGCCACGGGGCCGATCAAGGAAATGATGAACGGGTAGAATTGGTTAGTTTATGCACGCTGTTTTCTTTTCCTTGGCTCAAATACTGCCTAAGTTTTACTGTTTGAGTAGAAGGGAGTTGTGAGGGCTACCATGATCGATTTAACCGATGACCAAGTCCGATCACTGAACGCGCATGATAGCGCACCACCGCGCGCACGTAACCCGATGACTAAGGAGACTTACGTTTTACTTTCGATTGAGGCGTACGAGCGCCTGAAGGCGGACGGGTACGACGATGGTCCATGGACGCGCGACGAACTGCAAGCACTTGCTTGGGAATCCGGTAAAGCAATCGGCTGGGAGGACATGGACGAATACGATCAACTACCGGAGAAGCCATGAGACGAGGAGATGTAATTCTCGTCCGCTTTCCGCACCCCTCCGGGGTTCGCGGCAAGCGGCGGCCGGCCGTCATCGTGCAGGAGGACAGGTATTCAGCGGTCGTGACTACCTTTGTGGTTGCTCAAATCACTACCAACCAGTCCATGGCCGGCGATCCCGCTTGCTTGTTTGTCGATTTGGCCACGCCAGACGGGCAGGCGACCGGACTGACCGGCGATTCAGTAGTGTCCTGTCTGGCGCTTGCAACTGTCTATGCCGACGCTGTGGACCGTACGCTTGGCTCATTGTCGCCGACGATGATGCAACAGCTTGAGGAATGTCTGAAAGTTGCTTTGGGATTGAAGTAGCTTTTGCAAACTATTGGCCAGAAGGCGCCGGCATGGGGGCAAGGAGAAAGCGGGGAAAACGGAGATTTTTGCCGGTAGTAATTCGGAAAATCGACGCTGCACCGTTTTTATTGTCGCAAGTAACGATAAATGTAACCTTTTCTCCTGTTTTCCGCCATTTAAGTCTCGCCCCGCAGCACTTCATACCGCAAAAGCTTCTCAAGTTCGTTCGCGGTCTTTTCAATTTCGATGCTAGAAAGTTCGAGGTTATGAAGTTGCGCACTCCGTCCGGGAAATTGGAGATCGTAAATCCAAAAGCCTTCAGGGGCGGCGACCGCAAATCGAGTGCATCGAAGTTTTCCGCAGTAAGATTCGGCTTGCTCGACTGCTAGCTCAAGATCTTTAGTCGAACCGATATGACGTTTAACTTCAACGACAAGAAGCGCGCGGGAGGTGAGAGCGCCATGATAGCCCACAAAGTCCGCAAGAACATTTTTTGGCTTACCGGCGCCGACTTTTATTTGCATCTCAACTTGCTGGACGAGCGTGACGCCCAATTTCCATCCAATCCTCTCCAACACCGGAATTACAAACCGATCCTCAACGTCCTTTTCACTCCACGCTTCTGAGGATGTTTTGATCTCACGAGTGCCGCGACCCGCATCTCGAAATTGGTGAAGTTTTTGGGCAACATCGGGTTCGCGTTCCGCAATTATTTCGACAAGTCGACTCCAAATGTTTTCGGGAAGTTCAACCTGAAGGAGGCCTTGGAAATTGCCTTTCAACAGTTTCCACTGACTCAGTGCCGGGTCAGCCTTCATGTCGCCAATTTTTATCCAAGGGAGCCGTATCCTATCCGAAATGGTCGCACGGTATCCTGTCCAGCCCGAGAAAGGATCGCGATGCGCGTCTTCAACGACCCGATATAAAGCGACAATTGCGGATCGAGGAGCGACGCAATAGAGCAAAGCCAGGTCGCCTCTTTTAGCCTTGCGATTTATTGGCCAGGTACCAATAAAGCTTTCGTCGTGACGGTCCACTTCCGCAAATTCCCTCGCCCGATCATTTACGGCGATCATCCAAACTCGTGGTGGGGGATCGGTAGGATAGGGCGCTCGGGGCGGCAGGAGACGCGGACCAAGATCATTGAGAATCGCAAAAATCTGCCACGGCTCCAATTTCCTTTCTTCACTGAAATCCTGAACCTCTGCGCTTAAATTTTGCCACACCTCAAAAGCCGAAAGTTCTTTCGAGTCATCAAATTGGATGCCAAATGAATCAAGAATATGCCGCATCGCACCGTATGATAGTTCAGTGCCACCTAGCCAGAAAATACAGTGCGGATAAAGCCCGTGCAGAAAATGACTCGCCGGGATTGGCGAAAAAAAGTGGGTGATTCCTTCCCATGAATAGGGGAGCGTAAAATCGTCCGAGAACAATGTATATAGGTGCCAGATAGCCTCAGCTTTTCTTCGGGGCGGAAGCGGTGCCCATTCGTCCTTAAGCGTTTTATGAATCCATTCGGGCGTGTTGACGCTGAGGAGTAACTCGTCAAATTCGGAATCTAAAACGTCCGCTGATAAGCTAATTCCTTTTTCGGTTTCATCTTCTTGCTGTTCATCCAACTCGAGATTGTTACTCCCGCTAGAGTCATCCGCTTCTTCGGCATCGTCTGAATCTTGTTTTTCGCCGCCGAAGTGGCTTTGGTAGAGTTCGCGTTGCGCGGTTCTGTCGGCTTCAAAATAAAGTTCTAAGACAGTTGTGTTCGCCATTAACTTCTTCTTGATTCGCGGTGCAATTAATCAATGCATGTCATATTCGAAGCAATCTACCAGCGCTAAGCCGAAAGAACAGAGCTATAACGTACCGATAACAGCGGAGAAAAGGGGTGGAAAGAGTCGGGCAGTCTTTTCACCATTGCCTCAGATTCGGTAAGTATCTTGAAATGGTGGAAAAGATTCACGACCCTCCCGACCCCTTTTTCTGCTTCGTTTTTCACTGTGGTGCCGTCTAAAACTAGAATAAATCCGTGAAACGTTCCAGTTCACCGAGGACACGTTGGTGGTTGACTGGACACTTGATGAAGCCGTGTTACATGCCGCCGAAAAATCCGGTCAAGAGAATCCGCAAAGGAGATGCTGATGATTACCTTTCGGGAAGGAAAAAGGCGACACCGTAGATTTGGCCGGAATTCTGGAAAGCCAATATCGAGCATTGCGGGCATTCTACGGGAACTTTAGGCATGGTGCTTCCTTCAGCAAGTTGCGGCCGGTTTTTTATTTCACTGCCTTCCGGCAAAGGAAAGATGGTTGTAGAATAATCGAATTGCCTGACAACCTAGATGGAGGATTCCCCATGTCGTTCGACGGCCATAACGGGTTAAGCACCATTCAATTCACGGCAGTCATCGGTTCCGATGGGGTTATTCACCCGCCAAGCGGCGTAGAGTTGCCCAACGGCAAGGTCGAAGTATCTGTGCGCGTGACCCCTCTCGCGGAATTGGGCGACCGATCAACCGAAAGTGCGGATCGCCGACCACGGCCCGCGCCAGGATTATTTAAGGGCGTCATCACTTACATGGCCCCCGATTTTGATGCTCCTTTGGAGGATATGAAGGAGTACATGGAGTGAAGCTCATTCTCGACACGCACACGTTTTTATGGCAAGCGGAAGGAAGTCCGAAACTCAGCTGGACAGCTACGGCTCTCCTAGCCGACCCGGCCAACGAGTAGTTTTTTAGCACGGCGAGCGTGTGGGAACTTGCGATCAAGGTCGGATTGAAAAAGCTTTCGCTGTCACTCCCATTCGTGCCGTTCATTCCGGACGCCCTACGAAGTTATGGTATCTTCCTGCTCCCCATCACGCTGGATGATTGCGAACGATACCGGCAACTTCCCTTCCCAAATCCGAATCACCGCGATCCGTTCGACCGCATGATTATCACCCACGCGGTGCAAAATGGCCTGTCGATCGTAGGCAACGATATCGCTCTCGATGCGTACGGCATTACGCGGCTTTGGTAGTAAAACTCGCCAGCGTTGTCAGAGGGAGAAGGGGGCAGCGTAAATTCAGCATCCATTCGTCCAAAATTCTCAAATACCCCGCTTCACATCCCCGGAATATCCACGATGCTCAATTCCTCGCGAATTCGAAACCGATTTCACGTGTTCTCTTTCTGTTATCCCAGCGCTTTGAGCATCACCTGCCCATCCCAGTATTTTCCGCTGGCGAAAGGGGAGTAAACTGAAGTGTGGCGTTACAAAATGCTTGGTTCTCGATCCAGTGCCGGACGGCTACAACTTGCTCGATGGAAGGCAGTATCCCGGAGGTGGAAATCATGTTATCAGGATCGAACGTCTTGCTAAAACGCAGCATGCGTTCGAGCGTGTCCGAAGATAACTTCGTCAGCACCTCAGCCGGATTTTCTGGGTAGTCGTGTGCAGGCATTCCACCACGAAATGATCCGGCGTGAGGGCGCCTTTGTTGTATGTGGCGACGAGTCGGTCGATCATTTTTTTCATTCTGAAATTGTTGGCCTAATCCAGCACGTTCTCGCTCGTGGTAGCGATAGGCCGCTTTTGCCTCTCGCTTCGCCTCTCTGAAAATGAAGATGTTCAAGATCAGTCCTCCGATCCCAAATTGCGGAACACTTCCTCGGCCGGATATATCTCCATCCGGCCCGCGTCGAATTCCGCCATTCGACGATCGCACTCTTTCAACCAAAGCGCTTCATTCTGGCGGTCTGTTTCGTCGAGACTGACGGTGATCGAGTCGATCAGTTGCGCGCGTTCCTCCCGCGGCAGTGCAAGTATTTCTTGAGTTAAACGGTTTAGCGTTTGGGTCATCGAAACATCCTTGAACCATCATTAATCAATTGGCTATTATGTTCCAAAGGGCATTGAATCTCAAGGCGATTGGCGAATGCGGTATCGAGAAGCCGCCTACGCAGCTATCTGCAAACGCAAAAAGCCCCGCTCGACCGAGCGGGGCTTTCTGTTTTCCACCACGGCTTTCGACTTCAGCTGCTTGCAGCCTTGATCTTGCCGCTGGTGAAACTGAACGTGTTATTGGCATTGGATCCGACGGTTGTCACCGCCGCGATGCAGACCACGATAATCAGGGCCAGCATCACGGCATATTCGACTGCCGTCGGCCCATCTTCTTGTTTCAGGAACTGGGCGAAACCCTTGCATAACGACCGCATGTGGCCTCCCTTTAAGTTCGAGAAGCCGGTTGGGGGCCCGAACAACCGGCATAATCGGCCCATCCGCTCCCGTGGTCGGATGGATGCCCGGTTCAGCTGGAAACCGGGGCCAGCTTGCCCGCGGTGAAGCTGAACGAGTTATTGGCGTTCGAGCCGAGCGTCGTGATGGCGGCGATGCAGACCACAATGATCAGCGCCAGCATCACCGCGTACTCGACGGCCGTCGGGCCATCTTCTTTTTTCAGGAAATTGACGACTTTCTTGGTCAAGCTAAGCATGATAAAACTCCCAGTTGCGACATGAGTAAAAACTGCCAACTTTGGCGGCAACCGTTGCAACCGCCATGTCTAATTCAATTGTTCCCTGAAATGGACCGACTTGACAGTTCGGGCGATCTTTTCCGCCCGCGTGATTTAGACAATCGCGACAGGTCGTATCGATTGCGCCAAATTTGATGCCAGACATGAGACCGCCGGGGAGCGCGCGTACGCGGAGTACGCATTTTTGACCGTTTTGTTTAACTTTGCGACATGCGTCGGGAGAAGGGAATTTCCCGACGGCACAACACCATTCGGGAAGCTCAACTGATCGGGCGATGAAAAATCGGTATGGGTGGGGCGCTGAGATATGTTTTCAACTGCCGGCGGGCGCGGCCTTCTTCGCAACGTTGCTGAACGTGTTGTTGGCGTTCGAACCAAGCGTAACTATGGCGACGATGCAGACGACGATGATCAGAGCAAGCATTACGGCATATTCGACGGCAGTCGGACCATCTTCGCGCTTCAGAAAACCTATCGTACGGCGAACGAGCGTTCGCATCGAATTAGCTCCTAATAAGATGCCGATAGTTGCATAGAGAAGGCCCTCGGGAGACGAGGGCCCTTTCCGATGGAAACTGGCATCGAGTCTTCCCGGACGAATCCGGGAGTGAAATCAGCTGCCGCCAGCGGGGGTGGCTTTGCCGGCGACGTTGCTGAACGTGTTGTTCGCGTTCGAGCCGAGCGTGGTGATTGCAGCGATGCAAACCACGATGATGAGGGCGAGCATGACGGCGTATTCAACGGCCGTCGGGCCATCTTCACGCTTCATGAAATTGACAAGCGATTTGGTCATAGCGCGCATGGACATTCTCCGTATAGGTTAGCAGACACACAGGTTCGGGGTGGGGGTTGGATCGAGAACGACGAGTCGGGCGGTTGCAGGCAACCGCCCATGTTGTTTCAGGGGCGAACTCGGGGCGATGTTCGGAGGTGGCTCAGCTGCCGCCGGCCGGCGTTGCCTTCGCGGCGACGTTGCTGAACGTGTTGTTCGCGTTCGAGCCGAGGGTCGTGATGGCGGCGATGCAGACCACAATGATCAGCGCCAGCATCACCGCGTACTCGACGGCCGTCGGGCCATCTTCACGCTTCATGAAATTTACAAACGATTTCGTCAGACTTCGCATAACTCTTCTCCAGGACTTAAGTGCGACAATCCCTGCTTCCGCTCTGTTCCCTGTTTCAGTCAATCTCGTTACAGGTCAATTATCGCGAACAACTCTATCTAGGTTAGAATTGAAACCGGTGCAAACCATCCATCGAAAAAACCCCCATTTTCCTGCTTTTCCGGTGCCGCATGAACTTCCCGCTCGGGCGCTAAAATCCATATTCTGAGCAAGAGATGCAGTTGCAGCAGTGTAGTCTTCACGCCCCGCGTGAAGACTCCTTCGCTGGCGATTCAGGCTCGTGAATGGCTTCAAAGGACCGTAGCAGCACCGATAAATTTGCTGAAAGGCCAAACGCAATGGCGGACGAAATCAATCGAACTTCACTGACTACCACCGGCGGAAGCAGCCGGGCGCCGAACCGCGCGATGCTGCGCGCTGTCGGTTTTCTCGACGAGGATTTTGATCGTCCGATGATCGGCGTGGCTTCGCTCTTCAGCGATATTACTCCCTGCAATGCCCATCTCGATCGGCTGGCGCGCAAAGGCTGCGAAGGCATCCGCGCTGCCGGCGGCGTGCCGCAAATCTTCGGCGCGCCGACGGCGACCGATGGCATCATGATGGGTCATCAAGGGATGCGTTATAGCCTTGTTTCACGCGAGGTAATCGCCGATTCGCTGGAAGTCGTCGCGGCGGGCATGAACCACGATGGCCTCATCGCTTTCGGCGGTTGCGATAAGAACATGCCCGGTTGCGTCATGGCGATGGCTCGCGTCAACATTCCGAGCATATTCGTGTATGGCGGCAGCATCCTGCCGGGCATCGGACCGGATGGCGAAGATGTTGACATCGTGTCGATCTTCGAAGCAGTGGGCAAGCACCAAGCAGGCACAATCGATGCGAAGAAACTGCATCGGATCGAATGCGAATCGTGCCCGGGCGCGGCTCCTGCGGCGGAATGTATACCGCGAACACCATGAGTTCGGCCATCGAAGCGATGGGAATGTCGCTGCCGAACGATGCAAGCTATCCGGCGGTCTCGGCGGCCAAAGAGCGTGAATCTTTTCAGGCAGGCGAGGCCCTGGTTCGGCTTATACGCAAGAACATTCGACCGCGCGACATCATCACGCGCAAGTCGCTGGAGAATGCCTACACCTTCGTGTTGGCCTTGGGCGGCTCGACCAATGCCGTGCTTCACCTGATGGCGATCGCGCGCGAGGCCGAAGTTGAATGGACGCTGGCCGACTTCGACCGTCTCGGCGCCAAAGTGCCTCACTTGGCCGATTTGAAGCCGGGCGGCAAATACGTCATGTTCGATCTTTACCGCGCTGGCGGCACGCCCCAAGTTCTGCGGGCCTTGCTCGATGCCGGCTTCCTTCATGGCGATTGCATCACCTGCACCGGCAAGACGCTGGCCGAGAACCTGAAGGATGTGCCGAGCATCTACGCCAAGCCTCAGAAAATCATCCTGCCGCTCGATAAGCCGTTGCACAAGACAGGGCATATCGTCGTGCTGCATGGGAACCTGGCGCCGGAAGGCGCGGTGGCCAAAGTTGCCGGTCTGAAGAAGGTGAGCATCACCGGTTCGGCCAAGGTGTTCGATGGTGAAGAAGCTTGCTTCGCCGCGATTCAAGCGCGCAAGATTCAAGCGGGCGATGTGGTTGTCATTCGCGGCGAAGGCCCCGTAGGCGGGCCGGGCATGCGCGAAATGCTCTCCATTACCGGCGCGTTGATGGGCCAAGGGCTTGGCGACAGCGTCGGCCTGATCACCGATGGCCGATTCTCCGGCGGCACGCACGGCTTGGTCGTCGGGCATGTCTCGCCCGAAGCCTGGGTCGGCGGCCCGATCGCCTTACTCAAAGATGGCGACCGCGTAACCATTGATGCCGATCGGAAGATCGTGCAGGTCGAACTGGGCAATACCGAAATGCAGGCTCGCCGAGCCGCCTGGGTGAAGCCCGAGCCTCGAGTGAAGCGCGGCGTGCTCGCCAAGTATGCTCGCACCGTCGGCTCCGCATCTGAAGGGGCTGTCACGGGATGAGGCGATACGCCACCAATCCCGCCGAATTTATGGAAGTAGCGCGAACCCCGTTTTACCCTCCCCCTGGCTTTGCAGGGGGAGGGCAGGGTAGGGGCAGAGCGCCTGGCCCATGACCAAACGTCCTGGCACTCGTAGCCGTTCCCCCCACCCTGCCCTCCCCGCAAAGACGGAGGGAGGGTGGGAAGGGTGAGATACTGTCTTTCCAGAGACGATTTGCGCACCCTAAGCGGCTTGAAAAAGGAAGACGCATGCGTTGGTTTGTCCGTGGCGACGTTGGCAGCTTCCTTCGTTTAGCGCTCGACAATCTCGCGCACTTGCTGCTGATCAACGCTCTTTGCCGTCGCGTGCTGGGCTTCAACTCGGAACTGATGTATAGCCAAGTGCTACCCGGCGTGGCTATGTCACTGTTAGTCGGCAATTGTTTCTACGCTTGGCAAGCTTACGAAGTCGCTTATCTAGCTCTGCGTAAAGATTTTTGTGCTCTGCCATACGGCCTGAATACTTTCGGCCTGATTGCTTCCGTCTATCTCGTGATGCTGCCTGCCAAGTTGGCCGCTCTCGAGCACGGCGCGACTCCTGAACTCGCAGCGCGTATGGCTTGGCAAGCGGGATTGATCGCCTGTTTGGGTTCCGGGCTGATCGCCTTTGTTGGCGGTCTTTTCGGACCGTTCATCCGGCGTTGCGTGCCGCGCACTGCGTTGATTGCAGCGACTACCGGCATCACACTCGGCTTTGTCGTGGTCCCGCTGTTGATAATGCCCTGGTCGCCGTTCACAATGGGTATCTTCGTGTTCTTCGTGTGTATGGGCGGGAAACGTATCAAGAATGGTTCGGCGGGTCTGATTACTATTGTCATTGCAACCGTGATTGCGTTGCTGAACGGTGTTGTGCCGATTGATGGCGCCACAATTGAAGGGCCGCATCTTTATCTTCCTTTCGCGGTCATTGGTGACTTTTTGCAGGCTTGGCATATCGATCTATTCGTCAAATACTTGCCGATCATGATCGCGATGGGGCTTTTCAACCTGTTTCAGTCGTTGGAGTACGTTGTTGAAGCGGAAAAGGCCGGCAATCGTTATCACTCGATTCCGACATTGGCAGCCAGCGGCTTCGGCTGCATGACGGCGTCGCTATTCGGCTCGTGCTTTTCAACATCAATCGCGAATGGGCATTCCGCCGGCAAGGCAGACGGCGCTCGCTTCGGCTTTTCCATCTTGAACGCGATCCTGTTTGCTCTTGCAGGCTTTGCAGGGTTGTTCAGTGCTATCTTCTATGTCATGCCTGCGGCAGTAGCTGTGGTCGTCATTCTCTTCGCAACAGTCGTCAGTGTTGTCGGCGCCTATCGGACGAGACCGGTAAGAGAGTGGCTTGCCCTTGCTGTTGGCTCACTGCCTGGATTACTGGCCGGGTTGGTGTGGGTGTTCAAAATGAAGCCGCTCGACGCTACGGCTGTTTTGAATGCTTTCTTTTTATGTCCCATAGTCTTGACGTTGGCAATTACAGCAATTATCGCCCGAAAATTTCGGCAGGCAGCCGTTTGGCTTGCAATGGGAATTTTACTTTTGTTGATCACTCTGATGCGTTCGGATTGACTGACGATTACCGAAAAAGGGTCCCTGCGCTTTTGACGCAATTCCGAGGCGAGCAAGAGCGAAACACGTTGACATAGGTTGGCAGATGTACCGAAGCCACATCATGAACAGACGGAAAACAAGCGTTTTCCCGAAATCGCGAGAAGAGTTGCATGGGCGTTACTGGATTTGAACCAGTGACTTCCACCGTGTGAGGATGGCACTCTACCGCTGAGTTAAACGCCCGGAGTTGGAAGGGAACTATAGCGAGGCGGACGATAAAAGAAAAGAGGAGGGGATGGAAGGCGCCCTCCTCCGCAAAAGCGATTAGTCCCGAGTTTCTACATCTTGGGCGGTGCATTCAGAGCGGGCGTGTCTTCGAATTTGGGCGCCGAAGCTGTGACACGCTGGGGCGGGCGGATTGCTTCCGGCTCGGACTTGGTTAGCGTGGAAGCGCTCGGGTTTTCAACTTCGTCTTCGAGGCCCTTGACGCCCTTTTTGAATTCGACGAAGGTCTTGCCGACCGAGCGACCGATCTCTGGCAGCTTACGGCCGAAGAGCAACACGCCGAGGACTAGCAACAGCAGAATTTCTTGACCACCGAGACCAAACATGATTTTCTCCTCCTGTTTGTAAAATCAGGGAAACGAACAGCGAGGAAGTTGAACGCAACCTCATCGGCGAAAAAGACCCGGCAAGACCGCAGCCCTGTCGGCCGCAATCGACACACTAACCCGAAGCGTGAGCGAGGCATAGCCCCGAAGCGTTAGCGATACTCTGCGCCCACTAACGCTAACGCTTCGGGGAAAACCTCGCTGACGCTTCGGGTTAGTGTGGAGCGCAAACTACTCTTACATCCTAACATCGCACGATAGACAACGGCAAGTCTGCTGTCGGGAATTCGGGCAATTCGCGGTTGTTTGTCCCGTGTATTCGCCGCGCCTTGGTTATCACATTTGGCCCTGTTGCTCAGTTTACGTCTCGTTAGTGTCAAATGTTCGAAAAAGAAAAAGCCGTCCAGCAATACCCATTCACCCGCTTTGCTGATTTCGTTCGCAATTTCGCAATAAGTGATTGCAATTGCGCTGCCTACCGTTGATAATGCATGAAAGCAAATCGGCTAGCGCGAATTCGCGGTTGACAGAAGCAGTGTCCGGGGTATATAGGTCGTTCGCTTGTCGGGGGATCGGGGCGCGAAATCGCGTTTCGGAGCAGCTGACGGGACGCCTCTGCTGGCGGATGCGTCTTTTTAGCTTGGGGGATGTGGCCATGACAGCCGTCGGCAAGATTCTCGTTTTCATGAACCTGTTGCTCAGCGTTGCGACCAGCGCGATGATCGTGCTCGTCTTCACCACGCGCAGCAATTGGAAAGCGGAATACGAAAAGATGCGCAACGTCAGTCTCGTGGCCGAGGCCGCCTACAAGACGGAAAAACTGGCCCACGAAACCGATTTGAAGAGCTCGGATAGCCGGCTCTCTTCGTCCAAGAAGACCGAGGCCGCCGCGGTGGCGCGAGCGGATGTCGCTGAAAAACGGCAATCGGCGGCGGAAACGGAGTTGGGCAAAGCCCAAAAGGAAAAGATCGAAGAGACGACGGGACATGCCGCTTTGAAAGAGGAAGTCTTTTCGTTAAAGAAAGAACGCGATAGCCTATTCGCCGAAACAAATGCCCAACGAGCGCGCGTGCTGGAGACTCAGAAAGAACTGAACGAGCAACGGCTGCTGGCCACCACGTTCAAGAGCGAAGCGGACACGCAAACGCAACGCGCTAGACGGTTACTCGATCGGGTGGAAGAACTCGAACGCGACAACACGCAGAAGACAAATCGCCTTGTCGCCCTGGGCGCGGTAGGGGACACAAGCAGTAAGGGCTCCTTGTTGAGCCCGCCACCGATTCAGGCGCCGCGCGATGTCTATGGCACCGTTCGAGCTGTGGCGACAAGTGGGCTGGCGGTCGTCAATATCGGCAGCGATTCCGGATTGACCGCCGGGAACAAGCTTTTCGTCTACCGAGCCGATGGCCTGAATTCGCTTTACCTGGGTGAACTGATCATCAACCGCACGGAGCCGAAACAGGCCGTGGGCCAGTTCATGCCGAAGCCATTCGCCAAGCCGGATGAACGTCTGCCAAAAGAAAACGACGTCGTTTCCACGAGTTTAGGCAGCCGTTGAAATAAGCGCGGATGGATTAAGAAAGTCGGCTGGAGCCCGTTTATGGGTCGGCAGCGAATCATCATCGGCATCGCGGCACTGCTATTCGCATTACCGGTCACTCTGAAAGCCGACGAGCTGGCGCCGATTGACCTGCTCAAAAAAGAGAACGAACGGCTCCGCGTCGAACGGGATGAATTTGAGGCGCGGGTCCGCCGGCTGCAAACGGAATTGAACGATGTTCGTGCCACGCTGATTCATGCGAAGATGCAGAGCGATGGTTTCGAACACCGCTGCCGAACTTTGCTGAATGAACTTGCTGCCCTGAAGGGAGACAAGCCGCGGCCTGCGCTTATTCCCAACGGCACAACAGTCACAGAGATTCGAGCGAAGCCCGCCGCGATTCAAGGCAAGATTACCTCGATCAGCAAGACGAGCCGGCTCGTGCAAATATCGATCGGTAACGAAGCCGGATTGAAACAGGGGCAAACCCTCGACGTATACCGGCTCGCTGGCGCGGAAGCGCAGCGTCCGCTTTATCTGGGAACCTTGACGCTTGTTCGCACCGATGCCCTTTCCGCGCTCGGTGAATTCAAAAGCGTCTTTGGCAACGATCGCCATCCAGTCGTAGGTGATGAAGTGGCAAGCGAGTTTTGTTTGAAGTGATTGCAATGGGAATCGATTCCCCGGCAGGAGGCCGACCATGCGATTTTTGATGATCCTCGCGCTTGGCGCAACGCTTTGCACGGGTGCAACAAGCCGGGCCGACGAGGTTGATGCAGACGTCGTACTCCCGCAACTTCTCCGCGAAATAGGCGACCTGCGCAAGTCGGTCGATAAAGATTCGCGGGCGCGCGATGAAGCAGCCGCGCTGCGCGTTTCTCTGGAGCAGGCACGCAAAGAATCGGTGAAGTTGCAGGAAGAGGTTGCGGCTCTGAAGGTGAAGTTGGCCGGCGCTGAAGTCGAAGTGCAGATGGGCAAAAAGCAGGCGGAGACGTTGGAAAAGCTGGTCGCGGGACTGCAAAAGCCCGAGCCGCGAGTACTGCCCGAAACGCAAATCGAACGGCCTGAACGCGAGGTTCGCGGCAAGGTCAGCAGCATCGCAAATGCTGGACTCTATGTGCTTTCGGTCGGGGGCGAAGAGGGGTTGAAGCAAGGCATTACGCTTGAAGTCTATCGGCCTGGCGAAACGCCCCGGTTGCTCGGCACGATGACATTGGTTCGCTCCTACGCAAAACAATCGATCGCGCAGTTCAAATCGCTTACGTCTGAGCGTGCGGAAGTCGGCGATGAAGTCGTGAGCCGTGGGACGCCCAAATAAGTCTGGGGCGGTAGATTTCGCATTCAGACTTGGAGAATAAACATGGCCGACACGACGACCCCGCCCGAACAGCCGACCGTTGCCAAGCGCAACGATGCATACACCGGCCTGTTGGCGATCTCCTTCCTGGCGATGGTGGGAGGCACGGTGCTGCTCTACCTTGAATACCAGAACTACGAAGGGAAGGCGCCGCCGCCTTCGCCGAAGATCGATGTGCCGGGCGTGCAACAAAAGGCCGCGCCTAACACCGGTGGACCGGCGCCGGTCGTGGTTCCCAAAGCCCCGATGGAGGAAATGCCGCCTAAAGATCCGAAGGAAGCTCCGCCCGCCATGATGCGCGTTCCGTCGGGCGAGCAGCCTTCGACAGTCAAAATCATTGAGACGGCGTCGGTGCAAATTCCCGTGGTGGCGCCGGTCTCGGCAATTGTGCCTGCAGCGGTCATTGAGCCGGCAACCACGCCGATCATCGACTTGGTTGAGCCAACCGTCGGCGATGCGCCGCCGGTTCCAACAGGGCGATTCAATCCCGTGCGCTAGACGGTTGAGCTCAGTAGTCGCCCCACTGACGAGCCTGAAGCGCCAGCGAAGACTTCAGAGACACTGACAAGCTTGAAGCGCCAGCGAATACTCCAGTGACACGCACGAGCCTGAAGCGCAAGCGAAGTATTCAGTGACTCTAACGAGCTTGAAGCGCCAGCGAAAATTCCAGCCGTTCTTTCGCTAGCGCTTCAAGCTCGTGACAGCGTTCGAATTTTACTCCAATCGCTCACGCTCCCGGCTCGCCAACATAAGTGCGCGCCGCTCTGCCTTTTCAACAATGCTCATCCCGTTCGCAAAGCCTATACTGATATCATCGGTTTCGTTTCTTCTCCGAAGGTGGCTTGATGTCTCGCGTGGTTCTGGCCATGAGCGGCGGCGTTGATAGTTCGGTCGCCGCTGTTCTGTTGAAGCGACAGGGCTACGATGTGATCGGCCTCTTCATGCGTACGGGCACCCATAGCTCCGAAGCCGATATGCGCCCCGATCGAAAGAAGGGTTGTTGCAGTGCCGTGGATGCCGGCGATGCGCGCCGTATAGCCGACAAACTCGATATCCCGTTCTACGCTCTCGATTTCGAACGCGAATTCGACAAGATCATCGACTATTTTGCGGACGAATACTTAGCCGGGCGCACGCCTAACCCCTGCGTTGTCTGCAACAACTGGTTGAAATTCGGCAAGCTCTGGTCGTTCGGCAAGCAACTGAATGCAGATTTCATCGCAACGGGTCACTATGCCCGGATGGTGAAAGGCGCCGACGGCCCGGAACTTCATCGCGGGCTCGATCCGGAGAAGGACCAGTCGTACGTGCTTTACGGCATCAAGCGCAGCATATTGCCGCACTTGCTCTTTCCCGTGGGCGGCTATCGCAAAGAAGAGATTCGGGCGCTGGCTCGCGAAGCGGATTTGGCCGTGGCCGACAAGCCGGACAGCGTCGAAATCTGCTTTGTGCCGGATGGGGATCATGCGAATTTGATCCGTCGCCGCCGACCAGAACTCGCGACCGCTGGCAAAGTCGTCGATACCGGCGGTGAGGTTCTCGGCGAGCACGACGGCTATGAACGCTTTACCATCGGCCAGCGCAAAGGGCTCGGCATAGCGGCCGACCGCAAGCGCTATGTCCTCGAGATCATCCCTTCAACACGTACGGTTGTACTCGGCGATAAAGAGGATTTGTTGAGCCAAAGTCTCACTGCCTCCGCGGTCAACTGGTTAGTTGAACGGCCGAGTGGAGAGTTGCGCTGCACGGCCAAGATCCGCTATCGGCATGCGGGGGTTCCTGCGCTGGTATCGGGCTCAGATGATGGAAGCGCGCACGTCCAATTCAGCGAGTCGCAAAGCGCCGTAACGCCTGGCCAAACAGTCGTCTTTTACGAAGGAAGCCGGGTGTTAGGCGGCGGAACTATTGAACGTGCGGAGAGTCAATGACGCGAACGACTTAAAGGGTAATCAGCCACGCTGCACGGCTCACCAAACCGAAGCGCAGTCTATCTGATAATCGTCATAATATAAATGAAACAAGTCATACCATCGTAACCGATGGTATGACTTGCGTTGGCTCACGAATGATTGAAAACTCGAAACAGGGCTACGCTTTGCCCTTCAACCTCAAAGGTGTTCCGGGTGTCCAATCGGAGGGAATAGGCCTGCGGACCTCTTCCTCTTCGTAACTCCAATAATTTACGTTCTCTTCTTCGAGTTGCCAGGAAAAAAGAGCGGGCCGCCCGTTGATGCGGGTCGGGAACGCGATGCGTCCCTGCTCCCGGTCGACAAAGGAAACGCCCAGCTCGTTTAATTCGTTTACTGCCGCACGCAGGGATTTCTCCGCCGTGCTGATTTCCTCGTGGAGCCGATAACGACGATCGCGCTCCGCCCATACCAGATCGATGCCGATGGCGGTCGAGACTATCCTGTTCCGGGTGCAGTCGTTGCAGCTCGGTCTGTTTCTCAATGATATCCTTTACAATGCTGCGAACCAAGGGCAGCATCTGACGCGCCGTCGAAAGGTCCAGGTTCACTTCCTTACGCTTTGACTTAGCGGAGGAACCGAACGCTCGTTTGGGTGTATTGCTCATCTATTCTACCCCCCTTTCAATCGCGGTTCATTATTGCCCTACACATCCATCTTACGGGGCGAATCAAGGTTTGTCAGTTGTTCGGGCGGCTTTGTCACACATTCTGTCCGAATTTTTGCATTGACGCCAATTAGATGTCATCCCTTATTCGCGGATTCGCGTCAATTGCGGAATTTTCCATCATTCTTTCCAGCGAACGAACGCTTCCAAGGCATAGTATTCGGGCAAACCAAGCTGATCGTAGACGCGGGCTGTCCCGAGGTTGCGTTCTTCGGACCGCTGCCAGAACTCGCGCTTGTCGCTGCCGCCGGGAAACATGGCCCGGTCTTTCTGCGACTGATGGCGAAAGATCGCCTGTTTCTTCCGTTCCAGCATTTCAGGGCTGATCGGAACCGCCATCTCGATTTCGTGCGGTTCCCATTCTTCCCAGGCGCCTCGGTACAACCATACTTCAAAATCTTGCGCGTGCAGCCGAACTTGGCGAACGGCGGCATAAATCGCCTCGGCACAGGTCCGGTGCGTGCCATGCGGGTCGGAAAGTTCGCCTGCAACGTAAATCTGCGACGGTCGCAATTGTTCGAACAAACCGGCAATGTCCTCGATATCCTGCGGATGAATCGGGTTCTTGGCGATCGTGCCGGTGCGATAAAAGCGCAAATCCATAAACACGAGCAGTTCCGGCGGAATGCCGCAGGCCAGCGCCGCCGCCCGAGCCTCCGTCTCGCGGATCAGAGCCTTGATCTTCAACAGGTCCTCTGAGTCAGGCTGCCCGGGCTTCTTCGATGTCAAATAGTCTTTGCACTCGCTTCTTCAGACCGCTCCGTCTGCTCTTCGCCAATCTCAAATAAACGATTGAACGTATCGACAAAATCGGTGTAACGCCAGGCGTCGTGATCGAAAACGGCGATGTTGCCGCTGGTCATATACGCCACGTAGACCTGATGGCCTTGCTCGACCAGCCGAATTAGCGTTCCGCCCATGCTGATGACATCATCGTCCGGATGAGGGCTAAAAACCAGGATTGTTTTAGCTTTCCTTGCCGGCGGGATACGGCAGAATGGTAGCCGAACGATCCTGAAAAACGCGATCGCCCAAGCGCTTCGGCCGGGCCATGTTCGCGGAACAAGTCGTACAGATGATGTTCGCGGAAATCCTCTTCCGATAAGCTTCAGCAGGGCCTTTCCGACTTCCAAGCTCAACCAGATGACCGCTTGACGAATCAATTCGGGGGTCCAGTGGACGACGCTCAACTTCCCACGGCCGGCGGATAGATCGTCAGTTCGCCGGCAGCCGCCCGATCGAGCAGGAAGACCGTATCCCGATGCGATTGCAGAAAGCTGGCCGTTACCGACTCACTCGCTTCATTTTCGAGGATTTCTGGACGATGGCCGGCCTTATGCTCGCCAAAGGCCATAATGATGACTTTGCGAGCTTCCAGAATTGTGCCCACGCCCATTGTCAGAGCACGGTGCGGTACGTTCTCTTCGCCGAAGAAGCCGCCGGCCGCATCGCGCCGAGTCACGGAATCGAGCGTGACCAAGCGTGTTCGGCTAGTCCGGGTCGAGCCCGGCTCGTTGAAGCCGATGTGCCCGGTGCGGCCGATGCCGAGAATCTGGATGTCGATGCCGCCCGCGCTATGCAATCGCCAACTCGTACTGGCGCAATAATCTTCGCTCTAGTCGATGTTGATCGTTCCATCCGGAATATGGATGTTTTCTTTGCGGATGTTGACGTGGTTGAAAAACGTCTCGAACATCCAACGCCGATAGGAATGCGGATCGTCGCCGGCCATCGGAAAGTATTCGTCGAGATTGAACGTGATCACCTTCGAGAGATCAAGGCCTGCTTCACGATGCAGGCGGATCAATTCGCGATAAAGCCCGACGGGCGTCGAGCCGGTGGCCAGTCCCAGCACGGTCGTGCGCCCGGCCGAGTTGTGTTCGCGGATTACGCGTTCAACGATCAAAGCCGCATGACGAGCGGCCTCGTTGCTGGTGGCGAAAACGAGGGTGGGAATACGGGTGTTCGGTATATAGTGCGACATGGGCTCTGTTTTATAAGAAAGGCATGCAGCCGGGCAATGCTCGGCATCGGCGAAGCCTTCTGTATAATGGCTTTCATGCTGAACATTACGATTAATGCAGAGCCGCGACAGTTCGAGGAACCTTTAACCGTTGCCGACCTCATGCGCGAACTGCACCGCGATCCCAAAAAAACGGCCATCGAAGTAAACCTCGAAATCGTCCGCCGTGACGACCATGCCAAACGCCTGCTAGCCGAAGGCGACCGTGTCGAGATTGTCACGCTGGCCGGGGGCGGCGAAGATCTCGATCAACCACTGGTTGTGGGAAAGTTCACGTTCCGCAGTCGCCTCTTCACCGGCACGGGCAAGTATGGCTCCTACGATCTCATGCGCACTGCGCTGGCAGCGAGCGGCTGCGAAGTGACCACGGTAGCTGTCCGCCGTGAACGCCTGGTCGACCACGAAGGGCGGAACCTCCTCGACTATCTCGACCTGAAACATTACACGATTCTGCCGAACACGGCAGGCTGTTTCAGTGCCGAAGATGCCATCCGCCATGCTCGCCTTGCCCGCGAGCTTCTTACCAACTTAGGCAACCCCGGCGCCGATTGGGTAAAACTGGAGTGTCTCGGCGATCGCAAAACACTGCTGCCCGATCCCATTGATACGCTGAAGGCAACCGAAGTCCTCGTCAAAGAGGGCTTCCAAGTTATGGTCTACACCAGTGACGACCCCTGGCTGGCCAAACGCTTGAAAGCTGCCGGCGCCGCCAGCGTGATGCCCGCAGGGAGCCCCATCGGCAGCGGGCAGGGCATTCTGAACCCGAGCAACATTCGCATTATTCTCGAGTATTTGAAAGAAGGCGACCCCCATTACCCGGTGATCGTCGATGCGGGGGTCGGCACGGCCAGCGATGTAAGCCTGGCGATGGAGCTCGGCTGCGATGGCGTGCTGCTCAATACCGCGATCGCATCGGCCCGCGATCCGCTGCGCATGGCCCACGCGATGAAACATGCCTGCGAAGCAGGCCGGCTTGCTTTTCTGGCCGGGCGCATATCCGCGCAAACTCTACGCCAGTGCGAGTAGCTCGATGGAAGGCCGCATCGAGCCAGCGGCATCTTAAGATATGGGATTGATTGGCTTCCCTTGGATACGCCGCCACCCCGCTTGCCGGGGTGGAGCGAGCGTTCGTCGCTAGATACCTATCCCATTGCCGAACGCCGCCACCCCGCTTGCCGGGGTGGAGCGAAAGTTCGTCGCCAGATAACGTAGCCCGACGCCGGAACGCCGCCACCCCGCTTGCCGGGGTGGAGCGCCGGTTCATAGTCAGCGATTCTGATTACGAACGTGCGCTCCACCCCGGCAAGCGGGGTGGCGGCGTATCACACGATTTGGGTTTCTAGCGACGAACGTGCGCTCCACCCCGGCAAGCGGGGTGGCGGCGTATCGCGCGATTTGCGTTTCTAGCTACGAACGTGCGCTCCACCCCGGCAAGCGGGGTGGCGGCGTATCACACGATTTGGGTTTCTAGCGACGAAACGTGCGCTCCACCCCGGCAAGCGGGGTGGGGGCGAAATTAACGAAAGCCAAATGGAACAGTTAATAAAATCAAACAATTAACGGGCGCCAATGAAGTTTTGCCATTGAGAAGCCGTTTATGGCCGATCGCTTTTACACTCCTGAGCCGATCGCGCTGGGCGACTTCACGCTCGACGGGCCCGAGGCGCACCATCTCATTCACGTGCGCCGCTTTGCCGTCGGCGATTCCATTAGCCTTTTCAATGGCGATGGCTGCGAGTATGCCGCCGAAATTCTATCGGTCGGCAAGAAGCAGGCACTCGTATCTGTTCAACGAATGGATCAGCCCGAGCGCGAGCTCGACTTTGTCCTGCACTTGGCGTCTGCATTGCCCAAAGGCGACCGCAGCGACTTCTTGATTGAGAAGCTCACCGAGCTGGGCGTCACGGATTTCACACCGTTGTTGACGGCACGTTCGGTCGTGCAGCCCAAGCCTTCGGCCGTCGAAAAATTTCAGCGTGCCGTGATTGAAGCGAGCAAACAGTGCGGCCGTAATATCCTTATGCGCGTTCACTCGCCAATACGCCTCGAAGCCTGGTGCGAGCAAGCGGATCTGCCCGTCAACAAGTGGATTGCCCATCCCGATGGCAAAAAGCTCACATCGAAATCGAGTGTGGATACCGCTGTTGCCATTGGGCCCGAAGGGGGTTTCACCACCGAAGAGATTGCCCAGGCCGAGCAAGCGGGATTTGAACGCGTTTCGCTAGGGCCGCGTATTCTGCGTGTAGAAACGGCGGCTCTAGCGTTGGCGTGCTGGTGCTAAGAGCCGGCGGCCCGGCGTTTGTCGAGCTCCTCAATTATTTGATAAATAAATCGCTGCTTGTCGGTGTTGAAGTGAACACGTTTACCGACCGTTTTATCTGCCCAGCCGCGGGCGCTTTCCTCCGTCTTGGTCGAATTCGACAGACATAGCGGTCCAGTCGCATACCATCTCGATCAGGTCAACATCTGACATGTCGTTCGGATCGGAGTGAAATTCCGGGTGATGCCTGTTGGATGTCACGTGATGATGGATCGCGATTTTTGCTTGTTCGGCTATGCCCGGAGGATACTCGAATGGAATGCCAAGCCTCCGGCAACGATGGTATTCCGTGAGCCAAACATACGACGATCTTTCTTCGACACCAAATTTCGATGCGTCGTGAGTGTTCGCTCTTTCCAAGAGTTCATCACGAAAGCCTCCGAAGTCCCCCAAGAGAAAAAGACATTGGCGAACTCGTTCGATATGTTCGTGAGTACGCTTTTCGTAGTAGGCTTCCATCTCCGGGCTTGGCGTAACAGCGGAATTCGCCATATTACGATCCGTTCTCATGTGAGTTGATTTTATCCGATTCAGATAGGCGCCGTTTTGGGTAGCTTATAGTCATCGTTAGAACCATTCAACTTCTCGTGATTTGTTTTTGCGCTCCTAGCTTTTCCGGTGCCGGCTGTTACGAAGATTGACGGTTCCCTCACTCATTATCGAAGAGAGCCTGGTGAGTAAGGTTCCGGTGAGCAAGCATAGTGACGTTTTTGCTAACAAAGGCACTAAAAATCAATCTGTGAGAGCAATCTCAGTTGCGGCCACGGGTGAGCGTAGTACTTTGACGAAGGAGGGCTTTGCTTGGCGAAAGTAGCCCGCAGTAAGGGGCAGCAAATAGCATGGGCCCTCGTTGTTTGCGGCGGTTTAGCGCTGGGCATTCGTGCGTTGGCTCAATTGCTCGACCCGTTTGACGCTCGGCCATTCGACACAGCAACCTGGCTCGCAGCCCGCGACGAAGAGCGGGCTGCAATGGCTCGCGATGCCTTTCGCCATCTACCTCCCGGCACGTTGGAGGCCGATATCCAACCGTTGCTAGGCAAGCCGGGCGAGGTGATCGCGACGCCAAAGCTCACCTCATCGTATCCGCGTGCGGCGGTTCGCACGCACTCATACTACCTGGGGAGCTGGAGCCTCCGTTACTACGACAGCACCTTCCTATGGGTGCATGTTGGGGTGAACGGGCGAGTGGTCGCTGCCGTAATTCGTGGCGGGTGACCGACGAATCTGGTTTGGGCGAACACGCCAGCAACTGCTGGGCTCGGCGCTGCCATCAATTGAGATACGGACCGGCACCCGAAGGGATAACGTCATTTATTCGCGTTGCCTTTGCTTGTTCTTGACGATCTGCTCATCCGTCTTGGCTGGCTGCCAGGCTGATCAGCGGCCCGCGCCAACAAGTCCAGAACAACAGACCGCTGCACCAGGTGCAGCGCCTGTTGACCGTTCCGCGGAACCCCCGGTGGTTGCGCTCACGCCGAAGGCGGTTTCGATGATCAAGCAGTTCATCGCGGAGCAGCCAGTTGGCACAAAACTATACCTGCGACTGCAAGTATTACCGGGTGGCTGCCAAGGGTTCATGCACAAGCTCGATCTCGACCCGGCCACATCGTCCGACGACTGCATTTGTGAGACTGCTGGCGTTAGAGTGGTCGTCTTCAAGCGCCAAGTCGAAACGCTGCGGGGCACTCAAATTGATTTTGGGGATATAGACGGCAAGCAAGGCTTTAAGGTCGAGAAACTTCAACGCCGAGGCAGCCCGTAAGTGGCTACCACTCTTAAAACGGAGAAGGATGTCAAATGGTTTAACGACTCCTAGATGCAAACATTCGCTGAATCGATGCTGCGATGATCGATCATGGCGTTTACAGTTTAAAAATTCACGGCTGTCTCGATCTCAACGCTTCTGAGATGTCTCATTTGGCAGCGGAGGGATTCAACTAATGGCTCTTGATGCTCATGTCTGTTGCGATTGCTTTGAACGCGGCAGGTTGCGCTGCCCGCCACCGCCTGGCTGCAATCTGTCGGTCGACGATGACGGCGGCCTGCTTTGTGCCACTGACGACGATGATGCCTGGATTGCGTTCGCCAACTGGCAAAGGGATGCGGCTTGCGAACACGAGGATTGCAACTTGGTGGCGCACTATATCGGCAACATCGCGCTGGTAGCGGCCCTGCGGGCTGAGTTGAGTAAGTGGCCGGAACAGTTTTCGGCTATTCTGTCCCGCGTGATTTACAATGGGATACACGGTGGCGATTTCATTCCGGCTGCTGAGGTAGCAAAACTTGTGCCTGAGGTAGCAGCCCTTTCCGAGGTGCATTGCGTGAAGCCGGACATGGAACAGTTCATGCGCCGCTTCGAATCCCAGATGCAGGAGCTGGTTGATGCAGCACTTCGCGTAGGTAAGCCCTTGGTGTTCTGAGGTAGGAAAGCGTGAGCACTCACGCTAAGATAGGTGCCGCTTTCGCCCAGCGAAAGGCGACTATTCTGCCGCTTATTTCCGCGTGGATACGCAGCTCGCCCGCGCTGCCGAGAACGAACGTTGCCCTAATTGCCCGTTGCAGTTCTTCTGAGCCGTAAGCAGGTTTACTTCAGCGCACGATTTCTATTTCGAGCGGCCCTAAGCTAGTATGTGGCGATAATTGCCGCAGAGCCTTTGGAAGAGATTCAACCACGGATAACACGGATTTCACGGATATGATCCAAGAAGGCGCTGCCCAAAAACAATTCTTATCCGTGTAATCAGTGTTATCCGTGGTTAAAATTCTTCCGTAATTTTGTTCTGTCGTTTGCTTCCACTGGTCCGGTTCGTGGCGTGACTTAGCCGGACGCGCGACACAATGCACGATTCCATTTTTAGCGCCCTAAGCTGATATGTGGCGATAATTGCCGCAAAACCTTTGGAAGAGATTCGACCACGGATAACACGGATATGATCCAAGAAGGCGCTGCTCAAAAAACAATTCTTATCCGTGTGATCGGTGTTATCCGTGGTTGAAATGCTTCCGCGAACTTTGAAGCAGCTTACGCTGCTCGGCTCGCCTGACGAAGCGCTTCGTGGCGGCTTCAGGAGACCCTTCAGGAAATATTTCCTGAAGGGCCTTTCCAATTAATTCGTGGGAAAACGCGCGATGACTTTTCAAACTTCCATGGCACTAGCGTCTCGCTTGTGCGTGGCTCAAACGCTCGACGCTCAATCGCCCGTCATTCTGACGTACCGCCTTCGGGAAATATTTCCCGAAGGCGAAACCCGAGAAAATCGTGGGAAAACGAACAACGAGTTTGCAGTCAGAGCCGCGACCGTTACGGCGCGGAGGCCGCACCGCTCCCTACCAGTCGTAGGTCTGATTGAAAACGTCAGCATGGCAAACTCGGGGATCGGGTGCTGGAACTCTTTCTGGCAATTCTGGCGAGCGGCGCGGCGTAAGCCCGCCGTGGGTTCGGAACCACGGTGGGCTTACGCCGCGCCGCTCGCCAGACTCCGTTGGCGCAGCTCGGGAACCCGGTTCGAAATCCCCGTCTTGACCGCATCTCCCGCTTCAGGGTACAACTTCTCGGCCTTGCCCGGTCGCCCCTCCGCTTACGGTGTATCGTTGTCTTGAAGATTTCTCCGGAAAGTTGGCAACGGATCGTAAGCGGCGAACAGCGCGGGATGCGAGCGTTTGGCTTGAGACAAATGCTTCGCCTGGCGAGTTGGCCTTATGCCCTGGCGGTATGGGGACGCAACAAGCTGTTCGACTGGGGACTAAAGGCACGCAAGCAGGCGAGCGTGCCTGTCGTCTCGGTTGGAAACTTGACGTTGGGCGGGACCGGTAAAACGCCTTGCGTGGAGTATGTGGCAGGTTTCTTTCGGCAGCATGATATTCGGGTGGCCATCCTAAGCCGGGGTTACAGAGCCGGCGCGGGCGACATGGGCCGGAACGATGAGGCGATGCTGCTGGAAGAAAACTTGCCCGATGTGCCGCACTTGCAGGACCGCGATCGGGCCGCCATAGCCGCTGTCGCTGTCGAGGAACTCGAGAGCGAAATGCTCGTACTCGACGATGGCTTTCAACATCGGCGTCTGGCCCGCGACCTCGATATTGTCTTGATCGACGCGACCAACCCCTGGGGTTATGGCTTTCTGTTTCCGAGAGGCGCGTTGCGGGAGCCGACAAGATATTTAGGGCGGGCAGGCTTGGTGATGATCACGCATGGCGATCGCGCTGATAGCAACGCCCTGGAAGAGATTCGCCAATGCATAAAGCGACACACGAACGCGCCCATAAGTGTGACACGGCATCAACCTCGGGAGTTGACTAACCCAGCTGGGGTCGCTGACTTGGAGACTCTACGCGGCCGACCTGTTGCCGCATTCGCAGGGATTGGGAATCCAAAAGCTTTTCGCCAAACCTTAGAAGGTCTTGGAGCGACTGTCACGGAACTGAGAGTATTTCCCGACCACCATAATTACACCAAGGAAGATGTGCAAGATCTCCAACAGTGGGCGAGTGAACGAGTGCCGAACGCGATCATCGCTACAACGCAAAAGGATATGGTCAAGCTGCGCATCCCCGAATTAGCTGGCCGCCCGTTGTGGGCCGTGCGCATCGGGCTGGAGTTCATTGAAGGCCAAGAAGAATTCGACAAAAACCTAAGAGCATTGTGTCAGGCGTGTTTGACAACAAATAGTTAGTAGACGCGGGTACGAGACCAACAATCTTTAACTTACAGGAAGCATGGATGCATCCTTTTGATTTGCATGGGCTGAAGACCTACGATTTGCAATCGCGGCCGAGCAAGGTTTTCATCGATGACCTAGGCCGTCCGCCGGCCGTACACTGCGCAGTCGGCGATTGGATCGACACGCTGCCGAAGCAACTGGCCGCGAACGAACTGAGGCGGCTGCGCGATCACTTTGTCCGCTGCCACGATGAAGGGCGAACTGTTGCCGTCGGCATCGGCGGACACGTCATCAAAACCGGCTGTGCCCCTTACCTGATCGATTGGATCGAGCGCGGGCTGATCAAATCCGTTTCGATGAACGGCTCGGCAGCGATTCACGATTTCGAGCTGGCTATGGCTGGAAAAACAAGCGAAGACGTCGCGGCCCAACTACCGAACGGCGCCTTTGGCATGGCCCGCGAAACAGCCGATGCATTCGCGGTTTCCTCACGCAACGGCGCCGAGCACGATCGCGGCCTCGGCCGAGCGCTCGGGGAATACATCGAGGCCGCCAACTGCCGCTATGCATCGGACAGCCTTGTCCATGCCGCTTATCGAGCCAATATTCCCTGTACCGTGCACGTGGTGCTCGGGACGGACATCGTTCATATGCATCCCCACGTTTCCGGCGCCGCCCTCGGCGAGGCTTCGCTTACCGATTTCCGCATCTTATGCAGCGTTATCAATGGCATGTCCGAAGGCCTTTGGCTGAACATCGGCAGCGCCGTGGTAATGCCCGAAGTCTTTCTGAAAGCGATTGCCGTTGTGCGCAATTTCGGCGCCGACCTGAGCGGCTTGGTGACAGCCAATCTCGATAAAGAAGCCAAATACCGCACGCGGATGAACGTTCTGAGCCGGCCCAGCGCGGCGGGGATCGAGATCATCGGTCATCATGAATTGCTCATCCCGTTATTGCATGCATCCGTCGCAGCGAAGCTCGCGACCCGCGCCGTACTCCCGTTGGCGGCCTAGCGAGAGGTGGAATATGTCCGCTGAATTGATCGATCTGGTACAGCGTCTCGGCCGGCCGCGCGTTCTCGTGCTTGGCGATGTGATGCTCGACCGCTACATCTGGGGCGATGCCGAGCGCATCAGTCAGGAAGCGCCGGTGATCCTGCTCCGCGCCGACCGGCGGGAGGAACGCCTCGGCGGCGCCAGTTCCGTCGCCACGATGCTGCGCGCGCTGGGCGCCGAAGTAAGCCTGCTTGGCGTCGTCGGCGCCGATCCCGATGCCGCCCGCGTGCGCAATATCCTCGGCGATCTGGGCATTGATGAAGAAGGGGTCGTCGAAGATCCCACTAGGCCAACCACAGTGAAAGAGCGTTACATCGGCCGGGCACAACATCGGCATCCGCAGCAGATGCTGCGCGTCGACTTCGAAAATCGCGAGCCGGTCACAGGGCGGATCGAGCAGGAATTAGCCGCGATTGCGGCACGCAAATTAGCCGATGCCGACATTGTGTTGATCAGCGATTACGACAAGGGCGTCTGCACGCCGGTGTTGATGGCCATGCTCATCGCGGCGGCACGCTCCCGCGGGCTCAAGGTTATCGCGGATCCGATCCGCGGCCGCGACTATCGCAAGTATCACGGCTGCTCGGCGATCACGCCGAATCGTTTGGAAGCAGGGCTGGCTACCGGGCGCTCCATTGAGACGAACGCAGAAGCCATCGAAGCGGGCCGGGAGTTGGCGAGGTCGCTGCAATTGGAAACGGCCATTGTGACGCTGGACAAAGACGGCATGGCCATGTGCCGTGGCGATGGGCGCTGCGAAATATTTCCTACGCGTTCGAGGCAAGTTTATGACATCACCGGCGCGGGCGACATGGTGATGAGCGTACTCAGCCTCGCGCTAGCAGCGGGCGCCGACTACGGGCCAGCGATTCGGTTGGCAAACATTGCGGGCGGCCTGGAGGTCGAGAAGATCGGCGTCGAGACGGTGACGCGCGAGGAGATTATTCACGATCTGATGTACGCCCACTCTTTTCAACCGTCCTCGCCATTGGGCGCCAAAATCAAGAGCCTGCCGCAATTAACGATGGAGATCGACTTGCCGCGCAACGGTCAGAAGATCGCGTTCACCAACGGCTGCTTCGATGTTCTCCATGCCGGGCACGTTCAGTACCTCAACGAAGCACGAGCACAAGGCGATGCCCTAGTAGTGGCCATCAATAGCGACAGCAGCGTGCGGGCGTTGAAGGGACCAAGCAGACCGGTGAACAGCGTCGAAGCCCGTGCCGCTGTTTTGGCCGGACTTCAGAGCGTTGACTACGTATCGATCTTCGCCGATGCGACGCCGATTAAGTTGATTGAAGCCGTGCGCCCGGATGTACTGGTAAAAGGCGCGGACTATCAGAAGAGCGAAGTCGTCGGGGCTGAATTCGTCGAACAACATGGCGGCCGCGTCCATCTGGCGATGCTGCGCGACGGTTTCTCAACGACCAATCTGATCGAAAAAATGAAGGCGGCCTAAACGAAAAAGCATGAAGCGCATCGCACTTTTTCTACCGAACTGGATTGGCGACGTGGTAATGGCCACGCCGGCTATCCGTGCCCTGCGCGATGCTTCCCGGAGGCGCATCTAACAGCCGTCTGCAAGCCCTACGTTTCGGCGACGCTCGAGGGATCGCCCTGGTTCGATGAGGTTATCGCTCACGACAAGAAGGGCCCTTGGAAGCAACGCGCTCTCAGCGTCATCCGGCATTTGCGCGAACATCGCTACGATGCAGCCGTTCTCTTGTCGAACTCTTTCCGCATTGCGCCGTTGCTTACCTGGCGGGTTGCCGGCAGCGCATCGGTTTCGCGCGCTACGGCCGATCGATGTTGCTGACCGATCGGTTGCACGCGCTCAAAGACAGTAAAGGGCGGTTCAAGCCAACACCGATCATTGACGACTACAATCGGCTGCTACAACCTTTGGGCATCAGTGAGGCCGGCCATCGCTTAGAGCTATTTACAACAGCCGCTGACGAAGCAAAGGCCGACCAGCTATGGAACGAAGAAAAGTTTGATCGCTATCCCGAGATAATCGGCCTGAACTCAGGCGGGGCTTTCGGTGCGGCCAAGCACTGGCCCGTCGAACGATTCGCCGAACTGGCGCGGATGTTTGCCGAGCGTCGAGGAAGTGCGGTGCTGGTGTTATGCGGTCCCAATGAGCGCGATCTGGCACGCGCGATCGTGAAACAAGCTGCGTGCCCGAACGTTGTTTCTTTAGCCGATCGGGATGTCTCGCTTGGCTTGACCAAAGCCTGCGTCCGCCGATTGGATCTGCTCGTAACCACCGATAGTGGCCCGCGTCACTTTGCGGCTGCGTTCAATCGGCCGGTTATCACGTTATTCGGCCCGACGTTCATCGAGTGGACGGAAACCTATTTTTCGAAGGCGATCCACCTGCAGAAGAAGGTCCCATGCGGACCCTGCCAGCTGCGGACCTGTCCGCTCGACCATCGCTGCATGCGCGATTTGACCGTTGCCGATGTCTGGCAGGCGGCCATGAAACTTCAGGAAGGAACCTTGCGCCATGCCGGCTGACACTCTTTCTCTAGCGAATGAAATTCGACACCGTGTGGCGTCAGCCGCCGCGGACGGCGTTATCGTTCGTTCGTCGGAAGCCGCCTTTTTTGTTACCAGCGGACTGTTGACGGCTGAAGATTTCCTGTCCATTCCGGGTGAAATCGTCAGCGGGCATCCCGATAGGCACGTGATGCGCGTCGTTCTCACTGATGGACGAATTGCCTATCTCAAGCGCGAACACGTTATCCGCAGTCGCGACCGGTACCGGAACTGGCGCGCTGGTTTCGGTTGGGCTTCGAAGTCTCGGCGAGAAGGGCTCATGCTGCAGGAGATCGCCGAACGGCAGATCTCCGCTCCTCGATGGCTGGCGTTCGGCGAAGATAAAAAGGGCCGGGCGTTCTTGCTTCTCGAAGAAGTTAAGGGCGCCGAGGAACTTCGCCGGGCGTTGCCGCAGGTGAAGGATGAAAAGAAGTTGGCAATCCGCCTCGGTCGGTTTTGCGCAGAACTTCACGAGGCCGGTATTGATCACCCCGATCTCTGTGCCAAACATATTCTGATCAGCCTTGATACCGAGGCGGTCACCTTGCTCGATTGGCAGCGGGCCAAGATCGGGCGTTCGGTGTCTTCGGTATACCGTGCCCGTGCCATGGCGCACTTGCAAGCGACGCTGGCGAATGCAGGAACGGAGTTCGCGGCGCAGTTGCTTCGAAGTTATCTTCAGTTTGCCCGAGTATGTTCCAAGAGTAACTTCGAGCGCCGAGTAACTCGCTTGGCCGCGCGTTTGCGTCGTCGTCGCAGCATCCGCGATCAGAGTCAGCCGGCACTGGCAGCCGGGGCGCAGCGGCTGATATGGCTGAACGGCGAGGCGTGCTGTGCCATACCGGAGGTCGTCGAAGATTTACAAACGCGAGATGCACAAGATCGCTTGTACGATGCGCGCCGTGATGGGTCGTTCATGCCCTTATCAAATGGAATGAGCGCTTGTTTACGAGTACGCGAGCGATACGCAGTTCTAGGCCGGGCTTGGGCCTGGCTGCGCGGTGCGCCTGGCGGTCCTCCGAGTTGCGGACAGCTCGGCTGCTATTCCATCTGGAAAGGCACCATGTTCCAGCGCCTAAACTGCTGGCTTATGGCCAATATTGTCATGCGATAAATGCTAGAAGTTTTCTCTTAGCGGAAGCGGTAACCGCAACGCCGCTGCGTGCCGCGCTTCAGGACGGAGATGATGTTTCGCGCCGGTGCCTGTTGCGCTCTCTAGCAGAGACAATGAAGCAACTGCACGAAGCCGGTTGCGCCGCCAGCTCGATTGCTCCCTTCGGCATTCGCCACAATGAGGAAGCGGCTGACCTCACTATCACTGAACCCGACCTGCTCGTTTTTCGCCGGAACCTGACGATTTGGGGGCGAGAGGCTGATGTCGAGCGCGTTGTGCGGTCGATGACATACTGTTGCGGCGCAACGGAAATCAATTTCTTTCGCAACCTGATGATGGAGGGCATCTCGTGCTGCCATCAGTGATCGCCGGCAAGGAACATGTGCCGTCAGTCTCGCATCGGCTCACGCACGGCTACAGCAAGTTTCGGGAACACTCCGATTGGGCGACCTTTGCCGGGAGCGACTGGCGAACACGCATCATGTCCGAGGAAGTGGCGGACCGCTTTCACGCGAAGCAGGGGCGCTCCATCGGGCGCTGGACTTTGGCTGATTCCAGTGGCGCAAAGCTTATTGTTTATCTGAAACGGCACTATCAGCTGCCGCGTATAGCGGGATTGCTGGCGCTGCTCTTTCCCGGCCGAGCCTGGTCTCCCGGACTGCAAGAGTGGAACAACCTGACGTGGGCGGAACGACTAGGGTTGCCCGTGCCGCGAGCGATGGCCGCCGGCGAATTCGTCGGCGCAGGCGGAAAAACTGCAGAGCTTTCTGGCAGTTGAAGAGTTGACCGACATGCTTCCTCTGCATGAAGCGATCCCACTCGCGCAAGCCAATTTTGATGCATCCACCTTCGTAAAGTGGAAGTGCTCGCTAGTGCTCGAAATGGCTCGCCTATCGCGGCTGATCCACGACCGTTTTGTCTTTCACAAGGATCTTTATCTTTGCCATTTTTACATCCACGTTGATGATACTGGGCAGATACCGCCAAATTGGACGAAGCGCCTTATTGTCATCGACCTGCATCGCTTAGCCCGCCATCGGACCGCATCGCTCTGGTGGAAAGTAAAGGATCTCGCCCAACTCCTTTATTCGAGCGAAGTATCCGGCGTGACAAGCCGAGATCGCCTGGCCTTCTGGCGAGCCTATCGCAACGGGCTTGGCAGCCAATGGCTGGCCCGCTTGATTCGCTGGAAATGGCGGCTCTATCGCCGGCACAACGAGAAGCGCAAGCTCGCCAAACAGTGATGGAGAAACCGATGAACATCGCGCTTTGCTATGAAAGCGTACTGCCCGAGCGAGGCGGTTGCGAGCACTACATTAGCGACTTGGCCCGCCGTCTCGCTCGGGACGGGCATGCGGTCCACTTGTACGCTTGCCGCTGGGATGCCAGCGCATTGCCATCCACCATGCACTTTCACCGGCTTGCTTCGCCGAGCGGCCCCCGGTTCTTACGTCCCTGGCGATTCGGTCAAGCGGTTGAAGATGCACTTAAAAACCACAACCACGATGTGACGATGGGCTTCGACAAAACCTGGGGCCAAGACGTTCTTTACCCGCAGGGCGGGCTTCATGTTGCCTCAGCGGCGCAGAACCTGTTGAAACATCCGCCAGGTTTTAAGCGCCTGGCGGCTCGGCTGCTCAAGTTCATTGACCTGGCCTCGCGTTCGTTTCGTCGACTAGAAAGAAAACAGTATCTGAGCGAAAAACGGCCCTTGGTGATCGTCAACAGCCGCATGGTGCAGCACCACTTTGAGGCCTTCTATGACATCGCGCCTTCGGATGTGCATGTGCTGCCGATGCGCCATTGACCCGGATCGCTTTGCCGCCGACGATCGCCTCAAACAGCGCAGTCAAGAGCGCGACCGCTGGGGCGTGGCAGACGATGAGCCGGTGGGCCTGTTCGTCGCCATGAATTATCGGCTGAAAGGTCTAGCCCCGCTGCTGCACTCTTTAACGCACGTCGATCGCGCCAGCCGCTTTCGCATTGCGGTCGTAGGTCATCCGAAGTTCGAACGCTACGAGCGCCTCGCAAAGCAACTGGGTGTAGCGGACAAAGTCAAATTTCTCGGCTTCCGAGCCGATCCGCGGGCGGCCTATTTTGCTTCGGACTTCCTCGTCCATCCGACGTTTTACGATCCCTGTTCGCTAGTCGCGCTGGAAGCGATCTGTTGCGGCCTCCCGGTCATCACCACCCGCTACAATGGCGCCAGTGAGCTAATCACCCAAGGCAGAGAAGGGTTTGTGGTCGATGATCCGCACGATCATCGCTCGCTTGGCGAAGCGATTTCGCAGGTGCTCGATTCGGCAAAGCGATCCGCGTGTGCGGTTGCCGCGCGGCAGACCGCTCGGCGCTGGAGCTTCGAAAGCCATTATCAACAGCTGCTCTCGATCTTCCGCAAGTTTGCGCAGCATCGGGCAGCTGCATAGCCTCATGCCCCGTTGATATGCTGCACGATCCGCCCGGCGAACTCATCGCTCTTAGCGCCAGCTTGTTCCCCATAGCCGGGGAACTGGCGGGCAATGTCATAGGTGACGTACATCTTGCCGCCAGGGCCTTTCTTGGCGGTTTCGTCACTTTCGGCGAAGGTCTTTTCAACGCCGTCATTTACGAGCTTGGCCGCTTCGAACCAGCCCATGAACTCGAGCAACAGCCGCCGGACAACAACACCGCCCCGGGATTGGCCATGTTCTTGCCGGTGTATTTTGGCGCGGTTCCGTGCGTCGCTTCAAACATCGCTGCTTTGTCGCCGATGTTGGCGCCGGCAGCGAGGCCAATGCCGCCGGTGAGAGCGGCGATCGCATCCGACAGATAATCGCCATTCAGATTGGGCGTGGCGACAACCGAATATTCCTCCGGTCGTAACTGAACTTGTTGAAACATGCTGTCGGCGATGCGGTCTTTAATCACGAGCTTGCCGGCCGGCGCTTTGCCGCCGTGGTTGGTGTAAACCTCATCTTCGGTAACGATTTGCTCGCGAAACTCGGCCTTGGCCAATTCATATCCCCAATCCTTGAACGCCCCTTCGGTGAACTTCATGATGTTCCCCTTATGGACGAGCGTGACGCTGGGGCACTTCTTGTCGAGTGCGTATTTGATGGCCATGCGCACGAGCCGCTTGGTCCGTTCCGGCGACATGATTTTCACGCCTAATCCGGCTGAATCGAGCAACAGATCGGGCCCGTAACCGAACTCGCGCAAAGCGCAATCAGCTTTTTCGCCTTGTCAGACCCGCTCTTGAACTCGACGCCGCAATAGACATCTTCCGTGTTCTCGCGGAAGATGCACATGTCGACTTTGTTCGCGTTGCGGTTAGGAGCTTCGACGCCCTTGAAGTATTTCACGGGGCGAACGCAGCCGTATAAGTCGAAACGAAAACGCAAAAAGACGTTAATGCTGCGAAAGCCGCCGCCGATTGGCGTCGTCAGCGGTCCTTTCAGGCCCAGGCTGTAATACTCGAAGGCTTTGATCGTGTCGTCGGGGAGATAGATCTTGCGTTGGCCGTCTTCGTTCAGCGCTTTGACTTGGTCGTCGCTGACGCCGGGGTTGTACATGGCTCGCGCGACATCGCCGGCATGGACGTCGAACCAGGAGATTTTGCGCTTGCCCTTGTAGGCTTTTTCTACTGCCGCGTCGAGCACTTTAACGGCGCACGTGGTAATGCCCGGCACGCCGTTGACGTCCTGGCCGATGCCATCCCCTCGAAGAAGGCAAACGATCGGGTCGTCGGGAAACTTCCAATGGCCGCCTTCCACGGTGACGCGGGTTCCGGTGGCAGGGGCCTTCAGTTTTTCGTAAGTCGGTGCGGTCATCGGTATGCTTTCATCTGCCTGGAGGTAGGAACGGACAACCCAATTGATTTATAAAGAGACGCGAGAGGCGGCCAACCGTCGCGAATCCCAGACCCAGTCGCCTGCGAGTCACGTAGCCATCGACATGCCGCAGACGGCATCGAGAAACGCTTCGATGATCAGGACCAGTTGCACGCTGCGCTCAACTTGCAGGTCGGCCTCGAGCGCTCGCTCCATCCATAAGAGCAGTTGCTCTTCGCCGAGTCGGCTCGCAAAATCGCGGAGCGCCTGGGCTTCCGTTGCATCAATGACGAATGAACTCGAACCGACGTGTAGGTGCAGCGCCGTCTTCAACATGACGGAGAGAAAGCGGAAGATCAGCGCGGCCCGCTGGCGGTGGGCGGCAGCATCCTTTCCGCCGTTTTCGATGAACTCCATCCATGCCTTGGCCGTCATCGAAGGATCAATCCGCGGTTGCTTCAGCGATTGCAAAAGCTGCTTGCGGAAAAGCCAAATCTCCTCGTCATCCAGCGCAAGTGCTTGGCCGGGGCTGCCGCCGGCTAGCTGCAACAAGCGTTCCTGCCGCAACGCATCGGTGATTCCATGTTTGCTTAGAACGCGCTTCATGAGACCGGACGCTAATGGCATGAAATGCGTTATTTGCGAGCGTGACCGGATTGTCGGCATCTGCGATTCTTCGGTAGGCCCGCCGATCAACAGCAGCAATGATCCCGGCGCGGGCTCTTCCAGTGTTTTGAGAAAGCTGTTGGCTGCCTCGGGATTTAAGTCGTCCGCATCATCGACGATGGCGACTTTGCGCGTGCCGCGCGGGCTTCATTGATAGCTTCTCGAGAAGACCAACTGTTTTCGGCTGCTCCTCGCCGCGAATCAGCGCGATGGGAAGTACGTTTTTATCTTCGGGTCGGGCCACGGTGAAAAAATCGGGATGAGTACCGGCGTCCATTAGCTTACAAGATGCGCATTGGTCGCAAGCGTCGAACTTACTGCCGCGATTTTCACAAAGAACGGCCTTGGCCAACTCTTTGGCAAAGGTGAATTTACCGATTCCTTGGAGCCCGACAAACAGATAAGCATGGCCAAGGCGGCCCCGCTTCCACGCAGCGCTGAACGAGGCGACAGCCGCATCGTGGCCAAGAACGTGTTGCCAACTCATGACAAGCTTTCCGGCAGTCGAAAGCCGCGTTGACGCAGCAAGCCGACGAGCCGTTCGCGCAGCAGACTTTGCAATTGGGCGGCCGGCACGGAGGCATCCAATAATTCAATCTTCTCCGGTTGCTGCGATGCCTCGTAAATGAAACCCTCGCGGACCTTTTCCTGATAGGTGCGACTCCGTGCTTCGAGCCGATCTGCATCACGACCACGGCGAGCGCTGGCCACTTCCAAAGGCAGATCGAGCACGAACGTGATGTCGGGCTCCACCCCACAGGTGATGAAGTGGCCGATGCGCCAGAGTTCTTCGGGATCTAGGCCGCCGGCATGCCCTTGATAGACGACGTTCGCAAGCAGAAAACGATCGCTGACGACAACAATGCCGTTTTCCAAGGTAGGCCGAATGATCTTCTCGACGAGTTCGGCCCGGCTGGCCATGAAGAGCATCGCTTCGGTGCGCAGGCCGATCTGCGAACGATGATCGAGAATCATCGGGCGCAGCTGATCGCCGACGGGGGTGCCGCCTGGATCGTTCACACGAACCGCTTGGATGCCGCGCTCGTGCAGCCAGTCCACAAGCAGGGCTGCCTGAGTGGACTTGCCGGCGCCATCCGGGCCATCGAGCGCGATGAAGGGAGACTGAAACGACATAGTCGAACTTTAAAACGGTGTTGAAGAATAGCCGGCCTGACTGACGCTAATGCTCTTCGATATTGCGGAGCGCGTGAGCGGGCAAGTCGAAATTTTGAAGTTGGCGAGCCGGGAGCGTAAGCGACTGGAGAAAGAGCTTTATCAACTTTTAGGCAGGATTCTCCGGTCGCTCACGCCGCCGGAAGGCTAGGCACTCACCATTTCATCGGCATGGTAACTGGAACGCACAAACGGGCCGGCGACCACTTGCTTAAATCCAAACAGGCGCGCCCGTTCCGCAATGCGGTCGAACTCCGCCGGCTGCACATAGCGGGCAACCGGGATATGTTTCAACGTCGGCGCCAGGTATTGACCGAGCGTCAGGACGTCGCAATCAATCGAGCGTAAGTCGGCGATCACATCAAAAAGTTCGTCAATCGTTTCGCCAATGCCGAGCATCAAACCACTTTTGGTGACAATCTCCGGCGCACGGCGTTTGACGCGTTCGAGCAGGTCGAGACTGCGGTGATAATCCGCCCGGCCTCGGACTTTCCGATAGAGCCGTGGCACGGTCTCGAGGTTGTGGTTGAAGACTTCTGGACGGGCTTCAATGACGCGATCAATCGCGTTGACATCACCGAGAAAATCAGGTGTTAAAACTTCAACGGCCGCGCTCAGGCGCCTTCGAACCGCCTGAACACACTGATAGAAATGCTCGGCGCCGCCGTCCGGTAGATCGTCGCGTGTGACGGAGGTGATGACAACATGCTTGAGCCCAAGGCGGAAGGCTGCCTCGGCAACGCGAGCCGGTTCGTCGTCCTCGACCTCAAGTGTCTCTCCGCGCGGCACGGAACAAAAGCCGCAAGGTCGGGTACAGACATTGCCGAGCACCATGAAGGTGGCCGTACGCCGCGAGTAGCACTCGGGCCGATTCGGGCAGCGGGCGTTTTCGCAGACGGTTTCGAGTTTTAGTTCGCGCAACAGGCCGTTAGTGAAGCCATTCTCGTTCCCGGTGGGAAACGAGCGCTTGAGCCAGGAAGGCAAACGCCTGGGCGAAGGAATGGGCGCAGGGGGCTCGGCCAACACGGTCAACGATTGCATGAAGGAAACCCTTTCCCGAATGTTTGCGATACTGAAATTATATTACGCAATCGGCGCATGATCGCCCGCTGACGTCTTCGCGTCACGGCTAACGGCCGTTCGTTTTCCGAAGATGTTCCCGGGTTTGGACCTGATTTTGAGCCTGAAAGGCTCAAAAACCGGACGCTCGTCAACCGACTTAAGCATAACGGCACACGCGTTCGAGCCTGAAAGGCTCGTTCGGTCAGCCCAGGTCGAAGTCCCTGAAAGGGACGAAGGCCTGGGTCTGCCGGCGATGAACGGCCCTTACAGGGCCGATGGACTACGGTTACGGATGAACCTAGGCCTCCGACCCGGCAAGCCGGGTCTCCGGCCTGGGCTGGTAGAATGAGCCTTTCAGGCTCAAAGCCATCGGCGAATCAAGGTATGCGAACGATAAAGCTCGCTGGCTCGTCCCGCTCCGTTCGCGTGGCGAAATCGCTTCGCAGCCCAAAGCCTCTGCGTCGGCGCTTCACAAGTATCCGCTCCTCAATATCGAGCAGCGCCGCGTACTAGCTTAGGGCGCTCTAAATTTGACGGTCCATTCACGGCTTTAGGATAGAGAGTGAATACAAAGATACCTGTCGCCAAACGATGATCGGTTCAATCAGATGGCTTTTTGTTACATGAAAACTCCCGCCTTCCTTATGGCTCCCTGGTCGTTGGCCATTATTTTCTGTCTGGCGAATGCTTTCAAACCCGCAGTGATCGACGATCCCGCTTACCTCTTTTGTGTTCCAGCCATTCTTGCCAATCCTGCACAGCCATATGGCCCGCCGCCCGATGGTTTCGAGCTGATCTGGTATCAGGAAGGGCAGGGCGCCTTCAGCTTGCTGTTGCCGATGGTGATGCCTTATTGGCTTGCGGCGGGGGCAGCCACCTTCGGACAAAATCTGATTCTGCTTAAACTCTGGCTGTTTCCTTTTTGTCTCATCCTGCTCTATGCCTTGGCAGCGCTGTTCAAGCGGTTCGCACCCGGTTGCGAAAAACCCTTGCTCACAGCCACTGCGCTCTCTCCTGCTTTCTTGCCAAGCTTGAACGTGATGATCGATCTACCTTCACTCGCGCTGGAGCTGGCGGCCGTCACCCTATTTATGAAGGCTGTCGATTCGGAAAAAATTCGCTGGCAACTGGTGCTATTGAGCGGTGTCCTCGGCGGCTTGGCAGCGCAGACAAAATATACTGGCGCCACGGCGATGGCGACCATTTGTCTCTATGCAGTGATCCAAAGGCGCGTGCGCGCGGCCATTGTCGCAGCGGCGATCAGCGCGGCTCTGTTCGTTGGTTGGGAGGCCTATCTGTGCAAGTCTACGGTCGATCTCACTTCCTTTCGCAGCTTGAAGCACGGCGCGAGCAGCCGAAAGCCGACGTAAAACAGTTGCCGTTCGTCGAGCGCTTGGAAGCCGAGTTCGCTGCTACGATCGACAAAAAATCAACGCTGATTATTCCGTTCATCGGCATCCTTGGCGGACTGACGCCGGCGGCCAGCGTCTGCATGCTCTTGGCCATTGGAATGAGTCGGCGTTGGGTCAACGGCGCGGTAGCATTCTTCATCGGTGGCTTCATGGCGATGGCTCTCGTGCCCGAGCCTTATGCCGTGTTCGAGCGCCAGCCGACCAACATTCGCAATGAGATTTCCGTCAGCACTATTGTGGCCGGCGCCTTCGGCGTCATTTTTGTGCTGCTGCTAGCGACTTCGGTAGTGCGACTGATCTGGCTCGTCTATAAACGGCCAAAAGTCGATCGTGCCGCTTACTTTCTTATCGGCTGGCTCACACTGGAATGCCTGGCGACATTTGCCATGACCCCCTTCCCCGCTGTGCGGCGGATGCTGGGAGTCTGGGTGGTCACCATGCTAATCTGCGGCCAACTGCTCGCGATCCAAGAGACGTCGAGCGCGCTGCGACATCTCCTCAATCGAACAGCGCGATTCGGCGTCGGGCTGGGCGTACTATTCGCGACGACTGACTTTCGGGATGGACTCGATGAGAAGCATGCCGTCACAGACTGCGTCAACTGGATCCAACGGCAGCCGGATGGTAATGAGCGCATTTGGTTTACGGGGCATTGGGGTTTTCAATACTATGCGGAGCGGGAAGGGTGTCGAGCTGTCTTCCCTGAAGAATCAGTTCTCCAAGACGGCGATTGGCTGATCTGCCCCGACCCGCTTGTACGGCCTTATGGACAATCTCTCGTGATCGACCCGGAACAACTCACGCCTCGAAGTGTGATAGAATGGCACAGCGTTTGGCCATTGCGCACCAGTCCCGACTTTTACGATGGCTATCAACCGATCCGCCATCACGAGGGCTATCGGGTGCGGGCAACGATATATCGGGTGAATTCAACTTTCCAGGCACAATCGCCCTGATTGCTACGATTGCCAGCCCCGGTCCGAAACCGCGGCGGCAATCGCTCCTGAGCGGTCCGGCCACTAGACAGTTAGCCCGTATCGGGGCATGCTAATGATAACGCCTCTGCGAAAGTCGCCGAGTCCTTTTTCAATGCCGGGGTGCTTTCCGTGACACTGCTTTATCGAACCGCGTGTGCCAGTCTGCTTTCACTGCTCAGCATGACATGGCCTCTATCGGCTCAGCCTGCGCCAGAGCGAGATTCTCCCGAGCTGATTCGCCAGGCGCTGGAGAGTCCGGCCTTGGACCGCCAACGGGCAGCCCTAGTCCTCATTCCTGAACTGGGATTGAAGGATGCTGCTGCGGCTGCAACCGCACGGCATCTTGCCGAATATTTGAAGCGAAGCGTCAACGCCGAGAATCGGCGACTCGCGCTGAGCGCCTATGCCAAACTCTCGCCACCGGCGGGCTTGGCGGCGCCGGTGTTGAAAGATGCCCTCGCGGATCGTTCGGCTCAGGTGCGCCTAGCAGCGGGCCTTTGTTTGGATGAATTGGTGGTGACTTCCACGCGCAATTTTGGCAGGCCGGGCATCTTCATTGTCGGCACGCCGGGCAGCGTGGCGATGGCAGGCGGGGGCGCTGCCGGGGTTGCGTGGTTTCATAATTGGGTGCCGGCCATGGCTGGCGATGAGCGAGTCTGGGTTCGCTTTAGCGAAGATGCCCGACTGTTGTTGCCGCTCTGTCAGATCGCATTGAAAGATCCCGACGATCGAGTGAAGCGAGCCGGCGCCGACGGCATCCGTCAACTGGCGCGGGCGATTTCAGAGGTCCTGCCCGATCCGGCGTCGAGCAATAGCGACACGAAGGTAATTGACCCTCTCGAAGCAAAACTCAAATGGTTGCTGTTGCAGCCAGCCCTTCAAGCGCTCAACGTGAGCGCATCGGCTTTGGAACAAGCAACGCAGGCTCAAGACATCGAGACCCGCCGCTCGGCGACTCGTGCGGTTGAAGCCGTGATGCAGGCCCGGGCGATGGCCTTGGCCAGCCGGCGCTTTCCGCCAAACGATTTCTCGATATTGAGCAGCAATCCGCCGCCCGAAGATCCGCTGTTGTCCGGCACGGCGGGGTTGTTGCCTGCGCTGGCCCGGCGCTTGAACGATCCATCGCCCGATATTCGCCTGGTCGCCATTGAAGGCTTTGAACACCAAGGGGCGGATGCCAGACCGTTTCTAGCCTCGATTGTAGACGCATCGCGGAATGCCGATGTATTTGTACGTTGGGTGGCGACACGCACGCTTGGCCGACTTTATGACGGCGCTATGCGCGCCGAGCGAGCGATCATCATTTCGGCTTTAGCAGAGCGCGCCGCTGACACCGACTTGGATGTGCGCAGCGTTGCACTGACAGCGTTGGGCAAGGGCGGAAACGTGAGCCGGCCTGCGACAAGCGCCGTAGTACGCCTGGCGGCGAGCGGCGATCCGGACATGCGCGTACAGGCGATGCGCACCTTGGCGCTCATCGATGCGAATCGCAGCGAGACATTGCCGGCCATGGGCCGTATCTTGCTGGCGGAGACCACCCGCGTTCGCAAAGCGGCTGTCATCTATCTGGCATCGCTAGGAACCGATGCCCGCCTCCTGCTACCCGAAATACGGCCTTTGCTGTTAGATCCCGATGAAGAAGTGCGCCGGGAAACCGCACGCGCATTGCTAGCCATAGAATGAGGCTAATAGCGTGTTGGTGAGATAAGGCCGAGTCAGCGTTTATGTCTTCTGAATCCGACTTGTTATTGATTCGTCAGATCCGCGATAAGGACGAACGCGCCTGGGAGCAATTGATCGAGCGGTACGAAGGCCGATTGCTGGCCTTCGCGATCCATAAGTTGCACGATCGAGCTGCCAGCGAAGACATCGTGCAAGAGACGCTGATCGGCTTCCTTCACAGCCTCCCCAACTACGACGAGAAGCGCGATCTACAGACGTATTTATTCACGATCGCTTCTTACAAGATCACCGACTACCTGCGCAAGATCGGCCGACGGCCTGTCCAGATGGGCGCGGTCGGTGAGGAACAGATAAACGAAGAAACCGACGCCGGCCAACGGGCGGCGTCCAGCATGGCGCGCAGCCGTGAACGAGTCGAGCTCGAGCATCGAGCATTGGCTCGCGCCCTGCGGCAGCTGATTGATCAATGGCGCCAGAGCGGGGATTTTCAACGCCTGCAGGCTTTGGAACTCTTGCTGGTCAAAGGCTGGGGCAACCAGGATGTAGCCAAGTTTCTGGCGGTGAACGAACAGCAGATAGCCAATTGGCGATTCTCTGCCATGAAAAAATTAAGCGAGCAGTTGCGCTCGTTTGGCTTATCCGCAGATGTGTTCCCGGAGTTGAACAGCTAGCGAGGCTGCCAATCGAGAAGAATTCCAAAGCAAAAATCGTCAGCCACGGATTAAACACAGACGGAACATGAATTAACCAAGCTTTGTCACTGCAGGCGCAACGAATCACTTTGTTTAACCGCCTTTGGTTTTATCCGTGTTTGTTCTGTGTTTAATCCGTGGCTAAATGCTTTTGCTTGGTCTGGCCCCTTATCGAAACCTGACTTACTCGCTTAGGCGTCCAGCTGGGAGTTCAATGTTCCAATGCCGCGCTTTAATCGACCCGAATTAAGAAAGCGTCATACGCCACGCCGACCATTGCTTCTTTCGTACTGCCCGGATGCACCAGAATGCCGTAGCGCAACTTCAGATGTTCGCCTTTGGCGAGTCTCAGCAGATCGGTTTTCCCCTTCTTGCTCGGGAACGACTCTGTCCGGCCAAAGGGATTGGCGGCCATGAGGCCATAGTCGCGGGCGTGCCAACAACTCGCCGACTTGTTGTTCGAATCGTCGAATAGCGCGATGCCTGCCGTCTTGCCGCCAATTGTGCCGACGTAATCGCACCACTTCGAAGGTTGGCCCCAGATCTCTTTCTCGTCGACTTTGCCCTCGGCACTATAAAAATGACCGCCGTTCTTGGCGTTGATCTCATCGCTGACGCGGATCCCGATAGCCCCTTCCTTTGTGTCTCCAAACGTGATCGGGCAGACGGACGCGTGAAGATCGATCTCAAGCACGATCAAACGCAGTCCGCCGGGCATCGGTTCGAGTTGAATTTTACGGGTTTCATCGAGCAGTTTGACGCCATCGGCGGTTCGCCACTCATTTTTGGTCACCACCGAAGCCATGCGCTCGTTTGCTTTCGGCTCACCCACTTCAACACAGGCGATGATGCCGTGACCTGGCGCTTCGGACCAGAAATCGACGCCTTTCACCCCTCTGATCTTTTGTTTCAACTCGACGCCTTCGGGAATTACGTCGCCATGACAGAACCAAATGGACTTCTGATGGACGTGATCGGTCGTTTCCTTCGGCGCCCCTTTCTCCATAGGCCACGCGCGGGTGACCGGAATTTCGCCCGATGCGTAAACCGGCCAGAAATAAGGCTTGGCGGCGCTCGATCCGGTGTGATAACGCGTGACGACGTCTTTGCCGATCTTGAATTCAAGACCGTCTTTGATTTTTGTTATTGAGGGAGCGTCCTCCGCCTGAAGCAAGGCGGCAGTTGCCAAGAACAAAACGAATGCGAGAGTGCAACGGATCATAACGCTCCTTAGAATCGTTGGCGGCGAGGTTGTTATTTTATTAGCCGGACGCTCCGCCGGCGGGTTTTTGTGCGTGGGAGCGCTAACTCTGTCTGGCAATTCTGGCGAGCGGCGCGGCGTAAGCCCGCCGTGGGTTCGGAACCACGGCGGGCTTACGCCGCGCCGCTCGCCAGAATCCGTTGGCGCGCCCTCGTCTCTTTTCGCAACAAATCTCCTCTTGACCGGTATCGCAGGGAACCCTATCGTCGCCGCGCCTACCTTCACTTGAATGGATGGAACGCGAATGGCGACTCTGTATCACTTAGCCCGAAATGGCTTGCTGGCATTCTGCTTGATCAACGTTACGCTTAGCGGTTGCGGCAAGTCGCCCGAGCCACCCACGGTAGCGGATGGTCCTAACGCGCTGATCCGTTCGGTCGTTGTCGCCGATGGCGCTGAAACCGGCACTGCGGCGACCGAGCCGAACAAGTCGATTCGCTTCGATCAAACTTTTGATGAGGCCGTCAGCACCGATGTGCTCGATGGCCAATTTCCGCCGGAAGTGACCTTAGGCGGCAAAGGCACCGGCCGTTTGCGAGCTTCGATCGAAGAACGTTGGCCTAAAATCAGACTTACCGATTCAGCAAACAAGCCGATTCCATTCACTCTGAAAATGGAAACAAGCCGAGGGCCGATTGAAATCGCTTTGAAGCCCGAGCTCGCGCCGAATCATGTCCGCAATCTGCTCGCACTGGTCGAAGTCGGTTATTACGAAGGGCTCGTGTTCGAACGCAACGTCCAGCAGGAGGATGAAGCCGGCAGGCGCAGCGACCTCTTGATAGCCGGGTGCCCGCTGGGCACGGGCGACGAAGGATACGGCCATCTTGGCTATTATGTCCGCTCCGAATTTCAGCCCGATTTGAAACATGCGGAGGGCACAGTCGGTTTCTGGCACGAGGAAGACGAAAACAGTGCAGGCACTCGTTTATACATTACGCTCGGCAAGGCGCCGGCGATCGATGGCAAATTTACTGTAGTTGGAAACGTAACCAGCGGGATCGACGTGCTGAAACAAATCGCCGCGCAGCCGGTGAAAAGTTCCGATCCGGAATCGGCGGATAATGAAAAGCCCGTCCAGCCGACTCTTATCAAGAAAGTGGCAGTTTTGCCGGGCCGCTGAAGTGAACGTCCCGGCAACGCTCGTTTAACGCCCTTTTACGAGCGGAAGAATATACTTGTCGACATCCGCTTCGGTTTTTACATCCGGTACGTTGCCGAAGAGTTGCCAGCTTTCACTCAACTCAGCGCTTGCACCGGGCTTCAACCGTGCGAGAATGCCGACCGTTTCCATTTCGAGCATCTCTTCGTTCGAGAACGTTTGATAATTGGTTCCCATATCGGGATAAGTGGCGCCTTCGAAGTAGCTGATATGCTTGACGAACAAATTGCCCTGATTCAGATAGCCGACCCAACCTTGGCGATGAGCCAAGCCGATCTTCGTCGGGCCTTTGGCGGCATCTTGCTTTAGCAAGATGTATTTGCTGCCAAAGATCCAGCGGCTGTCCGTGAAGTCAAAGTAAGGCCAGAGAATCAGCTCCTGGCTTGGGGCAAAATCGGCCGGCGATCTGGCGTTCTTGGGGTGCATCGGATGATTGCGATGCGGCGGCTGCGGGATGATTTCGATTCCGCCAGGCGCCATCACCGTGGGGCCCCAAGGCGCCAGTTCGGTTTCGAGCGGGCCGATATTCGTGACTTTCAACGTTATATCAACGTGTGTCCCGGAATCGTTTAGCGAGACAGTCATCTCCTTTTGCACGCCATATTCATGTTCCGCCGGCGGAGTGAAGCGAACCCGATTGGCCCCGAGTTGTTCGTATGAAACCGGATGGTTGTCCGGGAAATAGGTTCTCGTTAAATCCTCCGGCGCGAGCCAAAAACGCAGCCCGCCCCGGATCTGCCACTCGGGTTCTGCAACGCCGCCCATTTGTTCTTCGTAATTCTTGAGGACGTTGAAACCACTTGGAAGCTGATAGCTGATGATGCGCGGGCCGACCTCGAGCGTCACGACAATCTCAGCCTGCCCATTGCTGATGCGGAGGTTGTTTTTCCAGCCGCGATATTCGACTTTTTCAATCATGTAGAATTGCTCGCCTGTTGATGCAAAGGTGGGTTTCGCAAAGCCTTCACCCACCCTACAAGAAACGTTACGCATAAACCTTTGCAAACTCTTTACATGTCACCGGCTTGATCTTGCCGGCATTGCCTGCTTGGCCGAACTGGACCATGCGGGCTTTGCAGACTTCGCGCATGGCATCGCGGGCGGGTTTCAAATAGTCGCGCGGGTCGAATTTGTCGGGGCTTTCAGCAAGCACCTTGCGAATAGCGCCGGTAATGGCAAGGCGGTTGTCGGTATCGACGTTAATCTTGCGCACGCCATGCTTGATGCCGAGTTGGATTTCTTCGACCGGCACGCCCCAGGTCTGTTTGATCTTGCCGCCATACTTGTTGATGATGTCTTGCAACTCCTGCGGCACGGAACTGCTTCCATGCATCACCATATGGCAATTGGGAAGCCGGCGATGGATTTCAATGATGCGATCCATGGCCAGCACCGCGCCGTCCGGCTTGCGGGTAAATTTGTAAGCGCCGTGGCTCGTGCCGATGGCTACCGCCAAGGCATCGACGCCGGTCTTGCGCACGAAGTCTTCCGCCTGCACGGGATCGGTAAGCAGTTGGCTGTGGTCGAGTTTGCCCGTGGCGCCATGGCCGTCTTCTTGCTCGCCCTCGCCGCTTTCGAGAGATCCCAGGCAGCCGAGCTCGCCTTCGACTGACACGCCGACCGGATGAGCCGCCTTCACGACTTCGGCAGTGACTTGAACGTTATATTCGTAGGTAGCCGGCGACTTGCCGTCTTCGCCGAGGGATCCATCCATCATCACCGAGGTGAAATTTTGCTCGATCGCGCTTTTGCAGGTTTTTGGCCCGTTGCCGTGATCCTGATGCATGACGATCGGAATGTTCGGATAGAGTTCGGCGGCAGCAAGCATCAAATGGCGAAGGTACGCGTCCTGCGAATAGCTGCGGGCGCCGCGAAGCCTGGATAATGACCGGCGAATCGGTCTCTTTTGCGGCCTCCATGATCGATTGAATCTGTTCCATGTTGTTGACGTTGAAGGCGGCCAGACCATAGTTGTTGGCGGCGGCATGATCGAGCAGAAGGCGCATCGGTACCAACGGCATCAGGATTCTCCCTTTTTTCAGCAAGGCCGCGCGGGGCCTAATTCGTACGGTGAATAAAACGTTGTCGCCCAGTCGGGCCCGCGGAGAGGTTCGTCCCGCTCGGAAATTTTAGGAATTGGATGACATTTCGGCGAACGACGAACAACGCTGAAGTTCGAGAACTGGTGCGCCAGCAGAAATTAGCCTAATTCATTAAACGTTCGTGAAGCCCGTTTTACCCTCCCCCTGGCTTTGCAAAGCCGGGGGGAGGGTGGGAAGGCGAGTTTTCAATCGGCTCCATTTTCAGGATTGCGAATGCGCCTTGCTTTCCGCACAATAAAAATCAAACCCTCGGAACAAGCCGATGAATGCAAAATGGGTCAGTTTTTCGCTGTTTCTGCTTTGGCTCGGCGTAGCACTGACTGCGCTAGTGATCGGGCCGATGATCTTTCCGCGTATGCTGGAAGACTGGTTGCGGGCGAAAATGCTTGGCGGCGGGGCTACCTTGCTGGCAATTTGGAATTTTGTCAAATGGTGGAGTCTATGGCAGCGCGGCCGAGAGCGTGCGCTTCGCGACGAGATGGAAGAAGCTTATCGCCAACGGGTCAACCCACCCGTGAAAGAAGTCAAAAAGCCGATATTGAATCCTGAATTCAACTTTGGCGAAGAGAATTATCGGTTGCCGCCGCCTCCACCGCCGAACGGGACGGCTCATTGAGCGATTCAGGCTTGCGATACAGCATCGGTTGCATTCCGATTCGGATTCGCCGCCACCCCGCTTGCCGGGGTGGAGCGCGAGTTCGTAGCTAGAAACGCGAATCGTGCGGATCGCCGCCACCCCGCTTGCCGGGGTGGAGCGCCGGTTCGTAATCAGAATCGCGGCAAATGAACCGGCGCTCCACCCCGGCAAGCGGGGTGGCGGCGAGATTATTCCATCTACCTATTCTGGCTACGAACATGCGCTTCACCCTGGCAAGCAGGGTGGCGGCGAAATCAACCGATGCCAAATGGCGAAGATAGTCAGTCCCGTACACTAACGACGCGGGCGGCTCTATTCGTGCTTAATTCACCAATGGCCAAAGAGCCTCGCCAGACGATTGCCGAAAACGAGCAAGCCGACTAGAAGGGCCGTGACGCTGGCAATGAGCACAGCGCCGGCGGCGATATCAAGGCAGTGATACCAGCGCGACTTCGCCGATTCATCAAGCCCGCGGAACAGAGTCTCGATCGCACTGTTGAAGAGCTCGGCGGTCAGGACACCGCCAATACAGAAGATGAGCAAGCACCATTCGACAAGCGAGCAATCCAGGGCGATAGCAGCAGCCAAGGCAAGCGCGGCAAAAAAGAAGTGAACGAAGAAACTGGATTGACCGCGCACGCCACGCTTCAAGCCGCGAAAGGCTTCGCCGAACTTATTGTTCCAGGTGCGCGGCCCTTTTGGCCGCTGCATCGGCTCGGCCCATTCAGGCAACATCTTCGCAGCTCGCATTTCCCGAATCATGAGAGAGACGATAGCCACGACCGCGAACGGCGTCGAGAGCGGTTTAGGCTTTTTTTTGTTCCGCTTCGAACTTGATGATTTTATCCACGCGGCGTTGATGCCGGCCGGCGTCGAAGGCGGTTTCAAGCCAGATTCGCGTCATGCGGTCCATCAACTCTTCGCCGAGCATATCGGCCGAGAGACAGAGGATGTTGGCGTTGTTGTGCCGACGGCTCATCTCGGCCGTGATAATGTCGTGGCAGCAGGCGGCCCGAACGCCGTGCACCTTATTGGCGGCGATGCACATGCCGATGCCTGTGCCGCAGATCAAGATGCCGCGATCGTGATCGCCATTTCCGACGACATGCGCCACTTCAAACGCAAAGTCGGGATAATCGACGTTCGAGTCGCCATCGGCGACTCCGAGATCGTTCACCTCGTGGCCGAGCGATTGCATGAGGCCGGCCAGGCGCTGCTTGACATAAAAGCCACGATGATCACTACCTATCACGATCTTCATCAGCGAACCAGCTCCTCAATCAAACGGTCGAGGTGACGAACGATTGTCCGCGCACAAGACTCGTAAACCTCACGCCCCCCGCCGATGGGGTCGTCGAGATCGCCTTCTAGTCCACACAGTAAACGCATCGATCCGCCAACAAGCGGATAGCGCGTCAACACCGCCAACAAATGACTTCGCGTCATCGCGATCAGATGATCGGCCTTGGCCGCGCTTGCCACGGCCAGCAGTTGGCTGCGATGGTCGCTTAAGTCGGCGCCTAGTTCTCGGAGCACGTCGACCGCTTCAGGGGTTGGTCCGTCCCCGGCATAGGCCGACACACCTGCTGACGAAACGACGAAACCAAGTTGCGAAAGATCATCAACGTTGCACCCAAGCATTGCCGCCAGGCGAATCTTGCACAGCGTCTCAGCCATTGGGCTTCGGCACGTGTTTCCCGTGCAGACGAAGACAATCCAAACAGCTGCCGCCGCCAGAATCTCCGCTTCTGATACGACGCCCGGCGAAACGATCTTGAAGCCGCTTCCGTCAAAAGCAACCCAGGTAGTCGGTTTGAAAGGCAAAGGGCCTGCATCGACTACAACTGTTGCTGCATCGCCCAAACGTTCCGCGACAACGGCGGCGGTTTGCTCGTGCTGACCCACTTCGATCACGACAAACGGTGCGTTGACACTTTCCACCAGTTTCAGCATCGCCGTGTGGCCGGGAGAGCGAAGTCGAACCTGATTGAGGCCGTCTTTGTCAGCGGCTGCAATGCCCACCGGACCAGGCCAAAGCCGCTCCAAAAGCCGACGGCTACTTCTACTCAACGATTGCAGGATCGCTTCCGCTTCCGAGGCACCCGAGACGACGACCGCAGCCGTATCAGCGGTCTCTGGCGACGTCAGCAGCAAGCGAGTAACCGCGTCAGGCCGGGCGGCACTGGCCGCGATTAAGTAGCCTGTTTCGGAGGGTAAAACGACCAAGCTGCCTTGTTCGAACGCTTCGACGACAGGGCGCACAACCTCGGCTGGGTCGCTGACGGTCCGCCAGTCGAGGAACAGTGGCATCCCGCACGCAACTCCGGACGGGGGAATCAAATGAAGAGGAACGATTTTTGTTTTATCGGCGAACGCATCATTTGACAAGCGCTGAAGCAGCGGGCATTTACGACTATAATGCACTGCGAGCGTGGGTTCGTTCCTCCGCCACTTAAAAAACAAGGAACTTCGTTATGACCGCTTCCGTTGCCGGCGACATCGCCGGTGAGATACGAGACCTGAAAAAGAAACTCGGCGCCACCATTCTGGCCCACTACTATCAAGAGGGCGAAATTCAGGAACTGGCCGACATTACCGGCGACAGCCTTAAACTCGCCCGCGAGGCCACGCACGTCCAATCGCCCATCATCGTCTTTTGCGGCGTGCTCTTTATGGCGGAAACCGCGAAGATGCTCAACCCCGCCAAAAAGGTGCTGCTTCCCGACCTGAAAGCGGGCTGTTCGCTCGTCGATAGCTGCCCACCCGAAAAGCTTGCCCGCTACCAGGAGATGCTGCGCGAGAACGGCCGTAAGTTTCAAACAATCACCTACATCAATTCCTCGGCCAAAGTGAAGGCCTTATCGGATTGGGTCGTCACTTCCGGGAATGCTCTCGAGATCGTCAACGGCGTTTCCGAAGATTACGAAATTCTCTTTGTTCCCGATCAACACTTGGGACGATACATCCAGGAAGCGACTGGTCGAAAGATGATCTTGTGGGATGGTTCCTGCATGGTTCATGAGATTTTCAGCGTCCAAGATCTCCTGAAGCTGAAGAAGCAATATCCGCAAGCGCGGACGATCGCCCACCCCGAATGCCCCGCGAACATCCTCGAACGTTCCGACTTCATCGGCGGCACGGAAGCCATGATTAAACATGTCGGCAGCTTCAAAACGGCGACCGATTTTCTCGTTGCCACCGAAGCGAATATGATGTGGCAATTACAATCGAAGCATCCCCAACACAACTATCTACCCGTGCCGGGCATTACATGCGCCTGCAACAAATGCCCGCACATGGCCCGCAACACGCTCGAAAAAGTCCGCGACTGCATGATCAACGGCTCGCCGGAAATCCTCTGGCAGCCGGAGTTCGACCAGGCGAAGAAGGTGCTGACGCGCAGCCTTCTGGAGCCGGTGCACGCGGCAGGGGATTGAGGCCTTATCTTCTCAGCTCACTTTTTTTGGCGCCGTGAGCGCAAGACCGCAAACGGAGGCCATTGGAGAAGTCATGTCCGTCATTCCTTATCGCTTTCTCACGCGCCTGATGTATTCATGCCCGCAAGTTGCCAATATGCCCCGCGATGAGGAGGATTGCTTGATCGATATACCCGAATCAGCATGTCTCGATTCGTTCTCGGAGATCGATGCAGCGCCTCGTTTTGCCGACGTTCGCATGGGTTGGAATGAAACAGGGCTCGGCCTGGTGGTCGAAGTTCGAGGAAAAGAGAATCCGCCAATCGGCGATCCCGACCGACTGCGCCAGTCCGATGGTGTCAGCCTTTGGATAGACACTCGCGGCGATCGTTCCGCGCACCGGGCCGCGAAGACGTGCCATCAATTTCATTTCCTCGCAGCGGGCGGCGGCAGCGAACGCGATGAGCCCTTGTTTGCTCAAGCAAAGATTAACCGCGCGTTGCAGGATGCGCCGTTGGCAACGTCCACGGATGTGCCGTTTCGCATTGAGCGGACTAAAAACGGGTACCGGCTTGAAGCCTTCCTATCGGCGAACATCCTCTACGGTTGGGATCCGGAACAGAACCCGCAGCTCGGCGTTTATTATGCAGTGCGGGATTTTGAATTGGGGGAGCAGACGCCGAGTGTCGGCAGCGATTTTCCATTTGCCGAAGACCCATCGCTTTGGGCAGTCCTCGAATTGACCCGGCCGGCGGATGGTTGATGAGTCTACTCAACGAATAAGCCGGGCGTCGCACCAGTTGACGTAAGCGCCGACGGTATGTCCACTGCTCGATTTCACCATGAGCGTCAAACGTTTGGCTTTGTCGAGCGGCTGCTTGACATAGAGTGGACCATTCTCGAGTGTCAGCGGCTTTCCATTGTTCAGCGCCACCTCACGGCCATCAATCGACAGCGCCAACTGCACAGCGCCGCGAGCCCCGAGCTTTGGATCGAGTCCAACGACTGCTTCAAACCGACGGCAATTTTCTGCTGCGTAAGCGAGTGTGCATTCACCATGCAAGCTGAGGCCTTTATCGTAGGTTTGCATTCCGATAGCGGTCTTCAGATGCAAATCATCGCCCTCGATATTACGGTCGGAACCGTACAAAAAATTTTCGTTAAGGTATGAACGATAGACATAATCCAACGGCTTAAGGTCTGAAAGATAGAGAGCTTTGCCGCCGTAGACGTCGAGACTTGCCAGCTTGTCGAGCGGAATTTGTAGCCTTTCGCGATAGACGGTGACTCCGTAAAGCAATCGGTTCTCGACTGTGATATTTGCCAGCGATAAGCGCGACCCATCCTCTAAAACAAGATGACTGAATGGCAGCGGCGGGGTGCGAGCCCTGGCCGTTTTTGTGCTTAGCGCAATTCCGATGACTTGACCAAGGCCAATGGCCCGGCTTTCCATTCCAACTTCCATGAGCAACTCACTCTTGCGACTACTTAATTCCGTCAACGTCCCTGCTGCCACATCGCCGTTGCGAAGGACGACAAGGTCGAGCGTTCGCTCTTTGGCGAAGACTGCCTTATATCGTTCTTTGTCAAGGCTGTCGGGCGAACGGAGCCAAAGATAGGCGATTGACGTCAGCGGAAAATGCAGGTTCCCTTCTTCCATTTGCTTCGAAATAGACCTAATCAAGGGCGCGTTGAATTCCAGTTTTGCGTCGGCTATGGCAACCGCCGAGCCAGTGACGCAATCGCCGTTGAATAAGACTACATGACCGGCAATAGGCTTTTGCGGCAGAGGCTCGGAAAGCTTCCGCAACGAAATCACATCCGGGCCGGCCACCAATTTTTGATCGCGCAATTCGATTGTCCCGTCTAAGCGCATCGAGTCAATCGACCCGACAAGGAGTTTCTCAGACGTCGAATGCACTTCAAAACGCGGCGTATCCGGTAGCGATACGCAAACAGCCAAGGCCATGAGCATGGAAGAAAACATGGTTTGATTCTCTACGGAAGAAAGACCATGCAACACCGGAAGCCCCAACGGTGCTCGGCTACCTCCAACTGGACTCTCGTTAGGAGCGACGGTGCCCTTCCTCGACACCGCTCATGGAACAAAAGTGAAATCGCGTTTGCATCTACTTGCGCATCTCAAGTTATTTTCCGGCCACTTGCCCGAAGATGAAGACACCGTATTTGTTTGCCACCACAATATCGGGCCGTTTGTCGCCATTGAAATCTGCGACGACGAACTGCGTACCGATGCCCGAGTCGTCATCGATCAGATGGGGTTCAAAGCTGATGATCCCATCCGAACCCTTCTTGGCCTCGAACCAATAGAGAGAAGGAGGCGCACTCGGGTCGGCATCACCATGTGTGCCGTGAGCCCAACGGCGTTTGCCGGTGACTAAATCTTTCAAGCCATCGCCGTTGATATCGACGTAATGCATCGCGTGCGTCTGTGATACCAATTTGGGAAATAGATCCTTCTTCAAGAAGGTCGGTTCGCCGTCTTTGCTCGCCTTTTGCATGTGAGCCCAGATACCGTAGTTATGGGCCGAGCTGCAGATGATGTCCGCCTTGCCATCGCCATCAAGGTCGGCGGCGTACATGTCGGCACAATCAGGACCGAGGGGCGCTTTGTGGAAAGCCCATGGTTTACCCTCGTCCTTGGTCGGCTGTTCCCACCAGCCGGAGGTGCAGATTACATCGGCTCGGCCGTCGCCGTTGACATCGCCGACGCCGAGGCCATGAGCAAATTTGAATGTTCCCGGAATAAGCTTGGCGGTGTTCGCAATTGGCTTGCCGTCTTGCTGTTTCGCAGGAATACTGGCTTCACTGATCGGGTGCATTTCCCAAATCTGTGTCGGATCGGCGCCCGGTGCGAAATAGGCCATTTGGCCTTCGTTTTCTTTGCCCTTTGGTTGGAAGCCCATCACCAGCACGCGCTTGCCGTTGCCGAGAAGATCGGCATAGAGCGGCGTCTCATTACAAGCACTATGCCAGATCAAATGCTCTTTCCACATTCCATCCTTGCCCTGCGGATTTTCGTACCAATGGCAAGGCGCGCCCGGAAAGCCGACGACAATCAGATCGGGCCAGCCGTCTGCATTTAGGTCTTCCGTCCAGCATGCGAAACTCTGGCTATAGACGTTCTTGTCGCCATCGGTGTAGTCGTCTTTGCCTTTGCGGATCCGGTGCGGTTTCCAGTCGGGCGCTTCGTACCAGATTTCGCCAGTCAGAACATCCATCTTGCCGTCTTTGTTGACATCGGCAATGGCCACGCCTTCCGAGGTGAACTTCTTATCGACGACCGTTTTCTTCCATTTGATCGAAGACGAATCGGCCGGCTCGGCACTGATCGCCGAGAGCGGCGCCAGCATGAGAATCAGCAACGATAGACGCATGAAGAGGCTCCTGCATTGGGAAATGTGAATGGGATGATTATCTTGTAGGTGTACAGCTTACCCGGACATTCCGTCGAACGCGCCAGTTATAGTTGCACTTCCGGCAGCCCGGCCTGCATGGCGCTGTTCCGAGATCCATCCATGACGACCAACGCCAACTTCAAGTACGCAGCCGTGACCGGCGAAGAGGGATACTTGCTGACGATCGGCTCGCCGGCATCGCCGCATTCCGCAATTTGGGGATCAATAGGGATTTCGCCCAGCAACGGCACGCCGGCTTCCAGCGCCAGCTTCTGGCCGCCGCCATGCCGAAAGATCTCATAGCGCTTGCCGTCGTCACCGACGAAAAAGCTCATGTTCTCGATGACTCCGATTACCGGTACACGCACTTCGTTAAACATTTTCAACCCTTTGCGCGCATTGACCAAGCTGATATCTTGAGGCGTCGTCACGATAACCGCGCCCGTCAACGGCGCCTGCTGGGTTAAAGTTAATTGCGCATCGCCAGTGCCGGGCGGCAAGTCGATGATCAAGAAATCTAGCGTTCCCCAGTTGATTTGGCCGAGGAATGCCGCGACAGCTTGAGCGACCTTTGGGCTGCGCCAGATGACTGCCTGATTCTGGTCGACGAGAAATCCCATCGACATCAACTTGATGCCATATTTTTCAACTGGGAATGGCGTCGTGCTTTGATCGATGAGATCGAGGCCCATCATCGTCGGTACGCTTGGGCCATAGATGTCGGCATCCATTAACCCGACCGCTTGGCCGTGCATCTTCAACGCGAGCGCCAGATTGGCGGCAACGGTTGATTTGCCAACGCCTCCTTTGCCGCTAGCGATGGCGATGAGATATTTCACGCCGGGGATAGCCATCTTGGGAGGCATTCCAGGTTGCATCATCACTCCTTGGGCTTGCTGATTTGTCGAAGATAGTCAAGCGAATAAATGCCGGTATCGTGTCCGTCGTTCCAAACGATTTGATAGGCGTAATAGCCGCGCGGAATCATCCGCGTCGGCGTCGGGTTACCCGCGGCCAGTTCTTTTTCGCTCAATACGTGCAATGGGTTGACTGGCTTGTTCTGCCGATCGAGACAGGTGGCGCAAGGGCATTTCTCTCGTAGATCGCGCCAGGTAATGAACGTGCCAATGCCATCGTCCCATTCGATCAGCAAACCGTCCCCCTCGCGGCGCAGCGACAGAGGCTTTAGTTTTGACATTTCGGCCATGCTGCAATTGTATGGCGCTGCCGCCCGGCTGAGACGTATATCAGCGGGCTGCACTTGTTTCCAGACGGGAACAAGTGCAGCCGCCTTGCTCAGCCCTTTTTGGTGGGGCCGGGAACCGCCGTGGAATCGACTTTGAAGTGTTCCTCGTCGAAGACGATGCGTTCGCCGTGATCCATGGCTTGGTTGGCAGCGAGGACGACGAGCGCGTTGGCCATGGCGACTTCGCCGTGGCAGCGCGGCAGGCGCTGTTTGTAAACTTTCTTGCCGTCTTTCATGTCGAACGCATAGCCGACGTTCGCATCCCACTGGCGGATGCAGAAAGCGAAATCTTCCATTTCTTCGCGATAACCGCGACTGCTAGGAGCTTTGGGGGCTGCTCCGCCCACCGGGGTGGCAGCGGCGCTTGGCGGGGGGCCGCCCCAGGTTGAGCCGCTGGCGAGAGCCGGCTTGTTGGCGCCTTTCGTCTCGACGGAGACCTCGGTGCTGCGCGGAGGCGCTGCCTTCTTTCCAGGTTCTTGTTCTTTGAACAGGTAGGCATCGGTCTCGCCTTCCACGATCAGCGACCCGCGAACCCATCAGGGTTTCGCCATACTGTTCGAGACCATTGGTGCTGAACGACGAATAAGTCATCACGACCACGTCGTTCTTATCGCTCCCCCTATTGGGGCCTTTCGGGTGGTTCTTGCCCGGGAATTCGAAGGTTACGAAAACGCCGTCATTGATCTCGCGATTGTTGCGGAATGGCTCGTCGCCCATTCGGCCGAAGAAGGAGTGAACGCCAACGCCCTGCACGGCCAACGGATGGACCTTGCCTAAGAAGATCGAGGAGGCGTCGAGTTGGTGACTGCCAAGCTCAGCCATCAGGCCGCCGCCGGTGCGCTGGTAAAGGCGCCAACGTACCAGTTCGTTGATGTCGTCGTAATCGTACGGATCGAGTTGCTTGGTGAGATCTTTCTTGCGCTTTAGCTTGTCGTGCAGCGCATCGTAATCGGAGCGAAGGATCGGTTGCGTCCAGCCATCGCGGTAGTAAGGCTGTTGCACGCCCATGGCAAGGTCGAGACCGGGCTCTGGTTGCCAGAGCCATGAGAAATTGCGGTGCCACAAGGCGCGGATCGCCTTGATGTCTCCCAGGACGCCGGTGTTCAACATTTCGAGCGACTGAGCATAAAGCATCGAATAATGGCGTTGATGGCCAATGGAGAGAATGCGCTTGGTCGATTCGGCCGTCTTGATCATCTTACGGCACTCGGCCACATTACGGGCCATCAGCTTTTCGCACAAAACGTGCTTGCCGCGCTCCATGCACTCGATCGACACATCGGCATGAAGGTGCAACGGCAGTGCGATCACGACTGCTTCAATGTCCTTTTCCTTCTCCAGCATCTCGCGGAAATCAGTGTAGAAGTGATCTTTATCAATTTTTTCTGCGTATTCTTTGCCACGTGAGCCGGCAAAGCCTTTGCGCAGCGGGACTTTCGGATCCCCCTCAATGATTCGCTTGCGATTGGAAGGCCGGATATCGCACGCAGCGATGAACTCGATGTATTCGGGGTTGTGTTCGCCGAGGAGCACGCCTCCTTCGTCGCCGCAGCCGATCAATGCTGCTTTGACTGCTTTGCCTTTGATGCTTTCATAGCCGAAGTAAGCGGCTGCAGCGATCGGCACTGTCGCACCGACGGCAGCCACGGTTTTCATAAAGCCACGTCGGTTTAAATCGTCGGAAACCGATTCGAAGTTGGCTTTGCCGACTTGTCGTTGCTCAGCGGTCAGATTGAGAGCCATCGCGATTTCTCCAAGGGAAAGCGCCGTGCGCGGAACGGCGGTATTGGTAGTTAATTTTTTCGTAACGTGCGAGTCTAGCGCTCCGCAGAGCGTCGCGGCTAACGGCTCCGTCCTCTGAACGGCCATACTCGTGAAAAGAGCGCGTCGAGGCCTAGCCAGCGGCCTGTGGGAAGCGTGATCAACGCCAGCAGGGCGACCAGCTCGACCGTGTTCTTGTTCACAAAGGTGTAGTTGCCCTCGGACTTTGGCGATACGGGGAGCCAGGGCAGCGGCGAATTCGATAGTAATTCGCTCACAAGAAAAACGATGCAGCCGAAACAGGCCAAGCGGGTGAAGAGGCCTAGGAAGAGGCACGCGCCTGCAACCAGAAGTCCCCAGCGCGTCGACCAATCCATCCATTCGAGGCGAGTGGTCGGCACTTCGTGCCCGAGGAAATGGGATTTTTCCTTTTCCGGCGGGACAACACCGCGGTAGCCATCGTCCTTGAAGCCGCCGAGAACTTTCTTGTAGAAATCAGTCTGAATAGAGATGTCATCCAGGAAGGTCTTGCGCAGACGCACGGGCTCCAGCGAAAGGGCGACACTCGCCAGCGCGAAGTTGAACGGAGTCGGGTCTTTTTTGAAAGCATCCAGGCCACCCCGCCATTTGCTGAAGTTGGCTACCTGCTCGCGATAGGCGCCAAGTCGCTCACCGACGTCTTTGTCCGGACGCGGCTTACCGGTGAACTGGTCGAGATCCGTTAGATAGCGAACGTAGCGCAGTTTCGCTTCGTGCAAGACCGCTTCTTCACGTTTGACATCGCGCGGCGCTTCTTTACCGGCATCACGCGTGAAGGCCGCGTAATCGGTCCATTCCTTCTCAAGAACTTCAGGCATTTGTCCCGCGCCAGCTTCCCCTTGCTTCAAGGTGAGCATCGCCAAGACGCGATCGTCGATACGTGAATCTTCGGGCATCACACTGAAGCCGGCCAAACGACCGCCGACGATCTTCGCCAGCGAATCTTTCAACTTCTGCGTATGCTCATCGACATCTTTCATCAAGTCGGCACGAACTTTTGCCGTTGCTGTCTTCAGCGTCCGCAGGTGGATTTTAACGACGTCTTTGCCCAGATCGGGCATGAGTTTCTCGTAGTCGTCGTGAATCGCCTCCTGCATTTCCTTGTAGGCCTTGATGCGCTTAGCCATCGGCTCCCAAGGCATATAAATGATGGTGTACTTGGTCAGCGTCTGCACGGCCGTCCAGTCGTTGCGCGGGTCGTCGGGCAGCTTTTTTTTATCTTCCGGCTTGTCGGGTTTCTTGTCCGTCAGCCATTCGACGTATTCGCTCTTCGCCTGGTCGAGTTTCACGGCTACGCGCTTCTTGTCCTCGTCGCTAAGCCGATACTCTTTCTCAAAAGTCTCGGCATATTTGTCCCAATCCTTGGCGACCAAAGGCGGCATCCGTGTAGCCGGCTTGTCGTCGTTATTGCCGCTGGGCGTTAGCTTCGCCATGGCGATTTCATCTTCATTGCCAATGATCCCGTACATGATCGGGCCGAGCGGGCCATTGACCTCGGCAAAGTAGCTGGCGCTGGTGAAGGGCTTATTGAATTCCGTGTCGCCCCCTTCGTTCGTGCGGACCTTATAGATCCCCTCGAACATGAAATGCCAGCCGATAACCAGCCGAAGTACGATGAGAAAAAGACAGGAACACCAGGAGATGCGGACCATGCGAAGTATCTCAAAGGCCGTGCGAAAGACATCACGACGGTGGGAGAGTAAAGGCGCCCGGGGCGATATTGACTAGTCTTGGCTGCTCATCATCCTGAATCAGTATGATGGCGCCAATATGTGGGCGAGATTGACAGTATATCCGAGTTTCGTCCAAACCCATCACGAAAAAAGCAGTCGATAAGGCGTCGGCTTCGGCAGCCGTCGGCGCGATGACGGACACTTGTTGCACGCCTTCCGCCGGCCAGCCGTTTCGAGGATTGAGCAAGTGACCGAGCTTTCGGCCATTGTACTCAAAATATTGATAGGTGGCCGCTGAAGTTCCCAGCGCCTGATTGCACAAGTTCACCACGCCCAACGAATGGTCAGGTCGCCACGGATGATTGAGAGACACCGCCCAGCCAAGACTTCGGCCTGGCGGCGTACCAATGGCTAAGACGCTGCTTGTCCCGCCATGCAGCAAGGCCGAGCCAAGTCCCCAATCACGCTGCAGCAACTCCCCCGCGCGATCGAGCGCATACCCTTTGCCGATGCCGCCGAGATTGATCTGCAGGCCTTCGCGACGAAAGCGCACTGTCTGCTGCTCGGCGTTGAGAATCACATGCTTCATACCGGTACGCTGCAAAGCCCGAACTCGTTCGGCGACGCTGGGCACTTTTCCGGAACGCTGATAGAAACCCCACGCCTTGATAAGCGCCCCGGTCGCAATATCAAAGGCGCCGCGGGTCTCGCGCGTCAGCACGGCAGCTTGCGAAAGCAACTCGAACAAGCCGCTTTCAATCGTGACATCCGCAAAGGCGGCCGTCTCATTCAATCGGCTTACTTCGCTGGCGGCGCGATATACGGTCAGTTGGTCCTCGAGCTCGTCGACTAAATCGAGCGCTTCGCCAGCGGCGATAGGCCCCAGCGGATTGCCAAAGGGAATAATAATCTCGAACAGCGTTGCCATTGCTCGGCGAGCAGCCCGCAACGTCGTAAAGTCGTACGAAGGCGGAGCGACCTCTTCGACCACCGCGAAAGCCGGCAGCGTGGGGGCTCGATTAAAAAAGCCGCGACGGTTCATAGCGAAGGGAACTCGGACTGGGGCGTTAGCGGACCGGCGTGAATCGGAATGCGGCGCGGCTAGGCAACCCGGGTCTTCTTAGACCTCTTAGTAGTCAAGTGTTTTCCGTTGCGTTGAGGTTCTGCTCGTTCTGCCAGCACGTCATCGAGCATATCCTGAGCGTCGAAGGCAAGTTGGTGTTGCTTGCAATAATCCCGCGAGGCTTCCAATGTTTGTTGCGCCTTCTTCAAGTCGCCCATATTCCAATATAGACTCGCGAGAAGATCCATGCTGTCGCTGACATCGCTCCGGTCCAGCCCCTCAGCGGCTGCGCCACCCAACTTGAGCAAGTACTCAAGAGTTTTGATTTCCTTGCTCCGATAAACAACGGCATGCTCTAATTCATCTCTGATTTCGAATACTAACGCGCGGGCAGTTAGGCCAAGCAACGCAATGCATTGTGGATCATCTTTTTCGAGCAGGTTCAGCAGACGTGGGACAAATACCCGTGCCTTCGAGTAGTTATTTCGCGCGTAGGCCCAATACAACGTTTTGTGATAGAGATAGCTGATCTCATCCCACGCATGGGCAAATTTTCGGCGAGTGGCAAGGGCAGGTTCAATCATCTTTCGGCCTCGGCATTTTTGGGAAGAGTTCCTGGCGAAAGGGCTTGGCGGCTTCCGGGACATCGTCCCATATTTGCCATTGTCTACGCGCTTCAGTTTCTTCCTCCGCCTTCTTCTTTAAGGCTTTTTTTTGGTAACGCCTTTTTCTGCGAACGTCCGACTTGCGATCATGCCCGCGCCCGTGTGTATGCTTGCGAGCGCCTTTCGGGCCTCGGAGGAACGATTCAGGTTCAGCGTCGGGTTCCACGATAATACATAACCATTGTGACCGATCGCGCGTCAAACTTCAACGGGTCTACATTGCCGCCCGTCGGCCCGGCTTTACTTGTTGAACGTGGTTCACTTCGGTGCATGCTCCGGCGGTCGGCAGCATCTTGTGGGGGCTGCAGCGGTTGTCGGGATTGAAAGCGGTGCGTAGACGGACCATCATCGCCAAGTCGTCCGGCGTGAAGAGTTTCGACATGAAATCAATCTTTTCGACGCCGATGCCATGCTCGCCGGTGACACTGCCGCCGAGGTTGATGCACTCATCCAATATCTCATGGCTCGCATCCAGCACGCGCTTCACCTGATCGGGATCGCGTTCATCGAACAACAAGATGGGATGAAGGTTGCCATCCCCGGCATGGAAGACGTTGGCTATTCGGATCCCGTATTTCTCGCCGACTCCAGTAATGAAGCGCAGCATATGCGGCAGTTTGGTTCGCGGCACCACGCCGTCTTGCGTGCAATAACTGGGCGCCAAACGGCCAACCGCGCCAAACGCCTGTTTACGGCACTTCCAAAGGAGCAACCGCTCCCCTTCGGTGTTGGCCCGGCGTACTTCACGCGCGCCGTTTTTCAGCGCAATCGCTTCGATTTTCGCGGCTTCATGATCAAGCCCGGCATTCAGGCCATCGACTTCCATAATCAGGACGGCGCCGGCATCGAGCGGGAAGCCGAATTTGAACGCCTGCTCGACCGCGCCGAGAATCAGCTTGTCGAGCATTTCCAGTGCGCCGGGAATGATGCCGGCGCCGATGATGTCGCTAATGGTGTTCGTCGCATCATCGACGTTGTCGAACACGCCGAGCAACGTTCGATATGATTCCGGATTGCGCGAAGGCGCACCCACGTTCGGCTCACGATGCCGAAAGTTCCCTCGGAGCCGACGATAACGCCGGTGAGATCGTAACCCGGCGAATCCTCGGCAGGCCCGCCGGTGATGACGACGCTGCCGTCTGGAAGCACCAATTCAACGCCAATGACATGGTTGACTGTCACGCCGTATTTCAACGTGTGCGGGCCGCCCGAGTTGGTGGCAACATTGCCGCCGATGGTGCAGGCGCCCTGACTCGATGGATCGGGCGCGAAGTGAAATCCGTGCGGTTTGACATGGTTGGTGAGCCAAAGGTTGATGACGCCCGGCTCGACGACCGCATAACGATCGCGGTAATTCACTTCAAGAATGCGCTTCATCCGGGCTAGGGCGATCATTACTCCGCCGCCGACCGGCACGCATCCTCCGGCGAGGCTTGTTCCCGCGCTCGCGCCAGAAATGGCAGGTTCAGTTCGTTGCAAAGCTTAACGATCTGGACAATGTGTTCGGTAGAAGTCGGAAAGACGACTACTTCGGGCTGTTGCTTTTCGATGGTGAAACCATCGCATTCATAGACCATCAGCTCCGATTTGGCGGTGAGCAAGTTTTCCGGGCCGACAATCTCGCGCAGTCGTCCGACGAGAGGCGAAACCGCAGGAATCATGGTCATAGGTATTTTCTATTTGTTTAGGAACGCATGGAAATCGGCAGCGCTGATGTCCATCTTCAGATTTGGATTGACGTCGGCAGCAATCTTCGCGGCGATCAGCTCAACCACGGGCGTGATGATATTGAAGTGATCGCGGCCTTTGCAAAGCAATGTCTTAAAAGGAATGCCTGCATTCAAGGCAACCCGTTGCATAAGCTGGGCCTGGTAAAGATAGCGCTCGTCCGTAGGAGCCCCGAAATAAAAGGTCGGCTGCCGAATCGCGGTCACGAAGGGCGAGGCTGACCGTAAGACACCTTCGTTGGTTCGAAACGGCTCAAAGGGCGGCGAAGCCTCCTGATAGCCAAGCCCGCGGGTTGCTCGTAGGAAATCTTCGGTATCCGGCATTCCGGCAATGGAGAAGAAGGCACGTACTTTTGTCGTTCCGGTGGTGGCAGCCAACAGAGTCAACGTTCCACCGGAACTGTGACCGACAACATAAATCCGCTCCGGATCGACCGAAGGGTTTTTGGCGAGGTGCTCAACGGCCGCGAGCAGATCATCCACTTCGCCATAGAACATTTCGAACCGGCCCAGGTTCTGGTTCTCGCCTCGGAATGAGGGAACCATCAGCACGAAGCCGGCATCGTGGAACGGCTTGGCATTCTCCCAACTCTCTTTGCCGATCCCGCCAAAACCGCCATGCGCCCAGACGACCGCCGGACGCTTAGTTGCCGATTTGCGCTCCTTTGAGAGATATGCGACCAGGTTCAAATTGCCTGAGGCATATTCAATGAGCGATGCGCCGGGCACTCGCTCCGGCGGATCGAGACTGGGCCTGTAGGTCGATCTCATCGGCAGCGTTTTGAAATCCTGACGGGCCTGCATCAGCGTGCCGTTGTCGCCCGCTCTCTGCTGGCCAAAGGGCTGAGGAACGCCTTCGTGGCTTGTCGGCGGAGGCGTCTTGTCGAACCCGGACCAATCGACGATTCCATTTAGTCCATAGCCGACCATGTACAAGCCGACGCCGACCACCGCTAAGATGAATAAGGCAATGAAGCCGACGATGAATAAAGGGAGAAACTTGCGCATAGGCCACTCAAGGAATTCACCGGGCAAACTTCTGTCGACTCGCTTCTCCCAGATTATCGAACTTTGCTCAACAGTGCGACAGATTTCATCCACTAATGTGGATGAAGGTTCTGCGAACTCATTTGAGCCAACCGGGTGGACCTAGCAGAGCATTCTCCCAATCTGACAACGAAAGTCTGGAGCTCCGCTGCAGAGAAACCTGCTTGGTTAGACGCTATTACGACTAAACAAATCGCTCGTTATCTCTAATCTAATCATGTAGCCGTTTCCTTCCATACCGAGTGTTTCCGTGAAATCCATTTCGCGCAGCGATGGCGAACGCGCCTTGGCCGTGTTTTTCGATTTCGAAAACATCGGCATCGGGCTGAACAATCGACGCGATCGCTTCGACATCAATCGCGTTCTCGAACGCCTCGTCGAAAAAGGCAAAATCGTCGTCAAAAAAGCGTATGCCGATTGGAGCCGCTTTGCCCAGTACACGGGTCCTCTTCACGAAGCCGCCATTGAGCTGATCGAAATTCCCAGGCGCGGTGTGACGGGCAAAAACTCCGCTGACATCCGGCTTTGCGTTGACGCCATGGATCTGGCCTACTCCAAAGATCACATCGATACGTTTGTCATTGTTTCAGGCGACAGCGACTTCTCTCCGCTTGTCTCGAAGCTGAAAGAGCTCGGCAAGCATCTGATCGGCCTAGGACTTGCCGAAGCAACTTCCGATTTGCTGCGCGATAACTGCGATGAGTTCATCTATTACGATGATCTCGGCACAGGCGCCGCCACGCTTCCCGCAGCACTGGGAAAACAAGTTCCGGAAGTGAAGCAAAAGGCGTTCGCTCTCATGATGGAATCGCTGCTCGCATTACGCCGTGAGAACAAAGAGGTACTCTGGTCGTCGATGGTCAAAGACACCATGAAGCGGAAGAAGCCCTCTTTCAATGAAGAATATCACGGCTACCGAACCTTCAGTGAATTGCTGGAAGATGCCCGGCAGCACGGCTTGCTCGAACTCGAGAAGCACAAAACCAGCGGAACCTATGTTGTAACTCGCTTCGGCGCAGAGCTCAAGAACGCGCCGGCCGTGCCTTTGAGCGAGGCTAAGATGGGCCCAAGCAACGGCGCGGGACGCAACCGACGTCGTGGGGGCCGGGGCCGAGGGCCCTTGCCGCGCGAGCAATTTGAGAAAGCGCCGGGGCCTGCGGAGCCGTTGCCAGTCGAAGAGATCGTTGAAGCGGTCGAAGACCGGCATGGCGAAGACGAAGCTGAAGTGGGTTTCGGCGAAGGCGTCCATTGAAGCGAAGCAATAGCCCTTCTTCAATCGGGGTCGGACACGGACGCGTTTCTTACTGCCTGAAGAAACTGTTCGGGGTCTGTACGGTTCAGCCTTAGAATTCCTTGCACTTTCACCAAACCCTTTTTCAGCGCGGTCGTTTCTCCATCGGTCAATGAAACAAATATCATGGCCGTCGGGTCAGGCGTCTCGCAGAACCAGCAGCCGATCGGGTATTCGACGAGCATAAATGTATGCAGATCGGCCATCTCTTCGATTGCGACAGGGTACATGTAGCCCGTCAGCGCAACAGACTTTTCATCCAGATCGCTGAGGTATTGCGAGAACAACGGTTTAAAGCCTTTACCGATGGTGGTCTCATCCAGCACGATCCACGGCAGCGCATTAATTCCCTTCACTCTGATGGCAGGCAACATCGCCGAGTCGAGTTTCTTCAACAGGGGACGCGGCGAGCGCATCTTCAAGTCGCCGCGATACTTTTCGTGTTCGCTGTCGGCTAGTTTGGTAATCGCGTCGGCGGCTTCGCGATAAAGCTGACGGCGCTTTCGCAGATCGGGCGAAGCGAGCGCAAACTCAACAACGCACCCATCGAGCAGGTTGGCCGCCGCACGGACGTCGCCGTGCGCGTTGGCGAGTTCACCAAGCTGCCAGAGCAACCGGCCATCGGCCGGGAGCCAGAGCGCCAGTTGTTGCACAATCGCCACATCGCCTTCCGGCAGCTTCTTCTTTTCTTCGTCAATTATCTTGCCCGCTTCAGGCATGTCGGAAAGGCCAACGAATTTTACGCCAAAAAGGTCATCGTATTTGCCGGCTTCTTTCTCCTTTTGGCGAGCTTGAACGAGTTTCAGATGGTACTCTTCGAAAAACTTAATTTTTGCGGGAGCGAGGCGGACGGCATCCCGCAAGGCGCCGATCGCTTCACCCCAATCTCCTTGTAGTTGCCAGGCAGTCCCTAGATTGGCAGATAAGTGGAAATTTTCTGGAAAGCGGCGCTGAGCGGCACGCAGAGTTTCGATTGCTTTAGGCACTTCCCCCAGTCGAATGTAGATGGCTCCCAAATCCGCAGCCTCATCAGCATTTAAGGGACGGCGCTTGGCTGTTCCAACCAGCTTCTCGGCAGCTTCTTGATATTGTCGCCGCAGCAGCGTCGGAGCCACCTTTGATGGCGCGATGCCGATCATCCGGAGTGCTCGGTGATCCAACAAGAATCCGCGCCACTGAGACGGCAGTTCGGCTTGCCGCTCCGCCGAGTAATAGAGCCCGGCACGAACTGGCCCAGCAGCAAGCAGAATCAAGAGGCAGAATGCGAAACGCAGCATAAGAAAAAGCCTGGAGGATGGGGCGGAGGGGCGTGCAACTTCAGAATTTATCATACCCTGTAAGACAACAGTACGACAGGAAATGGATTTGCGATGCTTTCAAGACATTGCCTTGCTTCTTTGACCGATTGTCGTCAAATAACGACGTAGTTGAACGTTCGTATGCAGGCAGCCTGGTGATGAAAGGCGACCGGGAATGAATCCTCTATCGAAGCGCGCTTCCGGAATTTTGCTGCATCCGACCAGCCTGCCCGGGCCTTACGGCATCGGCGATATGGGGCCGACCGCCTATGCCTGGATCGATACCCTCGTTCGCGCTCGCCAGTCTTGGTGGCAGATCTTACCCCTTGGCCAGACCGGATTCGGCGATTCCCCCTATCAATCTTACTCGGCCTTTGCCGGCAACACCAACCTTCTCAGTCCGGAACACTTGATACGCGATGGGCTTATCAACACCAATGACGTCGTCGGTCAATATTTCCCCGACGATCACGTCGACTACCTGCGCGTCATCCCGTTCAAGCTCGATTTGCTGCACCGCGCGTGGGCCAATTATCGCGCGGGCCATGCGCCATGGATACGGGAAGCGTTTGCGGTCTTTTGCTCGGAAAATCGAGAATGGCTCGACGATTACGCCCTATACATGGCATTGAAAGACGCCCGCCGAGGGGCGGATTGGACGAGTTGGCCGCGCGAATTGATGCGAGCCGCCGGGGATAACAAACTACTCGAATTCACCCGCAAAGAATTACATGAGGAAGCAGGGTTGCACCAGTTCGGGCAGTTTCTTTTCTTCCGCCAGTGGCAGGCCCTGCGTGAGTACGCGCATGCGCGCAGCATCCGCATCATCGGCGACGTCCCGATCTTTGTTTCCGGCGATTCGGCCGACGTTTGGTCTAACCCGAAGCTATTCTTGCTCGATTCAGCGCTGCGTCCCAAAGTAGTAGCCGGCGTGCCGCCCGATTATTTTAGCCCCACCGGACAGTTGTGGGGCAATCCCCTTTACGATTGGAAGGCCCTGCGAGCGGCCCAATACAAGTGGTGGATCGACCGAATGCGTGCGACCTTGCAAATGGTCGATGTGGTCCGGCTAGACCACTTCCGAGGATTCTGTGCGGCATGGCACGTGCGTGCCGGTGAAGTGAACGCGATCAATGGAAATTGGGTGGCAGGGCCCGGCGCTGAGTTGTTTCACCAGTTGGAAGTGGAACTGAAGGGCCTGCCATTGATTGCCGAGGACCTCGGCGAAATAACTCCCGATGTGCACGAACTGCGGGACAAATTCCATTTGCCCGGCATGAAAGTGTTGCAGTTCGGATTTGATGGCCCACGCAACCTTTTCCTGCCGCACAATTACCAGGGGACGAACTGGATCGCCTACACCGGCACGCACGACAACGACACAACTCACGGCTGGTATCAATCTCTTTCGGACCACCAGAAGTGGTTCGTCGGCCGTTATCTGGCACGCGATTGCCGAGACATCGCCTGGGATTTGATTCGACTTGCCTGGAGTTCTGTCGCGAATCTTGCCATTGCCCCAGCCCAGGATTTCCTCGATCTTGGAACGGAAGCAAGAATGAACATGCCAGGCCGACCAGAAGGGAACTGGGGCTGGCGCATGCGCCACGGCGCCTTCAACGACCAAATCATCGGACGGCTAGCCGACTTGACGGACACATATGGCCGTGTCGCGACGGGAAAATAGCAGCGAAAGGCGTCTCGAGCAGCGACTTTTTTCCGGACTTCGGCAGAAAGGTACTCCTGGGCCGTCCAATAGCGCGCTTCTGACCCAAGCCTTTTCACTCTGTCTGTTCGAGGCAGAGCCTCGGTGCCCCTTTACGCGGCAGAAGAACCACGTAACGAGATGAGCGGCCCTAGTGAAAACGTTTTCACTTGCGACGGTCAGAATGACGAGCGATTGAGACTCGCCCCAGCGAGACGCTTGTGCTACGACGATTCGAAAAGCCATCGCGCGTTTTCCCACCATTTTTTAGGTTTGGCCTTCGGGAAATATTTCCAGCATAAAAAAGTTTTCTGCAAGGTGTTAAAATCTCGAAGCCTCGCGTAAGACGAAACAAATAAGATCTTGTCCGGACGCACCCCAAATCCACGGGAAGCCTGCCAATGTCGCGCGTCGTTCTTCTCATGAATGTGTCGCTCGGGCAATGTTGAAGGAACTTCGCGCAAGTCTCTCGGCACGTGTCTTCGCAAGCCTACGACTCAGATTGAATGGGGACGCTGTTTAGCCGCGAGTCGTAAGCTTCCGGAGACTCGCGCTGGTTCGTGTCAAACCCGACCTCGGGCGGTACAATGGAACAATGGCAACGCACCAAACAAGCATATCCGCGAGGCTGTCAAATACGCTCTGGCTCAGGGCTGGACGTTGACTCAGCCTTGCAGTCACGCTTGGGGTTTGCTTTGGTGTCCCCAATCGGGGCGGAACGGCTGCCGTCGTGCGGTTCACTCCACGCCGCGCAACCCGGAGACGCATGCCCGCGACATGCGCCGGGCGGTAGACCGCTGTCCCCATCGACAATCTTGAAAGGAGAAGATCATGCCGGTGAAAACAAAAGCTATCGAATACGAATTTACAATCGTCCTGGCCGATGTCGAAGAATTGACGCCCGATCTCGCCGATGCGCTATACGAGGTCTTTGAAGATGGCACGGCGGGCTCCTGCAACGGCGAAGTATTCATCGAATTTCATCGGAAAGCTCCGACCTTTTCCGAGGCCGTGCAGTCTGCCATTGCGGACATTCACCAAGCGGCTCAAGAAGTGGCCCGAGTGCAAACCGAGGAGTCCCGGTCGGTCGAACAGATCAATGCGACTTTACTCTAATCTAACAATGCTTCTTCTAACCAAGTTCGCCGGGACGTGGGGGCTCGAACCACACAATGCCTCAATCCCGAACGCGTGAAGTATAATAAGTTCCAGATTCATTCATTTGCGAGTAGACCCATGCACGAGCCGCAACATTATCAGTCACGCCGTCAGCTGCTCCAACGAACGGGCATGGGGATCGGTGCGCTCGGATTGATGAGTGTCTTGCAGCAGTCCGGCCTATTGGCGGCCGAACAGCCAGGGGTTACACCCCTCGCGGCGAAGAGTCCCCAATTTGCGCCCAAGGCCAAGCGTGTCATTCATCTCTTTATGAACGGCGGTCCGTCGCACGTCGATACCTTTGACCCAAAACCGGCTTTAGCAAAATATGCGGGCAAACCATTGCCGACGGCAAACCTGCGCACCGAACGCAAGACCGGCGCCGCTTTTCCGTCGCCATTCAAGTTTAAGAAATATGGTCAATCTGGAATTGAAGTGAGCGATCTGTTCGACGCCACTGCGAGACATATCGACGACATATGCGTTATCCGCTCGATGCATGCCGACGTCCCCAATCACGAGCCTTCTTTACTCTTGATGAATTGCGGCGAAGCACGGCTCGTTCGGCCTAGCTTTGGCTCTTGGCTGACCTATGGGCTAGGTTCCGAAAACCAGAACCTCCCCGGATTTATTGCGATGTGTCCCGGCGGTTATCCGATTCAGGAATCGCAAAACTGGCAATCGGGCTTTCTGCCCGGCGTCTATCAAGGGACGTACATCGATACGCAACACACGGAACTCGATAAACTTATCCAACACATCCGCAACCGCTCAACCGGCATTGCCGACCAACGCCGACAACTCGACCTGCTTTACCAGCTCAATCAACGCCATGCATCGAGTGCGCCCGTACGACCAGCAGTTGGAAGCTCGCATTCAGTCTTTCGAACTCGCCTACCGGATGCAGGGCGAGGCAGCCGAGGCTTTTGACGTGACGCGTGAGCCAAAGTGGGTGCTCGACGCCTACGGCCCCGGCACCCAGGCCCGTCAGATATTGATTGCGCGGCGGCTCATTGAACGCGGTGTCCGTTGCGTCCAAGTCTGGCATGGACAAGGACAACCGTGGGATAGTCACGACGACCTCGAAATTCAGCATCGCAAACTGGCAGGCCAGTGCGATCGAGCGATCGCCGCCCTCTTAGGCGATCTCAAGCGACTTGGGCTGTTAGAAGAGACGCTGGTGATGTGGGGAGGGGAATTTGGACGGACGCCAGTCGTCGAGCTGCCTACACCCGGCTCGAATGCCGGCAAGATTAACGGCCGGGATCACAACCATCACGGTTTTTCGATGTGGCTGGCTGGCGGCGGCATCAAAGGCGGCATGGTCCATGGCGCCACCGACGAATTCGGTTTCGCGGCCGTCGAGAACAAAGTCCACGTCCACGATCTCCATGCAACGGTTCTCAAGTTGCTCGGCTTCGACCACGAAAAATTCACGTTCCGCTATGCCGGGCGCGATTTCCGTCTCACCGATGTCCATGGCCGCGTAATAAATGAAATCATCAGCTGAATGAGACTGGCTTGATCTTGTGGTCGCATCTGAATTGCTTTCCGCTTTCAGCAATATTGACTATGAGAATCTTCTTTTTTCATCGGACGCCTTAATCACGTCGTTCAAGTTTTCATCTCCAATTCGCTTTGCCATTTGACTGCTTTCGATTCCGTTCTAGGTTCCAAGCGAGCGCTCGTGCGCCATCGCGTACTGTTCCCTCATCGAGGGTGTCCCATGATTTTCGACTCGCATCGTGGAATTCGGAAGGCCAGGCAGGGGATCGCGGCCGTCGAAACGGCGATCCTGCTCCCTTTCCTGTTCATTCTCATGTTCGGCATTTGGGAAGTGGGCCAACTGCTTCACGTGAATGAGTATGTGAACAATTCCGCGCGTGAAGGCGGTCGCCTGGCGGCGACTGGAAACTATTCGGGCTCCTCCGTTCTCGGATCGTCAACAGCAACCACGACGACGTTTGACGTGCAGAGCGCGGTAGGCAACTACCTGCAAAATTGCGGCCTGACCATCCCCTCAACCGGCGTCAACATCACCGTAACAAACGAGACGCAGAATCTCGCAATGACGGGCGTGGCCAGTATTTCAGGAAGCAACTCGACTCAGGTGGTCATCACGGGTTCAGGCACAACTCCGACTGCCGATCCGATTCTGGTCGCTAACCAGTTCGACATCGTACGGATCGATGTGCAATATCCGTTCAGCTTTGCTCGCTGGTCGCCCAACAACCTGTTTTTCTACCTGGGCAGCAATCCGATCATCACTGCTTCGACGCGCTGGGAATGTCTGCGCGATAAAGCGGTATCGGTCGATGCTTCCATTCCGGCCTCACCGCTTCCGTGAACCGTGTAGGGGATGAATATGAGAATTCTTCGAACGAGCTCGTGCCGACGGCGTGCGGCCCATGCGGTCGAATTCGCGGTGGTTATTCCGGTCGTGTTGCTGTTGCTCTTCGGGATCCTCGAATACTGTCGGTATTTGATGACCCTGCAAGTGACGGACAACGCCGCCCGTGAAGGCACCGCTACGCCCTGGCGCGCACCGATACGTTTCAAACGGGCGAGACGCCGGCAACGATTGCGACCTACACCACCAATTACATGCAGTCGTGCGGAATGCAGTTGACCAGTCCGCAGGTCAATGTGTTCAAGTGCGATAAGTTTGGTCAACCGACCGACCTGAACGGCAACGTCGTCGGTAGTTTCGCATCGGCCGCTCCATTCGATCAGACGACGTTTGGCGATTATATTTGTGTGCAGATTACGGGAACCTATCAGCCCGTACTGCCGAGCTTTATGTGGCTGGCCCCGAGCATCACCGTTACTTCGAATGTGGTGATGTGCAGCGAAGGAAACTGATTAGGACTTCTCGGAATTCCGTCGGAGAGAGACAAACATGATTCAGACAAGCAATCAACGGGTTTCACCGGGCGCTCCGCGTTCGGGCGCCGTATTGCCGCTGGTGACGATCAGCCTCGTCGGACTGATGAGTTTCGTCGCTTTGGCGGTTGATATCGGCCTGATGATGGTGGCTCGAGACCAGTGCCAGAACGCCTCGGATGCGGCTGCACTTGCTGGCACACGCACGCTCACGGGCGATCCCGCCACCAACTACAATCAAGCGAATGCCTTGCCCAATGCGACCACCGCAGCAACCAACAACAAAGTGCTGGGCACTTCAATTACAGCCGGACAGCTGACGCTGGCATTGGGAAAATACTATTACAACCGATCGACCGGGCGTTTTGTCGCCTATCCATCGGATGCTGGATCAGTGGACAGCCCGAGCGATCCGCCGTCGTTGGTGACTTGCACGGTGAATACGACGCCAGCCACCTATTTCGCTCGCATTTTCGGCATGAATTCGATGAACGTCGGCGCCACCTCGACGGCCGCTCACCGCCCTCGAGACATCGCGATCATTATCGACTTCTCAGGCTCCATGCGTCTGGATAGCCAATTGGCCACGCCGTTGACTTACATCGACGCCAGTGGAAATTATCAGATCGCCGCTCGTACGACTTCGCGCAGCACCGATACGCTCTTCCCGCAATTCGGACCCTATAGCAATACGACTGCGTTCGGATTGCAGGCCGACGGTGTTACCTCGTTCCAAACCAATTCCGGCGAGTTCGTCGGCTTTTCGAACTTGAGCGCCACGGGAATCGGCGGCAACAATCCGCTTGCTCAAGACTTCTATGCAGGCACTACCGCGTTTGATCAAACGCCAGCGTTTTCATCCTGGCCTGCAAGTTACACGACCAGTCCGGCCGGCGACCAGTATCTGTTTCTCAAAACAGGCGGCAGCACGACCGCCTTTCCTGCCCGCAATTACAACGAAGCATTCAACAACTCCTACTTAGCCTTTCTGGATCAGGGCGGCTCGGCTCTGAGCCAATCATCCGACGGCGGAACCAACGGCGGTTCGAGCGGAATCACGACCGCTAATATCTGGAAGTATCAGTTGAACTCCGCCCCTTGGAACGCGTCTTATGGAAAGATGCAAGCGGGCAGCGGCCACGTGCCGAATCTGAAAGCGCTCTATGGCAGTGCTACCACTCCGGACGTCAATTACGTGAAGGTGCCCGCTGGCAGCGGCGGCAATGTGACAGGCGCCCCGGCCGATCGCACCGTCGCCAAAGACACGACCTTCGAGACCAACGGCTACTCGAATTTCAAAGGCTACACTGCCGGTCCGGGATACTGGGGCAAGACCTTCTTCATCTGGCCGCCTGACCCGCGCGGGCCGACAACGGCGGGCAACACCGCCGCCAACAACGACGCCAAAGATTGGCGCCAACGTTTCTTCATCATGCAGTTCCAGGCGGCGGGGCTTCCTAGCGTTCCGAGTGTTCCGGTCAATCCGGCCACTACCACGACGGGCACGAGCACCACGAGCACGACCAGCAGCACGACCGGGAAGACAACGGGTACTGCAGCAACGTCTAGCACCAGTGCGACGAGCAGCACGAGTGCGACAAGCAGCACGAGCAGCTCCAGCACCGGTTCTAACAGTTCGAGCACATCGGGAAGCACGACCGGAGTTGTAACGCCTCCTTCACCACTCTCGTATGCAACGGTCGGCGGCTTAGTTCACAATAACGTCCTGTGGAACGCGAATGGGACGTTAAAAACTCCGGGAACGACTACGACCCTGCCGCAGACTTACTCGAAATCGAACGACATTGCTTCCGGCAACGACACCGTCAATGAGACTTATGGCAGCAAGACCTTTGGCAAAGACTTTATCGCGACTACGAACGTCGATACAGATCCAGGCAACGTCGGCCATGCCACGGTGGCCAACCCTTTCCCACAAACTCCATACGGATCGTACACCTACTACATCAACTATGATGCCGTCCTGAATTGGCTTACTACTACCGGTCCTAACCCATTCCCAACCCAGTTGAGAGCGGGTGGAATTCTCTATTACGCTTCGATCCCGACGACGATCACGGCCCCCAGCGGCAACATGCCTGTTACCACGCAGGACCAGCGGGATATGCGATTCTGGAAAGAATACATCGATTACGTATTCGGCTTCCAACAGATTGCCAGCGGCGGCTGGAATGTGATTACCAAGTACACCGGTTTTGGCGACGATGAATATCCTTCGTCGGCGGCCCCGACGGCCGGAAATCCTTTCCCGCTCACAACGCCGTCCGGCAACGTGTACATCAGCGCTAAGCCCACGACAATGACCTTTACAACACGACGTTATGATTTTTCGAACAATGCCTATACGTTGAGCTCAGTGGCAAATTTCACCTTGCAGGATACGCGGTATATGGACTATCGCGACAACCCGGCCCGACCGATCATGAAGTATTGGTTCGGACCGTTGAGCATGATCGATTTCCTGGGCAACTTCAACACGCAACAGTTCTGGTGGCCGGGCACTTGCCACGAGGCGCCGCTTTGGCAATTGAAAACGGGTGTGCAGACGGCGCTGGGCGACGTGCGCAACAACCATCCGAATGACGCACTGAGCGTTGTTGGGTTCTCGGTCCCTTATTGGTGCAGAATACGACGAAGGGCTACTATAACGCAGTGCGGGCGCCCTTGAGCAAAGACTACAATCGCATGATTAATTCGTTGTGGTTTCCCCAATACGTAATCGATAATGGTGTGGAAATTACTCCGTACGACTACGTTGCGAATACGAGTACGCCATGTGCGGGCGCCATGGCCTCCGTGCCCCGATCGGTGCAAGGAACTTGCAGCCCAATGTCGATGATGCTTGCGTACAACCAGTTTAGCGGCGATTCGAACAGCCTAACTTTCGCAGGAAGCACTGCGACCGACTACGGAATGGCAGGCGGCTTAGGGCGATTGGGCGCTAAGAAAGTCGTTATCTTTGAAACGGATGGCGTTGCATCGGCAACGGCTACAAGTCCCAACTCGCCCGGCGTCGTCGGCTCGATCTTTAACTCGGCTTCCGGATCAAACGGCGCCAATAACTCCTACTTCAAGGTTCGTTGGACGAACACCGGCACGCCGGAGTATCCTGATTTCGTGTCTGGGCCGGCTACCACGGCAGTTACCCAGACGGAGCAGATGGCCGACTTGATCACCAATCGCAACGATGGCTACGATCCGATCAATAAGACCACGGGAATCGGGCCTGGCTTCGCCACCACGCGAACGCCAGTGACCATTCACACCATCGCTTTCGGCACGCTGTTCAACACGGGCAACAACAGTCCTGCGCAAACTCAAGCATTGGGGCTGTTGCAGTACATGCAGTGGCGCGGTGGAACCCAAGCCACCGCCAGCGCCGCCCTCGATCCAAGTATGATCATCAACCAGTCTGTCTGGGATGACGGCAGCGGCAATCCACTGACAAGTCGTAAGCCCGCCTTGCAGGCTGCATTCAGCAAATGCATGCAAGATACGGTCGGTGTTGTACTGATCCGTTAGGCGGCTCTTTTCGGCACAGCGTGCAAGCTCAATACTTGCACGCTGTGCTAACAAGAATCCTGTTCATTGGGTCGCGGATTGCCCGGTTTTTCAAATGATTGATTTTGTCAATAATTCGATAATGCGATCGCTTCAAGCGATCGCATTATCGTTGCTGATAAGCGGAGGCGCTGCGCGTACGGATGAAACGCCGTTAGTACCGGTCCCACTCGACCAGCCCGCCACAGACACAACTCCCATTCCCGCTCCCCGGCTAAAACTTGAGCCGACGGCCAAGCAGCTTACATCGTGCGTAGCCCTCTTCGGTCGCCAGTCGGGTGGTACGCTGCAAGCGACAGGCTTCATCGTTGATGCCGAGCGACGCTGGGTATTAACCGCATGGCATTTCTGGTCGGAGATTCAAGAACCAGGTGTGCTCTCTCCTTCATGGACGCGCGACAAATGCGAAGTGGCGCCGAGCATTTATCTCAATCTTTATTTCAAGGGCAAATCGGCCAAGTCGCGGCTCGTGTGGTACGATTCAGCACAGGATTTGGCCCTGGTTGAAGTTCCTGAATTGGTCAATCCCGCTGCGGTCACCTTCGGTAAGCTGACCGGCGAGATCAATGAGCCGATCGCCGCCCTCGGCAACCCGACCACGCGGAACGCGATGTGGCAGGTGGAGCGCGGACAGGTCACTAATCATCAATATCGCGAATGGACTTACACCAGCGGGCAGCGGATCGCGGCTGCCGTGTTTGAAGCCTCAATGGAAGAACCACTAAGCACCGGCTTCAGCGGCGGCCCGGTTTTCAACACTCGCGGTGAAGTAGTCGGACTCGTCATCGCTACCGCAAAGCCCGATGGCTCAGCTATCTACGCCGTCGGTTCCGAGACCATGCGTCGATTCATTGCCCGTGCACACGGAGAATTGGCTTTGAAAAAATTAGCAGATGGTGATACCAAAGCTGCGAAGCAACATGCCAATCAAGCGATCGGCTGGGACGCCGGCGATCCATGGGTGTTGTTTGTTCGAGGGAAAGTGCTGCGCGGCCAAGGCCGAAATAGTGAAGCCCAAGACGATTTCCAGCGGGCCGTTCGGCTCGTTCCTTCGATACGTTCATTTACATTATGGTGCAAGTAGCCTTCAAATGCTCAAACTCTGCTGGAGAAAAAAATGCAGCGCCTTTTAACAATATTCGCAATGCTAGTCGTGGCTCAAGGAGCTCCCGCTCAGGAACTCGTCACCCGACGAGGGCTATCGCCCGAGCTCCCCGCGGCCGCCAAATGGATCGGCACGGGCAAGCCCCTGCGCATGGAAGATTTGAGGGGCAAAGTTGTCATCGTCCATTTCTGGCAAGCGGACTCAGGCGTCAGCGAAGCTAACTTCAAAGTCTACGAAGAATGGCTGGGCAAGTATCTTCCGGCCAATCTCAAAATCGTCGGTGTACATGGGCCAGACCCTGAGAATAGCCTTGAATTTGCCACGATCGAGAAGAAGGCGAAAGAACAAGAGAAGTTTTTCCCAACCGCTGTGGACAGTACCGACCTGACGTTGAAAGCTTGGAAGGTAGAGCGTGTGCCGACGATGTTCCTGATCGACAAAAAAGGGAACCTGCGTTACTCGTGGGATGGACAGTTGGTCTATCGCCGTTTTCGCGGCGACTTAATCATCGGCGAAAAGATCGACGCACTGATGCGTGAAAAATAAGATTGCTCGATCAAAAGTAACCTTGAGCAGTCGGCTTGATAATCAACTCCGGCACGGAAACATGAGTCGGAAGAGTGGCAACGAATAAGATTGCATTCGCCACGTCTTCCGCTTTGAGTATCTTCGCTCGTTGTTCCTCGGTTACGGGCGTCGGTCGGGCGGAAAGAATCGGTGTATCGATTTCGCCGGGATAAATGCTGCTGACGCGGATGCCGCTTTCCATCTCTTCGTTGGCTAGACAGCCAGCTAGCGCGTGCAACCCGAACTTTCCCGCGGCGTAGCCGGCCCCCGCCAACGGGTACGCACGCTTTCCCGAAACGGAATTGATGTTGATGATGACGCCATCCTTTCGTTCCAACATTTGCGGCAACACTTCCTTGATGCAGTAAAAGGCGCCATCGAGATTGGTTCGGATGAGATCGTTCCAGCTTTCGACGGTCAATTCGCGCATCCGCCGAGCCTTGATATTCGTGCCGGCACAGTTGACCAGGATATCGACTCGGCCGAAATGGCTTGTCGCTTTGGCGACCAGAGAGGCAACTTGGGCGTGATCCGTCACGTCAGTTGGCACGATCAAAATCCCTTCGCCACCGCTGATCTTGGCAACAGCGCTTTTGAGCTTCTCCGCGTTGCGGCCAGCAACAACGACCTTGGCGCATTCGCTCAAGAACAACTGAGCCGTTGCCAGGCCCACGCCGCTGCCGCCCCCGGTGATGAGGGCGACTTTATTGTTCAGCTTGCCCATGATGAACTCCCGAACTCGAATTGTTTCATCGATCTTTTGTGATATGCTAGGCGGTTTAGGGTATCGCACTCGCCCAGACATAAAGGAAGCATATGAATCCTGAATTACGCCGTCGTACCGACGACTTGTGCGGCCGTCTGACCCAGCTACGGGACTCTCTTTGACATTGCCGGAAAACAGTCTGAACGCGACCGGCTAACGAATAAGATGGGCGAGCCGAACTTCTGGGACAACCAAGAGAACGCTCAAAAAACAATTCAGGCGCTCAAGCCGCTTAACGCGCTGCTGAAGCCTTACGACGAATTGCAGTCGGCCATTGGCGACCTTGGCGCCTTGGCGGAATTAGCGGAAGAAGAGCCTTCGCTCGAAGATGACATGCAGGCGGAAGTCGATAAAGTTTCAACACTCTACGACCGGTTCGAATTGCAAGCGATGATGAGCGGCCGGCACGACGGCAACAACGCCATTGTTTCGATCAAGCCGGGGGCAGGCGGCACCGATGCCTGTGACTGGGCCGAGATCATGCTGCGCATGTACACGAAGTGGGCTCAAAATCACGGCTTTACCGTGGAGATTCAGGACATTGCGCCCAATGAGGAAGCAGGCGTACAAAGCGCGACTTTCCGGATCGTCGGCGACTACGCTTATGGTTACATGCAGAGTGAAATCGGCGTCCATCGTCTGGTGCGCATCAGTCCCTTCGGCGGCGGCGACACTCGGCAAACCTCTTTCGCCGCGGTCGATGTGCTCCCCGAAATCGATGAGACCATCGAGATCGATCTAAAAGACGACGACATTGAAAAGCAGACGTTCTGTTCCGGCGGACCTGGCGGCCAGCACCAGAACAAGACCCAATCGGGTGTGCGCTTGATCCATTTGCCTACAGGCGTACGCGCGGAAAGCCGAACGGAACGCAGCCAGCACAAGAACTACGACAACTGCCTGAAGATGCTCAAGACGCGACTCTACGCCATCGAAGAGCAGAAGCGCCTGGGCGACGTCGAAAAGCGCTACGATGCCAAAGGCGAGGTCGCCTTCGGCAGCCAAATCCGCAGTTACGTCTTTCAGCCTTATACGCTCGCCCGCGACGAGCGCGATGGCATCGACGTGAAAACGCCGCAGGTGATGGCGGTCATCGAAGGCGCTCTCGATCCGTTCATGCACGCCTACTTGCGCTGGAAAACGGAAAGGCAGCACAAACGGAAAAAATCAGCCTGACCAAGAAATTCGGAATGCGGAATTCGGAATGCGGAATCAAAACCAAGACTCGGATGACAATTCCATATTCCGAATTCCGCATTCCGCATTGGTAAACAACTTGGCCGAGACGGAGGCGCTTGGCCGTCGTCTCGGCCAGTCTTTGTACCCCGGCGCAGTGGTCGCCCTTATCGGCCCTCTCGGCGCAGGCAAGACGCACTTCGTTCGAGCCATTGCCGAAGGCCTGGAAATTCGCAATCCGCTCGCAGTTACTTCGCCCACTTTCGTTCTCATCCAAGAATACCCGGCTCGCCTGCCCATCTATCACTTCGATGCCTACCGGCTCACGGGTCCGCAGCAGTTTATCGATCTTGGCGTTCACGAATACTACGAAGCCGGCGGAGTCTGTTTGATCGAATGGGCCGATCGGGTGTTGGAAGCCCTGCCGGAAGAGTATCTGCGTGTTGAGATTGCGGTGATCGATGAGAATCGAAGACGGTTTTGGTTTAAGAACGGTGGGGAAAGAGATGGGTAGTTGATACAGATCGCATGCTCTAATTTTGCAATGTTTTCTCAGCGAAGTGTGTCGTCACGGCAATGAGTCCTTGGTAATATTTGTCGACTTCGCTGCATGTCTCCAAAATATAAGCTAAATTTCTCAGGGATGATGCGCCATTAGCCGAAAGCCAATCACATCGGAACCTATGAAATCCATCAATTGCACATTGTTGCTGCTCGCCATCTTCGCTGGCTTTGCGGCCTCGTTTTTTGCCGGTCGCGGGAGCGTGGACACGCGGGCGGTAGCAGCGCCGGCACCTTCACCCGATCCGCGTCAAGCTGTCGCTGAAAAGATACTCGATGTATTGATCCAGTTGAACGTCGACGAACACAAGGCAGCAGAGCGATACGCGGTTGAGGAAAGGGTCGAAGTGGTCGTCGCCAAAAAGGAGCTTCCGGTCGGGACCATTCTAGAAGAGAAGGACTTTGACACGTACCTGGCAATGATGAAGTTTCCTAAGTCGGGTTTGCCGCCCGACGTGATCGTGGATGCCGAAGAGTTGAAAGGCAAAAAGCTGACCCGCACACTGCGGCAAGGCAACTATTTCTCAGCGGCCGACGTCACCGCTGATGTCGGGATCAAGCTTCCCGAAGGAAAGTACAAGTACGCGATTAGGCAAGATGGCACGATCGAAACCAATTTTCTGGCGCCGGGCGATCACGTTGATATTCTTTCAACCAAGACACTTGGGGACGGAAAAACGCAGTCGAGTATCGTCCTCAAGAATCTGTTGATCGTTGCGATTGATACGCCCTCATCACGCGGTCGAGAAATAAATCCGTTGAAATTTGTTGTTTGCGTGGCAGTCACGCCCGAGGAGTCGTTGATTCTAAGCTCCGCCGAAAAGCAGGGCGCGGTGAAAGTCTTGCCGCGCGATCCAAAGAGCAACTAAAATTTTGTTGCGGCCTTTTCGTTACTGCCATAATCGTTGATCGTCTGCATTACTTGCTGTCACCAGGTGGAGAATTCCCGTAGATTGTGAAGACGCGTCTCGAAACGCACTTTTACGGTGCAATTTACAGCGGAAGCGTCTCGTATGGCACTCGACTTCGCTCAATCGCGGTCCCGGAAATGGTTGCCGGAGCTGGATGGAATCCGCGCCGTCTGCATTTTAGCGGTCATCACCACCCACATGTCGGACCACCACGTTTGGAGTTGGTTGGCGGGCGGGCATGGTGTGGATGTCTTCTTCATCCTGAGCGGTTATCTCATTACCATGCTCGCACTTCGCGAGGAAGAGACCGCAGGCGCTGTTTCACTCAAAGCCTTTTATGTCCGCCGGACGTTCCGCATTTTTCCCCTCTTTTATTTGCTGCTGCTGGTGCATTGCTGCCTTATCTACGGGACGAACTGGGGAAGTTCAAGCCGTGCCGACTTCAGCGCTGCCCTTCCCTGGATTGCAACTTATCTTCCCGAAATTCCGCACGCCTATGAAGCCGTCGCCCATGGACGGTCCATTCCGTTTGGCTATTCCTGGTCGCTTGGAATCGAGGAAAAGTATTACCTGGTTTGGCCCTTTCTCGCGTTCGTTCTCTGGGCTCGAAGGCCGAGCCTACGGCGTTGGGGCGCCCTCACGCTGCTTCTGCTATTCATGGCCACGCAGAGTATTGGCCGGCTCGACCCAAACCTAGCCGCGTGGCGGCTTGAAATCATCCTTTTTCCTTACGGCCAGATACTGTTGGGATCTCTGCTCGCGCTGTTGCTGGACGATCAAAAATGGTATGCAAGGCTGCAAATTTTGGGCTCCCCGTTAGCTAACCTAGCAGTCTTAATCGCTTTTCTGACCATTCAGTTCACCATGAACTCCGTAATAGAGAATTTTCGCGAAGTCGTGATTATCTACGGTCTAGTAGCGACTGCTTTGCTCGGATCGGTGCTGATAGGCGGTTCCTGGCTGCAGAGATTATTGCGGTCCAAACCGGCCGGCTTCATCGGCAGGATCTCTTACGGCATGTATTTGTGTCATGGACTCGGCATCAGCGCCGCTCAAAAAGTAATTCGGCCGGGAAGCAGTAGAATCGAATTGAGTATTGGCGCCTATGTACTCGCTGTACTACTGACAGTCATGATGGCCTACGTTCTGGCAATCACCATCGAACGCCCGTTGACTCGCTTCGGCCATCGCTGGTCGAACCGCATTCGGGCGGCACGGGTGGAAGCTAAAGGCACGAAGTTAGCGGACTAAGAGCAACAGTGCTTAATTGCCAACCAGAGGATGCCAACTCTTGCTGCCATTATAAGTTCCCTTTTGGAGTTCATTCGTGCCAATTACAAAACAATGGTCTTTTGTTTCGAAAGCGTTGCTCGATGCTCGAGACGACGAATGGCAAAGGGCTGCGCGCGAAAACTGGCAAGAGGTGATCGACCGAAAGCTCATTGAGTGGGGCTGTACGTCGTCTGCACTTGAAGACATTGGCGTGGATCCGCCGACAATAGAAACCGTCCGGCAGGCCATTCGTTTAGCTGAGACGTTTCGCGACGAAGGATTCCCGGCGCCGGATAGCGTTATCCTCGATCCAAATGGCGGGATCGTCTTTGAAAGGCGGGATGGAGAAACTGCCGAAGTCTGCCACCTCTGGGATGATGGAAGCATCGAATACCAACGCTTCGATGGAACACGCCTTGCCGAACGGCGGACGCTATGACTGACGGCAGCGAGCCAGTCGGCGACGATGAATTGCTGTATCGGCGTGTTCCTGCATCAACGGGTTGGTACAATCCTGCATCGGGACTGAAGTCGGAAGCGTTCGCTCCGCACAAGGTAAATGATGCCACCGGACTTTCTATCTCGCGTGCGAAATACAAGTCGGCTGAAGACGCAGCCAAAGGGCAACCAGGGAAGTCGTACTACGTCGCAGTGCTGCGCGGCTGACTTGCGCGGGAACGGTATTGTAGTTGAGGCCCACCCGCTCCCGGATGACCCGGGTCATGCTCAACTGCCCGATCTCTATTCTGCGAATCGCAAAGACGATGTCACGTTGGAACGCCAGCGCAGACTGGTGGCCCTAACTCTGCGAATTGAAGGACCTTTTGCTTGAGTGGGATAGTGTCGGAACACGGGAAGCAATGAAAAAAATCTTCACTATCGGCTTCGCCGGCAAATCGGCGGAGCAATTTTTTGCTCTCTTGCAACAGGCCGGTGCCGTCAAGTTGATCGATACCCGCCTCAATAATGTCTCCCAGCTGGCTGGCTTTACCAAACGGCGCGATCTGGAATATTTTCTTCGCGTCATTGCAGGGATTCATTACGTTCACGATCTCGAACTTGCGCCTACAGCCGACATGTTGGATAATTTCAAAAAGGGACGCAGCAGTTGGGATGAATATCAAGCGCGCTACACTCAACTTTTGATTGATCGCGCTTTAGTGGAACGGCGGCAGGCTGCCGACTTTGATCACGCGTGTCTATTGTGCAGCGAGCCAAAGCCTGACCATTGTCATAGGCGACTAGCTGCCGAAATCCTGCAGCGCGCGTGGCCAGATCTGAATATCGAACATTTATAACGACGCCGGTTGACCCGAAGCCGCCCTCGGCATCAAGCACTCGAGCGTCTCCAAACTCGGTGTGAGCCTCTCGCGCTCCATACGCTTGATTAGTGCAACGGCGGCGAGGTTGAGCGAGCAGGGTCGGCCTGCCGCTAAGTCCACAAGGCGCTGATTGTAATAATCGATCTCCGTGATTCCCTTGGGTAGATCGGGCGACATCGAGCAGTAGGTGCCGCGCAGCGATGGCTCAAATGCCCGCGCCAGCAAGCGCGATACCCAATGGCGTTTCAAGATGGCCGCGACTACCCTTGGAGGCAGCGGGCCGATCTTGCCTAGTTCGATGCCTGCCTCGGAAAGGATGCGGTAATTTTCCTGGAGCATCGCAAAGAACAGCTTGCGGGCGGCGGGAACCGAAAGGAGCTTGCCGTTGTCGATGCCGGCCGCCGCCGCGACCGGCGAAATGGCGGCGTTGTACATTAATTTCGTATATTTGAACGGCTCAATCGCCAGCACTTCGACGACACGAAAGAGACCTGCCTGACGCAGCGCTGCCGCCAATTCCGGCAATAACGGGTCAATACTCGAAGACTTTACGCGCGGGCCAATATGCAGATCACCCTGCCGTGTGATGCGCGTATGAGGCTGATCGGCGTCACACTCGGATACGAACGAGGCCACTCCTTCTAAAACGTGTCCCCAGCGTTCCAACTGATAATCGAAACCGTTTTGGATCGGGATAAGCTTTGCGGAACTGGGCAATCGCTTTAGCACGGCCGCATTGTCGTAACATTTCGTGCATAACAAGACGACCGCATCCGCTGGCGGTTGCCAATCGCCGAAGGCAATGAAGCGGGCATCAACGGGCGGCAACTTATCAACATGGATGCCTTCATTCCGACCCGACTCAACTTTCCCCGGATTACTTTCCACGACGGTTACCGGCCAACCGGCCGAGCGAAAGGCGTACGCAATAGCGCAGCCGATTCCCCCAGCGCCAACGACATGAATTGCAGTCATGAGCAGAATAAATATGAGACGGGCGAAGATGCGGAATGCAAATTAATACAGCGCACTGAAATGCGGCCGCAGTTACTCTGCCCATTCGGGCGTTATCAGCCAGACGAGTTCGCCGCCGCCTTTGCCTGCAGGGCCGTCAGCGCGGATATAAGCGGCCCCGCATTTTTCGAAATGAATGGGAATCAGCTTATCGCCCAGCAGCCAGCCGGCGTAGACGCTCATATCGGGTTGATGGCCCACGACGGCTACCCCATTGCCCGAGAGTCCGTTTAGACAACGGGCTAACTTTTTCGCACGGCCGCCGGGCGCCAGTTCTTCCCGCGTTTCGACCTGGTCTTCAGATAGCCCCAGCAAGGTGCGCAGTTGCAAGGCCGTCTGTTGGGCGCGGACGAGCGGGCTGCAAAGAATCGTGTCGATGACGACACCGTGCTTCTTGAAAGCCAAGCCGAGATTGGAAGCCTGCTTCCAACCGAGATCGCTCAATGGCCGCTCTTCATCGGTCGAAATGCCGTTCTCACCTTGCGGCACGGCGTCCGCATGGCGAATCAGATAAATGTCCACAATATTTCTCCCCGTCTACAAGCCGTGCATGGAAACCGCAGCACAAGTCCCGACTGTTTTCTTAGGAAGTTCGGGAACTCGCGTCATGTATTTAAGCCGTCTTCATCGAATCCACTTATACGCCTCTATTCGCGACGCTTTGAAAAGCCCTATAATAATCGGCTAGACCTGCACAACATGCAAGAGTCTCGTTGGAAATGGATGGATTGGCCGATTGCTGGTTCGCCAGATTCGGCCGATTGCACGGCACACTTACTGATTACCCTGGCAGGAATGCGATGCGGCGAAACGATATTCGCAATGTGGCGATCATTGCTCACGTTGACCACGGCAAAACGACCTTGGTGGATAACATGTTGCGCCAGAGCGGATTGTTCCGCGCGGGCGAACTCGACAAACTGGCCGGCGGCCAGCATGGGCTGATTGTCGACTCAAACGATCAGGAGCGCGAGCGCGGCATTACGATCCTGGCGAAAAATCTCGCCTTCAAGATTGGCGAGACGAAGATCAATCTGATGGATACGCCGGGACACGCGGACTTCGGCGGCGAAGTCGAGCGCATCCTGCAAATGGCCGATGGCGTCTTCCTGCTCGTGGACGCCGCGGAGGGACCGCTGCCGCAAACGCGCTTTGTGCTGCGCAAAGCCTTCGCGCGCGGGCTGAAACCCATTGTAGTCATCAACAAAATTGATCGGCCCGACGCTCGCATTCCCGAAGTTCACAATGCGATCTTCGACCTGTTCTTGGAGCTGGGCGCGGATGATTCGATGCTCGAATTTCCGCTGCTCTATGCTTCGGGGCGCAAAGGGATCGCGACCACTGATCTCTCCATCGAGCCGAAGAATCTCGGTCCCATCTTCGAAGCGATTCTGAAATACATCCCGGCGCCGGAAGCCGATATCGAAGCGCCGTTGCAGATTCAAGTGGCGGCTCTTGAATACAGCGATTTCGTTGGCCGAATCGCCATTGGCAAGATCCGCAACGGCAAGATTCGCAAGAATCAGCGGATCGCGCTGATGAAGCAGAAAGATGGCAGCCGAGTCGATGACACGATCGTTCAAGTGCTCGGCTACGACCGCCTCGGCAAGCTCGAAACCGATGAGATGATGGCGGGCGATATCTGTGCGCATCGTCGGACTCGATGGCGCTGACATCGGCGACACCGTCTGCGATTTCGACCATCCGAATGCGATGGAGCCGATCCCGATTGACGAGCCGACGCTCGATATGGTGTTCCGGATCAACGATTCGCCTTTCTCGGGTCAAGACGGCAAACCGCTCACCAATCGTGAATTGAAAGAACGCCTCAACCGCGAACTGCAATCGAACGTCGCTCTTCGTGTGCGCCAAAGCGAAGAGCGTGCGGAAGAGTTTATTGTCTCCGGCCGAGGACTACTGCACCTGTCGGTGTTGCTCGAAAGCATCCGCCGTGAAGGTTCGGAAATGTCGGTCGGCAAGCCCCGCGTCATCATGAAAGAGATCAACGGTGTGAAGATGGAGCCGTTTGAGTACCTCGTCGTCGATGTGCCATCGCCGCAAGTTGGCCCGGTCATGGGGCTAGTGCTGGAGCGGCAGGCGCAGTGCCAGAAGATGGAATCAGGAGCGAGCCTGTCGCATCTCGAATTCCTGATCCCGGCTCGAGGCTTGATCGGATTGCGCACCCGCATGATGACCGCGACCAACGGCTTAGCCATCATTCATCATAATTTTCACGAGTATATGCCCGTAAAAGCGGGTCTTTCGGGCCGAGCCAACGGGGTGATGATCGCCACGGAAACGGGCAAAGCGACCGGCTTTGCCCTCGAGAGCTTGCAAGAGCGCGGCATCCTGTTCGTTGGGCCGATGGAGGCAATCTACGAAGGCCAAATCGTCGGCGAACATTGCCGTGAGAACGATCTGCCAGTGAACGCCGCCCGCGAGAAGAAACTAACCAACATGCGCTCGGCCGGCGCGGAAATCAAGACGCCGTTGAAGCCGCCACGCCGTTTTGAACTAGAAGCAGCGCTCGAATATATCGAGGACGATGAGTTGGTCGAACTCACGCCCGAGTCCATCCGGTTGCGGAAGATGCGGCTTACTGAATCCGAGCGAAAACGATCGGGGCGTAAGAGCGACTGAAAACTGGTGCTTTTTCGCGGGCTGCATTGTCGGATATGATCATCCGAGGCGGACGCGTGAGCGAGGGGTTTGCAACGGAATCCGTCGTTTACGCGTCCGGCTCGGACCGGTTTTTGGCTCGTAGACAAAGCACTGGCAAGCGATCTTATGCAAACAACGCCACAGCCGCGATCATTCCGACGCCTGCTCTGGGTCTCAGTGTTCTGCATGTACATCCTCGCTTGTTTGGCGATGAATCTATTGCCGTGGCACGGTTCTCCTGACTTTCGCTACACCGGTTCCGACCCGGGATTTGCCGTCTGGAACTTTGGCTGGCCGTTGGCGCAGTTCATCTACGATTCCCGCACTGGGCTCCATAACGGCCCACTCGTATTAGAGTCAATAGTTCTACAATGTGGGGTGCTGGTATTTGGCATCGCCGCGGCGCTCTTTGTTGGTTGCATGCGCCGCTGCCGTCGCCTCAATTGGGGCTTACAAGAGGTGGCTGAATCGCCCACTCGGTGAACCGGCCGGAGTCCGCCGTTTGCGTAAAGGATGGGCATGGAATCGGTGTACTTGTAAACCACATTCATCAGCTATCTGGTTGCTCGTCCAAGCCGCGACGTGATCGTCGCTGGGCACCAACAGACCACACAAGACTGGTGGGCGAATCGACGTAGCGAGTTTGAGTGCTCGGTCTCCCAGGTCGTCATCGACGAGGTCTCGGTCGGCGATCCGACGGAAGTTCAAAAGAGGCTCGCGATCATCGGCTGGCTGCCGAATCTGGCAGTCACTGATGAAGCCAATGCGTTGACGCCAGCCATCATGGCTGCGGGGATCCTTCCGCCGCAAGTTCTTCGCGACGCTGCACATGTAGCCGTAGCTGCGGTACACAGGATTACTATCTGCTAACCTGGAACTGCAAGCACTTGGCAAACGCCCAAATCGCGCGGAGAATAGCAGTAGTGTGTGAGAAATTGGGGGCAAAATGCCGATTATTTGCACCCCAGAGGAACTCATGGGAGAATAGAATCATGTGGGAAGACCCTATTGTAGCTGAAGTGCGTCGGACACGCGAAATGTTAGCTGCGAAGTTCGATTTCGACATCGATGCAATCTTTACGGACATGCAAAAGCGTCAAGCCGCCTTGGGTAACAGGCTTGTGTCGCCAAAGACGCGAGCCGAACTGACGGCTGAAGCTGACCGGAGCCGTTATGTTGGTTCATCAATGTGTATGTCGTCGGAGGCGACCCTGACAACTTAGGGAACCGGCTTGAGCGTCTTCGTGCTGATTAAACGGACAACACAGCGTTCGCATTAATGCCCAATACCGAATTTGTTTCCGTTGGGAGAGTGGTCATGCCGACGATGTCGAAATCATGCACTACCCTTAACAGCCGGAAACAGGGCCAGCCGAATCCTCGTCGTTTACCCAGCGCACGCCCGCCGACGCATGGGCGAGATGCTCCTCGAGGAGTTCCTAGTACCTCTGGGTGTTAGCCAATCGGCTCTAGCGGTTCGCCTTGCCATCTCATTTCCACGTCTGAATGAAATCGTCCGAGGCAAGCGCGGGGTGACGCCCGACACGGCCTTGCTCTGGCGCGAGTTGTCGGAATGTCGGCCGACTTCTGGCTCGGGTTGCAGCAAGACTGGGATCTGTGGCATGCCCTGCATAGCGACAGCGCGACCGAGATTCAAAAGCTCAAGTCGCTCTCTCGAAGGCCATAGTTTCCGCAGTGATAGCTCTACCGGGCGCAAGCGACATCGCACTCTTTGTGACCGGCTTCTGCGCACCGGAGTTCGTGGACCGGGTTGAGCTACCGGTGATCCGGGTTTACTCCAGCATCATTGCCCCGCTCTTTGCGGGAGTCTGGCGTTGGTGGGCCGGGTGGAGCTGGCACGCGAACGGGGCGATGTTAGTTAGTCTAATTGCGGAAGGATTCAACTGTTGTCTGATTCTTTACTCGGTCGTAAAGGTAACGCCGGATGGGTGGTGAAGCGGTTACGCTGAACGAGAGGGCACCCGATCAAAACGCGCAACGAAGCACTGTTTTCACCTTTTTCCTTCTTCCTTTCCACTCTTCACCCATTCTTCGTTGAACGCCACAACTCTCAATTTTGTGCCGGCCAAGTAGATGATGCCATTCGGCGATTGCGCTGCAGCGAGGTAACCATCGACGCCTTCAATAATCCGCCGATGAGGCCAAGTTTTGCCATCGTCGAGCGAGAGGGCGGCAAACGTCTCGCTGCCGATAAGCTTTTTCGTTCGGTCTATGCTGCACATGAGGATCGCGCCGCTGGCTAACTTCAGCACGGCCGCCTTGTTGCCAGTTCCGATTCCCGGAAAGGGTGTGGCTTCCAAAGCAAATGAGTCGCCGAGATCCTTACTGATGAGCGCCGGCATAGGGTTTGGGCCCCGCAGATAAGTAACTATCGAGCCATCGTTACGTTCAAAAATGGTTGGATGAATCACATATTTGTCGCCCATGCTCTTTCGCATATCGCCTTTGGCGACCCGCCAAGTTTTACCTTCGTCTCTACTGACGAGAAACCGTTCGACTTTGTGCTCATCGCCATCGCAAGCAAGCACCAGCTCGCCGGCTTTGGTTTTGATGCAGCAGCAGGGTTGGCTTAAGGCATCGGCGTCCGTTCGCGGCAAAATGATAGAGACTTTCGACCAGGTTATGCCGTTGTCGTCCGAAGTGCGCGTGCAATCGGAGGCATCATCCCAGCCATGCAATGACTGCGTGAAGAAATGATAGATGCGCTTGCCATCGCAAAATAACACCGGGGCATGGCAATTGACATCGGGAATAGTGAGGAAGGAGCAAACAGCATCCCACTTTTCCGAGCCCGGCGCAAACGACTGATAGCAAGCGAACACTCCCGGCCGGGCTCGCGGACGGTCGTGTAACAGGCAGCGAGCACATCGCCATTTGGACAAACACAGATGGCGGCAAAGTGATTGTGGGTGCTGAAGACGGGACCCCAAGAATCTTTCGGAATCGTTGGCCCCGCACCTTGCTTCGCGTAATCAACGAAGAATGGTTTTTCGGCGTCGGGCGGCTTAGGAGCTTTGCCCTTCCGGACGTTTTGTTGGTACGGCTGCACTATGAGAGGCAAAGGCTTGGTTGCCGGCATTTCGCCGATAACGACACGAAACCCGGTACACCGATTTGCATCGTCCGGAAGATGCCCCGAGCGACTGGCGCTTCGTGCGTATCGCGCATTATCGACTAAATTCGTTTTGAGAAAACTCCAGCCACGACAAACTTTGGCGTCGCCATCGGCACGGCCGACGGGATCAGTCTGCTCTCCAGGTTCATAAGGGCCATACCAATCGAGGCACCACTCGGCAACATTGCCGTGCATGTCGTAGAGGCCCCACGGATTAGCCGGGTATTTGCCAACACTCACCGGGCCGACTTTGTCGAGATTGGCGGCAGTGGCGAGCAATGTATCGCCAGTGAAAAACTTTGTTGTTGTTCCGGCCCGGCAGGCGAATTCCCATTCCGCTTCCGTCGGCAGGCGATAGGGCTTGCCCTCCTTCTTGCTCAGCCAGCCGCAGAAGTCGTTCGCTTGCTGCCAGGTGACAAAGGTGACCGGCTCATCATCGAGCTTGCTCGCGCCATGAAGTCCGCGAAGCGCTTTGTGTTTCGGCTGAAATTGCTCGTATTGGGCATTGGTCACCTCATGGACGCCCATGAAGAAATCACGCGTAAACTTCACCCGGTGGGCAGGTCCTTCGTCCCAATCGCGGAGAGCCCATTCGGATCGCGCTCGGGGTGGCAACTCGCCCTCACCCATCATGAACTCACCCGCTTTGACCGCAACGAACTTCATGCCGATTGAGTTGGAAGGGTCGTTGTCTCCGGCGTGGGCTGCGATGGACCCAAAAGCCAAAGTGATGAATAATACGGAGGCAACCGAGACGACCGCACTCATTACAAACCCTCTTCAATGTGGGCGGTGTCGCTGCCTGTTGTACGTCGCCCTTTTGCACCGCTAACGCATTTCGCCGCCAGAACAATTATCATGGAAACCAAAAACGTCCAGCGGATCATTTCATCCCCTTCCAGTCGTCGAACTTGTGGCCCGGCGTGATGATCAAGCCTGGAAACCGCCGCTTCAACCCCGGGTAGTGCTCTGGCGGGATCGTGTCCGAAATGAAACTTAGCCCTTTGATCTTCCCCGACTCGAAGATTGCCGTGATGCCCTTGCCCCTCAGCTTCGAGTAGCCAAACCCTAAGGCCTTGATGCTCGGCATCTTCAGGTAGAACGGCACCTCGTCGTCGGTGATGTCGCGATTGGACTCGAAGGACTCGACCCGCGTGAGCAGCGCCAAGTCGAGCAGGTACTTCTCCTGATCGCGATGGTGGCCGAGCCGGAGCGACAATCGTCGAAGCGACTTCATCTTGGCGAGGTGGCTGATCGCGTCGGCGCCGGCCCAGGAGTCGATTTTCAGGTCAGCAACGTTTTCCAGGGCCGGGAGCGAGGCGAAGGCCCCGTTGGAGAACTGGGCATGGCTAATCGACAGCCGCTTGAGTTGCTTCATCGCGCAGAAGCGGCGCAGGTGCTCGTCCTTAAGGTAGAACTTGTCGAAAGCCAGGTCGACAATAGTCGAGGAGGCGCTAGGGCCTTGGCCGCTTCCTCGTCAAACCGGCCTTCGGAGTCATACGTAAAAGTAGTCAGTTTTGGTATCTTTGCGATCGCGCCGAAAGCCGAGGCAGACGCGGGCTTGTTAAGATTCTCCACACGCAGTGTGTGCAACTTCTTGAGCCTGCAAACTGCGGCAACCCCCTTGTCGGTCATGTGGGTCGCGTCAAGCGATAAGCTTTCGAGGTTGGGGAACAGTTCGGGGATACGCTGAGCGAAGGCGTCATTGACCGGATCGCACGGGCACATTACCAGCGCAGTAACCCCGGGCAGTTTGCGGAAGTCACGCACTTCCTGTTCCGACAAGCCGGAGTAGCCAAACCAGACTGTACGCAACGAAGGCAGCGTCGCGAGTTTCGAGAGATCCCTTTCCAACTTCGCGGCCGAGATCCGAACTTCTTCCGGCTCGCCCCGCGTGTTTGGCTTGACGGAGCACCCTCGGGCAGCAAAGTACTTCGCAACTTCTCGCGGCGTTTCGTCGTCCGCCGCTGCCTCGGCAACCAGGTTCAGAACTCCGAAAACGGCGAACAGCCTTAGGAAATTCATCGACCCACTCCGTAATACGGGCCGGGTTGGATCACGCCATGGACTAGCCGGATTTGACGCGTTTTGTAGTCCACGGAAAAAGCGTCGGCAAGAGGAGTGTCGTCATCGGGGTTGACTGTAATATCGACATCGCTTGTGCCGGACCGGGGGTCCCCAGGATTAAACAAGAAGCCGTCGCCCGTTTGAAAATAATAGGAATTGCCGGCCCCAATGCGGCCGACTCGCAGTTGCGTTTGGCTGAGGTTGAGTGCATTGCGTTGAGTAAGTACGTGTCTGACTCGATGTTATAGGGGTAAGTCGGATCATTGCGGTAAACGAGTCCGCCCGTGCTCGGCCCAAGATGCGACAAGCGACTACTTCTCCCTTTCTACTTTGGAGGGAGTGAGTCGAAGGCCGGGAAAATGGTTTTGTAACCGCGGGAAGTTGTCAGAAGAAATTCGTTCCGCGGTCAGGGAAAGACCCTTGAGCTTTCCGGATTCGAAGAATTGGGCAATTCCCTTTTCGCTAATCGCGGAGCTACCGAACCTCAGTGCTCGGAGATTTGGCAGGCCAAGATAAACAGCAACCTCGTCGTCGGAAACTCCTTGGGAGATTTCGAGAAATTCCACATTAGTAAGGAGCGGAATCGTTTTGATAAACCGATCTTGCTTCGCGTCGCCAAGAGAAAGGGAGAGGTGGCGAAGCGTTTTGATCTTGGCCAGGCTCTCGATCGCCATTTCGTTGGCTGCGGCGGTCCGAAGAGATAGGGTATTGAGTTCATTCAGATCGATAAGCGCCTCAACTCCTTCCGAAGTTACATTTGACGAGATCGTGTGGCCAATATTAAGCCGATTTAATGTCTTAATACCGGCAATCGCTCGAAGTTGCGGATCCTTTAGACGGCGGAATCCGATAGTGAGTTCTTTCAAACTCTTGGAAACCGCGAGCTCCCTCAGCGCGTCTGCATCTACCTCGGAGTCGGTGATGAATGTCAAAGTCCGCAGTTTTGGCAATCCGCCAATTGCTCGGAACGCGTTGGGCGGTAGCGCCTTAGTCTGAAGCAACATCAATCGTTCGAGATCCTTAAGTTCACCAACCGAGCTGACCGCGTCACCGGAAAGGTTGGGGCCATCAAGGGAAAGATATCGAAGGCCAGGAAGCAAATCGCGGAAACGCTCAATAAACGAATCGTATCCGTCTTTTGATGCACCAAGCCGAAGAACCTTGACCTGCTCGAGCTTCGGGAACAATCGAACATCGCCCGCGTCGAGCGCTTGGGAAGTTATCGATACTTCCCGAAGTTGAGTGAATTGTCTGAGTTTCGAAAGGTCGCGGCTCACGTCCTTCGGCGTGGTGGTGATGACAACCTTCTCGGGTTTGCCCGACGCGTCGAGTTGAAATATGCAGCCGCGATCAGATAGGTCTATTAAAGCATCCTGCGCAAGGAGCGGTGTAACCGCAAATATCTGGAGCAGTGTGAAGATCCAGGGGACAAGTCGGGCCAATGAGTGCCGAAGGAACATGCTATTCCCCGTAGAAAGTTCCGGGATCGACTACGCCATTCCGTAATCGAAGGGTGCGGGCGTTTGATACCCCTGTTATGTCAAATGCGTCGGCCAGCAAACTGTCGTCAGTTGGGTTCACGCGAACTGTGACATCGTTTGAGGTCGGCCGGCCGTCTGCGGCGATGGACGAAAAAGCCAAAGTGATGAATGATACGGAGGCAACCGAGAAAACCACACTCATTCCAAGCCCTCTTCACTGTGGGCGGTGGCGCTGCCTAATGTACGTCGCCCTCTTGCACCCCTAACGCATTTCGTCGCAAGAACAATCATCATGGAAACCAAAAACGTCCAGCGGATCATTTCATCCCCTTCCAGTCGTCGAACTTGTGGCCCGGCCTGATGAGCAGGCCAGGATACTGCCGAACAATCCCAGCGTAGTGATCTGGCGGGATCTCGTCAGAAATAAGACTTAGCGAGGTGATCTTGCCCGACTCGAAGATTGCCGTGATGCCCTTGCCTGTTAGCTTCGCGTAGCCAAACCCTAGGGCCTTGATGCTCGGCATCGCAAGGTAGAACGGCACTTCGTCGTCCGCGATGCCATAGAAGCTATCTAAATACTCGACGCCCTTCAGTAGCGGCAGCGACAGTAGATACTTTTGCCGGTCGGACTTAACTTCGAGGCGGATCGACAGGTTTCTCAGCGACTTCATCTTGGCGAGGTGACCGATCGCGTCGGCTCCCGCCTTGGAGTCGACCTTCAGGTCGGTTACGTTTTCGAGCTTCGGCAGACTGGCAAAGCCTTCATCGGTGACCCCCCCACGGTTTATCGACAGCTTCTTGAGCTGCTTCATCGTGCAGAGGGCACGCAGGTGGGCGTCCTTGAGGTAGAACTTGTCGAACGACAGGTCGTCGATGGTCTTGGAAGCGGCCAAGGCTTTGGCCGCCTCCTCGTCGAACCGGCCCTCGGCGTCGTAGGTGAATGTGGTCAGCTTCGACAGCTTGGCGATCGCCCCGAATGACACGGCGGTCGGAGGCTTTTTGAGATTCGCGATTCGAAGCGTGTGTAACTTCTTGAGCTTGCCGACGACCGCCACCCCCTTGTCGGTCATATAAGTCGCGTCGAGGACTAAGGTGTCGAGGTTGGGGAACAGTTCGGGGATGCGCTCAGCGAAGGCGTCATCGACCGGATCGCAAGGATTCATGATGAGCGTGGCGACGCCGGGCAGCTTGGGGAAGTCGCGCAATTCTTGTTCCGACAAGCCGGACCAGTTGAACCAGACGGTATGCAACGAAGGCAGTGTTGCGAGTTTCGAAAGGTCTCTTTCCATTTTCGCAGCCGCGATCCGAACTTCTTCCGGCTCGCCCCGCGCGTTCGGCTTGACGGAGCACCCTCGGGCAGCGAAGTACTTCGCGACTTCTCGCGGCGTGTCGTCCGCGGCCGCCACCCCGGCAACCAGCTTTACCACTCCCAAAACGGCGAACATCCGTAGATATCTCATCGACCATCTCCATAATAGGGGCCGGGTTGGATCACGCCATGGACGAGCCGGATTTGACGCGTTTTGAAGGCGACGGAAAAAGCGTCCGCCAGAGGAGTGTCGTTGTCGGGGTTGACAGTGAGATCGACATCGCTGGTGCTGGGCCGGGGGTCGCCAGGATTAAACAAGAAGCCGTCGCCCGTTTGAAAATAATAGGAATTGCCGGCCCCAATGCGGCCGACTCGCAGTTGCGTCTCGTTGAGGTCGACGTGCCAAGGCCCAATGATCGTGAAGGTAGACTCGTCCGACGCGATCCCCCGAACCTTTGAGCCATCGGGAACCCAGGCCCGATCCGTTCCGTTCAAGTCGGTCGCGAGCCTGCCGAGGAACACCAGCATTCGCCCCTCTCGACTTCGTTCGTAGAAATGTGTATCCATGATTGTGTTTTCGAGGCCCGGGATCTTGATGAGGTCCTTGATGAAAGTCATACCGGGGTGCATCGCGTTAGCCAAGTAAGTAGCGGACCCAAGGCTCGACGGGTAGGTCGGTTCGTTGCGGTACACCAAGCCGCCGAGGATCGCCATCCCCGGCATCCCCCGCCCATCTCTGCGGAACGGAAATGCCGAAAAGCGGCCGGCGTGGAACAGCACTAAATGCCTGGGTCATAAGGCCCTCGGCAGTGATTGTAGCCGCTCTCGCCAGAAAGCGGGGTGGCTGACCCGCATTCTGGCGAATGCGGCTACGTCTAACTGCCTGGCGATTCTTAATATGGCGAGCTAGTCTTGAGATTTCGCATTTTTATCAATTCGAAGAAGTTGTTGTTCTGTCTGCATTGAAGGCATTCGCCAGGGGAGAGTCAAACGAACGATTTTGCTCCGATTTCGCATTTCCGTTTTCAGCGTCCCTAAGCTAGTTTATTCGCTGCGCCCCCCGAAGAAACCGACAGCTATGCTGTACGGCTCGCGGGAGATGGTGCGCCGATGCGGCTGATTCGCGTTTGCTTCGTTAGTGGGACGCAGGGCAAGTAAGAAGACGCTTTGGGAAATATTTCCTGAAGCGTAAACCCAAGAAAATCATGGGAAAATGCGCGATGAGAAAACGTAAACCTGTTAACCGCGACGCGGAGGCTCTGCGCAGCGGAGCGCTCTGAGTAAGCAAGTGCTCCGCTGCGCAGAGCCTTCGCGTCGCGGCCAACAACAGACCCCTTCAGGAAATATTTCCTGAAGGGCTTTTCCAATTATTTAATGGGAAAACGCGCAGCGGTTTTGTTAGCCGGACTGCGCAAGCGACGGAGGAGTGAGCTATGTTCAAACATTCATGGTTCAATCGCCCGTCATTCTAACGCGACCGCCTTCAGGAAATATTTCCCGAAGGCAAAAGCCGAAAAAATCGTGGGAAAACGCGCGATGAGAAAACGAAAACCTGTTAGCCACGACGCGGAAGCTTTGCGCGGCGGAGCGCTTTCAGTAAACAAGCGCTCCGCTGCGTCGCGGCTAACAAGTCAAGTAGGGTGGCGGCGAAATCCGTAACGAACGCTTCCCCAGTCGTGACGGGATTCGCGTCGTACAACGACTCTTTCGTTCGAGAGACAATTTGCGCTTCCATGAAGCAGTTTGCGATGTCACGTACCACTACCCTATAGCCGACATCGGAAGGCAGAGATAGCATGATGGTGTCGCGGAATTGATTCATTGAAACTTCAGTCAAGACCGGCAAGTAGAAACTGTTGCCCTTTCAATATGTCCACGATCTGAATTTCCCATCATGAAGGAATCGACCATGAAAAAGTTGCTGCGACCGGTTTTTGCTGCCGCGGGATTGTTTATTGTCTTTAGCGGAATGGCCCGCGCGGAAGAGGCATCGCTCAATCTTATTCCTGCGAAAGCGCCGATCGTCGTCCAACTGAAGGGTTATGAAAAAGCCCGCGAGAACGTCGGCAAATTCCTGGGCAACTCGCTGCCCGATATGGCGCCGAAACTAGTTAAGCAACTCGATGATGCCATCAAAGAGCTGGCTACCGGACGAGATCTCAAATCACTGATTAAAGATGGGCATGTCTATATTGTTGTCGCCGATCTGGCGACGTTGACGGATAGTCCGCAAGCGGCCATCTTGATTCCCGTCAGCGGCTATAAGGAATTCAAAGAAAGCTTCCTGAAGGAAGACGAGCGCAAGAGCCTCAAGAATGAGGCCGACGGCATTGACTCGTTCAAGATGGAAAACAAAGACGATCCCTTCTACCTCGTCGAGCAAAAGGGCTACGTTGTAGTCGCCAACGATAAAGACCTGGCCAAGAGCTATACGAAACAAGATCGTGCTGCGCTTGGGATTGCCATGGCTAAAGAAACGGCCAAATCATTCCTGGCTCAAGACATTGGGGTTTACATCAATCTGAAGGAAATCAGCCGGGAATACGGCCCCAAAATCCGAGGCTTCAGCACGATACTCGAACTCGGGCTGCAGGGCGGTGGAGGGATGGGCATCGACAAGAAGCAGATCGAAATGGCCAAGACCTTTTTCAAAAGCATACTGTCGCTGCTCGATGACGGCGTGGCGACGGTCATCGGCTTCGATTTTCGCGACGAAGGCGCCAACTTTCACTTCCTCGCTCAGTTCAGCGCTGAATCCGAAACGAATGCGCTGCTGAAGAAGCTCAAACCAACCGCGCTCAAGGAACTCGGTATTCTGCCCGGCGGCCAGCTCTTGTACACGGCCAGCAATTTCGACCCCATGCTTTCGGCAACTCTGTCGGCTATCATGCGCGAAGCCCTCGCGGACGATGAGAACGAGGATGCCAAGAAAGCGATCCAGGAAGCGATCAAAGAATTGACGGATAACGGACGTATTTCCGAAGTTTCGGCCAACTCGACGTTGACCAGCGCTCTTGAAGTGGCCGAGTACAAGGATGGCGCGAAAGCGGCTGCGTCACGGCTGAAACTGATTCGCGCGCTGACCAAGACCGGCTCGTTTGCCGGCGTTCCCTTGAAAGAAAAGCCCGAGGTAAATGAAGGCGTCGAGACAGTCGGCGATTTTAAGCTGAACCGGATCAAGTTTTCCTTTGACTTCGACAAGGCAGTCGAGAGCCTACCCGAAGACAAGCGGGAAGCAAGCAAGTCCGCCATGATGAAGTTGACGGGCGATAAGGCAACCGTTTGGTTTGGGCGATCGGGCAATAAGCTGATCCAGGTGAGTGCCAAGGATTGGACCGAGGCAAAGGCCGAAATCGATGCCTATCTGAAGGGCGCTAACCCGCTCGACAAAGATGAGTCGTTCTTGACAACTCGCAAGCAACTCCCGGCCGAGGCCTCCATCGTCATGATGGCGGACACGGCTCGCTTCCTCGAAATGGCCCTTAGCATGGCCAAGGACACGGTGGCCGGCATCCCAGGTTTCCCGGGCGGCGCGATGATCCCTGATTTGAAAGCGCCGAAGGGCAAACCGGCTTACTTCGGCATGGCGATCGCACTTAAGCCCGAGTACGCCACCTTTGATCTTTTTGTCCCGGTCGCCGCCGTGCAGCAAGTCCGCAAAATGTTCGCGCCGTTGATCAATGGCGATAATTGATTTTCCTCTCTCTTTAGGCCGACCGCAAGAGCGGTCGGCCTTTCTCTTGGAGCTTCCGTCCATGCATCGATCCACCTTCGTCTACGCAGGCATCCTTTTGTTTCTACTGCTAGGGATCGGTTGTCAGTCGAGGCTCAAATATAGCGATAAGATCACCTTGAAAGCGGGCGAGATGTCAACCCGCGAGGTGAGTGCTCCTAAAAAAGATCAAGTCGTCGAAATCGAGGCGACAGGAACGGAAACGTTCAAAATTGAAGTTGTGCTGGAAAAGGCCGTTAAGCCTTTGGCGATGAGGAGCAGCGTCAAGACTTATGCCGCGAGCGTCAACATCCCGGCCAATCAAAAGTTTCTCATCATTTTAACAGCGGCGGATAAAGACACGACCATCACCCTCCGGGCAAATGGTGTTGAATGAAATTTCTCGTTGGTCAATTCAATGATCCACGCACGAAGTAGACGTCTTCAAACCGCCTACTTCGTTGCGTGGCTTTTTATCAGTAAGTTACGCGTGTTGTCCGCGTTTCTTAGCGATTAACGCCAGCAGCGCTTTTTGGGGATCGGCGAATTTTTCGAGTCCTTCGCGCATCAGCACCTCTTCCAGTTTTTTCATGTCCACTTTCTTCTCGATCTCAGCGAGTACATCAGCTGGCGGCATCTGATCGACCATCCGCTTGAAGGTACGGCCGCTCGCTTGCACGTCCGCGTTCGTCTTTGGCGGGTTGGTTTCGATGTCGGAGCCGGCAAACGCCTCGACGTACTTCCAGGCGGGGTCGCCCGGTTTCTTCGTGCCGGTGCTGGCGAAGATCATTTCCTGCTTCAGCCGTAAGCCTTTGTCCGCCCAGAAGCGTTGATTCATGTTCCAAATCTTCTTGGCGTTCACGATTCCCACCATGCCTTGCGCTGCGGGAGAAAGATCGGGGACGTGCTTCTCGGTATAAACATCGAGCCGGCTGACGAAAATTGAGTAAACCGATTTGAAATTATCGGTGTTTTTACGGCGTTGCGCGCCCCGCCAGCAGGCATCGCGGGCGTCGGTGTATTGCTTCTCGCTGAAGATAAGCGTGACGTTCAAGGTGACGCCAGCCGCCGCCAGCTCCTCAAGGGCGGCCAATCCGCCTGGAGTGGCCGGCACCTTGATCATGCGGTTCTTATGCCCTTCCGCCCAATGCCGCCCCAGTTCGATGTATTGTGCCTTTTGCTCAGCGACGGAAAGATTTCGCTGTGGATCTTCCAGGAGGGGATCGAGTTCAAAGCTGACGTATCCATCGTTGCCGGCTGTTTTGGCCCAAGCCGGCTCGAAAGCCGTCTGCGCCCGGCGGACCAAGCCATCGGTCAGCTTCCACGCCAGAACGCTATCATCTACATTGTCGCGCGATAGTTGAGCGATTTCCGCATCGAATCGGCCTGTCTTGATCAGGTCGCCGATGATAATCGGGTTTGAAGTTGCGCCGGTGGCGCCGAAGGCAAGATTGCGAGCCACTTCGTCCGGGTCAATGGAGTCGAGCCAGAGTTTGGTGCCGCAAGCGACAAGAGATTGAAGAGGGTTCATAGCGATTTTCCTTGATCGGGATTTTGATCTACGCGTGAATTATATCCTAGCGATTCAAAGAAAGTCCGTCGCCGGCAACGCTGGAAACTGTTGACTCGCTTCGAACGACCTTTGCCTCGTTTTCAAAATGGCGTACAACAACTTTGATGAATTCATCGAGGCCCGCATGGCCTTGCGATAAAATCAAACCCCGAATCTTCGGAGATCATGATGAAGTATCTGCTCAGTGTCTCAATTCTGTTATTCGCCGTCGTGTCGAGTGTCTTCGCCGAAGAAAAGACAACGCCGCTCTACCCGCTCAAAGTCGGCAACAAGTGGACGTACAAAGTCTCGGGCGGCTCGATCGAAGTAAAGGCGGAGAAGAAAGTCAAAGTCGGCAACGACGACGGCTATGACCTGGTCACCAGTTCGCAAGGCAAAGTCTCCGCCTCGGAACAAATCGTGGTGAGGGAAGATGGGATCTATCGCGAACTGGTCAACGGCCTCAAGCCGGAGTCGCCGATCAAGTTCCTCCAGTTGCCAGCATCCAAGGGGGCAAAATGGAACGTCAAAACGAAGGTTCAGGGTCAGGAAGTCGAAGGCGAGTTCGTCATTCGAGAAGAGGATGTAACGGTTCCGCTCGGCACCTATAAGGCGGCCACGCTCGTCGAAGGGGCGAACTTCAAGATCGCCGGCATGGAAACGACAATCAAGTGTTGGTTTGCCAAGGATGTCGGCATCGTGAAACTCGAGTTCAAACTCGGGGGCCAGGATGCAACCCTCGAGTTGGAAAAGTTTGAAGAAGCAAAGTAAATCCGGCGATAACGGGCCAACATGTCTCCTAGCAGCCATTTTGCCGACCGTCTTGCCGATGCGGTGCGCCGGGTTGGCAATCCGCTCTGTGTGGGCATTGACCCGCGTTGGGAATCGTTGCCGACGTCGCTGCGGTCGCGCTACGATTCATCGCCCGAAGGCAAAGCCCGTGCCTTCGAAGAATTCAGCTTGCGCGTGCTCGACCGAGTCGTCGGCTTGGCGGGGGTCGTCAAGCCGCAAAGTGCGTTCTTCGAAGCATGTGGCCCGGCTGGCTTCTCCGCGCAGCAAGCCGTTATGCGACGCGCCCGTGATCTCGGCTTTGTCACCATCCTCGATGCCAAGCGCGGAGACATTGCTTCAACGGCTACGGCATATGCCGAGGCCGCCTTCAGCGTCTGGGATGCGGATGCCCTTACAGTAAACCCATATCTCGGTCGCGATGCCGTCGAGCCGTTCATTCAGTCGGCCCGAGAATCCAAGCGAGGTCTCTTCGTTCTGGTGCGAACCAGCAATGCGGGCTCGGGGCAATTCCAAAATCTCCTGTGCGACGGCCGACCGCTTTATCAACATATCGCTCAGGCCGTTGCTCTCTGGAACCGGGAAAATCTCGGCGATTGCCGCTTGGGCGATGTGGGCGCGGTCGTCGGGGCTACGCATCCGAATGAACTGCTTCTGTTGCGGAAACAGTTGCCGGATGTCTGGTTCCTCGTACCCGGTTTCGGCGCCCAGGGAGGCCAGGCAGCGGAAATCGCCGCCGCGTTTCTTCCTAATGGTCTTGGAGCAATCGTCAACAGTTCCCGCGGCATCACGTTTCCGTTTCATCCCGATGAGCCGAACTGGGAGCGAACAATTGAAAACGCGGCCAAGGAAGCCGGCGACGCCTTACGTAGCGTCATGCCTTAGGGGGCTTTATGCTCCGCGAACTGGTGAATGGTTTCCGCGAGTTAGCGTTTCCTTCCGCCTGCGCTCTTTGCACCACTGTTACTCCGGCCAGCTCGAGCCATTTTTGCGCGGAGTGCACGAATGCGCTTACGGATGATTCGTGTACGACCTGTCCACGTTGTTCGAGCAGCATTGGCGAATTCACCGACACGACGAAGGGCTGCCCCAGTTGCCGGGACGAGAGTTTCCAGTTCGAACGCGCCTTTCGGCTTGGCCCTTATGAAGGCTTGCTGCGCGAAGCGGTCTTGCGCATGAAGAGTTCCCACGGCGAAATGTTCGCCGAATGCATGGGAAGGCTATGGGCCCGCCATGCGGAAGACCGGCTGCGGGCGACCCAGGCTGATCTCATCGTCCCGGTTCCGCTGCACTGGTGGAAACAATGGAAGCGGGGTTATAACCAGAGCGCTGTGCTCGCCGAGGCAATCGGCGAACAACTCGGCATTCCTTGTCGGTCGCGCTGGCTTAGAAGAGTGCGCGCGACTCTCCCGCAGACCTCGGTGAGCGCGACGGCACGCCGCCAGAATTTACGCGGCGCCTTCCGTGCATCAACCGCCGCCGTGGTTAAAGACAAGACAGTGCTTTTGATCGATGATGTGCTCACGACCGGCGCCACTGCCAGCGAGGCCGCGCGAGCCCTGCGCGAAGCCGGGGCGGCTCGAGTAATTGTCGCAGTGCTTGCCCACCGATAAGTTGCCGGGCTGAGGGTGAAAGAGGCAAGATCGCGATTGACAGGTTCGATTGACGCCCCTTTATCCCGCATGGCTCTTATCAAATACCAACACGCCGTACTAGCGCCCGATCTACCTTAAATAGTCAGGTTGGAAAGGTGTAAACAGGCGAGCCGGCGTCACAAATAGCTAGTCGAAACGGCAGCGACTGTACCCAAAGATTCGGCCTGGATGACGCACTCGCCACTCAGGCTTTATTTTCGACAGGATTAACAGGAATTACAGGACGGCCTATGGCTTTCTATCCTGTCTTTCCTGTTAATCCTGTCTGCTTTGGTTCTTAAACGAACGCCCGCTAAGGTGATTAACGGCACTTCGAGGCTCTGCTTCCCTCATCCTCGTCGCAGACTAAGTGGTATAGTCCGCGTTCAAGCGTACGTACTCAGGGGTCAGATCGCTCGTATAGAAGGTGCAGCGTCCGGAGCCGAGCGTAAAGCGCAGGCGCAAGCGTTACTTCGCGGTTGTGCTTTAAATAACTGGAAGCCGCCTTCACGTCGAAGGGCAAGGGGAGCCCTGCCCGATAGAGCGGCAAGTCGCCCATCCACAGGGAGAGGTCTCTTTCATCGAACAGGACGCCCGAATAGCCTGCCGCGGACACAAAGCGGCCCCAGTTCGGATCGCCGCCGTATATGGCGGTCTTGACCAGAGCGCTTTCCGCGACGGCCTTCGCGATCTGCCGAGCTTCCGCAGCAGAGCGGCAACCTTCAACATCAATGACGACCAGATGGTTCGCGCCCTCCGCATCCGAGATAATGGCTCGCGAGAGGTCCGCGCAAAGTGCATGGACGGCATTCGTATAGAGCGCCAAATCGGCGCCCATCAATGATGTTCCGGTCCCGTTCGCAAGCAGTAGAACGGTGTCGTTGGTGCTCGTGTGCCCTTCAACGCTGATGCAGTTGAACGTCTGTTCTACCGCGGAGCGCAGGATATGTTGCAAGTCGCTCGGCGCCACGGCCGCATCAGTTAGGATAAAGCCGAGCATCGTCGCCATGTTCGGCCCGATCATCGCCGCGCCTTTGGCGAAGCCGGTCAATCGCACAATTCCGGCTGAAGTCTCGACTGTATGGCTGAAAACTTTTGTGCGCGAATCGGTCGTCAAGATCGCGTGGGCGGCATTGCTCAAGCTCTGCGCTTCGCCGTCAAGCGCGTGGGCAGCCTTGGGAATTCCGCTTTCGAAAACGTCCATCGGCAGCAGTCGGCCGATCACACCCGTCGAACAAACCAGAATCTGCTCCGGTGAAGCGCCAACGGCTGTAGCTGTCAACTCCGCCATGCGCCGGGCATCGCTCATTCCTTGGTCGCCCGTGCAGGCGTTAGCGTTGCCCGAGCAAATGATGATGGCGCGGGCATCGGCGCCGGCAGCCGTTCACGGCAGAGATGCACCGGCGCTGCACAGACACGGTTCTGTGTATAGACGCCGGCGGCGGCAGCCGGGCGATCGCTGACGATTAGCGCCAAGTCGAGCCGATCCGGGTCGGGCCGTAACCCGCTATGAACGCCGGAGAATCGATAACCGTTGGCAAGGATCCAGTCTTTCATGGGGATCTGCAGTTTTGTACGGTGGGTGAAGGCTCTGCGAATCCCACCTCTTTGATATCCGGGTGGGTTTCGCAAAGCCTTCTCCCACCCTACGAGAACTATCAACGTTGATATATGGATTGCCGCAACAGGGTTCGCAATGAAAAGCGGCATCAAGATTTCGATTTCTTAGCTTTCGTTTTCCCACGAATTAATTGGGTTTTCGCTTATGGAAATATTTCCACAAGCGAGACGAGCCTCTTCTATGTCTTGTAGGATGAGTGGAGGCTTTGCGAAACCCACCTCTTCGTTATTCGGATGGGTTTCGCAAAGCCTTCACCCACCCCATGAAAATCAGAGTTCGAAGTCTCATCATCCGTTTTCACACGATTTTCTCGGGTTTGGCCTTCTGGAAATATTTCCAGAAGGCGGTCGCGTCAGAATGACGGGCGATTGATCGTCGAGTGTTTGAATTATGATCACTCTGCAATCCAGATTCCGCATTCCGAATTTCCCCTAGCGTTTTCCCACGATTTTCTCGCGAAGTCCCTTATGGAAATATTTCCATAAGGAACTTTGGCGGAACCGGGCCTCCCAGACTGTTCGAATTTAGAAAGACCCGGACCAAAAGATGGCGGCATAAATATAAGAGAAGAATCAACTTCCGGTTTTATCTTTTTGCCGGTATCTTTTTGTCGGGGCCTTTTTAATTCGTAACGTGCGCCGCTTGGTGCATCACCCTAGCTTAGGCGAGCTTGAAAATGATTTCTGTTTTTAGGCATCGCAAAGCATCTAGCTCATTTTGACGCCCACTAGAACGTCGTAAAGGGCGTGGGTGCCGACGGCGACGCCGAAGCCGCGGAACCAGAAGAGCAGCGCGAAGTAGATGCCGGCGGTGGTGCGATAGAGAAAGCGAACGGTATCGAGCGCTTCGCCCTGCGGGCCGACGTGATGAGCCGCTGCGAACAACAGGGCGCTGCCAAGCCCGGCGAGAATAATCGCTGCCCATGCAGGGACCTGGGCGCACTTTAGCAAAGTGACTAGGCCGGTGAGCACGAATAGGCGGAAGAGCACTTCTTCATAGATGCCGGCGCCCACAAACGTGATGGCTTGCGAAATCGCGTCCGTGTGTATGGTGATCTCCGCAGTGGCCAGCGTGATGCCAGCTGAGCGTAGCAACGGGCTAAAATTATGTCCGATCGCCCAGAGGCCAAAGGCGAAGACGACGCTCTCCAGCCAAATGCCTGCTACGACGGACCAGGTGTTTTCAGGTCGATCGTCCCAGCGCCGAAACGACCAGACTGCAAAAACGGCAATGACAATGAGAGGAGCGGCCAGGAATGGCTTGATGCCGTACACGTCGAGCACCCAGCGCAGCCAGGCATCAGCGCCGTTGCGCAACCCTTGGGATTCCGTGCCGCCGATGAGGTATAAGCCCAGTTCGTACGCGCCAAGCAACGGCAGAAAAAACACCAGGCATGGCCAGGGGTGTAGCGTGGCGCGAAAATAGGAAACCTTGGCAGACATCAGGCATTAGGGAATAGTCGAAGCGAGCGAGTTACACAAGGCGAACACCCGGTTAGCCGCGACGCGAAGGCTCTGCGCAGCGGAGCGCTTTCGACGGGGGAGCCGAGCAGCGTAAGCTGCCGGGTAATCACAGAACCCGACTGCTCACGCAGTTCGGCTCGCCTGACAATCTCATGACTCATTCGCTAGCCGTGACTATTTCGCTTCCGCTCCTAAGATATTCGCGAATCTCAACCTTCGCCTGTAATCCTCAAGAAGGGACTCTGCATCCGATGCGATCCATCCTTTTAACTTTGCTTGGCTTTTTCGCCTGTTCGCAACTTTCCTCACTCGCCGTCGCTGCCGAGAAGAAAGATCAACTTGTCGGCTCGTGGACGCCGACCAAAGTGGACGGCAAGGAAGTTCCGAAAGAAATCATGATCACCGTCTCTTTTACTGCCGACGGCAAAGCGACAATGAAGATCAACGCCGGCGGCAAAGAGGAGACCGACGAAGCGACTTATGTCCTCGCCGCCGATAAAATCACCGTGACCAAGAAGCTCAAAGAAGGCAAGGAAGACATCGACATCCTGATGATCAAAACCCTCACCGCCGATTCGATGGTCCTTATCAACGAAAAGACGAAGCAGGAGATGGAGTTCAAGAAGAAGTGAAGAGTTGCCTTTCGCGGAGCGAAAGGCGACGATGATTTCACCGTAGAAGTAAGGGCCGTGTTGGCCGTTTGCTCGATAAGTTCATTCCCCACTGGAGTTACAATGATTCGAAGTATCGCGATGATTAGCAGTTGCTTGTGCCTGGCCTTGGTCGGCTGTTCGTCGTCATCCACCACCAGCCCCGGCGGCGGCCCGGGCGGCGCCACCGGCGGCAGCAATGCCGATAAAATTGTCGGTGTTTGGAGCGTCACGAAAATCGCGGGCAAAGAGCTTCCCGTCGCGGCCGAGATGACGATGGAATTCAGCAACGACGGCAAAATGATCTTCATGGATGAAGAAGCTTTGTACAAAGTCGAAGGCGAGAAACTAAACACCGTGCGAAAAGGCAAGGATGGAAAAGAAGACAAAGACACGATGACCATCAAAAGCGTGACCGGCGACAACCTGGTTCTCATCAATGACAAGCGCAAAGAAGAAATGGAACTGAAGCGTAAGAAGAAGTGAGTGCACAGCACACGGCACAATCGTATTTCGAAAAACATAGGCTTGCGCTGTCAGCGCAGGCCTGGGTTACAATAGAATTTGACTGCCTGACCTGAAACAGCAGTTCAAAGCGTTGCATAACGCCCATTGAATGGGCCTTACGGGCCCGAATCCCATTTCGCACGTTCACCCCAGGCCTTCGGCCTGGGCTGTAAAAATGAGCCTTTCAGGCTCGATATCGAGAACACTCTCTCAATGCGAACCCTCATCACCCTTCTTGTCCTTCTTTTCTTAAGCCCCGTCAACGGTGCGGAGCCTTTTCTCGAAAAGGCCGATCTCTTCGAAGCGGGCAAAGACGGCTATGCTCTCTATCGGATCCCCGGATTGGTTGTCACGAACAAGGGAACTCTGCTCGCATACTGCGAAGCGCCAAGAGCAGCGCCGGGGATTGGGGAGCCATTGACATTATGCTCCGCCGCAGCACGGACGGCGGCAAGACTTGGCAGCCTCGCCAAAAAATTGCGCACGTGCCGGGCCCGCATTCGAAGAATCCTGCCGCGCTGGCGCAAAAATTGGCAAAGTCGGACGACGTCACTTACAACAATCCCGTCGCTATCGTCGATCGACAAAAAGGGCTCGTTCATTTTCTCTTCTGCCTCGAATATATGCGCTGCTTCGCCATGACGAGCGACGACGATGGCAAGACCTTCAGCAAGTTGATCGAAATAACGGATACGTTTGAAAAGTTCCGCAAGGATTACGACTGGAAGGTGATCGCCACCGGCCCGGCCCATGGCATCCAGTTGACCAGCGGTCGGCTCGTCGTACCGGTTTGGCTTTCGACTTCCGAGGGGGGCCATGCCCATAGGCCATCGATGGTGTCGGTTATTTTTAGCGATGACTCGGGAAAGACTTGGCAGCGAGGCGAAGTGGCAGCCGTCAACTCGCCGGAACTCAAGAATCCGAATGAAACCGTCATTGCCCAATTGGTCGATGGTCGCGTCATGCTCAACATTCGCAGCGAATCGAAAGAGCATCGACGTGCCGTTTCGTTTAGCAAGGATGGCGCTACCGGATGGAGCAAGCCGGTATTCGACGACGCGCTGCTCGAACCGATCTGCATGGCGAGCCTGATACGCTACAGCGATAAGCCAAACCGATTGCTCTTTGCCAATCCCCATAGTCTGGATCGCGCCAATGGCAAAGCCCTGCCGGGACAAAACCGTGACCGCAAAAATCTCACCGTGAAATGCAGCGAAGACGAAGGCAAAACCTGGCCGATCAGCCGAAGCCTCGAATCGGGTTTCAGCGGCTATTCGGACTTGGCTGTCGGCGCAGACGGCGCCATATACTGCTTCTACGAACGGGGCAGCACCGATGGCAAAGACAACTTCCGCACCGGCTCGCTCTGCCTGGCCCGGTTCAACTGGGAGTGGCTGGCCGAGGGGATGAAAGTGAGTGAGAAAAACTGATTAAAGACCTGCTTGAAGCGGCCTTTTCGATACATTTTCCTCATCTCTTTACGCGCGTACCGTCTTCATTCTGGAGCCTCGCATGATTACGAGCAAGCGTTTTTGGGCCGCCTGTATGTTCGCGGCCGCAACATTGATTGGTTTTTCGAACTCCTCAAACGCCGATGATAAAATCGACACGGCCAAGCTCGCCGGTAAGTGGGAACTCGTTAAAGGCGAGGGGCCGCCTCCCGGCACGGTCATCGAATTCACTGCCGACCAAAAGGTGGTTTTGCATCTCGATAAAGGCGGCAAATCTGTGGCGGTGCCCATCGGAACTTATAAGGTCGATGGCGATAAAGTGACGCTGATGGCCAAGAAAAAAGACGGCAAGGACGACAACGAAACCAACACCATCACCACCCTGACGGATACGCGCCTCGTGCTGGTCGATTCGGATAAGAAAGTAACCGAGTTTAAAAGGCAGAAATGAAACAAATCGCTTCCAGTGAAGCCGCGACGCGGAGGCTTTGCGCAGCGGAGCGATAACTTAGGCGAGCCGAGCAGCGTAAGCTGCCGGGTAATGATACAAGGCAGCAGCTTACGCTGTTAGGCTCGCCAATATAGCTTTCGCCAACGAATCAAGCGCTCGGCTGTTATACTTAATGCGTACCACGATCCACGTCTTCGGGAGAGCCCTGATGCGTTTCTTTTGTTTATGTTTGTGCTTGGCCTTCATGCTTGGGGCAGGCCGAGAATTAGCGGCTGCCGAGATCGTTTACCCGCGAAGGCCGCCCGATTCGACCAAAATCGAACAGATGCGCCGCGGCGACAGCACCGTCGAGCCGACCAGCGCCACCGGCCATGAACTGATCGCCGATTTGTCGCGCTGGCTGACCCATCGACTGGTCCATCCTCCGTTCAATGGTGTTGAGCCGAAGACCAAGTTGCCCGGCACCCCGGAAGATCTCGAAACGCTGATGCAGGAAACCGATCGCTGGATCCACTTCGCCGACCGCAAAGCGAAGCCGAACAAACAGCAACTGGACTACTCGAAGATCCTTGGCGAGGAGATGGCTCTTCAGCTCATGTTCATCATGGGCGAGACGACCAATAAGCTCGAAAAGGTGAACGCGGCCCGCATGCTGGCGCAGATCGGCCAACTCTACTGCGAGCCGTTGGCGGACACCTATCTCACCATCATCCGCGATTCCAAGAAATTCCCGCCGGAAATCCAGCTATTTGCATTTGAGGGGTTAGCGAATCTGCTCGCTATCCCTGATACTGATGACCCAAACAAGCACTTCATTTTGAAAACAGTGAAACTGGCCGAGATCGCCAATGAGCTTTCCAAGCAGGCGACGATGAAACATCCGGCAGGCATTTCCGCCGAACAAGCGCGCGTGATTCAGTTCGTTCGCCGAGCCGCCGTCCGCGCTCTGGCGCAAATGAAAATGAGTACGGTCCGTCAAGGCACTGACATCGTTGCCCGGCCGATCATCGCGCTGCTTCGAGTGGCCACCAACGATAAATACGTCAAGCCGGCCGACGTCGCGTTGCCCGGCTACGGCTATCAGATGAACGAACGGATCGAGGCGCTCATCGGCATCTGCTCGATGACGCCCGACCGCCTATTGAATCTGGAACTGCTCGTCTATCTCTGCAACGATGCCCTTCTGGAGCTATCGGACTTCCAAGTGAACGAGCGCGTACAGTTCCAAAAGGATCCGCGCAATCGGCCATCGGTGGCCTGGCGAATCATGGCCTATCGACTCAATGAGGCGCTGAGGCAGATGAAAGAGAACACGAAGAATCTGCCGGCGCCGCGAAACCCCACTCTGGTAGCCACCTGGGCGGACTTGGCTTCCCTCAAATGTGTTTCCAAGCTGGAAGCCCAAGGCATTGACGCGCAGCCTGATAACCTAGCCCTGCGCAACTGGAACCCCGCTCATAAACCGAAAAGCAACCTACTCATCTCGGAAGACGAATCGACCTCCTTTGGACTGAAGTAGCCGGCGTTTCGGCTCGCCACGGCCAACACTCTAAGGATCTCTCCTATGCGACGCTGTTTGTTCGCGGCCCTCCTAATGGGCGGCATGATTTCAATGGCGCATGCCGATTACTTCGTCATTCGCGTCGTCGTCAAGCAGTCGGAGAAGAAAGGGGAACCGGGCAAAGATACCGTGGCCGAATTGCGGTCGGGTGATTCGGTGACAGCAATTGTTGATGTCACCGCGGTAAAGAAATCGGCGGTTAAGGGACTCGGGGCCGTCGATTTCTACGAGCATAAGTTCGGCCGGACGGCAGCTTATTATGCCGACACCACGGAGATACAAACGCAGTACATCAAGATGCAGGTGTTGAAAGCGCCTCTCGACCAATACAAGGACCGCTATGCCAACCTGCAGCGCGCCAAAGACCGAGCCAGCGACCGCTATCTCGAATTGGCTCTTTGGTGTCTCGAAGTCGGCCTGCCGGATAAATGCCAAACGGTATTGAACGAAATGGAGAAGATGGCCGCTGCTAAAGACGCCAAGGATCCAGGCGACCGCGTAACCCGAGCCCTGAAATGCTATAAGGAAATCAAAGCGACTTTAGGCGACGAGATCGTTAAGCAGGAAAAGGCAGCGGCGTGGAAACAACGGCTTGGCTATGCCACCGTCGCCACGAGCAAGCACTATGCGCTGGTTCACAATTCGGACGACCCCGAGCGCGATGGCGTCAAGCCTAGGCTCGAAGCGCTCGAAAATCTTTTCAAGTCGTTTTATCTCCTCTTTGCCATCAAAGGCAGAGCGCTGCCGCCGCCGACTGAGAAACTCTCGGCCGTCTTAGCGGTTGATGTCGCTGCCTTCCGCAAAATGCGAGCCGCGTTCGATGTCCACGAACTGTCGGATGATGGGCTATTCGCCCGGCAGGAAAATCTTGTTGTTTTCGCCCCCGTACGGCTTGACAGTGCCTCGCGCTCATTCGAACAGGAAATGCGCAGCGTCAACAAAGATTACGGCGAGATGGAGACCAAATTACTCAAAGGTGGCTTTCCCACCATTGCGAAAGACAAAGACACAAAGAACGAAGATTTGACCGCGAAGGCCTGGGCCGCGACGCGAGCGCAAATGCTGGCTCTGGTGGAAGCGGCTTTGCGCGAAGAATCCGAAATTGCGACAGCCACACACGAAGGCGCGCAACAGTTATTCGAGGAATTAAATCTGTTGCCGCGCAACACCGCTGTACCGGAATGGCTGCACTTCGGCATCGCCAGCGTCTTTGAGATGCCGAAGGGTCCATTCCCAGGCAAAAATGCCTCACAGGTCAAACTTGCCTTCTGGCCGGGCGTCGGCGGCCCGAACTGGGCCTGGCGCCGTTACCTCGATGAAATGGATCAAGCCGGGCTGATCCCCGATAGCCCAGGGGAACTGCTCTTCCACACGCTCACCGGCTTCTGGCAACAAAACGCGCACGAGCTACTCCTCAAGCCGAAAGATGACGCGACGATGTTCGACCCGATCGAGGCCTCGCAGACGGAGATGGCACGGGGCCGCTGCCTTTCATGGGCGCTGACCTATTATCTCTTCACCGATAAGTTCCCCGAATTCGTGGCATTTTTGAACGATCTGGCCAATCAGCCTCGCGACGTCGAATTGGACCAGTTCACCTTCTTGACCCTATTCTGCAAGAACTTCAAGATTGACACGACAGGCCTGACAAAGGCGCAACTAGACGGAAACTTGAACGCCTATAATGATTTTGCCCGCGCCTGGATGATCGGCGTCCGCCGCACGCCCGCGCCCTCTGTCCAGTTGAAGCTTGAAGACCCCAATAGCTTCAAATCCGCTGATCCCAATGCGATGAAGAAGAATTAGCAAGGTTGACCGGCTGCTGAGGCAGAAATATTCGCTCTGCTACTCCACTCGGATAAAACGGCGCCGTATTGCCGTCTCAACCCTTCGTAAATAGCCTTGAAGCATCGTTCCATCTGATGCTTTGAGAAATCCCCGTGACTGCCATCGACGCCTATGCCGATCTGATCTTTCGCAGCAAAGAAGCCACCACGCTCGGATCGTGCGCTGCCCTGCTCGGCTGGGACGAGCGCGTGAACATGCCGCGTAACGGCTCCGCCTATCGGGGCGAACAAATGGCCATGCTCGCCCGGATGGGGCACGATATGGCCACCGCGCCCGCCATTGGCGAGGCGCTGACTGCAGTCGAGGGCAGCGATCTGGTCGCGGATGCCAATACAGACGCCGCCGTCAACGCTCGCGAATTTCGGCGCAACTACGATCGGGCCGTCAAACTGCCAAAACAATTAGTGGAAGAGCTAGGCGCGCATCACGACCCGCGCTCAGCAGGCTTGGCAGGAAGCGCGACAGGCAAGCGACTTTTCCGCCTTTTTGCCCTGGCTGGAAAAAATTGTTCGCTTGAAGCGGGAAGAAGCCCAGGCGGTAGGCTATCAACAGCATCCTTATGATGCGTTGCTCGACGAATATGAGCCGGGCGCGACGGCCTTCGAAATCCAGCATATCTTTGCCGGCTTGTCGGCCGAACTGGTCCCGCTGATCGCCGCCATTAAAGATTCGACGCTTCGACCGAACACGGGCATTTTCAATCGCGATTACCCGATCGATGTCCAAAAGATTTTCGGAACGGCCGCGGCGGCGGCCATCGGCTTCGATTTCGCTGCTGGCCGTCTCGATGTCACCACACATCCCTTCTGCTCGGCCATTGGGCCAGGCGATTGCCGGATCACCACCCGTTTCAATCAACGCTCCTTCTGCGATTCGTTTTTCGGCATCCTGCACGAAGCGGGCCACGGGATTTACGAACAAGGGCTCGATCCGGAATATCATGGCACGCCGCTGGGCAACTATTGCTCGCTCGGCTTTCACGAATCGCAGTCTCGGCTTTGGGAAAACCAAGTTGGCCGTAGCCTGCCCTTCTGGGAACACTTCTTTCCGCGCGCCCAGCAGGTCTTTCTCGATCCGTTGCGCGAAGTAACACTTAACGACTTCTTCTTCGCCATCAATGAAGTGAAACCATCATTCATTCGCGTCGAATCCGATGAAGCGACTTATAACCTGCATATCGTGCTTCGCTTCGAACTGGAACTAGCTCTGATCTCGGGCGATTTGCAGCCCGCCGACCTGCCGGGCGCTTGGAACGAAAAGTTTCATGCCATGTTCGGTATCACCCCGCCGGACGACCGCCAAGGCTGCTTGCAGGACATTCACTGGAGTATGGGAGGCCTGGGCTATTTTCCGACCTACACGCTCGGCAATCTCTATGCCGCCCAGTTCATGGCCCAAATCCGACGCGAACTTCCCGACCTCGACGATGACTTCCGCCGCGGCCAGTTTGGCAGACTGAAGCATTGGTTGAATCAAAATATCCACCGCCTAGGCCGCCGCTTCCGCGCCAACGAACGCTGCCAATGGCTCACCGGCGAACCGCTCAACCACCGCCCGCTGATGCAGTACTTACGCGATAAGTACGAACGGCTTTATGGAATTGGATAAGTAGCTATCCGAGCCTTATTTCAAATGGACGAGTACGCTGTATGCCCTTGTGACCTCAGAAAAAATCATTCCGCCATCAATATCGCCACCGCGCTCTGCGTGCCCGCATTGATCTGGAAGCTGCGTTCGACATGTAAGCCCCGGACTCTCCATGCATCCAACCAAGCGGGATTAAACGGATCCTTATCGGTCGGATTTACTCGATAGACAATCCAGGCTCGACTGTCTTGCAGATTTTCAAACGCCTCGCGTTCAACCAGTTTCATCTCATCGTTTTGAAGTCCTGGCTGTTTGCCGACGTAGTACCGCACCGGCTCAACAACGTAGCGTTCGACCGTGTAGATGGGAACGGGTGACTCGGTTTCACATTGGACCATTGACTGCGTGAGTTGTTCCCAATCGAGATTCTGCTTGTGCGACAGGGCCAAAGCACCGGTGAACAACGACCAGGCAAGCAGCACAACCGGCAACGGTCTTGCGAGCAGTGGTGGCAATTGCCCAACTGAAAAAGCGATGAGCATCCAGTAAGGAACCGCGGCGATCACCAGCGAGCGCAGTAGCCCAGACGGATTGTTTTAGCATCAAGCTGGCGGCAAAGGTGATGAGAACCGGCAAGAACGCGAACCAGGCGGTGAAGCAAAAGGCGTCGTTTCGCCTCAGTGAACGCAGCCCATAAAGTACTGGCAGGCCGAAGAGAAGCGAGCCGATGACCATTCCATGCGCGAATGGGGCATTGCCATCGAGCGTGCTGTAAAACCAGAGGAAATCGATCGGTTGCGGGCGCGGTATCCAGTGGATTTGGCTAACGGCCGTTCCTTTCGTCATAACAGCTTGCACAACAGACCAGATCCACGGAGCATTAAGTAAAGCGAGAATGCAGCAACTGAGAAAAAAGGCCGGGACGAGCCTGCGGGCGAAGGCAAGCAGATACGCGCCCTCACAAGCAAGCACTATATAGCCCCAGTAATGTGAGTAGACCAGCAGTGTATTGGCGGCCAACAGCAGGGCGAACGCTCGAGAACGCCTCTCCGTGGCTTTCATCCAGAAAGCAAATGCCCATAACGAAAGAAGGGATGCCAACTGCAATAAGGCAAAGTTGCGGACGTAGACCGTATAGCCGATCAGAAAGCCGTTGGCGATTCCAAGGCCGATCGCCAGGTTGCGCTCGCGCGGTTTCAGGCCGAGGACTTCACAAAGCCCGCACAGGGGGATTAGCGCGAGAATCGAGAGGATCGCGGGCAACGCGCGCATCCAAAGCAAAGACTCACTACCGATGGCGATCCAGCACTTCAGCAAAGCAAAAAAGAGCGGCGGGTGGGAGATGTCCGCCGCGGCGGCCTGATACATTCCTTGCCAGGACAACAGAGCTACCCGGACGCTGAATACTTCATCGCTATGCAGGCATTCGTACTCGAGCCAAAGCAAGCGCACGCTTGCAAAAAGGGTAACCAGTGCGAAAGTGATACACGTCAAAACGGGGCTTCTGTTGAAGCCGCTGATTCGTGGCGCTTGGAGCAAAGCAATTGATGGCATGGCATTCATGGCTCAAAATGTACACCATCCAGAAAGCTACGCAAAGCCCGATTTTCCCTGAGGGCAGCGCATCGTGCCCAATCTCACTTGACGCGGCTTCCGTATCGGTTTAGCGTTGTCGCCTAGTAATACCCTTATGAATTGTAGTTGCATCAACCGGTTTGAAGGGCATCGCATGCGTTCACTTTACAGCCCGCCATTCTTGCGTCTATTCTTATGGATCGCCATCGGAGTATTCTTGGGCGTCGGCAGCATCTATGCCTACACCCGCCTCGATATCGAACGTTATCGCAGCGATGATGCAAAAATCCAGCGGCTGGCAGTCGCCGATTTGCCTTTCACTCCGTTAACGAGCAGCGACGCGAACAGTTGGTCACAATGGCGCGGTCTCAATCGTGACGGCATTTCGCCAGAAACGACTCTCCTCGACCAGTGGTCCGAAGAAGGTCCGCGCTTGGTCTGGCAGCGACCGATTGGCAGAGGATTTTCTTCCTTCGCCATCGCGCAGGGCCGTTTGGTGACGATGGATCAGGAGGGCGAAGGCGCCGAGGCAAAGGAATCGATCACTTGTTTGGATGCAAAGAGTGGAGCCGAATTATGGCGCTTACGCTATTCAAATCATTACGATGAAAGGTTCGGGCCCGGGCCTCGCTCGACGCCGGCCATCGACGGCGACCAGGTCTATGCTGTCGGACCGACGGGCATCATGCACTGTCTGGAACTCAGCAGCGGTAAGATCAAATGGCGTCGGGATTTACTTCAGGATTTTCAAGCCCCGGCCATGCAGTACGGCGTCGCTTTCTCACCGTTGGTTGATGAGGAGTCCGTTTACGTGACGCCGGGCGGACCAGGCGGCAAGTCCGTGGCTGCGCTCGACAAAGCTACCGGCGCTACGCGTTGGCAAGCCTTGGATTCCCCGGCCAGCTATAGTTCGCCGATCATGGCGACGTTAGTTGGCGTGCGCCAAATTCTCTTTTTGACCAACACAGAATTAGCCGCTTTCACCCCGGAAGGTCGTCTGCTCTGGCGCTATCCGTGGCAAGCCCCCGGTGGTTTCAATATCGCGACTCCGATCACGTTTGGCGACTATGTGCTGGTATCGTCAGGGTACGGCAAAGGTTCAGCGTTACTTGAAGTGAGTGCCGACGCCGATGGAATTCTGCACCCAGCACGGGTCTACGAACATAATCGGCTTCGTCCTTATTTCGCGAGTCCTGTCCGTGTCGGCGAGCACATCTATGGCTTCGATCAGATGGACATGGTCTGCATGAATCTGCGCTCGGGGACCATTGTCTGGCGTGAAAAAATTATACGTTCATTTAAGAAAGGATCGCTGATAGCAGCCGATGGGAACTTAATCATCTGGGGTGAATCGGGAACGCTCACTTTGGTTGAAGCCACACGAACAGGCTACCACGAACGAGCAAGCTACCGAGTTTCGCAAACGCGCTGTTGGACGGCCCCGGCACTGGCAGACGGCAAATTGTATCTTCGCGACGATGCACAGATATTTTGTTTCGATATGCGCAAGTAACACAGGTTCAGCAATAGTTAATTCACATAAACCCAAAAAGTAGCGCGCTTCTTGACGGGAAACTTATCGCCCTTGCGTTCGCGCACGCCGCCTTCTTGTTGCGTGGTAAGACACCACCAACCTGACTTGTTTAGAGTCGTCGTAACTATCCCGTTCGGATCAGTTTTGACACGCCGAGTCATCTCTTCATCGGCCGGCAACATCTTTGGCGGAACGGGGTGATAGGGCTCAACTTCAACCATCATGCCCGGCTTTCCCTTGTCGCGTTCCAAGACCTGCGCTTGAAAAACCATGCCGGCATTGAGGCCATACGGTCGAGTTAAGGGAACAAATTGCAAGGCCCAGCCGGTGGGCGTATCCCAGCCCTTTTGCGTTTGCACGTGGTAGACCACCTTGACCATATCCTGCCAGAATTCCTTTTCCTCATCCATCCAGATGGCCTCGGTATTGGCGACCAGGGTGTAATCGCCGCGTTGTGACGGCGTGAAATTGATGTTATAAGCAGCCACTTTTTTGCCATCCGTTCCCGCAACTTCTATTTTGCTGAGTCCTTTGATTAAGTCGATCTCTTTGCCGTCCGGCGTAAAGGCGGCTACGCTTTCCGGCCGGCTCGCATCGAACAGCTGATGCTCATAGGGATGGCCCAACTGGAAGGTAATGCTCACCGGCTTATTTCGTTCACCGGATGGCGCTCCGGGCAGCAGCATGTGATAGTGGGCCAACGCAGGCGCCTGCAAGAAAGCGGCTGCACTGGCCGCGTACAAGAAGTGCATTAAACGCATTGAATGCTCCCTGAGCGAGTCGTGCGGTGTCGACTGCAGGAAATTCGGGATGGATTATCTTTTTGGCAGACGCGGAGCAAATTCTATAGCCGTTGAAGTTGACGGGCGATGGTCGCAATTGCAGAAAGATCCGGATCGTCAAGCCGGCCGATACGACCTGAAATGCGCTTTTGATCCCAAGCGCCTATCTGAAAAATCAACGCGACGGACGCAGCCGGAAGTCCATTCAATGCCGTCGGCTGAATAAGATGGGTGCCTCGATACCGCAGCGTCGCCCGGTTCGTCGTGAAGGGTATGACCAGCGTCGTTGGAGCTGCTAAATTGATCATCGAGCCAAATCAGAGCGGGGCGTCTTCCGCTTTGTTCCCGGCCACCTTGATTCGGAAAATCAACCCAGTGTATGTCGCCATAACGCCCGGTCATGGCTGCGCGTCCTCGATTAAATAGAGGGCTTCAGCATCGGCGCCCTCGATCTGTTTGAATTCCGATCGCATTTGTTCGTCGAGCTGGACGTACCAGCTCAACGCCTCATCGACGACTACATCCACTGAGACGCTTCGCCGCTCGGCTTGTTCTTTCAATTCGTCTTCGAGATGTGACGAAATCGTTATAGCCATTCGAATGCCTCTCCATCAAAAATGGAAATGACTGACGAGGTGAGTTTTATGAAGCCTGTTGACTTTAAACGTCAGTGTCGCATGACGTCCTGCGCAAGTTGATGATAACAGAATCCGGCTGGCATCGAGGATTTGCTTACTTCGTCAAAGGCTCGATCCGAATGTCATCGATATAGACCGTGCCGACGCCTGTAAGGGCGGCCGTTACCCAGATTACTCCCGATGCAGGGACCTGGCGATAAAGATTGTATTTCTTCCAGACGGCTGCAGCGGTCGTCCGTAGGCCAAGCGACTCGCCGCCGACGCTGTCGAAGAGCATAAATCCGTCGGCGGAGCTTTCAATTTCGGTGGCCATTCGGACCCAGGCGCTATGCGCACCCACGTTCCCGGTTGAAGCCGAATGGCCGGCGAATTTACCGCCAGATAGGTGCGCTCCAACGCCGCTGGCGGTGGCAGCACCTTACCTTCTTTTTCCGTGACAACGATCTTTGGGCTGATTTGCAACTTCAACACGCTTTCGCCAAGCGTCGGCCGAGGCAGTTCGGGCGGCTCAATGTAGCCGGTGCTCGCGTCATAACGCTTCTTTTTCCTCGGCTCCTTTTTCAATTTCTCGAGAATCGCAAGGTCGCTGGGAACGAGCTTGGCATCGAGATCAACCGCATCGATGGTCTCTTGTTGGACCGTCCAGCCGGGTAGAAGGGTCACCGGCACACCCACGTTCTTGAACTCTTTTTTTGGCTTAACTTCCTTAGCCTTTGGTACAGCAGGCTCCTTAGCCAACGGATCTTTCGGGGCGTTCATTGTGTTTTGAACTTGCGTAATTTCGGGTTGAAACCCTTCCACGAAGCGGGCGGCTTGCATGAATTGCGGGTTGCGCGCCACCTGTTCGAAATCGCCATCGCGCAAGGCATTGGCGCCAGCTTTGGTTCCTTGTAAATCGCGGTGAAGTTCCCAATGTTTGGGCAAAGTGTAAAAGCTCAAAGCATACGGGCTGGCGGTCGGCAGGTCGAGTGTTTGCACTGCTTGTTCCCAGTGCGCTCGCATCAAAATTCGCAATGGCCTGAGGGCTCGGCCCGCTTCCAGCGCAGGCGCTCGAGTACTCTCGAGCTTTCTCATAGCGGCTGGCCAGTTCTATTCGCTCCTCCGCCTGGCGCAAAAGGTCATCGGCATTCAAGACAGCAGGCGCCAGGCGGGTTAAATCAGAGTGGGTTTTGCGAACTTTGCCCAATTCAATCGTCGCCAGATCGCGCGACCATTGGGCCGCCTGCGGCGCGACGAGCCGGCTGTGCGTTTGCCATTTGCTGACTAGCCCGCCCGGCGACAGATCGCTCGTAAAAACAATAGCCGAAGTCATATCGAATTCGGGGATGATGATGCGCGTGCCCATTAACTTGCGCTCGGAGTTATATTGCAAAGACTGCACCCGGGCTGGCGACACTTCCCAAGGCTGAGCGCCATCGGGAACGAGCGGGACCGTGATGGTCAAATTGGCGATCGAACCCTGCGGAGGAACAAACTGTGAGCCATTTCCCAACCAGATTGGCAGCACCAGAATACCGTTCTCGCTTCGAAGAATTGCCGCTTTCACGCCGGGGTTCGAAGTTTCAATCCATTGCGGGGTTTCACGCAAGCTGAGCAGGATCGGCTCCAACATATGGATTTCCTGATTCAGCAATGCCATCATCAATAAGCGATCGCGACCTTGGTGGCTGTCAGCGAGGAACCGATCGGAAGAAAAGGCCAGGCCACGACAACCCTCCGCCAACCCTAAATAGGTAAGGAGCCGAATTTGTTCCGGCTGAGGGCCAATCGGCTCGGTAATCTCCTCGGCGGCTTTCTTGCCGTAAATCATTTGCAGTTGCCATTCGGGAACGTGCGTTTGAATCCACGTCCAATGAAGTGCGTTACCGGTCGTCAGCCGCCGGCGCTGGGTGAGCCAATCGCGATATTTGTTCAGTTCGAGGCTCGTAAGCAGCGGATAGCGATGCGTTCCAACCAATTCGACATAGTGCGAGAGACTGCTAAATCCGTCCCAGATGTCGGCGCTGCGCGGCCGATTGCGGTCGGCCTCATGAATGATGGAAGCCATCTGTTTCAATTGCGGTTCCTTCTCCGCTTGCAGAGCGCCGCCGATGTCCCAGAAGAGGACGGCATCACCGGAGAGAAAACGCGTGATGGCGGTCGTCAGGCCTTCGACATCGCGTGCCGTCGTCAGATCGTTGCCGCCGCGGCTGGTCAACGTCGTACGCGCGGGACGATCGCCGAGCATCGGCAAGCTGGGCACAATCCAGAAGCCGTGCCCGATGGCCTCTTCAATGCGTTCGGCAGGCACATTGGCATCGAACCAAATGGTATTGAAACCCGCATCGCGCAGCGTTTTCAACGGCGTATCGGAATAGCGCACGGCCCGGAAGAAGAATGGCTTGCCGCCGACGTAGAGCTTGTCCGACTGCATTGTCACCGCGATGCCGCGATCGTTACGAACAGGCGCAAAGCCAACCTTCGGTTGCCGAGCTTGGCCGTTTGGGTCCGACGGAGCAACCCGAGGCGCCGGCGGTTGCACGGGCGGCACCGGGCCGATTTCCACGTCGTCGATATAGACGTCGATCTGGCCGGGCCCGGTGTGGAGATTCAATATGAGGCGATCGATATAGGCGTCGGTGAGATCGATATCCCGGCGTAGCTGGGTCCGTAACACCTGCTGCGAATCTTTCATCAGCTTGATCGGGTTGCTCAAATCGAGCTTTTGCCAAAGGCGGGATTTGATGTACGAGTCGCCTTTCAAGATGACCGTCATCGGCTCGTCGAGCTGTTTTGGATTGCGCTGTGCGCGGCAACACGAGACGCGCCTGCAGTTGGATCCCGGCGCGGTTGGCCTTTACCCAGACGCTGGCAGAAAGATCTTCGCCGATGGGCGCGGGCTGCGTGGGATAGTAGTAGTTGGCGAAATTGACGTCGTTCTTGGCTTCCGGACAGATGATCTGGATGAATTCCGAGCTGGTGCCGGAATGGAAATAATCCGAAGAAAGATTATGCGCTTTCTCTTCGGCTCGAACATTATCCTCGCCTCGAAGCCAGCTCGTCTGCCGACCTTCGAAGCCGTTGCGGTGGATCTGTTGCGCCCGGGCCGGAAGCAGAGCGATACCACCGAGCAGAGCGATCAACAGAACGACGAAGGACAGGCATTTCGCATGGCCTTTGAACCTGCAGCAAACCATCCTGCGTGCTCCTCATCCTTGTGAGCAATCGACGCCGCCGACAGCCGGGGCACACTCTCAGGAGATGGGGATATAGCGATGCGCTGCAGGTTGCGATAGTGCAGTTTGGGCGCTTAGGGCGAAGCTGCGTTGAACAACGGCTTTGTGGACGTGCCACGAACGGCTGAAATGTCGAAATGGAAAGGCTTGACGAAAAGAAAGGGATTCTCGTGAGCCGCGTCGCGGCTTCACGCCCGACAAACGATACTCACCGTCGAAACAGAAATTCCCGGGTGTTCAGCAGTGCCCAGAGGATATCTTCCCAAGACTGCCTTTTGTCGGAGTTGCGTTTGAGGTGGTGCGATGATCGCTCCCGTTCCGCGTCGCTTGGCAATCGCGATAGCGTCGTGAGATAGAGTTGATCTAGGATTTCCCGATCGCTTTTTTTCTCATCCATCAGCTTGCCGATTCGATTGGCCGGATTGCGGAGCTTTTCGTTGACGGTCGGTCCATTGATCAGTTGCAGCGCCTGGCCCAAGTTGCTGTCGCTTTCGCGTTCGCATTCGCAGACTAATTCACGAGCCGGCTGGCCGAAGGCTTTGAGGAAGGGATGATTGACCTCCCCGTCGGGCAACTGCACGGCCCGCGTACCCAGCGGCAGTCCGGTGTATTTTTCGGGCAAGCCCGTGACATCACAAACGGCGTCAAGCATCTGCTCGGCTGTCAACTGTTTCGCTAGCGCGTGCGAAAAGTATTTCGCGTCCTCTTTATTGGCATCGATGCTCTGGGCGCTTAATTGATAGGTGCGGGAATTTGCGATGAAACGAATCAGCTTTTTGAGATCGTAGTTACTCGAGGTGAATTCTTTGGCCAGGACGTTGAGCAACTCATCGTTGCACGATGGGTTCGACTCTCGAAAATCGTCCACCGGGTCGACAATGCCTTTGCCGAGCAAATGGAACCAGACGCGATTGGCGACCGACTTGGCAAAAAAAGGATTGTCAGCGCCCGTCAGCCAGTTAGCAAAAACCTCTCGGCGATCAGCGCCCGCTGCGATTTCGGGAATTTTGCCCCCAAGAAACTTAGGCGCCATCACTTTGCCGGAGCGCGGCTGCGTCACCTCGCCTTCCCGTACGGAGTAGACGATCTCTGCGGTTGCCTCCTTTGGCGGCGCGGTGATTGTCGTATCTTTCTTTAATTTTACTCGAGCGAACCAGGCGGCCATGCTGTAATAGTCATCCTGCGTCCAGCGCTCGAATGGGTGGTTATGGCACTTGGCGCACTGCATGCGCACGCCGAAGAACAGCTGGGCGGTGGTCTCGGCCAGGTTAAGAGGATCTTTGGTCACTCGGAAGTAATTGGAGGGCGGGCTCCGAAACGCATTGCCGCTGGCTGTCAAAAGTTCGCGGACTATTCGATCGAACGGAACATTATTAGCGATGCCCTGATGCAGCCATTGCTGAAAGCCATACGCTCCCTTCAATTGAAGGGTCTTGCGATTCGAACGAAACACGTCTCCCCATTTCAGAGCCCAGAAGTCGGCATACTCGGGCCGTTCGAGCAGCGCATCGATCAATCGAGCGCGTTTGTCCGGCGTGCGGTCGGAAAGAAAGGCGGCTGCTTCTTCGGCCTTCGGCAACAGGCCGCCGATGTCCAAATACACACGGCGGACGAACTCTTCGTCGGTGCAGAGCGGCGAGGGGGGAATGCTCATCTGCTTCAACTTGGCAAATGTGAACTTATCGATGACATTCGCTTCAGGCGGGTTGGTCCAAACAAAGCCTTCGCGCGTTTCGAGATAAGTAAGTCGCGTTGCTTGCATCTCTTCAAGGTAGCGTGAGAGAATGGCAACTTCGCCGACCTGCTTGAATTCCACCAAGCCATTCGGACTGACCTCGGCCAGCGCCGGATCAGAGCTGCTGAATACCGTCAGGCGTGTCACGTCGCGGGTCGAGCCATCGCTGAAATGGGCTAGCACCGCCAATTGCTGGCGACGGCCCGGTGCTTTCATTACGCGAAAGCCGGGCAAGACTTCAATTTTTTTGAGCGTCGGCAGGTCAGCCGGATCATCAGGCATGCCATTGGCTAGCCAGGTTGCGACCATTTGGACGGCCACCGTGTCGCTGCCGAAGCGCATGCCGCCTTCGTGAGGGACGCGCCCCATCCCTTTCTGCAGTAAAAGGCTGGCGTACGGATTGAGCCTGTCAGTGCGCCGGCCGAGGACATCTCGGGTCAGTTGTAAATAGTCGAGAGCGGGATCGTAACCGCGCAGCGACAGTTTGAAGCCGTTCTTGCCGCTCGGCGTCCCGTGGCAAGCGCCTGCATTGCAACCGCCGACGTTGAAAGCGGCAACCACTTGATGCCGAAAACTGACCGGCTCAGGCGCGTCCAACCCTTTCACCACTACTGTCACAGTTGCCTGCTGCCCGCCCGCGTCCGCCGTCAACGTTGAGGAACCATTTTTCAGCACACGCACAAAAGAATCGCTTACCATAACCACTCCACTATTATCGCCTTTCCATTGAACGAGCGTGGTGAGGTCGCGAACGGTTCCATCAGCGTAATGACCAGAGACGATGAGCTGTCGCGCATCTTTACCGCCGATCAGAATGACCTGGTTTGGCGTAATTTCAAGACGGACGGGCTTTCCGATTAGGAGTGTTCGCTCGTCGGCGGCTGCGGGCGACGCCGCATAGGCGTTGGGCGCCAGAATAACGATGGCGAAAATAATAGCTCGGCGGAAAGGCATGAGTTACCCCAGCTTGGCATGACAACACCGAAAATTTCCGGCGTCGCAATAGCAATTCAACAGGAAGCGATGTCAGCCTGAAACGCTGACGGGTTCGGCGGGTAGAATCAGTGTAATCTTGATGAAATCGAATTGCGATGGGAAATGTGGAAATTTTGAGGTAAGATCTAGGGGCCGCTAAAGTTTTCCGCTTCGCAGCTTTCAGCCCGGCCTGCCTCGCCGATAGTTTGGATCTTCCTACCTTAACTAATCGTCTATGGTAACAAATGCGTAACGCGGTCGCCGAAATGCTCGTTTGAATCGTCTAAGTTGATGAGAACTTGCAGCAGGCGAAAGTGTACCATTGATTGGTCCTGCCGATTCGGAAGTTCGGTCGTTAGGCTGAATTTCTATCTCTCCCGCGCAAGCGTTCACTCTTCGCCCGTCTATCTGTACGCGATTGTCCGCGCCCGGGCAGTTGGTTGTCTTTTGCTTTCAAGGTGCGATCATGACGGAATCACTCCCTCAACAACAGCAGACAACACAGGGTAAGGAAAAATTTCTTCAATGCGTCCGCGAAAGCGGCCTCGTCTCGGCCGACCGGCTGCAACGAGCGGTCGGCCAGATGCCGGCTACCGATCGGAGTCGCCAAATCGCCCGCGGGCTGATCGAACAGGGCCTGCTGACCAAATTCCAGGCAGAGCGCCTGCTGGTCGGGCGCACCGATGGCTTCGTGATGGGCCAATATCGGATCCTCGATGAATTGGGCCGGGGAGGCATGGGGCGGGTCTTCAAGGCCGAGCATATGACAATGGGGCGTGTCGTCGCCTTGAAGATTCTGAACAGCAATCTTGTCAAGACGGAACGGGCTCGGCAGCTGTTCCATCGCGAAGTGAAAGCTGCTGCCAAGCTCAGCCACCCGAACATCGTCACCGCCTTCGACGCCAATCAGATCGGCGAGCGCTGCTTTTTGGTAATGGAATTCGTCGACGGCCCCAACCTCCACGACCTCGTCAAAGAGCACGGCCCGCTGCCGGTCACACAAGCCTGCGATTATATCCGACAGGTAGCCCTCGGCTTGCAATACGCCCACGATATCGGCATGGTCCACCGCGATATCAAGCCGGCCAATTTGCTGGTGCAAAAAACAAAGACCAAAGCAGGGGTTGGCTCGTCAATCGTCAAGATCCTCGATTTCGGGCTTGCGCGCATTAGCACCTCTGAAGACGGTACGCCCGAAAGCGATTCGATCGAGACGAACATGAAGACGGTCATGGGCACGCCTGACTATCTTTCGCCGGAACAGGCCCGAAGCCTGCACGATCTCGATGGCCGGGCCGACCTTTACAGCCTGGGTTGCACGCTCTACTACCTGCTGACGGGCAATGTGCCCTTCAAGGGCGGCACAACGATGGAGAAGCTGGTGCGCCACAGCACCGAAGATGCAGCGCCACTCAATACTCTGCGTGCCGACGTCCCGATTGAAGTGGCGATCATCGTCCAAAAAATGATGGCTAAGAAGCCGGACGATCGCTATCAGCATGGCGCGGATTTGGCGGCCGCGCTGCTACCGTTTTCAGGACAGGAATCGACGAACTGGATCGCCGTCGAGCCGCTGCCGCATGAAACGATTCAACCGGTGTCCAGCAAATACGCTCCGCGCATTGATGCGAATGCTGACCCGTTTTCCAACCTCGGCGGCGAGCCGGAAGAATGGGATTCGCCCCAGGCAGGAACACTTTCCGGCGAGGGGGCGTTGACATCCATGTCGTCGCTTAACAATTCCAAATATCGAACGAAGGCAAAAAAGGCCGACTTGGGCTGGCTCTGGGCGTCTGTTGGTTTGATGGCATTGCTTGGCGCTCTCGTGGGTCTGTACTTTTTGGTGCGACCTTTAATTAAGTGAACCGGGCGGGTGGCAGATTCTGGATTTTCAACGACACGGCGCCGGGAATAGTGTCGCCCGCGAACCGAAAGACGCGTGAATACCACGTGACCGGGTCGTGCTCGTTTCTCACCGGGACGAAGCGCTTCCCTCGAAGGTGCCCGCAGTCGCTTGAACAATGAATTTTAAGAAATCCAAAATAACCGCGCCTAAGCTGGTATACCCGCTGCGCAAGCGCGGACCCGGCTAACGCGGTTACGAATGAATCAAAGTCCCTTCAGGAAATATTTCCTGAAGGGACTTTGCAAGAAAATCGTGGGAAAACGCGCATCAGAAATGCGGAACGCGGAATTCGGATTGCGGAATGAACATAAATAGAACGCTCGATGCTCAAGCGCCAGTTATTCTAACTTTCAACCTTCTGGAAACGGCACTACGCTTTCTATCTCTTGGAAACGGAATGCGGGCGGTCGTCGGCTTCGCCGTTCATAACAACGGTGATTTCCGGGTCGCTCATGGAGTCGGCGATGCGGTTGAGCCGGGTACGCGTTTCGTTCTCCGATATCCATCGGCTTGTGCTCATCAGCTTGCCCCAGGCTTCCCAGCCTTCCACGTGCATGCAAACCGAGCGGAGTCCGGCCATCAATGGCATAGCCAGGAAAAGGCCCGGCGTGCCCCAGACGAGATCCCAGAAGAGGCAGGCGAGCATGACCGTGGTCGCATTGAGATCCATGCTGCGCCCCATCACGACGGGGACGATGATATAGCCTTCGAAAGTCACTACGCCGGCATACAAGAGAAGAATGACCAGAGCCAGAATCGGCGAGGTATAGATAAATGCATCGAGAACCGGCGGAATCCCCGCCAGAATGGTGCCTAGATAAGGGACATAGCAAAAAATAACAGTGATGAGCGCCCAAGTCCACGGCTGATGCAATCCGACGAGCTGATAGACCACGCCGAGAAAGATGCCGAGCCCGCAATTGACGATCGTGCGCCAAACGAGGTAAGCGCGCACAGATTCCGCCATCTGTTTCAAGACGGAGGTCACCTTGCCGCGCATCACGCTGCTGTTGCCGAATATCTCCCGAATCTGACGGGCGAGCACGTCGCCTTCGAGCAGCAGGAACAGCAGGATGAAAACGATGAGGATGCTTTGCCAAAGCCACGCAAGGCCGAGCTTTCCGAGGTTGATCAATTCGTTGGTGATATATTCGCCTTCCAGCGTCTTCTTCACGTAGGCGAAGACGGACGAGTTGGCGGGGTTTGGCGGAAGAACATCGTCAATGGAGCCGGGCGACAAGCGATCAACCTGAGTGCGAACCTTTTGATAAAGCGCTTCCTGCTGTTCCGAGTTGTTAGGGGTGGGCAGATCCTGCACGATGCGCGGCACGGCCCGGGCGATGCCGAAAAAGACGCCGAAGTTGATGCAGACGAGCAGGCCGATCACCGAGAAGCAGGCGATCGCCCACGGAAAACGGGCACGAGTGTGCAACCAGTTAGCAGCGGGGAAAAGGATGACGGCCAGAATGGCGGCGATCACCAGTGGGATGAAGACCGTTTTACCCAGATAGAGCGCCACGCAGAGGCCGAGAAATCCTAGCGTGTTGATGCCGATCCGGGTGGCGGTGCTGAGGTTCAGGTTCATGAATTAACGCTGCTGATTAAGAGTCGATGGTCTGCGAGAAGATCATGCTTTCACTCGGAGAGAGAGTTGAAAAGTCGGTCTATGAAAATCTATTCAGGAAAGGCGAATTGTCGCGGCTTGCAGCGTATTGTGCAATAGCATCGTGATCGTCATCGGGCCGACGCCCCCCGGCACCGGCGATAAATGACCCGCAACCTCGGCAACGTCTTCACGAACATCGCCCGTCAGTTTTCCATCGACGGAGTTAATGCCGACGTCGATAACGGCAGCGCCGGGCTTTACCATCTCGGGAACGACGAAACGAGGTACGCCGACGGCCGCCACCAAAATGTCGGCCTGCCGACAGATGGCCGCCAGATCGCGTGTACCGCGATGGACAACCGTAACGGTGGCGTCGCCAGCCTCGGGAAAATCGGCGGTTCGCTTTTGCATCATGATGAGAGCGAGCGGCTTGCCGACAATGTTGCTGCGCCCAATGATCACCGCGTGTTTGCCTCGCGTCTCGATGCCGCTGCGCGATAGCATCTGGCATACGCCGAAGGGCGTGCAAGGTAGGAATCGTGGATGCCCGGAAGCGAGCAAGCCGACATTCTCCGGATGGAACACATCGACGTCTTTAAAGGGGTTCACCGCGCGGATAACCGCAGTCTCATCGAAATGTTTGGGCAACGGGAGCTGAACGAGAATTCCATGAACGGCAGGGTCCGAATTTAGCCTTGCTATCAGCTCCAGCACTTCCGCTTGCGACGCGGTTCCTGGCAAGCCGTGGTGAAAGCTGGCCATGCCCGCTAGTTCGCACGCCTTGCGTTTGTTGCGGACATACACGTGACTGGCGGGATCATCGCCCACTAGAATCGTCGCCAGGCCGGGCTTTTGCCGCCCGATGGCGACGTGCGCGGCCACCTTCGCCGCAATCTCCGCGCGGACTGTTTTCGCAAGAGCGTTGCCGTCAATTTTGATTGCTGACATAAGGGACCGCAAGGGGTACACCTATAAATTCTGGCGAAGGGTGAAACCGTCGTAGAGAACGGGCTTACCCTCCCCCTGGCTTTGCAGGGGGAGGGCAATGTGGGGGCCGAGGCTCGCCTATCAATAACAGAAGCGATACTTGCAGCCGTTCCCCCCACCCTGCCCTCCCCCCACAAAGCTGGCTGACTATTACCCACAATTTTTTAGGGAGGGTCTTCACTTCTTTCAGCTGCGGCGCTACTATTCATTGACCACACGGAAGTTCAGTAGTGTTTGGAGTAACACCATGGCTGCCACAGCTCCTATTTGCGCTGACGCTAAAGTTTGGGCTTCGCAAGTCGCCGGGTTCGCTGAGATGCCCGACGGACGCTTGAATACCCGGTATGCTCAGACTCTGGCGACCTTGGCGGCGCAGCCCCTCGATAGTTTTCCGCAAGCGTGCGGCTCTGCCGCTGAAGCCAAGGCAACTTATCGTTTCTTTAGCAACGAACGACTGCCGATCGAACTCTTTTTGCAGCCGTTGGTCAAAGCCACGGCCAATGCCTGTCGCGGCCAAGCTGTTGTTTTGGTGGTTCAAGATTCTACCTCACTTAACTACACACACCTCAAGTTTACGACAGGGCTTGGCTTGCTCAATGATTCCCCGCTCGCTCGCGGTCTGCATTTGCATTCGACCCTGGCTCTTCGCCTGGACGGCGTGCCTTTGGGCCTGTTCGACCAATACTATTGGAGTCGGTCTGTCGATCCAACTCCTCCCGATCCCAGTCGGCCCATTGAGGAAAAGGAGAGCCATAAATGGCTGCGCGGCATCGAAGAGTCTGAAGCCGCGATAGCCCATTTGGCCGAGAACGAACAACCTCGCTTGATCCACATCATGGATCGTGAAGGGGACATCCACGAAGTTCTACAACGCATCACAGATTCTCCGCATGGCGCCGTCATCCGCGCCGCTCAAAATCGTTCGGTTGACGGACCGATCGACAAATCGATGGAAGCCGTCCGTGCCGCTCCGGTTCGCGGCGGTTGCATCGTCGAGGTTCCTCCTAAACAGGGCCAATCCAAACGCAGAGCAAAGTGCGAGTTGCGCTCGGTTACACTTACGATCACACCCAATCTCAAAAAACATCCGCACCGAAAGCCCGTCGTCTGGAGTTTGATCGAAGTCCGCGAGATCAAGGCGCCGCCTGGCGTCGAACCGTTGAACTGGCTGTTGTGGACGACCGAACCCGCTAGCACCTGTGCCGAGATCGTCGAGGTTCTGAGGATCTACAAAATCCGTTGGCACATCGAGTGTTTTCATTTGACCCTCAAGAGCGGTTGCCAGGCGGAAAAACTCGAACTGGAAACCGCCGAGCGCCTGACTAAAGCACTGATGCTCTATTCGATGATCGCCGTCCGCATCGTTGCTCTGCGTGATCTGGCTCGCCAAGAACCGAACGCGCCTTGCACCATCATCCTGAGCGACTACGCCTGGAAATCGCTTTTCGCCAAGTTTGAGAAGAAACCTCTCACCGCCGACACGCCCGTGCCGACTGTGCGGCAAGCCATTTTGTGGATCGGCCGGCTCGGCGGACATCTCAATCGCAAGTCCGACGGCATGCCCGGCGTGCGCACCCTTTGGCGTGGCTGGCGCGATCTAACCATTCTCGTCGCAGGCTACAGCCTCGGCCGCAGCCAATGCTGATTTTTCAACTGCACCCCCTTGTTCGTTATTTCAATTCTTCAATGCGTCTCGCCGAGACGCCTGCCGGCATTTGTACATCCATCTCTCAATTCGAAACTCAAATCACATTCTGAAACGGTTCACTTGAGATTCTTGGAACCAACAAAGCACTTCTCTACAAAGTCAATGTGCTCTCGCAAGAAATTGCAGTCACCCCACCGCTCACCCCTACACTTGTGGGCAATAGTCAGCCACAAAGCTGGGGGGAGGGTGGGAAGAGTTGTTATAGGCAAGCGGCGGCTGCGCGAGCATTGGCAACGAAGCGCATTACCTTCCCACGATCCTTTTTTCCGGGTGAGGCTTCGACGCCGCTCGCCACATCAACACCCCACGGGCGGACGATGCGGATGGCTTCGGCGATGTTATCCGGATTCAATCCGCCGGCAAGAATCAGCGGCAGCCCGGGCGTAAAATCGGCAAGCAGCTCCCACGGAGCTTGCTTACCCGTGCCCCCTTCTTGGCCTTCGACAAAGGCATCGACGAGGATGGCGGCGGGTCCACACCCGGCATCGGTACAGCGTTTCAAATCAGTCATGATCCAGTCGAGACTCTGTCGATCGCGAACCCGGTAGGCAGCGATTAGCGGAATGGGGTGAACGTCAATCGCGTCCCGATTTTCCCCATGCCATTGAATGGCATGCAACCCGAGGCGCTGCGCCGAATTGCGAACTTGCAACAGTGGTTGAGCAACGAACACGCCGACAGCACTAACTAATGGCGGCAGGGCACGAAGAAGATGCTCAACCGACTCCGGACGCACGTAGCGAAGAGAACCGGGATGGAAGTTGATGCCAATGCCGTCTGCACCGGCATCGACTGAGGCCTGCACGTCGTCCACAGTCGTCACGCCGCAAATCTTGATGCGAATGGGAACCGGCATAGGATACCGCGCTGAAACGAATGATTTCGCCCGGCAAAAAGCGACATGATGAGAAATATTCTACGAATGGATTCTATCCGTGAAACCGCCTCTTTGCCAGAGCGATGGCGCCATGCACCACGACTGTTTCTCCTAGTGCCGCAGGAACGATGTCCGTCAGCCCCGCGAAAGGGGGGAAGACGCGTTCGGCCACCAACTGCCGCAACGGAGAAAAAAAACACCGTTCGCCGATCAGCGAGACACCGCCGCCGATTACAATTCGGCGAGGGCAGACGAGTACGATAACGGCACAAATCGCATCGGCCAGCGCACTAATGGCTTCGTCCAGTATCGTTTTGGCAAAAGCATCGCCTTCGTTTACGGCTCGACCCACCATCTCGCCCGTTGCCTTTTCGGGATCAGCTTGAGCGAACTGCCATAACAGTGATTGCCGGCCTTCACCTGTTTCCAGCAAAGTCGTCGCTCGCCGACCAATCGCCCAACCGGAAGCGACTTGCTCGAGTGGAACGAGCGAAGGAGTTAATCGATCGGGCGATAGAACTCGGAGGTGTCCGATCTCCGCCGCGCCTCGACCGGCCGCACGATAGAGGTTGCCATCGACGACAAAGCCGCCGCCGATGCCCGAACCGATGGTGATGTAAAAGAGCGGTGAACAGTCCTTGGCGGCGCCGTACAGAGCCTCGGCCAATCCGGCAGCGTCGGCATCGTTGCCGAGCACGGCAGGGGCGCCTCGCGCAGTTGCGAGCCAGTTGCCAAGAGGAAAAGAATCCCAGCCCACGACCTGATGCGACTTGATGATGCACTGCGCGGCATCATCGACCGGGCCGCCGAAACCAACACCCACGGCCAATAAGTTGGAATGCGGAAGCCCACTGGATGCGAAGAGCTTCGGAACGGCCGTGACGATCTGCTTTCGAATTCCTTCCGCGCCGGCTACTACGTCAACGGTTCCACGCCAGAGGGCCTGGATCAGACCGTTGCCATCCCCTATGCCGAGCTGAAGTTTCGTGCCGCCGATTTCAATGCCGAGGTACATCGAACTTATTCCTGTACTTCATGCTTTATTTCGTTTTGTTTTTTTGCCGAGTTCTTCTTACCGAAAACGCGTCGCCAGTGCGCTTGAAGGGGGAGATGCCAATTTGTCAGGTCGGTTGGTGCACCCGGCGAAGCCAGCAAGTTTTCGTTCGGTTGAGGAGCGTGGAATCGTTGAAACGAGCGAAACAGAAAATTCGATTTCGAGTGCCCCTAAGCTAGTACGAAGTGCGTGTCCTTTAACGGTTCGAATACGTCTATCTGTCATCGATGCTGTCCGCAAACGAAGGAATTTCGTCCGGGCGTTCACGCGACAGAAAGCCAAAGGCCGTCAGCACCAAGGCGGTGTGATGGTGCCAGCCTCGCCACGATGCCCCTCGAAATGATCCAGGCCGAGGTTGGCTTTGAGCCATTCACGGCCGCGCTCGGCCTGTTGCACTTTGTCGGGATTCTCGACGCAATTTATCCGAGCGGCAGCAATTGTTTCACTGAGCTCCACCGAGGAAGCAAAGCCGTTCGTTGCAACTATTGAATGGGGCCTGGCGCCTTCGGCTAACAGCTCTTCGAGAAGGCGCCGGGCGATTGCGTCTTTGCTCAGTGGCTGCCGTTCATCTTCGGGAATCTCAGCAACTTGCGATGGCTTGGCTTTGTCCATCCAGGCGCGCGGCAAATAGAGTCGGATGGCCAGCGGCAGATAGCCGCTCGGGCCGACTTGTGCAATTAGCACTGCCGTCTGACTATTCGCTTTCATCTGATGATCCCGGGAATACTGACGGCGGACACCGACCGACTGTGTGCCCCGCTTCAGAAATACCGCTTCATGAACCACCCACGTCGATCCTGGTTCGCCGATGGAAGTCATCTGCCTGCGCAGCTGTTGCAGCAAGCGGCGTTCGTGCCAGATGCTGCCACTCAGGAAATGTTGCAGCGATTGCGCAGGGTGAGGATCCCTTAGCCACCAAATCATCAGGGAGCGATCGAGCGATCGCCTCGACGCTCCGCCGGCCTTTGGTTTCGACTAGACCCCATAGATAGCACGCAAACCATCGAAGTTGCTGAGCGCGGCTGAATACATTGCGGAACCTTTCGCTGAATTGCTCGAGCGCCTGAAAAGCTACAGGTTCAGTGTCTGGGATCGCTACCATTAAACTAGCTCTTCTGCAAACATCACTATGTTTATCATTAAAGTGATGGTACCCGATATTCTGTCTTTTGCAAGTCATGTTTTTGATTGAGTAGGTAGTAAGCCAAAAGGACTAGACCAGCGGCAAAACAGCATTATTTCATGTTGCGGAATGATCTTTGCTTTAGAAAGACGTGGTCAACAGGAACGGCCTCAGCAAGCCGGGTGCGGGACAGTTGTTCCAAGAACTGGAGAGTGCGAGTAATGAAATTCAAAAGCCCAATGCAGCTTTGGGGTGGGGTTGAATGTACCTACAACCGCGTCGGCGACGCCTATCACGATCAAGTCGAACTGAGCGGCCATGCGAGTCGGATTGAGGATCTCGATCTCTTTGCCCAGTTGGGAGTGCGGGCACTACGGTATCCGGTGCTGTGGGAAAAGACGCGGCCCGATTCGCGTTCAGATGGGAATTGGGAGTGGGCAGAGCAGCGGCTTAAGCGCCTCGAACAATTGCAGATCGAACCTATCGTCGGCCTAGTGCATCATGGCAGCGGGCCAAAACATACAAGTCTGATATGCCCGTTGTTTGCTGAAGGACTTGGAGCATACGCAAGCGAAGTTGCCAGGCACTTTCCTTGGGTGGAAAAATACACTCCGGTCAATGAGCCGTTAACTACGGCTCGCTTCAGCGGGCTTTATGGTCATTGGCATCCACACGGGCGGGATCCGCTGACTTTTGTCCGCGCTCTGTTTATGCAAAGCCGGGCAACCGTCTTAGCGATGCGGGCGATCCGCGAAATCAACAGTCACGCCCAGCTGGTGCAGACCGAGGATCTCGGTCAAGTGTTCAGCACGCCGGCGTTACAGTATCAAGCGGACTTCGAAAACGAACGGCGTTGGCTTTCGATCGATCTCTTGTGCGGCCGGGTTGATCGAAAACATCCGATGTGGAGTTATCTGCGCTGGGTCGGCGCTGCTGAAGACGAGATCACCTGGTTCCTCGACAACCCCTGTCCGCCGGATGTATTCGGCATCAACCACTATGTTACCAGCGATCGATTCCTTGATGATCGCCTCGAGCTTTACCCAGAATGCCTTATCGGAACCAATGGCCGGTCTCGCTACGCGGATGTGGAAGCCGTCCGCGTGCTGCGCTGAGGGAATTGCCGACGTGGGGTCTCTGCTCGACCAAGCGTGGCAGCGGTATAAAATTCCGCTCGTTATCACGGAGGTTCATCTGGGTTGCACTCGTGAAGAACAGATGCGCTGGTTTTGCGAGATATGGCGGACGGCCAAAGAGCGACATGACGCCGGCCTTGAAATACGTGCAGTTACTGCCTGGACCCTACTCGGCAGTTTTGACTGGAACAGCTTGGTAACTCGCTTAAACGGTCACTACGAGCCGGGGGTTTTCGATTTGCGTTCGGACTGCGGTCCGCGTCCTACAGCCTTAGCCAATCTGCTGCCCGAACTCGTCGCAGGGCGCGAGCCAGTGCATCCCGTCTTGGCTTCGCCGGGATGGTGGCATCTGCCGAAGCGTCTCGGCTATCCGGCCTTTTCAACCGGAGGCCGAGCCCCGCGCCATCGCAAGCGAATCATTCGACCGGTGTTGATCAGCGGCGCGACCGGAACTCTGGGCCGAGCTCTCGGGCACATCTGTGTGCAACGCGGCCTGGCATGCCGCCTGCTCAATCGCCACGAGATGGATATCGGCGATGCTTCATCAGTCGATCGCGCCATTGCAGCATGGCAACCGTGGGCGATAGTCAACGCTGCCGGTTACGTTCGAGTTGATGACGCGGAGCGGGAGCCGGAACTTTGTTATCGGGAAAATGCACTTGGGCCGGCGATTCTTGCACGCGCGTGTCGGCAGCATAATCTGAAACTGGTCACGTTTTCTTCCGATCTGGTGTTCGACGGCCGGCACGAAGATCTTTACCGGGAGAGCGACCCGGTTGCGCCTTTGAACGTTTACGGCATGAGTAAGGCGGAAGCGGAAAAGCGCGTGCTGGATCATTTTCCAGAAGCACTCATTGTGCGGACCAGCGCGTTTTTCGGCCCGTGGGATCAGTATAACTTTGTGGCGGCCGTGATCAACACCTTGAGGGCAGGCCAACCTTTCCGCGCTGCTGAAGATATGATTGTTTCACCTACTTACGTTCCGGACTTGGTGAATGCAACCCTCGATCTGCTGATTGATGACGCCCATGGCATCTGGCATTTGGCCAACGCCGGCGCCCTTAGTTGGGCCGATCTCGCACGGCGCACCGCCCAACTCGGCGCCTTTGATCCAAATCAAATCGTCGGCTGTCGTGCGGCCGAACTTCACTTGCCAGCGCCACGGCCTGCGTTTACGCGCCTTAGGAAGCGAACGTGGCCGGATTCTACCGGCTATTGAAACTGCGCTTGAATGCTATTTCCACCACCGGCCGGCGCCCACGGTCGTTTAGCAGAGATCAGACAGTTGCCTTTGGCGGACTGAAAGGTGAATTTTTTCGACACAAGGAAGTTTGCATTCATGGCAGATTACAAACTGGCGGACATGCTCGGCATTGCCGGGGCAACCATCGCCATTATCATCGCAGCCGGCGTGATGCTTCAGACGATCAGCACTCGATACATCAGCGATTACGAACGCTATCGCAGTCTGACGAGCGAACTGCGCGGACACAACGGCAAAGATGTCCGCCAGGAGCGTTTGCTCCAGGAGATCGTACTTTGCCGCCGGCAAATCCTCTATCTCAATTATGGCTCTATCCTGGTGACATGCGCCGTCATCGCTTTTTTGGCGACTGTCGCGCTTGCCAGTCTGGCCGTCGCCTACCCACAGGAAATGTTCTTGCGCGGATCGGCAGCATCGCCCTGTTCAGCGGACTTACCTTGATCGGCGCCGGCATGATACTGCTGCTAATGGAAACGCTGTTGCAAATACCCACGTTTAGCCAGGAAATCGGCGACTTTCACGAACTCCCCTCATTAACCGATGCCACGAAAAAATGAGTCGCATTCAAAGCAATTGTTTACGGTTCGTCGCAAATCAGCATTGCGAAGTTAATTCTCAAAGTGCAATCCATTCGCCATTAGCTGCAAGAACTTCGTTCGGAGCGAAATTCGCCTTGTACTCAAGGGAGCCGCAACCCACGACATAATAGCCTAGATAGACGAACGGCAGACGGCGGGCTTTGGCCTCGGCAATGATTTTCAGAACGTTGAAGGTTCCCAGCGAGCGACGGCGTTCTTCCGGATCGTGGAAAAAATAAATGGCGGATAACGATTGCGGCAGATGATCGACGTAGCCGACGCCGATCAGTTTCCCTTGCACGTGAAAGAGCCATTCCATGGTCGGAACGGGATTGTCCACGAACGATTCCACATAGCTCGCCCCTTCCTTGGGCGAATTTTCCGGCCAGCCTTTCTGCAGTGTCTGGTGGGCATGGAAGCGATCGTAGAGGTCGAGTTTTTCATCGGTGACACTGGGCAAGCCTACGCTGATTTCGACATCTCGATTCGCCTCCCACGCCCGACGCTGACTGCGATTCGGTCGGAAGCGGTCGACTAGCACGCGAATCGACTGACACGCGCGGCATTCCGCACATTCTGGCCTGAACAACGAGTGGCCAAAATGCCGCCAGCCTTCGCGCAACCGCTGTTCGTACTCTTCGGCTGAGATGGCGGCAACAAGCTCGTAGCGCATGCGCGACGCTTCGGCAGGGAGATAGTTGCATTGGTGCGGCGGAGTGGTGAAAGTGAATAAAGATTGCATGAATCGCCGAGGCTAACGAGCCTTGTACATCGAAATCGTGCTCCCCTTGTCGGCAAATGACACTTTCGTCATGTAATGCCGCATCAGCAACAATCCACGGCCGCAAGGGCGTTCCAGGTTTTCGGGAGCCGTGGGGTCGGGAACATCTTCGGGATCAAAACCCGGCCCCTGATCGGTGATGTCTACTTCAAAGCGATCGCTGCGTATCTCGTATCGAACGCGAACGCTCTTTTCCGGATCCATCTGATTGCCGTGCTTGATCGCATTGACGAGGGCTTCGGCAACGGCCATTTTGATGGCGAAGACTTCCGAATCATTGAAGTGAATGGAATGCAACGCCTCTTCGATTTCGCCCTGGAGTTGCCGGGCGGCGGAGAGGTCGTTCGGAATAACGAGATCGCGGGCAAGCGGCTTGCCGTTTGTATTCATCGGTCACGATGCCCGCTTAGAACGCTTGGATAGCCGCCTGTTCTTCCTGCTGGATGGTGAAAAGTTTATCGAGCTTGGTGATCTCGAAGACCTCTCGAATCTCTTTGGTGATCCCACAGAGCACGAGCTTGCCGCGCACTGCTTGCACCTTGCGGTTGAGGGTAATCAGTTTGCCGAGAGCGGCGCTGGAAAGAAAATCGACGTGTTTGAAGTCGAGAACGATTTTGCGACGACCAAACTCATCCACGAGGCGGAAGAGCTCCTCGCCGATCATCTGAATGTTTTGCTCATCCAGGATTTTCTTATCGATGAAATTGACGACGGTGACATCGCCAACGTCTTCGACTTGCAGGCGCTGCTTGCGGGGTGTTGGGGCCATACCGCTTCTCCCTCAAAGCTGAATACGAGTGCCTATTACATCCAGCCCGTGCCGAACCAGCCGTAGCCGGGTGGAGTCGTCGAGTTGTGTTGTAGATTGTCGAGGCTAGGCCGTCCCCTGTCAAGGGTTGGTAAGTTCTTTTCTCCAACAAGGCGGTCCAAAGGCTTTGGCGAGCCGAGAGCGTGAGCGACCGGCGTTGCCGCTTTTTCTCCAAGTGGCTCACGCTCGCGGCCGGCCAAGTTGCATTAGCCCAACGTTCGAATAAGACGATGGGTCATTATTGCTGTCACCGCTTCTATTCCGTGCTTTCATTCTTTTGTGTTTTCGTGATTAATCTTATCCAGCGACTATCCGAACTCCACGCATTGGTTGCTAAAGACTCAAGAGTTGCCATCATTCCTTAACCGGGCCAATCAGCACCGGGTCTAACAGCAACCCGCGCGGCTTGACAATGATTGGCATTCCCTTTTCCCCCTTACGATCTCCGTAATAGCCATACTCGTGATGCCAAACGTAAATCCGCAGCGGTCCGACGGGGACTAGTGGCATTTCGAACTTGCCATCATCATCGGTCACTGCGTAGTAAGGATGATCGAAAACACGAATAACTCCCCGCATCCAGGGATGGATATTGCTCGAAAGTATTAATGGGACCTTCTCGGCCTTCAGTATTGGAAGTTCAAAGGTCTTATCGACTGGCACCACCACGTTCGTATCGACGTCGAGCGACTGCGAGCGAAGATTCGTCACTTCCGCACTGGTGTTCTCGAAGCTGAAACTTTGCCCGCTGCGACAGGCGAAACTGCTTGGAGTGAACAGCATCTGGTCGATGGTGATGCGTACCGTTGCCGCAGGCGGCTTACGCAAAGTCGGATGAATCAACTCGGGCTGCATGTGAATGCCGCGATCAACATCGTCTACCGCGAGCCAGACGAAAACATTCTTGACCCCCTTATTCCGGGAATTGACAACCCATGATGGAACTGTGACCGGCGCCAACCCGTTTGGACGGGCGATAATCGCCGGCGATGGCGGCTGCTCGCCATCGAAGACAATTTGACCGCGGACGGTCGCCCAGCGTTCGTTGCCGCCACCGCCACCGCCTGGATTTGCAGGAAAAGCGCACAGAGAATAGGAAAAGGCACAGAGGGCAAGTGTGGTAAAGAAGAGCTTCATTGGGGAACCAAACGGCCGCTTACACTTTTAGTAGAGGTGTAAGCGGCCAAGTTGCTTTAATTTGTCGCTTTCATCTTATACGGATCGATCGCAATATCGCCGGGCTTGATTTCCATCGTCTGGCCCTTGTTGCCGGCAGCGCCGTTCAACCAGCCTGTGGCCGGATGATGGACGAAGACGCTGAACTTGCCGACCGGCGCGTTCTTGATTTCCCAATTTCCGTCGGCATCCGTGACGGCGTAGTAAGGATGGTCGAACACGCGGACGTGCGCCTTCATCCAGCCGTGGATGCTGCATTGCAGCGGAATCTCACCCGGCTCAAAAACGAGCGGTTTCGGCAACTTGTACTCGCCGCCGGCCGGGATCAGCGGATTGATGTCGCCATTCTCCTTCGACGACCATTTGCCATTGTGAGCGATCGGCGCACTGTTCTTGATGATCATCGTCTGCCCCGCTCGCGCTGCCAGCACGTGCGGAATGAAACGGCAGCAGGGTTGATCGATCTCCGCCGTCGGCGAGGCAGGCTTCAACAGAGCCGGGTGAATCTTATCGACCGGAAACGGATCGCCCTTCTTGGCGCCATCGGGCCGCAACCAAACAAATACGTTCTTCAACCCTTTGTTCTTCGGATTGATGATGTAATCTTCTTCGAGCGGTTCTTTATCAAGGGCGCAGACATCTTTGTTGACGCCGGGAACGATCTTCGGCTGCACGGGCGCGGGCCCGTCCCAAATCACGGTGCCTCTGAGGTTGGCCCACTTCCCATTTTCGGCCCTCAGTGTGGATGCGGTGGAAGAGAACAGCAGGGCAAACAGACATAATCCAATTCGACGCATGAAACATATCTCCAGGAAAGGTTTGGAAAAGTTCAATCAGATCAGAAATCCAAGTTACACAAACTGAAACTTGCATTAGCAGACGTTCGACAGTCTCTAAAATGCATTATTACTTCATCGCAAACGGTGGTAAGTTCGCCCCGCCTGCAGGGATATTAATCACTTGACCGTTGCGGCCGTTAGCGCCATCCAACCAGCCTGTTGCCGGATGGTGTACGAAGATGCTGAATTTGCCTACTGGCGCATCCTTGATTTCCCACTTGCCATCCGAATCTGTAATGGCGAAATATGGATGATCGAAAACGCGGACATGAGCCTTCATCCAGCTGTGAATGCTACACTGTAAAAATATTTCCGAGCCTTCAGCGGCAAGCGGTTTCTCTAGTTTATACTGCCCTTTTGCGGGTATCAAAACATTGAAATCTCCGTTCGCTTTGGAGGTCCACTTTGCATTGTGCGCTATGATTGCACTATTTTTGATGATCATGTTCTGGCCCTCACGGGCAGCCAGAACATGCGGAATGAAACGGCAACAAGGTTGATCGATTTCAACGTTCGGATTTGCCGGCTTCAAAAGCGCTGGATGGATGAGCACTGGCGGGAATGCAGCGCCCTTGGCGGCGCCCACTGGACGCAGCCAAACAAATACATTCTTTAATCCTTTGTTTACCGGATTGATGATGTAGTCTTCTTCGAGCGGCGCTTTGTCCATTGCACAAACTTCGACATCAACCTTAGGCTCAATTTTCGCCTGGGCCTTCGGATCGCCAGCCCAAGTGACGCTGCCTTTGAGGTCTGCCCAAGCACCACCCTGCGCTTTCACTTGCTCCGAAAAAACAAATGCCGTGATGCACGCGATCAAGTAGAGACCATATCGACGCATGAAGTGTTCCTTTGAAGAGAGCGCAATTTGATCAACAAAAAAAAGGCGATCAAGACGAAGCGCTAAACTTAGTCATCCGTCGCTTGCGCGTCCGGCTAACAAGATGTGCCGGTGTTCATATGGTGGGAACCGCTTGAAATATCATACAAGCGGGTTCGAGCCGATTTCAACTGCTAAAGAGAATTATCGGGCAAGAATTTCAAGCGCCGCCGCGTGGACTTTGCCGTTGCTAGCCAGCACATCGGGGCGTTCGAGATCTCGTTTTCCATGCCAATCGGTTAGTTGGCCGCCAGCTTCTTCGACAATCACTTGCAGGCCGGCGACGTCCCAAAGGTGGACGCCATGGTCGGCCATCAGTTCGATGGACCCCTGCGCTACAAGAACGAAGCCGTAGTAGTCGGCATAGCCGCGCGAGCGTTCCGTGCTCGCCAGGAGTTGGGTGAATGTATTCTGTCGTCCGGCCGCTTTGAAGAAGCCATAACTGGAATACGAGAGCAGCGATTTGGCCAAAGCCGGTTCGTCGGAAACTCGAATACGACGTTCATCGCGATAGGCGCCGTCACCGCGAAGAGCGCGATGAGTCTGGTTCCAGACCGGGTTATAGGCGATGCCGGCAATCATCTCGCTGCGATATTCGAGGCCGACGAGCGTTGCCCAAATGGGAATGCCGCGAATGAAGCTGCGCGTGCCATCAATTGGATCGATGATCCAGCGGTAGCCCGATGTGCCGGGCGTATCGCCAAACTCTTCGCCGAGAAAGCCATCATCCGGAAACGCCCGATGCAAACGCGTGCGCAAGGCTTGCTCCGCCGAGCGATCGGCGATCGTCACCGGGCTTTGATCGCTCTTCGTTTCGACCGCGACGGCTGTATCGAAGTAGCCGAGCGCGATCCGTCCCGCTTCCTGAGCGGCGAGCACCCCTTCTTCGTAGCGGTTCTTCCAGTCGGCATTCATGCATGATTCTCGGCGGATACGGTTATTTCTTCTCAGCCGAGCGATCGCGAGCGAACACCGCCGCGCCCACAATGCCGGAATCGTCTTCGAGCGCGGCTGCGACACAGCGGACGTTCTCAGCGGCTCGCGGAAGCGTGTAGCGTAAGGCGATTTCCCATACGCGCTCGCGGAAACTTTCGCCCAGCGCCCGGCCACGCCGCCGCCGATAACCACAATTTCCGGACTGAGCAGATTGATCACGCTGCCGACTCCGGCGCTCGCGCGCGGGCGGCATCATCCACCAATTGCACCGCAATCGGGTCATCGCTTTGGTAAAACTCGGCCAGATGCGAGCTTTTAACCGCAGTGATATCAACTGATTTCCACTCTTTCCGCACGCGCTTGGGTGAATCGTCCAGAAGTTCCTTTGCGCGGGCCATGATCGAACGCCGGCCGGCGATCGCCTCGAGCGATGTGCCTTTGCGCCAGTGAATGACGATATGCCCGATCTCGCCGGCATGGCCGTTGAAGCCGTTATAGAGTTTGCCGTCGAGGATTAAGCCGCCGCCGACTCCGGTGCCGACGAAGATGCCGAAGACATTTTTGCAACCCTTGGCCGCCCCCTGAGACCATTCGCCATAGGTCCCCATGCGTACGTCGTTCTCGATGAACAGAGGCCAGGTCCAACTTGGCGGAATCAATTCCGTGAGATCGAAATCGCGCCAACCCAAGTTGGGTGCATAGCGCACCACACGCGCCGGGAACGATCTGCCCGGGAATGGCCAAACCCATTCCCCCAATCTTGGAGCGATCTACGCCGCTCTCGGCGATGATCGAATCGACCAACTGCACGATGCGGGCAAAGACCGCCGCACCACCGGTCTCCGCATTGGTGGCGTGCTTCGCCCGACCGAGCGATTTGAAGTTCGAATCGAACAGCCCGGCCAGAATTTTCGTCCCACCCAGGTCCACGCCGATCCAGTATGGCGCACTCATTTGCGGCTATCTCTCCGGTAAGTTGTCGGTTAGGAACGTTGTATCAATTCATTTTCTCATTGTGCGTTTTCCCGCGAATTTCTCGGAAAGACGCTTGGGGAAATATTTCCCCAAGCGTCGTAGCCAGCCGCAACGCCCAGGCTTTGAGTAGCGGACTCGACTAATTCGATTTCGCTCTCGCTGTTCGTTTTCCTACGATTTTCTCGGGAAAGCCCTTCTGGAAATATTTCCAGAAGAGTCGGTGAAAACCACGACATAAGGTAAGGGAAAGGATTAACCCCCTCTCCTTTCCCGCTACGAGTTTGAATTCAAGAACACGCGAACATCGCCCGTTGCTTCTTGAACCGCCAGACAATGCCGAATACTGCCAAAGCGAATGAAAGCAAAATCATTGGGCCAGGTTCGGGGACGGCAGCCGTTTGCAGGTCGTCAATGGCAAAATAGGTGGGCGTTAGTGGGCCGTATTGGTCGTTTTGCGACGTCGTCAGACCAAATGACAGCATTGTTGTTGTATCCGAAAGGCTGGATAAATTCACATTCGTCCAATCGGAAACGATATTCTGATTAGTGTCGTCCGGTTGCGCAAGATAAAAGGGTATTGAGCCGGTCGAATTGCCATTTGCATCCAGTCCGTTGATGGTCAGCAGGAAAAAATCTCCTTTGGCAAATGGTGTATCTCCGAACGAATCGCCGTTCTTCATTGTCAGCGCGGCGTACGTGGTGTTCGTCACCTGCATCGACAATGGCCTTTGTCCAGTAGGCAGCAAGATGGTGGAATCGCCGGGACTATTATCGTAGGCGACTGCGTAATTCGCAGAGCTGCCGGCGCCTTTGCCGCTATTGGACAGCGTATAGGCGGCATACTGATTTCCGTATCCGGGCGTCGTCACATCGTTGACGTTGGAGTACGACCATCCGGACCAGGAGCCATATGTCGAATCGTAGCTATTGTTGAAAACGGCGCCGCCACTTGTGAATGAGCCTGCTGGAGAGAGGCCCGAACCATTTTGGTATGAACTCGGAGGAAGACTCAGATCTTCGAACGTCACGACATCAGCGCGTGCCGACAAAAACTGGAAGCAAACGAAGATACTGCTAAGCGCAAACGAAAACCAATGCATGAACCAGCTCCTGTTGAGAATTTAGACTTACGGTTACGATCAGAATGGATCGGACACGACTTCCCCGCCCGAACGTGAACAGAGCGCGGCAAGAGTCAATAGGTCGAGAGTGCTTGAGAGAAAATGAACGGAGCCATCGGCAAAAACGGTCTGAGCGCCGCCTGGGTGATAGCTCGAAATCTCCTGGCCGAAATCGCAAAAGATGCCGGGCAGAGTGCAGGAGACGTAGGGTGATGTGCTGCTCGTCCTCATGCTGACGGGCGCTGATTGATCGAATACGTTGTGGACGCTGATCCAAAGTGCATGAACGCCTTCCGGAGCTTCGCCTACCAGAATCGTCTGCGACGTTCCATCGGTCACATCGGCGAACGATAGGTTCGACGCCATGATGAGTACGCCGCGTTCGGGATTGTTGGAGGCGATCGGCCCGCGCAACGCGCGTTCGCCATTCAGCGCCCCATAGTCATTGCGGGCGTAGTGATAAGTCGATGGACTGGTCACATCGTCCGATTTTTTCAAGGTGCTTGGGGCAGCAGACGACGGACAAAGGAAGATGCCAACAACCGTCGAGCCCGGCAGCTGATTAAGCGGGTCTGTATACGGTAAGTCGCCTCGGATCGTTTCGAACAAGTTGTTTTGCTCAAGCCAGGGAAGAACCGAAGCGCCCCAACTCAGTTTGATCGGATCGGTGAAGTTGGGCGCCGTCGTCGCATAACCGCCGCGTGGGAAGAATTGGTAACTGTCGTGGTAGCCATGCAGAGCGATGCCAATCTGCTTCAGATTATTTTGACACTTCGTCCGCGCGGCCGCTTCGCGAACCTTTTGCACCGCGGGCAAGAGTAGGCCGATGAGGATCGCGATGATCGCGATGACGACGAGTAGTTCGATGAGGGTGAAAGCAAAACTGCGCAAACGCCCCGTCCGAGGACGGACAAGCATCAACACGGGATAACCCTTCCTGCCGGACCGGGCAGTCAGAAAGCCACGGTCCAAGGCGGCCGAGCGCCCGCGCGTGCGGACTCATCCCGTGCCGTCGAGCTTGTGACCGAAGCTTCGAACGCAAAGTCGGCAGGCAGGTCTTCTGGCTTACGGCTCCGAACGAATCCCGGACTGCCTTCCCGCGTTTCCGCAGTGGCATCAATGGTCCAGGGTTCTTGCCGATTACAGCGGCGGCCCCACGACGGATTTTCACCGTCTTCCCTTTTCAGCCTCGGCGAATCATTGCTGATTGCCTCGGCACCTGTCGACGGGGTTATCTTAGCGGATCGACTGGCGCTCGGCCACCAGGCCGATTTGTATAAAGAGTCACAGCGCCGGAGCACAAAGTGATTGATGCGGGCTTTGAGGGAAGACACATGCTCACGTTGCCTTTGCTTACGAACACCGATCGTTGTTTCTGGCCCGCTGATGGATTTTGTCCTATTTGCGGCAAAGCGTTTGCCGACGGTTTCGCTTATCTGAGCGCCGGATCGCTTCAGCTTGACCAGAGTGGCGACTCAGTCAATACGGAGCAGCTCCAAGCATTCTTCAATATCGGCTTCCACAGCAGGAGTGACGCTGATATGAAAGGATCGGCTGACATCGGTATCGTCAATAATTTGGCAGGCGGTCAGTTTGATTTGCAATGGTGTTCCATAGCATGCATGACGCAATGGCTGTTGCAACTGCTCGAGAAGCTTGAGCGAGAAGCTAAGAACTCGCGCAGAGTGGCCGGCTAACGCGTCGTTTGCTGCAACCGCGAATTCATGCTAAGAGAAGTGTCTTCGCCGCACCAGTTTGTTGAAGATCGGTAATACCGTATGCGCTCGCCGAGCATCACCGCACTGATGATTTTTCTGTGGGCAAGCAGTCTGCTATGCGGCTTCGGCTTTTGGATGAACCACGATTCCATTGCCGGCAGCATCCCTTCAGCCATCGCCGACGAGCAGGCAGTCAAAACAGAGGGCAGCAAGCGTTTCCAGCTTTGGTTGTTCGCGCATCCTTATTGTCCTTGCACGCGGGCTACTCTTCAGGAGCTATCTCGGACGTTGGTAGACTGCTCGGAGGTCGATGTGCATATCCAGCTCTTCAGACCAAAAGACGATGTCTCGCCCGAACGACCTTCTGGAACGGCTTGGGAACAAATCAGGCAGGTCCCCGGCGTTCAAGTTGATTGGGATGAGGAAGGCCGAGAGGCGAAGCGTCATGGCGCCGTTACTTCTGGGCATCTCCTGCTGTTCCATCCCGATGGCTCGTTGCTCTTCAGCGGCGGCATCACGCGGGCGCGCGGCTACACAGGCGGCAACGTTGCAGAACAGGCGCTACGAGCTCGTCTGAAAGGTGAGACGACTGAGTATATCTCATTTCCCGTTTATGGCTGTCCGATCGTCGATTGAGTGCATGCCGCCGTTCGTTGCTGACGCGTCCGTCCGACAAGTGACTTGTTGAGCCCAGAGCAAATTTTTATGCCTGCCCTCGTAAGCCACTTATCAGAAAACAGTAATAGCCGAGCATATCCGCAGGCAATTCATGCCAGAGTTCAACGTCAAGGCACGTGAACTCCGTTCTCGATAGGAACTGTCGATGCAAGAGTCGAAGGCTGCCCGTGTGGACGCGGATGTTCATGCATTGGCGGCAAAATATCTCGCTGAACATCAGCAAATCATCTGGCGGCACACGGATCGGCTCTTTGCCCGCTTGTTGGCATTTCAATGGCTGGCGTCTGTAGCCATTGCGATATGGGTCTCACCGTTTACGTGGATTGGTTCAACAAGCGCCATTCATTTCCATGTATGGATCGCTGTCCTGCTCGGCGGTGGAATCATCAGCCTGCCGTTGCTGCTCGCCTGGAAGCAGCCGGGCCGGACAGCGACGCGTCACATCATCGGCATCTCGCAGATGATGATGGGGATCCTGCTGATTCACTTGACCGGCGGCCGAATTGAGACGCACTTCCATATTTTCGGGTCGCTCGCCTTCCTGGCTTTCTACCGCGATTGGCGCGTCCTGATATCGGCTTCCGCAGTGGTCGCGCTCGATCACCTCTTGCGTGGTTTCTTCTGGCCCCAGTCGGTTTTCGGCACGACCACGGTTGAAGCTTGGCGGTGGTTGGAGCATTCCGGCTGGGTTGTCTTCGAAGATGTTTTTCTTATCTTGGCCTGCCTGCGCAGCCTTCACGAAATGCAGGCGATCGCACGGCGGCAGGCCGAGCTCCAAGCAACGCAGGCGAAGATCGAAGCCACGGTCGAGGAGCGGACTCAATCGTTGCACGAAATGCAGCGGCGTTTCAGCAGCGCCTTCGACAACGCCGCCATCGGCATGGCCTTGGTGTCGCCCGAGGGACGCTGGGTCGAGGTGAACAAAGCGCTCTGCCGCATTATCGATTACACTCCAGCCGAGTTGTTGGCGATTGATTTTCAAGCCATTACTCACCCTGACGATTTGCAGCAGGATTTACAGCTTGCCCGGCGCCTCATTGAAGGTTCAGCCGAAACCTACCAGCTGGAGAAGCGGTATTTCCACAAGCAAGGTCACGCGGTCTGGGTGCTCTTGAGCGTGTCGCTGGTGCGGGATTCCGATGGCCGGCCACTCTACTTCATCGCTCAGATTCAGGACATCTCCCAACGGCGAGAAGCCGAGGCGGAGTCGGCCAAAGCTCGTCAGGCGGCCGAGGCAGCCAACCGGGCCAAGAGCGAATTCCTGGCCAATATGAGCCATGAAATCCGCACGCCGATGAACGGCATCATCGGCATGTGCGAACTGGCGCTTGATACGGATCTGTCCGAAGTCCAGCGCGATTATCTGCAAACAGTGCGCTCATCCGCCCATGTGTTGTTGACGGTAATCAACGACATACTCGACTTCTCCAAGATCGAAGCGGGCAAGCTCGATCTCGATTGCATTGTCTTTCCGTTGCGTTCGACCTTGGGAAGCACGCTGAAGACGCTGGCCTATCGGGCTCACGAAAAGGGGCTTGAACTGGCGTGGAAGATCAGTCCCAACGTGCCGGACGACTTGGTCGGCGATCCCGTTCGCCTTCGTCAGATCGTGGTGAATCTAGTCGGGAATTCCTTGAAATTCACCGAGCAGGGCGAAGTAGTGGTGACTGTCTGCCTCGAAAGTGAAAAGAGCGGCGCCATCGCCCCGATCGAAGGTCAGCCGCTACAACTCTACTTCGAAGTGCGCGATACGGGAATCGGCATTCCGGCCGATAAGCAACGGCTGATTTTTCAGGCGTTTGCTCAAGCCGATGGCTCGACAACTCGGCGTTACGGCGGCACCGGCCTAGGCCTCTCCATCTCCGCACAACTCGTGCGCATGATGGGAGGCACGTTGGCGGTCGATAGCTCGCTCGGCGAGGGAAGCAGCTTCCACTTCACGGCGCCTTTCAGTTTGAGCGATCAGCCGCCGCTGCGGTTCGACCCGCCGCCGACTCTGCAAAACGTTCCCGTGCTGATAGTGGATGACAACGCGACGAACCGGCGCATCTTGCGAGAAACCGTGGCCAACTGGGGCATGAAGCCGACCGACGTCTCCAGTGGAGAAGCCGCGTTAGCCGCCTTACGGCAGTCGATGAGTGAAAGTCATCCGTTCCACCTCATGTTGCTCGATGTCTGCATGCCGGATGTGGATGGCTTTGATGTGGTCGAATCGATTCGCGATGAATGGCAATCGCCCGAACGGCCCGCGATCATGCTCCTCACGTCGGCGAATCAAGCAGGCGACGCTGCTCGAAGCCGCGAACTGGGTATCGCCGCCTGTTTGATCAAGCCGGTGCAACCTGATGAACTGCTCGAAAACATTTTGCGAGCGCTCCATCTAGGCAGCCGAAAGTCCGTTGTTTCGCCAAGTGTGCCAACTATTGCCGCCGCCGGTCCTTCCCAGAGAATCTTGCTGGTGGAAGACAACGCGGTGAATCAGCGCGTTGCTCGTGGGATCCTCGAAAAACTAGGCCATCACGTCACCATCTCCAACAACGGCCAAGAGGCGGTAGACGCACTTCAGCGGCAGTCGTTCGATGTCGTGTTCATGGACGTGCAGATGCCCATTATGGATGGCTTCGAAGCGACCGGCGCCATTCGCGAACGAGAGAAAGAAACAGGCGAACGTCTGCCGATCATCGGCATGACGGCCCACGCGATGAAAGGCGATCGCGAACGCTGCCTGAATTCCGGCATGGACGATTACCTTGCTAAGCCCGTACAAGTTGAGGAAGTCCGTCGTGCTCTGGCCAATGTCATGGAACGTCGCACCGTCGAAATATGTGAAGTGCCGCAGGCGGAGACCACTTCTAATTCGTTCGACTCGAAAGTCGCTTTGGAGCGATTAGCGGGGGATGAAGGGCTGCTGCACGAAGTCTGCGAAATCTTTCTTCGGGAAGCGCCGCAGTTCATGCTCGATCTCGATCAGGCCGTGGCCAGCGGCGAGCTGCGCAGCATGGGGCGGGCGGCCCATACGCTCAAAGGCGCGGTGGCCTATCTCGGAGTGCAGGAAGTATACGCAGCGGCGCAGAAACTGGAGGATCGAACGCAGTCCGGGAATTCGATCTCGTCGCTGTCGCCAATCGTGTGGAATCTCCATGACTCGATGCGCCGATTTATCCCTGCTCTAACGGAATTTGTTGAATCGCACTCCGGTGCAAAGGATCGTATCTGATGAAAGTTCTGATGGCCGAAGACGATGCGGTTTCGCGCCGGGTTCTTGAAACGATTCTCGTCAAACTGGGCTACAGCGTGACCGCGGTTTCCGACGGCGCCGCTGCCTGGGATTTGCTCCAGCGTCCCGACGCCCCGAAACTTGCCATCCTCGATTGGATGATGCCGGGGCTGGACGGCGTCGATGTCTGCCGTCGGCTGCGCGAGCACCCGACCGCCGAGCCGACTTACGTGATCCTATTGACCGCCAAGGCCGACAAAAACAGCGTGGTCGTCGGCCTCGACAGCGGCGCGGATGATTACCTGACTAAGCCGTTTGATCGCGAGGAACTCCGCGCGCGTCTGCAGGTCGGCAAGCGCGTTATCGAATTGCAGAAGACTCTTGCCGAGCGTGTGCGCACATTGGAAGACTCGCTGACGCAGGTTCGCCAGTTGCAAGGCTTGATGCCGATCTGCGGCTACTGCAAGAAAATTCGCGACGATCAAAATTACTGGCAGCAGGTGGAGATTTATATCGCGGCGCGGTCGAACGCCAATTTCAGCCATAGCATTTGCCCCGACTGTTTCCAAACGGAAGTGGCGCCTCAGTTGGCCGCAGCAGGGCTCCCGCCGATGCGGTTAGCCTGAGAGCAGTTTCTTGTTAGCGGGACACGCCGGCGACGCAGTATCATTGCGTCGCTTACGCGTACGACTACACGCTTTTCCAAAGCGTCAGCCGGTTTTTCCCCTGGCTGTATTCGTATTCGATTCGCGTCATAAGGTGTTTAATGAGGTGAATGCCGAGCCCTCCGGGTTCCCGTTCCGACATGGGTTTGGCGAGATTCGGATCGGCGATGCTCAGCGGATTGAAAGGGGGAGAAGAATCTTCCACTTTGATCATAAGCAGATCGTTTTCACGTTTGATTTCCACGACGATGGATTGTCCCGCTTCGCCCTTATAGCCATACTTAATGACATTGCTGATGACTTCCTCAAGCGCCAGCAGAACGGCGCCCAACGTATCCGGGGATATGGCCTGAGAAGTCGCAAAGATTTCGACTCGCTCTGCGAGGACGTCGATTTCGTCGAGCGAGCTGTCCAGAATAAGTTGGAAATGGTCGGACACGAGAAGTTACAGTCTCCGCAACAAGAGTAATGTCTGATCATCCTGAATTTCTCCATTTCCAGAAAAGTCTTGCAGCGCCTCATTGACGGCCGCAGCACAATCGACGAGCGGGCGGCCAGCGCTGCCCGATAGGGCATTCTGCAACGACTCGACGCCGAACATTGCTTCACCATCGGGGGCAAAGGCCTCGGAAACTCCATCACTATAAAGAACGAGCGTTTCACCGGGCTGCAGAGTCAAGCGGACATCGGCCAATCGAAAATCCCCGATGGCAAACCCGAGAACTTGACCGGGCGGCACAGCGATCTCCTCAACCGCTCCCGAGCGCTTCACGAGCAGAGGCGGCGGGTGTCCGGCCGAGGTGATGATCACTTCTCCGGTTTTTGGATCGAAAATGCCGTACGACAGGGTCACGAACATCATCGCGGGATTGTCGGCGGCGAGCGCATGGTTGAGTCGGGTGACGGTAGCGACCGGGCCGCCGCCCAACGGCGCCATGTGCCGACTTAGCGTGCGCACGGCGATCATGAACATGGCGGCGGGCAAGCCTTTGCCCGATACGTCGCCAACGAGGAAGGCGACTTTCCCGCTCGGCAGCGCAATAAAGTCGTATAAATCGCCGGAAACATCGCGGGCCGGCTGAATGCTCGCAAAAATTTGATAGCCCGGCTTCGGCGAAAAGTCGGTAGGCAAATAGCCCATCTGCACATCTCGCGCGATCGACAATTCCTTGCGCAACAGCGCATGTTGAAATCGCTCGGCTTGGGCCACCGCGTTCTCCAGAACGACCGCCACCTGAAGGCAGATCGTCGTGAGTAAGCGCAAGTCTTCAATCTGGAACGGCATGATCGAGCCGATCCGATCGAGCTGCACGATTCCCAGCCGGCGGCCATCCTTGGCGATCAGAGGCACACAGATAAGGGAAAGCGTTTCGCTGTCGCGGATCGACTGACTAGCTTGAAAGCGGTCGTCCTTGACGAGGTCGTCGCTGAGAATGCCCATACCATCGGCAAGCGATTTCGCGACGATGGTGCGGCTGAACGAAAAATCGACGTTTGTGCCGCCCCGTCGCGATTGCTGCGCGCGAACCACGAGGTTGTCGCCCTCACAGCGGATGATCAGGCCGCGGTCCGCCCTGGGGAATAAGTGTAAAAGCCTGCCTAGCAAGTTTTCCAAAAGGGGATTGACTTCGGTCGAAGTGCTCAATGTTTGGGTAATTTCCAGCACAATTTGCAGTTTTTGGACCGGGTTCTGTGCGAAAAGCTCTTGGTTAGTCGAATTTGCATGAACCTGTTCGCGGATGTGCAGATCGCTCTCGGGCTTCTTCGTTGCAAGAATTGTCGCCGGCGCCCCCGCGAGCCTGAAGACGAATTCACCGATCGCCAGCTGATCGGATGGAGTCAACGGCTCGCGCTTCTCGATCTTCTTTCCATTCAGATAGGTGCCGTTGCGACTGCCGAGATCCTCAATGAACGCCTGGTCGTCTTCGAAGTGAATGGCGGCATGTTGCCGGCTGACGCGGTCCGAAGAAAGATAGATCTCCATGTCGCGGTCGCGGCCAAACCGCGATCGCTTGGCTATTAAGGGGATTCGTTCGCCTTGCGCGGCCCCTGCACGATGATTAAGGCGCTCATTTCTCCCTCTAATACTCGATGGCACTCAATATAGTGAGCAACGGGAGAGTTGATAAAATCGTCTGAAATCCACTCGCATCCGACTTAATGATTATGTATTCTTACAAAACCTCTCCGAAATAAGTGGGGAATTTTGTGGATATCGAACTGTTTCATCACGGGAGCGTGCCCGTTTTCCGGCTCAAAGGTCGCCTGAGCATAACGGGAGCGGACGACTTCGAAAAACGTGTCGTCGAAGCCATCGACGCCGGCGCCAGTCAAATTTTATTTTCTCTCGGTGAACTCGATTACATCAGCAGTGCCGGGCTGCGCGTCTTTTATGTGGCCATCAAAAAGCTGAATAATGATGCACGCCGTCTGTCCTTCTGCATTCAAAGCCGGCCGTGACGAACATTTTCAACGTGGTCGGTCTATCCGGGGCCGTTCGTCTCTTCCCGACGGAAGCCGAGGCGTTGGCCGCGTTGGGGTAATTCGATCACATTTTGCTAATCTCCAGCGAGGCTTCGCCTCAAACTGAGTAGGCGACGATCGCCCAAGCGCACTTGCCTCAAGAGCTATGAGTCTTCGGACCAGGTAACTTAGGAAAACAAATGCCTATTCATCGTCTTGTCGAAGGCATTCATCACTTTCAAGAAAGCACGTTTCGATCGCAGCGAGACCTCTTCGAGCATTTGGCTCGAGGTCAAAACCCCGATACGCTGTTCATCACCTGTTCGGACTCGCGCATCGATCCCAATCTGATCACACGCACGAAACCGGGCGAACTTTTCATCCTTCGCAACGCCGGCAATATCATCCCGCCGTTCGGTGAATCCAATGGCGGTGAAGCGCCCACGATTGAATTTGCCGTCGTCGCTCTCCAAGTGCGCGACATCATTGTCTGCGGTCATTCCCATTGCGGGGCGGTCAAAGGCCTTCTACATCCGGAAAACTTGATCGAACTGCCTACGGTGGCACGCTGGCTTTATCATGCCGAAGCAACCCGCCGCATCATGTTCGAAAAATATCAAGACTGCACCCCGGCTGAATTGCTCACGGCCAGCATTGCCGAAAACGTGCTCGTCCAGCTCGAAAATTTGGTGACGCATCCGGCGGTCGCGGATCGCATCCGGCAAGGCAAACTAAATCTCCACGGCTGGGTTTACGATATCGAGACCGGGGAAATCTACGCCTATGACCAGGCCTCCCATCAATTTCAACCCGTCGGGACAGTCGAAACGTCGGGCGTAGGCGCGCGACTTCTGAGCGGTGGAACTTTCCAAGCGCTGTAGAAATTTGAGGAAAGCGAGCTATTAAAGGAGCTTAGGCCGGCTGGTAAGCATCATCCAGATCAGGAACATCATCCATAAGACGAGGACAAAAAACATCGTCATCGCAGTCGTCATCAGCCAGCTGCCAGCCGGGTTTTTATCGGTTGCAGTTGTTTCGAGCTGTTCGACCAGTGCGGTTTCGATCTCGAGCCGTGTTGAGGCATCGCATTCGGACCATTTCAATGTGGCATTACGTACTGTTGGAAAAACTGCGAATTGGACAAAGCCTTCAGGGCCATATCGGCGTTTGGACGCTTCGGCCGGCGACAAGGCAGTTCCGCGCCCTATCTCTATTCCACCGACCACCTGCCGGCAGTTAAACCCGCGTGCTTCACACGCGGCGACAAAAGACGCCGTCAAAGTTTTTGAATCGCAATTATAGATAAGGGTAATTTTTCGCCTGCCCAACATGAAGGCGAAAATCAGTAAGCTCACTCCAAGCAGATACCCGACGGCAATGCTGGAGATAGAAACAGCGTTGCTTTCCCAGACTTTTCGCAAATCGCCGAAGTCCCCGCCAAACCAATAACTTCGCCAGACCGAATTCAGCAGGCCGATCACCACCGGGCCGCCAACTAAAATGAAGCCGCTCAGCCCCAGCAGCAGACAGGCGAAATCCCAGGGACCCGAAACGAGCGTCGGCTTAGGTCGTTGGTTGATGTGCGCTAGAAACAAGAAATAAAGCGCAACGGGCATCAGCGCCAGCAGGCAGCCGGCGCCGAGCCGAATGAGATCCACGTTCAAGAAGAACCCCTGAAATGAAAATGCGTCATTAGTCCCGATGGCGTAGTCGAGCCCTTGCAGCAAGTCCACTCGCTTTACCGCGAGCAAGTCTTTCCAAGATTGCACTCTCTCGACTTGCGCTACCCGCCGTAGCAGGCGGTCGGATTGGCGACAGCGCCGAGCTTACGCGCCAGCGCAGGGTCGGCAGATACAAAATGGGCATCTGCCAATTAGACCAACGTTCCCTTGACGCCTTCCAGACGGCCTCATTGCTGTATGTCTCGCTGTAGCGCATGCTTCGCCTTTCTTCACGATCATGGCTTCATCGTATTGCAAGTCCATCGAAATGTACATGGCCGATAACAGGGTGTCGGGTCGCTTCAAACTCCAAACAGCCCCTCCCCGAACTCCGCTTCGGCATTCACTACTTCTTCTACTGGCGTCGGCTTAGGAGCTTCGCCTTCCACGACATCGGCCGCGTGCGCACGCTGAATCATTTCTTCAGTGCTGAGCGGGTCGACGCCGCGGCAGGTTTCAGTGAGTCTGGATGTCACGTCGTCCAGAAACGCTTTCCACTCTTCGGCCGTCGTGTCGGCAGGAGTGAGTGTTGCAAACTCCTCACATAAGAGAATGAGCCGCAGTAGATGGCGAAATACAATGCCTTCCTGTTTGTTCAAATCCCGATGCCGAATGAACAAATTGAAGTTGCCGCCGAAGCCTTTGAGAATTTCTCCCGCGCCCCATACCGACTGGACATTCACATCAAGAACGTCCGGTCGCAGGGCAGTAAAGAGCAACAGCAGTTTCTCGGCGAAGCGTGGCTCGGGCTCTTCTTCCCAGGCGTCTTCTTCTTCCTCTTCATCTTCGGGCTGCGGCGATAATTTCACTTGCAACAGGCCGCGTTGCTCCAGCTGCGGGCGAATGCGCTCGCTCTCCAAAGGGCCGGGCGACATGTCCTTCGGCACGCGCAAGAATTTGAGGATGGGTCTGGGTATCTCCAAAACGCTCTCCAGCGCTTGTACGCGTTCCTCCCAACTGGCGGGGCCTAGTTGATCGAGCAAATAGGCGCCGTACAACGGATGAATGCTGCGGAACGCCAACACCTTGGCCATCGCTTCTTGCGGAGTCGCACGGACGGCTAGAAACTCCGGATCGTATTTGCCCTCTTCGTTCTTTACGGGCGCAGGATCGAGAACGATATAGCCGGCTTCGTGCAGAGTCAGCAGCATTTTTTCCAGTATTTTTTCGCCGGCGATGATGCGCGATTCATCCAGCAATCGCTTGCGAATGACCGTGCGAATGCGATCGACTTCCGGAGACACTTGCAACAGGTAGGCGAGCAGACGCCACGGCAATGGCCCTTTGCTATAAAGCTTCGCCGGTGGTGCTGCTTTCAGGCGGTCAAAGTGTCCTTCGCCCCAATATTGTCGCTGAGAATTTCGATCGGGCTTTTTACGTTTCAGTTCCTTTTTCTTTTTCAGCATCACCGGGTCTTTGGTATTTTCCGGGATTTGATCGTATTTCTCGCGCCAGCGCAAAATGCGCACATCGTCTTCGTGGGCAATGGCATAGATATAGCCTTGCGTGTCGAACTGCGGCCGGCCCGCACGCCCAAATATCTGATGAGCCGTGCTTGCGTCGATCAACTTCTCTTTGCCAAATGGCCCTTTCATCAGGCTGGTCATCACCACGGAACGTGCCGGAAGATTGATGCCGGCTGCCAGCGTCTCCGTGCAGACGGCCACACTGAGCAATTTTTTCTGGAAGAGATCTTCGACCGTGCGCCGATAAAACGGCAATAGCCCCGCGTGATGCACCCCGATGCCGCGGCGCAGCATTTGTTTCAACTTCGGGCCGATGCCATTGGGCCATTCCAAAGCGTCAACGGTGCGGTTCAGCTCGGCGCTGACAGCCGTATTGCGCACATCGAGCCCTTTAAGCATCTCCGCAGTCGACCAGCATTCATCGCGGTTGAAACAGAAAACCAGAGCCGGCGTCTTGCGCGTCTCATCGGTTCCCTTGGCGATGTCGACGAGAAGTTCCCCCAGAAATTGATTGGGCACCCAATGATAGGTAAGGGGGACTTTGCGCTCAGTTCCTTGCACCAAATCCACCTTGCGGCCATGGCAGCGATCGAGCCAATTCACAAACTCCATCGCATTGCCGACGGTGGCCGACAGCAGCAAGAGGCGAACATGTTTAGGCAGCATCGATAAGGAGAGTTCCCAAACGATGCCCCGCTCCTGGTCGGCGAAGCTGTGAAACTCATCCATCACCACGGCAGCGACGTTGCTGAAATCGAAACCTTCGGGATGCAGCAGCCGGTTGAGCAGAATTTCCGCGACAACGACCAGTATCGGCGCCTCCGGATTCACTTTACGATTGCCGGTGACAAGTCCTACCGACTCCGGCGCAAATCCCCAGCGCACCGCCGACTCTTGCATCTCGCGAAATTTCTGTTCCGTGAGCGCGATCAACGGCGTGGTGTAATAGGCCACTTTGCCGGTGTGCAATGCCTCAAACAAAGCAGCCTGGGCGATCAATGTTTTACCCGTCCCGGTCGGTGCGCAAACGAGTACGCCCTGATCGGCCATGAACCAGGCCAGCAGGGCTTCCTCCTGCAAGGGATACGGGGGGTAAGGGAGTTGTTCGAGATAGCGATTCGCCAGTTCATCGCGGGTTGGCGTCATGGCATTCTCGGGTTCACGTCGGGGATAGTTAAGGTGCATCTACGCGCATTGAGTGAGTTCGTGATCGGCGCTGACACCAACCCGACGCGTCAGCGAGGCAATCCCTGAAGCGTTAGCGTTATAGTCTGTAATGGAGCAAGCGGAACCTCGCTAACGCTTCGGGGCGTTCTTGCTAACGCGTCGGGTTAGTGTGAATCGTGGCGGTCACGAAGTTGAAACTAACAACTCCTTATGTTAGTGAAAGATGTTCGGAGAGTGAGCGAACGGATTTAGCGAGCCGGGAGCATGGAGCGACCGCAGAAAGAGCTTCACGTAATTTACGTCGCTTTCTCCAGTCGCTTACGCTCCTGGCTCGCCAAGAAGTTTTCGCATCACCTTGCACTTTGTCTTACAATGAGCGTGAATTCGCCGAATTACGGAAACCGGTTTTCATGTCGTTCCTGCACGTTGCTGTCCTGCTCGGCCTAAGCGCTTTGGCCATTCCGCCGATTGTCCATTTGCTCAATCGCCGTCGGTTTGAAGTGGTCGATTGGGCGGCAATGCAGTTTCTGCAACTGGGACGGGTTACTCGGAAAAAAGTCTTCTTCGAACACATTCTGCTCATGGCGCTACGCATGGCTTTGGTCGGCGCGCTGGTCGTCGCCATCGCCTCGCCGGTCTTACATCTGAGTTGCGTCGCGCGGCTGCCCGGCGGAAATCAGTTGGCCAAGCTGGCCGGTCTACAGAGTCGCGATGTAGTCATTATCGTCGATGGCTCTTCGAGCATGGCTTGCCATTGGCAAAATCAGACAGCAGCCGACGCCGCCAAGTCGTGGGCTGAGGCTTATATGAACGAACTGACAGCCGGTGATCGCATCGCCGTCTTGCAGGCTAAGCAACAACCCGTTGCGTTGCTCGGCTCGTTGACGGCCGACTTGAGCGAAGTGAAGCGTGCATTCGATAAACTGCCGCCGCCGCGTGGCGGAGTCGATTTCGCCACGGCCTTTCAAGACGCCTACCGAATACTCGATCAGGGAAGCGGACAAAAAGAAATCATCCTGCTGACGGATGGCCAGCGCCACGGTTGGGCTGACAGTCAAGCGCTGGAACGGTGGCAGTTGGCATCGCTCGGCTACTCGGCGAATAAACAAATGCCACGCGTTTGGGTTGTCAACGTTGTTCCTGATCGACCGCCAGACGCACCGAACTGGCATCTTTCGCCGCTGCGGGCGAACCATAGCATCGCCACGGTGGGCCGGGAGATTCGCTTTCGGTTCGATCTGCAAACAAACGGCGTTCTAAATACTTCCGTTCCAGTGCCTGAAAAGGTATCGTTTACGGTCGATGAAAGCGCCAGCCGGCGTGCGCACCATTCCGCGAGTCCGCGAGCCTTCCATCGGCATGGAATACCGGCGTAGCTTCAGTACGCCTGGCTCGCATCTTATCAGCGCCGACATCTCGGAAGATGCGTTGCCGGGCCAGGAGACGCGGAATTTGGCGATCGACGTCCTCTCGGCTATTCCTGTCCTGATCGTGGATGGCGACATTTCGGCCGCAGCACCAATGCGCAGCAGCGATTACATTCGCTATGCGATCGCGCCGGCCGACCTGTCTCAGCCTGCGTTTGTGACGCGCACGATTGGGCTTTCCGAATTTGTGTCCCAATCGTTGCACCAGTCGGTAACGCCAGATCCCTCTTCGACGCCGCGAATTCTGATCCTGCAAAACGTGGGAGCGATGACTGAGGTGCAACACCGTACCGTCGAGGAGTTCGTTAAAGACGGCGGCGGCGTGTTCATGACTGTCGGGCCTCGCGCCGACGCTAATAGCTGTAATGCACTTGGCTTCCGCGATGGCATCGGCTGGCTGCCCGCCCGCCTCGACGCGCCAGCGGGCGGAGAACCACCGATGAATTCAGTCTTTCCCGTACTTTCAAGTTTGGAAAAAACCTTTGTCGACCTGCTGAACGAATCGACGCCAGAGAGTTTTGTTCGTTCCTCTTTTCAACGCTGGTGGAAGCTCGACACTCAAACCACCGGCTCGGGCAACGTGGTGGCCCGATTGACCAACGGCGATCAGCTGTTGATCGAGAAGGCGGTTGGCAAAGGCCGAGTGTTGTTGGCGGCTGTGCCGCTCGATGACACTTGGCCCACAAGCTTGCTCCGTTCGCACGATTTTGTTCGGCTATGCCACGAATGCCTCTATCATCTTGCGGCCGCCCGCGCTGCCGATGTCAACCTCGAACCGATGCAGCCGATTGTCTATCGCCCGATGCCCGGTGAATCGGCGGGCGGCATCACGATCAAATTGCCCAACGGCGAGCAACGAAGAAGTGATGTGAAAGCGTGGCCGTTCGTCTTTGAAGAGACGCGCGATCCAGGGGTCTATAGGTTGACGACCGACAGCGGCCGGGTGCAATACTATGTCGTTAAGCCGGATGAGGGTGAAGCGAATCTCGCGCCTTGCAGCGACGAAGACCGCCAGGCAGTAGCAGCGCTTTATCCAAGTGAACGCCTTCGCTATGAAAACGAGCGCGCGCCCATACTCGCCGCCTTGAGGGATAGCGAGCAAGACCTCGATCTTGGCTGGATCTTTTTTCTGCTCGTCCTTTGCCTTCTGGCAGCGGAAGTAGCCTACGAACGATCGCTCCTTCGCCAAAACCCCCACTATTCGGGAGAACATGTTTCGCATTGAAGTCCCCTTCAGCGATGGATGCCTGCTCCTCTCTCCCAGCTCGGCCCGCTGCCGCGCTGGCTGCAAGCGGGGATTTTCGCGCTCGTATTGGCGGGTTTGGTTGTCTTGATCTATCGGCTTTATCGGCTCGAACTTCACTCGATTCGTCGCGCTTACGCGATTAGTCTGCTCGCCCTGAGGCTGACGATCATCGCCATTGTTTTCTTGACGGCCGGCTTCAAGCCGATCGTCCGCATGACGACGCGCGAAGAAATTCCTTCGCATGTGCTCATTGCCATCGATCGCTCGGAGAGCATGAACATCGCCGACGTGCATCGCGATGCAACGGAAAAACTTCAGCTAGCTCGAGGCCTTAAGATCGGCGCTGATCTCGTTGACGACAAAACGCTGCTTTCGTGGATGGCTCAATTACGCCAGCTCGATCCGCCGCGCAATGACACTTATCGCCGGCTTGTCGAACGTGTCGATGGCTTATCGCGAAAGGAAATCGCCTCCCGCGTCTTAGCGCCACAAGGCGCGGATTTATTGCAAGCCGTCTCAGAGCGCCATCAATTGCACTTGGTTGGCTTCAGCCAACAGCTTGGGCCCTTGCCGGCCTCGTTTGAGATGCTGCGTTCGAGCCTCTTCAGCGGCAAGAATGCGGGGGATGCGTATACCGATCTGAAACTCCCGCTGAAGTACGGTCAGGAACGGCGCGAAAAGTTTCACGATGGTCTGGTTGGCATCGTCGTGTTGAGCGATGGCCAGCACAACTGGGGGAACGGGCCGGGCGAATTGGCTTATCAGCTAGGCCATACGGAAGGCAAAACGCCGTTGCCGGTTTACACGGTGGTGTGTGGCGCTAAGACGCCGCCGCCCGATTTGGCCATTGCATCTGTGAAAGCTTCGCCAGCCCTTGTATTCAAGCATGGCGATGTCAGTCTCGATGTCCGCCTTCAGGCAAGCAACCTTCCACCAGGCCGAATTCGCCTGACGGTCGCTTATCCCGAAGTTTCCGATCTCCCTACGCGGAAGCCCATTGTTGAAGTGATCGATTTCGATGGCGTCAATCAACCGCCGCCGCGCTCGATTCCCGTAAAGATGGACCGGGCGGCACAGGAGCGACTTGTCATCACTGCCGAGTTTATTGCAGGGGACGGCAGCCAGATTGTCGATCGATTTCCGGAAAACAATGTCCGCCACGTTGTGGTGCAGGTCGTTCCTGATCGGGCCAAGGTCTTGCTCGTTGATGGCGAAGCGCGCTGGGAACTCCACTACTTGCAGACGGCGCTGCGCCGGGATCAGACCATGGATTCGCATTCCGTGGTGTTCGATCAACCCCGGCTAAAGCTGGCGAATGTCGACGATGCCAACGCGCTGCACTTGCCCGATATGCGCTTTCCCGGCCCGGACGATTTGCTGCGCAATGATTGCATCATCCTGGGCGATGTCTCGCCGCAGCAGCTGCCGCCTGCGGAACGCATGCGCTTGGAAAAGTATGTGGCCGACAGCGGCGGCACGCTCGTTATTCTGGCTGGGAAACGATCGATGCCTATGGAATTCCTTGAAGCGGGCGATCCCTTCGCTCGTATGTTGCCGATCACCCATCCGCACGTGGTTGAACGTACGAACGGCTTTCAGGTGGCGCTCACCGGCGACGGAATGCAAACCGGTTTTCTTAGGCTTGAAAACGATGCGGGTGCGAGCGAACAGCGCTCGCGCGCGCTGCCGGCCCACTATTGGGGAATCGTCGGCAAAGCTAAGTCAGGAGCAACTGCATTGGCTTATGTACCTTCCGCCGAACCGAAAGCGTTGGCTGCCGAGCAGAAGGCGAACGCGCTGGTCGTCCGGCAAAATTATGGCTTTGGCCGTGTGGTGTTCATCGGCCTCGACAGCACCTGGCGCTGGCGCTTCAAACAGGGCGATAAATATCATCACCGCTTCTGGAGCCAACTTATACGCTGGGCGGCGGGCGACCGCGCGCTGATCGCCGGCAACGACTTCGTTCGCTTTGGCGTCCGCGAGCCGACCTATCGCTCGGATCAAGAGATCGAAATGCTGGTGCGCCTCGGCGACAAGGTAAAGAAGTTAAGCGATCAAGCCGTGGTCGGCATGCGGCATTTTTCGGCCTGCCCAGGGGGGCAAGCCCGAAACACCCGTAGCCTTGGCAGCGCTCAAGCCCAGTGCCGATGTGCCGCAGCAGTATGAAGGGATTCAGGCAAATCTCCCGCCGGGCGAATACGCCATGGAGCTCGTAATACCCGAGATTGAAGAGAAACTGCATGGAGCGGATGGCCGTAAGCTTCGCGGGCTGTTCAAAGTATTGCCTCCGGAAACCGGCGAGCTCGACAACCTGGCCACCGACTGGGAACGGATGAAAGAGATTGCGGACAAGTCGGGGGGCCAAATGTATTCCGCCAATCAAGCCAGCGAGTTGATCGAACGCCTCAACAGCCGTCGGGCGACTCGCGAGCGGATAATGGACAGACCGTTCTGGCAATCCTGGTGGCTGCTCATCCCGTTGCTCAGTTTACTGACCGCCGAGTGGCTCCTCCGCAAATGGGCAGGGTTGGCATAGTACGCGCTCACATTTGCTGAAAAGCGAACTTCATAACGCATGTATCCCGTTACTTGCTGCAATTCCACTTCGTCGTAAAATGACGGCCGACCCGTTTTCCCACCCTCAAGGACACTTCCATGAAACTCTTTGCACCTTCATTCCTCTGCCTATTGGCCGCCTTCCCATTAGCGGCAGCGGAGAAGCCGTTTTTCTTCCAAAAGGACGACCGAGTTATATTCCTCGGCGACAGCATCACGGAACAATATCAATACTCGAATTTCATCGAACTATACATCACAACCCGCTTTCCGGAATGGCACGTTTCCTTCCTGAATGCCGGCATTGGTGGCGACACGGCCAACGGCGGCGCGGGTCGCTTTCAAAAGCACGTGCTTGCTGAAAAGCCGACTGCCGTGACGATCGACTTTGGCATGAACGATGGCGGCTACGGCTCGTTCAACGAACAGCGGGCAGCTCTTTATGCCAAAAAGACGGCCGAGATGCTTGAGGCGGCTAAGAACGCTGGTGTGAGAGTAGCGCTAATCTCTCCCAATGCCGTCGATTTCCGGAAAAAGGATAACTTCAAGGTCTACATTGAAACGCAAAAACAGTTCTACGCGCCGCTGAAAGAGATTGCTGAAAAGAACGGCGCGCAGTTTGTCGATCAATACGCAGTGACTCGTGCCGTGATCGAAAAGTTGGTGAGCGAAGACGCTAAGAGCGTTCAACCTTTTCCCGATGGAGTTCATACCTCATCTGCTGGCGGGCTATTGATGGCTCACACGATTCTGGTCGGCTTGAACGCCCCAGCCAAAGTGACCGATGTCTCAATCGATGCCGGCAAAGCCCAAACGGAACGATGCAAAGTTGAAAAGCTCGAAGTCGCCGACGATAAGATCACGTTCAACCGAATCGATGAGGCCTTCCCTCTACCGGTCCAAAAGGATTGGCTGCAAATTCTCCCTTACGTTGACAATCTGAAGGACCTGAACCTTTACGGCTTGAAGATCAAAGGGCTCAAACCGGGAACCTGGAGCGTTTCGATCGAAGGCAAACAAGTTGGCCAATTCAGTTCGGACGAACTGCAGGCCGGCGTCAATCTGGGCAATGCAATGACCGGACCGGTCTATGAATTCAGCCAGAAAGTCTTCAGCGCGATCAACGAGAAAAACAATATCAACAAAAAACGATTCCGGGGCACGATCCTCGGCAAGAATCCGGACCCGGCTGAAGTAGCCAAGCTCCTCGAACAGATCAAAGAAAAACAGGCTGACATTTCGAAAATGCTGGAGCCGAAGACTTGGGCGTACGAAGTCAAATGGGTGAAGTGAATCTGCTGCTTGGCGAGCCGAATTGTGCAAGCGATCGGGTGATGAGGGCTGCGTGCGTAAGAAGAACCCGACTGCTAATGCAGTTCGCTCGCCAATCAATCGTTTGATGCATCTATTCCAATTAGTCGGCCACCTTCGTTCGACTTTGTTCACGTGCGGCTATCCAGACCTTGCGACTGAACGATACTCTCCCTAATGTTTAACGGCATCGCCCTTTACTTGAACCGGTACAACCATGTCCGCTGTCGCCACTTTTGACAACGTGGGAAAATTCTATGCCACCGGCGCCCTGGGGCGCAAGGGAATACGCGCGGTAAAAGGAATCACCTTGCAGATCCCGCGCGGGGTGGTCTTTGGCTTGTTGGGCCCGAACCGGGCCGGCAAAACAACCCTTGTCAAACTGCTGCTTTCGCTTTGTCGGCCGAGCGAAGGAGCGATTACCCGGCTCGACAAGCCCACCCGTGATGTTTCGACCTTGGCACGGGTCGGCTATATGCACGAAAACCAACACTTCCCGCGCTATCTGACGGCTTGGGAACTACTCAATTATTACGGCGCGCTCACCTTGATCCCACCTGAACAATTGAAACCGCGCGTCGATGCTTTGCTCAAAGAAGTCGGGCTCAGCGATCGGACAAACGAGCCGATCTCGCAGTTCAGCAAGGGGATGGTGCAGCGGCTTGGCCTGGCCCAAGCACTGCTCAATGAGCCGGAACTCTTGATTCTCGACGAACCGACGGAAGGGCTTGATTTGCTCGGCCGACAAATGCTGCGCGGCGTAATCGCTAAGCAGAAAGCGCGCGGCGCGACGGTGGTGCTCGTCTCGCACGTACTTTCGGAAGTGGAACAAGCCTGCGATCGGATTGCGGTCATCGTTTCGGGCCAGGTCGCCAAAGTGTCCAATATGGCCGATGTGCTGAAAGATCCGAAGACTGGCCAGGCGGTGACGCTGGAAAAAGTCCTGCAACCGCTTTACGAAGGGGCCGCGACATGAACCTGCCCACAGCCCTCCTCACCATCCAATGGATGGTTCGCGATACGTTTCGGCAATCGTTGGCGTCCCGGCTGTTCTGGGTCGTGCTGGGCATGTCGGTCATCTGCATCCTGTTCTGTCTCAGCGTTGGTGTCACTGATGGCCGCGAATTGCCAAGCCAGGCTGATGAGCCGAAATTCTCCATTCCGAAGAACGATCCGAAGGCAAAAGACCTAGGACCCGATGCGCTCGAGAAAGAAGGAATTGACATTCGCGAACAGACGAAGGCGAAGCTGTCGCTCGGCTTTGGGCTGTTCGATGCGCTTGAAGGCAAGAACCGCACGGATGCCGTCCGCTTTTTGCAAATCTGGCTTGCCGGCGCAGTCGCTGACACAGCTGGAATCTTTCTCGTCTTGATCTGGACAGCCGGTTTCCTGCCGACGTTTCTCGACCCGAATCAAGTTACCGTTTTACTGGCCAAGCCCGTTCCGCGCTGGAGCCTTTTGATTGGCAAATATCTGGGAGTCATCGCCTTCGTGGTGGTGCAAGGCGCTTTTTTCGTGTTCGGCACCTGGCTGGCGCTCGGGCTGCGCACTGGCGTATTTGACGCGTTGTATCTGCTGACGATTCCCTTACTGGGAGTCCATTTCGCGATTTTCTACAGTTTCTCAGTACTGCTGGCAGTCTGGACGCGCAGCACGGTAGTCTGCGTTTTCGGCTCGCTCCTTTTTTGGGTGATCTGTTGGGGAATGAACTTCGGCCGACATGCGATCGAGGTTCACTCAATCCATCAGATGAGTCCGGTGGGCCGTTCGATCGTCGAGGTAAGTTATTGGACGTTGCCGAAACCAGGCGACATGAGCCTGATTCTTTTCGACGCCTTGAAGGCGTCCGGCTTTTCTGGAGGAGTGCCCGAGTTCCAAAAACTGAAAGCTGACGGCAAGTTCGAGCCGGAGCTATCAGTGCTTGCCTCCATGCTGTTTGCAGTCGTTATCTTGGGTGTTGCAGCGCGGGAATTTCAAACCACCGACTATTGATGTCTTCCCGACCCGGTCGCTGAGGCGCAAAGCGCTTTTAAGTTTTGTAACACATGCTAACCGACGTCTGACGCCATTCGGCGATTTCACACCGTATTCCCATCCCTCGGGGCCATCTCCAGCAGTCGCCGAACAATTTCGTCTGCTTTAATGCCGTCGGCTTCGGCATTGTAATTGGTGATAATGCGATGTCTGAGCACGGGGGCTGCCACGGAGCGAACGTCTTCGGTCGAGACATAGGTGCGGCCATAAAGCACCGCCCGGGCCTTGCCGGCTAAGATCATAAACTGGCTGGCGCGCGGGCCGGCACCCCAAGTTACATATTTGCGAACAAAATCGGGGGCTTCGCTTCCTTCTTTGCGCGTCATCCGTGCGAGGCGCATGGCATATTTGATCACGTGCGGCGCCACCGGAACTTCCAGAACCACGGCTTGCATAGCCAATAACTCTTCACCATTCACTACTCGTTCAACGCGCAGCTGGCCTGAAGACGTCGTAGCTGCTACGATTTGATACTCTTCATCTTCCTCCGGATAATCGACTTTGATGTTGAACATGAAGCGATCTTGCTGCGCTTCGGGCAGCGGATAGGTTCCTTCCTGTTCGATCGGATTTTGTGTCGCGAGTACGAAGAAGGGTTCGGGCAAACGGTGACGCAATCCGCTGATCGTCACTTGCCGCTCCTGCATGGCTTCTAGCAGGGCCGCCTGGGTTTTAGGCGGCGTGCGATTGATCTCATCCGCAAGGATCACGTTCGCGAAGAGTGGGCCGTGGAGAAACTTGAAGGCACGCTGACCGCTGACGCGGTCGTCCTGCAAAATGTCAGTGCCGGTGATATCGGAAGGCATTAAATCGGGCGTGAACTGGATTCGGCTGAAACTCAAATTCATGGCGTCGGCCAACGTCCGGATCATCAATGTTTTGGCCAAACCGGGCACGCCGACCAATAGGCAATGGCCTTTGGCGAATAGGGCAATCAACAACTGTTCGAGCACCGGGCGTTGTCCAACAATGACTTTGTGGCACTCGGTCAGAATTCGTTTGGCGCCATTGCGCAGGCATCCATTGCCTCGAGTTCGTTGGGTTGCATCGGCGGGGATGGCGAATCGTGAACCATGAATATCTATCTCAAAGCTTTGTAATTCAGAGTCTTTATCGGCTCAGTAACCTAGCGTATCGCTATCTCCAAGACCACCTCGCCGGTGATGCCGCCCGAGTCATTATCCGCGGCGACGTCGATAACCAGTCTATTGCGAATTTTCAGATAGTCGGTCACATCGGCTCGAAAAGTGACGTTGTCAAAGATTGATCCGAGGGGACGTTCATTCAAAAGTATTGATCCTCGCCCGCAGATCTTTTCAACGACGAGCCAAACGCGTTCATCTGAAGTCGAGAGCCGTGGCTGGCCGAATGGACGCGTATGTCGAGCAGAGCCGGCAAAGCCAGGCCAGCCGCCGTCTCGCCAAGTGCAAGGGATAGACATCAGCTTTGGCACTGGCGGCTGAACTTCTTCAGCGCAAATAAAGGGCTCAACTTGCCAAGGACCCCGCAAGCGAATTCGATGGACTTCACTCATGAGGCGCTGTCCTTGCTTTAGTGCATCGAGTTCCCACAGCAGATCGGTTCGATCAACATACTCGACGCGGTCGGGAGAGCCTTGGGCGTGCAGCAATTGGCTGCTGCGCGAGGTTTCATTCAAAGCGAGGAGCGTGCCGGCGACTGTTCCGCGATCATCACCATGCAAGCAGATCGGGGCCGGCGGCTCTGCGTGTTGGGCGATTCTTTTCAGCACGGCCATTGCGTCCTCTTGATTTGATGGCGCTGCGGCGTGAAGCTGTTCCAAGGTCCATTGGATTCGCGGATCAATCGGGTCGTTGATATCGCCGTTCGTTACGACATGATAACCAGGCGCGAGGCTTCGGATGCGCAGCCAATCTCCGGCATGAACGATCCAGAGCGATTCCATGTCGGCACAGACCACATTACAGCCAGCGTAAGTTTGAGTGTCAAGTTCGCGCACAGCCGTCTGCGCCGCCGCGCGGGCCGAAGAAAGCGCGAGCAGATCTCGAACCAGCATGCCTCGACTTCGGGGAGTTGTGGGAAGCTTGCTTTTGTGGCGATTGGTGACCGCGATCATAAGATTTGATGCGTTCACGCCGAACCAAGTGCCGCCTGCGGCCGGGTCGAGGCCCGCGATAAAGGGAACGGCACCCGCTCGCAAATCGAGAGGCGTGCCGCCACGCGCATAGGCTTCTTCTCGATTGGCGGCCAGAATCAAGGGAGTATGATCGATGACACGATAAAGAATAGCGATCAAACACATGCGAGACGACTGGTCAATGAGGTGTGTTTCGGAGAGTTAAAGGCGATACGATGAGCAGCGAGTCGAGCGGGCGCGAGAACAGCGCTGGTTTCTAGCGACGAGTGAGACTATGACCTCTCCCTTGCTTCGCAGGGAAAGGCAGGTAGGCCTAGCGCTCGCCAATCAACAACCGTCGCGGCATTTGCAGCCGTTCCCCCCACCCTACCCTCCCCCGCAAAGCCGGGGGGAGGGTAGAGAGCGACGTCGCTCGCTACTCACTGCCCCAGATAGAGCAGCCGGCCACAGGTGGTGCAAAAGAAAAAGCGGTTCTGCGCAATTCGTTCTTATTCTGTTGCGTCACCGATGTATGACACTGGCTGCAAACACTGCCGTTCACGGCTGCCAGCGCATCGGGGCCATGAGCTTTGACCAGCCGATCGTATTGACTGCGGAATTGGGGCGGCAACTCCGAATCGACCTTGGCTAACTCCGTCTGGGCCAAGTTCATTTCGCGCAGCAGCCGTTCCTGACGCTCTTTGAAATCCGCTTCAAAGGCGGCGAACTCGGCTTTCGCTTTTTTCACCTGCTCTTCAAGAGGCGGCAATTTGGTGACTTTCTCTTCGACGTTCGTCATTCCGGCAAAAATTTCTTCCTCGTGTTTTTGAACTTCGGCTTTAGTCGCAGCGATTTCTTTTTGCTTGCCTTCGACTTCTTTTGGCGTTTTGAGATCGTTCATCTGCTTGTCGTATTTGAGCAGTTGCTGGTGATTCGCCTTGAGACTTACCTCAGCGGCGTTGGTGGCAGCCCGTCCTTGTTTGATGGCGTCCTGGGCGTCTTTTAATGCCTTTTCGTGGCGGGCAACCTTTGCTTCGTGAGCTTTTTTCAGGCGCGGCAGGCCATCGATTTCAGCCTGCAGATCACGCACGTGCTTTCGCAAACGGTGGATTTCGGAGAGGACATTGTTCAAAGAAGGCAATGTATCTGCTGCCATGGAGATGCACCTGTCCTGTTGACGTTTCGCGTTAACGCAGAGAACAAAAAAGGCGGCCGATAGGCCGCCTTCACGTCGCTCACTGTTTCGCGCTTCCATCCAGGAAGCCTTCGAGCTGTCTGCTTCGCACCGGGTGCTGAAGCTTGCGGACGGCTTTGGCTTCGATCTGGCGGACGCGTTCGCGAGTGACCTTAAAGATTCGGCCCACCTCTTCCAGTGTATAGGTGTAGCCGTCGCCTAGGCCATAGCGAAGTTTAATGATTTCGCGCTCGCGATAAGTCAGCGTCTTCAAAACGCCTTCGATCTTATCCTTCAGCATTTCCTGCGTCGCCGCGTTCACGGGTGATTCGGCGCCGGCGTCTTCGATGAAATCGCCGAAGTAACTGTCTTCACTTTCGCCCACCGGCCGATCGAGGCTGATCGGATGCCGGCTTATCTTGAGGACCCGTTTTGTTTCCTCGTAGGTGATACCCGCTTCCTTGGCCGTCTCTTCGATCGTTGGTTCGCGCCCCAACTGCTGCAGCAGCTTCTTCGAGACGTTGCGAAGCTTCGACATCGTCTCGATCATGTGAACGGGGATGCGGATCGTTCTCGCTTGATCGGCGATGGCTCGAGTGATCGCCTGGCGGATCCACCAAGTTGCGTAGGTCGAGAACTTGTAACCGCGACGGTATTCGTACTTGTCCACCGCGCGCATCAGGCCGGTGTTTCCTTCCTGAATCAAGTCGAGGAAGCTCAAGCCACGGTTGCGATACTTCTTGGCGATTGACACAACGAGACGGAGATTGCCGCCGGAAAGTTCGCGTTTAGCGTTTTCGTACTCTTCGAAGCGCTCGTTCATCGATTCGATGCGTTTACGGAGATAGGCTGGCTCTTCGAGCGTCATCAGCATGAGGTCGCGGAGTTCTTTTTCGAGATTCAGGCGATCTTCTTTGGCAGCACGGTTGCCGCGAATTTTTTCGATGTCGGCTTCGATCTCGGTCATGCGGGTGGCGATCTGCTCCATCTTCTTCATCAAGGGCTGCACCTTTTGGGTGCGGATGCTTAATTCCTCGACGAGCGTCACGGTCTTGCGGCGGCGAATCTTGATGAGCCGGCGTAACTCCCGCTGTTCGTCTTCGGTGGTCTTCTCGTCGATGAGCTTGTTGAAATCTTCGACGTTCAGTTCCATCAGCGGTTCGACCGTCCGCAGGTTGTGCGGCATACGAGCGAGGATTTTTTCTTTTTCGAGATTTTCGGTCTGCGACACTTTAACGGTGCGATCGAAGGGCAGTTCGCCACTATGGACGCGTTTAAGGGTCTCGACCACGCCGCGAAGGGCGAAATCGCATTCGAGCACGCGGCGGCGGAAGCGCCGGCGGGTGACTTCGATCTTCTTGGCCAGGTTGATTTCCTGGTTGCGATTGAGCAGGGGGATTTCGCCCATCTGCGTCAGGTACATGCGGACCGGGTCGTCGATCTGCTTGCCGTCGCCGTCATCGTAGACGGGAAGATCGGAATCGCGAAGGAATTCCTCCTCTACGGCCGGCGTGACGCGGGCTTCGCGTTCTTCCGCCTGATCTTCCTCGATGATCGAGATTCCATTCTGTTCCAGAATTTCGAGAATCTGATCCAAGCGTTCCGGCTCGATCGTGTCGGGCGGGATTTGCGCGTTGACCTGATCCCAGGTCAAATAATTGGCCCGTTTGCCTAATTCGATCAGAGTCTTCAAGCAACCGTCGATTTTCAGTTCCATCCAAACGCTCCTCGACTCGTTGCGATCGCCGAAATCCGTGTTGCGCTGCCGATGGTCAAAGGCCATCGGCTAAGCCTGGGCGAGAGCGAAGCGGCAAGTCAGCTATCGTTGCCTACAGATCGTTTCTGAAGTTTCCGCAGTATCTCGATGGCCGCGTCGTGGTCGGACGCGGCGCTCGAGCTGGTTTTTCAGGAGCCCTTTTCCATGGGCCTCGTCGCGCGTTCGAAAACAGTCGAGCACATTCCGCAGATAACGTCCCCGATCCGTTATCTGCCTGCCTATCTCGCAGTGGTCCATCGCCCATCGAATGAGCGCGGCACTGGAAATAAGTGTTCGCAATCCATCCAGTTCCGGTGGCTCGCCCATTGCCCGCAACTGGTATAAGGCCCCGAGCAACTTGCGCAGGCCTAAATGGGTCAGATCATCGGGCTGAATCTCTCGAGCAGCAATCGGCACAAGGGCCGGGTCCGCCAGCAACAGTTCCAGCAATTGCCTTTCCAAAGGCGGAGCAGGCCCCGCCTTGGGTTCCGGCGCTTCTTCCACAATCGGTGGAGCAGGCACGTCCGGCGACGTCCGTGCCGCATCCTTCTTTTTCGCATCGCGCAACTCGCCGAACCTCGCCCAGACTGTTTCCAGTCTCAGACTCAGCCGCTGGGCCACGCGCGTCAGAATCAATTCCCGCTTAACCTGACCCGCCTTGCCCGGCATCTCCGGCGCCAGCGCGAGCACTCCCAGGATGGCGTCAACCATCCGTTTCGTTCCTTCGATGCCGCGATAATCGTCGCGCTCCAGCAGACGGTTCAGCTTGAAATCAAGCGCATCCGCCGCATTCTTCAGGGCATTCTTAAACGGCTCGGCGCCTTGAGCTACCAATAGATCACACGGGTCGAACTTATCGGGCAATGTCGCGATGGACAGTTCCACGTCTTGCGTGATGAAAATTTCCAACGCGCGATCGACGCCCGTTGCACCGCCCGCATCGGCATCAAAAACCAGGACGACCCGAGGCACATATCGGCGAAGCTGATGGACGTGCTTCGCGTTCAAGGCCGTGCCCATCGTGGCGACGACGTTGGCAACGCCATGCTGGTGCGCCATCATTACATCCGTGTATCCTTCAACGACTGCTAAATAGCCTTCTTGAGCTCCAGCTTGCCTTGCCAGATCGAGGCCGTAGAGCAATTCACTTTTACTGAAGAGCGGTGTATCTGATGAATTATAATACTTGGGACTGCGGGTTGCGTAAGCTGATCCGGGTAAAATGCGTCCGCCGAATCCAACGGTTTGACCGCGCATGTCGCGTATCGGGAATATCACGCGATCTCGGAAACGGTCGTAAAACCCTCCTATCTCTTTCCTCTCCGATAAAAGGCCTACTTCCCGCAAAGTTTCCCAGTCTTGCCCGTCTTTCCGAGCCCGCTCGGCCAGCCATTCTCCCGAGAGGGGAGCAAAGCCGAGTCCGAAGTCGCGCACGGTCGTACCGCTCAACTTGCGTTCGCCGAGATAAACACGGGCCGACGCCGCCAGCGGAGAATCGATCAGGCACTCCCGATAGACCCCTTCCGCCCAACGCATGGCGTCGAGCAACTTCAGGCGTGCGAGATTCGGCCCGGGCTGGCCGTCAAGGCTGATATTCGCGCGTCGTGCGAGAATCTCACGCGATTCGCGAAAATCGACTTTCTCTATTTCCTGAATGAAGGTAAAGACGTCGCCGCTCTTGCCGCAGGCCCAGCATTTGAAGTTCTGCCAGCGAGGATCGATGTTTAGGGAAGGCCGGGTGTCATTGTGAAATGGGCAAAGGGCCTTATAGACAGGTCCGGCCGGCTGCAGCGCGAGATAGCCGCCGACGACAGCAATGATGTCGCTCGCCTCTTTGACTTGGCGCGTCAGGGCTAACCGGTCTTCGGCCAAAGGGATTCCTGTTTCACAAGGGACGTACGGCAACAACATGCATTCCGAACCTGGCGTGCCAGGTTCGACAACGAAACGACGGAATGCGGTATTGCGAGTTTGTCGGCCAAAGGAAGAGGCAGGAAAGCATCGCCCGTGTTGGGTTGAGTCGAAACCCGGCGGCAACCCCGCCCACGAACAACGACATGATTCGCATTGATGCAAACCAGCGCACTCATCCGTAAGTGCGTTTGTAATTATAGCCCTCGATGGAACTCCGTCAAGTTGGGTAGACGGCGAAAAGAGAAAAGTTCTTTTTCGCGTTTTTCTGCAGAGTGCCGAAGCGATTACCCGTTCGCCAGTTTCGTCCAGAGGGCTTTGTAATCTTTCAAAAACGCTAACCCTGCCTCAACACTCGGCGGTGTTTTGGCGACTTCGCACATCGTATAGCGGTCGTAGTCCATCCCCTTCAGAAGGGCGAACAATTCGCGATAGGGGTATTTGCCGCTCGCATCATTCACCAAATCGTTGATGTGGCACGAACGGATCCACGGCTTGAGCAGTTCGAACGAATGCTTCACTGACTTCTCTTCAACGTCGGTCGGATTGGAATTCCAAGTTAGCCCGACGCTCTTGTGTCCGCACTGTTCCATGATGGTCTTGGCATTGGCCGGGATCTGTGTGCCGGCGCCGTGGACCTCGACCCAGATTTCGATGCCGGCATCGGCGGCCGCATCGCCGCACTTTACGAGCGCCTGGCCGATTTGCTTGAGCGTCTTTTCCGTGGGCACGCCCTTCGGCAATCCGTTAGGCCGAACTTTCACGCCTTTGCCGCCAAGGTCCTTCACGAGCTCGATGAAGCGTTTGCACTCTTCAACATTTTTGTCGACCACCGCAGGATCGGGCGACTGGAATTCACAGATGCTGCCGCAGCCCCAGAAGACGATGCCGCTATCGGCGAAGCGCTTTTTGACCTCGCGACGTTCTGCGGCGTTCAGAGTTGGTTCAACTCCATGCTTATGCGTCGTCCGGCATTCAACGGCCGCGATGCCGGCTTCCTGGCACACTTTCAACGTTGTCGGCAGGTCCCATTGCGATGCGACGTTGTACGTGACAAGCCCCAGTTTGAAGCGAAGCGGCTTGTCGGCTTTTTCGTCCGCGCAGGATTAGACTGCCTGCAGCGGTAGCCGCCGCCGTTGCCAAGAATTGTCGTCGGCATAAAGATTGCACAGTGAAATCTCCGATAGGATGTGCATCAATCGAAATTTAGACGGCGCACTTGCACGAGTTGAGACGCCCGCCCAGGGCCTGATAGATTTATCAGAAATCTTCATCCGAAGTGAAGATATTCTAAAACCTCGATTGACAAACGCATATACTATGAGCATCCTTACCCGGTCGCCACCTACCGTACTCGACGAGATCGTTTTAATGAATTCGATTGCCGTGGAAAGTTCAGATCCCCTCGCCGCTACTTCCGGTCAACCTGTTAATCGCGGCGGCACCAGTTGGGTCGCCTACGTTTTGTTTTTCTTACTGCACTTGGCTATTCTGGCGGTCTTCTTCGTCGAGATCAATGCAACCGCTCTGATCTTGTGCGGCGTCTCTTACTTCATTCAGATGTTCGGCATCACCGCCGGCTTCCATCGTTACTTCTCGCACCGATCGTTTAAGACCAGTCGCGTCTTTCAATTCGTTCTCGCTTGGCTGGGCACGAGTGCCTCGCAGGGCGGGCCGAGCTGGTGGGTGTCCCGGCATCGCCATCACCATCGAGCTTCCGACCAGGCCGAGGATATGCACTCGCCTGTAGTACATGGCTTTTGGTGGTCTCATGCCGGTTGGATTCTATCGCGCACCTCCGACGGAACCGATGAGAATTCGGTCAAAGACATCGCCCGCTATCCTGAACTTCGCTGGCTCGACCGCCATTATTGGGTGTCGCCGGCGGCGTTGACTATTGTTTGCATCGCGATAGGTGGCTGGAGCGGTTTGATCTGGGGTTTCCTCATCAGCACGCTTCTGTCGCACCATGCAACATTCACCGTCAATTCGATCTGCCATCTTTGGGGCCGTCGCCGTTTCGAAACGAGCGATGACAGCCGCAATAATCTCTTCGTCGCATTAATCACCTTGGGCGAAGGCTGGCACAACAACCACCACCATTATCAGAGCAGCGCTAAGCAGGGCTTCCGCTGGTGGGAGATCGACATCAGCTATTATGTAATTCGTCTGCTGGCCATGTGCCGACTTTTGTGGGATGTGCGAAAGTATCCCAAAGAGAAATTGTTGAAAGAAATCGGTACGGGATCGGCAGGAAAGTGCGAAGCAAGTCAACCCGTTGCTTGACTAATAAACAAATCAGGCAGGCAAAAGCCTGCCTTTTTCATTTTCATCCAACTAAGATTTTAGCCGCATTGCGAAGGCTTTTCGCAGCGGCATGCTCTCTTGCCGAGAGCGCACCGCTGCGCAATGCATTCGAGTCGCGGCTAACCGACTGATTTATTTTCAACCGGGACGTCTCGTCGGCGGTGGAATGGTTCGCCGAGCGCCGGCAGAAGCAGCGGGTCTGGCAGCTGGCGGCTTCGGTACAGGCGGCTTCGTGGCCGTCGGGTCCGTTCCTGATTCAACTACCCAAAGCCGGGCTAAAGCGACGGTCACGCCTTGAGAGCCATCGCCGATAGTTTCAACTGTAGTACCCGCTGCCGTCAACGTTCCGGACCAAGTGCCATCGGGCTTTTTTGTGAGAGCAACCTGAGTGCCCGCTGGGAGGAGTTGCATCGCCTCCCCTTTTTTTGGCAGCATGGCCGATAGGCGCTGTTGTTCCTGGTTCAATTTTTCGACGCAGGCGGCACAGCGAGTTTTCTGAAACTTAGCCAGCCGCTGGGCGCGATATTTATCAACCGCAAATTGCTGAAACTCCTGCAGACAACCGCAGGCTCGGGCCACCATTGGCCTACCGACCACTTCTTCTGTTGGAATCGCCATTGTCTCTCCTCCGCACACGAACAGGGCACTGCTAGTCTACAGATGGGCCGTAGCGATGTCCCGACTTCGCCTTTCCTCAACCCGCCGGACGGCGCGTGTTCAATCTCGCGATAAGATCCTCTCGGCGTTTTCGTGGTAGACTTTTCGCAACACTTCTACGGGCAGCGCGATGCCCTTCAATTGAGGCGGAGACGCCATGCCGTCTGCGGTTCGACTATCCGAATCAGCGATCGGGCTTAGCCCGGACCAGTTGCTTTCCCAAAGCGTTCGATGGCACCAATAGCGACTTACGTAATGCTCGCGACTGAGCGAATGTCGAGTCACCAGATCGGAGCCGAACAGAAACCGATCCGCATAACGCGTCATCAATGATCGAATGGCGTCGCCATGCGCGGAGACTTCGCGCACCTGCCATTTCGTGGCACTCGTGTCGAAATGTAGATGAGGATAGCGAACCAGCATTTCTTCCAGGTGGTCGGCATGCTCCGGGTCGCCCCCCATATGGGCGCCGATCCAGGTCATATCCGGGAACATTTCGAGCAACCGGCGCAACGGAATGTATTGATCGCTTTTCGTGCCGAATTTGGCAATGTCCTGATAGGTGTGCGTCCACCAGACGTCGGGGTCGCCGACATGAACCATGACCACTCGGATGCCTGCAGCGCGTGCCCGTTTGACAGACTCGATGCGCCATGGGGCATCAACAATCAGCCCTCGATCGCGACCGCGCGGGGCGGCCCAGAGTTTCACGATTTCGATCCCCGCTGCCAGAAACTGATCCAAACTGCGATAGGCGGCCTCATCGGGCTCGTCGAGCTTCTTTGAGATTGGCCCGTTGAATCCAAGCCGGCCGCCAAAGCGTTCTTTCAAGGGGCCAACGTCCTGCGGAGGGCACATCGTATAGATCTTGCCAACGTTAAAGGTGGAAGCGACATCGAGCATTAAAGCAGCCGCGTCCGAAGAACCTTTCTCTCCCGCGCCGCCGATGGGCCCTTCATTCTTTTCATCCGCTGCGGTCATCGTCACGTGGGAGTGAATGTCGATGATTGGCAGCCCGGCATATACGAAATGGGCTCGCTGCGAAAAGTCTTGACCCGTGATGTTGTATTCCGGCGGGTTCGAATCAGTCATTATGTCACCGTGTGAACGAGCGGATAGGAGACGCGGGTCTCTCCTATTTATAGGGATGAGCGAATTGCCGATGCAATCTGCGAGCTTTTGAGCGGCTGGCATGTCATCCCGAGTCGATCGTCATTAACTTCGACAAAAAAATTTGGAACAAAAAGATAAGAGAATAAAAGCCTTAAGAGTAACTGAGAGAAACAGATCAACTTCGACGAACCGAACATTCAATTCTTATTTTTTTGTCGGAAATAATGCGTGCCCCAAAACGTGGCTTGACATTAAGGCGAACGTCGATGATAAGTCGCCTCCCTGCGTCGATTTCGCGTCAACAATCGGCTCTAGTTCGAATCGCTATTCGAGGTCTCGCATGCACTTCGTGCTCAAAAAATGTGTCGGCGCGTTGTTGATAATCGTCGCGATTGCGAGCGGGGCGGCCCCTTCTCAAGTAGTCGCCGCGCCACTGCCCAAGGCCAGCAAAGAACGGGCGCCGTTGGAAATATCGATTCTACCCAAATTCAAACCGGATGAAACTCAAGGCGCCTTCGCTATCCGCGTGGGCGACATTTTTGCCGCGCCCGAGATGGCTAAGACCGCGGAAGAAATCAATGACGTACTCACTTTAAGCCGAAAAGAGGTCGCGAAGGTGATCGGCCTTCCGTTTCTCGTGCCGTTCAAAATTCAGGACGTGGAACAGATCACCGGACTAATCAGGCTGACGGTACACGCCGATCCGCTGACCGGCGGAAGTTTCATGATGATGCCGACGACCCTACGGATGAAAAAGGCTGTTGATTGGGTGGCGTTGATGAAAGAAAGCTATCCCGAGGTTGAGGTGGTCGAGCACAACTTCAGGACCTATTTCCGCACGGAATGGCGGTTGGACAAGGATAAGGAACCGATGCCGCTGCATTTTGCCGTCGTCGACGAACGAACGTTGATGTTAGTCGGTTATGAAGACAAGGAATCATGTGAAAAGGCACTCTTGAATTCAGAACAGCCTGCGTGGGCGGCCGATTGGAAGGAAATGCAGAACGGGTTGTTCGCGGCGGTGATACAGCACCCGCGCCGAGCTTTCACCGAGCGTTTTCAAGACTTCGTCCTTCGCAACGATGTCGAACCGGACCTAAAGGAACGGACCGAGATTCAAATGAAAGTTTATCGCTCGGCGTCGAAGATGACGCTCGGCATCGACACCTCCGCCGGCCTAACCCTGAAGGCTCGCCTGACCTGCGATGAAAATTCGGACGCGGTCGATTTGGAAAAAATGTTCGCGCCATTTGTGACTAAAGGTCGATTGTACGCCAAGGCTCTTCCGAGGCCTGCGGAGAGCGATCCGGTTGATGCAAAAGCTGCGTTTCAACTGCAAAAGGCGGTCCTTGAGAGCGCAGCCCTAAAACGCGACGGCAAGGTGCTGACATTAACGGTAAATTCGAAAGGCGCTGGACTTCAAGCGCTGCAAACGTTGCTCGTTTCCGGCGGGTCAAAGCTGGCTGCTTCGAGCAACAGTAGGCCGTCTGATCAAGGAATGGGAGGCCCTCCACCTTATGTTCCGACTGCTCCCATCGCGCCGCCACCTGGCATGGTCTCGCCAGTTGGCATGGCGCCGCCTCCCGGCTATGCACCGAATACCGCGACCCCGCCACGAGTTCCAAATGCTCGACCTGTCTATTTCGATCCCAATGTCCCACGCGGCCCGGAGCCAAAGTTTGACATCCCCCAGCCCAAAGAGCTGCCGGTACGCGGAAAGTACTGAGTGCATGCCACTTCGGTAAGGTGTTGCAATTTAACCCTGTTCTAGTTGCGATGGTTGTTAAGAAATTGATGGTCATTCACTGCGACAAAAAAATAAGACAATAAAACTCAATGGGAATAAAGCGAGAACACAATAGCTGCGGCGAATCGAACATTTCATTCTTATTTTCTTGTCCCAAATCTTTTTGTCGTGAATTCTTTACTCTCACATCGATTTTGCATTTCCTTATTGCAGCCCAAGGCCATGTCGCGTACATTCAAATGACCTGCCGGGCCTTCTCCCTCCCACCCTTTGGAGCATTCTCCATGCTCTCCTTTTCCGATCCGCGTCTGGGCCGTCGCGATTTTATGCGCATCGGCAGTCTAGCACTAGGTGGCTTGCCGTTCGCATCCATCAGCCAGGCTGCCGAGATGCAGGCTTCGCGTTCACTGCAAAACAAGTCGGTGATCTTCCTGTTTCTCCACGGCGGGCCAAGCCAGATGGAGACGTTCGATCCCCACATGTTTGCTCCGCAGGAGATACGCAGTGTCACCGGCGAAGTGCAAACGTCGCTTCCCGGCATCACCTTCGGCGGCAGCTTTCCGAAGCTCGCGAAACTGGCCGATAAGCTGGCTATCGTGCGCTCGTACGTTCCCGGCGACGCCAAGCACGACATCAAGCCGATCGTTTGTGCCGACACCTTCGGCGCCAATCTAGGATCGGCCTATTCCTATGTAGCCGGGGCCAATCATCCGCAGACGGGCTTGCCCACGAATATCGCTCTGTTCCCGCGCTCAGTCGATCCCGAACGCCAAGAACGCGTTTCCGCCTTCGGCAAGTTTGAAGCAGTCGGCTCCTTCGGCTCGGCCACAGCGCCTTTTCTCCCGGCGCCGGCGGTTCGATGCAGAGCGATATGAAGCTGTCTCTCTCAACCGAACGTCTCGATGACCGCCGTGGGCTGCTGGCGCAACTCGATCGTATGAAGGAAACGCTCGATTCCGCCCAGCATGATGGAGTAAACGGCGACCGCGACAAGGCCTTCCGCATGTTGCTCGGCGGCATCGGCGACGCCTTCGATCTCAAGAAGGAAGGCGCCAAGACCATCGCGCGCTACGATACGGCCCCGCTTGTCCGCCCGGAAAACATCGACAAGAAGTGGAAGAATTACAACAATTACGTCGATAACGCCATAACGTTGGGCAAGCTGCTTTTGCTCGCGCGGAGGGTTTGCGAACGCGGCGCGGGTTTTGTAACCGTCAGCACCAACTTCGTGTGGGACATGCATGCCGATAACAATAACGCTCCGGTCGGCGAGGGCATGAAGTACATGGGCGCGCCGCTCGACCACGCGGTATCCGCCTTCCTCGAAGACGTTGAAGCACGCGGCCTGAGCGATCAAATTTTACTCGTCGTCTGCGGCGAGATGGGCCGCTCGCCGAGAATCAACAAAGGCGGCGGCCGCGATCACTGGGGCAACCTCGGCCCACTTCTGCTTGCAGGCGGCGGTTTGAAAATGGGCCAAGTCATCGGCCAATCCGCCCGCAACGGCGGCGAGCCGAATAGCGAGCCGGTGCGCATTAAAAATCTGATCGGCACCGTTATGAACACTCTGTTCGACACCGGCAAAATCCGCGTCCAACGCGGCATGCCCCGCGAGATCCTGCAAATGAGCGAATGGGACCCGATCCCGGGGTTGATGTGATTGGAGGGCTGGAGTTCAGTTCTTTGGAGCAGCTCCGGTCACATCGCGCACTTGGTCTCGAAATCAGCCGTCCGACCTGTAAAAGGTCTGCAACCCCTGGGCAGTTATCTTCTCGCATTTTCGGATTTCAACTTAGTGAAGTCGAGGCGGGAGTTTCATTTCCAATAAACCCGTTTCCCGTGATGCAGGCACAGCATTCGAATCGTAAGCAACGTAGGTGGCAGAACTTTGAACTGCCCGCTCATCACTGCGGTTGCCATTCGTACGTTTCTTCAATGTCGCACCCGCTATTTCAGTTTTGGACACCTGTGATTGTCATCCGAGGACTCAGGTGCATAAATCGGTCGCGAGCTTGCTTGGCCGAAGTCACAGATTCCAGCTCTCTCCGAGGCGGTGGCCAAATTGTTATGACATAGCTAAGGAACTCTTACATTCACATTTATCCGCTTGCTCTCCAGGGCGCCCGCCATTACGATTGCAAAATCGTCTTCTACCAGCTTAGGGAACCTCCATTCATGAAATGCTTATTCTCCCTAATCGGGCTTTGCTTTTCTTCCCTGGCGTTCGCTCAAGGTTTCACGCCGGAGGAAGCCGTGAAGCGGATGCAGGTTCCGCCAGGTTTTCAGGTGAAGATTGTTGCATGTGAGCCGATGATTCGCCAGCCGTTGAGCATCGATTTCGACGAGCGCGGCCGGATGTGGGTGTTGCAATATTTGCAGTATCCGAAACCCAATGGTCTGAAGGCGGTGAAGCAAGATCAGTACCTGCGCACCGTCTGGGATCGCGTGCCCGAGCCGCCACCCAAGGGGCCCAAGGGCGCCGACCGCATCACCATCTGTTACGATCCCGATGAGAACGGCCGTTATCAAAAGTCTAAGGATTTCGTCAGTGATCTCAACTTGGCCAGTGGCTTCTGCATTGGCAATGGCGGCGTCTATGTGGCGCAGCCGCCGTACCTGCTCTTCTATGCCGACAAAAATAAAGACGATGTGCCCGATGGAGACCCGGAAGTTTGTTTAACCGGCTTCGGCATTGAGGATTCGCACGCTTTCGCGAACTCTCTGCAATGGGGACCCGATGGTTGGCTTTACGGCGCCCAGGGCAGCACTGTTACTGCCAAGATCATTAATCCCGCCAAGCCGAAAGATGCGCCGATTGAATTCCAACAAGGCATCTGGCGCTATCATCCGAAGACGAAGCAGTTCGAACTCTTCTCCGAAGGGGGCGGCAACACCTTCGGTCTCGATTTTGACAAGCATGGCCAAGTCATTGCCGGAACCAATTTCGGCGGCAAGGCGATGCTGCACCAAATGCAGGGCGCCTATTACGTCAAAGGCTTCGCCAAACATGGGCCGTTGCACAACCCCTACGCGTACGGCTACTTCGAGCATGTGCCTTACAAGAATTTCAAAGGGGGCCATGTCACCTGCGGCGGCATCATCTACCAGGCGGATGCGTACCCCAAAGAATATCACGACCAATACATTGCCTGCAATTTGCTTTCGAATGCACTGTATTGGCACAAGATGACGCCCAAAGGCGCCACCTTTGAGGCCGAGCACGGCGGCGATTTTCTGATCGCCAACGACACCTGGTTTCGCCCGGTCGATTGCTTCCAAGGCCCCGATGGCTCGGTCTACGTGGCCGACTGGTACGACAAACGCGCCAACCACGTGGACCCGATCGACGACTGGGACAAGAGCAACGGGCGCATTTACAAGATTGAGTATGTGGGTGAGCGACGCGACAAAGGCGATCGCAGCGATAAAGGCGAGCCGAACCGCGTAAGCGGCCAGAGTAACCCGCAAACGTTCGACTTAATCAAAAAAACTGCGATGGAACTGGCCGATCTCTTGAGGCACCCGAATAAGTGGTGGCGCAATCAAGCGCGGCGGTTGTTGGCGGAGAAGGGGGCCGATAAGGCGACGATCGCGAAATTGAGGATTTGGGCGACCGAAGAAACGGGTGTGGTTGCCCTCGAAGCGCTTTGGGCCCTTTATGGCATCAGATGGTTCGATGAGGCTTTGGCATTCGAACTCCTTAACCATCCGGATGATTACGTTCGAGCGTGGACTGTTCGTTTAATGGGAGAGTATTTTCACGATTCAGAAAAAATCGAAAAGAAGTTGTATGATAGGTGTTGCGATCTCGCCGAGTCTGAGGAAGCAAGCCCAATCGTACTCGCGCAACTGGCCGCCACAGCGAAGTATCTACCCGATCCCTTTGGAGCGGAACTCGCCGATATGCTGGCAACCAGTCGGGAGACGAGCCCTGTCGATCCCGCGTTGCCCCTTATGTACTGGTGGGCAGTCGAATCGCATCAAAAACATTTCTCGCACCCCTGTACTCTGACAATGCAGGCCACCAAAAAGCCCGAAAAGTTGTTCGTTCTCGAACGCTTTGCTCGCTTTGCGACTTTCACGAATCATCGTGAGATTTCTCTGCTGGTTTTTAGTTCATACGCGGATTGCAACCATGCTTTATTAACGGGAATCGATCAAGGTTTGGGAACCTCTGTCAATAAGGAAACAAAAGAGGTATTGCTCAGGGTGCTTCACACAATGGATGCGGGCGACAGTGTTGATCCGCTCGTGCCTCGTTTGTTGGTTCGCCTCGGCGATGGACCTGCGTACCGGACCCTTCTCAAGCAGGCCGATGATTCTAAATTGTCGGACGCCGAACGTCTTAAGAAGTTTGGACTCCTCGCCGAACTACGCAAACCCGATGCTCTGCCCTTGTTCTTCGACACCTTCCAACACAGCAAGAGCGAAGCTTTGCGTTTGGGCTCTCTAAATGCAATGCAAAGTTACACTGACGAAAGGGTCGGCGAAACCGTGCTCGCACTTTTTCCAACGTTAACCGGAAAGCTTCGTCAGCAAGCGCAATTTGCCTTGCTTTCGCGCCAGAACACTGCCCTCACGTTACTGCAACTGGTCGAAAAAGGAACTGTGCAGTCGAAGGAAATCGCTCCCATACAATTGCAGCCGCTTCTCGCCTATAACGATCCGGTTATCAACAAGCTCATCGAAAAGCACTGGGGCAAGATCGGCGCCGCCACGCCCGGCGAAAAATTAGCTCGCGTCGGCGCCATCAACAACTACTTCAACCACAACAAAGCCGGCGATGCTCTCAAAGGCAAAACACTCTTCACTAAGAATTGTGCCGTCTGCCACACCCTCTTCGGCGAAGGCGGCAAGGTTGGTCCCGACTTGACGACGGCCGACCGCAAGAACCGCACTTATTTGTTGACGCACATTGTTGATCCATCTCTATACATTCGTCCCGAATTCGTTTCGTACAACGTCACGTTGGCTGATGGCCGTAAGCTGGTTGGCATGGTCGGCGAATCAACTGCCGAATCGATCACGCTTCTTAATGTCGTCGCCAATCAGGTGCAGAAGACTTCGATCGCCAAGGCGACCATCGAAGAGATGCTGCCTTCACCTGTCTCGCTCATGCCCGAGAAGCTCCTCGATGTGATGAAGAACGAAGAGATCGCCGATCTCTTCGCTTATATGCAAGCAGAAGCACCGGCGAAGAAAGAGATAGACAAGGAGCCATCGAAGAAGCTGAAAGTCCTCCTGATCTCCGGCTCGCTCGAATACAAGTCCGACGAGTCGCTGGCCCTGCTTCAGAAACATCTGGAAGCGAACTATCCGGTTGAGTGCAGCCGGGCCTTTCGCAAGGCGGACGATGATTTGCCGGGGCTCGAAGGCTTGGAAACCTGCGATGTCGCTGTCTTCTTCACGCGCAGGCTCAATATCAACGGCGAGCAGTTGGAGCGCGTCAAAAAGTATGCGCTTTCCAATAAGCCGATCGTGGGCATCCGCACCGCCAGTCATGGCTTTCAAAACTGGCTGGAGATGGACAAAGACGTTTTCGGCGGCGATTACAAGAATCACTATAAGGCAGGCCCAAAGTGTGAGATCAAGCTTACGGAAAATCAAAAAGAACACCCGATCTTGCAAGGCTTCAAGTCCTATGAATCAAACGCCAGCCTTTATCGAAATAAGGATATCGCCAAAGGTGTAACAGTGCTTTTGACGGGCAAGACGACCGAGAACACAGAGCCAATCGCCTGGGCTCGCGAACGCAAGGGAGGCAACATGTTCTACACCTCGCTCGGCCATCCCGATGACTTCAAGAAGGACAGTTTCATCCGCTTGCTGACGAACGCGATTTTCTGGACAGCCGGACGCGAACTGCCCGCCAAGTAATTCATGGGAGAATGTTGATGAGCACCGTTCAATTGGTGAGCGAAACGACCGATCATCCAAAGGTGAAGGCCATCTTTGCCGACATCAAGGCGACAAAGAAGATCGATCGCGTGCCGAACATCTGGCGGGCGCTCGCGGTTCACCCTGAGCATCTGGAACTCTGTTGGACACGCTTGAAAGCGATCATGCGACCGGGCAAAGTTGATCTGCTAACCAAAGAGATCATCGCCCTCGCCGTCTCGGCGACCAACGGTTGCCGATATTGCATCAACAGCCACACCGCCGCCGTCCAGAAGCTCGGCCTCGATACGGAGCAATATGGCGAGGTGTTGGCCGTCATCGGCCTCTTCAATCAAATGAACAAACTGGTCGATGCGCTGCAAATCGAACCCGATGTGATTCCGGCGCCGTTTGAACTGAAATAGAAAACCTGCTATCGCCTGCCGGTTTTGGCAATGAAATAAGAATTCATCTCGATTCCACCTTCATCTAGTTCACAAGGCTAACGTCTCTTTGCGTTCGAGCCCGAAAGGCTCGTTTTGTCGGCCCAGGCCGAAGTCCCTGAAGGGACGGAGGCCTGGATTTGCGACGAATACGCGAACCCTTTCCCCTCGTTACCAGGCAGAGCCTGGTAACGAAGGGAAAGGGCTCGCATCGGGGACGGGAGCCCGCAGCGCCAGCAAGGGCCCGCGGGTCGAACCTGAACGGCTCGTTCTGTGCGCCAGACCGAAGTCCCTGAAAGGGACGGAGGCCTGGGTTTGCGACGAATACGCGAGGCAGAGCCTCGACGACCCGTTACCAGGCAGAGCCTGGTAACGAGGGGAAAGGGCCTGCCTGTCTTGTGAAGCGTTCGTTCGTCTACTTCTGCTCCAACAGTTCCGGAACTTGCTTGATGTTCTGCTTGGGCTTGCCGATTAGCAACATCGGCTTGGCCTCTGCACTCAACTTTGAGAAGAAAATCGGGATTTCCTTATCGAGTTTTCGATCGATCACTTCTTTTTGCAATTCCGGCCGGACCTTCGCGAAATCGACGTTCTTGACCGCTTCCACGGTGCCAGTGCGTTTCACCACGAGAAAACCAATTCGCGGAATATCGATGATCGGGCTGATATCGCCGACCTTCAGCCCAAAGGCAATTTCTTCGACGCGGGCGCTCTCGGAACCGGAGAAACGGCCGATGGGCAGAATGGATCCCGCGCTCGATGCAAGTGTCGCATCGGGCTGGCGGGTGGCGACCGCATCCCAGGCGGCATCGGGATTACCTTCCGTGCCTGGCTTGCGAAGCTCCGCGTACATTTTGGTGGCAATGTCGTGCTGGTTGGGCGGCCAAAGAATAATTTTCACCTTGGCTTTCTCGCCGTAGCGATTTTCGTACATATGCTTTAGCTCGGTTTCGTCCACCGTGATTTGATCGCGGCAAAGGCGCGCGAGAAGCAGGCGTGGCTTGATGACATCGTAGCGCCACTCTTCCAGCGATTTGCGATAACGGGTTTTCAAAACGTTATTGACGAAGTCGGCCCGCGACACGTTGATTTTCTTGCAATCGTCTTCAATGGCTGCATCGATTTCAATCGGCGTCACATCGATGCCCTTCTTGGCGCATTCAATTTCGATGATTCGCTTGTTCACATAAAGTTCGAGGCGTTCATCGACATAGAGCGAGATGAGATAATCGCCGAACTCTTCACGGGTGATGGGAATGTTGTTATGGACGTACGCGACCACTCGTTTAGGGTTATCCTCAACGAAGCCGGTTGCTGCAACCGGCGTCAGACCGCCGTTCTTTGCCTGCTGCGCGGCAAGGGGCGCCGGGGCCGATGTCTGCCCAAAGAGATAGCCAACCAAGAGCAGGGCCGACATGCCGAGAACGATTCCCCCGGTACGCCTGGTACGTAAAGTCATGTCCCTCACCTCCATTGCAAGTGCCGGCCTTCCAAGGCCGCTGAGTCGTCTAGGCTAGAGACATAACAAAATTGGCGAGCCTCGCAAGCCCGGTTGAGAAGGGTGGAAATGGAGAGCTCCCGGCTCGCCAGCATCTCAATGTTCACTCAGCGGTAAACTTATAATTCGCTCGCCCGAGATCCTTCCATTCGATGCGCTGGACGAAAGGGTGCTGGCGATCGCCGCGCTCGTAGAGATCTTCAAGAAGGACCGAGACCTTGGGAGTCAGGTCTTTTTTCCAGGTGGCGCCGCGATCCTTGATTGTCACGTAGATCGGTTTGGTGAAATCGATGTTCCCCTTCGCAAGCCAGATGTTGAGTTGCTTCATCCACATCGTGTTCACCATGATGCGGTTGCCTTCGCTAGCATGAGCTTGCACGATGGCCGGGTTGATGCGGAAGTTTCTCTTCGCCGGGTCAAAGAGGTGGTTGGCGTCGATGTCTTCCGTGCCGACCCAATAGAAGCGATTGCTGCTGGCGCGCACGGTCCGGTATTCTTCGCCATTGCGACCGAGATCGGGGAAGGCAGTAAGCCGGGTTTTTCGGCTCATCCAGTCGAAGACGTACGGCAGTTCTTCGCCGAACCACTCGAAGCCACGCCCTTTATAGGAGATCGCCAGAGCCGGATAGCCTCGCGTCATCCACGCGGTCAACATGCCACGGATGGTCTTTCCGGCTTCACCGACGCGGTCGCCGATGATCAAATAGACCGGCAAATTCTGGAAGTTTTTCCAAAATTCAAACACCTGGAACATTTGAAAGTCCGGCGATGGCGTCATCGGCACAATCCCCGCGAAAAGGTCGGGATGCGTAGCGCCGAAGTCGAGCGCGAACGTGCCGCCTTCGCCTTCACCAAACAGGAAAACCTTGTCTGAATCGACCTGCAAGGTTCGGCGGAGATGGCGCAAGGTGCCCAAGAGCATCTGATGCTCTTCTTCCGAATAGGTGTAACTGCCGCGAAAGCCGGTCGCCCAATCGACAATGGCCAGAATGAAGCCGTTGCGCCCCGGCAGGTCGCCGAATTTTTTTAGCGTATCACTCACGCGCTCCCCGCCTTGCGGCAGCACAATCAAAAGCGGGTATGATCTACCATGCTGGTATTCGGGCGGCAGCTTGAGCAGATAACTGGCGGTCGAACCATCGGACAGGACGCCTGTTTTCTTGATCGAGGCCTCTGAGCTTGTATTCTTTTCGGCTTCCGGCGGCGGCAACAGGGAGATGAGCTTCTCAAGTTCATCAAACGCAAGCGCGTCAGCATCCGCCATGTAGCTGAGCACAATGGTCCGTCGCTTTTGCGCGGATGGATCGCGCAGAAACTCGAGCGCCATTTGCCGGGCTTTCAGGAGTTTCCGTGCCACATCGACTTCGGCCTGCGTGGCATTGTTCCCAAGTAGCGAGCCGCAGACGGCAGCCGCCAGCAACTGTTCCGGCTTATGCATCGGCTCGTTCCCGTGCATGCGTGCCGCATCGGCCTGATCAGCTAACGCCAAGAACAAATCAAGTCGGCCCACGCCATCTAAGTAAAGCTCATCGCGAATGAAGTTCGCCGCTTCAACGAGATCTTTGAAGCGTGGCGCCGTCTGCGTCTGCAACGCAGAGAGGTGCTGTTTCACCTTCAGCATTTTCGCGGTGGCGGCTTCATACTCCGCCCGGAAGCTGGCGACCTTCAGCGAAAGCTTGGCCGACAGCTTATCCTTAGGTAAGGCTGCCATGGCCCGTCGCGCGAAATCGTGTTGGCCGCAATCTTTGGCTCGTTCGATATCGGCTATCGATTTCTCCAGCCGGGCTTCGCGAATGGCCTCTTGAAGCAATTCGGCCTTTTGCGTCTCGCCTGGGAGATCCTTGAGCAAGCGCTCGATTTCCTGTTCCGCTTCGGTCAACCAGTCAGCCTGGATCAAAAAGCGGATTAGCTTGGCGCGCTTCGCCCCGTCAGGTCCTTTCGTTTCGATGAAGTCATTGTGAGTGGCTAACAGTTTGCGAACGGCATCGGGACCAAATTCTTTCGTGAGATAATACGATTGCCAAATGTGCGTCGTCGAATTCATTCGGATATAGTGCGGCGTAATGATGTCGATCTGCTGCATGATTTGATAAGGGTTCTGCGGCTGCGGCGGGTTGGCGTAGATCAAAAGTCTTTGCCACCTTGAATTGAACTCGGCCGCTCGGACCAATTGCATGACGGGCGGGAGTGCGTAACTGGTCTGCCGAATGATAGGCCGAATGATCTGCATCTGGTCGGCGAATTTGTTCTGCGGATCGACATCGCCGACCCGCTTATAATGAGCGCTGAAAACGGCCAATCGGGGGCCGTCGTCGATCATGCTCAGGCCGTTCGCTTTGCGAACCCGGATCGAATCGCCGGTAAGTTTGTCTTCAAAGGCAATTTCCTCGGCCGACACTTTGCCGTGAAGCGTGTAGCCATCTTTCAAGATAATGACATCGCCACGGCCTGGAAGAGTCAGGAGCGTCACTCCAAACAGCGCCAGGACAACTAGGCGAGCCCAACGCCGATAGGCTCGTGCGATGGAAATATCAGTTGGCTTCGACATGTGCGGCTTTCCGATCAAAGCAGGAGTTGATGGCGGCTTCCTATCTTCATTTCTTCCCCAAGAGCGGAAGACGCCGTATTGCATTGTCGCCGATCGTGCCGATTCGTCAAGCGAACAGTTGCAGTGCGAACGGTTTTTAGTGCGTCAATCGATTCTGGAAACTTGGGAAGACGCCTCACCCACCCTCCCTCCGGCTTTGCGGGGGAGGGCAGGGGTGGGGGGAACGGTTGCGAGTGCCGCACCGCTTGTTGGTGGGCGAAGTGCTCTGCCCCACCCTGCCCTCCCCCTGCAAAGCCAGGGGGAGGGTAAGACGCGCTCAGCGTTTGTTTCAGCAATTCACCAGAATCCGTTGGCGCAATTACGGTTTTTGATGACAATAGACCCATCTGTAAATTTTGCCGCGGCCTCCGCTCCATTTATAACAATGCCGGCGCCGCCGATTCGTGAGACCCCCATGCCGATTCGTTTTCGCTGCGTCTATTGCAACAAGCTGCTTGGAATCGCCCGGCGTAAGGCGGGCGCCGTCGTCAACTGTCCGCAGTGTGCGGAAAAGCTGATTGTGCCGACGCCCGAGGCGGACGAGCCCGATACGGCTTCCAAAGACGAAGGCGCTGCCGAGGGCGCCGGCGAGAAGCCGCAGCCCCTCTTCGAGAGAGCGGATTTCAGTGCGCTGTTACAAGGCGAGCCTACTTTTCGCATGAATGAGCCAACGGCGGTGGCTGCGCAATCGCCGATGAATTCCACCGCGCGCACTTGGGATAAGCCGATCGCCACGCCTCCGCCGCCGCCGCTGTACCACCCGCAGCCCAATGAGTCGGCGCTCGCCCCGTTCCTGCGCGAAGAACCTCCGCGCCCGCCCGGCTATTTTCTTTCTCCGGCACGAGCGACCTGGCTGAGCGTGGCCATCGTTGCGATGTTCGCCATGCTGTTTGCCGCTGGTCTTTTGGTCGGGAAGTCGCTGAAGTAATGCTGTCCTCTAGCAAACCTGCCCTCATCCTGGCGCCCATGGAAGGCGTGACCGATGCGCCAATGCGTGCCGTGCAAGGGGAAGCGAGCGCGTTCACCTTTGCCGTCTCGGAGTTTCTGCGCATCAGCCACTCCGTTCCGCCGAAAAGCCTTTTTCATCGCCACGTTCCCGAACTGTTGCACGGGGCACGCACCACTAACGGCCTGCCCGTTGTCGTTCAGATCCTTGGCGGCGATGCCGGGCGTATGGCGGCGGCGGCTGTCGTCGCTTACGAAGCAGGCGCGACGGCCATCGACATCAATTTCGGCTGTCCGGCCCGCACCGTCAACCGGCACGACGGCGGCGCAACTCTATTAAAGCATCCGCATCGCATTCGCGAGATTGTGGCAGCTGTGCGCGCCGCTTTCCCCAGCGATTTGCCCGTTTCGGCGAAAATGCGCCTCGGCTGGGATTCCGTCTCGGCGATTGAAGAGAACGCCGTAATGGCGGCTGAAGGCGGCGCTTCCTGGCTCACGATTCATGCACGAACGCGCGATCAGGGATACGCACCGCCAGTCAATTGGCCTGCCATCGGGCGCGTGCGCGAAAAGATGTCCATCCCCGTCGTCGCCAACGGCGACATCTGGACGCTCGAAGACTTTCACCGTTGCCGGGAAGAGACGGGCTGCCGGCACTTTATGATTGGCCGCGGCGCTTTGGCCAACCCTGGCCTCGCTCTTCAGGTCGCTCACGAATTAGGACTCGTCGACACTCCAGCGCCCGCTGAACCAATCGATTGGCCGGCCCAACTTTTACGCCTGGTGGTGTGGACCAATCAGTTTAGCCATGCGAAGCCGGGCCAGATTGTCCATCGCATCAAACAATGGTTGAAACTGGCATCAACGCACGGTGATTTCATGCACTTTGAAGCGATCAAACGAGCTGTTTCAGTGGAGCAGGTGATAGAGATTCTGATCACTCGTGACAGCACGCCTCCCGGCCCGTCCCGTTGAGCCGGCCGAAAGCGCTCCAGTGTCGAGGCTTGGTCCGCAGGGAGAGTGAAGTCTTTGAGAAACCCGGGTCCAAACGGTGGGTTTCGCAAAGCCTTCAGCCACCCTGCAATTTCACTTCACCACGGGTTCAATCGTCGGCCAACTCGGCGCCGAGGTTTCCGGTTCCCGGATCGGCGGCAGCATTTGAGGATGCACCACCTGTCGAATGTCAGGGTTTGTGGTCGGCGCTACTGGTGCTGCCGGCATCGGCGCCGGGACGAGCATCTTCTTCGAATAATGCGCAACCGTGGCGATGTTGAAATCGGTGTCGTCCGTGGCTGCGGCGATTTCTTTCGGGACGCTTCCCGTCTGGATGGTGCCGGTCGCCAGCACGTTCCAGGTTTTTTGATCGGAACGGGCCAGTGAGCTATTGGCATTCAGAATCGGCGCCTTGGTCTTCGCATCGTAGGCGACAACCAAGAGTTTGGCCGTGCCGTTCATCTTTTTACGAGTGAAGAGTCCTAGCTTTGGAATGGCTATCGGCGATGGCGGCGGAAGCGGGATTTCCGGCACGCCGACGAATAGCTCTTCGCTGTCCGTACCCACGCCGCCCGAGCCGACTTCCAAGATCAGGTCCGCTTCGTCCGCTTTATCGACGAGTTTGCTGTTCAGTTTCAAAAGGCGCTGATGCATTGATACGATGATGTAATTTTTATCGACGCAATCGAGATATTTCGTCTCCAAGAAGACCTTGCGGCTGCCCAAGGGCGTCAGATCGACCTTGTCTAACGACTGATCGATCGCGCTCGAAACGAGTAGCTGTTCAAGGCCCGTGCGAGCCGTGTGCGATTCTTTTTGGGTCACGCAGCCGGCCAGCAGCATGGGAGATACAGCTAACAACCCTAAACAACGCAACGGCTTGAACATTTCGATCTCCCAATTTCCGAGAGGCGTGAAACCTTATCGGATGTATCGGCTGTTCCGGTTATGCCACTTGAGCCGATTGGGAAAGGGTTAGTTCCGAGTTGCGAGTTCCGAGTTCCGAGTTCCGAGTTCCGAGTTCGGATCGGATATAAATTACTGCATCACTTTTACCGAACTGAGGCGATAGCCATGAACGATCTATCAGCCCAAAATAGAGATCCGCGCGTTCGCCTGGCTCGTACCGGGCTGTCGATGATGGGCTTCGGCTTCGTCGTTGCCCGTTTCGGTCTATTCCTGAGGGAACTTGCCGCCGCCGCTCCCGATCTTCCCAGACACTCGGTAGGCCTATCGCTCTGGCTTGGCACGGGCTTGATCGTGCTGGGTGTTGCCGTCAACCTGCTCGCCGCCGCCGAGTATCGCTTGTTCCTTAAACGCTACGAACGCGGTGAGCCCGATCGCGTGCCATCGTGGTCGCTCGCCCTCACCGCCGCTCTGGTGCTGTCGGCATTGGGCGTGGCGATGATCGGCTATCTGATGAGCTTATGATTGTGACCGTTTGAACTTGGCTAACCATTTCCGGCCAAAACATTTTCGAGCGCGCCTAAGTTAGGATGGACGGATGTCGTCAGAACCGACGTCAGAGCCGTGACCGTTAGTTAGAGAGCGATGTACCTTCACTTCCTCACGGTCGTGCCTCTGATGACAGACAGTAAGCGTTTCGCGAAGTCCCTTCAGGAAATATTTCCTGAAGGGACTTCGCGAGAAAATCGTGGGAAAACGAACGCGAGAATTGCGAAATGCGGAATTCGGATTGGGGAATTAACTACAATCAAACGCTAGACATTCAATCGCCCGTCATTCTGACGCGACCGCCTTCTGGAAATATTTCCAGAAGGCAAAACGCGTGAAAATCGTGGGAAAACGTGCGTCGGGAAATGCGGAGTGAGGAATTCGGATTGTGGAATCAATAACGATCAAACACGGGACGATCAATCGCCTGTCGGACTGACCGAGTGCCCGTGGGAAATATTTCCCACAAGCACTCAATGCTCGTCAAAGAACTTTCGCGGAGCGAAAGGCGACCACGCGCTACTTCGAAGCGGAAGCATGAGCCAATCGTTCTTGGTTAAACCCCTCCGGCACCCTCTCACTGGTAGCGTACTGATAGACCGCCGTGAGGAAGATCGTGTGCATGGCAGCGCTGACAGCCAGATAAATCAAAAACGTGATGCCGGTGGCACACAGGATAATCGCGCCGAGCAACGGTGAATGCGCGAGCGCGATGAAGCCCACGATGCCCAAACCGAAAATTGGCAATGAAAGTAAAAAGAGGAACAAGCCCATGCCGACTTTGCCGACGAGGGCTTCGCCCCAAGTTCTCTTCATGATCGAGACCGAACGGCTTACCGCGTCGAACGGGCCAATCTTTTCGACAACTAGGATCGGCACCACGAAATAAGTCATGACTGACCAAGCCGTGCCGAGAAGGCCTGAAACGATTTCGCCCACTTTCTCGCCGGCATTTTCGATCAGCTTGAGCAGCAGGCCAACGGTGGCGGAGACAAGCCCAGGCGAAGATCTGCGGCAAGCGGGCCATGGCCGCGCGGAAGCCATCGCCGACGGTGGCCGTCTGGCCATGGAACTTCAACAGCGAACAGCTGACCAGCGCGGCGTTGCAAAAGATAATCACGAAGTTGGTGCAGAGGTAGAACGCAAAGATAACCGGGTAAAACCAAGGCTGCGGGTGGCCGTCGCCATCAAGGACGTTGATCCGACCCTGCATGTGCAGGACGCTGATGGGGATCCAGAAACTGGCGGCCACGATCAGAAAAAGCAGGCCGCTGACGAGGGGAAAGATGAGCAACTTTTTGTCGCTCATGATCACTCCCCAACTGCTGCGGGCCATGGAAAAACCGTTCGAGATGCGTTCGAACATGCAGGGGCCTCCGGAAACGAAATGCGGTTGCGAATCAGTTTGATTCTAGCAAATGTTTTTCAACGGAACATCCGGTTTGCGCCAACATACAATGTTCTGGAGCGTTCAAAGGATGACCAGCCCGCAACTTCGTTCCCATTTTGCGCAGTCGGCTCGGAGAGACTTCATGCGATTCTTCTTAAGCCTTGGCGTCTTGTCGATTATCGCGGTCGCGCCGGCATCTGGACAGACGCCGGATGTCATCGAAAGCATCACTCGAGAGCTAAACGATGGTGGCGCAGGAGGACGGCTGGTTGGGCTAAATCGCGGTGGCCAGCTTGGCAACGCAGTCTTCAAGACCGAAACGTTAGGCGCGCTGATTGAACAGTCGGAATCGATCGTGCATTTGAATGTGACTCAAGTTGTACGGAGCAATACGAAAAAGTCATCGTTTCGACTTCAGCAGATCAAGGCTCTGAAAGGCGAAGGACCAAAGAAAGCCTATCGATTGACAACACCCAAGTCCGACCCCGCATCATTACGGGCCGTGCGTGAGTGGGCCAAGCTGGGTGAAGAAGCTGTCGCATTCATTGGGCCTCACACTATTACGGTGTGTACCGGTCGCGGCTGGTTCATGGCGATTCACGAAAAAGGCAGTTATCGACTGGAAGGCATCTCAACCAAAAGCACAGAGCATTTCAGCGGCAGTGTGTCGGAGTTATGCAAGTCGTGCGCGGCCATTATGAACGGGAAGCAAGTGGTCATCCCGGCCATCGCGCCGGGCAATTACGTGCATTGGGGCTGGGGCCTCCCGTCTAATAGTTATGTATCATTACTGCGGTCGCCGGGTCGCACGTGGCAGATTGCGGCGAGCTCCAAAATTATCAACGCTCCGCGGAGCGATTTTTCGAAAAATTTCGTCGCCTGGGGCCGTGGCGCTGACGAGTCCCTGGCAGACTTGGTCGAGCGCACGGACCATGCCCAACTGAAGGTCCGCCTACAAGCGCTTGATGACTTGGCCGATCGCGGCAGCCCGGCTATTTCGTGCATTCCCGCGCTGAAGAAACTCTTTCGCGATCCTGATTTCCGCATTCAACTGGCGGCCGCCCAGGCGCTGCGCCATATTGACCCAGTTGACCCGGCGCCTTTGAAAGTCTGGCGACGCGGCTTGTGCGATCTCGATGAGGCCGACCGTTGGGCTACTTGGGAATCGCTGCAATGCCTGGGTCCCTTGGCCTGCGACGCTGCGGCTGATGCACTGCGCACGCTAAAGCGTGAATCGACACTCTTGCCGCATGGGTTCGCGGCCATTGCCGTGATCGGACCGACGGCGCCGAAGGAGGTACGACTGGCTATCCTGCGTTATTTTGTAACGGCAACGGATCACGCGTTCCGAGGCACTGCCGTATTTGGCCGTTTCGGTCGCGATTGCTTGGAGATCTTGCCCGAGGTGGAAGAAGCCGTGCATCAATCAGGGGCATCAGAGAACCTAACGCAGCACCTCTGTCGGCTTGGCCCAGCGGCCGAGGCCACTTGTTTGAGACTCATCGAGTGCGGCGGGAGGCAGGCCGAAGTCCTAAATTCTCTCGTTGCGAATTATTATCCAAGTGATGCAGCTATCTCCTTTTTCGAAGGCCGTCTGGCCGATCCCGACTTGAGCGTGCGCATCGTAGCGGCAGTCACGCTTCTTCAAATGAATCCGGAATGTGCTAGGGAGCAGTCCCTGCCGGTGTTGCAAGACATCGCGGAACACGCCCAGGACGACCAGCTGAAGCATCAAGCGTTGAACGCTCTGGCTGGTTATGAAAACAAGGGCAGACGTGCAGCATGTGCAAACGTCGTTATGCCCTTTGAAACTTCGCTGTTGCCGATGTTGCGCGATCCGACCGCCAACTGGACGAACGAGGTACAAGGCTATCTGCGCCAGCGCGGCAACTGGACGATGATAAATGAGGAATTACGCCGAGAACTAGCGACGACCAAGCTGCCGATCAAGGCACGGCTAGCCTACACCCTTTGGCATACCGATCCCCCCAGCGCCTCGGGCCGTATGCGCCACGATCTGCGGCCACAGCTGTTAGCGGTTTTAAAGGGAGTGCTGAGTGATAAGAAATCCGCTGAACATAGCGATGCGTTGATTGCCATCGAGGCTATCGGGCCGGCCGCCGTCAGTCTCGTTCGCGAGATCCTGCCCTTTTTAATGGATTGCGACTCGAGCATACAGAGCCTGGCCATTTCCGCGTTGCAACAAATAGGCCGAGGCGCGCGCGGCCGTGCCTGAGCTCGAAAAGTTTTTGGGCGATGATGACTTGGATCGTGAATGGGAAGCGATTGTGGCTATGGTCCGTATTGGCGGCGTCACCGAACGCGTGCGCAAACGCCTGATTCAGCGCGTGCTGGTAGATGGCGACTATCAGTTATTGTCTCTTAACCCCCGTGATGTCAAAGACACCGCTCTGCTGCCGTGTCTGTACACCGCCTACTTCCGGAACGGCGATAAAAAAAACCGGTGCAACCTGGTTCGCTTTAACAACGAAGAATTGTTGGTCAGCGGCGGATCGCTCATCCGTTCGCTGGAACGGCTGGCGGAGCAGGAGCGAATGAGCCGGCGCTGATGCTTCGTAGGGTGGGTGAAGGCTTTGCGAAACCCACCCGTTCGACCTGAATACGGCCGCTTCGGTGTGGGTTTCGCAAACTGCGTTGAGTACCCGCAACCGCTCTACTTGAATTCCAGAGCAGCCGTCTCTTCAAACGTTGTGCGCAACGATTGCTGCAAGCCGTGCAATGCTGTTTCGAGCTGAATAAGCGTCGAGTCTGCATCGGAGATGCTGCCGTGCTTGCCGATTTCTTCCAGCCTCTGAGCTAATTGATGAGGGCTCGCCTCGGTGAATTGCCCGATGGCGCCCTTCAAGGAGTGCGCGGCCATGTGCAGTTTCTTCTTATCGCCTGCTTGGACGGCATGGCGGATATCCCCCAGCCAGCGCGGGCAATTGGACAGGAACAAGTCAGCCATCTTGCGGGCGAAGCCTTCATCGCTGTCAAAGTTGGACATCAATTGATGCCGATCGAGGCTCGATCACTGGTGGAGCTTCGCGTGCTTCCGAGGTGGTGAGGCGTCTCAGAGCGGCAAACAAATCGCCAAAGCGGATCGGCTTGGGAACGTAGTCGTCGAAGCCAATTGCCAGGCAGCGTTCGCGGTCGCCGCGCATGGCATTGGCGGTCAGCGCGATAGCGGGAAGGCGTGGCTTTTTCTGCGCCTTCTCCGCAGCGCGAATGTGCGCCAGCGCCGTCATGCCATCCATCTCCGGCATATGGACATCGAGAAAGACGACATCGAATGGTTGGCGCTCGATCGCTTCCAGCGCCAGCCTGCCATTTTCAACAACGACGACTTCATGATTATCTTGTTTCAGCCGTTCCGCCACCACCATCTGATTGATCGGGTTGTCCTCGGCCAGCAAGATTCGCATTCGCGGCAATGGGAGATCGCCTACATCGGCAGATGAGTTGTCTGCCCGAACGCCGGTCGTTGCGATGCCAAAGGCAACGAGAATGGCGTTGAACAATTCCGATGTTTTGACCGGCTTGGTAATTATCAGCGGCCTACCCGCCCGCGATCCCTGCTCCGGTTTGCGCTCGTTGGCGGTCGACATAAGCACGACGCGCAACCCTTCGAGTTCCAGGCACGAACGGATTCTCTGTAGTAGAGAATAGCCATCTTCGTCCGGCATCTGTGTGTCAATCAGCACTAAACGATATGGCGAGCCCTGCCTTACGGAGTTCTGGAGTTCGGCGAGCGCTTCTTTCGCACTCGCGGCCGTGCTCGCCTTCATACTCCAACCACGCAGTACTTCCGCCAACATAGCCCGATTGCTCTGATGGTCGTCAACGATCAAAACCGGAAGGCCATCCATGTCGGAGGGCAGCGTCCGTGCAAGTTCATCGGATCCTAGCGTTTTGCTTTGCTCGGTGAGCCATACGGTGAAGTGGAAGGTGCTGCCGCGTCCGAGTTCGCTGTCGACCCAAATCCGCCCGCCCATCAGTGTCACAAGTTCGTTCACGATGGCCAGGCCCAGGCCGGTGCCGCCGAATTTCCGCGACGTCGATGCATCCACCTGCTCGAATGGCGCGAATATGCGAGCATGTTGGCCTGCGGGGATGCCGATCCCGGTGTCGCGAACCGAGAGGCGCAGACAAACGCGATCGGCGGCCCGCGCTTCCACAGCCACCTGCAATTCGACCTCTCCTTGAGGTGTGAACTTGATGCTGTTGCCAATCAGGTTCAGGAGGCATTGCCGCAAGCGACCGGCATCGCCGACGAGCCGGTCTGGAACCTCGGCCGGAATACGGCAGGTGAGTTCAAGATCCTTGGCGTGTGCGCGCACGGCCAGTAGTTTCAGGCTGTCTCCTAACGTGTCGCGAAGTCCAAAATTGGTCGGCGCCAATTCGAGCTTTCCTGCTTCGATCTTCGAAAAATCAAGCACTTCATTGATCAGAGTCAGCAATGTTTCGGCAGAAGTTTGAACCATATCCAGGTATTGGCGTTGCTCCGGATTGAGGCGAGTCCCGAGCGCCAGCGCCACCATGCCGAGAATTCCGTTCATCGGCGTACGTATTTCATGGCTCATATTGGCCAGGAATTCGCCTTTAGTCTTGTTGGCGGCTTCGGCCAATTCTTTCGCTGCTTGCATCGCGGCTTCAGCCCGGTGACGTTGGATGCCCAGGGCGATCTTGTCGGCGATCGATCCGAAAAACTCGGCAAAATCGTCGGGGAGGCTTTTGCGCGAGTAAACGGCGACGACGCCGACAAGCCGATTGTCGACGATGAGCGGCTGGCTGGCGCAGGAGACGATCCCTTCGCGCTTGGCCCATTCGGCGCTCGTGGAATGATCTTTCTCCGGAAGGCAGTTCATCAAGCGCGGGCGCCGCTCGTTGGCTATGGCGCCAAATTGCAATTCGCCGACGGGAATGAGCGAGTGCGACCCATTGAGTTCGGTGAACATGCCGGCGCTGCCGTGCAACTGAAGCACCGTCTCGTCCGGCTGGAGTATCCAGATCCGCGACAGTGCTGCCCCCAGATGCCGCACGATCTCTTCCGCGCAGGCTTGCAGCATGTCGCGTTGAGTGCCCTGTCGGGTGAGATTGACGCCGATCTCGGCGGTCAGCGCTGCCTGCTTCGAGCGTTCGGCTAACACCTGTTCCGTCCGCTTGCGGTCGGTGATGTCGCGTTCGATCGCCATGAAATGGGTTAACCGCCGATCCTCGTCGTAAATCGGCTGTACTTCAATATCGACCCAGTAGCGTCGCCCGGACTTGGCGTAGTTGATCAGCTCAACTTTGAAGCCCTTACGGCCGTAGAGTCGATCGCGGGCATAGGCCACCGTAGCGCGGTCAGTGTCCGCGCCTTGCAGGAAATCTCCTGGCTTTTTCCCGACGATTTCATCAAGCGCATAACCACTGAGGCGAGAAAAGCCGTCGTTCACCCATTCGATCCGGCCGAGTGCATCGGTCAAAATGACGGCATTATCGGTCCGGCTTACGATGGTCGCCAGTTTGTTCGCTTCGCGCTCGCTTGCTCGGAGTGCTTCCTCCGCCTGCTTCCGCAGCGTAATATCGCGAACGATCGCCAAGGCCTTATCGGCATCACAGCCTACGATGCGCGCTTCGAAATGCCGCCAATCTTCGTCCAGTTGAAGTGCGTACTCGACGACCTGGGGCTCGCCTTCGATCAAGGCGGCAGCGATTTGCCGTTTGAAGCGGTCAGCGAGCTCGGGGGAAAATCGCTCGAGCACATCCGTGCCGAGAGGGCGCTCGGCGCCTGCCGCGATTGGCGCGTTTACGTCGAGGCAGTGCCCTTGGCGGTCGACTATAAAAAGCATGTCGGGCAATGCCTGAAGCATCGCCTGATTGCGCGCTTCCGATTGGCGCAAAGCATCTTCCGCCCGGCGTCGGTCGGTCACGTCGCGCGAACAGCAGAGAATTTTTTCCACTTCGCCGACGGCATTCTTAATCGGCTTGCAACGCACGTCCAGCCAGATGTAATCGCCCTGTTTTCGACGCAGGCGATATTCAATCTGCGTGCTTTCGCCCCGGTAGTTTGCGGCAAGATTGGCTTCCAGGCGAGGCAAATCTTCCGGATGAGTGCGGGGCCGAAAACCATCAGCCAACATTTCTTCCACCGAATATCCGGTTACGCGCTGGACGGATGGGCTGACGTAAAGCCGGCGATTCGACCGGTCCGTCAACACAACGAGGTCGTCCATCGAATCGGCCAACAGTCGATAGCTTTCCTGACTGACGAGCAAATCGTGCTGAGCTTTCTTCAGATCGGTCATATCGACCGCGACGCTGACGACGCCGATGATTCGATCGGATGAAGAACCGCCGCATCCCGGTTCGCGCAGAGGGACTTTCGTCACCAGCCACGAGTTTTTCAGGCCCTGCTCGTCGCAAGTTTCGTCTTCGAAACGCTCTCCGAGTCCTGTGGCAATGATCTGTCGATCGCGGTCAGCTAGAACAGTCGTCTCCCGACGCTCGACAAAGTCGGCGTCGCGCTTGCCGACGGCGTCCATCGGCGTCGTCTGGAATAGTTCGGCTTGCCTTCGGTTCATCAACAAAAAGCGGCCATCCGTATCGGTGGCGCTGATCAGCCCTGGGTAAGCGTCAATTATCGCTCGGGTGAGTTGATGAGCCTGAAACAACTGGGTAGCGGCTTTCTGGCGCTGGGAAATGTCGCGGACGATAACGCAATGAAAGGCCTTGCCATCGCGCAATAGTAAGTTGGCCGTCACTTCAACGGGGAACTCTTCGCCCTCGTGCGTGCGATGGCGCGACTCGAAGCGCAGCCTTTTCTCTTTGCCGATGTTTGCCCATTGCGCCGCCCAAGGCTGTTCGGCGGAAGCGGCATCGAGCTCGCTCATCTTCATCTGCAGCAGCTGCAAACGGTTGTAACCGAGTCGCCGGCAGACAGCATCGTTTACATCTTGAATGCGTCCGGCCGCGTCGATCAGGTAGATCATATCCGCTGCATGTTCGACCGCGAACTGAGTGAGTTCGAGGCGCTCGCGGAGGCGTTGTTCCTCCGTGACGTCATTTAGCAGCCAAACTTCGAAAGGGCCTGTCGAGAAGCAGTTCACTTCAACCCAGCAGCAACGCCCATCCTTCCGCGTAATGGGAATCCGTTCAGGCCGCGATAACTCGTCGAGAGCACGAGTCGGTTGCTGCCAGCTTTCGTGGCGTTGTTGCGCTTCGCGGAGAGCTTTGAACCAAGGGTCGCTGACCTTCATCTCGTCGCGCGAATAGCCCGTAATCGCCTCGGCGGCAACGTTCACGGTCAGCTGATTTCCATCGACGTGGATCACCCCGCCCGGAAGATTTTCGACCATTTCCGTCAGTCTGCGTTCGCTCAGCACCAGCGCCTGCTGCGATGCCCGCCGTTCCTGGTCGAGAATAGCGACGGTCAACGTCGTCGGCGCCAGCACTGACAAAAACGCAAGCATGGGCCAGAAGCCGTTCAAATGAGCGCGGTCGCGGAAGGGACCGAGATCGTTGACGGTGGCCGTCAACGCGAAGAGAGCAATCAATAGGGTCGCGGTGACGGCGCCCTTCGCTCCCGAGTGTACTGCGATCCATAGCGCGATCGGAAAAAGCAGATAGCAAAGCCACGGAGCGGACAGGCTGCTAAAGGCTTCGAAAAAGAAAACGCCCGCGCTCACGAATCCGAGTCCGAAGAACAGGGCAATGCTGTGCGGGCGATCGTGCCGGCGCGGCAGATTCGCCGTCGGCGTTAACCACGCTAACACGGCCGGGGTGGCGATCAGCACGCCAAGAGCGCCGGAAAGCCAGCCGATCAGAACGTTGTTGAAGGAAAGAGCATCCGTCATGATCAACCCAAGCAAGATCTTGGGCAACGGAACTGCAAGCGCAGCAAGCAGCAGATGCGGCAGGTCCACGAATCGTTCAATTCTTTTGACTCGAAGCCCGCGCGTCAGCAGCGCTGCAGCGAGAAGGCATCCAATTGCGTCACTGAGGGCGAATATCGCAGCAAGCCCGGCAGAGGAGCCGGCATACAGTCGGGCCAGGCAGGCGCCTATGAAAATAGCAAAAGCGAATGAGCGGCCGTCGACGACGATTGCAGCGACGGAAAGGCCCAGCGCCAGCGGGATCGGCGATAGATGGAGAAAGCCGCCCGCTCGCGACGTGCCAACGTCCACAATGAAGCAGAGGGCTGCCACGAGCCCGATTCTTCCCAAATGTTGCGCCCAGGTACGCATAAACCGTTCAGTCTCCCGCATTGGAAAATTTCGCTGCGCGGTTGGCTTGGCCATCAATTGCGACGCCCAAAACGCGTTCGAGCTTCGAGGGAGAGAAGGGCTTTTGCAAGATCGCGGCAAACTCTTTTTCGACGCCGCCAGGCAGAGAATCAACTTCAAGGGCATCGCCGCTGATTAAAACTATCGGAAGATTAGCCGAGCGCTCGTGCAGTAAACGGGCGAGGTCGCCGCCATTTCCGTCGGGAAGATTCCAATCAGTCACCACGGCCGAAAGCTGACTGACTTCAGCAGTGCCCAACGCACCAGCGACATCGGACGCCTCGATGACTTCGTAGCCGGAACGGAGCAAAACCGTCTTCACGAAGCAGCGCGCGAAATCATCGTCATCGACCAATAACACCTGCGAAGCCATTGTTGCCTTTTGATTATTTTAGCGATGCAGATCCTAACCTTGCGCCGAAATGTAGCTCATAAAATCGCGCGGCGTCAAAAATTTGCGCCCGGCAATAATTACCAGACTGAGGCCTGAAATAGGTGAGGAATTGAAGTGGTTCACAGGCAAAAAAAGAGAGATCAATTGCAGTGAGATGCCTTACAGTTCCACAGCTCGTCCCGTGCGCATCGATTCATAGATCGCGCAGATCAAGGCAACCGCTTTGCGTCCTTCGCGGCCATCGACGCGGGGCGCGGAATGGTTTTGGATCGCGTCAACAAAGTCGGCCAGTTGGCGGGCGTGCCCTTGGTGCGAAATCGATTTCGGGTCAGCCGCGCCCCCGGATGCGCCGACCTTTTGAGCAAAACGAGCGCGGATAGCCTCATCTTCTGCTAACGGGGTGAGAAAATCCCAGCGCAGAACGTCTTCTTGTTCGATCACGGCGGTTCCACGATCGCCATGAATGCCGATGGTCTTCGGCAGGCCGGGATGGACACTGGTTGTCGCCTGGATAACGCCAAGCGCCCCGCTGGCGAAACGGATGCAAGCAACGGCCGTGTCTTCCACCTCAATCCGTTCGTGTGCGAGGGTAGCGGTAAAACCCGTCACCTGATTGGCCTCGCCCATCATCCATAAAAGCAGATCGACATTGTGAATGGCCTGGTTCATTAGCGCGCCGCCGCCATCGAGCGCTTGCGTCCCTTTCCAACCGCCTTCGTCGTAGTACTGTTGGGTCCGCCACCATTTGCAGGTTGTTTCGCCCAACGTCAACCTGCCAAAACGGCCTTGAGCGACCGCTTCATGCAGTGCGATATTTGCATCGTGGAATCGCGAGGGAAAGATGGTGCAGAGTTTGACGCCGTAACGTTCGCAAGCATCGATGATGCGGTCGCAGCGCTCGGGCGAAATCTCCAAGGGCTTTTCAACAACGACGTGCTTCCCGGCAGAGGCGGCTGCTATGGCCGGCTCAAGATGAGCGCCCGAGGGAGTAGTGATAATGACAACGTCAACGCGGCGATCTTTCAGCGCTGAGGCCAGATCGTTGTAAACAGATACGCCGGAAAGGCTCAACTCAGCAATCATGGCCTCTGCGCTCGTAGCCGAACGCGATACCAACGCGGTCAGCTTGGCGCCGAAAACTTCAGCTAGAGCTCTAGCATGGAAACGGGCGATCATGCCGCAGCCGACAATGCAGAAACCTAGTTTGCCATCGGCCGCAGGCATAAGTGAGCCTCTTACAACTAATCGGGTGAATAGATGACAGGGCGCCGTCTCTGAGTCTAAAGGCGAGCGTCGAATCCTAAGGCCGACGTGTTGAGATTTCACGACGGCCTTACGATTCCACGCTCGCCTAAATCACACATCTTGTCGCGTCGATTTACGGCAACGTCACGCTCTCAAGCGTCCCCGCTCCTGTGAGAATGACGGCTCGTTCGTTGTCCAGTTTATCGAGCTGGACAACATCTTTAAGCTCGGCAATCGTGTCATAAGGCAAGCCGGTGGCAGGCGGCACCTTCTTGGTGATCGCTTCCGCCTTGACAATGCCTTCGAGCTTGATCTTCATCACGCCGCGCTTGTTGTTGGCCAGCAACAGATAGTCTTTGCCTTCTTTGGAATAAACGATCATATCGAGCGGCCGGTTCCCATTTCCCAGCTCGGCAATGGTGTTGCCACGAACTTTCTCGCCCGTCTTCAGAGAGTCGAGTGGGAAGGTTACCAGCGGTGTGCATTGATAGGCGGCTAAGACATTAGTTTGTCCAGCGATGTCGTAGATCGTGAATGTTCGGACCGGCGATTTGGTTTCAAATTGGCCATGGGCGCCGTGATAAATTTCCACGCTGCTCCCGCGATCGGCATCTTTGAACGGGAAGGGGATGGCTCGCAGGTTGGAAGCGAATTCTTCGTTCGATAACCCGGCCACGAGAACACGGCCATTGGTGTAGGCCAGGCCGGTAATGGCTTCCGTTCGTTGCTTCTCACTGGCATTGGCCAGTTTGATTGAGGCAAAAGGAAGTTCCTTGGTTTCAATCAGGCTGAACTTCCCCGCGCGATCGAGCTTGACGATAGCCGGAATCGCGCCGTTGCCTTTGCCGCGCATCACAGAGAAATAAAGATTCCCGGAAGCCGGGTTCACTTTGAAGTCGTTGATGGCGATTTCTGAACCCGCAGCGCCCAGAAGACTGCCGATCTTCTCTGTAATCTTTTCGATCTTGATTGCTTCTTTTGAACCGGCGGCGGTGTCGTTCGTGCCAAACGCGAAGATCGTAGCGCCGACCGGATCGCCGACGAACAAGATGCCGTCCGGCCCAAAAGCGAGCGGCCCCGCTGACTTCAGTTCCGCGCCTCCCTTTCTTTAAGCTGTCGCTCAACTCCGATGCGTACGACTGCCCTCCTAAAAGAGCGGCGAGACAGATGACCAGCGCCATCCTATTTTGTTTCCAACTCATGTTGTTCTACTCCTGAAAGTGCGTTGCATCCAAAGTGCGGGCTCAGACGGTATATATCTTCCGCAAAAATGGGTTGAAAACAAGATGGGACTATATTGAAAGCGGGTTAGCCGCGACCTTTAGGCTTTGCGCAGGGAGCGTTTTCCGACGTAGCCCCTGCGCAAAACCTTCGTGTCGGGCTAAACGACTCTTCGCTTGACGTCTTCGAAGACTCAACGCGTATTCTTCGCATCATTCGTTTGGGCAGCGGCGCGGGTACCGTTCGACCAAGGTTTAAGAGCGATCAAGGCGCCAACCAGAATCAGAAGTCCGGCCGCTCGAAGCAGCCAGAGTAGCGTGCGCCGCCGCGTTCTCGTTGTTGGTGAAACCGGCAAAGCAGGGCCGACCATTACCGCCATCGGAATCGGCTCAGAATCTTCAAGGTCCTGCTTTCGGAAAGACTGGGACGATGCGGGTTCAACAGTACCCGGCACGCGATCTAACCAAGCTTGTAGGGCGAGCACGGCCTCTTCGGGAGTTTGTAAGCGTTGCTCCGGCTGCTTCGCCATCATTCGGCCGATGATCTGTTCAAGGTTCGGGTCTACCTCCGCCCGAAACTCGGTGAGCCGCCTGGGCTCTTGGAACTGAATGGCCATCATCTTGACGCCGACTGAGCAATCGGGAAAGGGAGCCGTCCCGCCGCTCAGAAGGTAATAAAGGGTAGCGCCTAAGCTATATATGTCGGCGCGGATGTCGATTTCGCGGTTGCCATCCGCCTGCTCGGGAGACATGAAATCGACCGTGCCCATGATGTTGTGACCTTGCATCTGGGTCAGATCATCGTGCCGATCATCGGTGAAGCGAGCCAAGCCGAGGTCGAGAATCTTGACCGTGCCCTCGCCATCGATGAGGAGATTCGTCGGCTTGAGATCGCGATGGATCAAGTTCGATTCATGAATATGTTGCAAGCCGACCGCCGCTTGTTGGATCATTTGCACGACTTCGGCGATCACCGGCTGCGGATGCTTTTCCAGCCAATCGTTCAGGGTCACGCCTTCGACGAACTCCATGACCAGAAAGTGACGCCCATTGTCTTCATCGAGGTCGATCGTGCGGACGATGTTCGGATGATCCAGCGCTGCGGCGGCCCGCGCTTCACGGCGGAACCGTTGAAGCATATGTTCGTCGTCGCGAAGCAACTGGGCATCGAGAACTTTGATCGCGACCCGGCTCTTCATGATCTGATGTTCGCATAGGAACACGCCGGCAGTGGCGCCGCCGCCGAGCCTTTTCAAGATGCGATACTTGCCGAGAAAAAAACCCCGCGACTTGCCCTGCAACAAATTGTCCGCTTGAAAAGTGGTCAGCAGGCCTGCTTTGATTAGGCGTTTTGCAAAGGGTAGTGCTTCGTCGCCGGGACTCTGCCCGCCGAGCTTTTGTTTGATTTGCTCGAGTGGCACAAGCCCGCTGCGCTCGATGAGCAACAGCAGCTCATCGGCCGTTTGCGGTTGAACGGACAAGAGGATAGACTCCGGGGGTTGAGTCAGCGGGGTGCAAGCCGTAGATGAGATAATAGCATGAATTTCACGTAAGGGCAAATGTGGGCGAGGCGAGTCGGCGTGCCGACGGATACTGGCGAGGGGCCCGTCGTAAGCCCGCAGTGGTTTTGAAACCACTGCGGGCTTACGACGCGCCCCTCGCCAGAATCGCCAGAAAGTCTTGACGCTCCCGGCTCGCCCAAAAAAGGCATCAACGCACAGCGAAGCGGAGCTACTTACTTCGACAAAAACAAGTCCGACGAGGCGAGTTCATCAATCAATGAGACAATCCGGTAGGCGCCGACGTTGGCGATTTCGTACTTGCTCGATCCAGCACATTTGTCCAATATTTTTTCGACGATCTGCCGATCGGCGAAGCCGCTTTCCTTTCCCGTGGAATAAGTGATTAGCCTTTGCACGAAATTGCGCGCTAGCTGGCGTTGGTCTTTGAGGAGAAGCTTTTTGAATTCCTCGATATCCTTGAACGGCATGCCGGCGCCCATCTCGCCCGACGGATCAACGGTTTGGGCAACTTTGAACTGCGCAGTCCAATGTCCTTCGCGCACCAGAACTTTCACCGGGTCGCCCTTTTCGATGGAACGATAGCGCTCGCGCCATCGGCCTACCACATCATAATTTTCCAATGCAAAACCGGGTGGATCGATGTTCCGATGACAGCCCGCACACGTCGCATTGTTCCGATGCAGGGCCAACTGCTCGCGGATATTGGTCGCGCCGCGCACATCCGGTTCGATAGCCGAAACGTTCGGCGGCGCGGGCTCAGGCGGCTTGCCGAGGATCCGGTCCATGATCCACGCGCCGCGCTTCACCGGCGAAGTCGTGGTCCCGTTTGCGGTTATTTTCAAAATGGATGCCTGGGTCAATAAGCCGCCTCGATGAGAATCGGGCGCCAGACTAACTTTCCAGAAGGGGTGGCCTTCGGTGGCATCGGGAATTCCGTAAAGCTTGCCCAAGGCGCCATTCAGCATGGCGTAATCGCCATCCACCAAATAGTAGATGCCAAGATTGCCCGCCAATAAACTTGCGAAATAGGCGTGCGTCTCACCGAGCATGCAATCCTGGTGATAAGGAATGAACTCGGGATAGAGCTGCCCGTCGGGCACCGTGGCGCCTATCTCGTATAGCGATAGCCATTGTCCCAGAAAGTCTTCAATAAAGCGTTTGCCGCGTGGGTCTTTCAGCATCCGATGCACTTGATTATGCACAGTGCCGCCGCCCTGTTTCAGCTCGCCACGAGTGGCCAAATCAACCAGAACGCTGTCGGGAAGAGAGTTCCAAAAGAAGTACGACAGCCGATTGGCAATCGACCAATCGTCGAGCTTGCCTTTCGGCTCGAGATGGAAAAGAAAGTCGGGGGCGCAAAGGGCCGTTTGATAGGCGGCGCGCATCGCCTCTTCAAAACAGTCGCCGGCTTCGAGATATTTATCGACGATGCCGACATACTGCGCGACTTGCACGTCTGTTACTGGCCGGCGAAATGCCTTCGGTAGAAACTGTTTAAGCAGCCTCGTAGCATCAGCGCGAGGGTTGCACGAGTAGACTGACCAAACCCCTTCGACTTTGCCATGTTCTAGCTCGTTGATAGGGAAATTCGGGCCGCCGCGCCTGGGGGGTAAAATGGGCCTATCGGGGTTCGGCAGCACGGGGCCGCGGAAGCTCGCCGGCTGCGAGATTTGACGGATTGGCAGGTCGCCGAAGAGCAGCCGATGGCTCGCTGGCGGCCACGTATCGTGGGTCGGCCCTTCAATGTCCAGCCAATCGATCGCAATTCCAGGTCCCTGGTATTGGCTCGATCGCCCTTTCTCCGCGTAGACATGAATCGCTTCCAACGATGAGCAATTGAAATAGAGAATGTCGTTTGGTTCCAGCCAAATTTCGAAATCATGAACTTTTGAATCAATCGATGGTGCGTCGAAAAACCCGACAGGGCCTCGCCGCGTGCTGATGCCAATGACTTGCGTCTTTTTGGAAGGCAACACTTTGCCTTTGTCCCACTCAAAACTCCAGACGGACAGGCGAAACTTATAAACCCCTGCCAGAGCCGGATTGAACGCGTTGAACCCGGTGGGAAAATCCGCATCCGTATGACGGAACACGCCCACCGCGCTGTTGCTCGGCCTCATCGTGTTATCGAGGTAGTAGTGCGTCCGCTCGCTCGGCAGGCGTCCGTTGACCGGCAGCGGCAGCGAGGGGTCGCGTTTCTTATCCTTCAACAGGACGCAGTCGCCTTCGAAGAGCCCGGTCGTGAATTGATCACGCGCAGCCGGATAATAGCGAGTTTTCAAGGGCTTCGGCGCTTCGGGGCGGGTGGCGATCGCCTGATCGAGCACGCGCTTGGCGGCATCCATGTAGCGCGCCATGTGGACGGGGGAGATGTCGAGTGACTCGCTTACCTTGTTGAATCCGAAGGCGCTTCCGTCCGTTGGCAATTCATCTTTCAACGGCATGCCGGGCAGCGAGAAGAGATCCTGCATCGTATATTCGAGTTCGGTGCGCGTCAGACGCCGAGCGGTCGCCCGGCTGCCGCTCGCGCGCACTTGCTCGGCCTGAGTGAGACTGGCGGCCACCCATTCGAGCGCCGGCGCCACCTCGGCCGGGTCCGGCTTTTTCTTCGGCGGCATCTCGCCGGCTTTGATGCGGTCGTGGATTTTTACCCAGCGGTTGAACAGCGCTTTGTCGGAAAGATCGCTCCCAAGCGAGGTGAGATCGAGGTTTCCCTTTTTCTCGTCTTTGTTGTGGCAACTGACGCAATGATTTTCGGAGAAAGTGTGCCAGGCACTGTCATCAGCAGCAGGAGCGTCTGTGCGACAAATGAACAATAGGACGCATATAGCGAACAGAAACTTGCGATTCACCTAAGGTTCCTCAATATTTTGTCTTGTTAAGCCGACGCGCCAGCGACGGAGTAAGTAGCGGCAGATGCTGGGTTCGTGGATTTTTGCGAACCGGGATCATCAGCAACCGGAGTGGTGGCTCTCGAGGCTTTCTCCGGTCGCTGACGCTCCCGGTTCGTCCACGCTGGCAGCGTGCGTCGCACCGCTCGCTCATCACCTTATCATATCCGCCTTTCAATTGCCCTGCCACGCAACATCGAGTAGATTAACCTTTCCGATCGATCGAAGCTTATCGGAGAGATTCTGTGCGGACACTTATCGGCCTTTCTCTCCTGGCGCTTGCTCTGCCGCATTCGCGACTTCATGCGGCGCCGCTCGATATTGCCAGCCTCTTCCCGGCCGATACGCTTGCCTATGTTGAGTTGAATCAACCGGGCGCGGTTGCCAAAGATCTGGCGGCCTTCTTCAAAGGCTCTTCATTCGAAAATGCGCTGCCGGCCCTCGATAAAATTCGCGGCAAATCGCCGCCGAACGGCACACTTGACACCTCAGCCGCTGGAATGCTCTCGGCCCTTCTTGGGCCAGAGATGCTCGCCGAAGCACCGCGATTCGACGGCATCGCCGCCGCTTTAACGGGCTTCAGCAAGAGCGGTGAAGCGGAATGGGTTTCGATTATCTTGACCGGCGACAGCCAGTTGCCCGGTTTCATCATCCGTGCTTATCTCTCGGCGCATCCCGATATACGCAAGGTGACGACGATCAGCGGTTTCGACCTCTACCAGGAACAGATGCCGAATTATAACGTCGAGGTGTTAGTGCCACCTGAGTTAGAGCCAACTGCCATCGGCCCCATCGTTGCTTTTCAACCCGGTATCGTCCTAATCGGCTCGAGCCGAACTGCCTTGTCAAATGCCATCCAGCGCTGGAAGGGCGAAGATAAAACGTCTGCGCTGTTTAAGTCGGAACGGTTCAAAGAGCATGCAGCCCAGCGAAAAGAGCCAGGATTGTTTTTATTCGCTGATGCAAATCGCCTCCTCGAATGCCTGCCCGCTTCCAAGCAACGCCAAGACCCCTTTTGTAGTTCTGTAGCGCGGAAATGGTTGCCGACCGACACGCTGAAGAGTTGCACCGCCCGACTGAAACTCGGCGCACAAGGTGTCGAACTCCATGCTTCCCTTTGGCTCGACCCGGCCAAACCCTCACCGCTCGCTGACTTCTTGAGCGGCCCCGCCTTAAGCGTTGAACAGACCACAGTGGAATCGACGCGATCGGCTATCGGGTGCCGGATCAATCTGCCAGCGCCCGAACAGCGCGTCAAATCGTTGCTCACTTTGATCGATTCGATGATCAAGGCCAGCGGGACGCTTGGCCCGACCGCCAGCGAAATGCTTCGCGAACTCGAAGCTATGAAAGTGCTGAGCACGGCGCAGATGGAGAAAATTAGCTCGGTCACGCTTTTGTTGCCGCCGAGCGCGAACTGGCCAAAAGAGGGCTGTCCTTTTCCCACATTTCTTGTGGAAACCGAGTCCCCCGAGAGCGTCGAGCCTTTCGAGGATTCCCTGCCCGCTCTACTCCAGTTTTACGGCAAGGAACGGGCAACGCCAATTACCGAGACGATCAATGGCATACCCGTCCGTTCCATTGAGGCGACTGGATCGCCCTTCGGCCCGACTCTTCATTTCGCGAAGCAGAAGAACGCGTTCGCCGTCGGCGGCAACCGTTCTTTCGTGGCGAGCTGTCTGCAAACTCAGCAACCCTCCGCAGCGAAATCGACAAGCGAATTACATCAGTTGCCGGGCCTGGCGGTGCTGAATTGGCAAGGGCTTATTCTACCCGCGCGCGACAAACTCAAGACCGTGGAAACTCGCAAGCCGTTGAGCTATCGCGATCTTGGCGGGAATGGAAAGCGGCAGGAGATGTCCGACTTCATTTTCGCTACCGAGTTGGCCCAGCCTTTTACCTCTATGCCCCCATTGACCGCTCGCTTTGGCCGGATGAAGAACGAGCTTCAAATCGAGATCAAGCAGAGCGATCCCAAACAGATGCGCAGCCAAATCATTAACAAGTGGTTCGAGACTTTCACCATGTCGGCCACGATGGGTCTATTCCCGGAACGCGGCATCTTTAACCTGCAGTGCGAAGGTATAAGACTCGGCGACCGCTGAACCGAACGCCTTTTACTAGAGGAGACGACATGCATACTCACCTCAATCGTCGCGATTGGTTGTTGGCGGCGTCGGCAGTCGCCGTCGCGCAACCTAATTCGGCGACAGCGGTCGAACCTGAGAAGAACGAAGAGCCGTTCGGCTATTCGCTGAACACAAGCACGATTCGTGGCCAGAATCTCCCCGTCGAACAGGAAGTCGAGATTGCCGCCAAGGCAGGCTACAACGCCTTTGAGCCGTGGATCCGCGAGCTCGATGAACACGTCAAAAAAGGCGGCAGCTTGAAAGACCTGGGAAAAAAGATCGCCGATCTGGGCTTAAAAGTCGAAAGCTCCATCGGCTTTGCCGAGTGGATCGTCGACGATGAAGCAAAGCGCAAGAAAGGTCTCGAAACGGCCGAGCGCGATATGGAAAAGGTGCTCGCCATCGGTGGCAAGCGCATGGCCGCCCCGCCCGTCGGCGCCACCGACAAAAGCGATCTGAACATCTACGCCATCGCTGACCGCTATCGCAAACTGGCTGAATTGGGCGCCAAAGTCGGCGTTATTCCCGAAGTGGAGCTCTGGGGTTTCTCCAAACCGTTGCACAAGTTGGGCGAAGTCGTTTTCGTAGCGGTCGAAAGCGCTCATCCCCAAGCCTGCATTCTGCCGGATATTTACCACCTCTATAAAGGCGGCTCCGACTTTGACGCGATCAAGCTGCTCAGCGGCAAAGCGATCGGCATCTTCCATCTAAACGATTACCCCAGCACGCTCTCACCGGAAAAAATCACCGACGCCGACCGCATCTACCCCGGCGATGGCGACGCCCCGATCAAACAAACACTCCGCACCCTCCGCGCCATCGGCTACCGCGGCATGCTCTCCCTCGAACTCTTCAATCGCGACTACTGGAAACAAGACGCCCTGCTGGTTGCGAAGACCGGGCTGGAGAAGATGAAAGCGCAAGTTAAAGCGAGTGTGGGTTGAGGAGCGGAGAGGGGGCAGCCAACATAGGACTTAGCCCCGCTCCCTAAACGGTCGCGGCTCTGATTTCAATACCCTCGTTTGACGCTCGGCGTCGAACGTCTTAATCGACGCTCTGCGTCGATTAAGCATAAACAACTCAGTTGCGTTAATCACTCAAATATGGCTCCCAACTCTCGTGACTAGGCTCAACCTAGTCACGGGTCGTCGAGGCTCTGCCTCGCGCGCTATAGTCACAACGCATCACTTCGCTCAAGGCCATCGGCCGATGCCATCTGACTAACGGATACGTCGACTCTCGTCCTAAGGCGCGAGGCGGACCCCGTCACTAGCCACAGCCAAGAAACGAGAGGAAAGACGAATGCCCGTTTTTCGACCTCTTTCGATTCCAATTCGGCCAATCAAACCGTTTTGCCAAAAATCCTACTTCGTCCATGTTGGCACAGACAAGGCCATGACTTAGCAAAAACCGTTCGCAAGCTGTCCACAAAACAGCGTCATCAATGAGCTTAATTAAGATCAATTGCATCTCACTATCCCACGCGCAAATGTCACCTTGATAGAGGAAGCACCGTCCCATCGGCCGCCAGCCATCTGTTAATGTGTCAAATACAATTTCGGTCGTCATTGACAAAGCCCGTACCGTTCAAGGTGCCGTTTCTAATGGACCCCTATTTCACCCGTGTTTCCACTCAGCGGCTCGACCGGCCAATAGCGGTCAAACAGATCGTCAAGCAGTGGATCATCGACGAGCTTTGGCTTCCAACCCTCGGGAGGTGGATAATCGATGGTCAAGTGCTTGAGGATTTTTGTGGCGCATTCTGTCGTTTGAGAATCATGCACATACTTCATAATCTCGTAGTCCCAATCTCCAATCATCACCGAAGCGCTGAGATTTTCATGCGTGGTCCATCCATCTGGAAACTCCTGGTGAATTTTACGAAGCAGAAGTTCCATCGCTGTCGCCCTAAGAACTCCCGAACTAACAGCTTCTTCGTAGATTGCCATAATAAGACCGAGGGCCGATACGCCTCTATTCAATCGTTTGGCGAGTTCTAACACTGACACGCCCTGATTTCCTCTTAAGAAATCCAGAGCGCTACAACCAGTTTGTTGCAAAGCGTTGTGCGCTCGGTCAAGAAACCACTTGTCGACTGAATCTAAGGCTGAGCCACCCTTCGCAATGTCTATTTGTTCCCGTGTCCATCCTAAGTTCTCCAAGATTTTCTGATCTTCTTCATTCATGGTTTTCTCCAACGCATTTTATACGAGATTACTTTCAAGTAGTCGGCTTATCGCATCACCCCACTCAAGGCCATCGGCCGATGCCATCGGACTAACGAGTGCGACGACTCTCGTCCCAAGACGCGAGGCAGAGCCTCGACGACCCGTTACTAGGCAGAGCCTAGTAACGAGAAGAAAGCACCCGCTCCCTGACGGTCGCGGCTCTGACTACGCTTGCCGCTTGCCATCTCTGAAGGTAAACCAGTCACTTGCAATCGCGATGACTCAAAAAGGGTTTCACGGCATTGCCCATTCGCCTTCCACCTTCTCCAGCCACTCTCTCAGCAGGAAGCTCCATGGACAAAATCAGCGTTGCCGATTCCCGCCGGGTCGAGGCCGTCGGCAAGCACGTGCTTTTGCAAGGCTGGGTGCGCATGCGCCGCGATTCCAAGGGGGGCTTCAGTTTCATCGAATTGAACGATGGCTCCTCCCAGGGGAATATTCAGGTCGTGGCGCCGGCTGCCTTAGCCAACTACGAAGACGTGGTCAAGCACTTGCCGACGGGCGCCAGCGTGGCCATCGAAGGCGAGGTGAAGGCATCGCCCGCCAAAGGACAATTGACGGAAGTCCATGCCTCGCGCATTACCATGCTTGGCGGCGCCGATTCGGAAACCTATCCCCTTCAGAAGAAAGGGCACTCATTTGAATTCCTGCGGACGATCGCTCATCTTAGGCCGCGAACCAATACGTTCGGCGCCATTGCTCGGTTGCGCAATCAGGTCTGCAAATCGATTCACGATTTCTTTCAGGAACAGGGCTTTCTCTACATCCATACGCCGATCATCACGGCCAGCGATTGTGAAGGCGCCGGGGCCCTCTTCCGGGTATCGACCCTCGACCCCGAGAAGCTGCCACGTTCCGAGGGCGGCGGCATTGATTACGGCAAAGACTTCTTTCATAAGCCGGCCTTTCTCACCGTCAGTGGCCAGTTACAAGCCGAGGCGTTTGCCTGCGCGATGGGCAAGGTCTACACCTTTGGGCCCACTTTCCGGGCTGAGAATTCGAATACTCCGCGGCACTTGGCCGAGTTTTGGATGATCGAGCCGGAGATGGCCTTCTACGAGTTAACCGACAACATGGACTTGGCCGAGGCTTTTCTAAAGCGCATTATCAAGGACGTTCTCGAACGCTGTGATGAAGATTTGAAATTCTTGAACGAGCGTGTCGATAAGGAACTTTTCAGCCGCTTGAAGAACGTTGTGGAACAACCGTTCCTTCGGCTGTCGTATACGGAAGCGGTCGCCATTCTGGAGAAGGCCGGGCAGAAGTGGGAGTATCCGGTGTCTTGGGGCAGCGATCTGCAAGCGGAACACGAACGCTACCTGACTGAAAAGCATTTCAAGAAGCCGGTGATTCTTTATGATTACCCGCGCACGCTCAAGCCGTTTTACATGAAGGTGAACGAAGACGGCAAGACGGTTCGTGCGATGGATGTGCTCGTGCCAGGCGTCGGCGAAATCATCGGCGGCAGCCAGCGCGAAGAGCGCTTCGACGTACTCGAACAGCGCATGCGCGAACAGGGCCTCGATCCGCACGGCTACGAGTGGTATCTCGACCTTCGCCGTTACGGCAGCGTACCCCATGCCGGCTTTGGGCTGGGCCTGGAGCAGCACGATATTATTCCTTAGCGGCATGGTCAACATTCGCGACGTCATCCCCTTCCCGCGCACGCCGGGCAGCGCCGAATTTTGAGAGACTGCGCTTGAGCCTGGCGTTCGCGTTGCTCACGCGCAAATCACAATTCCATTTTGAGCGCCTCTAAGCTGGTATGGGAAGTCCAGCGGAAGTCGTCAGACTTCCGAGCTGGGCGTAGCGGAAGTCGTCAGACTTCCGGAATGAGCGTCGGAAGTCTGACGACTTCCGCTACCGACGGAGACCCTTCTGGAAATATTTCCAGAAGGCCAAACCCGAGAAAATCGGGGGAAAACGCACGATGAGAAAGCGCCAGTCCGTTCGGAGGGAGGGGGGAAGTGCGCTCTCCCTATCGCTATCGACTATGAAACATTTAGGCTGCTCACTTGCGAACCTCTCGCCGAATCGAAGCGCTGCGATAAAACGCAGTCATGAACAGCGACACCCCTGTGCCTTCGATTTCAGAGCCGGCGTCCTTTGCACCCTACGTTCCCGACGAACAACAGTTGCCGGAATTTACTTGGCCGGCTGTCGTAACGGGTACACTGCTGGGCATCGTCTTCGGCGCTTCGTCGCTTTATCTATTGCTCAAGGTCGGGATGACGGTGTCGGCCTCCGTTCCCATCGCTGTACTGTCAATCACGCTTTTTCGGGTCTTTTCGAGCACCTTCGGCGTCCGACGCACCACCATTCTCGAAAACAACATCGTTCAGACGGCAGGCTCGGCCGGCGAATCAATCGCGTTCGGCGTCGGTGTCACTATGCCGGCTCTACTGCTGCTTGGCTTCGAGATGGACCCGATGCGCGTCATTACTGTTTCGGTTCTCGGCGGCTTGCTCGGCGTACTGATGATGATTCCCCTTCGCCGTGCTTTCATCGTCAAGCAACATGGCAAGCTGAAATACCCGGAAGGAACCGCCTGTGCCGAAGTCTTGATCGCCGGTGAAAAAGGCGGTTCCACCGCGCGAATGGTCTTCATCGGTTTCGGCATCGCTGCGACGTACACCCTGTTGATGAAAGCATGCAAACTCTGGGCGAACGTACCGGCTCAGAATCTCTACGCCGACAATGCGGATGGAACGCGCTCCGGTCTTTCCGGCGCACAAGCTAGCGTCGACGTTTCGCCGGAACTACTCGGTGTGGGATTTCTGATCGGGCCGCGCGTTGCTTGTCTGATGTTCGGCGGCGCTTTGCTTTCGTATCTTGCGATCGGGCCGCTCATTGCAGCCTTCGGAGCGAACGCTTCGGAGCCGGTGCATCCTGCCGTCTGGGAGATTCCACCTGGCAGCGAAGGTCATTCGGCCAAAACCGACAAGGGGCTGATACGGAATATGGACGCCGACGCTTTGTGGGCGACGTACTTGCGCTTCATTGGCGCCGGCGCCGTGGCGGCCGGCGGCATCATCAGCATGTTACGCGCGCTGCCCTTGATTGTCGGCTCCATTGCCGGGGGCATTCGCGACCTTCGAGCCAGTCGCGCGGGAGTCGGCGTTCCGCAGATGCGCACCGACTCCGATTTATCGATGACGTTCGTCTTGTTTGGCTCGCTTGCCCTCGTGCTTGTTATCACGGCCTTGCCGCAACTTGGGCTTGGCTTTTCGCTGCTGGGGATTGTCGGCGCCTTGATGATTCTGCTCTTCGGCTTTCTGTTCGTCACCGTTTCATCGCGGCTGACGGGTGAAGTCGGGTCATCGTCGAATCCCATTTCCGGAATGACGATCGCCACCTTATTGCTCGTCTGTCTTGTGTTCTTCGTGTTGGACAAGCGAGACTCCGCCGCCATGCTGACTGCCCTCACAGTCGCGGCCGTCGTCTGCATTGCTTCGTCGAACGGCGGCACCACATCTCAGGATCTGAAGACCGGCTATCTGGTCGGGGCAACGCCGGTGAAGCAGCAACTGGCCATCTTGGTTGGCGCGCTGGCTTCCGCGGTGGCCATAGCGGGCACGTTGTTACTGTTGAATGAGGCCAAAACGCATTACACGATCAAAAACGTGCCGGAAAAGGCATTGAACGTTCCGGCGGATGCACCGTCGCAGAAAGCCGGCAGGCCTTACGAAGATGACCAGACGACCTACCGGATCGTGCATGTGCGCAAAGACGACTCGATCAATCCGGGCATTGCGGCGGGCCGTTTTCTGGTCGAAGCGGATGGACGCGTGAAATATCGCACGGACATGCCGGTCAAACGGATCGAGACGACGATGGACAACAACGAAAAGGCCGAGCCGAAGTATGCCGCCCCGCAGCCGGAACTCTTTGCAAACATCATCGAGGGAATATTAGGCGGTAAGCTCGAATGGCGGCTGATCATCGCCGGCGTCATCATTGCCCTTTCTCTCGAATTTGCGGGAGTGCCAGCATTTCCCGTGGCAGTCGGCATGTATATACCGCTGAGTTCGACGGTGCCGATTTTCGTCGGCGGCATGGTGCGCTGGGTTTCGAATCGGTGGACCGGCAAGAGCGAGTCGGAAGCAGAGACCGAAACCGGACCGGGCGTTCTATTGGCGAGCGGTTTCATAGCCGGCGGCACGCTTTGCGGCTTGCTGATCAGCTTCCTTATTTTCTTACCAGCTAAGTTTAGCAAGTGGCTCGATCTCGGTCAGTGGCTCATCCGCTGGGATGTCGATGCCGACCCGACCTCCAAAATGGTCGCCCTGGCAATGTACGCAATAATCATCGGCATTCTATTATGGGTAGCGGCACGAAGGCAGCGGGCGTAAACACCGTTCTGGCAAACTAGCGTTAGAACACTTTGTTGGCGGGCGGCGCAGCGTAAGCCCGCCGTGTTTCGAACCCACGGCGGGCTTACGCCACGCCGCTCGCCAGAATCGCTTGCCGCATTCCCCTTATCTTGCCAGCGCAATTGAACTTGTTTTGTGCCCGTCAATTCGGGTATGGAGGGCAAGTCTTTCTTCGCGCCGATCGGGGACTGCCGCTCGCGGTGCGCGATGCGGCAACGCGGGGATGGCGTACGTTTGGGCTTTCGATGTTGCGAAACCGACTAACACGAGCGCTGTTGTTGCTCGCTGCCAGCTTCGGCTGCGCGGTCTTACCCGACTTCGCAACGTGCGAGCCTCAGCGTTTACAGCCGGGCTTGACCATTCTTCAGCGCTTATTGGAGAGCGAACGCCACGACGAGACCAGTCTCATCGAAGTAAAAGTCGTCAATCCGCACGCGGAAAGCCTGGATGAAGTCGTGCTCTACGGCATCGTGCCTAAGGGGTACCGCTTGCGGGCGGCCACCTTGGTGCCAACTCGGGAAAAAGAGACACTGGCCTGGGCGCTAGGCGCCTTCAAAGGCGGCGAGACCAAAGAGCTACGGCTGCAATGGGAACCGTTGCCGTCGTCAGAGGATTTACCGCTGGAATGTCATCTACGGGCGGTCTATCGCGGAGTCGCCGATAGCGCGGTCGTTTTTCCCGGTAAGCAAGTCGCTGCCAAAATTACAGTCTCCATCCCGGAGCCGGCTGCCATCGGCGTGCCGCTCCAAGTTCGCATCGGCATTGCCAACCCCAACCACGCTGCTGCCCGCGATGTCGTGCTTCAAGCGACTTTTGCTCCCGGTCTGTCCCACGCTCTGGGCAAGGAGTTGGAGAACGCGCTCGGCTCGATCGAAGCGGGGCAAACCCGCACCGTGCCTCTCGAGTTAATTCCTACGCGCCGGCGATTTGCGCGGTACGGTTCGCGTCCAGTTCGGCTCGGGCGCTATCGCGGAGAAAGAGTTCATCGTCCCAGTCCGCGAAAATCGGCTCGCCTTGGGTGTCACCGCGCCGGCGAAATGCGCTTGCCGTGAGCCGCGCCCATTTCGTGCATGGTGCAAAACAGCAGCAACGAAGTAAAGCGGCGCGTTCGCCTGGTTGCCCGGTTGCCAACTGGCATTGGCTTCATCGGCGCCAGCGATTCGGGCGCCTACGTCGAGGACGGCGCCTGCGTATGTTGGGACATTGGCGACCTGAAGCCGGGCGACAAAAAAACCGTTCGGCTCGACACACAAGCGCTCACCGCTGGCACGCAGACGATTACTGCGATTGTCTCCGCCGAGGGGCGACAATCCCACTCGCACTCGATCGCGATTCAGGTTCAAGGGCAATCGCTTGATCCTCCCGACGACGGGAGGCAACGGTGACCGAACGCCGGCACGGCCAACTGAGCGAATGCGCGAAACATCACCGAAACCGACCAGTCTTGCTGGCCGGTTTTAGTTGTTTGTTGGCATTGCTGCTCAGCTTGCCGTCGACGGCCTTTTCGCAATCGAACGAGCAAGGCTGGCGTCCTAAGGGTGGAACACCCTCGAGTATGAGTGAAGACTCAGCGCCAAACTCCGGGTGGCGTCCGAAAAGCGGGTTAAAGCCGCGTGCTGCTACGGATATCCGACCGGCGGAGTATACACCGGATAACGACATCTTTATCGAACCGACGCCGCGCAAGCGCCTGCCGCAAAGGCCGCTTGCACCTGATCCGAAGCCGGTCATCAACCGCGTGCAGGCCAGGCAGGAGCCGGAACTCATGCCCGAGTTGCCGGCGCCGACCGCTGTCAAGCCCCTGAGCAAAACGCCCGATGCGCGAGCGACGCTGATCATCAGTGCTGCCCGAAATTCCGTTGCGCGTGGACTGATAGCCGAGGCGTTGCCTGGATTTGAAGAGTACATCCGACTCTACCCGAACGATCGAGAAGTTCGGCGCGAATATGCCGGCCTGCTGGTACAGGCAGACCGAGTGAAAAATGCGATTGAACAATATCGGTCGCTCCTCGTCGAAGAGCCGGAAAACACTTCGCTGCTGGTGCCGCTGGCCGACGCCTATTTGCAGATCAAGGATTTTCGCAAAGCGTCGGCCCTGTTATCCAAAGCTCTCGAAACGCGCTCCGGACAACTTGGAATACGCGATAAAGCTGACGCGCAGTTACGCATTCGAAGGTGACTTCACCAAGGCCTACGATGCCTTCGAGCGCTACCTTGGCAAACTGAGTCCGAACGATGCGCGCGTGCCGAAAACCTACGGCGCCTTGTTGGTCGATCTCGGAAAGTTCGATGATGCCCTCCTCTTTTTGCTGCCGCTGCGCGAACGCTATCCCGACGATCTGGAAGTGTTGGGGACCCTTATCCGAGCTTATGCTCGCTTGAACAATCGTGCCCGAATGCTGGAACTGATTGCCGAGATGGCATCCCGCCGGTCCGGGACAATTCCCGTTCGGCTCGAACTGGCCGAGGCGCTTTATCAAGCTTCCGATCTCGAAGCGGCCGGGCTTATTTTCGGTCAGGTCTTTAAAGCCGAGCCGAGCAATCCCTTTGCCACGATTGGGCTAGCGCGCGTGGCGATCGCGCTTTTCCAGACACGGGAGGCCTACCGTTGTCTGCAAACCGTCCGGCCAACGGCGGCAGCCGAACGGCTCTTTCTGCTCACTTGGGCGGAGTACCATCAGCTGGTGGGCGAATACACTCAAGCAAAGTTGATCTACCGCACCTTCCTTCAGAAGGATGAAAACGATGGCGAAGTTCGCCTTGCCCTTGCGCGGCTGTACGAATTCATTCGCGAAGATGAGAAGGCCAAAGCCGAATACGCGAAGATCTCAAGCGATGCCAGCCAGTATCGCACCGCCCGGCTTGGCATCGTTTCCACGTTGATGACCCAACGGCGTTTCGGAGAATCGATTGAAGCCGCCAGGCAAGTTCTTGCCGAGGCCCCGACGGATGCCGGCGCCTTGGGCGCTTTAGCTCGCGTCTTGGCGAAGTCCGGAAACTTCGCGGAGGCGGAAGCCATTTGCCGTGATTATCTGCGGACGGAAACGCGCAATGAAGCGGGAATGGGCGGCGTTCGGCTCGTGCTGGCGAAGATCCTGCTCGATGAAGGAAAGCTTGCCGAATCAGCCACCGAATTTGAAATCGCCATGAACCGTCCCACCGGGCGCGTGGCTCTTGCCTTCTATGGCGTGGCGAGGGTGCGCGCAGCTTAGGGCCTGCCGATCAAAGCCATTTGCTGTTCGACATCGCTGCTGCAAACTTGGGCGACATACGCGGGCGCTTATTGCTCGCGGACCTCTTCGTCGCCGATGTCGATGATGACACCGCTGCCGAACTCTGCCAGGCAGCGCTCCGTTTCGACGCAAACAATCTGGCGGTCCTGATTCGCTTGGCCGACATCCGCCAGCGGCAGGCATCGCTCAGCGGCCACACCGCTGACGCCATTGCGCAGGCGGAGACGATCTTAAGGCAATCTCCGAATAACGTTCGCGCTCTCCTGGCGTTGGCCCGTAATTGGTCAACTGCTCAGAAGTTCAAAACATCTGCGGCAACGTATGGCCGTCTCATCGTCGCCGATCCCGATTTCCTTGTCGCCCGCCTTGAGCGGGCACGCGTTCTTTATTCCGATCATGCTTTCAACGCTTCTAGTTCCGCCTACGGCGACCTGCATCCGTTGCCGATCACGGAGCAGATGCGAGTCGAAGTGGCATCGGGAACAAATGGAGTTCCTTATCTCGATACCTTCACCGGGCCTCGCGTCGCGTTCGATATCCTGCATGGCGAAATCACGCAGCCAACGATGGCCCCGTTGGATGCTGACGCACGCGGCGCGTTGCAGCGGAACTATTACGATGCGGTTGCCAGCACGGCCGACGCCCGCTATTTCGAGCTGGAAAACCGGGCCAAATCGCTGAAAGGCATACGCAATTACGCTTCGATCCCTGCATATAAACAACTACTTGAAGCAGAGCCGGCCAACACCGAAGGTGAATTCGATCTCGGCCAGGTTTACAGCGGCCTGCGGCAGACGAACAAAGCCATCTCAACCTATGCGGAGCTGCTGGCCATCGAGCCAAGGCACCGCGAGGCGGCGATTGCACTCGAGAGAGCCAGCGCCGAACTGCAGCCGCAATGGCTGCTGAATCAGGACTATTTCGGCCAGCGCGGTCGTTCGGGATTGGCCGCCATCGACCGCTACCGTTACGCGACCGCTGCCCGCATTCCTTTCGGCGACGAAAACGAATTCGCCCAGTTCGGCTTCGCGCGTGTATTTTACGATCCCGTGAACGGCCAAGGCGTGGCCGGCAACATTCTCAACTTCCGCGTGCAGGAAAAGCCGATCAACAAATTGCTGCTCTATGGCCAGGCAAATCTGGAACTCTATGAGCCCGGCGCTTTCAAGAATCGAGTGACCTACGATATTGGAGGCATCTTCGAGCCGATCGACCTCGTGCGCATGTACTTCAACGGCTTTCAACAGAATGTCGTCGAGAGCGCAGGCTCGCTACGGCAGGACATCCATCGCGGTGGCATCCGCTTCGGCGGCGATATTCGACCGACTCGGCGCTGGGACTTCGGCGGCAATTACCTCTATGCCGACTACTCCGATCACAACTCGCTTGCCGAATTCCATCTCTTTAACGAGGTGCTGCTGATGTATCTGCCCACTCAATTGAAATTGGTGACGCAGATGGATTACGACTCCTTCGCCCACGCATCTGTCCTCAATCCGCTCGATCCGACCAACAGCACCTTTGCGGTCCATCCCTATTTCTCGCCGCGCGGCTTTTCGTTCTACGAGAACCGCCTCGAATGGACGCACTACGTCAGTCGCGATTATTTTGCCCACGCCAACGTCTGCTACTACTCGCTACAGTATGGCCTCGGCTTCGACAACAACTTCAAAACCTATCACCGATTTCGCGCTCTATTCAACTACGACATCTGCTCCTGGGCTAGCATTGGCATGGATTCGAACGTCACTCTTTCCCCGCTCTACGAAGCGGTCGGCGCATCCGCTTACGTCGTCCTACGCTGGCCTCATTTCAGGCAGTAGAGCAGTCGCAAGCCTGAAGGACCGAAGACTTCGAATCTTAGAAAACCGCGCGAGCGATCAGAGCTCAGAAAACCGTTAGACGCGACGTTGAGGCTTTGAATCCGCTTTTCGTATGCGGTTAGATGCCATAAAATTCCCCAAAGCGTTCGTGCTGCTCACTTACGGAACAGGCATGTTTTTAGATCGCATTTCAGGGCTCGACCCGCTTTGCTTGATAATGAAAGTAGTAGCGTAATTGGCAACCTAGTCAGGCACTGACTGAAATGTCTTCCCAAGAACAGGGCAGCACAAACACCGTCTCGCAGTTTACAGGTTCCTAACCTCTTTTTTTTGGAACTAGCAAATGAGTCGTCTTTCGCTATTTGTTCTGTTTGCTTGTGTGCCCATTGCGGACGCGGCTGAAAAGCCCAATATTGTGTATATATTGTGCGACGATCTTGGATATGGCGATGTCAAATACCTGAATCCGGAAGGGAAGATTGCAACGCCGAACATGGATCGGCTTGCAAAGGCGGGGATGAGCTTCTCCGATGCCCATTCGAGCTCGGCCGTTTGTTCGCCGACGCGCTACGGGATCATCACCGGGCGGTATAACTGGCGCTCGTCGCTCAAGAACGGCGTTCTCGGCGGCTACTCCCCGCGTCTGATTGAGAAAGATCGCCTGACGGCGCCCGCATTCTTGAAGCAGCATGGCTATTACACGGCGTGCATCGGCAAATGGCATCTGGGCATGGATATGCCATTAAAAGGCGGCGGATTCGCACAGGGCTATCCCGATGAATGGAAGGTCGATTACACCAAGCCGATCGCGAACGGGCCCAATGCCGTCGGCTTCGATTTCTATTTCGGCATCAGTGCTTCGTTAGACATGCCGCCTTATGTATTTATTGAAAACGACCGTTTCGCCGCTGTTCCATCTGTGGATAAGACCTGGATTCGAAAGGGCCCGGCCGCTAAAGATTTCGAAGCAATCGACGTGCTTCCCATTTTGACAAAGAAGGCGGTGGAACTCATTGCGGCTCAAGGGTCGAAGGCCATGCGGGGTAAGCCCTTCTTTCTATATCTGCCGCTGAATTCGCCCCACACGCCAATCTTGCCGGCGAAAGAATGGCAGGGCAAAAGCGGCCTGACTCCCTACGCCGACTTCGTGATGCAGACGGATGACACGGTTGGTAAAGTCTTAGATGCGCTCGACCAGGCCGGCCTTGCCGACAACACCCTCGTTTTCATGACCAGCGACAATGGCTTTGCCCCCGCAGCCAACCTGCCCGAGTTGCTCGCGAAGGGACATAATCCCAATTATCTATTCCGGGGCCATAAAGCGGATATTTACGAAGGGGGCCACCATATGCCGTTTCTCGTTCGGTGGCCGGGAAAGGTAAAGCCCGGCACGACGAGCGATCAGCTTATTTGCCATATCGATCTCTTCGCGACCATGGCGGACATTTTGGGCGAAAAGCTTCCCGACGGGACGGCCGAAGATAGCGTGAGCATTCTGCCAGCCTTGCTCGGCAAGGCCGACAAGCCGTTGCACGAAGCGGTAGTCCATCACTCCGTCAATGGTTCCTTCTCCATTCGCCAAGGGAAATGGAAGCTGGAACTTTGCCCAGGTTCCGGCGGTTGGAGTTTTCCTCGCCCCGGCACGGATGATTCCAGCAAGTTGCCCCCAGTCCAGCTATTCGACCTATCCGGCGACATTGCTGAGAAAACAAACCTTCAGGACAAAGAGACGGAAATCGTCCACCGGCTCACAAAGCTGCTGGAAAAATACGTCGCCGATGGGCGCAGCACACCCGGAGCGCCGCAGAAAAACACGGGCGAAGTCGATATCTGGAAAGCAGGCAAAGAAGCAATGAAGGCGCCGAAGAAAAAATGATCGTCATCGCTCTACCAAGCTACGGATTTCAGCGCTCGCAACTGCCGGGACGCAGGGCTCGCCTCTTGCCCTTCCCCGGCTTCGCAGGAACGAGGGCGAGATCGACTCCACGCGCATTTCACTGTGCGAGAGAAAATATTGGCGCCACGTCTGACCTATACGGCACACGGTCAAGATCGAAGGTTCTGGGCCGCCTCGCAAGTTCAAGCCCCCGCGTTCTGACGAATGCGGCTCCGAGACGCACCTTAATGTAGCCGCGTCGCCAGAACGCGGGGGACTTGAACCCACAAAGCCTCAATGCAGACTGTGCGCGGCACAATTCCTTCTAAGCTCGTCTCGCAGTTTTTGGTTCGAGCGGGTAGAACGGTTTAGAGGCGTTCGATGCGGCGTGACGGCTTTCTTTCTGTAAAATGGCCGTGCCAACGTTTTTAGGCATTTATCGAGGTCGTTCGATCATGGATTCGAAGGAACTGGCCCCGCTTCCGCAGTCGTCGGCATCTTCCCGCGCTAGGCGCCGTTTGCCCAGGTTCGCCTTGTTGACGGCCCTTCTGGTTTGCGGCACCATCTGTCTGGCTATGCGCTGCATGAGCGGGCCCGATGAAAGTAAGCCTGAAAAAAAGCCGGAGCCGATCGGCGCTGCCTGGTCTTACGAAGCGGTCTTTCCCAGTTGGCCGAAAGATAAGAAGCCGGACTTCGCTATCATCGTCACCGGCCAAACCTACGGGTATCTGCAGAAATGTGGTTGCTCGGACCCGCAAAAAGGCGGGCTCGAACGCCGTTTCAACTTTATCGAAGGCTTTAAGACTCATGGCATTGAGCCGGTGCCGATCGATCTTGGCGATGTCTCTCCCGAACTATCGGAAGACCACGGCAAGATTCTGCGGAAACAGGCACTGCTGAAGTATCAGGTAGCCATGCGTTGCATGAAGGCGATGGGCTATCGCGCCGTAGGCCTCGGCAAAGAAGAGTTTGCGCTGGGATTGCTGGAAACCGTGGAAGAATTCAGCGGCCAGCCTGGCAACGAGCAACCGCGAATCGTGGCTGCGAATCTGGCGGGCTATCGGGTCGCTAACAATGTCGAAACGAAGGCGACCTACTTTCGCAATGGCAATCTCACCGGCTCGGCCATCGGCGATTGGGAAATCATCCCGACGAAAAGCAAGATCAGCCTTGGCGTTCTTGGAATCATCGGCGAAGCTTTGGTTGAAGAGGTTGCCGGCAAAGAAGGCGAAAAGCCTGCCGAGCAGGCGAAGCGCATCGACCCCAAGATTGTTTTCGCCCCCGACTCCGGCAAGGTCGTTGCCGACGCGCTGACGGCCATGGCGAAAGGACCCAACCCGGTCGAACTCGGCGTCCTTCTTTATGCCGGTCCGGTTGCCAAAGCGAAAAGGGCGGCGGAATTATTCCCTTCTTTTCGCATTATCGTGTGCGACTCGGAAGAGGCCGAGCCGCCCGGACTGCCGATCGTGGTGACCGATCCCAAAAATCCGATGCGAAGCACCATGATCGTTCGTGTCGGGCATAAGGGCCAAAACGTCGGCGTCATCGGAGTGTTCAAGAATGCCAACGGCACCTTTGACTTGATGTACCAGAAGGTGACGATGTCGCCCGAGTTCGAAACACCCGCTGCTCAAGAAAAGAAAAACATCGCCTTGCAGGAACTCGAACGTTACTCGAAGAAAGTGCGAGATGACCGCATGCTCGTGCAAAATCGCAAGACGCTGCATGCGTTGCAGCTTGCCAATCCAGACGCAAAATACGTCGGTTCCGACAACTGCATGGCCTGCCATGTGGCACACGATCAATCGGCGGCCATCTGGAAAGAATCGAAGCACGCGCGAGCCTATGCTTCGCTTGAAACGATCGCGAAGAAGCCATCGTTGCGGCAGTTCGATGGTGAGTGCATCCGCTGTCATACCGTCGGTTACGACTTCAAGACCGGTTTTGTTGATGCCGATAAAACTCCGCTGTTGAAAAACGTGGGATGTGAAAGCTGTCATGGCCCCGGCAGCCAGCATAGTCTTAATCCGAAAAACTGCGCAGTTGGCGCTTGAGTTAAGTCCCTGGAAAAAGGCAGGCGAAGGCAAACTCCCGAGCCTCGACCGCATGAAGGCTTACGAAGAAGAGCGCGACCCCGCGAAACAAGGGAAAATCATCACGCCACTCGAGTTGGATACGATGCTCAAAGTAGACCGGGTTTGTCAAACTTGTCATAATGCGGAAAACGATCCGCACTTCCGTTTTGAGTCTGTTTTGGCCAAAGATCGCTCATTCGGTTAAGTTGCCGAAGGGCAATGGGCCGAAGCCAAATGAGCCGGTTCAAACACCGGGGCCCGGCCCGGCGCTGCCGTTGCCGAAATGAGCGAGGTGCGCCAACGAATTCTGGCGAGCAGTGAAACAACTATCGGACCCAATAACACCCTCATTATCTGAGATTGGTCTGTTGTCTTACTTGGATTCGAGCCTGAAAGGCTCATTCTGTCAGCCCAGGCCGAAGTCCCTGAAAGGGACGAAGGCTTGGGAATGCAACAACACTCTTGTATTGGCCCTGAAAGACAACGCCGTGAAGGATTTTGCATTTCGGCCTGTAAGGCCGATTCTACCAGCCCAGGCCGAAGGCCTGGGTTATGGTAGGAATGGGTTCTCGGCCCTGTAAGGGCCGTTCAGCACGCAGGCTACAACGTGAACGGCCCTTTCAGGGCCGAGGTATTGGCTGCGTGAGGTTCCCAGGCCTTCGGCCTGGGCTGGTAGAATCGGCCTTTCAGGCCGAAAAACCACGGGAAAAATCCTTCACGGCGTTGCCTTACAGGCCCGATGGATTAGGGTTGCCGATAAAATAAACCCGGGCCTCCGACCCGGAAAGCCGGGTTGGAGGCCCGGGCTGACAGAATGAGCCTTTCAGGCTCGAATACCGGCAGAGAGTGAACCGGATAGCCTCCCAAAGGCTAAGTTCGTCCGTCGCTTACGCTTCCGCCTCGGATCGAACTCTTGAACACTCGCGCAGCAACTTCGCTCCGCACCAAACCCAGAGCAAGAGAATCAGCAACGTGTCCACGGGATAATGGTCGCTCGTGCCAATCACAAGTCGCGGGCCGATTTCCGTTGCGCCATTAGCGAGAGTTCGCTGAGCCGTTGATGCGTTAACGACAATAGTCGCTTCCAGTTTCATTGGCTGCGCGATGTTCTCGTTGAGCAACAGCAGAGCGAGGATTATCAGAGCGAAACGGCGTCCGCGCCATGTCCCTTCGAATCCTTCGCGGTGCGACAGCAAAACGCATAGTCCGAACGCGGAGATCATGGCGTCGTAATACATGAAGTGGTAAGTGCAAACCCATGCGCCAGAATAAGAAACGCTGGCGCCGGCCCGGTGAAGGGCGTTCGTTCATGGCGACGAAGCCAATAGACGCGCCACGTTAGCTCGAGAATCAACGCCCAAAGCGCCCATCCGGCAGCGAATGCCAAGGGATTTTGCCGTTGCTCGCGAGGCAATGAAAAATCGAGCAGCAGACGCCGGGGCAAGCCAAGTGCATCGCGGCTGAAGAAGATCCAGTTCAGGTCGACGTTGTAGATGGCCGCCGCTTGCTGCCCGACGGAAAGCCAATCGAACCACGAATGGGTCCCAACCAATGGCAAGGTCGCCAAAATCAAGCACGCGCCGACGCAGGCCATTGCTACCGCCGCACGAAACTGTTGAAGCAAAAGCAGCAACGTGAGGAACGACAGAGCCCATACCGGCTTATAAGCGAGCAAGCCCCAGATAAGGCCGCCAAGCAGCGGTCGGCCGGCGGCAATCCAGCGCCAGCCCCAAAGCAGGATTGCTAGCGTGAGGGCGCTGTTTTGGCCAAGGTCAATGACGCCGCGTGAACCGGGATAAAGCAAAATGACCGCGCTGGCGACCGGCCACCAGAAGTTTCCCTGCGACAGTCGGCAAACTGCCAGGCCTGCCGCAAAGCAGAAGAAAACTTGGACATACTGCATGACAAAGTAGGCGGCCTGCGGATGATCCCCGAGTGCGAACGGCAACATCACCAGCGCATGAATCGGCGGATAGAGCGGGCCGCCGATCCCCGGACTTCCGCGCGGGTGGGCCAGTTCATCGATTCGAGAAGCAGACCATAAGGGGCGCTGCCTGAATTGCGATAGCCGCCTGCTCATACGGCGTTGTGCCAGACATGAGAGTGGCAACAGCCCCGGCCGATTCCAACCAGTGAGGGTCGTCTCGCCCCATGAAATGTTGAAGCAGCACTTCCGCATCGCGTTCGTTCGAAGTTGGCGCCTTGTTCGCGCGGGGGTAGGCCTGCTGCGCCACTTCCCATTGTCGCGGGCGGGAGTATAGCTCGCGCCCGTGACCGGTGGCTAGGATTCGTCCCATCATCCATTGGCCGCCGAAGTCGATGGAGCGATGTCCTTCGTTTCCATCGATACGGCGATCGGGATGATTCATCGGGTGATAATCTTGAAATGCGAGATGACCGTTGACGATGCGCCCAGCGGCAATGCCGAGCGCGGCGAGCCATGCGAAGGCGTACAGCGCCTTCATCGTGACGAATGGCTGAATCCATAGCGGAAGGTGTTTCATCGGGAAGCGAGCATCAAGGCGTCGGCCTGCGGTTGTGTTCGAACGAGGCAATCGTAGTCGTAGGTATCATAGAGACCCGTGCCCGCCCAGCGCTCCGCAATAGCAGAAACAGCATGAAGCGTCTCTTCCACGTGCTGGCGGTATATCTCCAGATCCTCGGCAGCCGCACTGCGGGGAATGTGAATGGGAGGCGCGGTCAAGCCATAGCCTCGGCTAAACATTTTCGGAATTGCCAGTTCATCCCAACTCCGCACTCGCCGCGATTTGCTGTAGGCGAATGCGAAGGGGACGATTGGCATTCCGGTCTTGGCGGCGAGATAAATCGCGCCTTCTTTGACCTTGCGTCGCGGCCCGCGCGGGCCATCCGGCGTGATCGCGATATGCGATTGTTTGCTTATCTTCAGCAGATGTCTCATCGCTTCGGAACCGCCGTGATTGCTCGAGCCGTGCACGGTGCGAAAGCCGAGACGTTCGAGAACGTCGGCCAGAAAGCGGCCATCCGAATGCGGACTTACCAAGGCATGTACATCCGGCCTGGCGTAAAGATACGAAGGGAGCACCAGGTACTCATGCCAGAAAACGTAGATGACTCGGCGTGTTAGGTCGGGCGAATGGGGTTCACAATTGAGGCCGATCGAGCGGTATTCGTAGGGCATCGTTCCGCACAACGTGCGCAGGCATTGCGTACTGCACCAACTTGCGATTTTCATGGCCGAACGATGGCGGAACTTCACGGGAATCCTTCCCCAGTGTCCACGACGCTTCCTATCCAGGCCAATCGCCGGTAAAGACCTCGACCGCCGGGCCGGTCATATAAACATGATTGTCGTCTTTTGACCAGTCCAGTTCGAGATCGCCCCCGAGCAAGTGGACGACCACTTGACGATCTGTTCGACCGGTAAGCACCCCTGCGACGCATACGCCGCAAATGCCCGTGCCGCAGGCGAACGTTTCGCCGCTGCCGCGTTCCCATACGCGCATGGTGACATCGTCCCGGCTATTCACTTTGACGAATTCAACATTCGTCCGCCTGGGAAAGGCCGAATGGTTTTCAATCTTCGGGCCGATGCCGTGAACGTGATGATCGGTGATTTCTTCGACGAAAGTGATGCAATGCGGGTTGCCCATCGAAACACAGGTGACGTTCAACGTCACATCGCCGATGACTAAAGGCACATTAACCGGTGGATCGCCCAGCAGCATCGTTGGCATCTTACCCGCCGTCAAAATAGGTTCGCCCATATCCACGCGAACGCGATTGGCTTTGCCTTCGCTCGCCAGAATTTGGACGTGAAGAATGCCGCGTCCGGTTTCGATGGCCAGATGTTCCTTGCGGGAAATCCCGTGATCGTAAATATACTTCGCAACGCAACGTATGCCATTGCCGCACATCTCCGCTTCCGAGCCGTCCGCATTGAACATGCGCATCCGGGCGTCGGCTTTCTCGGAAGGACAGATGAGAATGAGGCCATCCGAGCCGATGCCGAAATGGCGATCGGAGACGGCAATGCTCAGCTTGCTCGCGTCGGCCGGCATCCGTTCGCGGAAGCAATCGACATAGACGTAATCGTTGCCGGCGCCGTGCATCTTCGTGAAACGCATTGGATCATATTCCTTGCAAGACTTTAGTTGTTGTCAGGAACGTTGCCCGCCTTGGAAGGCGGCAAGGTTGCCGCCGGATCTATTTCTCGTTCACCGTCAACCGTCAATTGTTCATGATCCTTCGCATCTCGACTATGCCACGGTCGCAATCCTATTCAAAACGGAACTCGGCCACGTTCACCAGGCGGTGATCGCGAGCGGCGGCGAACACCGATTCACAAAGGGCGATTGTTTGCAAGTTGTCGCGACCGCTGATTTCGGGCTCGGCGCCCTCTTCGAGCGCGACGAGCAATTGCGCCATGGTGCCAGCGAATGCGTCGGGGAACCAGACTTCGCTCCACCGTGGTTTTTGCCATTCCGCTTGGTGTTTAGTCGTGTAATCGATCGTGCTCGGTACGCGCTCGGGATAGCCAGGCCAGCCGATCGTGCCGCGAGCCAGGCCATCGATTCCTTCGACGCGCCAGCGGATGCCGATGTCAGCGGCGGCGCCTTCGAAAGAGGGGCCAGTCCAAACGTCGTCGCACGAAGTACAGCGCAGACCGTGTCCGTATTCGAGGATATAGATATTGATGCCGTCCGTGTGAGGGAATGACGTGCGTGGATCGGGCCGAGTGCTGGCCAGAACGCGTTCGGGTGTGCCGAACCAATAGCGAAACGTATCGAGATGGTGGATGCTCATTACAAACGTCGATAAGGAAGGAAGCGTTTGGCTCCAAGGCATCCAATGCGGGATGGCGCGCATGTCGATCGTCGCTAAAACCGGCTCACCGATTAAACCGCGATTGAGAAGGTCCTTCATGGCGCGCACCGATTGATCGTACCGCATATTCTGGTTGACCGCGAGCGCGATGCCCGCGTTGGCACATGCATCAACGCATTCCTTCGCTTGGCGGTACGACATGGCCAGTGGTTTCTGCGCCAAGATGCCGAGTACCGTTCCGCGCCGGGCGGCATCGAGAATCAGAGCCGGCTGCACATCGGGCGGCACGGCGATATCGAGAACCTCGATTGAAGGGTCGCTCAGCAAATCAGGAATGGTCGCATGGACTTTGGCAATGCCACGCAAGTCGGCCACTTCTAGGGCTCGCGTCCGATCGCGCGAAGCGATCGCCACCGGGTTGAAACCCGCTTGACGATAAGCCGCCAGATGGCAATCGCGCATAATGAAGCCGGCGCCAATGCAGCCGATTCGAAAATCTCGGCGGCTCGGCCAGCGCGGCAAATAATCGATTACGAAATTTGGCATTAAGAAAATCTACGACGATTAGCGGTGAGCCAGCGGCGAACCTTATCATGCTTTCGGATCAATTCGTAATTCAAATCCCGGCAACAAACGTGTCATGTGGGTCGATTCAAACGGATATTCGCGATTGATCCAGCGTTGACCATGACGCCGATAGACGCGTAACGTCGGCCGGCTCAAAGACTCACGGCCATCTACCACCCAATATTCTCGGATTGAAGGGACCTGCCAATAAAGTGCGACATTGCGAACGAGATCTTTGGCCGGATCGCCGGTCAAGATCTCAACAACTATTAGCGGCGACACTTCTTGCCAACGCACATCCTCAATATCCTTTTCGAGCGGGAAGTTGCGATAGGCGGCGACATCAGGTTCGGGCACTGTCAGTAACGGCGCTTCCGAGACGAAGACGCGCGTGTTGCCGCATACCCAATTGATGACGTCCGGGCGCTCGCGTGAATACGAATGAAGTTTGCCCCACACCCAGCTTTCCAAGAACTTTCCCGGCGGGTTGGGCTGAGGCGACACGAACAAACTCCCATCGATGATTTCGTAATCGAATCCCGGTCTGTAATCGACGCGATCCGCATCGCTTTCAATCCAAGGCCGGCCATGATCCTTGGGACCGAGCTTGATGCGCGATGTCGTTCGTGCGGCACTTTTTTGATGCACGGCAGCCATGGAATTCCTCAAACAACGGCCAAGCTGCGTAACTCGCGCGGCAGCGGGAAGCTCACATGCTCTTCGCGCACGGTACGGCTTTCGACCGTCGCGGCGAATCGCTTTTTCAGGTAGTCCACGCATTCAAGAACATTCTCTTCCGGAGCGCTGGCGCCGGCCGTTATCAATATCGTGTCGCCTATTTGAAACCATTCATCGCGCAACTCGCTAACGGTATCAATGAGATAGGCGGACTTGCCGCGACTCTGGGCGATCTCCGCCAAGCGATTGCTGTTCGAGCTATTGCGCGAGCCTAAGACGAGAACGACGCGTGCTGCCTCAGCCAAATCCTTCACCGCTTCCTGTCTATTCTGCGTGGCATAACAGATGTCGGCCTTTGCCGGACCGATGATATGAGGGAAACGCCGCTTAAGTGCCGCGATGATGTCTTGCGTCTCATCGACGCTGAGCGTCGTTTGTGTAAGATAGGCTACCTTGGCGTCAGGTGGAAATTCGAGCTTTTCCACGTCGGCGACATCCTGCACAAGTACGATATGCTCCGGCGCTTCGCCCATGGTGCCAAGCACTTCATCGTGCCCTTCATGGCCGATCAGCACGATCGAGCAGCCATCGCGCGCGTAGCGAATGGCTTCCATGTGAACTTTGGTGACGAGCGGGCAGGTGGCGTCAATGGCGCGAAGATTTCGTTGCAGGGCGACCGATCGAATTTCAGGCGCTACGCCATGAGCGCTGTAGAGAACCGTCGAACCCTCGGGAATCTCGTCCATGCCATCGACGAACACAACGCCTCGTTTCCGAAAGCGTTCGACAACGGGGCGATTGTGAACGATTTCGTGATAGACGTAAAGCGGCGTGCCGAATAGTTCCAGCGCTTTTTCCAGACTTTCGATCGCCATATTGACGCCCGCACAAAAGCCGCGCGGGTTGGCTAAAATAATATGCATGTGCCCTGTTTCCTCCTGGCGGGTTTATCTTAGGGTTTCGATCTGCGTTCGACTTGCGTAACAGTGATTACACTCCCGGCTCGCCAAGAACTCCAGTCGCTTACGCGCCTGGCTCGCTCCAGTATCACTGCCGAGCTTTAACATCGGCCCGAAACCGGTTAGAATCTTCCGAGGACTCTCTCCTACAGGTTAAGGTATCGTCGATGGCCGCCACCATTCGTTGTCCCGAATGCAATGAACGCTTCACCCCGTCGTCGCGCAGTTCGAAGCTTCGCTGCCCGGAGTGCCGTTACGTATTTCCGCGCGACGATGACGAAGACGAACGGCCGCGCTCATCATCACGTCGTCGCGATGACGATGATGAAGAGAGAGACGAATCGACGTTTCCTGTGGTTCCTGTCGTTGTTGGCGGAGTTCTGGCACTGCTGCTGGTTGCAGGCGGGCTTTATTTTGTTTTGCGGCCAGCTAAAAAAGAACCAGCGGCTGCTGTAGCCGTCCAAGATGTTGGGGACGAACAAAGGGCGCTGCCGCCACAAGTAAAGGAGCCGATAGCGGAACGCCGACCTGCGCCGAAGGCGAAGGACCGCGTCATCATCGTGCCGCCGATTGTGGCGCCGCCGGTCGTTGTCAATCCGCCAGCCGAAAGACCTAAAATTCAGAAGCCGCCGACGCCAGAAGTCGATCCCGAGCAAGCTGCAACTAACGTTGCCTGGAGCGCAGCACCCGATCCCGCCACCGAAAAATTTGAACTGCCTGCCAAGAGTGAAAAGATCGTGGTGCCGTTGGGAATCGGCGGGGCCGTTCATTTTCCAACATCGCCCAGCCCGTTTTTTGCCGTTGGCGCCAGCACACAGAAGACGGACGCCATTACTCTTTTCGATCTGCGCAGCAAAAAGCCGGCGGGTTTCATTCGTGGGAAGACGGACCTGCGCACTCCGATGGCCCTTAGCCCGGATGGAAAATATCTTGCCGGCCAGGCGCAGTTTAAGCCGATTGTCGATGTCTTTGACTTCGTCACGGGCCAAGGGATTCGCCGTCTGGAATGGAAAACGGGCCAGATCAAGTGGCTCGACTTCGGCGCCGAAAGCGCGACTCTCATCGTCTGCGTTTCTGATTTCACCAACACGTCGTTGCAGATATGGAACATCGCCTCGGGTGAGATGACCGGCTCGATCCCTTTGCCCAAACATCTGTTCAATGCTCTGGCGATCGCCATGAGCCCGGGACGCCATCAGATTGCCATCGCTTTGAAGGAACGCGTTCATGTCTATCGTTTAACCGATGGTAAACTGCTGGGGACAACGCCTTTTCCCGATTTCAACCGCGAAGAGAAAGTTTTGGGAGAGTCGAAGTGTGAGGGTCTCGCGTTCTCGCCTGACGGCGCTGAAATCGCCGGCCTGTTCACGCATTACGGCAATCGGCGAGCCTACCTTTCCGCTTGGGCCATGGCCGACGGCAAGATTCGTTTCGAGCACGAACTGAGCGACAGCCTTGACCATACTTCGTTCACTATCAGCGGCGGCGGCTTTGAGTACGCCCCAGATGGCAATGCCTGGCTTATCCAGAACAATTTGTTAGTGGAACGCGAAAGCGGCATCCCGCTTACCAAGCTGCGCGGCGAACGCAACGCCGGCAGGGAACAACTCCGTCTATTCCCCAACGACTTAATGGTCGCCGAAGACAGTTCTGCGCGTGCGGTGGTCGGCATCCCGTTTAATCGAACCGCCTATGAAACGGCTTTGAAGGCCGCACGCGGCAAAGCCGCTGCAATTGTAGCGCCGGTTGAAGCCGACCGTTCAGCGGTCAAGATCGTTCCCGCCGAGTTGACTCCCCAATGGGAAGTGAAAGAAGACGGCGGGCCGCTCAAGCCCAAACTATATCCGTCGATCGCCCTAGCCAGTCCAGGCCCATCCATTCGGGCTGCGCTGTTCGGCAACCCGGAAAGCGGCCGATTCGCGACTGTCAGCATTATCGACAAGACCACGCCTTTCATTCATAAGTCCCTTCGTTGGGATAACTTTTCACTGGCAACCGGGAAACATCTTCCCGCAATTGACCTTGGCATCGCCAAGGAAGCGGCTCAGCGCAAAGGGAAGTTAGGACGCCCGGTAGCTGCCGCCGGCGTTGTCGCAGGGCTGAGTCCAAGCGGTAAACGGCTTGCGATACGCGCTCTCGCCGATCCAAAGCGGATCGACGTTTGGTCCGATGATGGAAAAGTCTTAGTCGCCTTCCTGCCTAGCCTTAATGGTGAAGTTGTTGACGCGATCGATTTCACTGATGAAGATAAGCTGCTCACCTTGGCGGGAGGGAAACTCGCACTCTGGGAACTTCCCACTTGCAAAGCCATTTATGAAACCGCCACATCGTATCGCGGTGTTCCGAGCTTTAGTCCGGGCAAGCGCTGGTTGGCGCTGTTTCAAAGTAACGGCTTTGACATTCTCGATACAGCCACCGGTGAGACGCACGGCCTTTTGCCGACCGGCGTTGCGTCGAGCGAAACCGAACTGCCAGTTGCAGCCTTTTCGGCAGACGGCAAAAAAATCGCCGCTGTTGTGCCTACTCCGTTTAAAACGAATGTGTTTGTCTGCGATGTCGAGAAAGGAGTAACTGCCGAAGCCTTTGAGATTTCTGCACCTACAGGACGTTTGCAGTGGTGCGGCCCTAGCCATCTGCTTTACGGCTCACAGTTGATCGACCTCGATTTGAAGTTGCCGTTGTGGAATTACACCGGGGCAGCGCTCACAGCCGGCGGCGCGTTGGACGGGCGCTTCTGGTATGTGCGTACGGGAACGACGCCGGCTGGACCTGGAATACTCGCAAGCACTGTTCTGCCCGATCCGGTCGCCGCCCAGGCCTCGGCCACCATTCGGCTGCCAACTACACAAATGATCCTGGGACCGCAAACCGCTATCTCGCTTCAAATCAACGCCGCCGGGCCTTCGGGCGATCCCGAGCTAATTAAAACGGCCACAAAACAATTGACCGGGTATCTCGAACAGCGTGGATTCGTTGTGCGCGATGGGGCGCCGTTGACGCTCGCCATCGGTGCAACGGTTCAAGACACGGGCGAGATCGAAGAGGTCAAACCGCTTAGCGGCGGCAAAGGCGGAAAGACAACTTTTCCGCTGAAAAAGGTTGTCGTCGACTTGAAGCTGAACGACGCCGCCGGCCGTAACATCTGGAAAGACCAGCAGACGGTGAAACAATCCGGCGCTTTGCGCTTCTTCAACGGCGCCGAAGACGTGGAGAAAACGATGGAACTCGAAATGTGGCGCTCCGCTTCAGCAACGATGATGAGCCCGCGCATTCCCGCTCGCGCCTATGTTGCGGAAGGCAACCTGTTTGTGCCACCCGGCAATTCGATATTGGGGAGGTGAAGAAAACAAAGGGTGGAAACTAAGGGGTCGAGAGTCTTTCAAAATGACTCCCCGACCTCTCCCGACCCCTTTGTTTTGTCCAAGTATTGCGCGAAATTAAATGTCGCCTTTCGCGAATGGCGACGATTTCGACAAATTATTTTCGCACAGACGCCAAGTGCCTAGCTCGGTTTTTGATTCGCGGAGAGACATCATGTCCATTTACGTCGGCGGGGTCAAAGCGACTAATGCGGTAGAACTGATCAAGCGCGTTTTGCTCCAGATTCAACCCAAGCTCGCGCTCAAGAATGAAACCAAAGTCACGGATCTTTTAAAAGAATGGGTGACCGATCGCGTTGAGAATCGGCGCTTTCGCGATCAAGCGAACCTGATCCTGGCCATCGGCTCGCGCCTGCAGTTCAGCCTGGAACAGCGCGCGAACTTCTTTTTCATGCAAGAAGGCGAAAACAAAAACATCGCCAAAGTGATTTCGCATTCGGTTCCCGCTTACGACAGCGTCGGCTGGACCGAGCGCGAGTTCTTCGCCGATTTGGGACACGAACGACACCGCATCGGTTCGGTCGAGCGCAACGCGGAACAAGAGTACTTGATGCAGGGGATGATCAAGGGCGCCATGTACGAGGCAGCCCGTTTCGCGAACCTTTATAGCGTGGGCATTTCGGTTCGCCCCACCGGCGTGCTCGCCCATCAGGGCATCGAATCGGGCAATCCGACCAAGGCGCAGGAATTCAAGAACAAGACTTCCAAGGAAGAAGACCTCTTCCTTTGCGACGAGTTGGAGTGGAAGGATCTGGGCGCGGTCGTCCACTACGATCCGCGTGCGGGTTGGCACTCCCAACCAACCTCGCGAGCCTTCGGAGCGGGAGCGCTGGCTAAGATCAAGGCGAAGATGACCAGCAAGGTCACCCTCGTCGATTGGCAGAAGAAAAAAAACCATATCGAAACGGTTCGCCTGAAGCAATTGGAATCGACCAAAGCTCGGCTGAACTTTTGGCCCAAGTCGGAGCCGGACTGGAACAAGCTCTACGATCTGTTCAAGTCGCGCGCCGCGGAGTACGCGGAAGAGGACTACGAATATCGCTACGGCCACTATGCCGAACATGCCGAGATCGTCGGTCCGTTCGTCCGGCTCAAGAAGTGCGCGGATATGAACATGGTCGGCGATCACGATCTGTTCGGCTTCACCACCGTCAGGTACGGTCTGCTCACTCTCGACACGGCTCTCGGCCACGTGCAGGCGGCTCTGCAGAAAGCGAACCAGTTCCAAGCGCAGCACGGCGGCATTTGGAACTGGCAGCCGAGCAATCCGTTCAACGTCGGCATCAAGACGAAGATCATGGGTGCGCATCGCGCCCAACGGCGAGCCGTTGCTCTACATCCTCCCCGGCTTTCGCGTGCATGCCGCCTTTTACATTCCAGGACAAGAAATCCTGAAGTCGGCCTGGGATTTCCCTCACGCCCGCAAGTGGCTTGAAGCCACCCACAGCGGCAGGCAAGTCCTCCGCAACGAAGAAGAGGAGGGGGCAGGGATCGCGGATTTGTTCAATTGACAAAGGGGTCGGGAGGGTCGGGAGTCTTTCGAAATGACTCCCGACCTCCCGACCCCTTTGTTTTCGCCGACCCAATTCATACATGCAACGTTGCATGTATGACCAGGATCAAAGTGGTGTCTGAAACATCGTTCATTGCGCAATCCGAATTCCGCATACCCCATTTCCGCCGCACGTTTTACCACGAAATAATTGGAAACACCCTTCAGGAAATATTTCCTGAAGGGTCGGTGAAAACCCTTCAGAGTCACCTTTCGCTCCGCGAAAGGTTATCGCTTCGCGGAGCAAAAAGCCACCATCGCTTTAGTGCGCTAAATCCGCCGCGCGGCAGAGCCTCGACGAACCCGGCAAACTCGCGGCCGGTGCCTCCGACAGGAATCGGAGCTTACTTTCCGCTTTTCAACTGCCGCTGTCGTCGATACTCGCCTGGGGTGCTCCCCAATTCACGTCGAAACACCTCGTACAACCGCTGGATGTTCCCGAATCCGACATCGTGGGCGATTGCGTCGAGCCCCCGATTGCTCTGGGCCAACTCGCGCTTTGCTCGTTCGATACGGACGCGGCGGATCTCGGCAGCGATGGGCCGCTGGATCGTTTTCCGGAAGTGGTTCTGCAACGTCCGCGAATCGGCCCCCACCGCTCGAGCCACGTCCTTCGGCCCGATGCTCCGATGGCTGTTGGAGGAGATATACGCGAGTGCGGAAGCCACCAGCTCATTTTCGACCGCGAAAAAATCAGTCGACTCGCGGACGACAAGACCGTGCGGTGCGAGCAAGATCGGCTCGGACGGCGGCGCCTGCCCCTGCATCAACCGGTCGAGTAACTCGGCGGCCGCGTACCCGATCCGTTCGTAGCCCATCTCAACGCTGGTGAGCGATGGCCGTGGGTGCTCGCACAAAGTCTCCTGGTTTTGGCCGGCGATGATCGCGACGTCCTCGGGCACCCGCAAGCCGCGATTCTGGCACATTTGCACCAGAAACCGACCGATGCCTTCTTGCCCCACATAAATGCCGACGGGCAGTTGCCACTGGCTCATTAATCGTTCGATCATTCGCTCGGTTTTTTGCCAATTGGCGAGATCTCGAGAAGGATTTTGCGGCACCTTGGCCGACGTAAACGAGAATCCTTGTTTACCCACCACGCGGGAAAATTCCTTATACGCCATTTCCTCCAAATAGTTTCCGGGCGAAGTGAGCGTCGCAAAATGGCGCAAGCCTCGCGCGAGGAGATGCTCGGCGCACAGGCGACCGACCTCTTTCGTATCCGGAAAGACGCCCGGCGCCAGATCGCGGACCGGCGAACTGCCCCACACGTTCACAACCGGCACCCCCAATTGCGCCGCTCGCTCGACCAACTGGCGATTCGCCCGGGCGATGACGCCGTCGTACGGAACTGCGCTTCCTCGCCGAACGGCCAAACTGTCGTGGGCAAACTCGTCAATCACTGTCTGCCAGTCATGTTCATCGGCGTACCGCTGCGTACCGCTGAAGATGTCCGAATGCCGCTTGTAAGGCCATTGGAGTTCCAGCATTATCGCAATGCGACGCACTTCGGTTGCCATCAGTGCAATTCCTGAATTCGATACAAAATTTCTCGGAAACAATACTATTTGAAGCTACCATACTCTCATGGACGAAAACAAGGGCTGAATCGGGGCTTGTTCGAATTGCTGTTGGCCAAAGGGAGGTCGAACATTGTCGCCACCCGACGCTTTCTTGGCGCCATCGGTATAATTCCTAAAATCACTACAAAATTTCTCGGAAACAAGAATTTTAAATGTTAAGATGCTCTTGGAAGATGAAAATAACGTTCATATCGGCCAGTGGAAATGTTGCGCGACCAGGGTTTGTAATTCGGTGGTCACCGCGCCTATTGATAACGTGGCGCTACCTCCGACAAATATATATGGCCAGCGTAAGGCCGACGTGTTGAAGCCAACCAACCGGCACGAGGCAGCACAACTACTAACTCGCAGAAGCCCCAATGTCCGTGCCGGTCGCGTATCGTACCGAATCGCCGCCCAATGGAAGTGCCGCTTTTCGCTCCCGAAAGGCGACTAATGCCCGTAACCTCTCCTAACTAAATGCTGACTTTCGCTCCGCGAAAGGCGGCTATGCCGGAAAATAGCTGCCCGGAAATAAGGTTGCCGTCGGCTAGGTAAGGCTGCCGGCCGTGAAGACTCGATCGCTCGACTCGTGGATCTCGTTTTGTTTTTGATACATCCCTCACAAGGGCAGACATCGTGATGCAGCACTCGCGCCGATTCTCTCCGATGAACTGGGCCGTACTCGCTTTCGCCGGCTTCGCACTGCTCGGCTCGCCAAAGGCGGCCGAGGCCGCAACTTATTATTGGGACGGCGGAACGGTTAACCTTGCACCCGGTCTTGGCAACGGCCTCAGCGGCGGCACGTCTGGCAATTGGGACAACGCTCTTACAAACTGGGATCAGGGCAGCGGACTGACCCACACCGCATGGTCTGCTGGCAGCACCGGCGTCTTCGGTGGCACGGCGGGCACCGTTACGCTGACGGACAACATCAGCGTCGGCGGACTGCAGTTCAATACCACCGCCTACATCTTCCAGGCCAACACCAACAGCAAGACGCTCTCCTTCGCTTCAGGCACCGACACCATCCGCTTCGACAGCATTGCCGTGGCCACCATCACGGGCCAAGTCACGGGAACCGGCGATGTGGTCCTGACAGCAGCGAACCCCACCTCCGGCGGCACGCTCACGTTGGACGGCACCGGAACGGGTGGCTGGTCGGGCTCGACCACCATCAATGCGGGTATGACCCTCGCCTTGGGCACAACGGCGGGAACCAATTCCGCCAACACTTCACTGGCGAGCACTTCCGCCATCAACATCAACGGCGGTGGCCTTACCCTGAATTTTGGCACTGGCGCGAATATGAACCGGGTGACCGACACTGCGCCGGTCACATTTAATGGGGGCGGCACGGTAACAATCGCAACGGCTCTCACTGCGCTTTCTGAACAACTCGGCAATGGAGTGACCATAGCGTCAGGTCAGGCCAACTTCGTTTATAACAACGCTCCCAGCTCCGGCGGAACCATCACACTGCCAACCTTGAGTCGTTCAGTAAGCACCGCTTCGGTCACCTTCTCCGGAAACTTTGCGGGCGGCGCTCACTTTGTCGTGACTGGCGCTACTGCGACTCCGACGAACCAGATCATTGGTCCCTGGGCCACCACGGGTGGCCAAAGCGGTGTGGCAGCCCAAACCGACTACGCTGTTTACAACGCATCGTCGCAAATTCAAGCTTCAGGCATCGCCGCCTCCGCCCAAAGCACCTGGTCCACGACCACGGCAGCTACCAGCAACTACACCATGTCGGGCTTGGCATCCGCCACCATCAGCGGCGGCACCAAAAACATCAACTCGCTCCGGTCTCTTAACAATTCGGTGACCGTCACCGCCAGCAACGCCAACATCACGCTTACAGGGCACGCACTTGCCGTTAATGATGTGGTCACCTTTTCGGCCGCAACCGCGCCGACGGGTCTGACGATGGGCACGCCCTACTATGTTGTCTCCACGGCAACAAACACCATTCAAGTTTCCGCCACATTAGGCGGCTTGGCCATCACCCCGAGCACGGCAGGCACCACCGTGGTCGCGTCAGGTGCGATTCAGCTCTCCTCGGGCAACAATCTGGGCACGCTCGGCATCCTCAACGGCTCCGCCACGACCCTGAATATCCTTCAAAGCGGGGGGGCTGGGGTGGTGACCCTGCCAACCACGACCTCGGACAATCTTTTTGTCACCACCGGCAGTGGCACCATCTATATCAGCGCGCCGATTACCGACAATGGTGCGGGCGTGCTCACCCTCGTGAAAAACGGCACCGGCGTCACCAACGCTCAAGGCAACTTCAGCAGCGGTGGCGGCTTCCCCGGAATCCTCGCCCTTTCTGGGAACAACACTTTCACCGGTGGTACGGTTCTCAACGCGGGAGGGTTGTATCTCAATAGCGGCCAACAAAATTTGGGTGCAACCCAGGCAGATCGGAAACTGACCGTCAATGGAACCTCCTCGCTGGATGGGGTCAACAGCACGACTTACAATTTGGGGGCGCTCACGGTCAACGGCGGCGTCTTCACCGTTCAAAACTCGACGAACAAAATCTTCACCTTCACCTCCACCACGGGTTCCAACACCTCGACCATTATCCACGTGGGCAACGGGGGTGGCACCCTCAATCTGGCGAATGCCAGCGCCTATATGGGCAACCTTCAGTCGTTAGGCGGATCCAGTTCCGCTGGTAACATCACCTTCACCAGCTTGAGCGACGCCTCTGGCGCCGGCAACCTTCAGGGGGGCGGCACGAACAACGCAGGGAATAGCATCACCCTCACCGGAGACGTCAGCCCGCTGACGTTTAACAATCGCAAAATCGAGTTCCTGACCACTGGCAGTTCTGGCGCCAACCTTGCCCTTATCAACAACAACGGCACGGCGTCCGCGAATATTTGGGTCATCAACACCGACCTGGTTTCCGGCGGCAGCGCGTCAGCCAGGACGCTCACCTTTGGGGGAACCAACACCGGGAACAATGCCTTCAACGGTGTGATTGCCGACACCACCGGCGGCGGCGTCATTGCTATCACGAAAACCGGCGGCGGAACTTGGAGTCTCTCCGGCAACAACACCTTTACCGGTGGCACGGCGATCAGCACAGGCACATTGCAGTTGGCCAGCACCACGGGAACCAACGGCGGTCTGTCCAGCGGCACGTTGAGCTTGAGCGGCGGCACGCTCCAGAACACCACCCCTGGATTGCTCACCCTTTCGAACGTCGTTTCCGTCACGGCCTCCAGCACCATCTCCGGCACAGAGCATCACGCTGACCGGCGGCGTTTCGCAAACGGTCACCACAATCCTTACCAGTAGCATCACCGGCACGGGCAACTTGCTGACGATCAGCACGGGTGCCGTCAACATCGATGCAGTAACGGGCAGTGGGCTGACCCTGACCCTCGCGGGCACGGGCAACACCACGATCAACAGCGTCATTCAGGATTTTAGCGGCGGCACCGGCACGTCACACGGTGCCCTGTCCATTACCAACACCGGCACCACCACGCTTGGCGGCACGAACACCTTCGCGGGCGGGTTAACGTTCAATGCAAGCAACGTCACGGTGAAAGTGCCCAGTGCGAGTGGCTTGGGCACGGGTGCGATCAATTTGGGCGGCAACTTTACCGGCACCGGCCTGACACTCGGGTCGGGCAGCACGACAACCTCGGCCAATGCGCTCTCCTTCAACGGGAACGGCACCCAAGCCCTGACGATCACGCTGGACGCCCCGAGCTCGCAGCCCGGAATCACGCAGACATTCGGCGTGCTTTCCCTCGGTCAACAGTCCACCCTCACCATCAACCAGACCGCAAATCTCACCAGCCCAAGCACCGTGGTCTTCGGCAACTCGAGCTTCAGTCAGACCACCGCCAGCGGTAAGAACTCCACGATCGCACCGGCTGGTGTGAGCGTGCAGATCGGAACGATGGCGAACGTTGACACGACCGGCGGGACCAGCACCCTGACGCTGGGCGGCACCTCAACCGGCAACACGATTGGCGCCATCTCCGACAACAGCGGCACGGCATTTTCCGCCGTCACCAAGTCAAACACCAGCACCTGGACGCTGACCGGCGCGAACACCTACACCGGCGCGACCACGGTCAATGCCGGCACCTTGGTGTTGGACTATGCCACCAACGCCAGCGTCCTCAGCAGCAGCTCCGCCCTCACCCTGGGCGGCGGCACGCTGCAGCTCAAGGGCAAGACCGGTGCCTCCACCACGGCCCAAACCCTGGCTAGCCTCAGCCTGACCGCTGGCACCGCCAGTGCCATCAATTTGGTCAGTAACGGCGGGACCAGCACCAAGCTGACCATCACCAGCACCACGGTTACCACTGGGGCCGGAGCCAGCGTCAATTTCAATTACTTCGATGGCGGCGCTGGCACGACCAACGGTGCAACGGTGGGCAACGATATCGTCGCTTGGAATCCAACGCTCACGGCAGGCATCATCGGCGGCACCTATACGGTCACCGATGCGGGGGGCACCGGCTTCGCTACCACCTCCGGCGGGAATGTGGTCCGCTTGGCCGATCCTGGCAGTGCCGGTCTGCCTGTCTCAGGCGGTGTCGCCACCACTAACTACTTTATCAACCAAAGCTACAGCACGGTTTCCACCTCGACCCCGGGCAGCCTCGTGGAAGCGCTTTCCGGCCCGGTGGCCGCCCAAAACGTCACGGTGGACACCACCGGCCTGACCTCCGGTGCGAACCTCGCATTGGGAACTAATAAGCTCACGCTCACCATCGGCGGCGGCATGATCTTCAGCGGTGCCAATCCTTACACGATCACCGGAACAACAAACGGCATCACCAGTAGCGCCACAGGCACGATCACCCTGAATAATAATCTTACTGGTGGCTCACTCCTCACCATCAGCGCCTCCGATCACCAACACCACCACCGCCGTGACCTTCACCGGCGCCGGCACCACGGTTCTCAACGGAGCCAATACATACACTGGCGCGACCACCATCAGCGGCGGTGACACCTTGCAGTTCGGCGCCACCGGAAATCTGGTGGCCGGCTACAACTCGAACATTACCATCGGCGCGGGTTCGACCTTCCGATACAGCAGCGGCACCTCCCTGACCCTTGGCACGATCGCGACGATTAGTGGCGCGGGTGGAGTCACCATCGACGGTGGCAAGGATTTCACCATGCAGAGCGGCGGTGACAGCTACAGCGGACCCACCTTAGTCAGTGGCAGCCAGACTCGCCTTATCAATGGCAACGTGACCGGCGCTATTTCCCCGAACACCGCGATCACCGTCGTCGGCAATGGCTTGGGCGGCGGTCAGCTTTACCTGAACGTTAGCGGAACCTACGCGAACAACATCACCATTTCCGGCATCGGGTTCGCAGAGGGCGACGCCCAAGCCAACTTCGACGGAGCCATCCGCCTGGGTGCCCAAACCCTTTCGGGAACCATCACGCTCGCGGGCAACTCGCGGATCGGGACGTTTGCCGGCTCGAATACCATCAGCGGCCAGATCACGGGTGGCTTCGGCATCGACTTCTATGCAATGGTCAGCGCTAACAACCAAGTGCCGACATACACCATTTCCAACACCAACAACAACTACACCGGGAACACCACGATCTACGCCAGCCAGTATGGCTCGAACAATCCCACTGGCACTGGAACCACCTTGAAGCTTGGTGCCTCGAACGTGATTCCCGATGGTGCCAGCGCGGGCAACGTCGTCTTCGCCCTCAATGGCACCAACAGCGGCAACTCCACCGTCACCCTCGACCTCAATGGTTTCAGCGACACCATCAACGGCCTGACTGTGAACGCGGGAACCTTTGCTACGAAAATCACCAACAGCGCGAGCGGCGCCTCGGTCCTCGCGATCGGCGCCAATGACACCACTAGCTCGTTCTCGGGAACCATCACGGACGGCGGCGCGGGCAAGACCCTGGCGATTACCAAGATCGGCGGTGGCGCCCTGACTTTGTCCGGCGCCAACAGCTACACCGGCGGCACCACGGTCAACGGTGGAACCTTGCTCGCCAACAATGTGTCTGGCTCCGCGACAGGCAGCGGCAATGTGGTCGTCAACAGCGGCGGCAACCTCGGAGGCAACGGTTTCATTGTTTCCACGGGTGCTAACGGGGTAACCATCAACGACGGCGGTTCAATCCGCGGCGGCACCGCTGGGACCTACAACACCTTGACCCTAGGCACGAACACCACGCCGACCAGCCTGACCTTGAACAGCACGACGGGTGCTGGCTTGCCAAGCGTCGGCTCGACCTTAACAACTGAAGTGCTTCACTCGGCAGGCGACGGAGTGAACACTCTCCACAGCAGTAGCCTGATCGACCTGTCGGCTCACGCCAGTTCGTTCGTCAACCTGGGTGGAAGCGGAACTGCTGCTTTGGGTACAGGCACGGGTAACCATATCAACATCAACATTGTTGATACGACGACCTCGCTCGTGGCGACTGAGAGCTACACCATCATCTTGGCCAAGGCCTTCCAGGTGAATGGTTCTACATCTCCGACGCTCACGAACTTCAAACTCAACGGTACCCAGCTTTCCACTGTTGGGGACGGCGTCACTCCAACCTCGATCGACTCCGGTAACTTCGGCTCGGTTGGAACGAGCGGGATCGCAAATGTCACCGTTAGCAATAACGCAGGCTTTGGACCGTCTCAGTCTTGGGCGTTGTTGATCGATCCAACCGGCCAGTATCTGGAATTGAGCATTAACCCCACGGCTTCGCCGGAAGCTCACCACATCCTGCTGATCTGCGTTGTGGTGCTCCTGGCCGGCTACGCGGTCCGCCGCCGGTTCCAGCTTCGGGGCATGCAGGCGTAGTTAGTAGGTAACGAATTTGGCGAGCCGAGAGCGTAAGCGACTTGAGATAGCTTTACCTAGATTTTGCAGACTTTCTCCAGTCGCTTACGCTCTCGTCTGGCCGAGCATTCAGTTTAATTCGTGAGGCAGACCAGAACGTTTGCCCCACATTTCGCGGCGAAGACAGGGCGGAAGGCGGGCTGATTGGTCGATCGGGAGAGTGACCCTTTGGCTCATGCGAGGCCTCCGCTCTGACTTCGTTGCGGAAAGAAAAGCAAAAACAAAGGGGTAAGGGAGGTCGGGAGTCTTTCAAAATTACTCCCGATCCCTTTGTTTTCGCGCCTGTGTTTTCGTCCGAGTCTGCACTGTCCCCTTTTTCCCGCTATTACCAAATCCTCGCTTCTCAAATGATTCTCATTTCTCTGGCGCCGTAATCTTACTCTCCGAGCCTATCGCAAAGGGCGAGTCTGTGCGGAACGGCATGGCGGGTAGGCCGGCCTTATTAAACAGGTTGGGCTGCGCGGCCTCGTCCCAGCCGAACCGCACGACCGTCGGCTTGAGAACGCGAGGGCTGCTGACGACGACCGTATCGCGCTCGATCACCGCGGCCGCCGGGAACATTTCGCCGTCCGCGCCGCCGACCACGAACCAGTTCAGGCCTCGATTGCCCTTGCACATCAGGCCGCCGGCGACATGGTCGAAGTGCAGCACGGCCTTGTCGGCGTTGACCTCCATGCTGCGGAAGACGGGACCGGACGGCTCGACGTCGGCGCGGCCGTAGTCGTTGGCCAATGCCCAGCGGGCCAGGCGCTCGCCGATGTCCTTTTTGTTCCGCGGGTGGATGTCGGTCAGATCGTCCACAAGGTCAGTGGTCACGACCATGCCTGTATGCGGGAGGCGCAGGCACGAAGCCTGCGCTTCCCACAGCCGCGGCTCGGCCTCGGAAGACACGACCTTGTCGGCGCGGGTCGTGTGGTAATACAGGGGCGCGATCTGGACATAGTAGAACGGCAACTCCCGCCCCCATGCGCCGCGCCAACCTTGGATCAGTGCGGTCATCTTGTCCGCATAGTTGCTGGTGTCGCCGCTATAGACGTTGGACTCCCCCTGGTACCAGAGCACGCCGCGAAGCGCGAACGGCACGAGCGGCGCGATCATCGCCCGGTACATGGTGCAGGGCTCAACGTGCATGACGTTCACGCCCTGGTAGATGTCCACCGTCGCGGGCGGGTTTTGCGCTGCCTTGGCCCAGGCCGCTAGCGCAGGCACCGACGCGAATCCCTCCGGGGTAGTCCACGGCTCGATCATCGACCCGCCGACGCTCGCGTCGATGAGGCCGACGGGCGCCTTCACTTCCCGGTGGATCTTGCGACCGAAGAAGTATGCCGCCGCCGAGAACTTCGTCTCTTCCAGGCTCGCCGGCCCGCACGCCACCCACGCCCCTTTGAAATCACGGGCGTTTTCAACGGCGCTCCGGCCGCGCGGCACCCGCAAGAGCCGGATCTGCGGGTAGCTCGACTCGCGGACTTCTTGTTCGTAATTCAGCGTCGGCTTCTGGCCGCGCTGCTCCCCCAGCGGCTTCTCCATGTTCGACTGCCCGGAGCAGAGCCATACTTCCCCCACCAGAACATCCTTAAACGTCAGCGTCTGCGAGGCGGCGACGGTTAATTCCCTCGGTTCAGCCGAGCTGTCCATCGGCTTCAGCCGCACCTCCCACCGGCCGTCGCTCGCGGCTGTCGACTGCTTCTCCTGGCCGGCGAAGCGCACGGTGACGGCTTCCCCCGGGCCGGCCCAGCCCCAGACCCTCGCGGGCTGCCCGGCCTGCAGCACCATGTGGTCGCCGAAGACGTGGGGCATCATGAGTTCCGCCGCCGAGCAGGAAACGCACCGCGCGAGCAAAGCGATGACGACCATCGCGAACTTCGCGGTCATCGAGCCGAACTTCCTCGGGTCATTGTGAATGGGTCGCGTCATCGCTCGGCCGCCTCTCCCTGAATCTCGACAACCAGTACGCTGGCCATCATGTCTGGGGGGAAAGCGTGTCGCCACACGATCCTCCGCTTAAGAGTTGATTCTGTTCCCGCTGCGAAGTTTTGCCGAGGACATGCAACGGCGCAACGTCCGAGCCATTGAAGCGCTCGCGGCCAATCCACGGCCGCGCGGTTGTGTCAATTTGGCCGGCGCGGATGAATTGTGGCGAATTCGTGTTGGAGAATATCGAGTTGTGTACACCATCGACGACACCGATTTGGTCGTGTTGGTCGTTCGCATAGCGCATCGCAAAGACGTTTATCGAAGGCAAACGAGTCTCGGCGACTCTTTCGATCAATTAAGATAGCAAGTGAAAAATGACCCTGACGGGATTCGAACCCGTGTCGCGGCCTTGAAAGGGCCGTGTCCTAGACCTCTAGACGACAGGGCCTGCATTGTGCAGACTCTCTCCGATTTTTACGACAGCCGTGACGCTCCGTCAAGGCATTCATCGGTCGCGAATCTTTTTAGGCGGGTCGGCATCTAAAATTGTTGTTAAAGATGGGTCGCAACTGCCCGATGCGACGACCTCACGTATCATAAGAACGAATGGTTTCTGAATGATATTATTTCGCTTGTTGATGGAGAACGGTCATGGCAAGTCAGAACGTACATGAATTCGGTTCGGCAAACTGGCAAACGGAAGTGGTGGGGAGCAATATCCCCGTTCTCGTCGATTTCTGGGCGCCTTGGTGCGGGCCCTGCCGAGCCTTGACGCCGACGATTGAAAAAATCGCCGACCAATTCGCCGGCAAGGTAAAGGTCGGCAAGGTCAATACAGACGATGAAGGAGATCTGGCTGCTCGTTATGCGATCTCGTTCATCCCGCGATTGATGATCTTCAAAGGAAGCGATCAGCCGGTAATGACAATGGGCGGCACGAACGAAACCGAACTGACGAAGGTGCTGAATCAAGTATTGGCAGGATAATCATTGCCCGAGGCGGCTTCGCGACGTTCAACGCCCTGAGCCGCTTTGGCGCGCAGTCCGGCACGAACCGCGGCGGCGTACTGCCGTTTCTGCATACTTTCCCCAAACGACAGTACACATGCCAACACAAGATTGACGATAGGCACCGACCAGTGCGTCAACCCGGCCAGGTAAGCGGCAGGGGTCGACGCGCTGATATGAATCAGCCCGTGGGCAAAAAGGTATTGGGTTCCAGCTCGGCCATGTTCTTGCTTTGCTTTCGGACCAAAGAAGCGATCAGTCGTGCGCAGCAAATTATCCATGCTCAGGTCGGTGTCGAGTTTACGACCGCTTCGTTGAAACAATTCTTGGGTCGCCCAGTGATAGGCGGCGACCTCGGCCAACGATAAACTGACCACTCCCTGTTCGCAGAATTCTCCATCCGGGTTCGGCCCGAGCTCGGAATTGTTGTTTGTGTGCAAGGCGCTGCCGTCGGCAAAGCAGGTTAAGAAGGCAGCGCCAGGCCAGAAGTAGTAAGGCGCCGGCGCTTTGCTCATGTAGGCGAAGCATTGATGTGCCGTGTTGCGAAACGCCTGCACGGGTGAATAAAGCGACCAGTCTTGCCCGGCAAAGTCGATGCGCATCCAACCGGCGCCGAGTGGTTCGAAGCCCAGTGCTATCAGCTGATCGGCCCAGAACTGATAATCTTTCGCGGGCAACGGGCCGTCCGAATTAGGAGTTTCACCGCTCGAATATCTCGTGCCGCCAAGCGAAGCGATGGTGGCCGGCGCCCACGTCCAAGCCATTGCCAGCAAGGCCAACCCCCATATCAGCGCAACGACCGAATCGGGATCGACTCCAGGTATCATGGATGCTTTGCCTTTGTGTGCCCGGCGATGCATACGCTGCAAACGGTGTAGAATCTGCGCACTCTTGTGCAAATTCGTAGTCAGCGCGTTACACTAACGCGGTGTGTGCGTGAGGCATTCGGCAAGGGAGCGAGCGGAATGCTTATTGAACGCGTCGAGTTAGTGTATCACTTGCCGCGTCCATTCTCGTTAATCGCCGCCACAAGCCTGAGGCGCTAGCGAAGAGAGTTGTTCTTCTAAAGATTGGCACAAGCCTGAAGCGCCAGCGAAGAGCAAGTTATTCTTCGCTGGCGCTTCAGGCTTGTCGGTACTGTGGAACGCCGGCACGAGCCTGAAGCGTTAGCGAAGAGTGAGATATTCTTTACCACCCAACCCGACAGCGGAACTTCTATGGCCATCGTGCAACGCCTTCGCGAGATTCAAAACGTTCATGGTTACTTGCCCGATCGGGAACTCGGCAAGTTATCTCGCGACACCAACACGCCTCTCTACAAACTGCAAGAGGTGGCCAGTTTTTTCCCGCATTTTAGGCAAGAATGGAGTCGCCCACCGTTTGTCGAAGTGAAGGTCTGCCGCGATATGGCCTGTCACTTGGCCGGCGCTGCGGAACTGCTTCTAGGCGAGGATGGCTTGCAACCCCTTACAAAGGATGGCAAAGTCCATCTCGAAGGGACATCATGCCTCGGCCGTTGCGATCGGGCGCCTGCAGTCAGCATCAGCCGGCATGTGGAAGCGGAACTGGGCATCGATCATTCCAAGTCGTTTCACGACCGCGTTTACGCCGGTCTACCCGCCGAGAGTCTCAAGACGAATTTGCGGCGGATCATCGCTGGGGAAGCGCCGCCGCCGGGTACGCTCGATGCCGGCCGGGGCATCGATCATTCAGGTTGGCAAATCGATGTATATGCACACGATAACGCGTTGAACGGGAAGCCCTATGCGATCGCCAAACGGTATTTGCGCGAACATCCGCAAATGGTGACCCTTCCGGAAACGATTAGGCACGATGGGCGGAAATTGCCTGAATACGTTAAGTCAAGCCACCCTTGGCTTGCTCGGCTCGATGCGTCCAATTTGCAAGGAATGGGCGGCGCCGGCATGAAAGCTTACGAGAAATGGCGCGATGTCTGGGGGGAGCCCTCGGCCGTCAAATATATCGTCTGCAATGCCGACGAAAGCGAACCAGGCACCTTCAAAGACCGGGAATTATTGCTCGAAATGCCTCACCTTATTGTGGAAGGCGTTATCCTCGCCGGTCTGCTCACTGGGGCGACAAACGGCTACATTTACATCCGTCATGAGTATCGCGAACAGATTGACCGAGTGAATCTCGAAATTGTGCGGGCACGCAACGAAGGAGTTTGTGGTCCGAAGCTTTTGGAATTGGGCCGGGCGTTCGATGTGGAAGTTTTTGAAAGTCCAGGCGGCTACATCTGTGGCGAGCAAACGGCACTAATTGAAGCAATGGAAGACAAGCGCGCTCAACCGCGCAACCGGCCCCCCGAGCTGCAAACCAATGGACTGCGCGATAAGCCGACGGTGGTGAACAATGTAGAAACGCTTGCTTGGGCGCCGGGCATCCTGCATCATGGCGGAGAATGGTATGCCACCGCTGGCAAAGGCTTCTGTCGTGGCCGGCGGATCTTTTCCATCAGCGGCGATCTTAACGAGCCGGGTGTTTTTGAAGTGCCCATCGGCACGACATTCGGTGAGTTGATTTCGCTGGCGGGCGGTGTTAAAGGTACGTTGTGCGCAATTGCTCCATCGGGGCCATCCGGCGGTTTTTTGCCGGCAAGACTACCTGTGGCGAAAAAACTCAAGGATCGTCTCGAACGTGCGATCGCCCGAGTGCGCGACCCTGATGAAGGCAATCTTCTTACTGCGTTTGCTGAAGGACATTTGTTGAAAGATGGAGTTGAGGTCGATTTCTTCGAGATCGTCCACCTGCCGCTCGACCTGAACTTTTTCCGCAATATTGCAAGCGTGATCGGCCTTCGCGATATCGAATTGATGCTGGGCGCCGGCATCGTCGTCTATAACGATACCCGCAATATGTTGGAACAAGCCCGGAATTGCACGCAGTTCTTCCGCAACGAATCGTGCGGCAAATGCGTCCCCTGTCGCATCGGCTCGCAGAAATTAGTTGAGATCGGGACGGAACTTCTTCGCCGTTGTTCGAGTCAAACGCTCAGCCTGGCGGACGAAGACGGCAAGCCTCCCGCTATCCCGGAAGTGCTCTGGGAAAAATTGAACGAAAACGTGAACGACTTCGCCCGCTATATGCGTCTCACCGCCATTTGCGGTCTCGGCTACGTGGCGCCGAACCCGTTGAACACCGCGTTGCAGTTCTTCCCGGAAGATGTTGGGACGTTGCGGTAGGTGCAAAAAGTTTTAGCCACGGATGGAACACGGACTGAACACGGATAAGACAAAGACTCTATAGCCGAAAAATATGAGCTGCTGAATCAAGGTTTTTTCCCTTGCCTTCGGTTTCAGTTTGGACGATCAGGGCACTAAGGTCGATCCGCGTTTAACCGTTTTGGCCAACCTTATTGGAGATTCGTCATGCGAATCTGTGCTGTTTTGACTCTATTGCTATGTGCAATTCCTGCTTCAGCTGGCGATCCGCCTGACGAGCCGACCCCGCGAAAGACAAAGTCGGGACAACCAGATGAAACCTATCTCAAGCGTCACGAGAGTTTTGTCGCGCTGGCCAAAAAAGGTAATATCGACCTCCTGTTGCTGGGTGATTTCCTGACCGACGACTGGCGCGGCACGCCCAAGAATGGCGTGAAGACCATCTACGAGAAGGCCTTCGGCCAATACAAGCCGGCGAATTTCGCACAGGGAGGCACTTACACGCAGCATGTCCTGTGGGGCGTACAAAACGGCGAGCTCGAAGGCATTTCTCCTAAAGTCGTGATGTTGATGATCGGCGGAACCAACGGTTCAAATGGCGATGCTCCCGAAAAAATTGCAGCGGGGGTAAAAGCGATAATTGATACTATCCGCAAAAAATCGCCGTCCACCAAGGTGCTTCTGCTGTCTGTGCCGCCGCGCGGGGCGGGTCCGAGCAAAATTCGGGAACGGCACATGTCGGTCAATCCCTTTCTCGCAAAAATGGACGATGGCGGTAAGACGATAAAATACGTCGATCTTACCACTCAGTTCGTCCAACCCGATGGCACAGTCTCAAAAGACCTGATGCCCGATTTCTTCCACTTCTCGGAAAAAGGGTACCAGGCATGGGCGGATGCCGTCGCGGGGCCATTGAAAGAACTGATGGAGGCAAAATAACGCTGCGGCGGTGCAACCCTCCCACGATAATCTCTCTTTTCTCTTCTCGCACCGGCACGAATACCCTGTCCCCGTGCACCGAATTGAGAGGACATATCCGAGACAGCGGAAAACCGAATCTATTTTTTTCAGAAAAATTGTTCACATTGACACAATGTTAATGTACTTTTTATCAAAATTGACTATCTCTAACGCTAATACCCGTTGCGTAACGGTGATGTTGGTGAGATAAAGGCGATGCTTCAGATTCGTAAGTCCATCGTTTAGATCGATTTTCTCCATACAACATGATCCGACTACGGGGCAATCCTTTTCGCCTGCAACTTGATACAGGAGCACTCGATGGCGACGAAAGACGAGACGGCACCGGAGAAAACGATTTCAAAGATGGAAGGAGTCCGTCGGGCTTTGGCGGAACTCGGCGCTGATGCCCAGCCCATCGACATTAAGAATCATCTGATGGAAAAGTTTAAGATTGATATGACGACGGCGCATATCTCCAATTACAAGACCTCGTTGGCACGCGGAAAGTCCTCCAAAAAGGGGCGTCCCGTAGGCCGGCCGAAGGGATCCAAGTCGGCCAACAAGAACACGGCTGAGTCGTCAGCCATTTCGCAACAGGCGCCTGTTAAGATGGCATCGAACAACGGCACGGGGAAATCGATTTCCCTGCGTGACCTGGAAACCGTCCACGACCTCGTCGGGCGGGTCGGCGGCAACACGTTGCAGAATCTCATCTCAATGCTCGGCAAGTAGGGATCGCACTTGTCGATCGGTGTGAGCCGCGGGCGTAAGCAACGATTCGTTCCAACGTTGCTTACGCGGCCGGCTGGAATGAAGTGACGTGGCGCGGTTCAGCGCCCGCGACCACCTCTAAAGAATACTATGATTTCCACCGAGCATCTTGGCCTCTCCAGCGCCGAAGTGATCGAGCGCCAGGCCAAAGGCTTAGTCAATCGGACTTCGCGTTCCGACTGGGCCGATTATCGCACCATCGCTTCGCGCCACCTCTTCACCCTCTTCAATTTGATGGTCGTACCCGCAGCTGTTGTCCTATTCAGCCTCGGGGAATGGCGGGCAGGCGTTGCCGTCAGCGGGATGATGCTCGTCAATACAGTTGTCGGCCTGATCCAGGAAGTACGGGCCAAACGCCAACTCGATAAGCTTGCCATCCTGACTGAAACAAAATCACATGTAGTCCGCGATGGCCAAACGGCAGAAATTGCCGCTAGTGAGATCGTTCTTGGCGACAGCTTGTTGCTCCACTCGGGAGACGCCGTTGCTGCGGATGGGGTGATCGTTGAAGCGAATTTTCTCGAAGTCGATGAGTCGCTATTGACCGGTGAATCGGATCCATCGCAGCGTGAAGCGGGGCAGCGATTGATTTCCGGCAGCATTTGCGTGGCCGGTGAATGTGTCTACCGCGTGGACAAAGTAGGCAAAGAAGCATTTGCCCAAAGCATCTCCATTGCTGCCCGGCGCTATACGAGTCGCTCCAGCCCTATGATGCGCACCGTCAACATGCTCATCACTTTCTTGAGCATCACCGCGGTTGCCTTGGTTGCCATTTACCTCGTTCTCTATTTTTTTAACCAAATCGGTCTGGCCCAACTGTTGAAGATGATTGCCTCAACCATCACATCGACCGTGCCTCAGGGTCTGGTGCTGATTATGACGGTGTCGTTTACGGTGGGCGCCGTCGTGATGAGTCGGCGGGGCGTGCTCGTGCAGCGCATCAATGCCGTTGAGGCGATGGCCTCCATTAATGTTATCTGCACCGACAAGACCGGTACGCTTACCACTAACCGATTGGTGATGGCCCAACTGCTCAATCAGTCAATGCGTCTGGATGATCGAGAAGTCAGTTTGCGCCTGGCTCAATTTGCAAACGCGACCATCGATCATCGCAATCGCAGCATTCAGGCGCTGCGCACGGCACTGGGCGAAGCGAAGGTCGAATTGCTCGATCAAATACCCTTCAAGTCAAAGAATCGTTTCAGCGCCGTTCGAATTCGCGTTGGGCAAGAGGAACGATTGCTCGTCCTCGGTGCGCCCGAGGCCTTTTCGGCCGAAGACCAGCGGAATTTATCGGGAGTAACGGCGCTGCAAACGCAGGGACTTCGCATTCTCGTTTTCGCTGAAGTGGTTGCGGGGGACAGCGCAAAGAAGGCTTTCACCGATCTTATGCCGCAACCGCTGGAGATCCTCGCTATCGTCGCTTTGGCCGACGAGTTAAGGCCCGAGGCCGCCAAAGTGCTAACGGCGCTTTCCGCTCAAGGCATCTCATTTAAAGTTCTCTCGGGCGATAACCCCGAGACAATCCGCGCGACCGTCGCTCCGCTCGATTTGCCCCTGTCCCGAGAAGCTGTTCTCACCGGAGATGATTGGGCTACGGCCCCGGACAGGGCGATGTTAGTCGAAAAACATAGTGTCTTTGGTCGAGTGGGACCGCAACAGAAAGTCGAGATTGTCGATTCATTACGGCAGCGCGGGCACTACGTGGCGATGATCGGCGATGGCATCAACGACGTTTTGCCGATTAAACGCGCCGACCTTGGCATTGCGATGGGGGAAGGGACGCAGGCCGCCAAAACGGTTTCGTCCCTCGTGTTGGAGAATAACGATTTCGCGATGCTGCCGGAAACAATCGAGGAAGGCCGAACCATCGTGCGCAACCTGCGCCGGGCGGCCAAGCTCTTCTTGTTGAAGAATGTCTATTCCCTCATTTTGATCTTGATCTATGCCGTCGGCCTACTCAGTCTGCCATTCCCCTATGTGCCGCAACAGGTGACGTTGCTCGACTGGTTGGTCATTGGCGTTCCGACATTCATTATTGCACTCACACGCGCTCGCTCTCAAACGGTGTCAAAGGTTCCCTTTCTGCGCGACGTGGGGGGCTTCGCATTGCGCAGCGGCGTCGTCTTCGCTCTGGCCGGCTTTGTCGTACTCGCATTCGCGAAGCACATCTGGATGTACGATGAACGTACGCAACGGACTCTACTGCTCACTGTGTTGATTATGCTTGGCATCACGGCGATCTTCCGCATCTTGGACGATGGTGCGCGGGCAGGAGATGCGAGGCTCCGCTTGATAGCGCTGGCGGGGATTCCCTTCTACGCCCTGATGATGTATTGGCCGATGTCGTCGCGCTTTTTTGAGTTGTCGATGTTGACCGTCGTGCAGTGGCTGCAAGTCGCCGGCATCGCTGCGCCAGCCTACGGCATCTGCGTGGCAAGCGATCGGCTCGGCCCGCCTTCGAGCTAAGTTTGCTTACTCTCCATAAGCGAGTTGAATTGCGTGAGCAACCGACTTTAGTCATTAAAGTGGCGGAAATAACTTCGGGCCGGCGGAGGTACAGTCGTCTTGTTGCAACAGCCCTCGGTCGAATCGGCAGTCCCGAAGAATTGACGGCAAGAGCCAAAGACAAATTTGAACTCCGTCCAAGCATTGCTGCATCCAACGGCGGTGGGGCAGCCGTCGGGTGCGCAAATGTGTTCGGCAGCCCGATAGCGCCAATCTGCTCGGCGTTGATCTCGGCTCGGCGCGGAATAGGCATCGCCCAGCGTGCCGGGTACGTAGGTCTGGCCGTTAACGACCACGCTAGGCGGCGCCGGCAACGGCTCTCCTGTCGGCGATTGCAGCACAATTACCACCGGCTCGGCTGCACTGACGGCGTTAGCAACTGCGGCACAGAAAATTGCAGTCAACATGAATGCTCGCAGCATGCGCGGCTCCCAATTTGATATCAAGAATCATCCGTTTTATCGACATTCCGGCTGTTTCGGCGTAGGATTCGTGGCGATTGCGAGAGGTCACAATCAGTCTGCTGCTCGCCTTATGGCGGATGAACCGGTTTTGCGGATAGATGGACGACGCAAAAGGGACACCGCGAAGAGCGACCTTGCGTTGTCCAGCGCTCACCAAGAAAACCGGTACAATGCCTACGATGGGAGTTGTCGCTTCTTAAACGTCGGGCGTAACATGATAACGATCCGACGATTGATTCTTATGCTTGCGGTCGCTCAGTCAACCACATTCGGCGCCTGCGCGGACGATGCGGAAGAGCAGGTCGTGAAAGTGATTGAGAAGCTGGGCGGGAAAGTCATTCGCGATGACAAGCTCCCGGAAAAGCCGGTCGTCTCGGTTTATCTCACGCTCAGTTCGGCCAAGGATGCCGATCTTAAAGGTTTAGCGCATCTGAAACACCTACAGAAGCTTTCGCTCCTCAAGACCAAAGTGACCGATGCCGGCATGAAAGAACTGACCGGGCTCAAAGAGTTGCGTGAATTGAGTCTCGGCTTTACAGACGTAACCGATGCGGGGCTCAAAGAACTGGCGCAAGATAGCGAACTGCGGGCTCTTTCTCGTTGGAACCAAAGTTACTGACGCTGGGATGAAAGAATTGGCCGGCCTCAAGTTTATGCAGGATCTGGATCTGGGAGGGACGGTGGTGTCAACGGCCGGCCTGAAAGAACTCACAGAGCTAAAGGACCTGCGAAAGCTCGGTTTGGCTACGACGAAATTGACGGACGCGGGGATGAATGAGATCGCGCGTTTCACAGAACTGCGTAAGCTTTTCATTGCATCTACGGCAATAACCGATGCGGGCATGCGCGAGATTGCGAGCCTGACCCATCTTCAAGATCTCAGCGTAAGCGACACGAAAATCACGGACGCCGGCCTGAAGCACTTGACCGGACTGCACGATCTCCAGGAGCTTTATCTGAACAATACCGCCATCACGAACGCAGGTTTGAAACACGTTGCGGGCCTTAAGAAATTGCTCTCGTTGAATCTGGCAAACACCAAGGTGAACGATGACTGCACCCAATATCTCGAACAATTGCCGAATCTCCGATCATTGGTGCTAGCTAACACTAATGTTTCCGACAAAGCGGCTAAACACCTGGGACAGTTCAAACAGTTGCGGCGGCTGAATCTCAGCAGCAGCCAGGTTAGCGACAAAAGCGTTAAAGAGATCGCTCAGCTAGCCGAGTTAGTGGATTTGGAACTCACGGACCTTTCAACGCTGACTGACGCGGGGGCGCTGGAGTTGGCCGGAATGACGAAACTGCGCAAGCTCAACTTGAGCCGAACTCGGATCACCGATACTGCCTTGAAAGGACTGACGAATTTGAAACAACTTCAGTCGCTCGACATCTCCGATACACGGGTCACCGATCTAGGCTTGCAAGCCATTGTCGGAATGCAGGAGTTGCGCGAGCTTAGACTAAACAAAACCTTCGCCACCGATCGCGGTGTGTTGCAACTGCAAAAAGCCCTTCCAGGGTGCATGATTTATCGCTGAATTTCCCGATCGCCATCAAGCGATCCTTGCTTTTTGCTACCGGTTTTGGTTCCGACTGGGCTAGATATAGGGCTTTCTTAATGAACCTCTCTCGACTCATAATTTCGCTGGTCATTTCTTCTAGTCTGCTTTTTGTTTCACTCGGCTGTCAACCAAAGCCGGCGCCGGTAGCGCCCACGAATACGTTGCCGCCGATCCCGGTCAGCCATCCGGCTTCGGCCGAAGTGACTGACTTTGTGGACTATACCGGCCAAACCAATGCCGTCGATTCCGTCGGCATACGGGCTCGGGTCACCGGCTATTTGCAGAAGATGGACAAGCCATTCAAAGAAGGAGCGGAGGTGACGGCAGGGACCGTTCTCTTCGAGATCGATCCATCCCCCTATCAGGCGATCGCCGATCAAGCGCACGCTCAGGTTGCGGTGAATGAGGCCCAGCAACGGCTGGCAAAGATCACCTACGATCGAGACCGCTCGCTGGGGTCTTCAGCGGCAATCAGTCAACAACAGCTCGATCAAGACAAGGCGGCTCTTGACGCGGGTGAAGCGCGGACGAAAGCCGCCGAAGCGACCTTGGCCGCTGCTAACAAGAACCTTGCCTGGACTCATGTCACCTCGCCGATCAGCGGTCGGATCAGCAGCTATTTCTACACGCCCGGAAACCTCGTCACGGCCGACCAGACGTTGCTGACGACGATTGTTTCGATGGATCAAATGCGGGCTTCGTTCAATGTCGATCAGCGCACCTACGACCGCTTTAACCAGGCAAAGACGGCGGTGGCAACTGCCTCGAAAGACGGCAAAGGTGGTTCGGAAACTCCGGGTTACGAAGTGCGCATGGCACTGGAAGGCGAAGAGAATTTCCCTTGGAAGGGCGAGATCGATTTCATCAACAATCAGATCAGCCCGTCGACGGGCACCATTACTTTCCGAGGTGTTTTCAAGAATAAGCGCACGGAAAGCGGCACGTGGCGGATGGTGCCGGGAATGTTCGTCCGGATACGGTTGACGATCGGCAGGCCGCATCAAGCGCTGCTGGTGATCGATCGCGCCATCGGTTCCAACCAGGGGCTGAAATTTGTCTACGTCGTTGATGCCGAAAACAAAATTCAAGAACGTCGTGTTGTCACGGGTGCGCTTCAAGAGAATGGTTTGCGCGTGATTGAACCTTGGGACGAAGAAAAAAAGACCGGGTTGAAAGCTGAAGATTGGGTAGTCGTCGGCGGGTTGCCGCAACTCAGGCCCAAAATTGTCATTCAACCGGATCAAGTGAGGATGCCGTTCCTGACGAGCAACGACGCGGAATCGCCCATTCAAGGCAGCAGACCGCAACCTCCGCCGCCGACTGGAAAGAAAAAATAAGACTGTAAACAACTTTACGGCCCGCGCCCTTGTCTGCTTCGTATCGTTTCAATTTGGTGTGCTGAATGATTCCGCGGTTTTTCATCGACCGACCGATATTTGCAACCGTGCTTTCGGTATTTATCACGTTGACAGGCGGCATTTCGCTGCTTTATCTGCCGATCGCTCAATACCCTCGGATCACGCCTCCAGGCGTATCGATCTCCATCAGCTATCCCGGCGCCAGCGCCCAGATGGTGGCCGATGCAGTCGGGGCGCCGATCGAACAACAGGTCAACGGCGTCGAGGGCATGCTCTACATGTCCTCGCAATCGGGAAACGATGGCTCATACACATTGACGGTGACCTTTGATATTGGCACCGATCTGAAGACGGCGCTGGTGATGGTGCAAAATCGCGTCACGCTCGCCATGCCTCAGTTGCCTTCCGCCGTGCAGAATCAGGGCATCACCATCCGCAAGCGCACGCCAGACATGTTGATGATCGTCAACTTTATCTCTCCGAATGGAACCTACAACGACGAATATCTAAGCAACTACGCGACAATCTACTGCAAGGATGAACTGCTCCGCGTCGATGGCATTTCGGATGTGAACATTCAAGGCCAGCGCGATTACAGCATGCGCATCTGGCTCGACCCGCAACAACTTGCCGCGCGCAATATGACTGCGATGGATGTCGCTGCGGCCGTGCGCAGCCAAAACGTCGACGCGCCCGCGGGCCGAATCGGCCAGCCTCCGATCATGCCGGGGCAGGCTTTTCAGTTTCCGCTCGATGCGCTCGGACGACTTTCCGACCCGGAACAATTTCGCAACATCATCGTCAAGACGGGCGGCAGCCCCCTGATGATGACGCCTACCGGACGGGTGATCGAGCCGGCCGGCAAGGGGGCGCGAAGAGTGGGCTAGGCGTGAAATCCTTGTTGGCGTCGCTCGCCGGCAGCGTGACGCTCGGCGATATTCCCGCCTCGCCATTCGATCCAACGACGACCGATGCCTCGGCCGCACCGGCAGCGGCAGGGGCCGACCCATCATCGAGCACCGACAGTCCCAGCACCGACCCGCCAAATACGGACGGCTCCCCATCAACATCCGATTCCGCTACAGCTCCGTCCTTCGAAAGCAGCGGCAGCGATTTACAGATGTATTCACCCGCGCCGAGAACGGTGCGCTTGCGCGATGTGGGGCGCGTTGAACTGGCGCGCAGAATTACAACACCATCTGCCGCTTCAACGGCAGGCCTTCAGTCGGCATCGGGCTCTATCAACTTCCCGGCACTAACGCGCTCGACGTCGCTGACCGCGTGCGGGCGAAGATGAAACTGTTAAAAGAAAGTTTTCCCGAGGACATCGATTATCGGATCGCTTACGATACGACGCCGTTTATCCGCGATTCCGTCAATGACGTTCAGCGGACATTACTCGAAGCCGTGGGCTTAGTGGCTATCGTCGTGCTCGTGTTTTTGCAAAGCTGGCGCGGCCCTGATCCCGCTAATTGCCGTGCCCGTTGCCATTGTCGGAACGTTTTCCGTAATGGCGGCCATCGGCTTTAGTTTGAACAACATCTCTCTCTTCGGCCTAGTATTGGCGATAGGCATCGTCGTCGATGATGCCATTGTTGTGGTCGAAAACGTCGAAAGGTGGATGGACCGGGGACTCGATGCGCGCGAAGCAACCCGCCGGGCGATGGACGAAGTGACCGGGCCGATCATCGCCGTCGGATTGGTCTTGTGCGCCGTCTTCGTTCCGTGCGCGTTTATTACGGGAATCACCGGTCAGTTCTTTCGTCAATTCGCGGTAACGATTGCAGTGTCGACGATCTTCTCGACAATCAACTCGCTCACCTTCAGCCCGGCATTGGCTGCGATTCTTCTGAAGCCGCGCGGCGTTCGGCGCGATCCGGCAGCGTGGCTGCTCGACAACGTGTTCGGCTGGTTCTTTTGGCTTTTCAACCGGGCCTTCGGCGCCAGCACATCGGGCTATGCCTGGCTTGTCGGCAAGTTCATGCGAGCACACGTTTTGGTCCTCATCTTGTACGTTGGCTTGCTGGTGCTGACCGTCTGGACCTTTCGCAAGGCCCCCACCGGCTTTGTACCGCAGCAGGATCAAGGCCGATTGATCGTCAACATCCAGTTGCCGGACGCGGCTTCGCTGGAGAGAACGCAGGAAGCAGCCTCGGCTGTTGAAGCGATTGCCCTGAAGACGACTGGAGTCGGCTATACGGTGACGACATCCGGCATGTCGTTTTTGCTTCAGGCGAACAGTCCTAATTTTGCTTCCATGTTTATCGTGCTGAAACCCTTCGCGGAACGTCGAGGTCTCAGCGATACCGCCATTATGACCGAGCTCCGCCGCCAGTGGCTCGCGAAGGTTCCCGATGCCCAGGTCACCGTTTTCGGCGCGGCCCCGATTCCGGGCTTGGGCAGCGCCGGCGGCTTCAAATTCCTCGTCGAAGATCGCGGCGGGCTAGGGGTTCAGGCGCTCGAACAACAGATGGATGGCTTGCTGACAAAGTTTCGCAAGCTTCCGGCTCTCGCCAGTGCTACGACTCAATTTCGTTCGAACATGCCGCAATACTTTCTCGATATCGATCGCTCCAAAGTATCCGCTCTCGGAGTGCCTTTGAACGATGTGAACCAGACACTCGATATGTTCCTCGGCTCTCTTTATGTGAACAGTTACAATGAATTTGGCCGTCACTGGCAGGTCACGTTGCAGGCGGAAGGCAAGTTCCGCACGCGCATTGAAAACATCAACCTTTTCCACGTTCGCAACAGCGCCAACGAAATGGTGCCTCTAAGTACGCTCGTCCAACCGCGAGAGATCGGCGGCCCTATTTCCGTCACGCGCTATCAGCTTTACACGTCTGCTGCCATCAACGGCAACATCGCTCCCGGCGAGAGCAGCGGAGACGCGATCAACGCCATCAACAAACTGGCGGAGGAGACTTTGCCCCGTTCGATGAAGATTGAATGGACGGAGTTGATGTATCTGCAGATACTGGCCGGCAACACGGCCATTTATGTTTTCATCCTGGCTGTCGTGTGCGTTTTCATGGCCTTATCGGCCTTGTATGAAAGTTGGTCGCTTCCATTGGCCGTTATTATGGTCGTCCCTTTGTGTCTGCTCTGCTCCGTCGCCGGGGTCCTCTTTACCAATCGCGATGTGAATATCTTCGTCCAAATCGGGCTGATTGTGCTGGTGGGACTCGCCTGCAAAAATGCGATCCTGATCGTCGAGTTCGCTCGGCAGCTACAGCATGAAGGCAGGCCGACTTTCGAGGCCACCAAGGAGGCTTCGCGCTTGCGCCTGCGCCCTATTTTGATGACGTCATTTGCCTTTATTTTTGGCGTGTTGCCCCTCGTGAACGCTTCTGGCGCTGGAGCGGAAATGCGCCGCTCGCTCGGCACTGCGGTCTTCAGCGGCATGTTGGGCGTAACTATCTTCGGCATCTTCCTCACTCCCGTTTTCTTCTATGTGATTCAAGAGTGGGGCGCCAAGCCCGTGTTCTTATCCCAACGGCTGCGCGCGGCAGTTTCCTATTTCGTGGGCATATTACTGGGCGGAATTGTCGGGTTTTCGCTTGCAAGAGTTGGAGTCGGCACGTTGCCCTGGGCGCCTATGATCGGGCGCTCTCGGCGATTTTAATTATTCGGGCGATACGTGAAGTTTATGAGAGGATCAGGTAGCGTTCGCAAGCGGCCCGTGCTTTGGGCGAAGCTGCAAGAATACGCGATAAAGTGTTTGCAACTGGCTTTGCCGCCACCGGCTTGCCGGGGTCGAGCGCACGTTCGTCTGACACAGGCCGAGTTCGATCTGTACACAAATATGGTCGATTCCGGTGGCTTGATAGGAGATGCACGAAGGGCTTTTAATGGCATGATGAAAGCGAAGAATGGTGGCCTCTCGGCAGAATCCGAACAAAAACTCATCGATCTTTTTAACAGTCGGAAGTAGCCATGAAATTTTACGAGCTATCGTTCCGGTCACATGTGGATAACAGACCATTGTCTGACTTTCTCGCCGCATCTCTCGGAGTCGATCGAGAGTTTGTCGGCGAACAGATTGAGTATTGGGACCGGGTTGGGACTGACTATCCACTTGCGATCGGCGTGAAGGTGCAGTGGAGTGAGCTTGGCTACAAAACCTTCTTGAAATGGATTCAGGAGGCCGAAGTTCCCGGCCCGCAGTTGCTCAGCATTGCTTTGGCAGCGGCGAGAGAGTTCGATACCGAAGTGGCCGCTGGTGATATTCTGGAAACGGCCGAGTCCCGACCTGGGCAGTTTGTGGTCGTCAAGCCCGATGGGACGGTCTATAAAGCCGTGGAGCTTTGTAACGGCGATCTGTTTGAAGTTGTTCCTGACTTATCACCAATAGAACCGTTCCAACTCAATGAATTTCTTGGACAAATGATATGCGATTTACCTATCGTGCCTTATAAATAGGTGCCGCAATGAGCTTAGCATGGCAAGGTAACTGGAAAAAACGAATAATTGAACGTCTGCGATGTCTCGATTTCGAAACGTTGACGGACTATTTGCGGCAGAAACCGGCTGTGCCCTACCTTGAGATTGCCGACCTGCTTGGCCAAAATGATGTGGCAGCTTTCCATGTTGAATGGCTTTGCTTCGCGGAGGCTATCAAGCGCAATCAGTTCCGGGAAGCAGCGACTGATTCACTCGTCAGAGAAATTAGCCATCATCTACCGAACGGATGGAAGCAAGAAGTAAAGGGGGATTTTGCCACGGCAAGTGTTTGGGCTGATTGGATTGTTCGTCTTGAAAGCCATTCAAATGACGTTAGACCAGTCGCAGCGGAGGTGTGGAACACGTTACTGAATTCTCAGCCGCCCGCCGGCTGGAAACCTCAGAATGTTGACGATGATAGAATTGTTGGTGCATTTGACGCGGCATGGCCACAGACGGTAAGTCTTGAAACGCACATTGTCGCTCGACCGAACAAGTGAATGAGCGAAATCAAATCGGTGATGGATCCGATCAGTCATACCACGACCTACGGCTACGACACGTCGGGCAACCAGACGACTGTCCAAACCGCCGCGGGGACGACGACGACGTACGATGCCCACCATGAAGTGAAGACCGTGACCGATGCGAACAGCAATCGCACCACCTACGGCTACGACGCGGAAGGCGACCTGACGACGGTGCAGACGGCCACGGGGACGACAACCACGGCCTACGATGCCGACGGCGAGGTGAAGACGGTCACCGATCCGGCTGGCAACCGGACAACGTTCAGCTACAACGCCGAGGGCGAGAAGACCGGGGAGCAAGACCCGGCCGGGAGCATTCCGGCTACGAACATGCGCTCCACCCCGGCAAGCGGGGTGGAGGCGAGCGTGCTTGAGAGGGACGAATCCGGTGATAGCTAAATTCTTTGTCGATCGCCCGATATTCGCAACCGTGATCTCGCTGGTGATTATGCTGGCCGGGAGCGTTGCGGCTTTCACGCTGCCTATTGCCCAGTATCCGGATGTCACTCCCCCCACCGTTCAAGTCACGGCCTACTATCAAGGGGCTAATGCCACGACCGTGCGCGATACGGTGGCGGCGCCTATTGAAGAGCAGGTGAGCGGCGTCGAAGGAATGATGTACATGTCCTCGCGCTGCACCAACGACGGCAGTTACACGTTGACTGTCACTTTCAAGCTCGGCACCGATTCGGATATGGCCCAGGTGCTGGTCCAGAACCGCGTCTCGCTGGCACTGCCTGTCGTTCCGGCAGTCGTGCAAAGTGAGGGGATCACCGTCAAGAAGATGTCTCCGAATACGTTGATGATTGTCAATCTCGTATCGACTGCGCAGTTTCAGAGCCGTACGGAGGAAGAGCTTTTTCTCAGTAATTATGCCACGATCGATGTGCGCGATGAACTGGGCCGAGTCAAAGGGGTTGCCGGAGTCGGCTACATCGGCCAGCGCGATTATAGCCTCCGCGCTTGGCTTGACACGAATAAGATGGCGGCACTCAATCTTTCGGCAAAAGATGTGGTCACGGCGATCAGTCAACAAAACATTCAGGTGGCGGCAGGACAAATCGGCCAAAGGCCGGTCCCCCAAGGGCAGCAATTTCAGTTGACCATCACCACTCAGGGTCGGTTGGTGGACCCGGAGCAGTTCGCGAACATCATCATCAAAAGCGGGGTTGATTCCACGACCGGCGTCGCCCCAACAACGGGTACTCCATCGGCGAGTCAAACAGGTTCGAGCGACAGTTCCGGCGGTGGCGCTTCCTCGACGATGGACTCCTCCACTTCGAGCGGCATCGTGCGCCTGCGCGACGTCGCACGTGTCGAGCGCGGCGCGCAACAATACGATCAGTCCTGCACTCTCAACGGCCGCCCTTCTGTCGGGCTGACCATCTATCAATTGCCTGGTTCCAACGCCTTGGACACCGCCAAGGGCGTCGACGCCAAGATGAAGGATCTCCAAGCCGCGTTTTCCCGAAGGACTCAAATATGAGATTGTTTACAACACGGCGCCTTTTATCTGGGAGTCTGTTTCGGAGGTGTTTTTCACCCTACGCGATGCGATCATTCTTGTCGCGATTGTCGTGCTGTTGTTTCTGCAGGACTGGCGGGCGATGATCTTGCCGATGATCGATGTGCCCGTCTCTCTGGTGGGAACCTTTGCAATCATGTCGTTGATGGGCTTTACGCTCAACAATCTCACGCTTTTCGGACTTGTGTTAGCGATCGGCATCGTAGTGGACGATGCGATCGTCGTGCTTGAAAATATCGAACGGCAGATGGCCAGCGGCCTCGATGCGCGCTCCGCGACCATCAAGGCAATGGAAGAAATCACAGGACCCGTGCTGGCTATCACACTGGTTCTCAGTTCGGTATTCATTCCCTGCTGTTTTCTTGGCGGCATCACCGGTCAATTCTTCCGACAGTTTGCCGTGACCATTGCTGTCTCGACCATCATCTCGGCCATCAATGCTTTGACGATGACGCCATCGCGTGCGGTGCTGATATTCAAAGCCGACGACAAGAACCCGGGGCATCATCACCAGAAAGAGGCTTTGCCCTGGTGGTTTTTCGGGATACTCGGCGGCGTATTGACGTACTGGCTAGGCCCCAAATTCCTAGCCGGTCATTTCGGCCTGCCGGCGCTCGCTGATCCGGGAACGGAAAGCGCTGCACGCAGCACAACGGTCGTCGCCATTGAATTTGTAACATATTTCATTCCGGGGATGATCATTGGGGGCGCCATTGGTCGGCTCATTATCCGACCCGTTAATGCCGGCCTGAGACGTTTTTTCGGCGCCTTCAACCGATTCTTCGATGGAGTGACGGTTGCCTACGGTAGCTTGGTGGGCAAAGCCCTGAAGTTGAGCGTCGTTGTGTTGGCGCTCTATGCCGGGCTGCTGGCGGCGACCTATTGGGAATTTGTGCGCACGCCGACCGGGTTCATTCCGCAACAGGATAAGGGCTACTTGATCTTGAACGTGCAAATGCCCGACTCGGCTTCGGTGGAACGGACGGAGCGAATCATGGCCCGGATCGAAGAGATTGCCCGTAACACTCCAGGTGTGAAAAATACCGTAGGCATCTCGGGCCAGTCGCTCATTCTGAACGCCAAGGCGCCCAACCTTGGTTCGATGTACATTATGCTCGATGAATTCGGCAAACGCCATGATCCCAAGCTGACTGCCGATGCCATTGCGCTGGAACTGGAGCAGCGCTGCCACGAGGTGCGTGCCGCAACGGTGAAGGCATTCGGAGCGCCGCCGGTTGACGGCCTTGGCACGACCGGCGGCTTCAATCTGATTGTCGAAGCGCGCGGCGATGTGCCGTTGGAGCAACTCGAACAAGTGAGCAACAGCATCGTCGCTCATGGCAATAAAACCGCAGGTCTGCAAGGTTTATTCAATAGCTCCGGCGCCAACACCCCCTGGCTATATCTCCATATCGACCACGACCAGTGCCAGGCCTACGGCATACCGATTAGCGATGTGTACGACACCTTGCAAATTTACTTAGGCTCGTATTACGTCAATAATTTCAACGAATTCGGCCGAACCTGGCAGGTGAACGTTCAAGCCGATCCGAAGTTCCGCGCTCAAGTCGCGGATATCCTCCAACTTCAGGTTCGCAACAAGCGTAATCAAATGGTCCGGTTCGGAACCTTCATGGACGTTCGGGACACCTCAGGCCCGGTGATGGTGATGCGGTACAACATGTACTCGGCGGCAGCCGTCACCGGCAATGCGGCTGAAGGTGAAGGCTCCGCCCGAGCGATCGAACTGATGCAGAAGATCGGCGAAGCGAACTTGCAGCAGTCGATGCAGTTGGAATGGTCGGAATTGGCCTATCTCCAAAATCAGGCAGGCAACACGGCCATGTGGTTTTTCGCTTTGGCAGTTGTGTTTGTGTTTCTGGTGCTGGCTGCCCAGTACGAAAGCTGGAAATTGCCGTTGGCGGTCATCCTCGTGGTACCGATGTGTCTGCTCTGCTCGATCGTCGGCGTCAATTTGGGCGGCATCGAAGTATCTATTTTCACGCAGATCGGCTTCGTCGTTCTCGTCGGCTTGGCGTGTAAGAACGCCATCCTAATCGTCGAATTTGCGAAACAGAAGCGCGAGGCCGGCGTACCGCTTCGCGAAGCGACTTTGGAGGCTTCCCGGTTGCGACTTCGGCCCATCGTGATGACTTCCTTCGCTTTCATCTTTGGCGTCATCCCCTTGGTGTTTGCCCAGGGCGCTGGGGCTGAAATGCGCCACTCGCTCGGTTTAGCGGTGTTCAGCGGTATGCTCGGCGTCACGCTGTTTGGCATCTTCTTGACGCCGGTGTTCTTCTATGTGATCCAATGGTTCGGTGAGGGCGAGCAAAGCGAAGGCGGCCACGATCGGGAAGTGACCAGATAATTGGCCCGCCTTTTGCACCTACATCGGCTAGGGGAAGAAATACCACGAGGAAAAGGAGATCCGCAACTTAGACGGAGGAACTTCCGGTGCGCAACTTTTTATTGGCATCCTTGATCTTGGGTGCATCAGCCTATTTTGCCGATGACGCCAAGGCAACTTGGCTTCGGGGCGGCTATTACAATTCAGGATATGCTTATGCCGCACCCGTTTACGGCACTGGCTATGGCTACTATCCAACCAGCAGCTATGCTTCGCCCGGGGCAGTTTACCCATCAACGAGCTTCTACTATGGCTCGTATCCGGCTTACTACGGCGGTTACAACAGTGGCTATTACAACAACGGTTATTACGGCAATGGCTATAACCGAGGCTATAACCGAGGTTACTATGGCGGCGGCTACTATCGCCGATGGCGATAGAGCGTTAGCGAGTTGGCCCGATCGGGTCGCCTAGGCGACCCTTTTTTATTTCTAACGATCTCTGCTCGCCGTCGCGGCTCGCTCGTTGCCACTTTCACGGTTCAGCGTCTCTTCAAGCAACTTAGCTTGGCTCTGCGCGTTTTTTTCGTTCACCTGCTCAGCAGGCAGTAGTTTCTTTACCGGTTCCGGCACATCGCGGCCGGTCTTCGGCTTTGCGGATTCCGAGACCACCTGCTTGTTCAACGGCGTGCAGCCCGTCAGCAACAAGCCGGCTACCAGGATAGAGAGTGCTCGCTTCATTGCGTTACTCCGGCTGAGGAATGGGTCGACCGTTCGCAGAACGTCCACCGACACGGGAGGCCGAGGCGCCTGCTGTCGATTGTCGGCGCTGTTCGAGCGCGGCTTCGGACGTTTTGACGTCTTTGACAATCGATTCAAGCGGTTTCGTCCGCTTCTTGAAGACGAAATCAGCCTGTTGTTCCAAAGCATCAGCTTTTTGAATCAAGGCTTCGTCGCCGGTTTCGGTGGCAATCTGTCTTAAGCGGGTACAGAGATTGATACGTTCCAGATAGAGGGCGGTTTCCTGCTCGAGCGAGCGTGAAACATCCTTCCACGTTGGCGGTTTTTCGCTGGTCGTTGCTTCCGGCGGCTTGGGCGCCGGTTTTGGTTTGGAACTGCTAAAAAGGCGCTTATACCACGGCGGCGGGGCATCCTCGCTTGCCGTCGGCTCGGCGATGCATATCGGCGCAGCCATTAGCAGCAGCAACGCGGCTGCCGCATAGGATCGGACCATGGAACTTCCCCCGTTCCGCACCTGCCCGGCCCCCCGACCGGCTTTCGCGCGCAAGTACGTCTTAAATATTCGTGCGAGAGAGACGCCCAATATCATGATGCTTGGATCGTGTAAAGAGAGAATCGCGACAGGCAATAAGTGTGGCTGCGCTAGAACCCGAGCGGTGTCCATTCGAGAATATCGAACCGCGAATGGGGTGAGGTAGCGGAATTGTTCGTCATTTCCAGATAGGCTTCACGGCAGTGGCTGAGCATTTCTTCCAGATTCTTGCCGTGCAGGTGACCTTGTTCCCGGCAGACCGTAATGTCGCTCGTCTGTCCGACCGATTGCATGATTTTGATCGAGGGCATGCTCTGCGCACTTCCTCGGAGAGTGATGTCCCTGCATCGGTGGCAGGTACGATGAGAAAGGGAGTCTGGTCTACGGCGTCGCCTGGCACCAACGGCTTGGCGCGTTCCCAGCATTTCTGAACGAGGGTTACTATATTCGCCCGTTTGCCTCCCGCAACGAATTCGCCTTCGGAGACGTCGGCCACGTCGAGAATCTTGTTGAGGTAAGCAGCCGTCTGGTCGATCAAGGGTCCAGCCAACTGGGCCATAAGATCACCTGCTTTCTGGCAGAGAGTGTGCAGCCCGCCGAGCGGCGCCAGGACCAGTGATTGCAGAATTTCTTCGAGGCGAATCCATTGCTCACCGGTGATGTTGAGGACGAACCGGGCGGCAGCCCATTCGATATCGCTCTCCCCGAAGGGGAGCAGAATCTGGTCAGTCCCCTTCGTATCAACCGAGGACAGCGGAGCGGTGGACGGCGCCGACGGCAACAGCCCCGGATGGCTGCCGCTGTGGCTTCCAGCGGTAGACGGCTCGAGAATTCGCTCCAAATAAGTCAAGCGTTGACGGCAGAAGGTCAAGTCGCGCAGCTTGTCAGTCAGGCCGTTGTGCACGCCTCGGAAGAGCCGAGCGGCCGCGCTTTCGAGCTGTTCTTTCAGTTTCGCCCGGGCGTAATCCATCAACGAGGTCAGCAGCGACCGCATATTTCGCGGCGCCCGGCTGCCGAAGATACGAAAACCGCTGCCGCTGGCGCAGACTTCGTAATTCGCCTTCACCTCGCTCCAGGCTGTGGCGCTCTTGTCGGAGAGATCATTGATGCGTCGTGCCACGGCATCGGCCTGCTGCATGCAGAACTTAGACATGCGAAACAAAGCGGCCTCAGCCGCAGCGATACGCTTGCCAGGCTTTTCCATCAGTTGAATGGCGTATTCGTGCAGCTTAGTCGTGAACTCGTTGGCTAGATCGAGCACCGCTTGATTGAGAGCACGCGTTACCCGGCTTTGTAGATAAGAGCCGGCGCCTGATTCTTCGTTCGTTGAACCGACCCAGTTTGTGATTCGCTCCAAGGCTTTCTTGGACCAGGCCGGCGTATCGTCAACGCCATTGGGAATGTCCTTCTCCAGTTCCGCCATGAGGGTGACCAGGGCTTCGGAGAAGAGCGGATGACCGGCGGTCGCTGATTTCTCGAGCCGTGCGATCACCGCATCCGGCTGCAAGGCCGGGGTGACCTGCATCTTGGAGCAGAGGTCGTCAACGGGCTTATAGGCATGGAGCGGGCCGCTATCTTGCCAATCGAGCAACAGCCGTTGGCACATCAGCCGCGAAGCGGCCCGGAGCATCAAGCCGCGTGGGAACCAAATGCCGGCCGCGCCGAAACTGCGGAAGGGCGAACGACCGACAGGGACAGGTTGTTCGCGAATGCGATCGAGCTCGCTGCCGAGTGGCGAGGCGAGATCCTGCACGAGATAACTGGCCAGGTGGGCGGCACATTGCTCCGGAGCATCTGGCCCGCGGTTTTCCCGTTCCATCAAGTAAATGCTGGTGAATGGCAAATCTTGAGCGACGATCTTCGGCCCATCCGGACCGCCGTACTGAGCACTGAAGGTAATGGCCGGATCGTGAAAATGATTTAACTCGGTGAGCGTCGCGGTCAGGTTTGCCAGGTCTTGCTTCGGCGTGGCCGGGTCGTGCGGGGCGCCGCAAAAGAGAAAAGCGGTGATCGGCGCTTTCAGGAATTGCATTTTCGTCAGCCGGCGTCGGAGGGTAAAGCCGAGATCGGTGAGCATTCCCGAGGCGCCGCCAATAGTCGAGCCAAGCACGAAGATGCGTGGGCAATTGTCGCGCAACGTCATTCCCGATTGCGTGATCGTCTGGGCTAACGATTCGGGATGGGTGACAATCTGGACATCGCGCGTAAACCGCGTGTCGAAGCGGAGATAATTATCGCAGAAAGCAAGCCGGCCGATTGCACGCGATCCCATGGTTTGCAGCGATCGGGGCATCGAGTAGAGTTTTTCCCGCGGCAACCATTCATTTAGATGATCTAGGATACGACGGCGGTAGTTCGTCACCGCTTGAAGACGCATCGGAAAAACCTGGTCATCGCGCAGCGCCTTATCGGCAGGGCCGGCGGCTGCTTCCGTACCGGCTTCGGGATCGGCATCGAGGTAGAGAAAGCGGAACGAAGGCGTTTGCGACAGGTCGCCCACGCGATCGAGCAGTCGTCGTCGTAATTCTTTCAAGGCAATGAGGCCAAAACCTCCGACCCCGATGAAGATCGCAGGCCGCAGCGTGCCGACGTCGACCTGGGCGAGCGTGGCATGCATCAGCTCGCTATCGGTGCTGTCGTCGTGCGCGGTCGCGGGCTTCCTCGGCGGCGGCTCCGTTTTGTATCGCGGAGCGGTCGGCGGTGTCTTTTCATCGGGAGACAACGGCCGCAAGGGCGGCGGCGTCGGCATCTCGATGTCGATGAACGTATCGGGTCGCCCGACAATTCCGCCCAGCGCACGAATAAACGACACGCAGTTGGGAAAACGCTTGGCGGGATCTTTCGCCAGCGCCCGTCCAATGATCGGCCGATCACGTTCCGGCAAGGCCCGTAGATCGGGGTCCTCGCTCATGTGCTGCAAAGCGAGTTGTCGGATTGTCCTTGCCGAGAACGGGCGCTGGCCCGTCAGCAACTCCATATAAACGATCGCCAAACTGTATTGATCGCTGTGCTTGGAAATGTTGCTGGAGAAGGTTTCAGGGGCGGCGTACATCGGAGACATGCCGCCCATTAAACCCGATGAGCTCTGGCGTTCCAGGTTCTTCACCAGTCCAAAGTCGGCGACTTTGACATGGTTGCCCACCAGAAACAAGTTGCGAGGCTTAACATCGAGATGAAGGAGGTTGTAGCGATCGATCAGATAATCGAGGCCGTCGGACGCGTCGGATAGATAGCTAAGGAGCAAGTCGCGGGGAATGCCGAGCCGGCCGGCTTCCTGTTGCTCGACCAAGCAGTCGTGCAGACTTTTCTCCGCCAGCTCCATCACGATGACGAGTTCGCCTTCGCAGACATCGATGCGCTCGATCGTCAGAACGAACGGGTGGCGAACTTCTTTAACTTTTTGTAGGGCGCGATATTCCTGCTCCGCGCGAATATTGCCGCCATCAACCGCGTGTAAATTGCCATAGACGAACTTGATCGCCTTGTGGATGCCCCCGGGCGCCTCGCAGAGCCAAACCTCACCAAAGCCGCCGGTGCCAAGCGGCCTGATGAGCTTGTAGCCCGGTAAAGGTTCGGCGTCGGCTTCTCGAAGCCAATTCATTGCAGTTCCCGCAGGCGAATCGTAATACCGGCAATCGTGACGGAGTTCCTTCTCCTTTTCGTTTTGCGCAGCGGCAAACCAATCAATACCCGGCTGCGTAGCGAGTGCGTATCTGTTGGTAACAGTAATTCACGCTTGACCGGAAGTCCAATGGAAACAAGCTGGGAAGGATCGGTGCGGTTTGACGGCGAAGTTGGGTAAGCCTTGAGCGTAGATGCTAAAAGCTTGAAGCGCCAGCGAAGAGAGAACGAAACCCTTCGGTGGCGCTTTCAGGCTTGTACTTACCGTGGTCTTCGCCGCGCAGCGGCCAGTACCGATAGCTCAATTTCAAGTTTCGCCAGGCCGTCTTCGACGATCAACGTTTCCACTTCAGTTAGGGGTTGATTGCCAAAGCGGACTCGATAATAGAGATCGGTTATCAGCCCGGGAACATAAGCCGTCTCGATGGATTGTTGGCGAAAGAGGTATGTTGCTCGCGTCGCTAGTTCGCGTGGGGTTTCTCCCGGCTTTAGCAAATGACCATGCCATTTTAACATGTCGATCATTTCGCTGTAAAACGTGATCGTGCGAGCCGGCGATTGCGTGAGATCACTTTGTTTCCCAAATCGAATAAACTTCGAGATTGCCCAACGGACGAGAAGCATAAAGCCGATGATGCCAACGGCGATGAGAAGGCGCTGAACCTGGAGGTAGAGAGGCGCTTCGCAGATGTCATAGACACCGTTGCGAACGGTTTCAAGCGTCCTTTCACGGGTGGCGCCATCGTAACTCAAAACATAGTGGCGAAAGGCTCGCTCGCTCCAAGCGCGCGAGTTGGCGAACCAGTTCCCAAGGTTTTGGTTTCCCGCCTCGGCGGGGTCACCCGGCGGAGTGGGGTCAAGGCTGAGCCAATGCAGCCGATAGTCGTTCGCTGCGTCAGGCCTTGAGACGATCACTTCAACCCAGGCGTGCGCGCATGATTGGCGAACGAGATACAGGCCGTTCCCTTGGCTTTCACAACCTCGAAATCCGAGAACGACTTGGCTGCAAATGCCCTGGGAGCGCAGCAATAAAGCCAATGCCGAGGCGAAGCGCTGACAATGCCCGGACTTCGTATTAAATAGGAAGTCTTCGACAGGATCGATTGACCGATCCTGCCGTCGCAGTTCGAACGTATACGCGAACTCGCCCGATGCAGAGAGATGGTTCGCCAGCGCCCGCGCGATCGCCTCATGCTGATGTTCGGAGGGCGATTTGGAATTCGGATCGACGTCCGCAATGGCTTGCGGCGTGAGCTTTCCCTCGAGAATAAGGCGCTGCAGCAGGTTCGAAGTATACTGCCGTAGTCGGTCTCGCATCACCGGATTGACGATCGCGGTCAATGACTCTTTGTAAGCATCGTCGGCAGCCTGAAACGCCGGCCCGAGATCGTTGTCTAAAGAGCCGACCGTTGTCTGGCAATAGCCCGCACGCCAACCCCCCAGGGCGCTGAGCCATTCGAAGCGGCCATCCTGATGTTGCTGCACGGCGCCAGTTCTAGAGAAAAAGACATAGAGCGGCGGTAGCTCATTCGCCTTCCACATCACTGGATCGGCGATGATGTTCGGGCTCCCCGCGCCTCGGTGCAACAGATAGGTGAGATAGTAGGCGTCTGGCCCGAAGTCCGGCAGTCGTTCTTTGCTCAGAGCGCGGCGTTCTTCTTCGCTCGATTGCCGTAGGTGTGGCCAGGCGGGATAGGGCCTGGACCAAGCGCGGATGATCAGACCGGAGTCGCGATCGCGGGCCCACTTTCCATCCTCGTAATGCGTTAGTGTTCCGGCCCGCCAACGCTGCTGCGGGTCCAAATCGAGCTTTGGCTCGCCTAGCCGGTTATCGGCATAGACTTGAAAAGCGACTTCCAGATTCTGCTCGAGATTCCCGGTCCGGTTCAGATCGACAGCGCCTTCCGGCAAACCGGTCTCGATCCGTCCGGCGGCCATCATCGACATTTCCCATTGCCGCTCGGCTGGTCGTGGCGTTACGGCAAACAAAATGCCCGCCATCGCCATGGCCGCGAAAGACCAGCGAAATAGTGAGGGCATCAAGCCCAGATGTTGATTGATTTCGGGCAACGGCTCGACCCTTACTCTGTTCGATTCTCGATAAAAATAAAAGAGAGTCAAATTCCAGGCAACGCAGAGGAAATACGCAGCTAGCGCGAAGCCGAACAAGATGTCGTTGGCCATCGCACAGGCCAAGGCGACGGCCATCAAACCAATGCCCTGCATCGCCCAGAAATCGGCAACCGACTTCGGGCGAAACATTTTCGCGGGGATCAACACCATCAACACCGGGCCGAGGTAGGGCAACAGGTTTGCGGGAAAAGGCAGGACGTCGAGAGGCCGGCTTGTACTGCGCACGAACTGAAAGGCAATCCAGAACACCAGTCCGAGCGCGAGTAAGCCGCCGACGACATTGGCCGATCGGGGTGATAAGCTCCACCGCCCTTCGACACGGTAAGCGATGATTATCAAGACAATCACCGCGCCCGTAATCAGCAGCGATTCGGGCAGCAAATCGCGTTCTGACCAGCCCAGGCAAAAGCAGGCTAGCGCGAGCGTGAGATAGGTGCTCAAGCGAAATTGCAATGGCGCGGCCATTTGGGATCTCGGGTCATGGGCGAGGGCGGCTTTATGACAACTGTTGCGGCAAACCGATTCTGCAAGTCAGAACTTCGCCCTTCCCACCCTCCCCCGGCTTTGCGGCCGGAGGGCAGGGTGGGGGGCACAGCTGCGAGTGTCCTGACACTTAGTCCTGGGCAAGGCGGCTCTGCCCCCACCCTGCCCTCCCCCTGCAAAGCCAGGGGGAGGGTAAGAATCAATAGCCGCGCCGTATTGAGCCTTCGACGACTAGGCCTCCAATGGTGCTTGATACCACGAGATTGCATCGCCCATCCGGATATTTGCGACGGAGCGGTGAAGCATCCGCGACACCTCTTGCACGCATGGTGAATTTGGTTGAGTCGTCAAGACGCAAACGTAGGCGACTGCAAGATCACGCTGTTCCGGTAGCCATTTGAGGCCGCCTGTATAACTAGCGCCGTCGACGACAGCTAGCATTTCCAGCGCCCGAACACCGTGGGCAAGACCGCTGCGCAAAGGCAGCACGCTTTCGGGCGCTCCATCGACTACCAGGCCCAATCGCGCCCGTGGATGCCGACACCATTGATAAGCAATCGTAGCAGCCAGTTCAAGCATTTCTTCAAGTCGCCGAAGCTGCAATTCGGACGGTTGAGGCGGAACCCAAGTTTCGACGATCAACATGAGATCAACAGACGAGTTTTCTTCAAACTCGCGAACTAACATTTGGTCGCGCCGAGCCGACGAGCGCCAGTGGATCCACCGTGGGCTATCGCCGGGCCGAAAATCGCGTAGGCCGTGCAAGTCAGCGCCTTGCATGGCGGAGTGCACTGATTGCCTCGATCGACCATCGCCTCGGCTCGCGCACGCCAGCCATTGTTTGAACCCTTCGAGATGCAGGAGGCCGATGCGCGGCGCGACGATCCACGATTCGACGTCGAACAGTTCAACCGACAACGCAGCAAGACCGAACGGAAAACAGGTCCGGGCGCACACCGCAACAGTGGACTGGCGCCCGCGTTTGGCGAAGATATGTTGGAAGCGCAAAGTAAGGATCTGGCCGGGATCGAGACGAGCGATGAACCAACACAACTTCTCGCTTGTCAGGCGTATCCCGCGAATCGACTTGCTGCTGTTTGTATGCAGTTCAAGTCGCAGATCGACCGGCTGACCGGCGAAGGCAAGTTCCTTGAGTGCGATTGTCCCGCGCAGCGCTCGCAAAGTAACGAAGGCGAGTCGACCATTGACAAGCCACATGCTAAAAAGAACATAGCCCAGCAAGATAAATAGATTGATCCCTTTCAAGTAGCCGGTGAGGAACAATATCATCGCGGCTGCCAGCCAAAGCCGGCCTTCGATAGGCGGGTGACGCCTGCTCCGTGCGGAACGGAATCGCCGGTAGAACGATGCTCGCTTAGTTGGCTTAGGTGGCTTTGCGTTTTCAGACAAGCGGCTCGGCCTCCGAAATGAGCACAATCAAGGCATTCGGCGCCACGTTATAGCGGCTGGCAACGGGAACCTGCGGGCCTTCCGCTTCGTCCACAATATCGAGCGGCGACGCCAACGCGGTATCAACCACCCGCTTCCAGCGACGCCGGGTCGGGGACTGCGGAATGGAGAAGGGCACCGCTTCACGGCCGGCGTTGATGGCGACATAGAAATCATTGTCCGCCGCATAATCCGGGTCAATTTCGCGCCCGTTGAAGCGGCCGTCAAGCGTGAAGGCAATCGCCTGTGACGAGGTCTCCCAATCCGGCTTGCGCGGTTCCTGGCCATGCCAAACGATGTCCGCCAATCCTTCGAGCTTCGGCATCTCATGCGGCGCACCCGGATGATCGGGCAGGCCGGCATCGCCCGGACGCACGGGACCGGCAACCGGGAAGGCGAGCAAGGGCGCGGCTGGCCCGCGACGTTTGAGAAATTCTCCCCGGAAGAAGCGCTTACGGCGTAAACCGGGATGCCGATGCCGAAGCTGAATCAACTCGCGCACAAAACGCAGGAAATCGGCGTTTTTTTCGCACAGGGTCCAATCCACCCAACTGATTTCGTTATCCTGGCACCAGGCATTGTTGTTCCCTTTTTGTGTCCGCAAGAACTCGTCGCCCGCTAATAGCATTGGCACGCCTTGCGATAGGAGCAGGGTCGCCATTAGATTCTTCGCCTGGCGCCGGCGTAGACCTTGAATTTGGGGATCGTCCGTTTCACCCTCCACGCCGCAGTTCCACGAATAATTTTCGTTGGAGCCATCCCGGCTCTGTTCGCCGTTGGCGTCGTTGTGTTTGTGGTCATAGCTGACGAGATCGTTTAGCGTGAAGCCATCGTGACAGGTGATGAAGTTGATCGAATGCCGAGGTAGGCGATTGTTCCATTCGTAAAGGTCGGCACTGCCGCAAAGACGGGTCGCAAGATAGCCGATCAATCCGGTTTCACCTCGCCAAAAACGCCGTACATCATCCCGATAACGGCCGTTCCACTCGCTCCAGCGGCGGCCGAACGGAAAGCTCCCCACTTGATAAAGGCCGGCAGCATCCCAGGGTTCGGCAATTAGTTTCGTATCCGCCAGTACGCCGTCTTCCGCAATCATTTCAACGATGGGAGGCTCGACCATGACGTTGCCTTGTGAATCGCGCCCGAGAATCGAGGCCAGGTCGAAGCGCAGGCCATCAACGTGCATCTCGCTCACCCAGAAACGGAGACAGGTCAGCAGCAGATCGCGCACGACGGGATGATTGCAGTTCATCGTGTTGCCGCAGCCCGAGAAGTTCAAGTTGCGACCGTCGGGCGTGAGGAGATAGTAGAGCGTGTTGTCGAGACCGCGAAAGGAGAAAGTACGGCCGCGGTCGTCGCCCTCGGCCGTATGGTTGAAAACGACGTCGAGCCAAAGCTCAATGCCCGCGGCGTGGAAGGCTTTGACCATGTCGCGAAACTCGGTGATCTGGCCGTGCTGAATCCCTGATGCCGAGTATGCCGATTTGGTGGCGGCGAATGAGATCGTGTTGTACCCCCAAAAATTGCGATGGCGCTCGCCAGTTTCGGGATCGATAAAAGGGCAATCGCACTCGTCGAATTCGTGAATAGGCAGAAGTTCGACCGCCGTCACGCCAAGCCATTTCAGATAGGGTATCTTCTCAACCAAACCGGCGAAAGTGCCCGGCTTCGAAACGCCGGAAGAAGGATGACAGGTGAAGCCACGAACGTGCAGTTCGTAGACAACCGTATCTTCCAACGGCACAATCGGCGGAGCATCATTGCCCCAATCGTAGCGTGCGCCGCGAAAGAAGAGGCTGCGCCGGCCTGTTCGTTGCGGGTCGGTTTCGCAGGTGCCCGCCCAAATGGCGCCCTCCGAGAGCATCGGGGCCGCCGGGTCAATCAGCACACAGCTGGGGTTATAGCGGTGGCCGTCGCCGCTGGGGCCATCGACGCGCCAGCCGTAGCGAAATCCATTCGGCAGTCCCAACACCAAAACGTGCCAGTGGTCACCGGTGCGGTTGTAACGTGGATGGAGTCTGATCTCGGTGGTAGCGGTGTTGTCCCCCTCGAGCGGATAGAGCACCAGCCACACTGAGGTGCCGTGACGGCAGAGGAGGGCGAAGTTCAGGCCTTCCGTTGTATTGCTTACACCGAGAGGAAGCGGTTTGCCACGGAGGGTGCGAATGTCGTTCATGGCATTCATTTTGGCGAATGCCGGTAGATGGGCCAGTCCTAATGCTGACTTCGTGCAGCGGAAGTCGTCAGACTTCCGCTACACGAAGCAGTAATCCTACTTTTTTGCTGAAGTCAACCGATTATTTTGCCTGATCGTTACATTTTCAGGAGGCCGCCTGAACAGATTCTCGATTTTACCAAGTTTTAGTTAAGAGCCGAAACGATTACGCTTGACACCCTTGCCAGTGAGGTTAGGCTAGAACTAACTAAGAGCGGAGTTACGGCAAAACACGAGAGCTCGACCATGTCACCTGCAACACCCGGTACAACGCTAACTGAGAAACCCGACACGGACAACAACGGAACGATAGAACGCCGTAAGCGAAAGATCCCGGCGGCAATAGATCGACGGGACAATCCAGTGCCTCCGCCGCCGATAGATCCTGTATCGACTGACGAGCAAGCGTTCGTCAAAGCGATGGATCAATACAAACGCGAAAATCGCCGGCCTTTCCCAACTTGGAGCGAGGTTCTTGAAGTTCTGCGTTCGCTCGGCTATCGCAAAGTCGAAGATGAGCGCGAACTGCCCGGCTCGCCAAAGCCTGCTCCCATCGTCCCGCCGAAGGGATGATCGATCGGCGAAATCGCTTTCATCTACTGTACTCGCGCGGCCAAGGCCGCGTTCAGCGAAGCCGGAACGCCCAGTTCCAACCTCACCTAGATTGACACCATTGAGACAACTGTGATGCAATTCGAAGCTAGCGCTGAACCAGCGCGCGATAACCCCGAACTCGATGGCGCCAGTGCCGCCGCACAAATGGCGATGGAACGCCGCAAACGCAATATCCCCGTTGCGGTTGATCGTCGCCGGGCGAACGCGGCCGAAAAGCGCCGGACGAGCGAACGCCGTCGCCTCATCGACCCGACGACCTGCGAACGCGATTACACCGATGAAGAAACGATCTTCATGAAGGCGATGGAGCGCTTCAAACGCGAGAACCGCCGCCCGTTCCCCACTTGGAACGAGGTTCTGCAAGTGCTGCATGCCTTAGGGTATCGCAAAGTTGAAGCCGTCGGCGAAATGCCCGGCACACGACGTGATGCCGCCGGCTTGATCATTTCACCCAAAGGCTGAAGCGACGATCATTTCTCAAAAAGCGCGTTCACATAATCGTCGGGATCGAACGGCTCCAAATCGTCGATCCCTTCACCCACGCCGACGAACTTCACCGGCAGGCCGATCTTTTCCTTGATGGCGAAGATGGCGCCGCCTTTGGCGGTGCCATCGAGCTTGGTCAGGATAATGCCGGTGCATTTGACCGACTTGGTGAACATCTCGGCTTGAGTAACCGCATTCTGACCGTTGCTGGCATCGAGCACCAGAAAGACTTCATGCGGTGCGCCATCGATCTGCCGGGCGACAATGCGATGGATCTTTTCAAGCTCGCGCATTAGATGCGCCTGCGTGTGTAACCGGCCGGCGGTATCAACGATCACAACATCGAATCCCCGGGCTTTGGCTTTCTCGCAAGCATCGTGGGCAACGCTGGCGGGGTCGCTTCCCTGTTGATTCTTGACAATATCGACACCGCTGCGTTCGCTCCAGATCGTCAACTGCTCAACCGCTGCGGCACGGAAGGTGTCACAAGCAGCGACCATAACTTTCTTGCCATCGTCTTTCAGTTTCTTTGCCAGCTTCGCGATGCTCGTCGTCTTTCCCGAACCATTGACGCCGGCGATCATCACGATTGTTGGCCCGCCGGTAACGTATCGAATTCCTTCCGAAGGGTCCGCCAACATCTCTCGCAGTTGCGCCTTGACGAAGGCTTCAACCTCGCCGCTGATCTCTTTATCGATGAAGGCTTTGCGTACGCGATCGACGATAAGCGCGACGGCATAGCCGCCGACATCCGCCAGGTAAAGCCGGCGTTCGAGTTCATCAAGGAAAGCCTTATCGACGCGACCCCGGCCTCGAAACAGATCGACAATTCCCGCAAAAACGCTCCGCGTCTTCGACAGGCCGGACTTTATTTTTTGGAAGAGAGCTTTGAGCATAAGATCGATCCTTATCAGTTGTCGCTGCTCGCTAGGGTCGATGAGAGACAATGGCACCGCATCGCATGCCTTCATTATCAAAAATATCGATGAAAACGCTATGCTCAACACTGAACGAGCCGTCATGCTCCCAGATTTGAATCCAGGGATCGTAGGGATTCGGCAGACCCTTGGTTAGCGGGCAATACTCCCATTTGACGAACGACAGCGCCACGCTTTTGTGGCAGCTTCTCGTGTAAGGGACATCAACTGATTCCATGAAGGTGTCGTCGATTATGAGGCGCCAGTCTGGCGAAATTATGGCTGTTGCATCGCCGAGAATCCAGTATTTGACGCCAAACAGATCTTGGAGTTCTTCGTGCAGTTTCCTTCTACGTTGTACGGCATGTCTAAAGTCTTCCGGCTTCCAATCTGTGTCAGGTGGTTTTTTGCCAATTTGAAGAACGCGTTGGACGGGATTGATTGGAATCTCCAGTTCCATGGCATTCACTGCTCACGTTGTTTTCGTGGCCTTATAGCGGTTTAGCATGTCAGTTTTGAAACGCTGCGCCGGCTCACCGTCTCATTCTGCGCAAGGCTTCCAGTTCCTCTCGAGGAATGCCCTTTGCCCCGATACAGCGCTTGTTAGGGTGCGGCCCATGGCAATCGCTGCCGCCGGTAATCGCCAAGCCGAGTTGCCCGGCCATCATGCGCAGCTTACGACCGTGCGAAGGTTTGGCCCAGGGATATTCGCATTCGATCGCGTTCAACCCAAAGGCTTGCAGTTCGCGCATCTCTTCAACGGTGGCATTCGCCGGCGGATGCGCCAGCTCGACACGCCTCCAGCCGTACGTACTAACGCAATCGCTTCGGCAACCGGCAGGCGGACTTTCGGCGCCTCGAGGATTTCGGGGGTCATCAAAAGGCGTGTGAATGCATCGAAGTTGCTCCCTGCTTGTTTACTTTGTACGAGCAATTCGGCCACATGACGCCGGCCGAGCGAATGACTGCCTGTTCGAATGCGCTGCAGCGTACCGTTATCAAAGGACAAGCCGGACGCACCTAATCGCTCAATGATGAAGTCAAATCGTTCTCGACGCTTAACCTGCATGTGGCAGAGCGTCGTCGACAAGGCTGGGTGCTCTGGATTGACGAAATAGCCGAGCAGATGAAGTTCGCGCCCCTGATATTCGGTCGTCAATTCAACGCCGGCGATCAACTCGGTGCCCGGAACGCTTTCGCGGACCGACAGATAGCCCTCTAATGTATCGTGATCGGTTATCGCCACCGCAGCAAGACCGGCTTGCCTTGCATGAGTTGCTACCTCGGAAGGGGTGAAGAGGCCATCGCTGGCAGTCGAATGAACGTGAAGGTCGGCGAGGCCGCAATCGGAGATTGTATTTGTCAGTTGGCATAGTCGCGTAAAAGGAGAGCCCGTCGGCATTTCACGATTCCGCATCATCAGCTGTTTTCGGTTCCGCTTTCAGCTCGGCTTCGGCATTGCGCGTGCGATGAATCTTATCCAGCACGCCGTTCACAAACGCGGGCGAATCCGCCGAGCCGTACCGGCGAGCAAGTTCGATCGCTTCGTCGATCGCCACCGGCGCCGGTGTGTCTTCGGTTGCATGCAACACTTCGAAAGCGCCCAGCCGTAGCACATTGCGATCAACGTTGGCCATCCGGATCAAGCGCCAATTGTCGGCGGCAGCGGTCAGTTTTGCGTCGATTTCTTTGAGATTCGCGACCACGCCGTCGTAGAGCGTCGTACTGAAAGAGATGAGCCCGGCATCGCGCACCCGATCTCGGACAAAACCATCAATGATGGCCCGCGGCACGCCCGGGTTGGCATCGAGTTGAAAGAGAAGCTGCAAGGCAACTTCGCGGGCACGGGAGCGTTTGGTCATATCACCACTATCTAAGGAATGAAATACAAAATAGGTCGTCTTGGACTTATAAGGCTTAAGTAGCGATGAACACGACTCCGCTTGACTAAACCACTTCGGGCACCAGCACGGCCCGCAATTTCCGTAGAGCGCGCAGGTAGCGCATGGATGCCGCTGCTTCCGTTAACCCCAACGCCGCAGCCACTTCCTGATTGGACAATTGCTCGTGATGCCTCATCAGAATGATCTCGCGATCGTCGTCGGCAAGCTCGGCCATTGCCGATTCGAGCCTTCGTTGCAATTCGTGATGGATGGCAGCGGACGCCGGCGTCTGCTCGCCATCAACGAGCTGAGCGGCTAGCTGTAAGGACGATTCGTCCGCCCATGCCGGTCGATGTATCGGCTGCTCGCGATCGATGCTGCGGCGTTGGGCCTGCCGATGCCGGCGGTGAGCATCAATAATGCGATCTTGGGCCAAGTGCCGCAGCCAGAGATGGAAGGGCATTGCCGGCGAGCGAAGATAGTCCGTAAGCCGTTGATTAGCTTCAATCAATACATCTTGAACGATGTCGCTGGCGTCGACGCGGCGGGCGAGCACTGGGTCTAGCCGCAGGCCGATGACTCGACGCAACGGCTCACGAAACTCTGCCAGCAATTTCTCGACGGCTTCCGCACCGCCGGCGCGGGCGTCGTCGAGCATTCCCTTTGTCTTGTCGGCATTAGGCCACATGCTGAAATTATACGGGAGTTCGCAACTAACGCCGAATCGAATTGGCAACAGAGAAAAGAGTGGTCAGTTGCGGGCGCGTAAGCGAATGATGAACATCCAGCAGCGTGCTTACCGTCTACCATCAGAACATGCGCCAACTACGGCATTAACGATTTTCCAGTTTCTTTGGCTTTCTGCAGTTCTTTAGGAAGCTTGGCCGAATTCTCGCCCTTGCTGATCGTAACACCGCCCGTCGGCGTTGCAATGTGATCCGATAAATACCAGCAACTGGCAAGAATGAGCGCAACCGAAGCAGCCAACGAGATTCTTCGCTTCGAATCGCCCATTCGTGACGCGCGTGAATAGGCCGACATAGGCATAGCGAGTTGTTCGTTGACGGCGCTGAAGCGAAAAGCTGGAAACGGTTCGGGCAGTTCGGCTTTATAAAAGGCCGACAACTGTCGATCCAAGCCGTCATTCGAAGGAGAGTCTGGAATGTTCATGGTATCGTCTTTATCCCTTGAGCAGTCAGCCGTTCGGCAAGACGCTGCCGCGCCCGGCTCAAACGCATGTGGACTGCTGTCGCATTGATTCCTAATATTTCGCCAATTCGTTGGGCGTCGTAATCCAAAGCATATCGCAACGTCAAGATATCTCGATCGCCGACCGGAATTTCTTCCAGGATGGCCCGCATCTGGGCAAAAGCTTCCCGACGCTCCAACTGTTCCAACGGCTGCAACTCTTTCGAGTGAACGCCGTTCATCATTTCCGGAGGGCTGGTCCCATTCCGGCGGAATGAACTCTTTGAATAATCTTCTGCCAGATTACGACCTACGCGCAATAGCCAAGCACGTGGATTTTGTATTTCTTCGCCGCTTTCCCACTGCTTCCAGAGGCGCATGAACGCTTCTTGTGCGATATCAAGGGCCATATCCGCGTCCATCCAGCGAGCGTAGGCCAACGCCCAGACTTCGCGGCTATGTCGCTGATACAAGTCCTCGAACTCGGCCTGCCGTGGTCCTGCCGCTGGCGGTTGTGACTTCATTTCCGCTCGAAACAGCTTCCGGCCCATCCAGGCCGAAAATCATGGATCGGCTCACCCGATAAGACGAGGAAGCCACCAAAAGCTAACGCTTAGAATACGACGAATCGCAGCACGCTAATGCTTGCCTAAGCGGTTCATTTTAACAGTATGGCAATTAGGCAAATGCGACCCGACCAGAGTAAGCTCTCTTCGCTCGCGAGTCCGTTCGAACTACCGAGCAATCCGATCCGGAATTATTAAGCCAGACGATCCAGATCGCGCAGCGCCTGTCCGCATCGAACACCGGGGCGGGCAATGCCTCGGCCAGGCGCAGGGCGCTGTCTTCGGTTAGTTCGCGCTTGGCGGTTCCCGAGCCGCGAAAGATCGGCAGGCCTTTCTTCATCGCGTAGATTTCACGGCGGGTACGGCCGCGCGGCGCATCCGGCCAACGGCCAATGCGCTCGTGAAATTCGAAAAAAACCGGAACGACATCGCGGATATATTTCCAGTAACCGGGATTATCGGTCTGCACGACGAACAGGCCGCCTGGGACCAGCGAACGATGGACCAGCGCGAGAAAATCAGGCCGAATCAGCCGACGATGCACTTGCGTCGCTTCGTAATACGGCTGCGGATGATAGCAATGAATCTCCGAAACGCTGCTTGGTTCAATCCAGCGGTCGAGCAGCTCGATAGCGCCGCCGACGGCAAAGCGAAGGTTGCTTAGGCCGCGTTGGTTGCCGCGCTTGCGCGCGTAGCGAATGACCAGGGGCAGCGTATCGATGCCAAGATGATCGTGGTCTCGGCGCGAAAACGCGCTGGAAATGGCAAAACGCCCGTTGCCACAGCCGAGGTCGAGCACCACCGGCGCCAAACGTCCAAACAGAGCTTGCCAGTTCAGTCGGCCTTCATCCGGCATTTTTTTCAATGCCGTCTGGGCCCAATGGGCGGGTTCCAAAATCTCCCCGGCGAAGGGGACACCAAATTCGCGCTCGATCATGGGTAGTGATTAGCCGTAGGGTATTCTTTCGCTCTTAGGTCTCTATTTTATGACTACCGCCAACCTCAATCACAGGAGACAAAAAATGATTCGTATCGCTTTGGCTGCATTCGCGTTTACCTTGTTCGCCGGTTCGGTGCGCGCCGATGAGCCGCAGATCGGCCATATGGTGTTCTTTCAATTGAACGACAGCTCGCCTGAAAACCGGCAGAAACTGGTCGATGCCTGCAAGAAGTATCTCAAAGAACACGATGGCGTGACGTTCTTCGCGGCAGGCCCGATTGCCGAAGAGTTCAAGCGCGAAGTGAACGATCGCGATTTCGATGTCGCCCTGCACCTCGTCTTCAAGGACAAAGCGTCGTATGAAAAGTACGCGGTCGCCAAGACGCATCTGCAATTCATCGATGAAAATAAAGCGACATGGAAAAAGGTGCGCGTTTTCGATTCGCTGCTCAAATAACGCTTGTTCAACCGGGAATTTTGTTTAGCCGCGAGTCGTAGGCTTCCGAAGACTCGCGCGAGCAGTGCCCTGACATAGCCGATCCATCGCTTTATCGACCACCGCCAGTTTATCCGCCCAGCGAAATTCGCGATCGATCCGGTTATGCCCCGCGAGGCCAAGTGATTCTCGCCACCCGGGTACCTGCTCGAAGTCGATAAGTGCTTGGCAAAGCCCTTCAATATCGCCGCATTTCACCAGCAGCCCGTCATCGCCGTGATGAATGATTTCTGCGATGCCGCCGGCCCGATAGCCAATGTTTGGTTTGGCATTCGCCCAGGCTTCGAGGAGCACAAGTCCGAAGGAATCGGAACGCGAAGGCAAACAAAAGGCATCAATGCCGGCAAAGAAATCTCGCTTTTCATTATCGCTCAACGGCCCGGTCAACGTGACGTTTTGCTTTGGCTGAAACTGCCGCCAATACTGGTTGAAGCCGGGCATCATGGGACCGGCGAGAATGAGCCGAAAGCGAGCGCCGCGCTCCCAGGCCCTGCGCAATGCGCGAAGCAGATCGATTGTGCCCTTCTCCGGACTCAGATTCGCCAGATGACCGACGACACAGGCTTCAAGATCAACTTGCCAATGAGATCGAGCGCGAGCGCGATCTCCTCCGGTGCAATCAGCGGAAGCGACACCCATCCCTTGCAGGATTACACGATCCGCCTGTACCCCCAGACCAATGATCACTTCGCGTTCGAGTGCAGTCTGTGCAAACACGGCATCGGCGGCTTGCATCAAATAACGCATCGGCTTTGACGTATAGATGCGCCTCGTGCGGTCGTCTCTATTGTCCGGGTCCCCGAGATGCAAAAAAGGAGTCAGCAGAAAAGGGGCCTTCTTGCGCCTGGCGAGCTGCAAGCCCCAATAGAGGGGCCAACCATAGGGCAAGGCACTAGCGTGCACGAGATCGCAGGGTTTTTCGTCCGTCATTGCATCGTAAGCCATGCGCAGAGCAATCGGATTGCAAGTCATCGTGAGGCATTGCCAGCGAGCGCTTGGGACGAACGAAAGAAGTTTCAACAAGTGCCGTCGTGCGAACCAGTGAGATGGTTCGTAGCGTCTGATGACAATGCCGTCTGGTGATGTCACCCCTGCACCCAATTGCTTTGCATCGCGGGACCAGAAAGCGCTGAGGTCTAGGGCGGTCGAAGTCCAAACCGTAACGCAATCTCCGCGACTCTGCCGCCAACGGCTAAGCCGTTCGAAGTAGGCTTCCGACCCTCCGAGAGCCGGCGGGAAGCGCTGGATGAAGTGTGCGACATGCATTGATATCGAATACAGTATTTCTTGGCGTCCCAGGAGCGTAAGCGACTGGAAAAATCGCTTAAAACCGTTCGAACGCTGACTCTTGTCGCTTGTGCTCCCGGTTCGCCAAGCAAAGCATACGTTTTTCGATGCAGGGGAATTGCTTATTTCATACGATGATGAATGATCCGGCGGCAAGGCTGTTTGACGTGGAAGACGGCCGGCCCCTTTCAATTCGTTCCGGGAGTGCGACGAGGAACATGTTAACCGTATCTCAATTGGCCGGTTCCGTTCTGCCTTCGGCCACACTCGCGGCCGGCGCCAAAGCTCGGCAGATGAAGGCGAACGGAATCAAAGTCTATGACTTCAGCTTGGGCGAACCCGATTTCACGACGCCCGACCACATTTGCCAGGCGGCTACCGCCGCGATGAAAGCCGGGCACACGCACTACACGCCCGTCAACGGCATCCCCGAGTTGAAGTCGGCGGTCTGCAAGTGGTACAAGCGCTATCACGGTCTCGACTGCACGCCGGACCAAGTATTGATCTCGAACGGTGCTAAGCATTCGATCCACAATGCACTTTCGGCGACCTGCAATCCGGGCGACGAAGTCATCATCCCGACGCCTTACTGGGTCAGTTACAGCGATCTGGTGCAAATGACCGGCGCCAAGGCGGTGCTCGTGTCCACGACGGCAAGCGCCGGCTTCAAAATGACACCCGCTCAGCTAAAGGCAGCGATCACGCCAAAAACGCGATTGGTCATGCTCAATTCGCCCTCCAATCCGACCGGTAAGGTCTACACGCGTGCCGAATTGATCGCGCTGACGGAGGTCGTCCTCGATTCATCCATCGGCATTTTAAGCGATGAAATCTACGAGCAACTGACTTACGGCGACGCCAAGCCGACCTGTATCGCGACTCTGAATCCAAAACTGCGCGAACGGACCATCACGATCAGCGGAGCGAGCAAAAGCTATGCGATGACCGGTTGGCGCATGGGTTGGACCGTCGCGCCGAAGGCGATCATTGATGCAATGGGCAATGTGCAAAGCCAGCAGACGAGTTGCCCTTCGAGCATCAGCCAATATGCGCTGCTCGCCGCTCTCGAAGGGCCGCAAGACTGTGTGGCTGAAATGCTGAAAGAGTTCGAAGTTCGCCGTAACCTGACCGCGGAGAGTCTGCTGAAGATACCCGGCATCACTTTCCCGATGCCCGAAGGCGCCTTCTATATCTTTTTCGATGTATCGGCCTACATCGGCCGTTCAGTGGGTGGCATGGCGATTGCAGATGACGTTGCCTTCTGCAAAGGGGCCTTGGAAATCGCCCATGTCAATTTGGTCCCAGGCTCTGCTTTCGGTTCGCCTGGCAACGCGCGGATGTCCTACGCAACAAGCCGTGAGGAATTGCACGGCGGCATCGATCAACTCGCGAAATGGTTGAAAAGCTAAAATCCTCAGCGGAATGGAAGATGGCTTTGCGTCGGGTCAGGAGCCTTAGGTCATGTCAGTCCTCTTTCTAACCGAAGCTGACGTTCAACGCGTTCTGACGATGGACCTCGCGATCGAAGCCGTCGAAGCCGGCCTACGCAAAATGGGCCTCGAAGAAGCCTTCAACAATCCCCGTTCGCGGCTGCAAACCGATCATACGATGCTTCATGTCCTGGCGGCGTCGGCCAAAACTCTTGGCGTAATCGGCTTCAAGGCCTATACCGCATCGCGCGATGGTTCTACCCGTTTTCACTTGACACTCTACGATGCGAAAACCGGAGAGATGACGGCCTTGATGCAGGCCGATTTTCTCGGCCAGATGCGCACCGGCGCTGCCAGTGGCGTAGCCACGAAATATCTGGCACGTAAGAATGCAGCTACCGCAGGCATCTTCGGAACCGGTCGGCAGGCCCGAACGCAACTGCTTGCTTTGAGCCGGGTGCGTTCGTTGACCAAAGCCTACGTCTGGGGGCGCGACAAGCAACGGCGGGAGACTTTCGCCCACGAAATGAGTGAACGCTGCGCTTTGGAAGTCCTCCCAACTAACCGCGCAGAAGAGGCAGCGGAAGGGCTCGACATCATCGCAACAGCGACGACCGCCCGCGAGCCGATCCTGAATGGAGGCTGGCTTACGCCTGGTCAGCATTTGAACATCGCCGGCTCAAACTTCGCCTCCAAAGCCGAGATTGACGTTAAAGTCTTGAAGCGGGCCACGTTTGTCTGCATCGACAGTAAGGAACAAGGGAAGATTGAAGCCGGCGATTTCATGGCGGCCTTCGATCAGCACGTCATCAGTTGGAGCGACGTTCACGAACTGGGCCGGCTGGTCGCCAACCGCGTGCCAGGCCGAGCTTCCGATGAAGACATTACTCTCTTCAAGTCTCTCGGCATCGGCCTGGAAGACATCGCCGTCGGCGCCCGCGTGCTGGAGAAAGCGAAAGAAGCCGGGCTTGGGACACGGCTGGAACTGTGATAAAAAAGGTGTCAGGACCCTTTGATTCCGTTCCGGAATCAAAGGGTCCTGACACGAATGGCACTTCCCTGCGCAAGATATTGCATAGCAACATGTTGCGGTTTTGACAAGTGGCGGCGTACATCTGTTTTCTGATTGGGCGACTTGTTGTTGGAGACAGATGCTGCCTGCAGTGGTGGCGCGCACCGGTGGCGCGTCGCCCCAGTCGAGCGTGAAAATATTGAGTGTTGGAATCGACTCTAATTTTCTCCTTTGACTTATTTTCGGCATTCACGGGTGTGTTAGTGCTGGCCGTTCATGGCGGCTTGGCGCGCTTGAGCGCGGGGCTTGCCCAGCTTCTGATAGCGATCGCGGCGACGTTTGATTCGGCGTGGTTCGACCCGGCCCGGCCGACTGCCGACGCGATGGGTGGCGATGGCGTCGAGCAAGACTCGATAGACAAATTTCATTTGGTCGTCGGCGCCGGCGATCAACAACCAACGAAACGTTTCAAGGGTTTGCAATGCGCCGGCAAAGCTGATTTGCCTTGGGGTCAAACTCTTTTGCCAAGCCGCTTGAGCAGCGGTCTTGCGCACCAGATTGTAGCCGAGCAAGTGCGCCCATATCGCCTTGCGCGACATCGCGGGCGTCTTGCAATGAATCATCTCCATGCCGAGCGTTGTTTTGATCGAACGGATATCGAGTTCCGCCTGCCACCGTTGGTGATAGAGATCCGCGATGTCGGAGGGCGAGTATGTATCGTGGTCCAACAACGTGGTCGCCACAATGATTTCCTTGCTGCGATAGCCCGGTTCATCGACCGCGAAACGCGTTTCGCGGATGCGCATGGTTTCGGGGATGGCGGCGTAGGTCGCCTCGTCCATCCAGGTTGGTCGCTGCGGCCGATGCCAGACGACGATGTGATCGTTGCGGCCCAGCCGTTCGCCGCCGCGGAAATCGTACCGACGCTTTTGATGCAGGCGAAACGTGGCATCCACGCCGCGTTGTTGCAGCAACGCGATCATGAAATACGAGCAATAGTAGCGATCGGCCACGACGATGTCGCCCTGTCGCAGCCGCTCGATCAATTGCCGAAACAGCGCGGTCTCGCCTGTCTTTTTGCCTGCGTACGGGCCCATGGCCGCGTCGATGATCACGGCCGTCGCCACGGCCAGCAACACGACCACGCGTATCATCGGAAAGCCGAGTCCGGGCTTTTGCGTTTTGGGTTGCGGGTACTCGTGTTGATTGGCTTCGGTGTCGTCGAGGATGGTCTCGAAGCCATCGACGAGCAGCGTTCGCCGGTTGCGCCAGCGCCATGAATCCGGCGCTTCGTCTTCCACGCCATTGCCGACTTCACCCGTCAAACGACGAAGAAAAGCTTCCGGCAGTTTCGCGCGTGCCTTGCAGTACGCGCCGGTCGCTGGCGAGCAAGGTTCGCGGCCAAGAGCGACCATCAGCACCATGACGCGCACGACGGCCGTGACACAAGTGGTGCTAACCGAAAGATATTGGCCGACGAAAGCCCAAGTCGTCATCGCCGGGGTATAGACGCAGCCTTCGTCGGCGCCGAAATAAAGATTCTCGGCCCGAGCCGCCTGCTCGATTTGTAGTTCGGTCAAAGCCTTGGCGAAGGGGAGCCCTTCATCTTGAACGTGGCAGCGCAGAAATGTTTTGTACCGCGACCCGAGGCCGTGCGGGCTATAGAATGCCATAAAGGGACCTTCCCTGTCCGTCGCAGAATTGCGAACGCCATGAGGACAAGGAAGGTCCGGAAACATCGACAGGATAAGGAAGGTCCGCCGCTGTTTCAAGCCCAGCCGGAAAATTCGCGGCCTAACAATCTCAGGCCGCGTCAAATACGCTCAGGACGAGCGGGGTGTGGAAGGTGCGTACTCTAAATGTGTTGGAAGTGCCATTCGGTCCTGACACCTTTTTTATCAAGTTGAAGCGCCAAGTCGCGTTTTTCGGTTTCCTGCCGCAGCTTATCGCCGCTCCAGCGGAACGCCGCTTCGTGTGGGCAGGCCGACACGCAGAACGGGTCTTGCCCAGGCATAACAAGATCGTGACAGAGGTCGCAGTTCACTGCTTTGCGCGGAATCTGCGCAATCATCTTCGGGCCTTCTTGGAGATCGTCCAACAGGTCGGCCCAGCTCCCCCCTGCTTCGGCACCATCTGAATTGAACCATACGGACAGTTCCGCTCGCACAAGCTGCAGCCGATGCAGTGATCCTCGATCAGGATTTCCAGCGATTTGGCGTCGCGGTGAATCGCATCGACCGGGCAGCCTTCCATGCAATAAGGTTGATGGCAGGAACGGCACGAAGCAGCGACGAGGAAATCCCCATAACGCAGCCCTTCCCGCAGCAGCCGGCTATGGCCGTCGCCATGCGCCTCGGCACAGGCTCGCGTGCATTCATCGCAGCGCGTACAAGACTGTAAGTCGAGCACGAGCATCTTCTGGCCCTGATAAAGGCCCTGTCGCAGAAATTCACCGAGCCGGTCGCGTTCGATGGGTACCGGTTCGCGCTGCTCGCTTAAGCGCGCCACGCAATCGCGGGCGATCGAATCGGCGATCCGTGTAAATTCATCGCGCTTTTCGGGCAGCGGCTCATGACGGAAAAACTTACGGAACGCCGACCCCGGCACTCGCACGATTTCAACATCAGCCAGCGCGGTGCAGGTAGCGGTCCGCTCGAAGGGGTTGATGCCCGACTCGCGGCGCGCTTGAGACACCAAAGGATGATCCGGCAGCAAGGCGATTTCCCCGAAGTGATCGCCCTTGCCGAGATGCGCCACAACGCGCTCGACGCCGGCCACCATCTTGCTGACTTTGACGAAGCCGATGTGGATGACGTAAAAATCGCCGCGAAAGATCGTGCCGGTTTCATCGAAGCCAATCCGGTCGCCTTCCGCGATAATGATGCTTCCCGGTTCCACGCGTATGATCTCCGCTTCCCGCTGAAACTCGACGAGCAACTCGCCACGTTGGGCGTCGGAGAGACCACGAAAGCGTTCGCTTTTAGCGAGGCTGGTCCAAATGGCTCGACGTCGATAAATCGCGTCGAGCGTCTTGCGCTGACGGACTGCGCTGCAATACCGCGAGTACGTTCCGCGTGATTTCGAGCACTTCGGCATTCGTGGCTGCGGTGATCGTGGCGGTGCGGCGATCGTTGGTTAAACAAGCGATCTCACCGATGATGAGATCGCGCTCGGCGGAGATGTTGAATTCGGCCCGGCCCGGCTTCTTCGTCGGCCCGCGGCCAAGGCGCAACCAATTCCAGAATCCTGCATCGCGTTCATCGGGCGTTGCGGGTATGACCTGCTCGCCGCGGAATTCGCCCTCGACCAGTAGAAAGGCTGTCGAGCCGAATTCGCCCTGCTTACAGAGGATCTCGCCTGGCTTCAATCGTCGGCGGCGCACCGCGCCTTCATTCCAGCGCAGGAACGGAAACGACATATCGCGGAACGGATAAAATTCGCGGAGTTGGCCGCCGTCCAAGTAGGTGAGCTTCACGTTCTGCTGCAGCTCGTCCGCTGTCAGGAAGCCTTCGGGCAACGCTTCGGCCGGATCTTCCGCAATATGAACGCGTTTGCCCCACGAAGTGGGGCTGACGCGCCGATTGAGCGTCAACGCGCCTGTGGGGCACGAAGTCATACACTCGCCGCACTGGACGCAGCTCGATTCATCCATCAATTGGTCGAGATCGAAACTGATGCGCGAGCCGTAGCCCTTTCCTGTATGGCCGATCACCTTGAACGGCTTCACATCAGAACAGGAGCGAGCGCAACGATCGCAAAGAATACAGCGGTCGTGATCGACGTGAACTGACCGCGACGCATAAGGAAACGCAGGACTCGGTCGGAACTCCTGATTCTTGGATCGTGCGGTCGGCTCGATAACATCGAGCGGAATGGGACGAGATTTGGGATGCAAATTTTGATTCCGGCCTTGAGGCCCGCCGGGATTGCGCGAAAAACGGACAGCCGAGGGGACGCCAACGATTCCCGCGACAGCGGCTAGTTCGTTGCGATAGCGATCGCCGCGTTTTTCGTCCGGCTGTAGATGGTCGGCGCTTAACAACTCGCCGATGAATCGGGTCGAATCCTGCACTGTTCTGGTATAATCGCGAACGGTCTGCTCTTTGGGCAAGTCATCGGGCTTGATGTCGAACTGGGTCGTCAGCCGATTGAGGAATTCGCCAATGTCGTTCGGGCCCTGCCGGGTAATGACCGCCATTTTGTCTTCGACCCGATGCTGGCAGGCTGGAACCAGCTTTCGACCCGCAGCGAATTTGCCACGCTTGATATTGGAGATATGCACCGAACACATACGGCAGACAGCCACGGGATCGAGGTGCATCAAATGACAGAGCACAGGGATGCGCTGGCTCAGCTCATCTGGTGTAAAAACTTTTCTATCAACGAGCGCAATGGCTGCGTCGTATATCGTAGTCGCTCGTGGAATCAGATTGCCATCCGGGCCGCGGCGAAAGTTGCCCAACGCATCGGTCTGCGGCTTGGCCTTCGGGACCTGGATCGATTCGCCGTCAATGATCACCGTGACCTGTTGATTGAATTGCTGCAATGTCGGCTTAACGTAGCGCACCAATGCGTCGTCATCACCGCGGGCGAAGAGCGATTCTTCTTCGCGCACGGCCGGAAGATTTTCATCGGGGGAAGTTTCCGAGTAAACATTTGTGTCCATCGATCACCGTTTTCAACAGTTTGCTCATCCGGCAAAAAATCATTGTGAATGAGTCAAGTTTTGGATAAAGTGCCAAACCAAAGCAAATCATTCAGCCACGGATTGAACACAGAACAAACATGGACAAAACCGATGCATTTCGATCAAGGCGATTGTTGGGCGCAACGGAACGATTGGTTTGTCCGTGTTTGTACTGTGTTTAATCCGTGGCCGATGATTTTCGTTTAGATATTGGCCGCCTGAAGCTCAGAAACTTCCCGTCGGTCTGAAGCAAGCTTCGCTCGATATCAACTTCGCCGCCATGCCGTGAAGCGAAGACCATGCGTTTGAGATTATGCGATTATGCACGGCTTCACCATCTATATTTATCTCCAATGTGCTAACTTAGGGAAACTCCAAATGAAACGTTCAATCGTCGCACCTGCGCTTGCATCGCTCGTTTTTTGCAGTGTATTCGGTTGCGAGCAGAAGGGCGCCTCGACGGCCGAGAAGCCCGCAAACGACGTGAAGGCCAACGATCCGAGGAAACCGGCGCCGCTTCGGTTCGACTCGGTGGCCGTGCTGCCGATTGTCGGTGACATGGGCGAGTCGTGGTCGAAAGAGAAGGATGCAAGTAAGGCCTATCTCGAACGAAAACTGCCTGAAGCGATAGCTTCCGCGATCGCTAAGAAACGGACGGACGACTCGCTGAAAGTGATTGCTCCCGCAGTCGTGAACGAAAAGCGACGGCCGGAAATGAATTTGAAGTCACTTGGCCTAAACCTTGACGCCAAGACGCTTCTCATCGGCAAAGCGGTTCCGAATGGATCCTTTAAGATCGATTTCCAACTGGTTGTCGCCGAGACAGGCGAGCTGCTGTGGGGCGATTCGCTCATTTCCGGGAATGAAGGTGCGGCCGAGGGAATAGCCGATATGGTCGTGCAACATTTAATGAAGGCGGGAACGCGCTAGTGGGCGTCGGATGAGAATTGAGTTGTTTTACCACACTATACAGCTTGAGATCAGTACAAGTGCGAAGCACTAACAGGACCATTAACATGCTCATCGTGCGAATCTGCTGTTTTCTCGTTTTGCTTATGGCGACCGAAACTCACGCATCAGCGGCGCTCGATCCCGAAACGAAAATTCCCTATTCGCTTCAGGTGGTGGTTCGCTTTGCCGATCAACCGCAATTCACCGAACATTTTCGCCGCGAGTTGAAGCGCGATCTGCATGGCCAACTGCACGCGGCGCTCGGCAAACTGGGAACGGTCGAAGTGATTGACTTGGCCGACAGCCGGGAAGCGGATCGGCCCTCGCTCTGGAAACTGGCCGAGGCGAAAGGCCTTCAAGCTCTGGATGGTTTCAATGAAATCCGTGGCGGCAAAACGCATTTGCTTCACATCGATTTTGTCGACGGGCGTTACCAACTACAAGCGAGGCAGCACGACGGCACAACGGGATTTGTTACCCCTCTTGTGCGCGCTGCAAGCACTCCAGACCGCGGCTACGTCGCACGTCTGGCAGGCCTAACTATTGGCCTCGATTTCGGCTTGGTGGCAACGCTCGACCCCGGAGGCGGCGACCGTGTTTTCGTCAAAGCCAAGGCGAGCGAGCTAGGCGCAATCGACAACTGGGTCAAGAAAGGCGAGGTGTTTGCGGTGGTGGCCGTCCGTTCCGAAAGACGCCGCCTTCCGGCTGCTGCTGATGTCAAAGGCCCGAGCAAGTCGGTAACCGTAGCTGTCGGCAGCCGCGTTGAAGGCATCTTGCTTCAGGTAACCGGCGATCCGCAACCGGACGGCCGCATCCCGTGCCGTCTTTTCAATCGCTACGAAGAGGGGCTGCCGCGCGGCGCGGCCGGGTTTCGTTGCATCAAACTAGGAACCATCGAGACCCCTCTACGTCTCCAGCTAACCGACGCCGACGGTCGTTTGCAGAAGCCGGCCGCGCTGCAAGTTTTCGCGCGTAGACAAGACTATCCCGAAGGTGACCGCGAAGCCGAACAGACTAGCTATCGCGATGGCGCGTTTGTTTCCAAAGAAACTTTCGCGCATATCGCGTTTGTACGAGTTCTGCTCGGCAACCGGCGCATTGCCCGCATTCCGATCGAGCTGCTCGACGATCAACCGGTACGGGCGCCATCCGGCTGGACCCGGCTGCTGAAGTGCGCGATCGTCTCGATGCCGAGCGGCGTAGCTTGCTCACTCGGCTTACGGATGGCCGGCTGATTCAAGTGCGCTGCTTCCAGGAAATCAGCGCTCTCGAAAAAATCGGCAAAAAAGCAGACGCCCTCGAACGCGGCCAAGGGGTGCATGATTTTCTGAATGCGTCTTCGACCGAACTCCAGAGCGAGATCGACAAATTCCAGGCGCGAGTGCAACAGGAACTGCCGAAGCTCGACAACTATGGCGCCGACTGCAAGCGCGAGTTGCAGCTTCTGCGCTCCAAACAAGAAGAATTACGCTTGCACCTGGAAGGCCTGAAGGCCGCCATTGCAGATGATAACGACCCGAAGGTGCAGGAGAAGAAGAAGAAGATCCGGGATCTGGTGCGTGCCGCTGAACTGCTCGTCACACAGGCGGAATACGATGCCGCCCTGGCGAAATATGCGGAAGTCTTGCGCGAGGTGAACGACGACGCGGCGGCTAGGCAAAAGATTGAAATGACTATCCAGAATCTGAAGAATGCTTGGGCGCTCAAGCCGGGCGACAAGGCCCACGCGCAAGCGCGCCAGTTTATTGTCCAGCAATGGCCGAAATTGGGCGCGTTGCCTGACGTTCGCGACCAATTGCCAAATGTGCGCCGCTCTTTCGAAAGGTGCAAAGCCGTCGGCGATAAACTTAGCTTGAGCAAAATGCAATTGGCGGCGGTCGAAGTGATCACCAGGTTTGCCGATGAATTGAAAAAACTCGCTGACATGGCGACGGAAGAAGAAGACAAAAAGACGGTGGAACAGTACGTCAAAGTGAACGAGGATCTCCAAAAACTCCTCAGTGATGTCGAGCAATATCTGCAAGGCAACGCGAAATAGGTAAGTTTAGGGGCACTCAGCGAGAACAATCATGGATCCATTTCTGCAAGCGGCGATCGCGGAAGCCGAAGCCGGCTTGGCAGAGGGCGGCATTCCCATCGGCTCGGTTCTGGTGCATCAAGGGCGAATCATCGGCCGAGGCCATAACCGGCGCGTGCAGCAAGGCAGCGTCGTATTGCATGGTGAGATGGATGCGCTCGAAAATGCAGGCCGACAGTCGGCCGATGTCTATCGCCAATGTACCGTTTACACCACGCTGTCTCCTTGCGCCATGTGCTCGGGCGCTATCTTGCTCTATGGCATACCCCGAGTTGTCATCGGCGAAAATCAGACATTCATGGGTGAAGAAGAATTGTTGCGCAGCCGCGGCGTATCAGTCGAGGTTCTTCAAAATTTGCGTTGTGTCGAAATCATGCAACAGTTCATTCGCGATCAGCCAACGCTTTGGAACGAAGACATTGGAGTCTGACACGTGAGCAGATCCTGTCCCCTTCACCTTGTAGCGATCATTTGCTAATCTAACTTCAACAAGACAACGCGGCAGACGAGTGCCGTTCTTCGGATTCAGGAGATCGAACGGTGGCTGCGATCAAGAACATCGACATTCGCAAAGGGATGGTCTACGTCGGAGAGGATGGAACGCTGTTCCAATGTCTCGATCGCGACCTGAATACGCCGGGTAACTGGCGCGCCATCCTTCAGCTCCGAGTGCGCAATCTGAAGACCGGTTCGATCACGCAGAATCGGGTCAGGCCTGACGACAAGGTCGAACTGGCCTATCTCGAAACACGCGAAATGCAATACTCCTATCGCGAAGGCGACAGCCTGATCTTCATGGATACTGAGACGTTCGATCAGCTGCCTTTGCCTGCCGAATTCATCGGCGAGCAGGTCGGCTACTTGCGCGAAAACGACATGGTGAAAGTGACTGTCTACGACGGCAAGCCGTTAAGCTGCGAAGTGCCCGCCACCGTCGAATTGAAGGTAATTGAAACGGAACCCGGAATCAAAGGCGCGACGGCCGCGGCCCAATACAAGCCCGCTACGGTGGAGACCGGCATCAAGATCGATGTTCCTTCGTTCATCAACGCCGGCGACGTCATCAAGATCGACACCGTTGAAGGCAAGTACCTGGCCCGCGCCAGCAAGTAACCGGCACAGCACTTAGAGTGAAGCCTGACCTTCAATCAAGTTTGGCGGCTCGACGCGGCTTTTGAAAGGCAACGATGCAGACCGTCAATTTCAATTGTTCCCACTGCAAAAAACTGATGGCGGTTGGGCTCACCCTTCTCGGCCGTAACGTTCGCTGCCCGCACTGTAAACAGGTAGTACAAGCGCCCGCGACCGCTGGCGCCAACCCACCGCCCGTGGCAACGCAAACCCGCTCCCCGACTTCGCCGAGCTTTCAACCCGCTCCTCCTCCGGTCGAGAGTCAGGAGAGCATTTTTGGCGAAACGCACGACGACGATCTTTTCGGCACCAAGCAGCCGAAAGTAAGAATGCCGGGCGAAGCACCGCCGCCCGCTACGCGCTCGCGCACCGAGATCGTGCTTCCCGAAACGATTCCGCCATTGCCGTCGGCTCGCGCTAATCCCGTACACTCGACGCCAGCGCCGAAATTCAATTCGGAACCTTCACCGCCTCCGATGGAGCCTTGGCTGCCGAGTACTACGAACGAGCCTGCTTTCAACGATGTCCCGGCCCCAGCATATGACGCACCTCGCCGAAGCCCGGCGGCTACGGCGCCCCGAAGCGGCGGCGGCATGTTCATCTGGATGATCCTGCTTTATGCCGTCGTTGCCTCGGGCATCGCCGCTTATCTCTACTACGATAAAACGCAGCGCGAAGCGAAGGACGAGGCCGCTGACTCCAAAGTCCATCCATTCCTCGCTATTCCTGACTTTTTCGGGCAATACGAACGAGCGGAGAGGAAGAAGCCAACGAAGATCGAAGGCATGCCATCCGGAAAACTGCGAACGCCTCCCGAGTTGCAGGTGCGCTTGGCCCAATCGAAGACGGTTGGAGATCTCGAGGTTTCACCGTTGCGCGTCGAACTGCGGAACATTACGTTTTTTCAAAAAAGACCTGGCTTTGGTAATGTCTTTGGCGATCGGAAGATCATGTTGCTTTACTTGCGACTGAAAAACTTGTCCGATGATATCTATTTCAACCCCACTGATCCCTTTTTTAATCGCTCGACACGAAGCCAGACCGAAGGTTTTCCGCTTTATACGGGCATCGTGGTAGGCAAAGAAGATTTCATGGGGGGACCTTTTCTCTGGCCCGATCCCAGTTCGCTTTACCTCGATGGGCAGCAACAGGATGCCAAGCCGTTGGCCCCGAAGGAAGAACGCGATTACGTTATCGGGTCGATCATCGATTATCCAATCGTCCTACGGGCGGCCAAGGAGAACGATACTCCGCTCACCTGGCAGGTGCAACTTCGCCGAGGTTTGGAACGCGTCAAGAACGAAGCGGGTGAAGAAAAAGACATTTCGGTGTCTTCCGTTTTCGGCGTGGTATTCGATAAGACCGACATCATTCAGCCCAACTGACGACGATCTTTCATGTCCATCCGTATCACCAATCTCCGGGCCCCTATTGCCGAGCCGGAATCCGAACTTCCCAAACGGCTAGCGCGAACGCTGCGCCTGCCGCCCTCAGAGTTAGCAGGTTGGCGCATCTTGCGCAAAAGTCTGGACATCCGCGACAAGCGAGATCTCCAATTTGTCTACACGGCCGAAGTGCTGTTCGCTGAAGGCGCTGAAGAAATCGCGCATAAGGCCCGGCAAGCGGGCAGTGCCCAAGTTGATCTCTATCACGAACCACCTTTCGAGATGCCCGCTCCGGGCGTTCAGCCGCTGCGCGAGCGACCCGTTGTGATTGGCTCGGGCCCTGCCGGTTTGGTCGCCGCTTACTTTCTGGCCGAGCAAGGCTATCGCCCTCTCGTCCTCGAACGCGGAACACCCGTCACGGAACGTATCCGCGACGTGAAGCAGTTCGACGCCGGCGGCAAATTTCATCCGGAAAGCAACTATCTCTTCGGCGAAGGAGGCGCTGGCACTTTTAGCGACGGCAAGCTCACCTGCCGTGGCAGCGGCCCCGATGTGCATCGCGTGTTGGAACTCTTCGCCGAGTGCAAGGGCAAGCCTTCGATTCTTTACGAACATCGGCCTCATCTCGGCAGCAATCGCTTGCCGGCCGTCGTCAAGGCCATCCGTCGCCGAATCGAAGCCCTGGGCGGCGAGGTGCGTTTTCACTGCAAGGTTGAGGATCTTTCCATTGAAGATGGCCGGCTTGTTGGACTAACAACAAGTTCGGGCTTTATCAACGCCGATGTCGTTCTCCTTGCCACCGGCCATAGCGCCCGGGACGTTTATGAAATGCTCGTCGCTCGCGGCGTGTCGATGGTGCAGAAGCCTTTTCAACTGGGCGTGCGCGTCGAGCATACCCAAGAACTCGTCAACCGCGTTCAATTCGGGCATTCGCATCACGAAGATATTCTGGGCAACGCTGATTACACGTTGATTGCCAAAGGAACGGCCGACCTGTTCAGTTTCTGTATGTGTGCGGGTGGCTACGTCATTCCCAGCGTGTCGCAAGAAGGATACTTCTGCACCAACGGGATGAGCCTTTCCAAGCGAGATTCTCCGTACGCCAATAGCGGTCTGGTGGTGACATTGCCCACCAGTGAGTTCGGCGGAACCGATGTACTCGCTGGCATGCGCTTGCAGGAAGTCTACGAACGCCGAGCGTTTGCCATGAGTCGGGGCGATTACAAATGCCCGGTGCAGAAGGCAACGGATTTTCTCGATGGCCGGGTGTCGAATCCGATACCGAACAGCAGCTATCCGCGGCAGACGATAGCTGCCGATTTGGCGGAAGTTCTCCCGCCGTTCATCGTGAAGGCAATTCAGCAGGGTCTACCGAAGTTGGACTACATTTGGCGCGGCCGCTTCTTGCCCGAAGCCGTGCTGGTTGGGCCCGAAGCTCGCGGCAGTTCACCTGTCCGCATCTTCGCGATGAACAAACGCGCGAATCGCCAGGCGTGAACGGGCTTTACCCGGTCGGGGAAGTGCCGGCTACGCAGGGGGGATTGTGAGCGCTGCCGTTGACGGCCTACGCACCGCGCGAGCCATCATCGGCCGCTACGCGCCTATTTAGCCAACCGATCCACGAGAAGTCTCTGATCTGCAGGCGGCCAATAACAAATCGAAATTCGTTAGCCACGGATTAAACACAGACCAAACACGGATAAAACAAAACGTCTTATTGCATACTCAACAAACTGCCTTGTTTAGAAATCTGCCGCTTTATCCGTGTTTGTTCTGTGTTTAATCCATGGCTAAATGATTTCGCTTAGTCTTGCCGATTCATTAGAAACTTGATTCATCCACAATGAATTTGAACAACTTAGATTCAAGACAAGGCCACCTTACTCGAGAATGCCCGTCGTCGATAGTAACCGATCACCAGTGCTGTCAACATCAAGCCCGTCAACAGAAAAGCGGATGGCTCGGGAACAGTTGCCGCGCTGGCCTCGGCAATGAACTCGACTTCCGGCATGGCATAGCCGGTGGGATAGAACTGCGTAGCGGCGCCCGAACTGTTGATCTGGTATAACGCGGGCGCTGCAACCAGATAGAGATTTCCATCACTATTATCGAACGCCAGCCCCGAGCGATTTCCGCCCAGACTGGCGAAGGGATTGGCCACTACGTTGCCGTTGGAATCGTACTTGATGGTCTGGTTGGCGCTCGTGCTGACGTAGACATTCCCCGCTTGATCCGTCGCCACACCCGAACTCACCCCGGTGCCGAGCGTGGCAAATGTGCTAAGAGTTGGAGTTGCCTGCGAAAGATCCGCTTTGAACACTTTGCCGACGCCCAAGTCAGTCAAATAAAGCGTATTCGCGAGAATGGCCATTTGATAGGGAACCGAGGTCCCTGTCCCGCTGATCGTCGAAGTGCCGCCGCCCACCTTATAAACTGTTACGCCTGAACCGGTGGAAACATAAGCATTGCCGACACTATCAAAAGCGAGGCCCGAGAAGAAGTAGCTGCTCACTCCCGCCCGGTAGACGCCCGCATCCGTAAGAGTGCCGGCGCCCGTCCCAGAGCGAGTGAACGCTTCGATATGGGAGAAACTATCGCCCGTATCGTTGATAACCGAATAAAGATTGCCATTGGGACCGAACGCCAGTCCATGGGAAGAATTTGTTGTATCCGAATAGACCACCGTCGAAGGTGCATTCATGTTGTTCGTGTCGGCGGCGATGATCCCGGTGCCGGTTGACAGGCCGTAAATGATGTCGGCTTTCACTTGCGCGGCACAAGCACTCAAGAAGATCATTCCGATAAAGGCGGCGATTCGGAGCATGGAGATGTTCTCCAAAGGACCTACAAATGGCTCAAAAATCAAAAAATCGATCTTAATTGTCGTCAGATCGTAATGCAATCAAAAAACCGCGCCGAAACACTTTTTCGCTAAACTCCGTGCGCGTTTTCCCACGATTTTCTCGCAAAATCCCTTCTGGAAATATTTCCGGAATATTAACCGATAGCCCCTCACGACGCTTTCACCCTCTCGTTTGACGCTCCGCGTCGAACGTCATGATTGACGCTCTGCATCGATCAAGACGTTCGAAAATAGATCTCGTCCACCGCCCCTTTCAAGATGTACCGCTGCAACGGCGATAAACCTCGTCCCACAACATGCCCCTTTCTCGGTAAAGCGTGCGCATAGCAACCGTGTAGGCGCAATCTCCGCATACCAGCTTAGGGGCGCTCAAAAAGGTTTTGCGAAAATTTAGCGTGCGCGATTTCCATTTTCGATTAAGTTCGGAAAAGGACTTACGTAGGTTCCGCATAATCTGTCAAAGTGGGCGACAGCTTTGCAAAACCGACCGTAACTTTGCGAAAGCGTTCCAGCCGCACAACAGCGCTCGGCGCCAACGACATGTTCCAGGTTTTTGTGAAATCAAAATGGCGTTCGACAAAATTTGTTAGGTGTATCAGCTGTGTCCGAAAATCCAGAGGCTTCGTCTTTGCATACGGCGGCAACACCGCGGACACGTTTATTGGTCATGTGATGAATTGGGGTTTGATGTTCAACGAGAGTACGCGCGTAGAATAGCCCGACTGCATCTTCAACTTTGAGCAAGAATTTGCAACGGCGCCCAACGCCGACGTAGTGGCGCCTGCCGGCAGCTTAAACACGCAATCAAACCACAGCATTTATGCTCCGAGCGAGCGATAAACCGATCCTCACCGCGCTGCCGATCGAGGCGCGTCTGTTGTGTCGGGCGGGGGGGGTAGCGACAATCTGTCGGACCTAGTAAAATACAGTGGCCAAGTCACTTCAGGAAAGGAGTCGGCGATGTTGCGACTATGGACTCTCCCTGCCATTCTGGCCTTGCTCGCCGCATCGCAACCGGCGAGTGCCGACGAGGTGGGTTTCCTGAAGAGTGAACGCAAGAACGCAGACGGCGCCGTTGTGCAGGAAATCTGCGCCTACGAGCCGCGCGAAGGCGACCTGGTTTTCTACGACGATGACGATGAGGTCTGGTCGGCGCTGTTTGCTTACGCCGGCACGGGCTCGCCGTTGCACATGGGCGTCGTCTTCAAAAAACCCGATGGCAAGATGGCGCTGCTTGAGGCCGGGCCGGACGATTCGGTCTGGGTGAAGATAATCGACGTCGACAAGCGGCTGCCGCAATTTCAGGAAGATTTTAAGGGGCTAATCCAGGTACGCCGTTGCAAGAAGAAGCTCGCCGGAAAGGAATCGAAGGAGTTGACGAAGTTTGCCGTCGCGCAGGACGGCAAGCGCTACGCCATCGGCCGGCTCTTGTTGCAAGGCACTGCATTTCGTGAACGTGACATGAAAGACGACATAACAAAGGGGCAAACGATCCTCGATCGCGATAGCTGGATCTGCTCGGAGCTAGCCGTGGCGGCCGGCACCGTTGCGAAACTCTTCGATCCGGACGTTGTCCACTCCACCGTCGCCTACCCGCGCGACCTCGTCGATAATGCTCGCTACGACCTCAGCGGAAACTGGAGCAACGCCGCCGTCTGGCGCCCGACACGTCCGAAGTGAGTATTTTTTCAGGCCTATTGAGACCGATACGCCATCTCGCTCGCGCATGAACTACGCCACAGGCCCGAGTTTACTCTGTTTGCCATCAAGCTGGACACACCGGAGTTTGCGGCAGTCGCGATAGAAGGGTTCAGGTCTGCGCGGAGAATAAAAGGGGATGGGCACATTCATTTTGAAGCTGATGCTGCCCAAACTGCCTCCCTAATAAGTCATCAATGGAAAACGTGCCCGTCCCATGTTTGCGGGGTACCACATGTTCGACGTGCAGCGGCAGAACGGGCGCATAGGCTTCGGGGAGGCCGCAATACTCGCATCGAAAGCGAGCGCGGCGCCGCACCAGAGTTCGCAACGCAACATTCATCGCGGCTTGCGACTCTTCGCCAGCAGTGTCCTTGCCTTCGATTGGAGAATCGAAATAAGATGGATGCCACGAACGTATGCTTCATACTCGCGCCGTTCGGCTGGCGTCAATTCGCCTTCATTGCATTTGCCCGCCAGTTCATCTACTCGAGCCTGAGTCGCCGAATCGGCCCGGAAGGTGACGAGCCGTCGCGCCATTGCGGGCGTAAGACTGTCGCTGAATGGGTTCAACAGCCGATCCAAGACGCTGCTATCGACGGATTTTGTTGCGGTTTTCATCATTAAAGCAGGATAGCATTAGGTGTTCAGGTTGTTCAACCCAAATCGGTAGCGTGTAGCAGCAAAAATAGTCTCGGAAAGTTGCTGCCATCTGGATTAGCCGCAAATGCTGAGCACTCGTCTCTTTCCAGTCGCTCACGCTCGCCAGTCTTAGTTTAACTTCCACCTCGGGCGCGCCAACTCTTTCTGGCAATTTTGCCGAGCGGCGTGGCGTAAGCCCGCCGTGGGTTCGGAACCACGGCGGGCTTACGCCACGCCGCTCGGCAGAATCCGTTGGCGCACCTTCCACCCACCACCTACCGAAGCGCTCTTGACACTTTGCCCTCTCTGAAGTTATGGGCTCATTTCCGCAAGGGGATAAGCAGACGAGTGGGGAAGGGTTCGGCAAGGATGGCCGAATTCGGAATCGACCAAGGGAGGCTCCGTGGGGCGGCGCATCGTCACCTTCGCGCTGGCAGGGATGCTCGCGACGGCCATCACGCCGATGCTTCGCGGTGCTGCGCCCGTTTGGAATCCAGCTACGGCTGATTCCGAAAAGCCTCCTGCGCTTGGCCTGCCTGCTTCGCCTTACAATGTATCTCGGCCTACAGCGCCTGTGGTGTCACCGACGACCAGACTCGGCGCTGGGGAAAGTGGCGATGAGCCCACAATTCAGCCAGTTCAAGCGGTCACCCCACCACCACAAGCGAAGACCGATGCCGACCCCAGGAGAATCGACCCGACGCCCGGCGCGCCTGGCGGCGCGCTGACGCTCGAGCCGCCGACGTTTGAATCGCCGACGATTCCGCTGCCCAATGTCAGCACGCGCAAGCTCAAATTCGGCAATCGTTCTGCTAGCCCTACCAATGCTAAATATCTCAATATGCCCAATGGCGAGCAGATTGCGCTCATCACCGGCGGCATCAAACTATTGGCCGAGTTTCAGGATAAGGGAGGCCTTATTCTCGATGTCGAGGCCGACCAGTTAGTGATTTGGCAGACCGGCGGCAAAGCGCAAGACTTAGTGGGCGCCATGGGCGATCGCGAAGGCGCTACCGTCGGCGACGATAAACAGATCGAACTCTATATGACCGGCAATGTCGTCATCCGTTATGGCACGCTGGCGGCGGTGACAGAGGACAAAGTGTTGCGTGCCAAGCGTGTTTATTATGACGTGTCAAAAAACAAGGCGATCGCGATCTCGGCCGACTTGGAAATGGTAAGGCCGGGCCTGCCGGTTCCCGCCCATTTTACCGGCGCCCGCATGGAACAATTGAGCGCAGAACAATTTGTGATCAAAGATGCCGTCGGCGCGGCGAGCAAACTGCCGGCCGATCCCGGATTTGATTTGCACTTTCGCGAACTGCGCATCACCGAAGAGAAGAATCAGTTGAATCGAACGGTTTTCGGCACGCCGGTGGTCAATCGGTTTACCGGTGAGCAGGACGTCAGCAACATCAAGCGTTTCTATGCACGCAACACGTTTCTGGAGTTGGCCGACGTTCCGGTGTTCTGGTTTCCGGTGTTAAGCGGTGATGCCGCCGATCCGACCGGGCCTCTACAAAACTTTGTTTATCGCCAGGACCGCATTTTCGGTTCGCAGTTTTTGACGACTTGGAGCATCCTCGAACTGATAGGCGTGAAGAAATTGCCGGGCGAACGCTGGGACCTAATGACCGACTATCTCTCCGTGCGCGGCCCAGCGTTGGGAACGGTCTACGATCTCGCAGGCGACCAACTCTTTGGTTACAACGCGCCGTTTACGACTCACGTACTGGCATACGGCATTTACGATAAAGGCCACGATCAACTGGCCGGCACGCGCGACCTGAATTGGGATCCGCCGGGCTTTCGCGGCCGCGCCTACTGGCGGCACGTGCAGGAGTACGATGATTTTTCGTTCCAAGGACAGGTCGCTTATTTGAGCGACGCCAATTTTCTCGAACAGTACTACAAGTACGAGTTCGACATGGGCCCGAATCAGGAAACCTTTGCTTATTTGAAGTATCAACATGCGAGCCTGGCTGCGACGTTGCTCGTCGAGCCGAATCTCGATCGGCCGTTCGTGACCGAAACACAGTGGCTGCCGCGTGCCCAGGGATTTTTGCTCGGTGAATCGTTTTTTGATCGGCTGACGTACAACACCTGGGGCAGCATCGGTTACGCGAATCTGCAAGTCTATAATCTGCCGGCCAATCAGTTGTCGTATCCGGGCGCTCCAACGGTGACGGAAACGCCGTTGAATACGGGCCGAATCGACTGGATGCAGAACCTATCAATGCCCTTGACATTGGGGCCGGCGAAGGTGGTTCCCTATTTAGTTGGCGATCTAGCTTATTACACACAAGACAACGAAGGCAACAGCCGTGGCCGTGCCTATGGCGGCTATGGCGTTCGCGGCAGCATTCCGTTGTCGCGGCTTTACGACGACGTTCAAAGCGATCTGTTCAACGTGAAGGGGCTGTTTCACAAGATGACGTTCGGCGCCAACTACTACTCCGCGTCGGCTGACACGCCTTTGAATATGCTGCCCCAGCTGGATCGGCTCAACGATGATTCGACGCAAGAGGCCATCCGCGACATTACGCCCTGGCAACAGGTTTTCTATCCGGGGCCTACGGGCGTGGCTTTAGCAAATTCGCCAATGTATAACCCGCGCCTTTACGCTCTGCGACGTCTGGTTGACACCAGCGCCGATAATTTGGACACAATCCAGGTGTTGCAAGGCGAATGGCGGCAGCGCTGGCAGACCAAGCGCGGCTACGAAGGGATGGAACACACGGTCGATTACTTTACGCTCGACTTATCCGCTTCCTTCTTCCCGGCGCCGAATCGCGATAATTTCGGGCATCCCGTATCGTTCATCGAATATAGTTCGTCGTGGGCCATCGGCGATCGCAACGGTTTCCTCTCCACCGGCTGGTTTGATCCTTACACCTTGGGAACTCACTATTGGAACGTCCTTGGTTATTTCAATCGCCCGGACGGCACGAATTACACACTGGGGTATCGTAGCTTCGAGCCGTTGGGCAGCCATCTGGTCACTGCGTCCGTCGCGTATACATTTAGTCCGAAATATGGCGTCAATCTCTACACGGCCTATGACTTCGGCATTTCGAAGAATGAGAGCATCGGCCTGAATCTGGTGCGAACCGGCACCGATCTGACATGGAGCGTCGGCTTCTCCTACAACGCCCTTATCAACAACTTCGGCTTCAACTTCATGGTCATCCCGAACTTGATGGCCACCAAAGGCGGCATGAATCCCTTCCAATCCGCCGGCGGCATGATGGGGCGGAATTAAGATCTAAACATTTTAGGCCCATCTTAATTCATACAAGCAACATTGCTGGTATAGCCCGGATCAAAGGAGAATAGATTCCAAGGCAAACTTGCCAGCATAACGAGCGATTGATCGTTGAGCGTTTGAAACTTCTTCTACTCCGCAGTCCGAATTCCACATTTCCGCTAAGCGTTTTTCCCACGATTTCCTCGTATTTCAGCTTCTGGAAATATTTCCAGAAGCTGCGCCGGGAGAATGACAGGGGTTTAAGTTTTCTCCATTCCGCACTCCGAATTCCGCATTTCCGACAAGCGTTTTCCCACGATTTTCTCGTACAGTGCCTTATGGAAATATTTCCACAAGGCACTTTACCGTTAGCCGCGACGCGAAGGCTCTGCGCAGCGGAGCGCTTTCGATAAAAAAAGTGCTCCACTCGTAAAGCCTGCGCGTTGCGGCTGACGCGCTTGCGTTGCTGTCACGGCGAACCGTTCGAAGTGAAAACTTTTTCACTGGAGTGTGAACCGTTCACACTTTCATGCCGGATCTCAATTCTCACTAGCATTGTTGCTAGTGAGGCTCGGATCGAAGTCAAATCGACTCCACTGTAAATCTTTTACAGTAAGACTCCAGACTGACTCCGAACCGTTCGAAGTGGTAGCGTTGCCACTCGAGTGTGAACGGTTCACATTTTCATGCCGCATCTTGATTCGTCCATGCAACGTTGCGTTAGCCGCGACGCGAAGGCTTTGCGCAGCGGAGCGCTTTCGGCAAGAAATCGCTCCGCTGCGCAAAGCCTGCGCGTCGCGGCTAACAGTATTTTCGTTTTCGCGTCTGCGCGTTTTCCCACGAAATAATTGGAAACGCCCTTCGGGAAATATTTCCCGAAGGGTCCGTGAAAACCCTTCAAAGTCTCCTTTCGCTCCGCGAAAGGTTTTTGTTTCGCGGGGCGAAAAGCGACCATCGCTTTAGCACGCAACGTCACGCGCGAGGCAGAGCCTCGACGACCCGTTACGCGGCAGAGCCGCGTAACGAGATCAATTCGTTAGCCGCGACGCTGTGCGGAGCGCGAAGCGCACCGCCCTCCTCGTTTGACGCTCCGCGTCGAACGTCTTCCTCGACGCTCTGCGTCGATTACCCGACACACTAGCTTAGGCGCGCTCGAATTCGGAAATGTTTTTACGGTGTTCCGTTCTACTTTAAACCCACTTATTTAAACATTCAAAAGAAATTTTGAAAACACGCTTGCGTTCCCACTACTCGCTTTACTACACTCTCCACCACGGCTTCTTCTCTGTGTGTTAAGGGCAGCGGTTCATGCTGCATTCGAACATTTCGCGTCGGCTTGCCGCTTGGTTTTCTGCCACCCGCGTTTGGGACTATCTGTCCAAGCCCGCCCCGAAACAAACGCCGACCTTTCGAAGTGTGAAGCTGCGCTTTGAAGTTCTCGAAAGTCGCGATGTTCCGTCGGCCGATCCGTTTCCGATTTTTTCGACGGGCGTGGATGCCAATGGCAGCCCGTTGACGGCTGGCACGAGCGATCAGCATTATGCGATCACGGCCGCGCCTAGCCCGGACACCACCGGCAGCGGCGTCGTTACCAATAGCGGCTATCCGTTTCCTTATTGGGCGGCAGACACCAGCACTTCACAATGGATTTCGCCGCACGCCAACGAGAACGGCGCCTCGGGCGGCACGAAAGAGCCGGCTGGCAACTTTACCTATGCCACGACCTTCCGGCTCGATGGCTTCGTCTCTACCTCGGCACAGCTTAACGTGCAGATGGAAGGCGACAACACGATCACGCAGGTTTTGCTGAACGGGACCGCTACCAGCTATACCTCATCGGGCACGAACGACTTCGCTTCATTTCGCACCTTGACGCTCAATTCCGGTTTTCAAGCGGGCGTGAACACGCTCGCCTTTGTCGTCAACAATGCCACCTATTCAGGAAGCCAAAACGCGGCCGGGTTTCGCGCAGCTGACGGGCACGGCCCTCCACGCGACCAACACGCTCTTGAACGCCATCCCCAATGCCGACGGCACGTTCAATTTGCAAGCCAACGTTGGCCCGGCGGTCGGCGCAGGCGCGACGGGGACGATGACCTTCACCCAGGCGGGCACGACCATTGGAACCGCGACGGTGATCAATGGCGTGGCGACGTTGAACAATGTGACGATGCCAAGCGCTTCGAGCACGCTTTATGCCGTCTACGGCGGCGACAGCCGATACGGTTCCAGCAGCGGCCAGTTCAACCCCGCGCCTTTAGCGGTGACGTTCAATCTTTCAACTGGTTTGAGCACGACGGGCACGACGTTGTCGGCCGGCAGCGCCGATCCGCGCTACACAATCACGGCAACGCCATCGGGGCCCGTAACCAACAGTGCATTGGTAACGCAGAGCGGTTGGCCTTTTGGACCTTGGACGAACGATTCGAGCACGTCACAGTGGATTTCGCCGCACACCAACGAAAACGGCACCGGCGGCGGCACGAAGGAGCCGGCCGGGAATTTCACCTATACGACCACGTTCAGCCTGGCAGGCTTGAACCCGGCCACCGCCCAGATTTTCGGCCAGATGGAAGGCGACAACACGATTACGCAGATTCTGCTAGGGAGATGGGGAATAATAGTTTAAATCGGCATGATAAATCAGGCCTGGACCCAGAAGACGATAAAAACATAAAATATGTTTACGGCCAGCGGCCCTTTGCTGACGAAGTTGTGCTTAAAACAGTCGATGGCACATGGTACGCCGATCCATATTTTAGAGAAATACTGAAACTGTCTCGACGCAGGTCATTGTTCTCGGATGCAGAGACTGATCAATACAAGGCATATCAGAAGGGGTGTATGGGCATATTGAACGTGAGATTCGGCTTTGAAGGTGGCCAGCCGCTTCTTCGCGCAGAAAAGGCTTTCACGGGTATTAACGCAGCCGTTAACTTCGCAAAAAACTTGCCGCCAAAAGATGGGAAGAAAGTTCGAATCTTTGCAATCGCCTTTAACAAACTAAAGGTTGATGCGGAGAAATGGCCAAAGTTTGATAAAGAGGTTGCCGATTTCGGTCGTGTCCCTGATTTCGGTGCTGGTTTTGACTATGCAACCCTGCATGAGTATGGTGAAAAGATAGAAGGCAAGATGTGTTTCGACGTAAGGAAGTCGTACTGGGAGTCAATGCAGTGTTCCTATACTGGCTATGCTGAAGGCAAAAGCCCAAATGTATACCATTGGAAGTTTACCTCCTGGATGCCGTTTAATATGGGGCCGGAGCAGAAAAACGAAATTAAGAAGCCGTATGTGATGTTTGCTGTCGTATATGCAAATGACAGCGATCTCTTGCCGCCGGTGGTGCGTCCCTATGGCCAATAGTTATCGGCGTGTTAAGCGCATATTGTTAGCACTGACTCTGCTTTTGCTCTGTTCGGGCTTAGTGCTAGTCTGTTCAAAGTCGCAAGACGCACGCTCCGCGCGCCAGAATGAAGTTGAAGCGGCGGTTGCGAGACTTACCGTTTTCAAAGAAAGCGGCTATGTTTCTGCTCGTGCTAAAGTCTACGATAACGAAGAGCTAGGGATAAAGGGTTGTGATTGGGTAGATATGTCGGAACACTTAGATGTCTTAATTGATCTGATATATCCTCCCGTAGGATCTAAAAAGCAACTTGCGGTAAAGCCGATTTGTGAATTAGAGTTTGGCAACAAGTGTAATGCGACATTGTCGATGTCTGTATACGACTATGGCACCAGCCGGCTTTTGTACGGCTTTACTGACCGTATTACATTCTGTCGCAGTGGCAATTATAATAATAAGGGTGGGCCGGCCGCGAAAGGGGGGTTTATTGCTGAATCTTATGCCTTATGTGCGCTAGTCAGAGCCAAGAACGAAAACAACGAAAAGGCGGTGGCTGAATACGTTGGGTTGCTTAAATTGTCGTGCGCCAGCAAACCCTAATGCAGATATGATGCGAATGGGAACCGCGTAGGCACAGGCCGAACGACCGTGGCCAACCAAACGACGAGCGATGGCGTTTGGAACTATAGCTACGACAATGAACGCAACCTGATAGCTCGCACCAACATCGCGACGGGCGCTAACTGGACCTACGGCTATAACCTGAACAACCAACTGCTAAGCGCCGTGCAAAAGGACAACACCGGCGCGGTGCTGCAAACGGTGACCTACGTCTACGACCCCTTCGGCGACATGCTCTCCGAGACAGTGACGCCAACGGTCGGGCCGGCTGCCGTGACAGCCTGGGTCCACGACGTGACCAGCGCCACAACGGGCATCAACCAGCAAGCAAACCCGGTTGTGATGCAACTCGACGGCAGCGGCACTGTCATCGAACGCTTCTTGTTCGATCCCAACGGCAACGCTCTCGCCCGCAGCGGCACAACAACCACGGGAACCGCTTGGCTGCTAACCGACCGCCTCGGCTCCGTGCGCGAAGTTCTTAATGCCAGCGGCGCTCTTGTCGATCAACTCAACTACGACGCCTTCGGCCAGACCATCAGCGAAAGCGCCAGCAACTGGACCGGCAACTACACATTCCAAGGCCTGCGCAGCGACAACGCCACCGGCATTCTGTGGGCCAAATATCGGGGGACGCTGAGTGACGGACAGTGGAATGCAGAGGACCAAACTGGGTTTGGGGCGGGGGATGCGAATCTAAGAAGGGCAGACGGAAATAATAACATAAATGAAACTGACCCGAGCGGCCTAGCTCCTTTGCCCAGCTCTGGTGGTAGTTTGCACATTGCGCAAGTTCTATACCGCATCAGCCAAGCAGTGGAACTTGCGGAGTACGATGCTTGGGTCAAAACACTTCTTATACTCACCGGAGCAGCGACGACCACCAAGCTAGGCTACGAAATGCACAACTATCTAGAAGAGCGCGGAAAGGAACTTGGAAAAACTGCTGAGCAGGTTGCTCCGGCTATCGTTGCGACTGCATCTACCCTAACATCGGGCACAGATTTTGCCACCCGAATCCCAAACGCTCGAAATTTGGACGAACTCGGTTTTCTAATGAAGGAGCTAAGAAATTTCAGGGGCGCTCCTACGCGCCGATGCGCTTGGCGAAGCGTGGCTAGTTATAATTGAGAAACGGTACAAGGAACTTGGCGGGCTTGCTAGCGTCCGAGGGAGCGAAGTTGAAGTCAGAGTATCCGATCCAGATGCCGTTTTGTATGTTTATGAAGGCAGCGCTAAACATGGTCAAAAAGCACGTACTACCGAGAAAGGTGTTTCCAGTCCCGAACCGGAAAACGGACAGGCAGCGCTTGACAACTCAATTCAAGTTAAACCGACTTCACCGCGGAGGGTCGGCATTGATCCCGGAAGTGGAGAAATTGTAGTCCTCGACGAAACCACACCAGGTGTGTTTCATGGCCATGTGCCTGGCTGGGATAAGTTGCATCGTGATATGCAGCAAGCACTAATCAAAGCTGGAATGGTCACACAGAAAGGAAAGCTCAAATGATTCCCAAAATGAGGTATGAGAAAAGCGTACTTCTAACTCACGTTGAGGCAGAGACTATATTCGGAAATGGTGAACCGAACCTTATTGCAAGAGCCCTTATCGCGTCTAGCCTTTCAGACACTGATTGGCAATGGGTTCAACGACAGGCGTTGTTGTTGCTCACCAATGATAGTGAAATAGTTGTATCAGCCGCGATAATAGCCCTTGCGCATACCGCTCGTGTCAACCAAACGATCAATCTGGATCTGGTTCTACCTGCTCTACAGGCTGTTGCGGCCGACACGCGTTATCGTGGAAAAGTTGCAGACGCACTCGATGACATTCAAATGTTCGTTCCGGACAATAGTTAGGTAAGGCCAGGAAGAGGGGACAGCGTACTTTTCCCTTGCCAAACGGCGAGCGAGCATTGATAGCAAAGAAAAGGGCACCGAGAAGCGGCTAGCGTAGATTTTCGCGGGAAAAATAAAAGTACTAAGCTCAACTCCGGTTCGAATCGTCTGCCTTCCGCCTACCCACAAATAAAGTTAAACACCTCGTCCAGTCCGATGTGATCGGGGGCGCAGTCGCGGCGTGGGGGGATTTGGGGGTAGACGGAGGGAAAGACGTAGTCGCCGACTTTCCAGTGGTGCTGCCATTCGTCGGGCAGCGCGGAGACCATGTATTTTTGCCGGGCGCCGGGGTCGATCATTTTGCCGTCGGCGTCCAACATCGTGCTGCCCATCAGCAGGCGTTGCGTTTCACTCCCGGGCACGGCCTCCGTCGCGCGGACGGCTGCTACGTTGAAGTATTCGAACTTGATGCCGTCCAGGTCGCGGGCGTCGCGCTCGATCATAGTTCGCAGCAGATGCTTCAGGCGATTGCGGTCTTCCGGATGCACCAAGTCCGCTTTTGGCGCCACGAAGGCAATGCGCGAAATCCAGCTCGGCCTCATTTGCCACGGGAGCAGCACTTCACTTACCTTGCGAATGCTCTTATGGAAGATATTTTCCTGTGGGTCGATCGCCCGCAGCATGTCGCGCAATAACTCCTGATAATCGTCCCGCGTTGCCGTATCGGTGGAGAGCAGTTGGAGAACATCGACCAGCACCACTAGGCTATGACAGGAGCGCAGGGCTTCCACCAGTGGCTCGACAATCGAATCGCGATACTGGTTGAAATGTTGAGCAAAACGATGTGTGAGTGCGGGATTGCTCTTCCGCGCCTGCCGTGACAAGGGGGCGAACTCCTCGCCCAGTTTCAGGCCAACGTAGCGCTCGTCCGCCAATTGCACCGGGTTCCGACCGCTCGGCGGCGGCTCGCCTTCGCGGTTGAGCGCAAAAGTCGATGGACTCAAATAGGGCTTATAAGCTTGGCGTAATTGCCCGAGCGTGACTTTGTAAGCATGGAGAACCAACTCTTCGGTAAGACCTGGCTCGGCAAGCAGTTTGCGATAAGCTTCGAACTTGTCGGCATACGATACATCGCGGTCGAGCCGCTTTAGAAACGAGTCGGACCAATCTTCAAAGGTCGCACTGCCCCGGCGTAGCATGGCGAAATCGTTGATGCGCTCGCCGGGCAGGTCGTAGAATTTCAGGATGACATCGTAGAAATTCCAGTCGGTCCGTTCAAAACGGCAGACGTATTCGGAACAATCGCGAGTCTTCTTGGGCCAACGGCGATGGACGAGGCGTTCGCGGAATTTCTCGTATTCAAACTCCGCCCAACCGTAATCAGGTTCCAGCTTGCGGAACTTGCGAACGTGCGCGGAATCCCGGTCCGTGCCGATATGGAAATGCCTTGGGTCGTGGCTGCAGAGATGGTTGATAAGCGATGTCAGGAAGATCGTCTTGCCCGACCAGCCGGCGCCAAGGATGCCGATCCGTCGCTCAGCGGTTTTGAACGGCAGTAACGGCATGGCGGGCCTCGGCGGCAAAAACTACGGGTCAAAGGCTGATTGTACGATTCGACTCGATGATTTCGAGCAAACGGCCTATCTCAATACCGAATACAAAAAGAAGCGTTAGCCGCGAAGGCTCTGCTCTCTTATCCAACATTCTTCGACAAAAAGATTTGGGACAAAAAAATAAGAACAGACGGGAAAAAACACGAGCCGCGCGATTGATCCGTTGCGAAAAAATGATGAGTCAAGTTGCCCCGAAGTACTTCTTTCGGTCTTTGGCGCTCCATTTGTAGTCGATCGTCAGTTGTTCGAAGGCGGGGATTTCACGGCGAGCACGGAAGGTGATGTACTGCTTTTTCTGGTTTAGGAAGAAAGTCAAATTCGGATCGTCCGAATGATTGAAGAGTCCGCCGAAGCCGAGCGGCATGGCGGCTTCTTTGCCGGTCTTGCCCCAGGCGTAAACGTACGATTCGAGGAGCGTCTGTTTGACGAGTTTCCAGTCTGCCGCCGAGATGGGAATAACAGGCGATACTTCGACGACCGCGCCGCGTAGAAGGGGGACTGTTGAGCAAACGCCTCGCCCCATGCCGGGATAGGCTTTCAGAATGAGAGTGTCGGACATGTAAATGGAAGTTCAGATTAGGTGGGGCGATTGTCGAAAATCGCGTTTGCAGGGAACGCAGCTTTCTTTTTATGAGTGAGGACCTGATTCTCAAGCGACGAATCGCGCGAACGAAGGGATTGAGAAGATAGTCCTTTCGCAGAGCGAACGGCGACTACATCAAGCTCAGGCAGCCATTCGGACGGTCATGCTGGAAGTGAGCGGCTTGAAAGTTTTGACAACCAAATAGCGGCCCATCATCCGTTCCAAAGCGGGCAGCAGCATCCAACGCCAGATATGTGGAATGTCCGAACGCCTCAGGTGGCGCTTGTGAATGCGCGGCTCGTTGAAATCTTTCAAATAACGCTTCAACATGCGTGCGCTGAAAGGTTCATCGGGGCCACGATTCGCGTAAAGTCGCTGCCATGGAAACCAAACCAATTGCCAGAACGCCGCATCGTAACGGGCGGGTAGGGCGGCCAGCAGTTTGCCGCCCGGCCGCAATACCCGGAAGATTTCCCCAATAATCGGCTCGAATGGAGAGACAGCGGCGGTCATGCCCGAGAGGCAGACGACATCCATCGTATCGGTCGGAAACGGCAACGCATCGAGTGGGCTCCGGTGGAAGGCGCCCTTCAGGCCTCGGACTTCAAAGTTGAGTTGTGTCAGCGCGATGGAATCAGCCGCCGGCGAGCAGTGATGGACATTAGCGCCGCTAAGGGCGAACTGCACCCAGTCGGTGCCGAGGCCATCTCCAAGACAAAGGACGCGATCGCCGCGATGGCGCTTGAAGCCGAACAGCTTCGGGATCCAGCGACCGTGGCGGGCATAGCGGCGGCGTTCGATATCTTCGAACCAAGCTAGCGTATAGGGATCGTGCTGCGAAGTCGGCTGGCGGGCGGGGAAGGGTCGCCAGGTTTCGCGACTGGCCAACTGCTCGGCGCGGGCTCGTTCGTCACGGGTGTAATCGACCGCGTATTCGTGGATCGGCTCGGCCCGGACGAGCGGGGATGGCTCGAATAGCCGAAGCATCGGTGTGGCAATCGCGCGCATGTCAATCATCTCGCCTGGGCATATCTTGCTGGTGAGCGGTGGAACTTTCTTCTCCATTGACGAACGAGCCGTTTCGGTCAAGATGAAAACAGCGAGGAAAGGAATGCCCAAGCAAAAGCTGGGTAAGATAGCTTCTTTCGGCATTTGCCGACTGAGTAAAGGCACAGGAGAAGCGAGCTGAGCCGGCCATTCGTCGCCTTCAACAGCTTGATCCGGGCATAACCAAAAGGGAACCGATGCTCAATTCCTTGAAATCGTTCGTTCATTCGCTGACGGGAAGCAGGCGTGAAGCCGAGTTGCATACTCGTCTGGTCGAAGCGCGGCGACGCAGTCCGGTCCCTGTCTTATGGCTTTTCGGCAAGACGCAGAGCGGCAAGACTTCGATCGTTAAATTTCTGACCGGTGCTTCTGATGCGGAGATCGGCACCGGTTTCCGCCCCTGCACCCGTTTTTCGCGCGAGTACGATTTCCCAACTGCGGATGCCCCTTTGCTGAAATTTCTCGATACGCGCGGCTTCGACGAGCCAGGCTACGATCCTGCCGAGGATGTCGAACGCTTCGACGACTCAGCGCACCTTGTGCTGGTAACAATCAAAGCGATGGATCACGCCCAGGAAAAAGTGCACCAGCACTTACAGACGATCCGGCGTGCCAAACCCTCACGGCCGATCTTGATGGCGCTCACCTGTTTGCATGAAGCGTACCCCCAGCAGCAGCACCCTTCCGAATATTTATTCAAAGGGAATCTTTACCCCGAGAGTGCGCCGGAGGGGTTGCGCCGCTCGATTGCCGAGCAGGAGCGCCGGTTCAAGGATTTGGTCGATGTCATGATCCCGGTCGATTTAACCAGGCCGGAAGAAGGTTACGAGAATACGCATTACGGCGGCGAAGTGTTGAAGGAAGCCATTCTGGAAAGGCTGCCGAGCGTTTATCGGCAAACGTTGGTCGCCCTTGATCGCACGACGAGCGAGCTGCGCGATGCGGTGTTGCAGCAGGCTATGCCGACTATTCTGGGCTACAGCTATTTGGCCGCTGCTGCGGGCGCGATTCCGATTCCGTTCGTCGATCTGTTCTTATTGCCGGGCATTCAAGTGCAGATGGTGCGAGAACTGGCGAAACGTTACGGCCAGCCGATGGACGCCGAGCGTTTCAGCGAGCTTGCGACAACCCTGGGGCTCGGAATGGCCGCACGCCAGGCCGTGCGTGAAGTGGCGAAGTTCATCCCGTTTGTGGGTGCAGCGGCCGGGGCAGCAATGGCCGGCGCTTCGACATTTGCCCTCGGCCGAGCATTCTGTTTCTACTATCGGGCGGTGCATGAAGGTCATGTTCCCGATCCGGCGACGTTGAAGCGGTACTTCGAAAAGGAACTCGCCGAGGCACAACGATTTTGGAGTAAGAAGCCAGCGGCTTAACAGGCACCCCGATGCGGCAGCTGATTTAGGCGAGCCGGGAGCGTAAGCGACTGGAGTATAAGCGCTGGAAGCTTTCTCCGGTCGCTCACGTCCCGGCTCACCTGGCTGCCGCGTTGCTCTAGTTGGACGCTCCGCCTATAACTACGTAAGGAAAGTCCTGTCTCTCTGTCGGCTATTTGCTTCCAAGGTTTCTTCGTTTATGAATGCGCATTTTCCGAACGGCGTCGGCGCCACCGATTGGACGGCCGCCGACTTACAGGGCATTGGGCGGGCGCCGGTCGATCATGAGCGTATTCGCTCAGCCGTGCGCGAAATCCTGATAGCCGTGGGCGAAGATCCAGATCGCGAAGGGTTGCTGGATACGCCGGATCGAGTCGCCCGGATGTATGGCGAATTATTCAATGGTCTGCATGTCGATCCACGCGAACATCTTCAGAAAACGTTTACGGTCAAGCACGATGAGATGGTCGTGCAGCGGGATATCGATTTCTCCAGCGTATGTGAACATCATCTGCTTCCCTTTATCGGCAAAGCGCACATTGCCTATCTCCCATCGGGCAAGGTTGTAGGATTAAGCAAGTTGGCGCGTGTAGTCGAAGTGATCTCGCATCGGCCGCAAGTCCAGGAACGGATGACGGAAGAGATTGCCGAACTGGTGATGGAAGTTCTCGAAGCACGCGGCGTCGGCGTCATCATGGAAGCGACCCATACATGCATGACGATCCGTGGCGTGCGCAAGCCGGGGACTACGTGCATCACGAGTGCTATGCGGGGAACGTTTATCACCAATCCGGCGACGCGGGGTGAGTTGATGGCCTTCGTGTCGGGCGCTCGCATCACCCACTGATTTCGGCGGAGAGCGCATGACTTGGCGATCGTTCTGTAGGCCCGGCACACTTCTCTTCCTTGCCCTTTGGTTGATCCTGCTTGCCGGCGGGCGGTCGCGTTTCTTCCAGGATCCAGGCACCTTCTGGCATACAATCGTCGGCCAACAGATTCTGGAAACCGGCCGCTTTCCTGATACCGATTCCTTCACGTTCACCTTTGCGGGCCAGCCTTGGATCCCCCATCAATGGCTTGGCGAATGCCTGATGGCGCTCGTCCATCGCCTTGATGGCTTGGATAGCCTACTGCTGGCCACGGCCACGATTCTGGCCGCTCTCTTCACGTGGCTCGGTGTGCGGCTGATGCGCTGCGGGCTTCATCCGTCCCTGGCGGCGGTGTTGGTGGCGCTTGGCGTCGCTGCTAGCTCGGGTCATTTCCATGTTCGCCCTCATTTGGCAACCATTGTCGGCTTCGCCGTTACGATGGCTTACCTTTGCGATTTTGAAGCGAAGCGAATTCGCCTTGGCCGGCTCTGTTGGCTTATCCCGATTTTTTGGATCTGGTCGAACATCCACGGCGGCGCCTTGGGCGGGTTGGCCACATTCGCCATCGCGATTGTCGGTTGGAGTGTTGCTTGGAGAATTGGTCGATCTTCACCCATTTCAAAGATTCAGCAGCTTTTGATCATTGTCGCGATTTGGTTCGGGTGCGTAGTCACTATCTTCATCAACCCGTATGGCGTACGTCTGCCCGAAGCTTGGCTCGATATTTATCGAATGAAATCGCTGCCGTTGTTGATTCAGGAACATGCACCGATCGATGTAGCGGACCCTAATGCCTGGATGATCATGCTGCTTGGCTTGGTCTATTTGGGGCTGCTCGCATCGACTTGGCCTAAAAGGTTCCGCATCGTCTGGCTCTTGACTATGCTTTGGTTTGCGCTTGCATGTATGCGCATACGCCATGCCCCGCTTTTTGCTGTCGGTGCTTTGATTGCGCTGGCGGACTTTTTTCCCTATACACGTGTGGCGCTGGCTTGGCAGGCGCGCGGCAGCGACTTGTTCATGCCGCTTAGCACGGCCAGCGAAGTTTCAAAACCGCGTTGGGCCGGTTACGCGCTACCCACGTTTGTTGTACTCATCGCTATCGCCTTGCAATCCGCGCGAGTTCCGATGCCCTTGATCGGTCACGGCAGCGCCAAACTCGACCCGGCAATCTGGCCAACGGATCTGCTCGCAGACTTGGAGTCGCTGCAACATTTATCAAATAGACAGCCAAGGATCTTCAACGAATATGCCTACGGCGGCTTTCTCATTTACCATACACCCGGCTATCGCGTCTTTGTCGATGACCGCTGCGAACTCTTCGGCGATGGCTGGTTGTATGATTTCATCAAGGCTCCGGTCAACGATCCGGTTCGCCATCTCGACGACTGGCAGCGGCAGTACGGCAACTTCGACTACGCCTTAGTCCGGACGGGCAACGATGCGGGCTTCGCATCCTATTTTGAAAATCATGTCGACTGGAAGTTGGTTGGAAGAAGTGAGACGGCGGCGTTGTTTCGGAGGAAGTGAGTGTTAGGCAGGGCTTCAAAGAGAGACAGGCCTTTCAGCCTCAACAAGCACGGCAGGCCGGGAGGCCTGCCGCCACAACTTACCCAAAAATTGCCTGAATCAGGGCCACCATCAGCACATCGGCAGCCAGCACCAGCAAGCAGGCGAGAACCACGGCGCTAGTTGCTGCATGACCGACGCCTTCGGTGCCTCCTTTGGCGTTCCAACCCTGATAGCAGCCGGCGACGCCGACGAGGAAGCCAAAGACGCTTGTCTTCATGGCTGCCGCAATCACTTGCGCGGGACGAGTTCTTTCAAGGAGGCGGTTTGATATTTCAACCAGCTGCCGCCGCCCGTCAGCGATTCGGCCGCGTAGCCGCTCAAAATTGCGAGTGTTGCGACAAATATATGCAATAAGGGCAAGGCGATGACACAGGCCAACACACGAGGCCCGACCAACGCTTTCATCGGCGCGATGCCGAGCATCTCGAGCGCATCAATCTGCTCGCCAATCCGCATGGCGCCAATCTCCGCACCGAAACTGGAACCTGTACGCGCGGCGACGATCAAGCCAGCGCCAACGGGCGCCAACTCAAGCAATACCGCAGCAGCCAACATTGTTGGTAGATAGTCGCTCGTGCCCGTGCGAACCAGCACCGCGTGAGTATGCATCCAGACAACAGCTCCGAGAGTTATGCCCGCAACGAGGCCGAGCGATAGGGCGCCGATCAACACGCTGTGAAGTTGCCGGAGCAACAGACCGCCCTGAGCAAACGAAGCAATCGCCGCGACAAAAGCCTCGCCGGCGAAATGGACGAAATCGCCGATCAGGCGGAATAAGGCGAGTGCAGCGTTCATAGGGTCGAAGGCTTGTGAGCGCTCCAGGTCCAGTGCCGATCGCTCGTTTGTTGCACCGTGGCTTCGTCGAAGCCAATCTCGCCAACAAGGGAGCGCGCTTCATCCAATGTCAAAGCGGCATGCAGGGATTGGGCGAACAACTGCCGCTGATGGATGTTCGCGCCGGCCGCGTAAAGTCCGACGAGCTTATCAAGCGTTGCCATATCGGCCGGTCTGAGCAAATCGCGGACGAACATCGTAGCGCCGGGCATGGCGACGCGAACCATTTCGGCGAAAACGTGACGCGGTTCGGGAATATGGTGCATGATGCTGTTCGACATGATTGCCCCGAACGAGGAATCAGCGAAAGGCGTGTGGCGGGCGTTCACTTTTTGAATGTCGATGCGGTCGGCGTAAGGCGAACGATTGACATTTGCAAACGCCAACTGAAGCATATGGTCGGCCAAGTCGATCGCTTGAATTTTACCGAGAAATGATTGCCGGCAAAATTCGATCGGGATTTGTGCTGTTCCGGCGCCGACATCTAAAATCGGGCTGCGCTTGTTCCAGACGGCCAGAAAGTCAGAGATGAACGCTGCATTGACAGCCGAATGGTCCATCGCGTCGTAATCGCGAGCTTCCTCCGCAGAGTCCATGATTTCCGGTTCGAGAATGCGATCGAGCATATCGCGTCATCATTCCATTTCGCCGACGCCCGCGCCGACCAGTTCGCCTTCGTCCGGTGCTTTGCGCTGAGCCTTTTGACGAATGTTTGATTCGCTTCTTACGCTTCGGCGAGAATCGCGGAGGCGTGGTGCGAACTCGCTCTTCCATCTCCTTGCCCGGTTGAAACGTGACGACGTTCTTGGCTTCGACATCGATCGGCTGGTTCGTGCGCGGATTTCGCGCCCGGCGTGCCTTGCGCGTTTTCACTTCAAAGACCCCAAAATTGCGTAGCTCGATTCGCCCCTCTCGCATCAGCGTGTCCACTATCGCATCGAACGTCCACTGTACGATTTCTTTCGTCTTTAGCTGCGTCAGATTTGACCGCTCGGAAATTATTCGGACAATGTCTTTCTTAGTCACTTGAACGATCCCCCGCAGCAAACAAGACCAAATCGGGACGCCGGGCCAACGTGTTTCAAGTGTAGACAGGACATGGAGTAGTGTCAAGCAAAAAGAGAGGCGTCTCATGGTTTGCCCCGGTTTCGTAAGATGAAAGAATCGCCAAAAAGCAAGAGGCTGCCGACGGCATGGATTCAGATTTATCAGCGGACGGCCTCGACCTTCCCCGGCTTCGTTGCGCCCTGCGCATCGGCCCACTTTCACTGGCGTCGCGCTTCACGCTGGCGCCACTGGCCGGATATACCAATCTTCCATTCCGGCTTTGCATCCGCGATGTCGGAAGCTGCGGCTTAGCGACGACCGATCTGGTCAATGCCCGAGCGATCTTGCAAGGCAGCCAGCGCACGCACGAACTGCTGGCTACCAACGCACACGATCGTCCCTTGGCGATTCAGATCTATGGTTCTGGTGAAGAGATGGCGCGCGGGCGCGCTGGCTCGAAGAACATGGCGCCATGCTTATCGATATCAACATGGGCTGCCCTGTCCGCAAAGTCGTGAAAGGGGGCGGCGGCTCCGCCATGATGTGCGACACCACCGGCACGACAATCAAGGTTGTTCAACAAGTGGTTGAAGCGGTGCGCGTTCCCGTCACGGTTAAGATGCGCCTGGGCTGGGATTCTGAAAATCTGACGGCTCCCCATTTCGCTCGGGCTTTTGAAGAGATAGGTGTGGCCGCCGTCACCATTCACGGTCGCACCCGGGCGCAAGGGTTCAGCGGCAAGGTCGATCTCGAAGGCATTCGACGAGTGGTCGAAGCGGTCGATCGCATTCCAGTAATAGGTAACGGCGATGTACGAACAATCGGCGATGCCCAGCGTATGCTGACAGTCACCGGCTGTTCCGGCATCGCTATTGGACGCGGTGCGCTCGCGAATCCTTGGTTCTTCCGACAACTTGACAACTGGCTTCATACTGGCATCGCCGGTCCCCGAGGAACCTACGAAGAACGGCTGCGTTTTCTTGAAAGCCATTTTCGCCGACTCGTTGAGTGGCGCGGCGAGCATCTGGCTTGTTTGCAGTTCCGCAAGATGTCCGCCTGGTACTGCAAGGCGCTGAAAACCGGCAAAGCGATTCAGCAGATTCTGGTGATGCTCGACAGCCCGGCGACATTAGCGCGGATCATTGACCAGTTGCGCGAACAAGGGCCGCCCGGCAATTGGAGCGAATGGGACGCGAACGAAATGAATGTTGCAGTGCCGGCCGGGCCAATTGCGCACTGGTGACAAAGGAACCTAACGTAACTTCTGACTGTTTTCGACGAGGAAAATCCGTGCAGGAACAACAGATTCGCGATCTGCTTATCCAATTCCAGAGTGGCAAGATTGACATTGCCGCCGCGGCCAAGCAGTTGGGAGCGCCTGCCGTTGCCGATCTCGGTTTCGCGCAGGTCGATCTCGATCGCCATCGGCGTTGCGGCTATCCCGAAGTCATTTTTTGCCAAGGCAAGACGGCCATTTGGGTTGAAGGCGTCGTTCGGCGATTGATTCAAGAGGGACAAGATTGCCTGGCCACGCGAATTAATGACGAACAAGCTGAGTATTTGAAAGCGTGCTTTCCCGACGCTCAGCAGGATCGCTTGGCCCGAACGTTCTGGTTGCCGGTTGCCGTGCCACGCTCAGAAAAGAAGGGCAAAGTGCTTATTGTCACCGCCGGCACCAGCGATCTCCCCGTTGCGCAAGAAGCGTTAGTAACGGCGAAGCGCCCTCGGTACGAATGTGGAGATGATCGCCGATGTCGGTGTGGCCGGAATCCACCGCATTCTCCGCCAACGCGAACGTCTGGCGGAAGCCGATGCCATCGTAGTCGCCGCCGGAATGGACGGCGCCTTGCCGAGCGTCGTCGGCGGACTAGTCGATTGCCCGGTTATCGCCGTGCCGACCAGCATTGGCTACGGCGCGGCATTCGGAGGCGTGGCGCCCTTGTTGACGATGCTCAATGCCTGCTCCGCAAACGTTGTTGTCGTCAACATCGACAGCGGCTTCAAAGCAGGCTATGTGGCAGCAATTATTGCCAGGCGAGCCCGTTGACTTAGACGTGTTGTCACGGGGCTCAAGGCGTAAGTGAGATTGAAGGCATTAGAGGCCTGCACGAGCCTGAAGCGCCGGCGAAGAACGACTTAGTTCTTCGCTGGCGCTTGAGGCTCGTGTTATTCTTCGCTGGCGCTTCAGGCGCGTGGAATATGTTAAAAGCCACACAAGCCTGAAGCGCCAGCGAAGAATTTTCGACTTTCAGGAAAGCGGAACTTCAAAACTTACGCGTCGATCTTGGAACCGCTTTATGCACGCTTCAGCAAAGCATTACGGAAACGTTCCTAAAGTCGTTGTCGGGCCGGTAACTGGGGCGGGGGCCACTTCTTCTCTCGGCATATTCAGGCTCGGATCGTTTACTCGGCGTAGTTGTTTATCGGCGACGGCGTAAGCGGGCGTGGCTCGGCCATCATCGAGCGAAGGGGGCATTAAGCTTAAATTCTGCCCGGCTGGCGAAGTCATAAGCGAAGGTCCCGACTTGTAGTCCGGCGGCGCGCTGATTTCCTTCATGGTCGATGGCGGATACGAACTCGGCTGAATGGGCATCACGGGAGGCGTCGCTGATGGCATGCTCGGGAAAGCCATCGGCGCCGGTTGTAATTGCGTTGGGCTCGGTGTCATCATTTGCATGGGCGGGGGAGTCATCAGCGGTTGGGCGGAAGTTTGTTGCATCACTCCAGGCGCCGGTTGCTGCTTCTGGTAAGCAGGCTGGACCGTCTGATTTGGAGTGTAGGGTGGCTGACCTGCTTGGTAATTCGCCGGTTGGCCGAACACGGCCGGGCTAACTGGGGCAGTCGGCATCATCGCGCCGGGCACGGCGGGCATGGCCGGCACGTTTGAAGCGCGGCTCTGCATCATGCCAGGATTTGCATAGTTGGCGACGGGCTGCATGGTCGCGCCTTGGTTGTTGCCAATCGCGGGATTGCTGTAGGCAGACGACATCACGGCGGGCGGACTAATGACCGAGCCGCCTGAGCCGGCCAATTTCGGCCCTTGATTCGGCGTTTCCTTGCTGCCGGTGCTGGTGCAACCGACGCCGGCGCAAAGCAGCAAGCCGGCGCTTACGCTCAAAAGCCTTCGATTCCAACGATGCAGGCGGATTACCATCCTAGTCCCCCTTCCACGTCGCAAGTTTCCCCAAACTCGCAAACGCCGGCCCATCCTGGGCCAATGAAAAAAATCCGCCGGCAGCGCAACGTGGCGCCGACGAAAACGAGCAATCTTGTGACGGGCGTATAAAAAGTTGTAGGAGGCCTGTCAAGAGAGGTTTGCTGTCTACGCAACGCGGATTTGTGTATTGTTTCAACAACTATAACTTGGGCAAGCGCGCTTAGGCAAGTAGCTGAACCGATGCGAGCCGAGCAGCGTAAGCTGCCGGGAAATTACCGAACCCGGCAGCTTACGCTGCTCGGCTCGCCGGCAACTGCAGAATCGAGACAGCTTGCTTCAACAAAGCGCAAACGTTTTACACCGCGACGCTGTTATGTACGAAGACGACCACAAGTTCCTTCATCGGAGTCTCTCATGCGTCTTTCTCTACTAAGCAGTCTTGCGCTGGCGTTTGGCACTCTCGGAACACCAGCAATCGGCTGGGCCGACCCGCCGATTAAAGAAGAGCGCAAGGCGCCTAGCGATGACCGCGACGAGTTAGCCGCCAAACTGATGGAGCGGGTAACATTGAAGGACGGTTTCAAGGAAACTTCCTTGCAGGATATTCTCGCATATTTCAACGACAAGTTCGCGTTACCGGTGCTACTCGACACGCATTCATTTAATCCGAATCCCGGAGCGGTTGCATTAAATGGAGATGCGCTCGAACCTGAAAAAGTGATTCTAACAATACCTCCGATGAAAAATGTTCGCTTGGGAACCATACTGAAATTCGTAACGGATAAGCTCGATGCGATTTATCTAATCTACCCCGACCACGTTCGGATAGTCAGCGTCGCTAAGGCAACTGCTATCTTGAAGTTGACGCCTAAGCCGCAAGCGTCAGACCCCGATCCGAATGGGCGCGATGAAGAAAATCTGGCGCACGATGCCGTGCTCGTGACTCTATCGATCCGCGATAAACCGTTGCGTGAAGCATTGAAGGACCTCGAAAGTCGGTCGAACCAGACGATCGTTTTAGCGAATCAAACCGCAGATACGGCCGAGACGTCGGTGACGGCCTGTTTCGCTAACGTGCCAATTGAGAGGGCGGTGGCGACGCTGGCTGAAATGGCGGGTCTCACCTCAGTTTTAAGAGGGAACGTCTTGCTGGTGACAACCGAAGATCGCGCGAAAGAACTTTACATGCCGCCATCTCAACAGCCGGCAGTATCGCCTCACCATGGATTTTGCGGCGTTGGCGGCTTCCCTGCGAATCCGGTTGATGAGCTACGCCAAAAACTGGCGCTGCTCGAACAGAAACTGGCCGAGGCGAATAAGGACAAGAAGTGATTGGACATGTAAAGGCTACAAGGTGCTAAAAAGGCGAACCGAATTGCACAACCAGTCGGGTTCCGTTGCCATCACCCGACTGCTTACAACGCAGTTCGGCTCGCAAAATCGTGCCGATGCTTCGAACTGGAGTGGAGCTGGAACGCCACTTGTGTATAATTCAATGCAGCGCCCTTCCCATTCCAGTTCCAGAGGTCGGCCGTGGGCTCTCCAACCCTAGAAGCTCCTTCGCTCGATGTGCTGATAATTGACGATAATCGAGACGCCGCCAATAGTTTGGTGTCGCTTCTTGAACTCTGGGGACAGGCGGCACGGGTTGCCTACGGCGGCCCCGAAGGGCTCCAGGCGGCAATGGAAATGCCTCCCGATTGCATTTTTCTCGACATCAACATGCCTGTTTTGGATGGCTATGGGGTAGCCCAAAAGATAAGGCAGCGGCCGGCGATGAAGAAAGTCAAGTTGATCGCCCTGACGGCCTACTCGGACGACGAACACATCAAAAAGATCTGGGAAGTCGGCTTCGACTATTACCTAAATAAAGTCTGTTCCGTCGCTGATATTCGCCGAGTCCTAGAGATGTACGGTAAGACAAAATCCCATTAAGCGCCGACCGTCCACGTCGCAGTGAATCCATCCAGCATTTTAGTAAGCGCATTGAGATCGACCGGTTTGACGAGATGATGGTCGAAACCGGCCTCCGTTGAACGCAGGCGATCTTCTTCCTGGCCCCAACCGGTTTGGGCAATCAACAGCACCTTTTCGCAACCTGGAATTTGGCGCAACCGTTGCGCCACTTGATGGCCGCTCATCCCCGGCATGCCGATATCGAGCAGCACAATGTTCGGCTGAAATTCCTTCGCGGCTTCCAGCCCGCTCAGTCCTTCATAAGCCAATCGAACTTCACAATCCAGGAACTCCATCAACATCCCCAGGCTGTCGGCGGAGTCACGATTGTCGTCAATGATGAGCACACGGCGTCGCGCTGCTTTGGGGCCGTTCCGGCTCGGAGGAATGGGGCTTGGCTCGCGGGCGACTGCCGGCAGGTTGTTGACGAGACCAAGCCGGACGATGAATTCGCTTCCGCGTCCGATGCCTTTGCTGCGTGCTTCAACCGATCCTCCATGCATTTCCATAAGCTTGCGAACGAGCGCCAAACCAATGCCGAGCCCGCCATGGGATCGATCGAGGGCGCCATCGACCTGCGTGAACATCTCGAATACTGTTTGCAACATCTCCTTGGGAATTCCGATGCCGTTGTCGCGCACACGTATTACCGCCTGGCCTTCTTCTTCGTCCGCGGAGAGCCAGATCTGCCCACCTTCCGTCATATATTTGGCCGCGTTGTTCAACAAATTGCCAACGACTTGACCCAGGCGCATCAAGTCGCCGTTTACATACAGAAGGCGGCTCGGATAAAGAACGTTAATTTCATGTCGGCATGCTTCAATAACGGGACGGCATGTTTCTAGCGCGTGCTCCAACACCTGCTTGATTTCAATTGTTTCGAACTTGAGAGCGACCTTGCCGCTGGTGATGCGCGACACGTCGAGCAGATCGTCCACCAGCCGAGTCAAATGTTTTACCTGCCGTTCGATCATCTCCTGCAATTGATTAAACTTCTGGGCGTTGTCGCGCGCGAAGCGGATGATCTGCAATCCGTTTTTGATCGGCGCCAGCGGGTTACGCAGCTCGTGGGCAAGCATGGCCAGGAACTCGTCTTTGCGGCGATCGGTCTCCTTCAAGGCAGATTCGAGACGCTTGTATTCTTCGATGTCCGTACAGGTGCCGTACCAGTGGACGATGCGGCCGTCTACATCGCGAATGGGCGTGCCGCGCGTGCGAAACCAACGGTAAACCCCATCGTGCCGGCGGATCCGATATTCGACGTCGTAGATAGCCTTATCCGCCACGGCCAATTGCCAACATTCGAATGTGCGCTCGCGATCGTCCGGATGCAGCCAGTCGAGCCAGCCAAAACCGAGCATCTGTTCAACGGACGTTCCGGTATAATCCGCCCACTGACTGCTCAAGTAATCGCACGTGCCATCGGGAAGGTCGGTCCAGACCAGATTCGGCAAAGCTTCAGCGAGGTCGCGCAACTTTTTTCGCTTTCGCGCAGCGCCAAGTCGGCCTTTTTGCGCTCGCTGATGTCCATATTGACGCCGACGACACGCGTGGGCCGGCCCTGAGCATCGTTGAACACATGGGCTCGTGCTTCGAGCCAATGGACGCTGCCGTCCGGCCATATGACCCGAAACTCGGTGAAGTAAGTGCCGCTCGCCAAGGCTTGCCGAACATCTTCTTCAGCGCGCGTCAAATCTTCGGGGTGAATGAGCTTGGCCCAGCCGGCATAGCCGCCTTCGAAGCCGCCCGGCGGCAGGCCGTACAGCGCTTCGATTTCCGGCGACCAACGGTTTTCATCGGTTTGCGAGTCCCATTCCCAATGTCCGATACGGCCGATATTCTGCGCCAGTTTAAGCAGTTCTTGCTGTTTTTGTGCTTGCTCTTCGGCCGTTTTTCGATCGGTGATGTCGATGGCCGAGAGAACTAACGACACGACTTTGCTTTCGGCATCTCGCATCGGCGAAATACTGAAATCAACACTTATCAACCGGTCGTCGGCAATGCACGCCGTTAGATCGTGCCTGGATGAATTGCCTTGGGCTGCTCGCGTCATCGCCTGCCGGATTATCTCTTGCACTTCCGAGGAGTGCGACCAGCAAGGCGCATCGACAAATGGCTTGCCGACGACGGTGCTCGCGTCGCGATTCGCCGCTTCCAGCAAAGGTCGATTTACCTCCAGCAGCAATCCGTCCGGCGTTGTCACGCCGACATAGAACGGAAGGCTGTCGAGCAGTTGGCGCATATGCCTTTCACTGGCACGTAGCGCTTCTTCCGCGCACTTCCGCTGATCGATATTTTCAACAATGGAGATAAAGTAAGCAGGCTGACTCGCTTCTTCGCGCATTATCGATGCCGTGAGATTGATCCAAACGAGTTCGCCATCTTTACGCATGTACCGTTTTTCCAACGAAAAAGTGGAGATCTCGCCGGCCAGCAAGCGACGGGTATGGTCGAGATCATTATCGAGATCGTCGGGATGCGTAATCTCCTGAAAAGTCCGCGACAATAGTTCTTCGCGCGTATAACCAATGATGTCGCACAACGTCTGATTGACGTGAAGCCAGTCGCCGTCGATCGAGACGTGCGCAATGCCGACAGCAGCCCGATCAAAGGTAGCCCGGTAACGTTCTTCACTTTCGCGCAGCCGGTTCTCAGTTGCAACTCGTTCGCTGATGTCTTCGACGTGGACCGCGCGATAGAGAACCTCGCCCGCTTCGTCCTTTACGGCAACGGCCGATATAGAAACCGGGAAGGGGCTGCCGTCTTTGCGCAGATGCACCGATTGCCAACGGTGCGTGCCAAGCTCATGGGTCAGGCGCAGATCGTCGGCCACGCGATCGCGGGCTTCGGGGGCAAAAACGTCCAAAATCGGACGGCCCACCAGCTCCGCTGCACTCCCGTAACCATGCATGGCCGCGAAACCGTCGTTGACTAGTTCCAACGTTCGGCGATCGGCACTGCCGATGGCAATACCGTCCTTCGTATGTCGGAAGAGGCTTGCCCATTTGTTGAGTTCGGCATCCTTCTCGTACCGTTCGCTCACATCGCGAAAGACGAGAACGACGCCGCCGACCTCGCCAGTTTCTGCCCGAATCGGCGCTGCACTGTCGTCAATTGGAACGCGCTTGCCTTCACGCGAAATCAACACCGTGTGATTCGCCAAGCCGACGACGGTTCCCAATTGAAACACCCGGGTCACGGGACTTTCGACCGGCTTGCCCGATTGGGCGTTCACAATTTGGAAAATTCGTTCAAGCGGCTGACCGCGCGCCTGCGCCAACGACCACCCCGTCAACGCCTCAGCCACCGGGTTAAGAAACGTAGTCAGCCCTGACATGTCAGTGGTGATGACGGCATCGCCGACGCTCGAAAGAGTGGCCTCCGACCAATCGCGTAAACGTCGCTCTTCCGTCTGGGCGTCGAGGCGAAGGATCACCTCTTTTTCCAAACGCGCGTTTTGGCGGCTTAATTCTTCTGCCAGGATTTCAAATCGGCGTTTGGTCCGGCGCAGCGACTCGAACAAATAGGCGCTGCCCAAGCCCGCGCCGACAAATCCGACCACTCCGAGCTGAAGTTCCGGTTGAACGATCGCAAATGAATAACGAGGCGTCAGAATAAAGTACGTGGCGCCGACGGCGCCGAGCAACGTGACGAGAACGACAGGACCGCCGCCAAAACAACCGGCGACAACCACGGCTGGAAAAAGGGTGATGAACGGCAGGCTGTCTCCCAGCAACGGGTCGAGCAGCAGACGCGCTGCGACACCAATAACGGCCGCAGCGAAGCCAATGCCGTATCGCATTAAACGGGCGGTCCATCGACCAGTCATTGAAAGTCTCAGGTAACGCGGATCGATCGATGCGATCGATGCAGGTGGACGATGTTCGGCCGCGAAGTGTATAGAGTTATTTATCTTCGCGTGCAGAAGCTACCCAGCCATTGATGTCGGCTCAATGAACTTGCTATCAATTATAATTCCGTTCGATCGCCTTTTCCACTTTTGCAAGGGAGCGATGATGCGCTGCGCTTTGATGTTATGCGTTTCGCTCGGATTTGTCACTGCCGGGCACGCCGAATCGGCCGCGCTCGATTTGGCGGCCCTCGACGCCTATATTGCAGATCAAGCCAAGTCTAAAGGCTTTGTCGGCATGTCCGTGGCGATCGTCAAGAACAATAAGATCGTCTTCGCAAAAGCATACGGCAGTCGCACGCTGAAGCAAGGCGACGGCGCCGAAGTTGACACCCAATTCGCCGCCGGGTCTATTTCCAAGCAATTCGCCTGCGCGTGCATTCTGTTGCTCGAAGAAGAGGGCAAGCTTTCCATATACGACAAGGTCGCGAAGTATTACCCCCACCTTACGCGAGCCAAAGATATCTCGCTGTACGACCTTATGACGCACACTTCAGGCTATGCCGACTATTATCCGCTCGACTTCATTGACCGACGGATGATAAAGGCCATCAGCCCCGATCAACTGATTGCCGATTACGCCGGCGGCAAACTGGACTTTGAGCCTGGTTCGCGCTGGTCGTACAGCAATACCGGCTATGTCATTTTGGGCCGCATCGTCGAAAAAGTAAGCGGGCAAGCGTTCGGCGACTTTTTGGCAGCTCATATCTTTAAGCCGCTCGGCATGGATCATTCCGATTTCGAACACAATAAACATGCGAAGAACAGGGCTATTGGCCATACCGCTTTTGCGCTGGCCGATGCCGAGCCATCAGTTCAAGAAGGTGACGGCTGGCTGCATGCGGCCGGCGGCATCTTCACCACGCCGACCGACCTTGCGATCTGGGATTTGGCCCTGATGAACGGCAAAGTGCTGAAGCCCCAATCGTATCAAATGATGACGAGCCATCGGCACTTGGCCGACGGCAGGATCAAGAACTATGGTTGCGGCCTGGCGATCGGCCAGCGCGATGGCGAAACCTTGCTGCAACATTCAGGCGCGGTCAGTGGCTACCTGGCCTTCAACGCGATGATCCCGGGAACGAAGTCCGCCGTGATTTTGATGACTAATTGCGATCACCTAGATGCGGCCGCGCTCAACGACGACCTATTGAACCGGCTCTTGAAATCGGAAACGGGACAAAGTTCTCCTGTTCCGAAAATTGATGGTCCGCCTGCCAAAAAAGTGGCGACCGAATTGTTACAGCAACTACAACAGGGTGACGTGAATCGCAAAAATCTGAGTGAAGAGTACAATCTCTACTTAACCGAGAAACGTATCGCCAGTTCGAGGGAAAGGCTGCAGGATCTCGGCGAACCGGACAATGTCGTCGTGGAACATCTTTCGGAACGCGGAGGAATGGAGGTGGCGCTGATTCGCTTTACCTTCAAGAATGTGAAGATGAAAGCGCTGCTTTATCGTTTGCCCGACGGTAAAATCCAGCAATTTTTGCTCTATAAGTCATAGTGTCCACCATTCCACATCAAAAGGAAACTTAGTATGACAACGCTTTTTCGATCGCTCGTCATTGTCGTAATTTCCGCCAGCGTAGTTCGAGCAGCCGAGCCCCCGATCGGGCAACGCGTCTTCAGCGCCGGGCATAGTTTTCATATGTTCGTTCCGAATCTCCTTGCTGAAATGGCCAAGTCTGCGGGGATCAAGGAGCATCAAATCGCCGGTACGCAAAGCATTGGAGGCTCCCGAACACTTCAACATTGGGACTTGGCCGACGACAAGAACAAGGCCAAACAAGCGCTGAAAACCGGCAAGGTCGATGTGCTCACCCTCTCCCCGCATATGAAACTGCCAGACGAAGGAATCGATCATTTCGTCGAGCTAGCGCTGGAATACAACCCGATGGCGCACATCCTGGTTCAAGGATCCTGGATGGTCTTTGACGACCCGAAAAACATCGGCAAAAAATTCAGCAACGACGATCGAAACCAGGCGAAGATTGATGATCTAAAAAATGCCTACGAACCGCTCGAGAAAGCCATTCGCAAACAATTGAGCGCGATCAACGACCTGTATGAACCGAAATTCAAAAGGCAGGTCGTATTCCTGGTGCCGGTTGGCCCTGCCGTGCTGCACCTGCGCGAGAAAGTGATAGCGGGCCAGGCGCCCGGCATCGAGAAGCAATCCGATTTGTTCAGCGACCCGATCGGGCATGCGAAGGCGGCTGTGGCCGTCTTGAACGCCTATTGCCATTTCGCGGTGATCTATAAGCAAAGCCCGGTTGGACTACCGATGCCCGGCTCTTTGAAGCCATTAGCCAAAGCGGAAGAGTTGAACAAGCTGCTCCAGGAGATCGCCTGGGAAGCGGTTGCCAAAGAACCGCTAAGTGGCGTGAAGTGATGTCTTGTCAGCCGGACACGCCAGCGACGTACGATCGCACCTAGCGCCTCAACCGCCTAACAACCTCAGCGAAAACCAGCACGGACGACGTGGCGACCGTGATGATCAGCCAGTCCATCAAGCGCAGCGGTTCGGTCTCGAAGGCTGAGCCTCCTAAAGAAACGATGAGTATTTGGCCTACAACGATCAACGCCGCGACGCCGAGGAGCATGGGATTCGCATGGAGCCGCCGCCAACCGCTTTGGTCGGGCGAAAGCGAGCGACAGTTGATTTGATTCCACACCTGAAAGAACACATAAACCGTGAAGAAGATTGATACTTGGCGCAGGGTCAATTCGCGATATTCCGAAGAGGGAAGGCCGGATCCAATGAACCAACCTCCATATTGCATTCCAAGCAGTAGCGTCAACATGGCGACGACGAAGAATATCGCCGTGCTCAGGATGGTTCCTTTCATGGCAGGGGTTACGATGTTCTCGTCGCGCCGTTTCGGCTTCATGCACATCAGGCCTAGCCTTGGCGGCTCCGAGCAGAGCGCGATGGCCGCGAACGTGTCCATGATCACGTTGATCCAAAGCAGTTGCAAAACGGTGAAAGGCGGCTTGACGCCGAAGAAGGGCCCGAGGAAGGCGATCGCTAGGGCTGACACGTTGATCGTCAACTGAAACTGAATGAAGCGCTGGATGTTTTCGTACAGCGAGCGCCCCCAATGGACGGCATTGACAATGGTGGCGAACGAGTCGTCCAGCAGCACAATTTTGCTTGCCTCTTTGGCGACTTCCGTGCCGGAAACGCCCATCGCCAGGCCAACGTCGGCCTTCTTAAGTGCCGGCGCGTTGTTCGTTCCATCACCGGTGACGGCGACCACGTGACGAAGTTCCTGCAGCAGTCGCACCGTCCGATATTTGTCGAGCGGGCGAGCGCGTGCGAGTATCCGTATACGTGGCAGTTTCTCCTTCGCCTCGTCATCACTAAGCACATCGAACTCGGCTGAACTCAAAACCAACACGTCCGGCACATCGAGCAAGCCGATTTCCTGGCCGATGGCGCGGGCGGTCTCGATGTTGTCGCCGGTGATCATCATCACTTCTATGCCTGCATCACGACATTGCTGAATCGCACTCTTGACATCGGGACGCAGCGGATCGCGAATGGCAGCGAACCCATCGAAGACTAGCCCGCACTGAAGTTGTTCACGGCCTTCGTGAATGGCATCTTCGTCATGTGGCATATCGGCAGGCAATGTTCGGTGGGCAAAGGCGAGCGTACGCATCCCCTGCCCTGCCGCCAGCTGTAATGCAGCCGTGATTTTCTCGCGGGTGACTGCGTCGAGCTCGCTGCTTTCGCCCTCAGTTGTCAGATAATGCGTCGAACTTTCCAGAATAAGTTCCGGTGCTCCCTTCACTAATGCCAAGAGCGCTCCACCATGTTCAATGACTGTGGTCATTCGCTTGCGTTCGGATGAAAAATGCATCTGGTACAGCACGTTGTTGTCGCGGCGCAGCTTGGCATAATCGACTCCGGCCTCGGCTACCCAGTGCAGCAGAGAACCTTCAGTCGAGTTCCCGACGAGCTCGACGCTCCCCTCGACATTCGCCAGAGTCGCGGTCGAATTAACGGCGCCGTTTAAAGCAATAACGTCAAGTGGAGCCGACGCCTTTGCAGTTTCACTCAGGGCTCGCGGCCAGTCATTCTTGTTTCGTTCGAACGTCTGGTTGTCCCAGAAAATCCGGTCAACTTGCATTTTGTTTTGTGTCAGCGTCCCGGTTTTATCGGAACAGATGATGGTCGCCGAGCCGATGGTTTCACATGCGACCAGCTGGCGCACCAGACTGTTGGCTCGGGTCATCTTGCGCATTGCCAGGGCTAGTGATACGGTCACGCTCATAGGCAGCCCTTCGGGCACCGCAACCACAATCACAATGACCATATAAACGAAGTAGCCGAGCAGGTTCTTGATCGTCTGATGCATGGCTGCAGCGTCGGCGGAAAAGCGAATGTCGCCGACGATGATCCCGCGCACCAGTAGCGCGAGAAAAATGGCGATCGCGGCGATGTAGCCAACCTTGCTGATGAGATCGGCAAGCTTGGTCAGCTTCTCCTGGAGCGGCGTTTGCTGTTTCGAAATCGTCAACTTATTTTGAACGCGCTTTTCGGAAGTGTCGCCGCTGTCGTTTGCGGCATCGTCGGCGAAATTGAGTCGGCGGGCGATTTGGCCGAGCATGGTGAGATCGCCAACGTCGGCCACGATCATCTGTCCGGTCCCATCAACGACCTGCGTTCCGCGATAAAGACAACCGGGATGGTCGGCGCCTTCGGCTGTTTCATCGTTGGGCCGTAACTGCTTCCGGACCGGTTCGGATTCGCCCGTCATCAATGATTGGTCGAGATAAAGTTCATTCGCCTTGAGTACCCGACCATCAGCGGGGACTTCATCGCCCATCTCAAGCGCGACGAGATCGCCGACAACCACTTCTTCCAGCGGGAGCGAGCGCAACCCGCCATCGCGAACCACCTTCGTGCGCAACGATTCCTTCCTCGCGTTCAGGATTTCGAATTCTTTATCGCTTTGATATTCACTTAGGAAAGCAACGCCTGTGGCCAGAATCACCGCAATCATGACAGCGAGCCCTTCCCAGGAGGGTTGGCCGATGCCGACGCTCATGCCGAAGAGCACAACAGCCAGGGCAAGCATCGCTGCGGGAATCCACTCCTGCAGTTTCAGGAAGATCAATGGAATTATCGTGACCGCGATAAGCGCCAGGCCAAGCGTGCCCCAAGGAGGCGAGGAGCCGAAGAGGTCAACGACTGTTTTGAGAAGTGTCGCGGCAAGCAGAACGTGGATGATCGCTTCGTCGAATTTGTCGAGGAACTTTCGGGCGAGCGATGGACGGGGTAAGGGAGTCAGTCGATTGGCCCCGAACCGCTGCAAGCTGGTGGCGACTTCGCTGTCTAACAGGCCCTTCTCGGAGGAGTTGGGAAATTGTAAAAGGAGTTCGCGGAGAGAAACCATGAGGTTTTGAAAAACTCTTCACCGCTCACAGCTTCGCGCGAAGCTGTGAGCGGCTTTGAGTTACTTCTCCATCACTTCCTTGGATTTGGCAGTGGCCAGTGCATCGATCTGGTTTTCGTAGGACTTCAGTAATTTCTGAACCTCTTCCTGCCCTTTTTCCTTATCGTCTTCGCTGATGGTCTTATCTTTCTCGGCCTGTTCGACATGTTTGTTCGCATCGCGGCGAATGTTGCGGCAGGCGACCTTCGCATGTTCCGCCTGCTCTTTGATTTTCTTCGTCAGTTTCGTGCGTTGCTCGCCGGACATCGGCGGAATCGACAATCGAATCACTTTGCCGTCGTTGCTAGGCGCCAGGCCGAGATCGCTGCCGCGGATCGCCTTTTCAATATCTTTGATTGCAGCTGCGTCGAAAGGTTTGATCATAATCTGCGTTGGGTCCGGCGTGCTGACGGCCGCCAATTGCTTGATCGGCGTCGGCGAGCCGTAGTATTCGACCCGAATGGAATCGAGCAACGCGGGCGACGCCCGACCGGTGCGCAATCCTTTCAATTCATTACGGAAAACGTCGAGCGCCTTTTCCATGCGCTCCTTACAGTCTTTCTGAATCTGTTGGCTGATCATGGTTGTCACCGGGTATCGGGAGTCGTGCTAAGCCGTTACGAGCGTTCCAATCATGTTCCCCGCGATGGCCCGCTCGATCGAACCTTCGCGCTTATAGTTAAAGACCAGAATCGGCAGCGCGTGCTCACGGCACATATCGATCGCTGCCATGTCCATTACGCGCAAATTGTCGCGCATCACCTGTTCGTAGTTCAATTTTTCGTAGCGGACGGCATGAGGGTTCTTCTCGGGGTCTTCGCTGTAGACGCCATCGACGCGCGTTGCCTTCAAGAGGATCTCCGCGTTCAACTCGCGCCCGCGCAAAGCGGCGGCGGTGTCGGTCGTCACGAATGGATTTCCCGTACCGCCGGAAAGGATAACAACACGGCCTTTCTCCAAATGGCGAATCGCACGACGGCGAACGAAAAACTCCGCCACGTTGTCGAGCCGCAGCGCGGTCAGCAGCCGTGTCTCCATACCAATGCTTTCGAGAGTTTCTTGCAGGGCGAGGCCGTTCATCACGGTGGCGAGCATGCCCATGTAGTGGGCGGTCGCTTCGTTGATGATCTGGCCGCTTTGAGAGAACTGCGCTCCACGAAGAATGTTCCCGCCGCCGACCACCACGGCCAGCTGCACCCCGCGCGAAACGACCCGCTTGATCTGATGCGAAATGGCAAGCGTCTCATCAATGCTGATACCCGACTTGCCGCCATAGCCGAAGGCCTCGCCGCTCATTTTCAGCAGGACCCGTCGGTAGCGCGGCCTCAGCCCATCATTCGAATCGCTCATGGAAAATCTCTCGAGGAGCACTTTCCCAAGAATTATAGAAAGACAAGCCTGCGAAAAAAGCCCATGCTTCAGAGAAGCACGCGTTTTGGCGATAATAAAAGGCGAGGGGGCTGCCCGGAGTGTCAGAGAGCCTCGGTCGCGAAGCGTTAGTAAGGTTCTGCAAGTGAAGCGAGGATCAATATCGCTATGCTTCGGAACCGGGCTGCGCTAGTGTGTTAGTTGCGATTGCCGCGTCTGATCGGTTGCTTACAAATAACACTTTGGTCTGGTGAATCGATGCATTATTTCTGCACGAACCATGTCTTAGCGAGCGCATCTTCCTTGAAAAACTTGAGCAGCATCTCGGCAACTTTTTGGCGTCCAGTCCCGCTCGGGTGTGTGCCGTCCGCTCCAAAGTCTCCGCGCTCCCATACCAACTTATCACCCTCGCGGTACGACGCCATTGCCCCAGAAATAAGGCCCCCAAAGAAGCAGCGGCGCTTTCACCTTCTCGTTATCGCCAGAGAATTTCAGTTCTCGACTTCCCGCGATCTGCGCTTTTATGAGCCAGCGCACAACGAACGCCCCTTCAAAAGCATAAGGCTCTGGATTCAATTTTGAAGTCGCGTAGCCGGCATAGATACGGCTGCCAAGATAGGCGATACGTAGGTTGGGAAACCGTGCTTTCGCGTTATGAATTACAGCGATCGTATCGCGCTCCAGCTGCTTTCCATGTACCGGGAGGTCTCCCGTTGGTCCTACGTTCGCCAGCTTAATCCAGGCAACTTGCACTTGCTGAGGACTGACTTTCGCGGCATTCAACCGTCTATCCGTTTCAGTCCAAGCTTTCGCATTAGGATCGACCCACTGTGCCATTGCCTGTCCGCCTTGCGCACAATCCACGATGGCAACCGCTGACGACTTTTGAGCATCCTTGTCGGCGATTTCTTTAAAGCGCGAAAACTCTTGTGTCGCGTTTGACATGCTGATCGAAACGAATCCGATGATGCCGTCTGGCGCTGGCTTACCTTCGCGGCCAAGTGGAACGATCCTGGCAGTCTCTTTTGTGGCTTCGGCTAAATGACTTGCAGGAGGTTCGTTCTTACCGACGCCGTAGAGGCCGCCGTCTTCTCCTTTGTACTTCTCGTCGGCCGTCATTTCAGTCAAGGGTTTTAGGCCGACCGTTGATTTACCAGTTGCAGTTTTAGCGTCTTCTTTCGTTTTCTTGGGCGCCAGATGATTGCCCAGACGCATGATGTGCAACATCGGTTTGCCATCGGCGAACTGAACGGAAATGGTGACTTCCGCACCCTCGTTGAACTCTTTTGACCGGATGCCATCAGCAAGGGGTTTGCCATCAACGCCCAGGAATTTCACTTCCTTGGCAAGCGCCAGCGTACGGTCCTGCCCGTTAGCGTGGACATAGACAATCCCATTGTCGGCATCGATTTTCTTGATGGCGCCGACCGCATCCAAAGCGGCAGCGCGGGAGATGCAAAAACCCAAAACAACAATTGCAAGAACGCGAACCATTTGAGATGTCCTGTTGCTGTATAAGACGCGCCACCAACACTTTCCGGATTCAGACGGAGAACTGTCTCAGTTGCTCTTGCTCGGTCATGCAAAAACCCGGAGCGACTCGAACTAAGAAAGCGACCTCGTGACAGGCGTCCTATGCCAGTAACCTAGCCGCGTAACTAACCGGCAAAGACGTCGGCGGCTTTGAATTCTCCGTCGAGAACCTCTCGACTTTTGACGCCAAGCCATTGATCGAGAACTGCCGAGTAAACGCTGCGGAAGTCGAGCGTATGCACGAGATTGCCCATGTCGAGCTTACCCATATCAGGGTGCGCACCGACAAGGCCTGGCTTCACCTTGTTTCCAATAAGGAACATCGGCGCGCCGGAGCCGTGATCGGTGCCTTTGCTTCCATTCTCTTTAGCCCGTCGGCCGAACTCGGAGAAGGTCATCACCAGCAGGCGATCCTTATGGCCGCGTGCGACCAGATCCTTGTAAAAGGCAGTGATGGCGCTCGATATTTGGCCCAGCAAGTTCGCATGTGTGCCTTGCGCGCCGCCTTGGTTCGCGTGCGTATCGAAGCCATCAATCGAGACATAGAAGATGCGAGCGCCAAGCCCGGCATCGATCAATTGAGTGCACAGTTTCAGTCGGCCCGCCAAGGCGTTGTTATTCGGATAGGGCGATTTCGGCTGATAGTTTTTGCCAATGTCCTGCAGCTTTTGGCTGGAGGCATAGGTGTTTAGAGCCGTCTTGCTGACAAAGTCGAGGAGGCTAGGCTTGTCGCTCGTCTGGGCCGAGGACTCGATAACGCGCTTTTGTTCCTTCTTGTCGAGGCCGTTGGCGGCCGTCATTTTCAGTTGGAAGTCTTCGATTGAGGTGATGCTCGGAATGCGAGCGGGCGCGCCGGTAAGAGCAAGCGGTGCAGTCTCATTTTGATTAGGCACGTGGAAGGCCGGCGCATTGATCGACTTCAAGGCCTTGCCGATCCAGCCCTCGTTCAGCGTTTCCTTTGTGCTGGCCGCTTGCCAGATGTCCATTGAACGAAAGTGCGACTGGCTGGGGTTCGGATAGCCGACCCCTTGCACCACGCACAAAGCCTTGTCTTCCAGCAGCCCGGCAAAGCCTTCAAGCGCTGGATGCAAGCCGAACGAATCGTCGATCTTCTTTACGCGATCGGCGGGCACTTTCAACGTAGGCCGATACTTGGCGTAGAGATCGTTCTTGAATGGAATGACCGTGTTCAGGCCATCGTTGCCGCCCGTAAGCTGGACAACGACGAGGATAGTATCTTTGGCGCCGCTCAAGCTCGCATTCGGAGCCGCCAACGCAGTGCGAGCTAAGAAGCTCGGCACGAGGGCGCCAGCGCTGAGGAGCGAAGTGGATTTCAGAAAGTCGCGACGATTATTCATTGCACTGCCTCGGCTGAATTTCGAAATTATAGTGATCGATTGCTCTTTGCTTCTTGCGTCTCCGCGACCTTCTTCGGTATACGGTTAGTCGGCTTGCGGGCCGCAAACCTTTGGCCTCGCTCATTCGACCGCCGACTTAGATCGTTTCCGTTGCGGACCGACAGCAGGTTGTCGAGGCTGCGACGCATAGCCATTTTCGTTGTGCTCGGCGAACCACTACTTAACAAAGCGTAGGGTACGTGCATTGGGACGAGGGCCGTTAAAAATCTTCGTCTTCCGTGTATAGTAGCCGACAAACCTCTCGAGTTGGCGAAGCATATCGGGAGGAAAAAGGGCAATGGCGTTCAGTACCTCTCGCTTGCTGGTTTGGCTTAACACATCGAGAAGAAGTCCATCTGGGGTCGTGTAACCGGAAAAATAATGCTGCAACATTCTTTCGGCGGACAGTTTCATCTACGTTGATACTCCCTCATACGAAGCACTACTTACATTCGGCTCCCCGTCATCAATATACCAAAGCGTTGCATGGGATATCGCTGTCATCAAAGTCCGCAGTTGGCCGCGTTGACTTCGCCTCCACCCCGCTTGTCGGGGTGGAGCGCAAGTTCGTAGCCAGAAACGCAGAATGCGGAGCGCTTGCCCCCACCCCGCTTGTCGGGGTGGAGCGCGGGTTCATGTTCAGATTGCGGGTTTATGAACCCACGCTCCACCCCGACAAGCGGGGTGGGGGCGAAGCCAAAACAGAAAGACCCTGTCTGGCTACGAACCCGCGCTCCACCCCGACAAGCGGGGTGGGGGCGAGCCCAGATGCGAAACTTAATTAATCCCGCGCCCTCGCTAATCCAGCTGATACTCCGGCTGCGTCAGCACCAGGTGGCAGATGCTGGTTACTAGGTGTTCTGCTTTTCGTTGTTCGCTCCAATAGGCGGGGTAACTTTGCTCTCTCGCTCGTTTGGCGTAGTCGGTCAGCTTCAATCGCGTTTCGGGCGTTACATCTCCTTGTAGGAACAGTTGCAGAAAGAAATCAACTGCACGCGCCGTCGGTCTTGCCGTGTCGATTGACGAGCAGGATTGGCAAGGGCGAAGAGTCGCGATCGGTCTCTTTTTCCTTCTTGCGCGTCTCGCAAATCGTCAACGCAAGGTTCTGCCGTGTCAGCAGCGTCTGGCCATTAAGCCAGACTTGGCCGCCGTCCCAGCCTTTGACGGACGGCGGATTGAAAACATTTTGGCCGAGCGTTTCCAGCGCTCTGCGCCAGATTGCTCACACCGACACGCGCTTCCAACGCGTGAACTATGCCAAGCACAAAATCGACCGGTCCTTTGATCCGGGTGCGATAAGCCTGTTCCGAAAAGAAGAGATTCGAGCGCAGGATCTTCTCGACGAGCAAGGCAATGTTGTAATCTTTGGCGAACTTCTCCGCGAGCGGCTCGATCAAATCTTCAGTGGGCTCGATTGTTTCACTCACAAAGAAGCGAAACAACTTCCTTGCAATGAACGACGCACATGCTTTTTGCTCCAAGCAAATACGGACGACATCTTCACCCTTCCATTTTCCCTTTTGCCCGAGAACGCTCTTCTCGCCATCATCATGCTGAGCCGCATTCTCGTAAAATTTGCCGCCTTTGAGTTCCCAGCCCGTGAACGCTCTCGCCGCCTCGCGGATGTCGGTCTCGGAATAATGGCCGATGCCAAGCGAGAAGAGTTCCATCAACTCTCGTGCATAATTCTCGTTCGGCATTCCCTTCTTGCTCTGAATGGTGTCGAGCCAGATGAGCATGGCCGGGTCTTTAGAAATCCCCTGTAAGAGATCGGCGAAATTACCGAGCGCATGACGATAGAGCAGTTCGTGCTGGCCCATCATGTAACCGACATTGAGCACTTTGGCATTGCTGGTGGCAAAGTGATTGTGCCAAAAGAGCGTCAACTTTTCGCGAAGCGGATGCGGCGTGTAAAGCATCCGATAGATCCACCACTCGGATGCTTGCGGCGCGTTGTTGACACGGCCTATCGTGGCGCCCCAGCGCAGCGTCTCCTTTTCGAAAGCGTCGCCGCCCTCCGTGCCTTTTAGAAGCAGATCGACCAGTTTTTCGGGGCCTAATTCAACGCCCTTTTGCAACTGTTCCCAGTTAGCGCCGAAGGCGGCGCGACGATAGAGGTGCCCGACTCTTTGTGCCGTCCATGGGTTATCGGCGGTAGGAGAATAGGCCTCCCAGGCCCAGCGAGGGTCAATCTTCATGGCTAGTCTCTGATGGGCGATGGTGAGTTATCGGCGCTTCCATTCGATGTCAAAGCGGAATTCGCTCGCGCCATAGTCGGCCTGCAAACTTAAAAGTCCGAGGCCGTTGATGTACTTCAGGAATTGCTCAACTTGTCGCTTGGCTTCTGCTTCGGGCACTGCCTGGCTCAGAATTGTTTGCGTCAGCAGGGCTTCCGGGGCCGCGTTGAGAAAAGCAGCGCCGCCTTTAGCATCGAATTGCATGCGCATGTTTTGCGTCACAATCTTTGTCCGATCTTCCTTACGAATAATATCGATTAATTCCTTACAAAGTTGGGTGTTGGAAGCGGCGATGAACTGATCCTGCACGATCGCGAAGGTCGGCACAAAATTGAAGCGGATGTTCTGCGGATCATCGGGAAACTTTCCGCCTTCGGGAAAGCGGTAGCCAAAGATGGAAGTCTCGCCATACTTCTCTTCAAATAGTTTGAGATCAACTTGCGTGCTGGCTAGGAAAGCGCCGCTGCGGATGAGAGCCTCGGCCGATTTGCCGAAAGCGGGATCGCGCATTGAATCAACAACGGCGAATGCCGGCAGTTTCACCGAAGGCTCGACCGTGTATGCTGGCTTGATTGCATTGGCCACGACGATGCGGTGATAGACGCCGCTCTGCATCAGCAGTTTGTCGATTGAAGCGCCTGGCAGAAAACGGCTCCCGTCTTTCACCCCTTTTTCGAAGTCTTTGGCATTTTTCGCCGCCATGATCTTGTCGCGCTTGGCCCACAAGGTTCCGAGATCGAGATAGAAGCTATGGCAAAAGATTACACCCTTTGGCACCAATAAGGGAAAGGTGTAAGTCGCCTTTGAATCGCGCGGCAAGTGAAGTTCAACATCCTCCGCCATCCCCTCGCGTCCGGCCGGCATGCGAATGCTCAGTGCATAGCCGTCTTTCTTTTCATAGAGCCCAGCCGCCATGAATTCTGACCGGCGAACGACATCGAGATACCCGGCGAAGAGGAATGTCAGGATTGTGTCGTTCCGGGGCGTGGTTAAGACATCCTTCGCTTTAGGTTGATTCTTCAGATAGTTAAAGCCGTACCATAGCCAGGCCTGCGGATTGGGCGGCAAGATCTTGCGCGTCTCGGCCAGATTGGGTGAATTGAGCATGTTCTTCGCTGGCTTGCCGCCTCGCGAACTATTTTCGAGATGCTGATCGAGACCGGCGTGCAACGCTTCGAGTTTGTTGGCGAAGAGCAACGCCGAGCCGACACGGCAAAGATGGAGATCCTTGCCAAAGTGCAGCGTGTCAAAGGTTTGATATCTGTCCTTCGTCAGCTTATCTTTCGATTCCGAGCGGCTCAGCTCCTGTTCAAGAAGATCGCTGGCGCGCTCAAGGAATTTAGCCAGCATTGCTTCATCGGTTCCTTGAATGACGAAAAGCACGGGATCGTCAACGCCATCTTTGATCTTGGCGCCGATGGCGATACCGCCGCCAGCCAGCTTGTTGAGCAGTTCCGGCCAGGCAGTGCCCAAGTCGCGTTCGTAATAAGCAATGAACTCGAAGAACCGTCGCGCTGGAGCCGAATCGAGGAACTGGCGAATGCCTTCGAGTTGTTCCGCTTGTTTGAACGCTTCCAGGGAGCGGAACGTCTCAATCAGCTTCCGCGGATTTTCAATCTTGATGACGAGATCGGCTTTATCAGTAATGAAACGAAGCGGGTCGGGACTTACAGCGGCGTGAAGCGGCCCAGCCAGCAGCATGAGCAACAACGGGAGCGGCGCCAAACGCATGAGAGATCTCCAGGTCGTAGCCAACTTCATCTCCATGATCTTACCTTATCGGAGGGTGAGAAGGTTTCATAAATGTGGGCACTGCGTTCTCGAAAAATGAAATCCGACAAGGAAGATGGATGCAATAAGAAATTAACCACGGATAACACGGATGCAACGGATGAAAACCAAATCTTATAAACGCGTAGCTTAATCGGTGTTATCCGTAGTCAATTGCCTTTATTCACTCTTATTTGTTGTCCCATATTTTTTTGTCGTCTCTTCTTGTTCCGCTTCCTCCCTGCAAGGACTCCTCTTGATGCCGAGAAGGCGAATCGAGAAAATCACCCGGTTGCTCGATTCACAGTTCTCGGGAAAGAAAAGATGAAACCTGCCGCTCGAGCCGCCGAACTGCGCACGCTAATTGATTATCATAATGCCAAATATTATGTTGATGCCACACCCGAGATTTCTGACCGCGAGTTCGACCGGCTGCTCGACGAACTGAAAGAGATTGAAGCCAAACATCCGGAGCTCGTGACAGCCGATAGCCCCACGCAACGCGTCGGCGGCGAGCCGATTGACGAGTTTTCCAGCGTCTCTCATCGCGTGCCGATGCTTTCGATCGACAACACCTATTCCGAAGGCGAAGCTGCGCGAATTTGATCGAACGAGTCGAAAGTTGCTCGGCGGCGAGGCGATAACTTATGTCGTCGAACTGAAGATCGATGGCGTTGCCATGTCGCTCGCCTATGAAAAAGGGCAATTGGCCGTCGGCGCCATGCGCGGCGACGGCGAACAGGGCGACGATGTAACCCATAACTTGCGGACGATCAGCGAAATTCCACTCGCCTTGCGAACTCCAAAGCCTCCAGCACTCTTTGAGGTTCGCGGCGAAGTCTACATGAACCGTTCGGAGCTCGTGCGCATCAATCGCGAGCGGACGGAGCAGGGCGACAAGCCCTACGAAAACCCGCGCAACCTGACGGCAGGCACGCTCAAGCTGCTCGACCCGAAGATCTGCGCTAAACGCAAGCTCTCCTTCTTTGCTTACGCCCTAGGCGCCGTTGAAGGAGTCGCAATCGCTTCGCATCAAGAATGCTTGCAGACGTTGAAACAGTTCGGCTTCCCGGTCAACCCCCACACCCAAGTCTGCGCGAATGTCGATGAGGTGATCGCTTTCTGCCATTCGTGGTCGGAAAAAAGGCACGAGCTGCCTTACGAAACTGACGGCATGGTCGTTAAGGTCGATGACTACGCCCAGCGCGAACGGCTTGGCTATACGAGCAAATTTCCGCGTTGGGCGCGAGCGTACAAGTTTGCCGCCGAGCAGGCTTTGACGAAGGTGGGGCGCATCGAAGTGCAAGTCGGAAGAACCGGCAAACTCACCCCTGTCGCCTGGTTCGAGCCGCCGGTTCGTCTCGCGGGAACCACGGTAAGCAAGGCCACGCTGCACAATGCCGACAACATCAAGGACAAAGATATTCGCGTCGGCGACATGGTCGTCGTGGAGAAAGCCGGCGAGATTATTCCCCAAGTTGTCCGCGTTGAGACAGCTTCGCGAACGGGGAGCGAGAAAGCCTTCCATTTTCCCAAGCAGTGCCCGATATGCGGGTCGGCCACCAGCCAGGAGGAGGGAAGCCCTTTCGTCGTCTGCACCGCGCCGCGATCGAAGTGCGGCGGCCAATTGAAACGTCAAATTCTTCAATTCGCTCGTCGTTCCGCCATGGATATCGAAGGCCTTGGCAAAGCCCTGGTGGATCAGCTTGTCGATAAGGGATTGCTGCGCGGAATCGCCAATCTCTATGAATTGACCGAAGCTCAGCTCACCGATCTCGAGCGGATGGGCAAAAAGTCGGCGGAGAACTTGCTCGAACAAATCGAAGCGAGCAAGGGCCGTGGCTTCGCTCGGCTGCTGTCGGGCCTCGGCATCGAAATGGTGGCCGACAGCATGGCCGACACCTTGGCCAAAGAGTTCGGCTCGATGGAGGCATTGCGCGCCGCTTCAGAAGAACGATTGGCCGAGATCGAAGGCATCGGGCCGGAACGAGCCGGCAGTATTCACGAATGGTTTCATTCCGAACTGGGAAAAGAATTAATTGATGAACTGAAAACGCACGGCGTCAAAATGGACCAGCCGAAAAAGGCGGTCGCGGCGAAAGAGTCAGCCCAATCATTATTGGGAAAGTCAATCGTCGTCACCGGATCGCTCACCCGCTATGGCCGCGATGAGATCGAAGCGTTGATTCGCGACCTCGGCGGCAAGCCTGCCGGCAGCGTTTCGAAGAAGACCGATTACATTGTGGCCGGCGAAAAAGCAGGGAGCAAACTCGACAAAGCGAAAGAACTGGGGATCAAAGTTCTAACCGAAAGCGAATTCGATGAGTTGATTGGGAAACAGCCGTAATTTGTCGCTTACGCAGTTTCGGCTCGCCTGCGGCGAGTTAAAAAGCGAGCCGAACTGCGTAAAGTAAGCAATCGGGTAATGACGGAACCCGGCAGCTTACGCTGTTCGGCTCGCCATCGCGCCTGACGTGATATTACGCGCCACGGCAAATCGTCCACATACCAGCTTAGGGGCGCTCAAAATGAAAATCGTGCCGTCGGCTTGCGCTTTGAAGTTGCGTATTCCTGAAACTTGAAACGTCATAGCGCCTCAGTCTCATGCGGCGTTGAAATAGTCACAAGCCTGAAGCGCCAGCGAAGAAACACACAAGCCTGAAGCGCCAGTTTTGAAGTTGTGCGCTAGCGGAATCACGACGAATTTAGTGGGTCAATAAGAGCCCAAAGCGCAAGCAAGGGAAGGCCTATTTTTTTCTAACGCCTTCCCTTGCTTGCGCTTTGGGCTCTCAATACCCTCGAAGCCCTTGGTACCGCGCAACTTTAAAAAGCGCCAGCGAAGAAAATACAAGCCTGAAGCGCCGGCGAAGAAACACACCAGCCTGAATCGCCAGTGAAGATTTTGGTCGTTCTTCGCTAGCGCTTCAGGCTCGTGCCGGCATTTTAATGCGGTCAAATCTGAGGAATGCGGAATCTCAAAACGCACGCGTCCGGCTAACTCATGTCACGAACCCGACCAATGCAGGATCGAAACGAAATCGGGGTCATTCAAGTAATCATCTTCACCAGTTCGGGTTCGAGCACCTAAGTTATCATAGATAGTTCGGATCGGCATCGTCGCGTTTTCGGTTGTCCGCCATGATCTGCCTCACCTCATCAAACATGGGTTCATCCTTGAACATCCCGGCAAATTTGATCCAAGGATTTTCGTCGCTGTTATTCTCGACGTTTATAGATGCCTGCGAGATTCCACTTAGCAACCGCTGCTGCACGACTTGTTCTAAATTGCACAGCGCCTTGTCCCGGCTCGCACCGGCTGCCCTCAACGGCAACAGTTCGCCCGTTCTGGCTAGATGGCCATCGCCGACGAGCAGCTCAACTACGACTGGAATCTGCATCGAAAACCTCCTCGGCAAATATGCTTGGTTCGTCTATCAATACCTCTTTCACAGCCCGCTTGAGAGCAGGCTCGATCGCATTTTGTTTGTGGCATGACAAGCGGAGAGGCGACAAGACAAAGGCTCCCGCCCAAAAGAGGGCGAGCCATTTCACATCTCAGATGAGAATTGCGAAACGACTGCCGACCACTTCGGTTTTCGCCTTTTTGGTATTTCTCGCTTCATTTGTTCTGGCATTGTATAGAGCCTATTCACGTCCCGCATCCAACCAATCGAGGATTCCGCCATAGCTGGAATCAAGGTGATCAAATACCTTGCTCATCTTCTCTCGCAACTCGGCGAGTGTAATTTGGCAAGGCAGAATTTCTTTGTAAGGACGCTTGTTCAGTGTGTCCTTCTCACGATCGAAACGCAATATCTGTCCATCCTTGTCAAGTAGATGAAAGTCGTCAACAATCAACTCGGTATAGAGAACGCGGTTATCTTTGGGGTAGCTTTCAACTAGGAAGGGCTTTACAAGCTTCCATAGTTTGTCGAGGTCATGCCTGCGAAGATCTCCCTTTTTTTTGTCATTAACTTCTTCAAGCTTAAACTTGCCGCACTTGACGCCGAGAATCACTAGTTCCTTTAGCTGCAATTCTAAATAGTGCCGGTAAAGATAAAGGACCGGGAAGATCAAGCGGTCGTTGTGACGTTTCACAGATTCTTGCGCATCTAGGATCAATTCCGCGGCGTCTTTGAAAGCTTTCGGATGCCCCGGATAGAACGGCGTCATCATTGCGAAATGCAAGTCATAATGCTTGCCTTGCGTGGTTGATGCGAGAGCCTTCAAATTCGGTTTCGCATTAGATTTCTTTGCCATAGGTGTTACCTCTAGTTGATTGAGGTACGAGAGTGTTGCCGGGTTCGCGATACCGCTTGCTGCACGGAGTGGCAAAGCGAACACGAGAGACATCTATCAGAACGTCGATTAGCAACAGCCTACGCAACCGAACCACCCGAAATCTCCACGACCCGGCGAGCCTGCGGGCATGAGTCTATGAACATTGTAGAGCTGCAATACAGTCCTAGTCCGGTTCATCTACTATGGGCTCGATTGGTACTCGTGCCCGCTTTTATCATTACATCTACAGAGTCTTGTCCTGTCAGAATGCCCATCACACCGGAACGAATCGATGGCTGAAATTCAATGATTCCGGCCTTCAGCCGTCCACATAACTTTGCCGTCTGTATCTACGCCCATCCCTGCCAGGTAATGTAGTTTGTATTTCTTTTCCATCTGAATCACTTTTTGTTTCGTTGTAAACTTCCGATTCCAAATGGCTAGTTGCTCCGGCGAATCCGGGGGAGTGAGGGACTCCCAAACTTCTTTCGAGTCAAAGATGGCTAAGATCAAGCCGCGACCCTCGTTCTTCTCTCGTAGCCATTCGGCTAGTTTCATTACCTCCTGTTTCGTTGCCTTTTCAGTCACGAGTACGTCCAAATTAATCATGTCACGCGGTTCGTCTGCGTTGCCTTTGATGCTCTTCTGTTTCAAGACCTCGTAAGGGATGAGTTTATCGTCCGGCCCTGGCAGCCGCAACGGTTTATCCGGCTGTACAGCGTCACCGCCGCTGCCGTTACACCCAAGAATCATCAAAAAAGTGAGATAAAAAACTATCTCGCGGACGGCTCGTTGGCTCGTTCTCATTGGATGTACCTTTAAAAAAGTTTGGACACTGAATACGTGTCAAGCCGCCCGGTAGAAGAACGCGCATATAGGTGTCGGCTCAAAAGAGTTCGGTTGAAAACCATCAGATCGCGGATTCGGCAATCTTGTTTCATGTCAAACTTGTCGACAAGTTATCTCAAAGTCCGATGTTCGCTTGGCCCCATATATGATCAGCCAACCTCATCCCTCTAGGCACGGCGACTGGCCGTCTTCGAAGTCAATCCAGCCCTTGTTACGCGCGTGCAGGATGCATTCCTTCACTACCCTCCGATGCCACGGTGAGCATAGAAGCAGTGTTAATGCTGCTATTCCGGGAATGCTGGCGAGGCCGATGTCGAGAGTAGTCATAGTGCCTCTACGTTACGCGCTACTCTGCATTCTCCGTCGCTTGCGCGTCCGGCTAACAAGCATAGCATCCCGACCCTGCTCAGCTACACCCCGTCGTCGAGCCGCAGGTTTCGCATTTCATGCAGGAGCCGTTGCGCACGACTGTCAAAGAACCGTTTTCTAATTCAGGCCGCCTTTGAAGCCTTTCAACCGGCAGACGATTCCGTCGCTGTGTGTTTCACAATTTCTTATTCGGGCAGGAGGTCCGAGGCGATCTGATCGTCCAATCTAGTGTCAGGATGTTTTGCAATGCTGGCTGCTTCAGCTCGATCCGTTCCATAAAAGCTGCTTTTGGAATCGCATGACGGAAATTCGCCGTTAGAAGATGAGTTATCGAACATTCGGGCCATTTCCATTTGACTAACGCGGCTTGCAGCGGACCGAATTGCTTGTATGAGGTAATTTGTCTCCGAGTGGTGAATCTCCTCCAAGCTCTTGACCTCGCTGATATACGCCCTTGCGATCACGCCTTGCATGGCCACGCTGTTCCGGTACATCAAAGTCCCATAGGCAATTGTTCCCATCAGGATGACTCCCAATACGACAATCGCCAAACCCGCTAAGTAGGCCGGAGTCAGTGCTGAATAGGCTGCCAATATCGCGAGCGGCCCTATGCAGAAAACAGCGGTCAACAAAAGAATGAGTCGATGCATTTGGTTACCTTTCGTCGTTGCGCGGCGGGATTTTCTTGATCAACAGAGTTAGCTCCTTGCGAAGCTGCTTGATTTCTTCAGTTAATTTGTCAACCAAAGCGTCCTTTCCGGAAAGAGCCTCCTGTAAGCCTCGCTTTACATCTTCAAGATGGCGATTTGCGGCGTCGGCTGAATCTCGATGACGTTCTTCGTAGAGTTTCTCCAACGTCAAACGTTCCTGGTCAAAACGTTTGGCGAAGAACTTCATGACTTGCCAGATGCCAAAGCCTGCAATGACCAACGCCGGAAACTGCTTTAGTATCTCAACAAACCAGGGCTCCATCGGATCGCTCCAGGAAGGTGGTAACTGAAGCGTTCCAAAAGTGACCAATCTCGCGTCTTAACCGCCATCCCGCGTCCATTGTCGCGGCATGTGCCAACTACCTCAAGTCGAAAACCCTCAGCTACACCCCGTGGTCGAGCCACATGTGTCGCATTTCATGCAGGAGCCGTTGCGGACGAGGGTGAGTGAGCCGCATTCGGAGCAGGCGTCGCCTTCGTAGCCTTTTTGACGGGCTTGTTTGACACGGTCGGCGATGCTGGTTGGCATGGGCGCCGTTGCCGCTCGTGCGCTTTCGGCTTTCGCCGAGCCGTTGGGTTTGCTGATGCCTCCGTTGCTGTTGCCAAGTTTGAGGTGGTCGGACCGAGGGGCTGGCGGCCGGCGTACCGGCGTAGGGTCGATCATTTTCTCGGTGATCACTTCCTCCGATTCGTAATCGGGCTCATCGTCGTGCATGGCATCGCCGCGAAGTGCTTCGGGGGAGATGTGAGCCAGGTCGTAACGGCCGAGATAGGTAACCGCCAACTCGCGGAAGATATAGTCGATGATCGAAGTCGTCATCTTGATGTGCGGATTGCCCGCCACCACGCCGTTCGGTTCGAAACGGGTGAAGACGAAGGCGTCCACGAACTCTTCGAGCGGCACACCGTGTTGTAGGCCGAGCGACACGGCGATCGCGAAGCAGTTGGTCATGCTGCGGAAGGCGGCGCCTTCCTTGTGCATGTCAACGAAGATTTCACCGAGGGTGCCGTCTTCATATTCACCGCTACGCAAGTAGATTTTGTGATTGCCGATGCGGGCTTTCTGGGTGTAACCCGCACGGCGGTCAGGCAACCGGCGTCGGCGGGCGATGTAGCGATGCACGATTTTCTCGGCGATGCGCACCGGCTCCGGCTTCGGTTCCGGCTCTGTTGCCGAAGCGAGAACTTCCAATTCCGGGGCGTCGGACACGGAGTTTAGCGGTTGGCTCAGCTTCGAGCCATCGCGGTAGAGGGCGTTCGCTTTCAGCATAAGCTGCCAACTGAGGAAGTATGAATTCTTCACATCGTCGATGCTCGCGTCGTGCGGCATGTTGATCGTCTTGGAGATAGCGCCTGAGATAAAAGGTTGCGCAGCCGCCATCATGCGAATGTGCGATTCGGTGTGCAGAAAGCGCTGGCCGATCTTGCCGCACTTGTTGGCGCAATCGAAAACCGGGTAATGCTCCTCTTTCAAGTACGGAGCGCCTTCGATGGTCATCGTGCCGCAGACGAACTCGCTCGCCTCGGCGATCTGCGGCCTGCTGAATCCTAGATGGGCCAAGAGATCGAACGTCGGCGACTCGAAGAGATCCGGCTTGATGCCGAGCTTGTCGCGGAGAAATTCGTCGCCTAGAGTCCAACGATTGATCACGAAGGGGAGTTCGAAAGCGCCGGAGAGGGTCGATTCCACTTTGCGGAGAATGTCGTCGGTAAAGCCTTTCGCTTTGAGTGAGGCGGGGTTGATGTGCGGGCAACCCGCAAGCGTTCCGGAACCCCGGCAATAGCGGACGATCTCTTCAATCTGCTTGCTGTTGTAGCCGAGCCGCGTCAAGGCAGGCGGAATGGAAGCGTTGATGATCTTGAAGTACCCGCCCCCCGCCAGCTTCTTGAATTTCACCAGCGAGAAATCGGGCTCAATGCCGGTGGTGTCGCAGTCCATCACCAAGCCTATGGTGCCCGTTGGTGCGATTACCGTTACCTGCGCATTGCGGTAACCATGCTTCTCGCCAAGAGCCAACATCCGGTCGCTATCGAAGCGGGCGGCTTCGAGCATGTAGGCCGGGCAGAATTTGGGGTCGATGCCGACAGGCGTAATAGTGAGCCCTTCGTAATCCGCTTCCGGTGCGTTATAGGCGGCCCGCCGATGATTGCGCACCACGCGCAGCATTTCATTGCGATTGGCTTCGTAGCGAATAAACGGCCCGACCTCGCTGGCTATCTCCGCCGATGTCGCATAAGAGCAGGCATGCATGATCGACGTAAGTGCCGCCGCTTGAGCGCGGCCTTCATTCGAGTCATAGGGAATCCCTTGCACCATCAATAAGGCGCCGAGATTCGCGTAGCCGAGGCCGAGTGTGCGGTAGTCGTAGGACAACTGCGCAACGGGCTTGCTCGGAAACTGAGCCATGTAAACGCTCGTTTCCAGAATCAGCGTCCAGAGTCGGCAGGCATGGCGATACGCTTCAATGTTGAAAGCAGCTTTATCGGTGTCGTAGAAGCGCAGCAAATTCAGCGATGCAAGGTTGCAAGCGGTGTCGTCGAGGAACATATATTCGGAGCACGGGTTACTGGCGTTGATCCGCCCATCGCCCGGGCAGGTGTGCCATTCGTTGATCGTGGTGTCGTATTGCACGCCGGGGTCCGCACACGACCACGCCGAGAAGGTGATGTGATCCCACAGTTCGCTTGCCGGGAGCGTCTTACACGGCTTCGGCGTCCTGCCTTCGCGCTTCGCTTTCTCTTTTTCAGTCCGCCAGTAAAGGTTCCACGGACCGTTCTCCTTGACGGCCTTCATGAAGGCGTTGTCGATGCGGACAGAGTTGTTGCTGTTCTGACCGGAAACCGTGAAGTAGGCTTTCGAGTTCCAATCGGTGTCGTACTCTTCGATGTTCAGTTCGGTATAGCCTTGCATCGCCAGTTGGATGACGCGAGCGATGTAGTTCTCCGGCACCAGCGAAGAACGCGCTTCCTGGATGGCCTTGCGAAGGTCCTTGTTCAGTTTCGCGTCAAAATGCTCGGCTTCCTTGGGCCATTGGTGGCAGGCTTTCATCACCGCATTCAGATGCTTGTTCAGAAGCTTACTGCCCTGCACCAGGGCGGCTACCTTTTGCTCTTCGACGACTTTCCAGCTGACAAACTCTTCGATGTCGGGATGATCGAGATCGAGCACGACCATCTTGGCGGCCCGACGCGTGGTGCCGCCCGACTTAATGGCGCCGGCGGCGCGATCACCGATTTTTAGAAAGCTCATCAATCCGGACGATCGGCCGCCGCCGGAAAGAGGCTCACCATCGCCTCGCAGCTGGGAGAAGTTGGAGCCGGTGCCGGAGCCGTACTTGAAGATACGTGCCTCGCGCACCCAGAGGTCCATAATGCCGCCTTCGTTCACCAGGTCGTCGCTGACCGACTGGATGAAGCAGGCGTGAGGCGCCGGCCTTTCGTACGCAGAAGTGGAACGTTCGAGCTGTTTAGTCAACGGGTTGACAAAGTGATGCCCCTGGGCCGGCCCTTCAATTCCATAGGCCCAATGCAGGCCTGTATTGAACCACTGCGGCGAGTTCGGCGCGGCCATCTGCGAGGCGAGCATGAAGCAGACTTCATCAAAGAACGTGCGCGCATCGCGTTCGCTCGAGAAATAGCTTCCCTTCCAGCCCCAATAAGTCCAGCAGCCCGCCAGACGTCGAAACACCTGGCGGGCGTCGATCTCATGCCCGCTGATTGGGTCGCCATCGCTGGGCTTGCTGCGCTGCAGCCATTCGGGAACGCCCTCTTCAGCCACGGCAACCGCGCAAACGGCAGCCCGGCCCGCCGGAAATACTTTTGCGCCAAGATGTCCACGGCAACCTGCGACCAGCCCTCCGGCGCCATCACGTCTTTCATCTCAAAGACCGTGCTGCCGTTCGGATTCACAATCTTGGACGTCCGTGGAACGAACGTGAGCGAAGCAAACGGATCGAGGCCTTCTTGCGTGAAAAATCGCTCGATTTGCATGTAAAGCGTTCCGGAAAAGAGGGAGATCGTTATCCGTCGCGCTCACAAAAGTGAACGCGTCCATCAGCAAGTAAATCATCCAAACTCGCTGCACGAATGACGTATCAGATTACTATCAGAATGTACACCACGTGTAAAGAGGAGTCGGATGATTTCACGTGGCCTGCGATCTACTTAACTTGTCGTTTCCCGGCGCGATTGGAAAGATCGATTGGGTTCAATTAGCCGTTAAAATTGTGAACGTTCCGTGTAGAAGGCGATTTTCGATTCAGCTGACGAAATCGCGCTCGAAAGCAAGGTCTTACTCGCCTTTGGATGCATTGCCTTGGACGAAAGGCAATGTCAGCCCGGTCTGATCCTGGTATTTGCCTTTCTTGTCGGCATAGCTGATTTTGCACTGCTCTTGGGCGCGGAAAAGAGGATTTGCGCTATCCCTTCGCCCGAGTAAATCTTGGCTGGGAGCGGAGTGGTATTGCTGATCTCGATCGTGACCCGGCCGCGCCATTCGGGTTCCAAAGGCGTGACATTCACGATGATGCCGCAACGCGCGTAGGTGGACTTGCCGACGCAGACGGCAATGACGTCGCGCGGTATCTCCAAGTATTCCACCGTCTCGGCCAGCGCGAAACTGTTAGGCGGAATCAGGCAATGATCGCCCACCATATCGACGAACGACTTCGGATCAAAATTCTTCGGATCGACGATCGAACAATGAGCGTTCGTAAAGACTTTGAAGTGCCGATCGACTCGCACGTCGTAGCCGTAGCTCGTCACTCCGTATGAGATCACTCCCGGGCGCGACTGCGCCGGCGCGAAAGGTATGATTTTCACATCGCGCTCGATCACCCAATCGGGCAGCACGCCACTCATAAGCCTGTCCTTAGGGCGATCATATTAAGTGCAACCCTATTTGATGTAGAAGGCACACTCGCGCGATGGCAAGGTGATATTCAGTATGCGAGCGCTGAGATCGAGGGATGTTCGCTTATAACCGGCAGATACTGCGACAATGCCTTCCAGCTCTAGCGACGGAACCAGCCGGCCGATTCATATCCCGGACGGTAGGCCAGCAGGCCTGTAGCTGGAAAAAAAATCTCCGAAAACAACGCGCCTAAGCTAGGTGCGCTCGAAACGGGATTTGTTTTTTCGTTGTGCGCAGACAGAGTGCGGTCAGCGTTCTGTCTTCGGTGGCAGCAAACTCCTTGCTGGGACACATTAGACGCTGTAATCTACCTATATGAGCCAGGCCCATTCGGGAGGTCGATCCGAATGATCTTCAACTTCCGCCCAGTCGAGCCAGTGGTGCTGACCCTCGGAAGTTGCACCAAGAAATCCGTCAGTTCGGTTCGTCGAAAGTCGGGATGCCGCCAATATTCGTCTATGAGGACGCGGATGGTGTTCTTGAGATTTCCGATGGTGTCACTCGCGCCACCCGAATCGCAAAATTGGTGCCCGGTCAAACCGTTCCAGTGATGGTTATCGGTCGATACCGGAGAAGCCGTGCCAAGTCATTACGAGTAAGGGACCGACTATGAATAATGCCAACTCGAACGCCGACCTGTTTAACGCTCTTCAGAACTTATTCGAAACCATTCCCGAGATGCGCGCGGGCCAACTCATGGCCGCCATCGGGGAACTTTGTGCCGACATCCATGGCCGTGGTCTTTGGGACGCCACCGATGCCGAGTTGCTGGAAGCTGTATGTCAATTCCAGAATAACTTCGAGAAGGCGGCTCTCGCGGCGGTCAGATAAAGCAGGCAGGGTCGTTGGCAGGCAGGGGGAAGCGGCGTAATCAGGCCGTAGTGGTTACTATGCACGTCTGCTGTTAAACCGAGGTCGGAGGCAAGATTATGATACTCATTCAATCCCCGGATCGCGAAACTGAGGTCAAATGTTACGCAACAGGCCGTGCCTGTCAGCTATGGCTGTCTGCGAAATAGCGCACCTGCTAAACTCATCACAACGAACTCTCCGAACATGAACTCTTCGCAGAGATGACCTCCGGCAATACAGGCATCCTTTGTTCCACGGAATGAACGCTGATGACAAAATGGAACGTCATTTTCTTCTTGTCGCTTTTCGCTTTCGGCGGTCTGGCTTCAAACCGAGCGCTTTCGGCAAATCCTAAAACGTTCGAACAGGCGGTCAAGACGTTTCAGGTTCGTTTCGAACCCGCTGAGGCGAAGCCCGGCGAAACGGTGACGCTCAAAATCACGCTCGAACCGGTTAGGGGTTTTCACACCTATCCAACGAAACAACCAAATCCTCGAGTTGCTGATCAGATCAATCGATTCCAGTTTCCAAACGATGGCCCGGTTATTTTCGTTGGCGATCTTAAGGATCCGCCTGGCGCTCACGATGAGCTCGACCCGGCTGAAAATGTGGAAAAGCTGGTTTACACGGGCTCGGCTACGTGGGAACGCACGGCCGTCGTATCGCCCGATGCGAAGCCTGGCGAAGTGAGCATCCAACTTCATACGCTGCAAACGTCTAAAACCAATCCAAATAAAGTCGCCTACATCGAGTCCAAGTTATCTGTATGCAACAAAGACTTTTGTTTTTACAAGAATTCACTTTCGATCGCGTTGACCATACTTCCAGGGCCAGCGGTTGAAGTTGATCCGAAATACAAGGCAGAAGTCGAGAAAGCATTGGCTAGCGCAGGGCAGCCCAAAATCGAGCCGCCGGTTGCTCCAACATCGCCCACCGAGGCGCCTACGAAAGAAGTTAGCCTTCGCATTTCTTCAGATCGCGATTATGCTGCCGATGTTGAAACGGTAAAGGCCATGTTGCCCAAATTCGAAGCAAACAATGCCGGCTTCGTTGCTTTTGTTCTGACGGCCATGTTCTGGGGATTGGTGACGCTGCTCACTCCGTGCGTCTTTCCGATGGTGCCGATCACGGTCAGTTATTTCATCAAGCAGGGCGAAAAGAAACAGCATAATCCTCTATTGATGGCGCTCGTCTACACCTTTACCATCATCGCGGTTCTCGGCACGGCCGCGCTCTTTTTCTGCGTACTTTTCGCGACCTCTCAATTGACCCCTATATGAACGTGGCGCTGGGCCTGCTATTCGTCGCCTTTGCCTTGAGCCTATTCGGCATGTTCGACTTAGTTCTCCCGAGCTTTTTGGTGCGATTTACCTCCAAACGCGAAGGCAGAGGCGGCTACGGCAGTGTTGTCTTCATGGCTCTGTCGTTCAGTCTAATCAGCTTCACCTGCGTGGCGCCGTTCTTGGGCGGCTTTGCCGGGATGGCCGCTTCGGGAAAGTTCTCGTCGATTGAATTGCTATCGGGCGCCATCGCTTTCGCTGGCGCTTTTGCGTCGCCTTTCTTCCTTCTCGCTTTGTTTCCGACGTTGCTGAAGAAAATGCCCAAGAGCGGTAGTTGGATGAACACGATCAAAGTGGTGATGGGCTTTCTCGAAATGGCTGCAGCGCTGAAATTTTTTCGGACAGCCGAGTTGCGCTGGACGATGATTCCTTCGTTCTTCACCTACGATCTCGTGCTGGCCATGTGGGTTGGAATCTTGTTTCTCGCGGGACTGTACTTGATCAATCTCTATCGCTTGCCGCACGATGCACCGCAGGAACATATCGGCGTGACGCGCATGTTATTCGGATTGATGGCTATCAGCGTTGGAGTTTACCTGATTCCCGGACTGTTCGCGTTCGGCCAAACCAAGCAACGTCCTGGCGGCAAACTGTACGCGTGGGTCGATGCGTTTTTGCTGCCGGAACCTTCGTACATTCAGGCCGGCGGCGAGGTTTGGACGGGCGATTTGCTCGGCGCCATTGAAGACGCTCGCAAGCACGACGAACTGCTCTTTGTCGATTTCACCGGCAAGACATGCACGAACTGCAAACTCAATGAGAAGGACGTTTTCACTCAGCCGAGAGTTCGGGATCTCTTACATAAATATCGACTGGTCCAGCTCTATACCGATGTCGTGCCGCAAGACTATTACGACCATGCGCCGGTATCCCTAAACAAGAACAGGATGCTAGGTTAAATTTGAGACTTCAGTTCGACGTTTTCGGCACCGAACAACTGCCGCTTTACGTGTTGCTGAAACCCGAAGCAGGGCCGCAGGGCGGTCCGGTGAAGATTCTCGGCGTCTACGATGAAGGCAAGATCAATCGGGTTGAGGACTTCATTCAGTTTCTGCAGAAAGGTCTTGCGAAATAGCTAAAGGCACGAGAGTGAAACGGTTCCCGCCCTTCCCCTGGCTTTGGACGAGGGCAGAGCGACTTGACTATCAACAACTGTAGCAACACTCGCAGCCTTTCCCCCTGACCCTGCCCTCCCCGGTCAAAGCCAGGGGGAGGGTAAGAATGTGCTCGGCGTTGAGTTGATTAATTTTCCAAAATCCGTTGACGCACCCCTTGGGAAACCGAGACCACCATGCACTGCCACCGATTCCAACGGCCTCTCTCGCGGCGCGAAATGCTGTCGTCATGCGCGAACGGCTTCGGCGCGGTGGCGCTGACGGCACTGCTTGCGGAAGAAGGACATGCCGATTCCCGCAAGCCCGTGCTGCATCATAAGCCTGCAGGTGCGCCAGGTGATCTTTCTCTACATGGATGGCGGGCCTTCCCAGGTCGATACCTTCGATTACAAGCCCTTGCTCTCCAAGTACGATGGCCGCGATCCGCATTCCATCTTCAAAGTCGAGCCGACTCAGTTCAACAACGTCGGCAAGATCATGGGCTCGCCTTGGAAGTTCAGGCAGCGAGGCCAAAGCGGCGCGTGGGTGAGCGATCTTTTTCCGCACGTGGCTGCGTGCGTCGATGACCTCGCCATTGTTCGCTCGATGGTGTCGCGCTTCTCAGAACATACCTCCGCCAATTATTTTCTGCATACCGGTTCCGGAGTCCAAGGCCGTCCTAGCATGGGCGCCTGGCTTGGCTATGGCCTAGGTAGTGAAAACAAAAATCTGCCCGGCTTTGTCGTCTTGAATGGCGGGCTGATCCCACCCGGTGGACTCGATAACTTCAACAGCGGCTTTCTTCCTGCTGCCTTTCAAGGCTCGGTGTTTCGCGCCGGCGATCCACCGGTGGCCAACATCGTCCGTGCCGAAAGCACCGATGCCGAGCAGCGCAGCAAGCTCAGCCTGATGCGCAAACTCGACGCCTCGTTCGCCGAGCGCGCCGGCGCGCCCCGATGAAATCGAATCCGCCATCGCCAACTATGAGACCGCTTATCGAATGCAGACCGCTGTGCCCGAACTGATGAACATCAAGGGCGAAAGCGCCGCTACCCGGAAGCTCTACGGTCTCGACGAAAAGTATCTGCCGACCCAGACTTTCGGACGGCAATGTTTGACCGCTCGTCGATTGATCGAGCGCGGAGCACGCTTCATCGAACTGACCGCTCCTTCGCTTGGCCATGATCGTTGGGACCAGCATAAGAACCTGCGCCAAGGCCATGAGGATAACTGCCGGGCCGTCGATCAACCGATTGCCGGCTTGTTGAAGGACCTCAAATCGCGCGGCTTGCTCGAATCAACGTTGGTAATCTGGGGCGGTGAGTTCGGCCGAACTCCGTTTGCCCAAGGGAGCGATGGCCGCGATCACGATCCGTTCGGCTTCACCATCTGGATGGCCGGCGGCGGCATCAAAGGCGGTACGGTCTACGGCGAAACCGACGAATGGGGCTACAAAACAGTGCAGGGCCGGGTCGAAATCCACGACCTGCACGCCACCATGCTGCACCTTCTCGGCATCGATCACAAGAAACTGACCTTCCGATTCGGCGGCCGCGACATGCGCTTGACCGACGTTCACGGCGAACTTGTCACCGGTATTTTGGCCTGAAAAACGTTGGCGCTCGAAGCACTTAGCCCCCCGTGAATACACCGGGGGCATGCGCCGGCTCACCCCGTCCGCACGCATTCAGCCTGCACAATCGATACTTCCGCCTCCTTTTTTCGAACTTGCCCCGTTCCTTCACTTTCTCTTGATCCCCGATCCCGATTAGAGTATGGAGATGCACCCGCCATACGGGTGGAGGCTCCGGAGCGCAGCGCGCCATGCAAGATTCCGCCGTTCAGTCCGAACATGCTGTGCGCACGCGACGACGCGTGGCGCGGCAATTGACCCTCGATGAAGCGCGCGATCTGCTCGACTGGCTCGAAGCGCAACACGTCATCCAACCGGAAATCGAGGCCGAGGATTCCGGCTTGTTCACCATCGCGTGGCCGGGATAAAAAGGGCTTCTGTAAAGATAAAAAACCTCCGACAAAAGATATTGGAAAAAAAGTAAGACTCGAATTTAGGAAGCCGCGCAGTCAGAGCCGCGACCGTTAGGGAGTGGTGCCTAAGCGCTGGAATATTTTCCACTCAAAGAATTATGGCAAAAAAAATGTTGGCAAAAAAATAAATGAATACACAATTTTGAATTCACCTTTTGGGCATCATTTTTTGTCATTGTTTACGTCATTCCGTAATCCGAATACCGCCACTGTGCAGAGATAATTTGGTGAGGCGGGGGCGTAAGCGACTGGTGAAACTGCATTACATCGCTTTAAGGAGCTTTCTCCGGTCGCTCACGCTCTGGGCTCGCCCGAACAAATCGCCTGCCGCAATCCATCTGGCAATATCCGCCGACCTGGTTATATCCTTCGCTGGAAGTGGATTCGGATCGTTTCGCGAAGGAGGCCATTATGAGAAATTGGCAAAGCCAAGCAATTGCGCTGTTGATCGCAAGCCTGGCAATCTCGGCAAGCACCGCCCAGCAGCCGGCCGCGCCCGTGCCTTCGTGATGCCTAAAGAAACTGAGGTCCCTTCGCGCCATGCCGTTTCACCGCAGGCCGGCGAATGGCTCGTCTGCGTGCAGACGTTCAAAGGAGTTGAAGCGCGGATGCTGGCAGAAGAGATGGCTGAACTGTTGATTCGTGATTACAAACTCTCCGCTTATCTTTACGACCGAAGCATGCAGCAACGTTCCGAAGAGCAAGAACGGGTACAGAAACTGCGCGACCAACATTGGGACGCGATTGAGAAACTGAAAGCCCAGGGAATTCCCGCTACCGACGTCTCACTGCGCTATCGGACCGTGCGCGTGGCGGACGAGTTCGCCGTGCTAGTCGGCCGGCCGAACAAGCCCTTTAGGGACATGGACACCGCCCGGGAGTTCTTGAATGATCTGCGAAGATTGAAACCACCGCCGGACAAATTTTCGAATCGCGCGATCTTCGGCGACGATGACGGCAACACCGGCAAGATCAAGCAGGTAGGCGCCGGCACGATCAATCCATTTCAATCGGCTATGGTGGTTCATAACCCTAGCATGCCGACGATCGTGAAACAGGACGACCCCGACAAGGCAGACGACTTTTTGAAAGAACTGAATGCCGGCGAAGAGTACAGTTTGCTCCGTTGCAGAAAGCAGTGGACGCTGATGGTCAAAATGTACCAGGGTCAGGCGATTCTCCAGACGCCAAAGAAGCCGAGCATCATGAGCCGACTTGGCTTTGGCAAGAAAGAGACGGAATTGCTCAACGCAAGCGCCGCCCAAGCCCACGGCCTGGCGAAGTACCTGCGCGAGACCAAACCCTCGTTCGACGCCTACGTCATGCATGGGCGAGCTTATAGCCTCGTTACCGTTGGGCAGTATGATACGGCGGACGACCCGACACTGCTCGCCAATCAAAAAGCGCTCGCTAAGATGCAGCTAAAGGCAGAGCAAGGCGTCGTCCTTGATACCCTCAGCGCTCAACCGCTGCCGATGAAGATTCCGAAGTGATGAGTTGTCTTGATAGGCGCAACGCGCCAGCGTCGCGCTTTTAACATCAGTGAAGTTCCACCCGAGAAACCCTCACGAAGCTGTAGCGATTGTGCCGATAATCCGGATGGTGCCGGGTACTCAATGGCGCAAGAGGGCTTCAGGATGTATCGGCGGGCGTGGAGCAACTCTCGACCGCTGCGCCGATTCGTCACTCTAAACGTGGTGCTTGGCGCCTTCGCCGGTTGCCAGCCGTTTCCCACGTATACGCCTCCAACGCCTCAGCCCAAGAGTCCGGTGCCGATTGTATCGGTGCAATCGAGCGTTGATGACCAAAAAGCGTGCAACATTCAGCAGGCGGACTTTGTGCTTCCGATGCCGGCGCCTATGCCCAAAGACGACAAATCAAAACCGACGGCGCCCGGCGGCGATGAAAAAACAAAGCCTGCCAAGCCTGCTGAAGACAAGTGGAAGAAGTCGGAAGAAGAGAACTCGAAGTCAGCAACAAAGGATCAAGACACCAAGATCCCTGGGCTGCCCGGTGACGGCAATGCGAAATCGTCTCCAGCGACGAAGGATCCCGATACAAAAATTCCCGGTCTCTCCACTGGTGAAAATCAAAAGCCCGATGAGAGTTCGAGCAAGCTGACGATTGATCGGGCCATCAACACAACGCTCGTTGCCGATCCCAAACTGCGCGCCGGCTTCGAGGCGATCAACCAAGCCAACGGCGATTATCTGACGGCTTCGCTGCCGCCGAATCCGACCTTTTACATGGATGGCCAACTGCTGCCGTTGACGCGCCCGTTCACGGTCGACCGTCAAGGCGGTCCGCCGCAGATGGACGTTCTGCTCAGTTATCAGATCGATTGGCTGCTGTTCGGTAAACGGGCGGCGGCCATGGCAAGTGCCAGCTTAGGAGTGCGGGCAGTCGAGGCCGACTATGCCGATCGCATCCGACTTCGCGTAACCGAGACTGCCACAACTTTTTACGACGTTCTCGAAGCCAAGGCCTTGCGGAAACTAGCTCAACAGGACATCGAGAATTTCAAGCGCATTGAGAAATCAACCGCTGCGGCCGTGGCAGCGGGCGGCAGGCCGCAGGTCGATCTCAACCGGGTTCGGCTCGACTTGCTCACGAGCCAGCGGACGTTGCGGGAGGCCGAATTCAATTCCGTGTCGGCGGAAGCCCGTCTGCGCTCGCTGCTAAACCGCACAGACTCGGATCCGGAGTTCGACATCGAAGGCGACCTGACGGGTAAACTGACGGCCGAGCCGATCGCCGCCGACGATGCCTATCGGCTTGCTTTGGAAAACCGCCCGGACATCAAGGCCGATCAATACAAGATCGCGCAGGCGGAGGCGACGGTGGTATCGGAAGATCGCCGGGCGTATCCACTGGTGACGCCTCAGATCGGCTACATTCGCCAATTTCAGCAAAAGGCGATCGGCTTCCCCGATGCCAACAGTTATCTGGTATCCGTGACGACGACGCTGCCCTTGTTCGATCGCAACCAGGGGAACCGAGCACGGGCTCGTTCCCTCGCTGTCCAGCAGCATTACGGCCTGCAGGGGGATCTCGTCGATCTTCGTTCGGAGATCGAGCAAGCGACGAAGCAATTCCGAATGGCCTATCTTAATGCGACGTCGGTGGCGGAGGAGCAATTGAAACTGGCGACGGAGGTCCGCGACAGCATCAACCAGGCATATAATACCGGGGGCAGGCCGTTGGTGGACGTGCTCGATGCCCAACGCAATTACCGGGAAACATACCGAACGTACATCACGGGTCGAGCGAACTATTGGCGTTCGCTTTACAAGTTGAATGCCGCGATCGGAAAACAGGTTGTCAAATGAGCGATCCTGTCGAGTTGAACTCACGCCAGTCGGCCTCGCGCATTTGGCCTGTCACGCAAATCGTCCTGTCGCTCGCCATCGCGGTCATCACGCTGATCTATTTGCTGTCAAGCGGTCACAAAACGGGCGCGGACGATTCCGCCGGGCGCGCCAAAAATCCCGAGCCGGTACGGGTCGTTGGCGTAAACCTGATCGAAATCGATACGGGGAGCTGCGCTTGAAGCCAAAATCCAATCAATCGTGCTCAAGCGTCTTCCATTCAGCGCCGGCATTAAGGGTCACTGGCACGGTGGTCGCCAGCTTGCGGCCTGGGGATGCGCCGCACAATCGAATCTTGGCGCCAGCCGGACTCGTGGGCGGTTCCTTCTTGATCCCGGATTTCGATTCCGTCAAAGCCGATCAGATGCGCGCTTTCGCCGCCGTAGCCGGTACGGTCAGCATGGCTTGGAGCGCCGTCTGGGGGAACGATGCCGACTTCTGGCAGTTCAATGCGCCTGAAGTTCTGACTGCCTTTACCGACTGGCAAAAGGCCCTTGCCGACATTGCCTTCTCCGAACGCCAGTTGATCAGCATTCGCGATCTCGCTCGCGATCGCGATGAAGCGCAGCGGAAAGTCGTCGACCAGATGCGTGTGCTCGTAGGCGGCGGTACCGAATCGCAGAAGAATCTAGCACTCGAAGAAACCAATCAACGGCAGTATCGAATCCAGGGACGAAGAGAAGTTCACGAGGCGGAAAGCGCCATCAAGGTAGCTCGACGAAACGAGGCAGCGCTTGCCCGGCAACTGCAGCAGTCAGGGCTCGACCCTGCCTTGTTGAAGGCTGTCACCAGCGATGTAGACATTGTCATGGCGGAAGTGCCTGAAGCGAAGCTAACGCGCGTGCAAGTGGGCAAAAAATGCGAAGCCAGCTTCTTCGGCATCCCCGGCCAAATCTTCACCGGCGAAGTAAAGGCCATTGCCCCGGTCGTTACGAAAGAACGGCGTACGTTGCGTGTCTTGTTCACCATCGACGACTTAAACGATCAACTCCGCCCGGGGATGTTCGCAGAAATCGGCCTGGACACCGAGCCGCGCGACATGCTGTTGATTCCTTCGGATGGCGTCCTGCACGTCGGCCGAACGGACTATGTGTTGGCCGCCGAAGGTAAAGGACGATGGCGCGTCGAGAATGTCCTGGTCGGCGAATTTTATGGGTCCCAAGTGGAAATCATTTCGGGCTTGCATCCTGGGGAACGGGTTATGGGCCAAGGCGCCATTTTGCTTAAACCGCTGGTGGTGAAGGCCCTGCAGAATAACGATGACGAACATCCGGCAATCGGAGGCGCGCGATGATCGCCCGCCTCATTGAAGTGCCTTGCGTTATCGGTTGATAGTGCTGCTTGCTGCTCTTGCCGTCTGCGGGGCAGGCGTGTGGGCGTTTCGCGAACAGCCGATTGACGCCTACCCTGACATCTCTTCGCAGATGGTGCAAGTCATCACCGTTTATCCCGGTCGAGCGCCCGAGGAAGTCGAACGGCAAGTCACCATCCCCATCGAAAACGCGATGCTCGCAACGCCACGCGTTCGCGTGGTGCGCTCGCGCACTATCTTTGGCCTGTCGCTGGTGCAACTTATTTTCGAAGAAGGCGTCGAGAACTACTGGGCACGGCAACGTACGTTAGAAAAACTTTCGGAGGCCGATCTCCCCGATGGCGTTAAGCCGCAGCTGGGCCCGTTGGCGACTGCCTATGGCGAAATTTATCGTTATCAGCTGGTGGCCGATGGCACCCAAGACCTCCGAACCCTGCGCGAATTGAACGACTGGGTCGTGACGCGCCGACTGAAACAAGTGCCCGGCGTAGCCGAGGCCGCCAACTTCGGCGGCCTCGAAAAACAGTTCGCTATTACCTATTATCCCGCGCAACTCGAACGCTACGGCTTAAACCTCGGCGACATCGAAGACGCCATCAAAAAGAACAATGCCGCCGGCGGGGGCAGCGTCGTCTCGCGCGGCAGCATGTCCCTTGTAGTGCGCGGCGGCGGCTTGCTCGAATCGATCAAGCAGATGGAAAGCATCTTCGTCAAATCGATTGCCGGGACACCGATCTACTTACGTGACGTTGCATCCGTGGGCCTCGACAACCGCACGCCCAACGGCATCTTCAGCAAGGATCGCACCGATGACGCCGTGGCCGGCATCGTCGTTCTGCGCAAAGGCGAAAACCCTTCGCAGGTGTTGGAACGAGTGAAAGAAGCCGTCGCCGAGCTAAACGAAACAGGGCTCCCGCCCGGGGTGCGCATCGTTCCTTATTACGACCGAACGCAGTTGGTGCAAGCAACCTTGGACACGGTTTCGCATAGCGTGTTGCTCGGAATCACCCTGGTCGTGCTGGTTCTTTTGCTTTTCCTCGGCCGACCGCCAATGGCTGCTTTGGTAGCGCTTACGATTCCCTTTTCGCTGTTGCTTGCGCTCGTGCTGATGTACGCGACGGGAATTCCGATCGGCCTGTTATCCATTGGCGCGATTGATTTTGGCATCATCGTCGATGGCGCCGTCATCATGGCGGAAAACATCGCCCGCCGTCTGGGCGAAGCAAAGAAGCTGTCGCCGATGCCAAGCGTTCCGCAGACGGTGCTGGCGGCTGCGCTGGAAGTGGAACGGCCGATCTTCTTCTCCATCCTCATGATCATGGTCGCTTATCTCCCGCTGCTATCGCTGACGAGCATCGAAGGATTACTCTTCCGACCAATGGCATTGACGATGGTTTATGCGTTGATCGGCTCTCTGCTGTTCGCGTTGCTCGTTGTTCCCGTGCTTGCCACCCTGTTGTTCCGTCATGGTTATGACGAATGGGAGAACCCCGCTCTTCACCTCATCCGCTGGGTCTATGCGCGTATCGTCCGAGCCTTCCTGATTTCGCGCTGGCTCGTCTTGACGGTCGTCGTCGCCGGCATCGCCATTGTCGTTGTGAAGATCGCGCCGAACCTCGGCATCGAGTTCTTGCCCTACATGGACGAAGGCGTTATCTGGGTGCGGGCGAATTTCCCCGAAGGCACTTCGATGGAACAGACGAGCGCCTACGGCCGGCGCTGCGCGAGATCGCGCTCGAATTTCCCGACATCAAATTTGTGATTGTTCAAACCGGCCGCAACGACGATGGCACCGATCCGTTTCCGCCAAGCCGAATCGAGATGATGGTCGGTCCCAAGCCGCGCGAAGAGTGGCGCAGACTTCAAAAACAAGCATCAGTTGATCGAAGCGCTCGGCGCGCGCTATCGCAATGAATTCCCTTCCACCCGGTTCAACTTCACGCAGCCGATCATCGACAGCGTGACTGAAGACACCAACGGCACCTCGGCCAATTTGGCCGTCGAATTCTCCGGCGCGGATTCGAAAGTCTTGCTGGAGCTTGCCCGCCAGACTATCGATCTATTGCGCAGCATCCCCGGCGCGACCGACGTCAATATCGAGCAGGAAGGTCCCCAGCCGCAGCTGGTCATCACACCCGATCGCGACTTGTGCGCTCGGTACAACGTTCGAATCGAAGATGTAAACAAACTGATCAACATGGCCATCGGCGGCGAGGCGGTCGGCAACCTGTACGAGGCGGAGCGCAAGTTCGACATCGTTGCCCGGCTGGATAAACAATCGAAGGAATCAACAGCCGCTATCGGCCGTTTGCCTGTGTTTACCGCCGATGGAATCCCCGTTCCCTTGTCGCAGGTCGCACGTATCGAAATCATCGACGGGCAGACGCTTATTGCCCGGGAGAACAGTCGGCGGCGCATTACAGTACGCTGCGATATTGTCGGTCGCGATCAAGGCGGCTTCGTCAAAGAGGCCCAACAGCGCTTCGACGAAAAGATCAAACTCCCCGAAGGCTATCGCGTTGGTTGGCTCGGCATGTTCGAGAATCTCGAGCGAGCGTACAAGCATTTCCTGCTGTTGATCCCGCTCACAATTGGCCTTATCTTCGTGATGCTCTTGTTCACCTTTCAATCGATCCGGTCGGCCTTGCTCGTGGTCGTCGTCGTTCCTTTTGCCGGCATCGGCGGCCTCATCGCCCTCTATTTGCGCGATATGCACATGAACGTTTCCACCGGCGTTGGCTTCGCCGCTTTGTTCGGCATCGCCATCATGGATGGCGTCCTCATGGTTCGCTGGATCAACACCCTGCGCGAGCAAGGGATGGAGTGCCGGCAGGCGATCGTGCAAGGCGCCCTCGAGCGCCTTCGGCCAATCTTGATGACTGCCATCGTCGCCATCTTCGGGCTGCTTCCCGCTTCGCTGGCCACCGGCCTGGGATCGGATGTCCAACGCCCTCTCGCCACCGTCATTGTCTGGGGCCTCTTTAGTTCGACCGTGCTTACCCTCTTTGTGATCCCGGTTCTCTACGATATTATTTCGCCGAGGGTAACGAGCAAAATTTCAGCGTAAGAGTCTGCCATCTTGGCGAGCCGGGAGCGTGAGTGAGCGACCGGAGAAAACCTTCAAAAGCTTCTCCGGTCGCTCACGCTCCCGGCTCGCCAAGATGGCGACACTCCCAACTGCCCCTTCCCACCCTCCCCCCGGCTTTGCGGCTGACTATTGCCCACAAGTGTAGGGGTGAGCGGTGGGGTGACTGCAATTTCTTGCGAGAGCACATTGACTTTGTAGAGAAGTGCTTTGTTGGTTCCAAGAATCTCAAGTGAACCGTTTCAGAATGTGATTTGAGTTTCGAATTGAGAGATGGATGTACAAATGCCGGCAGGCGTCTCGGCGAGACGCATTGAAGAATTGAAATAACGAACAAGGGGGTGCAGTTGAAAAATCAGCATTGGCTGCGGCCGAGGCTGTAGCCTGCGACGAGAATGGTTAGATCGCGCCAGCCACGCCAAAGGGTGCGCACGCCGGGCATGCCGTCGGACTTGCGATTGAGATGTCCGCCGAGCCGGCCGATCCACAAAATGGCTTGCCGCACAGTCGGCACGGGCGTGTCGGCGGTGAGAGGTTTCTTCTCAAACTTGGCGAAAAGCGATTTCCAGGCGTAGTCGCTCAGGATGATGGTGCAAGGCGCGTTCGGTTCTTGGCGAGCCAGATCACGCAGAGCAACGATGCGGACGGCGATCATCGAATAGAGCATCAGTGCTTTAGTCAGGCGCTCGGCGGTTTCCAGTTCGAGTTTTTCCGCCTGGCAACCGCTCTTGAGGGTCAAATGAAAACACTCGATGTGCCAACGGATTTTGTAGATCCTCAGAACCTCGACGATCTCGGCACAGGTGCTAGCGGGTTCGGTCGTCCACAACAGCCAGTTCAACGGTTCGACGCCAGGCGGCGCCTTGATCTCGCGGACTTCGATCAAACTCCAGACGACGGGCTTTCGGTGCGGATGTTTTTTGAGATTGGGTGTGATCGTAAGTGTAACCGAGCGCAACTCGCACTTTGCTCTGCGTTTGGATTGGCCCTGTTTAGGAGGAACCTCGACGATGCAACCGCCGCGAACCGGAGCGGCACGGACGGCTTCCATCGATTTGTCGATCGGTCCGTCAACCGAACGATTTTGAGCGGCGCGGATGACGGCGCCATGCGGAGAATCTGTGATGCGTTGTAGAACTTCGTGGATGTCCCCTTCACGATCCATGATGTGGATCAAGCGAGGTTGTTCGTTCTCGGCCAAATGGGCTATCGCGGCTTCAGACTCTTCGATGCCGCGCAGCCATTTATGGCTCTCCTTTTCCTCAATGGGCCGACTGGGATCGGGAGGAGTTGGATCGACAGACCGACTCCAATAGTATTGGTCGAACAGGCCCAAAGGCACGCCGTCCAGGCGAAGAGCCAGGGTCGAATGCAAATGCAGACCGCGAGCGAGCGGGGAATCATTGAGCAAGCCAAGCCCTGTCGTAAACTTGAGGTGTGTGTAGTTAAGTGAGGTAGAATCTTGAACCACCAAAACAACAGCTTGGCCGCGACAGGCATTGGCCGTGGCTTTGACCAACGGCTGCAAAAAGAGTTCGATCGGCAGTCGTTCGTTGCTAAAGAAACGATAAGTTGCCTTGGCTTCAGCGGCAGAGCCGCACGCTTGCGGAAAACTATCGAGGGGCTGCGCCGCCAAGGTCGCCAGAGTCTGAGCATACCGGGTATTCAAGCGTCCGTCGGGCATCTCAGCGAACCCGGCGACTTGCGAAGCCCAAACTTTAGCGTCAGCGCAAATAGGAGCTGTGGCAGCCATGGTGTTACTCCAAACACTACTGAACTTCCGTGTGGTCAATGAATAGTAGCGCCGCAGCTGAAAGAAGTGAAGACCCTCCCTAAAAAATTGTGGGTAATAGTCAGGCTTTGCGGGGGGAGGGACGGGTGGGAGGAACGGCTGCGAGTGTCGCGACAGTTGTTGATGGGCAAGGCGCTCGGCCCCCACCCTGCCCTCCCCCTGCAAAGCCAGGGGAGGGTAAGAAAGGCACTTCGTTCGTTGAATGCATCTGCGGTGATCCTCAGCGCACCCGGCGTCGTGTTGCAACAACTGTTTCACCTTGCCCCATTCGCAAAAAACGTTATGGTCCCACCCAAAGAACGGAAAACCGTCTCGGGAGGGGTCATGAAACGCTTCTATCTATTCGTGCTGTTTTCATTCGCCATCGGTTGCGGCAGCAAGCCGAGCTCGCCCACGGCTGCCACGAACGAGCCCGCCGCGCCGGCCCGTGTCGCCACGACATGTGGCAAACCAAGCGCTGATGAGGCCGCCGCCAGCATTCGCGAGTATTTCACCGATCCCGGCGTCGGTTGTTCCGATGTTCAAATCGAAACGCTTTCAGAACCCGTTGAAGCGCCGGTGGTCGTGCGGCCAGGCACGAACGAAGCCTGGTTTTTCTCAACGACCATGACTTGCAACAATGTCGTTGGCGAGAAACTAAAGAACAAAGACTGCCTGCTTTTGATTGCACGCGAAAACGGCCGTCCCACGGTAAAAGAGTGTTACAACTGCCTGGAACGACTGCAACAATCGCCGGTGGGCAAAGAATGGTTCACCAGCAAAGGCTTCGCCGAGCCCGCTATTGTGAACGAATAATACAGACGCTCAAGTCCCCAACAAACGCGACACGGTAAAGCATCGTGCGTCCCATTCAAACAGCATCAATTGGGCCGGCTCGCCGGCCTTTAGCCTGCATGTTGGCAGCCCGAGAAGTTCACGCGGGCGTGCGCTGGCCATGTCTATGGCTTGCGCCAAGGTGATTCCTGCGGCCATCACCGCGTTGCCGATACAGGCATCGGTGAAGACGCCCGACCCGGCCAAGAAGGGCGTGCGGGGCACGATGATGCGCCCATCTTCGCACACTTCTAGCTCCGAACCCCACTCGCTATAGCGCCCGGGCGGTAACGCCGCCAAGCTGCCTGCATCGCAGGTAATGATCGTTCGCATAGGACTCTTCACGCGCACGATGGACTTCAACACCGATGCCGGAAGATGATGCCCATCCGAGATCACGCTTGCCCAAAGTTCATCGTTGGCAAGTTGCTCCCAAATGTAATTGTCGTGCCGAGGCAGCGTGGCATGGGAGCCGTTGCCTAGATGCGTTGAAAGTCGAGCGCCGGCAGCAACCGCATCGCGAATCCGCTGGCCGCTGGCGGCCGTGTGGCCGATGGCAACGACAACGCCATCCCGCGTCAGCCGTTCAATAAAGGGAAGCGCCCCGTCGTGTTCCGGGGCCAAAGTCACTAGGCGAATCAGCCCATCGGCCGCTTCCTGCCAACGCGCGAATTCATCGTAATCGGGAGGGCGAACGTGTGCCCGCGGATGGGCGCCGTGCGGTCCATCTTCCCAACCAATATAGGGCCCTTCCAGATGATAACCCGGTAGCGCCTCGGCAAGCGCCAGGTCTTCCGCCCGCGCTTGACGTAGGGTGGCAAAGCCATGCCTGATCGCTTCAAAAGAACTGGTGACGAGCGTTGGTAAAAAGGCGCCGATGCCGTGCTGCTGGCATTTGGCGACTACCCGCCGCACCTCTTCGGTCGTTAGCGTGGGCGAGTTGAAACTATGGCCGAGACAACCATTGATTTGAAGATCGAAGAAAGCGGGCGAAACCCAGCCGGCTTCGTAATCCGCAGTTTCTAATGAAGCAGGAGCGACGCTGACGATCCGTCCGCCTTCGCAGCAAATATCGGTCAGTTCGGCCGTGACGTAATGGCGAGCGCGGATCAGCATGGCGAATCCCGCAGCCCATTCCACCCTCCCCCCGGGCTTTGCGGGGGGAGGGCAGGGTGGGGGGAAAGACTTCGAGTGTTGCAACTGTTGTTGTTAGGTGAGGCTCTCCGCCCCCACCCCGCAATTCCCCTGCAAAGCCAGAGGGAGGGTAAGACCGCCAGCTTCAAGGCCCATCGATCGACCAGTTTTCCGCGTCGTAGACAATCGTCTTGTTATCCTTGTCGAACGACACCGCTCGAACCGTGCCGAGACGTTTGCTGAACTCGGCGACGCGCTTGCCGGTGGTAATTGACCAGATGCAGACTTGGCCTTCGTTGTCGCCGTCGCGAGTTTTGTAACCAGCGCCGGTGGCGACGTACTGGCCATCCGGACTGAAGGCCCAGCAATAGACCGTCATTTTTTTGGATAGGTTGATATGTGGCGCATCGTGAACCAGCGGTCTGCCGACCGGCTTACCGGTGGCCAAGTCGTGAAGCCGAGCCTGCGGGCCATCTGCCTTGATCGTCAGCTTTTTATCAGGGTTATCGGAAGTTGATTCAGCAACCTTCCCCTGTTTGAATTGAAAGGGCTGGTCATCATCCTGCGCGAACGCAATACAGGAAAAGGAAAAGAAGAAAAGGGCCGCGACGGATGCCCCTGTTTGGAGTGCTGACATGGATGACGCCTCTTCAGGCCGAAGGCCTGGCGGATTCGAGCCCAGGGCAAGCGTTTCGCGACGCCCTGGGTAAATCAGTCCCAAAACATGTACACTCTGAAAGAGTGCCGGAACGCCTTGCACAAGTGAGTTCCGGCACTCTTTCAGAGTGCGGTTTCCGCAGACACCTTGACCCAGGGCGGCGCGAAGCGCTTGCCCTGGGCTGAAATCCTTCAGGCCTTCGGCCTGATGATAAGTCTCGATTCTGACCGCGCCAAGTATAGTCACCCTTTTCGCTTTCAATGATGATGCGCATGCGGGTCGGGTTTGAAGAGTTCGTGCTCTTTGTTGCCTTTTGACCAGACATAGGCGAGCAGGTCGAGAATTTCGTCCTTGGTCAATTTGTCGACCAAGCCTTTCGGCATGGCCGAAAGAGGTGATTTCTTACGATCTTCGATGTCGGTCTTTTTGATCAACACCGGTTCGGCTTTCACCAACGGGTTCTCCAGAACCTTGATGTGTTCCGGCGTTTCTTCGGTGATCAGTCCGGTGTACTTCTTGCCGGCGGTCGTTTCGATGGCCCAGGTTTCAAACTTTTCGTTGATACGGAAAGAGGGTTCGAGGACGTCTTTGAGCATATCGGTGATTTTGAATTTCGGATCGTACTTCGTCAGATCGGGGGCGAATTCGTTGCCGACATTCTCCATCTTGTGACAGGCGACACAGGTTCCAACTGTAAACATCTGCTTGCCGTTGGCAAAGTTTCGGCCGGCTTTCATCTCTTTCACCGCATCGATTAGCTCTTCGTATTTCCATTCGGTGCGCGGGCGTCGATCTTTGAGCAACGGATCTTTGATCTCGAGCGGGTTCTTGGTCAAATATTCTTCCGGGTTTGCCTGATACGAGACCAGATCGTCGACCACGTAAAGGGCGCCGTGCATGCGCATCCAATGGCCGGGATAGGTGCAGACATAGGGATAGACGCCCGGCTTCGTTGGGGCGTTGAAGCTGAGCTTCTGCACTTCGCGCGGTTGCAACAGCACACTGCCGAGCAGCACTTTAGGCGATTTTGGCACGAATCCGCGTGCGGCAAACTCCGGCGACGTAGCCGACGCTTCCGCCAGTTTGCCGAGTTCTTCCATCGACCCGGGCGTGGTGATAACGAAGTTGTGCGGCATCAAGTCGGTGTTTTCGAAAACGAATTCGACCGGCTTGCCCGCGCGGACCACGAGCACATCTTTGTCGTAGGACATACGCTCTAAGAGAGTATTGATGCGGATGACGCGCACTCCCAATTCGCCGAGCTCCGTGCGGACTTTCTTGCCTTCTTCAGCCGGCAGCAGGCCGGCCAGGCCATCGGCGAATTCGATAGCGTCAATCGCCTCGGGTGTCGTGCGCTCCTTGGCCGGAATCTTCTTGATGGCATCAAGGACGGTAGTAAGCAGCGTCTGCGCATTGTCCTTCGGCCAGAAGGGTCGCGGAATCCGCTGTAAAGCCCGGATGGCCGCCGAGCGTTCGTTGTCGTTGCTCAGATATTTGGCGAGCGTCTGGAACGTTTTCAATTCCTGGCCGCGAACCGACGTCAGTGCAATCATGGCTTCATGCCGGATCATGCCGGCCGGGCCGCTGCCGCCGATTTCGAATTCGACCTTCTTCGCTGGGCCAGGAGTCGGATCGGACTTCCACTGATCTTCGTGCGCCCGGTTCATCACGCGGACTACGAAGCCGTTGAGCCTTGAACCTTGACCTTGATCGGTCCTGTTCCAGACGACAATTTGGTCGATGGGATACTCAGCGCCCAGGTCAACTTCCCAATGCGGATTAGAACCATTCTCGACCGTATGAGTGACCGAGCCATTGGCAAAAGCGCCATCGGTGTTGCCATCGATTGCTTTGTCGGCTGTGCCATCGTTGGACGTATCCTTCTGCGTGGCTTTGCCTTTGCGGGCAACGTTGCGCCCATTGCTGAAGACTTCGACCTCGGCCAGACTGAGCGTCTTCTTCCCCTTTAGTTCAATGCGAACGAAGCGCCCGGTCACGCCCTTGCCATTGCTCGTTTGCGCTGCCAAAGATGCCGGTAAAGCTTCAAGCAAGGGTTCAACCTTGGGATATAGGCTTGCCTTGATGGCCGGGTCGGCGATGAGCGGCATTGCGTTCAGAAGATCGCGTAGCGAAGCTGCCGACTTGGTTGCCAGATCCCATACTTTGTCCACGCCGGCATCAACATTGATGAGCGTCACCAAACTCACTTGCCGGATGAGCGGCTTCTTGGCCGTCGCCGCCAGTTTTTCAAGCTCGGGGCGAACGGCCGCTAAGTCGGCGCTGGTTCGTCCGTTCAACAGACGCACGAGATCGAAAACAATGCTCTCATCACGGCCTGCCAACTCGCCCTGGCCGCTGACGGCTTCATCAATGCGAGCGATCGAATCGAGCAACACTTTCAGTTCGGGCTTGGCATCAAGTTTGGCTAGGTCGCGTAGGGCGGCCCGGCGTTGATCGTCGCTTACTCCCGGCCGATAGAGGAGTTCAAGACATACGGAACGGCTGCGTTCCATTTTCAACAGTTGCTCCACTTTGACATTGCGCAACAGGTAACGGGCGCCGGTGTCGGTCGTAAAAGCGATCTTCTGGCCATTCTTCAATGCTTCCTTGACGAGGGGTTCGAGGACCTTGTTGGTCTCGCCTTTGACAAAATCGAGGTAGATGTCGGTCGGTAAGTCATTGGCGATCAACAAGACTTCAATGGCTTCCGGCACATGGAAGAAACTGGCTGCGCGAACGGCCTCCAGGCGGACACGCGGATGTACATCCGCCGCTTGCTGTTTCAGCAGGCTCAACGTATCGGTGATGCGGTCGCGCCAATAACAGAGAACCCGCGTCGCGGCGGCGCGGGCGTGGAAGTCGGGCGTTACCAGTAGCTTTTGCAGCAACTCCCGGTTGACCACATTGTGCGACTGGTAAAGCCAGAGCGCTTCGAGCAGATGATGTTCGGTTTCCTTGTCCTCCTTGGCCGATTGCTCTAAGCTCGCTACCCATTTGGCAAGCGCCGGGATTACTTCCTTCGTATCGCGCGCAGCCAATTCAGTTCGCACGCGGTAGCGAACTCGGCCTTCGGGCTCCTTCAATAGATCGAGCAATGCCGGAATCGATTCCCCTTCAATCTTCGGCGATTTCGACAACTCGCGGCCTTCGTAGGTCACCCGATAGATACGGCCGTGAGTCCGGTCTCGGTTCGGATCACGAATGGCATGTTGCAAATGGCCGATGATCGGATTGTGCCAATCGATGAACCAGATCGCGCCATCCGGCCCGACTTTGACATCCGACGGCCGAAAGTTCAAATCGGTGGAAGAAACGATCGGCTCGACCTCGGTCGCGCCCAGGCTCGAACCTTTGTCTTCGGGCTTGTACTGCAAAATGCCCTGAAAGCCGATGACGTTGGCGACGAGTAAATTCCCCTGATTCGCCTCAGGGAAATGCTTGCTCGATAAGAATTCCGCGCCGGGGCAAGGGCGCGTGCGCTGCTGATAGACCTGCGGCGGCTTGGGATGCTTGTTCGGAAAATCAACGCGCCCGGAAAAGAGAGCGCCGTTGTAAGGTGAGGCGCCAGTGCCATCGTAAACGATGTCTTCGCCCCACTTATCCCACACATGGCCATGCGGGTTGGCAAAGCCGGTCGAGACGTAGACATCGAACTTTTGCGTACGGGGCTCGTATCGGAATACGGCGCCATTGGCCGCCCGCTGCGTGGGACCGTAAGGCGATTCGATCTGCGAAGCGTGGAAGGTTCCTTCCTGGAAGTAGAGCCCGCCGGCCGGGTCGTAGGTGAAGCTGTTCGAGGTGTGATGCGAGTCGGCCGAATCAATGCCGCTCAACACGCGCATGCGCAGATCGGCCTTGCCGTCACCATCGGTGTCTTTGAGAAACCAGAGATCGGGGCCTGCGCAACCAGGATGCCGCCGTTCCAGAACTCAAAACCGGTGGGGCAGTTGAGACCCTCGGCAAAGATCGTCATCTTGTCGGCTTTGCCCGTGCCTTTGGTGTCTTCGAAGATCAAAATCTTATCGACCCGTTCTTCCGTAGGCCTCCAGCGCGGGTAGCTCGGCCATACGGCAACCCAAAGACGGCCTCGGGCGTCGAACTGCATCTGCACCGGCTTGGCCAATTCCGGCCATTCCTTTTCTGAAGCGAAGAGCGTCACCTTCATATTCTTTGCAACGGTCATCTTCTTGATGGCCTCTTCGCCATCCAGGAATTTCCAGCCGTTTTCGGCACTGAACTCCGGACGATTGGTTTTGACGGGGATCAAAGCCGGCAGGTTGCTGTCATCGACTTTGGCATCGCCGCCTTGGGCGACTGACCAGATGCGCTTATCGCGATTGGCCGTCTTGCCATCGAGAATTTCAAGTTCGCGCTGTTGATCTTCGTAGTTCGATTGCTTATCGGCATAGAGCATGAACGCCCGGCCGCCGTAGATGTTGTAGCCGTCCATCACGCGGTAGCGATTGAACCAATAGAAGTTCTTATCGACGACGGCTTCGCGAATTTTTTCGAGAGACTTTTGTTCGTGACTGCTCCCTTCGCCAAAGAGACTTTGGTCGATCACCTCTGCCACGAATTTATTGCCTTCGGCATTAAGGTGAATGCCATTGATCGTCAACGGTTTCGCCGCCTTCGCATAGGCTTGAGCAGTCGGATCGAAGAGATCGACGTACGGCACCTTGTTCGCGGCCGCAACCTCTTCCATCGCCTTGGTGTAAAGCGCCAGGCGTTTGTTGGTCTCTTTGCCGTCGGGCAGATTGGGGCTCTTGTGATCCTCGAAGGCATTAGGCGAGAAGAGCACAAAACGGGGGGCCGACTTGCCGTTATATTTCTTCGAAAGGGCGTTCTTGATGAACCCGTCCAGATCCTTCTTGAACTTATCCAACCCGACTTCGCCGGCGTACGATTCGTTGTAGCCGAAGAAAGCGAAGATTACGTCTGCCTTCGTGTTTGTCGTCTCGAAGCGGTTCTCGCGCACCCCGATTCGGCTTACCAGTTTGCTCGAATCGGGCGGGGGCGGCGCGGAGCCGGCCAGCCATTGATCGAGCGTGCCGAACGATTGCGAACGAAGTTGCAGCGTCAATTCGTCGCCCGAAAAGCCGAGATTGCGGAAGACGAGGTCGTGCTTCGGGAAGCGGGCATAGATCATTGTCTCCAGCCAGCCATCGTGCTGCATCCGATCGGCCAGGGTATTGCCGATGATGCAGATGTGATCGCCCTTTTGCAGTTCCAACGGGGCAGCGTGTGCGGTTGCGGCTGCAACAAATAGGAAGAGAGTGAACGCCATTCGTTTCATGAGTTGGTCCTGTTGCGGAAGGTGCGAAGGCAGGTTGGCCGTTTTGATTTGAGCTTAGTTTACTTACCTAATCAGAGTTGTCGAGAGAAAGCGAAGCAGGCAGGATCATTTAGCTACGTAGAGAATCTGCCGGGACCTGACCGCGTAAAACGAAAAAACGGAAACGGGTTGCCCCGTTTCCGCTTCATCGTCTTTCGCACGAATCATCAACGTTTCAAATCATTTGGCCTTTTTCGCCTTGTCCATGGCCGCAGCAAAGCGAATGACTTTGCCTTTGACCACGAACTTCGAGCGAAGTCCATCGCCGCCATCGACTGTCAGCGATACCGTATCGCCGGTGGTGTCATTACCGAAAATCTGGCTAGCCGCTTTCTTAGCTGCTGCGGCATCCTGGGTATCGGCCAAGGCAACGAGACGGGCCACCGAAACTTCCATTCGAACGACTGAACCCGTGGTCGGAGTAGCCTTCAATGCGCTCTTGAGCATCTCTTTGGCATTCGGGCCGATCGCGTAAACAAGGACATCGTCTCGCAATGCCAACCACAGGTCGGAATCACCGACTACCCTCTTCAGCTTTTCATCCGCTTGATCCTTGATCTTAACGGTGTGTAAATTCACCGTGCCGGCAGTGTCAGCGTTAAGCTCGAAGAATGTCTTAAAGGCGTCTGGCAGCTTAGCGACGACGTCCTTAATGGCCTGCTCGATATTTTTGCCTTCCGCAACCTTAACGGCGCCGACCACCGTGTACTTGCTCTCGGCCGTCGGTCCGACCAAAGTCAAGCCGCCATCGATGTCGCCGCTCTTGAGCGTCGGGACGAGCGCGGTGATCAGCGGGTTGAGAATTTCCCGTGCATCCGCCGGGATCATATCGATGCCCATTTTGATGGCATCATCCACCGCCGGGCCAAGCACTTTCTTACAACTTTCCGGGAGTGAGGCGTTGACGACCAGCAGCATGGCCACGCTGCGGGAGTTCAAGCCGCCAAGGGCAACGCTCTTCTTCGATTTCAGGTCGGTGATATCCTTCGCCAGTTCCGTACCTTTTTTGGCCGTCATGGACGTTTCCACAACCATCTCATCTTTCTTCGGGTCGACGTTGATGTTCAACGTCACTTCCTCGCCGTCGGCCAGAATGCTTTTCACGCTGTTTGAAACGCTGTCGACGATCTGGTCTTTGAGAACTTTGTAATTCTTGGTTTCGTTTGGCAGCGGTTTCTGTTTGGCGTCCGCCAGCTTGGTTTCAATCGCCCCAAGAGCGAACTTTTTCATTTCGGCTGGGATCCGATCAATACGGAACGAAAGGGCAATCACACTTTCGGCGGCGCCGCCAAGAGCATCCGGCTTGGACAATTTGGCGACCGCTATATTCTCTTTGTTGAGCGCTGTCGCGTAGGCATACCCGTTTTCAAAACGGAAATAAATGGACCCCATGTTGTTCGGCGCTTCAGTGCTGTAGAGCCCGGCCTTGTCTTCATCAATCTTCAGATTGATCCGATTTTTCAACAATCCCAAGAACGATTCCTTGTCGACCACAGGAATCATCAACACGACTTCGCTGTTCGTCAATTCGTCCGAAAGGTTGCCGTAAACGATAAACGGCTTTATAGTGTCAACGCCTTCGAGGCCTTTATCGCCGGCCAGGGCCTTGACGACGCCAAGCGCCTGCTTGGCGGCTTCTTCCTGACCAACGAGAACGGCGATATATTCGGCATTGGCAAGCAACTGGTCAACCGATTGGACGCGGAGCATCAAACCGGGGCCGTCTTTAACCGGCGTGGCCGCGCGCGGTCATTGGCGCCAGAAGAAATGCGCACATGGTTCCGAGAGCAAGTAAACGAATCATGAAAAATAGCCTCCGTGTAGTGGGGTTCACCGGCTAAGTCTAAAAGAAACCGGTTCTCCGCGAAGTTCAAACGACGCGGATAATACCCGGCCCGAAAGCTCCGGGTGTCAAGAAGTGTATGCAGATTTCCCGCCAAGCGAGCGCCTGCGGAAAAAAATTTCAAGTTTTGGCGCAAGAAAGCCGGCTTGCTGCGTCTACCCTTCGAAGCGAAGGAAACTTCGATTCTCAAAAAATCGGGCACCAACTCTTCCCCAAGAGTTTAGGCTCTCCGGGCGTTCCGGAGAGCCTTTTCTATGCGCTTTAGCATCTAGTACGTTTCACAGCTTTTCGATCGAGACTATTCTATCCTTGGCTTATTAGCATTTTCTTCAAGGTTTGGTTTAAGATCGGCAAATTGATACCCGCATTCGACAACGACTAGGGATTGTTCGTCTTGGCCATAAATAAGGTGAAAAACGAATTGGTGCGATTGATTCGAGTTGTTGGGATCTGGAAGGATAAAAGTGAATAGGTTCAACAGGTCGCCCCAAGGTGCATAGCATTTTCTAAGTGTGGGCGATGGATGGGCCGCGAACGAATCGCGAAGGCAGTTTTCCATTGAACTGCGGATGTCGGCCGGGATGTCCCAGGCCGCCATTTTTTTTTCAATGACTTCTGGAATGCGAACGTGATAATTGCCGGGCACAACAGCTCCGTCGCTAAAGCGTTCTGAATTTTCCGTCAGACATGTCTTTCCTGGCAGCTTTGACCGTTTGTTTATTCGGGAGCGCCCAGTGGCCACGAAGGCTTGCATCGATCTTCTTGAGTTCTGATCGTGCGGCTTCAAAGCGATCGAGACCATCAATACTAAGACCTTTGTGGTGCGCTTCGCCGACTAAACTGTCTATCTGCGGAAACAACCGCAATGCTTCATTCAACAAGAATGCGATCATATGCACGGACACAAGCTGATCTGTATAGCTTGCGGGAAACGTTTTTTTTTCAAATACTTTCGTAACGCGCTGAATCGGATAAATAAGGCTCGCCGTTTCCTCAACAATTTGTTCGACATCATATCCTAGCTGCGCTTCTTGATGGTCGATTTGCCATTGCTCGACCACTTCCTGCACGGCCGCCACTCGCTTCTGCGCAAGCGTGTAAGCTATACTGGACATGGGGAGGCTCCTTGGGACGTTCGACATAACTTCTAACACTGCTAGCCTAGTTCACGTGGCGTCGAAACAAAAGGCGTACATTGAAGAAAACCACCGGCGCCGAACCTGTTGGGTCCGGCGGCAGTGGTTTTGAAGTAGGGTTGGTGCATGATCGGCTAAAGGAGAAAATCCTATACGGCTGACTTTTCGCCTCCCATCCGACGGATCAAGTGCGCAATGCGCAACGAACTGGTTAAAGTCCGGTGCAAAACGGCATCTAGTTGATCAAGCCGCTCCCGCCATCGAAGCATCACCCCGCAATGCGGCCGCCTTATCCGTCTTTTCCCAGGTGAAGTTGTCCAATTCACGGCCGAAGTGCCCGTGGCGAGCCGTTTCCCGGTAGATGGGTCGACGCAGATCGAGCGATTCGATGATTCCCTTTGGCGTCAGCTTGAAATGCTTGCGGATCAGATCGACCAGCTTCGCTTCCGAAACCTTGGCCGTCCCTGATGTGTTGACCCAGATGTTGAGCGGGTCGGGGTAGCCGATGGCATAGCTGAGCTGCACTTCGCACTGTCGCGCCAGGCCGGCGGCGACGATATTCTTCGCAATATAACGGCACATATAAGCAGCGGAACGATCAACTTTCGTCGGGTCTTTGCCGCTGAAGGCGCCGCCGCCATGACGGCCACGGCCGCCGTAAGTATCAACGATGATCTTGCGCCCGGTCAGGCCGCAATCGCCGTGCGGGCCACCGGTGAGGAAGCAGCCCGTCGGATTAATATGGCAGGCAACATCGTTAGGGCCCAACTTCGGCGCTTCTTTACCGGGAGGAACGAGCACCAGTTTGCCTTTCACGAGATCGGCGCGATCGGCGGAAAGCACCGGGAGGATGAGCTTGTCGACAATCTGCTGGCGTGCTTCATCGGTGAAGTATTGTTGATCGTTCTTAGTGACCATGACCGATTCATCGTGCTGCGTTGAGAGCACCACCGTATGAATGCGAAACGGAGTGCCATCGGTGTTGTATTCGACCGTCACTTGGCTTTTGGCATCGGGCCGTAACCATTTCAACTTGCCGCTGCGCCGCAGGTCGGCGTGCATGGCCACGAGCCGATGCGAAAGATCGATCGCCAAGGGCATCAATGTGGGAGTTTCGTCGCAGGCGAAGCCGAACATCATCCCTTGATCGCCGGCCCCGCCGACATCTACCCCTTGCGCAATGTTAGGCGATTGGGCATGTATCCGGCAATCGACCTGGCAAGTGTCAGCGGCAAAACCAATGTCGGGATCGATGTAGCCAATCTCGCGAATGGCGTCGCGGACCAACTTATCGACTGCTGCCCGCGTCAACGGCGCCTTCGTCGTCACTTCGCCGGCAACCACGGCCAAATCGGTCGTTACCAGCGTCTCACACGCTACCCGGCTCAGCGGATCGTGCTTCAGGCAGAAATCAAGCACCGAGTCGCTGATCTGATCGGCGACCTTGTCCGGATGTCCCATCGACACCGACTCACTGGTAAACAGATAGCGTTCGGCACTCACCGAATTCTCCTCGCGGGCAACTGGTTCGGGTTTTGTTGGCAGTATCGCCGATTGTAGGAATCGAATCGACAGCGGCCAATATTTCCAGCTTCGGGAGAAAACAGTTCCGAGTTGCGAGTTCCAAGTTCCAAGTTCCGAGTTCCGAGTTTATGAGCGGTCGGAACTCGGAACTTCTAATCGTTATCTTTGTGGAAAGTGATAGCTCGGCTGCCGACGCGCGATAGGAAACGGCTTTTCTGCGCGGTCGTCAACTCGCCGATGTATTTTTTACGCACGGTTTCGATCCAGCGAACCTTGCGTTCGCGGTAATCGGTGACGACGCGCACCAGCACAGGCCCAGGTGTAGCCAGCGCGCCGCGGATGTGTGCTTCCAGCAGGTCGTTGCTGGTGATCTCGTGATAGCCGACGCCAAAGCCGCGTGCGAGCGCTTCGTAATCGAGCTTGGCGAGCATCGTGGCCGTAGTCCGTAAGTAGGCAGGTTTTTGCAGCATCTGCATGTAGTGGTAGGCTTGATCGTCCAGGATGAAGAACTTCACCGGCAGGCATTCACGCCCGGCAGTCGAGATTTCCATGGCCGACATCAGAAAACAGCCATCGCCCGTTATCGTCACCACCGCTCGGCCGCCGTTCACTTTCTGCGCGCCGATGGCAGCTGGGATCGACCAACCCATCGATTGATTGTCGGTCGGATTGAAATAAGTTCGCGGCTGGCAAACCCGAAAGGCCTCTGCGGCCAAGTGTTCGGTGACGGTGACATCGACAAAGACCATGCCGTCTTCCGGCAGCGCTTTGCGCAGGGCGAGTACGAAACTCATGGGATCGACGCCGCAACGGGCTTCGACGACTTGGTGCTTCTTGCAATCGTCCGCGCGCTGTTCGCGAATGTGATTGATGAGATGGGCATCGGCCGGGCGGCGCAGGCAATCGGCCTGCTCGAGAGCCTTGGCCAAAAAGAGGCCGGCATCGGCATGCACACAGACGTCTGTCTTCATCACCTTGCCAAGGTTGTCGGCATTGGCGTCAACGTGGATCAGGTGTCTCGTTTGCGGTTGCGAATAGAACGCGGTGGAGACTTCGCTATAGCGAACACCAATAGCCAACACGCAATCGACGCCGTGATGGTTCGGCAGCAACGGTTTGCCTTTGAAAATTTTCTCGGCCGTCATGGTGCCTTGCGATCCATAGCCCCAGCCCACGGCCAAGGGGTGCGTGTCGGCGATGACTCCTTTGCCCGAGACGCTCGTTGCCAACGGCGCTTGCAACAACTCGGCCAGCATGGTTAGAGATGGGCCGTGGTCCATGCAGCCTTGGCCGGCGTAGATGCCGATTCTCAACTTACGATTCGATAGCAATTGAATGGCCTGCGCGAAAGCGTTTTCGTCGAACGGCACGCCCATTGGCTCAAAGGGAGGCTCTTTGTAATGGTGTGTCTCGATCAGCATCGTGTACGGAATCACCACCGCGACGGGGCCAGGCTCGCCGGCAGTTGCGAGGGCAAACGCCTTCCGAATCATGCATGGAATCTGGCTAACATCCGACACTTGAAAAACGTCTTTGGTGACTGGCTTGAGCATGGCCGCCTGATCGAGGCAATGGACTTGGAATGGGCGATATTTCTCTCCTTGGGCAATATCGCCGACGATGCAGACAATCGGCACCGAATCGACCAGTGCTTCGCCCAAACCGGTAAGCGAATTCGTGACGCCGGGGCCAGGCACCACACAGAGAACGCCTGCTTTGCCCGTGCTGCGCGCGTACCCGTCCGCCATCGCGGCCGCTGAAAATTCGTGCGTAACAAGCAGATAAGGGAGGCCTTTACTCTTCATGGCATCCCAGAGTTCGTTCTCCTGCGCGCCGGGGATGCCGTAAACGCAGTCGGCGCCTTCCTGGGAGAGCGTCTCTACAACCGCCTGGGCGCCCGTCAATTTCCCTTCCAGCCAACCAGGATGACGATGCAGCACCCGGCCCGACGCTGGCGAATCAAGCAGGGGCAGGGCGGAAGCCAGCGCGATCCCTTTCAGGAGGCTGCGGCGGTCGAAGGTGAAGTGCATGGGGGACCTCGCGATGGTTCCGATTAGAGCGCAGACTCTTGGTAACATCGGCCCGAATGTCAAAAGAGTTGACGACGAAAAGGCGGAAAAATGAAACGGCCGCGGTGGGTGACAGCGAGATTGCTGGTTATCCGGCCAGGTCGAATTCATTGTGAAATGAGCGAAGTTCTGGACAAGTCAGGACCAAACAAGATCATTCAGCCACGGATGGAACGCGGAGCAACCACGGATAAAACCAAAAGAGTTAAATCACGAGGTTGAACGAATGTAATGAAAATTCTTGATTAATCCGTGTTCGGTCCGTGTTTAATCGGTGGCTAACGCTTCCTGATTTGATTTAGCTATCTTGAGTATTTACCCGCTCACTTCGTGCGTCGCCCAACGACAAACTCAAGCTCCACTATTTTCGCCACGATTTTCTCCGTAATGGGTCGAAAGAGATCGACCTCAAAGGCTTGTCCAATCCGGTTGCCGGCCAAGTCTTCCAAAGTAGTTTGCGCCTTCAGTCGGTAGGAGCCGGGCTGCCATTCGTCGGCAGGCGTAAATCTCCAGATGCGTTCGTTATCGCCCAGCGTTATCGTTCCCGCAAGCTTTTGGCCCTGCTTGTTTTCAACCCACACGACCCGTTGAAGAAGAGCGCGATCCAACGGGCCGGGAAACCGGACTTCAAAGGGTTCTTTCGTCGCCGGCGCTGGAGCCAAGAGTTTCCACTGCTGCGGATCAATGGCGTGCTCGCAGGCCGGGCCGACGCCAAACTCTTTACGATATTCCTTATCGACCAGCGCACGCCCTTCGCCATCGCGCCAACGCCCGTTGATGGCCAGCGTATAGCTTTTGCCGTTCTCCAGTGCCGGGCCTAAATCTTCGCGCAGCTTCAACCCGCGCTTGATCCGGCCGGGGTCGAGCACCAGCGTCAAGCGCTTACGCTCCGGATCCCACAGTTCTTCATCGAGTTCGAGAAAAACGTTCTCCAGCGCTTTGCCTTTGGCATCGAGCAGCTTGATGTTGGCATAGGCCTCGCCCACGCTCATTGCCTCGGAGAAGTGGATATAGAATCGCAGTTGGTTTTCGGGCAGGGAGTCGCTTGTGGGAAAGATGCGCTCGACTTTAGCAACGGGCGTGATCGATTTCTTTGGAGTTCGCACCTCAAGTGTCATCGCGTTGCGAGCGAAGTTGAGTCGAAAAGCAGTGTCAGAGGAAAAAGGAAACCGAGGTTCGAAGACCAGGCTTTTTCCTTCGACTCGCCATTTACCCAACACGGCTGGCTGATCGTTGGCCGCAACATCGGGTGAGCTGACGACTTTTAACTGAATGGCATCACCGGTAAGACTCTTGGCGTGAGCAGCTAAAGATGGTTCATCCAAGTCGGTGACGATGAGCCGGATCGCTTTCCCTGAAGCATCCAAAACGAACGAAGCACGCGCGCTGGGCGGCTCAGTTGCATGGGAGGGAAGTTTGATGAACCATGCAATTGCGACGACGAGGCAAAAGTTGCGAAGTTGTTTCATGATGCTGACCGGAAGGCCGAACTTATCTAACTGCTGATTCGGTTGTTATACCCCATCGCAGCCTAGTTCCGAAGGTTCAGCAACTTTTCCAGTCGAAAACGCTTTTGTTTGCCGAGAAGAGGTTTCCAACGATCGCCGTTTTTTTCGATCCGCTCGCGCGCGTTATCGATGCGAAAATCCGCGATTTGAATGCCATCGGCCACTTCGTCCCAGGTCACGGGCATCGAGACCGTCGCCTTCGGCTTAGGGCGTAGTGAGTAGACGCTCGCCAGCGTACGACCCCAGGCATTCTGGTTGTAATCAACCAAAACACGATTGGCTGGCCGTTTCGCGATGCGATATTCGGAGGTGAGAGTCGCAGGATGTCTGCCGGCTAGCAGCTGGGCTAATTCCTTGGCGAAGGTCCAGACTTCTTTTTGCAACGGGCCGCGAACGATGGGAACATAAATGTGGATCCCGCGTGAGCCCGTCGTCTTCGCGAAGTTGGGCATGTTCAATTCGTCGAGCGCTTCGTGAACGATCAAAGCCGCTTCGCGGACTTTGGCAAAGTTGGCGGGCTCGACAGGATCGAGATCGAAGTGGAGATAATCGGGTCGATAGACATCATTGCGTCGCGCGTACCACTGATTGAGATCGATGCAGCCCAGATTCACGATGTAGAGCAATGAGGCCAAATCCTGCACCATCGGAAAATCGACCACGTTGCCGGAATCGTGTTCGATGGAACAGATCTGCAGCCAACCGGGGCGCGGCGTCGGAGCATGCTTCATAAAGAAAAAGTCTTCGCCGGCGCCATTGGGATAGCGCTTCATCACCATCGCCCGATCGAACAAATGCGGCAACAACACTGGCGAAACATCCGCATAGTATTGCAGCAGATCGCGCTTAGCGATGCCCAACGTTGGCCAAAAGAGTTTGCCGAGGTTCGTCAGCTTTACCTGCTTGCCGCCAATCTCGAGTTCGCAATCGTTCTGCTCCGTGGGAATCTGAATGCTCCCCTTCGGCCGGCGTATTGGTTTCTTCTTAGTCGCTATTTCCTTGCCAACAGGTGGCGCCTTTCCGGCCGTTCGAGATGGGACAGGCATAGGAATCCGAACCGTAAGAGATGGGATTTTGACTACCAGTTTGCAACTGGTATGCCGACACGCCGAAATGTTTCCTCCGATCAGTTCTAATCTTTTTGTCCCATATTTTTTTGTCGGAATGTTTTTCATCGTGAATGCCATATTTCATTAAATGCGATTTATTTCAATTGCCCTCTGACGAACAACCGACTATAGTTCCATTACTGCCAGCACTCGCATTCCCACCTGCTTCGTTTTACTTCCCGCCTGAAGGATCCGCTTATGTTCACTTTTCTCGGTAAGCGCCAGGCGCTTCTGCGATGGCATGAGTCGTCGTGATTTCCTTTCGGTCGGTGCCTTCGGGGCCGGATTGTCGCTGGCTGATGTGCTGCGATTGCGTGCGGCCGCTGGCGAAAGCCCTGCCGGAGCAGCTGCAGCAACCACGTCGCGGCCGAAATCGGCGATCATGATTTATCTGCCGGGCGGGCCTTCGCATATCGACATGTACGACCTGAAGCCCGATGCGCCTTCCGAGTTTCGCGGTGAATTCAAGCCTATCCAGACCAGTGTTCCGGGCGTGCAGATCAGCGAACACTTTCCGCTGCAAGCCCGCATGTGGGATAAGCTTTCCGTCGTTCGCTCCCTCGTGTCGAACGACGAGCACTCCGACTCTTACGTGATGAGCGGCTTCACCGAGCAGACGAATCGCCAGATGCAGCATCCGTCATTCGGCTCGGTGGTCTCCAAACTACGTTCAGGCAATAACAACGACATCCCGCCCTTCGTTAGTCTTCGCGGGATGGGCATCGGCACGGAACCGGGCTGGCTCGGCATCGCCCATCGGCCCTTCACGCCGGAAGGCCCGGGCATCGAAAACCTTCGTTCGCACACCACCGCCGTGCAGATGGATGAGCGTAAATCGTTGCTAAGCGCGTTCGATTCCGCTCGCCGAGATGTTGATGCTGGCACGACGATGAAGGGGATGGACGCCTTCACCGGTCGGGCTTTCGACATGATTTCAAGCGGCGTGGTGCGCGAAGCGCTCGACCTGAGCCAGGAAGAGCCACGCTCGCTCGATCGCTATCGCGGCTTGGAGCCCTTCCTGCGAGCTCGCCGTCTAGTAGAAGCCGGCGTCGGCTGCGTGACGCTGGCCTTCGGGGGCTGGGACACGCACGATCGCAACTTCATTACTCTGAAAAAACAATTGCCCGAGCTTGATCGCGGCATATCGAGTCTTATCCAGGACCTGCACGATCGCGGCATGGAAGACGACGTCATTACCGTTGTCTGGGGCGAATTCGGGCGCACGCCGAAAATCAACGGCAGCATGGGCGGCCGCGACCATTGGGCGCCGGTGATGTCTGCATTGGTGGCCGGCGGCGGATTGAAGATGGGCCAGGCTATCGGCGCTAGCTCCGCACGCGGTGAATATCCGAAAGACCGGCCTTATAAAGTGCCGCACCTGCTTTCCACCATCTATCAAGCGATGGGCATCGATCCGGCCATGACCTTCCCGAGCGGCAGCGGCCGACCGATGTACGTTCTCGACGAACGCGACACGGTTTCGGAACTGGTTGGATGAAGGAGAGGCGACGAGACGGCCGTTTCCATAAGTTCAAAGGCATGAGCAGTTCATCGCCAGTTGTGATTTAGTACGCGCAGTGCTTCGCGAAAGGTTAAGCGTTTGTGATTTTCAGGCTGAAAAAGCCTGAAGCATTCCAGCCCAGGGCGAGCGTTTTGCGACGCCCTGGGTAAAACGTGCTGACTCATTGTGCACTCTGAAAGAGTGCAGGAAGCCTTGCACAACCGCATTCCGGCACTCTTTCAGAGTGCGATTTCTTAGAACATCGTAACCCAGGGCGTCGCGAAACGCTTGCCCTGGGCTCGAATCCGCCAGGCCTTCGGCCTGAAAACCAGTGTCCCAATTCCGCCAGCGAGCAGTATAAAGAGCCTGACAGTGAGCAGCAAGCAGCTCTCGCAAAACTAGGGGGACGCAGCTCAATTCAAACCAATTTGAGCTGCGTTTGTTCTGTTTTTGCCGTTGATTATCCCGAAAAAATGAATATCCCGTTTTTAGCTCGTTCTAAGCTTCTGAAACATCGCTTGATTCATCCGCTAGTGCGCTAAACTTGCGCAGCAATTTCGGCAAATCGGAAACTCCGATGCTAAAGCCGATAGCAGACCACTGCGGCTCACGTTCACTCCAGCAACACCAATGCCCAACCTGACCGACGGCAGCGATATGCCCCATCCGGTCGACACTACGGATGTCTAACACTAACTCGCCGGGATTCGCTGAATCAAGCACTGCCGACCCTTGCCTTCTCTCTTCTAAAATCTTTAGTTGCTGCGCGAACTCGACCAGGGCTCCAAGTCTGACGTAGCATGTCGTCTCGCCGGTGAACACCGTGTCCATGCTATGAACGCGAACTCGCACGCCGAACGCGGTGTCGCCGGCGTCTTGCGCCCCCGGCGGACCGCGGTGGGTGACAGTCAGTTCCAAATAGTCCAAGCCGTCGGAGATGAGCATTTGCTTTTCCAATCGTTTGATATTCCTCGATTATCAGCGCCCGGACTAAAGAGCAAAAAGCCGCTTTGCTTCAGCAGCCGTTCATTTTGTTTTGGAGAAGTTTAATCTTTTTCTTATTCTCCACAAGCGTCGCGATTTAGCCTCCGAGTCCTGTTATATTCTTAACATGATTGGAGCGATTCATACTTGCAACATTGCAAGTATAAGAAGAGGAGCTTGCTGGAAGGTCGCAACCGCAAGGTCTAGCCACATTTTGAAACCGAGGCTTATTGTGTCCACTTCGCTTGATAATGAAGAAGCCGTATTTTGGCGAACGATCGCCGAGAAGCCGAGCGACTATGTGCCACGCTTGGCTTTTGCCGATTGGCTCGAAAAACATCACGATGAGCGTGCGCAATGGCTTCGTGATCCGGAATTGGGTAGCTGGATGCGGTCGGGCGATAGGGATCCAACTGCACATCTTTTGGAAGCGCTCGGATCGGGAACTGTCGATGAAAAAATGCTGACACGTTCCTTTATCGTGAAAGTCGGCAAACCTGCAGCGATGGCGTTGATCGAGCTTTTGGAGCATGATGTCACGGCCATTGATGGTTGGGCCGCGGGCACTCTTTCCGATTTCGATGCAGATCTGTTGCGTCCATTGCTCCAGCGGCTCATTCCCTTGATTCCTAAACATGGAGCCACTTGTTACGCACTAGCCAAGTTAGGTCCGGAAGTGGCCGTGGCGTTGCCAGTTCTAACTCAGGCGTATCGGGATCATAAAATTCGACCGTACCAGCTCGATATGGTCCTCGACGCCATGCGTACGCCTTCATTGTTGGCCGATCTCACAATGCAAGCAGAAGATGCGGATCCTGTCATCCGTCGGCAAGCAGCCGCCGGCCTTGGCTGGCTTTTTCTGGATGAAGAGGAAGAAGTGGAGGATGAGGAGCAACCTGCGAACAAAAAGGACACGGCTCGCAGCCTCTTGCTTGAACTACTCAAGGACGAGATTGCTTTGGTCCGCGCCGAGGCGGCCAAGAGCTTGTGTGAAATTCTCACCTCAGACGATCAAGACGCGGTGGCGCCTTTGCAAACTGCGCTGAAAGACCCTTCCGACGACGTTCGAGCATCTGCCGCTGAAGCGTTTGGTAGACTGCGAGAAACGGCCTTTCCGGCTGTGCCCGATCTAATCGAAGCTATGCGCGATGGCGCCACGCTTGTCCGTCGGAATGCAGCGCGCACAATCGATGGCATGCAACGGGAAACGCCGGAGATGTTGGAAGCACTGATCCGTGGGCTCGACGATGAAGACTTAGAAGTGCGTCATGCGTGCGCGCACGGTCTCTGCGCCTGGAACGAGATTTATGGAATGCGCGATGCTGTTTTCACCAAGGTGAACGACCTCGACCCCGCGATTCGCCTTGGCGCGATTTGCCTGTTCGCCAAAGCCAAAGAAGGCACGGCCGAGTCAATCGCATTTCTCCACCGATTGCTTCGCGAGGAGAATGACAAAAACTTGCGCGTTGAGGCCGCGAAAGGCCTGGGGAATCTAAAAGTCGGCACACCCGAGGTTTTGGCCGACTTATTCGCCTTATGGGATAGCGGCGCGGATATCGCGGGTGCGCTGCTCGCAATCGGGCCGCCCGCTCTGCCTGGAATTAATGACCGTTTGCTCAACCAGCCTGAACTTCGCTATGGGCTGCTAAACCGAGCGTTTTGGGACGAACCGGAGTATGACCTGCGAACTATCCTGCCTGGATTGCTTGCTTGCCTTAATGATCCACTATGTGAGTCGCGATGGGAAACGACGGTGATCCTTGAACGGATGGGACGGTACGCTGCCGAGGCGCTATCCGCTCTGTGCGCCGCACTAAGCGATGCTGATGGCCGTCTGCGCGGCGGAGCGGTACGAGCCATCGCTACCATTTCTGAAACGGGCGCTGATTATCTGCCGGAGATCGTCCGCTTGCTGGATGACGCCGAAACCAGTGTCCGTTGCAACGCCATCTGGACTCTAGGCGAATTGAACATGGATCCCGTCAGCCGGTTTCCATACTTGCATGGCTTCCTCAAGAATGAAGATGAAGAAGTTCGCGTTGCGGCCTTCAAAGCACTTACGCGACTTGGCTCCGCCGCGGCGCCCGCAATTCCCGAATTGATTAGGGCATTGCAAGACAGCAACGGTAGCATTTGCACCGACGCGGTGGAGACACTCGGCAATATCGGTCCGGCAGCTCACGCAGCGATCCCAGCGCTGACCGACTTGTTAATTCGTGGCGACGGCGTCCGTTATGTGATCTGCCAGACCCTTGGTAAGCTGGGGGCAAGCGAAAACGCCGCGCCGATCATTGAGGAATTGCGATTGCAGCTATGGTCAAAAGACGGCGATACACGCGCGATCGCCGCCCAAACCTTAGGTGAAATGGGACCGATAGCGGCAGCTGCGCTACCCGATTTAATTCGAGCATTGCAAGACCCGACGTGGGGCGACGTTCAACAAGAGACGCTGGCGAAACACACATATCAAGGAATTGCGTTGATTCCAAGAGAGTTAAGCCGCCAGCTTGGAAGCGTCGATCAGCGCGCTCACATCGCGCTGGCGCTGCAGCGGATTGGTACGCCAGCGGCCATTCTTCCTGCACTTCAGGAAGCAGCACTGTCTGAAAGCCCGCTTTTGCGCGCCGTGGCCGAAGAAATTATCGCCGAACTTCAACAGCCTGAATCCGATTGACCTCAGAGAAAGTGCAACCAGCTGGGAAAGAATAATAAGGTCGGGAGTCTCCCGGCAAAAGAAAAACGCACAAGAAAAGGCACAAGGAAAGGGACGGCGTAGATTTTCACCAAAAACAGATTGAAAATCTACGCTGTTCCTTTTCTTTACCCCTGTCTTCTTCAGCGCACCAGCCTCTGTAAAGTGAGGCCTCGTTGCCCTCCCCCATTGCAAGGATAGTCAGATGATCCGTTTCATCGTTCTCTTGGTTGCTGGCTTGGCGGCTCCTTATTGCGCCCTCGCTGCCGACGCGCCGGCGGAGCCGAAACTCGATCCGAAGGTATCGGTTCTTCAGAAATTGGCAGCGCTCAAAGCGAATCATGCGGTCGCGCTTGGCAACGCGGATGTCGTCGGCGATTTCAACGAAACCGCTCGCCGATTCGATCTCCACAAAACAGGACCCAAAGGGCGCGACTTCACGATCAAGATGTGTTGGGCGCCCGATCGCAAGAGGGCGCTTTTCTGCGGCGCCAATCATGCCGTGCCGCACCGTCTCAACGATGTTTGGGAGTTCGATCTGCCGTCCCTTACCTGGTCGATGCTTTATGCTCCGGACAACGCGCGCGGCTACACGGATCTCGGCAAGGACACGTCCGATGTCGAATTCAAAGACGGCATCTTGATGACGAAGCACGGCGGGCCGGCGATCATCGCCCATACGTGGTGGGGCCTCACCTACGATCCCCAGCACAAGGCGCTGCTGTTCATGAACACCTGGGTCACCGACCGTAAAAAAGCGGTGCAAGACCTCGGCGGCAATCCAAGCGATTTATACGACGGCCCCCCGCTTTGGGCCTTCTACCCTGCCGATCGACGTTGGAAAGCGTTCAAGGCGCCGAAGCCTTTTCCAATGGCGATTTTCGGCGGCATGCTGGAATATATCCCCGATCTCGGCGGCAGCATCTGGCACGCCAACAACTGGCAAATGCACGGCACCTGGCTCCATGACTTCGAGGCGGACACTTGGAAAAACCTGAAGGCCAATGGAGGCGAAGCGGCGTTCGAGAAGGAATCGCCGGCCCCGGAACAGATTGGCTACTATGATCCGACGCGAAAAATAGTCGTCGTGCAGCGGCAGCACGACGCTTTCCACTTCGATCCACGCAAACTCGAGTGGAAGAAAGTACTGATTGGCGACAAAGACGATGGCAAGACGCCTTTCGGTCACGATGCCCGATCGCCCATGTACTTTGACCCGGTCAGCGGGCACGGCCTGCTGATCCAATTCCAAACGAACACGTTGTGGGCGTACGATGCCGACAAAGTGGCTTGGACCAAACTTTCACCCGAAGGCGATCTCATGCCGACCGGCAACAAGCGCCTGGCGTATGTCGATCAGGCTCAAAATGCGCTGGTCGTAATCGACGGAACGACTGTCTGGGCATACCGCTATCGGGCGAAATAAGACAGCGTCCAGTCTCCGAGCGTCGTCTGGAGCCCGCTCCGTAGTTGAGATGCCGCAAATGCACCTATGGCATCGGCATCCGGTGGCGGATTCTCAGTTTACTCGGCCATGTTCAATACGTTTGTGGATTAATCTTTAAGGCCGGCTCTGTTGCGGGTGACAAGACTAACCAATCGCTGCGAAGAAGCCTGATATGACTCTCACCACTATCATAGGAAAGATCAAGGCGCGTCTGCTTGGCTTCGGCGCGACAGCGCATTGTTATACGTGGCGTAAGCGACCGGAGAAACCTCGCAAAGCTCTCTCTCCCATCGCTCACGCTCCGGGCTCGCCAAACCTATGCAGGCACTCCACCCAAGCCATAACGAACAACCCTCATGCTTCACCCAATCATTTTGCCGCCGGAAAGCCCTGCTTTTTCGGTGATCGCCAAGCGGCTGGCGCCTTGGTTCGTTGGCATTGCGGCATATGGCATCGTCGTCAGCTTTTTGGTGCGGGAATGGGGGCTTCAGCTAACGACGCTGGGGGCCGAGATATCGGTGGCCAACAGCATCGTGCTCGGCCTGCTGTTATCGTTTCGCAACGGCGCGGCGTTCGATCGCTGGTGGGAGGCGCACAAGCTCTGGGGCCAACTGATCAACGACACGCGGAACCTGGCGTGGAAGCTGCGGATGCGCCTGCCCGCAGAGGTCATTCGCGAACGACAGCTTGCGGCTGTTCTGATCGGGTTTGCCGAATCGCTGAAGCGTCACTTACGACAGAAGACCACACTCAGTGAGGTAGCCGGGTTTGAGAAGGACTTGGCTAACCCGGCTCATGTTCCTTCGTATCTGGTCGGCCGACTCTTTGCCGATATGGCCGACTGGCAAAAGCAAGGCTTGATCGATGGTTATACCGCGATGCGGCTCGATCCGCACGTACGCGGCCTGATCGATGTTTGCGGCGCTTGCGAGCGGATTCGGCATACGCCCATTTCGCGCTCTTACGTCTTTTTGCTCCGCTTCGGCATCGCCATCAACATTCTGGCGACTCCCTGGTTCTCCATGCGCGAACTCGGCCTATGGGGCCTGCCAATCGTGCTCATTCTCGGCTTCTTCCTGCTTGGCGTCGAGTCAGTCGATACCGAAGTCGAGGAGCCCTTCGGCGTTGGAACCGACGATTTGAAGTTGGAGCGCTACTGCACCACGATTCGACAGTCGGTTGAAGAAATCTTGAATGTTTGAGCACAAAAGCATCTCGCCCTTTCCACCCTCCCCCCGGCTTTGCGGGGGGAGGTAAGTCGGGCTCAAAGCTCGTTTCATACGTTTGCCAGAACCCGTCGCCGCACTCGGTTCCGAAGCGCTGCATGCAAACTCTTCCTATCTTTCCCATTTTACGAGCGCAGTTGCAGATATCATTCGCACCTGCTAAAACGTTTAGGCCTGATGATCGTGCTTGTTGTGCGAGCATGTAGTCCATGGGGAACTTGACTGCGCACGAAATAGCCCAAAGTCGCAGGTCATATCCGATCGACCTTAAGGATAAGGCTTCTAACCTCTCAATAGCGAAACGGATTGTTCATGTTTATTTTCTCGCGCTGGCTTCGGGTTTTTCGCACCCGCCTCAGTCGTCCGATTTCCCTTCGCAATGCCAAGCGCATACGCCGTTTACGGCGGACGGTTCTTAATTTAGAGAGGTTGGAGGAGCGCGAAACGCCTGCTGCGATTCCAAACGTTTTGCTCGGTGTGCCGCCGACCGGTTTCATCGGCTCGACCGAGCCATTCTCCGTAACATTCAGCAATACGGGCACCATTGGCTACGCGCCTTTTGCTGAAGTGCTCCTGCCCACACTGGGCGCTAACGGCAACAACGGCATCAGCTATCTAGCGGGGAGCGCCACTTACCTTGGCGCCCCCGTCGCTTCGACCCTGCTCACGTTTGATGCGGCGGGCCATGCATCCAATCCGTATGCGCACGATGCGGCAGGCAATCCGCTCGTAGTTAATGGCATTGCCGGCAATCAAGTTGTCTTCTTCCAGTTGCCGTTTGGATCGTTCGCACCGGGGCAGCCCGGCGCAGATCAACTTCAACGTGAAGGTTAGCAATCTGGCATTGATCAGCTCGCCGTTGACCGTTCAAGCCGTCGGTGGATTTTCACTAGGCAACGATCCGCTGGATGATGCCGCGACTGATCCGCCGATTTTGAGCGCCACGCAGACGACAACGTTCACGCCAACGCTCTTCACCATCACGAAAGTCTATAACGGGCCGGAAAACGAAACGGCAACCGGTCCCGATTATCCTCGCAGCTACACCATTGATGTCAGCATCGCTAACGGCCAGACGATCAACAATTTCAACATCAACGATGTGCTGCCGCCGAATGCGCAGTTTGTGAGCGTGACGAGTGTCACGGGCAACGGAACGACGGTTGTCACGACTCCGTCGCCCGATCCGACCGGCGCTCCTGACGGAACGGTGACCCGGCAGTTGAACCACGTGTTGGGAACCGGCGGCGCCACCGATGCGCAAGATGATCTTCAGCTTCTACATCCCACGCGATGCGGGCGGCACGCAGGTTCTTAACCCGGCCACCGGCGCCTCGGTGACATCGACGAACAATTCGAACGGGTCCGGAACCTGGACGCCTTTGAATCCGGTTAACCCGACGATCATCGCTACGAATACGGCTCCGCCGGTTGTCATCAACGATCGTTCGATCGCGATACAGAAAACCGTCGTGGCGATCAATCCCGGCACCGGGCTGCCTGACCCAACCGTCGTGATTCAGCCGGGAACTGTGCTGCAATATACGATCAACTATGAAGTGTCGGATTTCTTCGCGTTCAACCAGTTTTCCGTATCCGACTTGATTGGCGACGGACAGGATTTCGTACCGGGCTTCACGCCAACGCTGACCAGTTCAACACGCAACGGCACGCTAACAACTTCGGGCAACTTCAACGCCGCCAATTACACCCCGCCGAGCGCGGTGAATCCAACCGGCACGCAGACGCTTGGCTTCAACGTGTCGAACGAATTGGCAGGACGCGGCCCGGGTGGTTTCGGCGGCTTGCTGCTCGGTGGCTCAGTGCCAAATGTGGGCACCGGTGGACCAGTCGGAACGCTGCCACCGCCCGTGCCGACTAATGGCCCGACGACCGGAACCATTGTTTTTCGCACCGTGGTCTTGAATTCTTTTTACGTGCAGACGTCTCCGCTGGGCAACAAGTCGATCAAGCAGGGGGACATTCTCGATAACAACGTCACCGGCACGGCCCAGCTGCTCGATACGCGCACACTCACTCCGACAGCAACGAACGTCAGCGATGTAAGTGCGGCAACAACGCAAATTCAGCGCGGCAGTCTGGTGAAGTCGATTTATGCGATCAATGGCAACACGACGGTGCCGAGCAATCCGCATATCAGCCCAGGCGACAACATCACCTATCGGCTGCAGTACGTGCTGCCGCTCGGTCGCGCCGAGAGTCTGGCATTGACCGATTACCTGCCGTTGCCGGTCTTCGACGCGACGCAGGTGAGCACGTTTGACAATGTGACGAATGGCACAGCGCCGGCGCCCGGACATGCGCAATTCGGGCCCGCGAGCCAATATACAACGATATTTCCGGGTGCTGGCTTCGTCCCGACGCTTTCGAGCGCAGCGGCCACCAACACGGTGTCGCTGACATTTCCAAGCGAACTGATCGCCACGCCGGCCATCGATACGAACGTCGATGTGTTGTTCACCGTTACCGCGAGCAACCTGCCTTTTGCTGATGGTCTGTTCCTTACCAATCAAGCCAACTATACGGAAAGTTCGACGAACAACGGATCCGCAACTGCTAACGCGATCATTGGCTTGACTTTAGGCGAGCCGGCTTTGAACGTGAAGAAAGGCGTCGTCGCCACCGATGCGCCGCCGGCTTCCGTCACGTTTGCTCCCAACCCGCCGGCGCCGGCTCCTTTCAATGCCCCCGGCACGGCCGGCGCTCGCTTCGCCGGAACAATCACCGATGGCAGCCTTGCAACGACTCCAATCAACAGCAACCTGTCCGGCGTGCAAGCGAATGATCGTGTGACATTCGCCATCGTGGTGCAAAACACAGGCAGCAGCGTCAACGGGGCATTCAATGTCGTTGTGGGCGATACGCTGCCGGCAGGCTTCCATGTGCCTGCTTCGGGGCTGAACCTGCGAGTGGTCGATGGCGCCGGCGCAGTTATCGGGTTCACCGATCTCGGCGGCAACCCGATCAGCGGGCTGTTCGGCAACGGCCTTCAGTTAAACGATCCATCGGCAGCGCAGGGAGCGTTAACGGCAGGCGGATCGGCGACCGGGACGAACATCGCCATCATCACTTACGACCTTGAAGCCGATGTGCCGGGTGTGAATCCGAGCCCAGTAAATGCAGGCCAAGTCCTGACGAACACGGGTGACGTTTCGAAGTATACCAGTGCTCCGGGCGGGCCCAATTTCCTCGCGGCACCCATTACCGATCCTGCCACGGTCACCATTCAGGGCGCATCTACAGCGAAGGTGCTGTTGAGCACTTCCATCGTCGATGCAACCAACAGCAACAATCAGGCAACAATCGGAGAATTGGCCACCTACCAGTTGACCGTGACGGTGCCCCAGGGCATCACGCCGAACGCCAAGATCGTTGACACGCTGCCGGCCGGGCTTGCTTTCGTCGCGCTCGATCCGAGCAATCCGCCCGTCCTTTCGGCCGGGGTGTCGCTGACCGGCAGCACTGCGCCCGTCATCACCAATAACGGGCAGACGATTACCTTTAACTTAGGCAACGTCACCAACACGACGACGAATAGTGCCGTGCCTGAGACGATCACGCTCACCTATCAAACGGTTGTGTTGAATGTTGCAGGCAACACCATCGGAACAACGCTGCGAAACTCGGCCGTGCTTTCGTTCAACGGTATCACGAACGCGCCCGTCCGGGCTGGCAATGTGACTGTCATCCAGCCGAATCTCACCACAACGAAAACGGTGAGCGTCAACGGAGTCGTCGGCGGCACCGGCGATGCCGGCGATCCGGTTCAATACACGATCACGTACACGAACCCCGCAGCCGGTTCGACGACGGCCTACAACATGACCGTCAACGATCCGATCCCGGCTGGCGTCGTCGCGCCAACCATAACTTCGGTCAGTGGTTCGGCGGTTTCAACTGACTTCCAAATTGTCGGCGCTACCGTTCAAAATACAGATCCCAACGGATTAACATTGCTGCCCGGTCAGTCAATCACGATTGTAGTCAGCGGAACTGTTTCGAACACGCTCGGCGCCAGCACGACCGTCACCAACACGGCCTCGGAAACGTCGACGACCTTGCCAGGCAACCCCGGCCAAATTTCGCCGTTCAACGTCAACTCGACTGAGCGGGCCATCACAACGAGCAAAAACGCGAGTTTCATTACTGCGGCGCCGGCGCCAGTAAAATCGATCGTCACCACTTCGGAAGGCTCGACGGCGGGAAGCAACGTCACCATCGGAGAGATTCTCCGCTACAAGCTGCTGACGCTGCTGCCGGAAGGGATCAACACGGCCGTATCTTTGAAAGATAACTTGCCGGCAGGCTTCAGTTATCTCAACGACGGCACGACCGACGTTGCATTCGTCGCCAATCAGACGGGTATTTCGTCCAGTATCGGCGTCATTGGGACTGGTCCGCAGCAGACCGGCAATCAGGGAAACGTCAACGCGCTCAACCCTACTTTTGTGCTACCTGCTTCGCAGATCTCTGGCGGCACGGGCGGCGGCGGCGCGTTCGTCGATGGCGACAAGCCCGTCTTTACGCTAGGCGATTTGAATAATGCGGACCGAGATCCGGATCAGGAATTTGTGCTTATCGAGTTCAACGCGGTGGTCGATAACGTGGCCGGCAATACATCCGGCACCACGCTCAATAATACGTTCACTTACAGTCAAAATGGCGCTGCTCTCGCCAACTCCAACGTTGTGCCCGTAACTGTCGCTGAGCCGAAGATCGCGGCCGTCACCAAGACGGTTAGCCCGGCCGTGGCGCAAGCGGGCGATACCGTCAGTTATACCGTGACCTACACCAACACGGGCACGGCCACCGCTTTCGATGTCGTTACGCAAGACACATTGCCGGCACTTATTGCACTAAATCTTCCGTCGATAAACGTTACTTCAACGGGCGTTGTGACCGGCATCAACAGTGCAACGTCTTCGGGCAATACGGTTCGCGTCAACGTGGTCAGCATGGATCCCGGGTCGAGCATCACCGTCACCTACACGGGCGTGGTGCAGATCGGCATCGCGCCGGGCCAGGTAGTGCCGAACTCGGCCAAAGTGACGTATACCAGTTTGCCCGGCAACAACGGCACCACCCCGAATCCGACAGGTTCTACGACGCCGGGCATCCCTGGATCGTTCAACGGCGAACGCACCGGCACCGGAGTTGGCACGAACACCTACACGGCCACGGGCAACGCAAACATCACCGCGCCGCCTCCGAGTGCCTTCACGAAAACAGTTTCGGCAACTTCAATTCCGCAAACGCTTGGTAGCAATCTGAACGTCGGTGAAGTCGTCACTTACCAGCTTGCTTTCACCATGCCCGATGGCACAAGCCCTATCCTCGGGCTAGTCGATCCCTTGCCGGCTGGCATCATGCCTGTCGCTGCACGCATCATTTCGATTGGCGGCAATTCAACGCCAGGCGCGACTTCGAGCGGTACGCCCGGCGCGGGCATATCGTCTTCTCCGCTGGCGGTGGGGAATGCACCCGGCGGCAGCATCGTCGGCCAAAATGTGATGTTCAATTTCAGCGGCCTGGTCAACAGTGCTGATCATGTCAACGATTCGGGCGATGTGATTGTCGTCCAGATTGATGGACTGATCCAAAACGTGGGCGCCAATTCCAATGGGGCCGTGCGCACGAATACGGCGACTCTTAATTATGGCGCCGGCACGCTCAATTCCAGCAATAACGTCACGATTACCCAGCCAGTGCTGCAAATCTCCAAGACGCCATCGCCCACGCAAGGCGATGCAGGCAGTACAGTCACTTACACTGCGGTCGTCAGTCACAGGGCAGCATCAACCGGACCGGCATTCGACGTCGCTATCACCGATCCGCTGAGCGCCGGCCTGCAACTAGTGGCCGGCAGTGTGACGACTTCAATCGGCAGCGTGACAACAGGCAATACGGCCGGCGATACCACAATCGGCATCAGCATCCCGGTTCTGAATCTGGGCCAGACAGCGACGATCACCTATCAGGCCAAGCTCGCGAACGCCGACGCTCCCGGCAGCACCGTTCCTAATACGGTTACAACGAACTTCGACTCCGCTCCCGGCGGCGGCCGGCCGGGTACAGTAACCGCCAACGCGAACGTGACGATCAACACCAACTCGATCGCCGGCTTTGTCTATGTCGATGCCAACAATGACGGCGTCAAACAAGGTGGTGAAGCGGCGATTCCCGGAGTCGCCGTGACGCTGACAGGCACTGACAATCTTGGCAACCCGGTGAATACGACTGTCAACACGCTCGCCAATGGTTCGTACATCTTCCCGAATTTGCGTCCGGGAACCTATCAGCTAACCGAGGCGCAACCCGCCGCCTTCTTCAGCGGCAAAGATACAGTTGGCACGCTGTTTGGCGGCGTAGCGTCGGCCCCTCCGGCCGACTTGATTTCCGGTATCACGATCCCGGCCAACTCGAACGCTGCTGCTGCCAACTACAACTTCGGCGAGTTGACACCGGCCAGCTTGTCGGGCTTTGTCTACAACGATGCCAATAACGACGGCACGAAACAAGCAGCCGAAGCGGGCATTCCCGGTGTCACGGTCACGCTCACCGGAGTGAATGACATTGGCGTATCCGTAAATACAATCGCGACTACGCTGGCGAACGGCAGTTACAGCTTCGCCAATTTGCGACCGAGCAACGCCGCCGGCTACACCATTACCGAGACGCAGCCCGCTGCATTCCTCGACGGCAAAGACACCATCGGCACTCCAGGCGGCACGACTGGCAACGATGTCTTTAGCAACGTCGTGCTGACGTCAGGCACGAATGGGACCAACAACAACTTTGGGGAACTATCACCTTCATCGCTTTCGGGCTTCGTTTACAACGATCTGAACAACAACGGCGTCAAGGACGTGGGCGAGCCTGGCATCCTAGGTGCAACCGTAAATCTGAGCGGCAACAACGATCTCGGCGCTCCGGTGACCGCGACCGCGACAACGCTTGCAGACGGCAGCTACAGCTTCGCCGGCCTGAGGCCGAGCGGCGCCGGCGGCTACACCATCGCCGAGACCCAGCCGGCCGGATTCCTCGACGGCAAAGACACTATCGGCACCCCCGGCGGCACGACGGGCAATGACGTCTTCAGCGCGATCACGCTTCCCTCGGGAACGACAGGCACAAACAACAACTTCGGCGAATTGTTGCCATCAAGCTTGTCGGGCTTCGTCTACAACGACGCAAACAACAACGGCATCAAAGACGTTGGCGAAGCGGGCATTCCCGGCGCGACCGTCACGCTAACGGGGAGCAACGACTTAGGCGCTCCAGTGAATACCGTGGCGACAACGCTTGCAGACGGCAGCTACAGCTTTGCCGGTCTGCGGCCGAGCGGCGTCGGCGGCTACACCATCACCGAGACCCAGCCTGCCGGATTCCTGGACGGCAAGGACACGATCGGCACCCCCGGCGGCACTGCGGGCAACGATGTCTTCAGTTCGATCGTCCTGGCATCAAACACGAACGGGACCAACAACAACTTCGGCGAATTGGCGCCCTCGTCGCTCGCCGGGTTTGTCTACGTCGATGCCAATGACGACGGCATCAAGCAAGTCGGTGAACCGGGCATCCCCGGCGCGACTGTCACGCTAACGGGCACCAATGACTTGGGCGCTCCGGTGAATACCATGGCCACGACTTTGGCCAACGGCAGCTACAGCTTCGCGAACCTGCGGCCGAGCAGCGGGCCCGGCTACACCATAACTGAAACGCAGCCAGCGGGCTTCATCGACGGCATCGACACGATCGGCACCCCCGGCGGCACCACCGGCAACGATGTCTTCAGCAACATCGTGCTTGCTTCGGGCGTAGCAGGCGCGAACAACAACTTCGGCGAGCTTTCGTCGACGACATCGCTTTCCGGATTTGTCTACGACGATGTCAACAATAACGGCGTCAAAGACGCTGGTGAATTAGGCATCCCCGGAGCGACGGTAACACTGACGGGCAACAACGACTTGGGCGTGCCCGTTAACGTCATCGCGACTACGCTTGCGGACGGCAGCTATAGCTTCGCCGGCATTCGGCCGAGCGGCGCTGGCGGCTACACGATCACGGAAACCCAACCCGCCGGCTACCTCGACGGCAAGGACACCATCGGCACCCCAGGCGGCACGGCTGGCAATGATGTCTTCAGCAACATCGTTGTCGTGTCGGGCACGACGGGAACCAACAACAACTTCGGCGAACTGCTGCCGTCGTCGCTCGCCGGCTTCGTCTATGTCGATGCCAACAATGATGGCATCAAGCAAGTCGGAGAACCGGGCATTCAGGGAGCGACCGTTACGCTGACTGGGAACAACGACTTAGGCGCTCCGGTTAATACCGTAGCCACTACCTTGGCCAACGGCAGTTACAGCTTCGCCAATCTGCGGCCCAGCAGCGGCGCCGGTTACACTATCACCGAGACGCAGCCTGCCGGCTTCCTGGACGGCATCGACACGATCGGCACCCCCGGCGGCACCACCGGCAACGATGTCTTCAGCAACATTGTGCTCGCATCCGGCGTGGCGGGCGCGAACAACAACTTTGGTGAGCTTTCCGGCACGACGTCGCTTTCGGGCTTTGTTTATAACGATTTGAACAACAACGGCGTCAAACAAGCGGGTGAGCCCGGAATTCAAGGGGCGACCGTAACACTTACCGGCAATAACGACCTGGGCGTTCCGGTCAACGTTGTTGCCACCACGCTGGCCGACGGCAGCTACAGCTTTGCAGGCATTAGGCCGAGCGGGGCAGGCGGCTATACGATCACGGAGACTCAACCTGCCGGTTTCCTGGACGGCAAGGACACGATTGGCACCCCAGGCGGCACGACGGGCAACGATGTTTTCAGCAATATCGTCGTTGTGTCGGGGACGACAGGTACTAACAACAACTTCGGTGAACTGGCGCCTTCTTCGCTCGCCGGCTTCGTCTATGTCGATGCCAATAACGACGGCATCAAACAACTGGGGGAACCGGGCATCCAAGGCGTTACCGTCACGCTGACGGGGAACAACGACTTCGGCGCACCCGTCAGCACCGTGGCCACGACCTTGGCGGACGGCAGCTACAGCTTTGCCAACTTGCGGCCGAGCGGCGCCGGCGGCTACACCATCACCGAGACCCAACCGGCCGCCTTCCTTGACGGTATAGACACGATTGGCACGCCTGGCGGCAGTACCGCCAACGATATCTTTAGCCAAATCCTATTGGCTTCGGGGATAACCGGCGCCAACAATAATTTCGGAGAGAGGATCGCCGCCGACTTGGCGCTTACTAAGGCCGTCAACGATCCGACGCCGAACGTCGGCGAGGTCATCACCTATACGCTCGGCCTGACGAACAACGGGCCGAGTGCGGGGACGGCCATCGTGGTTTCCGAAGCCATCCCGGCGGGCGTAACCTTCCAATCGGCAACGCCCGTTACCGGAACGTTTGACCCAATCGCACGCACTTGGAGCGTCCCAAACCTCGCCAGCGGCGCTTCGACGAGTCTCAAAGTGACTGCTTTGGTGGTGAGCCCGATTGCACAGACGAATAATGCGTCCATCACATCGGCCGGTGAGTTTGATCAAAATCTAAATAACAACATGGCCAGCGCGACCGAGACGCCACAACAGGCCGATCTGGCAGTATCCAAAACGGTCAGCAATGCGACGCCGAACGTGGGCGATCAGATCGCCTACACCGTCAGCGTGCGGGACAACGGCCCGGACGCTGCCACCAACGTTTCCATTGCCGATCTGTTGCCCGCAGGCGTGACGTTTGTTGCCGTTGGCACATCGGCAACCCAGGGGAGTTACAATCCGGTAACCGGCCTCTGGACGGTTGGCACGCTCGCCAACGGCGCCATGGCCACGCTTACCATACAGGCTCTGGTCGTCTCTTCTGCGGTGCAGACTAACACAGCAGCGGTCAATCATTCCGACCAGTTCGATCCCGTGTTGCCAAATAACACGGCCAGCGTCGTTGAGACGCCGCAGATCGCCGATGTCGCCGTCACCAAGACGGTCAACAACGCTAATCCGAACCCGGGCGATACGATCACCTTCACGGTCGTCGTGACGAATAACGGCCCGGATACCGCAACCAATGTGGTAGTCGCCGACGCGATCCCGGCCGGGCTTACGAACGTTATCGAAACCACCAGCGTTGGTGTGTACAACCCTATCACCGGTCAATGGACGTTTGCATCGCTCGCCAAGGGTGCAACAGCTACCTTCACGATGACGGGAACCGTTTCAACCACCGGCGGAGTGACTAACACCGCTACTGTTCATGCCACGCAGTTCGATCCAAATCTGAGCAACAATACCGCTACGGCCGGCTCACAAGTGCAGACCGCTGACTTGGTGCTGCAGAAGATTGCGCCGGCGGCCGCGTTCTACGATGTGATCGCGCCCTACACGTTCATCATCCACAACAACGGCCCGAGCACCGCAACCGGCGTGATGGTAAACGATCCCTTTCCCGCGAGCCTGCAGTTTGCGGGTGTTCAGTCGGTGAGCCAGGGCTCGTTCGATGGAACGACCGGGATCTGGAATGTCGGCACCTTGGCCAACGGGCAGACGGCAACACTTGTCGTTAACTTCCTGGTGCGCGCCACGGGAACCATCAACAACGTGGCGACCGCTTCCGCAGTGACCATCGACCCTAATCTGAATAACAACGTCAGTGCGGCCCCCGTTGTTAGTGGCGTCAATCCGGCAGTCGTTTCGAAGGGGAACCTGCTGGGGTCATCGTTCCGCAATCGGCCCCGATAACGTGTTTTTGTCTTATCATCGCGCGTTTTCCCACGAATTAATTGGAAAGGCCCTTCTGGAAATATTTCCAGAAGGGTCTCCGTCTAAAGACGCTTTCGGCTTATGACGGCTTTGCGGTTACCGTCCGCCGAGCAAGGAACGTCGGAACCTTACCTACTAGATGGCCGTTTCATAAGTCCCTAGGCAGTTCGCGGCGAGGGGGTGACGACGATAGGGACGTGGAGGGTAGAGTAGGCGTTCGAAGCGTTGAGGACGAGTGCCGAACCAGGCTCGTCCGGAAATCTGCTGGTGTCCAACGGTACGGGTGAGCCCGAAGCGTGTTGTAGTTGTGCATGTAAGCCTGTAAACGTTCGACGAATTCCTCGGCGGATGCGAAGTCGGCCCGTTTCAGCCAGCGTCGAGAGAGGGTGCTGAACCAAAGTTCAACTTGGTTGAGCCACGAGCCATGTTTGGGAGTGAAATGAAAGACGTGTTTGTGGCTGGGGTCGGTCAGAAAGGAGCGTCGTTCGAGCCCCGTGCTCAGGCTGCGTTTGAAGAAAGGCGTTCCATTCAAATGGGCCATGCGTTCGCAGACGTCCAGGCTCCAATGAGTGTTCAGGTTGTCCAGAATCCAATGAAATCGCTGTTGGTCGGGGAATTGGGCGGTCACGTGAGCTAAATGGGCCGCGAAATCTTTACTCGTCCGCGTGACGCCTAAGTCCCAAACGACTTGGCCGGTGGGAACGACGAACGATGCGATCAAGGCACGCGTGCCATGCCGGATGTACTCGTGTTCGCGTTTTTCGGGCTTGCCGGGCTGGACCCGTATCGTGGGGTGTTTTCGCTCGAGGATTTGCATGCCGGTCTTTTCGTCGCAGCAGATCACCAACTCGCCTTGCTGATACAAAGAGGGGGCTTCAACGTAGAGACGGCAAATGTCTTTGGCCTTGGCGTCGAAGTCAGGATCATGGCTGTTGAGCCAGTAAACGCTACGATGCGGTTTTAGATCCGCTTCGTGCAGAATACGCTGAATCGTCGAGCGGCTCATCGCTTCGTCCGCGTACTGGTTGACCAACTGAAATGCGATTTCGTCCAGACTCCACTGGCTGGCGACGCAATCGTGCTCGGCAGTGGCGCTAGACGCCAGCGTAAGCACTTCGAGCTGTCTGTCGGGGGGAAAAGCTCCGCGGCCTACCAGGACGCAGAGCATCTTGAAGACCGGAGAGCCCGTGTTCCAGGTAGCGCGTTCGCCAGTGGGCTACCGTGTTGCGGTTACAGCCAAATTCGTTGCCGACCTGTAAATTGGACGGTTGATCGCGGCCTGCTAACCGCAAGATAAGGCGACAGCGGAAAACCAAGGCTTGTGGTGTCGAGCGGGCTCGGACCAGGGACTGCAACCGTTCCGATTCCTCGGAATTCAGATTGACCAGCGGCGCGTAGGGATGCGGCATTTCGGCGTCCTGCCTGAAATAGGTGTTCATTCGAAGAAGGCGCCAGCTTGACGTAAACTGCCCCGATTGCCTAGTCCAAAAATAACTGCCTGCGAATTTGCGAAATGGACATCTAGTAATGTCGCGTCACCGGCGCCGGAGCGCCGATTAAGACGTCCGACACGGGAGCGTCAAACGAGGAGGAGGCTGCGCGCTCAAACTCGTTACGCGGCTCTGCCGCGTAACGGGTCGTCGAGGCGCTGCCTCGCGGGAGCTGAGCCTGATGCATGTAAGAGCCACGACAGGAAGTGGGAAGCCTCCGCTCCCTAAACTAAAGGTCGCGGCTCTGACGCCGATTTGAAAGCAGAAAAGGCTATCGGTTAATATTCAGGAAATATTTCCTGAAGGCCTTTCCAATTAAATCGTGGGAAAACGCGGGGGGAAATCTGGAATGCGGAATGAAGAAATGTCAGACGTGCGACGCTCAATCGCCTGTCATTCTGATGGTCAACCTTCTGGAAATATTTCCGGAAGGTCAAACCCGAGAAAGTCGTGGAAAAACGAAAAGTCGGAAATTCGGAATGCGGAATTCAGATTGTGGAATGATCATAATTCAAATTCCCCACGCTCAATCGTGCGTCATTCTGATGGCCAACCTTCTGGAAATATTTCCAGAAGGTCAAACCCGAGAAAATCGTGGGAAAATGAACGGTCGGGAAACGAACTTGGAATGATAAGCGTCGCTTATCACTTCTGGAAACGGCTGACGATCAAGGAAATGTTTTGGCCGCCGAAGCCGAAGCTGTTGGAGAGCACATGGTCGATCTTCTTCGGGCGAGCCTGATTGGGAATGTAGTCGAGGTCGCATTCGGGATCCGGCGTTTCGTAGTTGATCGTCGGCGGCAGCACGCCTTTATGAATGGCCGTGATGGAAATGATCAACTCGACCACGCCGGCCGCACAGATCAGATGGCCAAGCATGGACTTGCTGCTCGAGATCGGCAGCTTATAAGCGTAGTCGCCAAAAACCGCTTTGAGCGCGATCGTCTCCGAACGATCATTGACATGCGTGCTGGTGCCGTGGGCATTGACGTAGCCGATTGATTCGTTTGAAAGCTGGCTATCCTTCAAAGCGTTGCGAATTGCCGCGATCGCGCCCCGACCTTCGGGATGGCTGTCGGTAACACGGAAGGAGTCGGCCGTGGTGCCGTATCCGGTAATCTCCGCATAGATGGAAGCGCCGCGTTTCTTCGCATGTTCCAGTTCTTCGAGAACAACAAGGCCGGAACCCTCGCCAAGGACAAAGCCATCGCGATTCAAGTCGAAAGGTCGCGAAGCTTTTTGCGGGTTTGCGTTGTTCGTTGATAAAGCAGTAAGCCGATTGAAGCCAGTAACACCGAACGGATGAATCATGCTATGGGCGCCGCCCGACAGGACGATTTCGGCATCGCCGTGCCGGATTACTTCCGCCGCTTCGCCAATGGCTTGACTGGAGGCAGCGCAGGCGGTTTGACAAGTGAGATTGGGCCCTTGGAGATTAAAGGCCTCGGCCAGGCGGCCGGTTGTAGTATGCATCTCCATTTCGTATTCGTGACGGCCGTTGAAAGTACGACGGCTGTAAGAGAAAAACTTTTGATGATCGATATCAAAGCTATTTTCTGGCACCGACTGCGACGTCGCCTGCACCAGCGATTTGAAATCGTGGCCGCCTTCCCCCGAGCCCAAATATACGCCAATGGTTCCGGGATCGATTCGGGGGTTGTCGATCAAGCCGGCATCATTCAAGGCTTGCCTCGCAGCGGCGAGTGCGAACCTCGTATTCAAACCGCAATAGTTCCATCGAGAACTATCGGGCATGTACTTGGCTAATTCAAAATTTTTCACTTGCGCTGCGAACTGCGTTGGGAAGCCACGCGCGTCAAAGTGAGCAATGGGGCCAACGCCGCTACGGCCTTCGATCTGGCTTTCGTATAAATCGTTGACGTTCTGCCCAAGCGGAGTGATGACCCCCATGCCTGTGACGACTACCCGACGGTGCGCTTGCATAAACGCAAACCTCACGACAGAGCGAATAAAGCAAAAAACTCAGGCGTCCCACTTGCGAATTACCAACGCCGCCACTTGGCCGAGATCGGTGAAGCTCAGTTTCAACACGTAGGGCTTAGTTACCGTGCGCATTCCGCGGTTATGGATCAGCAGTCCGCACGAAGGATCGGGATTTTCACAATTAAGGGTTGCGGGCAGTTGGCCTTTTTCCAAGGCCAGCAGACTGGCCAGCAACTCGATGAGGCTCCCGGCCGGGCCGAGCGCGCCCAAGAAGCCCTTGCCCGCCCAGATAGGGACTTCTTTGCCGAATACTTCGCGAAGGCCCGCGGCTTCCCAGCGGTCCGACTCCACCGTGCCAAGCCCGTGCGCGTTCACATGATCCACGTCGGCAGGCGTGATATTGGCATCGGCCAAGGCCTTACGGATGACGCGAGCGATCACCTTGCCTTGATGATCGCGATCGAACCCGGAGGCGAAACCGCAAACCTCGCCAAAAATCCTCGCTCCGCGAGCTTGGGCGTGATTGAGTTCTTCCAACGTTAGGGCAGCCGCTCCTTCACCCAAAGCGATGCCATCCCGGTCGCGGTCGAAAGGGCGAACGGCCTTGGCGGGGGTATCATTTTTCGTCGAGGTCACTGGTTGCAACAGCGACTGGCGGACATAGTTGAGTGGATTGAGTTTGCTTTCCGTGCCGCCGACGAGAACGAAATCGACCAGATCGCGATTCAAGATCCGGAAAGCCTCTCCCAGAGCGAGCAGGCTGGCGCAATCGCCGACCGTGATGGTGTTGCTTGGGCCCTGGATGTCGTGCATGATCGAAGCGTGACAAGCCGGCATGTTGGGCAGGTATTTGAGCATCCAAAGGGGATTGATTTCTTTTAGCCCCGCGTCGCCCCAAGTCTGCATGTTGATGGCGCCGGGCACGCAATTGGTGCTGATCTTCGCGGCCCGCGCAATGTCGTCCAGCTCCGTATGGATGATGGCAGCGCCGAATTCGACGCCCATACGAGTTGGGTCCATCATACCTTTGGTCATGCCCGATTCGTTCATCGCAAACTGGGCGGCACAAACGCCGAGCTGGACCGTGCGGGCCATCACTTTGAGCGATTTTTGCCTGTCCTTGGCTTCTTTGTCTTTGGGATCTTTTGGATTTCGCAGCGACTCTTTGGCGAATTTTTCATCGAATTGGGGGACGGTAGCTGCTACGCGACATGGGAATTCCCGCACGTCCATATGCGTAATAGCCCGGACGCCCGACTTGCCTTCTACGAGGGACTGCCAGTACGACGAAGCATCCATGCCGATCGGAGAGAATACGCCGATGCCGGTGATGACCGCTCGACGTGGTTGCGTAGCCATTAGACCACCCGGAGAAAAACCAGGATGTACAATTCAAAGATCATCAGGATACCCGCTTGCCGCCTACCAAGGACATTGCCGATTACGAGACGAAGCATCGTCGTCAGCCGGACGGTTTGGCCGCTGCTTTCGCTAGGCCGAGCAAGTTCTTCAGTTCGCCTGAAAAGACGAAATTTCGGTCGCCGAACAGCGCGCCGCTGCGAGCCTGGTCCAGATGGGCAAAAAAGATCTCGGCTTCCGCAATCAATTCGCCGCCGATATGGACGCGGCCGGCAATCGAGGCGCCCTCTTCGCGAATGACGACGACTTCAGCGGTCAGAATCAGTTGCTCGCCGGCGAACGCTTCCCGATGGAAACGGGCGGTGATGATTTTGGCGAGCACGACTTTTTCTTTGAAGTCATTTGCTTCGCCGACTAAGATGCCGCCGGTTTGGGCAAGACCCTCGAGGATCAAGGCGGCCGGCATCACTGGGAAGCCGGGAAAATGTTCGGTGAAGAAATCCTCGGCCATGCTGAGGTTTTTGACCGCCACTGCCCGCTTGCGCGATTCGAACTCCGTGAAGCGGTCAATCCAAATCCAGCGCATGGCGTTGTCGATCTCCTACCCAAGCCCCTGCTCTCTTTTGCCCTGGCGCTACGGCGCGACGAGCGACTCAGACGCCGAGTTTGCTCTGAATATAACGAGCGATCAACTCGACCGTGAACAGATTGCTAATGTTTTCCAGCGATGGATTCTTTTTGAACTCGCCCAAGTCGGCATAAGGCATCTTGGTTTCGAGTTCGCGAATTCCTTTATCGGTCACCTTGCCGTCTTTGACAAAGTCCGGGTCGCCCTGGAAGATCGCCTCGGGGAAAAGCTCGCCCCGCGGGATCTTGATGTTGAATTCGCGTTCGAGCCGGAAAACGATGTCGAGGAAATCGATCGATTCCGCGCCCAGGTCTCCTTGCAGCGTCGCCTCGGGAGTAACCTGATCTTCGTCGACATTGAGTGCCTCGACGAGGGTGGCGGCAACCTTTTGATAAATCTCTTCCTTCGTCATGAAATCCAACCTCCCATAGTCCGGCGCCCACTTAGCGGCTAAAAAGCCGCCGGCGCTGGAGCAATGTCCGCAGGCCCACGCCTGCCTAGTTGTTCTCGAACCCCTACGCGGAGACAGCCCCAAGGCTTAGTCCGCCATCAACTGTAATCACCTGACCGGTCACATAAGCACTGGCGGCACTCGCCAGAAAGACCACAACAGCCGCTATGTCTTCGGGCTTGCCAAGCCGTTTAGCCGGGATCATTTTCTTGATCAAATCGCCCGCCTTATTGCGGACGGCCTCGCTCATATCGGTCTCGATGAAACCCGGCGCTACCGCATTGACGGTCACATTTCGGCCTGCCAGTTCAACCGCCAGTGCTCGGGTAAACGAATTCACGGCACCCTTGCTCGCCGAATAGTTGCACTGGCCTGCATTGACATGCGTGGCCGCAACACTGGAGACGTTGATAATCCGCCCGGAACGCTGCTTCAAAGCCATTTGAGCGGCCACCGCTCGGCAGAACTGAAACGTTCCGCCAAGGTTTGTGGTCAGCACGGCGTCCCAGTCAGCTTGCTCCATCCGCACGAACAAACCATCCCGGATGATGCCCGCGTTGTTGACTAGGATATCAATTCGTCCCCACTCCGAGAGGACTTTTTCCACAATTCCAGTCGCTACATCGGGTTGAGCCACGTCCCCTTGGAGGGCTTTGGCCGTTCCACCAGATGCAGACACCTCGGCAACCAGCTTTTCGGCGGCCTCATGGCTCCCCTTATAGACGAAGGCAACCTTGGCCCCCTCCTTGGCGAGCGCCAGCACGATTCCGCGTCCAATGCCACGGCTGCCGCCCGTGACCAGTGCCGTTTGATCCTTCAATAGCATCGGTTCTTCCTCTGACGCCTATCCCTGAATCTTGGCAATTTCCCCAGACAACCATCGATAACGCTCGCGCCAATGCGTCATCAACCGCTCATCCACCGAGCTTGCAGCTGCATTTCGATCACGAACGTTATAGGCGGCAAGACTTACCTGGGCACTTACTGCCTGTCCGCCATCTCGTATTGTACCTTTGCCGCGAAACGTTGCCGACGCCCCATCTTGTTTTACCAGCTCCACCGTCAAATCCATCGTGTGCCCAGGCTGCATGAACGTCCCGTACTTTACGTTACGGGCCTCACGCAGAACGATTACACTGTGGGCGAAGTCGCTCGTCAATCGCCAAAGCCACGCACTCGCCTCGACAACCGCTTCAAGCATCAAGACACCGGGCATCACGGGAAAAGACGGAAAATGATCCGCCAGATACTCTTCCCCCTGAGTGAGCTGCTTAACTGCGGTCAGAGACTTCCCCGGCTGGCAACCGGTAATGCGATCGATCAAGCTAAATCGCATGGCGCTGTACCTAGAGTGATCGTTCAGCCCCCGCGCACCCCGCAGAGCCGGGAACGTGGGAAAAAGTGAGAGTATATCTCCTGTCCCCCGATCCGGCAACCATTCGTGTCACTTCAGTTCGATCGACTCTGTTCCGACCTCGCCGACTAATCTTGGCCCATGCCGACCGTTAGAGCAATCGCTATTTCCTGCTTAGTTGGGGTAATCTGCTGGATCACTGCCCTTTGGGGGATTTGAAACGCCTACTGCAATTATACCGGTCACGACGATTGACGCGTCTGTAGTTTTGGCGAGCCGGAAGCGTCAGCAACCGGAGAAACCGCTTGTAGATGTTCTGTCGTTTCCCCAGTCGCTGGCGCTCCCGGCTCGCCGGAATGCCGGCCTCGAATGGTTTCTTCCTCAAGTCCGCCAGCTTATAACCCGATAACGAAATGGGACGTGCCTTTCTTCTTCCACACTCGTGAGATGCTGCACAACGAAACACTCCGTATTGCCGTCATCGGCGCCGGCCCGGTCGGCATCGAGGCGGCCCTGTACGCGAAAACGCTCGGCTTCCCGGTCGTCGTCTTCGAACGAGGCGAGGTTGCCGATCATTTAACGCGCTGGGGACACGTCCGCCTTTTCACCCCCTTCGCGCTCAACCATACTCCGCTGGGCGCCGATACCATTCGCAAAGAGCACCCAGGTCACCAGCTGCCCGCTGGGGCCGACCTCATTTCGGGAAGCGACTATCGCGACATCTATCTGCTGCCGCTCGCCCTGTCGGGCGGTTTATGCGACTGCATCCGGATGAAAACAGAAGTGCTGCACATAGGCCGAACGAGCTTATTCAAGTCAGACCCGCCGGTCAGTTTGAAACGCCGAAAGGCGCCTTTCCGCATACTCGCTCGCGAATCCGGGGGTCAAGAGAAAGCGGAAGAAGCCGACATCGTACTCGATTGTTCGGGCACTTATGCGACCCATCGCTGGCTCGGCGAAGGCGGCATCCCTGCACTTGGCGAACTGGCCGCAGAACGTCACATCGCCTATGGAGTACCCGATATTCTGGGCGCACAAAAATCTCAGTACGCAGGAAAAAGCGTCATCGTAATCGGCGGCGGCTATTCGGCGGCAACCTCGGTCGCTTCTTTAGCGACGTTGGCCGAACAAAATAATGCCACCTGGATCATCTGGTTGAATCGAGGCACGCGCGGCGCTCCGCTCCCACGTGCTTCGGCCGACCCCTTGCGCGAACGCGATCGGCTCGCCGCTCGCGCCAACACCTTGGCTACCCGCGGTGAAGGACACGTCGAATATCACGCCAACACGGCCATCGACAAGATCGAATGCCATGGCCCCGATAAAGGCTTTCGCGTTACCGGAAGCTGTGCGGGAAACGAAATGGTTTGGGAAGTCGATCGCGTCATCGCCAACGTCGGCTATCGTCCGGATCTCTCCATCTGCCGTGAGTTGCACGTGAGCGAACCCGACGGCAAATTCGGTGTCTTACAACCGGAGCCGAATTACTACTTGCTTGGGGCCAAGAGTCTGGGCCAGGATTCAAACTTTCTGCTACGTAACGGCTTCGAGCAGATCCGCGACGTGTTCGGCCGGATCGCGGGCAATCCGAAGCTCGATCTTTATGGAGGCAAATGGGCGACCCCGGCACGAATGGCAGCTTGATTTATGCTCGCCGATATTGTCGCCGCCCCATGCACCTGCTAAAATTTCGAGGTTCCACTCCCGGAGAGGTGGCTGAGTGGTCGAAAGCACCGCTTTGCTAAAGCGGCGTACGGGTCAAACTGTACCGCGGGTTCGAATCCCGCCCTCTCCGCTTTCAACTTTTGGCGTTTTTGCCGTTTTTGCGGTCGTAAGTCAGTTGCGTTTTATCCAGATAATCGCGAGAGTGACCCGGCAGGGCTTCGACAAATTTGGTTGAAACTCCATAAAACTTCCGTAAAACCAATGATCGAAGTTCGTCCGTCTTCTGTTGGTAAATTGGCATTGCCGAGTTCGGTTGCCGGTCAACCGCGCCGAGTCGATCAAATGAATCCACGAATTATCGCCACGGCCGTTCTCGCATTGCTCCCTGCTTGCCTGGGAAGCGCGGGCGGACGTGGTTTACGGCTTTGACAATTATTCGAGTTACCAAAATGGGTATACGATCTCTGGAGACATTACCGCTTCGAGTTCCGGGCTTTTCAATCCTGCGCAACCGAATTCCTACATTACTTCCTGGTGGTTTTCAATCTACAACTCATCGAGTCAGCTGGTAGCCACCGCCAGCAGCGCCGACAGCGGCGCGTCCGTCACATTTAATGGACAAGTTAGCGGCGATGGCATCTTCATTCGTCTTACTTATACCCCGGTAAACAACCCAGGAACGGTAATAACGTTCAGCGACCCGGTCACAGGGGCAAGCTACGGTTTGAGCGATGGCCAGGAAAACCCGCATTCCCCATATGGCGAGGTTAATTCCGGCAACGCAACGGCGAGTAGCGGTCCATTGTGGAACTATAGCTATGATTTGCCCAACGCGCAAACTCCTTATGAATACGATCTGGCGTATGTGGGGAATGCGGTGGTTCAGCCGTCCAGCGTTCCCGAGCCGTCCAGCTTCATCTTGCTGGGCTGCGTTCTCAGTCTGGCGGTCGTTTCCCAGTTCTGCCGGCGTCGGCGCACTGCGGCGGCTGGGGGCTGATCCCTCAAGGAAGTCCCTGAGTGGTCGAAAGCACCGCTTTGCTAAAGCGGCGTACGGGTCAAACTGTACCGCGGGTTCGAATCCCGCCCTCTCCGTTCTAGGCCAGTCCGATTAGCTCGAAAACCTTTGAAAAACGAATGGCTTTTCTCGGTTCCCTTCTCAACAGGCATTTCCACCCAAATCTATTGACGGCACGATCCGGGCCTGTTGCTTTTTACTCGTTGGTTCGGACCCACAAGCGCCGCGCTGAGCTCACTCTATATGGTCCGAATTGTTGCAAACAGGGACGACATGAATTCAGGAAGCAGCTAGATCATTTCTTCTCCTGAGCGGCGAAGCTCCAATTATGGATCGTCTTGCCGTCTTTGTCCTTGAGACGAAGGGATTGCAGTTGAATTTCACCTGAGGCAGCGCTTGGATCGATTCGCAATGCCACGATCGCCTTCTCGATGGGAAGTTTTACTTCGTACGCGTGCCATTCGCTATCGTGTTTCGGCTCAAAGATCACGGAGCGGTCGCGGTGAAACCCCTTTGTTTCGGCCGTCGCCCAAAAGATCTGTCCTGCGCCGCGACTGTTCGACTTCATCTTGAATTCGACCGTAAAGGGGCCCGTGCCGCGTCCTAATTCCCGAGTTATAACGTAGGGATCGGTCCCGGTGGACGCGATGATGAAAATGCCGTCCTTCATCGCGAGTGTCGCGTCCTTGCTCGACGACCAGCCGGCCACAACCGCTTCAGCAGGCTTTAACTTGAAGTTCGGGTTCGCTTTCGGCACGACCGCGTCAGCGTTCTTGAGAAAGCCAGTGATCAGACCATTGAGATCGCGCACGATTTCCGGCTTCTCGGCTGACACGTCTTTGGTTTCACCGATATCGTCCTTGAGGTTGTAAAGTTCCAGTTTGTCGCTGCCGTCTTCGTTGCCGGCGAAGAGCCGGATCAGCTTCCACTCTCCTCGCCGCACGCTTGTGCCGGGATGCTGGCCGCTGGCCGGAGTGTCGTGGGGGAAGTGGCAAAAGATTGCTTCACGCTCCAGCTTGCCCCCCTTGAGCACTGCGGAAACGTCTACGCCATCGGGCTTGGCCTCCTTCGGCAAGGGCACGCCCGCAATGCTGAGCAACGTCGGCATCCAGTCGATGCTTTGAATCACCGTGTCGTTTTCTGTACCGGCCTTGGTTACGCCGGGCCAGACGACGATGCATGGTTCGCGCACACCGCCTTCGTACAAACTCGCCTTGCCGTTGCGCAAAGGCAGATTGCTGGTTGGCGGAGCCGTCATGTCGGCCTGGAAGCGTGCGCTTTGTGTTGTCCCTCAGTGTCTTTGTCTTTTCCACCCCAGCTCACGCCGCCGTTGTCGGAAAAGAAAACGATAATCGTTTTGTCGGTGATGCCGCATTCATCGAGCGCTGCGAGGACTCGCCCCACGCCGTCGTCGAGACTTTCGACCATGGCGCCGTAGACCGGATTGCGCTGCGGGTTTTTCGGGTCGGCGAGCTTGCGGTACTTCGCCACGAGTTCGTCCTTTGCGTCGTAAGGCGCGTGGACGCTGAATTGCCAGTAATTGGCGTAGAAAGGCCGGTCTTTATTCTCGCGGATGAACTTCACGACCTGCGTCGACAGGGTGTCTTCGATGTGTTCGCCGGGCTTGCCCTCGACCTTGAGCGCTTGAGGAAATTTCCACGGCGCGACGTAACTGCCTGCCGGACCCGGTCCTGGATAATGCGGCCAGTCCACATCGAAGCCATGTTGCAGCGCGGAATACGGCTCGCTTCCGAGATGCCATTTGCCGAAGTGTCCTGTGCGATAGCCTGCGTCGTGCAGCACCTTCGGCAGGGTGATGTACTCGGTTTTCAGCCGCGTTATGCTCTGAGCCGTGAGAACGCGCTGTTTTGGGTTGCCCTTGGAAAGCTGCTTATCCAATATCACTTCCGGGAGATGGCAAACAGGGGCCGTGATACCGGTGCGAGCGGGCCACAAACTCGTGAGAATGCTGCTTCGTGTTGGTGAACAGAGCGGATTGGCCGCGTACGCTTGCGTGAAGCGAACGCCCCGAGCCGCCAGTTTGTCGAGATTGGGTGTCTGATGATAGACACTGCCGAAGCAACCCAAGTCTCGCCAGCCGAGGTCGTCGGCCAAGATAAATAGGATGTTTGGCTGTTGACGCTCGGCGGCGAACGAGAAAACGTCGAGACCGAGTGACGTAACCAAAGCGAAAAGGAATTTCATGGTGACTATTCCGGCTAGAGTTAGCGGCCGCGTAACGGAGTCGTCGATGTTCTGGGCATCGCATTGTTACGGCTGTTTCGCCTTGGGATTGAATTTGGGATTGGGAGTGGGCATCACGGCGTTCACATGCTTGCGCCATGCGACAAGTTTATCGTGAAGCGACTTAACTCGCTCGGGCTCCTGTGCCGCGAGGTTTTTCTTCTCGCCGATGTCCTGGACGATATTATAGAGTTCGAGCGTGCCATCTTCGTACCATTCGATCAGTTTCCAGTCGCCTTCGCGGATGACGCCGTTCGGCGCGCCCCCTTGGTTGGCGTAGTGAGGGTAGTGCCAGAAGAGCGGCTTGCCGCGGTCCAGTACCCCGCCTTTGAGCAATGGCACGATGCTGACGCCATCGAGATGCTGTTCCGGTTTGAGAGGCAGGCCCGCGAGTTCCAACAAGGTCGGATAATAATCAGTGCTGATGACGGGTATGTCGCAAGTGCTGCCGGGCTTGGTCACGCCGGGGGCGCAAACGATCCACGGTTCGCGGATGCCGCCCTCGTAGGGCCAGCCTTTGCCGGCGCAGGGGAAGATTCGATGTGGGATGGCCTTCGGCCGTGGCGAGCCCGCCGTTGTCGGACATAAAAACGACGATCGTCTTTTCCGTGAGGCCATTCTTTTCCAACGCTACCATCACGCGGCCAATTCCTGTGTCCAGTTGCTCCAACATCGCGGCATACTTGGCGTGGTTCTGCACCAGACGCACCTGATTTTCTCGCTCTTTTCCCCAAGCGTCCTCCGGCGCGGAAGCTTTCTTTTTATCGTATTTCGCGACGAGTTCCGCGCGAGCGCCGATGGGCACATGCACCGCGAGGAAAGGGAGGTAGGCAAAGAATGGTTTGTCCTTGTGTGCGTCGATGAACTGGACGACTTCGTTCACGATCGCGTCGGTGGTCTTTGGGTCGTCTTTGCGATCCGGCGGCGGCGTTTCAGATTTCGGATACCAGAACTGTCCGTTGCCTTTTTTCCCATCAGCGCCCATGACCAGGTCTTTCGGGAAGCCTTGCGCCTGGATAAAACTCACCGCCGCCAAGATGCCATTTGCCGGCGAAGAACGTCGCGTAACCACCATCGCGCAACGCTTCCGCTATGGTCAACTCTTCGAGGGGCAGATGGTTGGCATTGGGCGCGGCAAGCATTTTGCCCGAGCGATTCCCTCCAATGAAATTCGTAACGCCGAAGCGGGGCGGATACTTACCTGTCATGATGCTGCCGCGCGTGGGCGAACAGACGCAGCACGCGGCGTATCCTTGCGTGAAACGCATTCCGCGCGTGCGAGACGGTCGATGTTCGGCGTCTCGTAGAAAGTCTTCGGGTTGTTGGCGCCAATGTCCATGTAGCCGAGATCGTCCGCGAGGATAAAAATGATGTTCGGTTTCGCGGACTTCGTCTCGGCCGCGCGAACCGCCGTGCCGCCGAACAGGACGATCAGCGGCACAAGCGCACGTCCGAACAGTCGCTGGAAACGAATCATGATTTTCTCGTAATGAATGCGAAACAGGAAGGCGGGCCTTGACGCCGGTGCGCGCTCAACGTCAATGGTAATGAACGCAGTTGGCGGAAAAAAGTTTCGGCAAACCGGATTCCGGGCGATCTTATTACTCTTCGACTCTACTAACGACGTCTCGTTGAGCGCACTCTCCCGAAAACCCCATGTACTAGCTTAGGCGCACGGTTTCGAAGAAATCTTTTTACGAGCATCAAGCTCGTCGGCTTATATGAGTGCCTTCCGGAACGCGGTCGGGTCTTTAACAGTTCGCTCGGCGATAGACTGGACTTGGCGGTGCCTACAACAGGGATTGATTGTACGCAAGCGGTTAACTGGCACCATCGAATTTTCGGCCTCGCGATCTGCCCCCTCTTTCCCCCACCCTCTCCATAGAAACCCACCCGCAAATTCCGTATCAAAAACCGAGGTTCGATCATCAAAGGCCAACTACCAACGGCAGCTCGATGACGCAAGCAAGATTGGCTCTGGCGGATGGCTCGGTTTTTACCGGACGGGCCTTCGGCGCCACAAGCGACACGCTGGGCGAGGTTGTGTTCAACACGAGCATGACCGGTTATCAGGAAGTGTTGACCGACCCATCCTATAAGGGTCAAATCGTCACGATGACCTACCCGCTCATCGGCAATTACGGCATCACCGCCGATGACGAAGAATCCGCCCGCCCGCACGTCGCCGGATTCATCGTTCGCGAGAATGCGCAGACGCCGAGCAACTATCGCTCTCAATCCACGCTGAACGATTATCTGCAACGCTACGGCATCCCCGGCATCGAAGGGATCGATACGCGTGCCCTCGTGCGTAAACTGCGCGCGACCGGCGCCATGAGCGGCATAATTTCTACTTCAAAAATAGACGATGCCGAGCTAGTGGCGAAGGCCCGGCAGTTTCCGGGAATGGAAGGCCGAGACTTGGTTCGCGAGGTCATGCCGGACAAGGCATATCCGTGGGCGAAAGCGGGCTTAGGCGCACTGGCTCAATCGATGCTGGCGCCGCATGCCGAGACGCATCATGTCGTCGCCATCGATTACGGCATGAAATGGAACATCGCTCGCTGTTTGGTGCAGGCGGGCTGTCGCGTCACCGTTCTGCCCGGCAATTGCTCGGCGATAGATGTGCTTGCGCAAAAGCCCGACGGCATCTTTCTGTCGAATGGCCCCGGTGATCCCGCTGCCGTGGGTTATGCCATCGAAACGGTTCGTGACTTGCTTGGCAAAAAGCCGATCTTCGGCATTTGTCTCGGTCATCAGCTCCTCGGCTTGGCGCTCGGCGGCAAGACCTACAAGTTGAAGTTCGGCCATCGCGGCGCCAATCAGCCGGTCTTGAATCAGCGGACCAGCCAAGTCGAGATAACCACGCAGAATCACGGTTTTGCCGTCGATATCGGCAGCTTGTCGAACGATGTGGAATTGACGCACATCAACTTGAACGATCGCACACTCGAAGGGATGCGGCATAAGAAGCTGCCGTTGTTCAGCGTTCAATACCATCCGGAAGCATCCGCCGGCCCGCATGACAGCAGCTACCTCTTCGACGACTTCCGCAAGCTGATGGGGTAGAGTTGCACAGCGCGCTTCCACCCTCCCTCCGGCTTTGCGGGGGGAGGGCAGGGTGGGGGGAAAGGCTCCAAGTGTCACAACGCGTGTGAATGGGCAAGGGGCTCTGCCCCCACCCTGCCCTCCCCCTTCAAAGCCAGGGGGAGGGTAATACAGGCCTCATCGCTAGCTTCAACTTTGCCAGAATTAGTTGGCACGCCTGCGTTGCCTTGCATGTCGAGGAGTTCTTTTGCGAACCAGCTTCCGGATTTTCATCCGTGCCTGCATCAACTGGAGCGACAACGGCGACTCGCGCCTCGGCGCGGCGTTGGCCTATTACACGCTCTTTTCGATCGCTCCGTTGTTGGTGATCGCTATTCATGTCGCCGGCGCTGTCTTCGGCGCCGACGCTGCCAACGGCCAAGTGGAACAGCAGTTGACTGAAGTTGTCGGCGGCGACGCGGCCAAAGCCATCCAAACACTTGTTGTCAATGCGTCGCATCGGAAATCAAGCTGGGCGCCGATCATCAGCTACGCACTATTGCTCGCTGCTGCTCTCGGCATGTTTCTACACATTCGCGATTCGTTTCGCACCATCTGGAAGCTGGAAGATCCGCACTATAGCGTCGCCGTTCAAATCTTGTTGAACTACGTTCTCGCGTTGTTAATGGTCGTGGTGGTTGTCGTTTTGCTCGTTGCATCACTGACGGCAGGTCTTGTTGTCTCGTTTTGCTACCCTTGGCTGGTGCTTCATTTTCCTGAAGTTCCATGGCAATTCAGCGAGATCGCTCTTTCTTTTCTCCTGATGACCTTCTTGTTTGCAGCAACCTTTTACATCCTGTCGGGGCGCGTCATCCGCCTGGGCTACGTGTGGTACGGCGCCCTCATTTCGGCCGTACTGTTCTCGCTCGGCAAGTCAGCGATTGTCTGGTATCTCGGCGTGACGAGTGCCGTCTCGGCTTACGGAGCGGCTAGCTCGCTCGTGGGTCTTTTGATCTGGGTCTACTACTCAGCACAAATCCTATTCTTCGGCGCGGAATTGGTGCAAGCTCGGCGCACTCGGCGTGAGTGGATGGACCACCTGCCGCCCGCGCCGCCGGCGAATAGTGTGACAGGTTGAAAGGCGAAAGAAGAGCGAGAGAAAACTCCCGACACGAGCCTGAAGCGCCAGCGAAGAACGCGCTTATTCTTCGCTGGCGCTTCAGGCTTGTTGAGTCAGTTGGACGCGATATCACTTAAAATTCCCCAACCATTCTTCGAACTCTTTCTTGTTCTTCTCGACGGTCTTGGCCGGGCCCAACAATGCGAGATAATAGTCGCCGGCGTCGGTACTGAAAATCACATAGAGTTGGCGATAATCGGGCTTCTCCGTGATCTTGGCATTGGGTGCAAACGGCGGAAACTTCGAAAGAAACGTCCCTTTGATGTCCTGATAAGTGGCGTCGATCTTGCCGACTTTCAGCTTATCCACCTTGTTCTCTGGTTCCGTTTTGCCTTCGACCGCTTTGAACTTGGCGAGTTGGCGTTTCAGGTTGGCGTCCACGGTTCCGCCGCCCTTGAAGAAAAAGACCGCTATCTCAGCATCCTCGGCGTCGCCTTCTGCCTTTGGCAGCTTGAACTGCCCGATGCGCATCTTGTTGGAAGGCTCCTCTTCTTTCCAGCCAGCCGGCACCTTCGACTTCATGCCGGCCAGTTCATAATCATCGGCCCATGCGACACTGCTGAAAAGCAAGGCGGCAACAGACGCTGCGGCAAAATGTTTCATTGGTTTCTCCTAAGGAAGTACATCTGCCGTTGTTGTAGGACATCGCGCACGTTCGGATAGACGCGAGCGAGCCGAGCTACGTAGCTCCGGCATTCTAGCTGGAGCGAATGTTATCCCTGCCAAGCCGCCGGTCGCGGCGCTTCACCGAAAATCTCGCGAATTTGCTTGGAAATCGCCCATTTGTTGCGAAAGGTCCTCCATCCGCGACACGAGGACATGGATAATCTCTCCGACGCGCTGCAAACGGCCATGGGCGATCATGGCGATCGCGCCGCGTGCGACGCGTCGATCGCGCTCCCATACCGCTTGGCGGACGATCATATTCACCATGCCGGTTTCATCCTCCAGCGTGACAAACGTGATCCCCTTGGCGGTGCTCGGCCTTTGGCGCATCACCACGATGCCTGCCACTTTGAGCCGGCAGTCGTTGGGCATGGTGCACAATCGGCTCGCCGGCGCCACTTTGAGCGTCTCCAACATCGGGCGTAGAAAACTGACGGGGTGTTGCCTTAATGTCAGCCCGGCCGTGCTGTAGTCGGCCAACACTTCTTCCAAAGTCGACCGAGTGGGCAACGCTGCCTCGGCTTCATCTTGATCGAATTGATCGAACAGCGTGAGCGGGCCACGTTCCGGCAACGAGCGCCATAGTGTCGCTTGCCGATCAAGTGCCAGCGAACCAAAAGCGTCCGCGTGCGATAGTCTCTTCAACACCGCCGCGCGCAATCCCGTGCGCTGGACGAATTCGGAAAAGGTCGTGAAAGGAACATCCCCGCGCGCCTCGACAATGCGCTCGATGTACTTTTGCGACAACCCGCGCACGAGTCGGAAGCCAAGTCGCAACGCTGGCCCTGCCCCACCCACTAGCTTAGGCGAGCCGGGAGCATCAGCGACCGGAGAACTTGAATTTTCTCCAGTCGCTACCGCTCCCGGCTCGCCGTTTTTTTCGAGGGTGCTATCCCAATTGCTCCTGTTCACGTCGATAGGACGTACTTCAACGCCATGCTTCTTGGTGTCGGCCACTAACTGCGCGGCGCGTAAAAACCCATCGGCAGGCTGTTGAGCAGCGCAGCAGTAAATGCCGCCGGATGGTGACACTTCAGCCAGGCCGAGACATAGACCAACAGTGCGAACGATGCCGAATGCGACTCCGGAAAGCCGTAGACTCCGAATCCACAAATCTGCTGATAGACGCGCTCGGCAAAGTCGGCCGTGTAGCCGCGCTCGGCCATGCCGTTGAGCAGTTTTTCGCGAAACGCTTCCATCACGCCTGCTTTGCGCCAGGCGCCCATCGCCCGCCGCAACATGTCGGCTTCGCCGGGGGTAAAGCCCGCGGCTACGACCGCCAAGCGCATGGCCTGTTCTTGGAAGATCGGCACGCCGAGCGTTTTGTCAAGGACCGAGCGAACCTCTTCGCTGGGGTACTCCACCGCTTCAAGCCCCTGTCGTCGCCGCAGATAGGGATGCACCATCTTGCCTTGAATGGGCCCCGGACGCACGATCGCCACCTCAATGACGAGATCGTAAAAGCAGCACGGTTTGAGCCGTGGCAACATGCTCATCTGCGCTCGGCTTTCAATCTGAAACACGCCAATGGTGTCGGCACGGCAGATCATGTCGTAGACAACGGGATCCTCAGCGGGTATCGTCGCCAGCGTCAGCTTTTCCGCTGTATTCGTAGTCGTCGCGATCAAATCAAAACATTTGCGGATCGCGGTCAACATCCCGAGCGAGAGGCAATCAACCTTGAGAATGCCGAGCGCATCGAGGTCGTTCTTATCCCACTGGATCACGGTGCGATCGGGCATGGCGGCATTTTCAATGGGGACCAATTCGCACAGCGGGCCATTGGTCATCACCATGCCGCCGACATGTTGCGATAGATGCCGGGGAAAGCCGAGCAATTGATCGACGAGCCAGATCAATTGCCGGGTGACTCGGCTTTCGGGATCGAGGCCTCCTTCGCGCAAGCGCTTGGCGAAATGATCTTCATCGCGCCGAGGATGATGGTCCATCGTCTTGGCGAGACGATCGACGCGATCGAGGGACAATCCAAGAGCCTTGCCGACATCGCGAATGGCCGAACGTTGCCGATAAGTGATCAGCTCCGCGGTCATACCAGCGCGATCGCGGCCATACTTGTCGTAAATGTATTGCAGCACTTCTTCGCGCCGTTCGTGTTCGAAATCGACGTCGATGTCGGGCGCTTCGTTGCGATCCTTGCTGATGAAACGTTCGAACAAGACATCGATGCGCTCGGGATCGACCGAGGTAACGCCCAGGCAATAGCAGACGGCGGAATTGGCGGCCGACCCGCGCCCCTGGCACAAGATCGCGCGACTTCGCGCGAAGCGGACGAGATCCCAGACGGTGAGAAAATAGGCTTCGTAACGGAGCTCGGTGATGAGCGCCAACTCGTGCTCAATCAGCTTGCGGACTTTGTCGGGTACGCCGAGCGGATAACGGCCGGCAGCGCCGCTCCAAGTCAATTCGGTTAGATACTCCAACGGAACTTGGCCGGACGGGCAAAGCTCTTCTGGATAGTCGTAACGTAGTTCATCAAGGGAAAACGTGCATCGCTCGGCGACTTCCAAAGTGCGCACGATGGGATCGTCTATTGCAGAGCGATCACTTTGAGATCGTAAACGGCGATTGATGAAATCTTGCATCTCATCCGGCGATTTCAGATAGCGCTCACCATTGGAAAATAGACGATCTCCCAATTCCGCCACCGTGCAGCCGTGACGAATAGCCGTTAGCACGTCGTGCAACGGCCGGCGCTGGGGGATGTGGTAATGCACGTCGTTCGCCGCGAGCAGCGGCAAACCCACTTCACGCGCAAGGCGCTCGTACGATTGCCATTGTTGCCCATCGCGCGGACCCCGATGAACTTCGGCGATGGCATAACAGCGGTCGCCAAACACTTCGCGCGCCTGAAGCGCGCGCTCGACTGCTGCCGGGTCGCGTTCGAGGCCCGGCAGCAAGACACCGGCCAGCAACCCCTGGCTATGGCGAGCTACGTCGTCAAAGGAAAGCCGGCACTCGCCTTTGGGCGCAGAGCGGCGGCCATGCGTCAATAAGCGCGACAGTTGAGCGTATCCCGCGCGATTGATAACCCAGAGCAATAAAGGAGGGCCATCGAAGGGCTCAATGGAGGCGCCGATAATCAACTTCAGGTTTGCTTCTTTGGCAGCGACATGGGCGCGGACAACACCGGCCAAGCTGGACCGATCAGTGATGGCTAAAGCGCTGTAACCAAGCTCGGCAGCGCGTGCCACGAGTTCATCCGGATGCGAGGCGCCTTCAAGAAATGAGAAATTCGTCCGGCAATGCAGCTCGGCATAAGGCGTCTTCACCGGCGCGCTGCGGATCGCGATCTTAGGAGTAGAAATCAGTTTCGGAAACGGTTGTTCGGGCATGGATGTTTGCCATTCAATGGACCCGAAAACAGACTTCAGCTACTGTCACTTTAGTAGACCGCTATTTCAGACAGGATGAACAGGATTTACAGGATGCGCTCGGCAGTATCTTATCCTGCACCTCCTGTTGATCCTGTCCAATCAATTTCTGTTTCAGACAGGATTTACAGGATACGCTCGGCAGTGTCTTATCCTGTCCCTCCTGTTAATCCTGTCCAATCAATTTCGATTTCAGACAGAATTTACAGGATACGCTCGGCAGTGTCTTATCCTGTCCCTCCTGTTAATCCTGTCCAATCAATTTCGATTTCAGACAGAATTTACAGGATACGCTCGGTAGTATCTTGTCCTGGACTCAGCAGCGTAAGCCTGTCAGGCGAAGGCATCACCCGGCAGCTACGCTGCTCGGCTCGCAAAGATCGGTTGCGTCATCCAATTCATTTACCACTCAGCAATTGGCGCAGGACATAAGGCAGAATGCCGCCGTGCTGGTAGTAGAGAACTTCTTGCGGTGTATCGATGCGAAGCAGGGCCTTGAAACTCTTCGTATCCGCTTTGACCGTCACCTCTACTTTGCCCGTACCCACTTTCTTCAACATCGCGAGAATGCCGGCGATTTCGTAGACTTCCTCACCGCTTAGCCCGAGAGTTGCAGCGTTTTCGCCCGGTAGAAACTGCAACGGCAGCACGCCCATGCCGACCAGATTGCTGCGATGGATGCGCTCGTAGCTTTCGGCGATGACCGCCCGCACGCCGAGCAACAAAGTTCCCTTGGCGGCCCAATCGCGCGATGAGCCGGACCCGTACTCTTTGCCGGCGATCACCACCAAGGGAGTTTTTTCTTTTTGATACTGCATCGAAGCGTCGAAGATCGGCATCTCGGCGCCATCGGGGAGATGACGGGTGAAGCCGCCTTCGGTGCCTGGCGCGAGTTGATTCTTCAACCGCACGTTGGCAAAAGTACCGCGCATCATCACTTCATGATTGCCGCGCCTTGCGCCATATTGATTGAAATCTTTAGGCTCGACGCCATTGGCCATCAAGTATTTCCCGGCGGGGCTATCTTTCTTGATCGATCCTGCGGGGGAGATATGATCCGTCGTGATGCTGTCGCCGAGCAAGGCGAGCACGCGAGCGCCCTTGATATCTTCGACCGCCGCCGGCGTTAGGGACATCCCCTTGAAATAAGGCGGGTTTTTGACGTAGGTCGATTGGTCTTCCCAGGCGAAGAGGTCGCCGGCGGGGACGTTCAAGGTTTGCCAAAGCTCGTCGCCGTCATAGACCTTGGCGTAGTTTTTGGTGTACTGCGCGCGGTTGAGCGATTTGTCGATGACGTCTTCGACCTCGGCATGGGTTGGCCAGAGTTCTTTCAAGTAAACGTCGTTGCCCGCAGCATCTTTGCCGACGGGTTCCGATTGCCAATCGATATCAATGCGGCCTGCAAGGGCGTAGGCGACAACCAGCGGCGGCGACGCCAGATAGTTGGCGCGAACTTCCGCATGGACGCGACCTTCGAAGTTGCGATTGCCGCTGAGGACGGCTGATACAACCAAGCCTTCACTGTTGATCTCTTTCGAAATGGCTTCCGGCAGTGGGCCGCTGTTGCCAATGCAGGTGGTGCAGCCGTAGCCCACGATGTTGAAATGAAGATGTTCCAAATATTTCAGCAGACCGGATTCCGTGAGATACTCGGTGACTACCTTTGAGCCAGGCGCCAAACTCGTTTTTACCCAGGCTTTGGTGCGCAGTCCGCGTGCAACCGCTTTTTGCGCGAGTAGTCCCGCTGCCACCATGACGGACGGATTCGAGGTGTTGGTGCAACTGGTGATCGCGGCAATAACGACGGAACCATCCTTCAGTTTGTCAGCGGTTTTGCTCGTCACTTTGGCATGGGTCGGGCCTCCCATGTCGTGGATGGTCGGGCCATGCGGAGGTTGCAAGGCAGTCACTGCGGGCGATCCTTCCGAGACTTCGCGCGAGACTTCGTGAACGGGGAGCGGTTTTGCTTTACCTTTCACTTGCAGCGAAGGAAGAGCATCGAGAAACGACTTCTTGACATTGCGGAGAAGGACACGATCTTGCGGACGCGACGGGCCGGCCAAACAGGGCTCGACCGTGCCAAGGTCCAGTTCCAACGTCTCGGTATAGTTAGCCGCTTTGGTGTTTTCATCGTGGAACAATCCCTGTTCCTTGAAGTAGGCTTCTACGAGTTGGATTGATTCATCGGAACGCCCGGTGGAATGCATGTAGCGGAGAGTCTCGGCATCGACGGGGAATATGCCGCAGGTGGCGCCGTATTCGGGCGCCATGTTGGCGATCGTTGCCCGGTCGGCCAACGGCAGCTCGGCCAAACCTTCCCCGTAGAACTCAACGAACTTGCCGACGACGCCTTTCTTCCGCAGCATCTGCGTGACGGTAAGCACCAAATCGGTTGCCGTGGCGCCGGCGGCCAACTCGCCGAATAAGCGGAAGCCAACGACCTGCGGAATGAGCATCGAAACCGGTTGGCCGAGCATTGCGGCCTCGGCTTCGATGCCGCCGACTCCCCAACCGAGTACGCCTAAACCGTTGATCATCGTCGTATGCGAATCGGTGCCCACGACCGTATCGGGATAAGCGACTGACTCCTTACCGGTTTCATTGACGAAAACCACGCGCGCCAGGTATTCGAGATTAACCTGATGCACGATCCCGGTTTCAGGCGGCACCACTTTGAAGTTCTGAAAGGCATTTTGGCCCCAGCGCAGGAAGACGTAGCGTTCGTGGTTGCGCTCGTACTCGAGCTTACGGTTGTTGTCGAACGACGAAGGACTGCCGAAATCATCAACTTGCACCGAGTGATCGATCACCAATTCGCAAGGCACGAGTGGGTTGATTTTGGCGGCATCCCCTTTCAAGTTTTTCATCGCATCGCGCATGGCGGCCAGATCGACAATAGCCGGCACCCCGGTGAAGTCTTGCAGGAGCACGCGCGCGGGCGTGAAGCCGATTTCGCGATCGGGCTCGGCCTTGGGATTCCAGCGCGCCAAGCCTTCGATGTCCTCTTTGCGCACGGATAAACCGTTCTCCGTGCGCAGCAGATTTTCCAGCAGGATCTTCAGACAAAACGGCAGACGGGCGGCTTCGGGGAGCGCTTTCTCGATGGCCGACAGACGATAAATGGTGTACGACTTACCGCCGACGGAGAGAGAAGAGCGGCTGCCAAAGCTGTTCGACATGCGAATGTTCCTTCAAACCGAGGAATCGACGAATCTAACTGTATTGTTGAAATGCGAGGGGAAAGCGGCAATGCAGATCGGGCGATAAATTCCCCGGCAACCGGTGTTGCATCACCAATCGCTGATAAAAGACTGAAGCGACAGTAAGGACGCTTGTCCTCACTCTCGCTTCAGTTTTTGTCATTAATCTGGGAGGGGTTATTGCTTAATCGGTTCGGATGATCAGTCCGAGGCAGAGCAGAGAATAGCCCAGTAGCAAAATCGCACAGGCCCAGAGCATCGCAAAGGCGGCAAAGGCACGGCTGCGGAAATCAGTTGGGATCGATGGAGCCCCAAGGCTCCGCCAGGTAGGTTCGACTAGAGAGGCCGGGCCGGCAAGAACCGGCGACGGTGCGGTAACACAAAGGCTGTTTGATGTTTTATCCATGTTGAAAGCTCTCCTTATCGTTAGTTAATTAGCTTCCCGCACGGCGTAGGCTTAATGCAACTGATATGCCCGGCTAAGTTGTGCAATCGTTGAAGTCGGCCTATTTTTCGTTCGTTTGCGATGTTTTTTCGAAGATTTCGCCGCTTAAAAAGTTTGGGCTTTTTATGCGATTGAAACCACGCCTGCTGAAGTGATGAGCCGTACCCGCGCGGAACGTCAGCATGACGCTTAAATTAGCGCCGCAGATGAAACTGAAATTATTGCGACACAAGAGTTTACGTCCATTCCTGTTCAGAAATTAGAGACGTTGCACATTACCTGTTCGCGGCAAATCCTCTAAATTACGCAGATTGAAAAGTTCGAGAAAACGCGGTGTCGTTCCAAAACAGACTTCGCGCTGCCCAGACTCGGCTCTTTGAACCACCGAAATTAGTCCAAGACGTACGAGTTGTCTTAGAAGATGGCCTGACTCGACACCGCGGACCGTGTCGATCTCGTTCTTCGCGGCAGGCTGTCGATAGGCAACCAGTGCAAGGACATCGAGCGCTGGTTGCGTTAAGCGTGCCTCGCGGGCCCGCCGAAGATTCTCTCTTTGATCGATTTATAACGAGGGCGCACTTTTAACGCATAACCTTGTTCTGTCGCAACGACATGATAAGGTCGGTTTTGCAGCCGGTAGACGCGATTGAGTACATCAATCGCTTCGCGAAACTGATCGGCACTAAGCCCGCGAACGATTCTGCAGGCTTTATCCACCTGCAACGGTTGGCCGCCGATGAAGAGCATCGCTTCAATTATTTGGAGAGGGGAAGGCGGCACTTCCGATTCGCTTGCTGCCTCGGCAAGCGGCACTTCTTCGTGTAATTCGGAATTTGGAATGTGGAATTCGGAATCGCCTTCCGTCGATTTCGTATTTTCTTGGGGTTCATCCGTCGCCAGATCGAGCACCCAATCTTTGTCGCCCAGGCGTGCCGCAAGCGCTTCGCCCAGCTGTTGCGGCGTAGTAGAAGGATCGAGAGAGTCGGCCGGCTCGTTCATGGGTTCGGGAATGAACTGGGAAGATAAAAAATGCCCGTCACGAAAGTGCCAACCCAGAGCGTGCTGAAGACGAATGACAAGCCGACGTGCCACGAGCGATGGGTCTTGCCGCTGAAGAGCATGAAAGGGAGCACGATGGCAGCAGGAATTGAAAACCACAGATGAACGTAAAGGGATTCCAACTGGGCCGGCGTGAAGCTTGAAGTGAAGTTCGGGTTCAAAAAGCGGATGATCAATTCAAGCCCGAGCACGGCCGTAACCGTGAGGATGAAGAAAAGAACGTTCAGCCGGCCGTGCCAATCCTTTCGGCCGACCGCCAGCGCGACGAGCGAAGCCGCCAGCAACACCGTTACCGCTGCCACAGCCACTTGCAAGATCGGTATGACCAAATTCGGCGTAAACACGCGAGCCTCCTATCGCGCTGTTATACCGATATCGCCGTTTTAGGAACTGGATGCGGAAGGTTTTATTCAAGTTAATGTTGCCGGGATCGCCACGCGATGAAACTGCGGGAGTGCGAACGGGTGCGCTCATGGATTCTGGCAAAACTAGACGCGCCGTCTCTGCGTGTAGGTTGCGATGTGTCGCCCCTACCGGGCAACACCGTGAAGGATTTTGCATTTCGGCCTGTAAGGCCGATTCTACCAGCCCAGGCCGAAGGCCTGGGTTATAGTAGAAATGGGTTCTCGGCCCTGAAAGGGCCGTTCAGCACGCAGGCTACAACGTGAACGGCCCTTTCAGGGCCGAGGTATTGGCTGCGTGAGGTTCCCAGGCCTTCGGCCTGGGCTGGTAGACTCGGCCTTTCAGGCCGAAAACCACGGGAATACACCAAAGAAAGCACTCGACTCGGAACGATTCAATCGCTTTTCGTTCTAGCCGATCTTATATGCAGCCACAGCCGCTTTGACTTCTTTGACGATTTGATCTGCCATTTCCCGATTTGCCCGCTCTTGATCAGGTTTGATCTTGCCCGCCTTGGGCTTCTCAATCCATTTTAGGTTGAATCCATGCTCACTTGCGAACGATTCAACTTCTTCGATGCAAGGGTAATTCCATACCCCTTGCCTGATGAAAACTTCCTCAATCCGCACACCACATACGATCACCACGCACCTGTCGTCTTTCAGTTGTTTCAGGCTTTGCTTGAGGATTTTGGCCTTATCTCCAGCGCTGGCGAAACCGACTCTTACGCCATCGTAGAGGATCGTTCCTAGAATTTCTGCTTTATCGCCGGAAGGTACGATTCCGCCAAAACATTCGTAGACAAGGCGGAGAGTGCTTGTCTTTCCAGCGTTTCCTTGACCTTTGAGCGCAAGCATGGTTTTTTGCATCGGATTTCCTTTTGCGGAACGAAAAATGACGCTCTGTTATCTTACGCTATCATTCAAGACCAGCAAGTTATGTGCAGTTAGCAGACTGGTTTATTTTTCAGAATGAAAGGTGAATAAGACTCATACTTTCCACTGTTAGCCGTTATGCGAAGGCTTTGCGTAGGGGCGCTTTCGACGGGCGGGCCGAATAAGGTAAGCTGCCGGGTAACGCAGAACCCGACTGCTTACGCAGTTCGGCTCGCCTGATTTATCGCTTCGCTAAGAAGGTATGCTTGCCCGCAGCACCTGCAACGGGTGCAACGCGCTTCGGCCGGCGATGTCGCGGATCTGATGCCGGCATGAGGTGCCGGTCGCCACGATGATCGCTTCAGGCTCTGCTTTAATGGCAGGGATCAACTCGAGGTTGGCGATTTGCACGCTTAGATCGTAATGCTGTTTCTCAAAGCCGAAGGCGCCGGCCATGCCGCAACATCCGGCATCGAGGGTGGTCACTTCCAAGCCAGGTACAAGTTTCAAGGCATCCGCGCTGCCTTGAACTCCGCATAAGGCTCGCTGATGGCAGTGGCCGTGGTAAACGCATTTTTGCGATTGCTTGTTCAGCGTTAGCCTGATGTCGCCCGCTTTCGACTCGGCGGCGATCCAGTGATCAGCGAGGTGCACTGCGGCAGCGACCTTGCGCGACATTTCTCCCGGCACCAGTTCGGGCCATTCGTCCATCAGGCTCAGCGCGCAACTCGGCTCTAGGCCGAGAACGGGCGTGCCGTCGGCTACGCGCGCTGCCAAGGCAGGGAGTTGTTCTTGGATCAGTGCTCTGGCTTCTTTCAAAAAACCTTTGCTGATGAGCGCCCGGCCGCAACAGATCGGATTGACGAGTTCGACATGGCAGCCCGCACGCTCCAGCACTTCAACAGCAGACTTGCCAATTTCGGGTTCGTTAAACGCGGTAAAGCAGTCGTCAAAGAGCAGCACCTTACGTTTACTGTTTTGCGGCTTCGGTCGATTGGCGAACCACCGGCGCAAGTGATTGCCATGCACTTCCGGCAATGAACGCCGTCGATCGATGCCTGCCACTTTCTCCATCAACCAGCGCGTGAGCCCACGGCGATTGATCCAATTGGTGAGCCCGGCAAACTGCGAACCATAAAGGTTTAGCCGATGAACGTTCGCGGCAAAGTAATGCCCCACAGGGCGCGCTCGCTTGCGATAGTACGCGTGTTGGAACTCCGCTTTCAGTTTCGCTAGATCGACGTTGCTCGGGCATTCGGACTTACAGGCTTTGCAGCTGAGACAGAGATCCATTACTTCAAACAGCCAGCGCTCGGCCAATGGCTCTGCCTTCGGCGAACTATCGGATATAGCGAGCCGCAAGGCATTAGCGCGTCCGCGCGTGTTGTCTTTCTCGTCGCGGGTGGCGCGAAACGAAGGACACATCGCGCCCCCTTGCGTTTTGCGACACACCCCCGCGCCATTGCATAATTCGACGGAACGAAAAAACCCCTGTTGGCCGCTGTAATCGAACACGGTTTCAACTGGTTGGGGATGGTAATCCGGGCCGAGGCGCAGGTTCTCGGTCATCGACGGCGCATTGACCACTTTGCCGGGGTTCAAGAGATTGTTCGGGTCGAAAGCCCGCTTGATCTGGCGAAATGCCTCGTAAATAGAAGGCCCGAACATTTTCTTGTTCCACTCGCTGCGCACCAGGCCATCGCCATGTTCGCCGCTGAGCGAACCGCCAAAGTGAAGAACCAAATCCGAGACATCTTCCATGATGGCCCGCATCTTCGTCACGTCACGGCGGTCCTTCAGGTTTAGTACAGGTCGAATATGCAAGCAGCCGACGCTTGCATGGCCATAGAAGGCGCCGTCGGTTCCATGCGCGCGAAGGATCTCGCGAAAGCGCAATGCAAACTCCGGCAGCTTCACCGGATCGACGGCACAATCTTCCACAAAAGTGATCGGCTTGCGATCGCCCGGCATGCCATAAAGCAACGGCACGGCCGAGCTGCGCATGCTCCAAAGCGGATCGCGCCGTGCGGGATCAAGGGCTGGGACCAGTGCTGTAATCCCGGGACGGCCTTGTAGGCATCGCTCTAACTCGTGGACCCGGCCTGAGACCTCGGCCAGACTGTCGCCGCTGAACTCCACCATCAGAAGCGCTGCCGGATGACCGTGAATCGCTGAGATGATGCCCTTCAACGATCGTTGCGTTCGCGCAAGCTCGATCAGCATCGCATCCATCAATTCAACAGCCGATGGTGCATATTCAAGACAGATGGCCAGGGCATCGAGAGCAGCGGATAACGAATCGAAGTGCGGCACGAGTAATCCGCGAGCTTTCGGCCGAGGAACCAGTTGAAGCTCCGCCTCCGCGACGACGGCCAGCGTCCCTTCACTGCCCACGAGCAGAGGAATGAGCGATGTTTTTCCAAAGCAGTTATTTTCCAGCGTATCGAGCAGGTTATAGCCGCTGACGCGACGGACAATTCGTGGAAAGCGCCGGCGAATTTCGTCCGCATTTTGCTCAATGACTTGGGCGCAATTGCGATAAATTTGGCCTTCGCGAGTGGCAGAACCGGCTCGCCTAATCAGATCGGCCGTTGAAGCGGGAGAAAATTCGGCAATCGATCCATCAGACAAGATCGTCTTGAGGGAAGCAACATGATCGACGGTCTTGCCATAGACGATGGAGCGCGAGCCGGCGGAATTGTTGCCGATCATGCCGCCGAGTGTTGCCCGATTGGCCGTTGCCACATCTGGGCCAAACTGCAAGCCGTGAATAGTGAGAGCGCGATTAAGTTGATCGAGCACCACGCCCGGTTGCACTCTTACCCGCCGGCCTGTCGCATCAATCGGCCCTATGTGATCGAGATACTTGGAACAATCGACAACGATGCCGGCGCCAATACTCTGACCTGAAAGACTGGTGCCGCCGCCGCGCGCGACTATTGGAGTGTCGGTCTCAGCGGCAATTTGTACGACGCTCTGCAGATCGTCGGCTGTCCGCGGCAGCACGACGCCCATCGGCTTGATCTGATAGATGCTTGCATCCGTGCTGTAGAGCCGGCACGAAGTCGCGTCAAAGCGAACCTCGCCTGCAATGTGACGACGCAGCGTGTCGAGCAGGGCCTGGCGTTTCGCTTCGCGAAAATCGTTCATCGCCTCATTTTAGTCAGGCAGCGCAGAAAAACGAGTCGCCATCGAGTGGAATCGATTCCACTTCGATCAGATCGCAGTCGAGTGAAAACGTTTTCACTTCAATCAAATGGCATTTAGAATGGAATCGATCCCACTTCAATTGGACCGCAGTCAGGTGAAAACGCTGTGACTTCGAATAGCTCGCAGTCAGAACGGAACTTTGAGTGTGAACGGTTCACCGGGCCAACTTGCCACTTCAATCAACGCCGCGGTGACAATAGTGCAAATTTGTTAGGCTTTGCGCAGCGGAGCAATTTCGGCGGCAAGCTTGGGCCGGCCGGCAACCACTTCCGGAAAATCCTATCGGTTAATATTCGGGAAATATTTCCCGAAGCGGAAACCCGAGAAAATCGTGGAGAAACGGTCGCGGATCTGACTTACCTAACTCGCGTCACAAACGGATAGAGCATTTGCCCCCAGAATGTTTCGGGGACGGAGTCGTCTTTGACGCCGTAGCGGGCGGGTTGGCGGCGGGGGACGTAGTAGGTGCCAAAGAGGACGTCCCAGATGGGGAAGAGGGTGGCGTAGTTGCGGTCGATTCCTTCTTGCTCGCTGGTGTGGTGCCAGCGGTGGAAGGTGGGGCTGGCGAGGACATGGCGAAACGGTCCGAAGGTCCAGCCAATGTTGGCGTGCAGGAAGACGACGTAGATCACGATGAAGGGAACGAACCCGGCGATGACGAGCGGCGAGAAGCCGAGCAGTAGCAAAGGCAAGGTTTGTGCGATGCGCGCAAGGGCATCGTTGAGCGGGTGCATTCGATAGGCCGAGAGCCAATCGAGCTGTTTGGGGCTGTGATGGATCGCATGGAAGCGCCATAACGGGGTGACGTGGAACCAGCGATGCACCCAGTAGCCGGTCAGATCGGCGGCGATCAATAATTCAATCGCTTGCAGCCAGGTGGGCTGAGCGGCGATGGGTCCGAAGCCCTTCATTGCCTCTCCGGTGATAGGCCAGCCGAAAAGTGCGTAAGCGCTGCATGCGGCAATAGCTAGCGCGATGGTGGTGATCGACTTGGTGACGAGCGGAGTAAAGAGCCAATAGAGGGCGTCTATGGCGATGCCGGGACGGTGGAGGAGATCAGGCGGAGTAGCCGGGAACAAACGTTCCAGCAATCCAAGTGTCAGCCCGGCGCCCAGGAAGAGCATTCCGAGTTCCCAAATCGACGGAGGCTGAACGACATCCCTGATGATCTGAGCGACCGAGTCATTCATGGCGAACTCTTTGGCGATCTGGACGATCACACGCTAACCCGTCAGTGCCGAATCCCGCTTTCGCTGACCTGGCACACATACGGCGCCAAACCATGCAAAATCATTTAGCCACGGATGGAACACAGAACAAACACGGATGAAATCGAAGATCTTTGATCAAGACGAGTTGTCCAACATGCAAAAATACGTTTGATTTATCCGTGTTCCGTCCGTGTTTAATCCGTGGCTAAAGAATTTCGATTTAACATTGGCTGCCTGGTGCTTCAAAATTTCTCGTTAGTCCAAGGCAAAGCCGCGCTAGTAATTCTATCTTGATAGCCAGCGGCGAGCAACCGAATGTGCGGAAGGCATTTCTTTCGCGTATAATAACCTGCTGGTTTTTTCGGCTGGGCGGTTTGTCCGAATCGCACTGGCAAAATAATCCGATCTTTCCCGACATTTCCAACAGAAATCGTTGCGTTACGGATCGGGATGCGATGAAATAGCGATATGAAGCTTCTCACCCAGACTTTACCTCAAGTTCGGCAGTTGTTGCGACAAGGCGGCTGGTTTTCACCGGCCTTGATCTTGTCGGTGGTCGCGCTCGAATTTTTCGGAAGGCAGTCGGCGAACGACTTCTACGATACCGTCGGCGCCGCTTCACTCGTGTTACTGATGGTCTTAGTGGCTATTCGCCATAAGGCGGCGCCTGTCGCCTGGGTCGATCAGTGTACGAAACGGGTGACTCAGCTTTCACGTTTTGCAGATGGATTCAAAATTGAATTCGGCCCGGATTTGCGCGGCACGCCTCCCATTCCGCGAAGGCTGCCGATCTCGGTCCATTTGGCCATCGGCGCCTTGATACTCTGGTCGGCAGTCGCAATCGCGCTGTGGCACTATCTGCCGAATAGCTGGCGGTCATATGCCATCCAAGGCAGCTACAGTCTTTATCTGGTCGGGATGATCGGCCTGTGGGGTTTACTTTTCGCCGGAGCCCTAGGCGGCATTTACTTTCCGTTCATGCTCTTTAACTATTTCTATCCGCGAACGTTCGCCGGGCCGGATGAGCCAAAGTTGAGCCGGCCGCAGTTGACGTTTTTCGCAACCTATCTGCTATCCATATCGTTGGCCTCTTGGCTGCTGCCGCTTTGGCTCGTGCCTGCTTTTTGCGGCGTGGTGCTCTTGTGTGTGACCGCACTTGTCGTTATGCCCCGTGCAGGAGGAACGCAGTTCATCTGGCGCGGCGCTGGAAGCCGGCGCGTTTACTCCGTCACCACTCCGCAACTCCTGTGGATCACGACGACGTTGTTGACACTGCTGCTGACGGCTACGACGGTAACCGCCGTCGGCGGGCGTGTGTTAGGCCGGGCCGGCATGGAATCGGATATGCCAATCACGACGATGCTTGGGACGGCCGTTGGTTGGCTTACGCCGGGCCTACTGGCTTCGGCAGGCATATTTGCATTTGTCCTTTGGAAGCTGAATCCCGCACGCGCAAGCCGGCCTTCGCTCCACATTGCCGGAGATTTAGCCGCTGCCGTTCAGCCTCAAATCAAACGGCTGCTGTATAGCTGGGGCTGGAACGTCGCCTTTGATCCACAGCCGGCGCGGGATATTGAAGTCCGCGTTCGGATGGTCGAAGATCGTCTTTCCCAAGCTAAAGAGTTCGAACCGGTTTGGCCGCTCTGTGTAAGTCTTGATGACCTGAAGGATGGCGCCGTACGAGACGCTTTGAACGTCGCGACGAAATCCAAAAGCGCAGACTATTATTGCGTGGCTTGGAAAAGATTTTCCGACATGCCAAGCGACGCCAATTTGCCGGAGGCAGCGGCTTCTGGTTGGCTCCGCATCTTTGGTTCATGCCCGGTCTAGCTCGCGATGAGATGGACGAAGAACGGGACGATGCCGCGTTTCTGGCGCCGACTATTGGCCCGCCGTTCCACGATGTCATGCACCGGCACGTACGCCAATACTTCTATCAGCTTCTTCGGGCGATGCAGGTCGATCTTATTTTCATGGAAGATGGCATCGATTTCCGCAAGTTGAAAAAAGTACTGCGCGTGATGTTCGAAATCTACGATAAATCGGCCGGCAAAAAACGCGCGGAAGAGCCGCAGTTTCAGGGATTGCCGAGCATCAAGGTGCTCATTCACGATTTTCAACTCGATGAACCATTTCGTTCCGAAACCTATCCTGAACCTCGGTTCGAGGACCTAGGGCGCGCTCGCATCCTGCACATATTCCGCGACCGCGGCGAACATGAAGAATTCATCGAACCGCCATTCGATTTCAGTTTCTCGCCCGCGCCGTTGTATGCCTGAACAGCGAGCCGGGAACTTCAGCGACCGAAGAAATTCAATCAAAGTGCGTGAAGCCTTCTCCGGTCGCTCACGCTCTCGGCTCGCCTGAATCAGTTGCAGCTTGCAACGCTTCGGCTTGCAGTTTAACCAGAATGCCGGTATCTCTTTAGTTTCGATCATGTGGGGCTAGGGAGGGCCGTCTGTGCGCATCGTTAATCGGCGAGTTCATCAGGAGTTGGAAGAGGGTGTCGGGCTGCGCTTGAACTTGGGCAGCGGCCTCAAACCGCGCGAAGGTTTCTTCGGCGTCGATCATCTGCCGCTTCCTACGACCGACATCGTAGCCGATCTAAACGAGCCATTGGCTCAGTTGCCCGATTGCAGCGTTTCCGAAGTTTTCACCCGGCATACGCTGGAGCATGTCCGCGAACTGCTGCCCCTGATGGCCGAAATCCACCGCGTTTGCCGGCCCGACGCCCGGATCGAAATCATCGTTCCGCATTTTTCAAATCCATATTTCTATTCCGATCCCACTCACGTGCGCCATTTCGGGCTCTACACGTTCTTTTATTTCGCGGATGAAGAAGATCAACCGCGGCGAAAAGTCCCTGCTTTCTACGCCAACGAGCGCTTCCAGGTCTCTTCGGTGCAGATCCAGCTAATGCGGCGCGGGCGAGTTCGCGGCCCTGCCTCTTTTGCCTTGGAGTGGTGGATCAATCGAAATCTGCAGGCGCTCGACTGGTACGAACGGACCGCCTGCTGGTTCTTTCCGGCAGAGAGTATTCGCTACGTTTTGCAGCCGAAGAAGAAAACTCTGCTCCTGCCGAAACGACCTGCCAAGAAAGCGGGTAAGCGTAAGCCGATGGTCGTAAGATCGCGCTAGCGAACTGTCCGCAGAAAGAGTTCTTCGAGCGTCTCATCATCGCGGGTCATGCCTCGCAGCAAGACGTCGTTTTTGTCGGCCAAGAGAAAGAACGAACGCGTGTTCCAGGCGGCGGGAACCGTGAGCTTTAATTCGCCGCGCTTCTCATCTTGAATCTGAATCCCCTCAAGCCGAAGGGCGTTTTTGAAGTTGGCCGAGTCTCCCTGAATCTGCAGCCGGTAGCGGTCTTGCCGTCGGGCGCACAGATCGGCGACGCTGCCTTGGCCGCGGACTTGGCCATTCATCAAGATTACGAGTTGCTCGCAAACAGTTTCGACATCGGCCAGCAAATGCGTACTAAGGATGAGCGATTTACCAAAATCCCGGCCCAGCTCCAGAAGCAATCGCAACATGGCATCGCGTCCCGATGGGTCGAGGCCACTGGTCGGTTCATCCAGCAGGAGAACCGGGGGATCGTGAATCAGCGCCTGGGCCAATTTGATACGCTGCTTCATCCCGGTCGAATACTGTTCTAGTCGCCGATAGCGGGCGTCTTCCATCTCCAGATAGGTCAACACCTCGTGCGCGCGTCGCTGCGCCTGGCGTCGGGGCATGCCGCATAGTTCGCCGGCTAGAGAGACATATTCAACGCCCGTCAAACCGGGGACGAGCGCATCCGCCTCGGGCATGAAACCAATCAGTCGGCGCAGTTCGTAATTAGTTTCGCGTCCAGGTCCGGCCGAAATTGCTTGATCGAGCACCCGACCGGAACCAGACGTCGGTGGCAATAAGCCCATCAGAATTTTCAACAACGTCGATTTGCCGGCGCCGTTCGGGCCGAGCAGGCCGATGCGCCCGGCTTCATCTGCAGGGAAACATCGTTCAGCGCCTGATAGCTGCCGAAGACTCGCGAGATGCGATCGAGATCAATCAGATATTGCATGCGATCCTTCCGATATCAACATACGGAGGCAGCAAAGGTTTTATTAGCCGGACGCGCCAGCAACGGCACTCGGGACGACCAATGGGCGAGTCCAGCCGCGCCTGATAGATTAAGAAGGTTGAACTTACGCGGAACTCTCTTGCAGGCCGGGCGAAATTGCATGACCGATGCCGTCTATCAGCGCTGTATCCATCCGCATTGTACGGGCACGGCATCGCTCGATGACACTTCGTTCGAGTGCCCTCGTTGCGGCGGCCTCTTTGATATCGCGTATGACTGGAACAGGCTCAACCCGCCGAAATCCCTCCGCGAATTCGAATCGAAGTGGCGTGAGCGCACGAACCCGCTTAGTTTCAGCGGAGTCTGGCGGTTTCGCGAACTACTCCCCTTTGCGCCGGCCGAAAAGATTCTCACGATTGGCGAAGGCCAGACGATTCTGCAGCGTTCCGATTCGGTCGCAAGCTTTACCGGAATGAATGCCGGCTGTCTCTTCCTGCAGTACGAAGGGATGAATCCTTCAGGCAGTTTCAAAGATAACGGCATGACGGCAGCGTTTGCGCATGCTCGGATGGTCGGCGCCCGCCGGGCAGCCTGCGCCAGCACCGGCAACACCAGCGCATCGGCCGCCATCTATTGCGCAGCCACGAATCAGATGCGGGCGATTATCTTCATCGGATCCGGCAAAATCGCTTACGGCAAGCTTGCGCAGGCGCTCGATCACGGCGCGCTGACAGTGCAGATTGCAGGCGATTTCGACGATGCCCTGCATCGCGTGCAGCAGGTCAGCCGACAGCTCGGCATCTATCTCGTCAACAGCGTCAATCCCTTCCGCCTCGAAGGGCAGAAGACGATCATGTATCGCATTCTCGAAGCGCTCGGCTGGGAAGTCCCCGATTGGATCGTGGTTCCCGGCGGCAATCTCGGCAACGTGTCGAGCTTCGGCAAAGCGTTCATCGAGTTGAAAGAGCTGGGACTGGTAGACAGGGTCCCTCGGCTAGCGGTCATTAACGCATCCGGCGCTAACACCTTTTATCAGCTTTATGAGAAGCATGGCCTACGCTGGAACGGCGGCAGGCCGGATGTCGATACCATCAACGGCTACATGAAGATCATGGACGAATCGAACGTGCGCGCCAACACGCTGGCCAGCGCCATCGAAATCAACCGGCCGGTCAGTTTGCCGAAAGCATTGCGAGCGCTCGATTTTTGCGGCGGCGTGGTTCGCGAAGTCACCGATCAGGAAATGCTGGACGCCAAGGCCAAAGTCGGCGCGGGCGGCCTTGGCTGCGAACCCGCCTCGGCCGCTTCTGTAGCTGGAGTCAAAAAGCTGCGGCAAGAGGGCATCATCGGCAGCGATGAACGCGTTGTCTGCGTGCTGACAGGGCATCAATTGAAAGATCCGACGGCAACGGTCGCTTATCACTCGGCCGATCCCAAGACGTTCGAAGAAGTCTTGGGCAAGCGCGGCGTACGCCGGGCCATGTTCGCCAATCGCGCAGTGCAAGTGCCGAACGATCTGGATGAAATCATCAAAGCGATTGAAGTTTATGCATGAATTCAGTTCGCTTCGTCAACTACGGTAACGACCAATGAAAACCAAAATCGCCATCAATGGCGCCTGCGGGCGCATGGGCCAACGGCTTATTGCCCTCGCTGCCGAAGACTCAGAACTTGACGTAATCGCTGCTATCGATTGGGCCAAGCACCCGAACCAAGGGAAAGATGCCGGCGAATTGGCCGGCATCGACGCCACAGGTCTAAAAGTTACCGGGTCACTCCCCGATAACGTCCATCCCGAAGCCGTCATCGATTTTTCGATGCCGGAAGGGACGATGACGATTCTCGCCCAATGTACAGGCCGAAAGATTCCGCTGGTTGTCGCAACTACTGGGCACACGCCGCAGCAACGAGCCGACATCGAAGCCGCTGCTCATCAGACAGCGATTCTCTACTCTGCCAATTTCAGCTTGGTCGTCAACGTTTTGTTCAAATTGGTCAAAGATGCTGGCACGATGCTGGCAGGCAAAGGTTTCGATGTGGAAATCATCGAGCGCCATCATCGGTTCAAAAAAGACTCGCCGAGCGGCACGGCCGGGCACTTCGCCAAGATCGTTCAACAGGCGATGGGCCAAACGGAACTGCGCCATGGCCGAGAGGGCCTCGTAGGCGAGCGTCCTCTCACTGAGATCGGCATCCACGCGGTGCGCGCCGGCGACAACGTCGGCGAGCATACGATCATTTTCAGCGCCCTGGGCGAGACGATGGAACTGGTCCACAAAGGATACAGCCGCGACAGCTACGCCCGCGGCGCGTTGCTGGCCGCCAAATTCCTGGCCAGCAAAGGTGCGGGAATGTATTCGATGAATGATGTGCTCGGGATTTGAAAGCGTATGGGATTCATAGTCGTAAATTATGGAGTGCGAATGCCTATTTTCCCGCGTGCAATTCGAGCCATTCCTTTATGCTTGTTGGCTACTGTAATGGCCCAACCTGTGAAGGCCGAGGAACAAACGCGCTCTTTCGACGCTTATAAATGCAAATTCACTTTGCCTGGACCGAACTGGAAGTGGACAGAGGACGCCACTCCGGGTCGCGTTTTCATGGCCGAGAACGACAAAGGTTGGTTTGTCGTTCTCGGCTGCTCTCAACAACCGAAGGGCCAGGAGTTGAGTCAGCGCTTCGTTACCGGGGTCGAAGAAATAGCGTTTTCACCTCCGCAATTCATCAAAACCGGAGGCAGGTTCATTACCTATCGTGGCGTAAAAGCCTATCAAGCCGAAGGTCTGCGAGACGATAAATGGACTGGAGCAGTACGGATTTTCTTTGCAAACGGCTTCTTATATCAAATCGTGGTGATGGGTGAGAACCAGATCGAGAAATCACCCGAGTTCGAAGCGGTCATGAACTCTTTCAATTTTATTGAGACTCCGACCCCAGTTATCCGACCGAATGCACCTTTATCGACAGAGGAAAAGCCCAACTCAGTTGCGTACAAGGCTGGGCAGGTGGCCGGTGCGTGTCTGATGATCGCTCTGTTCCTCTTCGTCGTTAAACGATTGTTTCGACGCCGAACATAGGTCTTGTCGCTGTTTACGGCAGGCCGGGAGGCCTGCCGCCACTGACGCTGGTCATGGCAGGCCGGGAGGGCCTGCCGCCACTGACGTGGGGACGGGCTCCCGGCCTTTCCCGTGCCTTCGTTCGCGAATCGTGTCCGCAAAATCGGGCTATTCCATATCTTGTAAGTGAGTCACCATTGGGCCGATTCGAGGACACCGTTCATGCGGCGGGAAGTGAGCGAGAATGATTCCTACCCGCTCACCGAGGTGTTGCTGGAAGGGCGAAACGACCTGCCGCGCATCGATGGCATCGTTGTCGGCGCACTGAGTCGGTTCGATGATTCGGGCGCCCTTGCGTCGTTTTCGCGGGATGGGGTTCGGAAGGTTTGCCTGCCCGTTCGACAGTTGCCCTGACGTCTGCTGATCAAGGTCGCGAAGTTGCTTTGATGTTTGAGTCCGGCGATCCGCGCGAGCCGATCATAATCGGACTGATTCATCACCCTGTTCCGGCGCCGACGGTCGAAGTGCATCGCGATGCCGAACGCCTTGTATTCACCGCCGAACAAGAGATCGAACTCCGATGCGGCCAAGCGAGCATCACTCTTACTAAAGCCGGCAAAGTGCTCATTCGCGGCGAGTATCTATTAAGCCGATCGAGCGGGGTGAATCGAATAACTGGCGGGTCGGTGCAGATCAATTGACGAGCAACCATTCGGAATGAGATCTCTTTGATGTGGGCCATTGTCAACAACACGCCCTACGGCGTGGACAGAATTTGGGGGCGAGACAAAGAGGGCGTCCACGAATGGATCGTGGCCGTTAAGGCCACTTACGACATCAAAGCGAACGGTGCTCTAACGCTCGCCGAAGAGCAAAGCAAGCCGTTGCTCATCCCCGAATACAATGGCGAAGATGGCGCCTCGAGCCTGAAATACGATGCCGAATTGGTGAGTCCCAAGCCGACGACCGATGTCTTACTCAATGGCGTGGCTCATGCACCCAAGGGCAAACCGGTCGCCGAATTCTTAGTCTCTCTCCGCGTTGGCGATATTCGCAAAACCATCAAGGTCGTCGGCAATCGAATCTGGAAACAAGGAGCGCTTGGCTTAGCTGCCTCCGGTACCGAACCTATCAGCCAGGTTCCGATCGTCTACGAGCGAGCGTTTGGCGGATGGGATCGCGCTGAACCCGATCCAAAGAAACAACGGTTCGACGCGCCAACCCCTTTGGCTGTGGATTAGTGCCTCAGGCGGGCAAGCTGCTGCCAAACTTCGAATACCCCAGCGGACGCTTGGAAAAAGCAGGCCCAGCAGGCTTCGGCCCCATTGATAGTTATTGGTCGCCACGCCGGGAGTTGCAAGGCACTTACGATGAAGCGTGGCGCAAGAGTCGCTACCCGTTGCTGCCCGCCGATTGGAATCCTCGCTCGTTGCTTTGCGCCTGCGGATCAACGCTCGGAAAGCCACCTGCGCGGCGGCGAACCCGTCGAGCTCGAAAACCTGACGCCAAGCGGCAAGCTGAGCTTTGTTCTGCCGAAGGTATATTTTCGCTTTCGAACCCGCATCGACGGCCGTACCGAAGAGCATCAAGGCACGCTTTCGACGGTTATCATCGAGCCCGATATTCCGCGAGTTATGATGGTGTGGCAGTCCGTGTTGATGGTTCGCACGAATGGCGATTATCTGGATGAGACGGTGGTGAGTGAGAAGCCGCATCATTCGTCAGTTCAGTAGGTTGGTGTGTTCTGAAAGAGCGGGTATGTCCATTCCTATACATATTGTCTCTGTTGGGGCTCGGACGCCGTTGGGGCTGCAAGCAGCACCGTCCGCGGCGGCCGTGCGGGCGGGTGTAATCGCCACCGCGCGGCATCCGTTCATGGTTGACAGCGTGGGCGATTTGGTGCCGGCGGCGATCGATCCGGAACTCGACTCGCGTTCAATGGGACCTGGACGGCTGCTTGCTCTGGCGGGAACCGCGTTGCGCGAAGCATGTCTGCCCCTGGTCGTCGCGGGTGGAAGTTTCTCGGAGTTGCCTCTGTATCTCGGCCTTCCTGAATTTCGACCCGGCTTCAGCCAAGCCGACGCCGATAAGATCGGCGATGGGATGAAGCGCCTTGAAGGGCTTCCGATTCGGCTAGCGGATGTGTGCGTTTGCGCTGAAGGCCATGCCGCCGGTCTTTCGGCACTTGCCGAAGCAGTGACGAAAATGCGCCAAGGTTCATTCGATGTCTGTTTGGTCGGGGGCGTCGATAGTTATTTCCAAGCCGAAACGATTGAATGGCTCGACGCGAACCGGCAACTGGTTGGCGAGGTATCCCGATCCGGTTTCGTTCCCGGTGAGGGAGCCGGCTTTTGCCTGCTGATGACCGAACGGGCTCGCGAAAGTTCGCGGCTTCGAAGTCTGGCACAAGTGCATACTGTGTCCCTGGGCAAAGAAACTAAGCTGATCAAGACGAACGATATGTGCTTTGGGGAAGGGTTAACTGCGACAGTGCAAAATGCGGTGAGTGGCCTACGATTACCCGGCGAACGTATTAACGAGATTTTTTGCGACATCAATGGCGAACGCTATCGCAGCGAGGAATGGGGTTTTGTCTGTCTGCGCCTGAGTCCATATTTCGATGACCCGACCGCGTATCGCTCGCCGGCGGATTGCTGGGGCGATGTCGGGGCGGCCTCAGGGCCGTTGTTTGCCGTGTTGGCGTGTCAATCCCCGGCTAAGGCGCGTGTAATGCTGTGGGCGAGTTCCGAACGGGGTCTTCGAGCGGCCTTGATACTTGAGACTGTTGGAAAGACTTAAAATACAGGGGCAGCCGTCATGGGCATCAGCGTTGGCGTTAACCCTCCGAAGACACCTGTCACCAAAGGCAGCCACGGCGTCGCCAAAGCGACAATTCCGAATATCTGTAAGATGCCTGGGCCCCCGGCGCCGTTCGTGCCTGCTCCGCTCCCGAACATTGCCAAGTCGGAACTATCACCGCAAGGTTACTCGACCACTGTTGAGATCGAAGGCAACGCTGTCGGTATACGAGGCGCCACGTTCGAAAGCATCGGCGACATGGCGAGCAAGGGTACTGGCGGCGGTTTGATCTCGGCCAACTGCCACGGCCCGGCCAAGTTTATTGCCCCCGGTTCTATGACTGTGAATATTGAAGGCAAGAATGTTCATCAGCTTAGCGATCCGATGCTGAATAATTGCGGCCCAAGCGGGAGTCCTCCCAATACGGGCGCAACCATGAACGGTGTATCCCAGGCCAATCAGGGTGGGGAAAACCCCTTGCCGATCAAATGTGCAAATGCACCTGCCAAAAAAGGGGCGAAGAAATTCACGAAATGCGAAAAAGAAGAGATTTGCGCCAAGTGTGCCAGTATTAACTCAGATGCGAAGAAAAAACGCAAGGAAGGCCAGTCACCGAAAAGAGCTCGCAAATCGTACGAAAAGATGCGAAGGAAGGCCGATAACGCTTGCGCCAGTCTAAATGCCAAGGCTCGCGCGGGTAAGCCTCCTGACCTTGGCTTTTGTCCTGTATCACCCGGCTGCGAACAACATTTGCGCAACAAGGCCAAAGCCAACAACTACGAAGGTTTTAGCCCCGATCATATTCAAGAGATCCAGTTGGGGGGCCACCCATCCAGCGCATCCAACCTTCGTTGGATGTCAAGCGGCCCAAATTCTTGGATTGGCGGCGAAATGAAAAAGTTTGAAACCACTGGTTCTGATAAGCATACGGGCGTCAAGCCGGACTGTTGCGCCTAAGGGAGAACTGCAATGAAAAATCAGGTCGACCTTGCGAAACTGATTCACGATCTCGCGGAGGCCAAGCGCGAGTACGATCGACTCGCGATGGATGAGGAGACTCCGCATGACCTCGGTGGACCCGCGTCTCCGCAACAGATCGGCAAACTCGAAAGCATCCTCGGAAAACCGTTGCCCCCTAGCTACCGCGCTTTCCTCGAACTGCATAATGGATGGAGTAACTTCGCGGGCGGCGCCAAACTGCTCTCGGTTGAAGACCAAACCAGTGCCTGGGTCAAGAAACGGGTCAAGGATTTGGGCGACCTACTTTTCGAAGACGATGACAAAAACCCCTTCCTTCAAGACGCCGTTCCCATTCTCCTCGGGAAGGACGAGAACAGTTATCTAGTCTTGGATCCTAATAAAGTCCGCAAAGACGGTGAGATGGATTTCGTAATGTACGATTACGGCGAAGCAGAACGGCGATTCAAAGACTTCACGTCCTTTCTTCGCCACGATTTCAAGTTGATGCAGGAACTGATAAAAGACGAGAAAGATGGCATTTCCGACGATGATGGTGACGATGACGAAACTCAGGACTAAGTCATGGCTCTTTTAGGCCGGCCGATTCAACTGATTACACCGTTTTTTGCGGCTGGCAAAATCGCATCTAAGGTGATGCTTGACCTAACGGTGTATCTTCGTGGACCGTCTGAGCGGGAACTCGAATATTTGATCGACCTGTACAACCGCATGTGTCCCGTCGATCGTTTAGTGGACTATAAGATCGCTGAGTTAGAGTATTGGTCGCCGCTCGCTCAACCGGCACTGACGGCGAGCGGCCGGAGTGCGGCGGCAGTGCGCATTCGGCGACCTTACCTTGAACCAGTCCGTCAACGAATTCGCGACAGCAGAGCTTTCGAGATTCGATGTTGGGATAGGAGAGAAATTGACGATCCGAATGGAAGCTGGAGTTTCGCTTGCCAGCGCATCCATCTTCGTTCGATGGGTCTCCGCGCATTCGTTCGAATACTGCTCCCACTCGGATCTGACACTGAGATACTTCGAAACGCTACGAGTGCAATCGCTGATAACGTCGAGTTTTTTTCGGGGCATGGTGGGCTAGTTTTCGTTTATGATCCCTGGCTCAAAGGAGAAGCTTTCGACGCCATCTACGCACAGGCTCGCCGTTTCTGGGGAGTAGACGTGGAAGACTTGAACGGTACCCTCCCGCTCATGAATAAAGGCATCAAGGGCGTTAACTGGATTACGATTGTCGGCAATAAATTTGCTGCAACTCCCGGCATTCCCGAGGCTTTGGCCCAGTTGGCGGCAACGCCGAACGTACAGATTGAGAAGCGCCAGCATGGCACTGTGCTGATTGCCGGTCCGCAGCCTGTCGTTGGCGACCAGCACCGGCCAGACAATAGTCTTGATCCATACTATGCGGTGGCTCGTGTGCTCGAACCCTTATTCCTGACCGCGCACCCGGACTTTTCAAGCGAGCGCTGGGTGAAGAATGGCAACACTATTGGTTGGATCCGGCGGTTCATCAACCCGGCGGGCTGGCGATGACCTCACCCCCCAACCCCTACGACGAACTGCCCTATCGCTGCTTCCCCATTGAGTTCACTGCACCCGAACGGCTCGCACTCGCTTCCATGTTGCATGGGGGGCCGCGTCCCCGTCTCGATTCCTACCGGGTGCTCGAGCTCGGCTGCGGCAACGGCGGCAATCTTTTGCCTCTCGCCTACTATCGCCAGCATGCTTCGTTCGTCGGTGTCGATGGAGCGAGCAGCCAAATTGAACTTGCGCGCTCCCGCCAGTCTGCCTTGAACTTGCCCAATATCGAATTCGTTGCCGCCGATTTTTCTGGTACCGCGGAGCAACTTTCCGGCCAGTTCGACTACATTATCGCGCATGGCGTTTTCTCCTGGGTGCCCCATAACATCCGCGATCATCTCTTGGAACTTTGCGGCCAACGTTTGGCTCCGGGCGGACTGCTCTATCTCAATTACAACACGCGACCCGGTTGGAACATCCGCGGCCTGGTCCGCGACTTTCTGCTCGCCCGCACAGCAAACGGTACAAGCCTTCGAGCCCGCGCCGAGCTGGCTCAACATGTTGCGGCAAAAGTTGTATCCGCTTTAACAGGTTTGGAACATCCTTATTCACGGCTATTAGTCAACGAGTTCGTCTTTGTCGCCGAGGGCGATATGACTTGGGTAGGCCATGAATTTCTCAGTGCCGACAACCATCCGTACTGGCGCAGCGAATTTCTGGCACTCGCGCAGGCGTACGACCTTGAATATGTAGCCGATGCCGACTTCAATTATGGTTCGGGTCGCATTCCAGAAGACTTGGCGCCTCGGCTTGTTATCGAAGAGATTGCAGAAGATACGAACAATGATGTGGTGGACCTGCTTTGCTTTCGGCAACTGCATTCACCGATTCTTACCAAAGGGTCGTTTTCTAAAAGGCTTCCCGATCTCGCGGAATTTGGCAATTTGATCGTAGCTTCATGCCTGGAGCGTCTCCCAGAAGATAGCCCGGCAGGCAATCCGCTGTTCAAGCATCCGACGGGTTACGAAGTCGAAGCGAAGGAAGAATATATGCGGCTCGCTCTCACGCGCTTACGGCCCCTCTGGCCGCGAGGCCTGCGCGTGGCGGAAACTCTCCCTAATGACGAACAGGTTTACGACGATCTGAAACTCCTCCACCGTCACGGACTAGTCGAATTAAGCTGTATCGGGCCCCAAGACTTCGGCATCGACGGCGAAGCACTTAACAAACTCGAACGCGATTGGGACGGCTATTTCACCACTCCCGATCATCGGACCTCACGCATAAAGTCATAGGTCGCATTAATGGCCAAAGTCATCGTCAAAGTGATTGAGCAGCACGCGGCGGAGGCCGCCTTTGTCTGGTTTCTGCGCGACCGTGCCGTAGCCTCGCCGCAATACCGGGTTGCCGATTTAAAGCGAATCGACAATCGCATCGAAGCTCATCTCGATGGCTTGCGCATCGCCGGGGAAGCCGGTTGGGAAATCGCCTGGAAGCAAGCGGAAGAGACGCCTGAGCCTGGAAGCCTGTTCGTCATCGGCGTGTTGGCATTTGAGAGCGGCTTGCCCGAGCGAATCAATCAAGTTCTCTCCATGGCGATGCAAAAGCCCGCATTCGGCCGAGCGGTCACATCAGGAATCGGCTGGCTGCCAGCCGCTATCGCGACGTCGCGACTGACAACGATTGTCAGTCATCCTTCACCGCAAGTGCGCCGCATAGGCTTAGCAGGTTATGCCGTCCACCGTTTGAATCCCGGGACGGCCTTGGAAAAAGCGCTCGGGGATGCCGACTTCGACCTGCGGGCGCGGGCCTTGAAGATGGTCGGGGAGATGGGTTACATAGCCTGGCTGCCGTTGCTGAAGAAGCAATTGTCGATTGCGCACCTGCCATGCCGTTTCCAGGCGGCGCGCTCGGCGGCCTTGCTCGCCGGCGATGCGGCAGCGATCGCGGAATTGCAAACCATCGCGCTGATTGAATCGGGTTACCGACAACGTGCGGTAGAAATCGTCGTTCGCCGTCTCGATATCGCAGCGGCCCATCGCTGGTTGGCCATGTTAAATTCGCTGCCGGGAGGCGAACGGTTGGCGATTCAAGGAATGGGCATTGTCGGCGACCCGGCCTCAATTTCGCGAATCTTGGAAGCAATGGCGAAGCCGGCGCTGGCGCGAGTAGCAGGCGAAGCGTTCACCTTTATCACGGGCTGTTATCCAGGAGATCAGAATCTGGAAGGCCGGCGCCCTGAAGGATTCGACGCGGGGCCAAACGAAGACGCGTTGGATGAAAACGTGGCAATGGATCCGGATGAAGGTTTGCCGTGGCCCGATCCAGTGAAGATCGAGCGCTGGTGGGCCACCAATCAGAACCGCTTCGTGAAGGGGGTGCGTCACCTGGCCGGAAGGCCGATTTCGACTGAGTCGTTGCACGACATAATTGCAACGCAACGCCAGCGGCTTCGTTTGGCTGCCGCCTTTGAGTTGCTGATTCGAAATCCAAAGCAACTGATGTTCGAGGCGCGGGCGCGGAATCGCTAGTGAGACGCCGTTCCTAACATCGACCTAATAGCTGAACAGCAAGCTGAAATTGATTCCTTGTGCCCAAAAAGAAGAATTTGTCATCGGCACGAGGGGATGGATGTTGGCGTCGTAGGTGTTGTCGATCTGGTTGCCGGGTCGGGCGACGCTGCTGAGATAGAGGAAGTTGTAACCCATCATCGCGCGAACATAGGGACTTAGCTGATAGCCGACGTTCATCTGAAATTCCGGCGCGACAGCAAAGCGATTGATGCCGGTATGGGCCGCTTGCAAAGTCGCGTAGTTGCCGCCGTTGAGCACGATAGGCGTTCCGTTGACCGGCAAGACGCTCGTGCTACCTGCGACCGTCACGGACTCGTGAGTGGCGCCGATCGCTAACGTCCCGGCGGCGCCGACGAACCAGCGGTCTTTGCTGTATCGAAGCTGCGCTCCGATCTGTCCGCCAAAAAACTGATTGCGCGTGCCGAATTGATCGGCGACAATCACCGTCGATCCAGGAGTCGCCGTGGCCAAAATATTTCCAAAGTTGTCCGTATAGTTGGTGCTAACCAGCGCGTTGGAAGTGGCACTGATGTTGAGCGTCTCTTCCAACTGCATATAGCGGACGCCGCCGAGCACGTTGAAGGTCAAACCATTTTCGCGATGAAGGTTATAGAGCAGGTTGATGTCCCCGCCTCCAAGCCGAGAGACTCGCGCTGGCGGTTGCGCTGCCGGTCTGCAAGCCGGGAGAAACGACCTGTGTGTTAAACGGAGCACCCGCTACCGGCTCGTTGATGACAAAATTGCTCGTCCGCGATTGGCCGGCGACACCGAAATCTGAATGTTGCTGACCCAGGATGAAAATGTCGCCATCAATGCCGACTGTATGCTGCGGGTTAAACCAGATCCCGCCGACGATGCGCTCGCCGCCGTACGCTCCGGGACGGAATGGTTGGTTCAACGATATCGTGTTCGGCAAGCCGAGAGCGCCGGCGTTTGAGCCATCCGAAGCGGGGCCTGTAGTAAAAATCGGTGTCGGCAGCGGTTGATGCTTCGTCCACCAGACAATCCCCTCGACTCCCAGCCAATAGCGCGGATTGCGAACGGGATCGCCGATCGCAATCTCCATCATTTGCTCATAAGTGAGAGCGGGCGGCGGAGGTGGAGGCGGTGGGGGCAATGGGTTGCCGAACAGATCGACCGGCACGGCTATCGGCGGCGGTAGTGCAGTAGGCGGCGTAGGTTGGCCGATCTGCGCAGCCGCCGGAGGCGCTACCGGTAGTTCCGGCGGGCGAGGAGGAATGCGGCTCTTGGCCCGGCAGGTTGCTTACGACAAAGGCAAAGCCGACTGCTGCAAGCCAGCCCGCTTGGCGCATATCGTACCCCATTACAAGTTCTTACCATCAGCGGCCAATAAGCAAGAGACGATGCAGCATTTAGCAAAAGTTGATTTCGTTTGCAACGCGCGAAATGGAGCTGGGTGCTCCAATGCATTCTGGCCGATGCGGGAAACCGGCACGGAACTCGTCTTACCGTCCCTTGGATTTGCAGGGTCTCGCAGTCAAAGCAGCCTCCACCCTGCACTCTCGCGCAAAGCGGGAGGGAGGGCCGGGTGGGGCAAGCTTCCATTTTGCCAGAATCGGTTGACGCACCCGGCGAAGCCAGAAAGTTTTCGTTGGATTGACGAGGTTGGAATCGTTGACACAAGCGAAACTGAAAATTCGATTTCGAGCGTCCATAAGGGTAGAGTGCTGCCCACTCATTACCCGGCAGCTTGCGCTGCTCGGCTCGCCCATGGTTCGCCAAAGGCGAGCCGAATTGCGTGCGCGATCGGGTTCTATATTACTAAGGTTAAAAATTGTATTCACTAAGTCACACTAACCCGACGCGTTAGCGAGGTTAGCCCGGAAGCGTTAGCGTTATTTGGCTCACATTAACGCTAACGCTTCGGAGAATGCCTCGCTGACGCTTCGGGTTAGTGTCGGACGCTGCGCACTCACCAACCGGCTCCTTACGCTGCTCGGTTCGTCTGCGGTTTACGCAAGGCGAGCCGGGAGCGTGAGCGACTGGAGTGTTAGATTGACCAGCTACAGGGCAACGGTTGCTTCGTGTCTAGATTTATCGCTCGGCATTTCAACCGCCGAATGACTTCCGCAGCACTTCGGGCTCCTTTTTGCCGAAAGAGTGGGTTCGGCCCGTTTTCAAGTTATGAAAAACAATCTCGGCCGGAGCGAAGAGTGTGGAGTCGATCTTGTAAAAATCACCGCCGGCGCGCGTGAAAATCTCGGCGAAAGGCAGGCCATGGTCGGGCGAGGCATTCGACGGGACTTTAGGACCGATCGACGAAATCAGTTCATCGTCTTCACGCACCCATAGATCGACGCGGCTGCCATAGAGGATGGCATCGTTCGTCCAGCCGATGGCCTTTGCCTCTTCAGCGCCGACGGGAGGAAGCGGCGCTACCCCGTAACCCGAGACTACTCGGGAAAGATCGAACTTCAACTGGTGCAGCCGGTGCAAGGCGGTCTCCAACGAACGCGCCACGACCTGAATAGTCCCTGCCATGCTCGCCGTCGGCGCGACCACGAGCGTAATCTTTTCGACCGATGTCGGCAGCTTCGCCACTAGCCAGGCGATCACTTCTTCGGTCGGGTGCTTGCGTGTTTCGAGCACACCGACGGCACAGCTCGGCTCTTCGCGGCAGTGCGGAATGTCATCGAAAATGGCTTCTTTGCCGTATGCCGCTCGCATCGGGCCTGAGCCCATCGCGAAGAAGCGGTCGAGCTTGATCTGCCAGCCGGCATACTGCGAAGCGAGGCAGGCGCGGATGGGGTCGTCGGAGAAGACTTGAATCATCGGCCCATCGGCGGACGGTTCCAAGGCCACATCGGCCAATCCTGCCAGACAGACGCGGGCCATTTGTAAGCCTGCCTGCAGCCCACCTTGGACAGCCCCGCCGCAATCGATGATTCGAGCGCCTCCGACGTGCGCGACATCCGCACGCCAGGCGGCCGCATTCGCAATCAAAATCTCTGCCTGAGCGGCGGCCATATCGTTGAGCGTCATGCGGGGCTCCTTGGGCCGATTTCACTGAGTAGAACGGGCTCGTGCCTCAATCAACATCTTGATCCAGGCGCCGAGGTACTTCCCATTATCGTGATAGGTACGCCCGCTGACGAGGTTTCCATCAATTACGCAAGGCTCGTTGACGAAAATGCCGCCGCATACTTCGAGATCGAATTGGCACTTGGGCACGGTCGCCATTCGCCGCCCTTTGACGCAGCCTGCCCGAGCCGGAATCTCCACGCCGTGGCAGACGCTCGCGATCGGCCTATTTGCTTCAAAAAAGTGACGAGTCAACTTCAAGAGATCGCGATCTTCCCGTATATATTCCGGCGCGCTCCGCCGGTAAAGAAGATGCCCAGGTAGTCAGCGGGGTTTACATCGCGGAATGCAATGTCGGCCTGAAGAGTGTACCCCTCCCATTCCTTCGTGATCGTCCAGCCCGGCTTCACTTCGTGCAATACCATTTGATAACGTCGCACTTCCGGTGCTGCGACTACCGGTTCGAAGCCGTCCTCCTGCAGGCGATAATACGGATAGAGAGTATCCAACGTCTCGGCGGCATCGCCGATGATGAGCAGGACTTTATTCATGGAGATATGCCGCGTTTATTGAGGTTTCAACAACTAGATCATTACTTGACCGCCCGCTTCCATTCGGAGTGCTTCGCGATGAAATCGAGCATCAGGGCGGTGCAGGGGTCATCGGTGTTCACCGCGAGTTGGATAATAATGGTGATATGATTGCGACCGGCGATTTTTGCGACCGTGGCATCGACTTTGTCGTTGACGAGCTTTTTGCAGAATCGCTCCGCACCGACATCGAGCGTTGGAAAATCGTTCTCCGCATAGCATATTAGAAATGGCGGATGTTTGCCCGCTGTGTGGTTGATCGGCGAGGCCGCCTTGCAGACAGCGAGGTCCGTTCCAAATTGATCGTCGAAGACCCTAATGTTCGGAGTGATCTCGTAAACGCCGCTCAGCGAAAGCACGCCCCGGATGTCCGCAAAGGAAAGGTTGCGCGCCTTCAGATACGATTCATCAGTCGCCAATAACGAAACGAGATGCCCACCGGCGGAGTGACCGCTGATGAAAACACGATCTGGCCGGCCGCCGTATTTGGCGATATTGGCATGTACCCATGCAAAGGCATCGGCGACATCGTTGATGTGATCGGGATGCTTGATTTTGTTTGGCGTGCCGGTGAGCCGATAATTGATGATGACGACGCCAATCCCCTGCTTGGCGAAGGTGGCGCCGATGCTGGCATACATGGCCTTGTTGCCGGAACGCCAGGCGCCGCCATGGACGAACATCAGGACGGGAAAATCCTTCTGCCCTTTCGGCGTATAGATGTCGAGTTTATGTTTGATCGGATCAGCTTCTTTATCCGTCCGATAGGGAATATCCGTTTGCACATCAACTTCGAATGGTCTTTTGGGTGATTCGTCTGCCCGCAAATGAGGCGAAAAGTAGGAAGCCGTTCCTATTAGAGCGGCAAGGAGAATCAGACGGGTCATAGCAATTGTCTCGCGCTTTCAGCAGGTGGTTATTGAATTATACCCCACGAAAGGCGTTCCGTTTCGAGACATCGAAAAGTGAGCGACAAATTTTGAGGATGAGTCGAGCCGAACTGCGTTAGCAGTCGGGTTCCGTTTCATTTGCTCAATCGAGGTTCGATCCAAACCGCATGGCCACCGCGGGGGTCGCCCCAACTTTCAACTTCAATGCGTAGCGTTTCGACGTTTTTGATCGAGATAGAGCATGGCTGTGCGTCATCTTGCGTTCGCACTTCGCGCGAACTCCAGAGCAGTTTGCCATCGCCATAAACGCAGAATTTCAATGGGCTGGCGCTGCGGCCGGGCCCATCGTTCAGCGAAACTTCCGCTGTGAAACGCTCGTACTGTTTTTTAATCAGATAGGTAATGCTTGTCGTGTTCGGGCCGTCGTCACCGCCCATGGCGGCGTGCATGAAGATGCCGTGCGGCGAAACTTGGCCTCGAACGCTGACGCCATCTTCGGAAGACCTGCGCGGCGGAGGCGGCGGTTCTCCGGGGCCTTCGCCCTTTCGGCGCGGAGGAGCGGGCGGCGCTTTCTCCCAGTCTTTGCTGTCGGATGGGCTTAGCTCGCTCAAAAACACCGCAATCGATGCAGCGGGCATCGGTGCGGTTAAAGCGGCTTTCTTTTCCTTCGGCAGGGGCGCTTTGGCTTGTTCCTGCTGCGCAGAGGTTTGACTCACTGTTCCAGGTCGCATCAGGGATGCCACCAGAGCGATGCTTCCGCCGGTCACAATCAGTGCGCCAAGGCCAAAGAGCACAGGCCAAAGGCCAGACTTCTTTTCGGGCTTATGCAATAACCGAGTCGGCGCCGGCGTTTCTTCATCGGGCGGGGTGAAGCACGAAAAATCGATCTCTTCAGTTTCATTCCCAACTGCTTCGCCTGCTTCGATCCGTTTTAACTGCGCGGCGACTGCCTCGGCGGAGGCGGGCCTACGATCGGGGTCCTTATGCAAGAGCTGCATGATCAAGCAGGCGAGTCCGCCGGGGAGATTGGGGTTTAACTCCTGCACCGGTCGAGGGTCGTAGATAGCCAGTGCGGTTAGCAAGGCAATGGTATTATCGGCGTCAAAAGGGCGAACGCCCGTGGATAGATAGTAGAGAACGCCGCCGAGACTGAACAAGTCGCTCCGCGCGTCGATACGGCCGCCCTTCGCTTGTTCGGGAGACATGAACGCAGGCGTACCGACGATGGCGCCCGATTGCGTGAAATTGACGTCGTCGTCAATGGGCCGGGCCAGCCCGAAATCGAGAATCTTCACTCGCTTACGCGGTTTTTCGAGCCAAAGGTTAGCAGGTTTGATGTCGCGATGGACGACCCCCTGCCGGTGGATAGCCGCCAAGCCTAACGCGATCTCGCGACCGATTCGTGGAATCTCGGAGAGCGCCGCCCGTCCGCCGGCCGCGATCCAATCTTCTACCGTCTGGCCCTGCAGCCATTCCATGGCCAAATAGACGACTCGGCCTTCGTTGCCAACCTGATAAACCTTCACCAGGTGTTCGTGTTCAATGCGAGCCAACGTGCGCGCTTCCCGCAAGAAGCGCTGGCAGGCCAGCGGGTCGGCATCGAGATCGGGCTTCATTACTTTTAGGGCGACCCGCCGCCCTAAGCTAATGTCTTCCGCAAGAAAGACGAAGCCCATGCCCCCTTTGCCAAGCAGCTTCAGAACGCGATAGATACCGAGGCGGCCGATCTCGTCCGGAGCTAGTGGCGGCCTGAGGAACGGATACCGCGAGGCCTGAGAGCTTGACGCCCCAGGCGACAGTTCGACTCCATCGACAAGCGTCTGCTGAAAGCGCTTCGGCTGCGTACTCTTCGGCTTTCGTCGAGTTGGCAAGGACTCATCATTCAACGAGGGAACCGGGCCGACGACACCTTCAAGCGTATGTTCCACCGCGCTGGTTTTCGCACGCAGACCGACCGGAGTGGAAGACATGTCCATGTCCCAAGGTGAAGAAATGCGCGAAATTCTGCAATGTTCGCCAGATCGCCCGATTGACGGTCGGCAGTCCGCGTAGCGAACTATAGCTCACGGTTGACGATTGTGCTGAAAATTCGACGTCGGTTTTTCTGAAGTAGTTGATACCCCTGCACTGGCTGTTCACAACGTCGTCTAACCGCGATAATGCCCGGATGGAAAGCATCCCCATTCAACTGGCGTTCGAAGGTGGCACGGTCGCTATAACCGGCGGCTCGCCGGAGCAGCGGCGAAGTCTTCCTGGCGTCGCTACCGATCCGCGTACCAATGCAGAACGGACGGAGGGACGTCACTATCGTGCTGTGGTCGAACAACTTCGCGAGCAAAAGGTCCCTTACCAAGATACCGCTCGCGCCTGGCAAGAGACAAAATGGAAGCTAACCAGCGAGCGCGTTCCCTACCCGCACCAACTTGAAGCGGTTGAAGTCTGGTGGAAGCAGCGCGGGCGCGGCGTCGTCGTTTTGCCAACCGGGACGGGTAAGACATTCGTGGCCATGCTGGCGATCGAGAAGACGGCAAGACCGGCTTTGGTTGTCACACCTACGATTGATCTGCTCAATCAATGGTATCGCGAACTGGTCGCTGCTTTTGGCGAGCCAATCGGCTTGATCGGCGGCGGCCATTACGATCTGCAACCGATCACCGTATCGACCTACGACTCGGCCTACATTCATATGAGAGCGCTGGGGCAACCGCTACGGCCTGCTGGTGTTTGATGAGTGCCATCATCTGCCGGGGCCAACTTACGCCATGTCGGCAATCGGCAGCCTGGCGCCCTTTCGCCTCGGCCTTACCGCCACGCCTGAACGGGCCGATGGCATGGAGAACGCCTACCCGGAATTGATCGGGCCCATCGTTTATCGAAGAGAGATCAAAGAACTCTCGGGTGATTTTCTGGCCGAGTATCGCACTGAAAGGGTGTTTGTCGCTCTGACGGTTGACGAGCAAGATCAGTACAACGCCGCTCGGCAGAAATATAGGCAATTCATCGACGACCGCGGTATCTCACTCAGCGGGCCACGTGGATGGCAGAACTTCATCTACGAAGCGAGTAAATCGAAAGAGGGGTGGGAAGCTCACAAGGCCTATCTGGAATACAAGCGTCTCGAACGCGCGGCGGGCGGCAAACTGTCAAAGCTCGAAGAGCTATTCCAGAAACATGCACGCGATCGGATCATTGTCTTCACGGCCGACAATGCGACGGTCTACCAGATCGCCCGTCGCTTCTTGGCGCCAGCCATCACCCACCAAACCAAAGCGCGCGAACGTAAGCAGATCCTCGAACGTTTCCATAGCGGTGAATACAGCATCGTGGTCACTAGTCAGGTGCTGAATGAAGGAGTCGACGTGCCTGCCGCAAACGTAGGCATCGTTCTATCCGGAAGCAGCACGGTAAGGGAGAATGTGCAACGTCTCGGGCGCCTGCTCCGTAAAAAAGCGGATAAACAAGCGCTTCTATATGAAGTGATCGCCCGTGGCACAATGGAGGAGTTCTCCAGCGATCGACGGCGGCAGCATGGGGCGTTCCAGTGAGGTGATATAATGAGTTCGTCCAGGCTTCGACTCAGGAGAGTGAACGATGATTACGAAAGAGGAAACGGCGCAGAAGATTGCTGACCTGCATTATCGCGTTGAAGGAGGAATGCAAAATATCTTTCGCATTCGACGCAAGGATATAGAGCGCGAACTCTATCCTTTAGAACCGGTGAAGTTGCTGGAAGTCAACGATGATACCATAGCGGCAGGAATTATGCCATTAGGCTTTGACGCGATTCCGGGCAGCGGCATCGACTATCCATCGTTTATCGTCGAGATCACTCCTGAGGAGTTCGTTGACATTCAGAATGACAAACTCAAACTGCCCGAAGAGTGGGTTCTCGGCGAACATTTGCCGCGGCCATTCTCAGCAGTTGGTGCTTAAATGGCATCAAACGCCGAATGGTCCAGGGGATACGCGCGGCAAGCAGGTGCAGACTACTTCGCATGGAATTACCTGCAAAATCATCCGGAACTTAATTTCGCTAGGTGTCATAAATTGCAATTCCTGCAAATGGCCTGTGAGAAATTATGCAAGGCATATCTATGTAACACCGGGATGCAGCCCGCCGCCGTCCAAAGCAGTCACGCCTTCACAGCGAAGAACCTGCCGGTGCTGATTCGCGCGCATCTCGGTCGGCTGAAAGAAAAGAACAGTGTTGTCGAGTCATTGTTGAAACTTACCCGGCAGATCGGACGGGAGATCGAGTTGCTTGCTCCTTCGGTTGATAATGCCGGCAAAAGGCCAGACAATTGCGAAGCTGCGTATTCCCGCACAATGGAATTTCTTTGTTGACGATCTATTACAGAAACCGAACAGCCGAACCCTGCTGAAAATGATCTCCCGAGTAATCGAACGCCTCGCCTGACGTCTGCCGGAACATTTATGCTCACCGGAAACCTTGTTCGCGTCCGCCATGCCCGCAGTCGGCTCATTCCGATTTGGATCGACGTCAACGATGCGCAATGGCTTACGGTCGCCGAGCAACTGCTCGGACTATTCCGCTTGGCAGGTCGCTGCACACGCGGGGAATTAGAGGAAGAGATTGTCGCTGCCGTCGGCGATAATCCAACGCAACTGGTGCATCAAGGGTTAGCGAAGCTGTTGGAGGACCGTTGTGACTTCGACGTCGAATCGGGACATCCACCCGATGAATTGCGTGAAGTCGTATTTCGAACCGCCGCGGCGCAACGTATGGCCGGCGCCTTCGATCGCCAAGCAGTGTTGGAACAGACGGCTTCGCAGCTGGGGCTCACACCGGAGCAAATCGATTCCGGCCTCTATGCAGACTTGAAGATTGAACAACGCTTGCTGGCGTTCAAAGATTGCACGGCCGCGCAGCTGCTTCACCGTTATAACGTCGCGCTTGCTCAGGCGATTTTGTTGCGATCGACCGGCATCACGGTTTCCATATCGGGTGAGACGCCCGCCCGTTACCGGCAACTATTCCGTGCCATCAAGTTTCACCGCTTGATGTGTGAGATCCGCAACGGCGGGCGCGATTCATATATTTTGCAAATCGATGGGCCTTTGAGTCTATTTTCCGCCACGCAAAAGTACGGGGTGCAGTTGGCCAATTTTCTTCCTTCGCTTCTGCAATGCAAGAAATTCGAGTTGAAGGCGGCGGTGCGCTGGGGTGTCGATCGCAAAGAGAAAGAATTTATCTTGTCATCGAGCGACGGCCTGCAGTCCCACTTGGCCGATTACGGCGATTACGTGCCGAAAGAGCTTTCCCTCTTTGCCGATGCATTCCGCAAACAGGTCAGCGGTTGGGAAATCTCGTCTGAGGCGTCTCTATTAACATTGGGCGCTGGCTTCTGGACGCCTGACTTCGTGCTTACGCATCGTCGAAAAAAGAAACAGGTTTATCTCGAAATCCTTGGCTTCTGGCGTCGAACCGATGCCGAAAAGCTCTACCAAAGACTAAGACAGGACCTGGGCGAATCTTTCTTGTTGGCGGTCTCCGAGCAGTTCAACATTGATGAAAGCCAGGAGTTAGCCATTGACCCCTCCATCTACATTTTCAAGCGGACACCGCTGCCGGAAGAGGTTGCCAAACGAGCCGAGGCGTTGCTGCGGTAGCAAACCTTCGACATTTTGCATTGCCTGCGGGAATGGGGTGCTGATATGCTGAAACCTATGAAAACAGTTCCCTCGTCCTTCAAGTTCGTTTTTCTTTTCGGCGCATTATTCACCGGCGGCTGCGCACAAGACACGTCAACGCCTCCAACCACGCAGCACGAAGCTCTAACGGAAGTTTCAAGAAAATCTGAAAAAGCTCCGGACGCTAATCCCGCATCTAATTCGACTCATGTGGTAACGAGCGCTCGCGACCCAATTCCGGTTGCTGAGAAGGAACCGGAGCCGACCGCGACACCCAACACGGCTACTCGTATCGAGATGGAAGAAGAAAAGGAAATTCCACCTGAAAAGGATCCGCCAATCCCCGAGAGTTATAAGCCATTAAATCGGGACAAAACGCTTTTCTTTGAAAAGACGGCGGACGGCAAACGCCGTGTTCACATCCTTGCTGAAGTATGTCTTCGCCAAGGGCCGTTGGAAGTTTTTCTTTGCAAGAACAACACCAAAGAACATGAATCAATCGTGCATGTCGATCTCGATGCCCGCAGCATCCATGTCGCCCTTATTGCCGCGGGGGCGAAATTCGGCAAAACTGTCCGCTTTGTGCCTGAATACGTCCCTGCCAGTGGAGACACGATAAAAGTAACCGTAACATACAATCTCGATGGCAAGCTGCTCACCAAGCCGGCCCAATACTGGATTCAAAATCTCCGCAGCAAGAAGGACATGGAACACGATTGGGTGTTTGCCGGGAGCCGATTCTTCAAAGCCCCCGATGACCCGGATAGGCCCGAGTATTATTGTGCGAACAACGGCGAGGTGATCTCGATCGCCAACTTCACCGATTCAATGCTCGACCTTCCGGTGAAGAGTTCGAAAGAGCAGTCGGAGCTCGGCTTTATTGCCAATACGGAGCGCATTCCACCCTTGAAGACGAAGGTCATTGTGACATTAGAGCCGGTCGTGTCGGATAAGAAGTAGTAAGAAACGATAACCGATCACGAACGGCCGAAACAAACATGAATCGCGATCCCCGTTGCTACCGTATCGACCCCATTTACTCGCGTCGCGACTGGCTTGCCTCTTGCGGCGGTGGGTTCGGCGCAATCGCCTTGAACTCGCTGCTGGCAAGCAACTCGAAGGCTGAAGCATTGCTGAATCCTCTTGCGCGAAGCAATCCTCCAAGGTTGCGCGGCGCAGAACATCATTTTTCTCTTCATGGAAGGCGGGCCGAGCCACCTCGACCTATTCGATCCAAAGCCGTTGCTCAATAAACTCGCCGGCAAGCCGATTCCGGCAAGCTTCGGCAAGTTTATTACCTCGATGGGTGAAGGGGGCTCGGCCCTCCTCGCGTCGCAGCGCAAGTGGAAGCAACATGGGCAAAGTGGCCTATGGGTCTCCGACTGGCTTCCGCATACGGCACAGATGGCCGACGACCTCTGTGTCATTCGCTCCTGTGCGGCAGACGGCATCAATCACTCGGCCGGCGTGTGCCAGATGAACACCGGGTCGATCCTTGGCGGGCGACCGGCGCTCGGCTCTTGGGCCAGCTATGGCCTCGGCACTGAGAACGCCAATCTCCCTGCTTTCGTCGTCATGGTCGATGGGCAATCGCAAGTCGTCAACGGCCCGCGCAACTGGAGCGCAGGCTTCATGCCGGCGGTTTACCAAGGCATTCGCATCCAAGGCGGCAACGAGCCAATCCCAAACCTGAATACGCCTGAGGGAGTCGCCGACTCTCAACAGCGAGGCAAGCTCGACTTCCTACGGCAGATGAACCAGCGCTTTGCCGCCCAGCACCCGGAACAAACTGAACTCGACGCCCGCATCAACAGCTACGAACTCGCCTTCCGTATGCAGGCCGAGGCGCCTCAAGTTGTCGATCTGGCCAATGAAACAAAAGAAACACAACGCTTATATGGGATAGACCAAAAAGAGACCGCCACGATGGGCCAACTTTGCCTGCGCGCTCGACGGCTTGTGGAGCGCGGCGTACGTTTCGTGCAGATCTATCATGGCGCGGGCAGCAAGTGGGACGCCCACAGCAAACTCGAAGACAACCACAGCAAGCTCTGCAAATCGATGGACCTTCCGGTAGCCGGATTGCTGAAAGATTTGAAGCGTCGCGGTCTGTTTGAAAGCACCCTCGTTGTCTGGGGCGGCGAGTTCGGCCGAACCCCGATGAGCGAAAAAGGGGATGGCCGCGACCACAATCCCACAGGCTTCACCATGTGGATGGCAGGCGGCGGGGTTCGCGGCGGCCAGACCATCGGCGCCACCGACGACGTCGGCCTCAAAGCGATCTCCGAACGGATGCACGTTCACGACTTGCACGCAACCATTCTGCATCTGCTAGGTCTCGACCACATGGGCCTGATCTACAAATACAAAGGCAGACCCGAACGACCTACGCTTAACGAAGGCGAAGCGAACTCCAGAGTGTGGGGCGCGGCCTAAGCATCTGGATTTTATTGACCTGTCCCATCTAGCTCGCGCTGGATTCGCCACCACCCCGCTTGCCGGGGTGGAGCGCACGTTCGTCGCTAGAAGCCTCGCCCATCAGTGAGACGCCGCCACCCCGCTTGCCGGGGTGGAGCGCACGTTCATCGACAGCGATTCTAGCTACGAACCGGCGCTCCACCCCGGCAAGCGGGGTGGCGGCGAAATCAAAAGAAGAAGACCTCATCTCGTTACGAACCGGCGCTCCACCCCGGCAAGCGGGGTGGGGGCGAATCCGCATGGGGAAGTTAATTAATCCCGTATCCTAACAAACACCTCAAATTTCGCGCAATACCAAGGCAGCGTCTTCGGGAGTGACCGGGTTGATATGGGCGCCGCTGCCCCACTCAAAGCCTGCCATTTGAGTCAAACGTGGCAGTATCTCAAGGCGCCAGTGGTAATAGCCTAGCCCAGGCAAGTGAAATGGAGATGTGTGGAAAACGAGATTGTAGGCCGGGCCGCTCAATGCAACATCCATCTTGCGCAAGACTTCTAAGAGCAACGTGGCCAAATCATTGATTTCACTTACTGAGATTTGTTCGAACTGGCTGCGATGTTCCGTGGGAACAATCCAAGTTTCAAATGGATGCCGACCTGCATACGCGGCCACGGCAGCAAAGCCAGGATTCTCGGCTATAAAGCGTACCCGGCAGCGTCGCTCATGCCTCAACAAATCGCAATAAACGCAGGCGCCTTTATTTTCTAAATAGGAACCGGCGAAAGCAAGCTCGTTGCAAATAGTTATCGGAACTTTCGGAGTCGCGATGATCTGCGAATGAGCATGCTCCACGGAAGCCCCTGCTTTGCCTCCATGATTTTTGAACAACTGTGCATATTTTATAGTCAGATCGCGGCCCATTTCGAGCATTCGCGCCCGCCACATTCTCACGACGGCACGCACTTGTTCAATTTTCATTCGGGCAAGATTCGCCTCGTGTTGCGGGCATTCGATGATCAGTTCATGTCGGCCAATGCCCGCCTCACATTGGAAAAAATTATCCCGTAAATTCGCTTCGGCTGCACCTTGAGATTGGTGAATGCTTTGCAACTGATCAGTCTTAACCGCCGGAAACGAATTAAGCACGGTCCGGACCTGCCAGCCCGGCTTGTTAGGCAGAGAACCTTCTTTACGGAAGGCTTCGATTTCGACAGGCGTGCGCTCTTCATTCCCTTCGCAAAATGGGCAAGGCTCAACAGCCGTCTGCTCTTGCTGCACCCGTGGACGATCGGGCATCATCGGTCTGGCAGAGCGCTGGGGCGCGACGATGACCCATTCGCCAGTGACCGGGTTCATGCGCCATTCGGGCGGTCGTTGATAGCTGGCGATGATTGCGGGATGTTGCGGGATGCGGCCCATCAGCGCCACTCCGAAAGCCGTGACGTGGCAGGCCGAGCATCGCGCTCGGCGATCAAGCGGCGATAGACTTCCTCGTAACCATGCGCTGACCGTTCCCAAGACCAATCCTGTTTCATACAAGAGCGGATGAGACGCAAAAAGCGGGCTGGCTGCTCGTACATCTCCAAAGCTCGGTGGATCGTCGTCAGCAGCGTTGTCGCGGTGTAGGCCTGAAACCGAAAGCCCGACGCGGTTTGGGCATCGAGGGTTGCATCGTTGGTATCGACGATGGTGTCGGCCAGGCCGCCCGTTGCGCGGACAATCGGCGGCGTGCCGTAGCGAAGACTATAGAGTTGATTGAGGCCGGAGGGTTCAAACAGGCTCGGCATCAGATAGAGATCAGCGCCCGCCTCAATGCGGTGGGCGAGCCCTTCATCGAACCCGATCATCAAGCCCAGTTTGAGCGGAAAACGTTCGCGAAGGGCCGAGAGTTTCCAATGGTATTCAGGATCGCCCTCGCCGAGGATGACCAGCTGTACATCTTGTTGTAAAAGCTCTTCCGCGGCCTTCGTGACGATGTCGACGCCTTTCTGTTCAACCAGCCGGGCGATCATCCCGATCAAGGGAATGCGCGGCCCTTGCGGAAGATGAAAGTAACGCTGCAGGTCAGCTTTGCAGAGCGGCTTGCCCATCTCAACGCTGTCTGCATCATAATGGCCGGCCAGAAACTTATCGGTCGCCGGATTCCACGAGTCGTAATCGACTCCATTAACGATGCCGCTAAGCCGTTCACGGCGTTCGGTCAGAACTCCTTCGAGCCCGTTGCCGAAGTAACTGGTTCGAATCTCCTGCGCGTAAGTGGGACTGACGGTGCTTGCCCAGTCGGCGAAGACGATGCCGGCTTTCAAAAAGCTGAGTTGGCCATAATATTCAAGCTGATGCTGATTAAACAAGCGCCAATCGAGGCCGGTGTCTGTGTAAGTCGATTTGTCGTAAACGCCCTGATAAGCAATGTTGTGAATGGTAAAGAGGGAACGAATCTTCTTATAAGCCGGCCGATTTTGATAAAGCTCGCGCAAATATACAGGCAACAGCCCGGTTTGCCAGTCGTTCGCGTGCAGAATGTCGAGTGTGAAGCCGAGACAGGGTATCGCTTCGAGAACAGCCCGACAGAAAAAAGTAAAGCGGTGCCGCGTTGTCCGGGTAGTCGAGCTTGCCTCCGTCGGGCGTGTTGAATTGATAAAGCCCGCGTCCGAACGAGGCGTCGTCGCGCTCGAAGAGTTCGGCATTCTCGACTAAGTAAACGGGCACCTCTGAATGCGGCAGTTTGGTTTTCCAGAGGCGCGTCGGCACGATTTGACCGCCGATTGGCACGGGGAGCCAGAACTCGGTGGCCTGGATCGGATTCGGGCCATAACGAACGCAACGGTAGAGCGGCTGAATGATGGCCAGATTATGGCCGAGCCTGGCCAAAGCGCGCGGCAAATAGCCGGACACGTCCGCCAGCCCGCCCGTCTTAGCGAAGCCGATGACTTCTGAACTGGCAAGCAGGATATTTAGCGGCGCAAAGTCGACAGCCATCAGTCACCCATCTCCGATCCAACGAAAGGCGTCAACTGACCGGATGGCGGAAAAAGCGACTTGAGCATTGTAGAAATTCCCGCTCCGCTGGGCACCGATCGATTCATCGACCAAACGCTTTCGATGCGTCAACTCATTCTTGTGCGAGAGGGCAACTTTCTTACTTTCGAATTACGAGCAATCAGCCTAACGCCTTCAGGTTGCATCGCAGCCGACGGGATTTTCACTTATTTAGCTTCCAGCTTTCGGGTGAGCGTTAGCGAGCGGGCCATCCGTTCCACTTCTTTTATCAAATTGTCTCGATCGTTCTCAAGTATGCGTGCGGCGAACGTGGCGCCGGCGTTCGCCTGACGCGCAATTAGATAATCCATGACAACCCGCTGCCCGTCCATCTCGGCTTCGTAGGAAAACTGATCCAGCTCGGTGGGAGCAATTGCAAGGCGCACGGCGCGCGTGCGGCGAGTACGTTCGATTTTTGCTTATCGAGAAAGCGTCTCGCTTCGCTGGCGTAGTCGGCGGCGGTCGGTACTCGGATTGCCGGCTCGACCGTAATCAGCAGACCGCTGCCGTGCGCTTCGTCCAAGGTAATTTGGCCCCGCGCCACTCGTCCCACTCGCCAACGCCGGGGGTGCAGCATGCGCACGCCCAGATCAGACTCCTCGTAAAGCAGCAGGGTATTATCAGAATTCGGATCGATCGTTAACTTAGCCAAGGCCGCATCAGTGATATGGGCGTTGCGTGGATTGAGTTGGCGTACCAGAACGAATTCACCGGCAATCTTGCCGTTTTCGCGCCCATCTTTATCGAGCAGATAATGCTCGCCATTGATTGAAATGTAGCTGATGAAAGAAGAAGTCAGATCGAAATAAAGCCGACCGCTCAGTTTCTGCCGGGTCGGTCCATCTTCGTTAATGCCCACGAGATCGCCCGCAAAAGTGATGTGCGCGACGCGCCTGCCGTTGATCACTTGCTCTTCTTCAAACTGACATACGACTTGGCCGCGCTCGATCTTCTCCATGTCGGTCAGCTCGGCGACCGCAAGTTGACTCGCACGCCAGCTACCGCCGACCTTGACGGGCTTTTCCGGCAGCAAACCCGCCAGTGCCGGGACGAATAAATCCGTGCGCAGCATGTCGATCTCGCCCCAAGTCAGAGGCCCGTCAGGCGAAAAAGGAACCTTGGCATGGCCACGTTTCAGGACGACAAGCCGTCGAACTTCCAGGCGCAAGCTGATTTCCTGGGGCCTATCCCCAATCATCCGGCGGAAGTCAATCGTGCGGTACTGTCTCACGCTTTTCTGGTCGGCGCCGGCATCACCAGCGGGCAAGATTCGTTCGTCGTAATCGATCGAACTCTTCCCGGTCATCTTCACAACTTGGGCCGGCGTGTCTTTATCAACCGGGACTGTCAGTTCCCCTTTGAGATCCACGCGCGTGAGGACGCGATACTCCGAACCGACCGCCATTCGTTCGACCAGGGCAACGGGTTCTTGGCCCAAAGCGGGGAACGCAATTAGAGCGAGAACGAGGCACGTTGTCCGTTTCATAGGTTCCTCTTCCTTGACTGTCATTCCACCATTGCAAAGCGTCTTCATTCCGATCTAGACACGGAAAATCATGACAAAAAAATGGTGGCAAAAAAATAAGAGAGGACCTGTTTGTGTCCTCATGTTTTCGCCACCATCTTTTTGTCATTGCTTCCGTATAAAATCCGGAAGTCTGCGGAAGTCAAACGACTTCCGCTACGCTCAAGCGCCTGCCGTAGCGGAAGTCGTCAGACTTCCGAGTGAGACAGCGGAAGCCTGACCACTTCCGCTACGCATCCGCTAGCCAGTTAGCGGAAGTCGTCGGACTTCCGAGAAGCGCCGGGCTACCTCGGCAATAAGGGCATACTAACTTAGGCGCATTGTTTTCCTGATTTCTATTCTGAACCGCCGGACGGCGCAGTATGGCAGTCTATTCTACCCCTCTTTGTCCGCGATCTGGCGCAATTCGACATACCCTTATGGCGTTCTTTTAGCAGATGACATGCTGCAAAAGGAAACACCCGCGGCGGATGCGCCGATGGTAGATGTTTCACTTCGAGACAAACGAAGATTGCACAATTGAACAAAGACGTGTAAAAATGTCAACTATATATTCGTTAGGTATTCAGAACCGGGGCGAAAACTAATTGCGACTTACGATATGTTTCAACCACAAATGACGCGACCTGAACAAGTTAGGAATACTCGCAGCGCTGTTCGAGCCAATCGGATTGTTAAAGATTTCTCATTGGCTTGGCATTTGCCTTCAGATGTTTCGTAGTAAAGCAGAGCTCGCCACTGAAGGAAAGACAAAGTACGATTCTTTTCCTTTGCCGGTCTTTCCGAGGACAAGATCCGAACCGTTTGGCTCTGCATAGTATCTCATTAAGTAACATCGTCGGTGCGACCCTAAAACTTAAATTTTTTTCTTAAAAAGACGAAAAACTTGGTGATGCCTCTCGGTTAGTGTTATGAGTAGGTCAACTAAGGATCTAAAGCCGTGAGCGATTTTGTTTATCCAACATTGAAGCAATTGACGGATCAACAGGTGCGTTTTGCACCTGTCGCACGCCGGCAGGAGCAGTTGGTACGCGCTCAGAAGCTGTTCGAGGAGGTGGAAACGAACAAATGGTATCCCTATCCATTCGTTAGTTTCCGGATCACCGATTATAGGTCTGAAGCCCATGTCGATCAGTTGATGCTTGGCGCCGATTTGAAGCACGATCTGTTGCTTTTCATCAAGTGCTTGGAAAGATCTATCCCGGCTCTGCCGATCGAGCAGGCGCTTGAGCCGATGCTTTCACTCCAGGAGATCAGCAAGCAGTTTAATGTTTCAACGAAGACAGTGAGCCGATGGCGGGAACGTGGCCTGGTAGGACGACGTGTCATTATCAAGGGCCGACGGCAACTTGCCTTCTCGAAATCGACGATTGAACAGTTCCTGGCAACCCACCAGGAACGGGTTGAGCGGAGCGGCCGATTCTCGCACCTGAGCCAGGGTGAGAAAGAGGACATTCTCCGCCGTGCCCGGAGGCTTTCCGCTGCGGGCGGGTGTTTGACCGAAACCAGCAAGCGGATTGCCCGCAAGCTGGGACGCTCGGCCGAGACCGTTCGCTATACGATCAAAAATTTTGATCGTGAACATCCGGAAAAGGCCATATACCCGGATGCGACAGGGCCATTGGATGGCGCTGACAAGGAGACGATTTTTAACTCATTCCGGAAGGGGACTCCCGTGCTTACCCTTGCGAATAAATATCATAAAGCGACTTCGACGATACACCGTTCGATCAACGAGATTCGCGCCGAGCAGATGATTCAGCCGGTCGATCTGATGTATCACGAGTCGTTCGACGATGCCTCGAAGGAAGCAGAAATCACGCAGCCGATGCCCGATGAAGAAAAGTTTGTCGAATCTCATCGAGGCATGAAGGCGCCCCGCGATGTGCCAGCCGAGTTGGCCAGTCTTTACGAATGGCCTTTGTTGACCAAGGAACAGGAACAACATCAATTTCGGCTGATGAACTTCCTGAAACACAAACTGAACAAGTTGAAAAAATCGATCAACCCGGCATCGGTGCGAGTGAGTGAGATGCGGCAGATCGAGGACTTGCAGCGTCGGGTGAATGTCGTCAAAGAGCGATTGATCAACTGCAATATGCGGCTTGTCGCATCGATCGCGAAGAAGCACTCCAATGCGGCGGAAAGTCTTTTCGAGATGATTTCCGACGGAAATCTTTCGCTCATGCGAGCGGTGGAGAAGTTCGATTTCAGCCGTGGTTTCAAGTTCAGCACGTACGCCAGCTGGGCGATCATGAAAAACTTTGCCCGCAGCATTCCCGATGAAAAACACTATCGGGAGCGCTACGTTACCGGGCATGAAGATCTGTTCGAAACCAAGCCCGAAACGCGAACGGACGAGCAGGAGATCATGCAGGAAGTGGAACAAGCGAAAGATCGCATCAGCCATCTATTGCGAGATCTCGATCCGAGGACGCGCGATGTCATCCGGATGCGTAACGGCCTCGACGGGGCTTCCGAAATGACGCTCGAACAAATCGGCAATCATTTCGGCATCACCAAAGAACGGGTGCGGCAGATCAACGTTCGCGGCATGAAGATGCTTCGCGAAAAAGCGTCTGTCGAGACGATCGACATGCCCTGATTGAAACTGCCGCTTGCGGCTTCGCGATCCTGCGAGGTCGTAGGCGGCTTGTGTATTACCCTATCAAACCTGCATTTCGCAATACTAACTTCATTTTTTCCAAATTCGAAGGCGTCATCTCACCCAGCGGACTACGGCTGGGACCGGCGCCCCTGCCGATTAATTTCATGGCTACTTTAACAGGCCCGGGCGCGGTGCCGAGCGTCAAGCTTATTCGCACCGGGCTCAATCGTGCTTGGATTGCTTTGGCCGTTTCGAAATCATTTCGTTGAAACGCTTCAAAAATCTGGACGCAATATGCTGGCGCCACATTACATGAAGCGGGCACAGCGCCTTTGCCCCCGAACATCAGCGAAGCGCAGATCAAGGTGTCCCGGCCCATCAGAACTGCGAAGTCGGTCGGCACCAGTTTCACCGTCTCGATGAAACTTTGCAGGTCGCCGCTGGAATCTTTGATCCCTTGAATGTTTTTCACTTCTGCAAGTTTGGCAACCGTTTCCGGGTCGATCTTCAGGCCGCCGCAAGTGGCGGGATTGCTGTATAGGACGATCGGCAGGGCCGTCTGGTCGCCAATGCGCCGATAGTGTTCCACAATCTCGGTTTGATTCGGCATGATGAAATAAGGCGTGATGATCGACACGCCGTCCACGCCTTCGCGCTCAGCCATTTTCGTCAGACGAATGGCTTCACGAGTGGTCTCGGCGCCGGTGCCGGCAAAGACGGGAACACGTTTATTCACGTGCGCCACGGCAGTAGCAATTACCTGCTGTTTCTCAAGTTCGTCCAGCGAACAACATTCGCCGGTCGTGCCAAGCACAAAGATGCCATGAACGCCTGAAGCAATCTGCCAGTCAATATGCTGTTTCAAACGAGGAAGATCGAGCGATTCGTCTTCCTTGAACGGTGTGACTACAGGCGGGATGATGCCGTGAATTTTCATCGATTTTCCTGTTTGACGTCGGCAGTTGCGCTTGTCTCATAGTACTAATGCTTTCGTACTGGATTTGATCCCAAATCATAGCGGCTGCTGGCTTGACGCGACGAGTTATGCAGACTTCCAACGACGGCCAAGCGACCGGAGCGCCGGTGTCGCTAGGTCCGCTTGGGTGACAAACTTTGGCTCAAACGCGGCATCGCATTTGCATCGGGTGGGGATGACCGCAGTTCTCTCACTCTAATCACGGAAACTTCATGAAATTTCTATGTCTGGCAATCCTCGGCTTGGCTTTTCTTCTGCCTGCCGGGTGTAATTCGGGCTCATCCACCGCACCGGGGAGTTCAGAGAAGCCGGGCTCCGATCGAAAGTTAAAGATCATCATCGGAGACCAGTCGGTCAAACAAAACGGTACCGACGAGTTTACCGTCAGGGCAAGTCGAACGAACTTTAAAGGTCCAATCAATCTGAAATTCGCGGATTTGCCTGCGGGCGTCAGCGTTGTGACGTCCGAATTGGTAATCCCAGAAAACAAAGACACATTAAGCGTAACCCTCAAGGCTGAAGAGGGAGCCAAGGTTGAAAAAGGGATGGCAAAAGTCGTGGCCACTGTGCCGAGTGAGAAAGATCTTCCCGAAGACGTCGTGCAGTTTTCCGTCGAAGTGAAAGCGAAGTAGGCAAATGAAAAGGGTCGGCCTGTTCCGGCCCTTATTTTCTAAATCCGCAATTCGTCAATCGAACGTAGAGGCATCGCAATGGCAGAGAATCTACCTACAGTAGGCAACCCGGTGCCCGTGCAACCGCTGCCCACGCTCAATTCCAATCCCCAGCCGGTTTATCAACAGCCGGTGTACGACCAACCAGTTTACCAGCAAGCGGCGCCGCAGCCTGCGATGCAGCAACCGGTCTACCAACAGCAACCTGCGCCCATGATGGTCGCGCCTGCCCCGGCACAAACTTTAACTCATTCGGAAGCCTATCAGCCTTCGGTGTTGCTCGTCAGCCATTCGTCTTTGTTTTATTGGTGGCCGGTTTGGGCCGTCGGCTACATAATGGCCCTGGTCACTCAGTACGAGGGCGTAGCCGTTCAACTGGGCGGTAATACTGTTTGGATCACGCCGAGCAACAATCCGGGGGTGCTGTTCTTCCTGACTCTGTTTACCGTCATCATGATTTCTAACGTCGTCGTGCGGGGATTGGCCTCCACCGTGGTGATTTTAACGATGATCACGGCCACCGTTACACTAGCTTACTTTGGCTTATGGGATAACATTCTCGCCTTCTTTGGCAACCTGCACATTCATTTGAATCAAGGCGCTTACTTCTGGTTTGCTACCTTGATGTGCCTCGTTTGGACTCTTACAACGTTTGTCTTTGATCGAATGAGTTATTGGCGCGTCCGGCCAGGGCAAATGACCCATGAATTTGTTCTTGGAGCTTCATCGCGAAGCTATGACACGGAAAACATGTCTTTTGAGAAACGTCGCGACGATGTCTTCCGGCATTGGCTGCTCGGGCTAGGCTCAGGCGACCTTATCATCAACGCCTTCAACGGCGGGAAGCCAGAGGAATTGCATATTCCGAACGTTCTGTTCGTCGGTTTGAAAGTCCGAGCGGTCGAACAATTGATCGCGATGAGACCGGGCGAAACCGAGACGATTAAAAAGTAACTTTCGAATGCATTCAGAAAGAGCAAGCGTTTCGCTTGCTCTTTTTTCGTCCATTGCCCCAATTCGCTGCCGCGATAGCATTTCTGTGACGACCTTAAGCCAACACGCTGATCAACAACGGAGTCCCTTCATGGCCGCGACCACAGCCGATCCCATTGCTCTCTCCGCCGGCGGCTATCGGCAGCTTTACATTAATGGCGCCTGGTGCGATTCCGGGAACGGCAAGCGTTTGAGCGTCATTAATCCAGCTACCGAAGAATCGATCGGCGAAGTGGCCTTCGGTACGCGTGCCGATTGCAAACGGGCAATCGAAGCGGCCCATCTCGCGATGAATTCCTGGGCCAAGCTGACATCGTGGGATCGGGCTAAAATCCTGAAAAAGACCGCCGAGCTTATGCGCAACCGCGCTGATGGCATCGCTCGCACGCTCACGATGGAGCAGGGTAAACCGTTGGCGGAGGCGAAAGCCGAGGTGCTGCACTCGGCGGATACGTTCGAGTGGTTTGCGGAAGAAGGCAAGCGGGCTTACGGGCAAGTGATTCCGAACAGTGCCCCGGGCAAGCGCCATTTGACAATCAAGCACCCGGTCGGTGTGGTGGGAGCGATCGGCCCTTGGAACTTCCCGATCACGCTACAAGCTAGAAAGATTGCCCCGGCCCTGGCCGTCGGCTGCACGATCGTTTGCAAGCCTGCCAGCCAGACTCCCTTGTCGCTCATCAATGTCTTCGATTGTTTGATCGACGCGGGCCTGCCGAAGGGAGTCGCCAACTTGGTAATGGGGCCGGCCGGCGACATCGCGGCCGAGTTTCTGGAAAACCCGATCGTGCGCAAGATCAGTTTCACCGGCTCGACAGAAGTGGGGAAACAATTGATGCGCGGCGCCGCCAATCAGGTTAAGCGTCTCAGCTTGGAGCTAGGGGGGCATGCACCATTTATCGTCTTCCCCGATGCGGATCCGGAAGTAGTGGCCAAAGCAGCCGTGATCGGCAAGTTCCGCAACAACGGTCAAGTCTGTATTTCGCCGTCGCGCTTTTTCGTTCATCGAGACATTGAGAAGCGATTCACTGAGGCGGCCGTTGAAGCGGCACGAGCCCTCAAGCTCGGGAACGGTCTGGATGCCGGCACCGAGATCGGGCCGATGTTCGAAAAAAAGGCGATGGACAACACCGTTGAGCTGGTGAACGACGCCGCCGGTCGCGGGTCGAAATTGCTCACGGGCGGCAAGCGCTGCGATCGGTTTACGAAAGGTTATTTCTTCGAGCCAACTATTTTGAACAAGATCGCGGCCGATGCGAAAATCCTTACCGAAGAGCCATTTGCACCCATCATGCCGATCCTCGACTTCAGCAAGTTGGAAGAGGTGATCGCTGCGGCTAATAACACCAAGTATGGCCTCGCCGCCTACGTCTTCACCAATGATCTTAGCATCGCCTGGAAAATGGCCGAAGGACTCGAGGCCGGCATCATCGGAATCAACGACCCGGTGCCTGCGACTCCGCAGTGTCCCTTCGGGGGCATGAAAGAGAGCGGTTTAGGACGCGAGCTCGCGCACGAAGGCTTGGAGGCTTACCTCGAAACGAAGTTCATCAGCATGAAGCTTCGCGATTGAGTGCTGTGCAATCAAGGCTGCATCGTGCGCCATCGCTCACGGCTCGCCAGCATTCATTGTCACCTTGTAATCGTCTCGAAAACAATTTGAGGGTTGTCGTGCTTCGGCAATTCAAGTAAGTAGTTCCATTGGAACATTTACATTGATGGCCGTGAAAGCGACCGTCTCGAAAGGAAAAGATGATGGCCAGCAAGAAGAAGACGACCGTTGGCAAGATCGCTGAAGCGATTAAGAAAGCAGCCACTTCGGTCGGCGAGGCTGCGGAGAAGCACGTCATCGAGCCCGTGGGAGACGCCCTGCGCTCGGCAAAAAAGGCGGCGACCAAGCCGGCCGCAAAAAAGAAAACAGGGGGCAAGGCAGCAGCATCGCCGTTGAAAAAGGTGAAAGAAGCCGTGTCCAAGACAGTAGCGCCGGCCGTCAAAGCGGCGACGAAGAAGACGAAAAACACATCGGCGAAGGGCGCGTCAAAGAGCCGCTGAGCTTTGCGCTAGATGCAAGTCTCGTATTCAGATCATGCGCCAGTCGGTCAGCGCGCGGGCAACGTGCTGCTGGCTGGCGTCAGCTTCGAGGGTCGGCACATCCTCGACGCTCCAAAGCCGAAAGCCGCCCCGGAACGCCGTTAGGTTGTGTCCGAGGCGAGCGCCGGCCGGCAGTTCTTTGACCCGCTTCGCGTTGCCGCCGCCCAGGACGATGTAATCGACGACGAAGGCGCCGGCCAGCATCGCGGTCACCTCTTTGAGAATCTCGCGCAGCGCACTTTCTTGAGCCGTTGAAGCCCGCGTCTTCCGAGAATCTCACCGAGCGTTTCCCCATCGCGAGCGCGGAGCTGGCCTAGTTCCAAGGGGACGATGACATTTTCCGCGATCAGGGCCGAGCCGAGACCGGTGCCCAAGCCGAGAAAGAGCATTCGGCCGCCTTCATAGCTGCCCAGCGCCTGCATGGCCGCATCGTTGATGATGCGAACCGGGCATTCGAACGAGGCGGCAAAGTTGAAGCCGACCCAGCCGGGGCCAAGGTTGCCCGGCTCCGATCGAGGACCATGCATTCCGACGAGAGCCGGTAAGCCAATTGAGACTGCTTCGTACTCCCAGTCTTTGGCGAGATCTTTGATAACCTCGGCCATTTTAGCCGGCGTGAACCGGGCGCCCGACGGCGCTTTCCGCGGCTCGGTTTGACCTGTCGCAAGTATTTTCACTTTCGTGCCGCCGACGTCGATTGCCAGAATCTTCTTGGGTGCAATGGCCGCAGGTTGCTCCGCAGCAGTGGTTGCAGAAGCGGTCGAGGCCTTGGTGGTTTTTCGTTTGGCTGGCATAGTCGTTTCGTTCCACAAGCGATTTCGAACATTCGGTGAGAGCGTGCGTTGTCCGAAACGTCAGTCGAGCGGAACGAAATCCATCGCATTAAAATCGAACTCATGAGTGGGTCTGCCGTCTGTAGCAATCATGTCAGCGCCGTCGCTCGCATTCGCCGTGCCCACAGTTCTCTGTCTGTTCGCGCACGGCAATCGACCCCTTCTCGAGGCTGTCAATCGGATTGTTTTGGATCACTTTTCCATCGGAATAAATTTGGAGTTCGAGCATCGTAAATCTCCCGTTATCGCTCAAATCGACGTTCACATTTGACGAGGCTACAACCAGCAATTTATCGCTTACGGGCGGAATTTAGCCCCCATCCATCCTAATTCTGTTATGCTAAAAAGAGATAGGATTTATGCGTATTCCGCGATCGCCGGCAACTTATCGAGAATCACCTTGAGCAAACATGGCAAAATCGGCCCAAAACGAATTCAACGGCGTGATGCCACCTTTTTAGCATTCGATCGTTTTGGGCATCGTCATCAAATTGATGTGTTCACCGAAATACTCGCAGGCCAAGCGGATGGAGCGCAGACGCTCGTTACCGAAGAAGGCGAGAGCGTCGATCGCATCAGCAAGGGGCTTTATCGAATCGTGCAAGGCTCCGTCGATCTCGTGTCGAACGACTTAGCCGCCCCCTGATTCACTTTGTCGCAGCCGGACTATTCTGCTTGTCAGGCTGGCCGATGGTCCCTTCCATCTCCAGCTTCTCAATTTTTGGCACTTCCGGTGTGAATTCATGTAGCCAGCCGTTGAGCGTGTTGCGGCAATCCATCAAAGTCAACGGCACGGCATCGGCCCCGACATCTTTCAATTCTTTTTGCGTCTGTTCGATATTGTTTTTCAATTCCCAACAGCCGACAAGAATCTTGGTATTCGGGAGCTCGTTCCGCAGCCGTTTGCAAAGGCTACGCACGCGTGCCAGTGCAAAAGGCGGCAAGGCTCCAATGCAGACTGCCGGTGGCTTTTTCTCGAATATCGTGGCGATGGCATCAGCGCTGCGCATGTCTGCGGGAATGATCTCCACTTCCCAGGATGCCAGATTTAGCAACAGCGGCAACATCTGCAGCGCCAGCGCGTCTGATTCATCATCGCTGGGCCAGGCAATCAATTGAATCTTTTGCGGCAACGGCTCGGCCGATTCAGCCAGACCGTCTGCTTTCCGCGATTCGGTCATCTTGCCGATCACGCCGCGGATGGCATGTTCGACATAGCCGGCGTCGTCATCCGTGATGGTGTCGTTGTGTCGATCGCGCTTGGCGCGAATGAGCGTTGGAACCAGCACCGTATCGTAAACGCGGTCGGGAGTCGGTGGCTTGGCTTCCGCCAACACGACGTCCATCGCTTCTTCCTCGTCCTGGGCCAACAGCCGTTGATAGAAACTGAGGTCGGGCGATCGCGCAGGTTCATGGCTCAGTAGCACATCGAGGAATTTCAGTTGAGGCACAAACTTGCCAAGAACCACCAGACATACTGTCATTGGGCCGGATAACACCAAGCCGATCGGGCCCCATAGAAATGCCCAGAAGGCAGCGGCAACAAGCAGGGCAACTTCAGATACACCGATGCTTTTGCCATAAAGATGCGGCTCCGCCACGTTGCTGGCCAACAGTTCGAGCACCAAAAACAGACTCAGCACCAAAATAGGTTGAAGCCAGCCATTGGCCATGGCCACACTTAAAGTGAGCATGAGCGCCGCGACAAACCACGCGCCGACGTAAGGCACATAACGCAGCACCGCCATCATGATGCCCCAGAGCACGGGGTGAGGCACGCCGATGATGGTTAGGCCAACTGTCAGAAACAGGCCGTAGGTACTATTTAGAATCAACTGCATGAAGAGGTAACGGCCGATGCGTTGAAAAGCCTCATCGAGTGCCTTCGTCGTGACAGTCAGACGGTCGCGCCCGGCTAGCCGTAGAAATCGGCTTCGCAGATCTTCTCGCTTCATCAACATGAAAACGCTGAGCGCTAGAACGAAAACGAGCCCGCCCAACGATTGCAACGCGGTACTTAAATATTGCGGCAGGTTAGCAAACCATGATGGGCCTGAATCAATCGTCACTGTCTTCTGGTTGTTAGCTGCTGCGGAAGGCGCTGGCTCACCATCTTCGGATAACGGCACTTCACCTTTCCACTGGCTGATGATGTCGTGAATCATCTTCTCGAAACGGCCGGTGCCGGATCCCATATTCTTGATTGACTCGACCTTCGTCTTGATGTTCGCTTCGTAATTCGGCAGGTCTTGCAGCAGAGCCGTAACCTGTCGGGTAAGCAGCCAACTGATTCCGCCAAGAAAGGTTCCAGTAAGCAAAATGACGATGCAGACCGCGGGCACGCGCGGCAATCCGTTTTTTTGCAGGCGTTTCACAAAAGGATTGAGTACGAACGTGAGCAGGATGGCCAGAACGACCGGGATGAAGATCATCTGCATCCAATAGAGGCTACCGATGATTACCGTCGCTAATACGACATGGCTTAACAGTATGACAGATCGTTGCCAGGTCGTATCGGCGGCTTGTTGAGGCACGAGTGAAATTTCCTGCTTGGAATAGGGTGCTCAGCATTGTCCTGACAGCGCTGTAGTGCAATTCATGTGCCGGGTGTCCGGCGACTGAGTTTTACGTCAAGTCGGAAAATCATCGCGCGTTTTCCCACGAATTAATTGGAAAGGCCCTTCTGGAAATATTTCCAGAAGGGTCTCCTGAGCGCTTCAATCAGAGCCGCGATCGTTAGGGAGTGGTCGGGACCCCATTCCCTTACGGTCACGGCTCTCACTGCAAAGTCGCTGCGCGTTTTCCCCACAATTTTCTCGCATTCCAGCTTCTGGAAATATTTCCAGAAGCTGCGCCGTCAGAATGACGGGCGATTGAGCGTTGAGCGTTTGAACAACGCACAAGCGAGACGCATGTGCTACGGAAGTTTTAAAACTCATCGCGCGTTTTGCCACGATTTTCTCGGGTTTCACCTTCCGGAAATATTTCCCGAAGGCGGTCGTGTCAGAATGACGGACAATTGAGTGTCGAGCGCTGGACCTTGATGTCATTCCGCAATCCGAATTCTGCATTCCGCATTTCCCCACGTTCGTTTTTCCACGATTTTCTCGGGTTTCGCCTTCGGGAAATATTTCCCGGAGGCGACTGTCTCTTCGCATTGCGTCCTACGAGAGAATCGGCTGCGAAGCAGCCGCATGGGCGCATCGGCGCCGGCGAGTCGGACAGCATAAGCTGTCGGATTCTTAGGCAGGCGCAGGGGATACATTAGCTTAGGGGCGCGTAAAACGGAAAATGCGAAATTTATCCTCGTTTGACGCTTCGCGTCGAACGAGGCGCGGTACTCGCGAACTCTCCCCCCGCCCTGCCCTGGCCCCGCGAAGCCGGGTGGAGGCTAGGCGAGCTGCCGTTTTGCCAGAATCGGTAACGCAGCCCTTTGCTGCGGCACCCACTCTTTCAGCTTGACGCAGCCGAAGCGCTTGTTATAAGGCACGCTTCTTATTTGAATTGAAACTGGCATTAGACGGCGAGACTGGCTATTAGAGGTCGCCATTGTGATGATCGCAGGGCGACGGGGGGGACGCAGGATGCGGACACGATACGTTATCTCCGGGATGTTGCTGCTCGGCTTCGCGGCCTTGGTAGGCTGGGCCACGCTCGGCAAGGCACAACCCGGCTACAATTCGCCCAACCCACGATCCAAGCCGATCATTGAGACGATCCCTCAAGGCGCTAATGAGTCTTTTCCGGTTACCGTCCCTGATGTCGGCGTGCCGAAATCAAACATCGTCCCAGTCGGCAATTCGGTGCCTCCTCCTCTGATCATTGACCCCAGGGAGACGCCGCGCGAGCCAATGCGCAGGTCGCTGACCCAATTCAACTGCCCGAAACTCGACCGATCCGGAGCGAAAGCTCTCGACCTTCGATGGATGAGTCGGATGGCGGCACACTGCCCGTGGAATCACACGAACAGGGAATTCGATCTGAAATGCCCATGTCGGCCACACTTTCATCCATCGCGCTGGAATGGCTCGGGCCGACTGCGGCCAAAGTCGGTACTCCAATGGAATACACGCTATCGGTACGCAACACATCGTCGATTCCGGCCCAAAAAGTCATCGTGCAGGCTCGCGTTCCGAACGGAATCACGATCGTCTCGACCGATCCGAAAGCCGAGGGCGAGGAGCGAATCCTCGTTTGGGAGCTAGGCAACTTGCTTGCCAAGCAAGAGCGCCGGCTGACGATCAAGATGAAGGCCCCGACACGGGGCGATATGTCTTGCCAGGCGTGGGTGACGTTCACCGGCTCGGCCATGACCAAAATCCGCGTGCGCGAACCGAAGCTATTGGTAAAACTCCAGGCGCCCGAGAAAGTGCTCATCGGCGAGCCGGCCAACGTCGTGATGGCAGTAAGCAATCCCGGCGATTACACGGTCGAACACGTAAAGATTTCGGCGACGTTAGGCGAAGGACTGGAAACCATCCGAGGCAATCGCCTCAATTACGACATCGGCGCGCTGGCACCGGCGAAACGCGAAATATCACCTTGCCGTGTGTCACCAAAATCGTCGGGCAACAAAAATGTGAGGCAACCGCCGAGGCCGAAGGAAATCTGAAATCCGCTGACTCGGTTATGTTGAACGTCATTCAACCGAGCCTCGATCTCGCCATTGTGGGGCCTAAATTGCGTTATCTCGATCGCAAAGGCGTCTATACACTCAAAGTTTCTAATCCGGGCGATGCACCAGCCTCGAATGTTTTCCTTACAGAAACCATCCCGGCCGGCTTCAAGTTCATCCAGGCAGACAACGGAGGCCAGTTGGATGAGGCATCCCGGACGATCAAATGGTTCATCGGCGAATTAGCAGCTGGCCAAAGCCGCGATGTCAAATGCGAATTCATGGCGATCGCCCAAGGCGAGTTCACCCATAAAGCCACGGCCCATGCATCTCGAGGCATCAAGGCGGAACACGATTTGAAAACGGTTATCGAAGGACTTTCCGCGATTCTGATGGAAGTAGTGGATATTGAGGATCCAGTCGAAGTGGGCGGTGAAACCGCCTACGAGATCAAAGTGACGAACACGGGATCCAAGGCCGAGACTGATGTGAAATTGGTCTGCACGATTCCGCCACAACTGAAATTGAAGAACGTCGATTCGCCGATCAAATATGAAGTCGTGGGCAACGATGTGGTCTTTCAGTCGCTGGCGCATCTCGCGCCGCGCCGATATTGTCTATCGAATCACTGTGACGGCAGTCAAGAAGGGCGATGCTCGCTTCAAAGCATCGCTGACGACCGCCAGCCTCGTCGAACCGGTGATCAAGGTCGAGCCGACAAAGGTTTATGCGGAATAAAGCGCGAAAGACTGCGCATCAGGCAAACCCGAAGAGCGTCGAGCCGAAAAGAGGCGGTCACGAAGTAAGCTTGCTTACTTCGTGACCGCCTCTTATTTTGTGGAGTTTGTCGTTAGCCGCAACACGAAGGCTTTGCGAGGCGGAGCGCTTGCCGGCCGAAAGCGCTCCGCTGCGCAAAGCCTTCGCGTCGCGGCTAACAAAACTTCCTCACCTGGCCTGCATTGACCGATAAAAAAAAGCATCAGCGCGGTTTGCGGCCGCGCTAATGCTTTGGTTTTATTTAATTAGCTTGCCAAGCGATCAGATCACAGCCCGCCAGGCCCAACGGAACCGCTCAAGCGGTCGTAAGTCAAATTCGACGGAGCATTGGTGAACCAGAAACGTGCCTTTTCTTCGCGGATCTGGCGAAGGTCTTCGGACTGGTTCAGCAGTTGCCGGGTTCGCGTGTTCGGGTCGCTGTCGTAGGCATTCAACGGCACACAGCCGATGGCCGGAAAACAGGCCAGAAGCGCCAAAGTCGAGAAATACAGTTTACGCTTCATCTGCGTCACTCCAGCCTGAATGCACGAAGCCGGGAATAGGATTGACCCATTCAAACCGGTTATTCGTAACAATCGACAAGCCGAGCGGAGTGACTTGAGCGGAATTGCGGGCCTGGTCAAAAAAATGAGGCCGCCTCGAGAATCGGGTGCGCCAACGGATTCTGGCGAGCGGCGCGGCGTAAGCCCGCCGTGGTTCCGAACCCACGGCGGGCTTACGCCGCGCCGCTCGCCAGAATTGCCAGAAAGAGTCGGCGCACCCCGAGAAACTGCTTACTTGTAATCTTGAAGTCCGCGCACCTCATTGTGCAGGCGGCGGATGAGCTCCAGCGATTCCGACTGGTCTTTTTTTCGAGCCGCTTCACGTAGTTTGAGGATATCCGATTTGATCTCGCCGCTTGTTTTCTCGATGGCGGCTTTATGTGTAGGCGGAAGATCGGGTGACCGCAGGAGATAGTTGGCGGACTGTTCCAGTGCAACCGAGGCATCGACTATGCCGTCCCACCGATTCATGAAATGCTCTTCCTTCGCGGTTTTTGTCTGCGCGGAAAGACGTGCGACGACCTGAGAATAAGGCAGAGCCGTTCCGTCCTGAGGCAGTGGCGCTACGCCAATACGCTCGCCTTCCCCGCAACAGGAAACGGCAAGAATGGCGCATGCGACCGGAATTGCAAATCGAATCATTGCCGTCTACCCTGCCAAATCAAATGGAAGAGAGTTCAACGGCCGACCGAACCATACGGCTCGCTGGCGGAGCGCGGAGTGAGCAGAGGAGCATCTTCCGTATACGAATAACGTTCCCGCGCCCAGCGCTGCTGCTGTTCGCTGTTGTAAAGGGGGTCAGGCTTTTGCTCGCGCTGCTTCGAGGCGAGAGGCCCGATCGTGCTCTTGCAGCCTGCAAGCAGAACGACCAATAAGAGGAGAGAGATTCGGCGCATCGAAAACTCCTTTCGCAACAACGTCCTTTGGGCAGCGATCTTTTTCTTCCGGCCATTCGGGCTCCGGCGCTACCTTCATTATCGCCACTCAGTCCAGCGCGGCTTCGAACTGAAGAACAATCGGGGCGATAAAGCTCAAAAATCGAAGCGCAACCGCAGTATAACCCCTATCTTTTGACGGAAAGCTCTTCCCGCATTGCCGAGAATGCCCCATCCCATACCTTTTACAAAAGCTCGGACTTCGCGCCCTCACCATGCTTGCGGACTTGCGCGACGAACCACACCACCCACCTCGGCGCTATGATCTCCCGTACACACGACTATTCCGAGGACATCTTTGCCGACACGCGCATGAGTTTCGGGGATCATCTCGACGAACTGCGCACGCGGATGTGGAATGCACTGAAGGGATTGCTCTTTTGCCTGGTGGTCGCTTTCATCCTGGATGGCATCGGCTCGACAATGGGTTGGAAAGAATTCGGCGTCGGCAAGCCGGTTCTAGACATCATCAAATCACCCGTCGAAGACCAGATGAACAACTTCTACGACGAGCGCGCCTGGAAGGCGAAGGAAGAGAATCTGCCGAAGGCGACCACTTCCGAAGAGCGCGAAAGGCGAGATGACGACAAGAAAAAATTCCTGAGAGATTGCGCGCAGCCGCAGCGGGAGCAGCGTCGAACTCGACGAAGCAACTCCGGTCCGCATTGAACTCAGCCGGGAAGATTTGCGCAAAGCTTACGAGGCGGGAGAAGAAGGCTTTGCTACCGTGGGCGCTAAGATACACCCGATCGAATTCGTACTCGGCCAGCGATTGGCGCAAGAACGCGTTGGCAAGCGCAATCAACTGACAGCCTTGAGCGTCCAAGAAACGTTCATGATTTATTTCAAAGTAACGTTGATGTGTGGCGTCGTGCTGGCCAGCCCGATCATTTTCTACCAGTTTTGGGCGTTTGTCGGCGCCGGGCTTTACCCGCATGAAAGACGCTATATTCACGTCTATCTGCCCTTCAGCATCGGCCTGTTTCTGGCAGGCGTGTTCTTGTGCTTTGTGGTCGTGCTTCCCGGCTCGGTCAAGGCCTTATTGGCGTTTAACGACTGGCTCGGCGTCGACCCTGACATTCGGTTGAGCGAATGGCTCAGCCTGGCGCTCATCCTACCGCTCGTCTTTGGCCTTTCGTTTCAAACGCCACTGGTCATGCTCTTTCTGAATCGGCTCGGCGTCTTCAGTTGGCAAGCGTACCTGTCGAAATGGCGCTATGCGATCATGGTGCTCGCCGTATTCTCGGCGGTGGTGACGCCCACTCCCGATGCAGTGACGATGCTGGCGCTGTTCATCCCCATGTTCGGCCTCTATATGATGGGCATTCTTTTATGCAAATGGCTGCCTGCGCCTGGCTCGGGAATGCACGAGAGCGAGGAAGGCGCGCGGGATGAGGAAGTGGCGATATAATTAATGGCAGCGACTGCCAGATAGCCGCAAAGGCTGTGAGCGAATTGTCAGTAAGCTAAGGCCCGGAATCAATGGCAAAGAGTATCCTTAGCCAAGCTGTGCCATTGCTTCCTGAAATTTACGAGGCTACACTTGGCGGCAACGGGTCGGTCCACAAAGGGCAACCACTCACCCAAGCGCGTGCAGTGGCTAGAAGGAAGATTGGGCAGGATGTCGTGATTTGCGGCGCGAACCTTTCTGCTAACAGAATGCTGGCAGGTTCAATCGAGCGCAACGCTAACGGGAGTGCGAAACGGTGCCCTCCCCACGCAAGCGCGGGAGCTAATGCGCTGCCGCATTACCAGCCCGATCCCAGGCCGCCGGCAGGGCATACTTTTTATGAAACTCCCAACCGCAAAGCGCTCTGAACAAATAATGCGTTTCTTCAGTCCCGAACTCTATTTGCGTTTTAACGCTGCAGATGAGGTCGAAGCGGATGCAGCCGATGCAGCCTGGGAAAGTGCAATTTCCGACTATCGTAGCCATCTCGAAGGTATCCGAAGCCGAATGTCTTCTCAAGTCTGGAAGCTAGCGAATCTTTGTATGCACGATGCGGAGTTGCTTGGCTTTGAAGAAGTGGTGGAGCCGGCAAATTCACTACCGGTCGAGGTATTTGGGACGTTTCCTTTCTGGTCGGCTATGGGAGTTGTCTCGGTCAGACGCGAAGATGAGATTCTTTCGATTATCTATGTCCTCTCGGATCGCGTTCGGGAACAGTCCCCGGCGCCCGACTGGCCGTTCTCAAAGCAACGAGTCCACTGGCTTTATGACGAGGTCGATATGCTAACAGGTGATCGAGGCATTTTCGTGCATCGAGTTCTTTTAAGCGACGGGCGAGTGCTCGAGATCCCTTTCATGTCAGTTTTCACGCATCGCGTTTTACTCTCGAAGGCGAGGGCAAACGGTTATGGCAAGGGCAAGCGCGTTTCTCGCAGCCGTTAAACAACGCCCGAGATTACGGGCTGATGCTCGCCCACCAAGTTCACTTGAGGCAAACAATCCTTTATATCCAAGCTCCGCAAGCGGCTCTTCCTGAAAATAATGCAGAAGCCAAATGTTTATCTGGTCGGCGCCGGCCCGGGCGATCCGGGTCTGTTGACCTTGCGAGGGCAGGAGTGTCTGGCCCTCGCCGATTTCGTGCTCTACGATCAACTCGTTTCACCCAGAATCCTTAGCCATGTTCGCGAAGGCGCCGAGTTGGTATGTGTACGCGATTTAGCGAACTGCCATCCCGACCGTTGGCCGCATATACATGTGCGGATGATTGAAGAAGCACGCCAGGGCAAAACCGTCGTGCGATTAAAGGGAGGCGATCCCCTTATCTTCGGCCGGGGTGGTGAAGAGGCCGAAGCGCTTCGAGCCGCCGGCGTGTCTTTCGAAATTGTGCCGGGTGTCACCGCGGCCCTGGCTGCCGGCTCCTACCTCGAAATACCTCTTACGCATCGCACCGTTTCCAGTGCCGTCGCTTTTATCACCGGACATGAACAACCGGGCAAGCCTTCGTCCCGCATCGATTGGAAAGCGATAGCAGCCTTTCCTGGGACCATTGTCATCTACATGGGGTTCTCGCGGCTTAGCTCGATCATTGCAGAGCTCGTCGCCCACGGCAAATCGGCTAGTACCCCGGCCATTGCCGTTTCACATGCCTCTCGTGGCGAACAGATATCGGTTGCCGAGAAGCTGGAGAGCCTTGATGATGCCGTGCGCGCCGCGGGATTGACGACGCCGGCGCTGGTGATCATCGGCGATGTCGTGGGTTTGAAGCCGGCTCTATCCTGGTTCGAAAGCAGGCCGCTGCTCGGGCAGCGGGTTCTCATCACTCGGCCGCAACAGCAGGCAATCGAAATGCTCCACCAATTGGAGTTGCTCGGCGCCATACCTTACCTGCTGCCAACCGTGGAAATACGGGAGCCTGCCGACTGGATCGAGGTCGACGCTGCTCAAGATCGCTTGCAATCAGGCGCGTACGATTGGCTGGCATTTACCAGCGCCAACGGCGTGCAGAGTTTTCTGAAAAGACTCCGGCAGCGCGGCCTCGACGCGCGAGTCCTAGGCGCTGTGAAGCTTGCAGCGATTGGCACGGCAACAGCAGCCAAATTACGCGATTATTATCTGACGCCTGATTTAACCTCGGATGCCATGAACTCGGAATCGCTTTTTGAGGAGATAAAAACCCGAGTTGCTGGACAGCGCGTTCTGATTGCCCAGGCGGATCGTGGCAGATCGCTGCTCTTCGAGAAGCTTTTGACGTTGGCGCATGTCGAGCGCTTGACCGTTTACATTCAGGCTGATTCGGTAGATAGCGCTTCGCCTATTTTTGACTTGCTGCGCCGCGGCGAGATTGATTTCGTCACTTTTACCAGCCCGAACATTGCGAGAGCCTTTCTTTCAGGCTGCGACGAAACCATCCGCAATCGGGCTAGACGAGGCGAGCTGCGATTCGTGACAAACAGTCGGCGAACGAGCGAAGTTTTAAACAGCGAAAATGTACCGGTGGCAGCCGAAACATTGATTCCGACCGGCGATGCGATCATTGCGGCCCTGCTGGAACTGCAACATGCTCAAGACCGATTGCAAGCGCTCTAGGCTTCCGAAGCATCGGATCACTTGACATCGCGATAAGCATTCCAGCCGAGGTAAGCGATGATTGCCGAGCTGAGAATGCCGCCAAGATCGACGAGCATGAAAGGGGAATCGTAACCGGGTGTGCTGTTGCTGAAAGGGAAGCCGACAATGAAATCGGCGAGGAACAGCAAAAAGAAGATGACCGCAACGCTTAGCGAGCCGATGCACATCCACTTTTCCATCGTCGAGCCTTTCCGGCCGGGGCCCTGCTACAAAGAAAGCCGATTCTCAGAGTTCGGTATTGTAGAAAGCGTCTGAGGTTTCGCAACAGGTACTGCGTAGAGAATTCGAAGTTCCTCGTCGAAACTTCAATTCTTAACGCTTTTGGGCCGGTCCGTCGCTTTTTCGGCACAATACCGACGCAGCTTGACAACTTTTTGTTTACTAAAGCCTGGAAACGAGATATGATTCAAAACATAACGTCTTAATCGATTCTTAACGAATTTATTACTCATTTTCCCGGCTAAGCAAGCCGGGTTATGATCGTCGTCTCCGCTTGGGGGTTTGCCGTGTTTGATATTGCGCTGGCGAGAAGCCCCCAATTTCGCAGGTCGGCTTTCACTTTGATTGAACTACTCGTGGTGATAGCGATAATCGCCATCTTGATCGGCTTATTGTTGCCGGCGGTGCAGAAAGTCCGCGAGGCCGCCAGCCGAACCCAATGCCAGAACAAATTGAAGCAACTCGGCCTGGCTATGCACAACTGTCACGATCAGATGGGCAGTTTGCCAACCGGTGGTTGGGGATGGTTTTGGGCGGGCGTCCCGAATCGGGGTGTCGGCGCCGACCAGCCAGGGGGTTGGATTTACTCGGCGCTCCCCTTTTTCGAACAACAGAACCTATATAACCTCGACGATCGACCTTCCCTTCAAGAGCAGATGGATGGAATGAAAGAGCGATTGCAAACGCCGGTCACCCTCTATAACTGTCCTTCACGCCGACTGGGGGGGCCCTTTCCGGCCAATGGCAAAAGCTATCGAGGTGTTTTTACCGTTAATGCAGGCGATCCGACTTTCACGCCAACGCAACTGGCGCGTACCGATTATGCCGCCAACGCTGGAAACCAGAACAGCAATCAACACGATCAAGGACCTGCATGCCTCACCTGTTCTTATAGTTGGGGAAGCGCCGCTTCGTGGAACGGAGTCGTGTATGAGCGGAGTCAAACGACTTTCACCGAAGTGACGAACGGCAACGGCACCAGCAACACCTATCTGGTCGGCGAAAAATATCTGAATCCCGACAACTATCTGACCGGCACCGATACCGGCGATAATGAGACGATGCACGTAGGTTTCGATAACGACACCACGCGGTGCTCCTTCTCACCGCCTATGAAGGATACGAAGGGAACCAACAACGATTTGATCTGGGGCAGCGCTCACTCAGGTGGCTTAAATATGATGTATTGCGATGGCTCAGTGCGAGTGGTGCAATACACCGTCGACCCCGACGTGCATAAAAACGCGGGCACTCGTTACGAGCAATGATGTGCGTTGCGACTAAAAGGTGTTAGAAGCAGAAGCGGCCTTCAGAACTAGGCGGGAGCTCCTCGACGTGCCACGACGGCTGCAATGACAACGTTCACCTCTAAGAAAAAAATGCCCGATTATCCGTGCCTTGAATAGCGGCGCTCGCCCAGAGTGCAGTAGTCTAACGACTTCCGCTACGCGTATGGTGTCTTGTCGCTCTTTAGCATTCCGGCTATCAAGGATAGTTCAAGTAATCAGCGAAATATCGCGCACGTGTCCAACGGCGACATGGCCGATGAACTCTCGTTTTCACCTTACAAGGAACAGGCATCGTCTGTGTTTCGACAAAGCATTCAACGCGCCCCCGAATTGAAATCAATCCGCGAAATTGGGATGATGCGCGAAGCGGGAAAATTGGTGGCCCGCGCTCTGCGCATCTGCCGCGAGATGGCAAAGCCGGGGGTGAAGACGGTTGAAATCAATCGTGCCGTGGAAGCGTTTTATGCGGGCTTGGGCGCCATTCCCCTTTTCAAGGGCTACATTGGCCCTAACCCCAAGGCGCCTTTTCCGGCAGTGACTTGCTTGTCGGTCAACGAGCAAGTTGTTCATGGCATTCCCGGCAATCGCATTTTGAAGGAAGGCGATCTGCTCAAGGTCGATACCGCCTGCAAGTTCGACGGTTGGTGTGCCGACGCCGCCGTGACGCTGCCGATTGGCACGGTTCGCGCGGAACGGTTGAGACTGATCCGGGTTGCCCACGAGGTGCTCGGTATCGCCATCACCGAGATGGCGCGGCGGCGCTGGTGGTCCGAAGTCGCCGTGCGAATGCAGACACACGCCGAGAAACAAGGCTTCACTCTCGTCGATCAATATGTCGGCCATGGCATCGGCCGGGAGATGCACGAAAACCCACAAGTTCCCAACCTTTTTAGCAAAGACCTCAAGAAAGACTCGGATTTCCGGTTGGAAATGGGTCTGGTTCTCGCCGTCGAGCCGATGTTGAATATGGGTCGATCGGATGTCGATACGCTTGGCGACCATTGGACCGTGGTCACCAAAGATGGCCTGCCGAGCGTTCACGTCGAGCACACGCTCGCCATTACGCCTCAAGGGGTATTGATTGTCACCGCTGACGAAGAGGAAATGGCGCCGTCCACGGTCTAAGATCTTGTTTAAGGCAGGTCGTTATGAATTCCGAACCTCTGAGGCGCCTGCTGCACGAGCGGCCGTTCTCGCCGCTGGATCATTGATCCGGAAACAGAGATTGTAAACTGCTGTTCGTTGATCCATGTGACGAACGTGTTAAGGCTTCAAGCCGTCGGCAAATGGCTCTAGTTGGGAAGCAAATTCATCTTGGCAATCATCTCGTTTGCCCAAGCCATATCTTCTTCCGAAAGTGCAGGCTCCGGTTGCCCTTGATAAATATATTTTTCGTAGCCGGCTGCATCGTAGGTTTTGTCCAACACTGCTTTTAAATTTAAGATGACGGGTGGGTCGGGAGCGTTTAACGGAACGGGAATGTCGGGCAGCGGATCGCGTAAAGCTATCGGCCAGAACCCGACGTGCGGACGATCTTCCGCCCGGCTGACCAACACACAATAATCGCAGATTGGCAGTTTTGGTGGTTCGGGACGTGCGCCGCCTCGGCGCAGGTCAATTTCCACCAGATGGGTCGTACCGGCGAAAATCTTTTTCCGCTTATTCAGATAGTCATCGCGATCAGTTCCCGGCGTTTTATTGGCAGGACTTAAGAGCTCGATCACAGTCACTAATCGGCGGTTTTTTCGATCGCGGACTTCAATCGATCGATGCTTTTCGATTTCGACCGCAGGCAGCTCGAGTTGTATCGGCGCTGGCAATAGAACTGTCGCGCCGGGCCTTTCTCGTGCCACGGGCTCTGCGACAGCCACATCTGCTATGCCGAAAAAACGACGCTCTTCGGCCGAGCGTTCATGCAGAATCAATTGGACTTCGAGTTTGACGAGATAATTCGGCCCAACCTGGCTGCTTAAGACTTCCTGAATGCGAATGATGAAATTATCGTGGAAGTCGGTCCAGGCGTCGCTCTGTTCTAGGTATGGGTTCATACCCGGGAATGGGGATGGCATTCGCTGCTCCACTCAGAGGTTCATCAATTCCAATTGTATCTGATTGGCCGCCCATTCAACACAACAAGTTTTAACGCCATCCGCAATTATCTGAACGCCTGCACTTGCTGACAGGGCACCCGGTTATCACAATAACAAAGCATCCCATTACCCGAACGAGGCGTAGGCCAAGGCCGACCGCGTCTGGGGGCTCGAGGGAAGCGCCTGTTTTCGAATCCGAAATGGTACGAAAAGCGGCGCTGAACCGGGCCGCCGATCGGTCTGTTTTTGTTTAACGGACGTAGCAATCGGGTTTGCTTAAAAACTTGAAGCGGGTTGTACGGATGGATTTCTCTGGCGCGTTGATTAACTGGTTACGAGAGCATACGCGATGAATGGCCCGGAACTTCTGCGAATTGTCGATGTCATGCACCGCGAGAAGAACATCCAAAAAGAGGTGATCTTCACCGGCATCGAATCGGCCTTGCAACTGGCCGCCCAGCGGAACGCGGGCGAGGACGAAGATGTCATTGTCTATATCGACCGTGTTTCGGGGCAGATTATCGCACAAAAAGGCGATCAGCTGATAGACCCGGAGTTGCTCGGCCGCATTGCCGCCCAGTCGGCCAAACAGGTGATGATCCAGAAGATCCGCGAAGCGGAAAGCGATGGGGTGTTCACCGAGTTTCAGGCGAAAAAAGGGGAAATGGTCACTGGCACCGTGCAGCGCGTCGATGCCGGAACCGCGATTGTCACCATCAGCAAGGAAGGCAAGAACGCGGGCAACAGTATCGAATCATTGTTGCCACGTTCCGAGCAGATACCGGGCGAATCTCCGCACGTGAACGATCGCGTGAAGGCCGTCGTGATGGACGTCCGCCGTAATGGGCATCGCGTGAAGATCGTTCTCTCCCGTTGTCATCCCGATTTCGTTCGCTCACTGTTCGAGCAGGAAATTCCCGAGGTCGCCGATCGAACGATCGAGATTAAAGCAGTTGCGCGTGAAGCGGGTTATCGCAGCAAGGTGGCCGTCAGCTCGATCGATATGAAGGTTGATTGCGTCGGCGCTTGTGTGGGCGTCCGCGGCAGCCGGATCAAGAACGTCATCGACGAACTCAACGGCGAACGCATCGACATCGTGCGCTGGAACGACTCCATGCAAGTGATGATCCCGAATGCGCTGCAGCCGGCCGAAATTAGCGAAGTGATGCTCTACACGACGCTCGGGCGAGCGGTCGTTCTCGTTGCGGAAGATCAACTGTCGCTGGCGATCGGACGGCGTGGACAAAACGTCCGGCTGGCGAGCAAGCTCGTGGGCTGGGACATTGAAATCATGACCCACGAGGAACTGGGCGAAAGCGTCGAAAAGGCCGAACGCTGGTTCAGCTCGATCCCGTATGCGTCTCCTGAATTAGTCGAATTCTTCATTACCGAAGGTTTTCTTTCCTTTACGGACATCACTTTCCTCGAACCGTCGATGTTGGCGGAGATGGCCGGAGTGAACGAGGAACAAGCCGACGAAATGATTCTCTATGCCGAAGAGATGGCTGAGAAAATCGAGCGCGATGGCGAGCCCGAATACGAACAGGCCGCTGTTGAAGAGACAGGCGAAACGACTGAAGGCGGAGGGCTTCCGGAAGGTGAAACGCAGCCGGATGAGGGCGCGTTGCCCGACGACCCCGAGCCCATGCTCGTTGAAGCGAATGAGACTGAACCGGTGGGTGGTTTTTCAGGTCTGTTCGCTTCGGATGACGCCGCACCTGTATCTGATGAAGCGACGGCAGACGCGGTCATCGAAAATCACCAAACGGTCGGCGCTGAACTCGACGCCGATGCGCCCGACGAAGCCGTTGATCCAACTGAAACTGCCATTGCCGATGAACACCATCACCACCCCCATGGCGGGGAGACACCCGCGGGTGAAGAGCAACCTCATTCGTCATAAAGTGCAGAGTTCGAAGAAATCCGACTGGACGAATGGACGGTCAAACCTGTAAACTACTATGGCTGTTCCCCGAATAACCCTTTTTTCGACCGGCTGGCGAGGGTCTACCGACATCATGCAATCTTGAACGCCCTAAACTGATGGATCGCCGCGAGCATCTTGCTCCGCGAATTGTCGCAACCTCGTATACGATGGTATCGGGAGAGAGTTTCTCTTTTCCGGTTCCCTGACGCCGGCTAGAATGCCTCATTATCCGTTCAAACTGTCACACTCGCTCTTTAGCGAGACGGGATGGCGACGTACATTCCGGGGGAGTTCGCTTGCAGCAGACGAAAGACAACAAAGAGAAAGTACGCGTTTTCGCTTTGGCGCGGGGATTAGGGGTCGACAGCAAGACCATTATCGATGTGTGCAAGGGTCTTGGTTTCGATGTGAAGAGCCAATTGGCCAGCCTGGAACCCGAACAGGTCGATGCTCTAAAGCAACGCTTGGCACGCGGGACAAAGCCGGCTGCGGCTGAAGCGCCTCGCCCTGCGCCAGCTGCGGCCGTACCTCCAAAAGATCGCAAGATCGTGAACTTGGTTGGTAAGCCGAAAGCCGATGCACGTACTGAAAACGAGGCGCCGCCGCCTGTGGTGGCGACCGATGAATCGTCTGCCCCAGTCGCTGACGTTCCAGCCGAAATGCCGGCTGAGGCTCATGTCATAGCGCCAATGGTTGAAGAACCCATTGCCGCGCCTGTTGTTGAAACGTCTTCTCCCCCAGCTACCGAGGAATTACCCCAAGTCGCAGCGGCGGCTGAAGTTGAACCGCCGATGCCGGTGGCTGAAACAGTCTCCCCTTCGGTAGTCGCTGAGCCCGCCGTTATCGCCCCGGTTGCCGCGGCAACGGCGCCTATCGCCAGCGCGGCGCCTCCGCCCCAGCGTATGCAGAACCTTAATCGCGGGGCTACTCCAAATTTGTCGAATCGACCGTCGGCGGTGGACCGCGCTCGCCCTCCCGTCCTATCGCCGCCTCGACCGGGCAGCCCTGCTACATCGGCGCCATCCGCACCTAAAGTCGCTGCCGTGGCGCCCGCGCGGGCACCGTTGTCGCAAGGGCGCCCGGGCCGATCGCTCCGCCTTCATTGCGTTCCAGTCCTGGAGGGCCAGGCGTCGTCCGGCCCGGCCCCGCTGGGCCCGGAAGTCGCCGGCCCTGGCGGACCTCGCGATGCATCGCAACGCCATCGTCGCTCGGAATCTGATCGCAAGCCTGGAACAGTCGGTCATGGACAGGCGCCGGCCAGGCCGGGCCTCGATAACAAAGACAAAAAGCCGGTCGGCGGCAGTCCGCTTAAATTCACTCCCGAACAACTGCAGGCCTTGCGCGAAGGCCGTTCGGTCACTGATGTATTGAAGAAGCCCGCCCCAGGTTTGGTTCCCCCGCCCGGTGGCGGCATGAGCCAACCGCCCGCCAAGTACGATAGCGATGGCGACGAAGTCGATGAAGAAGGCAAAAAGAAACATGGCCCCGGCAAGGTCGCTGGCCGCGACGTCCGTCATGCTGATCGCGCCAAGCGCCAGGAACAACGCAAGGTCCGTCAAAAAGACGTTGTTATCCAAGGCAATCAAGTCGAGGTGATCGAAGAAGAGCATGGCAGCAAGCGCGGCCGTTGCGCGGCTATGCTCAAGAAAAAGATGCGCTTGCCCGGCACGATCGAGCGCAAAGGCAAGGTCCCGATCACGTTGCCGATCACGGTCCGTTCGCTCTCCGAAGCGATCGGCATGAAGGTCGCCGAGCTCGTCTTCAAATTGAAAGATTTGACGACGTCGACCTTCAATATCAATTCGCCGATCGAAATCGAGATGGCGGAACTGATCGCCACCGAAAAGGGCGTCGAATTTGAAATCGTTCGTCAGCGCGATGCCGAACGCGATCTGACCGAAGAGCACCAGGCAGCCGGCGACGACGAGTCGAAACTGGAGCCGCGGGCGCCTGTCGTCACCATCATGGGTCACGTCGATCACGGCAAAACCTCCTTGCTCGACCGTATCCGTAAATCGAATATCGTCGATACCGAGGCGGGCGGCATCACGCAGGTTATCCGTGCTTGGCGCGTCATCCACAACGATAAGCCGATCACGTTCCTCGATACTCCCGGCCACGAGGCGTTTACCAAGATGCGCGCTCGCGGCGCGAACGTTACCGATGTCGTCGTCATCGTCGTGGCGGCCAATGACGGCGTCATGCCGCAGACCGAAGAAGCGATCAGCCATGCGAAGGCGGCGGGCGTCTCCATCGTGGTCGCGATCAACAAGATCGACATGCCCGATGCCAACATCAAGCGGACCGAACAACAGCTTTATGGGATGGGCCTGATTCCCGACACGATGGGCGGCGACGTCCAATTCGTGCAAACCAGCGCCACCAAAGGCATTGGCATCGGCGAATTGCTCGACACATTGTCGCTCGTAGCCGAAGTGAAAGAACTCAAGGCGAATCCGCACAAGCCGGCAATGGGCACCTGCCTCGAAGCCTACCTGTCGGGCGACGAAGGCGTCATGGCGACTCTGCTGGTTCAGCAAGGCGTTCTTCATAAGGGCGACACCATCCTTTGCGGCGCCACCTATGGCCGTGTTCGGGCCATGTACGACGATCTCGGCCGTCCGCTTGACAAAGCGGGCCCGAGCGTTCCTGTCCGCATCACAGGTTTGAGCGATGTACCGAATGCGGATGACCGCTTCCATGTGGTGGCCGAACTCGCCAAAGCGCGCTCGATCGCCGAGAAGCGCAAAGTACGTGCCCAGGAAGCGCAGTTCAAGCCTCGCGAGACGATCAAACTCGAAAAGCTAGGCGAAGCGCGGGTGAAGATCGCCGAACTGAAAGTCGTGCTGAAAGCGGAGGCACGCGGTTCGGTCGAAGCCATCCGTAAGGAACTCGAAAAGCTCGTCCACGACGAAGTTCGCGTACGCCTCCTGCATGCGGGCATCGGGGCGATTACCGAAAGCGATATTCAACTGGCGCTTGCCTCACCCGATGACACCATCGTTGTTGGCTTCAATGTCGTGCCCGACGACATGGCTCTGCGCCTGGCCGAAGATCGCAGCATCAAGATTCAGGAATACAACATCATCTACAAGCTGACGGACGACATCCGGGCAGCACTGGAAGGCAAGCTCAAGCCGCGCGAAGAGATCATCCATCTCGGTCGGGCGGTCATCCGCGAAATCTTCAAGGTGAGCCGTGTCGGCACGATCGCCGGATGTTACGTCACGCAAGGCACGATCGAACGCTCGGCCAAGGTGCGTGTTATCCGCGATGGCGCGGTCGTGTTCCCGCCGGCCGATCGCGTTGCAGCGCTCGACTCGCTCAAGCGCCATAAAGACGACGCCAAGGAAGTCCGCGAAGGCTTTGAATGCGGCATGAAGGTCGCCAGCTACGACGACGTTCGTGTTGGCGACGTAATCGAAGCCTACCGCATCGAGCAGGTGCAGCGCACATTGCTCGATAAGTGATGATATTGCGTTAGTTCGTTAGCCGCGACGCTTTGCGGAGCGCGCAGCTTCGCGCGTAACGGCGGTTATGAAAATGCACGTTGGCTCTTTGGAAATTCGACTTTTCGTCCGCGAAGCGCGGACGTTGAAAGACAAGCGGCAAGTGGTGAAAAGCATCATTGACCGCATCCGCAACGGCTTCAACGTGGCCGTTGCGGAGGTCGAGGCACGCGATCACCACCAAAGTATTGTTCTGGGCATTGCGGCCGTGGGCGCGCGAAGCGGTCGACGTGAAAACGACCTTAGACGCGATCGCGAACGCGCTGCGGAAACATCCAATCGCGGAGTTTTGCAGTTGTGAGTACGGCTAGGTTAGCCGCGACGCTCTGCGGAGCGCAGCGTTCGCTAAGTAAGGATAGTTTAGCCGCGACGCTCTGCGGAGCGCGGCATTCGCGCTCCGCAGAGCGTCGCGGCTAACGCCCGTTCCGATTGAACTTTCGGAGATGATTGATGCCAGCAACATACACTGCGATAATTCAGCAATCCGATGGTTGGTGGATTGGTTGGGTCGAGGAAGTGCCCGGCGTCAACTCGCAAGGGCACACACGTGAGGAACTGCTTGAGAATCTTCAGGACGCTTTTAGAGAAGCCGCCGAATTTGAAAACGAGGCTTTTGGCAAACCTTGAGATTGTAAGGGAGCAAGGATAGTGCATAAATGGGAAGTGAAATTGATTGGGAAGAAGCTAAACGGACCTTGTCGGTAGGCGACCTGCTTTGTTTTCGAGTAACGCAAAATTGCGCTTTTGGCATATTCTTGGAGATACCTAACGTGCCATTTCAGGGGTTAGTCCAAGTCGCCGATTTCCGAGACGAAGGCTGCATGACTTCCTCGCATTCCCACCGGTCGGCGCGTTAGTTGAAACAGTAGTATTAGGATTCAAGGAGTCAGGAAAGCAAATCTGGCTTGGAATGAAACCGAGTCAACTTAGCCAGAGGCGCGAGAAGTCATTATCCTCGATAATAAATGGTTTAGCAGCGGATTCGGAGGTCGCTGCCGGGAAGTCTGCGTTCGATGCGGCGGGAGCCCATTGAGTAAGCCGGTCGATTAAACAGAAACCTTATCAGAGCTTGATACTATATCCCAGCGGGTGCGCGCAACCGATTCTGGCAAAACGAAAACTCGCCCTTCCCACCCTCCCCCCGGCTTTGCGGGGGGAGGGCAGGGTGGGGAGAATGGCTTGGAATATCGCGACGGTTGTTGATGGGCGAGCGCTCGACCCCCACCCTGCCCTCCCCCTGCAAAGCCAGGGGGAGGGTAAAACGGTCTTCACGATTATTTCAAAGTTTGCCAGAATCGATTGGCGCACCCTTATCCCAGCAACATACGGTTGCTCGGCTTGCAAAAACAGTTAGATGTTCACACAATGAAAACGCATCGCGTTGCTCGAGTTGCTGAAGTGATCCGCGAGGTGGCCAGTGAGACCATCTTGTTCCAAATGCGCGACCCGCGCGTAAAGATGGTCACCGTGACACGCGCAGAAGTGTCAGGCGACTTGCAGCACGCAAAGGTCTACGTCTCCGTGATGGGTTCGGAACGGGATCAGAAGATTTGCATGCACGGCCTGCAACGGGCAGCGGGTTTCGTTCAGTCCAAATTAGGCGAACGCATGCGTTCGCGGTTTGTGCCGATCATTCAGTTTGTCCTCGACAAAGGCGTCAAGAACGCCATTGAAATCAATCGCCTCATCAGCGAAGCGATGGGCGATAAGCCGGAACAGAGAGAAGGCGACGAAGTTCAGGAGGATGCGCCCTAAACCAGTGGACCGCCTGCCCACACACCGCGAGCCGATGGCAAGTGCTCGACGGAGGCGGTCTGCGAAACTCACGGAAGGTTCAATAGCCATGCCTACCATGACTAGCAAGCAACAACAGTTGGAACAGGTCTACAAACTGCTCAAAAAGCGGTTCAACACGCCCGCCGACACTGAGAAACGGCCCGTCATCGAGCATTTGCTCTATGCGATCATTCGCGAAGGCGCCATGCGCGAGCTAGCGGAGAAAGCGTTCAAGAAACTCCGCACCACTTTCTTCGACTGGAACGAAGTTCGCGTTTCGGCGCCGCATGAGATCGAAGAGGTGCTTGTCGGCATCCCAAACGCGGATGACCGCGCTCACCGCATCATCGGCGTGCTACAGTATTGGTTCGAGCTGAAATACAACTTCGACATGGAAGATCTCGCGAAGAAAGGCTTGAAAGACGCTGCCCGGCAAGTGGTGCGCATGCTCAGTGAAGTGGCAAAAACCGGCGCCAAAGAAGCGGGCCGAGTGCCGGTCAAAGTCGTTGATGGCAATGATTACGTGGTTGCCAGCGTAATCCAGCAAGGTTTAGGCGGCCATGCCATTCCGCTCGATGGCCCAAGCTTGCGAGTGCTGCGCCGTCTCACCCTCGCTGAAGTCGACGAAACGCTCGAAAACGTTCGCGGCAGCATCGAACACAGCATTCCGAAAGCAAAAGGTCACCACTTCAACGAACTGCTTAGCGCCCATGCCGGCAGCATCTGTTTCGAAGAACGCCCTAAATGCCCAAGTTGTCCGCTCTTGGAAGAATGTCCGACAGGCCAGGAAAACATCGCTCGAACGCCGGAACCGAAGCCGCGTAAATCGCGCTGAGTGTCTCAGATTTGCGTCCGCCGCTTAATCAAAAGCATATCATTCTGATGTGAATGCCTTCGGAAGTTCTTTTCCGAAGGCATTCTGAAGAAGACGCCGTATTCGTCAAAAATTTTTGGCCACTTGGCCTGAACGCTGCATGAATCCTGTTTGACAATCTCGTTCTCCCAGCAGAGAATGGCAGTTCGCCGCTCTCTAAGGCGTGCCCGGTCGCTGTTTGCGGCGTAGGGTTGCAATTTTAGCTCGGAAGCATGGCCCCCAGCTTACCCAGCTGCGGATCCTTCATGAACGTTGAATCAAAACTCGCGAGCGTGGCGCACCCGTTGGCAACTCGGGCGGCACACTGGATTGGCCAGACATGGGCACGCATCGGTTATGCCCGCGTCATTGAGCCAACCTGGCTCGAAATCAATCCTCACGCGATTCACGTTCCCGATCTTTCGTCCGGTTTTCACGGCTTCAAGATTGCTCAGATGTCGGACTTGCACGGCGGCCATCATTTGCCGAGCGACTATCTGCACCGCGCGGTCGATATGACGATGGCCGCCGAACCAGATGCCATCGCTTTGACCGGCGATTTCATTCATAAAGGTTATAAACACATCCTCAGTGTAGCCAAAGTTTTAGGCCGGCTGCGTGCTTCGCAGGGCGTCTTCGCCGTCCTTGGCAATCATGACTTTTCGGTACGTAACGCTTTAGGCTTTCGCCGGCATCAGGGGCTGCATCAGGCGGTTGCCGACGCGCTCGAAAATGAGGGAATCCGCGTCCTTCGCAATGAATCGCATTCGGTGCAATTGGACGACCAGAAACTTTACCTGACGGGTGTGGACGATCTCTGGTCGCGCGAGTGCGATCCCGAACAAGCGCTGAAGGACCTCTGCCCGCTCACCCCGCGGATTGTGCTGGCCCACAACCCGCAAACGGTTCACCTGCTTGGCGACCATCGTTGCGACTTGATGCTCAGCGGCCATACGCATGGCGGACAGATCGATTGGCCGGGACTGGGTCGCTTCTTCTTAGGCCGTAAAGGCCGTGAGTTTGCCGCCGGATTGTACCGTCACCGCAAGACGCGCCTTTATGTGAATAAAGGGGTAGGCTTCGGCTTGCGCTTCCGCTTTGGAGTGCGACCCGAAATCGCGGTGTTTACCTTACATCCAGGGCATAATGTGTGAAAGCGATCTGCATGCAAGACACAGCAACGTAATCGGCCGGGTGGATAACCACCCGGCCGAGTTTTTACCATCATGCGGTGAAGGAAGTGCTCAATAATTCGGGAAAATGAAATTCTTGCCGAGCATATAGACCGCAACGGTCACGAGTGCCGCAACGAGAACTATCACCAACGGCCCGATTCCGGACTTCCGCTGTTCTTCGGGCACCCAGCCTGGCGCCGAACTGATCGAGCGAACCGGGCTCGGCGTCGGCGTTGAAGACGGATTGGGCGGAAGTGGCAACGGCGTGTCCATCAGGCCGACGGACTCATGCATTGACTGGCGTGTTGGCAGCTTGGCGACTGAAGCGGAACCGAGGGGCGGGCCTTTCGGCTGCGGCGATTGCGACATCGGCTGTCGAACTTGTTTCGAACTCGGAGGCGTTGAGGCGCGCGCTCGCTAAAGTTGTCGAGTGCGTCATCGGCGGCGTATGCGCGAGGCAATGGCATGCCTCCAGCTCCTGGAAGCGGCGTATTGGCGCGATGCTGCGGCTCAGGCAATCGGCCCGGCAGTGCTCGCGACCTGCCCGATGGCGGGTTCACTGCGGGCATCGGCGGCGCGTCGGCTACATAGGGTTGAATGGCATCAACCAGCTCATCCATGCCGCTATAGCGAGCTTCAGGCACCTTTTGCATCAAACGCTGAATCACATCGATCAGGCCGGCCGGGTGCGCAGGGACGAGCTCGCGTAAGGAAGTCGGCTCCTTGAACTGATGCGCCATCATCTTTTCGACCGCCGTGCCATCCGGGAACGGATAGTGCCCGGCCAGGGCATAGTAGAGCACGCAGCCCAAACTGTATTGATCGCCCGGCAACGTCCGGTTTGTCGGCTCCATGATGCTTTCGGGGCTCGAACAATCGAGACCGCTCGTCAGCGTGTTGGCGGTGGACATGGTATCCACCAGCGATTCGCCTTCGTTCTCGGCTAGCAACGAGCCAATCCCGAAGTCGAGCATCTTCGCCTGGTTGTCCGTGCCGATCATAATGTTCGATGGCTTGATCAGCCCGTGGAAGATGCCGTTTTGGTGGCAAACCGTCAAGGCTTGGGCCACTTCCAGGCCGATCTTCGCAACGGCTTCCGGCTTCAGTTTGCCATCGCGCTGAACCTTGGTTTCGAGCGTCTCCCCGGCGATCAACGGCCAAACAAGATAATGCAGGCCTCCTGAAGTGCCAACGTCAACGAATGGCACGACTCCCGGATGAGAGAATTGGCCGAACGAGCGGACCTGACGGCGGGCGAGACGAACGTTCCACATGCTCCGGCGCGGCAGCACTTTCACGGCATACCATTGGTTGTCTGTCTTGGAGGTCGCTTTATAGACTTGGCCCATGCTGCCGGCGCCGATCGAATCGGCTAATACATAAGGCCCGAGGACCAATCCCTGCGTTTTGCCGCCCAGGATGCGCTCGGCCTGGAAGGGGCTCAGGATTTCCTGGCTTACCAAAAACTCCGCAAGCGCGGGCGGCTCCGCACGCGGATTGCGCTTCAAGTACTCGCCGATGACCTGATCGAGCTGACCGCGATCAATCAGACCGCTTCGCCGAAGATCCCAGACGAACCATTCACAGGCGCCCAGTTCGCTGCTCACCATGGGTGCAAAATCCTTCAAGTGTTCGGGTGATCGGACGTCGCGGCTTAGCCATTCCTGCTACCTAAGCACGGGTCGCGCAATTCGTTAGCCGCGCATCAGGAACGTACGGACGCCGCTGGCGCAACCGTTCGGCCGCTACGCTCAAGAGTAATTCTAAAATTCGCGCAGGTCAACATTCTCACCCCTCAGTTTTCAGCTTTGGTCGAAATTGATATGCTGTCCCGATTGAACAGTCGTTAAACCCGTAAAATCCGTTTATCCGCTTTTTCCTATACAAGAAGAATCGAACGAACAATGGACCTTTATCAGCCTTGCCCCTGCGGAAGCGGTAAAACCTTCAAATGGTGCTGCCTGTCGATTTATCCGGTTGTCGAACGTGCGCGCCAGCAACACGAGCAGGGACAACCAGAGACGGCAATGCAGACAATGGCCCAATTGGTCAATCAGCACCCCGGGAACGCGTCGATCCTCGCGTATCAGGCTGAGCTTTACGCTTTGGCCGGCAAGGTAGGAGACGCTGACGAGGCTATCCAACGTGCGTTTGCCATCAATCCGGACATTGGCCTGGGCCACTTTTTGCGAGGCACCCTTCGGAATAACGAGGGTGAATTCATCGGGGCCTTGCTCGAATTTCGCAAAGCCGCCGAGGTATACGACCCCAAAGCGGGCAACATTTTAGCAGAAATCAACGCTGCGATTTTCGAACTGGAAATGCGGCTGAACCGTCCCATCGCAGCCCGCGCTGCTCTTGAACGAGCGATACAATATGCGCCGGGGGCCGAAGAGCTCAAGAAGGCTTTTCACTCCGTGTTCGTCGCCGACTCACGGCTGCCGGAAAGCGCCCGCAAATCGTACACGTTCAGGCCTGCCGCCGAAAAAAATTCCGAGAACTGGAAAAAGGAACTGCCAAAGTCGAGACAAAGCCGGCTAAGTGAAGCCGCCGCCGCTTTTGAAAAGCTGACGGCTTTCGATCCCGGTGATGCCGCCGCCTTATTCAACCTCGGCATCATCCGCCGCCTGGCAGGGCGAAAATTCCATCGCGATCGACGCCCTGCTTCGTTCAATTGATGGGGAATCAGATTCGGCCTTGTCGGCCGAAGCCGAAGCGCTGGTTGAAGTTTTGCGCTGCGCGGTCGGTATGGAAGCGCAGTCGGACTACGTGGAATACTGCACTTTTTTCCAGCTGCAACAGGCGGAGCCTTTTATCCAACTTTTGGAAACGTTTCAGAATTCTCACCGGCTCACGGGTATGCGCTCCGAGCCCGAGAAAGGCGTTCTCACCGGAGTCATCCTGCACGAGCAATCTCTCCTTCCTGAAGCCGGTGAGATTCCGCTCGGTAGACTGGCGGCGAATCTACAAGTCGTTCAAAACCTGATTCGGCTTTCAGGATTGCGCGAGGAGAGCATCATTCAAATCGCTGACGAGATGAAAAGAAAGCTCGGGTCGGCCGTCTCCGTGCCGACGCACGAAAGCGGAGTCTGCGTTTTCTCCGACGTCGCCGTCGAAGCATTGCTTTTCCCGACCCAGGAAGCCGAGCTGAGTCACATTGCCAAGAGATTGAACGCCCATGCCACCGACTTCTTCGAAGAAATCTGGAGTAAGCGGCCGCTACGGACACTAGGCAACATGTCGCCCGTTCAAGCGGCGGCTGATTCCAAGCAGCAGAAGCGATTGCACGGCGTGGTGAAGTTCATCGAGGAATGTTTCATCGCCTCTTCGCCCCGCGTCGCCCAGGGTGAGACCATTTCCATAGCTGTCCTGTACGATTTTAACCGCTTGCGCAGAAAGCTCGGGCTTATTTTGGCGGTTCGACCCCCCACGATGAATTATGACGTACTTACGCGCGATGAGCTTGCGGCCCTTGATATGGAAGCCATGAATGATGAAGACTTGGAAAAGGCATTTCGCCGGGCAGTTACATTAGAGGATCGAGGGACAGCGGAAAAAATGGCCATCGAACTGACTCAAAGTTCCGTGAGCGACCGCTTCTTTGCCTTCAATTACCTAATCCAAATGGCGCACAACGACAATGAGATGGAAGCCATCTTGAGACTGCTCGATCAGGCCGAGGAAGCGGATGCTGCCACGAACGAAGGCCGACGGCTCAACGACTATGCTTTGAAACGCGGCCAGATGCTCGCCAAAGCGGGACGGGTGGATAACGCATTCGAAGCATTTGCTAAGCTCCTCACGAAAGCCCCTGACGAATTGAAATATTATGGCCCCGCCATCGAAGCGATGCTGGCTCAGAAGCATGCCGCCCATGCAAGCCAATTGGCTGAGCGAGCGCTCGCTCAAGCACGCAGTCAGAACAACCGCGACATGGAGAATTACTTCCTCGAACTCGCATCGGCTGCCAAGAAGCTGCAATAGCTGGCAAGGCAGCTTCACGTTACGGAAACGACTTCTCCCGTCTGAGCCGTGTCATAGCCGGGTAGATCGCCTAAATCGCGGCGATATGATTTGGCACGCAGCGCCCGCAACAGGCTCTGAATCCGCGAGTCGGATTCACTTTCAATCGGATAGCAGAGGTCGTAGTTTTCTTCACGCACCGTAATGAAGTTCAGCCCCGCCTCCTCGCTCGCCAGACGCAGGCAAACGCCGATGTCTGCCCAACCACAACGAACCGCTTCCGCAATCCCCCGATGGTCGCGTGCCAGACGCCGCGGCACGGAGCGATGCGACAACAATTCATCCTGACACTGCCGTGCTGCCGAGCCTTGCTCGCGGCCAACCCAGCGCAAGTTGCTTCGCAAAGCGGCTCGCACTGTTCGTACCGCGCTCCCGGACGCTAACGACAGCCCTTCTTGCCACGCCGCGACACGAACGAGCCGATAGCCTTCGCCCAGAGATTCTTTGACCGCCCTCGCATTTGCGTCCGGTGACTGTCCCGTCGCAAAGTGGATGCCCGCTACGTGAACCAACCCTTGCCGCACCAGTTCCAGCGCCTGCCGGCTAGAACGTTGCAAAGTGAGAAGGCGTACGTTGCCCGATTGTGCCAACTGCCCGGCCAAAAAGTTCGCGGCCGGATCGCAACTCGCCATCACCAATGTGCGCTGATCCGTGCCGTGGCTATTGAGAAAGAATGAGCTGTCCCGGTAGATGCCATCGTGCCGCGTCGCTGATGTCTCGACGGGATAACGAACCAGTCGACCGGCCACCTCCGCTTCCCAATAACGGCAAGGGTCGCTGGGGGGCGGCCAGGCCCAAGTTGGCAGCGCGGACGAATCACGCTCGCCGAATAATTCTTCTACCGTGCAGGATAAAGCGCTGGCGATGGCCAAAGCCGCTGCAACAGACGGCACCAGCCGATCAATCTCAACCGCGCTGACTGCGGCGCGCGAAATACCTGCCCGTTCTGCCAAGTCGGCCTGCGTCCAGCCGTTTTCGCTCCGGCGGACCTTCACGCGGTTTTCGGGTTGTCGGCCGTCTGACACGATCGTATCCTTTTATGATATGATTCTAGTGTAGCGGATGATGACGCGATTGGACGGATGCCATGGAAGCCGCTTCCCCGAATGTCGACAAAACGGACCGTCGCTCTAGAGGTGCGCAAGCCTTTACCCTGATCGAATTACTCGTGGTCATAGCGATTGTAGCCATTCTCATTGGATTGCTTTTGCCCGCAGTTCAGAAAGTGCGTGAGGCGGCTAGTCGAACTGTCTGCGTCAATCATCTGAAACAGATTGGTTTGAGCGTCCACAACTATAGCAGTGCCTTCGGCTACGTGCCTGGCGAAGGCGGAGGGCCTATCGCAAACGGCGGGCCGGGCGACAGCGCGTCGGTCTTCTTCAATCTGCTTCCTTATCTCGAACAGGATGCGGTTTATAGCAGCGTCGGCAATCCAGGTCCGAATACAGCGATCAACTTGTTTCGTTGCCCCTCCGATTCAACCAACACCAACGCCACGACCACGGCAGCCGGTGCGGTCTTGGGAAGCTATGCTTACAACCTTTATGTGCCGGCCGCAGCTAATTCGGGCGTATTCCCGCAGCTTACAAGCCCGGTGACACAACTAAACATTGAGGCGGCGATGCCGGACGGAACCTCAACCACAATTATTGTCGGCGAACATGTGCAGCTTTGCGGCGGAGGCGCTGGGGGAGGTGGAGGCCCGGGAGGTCAAAATCCTTGGGGCACCACCGCGAACAAGAGATTCGCCGGCGCGGTTTCGCTGACTCCGCGAGTGCTTGTGACTGGAATAACGGCCAGTCATTGCACTGTGCCGCCCAACCCAGCGCCTGGCGTCGCCCTGCTTTCGACTTCGCATTTAGGCGCCATCTGCTTGCTGATGGGGGACGGCGCGGTGAGAACCGCCACTGCCGGCATTGATGTCAATAACGTTCTCGTTCCTGCGTTAACGGCTCGGGCCGGCGACGTTGCTCATGATTTTTGACTCGAACGTTTGCAGCGCCCATTTACAGCACCAACCTGAAAGAGACCCGGTATGAATCGTTCGCGAATCCGAGTGCAGCAGCTTGGAGTCGTTGCTCTTGCACCGCTCTTCTTCACCTTTCCCGCATTTGGCGACATTATTTACGAGGTCGATGGCGGCGGCAGTGCTGCCTCGACTTCCACACTGTACAGCATCGACACCTCAACCAGTGTGGTCACGACTATCGGAGCAGTGAAACTGAATGGAACGACAGGTGAAAATATCACCGGGATTTCGTTCAACCCGTTAAATGGTCTGCTCTATGGCGCCATTAATAGCTCGGGCACGAACGCCAATAGCCTGGTAATGATTACCACCTCGGGCGCCGCTACGGCTACGTTGGTGGACGGCGCCAATTCATACGGAGCGCACGGAACTTTTGGCACAAACAACGGAAGTTCAATCGCAATCCAGAGCGTCTCGTTCGCTGCCGACGGCACACTCTTTGGCTACTCGAAGAACCCCCAGGAAGGTCTTTACAAGATCAACGCCACGACCGGCCTTGCGTCGATTGTCGGTAGTGGAATCAGCGGTGATATTTCGGGGAGTACCTCCGGCGATGGCTTAGCGGTCAAACCCGGCGGGTCGATTTATTTCGCTGGCGAAGGGTCAAATGGAAAAAACTTGTATACGATCGATCCCAATACAGGTGCGGCTCAGGCAGTCTCACCCACTCTTTCAGGCGCCACCGGCAGCCAAATCAAAGGCATGGTATTCGATAGCAATGGACTACTTTTTGCTTCTGACTTTGCGCCGGGAAGCCCCTTCAACGCTCACTTGGCGACAATCGTTCTAAGCAACGACCAAAGCACGTATCAGATCACAGATATCGGCCCCTTGCAAAAAGGATTAGTGGGCTTGGCCATCGCGCCAGCGTCGGTTCCTGAGCCGGGAAGCCTATTTCTTTGCGGAGTCGTCACTCTGATCTTCGGCATTTGCCGCAGGGCAAAACTCCGTTTGCGAGTGATTTGATTTCGGCGTTCTTCGCTGGCGCTTCAGGCTGGTGAGAGCATCGCCTGGACACGAGCCTGAAGTCCCAGTACAAGCCTAAAGCGCCAGCCAAGAGAGAGCACTCTTCGCTGGCGCTTCAGGCTCGTGTGATAGAGTACGAGCTTGAAGCGCCAGCGAAGGGGCTTGGCTCGATAATAGCGACCTTGGTGATCGAGACGCTTTCAACCTATCTGCCAGTCATGCGGAATACGCAATCTGCGTTTGCCGGCTTACCCCTCTTTTGCTCCAAGTAGATTTTGCCTCTCCCCCCAAGTCGTGTCATTTTTACCTTGACGAACATTTGCTCGCGGACAGGGGCTTCGCGCTTGAGCGTTCGTCAACCATTAGAGATTCACCCATGAGACGGATGCGTTTGAGCGCGCTGGCCGCGCTGTTGCTTGCACTAGGAACAGCGTCGACGGGTAAAGCTTCGCACTGCGGCGCCTGCTCGTACCCATCAGCGCCGGTGTGCGACAACCAATGCGCCATGCCGGTTGTCACGCAGCGCATCACGTACAAATCGGTATTGGAAACTCAGACAAAGGTTTGCTACCGGCCCGTCTATCACACAGTGATGGAGCAACAATGTTACACGACGTGCAAGCCTGTTTACGAGCAGTGCTTCCGGGAGCAGCGCTGTACCGTCTGCAAGCCCGTCACGGAATTTTACGATGTCGTGCAGAAGTATACGGTATGCAAACCGGTCTACGAACAGCACGTGCGCGAGCATCGCTATACCGTCTATCATCCCATGGTGCAGGAATACCAGGTCGCCATTCCTTACACCATTTGCAAGCCAGTCTACGAACAACACTTCCGAGATGTCTGCCAGACCGTGCAGCGCCCGGTGGTGCAGGAATACCAGGTCGCCATCCCTTATTGCACGACGAAGCCGGTCTACGAACAGCACGTCCGTTGCGAAACCTATTGCGTGCCACGGCAGGTGGTGCAGGAATACCAGGTGCCCTGCTATTACACTACTCAGCATCCGGTGTACGAACAGCACGTTCGCGAGACGCGCTACACGGTGCAAAAGCCAATGGTTCAGGAGTATCAGGTCGCCATTCCCTATTGCGTGCAACGACCGGTCTACGAACAACACGTGCGGCAAATTCCAGTGGTGTGTTATCGCCCGGTAACGGAATGCCGTACCGAGACTCGCGTCGAGTATCGCCGTGAGCCGGTAATTACCGAGCGCGTGGTCAAAGTTTGCTCAGGCTCGTGGTGTGAACAGCGCGAATACGTGCCGGGAGCGATCGTCACGAAGTCCTGCCGTACGCCAGGCACGTGGACCTTCGATGCCTGCTCCTGCCGCAGCCATTATTGCCCCGGCCAGACGGTGTGCTCGCAATACCAATGCCCCGGCCAGTACATCTGCAAGAAGATCTGGGTGCCGCATGAGGAGTGCCGTACCGTGCAGGAATGCAGTTACGTCTGCAAGCCGCACTGCTACACCGTTCAAGTGCCCTGCACGCGGATGGAATGCTACACGGTGATGCGCCAGGAGTGCTACACGACGTGCAAGACGATAAGCGAACAACACGTGCGTTATGAAACTCGTCGTCACTGCTACACGGTGTGCGAACAGCGTGTCTGCCAGACGCCTTACACAACCTGCCGGATGGTCTCCGAACAACATTGCCGAATGATTACGAAACACAAGTGTTACACGGTGAATGACTATCGTACTCGCCAGATTCCGTACACGACCTGCCGTATGGTTCGCGAGGACCACGTTCGTTATGAAACGCGGCGGAAATGCTACACGGTCCCCGAACAGATTTGGCACAAGGTTCCTTACACGACGTGCCGAATGGTGTCGGAGCAGCATGTGCGTTATGAGACAAGACGCCACTGCTATTCAGTGCCCGAGACGAAAGTCTGCTGCACACCGTATACGACCTGCCGCATGGTTCCGGAGGAACATTGCCGTACGGTACGCTGCTGCCGGACGAACTATGTGTCTGAAGAGCGGGTATGCCAAGTGCCCTATACCACTTGTCGCATGGTGCAGGAGCAACATACCCGATGCGTGCCACGGACCACTTGCTCGATGGAGCCTTACTGCGTGTCTTACCAGACGTGCAAATTAGTGCCGGTGTGTGAAGCCGTCTGTGAAATGCCATGCCCGCCGCTGCCGGACTGCTGCAACGCGCGTAAGTGCTTCTTCCAGAAGTTTTCCCGTGCCTGCTGCCCGACCTGCATGCCGTAAAGAGAACGCCATCCACAAAACGCGCCGGCGATTGCCGGTGCGTTTTGTCGTTTCCAGCGTTGCGAGAACGTGCCCGTGGTCTCCCAACAATGCCCGCATCGGCTGCTTCAATCAAAACCAGTTCGAGCGCCTGATCTGAACCGCTGGCTAAGTTCCGAACTTGGTTGCCCTACCGGGTGCGTCAACTGATTCAGGCAGAACCTCCGCTCACCCTACGGACTCATTCACAGTCAGAATGGGGCAAGTGGATTGGCGTGCGTTTCGCAAAGCCTTCACTCACCCTACAAGACTCAGGGGCAGCCGGGAGGGCTGCCCCCATGCGCAGAAAAGGCTATCAGTTAATATTCGGGAAATATTTCCCGATGCTACTTTGCGGGAAAAACGGGCGGGGAAATTCGGAATGCGGAATTCGGAATGCGGAATGAATAAACGAACAACCGGTCGGCAAGCAATCGAATGTCATTCTGATGACGCAGCTTGTGGAAATATTTCCACAAGCTGGAATGCGAGGAAATCGTGGGAAAACGCGCGGTGAGAAATGCGCGATCAGCATCGCTTCATCATTGGCGCGTCTGGCTAAGAAGAGGTTGGAGGGTAAATCGTTCCCGGGCAAGTTACGACAAATCCGGCGCAATTGGCCGGGGTCCTTGTCGGTCGGTAAAGCGAGTGTTATGCTGATGCCAGTTGGCTTACGCTTATCGCCTCCAGGAGTTGCTTTCTCATGGCCGGCAGCAAGACCATCTTAATCGTAGACGACGACCACGAAATGATTGAAGGGCTTCGCACCCTGCTCGAAAAGCAAGGCTATACGATTCTGCAAGCGCACGATGGCCATCTCGCTAAGCAGATGATTTACAATCAAAAGCCCGACTTGGTCATCCTCGATATGATGATGCCGCGGATGGGGGGCTACCCGGTTCTCGAACATTTTCGGGGGAAAACCGATACGCCGCCGATCATTATGATTACCGCCAATGAAGGCAGCCGACATAAAGCGTATGCCGAGTATCTGGGCGTGGTCGACTATATTCGCAAGCCGTTCGCCATGGATCGTTTGCTGGAAGCGGTGAATAAAGCATTCAGTCTGCCGCCTAAGCCCGCGCCGGTCGAATCGGAAGCGAAGTGAACTACTTTTCCAGTTCTTCGCAGCGGTCGAGCTTGCGGTCTCTTTCGCCGCGCGCAGACGAAAAATCGACGGGACAGCCAGGCTTTCGCCGACGGCCAGCCGGCAGAGGTCCCGTTTCATCTTGGCCCGCTCGAAAAGCTGAGGCAAACATTTCTCGCAGGCCAACGAATAGGTTTTCAATTCACCGGTGATGCCATCGCTCCACCGAGCAGCCACTTTATACGCTGCTTCCGCCTGACAAGCGGCGCCATGACACCTCAAGATATAAGACGGCATCGGCATGAAGAGAAAACCACTAGGTCGCTGATATCTGAAGAAACTCATCGTGAATGATCATGTTCTGATACGGCGCCCAACCAAGCGAAAAATATTCAGCCACGGATGGAACACAGACCAAACACGGATAAAACGAAGATGTCAATGCGGGTCGTCGAGAACCCCATCGGATGTTAGATTTATCCGTGTTTCGTCCGTGTTTAATCAGTGGCTGATGAATTTCGCTTTGTTTGCTATTGGATGTCTCGTGCTTAGAAGCTTCTCGTTGGTCTAAGGCGGAGCCACGCTAGTTATCGGAAGCGTAAGGGATCGGCTCGCCGTTGATTTCCGCCAGGGCGTTCATCGCCGCTCGGGATTCGGCAATCTTTTTGTTCTGGCCCCAAGCCGGCGGATAGGAATGCGTGTTGAGTACGACCGCGATTTTGAACGATCGCGAGTGATCGGGCCCTTGCTCATCGAGCACTTGATAGCGAGGCGTGGCGCCGTATTCGCGCTGGGCGACTTGTTGCAGCAACGACTTATAGTTGTTGTTGGCCACATCGCGAACAACGCGATCGATTTCCGGCGTGAGGAACCTCAGCAGAAAAGGCTCGGCCGCGTCCATTCCGCCATCCAGATAAATCGCGGCAATGAGCGATTCAAACACGTCAGCTAGTAAGTTCGAAGGCATGTCGGAACTGATGCGCATGCCCCGACCGAGAAAGAGATAGGCGCCGAGGTCGAGTTCCATGCTGAATTGCGCGCACGCCGTCCGGCTGACGACGGCGGACTTGATCTTGGTCATCTCGCCTTCCTGATACTCGGGAAAGCGGAGAAAGAGTTGTTCGCAGGTAACCAGGCCGAGCACGGCATCGCCGAGAAATTCCAGGCGTTCGTTCGAGTGCTGCGCGTATTGGCGCCCGAGGTATGTGTGAGAGCCGAACGGAGCAGATCGAGCTTCTGAAAGCGATAGCCGATCGCCTCCTGACATTGCTCCAGGATTTCTTGTTCGCGAGTGGTAGTGAGTTCCGAAGCCATTGTCGAATCGCGAATTTCCGAGGTGACGAGCGATCTACTTTCTATTTCGGCGACGATATCGGCCACCGAGATTCATCGTGAGCTTATCTCATCTTTATACAATACGGAACATGGAAAAAGCTGCCATCATCTGGGATGTGGACGGAACCCTCGTCGATACGGCCGAGCTGCACTTTGAATCATGGGTGAAACTGGCAACGGAGATCGGCAAGTCCTTCACCCGTGCCGATTTCAAGGCGACTTTTGGACGACGCAATCCGGAAATCATCCGTTCCCTATTCGGCGAGCATCTCACCGAGGCCGAGATTGCCGACATGGGCGGTCGCAAAGAATCGTACTATCGCAAAGAGGCCGGCAAAGGCGTTTCGCTCTTACCGGGCGTCCTTGCGCTGCTGGAAGGTTTTGCGCAGAAGGGCATCAAGCAGGCCATCGGCTCCAGCACGCCGCGTGAGAACGTCGAACTGATTCTCACCTTAACGGAGAGCCGTCGGTTTTTTCAAGCCATCGTCGCCATGGAAGACACACAACGCGGCAAACCCGACCCGCAGGTTTTCCTAGTCGGGGCCGAGAAATTGAAGGCAAGTCCCGATCGCTGCATTGTGTTTGAAGATGCCGTCGCCGGCGTACAAGCGGCGAAAGCAGGTGGGATGAAATGCGTCGCGGTCCGTTTCGTCGGCCATCACTCCGCAGAAGCGTTGCATAATGCGGGCGCCGATCGGGTGGTGGAATCGCTCGAAGAACTGAACGCGGATGAGGTGTTGCGGTTGCTCTGACGGAATGTAGTTTTGTAGGGTGGGTGCAGGCATTTCCCAACCCACCTTTCATGTTCGGGTGGGTTTCGCAAAGCCTTCACCCACCCTATAAAACTGAAAGAATTAGTTCCCCATCAGACCGTGTTGTTCCATCAATTCTCGCTTATCCAAGATTTCATCCGGCGGGCCATCGGCGATCAGTCTGCCTTCATCCAGCAACAAAACGCGCGAGCAGGTTTCGCGCACCATGGGGAGGTCGTGCGAGGCGATTAATTTTACGCCGGGCAGCGATTGGATTAGCCGAATGACATCGCGCCGGCCGCGTGGGTCGAGGAACATCGAAGGCTCGTCGAGCAAGAGCACCGCCGGACGCATAGCCAGCACGCCAGCAATGGCTGCCCGGCGTTTTTCACCGCCCGACATATGAAAAGGCGTTCGCTCTTCTTGACCCGTCAAGCCCACACAAGCCAACGCTTCCGCGACACGCGTCCTTACTTCGTTTGCGGGTAGACCGAGATTCAGAGGCCCAAAGGCGACGTCATCAAAGAGAGTTGAATTGAATAGCTGGTTATCACTGTTTTGAAAGACGATGCCCACTTGAGTTGGCAACTGCCTGCGTTTCGTCGAGTCAGAAGGATCAATCCCGGCAATGGATATGCTGCCCGGTTTTACTGGTAATACGCCGCATAGGCAGAGGAAGAGAGTCGTTTTGCCTGCGCCGTTGGGCCCGATCAGCCCGACTGTTTCGCCTTCGCCTATTGTGAACGACAATTGGTCGAGCGCATGGCGGCCATCGGGGTAGGTGTAACCGAGATTGCGAACTTGAATCATCGGAAAGCCGATCTTTGTCCGACGCGAAGTGAATTCTTCGCTAGCGCTTTTTGAAGTTGCGCGCTAGCGGAATCACGACGAAATTATTGGGTCAATGAGAGCCCGAAGCGCAAGCAAGGAAAGTCCTATTTTTTCCTAACGCCTTCCCTTGCTTGCGCTTCGGGCTCTCAATACCCTCAAAGCCGCTTGGTACCGCGCAACTTCAAAAAGCGCTAGCGAAGATTGAAACTCGGCCTCTTCAAATGCCACTCCGTTGCCTGCTCGTACATTCGCGCAATGCGCAGCATCTTCTCTTCCTCAAACGGCGGCGCCAAGAGCTGCAGGCCGATCGGCAAGTTTGTCTGCGTGAAGCCGCAAGGGATGCTCATGCCCGGAATGCCGGCCAAATTGCAGCTGATGGTATAAATATCCGAAAGGTACATCGATAACGGATCGCTGGTCTTCTCGCCAATTTTGAAAGCGGCCGTCGGCGCTGTTGGGCCTATCACCACATCGCATTGAGAGAATGCTTGATCGAAATCGTTCTTGATGAGCCTTCGCACTTTGAGCGCTTTGAGATAATAGGCATCCTTATAGCCGCTGGAAAGGGCGTACGTGCCGAGCATGATGCGGCGTTGCACTTCCTTGCCGAAGCCTTCAGCGCGCGATTTGCTATAGGTGGCCAGGAGATCGCCTTTGACCTTCGTGCGGTGGCCATAGTGCATGCCATCATAGCGGGCGAGGTTGCTGGAAGCCTCGGCCGTGGCGACCAGGTAATAAGTGGCGATGGCGTACTTGCTGTGCGGGAGAGACACGTCCACCAGCTTCGCGCCTTGCTTCACATACTCGTTGAGCGCGGCTTGAACGGCGGCTTCCACTTCTTTGTCCAAGCCTTCGCCAAAGAACTCGCGCGGGACGCCGATCTTCAAGTCGCGCAACGCCTCATTCAACGATCGACTGTACGACGGAACCGCTTGATCGACGCTGGTGCTGTCGCGCGGGTCGTGTCCTGCGATCGCTTCGAGCAGCAACGCCGCATCCATCACATCGTGCGAAAAGGGCCCGATCTGATCGAGCGATGAAGCGAAGGCAATCAAGCCGAAGCGGGAAACACGCCCGTAGGTCGGCTTGATGCCAACGATGCCGCACAAGCTGGCCGGTTGCCGAATCGAGCCGCCCGTATCCGAGCCAATGGATAACGGCGCTTCGCAAGCGGCCACTGCGGCTGCTGAACCCCCTGATGAACCGCCGGGAATGCGCGTCAGATCCCATGGATTACGAGTAACCTGATAGGCGCTGTTTTCGGTGGAGGAGCCCATGGCGAACTCATCCATGTTCGTCTTGCCGATCAGGATCGCGTCCGCTTGCTTCAACTTTGTAATGACATGTGCATCGTACGGGGGAATGAAGTGTTCCAGCATCTTGCTGGAACAAGTCGTCGGGCTTCCCTTGGTGCAGAGAACGTCTTTGATGGCGATCGGTACGCCGGCTAAGGCGCCGAGCTTCACCCCTTGCTTGCGTTTGGCGTCGATGGCCCGCGCCTGTTCACGGACGGCCGCTTCATCGACGTGCAAGAAAGCCTTCACCTCGGGATCGCGTTGTTTGATGGCAGCGAGAAAGTGGTCGGCTATTGTCTCGGCGGTGGCTTCGCCGCGCGCTTGAATCGAGAGAAGTTCGGCTGCTGTCTTTTCGATCATGGCGCTCGGCTCGCATTCAATGGCTGAGGTCGTCCGCTGCATCGAGCACGGCCGGGACGCCAAAGAAATTGCCGGCGCGGTTGGGAGCGTTCTGCAACGCTTCGTCCACCGTCAGCGATGGCAACGGCTCGTCGGCTCGGAAGACGTTTTGAAGGGGAAGAGGATGAGCCATCGGCTCGACCCCTTCGGTATCGAGCTCGGCGAGCTGATCGACATAATGGAGAATCGCGGAAAGTTGTTTGGCCATCAGCGTCAAGTCGGCATCGCTCAAATCGAGCCGGCTAAGCTTGGCCACCTTGCGGACTTCGGCGATGTCCATGTTTCATCCCGGCTTAAACAACAATGGCGGTGAACGGCTTGCGCTTCTGCGGACGTTGAACGCCGCCCCCGCGAATGCACTGCGTACAGACCCACTTACGGCCCACTTTGCCTTCAGCATCCACCACGCGAATTCGTTGCAAATTCGGATAAAAGACGCGTTTTGTGGTACCGGTGATCTTACGGCCGACACCGCCCAAGTATTTCGCCTTGCCGCGATAGGTCTTCTGATTGCCTACCGAAGGCTTCTTGGCGCAGACGGAACAGTGCATCCCCATGACTAACAACTCCCGACTTCAATGCACGACAGACAATTTCTCAGAATCCTCCAATATAGGGAACCATCGGGAAGCGGCAAGCCACGTGGCTTCGACATTTGGTGGAGGGGCGTGGGAACTGATTCTGTCAAAAGTATGCAACGAGCGCGGAGTCAAGGTCTTACCCTCCCGCTGGCTTTGCAGTGGGGAGGGCAGGGTGGGGGTTGAGCGCTCGGCCATCAACAACCGTTTTGACACTCGCTGCGGTTCCCCCCACCCTGCCCTCCCTCCGCAAAACCGGGGGGAGGGTGGCAAGAGCGAGACGCGTTTTTGCCACAATCAGTTGCTGCATCTACGCCATCGAAATCCCGTTAGCTGTGACGCGAAGAAGCCGAGCCGGCCAGAGTAGCCGCTCTCTTTAGGTCCAGGTCACCGGATCATGTTCCTCCTTGCTTGCCCACACTTTCAGGTCGGGCCACTCGAGTTCAAGCTTATCCGCCAACTGTTCGACGGCCGGTCGTTCGGTCGCGTAGTGTCCAGGAAGGATCAGCGCAATCCCTTCTTCCTTTGCTTTGAGATAATCGTGAAAGCGCATCTCGCCCGTTAGAAAGGCATCAGCCTTGGCCTTGATGGCGTCCGAGAGAAATTCGCCGGCCGCACCGCAAGCAACTGCGATCGTTTCGATTGACCTATCGCTATCGCCTACGATTTGAACAGCAGCTGCGGCCAGCTTCTCTTTCACCTGGCCGGCAAGCTGCCCTAAGCAAATTGGTGCTTCGAGACGACCGACTCTTCCCTCATGGCCTCGTGCGCTTTCCACTTTTAAGGGATAGACATCGAATGCAGGTTCTTCGTAAGAATGAGAACGACGTAGCGCCTGTATCGCTTTGTCCAGGCAGGCTTCCGGGCACACCACCTCGAGCCGCCACTCACTCACTTCTTCGCGCTGGCCTTTACTGCCAATACTCGGATTGCTGAGTTGAGAGCCGAAGAAAGTGCCCGTGCCATACGTGCGATAGCTGCATTGACTATATTGGCCGATAACTCCCGCCCCGGCATCGAACATGGCCTGCGAAACTTTCGCTAAGTCCGTTTCGGGAACGAAGACAACAATCTTATAGGACTGTTGCGATCGACCGCGCAGCGGCCGGATGCTCGTTAGGCCGATGCGCTCGGCAAGCATGTCATTGATGCCGCCCGCACAGTTGTCAAAGGCAGTGTGTGGTGAATAGACGGCTATGCCGGCCTGGATCAACGGCAATAGAAGGCGGCCTTCCGCATCTTGCGATGTCAGCTTTTTAATGCCGCGGAACAGAATCGGATGATGCGACACGATCATCTGCACGTTGCCCGATACTGCCTCAGCAACTACTTCCGGAGTGACGGTAAGGCAAGTGAGCAGTTGCCTGACTTCGGTTGCCGCATCGCCGAGGAGCAGCCCGACGTTGTCCCAATCGGCCGCAAGTCGTGAGGGCGCGAAACACTCAAGGTATTCGCTAATGGCGGCGACGGTCGGCATTGAGTGTTCCCCGATTTTTTCGTCGTTGTTAGCCGCGACGCTGTGCGGAGCGCGATGGCCGCGCAGTCGCGCTCCGCATAGCGCCGCGGCTAACGGGCGGCGCGGCTAAACGGCTTTTTTCTTCGCGCCTAGCAGTCGTTGCAAGAGGTTGGGTACGCTTGATTTCGCAGCGCCCGCCAGGATTTTTTCTTTCAGTTTCTCCTCGGCTGCTTTTTTACGGCGTTTGTCGCGCCGATTCTGCCACCGTTCAAGCCAGCTTTGAACGATCAAGCCTAACACGGTAAAAGCGAAAACGCCGCCATTGAGTACGAGCGCATACTTCACAGCAAATTCGTCGGGATAGAATGTGAATAGGCCTTCCAGAAAACAGAGCAGTGCGTGCGTACCGAAGACGATCCCAACAAAGCTGGTTAGGAGCATGGTCCAAAAGCGATAAAGCAGCACGCCGAACAGGCCGCCGATAAAGAAGGCAACCCAGAACTCTTGACCCTTGGGAAAGACCAGACTCGCAGCGAGCCAGACCGCGCTGCCGGCGGCTATGAAGGCGAAAACACGTGCCAGTTCGATGGCGAGCAGGCCGGCAGAGATGGCGAGCAAGATCCCCATCGCCATGATGTGCCCGCCGGACGAGCGACCGGTTTGCAACCCGATCAGGCCGGCAATAACGGTGACGCTGATGACGACCCAGAAGCGATGCCAGCGCCAGCCGCATAGCCAGATGGAGGCGCCGAAGACGATCCCAAAAGCGCTGAGAACCGGCGACAAGCCTCGGGCCTCAGCCAGAATATCGGGAGCGATCAAAAGCATCTGCGCGTCCTTGCGTGTTTGGTCGAATCAGAATCACGATAATAGGTTTAGCGGTTTGCAGCAAGATTGCCTTTGGGAGTTGGAACGAGATCGCGCCTAAGCTAATAGGTGGCCCTACGGAAGTTTATCGTAGTACAAGCGTCTCGCTTGTGAGGAGTATGCACAAGCGAGACGCTTGTGCTAGAGGTAGTCGCTTCGGATGGACGTTGCGCGCCGCGGCTACAACAAACAAATTCAACTTATGCGAAGCGAAGCTCTGCCGTTTTATTTATCCCGGTCTTTTGCTAGAAAGATACAAGCGGCTGCACTTGATGAAGCAGCGATTTCGCCCGTAATCAAGCATACATTCAGCTATTTTCCTCCGACGGATAGAAGCATGTCAACGGATCAAACGAATAACGAAGAAGTTCCCAAGCGTTCGGGATTTGAAGGCGTCAAGGAAGCGAGCCGTTGGCTGCGCGGGACCTTGGCCGAGGAACTGGCGCAAGTTACCGACCACTTCAGCGATGATGCAAAAAATCTGTTGAAGTTTCACGGCAGCTATCAACAGGAAGATCGCGATGCGCGCAAGAACCGGGCGAAGGCCGGCACTGGCAAGCACTATATGTGCATGATCCGTTTGAAACTGCCCGGCGGTAAGTTGACCGCGAAGCAGTGGCTGGCGTTGGACGATCTGGCTTCCCAATATGGCAATAACACCCTGCGCATCACGACGCGGCAGAGCATCCAGTTCCACGGCGTGCTGAAGGCCAACTTGCGATCGACCATTCGAGGCATCAACGACTGCCTGCTTTCGACGCTGGGCGGTTGCGGCGATGTGAATCGCAACGTAATGGCTTGCCCCGCGCCGCTGGGCGATGCCGTGCGCAAAGAAGCTCAACACTTGGCTGACGCCGTGGCGGCCCACCTGGCGCCGCGCTCGCGAGCCTATCACGATATCTTCCTCAACGGCGAACACGTTAGTGCAGATGCCAACGAAGCCGAGGGCGTCGAGCCGATCTACGGCAAAGTGTACCTGCCGCGTAAGTTCAAAATTGGTTTCTCGATGCCCTACGACAACTGCATCGATCTCTACGCCCAAGACCTTGGATTTCTGGCGATCGTCGAGAACGGCCGACCAATCGGCTACAACATGACCGTCGGCGGCGGCATGGGACGCACGGCCGGCAATGCCAACACCTTCCCGCACCTGGGGCAGCCGATCTGCTTCGTCGAACCAAATGAGGTCGTCGGCGCTGCGGAAGCGGTCATCAAATTCTTTCGCGATCATGGCAATCGAGCCGACCGCAAACGGGCCCGCATTAAATACGTCGTCCACGATTGGGGCGTCGAAAAAGTACGCGATGTCCTGGCACGCGACTATTTCCTTAAACCAATAATGATGCCAAAAGAAGTGGCCATTACCGATGTCGATCTTCACCTCGGCTGGCATCCTCAGGGCGATGGTCGCTGGTTTATCGGCCTGAGCATCGAAAACGGCCGCATCAAAGACGAGGCGGGTTTACAGTATCGCACCGGCGTGCGCAAAATTGTCGAGAAGCTCGGCGTCAACGTTCGGCTCTCCGGACAGCAAGATTTGTTGCTCTGCGACATCACGACCGAACAGCGCGGCGAAGTTGATCGACTCTTAGGGGAACACGGCATTCCTCGGCCGGAAAATCTTTCTCTGATCCAAAAATGGAGCATGGCTTGTCCCGCCATACCCACGTGCGGCCTGGCAATCTCCGAATCCGAACGAGCGCTGCCGAAGCTCGTTGATTCCTTCGAACCCGAACTCAAAGAGCTCGGCTTGGAGAATGAGCGCATCAGCATCCGCATGACAGGTTGTCCAAACGGCTGCGCGCGACCCTACCAGAGCGAGATCGGCATCGTCGGCCGTAGCGGCGAGAAGTACACCGTATTCCTTGGCGGCAGCACGCTGGGCCAAAGGCTCAACACCGTTTTTCAAGACCTGGTGCCGCGCGATCAAATCGTGCCGCTGTTGAAGAAAGTGCTTACGCAGTTCAAACAGGATCGCGGCGGCAGCGAGACGTTTGGCGATTACTGCCACCGAGTCGGCAACGAGAAATTGTGCGCCATCGCCGGCGTACCGCTGCCGAAGCATTGACGACTCGTGAAAGCAGGCCAGATGTTTGGATCGAGCCAAGTTGGCCTTTGGCGAGCGCCTCTTTAGTAATTAATCCCCACCCGAAAGGTGAGTCCCAGAAAGGCGATGTTGCTGTCGAGCGGAGCGCCGCCAAGCACCGGACGCGGCGTGGCGGCGGGAGTCAACATCGTCGAACGCGATGCGCTTCCCGCATTGAGCCATTCCTGCCCGACTAGTCCTACCTGACCAAACACCCAGGTTCTGCCGACGGCTCGGCCATACTCTAAACCCGTCTCTAAATCGATGATGGGGATGGCTCTGAGACGATGCTCGGTCGCGTACTGCGGATTCGGGTCGTCGTTGCGCAATTCCTGCCCGAAGAACACCGCATTCTGATTCGCTGCCCCGAACACGAGCGACCCACGCGCCTGCCCGTACACGCTTAGTCCGGAAGACGCGACCGGCCGACGCAGCTCGAAGGCGATGGTCGGCCCTAGTCCTTCGAAATTGTAAGAGGACGAAAGAGTCCGGAGTTCGGCAGCGCTCGCGCTTTGGGCGTCGTAAGCGTTGTATGTCTGATCCAGTCGCACGTAACGCATGCCGCCCGTGACCAGGAAACCCCAATCGCCCGAACGGAAGCGTTGCATTCCTTCAAAGTCGCCGACCTGCGCGGAGAGCTTGGTCGTGACGTTGAACGTGGTCCCTTCCGCGCCGTGTTGAATGCCAAGCGTGTCGCCGAAGGCTTGGAGTCCCAGCGGTGTCGCCGATGAAACAGTGTTCAACGTTCCACTGGCAACTATGACTGTTTGGCCATTAGCGCGTCCGATGCGGAATGCGCCCGCAAAGGGCGGCAGGCTCACAGTCTGGCTGGTTCCCTCTTGGAATCCCCACCCGCGTACGCGAACCCCGAGGCCGTCTTCGTTCATGTAGCCTAACCAAACAAGCGGCGCCATGTCCATGTGATGGCTTACTTGAACACGGCGTGCAGTCTCCGCAACCGTCTGCGTATTGGGATTGGTCGGGTCGAGCGCGGTGTCGGTGGTCTTCTGAACGAAGATCGTATAGGCGGGATTGTTCTGGAAATAGGGTTGAAGCAGGTAGAAACCTGCACCACCAAACCAGCCTGTGGAAGCAGGGCCTTCGTTCGCTAAGGCCGCTTCAGCCAACAGGCCGTCAGAAGACGGCAGCATTGCCTCCGGCAGCTGCGCTGTAAGCGCCCCTGTCAGCGAAGCGATCACACACAGGCTCAGGATATACTGTCTAGCGAAGTTCATGAATTCATTCCCCGATGGCGAGCGTGTGCCTTGTGCGAAGCATCGGCTCAAAGCCATTTCAATAATTGACGCCCATGCGAACGACTAAGCCGAAGAAGTTGATGTCGCTTTCGCCCGAGTAAGCAGCGCCGGCAAAGGCGCCGCCCGGAAGAACGTTGACCGACGATCGCGAAGCGCTCCCGGTGCCATTCCAATTCTGGCCGACTGCTGCAACTTGGCCGAAAAGTTGCGATCGTCCCACGGTTTGCCGGTACTCCAAGCCCAGTTCCATTTCGGCGATGCCGATGCCGATATGACGTTGATCCTGGGCAAAGACATTTTGATCCGGGATGCTTGCCTGCTGTTGGCCATCGCCGAATACAAGTGAGTAGCGAGCGCTTCCGTAGACGTTGAACGCCGACTTGAAAATCGGGTGGCGCAACTCGACAGCCAAGGTCGGGCCGGCTCCACTGAAAACGTTGCTGGAAATCAAGGCGTTGTTGCCGTTCTGCGGCACGTAGGCGTTGTACGCTTGGTCGATTCGCGCCACGCGCACGCCGCCTGAAAACAAGATATTCCAGTTGGCAGCACTTACTTTGAATAAACCTTCGATGTCGAAAACCTGCAGCTGCAATTTGCTTGTTGCAACCATGGACGACGTGCCGTTGATCAAACTCAAGCCGAGCGGGGCTGCCGAGTATATTGCCGTGCTGCTGACGGGACCGCTCGACCCGTTGATCGACTGGTTAGTCCCTTCGCGAAAATACCAGTAGCGAATGCGCGCTCCCCAGCCATCTTCGCTCAAATAGCCTAGCCAAATCTGCGGGGCGGCTACCGTGTTGTGATCGATGTCGATACGCTCTGCCACGCGCGTCCCCGGCGAGCCCGGAGGGATAGCGCCGTTTGAGCGGTTTGAGGTGCCCTGTACCCCGAAGGCCAGATTGTTGTCGAAACGCGCCTGCATGATATAGAGCCCGGCGCCCGCGATGATGCCACCCTGCGGCGCTGGGCAGTTGTTAAGTACACCCAATATTCCTGATTCACCTTCTGCCGTTTCGGCTTCGACAGGTGACGCAGCTGTCGTCGATTCGCTGGAGGCTATGGGCGTAGGCGGCGGCGGAGGCAAGGCGCCTGAGGCTGAATTGGAAACGTACCTCGATTCCGGCACGGCGGCGTGGACGTTCTGCAATGCGCAACGCGCAAATAACGCCAGCAGTAAAAGCTTGAAGATTTTCATGCTTTCCTCAAGGAGAATACATTCGCAATCGACTCAAGTCGCCTGAGCCAATACTTTGTGTGCGTAAGGTTGCGGCCACCCATACACTAAGGCTGAAATTTGTCAAATGAAAAGTTGATATTTTATACAAACGCAGTATTCCAACCGATCCCGGCGAGCGGCGTGGCGTAAGCCCGCCGTGGATTCGATCTGGCGAGCGTCAAACTGGCGAGCGGCGTGGCGTGAGCCCGCCGGGGATTCGAACCCACGGCGGGCTTATGCCACGCCGCTCGGGCAGGCCAGCAGCGTGAGCGAGTGGCGTATGCTTCTGAGCGCCTTCTCCACTAGCTCGCGCGCCCCGCTCGCCTCTTCTCCTTAAATGACCGATGGCCGGGGATTGAGGGCGAACTTCGGTTCGCTCCCAATCTCCGGCCACCAGTCTGCACACCGGTCTTGCTTAATAAGCGCGTGAACGTTGGGTCAACATTCCAATGACCGCGACAAACAGGGTTGCCCCGATAATCGACCAAACAATCGGGAATGTGACGCCATTAATTTGGAGGGCAAACAACTCCGGCAGTTGCATATTTCGAGCAATCCACGTTCCAAGCATAGCGCCAATAAAGCCAAGCACCATGGCGACAATTAAGCCGCCGCGAGAATATCCGGCGATCATCTGAGCTAGGAAGCCGCAGATAGCCGCTACAACCAACAAAATAAGCACTTCAGTGATTGACATCTCCGCCATGACAAATCTCCTTCAACGATTAGGAGTTGGAAGCGATGCGCTGACAACTTGCATATTGGAGGTGCATTTCATGTGCCAATGCGTACGGTTTTAACTCACGGCGGCAGGCTCTGCGTCGGCTTTGCGCAGGAAAAACGGCAGCCATCTGACTGCCGCTGATCTCTATAAACTAGTGATTCTCTTTCTTTTTCTCCGGTTTCGGAGGCGGACCATGAACGGGCGGCGGCGCAGTATTTGGGCATCGGAGGCCGTGATTTCGGATCGAAAGTCGAGGTTGTCGTGCCCGTTTTAGGCGCGAGTGTGGGATCGCTATGAATCGGAGACAACGGGTCGGCCTTCGGGATGACCGGGTTCACACGCGTGGCAGCTGCCGGATTAACTGTTGAAGCGGACTGAGTGGCGGTCGTAGTGCGCCCGGCGTCGTAGGATTCGCTACGGCAGTATGTGTGGCGGGCAATGGTGTACCGCGGACCGGGAAGGACTTGGGAACGCTCAAAGTCGAAGTACGCGGCGGATCGGAGGCCCGCGGCATCGCCGGATTCTTGGCTACCATTTGGGTTTCCGAGTGGCTGCGCTGTTGCGCGAACGTGTTCACCTGCTGGGCGGACTGTTGAAACTGCTGCCTCGCTTGAGGCGTAACGGGTTGCAACTGAAGGTTCGGGTTCGCCTTCGCAGCCGCTGTCATCGTGGTCAACATCTGCACGTTGTTGACATTGACCGTTTTGTTGTTGATCACTGTCGTATTATTGACAACCGTATTGTTGACGAACACGTTGTTCTGCTGCACCAGAGTGCGCGGCGGCAAAGGCACATCGCCCCGATAACGTCCGACGTAAACGGCGTTGATGTTCACGCTCCAGGCCGGGTCGCTCCGATAGCTGACGCGGTAGTAACTATACATCGGGTCGTACCAGCCGCGAACGACAACTACACTGGCGCCGCCTGAGTAGCCATTCCACGAGGTGAAGCCAACGGTCGCATAGCTTGGCCCAAAGTAATCTCCGAAGTAATAGGAGCCGTAACCTCGGCGAACGAAGAGAGCCCCGAACATACATTGATCGCGAACGACGACGGTCGGCGAGTAATAGTACGATTGCTGAATATAGACATCGCGCGGAATATAAACGGGGGCGAACAGGATGCCCCGATCCGCCAGGGCGTAATCCCAATAACCTTCGATGAAGACGTAGCCGGCCGGCGTCCAGCGATAGTGGGCGGGGATCCAAATCCAGCCCGGCTTATGATCGGCCCAAAAGCCGGGCCGCCACAGATAGCGATTGCCGCGGTAGACCCATGACCCGGGAACATAAATGGAAGTATCACTCGGCGACGGAGTCGTTGGCCCGGCGTCAACCGGCGCCGGCGGCTCAGGCAGATATTCAATCCCGGCTTGTTCTTGCTGTTGGGCGTTCCAGAAGCCGCCAACCCACTGCCAGCCATCGCCCGATTGGCGCCAACTGCCGGGCATCCAGATTCGACCGGGCGGCGGCACGCGCCAGAAACCGCTGACCCAGATAAAGTCTTCGCGATCGATGTCCCACGCGAAATAGCCGGGCATCCAGACTACGTTGTCGCCGGCCGGCTTTTGATCGGGCGGCAGTTCATCAATCGGCGGCGGCGGTTGCTTGGGAAGAATCGGCCCGGCGGTTGGCTGTTGCTCCAACGGCTCGGCATATCCTTCATGCACCGGTCCACGCGCGAGAACCTCAACGCCCCCCTTGGGATCCGGCGCATCGGCCGCCTTTGAAGCGACCGCATACCAGCCGAACAGGAGGGCCAAGCCATAGCCATATCGATTCATCGGTCTGCTCTCGATGGATGAAAGGCATAAGCCGTACGACAATTGGCCGTACGCTCTGCCGGTCGCAAGAGCAGCCGTATAACCGGAAGTAAAACTTCACGCAAGATGGGCTAATGGCAGGGCGCTGGCAGCAACACCGACCTTTCCTCGCGAAGCTTACGCGTGCAAGCGTCGCCATTTTGGAAAACTAGCCGCCAGTGGATGGTTCGGTTATCATTCCGGAAGTGCTGCGGCACTGGCCGGGCAAAAAAGTTGATTTTGACGAGGGCACACCGAGGCCTCAGTGATCGAAGCGATTTCGAACAGGCCAAGAGGCCTGTTTCCACGAACAATGCAGTCGTTTGAAAGGTACTATGAGATGGTAACTCGATTATTGACGCTCCTGAGCTTGCTGACGCTTATCGGCAGCTTGCCGCTGCTGGCCGCTGAGGAGACGTACGACCTACGTGGGCCGGCGCCGAAAAAAGGGTTGGTAACCGCCGACGTCGTCAAATTCACAATGAATAAGGCCGACATATCGATCGACCTCGGCGACAATAAAAAACTGACGGGCAAGATGGATATGACCTCTATCACGGAAAAAGAAGAGGAAGTGCTGGCTGTCGAAGGCAGACAGATCACCAAAAATGCGCACCAAGATTCTGAAGGACGACAGCGTTCGCAAATCGACGATCAATGGGGAAAAGCAGGTGGAAAAGGATAAGAAGGCGCTGGCGGGCGAAATCGTATTCAGTGAGTTGACGAAAAAAGGCTGGAAGCACACTCTCGAAGACACCACGCCGAGCGACAAGCAGAAGAAAGAGTTGAAGGATTACGAAGATCCCGAAAGCGACGACGAACTCTACCCCGCCGAGAAGGTGAAAGTCGGGCACGAGTGGAACATCGAAGCCAAGGCATTGAAACGCGTGCTCGGCTCGAAGATGACCGACGCCAAGGGCTCCGGCAAAGGGAAGTTTGTCCGTATCGAAAAGCTGGATGGCGAGCCTTGTGCGGTGATCGAGATGGAAGTCGATATCAAAGGGAAGATCAAACAGGATGACGAAGACCTGACAGCGGAACTGAAGGGCAAGATTATTGCTTTTCGCTCCATCGCAGACGCCATCGATTTGAAATTCACGATCGATGGCTCGGCCAGATACGAAGGCGACTCCGAAGAAGACGGCATGAAAATTCACATGATTTTCGCCGGCAAGCTATTAGGCGAAGGGACGACCAAGGTAAAGAAAAAGTAACCGACGCTTCAGGGTGTATCCGCCCGATTCTGGCAACTCGGAAGCTAGCCTTTCCCACCCTCCCCCTGCAAAGCCAGGGGAGGGTAAATCGGGCGCCGCGCTCAGTTTAACAATTCGCCGGTATCGGCTGGCGCTCCCAAACTTCGGGCCGTACTCAGGCTTTAACCATCGTCGGCTTCGCTCCGGGTATAATGACAGTACGATGTCCGAACCGTTGCCGACACCTAATCCACCGTTGACCCCGGCCGAAAAGGTTAAAACTTTTCCTGCGAAGCCCGGCGTTTACCTGATGAAAGATGCCGATGGAAAAGTCATCTACGTTGGCAAGGCAAAGAGCTTGCGCAGCCGGGCCGCGACTTACTTCTCGGACCTGGCAGCGGAAGATAAACGGATTCGCGATCTGATCAAACAGATCGCCGACATCGATTTCATCGAAACCGATACGGAAGTCGAAGCGCTTCTCAAGGAAGCGCGGCTGATTAAAGACATTCAACCCCGTTTCAACAAAAGCCTCAAAGACGATAAGACGTTTCCCTACCTGCAAATTCGAGTGCGCGAAGAGTACCCGCGCGTCGAGTTCACGCGCAAGCCGCGTCGCAAAGGGGTCAGGCTATATGGGCCCTTCACCAGTGCCCGCAGCCTGCGCCAAGCGGTGCAGATATTACAGCGCATTTTCCAGTTTCGGACCTGTTCGCTCGACATCAAGAGCGATGACCCGCGCTGGCGCTGGTTTCGCCCCTGTTTATTGCATTCGATTCGCCAATGCACCGCACCCTGCAATTTCCGCGTAACCCGAGACGATTATCGCAAGCAGATTCGCTCTCTTTGCCTAGTGCTCGAAGGCAAACGGCAGCGCCTTATTCGCGAGATGCAAAAAGATATGCAGGCGGCCAGCGCTGCCCTGCAATTCGAGAAAGCCGGCAAGATTCGCGACGACATGAACTCGCTGCAAAAGCTCGACCTACGCGGCGACGTCGGCGGCAACGTGCAGCCGGAAGCATTTCATATCGACCCGCGCAAAGGCCTGGTCGGCCTGCGCAAACTGCTTCATCTGCAAAACACGCCACGCATAATTGAAGGCTTCGACATCGCCCATCTCGGCGGCGATGATACCGTTGCCTCGCTTGTTAGTTTTCTTGACGGCCTCCCGTTCAAGCAGGGTTATCGCAAGTACAAGATCAAGTCGGTCGAAGGAATCGATGACTTTGCCAGCATGCGCGAGGTCGTCTTTCGACGCTTTCGGCGTCTAAGCCGGGAAGAGGCGGTCTTTCCCGATATTCTCCTGATCGATGGCGGCAAAGGGCAATTGAACGCGGCTCTCGATGCCTTCAAAGCGCTCGGCATCGAACCGCCCTGCCTGATCTCCCTGGCGAAGCAGGAAGAAGAAATTTTTCGGCCTGGCGAAAGCGAGTCACTCAAACCCAGCCGTCACTCGGCTGCGTTGAGATTGTTGCAGCACGTGCGCGATGAAGCCCATCGCTTTGCTCAACACTATCATCACCAACTGCGAAGAAGATCGATTCCCTAATCCGGTCGAAGGGCGCCCCGTCAAGGAAAATAATGCGTATTCTGCTGACAAACGACGACGGTATTTATGCGCCGGCCTGCGCGCTCTGCGCGAAGAACTCAAGCAACTCGGGAAGGTTACGGTCGTAGCGCCAGCTGCGGAGCAGAGCGCAGCGGGGCATTCAGTTACACTGTTGACCCCTTTGATCGTGCAGGAAGTCTTTGACGAGCAGAAAGATTTCCTTGGTTGGGCGGTGGAAGGTCGTCCTGCCGATTGTGTCAAACTCGCCTTGCTGGAACTTCTTGCTAAACCCCCGGATCTCATTGTCAGTGGGCTGAATGCCGGCGCCAATGCAGGAATCAACGTGCTCTATTCGGGGACGGTCGCCGCCGCCATCGAAGGCGCCTTCTTTCGCGTTACCAGCATCGCTTGCTCGCTCGGCTGGAGCAAAGGCAGGCCGCTCGATTTTGCCGCCGGAGCCCAACATGCTCGGAATGTTGTTGAACAGATCGTCGCGATGAAGCCAATGCCGGGCATGCTTTTCAATGTCAACGTTCCGAGCCTGGAGCTTGGGCCGGTTAAGGGTATCCGGGTTGTGCCTCAAAATATCGGCGCCTATATGGAAAAGCTGGTAAGGCGCGTTGATCCTCGCGGTCGAACCTATTTCTGGATGGGCAACGACTTCGGCTGCCCGGAACCGCACCCCGACACCGATGAAAGCGCGCTGAACGAGAGTTACATCACCGTGACGCCGTTGCAGTTCGATCTCACACACCATGCGCAACTGCTGGAATGGCAAAATCGCTCCTGGCAATTGTAAATGATCGCCCGTCCGGTTGGCCGGAAAGGGAGCGCCAACGGATTCTGGCGAGCGGCGCGGCGTAAGCCCTCCGTGGGTTCAGAATCACGCCGGGCTTACGCCGCGCCGCTCGCAAGAAATGTCAGAAAGAGTTGGCGCACCCGCCAGACAGCCTAATGTGATGCCATACTGACGACCTTCGGCATCTTTTCGGATTGTTGTTCCATTATCCAACGTATTTCAAAAATCTGTTTCTTAATTTCGCGAAATTCTCAATCCTGTCTTGACGACCTCCAGTTGTGTGATACGATTTAATGAGACTGAGTCTCAATAGCGATTGCCACTCCCACCAAGGTTTCTCGCAATGTTTGCAGAGTGCCTCCTGCCTTTAGAATCAATGCGTACGGGCGATTGGGCTGACGTCGCCGAGGTATACGGCGAGCCGGGCTGGGTATGCCGAATGGCCGAGCTCGGCATCCGATCGGGCAGCCGTGTGCAAATGGTTCGCGACGGCACCCCTTGCATGTTGAACGTCGATGGCTGCAAACTCTGTTTGCGCGGCGACGCTTGCTCGCAAATTTTCGTTCGACCGGTCGCCAACACTCAAGGGCGTTGATGCCATCACTCGCGGAAATTCATGCGGGCCAGCGCGGTCGAATTGACCTGATCGATGGTCCGCCCGAAGTTGCGCAGCGATTGATGGAGTTCGGCCTGATTGAAGGCGAAATTGTCGAGATCATCGGCTTTGCCCCTATGGGCGACCCGATCGAGATTCTAATCGGCGATAGCCGGCTCAGTCTGCGCAAACGCGAAGCCGCCCATATCACTTTATCTCTGCTGTGATCTCTCCATGCCGAAATCCTCGCTGATTGTGGCGCTGGTCGGAAATCCGAACACCGGCAAGTCCACGCTCTTCAACGCGCTGACCGGCTTACGTCAACATGTCGGCAACTACCCTGGCGTCACGGTCGAACTGAAAAAAGGCGATGCCCAATTCGGCAGCACGACGCTGCACTTCGTCGATCTGCCCGGAACGTATAGTCTCGCCGCCCGCAGCCCCGACGAGATGGTGACGGTCGATTACATTCTCGGCCATCAGGCTCGTGAACCTCGACCCGATGTCGTCGTCTCCATCGTCGACGCCTGCAATCTCGATCGCCACTTGTTTCTCGCTTCGCAGATTCTCAATTTAGGCGTGCCGCTCGTTATCGCAGTCAATCTGATCGACGTGGCCTCAAAGAATGGCTTACAGATCGACTTCGCCAAACTCGGCAAACAACTCGGTCTGAGCGTTGTCCCGATCCAAGCCAATCGCGGGCGAGGTTCGAAGGAACTGCGCGAAGCGATCGTGGCCGCCGCCTCAGCGGGTGTGGCCGCCCCGGGACCTAACTTCCCCGATGCCTTTCAGGAAGAGGCAGCCTGTTTCGAGAAAGAGCTTCCGGAGGTCGAGCCGTTCCTGGTGCAACGGCTGCTGCTCGATGTCGGCGGCTATACCGAAAGCGTACTGACGAAAAAGTTTGGCGAATCGCTGCGAGGCAAGATCGAAACCGCCCGTACCCGGCTTACTGCTGCCGGGTGCGGCGTGCCGGCAGTCGAAGCAAAGACGCGCTATGCGTGGATCCGTCAGAAGTTGGCCGGCTGTGTCGTAAGGCCCGCGACGCGTCCCGTGACCTTCAGCGATCGCCTCGATCATCTGCTGACGCATAAGATTTGGGGCTCCCTTATTTTCTTGGCGATGATGTTTCTCGTTTTCGAAGCGATATTCATTTGGGCTTCCCCCTTGATGCAGTTGATCGATTCCGGCAAGAAGTCGCTCGCCGACCTGGCAAGCGATCAGATGGCGGCCGGCCCATTGCGCAGCCTCATTGCCGATGGCATCATTCAAGGGGTTGGCTCGGTTCTCATCTTCCTACCGCAGATTTTGATCCTGTTTGGTTTTATTTCCGTTCTGGAAGATTGCGGCTACATGGCCCGGGCCGCCTTCCTGATGGATAAGATCATGTCGAAGTGCGGCCTGAATGGGAAATCGTTCATCCCCATGCTTTCTTCAGTCGCTTGCGCGGTCCCGGGCATCATGGCCACACGCGTTATCGAAAACCGTCGCGATCGCCTTACCACGATTCTCGCAGCGCCCGTAATGAGTTGTTCCGCCCGCTTGCCAGTCTACATGCTGTTGATCGGCGTCTTCTTGAGCAATCCCTGGTGGCTGCCGGGCGTGGCCCTATTCGGTATGTACATGCTCGGTCTCATTGTGGCGCCGCTCGTGGCCCTTACCTTGAAGCGGACGCTCTTGCGCGGGGCGACGCCCATATTTGTGATGGAGATGCCTTCCTTCAAATGTCCGCAGGCGAAAACCGTGATACGCCGGATGATTGACGCTGGCTGGGCGTTTGTTTATCGCGCTGGCACCTTTATCTTCGCATCAATGATCCTCATCTGGGCGCTTCTTTATTTCCCGAACTCGATGCCCGATGGACGATCCTTTGAGAACGAAACCGAACGACTGAGAAAAGAGATCGACGACTCCAAAGATGAACTGGCGAAGTTGAATGCCGAAGATCCGAAGCCCGAAGAAGCGATCGCGGAAAAGACCGACGACAGCGAACGGAAGCAGGGCGAGCTCGATGCGCTGAACGGCGACTGGAAACGACAGAGCCTACTCGGCCGGGCCGGCAAGACGCTCGAGCCGGCCTTCGCGCCGCTCGGCTGGGATTGGCGCATCGGCATGGCGGCCCTGGCGAGTTTTCCCGCTCGTGAAGTCGTCGTGGGCACTTTGGGGATGATCTATAATCAAGGCGATGTCGATCCGAAAAGCATTCGCGAGGCCGAGAACCCGGCGGAAACGCCTCTCGGCCAGGCGGTGCAGAAAGAATGGCGGAGCGATACCGGCTCGCCCGCGCCGAGCATCGCACGGCTGTCGCGCTTGGGCTGCTCGTGTTTTACGCGCTCTGCTGCCAGTGCGTCTCCACGCTGGCCGTCATTCGACGCGAAACGGGCTCCTGGTGGTGGCCCTTGTTTACGTTTACCTACATGACAGTGCTCGCCTACGTCGGCGCCTTTATCGTGTTTCAAGTCGGCTCGTTGATCGGACTCTAAATGTGAGCAATGCCATGAGCATGCAGCTTGCTATCGTTTTGCTTTTCATCGCGCTTGCAGGCGTTTATGTCCTGCGAGGCTTTATTCGCTCTTTTTCACCCGCGACTAAAGGCTGTGGCCACGGCTGCGGCAAGTGCGCAAGCCCGGGTGTTGAAAACGCCAAACCTAGCCTGATTCCTCTGCAACAAGTGCGGAACTAAGAAATAGAAGGAGTTTCCGAAATGAACATTGGGACAAAAAAATAAGAATCGCTCGAGCCTCCGCTAACATCAGGCTAACTTTCGGTTTCGTTGCCGAAACTTTTTCGGGTGCAATCTTCTATTCCACGTTCCACATTTCGAATTCCGCATTTGCCTCGCGGCGTTTTCCCGCGATTTTGTCGCAAAGTCGCTTCCGGAAATATTTCCGAAAGCGTGTCGTTCACGGCAGGCCGGAAGGCCTGCCCCCACGTGTGCTCTGGATTCGCTAAGCTCAATCGCTGCCGCGTTCGGCTAACAATACGTTTAAGCGCGTTGGAACCCATACGAGATCTCCGTTTCGAAAGTCTTTAGGCAATCGCTTCAATTACGTTAACTTGTGCGATCGTCGTTCATTCGCTGTCCGTAATTTCAATATCGGGTCTTGGCCATCCGTTTTCCCACGATTTTCTCGGGAAAGGCCTTCGGGAAATATTTCCCGAAGGGTCCGTGGAAACCATTACGGCCTTCAGCTTCCGGAAATATTTTCAAAAGCTCGCCTGCCAGAATGACGGGCCATTCGATGTCGCCTGTTTAATTTCCATTTCATTCCGCGCTCTCGAAATCCCCATTCCGAATTTAATGCGTTCGTTTTCCCACGATTTTCTCAGGTTTCACCTTCGGGAAATATTTCCCGAAGGTGGTACGTCAGAATGACGGGCCATTAAATGTCACATGTTTGACTTTCATTTCATTCCACACTCCGAATTCCGCATTCTAAATTTCACAACGTTCGTTTTCCCACGATTTAATTGGAAAGTCGCTTCTGGAAATATTTCCAGAAGCGACTTGGAACCTACTTCGTTAGCCGGGACGCGAAGGCTCTGCGCAGCGGAGTGCATTCGGCAGACAAGCGATCCGCTGCCCAGCGCCTTCGCGTCCCGGCTCAATGAGTTCTCGTCGAACGTGCTCGCGCGAAATTCCATGCACTAGCTTAGGCGCGTTGTTCCGAAGAAATCTTTTTTCGAGCGTCAGGCTTGCCGCCGTATACGTCACGACACGATTCTGTTGTCGCTTTTGCCCGTTCTAACGAACGCGGCCACGTTGAACTGCGCAGCCATTTGAGAAACGGCTATCTAGCGTTGACGCGCTGTTTCTGAGAATTGCCCGGCAATCAACGTTTACTTGTTTCCCATGCGCCAACGGATTATGATTCTAATTGTTGGTATAATGGAAAAGTGCCATTCGCGCGGCCTTCGCCGCTTCTGGAGAAACGATTCATGTCCTTGACTAGGTGCCGAGTGCCAGTGGCGATTCTCTTCCTCGCCGTCTGTGCGTGTCTCGGCGGCACGGGCGCTACCCGTGGTCAAGAAGAGATGCCCGAAGAAGGGCGATTTCGCACGGCCGATGGCCTACGTCTCTATTATCAGTGGTATGCCGGCGGCAAGGGACAAAAGTCCGACAGCGTCATCCTCGTCCACAACTATGCTTCCGATTCGAGCAAAGGCCAATGGGGAACGCTTGCCAAAGCGCTGCAGAAACAGGGCTATTCCGTGCTCACGTTCGATTTCCGCGGCCACGGCAAGAGTGCCGATTTCAAAACGATGGATAAGCCGGACGAGTTCTGCAAGAACACTTATAATCGCTTTGCTGGCGCTGGCCTGAACCCCAAAATCATCAAATCAATCACCGTCACGCGGTTCACTCCTGCTTACTATCCGTATCTCGTGAACGATCTGACGGCCGCTCGGCGTTTCTTGGACGATCAAAACGACGCCAGCCAGTGCAATAGCGGGCGAGTTTTCGTGATTGCCGAGCAAAGCATTTGTCCGCTCGTCATGCTCTGGCTGGGAACGGAATTCGCGCGGTATGGCTCGGGGCCAAAAACCAAATTAGACACGCCGCCCGATATCAGCGCCGGCGAAGATCTTTGCGGCGTCGTCTTTCTGAGCTGGTCAAACGTCGGCATCCCAGGCGCGCAGTCGGCATTGAACGTGGCCAATAAAGTGATGCGTGAAAAGACGCTCGGTTCCGATACCGTTTTGATCGGCAACGAAATGAAAAAGAAGGTAGCGATGGCCTTTATCTTTGGCGACAAAGACAAGGCGTCGGCCGCCGAGGCCCGAAGCTGGTTTGCCCGGTTCGGCATCCCCGGCGATAAGACCGATGATGCCGAGACGGTCAAATATATCCGCGAAATCGCAGGCGCCGAGAAACTGGCCGGCAGCAAATTGCTCGAAATTACAGAAAAAATCAAAGATAAGGACGAGAGAGAATCGATGCTGCAAGGGCGCATCATTGACTTTTTTGCCACCATCAAGAAAAAATCGATCAGCGGCAACAACTGGAAAGAGCGGAAGATGGAGAACCTCGACGCGATTCCAGTTCCGCTCGACCTGTGGGGGCTACCCTTGCCTCAAAAATGAGTCAGGCGCGATTTTCTTCGCAGAGCAGCGATTGTCCGTAACCTACAGGCAAATTAGGCTTTCTGTAATTCTCTTGCAAAGACGCTTCGGGAAATATTTCCCGAAGCGTTTGCTGAAACTCTTTGTTCGGTTTTTTTGCAGAGCCTCGACCATTGAACAGCGATCACGTCTCCGGCTCCCCGACGCGACTTTCACTTTACGAGTCACGTCTCACAAGCTCCCTTCTAGCTCAAGCTCGCTCCACTGCAAATCTATCTGGAACGAAAAGATTCTCTGCCGTATAGAAGACCGAAGGAACTGGAGCGAATTTTCATGCAAGTTATCGTCACGGCAGTCGGGCCCGATAACCGGGGGTTGGCCGACCCGATCGTTCATCACGTCACCTCGGCCGGCGCGAACATCGCCGAGATCCAGATGTACGATCACGACTCGGAACAGGTCTTCGCCATGCACCTGCGCATGAGTTGGCCCGCCGAGCGCCTTCCCATCGCTCAATTGCGGAGTGACCTCAAAGTACTAGGCGGCGACAAAGGGCTGACCGTACGCACGTGGTCTGCCGACGAGTTCGACCGCCCTGCGCGTCTGGCGCTCTGCGTGACTCATCGTCCCGAGCCGTTGCGGGCGGTGTTGAAGGCGATCCGTTTCGGCATGTTGAAAGCCACCCCGGCTGTGGTGATGGGCAACCGAGAAGCCTGTCGGCCATTAGCGGAAGAGTTCGGCGTCGATTGGCATTCGATCGGCAATGAGAAAGGCAATCCCGATAACGAGCGAATGGTTTCACTTTTCGATGAATACGATGTGGACTATATCGTGCTCGCGCGCTATATGCGGATGATCCCGGCTTCGACGTGCTGGAAATTCGCCGGCGGCCGTATCATCAATTTGCATCACGGCCTATTGCCGCCCTTTCCTGGCGCTCAACCGTATCACGATGCCTACAAACGCCGAATGCTCACCTACGGCGCCACGGTACATTTCATCGTTCCCGAGCTGGACGCCGGGGAGCAAATCATTCACCAGGATGCGTTCGCCGTCGCTCCCGGCACATCGCTCGAACAGATTCTGCAGATTGGACAAACCCAGCATGAACCCGCTTGTCTTGTGGAGGGGCTTCGGCGCGTGCTCAATCGCGAAGTTGCATTGCGGTTTCATAAAGTGGTGGCACGTTCCGGCGGAGGCCAGTCGGATTCGCATTATTCGTAGCTGCGCGACTCGCGTCAGCGGCGACTCTTAGCCGCGACGCTGTGCGGAGCGCGAATAGCGCTCCGCACAGCGTCGCGGCTAACAAACGTCGCGCTCCGCACAGCGTCGCGGCTAACAAACGTCACCGCTAACCGGAAATTTGAACGCGGCCCGGGCCGCCCTCTTCGCCTTCGCACACGATTTCTTTATCGAGAAACATGCGGATGACGGCGATGTTCGTTGTCAGATGCCGGGTGATATTTTCGATCTGGAAAACGGATTCGCCATCAGCCAGCGCAAGCGGCAACAAGATCTGATCCGCGATATGGCTATCGACGGGCGCGCCGCTGGCTGCAAACGCGATGACTTGCTCAGCGGCTTCGTCGGCTACTTTTTCGGCGGGTTTGCCGCGTTCGCCCAGGCCCAGGAAAAATGTGGGCAGCGGCCCTTCGGCTAAGGTCAGGCCGAGCACCGAGCCTGGTCCGCCGGGCCATTCCTCTAACTTGATTTCTGCGGTGATGCCGGCTTGCTCCAGGCGTTCGGCAGCACGCTCCGCTTGTCGTTTGGCGATATGCGCGGGCAATCCGGCAACCGCACTGAAACCGAGCGTTCGGGTGATCGGAGCACAGCCTTCGAGACCCAGCGGGCTTATTGAAGAACAGGGTTGAATGTGACCGATTACTTGGCCGCCGCCGCGCGGATAAAAGCCTGTCCGCGTCATTTGCAAGCGTAACCGCAAGCCCATCTGTTCGAGGTAGAAACGCCAGGAGTGATCGAGAAAATGGAACGAAGGACTTGTTGAAACGTGCGTGCCGCCCTCCAGTATAATTTCGCTCGGGCCAGTCGCTTGCCACGCTAATGGTAGGTAAACGGTTTGCAATACGAGCGACGTGGAGCCAGCCGTGCCGATCGGGAAGTGATATTTGCCGGGCGTAATGGTACCTGGCGCAAATGTCAGGTCGCTTGATCCAAGCGAAGCGCCGCTGCATCGGCAAGCGCCAATGGCAGCGGCGGCACGAACGGAGGCCAAATGCTGCGCCTGCAAGCCGGGCTTCGGCTTGCGCTTCCCCCGAATTCGATTGAGATGAAACGGCTTGCCGGTAATCAAGGAGAGGGCCAGCGCGCTGCGCAGGATCTGGCCGCCCCCTTCGCCGAACGAGCCGTCAATCTCAATCATTTTCATTTCAGCGATTTCAAGAAAGCGACGACATCGAGGAACTCGGTAGGCGACATCACGGCCGCAAGGCCTTCTGGCATGCTGCTTTGTTTGAGGTCTTTGCGCTCGTCAATTTCCGCCGTTGGAATGGTCACCTTCTGCTTGCCGTCGAAAAGGACGAGAGCCCCGTCAGGTTGTTTGCTCGTATCGCTGACAACCAGTCCGATGACCGTCTTTCCTGCGGTGGTGATGATCTGCACGGTCAGGTATTTCTTGTCGACCTCGGCATTGGGGTCGATGATCGATTCAACGATTTTGTAAGCCGTCAAGCGCTTGCCGACAGGCCCTTTGCCATCGGTGTCGCCATCCATCTGCGGCCCATAATTCTCGCCTTCATTGAAGACACGATGGCAGGCGATACAGTTGCGGCGAAAGACCAGTTTGCCGTTGTCGGCGTTGCCGCCCTTCATATCGGAAAGGGCCCGCATCGCTTTGTTCCGCTCTTCACCGGACTTTTGCTCTTTTCCTAGCAAAATTTCGAGGTAAGGAATGGCCTGCGCCCGGTCTTGGCCGAGGCGACAATGCCCGCCAGAAGCTTTTTGTTGCCCGCATCATCTTTCGTCAAGTCGCCCTTGATGTAGGCGCCAATCCAGCCGGATTGCGTAGCACCCAATGTGGACTCGGCGACGTTTTGCAATGAAGGATCCGTGCCGATGGCGAGGGCGGCCAGGACCGCAGCGGCTGAATCCGGCGTCGGGAAGAAACTCAGGCCACGGCAGGCTTCGGCACGGACGCGCGGATGTGGATCCTTCGCAGCAGTTTTTAAGACTTCCAAAGCAACCGGGATTTGGTCCCGCGCATCGGCAGCTATCTTTACTGCCGCCGCCCGAGCGTCGGGCGTCTTCGCGGCCAAGACGGCTCGCAGCAATTCCGGATCGATCGAATGATGGCTCTGTTGCACCCAAAGCGCTTCGCAACGCAACCGGTCGTAATCCTTGTCGGAAGCGTCGAGCTTGGCGACCCAGGCTTTGACGGCCGGAAGGACTTCTTGGGTTGGACGGCTACGTAGCTCGGCTCGGACGCGATAGCGCGTGCGCCATTCGTATTCGCGAAATTGTTCCAACAGTTCAGGCACGGACTTGCCGAACTGTGTCACCGGTTTCAGCAAAGGCTTGTCTTTGTAAACAAGCCGATAGATACGGCCGTTCGTGTGATCGCGATTCGGGTCACGCTGGCTATATTGCATATGGCCGATGAGTGGGTTGGCCCAGTCGCCAAACCAAAGCGCGCCATCCGGCCCGATCTGCGGATCGACAGGGCGGAAATGTTTCTCGGTCGATTTGATCAGATCGAAAGCGGTCTTGGGATCTGTTGGATTATGTCGCACGCGCGTTCCTTTATAGCCCGCGCCTTCATCGGAGAATGTCCAACGTGGCATCCCATTCGTGTTGATGACGCAGGCATAAAGGAACTGTCCCTGAACGTCATCCGGGAACTGTCGCGTCATCAGAAATTCGCTGCCAACGACGGGTCGCATCCCTTCGGTTGGGAACACGGCATTAGCGCCTTTGCGTCCCTGAAACTGCTGTCCCGATAGCAACGTATCCCAATGTTGATTGGCGCCGGTGCCGTCACCGCAGAAGCCCTGGCCCCATTCGTTGAAGACGTAGCACCAGGGGTTGCCATAGCCGGGCGTGTTGAAATGCTTGATTTGCAGCGTGCGCGGATCGAGCACGTAGCTGCCGCTTGAGCCGAAGTTGCGAAATGGACCCCAAGGCGTCTCGACGGCGGTGCTCATCGACACGCCTTCGAGCATATGCAATAGTCCGCCATTGCTGAACTCAAAGGCATTGATCGTGTGATGGGTATCCTGAGTCGCAAAGCCATCGATCAGCTGTACGACTTCGTCGGCCTTGCCATCGCCATCCGTATCTTTCAAGAAGATTAGGCGCGGCTGATCGACAACCAACACGCCGCCGTTCCAGAATTCGAAACCAGTCGGGCAATGGAGTTTGTCGTAAAAGACCGTGCATTTGTCGGCCTTGCCATCGCCATCCGTGTCTTCGAGGATTAGGAGTTTATCGGCAGGCTTTGGATCGCCCGGTTTCCATTGCGGGTAGCTCGGCATCGTCGAGACCCACAGTCGGCCTTTGTTATCGAACCCGAGCTGCACGGGCTTCGCTAATTCCGGAAACTGCTTTTCGTCGGCAAAGAGTTTGATCTCAAACCCCGGAGGCACGGCGCATGTTTTGATGAGATCATCAGGCGGCAAAATGCGTGGGCCGTCTGGCGATTCGGAATATTTGTTCTGCCCAAAGCGCGTTGGCGGCACGATCAGTTCGCCGGTCTTGCTGTCATCGGGCTTTTCCGGCACTTGCTTGCCTTGCGCGATATTCCAGACAAGTTGATCGCGCACCGCCGCCATGTTGCGGACCTTGACGAACTCGCGCGGGAACGTCTCAGTATCCCACGTGCGCCGACCGCCGTAGACGTACCAGCCATTCACCATCCGATAATCCTGAAGGTGCACCCAGGATTTGTCGTTGACCGCGTTTCGCAGCCGTTCGAAATCGGCCGAGTCGAATTTACCTGGCTGTGCCGTCCCGAAGAGGGCCTTGTCGAGCTCAAGACTGACGAGCCGATCGCCGGCTTCGTTCACGTGGCAGCCGTTGATCGTGTATTTGAGGCCGGCCTTGGCCGTGAAAGGCGTCAGCGTCGGCGTGTAAAGGTCGACGAAAGCGATGTTTCGACCTTTGGCGACGTCGGCGACTGCGGCTGTGTACAGCTTCAGATTGGCGTTTTCCAACTCGCCTTTAGGCAAGTTCGCATCGCCGGTCGGCTCGAAGGCAATTGGGGAGACAAGCACAAATCGCGGCGGCGAGCCGGCATCGTCGCGCGGGTAAGCTTTGGTGTAATCGTCGATGAATTTGGCGTAAGCGGTCTTGAATTTTTCAATGCCCTCTTTGCCGGCGAACGATTCGTTCCAGCCGAAAAAGCAGATAAACGTATCGGGCCCGAATGCCGTAATCGGATCGTCGAGGCGGGTATAGTCGCTCGGCCGTTGACGTTGTCCGACTTCGTCGGCTGGCCAGGCGAAGTTGCGAACGACCAGTTCCTTATCGGGAAAGCGCGAATGAAGCAGTGCCTCGAAGTTGCCAAACAAATTCATCCGTTCGGCGGTCGCATTCCCTACAAGTGCGATGCGCTCGCCCTTGATAAATTCCAACGGAAGCTGACTCGGTGAAAGCGCCGGCCGCTTCGCACGCGACTTCGGTTTGAGAAGCTCATCGGCGTTTCCTTTGGGAGGCGCCTTCTTCGGCTTCTGCGAAAATGCATCGGTGGCGATCAAGAAGAAGAGGGCAGCGAAAAGGGCAGTAAGGCAAAAAGTTTTCTTGGCAAGAGAGAAAGTCACACGCGGCTCCGTCGTTGAGACATTAGTGGAAAGGCTGATCTTATAAAAAGGGCCGGTCTCGGCTCTTTACACCTTCTGAGTCATTATATACGCGGCAAGAAGGGTTGCAGCTACTGCTGGACGCTGAGAGCCAGCTACCAGTCGCATATTTGAATGTTGGTGTGCAAAGTCTAGCCGTTCTTATCCGTATGATACCGTTAAAGGAGCGACCAAGTCAACTATGTCGCACGAAGTCACGATCACGCCAAGCGGTCATCTTGCTTTAATCGAGCAAGCGATTGGATCTGATGAACCTGCGATTTCGCAGTCGATTATCGGCGCGTTCTCGGAGAGCGGAACCGCCGGAATGCTTCATCTGGCGACGAACGAGTTGCAAGCATCGCTGCCGCGCGAGTTGGACTACGTCCGTTCGATTGCACGCAGCTACTTTATCCGTTTGTGCCAGACGCAGGCTTATGAGTCAGCCAAAGAGTTGCCTCCCCTGTCGCCGCCGAGCGACGCCGATATTACGACTCTGCTGCTGCAAGCGCCGCCAATGCGCGGGCTCGAGTATTTGAATCCCGATGTGCTTCGCGAGTGGTGGACCGACTTAGACTCATTGGTGCGAGATGCAATCAAGACAACGGCCGGCGGCGCTCAAGCCTATTTGAGCGCCAAAAATCCGGCTTGGCGCTTTGTGGGGCGCGTGACCTTTCATCTGGCTGAAAACAAAAAGGATCCGGCTCACCCGTTTGCTTTTTTGGCCACATACGCCAGCAAATTGTCTGCGCAAGGTCGAGTGCAGCACGAGCATCTCGGCCAGACTTTGCAGCAACATGCCGGGGCGAAAAACCGGCAGGCATTGTTGGCGCTGCTGGTTCCGATACAGCGCGCCAGCGAACGCAGCAGTCTGGTGAAGGAATTAGTGGAATCGGGCGGGATCTATCAACCATTGGTATGGACGCCCCAAGAAGCGCATCGCTTTTTGCAGGACATCCCCATCTTGGAAGAGTGCGGCCTAATTGTCCGGGTTCCCGATTGGTGGAAGCCCAAGCGCCCGCCGCGAGCGATCGTGAATGTGCGGATAAACGGGAGCAAGAGCCCTATTGCAGCGCTCGGATCTGCCGCGCTCCTCGACTTTTCGGTGCACGTGGCTCTGGATGGCGAACCTTTAACAACAGCGGAAATGAAACTGCTTCTGGCCTCCGCCGACGGGCTGGTGAACCTGAAGGGCAAATGGGTTGAGGTTGATCGTGCGAAGTTGGAAGAAGCCCTGAAGCACTGGCAGACCGTCGAACAAAGCGTGCGTAACGAAGGTCTCTCTTTCTTCGAGGGGATGCGCCTGCTGGCGGGCGCTTCGCTTGATCGAGACGCTGGCGCCGCGTTGCCGCTAGAAACGCGCGAATGGACAGGCCTGAGCGTCGGGCCGGAATTGGAGGCGACACTTGCCCGACTCCGTTCACCTGAAACTCTGCCCTGCGCCCGGATCGCGGATCTCCATGCGGAGCTGAGACCGTACCAGCAAACGGGAGTGGCCTGGCTGAGGTTTTTGACGCACCTGGGTCTGGGCGCCTGCCTTGCCGACGACATGGGGCTCGGCAAAACCGTACAGGTCATTGCGCTGCTGCTAGCCTTCAAACCGGAAGCAAAATTGCTGCCGCACCTACTCGTCGTTCCGGCCTCGCTCATTGCCAACTGGAAAGCAGAGCTGATCCGTTTCGCGCCTAGGCTGCGGTTTGTTGTAGCGCACTCCTCCGAGTCGCATAAAGAATTATCGGCCGATGATGTTGCGAATGTCGATTTGGTCATCACCACTTACGGGATGCTGACTCGCCTCGAGTGGCTGCGCGAACATAAATGGGAACTGGCCATTCTCGATGAGGCACAGGCGATTAAAAATGCAGGAACGGCTCAGACCCGGGCCGTCAAGGAGCTGAAATCGAAAGGGCGAATCGCCATGACGGGTACGCCGATCGAGAACAGGCTGTCGGACCTCTGGTCGCTCTTTGACTTCCTCAACCCGGGTCTGTTGGGAAGTTCCAAGGCCTTCAGCAATTTCATCAAAAAGATGGATGCCATGACCGGGCAATCCTACCAACCGCTGCGCTCGCTGGTGCAACCATACATTCTGCGGCGAATGAAAACTGATAAGCACGTCATCAAAGACCTGCCGGAGAAGACAGAAATCAATGCCTACTGCGGTCTGACGCGCAAGCAGGCCGCCCTCTACCAAGAGGTAATCCTCGATTTGAGAGAAAAGCTGGAACTGGCCAGCGGTATACAACGGCGCGGCATGGTCTTGCGCAATTAATGAGACTGAAGCAGATATGCAACCACCCGGCCCAGATGCTGGGTGACGCCGATTATGATCCTAAGCATAGCGGCAAATTTCAGCGGCTTGCGCAACTGGCCGAGGAACTGGCGCAGCGCCAGGAGAAGGCGCTAATATTCACTCAGTTCCGTGAGATTGCCGAGCCGTTGGCCCGTTTTTTGGAGACGGTGTTTGGGCGCCCCGGGCTGGTACTGCACGGCGGAACCGCGGTCGGCAAACGGCGCGAATTGGTCGAGCGCTTTCAGCGCGAAAGCGGGCCTCCGTTCTTTGTGCTATCCATCAAAGCCGGGGGGACAGGGCTGAATTTGACAGCCGCTTCGCATGTCATTCATTTCGACCGATGGTGGAATCCCGCCGTTGAAAATCAGGCGACTGACCGCGCCTTTCGCATCGGTCAGAAGCGCAATGTGCTCGTCCACAAGTTCATCTGTCGGGGGACGGTCGAAGAGCGGATCGACGAGATGATCTCGGCGAAAAGCGACTTGGCTCGCGATGTCGTCGAAGGAGGCGAGCGTTTACTTACCGAGATGGCATCGAAGGAACTGCTGGATTTCGTCGCATTAGACGTTCACAAAGCATTGGATGCCTAGTAGATTACGTTCAGCGCGACATCTCATATTCAGGAAAGGAGTCATTGATGTTTTACGGATTTCGCCCCTATGTCAGCGTTGCACAACGCCGGGCGCAAGCGGCGCGGGAAATTGCCAGCCGCTCGAAGAAGGGGCAGAAGACTTCTCCGATTATCATTGAAGGGCGAAACATCGCAAACACCTTTTGGGGCAAGGCCTGGTGTCAAAATCTGGAAGGCTACAGCGACTTTTCCAATCGTTTGCCGCGCGGCCGCACTTACGTCCGGAATGGTTCGGTCGTCGACCTGCAGATTGCACCCGGGAAGATCACAGCGCTCGTCAGCGGCTCATCGCTGTACGAAATCGTCATCGATATCTCCGAAGTGAAAAGAGGTCATTGGCAGGGAATCAAGACTACCTGCTCGGGACAAATTGGCTCGCTGGTCGAACTCCTTCAGGGCAAGTTGTCGAAAGGGGTGATGGACATCGTCACGGCGCGAGAAGGTGGCCTGTTTCCGAAACCGAACGAAATTCGAATGAAGTGCTCCTGCCCGGATTGGGCAGGAATGTGCAAACACTTAGCGGCAGTGCTTTACGGCATCGGCACCCGACTGGACAGACAGCCTGAACTTCTGTTTCACCTTCGCAAGGTCGATCACCTCGAACTCATCGATGCGGCCGTGCCGACCACTGCAAAGAAAACGACCGGCAAAACACTTGCCAGTGCGGAAGTCGCCGGCGTCTTCGGCATTGAGATAGCGACTTCTGACGAGGCGCCGTCCGAACCTGAAAAGGCGCCGCCGAGGCGTCGCAAGGTCACGGCCGCAAAGGGCAGCAAAACTGCGGTCGTATCTAAGAAGGCAAAAGCCCTCATTCGCAAGTCGCGATAACTCAGGCCGAAACCCTACTGCGAATCGCAGGGTAAAATCGCTGGAACTGATTGAACGCCCGCTGCTTCCAATACACTTGCGTCGGCTACTTTGTGCTGCGCACAAATTGAAACTTCAAGCCGCATAAAATTCATAGACTTGTAGCTCGCTCCCTTGGGCAGATGAAGCAACGTTTGGGAAACTCATCTAAGCCCCGACGCTACTGGCGATTCACCCAAGCCCGGCCTAATAATTGCTTTGGATCATTTCAATCCGCTGCTGTCGTCGAGGGCAGTCTTCGCTATCGCAGCGGATTTTCTGGAGAAACGCACTATGTTCCGATATGCAGCCGCTCTTGGGCTATTGACGCTTGTGGCCACGGTTGGCGTGGCACAGTCGCCCGAATCGAGCCCTCGAAAATTAACCGAAGACGGCGGACAACCGGTCGGCAATAATCAGAATAGTCGGACTGCGGGCGAGCGAGGCCCGGCTTTGCTCGATAACGTCTATCTCATTCAGAAGTTGGCCCGTTTCGATCGCGAGCGCCCGCCCGAACGCGTCGTTCATGCCCGCGGCGCCGGCGTCATCGGCGAATTTGTCAGCTATGCCGACCAATCGCCGTTCACCAAAGCGAAAGTATTCTCGGGCAAAGATAAGAAGACGCCGGTCTTTGTCCGCTTTAGCACCGTTATTCATCCAGGTGGTTCGCCCGAGCAGTTGCGCGATCCGCGCGGCTTTGCCGTGAAGTTCTACACCGACGAGGGCAACTGGGATCTCGTTGGCAACGACCTGCCGGTGTTCTTCATTCGGGATGCGATCAAGTTTCCCGATATGGTTCATTCGCTCAAGCCGAGTCCGATCACCAATCAACAAGACCCCGGCCGATTTTTTGATTTCTTCAGCTTTGTTCCCGAATCAACCCATATGCTCACCTTCATCTATTCCGATATGGGCACCCCCGCCAGTTATCGAACGATGGATGGCTTTGGCGTTCACGCTTTCAAATGGGTGAACGAGCAAGGCAAAGTGACCTATGTGAAGTTTAACTGGCGCTCGCAGCAAGGCGTCAAGAATTACACTGAGGAAGAGGCCATGGCCGCAGCCGCGAAGAATCACAGCGGCATGACGGAGGACCTCTACGAAGCGATCAAGGCGAAGAAGTATCCGAGCTGGGAATTGAATGTCCAGATGATCAACCCAGCCGATCTCGATAAATTTGAATTCGACCCCCTCGATGCAACTAAGATATGGACCGGCGTTAAGGAACATCCCATCGGCAAAATGACCCTGAACAAGGTCCCGGACAACTTCTTCCAATTCACTGAGCAGGCAGCCTTTTCGCCCGGAATGCTTGTACCGGGCATCGAAGCAAGCGAAGACAAATTGCTGCAAGGCCGAACCTTTAGCTATGGCGATACGCAACGTCATCGAATTGGCGCCAACTATCTGATGCTCCCGGTGAACAAGCCGCGAACCGAAGTCGACAATGACAATCAGAACGGCCGAATGAACTTCGGCCATTCGAAAACCGACATCAACTACGAGCCGAGTCGAGCTTCCGGGCCGCGCAGCGACGATCAAAGCAAAGAATACAGCCGCGCGCCGCTGGCGCCGTCGATCGTTCAAAAGCCGATCGAAAAGCAACTGAACTTCAAGCAGGCCGGTGAACTATATGAATCGTTCGATGAAAGCATGAAAGCCAACTTGATCAAGAATATGGCCGGCGACCTGGGGCGAGTGAAAGACCCTGTGGTGAAAAAGACTATGGTTTCCTACTTCTATCAGGCAAATGCCGACTATGGCACGCGCTTGGCAAAAGCAGTTGGCGTTGAATTGGCGGAAGTTAAAGCGCTTATCGCGAGCGCGAAGTAAGATTTTGGAAGTCGTTAGACTTCCGGGTCGTAGTCGTAGCGGAAGTCGTTAGACTTTCGGGCCGTAGTTGTAGCGGAAGTCGTTAGACTTCCGGCTCGCGCTTCGGAAGTCTGACGACTTCCGCTAGCGGGACGCCCGTAGCGGAAGTCGTCAGACTTCCGGGTCAGACACAAAAAAGGCAGCACCATGCTTTCCGCGATCCTTATGACGTTGTCGCTCATCGTTGCGAAGCCGTCGATTAACATAACACCAGAAGTCTCCCTGAAGTTGCGAGAGATAGCGTTTCAAGCGGTGCGCGATGGGGATGTTGAAACGCTTGCAGAATATGTCTCGAGCGGTTTTGATGTGAACGGCACTAATGGCCGTGGAGATACGTTGCTCACTGTGGCAGCGTACAATGGTCAACCGAAAGCGGTCGAAATCCTGTTGAAACAGTCCAAGGTTGAAGTCGATGCCCGGAACAAGATGGGCCTTACTGCCCTTACAGCCGCGGCTTTCAAGGGAAACATTGAAATTGCGAAAGTTTTGATCGCCGCGAAGGCGGATGTAAACGCAGCGAATGCCAGCGGACAAACGGCGCTGATGTTCGCTTCGCTCGCTGGACGAACGAAGACAGTCGAGTTTCTCGTCAACGCGGGTGCGAAAGTGGATGCCGTCGATACGTCCGGCAACTCGGCGCTAAGTTTGGCAGAGAAACAAGGGGCGGAAGAAGTGGTGAAATGCTTGAAAGCCGCTCTTGGTAAGTGACACGAGCCAGGGGCCAGCGAAGAACAATTCAGCGGCACTTCAGGTATGTGGATGCTTTTAAAACGCTGAACGAGCCTGAAGCGCCAGCGAAGAAAGAGCGTATCCTTCGCTGGCGCTTCAGGCTGGGTATATCCTTGAAACGCGCTCGCACTCTATCGCGAGCGCCGCGCGGCCGCCTTCTTGAAAACCATCGAGAAGTAGCGATCGTCCTCGATGCTCGGGAAGTTGCGTAGTCGACGGTCCCCGCCCGGCTTAGTGGGACACCAGCGCAGCACATCTCCTTCAACTCGATAAATGCAGAGTGAGATAAGGCCTTTTTCGTGTTCGGGCCCCTCTTCGATCAGCATATCCATCTGCTTCGGCGATTCTTCCTCATCCAGAAAAATCGTTCCCATGTAAAGATCGCCGTTCTCGAATTCGAAAGTAAAGCGATTGCCGGCAATCAGGAAACGGGCTGGCCTTAAGCTGGCGACCGTGGTCCAACTCCCTTGTAGCAGTTCGAGATCGTTTCGGGTTTTGTTGCGATGCGCGGAGGGCGCTTTGAGCATGTCGAGCATTTCGGTGACCTGAATATTTTCTTGTAGAGAGAAGCAGACGGCTAACCTCAGCGCGTCAAGGAACTAATTATAGGCAATACCCGGCCCGACGCCAACGGTCGCACGTTCGAATTGCGGAATCACCCGGTCAAAGCGTTCCCCTTGTAACGATAATGAGAGAGTAACGCTTGTTTCGTACGCTTTCGGCTGGTACGGCGTTTGCTAGTTTCGAACCTTTGGCGTTACACGGTGAGCTTGGTCCCGCTGAACCGTTTTGTTGACGGAGAACTGATATGCAAACGGCCGGATTTTCGACCAGTGATCCATCCACAGTTGCCCCAACGAAAAGGCGTCGATGGCCTGTTTTTGTCTTTGGCGGTTTGGGCCTCATCATCGGCCTGCTCATCATCGGTCGCGTCTTTCTTAGCACGCCCCAAGCCGCTCGAATCGTGTCGGAGAAATTATCGAATTCGCTTGGCGCGCCCGTCCATATCAAATCAATTTCGGCAGGCGTCGATTCTTCGACCGTTCATGAGATAGAAATCGAAGAAGCCGGCGCCGCCAACGGGGGCAAACCGTTTGCCACCGCTAAAGAGGTGGAAAGCAACACTTCCGTATTTGGACTCGTCGCAGGCGAGACGCCTACTTTGCTGACTCTGCGCGGCGCGGCGGTCACCTTGCGCTTTAACAGTGATGGTAAATTGCTGACGCAACTTCCCAAGAGCGACAAGAAGGACGGCGCTAAAATGCCGACGTTGCATCTGGAAAAGGGGCGCATCGCATTAGCGCAAGAAGGGAGACCGGAATCGGTGTTCGAAGGAATCGACGCGGATTTTAAACAGCAGGACGGCAAACTGCTGCTTAACGGCTCAATGGTCGATGCCAATTGGGGCCATTGGGAAATGTCGGCCGATTTCGATACCGGCAAAGAATCCGGCCAGGCTAATGCCAAAACGATCGGGACGACCAGGCTTTCGCCGACCGTGGCCAAGCATATCCCTTTCCTACCTGAATCTGTTTTGGACGAGGTATCGATCACGGGCCAGACAACCGCCGATATTCACGTCGATTTCCGTACGCATGACAACTTCATGCATTACCTGGTAAAGGCGCAGCCGAGTGAAGTCGAAGTATTTGTAGCTTCCGCCAATCTGAAAACGACCATCACCTCGGGCGCAGTCAAGATTGAGGATTCGGTGGTGACGTTGTCAGGTGCTCACGGCCAAACCGCCGATGGCACACTAAAAATTGATGGCACCCTCGATTTCTCCAAGCATCCGAATGTTTTCAAATTGAAAGTGGATGCCGATCGACTGCTCGTCAAAGATCTGCCGGCCGAGTGGCAGATCGAGAAGAAGGTGCCGGTGCACGACATCGGCACGGGCCGCTTGAGCGGCAAGGCCGACCTGGTGATTACGAAGGGTAAACAGGGGATTACCACAGGGGGTTCCGGTTCTGCAACCGTCGTTGTCCCGCACTTTGTCAGCGGTCAGGATCTGACGGTCGATTTGAAACTGCGATCGACCGGCGACCGCTTCGAGTTTCATCAGGATGCCGCTCAACCGATGTCTTTGAAAACACGCAAACCCATCTCGGACGATTCTTTTGCCGCCGAAGCAATCCGAGATCTAGCTGCCTTCATGATTTTGGCCCAGGCGCCCGATACGGAGCCGAAGAAGGTGGAGCCCAAGACGAAAACAGACGCAAAAGCGGCCGGCCCCAGTTATCTCGATCTTAACTTCTCATTGAAAAACGTCGATCTAGGCGAACTAGTGAACAAGTTGAACGTGAAAACGCCCTTCAAAATCGGCGGGCGGATTACTTTTCAAGTCAAAGTGAGCATTCCGACCGATACGGCAAGCGATTTGAAAAGTTATCGTTTCACGGGCACCGCCAGCCTGCCGACATTCAGCATCGAAGATCTGACCATGCAGGATGTGCAGGCAAAAATGGTCTATCGAGATGGCATTCTCCAGTTGACCGATTTCAGTGGCCGGATGCCCGAACGGGATCCAGCAAAACCGGGCGGAAGTTTTAAAGGCACGGCCACGCTTGGCGTTGTTCCGGCTGGCGACTTGACAGCCAAACTCGATCTCGATCGTTTACCGGTCGGCCAGATCATGGGACTGTTTCCTGAATTGGCTAAAGGCGCCGACGGCAATTTTACGGGGAATTTTACCTTCAACGCCCCGTCGGGCAACTTGCAGAATCCGGCGAAATGGCGCGGAAGCGCTCGGCTTGCGTCCGATCAAGCCCAGGCAGTCGGCTTAACGATGAAAACTCTGAAACTCGACGCGAAGCTTGCCGATGGAGTTCTTGCGTTGAGCAATCTTTCCGGCAATGTCGAAGGCGCAGCTATAACGGCTAAGGGCGATCTCAATCTAACCGGGAAATATCCCTTCAAAGGTCAGGTGGACTTGGGCAAAATTGACTTGGCCAGTCTTAATAAACTGGCGCCCACGCTTAAGCTCCCTGTCAAACTCGCTGGTTCGTTCCAAGCGGACGCCGTCGTGACCGGCGATTTGAAACCTTTGACTTATCAAGTCAATGGCACGGGCGCGGCATCGAGTTTACGCGTTGAAGACTTTCCAATTGACAAGCTGGATTTTCACTGGGATGTGAACACCGAGCGCTTCAAGGTCTTCGATATCACTTCGACTTTGTTCGGTGGCGCCATCGGAGGCGGAGCGGAAATCCCGTTGCGCAACGACGTTGCCGGTGCTATCGACCTCACTCTGAAGGGTGTAGATCTCGCCGAGCTGTCAAAGCAGGCGCCTTCCGCATCCGGCCTTAACTTTGAAGGCAAAGCGGAAGGATCGTTGAAGGCGACCATTCCGGTCGCCAAAGGAAATGAGCCGCGTCAAGCGACAGCTACGGTCGATGTACAGGCCCCCAAACTGAAAGTACGGAACATTCCTGCCGAGAAACTGCACGCGACCGCAAACTATAATGCCGGCGTGCTTGCCTACAAGCTGGAAGCGGCCGCTTTAGGCGGAACAATTGAGCTTGACGGCCGATACCCGCCCGATAAAAATCCGCCAAAAGAACCTGCTGCGGATAAGCCGCCGCAGGGCAAGCTGAGCATTCATGGCATCCAGTTGGCTAAGCTTTGGCCGGCATTTGGCGCCTCCGACATCTTGGGCAAGCTCGAAGGCGAGGCGAGCTTGGATCTGCCCTATTCTTTTAACGATGAAGGCAAGCCCATTGGGGTCGGAACCTTTCGGCTAGAGCGAGTCCGTTACGGCGATCGCGAAATCACACCCCGTATCAGCAGCAAAGCCCGGCTCAACGGTGAAGAACTCCGCTTCGAGAATATCGAGACCGCGTTCGGCGTTGGCATGATTCGTGGTCTGGTCGCTCTGAACTTGCTACATTTTGATCGAAGCCGTGCCATCTTGACGATGCGCAATATTCCGGCCGATCGCCTGCTGTTTGCCATTCCCCAACTTGCTAATAAGGTGGACGCTAATTTCGACATTCAACTCCGGACTTCGCTCGGCCGCGAGATCCGCGGTGCGGGCGTCATTAGCGCTTTAAACGGCAAATACTTTGGCCAGCGCGCAGGTGCTGTTCGCATACCGCTCGAGTGGGATTTGCTGCCAAGTCAGCAACGGGGAACGCTTTCGGCACACGACATTACGGGCGATTTCGCTCAGGGCAGACTCTCAGGGAAAGCGACATACGAATTCTTTGGCGCCGTTGGCGGCCGCGTTGAGGGCGACGTGCAATTCAACAATCTCAACCTGCCATCTCTGATCCGCACCGAAAGCGACCTTGGCTCTCTCGGCATCGGTCAAGCCACCGGTCGTTTCGTATTCTCCGGGCACGATGTCCGCTCCGTCGATGACCTTACCGGAAGACTCACCGCGACGCTTGGTCGAACGCAACTGTCGGAGATACCCGTGTTGAAAGAGACGCTGCCTTTTCTCGGGCCAAGCTCGCGCGTAGCGGATCGCCGTAGCGAAGTACGCCGCTGTCTTGAGCGGCGGGGTTTGGCGTATCGAGCGGTTGGCGCTCGTCGGCCAGAGTCTGCAATTATTTGCCGACGGTTCCGTTACGACAAGCGGACGTCTCAACTTGAACGTCACAGCGAACACGGGCCAGATGACAGTCAGTCCGCTTGCTCTACGGGTACTGGGACTTAATGTGCCGCTGACAGTCGGCCCGGTGCCCGTCGGCTTGATTTTGCAAGCCTCGCGATACGTTTCCAACCGCACCGTTAACCTGGAAGTGACTGGAACTGTATCGAGCCCTTCGGTCCAATTGAAACCGCTGAATTTCCTTACTCAGGAAGCGGTGCAATTTTTCTTCGACAAGAACAATATTCCGGTCCCATAGGCGAGCCAAATTGCGTAAGCAATCGGGTTCTGGAATTTGAGCGAAACTTGAGCCTTAACCCGGCTGCTTACGGAGTTCGGCTCGCCTTTGCCGAGGAAAATCTCCGCCGAAATTTTTTTGCGGTGCCCGCGGTGCTGTGTATACTGAGGATAAGTCGGGAAACTTGATTACCTTTCCCAAACTTTCCCGACTGTCACCTAGGTTTCAATCTCTCAACCATGTCCTTGCGCTCTCTTTTTGCCGCTAAGGCCAAGGGTCCTGCCCCCCGGTCGGCGTATGGGCCGCAACCGACCGGCCTGCGCCTTGTGTTTGTTGCCATGCCGCTGCGCAGCTCTTTTCTTTCTGCGTCGTATGCCGTTGTGGCAAAAGTTGCTGGCAGTATTCGTGCTGTTAAGTGCAATGGGCACAGCCGGTTTTTACGTCCTGCAGCATCAGCGCGAAGAGCGACGGCAGGCCCAGATTGGCGTCGAGTGGCGGGCATTTGGCGAGGCAGCGGGCAATCTCGATGCCGCTGCCATGATTGTGCATCTCGATAAAATCGAACAATTAAATCCTGGCGATCCGTTGGTGAAGCGTCGCCGTGATTCGTTAGCGTCTGCGAAGGCCGAGACGCAAGATCAGGTGATGGTCGTTTACTGGATGAATCGGCATTGGGCAGATAAGAAAACTGCGGAAGCCGTCCTCGCCGCCCATCAACGAATTGAAACGGTCAGCAACGACTGGCAGGCGCACTGCATCTTGCGCAAGAAGCCCTGATGGCCAATAACAAAGCCCTGGCGATTGAACACTTGAAAGCAATGCCGTCCCCATTAGCGCAAAGGCAATCGATCGGCCCGCATGAGATTGCAGTCGGAATGAATCTCTACCGAGCGGTCGAGATGGACGACAGCTCGTTGCGTATGTATCGGGCCACGAAGCTCGCGCCGGCGGTCAAAAATCCGTTGAACGCTAAACTTGATGTGCGGCAGCAGTTGAGTTTGTTATCCGGGTACGCCGATTCGTTTCAAGACGTTGATACTTATCCTGAAGTGGTTGGCTATTGGGTCGGCGCTTCGCGGCTTGCCCAGAACATTCTGGAGGACTCATCCGCAACGACCGATGTGCTGATTGGTCTGGGGCTCGTGCAGTTTCGGCAGTTGGACATTCTCGTCCAACTCGTGCGCAAAGAGCTGATGCCGAAAGAGAAAGCGGAACTTCTTAGCGAAGAATTGGCCGACCGGCTCGATGAAATATGGAAGAAAGTTCGGGAGCAGGATCCAAAACGACCGGAAAGCTATGCGGGTGCTTCAGCGACCGAAGAACGTCGAGGCCATTTCGGCAAAGCTCTGGAACATCTTCTCGAGGGAGAGAAGGCCTGCACCGACAAGGCATTGATGCTGGATAAGGAAGCAAGACTCCTGCAAAAAATCTACGAACCCGAGGAGGCATTACGCCGCACGGAACGCCTTGTTAAGGAAAACCCGGAACTGCCGATGATCTATATTCTTTCGGCGCAAGCCGCTGTCCGGGCGCGAAGGTTCGATACTGCTCTCGACATCTGCCACCGGGTTCAGAAATTGAAGGCCGATAACGACTGGGCCTATCAGTTGGAAGCGGACATTCTGATCAATCACGAGGAAAAGCCGGAAGAAGCGCATGAAGCTTCTGGATAAATACAAGCCATTGATCGGCAAGGATTCAACAGTTTCGTTGTCTTTTCTGCAAGCAGCGTGTTTGAGCAAAGACGCCAAGCAAGTGCTGGCCGTGCTAACGGAGATCGGCACGAAAGCGGTTCGCCCGGCGGTTGCTGTGCCCGCGTTGAAGTTCGCCAACTCAGCCGGATTTGCAGTTGAGGTAGCCGACGTAGCCGGCAACTTGTCGAAGCGGTTTCCCGATTACGATCGCGATCTGGCGGAGGTGACAGCACGCAGCAATTTCATCGCTGCCGAGCCAAAAGCGGGCGAAATCGAATGGAATGCGAAGCGCGTGCGCAGTCGCCGAGCGGGCCTTCGAACGGTTGTTGCGCGAAGATCCGAGCGATATCGTTTCCGCCGATTCGTTGGCGTGGTTGCAGTTGAAAGCAATGCACCTCAACGACGCCGCTGACAACACGGCTGCTGCGTTACGTAAAGCAGACAAACAGGGCCTCTTGCCGGCCAGCATGTTAAATACGCTCGGCGCCATCGCCTTGGCCCGCGGCCATTACGACGATGCCCGTATCCTGCTGCTCCGGTCGCTTTCGGAACATGCCGACGCCACTAAACATAGTGGACTACGTTCAATTTCCGATAAAGCCAGCGCCAGCACGTATGTTCATCTCGGCTTGGCTCACTATTATCTAAATAATCCGAGCGAGGCCCGCAAAATGCTGTCCCTAGCGGCTTCGTTGCCACGCTCTCCCCTTGTTTCGCAGGAACTTAAACAGGCGCATCGAGTTGCTCGACGGAAAAAAGTCATGAAAAAATCCTTTGCTCATTTGATGATCGGCTCGCTGCTTTTACTTGCAGCTGCCGGAATGCTCTCCCATCTGGCTGCCCAGGAGCCCGACACCGCCGAGGAAGCTCGGCTCAAGAAACTTTACAAGGAACCGCTCGATGCCTTCAAAGAAGGCAAGTTCGACAAGTCCTTTGAGAAACTCAAAGAACTCTCCAAAGACGACCCGACGCTCTCGCCCGCACGGCTTACCCTTGCCCGTTGGCTGTTGAGTAATCAACAGACGTTGCAAGCGGGGCGATCAATCCTCGAAATCGCCATTGCCGAAAACTCCGATCACCCGGAAGTCTATCTTCAAAACGCGTCGATTGCACTGTCGGAAGGACGCATCACCGAAGGCTTGCTGAATTGCCAGTTTGCTTTGCAACTGGCCGACGGGCCGAAGTTCAGCGGCAAGCAACGCCGTGAGTTCAAGAAGCAGGCTCGCGGGGGTCTGGCGACCGCGTTTGAGTCGCGCAAGCAGTGGTTGGCCGCCAAAGGCGAGCTAACCGGCTGGCTCGAACTGGATGAGAAGAACAGTCAAGTTCGTCAGCGTCTGGCGCGCGCGATCTTTATGACCGACGATCCGAAGGGCGCCTACGAAGAATTACAGGCCGCCGTTAAAGATGCCAAAGAGGACGCGCCGCTCGATCCCCCGGAAGTGAGCATGGCCCTCTTGTACGCGAGTATTGAACCTGTTGTGGAAGACGAAAAATCACCGAAAGTTGACACCAAGGACAAGCCAAAAGACGACCCGAAGAAAAAGGCTGAAGAGTGGTTCGGCAAAGCGATCACCGCTTCGGAAAAGAAGGACTTCAAAGGCAAAAAAGCCCGCGTTTATCAGGCGTATGCCGGTTGGCTGCTCGACACGGGCCGTATTAAAGACGCTGCAGCACAAATCACGAAAGCAGCTGAACTCGATCCCGATTCTCGGGAGACGCTGGCGTTGCAGGGTTTGGAGGCAAGGTACAATCACAAGTGGGTGGAGGCCGAAAGCAAAGTTCAATAAAGTGCTTGATTTGAATTTTGGCGATTTCTTCGCGACTAACCAGTTGGCCCTTGTACTCACTGAGCAAAAGGCAAAACTTCAGCGCGCGATGCAATACGCGGAGGTGAATGCCCGTTCGTACCCGCGATCCGCAGAGGCCGCCGCGACCTACGGTTGGGTCAACTACAAATCCGGCAAGTTGGATGAAGCCGAGCGTATTCTGGGCGCCGCCACCAGCAGTGGTCAAGCCAGCGCTGACACAGCTTATTACTTGGCGAAAGTTCTGTACGATCGCGCGAAATACACAGAAGCGCAAGAGATCCTCAAAAAGGCTCTCGACAACAAGGGCGTCTTCGTTAACCGTAAAGATGCCGAAGACTTCATGGTCGAAGTTGCCAAGCAGGCCAAAGCCCACCCGAAAGTCGAAAAGGAAACCAAAAAGGAAGATGGAAAACTCAGTCCTTGAGTTTTTCCACACACTAGCCGAAGCGTGAGCGAGGCAGCCCCCGGACCTTGAGTTTTTCCACACACTAGCCGAAGCGTGAGCGAGGCAGCCCCCGGAAGCGTTAGCGTAAGATTATAGAGCGTAACTAGACGCTCGATGAATTGCAGCCGAAAAGTTTGCTCACGCTTCGGGGATTGCCTCGCTCACGCTTCGGTTTAGTGTTGCGCTCTTCGGATTAGTGTAGTGCTCGTCTCTGCAGCTTCGCAACTTTCCATCGCAAGCTCCAACACTCGAAGTCCCATGGCTGCAATACGTGATGGGTGGCGTCGATTCAGTCTGATTGCGATTCAGCTACGCGCTAGCCCTTTTTGCAGCCGGCGCTCTTTTCTTTCTCGCCCGTTTCTGGGGCGCTGGCTCTGACTACTCGGATCGTTTTCTAATTCTGCTCGGCAGCGGTTGGCTCCTTTGGAATGGCCGAGGCCGGCTTATTTCTTCACCAGGCACGGCAGCCGGTTATCTCTTGTTCTTGCCCGGCTGCCTGGCGCCGGCGTTCGCTTATTACCTGATCGCGCAAGTCGGGCAGAAGAGCGTTTTGCTCTGGTGGCTGCTCGCTTCAGCCATACTGGCGACTGCGGGCGCTGCACTTATCGTCGGCGGCTGGCGCTGGCTGCGAGTCGTTGCGTTTCCACTCGTTTTCCTCCTCTTTGCCCTCCCGATACCTGAGCGCATCGAGTTGCCCCTTCAGGAGCGACTCCAACAAGTAACTACTGCCGTTGCGGAGTTTGGATTGGCCGCAAGCGGAGTGCACGTCGTCCGCAAAGGCTTCGAACTCCATTTACCCGGCGGCTGTCTCGAAGTCGTTGAAGCCTGCAGCGGCGTACGTTCGATCACTGCGCTGCTTGCGATCGCCGCTTTCGTTGGGCACGTTCGTGGGTTCGGCCTACTTCGCGGCCTATTACTGTTAGGTTTAGCATTGCCCGTGATCGCAGCCGTGAACAGCTTGCGCATCATCATCACCGGTTGGGTTCAGGAATGGTGTGGCCCGCAATGGATCCAAGGCACGCCGCACGAAGTTCTTGGCGTTCTGATGGTGCTTGTCGGACTGGCTATGGTCTTGTTGCTTTCGGAGCTGATGAAGCCCGCCAAAGCTCCAGTTGCGAATGATCTGCCCGAGAATATTGATGCAGCGAAGGCGTCGAGCGTCCGATCACCGCTTGCCTTCGCTGCTCTTATTTCCGTTGTCGGCATAGCCTTATCCGCTCTAGCCTTCAATGAAGGCCGTTCGAGCCTTGCTGGGAGGTCATTACGGGTGGCCCAGACAGCGCCGCTCGATGAAATCGCACTCGATTTAGCCGGTTGGAAAGGTAAGGACCTGCCAATACCGGACAGCATTCAAGACGTGTTAACGTACGATCGTGCGCTTTGCCGGCTCTATCGTGATGAAGATGGATTAGAAGTGCAAGTCTGGGTGCTTTATTGGCAGGCATCAAACGCTATTCTTGGCTATCATCACCCAGATGTCTGCTTGCAAAACCGTGGCTGGACCCAGTTTACGCGCGGCCATCAACAGCTTGAAATCAGCGCTGGCCGAACAATCGAAGCAAGCACCCGGCAATATCGACGTGAGCGCGACACTCAGAACGTGATCTACTGGACCCAGGAAGGGCGTAAGATCTGGACCGATGCCGAGGAATCGGCTGCGGACCGGAGCGGGCCGGGCCTGGCATGGATCGGCGAACGATTAGTTTTGAATCCTCCCGAGGTTTCCGCGCGTCTTACGGTCATGATTGTTTCCGACGCTTGGTGGACTAAAAACGAACGGGGCAAACGCTTGTTGGCCGTTTTCAGCAATCAGTTAGCGGCTGAACTCTTTCGGGTTTGCCCTTGGGCAACGCCCCAAGGTTGACATCTTACCCATGCTGCCTCTTGTTTAGAACAACCTGCAACCGCTAATTGATTTCAAGCGAACGTGCGAAAAAATCTTAGCAGATTTGTCGAATTGATGTTTATATGCGAAGAATGAATCTGATAGAATCTCATAACTCGCAGGTTCGAAGTGAATTTCCGGTTTAATCTCGAAAGACTGGTATTTCCAGATAGATTATTTGGTTTGTTGGCTCCCGTCATGAAGGCGTTGCTGGCTGAGCATGGAAGTTGACGGTAATCCGGCACCGAGGGATCGCTGCCGGGTCGTTGAACGGTCACGAGTTCTACCCCCTTGTACTCGCCGACGTTTGGTTTTTGACTTGGTTGAGCTCGGCTGTCGGGATGACGGCTTGGAGAGTTTGCAGCTGAGTAAGAATCCGACGCAACGAAGGCCGCCGTGTCTAACATCGATATCTACTGTCTGCTGACAACGCTGGGACTGGCGTTCATGCTTTCGCTGGTCCTCACGCCTATCTTCCGCGACCTAGCCGCCCGAGTGGGTTTGGTCGATGCCCCGGACGGCCGTCGCAAGCACCAGAAACAGGCCATTCCCCGTGCCGGCGGCATTGCGATATTCGTCGCGGCAGTCGGCGCCGTGCTCGGGCTCACTCAATTCGGCTTCAATCTGAGCGATATGCTCGATGCCGAACCCAGGCTCTTTTCGCTCTTCGGCGCCTGTGCGATTATTGTGGTCGTCGGCCTGATCGACGACTATCGCGGGCTCCGTGGACGGCATAAACTCATCGGGCAGTTTCTCGCAATCAGCTTCCTCGTCTATCATGGCGATCTGACGATTCAACATTTCTCGATCCTGGGTCAGGCGATCGATCTGGGGCCGCTTGGCATCGTCGTCACCTATCTCTGGATGATCGGCATCATCAACGCGATCAACTTGATCGACGGCATGGATGGCTTGCTCGGTTTGGTCGGCATTATCGTTTGCGTATCGCTGGCGGTCGTAGCGGCCATCATCGGCAACAGTTATGTCGCTATCGTGGCAGTGGCTCTCGGCGGCGCGCTTATCGGGTTCCTTTGCTTTAATCTTCCTCCGGCCAGCGTCTATCTCGGCGATTGCGGCAGTATGCTGATCGGTCTTATTCTTGGCACTCTCTCCGTGCAAGGTTCGATGAAAGGGCCGACGGCGATGGCCTTGGCGGTCCCCGTCACCATGCTGATTCTGCCGATCATCGATACGCTCGCCGCCATTGCCCGCCGTAAGTTGACAGGCCGAAGCATCTACACCACCGACCGAGGCCATCTTCACCATTGCCTTCTGCGCAACGGCCTCAACCGGCCCCTGGTGCTTGCTCTGGTCGCATTGCTCGGCATGATCGCCGCAGCGGGCGCCGTCGCTACAACTCTGCTTGGAACCGATTTTTACTCGATCGCCGCGGCGTTCGTTGTTGTTGTGATTCTTGTCTCCACCCGATTGTTCGGCCATGCCGAGTACAGTCTCGTTAAAGGCAAAGTCGTGCTCTGGTCGCTGCAATTCTCAATGGCAATCGCACGGGACGCAGCCATCAGCTTGAAGTGAGGCTGCAAGGCTCAGTGCGCTGGAAAGAAATCTGGGAAGAACTGACGGCTTCAGCGTTCCAGTATAACCTGCGCACGCTCTGTCTCGATGTCAATGCCCCTGCGTTGCACGAGGGATATCACGCTCGCTGGGATCGTTTTGGCTCGCCCGCTTCACACGAAGAGGCGCAAGATTGGCGTGCTGAACTGCCGGTTCAACTTGATGGCCATATCATCGGCCGGTTGACCGCCATCGGCGCTTGCGACGATCAACCAATCTGGATCAAGCTGCATGAGTTAGCCGAAATCATCAAGACCACTGAACTGAACATCCATCGTCTCACAGGCCGTAAGAGCGTACCTGTCGAAGCCCCTCCCGAGCGTCCCGGCGTATTCGCCGCCGTCATGGGTGTGGCGACGTAACGATTGCTTAACCGAACAAAACACAGTGCTTGCACCAGTTTGATTTTGGCGAGCGTCGAGCCGTAAGGCCGACGTGAAACGCAACACGTCGTCCTTACGGCTCGACGCTCGCCTTATCAACTTTAGGAAACTTCGCAAACACTTGCACTTTTTATGCATCTGAAAGTAGACATGCGCCTTCGAAATACGAGATCCGGCTACAAGCGTTTGATGCTTGGACTGGTCGTGATTGCTCTCGCGACTGCAGGCGCGGTTGTTTATACCTCGCAGTCGGCGGAAGAAAGCCCATCGCGCAGCCTGCTTGTCGCTCCAGTTAATCCGCCTGATAGCCGCAGTCAAACGACCGATCGCCTCGAAAAACTGCAGGTCCAAAAGTCATGGCGCGATTTGACCAAGAGCGATCTGACTAAAGCCGAGCAACAATCGCGAAAGAACAAGGACGAACGGCTGGCCCTGACATCGCTCTCGACAGAAGAATTGGCAAAGCGGATCTCGAGAAACGAAAAGGTTATTGATGCATTGGCTGTTGAGAGAACCAAGATCGGTGAACGCGGCGAATCTGGTAAACGTATAAAAGAAACGAAGCGTGATTTACAGATTTTCGACCGCAATTCAGCCGTAGGCCGAAGCAGCGTCGAGCAATCGATCGCCAAATTACGGTTCGAAGAAAAAGATCTGTTGATCGATCATGGGCCAAAACATCCGGACGTTTTAGCACTGCGCCAGCGCATTCAGCAGCTTCAGCAAATAGCTGAAAAAACCTTTTCGCAAGCGTCCGCGTCGGCAGAGTCGGAAAAATCGGCAGATGTATCAAGTGAAAGACAGCTTCACGATTTGGAATTGGCGCAAATTGCATTGCAAGAGTCCCAGATTCGCCAAATGATTACAGAAGATCGAAAGATGCTGCGCGATGTTGAGACGCTCGAAAACGAAGCGCGATCGCTTTCCGCCCACATCGAACGTCTTCGTAGCCTTGTGGATCATTATGAAGAAGCTATCCGCACCTTGGAGATCGAACTGCGTTAGTTTCGTTAGCCGCGACGCGGAGGCTTTGCGCAACGGAGCGCTTTCGACGTTAAGTGTGTGCATGCCGGGCAGCGTAAGCTGCCGGGTAATGACAGAACCCGACTGCTTACGCAGTTCGGCTCGCCTAACAAACGCTTCGCGTCGTGCCTGGCGGCTTTGTACGCGCGCCATGGCCCCGTTCGACTTCAATGTTTTGAAACTCTCCTTCGCCCTTATCGCCTGCGGTGAACACTAAGAGGCAGCTACCTTGGCTAATACAACCGACGATCTCACAACCGACACACCGGCTACGCAAAACTCCGGCACGAATTTCTTCACCGTCCTCTGGCGGCGTAAGGCGCTCGTGTCTCTTCGGCCTCGTTGTCGGCCTTGTGGCCGGCTTGCTGTTCTATCTGCAAAAGCCGCCGACTTATTCGTCATCGGCCCAGCTGGTTGTCATCAAAAAACGGATGGACCAGCTGATCGGCAATCAGAGCGATAGCCGAACTGCGTATTTCGATGACTATGTCGCTACGCAGGAAGCGTTGCTGCAAAGCCATGAAGTTTGGCGACGAGCCGCCCTGCATCTTGCCAACGAGCCGCTGCGCATGCCGCCGGCCAATGGAGATTATCTCTCTTTCATCGCGATGGGAATAAAAGTCGAGCGTAAGAAAGATGTGAATAGCGGCGTGAACAACAACGTGCTTAATATCTCGTTTCGCGGCCCATCTGCCGAAGATTGCGCACCCGTTGTGAAAGCAGTCATCGAAGGTTATCGCGAATCGCTGTCCGGCACGGCCAGCAACGTCACCGACGATACTCTCAAATACGTAATCAGCGGCCGCGACCAGGCTGCGGCTGATCTGGAAAAAAACTCGAAGGAATATCAGCGCATTCACGAACAAATCCGCAATTCCAGCCCTATCGACGTTGGCAATCTAAGGTCTCGCATCGCCGTCAACGAAAATCAGTATGCCGAGTTGCAGCAGAAGCGTATCGGTATGCAAAGCAACATACAGCTTATCCAAAGTGGCTTGAGCCGAAACATGGACCGCGAAACCCTCAAGATTCTCTACAAGTTGACGGACTTAAATGGTCGGCGCGATCCCCTCCCCGATGCTCCACGAACGCCTGAAGATGCCCTGTTTGGCATCAGCTTGCAAGAACAGGAATTGTCGACGCGAGTTGGACCGGAGCATCCGGAACGCGTGGCACTTCGCATGCGATCCAAGATGATTCGCGATTACTTGTCTTCCCATCAGGCGAAACAGCCCGACGAGGCGCCCAGAGCCGTCGATCCGCTAGTGCTATATCTTGAAGTTCTGAAGGCCAACAGCGAAGCAAACGACGCGGCCATGAAAGCGGTCACGCAAATCCTCGAACAGGATCGCATCGCGGTGCGAGCGCTCGATGAGGCCCTCGTCTCCGAAAAGCAAACCATCGAAAAAGGCGATCGCTTGCGGAAACAGCTCGAAAACTATGCCGACCGCTTACAGCAGATCAACTTGACGCGCGATTTGCCCTTGGCAGATGCTCGCGAGATCACTCCGGCCGCGATGGGCGTGAAGGTCAGCCCGATATTGCTGACGACGCTTGCCCTTTCCGGCTTCCTCGGGCTCGTGCTCGGCAGCGGCTTGGCCTATCTGGCCGAGCTTTCGGATAAGAGCTTCCGCTCGATCGAAGAAGTTCGCAGCCGGCTTGGCTTGGCCGTCATCGGCCAGATTCCGGCGTTGCTCCCCTATGAGCCTTCGGTCATCGAGCAAAACCCGCTCGATCCGAACTTAGTCGTTCATCACGCACCCAAGTCGATTCAGGCGGAAGCCTATCGCGGTGTGCGGACGTCTCTCTACTTCAGCACGCGCGGCAAGGGGCATCAGGTCATTCAGGTGACGAGTCCGAACCCCGGCGACGGCAAATCGACGCTGGCCGCCAATCTCGCTGCCTCGATCGCCCAATCCGGCAAGCGGGTAATTTTGATAGATGCCGACTTCCGCAAACCGCGCGTTCACAAAATCTTCGGCCTCGGCACGGCCGAAGTGGGCCTTGCTTCCGTCATCGCCGGCGAAGCCGAGCTTGAATCCGCTATCTACTCCTGCGAAGTGCCGGGCTTATCGATCCTCCCTTGCGGTCCCCGACCGGCAAACCCGGCCGACTTGCTTACCTCCGCCCTCTTCTCCGAAATTCTGGACGAAATCAAAAAGGATTACGACTTTGTGCTGATCGACACGCCGCCCCTTTTGGCAGTTAGCGATCCTTCGGTTGTGGCGCCCCGCGTGGACGGGGTCATCCTCACTATTCGCATGGTGAAGAACAGCCGGCCTATGGCCATGCAAGCGAAGGAACGCTTGACCGCTCTAGGCGCAAACGTGCTCGGCGTGGTGGTGAACGGCATGGACAGTCATCGCGGCGGTTATGGCTACGGATATGGCTACGGCTACGGTTACAGCTATGCCTACGCTTACGGCGAAGAAGGCTCGGAGTCGTCAACCAACCTGGCCAAGTCGAGGTAATCGGATTGTCTCTGCTGATCGATATGCATGTCCATCTGTTGGCGGGCCTCGACGATGGCCCGCGAACGATGGACGATGCCTTGGAAATGGCGCGCCTGCTCGTCTCCGAAGGCGTGCAGCATAGCGTTGCTCTCGCCCATCAAAACGAAGAATACCCCGAAATAACACCCGAACGCATTCGCGTTGCTGCGGCAGCCTTTGCCGAGGCGCTGTGCAATGCGGCAATACCACTGACCACTTACGCAACTTCCGAAGTGATGGCCCACCCCGATGTCGTGAGCGACTGGAAGGCTGGCAAGTTGATGAGCGTGGCGGATCGGGGCCAGTGGATGCTTCTCGAACTTCCGCATAACTTGTTCATCGATTTGCGTTCGATCGTTAAAGAACTTCGTGCCTCCGGTGTTCGAGTCATTTTGCGCATGCCGAGCGAACTCCGGAGATGCTGCATCGGGCCGGCGTCGTGGAAGAATTGATCCAGCTCGGCTGCTTGGTTCAAGTCTCGTCGAGCAGCATTACCTCGCCGGGCGATGCGCGAGAAGAAAAGGCACTGAAGGATTGGTTCAAACGGGGCATTGTCCATATGCTCGGCACGGATGGCCATTCGCCTCGACGTCGTTCTCCAAAAATGGCCGTCGCCGCCGAGACAGTTCGGCGCTGGGTCGGTCCCGATCAAGCGGAACAAATCTGCGGCGGCCATGCTCTGGCTATCTTGCGCGGTGGGGCGCCGGCCGTCATGCCGCCTTCCCAGGCGTCACGCTCGTGGTTCGCCAAGCTGTTCTCGTGAAGCACACGTAAGCCGGACGCCCAACGACGATGTCGCTCCACTCACTAACGGTCGCGGCTCCGACTAGCCAAAGCACTTCCACGATTAAAACCATATTCAAAGCAACGGTCGGGTTGCACTCCAAAAAAAGATTTCCAAAAACGACTCGCCTAACCTGGTATGGGGACTTCTAAAGTGGTTCTCTGCCGGCGCTCTCAGAAGCGCGACTGTTAGCCGCGACGCGGAGGCTCTGCGCGGCCGAGCGCTTTTGGCGGGGCTGAGTAGGCAGACCGGGAGGCCTGCCTCCACGAAAGAGAAAAAAGGCTATGGGTTAATATTCCGGAAATATTTCCGGAAGGCACTTTGCGAGAAAATCGTGGGAAAACGAACGATAAGAAAACATTCGTCAGAGCCGCCACCGTTAGGGAGCGGGATCCATCGCTCCCTAACGGTCGCGGCTCTGACGAATGCACTCTGATCAAATCGCAGTGCAGTCAGACGAACGTTCTTGGATCACTAGTTTGCAATTCGCGTATTTATGTCGAGCCAATGCAGATGTTCAGCCGGTTTCGAGCCATCGATTGCCGTTCAAATGGTTCAACAATCTACGGTTCATTTGCGACTTTTGAGTTTGCAAGCTAAACTCTTCTGTCGCGGGTCCACAAAAAGAGATTCCTTGCCGCCGTTGGGCGTACTGGAAGACGCTTCATGTCGTTGCAAATAGCCAGCCATGCCGAGCCGATCCCCGGCTATCGCTTGATCGAGCGAATAGGCGGCGGCGGCTTCGGCGATGTCTGGAAAGCCGAAGCGCCCGGCGGCCTGATGAAGGCGATCAAGATCATCCACGGCGACCTGCGCACGGTCGACCCGGATGGCGCACGCCATGCCGAGCAAGAATTAAAAGCGTTGAAGCGGGTTCAACAAATCCGCCACCCGTTCTTGTTATCGCTGGAACGCTACGACGTCGTCGAAGGCCGGCTCTTGATCGTTATGGAGTTGGCCGACCGTAACCTCTGGGAACGCTTCCGCGAGTGTCGTGGCCAAAGTCTGCCGGGCATCCCGCGCGACGAACTTCTCGGATATTTGGAAGAGACCGCTGAAGTTCTCGATTTGATGAACAACAGCTATCAGCTGCAGCATCTTGACGTGAAGCCGCAAAATCTTTTCCTGGTGCATAATCACGTCAAAGTAGCCGATTTCGGCTTGGTGAAGGATTTGGAAGGCGTTCGTGCCGCGATCACGGGGGGCGTGACACCCGTTTATGCCGCGCCGGAAACTTTTGACGGCGTCGCCACGCGCTTCTGCGACCAATACAGCTTGGCGATCGTTTATCAGGAATTGTTGACCGGCGTACGGCCGATCAGCGGCAACAACGCCCAGCAGCTGCTAGTGCAGCACTTGCAAGGGATTCCGAACCTCACCCCGTTGCCCCTTGCGGATCGGGCGGCCGTCGGCCGAGCTCTGTCGAAGAAGCCCGACGATCGCTTCCCGACGTGCGCGCAGTTCATCAAGGCTCTTTATCAAGCGGGCGGCGACGCGATCGGCGGGGCTTTCCCGGGCAAGTCGGCGGTCTCAACGCCGAATCGGATGGAGACACCGGCCGGCATCTTATCGACCGTCGGCTCGTATCATCGCTCGGTCGCAGCGCCTTTTCCTTCGGCCGAGGCGCCGCCTGAAACGCCAAGAACCGAGCTGCGCAATCTCCGCAACGATCCGTCAGCCTCCATGCCCGCCGTTGATGCGCCCCGCCAGCGCGCGAGGCGCCTCCGGAACTGCTTGGCAACGGCGCTCTGCTGCCGGCCGTCATCGTAGGAATCGGGCAATCGGGGATTGAAGTGGTCAAGCGTTTTCGACGCCAAGTCGTTGATCGCTATGGCTCCTTCGAACGACTGGCGAACTTGAGGCTCCTTTGCGTTGACACCGACAACGAGGCTTTACAGGCGGCTACTTCGTCGAATGCGGCAACCCTCTCCGGCAACGAAGTGTTGCCGATGCGCCTGAATCGCGGCTAGCCATTATCTCAAGCCCCGGCGCAACAGCCGCAGCATCATCGAAGGCTGGTTCGACCCGCAAGTGCTTTACCGGATACCGCGAAATCCGCAGACGCTCGGCATGCGCTGTTTGGGCCGGCTTGCCTTCTGCGATCATTTCCGTGCCTTCAACGCCAAGTTGCGCGAAGATCTCGAGGCCTGCACGGCGTCGGAGACGATCAATCAGGCGGAAAAGCTTACGCATTTGGGCCTTCGCACGAATCGCCCGCGCGTCTATATCGTCGCCGGGCTAGGTGGTGGCACCGGCGGCGGCATGTTCCTGGACGCTGCCTACGCGGCTCGCTACCGACTAAAACAACTTGGCTACACGAATCCCGAAGTGATTGGCATCTTGCTGTTGCCTCCTTCAGATCGCACTACCAAAGCGCAAGTAGTCGGCAATGCGTTTGCTGCCTTGAAGGAATTGAATCATTACAGCTTGCCGGAAACGGTCTTCACCGCAACGCACGACGATCGCGATTGTTTGATAAGCGACGCCAGCCCGCCCTTCACCCGATTCTTCATCGTGCCGCAAGACAATCTGGCCAAGCCGGCAGATGGACTTGCACCCACCGATCAAAGCCCGCAGTGCGCGGCCGACTTCCTCCGCCGTGATCTTCTGAGCCTTCTCGGTCGAATGGTGGACGAAAGCCGATCCGAATTCAAAGATTCCAAATCGGCCGGGCCAGTCACCGCATGCGCCATGAACGAAGGCTCCTACATCTGGCCGAAGCAGCAGATCCTTTCGCAGGCTTCGCGTTTATTGGGCGAGGCGCTGGTGAATCGCTGGATCAAGACTGACGTGAACGTCATCCGCGAGCCAGTGCGGGCCTGGCTCAAAGAACGCTGGGATACCGAGGAACTCGGCCCGGAGCCGTTAATCGCCAAGCTACAACAAGCTGCCGAGAAAAAGGCGGGGGAACCCCTCGACAGTCTCTTCACCGCGGAAGCCCAAGCTTTCTGCGCTGCGCGGCTGGTTCGCACGCGACCCCGATGCAACCAAACTTTGGCAAAGCCTGACGAAACTGGTGCAACTAGTCGGCATGCCGGACGAGCGGGCCATGCAACGGCAAGCGGGTTCCCTGGAACTGACGTTGAGCGAGGCGGCCGACAACATCGTTCGCGAGTTCGCTCCGAAGATTACACGCCTTCCGCGTTCGCTTCTCGAGCATTCCGACTATCGCCTTCCGGGCGCCGTGGAAGCCATTGCCCAGTTGGAAAGTGTCGTCTCGCAGATGCTCGAGCGCTACGATCCCCTGCTGGCCGATATGTCGGCCAAGGCCACCGACGCCTATTACGTGATTCAAACATTCTTGAACGCCGAAAAGGGTCGGCGCAAGCCTTCGCCAATCGAGATTTCGGAGGCTCTTTGCAACTTCCCGAAATGGAGATATCAGAATTTACTTCACCGACAGGTCTGCAAGATCTATATGGTGTTGCGCGGCCAACTGACCGACCTGGCCCGCGAGTTTCAGTTTTGCCGTCAACGCCTCGACGACTTGATGTTGCGCTTTCGGCAGATCCCGGTTGAGAACTCGGCCAAGCCGGAATCAACGCTTTTTCCTGCCGGCTGTGCTTCCATTGATCAGGCCGTCAAAGCACTCTGGGAATCCGTACGGCCCGACGAACTGCGCTCCTTGGACAAGGCGCTGCAAAAGAACATCGAGAATACTTATCAGGCGCTCTTCAGCGTTTGCATGAGTTCGATCAACATGCTTGGCAATCTGCATGGCATCGTGGAAGAACAAGCGCGCTCATTTCTGGCGGCCCGGCTCGGCGAATGCAATGTGAGCGAGATGTTCTTCTCCCGCTTCGGCAATACCGATGCGGTCCTCAAGGCGATCAAAAATATTCACGAACAAGCCGCGCCGAATTTGAAAATTAGCCGGCCCATCATGCAAGAAGTCTGCGTTCTCGCTTTGCCGGAAGGAACAGCGGGCATCTCGTTTCAACAAGTCGCGCGACAAGCCCTGCCTGGCAAAGCGCTTGACTTTGTGCCGAGCGCGGAGGAGATTTTGGTTTATCGCGAATGGTCGCGTTTCCCCTTGGTCGCCTTGCCCCAACTAAGCCAAACGGCGGAGGATGCGTACAATCAATTGTGGCAGGGCGGCAACGGCAACCCCCACATGCGCACCGACGTGGGGCAATGGTTTGATATCGAGTGAGTTCATGTCCTACCAAGTCGCTCTCGACACTTTTCATGGCCCGCTCGATTTGCTCCTCTACCTCGTGAAGCGCAATGAAGTCGAGATCCTCGACATCCCCATTGCACCCATAGCGGAACAATTCCTCGATTATCTAAGACTGATGCAAACGCTGGATGTCGAAGTGGCCGGCGACTTTCTGGTGATGGCCGCCAGTTTGATGGAAATCAAGAGCCGAATGTTGCTGCCCAGCGAGGAAAGCGAAAAGTCCGACGACGGTCCCGACCCTGCCGTGAACTCGTCAAGCAGTTGATGGAGTACCGCCGTTTCAAGGATGCAGCGTCGGCGCTGGAAACCCGTGCCGAGGAACAACAAACACGGCTGTCGCGCGAAGCGCCGGAGGAGATCGCGCCGAACGGAAGGCACAACGCCCATTCGCCGTGTCGAACTCTGGGATCTCGTCAGCGCCTTCGGCCGGCTGATGCGCGAAACGCTAGCCCAGCAATCGAAATCGATCATCACCGACGAAACGCCCATGCACGTCTACCAGTGCAGATCCGCAGGCGCCTGCGCGAAGAAGGCCGCCTTAATCTTCTCGAACTTTTTGCTGCCACCTTACTATCGCGATCGCCTCATCAGCATCTTTCTCGCCATTCTGGAATTGATCAAAGAGCGCTCCGTCTGGCTGGAGCAACCCGAGCCGTTTGGCTCAATCTGGCTGACGTTGCGCGACGATGAGGCCGAGGAACAGCGACAAGCGTAATGCGGCGGAATCCCATTGAAATTGAACGCGAATTCTCGCAACATCATTCTTTAGCGATTTCTCTCTCAACTCCCTTCACCGTCAAGGAAACAACGACCATGTGCAGCATCCGAATCCTCACCATTCTCAGCCTTTTTTGCAGCGTTCAAACGCTTCGTGCAGACGACGACTTTCTCAAGCCCGAAAATTGGGAAGGCGTGACTGAGTATTGGAAAATCGAGGGCGACACGATTACGGGAACGACCACGACTGATCCGAAGTACAACAATTTCCTCATCAGCAAGAAGAAGTACAAAGACTTTGAAATGTCGTTCCAAGTCCGTCTGAAAGACGGCAAAGGCAACAGTGGCGTCCAGATCCGCAGCAAAGTGATCGACGACAAGAAGTTCATCGTCGGCGGACCCCAAGCCGACGTCGGCGCCGCCTATTGGGGCAGCCTTTACGGCGAACGCTTCGGCGGCATGATGAAAGCCTCCGACTTCAAATCGCTGAACGTGAAGCCCGACGACTTCAACGACTACTCCATCAAGGTCGTCGGCAAGAAAGTGACGATCATGGTCAATGGCGTCGCCGCCGTGGATCAGGAATTCGAGAAACTGCCCGACGACGGTGTCATCGCCCTGCAAATCCACGCCGGCTTCCCGATGATGGAAGTGACGTTCAAAAACATTAAGTTCAAGGAGTTGAAGTAGGATTTTTTAGCCGCGAGCCTGTGGCGAGCGCGAAGCCGCTCGCGCTCGCCACAGGCTCGCGGCTAACAGCTCGCGGTCACCCGGGAGACATTCACATGATCGGCCAACATATCATTTTCGGAACCTATGGGTTCTGGTTACCCAACGACCCCCGTGGATCATGGTCGGATTTTGTGGGATCGTACGAGACTCTTTCGCAAAGCCGGTCGCGCCACCAAAACAACGAGCATCGCTCACTGGCGTACGACAAACACAATCAACAAGCTCGGATTGAAGCCAAAGAAGTATTAAAGCGAGAGCCGGTCCTGTTCGATGAAGGGCAACGCGCCATCGTTGCCGAAGGTTTCAGCCGGTCGGCGTATAAAGGCAATGTGAAGGTTATTGCATGTGCCATCATGCCCGATCACGTGCATTTCGTTCTCGGTCCGCATCGCCTAGGTGGCGATAAACTCGCGGGGTTCATGAAAGCGGAAGCGACGAAGGCATTGGTGGCCGCCAAAGTGCATCCGTTCCTGGCCGAGATGGAAGAAGATGGGAGCGTGCCGCACTGCTGGGTGCGCGGCGAATGGAAAGTCTATATCGACACACTGGAGCAAATGCTGGCAACGATCCAATACGTTGAAAACAACCCACTGAAGGAAGGGCTCCCCGCGCAAACGTGGGATTTTGTAACGAGATATGTTCCAGGTTAGCCGCGAGCCTGTGGCAAGCGCGAAGCCGCTCGCGCTCGCCACAGGCTCGCGGCTAACGGGCTCGCGGCTAACGGGCTCGCGGCTAACAGGCTCACTTCGGTTCCGGGTAGCGCAGCTTTCGCTCCGGGTCGTGAAACCGGGCGTAAATGGCATCGTCCTTGGTCTTCGATTGAAACGAAATCTCGATCTTATTTTCGCCCTTTGCCAAAGCCACTTCGAGACTGACTTGATCAGGCTGCGCGGCAACGCCCGATCCTTTGCCTGAATAAGCAATTCCGTTGATGGTTACCTTGAAGTCATTGCGAATACCGACGAGCAGCTTCGTCTTCATCTCGTCGGGCGATGTGAGCATGCTTTTGACAATGACGTCATATTCCGCTTCGCCCGGAATGGGAATGGTGATGTGCCCGGTAACGCCCGCCGGCGCCTCTTCTTGATCCCTTCTTTCTCGTTCAGCCAGACGAAAACGGCTACATCGGTAATAAATGGATTCGCCATCGTATAGCGAATCAGGTCGCGGAATTCCTCAATCTTGATGTTGCTGCCGAAGCCTTCGGGCATGAGCGATTTTTCCTGGATGCGGATCTCTTCCACATCCTTCTTTTGAATCGTTTTCAGTACGGCATTTTCGGTTTTAAGAGTGATCGAATTCTCGTCCTCGGCCGCGAGGATACCGATCTCGTTCTGGCCATTGAGCTTGGTGACCGTGCGGATGAAGTAAGGCGCGCCGATGACGCGATTGGGATCGAGCACATTCACCAGCAAGTATTCAATATCGCGGGCAGCGCCTTCGATGCTCGGGCCCACTTCTGAGCCGCGTCCATCGAACTTATGGCACTTGGCGCAGTGATTATCGAAAGCGATCTTGCCGCGGGCGAAGGAAGCGGGCGTGGCATTCAGTTGCGCACGTGTCTTGTTGATAAGCTCGGTCAACTCGGCAGGCGTGGTGCGCAGCCGGCCCCAGACTTTATCGATCTGAGCATTGAGGGCTTTGTCTTTGAGCGCCTGGATCCGTTCGATGGCATTGATATTCAATTCGGTTGATGCGACTTTCTTCGTGGCGACGGCATCGAGCAATTCCTTCGCCCAATCTTTGCGCCCGGCTAGGACATTGATCACTTCCCCTTTCAGCGCAAGTGGGTATTTCTCCCAAAGGGCGATCAACTGCTTGGGCACGCTTGGATCATTGAACGAAGCCAGCGCCCGAATCGCTTCGATGCGCAGTTCGATGGGGGCATCGGAGACGGCCAGCTTTTGCAATGGCGCTAAGGCCGCTGACGGCTTCGCGCTGGCCAGATCGCGAATGGCGCCAACTCGATCCATCACAGGCGCTTTGTCATCGGTTACAACAACAAGCGCTGCCTGAATCGCTTCGACATCGCGGAAGTTGATGGCAAGCTTGTTCGCCAGCGCCTTAATCTCTTTGCTGCTTTCCTTCGCCAGTGCGATGCGCACGGTTTTCCATTCCGCAGGCGCGTCCACTTGGCGATTCTGCAATGCGACCACAAGGCCTTCTAGAGCGCGTTGTTTGGCGGTTGGATCTTTCAAGTCGCCGACAAATTTTATGCAGGCCGCCAAGTGTTCCGGCTTACCGGTGGCGATGAGGCGACGCATGGCGCGGGGAATGATGTAGTCGGTGATGAGAGGGTTGCTTGGTGAGTTGTCAATTATCCAATCTAACTCCGCGCTGGTATGAGTGACGGTGTTTTTTTCATATGCAATCCAAAGCAATGTCGGAATGATTGGGTCTGTCGCGTCTTCCTTCCGTTTGAGCATTTCATGCAGCAGTGTATCATTTGCCTGACGATCGCGCATCGTAATAGCAAGAGAAGCAATCTCTCGACGAACCGACACGGAATTACAAACTTTTGCGTACCCGATCAGGGTCTCTTGGAACCCTTCGATCGGTGCGGTCGCATCTCGATATCCTCTCAAAAAAAATGTAATTGCTCGTTCATCGCGGTGTTTCAGTTCCTCCTCCGGAGGTTCGGTTCGTTTTGGCGAATTCTCTGCAATCGGGTAGACAATGTCAAAGAACAGCGCGCCGTGATATGGGATATGGCTGGTGTCTGGTTTGGACTTTAACAGCGGAATTGCGGCGTCTCCGATATCGCTGATAAACTTTGGATTGTCCTTTCTTTCGCGAAGAATTCGTAGTGCAGTTCGCCAACGATAGGGGTTAGTCTCATGAATCGCCTTGAAAACGTCAGCGAGTGCTGCCGCCCCCAAATCCTCCGCCTTCTTCGTCTTCAATCCCTTCGGCTGAATGCGATATACGCGTCCTCGTTCATAGTCCCAAGTGTCGGCGCTGCTTGATGACAGGGATTCTGATCGTGCCAATCAATGCAATAGATCTCGCCGTTGGGACCCCATCTTAGGTTGATCGGGCGAAAGTTTTTGTCGCCGGAGACGAGGAAGTCGTCGCCGCGCGAGGCGGTGTACGTTGAGCCGTTGGGCTTCAGGATGTTCTGTTTCAGCGAGTTGCCGTGGATGCTGCCGAAGATCACGCTGTTGCGATATTTCTCAGGCATGATCGGGGTGTCGAGCGAAATTAGCCCGGCATGCGCCCAGCCGCTTTCTTTGTGGAACGTGTGATCGCAGATTTCTTTGATTTCGCCATACGCATAAGGATTGTAGCCTTGCCCGCTTTGCCGGCTTGTAGATGCCGCCGGGCACGATGTGAAACAGGTGGGGAATCACACAGCATGCGAGAATGAATTGGCCATCGGTGTTGCGCCAATCCATGCCCCAAGGGTTGCTGGTGCCTTCGGCAAAGATCTCGAATTTCTTAGTCTTGGGGTGGAATCGCCAGACGCCGCCGTTGAGTTTGACTCCGGGCGCTGACGCTTCCGGCTCGCCTTTCGCTTTTTGCGCCGTAGGGCTGCACTTCCGACTGGGTGTAGATGCCGTGCAGGCCGTAAAGCCAACCGTCAGGGCCCCATTGGAAGGTGTTCAACGTTTCATGCGTGTCCTGGCTGCCGAAGCCTTTTAGCAAGATCTCAAATTTGCCGGGCTTGTCGTTCTTGTTCTCGATGAAAAACAAGTAAGGCGGCGCGCCGACGTAAACGCCGCCGTTGCCAACTTCGAGTCCGCTGGCCATGTCGAACGGCACCGGGAAATCTTTACCTTCTGCAAAGACCGTTCGCTTATCGCAGACGCCGTCGCCATCGGTGTCTTCGAGGATGATGATCCGATCGCGCGGCATCTTCCCCTTCTCGGTGCGCTTCGGATATTCGAAGCATTCGATGATCCAGACGCGCCCTTTTTCATCGACGGTCATGGCGATGGGGTTGACGACATCGGGCTCGGCCGCGAACAGCTTTACCTCGAAACCCTCGGCGACATTCATCTTGGCAAGTGATTCTTCCGGCTTTAAATAAGGCTGTCCGGAAGATTTGCGATTATCGAAGCCGAATTGCTTCTGAGCATAAAGCGGGCAAAGAACAAAGGTGCAAATGGCTATGGAGAGCAGGCAGCGCATGGAAATGACCTCGGCTAACAGCGGAATGGCGTTAATCGAATGGTAAAAGAATGGCCGGAAGAGGCAAGCTGTACCCTGAAGCTTGGTTTTCCTTTGCGCGAGACTTCTCTTTGCTGAAAGGCCATTCTCATTTCACAAGCTGAATTTCGTCGATCACCTTGTCGATGCCGACCGTCGATTCGGCGATCTCGACAGCACGGCGACTTCAGGCGCTGAATCGGAGACGATGCCTTGCAGCCGGACCGTCGAATCGACGACGGTTATGGCAATATCGACCGGCGCAAGATAGCGATCGCTATTGATGCGATCGCGGACGCGTTGCTCGTTCGAAATAACAGGGGTAAGGGTTACGACGCCCGGCAACGGAATCTGCTCCGGTGTGAGCGCCTGCACCTTTTGCGTCACTCTCCAGCCAATGCGCACAAGGCGGTCGCCGTCGGAGCGATTGCAGCCAATCAGACTGAAGCAAACGATGCATATGGTGAAGGTGCGAAGCCGCATATTTCAGATCTCCTGGTCGAATTTCGAACGGCAGTATGGCGGTTGACGCGCGTGGCGGCAAGTGCGATATCCGGCTCGGCGGCTTGAAATATTTGACACTTGCTAAGCCAAGCCGTTACAATGGAAATTGGATGGCAAAACAGCGGAACTTACGCCATCGAGCATTACCCTCAGTCAATTTGGAATGTTCACCTAACGGGGAGGGATCAATTATGACGGTTACGGGATGGCGTTCGAGCGCGTTGGCCATCAGCGCTGCGCTCTTGTTCGCCGGCTTTTCCAAAGCGGAAGACGATACCATTCGTCTCGGCCGCTTCGGTGGCGATGACGCCGCCGCACAGACTTTGAGCCTGCAGCCAAACGATGACGCCGAAACACTTACGACGCGTGGCGGCGGTCACGGCGGCGGTGGTGGGCATGGCGGCGGCTTCCACGGCGGCTACGGTGGTGGTTATCACGGCGGCTACGGAGGATACGGAGGCTACCGTGGTTATGGAGGCTATGGCGGCTATGGGGGTTACCGTGGCTATTATGGCGGCTACGGCTATCGGGGCTATGGCTACGGTGGCTTCGGCTATGGTCTTGGCTTCGGACTAGGTTATGGCTTAGGGTACGGTGGTTACGGCTACGGCGGTTATGGCTATGGCGGCTACGGCTATGGCGGTTACGGTTATCGGCCGTACTATTACGGAAGCTATAGCTATCCGTACTACAGCTCGTCGTACTATTATCCCCAGAGCTATTACGGCAGCGGCTATTACGGCATTAATTCGACCGGAATTCTTCCCTCGAATTCTTATGCCTCTCTCCAGTATCCCACGCAGAGTCAGCCTCAGTTGGTGATGCCGAGGATCGACGATACGACGACGATCCAGCCAAGTTCACGGCTCGCCAATCCCGACGGCACGTACCGCTACGACGGCGGCCCGGTTACACCGGTGCCAATGCCGAAAACGGAAAATGCCCCGAAGAACAGCACCGAACGGTTTATCTCCGTTCCGGCGCCAAAGAAGTACAGCTATGCGGCCTACGGCGAAAAGCCGGCTGCAACTCCAGCCGACAATTCGGTGGCGGTGTCAGCGCCGCGTACGTCCGTTCATTGAAAAGACAAACCTCTCCGGAGCCGAACGATCACCGCTGTGGTCGTTCGGCTTTTTTTTTGCCGTGCTGAATCACATATCGGGTTACGCCAATCGATCCCCACAAAGTGCCAAATTGGCGCCGTGCTAGGCCTCGCCCTCCCCTGGCTTTGCAGAGGAACGTCGGGTAGCTGGGCTTGGAGCGGCGTCACGTTTTTCCACGATTTTCTCGGGTTTGACCTTCGGGAAATATTTCCTGAAGGTTTACCGTCAGAATGACGAGCAATCGAGAGACGAGTGTTTGAGCAACGCCCAATCGAGATGCTTGTGCTACAGAAGTTTTGAAAAGTCATCGCGCGTTTTCCCACGAATTAATTGGAAAGGCCCTTCTGGAAATATTTCCAGAAGGGTCTCGTGAGCGTCTCAATCAGAGCCGAGCGTTAGGGAGTGGTGGGGCCGCCGCTCCCTAACGCTCGCGGGACTGACCTGCAAATTCAGCGTTGGGTTTCCCACGATTTTTTCGCAAAGTGCCTTCAGGAAACATTTCCTGAAGGTACTTTGCCGAGCCACGAGAGCCGAGCAACATAAGCTGCCGGGTGCTGTCGTTACCGGACGGCGTACACTTCATGTGCGCACCTTTCTCGATGGCACGCCCTTGTTACCCACAAGCGTGGACTTGCAAGATTCGAAGTACTAACTTAGGCGCACTGTTTTAAGAGATTTCTTTTTTCTTTTGCAGGGGAGGGTCGAAAGGGGCGAGATCGCAGATCGCCGGAATCGTTTGGCGCGCCATCACTTACCCTAACAATCGATTCATTCGGAACAATCGTTAAAGTCGCAGCGTGGATTTTGTCGATGAGTGCGATGTCCGCGCGAACGACTTCTACTCCGTCGCTTGCGCAGTCCGGCTAACAAGACGGAACATGAGGCGGGCAATGCGCTATCGAATGATCACATTCCTTTTGGTCGCTCTTGGCGGGTGTGCGCATTCGCCGGAGGCGGCCGACCGCGCGTTGGTGTCCGCAAAAGTCGAACAGCGAATGGGCCAGCCGATCGGCCCCGGCGCGCTGCCGGACAAGATCATCCTGCCCGCCAATCTCGATGCCGAACACAAGTTGAGTGAAGACCAAGCGGTGCTGATCGCGCTCTGGAACAACCCTGCCTTTCAAGAATTGCTGGTTGACCTGCAGTTAACGAAGGCCGACTTGATTCAGGCGAAATTGCTGCCAAACCCGGAAGTGCTTTATTACTTTGCCGCCTGGGAAAAGCCATTCCGTTATCTTGTCGATTTCCCGATCGAATCGTTATGGCTTCGGCCGATCCGCATTAAGGCCGCTCGGCGGGAAAGCGCCGCGCTGCCGACCGTTTGACCCAAGCTGCACTCGATCTCATTCGCGATACCCGTCAGGCTTATGCCGACCTCCTGCTTGCCAAAGCACGGCTAAGAGTGGCGCAACAATCGTTGAAGCTACGCGGAGATATGGCCGAGCTGGCGGACAAGCGACTCAAAGCCGGCGATGCCAGTGTGCAAGAGGCATCTACCGCGAAGATCGATGCGATGGTTGCCGCGCAAGATGCCGTCCGCATTGGCTACGAGGTTCCCTTGGCGGAAGAACGTTTACGCAATCTGCTCGGCCTGAGCGGCATCGCCAGTTCGCTGGTTCCAGAAGAGGCGCCGGTTTCTGATACGCTGGATGTGAACGTCGAGGCGCTCGCCGCCGATGCCATCCAGACCCGGCCTGATGCCCAAGCTGCGATGCAGTTCGTCAGTGCGGCGGAGAGCCGAGCGCTGTTGGCGAAGTTCACCTGGTTTCGACTGCTCGGCATTGCCGACGCCACCACGGGTTTGAAAACCGATCACGAATTCGGTCCCGGCTTTCGCGTCACCTTGCCGATTTTCAACTGGGGCCAAGGCGGCATCGCACGCGGCAAGGCGGAGTTGGAATTGGCTCAGCGCCGGCTGCTTACGCTCCAGAACACCATTCAACTCGATGTTAGGCAGGCGCACTGGCGTTGCACTCAGTCCATTGCCGAAGCCAAACTGCTGAAGGAGAAAGTTCGCCCGGAAGTCGAGGCGGCTATTGCCCGGGCAACCAAAGCATACAATGATGGTGGAGTGACCTACGTGATCGTGTTAGAGACGACACGGCAGTTGATTGATACCTATAACCGGGAAGCCCAACTTCAGGCCGACCTACGGCGAGCGTGGGCCGACCTGGAACGTAGTGCCGGCCGTCGGCTGGCAGGGCAGCCGAAACTGTGATGAACCGAGTGAGTCTTCATGAACTATCGCAGCGGCGTCGTCACGGGCATTCTGGGATCGGCGCTGCTGTTGGGAGCAATGGCCGCCGGCTGGTGGCTGTTCGTTCGACAGGCTGCTGCGGAGACTAAAAAGTCTACGCCCCCCGTTCCCGCGATCATCGCCAAAGAAGACCAATTCAACACCATCACGTTGACCGCCGAAGCCGAAAAAAGTCTCGCTATCAAGGTTGGTGTCATCGAACGCAAACCAATGCCGCGTACGCGTGCCTATGGCGGCGAAGTGACCATTCCGCCGGGGCAGACAATTGTCGTCACCGCGCCTTTTGGCGGCATGGTGCAAACAGTATCTTCCGAGGGTTTGCAGGCCGGAACCCTAGTTGAAAAAGGTAAGAACATTCTGCAATTGCTGCCCCTATTGACGCCCGAAGGGCGGGCTAACTTAACTTCCGAAAAAGTCCGCGCTGACGGCGAGGTGCGCAACAGCGAAACGCAACTCGAATCCGCCAAAATCAGTTTGAGTCTCGCCCAAAAGCTTCTTTCGAACGGCACCGGCAGCCAGCGCATGTTGAACGATGCCGAGGCCGCGTTCAATCTGGCCGAGAAGGTGCTGCAAGCAGCCAAGGATCGCCAGAAGACTCTCGACCGAATCGCCGGCGAAGTGGAAAAAGGAACGGCAGCGCCGATTGCGATCGACGCGCCGGCATCGGGCATTCTGCGGAACGTGAGCGCTGCGAATGGTCAGAACGTTCCCTCGGGGGCGCCGTTGTTTGAAGTCCTCGACCCGAGCACGATGTGGGTGCGCGTTCCGGTTTATGTCGGCGATTTGAAAGATCTCGACGATAAGACGGCAGCGCAGATCGGTCCGCTTAACTCGGCGGCGGATAAGAAAACGCCGAAAGCGGAGCGCATTGCCGCTCCGCCTTCGGCCGATCGCTTGGCCGGCACTGTCGACTACTTTTTCAAGATCGACAATCGGGAAACGAAGTACAGCCCCGGCGAGCGCGTTGGAGCGACGCTCACCCTCAAGACCGAAGCCGAGAGTTTGACGATGCCTTGGGCCGCCCTGCTTTATGACATCAACGGTGGCGCCTGGGTCTACGAAAAAACCGGCGACCATATCTACGCGCACAAACGCGTGATCGTCCGCCGCGTGCAAGGCGATGTCGTCGTTCTGGCCGCCGGCCCGAAAGAAGGCGCCGAAAGTGGTCACCGACGGCGCCGCCGAACTCTTCGGCACCGAGACCGGCTATAGTAAGTGAATGGTCAGGCGATCGCGTCAGCGACGGGCCGGGGTGCGCCAACTCTATCTGGCGAGCGGCGCGGCGTAAGCCCGCCGTGGGTTCGGAACCACGGCGGGCTTACGCCGCGCCGCTCGCCAGAATCTTTGTGCAGAGGAACGTTTCCAGGCGCAGTATAATAAACGTTCTGCAACGCATCATATACTGCTTCCCTCAGATTGCCACATTACACCCTGCAGTGAATCATGCCTACGTTGTTCAAATTTCGTCGCACTCGGTTTTTGGCGCTTTCGATCTATGCTTTGCTGTGCGCAGGCAACGTGGCTGCCGGCGATGCGCTCGATCCGAAAGTCGACGCTTACTTCAAAACTTACTGTTTCGCTTGCCATAGCGAGAACACGAAGAAGAGCGATTTTCGGCTCGATAAACTTTCAGCCAAAGTCGGCTTCGAAGACACGCCGCAATGGCGGGAAGTGATTGAACGCATTACCTCGGGCGAGATGCCGCCGAAGAGTCAGAAGAATCGTCCGACCGCTGCCGATAGTGCCCGAGTCGTGGAATGGATGTCGGCCAGGATGAAGGAAGGCGAGAGCGCTCGCATGGCCGCGCGCGGCAGGGTCTCTTACAACCGGCTCACGCGGGAAGAATACGTCAACACGGTTCGCGACCTTATTGGCGTGCACTACGACGCCGGCGATCCAGGCGGCTTTCTCGAAGATCCGGAGTGGCGAGGATTCGAACGGCTCGGCTCCGTACTAACTTTGTCTCCTTCGAATATCGAGAAGTATCTCGCTGCCGGTGAGACCATTCTCGCGGAGGCTTACCCCGCCCCATCGAAAAAACCGACGTTCGTGGACTACACCAAGCGGGCTGTTCTGGAGACACAAATCGATGTGACGCATCGCGAGCGTCTCCGTGAACTGGGGTTGCTCGATAAGGTGCGCTTCGAGATGTGGCCCGGCGATATCTTTCGCTACACGGCATCGGAGAACCTGCCGGAAGCTGGAATTTACGAGATCAGCTACACGCTTAGCGGATTGAAACCCGAAAAGGGCCGGGCGCCTCATCTGTTTGTTTATGAAACCAGACTCGATCGCGTGCTGCACGAGCAAGATGTGGTGGCGCCGGAAGACAAGCCGATCACGATCACCTTCCGGGCTCATCTTCCCAAAGGTCGGCCGAGCATCTTCGCGATCAACGAAGTGCCAGGCCCATCGAACAATCCGCGTTCGGGACGTCACGGACGCATGCCGTTCATCAGCATCAAAGATCGGCGCATTCCCTGGCAGATGAAACTGACCGACGAGCAAGGCCGAGCGAGGTACCCGTTCCTCATTCTGGATTCGGTCTCGATGCGCGGGCCGATCATTACCGAAGAAGAACAACGGAATCGCAACGCCTATTTTCCGACCAAGGAAGGCGATAGCGAACAACTGCGCGAGGGATTCAAGAAACTGGCCTGCAACGCTTTTCGCCGGCCTGTGACGCCGGAGGAACTTGACAAATACATCGGCATCGTGAAATCCGAACTCGCAGCGGGAGAGAAATTCCGCGATGCCGTGAAGACGGGTATGCTCGCCATTCTCTGCTCGAAGAGCTTCATCTTTATTGCTGAAGGCGACGAGAACAAAGAAAGGCGCACACTCAACGACTGGGAAATCGCTTCCCGCTTGTCGTATCTGCTTTGGAGCACCATGCCAGACGAAGCAGCTCTTCAAGCTGGCAGAGCAAGGAAAGCTGCACGACAAGGCGGAACTGGCGAAGCAAGTGGTCCGCATGTTGGCCGATCCGCGCTCGGCACGTTTCTGCGACTCGTTCGCCTCGCAGTGGCTGCAATTGCGAAAAGTGGCCGTTTTCCGCCAGATAAGAAGCTCTATCCCGATTACGACGCCCAATTGGAACAGAGCATGGTCCGTGAAACGAAGGCATTTTTCCGAGAAGTGTTGAACAACGGTCTCACGTTGCGTGAGTTCATCCACTCCGATTGGAGTATGATGAACGCTCGTCTCGCCCAGTTCTATGGGCTCTCCGAGGCAGGAATCGCACGGGATGAATTTCAGCGCGTGTCACTGCCGGCAGATAGTCGGCGCGGCGGATTGCTGACGCAAGCGGCCATCCTGTCGCTTACTTCGGATGGCACCCGGCATCGGCCCGTTCATCGCGGCGTCTGGCTGTCGGAAGCGATCTTCGGCAAGACTCCGCCGCCGCCGCCCGGCCAATGTCGATCCGATCGAGCCACGAACCCGATAGACGCTCCGAAGGCGACGCTGCGGATGAAACTGGAAGCCCACATTCACGATGCTCGTTGTGCTTCCTGCCATGCGAAGATCGACCCGCTCGGGCTCGCCTTCGAAAACTACGACGCCATCGGGCGCTGGCGGACCGAAGAGGTTGTGGAAGGAACCGGCAAGAACCCCACAGTGAACCCGGCCGGCAAGCTCCCCGATGGCCGCGCTTACAAGACGCCTGAAGAGTTCAAGCAACTGCTGCTCGCCGACATCGATACGTTCAATGCGGCCTTCATCGAAAAGCTCGCGACCTATGGCCTGCGGCGGACGTTGTCCTTCGATGATCGAAACGATTTGGCCGCGATCGCCAAGGCCAGCCGCGACGAAGGACTACCGCCTGCGCGACATCGTCGAGGCGTTCGTGCTGTCCGATTTGTTTCAGAAACGATGATAGCCGCAGCCTGTGCAAGCCCATGACAGGACGCAATCGCTGATGACAGACAATGATCAACTCTCAACCGCTGGCGAATGAACCGCCGCCAGGTGCTCCGCGGCCTTGGCGTTTCCATTGCCTTGCCGTGGCTCGAGTGCATGGCCGCAGCCGCTGCCCGCGCCGCATCGAAGCCGAAGCGCAGCGTCTTTCTTTACATTCCCAACGGCGTGAACACGCTTACGTGGCAAATCGAGAAGGCCGGCAAGGACTTCGAGTTCTCGAAGCCGCTGGAATCGCTCGAAAAGCATCGGGCCGATGTCACGCCGATCAGCGGCCTGCATCATCCGATGGTCCTCGGCAAACATCACAACTGCGACAAAGTATGGCTGACTGGCGCCAACGTTCCCGGCGATGGCGGCGCCTTCCGCAACACGGTCTCGGCCGATCAAATGCATGGCCGAGGTGCAAGGGCAGTCGACGCGCTTCTCATCGCTGGAAATGGCGATCGAAGGGCATTCGCTGGCCTGGTCGCGCGATGGCATCCAGATTCCCGCCGAACGCAATACGGTGCAAATCTTCAACATGCTTTTCGGTGTAGAGAAAGAGAGCAAAGAGACGATTCGCCGCCGACTCAGCCGCCAGGGCAGCATTCTCGATTTGGTGGCAGACGATGCCAAACGTGTGACGGGCAAGCTGGGCAGCGAGGACCGCAACAAGCTCGACGAATACCTTACGGCCGTTCGCCAAGTGGAAGTGCGGACGCAGCGTGCCGATTCGTGGCTGAACATCCCGAAGCCCAAGCTCGATACGGCTGAAGCATCGCAATTTGAGCCGTAAGGCTCGACATGAGCGTGGTCGCCGACTATCACCGCTTGTTCTACGATCTGATGGTGATGGCCCTCCGCACTGATTCCACCCGCGTAATAACCTGCATGATTTGCAGCGAATCGAACGGCGGCGCCATTCCCGACATCGGCATTTCGCAGACGCGTCACGGCCTCTCCCACCACAACGGCGACCCAGAACAGTTTCGCCGGCTCACTCAGACGGATACCTTCCTCGTCGAGCAGCTAAGCTACTTCCTCGATCAACTCAAAGCGCACAAAGAAGCCGATGGCCAAACGCTACTCGACACGACTCAGGTTCTTTGGGGAAGCGGCATGGCCTACGGTCACAGCCACGGGAACGCCAATCTGCCCACGTTGCTCGCCGGTGGGCGTGGGCTGGGGTACAAGCACGGTCAACACGTCGATTTTAATCTGCCCAGAATTGGCAAGTACGACGTTGCCGACGCCAACGCCCACTATCGCATCTGCTCCCGTCCCGTAGATGGCGACGCTCGCCTAAGCAATCTGCTCCTCACCATGTTGCAGCGTGCCGACGTCAAGACGGAGAAGTTCCAGGATAGCGTAAGGCCTTTGTCGGAACTCGTGGCGTAAGATCTTATAGGGTGGGTGAAGGCTTTGCGCAATCCACCCGAGCACTGGTCTGATAGGTGTGTTTCGCAAAGTCTTCACCCACCCTACAAGAACACTTTAAACTTCAACAATGCACTCAAACCTACTCGCGCTCAGCCTGATCATTACGCGCTTCGCTTGCCTTAGCCCAGGATGCGCCCAAATTTCGCACCGATGCCGGCGGCCCAGTCACGGCGAATCAGTTGAAGAAGTCCAAAACAAAGAGCAAGAGCGATGCTCCCGAGTGGTATCAACTTGTCGATGGCAAGTTTCCCCCACAGGGTTCGGCACATGCCATTTCAGGCGAGTTGATTTACGTCGATCATCTCGAGCGTCGGTTTCATATGCGGATCGACCGCAACGACAGTCAGGATCGCGGCATGTGGGATCTGGCGGTCGATGCTGTCATGCTTCCTTATGGCTCGATCTATTGCCACGGCGCACCGGCCGCGCTGCAGGACATTCCGCTTGGAACGCACCTTCATGGCTTATTTTATTTGAAAGCCCCGGACGATAAGACGCCATATCCGCCGGCTAACAACAACCGCGGAACGCCCGAATTGGATTTTCGCCGCTGCTTTGAGCTCGTAGACGATTTCACCTATCTCGCTCGACAGAAGCAACTTTGGAAGATCGATTCGTTCGATCTGGCGGCCAAAAAACTCGTTGCGAGTTTGCATGGTGAGGGCGGCCCGATCGGGAAGCTACGGACGTTCGACCTGACAACTGCCACGCGCGTTCACCAAGGCAATAGTTTTGCGAAGCTCGATACACTCAAGGCGGGTCAGTCCGTGCTTTTCAACCTTACTTGGTGTACGCTCTACGGCCCCGGACGTATTTTGGACATCTGGATCGATGAAGCAAGCCGACAAGAGGCCACCAGTCGCCAGTTGGATCGCCATCGCGACTATATACGCGAGCGCGGATTGCCCGGTTGGGTGGATGCCGTTGATGACGACGCTCAAATTGTGACAATCACGTTCTTTGGCGGCGTTGATCCTCAATTGTTTGAAGAGTTGAGCCTTACCAATATGGACCCTCTAGCCAAGCCCGAAGACAAGCTCAAAGCGGCCAAAGGTTCCATTGCTGTGGCTCGCGAGAGCCTGATGACCTACGACCCGGTGAACGATCGCAAAGGCGGGCTCGTACTCGACGTCAAGAAAGTACCTGTCGAACCCGGCAGCAGCGGTGTGCGCATTCGCGTCCAGTGCGACATGTTGCTTGAAGGTTTCCGGCCCCGGCGTATTGTCCGTTTTTATGCGCCGACTTGGAAAGTCGTCTCGCTGCCGCGAGAGGAGCAGTTTTTTGGGCGCGAGTAGAAAGACGGAAGTCTGACGACTTCCGCTACGCGGCAGAAAAACGTAGCGGAAGTTGTCAAACTTCCGCAGAAGACGGAAGTCTCACGACTTCCGCTACGCGGCAGAAAAACGTAGCGGAAGTTGTCAAACTTCCGCAGAAGACGGAAGTCTCACGACTTCCGCTACGGGTCCGGCGATAGAACCATTGCTTAGCAGACGTTTCTCTTCTATCCTTTGCCCCATGTCTCAACCGATTTCGAATCATCAACGGCAACTCTTCGTGTTGTTCCTGCTTGCACTCCTTGCAGCGGGCAAAGTGATCGAGCCGTGTCTCGACTGGGACACTTGGTGGCACTTGCGCGTCGGGCAATATATCGTCGTTGAACAAAATCTGCCCGATTACGATCCGTTTTCGCAACTGGGCCAGGAAGAGCATACGCCCTGGGTCGCTTACAGTTGGCTCTACGAGCTCTTGCTTTACGGCTGTTTTCAGACGGCGGGGGCGGCCGGCGTTATTGGCCTGCGTTATCTGCTTGTGATGCTGTCATGGGGCGGCATCGGCTGGTTTCTGCTACGGCACGCCCGAAGCGGCTGGATTGCCCTGGGATTGCTCGCGCTGGTAACCATATCGTTGCGCCCTTTCTCGCCGGAAAGGCCTTGGCACTTTACCATCTTCTTTACCACGCTCACGCTGCATGCTGTGATTTGCGTGCGCGAGGGAAGCTCTTGGCGACGGTTCTGGGTCTTGCCGATTCTTTATGTTCTGTGGGCGAATATCCACATTCAATTCGTGATGGGCTTTGCCGTGCTGGGACTAGCCTGGTTAGCGGCCTTGGCCGAACAGCTCAAGGCTGAGCGACCGGAACGTAGAATGATCACTCGCCAACTATTCTGGCTCGGGCTTAGTTGTGCGCTGGCTACGCTTTTGACTCCTTTTCATCTGCATCTCTATCGAGTGATCTGGGAGTACGCGACACAAACGAAGGCATTGGCGCTCGTGATGGAATTGCAACCGCCGGACTATTCCCAATGGTATAACTGGCCGATGATCGTTCTGGCGCTTATGGCCGTGGTCGTAAGCATTCGCCGGGGCCTGCGGATCTGGGATCTTCTGTTGCTCGCATCAGGTTGCCTATTCAGCATGCGCATGCAACGCGATCTGTGGTATGGGGTATTGGCGGCCAGCGCCGTGATCGTGCAAAGCGGTAGAGAAAGGCCGGAGTCACGCCGGCTCATTTCAGCTTGGACTATCTTCGGCATGTCCGCCCTAGCCGCGGCACTCATTTCAATCGCCTGGCAACTGGTGCTGTCGAAGGGCAAAACCATCGCGATGGTGCACGAAGAAACCTACCCGGTGAAGGCAGTCGAATTCATCCGTGAGCAGCGTCTGCCGGGCCCGTTGTTCAACACGTTCGATTGGGGCGGCTATCTGATTTGGGCGCTGCCGGAAAGGCCTGTCAGTATGGATGGCCGCACCAACTTATACGGCGAAGAGAGATTGATACGTTCGATGGACACATGGAGTGCCGAGCCCGGCTGGGAAAACGACCCCGATCTGCAAAAATCGCATTTGATCATTGCCCCGAAGAAGCGAAGCGGCAAGGAACTCGCCGAGGCGCTGAAAAGCTCACCACGTTGGCTAGTGAAGTACGAAGATGATACCGCTGTCGTATTCGTGCCGAAGTAAGGCATCTAGGCGAAAAGTAAGTCGCCGAAAACATCATCCAACGCGCCAGCCGGTGAAAAGTTTCGGTGGCTGAGTCAAAGATAGGCTATTTCATGTGAGTAGGTTGGCTCAGCATTACCTCAAAGCTGCTCTTGCACCCGTTGCATCGCCGCCAAGGCAATCCGCGCAAGCCTCCGCATCGGAATCCGCCTGATGGTGCACCAGCGGAATCTTGAGATGCGTGCAGACGTGCGACAGCTTGGTCGGATAGAGATTCCAGGTTTCGCGTGCCATCCGCACGGTGCATTTGAATGTGATTTTCGGGGGCGTCAGGTTGGCCATCACGCAGCATTTCGTCATCACCGATTTGTCGAAACTGGCATTATGGGCCACCAGAAACTGTAAGCCTTCGAGTTGCTTGAGGAACTCCGGCCAAAGCTGGCCGAACGTCGGCTGATCGGCGACGTGCGACCAGGCGATTCCGTGGAGATAGGTGAAAACGAACTGCCGGCGCGGTGGCTGGATCAAGCGATGCCAGCGTGAGACTATCTCGCCTTCTACAACGCGGACGATGGCGACCGAGCAGGCGCTATCCCGTTTATAGTCGGCAGTTTCGAAGTCAATGGCGGCAAAGCATGAGACTTGGTCTGACATAGCTTGAGTCCCTTCAGTTTGTTCCTTAATCGCGGATCCCTGCATTAGCGTCGTTTTTGTAATGCGCTGGGCATCTCTCCACTGTAACTAGCCCACAGCGCATCGATCGTATGGGCCACCCAGATATCGGGAGCGGTCTTCTTCAGATGTCGAGCGACTTGCAGAAGACAGCCAACATTGCCCATGAAGACGGCCTGTGCGCCTGTAGCTTTGATATTGTCTGTTTTTCGATCGCCAAGCCTTTGAGCCATTTCCGGCTGGGTGAGATTATAACTCCCCGCCGCGCCGCAGCACAATTCGCTTTCGGGCAATGGGACTAAGTCTAATTCGGGAATCATTTCCAATAGTTGCCGAGGCGGTTTGGCAATTTGCTGCGCGTGTCGGAGATGACACGCATCGTGGTATGTCGCCCGGATCCTCAGCGGATGCTGAGGTTTGACGGGTCCGAGTTCCATGAGAAATTCGCTGATGTCTTTGCTCTTGCCGACGAATTTTTTAGCAGCCTCTTCATGTTCGCTGCCATGCATCAAATGTTGATAGTCTTTGAGCATCGCCCCGCAGCCCGCGGCATTGATAATGATCGCGTCAACGCTGTCGGCCTCAGCCGAAGTCATTCCAAACGCAAGGCAGTTAGTGGTCGCTAGGTCGCGAGCTTCCTTTTCCATGGCCGAGTGATAGTGCAGCGCTCCGCAGCAAACCTGATTGCGCGGAATCCAGACCTCACAGCCGTTTTTTTGCAGCACCCGTGCCGTTGCTAACTGCGTTTCGGGATAAATGGCGTCGGCCACGCAACCGAGAAAGAGAGCCACCCGCGCGCGTTGTTTGCCCTCGGCCGGCAGCACTTCGGGAAGCTTGCCGTAATGCTTGCTCATGGTCGGCAACATGCCATGCATTTCGGCATCGAGTGCGGCGCCAACTTCATCACTGTCTTTTGCAACAGCCAATCGATGCCGGTCCGCTGCATCAAGCGCACGGGCGCCAGTGCCAACCGCGTTCGGACACGCGAAGGGAATATCTTCAGCATCATCAACCGCTGCAGCGGGTTCAGCCCCTTCATCGAACGTCCGGGCTCGAGCTCAGCCATATGCTCGCGGAAAGGCTCGATCAACTTGCCATATTGCACACCGGAGGGGCAAGCGGTTTCGCAGGCTCTACAGTTGAGGCAGAGGTCGAGGTGCTCTTTCACCGTGTCGTCGAGTTCGAGACGGCCGTCGATGACGCTGCGCATCAAGTAGATGCGCCGCGCGGGCTGTCGGCTTCGTTGCCGTTTTCCACATAAGTCGGGCAGGCGGAGGTGCAGAGCCCGCAGTGGACGCAATCGAGCAGCAATTCATAATCGATCTTGGGACCGTTCGATTTGCCGGCGAGCGTGAGGGCGGTCCTATCGGCAACGGCGCTTGACATGGAGTAGAGGCCAATTTTGGTTGTGGGTTAATGGAAAGTCTAAGCTTCGTCTTCAATTCTCGGTGGGAATAAGCTGGCGACTGCAAACCGAAAGCCGGGCAGCACGTCCCCGCCGTCGAGGTCATTTGGAGCAGCGAACACACGAATGGGGGTATGAATGGATTCGTACACGTGGACGCGTTTCGAATGGCAATAGATCACCCAAACCAATTCGACGCCTGCTGCAAAGTACTCACTGATTTTCTCGTCAATTTGTTCGGCCGTGTCGTTCGGGCTTAGTACTTCGACGGCCAAGTCCGGCACGACGTGCTGTGCGTTACCGGTGTACGGGTAAGGCCGGTCCTTCGGCCACCGCTTGTAGGACACAAATGAAACGTCGGGGCGGCGGTTACGCGGCTTCGGAAGATTCAGGTTGTAAAGGATTTCATGGTCTGCCTGTCCCAGGTCATTCGCTTCAGCAAAGGCAGCTAATCTGGTAAAGAGACGTAGAGCTACCGTATTAGCGTACAGACTCATTTCGGGCAAATCTACGGTTTCACCGTCAACGACCTCGAACATCGAGTCATTGCGATCGCCAACGTAGATCGGGCCGGGAGATTCAAGTAAGGCTGAAGACATTAACGCCCTCCCATTCCGGTGCGGCAACTTTCATAGATTAGAGAAGCCCAGTGAAACGGTCTACTATTCCTGATCCACCGTCAAGGGAAACAACCTTTTCAATTCTAGCTGAAATCCCGGAAGTACATCCGCTCCGTCCAGTATTTCATCAGCATCAAGTATCTGCACGGATTTCATCGATTGATAGACATAAACCATTTTGAGATTGCAATGCACCAGCCAGACCATGCGGACACCTGACCGAAAGTATTCGTCAATTTTTGCCATTGATTCTTCCATCAAATCGCCTGGGCTGATGACTTCGATGGCGAGATCGGGCACCACATCGCGTGCTTTCTTGCCTCGACTGGGGTATGGTTTGTTCTTGGGCCATCGTTCGTAAGAAACAAACGAAACGTCCGGGATGCGATTGCGATCTTGCGGCAGGGCAAGTCGAAACATGATTTCGTGTTGAGCCTGGCCGATGTCGTTTTTGGCAAGATAAAGCAGTATGCCGTTATACGTTCGTAGCGCCACTTCATCCGTATACGCACTCATCGGCGGCACCTCTACCTCCACGCCGTCAACGATTTCGTATCGACAGAGAGAATCGCCGGCATAATGATCCTCGATCTCTGCTCTCAGCAGTGTCGCTGCCATCGATATGCCTCCCCTTAAATCCCATCCACAAAACGGCCGGGATTGAAGATTCCACGCGGATCGAGTTTCGCCTTGATCGCCTTCATTAGTATACGATCGCCCGTCGATCGACCCCAGATGGGGAGCTTCGTTTTCCATTCCGCCGGGCAGCGCGTAATCGTCAAATTACCCTTGGCGTTCTCGGCCAATTTGCCGAGATGTTGCACTATGACTGTCGCCTGTTCAAGCGTCGATTCAAGGCAGTGGCCATAAACGATTCCGTTTCCGGCATGGGCATATGACAACGGCGCCGGGATTAGCTGTTGGGCTTGCCGGCAGAAGTCAGGCAGGGCGCTCGAAAGCAAGTTGGCCTTGAACGTCAACTTGTGCCAGGCCACAGCGGAAAATCGCGGAGAGTCGATGAAAGCGCTTCGACTTCCGGCGCGGTGCATTCGTGACACGTGGCTCGCAAATCGGCCCCGAGTTCATCCTTCAATTGTTGTATTTGCCAAGCGACAGCCTTAGCGTTATCTTCGAATCCTACAATCAGATTCCAATCTTGCTCCCGTCCCGGTATGTGCAAGCCATTTTCGGCGCGAAAAAGGCGCGACGTTTGCGGATCGAGCAGGTCAACGGTTACAGGCCGAGTTCGCGATTTCGTCAGCGAATCCAAAAAGGTTGCGACTTGAGCCAGGGAAGCAGGGATAATCATCAAGGCTAAGGCTTCGGGCTCCGGTTTCAACTTCAGAGTAACTTGGCTGATGATGCCAAGCGTGCCGAATGAGCCGGTGAACAGCTTCATGAAGTCGTAGCCGGCGACATTCTTGACCACCCGTCCGCCGCCTTTGACTTCCCGGCCTTCGTCGTTGACCGCACTTATGCCGATGATGTAATCGCGCAGCGTGCCCAAGCCAAAGCGTCGCGACCCGCTGGCGTTGGCAGCGATGGCGCCGCCAAATGTTGCCTGATCGGGCAACGGAATATCGATCGGCAGCCGTTGTCTCTCCACTCGCAAGACCTCGCGCAACGTCTGGAGCGTGATACCAGCTTGTACGGTAATCGTCATATCGCGGCGGGATAATCGATCACTTGATTCAGGGCACGTAGATCGACGGCAGTGCCCGGCTTCATGGGCAAGTGGCCGATATCCATCATCGTGCGCCCGCCAAACGGATAGAGCGCCTGGCCACTCTCGCCGGCTCGACGGACAAGCTCGCCAATCTCGGCTACCGAAGTCGGCGTAGCAATCGGGTAGGAAGACAGGCCGTCGAAACTGAAATGATTGTCCAAGAGAATGCTCGTTATGTTAGCCGGGCGCGCCAGCGACGGAGTATGCGTTGATAATTACAAACGTTATGTTAGCCGGACGCGCAAGCGACGGAAAATGTATGCTGTTACCGGCCGCGATAGAAATCAAAATCACATCACGGCATGAGCCGAATCAAAACGCTCGATAACGCAGTCCGGCCCGAGTTCTTCTACTCGCTGTTCCCGATTGCACTCCATCATTTGAACAAGCGCATCTTCGAGAAGGTCACGTGCTTCGTCCATGTCACGCCCCTGTGTGAAAACACCGGGAATTTCTGCAATCGTCGCGAATATCCAGCCACTTGGTTGCGCTTTATAAATGGCTGTCACTTCAATATTCATTTTGTTGACCCGTCATATAACATAGGGTAGCAGCCATGTCCTACCAACAAAAAACGGCCCCAACTGGGACCGTTTTCTCTTACGCGAACTCTCCCTCAGCGCATCACTCGTCAATGACATCGTGAATCATCGGCTCAAGCTCTTTCGTGTTGCGCTCGACGGCTAAGATGATAGTGCGTTCTTCGACGCCATCGGCCGAAGCTGCTACCGCGGGAATAATTTGACGGCCATCCGGGAAGCTGTAACGCATGGTGAAGGTGCCGTCGGGACGTAGCTTGACGGGTTCGCCTTGCAGCATGACGCGAGCATTAGGCTCCGTACGGCCGAAGACGATCAGCTCGGCATCGAGCGCGAAGAAGAATTTGCGATCTTTCTGGGCCGGGAAAGCGCCGGACCCGAAGCTCGAAAGCGTGGGAGAGCCCAGCGGACGGCGGAGGCGCTCTTCCATGAATTGCTTCAGGATAAGGCTGTCGCCGGCCGAGGGATCGTAGCCGCTCGACATCGCATAGATGCGGTCTGCCTGCTTCGGATCGAGGTCGGTCCAGTTTTCGTCGACCGTGTCGCTGACGCCGGCTTTGGGCGTGCTGACGATGTTCGAGCGGGCAAGAACATAGAACTGGCCGCGCTTGGAGACGTAGCCGATGTCGATGCGGTACGACTTCGGCGGCTGGCCGACTTCGACGTACCAATTATTGCAGCCGCCATGGATTTCGATGTCCCGTATCACGGCCTCGGCGGTGCTGGTCGTGTCGTGAGCGCTAACGTCGCACAATCGGATGATTGGCTTGGAGCCGTGCCAGTCCTGGCCAAGAGCTGCCTCGGCCCGCTGCACCGATTGATGCGTCAGCTCCCAATAAGCATGCAGCCAATAGGGATCGCGCACCATGATGACGATGCGATCTTTGCCATAGCCGTTCGGCAGACTCTTCGACATTTTTGCGGAAAGATCCCGCGTGGGGACGCCCATTTCGAACTTGCTGCGTCCAATGGCTTCTTGGGATGAAGGCGCTTCGGCGGTGGTGTCACGAGCAGCCGTCTTCTGAGCTCGAACCTTCACCGCCGGCAAGGCAACAGGCTTGTTCGAAGCGCCGTTAGCCGATCCCCTGGTCGATGAGGTTTTGGATTCCGTCTTAGCGGAGGCTTTCGTAGCTGGCTCGGCGTTTTTGACGGGGACGGCGGCGGGTTTGCTCTTGCTCGCCTTCATTTTGTCCGCTTCTTCGGCTTTCTTTTTCTCGAGCCGGAGCACGGCTTTCACCAAATCGTCTTTCGTCAGAGCGGAATAACCGCTGACGCCTAATGCCTTCGCCTTATCCGCGAGATCCTTCTTGCTAAGGGCATTCAACTGCTCGAGGGTCATGCGAGGTCTCCGTCCAGCGCGATTGATCTAGCACCAGTTCAGCCGGTGGACAAACTAGACATCCGTGCCGAAACGTTCACTTCGGACATCCCCATCCGAAGTCTCCCCAAACGGGAAGGACTAAGCGCAAAACGAACAGACAATGCCGACGGGGCGCCAAATCAGTCCTGTTCCTGAGCAACCCGCAGCTTCGGTCAGAAAGTGAATCGAAGAATCGCTTTCTTGAACTGTCGGTGCGAGGTCAAATGGGAGGGAGGGAGGACTTTTCGTGAGGTATTAACAGACGATCGGAGCAGCGCTGCAACGCATCAATCTCCTAACACGGGTATTATCTTAAAAAATAGGCGATTGATTGTCAATCATAAATCTGTAGCCAATGCAAGCAAATTCTGCAAAACTGAAAATGGATGGGTTGGGTTCGATACCGAAATAGCGCCCCAATTGAATTAGTACTGGAAACCAGCCCTCCCGCGTGCCCCAGTGCTCTAGCCCGAATGGTTTGTAAAGCCCGATAAGGCCAATTTGGAGAAAGCCGGCGAGCAACTGAACGAGCCTAACCGGCTCGAAAGCTAGGGGAAAGCGCTGAAGAAATTTTTGGGGTTTTCAAAATCAATTCGCGAATGGGCTTCAGAAGGCGGCGACCATTTGCACGAACGCGGAGAACAAAGGATCAATTTTCGCACCGGCGAGCCAAATCCATTGTAAAGCTGTTTGAAGCCGTTAGATGGAATTAGCGTCGCGGCGCCGAAGAGAAAGACGATATTGTTGCTCAGGAACGGCCGATACTCGATGCCGCTGCTTAGATCGAGGCCGATCTCACGATCGATCTTGCCTTGAAATACGAATTGCTCCAACACGTTCGTTTTGTCAAACCACATGAAATTGGCGTTGTTCACCGAGCGTAACTTGGGCGTGATGTCGAAATCGACACCCGCGTTGACGATCCAAAGGCCTGGATTCACGAAGTTGCTTTGGCCTTGGAATTTGCTCGCTCGCAGGTCCGCGAGCAGGCTATTGCGGTTCGTTAGGTTCACGCCGAAGAGCGGAATTTGTTGTCGGCCCCAAAAACTAAATTCGCTGCCGGCGAAATTCGGGTTATCGAGAATCGAATCGAAACCGGTGGCATGGCGATCGTTGATGTTGCCATCGCCCGATCCGTAAAAGCCGGAGACGCGAAAGCGCACCCAATCGCGATCGTAAGAAAGCTCAAGGGCCGCCATCTTCGCGTTAATGTCCACCGGTTGCCCGGCAAGGGGATTCATACTATCCCGACCGAGCGCCCAATAGGCGGCGTGCGAAATGTTGAAGCGATCGATGTGCCCATCGCCAGCCAGGCCTAGATAGGCGACTTGCACATGATGCGGCTGAAATACGCCGACCGGATCGGGGCGAACGAGAAACTTATTGCGATCAAACAGCGTTGACGGTCCGTCGTCGTTGTAGTGGACGCTTCCTTGAATCGTGTAGCCGGGGAAAAGAAAATCCTGATGGTACCAGTTGGCGATGGCAATGTTCTGGTTGCGGTCGTGAAAGGTGTTCAGGAAGCTGTTGGTGTCTTTCTCCGCCTGGCGAAAAAAGATCAAGTTGAACTGGTCGCGGTTGCCGTTCAAGGTTCCAAAAACGCGGGCGGCCCGGTTGATGTCGCTGAAGATGAAGCCGCGGAAGTCGCTGGTGAATGGTTGGGAACCAACCCGGGCCGATACGAAATCGTATTCGGGACTAAGATCGGCCAACTTCACTTCGGCAAAATATTCTTCCAGTGTCGCCCAGGAACGATTTCGGCTCGTTCCTTTGTTGATGTCCGGACTAACGACGCCGAGTTCCTGCACTTGCAGAATGTTGAAGTTGAAGGCGGGAGTTACCTTGAGACGCCAATCCATCGGCTTGAATGCGGCGTCGCCATGAAACAGATCGAACGACAAAAACAGCGTTTGGCTCAAGAAACCTTGGTTAGGCTTGCCAAAGTTGTCGGTTGTAAATTCGCGCGCGGTGCTCTCGAAAGGCGTTGTCGCCGTCGGAAGTTGCCGTCCTTCAACGAGCGTGCTGAGCGTTCCGGAAAAATTTAGAAACGTGTGCTGCCCGATGATCGGGTAATCGCCCTTCAAGACGTTTTGATTGTATGGGTCGGTAAGCCGGCCCAGCTTATAAGGGTAGTCGTCGCCGAACGGGAAGCTGAGCCCATAGCGATCCCAATAAGGAAAGCCCATCCGCCACCGGTCTTCTATCGGCATGAAGTCGGCACTGCTGCCCGTTCGCGGCACGATACCGCTGGGACCGGCGAAGCCGAGCGGCGGGTCAACCGGCGGGTTGGGCGTCGCAAAATCCAGAGACGTTTCTTGCCTTTTTGGCGTCGGCTGAAGCGGGCGATCGAGAAAATCCGGAAGGACTGTCGGCCTTTCATCGCCCTCGACTAACACTGTCAACGGTGCATCGAATTCGGAACCTTTGAACTTCGATATTTCATCAGCGAGCAGGCTCGGATGGGCAAGTAGTTGGGGCAAAAGAAGCAAAGCGGCCAGGAGCGCAAGATGCCGGAACGACGTCCGCATCCTGCTAAGCGCCATCGTAAACCCCCGAAAACGAACTCGATCTCAAGACGACTTTGAGCATAGCCATCGCTTCATATAATTCGGCACTCGAGGTTACCGAGCTTGAGGGATTTGCCGGAATTGCCGGTTGGCAAATCCGGGCAAGCTGCGCTATGCCGGATCACTCTTTTGACTCCAATCAGCGGTCTTGTCGTTATTATCGCTCCAGCCTCTCTTTTCGGAACAGAAGTTGCAAATCATTTCACCGACAGGCGTGGCTCGCCATTCGCCTGAAGGTGCGGCTGTCAACTGCCGCAATGGCTTACCAACCTTGACCAACTTGAGGAGTAAATGATGAACCGTTTTGCACTACTGCTGGCAGGATTCGGCGTCGTGATGTTAGCTACCACCTCCGAGGCAGCCCCGCGAATCTTCGGCGGCGGCTACGGCAACGGCTACAATGGTGGCACCGGGATTGGCATCGGCTACGGCAATGGATATTACGGCAACGGTTTCAACAACGGCTATTACGGAAATGGCTACAACAACGGCTACTACGGCAACCGAGGCTATGGCTACAACCCCTACAACGGCGGTTACAGCAACGGGGTCTTGAATAACGGTTACAGCAGCAACTACGGCGGGAATTATCAAGGCACTTACTATGGCGTCCCGTCGAATTGGTATAGCTCGTCGCCGTGGACAACTCGCGGCAACACCGTCGTCACGACGCCTAACACGATTGCCCCAGCAACATTCAATGATACAACAGCTGTTTCGGCAGGACACTGGGGTCTGCGCGTCGATGAAGTAATGAACGACGGGGCGGCCAAGAAAGCCGACCTCCGCAAAGGCGACGTCATCATCGGCGTTAACAAAACACGGACTGAATCTCTGGAAGACTTGCAGCAGGCCTTGGCAGGCAACCGCGGACAAGTTGAGATGACTTTCATGAATTCCGAAAATCAAAAGATTGAACGCGTTCGCATCACTCCAGCCGATGGCAAGATTGGCGTCGCAGTCACGCCGATTAGCTTACCTCAATAACTTTTTGTAAGTTCGCTAATTTGAATGAGGCACGGCTTCAGCCGTGCCTCTTTTCGTTTCAGTTTAGGCCGTAACCGTTTTCGTTCACTTCCTGAATACGAATCGGGCAAATTAAGGCCGATAGCGTTCCAGTTCCGTCCGAACGGTGCCCTGTATACCTTCGAGGACCGAGTTAATCACCCTGGTCGTAGGTCGCCCCTGCGCCTCAAGCGCCGCGGCTGCGGTGAAATCTTCGGAAGCCGGCTCTGTTTTATTCTGCTGCCATCTTGCCATGCCCAAGTAGTAACGGTAGCGGGCATCCTTGTTTTCATACTGGGTTGCCAGGGCGAATGCTTGCTCCGCCTTGGCGTAAAGGCCATCGCGATAGAGTTCAAGACCGACGGTGTACTGTTTCAGCGCTTGAGATGGGTCCCCGCTGGCTGTATTGAGCTTCTGTAGCGACGGGTGGACGGCAACGATCCTCTGGAACAAATCTTCCTGTTCTTTAGGCAAGGCTCGCAATGTCTTGACTGCGTTAAGATATTCATTCAATGCGGGTTCGTACTTGCCTTCTTTGAGCAGACTGTCGGACTTGCTGACATGCAGGACGAAATCCTTAGCGGAGTTCGCCAGCCGGTCCTCGTACAGTGCTTTTTGTTCGGCTGTCTCTTTCTCCAGCTTTTTGACGAGCGCCTGCGCATCGTCTTGTACTTTTTTCTTATCCGCATCGGCCTCATCAACTGTTTTTTTCAAAAGTTCGTCAGCGTCTTTCTTTGTCTTGTCGAGGTCGCCTTGCAACTTCACCACTTTGGCGGTCGCTTCTTTGTTCTCTCGCGCCAGTTGAGTAATCGCGTCGGCTGCGCCGCGAGCAATCGATTCATCCACCGCTTTCAGTAGGGCCTCTTTGCTTGCCTCCGGCTCGACGTATTTCGCCTTTTCCAAATGTTCGCGCAGAGTTTTCACGATTAGCTCGGCGTCGTCTCGCGACGCCACGACCATCGTCAGCGCTTTATTCAGATCGGGATCCTTGGCGCCAGCCTTGTCGAGGGCTTCAGCGACGGCTTTCACCTTCGCGTCCGCGTCCGCTTTAGTTGATGCCAGTTTCTTGACGCCCTCGTCAACTTTCGGCTCATCAATGCCCGCATCCTTCAATTGCTTACCGATGCCAACCAACTGATCCTCAGCGATTTTTTTGCCGTCTTCGGCGTCCTTGCGAGCTTTCAACACTTCATCGATCGCCTCGGCGATTTTCTGGTCCGCCTTCGGCATCACTTTTTCGACGATCACCTTGTACGCGTCGTCGGCTTCTTTAGCTTTCGCAAGCAGAGCGCCAAGCGCTTCAGCGGGTTTGCGTTGCTCAACGAGCATTTTCGCTTCGGGACGTTCGTAAAGTTGGGCGCACACGGCCCAATAACGCTGGAGCTCATCGAGGCAAACGGGCAACATCTGCTCACGCGGATCGCTCAGCGGGTTGAGCCCACGGCCAGCGAGGTTAATCTGCTGCTTCGCATGAACCGCTTTCACTTGAGGTATCTTCGCTGCTGCCTCTTTGTAACTATGCTTCACCGCGAGCAACATCGCTTCCCAAAACAGAAAGCCCGATTCTTGAGCGACCGGTTCGTCGGTCTTCGCTTTGGGCTCGGCCGGTTCATCGGCAAGCACGAGCGTGAAGGCCAATACCAGGTGAGCGGGGGCAATGGCGCCGAGCTCCGCGCCGGCTGCAGGCTTAACGACTTGAAGCCGATTGCTCGCCGCTTCAAAGATTGCCTTTTGCGTCGGTTCCGTCATTTCTTTGGCCGCGTCTGCATAGATCATCTCGGCGGCGGCGTAGTTTCCAAATGTTTCTTCGATCATTCCCTGCCATAGATAAGCGCGAGCTGCGTCGGATTCCGATTTGGCGTCCCCTTTTGCTTTTTCTGCTGCTGCTTTGAGGTCGGCCAGGGCTGCAGCGACTTCCGGATCATCGCGAGTGGGCAACTTACTTTCTTTCGCAAGCTTCTGCAGATGGTCGAGCCATCTCGCCTGGCCGCGGCCTGCCAACACGTCAGGTGTCGCGCCATCGAGCTGGGCATAGACTGCAACCGCCTCAGCCGCATTACCCGTTTCCAAGATGTGGCGCGCGGCTACTGCTGTTGGCTTGGCGGCCACTGGCGCCGCTGGATTAACAGTAGCTGGTTTGTCTTCTTCACCCTTGGCGACAATCGCTTTCGGTCCCGCACTCGGCGCCGGTTCGCCAAAGAGAGACTTTGGGTCCGCAGGCAGTTGTTCGAGGTAATAGGCTGCGAAAAGTCCGCCGCCGCCCAGGATGATCCCGAGCAACGTGCCGACAAACATTCCGCCCCCTTTCCTCTTCGCCTTTTCTTTCGGTTGTTTCTTCACCGAACGCGGCGCAGGCGCCTCCTCAGGCTCATCAACAACTTGGTTGAATTCTTCGATTTCGGCTTCCGCCGGATAGGCGTGATCGTCTACCAGGGCGGCAGCCCGGGGCTGATTCCATTTACCAGAAGCGGGCAGGGCCTCCGCATACAGATCTTCGGTCGCTTCGTAAGGCAGCGATTCGGCGATAGGTTCCGGCTCAGCAAACGCCTCATAGGGGAGCGCATCTGCCGTGGTTTCCGTTTCCGAAAGCGCGTCGAACGCCTGATCTTCCGCCGAGATGTCGTCAAAACGGCGGACCATCGAACTTTCGCTTTCGCCCCCTTCCGGTATCGACCAATCGATGGTTTCGTTGACCGGCTCGGCTGCATGCCTATCAACCTTACGGCTTTCCACGTCGAGATCGAACATGGAACTTAGTCTTCCTTTCGAACCTAAATCGATTTGAGAAGACTCCGCTTTCTTCTGTTTGCGGGCGGCGTCGGCTAGTTCCTCGTTGCTAATCTGCAACGTACCGGAATCGCTAATGCCCCGATTGAAAGGCCCGGCGGCATAGAGATCAACCGCGTCTTCAGCGGTTTCGCTCGGCAACTGGAAAGACGGCATGGTCGGCCGAGTCGTTGCCGGCGCCGGCATGTCCCAGGCACTGCCGGATTTCGGCGCCGGTGAGTCGTGCTGCATCCAAGCGGCATTCGAGCCATGTTCAACTTCGTCCGTATTGATCTCGGGGACTGAATCACCTGATAGCATGGAATCCTGGTCGTCCGAGATCGACCAGGAGCTTCCCGTCGGCTTCGCCATCTCGGCATTGAGTTGATCGTCGACGACGCCCGAAGCCGGCTCCGCGGACGGGATTTCGACCAGCGACGTCCAAGAGTCCCCGCTTGCCAGCGGCACCGTAACAGCCGGTTCGACACGCCAATCGGCCTCAGTCGGAGCTACTGGTTTTTTGTATTTCGTCGATGCAGTTTCCAGAACCGTCTTCGAGTCGCCGTCAGCCGCCGTGGCCTTCGGGATCCAACCGCTCCCGAGTTTTATCGAGGATACGCCCGAGTCCGCCGCCGTCGCCAGCGGAGCTTCGTCGTCGAGCGAGAAGAATTCGAGCGTTTGGGCAGAAGTGTCCGTTTGTTTCGAAAGTCCTGACAAAACGCCGGAGCCGGGCGAACTGCTGAGGCTGACGGGCATATCCGAATAACCCGTATTTCCTTCGTTCATCAACGACTTCAGAATCGACGAATGTTTCGATGAGTCGTCGGCATCGAGCGACAGTTCGGTGTAGGCCTCGTCTTCGATCGACTGATTATCTTGCTGCTGCGCATGAGCGGGTTGAGCGATGGTGAATGAGCCCTCTTCGTCTAGCGGCAACGCTTCCGCCAATGGAAGTTCATCCAGCAGCTCGATGTCGTCCATCTCGACCGCATCGTAAGCCGACTCAGGATGCCAATTCATGCGGATCGCCCCGCCAGCATCCGAAGGGGGCGCAGGCGCATCAAACCGAACCGAAGAACCCGATGGGCTTTGCGAAGCGGCAGGCGTCGGTTGATCGCTCAGCTGCACGGACGATCCCGAACGCGAGTCCGGAGTGATCATTTTGACCTTGCCAAGTTTATCTGTCTCGTGTGCTTTCGGTCCCGGCATCAATCCGCGCTGTTGCTCTTCCGCCACAATGCGTTGTAATAGATCTTTGTCCGAAACCGAATCGATCTCGACCGGTCGCGGCGACCCTTCAAACGACGAGGGAGTTTCGCGGCTTTGCCGAATCACTTCCGTCCAGGAAACCAGCGATGGATTGCTGCCGGGATCGGGTAGGCGCTCGAGTTCCACAGCGCCCGATGCCCCTTCGCGCACGGACGCCACCTGGTCGAAGACATCGAGGATCGAGTCGTCCGACTCCGGATGGACTTCCGCTTTCGCCGGCTCAGGCGTGGGCGGAACCGGCTCCGGTTCCGGCTCGTTGTCGAATGGATTTCGCGAGTAATAATCTTTCTTCGCCATGTCGGAACGACTCCGTCAGCGGTTGAGAGCGGCGCAGCAATAGAGGGATGCCCACTCTATTGTTCCAGAAATAATCGATAGAGCAATCGTTTTCCCCAATTTCCTGTCTCCTCCATCATACGCCAACGGTACAGGCGGCGCAGCTGTCAGTTTCGTTAGGAACGGCAAATTGAGCGCGTAGTTCAATCGGACGGGTTTGTTCGAGCCGACATGTGTGCGTGCCGCGCAAGAGCCTGAAGCGCCCAGCGAAGATTACTTTCTTCGCTGTGCTTCAGGCTCGTGTTGGCGTTGAAGAGTATTGCCCGGAAATAAGTCGAGCCTGAAGTAGGTGCGAAGTCTTGTCTTAGCACTCACTTCAGGCTCGACAGAAACGGATCTCCCGTCAAGCAATTATCCGATCAGTTTCTCGATCGTCTTGCCTTCGCGGAACAATTTTACCGGACGGCCAGTCGGCGTTTGCAGTTCGGTCTGCGGGTCAACGCCAAGTTGCTGGAAGATCGTCGAAGAGACATCGTCCGGGGTGACAGGGTCGGTTGCCGGGGCCATACCCGAGGAGTCCGTCGAGCCATGCACGTAGCCCCGTTTGATGCCGCCGCCGGCGAGCACGCAGGCCATCGAGCGCGCCCAGTGATCGCGGCCACCGTTCTTGTTGATCTTCGGTGTACGGCCGAACTCGCCAGCGCACATTACGATGGTTGAGTCGAGCAAGCCACGCTGGTCCAGATCTCGGATAAGAGCCGAGAGCACTTGATCGAGTCCTGGCTGATTGCGCGTTTTATGGATGTCGAAGGTTTTCTGGTGCGTGTCCCAGCCCATGCCGCTGCTGACGGTCACGAAGCGGACGCCGGCTTCGACCAGACGCCGGGCGGCGAGCGCCCCCTGGCCGAACGGTGTCGCGCCGTAGTCATCGCGTAGGGCCTGCTTTTCCTGAGCAAGATCGAACGCCTTCACCGTCTTATCGGAGCGGAGAATTTCGAGCGCTTGCTTGTGGAATGAATCGAGTCCATCGACCAGGTCGCCCGACTCGTCCATGTTTCTCATGCCGCGATCGAAGCTCTGCAGCAGCTTGTCGCGTTTGTCCAGATCGTCGAGGCTGAAGCCAGTGGGCAATGATACGCCCCGGACGCGAAGAGTTCCTTTACCGCCTTCTTTGCCTTTGCCGCCGCCGGCGCCTTCGACGCCGAAGGGGTTGTAGCTGGTGCCGAGATAGCCGGCGGTGCCGGCCGAGCCGTTGCGCAGGTCAGCAAATGAAACGTAAGGCGGAACACCTTTTTCGACCGGCAGCATTTTGGCGCAGATCGAGCCAAGCGATGGATATTGCAGCGAAGCGATTGGCTTGTTGCCCGTCGTCATGAACGACAGTGGCGGGGCCATGCGACGGAATCGTATGGGCCAGCGAACGAACGATGCTGTACTTGTCGGCGATCGCCGCCATCTTGGGCAGATGCTCGGAAATCTGAGTTCCGGGAACGCTCGTGGCGATGTTCTTGAACTCGCCGCGAATCCCTTCCGGAGCTTCGGGCTTATTGTCCCACATGTCGATCGTAGCCGGCCCGCCGCCTAGCCAAACCAGGATGACGCTTTTCGCTTTGGCTTGACGGAGCGCCGGTCGAGGCAGCCTTGGCCTCGGCCTTCAACAACTGCGGCAGCGTTAGCCCCAACACACCGGCTGAGCCGATCTGAAGGAACTCACGACGTTGCAGACCTTCGCAATCTTTCCATAACATGCTCATGGGATTTTCCTTCAGATCAGGTTGTTTAGATAAACGATTTTACTGCTATTAGTTGTCTACGCGAAGCGTCCGCCTCTCAATGATTAAGGACAAATTCACGCGTGTTGATCAATGCCCACAGCGTATCGGTAAATGCGGACGAACGATCGGCGGACGCTTTGCGGTAATCGGCAAACGATTCCTTTTCCCCTTCGCTGGGCAAACGGGTTAGAGTAGCGAGGAACAATTCGTCCAGAACCTCGGTATCGCTCATTTTCGTCTTCAGTAAGGTCGCGACTCGGTTGTTCGGCGCCTTTAACTTTTGCAGAACTGCCGGATCGGTCATGCGATAGAGCGTTTGCGGCAAGGCCGGCTCGGTCACCCGTTCGCAATCACACGCGGTCGAACGGGCGGGACGGCCGAAGATTGCGCAAGGCATACGAGACGTTTGGATTCTGCATCCGGCTGGCGCCGATCTCGATGATGCGTTTACCGCCCGGGACATCGCTTCCCGCGGTTTCGGTGACTCCGAGAGCCGAGTTCAAAACATCGACCATTACTTCGGCCATCATCGGGCGCACATAGCCGCGGGCGAAATTGTTCTTGTCGAACTTGTTCGTAGTGTTGGGCGTCGAAGATGCCTGGTAGGTTCTGCTCATCAAGATTCGCTTTTCCATGACCCGGATATCGTACTTGCACTCGATGAAATCTTTAGCCAAGGCTTCAAGCAAGCGAGCGTTTGTGGGCGGGTTGGCAAGCGAGAAATCATCGACGGGATCTACCAGTCCGACACCCATGTAATGAGCCCAGATGCGGTTGACGAAACTGCGCGAAAAGAACGGGTTCTCCGGGGAGCGCAGCCAGGCGAATAAATCTTCGCGCAAGTCTTTACCGCTCTTGATTTCAAACTCAGGGCCAAGAGGCGCCTTTGGCTTTAAGGCGGCATTCGTTTCCGGATGAACCATGGCGGCCCGAGGCTGGCCGACATAAAGCTCTCGCACGGCGGAGACCTGATTATTCTTGCCCATCGTCGCTTCACGACGCTTGGCCGTCTCCGCAGCGGCGAGTTTTTGCACTTCGGGCGTACTGAAGCCGGTTGTAGCCACTTGACTAAAAATATTGGCAAAAGAACGATAGTCGGCTTGAGTCCAACGATCGGTGGGGTGTTTATGGCACTCGGCACACTCGAGGCGTACGCCCATAAACGCCGCTGCTACTTTCTGTCCCCATTGGTCGGGCGGCACCTGTTGCTGCCTTCTCCAGAAGAGATCGAGCGTCTTGCGGTCGGCATAGAGCGACGTGTCAAAACCTTTGGCCGCCGCTTCATCGAGTTGTTTGACGTGTTCGAGCCATTCCGTCGGCGTTCGGCCGTCGCGACTGGTTGCCGTCAGAATGTCGTGAACGATTTCATCGTAGGGAACATTGGCGGCCAAACGTTTGCGCAGCCAGTCGTGCCATTGCTGGCTCCGCACTGTTTTGAGTGTTTGCGGTTGCTCTAGGAGATCGGTGTTGTTGCCGGTGATGTCGCTGAACTTGGTCGCCCAGAGAGCGGCATGTAGCGGATGGCGCAAGCAGCTCGTCGATCTTGCGTTCGCGCTTGTCGCTTTGCGAATCTGCCTGAAAAGCGCGAATCTCATCGGGCGCGGGCAGACTGCCAATGGTATCGACATATATTCGTCGCAGGAATTCCGTATCACTGGTCGGCGCGGAGGGGAGCACGTTCATTGCTTTCAGCTTCGCGTGAATCTCCCGGTCGATGTAGTTTACCTCAGCGAAAGCCGGATATTGGAAGCCCGGTTTGGTCGGCGATGGCACGAGAATCCGCGCAGCGATCACATTGCCGCGATAGGAGATGGCCAAACCGGTGTCACCAGGCCTATGCGCGGTAATCAAGCCGGCGGGCGACATCGTGGCTATTGCGTCGTCCTGAACTCGGAAATCGCAGAAGGGAGTGATGTCGTCTTCGGTGCCGTCGGAGAATTTGGCGGAAACGCGAATTTGGGCCGTCTTGCCCATTTCGCAAAAAATGTATTCTTTGGGCGACATGCTCAACGAAACGACTTTGCCGCTATCTTTGGTCCACGAAGCGCCTTGGGCGATCCATTCACGCATCACGTTGTATTGCCAGGAGCCACGGCTAAACCGTGCCGTCCCTTCATGTTTAACCGATCCGGTTGCTTTTTGCAGCAGCAGGCTGGCATCCGGGTCAACTTGATTTATCCGGCGGCCTTGAATATCGCGCGTTAAGGCCGCGAAATCGCGAGCCGGTTCGTAACCGAAAAGAGATAGCCGAAAACCGTTCTTGCCTTGGAATGAACCGTGGCAGGAACCGTTGTTGCAGCCCGTCTTGCCGAACAGCCCCATGACATGCCGTTCGAAATCGACCCGTTCGAGCTTGGCGCCGCCCGGCAATGCCACTTCGGCATACGCGGGAAGAGCCAGGCTAAGCAGGCTGGCGGCGGCAAGCACCGGGAATAATCTGCTGAGGAGAGCAGCATGCATTCCGATATTCTCCGAAATGGGCGCAGGCAGGAGGGCCGAAACCCTTGGTAAAGCAGGAAGTCGGGGCTGACATTTGGTGGGAAGGTAGCGGAATCAGCCCGAATAGATGTTTAACCAGCTACCTCTGAAAAAGTTTCGCGCAAAATTCATCTTTCGTCAAGAAAAATTTAGTGAATGCCTTATGCAGCCCCTTGACCGAGCGCCACTCTCCGCAACCAGTTTCAATATCCGACAAAAAAATTTGGGACAAAAATATAAAGCGGTGGATGAACTCCATGTCTTTTTTTTGTCCAACATTTTTTTGTAAAAGATTTTTGCAGAGTAGTCCGTCGCTTACGCTTCCAACTCGAATCGAAGCTTTCAAACTTCGACAATGCACTTAATTTCCTCCGCGTCTCAGTCGGAACGGTTCGCTGTTCACCACTTCGATCACTAGCGCTGACAGCTTATAGTCTGCTTTGGCCACATTAGTGGAAATGCGGTCGATGGCGCGTTTGTCGTAGTGTTCGGTGCCGCGACCGATCGCATAAATGAGCATCTTTTCCGCAAGGCAACGGCCGAACAATTCTTTCTTCTCTCTCAGAATTTGTTTCAGTTCCGAAGGCCCCTTGAACTTTTTTCCATCAGGTAGGATGCCGGAAGAATCGATATTCGATCCCGAGTCCTGAAAGCGATAGGCGCCGATTGCGTCGAAGTTTTCGAAGGCAAAACCGATGGGGTCCATCTTGGCGTGACAGTTAGCGCAGGCCGGGTTAGCGCGATGCTGCTCCATCCGTTGGCGGAGTGTCCCTTTTAGCTCACCCTTTTTCATATCGAGTTCGGGCACGTCCGGCGGAGGCGGTGGCGGCGGGGTTCCTAGTATCTGTTCGAGGATCCACCGACCGCGTTTGACGGGCGAGGTTCGCGTTGGATTCGAAGTAACCGTCAACACGCTCCCATGCGTAAGCAGGCCGCCACGATCGCTGTTTGCGGGCAGTTCCACGCGTACATATTGTTCCCACGGTATTTTGCTGCCGCCTGCAACCGGATTCTTATCGCCCCAGGTACTCCCTTTGGTATCTTTGATGCCGTAAAAGTTTGCCAGTTGACCGTTGAGATAAGTGAATTTCCCATCAAGGAGATCGAGGATACTGCGGTCTTCACGAATGATTTCATTGAGGAAAAGCCAGGTCTCCTGCATCATCGCTTCGCGTACCCGGTCGTTGAAATTCGGGAACGATTTGGGGTCAGGCTGAACGGATTTTAATCGTCGCAACTGCAACCACTGCATGAAGAAGTTATCGACCAGCGCTTTTGCCTTCGGATCGCGCAGCATCCGTTTGACCTGCACGTCCATGTCAGCGCCTAGCTGGCTCTTGGCAGCAAGGGCAAAGAGATCATCGTCGGGCATGGACGACCAGAGAAAGTAAGAGAGTCGCGATGCGAGTTGATAGTCGTTGAGGGCCACCGGATTGCCGTCTTTGGCGGCAGAAGATTGCTGTTCAATTCGGAAGAGAAATTTAGGGGAAACAAGGACTGCCTGCACGGCTAATTGCATGCCGGCCTCCCACGACTCACCGCCGGCTTCAGCCGCCTCAACCAGCTTGACCAGTCGATCAATTTCGTCTTTAGTTGCAGGCCGGCGATAGGCGCGAGAGACGAAAGGTGTCAGGCCATCGCGCGTACGGGTCGCAGGCTTAGCACCTGCCGCCACGAGTTTCCGATGAAAAGCAGGCCGTGTATCGAGCGGACCTTCGAGACTCATTGATTCAATGAAGAGCGTTCGCTCTTCTTTATCGTTTTTGAATTCCTTCACGAGCCGAACTTCACCCCGATGGCTGCCGGCGGGCAAGACAACGCGGGCTTCGAGCGTCTCCGGCTTCTTTTCCTCCGTGGCCTTTACATCGAAGCTCTTCAGTTCTTTGCCATCCATCAAGAGGGCCAGTTTCACCGGTTCGTCGCCTGCCTTTTTACCGTAGCAACGAACGCGCAGAATATGCTCGCCATCCATCGTCAGGACAAACGAATTGAACAAAGCGCCTTTGGAGCCGCTTGCAGTTATCGGCCGAAAGCGACCTTTGGGACCATTGGAAGGTTCCAAATACATCGCCGACATGTGGCGATCGGGCGGCTTGACTGCCCGCAGCGTAATGGCCCGGTTGGCGATCGTTTCGGCCGCCGCAAGATAGCGTTCCATCAGGACGGGAGAGAGCGTCAAGACATCGCCGATGCTATCGAAGCCATAACCGATATCATCCGAAGGAAAGTCTTCTGAAGCGTTGAAATCGACGCCGAGAAGATCCCGAATGGTGTTGTTGTACTCGACCTTATTCAGTCGGCGTGCGGTCACCCGTCCGGGATCGGGCTTGGCGTTACCGTCCGCACGGTCATAAACCTCGTGGAGCGCCTTAACGAACGCATCTTGCTCGGCAGCAGAAGGGCGGGGTTTCTCTTTCGGCGGCATCTCGCCCGATTCAATCTGCTGAACCACGCTCGCCCACTTTTTGCGATCTTTTAGCAGCACCGCCTCGTCGACTGTGCCATTCAGCGACACATCGCCTTTCGGCTTCGCCGTGCCATGACATGTGACGCAATGCCTACTCAGAAAGGCGGCTGCGCTCTTACTCAAATCAGAAGCGGCCTTTACCCTCGTCACATCTGCAAGGAAAACGGTGAGAACGAACAGTTTCGATAAAAGGATGCGCAAATTCATAAAAGACAACAGCGAAAAAAGAGGCGAACGCAGGTGGGAGTAAGCTTCCGCTCATAGTATCTGGGACTTGCAAACATTGCAAACCGAGCAAGCGCTTTGCTGAATTTGGCGAGCCGAGCTGCGTAAGCTGCCGGGTTCCATCATCACAGGCAGCTTACGCTGTTCGGCTCGCCCACCTGTGCAAAGGTGGCGCCCGTCAAAAAACGATGCGTGGCGACGTCATTCTACTACGTTCGGGTCCGTCGTCGTACTGCAACAATCAGCACAATCACCTGCGAAATCATAACCCAGCCGAGGAAGATCGTCGCCAACATCGGCGCAAGGTTCATCCAGTAGAGCGTCGTCGAACGGATCTGTTGCACCCGAGCCTCGAGCGCCTGCAAGCGAAGCTGATACTCCCCCGTCAGGTCCACCACGGAGCGAATACCGTCGGTTACTCGAGCCGTTTGGGCGGCCGCACTGTCGCCATCGCCAGGCGAATCGAGTAGGTCGTTTAGACGCCGGCTTGCTTGCGTTACTCCATTCAATTGGGTTTGCAGTTCCGCCACTTGCTGCATATCCAGTTTATCGCGAGAACCTGCCGGCACTTCGTGGAGGGAGTCGAGGATACTATTAACGACAATCGAGACTTCGGTGACCTTATCGACCGTGCGCTGCATGTCGTTCATCTGCGGCGTCACTTGCCGAATCACCGCGCGTGCAACCATTGAATCGAGATAGCCGGGCTGCTTGCCGGATTCGCTCGGCGCTGCCGGTGCGGTTTTTGTCACCATTGTCTGCGAAACCATCAAATTCCCGCGCACGTCCTGCATTCCTTTATCTGCCAGACTCAACCAATGGGTTGCTTCATCGAAGGCATACGTCGCCTGATCGATCGCCGGTTTCTTCACCAACCAAATCCACTTCAGTGCGTATATACAGAATGAAAAGGTGGCGATGGCGAGCAACGCAAATATCACACGCAGAACAGAGCGCATAAAAACCTCGAACGAGAATGTTGTCGCAATCGAGCCGAGCGTAACCTCACTTTGCTAAACTATGAAGATGAAGTTGGTTTGTTCTTCGCGTAGGAGTCGCGCATGAGACGGTTGTCACTGGTCGCATTGCTTTGTTGCTTTTCATTATCTGCGCACGGCGGAAAAACACGATGCCCTTTTTAAAACCGCTGCTTCGCTTTTTGACGATGTGAAGTCGACGACGCTATCAAATGGTTTGAAGGTCGAATGGCACTTCCAACACATTTAGAGTACGCACCTTCCACACCCCGCTCGTCCTGAGCGTATTTGACGCGGCCTGAGATTGTTAGGCCGCGAATTTTCCGGCTGGGCTTGAAACAGCGGCGGACCTTCCTTATCCTGTCGATGTTTCCGGACCTTCCTTGTCCTCATGGCGTTCGCAATTCTGCGACGGACAGGGAAGGTCCCTTTATGGCATTCTATAGCCCGCACGGCCTCGGGTCGCGGTACAAAACATTTCTGCGCTGCCACGTTCAAGATGAAGGGCTCCCCTTCGCCAAGGCTTTGACCGAACTACAAATCGAGCAGGCGGCTCGGGCCGAGAATCTTTATTTCGGCGCCGACGAAGGCTGCGTCTATACCCCGGCGATGACGACTTGGGCTTTCGTCGGCCAATATCTTTCGGTTAGCACCACTTGTGTCACGGCCGTCGCGCACGTCATGGTGCTGATGGTCGCTCTTGGCCGCGAACCTTGCTCGCCAGCGACCGGCGCGTACTGCAAGGCACGCGCGAAACTGCCGGAAGCTTTTCTTCGTCGTTTGACGGGTGAAGTCGGCAATGGCGTGGAAGACGAAGCGCCGGATTCATGGCGCTGGCGCAACCGGCGAACGCTGCTCGTCGATGGCTTCGAGACCATCCTCGACGACACCGAAGCCAATCAACACGAGTACCCGCAACCCAAAACGCAAAAGCCCGGACTCGGCTTTCCGATGATACGCGTGGTCGTGTTGCTGGCCGTGGCGACGGCCGTGATCATCGACGCGGCCATGGGCCCGTACGCAGGCAAAAAGACAGGCGAGACCGCGCTGTTTCGGCAATTGATCGAGCGGCTGCGACAGGGCGACATCGTCGTGGCCGATCGCTACTATTGCTCGTATTTCATGATCGCGTTGCTGCAACAACGCGGCGTGGATGCCACGTTTCGCCTGCATCAAAAGCGTCGGTACGATTTCCGCGGCGGCGAACGGCTGGGCCGCAACGATCACATCGTCGTCTGGCATCGGCCGCAGCGACCAACCTGGATGGACGAGGCGACCTACGCCGCCATCCCCGAAACCATGCGCATCCGCGAAACGCGTTTCGCGGTCGATGAACCGGGCTATCGCAGCAAGGAAATCATTGTGGCGACCACGTTGTTGGACCACGATACATACTCGCCCTCCGACATCGCGGATCTCTATCACCAACGGTGGCAGGCGGAACTCGATATCCGTTCGATCAAAACAACGCTCGGCATGGAGATGATTCATTGCAAGACGCCCGCGATGTCGCGCAAGGCGATATGGGCGCACTTGCTCGGCTACAATCTGGTGCGCAAGACCGCTGCTCAAGCGGCTTGGCAAAAGAGTTTGACCCCAAGGCAAATCAGCTTTGCCGGCGCATTGCAAACCCTTGAAACGTTTCGTTGGTTGTTGATCGCCGGCGCCGACGACCAAATGAAATTTGTCTATCGAGTCTTGCTCGACGCCATCGCCACCCATCGCGTCGGCAGTCGGCCGGGCCGGGTCGAACCACGCCGAATCAAACGTCGCCGCGATCGCTATCAGAAGCTGGGCAAGCCCCGCATCAAGCGCGCGAAGCCGCCATGAACGGCCAGCACTAACACACCCGTGAATGCCGAAAATAAGTCAAAGGAGAAAATTAGAGTCGATTCCAACACTCAATATTTTCACGCTCGACTGGGGCAACGCGCCACCGGTGCGCGCCCACCACTGCAGGCAGCATCTGTCTCCAACAACAAGTCGCCCAATCAGAAAACAGATGTACGCCGCCACTTGTCAAAACCGCAACATGTTGCTATGCAATATCTTGCGCAGGGAAGTGCCATTCGTTTGAAGGTCTATATGAAGCCGATTCCCGGCTCGCCTGTCGTCACAACGATGGTCGCTTACAAAGTCGGCGCCGGCGACGAAGAGCTCGATCAAACGGGCTTGTCGCACTACCTCGAACATCTTCTCTTCAAAGGAACGGACAAACTCTTCCCGGGCGACATTGATCGACTAACCCAGCGCAGCGGCGGCCATAACAACGCCTACACCAATGAAGACATGACGGTCTACCACTTTGATTTCGCGGCAGACCGCTGGACCGCTGCCCTCGATATTGAAGCTGATCGCATGCGGAATACGCGCATCGATGCCAAGCACGAATTTCAGCAGGAGAAGGGGGCAGTCATTTCCGAGTTGAACGGCAATGAAGATCGCCCCTGGGATCTTGAGTCGAAGGCCATGCTGCCGCTTTTGTTCGGGTCCAAATCTCCTTACGGGCATCCGGTTATCGGCGAGCGCAAGCACGTGGAAGGCACCACGGCCGAAATCATCAAAAGGCACTTCGACCGATGGTATCACCCGAACAATGCATCCTTGATCATCGTCGGCGGCTTTGACGAAAAAGAAACGCTGGATCGTATCGAAAAGCTCTTCGGCAAAATCCCGAAGGCCGACCTCCCTGAACGTAAACCTGAGGTGGCGCCTCCGGTCCGCGAGAAGACGGTTCATCATCGCATGGTTTCGAAATTTGAGTCGCCGCGCCTGTTGATGGGCTTCAACGGAGTGAAGTCGGGCGCCGCTGATTCGTATGCCCTCGATGTGGTACAGTCGGCACTGGCCAGCGGCCGTACCAGCCGGCTTTATCGCAAGTTCATTGACGAAGAGAAAGTGGCATCGTCAGTTGGCTCGTCGAACAAAACAGGCCGCTACGATGGCGGCTTTGAAATTGAAGTGGAACTGTTGAAGGACGATCTGGCCAAAGTTGAAGAAATGACGACGGCTGAATTAGCCAAGCTTGCTAAAGAGGGAATTACCGATGCCGAGCTGAAGAGAATCAAACGAGGCATGATTTCCGGCTATATTTTTGGCAACGAAAGCGTCCACAGCATTGCCGATTCGATTTCGCAAGGCGTGACGACGAATGATCTCGACTATCTCAAGAGTTACCTGCCCAAATTGGCTGCCGTGACCAACGACGACGTTAAACGGGTTGCAACGAAATATCTGGCCAATGCAAAGGGCGTCGTCATTTGGTCGATCCCGGAAAAGAGCGCGAAGGAGAAGTCGGACGCCAGCTCAAGTCTACCTTTGCGAAGGCTAGGCCGATCACGCGTCAACGAGGCCTCCGGCGCCGGCCAGACGCTGGCGTTGCAGGATGCCAAGCTGGTGACGCTGCCCAACGGCTTGAAGCTCTGGCTGCTCGAGAATCATCGCTTGCCTGTCGTGGTGGCGAAGGCAAACGTTTATCAAAGCCGGATGCGCGAGCCAGCCGACAAAGTCGGCGTTTCTTCACTGGTCAGCTATCTGCTCGAAGAGGGAACGACGACGCGCAAGGGCGACGAGATCGCACGACTGATCGAAGACGTCGGTGGATCATTGAGCGTCTCCTCGTCCGGCGGCAGCGTCAAAGTTCTTTCACCCGATACCGAACTTGGGCTAGATGTCTTGCTCGATTGTTTGATGCACCCCACCTTTCCGCAAGATATTCTCGATGCCAAGCGGGACGAACTACTTTCGCAGATAGCCGAAGAAGACAAGAAGCCGAACGAGCGAGCATCACGGGAATTCGATGCGCTCGTTTACGGCAAACATCCTTATGGCCGTCCTTCGATGGGAACTGCTGAGGTCGTCAAGAAGCTGACGCGCCAGGACTGCATCGACTATCATGCCATGCTCTTTACGCCGAACAATACGACGATGGCAATCGTCGGCGACTTCGATTCCGCTAAGCTGGTGGAATTGATCAAAAAGCGAACCGAGAACTGGAAGCCGGTCGCCTTAGCCCCGCTGCCGAAATATGAAATCGCCAAGCCGACTAAGCTCGTACAGAGAATCATTTCCGATCCTGAGGCGGCTCAACTGCACGTTCACCTGGGTCATCCAGGCATCAAGCGCGATAACCCCGATTATTACAAGTTGTTGGTGATGGATAATGTGCTTGGCACCGGACCGGGCTTCACTGACCGTTTGTCCGCCAATCTCCGCGACCGGCAAGGGTTGGCGTACACCGTAAATGCTCAGATAGCTGCATCGGCGGCTGAAGAAGTCGGAACATTCGCCGGCTATATCGGCACCTTCCCCGATAAATTCACGTGGGTTCGCGATGGCTTCCTGAAGGAAATTCGCAAACTCCGCGACGAACCGCCGACCGTGCAAGAAGTGGACGACGCCAAAAAATACCTCACGGGCAGCCAGGCCTTTCGCACGATCACTCGCGAACAGGTTGCGACTTTGTTGTTGTCCGTCGATCGAAACGGGCTCGGGTTGAGCTACCTGGACGATTATCGCAAAGCGGTAGAAGCCGTGACGCCCGAGGATGTCCATGCCGTGGCCAAGAAATATCTCGATCCCGATCACCTAATATTGGTCGCGGTCGGCGCCGTGGATACTGATGGCCAGCCTTTGAAGAAGAAAAAATAATCGGCGGGGCAGCGCCGCAAGCATGAGCGACCATGACAGTTCGCATCATCGAGGTGCGTTTATTATGAAAACCTTTACTCAGATCGTTCTTCCGCTCGCGGCGCTTGCCGGCTTAGTGTTCGGTGTTACCTGGATCGTAAATTATTCGGCGAAGGGTCCCGATGGCAACGTGTCCGAGAAGAAGGCCGGACAGACGCATGGCCTGTTGCAATTCAATACGATCGTGGGCCGTAATGACCCCGATGTTGTTTCGCTGAAATACTGGCGCAACCAATTCGAACCGGGTGAAGATGGCCACTTCGATTTCTGGTTCCGCAACCCGAACGACAAGCCGGTTCAGATCGCTTTTGCGACAGCTAGTTGCAAATGTGCCGGGTCCCAACTGGGTCAAATCGCGCCGTCTACATGGGACAACTACATACGCACTTCGAGTCTATGCTCCTGGCCCGGCGGTCATGGAATGCTGTTGCTGGCGGCAATCGCTAATGCCGAACTTGCTTCACGCATCGAGTGGAAACAGCTCTCAAGGGACGGCAAGTTGCTCGAGGAGGGAACGGTAGCCGCAGCTTCCGCTAGCGAACCGGGGATGGGCATCATCCGTGTCGAGTGGAAAGCCAAGCCGCCGGAGGGAAGCACAAAGATCTCAGCCAACTTCCAGGCTCATGCAGCGGGCATACCGAAAAAAGAGATTTCGCTGGAGACCGACTTTATTGTAGCGCCGCCGTTTGACGTTGTTGCGCCATCTTCAGGCGGGCGATCGATTCGCTTGGGAGAGATCGGTCCTCAATCAGTGGTCGAGCGAGACTTCTTCGTCTGGTCGCGCACCAGGCCCAGTTTGTCACTCGATATTTCATCGCCTGACCTGACCGCCAGCCGCGATTGCGTCGTCTGGTCAGCACCAATCCCGTTGAACTCTTCCGAGCTCGAGTTGCTCGGGCAACAGTTGGGGACTAAGCCGAAGTGCGCGTATCGGGTCTCAATAGTGGTGCGTGAACGTGTTGAGGTACAAGACCAAGGGCCTAAATCCTCGCAGCAACTCGATCTCGGCCCGCTTCTTTTTACCTTAAAAGTGCGTGTGGATGACAGTAAAGGGGTCCAGATGCCGGTACAAGGCATTGTTCGCGGCGAAGTGCGGATTCGGGATGCCAGCTCGGGCGATCGCATCGACTTTGGCTCCTTTCGCTCGTCCGAGTCACGTTCCAGCCAAGTGACTCTCGTCAGCAATCGGGCCGACTTCGAAATGGAACTCGATTCGACGGCAACGGCGCCGGCCTATCTTCAAACGACGCTGACCTCCGAAGGAGAAAAGGACGGGCAGAGACAATGGATTCTGCGCGTTACCATTCCCGCAGGCAAGTTATCGGGAAGTCTGCAAAACTCGTTCATCATTCTCAAGGCTAAAGGGGACACGAGTCGCCGGATCCGGATACCGGTCAAAGCCACGGCTTTCGATGGCGGCCCCGGGTTTTGAAATCTGCCTTATCACCAGCGCATCAGCGCTGTGCCCCAGGCGAGGCCAGCGCCGAAACCGCTCAGGATCGTCAGGTCATTCGTCTTTAAACGGCCGTCGGCGATTGCTTCATCCACGGCCAGCGGAATGGAGCCCGCCGAAGTATTGCCGTACTTTTCGAGGTTGTTGTAAACCTTATTGCGAGGAATCTTCAGCACGTCGATCGAGGCATTGATGATCCGGATATTCGCCTGGTGCGGGAAGAAAATATCGATGTCGTCGGCTGTTTGATTGGCGTCGGCCAGCACATCTTGAATCGTGTCGCAAAGGATATCGACCGCCCAACGGAAAACAGCTCGACCATCCATGAACATGAAATGTTTGCCTTCGTCGATGTGCTCCTTTTTGGGAGGCATCCGACTGCCGCCCGAGGGACGGCAAAGCAAGCTGCCGCCGGCGCCATCCGAACCCATGCTGTAGCTAAGGATGCCTTGATCGGGTCGGCCTCGTGTGAGCAGAAAGGCGCCGGCGCCATCACCGAAGAGCGGATAGGTTTTGATGTCGTCCGGGTTCAGCACGCGCGAGTTGCAGTCCCCGCCGATGATCAACGCGCAATCGCTCGCCCCGGAGACGATATAGGCAGCGCCCGTGATCAAGGCATACATAAAGCCGGCACAGGCCGCCTCGACCTCGATGGCCGGGCAGTTCATTTTCATCTTGTCTTGAATGAGACAGGCCGTCGATGGAAACGACATATCGGGTGTAAACGTGCCCAGAACGATGAGATCGACATCCTGCGGCTTTACGTTGGCGGCAGCCAGACAGCGGCGTGAAGCTTCAATGCAGAGGTCGCTTGTCGCCTGATGAGGCAAGGCGTGTCGGCGTTCGAGGATTCCCGTCCTCTTCACGATCCAATCGGAATCGAAGCCGAGTCGAGCGTGGAGATGTTCGTTGCTGATAACCGCATCGGGCACGTAACTGCCAGTGCCAATGACACGAACACCCATCAACTGCCGGCATCTGGGTCGAGGCGACTGGCTTCGTTCCGTGGTCATGATTCAATCCGCCTCGGTAGCGATCCCCTCGGGCGGCTCGTTCGGAGCCAAATCGCTCTCAATCAGCGCGTCAAAATTATCCGTCCGTTTGCATGATTATAGGAAAGGAGACTATCATTCGTCCGCATCTGAATTCAACCATTCCGGCGAATTTCAAAACGTCATGGGGTTCGATCGGCGCCGCTCGCCAGAAATTGGATATAAGCGGAAGCCGCGATCGCTGTCCGATCGACGCGTAGATTGCCGTCAAATTCGCTGGGATGGAACCCGCCAACGAGCATCGAGCGATACTTGGCGGTAATGTGGAACGTGTTCGCTTCCGTGAATTGGAGCGATCCAACAAACTGTAACGAACGGACCAGGGTCATGCGGTAGCGTTCATAACGCTGTAAGTCAGGCGACGGCATCTGGCGAAGGAGACGGCACGCATCAGCCAAGCTTTGAGCGCAGGCGGCCGTCTGAATGTTCGGCGGGCTGAGTTCGATGTTTCCTTTGACGATACTCTTGAAGCCGCCGCGCCAGGCGGGCTGCCATACCGGTTGCTTCGAATCCGGCAGATCGGGATATTGCAAACCGCAAAGCCAATCATTCATTTCCAGAGCGAACTCGGCGAAGGCTTTGTCTTTCGTGGCCAGATAGCCTTCCGTGCAGGCGGCGGTCATCCAGGGGATGAGCTCCAGGTCGGGATGAGCTTTAAAGTAGTTGCGATAAAAGCCGACTCCGTTGCGGAGAGTTTGCAGTTTTTCGGTAGTCGGCCTAGCCCGGTGGTTAAGCGTAAGGCGAACATAGCCGGCCCGCAATAGGGACTGTTGCCATCGGATTCGATGGCCGGAGATGCGTCACTGGGCGTATCCGTGTAAGAGAAAGAACCATTCTCGAGTTGCTTTGAGCGGATAAAAACGGCCAGCTCGTCCGCTTTGCCCAGCAGGTCGCTCGCTGGGTCCGGCAGCTCGTGGATCGTCATCAACAGATAGCCAGCAGCCGCCAAACGGTTGCAGATGATGGAAGGCTGAATCGGCCTGCGAATGGCAGGATTTTCTGAATCTTTCACCGTGGAAGTCAGCAGCGTGAGAACCGCTTGATGCGCACGGGCAATGTAGCGTTCGTCGCCTGTAAAACGTGCTGCACGGGCAAGCGCGAACGTAGCCATTGCCTGATGAAGCTGGTTATCACCCTCCATCGGTCGGCCAAGAGCGGGCAGGTAGCCGTATAGAAAAACGCCGTTGGGTTGATTGTAGCGGTAAAGCCACTCCATACCCATCATGGCCGAGAGCACTGTCTGCTTTGTCAATTCCGGCAGCGTTTCGAACTGGCGGAAACGATCGAAAGGGACGGCATTCCTTTTGATGGTCGTCTCGGCGGCGCCATTGCCAAGCACCGGTTGAATTGTGTCTGATTTCGGCGTTGAGTTGACCTGGCCGCGAAGAGCAGGCGGCAACTCGCGTGGCGGCGATGGTTGCCCCTGTGCCAGGGAAACGATGACGGCCGCCGCCAAGCTGACAAAGGCCATGCCGCCTAAGAGACGATTCCGCATAACGAGCCTCCTTGCCCGAAGCGATGCGAAGAGTAGTCCAATGCGCCATCATCGGCGAATCAGAGAGCTCAGTTCGCGGCGACTTCTGTTTGCCGGGGTTGTTCATGGGCGGGGGTCGCCTGGCCCGGCATGAGAATATCAGTCACTTTGACATCAAGGTAATGCTGGCGATGGCCCTTCAAGTGCCGGTAGTTCTTACGACGGCGGAAGTGCTGCACGTAGATCTTCGTCGAGGGGTGGCCGATGACTTTGCCATAGACCCGCATGCCTTCAAGCGCGGGCTGGCCGACTTTCATATCGCCATCACCAGCGCACATCAACACCCGCTTGAATTCAATGGGCCCGTTCAAGACGGCTTCATCGCGATGGTCGACGCGGACCACATCCCCAGCGCTGACTCGATACTGCCGCGAACCATCTTCGAAAATAGCGTACATGAACAACTCCACGGATCCACACTCTCGGAAGACGTATAAGGTATCAATTTGATAAACCCTCGGCTAGACGGATTTCGCCAGACCCTACACAACCTTGAATTCTTCGCATTGACCATCTGGGTCTGCTCTGCGAAACTTTTCTCCGCTACGGAACGGTCGGGCAGGAGAATCGCGATGGTGATCGAAGAGCGGCATCCCCAAAGTCTCATCGCGTGGCTTCCGCACGTTTGGTCGCGTTTTTTATTTCCGGGTGAAGCGTCACATGAGTGCCGAGTTAGACTTCTGTCGTTAGTGCTCCTCATCGTGCTGCCCGCTTTGCTACTTTATCCGACCCGTTCCTTTTTGTTGCTTGAGCCCGACGAAGGGCGTTACGCGCAGATCTCACGGGAGATGTACGACCACGATGAATGGATCGTGCCGACGCTGCAAGGGCAGCCGTATCTCGATAAACCTCCGTTGCTTTACTGGATGGTGCGCATCAGTTATTCGCTGTTCGGCGTATCGGAAGCGTCGGCCAGGCTTCCTTCCGCGCTTGCTCTCCATGCGACGATACTGCTCATCTATATGATTGGCCGGCGCAGTCTCGGCGAGCGTTCGGCGCTTTGGGGCGCCTTATTGCTGACGGTCGCGCCCGGGTTCATGGAGATGGGGCGTTTGCTGCTCGTTGATGGCATCCTGACCTTTCTCGTATCCCTTAGCCTGCTTAGCGCCTTTGAAGCCGTTCGCGGCGACCGCCTCAAGCGTGGGTGGTGGTTGCTCGCAGCTTTTGCCTGCGGTTTGGGCATCTTGGCGAAGGGTCCTGTCGCCTTGCTGCTGTTGGCGCCGCCGCTGGTCGCTTATCGTTGGCTGTCTAGTTCCAGCGTGCGAATCAGCTGGAAGATGGCTCTTTTGTTTCTGAGCATGGCCCTTGCTGTTAATCTCCCCTGGTACGTCGCCATCTATCGGCACAAGCCGATCTTTCTAAGGCACTTCTTCTGGGAACACAACGTCCTGAGGTTTGTGCATCCTTTCGATCACTTGCAGCCGGTCTGGTATTACGCACCCATTGTTTTAATGGGTCTGATGCCGGGCACCTTGCTGCTTTGGGCTTTTACGCGCCATCTGCTCGCAACGGACGACGAAACCACTGCCAGGCGTTCGTCCGCCCTCGGCTTTTGGCTCCTTGCCGGCGGCTGGTGTTTGGCGTTCTTTTCCCTCTCCGGCTCAAAATTGCCGACGTACGTTTTGCCGGCCTTTCCTTGCTTGGCGCTCGCCCTTGGCGACTTCATCGCGCACAGCAAATGGCAACGTTCGCTATGGACCAAGAGTGGCATCACGGCCATGGCGGGCCTAATAGGGTTCGCCCATTACATTGCGGTGCCCTGGTATGCGGCCCAGCGCTCGCCGATGGCGGACCCGGCCATGCTTGCGCACTATTGCGGCGATGCCGAGACGACGGTTATCTGTTTCCCACGCAACGTCGACTCCGTAGCCTTTTATCTTGGCCGTGATGACTTGCGCAACGTACGCACCAAACAATCGCAGACGCTGGTTGAAGACATGCTCACCCGGCCTCGAACGGTGGTGCTGTTCACCCATCGGCATTCGCTTGAAACGCTGAAAGAAGTGCTGCCCGCCAGCCTGCGCATCAAAGAAACCACCACGTTCAAGCACACTTCCAAAAGTGCATCAATCGCCGAACGGCTCGCGGGCGATTCGCCTTGGGGATTGTGCGATGTAGCGGTTTTTGAGCGCGTGCCGTGACGTGCATGCAAGCATATCGTGGTTCATGATAAAACCGAGATTCCGACCGCACCCTCCGGCATGACCTCAATCACCAATTTATAGCCTGCCAACAAACGCATGCCTATGAGGGATTCGTTTCCGATCGCTGATATCAACACTGTGCGCCACACGCCATCCCATAACACATCCGCAGCAAAAACATCGAATTGTCGAACCGATCCGTCGGCGAGAACCGCGCTGCTTGCCGACTCTCGATTCAATTCCAAAGAGGATATCAGTGCCTGCGGCAACGTTAAGGATGATGTGAATCCGGAATCCACAATCGCGTCCACATGCGACTCGTGCCCATTTGGTCCGCGCAAGCGCAATTGCACCAGCGCCTCATAACGGGCGTTGACCACCCCTTTGATCATCGGACCACTCGCATTTTATAAGCCGCTGGGAAGCCGGCCCGCATAAGCCACACGTCGGCTTCCGGTTTGCGCACCCTCAAACGGGCAAGGACTGAGTAGTCGTCCGCGTCAATTTCGTAGTCGCCGCTTTCGACATCGATTGCGACAAATTTGCCATCGTCCTCTGCGCTGAGACTGGGCCTAATACGCCGGTCAAAAATGTCTGCACCCAGACCGGCAAGTTCGTTGAGCGTGCGTTTGGTGCTTGGCATTGTGGTGACTCCTTAAATTGAGCAAGACTTATATTATATATCTTGTTCGTTGCATGGTTTTTGGGCCGTTCGATTGTGAAACATTACGATTTCAACTTCAGCGCCGCCCCAACGTCGTGGGAAGTCGGTTTCAGTTTCGGCTTTCGTTTTACCGCTGCCGCCTTAGTTGAGCGCAATTGTGCAACGGCCATCTGAAGTTGTTCCACGACCCACGAATTAAGGCTTTTGCCGGATGAGATTGCAGCCTGATTGACCTCGCGGTGGAGTTGGGGCGGAATGCGCGTCACGAACTGGCCGGAGAAGGGCTTGTTCGGCTCTTCCCCGCGCTGTTCGCAGAACGCGAGATAATCGTCAATCGATTCTTGAAAGGCGCTTTTCAGTTCGTCGACACTTCGTCCCTGAAAGGTGATTACATCGCGAGTGTCTATCACTTCGCCGTGGAAAATTGCCGACTCGTCGTCGAATTCAACTTTGCCGAGATAACCTTTGTATTGCATCATGGAATCACTCCTGCTTCTATGAGGAACCGTCGCATAGACCGAACCGCACCTTTGTCGGTTTCCTTTTGCGGATGTGGTCGGTGAAACACAGCCCGCAGGCCATTGAGGGCTATTCGGACTCGCGAGCCTTCACCCTCGCTGATCTCCGCGCCGGCTGCTTTCAGCATGTTTTCGATGTCGCGCCAAGCAATGTTCGACCTTACCGGATCGTCGAATATCGCCTGCAGCGTGCGCTCAAGTTTTCGGTTCATCTCCCTCAATAGTATCATGGAATGATACTTCAGTAAATAGGATAGCTCGCCGCGTCGGCGCGCATGTGGGGAATTAGTTGGCTAATCGAAAACGTCAGGTTGAAATGAAGATCGGGGTTGAAAAGGAAATTTTTCTCACGTCGCGAAATGAATCGGACTAAAGCAGTCGAGGCCATTTACGCTCACGTTTATCAAGGAGTAAGCCGCAAAAAGCCCCGCGCCCCTTGCAGTTTCGGCGCACTCTTTTCGTCTTGATCGCCGAACTCCAACAGGCCCCAACTGCCCCATTTGCTGTCACGCCCGGCCGAGTTGAAGATGCAGTGCAGGCCGCCGCCGGCCTTTTGCCAGGATTCCAAGTCGAGGGCGTAGAGTTCCTTCATTCGAGGATCGCGATTGGCGGCGATAAAAAGTCGTTGCAGCGCCATGTTGTCTTCTTCGCCTCCGCTGCCGACAAGGTGTTGCCCGCCCTCGTAGGCGATCAACTTTAGGCCTCGCTCTTTGGCCAGGCTGGCCAGTTTTTTTGTCAGCCTCGCTTGGGCGATGATATCTTGGCGGCAGGCTTCCAAAACGAGATCAACGTTCCAGCGGACAACTTCTCGCGAACGCTCGGGCGTACCAAGCTGCTTGCCGAAGTAAGGGGCAATGGCAACGGCATCGACATGACACCCGACGCCCTTCCAATCGAGCACGGTTCGCATGGCCCAAGGGCTGTCCGGCGGCAACGACACCACGCGGATGAGACGGTCAGCGTTGATGACTGTTTCAATGATTTGAAAAATCTCGGCCGAACGTTTTGCATAGAAGCGAAGCTGACATTCGAAGTCGTTGTCGCCTAAGTGCACCGCGCAGTCCTTGCTCGAAGCAATATCGTCCGGAAGCAAATGTGCCGTGCCAGCATTCGTTGCTGTATTCAACATAGGCTTTTCCCTTCAGCCGATCTCGCACCAATTGAGCGAATTGGCGCACGTAATCGTCGTCGGCCAAGTGCGGAATGCAGAGCCAGGCATCAGCGCCAAGAGTGTTGGCCAAATCAATTTGGTATTCGAGCGCTACGCCGGAGTCCTCGCCTTGCGTGGCGCGGTCGGGCGAGGTCCGGTCTGCCCAGCGCCTGACCATTGAGTTGTTCGTAGCGCCCCAATCCATGAATCGTACAGCGCGAAAGCCTTTCCACCGGTTTAGGAAATCGGGGTGAAACGGTCGGCTTTTGTACGTCTCCTCGAACCCGGGCAACAGGAGCCTGATGTTGCGGATTGGGTCGCCTGGCTCGGTTCGGCGCAGGGCGAGAATGATCGGTTCCGAAGAGGGCGTAACACAAACAACCATGCGGCCCGGTTGCTCCTGAATCGTGTGAGCAGCGCCGGCGAATTCGATTTCTCCTTGGCCATCATAGAGGCAGAGGTAATCGCCGCCGGGATAATGGCCTTCGAGATCGACAAGCATTCGGGATTCAGCGTAGTGCCCGCCGCCATTGAGGCGAACCACCCAACCCTGCGCATCGACCTCGAGCGGTCCGCCTTCGCGATCGCGCTTGCCGGGAAGTTGACTCATCCATGGCTGGGACTGCTTGAACAGGTCGACAAAGACAATCTCAGTCGAGTAGTAATTCACGCCGGAGAGGTTGATGCCGAGCTCGCGGGGAGGAAGTGTTTCGGCGAGCCGTTGACTGCAACCGATGCGCAAGAAGGCGAGTGATACCGAGGCGGAGAATAAGAAAACGGCGATGCGCATGAGGTAGTTTTTATGAGGTGCCTGACCAAGTTTAACGCCAGCCACAAGCCTGAAGCGCTAGCGAAGATTTCAGTCGTTCTTCGCTGGCGCTTCAGGCTCGTTAATGGCTACTCGCCGATTTCCAGCACCACGCGGAATGTCGTATACGGGCTGGCTTTGAGGTAATACTGCGTCTGCGGCGTTTTGCTCTCGTATTCGAGATCGCTGTAAGTCAAAGGCTTGGCCAGGGTAAAGTTCCGACCGCGCAGCACGACGAGGTCGGTTGCGGAAGGACGCTCGAGCGGGCCCGGTTTGGTCGAGCCATCAGGCAGGAGAATATCGCGTGTCCATTCGCGGCCATTGCCGGCTAGATCGTAAATCTGCCGTGGACCGATGTCGTGAATCGCATCGTTGATGCCTCGCGGCTCGGAGCGACCTACGGCAGCCGACCCACCCCATGTCGGGCCGGCGTGCCCGCTTTGATCTCGGAGCCCGGCTGCCTCGTCCCATTGTTGCGCGGTCGGCAGTTTGCCGCCGAGCCATTGGGCAAAAGCAAAGGCTTCGACGGCGTTGATACGGGTGACGGGTGATTGGCCTCGGTAGTCTTTGTCATTTACAGCTGGTAGCTCCCTTGAGCGACTCGCTTGGGCATACTCGCGAAATAAATTAATCGAAACCTTGTCTTGCATGAAGTAGAACGGCTTACCTGGGGCCGGCGGAACAATTAGGACGAAGGCGGCCTTTTCGCCATTCTCAAGCGCGTATTCGATTCGCTCGAAGTACGTCTTATTGCCGACTGGTACGATCTTCGAACCCGCGACTCCGACGAACCGATTAGAGGGTAGCACCGGGCCATCGCCCGTTTTGACTTCCTTCTTTTCTTCATCAACTTTCTTTGGCACGATCATCGGCTCAGCTGCCGGCGGATCTTTGGCTTTCGCAATTTCACCTGTCGGTTTTGGCGAGGGATCACTGCTGAAGGCAAAGAACCAGATGGCGAAACCGATCAAGCCTATTGCCACAGCGCCTGCGGCGAGAAGCAGCCCCTTTGCACGTTTTTTGGGTTTGGCTTCCGATTCGTTGTAACTCTCCTTATAGGTCACCGACGTGGAGCCGCTGTCGCCATCCGGCCTGCGCAGGTCGGCCTCAGCATGAGTGCGCAGGCGGACGGGCGTGCCGGTCGCCCGAGCCAGGGCGGCGACGAACTCGCTGCAGTTGGTGAAGCGCTCCTCGGGATCCTTGGCCAAGGCCTGCCGCAGAATTTTGGCTTCTTCAGGAGGAATGCCGGAGAGATCGAGCTGCCCTTCGATCGTCTTGCTCATCACCTCGGTGAAGTCGGCGCCTTCAATGGGGCGTTTGCCTTGTCGCAGTTCGACATAAGCAAACGCCAGGCTGTATTGATCGCTGCGCGGCCCGCCTTTGCCGCCCCAGGTTTCGGGCGCCATATAGACCGGTGTGCCGGCAAAACTGACGGTCATCATTTGCTGTTCTTGCAAACGTGCCAGGCCAAAGTCAGCTACTTTGGCATGGCCGTGCAACAGCAACACATTGTCGGGTTTGATGTCGCGGTGGAAGACTTTACGCGTATGCAGAAAGTCGAGGCCTTCCGCCGCATCGGCGAAATACATCAACAGTTCGTTGCGCGGAATCCCCGGTAAATTCTGCTTTCGGCTCTGCTTCAGGCGGTCGCGCAAGCTGCCGTCCGCCAGTTCCATCGCGATGTGCAAGCGATCGTTCTCGATCCAAAAGCGATGGGTGGCCAGCAAGCAGGGATGTCGAAGATTCTTGACGAGCTCCAGCGATTGCAGTTCGCGCTGAGCGGCATCGCGGTCGATCGGCTGGGTGACGATTTTGATCGCCACCTCGACGCCTCCGGCCGCTCGGCCGCGCCAGACTTCGCCGAAATGCCCATGTCCGAGCATTTCCGTTTTTTCGTAGGCGTCGGCCGAGACCTGAGAAGGCTGCGGAGACGTTTTAATCGACTGACGAATCAACTCCGATGGCGACGAAATCATGGTGTGCAACTGATCGACCGACCCAGTATGGCCTTGCGTTTCATCCAGTTGCGGACGACTGCGCCTCGATCGCTGTTTTCAACTTGGCGAACTGCTCTGGAAAACGGCCGCAATAGTCGTCCAGGTCGGGCTTCAAACCATATTTTTCGCGAATCCGATATTCTTCGGCAATGAGGTCGACCGGCAACGTGTCGGCGTCGCCAATCTCGGGATGCCGTGAAAAATACTCTTCCAAAAGCGGCTTTTCATCGTGATTCCAGCGATGGTCCAGATCGATCTTAATCAGTTCGTGGAGGATGGGCTTCCTGAGATTGGCTGGTGAGCCTTGCAGAAACGGCTCCCAGTCGTCGGCCTTCCCCTTTTGCAGAGCAATGGCGAATTTATCTGCCGCTTCCGACAGGTGATTCCATTCAACGGCATCCAACCGGCGTTCATCGTTCTGCACAGGCATGCGCGGCTCGTTAAGAAAGTTAGCTCGATAGGCGGATTGTAGCATGAAGTACAGAAACGGGCGAGTGGCCCTGGGCGATCTAAGTCTAATTGCCCGATAGCGGACAAACATTGTAAGATGGCAGTCTCAATCGAGGAAACGACATGTCGATCCCCACCGCCGAAAATCAAGACTTGGTTCAACGGTTGCGCGAAGGGAGCGGCACGGCCGCCCGGGAGGTTTTCGACCGCTATGTCGAGCGCCTGCTTGGTCTGGCAAAACGGCGCATTGGCGCTTCGAATGAACAGCCGTGTCGATCCGGAAGACGTCGTTCAATCGGTGTTCCGCACCTTTTTTTCGCGGATGAAAAACGACCAGTTCGAAATTCATGCCGAAGACGATTTGTTCAAGCTTCTCGTACGCATCACCGTTCACAAGACGTTACGGCAGATCGCTCATCATAAGGCAGCCAAGCGCGATCCCAGTCAGGAAATGGGCCAAGGCTCCGATGCCAACGAAATGCTCATGCAGGCAATGGCTGCCGAGCCTACTCCGGAAACGGTAGTCACGTTCATGGATCACCTCGAAAACTTTCTCGGCCAACTGCCGGAGCAGGATCGGCAGATACTCGAAATGCGACTTCAGGGATACTCAACGGAAGAAATTGCCGGCAAGCTTGGTTCATACGATCGGAAAATTCGCCGTGTCCTCGAACGCATCCGCACTTTAGCGGAAGACCAGAAGTAGCCGGACAGGTTCATAGAATCTCATTCGAACATTGCTCCTCCAATCGGGTGCCTCATGCCGAATGTGCTGCTGGGTGTGACCGGCTCGGTAGCCGCCACCAAAACCCCTCTACTGTACGCCGCGCTTCGCGATGCCGGGTACCGGGTGAAGATCGTTGCGACACCTGCCGCTCTTTATTTTTTCGATCCTGCCGCCATCGAGCCGCTCCCTGCCGATCCGCCGCAGCGCAATCCCGAAGTTGTCGTACTCGATGAAGACGAATGGCCCGGTCGCTCCGACGGCAAACGCTACGAACGAGCGGATGCCGTCATGCACATTGAATTAAGGCGTTGGGCGGACTTGTTTGTGCTCGCGCCGCTCGATGCCAACACGCTGGCGAAGATGGCCAGCGGGCTAAGCGACAACTGCCTCACCTGCGTCTGGCGAGCATGGGATCCAACTCGACCGGTGGTGCTCGCCCCTGCTATGAATACGCTGATGTGGGAAAATCGGCTGACGTGTCGGCAACTTCGCCAAATCGCCGCCGATGCCGGTTTGGCAGCGCTTCCTGATTACCTCGATGAGAAGGAACTTATTGCCACTATCAACGAACGCAATCCCGCTTTTCATGTGGTGCCGCCGCAATCGAAGGAACTGGCGTGTGGCGACGTAGGCGTCGGCGCCATGGCGGAAATCGATGAAATCGTTGCCGTGGTGCGTCGCCGCCTGCCACTTCAAGAGGGATGAACGTCTGGCCTGATCCACTTGGGAACGGGCCTCCCGGCTGCCCACTTCAAACAATTAGCCAATCATTCCTGACAGGGACCTTGCCACAGGGCATTGTAATTCAGCTAGGACGAGGAGATGCTGCAGGTGTTCGAGTTCATTCGACGAATGTTTGCCGGTACGCAAGGCGCCAAAGCGCGAACCCAGCCTGCCGCTTGACCTTGCCAGACGGGGCTGGCGGCCGCACCGGTTTCACGAATCGAACATCGTAGTCTTTTTACCGGAGGAGGTCGTCGCGGCTTTTGATCCCGAAGGCGTGCTACACGGCTCTACCAACGGCAACGATATCGAGTTCTCGGCCACGCTGCATGGTGGATTCGAGAAGAAACGGGCTTCGGCCTTGGATTTCGTCGCTCACCTGGCGCGGAAGAACCGCCGCAATTTGCGCGAGGCGGGCACCTACCGCTATTACTTCGACCCAACGAAAGCAGATATCACCGCGAACGCACTTCGGTTTTGGGTCATTGGGATTCCGGGCGCCGTGGTAGTAGTATCGATTATGTGTCAGGGTAAGATACCGGTGTCCAAACCGTTGCGTGATGTTCGTCGAGAGATACCGCATATCGTCGGGGAGGTGATGTGAACATCGGCTGGCCAAGTGCTGCAGATAATTGCAGGGCGCTAAGGAAATGCGGAACGCATTACTCTGGCGCCCGTGGCCCTAGATGGCAGTTTCACAAATAGACGCGCAATTTAACGTAGCCGCGTTCGTTAGAGCGGGCGGACGACCGCTTGTCCTGTGCGAAAGCGACAACAGAATCGTGCCGTGACGTATACGCAGGCACGCTTGACGCTCGAAAAAAGAATTCTTCGGAACAGCGCGCCTAAGCTAGTGCATGGGATTTCGCGCGAGCACGCTCGACGGGACCTCCGTTAGCCGCGACGCGAAGGCTCTGCGCAGCGGAGCGCTTGTTACCGAAAGCGCTCCACTGCGCAGACCTTCGCATCTCGGCTAACAAGAAGTCGCTTCTGGAAATATTTCCAGAAGCGACTTTCCAATTAAATCGTGGGAAAACGAACGCTTCAAATGCCGAATGCAGAATTCGGAATGCGGAATGAGATGAAAATCAAACAGGTGATATTCAATAGTCCGTCATTCAATGGCCCGTCATTCTGACATACCGCCTTCGGGAAATATTTCCCGAAGGCGAAACCCGAGAAAATCGTGGGAAAACGTTTCGGGAAATTCGAAATGCGGAATTTGGAGTGCGGAATGAAATGAAAATTAATTTCCGACAGGTCAGGGCCTGTCATGGTTTCCACGGACCCTTCAGGAAATATTTCCTGAAGGGCTTTCCCGAGAAAATCGTGGGAAAACGAACAACGCTTTCTTAGCCGGACGCGCCAGCGACGAGGAAAAGCGAAACGAACATGGCCGATGGTCGCCTTTGGCTCTGCGAAAGGAAATCCTTTCGCGGAGCGAAAGGCGACTCTCGATCGCCATTGCGGCAGAAAGCAATCGGTTCGGCTTCGGGAAATATTTCCCGAAGCCGAACCCCCGAGAAATTCGTGGGAAAACGGATGGCCAAGACCCGAAATCGGAATCAGGGACGGCGCATGAACGACGATCGCACAACTTAACGTAATTGCAAGCGACTGTCTAAAGACTTTCGAAATGGAGATCTAGTGAGTTGAAAATGTTGGATAAACCTTCGCGTTTTAACTTATGAAACCGCGACTCTATCTTGAAGACATCCGCAGAACCGTTGAGGATGCCCAAAGGAAACAAGCGGCATCTAACTCCAAGATTATCTCTGTCCAAGAAAACGTGCCGATTGCAGCGCCAAGCGGTCTGTATGAATGTCTTGAAGCATAACAACGCTATCGCGTGGAGCTAAGGCCGGCCTAAAATTTCAGCGGCCGGTCTCTTCGCAGTTGGAAAACCTTATCACTTTTCAGCAATGGAGGGGCTTCGAATAGACGACCTCGAACAGCAGGTTCGTGCCTTTGTCCACGAACAAACGTATCTGCCGTTGGACATGGCATTGGATACGGATGTGGTGGACGACGCCGGCATATATGGCGACGATGTGTGGGTGTTGGTGGATGAATTCGCCAAATGGTTCGGCGTCCGCATGGAAGGATTTCGGTGGTACCACCACAGCGGGCCGGAGGGGTGCGATCCCGTAAACCTGCTGTTGAAGCCTTGGTGGCGGCGCAAGACCCATGTCCCCATACGGCTGTCGGACTTGATCTCGTCGGCCCGCACCGGCGAGTGGTGCATCCAATATCCGCCCAATGAGGCCGAACCAGAAGAGACGCCGGAAGACCGCTATCACACACGGATTGGTTGCACCATTATGGCGGGTTTTGCATTTTTCCTTATTGCCGTGTTGGTCGGCATCGCTTGGGCGTTGCGGTAGGTAATTGGGTCCACAGCGCTCGATTTTGGTCGGCAAAACTTCGCGCTGCCAAGTTGGGCAATTTGAATAAGGTCTGTCGATCTTCTTGGCTCAGCTTCTTCCGCATTTCCCCTAAAGCCCGTTGTCCCCTTATTACCATCGCTCAACGATGCCGATTTGATCGGTGAGGCGTTGCCATCAGCGCGACGAGATGCGTCTTGCCAACAAAGGGACCGGCCATGAGTCGTACAAAATGCCTACTGATAGCGGTGTGCGCTGTCGTGTTGCCATACCCGGCTGCGGCGCTCCGGGCAGAGACCCCGTTTACTGCGACGACTGTGGTGGAAGTGGAGTGGAAAGCCAGTACGCCTGCTGCACCAGCCGTAGCGGCGCCGCCTAAGCACTTTGTCGTGCCGACTTCGATGCAAGGCGATCCGGTCGCATCACCGTCGCCTGCAACTCCGGCCGCGCCGGTCGCTTCAGCTACAACTGCAGCGCCTTACCTGATAAGCGCGCCGGCGTATAACTCGTACCGCATTTGGGGATCGGCTGAATATCTTGGCTGGTGGTTCAAAGGAATGAACGTGCCGCCGCTGGTGACCACTGGAAACGCTACCGGCTTCGGCGTACTCGGCGACCCCGCTACCCGGATCGTCAATGGCAACGATAAGGTCAACACGAACATGGCGAGCGGCATGCGTCTTCGCTTTGGCGCTTGGCTCGACGAATGTCAAACCTGCGGCTTAGACGGCGGACTATTCGCCTTCGGCCAGTTGAACAACCGCTACTCGGCCACCTCGACTGGCGATCCGAGTCTCTTTCGCCCCTTCAACGACACGAATCCCAACTCGCCCGGCCCGAACAGCGAACTTGTCGCTTTAAGGTTGCCTAACAGCACCGGAGGATTCGACCCGATTCTGACCGGCACAGTTCTCGTGCAGAATTCGACTGATTTCGCCGGCTGGGACGCCAACTTCCGCCATCGGCTTTGTGCCGACCCGTGCGGGAACTGGTACGTGGACGGGCTGCTCGGTTATCGTTACCTGCGCTTGCGGGATGTGACCACGATTCAGGAAAGCCTGCTTAGCACCGACCCGCTCGAGTTCGCCGCGCCGCTCAACACGCGCATCAACGTTATCGATCGCTTTGAAACCATCAATACCTTTAACGGCGCCCAGGTGGGCCTGGTTGCCGAGCGTCGTTGGGGTCGCTGGATCGCCAATATGCGCGGCACCGTGGCGCTCGGCGTCACTCATGAGCGCATCAACATCAGCGGTTCGACGCAGGTCATCGCTCCGGACGGCGCAACCGCTGTCTCAACAGGCGGCTTGCTTGCCCAGACAAGCAATATTGGCAGTTACTCGGCCAACTTCTTCAGCGTGGTTCCGGAAATTAACCTCAACCTCGGCTATCAGGTTACCGATCATATAAGGGTCTTCGGCGGCTACTCGTTCCTCTACTGGAGCAATGTTGCCCGGTCAGCGGAACAGATCAACTTGAATGTGAACTCATCGCTCATCCCGGCTAACGGTCCGGTGGTTGGGCCGAACAACCCGACGTTTCAGCGACATTCGACCGATTTCTGGGCTCAAGGTTTCAATGTCGGCGTTCAGTTGAGTTGGTAAGAAGAGCGAGTAATCATTCGCTTGGAATGGAGATGGCGACGCGGAAGCCAACCGCATTTAGCCGACTGCCGGGGGCGCAGACCCAGACGCGCGGCCGACCGGCAGTCGGCTGCAAATTGGCTGAAGCTGCCGCCCCGTACAACGCGATGCTTGCCTACGGCTGGTCCCTGCGGATCAGCCCCTTCGCTTTCTCCATAGTAAGTTTCGCTCCACCAATCGCTGCACCACTCGAGCACATTGCCGTGCATTTCGCATAAACCCCAAGCGTTTGGCTTATGGCTGCCCACGCGTGCCGTTTTGCCAACTGTACTCGCGGAGCGAGCCCAGCTCGAAGCGTTCAGCCCGTGAAAATGAACTTGCGTCAAGTCGATTGTCTCGCCAAAGGCGTAAGGTGTAGTCGTTCCAGCCCGGCAAGCGTACTCCCATTCGGCTTCCGTCGGCAACCGGTAAATTCGGCAAGCCCGCATCTCATCCGGCAGTTCCATCAATCGTTTGCAAAACGCGATCGCATCGTCCCATGAGACTTGCTCAACCGGATGATTGGGACCTCCTCCGAGCATTCGGTTGAAATGCGATGGGCTGCTCCCCATGATCTCCAAGTATTGCGATTGGGTCACTGGATGGACGCCAAGATAGAACGGCCTGGTAATGGTGACGCAGTGAGCAGGCCCTTCCCAATGATGTCGCCCTTTCTCGTCGGGCGGCGAACCGATCGTAAACGTTCCCGGCTCAATCAGCACAAACGACATGCCGACGGAGTTTTCAAATACGCTCGGGCAGTCCGATCTTCGGCCCGACTTAACTTGTGGCACTGCGGGATTTTTATTGGAGGTCAAAGGCACATTAGTTGTTGAACTCTCTTTAAGCCGGAACGAACGTGAGCCGTTTTCCGAAGATTTGCCGGCATTCGCATCAATTTGCGATGCAAGCACCAGGCCGTTGGCCGGACGATAGTCCGGATCGGGATCGAGACACGAAGCTAACAGCCGGGCATGCCCATCGGATAAGCCGTGTTCGCGAAATTCGAGCGCCCATTCGAACCCGATCGGGGCAGGCGCCGTTTGGTCGCGTTTGAGCAACTGGTGCCAGATGACGCCGAGCGCGTAGACATCGTCACGAGGATCGGCCGGCGCCCTGACTGCTGTTCGGGCGACGCATAAAGACTGGCTAATGATCCGCGGCGCGCTTGCCTACGCGCTTGCACTTGCTCGGTGCAAGCCAGTGCTAACCGGGACGAAATCTCGCTCCACCCGAGATCGGAAACCCAGATGGTCACTTTGCCTTCGGCTGTGGGGTGCAGCAAAATGTTTGCCGGTTTCAGACCGCGATGAACGATAGGAGGGTCGTATTGATGTAGGCCGCCGACGATCTTGGCGACGCGTTTGACGATGGCGGCCGTTTGTTCGGGTTTGGGGGCTTCATTGCGCCATCGCCAGTCGCGAATGAGGCCGCCGACGTCGTAACCGGTGACAAACGCCGATTCGAAGCAAGGTGGGTCAGCCAACAGATAAACGGACCGCAATGGGACTAAGCCGGACGTGGGTGGCACGCTCAGAATCAGGCGAAAAAGTTCCTCGTGCTGAGCAAAATCGGTGGCTGCCTGCGGATCCGTGATGAACTTTATCAGCGAAGTCGGCCGGTCGGTGTTTTCGGGCGCCAACCCATGCCATGTCTCGCCAAAGGGACCGAAGCCGCGCAAGTCGGTGAGTTGCCATTCATCGCATTCCTTGAGCGTATCGCCAGGCTTATAACGGGCCATCCGGTCCGGGAACAAGGTCAGCCAATCTTCGGGCTTACCGATCGGCAGATGCTCGGGAACTGACGTGCCCGCCGTGTCTCCCGGCCGCCGTAGAGATTGCCGGATCGTCGCCTGGATCAGTTCCAGATATTCCATCAACGCTGCCCGCTTGATCCACGGTCGGCTGGCAGCAACTGCAGCGATCGCATCCTCAAGCTCGAGGTCGAACGTTTCTTGCGGAGCGGCGACTGCCTCGCGCAGCGCGGCACGCACGTCGGCTTCCGGCATTCGCGAAAGTTGTTGGTGCGTCGATCGGATAATGGCGAGAAGGGGGTCGCCTAGCGGCGCCAACTTGACCGGGATTATGCCCGGCGTATCGCAGATCGCCCGGACGGCGCATTCGAAGAACGTTTGCAAACGGGGCATCGGAAAGCCCCCGGCGGGTTCAATGGGAGAGGGGGAATGAGGCTTGATTATCCTACTAAGGCGTAGCCTGAATTCACAACCGCGAAATGAACAATCGTCCATTTTCTTTGCCGCATGTTTCACTCTTTACGCTTTCCCGAAGCTCGAGACTTCTGATAGCCATCCGTCAGCTTCGTCATCAACTCGTCCATCCGGTCCATCAGACGTCGATGCGGGCGTGCGCCATGTCGACTCAGTGCATATGAGGCCAGCAGGGGCAACGCGATCGTCGAATCGACGTAACAGGTCACGGTATCGGGCAACTTGCTGGGATCGACTTTGCCCCAGGTCATCGCTTCGCTAGGGGTCGCGCCGCTTAGGCCGCCGGTGTCTGGTCGGGCGTCAGTGCATTGCAAAAAGTAATCGTGGCCGCATTCATCGAGTCCGAGCACTTCTTGAATTTGCGGCTCCGTCTGCAAGCAATAATTTTTCGGTGAGCCGCCTCCGAGAATGAGTACGCCGCTTTCGCCCTTTGTTTTGGCGTCGTAAACGATTGCGGCCGATTGATTCACATCGCGCAAGGGATCGATGGCAAGTTTGCTGCCTTCGAGCTGCAGAGCAGCGAGGTTCATGCCGATCGAGCTATCGCCGGGGCTTGAGGTGAAGACCGGCACCCCGCAGCGATAGGCGGCGGCCAGCAGGCATTTGCCTTTGGCGCCGGTTTCCTCCTCGCGGGCTGCCAGATACTTTCCCGCGAGGTTGTGAAACTCCGCTGTCCCCATCGTTTTTTGAAAAGGCTCACTGCGGCAGAGCTTGCGGTAGAACCGATCGGTGCCGAGCAGGTTTTCGTAGTCGAAGACGATATCGTAGATGCGGATGATCTGATGCTCGCGCAATTCCTCATCGTTGAGGCCCGGCCGCGACTGATGCATATCCATGCCGAGGGCAAAGTGCGTATCGTGATAGAGGTTCGCGCCCGTGGAGACGATCCAGTCGATAAAGCCAGCTTCGATCAGCGGCACGAGGCAGGAAATCCCGAGGCCGGCCGGCGTGAGTGCGCCACTGAGGGCAAGCCCCACCGTGGCGGTGGGCGCGAGCATCTTGCGCGTGTAAAGCTGACAAGCTTCGCGCAGGCGGCCGCCATTGTAAGAGAGAAAAACCTGATCGATGACATCGGCCAACGGCATGCCCGGCGCGAGCGCAGGCGGGTCGATGCGTTGCTGGCTGATTCGACCGAGCAATGGCAGGGATGATAAATTTGCATTCATGGGGAAAGGTTTACGATTGCAAGGCGGCTTTGGAAAGTCCATTGCATGATCGAAGCACGCCGACAGATTAGACCAAAAATCTCGTATCGTTTTCATTAGCCGGAAATACGACCGGGTCCCGCGCTGATTTTCAACCAATCCTCGGGAACAGAGGCTTCACTTTGCCCTCGACCAGTTCGGCCGTGACCCGCAGATCATCGGGTTGTGACGAGAGCGTTGCTGCATCGGCGTACTTTACTTGTTCCCAGGGGATGGGAAAATTGAAGCTGTTGTAAATCGTTTTGGCGGCGCGTGGGATGAACGGCTTTAGTAATATACTGGCGATCCGCAGCGTCTGTATCGCATTGAAGATGACTTTTTTCGCAATTGCCATGTCGTCCGCATTGCCGGTCTTAACCAGCTTCCACGGCGCGAAGGTATCGAGATATCGGTTCGCAGGGCTGCAAATCTGTTGAAGCACGACTTGAGTTGCCAAGTTGTATTCGCAAAGCTGGACGTGTGAACGCACCGAAGAGACTAGCTTATCAGCGAAAAACGACTGTTCGACAGTCGCCGGTGTTTGACCCGCCGTGCCATCTAGTATCCGATCAAAGCTTTTGGCTCCAACGGTGATGCATCGGCTCAACAAATTACCGAGATTATTGGCCAGTTCACTGTTGTAAATCTCACTAAAGCGCTTCCAGCTAAACTCCCCGTCACCCGGAAAAGGGCATTCGCGCATGAAGTAGTAGCGGAAAGCGTCGCTGCTGAATTTGGCGATGATGTCCATCGGCTCGACGACATTGCCGAGCGACTTGGAGATTTTTTCGACGTCGCCGGTGCTTTCGTTCTTCACGTTGACAAAGCCATGCCCGAACACCATCTTCGGCGGCTCTTCGCCAGCAGCCCAGAGCATGGCCGGCCAAAGCGCGCAGTGAAACCGCGTAATGTCCTTGCCGATGAAATGGATGTCGGCAGGCCAATACTTGTTGAAAGTTGCTTCATCATCGCCATAGCCGATGCCGGTGATATACGTGAGCAGCGCGTCGAACCAGACGTAGATGGTGAACTCAGGATCGAAGGGCAAGCGGATGCCCCAAGTTTCGCCCTGTCGCGAAATGTTGATGTCGCGGAGCCCTTCAGTTTCGATCAAGCTAATGATTTCATTTCGTCGGCTCTCCGGCTGAATGAAATCCGGATGTTCCGCGTAGTGCTTCAGCAAGCGATTCTGGAACGCGGTCAACTTGAAGAAGTAGCACGCCTCAGCACGGCGAAGCAACGGCGTCTTATGCACGGGGCAATTGCCCGCATTTTCTCCATGAATCTTATCGCTCTTGAACTCTTCGCAGCCGTCGCAATACCAGCCTTCGTGCTTGCCTTTGTAGATATAGCCGTTGTCGTAGACCTTCTGGATGAACTTACGGCAGCAGTTCTTATGGCGTTCCGAACTCGTCTGGATAAACGTGTCGTAGCTGATATCGAGGGCGTCCCACACTTCGCGAAATTGGCGGGCCATGTCGTCGCAATAGGCCCGGGTATCGAGACCCAGCTCCGCGGCGCGCTTGGAGACTTTCACCGTGTTTTCGTCGTTGCCCATGAGAAGAAAAACGTCGTCGCCTTCCATCCGGCGATAGCGCGCCTGGACATCCGCGCCCAGCTTTTCGAAAGCGGTGCCGATGTGCGGGCGACTGTTCGGGTAATCGATGGCAGTGGTCAGGAAGAACTTCGTTTGCATGTTTTTTGTTGTATCAACTGACTGCTGTTTGCGCCGAGAAGCTCACTTCTTCGGCACGTTGAACACGGCATCAGCGGCGCCGAGATTGCCCGCGACGTCTTTGACCCGAAAGACGATTACGTAGGCGCCGGATGTCTGCATTTCTGATTGGAAGCGAAATGCTTTTTCCTTGCCATCGAAAAGGCCATCGGTGGGGAAAACGTTTTCCCAGCGTTTGCCGTTGACGGAATACTGGGCCGAGGCGATGCGAACAAGCGCGGCGCTGGCCGTGGCGCTGAAAGTCGCTTTGCCCTCTTCAATGGCTTCGAGCTTTAATGCGACGCGCGGCCCTTCATGGGCGACGATGATCGGTGCACTTTCTCGCGAGCCGGCAAGAGCCGTCGTGCCGGGGTTGTCGGTTCGATCGCTGGCCACCACCCTCAACTGATAAACGCCGGATGGCGTGGTCGTCGTATCCCATTCGTACTCGCTTTTGGAGACGTTTTCTTCGATGCGAATCCAATCGTTCCAGCCGTCTTTGCGGATGAAAAGATCGAAAGTTAGTTCATCTTCGTTGGCATCGGTGGCTGTCCACTTCACCCGAACCTTCTTCGGATCTTTTGGCGCGGCTTCAGGATCGGGCGTCTCGAGCGAGGTCACCTCCGGCGCCTGGTTGGCGGTGGCGTAACGCAGCGAAACGCTGTGGAGAATCGGTGAGCTTTTACCATCCGTTGATTTCATGCTGACGCGAAATTGTGCAAAACGGCATGCGGGGCCGGTGAAAGCAGCGGTCGCGGCATCATCGACTTCGCTCGACCAGTCGCTCCACGTGCCATCGGGCTCGGAGGTATTGCCGCCGCGTGTCGCTACCGTTAGTTCACTACTTTTCGGCACGTCGGCCCGCCAGGTAAACGCGCCCCATTTGCTGACCAGCTTGGCGTCATAGACTTCGGACAAGACGGTCCCCTTGCGGGCGATGTCTTTTTGCAGGCTCAGAAGCTGACCGGAGTCCCCAGTCCCTAATAGCACGGAGCCATCGTTGCGCAGCAACAGGCGCATGATCTGCCCGGCATCGGGCCGAGCGATCTCTGCAAAATCACGCGTGGTTTCATCAATTTCGAACAGTTTTCCATCCATTCCCGTGCCGACCAGCAGCTTGTCGCGGACTTTCAACAAGCAAAGCATTTGCGCCTTTTCACGAAAGATTTCGCGAACGGCGCCATCGAAGCCGATGCGATAGATCGAGTTCTCTCCCGCAGCGGGCGCCGATGAGGAGGCCGCTTTAACGATATTTTTCTCGGTTTCGCTCGACGTCTCTTTCGAGGTCGCGGCTGGGCCGCCTCGTTTTTTCGTCGGCGCTGCTGTGCCCGCATAGACGGCATCGCGCGAAACAAGCAGGCTGCGTACCTCTCCCTGCGGCGCCTGATAAAGTACGAAGCCTTTGCCCTGCGCATCGACGCGATAGATCAAACCTTGCTTATCGGTGCCGGCATAGAGCGCGGCCCCTTCGCCGCGGGCGAGACAGAGAACGTGCTCCTGTTTCGTTTGCAAAAACGTAAGAGCCGTGCCTTGAGGCGATACCTTGATGATGCGCCCGCCCGGCCCAGTGGCGGCGAAAAGAGCTTCCGTCGAAGGTTGATAAACGAGAGCCCAGATGTAGCTCTCACCCGTTTCGCAGAAAACCTTCACGCTGCCGTTTGGCATCATCTTGAGAATGCGCCCGTCTGGCCCGGTGCCGGCGAACAAAGTGCCATCCGGCGCGAGGGCGAGGCTGATGATCGGCCCCGTCTTGTTCTCGAACAGAATGGTCGCTTCGCCCGCCGGCGTGATTCGTAGTAATCGCCCTTCGCTCCCCGTTGCGACAAACAGATTGCCTTCTTTGTCTTCGATCATGTCCCACACGTGGGCGGCATCGATCTTCGCCGCCATCGGCTGCAACGCATGGGCGAGCCTAACCGTGCCGTTGTTGCTGACAACGGTATTATCGAAGCGGCCGTCCGCATAAGCCGACGCCCCTTGAACGGTCCAAGTCTTCAGCTTGGCCGCGTGCAGGGATGAGGCGCCGACGAATACGACAAGCAGCAAAGCAATAAAGTTGCGAACGAACATGAATGAGGACTCCTGTCGCGATTCATTAGTTGCCAAACAATCACGGGCTTAATTTGGAACGCCTGGGCGCCACCGTAAAAGTCACGTTGTCCGAGCCGACGATGACATACTGGGTTGCCGTCAAAGCTGAGAGCGAGGAGCCAAGCAGTTGCGTGCCGGTCTTACGGCTTTGGCCAAGCACCTGCACCATGCCGGGTGGAAGATCGGGCAATGCCTGGCTGCCAAGCGCCACACCGGCGGCTTTCATTGGAACCCGAGCCGCCAAGGTCATGCGCTTGGCGGCTGTGATGGTTGTCAAGCCTTTCAAAAAAGTATCGACCGAGGTAGCGAGATTAATGTCGGGCCGATCGCGCAAGTCATTCCGCGCCCGGCTCAAATCGTCGGAGATAGTCATCACATAGGAACCTTCCGGCATGTCGGCCGGGATCTTCATCTCGACGCGCTGGCGAATCGGATTGCTCTTCCAAGGCCGCAGGTGGACGGTGGCTTTCAGGCTCTCGCCGGGTGCGACCACATCGGCATCAAGTTCGACCGCTTCGATGTCGGCCGTGATGCGTCCGGAGCGAATGACCGTCTGGCATTCGATGCCTGTGATCCGCACATTGCCAAAAGGATTGCTGTGGATGCCCGCCACGATTTGCGAAATAGGGAAGTAGAGAGCGGACGGCGCCCGACCGCCGGAGATGCTGGCGCCGGAGAAGGTGTCGCGCAGCAAGACCGGCAGCCGGCCTTCGATCTCGACCTTGATTTCGACATCCGCAGTCATCTCTTCGGGCAAGTCGCCTTCCATATCGACCGCGTTCGTCAATACCGCGAACAGGAGCGATTGCAACATGCTGCGTTGACGCACCATCTGTACGTTGAAGGTGCGCATCTCGCCGACTTCACGGCGGACGTTCAGTTTCACGGGAATCATATCGGGCTTGCGGTTCAGCCATCCGGCGATGCAGGTGCTCACATCGGCTGTCACAACACCGACGGTTTTAATCGGCGAGCCCATCTTGAAACTGACGGTCTGCCGAGGATAAACCGTGTGAACGTGGCCGGTCATCATCGGGAACTCGCAAACGCCTAAGCCCATAAAGGGATGGCCCCATCCGTAGACCCGATCACCATCAACGTAGGTGACCGTTCCGATGCCCGACATGTCGAAGTCGCCGGTGACCATCGCCAAGGCGAGCGATCCACCCGGTTCGAGAATGACTTCCTTCTCGCTTTCCAGAATCTTTGCAGGCGTTGCTCCACCCATGACAGGCAGCATGCCGTTTTGGCCGAAGCGATCATGAAAGAGCTTTAAACTATGAGCGCTGAAGCCGGAACAGGAAACGGGCGTTTGCAACGGCACCATCCAAAGTTCATCACTTGCAGCGCCGCCTGTTGAGACTTTTTCCGCGCCGTCGAACAAGGCCGCCACGGCGACGGTGCTGTAGCTTTTGCCGTCGATGGTCAATGGCTTGCTCAGGCCGAGCCGGCGAGCTTCTTTGCCCAGAGCGCGATCGCGATCTTCAAACGCTTCCACGTAGTCGCGCATCTGTGTGAACGGGGTGATCCCGGCGATAGGCTCTTTGCCGAACTGCCAGGCGTAGGCGACCGCGCCGACGAGCTTGCCGTCAATCGTCACCGGCGAGCCGCTCATGCCGGCAATAACGCCCGTCTTTTCGAGGTTCAGGCCGGCCAGACGGGCGAGAATCATGTCGCGGCCTGGCGCAGTATTCTTCAGCACGCCCAGAATCTCGACCTCGAAGGTCTCGATCTTCGTGCCTTTCATCACCGTTTGGCCAAAGCCTTTCAAACCAGGCTTCAGGTCATCGACATTCCAGAACGGTTCCGGCTTCTGCCCGGCATACAAGGCCGATGTCAGAAGTAGAAGCGCACCGAGGGCGGGGAGGATGGTTTTCACGTGGATAACCTCCGCGGAGAGCAATAGAGTGACGGCGAGCAAAAAATGCCCGAGGCGAAGAGATCGAAGTGGTTTCGGGAGAGAACGCGGTGGTGCGAATCAGGATATTGTCGCCGAGACCTGGGCGAAGCAAGTCATCGTACTCGCGAACGATACCATTCGTCGTCAGAAGCTGCAATCCCTTTGGAGCCACTGGCGCGGGAGAACTCTTCTTCTCCAAACCTAGCACATCTTATCAAGCCGGGGGCACAGGTCGCAATTGCAGTTTTCAATTTGTGATAGACGTGGGTGCGCTAACCGATACCTGCCATTTGAAAGTTCACCTTTCGCCCTCCACGACTCTGACCTGCAAAGCCGAGGGAGGGTAGAAAGGGCGAGATGCCAGTTTTCCAGAATCGGTTAACGCACTCTACGCTTTCGGCTAGAAACCGACGTCGTTAACTCTTCGATTACCCAATCACTTTTCGCTCACCCTCTGCTTGCATCGCTTCGAATTCTTTGCGGACGTGGTGCAGGCCATAGGCGCAGAGTTCGAACTCCGTGCTGAGACGTTTGAGCACCGCGCACTCTTCTTCCTCTTCATCGTTGTGCTCGCCCTGGCTGGCGATCAGATAGCAGCGCTTGCCGGCTTCGCAATAGCTGACGAACAGGTTCTTGCTCCAGCCCGAGCGGGCGCGTTGCACTGATTCGGGATAGAGGCCGGTCCAGTAGAGAGTGAAGTCGCCGATATGGCGATGGTACTCACGGCGGGTGCGGCCTTCGGCCGGCAGATGATCCGCCTCGCGGAGCATATCGCCGACTTCGTAAAGCGGTTGCCCGCCGCCGTCGCGTAGGCGATAAAGCGAATCGGCGTGCAGGAAACGCGTCAGGATGCCGGAGATATAATCGACCAGCGGCGGGTCGGCCATGCCGAGCGTGCTGAGAAAAGCGTGTTCAGTAATGCCGGCGAATAACCGCCGCAAGGGATGTTGAACGGGAGGGGACCACATGACAGGCCCTCACTAGGAAATCGCTACCTTGGGTTAGAGAGAGGAAGGCAGCTGGGTTGGCCGGAACGGAAGTCGCTTGTAGAACTTCACAGGCGTATCGTCAATAGTACTTTACGCTACAAATGAACAAAAGACGAATGCGCCAATAAGATTTCTTTGCGCTGCTGAATTCGCAATCCAGCTTTGCTTCGACAGGCCGCGTCGCCCAATTCCATTTTGAGCGCGCCTAAGCTAGGTAGGCGAAAATGCGCGACGTGGCACGAGCGTGAAGCGCCAGCGAAGGGCAAGTGGGTTCTTATCTGGCGCCTCAGGCTTGTGAGTTCATCTCGTTACGCGGCCCTGCTTCGCGGACGCTTCCGGAAATATTTCCGGAAGCGTCTTTCCAAATTAATGATTGGGAAAACGCGTGATGACTTTTCAAACTTCCGTAGCACAAGCGTCTCGCTTGTGCGTTGCTCAAACGATTGACGCTCAATCACCCGTCATTCTGACACGACCGCCTTCTGGAAATATTTCCAGAAGGCGAAACTCGAGCAAATCGTGGGAAAACGTGCGATGAGATGACGAACCCCGTTAGCCGCTACGCGACAACTCGCTTAAGACGGCTTAGCCGCCAAATCTCTTATGGAATATTTCCGGAAGGGACGTTGCGAGAAAACCGTAGATAAACGAAGAGTCGCTTTTCGCACCGCGAAAGGAAATCCTTTCGCGGAGTGAAGGGCGACTCTCAGGGTTTTCACCGACCCTTCGGGAAATATTTCCCGAAGGGCAAACCCGAGAAAATCGTGGGAAAACGCACGATGGAAAACAGAAAGCTAAGTTTACCGCGACGCGAAGAGCGTTGCGCAGCGAAGCGTTTTCGGCAGGCGCTGAATGGACAGGCCGAGAGCCTGACCCCGCGGGCATCCCCACCACTTGACGCTTTTCATCGTTTCTCAGAGACTCAAGGGATGAAACAAATATTGGCAGTCATCGCTCTCATTTCGTCGGCAGCGCTTTTGACCGCTGCGGACGCGGCGAAGCCCATAGCCTTCAAGGTAGGGCGACTACATCCGGTTTCGGGTCCGCCGATCAACAATGCGGTTCTGATCATTCAGGACGGTAAGATTCTGGCCGTCGGTATGCAGAGGGCTGTTGCCATTCCTCCCGAGGCAAGCGTGCAGGAATTGCCCGATGCCGTGATTGTGCCTGGCTTGGTCGATACGCATTCGCACATTGGTCTCTGGTCCCGGCCCGCAGTCTCGGCCAATAGCGATGGCAACGAGGTAACAGGCCCGGTGCAGCCGGGGCTGCGCGCGCTTGATGCCGTCAATGCAGACGATCCGGGCATCAAAATGGCCGTGGCCGGCGGCATCACCACAGCCAACATAATGCCTGGCTCTGCCAACGCCATCGGCGGCCAAACGGTTTACGTCAAATTGCGCGGCCACACCATCAACGAAATGCGGATCGAAGACTCGAAGACGCTCGGCGGCCTGAAGATGGCCAACGGCGAAAATCCGAAGGGCGCCTATGGCCGAGCCAAAGGACTTGCACCATTCACGCGCATGAAAATCGCTTCGCTGCAACGGGAACAGTTCATCAAAGCCCGCGAATATCGGGAGAAATGGGCCAAATTTCGTAAGGCCGACGCGGATGAGAAGGCGACCAGGCCGGAAGTGGACCTGGCTCTGGAATCGCTGGTCGAGGTTTTGGATCACAAGCGAACCGTCCATTTTCACTGCCACCGGGCCGACGATTTGCTGAGCGCCGTGCGCATAGCCGAAGAATTCGACTTCGATCTCGTGTTGCAACACGGCACCGAAGGATACCGTGTTAGCGACGAGCTGGCCAAGAAAAAGATTCCCGTGTCGCTGACGCTGGTTGACAGTCCGGGCGGAAAATTGGAGGTGATGGGATTGCTCGAAGAGAATGCGGCCATTCTCGAAAAAGCGGGCATTCTGGTAGCTCTCAACACCGATGATTCAATCACCGAATCGCGATTCTTTTTGCGCACCGGGTCCATGGCTATGCGCGGCGGCATGAGCGAGGATGCAACCTTGCGAGCTCTGACATTGAACGGCGCCAAAATGTTGAAACTCGATCACCGCATCGGCTCGCTGGAGAAAGGCAAGGATGCCGACTTCGTTGTCCTTTCGGGGTCGCCGTTTAGCGTCTACACCCAGGTACTGGCCACCTATATCGATGGCGTGAAACACTTTGACCGGATGAAGAAACGCGACTGGACCTATCAGGCGGGCGGTTTCGCGCTTACCGATCTCGATCGCCTTCCGGCCATTCCCGACCGCGCGAAGCCGCCAGTGCTTGCGAAAATGCCGATGGCGGGGGCGATGGAAGATACGACGAAGCCGATGAAGAAGTATGCGATCCGTGCCGGTCGAATTCATACGGCTGTTGGCAAACCGATTCTTGATGGAGTCATCCTCGTCGAAGACGGCAAGATCACAGCGGTAGGTTCGGTCAACGACATCAAAATACCGGTTGGGATGCCGACTCTAACGGCCAACGAAGTGACGCCGGGGTTGATCGACGCTCATTCGGTTTGCGGCTTATCGGGTGCTTACAACACCCCGGCGGATCAGGATCAAGATGAAACGAGCGATCCAAATCAGGCGGACCTGCGCGTCATCGATGGCTTCAACCCGAACGATCCCCATCTCGAATTTCTGCGCGCAATGGCGTGACGATCATCCAGGCCATGCCCGGAAGACAGTGCGTGATAGCCGGGCAAACGGGCATCATGCGCACCTCGGCGCCACCGTCGATCAAGCGACCATTCGCTTTCCGTCAGGAATGCTCGTCAACCTGGGTGAATCATCGAAGAATAGTGCGGGCAAGACACCGCAAACGCGCATGGCGAGCGCCAATATTGTCCGTAATGCCTTAGCGCAAGCGAAGAATCAGCTGGCCAAGAAAGAGAAATCAGTCAATTTGAAACACGATGCCTGGGAGCCCGTTCTTTCGGGCAAAATACCGGTTATTTTCAGTGCCCATCGGGCGGACGACATTGCCACCGGGCTACGGCTGGCCGAGGAGTTCAAACTCAATCCGATCCTCAGCCTCGCGACCGAGGCCTATCTAATTCCTGAAACGATTGTGGCCTCGAAGGCGCCGGTCATCGTCCAGCCGACCATGCAGCGGGCGGGGTCTCATATGGAGACGTTGAACAGCTTCACCGGCAACGCGGCTTTCCTAGCAAGCAAGAAAGTGCCCATCGCGATTGGCACCGCGTTCGAAGGTTATGTGCCGAAGACGCGCATGCTGCGCTCTCGAGGCGTCCATGGCAATGGCTCACGGACTAGAGTATGATCGAGCGATCCGCGCAGTCACGAGTGATGCGGCCAAATTGCTCGGCATCGACGACCGCTATGGCAGCATTGCCGTTGGACAGATAGCCGACCTCGTGTTATACGACGCCGATCCACTCGAGAACGTGACTCATGTCTTGTTCACAATCAGTCATGGCCGAGTAGTCTATAGCCGAGAGGATTATCTGAAATTGCCGTTCAGTCGCCGTGTGATCGCCCTGGTTGGCGGCAGCGGTTGCTGTCTGGGAGAATGGTGATGGGCTAGGTTTAGCAGCGGACATACCAGCGGGAATCCGTTTCTTCGGCGGCCGCGTTGTTGTATTCGAGAATGAGACGGTGGCCGTTGATGTCGAGGCGTTCGAGGATGTTAAAAATGGGTTCGAGCGGCAACTGGGAATCGAGCGCCCAGCGGATAATTTCGAGATTATCCATTCCCTGAATGAGGCGGGAAACAATCTTGTCGAGCAGAGGTTTTTGGTCGTGGAATTCGCGATTGAGCAGGCCGTAGTCTTTTTCGTCGAGCTCGATCCAGCAACGCGACCCTTGAAGGTGTTCGATCCAGCGCGCCCGTAGGAAGCCCCACCAATGTTCGGCAATCCAGCGTTTCAAAGCGGTCTCGCCCAGATCACAGCCTGCCTTTTGGCTTTCAATCCATTTGAATTGATCGGCCTCCTGGCGGGACATCTGACTGACGCTGAAACGTTCGCCGGCCTCGGGCTCCAGGCAACAACATTCTTCTAAACTCATTGCCATATCCTTCCACGTCCGCTCGACCCGGGAGAGGGTGAGTTGTCGCGTCGGCGGGGAGGCGGTCGCCGGTCGCGTGGAGATCCAAGGTTTACATCGACTATTTTATAACTCTTCATCGCCCTTAAGCAAGACATAACCGTCTTAGTTTATCAAAAGATGGGCAAATTGTCCGGATTAAGAAGGCACGCTCGTTTATGCGGCCTACTGGAGCGGCAATCATGTTACGCGGAAAAACCGCCCTCGTCACCGGCAGCAGCCAAGGAATCGGACTCGCCATCGCTCGTGGCTTTCTGGCCGCCGGCGCCTCGGTCGTTCTGACATCGGAAAGAACTGCCGAAGACAACCCCGAGCTTGTGCAGACGTTGCAACATCCGTCGGCTCATTACGTTAAAGCAGATCTGCTCAAAACGGGAGAGGCGGAGCGTCTAGTTGCCGATGCCATGAACGTTTTAGGTCTGATCGACATCCTCGTCAACAATGTTGGAACCTTTGCCGAGCCTCCGTTTCTGGATCTCACGCCCGAACGGTTCGATTCAATATTTCGCTTAAATGTTTGGTCGGCCATCGAAATGACGCAGCAAGTTGTCAGGCGAAACATAGCTGTCGGCCGGGGCGGACGAATTCTCTTCACCACTTCATTAAATGGTTCGCGTTCCGAGCCGGGCCATACTCTTTACGATGCGAGTAAAGGAGCGATTAACGCCTTGACGAGGCAGTTGGCCATCGAACTGGCATCGCTCGGCTTTACGACTGCGGCGGTTGCTCCCGGACTGGTCGAAACGCCAATGACCGACTTCGGCCTGCGCTCCGAGCCGCTTGCCAGACAAACGATCGTCAATCAAATACCGCTACGTCGAATTGCCACGGTTGAAGACATCGCGAGCTGGTTTGTATTTCTGGCATCGGAGGCGGCCTGTTATGCCACCGGAACGATCATCACCGTCGATGGCGGTCTTGATGCCCAGCAGATGGCTTATCGCCCAATCATTGAGAACGAGAAGCGATAAAACAGCCGTCGCACGGCTTGCACCGCGCGACGGCGTTTTCCCCTCTCCCGTCACGACGCATAAAGGATCCCTTCGAAGCGGTTTCCCAACTTCGAAGAGACCCATGGTTCGGCATCACGCCTACGCACTCGCAAGTCGCTCGCGAGCAGTCGTTTGGCGTGACTGAGGGAGGCGTATAACCGAGCGGCAAAACCTTGGGAAGGCGAGATTTTCAGAGCAGCAGCCGAGCCAGGTTGAAGTAGATCAGCAGCGTGAACATATCGGCAATCGCCAATGCGATCGGCCCGGCCGCGACTTGAGGATCTTGTTTCATTAATCGCAAAAGATACGGCATCGCCAGGCCGATGGCAGCGGCGCCAATCACGCCGCCGGTGATGCCAACGGTCAGGCAGAAGGTTACGCGCCAATCGCCCTTCCAGATAGCGGCGGTTGCGCCGACGAGCGCTGCGCAGGCGATGCCGAGTAATAGCCCGGTCAAGGCTTCACGAGTGAGCTTCTGCGATAGCTCGCCCCAACTTGGCTGCCGGTTCTTCAGGCCGATCAGGCCAAGCGATACCGATTGAATGCTGACGCTTTCCGCTACGCGCTAAGACGACGGGTATGAACAACGCCAGCGCCACCGACTTCTGAAGCTCTTCTTCGAACATGCCTGAAAGGAAGGCCGCGAGGATGCCGCCTGATATATTGGCGATCAGCCACGGAAAGCGCAAGCGGAACGACCTGCCGGGCGAGCCCTGTTGTGCTTGGGCCAAATGGACGCCGATCAATTGGAACAGGTCGTCTGCTTTCTCGGCCAACTCTTCGGGGCCGCTCAGTTCGTTCAGTTCGTCGGTGTAGAGTTCGACATCGACCGAGCCGACCAGACGCCGTTCTTCATCGACTACCGGGAAAGCCAGGAAGCGATGCAGCGTGAAAAACTCGCATGCTTCCAACACCGTCGCCATCTGGGGAATGGCGACAACCTGCTTCACCATGATCTCAGCAATCGTCCTATCCGGAGGCGACAGAAGCAGCCTCCGCGTCGGCACCACGCCCAGCAACTTGCCCGATACGTCCGTCACATAGATATAAATCACCCGCCCTTCCGGCGGCTTGGAACGCAATGAATCAAGCGCCTCCGCGACCGTTTGCTCAGGCAATAAGCGGGCGAAATCATGGCGTAGATGATTGGTGACCGGATCGTTCAAATGGGCGTCGGGTAAGGTTTTGATTGACATTGATTAGAGGGGCACGCAGTATAAAACTTGTTTAACGGACTTGCCCGCCGCCCCTCGGATCAAACACGAAGAGCCGGCAGAATACGGTGTACGAGGTCGTCGGCCCTTTCTTCGAAAGTTGGCGTGAGACTAAACTTTATCGTAGGAAAAGATCGTACGGCGTACTCAAAATGTCCCACCAATCATTGCCCCCTCTTACCGCCGATGAACCGTTACTGCCTTGGCTGCTGCGTGTTTTGCAGCCGATGAGCCGCACCGGCGTAAAGGATCTTCTACGGCATGGGCACGTTCAAGTAAACGGGACTGCTACCACAAAGCACGACCATTTGCTTCGCTTAGGTGATCGGGTCATCCTTTCCCGCGAACGTCGGCCCGCTGGTGCTCTGGCGTTGCAGCGAGCGGGAGTTGTCATCGTTTACGAAGATAATGCGCTTGTCGTTATCGATAAGCCATCGGGCTTGCTCAGCGTTTCAACCGATGCGGAGAAAACGGACACGGCCTTTCTCCATCTGAATACCGAAATGCAGGCTCGGCGCGCCGGCCGGCCTTTTGTCGTGCATCGCATCGACCGCGACACTTCCGGCCTCCTCATGTTCGCCCGGTCAGAGACTGTTCGGGATACCTTGAAGGCCAATTGGGGGAGTGTGCAAAAAACATATCTGGCCGTCGTCGAGGGCAGGCCGAAAGAGCCTGAAGGAAAGGTCGAAAGTTATCTCGTCGAAGGACGTGACCTACGGATGCGCACGTGCCAAGCCGACCGGGCGGATGCCAAGCTGGCCATCAGCCATTGGCGGCTAGTGAGCGTTCGCGGCAAGTATTCGCTCGTTGAGGTGAGACTCGAAACGGGTCGAAAACATCAGATCCGCCTACATATGGCCGGGCTTGGCTGTCCCGTCGTCGGCGACCCGGGATATGGCGCCAAGTCCGACCCGGCCAAGCGTCTCGGATTACACTCCTGGCGGCTCGCGTTGGATCACCCGACTACCGGCCAACGGCTGACGTTGGAAGTCCCACTGCCCGGGAGTTTGCAGCGCCTTGTCTGAATGGTCACGCGCAGAAGCCATTCGACTGCAGCCATGCGAACATCGATGCCGTAAGCTTGCCGCCGTTGTCCATTCGCGGCAGCTTATGTTGCGGCGGGCGCTTGCCATGCGCTAGCATCCACGCATGGAAGCCCCCGGACTTTACTTCAACAAATTGAGGCGCGAGCATACTCAGATCGCCCTTACGGTGCGCGCAGTAGTCTTCGTTCATTCGCGATAAGGCATCATCGACTAACTTGCCAAATTCCAGCAGATTACGCGGCGGCGCCCGAAATTCGATGAGATATTGATGATACCCAGGGTTCTGCGGCTCCGAAGGAAAGACCGGCCCGACATGGTGGTCCTGCACTTCGGCGCCAGTTGCGAGCGCTGCTTCTTGAATCGCTTTTTCGATCTCTTCGCTGATGAGGTGTTCGCCAAAGGCTGAGAGAAAAAATTTCGTACGGCCCGTGAAGCGGATCAACGGCGGATCGCGCTTTTCAAACGCAATCGTGTCGCCCACGAGATAGCTCCAGAGCCCAGCGCAGGTGGTGACCAAGACGGCATACTGCACACCAACTTCGACATTAGCTAACGTGTAGCGAATAGGTCGATCGGATTTTAGTTTGCCGTGCTCGGCATCAAACTCTTCCATCGGCACAAATTCAAAGAACACGCCATGATCGGGGACGATGCGCAGAAGATTATAGCGCGGATCTTCAGTAGCGATAAACCCTTCGGAACAGGGATAGACTTCGAGGAATTTCACTGCGTCGCTGCCGATCTCTTTGCGGAAAACTTCACGGTAGGGATCGAACTTGGTGCCGCCGTGGATCACGAGGCGCAGTTCGGGCCAGATCTCTGCAATTGTCGATTTGCCCGTTAGTTTCTTAAGGCGATCGAAGAGAACGAGCTGCCAGGCGGGGACTCCACTGAAGACGGTGATCGGCAATTGAACGCTCTCTATCGCCATTGCCTGCAGTTTTTCTTCCCAGTCGGCGATTCGGCTCAATTCTAAGGGAGGAAACGTGTACGGCCGAATGAAAGGCGACACTTCAAGCGCGGCGATCGCGCTTAAGTCGCCGGGCTTGCTGCCATCCGCTTGCGGCGACATATCGGTGTTGCCGCCGAGGAAAAATATTCGGCCATTGAGTAACGGCACGTCCGGATAGAGATGCCGATGAAAGGCGATGGTCGTGAAGGCGGCCTTACGGTTCGACTGAAGCATCTCATGGGAAATCGGAATGTATTTCGTCGAGCCGCTCGTCGTGCCGGACGACAGCGCGTAATAAGGGATTTTTCTGGGCCAAGTGACATTCTCAATATTGGGATAGGAAGCCTGCCAGTAATCCTTCCAGAAGGCCTCGTAATCGCGAATGGGGACGCGCGATTGATAGTCGGCCACCGTGCGGATTGATGCGAAATCGTGTTCGCGGCCGAAACGAGTATCCCTCGCTTTGGCAATCAGCCGATGCAAGGTTTTCCGCTGAAGTTCGGCGCCGTCGGCCCGGTCGAGGAAGAGCGTTCGTTTCCGCGCATAACGAGCGAGCATCGCGTCCGCTGCCTTGCGAACGATACGGTTGCCGGTGAGCAGATCGGTGAAAGACATGAAGAGACTTTCGAAAATGCGTGAATCGATTTAGATCGTATCAAATTGCCGATCCCCGGCATCACCGAGCCCGGGCACGATATATTTGTTTTCGTCCAAATGCGAGTCCAAGGCCGCGAGATAGAGCGGAACGTCGGGGTGGTTCTGCTGCATCACCGCGATGCCTTCCGGCGCCGCAATGAGTCCGATGAAGCGTATCTCTTTAAGTCCCCACTTTTTCAGGATATCGACAGCCATCGAGGCCGATCCCCCTGTTGCCAGCATCGGATCGACGACGAAGCCGATGTCGATGTTCGGATACGCGGGCAGCTTGTTGTAGTAAGAAATGGGCTGATGCGTGTTGTGGTCGCGATAGAGCCCCAGATGCCAAACCGAGGCTTTCGGAAGCACTCGCAGCATCGCGTCGGACATACTAAGGCCAGCACGTAGAATTGGCACGATGCCGATGCGCTGCCAGATCACCTTCGAAGCACAATCGCCCATCGGCGTTCGAACTGTCACCGATGTTAGTTTCAGGTCGTGCGTCGCTTCGCAAAAGAGAATCTGAGCGATCTCGCCCACGAGCGTACGAAACGTCATCGGTTCGGTATCGACGTCGCGCAAAAGGGCGAGTTTATGTTGAACGAGCGGGTGGGAAGAAATGTGCAACGATAGAGTATTGACCACCGGCTCGTTGCTCATCAATTCCGACAATTCGCTTTCACTTAAAATCTTTGATCCAGACGAAGAATGCCCGAGCATGTTGATTCACCGTGGGAGTTGGGCCGCTGAGACGAATGAGATAGTTGCCATCTTCACTACTGAATATCACGGAGATGACCCGGTGATTCGGCCGCAATTCCTGTTTCGATTTCGGATCGAGCGGCGCTGCCTTATAGAGCCAAGTTCCATCCATATCCAAAATCGCGACCTTTGCCTTTCCGACTTCGATCTTCGCCTCTTTCGATATGTCTTCGGTTGTCATTCCTTCCGGCGCCATGAACATTTGCTTGTAACGGGCAAAGTTCGCTTCAACTGTGTTGGTCAAATCCGGAAAAACGAACACTTCGGCATCCGCTGCGCCCTTCGCGCCGGCAACCGAAACTGATGCGAGCGCAAGCGATTGTTTGGCTTCTCCACCTTCCAGTCGGCCGGCGGCGTTGCCGAGAGTTTATCCAGTTTGACCGGAACCGGCTTGGGGTCGTCTGCTTGAAGGGATGCCGGCCCGATCAAGAGTAGACATGATAAAATGGGGAGAGCGGTATTCATAGTGCATCACCCGACGTGGTTTGAAGAGTTTATTGCTGCGCGGAGACGGGCGTCGGTACAGTGGCCATTAAGACAGTTTCCGAAGAGCTTCGAAGATGACTTCATCGGTTTCATCTCCCGGCCACTTTCCAACAACCATGTCGGCCAGCGTTTTACCTTCCGGAACTTCAGCCGGCTTTCGCGAAGCCGTAAGTATCTTTTCCCGCTCAGCGAGAATTTCTTCAGGCGTACGAGACAATGTTTTTCGCAACGCATCCGCGTAGCAATTATTTGAAGATTCCACTTCGATAGCCGAAGTTATCTGCATTTGATACCTTTGATCGGGAGAGATTGGACAAGAGCGGCCAGCTCTTCGGGAGTCCCTTCGATCACCTTGCCTTGTCTGATGGCCGTTGTCATTCTGTTCCTCACTTTGCGTTCATCACGCAGCGGAAGCCCGTGTGATTTGCCGCGCTGTCCGCAGGGTTTTTATCCCGCGACGCGGGAAGATAACGCCGGCAATAGTCGTTTGCGCAGAGAAATGAGCCACCGCGGCGAACTTTGCTCGGGCCTTCACCCGGATTTTCTTCCAGGCCTTTCGCCGGCCCTTGCGGGTCTTTGAGCGGACTGCGGCCGTAATAATTTGGCTGATACCAGTCCTGACACCACTCCCAGGCGTTGCCGGCCATGTCGTAAAGGCCATAGCCGTTCTTGGGATACTTTGCGACCGGCGCCAGTCCCGCATAGCCATCATCGCCGGAATCTTTCAACGGAAATTTGCCCTGGAATGTGTTCGCATACCATTTGCCGTTTTCGCCTTGTTTGGCGCTGCCCCACACGTACTCTTTGCGATCGAGGCCACCCCGGGCGGCATACTCCCATTCGGCCTCGGTCGGCAATCGTTTCCCTGCCCACTTGGCATAGGCGACGGCATCATCCCAACAGATATGCACAGCCGGAAGATCGTCTTTTCCTTCAATCGTTGACCGCTCGCCTTCGGGATGCCGCCAGTCGGCGCCGGGAGTGAATTCCCACCAGACGGCTGGTCCTTGAGTATCGGCCGGACAACACTTAAACACGGCCGAAAAAGGAATCAGCCGTTCTTTTGGAGCATCGGGATATTTCTTCGCATCGGGCTTTTGCTCGGCGACTGTCTTATAGCCCGTCGCTTTGACGAACTTGGCAAACTGGGCATTGGTGACTTCCGTCTTATCCATCCAGAAACCAAGGCTAATGGTAACCTGATGGGCGGGGCGTTCATCGTTCGGGCCATCGTCGCTGCCCATCCAGAAGGTCCCAGCCGGGATCCAGGCCATGCCCGGCGGCGCTTCGGTATTCGGTTTTTCTTCGCCGCGTACTGGCGGGATCGATGACCATGCACTGATCACGATCACTAACACGCTAATTCGATAAGCGCAGTTCGCTTTCATGCTTCACTTTCCTTCAAAGTAATCGAAGGCAGGATTTTGTAGCGAATCCCTTTTCGATAGCCGATATTGTTTATAACAATGATCGACATAGTAATCTATTGCGAGCTAAACTGAAACTTTCATGATCAACCGCCGCATTTTGCCCGGCTATCGCCTCAGCATCAATTTCACGCTGCTGTATCTGAGCGTGTTGGTCGTGATTCCGCTGATTGCCTGTTTGGTAACCGTTAGCTCGCTGTCGTGGAGCCAATTCGTTAACGCTGTTTGGACCCCTCGCACCCGAGCGGCCTACTACCTAACCTTTAGCACTGCTTTTCAAGCGTCAATCATTAGCTCGATCATTGGCTTACTCATTGCCTGGGTGCTCGTCCGCTACGAGTTTCCAGGGAAGCGATTTTTTGACTCACTCGTCGATCTTCCGTTTGCTCTTCCAACCGCAGTAGCCGGGCTCGTCTTTGCAACGCTTTATGTGCCGAATGGTTGGTTAGGGCAGTTCCTGGTGCCACTTGGTTTTGAAGGCGCTTACACGCGTGACGCCATCGTGCTGGTGCTCGTGTTCATCGGCTTTCCGTTCGCCGTCCGGACGGTGCAACCGGTGCTGGAAAGCCTCGATAAAGAATCGGAAGAAGCCGCGGCCTCTCTCGGCGCGGGCCGTTGGCAGACATTCCGGCGTATCCTGCTTCCAGCCATGTATCCGGCGTTGATCACCGGTTTTGCCCTTGGCTTTGCGCGTGGGCTTGGCGAGTACGGCTCCGTCATCTTCGTCTCGGGCAACATGCCCTTCAAGACGGAGATCGCTCCCGTTTTGATTGTAGCCAAGTTGGAAGAATTCAACTATGCCGAAGCCACTGCTATCGCCGTGGTTCTTCTAGCTGCATCGTTCGTGATGCTCGTCGTGATCAATCTGCTCGAACGGTGGACCAAGGTTGACCGGTGACCGAAATGGGGAATGCGGAATTCGTAACGCGGAATTCGGAATTCGGAATGAAAACATGAAAAACGATACTCCGGAAAAAACGAACGTATTCATTCCGAATTCCGCATTCCAAATTCCGAATTCCGAAATCCGAATTCCGAATTCAACAGATCCCGCCTGGGTTCGCTGGTCGCTGACGCTTTTGGCGCTCGCGATTATGACAGTCCTGGTAGTAGTTCCAGTTGCTTCGGTGTTCTATCAAGCGTTTTCACGCGGGATTGCTGTCTATTTTGAAAACCTGTTTGGCGATCCCGATACGCGCCATGCCGTGTTGCTGACGCTGACCGTGGCGCCCTGTGCTGTCGTCTTGAATCTGGTCTTTGGCGTGGCGGCAGCTTGGGCGATCGCCCGTTTTCAGTTTCGCGGCCGTACCTTGCTTATCTCCCTGATTGATATCCCGTTCTCAGTTTCGCCCGTCGTCGCGGGTTTGATGTTTGTGCTGCTCTTTGGTTTAGGTGGTTTCTTCGGGCCTTGGCTGCGTGCCAATGGCGTGCAGATCTTGTTTGCAACACCTGGCCTAATTCTTGCCACTACCTTTGTGACGTTGCCGTTCGTCGCCCGTGAATTGATTCCCGTGATGGAAGCGATCGGCCCCGATGAAGAACTCGCTGCTTTAAGCTTAGGCGCCAACGGCTGGCAAATCTTCTGGCGCATCACTCTGCCGAACATACGCTGGGGCCTTTTGTATGGAGTGATTCTCTGTAACGCGCGGGCCATGGGCGAGTTCGGCGCCGTCTACGTTGTATCGGGCCACATCGCCGGCCAAACCAACACCATGCCATTGCAGATCGAGCAACTTTTCCAAGGGTTCAACACGCCAGGCTCATTTGCCGTGGCATCGGTCCTGACCATGCTGGCGGTGGTGTCGCTTCTCTTGAAAGTCGTGGTTGAACAGAAATCGCGCGAAACGGTGAAAGCAGTGGTGGCTGATCGGAAAACGGATGTTTAGACAGAGTTTTCATACTCGTGAGACGCACTTTCTCATCCGAGTTTGAGTTTCACATGACACACTAGCCCGAAGCGTTAGCGAGGCAATCTCCGAAGCGTTAGCGTTATATTCAGTGACCGTGTGCGCAAAACGTCGCTAACGCTTCGGGTTAGTGTCAGGCGATTTTTCATTGCTGAACGATATTGAACGAAGATGAGTGATATTACGAGCAGGCCGGAGAATAACAGTGAGCATCAGCGTCAAGAACGTCAGCAAAAGCTACAACCGCAAGACGGTTCTCGATAACGTCAGCGTTGAAGCCAAGACCGGTTCGCTACTGGCTCTCCTGGGGCCCTCGGGGTCAGGAAAAACGACGCTGTTGCGCATCATCGCCGGGCTTGAAGTCGCTGACGTTGGCACTGTTCATTACTCCGACGACGATGTGACGCAATACACCGCCCGCGAGCGCAACGTCGGCTTTGTATTCCAACACTATGCCCTTTTTCGCCATATGACGGTGTTTGAGAATGTCGCATTTGGCCTGCGCGTGCGCAAATGGGAAGAGCCTCGCATCAAAGAACGGGTCATGGACCTGCTGCAATTAGTCCGTCTCGAAGAATTGGCGAACCGCTACCCATCCACGCTATCTGGTGGGCAAAAACAGCGCATCGCCCTGATTCGCGCACTCGCGCCGCAACCGCGCCTCATGTTGTTGGATGAGCCATTCGGGGCCCTCGATGCCAAGGTACGCCAGGAGCTACGCCATTGGCTTCGTCGGTTCCACGATGAATTTCACGTCACCAGTTTATTTGTGACGCACGACCAAGAAGAAGCCTTCGAGGTAGCCGACCAAATCGTGGTGATGAACAAAGGAAAAATTGAACAGGATGGCACGCCTGCGCAAGTGTTCGAACATCCCGCTAATGCCTTCGTGATGGATTTTCTCGGCAACGTGAATATCTTCCCGGTTAGCCTGCGCGATGGCCGAGCCCTGCTCGGGCATGTCGAGATGCCATTGCCGTTGATCGCCCATAAGGGCGCTGAAACCGGACACGTTTACATCCGACCGCACGAACTGGACATCGAATTATCCCATGTTGAGAACGGCGGCCTCGAAGCCCGAATCATGCACATTAACCCAGCGGGTTCGGTGGTGAAAATTCGCCTTTTCAACGACCAATTCAACCTGATGGTCAACGTCGATCTGAGTCCGGACCGTTACAACTTCTTGCAGCTGAAACCAGGCGACCACGTCTGCGTTTCACCCAAGAAAGCGCGCATGTTTGGCGATGATTACGCCATCTGATAGACAATAGTACGTTGCCGATTGTGGACAGGGGGCTGGCCTGATCGTTACAAACAACCAAATTCGCCGATGGCTTTGAGCCTGAAAGGCTCATGCTGTCAGCCCAAGCCGAAGTCCCTGAAAGGGACGAAGGCCTGGGTATGCGACAACGCCGTGCATCGGCCCTGTAAGGCTACGCTCTGAAGGATTTTTCCAGGGCAGAGAGTTTCGCCGTTTCATTAAGATATAGCATAATTGCCCTCGAAGCAGGTTATCGAGAGAAGTCGCGATGACACTTTATGAAGCGTTGCAACCGATTGCTTCCGTCCGGGGGCAACGAGTTGTCATCTCCTCCATGGCTTCCGTCGGTATCTGGCCGAGCCTTTCGGATACGCCTCTCGACTTCAGCTATATGCCTTCCAGCATGGGGCAAGGTATATCGCTGGCTCTTGGTTTCGCCTTGGCGCAGCCTCATCGCGGGGCGATTGTGATCATGGGCGATGGGTCGCTTTTGATGAATTTGGGCGCCTTAGTGACCGTCGCGGGCCATCCCGCGCCTTTGCATATCGTGTTGATCGACAATGGCATTTACGAAGTGACCGGCGGCCAGCGCCTCCCTGGTGCAGGCCGGGTTGACTATGCCGGTCTGGCACGTGCAGCAGGCATCGAGCGCGTGTACGCTTTTGATGACTTAGACCAGTGGCAGGCTGCCTGCGCCACAGCGTTTTCCGATGATACACCGGTTTTCATCTCTCTGAAAGTTGATGGTGTCAGTCGGCAGACAACCCCGAAACCCCCGCACACGATGAAGGAACAGATCGCCAGACTGACCGCTGCGACCCAAATTGGTTGAGGCTTTGGGAACAGATGGGTCGCGAGCGGTTACATCGCCATCAGCAGCACATCCCAGCCTTGCCAGGCGCCGAGTGCGATAACGCACAGGCACAGGCCGACCGCTACTGCCCACTTCAAGATGCCGACGCGACGCTGGAAACGCTGTTCAATCTGCGGATCGACGGCAATGCTTTCCAGGAAGGCGACGCGTTTTTGGATGGTCGAATGCTGCCAAGTGTGCAGCCAGCCGGTCAAATGGCGGAAGATGAAGTGAAGCTTGCCGAGAAAGCCAGCGCCGCTCCAATTCGCATGGGTGCGGGCCATGCCGTTGATCTCTTCGACATGGCGCAACGCGCGAACGAAGGCATTGATGCCGGTCGGGCACAGGCCGAGCCCGCGATCGGCCAGCACAGTCGTTTCGTCATGGCCGCGGCAATGCGGGTTTCGACACGAGCCTGCGCGGCAACCGAAGACATCCGCTTGGCGTTCGCAGCGTCGCGATACGAAGCCGAAAACCGCGAACATGTAAAGGCCCATCATGGCCACTGGCGCAATAATGAAAAGCGTTTGTAGCTGCGCGGAAGTCTCATCGTCGACCGAGCGGATGGTCTGCATCAAGGCGCCCATCAGCACAAAACTGAGCATCAGAAAAAAGGCGTAGTACAAAATATGGCCGTGATGGGCATGGCCGATTTCATGGCCCAGCACGCCATCGATTTCGTCGTCGGCCATCTCGTCGAGCAGTCGATCGGTAAAGACGACGTAGCGCACCCAGGAAACGACGCCGACAACCATGGCGTTGGCGACGGCGCCACGCGTATCCCAAAGGTAGATCTGGGCGAAGCGGAACCGCAGCCGGCTGGCATTGGCGATCATTCGATCGCGCAACGCGCTGCGCGGCAGCGGATGCAGGCCGAGCAAAAGCGGCATCATCATCGGGAATACGAGCAGAAACATCGGCAGAATCAATAAAGAAGCGATCGGCAGCCAAGACTCTTGCAGGATGGAAGGATACATGCGTTCGAGCGCTTGTTGTCCCATCAACAACAAGAGAGGGGCGAACACCATGATCAATTGCTGGCGCAGCAGGAAGAAGACATAACCGGAGCGCCGACCAGAAACGATCCCGGCGCGCGGAGCTCGAAGCAAGTCGATAGAATTCGCGATCCACGCTGAAGAAAGTGAACCAGGAGCCGATCTGGACAATTAAGAAGGGCGCCAAGATGAGCAGTTCGCCGGCGGGCGCGAGGATCAATCGATCGTCGAAAGTGATCGAGGCTAAATGGACGGCCGTCCGCCCCCACCCCCAGCCAAGCAGACAGAGTGCGAATCCGAGCAGGTTGATGAAGAAGAGATAGATGCGGGCCGTCGAATACTGGTGACCAACCGAATCGCGGCTGTCCGGGGATCGCGTCAGCCGCCCGAGCGTCAGTCTAACGGCAGCCAAGGCAGTCATTAAAAGTGATAGACAGGTAAGGCCCGTATAGACGATGCTCTCCTGTTCGCTGACGCCAAATAACGGGGCTGGCCAACTGATTGGCAGGCAAACGGTCATCAAGCAAATCAATAGCAGGAACGGCATCGCGAAGACGTTCTCCGGGCAACGGGAGGGATTTCGGATCCCTTAAACTTGGCTCAATCGTTTTATTTTAATGGCCGTCTTTAGCCATTGAACATTTTCTAACGGCTGTAACGGTCGCCTCTTTTTGCCCGATCGACCGGATTGTCTTGTCAATCCCCATCTAATGGGCGTATGCTCATAGTGCCTCTTCCATCCCCACGATTTTCCTGCTTTGACTTGAGGCGCTCCATGATGCACCGATTTTTCTTTACGGCCGTGTTTGTCGGGACTTTTCTGTTCGTAGCGAAGGCACAAGCTGCCGATAGTGCAGGCCTCACTCCGGAGACGCTCGAAAAATTGATCCGCCAATTGGGCGATGACAACTTTCGCACCCGGCTAGCGGCAGGCAAAGCCTTGGAGCAAGCGGGCGAAGAGGCTCTCGCCGCCTTGCGCCTGCCCATTCGAGCAGGGACGAGGAGATCCGCCGGCGGGTCGAAGTCTTGACAGAGAAGATCGAAAAGGCGGTGCTGTTTGCGCCGAAGCTCGTCACTATCAACATGAAGGAGCGCCCCGTCGAAGAGGTGGTGAAGGAGCTGGCCCGCCAAACGGGGTATAAGCTGCAGTTTCAGGGCAATGGACCGCAGAAAATTACCATTGAAATGACCAACGTCACCTATTGGCAGGCCTTGGAGAAAATCTGCAATGACGGCCAACTCACTCCCGGCTTCGACAATCAAGAAGGACTCGTATTCCTTTACCAAAACAACACCCTCTCGCCGTATGTCGATCACCGCGGCCCGTTCCGCTTTGTCGCCCAGACATTCAATTATAACCGTTACGTCAACTTGGCCAACCTGCCGCGCAATGGGATTGATCCGAACAATAACCAATACGAAAACAGCTTGAACTTCAGTTTCATGATTCAATCCGAGCCAAAAGTGGCGCTACTTTCCGTAAGCCCGCCAAGGCTCACCCATGCCGAAGACGAAAACGGTGTGTCACTGCTGCCAAGGCTCGAAGAAAACCAGCAATTCAATGTGCAATACAACGACGGCAACGGACTCTTCCGCAATTATCAGCATTCAGTGGCCGCGCAAATGGCGAAGCCCGCAAAGGACTCTCAACGCGCCAAGCTGGTCAAAGGGAAGGTGGTCGTCACCGTGCTTTCGGGTTCAAAGCCCGATGTGGTGATCGAAAAGCTGGTTGCCGGCAAGAAAAAGCGAACCGGGTTCGGCGCGAGTGCCGACATCGAGGTCGAGGATATGGTCGAGCAAAACAATACGTGGACGATCACGATGGTGGTGAAACGGCACGTGAAGAACGGGGAACAGCCGGATTACAACTGGGTCAATAGCATTCAGCAGAAGTTCGAACTTTACGACGATCAGGGGCGTAAGTTTCAGTCGCAGGGCGTGTCGAACTTCATCAACAATTCGCCCACCGCAGTGCATGCGAGCTATCAATTCACGGCGCCGCCCGATTCAAAATTGGGACCGGCGACGAAGCTCGTGCTCGCTGAATGGCTGACTTTATCGCATGAACTCGAATTCGAATTCAAAGATCTGCCGTTGCCTTGAGCTTGAGGCGAGCGGAGCAAGTAAGCCAAACCCGGAAGTCTAACGACTTCCGCTACGCATAGCGCCAAGCTCGTAGCGGAAGTCGTCAGACTTCCGACGAACCCGGAAGTCTAACGACTTCCGCTACATGTGGTCCCCTATTCACATCATTAACCAAGTAATTCTACCAGGCCGACCAGCCGTTGCCTTCATTCAACACGGAGTCAACATCCCCGGCGCCCATGCGGCACCAAAGTTGACGAAACTCTTCTGCGTACTCCGGCAGCGTGTGATGATAATGGTCGGATTCGGCGATGAGACGCAACTGGTCGTCGCGGCGAATGCCGTGGGATCGCAGGATGCGGCGAAACGGTTTGAGGTCGGCGGCATAAACGTATAAAAGCTTATGCTCGTCGAATTGGACTTCAATTGGCTGCCCTTGGGCGAGAACAGCCACTCCCGCGCAACCATCGTTGAGGAGGAGTTCTTCGTAATCGTAAAGATGGCTGGCAAGCACGGGAGCATCAATGTCGCTTCGGCGTAGGTCGTCGTGGAAGTCGTCAATTTGTTCATGACTCGATTCGAGGATTACGTCGACCGTGTCACCGAGTGGTTGCAGCAGGTCGATGAAAACTTCGAATAAACGTTCGGCCGTAACTGAAGCGGCGAGCACCGGCATCGAACGGCGACTGACTGGATCGCGGAATCGTTCCAGGCGATAGCCAGCCGTCGGAATAATCGAACCGCCGTGCGCCGGCCGGATGGCGCTGGTCAAAGTAAATTCGCCGCCGGACGGAGTACAAAGTGAACTGGCGAGCATGGTCACGATATCGGTTTCCCTTTTGGATTCGAAATGTCTGAAGGGGAGCAATAATTTCGGCAGGCCGGCTTATTATGGCAACGAGGTCAATAGGGGCTCGTGTCACCGGCCGGCTTGATTACTGTCTTTCTGTAATCTAGCACACAAAATAGAGATGCCAGAGAATCCGTGACGATTCCGGGCACTCTTCCGGTTGGGGAGTTCGGGTCGTTCGGGTAGAGCTGACACTGCATACATTTTGCCAGCCTTGCCCAGCTTCAACCATAATAAGAATGGTTGAAGAATTCAGGTAAAACAGGCGATAATGTCAAGAACGATTTTCGCAACGCAAGCGATTACACAACGGCGGATTTTCATTTTTCGGAATGCTAATTATGCGATTTATTTGCACCGTTCTGCTGATGGGACTGTCGGCCAGCGGCATCAGTTTCGGACAGGCCGCTCCCGATAAGCCGATCGAGGACATCTGGTATACCGCATTCGCCCGCGATCGCGAAGGACGCGATCAGCAGATCGGCTACCTCCATTTATACACCCAGTCGGTAGGCGAAAACGGGCAGAAGCTGGTGCGTGGCACGCGGGAACTTCGCCTGACGATCAAGCGGGATGGGCAACTGGCCCAGCTCAAGGCCGAGAATGGTACGGAAGAAACCGATTCGGGCGAAGTGGTAGGCGTTTTCATGCGCCATTGGTTGGCTCAGAAACAAGTTCTTTCGATGACCGGCAAGCTCGACGAGAGCAAGAACAAGATGAACCTCCGAATTGAATCGGCGGTCAAAAATGAGTTCTCCATCCCCTGGGACGGCAAAGTAATCGGCGTGAGTGCGGAAGCCATGATGTTGCGCGTCAAAAAGTTCAGCGCGGGGGACAAACTGACTTATCGGATTTTCGAACCGACTTTCAGCTCAGTGGCTACCGTTCGTGTCACGGTCAAAGAGATCGAAGAAATCCTGCTGCCGCGCGGCGGCAAGAAGAAATTGCTGCGCGCTGAATTGGTTCCTGACCAGATCATGAACGTGCAAATGCCTACGTCTACAATTTGGTTCGACCCTGAAACGCTCGAGCCGGTGATGAATCGCTGTGAGATGCCCGACTTCGGCTCGCTTACCTTTCTCCGTTCCACTCAGGCGGTGGCAATGGGCCCCTTGGGCGTTGTGCCCGATTTAACGAAATTGCAGACGATCCGCCTGCCGCGAGCAATCAGTGGCGACGTGCATGGTCTTGGCAGTATTACGTATGTGATAACGGTCGGGACTGATGCCGATCCGGCCAAGTTGATCAAAACGGATGATCGCCAGACAATCGAGAAGCTGAATGGTAAAACATTTGAGCTTGTCGTCGAAGCACGCCGTACGCCGAAAGTCCTCGCCAAGCCCGCCGAAGCGGCCGACGAGTTTCTGAAAAGCAACTATTTTCTCAATAGCGACGACGAAAACGTGAAAAACCTTGCCGCCCGAGCCGTGGGAACCCTGCAAGATCCTTGGGCCAAGGCGAAGGCGATCGAGCGCTGGGTACGAGCCAATATGAAGGCGGTCAACTACAGTGAAGCGATGGCGACTTCCGATCATGTCGCCAAGACCTTGGCGGGAGATTGTTCCGAATACTCCATGTTGGCGGCTGCAATGTGCAAGGCGCAGGGGATACCGGCGCGAACGGCCATTGGCTTGGTCTACATCAACGATCCTGCTTATGGCGGCGCCTGCGCTCGCCTTCCATATGTGGACGGAGGTCTATGTGAAGGGTCAATGGCTCGGCCTTGATGCAACGCTCGGCCAAGGCTCGATCGGGCCCGGCCATCTGAAAATCACCGACCATAGTTGGCACGAAATTCGCGACTTCAAGCCGCTCCTACCAGTATCCGGCTTTCTGATGGCCAAACCGAAAATCGAAATTAAGTCCGCCACCAAGGAATGAGTTTCATTCCGTGTAAGGGTGATTAGGCTGCCTTTTCAAACATTAAGCATTCGTGAAGACTTTGATGAATTGAACTAAAAAACCGAAAGAACGATAGAACGAGCCATTGAAACCGTCTATACTTTTTAGAATCACCCAGTGAGCCGTCTAACTCAACTAACTCTCGTTTTTAACCCTTTCGCACGTGCTGCCCACCTAGATCTGATCAAACGTATGGCTGGAGCGAAGACGATGCGGGCTTGCATATGTAACGAAAAAGCAATGCACTGGCTTGTTCAGGAAGGGGTGCACTCCGGCGCTTTGACGCGAACCGCAATGCCGAGGTTGCGCAATGAGTCAACATGAGGCGCATGCCTTGAACGGCACTGCCTTGACCTTGCGAGCCGCTACGACGCCGGTCGTCGATCTCTCGCGCGTCGTTCGGCCTTCTGATGCCGGCTCGTCGTGGCTCGCCGGCAACCGTGACAGATTACTTGAATTCGCTCGGCGCCAAAGCTTGCTTCCTCGGGAACTTGTTCCAACGACCAATTCCTCATCGAATGTCAATTTCCGGTCCTTTGTCAACCTCGCCCGGAATTCGGCCGGTTCCACTTCGCTCCCCGTTCTTCCGTTCGTTGATCCGATTACTGCGTTCGATTCCAGTCTTGACGACGGCCAGGTTGACGCAGTCGCCCGGGCACTCCAAACGCCCGACCTTCTGCTGATCCAAGGCCTGCCAGGCAGTGGAAAAACCCGCGTCGCTGTTGAGATCGTGCGACAAGCGGTCGAGCGCAGCATACGCGTTCTAATCGTTGCTCCGGACGGACCTTCAACCGATGCGGTTTTATCGGCCGCTCTGCCGATCGATCGGCTGAAGGCGATTCGTCTGGTCGCTCGTCACGAGTCGGCGGACGGTCTAGCCCCGTCCCTTCTCAACTTGACCCCACGACGTCAGGAAGAGTTTTGGCTTCGCCATTTGATTCAACAGGCTAACGAATTCGCAGTCGAAGCCCGCAACGAGTACGAACGTCTTCAGGCAATCGAACGCGATTTGCAAAACCTAAATAAAGCCCGGGCAGCGCACCAGGCGGAGTGCGATCGGTTGCGCGAACAGAAGAAGGCCATTCGCGATCATGCAATGCATTCAGCCAAGGCGCCCGGTCACGATCTGGAAATTGACAACTTGTTGACCGCGTGCCGTGAGGAGAATCTGGAATTTATCGGCCGGATCGACTCGAAGCAGGCGGAACTGCGCGAAGAGCGAGCCCGCGTCGAGTTGGCCGTCCGCTCCAGCAAAGGAGAATGCGAAGCGCTCCGACCCCTGATTGAAGCGAGGCAGTCCAGCCACTTTTGGTCTGTCGCTTTTTGGAAGGCGCTTTTGAACAAATCGCTTCCGCAATCTCTCGATGCGATTCAGGGGAAGGTGAGCGGCCTGGAACAATGCCTGGCCGATTCCCGAGTTCACGAAGAAAATTTGCAACTCGAACGAAAGAACGCCGAAGCGGAGTTCGCCGCCAAGGAAGAAGCGCTCATTGAACTGGAAATTGACCGCCGCGAGCGGGAGATCAACGTCCAGATTGATGGTATTGAGGAACAAATACGCACGTTGGACAAGTCAATTGCTTTGATTACGGCGACATCGAATAGTGCGCCAATCGCGAGCGAATCGGCCGACGATTCTCAAACTTCGTGGTCGGAGCAGCTTGACACCTCCATTGAAAAGGCCGAACTGGCCGGACATTGGCAAACCTACGTTAACGCCGAACCCGAAGCCGTTTTGCGCCATTGGCGAGGTTCGTTGTCGTTAGTTGCAGGTCCCATCTCCAGCATCTCGGCCGAGCCATTGTTTTTTACGAAGCCTTTCGACTTGCTGATCGTTTACGACGCCGATCGATTCGCGGAGACCGAACTGTTGGCCGTCTGCCAAAAGGCGAGGCGCTGGGTTTTGCTTGGCGAGCCCGTGGCAACCGCAACCACTTTAATGAGTTCGCCGAGACAAAACGGGTCGGCCACAAGGCCCCTGGCGAGCCGCGACCTCTTTGGCCAGCTATGGGATGCTCTCCATCAGGAAACCTGGGTGAATGAAGGCGACCGCCTTTGCTGCCGATTGCATCGCACTTCACAAGTGGAGCGACGAACGCTCGAGCGCGAAGCTGTCGCTGATCGGCCGGATATTGAGCTTCGCATCTTGCCGAATGCGGGCGAACCGATCCTGGCCGAGGTTCTTTTTCCGCCCAACATGTTGCTCGGTGAAGCGAAGGAATATCTCTTCCACGAACTGGGCGAGATCCCCTGTCAGCCGCGAATTCGTATCGCCTGCTGGGAGCAGTCGGACGGCCAATGGCGGCTTCATCTCAATTCAACTGTCAGCGATGAACTCCCACCAATCGGCGTCGACTTAGGCGATGGCGTCGGCCTACGAATGCCCCACCTGTCGTCGGGGCACTCTCATGCCGCCTTCGTCTTTACTTTCGAACTCGCCCAAGGCTGGGATCGCGCGAAGGCGGAGGCGTGGGCCATTCAACATCTGCTCAAACGCGATGGCGGGCGGACTTGCCAACTGCAAAACGATTATCGGCATACGCCCGAAATCGCTGCCTGGTTAAACGAGGCAGTTGTGGTCGGTTCTCGATACTCGGCCGCGACGAAACACGAAGGGGCCGTTCAGTTCGAAGCAGTCCCTCGACGAGCGCCGACGGCTCAGCGCCGCGGTGGCGCTGGTTACGAAATCAACTTGGCGGACCCGCGACAACGCGAATTATTGCCGGACGAACTTGCTCGAATGCTTCCCCAGCAAGGCTTTGCCAACCTACCGGAAGCGCAGGCCATCGCCGACTTGGTGCGGCAGTTGCCACGCGATCGTTCATTATTCATTACGGCTGCTTATCCGGCTCAGGCGCAAGTGCTGCAACATTATCTTCCCGGCGATAAGCGCGTGGTTGATCCGTCTGCACTGCTGCATTCGGAGTGTGATGTCCTGATCATCAGCCTGACACGAAGCCATGTCTCGCGTGCCGTCACGTTTGGTGAAGAGCCTTCACTGCTCCCGCGTTTATTCGCTCGGGCTCGCAGCCGACTTATCTTGGTGGGCGACCCAGGCACGCTCGCCCGCCGGGTACAATGGGAAGGAGCCATCGACGATTTCGACGCCATCTCCGGCGAGAAAGAGCGCCGCTGGGTTAATTCCCTGTTGCGCTTGATCCCCAGCCGAAATACACCATCCGCGCGGGTTCCTCAGGGCGCCGCGCTTGATGTGGTTCATCGAGCGCGAACCCCTTTTACCCTCGTTCTGGCTTTGCAGGGGGAGGGTGGGAAGAGCGATCTGCGTTTTTGCCGGGATCGGTTGGCGCACTCCGCCCGCGATGAACCTGCTCCATTTTCTTGGCAATCGCCATATTGCCGGGTATACTCGAAATTGCTCTCCGATGGGCCGCATTTTTCTATTCAATTATCTGGCGTCGAGAGGTGTTTCATGAGTCGAGACAAAGGAGCGGAACTGATTCCGCTTGGAGGCGGCGATTCGATTCCGCTGATCAGGCCGGTCATGACGGTCGGACGACGCGAATCGTGCGATATCTGCCTGAAGTTTCCGAATATTTCAGGCCTGCACTGTGAACTTTCGTTGCGGGATGGCTATTGGTTCTTTCGCGATCTTGGAAGCAGCAACGGCATCAAGGTGAATGGCGCGCGCACTCTGCAGCGCCCCGTCCGCCCCGGGGACGAGATTGCCATCGCCAACCGCCGATATACGATTCAGTACAACATTACCTCCGACGCGGAGGATGCTCTGGAGTCGCAGCTGCGCGAAGAGGATGGACTTCGCAGCATGTCGCTTATGGAAAAAGCGGGCTTAGCAAAACCAAAAGGCCGGGGCGACGACGATTGATTCGCTCACACGGCCCGGCAAACCGTTGAGGCAATCATGTCTATGGGAAAACTGGCCGGCAAAACAGCATTGATCACCGGTGCATCATCTGGAATTGGCAGGGCGACAGCACTCCATCTCGCCAGAGAGGGAGCGGATGTCGCCCTGAATTATTTGACGATGCCCGAAAGCGCCGAACAGGCGGCGGCCGACATCCGTGCTCTTGGTCGAACGGCCCTTTTGTTGAAGGTAGACGTCACCGATCAGGCCGCAGTTGAAGAGATGGTTGCGCGTACTGTACGCGAACTGGGTCGGCTTGATATCTTTGTTTCCTCGGCCGTCTTCAGCGAACGCGAACCCTTCACCTCCGCGAATATGGCCGGGTTTCGCAAGACGATCGATGTCTCGATGTGGGGCGCCTATTATTCACTTCGTGCCTGCGCCAATGTCATGTTGGCGCAGAAGCAAGGGGGTTCGGTCGTTATCGTCAGTTCCCCTCATGCGCAAATCGCCTTCCCCAACTGCATGGCCTACAACATGGCGAAAGCCGCTTTGGATCAAATGGCCCGCTCGGCTGCCCTTGAACTGCTGCCGCATCAAGTTAAAGTGAACATCCTCTATCCCGGCTGGACCGATACGCCCGGCGAGCGCAAGTTCTTTTCCGAAGATGCGCTTCAACAAGCCAGCAAAGCCACGCCGATGGGCAGGCTGGCGACAGCTGAAGAGATCGCGCATGGCGTCTTCTTCCTCGTCGACCCAGCGACCCAGTACATGACCGGCAGCACTCTCAACATGGATGGCGGCTTGGCACTCCCTTGGTGGTCCAAACGCGGCACCGGCGATTTTTGATACTCCTCGTTAGCAGGACGTCTAACACTAACGGACTAAAAGAAGAGCGAATCAGGTATGAATGGAGTCGTACTGCACCAGGGTATAGGGGCCGAAGATTAAGACGGGGAGCCAGGCTGCCATCGCCGGTGAAACGTAATCGGCATCACCGAGAAACTTGCTGATGATGATGACGCCGTGAAAGAGGCCGCCGCTGAGCAGACAAAGACCGGCACTGATGAACATGTGCCGAGTCTGATCCCGGAGGATCACCGAAAGACCGAGTACGACCATTAACAGGCCTACGACCGGACGACTGATGCGGGCGTGAAAGAGTACGGCGACAGGCCCCTGCCGGGGGGCGTCGGAACGATTGAGCAGATCGTAAAGCCGCTGAGACGAGGAAAACGCATTCCACTTGGACTGCCGTGTGATCGTTTCGAAGTCGACCTCGAGGACGTGCAGGAAGTATTTGCCAGGCGCAAGTGAAACGAGCATGTCGGGCCGATACTCGGCTTCGATTTCAGGGGGCGTCGTTCCCATCAACAGCCAGCCGCCGCTGATCGGGTCATCGCTCGGCGGAATATAACGCGCCATCTCTGCGCTCAGGTGGATCATGTTATTGGCTGGGGTTTCAGGCAGAGTCGCGTAGAAATTCTTGATTGTAAGATCTTTGCGAAAAGCCCAATGGCCTTCCAAGTGAGCGCCGTTGGGATCATAGGCGCCCTGGACCATCAATTCCTTTTCGCCTTCGAGGTCATCGCGATCGAGAACCAGCAGGGTAGCAATGCGTGGGATGATTAACTCTTGATTAACGACGCCCAGGCCGAGCATCAAAGCCGAGCCCATGAGAATGGGCCTGAGAATCCGATGGGTGGAAACGCCAGCTGACAGAATCGGCAGGAGTTCATTGCTCCGTTGCACCCAGGTGATGGTGAATACCGAGGCAAGCATGGCAGTCGCTTCACAGAGCCGATCGTAATACTGAAAGCAGCGAATGCTGTAATAGTCGAAGATGTTTTGCAACACGTCGATGAACTTGCCGGACTTGGCGCCGAAGTCATCTAAATTGGTGAACATGTCGAGGATGACGTACAAGCTGAGCACGCTGACCAAGCAGATGAAATAGGATCGAAGGAAAGCAAAGAAAATCATGCGGTCGAGGATGGTCATGGCGGTCCTTCACTTGATCGGGACAAACCGTCGGCAGTCTCTTTGCTTCGGGGTGTTGCCGCTTGGCGCTTCCAGCGCGGCTGATAATTCTCGAGGTAAGAGTAAATGTAGTCGTTGGCAGTCGTCGCTGCCGTATCTCCAAACCCGTTGCGCGCAGCTCTCGGAGAGCTTCCGCCACCGGCCAGCGCCTCATACTCCATCCGATAGACTGCCGTCAAGAGACCTGTGCGATGCAGGCCTGCCTTGCAGTGCAATAGGATGGGATAGGCCTTTGGATCGTCGAGAAGTTTCAAAAATTCATCGATGGACTTGGCCTGTTCGAAAGGCGCTTTGTCACGCCGGGGCATATCGAAACTAATCATTACATAGCGCACGCCTGCTTGTTCGCAGACTTCGCTCTCAGGCGTTGTCGGCTTTTCGCGATAGAAACCCGCGGCTAACTGCGGGTCCGGATCTTCATCTTGCAGGTTGACGACTGTCCGGATGCCATAGCGGGCGAATGCTTCGCGAAACCCGGGCGTGTCAATTGGCCGCAACGGTAAAACTTTTCCGGAGTAACTTCGCGCAGTCTTTTGCCGTGCGCGTAGGTGGCGCGATAGTGCATCAAGGGCACAAGAACAATGATCAAGGCAATGCCGAGCCCTGGCAGTCGGCGTAACCAAACGCGCATGGGAATTGATCCTTAGACAAGGCCATAGCTCGGTCGATCGTGTGCGGGATTGTGGCAAAGGAGACGATTTTGAGCAAGGCGAATTATTTGGGAGTGACTCTCGGGCGCGCCAATCGATTCTGGCAATTCTGGCGAGCGGCGCGGCGTAAGCCCGCCGTGGTTCCGAACCCACGGCGGGCTTACGCTGCGCCGCTCGCCAGAGTCCGTTGGCGCACCTCCGCAAATTACCGTCTCCGCAGTCTGGCATTGACCGATTAGGCAGGGCGGGCTATTTTTCCGCTTCGTCGCCGATCCATCAAGCGTGAAGGTAGACCGGATGCAACTGCGAGTCATCGATTTCGACGGAGCCGTGACGGCCCAGAGTCGCCTGATGCGTCGGTTTACACCGAGCCTGCTTGATTTTTCCAAATGGGGCCCTTATCTGCGCATGACATGCGGCTTCCGTCAATTTGCCGAGTTTCAAAGGCAGTTAGCGGGAGCGGTTGACGATCAACCATCTTTGAGTTTTTTGGGTTCTGGTGACTTTCATCACGTGACCCTGGCACTCTTGGCTCAGCAACCCGAGCCGTTCAATCTGCTTGTGATTGATAAGCACCCCGATTGGATGCGTGCCATTCCGGTGATGCATTGCGGCACGTGGCTTTGGCATGCTCTGCAGCTGCCTAATTTGAAGCGGGTCGTCCATATTGGGGGCGATCTCGATTTCGATAATCTCTATCGCCATCTGGCGCCTTGGCACGACCTGCGGTCGGGGCGTGTAACCGTGTTGCCTGCCTATCGACAATTCCACAGCGGTTCCTGGCCAGAAGTGTCGCACCAGCCTCTATTGCGCCCGGGATCGCCATCAGTTGCCCACACGCTCGACAATGCACTGCAGACGTGTGAGGAAGACCTGGCTCGTTGGCCTCTCTATATCTCTCTCGATAAAGATGCCATGAGCGCCGATGAATCACTGGTGAATTGGGATTCGGGAACGCTTGGATTCCATGAGGTGCGCGAGATCCTCGATTGGTTTCAAAATGCCGCTGGCGGAAACCTGGCCGGAATGGATGTCGTAGGCGACTGGTCACCCGTGCGAATGAGACCTGGACTGCGAACGCTATGCCACCTCGTTGAGCATCCTCGACTGAAAATTGATCCCGACATCGCGACGCTGATGAACGAACGAGTGAACGAAGTGATCGCCGACCACGTATTGAGTTGGTCGGTCCGCCAGCCGAGCCTAGGGTTGCGAGTCGCAGCGTGATGGAACGACAACGCGAGGCACTTGAACTGCCCGGTAATAGAGAGGTTCGAAAAGGCTCTGCAACGGTTCCAAATCTTTTCGCGCAGCGGTTTCTGACAGCGGCACGACTTTTAGGCTATAACTACATCGAAGGTTGAACTTCGCAACGGCAGAAAGACGCGATGTGCCGCACGCTGCCCGAGAAACAAGAAATACCGCGAAAAGAATCAGTGATACAAACAATTCCTCTCCCTGCTGGGATGTGAATCGTATTTGGCATAAGTGTCGTGGACTTCGGTTCCAAAGCCTTTGCCAAATGCATCGCCTTCCGTTTGCTTAAGGGAAGACCAATGGTCGTATTAGCGCCAGTCAGCCATCGCAGCTCGTCGAAGGCACAGGGAGATCAATCTCACTTCAACGATTTGCAGCACGCGATCGACCATGCCGCGCATCTGCTCCCGGCTCAAGGCCCGATTACGGTTTTCATTCATCACAATACCCTGCACGCATTTGAGGATTCTCCCTTTCTCGAAGGAGTCAAGGCGGGCGCGAAGGTATTCGGCTGTCACCCGTTTCTTACCGAAGAGCGCTACCGCGACGCTTTAAGACGCGGGCGAATCCGCGTCGGCGAATTGGAAGCCGTGGTCCGGGAAAATCTGGGATTTAAAGCCGACGAGAAAATCTTAAGGAACAGCTCGCGCCTCGATTTATGGCTTGCGATGCTCGAGTACCCTTTGCGATCCGGTCCGACCGACGAGTTGCTGTGGTTTGTGGCGGAGACTGACGCGTTGCGGCGTTTTCGCAGCGACGCGTCCGCGGCGACCAGCGGCAAGATGATCGCCGAGACACGACGTTGGGTTATGCGCGATCTACGCGGCGGCAACGAGACGGCCCGTAACAATTTCGCCGCGGCCAAGGATCCGGAAGCCTCGCGGACGCTTCATGCGATCTTCGAACGCTTCGGCGAATCGGCGATTGAAACCTGGAGCGAGCAGACGTGGGAAGCGTTCACGTTGCAGGCGCTCTGGCGAGTCTGTTGCGCCGGTGTCGCGAAGGCGCCGGTGCAGGCAATGCCGCCCGAGCCGACGATACGCCATCGCGACCTTATCGAGAAAGCCAGCGGTTTTGACTGCGACCCGCGAGTGAACGAATTGCTCATTCGCTTCAGCGCTGCTTTCCTCGATCAAGGATTTTCAAACTGGCCCCTTCCGAAACGCGAAGAAGGCTTCTTTCGTTCGTTCTGCGAGCTCTATCGCAAACATCTTGGGCCTCCCGATCATTGGCTTGGCCGGCTGGCCGAGGAACTCATCCGTCTTGAAACGGACGACATTACTCCGCTTGAGTCGATCGAGGAATCGCTCGAGGCGCTGGGGGTCACGAAGGGCGAGTGGCGGGATTTCCTATCCGCCACACTGCTTGCGCTGCGCGGTTGGGGCGGCATGATCAAACAAGTCGAAGAGCGCGGGGATCGCGTGGCTCACCCGATTCCTTCGGGGAGCGTCGTCGAATTCTTGGCGATTCGTCTCATTCTCGACCGCTTGTCCGTCGCCGACGCAGCACGATCGGCTCTTGGTTTGCGTGGAGAATTACATGCCGTGCGCGAGGCGGCAACCGAACGCATTCGTTCGGACTATTCGCCGCCAAGCGTCGAACAGCGCGCGTTTTCCGTCTTTCAGTTGGCTCAGGTTCTCGGTTGGTCGCCGGATGAACTTTACGCTCTTTCCGAGACAGAATGGGCAGGACTCATTCTCGAGATTAATGCGTTCAATACGGTCGAAAGACGGCAAGTCTTCCATCTTGCGTACGAACGACGATTCGCCACGCAGACGTTGGATGCGTTCGCTCTACACGCAGCTAATGCATTCAAACCGACCAAGGCACGGTTCCAGGTTATAACGTGCCTGGACGAACGCGAAGAATCGTTCCGGCGCCATTTGGAAGAGATTGCGCCCTATGTGGAAACGTTCGGTGCAGCGGGCTTTTTTGCGGTCGCAATGTATTATCAGGCGCGTGCGGACGCGCACTTCGTGCCTTTGTGTCCGATCGTGATCCGGCCTCAGCACTGGGTGCGGGAAGAAGCCGACGTGAAGGCGGAGACGTTGCATCGACGTCGAGCGCGCATGCGCAAGGCGAGTCGGCGCGGCTTCATTGCAGTTTCACACTCGCAGCCGAACGTTTGCCTCGGGAGCGCTCATTGCCGCCTGCTTGGGCGTTCTTGCAAGTTTCCCGCTGATTGCGCGAATTCTGTTCCCGCGATTCACCGCTAAAATTCGTAAAGTGCTGGGGCGAGTGGTTGCCATCCCCCCGGCCACCCATCTGAAACTCGAACGGCAGCAAGCGCTTGCCGGTCCCGATAATGGAGGCGTCGGCTTCACGCTCGACGAGATGATCAATATCGCCGAGCGCTTGCTGCGAGACATCGGCATGGTTTCCGGTTTCTCGCGATTGATTTTCGCGATCGGGCATGGATCGCTCAGTCTGAACAACCCGCACAAATCCGCGTACGATTGCGGCGCGTGCGGGGGAAGCCCCGGCGCGCCGAACGGCCGAGCCCTCGCGCAAATTTTGAATGACCCGCGCGTCCGTCAAGGTTTAAAAGCGCGAGGTCTACACATTCCCGACCAAACGTGGTTCGTGGGCGGCTTTCATAACACCTGCGCTGATGCCATCACTTTGTTTGACTCCGAGCTCGTCCCCGAATCGCATCGTAAAGAACTGGTAGAAGCTCAATGGGATATCGAATCAGCGCTCGACCGCAATGCCCACGAACGGTGCCGTCGGTTCATGTCGGCGCCTCTGACGCTCTCGTTTCGAGGCGCCCGACAACACGTCGAGGCGCGCTCGGAAGATCTGGCGCAAACTCGACCGGAGCTGGGGCATGCTACCAACGCGATTTGCCACGTTGGACGGCGGCGCTGGACGCGCGGCCTATATCTCGATCGACGCGCCTTTCTGACTTCGTACGATCCCACGCAGGACGATGAAGAGGCCACCGTTCTGACGCGCACCTTCAGGCGCCGTCTTCCCCGTCTGCGGGGGCATCAATCTCGAATACTATTTCTCGCATGTGGACTCTCCCGGGTACGGCTGCGGCACCAAGCTGCCGCACAACATCACCTCTCTATTAGGCGTTATGGATGGCGCGGCGAGCGATCTACGGACTGGATTGCCTTGGCAGATGGTGGAGATTCATGAACCGATCCGGTTGCTTATCATTGTCGAGACAAAATCGGAGACCATGCTCCGCATTATGAGCCGAATTGAAGTAATCGGCCGAATGGCACGGAATGGCTGGGTTCAATTGGCCACACAAGATCCTGAAACGGCGAAGTTGCAGGTTTTTCGAGACGGCGCCTTTCACGACTACATTCCGCAGGCCGAGACGCTGCCGCATGCCGCCTCGTCGGTTGACTGGTATCGCGGTTGGCGCGAACATCTCGAGTTCGCCGAAATCAGCGCGTAACCTTCATGGGCGTGCGTTCGGAGGATTGGTGCAGCTCGTGTCCATAATCGTACAATGACTTGCGAAGATACGATCAAGATTGCGCGAACGGATTCGGCGAGCCGAATGCACCAGCGCACCATTGATCACGGCAGGCCGTGTTGGCGGACTCTCAGGATGGAAAGTTTACTCAAATCATGGATCGAGAATCCGTCATTTACGTGCTGGGCTTGATCGTTGTCGCAGCGCCGACATTGCTCATGTTGATCCTAGGCCTTTCCTCGCTTTTCGAACGCCGTCTCAGCGAAGAGATGACCGGCAAGGTCTGCCAGGCGGCTATAATCGTCGGCTTACTGGCCGCCATCGGTGTCCTGGCACTTATGCTGGCTTCGGACACCCAGCACGTCGATGTCGATCTCGGCAACTGGGTAGCGATCGAAGATCACGGCGAACCGAGCACATCGCATTCGCATTATCATTTTGCCGTCAAGTTCGTTTTCGATCGGCTGTCGGTTCCGTTTGTGATTCTCTCCTTGATTCTTTGCGGCACGATCGCCGCATTCGCGATCAAATACATGCATCGCGAACGCGGCTATAATCGCTTCTTCACCCTTTACGCGCTATTCTTGCTGGGCATGGTGATTACGTCCGTCGCCGGGACAATCGAGACCATGTTCACCGGCTGGGAGATGGTCGGCCTTTCCTCCGCTTTGTTAGTTGGCTTCTTCCAAGAACGGCCCGCGCCGGTTCGCAATGGTTTACGAGTCTGGATCGTCTATCGCGTTTCCGATGCGGCGTTGCTTTTGGCCGCCGTTGTCATGCATCACATGAGCGGGGAAGGCGACTTCGATAAGCTGCTTGGGGCTAACTCCTGGCCGCAAGGCAAGGCTACCGTTCCTGAAGGCCAGGCGCTAATCATCGGCTTGCTGCTTTTGCTCGCTGCCGCAGGCAAATCGGCGCTGGTGCCTTTCTCCGGTTGGCTGCCGCGCGCGATGGAAGGACCTACGCCCTCGAGCGCGGTGTTCTACGGCGCTCTGTCGGTGCATCTGGGCGCGTTTCTACTCTTGCGAGCCAGTCCGTTATTGGAATGTTCCGTTTGGCTGTCGGCGGCAGTTGTTTCGCTCGGCTTGATCACGGCTTTATATGCCTATCTGGTGGGCAGCGTACAAACCGACATCAAGTCGGCCTTGTCCTTCGCGTCGTTGGCGCAGGTGGGCATCATCGTCGCGGAAATCGGCCTCGGCTTCCGTTATATCGCCCTGGTTCACTTGTTGGGCCATGCGTGCATGCGCACGTTGCAGTTCGTTCGGGCGCCGACGCTGCTTCAAGATTATCGCGTTCTCGAAAATGCGATTGGATCGCGTTTGCCGCGTTCGGCTTCTCCCGGTAGGAGCTTGATACCTGTGGGAGTTCGCACCTGGCTCTATCGTTTCGCACTGGAGCGAGGCTATTTGGACGCACTTCTGTCCGAATATATCGTCCTTCCGTTCGTGAAAGTTTTTCGCTGGTTCGACGCGTTGGAGCGGCGCTGGACGATCTTTCTGACCGGCCCAACTTTGGATCGCTCGATATATATCAAGCCTCCTTCCGGAAGGATTGAAGAGTTGCCATGAATGTTTGGGATCTTCCGTGGCTTGAGTTCTCGATCGCCGTGCCTCTGTTAGGCGCTGTACTTGTCAGCCAGATACGCGATTCCGGGCGTGCTTTTCGATGCGGCGTCGCTTTTACCAGCATCGCTCTCGCATGCGCTTGTCTATCCTGGCTTAGTTTCTCGCTTCATCGCCTTTCAGGCGGGGCAAGCCCTTGGAGCATTCAGCCGTTTTTATTCGGTCGTGCGATATTCATGCTCGACGACCTTAGCGCTCCCTTGGTTCCTTTGGTCGCGCTGCTCCATTTTCTGACGGGTCTGGCAACCGCGCGAACCAAAATGCGGAGATTCTCGTTTAGCTGGTCGCTTACCGCGGAGTCGATCGTACTGGCCGGATTTGCCACAACAGAACGAGATCCGTGGATTCTCATTCTACTTTTTTCAACCGGCGCCATTACGCCGTTCATCGAACTATTGAATCGACAGCGCCCGCCCCGGGTCTATTTGCTGCACATGATTTTGTTTGTTGGTTTGATGATGATGGGCTGGGCGTTCGTGGATGCAGACAGCGCTCACCAGACCCAGACCACCTGGGCCACGATTCCACTGCTGATGGCTATCCTGGTTCGTTGCGGCGCCGTGCCGGTTCATTGCTGGGTGACCGACTGGTTTGAAAACGCTTCCTTCGGCAATGCGATTCTATTCGTAACCCCGCTGGCGGGGGTCTATCTGGCCGTTCGGCTGGTGCTGCCCATCGCCCCCGATTGGGTGTTGCGCAGCATCGGCGTGGTTTCATTGCTCACGGCGGTTTATGCCGCCGCCATGGGAACAATTCAGCAGGATGCACGCCGCTTCTATGCATACCTGTTCTTGAGCCATGCCTCTTTAGTTCTTGTTGGGCTCGAACTCCATACTCCCGTTTCGCTTACCGGCGCCCTCTGCCTGTGGATTTCCGTCGCGCTGTCGCTGGGCGGCTTTGGACTAGTTCTTCGAGCGCTCGAATCGCGGGTCGGACGAATTTCCTTAACCGAGTTTCATGGCCTTTACGACCACTCGCCAACTCTAGCTGTTTGCTTTCTTCTCACCGGGTTGGGGAGCGTCGGTTTTCCGGGCACGATGGGTTACGTCGCCACTGACCTTTTGGTGGATGGCGCCATCGAAGTAAACATCTACGTCGGCATTGCCGTCGTCGTCGCGGCCGCGTTAAACGGCATCAGCATCGTCCGTGCTTACTTCTTGATTTTCACCGGGAAACGGCACGCTTCAACTGTTTCGCTCGACATCGGCCCGCGAGAGCGATTTGCTATCCTCATTCTCGCGGGACTGATTCTCATTGGCGGGCTTTTTCCGCAAGCGGGCGTCAACTCGCGCCATCGCGCTGCCGAAACAATTCTCATGGAACGCGACAAACGCGATCAGGCGAACGGTGAACATCAAAAAGCGCATCGCCGTTCCGAATGAAAAATTTCCATCCATGGTAGAATCGTAATTTGATTGTTCTTATGCCTATAGTCTTCAAGTTTTGCCAGCAAAATCAACACTTTTCACAACGGACATATCATCAGCTTGCCGATGCGAATAAAATAACAGAATGAGTTCGTCAACCCTTCAATCACCGTCGCTCTTCGGGGGCGATGCTCCGGAAATCGAGCCTGTGGCCGTCGAACCTGTACTGTTCGCGGACATCGTTTTCGATCGGCCGCTGGATCAGGCTTACACGTACGGTGTGCCGCCGGAGCTAGCCGGACAGATCGCTGTAGGCAAGCGAGTCGAAGCGCCCTTTGGCCGGGGCGACAGCGGCACGGTCGGCTATTGCGTACGCGTATGCGACGATGTGCCCCGGCGTGGGGTCAAGAACATTCAGCGCGTCTTGGACGAAGAAGCGTTGCTTACCGATCCGCTACTGCGGCTTACTCGCTGGATGGCGGATTACTACCTCTGCGGCTGGGGGCAGGTGCTCCAAGCCGTGCTGCCCGCTGGCGTGCGCGATCAAGCGGGAACACGGCAAAGCCTATTCGTCGAGGCACTGGCCGAAAGCGACCTTGTTGAACCTCGTGCCGAGTTGACGCCCAAACAGACAGCGGTGTTGGAAAAGCTGCGCAGCCACGGCGAGGCAATGGAACAACGCCAGTTGGCGAAACTGGCGCAATGCTCCGCTGGCGTCATCGCCGCTCTACTCGACAAAGGTTATATCCGCCGCTTCAGCGAACGCGTCGAACGACAAGATCACGCTAAGGCGGACGACAAGCCGATGCACGGGCCTATCGCCTTCAACGAAGACCAACAAAGAGCGTTTGACCCCATTGATACTGCCGTGCGAACGAGCGGTTATCAGTCCTTCCTCTTGCATGGAGTTACCGGTTCCGGCAAGACGGAGGTTTACTTGCGAGCCATTGAAGAGGTAATCCGGCAAGGTAAGGAAGCGATCGTCCTGGTGCCGGAAATCTCGCTCACCCCACAAACCATCGAACGCTTTCGCGGCCGCTGCGGCGAAGTGGCCGTCTTGCACAGTCATATGACCGACAGCGAACGCGGCGCCCACTGGCGCCGGGTTGCTGCCGGTCAAATCAACGTGGTCGTCGGCGCCCGCAGCGCCATCTTCGCGCCGACGCGCAAGCTCGGCCTGATCGTGATCGACGAAGAACACGAAGGGACTTTCAAGCAAGAATCGACGCCGCGCTATCACGCCCGCGATGTCGCAGTAATGCGGGCCAAACTGGAGAACGTGCCCATCATCATGGGCTCGGCTACTCCTTCGCTTGAAAGCTGGCACAATGCGGTCGAGAAGAAGAGCTACACGCTTTTGAGCCTTCCGGATCGCGTTCTCGATCGCCCGCTGCCGCACGTGCGCCTGATCGACTTGCGCTACGAACAACGAGGCAAGGGCCCGCTTTCCGCCATCAGCCCGACGCTTGAAAAGGCGATGCAGGAAGCACTGGGCAAGAATGGCCAAGTGATGATCCTGCTCAACCGTCGCGGCTTCTCAACGCACGTCCACTGCCCCGGCTGCGGCCATGTGGCGGAATGCGCTCACTGCGATTTGGCCCTGACTTTCCATCGCCAACGCAATTCGTTGCTCTGTCACTATTGCGGCTTCGAACAGAAGCCTTATCAGAATTGCCCTGTCTGTAATCAACCATCGGTTCGCTACCAGGGACTCGGCACGGAGAAGCTTCAAGCGGAGATTCAAGAAAAGTTCCCGAGCAAAGTCGTGCAGCGCATGGACAGCGACACCATGCAACGCCCCGGCTCACATCAGAAAGCGCTCGATGCTTTTCGCGAAGGGGCCGTCCACATTTTGCTCGGCACGCAGATGATTGCGAAAGGTCTCGATTTTCCCAACGTCACCCTCGTGGGCGTCATCAATGCCGATGTCGCGTTGCATATGCCCGACTTCCGCGCTGCCCAGCGCACCTTCCAGTTGCTTGCTCAAGTGGCAGGTCGTACGGGTCGAGGCGAGCGCGGCGGCCAGGTGATGATTCAAACTTATACGCCGGACCATCCCTGTGTCGCCCTGGCGGCCAAGCACGATTTCTTAAGCTTTGCCGCGTTGGAGTTAGTACAGCGCAAAGAGCATCAGTATCCGCCTTACCAGCGATTGGTTCGGCTTATCGTTCGCAGCTTGAAAGAAGAAGCGGCAGCCCAGTTTGCCGATCAATTGGCCAACGCTTTCGGCGAAGCGATGAAATCGCCCGAACGCAATCCGCCCCGTGCAGCCGGTGTGCGTATCCTGGGCCCGGCCGAAGCGCCCGTATTTCGACTCAAAGACTTCTACCGCTTCCACTTTCAGTTGCAGTCCGCGAGTGCGGGGCTGTTGCATCAAGTGCTTCGCGACGTGCTTGCCGTCGTTCATAAGCCGGGAGGCGTGGAATACCAGGTCGACGTCGATCCATTCAACATGATGTGAACGCGGCTTCTGCAGTTCGAATTCCGCATTCGGAATTTTCCCCGAGCGTTTTCCCACGATTTTCTCGAGTTTGACCTTCTGGAAATATTTCCAGAAGGTTGACCATTAGAATGACGGCCGATTGAGTGTCATTCGTTTGAGCAACACCCAAGCGAGACGCTTGTGCAACGGAAGTTTGAAAAGTCATCGCGCGTTTTCCCACGATTTAATTGGAAAGGCCCTTCAGGAAATATTTCCTGAAGGGTCTCTTTGTTAGCCAACGACGTGACGGCTTCGCAGCCGAGCGCTCGTCTGCCAAGATCGCTGCGCAAAGTGTTCACGTCGCGGCTAATTCGTTTTCGTTTAATCATCTCACGTTTTCCCACGATTATCTCGCGTTTCGCCTTCGGGAAATATTTCCCGGAGGCGGTAAGTCAGAATGAGAAAATCGGCTACGGACCAGCCGCATCGGCGCACCGTCTCCCGCGAGCAGCCCAGCATAAGCTGACGACTTCTTGGCTCAGCGCAGCGGATAGACTAGCTTAGGGGCGCTTAAAACGGAAATGCGAAATTCGATTCGGCTTTCGGAGAGGCTCGATGAATGCAGGAAAAAATGTAAAGTAGAGTCCAAGCGTAGCTTTCTACGGGGTTGACTTCGCACTCTGTTGCACCCCATCTGCGAGGAGCATTCATTGCCGGAACCCATGGAACGCTTCCGGGATTTGCTGGCGGAGGTGATGCTTCGCAATCGTTTCTATCAAGGAAAGTATGCCAATTCAGCCATCAAGCTAGAAGAGTTTCACGTTCCCGCCGATTTGGCCCGGCTCCCTTTCGTTGCCAAGAGCGAACTGATCGCCGACCATACCGAGCATCCGCCGTACGGAGAAATTCTGACCTATTCCGTGAGTAGCTATTCGCGGCTGCATCAAACATCGGGCACCACATCCGGCAAGGCGCTCTGTTGGCTCGATACGCCCGCTAGCTGGAGTAATTTGCTGCAGTGCTGGCAGCAAGGCTTCGCACTAATGGGTGTTAGCCCCGGCGACCGCTTCTTTTTCCCCTTTTCGTTCGGGCCTTTCTTAGGCTTTTGGACCGCCTTCGAGGCTGCCGCCACTTCTGGCTTTCTTTGCATTCCCGGCGGAGGCATGACGAGCACCGCCCGGCTGCGAATGCTAATCGATCACGAAGCGACTATCCTCTGCTGCACGCCGACCTATGCCTTGCACTTAGCCGAAGTGGCCGTCAAGGAAGGAATCGACTTAAGCCGTTCACGAGTGCGAGCTCTAATCGTGGCCGGCGAGCCGGGCGGCAGCATTGCAACGATACGAGAGCAGATCGAAAAGGCCTGGGGCGCTCGCGTGTTCGATCACTACGGTATGACCGAGGTCGGCCCCGTCGCCTTTGAAACCGTTGGCAAACCTGGCGCCTTGGCTTTTCTGAGCGATCATTATCTGGCGGAATCGATTGATCCCGTTAGTGAACAGCCCGTTGACGATGGCGAAATCGGCGAACTGGTTCTAACGAACTTGGGACGTACCGGCTCGCCATTGATTCGCTATCGCACGGGCGATCTCGTCCGGCTGCGCCCGCAACGCGATGAAGGCGGCGCTATCGTATTAGAAGGGGGCGTTCTCGGCCGTACCGACGATATGATCCATTTACGCGGGAACAATTTTTATCCCGGTTCGCTCGAGTCGGTGATCCGGCGTTTCGCTGAGGTCGTTGAATATCGCATTGTCGTCGATCAATCCGGGTCGTTGGCAGATCTTCGCGTAGAAGTCGAAACCTCTACGGATGCAAACGCTGAAGGAACTGCCGAGTTGATCGCCAAGGCGATCCGCGATGAACTGCTTTTCCGCGTCGAGGTGACAGCCGTCCGCCCCGGCAGCCTGCCCCGCTTCGAAATGAAAGCACGGCGCGTGGTGAAGGGGTGATGGATGAAAAAGAATCCGCTTGCTCACTCTTAGCGAGCCGAATTGCGTAAGCAAACGAGTGATGACCGCCTTCGCTCAGTGGATGCGCTCGCCCAGAAGTGAAGCTGCCTTGTTTTCGAGCCTGAAAGGCTCGTTCTGTCAGCCCAGGTCGAAGTCCCTGAAAGGGACGAAGGCATGGGTTGGCAGCGTGCGATCTTCGAATTGAAAAACTTAGCGCGAATAATTAATCCCAATGAACGACCCTTACAGGGTCGAAATCGTAGCAATCTTGGTAACCCAGGCCTTCGTCCCGGCAAGCCGGGACGAAGGCCTGGGCTGACAGAATGAGCCCTTACAGGCTCGAAAACATTGTGTTTTCGACGATCTCTTCTCCGCGCCAGTGTCCCGGAAATTTCGTCCCCTCCCGCTCCTCACCCCCTTCCGCACCCATAAGACAGAAGCATGCGACGTTCCATTGTCACTCTGATCACCCGCCGGGAGTTGCGCGATTTGATGCGCGATCGGCGGACGCTTTTCATAGTGCTTATTTTGCCAGCGTTGCTTTATCCGGTCTTCGGTTTGGTTGGCGTTGTCTTTGCCATGACGACGCTCGAGCAGAAAATCGTGGTCGGTGTCAGCGGCGTCGAAAGCTTGCCGCCGTTGAAAGAGCATGCGGCCGCCTTGCTCGGCGGCGGGCTCGTGCAAGCGGAATGCGACCGGCGCCTCGATGATCCGGCCTTAATCGCCGACAATCGTTTTCTGCCCTACTACGTCTACTCCGATGCCGCGCTGAGCACGGTCGTCGTTAAGCCGCTCGATTCCGACGATCCGAGCGTGTTGGAGCAACGCCAAGTCGATGTTCTTCTCTGCATCCCCGACGACTTTCTGCAAAAAATCCACCGCGACGAGCGGCCAGCCGTGCGCATTCTCGGGCGCGAAGGCGATGAAACCTCAAAGTTGGCCGTGCGTCGAGTTGGAGGCATCATCGGCCGATGGCAGCAGCGACTGAAGGAAGTGCGCTTTGCCCGGCATGGCCTGCCTGCCAATTTCGACGACCCGATCGAAGTGGATGATCCGCAGGAGGCCAAGCCCGTCGTTGTTAAGACGGCCGATGAACTGCGCGACATGCTCGTGAAATTCTTTCCTTTTTTGCTGGTGATGTGGACAATGGCCGGCGCTCTGCATCCGGCCATTGACCTGACCGCCGGCGAGAAAGAACGCGGCACGATGGAGACGCTGCTCATCAGCCCGGCCGAACGCACCGAGATTGTCGCCGGCAAGTTTCTGGCGGTCTGGCTCTTCAGCTACGTGTCGGCTCTCTGCAATTTGTTCTGGATGGGCGGCGCTGCGCTGGTTCTCAGCTTGTTCATGCCGCAGGCGATTGTTTCTCTCGGCGGGCTCGGCTGGGCAGCGCCTGTGCCGCGCCGCTGGCGGCGCTGTTCAGCAGCATGGCTATCGGCCTGGGCGTGTTTGCTCGCAGCAGCAAAGAGGGCCAATACTATCTCATGCCGCTCTTTCTCTTGGTGATGCCGCTCTGCCTCTGGAGCATGACGCCGGGGATGAAGCTGACCTTGCCCATCAGCCTGGTTCCCATCACCGGGCTGACGATGATGCTGCAACGGCTAATGGCCGTCTCGGGTGAGCCGGTGCCGATTCCGCAACGAATCGGCGTAATCTTTTCGCTGCTCGCTTGCGTCGTTGTCAGCCTCTGGTGGGCTTCCGCGCAGTTTCGCCGTGAGAGCGTGTTGTTTCGCGAAGCCGAACGCGTAAATTTCTTCCGCTGGTTACGGAGTATCGTTGGAAATCTGAGAACTGCGGGTGGTAAGTAGCGAGTGCAAAGCATCCGTTGCTCGTCGTTGTGCTGGTTTTGGGTGGTGCCAACGGATTCTGGCAAAACGGAAACTCGCCCTTCCCACCCTTCCCCCGGCTTTGCGGGGGGAGGGTGGGGGGAACGGCTTGGAATATCGCGACGGTTGTTGATGGGCGAGCGCTCGACCCCCACCCTGCCCTCCCCCTGCAAGGCCAGGGGGAGGGTAAAACGCGCTTCACGATTTATTTCAATTGTTTGCCAGAATCGATTGGCGCACCCGCTTTGGCATTATCTGTTGACAATGCTACTTTCGGATCGTTAGACTCATCTTCACCAAAGTCTAAATCGGATTCGGAAAGTCGGGACTGGTTATCGCGTACGATGCGCGATTGAGTTATGCAGGGAGGCGACTCCGTTGACCGCACTTTTGACCAATGCTGCCGTGCCTCGAGCGCTGCGATCCTCCATCGCGCTCGATGAACTTCAGGCCGAACAGCATATCGAACGCATTATTGATGCCGGCCCGAACGCTTGGCGATCCACCGGGATCCATCCGACTTTTCAAGTGGTCGGGCCATTCCAAGAAGGCTGGTGGCGCTTTCGGACGAAGATTCGCCGATTGGACGACCGGAATCTCGAACGCGTGCAAGCGGATTTTCGCGCCGATTTTTGGCGCCGGCTTCGCCGCCGGCCCGCCACTCGAACGCGTCCTTTGGAGCGGCGAACTGAATGAACAACAAATTTTTCTTTACTTCCCCGCACCGGCGGAAGGGTTCCGCTTTCAACCGCTGAGCAGCGAAGGCCTCATCGGCCTTGAAGGCTTCTCCGCGCAGAGGCTCTCGAGCGCCCGATCGATCTTCACGGCCATCCATCGCAAGCTTCGGTTGCTGCGCGAATACAATTGCACGCTGCCGGTGATCGGTCGCGGCCTCAAGTTGCTCTTCACCGGCCGACTCCGAGAGATCTACCGGAAACTCTTCAAAGCCTTGCCTGATACACGGCGCTACAACCCGGTAACCGACGCCTATCTTCAATCGGTGGCGGGGCAAGGGCGTTGGCGCGTTCCTCTTTCCGGTTCCGAACGGCAGCATCTTCAAGAGGAGTGCGACAGCCTGGCGGTTCGTCCGCCAGTGGCAGTAGTGCTGCCGGTGCATGATGCCGCCGCGCTCGGACTAGTTCGCGCGGTTGACACGGTGGTCAAGCAGATTTACACGGAGTGGGAACTGCACATTGTCTTTGCGGCCGATGCACCAAGCGACCAAATCCGGATCGCCGACAATCTCGCCTTACGGCATGAAGGCATTCGCGTAACTGTTGCCGCAAACGGAGGCGATATTGATGAAGCGCTGGCGGATGTGCTCGATCGAATCGAGTCGGAACATGTTGTGTTTCTGCAGGCCGGCTTCGAATTGTGCGAGGGCGCTTTACTCGCTTTAATGCAAAAGCGCCTGGCTGAGCCCGCTTGCGGACTCATCCTGAATTCGGCGAAGCCGGCCGAGTGCGACGACGAACGGCCTCTTCTGAGTGGAAGCACCTTCCGCGCGGGGGCGGCTGGTCAGCAACTCAATCTTTATCGCTTGGCCGATCTGAAAGCCTTTCGGCGCTTGCCCTCTTTCCGTCAGTCGAGCATCGCGCTGGGCGCTGAAATCGCACGGCAGATGCCCATCACGACACGAACCACTTATCTGCCTGACTTGCTGGCCTATCCCATTTCTTGTCTAACGACTTTGCCGCCGGGCAAGAGCGAATATAAGCCGGCAAGTCAGCCGACTCGATCAATCCTGCTGACGGGGAACATCGATGGCATTTCCGGCTGGAGTTACGTCGTCCACGAAATCGCGTGCGGCTTTCACTCCCTCGGCGCCTGCGTACGCTTGAACGCGGCCTCGCACCATTCGCCCGATCTTCTGCCACCCTATTTGTTGCAAGCAAGAAGGCCTCGGCGAGCCGGTGATCTGGAGATCGTTCTCGCGCCGCCGCATCAGTTGGTCAATCATCCCCATCCGCCCAAAAGCGTGATTTTCACGATGTGGGAATCGGATCGGTTGGAACCGGCCTGGGTTAAAATGCTCAATCAGGCCGCTCTCGTACTCGTTCCAAGCCAATGGGGCATCGACAGTTTCCGCGCCAGTGGCGTGAAAACGCCGATGGAGATCGTTCCGCTTGGCCACGATTCATTGACTTTTCATTCGACGGCAGCCTGGCCTGAAGTATGCACGTTCGGCACCGCAGCAGCGCTTTGGGGCGGGGGCATCCGCAAGAACACAGCCCAACTGATACGAGCGTTTTCCCGCGCTTTTCCGAACGAGCCCGATGTCCGTTTGCGCGTCAAAATCACGCCCCGCTGCGAATTGGCCGAGTGTCTCGATCCGCGCGTGGAAATCGAGCGAAACTTCATGCCGCCAGGAGAATTGGCCGAGTGGTATCGTTCACTGACCGCGTTCGTAAACAGCTCATCGGCCGAAGGCTTCGGCCTTCATCTTCTCGAAGCGATGGCCTGCGGCCGGCCGGTCGTTTCGACCGCATACAGTGCGGTTACCGAGTACTTCGATGAGACCGTCGGCTTTCCGTTCGCGCATCGTCTGACAGCAGCCGATAAGACGATCTACAACGGCCAATGGGCCGAACTCGATGAGGATGAATTGGTCCGCGTGCTTCGGCACGTTTACGACAACGAAGCCGAGGCTCGCATGCGCGGCCAGGCGGCTGCCGCCCGCACCCGCCGCTTTACTTGGAAAGAAGCAGGACAACGACTTATTGCGGCGCTGGAATCGCATACGGGTGAACGGTTGGCAGCTTAAAACAAAATCAATTCCGGCTTGGAAGGAATCTAGACAGCACTCATCGATCAAGTCTCAGCTGCAGGCCGAAGAAAGCGAAAGAGTATCAACGAAGTAAGCGTGAACATGATGCCGACCAAGCCCACGTGCGAATAGCCGATCAAACTTCCATCGTCTGCCTTGGTGAGTAAGTAGCCGCCGACCATAGGCGCCGCTCCCACCGCGAATTGCTGGAAGGCGTTGTTCAAGGAAAGAAACGCGCCTCTTTCCTGGGGTCGCGCACAACCGATAAGCGTAGCCTGGGCCGGCACCATTCGGCCCGATGCCGAGACCATGAACAAGGCCGTCAACACGCAAGAGACGGCAAGCGAAACCGGCGGCAAGTTCGTTATCACCAACGTCATCAGCAGCGCACATGAGGCAAGAACCTGAAACATCACCCGCGCTCCGATGCGATCGGTAAGGCGGCCGATCACGTTCAGGCTGACGAGCGTGCAAACGCCGGCCGTCATGTAGATCCAAGGCAAGTCTTCGTCGCGCCTGCCGACGTTCAGAGTCATGAAAGGCCCGATGAACGGAATAATCACAAACGTGCCGCATACCATCGCCACGGAGAAAGCCATCGCGACGAGTTGCCGAGGATTCTCGAGAACCACTCGGAACGAATGTTTGGCTTCTGCAGCATGCTCGCCATCGAGATGATGCCGAACATGCGGCAGGCGGACAGCGACTAGAATCCAAATTGCCGCACTCAGCGCTGCGAGTGCAAAGAAGGGCGCCTGACGGCCGTAGAAGTTCGCCAACGTTAGGCCGGCCGGCAGTCCGGTGATAGAGGCGACTGCAAAGGCCGACATAACCGCGCCGGTGGCCGTGCCGCGAATCGAGGGAGCAAAGACATCGCCGATAACGGCGGTAATGGCGCCGGACGTTAGACCACCAAAGGCCCCGGCCATAATGCGCGCGGCCATCAACCATTCGTAATTCGGCGCCAGCGCAAAACAACGTACTCACGGTGAAGCCCGCATAGCCGAGCAGCAGCACGTACTTTCGATCGAAACGATCGACGAACGAACTCGCGGCCAGACTCATTATTCCGGCGGCAATGCCGTATGCTGAGATGAGTCGCGAAAATTGAGCCGGGTTGATGTTTAACTCGCTCATCAAGCGAGCGCCAAGCGGCATGATAATGACGAAGTCAACCAGATGCGTGAAATTCACCGCTGCAAGAAGAACGATCAACGACCAATCTGCGCGACTCAAGCGTAGCCGTTCGATTGGTGTTTGGGGCGCTAAGACCGCTTCATTCATTTTCGATCCTTCGAGGTCAAGAACTTCCTAAAGAGCCGTCGCGAAGTAAACGATTCGCAAAACGCTTACTTTCAATGGAAGAGACGTGCACGAAGTAAGGACATGTATTCAACTTTCCCACTTTGTGTTCGCCGCCACCCCGCTTGCCGGGGTGGAGCGCAGTTCGCCACCAGATAAGCACAGCCATCAGCAAAACGCCGCCACCCCGCTTGCCGGGGTGGAGCGCCGGTTCGTAGCCAGATCGCCGTTTTACGAACCGGCGCTCCACCCCGGCAAGCGGGGTGGCGGCGAGAGTGCCGCTACCCCCGTTCTGGTTATGAACGTATGCTCCACCCCGGCAAGCGGGGTGGCGGCGAAGCCAACAAGAGTGAACTGGTGGAGTCAATAAATCCAGCACGCTAAACATTTCGAACGCTTACTCTGTGCGCGGCTCTTTAACAGAGATTGAACACTCGGCGCCAAATTGCTTCCACTATTCATCATCCTTAAACAAATCAGGCTTGCCCAATTCGCAATGTCCAGCGTGCCGCGGGCTTCACTTTCCAACAGTTTTACTCGGGCGTCTAATTCACGCATTTTTACGACCATCGCCTCGACGCGGGTAGAGGCGTCGTCCCTCGCCTTCGGTCGCGGCACCTCGGGATAATTAAGTTGGCGCTGCAAGGCGGCAAAGAGAAAGAGCGGATCGCGCCGTAGGCTTGCCTTGGCGATTTTGCCTTCTTTCTCGCCGAAGAGTGGCTCGACCGGCGGGCGGTATTCTTTGTCCGTGCGCCGTTGATCGGTCAGATAAAGCTCGGAGCGAAGGTAGATCAATTCCGCGAAATCGACTAGCCCGACCTGCCGGCCTATGGTCATCAGGTAATGGCGCCACGCTTCATCGAAAAGGGGATCGCCGGCCATGGCGCTCACGCCTTCCAGATAGCCCAGCCGATTACGGCACAGTGTCTCAAACTGATAGACAAACAGGCCAGCCGGACTAGGTGTTCCCGTTTTGTAAGTCGCTTCGCGTTCGAGGATGAGCAGGGCGGTCGGCAGGCCGAAAGCGCTGGCCTTCCTTTTCCGCTTGTTGAATGACAAAGGTCTGAAATGAAGTGAAATAATGAGCCAGATGCGCGAAGCCGTTTCCAAGGTTGCCGGAATGCTTAACGTCGGTTGCTAGAAACTGCACCGCCATCGGCAGCCGCGTGGTGGTCAACAATTCTTCGTGGATGCTGCCCAAAACTTCTTGAGCGGTCACGTTTTCCGCCAGGCGCTCGCGGAAGACGCGGAAGAAATAAGCCTGTTCGACATACTCTTCCCGATCGAGGCTAGGTCGTGCGGTCATGTCGTCATTGTAGCAAGACTCAGCGAGCAACTTGCAACAGTTCGCCGTAGGCGTCGGTGCGCCGATCGCGGAAGAAAGGCCAGTTGCGCCGAACGTCTTCCATTCGCCTACGGTCGCAGGGCACGATGATCGTTTCTTCCCGGTCGTGGCTTCCGCGCTGCAGCAGTATCCCGAAGGGATCGCTTACGAACGAAGCGCCCCAAAACTCGATGCCCCCTTCCGCCGATGGCTCGAAGCCGACGCGATTTATAGCCGCGACAAAGATTCCATTGGCGATCGAATGCGAGCGCTGAATCGTCTCCCAGGCATCGTGCTGCGATTTCCCGAATTCGGCCTTTTCGCGTGGATGCCAGCCGATGGCCGTCGGATACACAAGCACCTCAGCCCCCATGAGTGCCGTGATGCGGGCGCCCTCGGGGAACCATTGATCCCAACAAACTAATGTGCCAACTTTGCCGAACTTGGTCGAAAAAACCTTGAAGCCAAGATCGCCGGGACGAAAGAAATACTTCTCGAAGTAAAGCGGATCGTGCGGAATGTGCATCTTGCGATAAATGCCAAGCATCGAGCCGTCGGCATCGAAAACCACTGCTGTATTGAAGTAAAGGCCTGCCATTTTCCGCTCGAACAGCGAGGCGACGACGACAACCCCCGCCTCCTTGGCGGCCTTCGCGAGGCGATCGGTTCGCGGCCCCGGTATCGGCTCTGCTAAATCGAACAAGTTAATATCGTGCGACTTGCAGAAATAAGGCGACAAGAACAACTCCGGCAAGCAGACGATCTGCGCCGCCCTGCTTGGCCGCGGCAAGAATGCGCTCGACCCCCTTGTCCATATTCTCGGCGGCCTCGGTACTGCATTGCATCTGCACTAAGCCAAGCACGAACGTATTCGCCATGAATGACGCCTTTCGAAAAAGAGGATCGCTATGATTATAGAAAGATGCCGTTTGTTGACGTGATGTTATAAAGGCGTTTACGATGTCCGATTTGATCCGCCGTCAATTACAACAGCGTATCGACAGCCTGCGCCTCGCGGGCGTCGAATTCCTGCCGCGCTCGCTGGTTTCTGTTCCCAACGAACCCGCCCAAGCAACGACCACTGCGGCAAAGCCGACGCAGCCAACGCCGCCTGTTGTAAAAGCTCCACCGTCAACACCAACACAACCCAGTGTTGGCGGACTTGAGCCGCGATCCGTTGAACTCAAATTACTTACGCAGCGCGTGGCCCAGTGCACGCGCTGTCCTGAGCTTGCTGCCACGCGTACGCAAACAGTGTTCGGCGTCGGCCCGCTCGATGCCGAGATCTGCTTTATCGGCGAAGCGCCCGGGGCGGACGAAGATCGCAAGGGCGAACCGTTTGTTGGCGCCGCTGGACAACTGCTCGACCGCATTATCGCCGGGCGCTGGGGATGAAGCGCGAAGAAGTTTACATATGCAACATCTTGCGTTGCCGACCGCCAGGCAACCGCCAGCCGAAGAGCGATGAAGCAGGGCATTGCCGCGAGTGGCTCGATCAGACATTGAAGCTCGTTCGCCCACGCCACATTTGTTGCCTGGCGCGGTCGCGGGTAAGTATTTGCTCGACAGCCCGTTGTCAATCGGCCAGTTGCGCAAAAAGTTCCACGATTACCAGGGTATTCCGGTACTCTGCACCTATCATCCCTCCTACTTGCTGCGCCTTGAAGAGCCTGCCAAAACAAATGCGAAGCGCGAAGTCTGGAACGACATGAAAATGCTTCTCGAAAAGATGGGAAGGCCCGCGCCAGGAACAGCCAAGTAACCGTTTCAGACCACACCGTATGAGCAGGACAGAGCCATGATTCGTTTGCTTTTTCTTTCCTTATTTTGGCTTGTGTGTGCAGATAAAGCGCTGGCGGAGACTGCGAAGCCGAAGAGCCCCAATGTGCTCTTTTTGTTCAGTGACGACCAGTGCGCCGACACCATTGCTGCATTGGGGAATAAACAGATCCGTACGCCACATCTCGACCAATTTGTCAAGGACGGAACGGCTTTCACACGCGCCTATTGCATGGCGCGCAGCAGGGCGCCGTCTGCGTTCCTTCGCGGGCGATGTTGATGAGCGGCCGCTCCCTTTTTTGCATCAAGGAAAATCTCACCGGCCAAACAACCTGGCCCGAACAGTTCGCCGAGAACGGTTATCGCACGTTCATTACCGGCAAATGGCACAACGGTCCGGAATCGGCCTTGCGCTGTTTTCAGCAAGGCAAGTCTCTCTTTTTCGGCGGCATGACCGATCCGTACAACGCGCCGCTGCAAGACATCTCGCCGGAACGCAAATTAACAAACAAGCGCGTGAGCAAGGAGCATTCGGTGAAAGTCTTCACCGATGCGGCCATCCGATTTCTGGAAGAACAGAAAGGCGATAAGCCGTTCCTTTGTTATGTTGCTTTTAATTGTCCGCATGACCCGAGATTGGCGCCAAAACCCTATCACGACCGGCTCAATGCGAACAAGCCTCCCGTGCCTGCTAACTTTCTACCGCAGCACCCCTTCAATAATGGCGCAATGGTTATCCGCGATGAAGAACTGGCGCCTTGGCCGCGTACCGCAGAAATTGTTCAGCAACATCTGGCGGACTATTATGCCTCCATCGAGTTCATGGACGATCAAGTGGGCCGTATTCTGGTGGCTCTCCAAGCGAGCGGGCAGGCGAGCAATACGATCGTCGTTTTTTCCAGCGATCACGGCCTGGCCATCGGCAGCCATGGCCTGTTCGGAAAGCAAAATCTCTACGATCACTCCATGCACTCGCCCCTATTGATGATGGGTCCCGGCATACCCAAAGGCCGGCAGAGCGATGCCCTTTGCTATCTCTTTGACATTTTCCCAACACTGGGAGAACTGGCTGGGGTCTCTGCCCCGGAAGGGAGTGAAGGTCTTAGCCTGGCGCCCCTGTTGGATGGGAAGAAAACTAAGCATCGCGATCTGGTTTTCACGGCTTATACCAGCGTGCAGCGAGCGGTGCGAGACGACCGTTGGAAGCTGATCGTTTACACTCAGATCAACAAGTCTCAACTATTTGACCTGCACAACGACCCGAACGAAATGAACGATCTGGCCGGTGATCCCAAGTATCAAGATGAGCTGAAGCGCTTGACTCTGCTTTTGGAAAACGAACAAAAGCTGGCAGGCGACAAACAGCCGTTACATGTCGCCAAGCCGCAACCGCTGGAATTCGATTTCACGAAGGTGAAGCGCAAGAAAGATGCGAAATTGGCGGAGTGATGAAAGGACTTGTTATTGCGCCGCGACTTCTAGCACCTCAGCATCGGCCACGACGAAAACGCGATCCCCCGCAATGGGAGCAATGTTCGCGCAGCCGGTGAACTCGCCGAAGGCAGGCAACACGCCAACGTGTGCGCCAAACCAAAAGCAAGGGAGTCGCATTCGCTGATGGCCTTGACCCTTCAACGTAACGGCCGGATGCAAATGGCCCGCCAGGATGTATCCCCCCTCGTGCGGATCGGGGTAATGAGCATAGACGAACGGGGGTTCCGGCGCCGGTTCGTGATGCGATTTGATGCGCCATTCGTTCGGCAGACCGCCGGCGCCTTGATCGTGGTTGCCCACAACCAATTCGATTTCCAACTTCGCATGGCGTTCTCGCCAATCGCCCAATTCGTCAAGCAACTGCGCGGAGCAGCCGCTGCGCGAGTGCCAGAAATCGCCGAGGACGACAAGCCGTTTGCGCGCGGGTTGCGGCTAACGCTTCGTCGAGACGTGCAAGTGCCTGCCCCGTTGACCCATCGGGAACTGGCAGCGAGGCTGCGCGAAAGGCATCGGGCTTGCCGAAGTGCAAATCGGCAACCATCAGCGTGCGCAAACGATGCCGATAGAGTGCGTGCTGCGGTAGCAGCGTCAACCGTTCCCCACAAAGGTCGATGTCCATCAATCAGCTTCCTGCAGCGCGTTCGAGGTCAATGGTCATCCGCTTGATTCGGTCGGTCAGCGATTCGGAACTAACGGTCGCCCGCAGGCGGTCAACCATCAACGGAAAAGCAAGCGGCGATGGCCGGGCGATCGGCGTCCAAGTCAGCCGGCAGCCGCTCAGGCGAACCAGTGCGCGGTAGAGTCGCGTATGCTCGAACTGGCGGTCGAGAACTTCACGATGGGCTTGATGCAACAGTAGATTCCGGGGATCGTGTTCGCGGAACACTTCGTAGAAGAGGCTGCTCGATGCCTGCAACTGCCGGTTGCTCTTGGCCGCACCGGGGTAGCCTTGCGTAATCAACCCCGCCACGTGCGCCACTTCGCGAAACTGCCTTTTTGCGAGTTCGGCCGCATTGAGAGAAGCGAGAATGTCGTCAATTAAATTTTCCGGCCTGAGTAATTGAGCAAATTGCTCAACGTCTACTTCCAATGTCTCCGGCGATAAAAGCTCGAAGCCATAATCGTTGACGGCCATGGTCAATGAAGTGGGACGCAATAGGGATAGCCGATAGGCGATAAGGGCAGCCAGGCCTTCATGCGCCAGCCGGCCTTCGAAGGGATAACAAAAAAGGTGAAAGCCCTCCCGGCTTTCCAGTTGCTCGATGAGAAGTTCATCCGGCGCTGGAATCTTCGACCAGGCCGCTTGCAGTTCGAGAATGGGCCTCACCGCCAGCATTTCGGGCGATTCAAACCGGCCGTAGCGCGCTCGATCGAGTTGCTCACGAAAAGCTGCCGCTAATTCGCTGGAGAGCGGCAGCCGTCCGCCCATCCAGCGGGGCACGGTGTTCGATTTGCGCGTTGTCTTCTTCACCCAGGCGGTCAATTCATGAACGCGAACGAGTTCGAGCAGTCTGCCAGCAAAAGTAAAACGATCCCCGGGTTGCATTCTCGCAACAAATGATTCCTCAACAGTCCCGAGGCGGCCGCCGCGCAGGAAGCGCACCTGGACCGAAGCATCGCTGACGATCGCGCCGATCGACATTCGATGCCGGGCGGCAATCTTGCGATCGAGCACGCGATGGACGCCGTCTTCTTCCACGACCCGGCGGAAATCCGGATAGGCCTTCAACGTTTCGCCGCCGCGAACGATGAAATCGAGCACCCAAGCCCATTCGTCGGCCGAGAGGTCGCGGTAGGCGTAGCAGGTCCGCACTTCACGGAAAAGCTCGTCGGACCGAAAGCCGCCGGCCAGTGCGGAGCTAATGGCATGTTGAGCCAAGACATCAAGAGGTTTGCAGTAGGGCTCGCGCGCTTCAATTGCGCCTGCGGCAGCAGCTTCGCGCGTGGCGGCGGCTTCGATTAGCTCGAGCGCATTGGTGGGCACACAGGTCACCCGGCTAACGCCGCCCGGTTGATGCCCACTGCGCCCTGCCCGTTGAAGCAAACGCGCCACGCCCTTGGGACTGCCGATCTGTACCACGCGATCGACCGGCGTGAAGTCGACGCCTAGATCGAGGCTCGACGTGCAGACGACGCAGCGCAGGTTGCCTGCCCGTAACTCTTTCTCGACGAAGTCGCGCACGCGGCGATCGAGCGAGCCATGATGCAGCGCCATCTGCCCCGCCCATTCGGGCTTGGCGGTCAGGATCATCTGGTACCACAGTTCCGTCTGCGAGCGTGTATTGGTGAAGACGAGCGCGGTATGACCTTCATCAATCGCCGAGATCACCTGCGGTAAGAGCGATTGGCCCAGATGCCCCGCCCAAGGAAAACGTTCCACGACCGGCGGCAGGATGCTGTCGATGATCGTTGACTTGGCGATGTGCCCTTCGATGATGCGCGGCTTGCCATCGATTCCGAGCAACGCGGCGGCCGCGACGTCGATGTTGCCGAGCGTGGCTGATAGTCCCCAGACGCGCAGATCGGGGTGCCATGTCCGTAGGCGGGCAAGCGCCAGTTCGGTCAACACGCCGCGTTTGGAAGCAAGCAGTTCGTGCCACTCATCGACGATGACCGCGCGTAATCCGGAAAACTTTTCGCGCGTCTCTTCATGCGTTAGAAGAAGCGATAGGCTTTCGGGCGTTGTAATCAAAACGCTCGGGAGCCGTAGCCGCTGTTTGGCGCGAACGCTGGCCTTTGTGTCGCTGGTGCGTAGCCCGACGTCCCACTTCAGGCCGAGATGGGCCAACGGCGCTTGGAGTGCCAGCGCGGTATCGGCGGAAAGAGCGCGTAGGGGCGTTAGCCAGAGAACGCGAATCGGCGGCGGCTTGGCGCCCTGTTCCTCCGCAAGCGCATCCAAGACAGGGCCAAAGAAAGCCGCATAGGTTTTGCCGGTTCCCGTCGAAGCGTGGATCAGGCCGCTCTCGCCAGCGCGATAGGCGGACCATGTTTCCAATTGGAAAGGGAAAGGCCGCCAACCTAGTTTCTTGAACCAGGCGGTGGCGGCAGCCAAGGGCCCTTGGGGCGCTTCGAGTTTGCCGCGACGGCTCATCGCACGGCCTCCGCGTTCAACAACGCCTTCACCTGCTGCAAGGTGTCTGCTTCTTCCTTCTTTTTATCCGTGCGCCAACGGAGCATGCGCGGAAAGCGCACTGCGATGCCAGATTTATGTCGCGGCGACGCTTGAATCCCCTCGAAGCCGAGCTCGAAGACCAGCTCTGGCTTCACTGTGCGGACGGGGCCAAACTTCTCGGTGGTATTCTGTCGAATGAAGGCATCGACTTCACGAATCTCGGCATCGGTCAGACCGCTATAAGCCTTGGCGATCGGCACGAGTTGGCCGTTATCCCAGACGCCAAACGTGTAATCGGTGAACAAGCTGGCGCGTTTGCCGTGCCCTTTCTGCGCATAAATCAACACGGCATCGATCGTATAGGGTTCAATCTTCCACTTCCACCAATCGCCGCGCACCCGGCCTACGCGATAGGGCGAATCGCAGCGCTTGAGCATGAGGCCTTCGACGCGCCGGCCACGGCTGCTGCGGCGTAAGGCCGCCAGGTCATCCCAACGTTGAAAGGAAACCAATGGCGAAATCACCAGGCGTGCATCGGCAGTCGAGGAAATAAGCTGTTCCAAACGTTCCCGGCGCCAGCTTAGCGGTCGCTCGCGCAAGTCAACTCCTTGCTCTTCCAAAAGGTCGTAAACGCATAGAGCGACGGGCACTTCCTCCAGCAGCTTTTTGCCGATCGTCTTACGGCCGATGCGCTTTTGCAACAATGCAAAGGGCAGCACTTCGCCTTGTTTCCAAGGGAGCAGCTCGCCATCCAGCACCGTGCCATCCGGCAGGCGCTCTCCGGCCGCTTTCAGTTCCGGATAGCGCTCAGTGACCAGTTCTTCTCCGCGCGACCAAACAAATGTTTGCCCTTGGCGACGGACGAGCTGCGCGCGGATGCCATCCCACTTCCACTCGGCCTGCCATTCACCGGGTATGCCGAGAGTCTCGGGTTCATCCTCCAGCGGATAAGCCAGAAAGAAAGGATAGGGTCTGCTGAGATGCGAATCGTCGGCATCACCGCTTATCAAGCGCTCATAAAACTCCGGCGTCGGCGACCATTCGCCCATCAGCCGATGCGAAACAACTTCGGTCGTCAGTTTGAAAGTTTTTGCCAGCGCCCGCACGACGAGCAAATGCGACACGCCGATGCGAAAGCCGCCGGAGATCAGCTTGTTCCAAACAAGACGTTGCCACGCGTTCAACTCGCCCCACGCTTGTAGCACCGCAGACTTTTGCTCCTCTTCCTTAAGAGCGCGCAAGGTAAGCAGGCGCTTCTCGACCCAGTCGCTCAACGTTCCTGTGGCAGCGACATTTTCAATCATTTCCGGCAACAGCAGCGCAATCGCTTCTGCGGAATCGCCGACGGCATCGAAGCATTCATCCAGAAGCCAGTCGGGCAGGCCGACGATCTCGCCTGCCCATTGCCGTAGCTTTTTGGCGGGCACCGCTTGTTTTGGCTTACGCCCGGTCAGGAAATAGATGGCCCATGCCGCGTCGGCCGCATTGGCCGTGCTGAAATAGCGGACCATCGCTTCGACTTTTTCGCCGGTCTTAGTCGTTTGATCGAGCGCAGTAAAGAGTTCGGCAAAGGCTTTCATGCGGGATCGCCCTCCGCTTCGATCGGCTCATCGACTTCACCATCAAAGTGCGTAGCCAGCGTACTTGCGTTCAAGCCCTTGTCGCACAACCAGCGGGCGAGAATCGCCGACGAGCCATGAGTGACCAAGACGTTCTCGGCGCCGGTTTCGCGGATGGCCTTGTTCAAGCCTGGCCAGTCGGCATGATCGGAGAGGATGAAGCCGCGATCGACCGAACGTCGCCGGCGCTGCCCGCGCACGCGCATCCAACCCGACGCTAAAGCCGCGGAGGCCGGCTCGAACTTGCGCGCCCAGGGTGAGCCATCGGCCGATGGGGGTGCGATGATCAACGAACCCGCCCACGAATGCCCCTTGGCCGGCTCGCTCGCTGGCTTTGTTTCCGGCAGCGCTACGCCACTAGCCCGGTAAGCGCGGGTGACGCGCTCGACCGCGCCGTGCAGCCAGATCGGGCCGATGGAAGGATCAACGCCCGATAGCAGTCGTTGCGCCTTTCCGAGCGCGTAAGCGAACAGGATGCTCGCCTTACCCGCATCGCGGTTGCTTCGCCACCAGGAGTTGATTTGTCCAAATATCACTGGGGTCGCATCCCAGCGATAGATCGGCAGGCCGAACGTCGATTCGGTCAAGAATGTATGGCAGCGCACCGGTTCGAACGGAGCACAGGTGCTGTCCGCATCCAGCTTATAATCGCCGGAAACAACGAGAATTTCACCCTTATATTCCAGCCGAATCTGCGCCGAGCCAAGTACATGCCCCGCTGGATGAAACGATACGAGAACGCCGTTGATTTCAGTCTTTTCGCCGTAGCGTAGGGTTTGCAGATTGATGTCTGCTCCCAAGCGGGTGCGCAACAGATGTTCGCCATCGGCGACCGCAAGATAAGCACGGCTGCCGGTTCGCGCATGGTCGGCATGAGCATGCGTAATGGCTGCACGCTCTACGGGAAGCCAAGGGTCGATGTGAAACAGGCCGGGCGGGCAGAAGAGACCTTGCGGCGTCATTTCAAGGAGGGTGGTTGGCACAGCTAATTATAACCGGCGTGAATACCGCCAGCCAACAATTTATCGAGGGCATTGGCTATCCGTGCCGGACGCGAAAGAGACAGTTCCTCAACGCCAGCCATTGTTTATGTGCCCAACGCAGACTACGGTTTGCAACCTGTTCCGAGGCTCGGCCCGGAGTTGGGCGTTTGAAGCCCGACCCCGTTGTGTGCAGGAGGCATTTCTTTAGTGACGCAAGCGAGCACTTTCGATGTCCCTTATTACCAGTCGCTACTGAATCGATTCGCCATTTCGCTCTTTGACGGCTTGTTTCTCCTGCACGTCTTTATGAATGGCCTTGTTTAGAAATTCGGCAACCCCTTCTTCCGAAAGCAACTCACACACTCACACCCCTTTATTTTGCCGGCAAGAGCGCTCAGTCGGCAAGTTAACCTACGCGATTCTGAGGAAGAGACCTTATACATCGATGGTGCAGCCGGCGGTCCTAGTTCCTTTATCTTAAGTCCGCTCTTCATTCAACAAAGCAATCAGTCGGTACGATTTAGACGATGTCCCTTCGCGCTTGTTTTCCACATGGCCCACGGGGGGCCAACGAGCCGAGGGCATCGCGGTACGTATTCAGTCGAGCGAATCATTATGAAACCTGTCAAGAACTTTGTTTGGGCTTCCTTGCGTACATTTATTGTCATGGGAGCTACACTGATCGTCCTTTCCTCCACTCCTTTAAGTGCCGTCAGCCAAATCCCTATAACGCCACCCGCGACGACAACTCCCCCTCCGACGACAACGACAGCGCCGGCGACAACGACAACGCCGGCGACAACGACAACGCCGGCGACGAATTCAGGGACTGCGGCGCCAGCAGGGGTACCGGAAATCGACCCAGGAATGGCTGGCAACGGCCTCGCCCTATTGGTAGGCGGACTGCTCATCGCGGGAAGCCTATTGCGTCGCAAATCATCCGCTAGCGTAATTTCCTAAACGCGTTTCGGGTTTTGGTCCAAATGGCATTAAAGGAGCAAGGGCGGTTTCTCAGTGGCATCTCTAGGCGCCTTCAAAGTTGTTGTCGCGAAGCATCGCCAGGATCAACCGGCGCTGACGCGCAGCCCGCGCGGGTATCATCCATCGAAGTTCTCATGCTTCTTGGCCGTATTGTTTTTCAGCGAATTCCTTTTACTTTCCATCTCATTCGACTCAACTCCGCTCGCCGTCGCGCTCGATGGCCGGGACAAAGGCCTGTGGCGCCATTTCGTCGTTGCAATGGCGACAATTCGCTACGTTCCGAGATCGGCGGCCGTGTTGGCGGTCATTATTATCGCATTCGGAGGTAGATGGTTGGTTCCGCTCATGCGGCCCTGGACGCTGCGACGAGCTTCCGAGCGTGTGCGCTGGCTGTATTTGTTATCGCATCTGCTCGCTTTTGTCGGCCATTTCTACCTGACGGCGCAGCTGTGGAAGTATGGCGCCGAGAATAGGCCTTACGTGGAAATTGAGGCGCCGGTTCGAGCCGTTCTCGGTTTTTTGGCGGTAGTCTCGTTGGGTTTGGCGGCATTACCCCGCGATGGCTGGCTCGTTGCCGCCCGCGCGATCGGGAGGGGCTGGGTTTTGGGATTCGCCCTCACCGGGTTGGTGCGCGAGGCTGGTTACGGGGCGACGCTTTTGTGGTGCTCGCTGGGCCATTCAACTTTTTTGTCCGTCGGCACTCTCTTACGCGCCGTGTTTACCGATACGGTTTTCCAACCAGACGATTTCATCGTCGGCACGTCTACTTTCAGTGTTCAGATTGCGCCTGGCTGTTCCGGGTATGAAGGAATCGGCCTCGTGCTGCGCATTTCTGGCCGGCTACTTGTTCTGGCATCGTCGCCAGTTTCGTTGGCCGCATGCTTTTCTGCTCCTGCCGATAGGATCTCTATTAATCTGGTGCGCCAATGTGGTAAGGATCGCTGGTCTGGTTGCGGTTGGCACCTATTTGTCGCCCGAGGTGGCACTGAACGGATTTCATTCCCAAGCCGGCTGGCTCGCTTTTCTAGGCGTGACGCTCGGTCTAGTCGTATGCGCGCGGCGAATGCCTTGGTTCACAGGCGCCACACCTTTACCTACAAGTGAAACGGCAACCGACCCGACTATCCCGTTATTGCTGCCCTTTATGGTCGTGCTGCTCGCAGGGACGATAACCGCTGCTTTCACGTCCGGCTTTGATTTCCTTTATCCCGTTCGGATTCTTGCGGCGGGCGCGGTGCTCTGGTGGTGCAGGTGGGAATATCGCGGCTTGGGATGGACAGTGTCGTGGGAAGCTGTGGGAATGGGATTACTCGTTTTCGGTATTTGGCTCGGACTAGAAGAAGTCGTCGCCGTGGCGTCCGAATCCACGGTAGAATCCGGCCTTGAAACCTTACCAACTGCTTCGCGGCTTGCCTGGCTCTGTGCCCGAATTCTTGGTTCGGTGATCGTCATCCCTTTCGCGGAGGAACTGGCCTTTCGCGCCTATCTCACACGCCGCCTGATGCGAGCCGAGGTCGGAAGTGTGGCGCCTGGCACGTTTTCGTGGTTTTCTTTTTTGGTCTCTTCCGCTCTCTTCGGCGCGCTGCACGGCCGGTGGCTGGCCGGGTGTATTGCCGGCATGGCGTACGCCATCGTCCTTTACCGCCGTAAATCCATTGGCGACTGCGTTCTTGCCCATGGCGTGACCAATTTTCTGATAGCCCTGTACGTACTCATATGCGGAACGTGGTCGCTTTGGTAAACATTTGGAACTCGCTTTAGGGTAAATTGAAGCCACGTCATATCATGCTTCCGAAGAAATTGAGGAAGACATTTCAATCCATCAACTTCCGTGCTCGCACGTCTCGCGTTAGGATATTCCTTTTGATAAGCGAATTATCAGCCAAATCCTGCTGGCTTAAATTCGCCCGAACAAATGTATTAACGCGAGTCAGGTGGATTTGGGAAGACTCGACGTAATCTTAGTCGTCACAATATTGAATGCATCGGCTACGCGAAGCGCCGCTCCACCACACGCGCCAGCAGCGAAAGTGGATAGCTCAGCAGCAGATAAATGCCGGCGGTCATGGCTGCAAAAAGCAGGATGTGTTCGCGGTGGTTGTTATAGAGCACGTTGTACTGCCGGCTTAGTTCGGTGATCAGGATGACCGAGCAAACGGACGTGTCCTTGAACAAAGCAATGAAATCGTTGGTGATCGGCGGCACGACGATGCGCACCGCTTGCGGGATAATGACATGGTCGATGGCGACAAAGGGCGTCATACCGAGCGCTAAGGCGGCCTCCATTTGCCCCTTGGGCACTGCTTGAAGACCAGCTCGGAAGTTTTCCGCTTCGTACGCGGAGTAGTTGATCGCCAGACCGACGATGCCGGCATAAATCGGCCTCATCGACAATTCCGGCACGGCTGTCGGCAAGACATAAAAGATCAGAAACAGCCTGAAGGAGCAACGGCGTACCGCGAATGACTTCAACATAGATTGCACATGGGATGCGCAACAGGGCTGGCCCGTATAGGCGCATAAGGGCGATCGACAATCCAATCACCAGCGCGAGTGGAAAGGAAGCTCCGGCCAACTCTACGGTTCGGATCGCTGCGAGGCCGAGCGAGAGGTAAACGTCGGACCACTCCAGAGGCGCCGCCTGGGCGACCTCTTTATTTTCCAATCCATCGGTCGGCGGCCACGTGTGTGCAGACCAATAGAAGAGCCGTTCCTGCTGGTTGTTCCAGATGCCATATTTGCGAAGGATGGATTCCAACGTGCCATCGGCTATCGCATGGCGCAGCGCCTGTCGATGTCGGTGCGCAAGGCGTTATCGTCCGGGCGAGTCAGAACGACATAAAAGTTCTCATTGCGTTGTTCGGGCAAAACCCGAAGCCTTTCGTCCGCCAATGTATTCGCGTAATATGTCGCGGCCGGATTGTCCTGAACGGTCGCGTCGTATTGGGCATCACGGGCAACCAGATCAAAAGCATTGCTCACATCGTCGGAAGATTTCAGTTCAATGTCGTCTTTAAAGTTGGCTTCCATGTACCGCAGGGCAGCAGAACCTGTCAGCACGATCACCACCGGCTTTTTTCCGTCGGGCCGAGGTTTGCGCAGGTCGTCCCAGGAGTTGATCGTTCCATCGCGCTTGACGATAAGCGACAGGCCGTAGATGTAATAAGGAATACTCGCTTGTTGGCGGAAGGTCTTCGAGTATTCATAACCGTTGAGCACGATGTCGATGCCGTCAGCGGAACGCTGTTTAGCCAGCAGTTCGGGAAGTTTGTTCCAGTCGCCGCTTACCGGTTCGCTGGTGCGGCCCAGTGCCGCAGCCAAATATTGCGCCAGCTCGACTTCGAAACCCTTCGTCCGATTTTCGTAGACATAGGGCCCGCCTCCTGTTTCATCCATGCCCCAGCGCAATGGCGGCGCAGCAATTGCGGATGAAGCGAGGAAGAGCAAGCTAATAGCTGCTAGTCGGTAGGGGAGTAAATCAATCAATGGAGTTGGCTCCGCTCTAGTAAATAAGCTGCTAAGCCTCGGAACCCGATTGCTTACGCAATTCGGCTCGCCTTTGGCGAATCGTTCGAAACTCGACCTTTCCACCCTCCCCCCGGCTTTGCGGGGGGAGGGCAGGGTGGGGGGAACGGCTGCGATTGTCGCGACGTTTGTTCATTGGCAAGACGCTCCGCCCTCCCCCTGCAAAGCTAGGGGGAGGGTAAGACCGAACTTGGTGCCCGTTACAGTTCGCACCGATCCATTGACGAGTTCCCGATCGCCCAATGCAACTTGCTTCCTATGCCTCATCACCTAAGATATATAAGGGACCAGTGGGAGGAAGCCGAGCATGTCCTTTGCCAGTCGCAGCAATCTCGATTTGATCGACGACCAGTATCAGCGCTGGCGGAGCAATCCTGCCGCGGTCGATGAAAGCTGGCAGGCCTTTTTCGAAGGCTTCGAACTGGCCGGGCGATCGCCTTCCGCTTCGCTCGGCGAAAAGCAGACGAACATCGTTCGGCTGATTTTCGCTTATCGCGATCTCGGCCACTTTCAGGCGCACCTCGACCCGCTCAGTCCGCCACCCCCGCCCCACCCGCTGCTCCAACTCTCCAATTACGGGCTTAACGAAGCCGACCTGGATAAAACCTTTGATGGAAGCGCTTTCCACGGGCTTAACCAGATCACCCTGCGCAACTCTTAGCCGCTCTGAATGAAACTTACTGCCGCACGGTGGGCGTTGAGTTCATGCACATTCAAGACACAAATGTGCGCGGCTGGATCACCGAACGCATCGAGCCGCGCCGGCTTCAACCTGATTTCGCCTTGCGCCAAAAATTGCGCGTTCTGATGGAGTTGCACTACGCCGAGCTGTTTGAGAAATTCCTGCATACGCGCTATCAGGGCCAAAAGCGCTTCTCACTGGAAGGCGCGGAAACGCTCATTCCCGTTCTCGATGCCATCATCGATAAGGGCCCCGTCCAGGGGGTTAAAGAATTCGTCATCGGCATGGCCCATCGCGGCCGTCTGAATGTTCTGGCCAACACTCTACATAAGCCTTATCAGGAAATTTTTGCCGAGTTCGAAGACAACTTCCTGCCCGATTCCACCGGCGGCGATGGCGATGTAAAGTATCACCTTGGCTTCTCCAGCGATTGTCTCACTTCACGCGGAGAGAAGATCCACCTGTCGCTCGCTCCGAATCCGAGCCATCTCGAAGCCGTCGACCCCGTCGTGGAAGGGCGCACCCGCGCCAAGCAGAAGGCTTTCGGCGACAAAGGCCGAACCAACGGCGTGCCGTTGCTCATTCATGGTGACGCGGCTTTCGCCGGGCAAGGCGTTGTGGCGGAAACGCTAAACCTCGCCAATCTGGCTGGCTACACGACCGGCGGCACGTTGCACATTATCGTCAACAATCAGATCGGCTTTACCACGTCGCCAAAAGATGCCCGTTCGACAACCTACTGCACCGACGTGGCGAAGATGATCCAAGCGCCGATCTTCCACGTTAATGCGGAAGATCCCGGAAGCGGCTGTCTTTGTGGCTGAACTGCGCTTGGAATTCCGCCAGACCTTTAATCGCGATGTCATCATCGATCTCTACTGCTATCGCAAACATGGCCACAACGAAGGCGATGAGCCTTCTTTCACGCAACCGTTGATGTACAGCAAGATCAAAGATCGGCCGAGCGTTTCAGCCGTGTATACCGATCAATTGGTGAAGCGCGGCAACGTCACTCAGCAAGAAGCGGACGATCTAAAGCGCGAGTTCCAAGACTTGCTCGATGAGGAACAGGTCGTCGTGCGCGCTGGCCCGCAGCGCAAGCGTGGCACGAAAGCATTCAGCGGCATCTGGAAAGGCTTGCATCTGCATTACACGCCGACGGTTGCCGAGACCGGCGTGCCGCTCGATGCGCTTAAAAAGATTGCGGATCAGTTGACTGTCGTTCCGCAGGATTTCAATGTTCACCCTAAACTGGCCCGCTTGCTAGAGACGCGCCGCAACGATTTTCAGAAGGAAGGCAAAATCGATTGGGCGTTCGCCGAATTGATGGCCTTTGGCTCGCTGGTGCAGGAAGGCATCTTCGTCCGGCTGTCGGGTCAGGATTCCGGACGCGGAACCTTCAGCCAGCGCCATTCGGTTCTCACCGATCAGAAAACCGGCGAGCGCTACTATTCCGTCAACTCGGTACGGCCCAACGACAATCTGTTCTCTGTCTACGATAGCCTGCTCTCGGAGGCGGCGGTGCTCGGTTTCGAGTTCGGCTATTCGCTCGATGCTCCGAACACGCTCGTCCTTTGGGAAGCACAGTTCGGCGATTTCGCCAACGGCGCCCAGACGATCATCGATCAGTTCATCGTTTGCAGCGAATCGAAATGGCAGCGCTCCTGCGGACTGGTGCTGCTGCTACCGCATGGCTATGAAGGCCAGGGACCGGAGCATTCCAGCGCCCGTCTCGAGCGCTACTTGCAATCTTGCGCCGACGACAACATCCAAGTCTGCAACCTTTCAACGCCGGCGCAATATTTCCACGCATTGCGGCGTCAACTGAAGCGCGATTTCCGCAAGCCTTTGATTATAATGACCCCCAAGAGCCTGCTTCGGCATAAAGATTTTGTCTCGCCGGTCGAGCAGTTGTCAAGCGGTCGATTTGCCGAAGTGCTGGACGACTTAACGGTGAAAGCCGAACGGGTCCGCCGTGTGTTGCTCTGCAGCGGCAAGGTCTATTACGACCTGATTGAGAAACGAACCGAGCGCAAGACCGACGACATCGCCATCGTGCGCCTGGAACAGCTCTACCCGTTCCCCGAAGCGCTGTTGAAGCAATTCTTCGGCCGCTACAAGGCAGCCAAAGAATGGGTCTGGGTGCAGGAAGAATCGCAGAACATGGGCGGCTGGTCGTTCGTGGAACCTCGCTTGCGCGCGATGGGGCTACCGGTTGCGTACGTCGGCCGAGATGCCAGCGCTAGCCCCGCCACCGGGTCGTTGAAGATGCACAAGCACGAACAGGCCGAACTGGTCGAAGCCGCATTGGGTGCTGCCGTCCCGCATCTTGTGGGTGAATCGCGCAATGGATCGAAATCGACTACGCCCTCAATGAAGCCGCAACCTGTGTGAACGTTAGCCGCGACCGTCAAGGATTGTTAGCCGCGACCCGCAGGGAGCGTTAGCTGCGTGGCCCACGACCACTGTTTTTCCTCAAGGTAACTGATGGATATCAAGATACCGTCGGTCGGCGAATCGATCAAAGAAGCCCGCATCCTGCGTTGGATCAAGCAGGATGGAGATTTCGTTAAAGCCGACGAGCCGGTGCTGGAAATCGAGACCGACAAAGCTTCCGACAATGTCGCTTCGCCGGGCGAAGGAATCGTGCGAATCAAAGTACAGGCCGACCAAGTGGTGGCTGTCGGCACGGTCGTGGGAACAATCGAGCCGGGCAAGGCGCCAGCGGTGCCTCGACGTGAAGCAGCTGTACCAACGGCGCGGCGGCGCCTTCCATTGAAAAGGCGAGCCCGCAAGTGGTGTCAGCCGAGCCACCCTCACTTTCACCGGCTGCGCAACGCGTTGCGGCGGAACGGCAGATCGATCCGGCAACGATTAGCGGCACGGGTCGCGATGGACGCATTATCAAAGAAGATGTCGAAAAGCCGGCTTCCAAGCCTGCTATCGCGCCGGCGCCTGCCCCTGAAATAGCGAAGGTCGCGGCCGACCCCGGCCAGCGCGAAACGCGCGAGCGGATGAGTTCGATCCGCCAACGCATCGCCGAAAGACTCATCTCTTCGCAACAAACCACAGCAACGCTAACGACGTTCAACGAAGCCGACATGTCCGCCATCAGCGAATTGCGCACTCGCTTCAAAGACAAGTTCAAGGAAAAGCATGGCGTCGGCCTTGGCTTCATGTCCTTCTTCGTCAAGGCCTCGATTGAAGCTTTGAAGTTGTTCCCGACCGCGAATGCGCGCATTGATGGCAGCGATATCGTGAAGCAGCACTTCTACGATATCGGCGTGGCCGTCAGCACCGAACGCGGCCTGATGGTGCCTATTCTGCGCGATGCGGACCGCCTGAGCTTTGCGGGCATCGAAAAGAAGATTGTCGAACTCGCAGGCTTGGCTCGCGATAATAAGATCAACACCTCGCACCTGCAAGGCGGCACCTTCACCATTACCAATGGCGGAACCTTTGGCTCGATGATGTCGACGCCGATTCTTAACCCTCCGCAATGCGCTATCCTCGGGATGCACGCGATTCAAAAGCGAGCGGTTGTCGTCAACGACCAAATCGTGATTCGGCCTATGATGTACCTGGCGCTTTCCTACGATCACCGGCTAATCGACGGCCGTGAAGCGGTGCAATTTTTGGTTCGCATCAAAGATTGCCTCGAAAACCCGGAACGCATGTTGTTGGAAATCTAAGGCGCCATGTAGCCGAACTCGTCAGAGTTCGGGAATAGCGTTGCATGTCAGGAAACTATGGCTGAATCGTACGATCTCATCGTCATCGGCGCCGGGCCCGGCGGTTATGTTGCCGCCATTCGCGCTGCGCAACTCGGCAAGAGCGTTGTCGTTATCGACAAGCGCGGGCCTTTGGGCGGAACTTGTTTAAACGTCGGTTGCATCCCAAGCAAGGCCCTGCTCGATTCGAGCGAACTCTTCGAAGTCGCTTCGCATCGGCTGAAAGCTCATGGCATAACCGCGAACGGGGTTGCGCTCGACTTGCCGACGATGTTGAAGCGCAAAGATCAGATCGTCAAATCGCTCACCGATGGTATCGCCTTCCTATTCCGCAAGAACAAAGTGAAGGCGCTGCAGGGTACGGGAAAGCTATTGGCGCACCGGCAAAGTTGAAGTGACGGCGGCCGATCAATCGAAAACGACCATTGAAAGTTCTGCCATACTTCTGGCCACTGGCAGCGAAGTGGCCACGCTTCCGTCACTGCCGCTCGATGGCAAATTCATCGCGACATCCACGGAAGCCCTGAGTTTCGATCAAGTTCCCAAAGAATTAATCGTTGTCGGCGCCGGCTATATCGGGCTCGAGCTCGGTTCTGTCTGGATGCGCCTCGGTTCCAAAGTAACAGTGCTCGAGTTCCTGCCCCGGATTCTGCCCCTCACCGATACCGAAATCGCCACGTTAGTTCAGAAATCACTGGTGCAACAAGGCATGATCTTCAACCTGGAAACGAAAGTGACCAGCGCGAAGAACGATGGCAAACGCGTGATCGTGCAGGCCGAGACCAAGGGAGGCCCGAAGACCTTCCAGGGCGATAAGGTGTTAGTGGCCGTGGGGCGCAAGCCGAATATCGCCGGGCTGGGTCTGGATGAAGTTGGCGTCAAATATGATGCGAGAACCAGCAAGATCGCTGTCAACGAACGCTTTGAGACGAACATCAAGGGCGTGTTTGCCATCGGCGACCTAACCGATGGCCCCATGCTGGCGCACAAAGCTTCCGAAGAAGGCATCGCCTTTGCCGAAATGCTGGCGGGAAAATACGGCCATGTCAATCACCAGACGATCCCGAGCGTCATCTATATTTGGCCGGAAGTTTCCAGTGTCGGTTTGACGGAAGAACAGGTCAAGCAAACGGGCGTCGAGTATAAGATCGGCAAGTTCCCATTCTCCGCTAGCGGTCGCGCCAAGTGCATGAACGAGACCGAAGGTCTAGTCAAAATCATCACCGACGCCAAAACCGATCGCGTATTGGGGGTCCATATCTTCGGGCCACGAGCCAGCGATTTAATCGCCGAATGCGTGACCATCATGGAGTTCAAAGGCAGCGCGGAAGACATCGCCCGCATCGTCCACTCGCATCCGACACTTTCGGAATCGGTCGGTGAAGCGGCGCGCATGGCGTGGCTAGGGAGCGCGATTCATGTTTAAGCGCGCAGGATTGTGAACAGTTCATTGGCCAGTTGAATTTCAGAAGCTGAGATGACTACGCCGAGGAAAAAGCCATGTCGGAGAAACGAGACCAATTTCTAGAGCGAGTAACGGCTCTTGTCGCGCAAGTCAGAGAGTGGGCCGAGCCGCACGAGTGGGTGACCAAGACTTACCCAAAGAGGATGCGCGATGTTAACCGCCAGGTTTTCGAAATCCCGGCGCTCTTCCTTCAGAAGGGGCCGACTCGGGTACTGCTAGATCCACTTGCGTACGACGTGTCGGGCTGCGAAGGCGTGGTCGACCTCTACCTGATGCCGACTTACGATGATCTGGCCCGGCTGGTTTTCAAAGGCGGCGAGTGGATTATCCATTACGCGTTTCCTGGCGATCCGGCGGCAACGCAGCCGGACATCGAGACCGAATCGCTGGCATTTTCTGAATCGACCCTCAATCTAGTTCTCGAGTCGATCTCCAACCATGCCGTACCGTCGTTTTGACTGGCACGAACATATCAAGGATGTTGAAGGCGAGTATCAAGCCGTTCGGTTCGCCATTGGTCGTTTGAAGATCGGTCTGATAACGAGCCCGCACCTACTCAAAATGGACGACGAGTTGCGTGCATATCTTCGTGACGCCGATGAGAATCTTGAAGGAACTTATCTCGTCCGACTCTTTGCAGCTTTTGAAGCGGCTTTGCGGTCGTATGATCGGGCACGCCACAACGACCCAATGCGGGAGCAAGTTGCGTCGATCTTGATCGATACAACTGCAGGCCGGCGCGGACAGGGAATCTTGACCGAAGTCCGCGAAGGTGCCCATACAGTTCGCCGTGCTCGCAACTATTGGGCGCACGAGAACGACGCGACACCCGAACCGCTGACCATTGCAGAGGCCAGAACAAGGCTCCAGACTTACCTCTCTTGGCTACCCGAAGAGTGGGGTTAATTGGGCGAACATTCTGTACGCGAAAAGTGTAACATCAGAGGTACATCGGCCGACCCTTTCCTCCTCTGCTCATTTGTGTGCTATGGTTTTCGGAATCGAAAACCGCTCAGCGGAGCATCCAAATGAAATTTGTGCGCCCTGACACCGAACCCGAAGCGGCGGACGCCTGTGCCTTGGCGCCGAATGACAATTTTGGCTTGCTATCCGACCGCGTTACCTTGCGGGCACCCGTCCCGGCAAGTTGCAGGCCGCCGGCACAAAGGCCAAATCACCTGGATGACCTGCGCTTATCGACTTCTCACCCGATACCGACGCCCTTCCAGTTTCTCCGCGCCCTTAAGCAACCCGATGAGATCGGCCAAGTCGGCGGCTATCGTGTGCTTCGTCTGCTTGGCCAAGGCGGGATGGCCTACGTCTTCCTAGCTGAAGATAGCGCCCTGCGACGGCGGGTGGCGCTCAAGATCATGAAGCCGTGCTCGATAGCGATCCTTCGGCCGCCCAACGCTTTCTGCGCGAAGCCCGCACACTCGCTTCGATCAAGAACGAGCATGTCGTGACGGTCTACCAAGTCGGCCAGGAAGACCGGAACATCTTTCTCGCTATGGAATTGCTGCACGGCCAAACGCTGGATGACTTTGTCAATCATAAAGGCGTGCCGAACCCGAGCGAGATCATCCGGCTGGCGCGAGAGATTGCCACTGGTCTCGATGCCATCCATCGTAATGGCCTGATCCATCGGGATCTCAAGCCGAACAACATCTGGGTAGAAGAGCCGGGCCGAAGCATTAAGCTGCTCGATTTCGGACTGGTTCGGCACGTTGAAGACGATGCCAAATTCACCGGCTCTGGGTTCATCGTCGGCACGCCCGCTTTTATGTCCCCGGAACAGGCGCGCGGCACGCGCATTGATACACGCAGCGACCTTTTCAGCGTCGGCAGCGTGCTTTATTTCCTCTGTTCCGGTAGCTTGCCGTTCCAGGCTGATTCCGCAGTCGGGATGCTGACAGCCGTCACGGTCGATCGTCCCAGGCCAATCAAAGAGATCAACCCCCATTTGCCGACCGCATTGGCCGACTTGATCATGCAATTGCTGGAGAAGCAACCCGACGATAGGCCCGCTTCCGCGAAAGAAGTCGTCGATCGTCTGCGCACTCTTGAAACGCCGCCGCTAGCAGGAAGCCCTCGTCAAAGAGAGCTTGCGCCTTTACCCGTTGGACAAACCAAGTCTAGACCCCGAAAAGTCCTTGGCACAGTGATGCGTGTCTCTGCCATTGCAGCAATTGCAGCGATTATTTTCTATCTGCAATATGCTCCATTCGGCGCTGTTACGCCGGCGGACGGAGCGGTCGGCAATCGTGATGAACGCTTTGAAAAGCCAGCAGCGCCCGAGACCTTTTCAACTCTCCCAAACGTTGGAGCGAAAGCCAAAGGCGTATTGATCCTCGACGACTGCGATCCGATCTTTCGAGGCAAAGCCGAGTACAACGACAACTTAACGTTGATCGATCACTCGGGCGAGAAGAAGTTTCGAACGTCTGGATTCAACGTCTGCGAATCGGTCGGCAGCAATCGGATGATCGCGGTTGATTCGAAACGCGATCGTCTCTGGGTCGTCGAGAATTGTGCAAACCGCATCCGACGCGTTGACCTGAGCGGAAACCAAACGTTTGTCGTGAGTCTAGAGCCCGGCAGAAACGGCTCGGCAATCGCTGTCGATTCGGAAACCGGACATCTCTGGGCATTGATCGGCAGTGGGACGCTGGATTCATCGCAAGTGATAGTTTACGATGAACGTGGAACGCAAGTCGCAGCTCATCCCATCAAAGGCTTTGACATTGTCTACGATCGCCAGGCGAAGGCCTTTTGGGTTGCCGGTTCAAACCTGACAAAAATAGACGCTGCTTCCGGCAAGCTTCTGAAGTCGGTCTTTATTAGTTCATGGTTTCCTTCAAGCGTCGATGTCGATGCGAAAAGTGGAGTGGTGTGGATAGCGGTTCGTTCGAACCCTGTAACGCACGAGCCGAGTAAATTAGTGAAATTTAACCCTGCTTCCCAAGTGTTGACCCAAATCGATTTGGGCGCCAAAGCACCCTATCGAGTCTCGATCAATCCAAATGATGGCAGCGTATGGATCGCCAATCACAACGATTCCGTGCAGCACTTTTCAGCCGACGGCCAACTGTTGGCGACTCAGCCGATCGCCGCCCTGACGGTTCAAACCGACACCGCAACCGGCGACGTCTGGGTAGTTACACCAGACGATACACAGAAGATAACCTCATATGGCGCGGTGACGAAGCGCGTTAGTCACGCAAGTAGAACGAATCAAGCTTGGATTGCATTGTTGGAGTGAGCGTGCGTTCTCGGGGAAGATACGATTAATCAGTTTCGTGCTTTTGCCTCAGTCTTTTTCTTCGATGCCGCCTTAAAGAGAAGATGGATTGGAAGCACTGACCCCTTCGCGTTGCGCACCCCCTCTCACTCATCGTACTTCAGCAAAAACTTTGGATTGATCGCCTTGAAGCTAAGTCGTCCTCCGATGTCGGAGTCGTATTCCTCAGTTAGCGGCCGTAGCACGATTCCTTCGCGTTCTGTTTTGGCATTCAACTGGCTGGGCCCGACCGAAAGTTCAATCAGTTGATCGACCGAATGATCGAGCACTGTCGTGCCGAGTTGGGGAACACCCTTCAAGCCAATCTCTTCCAAGATGTCCAACATCCGTCGATGTTCCACCAGTCGCGAGGCGCCGATATCGTAGACGTTGAAAACGTATAGATCGGCGGACGCCAGCTTATACTTATTTCCCTGGATGGCCGGCCCGATCACCTCGCCCTGTATGGCCGGTTGAAAGCCGTGCTTCGCCTGGATTGCTTGCAACTTTTCCTCGAGCTTGAGCTTCTTTGCTACGCGGATATGGATGTTTGTCTCGTCTCGCTCGTCCATCCAGAGGTTTCGGGTGCAAACGCCGAACGTGCCATCCCGTAAGAAGGCCGTGAACGACGTGCCATCGAGTTTCTCGGTTACATAAAACGTTTTGCCCCGATTGCGCTCTAACACCGGGAGCAGCACCTGCACGCGCATCTCATCTGTCTTGGCAAGGAATCCAGGAAAGCCCCCTTTCACTTTGCCACCCATCCCGACAGGGAGCGGTGGCTCGTACTTCCTTATATCCATAACTTCAGTGACATCGTCCCCCTCGGCCGTCGGCGCCTCGGGCGGAAGAACCGAAAGCGGGAGGCAAATTCCTTGCGAAACTTGGCCTCGTAAACGCACGGTCTTGATCCGAAAGCCTGCGGGTTGAATCTGCACTCCGTCCTCCATGACCGCGGGCCTATAGGAACTGGCGCGCAAGAATTCAAACTCCGGCCTTTCCGGCAGTAGCGAATCGATCTCGATATATACGACACGATCGCCGGGCCGAAAGTCCCCCTTCTTTGCGACGACCCACCAGCCGAGCACGTGCAGCTTCTCGATGGCATCCGCATTCGCAATCGGCTCGACTTCGTTTACAAGCTGAATGCTGGCAAGCTTACGCATGTCGCTCCTACCGTTAAGGATGGTGTTGCTCAATAGCGTATACGGAGGACGCCGAAGCGCGAAAGGTTCGCCGAAAGAATCAAACTGACTAAGTCACTTGGAAGTTTGTGCGGCAAAGGCCGGAAGTAGATGAGTAAGGAAGCTGGATTCACACCGCATTCCAAGCAAAGCTTATGTTAATTTCATCGTTCCTTCCAGTATGCGGGATCGGCTTTTTCCATCAGAGGGCGAATGAGCGCCAGGACCTTTGTGGGGAGATCACTGGGCTGAGTCTTGCGCGTCCACCGGCCCGAGGACAGAAAAGCTCGTAGCCGGCGCCATCGCCTGCCAAGTATGCTCCGGCTCCGCTCCAGAAGTGCTGGTCGCCCTACGCAAGGCGATGTTCATCGACTGGCTAAGGCCGACGCCGCAAGTTATCCGGAAGCCATCGAAAAGCTCCAAGTTGACCCAGCCCAAGCTGGGCTGCTTGTCGGCGTCCTTTAATTTGACTAACGGAAACCCCCTGGCGCCACGGGTGCGGGGTGCGCCAAGCGATTCTGGCAAACGGAAGCATGCCCTTCCCACCCTCCCCCCGGCTTTGCGGGGGGAGGGCAGGGTGGGGGGAACGGCCGCGCCTGCCAAGGCATTCGTTTATGGGCAAGGCGCTCTGCCCCACCCTGCCGTCCCCCTGCAAAGCCAGGGGGAGGGTAAAACGGGCTCTGCGCTCTTTTCAACTATTTGCCGGAATCAGTTCGCGCCGCGGGTGCGTATGCGTCTAGCCCACCTTGACACCCTTTGATTGGCCGTGCTACAAGATGGGTTGCCGACAGGGATGTCGTTCGCGTGGCCGCAGGGATGGGGCGCCTTCGATGATTAAGCGCAGCAGCCAAACACTGATCATCTGGTTCGCCTTGTGCGATCTGGCCTGCGCCGGCGGCGCGTGGATCGGCGCCTACTACCTTCGCTTCAAGTCGGGTCTCTTCTCCATTGCCAAGGCGATGCCGGCTCCCGAACTCTGTTGGAACAATTTGCCGCTTGTCTTAATCCTTTGCTTCGTGTCATTTCGGATTGCGGGCTCGTACGAAATTCATCGACTCCGCCGATTTCGCGAAGATTTGATCGCCGTCTTCAAGGGGACTTCTTTCCTGGTTCTGGCCATGATGGCCACGATCTTTTACGCACAAGATCCGTACAGTTCGCGCGGCGCCATGATTCTCTTCAGCGCGTTGAATTACACGGCGGTTCTCGTGCTGCGGCGCTGCACTTGGAACGTCATTCGCCATCTGCGCCGGCACGGTTACAACCAGTCTTACGCAATAATCGTCGGGACGGGCCGGGTAGCCCGTAAGACGGCCAAGGCGCTCCGCCATGCAAGCTGGATGGGCATCAAGAACATTGGCTTTGTCGAAGATAAGGCGACGCGTTTCACGAGCGATCTCGATATCCTCGGCACGACCGCCGATCTGCCAAAGTTGATTGACAAGTATCGCGTCGAACACCTCTTCATTGCCCTGCCGATGAACCGCTACAACGACGCTCGGCGCATCTTTGATATCGTCTCGCGCAAGCTGGTTGAAGTGCGGCTTGTTGCCGATGTGCCCACCATGGCCGGCCTTTCTCTAACTACCACTAACCTCGATGGCTTACCGGTGATCGGCCTGCGCGAGAGCCCTCACTTCGGCTTGAATATCGTCGTCAAGCGCGTGATGGATACGATCATTTCCAGCGTCGCGGTCGTAATGTTGTCGCCACTGTTGATCGCTTTGGCCATCTTGGTGAAGATCACCAGTTTCGGCCCAGTGTTCTATCGGCAGGAGCGTTGCGGCCTGAACGGCCGGGCCTTCTTCATGCTGAAATTCCGGACGATGCGTGTCGATGCCGAGAAAGACACGGGTCCGGTTTGGACCGCTAAAAACGACGACCGCCGGACACCCATCGGCGCCTTCCTGCGCAAGACCAGCTTGGACGAATTGCCGCAGCTTCTCAACGTGCTGCGTGGCGATATGAGCCTGGTTGGCCCGCGCCCGAACGGCCTGTCTTCATCAACAAATTCAGCCAGACGGTGCCTAACTATATGGCCCGCCACAGTGTCAAATGCGGCATCACCGGTTGGGCTCAGGTAAACGGCTGGCGCGGCAACACCTCGCTACGCAAGCGCATTCAGTTCGACTTATACTACATCACTCACTGGAACCCGATCTTCGATCTGCGTATCCTTTGGCTCACCTTCTGGAAAGTGCTGTTTCACCGACATGCTTATTGAGAGGCCCGACTTTGGCATTTTTTGCGAAGCGAATACCATATTTAGCATCATCTAAGCACGGCATCTGACAATTAGAGGACTAAATGAAGACGACAGTCGCCATCGTACTAATCATTGTCGGCGGTGTATTGGTGATAACACCGCTTGTCATTGACCATTTCAATGCAGCTGAGCATCAAGCCAATGCCATGAAAGTGGTGGAAAGCACAAACTTATCGACTGAGAATAAGATATTCTATATAAATCAGCGTCCGCCAATGGGAGTTTATGCTTATTTTTGTTTGATAGCCGGGACGCTCATGACCGCAATGGGTGTTTGGGGCACATTGCGAAAATCGCCCGCCAACAACACTTAGTCGCCTGTTGTGTTTGGGCGGTGAACTTCGAACGGTTGAATCATGACTTAGTCCTTAAGAAAATCGTTCATCATCAAATGGTCGCGTAGGTTTGACTGGTGCTTCCAAACGACGGTTTTTGATGAAAAGCTCGGCCATGTCGAGATCTTCACTCGTGGTGATTTTCAGATTATACGTTGAGCCGGGAACGAGTTTCACGGGCTTGCCGATCGCTTCGACCAGTTGAGCGTCGTCGGTGATAGAGCCACTAACTGCGCTGCGCTGGGCATAGGCTTCGATGAGCCAGTCTTTACGAAAAACCTGGGGCGTCTGCGCTCGCCAGAGCCCTTCGCGGAGAATGGTGCTTTCGATGAGCATCTCCGGCGTTGCCCGCTTGAGCGTATCGACAACTGCGAGAGCGGGAATGGCAGCCCCGGCGTTGATCGCGGCATCAAATAAAGCATCGACGAGCGAGGCAGGCACGCAAGGCCGTACGGCATCATGAATCGCTACGAACTCGATATCGTCTTCTAACTGAGCAAGGGCATTAGCGACCGATTCGAAGCGCTCGCTACCGCCTTCGATGATTTGGATATTCAGGAACATGACATTAGGCGCATAACGCCTCCGAAACATTTCCATGTCCTCGGGCGCCACTACTACAAGCGTTTGCTTTACTTCAGGCCGGGCGACAAAGCATTCGGCCGTGCGCAGCCAGACCGGCCGGCCATCGAGATTGACGAATGGCTTCTTTTCCTTACCCGCGAAGCGCGATGACTGACCGGCAGCGGGAAGAATGACGGCAAAGGGTGGACGCATTTGACAGATCTCCATGCGGCGCAGCGAGAAACTATTTTCGTCGTTTTTACCCACCCTACGAAGCGAAATCTCGAACAAACTATTCCAGATCAAATACCATAACTTCGCTCTGATCTTGGCCTTTGATGGTGAAGCTCAGCTCTTCACTGATCGCTAAACCATCGCCCGCGTGAAGCCCATTTTCTGCAACGGCCACCGATCCGCGCATGACTTGAATCCAGGCGTGGCGGCCAGGGGTTAAGCGATGTGAAATCTCTTGTCCCGCCGCTAGATTTCCTAGATAGATCGATGCATTCTGTTGCACGGTGAGCGAATCCTCGCGGCCATCAGAAGATGCCACCAGGCGCAAACGGCCATTTCTTTCATGTTCCGCGAAAATCCGTTGGTCGTAACTGGGACTTAGACCTTTCTGCCGAGGCAACATCCAAATCTGATAGAGATGAACAGTCGTGGTCTGCGATGGATTGGCTTCGCTGTGTTGAATGCCTGTGCCAGCTGTCATGCGCTGGAATTCGCCGGTCCGCAATATGGCGCCATTGCCCAGGCTATCGCGGTGTTCCAGTTCGCCCTCCAAGATGTAAGTGATGATCTCCATGTCGCGATGCGGGTGCGTTCCGAAGCCTTGCCCGGCGCAACCCAATCTTCGTTGATTACGCGCAGAGATCGAAAACCCATTTGATGAGGGTCGAAGTACTCGGCGAACGAAAAAGTATGCCAGGTGTTCAGCCAGCCATGGTCGGCATGGCCTCGCTCGGCCGCACGTCGGATGCGAAACATGAAATCCTCCATTTGACGCGTAGATAAAACGCTCATCGGAATTAGAACAGCTAACCGATACAAACCATACAGTTGAACGCGATCCACATCGTGAACAGTTGCCTAAAGTCGCTTAGTTACCAAGGGTCGCAAAAGTCCGATCAAGAATGGCTCGAAAAGGCTTTCCCAATGCGCCGGCGGTCAACGTTACTTCTGTTGCTGAGCGTGTTTGGGCTTGCAGGGGGTTGTACGGGTATACCGCCCTCGCCAACTGATCTTACGCGGAATTCCTTGCCTGCTGCAATAACGCACTCAGCGCCATCGTCTCAGTCTTCCGCCACCCCGCTACCGGCTTCTCCGCCGTCGGCATCCGAGAAGCTATCGCACCCGATCAATTTGCCGACCGCCCTTCAACTGGCGAATGTCAGCGCCATCGATGTAACTGCGGCGGCCGAGCGTATCCAAATCGCAGCGGCGGCCTTGGAACAGGCGAGCGTGCAATGGCTCCCCACCATAACCGTGGGCGGCGACTATGCCCGGCACGACGGCAAACAACAGGATACACAAGGCAACGTCTTCGACAACAGCCGGGGCAGCTTGATGTTCGGTCTGGGCACGGGCATCGGCTCGGCTGCAATCCTGAATGTGAGCGATGCCATCTTTGCGCCGCTGGCCGCACGTCAACTGATAAGTGCCAGGCATGCCGATCAGCAGTCGGCATCGAACGACACGCTCGTGGCCGTAAGCGATGCCTATTTCAACGTACAGCAAGCGCGGGGCGAACTGGCCGGCGCCTTAGCTGCCGCCGAGCGAACTGAAACGCTGGCCGGCCGAACGAGGAAGCTGGCGCCTGCTTCAGCGCCCGAACTCGAGATAGATCGTGTCGAAGCTGAGCTGGTGCGTCGGCAACAATCGGTGTTGCTGGCCCGCGAGCGATGGAAGATGGCAAGCGCGGAACTCGGGCGCATTCTGCGCCTCGACCCCGCAGCGAACATTGAGCCCTTAGAGCCGCCGCAACTGCAAGTAAGCTTGATTGAATTACAGCAGCCGGTCGATGACCTCGTGCCGATCGCTCTTCAATCAAGGCCGGAGTTGGCATCGCAACAGGCTCAGGTTCAACTCACACTCACGCTATTGAAGCAGGAAAAACTTCGACCTTTGATTCCGAGCATTCTCCTACGCGGCTCATCGACGCCAGTAACCGGGACGCTCGCGGCGGGAATTTTTGCGGGAGGGCCTAACAGCACCATTGGCAACGGCGGCCTGCGCAGCGACCTGGACTTGCAGATGCTCTGGCAGTTCGACAACCTGGGTTTCGGTAATCGTGCTCGAGTGCATCAACGCCGGGCTGAGAATCGGCTCGCCGTCATCGAGTTGTTCCGTATCCAGGATCGGATCGCAGCCGAGGTTGCCCAGGCATATGCGCAGGCGCAATTTGCCGCGCAGCGAGCCGTGTTGGCCGAGAAGGGAATACGTTCCGCCTTGAACTCCGCCGATAAAAACCTGATAGCGCTCGGGCAAACCAAAGGTGTGGGCAACCAGGTCGCGCTGCTGGTAAGGCCGCAAGAGGCTGTTGCCGCCGTGCAGGCGCTTGCTCAGGCCTATATCGATTACTATGGTGCGGTAGCTGATTCCAACCGTGCCCAGTTTCGGCTTTATCGTGCCCTCGGCCAACCGGCTCAATGTGTGATGCACGCACGACAACCAACGCCCCCTTATGAATCGCCGACTGTCTCACTCTTGAACGAAATCAAAATCGAGAGGCCAGCGAGCGATATTGTGCCCGTAAACGCAGATGACCAAGCCCCTCAATGGAAGGCTTCGCCAACGCATAAGGTCAAAAAATCGGCATCAAATTAATAGGACTGAAAATCTGGCCGACTGATCTCGAAACAACGTTTTTTCATTTCATCGCACACATCATATCAATAGAGAAGAAGCGTCTGGCAGCACTTTTGGAATCGCACATGATCGGTGAACGGGTTGGGCAATGGGTCGTTGATGTTGAGCTGGGCGCCAATGCGATCGGGCCATTGTTCCGCGTACACGACGCAGACGACCCATCTAAAACAGCGGCGTTGCGACTTTTTTCTCATCGGAAGGCGCTGTCCCCCGAGTTTGTGAAGAACTTCCTTGCACAGATTGATCTGCTTAAAAAGTTGAAACATCCTTGCCTGGTTTGCACTCTTGATGGCGGCTTACACAAGAACGCTCCCTTTTATGTGATGGAGTGGATTTCAGGCGAGGACATGCAAAGTGTGCTGCGCCGCGGTGAGAAACTTCCCTGGAACGAGACGCTGGCCATTGCCTTGCATATCGTGCCAGCGCTGCGATATGCCCACCGGCGCAGCGTTTTACATCGCGATATAAGACCTTCGAATATTTTCCGTTGTCGAGATGGCACTTACAAACTGGCCGGGTTTGGCATCACGAAGTTTTTTGGCGATTCGCTCTGGGGCGATGTCGAAAATCCGCTCGGATCGGTTGCCTATGTCTCGCCGGAACAGACCGCCGGTAAGCCACACACCAAGCGCAGCGATTTCTACGCGCTGGGCGGACTGCTTTATACGCTGACCGTTGGCAGGCCGCCGTTCAGCGGAAGCACTGTGGTCGAACTAATTCGCAAACACTGCTTCGTGCTGCCGGAACGTCCTATCCATTTCGTACCCGATTTACCGGAAGAGATCGATCGTTTTATCATGCGTCTGCTGTCAAAAAAACCTTCTGAAAGACCGGGCAGCGGCACATCGCTGATCCAGGAGCTGGAGGGCATCTGGAGTCTGCTCGAACGCCGCGGCCTCGTCGGCAAGCGGCCGGCTCAAAGCTTAGCGGATTCGGAGGTTGATCCATTAGATGCCGACCCCCATCCGCCGTCGCGCGTGCCGGCGCCAATATTGCAAGCGCCTACGCCCTGGCATCGCCGCTGGTACGTGGTAGGGCCCTTGTTTGCCGGGTGCGTGATGCTATTGCTCTGGGCTTTTTATTGGCGCGTCCCGTCGGCCAACGAGTTAATGAGCAAGGCACTACCGTTGATGGTAAGCGAAGACCCGCACGATTGGGATCGCGCCTGGGCGGATTACCTCGAACCACTCTCTCGCAAGTACCCCGACAAATATCGCGATGAGGTGAAAGAATTCAAACGCCGGATGGAAGATCAGGGGGAGATGCGGCATGCTTTCATCAATGCGAAAACCGTACGCCATCGCAATGAAGCAAACCGGTTCTACGTCGAGGGAGTTCGGCTCGTGCAAGCCGGCGAATTCGCGAGCGCCCGGCTGGTTTGGCAGAATCTGATCGCGCTTTATTCATCGTCGGAAGATGCTAAACATTGGGTGGCCCTGGCGCGCGAGGGTTTGCAGCGGATTGACGACCGCGACAGCGTCGGGCCGCGTCTCGAAGAGTTGACGAGGCCGAACATCAATGAAATCAAGCGCCTCCGGGCCGCCGGCAAATTGAAAGAAGCAGACGCTTTAGCGAAGGCGCTCGAATTTCTTTATCGGGATGACCCCGAAATTGAATTGCTGAAGCAGATGCTCGCCACATCGAAGGATTAATATACTGCCACTCATCGCAGACGTTTGGCTTGGAGACGCTTGACGCCATGGCCGCCACCATCACTCAGACTGTTCCCGCTTATTGCAATATCATCACTCGCAGCCGGCTCATGAGCCCCGAGAAGCTCAAAGAAGCCTTCGCGCGCTGGCAGGAATCGCTCAAAGGCGTTCCGAGCGATGATGCGGATGCCTTTCGCAAGTATCTTGTCTCGCGCAAATACCTCACCGATTACCAATCGCATTTGTTGATGCGCGGCCATACCGAAGGCTATTTTCTCGACCAATACAAGATCCAGGAGTTGATCAGCAAAGGACGCATGGCCGGCGTCTATAAAGCCGTGCATACTTCGGGGCAGGTCGTCTCCATCAAGGTGCTGCCGCCATCGAAGGCGAAAGATCCGACTATGCTTTCCCGCTTCAATCGCGAAGGAAAGCTGCTGACCAAGCTCGATCATCCCAACGTCATCCGCGCCTACCAAGTGGGTGAATCCAACGGCAAGAATTTCTTCGTGATGGAATACGTCGAGAGCGAACCGCTCGACGAAGTGCTGGAACGGCGCAAGCGCTTGCCGCCCGCCGAGGCCGTGCGCATCATCCATCAAGCGTTGCTCGGGCTGCAACACGTGTTCGAACGCGGCATGATCCATCGTGACTTACGGCCCGCGAACTTGGCCCTTGTTCCTCCGCCAACGCCCGGCCCTGCTGAAACGACGTTTGGTTCGACCGTCAAGATACTCGATCTCGGGCTCGGGCGATCAACGTTCGACGACAGCATGCCCGACCCCGACCCGGAAACGCAATTAACCACCGAAGGCTCGCTGCTCGGCACACCCGATTATCTCGCGCCGGAACAGGCACGCAGCGCCCACACGGCCGACATCCGCGCCGATATTTATAGCTTAGGCTGCGTCCTTTATCACATGATCACGGGCCAGGTTCCATTCCCCGATAAGAACGTGCTGACCAAGATCGTGAAGCACGCGACGGAAAATCCGCCTCCTTTGAATCAGTTCGTGCCTCAGATTCCCGACGAATTGCAGCAGGCATTGGCATGGATGATGGCGAAAGATCCCAATCAGCGTTACCCGACGCCCGCACGCGCCGCACAGGCACTGCAAGCATTCTTAATGCAGAAGTCGGAAACGGCGCCGGTCGCTGCTCCCCTGCCCGCCTACATGCAATATCTGCAAGCTGGCGGCCATATTGATATGCCCAAACAGTCAGCGCCTGCGCCTATCGTCGAGCCGTTGGTCGCCGGCCCTGCTTCAATTCCGACCGGTCGCATCGAAGACCCGAAGCGCAGCGCGCGAACTAAAGACGGGACAGCGCCCAAGCCCAAGCTGCCGGTTCCTGCTTCACCGCCGCCGCCGCAGATTGCCCCCTTGATCGAGAACGACGATTACGATGTCGAAGTGGTTGGAGTAGTTCCCGCTGCGATGGCGCCGCCGCCCCTGAGCCCGGGGGTCGCCAAGCAAAAGAAGGGCGCTGACGAGCCACGCGGTTTGTTCGAACTTGACCGCCGCGACTACATCATGGTCGTTGCAGGCGCTGGAATATTGGGTGCCGCTCTATTGATCGGCTACGGGCTATCTCGCCTGTTGAGCAATAAGCCTCCGGTCAGCGCAACGGCCGAGCAGACGGCGCCGGAGCCCGCGTACACGCCGAAGCGGGAGACGCCGAAGAAGGAAGAGATCAAAAAGGAACTCCCGAAGATCGAGGAGAAGAAGGAAGAGCCGAAGACGGAAGAAATGAAAAAGGAAGACGCGAAAAAGGACGAGGCAAAGACCGAGGAGATGAAAAAGGAAGAGATGAAGTCCGAGGAAATGAAGAAGCCTGACCCAAAGCCAAAGTAAAGCCTTTGGCGTTGCTGAAAGAACAGCAACTACGAGCCTGAAGCGCCAGCGAAGAGTTCACACGTTCTTCGCTAGCGCTTCAGGCTTGTGGAGACACGCCGCAATGCCATCCTTCGCGTTCGGGTCGGATTTGTTTGCTAATACTTTCCTCGACATTCCCCGCCTGGAAACTAAAACGATTTGATCATTCGATCCGCGTCGAAACAAGAACTTTTGAGGATGCTGTGCGATGGCCACGAACGCTCCGTTGAATCGTAAGTTGCGCATGGGGCTGATCGGCGGAGGGCAAGTGCCTTCATCGGCGCCGTCCATATGCGGGCGGCCGTCTTGGATAACCGTGCGGCGTTAGTGGCCGGCGCTTTATCCTCCGATGCGGCCAAGTCCAAAGCCTCGGCCGCCGACTTCGACATTGCACCTGCTCGGGCCTACGGCTCCTACAAGGAGATGGCGGACGCGGAAGCCAAACTGCCGGCCGATCAACGGATTGATTTCGTAAGCGTTGCCACCCCGAACCATACGCACTTCGAGATTGCCAAGACCTTTGCCGAAGCCGGCATCAACGTCCTTTGCGATAAGCCGATGACGTTTGATCTGGCTCAAGCGGAAGAGTTAGCCAAGATCGTTCAGAAGACCGGCGTCGTGTTTGGCGTCACCCATAACTACACCGGTTACCCGCTCGTTCGCCAGGCGCGAGAGATGATTAAGAACGGCGAGCTCGGCGAAATCAACGCCATCCGCGCCAGTTACATTCAAGGATGGTTGCGCACCCGCCTGGAAGCCGACAATCAAAAGCAGGCTGCCTGGCGCACCGATCCGAAAAAGTCCGGCATCGCCGGTTGCTTTGGAGACATCGGCACGCATGCCTATAACCTCGGCCGTTTCATGACCGGGCTTATCCCGGATACGATCTCCTGCCATTTGAAAAGCTTCGTCGAAGGCCGGGCGCTGGACGATTACGGCACGGCCGTGATTCGCTACGCCAACGGCGCGCTCGGCACGGTAACCGCCTCGCAGATTTCGCACGGCCGGGAAAACGACGTGCGCATCGAAATTGACGGCACCAAGGGCTCGCTGGAATGGCATCAGGAAAATCCCAACCAGCTATTCGTGCGTGCTAACGGGCAACCGCACAAGACCTATACCCGGGCCGGCGGGCCCTATCTGAGCGAGCTCGCAGCAGCTTCGGGCCGTCTACCCGCGGGGCATCCTGAAGGCTTTTTCGAAGCGTTTGCCAATGTTTATACGGCCGTCTACGACGACATCGTTAAACGAACCAGCGGTCAAAAGTTCGACGGCGCCCATAGCCTTTACCCGAACGTAAGCGATGGCGTCGATGGCATGAACTTTATTACCCAATGTGTCGCCAGTTCCCAAGACAACGGCACGTGGCTGAAATTAAAGCACCCGCTCTGCCGTTCGTGAACCCAAAAGCCTTGACAGCCCTCCGTTCAGGAATAAGGTGAACAGACCATGCCGAGGTGGCGGAATTGGCAGACGCGCTAGCCTCAGGAGCTAGTCCTCGCAAGGGGGTGGAAGTTCAAGTCTTCTCCTCGGCATTCAATTTTCTGTAGTTCTAGCTGCCTCCCACGCTGTGGGACTGACATCGAAAGCCCGTCGTGCGTTTGCCCACGATTTTCTCGCATTCCAGCTCGGGAAATATTTCCCGAAGCTGCGCCTCTACAATGCTTCGATATTAATTCCATTCCGCAGTGCGCATTTCTTCAAAGCGTTTCCCCACGATTCTCTCGTGTTTCAGCTTGTGGAAATATTTCCACAAGCTGCCTCATGTTAACGCGCGCGGCGCGAACCCTTCGGTGGCATCATGTCCCACCTCACCCGGACTTATTGACAATCAAACGAAAGCATTTGAAAGATAGGCGACCGTTCGACTTGGGAGAGAGCTGCCAGACCAAACAGCTTAGCCGAACGCCGATTTGGCTGAAATGTGAAATGTTCGCGAAAGTTTAAACGGGACGGGCAGATTCCGCAACGAAATCAGAGCGGAGGCCTCGCATAAGCCGCTGGTCGCTCTCGCGATCGACCAGTCAGCCCGCCCTCTGTTCTATCTTCGCCGCAAACATCTGGGGCAAACGTTCTGGCCTGCCCCGGAAGTCTGAAAAATTCGGCTACCTATGCCTGAACGCTCCGAAGCTGGAGCCGACGGCGGACGGCGTAGCCGGCCAGAAGGACCATAACGCAGATCAGCAGGATGTGGTGCGCTTCCGGCGAAGCCGTGGTGCCAATGCTCAATTCCAAGTACTGGCCCGTCGGATCGATCAACAAAGCCCAATGCTGCGATGATCCAAACGTGTTATTGGTGGGCACGCTGACGTTTGCAATCCCGTTCGCACTCGTACTCGGCGTACCAAAGGTACCAGAGTCGATTGACGTTGGAGTGACACCGTCCCCGACAGTGGAATATCGGGTGCCGTTCAAAGTGAAGTTCGTAAGTGTCGGTGAGGCAGCACCGTTAACCTGGTAAGCCTTGGCCAGGATGATGGTGTAGCTTTCCGTGTTAACGAGCGCCCCGTTCGTATCAACAATGTTGATGTTGATGTGATTGCTCATGCCACCTGTCGTCGGCCCCAATGTAGTTGCACCACCCAAGTTGACGAACGAGCTGGGATGAGCCGACAGATCGATCAAGCTGCTGCTGTGGATAGTGTTCACTCCTTCGGAAGCGACATGGAGCACTTCGGTTGTCAGAGTTGAGCCCATGCCAGCAACCCCAGCGCCAGCACCAGTCGTGCTGTTCAAGGTCAGGCTGGTCGGCGTGGCCCCGGTGCCGAGGGTCAAGGTGCCGTAGGTCCCCGCGGTGCCGCCGCGGATGTTACCACCATCGTTGATCGTAACGCTGCCGCCGACGGTTGATGCAATCGTACCGTTGCCGGTGATCGAGCCAGCCGATGCCGTTGCACCCACGGTGCCGACCGTTACCGTGCCCGTCGCGGAGACCTGTCCAGCCAAGGCGCCGAACTGAATCGTACCGCTGCTGACAGCCGTGTTGCCGAAGGCATTGCTTCCACCCGAAAGAATCAAGGTGCCGGCGCCAGCGTTCATCGTTACGGTGTTCGAACCACCGCTGATGTTGCCGGAGATGGTCAAGGTATCCAGAGCGTTCGTGACTGCTACGTTTAAGCCAGTGCTTAGCGTAACCGGAGGCGCTGATCGTGTGCGAGCCAGCCGAGTCAAGGATCGTGGCATCGCCGGCATTGCCGCTGAGCGTCAGGAAGCCGCTGCCAGTACCTTGGGCGATCGTGTAGCCAAAGCCGCTCGTGCTGTTGAAGGTGATGCCCTTTAAGCTCGGAAGCGCGCCGTCGAGGGTAACATTAGCGTTGCCAGTGAGAATGTCGCCGAAGGTAGCCGTATCGGTGTTGGTGAAGCCAGGATCAAGGCCGGGCGAGCCTTGATTCGCGCCCCAGTTGGTGCCGAAGTTGGAAGCCAAGGTACCCCATGTGCCGTCGCCATTGGTGATCCAAGTGCTTTGGCCGGAGTAAACCAAGCCGGTCGTGGTCAAATTGGCTATGCCGACATTGGCCGAGGCGCCACTCAACAGCGAGTCATCGGCGAAGGTGTATGTGAAAGGCGTGCTGATGGCGCCAATCGCCTGGCCAGTAGCCAAGGTTGCTTGAACTGTGCCGCTGCCGCCCGGCGCCACCGCACTGATGCTGCTCAGCGAGATGTTGCCGCTCGGCGTGGCATTGCCTTTCAAGTTGACACGGAAATCAGTGTTCGAGCCGTTCGTAGCCGTCAGGCTATTGCTCGTAACAGGAGCGGTATAACCAACGTGGATGTTGCCCAAGGCTAGCGTGCCGGTCGTCAGGTTGCTGGTCGCGTGGTCGTAGACGTTGACGCTCACCGTGCCCGTTTGAGGGCTGTTGGTTGCATTCGGGTCGGTTAGCGTAAAGCTTCCGGACTGCGAAGCGCCCACGGTTGCACCGTTGAAACTCAGGCCGGTAACCGCACTGCTCGTTGAACCCGCAGCCACCGTGGTGGTTCCCGCAACCGTTCCTGTTACGTTTGTGCCAGCGGCGGTGGTGAAGTTCAAGGAAGACGATCCAGCAGGAGCGCTGTTCGTCGCCGTGAAGCTGAAGGCCAGGCTGCCTCCAGTGATGATCGAGCCGGTCGGGGTAGAAGCCGCTAAGGTCGGCGTAATCGTGCCGATCGTGGCTTTGTGGATCAGGTCTAGTTCGGTGGAAATCGCCACTAGGTTGTAGCCGGTGGGGGCGGTTCCCGTGAAGGGGTTCGAAGCCAGTCCGCTGGTAGCTGTTGCCAGCACGTACTTGCCTTGATCGGGCGTCGTGAGTTGATTGAACGTGATCAAGGCGCCACTGCTGATTGTGGCCGCACCTGTGATGACAAGCTTGTCGGCATTGTTCGAGCCGGCGCCCAAGTCGATCGCAAAAGTGCTGCCGCTGTTGAACGCCACGGACCCAGCGGTCAGAGTACCAACAGTGCCGACGGTGCCAGGATTCAAGATACCTGCAGCGCCTCCACCCGCCGAAGCGAGCGTAACACTACCGCCCACAGTTCCCCCAGTGCCAGTCAAGGTCGGTGTCCCCGAAGCGGATGCACCCCCGACGGTGACGGCGGAAGCAACGGCGAGCGAACCGTTAACGTTGAGCGTGCCCGCGTTGACCTGCGTGGCGCCTATATAGAGGTTGACGCCAGAGAGGGACTCGATGCCGGTGCCGATCTTGATAACGCTGGTGGTTGGGGTGCCGGTGCTGGAAATGGCGCCAGCGTAAGCGGCCGGGCTAGTGTTGTCGCCGCCGATCGTTAGTGTGGCCGCGCCGAGCGTGACGTTGCCGCCGGTGCCGCCGCCACCCGATAGCGAACCGATCTGCGTGTTGAAGCCCGTGATGTCCAGCGAGACGCCCGCGATGTTAGCGAGCGTTACGGCAGAATTATTGCCGAAGGCGCCGCTGACATTAGCGACAGATGCCACGCCCGCTTTGAGAATGCCGACGTTGACAAGTGTGGGCCCGCTATACGTGTTGGCCCCGGAAAGCGTCAAAGTGTTGGCGCCGATTTTGGTCAGTCCGCCGCTAGAATTCGCCAAATTCAAGGTGGGCGATGCCGTAGCGCCAGTGCCGCCGCCATTCACCAAAGTTACGCTTGCGGTCGTGTAGTTCACGCCCGGGTTGGTGATAACGATGCTGGTCACCTGACCAAAGGTCGCACTGCCGGCAGTTACATCGACGACGGCGTAGCCTGTAGCTCCGACGCCATTGCCCGTGATTTGCACATAAGGAGCTCCGATATAGCCGCTGCCGGCGTTGGTAATTGCCAGACTCGCAACTCCTTTGCCAGTCGGGGCGACGAGGTTCGCAGAGATCGTTGCGGCCGAATTGTTCGTATCGATCACTGCCCCGCCGTTGAAAGACCCAAAGGCGCCATTGACATAATTAGTAAGCGTGCCCGTGCCTGCGGGCGCCAGGATTGTGCCTGTCGCCGCCACTTTCAGCGTCCCACCGTTGAAATTAACGATGCTCGTGCCGACCGACCCTTGCGCGATTGAATTCGTCAATAACGTACCGGAATTTAAATTCAACACTCCCACGAACCCCGCGCCGACGTTAAAACCGCCGCCCGAGAAAGAAACACTTTTTCCCGTATTGTCGACCAGGCCGCCGGCAATGGTCAGTTCCGCACGGCCAGTGCCCGTGGCCGCCAAACCGAGATAAATATTTTGGCTGGCACTCGTGTGATTGATAGTACCGCCAGTGATGGTCAATTCGCCGATAGATGCCTGGTCGCGAGCGAGTATCAAGTAGCCGTTGGTATTCACAGTACCACCCGCGACCAAGCCAACACCCGTACCGCCTGAACCACTTACACCACCAAACTGGAAACGCGACTCAGTATAAGTGCCCCCCGTCATATATAAGGCGCCGTAAGCTCCAGTGATGGCGCCGAATGAGACGTTGGTATCGGTCGTTTCGGGCGTTGCAGGGTTTAGCGTCCCGCCAGTTACGATGTTCACGGCTCCGACGGCATTTGCGATTGCTCCAACGGTTAGCGTGGTTCCCACCAAGGTACCGCCGTTGGCAATGTTCAAAGTGGCGTTCCCGGCTAAGTTTCCTACGGTTATTGCACCGGCGGCGCCTCCTGAAGCGCCCGACTTGATCAATGTGCCCGCGCTAACCGTGACGGATTTGCCATTGAAGTTAAGTAAAGCCCCCGTAAAGTTCAGCGTTCCTGCTCCCAACTTTGTAACTGCACCGCCGGCGGTGCCGCTTTGCGATACGACGTAGGTATTGGCCACATTGTTGATGTCGAATGTAGCTGCACCCGTAAGAGTGAGACTTCGAGTGGCAGCGAGGGCGTTGTTCGTCGTGCCGGTGATTTGAAGCGAGCCGCCGTTGAAGGTCACGCCGCCAGACGAAGCACCCAACGCACCGTCCGCGGCGATCGAAAGTGTGCCGCCGGTCAACGTAGTGCCACCGCTGTAAGTATTGCCGGCATTGGTCAGGGTCCAAGTGCCGGTGCCCGCTTTAACAAGAGCAACTGTGCCGCTGCCATTGACGATCGCACCGTCGAACTGGCCGGTGCCGGCAGTGGAACCTTGCAAAGTGAAGGTCTTGGCGCCGCTGGTGGTAACCGTTAGGCCGCTCGTGAAATCCAACAGGCCCGTACCCGATTGATCGAGCGTGCCGCCGCCGGTGCTCCCAGCCAAGTTAATGACGCGATCGGTCGTCGAGCCGGCGCCGCTATAGGTCAAGTTGCCTGTAGTCGATGAGTTTCCCAAGTTAATAGTGCCGGCGGCGATCGTGGTAGGACGCCCAAGGCGCTGGCACCGCCGCTGACGTTGAAAACCGTGTTGAAGTTCAGGATGCCGCTGTTCACGGTGACGGCGCCGGAGAAAGTATTCAATCCGCTCAGGGTCAAGGTGCCGGCACCATTCTTGGTGATGCCGAATCCGCTGCCTCCATCGCCAATGACGCCTGGTTCGCCGAAGTTGAATTGGCCGACGGTGATCGTGCGCGTGGCATTGATCGTCACCGCGCCATTACCCATGGTCAAGGAATGAACGCTGGCTGTGTACGTGAAATCGGCATTCCAATTCTGGAGGTTGTTCGTCGTCAAGACCAGGGCGCCGGCGGTGGTATTGTCGATCGTTCCGCCGTTGATGGTGAAGGTGCCAGTGCCAAGGGCGGTGGCGCTATTGATCAACAGCGTGCCTGCCGTCAGCGTGAGGCCGCCAGTGAACGTGTTGCTTCCAGAGAGTGTGAAAGCCCCGGCTGCCGTTGCATTCACCGTCAAACCGAAACCGCCCGACACGTTGCCGGAAACGATCAGGCCGTTCGCCGAGTTATTCGTCCAGGTCTGAGTGCCGCCAAGAATAACCGGAGCACTAATAGTGACCGCCGACTGGCCGCTCTGCATGGTGATGCCGTTGCCCGACGTGTTGCCGGCGGAGTTGGTCGCCATGATGGTCAGAGGCAGCGAACCGCCGATCGAAACGCCCGTACTCAGCGAATTGAAAGTTAGACTGTTGATGTTGAAACCCTGGCCGAGCGTCGTGCCGACATTGATGGCGCCATTTGAGGTGAAAATGACGTTGGTGCCGGCGTCAGGGACAGCGACCTGCGTACCGCCGGTAAGTGCGTTTACGAAGTTGGTCGTCGTAGTGCCGAGTCCCGCATTCCAAACCGTGCTGATGCTGCCGCTCCAGTAAACAGTAGTCGCTCCGGCGCCAGTGCCAGCAGCTCCTACGTTCAACACGAGGGTGTTGCCCGTGGTCGTCAAGTAGTCGACAGTGCCAGCTGGGGCTGAGTAGCTGCCCAACGTGAATGTTCCCGTTTGGGTCAGACCGGCGGCTGCAGTCGTTAGCAGTGTATATGTCCCGTTTGCTAATGTCGTTCCGGAGAGCGCCGTCAGGTTCACAACCGCCCCGCCCAAGTTCACCAGGGCTTTCGCGTTGGTCGTGATGCTGTCCACCGAGCTGTTGCCCGTGTTGAAGGTCAAAGTCGCCGTCGTGGTATTCGCGGTGGTGCTGCCGAAAGTGAGGGCCGTGTTCGTGGCGGTGGGATTGTTTACCGTCAAGGCGCTGGTCGCCGTCTCGGCGTTCGAGAAGGTCAAATTGGCGGCGGTCGCGGCGGCGACTCCACCGATGGTCAGACCACCCGTCGTGATTGCTCCACTCGTCGCGCCAATAGTGTAGTTGGGTGTCGTTCCCGTATTGAGAATTTGCAGTGTGGCTCCGGAGACGGTTACGGCCGTCAAGCCCAATGATCCTGAATTGTTATTTGAGGCCAAAACCAGCGTACCGCCATTCACCGCTGTGGGCCCAACGTAGGTATTGGCGCCTGAAAGAGTCCAAGTGCTGGTGTTCTGCTTCGTCACGCGTGTGTCGCCGTTGCCGACCGTAGAAGAAGCTTGATTCGAGATGACACCACTAATGAGATTGCCCGTCGAGGTGCCGTCTAGGAACAGCGTATCAAACTTAGTAGCCGTACTCCCGATGGTGTTGGTCACATTGCCGATAATCGTGATGCTCGCATTAGTCGGGGTGAGCTGCGAGCTTTGTCCGTTGCTGCCTGGAAGCGCAAAAGAGGTGAACGATACGTTGTACCCGTTCGACCCGTTGACGGCCAAATTAGCCAGACCGGTGTTTTGAGGATTGCTCAAGGCGCCGAAGGCGATCGTGTTGCCGGTGTTGCTGCCATTGTTGCCGACGTTTAATGTCTCAGTCACGTTCGAATTCAGAGTCAACGTATTGCCTTGCGCAATCGTTCCATTGTTGCCGGCGCCGTTGTTAAGAACCGTAAATGCGCTGGCGCCGGTGACAGAGATCGCGCTCGATCCCGGCAAAGTGCCTGCTCCCGCGAAGATGAGGGTGCCGCTGCTTAGGGTCGTCGTGCCAACATACGTGTTTGCGCCGGATAGAGTCCAAGTACCGGTGCCGGAAGAGGTAACCGCTACGCCGCCCGAGCCGACAGTGATGTTGCCCGTTACCGTGTTGCCGGTGGTGCTGCCACCCAAAACAAGCGTGTTGCCGGCATTGTTCGTACTCGTGTAGCCGAGTAACTGCACTGTCGTCGTCGTGGGATTCAACGTGATGTTGCTGCCGGCGACGCCTATGTTAGTCAACGCTCCCAGAACTAGTGTGTTACTATGACCGCCTGTAATGTTCAGGGCGACGGTATTGGCGTAAATCGAGCCACCGGAGGCCAAGGTAAAGGCATTGCCGACGCCTGCGGACGTCAGCTGATCGACGTTGATTCCCACGGTGGCGTTGTTGAGCGAGCCAATTTTGTTAGTGCCAGCGAACGAGACGGCGGTATCGGAACGCAATTGTAGGGTGGAACCATTGGCCAAGTTCAGCTGGCCGCCGCCGTTTCCGCCGGCACCCGTGCTGTTGCTGAGCGCGTAGGAGACGCCGCTGGTCGTATTCGCAGATGTCGCTTGAAGCTGGAGAGTGCCGCCCGAGGCAACAGTGACGTTGCCAGTGGTGGAGAGTGTGCCCGCTTGAGTGCTGCCGGTACCGCCAATGAGTATTAGTGTGCTATTGCTAACCGTGGTGCCGCCCGTATAGGTGTTGTTTCCCGAAAGGGTGGTGCCTCCAGCGCCGGTCACGGTCAAAGCGCCGGCTCCGCTAATGGCATTTCCAATCACGATGCTGCCGGTTCCGGCGGTCGTCAGGCCAAAGCCGCCATTCGTCACGGCGCCGTTGATTGTCAACGCACTGACGCTGCTGTTGGTCCAAGTTTGCGCGGCGCCGAGCGTCAGGGGTGTGTTGATGGTGACGGCGCCGCTGCTTGCATCCGAAATGCCGATATTGCCCGAAGACCCGGCATTGAGCGTAATGGCACTGCCCGCGCCGATCGTCACGGCGCCGGTAGTGGATAGGAAATTCAAGCTGTTAATCGTGTAGGGTGCATTTACGACGTTAGTCGTCAAATTAGTGGCGCCCGTGGCAGCGAAATAGACGTCCTGCAAGGCGCCGGGCTGGGCTCCGAGATCAGTAGTGCCGGCCAGCGTGGTGGCCCAATTCGTGTTGCTGCCAGAAGTCGCATTCCAGTTGTTGCCTTGATTGCCGGTCCAATAAGCGGACGCGGCCCCTGATCCCGTGATGTTCAGGACTACCGAGCCGGCGGAACTGGTAAGCGACAGACCATAAGCGGTCGTTCCCACGGTGACTCGCGAGTTGCCTAGCGTGTACGGATTAGTGGCCAACGTAGAACCAGCCCCACCGGAAATCAAGGTGAATGGCCCGCCGGTTAAAGCGGTCGAGCCGATCGCGGTGATGTTGATCTTCTCACCGGCATTGGTGATAGTGGCAGCGCCCGTGATGGTGAGGCGATCCGTGGCCGTGGTGGTCCCGCCAAGTTCGAACATCATGGTGGAGGCGCCGAGAGCGCCGGCGCCATTGACGGTAAACGTGCTGGTCGTCCCATCCAACATCGTAAAGGCGGAACCGGTGCTCAGGGTCAGCGCGCCGCCGGTGGCGATAGCATTCGTCGCCGACAGAACACCCGGCGTGACGGCCAAGGTAGCGCCACTGGCGACCGTAACGGCAGTCGCCGCGAGATTGCCGCCGCTGCCCAAGGCGACGGTGCCGGAGCTAATCGTGGTGGCGCCTTTATAGTTTTCCGTGTTGGTAAGCGTCAACGTGCCGGTGCCGCTGTAAGTCAGCGAACCAACGGCAGTCGTTGCACCGGCCGCATTGGCAATGATGCCGCTGATGGTCGTATTTCCGGCTCCGCTTAAGATCAAGGTTCGGGATGTTGTCGGCGCCTCTGCAATGTTGACCGCCCCGGCGAGCGTCAAGATGTTGCCGCCGGTGATGCTGTTAGTGAACGTCGTGGCGTTGAAATTAGTCAGCGCCGTTGATGGTGATGGAATTGGCGCCTGAGACGGTCCAGTTGCTGGCGAAGTTGAAAGGGATGGCCGACGGCAGAACCAAATTGGCGACGCTCGACTGCAAAATGCCGGCGCCGTTAATGCTCACCTGGCTCGTGCTGCCGAGTGCCGAATTATTACCCAAAACCAGTGTTGCCGCATTGAGGGCCGTAATCCCGGTGTAGCTGTTAAGATTGGAAAGCGTCGTCGTGCCGCTGTTTATCGTTAAAGAGGTCGTGCCGGTCAAACCGCCGGTGACTGCAACCGTGCTGTTGTCAGTAAAAGTGCCCGCGATGGTAATGGCCGTGCCGGTAGCCCCAGCGCCAAGGACACCCGTTGAACTGATAGTATATCCGCCCGCAGTGAGGGTTGTCGTACCCGTGTAGGTGTTGACGTTGCCGAAAACTTCAACACCGGTATCGACATTTGTTATGCCACCAGTTCCGCTGATGATTCCGTTGAGCGTCAACGTTTTGCCGCCGTAGGCACGGAGTTGCATGGTGTTGGACAAGGTGATCGCATTCGTCAACGTAATGCCTGTATTATCCACGAGGCCCGCGTTTACACCAGCAATATTCAGCGTCTGATTCGAGGCGGCATTCTGGTTGGAAAAATTGATCATGCCGGTTAGGTTCACAACGCCCGTCAAGGCAGTGTTGTTCCCACTGAAGGTAGTCAACTGATTACCCGAAGTACCATTCCCACTCTTCAGGTTGACGTTTGAACCTTGAAGAGCTGAAGCGACGACGCGGGAAGCGCCAGCAGTTCCAGCCGAAGCCGTTGCATCGACTGTTCCACCCGACCCCAAGTTGATCGTGCCGCCGGTTATAGTGGACGTGAAGGCACCGGCCCCTGCAAAAACCACGGAGCCAGTATTCAAAACGCCCGCTCCTGAAATCGTGAGCGTATTGGCCGCGGTAGGGTTCTGCATTGTGAGGCTGGCGACGGTCCCGCCAAAGGTGCCCAAGTTCAGAGTAGCGGATCCGGACGGTGTGATGGACAAAGCCGAGCTGGCCGAAAGACCAGTGGCGCTACCAGCGATGAGGGTCGTGCCGGCGCCGAGGGTCGTAGTGCCCGAGTAATTATTGACGCCACTCAAATTGGCGGTTGCAGTGCCACCAAGTGTGATGCCTCCGATGCCGCTGATGGCGTTGGTAAAAGCGGTTGTCCCAGTGCCAGCAATGTTCAACAGGAAACCACCGTTTGTCACGGTGCCGCCGATTGTCAAAAGCACAGCACTGCTGTTAGTAAAGGTGGCAGCGGATGCCAACGTGATGTTAGCCGAGATCAAGGCCGCCGCAGTATTAGTCGCTGCCACCGTGAGCGTAGGAGTGGTGCCACCGAAGGTAAGGCCTGTTGCCGTGCCGCTTGTCGCCAGGGTAAACAGACCGGCACCGCCGCTGTTGTTGATGCTTAACTGGTTCAACAGATACTGGCCGGCGAGATCGTCGGTTGCAGTAAACGCGGCACCAGTAGTGCCCGCGAAATTAAGTAAGTCCGTTGCACTTCCACCGGCGGCAGGAGCATTGCTGCCGGTCCAGTCTGTAGGAACACTCCAGTTGCCCGTCGTATTGCCAACCCACGTATACGGGCTTGCCGCCTTTGCTTTCCCGGCCTGTAGCCCAAGAATCGCGATAGCGACGACAAAGAGGGGAGCCATCTTGGCCACTAAACGACGGGAGAGATTCATGGAGTGAACCTAAGGAGCGAAGAATGAAACCGGTATATGTACCAGTCGAAAACGGTGCAAACGGTTCGGAGGCGCCCGCATATTTGCGAGTAGCAGGCGCATAGAACGAGTGCGCGATCTTCGGATTGCAGCGATAGTCGTGACGTTAGTGTAAATTTGCGATAGTGGCATTGCAATAGAAATTGGCAAAAAAAGCCGAAATAGTTCGCGTTGTGAGGAATTTCAGGGTTAAGCCGCGCACGATGGGACGAATATCCGGCTGCGCGAAACGAGTGGGGCGCAACTGTTGCAGGGGTGGAAAGATGGGTTGCAGAAGTTCGTAAGACTTGAATTTAGAACAACTTAAGTAATATATGTTTCAGTAGGCGGCAACGGACAACATCATGTTCTGAAGAGTATCAAGAGGTTTCGTATAACTGTCGTCAGATTCAACGATCTTTTCAGACTGGCTTTTCGGGTGTTCAAACATTCATTCGGACATTTTAACTAGGGATAGCACCGATCACACGGATGAAAACTGGAAGAAATATTTAACCACGCCTAGTGTGTCATCCAGGCTAAATCTTCGGGCAGGGTGCTGCTATTTGTGAGTCCGAATAGCCAGTTTTCGCCGGCGCCAAACCGAACATTTAACATAGATCGGATAACACAGACCGGATTAACAGGATAGACAGGATAGAAACCCATAGATCATCCTGTCATTCCTGTTAGTCCAGTCGAAAATAAAGCCAGAGTTGGCGTGTGCGTGAAGCTCTGGATACCAGTTTACGCTGGTGCCAACCCGAACATTTAGCGTAGATTGGGCACTAGCACCGAATGCAGGATAAGAATGAAAATTGCTCAGGCTCCGGGGCCATTTGCCTGAAATTTGGCTTCACCTTGTTTACTTCTGCTTAACGCCCAGTTCACCCCATTGAATCGCCCGCGGCAACCGGTTAAACTACGATGATGCCGTTGACCTTGGCGCCAACGACGGAGATCGATTCGCTTCCTGCTCGGCTTGGCCGATTGCGGATGCGCTTCCGTACGATCTTGCTGGTGCGTGAAGGCAGTCGGGTCGGGTTGCTTGCTCTTTTTCTTTTAATCGCTTTTGGCTGGCTCGATTGGCGTTATCAGTTGCCCTCGCTCGTCCGGGCCTGCACCCTTGGCGCCAGTCTTACGCTTCTAATCTTCGCCGCTTACTTTCGGCTAGTTCGTCCGTGGCGCCGCGAGCGTACGATCTTGGCAATGGCCCATCGAGTCGAACGGCGCTTTCCCGAATTGAACGATTCACTCCTTAGCGCTACGCAGTTTTTGCAGGAACCCGACGCGAGCCGGTTCGGTTCGGATGTCATGCGCAGGAAGCCATTCGTTTTGCGGAGTCGTTGAGCGAAGATTTGAATTTCGGCGAAGCAGCGCCGGCACGCGGCATTATCAGTTCCTGCTTGGTGTTGCTGGCAACCTTGGCCGTAGGCCTATACGCAGCCGATCGCAATCCAGAGGCGGCCGAACTTGCCTCGATCCGATTGGGCGATCCCTATGGCGGGAATGCCTGGCCGGCTAAAACAACAATCGAAGTGTTTGAGCCGTTGGAACAATGCCAGCGTATGGCGAAGCGCGAACCGTTTGACTTGCGCTTTCGGGTGCGTGGACTTATCCCCGATCGCGCATTGGTGACGTTTCAAGACGAAGGCGGCCATGCCGTCGAACAAGCCTACTCGTTCTCCCGGAGCGATCAAGCGGCCGGCGAATCGACGCAGCACGTCCGTTTGGAATCGGATCGTGTCGAGCACAGTTTTCGCTACCGGGTTCGCGTCAACGACGCCGACACGGGTTGGCGACATGTCCTAGTTTCAAGCCCGCCGGGGTTGTCGCCGCGAGATGGGCGTCCTTCACCACAAATCCATCTCGATTTTCCTTTGTATACTCGGCTTGCGTCGGTGGATTTGCCCGACGGCGGCAGCGTTGTCGAAGCGGTCACTGGCACACGAGTTTCCATCCGTGCAGCGGTCGATCACCCCGTCGCGTGCGCTCGATTGATCCCAAGGCCTGTGCCGGCGCACTTGCCTTTGGCTGGATTTCTTGCTTGCACCGGCTTCAATCAGGCGCTGCCTTCCATGGCATCTCTTTGTTTGAGCGAGCCACTGTGGCAGCAAATTCCAGTGACCCTTTCGCAAGATGGTCAGCGACTCGACATCGACTTCGTTCCCACCTTCTCGGCCGCCTATGTATTGAGATTGGAAGACGAAGCCGGCATTGGTTCCGAACGGATCTTTGACATTCGTCTGACGCCCGACCCTTCCCCCGCCGCGATATTGATCAATGCCAATCATCAGGAGGCGCTAGGCTACACTCCAACGGCGACGTTTCAATTAAGTGGAGTTGTTACGGATGAGAAGTTTGGGCTTCGCGAAGCATCTATTGAATATCTCACCGGCCCGATGCAGAGCTTTCGGCAGATTCGTCTTGTCGATTCAATATGTTTGGAATCAATCGCCGCCAATCTTTTTGCACTCGCGAATCCGCTACTGAAGCTCAACGTAGGCAGGTTGCCTCCGTTGCATGTCTGTACGCTGAATCAGTCATTTCGCATCGCTGAATTTCATCATCCGGACGGGTCGCCATTGGTCGAAGGCGATGCGTTGACTTTGCGAATCAGCGCAAACGATTTCGATAATGTCACATATAACAAAGCGCCCGGCCGAAGCGAATCGATTACCCTATCCATCCTTTCCGCCAAGGGAATTGAAGAGCAGATTCAACAAGCGCTGCTGCTGCTCCGCCCCGAATTTTCTTCAATGCTAGTCCTTCAGACGGATGCCCAGCGACAATTATCTGAGTCGATAGGTTCGTTGTTGCCAACGGGGAAATTGACTCAGACGACGAAGGAGCAAATGCAGCATGTGTTAAGTCTGCAACAGCAACTTCGTGCGAAAGTGAGTGTCTCTGACGGACCGGTGCTGTCTCGCATCAGGCAATTGCGCCAGGCCGTTGCAGATAATCATCTACCACGAACAGCAACGACACGTCTACTCGAGGCAGTTGCCGCAGACTTAGATCGGTTGGCACAGGATGAACTTTCGGCCGTTGAGAACAGCCTAGAGTTAGCGATAAAGGACCAAAGTGCTTCGGACTCTCTGCGAAAGAGCTCGCAACATCAGAGCGAAGCGCTGGCAATCATTCAAAGATTGCTCGATCGCTTGCAGGCGGACGCTGCTTCGGTCGCCATTCGAACCGAAGCGCGCACACTGCTCAATGAACTTCACCGTCGGCTTGCGGCAATCAATCGCCTTGTCCGACCCGGTATGGCGGACCGCATTGGAAACGCGCCTTCCGATCTATCCGAGGTCCAGCGACAACAACTCGATCAGGAAACGGAAGCGATTGAGCGGCTGGCAAGCCGGACGGAGACATTGCTCGACACGCTTGATCGCGCTGTCGATGAAAAGCAGACGCTATTGAAGGCCGAGCCGGCAGAGAATAACGCCAAAGCTGCTCTTCAGAATGAGACGGCAAAGTTGCGAAAGGCAAGCGAGCATGCGAACAGCCGTAACCTGCGGAGGCAGCTCCATGAGCTTTCAAGCAAGATAAAAAACAATCGGCTTGGCGAAACCTCGCCGGGCGTTCAGGAGGTTGTCGCCGATTTCCAGGCAGTGGTGGACATCCTCAGCGCACGACCGGAAAAAGAAGACGACGATCGATTGCAGAAGAAGCGGAAAGAAACCAGTGTTCATCTCCGGCAGATCATCGACGAACAGGCAGGTTTGAATAAGCGAATTGCGCAATCCCTTCAAGTCGGCAACGAGGACGTTCGTGGCAATGAACTGCGTCAACGGGGAATCGAACAAGAGAAGCTGCGCCAAGACGCACAAGACCTGAGCCAACAGTTGCACCGTAAAGACACGGCTACGCCATTGCAGGAGCTCAGTCAAGCGGCTGCCGCCATGAAGGAAGTCCAAGACAAGTTGGGCCGAGGACAAGCGCCTGACAGCGCTGTCGAGGAGGTTCTCGAACATTTGAAAACCGCGAAGGAGCAATTGGAGAAAGAAGAATCTCGCGGACAGGCGGAGTTGGCGCAGGAGAAAACAGCGGATGTGCTTGATAGTTTGAAGTCCGTTCGCGAGCGACAGTCGGCCGCGATCGACGAAGAGAAACGCCTATACGCACGGCTTACTCAAAATCAAAAATGGGAATCCACCACGGCACGCAACAACCTGCCGGCCCTGATGGAACAGCAAATGATCATCGCGAAAGAAATCCGTCTGGTGACGACGAGGCAATTTACGAGCCAACCCGTGTTCGTTCGAATGCTGCAGCGTTCTGCCGAGGCGATGGACTCGGTCGTGCAATCGCTCCAGGAACGCAAGGAAGAAGCGCTCGACCAACTGGAAGGCGCTCGCGAGTTTGATGATAAGCTCGAGACAGCGCGCATAGTTCGATCGTGGCACGGCAGCAACGTGCGCTGAAAAGGATCGATTGCGTTATAGAGGCTCTGACTCATGCTCGACCCGAAGCGTGCCAGCTGGCGGCGTTGCGCCGTTGCAAGCAGAAGTCGTCGAACGGACGGCGGCTATCAATCTTCATGGACATCATTCCAAACTAACGTCCGAAGAATTAATAGAACTGCAATGGCTTCGACAAGCGCAGTTCGACATCGCCGAATTAGTGCCGGCAGCGCTGGCCACCCAAGCGACGGAGGGACCGCCATGATCTGCGCCTTGGTTCTACAAGGGGTTCTGTTCAGCGGCTGTACGGTTCCTGATGCTTTTGGGCGAGAGACACCCTCATCGACGCAGTCGATTGTCGATGATTCGCGCCAGGCTGGCGAACGACTGGAAGCGAAAGACGTCGGGGAGCGCACCCAGGCGTTGCAGCGAAAAGTATTGGCTCGCCTGGATGCACTACTTCGGGATGCCGAAAAACCGCCCATGGGCGACGCTTCGCCGAATGCGAACAAGGCAACAACGCCAAAGAAAGCACCCGGTCGGGAATTGAACAATTCCATAGCGCAAGTGCAAAATCTAAAGCCCGAAATGCATCCACCCGGAGCGGCCAAGATCGATCCGAAGTGGGGAAAATCCATGTCGATGAGCGATGTCTATAAAGACGTCTGGGGCCATCTGCCGGAACAGGCGAGACAGGAGATGGATCTCTATTTCCGCGAACAATTCATGCCGCGATATAGCGAATTGCTTCGGGACTATTATTCCTCGCTTGCCGAGAGCGCCGGCAAGAAATAGCAGCCGCTTGGGAGACCGTCGGTGATCGAGTTGTCAAATCCTTCCCGACGGCGTTTTCTTGCTTTGGCAGCCGGCGGCAGCGCGGTTTCGGCACTCGCTTTTGACGGAACCGCCAATCACGATTCGGATATAGAACCACGCGCCGAAGTCCGCGATTTCATCACCCCTGACGTGCAGAAGGCAATCGACCGAGGCTTGGCCTTTCTTGCGGCCACGCAGAATCGGACTGGTTCTTTCGGCGACCGCATTCAATTTAGCGGCAGCATTGCGGTGACGAGCCTAGCAGCATTAGCTTTAATGTCTGCGGGCCATTTTCCCGGACGGGGCGAATACGGCACGAATGTCCTGCAGGCTTTACGTTACATCTTGGACCAAGAGAAGCGATCGCCGCTTGGGTTTATTAATCTCTCCGGCAGCTTTCGGCAGCATGGCATGTATGGCCACGGCTTCGCCACGCTTTTTCTTGCCGAGCTCTTCGGTATGATTCCCGACCAGGCTTTGCAAGATCGTGTTAAAGGAACGGTCGAGCGAGCGGTACGGCTTATCGAAGCGACGCAGAATCGCGAAGGGGGTTGGCGTTACGACCCGACGCCTCAGCCCGCTGATATTTCCGTCACCATTTGTCAAATCATGGCCTTGCGCACCGCGCGGAACGCGGGTTTCACCGTTCACAAGCCAGTGGTCGATCTATGCGTCAAATATATCAAGTCGTGTCAGAATCCCGATGGCGGCTACAGCTACATGAGCGGCGTGGGCGGCTCGGCCTTCGCCCGTTCCGCCGGCGGCCTTGTCGCTCTCTATTCCGCCGGAGTTTATGAAGCCAAAGAGAATGAACGGACTTTGAAATACCTGATGCGTTTCAAACCAAGCGTGGCCCTTTCACCGGAGGATGAGCGCGATGCGTACTGGTACTACGGCCAATACTACGCGGCCCAGGCCTTTTGGACGTCTGCCACCCGCTATCCACGCTATTGGAATGAATGGTTCCCGGCTTTGCGCGATGAACTGATGAAGCGCGTCCGAGGCCGTGCCGATGGCTCTTGGCCGGACCCGATGGCGTGCAACCACTACGGCACCGCGATGGCCCTGATCGTGTTGCAGATTTCTAATAACTATTTGCCTATCATGCAAAAATGATCTGACCGGAATTTAGAATCAGGTTTCCGTGTTGAAAATGTGTTGCGCTTCTTTGTGCAGGTGATGAGGAGTGAAACAAATGCACCACAGCTCCCAAACGGTTTCATTCAGTAAGAGAGTCCTTTTTGCTCGCTGGCTTTTTGTTGCTCTGCCACTTGCCTGGGGAGTGTGGCGGACACTTCGGACTTCCCTGGCGCTGTTTCAGTGAGGACCGGTTTGATGGATTGCTGCCGATGAAGTATTACTGATGCCCATTTGCACAATTCCAACATTTATTGGGGTTTGCCATCCGCCAATGAAAAAGGACTTACGACGAGTCGTCGTAAGTCCTTGCCCTGCAAAGATACCGGAGGTCGGACTTGAACCGACACACTCTTGCGAGTACCGGATTTTGAGTTTCATCGAGTGTTTTTTGGCCTCTCGACGTAAACCTCGACAAGTGATGGTAATCCGTTATTTGCCTTGACGTTGCGTCAAACCGCATGTTCCTCACCAGTCCCTCTCATACCCCCCGATTTCGCCTCATTTCGCCTCAAATTGATGGGGATTTGTTGGGGTTTGAGATGGTGGTTTTTGTCTTTGGCACGCTTTTTGGCTACCTATCTTTCAATACTTATCGGCTGCTTCGCCGCACCACCAGAAACCACGCTTTCGCCCCGCCCTCGCTGAAGGTGAAGTCCTTCCAATCATCCTAAACCTCGAACCTTGAAGACTCGATGGACTCGGCAGCGTCCATGCTCAAGGCTGTCGGCAACCATGCCATTCGACCCTTTTGTGATCTCCCGGATGACCCGACAAGGATTCCCAGCGGCGAACACTCCATCCGGGATGTCCCGCCGTTCATGGGGAGTGTCCGAAAGGTCGCTCGTTCTGCAAGATAGCAGAGAGCCATTCGGGAGTGAATTCCTTGAACAATAAAAAAAAGAAACAGGCTGGGCCGGAGATGCCTACTCGGACTCCGGCCCAGTTCATTCCACCCCAATGCTTCATGAGTCTCGATGAAGCCGTCGATACGATTCGGGAACAACTCCTCGCAAGGAAGGCATCCGAGCAAGGCGATGTCTGGTCAGTAATTTTGCAGCAGACCGCCAAACACAACGGGATCGACGGCACATGCGATGACGCCATTACAGAAGCAATCCGTACTCTTCTGAAGCAGTTGCCCGATCAGGCGATCATCTCGATGTGGCGGCAAACGGAAGTCGGAATGACGGATCATTCCGAAGACGATTGCCTTTTCCCCGATTGCCTGCACATGGACTTGGAAATAGAACTTTTGCAGCAGACTATGGACCTCGCTTGTTGGGAGGTCGAGCAGTTGAAGCCGAAATCGAAAAGAAAGAAGTGCGATCGTAGAACACTGAATGACGACTGATGCTTCCACTCTACCACGAACCGCACTTCACCTTCCGTTTCGCCGAGGACCGGATCATCCCTCGGTTCCACCTTGAGGGCGTCCAGGCCGGGCGGCATGTCTCCATCTTCAAGATCAACCCCGGCACCGGCGAGCGGCTGCGCCTGCTGGCGACAGCGACCGTGGGTGAAGGCGGTTGGGTGGACCTTTTGGAGCCAATTATCGTGCGAAGAGGAGATGTGTTCATCGCAGTGCTGGAAGCTACTGCGCAGCAGTAATCGGAGAATTATTCTGCTTCACGTCGCAGCCGCAAACCGAGGTCGATAAGCCCGTCCGACCTCTGTTGGGCTTCGGCCTCTTTGCGGCAGCGGTCGCAGATGATCCGGCCCTCAACTCCTGATGAATGCTCCTCACAGGCGGGCCTGGAACACACTTCGCACTCCCGGTAGAACCATGTGTCCCGATCCCTTGGGTCCACCTTCAAGATCGGTTGGAGTTTTCGACTGCAACCATTGACGCTGCACTTCACGAAGGACATGGTGCTTCCCCCTTACTCCTATCCGGCTCCATCTTTTGGCCCAGGCAATTCGGGCAGTACCAGGGGGCCGGAGATTTGACGGGCTTCGGGCTTCTCTTGCGGCACACGGCGCAGTGGTATCGTTTGCCCTTCACGGCGGTTTCGGGCGGGTTTTCTTGCCCATTCCATTATTCTACCTTGGGCTGGACCGGATAACAAAAGCCTGCTCGATCATCGAGATCGAGCAGGCTTCATCGTTCAATCTTTGAAAGTAGTGGTCCCGGTTCACGCCATCGAAAGCAGCCGGAGTTTAGGCAGCACTTCTTGAAAAGCCAGCCGGAACCGCACGGGCATGGATCGTTTCTGCCGAGCCGTTCATCGAGTTCTTTGTAGCCGTGGACGATCCGGCGGCCCCGCTTCACCTTCGTCTCGGAGGGAAAACCTTTGCGGCGCTTACTCATCTTCTCGAAAGCATGGCTGATCTTCGTTGATGTGCTGATCCATGACACACCGCCTTTCACTAAAATGCACAAGGCGAACGCCCATCGAGACACATTTCATGAGCAATGGGTTCAGGGTGCATTCATGAGCCTGAAGATCAAGGTGCGCTATGGGGGCAGTCAGGCGATCAGCGGAGCGGTATCAGCGGGCGATCAGAGGCGAAACGAAATGAGCGATTGCGACCTCGATACGCCCGTCCCCGATTGGGTCATCGAGCATCCTGCAACTTTGGCCATATTCCAGGAATTCGGCATCGACTATTCCTGCGGCGGAAAGTCGTTGGCGTATGCGTGCCGCCAACAAGCGCTTGGTGAGCAAGTGGTCCTGAAGAAACTACTTGGTTGTCTTTATGTGGAGGAGAAGGATACAGCGACAAATGGCGAAAAAGTAGCGACACCGAAGACCTATATGATCCTCGCAATGGCGATCAAGCGATCCGCACGCAAAGCCTGCGCCTCGACCGCAAGCCCACCGAACCGGCTCGCACCAACTGCTTTGCCATCTACTTCATCGATTCCGGCTGCGGGACATTTTGGGCAGACGCTTCGCAGTTCAACTTCGGCCCCGATTCGCTTCTGTTCTTCGTCCCCTACCAGCACATCCGGTTCGCACCCGATGCCCCGGTTCACGGGGAAGTTGTGCAATTCCACGCCAACTTCCTGTGCGTTGAGACGTTCCACGCCGAAGTTGGGTGCAGCGGCTTGCTGCTCAATGACCCGTATGGCATCCCTGTGGTCGTCATGGACGAACAGGCGAAAGCGGACGTGAAGAACCTGTTCACCCGCATTCGGCAGGAACACGAGGAGCGTGACCTCGCCTACAGGGAAGCCATGCTTGCTCACCTGAAGGTCTTGCTGATCCTGGCCACGAGGTTCAAGTCACCCAAGGCCGACGTGTGCGGGCCAGGGATGGACCTTCGGCATCCGATCCTCGTCCAACTGCGTGACCTGATCGAGCAGAATTACCGCACCCTCCACTCGCCCGCTGACTACGCCGAGCGGCTGCACCTGACCTCGAAGACGCTCGGCAGGATCGTCCGAGAGCAACTTGGGACCACGCCGACCGATCTGATCCGTAACCGAATTCTGATCCACGCCAAGTGGCAAATGCTGCACACGCTAAAGCCGGTGAAGGAAATTTCACGGGAACTCGGCTTCAGTGACGAGTTGTACTTCAGCCGCCTGTTCAAGAAAGCGACTGGTCATTCGCCGACCTTCTTTCGGGAGTTCGAGACGGAGATTCGGGGCGGGAGCAATCTGTCCATGTCTTCGAGCCATGCGCCCATTCTGCGTGCTGCCGCACTTTCCGATACTTGAATCATGGCGGCGATGAACTGGGATGAACCGGGGAAACCAGCCGCTCCAGACTCTCGTGGAGGAAGAAAAATGGGCGTTTTGAAACTCTTTGAACTGGCGTCTCAGATGGACAAAGTAGGCATGACCGTGACCAGGGTGGGACTTATCGTCGTGCTGCTCTGGATCGGCGGGCTGAAGGCGTTCCGGTACGAAGCGGACGGGATCGTGCCGTTCGTTGCCAACAGTCCCACTATGAGCTTCTTCTACGCCGAACCCGGCAACTACAAGGCCTACAAGAACCCGGAGGGCGTGCTGAACACCGAGAATCGGGCGTGGCACGAGGCGAATCGGACCTACATCTTTGCCCACGGTCTTGGGTCCGTCATCGTTCTATACGGATTGATGCTCTGCCTTAACCCGTGGCTCCCCCAGGTGGCGGCGGTCGGTAGCTTTCTCGTCTTCCAGATGTCGTTCGTCACCTTGTCGTTTCTCATCACGACGCCGGAATGCTGGGTTCCCGCCCTTGGCGATGCCCAGCATGGGTTTCCTTATTTGAGCGGAGCCGGAAGACTGGTCATCAAGGACGCCATCATGATGGGTGCGGCCCTGGTGACAATGGCGGATTCAGCCAAAGCGTACCTCCGAAAGCGGGCGGAGTCGTTGTCGCAGTCGAAGGTCGCCGTGAATGAGGAGCGGCTACTCACGGCGAGCGTGCGTTAGTGAAGAAAGACGGGAAACAACATGACGACTGATGCAACATCACGCCCGATTGATCCGCAGGTCCGCATCGGCCACGTCCACCTGAAGGTCGCCGACCTGGAGCCGGCGCTGCGGTTCTACTGCGGCGTTCTTGGCTTCGAGATCACGCAGCGGTATGGCACGCAGGCGGCGTTCGTCTCGGCGGGCGGCTATCACCACCATATCGGGCTGAACACCTGGGGGAGTCTGGGCGGATCGCCGCCTCCTCCAGGGACCACGGGTCTGTATCACCCCGCCTCCTGTACCCGACCCGACGTGCTCTGGCCGACGCTCTGCGGAGTGTCCTCGAAGCAGGAATTCAACTCGACGGGGCCAGCGATCACGGCGTCAGTGAGGCGCTGTACCTGCATGACCCCGACGAAAACGGCGTGGAGTTGTATTGGGACCGACCACAAGAGGCGTGGCCCGGACGCCAACGGGCGAGTTGGCAATGTTCACCCGGCGACTCGATCTGAACGGCTTGCTGAACGAGGTCGAGCCGGTTACGAACGCCCCAAAGGTCGAAGAAGGACCACGGGACTTGTGATGTCGGCTTCGATCAGTCGCTCAACTCACAGATGGTGAACTTATCACGACGAGAATGGAGGCATTCATGGATTTGCAACTGACCAACAAAACGGCGCTGGTTACTGGCTCGACCGCTGGAATCGGCTTCGCTATCGCCTCGCTCTTGGCCGAGGAAGGCGCTGCCGTCACTCTGAGCGGTCGCTCTCAGGGCCGGGTTGATGATGCCCTCCAGCGAATCCGAAGCGAGAACAAGAACGCCCAGGTGACTGGCGTGGCCGCAGACCTTGGCACGAAGGAAGGCGTGGCCTTGCTGACTGGAAAAGTGCCGATGGTGGACATCCTAGTGAACAACCTCGGCATCTACGAGCCGAAGCCGTTCCCTGAAATCTCAGACAATGACTGGCTGCGGTTCTTCGAGGTCAATGTCCTCAGCGGAGCGAGGTTGAGCCGGTTTTACCTGCCGAAGATGCTCCAGAAGAATTGGGGCCGGATCGTCTTCATCTCCAGCGAGTCGGGCGTGAACATCCCCGTGGAGATGATCCACTACGGCGTCACGAAGACGGCGCAGATCGCCCTGGCTCGTGGTCTGGCTGAGACGACGGCAGGGACGAACGTAACAGTCAATTCCGTGCTGCCCGGCCCGACCCGCTCGGAGGGCGTCGAGAAGTTTGTCGAGGATTTGGCGAAGGGACAGGCTACCGATTCGGCGACCGTTGAAAAGGACTTCTTTCGCACGGCCCGCCCCACTTCGCTTCTGAAGCGTTTTGCGACCAAGGAGGAAGTGGCGGCAATGGTCGCTTATGTTTGCAGCCCACGGGCCTCGGCCACCAATGGTGCGGCCCTGCGGGTCGATGGCGGCGTGGTGCGATCAATCGTGTGAGAGGCAACAATGAAGCGGAAATCATCGAGTGTTCGCCAAGGCAGCAGCAGGCGAGAGATCACTAGTCTCGAAGACATCCCGAACATCGGCCCATCTATCGCTGCCGATCTGCGGCAGTTGGGGATCAATGCTCCCGACGAGTTGCGAGGGCGTGACCCGTATGCGATGTACGACGATCTGTGCCGATTAACCGGCCATCATCACGACCCGTGCCTGCTGGACACGTTCATCGCCGCCGTTCGGTTTATGGAAGGAGCGCCAAAAAATCCGTGGTGGAAGTACACGGCGGAACGGAAGCGATTGATGGCACGTCGGTCTGGAGAAAGCTGAATTGGCTACACGACCCAAAATTGTCTGCTCCCCTACACAGCTACAAGAGGCCACCGCATGGACATCACCGCCGAATTCATGTCGGCCACAATCAACGCTTTCGAGGCCAACAAACGTCTGGCGGATCGGGCCGTCGAACAAGTGACTGACGACAAACTTCACGTCGCTCTCGATCAGAACACGAACTCCATTGCCGTCATCATGAAGCATATTGCTGGGAATTTGACCTCTCGGTGGACGGACTTCCTGACGACGGACGGTGAGAAATCGGAACGTAACCGAGATGACGAATTCGTGGACTCCTTCGGCAATCGAGCAGAACTCTTGGAATGTTGGGAACGTGGATGGTTCTGTTTGCTACAGACTCTAAAGAGCCTGAAGCCGGATGACCTCGGAAAAACGGTGTTGATCCGTGGGGAACCGCATTCCGTGCCGCTGGCCCTGGAGCGATCTTTGGGCCACACCTGCTACCATATCGGCCAGATCGTTCAAGTTGCCCGAATCCATGCAGGAGATCTCTGGAAGACGCTGACGATCCCAAAGGGTAGATCAGAGCAGTTCAACAAGGCGAGTTGGGGCCAAACCGGGAAATCGCATTCATAGATCTTCGCCGACTTTGACCAGTCCTGTAGGGTGCAACCCACAGTTATCCTCCACGCCTCGCTGCTTCCAACGAGTACGTCGGATCGGCTTCGTCCCACTTCACGTCGCCGGATGGCCCGTAGATCGTCGGGACGTGTTGCCCTGCCAGCCGAAGGCAGGTCTGCACCTGGGTCCGGTGATGGCAAGTGTGAAGCACTCGCCGCCAGAAAACCCATATCCGTTCCCGTTGCAAACCGCCGAAAAAGCTCCGCTGCTCCAACCACCATGAAGTCGTCCCAGCGGCAAGCTGCGGGAGCCGTCCCCTCACGAGCCACAGGTACTTGTCGATGTAGGCTTGAACGGCTGGGTTTTCGCCAGATGGCAGGAGTTGTTCGACAGGTGGCTCCTCCGTGCCAACGAACTGGCCGAAGAAACGCCGCTCCGACAATAGTTGATGCACGAAGATGGTTCGGATCGGATTCGTCGTCTCGTGCGGCTTGAAGTCGAGCAGATCGTCCGGCACGGCCCGCCACATGCTCACCGTCTTGTTCGCTTCGCTGGCGTAGGTGGTGACAACGTGCTGAAAGACAGGCTCGACCGCCTTCGGAATCTCGGAGTCGGGAATGGCGATGAAGTCATATTTCATGATGTTCTTCTCTCCACACTCATCTCTTTTTGACCGCACGAGCATATTGGATCGGCAAAATATCCTGGGCCTTCTCGTCGCCAAGCTCCAAAGCGGCATGATAAGGCCAGTACGGGTCACGCAACATCTCTCTCGCCAGCACCACCAAATCGGCGTGCTGATCCCGAATGACTTCTTCTGCTTGCTGCGGCTCGGTAATCTGCCAGCCCACGGCAGTTGGGATTGCCGCCTCACGACGGATGCGGCTCGCTGCGGGAACCATGAATCCCGGTCCCCAGGGAACCTTCGAGATGTCCGGTGTGATGGACCCGTGGCTCACGTCGAGAAGGTCCAGCCCGGCAGACTTCAATCGTCGTACCAGTTCGACCGAATCATCGACGGTCACGCCGCCTTCAATCCAGTCCGTCACCGAAAGTCGAACAGTCAGTGGGAATCGTTCCGGCCACACCTTGCGAACAGCGGCGAACGTCTCCAGCAGAAACCGAATCCGATTCTCGAAGCTGCCGCCGTATTTGTCGGTCCTTTGGTTGGCGAGCGGCGAGTAGAACTCGTGGGCGAGATAGCCATGAGCGTAGTGAAGTTCCAGCCACTCGAAACCAGCCGCCAGCGCTCGCTTCGCCGCAGCGACAAACGCCTCCTGAATGCTCACGATGTCTTGGACCGTCATCTCTCGTGGAACTTTCGTGAGATTGCCGCCGAAGGGAACCGCCGATGGCGCAATGATGTCCCAGCCGCCCTTGTCCGTCTCAATGTGCTTATTGCCTTCCCACGGCTTGCTGGCGCTGGCCTTGCGACCAGCGTGGGCGAGCTGGATGCCTGGGACGGCCCCATATTGCTTGAGAAAGCGACCGATGCGAGCGAACGGCTCCACATGGTCATCGAGATAGATGCCGCTGTCGGCAGGGCTGATCCGGCCTTCGGGCGTAACAGCGGTGGCCTCGACCATCACCAGCCCAGCCCCGCCCACGGCACGGGAACCGAGATGCACGAAATGCCAATCGTTCGGGAAGCCGTTGTCCGACGAATACTGGCACATCGGCGAGACGGCGATACGGTTCCGCAGCACGACATCTTTTAGTCGGAACTCCTGAAACAGAACCGCCATCGTCGCTTTCTCCTCGTCAAAAAACTGGCCAGCGCCGATCTTTCTGGCAACTTCGTCTAATGTATGATGATGGGCAAGGCACGAGTATCACCACGATGACTGCTGACGCTCATCCGACCAACAGATAGCTTCGGCTATCGCAACGCCGAAGACAAAAGGAGGATCGAATCATGGCGAGAACTGATGAGAGGGAGACGGCTCCGCACCTGCTGGTAATCATTGACCATCAAGAAGCAAGGGTCTATCGCACCGAAGTTTACGGAGCCTTACCCGTGCGCATTTCGCCTTACGACCCGCATGGATACAGAAAACACCTAAATTCCGCCCAAGAATGAACGGACGGCAAACGTCAGCCAGAACGGAAGAATTTCTATGAAGCCATCGCCAAGACATTGCGAGGGGCCGAACAATTTTTGCTGTTCGGCAGCGGCACGGGTCGGAGCAGTGCAATGGAGATGTTGATCGCCGACTTGAAGGCCCACCACTCCGACGTGGCCGAAAAGATCGTCGGGTCGGTCGTCGTGGACGCCCACCATACGACCGAAGACCAACTGCTTGCCAAGGCCAGGGATGTCTACGCCGAGTTCAACCGAAAGTGACCGTCTTGACAACCTTCACATATATGCACGAAGGAGGCGATATGGAACGGCGTACCAGGGTCGCCATCTTTGGCCACAGTCACACCAAGGTAATAATGTGGGCAGGTTTCAAGCAATGGTCAGTTAAAGAAGTCCAGACCGCATTTAGGGCACTTGGGTTGCCGGAGATCAGCGTGGCTTCGATTAAAACCTTCCTTTACTCCGGTCGAGATGGTGGAGATTGTAAAGGCAGGGGTCAACTCATTACTCTTACGCCAGATCAAGAACGACAGTGGGAAGTCGCTGCTGGTCGGCAGGATGCTAAGGGCAATCCAATCGTGAATAAGAACGAGTTGAACCCGATAAAACAAATAGATAAACTGAAAGATTTGATAGATAAACTGCGGGGTGCGGTTAAGAGCGCAAAATTACGACGCAGTTCGTAACTGATGCTATTCGACAGCTTTCTGAAATTGATCCCAAGTACAAATATGACGAAGACTCATACCCGCCCCTCAAAAAAACCGACGGTTTTGCTGGCGATTGTGGTTCAACTCCGTCCAATCTTGCAGAGGCTTTGCTTTGGAAACTTGGGAGATGGCAATCGTACAAGACGTTTGTGGAAGACTACAAAGACGACAAATCTTGTCAAAAGAAAAAGGCCATTGTCTTTTTCGCTTTCGCTAGACACCTTAAAGACCGGCAGAATCCGATATATGACCAACACGCACTCCGTGCGCTATGGTCAATATGCGACTCGCTCGCTGATGATGTACGAAAACAATTCAAGTCGGCATTGTTCAACAAGAGATCGAAAAGGTGGAGGGGAACCGGGAAGCACACCATTGAATGCTATGAATTGTTCAAGCGGCATCTGGATGAAATAGTGAAGAATGGCCCCACAAAGGCGGAAATTGACCGTCTTTTAATGCCTCTGGGTCAAGCCATTAAAAAGGTGACGGGGAACTATGAAGAGTTTTGTGATCTCTGTGGTTGGCCAATTGGCTGCTATCCGTAACTGGTCACTCTACACCGGCTCGATGTAGCCCCCGGTCATTTTTCGAGAATCTACCAGCGTGCTGACGGGGTGTGCCATCGAATCGGTCGAATCAAATGTCGTACATTCTCGCCCTGCGGACTATCTGCTCACAATTGGCTATTTTATCTGAATCGCTGAATCCGAACGAAACTTAGTCATTTCGTGTATTTCCCCATCGAATGCCGAGGGAAGGTCTTGGCTTCATTGCTTGTTCGAGGTAGCGAAAGTACCCGGCGATAGCAGCAGCGATGTGAATGACAAATGCTGAAAGGACAAATGCTTGTGAATGATTCTCGCCTTCCCTACTTCATTGTGGACGCCTTCACGAATCGCCCCTTCGCTGGGAATCCTGCGGCGGTCGTTCAGCTTGAAGCATGGCCCGAAGATTCCTGGCTGCAAAACGTGGCGATGGAGATGAATCTTGCAGAAACGGCGTACTTCGTCCCCACTGCTACGGGCTACGACCTGCGATGGTTCACTCCCAAGATCGAAGTCGATCTCTGTGGCCATGCGACTCTGGCATCAGCGAAGGCGCTTGTTCATCTTGGCCGATTGGCCGATAGTTCGGAAGTCGCCTTTTCGACCCGCAGCGGCGTCCTGCGTGCCATTCGTAAAGACGACCAGTTCCAACTCGATTTCCCCATCATCGCTGAGGAGAAGACCGAGCCGCCTCCCGGTTTGATCGAGTCGCTGAACGTGCAACCCCGCTATATCGGTCGCAACAAATTCGATTACGTCGTGGAAGTCGAGTCGGAATCGGTCGTGCGTGGCCTTGGCCCTGACTTCAAGCAACTGGCAGCAGTAAAATGCCGGGGCGTGATCGTGACGGCTCAGAGTGATTCCCGGAATGTCGATTTCGTCTCCCGGTTTTTCGCCCCGGCAGCGGGAATTGACGAAGACCCGGTGACGGGTTCGGCGCATTGTTGCCTTGCAGACTTTTGGGGTAAGCGTCTCGGCAAGACGGAGATGATCGGTTATCAGGCGTGGCGGCACGGTCCATGTTGAGGTTAGAGGGGATCGGGTCTTCCTCTGCGGTGAGGCAGTGATCGTGGCTCAAGGCGAGTTGCTGGTTGGGTAGATCAAGGACGACCCTTGTCTGAAAATGCGAAGGAAAATCCTCGTGAAACGAGCATCATATTCAACGGGAACGCCTTGGGAGCCAGTCGTCGGCTATTCGAGAGCCGTGCGAATGGGACCATTCATTTTTGTTTCTGGCACTACGGCTACGGGACCAGACGGAAAGATCATCGGGGTCGGCGATCCTTACGCTCAAACCATCCAGGTAGTGAAGAACATCGAAGCGGCGTTAAAAGAGCTAGGGGCATCGCTAAAGGATGTCGTTCGGACTCGCATGTACGTCAGGAACATCAGCCAGTGGGAGGAAGTCGGCAAGGCCCACGGAGAATTCTTCAAGGACATTCGACCGGCAACGTGCATGGTGGAAGTGAGCCGATTGATTTTGGACGAAATCCTTGTCGAGATTGAGGCCGATGCCGTGGTGCAAGAATGACGCTGACCTTGTGCGAAAGCTGTGCCTTGATGCGAGAAGTGACAACTCTCAAAGGATCACGCTTCTTGCTATGCGAGTTGTCGAAAACGAATCCGACCTATGCCAAGTACCCACCGCAGCCGGTGCTGCGATGCGAGGGGTTTATACAGAAAAATGGCGGTGACAGCTGACAAAGAAGCGTGAGAATCTTGCTCGCCTTGAGGATATACCGAATGTCGGTCATGCCGTCGCCGCCGATCTGCGCCAGTTGGGGATCACGAAGCCCACCGACCTGCCGGGGCGTGACCCTTATGCGATGTACGACGAATTGTGGCATTTGACCGGCCAACGTCATGATCCCTGCACGCTGGACACATTCATCGCCGCTGTCCGTTTCATGGAGGGATCGCCGAAGAAGCCCTGGTGGAAATACACGGCGGAACGAAAACGAGAGATGGCCGCACGAGAACTGGCGGCACGAAAAGCGACCGAATGAAAGACCTTTATCACGATCCCTGATTCACTTTCCGCTTCGCCGACGACCGGATTATCCCTCGGTTCAATCTCGAAGGTGTCGAGACAGGGCAACCTATCTCGGTCTTCAAGATCAACCCCGGCAATGGCGACCGGCAGGGCCTCCTGGCTACCGCATACAGTGGGCAAAGGCGGCTGGGTGGAACTTAGAGAACCGATCATCGTCAAGGCAGGCGAGGCGTTCCTTGCCGTCCCACAACTGGAAGCTGGTTGAGAATGCCCTGGACCGACTGGTACGACGCCCTGGCAAAACCCACCTGGACGCCCTCCCCATCGACCATTGGGCTGATCTGGACGCTGCTCTATCCCGTAATCGTTGTCAGCTTCAGGTTCGTTTTCTTGAAGGCGTTTAAGGGCAAGGTTCCCAGGATCGTCGCCTTGCCGTTCGCCATCAATCTGATCGCCAACCTGCTTTTCATGCCGATCTTTTCAGGGATGAGGAGCGTGCCACTGGCGGCGGTGGACATCGTGATCGTGTGGACAACGATCATCTGGTGCGTGATCGCCGTCTGGCCTGTCTATAAATGGGTTGCGGTCGCCCAAGGGCCGTACTTCGTGTGGGTGTCGATTGCGACGGTGCTGCAAATGAGCATCACCTGGATGAATTGGGGGAAATCATGATCCATAAAATGCTGGCGTTGTCGCTGCTGATCCTGATGGGGTCGTTCGTCATGGCCGAAGACACGCCGCAAACCTTGTTTGACTTCACCGGAGCCGACGCTGCGAAGGGGTGGCAGAACGTCAACGACGGCGTTATGGGCGGCGTCTCCGAAGGCAAATTCAAGATCACCAACAAGAAGACGCTGGAATTCTTCGGCACTCTGTCGCTGGAGAATAACGGCGGCTTCGCCTCGGTGCGGACGAAGGCAAAAAAGCTCGGTCTGGAGAAAGGCGATACCGTGATCGCCAAGGTCCGGGGCGATGGCCGAGAATATACCCTGAACCTCTACCTCAATAAACCGCTGATCGCCTTCTCGTACCGGGCCACGGTGCAGACCAAGAAGGACGAGTGGATCGAGGTCAAAGTCCCGCTCGACAAGTTCGAGGCAACCTCGTTCGGCAGGGTCGTAAAGGACGCCGGTGCGGTGAAGCCCGAAGAGGTCAATTCCCTGGGCTTCATGTTGAGCGACAAGAAAGCCGGGACGTTCAAGATGGAAATCGAGTCGATCAAGGTGGAGCGGGCGGCGAAATGAGCGGGTAAGGCGTCGGGCGTGACGAGGCCAGGGTAAAGCTCGTGTCATCTAGTGAGGCGATTCAGCAGGACGCTACTGCTTTGGATGTTTCTTGCACGCTTGAGAACAGTATCGAACCTGATCCCAAACCTTCTCCCACTTCTTCCGCCAAGCGAAATGCCGTTTGCAGACCGGGCAAATCTTCGTGAGCAGGTTTGGCTTTTTGTGGGTCATTTCAGCAGCACCAAGAGCATCACCACGGGCATTCTCCTAAACCGAGCGGGTCGTGTGCGTCATTTCCTAAAAGTAGTGGTTCCGGTTCACGCCGTCGAAAGCAGCCGGAGTTGCGGCAGCACTTCTTGAATAGCGTGCCGGAACCGCACGGGCAGAGGTCGTTCCTGCTGACTTTCTCCTCAGGCTCATTCTCGCCGTGGACGACCCGGACGCCCCGCTTCGCCTTCGTCTCGGAAGGGATCCCTTACGGCGCTTGCTCATCGTCTCGAAAAAACGGCTCGTGTTCGAGGTCTTGCGGGTCCATGATCTACCTCCATTCCTGGTAAGATGAAGAGGGCGAACGTCCCGGTCGAGATACGGCGCACGGAAAAAGGGTTCGGGAGAAATCAGTCATGAGCGTGAAGATCAAGGTCTATTCCGATTACGTCTGACCGTTTTGCTATTTAGCGGAGTTTCCGCTACAAGAAGCAGTCCGGGGTAAGGATGTCGAGGTCGAGTGGGTGCCCTTCGAGCTTCGGCCCTACCCGAATGAGACGCTGCTGCGGCCTGAAGGCGACTACCTTCAGCGGGCCTGGAGGCAATCGGTCTATCCCATCGCCAGGAAGATGGGCGTCCCGATTAAGATGCCTACCGTGTCGCCTCAGCCGCACAGCCACTTGGCCTTCGAGGGGTTCCAGTTCGCCAAGGAACACGGCAAGGCCAGCGATTACAACCACCGTGTCCTGACGGCGTTCTTCGTGGAGAGTCAGGACATCGGCGACATCGGTGTTCTGACGAAGCTGGCGGGCGAGGTCGGGCTGGACGAGACGGAGTTCGAGGAGGCATTGACGAGTCGCAAGTACCGGGAGGCCCACCAGCGGGCGCTTCGGCACGCCTACGAGGAAGCAGGCGTCACCGGGGTTCCGATGTTCGAGATCGGCAGTCAGGTCTTAACCGGCTTGCAGGATCGAGAAACGCTGGAGGCGGTGATCGAGGAGGAACTGGCGTCGAGCGAGGGCGGTTGAGGACTGGCTACATGCGTTCCAACTCCCCCGGCAATTCGGACAGTGACGAAATCACGATGTCAATCAGCGGGCCGAGAGGAAACATCTGCTGGCCGGGACGGGCGACGAAGGCGGTCTTCATCCTGGCCCACGCCGCTCCCGCCACGTCCCAGCCGTGGGCGGCGACGAGCAAGCACTCGGACACGTCGGCCCCGAACAAGCCCGCTGCCCAGCGGTAGACCTCGGCGTGCGGCTTGAACTTCCCCACGTCCTCGACACTGAGCAGCGCCTCGAAGAAGTGCGTCAGCCCGGCGTGGCTCATCTCGTCGGCCACCGCCGCCTTCGAGGAGTTGGTCAGCGTAACCAGCCGGTAGTCGGCGTCCAGCAGGCGTCCGAGCGCCGGGATCACGTCAAGGTGCGGCGGCAATGACCGCATCGGGGCCACGGCTTTCTTGGAGGCGTCCTCGGACAACTCGATGCCGTGGTTTTTGGCGATCATGCGCAGACATGCCGCCCCGATCTCGGCAAAGTCGAGATACTTATCCGCAACGGTCGTTACCAGTGAATACTGGAGTAGAGTCGTGAACCAAAGCGGTGCAAGCTCCGGGCGACCACCGAGGGACTTGCCGACGCTCTCCTTCACAGGCGTCAAGTCGAGCAGCGTTTCGTTCACGTCGAACAAGATGACTTTGGGCCGTGCCATGTCTACTCTCCTCACACCTATTGCACAGAAGACTCGTCGTCATTGTACACCCGCCTCACCTATAATTGTGTTAGGGACAATGTTGCCGAGATGCGGGATCGCACGAGGAGGGGTTGATGCTCGAAGAGTTCTCGAAGCAGTGGACATTCTGGCTGGCCGGGGGCATCGAACTTTCGCCGGACTGCTGATCGGACTGGCGGCAGTTGAGGCCACCGTCCGCTCCCTATGGCTGTTCTTCTCTCGCCAGAAGCCCGCTACTGGGACGGAGGGAATACGGCTGACCCTGGGCCGCTGGCTGGCCCTCGCCTTGGAGTTCGAGTTGGCAGCCGACATCCTCCGCACGGCGATTGCGCCACCTGGAACGAGATCGGCCAGTTGGCGGCAATCATCGTCCTCCGCACGGAGTTTCCGAAAACTGCTCGAATGCGAACATCTGTCGCATGAGTTTACGGGAGCAAAATCAGCCATCGTTCTGGTACATCAAGTCGGTCATGGCTCAGAGCACTGAGACTGTCCCATTCCTTCCCGTTCCTTCCCGGACACCACCACACACGACTGGAGCCGGTCCTTCCACGACTGCGGCACGAATAGGCCGTCGCAATGGAACGGAATGGTCCGAAACGGAGGACCATCAGCATGTCCACGGCCCTTGCGTCATCTGGCTTCGTCAAAATCATTCATGGTGCAAATGACGGCACTTTCAACCTCGCCGGTGAATTTGTCGCCATCGTCCGGGCGTCGTTAGTTGACGCCTTCAATCTCTCCGATGAAGACATTGCCTTCGTCAATGGTGAACAGGTCGGGAGCTACTTTCGGCTCCGGGCGAATGACACGCTGGAATTCGTGATGCAGCGGGGCCGAAAAGGCGTCGGCGATCAAGTGTGGACCGGCGAAGAATTCTGTCAGTTTTTCAAGATCAGCACGGAAGACCTGCAAGCATGGATCGCTCAAGGATTGAAGGTCCGGCGCTGCATGGACGGTTCACTTCGCATCACCGAATCCGCTGTTGATGAGTTTTTCCGAGGGCGGGTGACCGAGTCGCCCTATCTCAGCACGGACGAAGCTGCCGCCTACTGCAACGTGACCAAGGACGCCTTCTACGGACGGGTTGAAAGGAAAAAGATTAGACCCCTACCCGGCTCAGGTAAAGAGAATCGGTTCACCAGAGAACAATGTGACGAGATGATGAAAGGAGAATGACGAATGAAAAGAAACGAGCGACACACACTTGAGCTATCGGACGGACGGTTAGTGAAATACCGTGTCGAAATCCGCCCCGGCGAGCCATTTTACTTTGCCTATTTTCGTGGCGCAAATGGTAAGCGTCGTGAAAAGTCTACCGGGGAGGGGAGCCGAAAGCGGGCGGTCGAAGCGGCGGTGCAAATCATCAAGGACGAATATAACCCGGAGCGACAGCAGAAAAGCCCAACCTGGGAAGATTCTATCGCTATCCTGGCGAGAAAAATGAAGGCCAAGAACAGCAGGCAAACGAGCATCAACGATTACTTGCTGATGATAAGCAACCTTCGGAAAGTCTATCCGACGACGACGGGACCGGCAGACATCAGCCTGGGATTGGCAAAAAACTACATCATGGTCAGGAGTGAAGCCGAATTGTCACCGTACACGATCCGGGGAACAATCACCAAGCTGTCAGCGATTTGGGGCAAATGGCTCATCAAGGAAGCGGAAGTTCTTTCGATGAACCCTTGGAAGGACATCGAGAAGCCGAAGGTCGATGAACCAGAACCACGCTACATCGAACTCGAAGAGGAGAAAGCGTTCTTCGACTGGCTTTTGATGCGGTGGGATGGTTGGCGATTGCCAGTTCTATTCTTCACGGTCGCAGGGTTGGTCGGACGCCGCCTCACCCAGCTTTGTTCGCTTCCCAAGAGCAGCCTGAGAGATGGCAGAATCGCATTTCCACCGGAATTCAACAAGAGCCGGAAGCTGGAACATGCGAGAGTGCCCGAAGCAATTTTTCGAGAGCTTCAGGAAATCGCAGGTCCGAATTACGTTTGGGAACAATATCCCGAACAGCTAAACGCCATCTACCGAAAGAGAGGCAAGCGAAAGTACGCTCGATGCCAGGAGTATCGCCCGGAGCGCCTGAAGCGGTTTCTTCAGAACGAAATCATCCAGTACAACACGGAGAACAAAGGAAAAGCAGGGTTCGTGCCGTTCACTGCCCACAATTTCAGGGACACCGCCATGACGAAGGCGTGGGATGCCGACATCGGCCTGGATCGAGCGGCCATCGCATACGGGTGCAATCGAGAAACGATGAAGAAGCACTATATCCGCAAGGAAGCCTTGGCGGTCGCCGATGCCGTCTTCATTCGAGTCCAGAGTCGAGCAACAGCCAGCACGCCGCCTGAAGGCCAGAAGGTCGAGAATCCTGGTCAATCTAGCAATGGGTCGCCGAACGGAAGTCTGCCCAAAGCAGATCACTCGGACGGCAACGGGTAAGCCAAAACCAGCGGTGGCGATCACCGGCCAATGGCGAACACTGGCGGTTACTTCTCTTGGGGACTGGATCGCAAGGGCCTAACGCAAAACGATGGGGAATGCCGGGGACTGCCGACGAGGAGAAAAAAAGTGATGGGGTTTTGTTGGGGTTTGCCATCCGCCAATGAAAAAGGACTTACGACGAATCGTCGTAAGTCCTCATTCTGTAAAAAATACCGGAGGTCGGACTTGAACCGACACACTCTTGCGAGTACCGGATTTTGAGTCCGGCGCGTCTGCCATTCCGCCACTCCGGCTACCGCGTTCCTTCAAATTACAATCGCTTCGCGCAGACGACAAGTGCTTTGCCCTGTTGCCGGGCGAATCTCTGAATTTTTCGCCCATCCCTTTCTTTCAACCCCTACGCAGGATAGAACTAAACCACGAATTGAATCAATGCTTCCAACTTTCTGAAGATGTTTCTGGAGGATTTACACGTGCTCCGTAAGCGAATGTTGCCCGCTCTCGGCCTCTTGATGGTTTTTGCCTTCGCCACCGCCATGGCCCAAGACAAAAAGGATGCGCCCAAAGATACCCCGAAAGAGGTGAAGAAGGACGAGCCTAAGAAAGAGGAAACCAAGAAAGAAGAAGCCAAAAAGGAAGAGGCGAAGAAAGAGGAAGTAAAGAAAGAGAAAGAAGCGCCCAAGAAGGAAGAAGCGAAAAAAGAAGAAGTGAAGACGCCCGACCCGAAGAAGGAAGAGACCGCCAAGAAGGAAGAAGTGAAGAAGGAAGAAGCCCCAGGCCTGGCCTGGAAGTTTACCGTGAACGTGCCCTTCTACCAAAAGATGACCACCATTACGGAGCAAAACATCAAGGTAATGGGGCTCGATGTAACGCAGAAGCAGGATCAGACCTTCTATTTCAAATGGACCCCCGTCAAACAAGACGGCGATAAGTGGGAGATCAAGCAGGAGATCGAAGGCATCCAGATGAAGATCGACATTGCCGGCAACCCGGTTTCGTTCGATTCGACTCAGGAAAATGCCGCCGGCGGCTCGAACACGGCCCTCTCGGAATTCTTCAAAGCGCTTAAGGGCTCCGCCTTCACCCTTACGCTCAACACCAAGACGCAAAAGGTCGAAAACGTTGTCGGCAAGGAAGACTTCCTAAAGAAGCTGGCCACCGCTAATCAGCAACTCGAACCGCTGCTGAAAAAAATCCTCAGCGACGATGCCCTGAAGCAAATGGCCGACCCGACCTTCGGCATTTTGCCGCCGACGGCAAAGAAGGTGGACGAAACGTGGGATGCTACTTCGACGTTGAACCTCGGGCCGATCGGAACCTACACGAACGGCTACAAGTACACGTTCAAAGGGGCGGACAAGACCAATGCCGATCTCGATCTGATCAACGTGGCGACAACGCTGAAATATGCAGCTCCCACGGAAGTTGATCCGGCTCTTCCCTTCAAAATCAAGTCCTCCAATCTGGTAACGAAGGACAATCAAGAGCCGGGCAAGATCCTGTTCAACCGCAAGCTAGGCCGGCTGGAAAGCTCGGATGTGAAGCTCGCCTTGAGCGGCACGCTGACGATCGAAATCGGCGGAAATACCACTCAAGTTGAACTGACGCAAACGCAAGACACCAAAGTGCTCACCGGCGCCGAGTCTTACCTGCCGAAGGCGGAACCGAAGAAGGGACCGTGAGTTTTCTGTTTTGTTAGCCGGAGGCGCAAGCGACGATGTTTGCCAACGTTGAATTCGCCGCCACCCCGCTTGCCGGGGTGGAGCGCGGGTTCGTCGCTAGATAACGTTGCTTTCAGAATAACGCCGCCACCCCGCTTGCCGGGGTGGAGCGCCGGTTCATAGACAGCGATCTGATTACGAACCGACGCTCCACCCCGGCAAGCGGGGTGGCGGCGAGGCCGCGACGCGAGACGTATCTGGCTACGAACGTGCGCTCCACCCCGGCAAGCGGGGTGGCGGCAAACACAAACCGACGAATTTCTGCGCCGAGCCGTCCGCGATTACCGCAATCGCAGACGGCTCTTTGCATTTTCCATGAAGGAGTCACGCATGAAAACAGTCGTCGTTGGCGCTGCTGGGCAGCTCGGTCGCGCTTTGGTCCCGCTGTTGAAAGGCGAGGTTGTCCCCCTCACCCGTGCCGAGCTCGATCTGACAAACGCGGTCGAAGTGGCCGCCAAACTGGAAGCGATGCGCCCAAACGTCGTCATCAACACGGCCGCTTATAATTTGGTTGATAAAGCAGAGAGTGAACCCGAAGCTGCCTTTGCCGTCAACGCCTGGGCGGTGCGCAGCTTGGCGCTGGCCTGTCGCTCCATCGACGCGCAGTTCGTTCATTTCAGCACTGATTACGTCTTCGGGCTCGATCGCACGCGCGACCGGCCTTGGACGGAGCTCGACGCGCCCGGTCCCGTCAGCGCCTATGGCCTGAGCAAGCTTTCAGGCGAGTATTGGACGCGTCAAATCTCCGAGCGCAACCTGGCGATCCGCACGTGCGGTCTCTATGGCCTTCGTGGCGCGGGCGGCAAAGGAGGCAACTTTGTCGAAACCATGCTGCGCGTCGCCCGGGAAGGGAAGCCTTTGCGCGTCGTGGCCGATCAACGTTGTACACCCAGCTTTGTAAACCACATCGCCAGCGCCACCATTCAGTTGCTCGATTCGGGCGCAAAGGGATTATTTCATCTCACCAATTCCGGCGATTGTTCCTGGCACGAATTCGCCGCTGAAATTTTTCGACAGGCGAAGCTCCAGCCGAGCCTCACTGCCATTCCGAGCGTTGAATATAAAACGCCGGCCCAGCGGCCTGCGTACAGCGTCCTCGATTGCAGCAAGGCGAGCGCGGCCGCCTCGTTAAAAATGCCGCCCTGGCAGGAAGCGCTGGCCGACTATTACCGCATCGCCAAGGGGTGAAATGGGTGAGGCCAAGGCAGTTAGCCGCGACGCGAAGGCTTTGCGCAGCGGAGCGCTTTCGGCCGGGAGCCGAGCAGCATAAGCTGCCGGGGATCAAACGAACACAATCGCTCCGCTGCGCAAAGCCTTCGCGTCGCGGCTAACAGCGTTTTAGGTTCGCGTGCGTCTAACTGAATTTTGGATTGCGGTTAGCCCTACCAACACTAATCCGTGGTTGATTCTTCTTGGTTTTTCTTTGCGCTTAGCGCCTTGCGCGAGAATTCTTCTATCGTGTTATGCCCCCTTATCCAACCCCCTAAAACCATTACCGCCCTCAATCGTCTATACACTAGCGGCAGGCTCTTGCTTCATGCCAAGCACCTGCGCCCGACGGCCTATCTCTTCCGGAGTCAAATCCATGCAACGGTCAGTCCTTTCCCTCGCCTTGGTTATGTTTATGATGCCCTACGCCCACGCCGGCGACATATCGTTTGCGGAAGACTTCGCGCTGGGCAAAGACCGCGCCGAAGCCTTGAAGAAGCTCATCCCCGGCACGGAAGATTATTACTACTACCACTGCCTGCACTATTTGAATCAGGGCGAAAATGAAAAGGCCGTCGCTCTGTTCAAGCCCTGGTTCGAGCGCTTCAACCAATCGCAACGACTGACCGAAATCCAGACCCGCCATGCCCTGCTCAACTACGAAAAGAACCCGGAGCAATCGCTCGCTTACTTCAAGAATCGCCTGGGGCTTTACTTCAACCATCAAAAAATCGTGCAGGGCGGCACGCCGAATCTACCCACCGCTCTCGACTCCAACGCCATTTCGCGCGACTACGCTGGCCACCCTATCGCAACGGCGCTGGGCACAAGGGACCGACAATTACGAAGAGGTCGCTCTCGATTGGCTGCTCACCGATAAGACGGAAGCGAACCTCCGCCGGCATCTGCTCGGCGCGTAACCCGGCCCGACATCGCCAATCTCGCCAAGATCGTGGCCGACGATCTGAATACGCAATACTCCGGCGGCTTTGGTTCGTTCAATATTCATCGGCTTTTGACGCTCGCCCAACTGGATGAACTGCTGAAGCTGAAGCCCGATCTGATCCAAAACGCCAACTTCGCGCAAGCATGGATCTCGAAGCTGCAGCCGGGTGATGATGAAGATTGGCGCCGCGATCCCGCACTCACCAAGGCCTATCTCGATCGCCTGGTCGCCTTCACGCGCAAGCTGCCGCCATCATTCAACCCGCTCAAGGCCCATGTGCTCTTTCATCGGCTCGTGCTCGATCAATCGCTCGGCATCGTCAACAAGGCCTTGTTCATCGAGTATCTGCAACTGCCGCGCTTCCAAGGCTACATGTCCAAAGTGATGTTGGAGAACAACAACCAGCGCCAGTTCGCCGCCGATCTGAACGGTCAATACACGCCTTGGACGATGCTGAGCGTCGTCGGCAACGATGAGACTCTGGTGCGTAGCTACTTGAAAGAACTGCTGCTGAAAGCGGAAAACGCCAAAGAGTACGAGCCCTACATCAACGATGTTTACTTGCAGCACCTGTTTGCCGAGACCAAGATCGAGAACGGCCTGGGCGAGCCGGAAACCTGGGCGGCGCAGTTGCCGCCGGAACAGTATCGCCAGTTGAAGGATCGCATCGACATCGACTTTGCCGCGACCAACAAAACCGCCTTCGGCGTCGATGAGCCGGTGAAGTCTGGACCTGTTCATCAAGAATGTGCCGACGTTGATGGTCAAAGTGTTCGAAGTCAACACGCAGAATTTCTACCGCACTGCAGAAGCGGGAAGTGGACACCGCCATCAATCTCGATGGCCTGGTCGCCAATTCGGAGCAATACCCACACTTACACCGATGCGCCGTTCCGACGCATCGGCCGCACGTTCGACTTCCCGCAGATGACCAAGCCGGGCGTCTACGTGGTCGATTTCATCGGCGCGCGGCAAGAGCAGCCGGGCGCTGATTCGCAAAGGCCGTCTCCGCGCTGTGGCCGGCATGAGCACCGCCGGGCAGAAATTGACGATCATCGATGAAGCCAACGCGATCGTGCCGAAGCGCCACGGTCTGGCTCGGCGGCCAGGAATACAAGGCGGAGCGACAAAGGCGTTGTTCTCGTCCCTTTCAGCACGACGCCCGGCCGGCAGCCGATCGTCATCAGCAAAGGCGATTTCTCCAGCCTCGATTTGCTGCAGCATCAGGCGGAAGCCTACACCCTGACGGCGGGCATCCACGTCGATCGCGAATCGCTGCTGACGCAGCGCCTCGCTTCGCTGTTGATTCGGCCGAGCCTTCGCCTCAATGGCTTGCCGGTTTCGGTGAAACTGTTGGAAGACGTGCGGCTGGTATCACGGCCACGGATCAGGATGGCATTGCGACCTCGACGCAAGTAACCGATTTCAAGCTTTTTGAAGATCGCGAATCGGTGCATGAATTCCGCGTGCCGTCGCGGCTTGGCGGCCTGACCATCGTCGCTTGCAAGCGAAGGTGAAGAGCCTCAGCCTAGGCAAAGATATCGATCTGGCAGCGGGCGAGACCTTCAGCCTCAACGGCATCGACCAGACCGACAAGATCGAAGACCTGCACCTGGCCAAGTTCGGCGACGAGTATGTGATCGAACTGCTCGGCCGAACTGGCGAAGCGAAGACGGATCGCCCGGTGCAGTTGACGATCAAGCATCGCGAATTCAAAGAACCGATCAACGTGCTGCTTGAAGAGCGACGCCAGCGGCCGCGTGCGGCTTGGCGCACTTGACCGACATCGCCACTATCACCGCAAGCGGGCCCGGAAGGGATTTCGCACAACTGGACGTTGCCGCTCGAATCGCCACACCTATCGCCAGGTGGTGCATGCGCAAGGCAGGCGAGCCGATCGCGTTGCCGTATCTCGGCACTGCGGCCAAGCCGAACGCGACGAACTGGCCCTGTTCGAAATGCGCGGCGCAACCATCGACGCCGATCGCTTCGACGCCTTGGCCATCAACGACGGCATGATCGAAATCACCGGTCTGGCCGCGGGCGACTACGATCTCTGGCTGAAGGAAACGGGAACCCGCATCCGGCTGCGCATTCGCGTGGCGGACGGAACGATGAAGGCAGGCTACGTGCTCGGCAAGCTGCGCCACTTGCAACTGCCGGCCCTGAAGCCGGTGCAGATCGCCGGCATCGTCGGCGATGCCGAGAACGTCACCGATCCGCCTGCGCGATTTCTCGAAGTTCACCCGCTTGCACGTCTATGGCACGCGTTATCTGCCGGCCTTCAGCGCCTTCGCCGACCTCAGCCGGGTGCGCGATGTCGAACTGCAAGGCGACGTTCCCGCTCTCGGCCGAATCGATCTATCTCGCCGGGCCGCAACATCGGCGATGAATATCGCTACGTGCTCGATCGCCGTCTGCAGAAGAAGTTCCCCGGCAACATGCTCGAACGCCCGGCCCTGTTGTTGAATCCGTGGGTGGTGCGCTCGACGGAAACCGGCGAGCAACATGGCCCAGGCCGGCGAAGAGTATCAGAAGCAACGTTGCTCAAGGAGGCAGGCGCAGGGCGCCGGCAGGAGCAGCGGAGCCCGGTAATGCGATGGGGGGAAGCCAAAGGCGGCGGCGCAGCCGGCGACTTTGCCAATCTCGATTTCCTCTACGATGCCTCGGCCACGCTGCTGAATCTGATCCCCGATCAAGGACGGCTTTGTCAAGATTCCGCCGCAAGTGACTCGGCGCGCACTGCCATGATCCACGTGCTGGCCGTCGATCCGGTGAATACGACCGCTCGGTCGCTCAGCTGCCGGAACAGAAGACCGACTTCGTTGATCTGCGCCTGCGCAACGGCCTCGATCGCGAAGAGCCATTTCACGCAGCAGAAGCAGGTGAATGTGCTGCGAGCCGGCCAGACATTCGTATTGGCCGATGCCGCAGCCAGCCGCTTTGAAGTCTACGACAGCTTGGCTAAAGTCTACGGCCTCTATTCGACGCTGTCGCACGATCCGAAGTTGGCGGAGTTCGCGTTCGTGCTGACTTGGCCGACGTTGAAGATCGAAGAGAAGAAGACGCTCTATTCCAAGTTTGCCTGCCATGAATTGAGCTTCTTCATCGCCAAGAAAGATCCCGAGTTCTTCCGCACCATCGTGAAGCCTTATCTGGTCAACAAGAAAGACAAGACCTTCCTCGACCATTGGCTGCTGGAAGACGACTTGCAGGTTATCATGCAGCCGTGGCAGCACGCCCGGCTCAACACGGTCGAGCGCGTCCTGTTGGCCCAACGCCTCGCCGGCGAACCAACGCGACCACCCGGCACCTGAACGATCTGGTCCGCCTGTTGCCGCCGAACGAGAGCGCGAGCGGATGCTGTTCGAGACAGCGGTGAAGGCAGGGGGAAATAACAGACGGGGAGAAGTCGACCAAGAGCGGCGTGGGTTCCATATTTAGGTACGAAGCTGGGAACGATAGATTCAAGATGAAGACTGATCGAGACATGTTGGATGCGAGCGACACTCCAAAATCGGCTCCCGCCGAAGGGCTGCCTCAAGCGCATGCCGAAGCTCATAAAGAAATGAAGGACCTTAAGGAGCTTTCGAAGAAATTCTCCAGGCGGGACGGCGCAACGCTTGGCTTGAAGACGATGGACAAGGCCGAACGTGAACTGGAGCTGACCAATCCTGATCCGGGCCTTGATGCCGAAATTGCCGCGGCAGTTGACGTCGGAAATGCTTCAGAGTTCATGTCGGATGACCGCGCCGGCAAAGACGCCCCCGCCCGGCTTTATCGCAAGGTCGATCTAACCCAAGAACTGGCCGAGAACAATTACTACAAGCTGACTATCCAACAGCAAGTGGCCGCGCTGATCGGCGTCAGCCATTTCTGGGTCGATTACGCCAAGCACGATGGCCAGAGCCCGTTCCTGTCGCGCAACCTGGCGGATGCTTCGCGCAACTTCACCGAAATGATGTTGGCCCTGGCGGTGCTCGATCTGCCCTTCACCGCCGCCAAGCATGAGGTGAAGTTCGAGGACGGCAAGATGACCTTCATCCCCGGCGGCATTGCCCTGGCCTTTCACGAAGAAGTCAAGCCGGTTGCCGGATTGAGCGACAAAGTGCAGATCCTCGTCAGCCAGAATTTCTATCGCTCCGGCGATCGCTACAAAGACGAGAACGGCGAACGGCTCGATAAATTCGTCACCGATGAATTTGTCATCCACACGGTCTATGGCTGCCAAGTGGTCGTCACTAATCCTACCCCCTCACGGCAACGACTATCAGTATTGATCCAAATTCCGGTGGGCGCCCTGGCTGTCTCCAATGGCCAACCGACGAAGACGGTGTCGCTCGACTTAGAGCCCTATCACACACAAATTGTCGACTATCAGTTCTATTTCCCCAAGGCCGGGCAATATGCCCATTTCCCGGTCCACGTAGCAAAGGCGGAAACGCTGGTCGCCGCAGCCACCGCATTCACCTTCAACGTGGTGGACAAGCCGACCAAGCTCGACACCGAATCGTGGGATTATGTCTCCCAGAACGGCACGCCGGAGCAGGTAGCCGCCATGATCGAACCGCGAGAACATCAACGCGCTCGATCTCGATAAAATCGCCTTCCGCATGCGCGACAAAGCCTTCTTTGAAGCGACTCTCGCTTCACTCAACGCAACGCCATGTATTCAATCCGACGCTCTGGTCTTACAGCCTGCTGCACAACCAGCCGGCGGTCATCAAAGAGTATTTGGCGCACGACGATCAGATCGGTCAATGAGTGTGCCGGGCCCATTGATACCGCGCTGCTCACGGTCGATCCAGTCGCACGGCATCAGTACGAGCACTTCGAATATCAGCCATTGGTCAATGCCCGGGCTCATTCGCTCGGCCATAACCGCCAGATCGTCAACGGCCGTTTCCACCAACAGTACGAGCATTTCCTGAAAATGCTCAGCTATCGCACCCGGCTTACGGACGACGACCAACTCGAAGCCAGTTACTACCTGTTGCTGCAAGATCGCGTGGACGATGCCTTGCTCGCCTTCGCGCAAGTGAACCCGAGCAAAGTCGCCACGCCGATGCAGTACGACTACTGTGCCGCCTATCTCGATCTCTTCAACGACGACCCGCGCAAAGTGCGATCGATCATCGCCAAGTACGGCAACCATCCGGTCGAGCGTTGGCGCAATGCCTTCGGCGCCATCGCCGGCCAACTCGATGAGTTCGATGGCAAGGGCCCGAAGCTGGTGGATAAGGAAGATCAAGCGCAACAACAAGCCAAGCTGGCCGCCAAGGAGCCGAGCTTTGAGTTCGCCGTCGCCGCCAAGACGATCAACCTGAGTTGGAAGAACCTGGAGACGGTCCGCGTCAATTATTACCTGATGGACGTGGAACTGCTCTTCAGCCGTAATCCGTTCGTGCAACAATCGGGCGGCCAGTTCTCCATGATTCGGCCCAACGAAACGAAGGAGTACCAACTGCCGAACTTCCAGGACAAGCTGGCCATCCCCATGCCCGAAAACTTGGCCGACAAGAACGTGCTGGTGGAGATCACCGCCAATGGCAAGACTCGCTCGCAAGCGGTGCTGGCCAATGTGATGAACGCCACCATCAACGAGAACTACGGCCAAGTACAGATCATGGAAGCGGCCACCAGCAAGCCGCTCGCCAAGGTTTACGTAAAGACCTACGTCCGCCTGCAAAACGGCACGGTGAAGTTCCACAAAGACGGTTACACGGATCACCGGGGCAAGTTCGACTATGCCTCGGTGAGCACGCCGGAACATTCACCGATCGTCAAGTTCGGCATCCTAGTGCTGAGCGAAACCCAGGGAGCCCTGATCCGCGAAGTGCAACCGCCGCAGCAGTAATTTGACCACTCGTTACCAGGCTGACCTCTCGTTACCAGGCTGACCTCTCGTTACCAGGCTCTGCCTGGTAACGGGTCGTCGAGGCTCTGCCTCGAAGAGAGACTTTGCGAGACAGGACTTCACGACTGATAGCTGGCCGAACGAGGCAGAGCCTCAGCGACCCGTTACCAGGCAGAGCCTGGTAACGAGGCTAACGAGTCACTTCAGCAGCCGAGTTAATAAAACACCCTTCTCGAATCGGAACTGCCGAAGCAACGAGGAGGCTTGCGTGCGCCGTTTTCTGATCCAGCAACTGCTGCCGACGATCTTCGCCCTGATGCCGGTGGCGGTCGCGGTCTTAGTCGCTGCGTCGATTCCGCCCGACGCACAGGTTTATTACTTCCGCCGGGTGCGCAACTCAGCTATCGATTGGCTGATCCTGGCGCTTGGCGGCTTGCTCTTTTCCATGCAGACGGTCTTGGTCTGGAAGGCGCTGCACTGGCGCGAGGGCAACTTCGACGAACGCCCCGACCCGTGGTTGTCGCACCTGGCGCAAGCCGCCGAATGGTTTCCGCTGCTCGGCTTGCTCGGCACCGTGGCGGCTATCTTGCAGACCTTCAACTCAACGGATTTTTCGCCGCAGGAGATCATCAAACGATATGCTCCGGCCATCACGGCTACGGGCAGCGGTCTCTTCATGGCGTTGATCAACATCTTGCCTACGTGGATAGCGCTGGTGGGCCGCGACCTGATCCGCACGCTGGCCGGCTCGCCGTTGCCGAAACCGGAGGCCAAGTTGTGATCGAACGACCGAAACGGGCCGTCACCCGATTTTTCATTCCTCTGATCGATGTGCTCATCCTGCTGTTTTGCATCTTCCTGTTGATGCCGTTCATGAACCAGTCGGAGAATGTCCGCAGTGCCGAAACTGCCGATGCAGAACAGACGCCGAGCGAAATGAAAATGGAAATGGCCGGTCTGCGCATCGAACTGGAGCGCTCGCGTAAGGATGTGCGCAAGTTGCAGGCGGAACGGACCAATCCGGCCGAGAAAGTGAGCGTCTGCCTCACCGAAATCGACGGCGATGATGGTAAGCTCTATTATTACGGCGGCGGCCGACGGCACGAAATCGACGGGCAAGCGACGGCCCGCGAACTGATCGACGACCAGAAACGCCGTATCGGTCCCGATCGCGAATCGCTCTTTCTCGCCTTGCTGCCGCACCAGGCGAAGCGCGGCGCGATCACGTTCGGCAAACTGAAAGAGTACAAGCGCTGGTTCGAAGGCGTGCCGTTCGAGTTCGAAAATACGCAGAACCGCGAACTCCCCTAAACCCGCTGATGGAGAAACACATGCACTTGCTGGCGGAATTCGGAACGGTCGAGAAATCGATCGTCACAGGCCTAGCGGTGGCCGGCGGTTTTCTCACGGGGTTTGTCGTTGCCAATCTGCTTTCCCGAGGGCTGGCCAAGTTCGTATTCCACAAGAGTCCACCCGATCGATTACTCCGGTTTACGAAGCTTTTGGGAGGCGCTGCGGGCGCACTGCTCGTCTACTACATGATGGGCGAAGGCGGCTTCGGGGTCGGCGGCAGAGGGGGTGGTCATTCGCCCGATGAACAAAAGGGCAAGCCGTTCGTCGATATCACCACCGAGGAAACGAAGGTCGAGCCGAAGTTGGTCAAAAAAGATAGCGCGCCGGTCCAGCCGGTGACGGTCTACGTGCTGCCGGTTTCGAAGAAGAGCGAGACATATTATCGCATTCAACACGATGAGAAGCCGTTGACCGTCGAGCAAGTCCTGCAATGGATCGACGACCGCAAAGTGGAACAAAAGCCGGTCAAGGTCGTCCGAATCGAGTTCATCGATAAAGACAACACCGACGTCGAAGCGCGAAAAACCCTGAAAGATGCACTCGAGAAAAAACAAATTGAAGTCATTCTTGTGGCGGATTCGAAGATCAAGGCGGGGGAATGACAGGCCATCCACGAAATTGCTATAATCAACCGAAGCGTCGAATAGCCATCGCTTCTTTATCGCATTTGGACGACTATGAACGGACCATCGGACAGTTTTGAAGATTCGAGTTGGGATTCGCTGGCGATCGATCTCGGTCTTGAACCCGCTACGCCATCGAAGTCCCCAAAGACTCCGGCAGTTGAATTGCCGAAGCCAACGCCGGTTCCACGCAAGAGCGAGCCGAAGCGTCCGCATGAGCCGGAAGCGGCGGCCGAGGAGTTCGGCGATATCGCGGAAGAAAAGCTGCCGATCGTACATCCGGCTAAGCCAGTCCAACCCGACGTCGAGGTCGACGACTTCGACCCGACCGGCGAAGACACGGTCTTGGACGAAGTGCTCGAGAGCGACGACGATGGAGGGTCGCTGGACGAATCGGCGGGTCCTGGAGAAACGACCGATGGTCAGGTAGCGGGCAAGAAGCGCCGGCGGCGTCGCCGCCGCAAAAAGAGCGGCGGCGAAGCAACGCCGGCCTCTCCCGCGATGGCGGCTGAAGAAAAGAAAGCGCCGGCGCCGCCGGTCGCCAAGGCGCCGAGAATCGTTGTTCCCGAAGAAGATGATATCCTGGTCGGCGATGCTGCCGAAGAGATCGAAAGCGATGACGACGACAGCGAAGGGGAAGCCCCGGCTCTGCTCGCCGAAGACCTGCAGGATTCTTCCACGGAACCGTTGCCGGATTGGAAAGTCGTCGCCTGGACCGACTTGATCGCCACGCTCCATCGTGCTTGATTTGGACTATGCCCGGCTTCGCCCGTTGCATTCAAGGGGTGGACAGGAATGTCCGCCCTTGCTGACGATTTTGAGGAAACCGATGGCCGATGCCGTGATCGATGTCGTGGGGATTGAAGAGTTGCCTTCAATCGTCGAACTGTACAACCAGATCTTCAGGCCGGCGCGGGACATCGAATCATTTCGCCGGCGCTATCTGGGCCGTTACAACATCTTGAACATGATCGCGCGGGTCAAAGAGCAACCCGTCGCGTTCTTTCTCGGTTTTGAACTGAAGCCGACCACTTTCTTCGCCTGGTTCTACGGCGTCCATGCCGACTATCGGCGGATGGGCATTGCTTCGCAATTGATGGATGCCGTCCACGATTGGGCCCGTCAGCACGAATATGAAACGATCCGGGTCGAATGCCACAACTCGCATCGGCCGTTGCTGCACCTCTCGATCGCGCTAGGGTACGACATCGTCGGCATTCGCTGGGATGCGGACAGGGGCGATAATCTCGTGATTTTCGAGAAATCACTGCTTGGGTAAGAGTCGCGCTGGCGAGGCGTGAGCGACTGGAGCGCGGATTGCTCCAGTCGCTCACGCTCCCGGCTCGCTACTTGCTCTCTCACTTTAACCTCGTAAAAAGTTTACGCTTGCTTTCCAGCTTGCTCTACGCTCAAACTTCATTTTTCCACCCAGGTGCTTGTAATGCTCGAAAAATCAAAATTCGTCGTGAAGACACAGAAAAAGATGCTGTCGTCCAAAAAGACATATGACATCGTCGATGCGGAAACGGGTGACGTGCTCGCATCAACGGCTTCCAAAAAAGGCCTGATGGGGATGTTGCTGGGGATGGTCGGCGGCGGGGGCAAAGACACGATCATCGTCAAGCAGGTTTCGAATCAGAAGCCGGTGCTGACCGTTCGGCGCAAAGGGCTCATCTTCAAAAAGATCCAGGTCCTCAATGGCGCCGGCAAAGTGATCGGCCGTTACAAAGCGAAGGCGTTCAGCCTGTCCGGCGGCTTTCACGTCTACGACGCGAACGGCAAGCACTTCGCCGAAGTGACCGGCAAGATGTTCAAGTCGGACTACAAGTTCATCTCGCCCGATGGCGGCGCCGAGATCGGCGCGGTTTCCAAAAGCGGCGTGGGCGGCATGAAGGCACTGCTCACCTCCGCCGGCGCTTATGGCGTTCAAATCGCTCCGAAGTACGCCGACGACGTGAACGCAAAAATCTTGGTCTTGGGCGCTGCCATCGCCATCGATTCCATGTTCAAGAAAGGCGGCGGACACAGCGAAGCCGGTGGTGGCGACGAAGAGTAAGCGGGCGGTATATAGCGTGCTCACGAGCCTGAAGCGCCAGCGAAGAGTTCACTCGTTCTTCGCTGGCGCTTCAGGCTTGTACGGTTCGCACGAGCCTGAACCAGCTAGAGCGCGTATAATACCCTCATGATCTCCTTCGAAGGTGTACGATCGCTGACGCTTCCTCCCGCCGAGGTTTTTGCCAACCTGAGCGATGCGTCGTTTTTAGTCAGTTGTTTGAAGGACGTCGAGCAAATCGTCGAACAGAGCGCGGATCGCGCTGTCTGGAAGCTGCAGCCGAATTTTTCGTTCGTGCGGGCCAAGCTCGATATCACGATGGAAATCGTTCGGCGCCTTTCGCCTAGCGCCATTGCTATTCAAATCTTGAGCCGGGGCATCGGCGCCACGAGCACGGTCAAGGCCGACATCCATCTCCACGGGATTGACGCTGGCACGCAGGTGCATTGGACGGCTCAGATTGTCGAACTCACCGGTTTGTTGAAACTCGTTCCCAAGGGCCTTATCTCTTCGGCTGCCCATAAAGTCATCGACGATACTTGGACGGAAATCGAGAAGAAACTGAGTCGATAAGCCTTATTGCTAGCAAGTTCATTTCACGGCTTCGTTGCGTAGAAAGTCGATCCACTGCGTCAGTTTCTGGTAGTTGGTTGCATTAAGTGCGCCGCTCATTTTGAGGCGGACGCGCCCTTTGGCATCGATCAGGGCTAGGTTGGGTTCGCCGTCGGTCATGCCGAATTCGTCCTTCATTTTCGTGCTGAAATCGAGCAAGACGATCGAGTCGCCGGCTTCCTTCTTCACCCGATTCCGGATGATATTCCTCACCAATTCCGGAACTTGACCGATAACCGCCACCGGCATGACTTTGACATCGGGCGAGCGCACGCCCTGCGCCAATCCGGGAAGCGGAGTCACCGGCGCCTTCGCGGCTTCGGAGGGCGTCAGCCCCTTCGCCGTCGGGTGATACTGGACCTGCAGGCGCTCGCCGAGCTCTTTGTTCGCGGGCATGCCTTTGCGATCGCCATAGAGGAGAACGAGGACTTGGCCCCGATAGGCCGTGATGTCGCGAGCGACTTCAAACTGATCTTCCAGTGCAAGTTTCACCGGCGGATTTTCGGGCCGTTGCGCCGGCTGCGCAGTGACATCGTGAGCGAGCAGCAAGAGAATCGCCACGGCGAGTAGTTGAATCAATGATCGTTTCATGCAATCCCTCCGCGCCGCAAGCGCGTTTCGCACCAGTGGAATCGTCCGATGGCTAACACAAAAAAGCCAACCGCAAACGCGTTGATAACGGCCAAACAAGGCAACAGCGCCGGAAGGCCGGCGCCTTGCCAAGTCACTCCATCGAAGGCACGGATGGCCCAACTCGTCGGTAGAACGCGCGACCACTCTTGCACCCAATTCGGCAGCAAGAAAGCGGGCAGCCAAAGGCCCCCCAGCATGGAAGCGCCCAGGATGACGACGATGAACAGGCTTCGCGCGCTGGCTTCGGTCTGCCCGAGCGAAGCGATGAGCAAACCGAGGCCGGCCGCCAACAGGCTGACGCCTATAGCCAGGAGCAGGAAGCCGAAGAACGATCCGGTAACGGTCACGCCGAACACCAAATAGCCAAAGGTGAAGGTGGTCGCGATCTGCATGGAAGCGATCAGGGCCGTGGAAAGCGCTCGGCTCAGCAACGCGGTCGTCAACGAGACGGGGGCTGCGCCACCCGCATCCAGATGCCGCGTTCTCTTTCGCGCAGCAGCAATAGGCCGCACTCCATCCCCCAGAAGAGGAGATATTGCAGCGTCATGCCGCTAAAACTGTGGCTCCGGCTATTGAACGGATGCACGTTCTCTTCCGGCAGCGCTCGCCTTTCGATTTCGAATGGCTTGTTCATGCTGAAGTTAAAGGGCGCCAGCAACTCAGCCGCCTTCTGCTTCACGACGGTTTCAGTCAACACGCCTTCCGCCCAATGGCTCTCCATCTGAGCCAGCGGATGATGGAGCAAGACGATGGAAGCCGCCGTTTCCACGTTGCCCCAACCCTTCGGAATGATCACCGCCACGGAGGACGAGCGCTGAGCGATTTCCTTTTCCGCGTTCGCCCGATCGATCAATCGAACCTCGATTTTGTCATTCGCTTGTAAGGCTGCAATCATTGAACGGGTTGAAGCCGTGTCGTCTTCCACGACGACCAGCAATGCCAACTTGTTTCGCACGGCCTGTTCCGCAGGCCGATCGAAAATGACGCCAAAAGCGGATGCCAGCACGATCGGCGTCGCGAAGCAGAGAACCATGGCTCGGCGGTCGGCTATGAAGAGCTGCCAGTCTTCGTGCGCAGCGCGATCAGCAGTATTAGCTCGCGGAACATGCCAGATCCTTCGGTGTCGGGAAAGGCAGCAGCGTAGGGCTGATGCGATAAGCCCGGCTCATCTCCGCGGCCGTGCTAAATAATTCCGCTGGTGTGCCAAGTGCTGTCAGACGTCCGGCTTGCAGAACGCCGACACGGTCGCAAATCTCCTTCACTTCATGCAGATGATGTGTGGTGAGAACGATCGCGCACCCTTCATTGCGACAGTCATCGAGCAAATCAAAAAGGAGATCTCGCGATTCGACATCCAGAGCAACGCTTGGTTCGTCGAGAAGCAGCACTGAAGGTTGATGCATCAGGGCGCAAGCAATGTTCAGCCGGCGGCGCATGCCGCCGGAGTAAGTGGAGACGAGTTGGCCTGCCCGATCCGCTAGCCCGACTTGATCGAGAACGCGGCCTGCTGCGACTCGCCGTTCGCGCCGGGAAAGGGAATAGAGCGAGCCGACAAAGTCGAGGTTGGCGCTAGCGGATAACTCCTCGTAAAGCGCCACTTCCTGAGGGACGAACCCAATTTGCCGGGCATACGCGCGTGGCTCGGCGAGCCGCGACTTTCCATTAACGCGAATGGCGCCCGAGCTTAAATTCTTCAACCCGGCGATTGCGGCCAACGTCGAACTCTTGCCCGAGCCGTTGGGGCCAAGCAACCCAACGATCTCACCCGCGTGGACGTGCATCGTCACGTTTTCAACCGCAGGCAATCGGCCGTAGCGAACCGAGATGTTGTCGATAACGATAGCGATCAAATCCGACATTACGGCCTCGACGCGCGAAACTCTTGGTTGTTCCAACGAGGCAAATAGCCGGTAGGGTTTCTGCACGCAAGAGCATTTTCAACTCGTTGCCAGGCCACCAAACTCGTTGCCAGGCCACCAAACTCGTTGCCAGGCCACCAAACTCGTTACCAGGCCACCAAACTCGTTACCAGGCCACCAAACTCGTTACCAGGCTCTGCCTGGTAACGGGGCGTCGAGGCTCTGCCTCGCGTTTGTTGTGAGGCAGGGCGAAGACGCAAGCAAGCGCGTTTAATCTCTATGTGCGTTTCATTAGAAAAGACTCCGGCAAAAAGATACCGGCAAAAAAATCAGAATGAGTTTTATATTTTTGCCGCTATCTTTTTGTCGGTGCTTTCGTTTGAACAAGCTTCGTTAGAGCTCCTTCAGTCCGAAAGCAACAGATACCCCTCCGCCACTTCCTGCAGATCGACATGTAACTTTTCGTAGCCGCCCAAACTTATAAAGCCGGCGTTGGCGCACGTCGGGCACTTATCGGCTCGGCCGCCGCACGAAGGGCAAACACAGTAAGGTTCCGCGCTGGCGATGAGCGTTTTCGTGCGCCGAAGACAGTCGCCCGCCTGGCGAAAATCAAAGTGTTTCCCGGAAGGCCGAAGTTGGCGATCGATCACGGCCCTCTCAAGCGCTTCCGTCTGTTCCATCGCGGCCTTGAAAGCGGGAACGTCTTTGAAGATCTCCAGCATGGCGCCGTCGAGCGGTCGCCGGAGTCGATCCATCGGCTCGCCCGGCTTGGCCAGATAAAGGGGCCGCTTAGTCTCGGCATCGATGCCGTGCTCTTCGCCGCGGGTGATGGCTGGCGCGGCCTCGGGATCGATGATTTCGCGCACCAGCCGGACGCTGAAATCCGCCTTCTCGGCAATCTGCTCGGGCGTTGCGCTTGCGCCGAGTTCGCACATCGTGTCGTAGATGCGAGCGCGGGCGGCGGCCTGGAAGTCCGGCTCGCTCAATGCGCCTTTAAGAATCTTGCGCGAAGCTGCCTCTCGGCTGCGGGCTTGAACGATCGCCGCTTCCAACGGCAGGCTGCCGGCCCGGAAACGCTTCCAGAGATCGGGATGCTCATCCTTCAGAAGACACCAGTGCCGAAACTGCTCGTGAGTGATGGCGCCACTCTCCAACGCGTTGAAGGCTTCGAACTGGTCGTCCTGCAGTTTCAGCGCGGCCTTCGCTTGCGGAATCGTTAACGAGCCCGCCAAAACCATCTTGCCCAGGGACGGACATAAGGCGTTGATGTTCTCCGCATCCTGAACGTAACGACCGTTGGAACCGACGGCGCGAGCGGCTTGTTCACGACTGAAGGTGTCCGTTTTCCCACGATTTTCCGCGAAATGCCCTTCTGGAAATATTTCCAGAAGGGGTACCCCGGCGCACATAGCCTTTGCGATTTGGCCACCCCGTTTGGACCCCTCGAGCCGTCGCCTTTCGTTTTCCATTCGGAACTGGTCTTTGAGCTCGACGCCCACCATGGCCGCCTGGGAACTGCTCAGATTTCGACGGGCAACGTTGATGGAGATGATGTAGCTGGTAATGCTCGGGCCGATGTCTTCGTCCGTGAGAATCCGGACAGCGGGCTCGATGCCGAGGCGAGCGCAGGCCGCGGAGCGGTTGCGGCCGTCGATGCCCATGCCGACGACATCAGGCCAGTCTTCGCCTTCGTAGATCTCGATGGGCCTGCGCAGGCCATTGACGCGGATGTCTTCAACAAACTGATCGAACTCGGCGCCAGCCATCAGCGGAAAAGCTTTGGCTGCCGGATGCCACCTTAACTCAGTCATGGGTTTCTCCTGTCAAAAAGGTGTCAGGACCGAATAGCACTTCCCTGCGCAAGATATTGCACAGCAACATGTTGCGGTTTTGGCAAGTGGCGGCGTACATCTGTTTTCTGATTGGGCGACTTGTTGTTGGAGACAGATGCTGCCTGCAGTGGTGGCGCGCACCGGTGGCGCGTCGCCCCAGTCGAGCGTGAAAATATTGAGTGTTGGAATCGACTCTAATTTTCTCCTTTGACTTATTTTCGGCATTCACGGGTGTGTTATTGCTGGCCGTTCATGGCGGCTTGGCGCGCTTGAGCGCGGGGCTTGCCCAGCTTCTGATAGCGATCGCGGCGACGTTTGATTCGGCGTGGTTCGACCCGGCCCGGCCGACTGCCGACGCGATGGGTGGCGATGGCGTCGAGCAAGACTCGATAGACAAATTTCATTTGGTCGTCGGCGCCGGCGATCAACAACCAACGAAACGTTTCAAGGGTTTGCAATGCGCCGGCAAAGCTGATTTGCCTTGGGGTCAAACTCTTTTGCCAAGCCGCTTGAGCAGCGGTCTTGCGCACCAGATTGTAGCCGAGCAAGTGCGCCCATATCGCCTTGCGCGACATCGCGGGCGTCTTGCAATGAATCATCTCCATGCCGAGCGTTGTTTTGATCGAACGGATATCGAGTTCCGCCTGCCACCGTTGGTGATAGAGATCCGCGATGTCGGAGGGCGAGTATGTATCGTGGTCCAACAACGTGGTCGCCACAATGATTTCCTTGCTGCGATAACCCGGTTCATCGACCGCGAAACGCGTTTCGCGGATGCGCATGGTTTCGGGGATGGCGGCGTAGGTCGCCTCGTCCATCCAGGTTGGTCGCTGCGGCCGATGCCAGACGACGATGTGATCGTTGCGGCCCAGCCGTTCGCCGCCGCGGAAATCGTACCGACGCTTTTGATGCAGGCGAAACGTGGCATCCACGCCGCGTTGTTGCAGCAACGCGATCATGAAATACGAGCAATAGTAGCGATCGGCCACGACGATGTCGCCCTGTCGCAGCCGCTCGATCAATTGCCGAAACAGCGCGGTCTCGCCTGTCTTTTTGCCTGCGTACGGGCCCATGGCCGCGTCGATGATCACGGCCGTCGCCACGGCCAGCAACACGACCACGCGTATCATCGGAAAGCCGAGTCCGGGCTTTTGCGTTTTGGGTTGCGGGTACTCGTGTTGATTGGCTTCGGTGTCGTCGAGGATGGTCTCGAAGCCATCGACGAGCAGCGTTCGCCGGTTGCGCCAGCGCCATGAATCCGGCGCTTCGTCTTCCACGCCATTGCCGACTTCACCCGTCAAACGACGAAGAAAAGCTTCCGGCAGTTTCGCGCGTGCCTTGCAGTACGCGCCGGTCGCTGGCGAGCAAGGTTCGCGGCCGAGAGCGACCATCAGCACCATGACGCGCGCGACGGCCGTGACACAAGTGGTGCTAACCGAAAGATATTGGCCGACGAAAGCCCAAGTCGTCATCGCCGGGGTATAGACGCAGCCTTCGTCGGCGCCGAAATAAAGATTCTCGGCCCGAGCCGCCTGCTCGATTTGTAGTTCGGTCAAAGCCTTGGCGAAGGGGAGCCCTTCATCTTGAACGTGGCAGCGCAGAAATGTTTTGTACCGCGACCCGAGGCCGTGCGGGCTATAGAATGCCATAAAGGGACCTTCCCTGTCCGTCGCAGAATTGCGAACGCCATGAGGACAAGGAAGGTCCGGAAACATCGACAGGATAAGGAAGGTCCGCCGCTGTTTCAAGCCCAGCCGGAAAATTCGCGGCCTAACAATCTCAGGCCGCGTCAAATACGCTCAGGACGAGCGACCCGTGGAAGGTGCGTACTCTAAATGTGGTGGAAGTGCCATTCGTGTCAGGACCCTTTAATCCGTGTCACGGATTAAAGGGTCCTGACACCTTTTTGATCTCTTGGTGAAAAGGGACACCCATATATACGCAAAAGGGATGTGGCGCTGCTGCTGGCGCTTCGTTGTTATTTTTGCGCATTTTGCCAACGCGGCGCAACTGGCGCGCAACGTTTTGCGCAGAGGTGAATGAACTGTAATATTTAGGCGCGTTCCTCGTTTAGCCGCGACTTGCAGGCTTTGCGGAGAGTCGCGCGAGCCGCTGCTTCAAATGCCGCGTGTATTCGTTTGGCGAGCTGCACGCGACTCTTCGCAAAGCCTGCGAGTCGCGGCTAAACGGCTAGGCCGCCGGCGGCGGGAGGTAGGAGCGATAGGTTGAACGGCAGAGATCGAGCAACTCGATGGTCATACGGGTGATCTCGATTCGATCGCAGTCGGCCGTGGCCGACTTTTCCAGCCGGGCCGCGGCTGCCGCGATGGGCGGGATGTCGTGCATGTTGGCGGTTGCGTTCAGGTAGCTCGCCATGAGGGCGAGCGATCCATGATCGCCGGCATCCAAGGCATAGGCCAGTTTCTCGATCTGCACACCCACTTTGAGCGCTGTCTGTTTCGACAAAGCGAGCGTCGGCGGTGTTCGCGTTTCATCACGAGCCAGCGTCACTTCGATGAACCGTTCGACTAGGCCGGGGTCGAACTGAGTTCCGGCACAGCGACGAAGTTCGGCAAACGCTTCCGCCTGCGTGCGGCCTTTGCGATAGACGCGATCCGAAACAATCGCATCGTAGGCATCGGCGATACAGAGGATCCGGGCGCCCAGAGGAATCTCTTCGCCGGTGGGCGAGGTGGCGTCATGGCGGCTGCCGCTGTAAAAGCAATGATGTTTGCAAACAATATCGGTTAGCTCTTCGCAAGAAAAAGCCGACATGATGATCGCTTCGCCCATCCCCTCATGGGTGCGGATGATTTTCCATTCCTGCTCATCAAGCGGGCCGGGCTTCAGGAGGACAGCATCGGGCACGCCTAATTTGCCGATGTCATGCAATAGGCCGGCGACTTCGAGGACGTAGCATTCGCTCTGCGTCATCAAGCCGTGTCGCGGTGGCCACGCACAAATCCGAAACGCGCCGGCTATGCTCGGCCGTGTCGGCATGGCGATGCCCTAAAGCGCTGACCAGGGCCGTCACTGCATGGAAAGGAATCCTGGCATCGACGCGCTGTTCCTTTTTGTCGCTCAACCGCGATTTGCCGGATGATGGTTTCCCTTTGTGTTTCAGATCGCGGTTCCAACAGATAGCCCGGTTACGACCCTGGTTTTTCGCGGCATAAAGGGCAATGTCCGCTTGGTTGAGCAGTTCGCGCTGGTCCATGGTGCCGAGGCTTATTTCGGAATAGCCGAGGCTGGCGGTGATTTTCAGCCCCGTGCAGGGGCTCGATTCAATCGCTTTGCGAATGCGTTCCGCCGCCTGGCCGGCGCCTTCCTGATCAATGTGAGGCATGAGAACGCAAAATTCTTCGCCGCCGTAGCGACAGAGAATATCGCTCTTGCGCACGAGAGAATGCAGCAATTTAGACAGGTGCTGCAACACGACATCGCCAACAGAATGTCCGTGGTTATCGTTGATCGATTTGAAGTGATCGACATCGACCATGATGCAGCTCAAAGGCGTGGCATAACGCTCGGCGGCACCCCACTGCGTCTCGAAGGCTTCAAAGAACGCCCGACGATTGAGGCAGTTGGTCAATGGATCCCGTGTGGCAAGTGTTCGCAGCGTTTGATTCTGCTCGCGGATAACGGCTCGCGAGCTCTTCAACTTGTTCAGCAGTTTGCGAAGCTGGACGTTCTTTCGCTCCATCGCCGTCAGATTGTCGAATGTCGCCATCACTCCGCGCGGCTTGCCATCGTCTGAAACGATCGGCGCTGAATTGACGGAAAAAGTTTTTAGTTCTTCGCCGGCAACGTTCAGAGACATCATCGTGCCGAGTTCGGTCGTACCGGCCTCGACGGTTTTATGCCAGGGGCGCTCGCATGGCATCTCGCCATCGTTCGCCGAACCCCAAGACAATTCATCGACCTTACAGCCTTCGAGGTCGGCGGCCGAACGTCCCACCATGTCGGCGAATGCGTTGTTGGCAATGGCGATCTTGCGATCGTTGTCCAGAATAACAACCCCCTCAACGAGGGTGTTCAAAGTCGTGCGTACCCGTTTCGGAATCGACGACGAGTGACCGATCTGAAGCCTGCGGAAGATAAATCGCAAGTAAATGTAGAAGCAGACGAAGCCGGCCAGCCCCACCAGAGCCGCAATGCTGAAAACCGGATTGTCGAACTGTCGCCCCCAGCGGGAATCGCCAATCGGCTGGAAGCAGAGTTCCAGATCGCCCCAACGTTGCTCGCCTACGGTGATTGGAACGACGATATGGGTCGGCGTCGATTGCGTTGAATTCCCTGCCGTCCAGTGTGTTTCGTGGTCGCCGACGTCAAAGAGCAGGCGGCCATCGGCCCGGCGCAAGGCCGCGGAGATGATTTCCGGATTTCGTTCCGCAACGGCTTTGGTAGTCGAGCGAAAAGTCGATAGGTCGCCCTTTTGAGCCGAGTAAGAGAAATGGATAGCCATTTCTTCGCTCAAGGCTCTGCGCTTATCGAGAATGTCGGCACGCCGATCGGGCAACAAACCGAGAGCGGCGACGCCAAAAATAATACCGACGGTAAGACTGGCTAGACCAAAGGCCAAGCGAATGGCAGGCGAGAAAAGTTTCATCAGAAATCCTCAGTCAGTGGGGACGGGGGCGCCATGCCGCAAACAATGTACTCGGGTGCGCCAACCGATTCTGCCGAGCGGCGCGGCGTAAGCCCGCCGTGGGTTCGGAAACACGGCGGGCTTACGCCGCGCCGCTCGGCAGAATTGCCAGAAAGACTTAAGGCACCCGTGTACTCTGCACGTTGCGCGTGAAGAAGTCTTCACGCGGAGCGTGAAGAGTACAAAAAGCCCATAATTCTGCGCACCATGCGCGGTTTCAAATCTTTAGCACTCGCTACCCGAGAATCGGACTTAGCCGTTCATCGTCTTCGTGGTCATCAGTCAAGGAACGCCATTTGTTTTTGTTTTTCGAGGCGCCTTCCAGGGCGCGGATCATGTCGAACTGTTCCCACAAAGGCGTGGCGAACAGCAACGAACCGAGTACGCTGTAAAGCGTCCGGAACTGGAAGACAAAGTAGCTGGCCGAGAGCGACAGGCCGAGCGCCACAGACAGCTCAACCGAAGTGCCGCCCAATTCTCCCCGCTCGATCGCCCGATCGAGCGCCGCCACGATGGAAGGATTTTCCGACGCCCATAAAGGATGATTCAACGCGAGCAGGGCGCTAATGGAATTCACGGTCGAAGACCCCAGCGAACTCGCCGCGGTTTGAGGCGTTGCGTCGGCTGATGTGCTGCCACTCGCAGCCACTTCGGTCGCTTCGCGTGCCGGCGCCGGCTTGACCTGAGCAATGGCTTTTGCCGCGCTCCCCGCCGCCGAATTCGAGGCGGCAAATGAATGGGCGGCAGAAACAGCATTCGGGCGCGATAACGGCTGTGCGCTTGCCGTGGTCGGCGCTTGACCAACAGCCGAGGAAGTGGTCGTCGGCTTTTCCACGGCTGAAGCAGGCGGTGCCTGGGTTTGGATGATAGCGAGCTTCGGAACATTGTTCGGCAGCATGCTCACCGGGACCGGCAAAACGACGGGCGTTATCGCGGGCGGCAAAGGCGCCGGCGGCGGCGCGGCCGTTTTAATTACAATCGGAGGAACTTCGAACGGCGAAGCAAAGACACGCTCATACACACCGCTCAGATCGCCTGTGGAACTGCCGCTCCAGACCACATCGAGAAGGCCCTTTGTCAGCGCTGCCGATGAATACTGCTGGCTGCCCGTGGTTGAATTGATGCAGAATTCGCCGCCATAGGCTGCGCCACTGGCGTCATACCATTGACCGTAGATGCCATTCGTCGTTCCACGGCCCTGACCGTTGCTCGTCCAGGTGATGAGGAAATGGCCATCGGCATCCATGGCGATGGCGGAGGAAGTCTGATCGTTCGCGGTCGTCGTGTTCACTTGGAATTCGCCGCCAAGCTTGGTTCCGTCTGAAGAGTAACGTTGGGCAAAGATGCCGTAGCCGTTGCCGTCCTGACCTTGACTGGTCCACGAGACAACAAAGTTGCCGTTGGCGTCGGCGGCGATGCTCGGATGAAATTGATCGCCCGCCGTATAAGTGTTGATGCGAAATTCTGTACCGACGTAATAGCCCTTGGAGTCGAACTGTTGGCCGTAAACACCCCAGCCGTTGCCATCCTCGAACTGGCTCGACCAGACGATGACAAACTTTCCATTCGGCTGAGATGCGATCGCCGAATATTCCTGATCGTAGGCCGTGTAGGAATTAACCTGCATCTGCCCGCCGAGGGGGAGACCGTCAGCGGTGTAACGTTGAGCGCGGATCCCGGATGTCTGAGGGCTTGCCACGCCGGACGACCAGGCAATGACAAAGTTGCCATTCGCGTCCATCGTCGGCATCGACCATTCGTTATTTTCGGTCGTCGTCGTATTGACGCGGAATTCATTTCCTTGTGCAACGCCGGCGGCGTCGTAACGTTGGGCGTAAATGTTCCAGTAAATGCTGCCTTGCTGAAAGCTCGACCAGGTGATGACAAAAGCGCCCGCCGGATCCATCGCCACAGTGGCGAATTTCTGATCGCTTGCGGTCGTCGTATTCACCTGAAACTGAGGCCCTATCGGATTGCTGCCCGAGTCGTAGCGCTGCGCGTAGACGCCATAGCCGCTGCCGTCTTTTGCCGAATCGCCCCAGACAACGACGAAGTTGCCGTTCGCGTCGGTAGCGACCGACTTCGGGCTTTCGGGAAATGTCTGTTGGATGCCGGCAACAGTTGTGTTCACCTGGATCTGAACCGGCGCGGCCGTCGGAGTCCAGACAGCAGCCGCTTCACTCGGCGAAGATAGCAAAGTGGGGTAAAGAGTGCTGCCGAGGCCGGAACCCGACATTAACGATCGGTCTTCCAACTGCTCAACCGCAAGCCGATAGCGCTTGCCTGATGACGGCGATAGTCGTGCTGCCGTATTGCGGGTGAAGCAGGTGTTGAACTTACGCAGCAGCTGGCGATACCCCGCCGCTGCCGATTTTTGCATCTGTCTGGATGAGCGACTGATATCGAACCGCATTGCGGAAATCCTTGATTAGCTGCAATTGCACCACTGGCAGGCTGCACAGTCGAACTAACATTTGGCTGGGCGCGAAAGAGTACGGATTTTGCAGCCTGGCAGGGTTGTAACAACTCATCAAACGGTAGGTCTGAACTGTTGGAAAAGCAAATAGGAAGTGAATCTTACGCTGCCGCAAGAAAGTGTTCGCAAATGAATCAGGCGAGCTGCGAGCGTCAGCGACCGGCGACACTGGTTCAAATAGTTTCGAGCGTCTTTCCCGGTCGCTGACACTCCCGGCTCGCCAAAATTGCCCCGACTGTTGGCCTGGATGATACATTATGAACAAAGGATCGCTTAAAGCTAAATCATTGGAGCGAGTTCATGACCATGCGTTGCTTGTTTTTCACGTCGTCTATGTTGTTCATTTCAGCTGCATATAGTCGAGCCGCGGAAGAGCAGATCGGGCCTGGCGTCCTGGCGGACAAAGAGAAGCAATCGGTAGTAATTGATGCGTCAATTGCGCCTCGAAAGTTGCCCCAATACGATACCATTTATCCGGTCGAAGTGATTGCTTGCTGGGCTCACGATCGCAAGGAAGGAAAGGGGCAGAAATCGCACGAGACTGTCGTCACGATCAACGTGCTGCCGAGCGACGTTCACAAAGCGCTTGAGGCTATCGGGTTGAAGCCGGGTAAGCCAGTCAAGGGAGGAGAAGTTCCCTGCACGGGGCCCGATGTCAAAGTTTACATTGAATGGAAAGGCGATGGCGGCGCCGCCAAGAAGGTAGCGATTGATAAACTTCTCATCGATCCCAAGACAAAGGCGCCCTTTCCCAAAAGCGTCAAATTTCGCTTTACGGGATCGGTCATGTCGAAGATTGATCCAAATAAAGAAGAAACGAAATATGGCGCCGACATGACGGGCACCCTCATTGCCATTTACCCGGTGACCGATGAAACGGTCTGCCAGTCGTCGCTCACCATGAAGGAAGAGAAATACCTCAAGCTCGAAACGAACACCGCCCTGCTGCCGAAAGAAGGCACTTCTGTTAAACTGATTCTTGAAGCGGCCAAGTAGGAGCGTAGGCTATTCTAAGTCGCGGTTTTCTCGTTAGCCGCGACGCGGAGGCTTTGCGCAGCGGAGCGTTTGTTTTCGTTTTATCGCCCGGCAGCCTACGCTGCTCGGCTCGCTTGCGCCGTGAAACAAACGCTCAGCGCCGAAAGCGCTCCGCTGCGCAAAGCCTTCGCGTCGCGGCGTGCGCCGTGAGAAGGTATGGTTTTTCAGTGGGTGAAAGTCCCACCCGGTAAGTTTAGTCGTTTTCCGACCGGTAGCAATCCAAGCGGCGGTGGAGGCAACGAAGCCGTCGGAGCCTTGGATGGAAAGGGTCATACAGTGACTCCGCGAGAGAGTGGGCCGTAATGTAACGTGAACGCCAGCAAGCTCCGAAAACGAGTGATGCAGGAGCCGACCCTGTGCCGCGAAGGGGAAGGCCGCCGGAAGCAACCACAGACTCCAGGTGCGGAGTTCAATCGCACCGAAAACGAATGGGTTGCTTCTCCTGCCGGAGTAAGGGCGACAGCACGCTCTCAAAGGAAGACCATGCAACACGGGAAGCCTGCTTGGTGATCGCGTGTGACGATCAACCGGAGACCCGCGAGGGAGAGGCCGGGCCAAGTCAGGTGGCGGAGGGGCTCGTAGTACCGTTGAAGCCGGGTAATGCCGGTGGAGGGAAGGGGCCTCAGTTCTTGTACGGTGTCGAAAGAAGCGACAGCCCGAGGGATTGACATGTTTCTACCAACCCCACCGGAAAAGGTTGAGAAGCTTCGGACGGCACTACACACGAAAGCGAAAGCTGAACCTGAGTTCCGCTTCTATGCGCTGTACGACAAGATGTATCGGATGGACGTTCTGATGCACGCCTACGCTCGTTGCCGAGCGAACGACGGAGCAGCGGGGGTGGACGGTCAGACGTTCGAAGACATCACGACGTACGGTCCGGCGAAGTGGCTTGGGGAACTGGCGGAAGAGTTGAAGACGCGGACGTACAAGCCCCAGGCGGTTCGACGGGTATGGATTCCGAAGGCCGATGGGAAACAACGACCGCTGGGCATACCGACGATACGGGACCGAGTGGCGCAGATGGCGGCAGTGTTGATACTCGAACCGATCTTCGAGGCGGACCTGCAGCCGGAGCAACACGCTTACCGGACGGGGATAGGCGCTCACGACGCTGTGAAAGCGGTGCAAGCGCTGTTGGACGATGGCTATACGGAGGTGGTTGACGCGGACTTGAGCGGCTACTTCGACAGCATTCCGCACGCCGAGCTGATGAAGTCGGTGTCGCGTCGGATCGTGGATCGACACGTGCTTCACGTCATCAAACAATGGCTGGAAGCGGCGGTCGAGGAAACGGACGAGCGTGGGCGGAAGACGCGGACGACCCGCAACAAGGACGAGGGGAGGGGCACTCCGCAAGGAGGGGTCTTGTCTCCGCTGTTGGCGAATCTGTATATGCGTCGCTTCATTCTGGCCTGGAAGGTCCAAGGTCACCAAAGGCGTTTGGACGCTCGCATCGTGAACTATGCGGACGACTTCGTGATCTGCACGCCGGGAGGCCTAGCCGACGAGGCGATGGTCGAGATGCGTGAGATCATGGGGAAGCTGCGGTTGACGGTCAACGAGAAGAAGACGCGGCGGTGTGTTCTGCCGGAAGAGACGTTCACGTTCTTAGGCTACACGTTCGGGCGGTGTTACTCGCGTAGGAACGGTCGTGCGTATATCAGCCCACGACCGTCGGATAAGAAGATCGGAGCCATGACCGCGAAGGTCAGCGAGATGACCCGAGGGCGAACGACGTGCCGGGAAACCGAAGAACTTGTGGGAAGCCTGAACTCGGTCCTAAGAGGTTGGGCCAACTACTTTTGTTACGGTCCGGTAACGGAGGTCTATGCGACACTGATGGATCACGTGCGCTGTAGGCTGCGTCGGTGGCTGGGCCGGAAGCATCGCGTGCGAGGTTCGAGTATCACTACGTACTCGCGACGATACCTGCACGAGGAGTTGGGACTGATCCAACTGGAAAACTTCCGCCCACGCCGGCTGTTTGCGAAGGTGTGAGAGACAAGTCCGAGAGCCGGATGCGGGAAATCCGCCCGTCCGGTTCGCCGAGCGGGGAGTGGAAACGGACGGACCGAAGCAGATGGGGCGTAGCGACAGTGTTCAGACCGGCTACGCTTGTTGTCCATCGGAACGTTCGCACCGCGCCACTCCTCGACTCTACTAACGAGGAAATCCTACCGTGCTCGTTTCGCCAGAATCGGCTGGCGCCCTGCGCTTTCGGATTTGTATGCGTTTCGAAACCAGATTTAGCTTCAGCGGTATAACGTTCATGTACAAGAAATATTGGCTGCTCGCTCCTCTGCTGGCCTCCCTTGGTTGCGGCAATCAACCCGGTCCCGATTGTTGTGCGCGCACCGCAGTCGTCGCCGCTGCGCCGGCGTCGGATGCGGTGGCTGAAGAACCAATGCCGGGCAGTGCGAAAAAAGAAGAACCGCCCGCGCCGCCGGTTAAGGCTGCTTCGGTTGCCGATGCGGAAGCCGCCAAGCTTTTGACGAAGATGACGGAGGCTTTTCGCCCGTTGCCGACTGCATCGATTGAAGTGAAGGGCGCATCGGTCCGCGCTATTCCTGCCAAGCTGCTCGATTCGCAGCCTATGTTGACCGATGCAACATTGACCGCAGTTCCATATCGTGCAAAATCAAAAGCCGAGCCAAGGCCAACGGCGCTGCCGGAACGTGTGCCGTTGGAACTCGCTCAAGCCATACTCGACGTACCAGAACGAGCGGCCTTGCCGACGGGCGCCCTGGTGAACAATCCGGCGCGTGATATAACTCGGCCCGCAGACCTACCGATCTTGGCGCGGCCGACAGTCGATCGGGCTTCGCTGGAAGATCCGACGGCCGATTTCACCGCCGCCAGCATTATCAATTTGAAGATCCAAGTCCGAACGGCCCAGGCGCCGTTTGTCAAAGTGAATCTGCCCGATCCGTTTGAATTTATTGACAACGAAGCACGGAAAATGACCATCAAAGAAGACCCGGCCAAGGTGCTGAGTCCCCAGCCTTCGCCCAAGCGTTAAAGCAGCGGCGAGCGGGTAGGTTGAAGCGAGCCGAGCAGCGTAAGCTGCCGGGTTATGTCATAACCCGGCAGCTTACGCTGCTCGGCTCGCCCCTTCCAAAAAGCCATTACTTGAACTTGTTGTGACACGCCACGCAGCTGGCATCAACCTTGGTGAACGCGGCCATGAGGCCTTTCGGATTGTTGCCTTTGGCGGCCGTTGCTAAATCGGTCGCGGCGTCTTTCATTTTCTTGTTGTAGTCGTCCCAGTCTTTCTTCGGCTTAGCGGCACTGAACCCGCCTTGCGGTTGCAGACTGTCGCAGAATTCGCCAACAATCTGAATGCGCTGAGCAATACCCAAAGCTTTTTCCGGAGTCATCGTTGCAACGGCTTTTTTCGAACTCGCTTTGATTTCTTCCTCGATGCCCAACCCGCCGACAGCGGTCTTTTTGAACTGGTACATCAGCTCTTCCATATCCACTTCCGTGGCTTTGATCAGGTCAATCTTCTTGGTGTCAGGCTTGCCGGCTGCGGCCATGCCCGGATCCAACATCTTGGCCGACGCGACGGCGTCCATGTATTTTTTCTTGCCGCCGGTCATCGCCACTTTGATGGCCGTGTCGCGCAGCGTCGCCAGTTTGGCGTCGTCGGCGGCATTGGCGCCGAGCCGGCTTTGAGCATACGCCGCGATCATCAACGCACTCGATTTGATCGACCGGTCGGCCGTCTTCTTGGCCGGCTTGCCGTCGTTCAGCAACAGCTGGATATTTTTGATGTCCTGCTCGGTCAATGCCTTGAACTCTTTCTCCGGGACGGCGTCGGCCGCATCAACGGTGGTCAATTGCACGCCCACGATGCCGGTCAGCAATATCAACGCGCCGACAAAAAGCCTGCTAGCGCTCAACTGCATCTGCTTCTCCTCAAATTGGGTAGTTCAGGAAGTTATTGCAAAATCGTTTGTCCGGCCGGCGAGAGCCTTCACCGGCAAGGTAGGCGGAAACCCGCAACCGCCTTTATCTCAGCGCCCCGATGCGCGGTTGCAAGTGACTCGCCTTATTTCATGTTGCGAACGTTAAGAATTTGCTCACGTTGTGTCGGGTCGCCTCAAGATTGGGAGTGAATTCGGGAGCCCGCAGCGCGAGCAAGAGGGGCGACTCGGTTTGGGAGCCCGCAGCGCCAGCAAGGGGGGCGGGCAATACGGAAAGCCTCTCCCCTTGCTCGCGCTGCGGGCTCCCGTTCGCCAACCCTTGCTCGCGCTGCGGGCTCCCGAGAAACTCCGAAGCGGATTCGGGAGCCCGCAGCGCGAGCAAGAGGGGCGACTCGGTTTGGGAGCCCGCAGCGCCAGCAAGGGGGGCGGGCAATACGGAAAGCCTCTCCCCTTGCTCGCGCTGCGGGCTCCCGTTCGCCAACCCTTGCTCGCGCTGCGGGCTCCCGAGAAACTCCGAAGCGGATTCGGGAGCCCGCAGCGCGAGCAAGAGGGGCGACTCGGTTTGGGAGCCCGCAGCGCCAGCAAGGGGGGCGGGCAATACGGAAAGCCTCTCCCCTTGCTCGCGCTGCGGGCTCCCGTTCGCCAACCCTTGCTCGCGCTGCGGGCTCCCGTTCGCCAACCCTTGCTCGCGCTGCGGGCTCCCGAGAAACTCCGAAGCGGATTCGGGAGCCCGCAGCGCGAGCAAGAGGGGCGACTCGGTTTGGGAGCCCGCAGCGCCAGCAAGGGGGGCGGGCAATACGGAAAGCCTCTCCCCTTGCTCGCGCTGCGGGCTCCCGTTCGCCAACCCTTGCTCGCGCTGCGGGCTCCCAAACCTACTCCCGATTTATTGCCGTTGTGGTCACCAGCCCTAGGATTCCATCAATAGTGGAATACCTCGGGGCATTCATCAATGATGCAATACTATCCTACGATTGTCGCCTATCACATCGTTTGGACAACCTATGGCACATGGTTGCCGGGCGACTGGCGCGGCTGGGTCAAGAGTGGTGTTTCCGGAATCCAATCGCCCGATCCCGACATTGAGCAATCTGCTCGCGAACGGATGGCGGAGCCAGCCGTGATACTAACGCAGGAACAGCGATTGCTGATAGAAAAGACGATTGACGAACACTGCCGCATCCGGGGCTGGACTCTCCATGCGGTCAACGTGAGGTCCAATCACGTTCATGTTGTCGTGACAGTCGATTGCAAGCCCGAAATTGCAAGGGACCAATTCAAAGCATGGTGCTCGCGAAAGCTTTCCGATAATGCAGGCTTGATCAAGAAGGTTGCCAAGAAAGCAGGTCGGCGACATTGGTTTACCGAAGGCGGCGATGCTCAGGCCATCGAGAACGAAGAGTATTTGCACAACGCCATCCGTTACGTGTTGGATGGGCAGTAAGGCTTTTCCTTGCTTGCGCTCCGGGCTGCTCATTCAGAAATGAGGAGCCCGCAGCGCAAGCAAGGGATATTTAGGCACTTCTCAGAAGGAGAATCAAACTTCACCTTTTCCACATAATGCCCCTTTTCATCTGGACAAATCGGCCCTCTTCGCTTATCTGCTCGCTCGTCAATTGATTGCTGCTGCGGTTCGGCCGAAACGGGTTTCGCGAAGAGCGACCGAGACGGCCTGAGGGGCGACGAGGTTCTGCCGGGGGGCGGAAAGTCGTCGGGAAGATAGGGGGATCATGCCTGTTTCTCCGTCTTTTCAAATGCTGCGGCGTCATGCCGCGGAAACAATCCCGAACTTTTGCGAATGATTGCAGCGGTAGTCGATCGGATGCCGATAAGGGGTTTGAGGTGAATTCCGGCTGTACGGAATCGCCTGGGGGGGTCGGTGAGTTAAACATCGGTTCCACGTTTCATGCGTTCGCTGGCTCGACCCGAGCGGGCGAATTCCGGATGCGGCGTCGTTGCCATCGGGCAAACGCGGCATTCAGTCATGGGCGTGATCGGTGCGATGCGCGAACGGCAGGACGGGGGTTCCAAAGGGGTAATGCCTTTTGGATGTTCCTGCCGAGGTTCGGGCATCCACTTCCGAAAGGAAGCTCGCCGTACATCAGGGAGGAACCCGAATGCTCGCACATGCGGACATGGACGTCCCGGCGACGTGGCAAAGCTATCGTTCCGAACCTACGGTTGAACTACGCAACCGGCTGGTCGAACGGTATTTATCGCTCGTCAAATATAATGCCGAACGCATCTGGGCGCGTCTGCCGGATGGAGTCGAGCTCGATGATCTCATCAGCGCCGGCGTATTCGGGTTGATGGACGCCATCGATGCGTTCGACCTGACTCGCGGCGTCAAGTTCGAGACGTACTGCGTGCCGCGAATTCGCGGCGCCATGCTCGATGAACTTCGCACCATGGACTGGGTGCCCCGTCTGGTTCGCTCCAAAGCGACCAAGATGGAAGAAGCGCGCAAGACGCTCGAAGCCGCAGCTCGGCCGCCCGCCAAGGCCGGATGAGCTTTCCACGCGATTGGGCGTACCGATCGAGCAATTGGCCGATTACGTCGGCGAGGCGACCGCCGTTAGCCTCGTTAGCCTTAATAAGAAGTGGTACGAAACCGACAGCTACAAAGACGTTCGCGAGATCGACGTCCTCGAAGACAAGAAGGCGGAAGACCCAACGCACCGCCTGCAAAACCGCGACCTCATGCGGCTTGTCACGCGCGGCCTGAACCGCAACGAGCGCCTGATCATGATCCTCTATTACTACGAGGACATGACGATGAAAGAGATCGGCGCCACGCTCGACTTAAGCGAGTCGCGCGTCAGCCAGATGCACTCCAGCATCGTTTCCCGCTTGCAAAACCAGCTGCTCAAGCGAAGGCCGGAATTCGGCGACTGATTGGACCTGCTCCTTTTTGCTTCTCGGCGCGTTTCCCTATAATTGCAATGGCCAACCATTGCATATAGGAAACGCGCATCATGACCGATACCGCCGCACGTATCTTGATTGCCGACGACAACCCGCACGGCGTGGAATTACTCGAAGCCTATCTTAGCGCGACGCCTTACGAACTGCGCACCGCCGTCAACGGCGAAGAGGCGCTGAAGCTGATTCAAACGTGGAAACCGCACGTTGTCCTCCTCGATATCATGATGCCCCGGCTAAGCGGCTTCGAAGTTTGCAAGCTAATGCGGCAGGATCCAGAGACGCGACACATCGGCGTGATCATGGTGACGGCGCTCGATCAGCCGGCCGATGTCGATCGGGCCGTGGACGCCGGCACCGATGATTTTTTAACCAAGCCTATCAATCAAGCGGAGCTCTTGACGCGCATTCGGGCACTCCTCCAGAGTTCCGGTGAACGCGACGATCTGCCGCGAGCCCTCCATTACATTCAAGCGGTCGAAGAGATGGCGGCCTGAACCCCATGAGCCTTCCTCGCGTCATCCTCAAGGCCAAACGGGCACAGCCTTTCTTTGCGCATCACCCGTGGGTCTTTGCCGGCGCCATCGAACGTACCGAAGGCTCGCCGGAGGATGGCGCTGAAGTCGATGTCGTCTCCACCGCCAATAATTTCATCGCCCGCGGGCTCTACAACAGCCGCAGCAAGATACAGGTTCGGCTCTATTCGTGGGACCCGCAACGATCGCTGGATAGCCAGTTCTTTCGCGAGAAGTTGCTGCAGGCCATCCGCTTTCGCGACACGCTCGGCTTACGCGGCGCACAGAGCGGCTGCCGGCTCGTTTCCAGTGAAGCAGACGGCCTATCCGGCTGCACGATCGATGAATATTCCGGCTGGCTTACAGTTCAATTCACGTCATTGGGGATCGTGCAACGGCGCGACATGATCGCCGACTTGCTCGAAGAACTCGTGCAGCCGCACGGCATCTACATCCGCACCGAAAAAGGGGTTGGACTGCTCGAAGGGATTGATCTGCGCGATGGCCTCTTGCGCGGCCAATTGCCGCCAGACGATCTGACGATCGACGAGAACGGCTTGCGATTTCTCGTTCATCTTCAAGAAGGCCAGAAGACGGGCTACTTCCTCGATCAGCGCGATAACCGCTTGCTCGCCGCTCGACTGGCTAAGGGACGGACCGTTCTCGACGCCTTCTGCTATACCGGTGGCTTCGGGCTGCACGCCGCCCGCGCCGGCGCTGTGTCAGTCGAATGCGTCGATGTCTCGGCGCCCGCTTTGGTCCTCGCCCAACGCAATGCGGAAATGAACGGACTTTCCAACATCGAGTTCGTTCGCTCCGATGTATTCGATCATCTCGATCGGCAGGTGCAAGCCGGACGCAAATACGGCATGGTCATTCTCGATCCACCCAAGTTCGCACGTTCTCGGGGATCGTTGCCCGAAGCCATGCGCGGCTATCGTCGGCTTCAATCGCTTGGAATCAAGCTGTTGGAACCCGATGGCATCCTGATTACGTGTTGCTGTTCGGGACTGGTCACGCCGACGATGCTGGAAGAATTGCTTGCGCAGATAGCCGTGCACGAAAAGCGCGACGTTCAAATTCTCTCGAAAACGGGACCTGCCATGGATCATCCCGTTTCGGCTTCGTGCTTGGAGTCGGGCTACTTGAAATGTTTCATAAGCCGGGTTCTTTAAGAGTTACTGGATCACCGATGTGGTATCGCGTTTTTTGCCGTGATAGCCAATCACTATCACCCGCTAAACTGTTGGAGCAGTTGCATGCGGATGGCCTTATCGTCGAAGGACATTTTCGCGGCGACGATCTCGGCTGGACCGGCGCGGAATTGAGATTGGGAACCGGCTCGCCTATCCTGATGGAACGCTTTCTGACCGCGGAAGATGATTTACGCAATGACCTGAATTCCTGGGCGGCGTTTCTCGAAACCTGCGATTACAGCCCCAATCATGCGCGCTTGATGGAACATGTCATCCAAGCCTCTCAAATGATCACGCTGCGGAAGCCAATTGACCACGCCGACGATGTGAGTGTGGAAAAAATGTGCCTGCTCATCTGCCGTTTGCTGGCGACGGCAGGCGATGGCGTTTATCAAATTGACGAGGAAGGCTGGTTTGCAGCAAACGGGGAGATGCTGTTGAAGGAGTATTAGCGAGGTTGCTATTGGATGTTTCGTTACCCGCGACGCGGAGGCTTTGCGCAGCGAGCGCTTATTGCGCGACTCAACGCTCCGCTGCGCAAAGCCTCCGCGTCGCGGCTAACGGTCCTTATTTTCCGTGCGTCTTTTTGAACCCTTGGTTGCGGCACTGCTTTAAAGGCTTTTATCTTCCTTACGGTAAGTGTACAATCTAGCGCAGAGGCAAAGGCATCACAGACGTACCACATGCCGACGTGGTGCGGATGGCTGACCGTTTTGGTATGAACCATTAGTCTGATAGTTGGCATCAAGGACTACGTCACATGCATATCTTCCCTTCGCGCCGAGAGATGCTGCACCGAGTCGGCGCTGGTTTTGGCGCCCTTGGCCTAGCAAGTCTTTGCGCCGATCAAAGTCTCTTCGCTGCTTCGAGCAACCCTTTGGCGCCGAAGGCATCGCACTTTGCACCGAAGGCTAAGCACGTCATTCACCTTTTCATGAACGGCGGTCCGTCGCAGGTTGACACCTTCGACCCGAAGCCCTCCCTGGCCAAATACAACGGTCAGAAACCGCCCACCGCCGAGATCAAGACGGAACGGCGAACCGGCAGCTTGATGATGTCGCCCTACTCGTTCAAGAAATACGGACAGTCCGGCATCGAAGTCTCCGAGATCTTTCCGCATGTCGGCGCCTGCATCGACGATATCTGCGTGCTTCGCGGAATGCACACGAACATCCCTAACCACGAGCCTTCCCTGTTGATGATGACCAGCGGCGAGACGCAGCCCACCCGTCCCTCGATGGGCTCCTGGCTGCTCTATGGCCTCGGCACCGAGAACATGAATCTCCCCGGTTTCGTCGTTCTCTGCCCCGGCAAGCCGGTGGTGGGCCCGCAGCTTTGGAGCAATAGCTTCCTGCCTGGCATCTTCCAAGGAGCACAAATCAACAACGCGAAGATCGATCCGAAAAACGTAATCGCCCACGTCAGCAATACGTACCTCGGCCGAAGTTCGCAGCGGGAACAACTCGATCTCTTGAAGATGCTCAACGAAAAACATCTGGAAAAGAGAGGCAACGATAACCCGCTTGAAGCCCGCATTGAATCATTGGAGATGGCCTTCCGCATGCAATTCGAAGCCCAGGATGTCTTCGACATGGGGAAAGAAACGAAGGCCACACGGGAGATGTACGGCGCGGGCGAGTTTGCTGACGGCTGCCTGATGGCCCGCCGGCTGGTCGAGCGAGGCGTTCGCATGGTCCAACTGTTCTACGGCAACGGCCAACCCTGGGACGACCACACCGATATCAAGAATCACGCCAATCTAGCCCGCAAGGTCGATCAACCGATCGCCGCACTTATTCGCGATCTGAAACATCGCGGGCTCTTCGATGAAACGCTGATCGTCTGGGGCGGCGAGTTCGGCCGTACGCCGACGAGCGAAGGCGCCAAAGGTCGAGATCACAATAACCACGGGTTCTCGATGTGGCTAGCGGGCGGCGGCGTCAAAGGTGGCATGGTTCACGGCGCCACCGACGAGTTCGGCTTTGCCGCCGTTGAAGACAAAATGCACGTTCACGATCTGCATGCCACCATCTTGCATCTGATGGGCATCGACCACGAAAAACTGACCTATCGCTACAGCGGTCGCGATTTCCGCTTAACCGATGTCGAAGGACGCGTGGCCAGAGCAATTATCGCGTGAAGCTTCCGTTGTCGCCTTTCGCTTCGCGAATGGCGACAAGGTAGCATAAGCGTCTCGCCTGTGCTGCACAAACAAGACGCTTGTGCCACTGAGGTTTCACAATATTTTAGCGGGCCGGGACCATAAAATAAGCAACCGGAGTGTTGTAGCGGAAGTCGTCAGACTTCCGGGGCTGAGCCTAGGCTTGCGGGCGCATCCGGAAGTCTAACGACTTCCGCTACGCGAGAAAGCACTATGTAGCGGAAGTCGTTAAACTTCTGGGGGCTGAGCCGTTCAACTCGAGGATTAAGGCTGGATGACTCACTAGTACCGTGCTTCGATGCCTAAATTGATGCCGTGCATCCAAAAATCCGCGTTGGCATCGTTTCGGTTGGGGACTGTCGCCGGCGCGGTGTTCAGGTCGATTGCCTGCCCCGGCCGGGCGACGCTGCTGATATAGACGAAGGTGTAGCCCACGTAGGCGCGCCAGTTGTCGTTCACCTGGTAGCCGGCCGTGAAGTTCGCTTCCGGCATGACGGCGAAATTTCGCCCATCGCGCGTCCCAATCAAAGCACGCGTTGCGAGCAGGCCGTTTGGATTTGTGACGGTACTGGCCGCGCTGGTGGTCTGCGTCTCGCCTGAAATGGCCAGATGATTCCAGTTTTCGCCGAAGGCGATCTTGGTCGCGCCGCTCAGGTACAATCGGTCGAAGCGCAGTTCACCCGCTAGACCGAGTTGGCCGCCGTTGAACAAATTCACCGTTCGGAAAACGTCCTGCACATTGCGTGCGTTGCCGTTCGTTGATGTCGAATGGCTTTGGATGCTCACTTCTTCTGTCATTCGTGCAATCCGGTAACCCGCCAACAAGTCGAGACGACGATTGTCTTCGCAGAAAAGCGTATTGCGCGTGTTCACATCCGCCGCCAGGAAAGTCAACGGCGAAGCCACCTGAATGGAGCCGACGCTGGCTCCAGGCGCTGCTAAAACGTCTGCGAGCGGTGTGTTGTTGGGCCCGGTGAAAGGCCGAGCAAGAAGTGGATCGCCATTAGAAGCGGTGGCGTACTTCGCCTCGGTCGATTGCATGAAAAAGAAGGAGCCATCGAGACCCCACGTATGGCAGCGATCGATCCAGGCGCCTCCTTCAAGCCGCAGGCCCGAACGAAAGGGCTGCTCCAAATGTTGATTCCCCTGAAGAACCGTTACGCCATTGGCGCCCAGCAGGCCGGAGCCGCCGGCGGTGGCCAAAGCTGGGATGCTGTCGTTCTGCGTTTTGCCGAGGAAATAAGCGGTGTTCACCCACCAACTGCCCAAGGGTAAACAGGGGCAGGGCGGCTGGCGTAGCCCGGGGTTGCGTTCCGGCAAAAAGAGATACGAAGGATCGTACTCTGCGCCTTTCAGGCGATCGCGCAAGGGCATGCGCTTCGGCTCAGGCGCGGGCGGGCGAATGAGCGGCTTGATATCGAGCTGCGGATCGATGTTCGGCAGTTCCGAGGGACGTTCGCCTACGCCGGACGGAGCTTGTGGTAAAATGGCCGACACCGAAATGAGCGACAACGGATCTTCCGCGCCAGCAGGCCCGGCACTTGCCAGCCATAACACCGCCAACCCGCTTAGCCAACGCTTGCTCATCGGCTTTATATCTCGGGTGCCAGGAGCGGGCAGTCTCCTTGGTTTATCGGCATCGAACGCGTTATCTCTTGAAGGGCAGTTGGCTTTTATTCCATGATGCCCATGGCCTTTCTGCGTTTCCGTAAGTCTTTAATTTTAGCGGTCGAATTTGTTCGATTTGCCTTAAAACGATTAGGCGGACTTTCAGCTTGGATAAGTCGATTACCGCTAACGCAGCGCTCAGCTAGCGCTTCCCGCAGATTTGCTTGATGGAATAGCCTTTGTCCGCCAATAACTTCAGAATTCCTTTTTCGCCCGGGAGGTGCGATACGTCTATCATGATGAAGGCCGGGTCGGCACTTTTGAGATGCTTCTCCATCTTGGCAACTATCTTGATGTTGTGTTCGTAGAAAAATTTCGTGTAGTAATCGTGCAAGCGAGGCTCGTTCGCTAAAGGCTCGATGAAATAGACTTCGTTCAGCCTGTCGACGTCGCCGCTCTTCCAGGCGTCCACCAGTTTTTCGATCGACTTCGGTTTCTTCGCTTCCAGCAAGGCATCGAGCAGCATCAACTCCTGAATCCGAGCGTCAAAGCGGGCGATCGTTTCCATTTGATCGCGCTGAGACTCCAATTCCAGGATCGGCTTCTTGGCGGCCTTCGCTTGCTTGAGAAAGTGTTTATCGACCCCCTTTTTGGAATCGAGTCCGCTTCGTTTGATCTCATTTTCGCCAATATACCAGTAGGCGGCCCAGGGCTTCAAACGATTCGTTTTCTTGAAGGATAAGCCCGTCTCGGCACAATAGGCGCGCACGAGCTCGGCCGTCTCGGCCGACACTTGATCGACCAGGTAACCGGCCGTACACACTCCGTTCGCCTCGACGAAGAAATGAATATGGGCCGGGCTCATGCCTTCAGGCAATGCGGGAATGACGAGTGTCTTCGAATCGGCAAAGGCTTGCTCCACCGCCTCGGGAAGCGGATAAGCGTTTTCATTGCCGAGAAAGATGGAGCCGAATAGATAACATTTGTTATCCCCGACAGTAATTTCCCACATGGCCGGACCTGCGGACTTCGCGGGCTCGTTCTTCTCACAGCCAACTTGACTGAAGAACAAAACCGATGGCACAGCGTGGCAACTAATCGACGAACGTTCATCGAACACCTTTCCCGGGCGACCGTAAACCAGTAGCACAGGATCGGCATGGAGGCAATTTTCGTCAACCGAGTGCAAGCGAGGGTTCCGCTCGCTCGCCGAAAAATTGCGCACTCGCGTTAGCCACGCGTGGGTATTGGCCCGTGGAGCGTTTCGGCGGGCAAGCGTCTCACTGCGCAAAGCCCTTACGTGGCGGTTGCATCAAGTCATCGGGTTTTCTGTATTTGTAGCCTGCATAGGAGTTTCATTCATGAATATCAATTCGTCGCTGATCATCATTGCTGCATCGCTTGCTTTCGCAACGACGCTAACAGCCGCAGACCAAGCCCCCGCCAAGCCGAATATCGTCTTCATCTTGGCGGATGATCTGGGCATCAACGATCTTGGCTGTTACGGCCGTAAAGATCACAAAACTCCCAACCTCGATAAACTCGCGAGTGAAGGAACCCGCTTCACGGCCGCCTATGCCGCCTGCCCGGTATGCTCGCCGACACGAGCCGCACTTATGACCGGCCTAAACCCGGCACGCCTACATCTAACGACCTTCCTCCCCGGCCGGCCCGATTGCTCCGCCCAACTACTGTTGCATCCCAAGATCGCCCAAAACCTACCCGCTACAAGCAAAACAATCGCCGACTATCTGAAGGCCGGAGGCTACGCGACCGCTTGCTTCGGCAAATGGCATCTCGGCGCCAAAGGGCATCTGCCCACCGATCATGGCTTCGATCTCTATTACCCCGGAAAGGCCAACACGCCGCCTTCTGATCTCGAAGGCGGCAAGGGCGAATTCGACCTCACCAAGCAAGCAATGCAGTTTGTCGAGACGCATGCCAAAGAGCCTTTCTTCCTTTATCTGGCCCACAACACGCCGCATATTCCGTACACCGCCAGCGCCAAGCGCGTGGCCCAAAATGCAGACGCTTTCGAACCAACCTACGCCGCCGTCATCGAATCAATGGATGAAACCGTCGGCCTATTGCTCAAAAAGATCGACGACCTGAATCTGCAAAACCAGACGATTGTGATCTTCACCAGCGACAACGGCGGCCTGCACGCGCCCGAGGGCGGCCATCAAAAGATTACGCACAACACGCCCTATCGAGCGGGCAAAGGCTACCTCTACGAAGGCGGCATCCGCGTCCCGCTGATCGTCCGCTGGCCGGGAAAAATTGCTGCTAAACGCTTGATCGATACGCCGGTCATCACCACCGATTGGCTGCCGACCCTTCTTGAACTCTCGGGCAGCAAACCGCCCGCTGGACTCGATGGCGTCAGCCTCGCCGGATTGCTGACCGATAACGCAAAACTGCCTGAAAGGCCGTTGTTCTGGCACTTGCCGCACTACACCAACCAGGGAAGCCGACCTAGCGGCGCCGTGCGCGAAGGCGACTGGAAACTGATTGAACACTACGAAACAGGCAAGGCCGAACTCTACAACCTGGCCCAGGACGCCGGCGAGCAAACCGATCTGGCCGCCAAGGAACCCGAACGGACCAAGGCTCTACAAGACAAGTTGACCCAATGGCGCAGCCAAGTCTCGGCCCAGGAAAATACCCCGAACCCGAAGGCGGACCGGGCTCTCCATCAAGTGCTCTATATCGATCTCGATCCCTCGCGGTTCGACCCGCTAAAGGCCAAAAAGCCGGATCTCATGCGCATGCAACAATGGCGAAAACAGATGAACGCGGCCGTGACCAAGAGCGAATAGAGCGCGAAGCCGCCCCGCTTGACGATCGCCCCGCGCATCCCGATACTAAGCGAATCGAAAGAGCGTTTGGGCCAACCCCGCCCGCCCAAACCTCGATCCTCGGAGGCGTAGCTCAGTTGGTAGAGCAACGGACTTTTAATCCGTTGGTCCTGGGTTCGAGTCCCAGCGCCTTCATCGAGAAAAAATTGGGTTTGCTGAGATTTTCTCATGCTCTGCCAATCGTGTGGCAGAGTTAGTGGCAGAGATAAATTCCCCTGCCTGGGTGCAACCAGGCAGAGGAGTGAAAACGGACCTTCCGGCCCGGCTACACGCTGGAGGGTTCATCCATGCCGAAATTCCCGAAGCCCTTTTACCGCTCTGTGCCAATGCTGGTTCGTCCAGGTCGGCAAAGAGCAGATCAAGCTCGACCCGGACAAGACCGAAGCCATGCGTCTCTACCACGAGATCATGGCCGAGCGCGCCAAATCTCCGCACACCAAGCCCGTCCAGAATTCCGATGGCCTCACCGTCGCCGAGGTCTTCGACAAGTTCCTGGACTGGGCCCAAAAGCACCGCGAGGTGCGGACCTATGAAGGCTACCTCGACTACATTCAGAGCTTCACGAACCACCTGAAGGATCGGGCCACCATGCCCGCCGCCTCCATTCGTCCCTTCCACGTCGTCGAGTGGGTTGATTCCCACGACGGCTGGAACGACACCACACGCCGCAATGCGATCATCCACCTGCAAAGGCCGTTCAATTGGGCGGTGAAGATCGGGCATCTTTCCGATAACCCCATCCGGTACATCGAAAAGCCCCAGGCCAAGCGGCGGGACAATCCCGTCACCCCCGAGGCCTATTCCCTGATGCTTCACAAGGTGAAGCAAGTTGATCCCTTCCGCGACCTCCTTGAATTCACCTGGCATGCGGGAGTGCGCCCACAGGAAGCGCGGCTGATCGAGCACCGGCACGTACACTTGGAGACGGAATGCATCATCCTTCCCAAGGAGGAGGCCAAGGGAAAGAAGCGCCCGCGTGTGATCCATCTTCATGGCCGGTCCCTCGAGATTGTCACCCGGCTTATCGAGGCCGGCGCCGCCGGCAAACTCTTCCGCAACGCTCACGGCGACCCGTGGAGAACCTTCGCCCTGTGCAACCGTTTCACCCGCCTCAGCATCGCCCTCGCGGTCGACGCCCTCAGGGAGAAGGGCATTGCCATCCCGTCGATCCCCCGCTTCGAGCCCCGCCATTTCGCCGACAAGAGCAAGATGCTCGCCGCCCGCAAGCAGCACCAGAAGGCTGTCACAGAGCGGAATAAGGAAATCGCCCGGCTCGCACGTGAGCACGGGAAAGGGCTTGCCTGCTACGATCTGCGGCACGGCTTCGCCAACCGGAAGCTCATCCAGGGCCATGATCATCTGACCGTCGCGGAACTGCTTGGACACAAGGACGGAGCGATGCTAGCCCGCGTCTACCAGCATCTCCACCGGAACCCCGAACACCTCAAGAAGGTGCTCGCGGATTAGCTTTTGAGCGTCAGGTGCTTCAAGACGATCTTGCGTTTTTGGGTTGGGGGAACGGATTCCTTCGGCCCGTCGCCTCGTCTGAGCGAAGCCAAATACGATTCCAGATCCGCTTCCGCGATCCGGATAGCTCCGCGACAGCCTTTCTTTCCGATCCGGTAATGCGGTAAGACGCCGGAGTTCACCAGATCGTACACAACGCTCACGCAGCAACCCAGTCGTTCCGCCGCTCGCTTCACGGTGTACATGACGCACCTTCACATCAGTCCGAATGGCCCCATCCCTGGGGCGGTTTGCCATCCGTCCGGTCATCAGGCCATTTCGCGCCGGAGCCTTGCCCGTCAATTCCGTTCCGGCATGTTCCGCCTTCCCTCACGCTCGCTCCGGCAGATGAGGTAGATGACGAAACGGCGCAGGCGCCGATAGAATTCGTCCGCGTCCACGTCGAGCAACTCGCAGTTCTGCGCCATGAACGCATCCAGGTCATCGAGCAGCTCATACAGGATCGGCGGAGTCATGTCGTATTCCATTGGGCGAAAGACCGCCGGCCGGACGTATCATCGCCTGCCGGCCAGCGGTCGGTCGTTGCGTCAAACCGTCATTTCACCTCGGCGGCCATCGGGATCGGCCGAGGGGACATCGCGGCCGCCGGTTGTGGCGGCCTGCCATTGCCGTTCTGGGCCAGGCGCAGCGTGAGCAGCTGCTTGAAGCTCTTCCACGAGAGGAACAGCGGCGTGTCGCTATCGAACGCCGCAGTCAGCCCGTCGCTGTCGCGTGCGGACAGGGCACACATGCCGCTCCCCGTCCCGCTGATCTTCACCGTCACCATGTCGAACTCCTTCGTCTTCAGTAAATCGGGCGATCATCCGGCCTACGCAGGCCGGTGTTCCCTTTGGCTCAACGCTTCTTGAGCGCGTTGCGCAGCTTGTGCTCCAGTTCACGCTCGCTCCACAGCGGTTGGCATTTCAAGTTCCATTCCAGAAGAAGCGGCCAGGCCGATTCGAAGCCGAGGCCGAACTTCTGCACGAGCGCACACGCCACGCGAAAGGTGGTCCGGTGGCCCTGCTGTCCGGAAACCGCGCCGGGAATCGTGGCCAAGTACCCACGCGTGCGCCGCACTACACTGTCCGCGTCGTCAATGACAATCGTTCGCACCACGTGCCGCGTGCGTTCCCGCGTCCAGCCGATCTTGGCGACGGGCAGGTCGGCAATCGGCACGAGCCCGTCCCCGATCCACGCATACGCACCGTCCTGCGTTTCGCTGAAGGGCAGCACCTCGAGGCCGCCGTCCGTGCGGATGTCGAGCGGCCTGCCCTTGACCCTAACGAGGTTCTTGACCTCCACGCCCTGGCGTTTGCGGTAGCCCAGGTGCATGCCGCCGTTCGGGGTGCGCACCTTATGGCTCGTGTCGCCGCAATGCTTGATCACGACATCGGCCATTGCCGGATCGTCGCAATCGAACAGGACCATGCCCGTCGTCACCAGGGCAATGTTGTTCCGCGTGCCTTCAAACCAGTGGCGATAGAGTTCGCGCGTCGGCCGCTCCGTCTGCCATCGCTTCCACGGGAAGAGCGGGACCTTCGTCCCGGGATGGAGCGGGATGCAGGCGTAACCGTTGTCGTCCACCGCCAGTGCCGTTGCGAAATTGTCATGCGTTTCCATAAGCGTTTCCAATAGCCGATAGTGCTTGTTCCCGAGCCAGCGCCTCCCCCTCCGTCAATTCGATCCCGAAGGCGAGGTCCATGTCGACGGTCTGCTCCAGCAGGCAGTCAAGAGCGGCCAGGAGTGCCGGTTGCGTCCTATACCGCTGGTATTCACACGGGCCGCACTCCCCTTCGAGGAACACGCCGTCATTCACGGATTCCACGATCTCGCTTCCGCACGTTTTGCAATTACCGATGGGTTTTCCTTTGCTCATAGTCTTGGATGGGAATGGAGGTAAAATCTTCCGGAGCTTCCCGCACGCTTTCGATCGTCCATGTGTGGAGATCGCACACGTCTTCGAAGTCGTCGGCGTCGATGCTGTCGACCTTGCGGTCTGCGTCTTCTTGGTCGGAGGCCAAGACGTAACTTTCCTTCCAGCGCTGTTCGAGGACGACCACGCGATAGCGCTCTTGCGGAAGTTCCACCGATGATGTTGCCGGTGATGAAGATGACTTTTCCATCGTGGTGATGGTGAAAAGAGATAAAAGGGTATCACGAGCGCAGCGCTCTTGTTGGCCTGGCCTAAAACTCGGGGAAGAGCACGCCTGCCGTGATCTCCAAGGTTTCCCACGAGACCCCGACTGAGGCGTCGTGGTTCTTGCGCACGGCCTGCAGGACTTCCCACGCCTGCCGTTCGGTCAGGTCGGGGCGAACGGCTGCGCACGTCGTCCGTCGCCCAGATGACGGCGATCTCGTGCTGAGTGGCGAGCGATTCGTGGATGTCGCCAGCCTTGAACGGGATGCGGAAAGCCTTCCGCGAACGGGTCTTTGCCGGTGATGAATTGGTCGTTTTCATTTGGGTGAAAGGGCAAATGAAATAAAGCAAGCGTCAAGTGCGCGTCTTCTCGAAGATCGAGCACACGTCGTGCAGGCCGGGGATAAATGAGGATGTGTAAACCTTGTTCGAGCTGCTCGCGCCGTGCGAGAACCGAATGATGTCCGTGCACCGTTGCTCTAGCCCATGCTCGAAGCAAAGCCGCTTCGTGTGGTACACCAGCGGCACGAATCCTTCGTCCCGGTCGCTGTAGTCGCCCATCAGGATGGCGATCCGGCCGCCGGGACGCAGCACCTTCGCGCAGTTCTGGATCAATTGCTTGTAGCGCCGCAGGAACAATTCCAGTGTCGGGCAACTCGACAAGTCCCCCGTTGCGCCCGTGTATACCTTCTGTCGCCAATACGGCGGGTGCAGCCAGATGAAATCGAATCGCGGCGAATTGCGGTAGTTGTCCGGGTCGCACGCGTCGAAGCCGAAGCGAATGTCCTTCGACACGCACTCGATGCTGAGTTCGTCGCAGACATCCATGCAAGTGCCCGAGCCGGTCATCGGGTCGAGGACGCTCTTCGGCTTGAAGTAGCGGAGCAAGTCCTTGATGAGCTCCCCGCTGCAATTGCCGGGGTAACGCGCGTCCCCGTAGTCGCCCCGATACGACTTGTGATAGAGGCTCGTCAGCCCCGGGACCGGGCTGGCGTTCCGTGGCGCTCTTGGTAGCACCGCGATGGCCGATGGTGTGCATGCGAATGATCGCATAGATGAAAAAGAAAGAAATAAAGCACCTCCGCGGAGGCTGGTTCGCCACCGCACGGCCGCAGCGGAGCCGTCCAGAGTAGAGGCCAGAGGACTCTGGACGGCGAGAACGGCCGTGAATCATTCACCGGCCTCCGCAAGCCACCTGCGGGGCCGGCACGGATCTTGTAAGGAGTGCGGAGAACGCCGGAAAAGTGGCGTTCCGCAAGAGAAGTGAGTGCATCCCGGTTGCAACGCTTCGCGCTTCAACAAGCGTTCGGCGGTGCGACGCTGGAACGTCGAGGGCGGTCAGGGCCGCCCTCATTGCTAGAACTTACGACGCATCTTGCGCCTCTTGCTCTTGAATGAACGCGCTCGCCTGTTGGCAGAGCGCAACCAGTTTGCCGAGCGAATCCGGATCGAACGATTTCGTGTACTTCCACGCACCGGCGTCATCTTTGTAGCTGCGCTCGAGCGTGGCCGACCAGAACAAGGTCGCCTGGCCGCGTACTTCGCGCTCCCGCGTCCACAGACTGAGGGAGCAATCTTCAACCCGAAACGTCTTGAACGGTCGCCGCTGTTCCTCCGGAACTGCGGTTGCAGCGCTCTCCGGCGCTGACTTTTTCTTCTTCATATCCATACGAGAAGGGGGTAGGAATGCGGCAGATGCCGCTATTCCACCGAGCCGGCCAAACGCCCTGACGGACGACCGGGCCCGGTGGTCGCTTGCAATTCAAATTGAGAGTGCGCGAGACCGGAGATCGGGCTGCGCACCCTAAAGTTCCGCTCGCGAAAGCGGAAGACGGACGCCGTTCAGGTACTGCGTCCGCGCGTGACGGCCGTGTCACGCGAAGAAATAAAGGCACCCAAGGACCACGAAGAGAGCCACGACACAGGCGTCGAATCGCCAGCTCAACGAATAACGCGTCGGCCGCGCCTTCGGTTGCGCTGATGTGTCGTACGCGATCTCCATAGCATCCTTGGCCAGTTTGCTGATCGCTTCCATACGAACAGGGGGAAAGAAACAAAACGCACCCGCGTTGGGGCACGCCAATCACCGAGCGTTCGCGCGTTCCTGAAACGGCTTGCGTCGAGGAGTTGGTCTCTCGTGTTCGCGCTTGCGGCGGGGTGCCGGGCGCACCCGGCCCTTTAGGTTTAGCTGGAGCGTGGTGGGCAACCGACCGCCCTTGGAAGGCAGCTTGCGATAGCAAGATCCGACCGTACGAGAAAAACCTAAAGGGCCGGGGGCCGAGCCGATTAGGCGAGCGGCCCCGGCACCCCGCCCAAAGTCCTTGTTTTTGTGGTGAATTCGTCATTATGCACCCTCCGCCCGCGTCTCCGCTGGCTTACCCCCCGGTGGAGGGAGCTCCGGGCGCACCGCCGGAGACGGTACGAGCGGCAGCGGTCCGCGATCGATCGTGTAGACGATCGGACCATGCAGGATGCTGTCGCGGGTCACGTCCGGGCTTGCGATGAACAGGTGCAGTTCATGGCCGGGCTTGTCCTTCAATTCACGCCGTAACGCATCACGCCAGCCCGCACTTGGGCAGAACCAGAGCACGCGGCAATCGCGTGCCTGCGGAAAGTGTCGGCGAAAGAGCGCGGCGCCGGCCAGGCCGGCGTAACCTTTGCACTTCTTCGCGGCCACGCGAGCCGGCGTATCGGACCCCATCTCCCGCTCGACGTACCAAGCGCGTCGGAAGCCATTTAGTCCCGTCTCGAACGCCGAATCAGGACAGCACACAAGGCGAGGGGTTTCCGAAACGACCGTGTGCAGCCGGTATTTCTTCGATGGGTCGGCCTCGTTGGGCTGCACCATCTCATGTTCGAAGTGGAGTGCGTGCAGCGTGACGCGATCCTGGGCCGCGACCGCCGCATCGATGGTCATGTGCAGCGCGGCCAGGCGCGAATAATGATTGAGGCTCATCCAATCCGCGAAATTCGGTTCGGTGTGGAGCAGCAATGACGCGTCGCCCGTCTCGGCCGTGAGGATATTGCTCCCCTTGGCGGACAGCACGAAGACCGGCGCGACGGAGCCGTTCAGGTCGAGCAGCTTGGGTTGATACTTCTTGACGAGGCCGGCGGCCGCGAGCTTGCGCATGCGACCCCGGATGATGCTCCCGTCATCATCGTGGGGAGCGACGGCGTCACGGATCTGCGTAACGCGGAGATAAAAGTAACGGCGGAGCAGCCGAAGAATGGCAATATCGCGCGGTGTAAGCGTCATGATGCACCCCCAGAAACAATGAGAGCCGTAGCTGCACGGAGAATAGTGCAACTGCGGCTGAGAGTTCCCGAGGGATCGGGTTGCGACCAAGTGTGCCGACTTCCAGGTTCGCCGTCGGTCGGGTTAGCTCGGTGGTTCGCGCATCACACGCGACAGTTTTCAATGTAAACGCTCGCCGCAGCGTGTCAAGATTTATTTTCACAGACCGTACGGATTTTCTGCGTTCGTCACAGTTGCCGGAGCCGCATCGTCCAGAACAAGGGCGCAGGCGGCGTCGTAATCGTGATCGATGTGCGCAGTACCTGTTCCAGGCGCTCGCGCGCTTCCAGGCGGATAAGTGCCGGATTGGCGAAGCAATCCTTGCGGAAATTGTCCTCGAGCAGCCGCTCATAGGCTTCGGCCACGCGCGGCATATGCTTCAGCACCGTCGCCCAATCGACATCGAGGTGCATCGGCGCGGTCCGCATCACGTCGATGGCATGTAGCCGTTGGTCGCCCGAAATCTGCAGCACGCCTTGACCAGGCACGAGTCCACGAAGCTTCTTGCCCCACTCGCCGCGCTGCTCCTCGAAGTTGAAAAACGTCCGGCTGGCGAGTTCCACGGACTCCTCGTAAATGGGCACAAGCGTCTCATGCGAGCCGCGAGCCTCTGACGTGCCGTGCTTCTCGCCGCTGCTTTCACCGTGTTGTCGCGATTGCCCTTCGCCACGCGTCAGCGTCGGATCGTATTCATTCACCTTCCCCGATCGGCTCCCCTGCCGGCTCACGGAATTGCCATGTGACTTGCTCCATTCCTTGGCGAGCATCTCGGTATGCGAGCGCGATTGCAGTTCGATGATCTTGTGTCCGCTGACCCGCTGCGCCTTGTGGTAGATCTCATGCTTCACGCGCATGGGGTCGAACGTGCAGCCGGCCAGCTCCTCCGCGAGGACTTGGGCGTCGTAGCCGCCGACGCGCATCATGAGCCGGCTTTGCGCCTGAAAGATGAGCGACGTTAGATCAACGTTCTCCCGATCCAGTTGCGAAAACGACTGGTGACTCAAGATCAGCGAGGTCTTCAGTTGCCTTGATTCGGCGAGCGAGAATTCCAGATCGGGGCCGACGAAGCGCTGAAATTCGTCCAGCACGAGAATCGTTTCGACACGCTGTTCCGGCGGCAGCGACCGCGCGATGCTGAACACCTCGTTCACCACGAGGCCGCCGATGGTGTCGGCGGAATTCTCCGGCAGCTTCCCTTTGGGCGCCAGGTTGATGAGTACGACTTTCTTTTCGCGCATCCAGCGATGCACGTCGAAACGGTTCACGTGGGAGGCGAACATCGCCCGCAGCACCGGGCTATCGAAGAAAGGCTTGAGCCGGTTGCGCGACGACTCCAGCTGCACCTCGGCCTGGTTGCCTTTCGCCTCGATGATTTGGTTCCATTCGTAGCGCAGCGACTCCGGCAAGCAGGCCAGCATCGGCTTGTGGAGCGTCGATTGCGGGAACAGCAAATGTTCGGCGTCGGCGATGGTCAGGCCGATCTGCGCCACCGCCCACATGCTGTTGAAGAGCCAGCGGGCCAGCCGCGGCATCTGCGAAAGGTCTTGCGACGACCAGCCCCGCAACACGATTTCGGCGGCGCGCACCGTGCGGTAATAGCCCTCGCCGGGAGTTTCATACAGCAGCGGGTTCATGCTCACGGTCACATCTTCGCGGGATGGCTCGATGTAGAGGAGCCGATCGCGGACGGATGGCGGGCAAAGGAAGCCCGACGAGAACCAGCGCAGCAGATCCAGGGAGAACCCGCCGAGCCGGTCGATGATGATGACGCACTTCTGTGAGGAAGGCTGCGTGAGCATGTTCAGCAGCAATGTGACGATGGCCGTCGTCTTGCCGGCGCCCGTGTAGCCGATCAGGTGCAGGTGCCGCTCGAAGGCCTTCATCGGGAAATACACCTTCTCGCCGGTCTCGCGGTCGGTGCCGAGATGGATCTTCATGGTTTCTCCAAATAGTTTTGCAGCTTATCGCGGAAATTCGTCCGCAGCTGGAACATCAGCGTTTCCTTGATTTCAGCGTCGATCGCGAGCGCCTCGATGGCGGCAACCTGTTCCTGAAACTGAGCCGACAGCTTGCCCACCGTCTCGGCGAGCGTTTGCTCTCCAGCCGGCGCGAGTTTCGCTTGAAGCAGTTCGAGAAACTGTTCGCGCGCCGTTCCACGTCCTCCGCCGCCCGCTCGTCGCCGAGATAGCGATTTATGTACTGCTGGAACTGCTCTGGCGGATAGAGCTTCTGAACCTCGGGATGGAGCACGTAGAACTGCTCGCAGCGCAGACGCGCGTCCTCGCGGCGGCGACCGGCGCTTGCCGTATCGGCCTGTTCCTTCACTTGCCGCTGCCGGATGCGGTCCTGTTCAGACCGTTTCCGTTCACTCTCTCGTTGGCGTGAACGCTCGTCGCGGCGATAGCGACGCTCGTAGCCTGACTGCGCCACTGCAGCCCAGAACGCTCGCGAGCGCCGCGTGATTTTCTGCCAGACGCTGTCGATGACGGTAAGGATCAATGCGACAACTGCGGCTGCGATGCCGGCAATCGCCAAACTGCGAAAGACAATGCCCACTCCGTCGTCGTAACACGGGAGCAGACCGCCGAACGCCCCGAGCGCGTAACCGATGAAGACAATGCCGCCAACAAGTCCCGCGACGGGAGGCAGGCGTTCTCGGTTCGGCGAGCATTTTTTCGCCAACACGAACATGAGTCCGGACGCAACGCACACTGGAAAGAGCGGCGTTGCCAAAACCGCGATGATCAATGAGAGGAGAATGTTCATGGCATCACCAAGGAATGGAAAAGCCCCCGCCTGGGATGCGGGAGCCGAGTTATTCATTTCTCCAGAAGTTTGCTCAGACGCGACTTCAAGTCCGCAAGGTTCTTCTGATTAGCGGGAATTCGGTTTTCCTGGTCGCGGAATTCGATGCGATCGATTTCGGGCTCGTCGGGATCGGTTAGGTCGATGAAGATCGTGGCCGTCGCTCGATAGGGCTTTTGCGTGAATTTCCCGTGGTACACGAGATTGAGCGTGAGTGTCAGCGTCTTCGCGCTGGCTTTCTGGAACGACCAGCCTTGCAGGCCGGGGTTCGTTCCCGTCGGGTGCGCGGACCCGATCACGCTTTCGGCCAGCGACTTGATCAGTTTCTTGGCCTCTTTCTCGGTCGCGGTCCCCAACACGACGCCGCGGACCTTCTCCTTCGTCATGTCCTGAGCGGACACTCGGCTTGCCACCAACGACACCGACATCAGAGCGACGAATAGCTGGAACGTGCGCACGGAACACCTCCTCAAGATGACAATTGGGATTGGAACGGCTTATTTTTGCATGGAGCAAGCTGCACATTGCGGCTCACTCGTTGCTGCCTAACTTGATTGCCTTCACGAACCAGTACGAGACCACTCCCGAAAACCTTTCAGGAATTTCTCGATAATTTCTGAGACGGGAAAACATGGGGAATTCCGCGTTATGGCTGCCGCCAAGCATCGACCGGACGCAATCGCGTTCTGCGTCCGAAGTCGGGCCGTCAGAATTGAAATGACGAATGTGACGAGACGGTTGGGCGAACACTGCCTGGATTCATTGTTTGCGATCTGGCGTTCCCGGCCATTTCAGGTATGTAGCCTTCCCCGTCACGACTTTCAGGCGAGCCTCGCGAAAGAGCGTGCTTTCGTTATAGGTGCCGATTCCGAGCGAGTTGGGGAACAGCCGCCAATCTTCGCGTGGGCTCAACGCCCATTGAGGGCCGGTCCAGTCGATGCAACGCTTACCATCAATGTCGACCTGAATTGTCGCCTCGCCACCGGCCAGGGCGACGCGAGCAATAATGCCGTATTCTTGGCCTGGCGTCAGTGGGGCGTTGGGAACATCTCCGATCGTCGATCCCCTCCCCGCCGTGGGTTTCATCTCAAGTTCAATTCGGTCGGGAAAGATCGCACAAATGCACGCCGTTCGTCCAACGGGGAGAATCAACATCTCGTCGGCATCGCCACTGATTCGCTTGAGGCGCACATCAAACTCGTAGCTGCCGTCCGGCAAAACCGGAATTGCCAACCGCGCAAACTCGTCGGTCCCTCCGCCGCCCCTTATTCCTTTGTCGGTTCGGTTCCACTGCCCGACGAATCGATGGCGGGGTACGTCCACGAGGGAAAGCATATCGACCGGTGTGTTCGCTTCTAGTCGCTCCGCCGCCTGCACAGCAACATACGGGCGGGCAGTCCCGCTTAGCATGCGCATCTCAATGGAATGAAAGACCACGCCATCGTCGTGTGCGCCGAGGCCCAGGCAGCCATGCGGGATACACCAAACCTGTCGCTGCTTGACGCTCTCGATTGCCCCGCGCCAGCGTAACGGAATCTTCCCCTCGATCTCCAAATCGAGTTTCGCTTCCGAATCGTCGACGACTACACGGACGAGCACGGTTTGCGGATGATCAGCTAGAAACAGCTCGGATGGCGAAGTTAGAACCGGGCTTCCGGGCAACTGAAAACCGGCTCGCTTTCCGCCGTCCCAAATTGAAGCGATGCAGGAGGTGTTGCCAACCGGAAGGATGAAATTGATCTCGGCATCCCCTGACCTGCGGCTCATTCGGATTCGCAATTCATAGTTTCCTTTGGGCATCACGGGCAGAACCAGGCGAGAGTATTCCTGATGCCCGACAACGAGGCCGCCATCCGCGATCGCCCAGTTCCCGACCACGGAGTGCGCGGCCGGATCGACGGCCCTAAGCACGTTAGTCCACTCTTGCGGCGCGATTCGGGGCTCTTCTGCCGGATTCTGTTCGCCCCCGATCGCGGCTGCCTCGCCGGCCGAGCCTTTGGTCGCCGGATCTTTCCGGTCGGTATTCCTAGTCTGGATGATGATTGCGACCAACACAACGATCGCAACCAAACCCAACAGCCCGGCAGCGATGGCTCTTTTGCTGCGTGCCCGATGTGACTGGCGTGCGCCGGCTGGCAAGCCCGCCTTCATGCCCTGATCGTCTTTTGACGGCACGGCATTCGGAGCCGCCACGAGCATCTCGATCCTGCTCAATAGCTTTGCTAGTTCCGCGGCAGATGCCGGCCTGTCGGCCGCATTTTTGCAGAGCAACCGGTGGATGAGATCGGCGAGCTCCGTCGGGATTTCCATGTTCTTCAGGCCCACGGGCGCGGGTTCGTCCAGTGCCAGGGCGGAGAGAATTGCCATTGTCGTCGGGCCGTTGAACGGCAGTTCCCCCGCACATAGCTCATATAGCAGAACGCCGACGCTGAATAGGTCCGTGCGGTGGTCAACCGCGTGCCCACGCGCCTGTTCCGGACTCATGTACGCCGGCGTCCCCACCGCCTGACCCTCTTGCGTCAACCGTGCCTCGTCTGCGGGACGAGCCAGGCCAAAATCCAGGATCTTTACATTTTGGCTTGATTCCTCCAGCCAGATGTTCGCCGGTTTGATGTCTCGGTGTATCAACCCCCGTACATGCGCTGCGGCCAGTCCCTCCGCGATCTCCCGTCCAATGCGGACGATCTCCATTGGCCTGGGCCGAGGATTCTCGTCGAGCCATTTGTCGAGAGGTTGTCCTTCGAGGAATTCCAGAGCGATGAACGGAACTCCGTGATCGTCCCCGACTTGATAAATCGTGACGACATGAACGTGTCGTACCGCCGCCGCCGCCCGCGCTTCTCGCAAGAAACGCTCGCGACCGGTCGGCGACTGGGCGGCCTTTCCACGCATCACTTTGAGCGCCACCGGTCGCCTGAGCATGGGGTCTTCTGCCCGGTAGACCACGCCCATGCCGCCGCGGCCCAACACACCCAGCACCCGGTATGATCCCAGGCGGCCGATTTCATCCGGCTGCTCGGGCGGCGCGAGACAATCACCGTCGCCTTCAAGGTCTGAGTCCGGGTCTCGGACTCCCCTCTCGTGCGAGGGCGTGTCCGCCTTCATCCGTCCGTTTGGTCCAGCTTCCGCTCCGTCGACGGTTGACTGACTGGCCGCGACAGAGCCCGAAGTGCGCAACCCATGCAGCTTGCGAACTAACTGCTCGTTCGCCAGATCGGCGCCGCCAGGTTGTTCAAGCGACGAGGCAGACTGCACAATGCGGATCAGGTCGCCGTTGGCCTCCAACGCCTTTGTGCGCTCAACGCAGGAGTCGCATTCCAGCAAATGCTCCTCGAGAAGCGAGGCCGCCGTGTCCGAGATCGGGCCGTGCAACAGCTGCCGAAGGGATTGATCGTCAGGGCACTTTTTCGCACCGGCCATGTAGATACCTCATGCAGGGCTTTCGTTGCATCGATGGATTGTCAACGTGGCGCCATTGTTCCGGCCCACTATTCTGAACGTCCCATATGGTGACGGTCACTGCAATTCCACCAGATCGGCGAGTTCTTCGCGCAGACGGCGAAGCACCCGCAATTTGGCGATATACACCGCGTTTTCGCTCATGCCGAGTTCTTGTCCGACGTCCGCCGCGGAACGAGTTGAGACCACGAGCTCCCAGCATGCTCTCCACGTCGCCTCCTTGAACTCGCAGCGCATCAGTTGCAGTGCGCGAGCCACTAAGTGCCGCTGGTCTTCTCCATCCCAGAATGACTCGACGTTATTCGAGCCAGCCACATTGGCGAGATCTACTTGGCCGCCCGCGGCCACCGGCACGGATCGCCGCCGTTGCCGGTCGCGCATCTTGTTTAGTGCGACGGTTTTCAGCCATCCGCGAAAGCTCCGAGTTTGATCGTACGAGAATTCCGGCAGCTTCTGCACGAGCAAGATGAAGACGTCCTGTACGAAGTCTTCCGCGTCGTGAGCGCCAAAGCCAGTCTGCCTGGCCCAGTAGAGAAGTAGGGGGGAATACAGGTCGACGAAACGCGCCCACGCTCGCTCCTCCGTCGGGATCTGTAGCTTCGCCAATAAGCTCGGTGACGTTGTTTGCATGGACGGCACTATGCGCGATAGTTGGAACATTCTTCGCACTGATTAAGGCATTCTCGCGTCCTCGTAAAATTTCGACAATGGTAAAACTGATGCCCCGGACGACTTCAGGAACGATTGCGATCGGCATCCCCGCTCCCGGACAATACTTGTTCAAGCATGGTTTCATAGACCGCTCGCGTTGCCTGCAGCCGGGACTGGCATTCTTGATCAAGGAGGGCCTTCACGACCGCACGTTCCGACATGTCCTCGGGCAGGCGGATATCGACGAGAGAGCGCTGATGCGTCGCCGCGACCTCAAAGACTCCGTCCTTCCATCGCCAATCCCGCTGCTCGTGAAACGCAGTGGAGTATGGAAGTCGCACCCGCGGCCGGACTTGTTCTGAAGGCTGGGGCAGCGACGGCAGAAGACCTTCGGTAAGTGTGGCGAACGCCGTTCGGATTTGCGCGAGTTCGCGTTCGAGGCACTGATGCACTGCGTCGGCAACAAGGTTCGGACGGACGGCGGCCGAAACGCTTGGCAGGTCTGTCTTGATTTCAAGGCTTATCGACTTGCCGCTTTGCGCATACAGCGCTTGCGCGTTGTCTGTTCTGGCCATGACGGGGCGCGAAGGCGGAATCATCCGCGCCATAATAAATGAACTATGTCAACAGTCAATCTACTGAGGGCTTTTTTCAGTTGTCGTGCTCATGACGTACGATCACGAACAAAGCCCGGAAGCCCTTTCTGAAAAGGCAATGAATTCGCTTCGCATAGCGGTGAAATCGTTGCGGAAGCCGCCCATGAAACGGTTGCGAGATGCTTTCACGAAATGTTCTCTTGCGACCTTCCGGCAACTCGTCAACAGCAATCCCCTCCCCTCTTCCGGAACCGTACTGGCATGATTTCGCTGGTATGCAATTGAATCAGTTTGAAAGCCGACCGGCACGGTGCCGGTGCGTATCGGAAGCACTTCCGAAACCATCACGAATATCCTTCCAGAAGGGTTGCGGAACCCGTACCGCATGGTACCTTATTGGCGACACTCCCCTCCCCTGTCATGTCCACATTTCTTACGGTCAAGGAAGCTGCCAACCTCACTGGAAAATCCACGAGCAGTATTCGTCGCGTTTTATATCCGATCATCGAGAAGGACGGTCATCCCGATCGCATCCACATCGAACCCACGGTCGAGGACGTTTTGAAATTGCGCATGGCGGGGGAAAACTTCGCATGGAAACTTTCAGAGGAGTTGGTGCATCGGGAATTTCCCGATGAGCCCGGATCGGAGAAGGGGAGTGGCGCGTCATCATCGAGGCCCACTTCCGACGCGGAAGGAGACCTACTCGCGATGCTCCGGGGGGAGCTTGAGATCAAGAACAAACAGATCACCACGCAATCTGAACTTCTCGCCAAACACGTTGAACTCGTGAGCGGACTCAGCGAACGATTACGCGAGGGAAATCTGCTCATCGCGTCGCTCCAGCAACGACTCGCTCTAACGGACGGCCGGGAAAACAAGGCGTCCGAACCGGTCGACGCCACGCGTGCGCCCACGCCCAAGCCGGAGAAGGGGAGTAGCGCGACAACGAAGACCAGCAAGCCCAAGAAAGGATTCTTTTCACGGCTCTTCAGTTGATGACGCGGACCCAATCGAACGACGGCGCGACAGGCACGAAAACGCCAAAGCGATATCGCTTGCCTAACATCGAAAAGGAAGGAATAGCCCAGCTTTCCCTTTTGGAAACGGCGCTCTGGCCGCTCCGGGGTGGAATGATCCCCGGCAACGCATTCCAGACCTCCTATTCGTTCCCGACCTCGGCCGGCCGCACTGACGCGAAGGTAACCGTGCGTGCCGCGATGGGACTTGAGCAGTTCGATGAACTTGTCCTATGGGGCCTTCTCGGCTGCACCCTGAGCTATAAGGACGCGGATCCCATCTTGCTCGCGACGCCGTACTGGATCCTCCGGCACCTCGGATTAAAAACCGGCGGCTCGCAATATGCGGAGCTCCGTGACTCCTTAGTCCGCCTGGCCGTCACGAGTTACCAGAACACCGGCTTCTTCAACCCGGAAACGAAGGAGCACGAATACGCCGCATTCCAATTCTTGAGCATCCTGCTCCCGACCGTCGGCGGAAGAGGGGAGCGGGTCGACAACGACCGGACATGGAGGATCGAATGGAACCAGGCCTTCTTTCGATTTGCCCGTGCGACCGGCGGCAATTTGCTGTTTGATCTGGACTTGTTCCGCAAGCTCAAGCCTGCGTCGCGAAGATTATACCTCAAGCTTCAATCGCGATTCTGGAGATCAAAGAGGGTCTTCTACAACATCGACGATCTTACGGTGAACGGACTTGGTTTTTCCGCGAGCCGTCCGCTCAAGAAACGAAAGTACGACCTGCTTGGCTGCATGCGCGAACTCCTCGCGCACCGCATCATCGAGCTTGGCAAAGGCCAGACCGATCCCAAGGACTTGTTCCTCAAGCGCGGAAAGGGCTCCTACGTCGTTTGTTTTTACGAGGGCGAGTACTTCCGCGAAGCACCCGCTGCACGTGCCCACGGTCAAAAGAATGCGATTGCGGACGATCCTCTGCGGGAGCCGCTCCGCGCGATCGGCGTCGATGGCCCCGGCATCCGCCGGCTGCTGGAACATTTTCCCCGCGCAACGGTGCAGCGCTGGGTCCGAATAACAGAGGCAGCCATCCACGAAAAGCCACGCGGCTTTCCCGGCTTCAAGGCCTCGCCCGCCGCGTTCCTCATCGACGGTATCCAGAACAAACGCACGCCGCCCGACTGGTTCCATGCCCACGAGAAGCGGCAGGAAAAGCGTCAATGGGAGCAAAAGCAATCGTCCATCGCATCGCACGAGCCTGCATTACGCACCCGCTATGACGACGAGCGCGGTAAGGCCTTCCGCTCGTTCTTCGCATCGCCCGAGGGACGAAGCGCCTATGAGAAAGCGATCGGCCCACTCCTGCGCACTTTGCAAGGCCACCCATCCCCATCGCTTCGAGGAGGCGGCAGACGAGGCGACACTCCAGCGAATTGAGCGTCTGGATTTCGCGTTTCCGGAGTACGCCGAGTGGATACAAATCGAAGGGAGTCAAGACACCAACAACTGAACTAACGCCACGATGGCGATCGGCATTTGCCGGACCTTTTCTTATGACCACTATCGGCATTTGCCGGACCAACTATCGGCATTTGCCGGACCTTTTTACTGTCGCGTGGTATTGTTTTTCCTCTTTGGTAAGCCAAGAATCGCAGCAACCAGCGACCGCCTACAAATAGATACAAATACTATCTGTTAAAAGCAAAGAGGGGAGTGCGGGCTTTGGCCCGCCTGCTTTTCAGAAAATTTCCTCCGTATGGCACTACCGGAATACATTCGTATTCGGTCGCAGATAAAAACTCGAACACGGCCTGAAAAAGTCCGCGGCGATTTTTCGTCAGGAATTGCGAACGATGTCAAGAATCGCAAGGTGATCGGTAGGGGATTCCGCCACTATCGACGATCTGAACCGTCGCGATTCTCCATGATGCACCCCCGCACTTTCCACCTGATCTCGTTTCGGCCTTCACGCTGTCGGCGCCAACCGGCCGGACGACGGAGCCGCGGGCGATCGGAGATCGACCTCGCGTCTGTTCCCCTAGCCGGGGACTACGCCTCTATCGAGGTGACCATTCTCGCGGAGACGGCCGCGAGCCCCCGCCCCGCGACACGCAAACGCTGACACCAGCGATACTTGCGGCTTGGTCCGGGGGCTCGCGGCCTCTCTTTCAAAAGTGGTGTTCGAAAGGAGCCGCGAGAATGGTCACCCACTCTTCCGCGTACGCGGGGCGGCCCGGGACGGGGACCCTTCCCCCGCCGATTGGCGTGGGAAAGCGGGCGCAACGTTGGTCGTGCCTCACTCTATCCGCGTTCGTTTCTGTACGAGCGGGATACCGTTCCGCTATCCTTCCGCCATGTCCACGCTCGACCTCACCCCGATCCGCAGTGCCCTCCAGCAACTCGAAGACGGCCTCGCCGCTGCCGAGCGCGAACCTGGAAGCGAGATCATCCGCGACGGCGTGATCCAACGGTTCGAGTATTCCCACGAACTTGCGCTCCGCTTCATCAAGCGGGTACTGGAAACACAGCACGGCGACCCCGTGGACCGGATGCAGTATAACGAATTGCTGCGGACGGCGGCCGAGAGGGGATACATCGAAAACGTGGAGCAGTGGTTCGAGTACCGTAGCGCGCGCAACCAGACCTCGCATGTCTACGACGCGCAGGTGGCAGCCCTCGTCTTCGCGTCGGCAAGGCCATTCCTCGCAAACGCCCGCATTCTCCTTGCGCAACTTGAAGCCCGCTCCGCTTGACCTTCGGCCGGAACACCTGGCGACCGTGCAGGCGATCCTCCGTGCGCACGTGCCGACGTGTACCGTCTGGGCGTTTGGTTCCCGCACCCGAGAGACCGCCAAATTTACTTCCGACCTGGACCTCGCCGTTGATTGCAAAGCACCGCTCCCGCCACACGCACTGTGCGCCCTTCAAGACGCATTTGAGGAGTCGTCGCTCCCAATGAAGGTCGATCTATTGGACCTCGGTACGGCGACGGAATCATTTCGCCGCATCGTCAACGAGCACAAGGTGCTCGTGCAGGATCCCGTCGCGTGACAAACGTCACGCGACCAATGTCTTTTCCGCGTCGACCATTTTCCACTCCTCCGGCCGCAGCGACGACACGATCCGCCCCGCAAGCTTCCCGCCGTGGCTCTTCGGCGTCCACGCCAGCCGCACGAAGCACTCTTGCGCCAGGTAGCCGAGGCATTGCTTCATCAGCGGCTCGCTCGCCGCGTCATTCTTCAGGAAGATCGCGAGCTTCCCGCCGGCATGTTCCTTCGCGAGTTTCCCTGCCTTCACCGCCTGCTCGCGGGTGATGGCCGGCTGCACGAGCGCAGACGCAGGGAGCCCCTGTTCCGCGAGAAAAATCGCATCGTGCGGTTCCGAGACGAGCGGCAGCCCGAACGACTCCAGGCGCGCTTTCTTCGACGGGTCACCGAGCAGGTGCTGGCCCCACAGCTCGATGCCCCAATGGAACCCCTTCACGAAATGGTAGCGGGACGGTTCCTTCTCCGATCGGTCGGACTTCTCCCATTCGGCGAGCTTCTCCGCGAATTCCGGGTCGAGCCCGAACCAGGTGAGCAGTTCGCCCGTTTCCGAAAGGTAGGGATAGACGACCTTCCCCCGCATCGTGCCGCCCGCCTTGTCTTCACCGGTCGACCGCGGCAGGTAGCCCATGCGGTGGCGCCGGCACGTTTCCGGCGTGAGGAAGGGCTGCGTCCGGAAGAAGAACGACGCCTTCGGCGTCATCACTGCCGGGTCACTCGTGAGCTTGTCGTCCAAATTGACGAGCGCCCGCGCCCGTTCGTTCTCGGACCGTGCGAGGGGAGTGTTCGTGAGAAGCGGCGGCGGTGCCGGCTTCTTCTCGGCCACGGCCTGGAGATCGACGCCGCGCATCACCCCGGCCACCATCGCCGCAATATCGGCCGCTATCACCTTGAAGCGGTCCCCGCGCGGCTTGCCCCCGGCGTTCTCCCCAGGACGCAGCAGATCGCAGAGGGACACGAAATTGCCCGCCTTGCCGCAGCCGCTTTGGAAGCACTTCCACCGCTTCGTCGGGTCGTCGGCCTGAATCGCGAGCGCCCGTTCGCTCCCTTCCACCGTCTTCCCGCAATTCAGGAAGCAGCGTGCCCGGATTTCGGCCGTCGTCTGTTGCAATTGCGGGAGCTCGACGCCGTAATAGGCCGCCGCCTGCTCGATTGAGACTTGCGGCACCAGATCATCGACTTTTATGAAGCGGGGTTTTTCGTCGGCCATGCGGGCGAGGTATGATCGATGCAATTTTACCGTGTCCTCTATTAGCTGACTACTACTTCCACGGAGGACTCCCGTTCAACAATTCGGGTAATTTCAATGTTCAATGTTCGAGGCCGTAATTTCTCACTCCGTCTCAACGCAACCGATACAGAGATCATCGATTGATAGAGAATCTACCGAAGGAATCGAATCGCAGCCGCCATAGTCTCAAAACGAAACGCTATTGCATTTGGCAAAAGCCTTGCGCATCAAACGGCTATGTGTTATGATAGTGCATATTCTTTCCCAAACACAAACATGCCTATAGAATCCCCCAATCGCGAGCCCACCGATCGTGAACCAAAAAAGCAGGAAAACAATACAAAAGAAATCGACCATGACCCGAAAAGGGCAAATGCGGCCGAGAATCGGCCCACGAAGGATGAGAGCGAGAATCCAACATTTCAAGAATGGCTGACGCAACGAATACAGCAAAAACAGACAGAAACAAGAATGCTCTTAAAAGGCAGTCGCATTTCGGATGTTGCAAAGGAGGCTGCAAAAAAAACGGAAAACAACAAATGACTTTTCTACTCTAAACGCAGACTCAAGACGATGTCAAAGCCGAAATAAGCCAGTTTGTATTTCGCAACAGGAAATGAAAGGTCAACACGCCGGTCCCCCAAATCATAGGACAGCATCGCACCTTTCTCAGTTTCCACGAACAACTTTCGGTTCTTGGTATCAATGCCGACTTGCAGGTCCTTGCCTAACGAAAGTTTCGGCGATGATGACGGCGCCTTGCCACCGATGGATACTGACGGCCCGTGATCCGTGCTATAGCTCACTGTCAATGGAATTCTTGGATGAGAGACGTCGATTTCAAGGCTAACTTTTCCCTGTATACTATCGACAAATTTTTCGAGTGGCGTCCGGAAATCCTGTCGTATATCTCTTTGGAGTGTTCGCAATCTGACGAGTTCAGACAAGTAGTTGTCGTACTGTTCTGCATACAGATCATTCTTTTCGTCGAGCAGTTGCTCAAGTTTCTGAATTCTTGCAGTCAATTTTGCAACGGCCGTATTGTCCGCCGCCTTCTGCGCCTCAACGAGTTGCGATGCGATTTCTTCGAGTTCAGAGTTGGTGTCGCCAAAATCAGCCTCGCTCTTAGCTAATGTTAAGAAGAACGCCAATGCAAGCGCTATGCCATATACTTCATTTTTGTTAGGCGGGTCGTCTCGCAGAAACGCCGCCATCTTCGCATTTACATACATGTCTTCGGTGAGCCAGCGCTGTCTGAGTTGCAACATGCGCAAATGAGATTTGATGGACTGATCGTCAGTCTTCAAATGCTCTTTTAAAGCTGCGCTTCGCACTTAACAAGACTGGTTCGTCCAGAATTGTGTTCGCTTTTTTCATCCATTCTGTGGTCAAGCGATCGGCGAAAACAGCATTGGTCGATGATGAGTACAACTTCTGAAGTGAAGTAACATCTAGCATTTTGATAGATTTCACATGTTGGCGAAAATATCTCTCGTCAAACCTGAAAACTAGATTGCAATTCTTGTCAAAATCCGTCTCATCGCTGTCCCAGGGCGTTGTGAAGCCAAGAGCCGTAACATTATAGGAGATTCGCGATGCGAGCAATTCGCGGCCATCCGTATTGAGGATGCGCTGCTCGCCTGGAGCAATAGTGAATGCATTATTCAGCTTGTGTAACGCGCCTGATTGATCGACATAAGATTTGACTTCAATTCGCCATGTAGTGGGTGTGCGATTTACGAAATGAACTTGCCCTGCACGTAGAGAGGCCGGTTTCGACGTTTCGATAACCTTCGCTGCAGGCAAATCAATCTTCCTCTTCGGCAGAATTGCCCCTCCATTGAGGTTTCGCGGCGGCGTAGCGATTTTCGTTTCTGGGTCAGGCGAAGGAACCTCTGCAACCGACCGCTGCTGCTGATGTTTGTTTGAATAATATCGGATAGTCATGGCAGCCAAGCCAGCAGAAATGAAAATCGAGATTGTTACCACGATTCCCGCAACATGACGGCGAAAAAACGATTGCCTTACTCGCCTTGCCATTGGATTAGCTCCTCGAGTCAACTCACCCGTGAGATTCCGGCTAAATCGAACATCTCGCCTCCACCTGTCAATCAAAAACTAGTCGAAATACTGAGGTGAGGCAATAGTTCGCGACAAGATACTACCTTTTTCGTCGGCCATGCGAGCGAGGTATGATCGCCGACATCGTACCCTTGGCCCCCGCCCCATGACTACCCCTACCGCCAGCCTCACGATGGTGACCGAGCGAGACCTCGCCGTCTTCGCCGCACTGGCGGTCTCGCCGCTTACGGCCGAACAGATCTGCAAGATCAGCCGAAGTTTTCCGCTCGCATTCAAAGACGCCCGCCGCGTCCGCGAACGGATGCGAACTCTTGCAAAGGCCGAACGCGTCGCTGTTCACCGCTATGCCACTTCCGGACCCGGTGCCCCAGCCTATTACACCCTGACTCCGCTCGGCCACCGCCTCTTGCACGGCCATACGGCCGCATTGCCTGCCCGCCACACATTCGGCCCCATCGGCATCGCGCGGCAGCGCCACGCGAACGCCTTGGCCGATTTCCTGGTCCATACCGCCGTCGCCGCCCATGGCGCCGGCATCACGCTCGCGAACTTACAGCGCGAGAACACCGTCCGGCTCCAGGCCGGGAGCGACTTCCTCTATCCGGACCTCGCCTTCCAATTGCTCCTCCCGGACTCGCGGGCATTCCAGTTTTTCGTGGAGATCGATTGCGGGAGTGAACGTGTCCGGTCGGAAAAGGATGCCGACAGTTGGCAACGGAAGATCAAGTTCTACGACGCCTACGCCGATGAGTCGCAGCAGCGGTTCCGCGTACTTGTCGTCGTGACTGGAGGGGAAGAGCGCATGCGCAACATCCTTGCTGCCGCCGCTGTCCTCGCCCGCGATCCGCGGCGTTCGCTCGTCTATGGCAGTACGCTCGATGCGTACCTGAAGATTCCGGAGGCCGTCACGTCCGCGTGCTGGCTCGACCATCGGAGCCTGCGCGTGCCGCTTTTCTCGCGGCTGACAAAAGGCAGCGTTAGCGCGACGGCAATGGCCTCCGCCCGTCAATCGGCGTGAGCATGGCGAGCAGTTACACTGGTCGTCCTGTCGCAACCCGCGACCATCATCGCGAGGAGCACCACCGCGTGCCCTCCCCCTTCCGCCGACACAGGCACCTGGCGGAAGCGGGCCTCCTTTATGTCGGATCGAGGCAACGACCTTGGGTGAACGGGACAACCCTCCCGCCTGATGCGGACCGGGACAGCGTCTATGGCGGCCGCCGCGTTCGATAGGCCCCGCCTCGGCCTCGAATGTCGTTGGTTGGGGCGGGGAAAACCGATTGACGAAAATTGCAAACGCTCAAAAATCGGCCGATCGACGTCTCGTCCCACGATGAACTTGCGAATGCCCTCATGCTCTGAATTAGTTCTGAATTAACGATGTAAGTCTAGCCACAGCCTCGTCGCGAGTGCGCCCTTCTGCCCTCATGCCGTCAGTTGGCCGTATCGCGATATATTCCCCCGAAGATAGCAGGAGCGATTGAATAACCTGCCCTCCTATCTCATGGTGTTTGAAAACAGCGTCGAGGAGACCGTTAGCGCCGACCCGTTGAATCCGTGCCCAAATTCGTTCGAGGTCGTCTGCCAATCGAAGAATGGGATAGGGATATTTCGCTTCCTCCTCAAACAAGTTCATTCGAACGTAAGCCGTCCATTCTGAAATCGCGCGTATTCGCTCCACAAAGTCGGGAATTTCTTTCGCTCCGAACTCGATGACGTAATGCGGTTCGGTCCAATCATTCTTATTCAGAAAGGAATCCGCCAGGTCGCGGCGCGTCCAGATGGGCAAGCATCGCTCAACATCCGTTGTCTCGCCAAAGGCCTTTCCAGGCGGAAACAAAACCCTCAGTTCATTTTTCGCTACACTGGCGATGGAAAAAATCGGAAGCGTGAACTTAATTGAAATAGCAGGCTTTTCTTGGCTGGATCGCTCGCCGCGGAGAGCCGGAAGTACTTCCAATTCCCCTTCAGGCAATGTGCTCTTCCATTTGATCTCCGACTCCTCAGAAGTTTTCGGCTCATGATCCGAAACAGATGGATACGCGATCCGAATGGCCTCCCCGATCTTGCCGAACATCCGTGTTGAACAGATTACATTCGTCAGAAGTATTTCCTTCTGAAGCATTGCGGGAAAAAGAAGGCCGCCTAGCTCTATTTCTTGACGATGTAGCACCCGCCCACGAATCAATGAGGTTGCTAGATGCCCGATACTGCCGGCGAGAAGATCCGCAGCCTGAATCAGTGGTTGATCGACCGAACGCTGGACCTCAAAATCCTCGATCACTCGAATGGCTCCAAATGGAACCTGCATTCCGTTCATCTGAATCCGCACTTCCTTCGCCCCCTTGAATTGAAGGAACAAACGCTGATAGTCCTCTTGGTACGGACCTTGTTCGTCGTGAACCACTTTTTTCGGTCGGAAGTATCCTTGCTGTCCAAGCTCTTCGATCAACATTAGAAATGAAATCAAGCAGGGCGCATTCAATGTACCAATGGCTTTTCCCCAGATCTTTACCGCTCCGATTTCCGCTTCTGCGATCTCGGCCAATCGGGGTTTGCTTCCAAAAAGAAGTTCTGTCGTTTCTGGGTTTACGGATCCTTTGCATTCCAGAGCAATTTCTTCAAGCGCTTGTTCGAGCTTGAGTTGGCTCGGCGCTCGGTAGGCTTCAGCAAAGCGACGCAGCGCTGCGTCGCTCAATCGCTCGTAAAGTGTGTTCGCAAGTTCTTGTTTGGTAATGAAATCCGATGAAAATTGCACGTGGAGCGCAGGATTGAAGTACGGGTCAAGAAATGTCTCAACAATTTTGGCTGCAATGCAGAATCGTTTTTCGGCCAAAACATACATCGGGACTAAGCCCATCGTTCCCAATCGCGTCATAGATTCGCTGACGGCCCAAGGCTTTCCCTTGAACGTGCTGAATCCGAGCTCAATTGCCTCACGACAGTGCGTACTCCGGAGCCTCTCCATCTCTAGGCTCGCGTCGAGAATCTTATCTTCCGGAACAATCCAGCCGGCCAGAACATAGAACGGCGACTTGGGATTCAGATAGTTTGGACCGTCATTTCCTGATTCATCGCAGTAAATTATCGATGGCGTGGCCATAACTTCACCTCATTTGAGACTCGTTTCCAATCGGCTTCACTTTGACACTCAAGATAACGAACCGGTTCGCATAATAGCAAACGAGCGAGGCATTGACGATCAATAGTCCCCTCATTTCAATCGCTCAAACCAACTGATTCACTTATTCTAGTGCCATGCGCCTAGCCCTACGCGTCCCCGCCGGCAACGAACGCGGCCCGGCCTACATGGACCAAGTGCTCGCAGCACTCCATCAAGGCAATTTGGACGGCCAGCCGTTGTCACTCGAAATTGGCTTGCACCAAGGTTCGACGACACTTTTCATCCGCTCGCCTGATGCCCTGATTGCACCCGTCACCGCCGCGCTGTATGCGCAGTATCCGGACACGCGTTTGGAAGCCGCGAAGGAGCACCTGGCGACTGATCAGATGGATTGCTGGAGAGCCGGCCTTGATTTGCGACCTGACGTTTTCCCGATCCGGCGTTATGGACAGTTTGAGGACGCGCTGAACCGCGTGAACGCCGACCCGCTTTCCGCATTGCTGTCGGCACTCGCAACGCGAGCCAATGACGAGATCGCCGCTCGCATCGTGTTCACGATTTATCCCGCTTCCGATCGGCGGCGGCACCAAGCCGAACGGGTTTTGCGGCGACTTGCACGCCCGTTCTTCAAATCCCATCCGATCTTGGCTCACCGGTACGCGCTGCTTGCGTGCTCGCCGAGTCGACGAAGCCGGCTTTTCGCAGCGTTCATCGGATGGTTCGTCCGCCCATCGGGGGAAACTATCCATGACGCTTCTCTTCATACGTCCAGCGGCCGACTTCACGAGCGGGAAGATGACCTCCAGGCAGCAAGCGACAAACTTGGCAGGCTACTTTTCGACTGCCGGATTCGCCTTCTCGTAACCGCCCGCGAGGGAGCGCGGGATCAGGCAGTACGCAAACTTCGCGAACTCGCCGGCGCGTTCGGACCATTCCAGATGCCGCGCTTGGCGTCATTCCATGCCACCAGGATTATGCAAGGGGATTCCGATTCCCGGCATCGCGGCTTTCTGCTCTCGACTGAGGAGCTCGCGACCCTCTTCCATCCGCCCACGGAAACCGTGCGGGCGCCGACGATGGCGCGTGTGGACAGTCGCGAACTGGAGCCGCCCGTGCATCTTCCCACGCCCACTTCGCATCCCGACGTGGCCGCCATTGGCGAAGCGACGTTCCGCGGCCGCCGGCAACGCTTCGGAGTCCTTCCCGACGACCGTCTCCGCCACGCCGTCGTGATCGGCAAGACCGGCATGGGAAAATCGACGCTGCTGCAGCAACTGATTGCATCCGACCTTGCCGCCGGTAGGGGACTGGCCCTCGTCGATCCGCACGGCGACCTCACCGAGGCCGTGCTCAGAAGCGTCCCACGATCCCGGAGCAATGACGTGATCCTTTTCGATGCCGCTGACGCGGATTTCCCCGTCGCGTTCAACGTGCTCGCGTGTGCCGACCCGTCGCAACGGCCACTACTCGCTTCCGGCATCCTGGCCGCGTTCAAGAAGCTCTTCGCGGACTCCTGGGGGCCACGTCTCGAACATATCCTCCGCAATTCCTTGCTGACGCTGCTCGAAGTCCCCGGTTCCACGCTCGTGTCGCTTCTCCGGTTGCTTGGCGACGCCCGCTTCCGTCAGCAGATCGTCCAGAAAATCTCTGATCCAGTCGTTCGCGGATTCTGGCAGCAGGAGTTCGCCGGCATGCCGCCGAAGCTCCAGGCCGAAGCGATCTCGCCGGTGCAGAATAAGGTGGGGCATTTCGTGTCGTCGCCTTTGCTCCGCAATATCGTCGGCCAACCTACGAACCTCCTCGATTTGCGGCAGATCCTCGACGAGGGGAAGGTGCTGCTCGTGAACCTCTCGAAAGGCCGACTCGGGGATGACGCCTCAGGACTCCTCGGATCGTTGCTCGTGACCGCATTGCAGCTTGCCGCCATGAGCCGGGCGGACGTGCCAGAGGACTACCGCCGGCCGTTCTTCCTCTATGTCGACGAGTTCCAGAATTTCGCCACCGAATCGTTCGCGACGATCCTCTCAGAAGCCCGCAAGTACCGGCTAGGGCTGACGCTCGCCCACCAGTACCTCGCGCAGCTCGATGATGCCACCAGGGCGGCCGTGTTCGGGAACGTCGGCACGATGGTGGCCTTCCAGGTCGGCGCGGACGACGCCGAGATTGTGGCCGAGCAGCTGGGAGCCGAGGCGTTGCCACCAGATTTGCTCCAGCTGCCGAAGCATACCGCTATCATCCGACTGCTCATTGACGGCATGCCGAGCCGGCCGTTCACGCTCCGCACGCTACCGCCGCCCACTGTCCATCGGGACCCAGGCAGGAGTGAGATCATCCGTGGACTCTCTCGCCGCCGCTATGCCCGCCCTCGCAGTCAGGTTGAAGACGATGTTGAGCGTCAATACACGCGCACATGAATTCGCTTTCAAAAAATGCGCCTACCAACCTTGCTCCATCAAGTTGGAACGATTTAAGATTCAATACATTCATCTCCAATCCAGGAGCGAAGCATGACAACGATCTATCGCTGGAACGGGCAGTACTTCGGATTCATCACGGATGCGGGCGGTCTATTTGATTTGACATCAACCTACTTGGGATGGGTCGAAGAAGATGGTCGAGTTTGGCGCACCAATGGATCATTCCTTGGTGAAATCGAAGAAACGAACTACATACTCCGTCGCACGTCGATGATGACGCCGATGAACCGCATGGCGAGAATGACACCCATGACGCCAATGACTCCGATGGCAAAGATGGACCGGATGGCAAGGATGGGCCGCATGGGACATGTGGATGCGCTCGATGAGTTTCGCTGAACTCGATAGACCCCATCATTCGGCGACTTCATCGAACAATGATCCTTGCTGTAGTTTTTCTTCGCCAAGCGGGGGAGCGGGCGGAGCATCCACAATGAGAGTCCGAGGCGATGGTTCCACCGGCACCGGTTCCTCGACGCGGATGGCGCCCTTGCCGTTGAAGCCCGTGTAATAGATCCGCTTGCAGTCGAGCGTGAGCGAGTTGCCCCAGATCACCTTGCCGTAGAGGTTCCAGAGGGCCAGGTTGATCGCCGTGATCTTGGCGAAGCGATGGTCGACGTCCTGCCCGACGAAATACCCGTGCGGGTTTTCCTTCGCCGCAGCGAGGAGCAGTCGCCCGGAACCGCAACAGGGGTCGTGAATGCTCTTGCCGAACATTGATCGTATCGCGGCAAGTTCCGCATCCGGAGCTTCTTCCTTTTCTTCGCCCTCGCGCCCGCCATCCGCCACCGTCAACTGCACCATCAGCTTGCACAAATCATCCGGCGTGAAGAACTGCCCGTTCTGGCCCCGCGTGATCGCCCCCTGGAAGATGTCGCCGAGGATGTCGGCCCGCGTCTCTTCCATCACGTTCACGAGCCGCGCGAAAAGCTCCGCGAACTTATCGATGTCGCGTTTTCCTTTCTCGCCGGCGACGTACGGCTGGATCGTGTGCAGGTATTCCTCCTCACGCGTCCCGCCGGCCAGGCAGCAGACCATTGTGGTGAGCCAGTCATCAAACACGCGTTCGCGCCCGCTATGCTTGCGGCCGATGTCATCGAGCACGCAGACGAGTTCCGCCGATTCTTTATGCGAGAAGTATTCCTGCACGCGCGGGGAAGATGATACCGACGGCGGGGGAATCTGCCAAAATCCGCCGGACGGCCGTTGAAAGGCCGTTTTGTCGGCCTATATCCACATTGGCCCGCTGATTGATCGTTTTGCTGACTGGGCGACGGCAAAGCGAAGGTCGCGGGACATTTTCATTTCTCCCCCGGCACAGACCTAAGAAGAATCATCAGAGCATCCCGCAAGCCATTGCGAGGATCGCTTCTTTGCGCCTCTCCATCCCGCATCGGCACCGTCTGTAGCATCTTTGCGCGAAACCGTTGCAGCAATGCCCATGCGCTGATTTTTGCGTCTTCGCCCATCGGCCGCTGAAGCAGCTCTTGGATCTCTTGCTCGACCGATGTCTCGTCCGGCGTCACGCTTCCAGAATACCAGACTGCCGCAAGACCGCGACCAAAGTATGAGCCCTTGCCCAAGACCATATTGTCGCTCTTGGGATCGAAAACTCTTTGCTATACTTCCCGCCATGCCCGAAGCCCCAGACGACGACCTTGACGACGACGATCCTGTCATTCCTGAACCGGACACTCCGCCCGACCACCAAGTCGATGAAGATGGCTTCCACGAGCCGGAAGAATGTTACCAATGCCTGCTCGCACTGGATCCCACCCAATCAGCGTGCCGATGCGGGAAATGTTGCCGCTCACTCCTGATTGAGGTGCTCGTGGAGGACGCGGAACGGGAGCCCAGGATCAAGGAGCTCGGCTCGCCGACCTATACCGACGCCCGGCTCACGCGGAGCGGTCAGCCCGAGATCGAAGGGTACATGCTCAATTCGAAGGCCAACGACTACGCGTGCGCATTCCTCGACCGGCAGACGAACCTCTGCACCATCTATGAGACGCGGCCCCTCATTTGCCGCCTTTTTGATTGCGACGAGAAGAACCGCGAGGACCTGATCGAGCTTGGCATCATTTCCCGCGACGAGGAGTAATGTCCTTGCGATTGCATGGCGAAGAAGCCGACATCCGCACCCGGCAGCAACCCCGACGGCGAACTCGCCCAGGCCGTAGATCGGCTGACCGACGTGCTGTCCACGGTCTACGACCTTTTGGCACGCTTCAAGGAAGATCTCACGTGGGTGATCAATAACCGGGGGGAGTTTTCCCGCCACCCGTCGCCACCCCCGGGCGTTGGCCCTGCCGCGGATGCCGAGCCCGGAGCGGGCAAGAACCCGGAGGCCATCGCCTGCACCGACTGCGATGCCGCCTCGCCGGAATCGCTCTCCGCGGCCTTGCATGCGGGGTGGACGGAACTCACTCCCTCCGAAGGCAAGACGTGGAATTTCCTCGGGCTTTGCCCTGATTGCCTGCGGAACGAATACTCGCCACGCCCGGTGCCGGCGCAGGACGACGCCGAACCAGAACCTCCTCCGGGCGCTGACCCGGCACAACCGCAAAGCACCCTGTTCGACTGACCTTCGATCATTTCTCCCGCCGCAATGGCGCTCCGTCTGAAGTTCGGGCATCCTCGCCCTGTTTGCCCGTTTCCGGGCAGGCATCGTCCGAGACCCGTTCCTTCACAAGCGGAGACCATGCCATGCACCTTAGCCCTGGCGCCTGTCGCAGTTGCGACGGGCCGCTCCAGATCATCGACGCCGACGACATGTCACTCACCGTCGCGTGCGCCGACTGCGCCGACACGTACGAGGTCGAGCGTCCCGACCAGCGCAACAGCTCCCTCGACACGATCGCCCCGCACTTCATGGAGGAGGATCATGGATCCGAACGCCAACCTGCGTGAACTGCTTGCGGCCATCCTCGCGAGAGATTTCGACCGCGCTCAGGAGCTTGCGGAAGCCCTGGATACCTGGCTTCGCCGCGATGGATTCTCGCCGATTCCCACCCAAGGCACGCGCTACCAAGGATGGAGGAATCATGAAACGTTCGCCATCCACATGTTCCTGACAGGTGATCGGGACACGGACAATCAGTGCCGTGCCCTATTGCGCCGGGCGATCGTGTTGGCCGCCACGAGTGTTCCTGTCGTCAAAGGAGACTGGACAGTCGATCAGGCCCGTCAGTATCTCCTCGCGGATTATCTCAAGGACTACGTCGACGGCCACAGCCCGCTCGCCGACGAGGCTTCCGTGTACTCCGATTTGCTCGGATGCGCGCTATACGAAGTCGATTGGAATGAGATTGCCGAGGATTTGCTCGAACGGGGGATGACATGACGCCAGATCTCTTCAGCTTGCTACCGGAACCGGAAGGGAACTACGCGACACGGAAGGTCCAGCAATGGCTCCTTGCCGACCCGATGCTCGGTGACAGTTGTCGCGAGATCGCCCTCGCACGGAAGCGGAAACGCAAGAACCGCGAGCGGATCGTCGCCGAGGAGATCCGTAATTTCATCGCCCAGGCCGGTCGCGAGGACGAGCCACCGGGCCTGTTCCGCGAACTGCTCGACGACGGGCTCAAGGAGGTTGATTGGCAGTTGCTCGCGGAATACTTCCTCGAAGCGAAGGACCCGCCCTGAAGGATATCGTTTCGGACACCCTTTCCCCCTGTTCACTGCGAATGGGGGGAGTTTTGTTGCGCCGCATTTCCCACGAGCCATTGCGAAATTGACAAGTCAGGAGCGATGTCCCTTCCGTTTGATGCCGCGACGCAGATTCCTCTGCACGCCGCAATCGACCAGGTATGCCTGCAATTGCCGTGAGATTGCATCGAAATCCGCCGCCGGGAAGGGGAGCGAGCGCGAGCGTTCTATCGACGACGCCGATCTTCACCGTCCATGTTTCGATCGGGGCGCGCTTTCCATCGGCACGAATGGGCTCCTCAATGACGCCGATGGCATTGCCCTGCTGGAACCGGACAACCACACGGGTTTCCTTGGACATGGACGGATTCTGGTGCAAATCGCGCACGCAATCAAGGAAGCCCCCATCTTGCGACAGGGGCTTGTGGCGATCCTTCACCGTGTCATCCTTGCTTCTGCTTCGGGTCGCGCTGCGACAACGCCCAATCGAAGCGGCGCTGCAGACAGTAAATGAGCGTCGGGATCTGGTTCGAGCGAAAGCTTCCGGACTTCTGCCATTGCTCTTCCTTGTCGCGGTACGTCGCTTCGACGCTTACCGAATGGGCCGTGAACTCCCGGCCGTCGTCCAGTTTCACGTCGCGCTCCCAGACCGCGGCCGACACCGAGTTATTGGGGTCCGTCATGATGGGGCCGACCGAGAAGACCGGCCGGTTCTTGGCTTGGCCTTCGGCCGAGCCGTTATTCCCGCCCGCGTCCGTCGCGGGGGGGGGACTGCGTGGCGGGCGACTGCGCGTTTCGTCTGGTCATCGTCAGGTTCTCCGAAGGCGTTGTGAAGAATCAGGTAGGCAAAGGCAATCTGCCAATGCCTGCCGATTCTAGCGCGACCGCACACTAGAAACGAACTCATTCCCATCGAAATAAGCCCATGTCACCGGCTCTGGTTGTAAGACGATGCGTTGCACCCTACACTTGGGCGGATTTGCGAGTTATCTATGCACTTTTCTGGTATTCACGTCGGCATCCGACTCGCTGGCAAAACAACTCATCCATATACTCGTGACCGCCGCCATTTTACGGTATGACGTTTTTGCGAAAACACCGTTGGCATATTGCAATGATTGCTACGACGAGTCTTCTACTTGTCGTTCTCTACGCCTTGCTCATTGGAAATCTCGCGGGTGATGGGGCGATATTTCTCGGTATCAGTAGCGCCATGCTTCATGGCTATGCACCTTACCGAGACCTATTTGAAACAAAACCACCAGGCATATTTCTCTTGGGAGAAGTAGTCCACCTTCTCGGCGGAGTGTGGACTGCACAGTTTTTTCCCGCCCTCGCCGCACTCTGCATTCCCATTCTGGCTTTCTGCGTCAAAGGAAGAAAGGGGTTCCTCGCGGGAACGCTTGTCTCCCTTCATATCCTTTCCACCGCCCCCGGTTTCTATCCCGAAGTCTTCGGTGTGTCTGCGCTCTGTGCCTATGCGTGCGTCCTCCTTTCTCCGTGGAAACAATGGTTGAAAGTCCTCCTCTCGGTACCGTGCTTGTACGTCGCGATTCTCATGAAGGAACCCTTCCTCCTGTCGTCCCTTGGCGTCGCGGTCGTTATGACGGAAAGAAGGCAGTTCCTCGCTCTCTATGTACTGCCTCAAGTGATCGCCCTCATCCTCTTCGCGCTCACCCTCGCTTGGCTCCAGATCTTCACGATTTATACCTTCATGTATATCCCGTTCATGGTCTCTGTTCGTGTGGGAGATTCTCCGAGGAGTTCGCTCTTCCTCTTCTACCGCCTCTTCCATTTTTCACCGCTCCTTCTCCCAATCATCGTCTATGCCTTTGATATGCGCCCGGGGATACGGATGGCCCTTGGTTCCGTCATTCTACTTATCGCAGCACTCGTCGGGAATCTCACAGGAGGGGGATTCATGGACCCCATACTCCTTGCACTCGTTCTCCGTGCGAACAGGAAGTGGTTGGAAGTTGGACTCGTCGCGACCATCCTCCTCACACCGTTTTTCAGTGACTTCCCGTATATTCAAGTAGGTGCCAGTCCCTTACTCTCAGCAGATAGGAAGGTGGCGCCTGTCCTCGACGGAATCATGGAGAGATGCCATATCGATAGGTACTGGAACCTGGGAGGAATGAATTACGTCTATGGACTCACAAGTCACCCTGCCTCTGGACCGCTCCTTTTCATGGATATGTACATGCTTCAGAATTCGTATCTCGTCTCAAGGACTCTCAAGAACATGTCGCAAGTCAACCTTATCCTATTTCAGAAGAAGAATTACGCTCTGTTTGCTGAAAAGCAGCTTTATGATCTCACCGAGAATGTCGTCGTGGGGCAGTTCCAATTTAAGCCCTGGGAATGTGCGGAAGGCGAGACCATTAACACGGATCGTTATGTCCTGCTCTTCCGCAAAGGCACAAGACCCTAAGCGGGCTAATTCAACTCGGGGTGTCCGTTGGATGCGCCACAAGCCAGAATCGCACTTTACTGTCAACATTTGCGACGTCGTCAATGTCGAGTCGTGTCATGCGACGAATCCACATTGACTGCATGCGGATTCTTTGTTGCAAATGTCTTTCATTTCTCGTGTGCCGATTGCTATCCCATAACGCCTTTTATGTTCTTCGCTTCCTTTACGGAAATGGTCGAATGTGCCCTAATCACACAACAGACTGCTCTTTGTCTCGGATCGAGTGTTCCGACACTTTTTCGATACACCCGCAACCGGAAATCCTTCCTCCCCCATCGACCTGGGTTACACTTCGCGAAACGCACTTTGCACGCAATGAAATCTCTCTTCGATCACGACCGGCAACCAGGCCACGAATCCCATCCGCTGTCAACGTCGGAGGACGCACCGAAGGAAGAATTCTCGTCAGGCCAGACTTCTGTAGGCTTGTCCAGCGCGCCGCTCATCCCGGCCTTCGAGCGCGGTCGCATGTTGACCGAAGCCGACATTCGTGGCCGCTTCACCGAGGCGTGTGCGGCCTGGCTTCTGAAATCGCCGTCGCTGGAGACGCGATCCGCCTATTCCCGCGAGTTGCAGCAGTTCCTCGTCTTCGCCGGCATCCCGGTTGACGCCCTCGAACGGCTCACGACCATCCGTCCGCAGCTGGTTTCCGCCTGGCGCGACCACCTCCGCGATCGAGGACTCTCGAACGCCACGATTGTCCGGAAGATCACTGTGCTCCGCTCGCTCTTCAGTTACCTGGCCGTGTACGGCTACCTCGGCGCCAATCCAGCGCACAGCGACTTTGTCGACGTGCCGGCCGTGCCGCGCGACGGGAAGACCGTGGGCCTCACGCCCGAGGATTGCAGGCGCCTGCTCGATGCGCCCTCGTCCGAGACACCCGAGGGCATCCGCGACGGCACGCTCTTCTCCGTCCTCGCCTACACCGGATGCCGGGTGGGCGAAATCACGCGACTCCGCGTGAAGGACTACAAGTCGAGCGGCGGCCATCGGGTCTTGGAAGTGCGCGGCAAGGGAGGAAAGGAGCGTCGCGTTCCGCTGCACCCGGAGGCGTCCGAGCGGCTCGAAGCGTGGCTCGACGCAGCCGCGCTGCGCGACCATCCCGACGCAGCGCTCTTCCCGCCGACGAAGACCGCCCGCGGGCGCGGGCGCGATGGCTTCCTTAACCGCGCACTCTCACGGCGATCCGTGCAGCACCTGGTCGAACGCTACGTCCGGCGCCTGGCCTTGGATCCCGCCGTGACCGTCCACTCCTTCCGGGTGACGGCCCTCACGACGGCCCGCGAGCGGGGCAGCGACGTGATCGACCTTCAGGATTTTGCCGGGCATGCCGACCCCAGGACGACATTGACGTACATAAGGAGCCGGGATCGGCTCTCGAAATCGCCGGCATACGTGTTGAAATACTGATCGGAGATTCGCAATCGAGACCGAGAGAGGACAGGCCATTGACCGCATTAACTCTCGGCATCGTTCTGGCGATCGTATTCCTCGCGCAACTGCATGCTGCAACGACGGCGTCCGCAAACCGATCTAGCCCCTACTGTCCACATGTACCTAAAGGAGTAGAATCAGACTGCCTGTTGCCGTGCCCGGTCGGCGGAACCAAGCAGAATCTCGCATGAAAAATGAAAAACCATGAACCGCAGCCAACTGCTAAAGTGAATTATGCCCGCGCTCGTCCCCATCACCAACGGCTCGAAGTGGCGCCGTTGGGATCCGCACATCCATTCGCCAGGCACGCTTCTCAGCAATCAATTCAATGATGACTGGGAAACTTATTTGACCAAGCTGGAGACATCGGTTCCGCGCATCGAAGCATCGGCATAACAGATTACTTCTCCCTTGATACGTACAAGGAAGTCTTCGCGCACAAGAAAAGTGGCCGGCTATCGGATATTGGGCTTATCTTTCCGAACATCGAGATGCGGTTGACCATCGACACAGAGAAGAAAAAGGCAGTGAATGCGCACTTCCTCTTCTGTCCGGACGATCCCAACCACATCGACGAAATCGAACGAGCTTTACACCAATTCACGTTCAGCTCAAATGGAAAGCACTATCACTGCACCCGCGGCGATTTGATTGCCCTGGGCCGATCGCGACTCGGCAGCCATGCCAACGAAATCGGCAGCCTCAGGGAAGGGGCGAATCAGTTCAAGGTGACCCTGGAACAGATTAGGCACGTCTATAGCAACACTCCGTGGATGACGAACAACTGCCTCATCGCCGTCTCCGGAAGTTCGAATGACGGAACCGCCGGACTTCAGGGAGACGATTCATTCGCGGCGCTTCGCGAGGAAATCGAGCGAACATCGCATATTATCTTCTCGGCGACTGAATCGACTCGCCTCTATTGGCTCGGCCGAAGAGAAGGCTTTGACCGCGAGCACATTGAGAACACGTACGGCGGCTTAAAGCCGTGCCTCCACGGCAGCGACGCCCACCGGGTCGAACGGATTTTGAACCCAGACCTGAAACGCAATTGTTGGATTAAAGGGGACGCAACCTTTGAGGCGCTTCGCCAGGCAGTGTTGGAGCCAGAAGATCGTGTCCATATCGGAGACGAGCCACCGCAACGAATCGATACGGGCGATTACATTAAGCGCGTTGTCACACAGAATACGCCCTGGCTCGCCAAGAACGACATAGAGCTAAATCCAGGACTTGTCGCAATCATCGGTGCGAGAGGCTCCGGCAAGACGGGCTTTAGCCGACATCATTGCTCGAGCCGCGAATTCTGACCAGGCGCAGGCCAATACCAAGGCATTCTTGCATGGCGCAGCGGCCCACTTGAGCGATGCCACTGTGGAAATGCACTGGGGCGAAGCCCCCGTTTCGGCCGAAAGCCTATGGACCGATACAACCACCGATTCCAGCCCTTTCGACTTCCCATCCCGGCCAGAATTGGTCCGATACCTTTCCCAACAGTTCGTGGAACGTCTTTGTTCCGCAACTGGCCTCCACTCCGAGCTCGTCGAGGAGATCGAGCGCGTCATCTTCAATAATACCAAGCCGACTGAGCAACTCGACTGCGATTCCTTTCAGCAGTTGGTCGACCTCTATTTGGAACCAATTCGCCAAACCCGCCAGGGTTTACAAGAGGCCATTGAGGACATTTCCGGTCAAATCGTGACTGAAGAAGGCCTCATTGAAAATCTCCAAAAACTCACAAAGGCGGTCACTGATTGCGAGTGGAAAATTAAGGCAACGGAAAGGCAAATGAAAGGGTTATTGCCGGAAGGTGAGACGGTTCGATCTGGAAAGCTCTCTGAACTCGAAGGGCTCTTCACCGCATTGAGCACGACGGTTGACAAGGAAAAGCGACGCTTGCAGCGGTATTCTGACCTCCGCAGCGAGATTGGCAACGTGCGAAAAACTCTTGCTCCCCAGGTGCTCGAAAAGCTGAAGCAGAAATTCCATGATCTTGGTATGGCCGAACCCGACTGGAGCCAATTCCTCCTCGATTACGTCGGAGATGTCGAAACACTCATTCAACGATATGAAACGACAACTTCGGGTCTCATTCGTTCCCTCAGCGCGACTAATCCCGTCGATGCCGACACAGTACCGGCCTTGCCGGCCGACAAGTGGCCACTGGACTATTTAGAGAAGCAGAAAAAGGCGTTAGAAGCCCAGGTCGGGATCGACACCAAGAACAAGAATAAGTACGCAGCACTCCAATCGCAGTTAGAGCAAGAGAACCGAGCGTTGCAGCGCACAAGGATGAACGCGACCATGCTACTGGCGCCGCGAGACGGAAAGAGCAATTGATCCAGAAGCGGCGTGACCACTATCGCGACTGTATTCAGTCATTCATCGACGAAACAACGCGTCTCGAGCAACTCTATTCCCCATTACACGAATCGTTCGCCAAGGGCGTTGGCACGATCAAAAGATTGCGATTTTCAGTGGCACGGAATGTCGACCTAAAAACATGGATCGACAAAGGAAAGTTGCTGTTTGATCTTCGCATGGAGTCCAATCTGCGTGGGCATGACGCACTGCGGGAGGTAGTGAAGAAAGACCTTTATCGTGCATGGGGCGCCGGCGACGTTGAAGCCGTGTCTACGGCGATGGCAACGTTTATCGCGCAAAATGGCCATGAGATTTTCAAGCTCCGACCGCCATCGATTAAGTCGAATGTGGAAATTGCGGCATGGAAGCAGCAAGTGGCCGCATGGATTTACAGCACGGACCACATCTCCCTCAGCTATAGCATGACGTACGACAATGTGCCGATTGAGCGGTTGTCCCCAGGCACCCGGGGAATCGTTCTCCTTCTGCTTTATCTGGTCATTGACACCGAGGATAAGAGGCCTCTGATCATTGACCAGCCCGAAGAGAACCTTGATCCGCGATCCGTTTACGAAGAACTGGTCGGCCATTTCAGAGAGGCACGAAAAGCGCCGGCAGGTCATCATCGTTACACATAATGCCAATCTGGTGGTCAATGCGGACGCCGACCAAGTAATTGTCGCGACGCCCATTCCGAACGACTCTGGCGGCTTGCCCACGATTGACTACGACGCAGGATCCTTGGAGAATCCCCGAATCAGAAAGGCCGTTTGCCAAATACTCGAAGGTGGCGAACGAGCCTTTTTGGACCGGGAGCGGCGCTACCCGGCTGCAGCGAAGGCCCGGAATCCTAATCTCATAGGTGAACAAACAGACTCGGGTATTGCTGGCACTTCAATGCAGCGTCCGACAGTTACCCCCGCGAGCATCGAGCTCCCACGCCTTCCACGCCACCGGTATCACGACGTACCCAATTTACATGTAGAAGCTGTAGTGCGGTGGCACGTCATCGGTTGCGTTTGCGTATTTGAGGATATCCCCAACTTGGCGGGCGGCTCGAATTGTAATCGGCATGCCCCCGTCCAATTGGGTGTCGTTCCAATTCATTTTTGTGAGCGCGAAGACCTCTTCCGCCAAGTACCGTGGCGTCTGCTCGATCCGCTCGCATCCGATCCGCAATGTCCGCGGCATGTACATCCCTGGGTAGGTTGCGTAGAATTCGACGCTGCCTCGCGAGTATAAAATCTGGGTTCGATCATCCAGCGATAGGCACATCCCGCGAAGCGGAGGGTACACTCCATTGCGAAATAGTCGCGTGAACGACTTGCTGAGCCACAGCATCTCGCACGAGTGAATCTTGAACTCATCAATTGCCCGCTGGAAGCCGACGATTTCGGCGGCGCTATGCGACGATGTCTTGTGAATCACTACCCGAGCAGGCACCGTGTGGTGCTCGTGACGGTACTGTTCCAGCGCCCGCAATAACAGCTTATAGGCGCCCTCCTCATCCAGATGAAGTTGCCGGTCCTCCTTTTGGAACATCGCCGCCTCGCCGCGCACGACAACACCGGTGCCCCGTTCATTGAACACTTGAGCAACGCTTGTCGATATTCTCTGCTTGTCCAACGTGCGGAAGAAGCCGATCCCCACGAAGCACGTCTGGAGCTTTTCCGGATCATGGGTCAATCGCCAGGGCGTCCCGCCCGCTTTGTAGTAGAGGGCCGTATGGAAATTCCATGCCCGAGTCGCTTCGTCCTGCAGCGGCCGAACGTCACGCTTGCGCCACGCCCTCGGCGACGCTTTGATGCGTCGTAGGTCGCAGGAAGTACCAATTGGATCGGGCAAGCTCGGGGCAAAGCCATGCATTTCGCTTTCAGCAGGTCATGGAAATCGATCCCGGATTGCTTCTCCGTACGACCATCTGCATTCTCATCATCCAGGTCGATCGCTGCCTCATCGGGTTCGAATGCGTCCAGGAGCTCTTGTGGGACGGCCACCACCACAACGTCAGGAGGCTTCTTGTCGAACAGTGATCGCACCGAGCTCCACGAGGGCGCGCGTCCCCTCGATCTTCCGCTCATCCAACACGGCGGCGTTTGCGATCGCCCGCATCTGGCTTGACGACATGTCGCGCTGCAGCGACGAGTCCGTAATCAGCTGAGCATGAAACGCGCAGTCGGCATTGAAGCCTGGGAATTTCGGGAACAGATTCGGCTGTCGGCTTTGCTTTGCGGGAATTTCTTGCTGGCATTTCTCAAGCCAATCCCGCAGCCCTTCGACCGACGTCGCACTGCCAACAATCCCCACGCGGATTTTCTTCGGTGTTTCTCCCTTATCAAAATCCAACGGACAGTAGTTCATCAGGCCAAACCGTATGTCGACGTGTTGGCTTGTTCCGAATTGCAGCAATGGCTCCTCAAACCGCACAAGCCGCATCATGGGAAAAGCCCTCCCGACGAAGTATCTTCGCGGCTTTCCGTCGCCTCTTCAGGCGCCTCCGACGGCAGCCATGCAATTTCCGGCACGCTGCAATCCACCTGAAATTCCACGAGTGGGCCGAAGGCCAGATGCGGATACGGCTCGATGACGGGCTCGGGTTTCTTCTCCTCCAAATAGTCGAACATCGATCGTTGTACTGGTCCCGTGTCGGCAGGCTTACCAAGATGAACTTGCTGTAGCACTTCCGCCCACAATCGAACTTGGCGGAGGTGCACCTTGTTCTGACGCTCGATCATCTTGATGCCGCTCAAGCGTTCTTCAAAATACTTCGACAGCAAGTACCCGTCCTGGGTGAAGTGATACGATGGCGTGACTTCGGCGTACCACGCTTCGTCGAAGCGGACCAATTGCAATCGCATTGCGCGATGCCTGTAGTAGGCAATGCGATCCGGATTTGTTTTGCTCGGATACGCCTTGAAGACCGACAATCCTCCGACCTTCTTCTCAGACAAGTCTGGGGTCGCACGAAACACGTACTGCTCTTTGTCCTTCGAGAACCGCACCCCCTGGCGATATAGCAGTTGATCCAGGCAGAAAGTCATTATCCGAACAAACACGTACCGTTCTCGACCGTCCTCTGCCTTGGCCCATGCCGACATGGAGAGCGACTCCACCGTCGCCGTCAAGCAGGCCCCTGTCCACGCCCCACCCCGTAGGTCGTGGATCGAATACAAAAAGCCATCGTGCAACATCCATTCTCCGAGATCTCCCGCATTCTTCCCGTTCAGTTTTTCCCATACCTGCCCCGGATAGCGGAGCACCGTCTTCGCCCGAAAAAGAGTCTCGGGGAATCGCTGCAACGGCAATAGATTCGCTGCGAGCGTCTCGGTTTGAGGAATGGCGGCGAGATAGAGCCCACTGTCGGCAGGAAGCGCCAGAGCGATCAGACGTTGGCGACTATCCGCATCAAAGCGATCGGTTTGCTTGTCGAAGATGATCTTCCTTGTCTTGCGGCGGTGCGGATCACGGAAATAGTCCTTCACCGGCTTCCAATATCCTTCGTTCTGATCTGGCCGCGAAACGATCAAGATGACCGGCGCGTTCCCGGCGAGCCAGTACGTCAGGTCACGCTCATCACAGATGAATTCGAAGGTTTCATCCGTCTCAGCCTTGAACCAACTTGCTCCCGCTTTGCTCTGAGCCTGAAGAATGCAGTTCGTGACATCGCCAGAAGCAATGTCGCGAATCTCGATGTACCCATCGATGCCAGCTTCAAGGTGCGTAGCGTTCCAAACGAAGCCCATGCCAAGGACGGTCCGGTGGATAAAGGCGACGCCCTTGTCCCCGGTAATGGCACCATGTCCAATCCGTTTTCGCTTCGACAAGTACGCCTCCGGTTTCCGATCGCGAGATCAAGGCGCCCACCTTACGAACTCTTCCGCAAGCTCTCTGGCGTTATGTCAACTCGCCAGCGACGACGGTTGTTCCGCCCGTTGAACTGGATGATTATTCTAGCATCTGAGCTGACCAAAGCTCCGAAGGCGACGATAGAGACGGAGAATTGGCTCGCTGATGACGGCTCAGAGAATTCTGCAACACCCTGCTCCGTGCTGGATTTTGTACTCAGCGTGGCGGGGCCAAGGAAAATCCACCTGCGCCCTGTTCTTGCCCGCCAAGAGCTGGAAGATGATGGGATCGTCCGTCGCGTGAGAGCTCCGACCTGGCAGAAGGCACTCTCGCACGGCGCTGGCAACACACCAACGACTCGGCACGATCCCATCGGGGTGAGCGTACCTCGTACGGTCGTTCCGTCAAATAGGCGCGCTCATGGCCCGACAACCGAAGGCACCGAAACCCCCACCCTTCACGTATCCGACTTGCGTCAGGCACGCGAAGCCTCGCAAAGATGTGCGCCTCCGCCAGTACTTCCTCTGCGACGCATGCACGAGTACCTGGACGACGGAGGCTTTCGGCGGAAATGCTCCCCTTTATTCTGGCGAAGAGGTGGACGGCTACTGCCAGCTTTGCAACCAGATCCTCAAGGTCAAGATGCGCACCTGGTTCCTCTGCGACATCTGTCATCGAGTGGCCGGCGCCATCGGACGCAATCATGTCGCCGAACTTGCGATCGTGAACTTCTGGGACGTTCATGTACGCCCAAAACTGCCGCAATTGGAATTAGTCCGGAACGACATTTCGTCGCTCCGTCCCCGACGAGACACCGACGAGAGTGCAACCGCGCCGATCGACTTTCTTGTGAGGGATGCTGCATCGAAGGAGAATCTATTCGGCATCGAGAACAAGACCGGCCGCAGCTCCATCAAGGACATGAGTCAGTTCCAGCTTGATTGCTCCGATTGCGATACGATCAAGAACGACATGAAGCGGCTCAATATTCCCTGTTACATCATTCACGCGCAGGTCCTGGAGACATGGCAGCCGCCCACCGTCGGCTTCAAGATCATCGGGCTCTGGTGGACGGACGTGTACAGAATGACTGCCCACTTCAAATCGGTAAAGCAGAGACGCGATGAAAACCGCGGCGCTGCCTATTTCGGCAAGAAGGCGTTCGAGCCGATCGACACTTTTCCCGGAGCCGTCTGGACCGGAACCAGCTTGCCGTTAGTGGACCAATTCGAAAGTGAGGGCATCCCGGAAATGTACACGCTGTCGTGAACGTCAGTGATGTATTTCCGACTTAAGCAGATCGTCGATGCCGGCCTGTTCGAGCGGCTCCTCTCCGATTCGCGATCCGATCCGCTCCAGCGTCTGGCGATTCGGAAACCGCATATTCCGCAAGTCAGTCGCATTGACCTGGGTGTGGCCGCTGAATTGCCGAAAGTACTGGTCCACGAGTGTCGTATTCAAGAACGCGGCCAGCCCACGGGCCAAGTCAATGGGCAGGCCCCGTCCCTGGCAATGAAAGTAATTGAGGTGGTTCTCGAAGCCGACCAAGCGACAATCGAGTCGTTGCGCCTCATACACGGCCGCCACAATACGCCTCCGCTCCTCCTTCGCCGAGAACCGCTTCACGAGGACATAATTCTCGTTCGGGACGAGAATGCCTCGCGTTTCGTCCGCATCAACGATCGCCTCGGGCTTGCGAGCGTCCTCTTTCGGCCACGCGATCACGCCTTGGCTAAAGTGCATTGGGTAGATGAGAGGAACCGTTTTTTCGGCGGAGTACTTGCGCAGGAACGATGTCGCGCGAAAATCGACGACGCGGCCAGTCGATACTTCCAGCCCGATATCGCCTAACGACTTCCGGCACGTTGCCATTAGCTCCGCGATCTTTCGGGATGCTGGGTCGATCTGAATGCGGATGAAGCTCTCTGGATCGTTCGGCTGCACCACTTCTGCATATTCCGCCACATGCCGTGACATCAGCTCTTCGTTCGGGCCGTCGGTCGAGGTGATCATCACCTCAGCCCTGGGAGCGTGTTTCACCGCCCGGAAGATCACCGTCTCTTGAAGCACATCATCATCGCGAAAAGCCTTCTCTCGTGAAAGAAATGTGTGGATGCGCTGAAGCGTCATTTCTTTGAGAAACCATCTGCGGAAAGGACGGAAATAACTACCGTTGAAAAAACTCCGGGGGGTGATGGCGATGAGTTCCCCTCCCGGCCGAAGCAGATGCACGGCGGCGGCGAGAAAACCCGTGTAGATGTTGCTGGTTTCAATGCCGATTCGCTGGAGCGTCTTGCGGGCGTTCGATTGGCTGTGGATCTTTCCGTACGGCGGGTTGAGAATCGCCAAATCGTATCGCTCAGGTGATTGGAGCGAGAAGAACCGCTCATCCAGGGCATCAGCGGTCGCCGCCAAGAAGTCTCCCTGAACCACTTCGGCTGAAAAAACGACGCCAGCCTCCTCGCACTCTCCTCTGCAATGCTCTAGGGTTTCCTTCAGACGTTCGCACAATTGCGGGTCGAGTTCGTACGCCGAAACCTGAATCTCCTTGGGCTTGTTCTTCCGTTGGCAGAGATGATCGACTACGGCAGTAAAGAGCGAACCGACGCCGGCACCCGCGTCAAGTATTCGAAACGGGCAGGCTCCCGCTTCAGTCATCGCTCCCATGAGCTGGGCGATCGGGCGGGGTGTGAAGAATTGACCGTATTCGGACTTTCGATCTAAAGGAATTGCTTTCCCGACCGTAGCTCGCAGAGCTTCGACGGCAGCCAACGCCGGGGCTCGACGAGTCTGTTTCACGCCAGTGATTTTCTTCATCGGGTTCTCGAAAACGCCAGGTCACCCTCATTCTATCGGCCGAACTGCCAGACGCCATGTCCGATATCGGGCTTCGGGAGCTACTCGAACGAGGTCATTCAAGTAGAATCGAGAGTGATGCCGTTTGCATTGCTAGGAAGGGTGGGGCGAATTTATATGGCCGAAATTAGTCGACCGACCATAAAGCGACTTTTCGCTGTTTCCAGGAATCGCTGCGCTTTCCGCAATTGCCCTCAACCACTGGTGGACGAGTCCAGTGGCAAGGTCGTGGCCAAAATCTGCCACATCAAGGGAAACAATCCAGGTTCTGCACGTTACGACCCTGCTCAAACGGAAGACGATCGCCAAAGCTTCGGCAACTTGATCCTGATGTGTCCAATTCACCACGACGTCATTGACGCCGATGCGGCTGCCTACACCGTTGAAGTCTTGATCAAGCGAAAAGCCGAACATGAAGAACTAGGCCGGGGTCAGGACGCCCCAAACGAAAGAATGACCGACCTCTTCTTGGCCAATGTTTCGCTAGCGCCAACCGATGGGTCGGTTATCCTGACGCATTATCAATCTGGCGGCCAGGCCGCGCACATCATCCACAACAATTACGGATCGGCACCGGAACAGGCTTCGGCATTCCGGCGAGAATTAATCGGGCGGAACCTGTCCGACATTGAAGATACGAAATTCGCGAACACCACCTACAGCAAGAAGCTTGGGATGATGACCGACAATCGCAAGACGGTGCCCTTAGGCACAGCCGCCCTGTTGTTCGCCCATCTCGGCAAACCGCTCTTCAAAGAGCCGGAAGAACAGACATTCCTGCAATGGATGGATGTAAACAAGCGACGATATAGCCCCTGCACGGCCTATCCATTCGTCCCGGGCGTTATCCCGGACCGTCTTGGGAAGACTTACCTTTGGAATGATGCAGGCATGCTGCTCCAACCTCCCGGCGCACGCTTTTTCAGCAATTACCTGGCGGTCGAACGGTCCGGCTTCCTGGAGCACGGCTTCGATCCAATGGGGATCATGGCCGAGAATCAATCAGTCTATTACGCGACCGTCGTGGCTCGAACAGTGGGATTTCTGAGCTTCCTGATGGACATGGGGAATGGCCTTTCCTTCGCCGCATCGGATTTTTCCCTCGGACTCGCCATTCGAGGGACGAACGACAAGCAACTCGTCTGCGTAACGAAGAGATTAGAGCGACAATTTGTCCCGATCCCGATTTGCGACAGGGCCAACTTCTTATATTTGCGGCCAAGCGAGGAAGGCCCCCTTGAAGTCCATCGCGCAGCACGCGACATTGCCGATGCTCTGCTCGAGCATTGGTCGTTCGTTCGGCCAAGTTGGTTGGAAACGCCCGAATTCTCCAACGAAGCGTATACAGGGGAATTCTTTCGAGCACACTTTAGTCGATGGTGATAGACCGCCACATTTCATCAATCTCAAGCAATTTCGAACCCTGTCGTCGTCACGCGCACCTGCTCGACATTTCCAGTCGGCGCTCGCACTCAACGGCAGCCCTAGCGAATGCCTGGTGCGGCATATGCCGCACCAGGATTTAACCGGTTTTCGCAAGAGGGCCCGAACTGAAACAAGAGACCGGGGGCCTTCGATTGAAGCCACTCAAAGACGTCCTTCGCGGCCAGCAAAGGATCCTTTACGATCTCTGTTCCGGCAAATCGGTACACCTGCACGCCTCCGGCATTTAGCGCCCGATCTCGTTTGCGATCGGCGATAAAGGAGTCTTTCGAGGAATGGAATGCAAAGCCATCGAATTCGGCCACAAGGCTGATCTCTGGGGCGCTTGGCACCCAAAACAAAGAGTCGACACGTATCCCTTTGTTGTTCACCTTCACGTGGGGGAAGCCCGCTTCCATCGTGACATGGAACGCCCCCCGCAGCGGAAGCAGATGATACGTAAATAACAAGAGGCTGATCCAGGACCGCTCTTCCGGGTCCAGTCTTCCCGAACTTACTTCTCCATCGAAATACGCGTCGATTTGCGTCCAATCGCCGTTTTGGGAATCATACCAGGCTGCGAACCTGTCTAGACCGCGAAGATATTCGCGAAAAGATTCAATTTCCTCGGGGGCGTTCTGCATCGGGGGCCGAAAGACAAGAAAACTGCTATGCGCAATGAAAGTGAGAGCAAGCGCATTCAGGAAGATCGTCTGTATGGGAGAGTCGGAGTATCTGAAAACGATTTCGATGTTCTTTTGAGCCAAGACCCAAAGAGATTCTTCGAAAGCCCGGTCCGCGATGTCGGCATTCTCCGATGACTCTCTGCGATCGGACCTCCCCTCGGCCACCGCACGGTGCACAAAATCCCTGCAAATAGCCGCGAACCGAGACCGATCCTCGAAATCTTCTCTGTCCACCGGAGCTACTCCTTGAGTATATCATCGCCTAGAATGCGCCGCACATATCGCGCAAGCCGCGGGATCGACGCCCCGTCCTTTGCTCTCATTCTGCCGGGTAGTCTGATCGCACAGACCCCGGAATTAGTAGCGTATTGCGGTGGATACTTGAACTCAAGCTCGGTAGCCAAACAAGCGCGATTAAAGCGTGTGTATTCTCGCCAGCCAAAAGTTATGCCGGCCTTGTAGCCGCTTGCATTGCCCGCCGCCAGAAATCGGCATGGTATTCCGGTCCATCCGGCAAACTCGCGCGGCGTTCTTCTAATAACGCCATCTCCTCTTGGCTTACCAAGGAAAGGACGCGTGCCCTGCATTCCTCGCCTCGCGATTGCAGCGAATCCAACGCCCTCTGGAAGCGGTCTCGATGCTTGCGGGCGGCCTCCTGAATTTGCCCTGCCGTGACCGGCTCGATGAACTCCGCGAACATCCCTTCCTTCTCGCGGAGCCTGCGGGTCCGTTCCGCCGCCATGTGCGCGGCCTTGTCGTCGTCGGGGATGCCAATCGGGTTGAGCACGCCCCCAGTGTATCCCCTTCCATGAATCCCGCGTGTGGATCAACCGTGGCGGCCTTCGGAAAGAATTGCGTACCAAAAAGGAGGGGTTTCATCCGTATGGCGGTCCTTGCGCCGACGAGTCATGCGGAGTACAATGGGAGTACATTCCACTCCTTTCATGAAATCTGGACGCCTGCAGCACCGCATCGACCCATCGCTTCGGGAGCAAGCCGAGGAAATCCTTCAGGCCCAGGGCATCAAGCCCGCCCAGGCGATCGTGCTGTTTTACACCGAGGTCAGACGCACGGGCGGACTTCCTTTCTTGCCGTCTCCCGTCCACCATTCTGAGATCCCGAATGCGCGCTTGCGCAAGGCCATACGAGAGGCCAGCGCGGGAAAGGGAGTGAAGACGTTCAAGAACGCAAAGGAAATGTTTGCTTCCTTGCATCGCTCGTGAATCCGCGGATGCCGAAGCTATCGAAGCGATTTCGCCGCGATTACGCGAGGATCCGACGGTCGGGAAAAAATATCGCGAAGCTGGACGAGGCGATGATGATGCTCACGCAGGGCATCGCTCTTCCTGCAAAATACAAGGACCATTCGCTCCGAGGCGAGCTGCAGCATATGCGCGACTGCCACATCGAAGGTGACTGGATCCTTCTCTACGAACTCGGCCGCACCGATGACGGCCAGGAAACGATCTTGTTCCACGCGACAGACAACCATGAAAACCTCTTCGGATGAATAGTGGGATCGCCGCCCGTAATTTCTCGATTCTGAAGGCGAGGCCATGCGTGGGTGGCAGTGCCTGAACGGGCGACGCTTCCGACCCATGACATGAAGAATTACGCCTTGAGTCTGCACACGAGCTGCGGTCCTGCCCGGCCAACGGACACCGCTCTTCCCGTCGGCTCGATAATCCCCAACGCGACAAGCTGTTCGAAGACGCCCTCGTTTTCGCCGTAGGTCTTGAAGATGAACTCGTCGCCAGACAGATGGGCACCAGGCACGTTCGCGGAAATCGTGGCGTATGGTTCGCCCGCGGTGGAGACGATGCGAACGGCGTTATCGACGTGGATCGTGAGCTCATCGTCCCCGAGATGCCGAAGGGTGAATGGTTTCACGGCGAGAGGATAGCACTCATTGAGCCGCGACGAGCAATCGTCTGCGTGCCGAGTTGCTCGAACCCCACTCATGAGAAAATGGCAGAGATGGCAGAGATAGTGGCAGAGTTGCCATTGGAAAATGGCAGAAAACACCGTAAAATGTAGAAAGTAGAGTCGAGCCGAAAACCTCCGCTCCGCCATCGAAAAACCCAGTATTTCTCGGCGTTTTCAGCGATTTCAACGGGTGAAGTGTAACCAACTTTTAATCCGTTGGTCCTGGGTTCGAGTCCCAGCGCCTTCATCGATAAAAACCCCATAGAATCAGCGTGATTTATGGGGTTTTTTCATGCCTTCGTGTGATCCTTGAAACAGCAGGTTTTCGCACAGAATCTCTGCCATTATCAGGAATTCTCTGCCAATTCTCTGCCAGGATTCATCGGCTTCACCCGTTCTGGGCCGCGGAACGGAAGCGAACGTTTGAGCCGTCATGCCAATACTTCCAGGGGACGCGACTTCTTAAGACGAAGAACTCGCCGCAAGCAGTTAGCAAGTCGAATTCTCGAGTCGGATTTACCAATTTTGAGTCGCTCGATTTGGTAGGAATGCTAACGTCCGCGCGTCATGGACTTGTCAAAGCGTCGGAAATCGTGTGGCACTCAGAACTTCGACTCTGTAGCATGCTACGATAAGGAGTTTTGCACCGGTTGACGGTCAGAAAATGTCAGTGCCTTGGCAAGTTCACCGTCTCGCCACGGACCGAACAACGCCCGTGGAAATTGTCAGAATGACTTGGGTAAATCATGACCGGATTTCCGGCCTCTACAGTCAACTTCCGTTGCGTGGGGCATGTTTGTGCGCAGCGATGGGACCGATACTCGGCCTGCGTCACGTCCACGGACCGCTTCGGCCGGGGGCAAAGGAAAGCGCGCGCCGAAGGATGCAAGATTCCTTTGTGAATCGCCGGTAAAGGTTCGCTTTGCGACTACCCACGATGTCGATGCTGTCAAGCACATCGCCGATGAGTGCCGGGCCGAGCTTGGCTTTCACACCCGGCAGTCCTTTCTCGAAAGCATAGAAAAGCGCGAACTTCTTGTCGCTATGATGAACGGTAAGCCCGCTGGCTTCCTTCATTATCATCATACCCGCGCCGGGCACACGACCCTTCGTGAAGTCGCTGCCTCAAAAAGCGCTCGCGGACATGGAGTCGGCAAAGCTCTGGTCGAAGCGCTCATCGCCGAGTCCCGCGGCACGAACTCCCCCCTCATCCGGTTAAGTTGCCCGGTGGAATTGCCGGCAAACGAGTTTTATCGCTCGCTGGGCTTCCGCCGGGCGCACCGACGAAGTAAGCCCGGCAAGTCACGTCCGCTGTACCAGTGGGAGTTTTCACTGCGGGCGGTGCGGCCTCTCGCATTTGTCGCTTCGCTGACGAATGCCGAAAACGACCTGAGAAACCTCATTCCGCTATGGGAAAAAGAAGGTCGCTCAGAGCGGCCATTTGACCACTGCATCATCACGCCGCTTTTTGTTGAACCGCGAACCATGTCGTACGTTCGCCACATGCGTGACGCCTGGGGCATCTCGGTATGGTTTGACTCCGGTGGTTTCTTTGTCCAGCAGGGGAAAATCCGGTACGAGGACCTTTTTGCCAGGCTCTTGGACTTCTACCGCGAGCACGATTGGGCGGCGGCGTACGTCCTTCCCGACTACGTTCCCACGTCTCAGAACAGTCCGGCGGAAGTCGAGGAACGCGTGCGCGTCACTGCTGCCGAGGGGGCCAAGTTCCACAAGCGGCTTCCCGAAGCGATCCGCAATCGGACACTCGGCGTGCTCCAGGGGCACAGCATCCGGCACCTTCGACTCTGTTTGGAGAGCTTCCTCGGGGCCGGCGTGCATCGTCTCGGGTTTGGGAGCTTCGATACGGGGGGAGGGAATTCCGAGATAAATCTGCTCACCCGGGATGCAGCCGTTCGGCTGGAGGCAGTGCGTGAGCTGTTAAGCACATCGCAAGACGACGGCCACTTTGCCGAGGGTGTAGACCTTCATCTCTTCGGCGTCGGCTCGCCGAACCTGGTCGATCGCTTTGTCGAGTATGGCACAAGCAGCTTTGACAGTTCGGGGTGGATGCGAACGGCAGGATACGGAAATGTGTATCTGCCCTTTCGTGGTCGGCGAAACGTCACCAACGGGGCCTCCGCCGTAACTTGTGGCCCGGGGCTCAGCGCCCGGGAGTTTTACGCGCTCTGCGAGGAGACCGGACACGATTGCCCGTTTTGCACCGACTACAAGCGCATCCAGACCGACCGCTTTGCCCGGATGTGGCATAATGCCATCGTTTTTGGCGAAATGACCCGCTCCATTAACGCCCGAGCCGACCTCGGCCGGGCAAGGAGCGGAAATGGCTAGGACTGCAACGCATACCTTCCACACGCGGCACGATTTTACCCCCGAACTGGGTTGGGCTGCGTTTCAGCTGGTTCACGAGCTTGGCCGGGTCGGGTTCCCGGAGGGAGGACTGGAGGAGGCTGCGCGGGCGACGACCTCGCCCCTTGCCCGCCGGCAGGATCTCACGAAGATACTTGCTTCTCTTGAGGACCTCTGCATCATCGGTCGCACCGGGAAGTCGATTGTCCTGACTGGGTTGGGCCATGCTCTAGCAGCCGGTGGCGGCGCCTACGAAACTGGGTTCTGTGCCGCAATCCACTGCCTTTACTTCTGGCAATGGCTTTGGGAGGGGGACCAAGAACACGGAAGTCCCTCCTGGAGCTATCGCGAGGTGTGCAGTCAGCTACTGGTGAGCCCCCCGGCGGGAATTTCGGTCGACGAGTTGGTACTTCGCGTAGTCGAAGCGGCGGATCGGTTTCACGCGGAACGAGTGTCGTTCAGCCGTTCGAGCGTTTCTGGCGTGACGAACTGGCTATCGGCTCAGACCCCGTCCCTAGTTGAATTGCATGGCAAGAGCGTAGCCCGAGTGCGAGGGCAGGCACCTGGCGCGAGCGCGCTTCGGCTGAACCTTGCCGCTGTGTGCGCTCTCGGTGGCGGCAAGGCTGTCCTTGAAGGGGAGTCGCTGAAGTATCTAGCCGAGAGTCTGCTCGTACCTGCTGATGAACTCTGGCTTTCGGTCGTCGAATACGCTCGCGACTCAGCAGAGTTCTGTTTCGTTCCTGGTGGACGGGGCGCAGTGGTGTTCGAGCGCTCCGACGATGCGTTTATTCGCTGGCTTGCGGGAGCGGCGGCAAAGGAGTAGGTAATGGCGGTTCGCACCAATGCTACAGGCAGCCGGGCGGCACTCGAAGGGAGTCCGCGTCTCCTTCCGATTTCCGATACGGTAAACGGAAAACGCGCGCGCGAATTCCCCGAGGAGGTGATAGCTCACTACGAGCGGCTCGCAGACCGGCTTTGGCTACCACCTCAACTTGCCGCGTTCTCAACGACCGTTCTCGAAAGTGTCGGTGGCGGCAAGAGCACCTGGGCAAGTCTCACCGGGCCATACGGATTTGGGAAGACAGCGTCGGGCGTCCTTCTCTGGCACCACGCCCGCGCGGAGGGGTTCCTGGCGATTCCGCCACTGTCCTGCACCAACTACGACGAGTTTGCTGCCGGCGTGGCTGCCCTAGCGGAAGAACAGGCCCCGAAGGACAAGGTGCAGATACGGAAACTGTTTGAAGAGATATGGACGGAATGCCTCGACCGGATCGCACGGACTGAAGCGAAACGCTACGAGCTTCCTGTTCGCAAAGTCCGAACGGTGCTGAAAGACCAGCTTGAACATGGCCGGTGGGCGCCGGACGGTCACTCCCACCGGCTGGTGGAATTTCTGGCTCGGCTGGGAGAGATGTCGGCTCGCTGGTCGCGCGGTCTCGTCGTCATCGTCGACGAACTCCAGCAACTCCTCGGCCCACTCGACGTGAGTACGCTCAGCCGGCTGCGGGAGTTTGTCTGGGGTATGCGCACGGAACAAACGCCCTGCGCGGTGGTCCTGACTCTGGACACGCAGCTTGAAGCGAGGCTTGGCCACTGGGCGGCAGATCTCCTTCACCGGGTCCGGGAACACAGCCCGGCATTACAGATGACGGGAGTATTTACCCGGGAGTTTCCCCGCTGGTTGTGGGAGCGGCTTACGTCCCCTAACGGCCGTAAGGGGAAGGCTCTTTCCCCTGCAGCGATCACGCCGGCGGTACTTGATTCGCTCGGGCAGTTTGTCGAGCGGCCCGATCTCGCGAATGGCCCCCGGACGGTCATTGACGTGATTAACCGTGCGGCCGAGTGCTTTGCGGAGACGGGCAAGAGCTACGACATTCCAAGTCTCGTCGATGATCTCCACAAAGGACGTTTTCGCTTTTTCGGCGAAGGAACGCCAGTGCAGCGGACGCTGACGCAGCTACTGTCTGACGCCTGGGTCCAGGAAGACGCGGTGCGGTGTTCCCTGGTGCGAACGCTAGCGGCGTTCCCGTGCGGCTGCCCGTCGGAGGTGATTGCCGACCAAGTTGGCAACGGCCGGAAACTGAAGAACGCGCGCGATGAACTCTTTGGCCCACTGCTCGTGGAACTCCCCGGAGGGCTTGCGCTTGAGCAGCTCCAGCAGGTATTACGCGGAGGGAGCGAGTGGGAAAACGCACTTGCCCGCTGTTGGGATGCCATGCCGGCAGTATCCGCACTGGCCGAAGGCGTTCCCGAGCTTGTTAGCCGCGTGCTTCTGCCGAAACTGTTTTCCGGGCTTGGCCAGGCAAACGGGGAGTGGGCATTTTTTGAAGGTGACACCCGCGTGTCGGTCGCTGGCTTCAAGCTCGTTCGCGGGAGCTTTGACTCGGACTTTCCCGCGCGGGAGGTTGCGGTCTGGGTTGGGCAGACAGAGCCGTCAAAGTGGCCGGAGGATGTGGACCTCTGCATCGGCTTTATCTGTGCGGTGACTACCGACGAGAGTGTGCAGCCGGGAGCAATTATCACGAACCTGGAGGGTACTCCGCGTGTCATCCTGACGATGCCGACTCTCCTACCATTTGACGGACAGGTTCCACCGGAAATCGCTCGCTACCACAAGTACATACAGCCGGAGCCGCTTCGTCCGGCATATGTCCTGCTTGGCCTCGGTGAACTCCAGGCGCATGTAGCAGAACCGCAGGCCAATCATGCCGGCAACGGCAAGGCAGGGAAACAACCTCACAGCTCAGGCAGCGCCTCAACAGCCGAGCTGCGAAAACTCGCCGCGTTTCGAGACCTCTGCCTCGACCACCTCATGCGTTTCCTGATCCACGGTGAGGTCGATGCCGGAATCGGGCGGCCAGTGCGTCAGCGCGGCCCGGAACTCATCCGGGCGCTCTTCTCCATCGCTTGCAAAAAGCGCTACCCAGGCTACCGGACGCTCATCACCGCGCGCAATTGGAAGCCGCTGGTCGAAGCATACCGAAAGGGGCTGGCAAGCGGACATTTGACCCTTGCGCAGCGGCGCGGCCAAGAAGAAGTAACGATGACGAAGGCTGACGCCTTCCGTCTCCTCTTCAACCAGACCAGCACCGCGGCCGGCGACAGCTTCATTCGTTCCCTGGGGCCTCTGGCAAAGGTGACGGCGACGAGCGATGCCTGGTCGATCCGCTTCTCACTTCACCCTGGGGAGGCAGCGCTCCTTGAGTACCTCCGGGGGTGCCCACGCACACGTCCTGTTCCGCTGGCCGCTGCCTGCGAGTTTCTAAGGCACAAGGGGTATGTAGATCACGAAGCGGTTGAGCTTGTCTTGCTGCTTGAGGTGCGCGAGCTTCTGAGCCTCGACCAGAGCAAGGGCATCCGTCTGGTTTCAGGAAATGCCGGGCTTGAAGACCAGGCGCGGAAGCGAATCGTAGCGGCCAGGGAGAAACTTGAACGTCTCGGCGCGGCCAAGTTCTTCCCCGCCGCTTCCGGGCAAGGCAGCGGAGCTTTTGCGCCTTGCAGACAGGCTGGAAGAGGAGCTTTGCGAGTCCATTGAAGCGTTTCGCCAGGAGCGGGAAGGGCACCTCAAAACTCTTCGCACGAATATAGGACAGGTCCGGGGATTGTCGCTGCCCGATGAATGGCTCAAAACGGAGCTTAGCACGCATTTTTCGGGTATTTCCGACGCGCTGAGACGGTCGCAGGCGAAGCTGGTGGAATCACTCCGCAAGGAAGCGGAACGCATTGAAGACGAACTTGCTGCTGGCGATCACGGGCAGTTTGAGTGGGCTGCACGCTGGGTGCAACGGCGCGAATCGATGGCGGCGTTAATCGAGAAGCTCAAGGCTCGGGTGGCGGAATTCGAGGAGCAGTCACGTGCGCTCCTCACTTGGGTTGCCGCAAACCAGGAGCTATTTGCCGTGTCAACTCTCTGCGAGAAGGTGGCCGCGACTGACCCCGCTCCGGGCCATGAGCTTGGGCAGCTCGTCGCGCGAATGCGTGAGCGTTTTTCCACGCAATCGTGGGAGCCTCTCGCTGCTGCGGCGGAATTCCTCGAAGGGCTTCGCCCCATCGGTGAGGCATTGCAGCGCCTGCTTTACAGCCAGGCACGTGCGTTCTATAGCGATCTGGAACTGCTTCGGCAGCGATTAGGTCCACTGCTGCCGCGTACGCCGGCGCCAACTTTTGAAGGCGAAGCTGCGCGGCGCAAGAAGAAGCGCGGCGGCTACGATGACTTCGTCGATCTCTACCGGTGGGCCATGAACGGGTTGAAAGAAGGCTTTGATCGCGCAAGCCCGTATGAAGGCGGATGGCCAGACCTGGGCGAACCCTTTGCAGAAGAAGCGTAGCTGGAAGGAACTTGCTTCTGGCCTTGAGAAATTATTGGCTGAGGGCAATGGGGCCGTGGGCATGGAGGAAGTGACCAAGGCAGGAATCTTGCTCACTGAGATTTTGCGCGGGTTCGCGCAGACGACCTCCGGCACCTTCGACTGTCCATCTGCCGCGCCGGACTTCGAGGCGCTAAGAGAACGATTCATGCGAGGCGAGGTGGTGATTCGAATTGAAGCTCGCGAGTAATAACAGTCGAAATCACCGTGAGGGGAGAGCTATGCTACAACTCCTGGGGAGCCAAGAGGGTCGCGAAGCAGAGGCCGGCCGAGCTCTGCGCGACATCATTCTGGCAAGCTGGCCGTGGGTCGAAACAGATGCGCGAGTGTCAGTGTCGATCGTTGCGGGGGTGAAGTGCCACGGCCAGAAGCGCCGCGATATCGACCTTGTCCTGCTTGCAACGTTTGACGAACCGATCCGCTTCACCCCTTTTTTGGATATCTCCTCGGGGAGCGGTGCCGCGTTCCGCCCAAAGGAAGCCTTTATCGACAGCCTCTGCGTCGTGATCGAGGTGAAGGAGCACGACGCGACGGGTATTCGTTTTGTCGGGTCGGGTCGGGTGGATGTACGTTACTTCCGCGCTGGCTCAGCGGTCTGGAGCAGCGCGTCGGACCAGAACGAGGAACAGAAATACTCGCTCAAGAATTATCTTGAACACAACGGCATCGCCGCCCCGCACATCGGCAACCTGATCTGGTTGAGAAATCTGCTCAACAAGGATATGCCGCCCCGTCCACACAACATGCTCGGGGGAAACTCGACCTGGGAATTGTTCGTCAACGTGCTCTTCCAGCTTGATCGAACGCACCGGCCGGAGATCGGTTGGCTTCTGGCATCGCGCCGTGCTGGGGCAGCGGGTTCATTTCGCGCCGCCACCGATCTCTTGACGCGTACGCTACAGCCGACTGGCCTCGATCGGGTGCGTATGGATCGCATTTCCAAGGCAGCAGTTCGCGAGCAATGGATGAACATGCTCGGAGAGAAGCAGGTGATCCTGCGGGGCCGCGGCGGCTGCGGCAAGACCATGCTGTTGTTGCAGCTGGCATGGCGCCTTTACGAGACCCAAAATCGCCGGGTCCTAATCTTGACCTACAACCGCGCGCTGGCCGCTGATCTCAGGAGAATGCTCACACTTCTCGGTGTGCCAGATGACGTTGGCACACGCAATATTCAGGTCCAGACAGTGTACTCATTCTTCCATGCCGTCCTGCGGGGTCTCGGTCACATTTCCGGTATGGAGGATGATTTCCTGCTGCGCTACGAGGCGGTGAAAAACGAAGCACTGGCGATGCTGATGCAGGGGCAGTAACGGCGAAGGACCTGGGCAAACTTATTGCCGAGCAGCCGCTGACGTTCGGATGGGACTACGTGTTCATCGATGAGGGTCAGGACTGGCCGGAGAATGAGCGTGATCTGCTGCGGTATATCTTCCCATTGCGACCATTCGCGGTCGCCGACGGTGTAGACCAGCTGGTGCGGGGAACCGAGTGTGATTGGCAAGTGGGGTTGCCCGCTGGAGCGTCGCAAACGGTGTTTCTGCCGGTTTGCCTACGGATGAAGGCTGGGCTTGTGCGGTTTTGCAATGAAATGGCCTCCGCGCTCGGCTTGGGCACGTGGAATCTAGAAGTGCATCCAGAGGCGCCTGGCGGTCGAATTGTGATTATCGAAGGAGACTATTTCTCCGATCGGGCATTACACGATGCCTTCGTTACGTCGGGGGTAAACGCCGGCAACCAGCCCGTAGACATGTTGGGTTGCGTCCCGCCCGCACTGATCATCCGGGGCGAAGGGAACCGGGTCATAGGTTCGCTGCCGGCAGAGCGTTTGCGCGCCTGGGGCTATGACGTATGGGATGGGACACTTGCCGATGTGCGAACCGGCTATCCGCTAGCGCCGTCAGAATTCCGTGTGGTTTCCTACGACTCCAGCCGCGGGCTCGAAGGGTGGATCACAGTCTTGTGGGGTTTCGATGCGTTTTTCGACTACAAGGTGAACGAATGGCACGCCCGGCAGACTGCGGCTGCTTCTGTGGATGCGGACCGCAGTGCATCTCTGCACGCTGCACGCTGGCTCATGATCCCGCTCACACGCGCCATTGATACGCTCGTTATTCACATTGAACATCGGCCGTCGCGGATCCATAGCGTGTTGGAGCGCGTCGCCGAGCAGTGCCAAGACTTCGTTGAATGGCGGACCGTCAGTGCTGTAGGAAGGGTGTGACTTGTAAAGGGGAGAGAAGCCGGTGGGCAGCGTAATTGCGGATATGCCCGAGCTTGCATTCGCCGAAGAATGCAAGCGCTGGGACGAGGCACTCTTGCAGCACGTCGTTTTCGACGTGCCGGCAGGGGAGTACGTATTTCTGAGCGTTCAAGAAGAAGTATTAAATAGGATTGGTCGCGGATGGGGAAGAAATAGTGACGATTTCCTAGCGTTGGTACGACGTCGCTGGGTGCGCCACATCGCACGCCAGGGTAGGAAACCTCGCCAAGAAATCGACTTGCGGCTCTATCAAGTGCCGCGCCTTGCGTCTCAAGAGTATGTAACGTTCCTGGCCTCAATGGTGTTGGCAGCCCACTGGATGCAAACGGAAATTCAAGAATCACCTGAGCTGAGTCGGTCCTCCTTACACATTGACGAGACAAATTACTTTAAGCGACTCCGCCAAGTCCTGGGCCTGCAGCTTGAGGACGAGCAAGTGCGCCCTCGAGGACTGCGGGATTACGAGGATGCAAAGGTTTGGCCGCAGTGGACAGACTGGCTAGAGGCTAATGGCCGGAGATCGAGTGCTCGACCGGGTCGCGGTGGGCGCCGTTATATCAATTACCCGCTGTCGCAAACACTGCTGCGGGACGGGGACCGCAGCTGGATTGCGAGGCGGTTTTGGGAAGAGGTGCGCGGTCGCTTCCTCTCGCGCGTGTATGACGCTGAAATGCTGATCGGCTGGATGCAAGCGCACCGGGGAAAATTCAACCGCCCGCGACTGTGGCAGCTGCTCGATCATCCCGAACAGGAGCTGCGGTACGAGGCCACCGTTGCAGCCATTTTTGACGTGTATTCGAGTGTTGATTGGGACGCGGATCTCGTGGACGAGGAGGTCGAACATGCGGCTCGTCCGATTCGGCGATTGACGGCAGGTCTCTACCGTGAAGAAGACCCTTTCATGGGGGATGTAGCCTATAGCATCTACCTCCGCCAGCCCAAGGGACAGGACAGCGTGGGGCTGAGAATTTCCTGGGCGGGGGTTGAGGCATCGCTGCGGCCGGAGCGTCCTGGATGGTTTACGCTGCCGTTTCCTTCCGGGCATTTGCCACCGAATTCGCTGGCGCTCAAGGTCGTCACGCCGGGCACGGTGATTCAGGAGATCGTCTACCCTGACAAGGAATTCTGGGTCTTGAACGGTGACCCTCGCGCCGCCGGGACGGGAGCATTTGCAAGCTGGGACCTCCGGCCAGTGCCGGAACAACCCTTCGTCCTGCTGTGCCGCCCGTATTTGCGTGATCTGCTTGAGTATCTGCGCGCGCAGGATCTCGTCGATTGGGAAGGTGCCCCGGCGAACCTATCCAACGGCACATGGCTAGAGTACCGGGGATGTAAGGTCCACGGGGCGCAGTGGCGCATTCGGCTTAGCGAGCTGGACGAGATTTCACAGACCCTCATTAAGAAAATCCGCCCAGCGCCAGGTGGGACCATCCGTTTGGAAGGAGGGCTCCCCGCACCTGATCGGCAGGCAGGATGGATGCAAGATTATCTTCCGCAAGTAGTCGTGGATGCGCCGGCAGGATTTGCAGCGGCATCCATCGTCAATCTCCAAACTCACGAGCGTCAGTCTGAAACTCGCGTCCACGCGAATGAGCCGTTCGATCTGCCCGCCCTGGCGCCGGGATTCTACCGTATCGAGGCGGCCCTCGTGGGCGGGACAAGCACCGAGGAGCGCCGGCAGGCGCTGCCGGGATTGGTATTGTCCATCAGATCGTGGGGCTCACTCGAATGCGCATTGGTAGCAACCGAGCCCAATTGATACTCACTGGGGGATTCGCTCGTGGGGACCACGCAAACCTGGCAAGCCTTCCTTGCAATTAGCGACGGGCGCTGGCAGTTCCTGGGGATGTCACCCTGTTTGGATCAGCTCCTTCGTTGGTGTCGCCAGTCCGTGCGAACAATCACTGGTCGCGGCGATGTCGGGCGAGCTGAGGTCGTCTTGTTCCGCTACGATGACCGTCCTAGCTGTAGGAATCGCAAACCGCGCTTGCACCCATTTAATTGGGATGCCGCGCCACAGGACGGATGGCAGCGCGTACAGGTTTTCAAGCACCCGTTTAAGGAGCTTCTCGGCGAGCGCGAGCGATTTCCCTCCGACGCAACACGGAAAGGGGCTGGTCGTCAGCGGCCTGACGGCCGCAGGGTCACACGTTCCCAGGTCACCGGCGTTGCGGGGGCATTCGATGAGTCCGCGTCAACCGTCGACACCGTCGAGCTTGCTAGCGCGGCGCAGAACAAGCTGCTCTTCTGGCTGTCCGCAGCGGGATCCGGGCGGCGGGACGAGTTCCTACGCACATGCCAGATCCTCGGGCTTGCCCAGGATGGTCGTCAAGCCCGTCGCATCCTTCGTCGTCTCATACTGCTTGGCCACCTCTCCGACGACGGCGTGCGATGGACCATGCAACCCCCAACCTTGGCCCCGCTCGCACTTGAACCGGAACTGGTCGTGCTTCGGGGCCAGCGAACGCCCGCGCTGTTGGCTTGCCTGCCGGATAATCGAGAGGAGATCGCGCAACCGAGCGGGCCTGACCGGGTTTGCTCCTGTCTTCCCGTCGAAGCTGGGGTACCGACGGTTTCAGTCGGTGGCGCTTGCTTCCGGCTCGAACAGGATATCCTCAGCCGCGCCCAGAAACTGCTTGGCTGGCGAGAATGGACCGCATCGCTCAAGTCGTTCGACATTCGCGATCTGTGGAAGTTCGTGCGGACCGAGCGATGGGACGGCGTGAATTGGGTCGGCACCTCTCTGCATTATGATCAGCCTACCCACCGCGTCGTTGGCCCGGGGGGGATGTACCGGCTGACGCAAGAGTTGTCTGTTCGATCACCGTTGACAGTGTGCTTCGACGCGGAGGGACGACGGATCTTGCGCGGCGACTGGTACGGCCTGCGTTTCCTGGCCGGCAAGTTGGGAAACAACGCTCTTCACGCGGAGTGGGACCAGTCAGGGCAGGAATTCTTCGTGCCATCTGAGGAACATTGGCCTTTCGATTACGAACAGATTCTCGTGCAGGCTTCCGGGTTCTTGCCGAGCCTTTCCCGTCGCGCCGGGTGGCTCTGCTACTCAAGCATCCCACAGGAATTGGCGGCGGGGCTCTGCGCGAAACTCGACATTTTGCTCCGACTAATCGGACCGCGGCCAAACCGGCAGCTGTCACGTTTTCCCGAATCGCTGGAAACAAGACGCAGTATTCCAACATGTTCAGCGGCACGTTAGAGTGTGTGGCGCACCAGTGTGCCGCGGTGCAACTGAGGAGGACATCTGATGTGGGATTTGATCGGTGGGTATGAGCGGATGAACAGCATCTACCGGATGTACATCGAGAGCGCCTTCCCGTTGCGCTACCCGCAACTGGTCAGGGATCGGCGTGACCTCCTTTCCGCTGCCGGCATGCTTTCGCAGCCGCCGCTGGTGGAAACGGTCCCGGTCTACCCGTCCTCCGGGCTTACTCTGGAGAGGACTAGTGCCGAATTGCCCGAGGAATATCGCGACCTGCAGCACTTCGCAGCGGGCCTCATGCGCCCAACGGATGAACTGTACCGACACCAGCGCCGGTGCCTCGACGCTGTCCTCCTTGAAGGAAAGGATATCGTCGTTACCACGGGGACGGGCTCGGGCAAGACCGAGTGTTTCCTGCTCCCGCTGCTCGCCCAACTCGCCGCTGAGTCGCGGACGTGGCCAAACAGTCCGGAGGCACCTCCGGAGCGGAAATGGTGGCGTGGAGGGACGCGCGAGGATGGCAACGGCCAGTGGGCCCATACTGGGCGGGCTAAGGAAGGATTGCACGCGGTGCGAGCGCGAATTCTCTACCCGCTGAACGCCCTCGTCGAAGATCAACTACGACGGCTGCGAAGCACGCTAGACTCCGATAAATTTCACGCGGATTTCCTCGATAAGCGTCGTGGGGGTAATCGGATCTTGTTTGGCCGCTACACGGGCCTCACGCCGGTCTCCGGGCGGCTGATGCGGTGGAACAGTGAAGAGGGGGGGTACGAGCGCAACGAGCACGCGATCGAACGGCTCCGCGAGCGGCTCTCGGAAATCGAAGGGGAGAGCACCGACATCATCGAAGAGGTGCGTCAGGGCAGGCTGGAGGAGGAGGTTCGTTACTACTTCCAGAACATCGACGGCGGCGAGATGTGGTCGCGTTGGGACATGCAGGAGACCCCGCCGGACGTTCTTATCACCAACTACAGCATGCTCAACATCATGCTCATGCGGGCGATCGAGGCAGGCATATTCACGCAGACGCGCGACTGGCTGGCCGGCGACCCGTTTTGCAAAGGACAGGCGAAGAAGCCCACGCGCAAGTTTTTCCTCATCATCGACGAACTTCACGCCTACCGCGGTACGCCCGGGACCGAAGTGGCCTACATTCTCCGCCTCCTCCTGCAACGCATCGGGCTTGGCGCCGACTCCCCGCAGCTTCAGATCCTTACCACCTCGGCCAGCGTGACCGGTAACGAGCAGTCGCTGGCCTTCCTCCACGACTTCTTCGGGCGCCGGTTCGGCGTCGAGAACATCGTTGCGGAGCCCCAGTCCTTGCCCCCGACTGGTTCGCGATTCCAGCTCTCCGGCTACCGCCCGGCCTTTGAGCAGTTCGCACGGCGGCTACAGCAAGACCTGTTCAACCCGATGGAACCGCCCGATGCGGAGGCGACCGAGACATTGGACGCCATCCGCACCCTCGCCGCAGCGTTGGGGCGGCCCCAGCAGGGGAGCGAGCCCGTTGAGGAGGCACTATCAGAAGCCCTACGCGTCCGGCGGCGCCCCGGACGCCCTGCGCGATGCGATCGCCGCGGTGAACGGCCAGGAGATCCGCGCTACCCAGGCCCCTCGGCTGGACGCTGAACTGTTCGCCCAGGCACCGCGTAACGGCTGCGTCTCTGACGCCTTCCGCGGACTACTCCTTGCCCTCGCCGTCGCCCGCGACCCTCGGCGTCAGCCCAAGGGCCCACCGCAGCCGGTGCGCGGGCACGTCTTCTTCCACAACCTCCAGAACCTCTGGGCCTGCGTCAATCCCTCCTGTAACGCTGTGCAGCGCCCCGCGACGAGCGAGGGCGAGCCACCGCTGCCTGTCGGTGCATTGCACCCTCGGCATCGCATCACCTGCGACTGTGGCAGTCGGGTGCTCGACCTGATCGTGTGCGAGGTGTGCGGCGATGTGTTTCTGGGTGGCTACCGGGCGCACACCTCTTGGCCAGCAAGTCGTGGAGATCCTCACCACCGACCAACCCGACCTCGACAACATGCCTGACCGCGTGGACCTGCAGAAACGGGCATCCACATACGCGATCTTCTGGCCCGTCGCCGACGACCTGCCCGAGCGCGAGCAGGAGTACACCGCCGGGGGGATCAATCGCTTCTGGCAGCGGGCCCGTCTCAGCACTGCCACGGGCGTCTTGCGCCGAACGGCCGCCCCGCCGCAGCCGGGGGAGATCGCGGGATGGGTATATGGGGTCGATCCCGCCCGTGAGGCAGAGTCCCCGGCGCTCCCCGTCCGCTGCCCGCAGTGCGGCACGGACTACCGCCGACGGTCGAACTTCCCTACCCCGCTCCGGAACCACATGACCGGCTTCCAGAAATCCTGCCAGGTCCTGGCCGGCGGGCAGGTCCGGGAGATGCCTCGGCCACGTTCCGGCAAGATGACACGGAAGCTCGTAATCTTCTCCGATAGCCGGCAAGATGCCGCAAAGCTCGCCGCCGGCATGGAGCGTGACCACTTCCGCGACATGGTGCGGGTGGCCCTGGTGAGCGCGCACAGCCAGTACCTCAACAGCTTCCTGGCCTTCCTCAGGGTGAACGTGGACACACTCTCAGCGCTACTCCCTGGGACGCTGGGCCGCCTCGCGGCGATGAATCAGCGATTAGCGAGCGACCTACAGGCGATGCCGGGCGGAGACATGCAGCTGCGCAACCGCTTCATCCATTTCAACGCCGCGCTCGCCGCCGAGGTGATGGTCTGGTTCATGAACGGTCCGGTAGCTAACCAGAGCGCCTTCGACCACTTTCTCCAGATCGTCAACGACTATCCCGACCGGGTACCGCTCGAAGGCCTGCGTAACATGGTTTTCCAGACTCTGCTTTTCCTCGGCATGTGCCCGGGCGGGGTGCAGCGGGACGCTTTGGCTTTCTGGGTCCAGGAAGGGCAGGAGTGGCAGCGGTACGACTGGTGGACATGCTACAATTGGACGCCCGACGGGCCCGTGCCGCCCGAGCCCGCACCCGCCCACGTCGGCCAACACGTGAATCGGATGCGCAGCCTCCTCATGGGCGAGCTTATGTACGCCCTCTTCCCGCACCGTGCACGGAGCTTCGAGAGCCTTGGCCAGGGGATTGTCACCTTCCGGCCGACCGACAACCCCGCAGACCGCCTGGTCCAGGCGATCAACGCCGTGATCCGGTTTTTGGGCTTGCGACGGAAGCATCCCTATGCTGACTACTTCGATCGTGGCGATGACGTCAGGCTCCCCGCTCACGTCGAGGGGTATCTCAACCAGCACGCCAACGTCCCCTCGACACAGGTCGTCCAGCAGATGCGCGCCTCACAGGCCCTCATCGGGGGCCAGGACAGCGGCGGCCTCGAACCCGACCGACTCTACCTGTCACGGCCGTTGCAGGCCGTCGACGGTCCCCAGCAGGGGTTCCGTTGCCGGCGCTGTAACAGCTTCTTCCTCCATCCCGCGGCGGGCTACTGCATCGAGTGCGGCAACGTCCCGCTCGTCCCCAGCCCTGCGCAAGACATCTTCGATTACTACACGTACCTCTCCGAGGACTCCGGGGAGGCGTTTCGATTCCACTGTGAGGAGCTCACCGGCCAGACTGACCGCGTGGAACGGCCGAGGCGGCAGCGTTGGTTTCAGGAAGTCTTCCTCCAGAACGAGCGGCCACTGCGCCAGGTGACCGGCATCGATCTGCTGAGCGTCACGACGACGATGGAGGCTGGCGTTGACATCGGCTCGCTTCTGGCGGTGATGATGGCGAACATGCCGCCGCGCCGGTTCAACTACCAACAGCGGGTCGGACGGGCGGGCCGCCGAGGTGCCGGTGTGTCAATGGCCGTCACCTTCTGCCGGGGACGTAGCCACGACGACTTCTACTTTTGGCGCACCGAACAGATGACGGGCGATCCGCCGCCCCTGCCGTACGTTGACTTGCGCAGCGAGCCAATCTTCCTGCGCGTTCTTATCAAGGAAACTCTACGCCGCGCCTACGAGACCATTCCGCAGCAGACGCTCGATGAGGCATGGGCCGGGCAAGAAGGGATCGAGAGCGTTCACGGCGAGTTCGGCCCTGCCGTCGGCTGGAGCGCGATCTTCCGCCTGCTCGTGGCGGAGTGGCTCGCACTCCCCGGTTGCGAGGGGGAGCTGCGCCGTGCGATCACATCCCTGGTCCAGGCGACCCCGTGGGAGGGCGATGCGGCCTTCGCGGACCGCATGGTCGCCTACCTGCGAAATAATCTGCTGGATAACATCCAGGAGATCGTGGACAACGCGCACTTCACCCAGGAGGCGCTCAGCGAGCGACTGGCCAACGCAGGGCTGCTGCCGATGTTCGGGTTTCCCACCCGGGTCCGGCTGCTCTACACGCGCTGGCCGAGGGCCCGGCCGTGGCCGCCAGAAGATAACCTAGTCGATCGCGACCTCGACATCGCGATCAGTCAATTCGCCCCGGGTTCGCAGACCGTCAAGGACAAGCAGGTCCACCGCGCTTGCGGTGTTGTAGAACTCTTCCCGTACGGAAGGCAGCTCCGCTCGCGGGCCGGCTTCGCACCTGACCTGACGCGGCCGTCAGCCCCGGTGGGTGTCTGCGCCCGGTGCCAGGCTGTCGATTATCTGCCCCTGCGCGACAACCCAGCGCCGGGCGGACAGGAACCGCAGCGCACTACGTGTCCCGTGTGCCAGCGAAATGAGATGCGAGTCATCGATGCACGCGAGCCCAAAGGATTCATCACAGACTTTCGACCCGATGACTTCGAAGGGGCATTCGAGTGGAGCGCGCGGGCGACGCGGCCGACCTTGAGCGTCCGTTGTACCGCCCCAGCGGTCCCCGTCGGGAATGTGGAGATCGCCGCGACGACTGATGAGGTTCTCTCGATAAATGAGAACGGCGGACAAGGTGGGTTCGATTTCCAGCAGGGGAGTGTTTTCGGGGGCCAGCGGGAAGGGCTATACGTGGTTTCCCCTCGCCCGGACAGTCAAGTTCGAGGGAATGGTCCCAGCTACCGGATCGCGCTTCTCGCTCGCCGGCGTACCGATGTCCTGCTGATCGACGTGCGCGACTGGCCGGAGGGTGTATTTGCTGATCCGCAGGAGGCTGAGGGGAGGGCAGCGTGGTATTCCTTCGCCTTCTTCCTGCGACTGGCGGCTGCCGCCCGGCTGGACGTGGACCCCACCGAACTCGACGGCAGTTTCCGCGTCGTCGAACGAGGGCAGCGACCCATTGGACAAGCGTTTCTGTGCGACAAGCTGGAGAACGGGGCTGGTTATTGCCGGTGGTTCGGCCAGCAGACACATTTCGCGGAGCTGATGCAGCAAGCCGACCCAGGATGTGCCAACAGCATCGCGCAGCGTTGGTTGGACCGGACGCCCCCGGCAGCTCCGCTTGCCAGCATGCCCCACGGGCTGGAGTGCGACACCTCCTGCAATCGCTGCCTACGGGACTTCCATAATCTCGCTTACCATGGACTGCTCGATTGGAGGTTGGCCATGGACATGGCGCACATTGCTGTAGGTGGAGCGACCGTAGATCTGTCTTCTGCTTGGGGGACGACACCGAATCCCTGGGCTAGTCTTGTCGGAGGGGCTGGCACGCCCGTACCCGCGACCATGGAGCGCCTCGGATACCCGATGGTCCAATCGTTCCAAGGTATAACTGGATTCATTCACCGGAGCAATAGTCGAATCCGGCTCGCCTGCCATCCGCTGTGGACCGACATTCACCCTCAGTTCGTTGCGGCGCGGCAAGAAGCTGCGCGGGGCTTCCCTGGCGCTGTCGTTACACGGATGAACCCGTTTCGACTGCTCCGTCGGCCTGCGGATTACATCTAACTAACGTTCCGGTGGAGAGCTAATTCAACGCCGGCCAAAGCCCAGCATTGGGAAACACTGTGTCAAAAGAGGGGCACTCATGGATAAGGATACGAAGGATTTCTTACTCGCTCTATACAGCAAGCTTTGGGACAACATAAACAACAAGGACAGCCGCCTCTGGACTTTCCTCTCGGTCTACGGAGGTGGCGTGGCGTTGGTATTCACAGTTGGCAAGCTGGCGAACGTCGAGTTGTATTCGGTCTGCGTGATCCTCGTGTTGACTCTCTGGGCGCTCTCGATCGTGGCGAACGCGACGTGGTGGAGCCTGCGAAACCGATTGATGATCCAGGGAATCGAGAACCGGTTCCCGGGTGCCAAACCGGGTGTCATCCCCAGCGCGTACGGCACCATTCGCCCGCCGAAAATGGACAAGCTGAGCAAGGCCAGTGTATTCGTATTGGCGACCGTGGCCCTGGTGATTTATCTTCGCACAACATGGCCGTTTCTTCGGGCTGGGTCGGTCACGAATGGGGAAGTGTTGGTTTCTCTCGTCCTGCTCTATTTCCTTTCCGGGGCTGCTGTGTTTTGGTGGGTCGAACGGATCGACGAGATGGTACGGGAGTATTATAGCACGGCGCGATCACTCGACACTCAACCTGCCCCGGCAGCACCTGACCCCCAGACGCCCGCGATGTTATCTCTTGAGGCAGCCGCCAGGGCGGCCGCTCTAGGCGTGCTTCGGCAAGCAAGAACCGCCGCGGCGGGTCAGCCGGTCGCCGACCAACTGACCGCCAACTCAGTGGCAGAGGCCATCGATGCCGCGGTAGCCAACGCTGCTACCCAAGCTCGGGATGCACAGGCTCAGAATCTACTCAACCTTTTCCAGACAACTGCAACGGCCGCAGCAGCAGCGATTCAACAAGCCGCGGACCTGGCTGCGGGCGCAAACCCAGGGCCTGGCGCTGGCGCGGTGCAGGCCGCGGTAGCGGGAGCTGTCGCTCCATCCGCGGCGGCGGGAGTCGCTCAGGAGTTAGCCAGAACTGCTCCACCGATCTTCTCCGAGGACGAACGAGGGGCGAGGGCAATCGTCGGATGGCGGTTCCGTGGGCTCGCTCTTCTCATCATCGTGACAATTATTTTCGATGGGATTTGCTGGGCGAACGGACCGGTTCGATGGCTCACTCAAGTCGGGATCATCTGCCAAGCGCTCGCCGGAGTCTTGTATATCTGGTGGGCAGTCTGCTACTACTACTCGAAGGGCACGGAGCCCACGGGGTACCGCCTCAGTTTCTACGGTGAGCCGCCTGCGCAGATCTGGTCCCTACGGGCGAACGGTGGTCCCACGCTTATACTCACGTTGTTCGTCGCTGGAGGCCTTCTTTCAGCGGCGTCCATCCTGTCGCCGCCGAACGGGGTTTCTTGGACTTCGGGATCGCCGACTTCCATCACGGAGATCAAAACTGAGCACGAGCGCCTCACCGAGCAGCTTGAGGCGCTTCGTAAGCGGAGTGCCGAGCTAGTCGACGTTCAGCGACAACAAGAACTCGCCGCATTTCTAAACCGGAACGAGGCAGAGAGGTTTCTCACCAAAGACGAGGCCGAGAAACTATTCGCCCCAAAAGCCGACCTCGAGGCGGTACGACGAGACCTTTCTCAGAAGAAGGGACCCTAGCGCCATGCGAGTAGATTGTCATATCCACATCGACAGGATCGGGGCGCCGCACACGACCCCGCCGCCAACTCCCGAGGAGACTCTCGCCTATGCCCGACGGGAGGAGATCGGCCTGCTAGCCGCAATCTACGAGGAGGACAGCACCCTCGCACGGTTCAGGGCAATTGGCCTGAACTTATTCCCCTTCTTCTGGGTTCGCGCGCCTCGTTTTGCCCGCGTCCCTGAGACCGCTCGCGGGATCAAACTACACCCGTACATCGAGCGGTATCCGTTCACAATCGAGAATATTCTGCCGGCCTTGTTGATTGCACGAGAGCGCCACCTTCCATTACTCGTGCATTCCGACGACCGAGAACCAGAATTGTCGCGGGGAAGATTATTTGAGGACGTGGCCAAGGCATTTCCCGACCTCATCTTCATTATGGCTCACAGTGGGTCGTACGCGCCAGGTCCCTCCGACAAACCCGGGACGACTTACGTCGCTGAAGGATTGGTACGGGAACTTGTCTTGGAAGCGATTTCGGTCGCTAACCGGCTGCCCAACGTGTATCTGGAAACTTCCGTCCTGGCCAGCCGCGTAAAGGCCGAGCTGCTGGCCAGGCATGCGCCTCACCATAAACTCTTGATCGGTTCTGATTTCCCGATCTGCAAGGGCTCTTTCGGGTCTGTGGTCCATCAAGAGCGACAGCTCGTCGACGCCGGAATGTCCGAGGAATTCATTCGGCAAATCCACGAGAATGCTGCGAAGTTGTTGAACCAACGGCCGGGCGCCATGGTGTAATTCAAGGAAGGTAATGGAAATGAACGTTACACCAGCGGGAGATCTGTCGCAGATAAGAATACACCGATTGGCACCGCTGAGGGATAAGCCAAAAGGTCAACTGCTTGTGCACGAGGTCTACTGCAGTGTCCAGGGCGAATCCACATTTGCTGGCTTACCGTGCGTCTTCGTCCGCCTCACGGCTTGTATGGCGCGATGCTCTTGGTGCGACACGCCGCATGCGTTTAAGGAAGGCAGTTTGATTGCGCTCGATGACATCGTCGAAAAGGTCCTTGCCTTCGGGTGCCCTCTGGTCGAGCTTACGGGTGGCGAACCCCTGCTTCAGTCGGAGACCCTGACCCTGATGGCCTGCCTCGCCGATCGTGGACTGACAGTACTGCTTGAGACGAGCGGACTGGTCTCGATCGAAGGGGTAGATCAGCGCGTGCACGTCATTATGGACCTGAAATGTCCTGACAGCGGTGAGTGTGAAAACAACGTCTGGTCGAATCTGGACTTGTTGAAGCCGACTGACCAAATCAAATTCGTGATTGCTTCGAAACGAGATTTCGACTGGACCGTCAGCGTTATTCGGCAGCATTCGTTGGACACTCGCTTCACGGTGCTTCTGAGCACGGTGTTCGGCGACTTGAAGCCGGTGGAGCTCGTCGACTGGCTCCTTGAATCAGGTCTCCAGGTACGGATGCAACTTCAGTTCCACAAGTACATTTGGGACCGGAACGCCCGAGGCGTCTGAGTTGTACATTCGGCTAATCAAGTCACTAGCACAAGAGGCCAATTCAATATTTGAGCACATAGGCCGGGGACTTCGAGAGTCGATCCCTGGTTCTGATGTACGTGAGAGTGGTTCGCGGATCGGCATGCCCGGCAAAATCTTGAAGATCGATCACGTCGCTGCCGCGCTCGCGGGCCGTCGTGAGGGCCGTCACTCGGAAGGAGTGAACGGTCACGGCGGGATCCAAGGTCAGGCGCCGGACGTAGCGCCCGACGAGATGCTGCACCGATCGACGCGAAAGTGCTCGGCGAAGGAAGCCGTCGCGTCCTCGGCCGCGCGCGGTCTTGGTGGGCGGAAAGAGTGCGGCGTCAGCTTCTTCGCGAATCTTGGCTTCGTCTAGCCACACTTCGATTCGCTCAAACGCTTCAGGGTGCAGCGGCACGCGTCGTTCTTTTCCGCCTTTTCCACGAACTTCCAATACCCGATGTCCGCCGCTGGATTTGTAGTCTTTCACGCGGAGTCGAGTCAGTTCGCCGACACGGCAACCGGTAAAGGCGAGGGCAGCGAGGAGTGTTCGATCGCGAATTCCTTCGGGTGTGTCGGGCGAGGGCGCGTCAAGCAGACGCCGGCAATCCTCCGGCGTCAGGCCCACGGTTTTTCCGTCGCGAGGAACTGCCGGCACATCAACGAAATCGCTATGTGCTGGATTGGCACCGAGATAGCCGTAGACAGACAGGTAACTGAAGAGCGAGCGAAGCACGGTAATCTTGCGGACGATCGAGGCGTTGGAGAGTCCTCGCTCGCGCAGGTGATCTCGCCATGCAGCGACCTGCTGCGGACGAACGGTCGTGAGCAGTTCGAGCGCGTCAACCGGGATTCCGGCGAAGACGAGGAACTGTTTCAATTCGCGGGAATAAGCGGACCGTGTCTCAAGCGATGGAGACTTAGCCAGCCAGGCGGAACATGCCTCGGTGAAACGGCTACGAATGTCGGCTTCTGTCAACGTCCGCCCGCGCTCGAATGCAGGGATGAGCGGCGCGCTGGACAAGCCAACTGAAGTCTGGCCTGACGAGAATTCTTCCGTCGGCGCGCCTTCCGGCATTGACGGCGGATCGGATTCCTTGCCTGGTTGCCGGTCGTCATTAACGGGGAAATTCATTGCGTGCAAAGTGCGTTTCGCAAAGTATAACATCGGCCCGCATACGGCCGATGATTTCGGCTTGATGGAACAGAAGAAATGTTGATTAGCCGTCTTCTCAGGCACCGGCCGCCAAAGCCGGCGACCGGGCCATTTTTCGCCGATCTGTAAAGCTGCTCGTCCCCACATCCGACCGTGAAATCAGTCCGAAATCGGCTTTTTTCCGAGAACCGCCGCGTCCACCCACGCTCGCGTAGCGCCTTTCGGTGCCGCGGCTTTCTTCGGTGCCTTCTTGGATGTTCGTTTCTTGGCGGGCGGTTGCTGGCCTCGGGCGTGTTTTCCGTGGTGATCGATGCCGTTTGTCATGTTCGCTCTCCTTGTTTGACTACTTTACGTTTGCAAACGTAACGTGTGTGGAATGATTCTATCGGGATTCCCAGATTGAGGTCAACGCCCCTTTTTGCTTTTCCGCCTGCGGACAATCTGGGATCGATCTTGGCCAACGTGATGACCCGTTTCGGAGAGAAACTCAAGGCCATTCGCCTCGCGAAAGGGCTTTCCCAGGAGAAGGTCGCCGAACTATCAGGGCTGCACCGCAATTACGTCAGCAGCGTCGAACGCGGCGAACGGAACATCTCCATCGTGAACATCGACAAGTTGGCGCGGGCTTTGAAAGTGTCGATGGCCGAGTTGGTTTCCTGAAATCCGACAAATTAGCCGTCCTTCGGTTGTCTCTTCAGCAACCTGCCAATCTGGACGTAATAGCGCCTTAGCGTGTCACGCGATCCGAGGAAGAACAACGGAATCGCGGCAAGGAGGCCGGCATCCCATGCATCGAGCGGCCAGAAGCTGCCCGCAGCAATGCGACGAGCGACGAACACCCAAAGAATCGCCACTAGAGAATTGGCGTACCAAAGATAGAACCGGTAATGGCCTTCCAGCAGGATGTTGAAGGCGTTGATGTTCTCTTCCAAGAATGCGGCATCCCAATCGGGACGGTGGATGCCCGTCAAGCGATGAATGCGGTCGATCGTCAGCCAGCGGACGGTGCTGACCGTAAGGCCGGCAGCGATTGCGGCGACAGTGGAATAGAGAAAGCCGGCGATGGTCGGCTGGTCGCTGCCCGCGCCGAGAAGTTGAGTTTTCAGGGGCGGATCGAGAAATGCGAGCCCCCAGAGCGCGATGAAGCCCGGAATCAGGTAGCCAATTAGCAGGCCGAAATCGTTGATGGGCGTTTCCTTGGCCACGAGCACAAGGATAACACGATGCCACGCTCGAACAAAAAGCCCCCTCCGTTTGGAGGGGGCTTGCTCCTATCCGTTGGACAGGAGAGGGTCATATCGCGAGGGCGGGCGTTGCATCGGCAATAGCAACCTGTTCGGCTTTTGCCGGTGCCAACAAGGCGTGAAGCCGCATCGTGCGGTGAGCGAGTTCGGCCGGGTTCCTCTGCTGGAGTTCGCGGAGCACGGACGTGAAGGCCGATAGCAATGACCATGCCGTCCTTGGCCGAAAAGCGTCGTGCTCTGGCTCGTGCCACTCGCGGAACACGAGCGGAAGTTGTCGTTGAGCGACGATGCCACGTTGCAGGCAAGCCCGCAGCATAAACGATTCTGCTTGGGCATCGGTCATCTCTGCGTCGCGAAGTTGCTGGATGCGCATCGTCTCGGCTTCCTTGAACGATCCCAGAGACATGACCGCCTTGGCGATGTCGGCGGAAAAGCGGGCGGCGCCGTTGACCGTGTGCTTACGCTTCACCATCAGATCGCTGCGGAATGCGAGATTATCGCAGACGAACGTTCGCGTTCCCGCACAGAAGCCAAGCGGGAACGACTGATCGAAACTTGACCGAAGTCCGACCGCAAGAGCAACACTTCCTTCGGGCGTGAGCGCGGTAGTCAAATCCAATGTTCCGAAGAATCGTTTGCCCTCGTTGGACACGCCGAGCCGAATTTTGGCGACTTCGTAGCCGGCTTCGGCCAGCGTATTCAAGGCAGTGTCGAGCACGTTCGTGTGGCTGATCGGCCTCCAGGTTTTCGTGGCCGGCGGACAGGTGAACTCGGTCAATTCCTCGCGGGTGACCTCCCTGCCTCCCGCATGAAGCAAGAGTGTGGCGGACATTCTTGTGCCCTCGTGATGTGAATGATCTTTCAGACACGATGTCTGAAACGAGGGCAGCGTAGCACAAGTTAAGGCGATGAAGACAATGGCGCAGATGATTCCTTGTTGACGCTGCAATTTGGTCCGAGCACTAATCGCCGAAGTCAAAACCTGGCTCGCGACATGTCAGAGTCGGCGCGGGGCTTGACACCTTGCGTAGGATCTGTATCGGTGACTTTGCCAGTTTCGGGCCGAATGGGTAATGCACTTTTCGCAGCGGTTACGCATCGACCACCGTCTGGCTTCTGGGGAACAACCGATGTTCGACTTTTCCCAGGTGGAGCAAAGCGGCGACCGGTTCCGGATCATTGCACCAATTACGGCCAAGCAGCTGTCAATGATTCACGAGTTTCTGGCGCCGGCGCCCGAGGGACGAGGCTTTTTCGACAATTTTGTGCTCAATAATACCACAAATCACGCTTACAGAACCATTGCAGAGAATGGACAGACTGATAAATACATAACCGATTCACTACTCTTTGATCTCTGGTACCTATTGACTACGATTCTGCCTGAAGTGTGCGGCTGCAACCGAGACTGGATCCTTTTCACGCAAGATACGCTGAAATCGCCAGCCCCTATTGATCCCAACTCGATTGAGATTACCAAGCCTATTTTTGATCAAATGACACAGCAGCTAATTGCTGTGATTCGAGGGCTGAACAAGGACATTCCGATAATATCAGACGGCGTCCGTCTTATGCAAAACGGACCATGTCTGGTTCAGTGAAGGGTGCGAGCCTGCCTACCCACGGTCATATTGGCTCTGCACTTCTCTTTCGACCTGTTCTCGATTGCGGGCGAATCGCCGTCGAGATAGTTCTCGGATTAGCATGCTTCGGTTCTGATCATGTCTTTGAACGGGTGGCAGCGTCTTCATCGTGAACGGCCGACTCGGCATACCGTCGATGAGTAACCGAACGGTTGCCGTGTGCTTCGGCAGCTGAAGCAAGTCGGGCGGCGAGACGTCGGCGCCAAGCTGCTCGGCGACTGCCTCGGCGTCGTCTGCTCCGACCTGAAACGCGATCATTGTTCCTATGTTGCCGAAGACGGCCGCTCGCGTTGCATCATCGAGCTGTGCGAGGTACTGATGGGCAAGGGTCAGGCCCAGGCGGTACTTGCGGGCCTCGCTCAAGATGGTCGCGAACGATTCGGTCGCGAAGTTCTGGAATTCGTCGACGTAGAGGAAGAACGGCCGGCGTTGCTCCTCGGGCACATCGGCCCGGCTCATGGCCGCCAATTGCAGGGCGGTGATGAGCAGCGAACCGAGCAGGCCTGATGCGTCTTCGCCGAGTCGTCCCTTCGACAGGTTCACAAGCAGCACACGGCCGCCGTCGAGAATGCGTCGCAGGTCGAGATGGTTCTGCGACTGGCCGACGATGTTGCGAAGCAATGGTGAGGACACGAAGTGCCCGACCTTATTCTGGACTGGCGCCACGGCCTCGGCCTGTAACTTCGGCGGCCACGAAGCGAACTCGTGTTCCCAAAAGCCGCGAACGATTGGATCATTTATCTTGGCAACGATCCGCTGGCGATAGCGGGCGTCGCCAAGCAGACGAAGGAGCGACACAAGCGTCGATCCCGGCACTTCGAGCAGCGTCAGCAGGGCGTTCCGCAAAATGTGTTCCAGGCGTGGGCCCCACGAATCGCCGAAGAGTTTCTTGAAGGCGGCCAGCACTCCGGACGCCAGCAGGGGCCGTTGCGACGGATCGGCGCACGCCAAGATGTTGAAGGCCATCGGGTATTCGGCATCGGCCGCATCCAAGAGGATCACGTCATTGGTGCGGGCGGCAGGCACTGACCGAAGAACGGCCTCCGTCAGGTCGCCATGCGGATCGACTAGAGCCATCCCCCGGCCGGCGGCCAGATCGGACGCGACAAGGTGATGCAGCAGGGTCGATTTCCCCATGCCGGTCTTCCCCAGAACAATCGCATGGCGAAGGCGGTCGTCCGGGAGAATGCCGAAGCGCTCACCGTGCCCGCGGAAGTGAGTAGTCCCGATGATCGTGAGCGACGGGAAGGCTGATGGTTTTGGCAGGTTCGTTGGCGGCGGAAATTCCCGGCTCGTGACAATCTCCAGGGTCGGGGACGAAGGAGTTGCGCTGGCGGGAGGATGCCAGAGGGTAGCGGCTTCAACGGCGGAAAGAAGGAAAGAACGGGACTGCTTTAGCCGACGACGGATCGGGCCGCGCTCGAACCCTGCCGAATGCGCCTCCTCGAAGATCGCGAATGCGCTTGCCATCGCTTCCAATCTTTTCTTTGCGGTGTCGGCGGCCTTGGGTGGAGCGGAAACCGACAGTGTCAGCTCGGCTGCAAAGAGCGGCTCGGTGATCTTCTCCTTGGCGAGCGCGAACATCTCAGGAGATGGTCGCCCTCTCGAAAAAACTCGCGGCAAAGGTGCGACAAGCCAACGAACCAAACGGATGGGAGAACGCCTGCCAGTGACATAGATCGCCGCGAAAGTCGGCCATCGCCAGAGGCCGGATCGGTTCAGTCCTTCGACAACCTTCTTCGCTCGATGCACGTCGTGCGAACGGGCCGGCCGAAGGCTCAAGGTGATTCGGCAGTGGATGCGGCTTGTCTCCGGCTCGACGGCGCCGAAAAGAGCCGCGAGCGGATCGGCAAGCGAACGATCGGTGTCGAGAAACTGGTTATGGTTTTTGCACGGGAACAGATCGGGGTCGAGATGGAGTGCCATGCTCCAGGTCATCGACCCGGCCGGCGGCGACAGGGCATCGTCTGGCAATTCGCCAAGCATCGCCTCGGGATAGGCTGCGTAGAGCTGCCGCTCCACGATCGGATTGAGATCTGGCGAGCAACGGACGAACAGGCCGTTCATCCGGCCGCGGTTACCGATGATCAGATCAACGCCATCCCGGTGAAGATCCGCCTGGTGGAAAGTGGTGAGGAACTGCTCGGCGGCGAGCGGTCCACGTTCGTGGCCGGCAGGAACGGACAGAGCAAGAAGCATTGCGGACAGAGTAGCTGCAATTTCGGGTACGAAGAATCATCCTCTTAGTACGTTGCCGGCAACTCGCCGCGCTGGCGCTGTGCCAAATAGGATTGTTCGATTCCCTGCGGAAGAATATTGCCACCGGGTGGCCGAAGAGACGCCAAGTCCGGAAGGTCGTCGGGGAAGCCGAGCAACTGCCGATGCAGTTCGGGGTCGTGTTGCTGGGCCAAGGTCACGATCCGAATCCACCGAGCGCGGTAACGAACGAATTCGGCATCGTTCAAGCCAAGAATGCGGATGATTCGGCTTGCGTCGGGTGTAAGTCCGATGATCCGACCGTCTACTTCAATCGTCAGAGATTCAGCCAGTAATGCGTGGCACGGGTCGGGTAGCTCCCGGTCGCCCTTGATCGAATTGCAAACTGAGCAACTGTAAAGCAAATTGGGGTAGTCTAAAGTCAGCGTCGGCGAATTCGCCGATGCCAACCAGTGATCAATAGCGAAGAATGTTTGTCCCGGCTCCCACCGTTCGCGGCGCAGGCAATAGACGCAACGAAAGGCGAACTCGTCGCGGAGCCAAGGCCGGAAACTCTCCGGGTTTGCGTAACCGACCGGTCCGTGACGACGACGGTGTGGTTCCGCCGGATAGTTGAACGGAATCATGTCGACGGCCCGGATGCCCGAGCGGCTTTCTCTTCCAGTTCCGCCAGCAGTCGTCCAGCATAGGCGAGCGGAAGGGGCGCAACGCGATGCCGATATCGAAGCATTTGTTCCTGGAGGTTCTCAAGTTCTTTTGCTTCTCCAGCGGTAATCGTCCCGTCAATTTCCCTGTCGATCAGATCGCAGCGCCGGTTGTTCTTGGCGTTCGTCCAATCTTGTTCCTTCGGGGCTTCACCGTTGTCGGGTGGAAAGGCACGTAAGACTTCTTTACCTTCCAATTCGACGACAGATCCCCGGCGATCTACCGACAGGGATAGAACGAACTGCTTGATGGACTCGTTTTGATTGTCCAGGCTCACGTGCGTCATGGTCGGCACCGATGGCGAAGATGCGAGTGATTCCATGTCGAAATTATAGCAGAATTCGCGGTAGCTCGTCACGTCATTTGGCCGAGAACTTCTGGCATGCGGCAGGCGATGATCGGTTCTCCGCCCCCGGTTTGCCTTGCCTACGCATGCCGGGGGCGGCCTGTCGTTTGGCGCGATTCGCTGCCGGGGTCGCGCGGGGAGATCGGCGACGGACTTGCCGTCGCGATTTCGGGGAAGGGTGGCCGGCACCCACGGCTGGCGCGTCGGCCTCCTCCGGCCGAGAGCTACCGTGTCCCGTGCGCGTGAGTCTCGAGGTCGAGCTTCGGGCGGGCGAATCCACAAATGCGACAGGACCTACAAGGTAGCACACTCTTGTATCGCCTCGGGAAAGAGGGAAGGAGCGGCCTGCGGCAATGGCATTGCCGGCGTTGGAAGTAACGCGGTCGGCTCGCCCTGGTGATCGCGAAAGGATCGCTCGAAAAGGGGCAGTTGGCGACTGAGGTAATCGTCGAGGGGCGCGGCGAGAAAGAGCCGGCGTCGCGGATTCTTCGCCTTGTTTGCTGCGAGCTTCAGGATTGCGTCCAAGCGGTGGTGGTTCTTGGTCGAGAGCAGAAGAACGCGGAAGCGATCCTCCGACTGATCGGCGAAGGATTCGTAAAGTTCGACTTTCCGTTGCCAAGCATGCACGGAACGTTCGGAATGAATCGGCTCGGTCCCGCAGTCGATTTCAACCATGAACCGAAACGGAATTCCAGCCGATTCGAGCGTGAACGAGCAATCGGGAAACAATCGCTCCCGGCCGATCTGGAGCTTCAGCGAGTTCTCACGGTAGAAGTCTTGAACAGGGATCTGGAAGTGATGGGCGGCCCGCAGCGTCTGGACGACGAAATCAGCGATGGCAAACGTGTGTTGTTGGCGGCCGACGCCAATCTCGTTGAAGGCGTGTTTCGAGTGAGGACGAATGTCGCGGCCATGCAGCATGCGAAAGCCGAGCGGATTCAGGAAGTAGTAGCTCGGGCTCCCGACGCGGCCCGCAAGCCCACCGTACCGGGCTTGTCGCACCGGGCCGCCGGCAAGTTTGTGCAACCGGGCGCGGACCTTCCGCTCGGACGTGAATCGACCATTTCTGAAAATCTCGCTCAAGGCAAGTAGCTGCGCCGCCGTTAACGGCGTCTTATCCAGTGCGGCCAGAATCTCCTCGTCCCGGGCAGTGATGATGCTTGGCATGGACCGGTATGGGAGTGTAGCATTCCACTCACTTTCCTCAAACTTATGGAACGCAAAAAACCATTCATCAGCGTTGATGAGTTGATGCCGCAGGTCAGCCTCGAACAGGCGGCGGCCTTCTACGGCTTCGTCCTGCCCGAAATTCATCGCGTCGGCGTCGAGACGCGCACGGCCTGCTTTCTCAATTGCGGCAAGGCAAAAGACACCGGCGACCGGGCATTGGCGATCCAAGCCGGAGAACCGGTTAAGAGCTGGTTTTGCCATCAGTATGGCTGCGGCAAGTCAGGGAATCTAGTCTCGCTCTGCGACCTGATGAAGCCGGGGCCGGTTTCGAACGGCCGGCCGCGCGGCGAGCGGTTCAAGGAGATTGCAACCGACCTACAGGCAATGGTCTCCGGCGAGGTTCGGCAGTTGCTGGCGCCAGGCCAAGTGACCCCGCCAAAGCCGGCCCCCGCGCCGAAAAAGGTGAATGTCATTCTGAAGGAATCGGACAATGAACGTGCTCGATCTCTGGTTAACCTTGACGAAAAGTTCATCACCGACATCGCTGCCATGTCGCCGAAGGCGTCGGCGTACTTCCGTCGCCGTGCGTATCTCACTCCCGAAGTTTGTCGCAAGTGGCGGATGGGATTGCTCCCCCGCGACGTCGGCGGCGAAGATCGCTCCGGCGGCACCATGCGCGGCAAAGTCGTCTACTGTTACGGCGACGACAAGGGCGAGCCGCTGACCTGGTTCGGCCGCGATCCCGAATTCGAGGAAAAGCATCAAGGATGGGAAGCAACCGATAAGAGTGAACGCGAGCCGGAGAAGTTTCACTTCGTGAAGGGCTTCCACCGCGGCATCGAACTATTCGGACGGGACCATCTGACCGAAGAAAATAAGCCGGAGGCGCTCCGCCGGCTGGGGCTGATCCTGGTCGAAGGCTCGAACGATGTAATCCGTCTCGACACGCTGGGCGTGCCGGCACTGGCGCTCTGCTCGAACACGATTACCCGCGACCAGGCGGCCCTAGCGGCCCAACTCGCGCGCGAACACGCCGGCGGCGTGGTGACTGTCTTCCTCGATTGCGATCCTGAAGGCGAGAACGGCATGAAGCAGTGCCTCGGCTACCTCGCCCAGCTGGCGCCCGTGCGGCTCGCCTGGACAAGCAAGATGTTCGGCGGCAAGTTCAAGGGGCGACAACCGGAGTCGCTCCGAACGGAGGAGTGGGGCGAGATCGAGGCGTACCTGACGACGGGCAAGGGCGATGGTTGGGCGCTTTCCGCCTGACGCCAGGCGGACGCGATCAACACGCGACTCACACAGCATCATTGCTTCGATACCAGGCGAATTGATGGTCTAGGATATGAAGACCGCCCGCCGCCGGTATCGCGTCGGCGTGTCGTGCCGAAACGCGAGCCCGATGGTGAGGCGGCGGGACAACTGCCAGAGTAGGAATAGAATGTAGGCAAGTGAGGAGTCGATGGGGATATCGCCGCGAGGGGCGATGAGGGCCGTTATCAAGTTCAAATGTTGAATACGGGCGAAAACCCACGAAAGAACCAGAACACATTGGGTCTCGAAGCCGACGCCCTGGTCCTGGGCGGCATCCCGAAGCCGGACACCAAGAAGTATTGCAGCAACGCCAATTACCACGTCGCCGCTTCGCGCGGAAAGCGCCTTCTGTCTGTCATCGCGACGGAGGCGTTTTAAGGGGGAGAACCTTGATCGCCTTTCCTTCGTCTGATGTTCGCCTGTTCTGGACCGCCTACGATCCCCTCGACTTGGCGAGCGGCAGCATCGACGTGCTGGGTCTCCAGAGTGTGTACATCGCGCTCGCAAACAAGTTTCTCCCTGGCTTCACCACCGTGACCACGTCTCCGCGGTACGTCTCGATGCTGTGCGCGGCAGTCGCGGCGGCGAACAACTCCTAGCCGACGAAGTTGGTCTAGGAAAGACCTTTGTCGCCCTGGCCACTGCGTATAGCCTTCTCCGCACTGTTCGAGAGCAGCCGGACATCGCAGAAGAGAAGGGGCTGGGAAAATGCTACCGAGCAGCCGTGGTCGTTGTCCCATCTGGAAATCACTCCTTGGCTCGGAAGTGGCACCAGGAGGTCGAAGCCCTGCGGACGCGTTGTTCGACCGATCCAAAGGAAACTGACTGGTTCCATTCCCGCGTTTGCGAGAATGCCTATGAGTTGGTCGAGGGCTTACGCCGAGCTTCTGATCTGCGTCGGGACGCACGCAAGAACCCGTGTGTTTTGATCTGCACCGCGAACGTCTTTAGCAGGAAAGTTCCGGACCTTGGTGAACGCCTTCGCTTCCTGGCTGCCTGCCTCTTCCGCTGGTGGGGCAGTAAACTCAGCATTCATGAAAGGTATCGAATTGTCAGTCGGGCGGCTGAAGTTCGAGGCTTTTCCGAATGGGCACAATATGCAAGGCGAGTCGGGACCGGTGACTATGAGGTAGACCTATGGAACTTCCGTGACCACGAGGACTATCTCTCTCCGGCGGAACGGCAGCGGTGGAATTGGCCCGAGGACCTGGAGCGGTTGTACGAACAGACCCCATTTTCCTTCTCAGACATTACTGCGGCCCTCGACTCTCTCTGGCGCACCGCCGAAGGTCGCGCCCTCCTGGAGGACGAGAATCTGACGACGCGTGACGGGTACGAAGAACCAACTGGTCTTTTGCAGTACTGCAAAGAGGCAGCCCAGCGCCGTGGCCACGCCGAGTGGTACTTCCAGGGTTTCAAGACAAGGTTACTCGGCCTGTACAAGGAACTCGCCCACCACCTCATCCGGCAGGACGTTCCTCTCGTCATCGTCGACGAGGCGCACCACTGGCGGCATTCGCATCGCAAGGACTGTCAAAGTTTCCGGGTTCGGTTGGCACCGATTGCCCGCAGGCTGTTGCTGCTGACGGCCACGCCATTCCAAATGCATCGCGACGAGTTGCTCGCAGTCCTTTCGGTCGGCGACGCGATGGAACCGGCCATCGGTTCTGACCGGGTTCACCACCTGAGAGCGCTTCGCGAGAAAATCCAGAATGCCACTGCCGCTTCTGAAGCGGCGGGAGTCGCGTTCTCTAGCGAGTGGGGCTCGCTGCCGGAGCAGTTTGCCAGGATCGACCCTCGGTTCGACTCGGCCAACGGGATGTTGCCGGGCACTACCGACCCAAGGACCGAAGTGTTGTCTCGATTGTGGAAGGAGCTTGAAGCAACGGAAACAAACGGCGAAACGGGCGGACTTGCTAGGGTTCCAGGGGACCTCCGCCGCTTTTTCGCCCGAGCACTTGAGTTGCAGGCCAGCAACGGTCAATTGCGTAACGCGATGCGGACCTTGATTATCAGGCATCGGCGGCCAATCGGGCATCGCCGCGTTCTCATCGGCCGGGAATATCCGGCCACGGCAGACGGCTCTACGCGGCCGGATCAACACTTACTCCACCTTGCACCTGGTGCTTGCATCCCGCCCCATTCGGAGTTGGCTCAGTACCTTCTTATGAAGGTCGTCGCCGACAGCTCCCGAGGCAAACATCGCACGACTTTGGGAATGGATCTAACCGGCTGCTACACAACTCTCTGGGAAAGCCGGGAAGGTGCAAGAGCAGCCGAAGCAGCCACGGCCGGAAACAACCAGCGGTTGTTCCGAATACTTCAGCAAGTAACGGGACATCGGGATGGAAAAGAGAATCGTGAAGACCATCGTCACCCCAAACTCCAACTTGTCCTTGAGGAGGTCCTGCGCCGCTGGGACCACGGAGAGAAATCACTCATTTTCTGCTTCCGAGTCCCGACCGCCAAAACCCTCGCACGATTGCTCGCCGATGAAGTCGGTCAAAGACTCCGCCGATCCCGCCGTGCCCTCCTGGAGTCACGCGGGACGGAGGTTGCCGGAGAGGCGGACATCGCCAAAGCGATGAGCGATTTCCGACGATCGTTAACGGCCCGAGAGGGCAGCGGGGTTCCCCTCTTTCTGGACCGCGTAGTGTTGGGCTGGTTTCAGAAGTGCAACATTCAGCTACCGACGTTGACCGACAACGACCGAAGATGCGTTGCGTCACTCTATGCTCGCGCGCGGGTTGCAGGCAGTCCGCTCTTGCGCCGTGGCGAGCGAACCCGGCTGGACCGAGTTTTCTTGAACCGCGCTATCGAACATGTGTGGGCCAAGCGGCTTGTCGAGGATCGCTCATCATGGTGGCCGAATCGAGCGAACGACGAACGAGAAGTTACCAAACTTCTCTTGGAAAAGATTTCCGAGGAGGATTGGGTTCAATTCCGGTATGGCATTCCCGAGTTGAGCCGTCGAAGGGGCGAGGCCGATGGGGATGGAACACCCACGGACTCCGTCGCTCGCTCAAGCCTCTCGGGCTGGTACGACCTTGCAATAGAAACGCAGGACGAAGCCGCTGAAGCTATCGAAGAAGACCTGTCCCAGAAAATGGTCGGCACGTTAATCTCAGGGCCCAACCTCTTCGTTCCCACGAGCCCGGATATCGACTTTCTTGGTAGCAGCGCCCTGGAGCGAATACGCAAGATGCGTGATTTGCTGTTCGACATGACCTTTTCCGAAGAATCATGGGAGTGGGGCGAGCGGGCAAAAGTTCTCGATGCCGTCGTCAGAGCGCTCCTCCGCGAAGACATCCTGCTCCGGCTGCCAAGGAATGTCTTCAAAGATGCGGACGAGACGTGGTCCGCGAGTATCTTGCGCGGGTTACACGAACCGCCGGGAGGCGGTCAGCTCGAACCGTTGGCTGGTCGCGTTGAGGAGTTCCTCCGCGAGTTAGCCGAAATGGGTCCGACCAAGCGGGAGGCGCACCTTCGCTACGCGATGAACCCGAGGGCTGAATCTGTGAAGTTGGTGATCGGAGAAACTGGCGAGCGCGATGCAGTATTCAACGGGTTCAATACCCCACTGCTGCCCGACATCTTGATCTGCACTCAAGTTGGACAGGAAGGCATCGACCTACATCGGCACTGTCGCCACGTGATCCACTATGACTTGGGGTGGAACCCGGCGACACTTGAGCAACGCACAGGCCGAACCGATCGGCTGGGAAGCAAGGCGATGAGAGAGCGAAACCTTGCTCTAGCCGCCCGGCGAAGCAAAGAAGGCTCCGAAGGATCGGATTCCACACTCCCAGGCCTGGACATCGCTTTACCCTACTTGGCCGGCACCTACGACGAACGGATGTACGATCGGCTTCGCAGCCGTGCCCAGACATTCGAGATCCTCACCGGCGGCGATCCCTCCGCTGACCGTGACGAGGAGTCGTCGTGGCTTGATCCGGATGATATCGGTGACCAAACAGGCGGACAGTACGTACCCCTGCCGAATGACATGCTAAAGCAACTTCGCGTCAATCTTGCGGTTGAGTCCATAAAGATTGCTGCTGGCCTAAGGGCTATAGAAGACCCAGCAGAAGCGAGGACTGCATCGCAGCCCTCGATCGCGCCTGAGCCGTAACGGCAACAATCGCCAATCGGCCTGGGGAAAGTGCGATGCGCCGAAATATGACGCATTCGTGAATTTGGTCATTCGTCTACAACGTTAGCATATACACACCCCGGCCAGTATCCCTACTACCTATTCGGCATCGTCGGCGTTGATCGACCCCTCAGACACCAGCATCGCCTCCATCCGCCTGCGGATGCGCGTGCTGACTGGCTCTTCTGCGGAGATATTGCGTTTGCCAGCTCGCTCGGGCGTGGCCTCTATCGTGGTCGTGGCTTTGAGCGCCTTGATCTGTTTCGCGAGTTCGGAAACGCTTGGCCGCGGTTCGGCGGTCGGTTCTTGGTTCGTTCCGGAGAGGCAGGCTTTTAGCTGGTCGCGCAACGTGGTCATTTCGGACAGAACGGCCTCGTGGCGGAAGGGCTTGCCGAGGCGGGCTTGATAATCGCGAAGCTGTGATTGGGCGATCGCGAGGTCTTGCCGAATGCGGTCGCATTCGGAGCCGTAGGCGCCTGCCAAGCGTTCCACCGCGTTCAGGACCGCGCGCGGGCCGTGGTGTTCGCGGGAAAGCATGGATTGACGCGTCGTGGCGCCTTCCAAGTACACCTCGGGCGTCCATTGCGGATAAAGAACCAATCCGAAGCGCAAACCGCAATAAATGCCAAGAGGAAAACGGCCCTGATCTCGTACGTTCCGGGGCAAGGCATCCAGTTGGCCGGCCAAAAGGGCGATGGCGTCATCGCGGGAGCACGGTCGGCCGCTGACCAACATCGGCGCGCCGGCATGGGCGGCGATCGCGGCCTGATCCGTCGTGAGATTGGCCAAACGCTCGGACAGACTGGCAATGGTCGCCGGTAAATCGCGGATGCTGCGGCGCGCGACGTATTGTTCATCAAGGTGATTTCTCTTCAGGACCGAGAGTCGTTGCAACTCGGCATCGGCCTCGGCGAGGGTCAGGATCGCCGGGTTGCCGGACGCAATCGCCTTGACCTCGGCATACGAGAGTTCCTGACCGCCGATGTCTTCGGCTCGGCGGGCCGTGTTTTGGCCTGAGATAACCTGGCCGATAAAACGAGCCTTTGTTTCCAGGGCCTGCCACATATACGAATCGAAACTTCCGGTAGTCACATAGCGATAGATCGCGACTTCCTCGTTCTCGTTGCCCTGGCGGAGGATGCGGCCCTCGCGTTGTTCCACCTCGGCCGGCTTCCAGGGAGCATCGAGATGATGTAGCGCGACCAGGCGCTTCTGGACGTTCGTGCCAGTGCCCATCTTCTGCGTGCTGCCCAGCAGCACCCGCACCTGTCCGTTGCGAACCCGTTCGAACAGCGACTGCTTCTTGGCGTCCGAGTCGGCTTCTCCAATGGCGGCGATCTGGTCGCGGGGGATGCCGTGGGCGACCAACTTGCTGGCAACTTCGTCGTAAGCCGAGTAGCCCCAGGGCGTCGGGTGAACACTCATATCGCTGAAGACCAGCTGCGCTCCTCGGCTCGCTTTGGTCCGGTTCCAGATTGTCGCGACAGTCTCGACCAGCGCATTGACTTTCGATCCGGGGTAATCAGGTGCCGTGGCGGAGAGCATTCGAGCGTTGATGGCGAGCTTGCGTCCGTCGGTGGTAATAGCCAGCGCATTGTCTTCGCGTGGATCGACCTTCTGCGACCGAAGCCGTTCGTAGCGTTCCACCAGTTCCATCTGGAGGGCCTGCTGCTCCTCGGACATGGGGCAAGCGACGACGATCGGCTTGCCGCTTTCGAGGCGGGGCCGTGGCAGATCGAGCATCTCGGCCGTCTGCACGTCGGCGAAGGCCCGAAACATCTGCTGGAGTTCGGGCAGGTTGGTGAACCGGGCGAAGCGGCTCCGGGGCCGAAGCGTTGCCCCGTCCGGGGCAATTTCCATCGTGTCGATCACTTCGCCGAACGTGGCCGCCCATGCGTCGAAATGCTCCAGGCCGCGCTGACGCAGGCCCTCGGGATCGAGGAATCGCTGCATTGTGTATAGCTCGACCATGGTGTTCGAAATCGGCGTGCCGGTGGCGAAGGTGACGCCGTGGCCGGGATGGCGCTCGTGCAGGTAACGGGCCTTCATGAACACGTCGAAAGCGCGTTCACTGCCACCGGTCTGAATGCCGGCGACCCGTTCCATCTTGGTCGGTGTTTCGAGGTTCTTGTAATACTGCGCCTCGTCGATGAAGACATGATCCACTCCAAGCTCGTCAAATACGAGCCCGTCATCTTTCTTTTCCTCGGCGAGCAAGTCCTTCAGTTTTTCTTCACGGGCGGCTTTCTGTTTTTCGATGGTCTTGATGAGATTGCGGTGGGCGCGAACAGCGCCAGCGCTGGCGCCATCGCCCTCGCAAAGGAGTTGCTCGTACTCCTGGATCTGCTGCTTGAGGAACTGCTCTTGGTAGTCGCGTGACATGCCGATGCGTTCAAAGGAACTGTGCGTGACGATGATACCGTCCCATTCGCCGCTGGCGATCTTGGCGGTCAAGTGCTTGCGGCGTTGTCGCGTCAGGTCCTCCTTGCCGGCGATGAGCAGCCGGGCATCGGGGTACAGGTGCATGAACTCGCGGCCGAATTGCTCCAGCAGGTGGTTGGGCACAACGTACATCGGCTTCTGGATGAGGCCCGCCTGCCTCATCTTCATGCCGGTGGCCGCCATCGTGAAGGTCTTGCCCGCGCCGACGGCCTGGGCAAGCAGCGTGTTGCCGGACGTCATGCAGCGCCAGACGGCATGCCGCTGGTGAGCCTGAAGACGGATGGTCTGGTTGATTCCGGGGAAATCGAGGTGCGAGCCGTCGAAAAGGCGCGGGCGCAAATTGTTGTACGTGTCGTTGTAGACGCGGACGAGCCGTTCGGTGCGCTCGGCATCGCTGAAGAGCCAGGCGCGGAACCACTCCTTGATGAGCTTTTGCTTCTCGCGCGCAGCCAGCGTGGCTTCCTGGTTGACGATACGCTCCTCGCGGTCGCCGATCCTGACCGTGTCGTAGATGACGGGGGTCTTCATGTTGAGCGCCAGTTCCAGAAGCCAAGCTCCGCCGGCACGGGGCGTGCCGAATTCGGACGTGGCGGCAACTGAGCGCTCCGCCATCGCGTCGGCCCCGATGCTCCAGACGGCATCCTTTGGCAGATGTCCGACCTGGATTGCGGTCGGCTCGACGTGGAAGAGTTCGGCAGCAAAGGCCTGGATGTCGCTCTCGGGAATCCACGGTGCCGCGAGATTGGCATCGATGTCGCCGGGGAGCACGTCATCCGGCTGAACGGCACGCAGCGTCTCGGCGTTGCGGGCGTATTCTGGGCCGGCATTGAGGACGGCGGCGAGCTTGGCCCGCACATTGCCCGAAAGATAGGCGTCGGCCGTCTGCCAGGATTCCGACTCCGGATCGTGAAAGATGAGATCGCCCAGCTCGGTAAGAACCTGTTGCTCGGGCTTGCCGTAGAGCGTGGCGATGAATGGCACATCGACCGTTCCCCGCTGATCGAGTGAGACCAGCAACCCTTCCTCGGCACTCCTGACCGACGTGATGGGCGGGTTCTTGCCCACCACGTCCTTATTCATGATGGCAGCCTTGGCGGCCTTGCCCGTGGCCTCGTCGTAATTCTCCAGCGACATGACGAGCATCGCGTCCGGATCCTCGCGGAACTTGACGAGATTGGGCATGCGGCGGATGACGCCGCCCTCGGCCGTCTCGCTCGTCGTGGTCTTGTTGATCGGGCCGTAGGCGCCGACAAACCAGTCGTAGGCCCAATTGAGTTCCCGGCGGGCCTCGTTGCGGTCTGCTTCGGGCCAGGCTTCATTCTGCGATTGCAGGACGCGGCGAGCCCGGTCGCGCAGCCGGATCAAGGCGGCCAAGCGTCGGCCCGTCATGGCTCCGCCGGCCCGGAGCGTCGCGCCTCCGTAGACAACCGGAACGGCTTGCCCATCGATCAACTGGCAGATGACGCGGTGATCGTCGATGAAAAAGCTGCCTCCAGTGATATGGCGTTCCGGCGGAGGGGGTGTGAAAGCTGGGGTGGGCTCTGCAGGAGCTGCCGATGCGTGCTGCGAAGTGAATTGCGGCAAGCGCTGAATCGCCTCGCGGAGTTGGCTGCCCAGATCGCCGTTGCCGATGACGCTGTACCCCTCGCCATAAAGCGTGTCCTTGCGGCTCCAGGCGCCCAGCACCATCTCGGGATGATGGAGAAAATACCGATTGATCGAAACCTCCACGTCTTCGACGGTCAAGGGCGCCACGCCGAGCCATTCGGGGTCGGCATGGTTCGGAGGCTCATCGAGCGAACGCTTCCGCATGAAAACGATATCGGTCACCACGCTCGTGCCTTGGCGCTTGAACGCGTCAGAAGGCAGCCGGATCGCGCCGGCAAAATCCGCCTTGGCGGCCAGGTACTCGCGGATGGCGGCGTTCTGCTTGTCGAGCGTGAAGTGTGTGGTGACCAGCGCCAGCACACCGCCGGGCTTGAGAGCGTCGATCGACTTGGCGAAAAAGAAGTCGTGCAGCGACAGTCGGTGCCCGCGATAATCAAGCTTCAGGTCGGCGAACGGCACGTTGCCGATGACTCCATTGATGCTTTCATCGGACAGGCGCGTATCGCGAAAGTTCTCGATGCGGATGTCCTGATCGGGGTGGAGCGCCTTGGCGATGCGGCCGGAGATCGAGTCCATCTCGATGCCGATGAATCGCATTCCATGCGGCGCCAGGCTCACGAAGTTGCCCGTTCCACAACCAGGCTCCAAAAGGATACCGTTCGAGGGGATTCCCAAGCGACAAATCGCGTCGTGCATGGCCGCGATGGCGGTCGGCGACGTGTAAAACGCGTTGAAGGTGGTGCGCTTGGCACTGTCGTATTCCGCGGTTGTCGTCAACGCTTTCAACTCTTCACCAATGGCTTGCCAGCTCGAATCCTTGTAGCGGCCGGTAACCGGATCGGGAAAGATTGACAGGGCAACGGGACCAAAGCCCGCAAAGCGGGCGAGAGTCTGTCGCTCCTCGGAAGTGGCCGCACGTCGTTCGCGCTCGATCGTCTTGAGCGTGCGGATGGCGGCGACGATATCGTGTGCCTTCGCTTTTTCACCTGTGGCAACGATAAAGGGTGCAGGTTCTAGCGGCGGCCTTGCTTCCGGTTCCGGCGCCGGCGGCTCTGCAATGTCTGGTTCACTGGAAACGAAGTCGAAGAGCGACCGCACATCGCGCGCCGTCTTGATGCGGGCTCGGTCCGGCCGTGACTGAACGCCGCTGTTGCAGGGGGGTGAAGCTTCGGCCTCGCTCTGAAGTGGGTCGGAAGGCGTGTGCGTCCGGTCCATTTCAGATCGGAATTCGAGAACGCCCTGTCGCCAGATGCGCGGCACGTCGGCAGTCGGCTCGTCGTCGGGAAGCTCTTTCGGGCTCACGTACCGACTCTACCTGCTACTCTCGAGCCATGCGACTGGAAGATTACTGGAAGCTCGACGCCGCAATCCGCCGGATTCAGGACCTGGCCGATTTTTGCGAGCGGCTCCAGTACGACCCAGCTTTCGACCGCAAATTCGTGCAAGGCATCCGCCATCGGTTGGCTGGTCCGCTCACCGAACTTGAAAAAACGAAGCAGATTTGCGAGGCGCAATTACAGGCAAGGCAGACTAAGAAACGACCGTGCCGGTGCGAGCATTTCATTGGGAAGTGATCGCTGCCCGACGCCAGCAATGCTAGTTCGTGCCCCTGTTGTTCGACATACGGAAATGTCGCACTGTGCTTCGGTTGCAAACTCGCGTCCGTGGGTTGGACCGACGCGCGCAAGAGCTTGCACGCGACGTTGGCAGGGGATGGGCGGCGCGGTAGATTAACAGGACTAGAAGACAAGGTCGAGGGAGGGACGAGCCTGTGTTTGAGAACGCCTGCACCTTCTACACCCGAAGTCTCTGCCAAGTCGGCGGGGAGCACGTCGTCGTCGCAGCGATGCGAGGCATGGGGTGCCTGCTGTCCGCAACGCACATCTTGACCGCCCACCACAACCACCTCAAGCTTGTCGAGGAGTACGGCCACTCGTCGGTGTTGAAGTACGACGGTATATTTCGGTGCGAACTTGAAGAAGCTTACCCTAACCATGATGTCTGCCTGTTGCGAGCGACCGACCTGATCGAGGCACACGAGCTTTGGCCTGCGCCACCAAAGTATCCGGAGATTCTAGCGGCGCGGCCGAATCTCGGTTCAAAGGTCGGGTTCCTTTCCTATCTTCACCGAACCGATCCTGACGGTGGCGGTCCGCATATGTACACGCACTTCGCTGGGGCCCACTTGGCTTTCCGTCTTGTAGAACGGCCTCACCCGGTTTACTGGTGGGCACTTTCTGCATCTCTCTGCGATCCGGGGTTTAGCGGCAGCCCGTCGTTCTTGCAAAATAACGGCTTGGTAGGATTGATTGTGCAGGCGAGGGAGGTTATTTCTGCCCCAAGCGGTTTCGAGTCCATCCCCCTCCACCTTCCGGTCATGGCGGACATTACCGGTCTCAAGGCGGCCATTAAAGCGCATTTGGTTGGTTAAGCGCTAGGGAGTGCTGGCGGTTCGCGGCGAAGTGACGTGATCGCTGCGTGTATTGGTCACACCGCCCGTAGTGTGTCGGACCGAAGGCGCAAAATAACAATTATTAGGATGCGAACCTAGCTAATCGTAAGTCGTCATATCAGGCATTCGTCTTAGCCAATGCGATTTGAAGGGCGTGCGCAAATACTATGCCGGAATGTTACTTTCAGACTGGTATCCCACTTAGAATGATAGAAACTGCCGAGGTGCCGATGCCAACGAGGATTGCCCAGCGCGCAGGTGTGACGTGGCAATAGTGTGCCGCCCGGAAGGTGGCTCTTGACGGTGACTGAGTATGGCAAATCGTGTGGGCCCCAGCGCCTGATCAACAGAACAGGCTTCGCGTTGTTCAAGATGAAGCTTTCCGGAACGATCATGCAATTCACGCGTAACCGGCGGTGAGTGGTCATCAGTTCAGCAACCGAGTGCGTTTCGAAGCTACCTCCTGTGGCAACTTATGAACAGATGCTCTGTTGGGAACACGAATAACTTATCCCGTACCTTGTAACGAGTTGTGATAATCTTGAGAAGTTGATCGTATGCGGACGCCATCTCATCCTCGCTCGCCGAAAGCCAACGAGTTAGAAATCGTACAAGTTCGTCGGCATGCGACGACTCGATGTAACTGTTCACGCGTTCGACGCGGGTCTCGCCGAATCGTGCGCAACTATCCAGAATGACCTCCAACTCGGGACTGGCCCCGAACCCCCGCCCAATCACTTCTCGTTGGACTTCTGCCAAGTCACCCTTACTGCCCTTAAAAGTGATTATTAGTAAACTGCCACGGGCACTCGTAGACGTCCAGCATGCCGAAAGGAACGGCAGGTACTGTTGAAGCGAATCCTCGGGGACGGAATGAGATGACAGGACTAAGTCAAAGGTGTCTTCAGCGGGTAGGGGAAACTCGCCATGCACAACGTCCAGGCCAGCCTGCGCCAAATCTGCAGCGAGGTGAGGGTCGCGCTCAACGGCGCGGTAGCGGGGAACCGATCGCGAAAGTGCCAACGCCATCTCAACTGAGCCTGCACCTATGTCGAGGAGAGATTGAGATCCTGTCGCGCGGACGTAGCTGATAATATTCTCACTCAGGACGGACTTCTGATGGTATAGTAAGCTGGCGGAGTGATGCATAGCGAGTAATTGTGGTTTGAGAGTGGCAACGGCGTGGGGGTAGTTCGTGATGGACTTCAGCGGTCTGCCCGGGCGGTGCGGAAGGCTTGAGCGGGCCGAATCGACAGGACGGGCTGTTCTATTGATCAACAACGCGGGCGACGCGTCAAAACACTAGCCAGAAAGAAGTAAATTTTTGAAATCTTCGTGTTTCTTGCCCCGCTCGGTCGAGAGCGGGTCGGATGAGTGCCGGACGCTGACGATGAAGTCGAATCCGGTGGCGTCATGGAACAAAAGTCTCAGAAATGCCACTTGGTCGGCGGTCGGGGGCAACGCCGAAACAATCTGGACTTCAAGGTGATTGAGGTCGTGTTGTGTCACCTGGAACTGCCGAGTCTTGAAAACGCGGTCGAACATTCTGAAGATGTGGCCGAGCCGCGGCCAACATTTCCGGCCGTCTGGCAGAAGAAGTAAGTTACGTCGTCGCCCGAGCACGGCGGCAAGCGTAGGCAATCCGCGCCCGCAGGGACACTCGGGGCCCGCCTCTGCATAGTCGCCGATGTCATAACGAATTAAGGGAGTGGCGTAGTTGCGCAGGTCAGTGAGTAAAACGTGGCCGACTTCCCCCGGGTTGCAGTGGCGACCGGAGTCGTCGATCAACTCAACGAGCAGGTACTCAGAACAAACGTGAAGATAATGGCTGGAGGGGCACTGGCACGCTATATATCCGGCCTCTTGTGGAGCTGTATGTGTTCGTGAGCGCAGCTTTGAAGGAGCTCGCGTGAGTAAGCCGGGATTCTGCAGATAGCGTCTCGCCGTAAACCCGGACCTCCCTAACGGATTCGTGCAGAATCGCTGGCTCACTGCAATCGTTCAGAAGGCTGTTAAGGATGCTCGGAAAGACCTGCAGGTAGGCGGGCCGAAAATCACGAATTGCCTTGTTGAGCGCTGAAATGTCCCATGATAGTGGCAGTTGCATCGACGGCGAGCTGTCAAAGAACAGATTCACGGGTGCGCCCAGTCAAGCTCCTGGATCGGGTTGCCGGAGTGAGTACAGATCCCGCACTCGCGCGCATAAAATCGCGTCTGTGCCAATCGTGGTCACGCAGGATGGCCGCCATCAGGTCGCTATCGTTGATCGTAGTTCGGTAGATCAGAGTCGGTTCCCCGGTTGACCCAGATGTTCTTGCGGATATGCGATGACCATGGCTCGGCGGAAGATAGTCTGCGAACAATGATCCGCAGGCGTTCTGGATGTCGCGCTTGGTCATTGCAGGAAGAAGACGGAAGCCGTCCGGAGTTGACAGCACTGAAACAGTCAGGCCGAAGGCGTGAAGGCGGTCACGAAACCACGGCGAATGGCGCTCAAAGTGGTTTAGCAAAGGCGCGAGCTGGATGTGCTGGCGCTCTGAAAGTTCCGTTGGCCGCATCCATTGTGTTTCTTGCAGTTGCCCCCGCAGAACCCCAATCATGCCCGCGCGACTGGTCATCCTCTGGGGTGTCCAAAGGCGGGTGGCGCTGCAGTCCATGGCCGTCGGTAAGAACGCAACTCCTGTGGAATGTTCGTGCATCTCATCTACCTTTCGGCCCGAAGTGACCGGAGACGTTCGTAGGAGGGCCGTGCGAATTCGTCGGCAGCTTGCTTGACTTCCCCGCTAGCTCGCTGACGCTTGCGATCCGTGTCCGGGAGGAAGAGGGTCTTCTCGCCCAGAGTCGATTTCGAGTAATATTTGGCGGCGTCGGCGACGGAAGCCGAGTCCGCTGAGGCCAGTTCCAACCCGAAATGCGGAGCGATCATCGTCCAGACGGCGTGCGGGAACTGCTCGTAGCAGATGATCCTGCCGTTGCTACCACGCAGCCTGTCGATTGCATCACAGAATTCAGCATAGAAAATGGAAATGTACTCGCCGCGGTCTGCGGACTCGGGCAGCGAGCGCCTGAGGTAAGGCCGATACGGGTTTTCGACCGAGCCCATCAGTCTATACCACACCACCGGCTCGGGGTCGTCCATTACGGATATCACAACATCTATGGGGTCTCGAATGCAAAACACCCATGGTGTTGCCGGGAATGCCTCTTGCAACAGGTCACAGAATAGGACGTTCCAGCTCTCCGCCTTTAAAACGTACTTCCCCCGTGCGTGGAGGGCAAGAAGCCTCCCAAGTGAACGCAACGCCTCCACCGTCTCGCTGGGGGTGCCGAGATGCGGGGGCATCAAGATGTCATTCAAGGCCATCGGTTGAGAATACACGACCGTTCCGCTCACCCGCTTTAACAGTTGAGACGCGAGCGTGGACCCGCACTTCGAAACATGGTAGATGATCCCGGCAGGCCACGGATCCTCTATGCCGCCATCCCGCGCCGACAGCCCCCAATCGGTTGCAGTACGTTCAGCCCAGCGACTCGTCGGACGGTTTCCTCGACGAAAGGATCCTGAAACTCTGACGCTTCGATCTGTCTCATTTCAGCGATGAACCCTGATCCATCTCTTCTGATATGGAGAGGAAATAATGAGCGATCATTCATAGAGTATGCTCCAAATATGGATCGCTCATAGCGCCGATGCCGATTGCTGCTACCTACTAATTGGCCCGCCATCGGGCCTGATTGGCACGGCCTAACTTGCCGTGTGGGGCTTCCCGATCCATTCGCAACCGCTTAACGTTAGGCAGCGCCTTACCAGCGCCGAAGTTGGACCGAGAGCTTTCGAGCCATTCTCGGGGAAGTGGTGTCAGCTTGCGACAAAGCAGACAGCGATCGCCCAGACAGCCCAGGGTCCGGCGCTGCAGTTGAACAGGCAGCCAAGCGAACGCTACCTTAAATCTTAGCGGTTTTGTTTTGTTGCAATGCGAACACCTCTATCAATGAAGAATCATCCAAAACGACACAAGATTGCCAGGCCATTTCACGGTCGGTGAGATCGATTAATCTTCATCATGTCAAACGTCAGTCGCACTCGATGCCCAATGAACTGTTAAGTGCGAAGTTCCTCAGGACCATTTGAGCGATCATATCGCACGTCCGAAGGGGTTTGCTCGGTACCAGTGGATCGTCCCGTAGTTTACTTATTTGATATGTGCGTGCGTTCCCGAGTGCTTTCCTGTTTCAGGGAAGGCGTAGCATGTGCAGGAGCACGCAGCCGCCCACGAATTCTTGCCAGTCTCATCGACCGCTCGCGTCGCTTTCCACTTCGTCTTGACGCTGGTCCGAAGCGCTGGGTCGTCAGCGAGCGCGAACCGAACAATGTTTGCTCGGTTGTCTGAGTCAATCCGTTCGAGCAGTTTGGCATCCTCTTGTGGCCGCCGAGCGAGGACTTCCTCGCTGTAGTTAAGGCAGGGCCCTAACACAGATTCGGCACCGTACTCGTGTAGGACCGCCGCGAGCCGGTTAAAGGTAGTCTTGTGCTCCACCACTTCGAAGGTCGGAGACTCGACAACGCTCCGGTCGGAGAATTCCGAAGGAACGAAGGTATCACCCGAGAGTTGCCAGCTGTTGCACACAAAGTCGTTGGCCGCGCTGGCAGCGACCGGCTTGGTAACCAGCGCGAACCCATCTTCGTCCTCCGTCACGGCCTCTAACATGATTTCTTCACCGAAGACATCGTTGTGTTTATGGAGCAAACGGATACCAACGCTCTCGGCCAGCCCCGCCTCGCCGATGACGCTGAGCACGCGGCCGAGCATCTCCTCGCCGCCGAGTTCGTCCAGCCGGCGCTTTGCTTCTTCGATGCCGAGTAACGCGTTGTAACGATCGGCCACCTGCGTCTGAAAGTGCTGCATCTCAATCCTCCCATAGGTTCTGAACGACCCGCACGTCAATTGCCAAGGATTGCGGTGCCTGAATTGCAAACCGAATAAACTTGGATTTCGTTGCGAATCTGGGAATAAGACCGTCTGCTTGCCCTTGTTCGCAAAGGCATCGTTATGATCCAAAAGAGATCCGCTGGTGTCAAATAAAATCTGTCGACTTTCTGCGATTCCTCGGCGGACGTTGCGCTGACTGCCAGTGCTCGCCGTCAGACCATCGGACCGTCGAGCCCCCGGCGATTGATTGGCGCGATGGATTTTTCAGCGTCTTCGCACGAGCTCTCTCCGTACAGGAGTTCGGCTTTCTCGTCGGCCGCAAGAACCGACCATGACTCTCGCGGACTTTCGGCGAGTGAGGCCCCTTACTGGGAATGCTCGCGGACGAATGCTGCAAGCGACTCGTACGCGATTCGTCCGGCGGCATTCATGTACAGCAAGATTCGATGCACGATCGTTGAGCGCGTCGGTCAAACCGACCGACATATCGAACGGCAGTTATCTGGTTATATCTGGTTATGCAAAGGCATCGCTCGGCGAAAATGGGATTCCGCTGAAGACCGCGCCCTATTACGCGCGCCCTCCTCAACACGCATGCCGACGCCAATCGGCGTCGGTGGTGACCCGCTCCGCGGTTGATCCGCGACGCGGAAGAGTGTGGTCACCACCTCGCGGCCATGCCCGGTGACGGTGCTGGGTGAGCTTTGCCCGCGAGCCCCCCTCCGAGTAGCGTCCTGGTGCGGTGTGGACCGCCCGGGCATGGCCGGTGACGGCCTGAGCGTGTTGAGGAGGGGGGCTCGCGGGCGCTTCGCCTCGCGAGGTGGTGACCCTGCTAGGTGGCGAACACGGCTAGTGGAAGCGCCGCCTGGTCGATCTCCGATCGCCGGCGGATTGGGCCGTTACCTGGGCCGGCTCTGGTCCGGCGTCCGGCCCACCCTCCGGTCCCCAGGCCACGCACTCGTTCCAACGCAACTCCGCGCCTTCAGCATCCCGAGGAGATTCTTTCCGGCTCTCTCTCCGCCGAACAATTCCTCGCCTCCCCATTTGCGCCCCGGCCTTCCTGTCTGTCACGATGGCGGGCGGTCAACGGAATCAGTTGACCGCTGGTCCGAATCGTTCATTCCCATCACCACAGAAAGGAGAGAATCCTCATGGCTTTCCAAAGCCTTCGCGAGTTCCTGCGCCCTACTGCATCGTGACATTTGCGGTCACGCGGCCCGAGAACGAATCGTGGCAGGACATGATCGCCCGCATCCGGCCGCTCGGCCGGGTCAGCGTGGTCGATGAGGAAACCTTCGACTGGTTCCTCGAATGCTTCCCGCCCAAGGAGATGTTCAAAGGCGGCTACGCCTTCGCCGAGGGTGCCGAACCGCTGCGCCTGTTCTGGAAACAGAAAGGCCTCTGCTACACCCGGCAACTGACCTGGGAAGAGACGCAGGAGTTCTGCGCTCTGGCCGGCATCCCGATCCCCGACTGACTGAAAAGGAGAAACCCGATGATCGTTTCCTTGGAAGATGGCCGCTGCCGAACCTGCGGTGGCCAGCTTGAAATCCTGGAGTTCGACGACGTGTCACTGCACGTAACCTGTACGGAGTGCGCGGACTCGTACGAAACGGAAACCGATGCTTTTGGTGACGGCTGCATGACGTACTTTCTCCCCCTGATGACTGATCGATTGCTCGGCAAGGAGGACGACGCATGATGCACGCACAACGCCGCTGGATGGTCGGCCCCGTCGCCAGTGCCGAGGAGTTGGCCGAGATGCTGACCCAAAGAACCTGGACGCTATGCAGCGGCTTCTACGTCAGCGGGCACGAGGATTATTTGTTCTTGAATGACGCCACATGCGAGGACGCGGCCGCAGAATTCGGAGTCGTCCACGGCGGAATTGATTCCCTGGCCCATGTCCAAATCGAGTCGATCACTTTCTCTTGGTGCTCGGTTGCAGAGGCATTGCGGTTCATTCGCGAGTCTATCGCCGGCGAGTACGACGTGAGCGATTTCGCCCGATCAGTCGATCTTTGCGGCAAGCTCGATAGTCCCGAGCGGCACGGCCGTTGTCGCCTGTGCGCATGATAAGACAAACGATCGAGCCCTTCCCCAGGCACTGCGCCTGGGGTTTTCTTGTGCGGGAAAATGCGACCGGCTTATTCGTTCGCCGCAAGTCCCTTTCGTCTTGCCAATTCCTGCAGACTGAAACGATCGACCATGCCGGGGAACTTGGCGATGATCGGCGATTGCTGGCTCAGCACCGCCGCGCGAATCTCCTCCTGTTCGGCAGGGGAGAGGTCTTCCCAGATTGCCTTCAGCACCGCTTGATCCTGGGCCTGGCGAATGGTCCGTTGACGCGACTCGTCGCGTTGTTGTTCCTCCAACTGTTCGCGACGCTCGCGCGATCGTTCGCATTCAAGCTCCTGCATCACCTCGGGAATGTAACGGGCGACGGCGTTGAACGTCTTGGCGTCCGTCCATTTCACTTTGAGCCGTTTCACCAATCGCGGCAGCAGAGACTTCATGGTGTCCAGCCCGTGCCGGCCGATCAGATCGCGGGCCATGTCGAGTTCGGCCCTGGCCGGCCGGAAATCGGCATTTCCCCAAGCCGCATGGAAGGCTTCGACAAGCTGCCACTCCGGCGCTTTTACCTCCTCAATTCGGTCGAGAACGAAGTCCTCGTCGCCGAGGTCAAAGGTCTGATCGGAACGATCGCCGGGCGTCAGGATCGGCCCCCGGTGAAAGAGAATCTGCGGCAATCCGCCCCGGCTCTCGACCCATTGCACCTGGCGAAGAACGCCCGCGGCGCAGAGCAAGTCGAACGCTGGTTGAAGCTGCTTTTTCGCTTGCGACAGGTAACGCTCGGTACGGACGGGGATGAACTTCACCAGCGTTGGATAGTTGAAGCGAAGCAAATCCTGGCCACTGTAGAACTTGAAGAACAGGAATTCGTACAACCGGCTGCCGATGGAACTTGTCGCGTTGAGCCCGCGCCAGAGGTCGTAATCGAGCGGCCCACTGTAGAGCGCGTTCAGGTTTTCGAGATACCAGTGGCTCAGCCAGACCGTGTTGCCATCGATCCGGGAGCCGTCGGTTCGCGTGGCGCCGTAGAACGCAACCTCATCGTAAATGCCGACGACGTGGCCGCGATCCTCGGTGCTGATCGGCGCGTCCTGGGCCTTGGAGAACAGGGCGGCACGGCTTTCGATCATCAGTCCCTTGGTCGCGGTGATTGCCTCGCGCAGCGCCGTGACCATCTGGCCTGACGGCTGGACGCCGATGCGGGCGCAAAGCTCGCGCCAGGAGAAGGTGATCGGGTTCTGTATCGGCAAGCCGCGGTCGGTGGCAAAACTGAGCAATGCAAAATGGGCGGACCGGGCCAGTGCTCCCGGATAGTATGTGGCGGCGTTGCGCGTGACGGCGTAGGAAAAAGCGTACGATTTCCCGCTGCGATTGAAGGTGCCTTCGCAGCGAATGCCATCCATCGTCCGCATGTGCTTGCTGTCGAGCGTGAAGAGAGGCAACCGCAGGAAGTTCGCCTCGACGCGGACGATTTGACGGCCGAGCGCCTCGGCGTGGGCGGCAAGCCCGCCGGTAACATGTCGTTCCGCTTCAGGTACTTTCGTGCCGTTTTTCGCAATACACACGTCGTCCATGCCGGCAACGCTACCCGACTGCCCTTTATGCGCCAATCATCTGCCGTTGTGAGAACTGATAAAAGGTTATAAGAGGTTGTCCGCGAGTTTGACGCGGAACCAATGGCTTATTCGAGCCATTTTCCCGTTCGGAGTCTAGGGACCAATATCACGTTTTCTAGGGACCACTATCACGAAACCTGGGGACGACCGTCACACTTACTGGGGACGAAGTACACGGCCGCTTGGGACCAATATCACACGCATTTGGGACGGATATCACGGGGATTGCACCGTGCAAACTCTCGTTAGAATGGCTTGCCCTTGCGGTTCAAGCCGCTGAATTACCCTCTTGGTCTACGATGTCGTTTCCATCGGCGCGAGTGTCTCGACAGGCTGTTCCACCGACGTTTCCGTCGGCGCTGAGAATTCGTGGGTCGGTGATCGTGGTACTTTCCATAATAATCGCGTCGGGAAGAAGATAGGACGGGCCGAGCCACGCCTGACGGACTAGCAAACCGAACCTTGCTGCGAGACTATCTGTCGGTATGGTGACGATTATTGGATCGGCTCGGCTCGTCGGAGAAGAGCGATCAAACTATGTTTCTCGTGCAGAGTAAGTGCATGACCACGCAGATGATAAAGTTCGGTTTCGACACGGAAGCCGTTTGGAACAGGATCAGCGGCCGTCTCTCAGTTTTCATGGACACGAACTGCTGGATCGAGATGGCGGACGCGAAGAATCCGACTGCATGTCGCGTCCGGGACAGGCTGAAGACACTCGTCGCGGCCGGTCGCGTGTTCTGTCCGCTATCCTGGGGAATCATCGAAGAGCTGTTCAAGCAGTCGGGGCCATCTCTCCGGCGAACGGCCAGTCTCATGGAAGAACTGAGCCTGAATGCCATCTTCATCATTCGGAAGGAACTCTACTCATGGGAACTCTCCAGGTCAGTGCGGCGGTTCTGCGGTCAGCCGGTGGATGAATCGCAAAACGGCCTCTTCGTGCTGCCGGCGGCGTTCGTGGGTTCGATGCCATGCGTCACTTTTGCACCGGGCTTTACGCTGAGTCCGGCAGCGGTGGCGAGCGCCCAGGCATACATGATGCGGAACCTCTCAAAGATCGGCGTCCTAGAACTCGCCAACCTGATGGGAGCGAGGCAGCTGAACGAGACGCCGCCGGCCTACTCGGTGGCAGCAAAGAATCTAATGGAGCAGTTCAAGGGGAACAAGAAGAAGATATTCTTGGAGGAAGCAGGCAACTGCTTTTCCTTGTACATCACACCAGCACTTCAAACGTATCCCCCGGACGTGATGTGGTCTTGGCTGGGACAGTTCGGCAGCCCAGACGGGGAAGAAGCCTTTTTCGCAAAGGCCCTCGCTCAGCTTCCTGCGTTGCACAACTTCATCGACATCATGGTCGTGGCGGATACGCAGCCGACCCGCAAAGACGAATACAATGATTTTATGGATAACGAGATCATGGTCGCCCCGCTGGCATATGCGACGGTGTTCGTATCGAAAGACAGAGCAGTCCGCGACATGTTACGGAATAGAACGAAGATTCTGAACAGGACGAAATGCCAGTATTGCGATAGCCTCGATGCTCTGGAGTCTTGGATGACACTCAACGCCGCTTAAAAAAACGGAACATCGCACCGTCATGCTCCATTTTCCGTTTGGGCAATGGCGAGCCCGTTCCAGAGCGGCAATAATGTCAGCCGGTATGACGTTCTTCTTGCGGATCGTGACTTCGACGATCGCTGGGCCAACTTTGAACCGCCTGCCGTGGGCCGTTGGCGACTCCCCGCTTTGGCATAGCCGTCTCGCTTACGATTTTCCCCTGAACCATTTGCTCGGTCTCTTCGGCCGATAGACGCTTGGCACGAACCTCGTCGAGCGCTTTGCGCTGCTCCTCGGCGGGCAGCTTGCTGATGGCGACGAGATGCCGGCGGCCGATCTCTCCCGACGAGTCGTCGCGGGCCTCGCGCTGGATGTCGGGCTGCAGATTCAGCAGGGCGAGGAAGCGGCTGATCTCGCTCTCGGGTTTTCCCGTCTTATGCGCGATCTCGCGCTGGGAAAGTTTCATCTCGTCGCGGATGTGCGCGATCGTGTCGGCCAAGTCAAACGGGTGAAGGTCGGCCCGCTGCCAGTTCTCCACGATTTGCCGCACCAGGATTTCGTTGTCGGCAGGACTCTGCACCCAGCACGGAACTTCGGTCAATCCGACTTCTCGTGCCGCTCGGAAGCGCCGCTCGCCGCTGATGATAATGTAACGGCCGCCGCTAGCGGCCTGCCGAACCGAAAGTGCCTGCAGAATGCCGACTTCGCGCACCGACGCGACGAGTTGTTTAAACGACGGCTCGTGGAATTTCTTGCGGGGCTGATTCGCATCCGGTTCGATCAATTCCACGGCGATCGTGTAGGCGCCCGGCAAGCGTGATTGGCCGGGGATTGCCTTAGGAACGGTGCTGTTCTCAGATAGCTCCAACGCCGACTTCTTCCCGAGCGACTGCTCCGCCCATTTCATCGCCTGGCGTTCGCCTGCCGTTGGCTCGGTCGAGGACTTCGTCGAAGAGCCTTCGAGCGATGATGGCGCCGGGACTGAGAGGTTCGCCGATGGTGACGGGAATTCTTTGAGCGACTGCACGTTCGTATGCTGCTCGGTCGGGCACGGCAGTGTCAAATACTTGAGCCCCGTACATGTTCGATAATTGATGCCGATAACCGCGCTGAAGCGAGCGGGACTTGAATCGAGAGACAAGGTATCCCAGCAATCGAAGATTTGGATTGTAGCGCGAACGGACGTATTTGAAAGCTTCGGTGACCTGGGAAACGCCTTGAGCGCCGTAGTCGGCCGCTTCCAGGGGGATGATGAGGCCGTCTGCCGCCGTCAGTGCGGCAATGCTTACCAGGGAAAGCCGCGGCGGGCAGTCGATGACAATGAGGTCGTACTGGTTGCGCAGCGGCTGCAGTCCCTCGCGCAGCGACAAGTGCAAGTCGGCTTTTTCCCATTCGGACTGCTTCGATACATCGACGCTCGCCAGGGATGGAAAGGCCGGAATAAGGTCGAGATGACGAAAGACGGTGCGGCGCACGAGCGGGACAGCATTTGGCTCAGCCTGGGGATCGAACAGACGTTCCACGCCTGGCTTCCCGTCGGACTCGGGCAGAAACGAACCGGTCAAGTTCCCCTGCGAATCGGTATCGACCAGAAGCGTTCGGACGCCGCGCTCTTCGGCCACCGAAGCTAGAAGCCAGGCGGTATGCGTCTTGCCGACGCCGCCCTTGAGATTGAGGACGGTGACGATTTTGGCCTGGGGAATTGCTTTCGTCATGCGGCTCGAATCATAGCATCGCGTCCGCGCGGTCGAGCGTCTGACCGGCAGCGTTGCTCATTTTGTCTTGCGATAGATACAGGATTCTGGCCTCGTGAAATTTGCGAATGGCAGAATGAGAAACATGACTACCTCAACGAAAACGAAACTCCCAGCTCACGGCTCCCAACCCGCTCTGACGCCGTTGGCCGACCAGATCGAAAAGGCGATCCGGTTCGCAGTCAACGCCCAGGAACAGAACTGGGCACTCGCCCAGCGCCTGAATCGCCTGGAACTTGAAATGCAGCATTTGGCCGAGAATGCCGTTCCGCGCCAAGCTTGGCAACGGCTCGATCATGACGTGGAGAGCTTGCGGGACGACTTGCGTCGTGTCCGTCCGATCCGGGAATTCGATCCTTCCTTTCCGAGGTGATCGAGTTGATTAACTTGCCGAGCGTTTTGTCGCTTCGTCGCGTTTCCGAATTTTCGTGGACGCTTGCCGGGTTGCGTATACACCATCGTTGTCCCGCTGTTTGCATGTCTTGGTGACTGGGCGACGCCAAGGCTACGATCGGCGGGATTTTTCATTTCGAGCGGGCGGTGGCCCGATCAACCCTTTTATGGTGTCCAACAATTTCATCGTTGCGTGAATTAGCGCGACGTTGCACGATGGCCGCATATGGCTTCTCGCAAATCACCCGCAATCGAAACGCCGACATTCGACAAGCTTACCTCGAAACTCGACGCCTTCATCGACGTGATGGAGGCGCACGCCGACCAAACGGATGAATCGATTGGCGAAATGACGCAGATCGTCAAGGATCTTGCCGAGGAAGTGAAGATTCTTCGCGTCGCCATTGACGACATTCGATGCGAGATCGAATGGAGCTTGCGTCACGTGGTTCCGCCGCGCGCTCCTGCGATCGGTCTGCCAGTGAAGAGCCTACCCAAGGTCCAAGCGGTTCCCCGCAACGGCAATGTCGTACCGCCTGCCGTGCGGCCGACCGACGAAGCGAACGCTGAGCCGGGCCGACTCTTTTGACCGGGCCAATTGCTTGCCATTCGTCGGAAATCCTGTCACGCTCCCCTCGCTCGTCCCACGTCGGGACGACAAAACTGACCTTTTCTCAACAAGGAGCATGCCATGAGCACGAAGAATGGTCGAAAGGCACCGGCGCAAACGGCGAGGCCGCCCGAGCGTAAGTGGGGGCCTTTCCATGCGGGGGTTTCGGTCTGTGTCTGGCTCAATGAAGTCGAGACGCAGCAAGGCATACGGTGGTATCGCTCGATTACCGTGTCGCCAAGACGATACCTCGATGAAAAGGACGGCAATTGGAAAAATGCCGGCTCATACCGTCCGGCCGACCTGCCGTCTCTTGTGCTGGCGTTGTCGGCCGCTCACGACTTCGTGGCCAACACTCCGCTGCCGGGCGAGCCAATCGAAGGCGACGAAGCGCCGATGGAATCCGAGGAAGCTATTCCTCAATAAATGTCTTTGCGGCGACCGCCGGCAGAGGCTCCCCTCAAGCTCAAAAGCTTGAGGGTTTTCATCGTGGGAACGCTGAAAGTTTCCGTGGGAAGACCCGCCCGGAAAATGGCTTGTCGTATGGCTCGCAGTGAATGAATCTGTCCAGAACAACGCGAGCACGATCTCGGAAAGCCGGCCAATAGTTTGACTGAGCTTCAATTCAGGGCACCATGTCGGCCATATGAAGCTCTACGAAGGCATTCGCACCGAAGATGGCATCGTTGAAGTCAGAGTAAATGATGTTCCACTGAACCCGCGTTTCGACATTCGACGCCATTCGCCGACCGGCTTCGAGTTCGGCTATGGCGGTAGCGGTCCGGCGCAACTTGCCTTGGCGATCTTGGCCGACGCCCTGGGTGACGACGAATTGGCCCAGCAGCACTACCAGCGATTCAAATTCGAAAAGATAAGCCGGATCGAGGAATCGTCGTGGTTCATCACGCAGGCGGAAGTGAGGCGGTGGATCAGCCAAGTTCTCGGCTCGTAAATAACGCACGCTCGCGATCCGACCTGATCTACGATTTCCCGAAGGATTGGTTTCGTCACGAGAGCCGAACTCGACGTCGTGGAACTGACCCCATCCATCGGGCGACGAGGCCGCTTCTCCGCAAGCCGAAAGTGGCATAGCGAGCCACCCCGAAGGCTGAAGGAGAGCGGACGAGTCGCCCGCCCGGCAGCCGTGAGGCTGCCGTAAAAACAAGGGGGTCGGTTCGTTCGTTGCGAACACGAAAAAAGCCCCCGGTGGTCGTGACCACCGGGGGCTCGCCCGGTCAATACTCGTTCGGAAGCAGCGCAGTAATGGCGCCGCCGTCACCATCTTCGATCAGCCAGAGCCTCCGGCCGATCGCGTCGTCAACGAACACTTGCAGGTAGTCGAGGCCGTTTTTCTCTTTGGCCAGACGTTGCAGTTGGATCAGGCAGGCAACGATGGTCTCGAATCCGAAAGCGTCGATCGCTCCGGGAGTGCTCAAGAAGGGCTTACCGGTTCGGTCGAAGAAGTTGCTTGAACGTGGATCATCGAATGCGATCTCTTGTGGTTTGAGCGTGAGTGTCATAGCGGGTTGGAGAAGAGGAAAAAATAAAGAAGCCCCCGATGCCAGAGCACCGGGGGCAAATTCACGAACTCGAATCACTCCTCGTGATCCTGATTCGCGGCGGCGATGTACTCGAAGCACTTCGTCAAGGCCAACGCGGCCGGCAAAAGGTCGGCCTGTGCTAGCGTATTCGAGTGCTGCCAGGCACCTGCCTTGTCCACAAAAGATTTGCGGACGGAGACGTTCATCATCACGCCATGCTTCGAGGGTTCTCGGAAAATGGCGGCAGAGACGTTTCCGAATCGGAAGGCGGTTACCGGCTTGTTCTCGGTTTCGCCTGTGGTGTTGAGGTTGGAAGTTTCCATGATAGTAAAGAAGGAAAAGAAGTAAGAGGGAAAGAGCGATCGGTCAAGCCGATGGTGGAGCGCGTGCGTAGTGCATGGCGAAAGGGAGTAGGTATTAAGAAGCCGGTAGCGACCGCCGACAGTCCTCCAGGAGCCGGAGGGCGGGGTCGATTTCATCCGGGAAGAACCCTGTGGAGACCACCCATTTGCCGGTCTTCATTTGGTAGGATTTCCAGACACTCAGGCGATAAACCTTGTCCCCGCCTGTCTTCCTTGGCGGTTCAAAAAAGATGCCGGCAGACACGCGGCGGTCGTGTTTGACGACCAGCACGGTTGCTTTCCGAAGGCTGGGCGGGACCGGTCGCCCGAGGACGAAGTTCTGCTTTGGCTTGATGCCGACCATGAAACGGAGAAAGCGGATAATCATTGGGGTGATTGGTTAGGAAGTAGAAGGTGGTGCGGACTGCTCCGCAGCCGGGCCGGGATCAGCCCGTCGCACGCGCAGCCGTCACAGGGAAGCGAACGGTGGTGATCCCGCAGGTTCGCGAGCTGTCATCGATCGCCCTATCGAAAACGCGGCGAAGCGAACCTCTTGCGCGGTCACCCCGCGAGCGACCTTGACGGCGAGAACGACGGGCTATGATTGGAAGGCTGCGAGCAGTTATCAATGTCAGGGCGATCAAAACAGCGGGGCGGGAAACAAAACACAAACACCCAAACAAACAGCCTACATTTGGGGGGTAGCGACTTTCCGGCCCGTAGTTCGGAAACGGACCGGAGCCACGCGACGATCGGTGGCCAGAGCCGATCGAGCGGGGCGGGTGCAGGGCCGCGCACGACCCTGCTTCTCTCCTGGAACCGACCACCCGGAGCGTTTCGGGTTTGATGATTGTGAACCTCAGTGAACAAGCACCACCCAAGGCAGGAGAGAAGCAGGGGCGGCAAATGAGCGAAGCGACATGAGAGCCCCTGCACCTAAAGTCGCTGGGGGCATACAGATACAGCACATCAAACAGCCAACCGGGCCTGTTGGGGTCGCCAACAACTTTCCCAACGGGCAAGCCAACAGGCAATTTCTTCAGCGACGACGTAAGAATCGGACGGTGGAGTCCGTCGTACTTCTCAGAACGCTTACGGATCGCGGCGACAAACGTGTTGTCGTGCGTCCCCTGGGTGGCACCCAATTCAACGAGGAGAACGAACATGCCTGGCCGACGAATTCCATCCCAACTCATGGCGTATCTCGGCACGTGCCGTCCCACGCGAGGCCTTGTCGAGAAGGTCGTCGAGCAATGCGGGCTCGCCAAACTGATGGGCAATGCGGGGCTGACCGACTACGATCCGCTCGTCGTGATCCTGCATCTGGTGACCGAAGAAATTCTCGCCAGAGGCAAGTCCCTGGATGATCCGAAAATCCGCAAGGCGTGGCTCCGAATCGTGCGCCGCATTCAGGATGAAGACGACCTGGAACACAACGCCTGGATCCCCTGTCGCTACTGCGATCAAGCGTTCAAGCCGCTCGTCGGTGAGAAACTGCTGGCCCTGTATCTCAAGTGGCATCGGAGTTACAGCACCGAAGATTTGCTGGCGATCCATCGTTGTCCGGCCTGCGGCGGGACGATCAAGGCCAAGAGCACCAAGACGTACAAGGGCGACATGCACACGCCGGCGCCTGGGTCAGTCGCCGACGATGATGACTGGAGACGGCGACTCCTGGAATACAGCGAGTTTTAGCCACGTTTTGAACAGCAAGTCTCCACGAGAACGGCATGGATGCTTGTTCTCGTCTCGACGGCCCATTCCGTGCCGCACATTTCGAAGTGACAGAATCGATGTAGCCGAAGCGCGATTTGACACGTCCTTATGAACGGATAGCCGACAACTCAACAAAAGGAGCGATCGATGCAACGTCTTCAACTGCCAAATTTCACGTGCCACGAACTCGGCGACGGGCTGACCTTTCTGGTCGGTCAACTGCCGGAGCGCTTGCTCATCAACGACGCGGAGTTCGAAAACCTCTGGGCTCTGCATCCTTCCGAGTACCACAAGATCATGATGCACGGGCGACTGGTAAACACGCCACGCTGGCAACAGGCGTTCGGCGCGGATTATCATTACACCGGTCGTGTGAACAAAGCCCAGTCGGTTCCGGGCAACCTGCGGTCATTTGAATCGTGGGCCCGCGAGCAGATCCATCCGCAGTTAAACGGCATGCTTCTCAACTGGTACGACGGAACGCTCGGCCACTACATCGGCAAGCACCGCGACTCGACCGTCGACATGATCGACGGTGCGCCGATCGTCACCATCTCGTTCGGCGAGGAACGGAGCTTCAGGCTTCGGCCGTGGAAGGGCGAAGGCTATCGTGACTTTCCGGCCACTCCGGGTTCCGTCTTCGTTATGCCGTTCGACACGAACCTGCGCTGGACGCATGAAGTACCGGCGAGCGCGAAGCACTGCGGCCGGCGGATTTCGATTACTCTCCGAGCGTTTGGATCATCCTCGCAAGGTGATTCGCCGTCAGCAATGGAGTTCATCGAAGTTGACTGTCGTTCATGAAAAACAATCAAAACCCTCGCCCAGCGTATTTTCTTGAACTGGATTCTTAAACTTGAACGCGACCAAAGGAACCTATCGTGATAACAACCACCGGCATCCGAGCGACAGGATTGTACCTACTGGAGGTCCTGAACGCTGAAAAGGCCGTCGACTACAGTCGGTTCTACAATGCGACCCGTGGAACCGACGCTTCTCTTGCGGCAGGCGCGGCCCGCTTTGTCGACGAGCCGGAGTGCTGTCGGCTCGAAGAACTTCGCCAGCAAGGGCATGTCATGCTGGAATACGCCGCCGATCAGCTCAAGGATCTCGGGATCGTCCGGATGACGCCACTCGACCAGACTCTTATCGATGGAGAGCACGACTACCGGATCGAATTTACGGCTGATGGAGAGTCGCTCGCCAATGCGCTGAAATTCCAGTTCCGCGACCCTGACTATTCCATCGTGGCGAAACCGGCTTCGGAATGGCTGATCGAACTCGCGCTCGCCGGCTTCGATCGAGAAACGTTTACCCTTCGGGATGTCATCGAAGGTGCTGACTCCGATGGCGACGTGGTGATCTATGACGATTGCGAGAACGAGTATCACCTCGGCACCATGACCTACGCATGGGCATTCGAGGTTAGTCTCTGGCACCATGCCAGGTCCGGCCACGTCGTGGCTGAGTGTCAGAACCCTGGACAAAAAAACCTTTGGGCGGATTTCGTGGGTCAGAAAGGCAGACCCTTTCCGGCCGACATCGATGTCTCGCGGCCGCTTTGGGACATCCCTTTTCGGATCGCGGACGCCGTGCGGGCGGGGAAAGAAAAGATCCGGCATGTCGGCAGAGTCAGCTGACGACGAAGCCGAACAGGCAGGTTGGAATCAAACCGCGGACGATGGATGACGAAGATATTGCGGATGCGGTTCAGTGAAGATGCGGGACAGGCCCTGCCATAACCGGCGGTGCCTTCCGCTTTATGCCGAGGTGATGATGGACTTGGCTTCGCCGGCGGCGGTAAACCAAATTCGGCTTCGAAATAAGTGTTTAGGTGAGAGGTCGGCGAGGGTCGCGAGACGGACGGCCGGGCTGGCAGTTTGGGCCCGAATGGCATCGGCCAAATTCTTCCGCCGCTCGACGCTTTGCGTGACCACGAACACCCGGCTGACCGCAGCGTCGGCGTTCTCGAACAGGCGGCGATCGTCCTGGCGGGCCAGCAACAATTGGTAACCGGGCATTTTTCCTTGAACCTGGCCAGTGCGCTCCGTCGAACGGTCGTATTCCCACAGCACAAGTAGCCGATGGAACGCAGTTCCGTCGTTGCCGGGCACGCTGATGAGGGACGCAGCATCGGGCCAGCATGTCACTTCCGCGCCGTTGATCTCGTACTGATGGCAGAGTCGAAAACGCTTGGACAACTTTGCGTTCACGGGCGGCCGCGGCCCAGGCCGAGGATCATATTCGCCGATCCATTGCGGCGGCGGCAACTTCTCATGAAGACACGCATCGTTCACGATCAATCGCAATTTCGCAATGCCGAGGCGGTGCTCGAGCGTCAGCGCAGACAGGCCGGTCGATGTGAACGGCGGCGCGACGCCGGTTAATTCGTGAACGAACGCCGCTCCTTTTGAAGTCAGGCGGTAAACCGCCGGCATCCGGCCGGTTGGCGCGGCTCCGAAGGTGATGGCGGGTCGGTAGGTTTCGAGAAGCTCGTGACTACAAAACAGGCTGAGGCGACGGCGGCAGGCTTCACCGGTGCGATCAAACGGAAATTGGCGGGTATGGATGGTCCGCGAATCGAGCAGGCCGCCGCATTCGATAAGGTCGTCGAAGATGCGGCGGTCACGCTCCTGCAGACGGATCGCTTTTGCGGCCTTGGCCATGAGCACAGTCCTCTCAAATGCGGAAGGGCGAGGCGCCATCGTTCCCGTTCAAGTAGGAGATGATCGGATCATCGACCGGTGGCTCGAAAAGTTGCTTGAGGAAGGCGTCGATTCGTTCGTTCTCTCGTTTAGGGTCCAGGTTCGGGACGAACGCGTACGGGCGCCGGACGAGGAGTTCGCGCTTCAACCAGCGGAGCGCCTTGGCCTGAACTGCCATGGTCGCGTAGGCGTCGGGCACATCGACCGAGCGGATGAAGAGGGGACGCCGGCCCTGCAGTTTCACGATCGCATGTTGCGGTCGAAGTTCCATCAGGATCGCCTTGAACTTTTCGAGCTGCTCACCGGTCGGCCCGGCACGCAGTTGCCCGGTCTCGACGGACTCACGCTTCTTGTGGGGAATCTGCACCCACCGGATAGTTTTGCCTTTGCTCGTCCCTTTGCTTGCTCCTTCCGAGTTGCCGTCGGTCACCTGGTCGGCCTCGCTCCAATTCGTCCCCCGCTGGTTCGTTTGGGTTTTGCTCCCCGATGTCCCCGATTGTTCACCGGTCGTCTTCGTGGTCGTCATGGAATTCTGGCTCGAGAACCCGTCGTTCTTCGAGTCCGCCCGGTTGAACAGATGGCAGACGTCCTTGAGCTTGTGGTCTTCCAGAATCGGCGACTGGTTGATGCTGGTCGAAGAACTGTCGGCGTGCGTGGTGCCGTTGGCCGTCCCGTCGGCGACGGCATCCTGCTTCGTCGTGCCGCTGTTCCAACCGTCCTGAGTCGCATCAGCTGTCCCCTCCGAGCCGCCATTTGTTTCGGTATGGCCGGTCGAACGGGATTTTTCGCTGCTCGTCGATTCCTGGACGCTGCTTGATTCGTCCTCGACCTGCAGCCATTCGATGTCCCCTTCGACTTCCTGTTCCTGGACTAGGGGACTGAAGTCGAGGGCGCTCTGGAAGAGCAGAGAGCCGAAAATTTTGGCGTCGTCGGGGTATCGCTGATTGAACGCGATGATCGTGCCGCACTGGGACAGGAGCTTGGGTCCGAGATCGAGGTTTGGCTTGCGAAACGTCGAGAGATCCTGCCCCAAAAATATCATGCGGCAGCCGTATTTTCGGACGGCCCCGAGATAGCGCAGAAAGGGCTCACTGATCACCTCTCCACATTCTTCGACGATCAAGAGAACGTGCTCGGGACGCCGATCGCGCGGCAACCGCATCAATGTTTCGATGACTTGACTGCAGAGCAGACGGGCCGTCACGACGGCTTGTTGATGCGAGAAGTACGGCGTCTCGCGGAGGTTCGCGAGCACGACGTGACGCTTGGAAATGATCTCGGCCCAGTTCAAGACCGGCGCCGTCTCCGCCGTTTCCCCGAAGGCCTCGCGAAGTAGGCTCGAGAAGAAGGCCGTGACGCGATTTAGCGCCGATTCCAACTGCTCGCGCTGTTTGACGATGCTGTCCATCATGTGGATCGCCGCGTAATCCGCCCGAATGGCCTGCGTCAGGTAGGGGGCGATCGCCGAGTAGACCTCCTCATGACGCGGGTGGCTGACGTTCAGGAGCACGTGCAGCAAACCAAAGGCGAGCCGAACTCGCGGCGCGGGCGTGGCGCAAGCGCTGACGGCGTTTCGAAGTACGCGCATCAACCGTGGCGTGCCCTCGAAACTCTCCGTTCCTTGCGTCGTGCTGTTGAGGTGCGTGGCCACCTGGTCGACGGCGGCTTCGTGCGCCGCGATGAGGACGTTCTGCAGGAACTCGGGGTGCATGTCCGTGGGCGGATAGACTGCGAGCGGATCGAGACGGACGCAGTAGAACGGCGAGAACTCGACGTAGTGCAGGCGCGACAGCAGGTGGCGCTCGCCATTCTCGGTGATGCGTTTCACGGCGTGCGCGCCGATGTCGTCCACGGTGTCGCCGTGGATGTCGACGACGATGACGGCGATGTTCTGATCCATCGCATCAAGGGCGATCTGGGTGCCGCTTCGGCTCTTGCCTGAACCCGTGGATCCACAGAGCAGGGCGTGGGTCGTGAATGTATCGATCGGCAAGAATAGATGCTCTTGCCCGGTGAAGATGGCTTGGGCAGGATCGGTTAATTTTCCAATCGTGAAGGTCATGAAATTCTCCGGTTACCAGGTGTTAAGAAGGCGAGTTCGTTCTTCAGTGAGTCTGGCGATTTGCCGTTCGAGGCCGGCGACTTCCGCCGCTCGGTCGCTTTCGTCGTCGTAGACGGGATTGTTCGGAAGCGCAGCCATGCGGTCGCGGATTTTGGCGATCTGGGCATCGATCTCGGCGACTTTCTTGCGCCGTTGGCGCTCACGAGTTTCGGCCGTCTTTTGGTGCTGGTGCAATTCGGTGAGTAGTGTGTTGGCGGCGGCGTTCGCCTGCTCCAAGGTAGCCTTGGTCGGGATCGCGGCCTGGACTTTGGTCATGATGATCGCGTCTGTGACGATGCCCTTCAGAAGTGCCCGGTGGCGCGTATAGAAGTCGAGAACGAGCGCCTGGGCGTCTTGAACCGCCTTCGCCCGCGCTTGTTCTTTCTTCAACTGTTCTTGGCGATCTTGCTCTTGCCAAAGCTGCTGCGCCTGCGCGAGATTGACCGCCTTTTGCTTCGTCCCGTCCTGCGTGATTTCGGTTTCGAGCGTTGGAAAGACGACCGTGAGGAATGTCTGGTAGGTCAAGAAACTAAACGTGACGGGCACGATGAGCTTGAGTCCCACGGCGAGAACGAACATGGCCAACGACGGATTGGGGCGCTGGCTGTCCACCAAGACCAGGAAGCCAATGACGACGTTGGTGGCGATCGAGGCGCCCCAAGCCAAATTGGCGCTGTCCTCATCCTCGAACGCTTGGGGGACGACTTCGAACGTCTGCTTGTCGCACAACCAACCGGTGGCGCCGGTCACGATGGCTAGGACGACGCCGAATCCGCCGGTGCCATGAGTGAGGAAGGCGATGAGGTAAGTGAAAATGAGCGGAAGCAGGAACCACGTTTGGGGCATAAGCGGCACGTTGCAAAAAGACTGCGACCGGATCCATTGATGGTCCTCCCATGAAAAAGCGAATGACGGCACGTGGCCGTCATCCGCGGGGCGCTGGGTCACTTTTTGAAGGTGGGCAATGGAGTGCTGCGGGTGAACTCGGCGCCGACGTAGCACATGTCGGACGGGAAACCACACGACCGAAGTTGAGTGCGGTAGTGGTCAACGACATTCTGGGTGACGAAATACAGCCCCACAAGACCGTGATGATCGGCAAGGGCAGCAAGTTGGTGGACCATGCGCGTATACGACTGGGGCGTATGGATGTTGTCGTCCATGTCGCTGAGAACGAAGACCGCGACCTTCGTTCGTCCTTTTACGATCGTTGGGCTCTTGAGCGCGTACTCGATGCTGTCGCTGATCGAGTCCCAAACTCGCGATGCCTGGTTTTGGGCACGAGCGAAGATGAACGATCGAAAGGCCGTCTCGCTGCTAAACGAACGCCGGAAATCGGCCAGGCTGCCTTCCCAGAGCAAAGCTCGGTCCGACGAACTGATCTGCGACAAAATCAGCCGATCGTTCTGGCCTGAGCGGTCTTGGTGAAGAGCGCCGAAGATCCGCTGAATGCAGTGCCAAGCCTTGGCGTCCTTGCCAAAGAGTTCATCCGTGAATGATCCAGAGAGGTCCAGCACCACGATGACCGCCAAGTCATCCGTCGTTTGCTGGTAGCCGATCTGGACCTCGTCGGTCCGTTTTTTCTTCTGCTGGCGCTCGCAACCAGGCAGCAGGATAACGGCCACGACGGAGACAAGAAGCAGCCGCGCCCATGCGGCAACTCGTGGAAAGAATTGTTTCATGATTTCACCTCGGATTTGGCTGGAGAAAACTGCTCGCGCAGAACGACGAGTTCGACTGACGCTCCGATGAGGAGCGAGATGTAGAGGACGGTCAAGGCGAGGCACGGCACAACATCGCCGTCGCCCCAAACGGAGTGGTGCATCAGGCCGTTGAAAAATACGTATGCGTCGGCGACGATCATGGGGATGCCGATGCCGAGCGTGAACGCCCCGAGTTTCTTCACATTGATGCCGAAGAGGCTCTTGGCTTCGAGATAGGACTGGGCGATTTTGCGCCACGTGGCGCACACGACGAACATCAGGTAGAGCGCCGCGGGTACGGCCACGTCCATGTCGCCAATGTCCGAATCCAGCAGTAGCCAGCGCAGGTGCGGCAGCGCCTCAAGTTTCACGCGGAAAAGAGTCGGGCGCGAAACGCGGAAGCCTTCGGCGATAATGTGCAAATTGACCGTGAGAACGAAGCCCATGAAGGCGATTACCATGCCCACGTATTCCGCGATCTTTAGTTTGCGGCGTAACTCAGAAGTTAACATTCGTTGAACTCCAAGGGTTGAGGAAGATTGGGCGAACGAGTCTCGTTATTGGTCCACAGTCGTGGGCATCTAACGTGGACCTCAAGGTGGCGGCGCAGCAGGCGATCCGGGAATTGGAGAGCCTGGACTTTTCTCCGAGAGTCGGGACGTGTTCGGCCCGGCCGAAGGCGGGACCGGCAGTCGCGAGATGTCGTCGGCGGTATGCGTTCGGTGCGCCTGGGCGGTCATTACCCCGAACATCATGCCGCATGCGCCAAAGCCAGCGCCGAGCACCAGGCTCAGCAAGCAGAACCAAAAGACGTCGCGAGAGTGCCACTTGGCGGGCGGGTCACAAACGATCGCTTCAGGTATGGGATTGTTCATTGTCGATCCTTTTCGAAGAGGGCGGCCGAACACTCCGTTGCCCAGCCGCCCCCGTCATGAATGTCGTTGTCCATCCGGGAACAACGACGCCCCCTCGTCCAACGACGGACGAGACGGAAGGGGTTCATTGCGATTCGGAATGTTGTTGTGTCTCCGATTCGGAATGTCGGTGCGTCTCCGACTCGCCAGGGCCGTAATGGTGCGTGTGATGCTCCGACTTCGTAATCGAACTACCGCGAGAACGGCCTTCGGTCATCGAGTGTCCTTCGACAACGCTGCTGGATTCGTGCGGCGCTTGCGGCAAAGGGTTCGCCTCGATGTAGCTCAGCGCCTCGGTCAGCGCCTTGAGAAGCAAGCGAGCGTCAGACTCGAAGAATGACTTTGAATCTTTCCACTGCCCATCCTTGGGATCTTGGTAGCGCGGCGGGCTGATCGTCATGCTTCGGCTGATCTTGAGCCCGTCTTTCGTGTCGTTTGTGTTTCTCCAGAGGGTCACTTCGATTCCTCGCAGATAGGGACCGAATTTCATTTCGGGTTGGTGCGGTTTGCTCTCCATGAATCACTCCTCATTTGGTTTGAAAGAATGGGCGATCGTTTTCGGGCAATCGTTAGTTGTTTGGTTGCGGTAAAGCCACTCCACGTGGAGCGGCTCCAGGACGGCTGTCGTACGAGGGTCTCTCGTACTTCCGACCACTCGAAGACTGGTTGCGTTCTTGCCTGGCGATCTCGTTGAATCGCGAGACAAACATGAAGATGGTGCAGGTGAAGATGGCGACCAACGTCGGTAGTTTTTTTCAGCAAACGCATTTGCCAGTATTTCACGGCTTGCTCCTGAGTTCTGATGAAACTGTCATGCCTGCCCGGACAACGCGTCACGGACCTGATCCACGCCTTGCAACAAGCTCGCGAGATCGGCGGTCGAAACCACAAACTCCTCCCAGCGGTCGTGGTTCGAAACATCGTCGATGCGAAGGACGACTTTGTCGCCTTGGCGACGGAGACTGGCGCGAATGTTCGCCGGACAGTAACGCGCCAACGCGAACGGATACCGGCCGCCCATCGGCTTCAGCAGGAGCAATGGCGAATGACTCGTCGTCATTGCACTGCTCCGGTTTTGTGGTTCGTGCCAACGGAAGCGGACGTGCCATTGGCCTGATGCTTGTCACCCTGACGGTGACGAAATCGCAGCAGATTAGTCAGTTGCGGGATGCTGATGACGGCCTGGTTGATCGATCCATCTCCGGCCGAAATCTCGACCGATTCGCCGGACTTTCCGGACCAATCGCATTCCCCTTGGGGAAGGAAGCGATGGATCAGAAGGTCACTTGTCTTCGTTTGCACAGTCTCATTGTCATCCACGGTTCTCTCCTTTTCAGTTTGAGTGTGGTGGTTGGGCTCCACACAAATTGAGTCGCATCAATCGGCGCGAATCAATACAACGGCGCGAAGATTTTTTTCTGCAATCGCCGGGTAGTGAAGGAAGACGGTTTGCCATCGGAGATAGCAGAGATGGCAGCTCCGGCTTCCTCAAGCGAACAATCCTGTCGTGCCGTCCGCAGACGGAGGCTGCTTGTGAATACAGAACGCCTCAGGGAAGGGAAAAGGTACAAAGGAAGTGCGAAAAACTCCGGCAACCGATTGCAATCGAGGTGGATTACGGTTTTGGAAGTGACAGAATGGTTTGTTACTTGCTCACCACGCGACTTCAAACAATAGCGCGGCGAAAACAACATGGCGACCGCGTAGAAAGACATCGGGGATGTTCAGCGGAGGGGTTCTTAGCTCATTTGTTCAGTCAGTGTGGTAATCGGCGCGTAAAAGGAACCCACTTGGGTTCGCATTATTTCACCAGATGTGGCTGGACTTCCTGATCAAACGCAATCACCAAGACGGAAGAGCGTCAAGCGCGACAGTTGAGCCGGCAGAATAACGTTGTATGTGCACGATCAGGAACGGTCGTTTTCGTCATTGGTCGGAAAGCTCTGATTTGTTTTCTCCAAGCGACGATTCCGTTTTCGTTTGCGCGGCGGTGCTACGAGAACCTAACCAGGAGATCGTGTGCCTCACCAGTATCAGCGAAAAAGGCCGCATTTCGAATTCGCCGTTCACCATGCTCACCATCCCGAAGATCATTCCAAAGGAACCGCCCATTACAAACCAGATCCACGTTTTATCGATCGTGAAATGGAACACGACGCCAAGTCCCAACCCGAAAATGACGAAAAATGCGACGGTCACGACGCCCAACGTGCAAAAAAGAATAGACCTCCCGCCGAGAACTAGAGCCCATTCAAATGGATGTCCGTCCAGCCAACGATTGACCCATCGGTGGGGCCAGCCGATGGCGAACCCGATGGCGAACAATCCGATCGCGAGGCCAATCGTTGTCATGGTGAATTCTACCCAATCGGGGTAATCCCACTTCAAAATAATCAGCCATAACACGCTCGCAATCAACCCCCAGGGCACAAGAAAACAAGCCGAAATGAATCGACCCGTCAGATCAATCCTCATGTAACAAGTATAAGTTTGCCAGAGCAGCTTAAAGCTGACACATGACCTCTTCGACGTGGCGGTTCGAAGTCCGGCTGCACAGGCAAAGACGCTGAGTCCGGACAAGAAGACGACCGACCCGTTCAAATGAAGCGGGTAACCGATCAAAAGACCGAGCAGACTCACCCAAATTACGGCCACTGTCGCACAGATCCATCGATGACCGCGACCAATCTCAATCGTCTCGATCCGGTCATCAACGATGGCGGCAACCGATGAATGTACCGATTCGACAAACGGCAGACTTTCTTTTTCGGGGCCATCCGTCTGCGCCAGGGCGTCCTTGAGTTGCTTCAGTTCTGAGACGACTGCGGGCAGCCCCCTCCTCGCTACATTCTTATGTCTTGCGACAATCAACGAGCCGGTGACAAGCCATAGGGCGATGGCCCAAAGATAAAATGAGGCCCAAAGGTCAAACATCCATGCCATCCCAAGGGCAGAAAGGAGAATCCAAAGTAGATTCCAGCGCCCTTCTTGTATCACATCGAAGGCACTCGGCAAAGGAGCGTCGCCCACGGTCTCATAACAGGGATTGTCGTGGTCGTCGTAGGCCAAGCCTATGGCGATGGCCATACTAACGAAAGACGCGATTGACCAATAGATCCAAGAGTTTGTGAGCCCAAATGCTGCGGCGCCTGCAAAACAGAATCCACCGCAAAATGGAAGCGTGCATAAGATCGACAAGACCCTATGATTGAATTGAATGCTCGACGCCGGCGTCGTTGCCTTTGTCGATCTGCTAGCGACCGGACTTCGTTTGTGGCGGAAAGCCAGCGGTTGATTCATCAAAAAACGATGAAGGTCTTCTCTGAGTGCCGTCACATTGGGATACCGATCGTTGGGGTCTTTGGCCAAGCACCGAAGGCAGATCAGGTCCATGGCGTCGGAGACTGAAGTCGCGATCGAACTTGGACGCGGAGGTTCATCGTTGGTTAGCAATTTCTTCATGCCCTCCACCCCATCATAGGGCGGCTGTCCGGTAAGCATGAAGAACAACACGCCTCCAATGGCGTATACATCCAAGAGCGGAGTTACCTCAATTCGAATGTTTGAAGCCTGCTCGGGCGCCATATACTGGTAGGTGCCTACAACCGCGCCGGTTGCCGTCATGTCTTGAGCGTTTAGTAGATCTTTGGCACACCCGAAATCAGCGATCTTGATATACAGGGCATCCTGAATCAAAAATACCAGGATATTGGATGGTTTGAGATCGCGATGCACAATCCCGTGTTCGTGAGCATAGGCAAGCGGTTCGCAAATTGACAGAGCGATGTTTGCCGCCGCACGCTCAACTAACGCGTACGGCGGCTTCGGGCACCAACTGAACAGCGTTGCGCCTCCCGGGATCAATTCCATAGTGTAGTACGGTCGACTTTCATGCATCCCCAGCTCGAACACTCGGACGATTCGGGGATGATTCAGTCGAGCCAGGATATTGAACTCGGTCATGAATCGCGCGAACAGGGCTGAAGTGGCTTCCTCATGTAGAATCTTAAGAGCGATCCGATTCCCGTCTTTCGGACTCACGACTTCATAAACGATCCCACCTCCTCCCCACCCAAGCTCCGACAGCACTCGATGACCATCGATCGCCGCCTCATTCGGTTCGCCAGTTCTGCCTGTATCTGTTGCTTGTTCGGTTGTGGCTGGTTTTCTCCCAAGAATCGTAAGCACTTGATCTTGATATGCGGGATAGGATCGAATGTAGCGATCGATATCTTGAGATCTTCCAACAGATGTTTCGTGGTCAACTTCCAATCGAAACAGGTGGCGAAAAAGCTCCGGGCGAATCTTCTCCGGAACTTCCGAAAGATAATGGAGCAAAGATGGACTGTCTCCCTGCTCCAGGCGGAGACGAAAGGATTGACGAAGTCGAAACAGGGTTTCTAGTTCTTCCAGTGTGGCATCGTGCATCAACTTGCTCCGGCAGTCTCGGAAACTACTTCCGATTTCCAGCGTTCTCGGACGAGGCTTTCGAGCAGTTCGACAAAGTCGGCGGGCTGACCTAACAATTCTCCAATTCGTTCGTCCGAGTAGTTGCACAGGCTCAAATCCACGAATTGCCGCAGCAAGTGGTCGTTTTCCGTGCTCCAAGAGTTCGTCAGTTCAAAACATCGCTTACATTCCTCCACAAACTTCTCGCAGAAGTCAATCGAGTCGGGAATATCGTCCCCGGTCGTGTCGCCGGTCTGGCCGTGGGCGGTTTCTGATTCGGGTCCGGTAGGCCCATCCGTCGTCGAAGTCGTCCGATTGAAATGGTGTTTCAATGTCAGTTGAACTAGATAATTCCAGAGGGGCCGATGACGGTGAAAACCAACCGCGCGGCCGCGCTTTACGCCTTCCCGGAAACGATCAAATGCGTGGACAACATTTCGGTAGGTTGATTCGCCCGGAGCGCGAGCAGCGGCAATGCCTCTTGCGGTTCCCATCAGCCAGCTCAACTGGGACGACCAGACTTCATCAACTCGATTGGACGCAATAACAGATGGTGGAGGCGAGTCGGCTTCCTGGGGCGCAGTGACCTCGCTTTCTCCCCAAGCAACGACTGGCCACTGGCTCAAGTCGATATTTCCCTTGATGGGATCGATTTGCCTCATTCGTTCCCGAATCGAGCTCTTGGGCATCCTGCAACTCTTCGACGATCCGGGCAGTCGCCTCGGGATCGCGGAGCCCACCATAAATAAAGAGGAAGAGTTCCTCTTCGGTTACGCGAGATTTCATGATCGATCCTCCAGCCATCCATGGCTGTTCCCTCCATACAGTTCAATGGAAACGTCTGCCCAGATCATACCCCATCGGGTCCACAATTCATTTAAGACCTTCGGCCCCACGGTCTGGAGCGGTCTATCCTCTTCCTCTTCTTGGATTCTTTCACGACGAAACCATTCGAACAGAGACTCCGCGCGTTTACGGATGCGCGAATGCAGAGATTCGAGCTGTGGCCAGGCATCCGCATCAGCGCCTGCTTGCGCGGTTGCCCACAGAACGGTCCATTCATGTCTATTTTCACTAACACTCGCGAGCCAACATGATTCCTCGAGTGTCGGGTCGACAAAGGGAAGCATCTTGTCTCCAGGGCTGAGCCAAGAGACCGCCTGACGAAAGCCACCGATCGCCACCGGCACTCGGCCGGGAAACGGAAGGTCAGCGAAGCTTCTGTTGATGACCCCAAGGATGTACACGAGCGATTGAAGACTTAGCATGCCCTCATTCAATCCGCGCGACACGGTGCTCGGCGCGACGTTCAGATCAGCAACGCAATCGGCTGGTCGCCGCCAAGGCTTGTCTCGCATTTTTGCCCCATATGTATGAAGCAGCCATGTCCATATGGCTTTCGCTGCCACCTGACGGCACCCTTCTTTGAAGTGTTCCAGTATCTGTTCGCTCTTTTCTTTGGGCCTGGTCATCGTCGATCGTTCTCCTTCGTTCACGCCGCCGGATCAACTTCTTTTAGCGGGATGATGGGCCATTGGCTCAGGTCGATATTTCCCTTGATGGGATCGATCTGCCTCATTCGTTGCCGAATCGAGCTCTGGGTATCCTGCAACTCTTCGACGATCCGGGCAGTCGCCTCGGGATCGCGGAGCCCACCATAAATAAACAGACGCAATTCCTGATCCGTCACTCGACTCCGCGGCAGAGACCGGTCATCCGGAGGAACGGTCTCGTCCAGATCGGGATGGTTGGGCGTATTCATGCGTACATCATAGCTCGTTTTCTCTTCTAGCGCAAGACGCGGATTTGCGGCCACCGCAACGAATTGATTTGCCCTCTGGGGTACGCTCGACCTTGGCCTCCCGACAGAGGTCGATGTCGGCGCGGCAAACCTTTCAAGGAGATTTTGGCATGACGACGCGAATCGACAATACCCTCAATTCTAAGGCCGCAAAACAGATTTTCAACGACGAGGAATCTGCCCAAGCCTGGAAAAAGATTACAGCGCGGCAGCACTTGTTCCAATGGGATTCCTTCTGCATTCTCCGTAACCACCACGATGCCGAGGAGTCCGTTCAAAACGCGCTCGGGGCCATTTTCGTTGCTCTGCAACAAGTACCTCTGGTGTTTCAAGATTTGCTGGCATGGGCACGGCGGATCGTTCGAAATAAGGCCATCGACTCGTTGCGGCGAGCCAAGACTCGCCGCAACCACGTGCGCTTCGTCGGCGGAAGTGAAGAGCTTGCGGGCTTGGAATTGTCCAGCGCACGCGCGGCAACAAGGGAGTGCATCGACGTTATCGACCTCCTTGGAAGCCTTCCGGCGAAACAACGCAATGCGGTCACGCTGAGGTACCTGGAGGGCGAGTCGCCTCAAGAAATTGCGGATGCCATGAAAATCACCATGAATGCGGCGAGCCAGAACCTGGTCCGTGGCCTGAATCGCCTGCGCCAGCTCGCGGACACGTCAGTGGAAACGATTTGATTGTCCGGAATCGCGGACGGTAAACCGCCCGGCGGCCTCAATGTCCTCCGGGCAATTCACTTGGCCGCCGAAGTGATGTGACAGGCTGAACGCACGGACGGTGGGTTTGCCCCAGGGATGAGGCGTTCCTTCAATTGAAGCCTTCGATAGGTGTGGCGATGCGGCTCTTGAAAGTCACCGAAACCGCGGCGGAGCTCAACTGCTCGGAAAGCTTTGTGCGCAGCTTGCTGCGATCCGGCCTGCTGAAGTTTCATCGCCTGGGCAAAGGACAAGGCGGCATTCGCATTTCGGACGCGCATCTCGCCACGTATCTTCAAGAGCGCGAACAAGGCGGCGAATCTCGGCCGATCATCGCCCCTACGAAGAAGAAGGCTCTCAAGCATCTTTCGCTTGATTGATGTCTCGCGCGGCTTCCTTGAGCATGAACTCGTGATCCTGGGCGACGTGACTGTAGACGGTGTCGATCATCTCGGTATTCTTATGGCCGGCCAGAACGGCAACGACATGGGAATCGGCCCCTGCCAACAGCTTGCGGGTGATGAAACTGTGCCGCAAGGAATAGTGATGGAAATGCTGGCCAAACTGCTGAGCTTCTTCTTTGATGAGTTTTTCCTTCGCCTGTTGGCGAATTTTCCAGACGGCCCTCGGCACGATTTCGCCCGAACTCGGATGCTTCGTGGTTTGCGGCAGCGTCTTCATCAACTTCTCGACGGCCGCTTCGGTCACTGCGGACTTGATCCCTTGCTTTTTCATTTCAGCAATCCCGATCGAAATTTCGATGTCGACGAAGCGATTGCTCACGGCAAATGCAGTCCAGGGCCGACCGCGGTTGTTCAGGAAAATCTTTCCGTTCGGTCGTTCCCCGGCAAGTCGCCGAATGATTTCCATGCTTCGTTCGGTCGGGAAGTAGATGATGCGAGTGCTCCGCTTCCCTTTGGCCTCGGAAGCGGGGATGACAGCCCGCTGCTTGTCGAGATCAAGATGCCGCTTTTCCAACTCCTTCAATTCGAAGGGCCGGGCGCCGCAGTCGTAGGAAACGATCAGCAGATCCCGGAATGGTTGATCCTTCACATGCTGCAAAACAAGTTCGAATTCAGCGGGAGAGACGACGGTTGTTCGACGCTTCGCTTCCGGCTTTCGCATCCCCCGGATGGGGTTCCTCTCCAGGCCCCGGTTCGCCACGGCCCAGTTAAATCCTGCTTGCAAGGCGGTGATCGCATTGTGCCGGGTGCTGGAGTTCCAGGTGGGGCGTTGGCTGAGCCAGTGGGTGACATGCTTCGCCGTCAACTGATCGACAGGCAGGGCGCCAAAGGGAATCTGATCTTCTTTCGTCTTCACGAAATTCTGAATGAACGTTTCATAGCCTTTAGCCGTGCGAGGAGCCCGTTCCTGCATGCACCAGTCGATGAAGTCGTCCAATACGTCGATGACTGTGTCAGCACTTGCTTTCGATTTCGGCTGATCACCCATCAGCTTGTGAAACAATTCGTCGATTGTGGTCGGGGCGTTCCATTTGCCGGTCTTGCGGCTCTTCTTCGGGGGAGCGGCGTCAGCCGGATGGTCGCCGAGTAAATGATCTTGGCTGCGGATGCGGACCCACCACTGGTTGCGTTCGGCTCGATACCAGGGACTCGGTTTGCGTGCCATGTTTGGTCTTGCTCCTGGGGCATAATTGGATTCTCTGCCAATTCTCTGCCATGAACAAGATTAAAATGGCGATTTATCGAGAAAAAATAGCATATTTATCCAGGAGCACATTCCTTTTAATCCGTTGGTCCTGGGTTCGAGTCCCAGCGCCTTCATTCATTTTCAGCTTCATAAAGGCCATCTGATGCAGTAGTTGTGTCAGTTGGCCTTCTTTCGTTTTGGGGCAGTTCAGAGTAAGTGTCACGTAAAACGTCACGTTCACCATCTTTTTCCTTTTTCGGGGCGTTTGCTTTGGCGCTCTTGTAAGCTTGCCAGATAAATTCCGCGGTAGCATCAGCGGGTCGATTACACGTACACGGCCGACAACCAGGTGGCCACGATCAAGCGTTATAGCGACCTGGCGGGTTCGAGTTTGATCGGCGAGACGGATTACGCGTACAACGCGGAAGGCGAAGTGCTCAGCGAGGTGTCGAAGGACTCGACGAGCACGGTAATTAGTTCGGCCAGTTATAGCTACGATGCCGACGAGTTGGTGACCAGCGCCACGATCAACGGCACGACGCAGACGTTCAGTTACGACAGCACGCAGCAGTTGACCGGCGACGGGACCACCACGCAGAGCTACGACGCCAACGGCGACCGCAGCAAGACGGGTTACGTGGTGGGGACCGGCAACCAGATCACCAGCGATGGCACCTGGACTTACAGCTACGATGCCGCCGGGCAGATGACCGGCAAGTCGAAGAGCGGCGAGTATTGGACCTATGCCTACGACAACGCCAGCCACCTGACGCGGGTCGAGCAGTTCGCGGGCGGCAGCCGCAATCTTAGGATCGACTACACCTACGATGTCTACGGCAACCGGTTGAGCCGAACGGAGTACAACGGCAGCTTGTCCGTAGTTGCCGTGGCGAACTACGCGTTCGATGGCTGGAAGACGAACCTCGATGCATCCGGGAATGCAGCCAGTTTTGTGGGTCAAGAGAACTGGGATGCGTGGGCGGACCTGGATGCAACGAACGCGTTGACGACGCGACGGGTCTTTGGCAACTCGGTGGATAGCTTGGTGGCGCGGGTGACGCCGCCGGCGGGCGGCATCGGCGCCACGGCGGTAGCATGGTACCTCACCGATCGCCAGGGCACGGTGATTGGCCTCGTCAGTTCGTCGGGTGCGCTCAGCGACACCATCGCCTACGATGGCTTCGGCAACGTCGTCAGCGAAACCAACTCATCGGTGAGCGATCGCTACAAGTACACCGGCCGGGAATTGGAAGCAGCGGCAGGCCTCTACAACGACCGCGACCGCGTGCTGATTCTGAGCCTTGGCCGCTTCACGACGCCCGACCGCATGGGCTTCGCCGCTGGCGACATGGACCTCTACCGCTACGCGGGGAATGGGTTCGAGAATGGGAGTGATCCGAGCGGGGATATTCTTTATGCACACGGTAGCGCGGCCGCACAGGACTATGTCAATTGGATAGCGAAGCAAAAGGGCACCTTTGACGAGATTTCAGCTCCATACAAAGGTGCCGCAGTAGGCCTTAGAGCCGTCCCCGTCGGTAATGATTATTATCAAATCGTAGCCACGGATGAAAACATCCGAAAAATTCGTGAGGCAATCCCTCTGTACGCTGGTGACTCTTGGACGCAGGACAGTCTTACCGCCCTCACTCTTGGATACACTTACAACCGCGCCATATTTTGGGAAAAGGCAGATCAAGGAGCTACGACGGTCCATCAATATTCCGATGGACAGCGATGGAATCTGAAGATGAAAGAGTGGCGCACGCCCGACACTTCTGAAGTTCCGCAAGGATCCTGGAGCGCTGCACGCGAAGGCCTTGGACATGGTGCCGTATTGGTGGCAGATGGGTTCACTGGTGGAAATATCGAGTCCTTGCATGCCAAGGCAGATCAGCTAATCGCGGAAAACGGCGGAGCGTATGCCGTCTCTCGTGGCCTCGGTGCAGTCGCCGAGGAAACGCTCGAAGCAGCCGTAGGCGCTAAGGTGATTGGAACGGGACTCAAATACGGTTCCAAAGCGGTCAAAGGAGGATTGGAGCTTGCTAAAGCAGGAGAGAGTACAATATGCGCGGTCAAAACAACGGGGCAAGTTGCATTGGCTGGGACTGGCGCTTACCTGACTGCGGAGCAGTTGCCTGAAGTTGTCGATCATGCTGCCAATGTGGCTGTAGCGGTCTACGAGGAGGATTACGAGCGTGCCACCATCGAGGCCGGGAAGACACTCAACAGCGCGGTTTTCCTTGGTCAGGGGCTGAAAGATATCGGCGGGATGGCACAAGTCTATCGCAAGCATGGCGTCGAGGGCTTGCGTCGAATCTTTCAATCATGCTTTCCCAGGGGTACGCCAGTTGCCACGGCAACAGGAATCAAGCCCATCGAGAGCATTGTTGCAGGGGATCTTGTGCTCTCTCGCCACGAGTTTGAGCCATCTGCGGCAACCAAGTTCCAACCAGTAAGGCGTGTTTTCGAACGAACGGGTCAACTTTGGAAGATCGATGTCGAGGGTCAATCGATTCGCGCAACGGGCGAACATCCGTTCTTCGTTCAGGGCCAAGGCTGGACTGCGGTTCGAGAATTAAGGGCCGGCGATCGGCTGGTTGTTGCCGAAGTCGGCCAGTCTGTGACAGTGACGAGTGTCGTCCAAACCACGGAAACGGAGACCGTATACAATTTTGAGGTTGCGGAATGGCATACCTATTTTGTGGGCGATCCGACATGGGGCTTCCATGTTTGGGTGCATAATAAATGCACGGTGGAGGACGTAAAGAAGGCGGCGGGCGAAAACAATGTAAACGACCAACAGGCTCAGCAGATTGCCGATGCTGTTAATGCAGGTAAACTAAAGCTCGAGGATGTTGAGGCGTACCTATCGACACCGCTTTCCAAGATCAAGACTAGCGAAGCTGCAGAGAATGGCTTAGGTCAGCGCGATCCACAGTGGGCGCAGAGGGGCTTGCATGAGACTGAGGGACATCACCCTCTCATGCAGGGGAAATCTTATCGTGAATACTGGGCCAAGCGGGGTATAAGCGACACGGAAGTCAAGAGCTTTGTCGAAGACTTGCCAGTAGACATACATCGAGCGATTTCCGAAGCTGCACCTGGTAAGCAACCATGGTGGGATAAGGAGTTAATCGCACGAATCACAAAGGCCGAAGCAAAACAGAACGGTCAGCCGTTGACGAAAGACGATGTGTTTAAAGTCGCCAAAGACCTTGTGGCAGAAGTCAAAGTTTGGAGCTCGGAGTGATGCCCTTGTAGTAGTAGGCAAAGGACGAAAACATGAATGAAGAACAGTGGAAGAACTTGGAGCCCGCAGAATGGGCGGCGGAAGATTCAAAAATCGCAAGAGGTGGCTCTGGGTTGAATGAGGTTGACAGGTCATTTCTTGATAGGGCACACAAGGCGTTACGTCAATCCGGTTTCGGGGCATTGGAATTTATAAAAGCAAATCCGGGTCTATCAAAGATTGAACTTGCAAAACTCTTAAACAAAGGAGTATCAGCCATAGGTCTGATTATGGCCATTTACGAAGAAGCTGCAAAAGTGGGTTCTGTTCGGGCCACTGCGACGGATCTGCTGATTCGTCAAATTCGCGATGAGTTTCCAAATGGCTGGAGCATCAAAGGAAATGTCAGCGCTGTAGTAAGACTCGGAAGTTGGGACTATGAGATCGAAAAGTATGTTCCAGATCCTCAAATTGCCTGTTATGCAACTAAAATCGTTAAGCACCTGGCGCTGGATAGTCCACCTCCCGAGGGTTGGAAGCCGAGTCTACAACAGGATGTACTGATCGACGATTTGTTCAACATCTATTGGCCGATTGAGTCCCCGGGAAAAGCCTAAGAGGACCAACATCTCCTTCAATAAGACAGTATCTACGCTAGTCAAAAATTAGTTGGGAACAATGCGGTCATTTCGTTCAGTTACGCCTACGATGCGGACGGGGAGATGACGTCGCAGATCGATGCGTTGGTGCGCACGACGACGTACAGCTACAATGCCGAGGGCGAGGAGACGGGCGAGACGTGGATCAGTGCGTCGAGCAGCGTGACGGACGTGAAAACGTTCACGTACGACAACGACGGCAACCAGTTGTCGGCGGCGAATTCCAACGGGGCCTACACGTACACCTACGATGCCGAGAATCGGGTGCTGACGGTGCAGGAGCCGTTCGGGTTGAGCTTGACGTTCACTTACGATGCGGACGGCAATCGGACGGGCGTGCAGGATTCGTTAGGTGGGGTGCAGACTTCGACGTACGATGCCGAGAACGATCTGCTGACGCGGAAGCAGTCGGGCAACGGGGGGACGTTGCGGGTCGATTACAGCTACACGGCCGACAACCAGGTGGCCACGATCAAGCGTTATAGCGACCTGGCGGGTTCGAGTTTGATCGGCGAGACCGATTATGCGTACAACGCGGAAGGCGAAGTGGTCAGCGAGGTGTCGAAGGACTCGACGAGCACGGTCATTAGTTCGGCCAGCTACAGCTACGATGCCGACGAGTTGGTGACGAGCGCCACCGTGAACGGCACGACGCAGACCTTCAGCTACGACAGCACGCAGCAGTTGACCGGCGACGGCACGACGACGCAGAGCTACGACGCCAACCCCTCACCCCATTGAAACGCCCGCTGTATCCGGTTAAACTGCGATGATGCCGTTGACCTTGGCGCCGACGACGGAGATCGATTCGCTTCCTGCCCGGCTAGGCCGATTGCGGATGCGCTTCCGTACGATCTTGTTGGTGCGCGAAGGCAGTCGCATTGGGCTGTTGGCTCTTTTTCTTATCATCGCTTTTGGCTGGCTCGATTGGCGTTATTCAGTTGCCCAAGAGGTGGTCCAGCAAATCCTACGGGACCTTCGGCAGAAGAATTACGGATTCCGTACGCTGATCTACGAAGTGACCGAGTTTCTCAACAAGTAGGACCGTAAAAACGCGCTGGCGTTTTAGTTCACTTCCCCCCTTGGCAAGAGCTGACAACGGGAATTTCCCAATGCTACTTCGGAACGCACTCATGATGAAATTGATTCGGGTCGGCCTTTGCGTATTCGCCTTTGTTCAGGTTGCGAATGCCGCCGACCCTAAGCCGCCCGTCGGCGATGTAAAGTACAAGCCTGGCGACCGCCTTCGGCCGCGGCCGACCGTCGTCGATCCGCCGACCGTAGGCACCGAAGCCGCTGCGGGCCGCCCGCCGGGCGACGCCACTGTATTGTTCGACGGCCGTGACCTATCGAGGTGGGCGGAGGTCAATGCGAAGGATCCTACAGACGTGACCCGACCGCCGCAGTGGGTTGTTCAGAACGGGTATGGCGAGGCCCGAGGAGGGCAAATCCAGACTCGCGCTGAATTTGCCGATTGCCACATCCATCTTGAATTCCGCATGTCTCCGGAGGAGGCCGCCGAACCAGGCCGGGTCGACCAAAACCGCGGGAACAGCGGGATCGTGATTGGAGATCACCCCGAAGTGCAAATCCTCGATGGGTACGATAATGACACCTACCCGGACGGCCAAGCCGCCGCCATCTACGGGCATTGGCCACCTCTGGTGAACGCCTGTCGCAAGCCCGGCGAGTGGCAAACGTATGACATCTACTACAATGCCCCGCGATTTGACGGGCCGAAGAAGGTCCAGCCAGCGACATACACAGTCGTATTCAACGGGCTGCCTGTCCATCTGAGCACGCCGGTGCCAGGCGAGGCAGTCGAGGGCAGGCTACGTTTTAAGCCGCACGGCGGGAAAGTTCGTTATCGCAACATCTGGGTCCGGCCGTTGCATCGCTACGACGAGAACGCCGGGAAGCCCCTGCCCCCCGGCGCGCACACGACGGACCCCCTCGCGAAACCGAAGGGCGACAAGCCGCCCGTGACTTACACCATCCCCGAAGACGAAGTGCTCAACGGCCCCAAGCCGGCCGATTCAAAAGTGATTGTGGAAGGCAAGGACCGCACTGCCACAATTACAGTGGATGCGGCGAAGGTGAAAGGTCGGGTGAACCCGCTCCAATTCGGAGCGTGCTTCGAGGACCTGAACCATGAAATTTACGGCGGGCTCTACGCACAAATGATCTACGGCGAGAGCTTCGAAGAGGGTCCGGAAACGGCCCTTCCTGCCGGCTGGCGAACCAACGCCGGCTGGCTCGATCGGCCAACTTGGCAGGGGATGTGGTGGCATGAAAACGATGCGGTGGGCATGGTTGGTTTCCGCCGCTACAAGCTGCTGTACAAGGAAGTCCCCTTCGGCGACGGCGCCGTGTCGTGCGAGTTGATGCAGCCAACTTTCGACCCCGGCAAGCCGATTGGTCTAGTGTTCCGAGCCGGCGGCATCGAATTCCGGGACGCCTACGTGCTCGCGCTCGATGCCGCCCGCAAGCGACTCGTCCTACGTAAGGGCGACAAGGTACTGGCCACGGCCGAAGTATCAGCCGGGTTCGACCAGTGGCTGGCCGTGCGGGTCGAAGTTGCGGGCGGCGAAATCCGCGCGTTCGCCGGCGGCGCCGAGAAGCCGGTCATTCGGACGACCGACCCCGAACCGTTGATGGCCGGACTCGTCGGATTTGACGCCTCCGAATTGCGCGGCTGGTTCCGCAAGCTGAAGATTGATGCCGGAGGGGCGGCGGTGACGCCCGGTCTCGCCCCGGTCCATCCCAGGACATATCGCGGGCCGGTTAGCCAGTGGTGGGATCCCATCGTAACCGGCGACGCCGAAGTCGAATTCGCCTGGGACGCCGACCGGCCATTCAACACGCTTCGCTCGCAGAAGATCACACTGAAGGCTGGCACGGGCACGGCCGGAGTGGCAAACCGCGGGCTGCACCGGTACGGGTTGTCGGTTGTGAAAGGCCGCGCGTACGAGGGCCGCCTTTACCTCCGCGGTGGCGGCGACGTGACGGTCGCCCTTCAAAGCGGAGACGGCTTGCGTACTCACGCCTCGCAGAGGCTTACCGGAGTTGGTGCCGAGCGGCGCAAGTTCTCGTTTGCCCTTACCTCGGCGGATACCGACCCTACGGCTCAGTTCGCTTTCTGGATCGACAAGCCCGGCGCCGTCTGGGTCGATCAAGTAGTGCTGATGCCGACCGGAGACGCTCTGTTCAAGGGGCTGCCGGTACGGGCCGATATCGCGAAGGCGGTGATAGATTCAGGCATCACGTGCATCCGTCTGGGCGGCGACTACTCCGGTGTCCCCGGGTTTAAGTGGAAGACAATGCTCGGTGATCCGGATCAACGATCGCAGTACAACTCGTGCTGGTATCCGTTTGAATCCCGTGGCTGGGGAATCGGCGAGTTCATCGAGTTTTGCCGAGCGGCCGGCATCGAGCCGATTCCGTGCCTGAACCATGATGAAACTCCCGCTGATGTCGCGGAGTTGGTCCGCCGCCAGAAGCTGAACTACGTTCAACTCGGGAACGGGTGCGCCTTGCTCGAGCGCAATGCCGCGGTCGCCGATGCGATTCATGCCGTGCATCCGGGCTGCAAGCTCCTGACCGGGTCTATTGGGCATCAGACGTCCGTGCTGCCAAATGACACAAAGCTGAATGAACTTAAGAAGCGGCTCGGCGGCAAAACGCACGCGCTGGCGGTGTTCCCGTATAACTCGGAGGTTTACGGCCCAGCCGGGTTCCAAGCCATGCTCGAACGACTCGCGCCGCTCCGCGACACTATGAAGGTCTACGTCCAAGAGGTCAACGGCGGGAATCACAACCTGCTTCGCGGGCTGACCGATGCGGCGTTCGCAAACGTCTGCGAGCAGAACGCGGACGTTGTGGATCTCGTCACCTATTGCAACATGCTCGCCGCCGATGGGACAACGGCTGACAACGGTTGGGACCAAGGACGGATTTTCTTTGACAACCGCCGCGTCTGGCTCCAGCCGCACGGGTGGACGCTGAAGATGGCCCGTGACAATTCCCAACCGGTGGCGGTGGAGACACGGACTACCAGTCCGACAATGACGTTCCGCGTTCCGCCGCCGAACGGCGTGACAGCGGCGGACGTGTTGGTGGCCAGCGCATCGAAGAGTGAAAAGGGCGACGTGCTGGCAATCAAGGTGGTCAATCTTGCCCCGTTCGCCATCACCTCAAAGGTCCGGGTCGAGGGAATGGCGAAGCTCGCCCCGACCGCGGCAACGGTCGTCCTCACCGGCAGTGACTTGAAACGGGATAACACGGCCGAAGAGCCAACCAGGGTCGTGCCGAACGCCGGACGGCGCGATGGCATCGGCCCCGAGTTCAACCACGTGTTCCCGGCGTACTCCTACACGATCCTCACGGTCCGGGCCCCTTGAAGCAGATCGATGGCGGCAGGGATTTTGCCATCGACAAGCGACATTCCTTCCAAATGCGAAGGTGCTTTGCAGGAAGCACCATACGCCCCGCTCGCCGGACGATAAAAAGGGGTTGGGAGGGTCGGGAGTCTTTTAGCTTTAGGCCAGAGTGCGACAGTAGCAGAAAAGACTCCCGACCTCCCGACCCTTTTTTACCCCGCAAGCGCTATAGCGACTTGGCAGGCTCGAGTTTGATCGGCGAGACCGATTACGCTTACAACGCGGAAGGCGAAGTGCTTAGCGAGGTGTCGAAGGACTCGACGAGCACGGTGATCAGTTCGGCCAGTTACAGCTACGATGCCGACCAGCTGGTGACCAGCGCCACCGTGAACGGCACGACGCAGACCTTCAGCTACGACAGCACGCAGCAGTTGACCGGCGACGGCACGACGACGCAGAGCTACGACGCCAACGGCGACCGCGACAGCACCGGCTACGTGGTGGCGGCGGGCAATCGGATCACCAGCAATTCGGTAACTTATTTTGCGCAGACACTAAGATTCTAAATAGTATTCACCAAGTCACACTAACCCGACGCGTTAGCGAGGTAAGCCCGGAAGCGTTAGCGTTATTTGGCTCACATTAACGCTAACGCTTCGGGGAATGCCTCGCTCACGCTTCGGGTTAGTATCGGGTGCTGCGCACTAATCACCTGGCAGCTTACGCTGCTCGGCTCGCCGGCTGTTCACGACAGTAAAAACCTGACTCGTAGGCGCCGGCATCGCGCGCCAACCACCGCGTATAAGCCTGAAGCGCCAGTTTTGAAGTTGCGCGCTAGCGGAATCACGACGAATTTATTGGGTCAATGAGAGCCCGAAGCGCAAGCAAGGAAAGGCCTATTTTTTCCTAACGCTCCCTTGCTTGCGCTTCGGGCTCTCAATACCCTCGAAGCCGCTTGGTACCGCGCAACTTCAAAAAGCGCCAGCGAACAACGCGTGATCTCTTCGCTGGCGCTTCAGGCTCGTGGATGCCATCAAGCGCTGGCACGTAAATTCTTCGCTGCGCTTCAGGCTCGTCGATGCTACGTTTTTTGCGTCCTAACTTTGGGCTAATCAATGCTATACCGACCAGACCGGCACCTCGCTGGACAGTCAAAATTACTCTTGCATCTCAATTTGATTCCTCAATTCGCGCTCTCCGCCGGCATTTGGACGCGGCCAGCAAACTATGATTGGATGTGACCCGTTAAGAAATCCTGCCATTTGCTCCCTTTGTCGATGGTTTCCCTTGAGGTCTGTTATGACTATGGTTCTAGCCGCGCGTAGTACGCAACGGATGAGCAGCACGAAGACCGTTATTTTCGATGACGAGGGCGCTGGAGTCATTATCGATCGTTTCCTGGCAGGCAACTTCATTTTAATGGAAGATTGGGAGGCTCTATCGCAAGAGCAGCAGGAAAAAGTTCTCTGGTGCCGTAGCCGCAATGAAGTCGTGCATCAGCTGCAAGAGTTCGGGCTGCTGACGCAATATCAGGCAGCGCGCCTGCTCGCGGGAACCACGTTTGGGCTAGTCCTCGGCAGTTACCGTATTCTCGAACGGATTGGCGCGGGCGGCATGGCCGTGGTCTTCAAGGCCGAGCATATCGACATGCGGCAAATCGTGGCGATTAAGGTTTTGCCGATGCATCCCGGGCAGGATGCTCGGCTGGAGACTCGTTTCTTTGCCGAAATGCGCATTGTCGCTCAGCTGCGGCATCAGAATATCGTCGCGGCGACCGATGCCGGACGGCTCATCAGCACGGAAGAAGCGGGCCCGTCGCTGCGCTATCTGGTGATGGAATATGTGCCCGGCCAGGATCTCGAGGAATACGTGCGCAGCTCCGGCAAGCTGCCCATTGGCCGAGCTTGCAACCTGGCGTATCAGATCGCGTCCGCCTTGGCCGAGACGCACAAGTTCAATCTCGTCCATCGCGACATCAAGCCTTCGAACATCATGGTCACGCCGGAAGAGCAGGTGAAACTTCTCGATTTTGGATTGTCGCGCCATTTCGAAACCCGGCTAACATCGCCCGGCACGGTGCTCGGCACCATCGATTTCATGGCGCCCGAACAGGCGCGCGATTCGAGCACTGTCGATATCCGTGCCGATCTTTACAGCATGGGCGGCGTGCTCTTCTGGAGTCTGACGGGCCAGCTTCCGTTTGCGTCCAATGGCAGTCCGGTGGAGAGTCTGGCGCGGCGTTTGACTCAGCCGCCTCCGTCCCTGCTTCAGTATCTGCCCGATTGTCCGCGCGAGCTCGACGATATGCTCCAGCGTCTGATGGCGACCGATCCCGAAGATCGCTATCAAACGCCGCATGCCGTGATGCAAGCCATCCTGCCGTTCTTGCGTGCGGATAGCCCGGAGTATCAGCCGCTCTTGCAAGCCCAGGCCACCATGAACCCGCGCACGCTCGCGCCACGGCCGTAGCCGAACAGCAAAATGTGCTCATCGTCGATGACGAGACGGAGATTCGTAGTCTCTGCCGCCATCTTCTGACTGCCGAGAAAATGCAATGCGACGAAGTGGCGGATGGGGCCGCAGCCATCAAGGCCGTCACCGAGAAGCATTACGATCTGGTGCTTCTGGATGTGAACATGCCCGGCATGTCCGGCAGCGAGGCCTTGAAACATCTTCGGCTTCGCGGGCTGTGCGACCATATGAAAATCATCGTCTTTTCAGGGCAGGCCTCTTCCGATGAAATGTCGCACATGCTGCTGAATGGCGCCGACGATTATCTGGCCAAGCCTTTTAGCGTAGCGCAATTCCTGGGCCGGGTGCGCGCGGCTCTGCGCCTGAAGGCCGCTCAAGATCGCTCCGTAATGTTGAATCAGCAATTGCTGAATCTGAATGCGGAACTCGAAAACGACATGAAAGGCCGGGAAAGCGATTATCAACAGACGCGCAATTCGCTGGTGATGGGATTGGCGCAGTTGGTCGACCAGCGCGATGCCCGCGATCGCAATCATACGAAACGCTTGCAGCGCTTCTGCCGATGTCTGGGCGAGGCAGCCATGAAATCGCCTGCTTTCTTGGGCCGGGTCGATGCGGTGTTTCTGGAACTGCTCGAAGCAGTTATTCCATTGCACGATGTCGGCAAGATCGCCCTGCCGGATCACATTCTTCTGAAAGGGGGCACTTTCAGTGTCGAAGAGCGCATTCTGATGCAAACGCATACGACGGCCGCCGCCGATGTGTTGCAAAGCGTCGTTAAAGAGTACCCGGGGGCCGCGACATTTTTGAAGATGGCAGTGGATGTCATTCGCCATCATCACGAACGCTTTGACGGAACGGGCTACCCCGATCATCTCGCCGGCGATGCGATCCCGTTGGCGGCTCGATTCGTCGCCATCGTCGACGTTTATGACGCACTGCGCAGCCGACGCGTATGGAAACCCGCTTTGGCGCACACCACGGCCGTCCAGATCATGACTCAGGCTTCCATCGGCCAATTCGACCCGCAGTTGATTGCCATTTTCCAGGACAATCATGCTCGATTTGAAGTGATTTTCAAAGATGAATCGCGCTAGTCGCTCTTGCTCTCAAGGAATCGCCTAGTCCTTGCCGCGCCATGAAATTGAATGTCGCCTTTCAGCTTGTTCAGCTCTTTTCCGATGTAACGGAGCGTAGAAGCAATCGTTGTATCCGTTAGCTCAACAAAACTTGACTCTACGTTCGCGTTGAGGCCTTTGGCTGTTCCAGATTCTTATATTCGTACTGCATTTCAGGCGTAAAAGGCGAGTTCGGCACGATTTACGTGCTTCAAAAAAATTATCAAATTGCTCTGGCAATAGCGCGGACGCCTCATATCAATACTGACGCTTCACGATGGCGTTACACGAAAAGACGAGAATTTCAGTTGCTGTTATGCGTGAAGTCGCACTGCGGTAATAGTTGATATGTCGGATTGCTGATGCATCGGATCGCCCACGCCGCCAGACTCTTTCCCGGGCTGCCGGTTGAATGACGATGATAAACGATTCGGTTTCGACGGGAGGTTGGCAAAGCATGCAGTCCAATGAAAATGCGATGCCCGTGCTTCGAGGCGCGGCCACCGTTTCGATCGGTCTCGGCTTTTTCAGCATGGTCATCTTCTGGTGGTATCCGTTCGCGTTGCTCATCTCCTCAGCCGGTTTTCTAATTGGATCGTTCTGTCTGCTCCGAAAGGTGCGCGGCTACCGCGGCGAGAATCTTCCGCTGATCGGGACGACTCTCTGTGCCATCGTCGTCAGCGTCATTATCACGCTGACGCAGCTTCTGCACATTGCGACGTGGGATCGCTGAAGTTCGCCGGCGGCCGAGCCTGATGCTTTGGCCTTGTCTGTTTTCGTGGGGAAACCCGCCTGGAGGGTCGCGATGCCGCAATTATTTCATCGCAGCATGAACTCCGTCGGCAAAATTGCCGTCATCGGCCTGCCGTTGATGTTCGCGGCCACCGCCATCGGCTTGGCCGCGTTCTACCGCTCCGGCTACGCGACGGGCATGAACGAGACCATCGAACAGCCGATTCCCTTCAGCCATAAGCATCATGTTGGTGAGCTGGGCATCGATTGCCGTTATTGTCATAACTCGGTGGAAACGTCGGGCTTTGCCGGCATTCCGCCAACCAAGGTCTGCATGAATTGTCATCAGCAGATCTGGACCGGCGCCGAGCTCATTGAACCCGCTCGCGAAAGTTATCGCCTGAACAAGCCGATCGTTTGGAAGAAAGTTCATAACCTGCCGCACTATGCCTACTTCAACCATAGCATCCACATCGGCAAGGGCGTTGGCTGCGTTGAGTGCCACGGCCAAGTGGACGAAATGCCGTTGATGTTCCAGACGAAGACGCTGCTGATGGAGTGGTGCATCAAGTGCCATCGCGAACCGGATTCGCACCTGCGGCCGGTGGAAGAAGTATTCAGCATGACGTGGAATCCTTCCAAGCCGACGCGAAACTCGAAGACGGGTGAAATGTATCCGACCGATCCGGCGGAGCTGGCGAAGATGTTGAAACAGAATCATGGCATCCGCGATGCGATGACCCTGACGAGCTGCTCGATCTGCCATCGATGATGAGGTGAGTCATGGCCGGCGCTACTGTAAATACACCGACGACCGCACTCGCTGCCGCTGCGCCCGATCTCTGGCGCTCGGCGGAGGAGTTCACCGGTACGGACGAATTCCGGGACATCATGACCCGCGAGTTCCCCGATGACGTCGATACTTGGACAGACCCGGTTTCGCGCCGGAATTTCTTGCAGTTGATGGGCGCTTCCATTGCGCTGGCTGGCGCTGTTGGCTGTTCGCCCCGCCCCGCTTCACAGCGAAATCTGCTTCCTTACACCAATCAACCGGAAGGAATGACGCTCGGGGTACCGAACTTCTATTCCTCGACCGTGCTGCTCGGCGGCGTCGGCGCCGGCGTGATCGTCAAGAGCCACGAAGGCCGGCCTGTCAAGATCGAAGGCAATCCGAAACATCCCGGCAGTTTGGGTGCAACCGACGTTTTCGCTCAGGCTTCCATCCTCGAGCTCTACGATCCCGATCGATCGCAGTCGCTGCAATACTTCGGCTCATCACGGCCGTGGGACGAAGCGACGTCGACGTTGCGGGCGGAGCTCGATAAGCTGGCAGCGCAAGGGCGCCGGCATTCGCATCCTGACCGAAACAGTCACGTCGCCTTCACTGTTCGCGCAAATCGAAAAGTTCACTGCTAAGTTCGGCGCCACCTGGGTTCAATACGAGCCGTTGTCGCGCGACAACGTTCGCGAAGGGGCTCGCCAGGCCTTTGGCGATTACGTCACCACGATTTACGATTACACCCAAGCTGATGTCGTTCTTTCGCTCGATGCCGACTTCCTCTGCGTCGGGCCAGGCGCGGTCCGCTATTCGCACGATTTCATGGTGCGCCGTAAGGTCCGGACTAACTCTACTGATGGCCACACGCCGGAAACGATGAGCCGGCTCTATTCCGTCGAATCGATGATCACCAGCACGGGCGCCGTCGCCGACCATCGCCTGCCGATCAAGTCAGGCGATGTCGAAAGCTTTGCGCGTGCTCTCGCAGCGGCCTTGAATGTGCCAGGAGCGCCGACCGCTTCCGGAGTGTCCGACAATGCTAAAGCATGGCTAGCCGCGTTGGTGAGAGACCTCGAAGCCCATCGCGGCAAGAGCATCGTTGTCGCAGGCGATCATCAGCCGGTTGCTGTGCACGCGCTCGTTCATGCGATCAACGAACGACTGGGCAATATCGGCCAGACCGTTCGCTTGATCGAGCCGATTGAAGCACGGCCCGAAAATCAGCTAGCCGGTTTTAAGACCCTCGTCGACGACATGAAAGCGGGACGGGTTGATCTGCTGTTTATCCTAGGCGGCAATCCTGTATTCAATGCCCCGGCCGATCTCGATTTCATGCTGCCCTTGATAAAGTTCCGCTGCGGGTGCACCTGGGTCTTTACCACGACGAGACGGCCGACCGCTGCCAATGGCATATCAACGAAGCCCACACGCTTGAGTCTTGGGGCGATGCCCGAGCCTACGACGGCACGGTTTCGATCAGCCAACCTGGCATCGCTCCACTTTATAACGGCCATAGCGCTCTGGAATTGGTTGCAGTTCTTGCGGCCGATGTCGACCAAGTTGCTCAGTCCGGCCAAGACGTGGTGATGTCTTATTGGAACGACCAGCTCGAAAAGAAGAAGATCGATCGTAAAGAGGGTGAAACGGTCGGCCATTACTGGCACGAAGCGGTTCGACATGGAGTATTGCCGGGAACGGAAAAGAAGAAGGTTCAAAAATCGTCCAGCCTGGCCAACGTCGAGTTTGGCACCAGTGGTGCGACAGCATCTGTAGAAGCCGCAGATACGTACGAAGTCTGCTTCCGCCCTGATCCGACGATATACGATGGCCGTTTCGCCAATTCGGGCTGGCTGCAGGAACTGCCGAAGCCGGTCTCCAAGCTATGCTGGGACAACGCAGCGATTATGAGCCCGAAGACGGCCAAAAAGCTGAAATTGTCGGCTTCGCCGCGCTGGACCGCCGGCGAGCGCGGCCGAATGGAAGTTCAGTACGTCAAGCTCACCTTAAACGGCAAAGACGTGATTGCCGCGGCGTGGCCGCAACCGGGCCATGCCGATGATTCCGTGACCGTCTACCTCGGGCATGGTCGCGAGAGAGCAGGCCGGGTCGGCAACAACACCGGCTTCAATGCTTACCCCCTGCGTTCGTCCAACGCTCTGTGGACCACGGGCGGGATGAAGATCCAGAAGCTCGACGACGAAACGTTCCTCGCTTGCACGCAGGCGCATTACGTGATGGAAGATCGCAAACCGATCCGCCGTCTGACGCCAGCCGAAATGGCCGACAAGAAGAAGTTTGCGCAAGCGATGACCGCAGCGGTTGCCTCGGGCGAATACGATCTGGTCAAAGCGAATGTTCCCGGACCGAACGAGCGGGCCGATACCGTCAAGCCGCCGCCGGCTAAGCACGATCACGACGATCATCACGATGAAAATGGACATGGCCACAAGCACGACACGCGCTTGACGCCGTTGACGATGTACCCCGACTCGACCAAGACGGGACATCGCTGGGCCATGGCCATCGATCTGACGGCCTGCACCGGCTGCAACGTCTGCATGATCGCCTGCCAAGCGGAAAACAATATTCCCGTCGTTGGCAAGTACGAGGTGACGCGCGGCCGCGACATGTACTGGATCCGCGTCGATCGCTATTTCGAAGGCAACCTGGAAGATTCGGAAGGCCTGAAGACTTACTTCCAGCCCGTCCCCTGTCAACAGTGCGAAAAGGCGCCGTGCGAAGTTGTTTGCCCGGTCGGCGCTACGGTGCATAGCACCGATGGCCTAAACGACATGGTCTACAACCGTTGCGTCGGCACCCGCTATTGCTCGAACAACTGCCCGTACAAAGTGCGTCGCTTCAACTTTCTGACTTATGCCGACTTCGTTTCGGAAAGCCTGAAGCTGGGCCGTAATCCGGAAGTGTCGGTTCGCAGCCGTGGCGTGATGGAAAAGTGCACCTACTGCGTCCAGCGCATTCGCACGGCCGAAATCCGAGCCGAGCGCGAATGGTCCACCCGCCCGACGGATGCCAGCGGCCGGCCCACGATATTTGATGGCGAAATCACCACCGCCTGCCAGGCGGCTTGTCCGTCGCAGGCGATCGTCTTCGGCGATCTCTCCGATCCGAAGAGCGTGGTGAATCGCTGGAAAGCGGAACAGACGAACTACGGCTTGCTCGCGGAGCTCAATACGATGCCGCGCACTACTTATTTGGCTGCCGTGCGAAACCCCAACCCCGATATGCCGAAGGGAGCGTGAGATGGCGGACGCACATGCCCCGACGCTGACGTTGGAAGACCCGCTGATCGAGGGGAAGCAGAACCTGACCGAGGTGGGGTCCGCCATTGGCGACTACATTCTCTATCAGGAGAAGCAGCCCGTCCAGTGGTGGTTCTTCTTCGCCATCGGCTTCGTCATGTTGACGGTGCTCGGCTATGCCGTCGCCTACCTGTTCTATATGGGCGTCGGCATCTGGGGTCTGAATGTCCCGGTCGCCTGGGGCTTCGCGATCATCAACTTCGTTTGGTGGATCGGCATCGGCCACGCCGGCACGTTGATTTCCGCTATCTTGTTGCTGCTGCACCAGAAATGGCGTACGTCGATCAATCGTTTCTCCGAGACGATGACAATTTTCGCCGTTATGTGCGCCGGCTTGTTTCCGCTCATCCACATGGGTCGGCCCTGGTTCGCTTATTGGCTTTATCCCTTCCCGAACATCGCTGGCGTTTGGCCGCAGTTCCGCAGCCCGCTGGTTTGGGACGTTTTTGCCGTCACCACGTACTTCACCGTATCATTGGTGTTCTGGTACATCGGCATGATGCCTGACTTGGCCTACCTTCGGGACAAGGCCCCCACGAAATTACAGAAACTGATTTATGGCACGCTGGCCCTAGGCTGGCGCGGCTCGGCCATCCACTGGCGCCGGCATGAGAAAGTTTACTTGATGCTGGCCGGGCTCGGCACGCCGCTTGTCTTTTCCGTACATACGGTGGTGTCGTTCGACTTTGCCGTGGCGCATGGTTCCCCTATGGCATGCGACGATCTTCCCGCCCTTCTTCGTCGCCGGGGCTATCTTCTCGGGCTTTGCGATGGTCATCGTGCTCGCAATCCCAATGCGGCGTTACTACCCGCGTGTCGCGAACTACATTACGCGCAAGCATCTTGATTATGCCGCGCAGGTTATGTTTGGCACCGGCATGCTCGTTTGCTTTGGCTATGCCTGCGAAGTCTGGTTTGGCTGGTATGGCCACAGCGAATACGAATGGGGCACCACCAAGCAGCGTATGTTCGGGCCTTACGGGTGGTCCTATTGGATTCTGATCACCTGCAACTTCGTCGTGCCGCAACTGCTCTGGTCGCGTAAGGTTCGCCACAGTGATTTCTGGTTGATGCTTGTCTCGCTGGTGGCTCTGGTCGGCATGTGGTTCGAACGCTACGTCATCGTCATTACGCTCAGCCGTGAGTATCTGCCTGCGATGTGGGGCCGTTATGCTCCGTCGATTTGGGACTGGGCAACCATGATCGGCTCGATGGGCTTGTTCCTGACGCTGTTCATGCTCTTCCTTCGCTTCCTGCCGATGATCTCGATGACGGAAATGCGGGAACTGCTGCCGGCTAAAGAAGGCGGGGCCGACGGGCATTCTATCTTGGAGAACGCACCATGAGCGAGCACTCCATTATTGCTCCGAGCGCGTATGGCCTGCTGGCCGAGTTCGATACGCCTGAAAAAATGGTAGCCGCCACTTGGAAGGCCAAGGAAGCCGGCTACACGCTGATGGATTGCTACTCCCCCTATCCGGTGGGCGAAGCAGCCGACGCGCTTAGTTTCCGCAAGTCGGAAATGGGCCCGGTCATGTTCATGGGCGGGTTGATCGGCGCGACATCCGGCTTCTTGATGCAGTACTACCTTGGAGCCTACAACTACCCGATCAACGTCGGCGGCCGACCCTTTATGAGTTGGCCTTCGTTCGTTCCGATTACGTTCGAGTTGATGGTGTTGACGGCTTCCCTCTGCGGCGTCTTTGGCTTGATTGCCATTTGCGGCCTGCCGATGCTCTATCACCCGGTTTTCAACGTGCCGAACTTCGCGCGGGCCAGCGGTGATCGCTTTTTCCTCTGCATCGAAGCGAGCGATCCAAAGTTCGATCTCGCGGGGACGCGCGAGTTCTTAAATGGCCTGGAGCCACTCGAAGTGGCGGAGGTGCCAGAATGAGTATCGAAGAAAACGGCACGAAGGGAAAAGTTAGCACGAAGCGTACGCTTTCAGCGCGTTTGGCGTGGTGCCTATTGCCCTTGTTGCTAAGCACCGCCTGTCAGCAAAAGATGGCGCATCAGCCTTACTACCGCCCATTGGAAGAGACGGAGTTTTATCCCGATCATCGTTCGGCTCGGCCCATCGAACGCGGCACGATCTCCATCGATCAAGCGGCCGAGGACGATTCGCTCGTTAGTGGTCTTTCGACCGCCGGGCGTAGCTCTCGCCCGCGCGGCGAAGGCGTGGCGGCTATCCCCGCCGGGGCGCCCGATCGCGTTTCGAATTATGTGGACGAGTTTCCCTTTGAAATAACGAGTAAGGACTTGCAGCGGGGTATGGAGCGTTACACCATCTTCTGCACTCCCTGCCATAGCCCACTCGGCGATGGTCGAGGCAAGATTGTCGAACGCGGCTATTTAAAGCCGACTTCCTATCTTGGCGAAAACTCACGTGGCTTCGGCCGTTACAGCGTGACGCTGCCTTTGAGAGATGCACCGGTCGGCTATTACTTCGAAGTGATTACGCGAGGCTACGGCGGCATGCCGGATTACGCTCAACAGATTCCGCCGGCAGATCGTTGGCGCATCATCGCCTACATCCGCGCCTTGCAGCTGAGTCAATCCGCCAACTTCAGCGACCTGCCGGCCAACGTTCAAGATGCTGCACGAAAAGCGGCGGACGAAGCATCGAAAGAACCAGTCGGGGGACATCATCCGTGACCAGCGAACACGTGTCCAACGAAACTCCCGCAGGCGACGGCGCCGCTGCCACGCATGGCCTGCCGTGGCAGCACATGCAACGGCTGGCGCTGATTTCCGGCTTCGTCGGCCTTGCACTCTTTGCCGTCGTCGGCCTGTTGGAAAGCGCCACCGGCGATCGCGGCTTTAGCCAGTTCTTTACCTCGTACCTCGTCGGTTGGACGTACTGGCTGGCACTTCCCGTGGGCTGCATGGGCCTGATTGGCATTCAGTTCCTTACCGGCGCCAGCTGGGGCGTGTTGCTCCGTCGGCCGTTCGAAGCGGCCACACGAACCTTGCCATTGCTGTTTGTCCTCGCTATCCCACTTGCCATCAGTGTGTTTGTGGAGAAAGCATCGCCCTATCCTTGGACGCATTCACCGGAATCGTTGTCGAGCGTGCCGGCCGAGCAAGCCGACTTGCAGCATAAATTCGACGTTTGGTGCAACGCACCGGGCTATGTCATTCGACTGTGCATCTACTTTGCCATCTGGGGCGTCTTTATCTTTTTGTACAACAAGTACAGCCGGCGCGTTGAAGAGTCGAACGACATGGTCGCCCGCCGTTTCGCAGAAAACTTGGCCGGGCCGTCGATCGTCGCGTTCACGCTGATCAACATGTTTGCCGTCACCGATATCGTAATGTCGATCGAACTGCATTTCGCTTCGACGATGTTTCCACTGATTTACAGCATCAACCAACTTTTGATGTGTCTCTGTCTCTCCGTAGCTGTATTCCTAACCCTGGCGGAAGACCCCGATTTCAAACGCGTGCTCCGTCCGAAGTTCCAGATCGATATGGGAAGTTTCATGCTTGGCCTGACTATGATCTGGTCGTACATGAACTTCTCGCAGTACATGCTCTTTTGGATCGGGAACATGCCGGAAGAAATCCCATACTACTTGAAGCGTCGCGGCGGCGGCTGGGATATTGTCTTCCTGCTGCTAGCGATCTTCCACTTCGCCTGCCCATTCGTGCTGTTGCTCTTCCGTGACGTGAAGCTGCATCGCAAACGTCTGCGCGCCATGGCAATCTTCTTGCTCATCATGTGCGCGATCGATGTCGTCTGGTGGATTGAGCCGGCCTATCAACACGATGGCTTCCCGCTCTATCTGTTCATGGACGCGGGCGCGCTTGATCGGCATCGGCGGCATCTGGGGCTGGGCCTTCCTGGGCCAACTGAAGAAACATCCGTTGTTGCCGACCGAATACCTCGCCCAATTGCCGGGGGCACATCATGCACACTGAGCATAATCAACAAGGGGGCAGCGTGCCCCACTCCGATCTTCGGCTCGAAGCACCGGACCTGCCTGATGGCGTGTTATCGGTTTCGCCCGAAGCGTTGAAACGCGGTCACGAGCCCGATCACGTTGACGTCGCCTCCGTGATGAAAGTGCCTTTGGCCGTCGTGGGTACTTTCATCCTCGCGTATATCGCGGTGACGCTGATTATCCGGAACGTAGACTCGTCGTCGCCGCAGCCAGTGCAGAATCAGTTGAATGCGAAGAAAAATGATATCGCATTGAACGATCGGCTCGGGGCGCATCAGCTCCACCGATCCGAAAGCCGAGGTCAAACAGCCGCGTTTGGAGGGACTCGAAGAGCTGCAGAGCAAAGACCCGCCGTATATGCGTTCGAGTTTGCCCACGCCGACGGGTAATTCGCCGGCGTATCATCCCGAAGACATGCGCCCACTGGCAGTTGGGGTCGCGAGCTTGGCCTCGATGCTTATTCTTGGAAAGAGAAGGATAAGACCGTACGCATTCCCGTTCAGGAAGCGATGACCCTTGTGCTCGATTCAAAGGGCAAGAACGGCCTGAAGATGAAGTCCAAAACGCTGAAGGATCTGCGCCCCGATGGCCCGACCGGCGCTAACCCGCAGTGGAGCCTGACACCTGCGCCGAACCCGACAGACGATGCCCACGGAGCTAAGCACTAATGCGGCTGACTTGTTCGCTACTTCTGTTGCTCATTGCTGCGTTGCCGGCCACGGCTCAACGCGTCGGCGTCGGCTCATATGGCAAAGCACCCGCTGAGCCGGCCCACGAGCCCGACCCGCTGACGGTCGGCATCGAAGAGAAACTGGGAGCGGTCTTGCCGATGGGATTGGAATTCCGCGATGAGCACGATCAGCCGATTACCATTGGACAATGCGTGGACGGAAAGCCGACAATTCTCGTGCTGGCCTATTACCGCTGCCCGAAGTTGTGCAACCAGGTTTTGAACGGTTTGGTGGATAGCTTGAAGAAGATCACGGCGTTCGATGTGGGCGATAAATACAACGTGCTGGTGGTGAGTTTCGACCCGAAAGATAAGCCGGGCATTGCCTCGATGAAGCGCATGAACTACGTGCAGGAATATTATCGCTCCGGCGGCGAACGGGGTTGGCATTTTCTGACTGGCGGCAAAGAAGCAATTGACGAATTGGCTTCAACCGTTGGCTTCCGTTACGAGTACGACAAGAAGCGCAAAGAATTCAACCACGGCAGCGGCATCATGGTCGTGACCCCAAACGGCACGGTTTCGCGCTACTTCTTCAACATCGATTACAATCCGAAGGAACTTCAGGCGGCCATTGAACTCTCGGCCGACAATCGAGTCGGGCCGCCGGGTGATCCGAATCAGGTGTTGATGCTCTGCTTTGATTACAACCCGCTAACGGGCAAGTATTCGATGTCGGTGATGAAAGGCCTGCGGGTCGTCGCCGCCTTGACGGTGTTGATCATCGGAATCTGGTGCATCCGCGTCTGGCGCCGGCCTCGTAATACTTTGCTACAGCCCGAGACCGAAACTGTTGTTAGCTGAGCGTAGCTTGTTGGACTGAACCCGCCCACGATCGTGACGGAGTCGAACCACATGCTGGTAGCGAACATCCCCCTGTTGCCGGAACGTGCCTCGCTTCATGCGGCAGAGGTCGATCACCTTTTCTATTACATCTCGGCCGTCTGCACGGCCGGCGGGCTGGTCGTCGCCATTCTGTTGTTTTATTTCTGCGCGAAATATCGCCGGCGCGGGCCGAACGACAAAACGCCGCGTATTTATGGCTCGCACCAGTTGGAACTTTTTTGGACGCTCACGCCGCTGGTATTGTTCCTGTCGTTCTTTGCCTGGGGCGTTGCGGTTTACGATCAGGCGTTTCAAGTGCCGCAGGGAATTCCGGAGATCTACGTCACGGGCAAACAGTGGATGTGGAAGATCCAGCATCCCAACGGCGTGCGCGAGATCAACGAACTTCATCTGAAAGTCAATACGCCCGTCAAGCTGACGCTCATTTCCGACGATGTGATTCATTGCTTTGGCGTGCCCGCTTTCCGCGATAAGATCGACGTGCTCCCCGGCCGTTACGTATCGACCTGGTATACGCCTACCAAGACGGGCCGTTATCACCTGTATTGCGATCAGCTTTGCGGCATCGGGCATTCGCAGATGGTCGGCTGGGTTCACGTGATGGAAGAGGATGAGTTCACCGCCTGGCAGAACGGCCAGCGCAAGCCGAAGTCCGCAGAGGATGGCCCGAACTATGGCCCGACCGATGGCTCGCTAGCCTGGGAAGGGCGTAAGCTCTTCCTGAAGCTCAATTGCATCTCGTGCCATAACCGCGAACAACCTCGGGCGCCGTTGCTGGAAAACATTTGGGGAATGACCGTCCCACTGCGAGACGGCGGCACGGCCGTTGTGGATGCCGGCTATATCCGCGAATCGATTCTGAAGCCGACAGCTAAAGTGCATCAGGGATGGGAAGCGATCATGCCGTCTTTCAAAGGCCAGTTGAAAGACGCGGACCTCGATCTAAGTGAAGAAGAAGCCCTGTGGCGATTGATCGCCTACATCAAGACGCTCGGGCCCGGCCAGACACCCTCCCGCACTGAGTATTTCCCGCCCCCGATCGGCGCCAAGACCGGCCAATCGGACGAAGGAGGTTCGAAGAAAGAATGAGTACCATCAGCGCTCTGCATACCGGTGTCGGATCGGGCCAAGCCGATCATCATCTGCCGACTACCACGGCCTCGGGGGAGAATTACCTTACTGCCGGCTATGGCTGGAAGTCGTGGCTCTTCACCGTCGATCACAAGCGGATCGGCCTGCTCTACCTCGTCTCCGTCACCGCGTTCTTCGCGATCGGCGGCTTGGCGGCGGCGTTGATTCGCTACAACCTGATCTCGCCTTACGGGATGCTCACGCCCGACCAGTACAACAAGGTCTTCTCCGCCCACGGCATCGTTATGGTGTTCCTGTTCCTGGTTCCCGTGGTGCCCGGCGTACTCGGCAACTTCCTTATTCCCCTGATGGTCGGCGCCCGCGATCTGGCGTTCCCCAAGCTCAATTTGCTTAGCTGGTACATCTACATGGCTGGCGGTAGTTGCGCCATCTGGGCCTTGCTCTCCGGCGGCGTCGACACCGGCTGGACCCTCTATCCGCCGTACAGCGCTAAGTCGCCGACAAGTGTGGTGCCGGTCGCCATCGCGATATTCATTGCTGGCTTCTCGTCGATCCTCACGGGCTTGAACATCATCGTCACCGTCCACCGGATGCGCGCGCCGGGCATGACGTGGTTCCGCCTGCCGCTCTTCGTTTGGGCCATGTATGCCACCAGCTTGATCATGCTGCTGGCGACCCCCGTATTAGCCGTCACCGTGGCGCTGCTGGCAGTGGAACGGATTTTCCAGATCGGCATCTTCGATCCCGCGCTCGAAGGCGATCCGCTCTTGTTCCAGCATATGTTCTGGTTCTATTCGCACCCGGCCGTTTACATCATGATTCTGCCCGGCATGGGTATTATCAGCGAAGTGCTCACCTGCTTCTCACGCAAGAATATATTTGGCTACAAAGCCGTGGCATGGTCGAGCGTCGGCATTGCCGTCGTCGGCTTCCTCGTCTGGGGCCACCATATGTTCGTGGCGGGCGAAGGCTATTACTTGGCTCTTGTTTTTTCGCTCTTGAGCATGCTCGTCGCCGTGCCCTCGGCTATCAAGGTGTTCAACTGGTCGGCCACGCTCTACCGCGGCTCGATCACGTTTTCGCCGCCGATGCTTTATTCGCTCGGCTTTATTTCGATGTTCACGGTCGGCGGCTTGACCGGTTTGTTCCTCGCCGTTCTGGGCACGGATCGGCATCTGCACGACACCTACTTCGTTATCGCCCACTTCCACTTCGTGATGGTGGGCGGCATGGTGATGGCCTACTTCGCCGGCATCCACTTCTGGTGGCCCAAGATCACCGGGCGGATGTACTCCGACTGGTGGGGCCGTATGGCTGCCATGATCATGTTCATCGGCTTCTTCCTTACCTTTGTGCCGCAGTTCATCATTGGCTACATGGGAATGCCTCGGCGATATCACGCTTATCCGCCCGAATTCCAAGTGATGAATGTAATGTCCTCAGCCGGCGCTTCGATTCTGATGGCCGCCTACATTCTGCCGTTCACCTACTTGATTCACTCGCTCTTCTACGGCAAGAAGGCAGGCCCGAACCCGTGGGGCGCCACCGGCCTGGAATGGCAGACGCCTTCGCCGCCGCCGGTGCATAACTTTGAAACGATGCCGGTCGTCGTCGAAGGGCCTTACGAATACGCGCTGCCCAGTGCACCACGGCCGGAATTTGTGAACGGCGAACGGGTCCAGTACGACTATCCGCACGACGTGAATGGCGAACTCGTGAAGAAGGAGCAGACGCATGTCGTCGGCTGATTCCACCGGGGTGCTCTGTCACCATTTCGACAACATGGAGCAACAGCACGGCTCAGCCCGGCTGGGGATGTGGGCGTTCCTTGTTACGGAGGCGATGTTCTTCGGCGGCTTGTTCGTCGCCTACACCGCTTACCGCATCTGGTATCCCGCCGATTTCCTCGTCGGCAGCAGCAAGCTGAACGTGCTGATCGGAGGCATCAACTCCTTGTTGCTGCTCACCAGCTCGCTTACCATTACGCTGGCCATCCATGCCGCTCATGCGAATCGGCAGGACGCCCTGAAGAAGTACCTACTGTGGACAATCTTCTTCGGCCTGGCCTTCATGTGCTTCAAAGCACGCGAGTATTACCTTGACTACCAGGAACATTTGATTCCCGGCGCCCTGTTCAACACGCCCGTCGGCTCCGAGCCAAGCCCGGCCGTCGAAGTCGAACATAAAGATCACGCGAACGCCGCCCACGTGCAACTCTTCTTCATGTTTTACTACATCATGACCGGCCTGCATGTTCTCCATATGATCGTCGGCATCGGCCTCATCGGCTGGATCTATATCCTCGCCCGGCGCGGTTACTTCATCCCGCGCGATCGCTACGTCTACGTCGAAGTGACCAGCCTCTATTGGCACTTCGTCGATATGGTGTGGTTCGTGCTGATGGCCATTCTCTACTGCGCCGGACCGCACAGCATTGGTCAATTGCATCTATAAGGGAGACGTTGATGAACGAACAACATACGGACAACGATCTTCCGGCAGCCACCAGCGGCTACTTCGCCATCTTCTTCGTCATCGCCGCCCTGATCTTTGTGGCGATCGGCGTTTCGTTTCTCAATCTCGGCGCTAATGCGATCTTCTTTAACCTGCTGATCGCCGCCGTCCAGGCCTCGTTGCTCGGCTACTACTTCATGCACTTGAAGGAAGCCGAGCGCCTCACCTGGCTCGTCGTCGGCTCCGGCCTCTTCTGGCTCGGCATCATGTTCGTGCTGTTGCTCACCGATTACGTGACGCGCTATATGCGGGCGTATTAACGAAGCTGGCGAGCCGAGCAGCGTAAGCTGCCGCGTTCCGTAATTCTTTGCCAAGCAATTGAAGAACTTGGCAAAAAGATGTTGGCAAAAATATCGAAAAAGATTTGGTTTTATATTTTTGCCAACATTTTTTTGCCATTTTCATTCCACATTCCGCTAGCATCTGTAGTCGCACCCCAAGCGGGACAACGCATCGAGCTTGGTGTCTTCAGTTCAGCTTCCGCTCCAGAGGCGTTGCTAACGCCCGCAGTGATTCCAGCAGCTTTTTGAAGCCGGCGAAATCGAGCGATTGCGCCATCGGACATCGCCTTATCCGGCGTCGGATGGATCTCGATGAGCAGGCCGTCGGCGCCGGCGGCAAGCGAAGCGAGCGCCATCGCCGGCACATAGTTGCGCTTCCCGGTGGCGTGACTCGGATCGATCATAATGGGCAGGTGAGAGAGTGCCTTGCACGGCGGAATGACGGAGAGGTCGAGCGTATTACGGCTGTGGTCCGAGAAAGTGCGGATGCCGCGTTCGCAGAGAATCACCTGATAATTGCCCCCAGCCATGATGTATTCAGCGGCCATCAGCCACTCTTCCAACGTAGCGCTCATGCCTCGCTTCAGCAGAACCGGTTTCCGGGCCATCCCGGCCCGTTTAAGCAACGCGAAGTTCTGCATGTTCCGCGTGCCGATCTGGATGATGTCGGCCGCCTCTTCGACGGCATCGGCATTGTCAGTGTCCAGTAATTCCGTCACGATGCCGACGCCCGTCCGCTTGCGCACACGCTTGAGGATTTCCAACCCCTCGACGCCCATTCCCTGAAAAGAATAAGGACTGCTGCGCGGCTTGAACGCCCCCGCACGCATGAGCTTGACCCCGTTCTCCACGAGAAACTCGGCCGTTTGCTGGATCATCGCTTCGTTTTCGACCGAGCAGGGCCCGGCGATCATCGTGAACGTGTTCGGGCCGACTGTCGTCATCGCCAAGGGAACCGAGGTATCCGCCGCATGCATTTCCCGGCTGGCGAGTTTGAAGGGTTTGGTGACGCGAATGCACTCCTTCACCCCGGCTAAAAACTCGAGCGTTCTTGCATCTACAGCGCCGGTGTTCCCCGTGATGCCAATGGCGGTGCGCATGGCGCCGGGCAGCGGATGGGCGGTTAGATTCAGCGAGCGCACGGCTTCGATAACATCAGCAATCTGTTCGGGCGACGCCCCGGCCTGCATGACAACCAGCATAATGTTCCTCCGTGCGTATTCTATAAGGCGCTCGATAACGGCCTTCCAATTCGCAAGGCCGTTGCTCGCAGCCATGCGATATGGATGCTTCCAAAACGATTTTCCGAAAACAGCGCGCCTAAGCTAATATGTGAGATTTCGAAGAAGCGCTATCTCGTTGAGGTTCTGCCGCATAACGGGTCGTCGAGGCTATTGGAAACGCGCAATTCCGATTGCGGTATGAACGAAGCAATTTCAAAAAGATGTCGGCAAAAAAAAATGAAACTGTTGCGGAGTTTTTCCCATCTTTTTGCCACCATTGTTTTGTCATGGTTTATTGGCGTTGAAGCCCTAGACGGCGATATGAATTCAACCTTCGGGAAATATTTCCTGAAGGTCAAACCCGAGAAAATCCAGGGAAAACGCGCGATGAAAATTCAGAACCTGCTAGCCGCGATGCGAAGGCCTTGCGCAGCGGAGCACTTATCGCGAAGAGACGCTCCGCTGCGCGAAGCGTTCGCGTCGCGGCCAACCCGATGCGCCCTCAAACCAGTCTCGTCATGGTTTTCACCGACTCTTCTGGAAATATTTCCACAAGGGCTTTCCCGAGAAATTCGTGGGAAAACGCGCGATGTCAGAACCCGTTGGCCCCGACGCGAAGGCTTTTTGCGCAGCGCTTACAGGACCGCGCGTGTGCTGGACGGCGCAGTCAGGCCGGGCATCGCAAGCTGCCGAGGGTCGAACGCTTATGTCATTACTCGTCAATAAACATTGGCTCGCGCCAAGTCGCTTCCATCTCCACAATCAGCCGCAGTTCGGTATCGGCCGTCGAATGGCAACCGTGCACAAACAGGAGATAACCCGCGAGCAGCAGCATTCCCACAACCTTGGCCGCTTGCTCGAATGTTCTTGGCGATGCTTCTGCAGCGATCATTTTTTCAACGTCTCCGCTAAAAATTTCAGTGTCGCCTCGGTCGTTCGGCGATTATCGGCGCCGGTAAAGCCATGCGAGGCTCCTTCGATTTCGACCACCTGCGATTTTACGCCTAACTCTTTCAACTTGCGATTCATCTGGCGCGATTGTTCGATCGGCACCAGCCAATCCTTGGTTCCGTGCAAGAAAAGGAAGGGAGGAGCGTCCTTGGACACGTAGGAGAGCGGCGACGCCTTCCGATAAAGTTCCGGTTTATCCTTATAGCGTGCGCCCAGCAACGGCTCGAAGATTGCGTTCTGGGCGGACTCATCGTTGCCGTAGAACTCCAGATTGGTCGGCCCGAAATAGCTGACAACCGCCTGGACTCTCGATGACTGTTCCGGATACTCCGAGCCATCAAATCCGGCGGACTTGTTCGTTGTGCCGAGCAGGCAGACGAGATGTCCGCCAGCCGAGTAGCCAATCGCGCCGATCTTGTTCGCATCGATCTGAAATTTTTCGGCATTGGCCCGCAAGAAGCGTACGGCCGTTTTGCAGTCGGCTATCGGATCGGGAAAGTGCGCTTCCGGGATAAGACGATAGCTGATGGAAGCCGCCACATAACCTTCCGAGGCAAGCAGTTCGATCCAACGTTGCATTTCTTCGCGGTTGCCCATGCGCCACGCGCCGCCGTGGACGCAGATGACGGCTGGATAAACGCCTTTGGCCGTCGGCGAGGCGATATCCATGCACAAATTCTGGTTTCTTCCAATGCGGCTGTAGGTCACTCCTTTATCGAGCTTGATGCCCGCAAACTCTTCAGCCCAAGCGGCAAAAGGCAGAAAAGAAAATGCACAGACCAGCATCAAGCGAATGGAACAAAACATTGACAGGCCCTCCTTGGCCAATTGGATCTCAATATGGAACGCCAGGAAAGGCGAGTCCCCTCCTTTATTCCTGTTTATTGCCGCCGGGCAGATCGAAGTAATGTTCGAAGGCAACGGCTTCGATTATCGAATACCTTGCAAAAATAGATTGGCTCGGTATACCAGCCTTTTTAGTTTTATCGCATGCAAGCGATACGATGTAGTCTAACTTTCATCCGGCTCCAGGCCGAGCTTACGCAACTGCTCCGCCAACCGCGCTGCCCGTTCCTCGGCCTTTTCCGCCAATTTGGTGGCTTTCTCCGCCCGCCCTTGCGCTTGCAACCGGGCCAAGGCGCTCTTCTTCGACCAAACCAGTTTGTTTGTCTCTTTCCTGGTTGAGTTCCAGGAATGTCAGGAAACGGCGATTGTCGGGCCCGTAGATCACTAATTCGTCGCCGTCCATGTCGAAGCGGATGCCCAGCCGAGGCAAGCGCCAGCCATTCATTTCGGGTATTTCGACCAGAGCGCCCCCGTTGCGGATGAAGCCTTCGAGCCGGATTCGGTCCGGGTCGTAGATGTAATATTCCTCAACGCCGTAGTGTTCGTAGAACTGAAATTTGCGGATCATCTCGGCGCTGCGATTGCCGGGCGAAAGAACTTCGAACACGACCTGAGGCGCGATTCCTTCTTCGCGCCATTGAAGGTACGAGCCGCGATCGCCCTTCGGTCGCCCGAAGGCGACCATTGTGTCCGGAGCAATGCGAATGGTGGGATCGCCTTCGACCGGATACCAAAGAAGATCGCCCGCCACGAAGACCTTCGGATCATCTTTAAACGCCGAATCGATGCCGCCTTGGATGGTGACAATCCAGCGAAATTGTAAAGTGTTTTCGGCAATGGGCTCACCATCGCTTTCGGGATAGACGATCTTCCGGCTCGGCGGTTGGGGAAGCAACGTATTCATGTGATTCATTTGATCGGATTGACGGCCCGAATACAAGGTTTCTTTAATACGCCGGCGATCGCGATCCACACATAGTAGCTTTTACCCTAGCCTCTATGCAACTAAATTGGTAAACTTGAACATCAACTTCAACGTCAAAAGGATAGGCCAATGAACCAAGTTTCCATTCTTCAGTTCCGACGTGAGGCAGAGGCAATCATCCGAAAGGTGCAGAACGGCCAAAGGTTGGTCGTCACCTATCGCGGCAAGCCGGTCATGCACTTGGAGCCTATTCGTACCCCACACGTAAATTCGGATGATCCGTTTTACTCGCTCGACCAACTCGCCGTCACCGATGGAAAGGCTTTAAGCAATGAAGAAATCGACGAAATCGTCTACGGGGACTGAGACGTTCGTGGACACCAGCGGATTCTATGCCCTGTTGGTGCAGCGCGACCCGATGCATGCACGCGCCAAGCGCATCCTTAACGCTGCCGCCCCGGCACGTCAACGATTTGTTACAACCGACTATATTCTTGATGAAACGGCAACTTTACTCAAGGCTCGCGGACATGGACATTTGGTCGAGTCTTTTTTCACAAGGGTTTCGACATCCACCGCTTGCCGAATCGAGTGGATGGACCCCGATCGCTTCGAACAGACGAAGCGTTTCTTTCTGAAGCGACACGATCAAGATTGGTCGTTCACGGATTGTTTTAGTTTCTGCGAGATGAACTTACTTGGCTTAAACGATGCCCTTACGACCGACAAGCACTTTCGTGAAGCAGGCTTTGTCCCGTTGCTGGTTTGAATTGGTGCCGTAGACAGGCCAATCCAGTAGCTTTTCTGACTTTTGCACAAAACCTAGCAAGTTTCGCTCCTATTACCGGTGAAATGCTTCCAGCAAGGCCCGTTGAGACATCGAAAATTCTTCATCGCTCTGGTTTGACTTGGTATCATAACCACGTTCGCGAAGAACCTTTCCACACCAAGGAACCCTTATATGTTGCAACGCGGAACTCTATCCCGCCGCGGCTTCCTCACCACCTCACTCGGTGGGTTGACGGCTGCCGGCCTCCCGCTCTGGTACGCTCAACAAATCGTAGCCGCTGAAGAGAAGGCAACGACCGCCAATCGGGCTGTCGGCGCCAACGACAAGATGGTCATGGGCGCCATCGGCATCGGCAGCCCGCAGAGCCGTGGTCGCCATATTTATGGCGAAGCCAAGAAAGTGGGCGGCAATTACGTAGCAGCCTGCGACGTCGATGCCCGTCATTTGAAAAACGCCCTGGACATGATGAAGAAGGACGGCTTCACCGACGTCAAAGGCTACAGCGATTACCGTCAACTGCTCGAAGACAAGAATATCAACGCCGTCACGATCGCCACGCCCGACCATTGGCACGCGCTGGTCGCCATCGAGGCGCTCAAGCGCGGCAAGGACGTCTACTGCGAAAAGCCGTTGACGCTCACGGTGGCTGAAGCATTGGCGGTGCAGAAGGCCGTGAAGGACACTGGCCGCACCTTCCAAACCGGCAACCAACAGCGCTCGGAAATGAATGGTATGTTCCGCCTGGCGGCCGAACTCGTTCGAAGCGGCCGCATCGGCAAGATCAAGTCCATCGAGTGTCGCATCGGCAGCAACCCGGTCAGCGGGCCGATACCCAAGGCCCCGATCCCGGAAGGGTTGAATTGGGACTTCTGGCTCGGGCCGACGGCCAAAGTTGACTATCTGTACAAAGACGACAACCATACCAACTGTCACTATCAGTTCCGCTGGTTCTACGAATACAGCGGCGGCAAGATGACGGATTGGGGCCGCACACCATCTCGACATCGCACAATGGGCGCTCAACATGGACGGCAACGGCCCTTCCGAGATCGAAGTTCTCAGCGCGGAGGCTCCTTCGAAGCAGCCGAATGAATACAACACGCATCCGAAATTCCAGGTGCAATACACTTACGCGAATGGCACGAAAGTCATCGCCATGAGCGGGGGCGGCACCAATGCCGGCGAAATGTTCAATAAGGACGGCAAGGTTCCGATGCTTCCTCCCGGCAAGGGCCAGCAGCCGAAGCCGCGAACCGTCGGCCCTGACGAGAACGGCGTTCTGTTCATCGGCGAAGGCGGCAACCTCTTCGTCAGCCGCGGCATGATCGTCGCCAGCGATGCGAAGCTGCTCAGCGAGCCGTTGAAGGAAGACCCGATGCTTTACGAGACCCGGCATGCCTCGCACATGGCAAACTTCTTCGAGTGCGTCAAGAATGGCAAAAAGCCGATCTGCAACGTCGATGTCGGCACCAGCTCGGTCATTGTCTGCCACCTCGGCGTGATTGCTTTGCGCACCGGCAAAAAATTGAAGTGGGACCCGAAAGAACACACGTTTATCGGCGATGACGAAGCGAACAAGATGCTCAGCCGTGAGTATCGGGCGCCGTGGAAACTGGAAGTTTAGTTTTTTAAATTTGCAATTTGCAATTATCGATTTGCAATAATGGGACGGTCGTTATGGAGGCAGTAACGAACTCAGCCAATTGTAAATTGACAATTGCAAAATGCAAAATGCAAATTGTTAGCACACGAAGCGCATGGACCATCCTAAGTGACCCTGAGTTATTAAGGCAGTGTGAAGTTGACACTTATCGCGCTAGTGGTCCTGGCGGCCAGAAGCGCAATAAAACCAGCTCGGCGGTGCGCCTACGGCACTTGCCGAGCGGCTTAATTGTTATCGCGGAAGAGAGCCGTTCGCAGCACCAAAACAAAGCGAAAGCTCTTCGACGGCTAAAGAAAGCACTTTACCTTGATCTGCGCGAGCCGATTTCGGATCCCACCCCTGACCAAATTGCCGGGCTTTGTGACTATGCACCAGCGCTTGTGAATGGCCGATTGCGGCTGACTGCCAAAGACCCCCGTTTTTGGCCTGCCGTCGGTGTGGTTCTGGATGTATTGGAAGCCGTTCAAGCAAAGGTAAGCGAAGCGGCAGCGCTACTCGGCATTTCAACTGGCAATCTCATTAGTTTCTTAGAGGTCGATTCTAAAGTCTGGCAGCAGGCAAACAATTTGCGAGTAACATTTGGGCAAAAAGCGCTGAAAGGCTCTTGAACTGTGAGTCGGCGGCAAGTGCGTCTGTAAAGGAGTATGTGATGTTGAATACGATTGGCGGTATCGTTCGCAATGGCAAAATTGAACTGACGGAGAAGGTCACTCTCGTTGAAGGGACTAGAGTTCTGGTAACGGCATTGTTGACTGAGGCTGACGAGGAAGAAAACTTTTGGACGCACGCAAGCGAAAATTCGCTAAAAGCCGTTTGGGATAATCCAGCGGATGATGTATATGCCGACTTACTTAAAGAATGACGTTCTACTCGTGCGTTATCCATTCACTGATGGTGCAGGCTCGAAAGTCCGGCGGGCGGTAGTTTTCCAAGATCCACACCATTCACACGATCTAATCATAGTTCACTGACCAGCCGAGTGCACTTTTTGCTGCCCGGAGAGCTGATTCTCTTGGACTGGCGCGGAGCGGGGCTAAATGTTCCAACCGCTTTAAAGCGAAGATTTCACACCATTCATTCAAGTCTTGTCGTTAAGCGAGTCGGCCAGCTTTCGCAGATTGACGCGAAGAGATCTGAGAATTCGGTACGACAGTGGCTCGGGGTATAGAATCGCATTTGCAATTATCGCCAGGTCGAACTAATGAAACCCAAAGCAGTGACCGAGCAGTGCTATTTCGTCGTCCATTCAACCGGCTCAGGCTTAATTTGATCGGCAGGCCGATTGCCGGCGTTGGCTCGGCCGCTTCCGGCCAGCCGACTGATGATGCGAACACTCATGTCGTGATCGCAAACGATCTGACAGCTCAAGCGAATGCCAGTGGCGCCTTTCGCTGCTAAGACGTTCTTTTCGGCGACTGTCATGCGGTCGGGCTCACCTTGAACGAACTCGACCCGGCAAGTCGTGCAGCGCGCGTTGCCTCCGCAAGCATAGAGTTGGTCGACTTTCGCCTCATCGGCCAGCGCAATGACGAGCCGTTTGCCTTCCGGAACTTCGAATTCTCCAACGCTCTCAACGGTCAACTTCGGCATGATCGATCCTTTTTCACAAAACCGGAAGCACAGATTCAAGCCTACCTACTTACAATATGTCTGGACGGCAACACTTGAAAGCGGTAAGCGGCATTTCGAAAGCAAAAACTGCTTGGGAACAAACTTTAAGAATGACTTTGAAACTCGCGTCGCCAACTATAGCGATCAATAGGCATGCCTCAGCTTGATGTCCAACTCGCTGGAGAAGGAGTTGATGGAGAAGCTATAGCATGTTGACCGCACCGATTCACGCAATCGCCTTCACGTCTGGTACGACACTGGCTCGCAAGATCGTTTCATGTATAAATCGAAGCTTATCCACGACCGCGTTCGAAAGCACAAAGGGATAGCCGTCGGCTAAACCTAGTCCGCGATTGAGATTGTTCAGCACGAAGGTTAGCGAGTACCAATTTTCGACCATGCGATCAAAAGCGGTCAACGAGTGAAACGATTTCCGGCCGAGTGGTTTGAATGCCGGTTCGTCTGGACGCCGAGGTCGCATATGCAATCCGCATTCGCCGGCTATCTCGAGCGTATCGGTCATATGAAGGTAATGCGCCCATGTTTCCGCCCAGTCTTCCCACGGATGAGTGCTGGCGTACGCACTGATAAAATGTTCCTGCCAATCCGTCGGCGCCCCGTTCTGATAGTGAATTCGCAACGCTTCTCCGTAATCGGCTCGTTCGTCGCCGAACATCTGGCGGAAAGAGTCGATCCGTGGGCTATTCGCCAGCAGCCGATCCCAATAATAGTGCCCAATTTCGTGACGGAAGTGACCAAGCAATGTACGGTAGGGCTCGTGCAGCGAAACCCGCCTTCGTTCTCGTTCTACATGAGAAGCCTCAGCTATGTTGATGGTAATGACGCCATTATCGTGCCCGGTCAGCACGGGCTTGCCGTTGGGCGGCGGCCCGTCCGCAAGGAATTCAAACGCCAAACCCTTTTCAGGATCTTCGATTTTGCTTACGACCGGCAGGTCGAGGTCTAAGAGGCTATAAACCATGCGGCGCTTTGCAGCTTCGAGGCGGTACCATTCCTCTTTCGCTTCGGGTTGGCCGAGATTTGGAATGATACGATCGAGCCGGCACGACACGCAAAACGGGTGTGGATCGTGGGCAGGCACTACCCAGTTGCAAACATTGTGAGTGGTGTAGTTTTCACACAGACGATAAGAACGGCCGCCGGTAGCGGGAATGCGCGAAGTCCAAAGCTTATCGCTCTTTTCCTCCAAAGATGCCATGTCTAAAACATCGGGTAAAAAAGCGAGCAGGTGCTTGCATTTCACGCACTGGACGTTCTCAAAAAAAATAAGTTGCTGGCAATGATTGCAATGAAATATCCGCATTGGCCCGATTTTCCGTTACGCAGTTTAGGCAAAAACAAGGCGGCTTTCCATGAAAGGTTGCCCTGCTGTTCGATCAAGTTATGTGGCGCTTAAACGCTCTATGGCGCTTCAATGCAAACCGCATACCCAGTTTTATTTGTTTAGAGTCCGGTAACCCGACCGCATTACCGGTTTTCCATTTCCTTCCAGCTTGCGTTAGCAACTCGTGAACGACTACGTCGGGAGTGCGATTCTTGACCATGAACGAAAGACTGCCTGTTCGCATCGCGTCCCACCGAAGAATCGGCTGCGAACCAACCGCATCGGCGCACCGCCTCCGGCGAGCCAAACAGCATAGGCTGTCAGGGCTCCAGCTTAGCGCAGCGGATAAACTAGCTTAGGGGCGCGTGAAAAGGAAATTCGAAATTCATCCCTCGATTGACGCTGCTGCGTCGATTTTCCGGCCCCCATTTAGCCCCCGGTGAATACATCGGGGCGTACGCTGGCCCTGGCCTACGCGCTCGCCCCTATTCACGGGGGCTGCGGCGAACGGCAATAGGAAAAATACACGCGCATTGGGAGGCCGAAGCGCAAGCAAGGGGAATCGCCCACCCTTGCTTGCGCTTCGGGCTCCCAGTGCGCGGGGTAGATTGTTCTTGCCCGCTCGCCTAGGTGGGAGAAGGGCATCTCTTTAGTCACACGGCCAGCGCCCTAGCTGCCCCATGCCGGCTGCTATCGCGCCGGATGGCGAAATCGCGCAGACGCTAGCCTCTGAAATCCTTCGCGACGAACGGAGCTATAGGAATCTCTCCCTCCGCCACAAGAAACTTTCGCAGCCGTGCTTCCAGACTCGCTCGCTTTGCTCCGACGGTGTGGCACTCCCAAACAACGAGCACGCTCCAACCGAGCCGGCGCAGCGCCCGCCGCGTCGCTTTATCGCGCTCGAAATTGCGTCGGAGCTTTTGCATCCAATAGTCCCGCCGCGTTGCCGGTATCCGACAACGTCCGCCCAACTACTCACGGTCGGTCTACCACGCTACTTGCGTGTTCGTAATCACGTTCCTCGATTGCGGGTGTCGCACCATAAGTTTCCTTGACCACGTAGCTGCGGCCATCATCACAGAAGAAAATCATGCCGCTTGGGTCGCTTCCGCCGATGGGATGTAGAAAGATAACCCAACCTTTAGGCCTTCGTTCGATCAGAACGTCAGGCACTTTAGAATTTACCCGGTCGTGCGACCCCATTATCACACGGATACCGTCGGACTCGTGAATCAGCACGGGCAGAAATGGCTGGCCAAAGTCCGGATTGTCGGTTTCTTCAGCGTTGTGCTGTTCGCAATCACCGACGTAAGTCGGCACCATCAATTTCAATTCTTCCATTGCTGAGCTCCTAAGAAGCGGACGAAGCGCCGTACCGAATTTGGGAGCATTCTATTCTGCTCCCATAATCGGTTCAATGGAAAAATCGACGCACACGCCGGAATATGCTCTTCTGCGGGCCGAGCTGCGAACCGCACGAGAAGGCGCACAGCTATCTCAGCGCGACTTGGCAAGTCGTTTGAAAGTGCCGCATAGCTGGATTGCCAAAGTCGAAATGGGAGAACGGCGCATTGACCTGATCGAATTCGCATGGTTCATATCCGCGTGCGGACTTGATTCGATTGCTGTCACCGAACGACTGCTGAAGCATGTCGCACTTCTGCAATCGCGAAGAAACAGCAAGGGAGGTCGCCGCAAATGACACCTCTTGAAGAAAGCGAGCGTAAAAAACTCTTGTCGGCTGCGTTCCAGATGCCGAAGATTCAGACGATGGTATCGCGAAAATCAAGTATTACAAATGCATTCGTCAATGCGGTGATTCCCTCCGTCCAACCCAGCTTCCAAGAGATCGAAAAGGCACTGCAGATTCTTAAAATGGACGTGACGAACATGCATTGTGCTTATTGCGGTAACAAGATGACGGAATGGGATCACCTTCGGCCAATAGTGCTCAATCAACGACCAACGGGATACATTTCGGAAATCGCTAACTTGGTGCCTGCCTGTGCAAAGTGCAACCAGAGCAAGGGCAATAAGCAATGGCGCATTTGGATAGTCAGCGAAACCGCTCAACATTCGCCGACGAAGCGACTGATCCTCGACGTAGCCGAACGCATTGCACGACTCGAACTGTACGAACAGTGGCTGCAGCCAACCGTTATCGACTTCGAGGCAATACTCGGAACGGAAGAATGGACAAGTTACTGGCAGCTATGGGAGTCAGTGAATGCTGAGATGGCGCGATGTCAGCAGGTCGCCAACGGATTGCGGAAGAGGATAGCGGATAGGCTGCGACATTCGGGACAGAGCGGTTGAATCAAATATTGCTTGTTTCTTGCACATATGGCACGTCTGGCATCGGCGTATAATCGACTTCTTCGACATCGTCTTCCTTCAGACAGAGTACGCCACAGCATTGCGGATCGTCTGTGCCCGAACCGCCCATTTGTTCAAACAAGCCTGAATTACAGCAAATACTGCAGTACCATTCGCCGTCGGTTGCATCCGCGCAACCTGGACACAACTTATCGTACCAGTCTTCAGAGTACGGTACGTTCGAATGGCAGCGGGAGCAAGTCATGGTTCACGCCTTCGTGGATAAGTTAGAGCAATATTAACCACGCGAAACATATCGATTTGAGATCTAGATTTTGGTATTTCACCCGACTGCTTACGCTGTTCCGCTCGCCTTCGGCGAGTGCAGCACCCGACAGCTTACGCTGTTCGGCTCGCCTTCGGCGAGCCCCAAGCACGCTCAGCGTCCCGTTTTCGCTGAAACGAACGTCTGCTTTTTCGCTGCCGAAAGTTTCAGCGGGATGGTTGAATCGAGGTGGCCGCTGCCGGGCCAGTGTTCGCCGAGGTTGGCGATGGCGATGGCGCTGGCTTCGGCGCGAAGCACGCCCACCGAGGTTCGCTCGGCGACGTTATGGTAAAGTGCCTGCGCCAGGCCGGGAAGTCGTCCGGCGGTGTGGGTCATCCAGACGGCTCGCAGCGGTTCGGCGGCCGAGCAGTCGGCCAGGAGTTCATGGACGCCGGCCACGCTTGCTTTGATCAGTGAAGCGCAGAGGGCGGCGAACTCTTCGGGCTGCAAATGGAGATCCTGATACCAATGATCGGTGCGCAGGCTGAGGGTGAGGCGTTGGCCGTCTTGGATGCGGTCGAGGCCGGCGTCGATTTGTTCGTAGAGGGATTGCTCCGCTTCGGCCGAGTGCGCGGGTCGCGACGGCACGATTGAATGCAGCGATCGGAAAGCGAATCGAGCAGTCGCTCTTTCCAGAAGCGGCCACCGACTTGCATCAGGGCAACCGTCTTTTCAAGCCGAATGCAATCGGGCTCGATGCGCACAAGACTAACGCTCAGCGCGTGATCATCGGCATCGACGACGAGCGCCTCGGCGGGCAGCGTGGTGTTCGGCCGATGCAACGGCACGACGCCTTCGGGCCGGTCGTGATTTTCGGGATGAGCGATCAACGAAGCCGCGCGATCGGCAGCCAAAGCGAGAGCGGTCATCACCGTGCCAGCGAGCATGAGACGTCGACTTGTAGCAATAGCCGAGAGCTTGGCCACTTGGCGCAGGTTCAAATAAGACGGAACGCCGAGGTAGACCTTGTTTTGGTCGCCAACGATCGGCCTGAGCCTATCAAATGCAAGGCCCAGCGCAGCCCCGGCATCAAGTGAATGACGGCCCGCTTTCCATTCGCGCGGTTGCCCGAGAAGCGGCAGATACGTTTTGCAAACGGCATGGGGCAGACGCCGAACCAGGCTTTCGCCCTTTCGACCCACAACTGGCGCGGTGTTCCAAGCTGATTGCCAACGGCAGGTCCAGATGCGGCTCATCGAGCGGCAACAGGCGATTGCGGTTGCCGGTAGCAGCGGCTGCACGGAATGAGTCGGCATTGATTTCAATCCCGATACCGCCGCCGACCCGTGAAGGTTCGGGTTCCGTTCGGCGTGTCCAGTTCACCCAGGCCATTGGCGTTTTGCCCTCACGAGGTCGCGGTCGCTCGGCTTCCAATCAAGTGAGTATAGCACGGGCACCCGCTGCCTCAAAGAGTTTAGTAAACGAGTCTGAACCATTAAATGCGCTAACACCTTCTGGCAATTCTGGCGAGCGGCACGGCGTAAGCCCGCCGTGGTTCCGAACCCACGGCGGGCTTACGCCGCGCCGCTCGCCAGAATCCGTTGACGCACCCTGAACCATCAGATGCGCCAGCCGATTCTGACGGATGTTGAAACGGGCGCGGAGCCCGTTTTACCCTCCCCCTGGCTTTGCAGGGGGAGGGCAGGGTGGGGGCAGAGCGTCTTGCCCATCAACAACGGTTGCAACACTCAGGGCAGTTCCCCCCACCCTGCCTTCCCCCCCGCAAAGCCGGGGGGAGGGTGTGGAAGGGCGAGTTTACGCGCTGATTGAGAATTTCTATCGGTATTTACTCTTATCTTTTTGCCGGCATGTTTTTGTCCGATCTTTTTTTCGCCGTGCCGTCGAGAAATCACTACGCTTTTCCGGAATGACAACTGCTGCCGTGCTGGGCCCTGCTCGATTATCGATTGTCGCGGCTGCCATTCTTTGGAGCCTGGGCGGGCTCTTAATGCGCCTCTTGCAGCGCGATACGGTGCTCGGCCTGAACGATGTGCCGCTGTCACCCTTGCAGATCGCGTTCTTCCGTTCTCTATTTGCCGGCTGTGTCTTTCTGCCGTTTATGTCCCGGCGGGATTGCTCGTTTAAGCCGTCGATGCTGCTGATGATCGCCTGTTTCGCCGCCATGAACGCGCTTTACATGTCAGCTTTGGCCCTTGGTTCGGCGGCCAACGCAATCCTGCTGCAAAACACCGCCCCCTTCTGGGTCTATCTCATTTGCGTCTATGCGCTGGGCGATCCGCACGATGGCCGCAGCCTGCAAAGCATCGTCATCGGCATGGCCGGCGTGGCTGTCATCGTGGGCGGCGGCTGGGCTCGCGATGGCCTCGACCGCGCGGAGATCTCCGTTATGGCCCTGGCCAGCGCTCTGATGTATGGCGGGGTGATCATCTCGCTCCGGCTTTTCAGAAATCATTCCGCCATGTGGCTGACGACGCTGAACCTGCTTGGCAGCGCCTGCTGCATCGGCAGTTGCATCGCCTTGGTCAATGGCCCTGCCTACTTCGCCCAGTGGGTGGCCGGGCCAAGCTATCGACAGCTTGGCTTTCTGTTCTTATTCGGCGCGGTGCAGTTGGCCTTGCCCTACATGCTCTTCGCACGCGGACTCAAGCACGTTCGTCCGCAAGAAGCAGGGATGATCGTGTTGATCGAGCCGTTGCTCAACCCGCTGTGGGTATATTTGATCAGCCCGGAGACGGACACCCCGCCGCTCACCACTTGGCTTGGGGGCGGACTTATCGTCGCAGCACTGGCTCAGCATTACCTATTTCGTCAGACTACGCCAAAGCCGGGCGACCCGGCGATGCCCGAAGTGATGGATTAAAAGAGAAGCGTCTTAACCGGGTGCGCGCAACGGATTCTGGCGAGCGGCGTGGCGTAAGCCCGCCGTGGTGCCGGCGAACCCACGGCGGGCTTACGCCACGCCGCTTGCCAGAAAGAGTTAGCGCAACCTCTTGACCTACGGTCAATTAGGCGAACGGCAAGAGGAAAAATAACCGCAATGGGAGCCCGAAGCGCAAGCAAGGGGAAGCGCCTACCCTTGCTTGCGCTTCGGGCTCCTATTACGCGGGAGCCCGAAGCCTACTCTCTCGTGCGCTCCGGGCTACCATTGCGCGGGGTAGATTGTTCTTGCCGCTCGCCTTACCGATTTTCGTCTAGGAACCACTTCATCAATCCCCACCCCGGGTCGAACTGCAGGCCGCTGGCAGCAGCGGTAGGCTCATCATAGCTTTCCTGCCCCTTTGCTTTGATGCCCGTGCCTGCAATGGCGAAAGGCACCAGGCCATAAGCATGAGCGCGGGTTTGCAACAAGGTGCGGTGGTCGGGCGAAACGAGGATGCGCCAGTCGCCGTGGCCAGGCAGCGCTTCGAGCATCGGCCCGACGATGTGCCGATCGATTTCCTCCAATGCCTTTACCTTCGCATCGGCCCGGCCTTCGTGCGATGCCTCGTCCGGGGCTTCGATGTGAACGCATACCAGGTCGTGCGTCTTCAGAGCTTCGATCCCAGTGCGACCTTTGCTGGCATAATCAGTATCGAGATAGCCCGTCGAGCCGGGTGCATCTTGGCGTTCCCAGCCGATGAGCATGGCCGTGCCGCGAACGAGATCGACGGCACTCACAATGGCGCCCCTACGTCCATACACCTCAGCGAATGGCCTGACGCTCGGCGCACGCCCTTGGCCCCAAAGCCAAATTTGCGTGGCCGGCTTTTCGCCGCGAGCGATGCGTTCCTTATTGACGGGATGATCGCGAAAGAGCGGCAGGCTGCGCTGCATCAAGTTGCGCAACAACTCCGAGCCGGGGCCTTGCGGCAGATAGTCCGCAATCGGCTTTTCGGGGATGTCGTGCGGCGGTTGGGCGGTCGTTTCCTTACTGAACGGGGCAGCCTTACCCTGTGCGCGATAAACGAGAATATTGCGATATTGCACACCGGGAAAGAACTCTAAAGTTCCACCGGGGACCCCGCCGCCGAGTTTTTCTTGTACCGTTGCCATTAGCCGAGCGCCATCGCTGTTGTTGATGTGCCCGGCGGTGAAGTCGTGCATCTTGCCATCTTTGACGCAGACAAGGTTGCAGCGCACCGCCCAATCGTTCGGACCAAGCTGAATTCCCATCGCCACGGTTTCGAGCGGCGCCCGACCAGTGTAGACCACCAGCGGGTCATAGCCGAAGAGGCTGAGCGTCGCCACATCGCTGGCCGGCGTCAGCGGCTTCGGCACATTGTTCGAACGACCCACGACGCCCATTCGGGCAATGCGGTCCATGTTCGGCAACGCAGCCGCCTGCAAAGGCGTCCGGCCGCCGAGCGACTCTTGCGGTTCATCGGCACAACCGTCCGGGATGATGATGGCGTATTTCATGAAGATATTAGTCTCGGTTCTGCTTGCAGGTATTCGACTGTTTTGCAATCCATCGCCAAATAAAAGAGTTTTCAAGTTGGTCGGCATCAGTCAAGATACTTCGGAAATGCCAGTCTATAAAAGTTGCCGAGACTTGCGAAGAGGTCGGCTCGGCTGCAGGGTGCGTTAACGGATTTTGGCGAGCGGCGCGGCGTAAGCCCGCCGTGGTTCCGAACCCACGGCGGGCTTACGCCGCGCCGCTCGCCAGAATTGCTAGAAAGAGTTGGCGCACCCCGGCGGCATGCAATGACTGGTCGCGAGTTGCTGACTCAATGAATCCAAAGTTTCGCAATGAGTCTGCGCACACCTATCAAGGTCTTTCCCCAACTTGCCCATTTTCTACTTCGCCGCTGCTAAATCTTCAGAATCATCAAACCCCGCCTCATTCTGCCGCAGAAAAAGTGGAGCGATTGTACGGGTCGTGCCGATAACTCCCAGCATGACGGCCAAAAGGCGCGTGTTCCTCGCCATCAATTGCGCGGAAATACGCAATGTAGTCAATGCTCTCCGAGTTCACGGCCTGGAAGGGTTCGCCATGATGTCTAACCGAAAGCAGGGCCTTCCAATGGTTAAGCCGACCGGGTTTCACCACCAATCGACACGACGGCTAGCGGCGCGTAAGCGCTGGCTTGTTGTTGGCGCTGGTAGGTCCACTGGCTGCCCAGCCGGTGCTTGTGCCAGAACTGCCCGATCCGCCGCCTCCGTTGGCCAAGCAGCGAGTATTCGACTTGCCGCCGCTTCCCGCCGAAACTTTTGCCGAAGTGAGGCAATTGCCGCCGCCGCGCGAGGCGGGCGCCACCCCGGTTGCCATGCAGGATGAAGTGCCCAAGGCGAAGGTCGTGCCGCCCGCGGTTGTCGAGCGCGCCCGAAAGGCGCGGGCGACATGCTGCCGCAACCGGCGCCGTTGTTTGGCCCCGACCAGCCGCGCACTGCGGAGTCTGCCCGAAGGCCAGCAGATGCTCGGCGCGACACCGAGGCCGACCGAGGAAGACTTAAAGGAGTTCAACCAGTTCATCGATACGGTCATCGATCCGCGCAATACGCTCAATCTCATTGAGAACCGGACGCGCATCATCCTGCTGAAAGAAACACCGACGCAGATTCAGGTGGCTGATGAAAGCATCCTCGGTCAAAATTTGCTTAATCCGAAGCAATTGATCATTGTCGGACGGAAGATCGGCACTACGGTTCTGACGTTCTGGTTCCCCGATCCGAAGGATAAGACGAAGGATAAAATCCTCAGCTATCTCGTCCGTGTTTTGCCCGATCCCGACACCAAGAAACAGTTGGAAGCGACTTATCAGGCTCTCGAAATCGAGATTAACAAGGTCTTCCCGGATAACTACATCAAGCTCAAACTCGTTGGAGACAAAGTCGTCGTCACCGGTCAGTGCAAAGACACCGAGCAGGCTATCAAGATCCTTCAGGTAATTCGCGCCAATGCGCCGGGCGGCACGAATGAAAGCGGCAACAGTCGAAGTCGGTTGCCGATCACCAATCTGAATCTGGCGTTGAGCAGCGACACAATCAGCCCGAACACTCCCGGACTGGATAGTTTCATCACCGCCGGTGGGCCGAATGTGATCAATCTCATACGCATCCCGGGCGAACAACAGGTCAACCTGCGTGTCACGGTCGCTGAAGTGAATCGCACGGCCGCACGCTCGATCGGCGTGAACTTCAACGTCATCAACAATCGGGGCACAACCGTCTTCGGCCAGTTGACCGGCGGCATCCAGATACCACAGGGCGGCGTTCTCGCTCAGGGCGCCAACGCCAATGTCAACGGCGGCGTGCAGGCTAACTTGCCGGTTATCCTGGACAACGGCCAGCTCCCCTTGGCCATCAACGCTTTGAAGACGTTGAACTACGCCCGTTCGCTGGCGGAGCCGACGCTTGTCGCGCTGAATGGCCAAACGGCTTCGTTCCAATCGGGTGGCCAGTTCCCCGTGCCCGTCATCGGCGGTTTTGGCGGCAGCACCCAAGGCTCCGGATTGCAAGGCGTGCAGTTCATCCCTTTCGGCGTACAAGTGACCTTTTCGCCGATCATCACTGATCGCGACCGCATCCGGCTGCAGATGCAGGCCAACGTCAGCACGCGAGATACGTCGACGGGTTCGAGCATTGGCGGCTCATCGGTCCCCGGTTTGAACACGCGTAACTTCAACACGACCGTTGAAATGCGCGAAGGTCAAACATTGGCTGTCGCCGGCTTGATTCAGAACAACCTCGGCTCTCAATCGAACCGGGTGCCATTCTTCGGCAACATCCCGATCCTCAATCGCTTCGCCGGCTTCGACCAGATGCAATCGGGCGAGCAGGAGCTCATCATCCTGGTGACGCCCGATCTGGTGCATCCGCTCGATAAGAAGGATGTTCCGAAGGTGCCAGGCAGCGATCTGTTCGCGCCGAGCGATCTGGAATTCTACGTGTTCGGCCGTCTGGAAGGCCGACGTTCGATGGACTACCGCGCCCCGGTGATGAACGACATCCATCGCATGATGAATTACCACCGCTGCGAACAGCGCGATATCTTCGGGCCAGTCGGCCACACGGACGACCCGAACTACCCGTTCGATCCTTATGACCAATACAACCGGACGAAGCAAACGCCGCCGCAACCTTAATAGCGGGCAAGCAAAACGGTGGGTTGCGCAAAGCCTCCACCCACCCTACAAAACCAATATTTGTCTTTCGGCGCGTGGCTGGAAATCTGCTGAATTCTCGCGACGAGGAACTACCCGATGAACGTTCGACAAACTGCCCTTCGCGCTGCGTTGCTCTGGGGTTCGCTTGCCACCTTAACGGTGAGCGGCGTTGCTTGTTGCTGTCTACGCGGCGGTGGCGGCGCCGGCAGCGGCGGCAAAGGCTGCAACGATGTCGATCCCGGCGCTTTGCCGGCGGACCGCGGCGCTGATGTGCGCGAATTCCAGTTCCGCCAGGCGGCTAAGGCCGAGGCGGACGACTTTGTCATCTACCAGTACGAATGGACGATGGAAACAGCCGAGCTCGGGCCGTTCGGGCGTCGTCATGTGGCGGCCGCCTCACGCCGAATGGTGGCTGATGCCCCCTTCAACTTCTTAATTGAAGCGAGCGAAGATCCGAAGCTGGACGAGTCGCGGTTCCTAGCGTTGACCGACATTCTCGGCCAAGTCGGCATCGCCGACCCGGCCAGTCGGGTCCGCATCGGCGTTCCGGCTGCGGAAGGTCTATTCGGCGACGAAGCTCAACGCGTCTATCCGCGCATCATCTCCGGCAGCGGCTTTGGCGGCCAAGGTGGCGCGGGCGGGTTTGGCGGCGGCACCGGCTTCGGCCAAGGTGGATCTCCCTTCGGCGGGTTTGGCGGCGGTGGCGGTGGATTCGGCGGCGGCGGTTTTGGCGGCGGAGGCTTTGGCGGAGGCGGCAACATCCTTCGCTAAATCGAGTTGACTCTTATAGCGGTTCGCGGCTATTTGCCGTGAACCGCTTCGCTTTTTCTGTGGGGATTGATCATGCGACTTCGAATCACCCGGCTTCTCTTGCCTGCCTTCGCATGGGCGTCTCTTACGGGATGCGTCACCACGAATAAAAAGATCTCCGAGCCGTTTGCGTCCCAGACGCCGGCCGAGATGGATGCGCCGCAAAAACTGGAACTTCCTCCGAAAGAAAATGCCAAGGCGTGCCTGGCCACGGCGGAGATGCTCGATAAGGCAGGCAAGGCGCCCGAAAGCATTGCCCTTTACGAAAAAGCGCGAAGCATGGATCCGGATAAGAAGCGCGTTTGCCGTCGCTTGGCCGTGCTGTACGACCGGCAAGGCGAATTTGCGAAAGCGGACGAAGAGTATCAAAAGGCACTGGCACTCTTTCCGCGCGATCCGTCGCTGTTAAACGATGCCGGGTATAGCCATTACCAGCGCGGCAACTGGACCTTGGCCGAAGACCACCTGCGCAAGCCGTGGAGATCAAACCTGATTTCAAATGCGCATGGAACAACTTGGGGATGACACTGGCCCAACGCGATCGGCCGGATGAAGCGCTCGACGCCTTCAGCCATGCCGGCGTGCCCGAGCCCGAGGCCCACTGCAATCTCGCCTTTGCTTACTGCAATCGTGGCCGGAGGCAGGAAGCCATTCAGGAATACCGTACTGCCCTACGCCTCGCGCCCGATTTTGAAATGGCACGAACGATGCTTGCCGGCATGGAAAATCCCAATGCCGTTAAGCCTGTTGCTCCGCCGGCTTCCCCCGTGGCGTCGGCCAAACCCGATCTCTCGTCGGCGGTCAACACGGCTAGGGAAAACAACGCTGAAGGCTTCGCCGCCAATCGAGCTGAATGATTAGCGGCGTTGCCGGTCTATCAACCGGCCACGTCATCTGTTGGCCGGAGTCAACACTGGAAGCAATCCCGTAATCGACCCTTTCCGCATATCGAATTACGCATTTCAAATTTCGAATGCCGGTTTTCCCACAATTTTTTCGTATTCCAGGTTCGGGAAATAATTCCCGAACCTGCGCTGTTCGGAACGACGCACAATTGAGAGTTACACGTTTGACTATTGCTGTTTTCCCCGTCGCTCGCGAGTCCCGGCTAACAAGTGGCTGCGCGTTTTCCCACGATTTTCTCGGGTTTGCCCTTCAGGAAATATTTCCTGAAGGGCCAGTGAAAACACTGACGCGCCGCGTTGCAGAGCGTAGCACAAGCGTCTCGATTGTACTACGCTTGACATCGCGATAGCCAAGAAGCAACTACGCACTGCTATTATCTCCGTGCTCCTGGCGAACCGTGGGTCGTAAGCTGCCGGGTTATCATGTCGGGAAGCCTGACGAGAAAGTCGGAAGTCTGACGACTTCCGAGAATCGCCGGGAAGGCATCTCGGGCCGAGTGTAGCTTTTGTTTGCCAGGTAAACTCATTGGCCTAATACCAGCTTAGGTGCGCTCAAAAGGGTTCTTTGAAAAGCGACCGCGTGAAGCGATAGTGATGAGACGGAAAACCACATCCGCCAGCCGCTATAAGTTTGAAGCGAAATCGCCTAGCCTTGACGCAACATCTGCCTCAAAAAAAGCAAAAAATCTCGTTTGAAAATTGTACAATTCGAAATCGCGTGACATAATATTGGCTAATTTACCGACGATTTATGGGTTTTTGCGTCCTCCTGCCTCTGGCGAAAATATTTTGGCATTTCAAATGCAAATGGGGTTTGTGTTCGGAAATTGTTGTAAGGTTGACTAGACAGAGAACAATTGCAGCGTTATAGGGCTGCATCCGGCACAATCATCTTTGATTCCTTTCGCTCCCTCGACGTGCCGGCGATTCCGTTCTCCTTGCTTCCAAAACTCGCAAATACTTGGCCGTGCCGAACGGCACTCCTCGGACCGTCTACCTACCGGTCCCCGGTCACCGTCCGCGCGGTGTAAGGGAGGTTCGCATGTCCGGAGCAGAACTCGCCTTTGCCGCCAGTCTCTTGGTCGTCATGCCCTGCACCCCCTGCCCCGACATCGATCGGGAAGAATGGCCCAACGTGCAGGCAGCGGTGTGGACCATCGCCATCAACTGGGAATTGATGGACCCTCGCGAAACGAACTTCTTGTTCAATCGGTACGAGGACATGAAGAGCGACCTGGAGATCCTCCGCAAACGACATCAGGATCTCAAAGGCGCGCTGCCGGTGGCCGACAGCCGTCGCTTCCCCGAACGCACGGCCGTGAACGACATGATCAGTTTCAATCGAGCGCTGCGCAATCATATAGATAGCAGACAATACATCGAAACCGATCGCGGCGACATGTATCGGACCATGCTCCGCGAGACGGACGACCTTTATAAAGTGTGGGATTCCATCCGCGATGCTCGTTGTGAGTCGTTCTACGTCACGACGCGCCGCCTGGCGCTCGAGCGCCTTCGCGATCAGATCGGCGCCGAGTCGTATTACGCAGGGAAATTACCGCCTTACGTGCCGACATGGCGGTTTCAGGAGAAGGATTGAAGGGAGATATTCACGTCGAGCTGACGCTTGATGCTCGCTCAGTAAATGGCGAGCGTCGAGCCGTAAGGCCGACGTGTGAGTTTTTCACCTCGGCCTTACGGCTCGACGCTCGCAAAATACGGCTTTTCATCGCTTCAACGAATAGAGCACCGCCGCCGCGCCCAGTATTTTGGCGCCATCGGGATCGTACCCTTTGCAGGCCGAAGATTTACTTTTCTCCAAGGCGCATCCGATGTCGTATTTGCTGTAGATGATCGCCCAACGATTGCCGACCTTGACGCCCTCAAGCTCGGGCGGGATGCTCTCATATTCGAGTGCGGCCGTGCCGTCCTGCTTTTCTCGCCTACACTTTACCAGGGTAATTGGCTTACCGTTCAAATCAGCGCTGTAAAGGTAATCGTCGAGGGGAATGCGTTCGAGCTTTTTGCTCGGGTAAAGTCGGCCTACCATTTCGCGGAATGCCTTATCGAATTCTTTAGCGCCGCAACAGGCGTCTGCGAAGAGCGTGCCGCCGGTCTGCAGATTATCACGTATATTTTTGAGCTCTTCATCCTCCATAGTGAAAGCTCGCCGGCCGTGCATGTACATGAACTTATACTGCAACAAGCTCGTCTGGCTTGGCTTCACCTCTTCTTTGTTCAGAGAAATATCGAGCTTGTACTGTTCGCGCAGCCAGCTTGAAAGATTCCGCATCGCTTGAGGCGCCGGTTGCCAATCGCCGTCGTGACGCACCTGCGCTAATTTGAGCATATGGCGGGTAACGCCTTTCTCTTCACTGCGATCGACCAACTCCGTCTTCGTCAACCGCGGCTTCGGCATTTCCAAGCCGGTGGCGTAAGCGATCACGTTTCCGGCAAAACGATAAGCCAGTTCACCCCGGCTGCCGGGCGCCAAATTGTCGAGCGGCATAAAGCGGGTTTCTTCCCAAAACCCGGCCAACGGCTGTGGCGAGAAGATGACGACAGTCTTGCAGCCACGCTCGATGCATTGAAGCTGGTCGTTCTCTTTCATCTTTGCAAACTCAGCGGGGTCGAGGGGAATATGGGACGACCAGACGGGATGATCCGCACGCAGCGGTGTGAGCCGCGATTCTTTGTTAAAGACATCGTCGATCAGTTTGCGAAAGCCGGTCTTAAACGCCTCGCTGCCGCAACAGGCCTCGGCGAAGATGAAGCCGCCTTCATCGACATAACGACGAAGCAATTCAACCTGCCGAGGCGTGAGGTCGGGCGCGGCATGGCCAGTCATGTAAAGAATCGGCGATTGCAGCAGGTTGCCAAGCGCTTCTTTGAAGTTCTCGTCGCCGGTCAAGTCGGCGAGACGAGGATCGAAAGTCTGCCAGGCGAGCGCTTGCTTACGGAACAAGTTCTTGCTCGCATAATCGGCGAGGTTGCGGGCATCATGGTGTTTGTGGTTCCAGTCGTTCTTATCCTGCTTGCCTCCGGCACTGCCGGTGAACGCGAGCTTGCTGATCAAGACGGGAATGCGACCTTTGGACAGGAACAATAGGGCGAAGCTTGTCGACGTCACCTGGATGCTGTCGAAACTATCGCCGAACTGCCATCCGCCATCGATGTGCTGGTTCAACGGTGAGGGCTTGACGCCGCACAAAAGCTCGCACCCTTCGCGATACCAGTCGTGTTGATCGATAAAGCGCTGGCCCGATAGCCGCCCGACTCGTTCGATGCCGTAAACGTTGTAAAAACTGAAAGGAATGGTCAGTCCTTTGTTTTTATTCTCTTTCAATTCGAACATGAAATTGCCGCCGAGCCATTTCATTCCCTGTGCTATGGCGTCGTTTTCTGCGTAAACTCCGCAAAATGGAGCAGTCGTGATCCCGGTTTTCTCGTCGAGGGGCTGCTGCTTCACATTCAATTCCAGACCACAGATGAATAAGCCGGAGAGGCCAGCGCAGGTCATGGTGAGTAATGATGCGCCTTCGCGCTCGGGCCGATAGGGCCAGCCGCCATCCCCGCGCTGACTTCGAATGTAGAAATCCTGAATCTCTTTCCAGTCGGCCTGCGCAATCTTGACGCCCGCTTGGCGTCCGGCGAGAAGGCCGAGCAGCGCATACTGAGTATTGGAATTGTCGGACTGAATCTGACCTATCTTGCCGTAGCTCCAGCCCGTCATTTTCTTGTTGTCGTAGATGCGAGCGCCGAGCAGAAAATCGACGTTCCGCTGAATGATGTTCAAATCCTTCGCCTCACCAATTTCCGACAACACCATAGTCTGCAGAGCGACAACGTAGGTCTTCTCCGGGTTCAGCGAACGTATGTAAGGCAACACCTTTTGAATCACGGGGTCATTAGGCTTCACGCCGGCGGTCAAGAGGGCGAGCGTTGCGAGGCAGGAAGGCCCCCCCGTGAACGTCAACGTTAAACCTGTATTCTCCCAGTTCACTTGCTTGCCGCGATTTTGCTGAGCGCGTAAGGAAGTCGATCCCAGTTCGAATGGAGGTCTGAACTTTATCCGCCAAGGGTTCGGTCGTAGCTGCCTGCGAAGGAAACGCGAGCAACGACACTAGCAGGAGAGCGGAGATGAATTTAATTAACATGGCAGTGCCTTAATAGGTGAGGTGCGGCAACTTTGCATTATACATAGAACGTTGTAGCTGGGGGCTCTCATCCACTGCAGGTTGCGTCGACCGATTCTGCCAACAGGGCAGCTTGCCCTTCCCACCCTCCCCCTGCAAAGCCTGCAAAGCCAGGGGAGGGTAAGAAAACTTCCTCGCTCGTTCATTGATTTCCAAAAATCAGTCAGCGCACCTCGACCGCATAGCCATCCACTGGCTCGCGCTACCTCACGCTGCCAGCGTATGCCGATTCATTTCGTCAGCCTTGGTGGCTTTCAGAATTCGCTCAGCCTTGGCAATATCATCCGGGGCTCCGTGAGCGATGACCAGATATTTGCCAGCTCGAACGCTCTCTTCGTACTTCAAGATATGCTCCTTGGAAATGCCGAGCGAAACCAGCCAGCCGAGCGCACCAGAAATGGCCGCTCCTGCGGCAGCGCCTTCGACGCCTCCTAACACGGCCGCCGCCAACGAACCGGCAACAATCAGCGGGCCGACGCCGGGCACCCAGATAAAAGCAGCGCCGACGAGCATGCCAAAGATGCCGCCCATCCAAGCACCCGTTTTTGCTGTCGATTTGCCGACGTCGCACGAAGTAACGAATCCATGCACCTTCTTCTCGGTGCCAAGATCCTTCGCGACGATGGAAACGCGATCGATGGGAAACCCTTCCTCGCCGAGCTTCTGGACGGCTGCCTCCGCTTCATCGAGGTGGGGATAAACAAGGACGATTGAACTTTCATAACTCATGGTGACGTTTCTCTCAAAAAGACGGTTTGTGTCAGGAGAATCTTACGGTGCGCACGACCGCGCATCAAAGGTTTTGTCGTTAGCTGCGACAGGAAGGCTCTGCGAAGCCAAGCGTTTGATTTGGCGAGCCGAGCAGCGTAAGTTGCCGGGTTCCGTCAGTACGCGACTGCTCGCGCAGTTTGGCTTGCCTAACTGAAGCGCCGCACAGAACGCGACTGCTTAGGGTGAGAACGTGCGACCCACCTACCTACCAGATCGTTTCACGCACCGGCGCTTTACCCACTCTTTATCGCCGGAATGTGCGCGGTGGAATTTCTACAATGTTTAAACCACGAAAAACCAAGTGTAATCCGGAGTTTGCGAATGCCGTTTCATTCCCATGTTCTCGCCAACGGCCTTGAGATTGTCGGCGAGACTAACCCTTCCGCTCTTTCCGTTGCCGTCGCCTTCTGGGTGCGGACCGGGTCACGAGATGAAACCTCGGAGGTGTCCGGCGTTTCGCACTTTCTCGAACATATGGTCTTTAAAGGAACCGAACGGCGTAATTCCTTAGCGGTCAATCGCGATTTCTCGAAGATCGGCGCGGACAATAACGCTTTCACGAGTGAAGAGAACACGGTTTTCCACGCAGCCGTGCTTCCGGAATTTCTGCCGCAGGTGGTCGATGTGCTAGCGGACATCATGAGGCCGAGCTTGCGCACGGAAGATTTTGATACGGAAAAATCAGTGATTCTCGATGAGATCGTGCGATACGAAGTGCAACCGGGTTGGGCAACTTACGACAATGCGCGAGGCTCTATTTCGGCGAGCATCCATTAGGGAACAGCGTTCTCGGTTCAACGGAAAGCATCAAGGCGCTGCACGCGCGATCAGATGCAGGCCTACTTCACCAAACGCTATGTCGCGCCCAATATCCATGTGGTGGCAGCCGGCAATTACGAATGGCCGCGGCTGGTCGAACTTGTGGAGAAAGCGTGTGCTGGTTGGCCAACTGGATCGGTCACGCGCACGCACCGGCGCGAAACCAAAGGAACCGGCGGCTTACATGTTCTTACCCGGCCGCGCGACAAAGTGTCGCAGCAATATGTCATGATGATGTCGCCGGCGCCGGCGGCTGATTCGCCGTTGCGCTACGCCGCCTCGGTACTCACGACGGTGATCGGAGACTATACGGGCAGTAGGCTGTTCTGGGCGCTAATCGATCCTGGCTTGGCCGAGGAAGCGGGCATGGGCGCCGATGAATGCGACGCCGCCGGCGCATGCGCCACGTCTTTCAACTGCGACCCCGAGAAAGCGGGGGAATGTTACGATCTGGTGAAGCAAATCTTGGAGGATGTTCAGAAGCAAGGCATCACCCAGGACGAACTCGATCAGGCAAAGACGAAGATCATTTCGCGTGAAGTGAGGGCAAGCGAGCGTACGAATCGCCGTATGCTCACCATCGGCAAAGATTGGGCGTATCTGAAGCAGTATCGTACGCTCGACGACGAACTCAAGGCTTGGGAAGCCGTCGATATGAGTATGGTTCGCGAAGTGCGTCAGCGCTACCCGGTCACCGACTATACCACGACGACGTTGGGGCCGTTAGAAAAGCTGTAGGCGGCGTGTACATTGATTTTGGCAAATCGGAAGATCACCTTTCCCAGCCTCCCTCGCAAAGCCAAGGGGAGGGTGGGAGGGCCAGATTTCGATATGGCAGACTCGGTTGGCAAAGCCATTTGATTGACTGACAAGGGAGCAAAGTATGAAACTTGGCCTCATCAACTCCGCGTGGGCTCAATCAGGGCTAGGCACTGCTCATGGCATACGGATGACCAAAGAGATCGGCTTCGATTCCATCGACATCTTTGCCGATCCTTTCGATATCGATGCCAAAGAACGCCGGTTGATTTTGCGCGAATGCGATAAAGCGGGTCTGCCGGTCGTAAGCGTAGCGTGCGTAGCGGTCGGCCTGCTCGATTTCAATCCTTCGGTGCAACGCTTCCACCTCGATCGCTGCGAAGCTTATCTCGATTTCGGCTACGAACTCGATGCCAAGAACCTGTTGTTGGTTCTTGGGGAATATATCTGGGAACGGCAGGTAATTCCGCCGCAAGAGCAATGGAACATTGCGGTCAATCATTGCCGTACGCTCGGCTGTTACGCACAGAACCTCGGACTGCAGATCGCACTGGAACTCGAGCCCTTCAAGCTTTCACTCTTGAACGATGTGACCAGCATGGTGAAGTTCATCGACGAGGTGAATCATCCGGCGGTCCGCGCCAACATCGATGTATCGCATCTTTGCCTGGCGAATGTCGCCGCCGAGGAACTCCGTCAATTGAAAGGTAAAGCCATTCACGTCCACATCAGCGATTGCGATGGGAAAGTCCACGGTGATTTGCCGCCTGGTCGTGGCGTTGTCGACTTCGATCCTTATTTACGGGAGATTGCCGCACTCGGCATCGAAGGCGCCATCAGCATTGAACTCGAGTACTCGCCAGAGCCGGCGAAAATTGTCGAGTGGGTGACCGAAGCCTACAACTCTACCAACCGGTTAATGCAAAAGCATGGTTTGCGCAAATGATTCATCAGTTTGACTCTTGCTCACCTGCATGCACTCGTGGCTTCCTCATCTACGCCTGCGAGTAAGCGTAGCAGTTTCCGTTCGATGATAGACTGTTCTCGAAACAATACCTGCCACTCATCGAAGGTAAACTGGCCGGTTTTCAGGTCATGGGCCGTGGCGGCCAATTCTTCCAGCAGTTGTTCCGCTCGTTTGCCTTCGTCTGTTTTGATCTGCTTCCATATGCCGGCAAGGCGATCTTCGATCTTATTGGCTTCGGCCGTCCAAGTCTGATAGGCCTTAGTGAAGGTGAGACTCTCAGCGAGCAGAGCACGGATGTGAGCGATATCGTGTTCCTTGCCGCTGATGACTAAATCGGAAGGGTGCAGCAACACCTCAATTTGGGGAGACTTCAAAACGGCCAGTTGATCGGCGATCAAACGATCGACGGCCGAGCCGGCAAATAAAGTAAAGACCTTCGTCGGCAAGCGAAGCAGGATGTTTGCTTGATCGCGTTCGGTTTCGAAGCCGCCACGGCGAAGCACGCGTTGCACATCGTTGACTACATCGAAATAGTCGGCGCCTTCGACGATCATTGGGACATGGGCGTCCTGGCGCCGGCGTACGATGTCCCGAATCTTCAGGGGCGGCGCAATCACGATCATCATCAACAGCGTAAGCGACAATCCAAACGCATAGGGATATCCTTTCAGGATCGCTTTCGTTACGGGCCCGGCGCCTTTTGGTCGCTTGCTTTTATCGACTATGTAGAGCGAAGTGATGCCGATCGCGATCGGCAACAATGCCGAGAGGACAATCATAATAGCGCGGACCCATTCGTGAATGAAATCCGGGATGGGCACGAGAACGAGCAAGATAACCCCGGCCTTGGGATAGGGGATGCTGATCGTAACGAGCAGCCATAGCACGGAGCCAAAGGTGAGAATCGAAAGTTGTGTCTGGCGATTCTCCGGGACTTTGCCAAAGAGCATGATCGTCGCCCAGCCAAAGGCGGTGTTCAAAATCGTGCTGGCAGAACGAAATATGGCGGAGAGGATAATCTGCAACGAGATCATGTTCACTACTCACGAAAAGAAACTGCCTGATATTGACGCCAAAAGTACAGGGATGAACGTCGCAAGTGGCAACTGATGTGCCAAGGTGTTCTACATGCGTCTAGGGTCGAGTCAGGTTAATGGACTAGTTTGTGAAGCAATTGACCCATGGCGCCCCTCATTTCAACGGACATTTGTAAGAAAATTGTTTGATCATATATAACTCTTTACCCTGTATTGGTTTAAATAGATAATCTATCTTGAAAATGGGTAGAGTTCCTCTCTATTCTCTTGTCCCCGCATCGGTCCAATCATAAAACTGCTGAACTAGCAATCATTCCGCCGAGGTCAGTGCGAGCGTTCGAGATGGTTGGCCTTTCTAATGGCAAAACTCGAAAGTGTCGTGCCCGGTATCCATTTGCATCAAGGTTTAGAAGGCATGAGCGATAAAGTTCAAACGGTAAGGAAATGTGCGGAGCTGCTGCAGGCCCTCGCTGAACCCCACCGCATCCGGATCGTCGAATCACTCTGGAACGGCTCGCGAAATGTGACCGAGTTAGCCAACCTGCTCGAGGTGAAGATCGTCAACGTTTCTCATCATCTAGGCGTCATGCGATCAGCAGGCCTAGTGCGCCAGGAGAAGAAAGGCCGTTTCGTGGTCTATTCTCTCCATCCCGACTACTTTAGCTCGGCCAACGCAACTACAACTCATCTCAATTTAGGATGGTGCCAGATGATCATCCCGCATACTTAATGCGCCACCCGTTGAAAGGGGAATGTCTAGTCGCCCGCGTAAACGACGGAAGCGTAACTTGATCCTTTGTTTACGTACGGATGACCCTGATCATATCGCGCCAGCGCGTGGGACAAGTTTCCAACTTGTCCACCCTTGCCCGCCGAACACGCTCCAGTGCGCCAGCGCCACTTGGGACAAGTTGGAAACTTGTCCCACGCGCTCTGCGTGGGACGAGTTTCCAACTTGTCCCTCCTTGCCCGAGGAAAGCGCTCCACTGGGCCAATCGCATGGGACAAGCTGGAAGCTTATCCCACGCGACGAAGTGGGACAAGTTTCAACTTGTCCACCCTTGCCCGCCGAACACGCTCTTGCCCTTCACACCCTTCTCGGCAAAACCAAGGGGAGAGTAACACGAGTGCCGTGCCCGTTTCATGCGTTTGCCAGAATCCATTTCCGCACCTTTCTTTTTTCTTTCCCTTACACCGCCTCGTCTTGCTCCGAAAACGAAAATCGGGTAGGACAGGGAAGCGTGCGAACGCGGGATGGTAATTCGACATCATTCGCTTCAGGTCAACGAGAATGGATTCTCCTCAGATTGCGCTGGTTTCGGGTGAGTTCCGTCTGCGCCGTGCCGATTACGGAGCGCTGCTGCTGCTGTGTGCGGTGCTGTTCGGTTTCAGCTTGATCACGCCTCGCTTGCTCACCTCGCACGAGACGACTCATTGCCTGAACGTGCGCGAGATGATGACGACCGGCAACTGGCTGATTCCAACTTACGGCGGCCGGCCTTGGCTGGAACGCCCGCCGGTTCCCCATTGGTTGACGGCGACCGGCGTTGCCGTCATGGGTGAAGAATCCCCTGAACGCGCGTATCGGCTTGGCTCGATTGTTATGGCGACGCTCGCTGTGTTAGTGTTCGCCTGGGCAGTGGCCGTTTGTTTTGGCCGGAATATCGGGCTGATGAGCGGGGCCATGCTCGCGACCATGCGCGAGTTTGCTTCTTATGCCACCGGACCCGAAGCCGACATTTTTCTCGCAAGCACCGTGACCCTGGCGGGCACCTTTCTGCTTCGCCTTCTGTTCGACCCCAACGCGCCGAACTACGCACCACTTTCTTTGGCCGACGTTCGCTCTGCACCCTGCTGTTCTTCTCCCTGCTGGGCCTGATGAACGCCATGAAGGGGCCGCTGTTCGGCCTGTTCTTCGTCCTGCTTCCGCTGGGCACTTATTTTGTCTGGACGCGGAAGTTGCGCGAGATACGGCCCTTTTTCTGGTTTTGGGGTTGGTTGCTTGCCTTGGCGATCGGGCTGGCCTGGCCTGTGATAGCCTATTTGCGCTATCCCGATATTCTCGACCTCTGGGCGGTCGATTACGGCGTACGCTGGAAATCGGGCTACCTCGGCGAGCCGTTCTGGTACTACCTCGTCAATCAACCGTGGAATGTTTTCCCTTGGACGTTCGTTATCGCCATCGGCTTGCTTGCTTCAGCGCACGGGTTTTTCGCAATGACGTTCCTGCCGCGCGCTTTCTATGGTGTTGGGCGATTGTGCCGGTGCTCTTTTTCTCCCTTTTCAAAGGGAAGCATCATCATTACATGCTCAGCTGCCTGGCGCCCGCGGCTGTCCTTGGCGCGTGGGGCGCGCGGGAATTCTGGCAGGGGATGCAACGTTGGCCAAACTGGTTGCGTCGGCCCTGGATATCGCTCCCGCTCTGCGGCCTGCCGGGCGCGGCACTTATTTATTTGCTTCGTCGCAAGATTCCAGGACCCGACTGGGTTCATCTGGTCTGGATCATCTTTTGGCCAAGCGTCACGCTGGCTGCCTGGTGGATCGTCAGCCGTTGGAATCAGCGCGCTGCGTTTGCTGGATTTTGTGCCGTCGTCGTAGTCGTTAATCTGGCGGTCTATGAATACCGCACCCGCTTTGCGGACGATTACATCAACGATCTGGCATTCGTTCATGAAACCGAGAGCCTCGTACCGCCCGGCGAACCATTGTTGGTGATGGGCGAAGGTGAACCTCTGAACCCGTCTTGGCATCTCTTTTATTTCCGCGGGCGTGCGCAAATCTTGCACAACGAGACCTATCTCCGCGACGAGCGCTTGCCATCGCGCGAGGTCTATCTGATCTGCCGGCCCCGCGATGAACCATTGTTGAAAGAGTACGGCCAATTGCAGATGTTGGCGCAAAGTCGGCGGACGCGATTCGAGCGATCGAGCGCCGACCGCTACACGCTTTATTCGCTGAGCTTCAATCCCGATCTGAAGCGCGTGCCGGGCGACGTACGAATGACGCCGTTGCAAGCCACAGGTCGCGATCCAGGCCCTTTCCTCGGCAAGCCGGTAATCGAGACCGCTCATCGGGCGCCGTCGAGCGCTAGTCGAAGAACTCATCCGCGGCGTCAAAGGCAGGCACGCTGAACACTATCGTTTGGACGCCATCCACACTGCTGAGCCGATGACGCGTGCTCGGCTCGATCAAGATGACCAAGCCAGGTTCAACGGAGACGATATCATCGTCGAGCTCCATTCGGCCCGATCCAGCGAGGATGTAGTAAACCTCAGTGGTATCGCGATGATAGTGGAGGATGGAATTCTGAATGAAGGTCACGTGCAGACTGCACGCCGGCGTGTCCGCCGAGGTTAAAGGACGGGTGCTGGTGCCGCAGGGACAGGGCACCGAGGGCGCTTCTGAAATATGGCGAACCACATAACCGGGCTTGGTGATGACAGGCATTGAAGAGACCTCGAACGTTATCTAACGGGCTGGTCGAAAGTATAACCCGGCAGCTTACGCTGCTCAGCTCACTACTCATCCATTCAGGATATCCGATGCGAACGCTTTTTCTTCGTTGCGATGTTGTCCAGTTGCTGCCGATGCTCTTTGCGCTCGGCTGTGGTTCGCAGGCGGCGCCATTGCATCAACTCGAACAGCCGTCCGATCCGATACCCGAGTTAGCCACCGACTTCGATCCCCAGGCAGTGGGCGTGATCAGCGGGCGGGTTGTTTGGTCCGGAAGTCTTCCGGAAGCAAACGGCTTTCGCAACGCGCACATGCTGCTGAGCGATCACGCCGGCGAATGGGACCGCAAAAACCCATGCTTCCCGCGCATCAATGCTGAAAGCAAAGCCGTCGCGCAGGCTGTGGTCTTTCTACGAAAAGTGTCGCCGGCCCGGTCGAAAGCTTGGGACAAGCCGCCAGCACGCGTTGTGCTGCACGAAGACAAACTCATGATCGAGCAAGGAGGCGTGCCAAGCAGCGTTGGCTTTGTCCACGTTGGCGATGCAGTCGAAATGGTTTCGCATCATCCATCTTTCGATATGCTTCGGGCCCAAGGAGTCGCCTTTTTTACTCTTCCTATTCCCGACCCGGATAAGGCGGTGCAACGACGTTTCACGCAAACGGGCTTGGTCGAACTCAGCAGCCCAACCAACCGCGCCTGGGAGCGAAGCTGGCTGTTTGTCAGCGAGCACCCCTATTGGATTCAGACTGATGCCGACGGGCAGTTTTCATTGGCGGATGTGCCCGAAGGACATTACGAACTGGTCTGCTGGATGCCTAGCTGGAAGGTCGAACGCTTCGAGCGCGATCCGGAACTTCTCAACGTTTCGCGCGTCTGGTATAGAGCGCCGCTGCAAAAGAGCATGGCAGTTGAAATCGTCAGCGGCCAAAAAATGGATGTCGTGTTCCAGATGGGATTGACCGAGAACAAATAATCGCTCCAGCAGGCCGGGAGGCCTGCCGCCACTTCCAGTTCTTTCGTGGGGATAGGCCTCCCGGCCTGTCCGCTGCGCTCACCCGCCGAATGCTCTCCCCTGCGCAAAGACTCCGCGTCGCGGCCATTGGTCAAACGCTACATTCCAGCTTAGGCGCGCTGCTTCTGGGAAATCTTTTTTCACCGCATCGTCTACGAATCCACCAAGATGCCGGCGATTGAAGCGTTGAGCAATGTTGCCAGGAAGCCGCCGAGCAGTGCGCCATGCCCAGGCGGGCGATGTCGCCGCGCCGGTTTTCCGCCATGCCGCCGATGCCGCCCAGTTGAATTCCAATCGACGATAAGTTCGCAAAACCCGTCAATGCAAACGCGGCCAGGAAGGCGGTGTGTTCGCTCATGCCGTCGGGTAACCCAGGCTTGTAAACTTCCGCAAAGCGCAAGTAAGCGACGAACTCGTTCAGAACCAGTTTGATGCCGAGCAACTGACCCATTTTCGGCACGTCCGTTCCCTGCACGCCCATCAGCACGGCAACGGGCGAGAAGAGAAAGCCGAAAATCGTTTCCAATGAGAGAGCATCATAATGCGCGTCAAATAGGGAATTGTAAAGCTGCGTGCTGGCGCCGAGCAGGAAGTTGAACATCGCAATAAAGGCAAGGAAGGCGATTAGCATCGCAGCAATATTGATTGCCAATTTCATTCCTTCGGACGCTCCCGAAGCGGCAGCATCGATGACGTTGGCATGATTGCTTTCGATCACGGTTTTGACGTCGCCGAGTGTTTCGGGGTTGCCTGTCTCGGGAATGAGGATCTTGCAGATATAGAGCGAGGCCGGCGCTGCCATCACACTCGTGGCGATGATCGCGACGGCATTGGCGCCCATGCCAATATAGACGGCCAAGAGCGCGCCTGAGACGTGGGCCATACCGCCGATCATCAGAGCCAGCAGTTCCGAACGCGTCATCCCGGCTATGAAAGGTTTCACAATCAACGGCGCCTCGGTTTGGCCCATGAAGACGTTGGCGGTTACGGATAGCGTCTCCGCGCCGCTCGTTCCCATAATCCAGCGCATCATGCGGGCAAAGACTTTGACTACTCGCTGCAAAATGCCAAGAAAATAGAGTACCGAGAAGAAGGAGGAAACGAAGATAACCGTTGAAAGGACGACGAAAAGAAAGACTCCCTTGCCTTTGGACAGCATCAAGTTGCCATTCTTATCCGTGTGCAAATCGACTAACGGGCCGGCTACGAACTTAGCGCCTTCATAGCTGAACGACAGAAATTGCTTGGCGGCCAGACCGATCCATTCGAAGCTTTCGCGCACCGGTTTCACTTTCAAGATTAGGAAGGCAAGCAGCACTTGCAGCAAAAACCCGGTGATGATTGTGCGCTTGTTCAAAGCCCGCAGATTGGTGGAAAAGAAGGCAGCCACACCCAGAAAACAGAAGATTCCGATAGCAGCCTGCCCGCGCGAGCCTAACGTTTCCTGATTGAGGCAAGCAATAGCTGTCAGGCAGATCACCACGGCGGCGATGGAAAGACGCCAGGAGCGAGGTGTCGAACTGTTTGGATTCATGCTTCGCGAAGCCCGTCGGAGTACGAAGGAGCGGTTGAGGATGTTCTAGATGCTTCCCCCCCGTTGCATTCTATCCGCAACGGAATGTGGCAAAAGTAGATGCGCCCGGTGTCGCACCCCCGACCAATCAGCGTGGCCTGCTGAGCTTGACCCGCCGGCGGCAAGTGGGTATTCACACCCCATCTTTCCAGGCGCGGTGTGATAGTTCAACGGCAGGGAACTATGTTTTTATTGAACAGCCTTCGTTCGACCCTTCGGCGCTGGCGCGATCCGGCGTCTGGCGTGGCCTGCGCTTTTTGAAGAGAACCGTTGGCCCGTTCCTGGAACGTTATACCGGCATCAAACCAACCCGCGATTCCGTCAAGGGACTCATTCGCCGGTTCAGCCCGTTCGATAAAACTTGGCTGCGAACAACAGAGCTCTCTTCCGATGGGCTCGCGGCTCAACGATCGCGGTATTGGCCGCCGACTGCACCGCAACTGACTTTATTGATTCCCGTTCATTCCAAATACGACATACGTCGCGTAACGCGAGTACTCCAGCGTCAGACATACTCGCGCTGGGAAGCGTTACTCATAGCCGACGAAGGCCAAGTTGCAAATTTGTGCAAGGCTCTGCCGGCCCATGAAAGCCGACTCCGGCTTCAAGCCGTGCCGGTAAGCAAGAGCCTGGAGTCAGGGTTCGAAGTCGCTCGATCGAGCGCCGTCGGCCAATTTATCGGTGTGATGGATCCGGCTGACACTTTGGCGCCGAACTGTCTTGCGGAGTTCGCCGAAGCGATCATTCGACAACCCGACACCGATTTGCTTTATTGCGATGAAGATTGCATCACCCGTTTCGGGAGAAGGCATGGCTTGCGCTTAAAGCCGCAATGGTCGCCCGAGATGTTGTACGGCTTCAATTATGTGGGCCGTCTCTGTCTGTTTCGACGCGAACTCTTGCAATTGATCGGCGGCTTTGCGGAGCGGTTCGGGGATGCCCAAGAGTACGATGCGATTCTTCGCGCGGGCCAACAGACGCAGAGAATCCAGCGCGTTCCGCTATGCCTATATCATCGCCGTGCGCCACGGACCAACAAGATTGACTTTACGAACGTAAACGGCAACGAGTCGTCTCGAGCACTGGCTCTACGAGAGCACTTCGCCAGACTCGGCCATAACGCAACGGTGGAGACGCTGCCCACCGGTATGCACCGCGTCTCCTGGCCGACCTCGAACCCGCCGCTCGTCAGCATCATCATCCCAACTCTGAATCAATTCGATGTGCTCAAACAATGTGTCGAAGACTTGCAGTGCCGTACCGATTACCCACGCAAAGAAATCATCCTGGTCGATAACGGAAGCACCGATGCCAATGTTCTCGCCTATTACCGTGAACTAACCGCGAGCGATGCCGTCACCCTCGTGCCGTATCGTTGCACGTTTAACTATTCAGAGGCCTGCAACCTCGGCGCGCGACACGCCCGAGGCGACCTGTTGCTGTTTCTCAACAACGACATTTCGGTCAGAAAGACCGACTGGCTGATGGATCTGGTCCGTTTCGCTCTCTTGCCGGGAGTCGGCTGCGTCGGCACTCAATTGCATTATCCGGATAACGTTATCCAACACGGAGGCGTTGTTGTCGGCGTGCATCTTTGCGGGCTGCTTTACAATAACGTCAAGCCCGGACATTGGGACATGTTTGGCTCACCCGAGATGTATCGCAACGCTCTGGCGATCATGGGCGCCTGCCAGATGATTCCACGTGCCGCCTTCAACGAGGTCGGCGGATTCGATGAACAGTTTCGAATTGCCAACAGCGATGTGGCTCTTTGCCTGCGCCTCTTCCGAGCCGGCTATCGGACTGTCTACACGCCGCATGCTGCATTGTTTCATCACGAAGGTTATACGCGCGGGAAGACCAACCCGACTGAAGACATCGAATTGACCGCAGTCAATATCATCGAGATGGAAATCGATGAAGATCCCTATTTCCATCCAGCGCTGAGCGCGCACCATTCCAGGCCGAAGTTGCGTATGGCGGACGAAATGAGCCAGCGCGACTATCTCCGCCGTCAAGTTGCTTATCTGGCTCGTATTCCTCTCCAATCGCAGCGACTCGACCCTTTCAACGACGTCGAGATTCGAAAATTCCTCGGACCGCTTGCCGAACAGTTCGAGTTTCCCGATTGGTCGCCGACCATGGCTGCGTTCGACGACCTTTCAGCGGCACGCCTGATCTTGTACGTGATTCGATCGTCGGCTGACTTGCGCCACCGATTTCCACGAGCCCTTTCGGATGGCACGGAAGGCTCTTTCTGCAAATGGATTTGCGAGCAAGCCGTCTCCCACTGGCGCCTGGCGCCTTCGGCCGTTGCTCGAATTCGGCGGGCGCTCGCTACGGACAGAGCCGAGCGGGTTCGCCAGATTTACAAATCGCGCAACGACTTCCAAGCCGAGTTTCCGGGCGCCAATCTTCCGGCCATGTGGGGTTCAACGCTGTGCTGGTTGATTCAGAATGGCAAGCGCGAATATGGCTTATGCGACGTAGATATCTGGTGGTATCTCCTGACCATCGCCGAGGACCCGGTGAGGGAACTTGTTTTCGAGTACTCGCTCAGCAGCGCCTGGCAGGCGCGCTTTCCCGACGCGATGACGGCGCCTGGCTGGCCCGCGTTCTATCGCTGGGCGAATGCACGCTTTCAGCTCGAGCCGGCCGATATGCTGGAAGTGCCGAGTTTCGAATCGCCGTTGACGCCCGCCGATCAGCTTCGCGTACTTTACGATCATCGGCCGAAATGGCGCTCGCTCTTCCCGAACGCGTACAGAGAACCGGCCGTCCTGCTTCGCCTTGTCCACTGGCTGGAGGAAGAAGGCGCCGACGAACTGGCAGGCGTTGCAACTGTATGGATCGACTCTGTAAAAACGGACTTGCGCCGGCATCAATCGCGAAGCGGCTTAAACGTGATCGGGCACTTCAGCTATCCTTCTGGCCTGCAGGCGTCGGTCGAGTCCGTCGTTGAGGCGTTGCGCCGGCAGCAGATTCGAACGACCTGCTACGATGTCCCCGTGCCCCCGATGATCGATCCCGAATACCGGGGCCAGGGTATCGTAAACGAGCTCGACGATGTTACGCTCATTCACGTGCAACCGGAACCATTCGTCGACATCGTCTACTACCAGGGTCGAATCTTGCGCGGCCACGACCGCTACCGCATCGGCATGTGGTATTGGGAATTCGGCGAGATTCCGCCGCAATGGATCAAGCTTGCCCGGGCAGTCAATGAGCTTTGGGCGCCTACTCATTTCATTGCCGATGCGCTCACGAACGCGAACATCGCCGTTCCCGTGCTGCCGATGTTGCCCGGCATTGAAATCGGCAATGTCGAGCCGCTGCCCCGTTCACGATTTGGGATTCCCGAAGAGAAAACTCTTTTCCTGTTCGCCTACGACATGAACAGCATCCACGAGCGGAAGAATCCGCTTGGGGTGATCGAAGCGTTTCAAAAGGCCTTCCGGCCGGACGACCGACGCATTTGACCATCAAGGTTTCTCGCGGCGAACGCCATCCTAACGAATATGCCCAGTTGATGGATGTCGCCAGACGCGCCGGCGTACAGGTCATCAACGCGACTTTGCCGCGCGCGGAAGTGCTCGGTCTGATTCAATGTTGCGACTGTTACGTCTCGCTCCACCGCTCCGAAGGGTTCGGCCTGACCATGGCCGAGGCGATGCTGATGGGCAAGCCCGTGATCGCCACCGCTTATTCCGGCAATATCGATTTCATGTCGATGCAAGATAGCCTGCTCGTTGGCTACGATCTGATTCCGCTCGAGCGCGACTATATGCCGTACAAGAAGGGATGGCTTTGGGCCAATCCGCATGTGGCCGAAGCTGCGGAACAGATGCGCTGGGTATACGAGCAAGCCGACGAAGCGAAAGCGCTCGGCGAACGTGCGAAATTGTCGGCGGGGCGTGTTCTTTCGCTCGAAGCGGCCGGCCGGCGCATGGCCAACCGCCTGCGCGAAATACATGAGATTCGAAAAGTGCCGCCCACATCCTTGCGATTGGCCGGTTGAAACCACCCGTTTGTGGAGATGCATTCATGCTCAAGCTCAAGCTCCGGCTTCCACGTTTGTTCTCAAAATTCAATCGGTCTCAGTTGGCGTCGCAGCGGGGCGTCATGGGGCGCATCGATAGCGCCGTATGCACCGACGATGGCCAGATCCAGCTCAACGGCTGGATGCTCGAGCCCCGCGGGCCCATCGACTCGATCCGCGTTTACGTTGATGGCCAATGTGTTGGAACCGCACAGATACAAGAGCGGGCCGATCTCAAAACGCACTTCCCAGCTATAGCGCACGCCATCCGAGGGGGTTTTAGTTTCAGCTTCAATCCGGGTCGTGGCCTCACGCCGAAGCTGAGCACCCTTGAATTAAAAGGCTACTATTCGGCCGGACTGTTTCAAAAGCTGCTGCGTCTGGTGAACCAAGGCAGCGACGATACGTTGGCCGGCACGTATGAGACGTTCATTCGACTTGTGTCCGATCGAAGCACCGTGCTTCCGCCGCCCGATCTCATGCAGCGCGTTTGCGGCTGTCCCGAAGCAGCTCCCTTTGTGACGGGGGGATTGAAACTCTATCACGATTTTATGAAGGCCCTGCGACCGCATCGCGATCTGCAATCGGTCCGCCGTCTTCTCGACTGGGGCTGCGGTTGCGGACGCACAACGACCCATTTGCTGCAACACCTGAACGGTCCTGAAATCTATGGCTGCGACATTGACGGCGAAGCAGTCGCGTGGTGCAATGCCAACCTCAAGAGCGGCCATTTTGCGCAGTCGCAGCCTCTTCCGTCTCTGCCTTATCCGAACGGTTTCTTCGACGTGATTGTCTCCTGTTCCGTCTTCAGCCATCTGAAGCGCGACATCCAACATCTCTGGCTTGCCGAACTCAAACGGGTGCTCTCTCCCGGAGGCTTGCTGCTGGCATCATTCCACGGTATGTTTGCGGCTTCGAGCGACTATCCCGCCGAGCGCGTCGAAGCGATCGAGCGAGCGGGCATCGTCGATGACACCGCTGACGATGCGCTGGGCAACATCGTCGAGAAAGGCTATTACATGGCCACCTTCCAGACTCGGGAATACACGTTGCGAGAATGGTCCAAGCATTTCGAAATCCTCGACTACTTAGAAGCGGGGATGCACAACTATCAAGATCTTGTCGTCCTGCGCGCTGATTCTTTTGATGGCGGCTTAGGTGAACGTATCGAATTTCCAGAGGGACATTGCGCCAGGTTGCGCATAAGACATCCACGAAGCGGCTGAACGAAATCTCACGGGAAGCTCGTGCATGTCTACCCCTCTACGTCAACGGGCTTCGTGGAAAGCTCTCGAGACCCACTATTTAAAGGTCAGCAAACTCCATCTTCGCGAGTTGTTCGCGGCTGATTGCGCTCGTGGCGAACGCTATGTCGTCGAGGACGTCGGCATCTACTTCGACTACTCGAAGAATCGCATCACCGACGAGACGGTCAAGCTCCTCTTGGCTTTAGCCGAGGAATCGGGGCTTAGACAGAGCACGGAAGCGATGTTCCGGGGTGACAAGATCAACGTCACGGAAAATCGGGCCGTGCTGCATGTGGCTTTGCGCATGCCGCGAGGAAGCACGGCCGCTGTCGATGGTGAAAATGTGGTGGTGCAGGTTCATGCGGTTCTGGACCGCATGGCAGACTTCGCGACCCGGCTGCGGCAAGGGAGTTGGCAAGGGCATACGGGCAAGCAAATTCGCAATGTCGTGAACATCGGCATCGGCGGATCGGATTTGGGTCCGGTGATGGCGTACGAGGCGCTGAAGAACTACAGCCAGCGCGATCTTACTTTTCGCTTTGTTTCCAATGTCGATGGCACCGATTTCGCCGAGGCGGTGATCGATCTCGATCCCTCGGAGACGCTTTTCATCGTCTCATCCAAGACGTTTACCACGCTCGAAACGATGACGAACGCGCTTTGCGCGCGGGAATGGTTGTTGGCGCACTTCAAGGGCGATGCCGGCAGCCGTGGCCAAACATTTTGTTGCGGTTTCCACGAATGCGAAGGAGGTGGCCAAATTCGGAATCGATACCGCCAATATGTTCGGCTTTTGGGACTGGGTCGGCGGCCGTTATTCCATGGATTCCGCCATCGGACTATCCACCATGATAGCCATCGGCCCTGAACATTTCCGAGCCATGCTCGATGGTTTTCATCAAATGGATGAGCATTTCCGCACAACCCCGTTTGAAAGAAACCTGCCGGTGCTGCTGGGCTTGCTCGGCATCTGGTACAACAATTTTTTCGAAGCCGAAACCGCAGCCGTCCTCCCCTACGATCAATATCTGAAGCGTTTCCCGGCTTACTTGCAACAGCTGACGATGGAAAGCAACGGCAAGTCCACCACGATGGACGGCCTAACGGTCGACTACCAGACCGGGCCAATCTATTGGGGCGAACCGGGCACGAACGGCCAGCATTCCTTTTACCAGTTGATCCATCAGGGAACGAAGTTGATTCCCTGCGACTTCATTGCCTTTCAGCGATCGCATCACCCGCTCGGCCGACACCACGATATACTGCTGGCGAACGTGATCGCGCAAGCTGAAGCGCTGGCATTCGGCAAGACCGCGGCAGAGGTAAAGCAAGACGGTATTCCAGATCACCAGGCGCCGCACCGGGTGTTCGAAGGCAATCGCCCCTCGAACATGATCTTAATGGAAGAGCTGACGCCGACGGCGCTAGGCAAGCTGATCGCTCTCTACGAGCACTCAGTCTTCACCCAGGGAGTCATCTGGAACATCGACTCCTTCGATCAGTGGGGTGTCGAGCTCGGCAAAGCATTAGCCCATCGCATCATTCCCGAACTGGAAAGCACCGAAGCGCCAAAGCTAACACACGACAGCTCGACTAACGCGCTTATCCAGCGCTGTCGGCGCGTAGTGTTTTCAGGTGTCGAAAGTCGAATCGGCAACGTTCGCAAAGGTTGTCTATGTATACTGTTCGCTGCCGCTGCAGGCTCGTATGAAAGTTTAACGTCACCATAAGCGTGAAGGGCCAGCGAAGAATTTTCTTTCTCTTCTCTGGCGCTTTCAGGCTCTTGCTTTCCGCTTGTGCTGCCAAGTCTAGCGTGTATTGACAATCAATGAGCGGGAGATTGCTTCTGTTCAGCAAGCCCGTTTCAATGGCAAAGCGCATCATGTCGGAGCGGTCTTTGAAGCCTAATTTGGCAGTAAGTCGGCTGCGATACGTTTCGATGGTTTTAACACTTACTCCCAATTTATCGGCAATTACCTGGTAACGCATTCCTTGGGCGAGCCAGAACAAGACTTGACGTTCCCGTTCGCTAAGCCGGGAAACGGGAGCGTTGCGAAGCAGGCTCAAGCCGTCGTTAACCTCGTATGAACGCATGGAAGGGTCGATATAGGACTCTCCGCAATGCACCGCTCGTACGGCTTCAAGCAAGATCGCGGCGCCGCTTGTTTTAACGACGTAGCCCAAAGCACCGGCCGCCAAAGCCGAGCGAAGGTAGCTAGGTTCATCGTGCATTGAAACAATAATAATTTGTGCGCCTGGGCAGCGAACACGGAGTTCCGGCATAATGCTAAGGCCGCTGCGGTCTGGCAGTTTAATATCCAACAGAATAACGGCAGCATCGCTGTTGGAGGCTTGTTCGAGCGCAGCCGCTGCGGTCCCTGACTCCGAAACAACTTTCATATCCGCTTGGGCGGAGAAAATGCACTTTAACGCATCGCGCAAAAGTTCATGATCATCAACCAGCATAAGGTTGATCTGATCCATTGCGTCCGGCCCCTTCATTAAATAGTTCTTAGGCCGGGAGAGAGGACCGGGCCAAATGTTCCACCGTGCAAAACTGGACGGCCTAACGAATACGGCGTAAGATTTCAAAGCGATTAAATTCTCTCCAGCACTCCGGTACGCGATGAACTCGTCCACCGATTCACCGCCCGCAGCCGAACGCTTTATCAAAATGCTGGCGCAAAGCGGTCTCGTCAATCGAGAAGTGCTCCGCCGCCTGCTGACAACGATTCCGACTGCCGTTCGACATCACTCCGCCAAGCTCGCCGAATCGCTCGTCGAACAACAAGTGCTCACCAGTTTCCAGGCTACCAAGTTATTGCAAGGCACCTGGCACGGGCTGGTGCTAGGTCCCTATCAAGTCTTGGCGCCACTTGGCCGGGGGGGCATGGGAACGGTTTACTTGGTACGCAATACCCGTGCCATGAAAGGTGAAAAACTGACGGGGAGCGATGCGCAGCTTAAGCAGGCCACCCTCCCTGGCCTCGTTGCGTTGAAGGTGCTTCCGCCCAAGCGAGCGAAGGAAGAGCAGCGAACGCTTGCCCGATTTCTCCGTGAAATGGACATGTGCCAACGAGTCAGTCATCCGCATCTGACAAAGACATTCGACGCGGGTGAAATCGAGGGCGTCTACTACATCGCGATGGAGTACATTCGCGGGGTGAGTCTCAGCCAACTGGTGAAAGCTAATGGCCCCTTACCGGCGGAGCGGGCGGCTCGGCTCTTTTCCGAACTCGCGGCCGGGCTGTCGCACGCCCATTCGAAAGGTCTCATTCATCGCGACCTGAAGCCGTCAAATATCATGGTGACGCCGAACGGCCATGGCAAGATACTCGATCTGGGCCTGGCGATCATGCTCGATGAAAGGTTGCCGGTCGACAAGACGATCGTCGGCGGCCAGGGCTATGTCGTTGGCACGATGGATTACATTGCCCCCGAGCAAGTCGATAACCCGACGGAAGTGGACGCTCGCGCCGATCTCTACGCGCTTGGCTGCTCGCTCTTTTTCGCTCTTACTGGCCAACCGCCTTTTCCGGGCGGCACATCCATTCAAAAGATGCAACGGCATCGACTCGAGTATGCCGAGCCTATTCCCGATCTGAATCCGACGGTGCCGGTGGAGTTTGCCCGGATCGTCGAAAATTTAATGCAAAAGAAGCCGGCGAAACGCTATCGTTCGGCTGAGCAGGTGCGCCAAGCCTTGCTGCCTTGGGCGGCGGCCGACATCGAGAAGCCGCTCGACGTGAACCCGATGATGTCCGAAGCCGAGGCAATCGAACTCCTCGAACAAGAACAAAGCCGCCAGCCAGGGCTATGGTGGGAAGAAGTGCCCGGCATCTCTTTCGAAGCGACGGCCAAATATGGTAAGCATTCCGACGAGCCGGCGCCGGATCAGCCAGATCAATCACCGGTTGATGAACCGGAGTCGACCAAGAATGCTCCGCTATTGGCAATTGCGCTCGTGGTGGCGCTGGTGTTATTGGTTTTGCTGCTGGAATTCATTCGCCATTGAGTTTTTGCTCGTTGCCAGGCTCTGACCTGATAGCGGGTCGTCGCCAGATATTCTTTCCAATACGATCGCGTCGCTGCCTGGCAGAATCAACCTTCCGGAAATATTTCCGGAAGGTTGAACCCGAGAAACTCGTGGGAAAACGAACAACTGAAACGCGGAATGCAGAATTCGCGTTGCGGGATGAAAGGAGCGATGACAAAAACAGGGTCGCCAAAAAATGAAATGAAAAGTTGTGTTTTCTTATGTTTCTCCCAGCAATTTTTTTTCATGGCTTTTAAGGTGGATAATGTATCGCGGCATGACAGACCTAACCTGTTAGCCTCGTCAACGACAGACTAAGGATAAAGCGATGAAGGCGGAAATCATATCTATTGGCAGCGAGATAACCAGCGGGCAGAATCTCGACACCAATTCCCAGTGGCTAAGCAAGCGCCTGGCGGAGATGGGGATTCCCGTTGGCTTTCATACAACGGTCGCGGACGATCTGGACGACAACATTCGCTGTTTTCAACAGGCCATTGAGCGAGCGGATCTCGTCATTGCTACGGGAGGCCTTGGGCCGACACAGGATGATTTAACGCGTGAAGTGCTCGCGAAAATGGCCGGTGTGGCGTTGGTTGAAGACCCCGCGTCCCTGGAAGTCATTCAGCAGATGTTTGCCAAGCGCAACCGGGAGATGCCGGAGCGCAACCGTTTGCAAGCGTTCTTTCCCGAAGGGCGCAGCCTATTGCAAACGTTCGCGGCACCGCGCCGGGAATTTGGATGTCGTTTCGCGACAAGCACTTCATCGCCATGCCGGGAGTGCCTTCGGAAATGTTCGTCATGTTCGACGAGCAAGTGAAGCCTCGTTTGCAGCAGCTTGGTCTTACCGGCGCGGTATTCATCCAGCGGAAAATCAATGCCTTTGGCGCCGGAGAGTCGGCTGTCGAAGAAAAATTGCTCGACCTGACGCGACGCGGCCATGTTCCCGAAGTTGGCATCACCGTCAGCGATGCAACTATTTCGCTGCGAGTTCTCGCCCGGGCTGCAACTCTCCCCGAAGCAGAAAGGCAAATCGGTGCAGTCGAACAAACAATCCGCGAACGATTAGGCGACCTGATTTTTGGCGTCGAGGATGAAGAACTTCAACATATCGTTGCTCGCTTGTTGATCGAGAAGAAGAAGACAATCGCCACTGCGGAAAGCGTCACGGCGGGGTTAGTGGCCAATCGCCTATCGCAAATACCCGGCGCTAGTGCTTGGTTGACTGGAGGTGTTGTCGCCTACACCTATGCATGGAAAGAAAATTTACTTGGGGTGTCAGCGGAATTACTCGCGCAGAAGGGCGCTGTGTGCGAAGAGGTGGCCGAGGCGATGGCGGTCGGCTGTCGCCAGCGCTACGGCAGCAACCTGGCTGTCAGTACAACCGGACTAGCCGGGCCAAGCGACGGCAGCGAGGGCAAGCCGATAGGCACGGTCTACGTCGCCCTGGCCTGGGAAGGCGGCACACAGGTGCAAGGTTTCAGTTGGCTTGGGTCGAGACAGGAAATCCAAAGTCGAACGGCTAAGCTGGCGCTGAATTTAGTTCGGCTGCATTTGCAAAAATGACAGTGGCGCACGGAGGCGTCGATGTGACAAAGGGTTTGAGCATGGCCAGTAACGGACGTGCTGAAGTGTTTCCCCCAGGCGAATTCATTCGTGACGAACTGCACGCGCGCGACTGGACGCAGGAAGATTTTGCCAAAATAATTAACAGGCCCTTAAAGACTCTCGATGGGATTTTGAACGGTCGGATCAAGGTCACGCCAAACACCGCCATGCAGATCGGCACCGCTTTTGGGACAGGCCCTGAGCTCTGGCTCAACCTTGAATCGGCTTACCGTTTGTCGTTAGCGCAATCAGTCAACGCGGAAATCGCACGCTGAAGGCGGTGTTCCTCCATGGTGGTAGCTTGAAGGAATCCACTTTCAATCAAATGCCATCTGAGTTGAAAAGAATTTGTCATTCGCAAGTCATTTCTAGACGAACTTGATCCTGCTTAATCTGTGTTCTCGGGACCTGCCTCGTGTTCTGAAAAATGACCATCCATATAATGAACCGAACGTCGATATAACTACGCAGACCGCCTTGTAGGAAACGGGACCGCGCATGAGCAGTTTGTTGAGCGTTCAGGGAGTTACCAAGTCGTTCGGTCCGCGTCCGCTCTTTGATGGCCTGGCTCTCGATCTACGCGTCGGCGATCGTCTAGGACTCATCGGGCCGAACGGCGCCGGCAAATCGACTCTTCTCAAAATCTTGGCTGGCACCGAGAAGGCGGACGAGGGCGAGCGCACCGCGCGTCGCGGCGTGCGCATCGGCTTTCTCGCCCAGGACGATGCATTTGCCGTCGGCCAAACCGTCCGCGACATCCTTATGTCTGCCCAGGAAGATGATCATAACGATGAGCACGAGCGCGAATACAAAGCTGCTATCACCCTGACGCAAGTTGGCTTCGACGACCACGAACAATTGGCCTCGACCCTTTCCGGCGGTTGGCGCAAACGCTTGTCGCTGCGCGCGAACTCGTGAAAAACCCGGATTTCCTGCTCCTCGACGAGCCGACCAATCACCTAGACTTACCGGGAGTTGTTTGGCTCGAACGTTTGTTGCGCTCGGCATCCTTCGGCTACTTAGCTGTCACCCACGACCGAGCATTCCTGCGTGCGGTGGCGGATGAAGTGATCGAAATCAATCGTGTGTTTCCGGGGGGCGTGTTTCGCGCGCCGGCTCTTACGATGACTTTGCCGACCATCGGGAAGAATTTCTTGAAGCCCAGGCTCGCCAAGAACAGTCAGTGGCCAATCAGGTGCGCCGGGAGACCGATTGGCTCGGCCATAAAGCACGAGCACGGACGCGCAAAGCCAGTTCGCGCATCCAAGCGGCCGGCGTGCGTCGGGAGGAATTGGCCGAGCTGAAATTCCGCAATGCCGCGGCGGGCGCTGCGCGCATCGACTTCGTTTCCACCGGCCGCCAAACGCGGAAATTGTTGACCGCGACGGGCATTTCGAAATCGATGGGTGAAGGTCGCCCGCTTTTTTCCGGCCTCGATCTGATGCTTACGCCCGGCAACAAGCTTGGCCTGCTCGGGCCGAACGGCAGTGGCAAAAGCACCCTGTTGCGCGTGCTGGCAGGTGAAATCATTCCCGATGCCGGTACGGTCGCCCGCGCTGAAGGATTAAAAGTAGTGGTGTTCGAGCAAGGACGCGCCGCCCTCAATCCGCAATCGACGCTCAAAGAAGCGCTTTGTCCCAACGGGGAAATGGTGACCTTTCGCGATAGGCCGATGCACGTCGCCGCGTGGGCGAAGCAGTTCTTGTTCAACGCCAATCAATTGGGAGGGCTGATCGGCGAACTATCCGGCGGCGAGCAGGCGCGCGTTCGTATCGCCCAACTCATGCTCAAGCCGGCTGATCTTTTGTTGCTCGACGAGCCGACCAACGACCTCGACATCCCCGCGCTCGAAATTCTCGAAGAAGAGTCTGTCTGAGTTTCCCGGGGCCATTGTGATGGTTAGCCACGACCGCGACTTGATGGATCGGCTCTGTACCGAAGTTGTCGGTCTCGATGGCCGGGGCGGCGCCTCTCTCTATGGCAGTGTTAATCAGTGGCTGACGGCCTACGAAAAAGAGGACAACGCGGCCAAGAATATGGCGACGGGTTTCAAGTCAGAGGGTTCGGGCAAGCCGGCCAAATCGCGCAAGCTCAACTTCCGCGAGCAACAAGAATTGGAAAAGATGGAGGCGACAATTCTTACCGCTGAGGGCGAAGTCGCTCAACGCGAAGCGGCCGTGGAGTCGGCCTCAGTTGGCGGCCATCTTGCCATGACGGACGCTTGCAAAGCTTTGGAGAAGGCCCAGAAAAACGTGGAGAAACTCTATGCGCGCTGGGCGGAACTCGAAGCGAAACGCGCGGGTTGAATACTCAATGCCCGATAAAAGAACAGCGCACCGAGTAAACTGAAAAGATGGTCAAAGGGTCTGATTGAACGAGGTTTCGAGACTCTCCGACAGCGATAAAGGCCAATATTTGGCTCACAGGAGAACCACGTCAAAACAAACTGACATATATCGGAAAAAAGATAGAATTCCAAAAATCCCGCCCTCCCACCAACGCAGACTTCTTCAGCTGTTTCCCAAGCGGGGTGGAGGCGAACCGGCTCGGATGAACAAGACCCCAAAATCAACGTGTCACAAAGCAGCCGCCGCTACCGTGCCGTCCAGCCGCCATCCACGGGGATAATGCTCCCTGTCGTATAACTGGCGGCATCGCTCGCGAGGTAGATCGCGGCGCCCTGAATTTCATGCAGTTCTCCCCAACGGTTCAAAGCGACCGCGCCTAGGATCGACTCTTTGAACTTCGGGTCGTCTTTTACCGGAATGTTCATCTCGGTGAGAAACGGGCCGGGACAGATGGCGTTGACGGTGATGCCGAAGGGGGCAAGCTCCAAGGCCAGCGAACGCGTCATCTGCACCACCGCCCCCTTGCTGGATGTATAAGGCGTGCGATCCGCCAGGCCGACGAGGCCGAGGGTACTCGCGAGATTGATGATGCGACCATACTTCCGCTGCTTCATATGAGGGACGAAGGCCTTGCATGTCAGCCAAACACCTTCGACATTGATTTGCTGAACCTTGCGGAAATCTTCCAACGTCAGCGAATCGATCGGACCGCGAATGTTAATCCCGGCATTGCTGATGACAATGTCCACCTTGCCGAACTCTTGAAGCACCCGCGCAGCCAGCGCCTCGACCTCAACGGGCGAAGCGACATCGGCCTGCACCCCGACGGCGCGAACGCCGAAATCGTTGATTAGACTTTGGGCCGCCGCTTGCGCTTCTTCTTCGTGACGGCTTGCCAATACCAGACTCGCGCCGGCGGACGCTAAGCCCGCCGCCATGGCCAAGCCCAACCCCTTTGACCCGCCGGTTATGACGGCCGTCTTGCCGCTCAGATCGAATAATTTGATGCCGGGAAGCATGGATGGTTACCCTCCTGCAGGGTGGGTGAAGACTTTGCGAAACCCACCTTGAGTGCGCTAGTGAGAAGTGATAGAGTCGCACGGGTGGGTTACGCAAAGCCTTTACCCACCCTATAAGAAATATCTTTAGCACATCTAACACTAATTCTTATTCTTCTTCGGCAATTTTCCATCTTCATCTACTACGTTGCAGCGCTTGGCCCAGGTCAGCCATTTGCCGGCTAGGCCCTTCGCTTTATCGGGCACTTTCTCAGAGAGGTCGTGTAGCTCACAGCGGTCGGCTTTCATGTCGTAGAGTTGCCAGGGGCCATTGCGCCCTTGGCGAACGAGTTTGTAATCACCCTCACGTACGGCGGCGTTGCCTTCGTGTTCCCAGTATAGGGCATCACGCTCGATCTCTTTGTTTTCAAAGGCGGGCATAAGGCTTTTGCCTTCCATCGGCAGAATCTTTTGACCGGCAAACTCCGCCGGATAGTTGGCGCCCGAGACGGCAACACAGGTGGCCATCACATCGATCAAGTGCCCCGGCTGCTTGCGCAGTTCGCCCTTGGCACGGATGCCGGCTGGCCAATGAGCGATCAACGGCGTCGAGATGCCGCCTTCGTGGTTGAAGTGCTTATAGAGAACGAAGGGTGTATTGTTCAATGTTGCCCACGACTTGCCGACAAAGACGGTCGAGTTGGCGCCGCCGGGATTCTTGCCATCCAGCTTCCCTTCGGGCCCGCTCTCGGCATTGCCGCCGTTGTCCGACATGAAGAGGATCAGAGTGTTGTCCAAAACCTTTCTTTCTTTGAGTGCTTCCACGAGCCGGCCGATGCTCTGATCAACATGCGCAAGCGTTGCCGCATAGATCGCCATGATATGGTCGAAGCGGTCCTGCTCGACATCGCTCAGCTTATCCCAGGCTTTCACATCGCTCGGCAACGGCGTCATGCCCCAAGCTTTATCGACGACGCCTAAATCAATTTGCTTGGCATGACGTTCAGCGCGTAGTTTATCCCACCCCATCTTGTATTTACCGCGAAACTTGGCGATTTCTTCAGCAGGCGCTTGCAGCGGAAAGTGTGGGGCATTATGCGCCAAGTAAAGGAAGAACGGCTTCTTCGCGGCTATGCCGTCGTCGATGAACTTAATGCCGTAATCCGTCCAGAGATCGGTCGTGTAAGAACCCTTAGGCAACTCGGCGGTGATGTCTTTGCTATTGAGGAAGATGTGGTTGTTGGCGCCTGGGTAATAGAAGCCTCCTGCGGCCGAGTTGAAACTGCGCTCGAAGCCGCGATTCCAAGGCGCCACGCCATGGTTCTGGCCGACGTGCCATTTGCCCGTCATGGCGGTGAAGTAGCCGGCGCCGCCAAGCACCTCCGCGATCGTGACGCACTGGTTATTAAGCCGGCCGCGATAGCCCGGCTTATTCTGGTCTTCAACCATATGCCCGACGCCAGCTTGGTGCGAATAAAGACCGGTCAACAAACTGGCGCGTGTGGGACAACAGCGGGCCGTGTTATAAAACTGCGTGAAGCGTAGTCCATTCTCCGCTAGCTTGTCTAAGTTTGGGGTAGGGATTTCGCTGCCGTAACAGCCGACATCGCTGAAGCCCATGTCATCGACGAGGATGACAACAATGTTCGGCGGCGTTGCGCCTTGTGCTGGATGAAGCGCACCGAGGCAGAGACTGCCGGCGATCAATAAGCGTAACATGTTGATTGTCCTCGGGGTTTATGTTTTGTAGGGTGGGTGAAGGCTCTGCGCAACCCACCTCCGGCCTCTGTATCATTGCTTTAAGTGTAGTGCCCCCCATATAGGAAACAACAATGAGACACCTTGGCATCGTCATCATGGCAGCGCTTGGCCTGGCTGCGGATCTCCCGCGAAGCACGCCGGAGGCGCAGGGCGTAGACTCGGCGGCCGTGCTTTCGTTCATTGAAGCGGCGGATAAGAAGGTCGATTCACTTCACAGTTTTATGATGGTCCGACATGGGCACGTGGTGGCCGAGGGTTGGTGGGCGCCTTACGATGCCACTTCGCGTCATTCGCTCTATTCACTTAGCAAGAGTTTCACTTCGACGGCGGTCGGCCTCGCCATTGCCGATGGCAAGATCGCGCTCGATGACAGCGTGCTCAAATACTTCCCCGATGAAGCGCCTGGGGAGCCGGGCAATAATCTGAAAGCGATGCGCATCAGCGATCTTCTGCGCATGAATACCGGACATCAATCGGAGCCGCCGCGCACGGCCAATGAATCGTGGGCGAAAACGTTTTTGGCGCACCCGGTGCCGTTCAAGCCGGGCACGCACTTTCTCTACAACACCTCGGCCACGTACATGCTCTCGGCCATCGTACAGAAAGCGACCGGCCAGACCCTGCTCGAATATCTGAAGCCCCGCCTCTTCGAGCCGCTCGGAATCGAACAGCCGACATGGGAACAAAGCCCGCAGGGTGTTTCCACCGGCGGCTATGGACTAAGCGTGCGCACGGAAGACATCGCCAAATTTGGCCAACTTTATCTGCAAAAGGGAAAGTGGCAAGGAAAGCAACTGGTGCCTGAAGCATGGATTGAAAAGGCGACGGCCCGGCAGACATCCAACGGCAGCAATCCAAAGAGCGATTGGGAACAGGGGTATGGTTATCAGTTTTGGCGCTGCCGTCATAACGCCTATCGCGGCGATGGCGCCTTCGGCCAATACTGCCTGGTGATTCCGGAGCAGGACACGGTGATCGCTATAACCGGCGGCCTAAAAGATATGCAGGGCGTGATGAATCTTATTTGGGATGAGCTCATCCCAGGTTTCAAAGACGCGCCGTTGCCCGCCAACGATGTTGTACGAAACAAGCTAGAACAGAAGCTGAAAGGGCTTGGCTTACGCATTCCCGAAGCTGTTTCACCAGCGACGAAGGTATATGGTAAAGCTTTTGAATTTGCCGCCAATGATCGCAAGCTAGAATCGATTGCGCTGGAGAACGATGGGAAAGGCGATGCCGTCACCCTTATTGCCCGCGTAGACGGAGTCGATCAGAAATTTGTTTGTGGCGCCGGCAACTGGAAGAAGGGCAAAGGCGGTTGGGGCCAGTTGTCGATTCAACCGATTGCTGCGACAGGCGCATGGACCGAAGAAAGCACTTTCACTGCCAAGCTCTGCTTCTACGAAACGCCCTTTATCTTCACCGTCCGTTTGAAATTCGCAGGCGATGAGGTCCGTTGCGACATCGACCCAAATGTCGGCTTCGGACCTCAAAAACAAACAACGCTGACGGGCAAGGCGAAGTAAAAGCTGTATCACCGGAGCGTCAACAGATCCCGGCAAAAGTTGAAAACGCGCCTTCCCAGCCTGCCCCGGCTTTGGAGCGAACTGAAATAAGAACAGCGAAACTGGATCAGTTTGCCGGATTTAACAGGTTCTCATTTTGGCCTCCTCCAATTCGCCTCCACCCTGCTTGTCAGGGTGGAGCGCACGTTCGTCGCTAGAAAACCTTGCCCATCACAGAGACGCCGCCACCCCGCTTGTCGGGGTGGAGCGCAGGTTCATAAACAGCGATTCCAGCTACGAACTGGCGCTCCACCCCGACGAGCGGGGTGGCGGCGTTCAAAAGAGTAGACCGCATCTAGCCTAAGTTGCGCACTTCCGAGCTAAAATCATCGATTTTCGAAAATCTTGGGACGAAATTCCCGACGAATATTGCAGTTTGATGCCCAAATGCGATGTAGTGGAAACCCGGCCTGTAGCCTACCCCGGTCGCCCGAATTCGGTTTCCGGAGGTGGGGATGTTCCTCCGCCGCTACACGCGAACCAAGGCCGGCAAGACCTACACGTACTTCGCCCTTGTCGAGAGTGTGCGCACCGAGGCCGGGCCGCGCCAGCATGTTGTCGCCCACCTCGGCGAACTCAACGCCGATCAGGAACGCCGTTGGCAACGCACGGTCGTGTTTCACAACCGGCAAGGCGATACGCAGCAACTTCGTCTGTTCCCCGATGACGACGACGTGCCGCTCCCGGACGATCCCGACATCGTGCGCGTCCGGGTCGGCGAAGTGAGCTGGTCCAATGCTCGCTGCTTCGGCGATGTCTATCTGGCGCGCTGGTTGTGGAACCTGCTCGACCTCGACGCGATCATCAATCGGCACATGACTCAGGGCAAAGAGACCGTGCGTCCCGCCGATGTCGTCGCCATCGAAGTCATCAACCGCTTGTGCGCTCCGTGCAGCGAATTCGCCCTGGCCGAACATTGGTACGCATCAACCGGACTGGATGACCTGCTCGGCGTGCCCGACGAAGCCGTCACCAAAGACCGTCTCTATCGCACCCTCGATCATTTGCTCAAGGCGCAAACCGTCATCGAGAACGACTTGAAAGCGCGCTTCCAAGGCTTGTTTCAACTCGATTACGACTTGCTCTTGTACGACCTTACCAGCAGCTACTTCGAAGGATTGGCCGAGGAGAACGACTTGGCCAAGCGCGGCTACTCGCGCGATCACCGTAGCGATTGCAAGCAAATCGTGCTGGCTCTGGTCGTCACGCGCGAAGGCTTTCCGCTGGCGCATTACACGATGGCTGGCAACGCCCGGGACGTGCAGACGGTGCGTCAAGTCGTCGGCGAAACCGAAGCGCGCTTCGGCAAAAGCCAGCGGGTTTGGGTCATGGATCGCGGCATGATCAGCGAGGACACTTTGGCGTTTCTCGATGAGCCCGGCCGCCGCTATCTGCTGGCGACGCGTCGCCACGAATTGTCGCATTTTCAAGAGGAACTGGCGCGAACGGGCTGGCAGAGTCTTCCCGATCATCCCGGTGTCGTTGTCAAAGCGCTACACGCGATGGCGTTCATTACCTCTTGGCTCGCAGTAACGACCGCAAGAAAAAAGAAAGGGCCATCCGCCGTCGGCAGCGACGCATGTTGGCGGCCGCCCTTCGCAAGTTGCACGCTCGCATCAGCAAAGGACGCTTGAAGAACCGCGACAAGATCATGGAGGCGATCGGCCGGCTCAAGGGCCGCTCTCCGAAGGCCACGCCATTCGTGAAGCTGACTGTGAGCGACAAGCCCGTGTCGCTGCTCGTGGAGTGGCACGTCGCCAAGTTCAAGGACGCGTTGCGGCGCGACGGCGCCTACCTGCTGCGGAGCAACCAAGGCGGCTGGACGGCCGAGGAGTTTTGGGAAACATACATGCAACTCGCAGCCGTAGAGCGTGCCTTCCGCGTCCTCAAATCCGAGTTGCTGTTGCGGCCGATCTGGCATCACTACAGCGGCCGGACACAAGCCCATGTCTTCGTATGCGTTTTGGCTTATGCGTTATGGAAGACGCTCGATCATCTCGCCAAGCAGGCCAAACTGCAAACGCTGATTCGCAAACCCGACTTAGCCCGCGGCAATGCTGTCCCCAAGCCTCGGCCCATGACTCCGGAAGTCATTCTGCGCGAACTGGGCCAGATCATGATCGGCGACATCGAACTGCTGAGCACCGATGGCCGCCAACTGATCTTCCGCCGCGTCGCCCGCCCGAACGCCGAGCAGAAACGAATTCTCCAGGCACTGGGTATCCAAATGCCCGAACGCCTGAGTCCCGACCGCGTTTTGTAGTGAAGACTTCGGGGGCCTGCCTATCATATTCCTCGGGATATCGCCTTGCCGACCGCGCCAAGTGCGCAAGATAGGCTAGTGACGAACTTTCGCTCCACCCCGGCAAGCGGGGTGGCGGCGAGGCCGACATGAGTCGAATGGCAATCGCCCTTTGCTCAATTCTTAAATCGAAAGCGCCGGAATAATCCCAGCAGCGGCAAGCCGGCGCCGATCATCGCCATCGATGCCGGTTCGGGGACGCACGATACATGCGGCGCGGGAACCGAAACCTGCGACTGAGCGACATCAACGGCAGAGCCGCCTTCGCCCGCTCTCAGCGAGACCCCGACAAAGGCACCGTTGCTTGTGCTGCTATCAACCGAATTGGCCGTGAATCGGCCTAACGTCTTGGGGCCAACCAGGGCGCTGGGACCGTTGTAGGTCCAGGTGACGTTGGCGATGCTCGCACTATCGGTTGGCGTGGCGCCGGCCGGGGTCGGGCCGACGTTGGCGGAGCTAAACGTAAAATTGCTCGGCTGCGTATTCGATCCCGCTACGAAACCCCGGAAATCGTAAATCGTGAAGTAGTCACCGGGGCGAAGCAGCGAACCACCCGTCAGGTTGACCCCGTATGAGAAAGTAAAGTCGCTGCCGCTGACAGCGACCGTATTGCCGCTGGTCATCAACCCGCCTCGGCTCTCGGCCTGAAAGACCAACGAAAAGGCTGCTGCCGCGACGAAAACCCCGAACTGCTGCGAACGCTTCATGCAAAATCCCCCATTTGGAACCGGCGATGCCCCCTTGCCAATATTTCTCTCTTGCACCGATTGGCTTCGAGTGATATTGGGGTCGTAGATGCATGGCTTTAACCTCAACTTGCAGGATGCCACGTCCCGACCAACGCGAAGATCGTAAGTCTTGCGCAAAAAAGATCAACCCGCCTTTTTTTCCGAATATCAAGCATGCTTCATCAAACGGATACGTTGATCGACGGCATCGGGTCGCCGCTCGGGCATGGAAGCTCTTGTAAATGTGAATTGGCTGCTCGTAAGATAAGACGCTGAACGACTTGGTAGGCCTGAAGGAGCTTTGCGGAGCGATCCCGGCGGCCGAGCAAAAGGAACAGCCCTCTAAACGCACTCCGCAATCTTCGGTTGAAGCAGTGCTCTAAGGTCGAGCGTACAAACTGTGTGGTCCTTGAATTTGTTGCTGTTCGCGTTCCCTTTTGCCATGAACAATCCCGTCTTTGGATCGACCGATAGCTCGACGCTGACTACGCCATTTAACTGAACCGTTAGCACGTTTTTCCATTCTCTTGTCCGAGGCCGAAACACCCATCCTCGCACCTCCATTCTCGAATTGCCATAGGCCGGCAAGTCGTTGGCGCAGAATATAAAACTGACCTCATCATGTTCCGTTTCCAACCAATTTGCATTAGGACAAAGCGCTCGGACTTCGTCACGCGTTTGATACACGTTGCCGCCTCCGAGCGGTCGCCCTTCCGATAAAGAGGCGGGTTTTTGGCAGCCTATAGAGCAGGACAATGCGAAGACTGCTACGCTGGACAACACCTGGTTGGACATCTTGCGCTCCTCACACCTTTATGGGCCGGGAAAGGTGGCTCACGCTTCCGACCCCGAATTGAATTTAAAGCGTTTGTGCAAAACCCGGGTTCTCTTCACTCTACCTCACACCCCACTTCCACTCGCGAATCTCCGGCATGTCCTGGCCATGCTTGTTGATGTAGTGCTTGTGTTCGATCAGCTTGTCCGTCAGCTGTTCTTGCAGGTAAGTGCCCTTGTTGCCCGTTTGCGGCAGGCGGTTGATCGCATCGATCACCAGGTGAAAGCGATCCAGTTCGTTTAAAACTGTCATGTCGAAAGGCGTAGTGATAGTGCCCTCTTCCTTATAGCCGCGAACGTGAATGTTGTGATGGTTGGTCCGGCGATAGGTAAGCCGATGGATCAACCACGGGTAAGCGTGGAAGGCGAAGATCACCGGCTTGTCTTTGGTGAAAATCATGTCGAACTCGTGATCGCTTAGGCCGTGCGGATGCTCGGTCTGCGGTTGCAACTTCATCAGGTCAACGATGTTGACCACGCGTATCTTCAAATCGGGAAGATGCTCGCGCAAGATGGTGACAGCCGCCAGCGTTTCAAGCGTTGGCACATCGCCGCAGCACGCCATCACGACATCCGTCTCGGCTTCCTGATCGTTGCTGGCCCACTGCCAGATGCCGATCCCTCGGGTGCAGTGCTCGGCGGCCGCGTCCATCGAAAGCCATTGCGGCGCGGGGTGCTTGCCGGCAATCACCACGTTTACGTAATGGCGGCTGCGCAGGCAGTGGTCCATCACTGAGAGCAGGCAGTTGGCGTCCGGAGGCAGGTAGACGCGGACAACCTCTGCTTTCTTGTTGACGACGTGGTCGATGAATCCAGGATCCTGGTGCGTGAAGCCGTTGTGATCCTGACGCCAGACGTGCGAAGCCAGCAAGTAATTCAACGACGCGATCTTCCGACGCCAAGGCAAGCACGATGTGACCTTCAACCATTTCGCATGTTGATTGAACATCGAATCGACGATGTGGATGAAGGCCTCATAGCAATTGAACAGTCCATGCCGTCCAGTAAGGAGATAACCCTCAAGCCAACCCTCGCACTGGTGCTCGCTAAGCATCTCCATCACGCGGCCAACAGGGGCCAAGAACTCGTCGTTAGGCTCGGTGGCCGCCTCCCATTGCCGTCCCGTAACTTCAAAGAGTGCCTCCAAGCCGTTGGAAAGAGTTTCATCCGGTCCGAAGACGCGGAAATTCTGCTGCTTCAAGTTGAGCTTGGCGACGTCGCGCAGGAAACGGCCGAGGACGCGCGTATCGCCGATGCCTCCGACGCCCGGGGCAGCTACATCCACCGCGTACTCGCGGAAATCGGGCATGCGCAAGTCGCGAAGAAGAATGCCGCCGTTGGCGTGCGGGTTGGCGCCCATGCGGCGTTCGCCGGTCGGGGCGAGTTCTGCAAGCTGAGGCATCAGTCGGCCTTGTTCGTCGAAGAGCTCTTCCGGCTTATAGCTCTTCAACCACTCTTCCAAGAGTTTGAGATGTTCGGGATGGCTCGCCGGATCAGAAAGCGGCACCTGATGGGAGCGGAAGGTGCCTTCAATTTGCCGACCATCGACGACCTTAGGCCCGGTCCATCCTTTAGGCGACTTCAGAACGATCATCGGCCAGCGGGGGCGTACGATAGGCGTATTCGCGTTGTCTCCTTGGCTCACTGAATGGGCTCGGGCATCGGTCTGGATCCGTCGAATCTCCTCGACGGCCAAGTCGAGCGTGGCGGCCATCGCTTCGTGCATTAGCTCGGGCTCATGACCTTCAACGAAATAAGGCGTCCAGCCGTAGCCGCGGAGCAACTGGTCCAGTTCTTCGTGGGTAATTCGCGCGAGCAAGGTCGGGTTGGCAATCTTGTAGCCGTTCAGATGCAAGATCGGCAGCACCGCGCCATCGGTAATCGGGTTGAGAAACTTGTTGGAATGCCAGGCAGTCGCCAACGGCCCGGTTTCGGCTTCACCATCGCCGACGACGCAGGCAACAATCAGCTTCGGGTTGTCGAACACCGCGCCGAACGAATGGCTGAGGGAATAACCCAGCTCGCCGCCTTCGTGGATCGAGCCGGGCGTCTCCGGCGAAGCGTGGCTCGGTATGCCGCCCGGAAACGAAAACTGGATGAACAGCTTTTGCAGCCCCGCCTTGTCTTGACTGACGTTTGGATAGATTTCGCTGTAAGTGCCTTCGAGATAGGTGTTGGCAACAACAGCGGGGCCGCCATGGCCAGGGCCCGAAACATAGATCATGTCGAGGTCATATTTCTTGATGACTCGGTTGAGATGAGCGTAGATGAAGTTCTGCCCAGGCGTCGTGCCCCAATGCCCCAACAACATACGCTTAACATCTGTAAGCGCCAGCGGTCGCTGCAACAGCGGATTATCGCACAGATACATCTGTCCAACAGACAAGTAATTGGCGGCCCGCCAATAGGCATGGATTCTCTGCAGCGATTCCGGCGTGAGCGTTTTGGTTGTCATCGTTCAACTTTCATCAAAAGCTAGGTGAGCGAAGGTGACGGATATAAATTTTCCAATTAGGCGCCGTCGTATTCGCGCCACCCCGCTTGCCGGGGTGAAGCGCATGTTCGTAGCTAGAATAGCAAGCCATCTCTCGCACTCTCGCCGCCTACCGCGTGGGCGGCTCTTGTTCCTGCGCGGTCGTTGTTTCTGGTTGTTCAACTCGCTTATCGCTGAACCATTGAATCACATAGAAAAACACCGGCGTGAGGAAGATGCCGAAGATGGTGACGCCGAGCATGCCGCTGAAGACGGCCGTGCCGAGCATTTGACGCATCTCGGCGCCGGCGCCTTCGGACGTTAGCAACGGAACCACGCCGAGAATAAAGGCGAATGAGGTCATCATAATCGGGCGCAATGCAGTTGGCATGCTTCCAGTGTCGCATCGCGTCGCGAGGCGCCGGCCTCCCGGCGTTGTTTGGCAAACTCGACGATCAAGATCGCGTTCTTGCACGCAAGACCGACGAGAACGACGAAGCCGATCTGGGTGAAGATATTCACATCCTGTCCACCAATGCGCACGCCAACTATTGCGCAAAGCAGACACATCGGCACCACCAAAATGACAGCCAACGGCAGCGCCCAACTTTCGTACTGGGCGGCTAATACCAGGAAAACAAGCACGACGGCTAACAGAAATGCGAGCATGGCGGTGTTGCCTGCTTGCAGTTGCAGCAGGGCGATCTCGGTCCACTCGGCCCGCATCGAAGGCGCCAGCTTATCCCGGGCTTCGTTGGTCAGCTTCTCCATTAACTCGATCGCCTGGCCGGAGCTAGTTCCTTGGGCCGGCGAGCCGTTCACCATCGAGGCGCCGTACATGTTGTAGCGCACAACCATCAACGGCCCTTTAGTTTCTCGCACTTTCGAAAACGCCATCAAGGGGACCATGTTGCCTTTGTCGTTGCGAATTTTCAGTTGCTTCATGCCATCGATCTTGCTGCGAAACTGAGCGTCAGCCTGCAACGTCACCTGCCAGGTCCGGCCGAACCGGTTGAAATCATTCACGTAAAGCGAGCCGAAATCAATCTGCAGCGCGTTGAAGACTTCGGCGATGGAGACGCCCATGGTCTTCGCTTCGCGCCGGTCGACATCAAGGTAAAGCCAAGGTGTGTCGGCCCGGAAGCTGGCGAAGAGCCCGTTCAATCCGGGGGTATTGTCGCCTTCGGCCACCACACGGGAACTCACAGCTTGCAGATCGGTCATGCCAAGATCGCCGCGATCTTCGATCACGATTTTGAAACCGCCTGCAGTTCCCAGCCCTTCCACCGGCGGCGCTCCGAAGATGGAGATATTCGCGTTGCCAATCTGCGCCACCATTTCATCCAGAAGGTCGGATCGATCTTTCTTGGTGATGCCTGCCTCGGGAGGCGGTTGCGCGTTGTCTATTCGTTCCGCCAGTAATCGCCGCGGGTTCCGGAATTCCTCCTGCATCTGCTGAGAGATGGCATCGGCCGTTTGACCCCTCACGGCACGGTCGTGAAACTCGTCGAGCATGACATAAATTGAGCCGAAATTCGGAGCATTGGCGTTCAGCAACAGCGATTGCCCCGAGATTGCCACCGTATTCTTCACGCCCGGTACCCGGGCTGCAATGGCTTCCAAATTGTGAATAACCTCATCCGTGCTGCCGCGTGCCGAAAGATCGGGCAATTGGACATTGACTAACAGATAGCCCTTGTCCTGACTGGGGATGTACCCGGTCGGCGTCGTCGTGAAGAGCCAATAGGTCAGCCCCAACAGCCCGGCATATACGATTAGAACTAAGGCACTCGCCCGTAATATGACGCGCACGATGTGCATATAGCCGGAAGTGAAAACGGCGAAGCCGACGTTGAAGAGGCGGAAGAATTCGACCAGCACGCGATCGATCACCTTGGCGACAACTACGCGCCAAAACGATGCCGCCGACAATTGCGCATAGAATAGCTAGCCACGGCAAATACTGCCGCAATAGAGGCGATTGCACGGAGTCTTGCAACATTCGTCCCGCAGTATCGGCAAAGGGCTTGAGCAATTCAAAGCCAAGCCAACCGCCGATGATCGCGTAACCCATACGCGGCAAGGCTTCCGGATTGTGCTCTGCTTTCGGTTTCAACAGAATAGCGGCTAGAGCGGGACTCAGCGTTACAGAATTGAATGCCGAGATCAGGGTTGAGATAGCAATGGTGACAGCAAATTGCCGGAAGAATTGGCCCACTATTCCGGAGATAAACGTACAAGGGATAAAGACAGCGGTAAGTACAAGCCCCACTGCGATCACTGGGCCAGATACCTGCTCCATCGCTTTGTACGATGCTTCGCGCGGCGATAGCCCCGCTTCGATGTGATGCTCGATCGCTTCAACCACGACGATCGCATCATCGACCACGATGCCGATAGCCAACACCAGGCCGAACAGGGTGAGGTTGTTCAAGCTAAAATTGAAGATCGCCATCGCTGCAAAAGTGCCAACAACTGCTACAGGCACGGCCACCAGCGGGATAATGGCCGAGCGCCAATTCTGCAGGAATATGAGCATGACGATCGCAACCAACACAATCGCAATGATCAACGTGCTGCGAACTTCTTTTACTGATTCCGTAATGAATGGCGTGGTGTCGTAGACAATGTCGAAATCAACGTCCTCTGGAAGCCGTTGCCGCATTTCTTCCATCTTGGCGCGGACTAAGTTGGCGGTCTCCAAGGCATTGCTGCCAGGCAATTGATAGATCGAAAGGGCGATCGAAGGCCTTCCGTTTAAGGTGCAATTTTGATCGTACGAGAGAGCCCCCAATTCCGTGTGGGAGATGTCTTTCATCCGCACGATACGGCCGCTCGAATCGTTCTTGATGACGATCTCGGCAAACTCATCCGCATTGCTGAGCCTGCCGAGGGTGTTGATCGTGTACTGGAAGATCTGTCCATTGGGCACCGGCGGTTGGCCGACCTGCCCGGCGGCAACTTGGATATTCTGTTCTTCGATGGCGTGTTGCACATCGGACGCAGAGACATTCAACGTTGCCATTTGACCGGGATCGAGCCAGAGGCGCATCGCATAGTCGCGCTGGCCTAACAGGCCAATGTCGCCAACGCCGTTCAAGCGCGAAAGCTCATCGCGAAGTTGGATCGTCGCATAATTACTCAAATAGAGTGGCGTGCGCTTTCCTCCGGGCGAAAACAAATTCACCATTAGCAGCACGCTGGGCGATTTCTTTTTGACTGTCACGCCGCGACGTTTCACCAGGTCCGGCAGGATTGGCTGGGCGAGGTTGACGCGGTTCTGCACCAGCATCTGCGCTTGATTGAGATTCGTGCCCGGCTTGAAGGTAACCGTGAGCGTATAAGCGCCGTCGTTGGTGCTTTGCGACGCCATATACATCATGTCTTCAACGCCGTTGACTTGTTGTTCAATGGGGGCGGCAACCGTGTCGGCCACGGTTTTCGAATTAGCGCCTGGAAAAACGGCTGATACTTCAACAGTGGGTGGCGTAATTTCCGGATATTGCGTGATGGGTAGCGTGAAGAAGCGCAATGCCCCCGGAAAGTGTTATAAGGATAGAAAGCACGGAGGCAAAAATCGGCCGATCAATGAAGAAACGAGAGAACATTATTTAGCCCATCCAAGCGACCAACCGTCCTCGTAAGGTGGGTGAAGGCTTTGCGAAACCCACCTGGCGATAAAACAACACAATCACTTATTTACGTTCCGCCTTCGAGACACAAGCGAAATCGACCAACGACGGATGAAACCAAAACTAACCCAATCAAAGGTGGTCGCCGCACCCCGCCAGAGAGCAGCTCGGCTGAAGTCCCATTCGTTCATGCCGTCGATTAAATAGAAGAACACCGGCGTCAGGAAGATGCCGAAGAACGTCACGCCGATCATGCCGCTGAAGACAGCGGTTCCCAGAGCCGTCCGCATTTCCGCGCCGGCGCCGGTTGCAACCACCAAAGGCAGGACACCGAGAATAAACGCAAAAGAGGTCATCATGATCGGCCGGAAGCGAAGCTCGCAGGCCATCAAAATAGCATCTCGGCGCGGCACGCCTTCCTCTCGGCGCATCTTTGCGAATTCGACGATCAAGATGGCATTCTTACTGGCTAAGCCCACGAGCACGACAAAGCCAACCTGCGTGAAGATGTTGATGTCTTGATCGGCGATGGAAACGCCGGTGAGCGAGCCAAGTACGCACATCGGCACCACCAGAATGACTGCCAACGGCAGCTTCCAGCTTTCGTACAGAGCGGCGAGAACCAGAAAGACAAACATGATCGCGCCCACGACGATCAAGCCGGTGCTGCTCAGATTCTTCTTCAGATCATCCGTCCAGAAATAGCCTTCGAAGATCGAAGGCAGCTTAACGTTCTGCCCGGTCCGTTCGAGGTACGTTAGTTCGGACCACTCGAAGGCCATCGAGGCAGGTAATTCCTGTTTGCAGACTGCCTCGGTGATCCCGATCGCCTCGCCCGAACTGAAGCCGGGTGCGAAATTCCCTTGAATCGCCGCCGCCGAATAGGTGTTATAACGCGTCAGCACCAAGGGTGAACTGGTCTCACGAACATCGGCCAAGCTTGCCAAGGGCACCATTTGACCGTTCTTGTTGCGAATGCGGAGACGGCGGATATCCTCGATGTCGTTGCGGAAAGTCGCATCCGCTTGCACGACGACTTGCCAGGTGCGGCCGAAACGATTGAAGTCGTTCACATAGCGCGAGCCGAGATAGCCCTGCAACATGGAGAAAAGATCGCCGAGGTCAACGCCCTGTTGCATGCACTCCTTGCGATTGATGTCCAGAAACAATTGCGGCGAATTATTTTTGAAAACGGTGAAGAGACCCGTCAGGCCCGGCTGCTTGTTGCCACGCTCGACCATGGAATTCGTCACCGTCTCAAGCGTTCGCAAGCCCGCTTCACCGCGATCCTCGATCATCAATTTGAAGCCGCCGGCACGGCCCAAGCCGGCCACGGCCGGCGCGGGGAAAATATCAACCCGACCTTCGGGAATCTCTTTCGCGAAGCGACGTTTCAATTCCGCAAGCAGCGCAGTGCCCGTCTGCTTTTCATCCTTGAGTCGCTTATCAAAGCCCTGGAGGATGATAAACATCGATCCAAAATTGGACCCGTAGGCGCTTAGGAGAAACGAGTTGCCGGCCACGCTGCTGGCGTTCTTGATGCCAGGCGTGCTCTTAGCAATCTCTTCAACCTTCGCCATCACCGCTTTGGTGCGTTCAACCGAAGCCGAATCGGGCATCTGCACGCTCGCCAGAAAGTAGCCTTTATCCTGCGAGGGGATAAAGCCTGTAGGCAAGCTGCGATATTGCCAGACGGTAAGAACGATCAAGCCGCCATAGATGAGCAACATGATCGCGACCATGCGCAGCGACAATCGCACCATGCGCGTATACATCGAGGTGGAAAAGCGGAAGCTGCGATCGAACAAACGAAAGAACCAGCCAAGTAAAAGATCGAGGCCCCACGTCAGCCAATCTTTACGCCCATGCTTCGGCCGTAATAACAGGGCGGCCAGAGCAGGGCTAAGCGTAAGCGAGTTAATGGTCGAGATAATCGTTGAGATGGCGATGGTGAGGGCGAACTGCCGAAAAAACTGGCCGATGATGCCGGTGATAAAGGTGCAGGGGATGAACACGGCCGTGAGCACCAAGCCGACAGCAATGATCGGCCCGGACACTTCTTCCATCGCCTTGACGGTCGCTTCGCGAGGCGCTAGCCCTTTTTCAATATGATGCTCGACTGCCTCGACGACGACAATGGCATCGTCGACAACGATGCCGATCGCGAGCACCAAGCCAAATAGCGTCAAGTTGTTCAAGGTGAAGCCGACGGCCGCCATGGCCGCAAAGGTGCCGATGATGGCGACAGGCACAGCAATCAAGGGAATAATGGCCGAGCGCCAACTCTGCAAGAAAATCAAAACGACAATGGCGACGAGGATGACCGCTTCGCGCAGCGTCTTGAAAACTTCATTGATCGAATCGCGGATAAACGGCGTCGTGTCGTAACCGATCTCATGAACCACGCCGGGCGGAAAATCCTTGCTCATCCGTTCCAAGTTGGCCTTGATCAGGTCGGCCGTCTCCAGCGCGTTCGCATCGGCCAGCATGAATATTGCTAACCCAACGGTTGGCCTGCCATCAAAGCGATTGCTGACGTCCGAGCTTCGGGCATCGAGTGACACCCGGCCGATGTCTTTGATGCGCACGACCCGGCCGAGATCGTCTTTCTTCACGATCACCTGCTCGAACTGCTCGATGGTCACCAGTCGGCCTAGGGTGTCGATCGTTATCTGGATCGGCTGTTGCTCGGTGATCGGCGGCTGGCCGATCTGCCCCGGCGCCACTTGCGCATTCTGCTCGCGCAAAGCGGCAATAACTTCAGCCGGCGTCAGACTGCGGGCTGACAGGAGTTCGGGATCGAGCCAGATGCGCATCGCGTAGTCGCGCTGGCCGAATAGAAGGATATCGCTGATGCCCGGCAAGCGCTGTAATTCATCGCGGAGATGGATTAATGCATAATTGCTGAGGTAAAGCTGGTCGTAGCGCTGGTCCGGCGAGTAGAGATTGGCGGTCAGCAAAATCTCGGATGAACGCTTACGCGTGGTGACCCCGGTCGCTCGCACAACGTCAGGCAGCAGGGGTAGAGCGAGGTTGACGCGATTCTGCACCAATACCTGCGCTTCGTTGAGATCGACCCCAAGCCGAAAGGTGACGGTGAGCGTATACGAGCCATCGCTCGTGGAGTTCGAGCTCATGTACATCATGTTCTCGACGCCGTTCACCTGCTGCTCAATCGGCGCGGCGATCGTCTCGGCCACTGTCTGCGCGTTCGCGCCGGATAATTGCAATCGACTTGGATGGTAGGCGGAGTGATCTGCGGATACTGCGACATCGGCAGCGTGAAATAGGCGATGCCGCCCGCAATCGTGATGATGATCGACATCACGGCAGCAAAGATCGGTCGATTGATGAAAAAGCGTGAAAACACCAGGATCTCAGAGACTTATGTGCATCTAAGCAAGTTTATGTAGGCCACAGTCTGAAACGGATCGAAGATCGTTACTACAAAAGTAAGAACTCGTATACGGCTGGAAGGCAATAGAGTCAGCCGTGCGATTAACGTTCCGAATTTGCACACGCTGCGCAAATTTATAGTCAGCCTCATACGAAAGCGTCGAGGCGCTCGCGGGAGCATTGGATGAAACGGGCGGAAACTTCGCAAACGGATCCGGCCTAAGCCTCATTTCACTCATTATATATCTGCTGCCTGTTCGCGGTGCGCGATGGCTTTATTTCTTTGCCGTGGCGGAGGGTGGTACTGTTCGCTATACCGTTCTGATGTATCGCTGTTCCACACAGTGGATGTTGGTGTCCAACCCCGTAGTTGCGCAGCCGCTCGGTGGCTATGTCAAGTCCTTATGTATGCGGAAATCGCCGGCGTCGAGACGTCGCAAGCAGTGCGATCGAGGGCTAGCAGACCAGTGTGCGGAATTGAGAGCGGGAATGCTTCCTAATACTTCGTCGTTATACATGCCGTTTATAAGACCGGGGTGTAACTAAACGGTTTCGGTGGAACGCTCCTAATGAGATTTGGCGAACATCTATTAGTCATGGTCATCATGACCTGCCAGATGGTCGGCCCGATCGTCTTTCTGATCTGGGTGTGGCGCCGTACGGGCCGTTGGATATGGATAGTGCTTAGTACGTTCATTGCCATCCCGGTAGTCTCGTTCGCGGTTGGCGGCGGGATACTCGCCTTATCGACGGCTTTCCGGGTCTTTGTCTTAGGCGTCGGACTAACGGGACCGGACATAGGAATGAATAATTGGCAGTATGTCGGCTTTACATTTGTAGGTTGCGGAATTTACTGCGTTGGATTTAACGGTTTTGGATTAGTGTTGTTCACGCCGTTGTTAGGGGGATGGTATCTCGTCCACCGGGCGAGCTTCACACGCTTACTGTCCAGTAAACGTTCCGCCCGACACACCACCGCCGACCGAGCCAGCACGTAGGTCCGCTCGAAGCGCTAAAGTACAGTTGCACTCAACGCCTCACCGCCGCCGCACGTTTAAGCGATAGAGATAAATCGGCGCCCCTTGATCGTTCGCGTCGATCAGCGAAAGAAAGTAGATGCCATCGTGTAGCAGCGTGATCTCCAAAATCGGGTCGAGGGAGCCAGCTGAATCATCGGCGGAGGCGATCGAGTGCCCCTTTTCGTCGTAGAGGGTCAAGGAGCCGTCTAAGGGCGAACCGAAGCGGTTGGCTTGAAGATCGAAGACTAAATGTTCGCCCCGCTTGCCCTCGAAGCGAAAGACATCGACGTCTTGCGGTTGGCGAATCGTGCCTTCCACCACACAGGGTACGACAATGGGCTGCGCTTGTTTGAAGCTGTCGTTCGGCTCTTTCTCGATGATCACGGTGGAGAGATCACCGACCAGCAGTTCATGCGGCTTGCTCTCGCCGCCAGCGTTCAGCAAGGTGAAAGGCACGACGCTTCCAGCGACTTCTTTCGGCAACGTCACTTCAATTTCGATCTCGCTATCTCCAACCTGATTGGCGTTCATGCCATTGGGGACGGCAATCTTCTTTCCTTTGCCAACGATTTTGCCGGTTGATCGAGGCTCTTGCAGATGGATTTCTGTGACCGTATCCAAGCGTAATCCACGGACCGTGAGCTTGGATGTTTTGCCCAACTCAATGGCCAAGGGCATCGCGAACAAGACTTGCGGCGGCGCTTCCGTACTCTCCTTTTTTGGCTGGGCGGTGGACGTGCCCGTAAGAAAAGCGAAGGCGATCGCCAGAAGATAAAACGCGCAGGCACGAAACATCTTGAAAATCTCACAAAGTGCAAAGCGCAGCTTAAAACAGTTCCTTGACGAGTTCGCCCTGATCCAAAATCTCAATGGGACGGCCATCGGGACTCATCAATTGCTTGCGCGGATCGATTCCGAGCGAATCGAAAACCGTGAACGCCACGTCGGCCGGGGCTACAGGTCGCTTGGTCGCATAGGCGCCTTGTTTATCAGTGGCGCCGACGACCGATCCGCCGCAGATACCCGCGCCAGCGAAGAGCATACAGCCTGCCGGTGCCGATGATCGCGCCCGGCATCCTTGTTGATCTTCGGCGTACGGCCGAACTCTCCCATGGCCAGAACGAGTGTGTCGTCCAGTAGGCCCCGATCGCACAAGTCGTTGAGCAGGGCGGAGAAGCCGGCATCGAACTCAGGGAGTCTGCTGCCGAGGCCGTCCCAGATTTTCGAGTGATGATCCCAACCGCCGAAGCTGACGGTGATGAAACGGACATTCGCTTCCACCAACCGACGTGCGAGTAAGCAGCTTTGTCCGAATGTGTTCCGTCCATAACGATCCCGCAATTTTTCGGACTCTGCATCAATGTTGAACGCTTTGCGAGCTTCACCCGAAAGGATCATGTTGGCCGCGCGCTGCTGGAACTCGTCGTAGGTGGCAATCTGATCGTTCGCCTGCACTTTCCTGGCCAACCCATCGACAGCCTGCAACAGAGTCTGCCGCCGCTCGGCACGCTTGGCACTCATTGGTTCAATGGCTGCAACATCTTGGACTTTGTAATCTTTCTGATTCGGATCGCCGGCTTTGAAGGATTCGTAACGTCCGCCGAGGAACGCACTCTTGCCGAGCTCCCAGGTGAACGAGGGATTGCGCGGCACGACGACATAAGGCGGCAATGTGCCGTTGAAACCGGTCTCGTGAGCGACAACGGCGCCGATGGCCGGATAATCTCCAAAGGCCGACCCAAAACGGCCGGACATCACCCAGTTCGTCGCCGTTTCGTGATGATCATTGTTGTGTGCGCAAGAACGCACTAGGCAGACTTTATCCATTGCCTTGGCCATATTCGGCAATAGCTCGCCGACTTGAAGGCCCTGAACATTGCTGGCGATCGGCTTATACTTGCCGCGAATCTCTTCGGGCGCATCGGGCTTCAAATCGAAGCTGTCGTGGTGCGACAGACCGCCGCCGAGATAGACGAGGATGACGGATTTCGCCCGATTCTTCTTCTTGTTCGCCGAGGGCGCCTGCGTCGCAGCTTGCAGGTAGCTCGATAGAGACAACCCAAAAGCTGATAGGCCACCGACGCGCAGGAAATCGCGGCGCGAAGCACCATTGCAGGTGCGGTTGGCGTGGTGCATCAAATTGACGTCGAACATGGACATATCCTCTGGGCGATGAAGTCGTCTAGCTAACTCGGCCACCCGACCTGTCGGTCGCACTCGCTGTCGAAAACGCTCCGCTGCGCAAAGCGTTTGCGTCGCGGCTAACGAGGCTTCATTTTCTCTACGCGCGTTTTCCCAAGGTTTTCTCGCAAACACCCTTCTGGAAATATTTCCAGAAGGGTCGGTAAAAACCCCGACGCAGGGGCCTTTGATAGATCTCTACGCGTGTTCGCTCTACCTCGCAGGCAGGAAGCTGTTCCCTAACGCGGGCCCTCGGGCGGGCATGTGCGTAATCTCACATACAAGCTTAGGCGGGCTGTTTTGCGATATCGCTTTTTACCACACCAAACTTCTCGGTATTTCAAGTTGCGCCAATCGAGTCACTCGTAATATTGGTCCAGTTGCAATCCTGCTGCAACCCGGGCCTCAATGATTAAACGCGAAATTCTTGGAGTTCAACAGCGCCCAGAACAGATCGCGGAATACCTCTTCGCGTGCTTCACCTTTGGCGAGCATCGCATTGACCGTTTCGCGTTCCGCCGCATTAGGCAGTCGGCAGAAGGCCGTCAGAAAGAGGTCTTCCATCAACAGAGTATCGTCTTTTTGCTCCTTGAGCCACTTCGACAAACGCGAGTCGACGGCGTTCAGCCGTTGCAAGCTATCGCCATTCTGAAGGTGCAGCAATTGCGGCATCGTTACATCGCCCATCCGTTCGCAGGCGCAGGCGGTGACCCGCTCTGAACGGCCGAAGAGGGTGAGAAAATATGATTTGAGCGTGGGATCGGGCAACTGGATCGCGCGCATACCTTCCGGATAACCGGGAAAACGTTCGGGGACGCCGGTGCAATCGCTGATGGCATCAAGCAGTACTTCAGCGGGCAATCGTCGGGCGTAATAGTGGGAGTTGAATCGAGTGTCCGTCTCGTTGCCCGGCTCGGTGGCGCTGCTCAATTGATAGGTACGCGAATTCAGAATGGTGCGCATCAAATGCTTCAGGTCGTAATGATGTTCGACAAACTCGCGATTGAGCGCTTGCCAGAGTTCGGGATTCGAAGGCGGATTGGTCGTGCGCAAATCATCCACCGGCTCGACCATCCCAGCGCCCAGGTAGTGTCGCCAAATGCGGTTCACCATGGCGCCGCTGAACGATTCGTTCTTCGGATCGGTTATCCACGCTGCCAGTTTTGTGCGAGGGTCGTCGTTATCAGCCAGCGCGATTTCGACGCGGTCGAGCGGCCTAGGTTTCATGAACTCGCCGGTTCGCGGCTGGCGCACGCCGACTTGCCCATTGTTTTGTTTCGGATCCCGAGGCCCAATGTTCAGATGCGTGATGCCGCCGCTTTTGGAATCCTTACGGTCCATTTTCATTTGCGCGAAAAAGCCGGCAAAGTGATAATAATCATCCTGCGTATAGCGTTCGAGCGGATGGTTGTGGCATTGGGCACAGCCGATGCGCGTACCGAGGAACGCCTGGGCGACGGAGCCGACTACTTCCGACTTCTCGACATCGCGATGCTCGCCGATGGTGACGACATAATAGCCCACTGCCGGCTTGGCCGTTGTCGAGCCGGTTGCGGTTAACACATCGCGGGCCAGTTCATTCCAAGGCCTGTTCGCGGCCACCTGCTCCCGAATCCATTCGTGAAAGGCGCGTACCCCTTTGACGCCGCGAACGTCGTGGTCGCGCTCTCGCCTATTTTGCAAAAGATCGCCCAACTGCAGCGACCAGTAATCGACGTACTCCGGACGCGCCAACAGAACATCGATCAAGATGGAGCGTTTCTTCGGATTGCCGTCCGCTAGAAAATCGCGCACCTCGGCCGGAGTAGGCAGCGTGCCGATCGTATCCAGAAAGGCACGCCGGATGAATTCATCGTCCTTACAAAGCTCGGCAGGCGGAATGTGCAAAGCCGCCAACTTCTTGTTGACTGCATCATCAATGAAGTTATTCCGCTTGGCAAAACGCTCGGAAGGAATTTCTGCTTGATTGGGAATCGTGATGATCGCCACAGCGACTTCCGTCTGAAAGCTCGCGCGAATACTGGTCTCGCCATGGCGCAAGGCTCTCACTTCGCCCGATGCGGAGACGGAAGCCAGACCCGCATCGTTCGAATCGTACTTGGTCAGCCAGGTTACATCGCGCTGACTGCCGTCGCTGAATGTGCCGACTGCCTTGATCGAACTTTTCCCATCAACCTTCATTAGATGAACGCGCGGTTCGAGCTCCAGCCGCAGCAATTTCGCATCATCTTTTCGTGGCCCTGGCGTGCCGGCACGTATCCAGTTCAACAAGACCTGATATTCATGGCTCTGCTTATCGAAGACGCGGCCTCCTTCATGCGGCGCGGCGCCAATGGGTTTGCGCAGCATCAGGCTATCTTCGGGCACGCTCGGGTCGATACGGCGCCCATCGAACTCGCGGGTAATCCAGCGGTGATCGCTCTCGGGAGCATAGCCGCGCAGCGATAAACGAAAGCCATTCTGGCCAGCGCCCTTGCCGTGACAGGAGCCTTGATTGCATCCTTGTCGCGTAAGAATCGGCATGACCTCGTTCAAAAACGAGGGTGCTTCTTCCGCCCGCGCGGGCATCGCGCAAAGCAGGATGAACAATCCGCATGGGATGAAATTCAAAGAGCGCATGCAAAACCTTCGAATAATGCGGCAGGCGCACGGCATGTAGAAAGGCCGTGCCAGGTGGGATGAACTATATGGAAGCTTATCGGTAAACGAGGATGACAGCAAGCAAACTATGAGTGACGGCGCACCAAAAGTCGTCAGACTTCGGCAGGGAAACCGGAAGTCTGACGACTTCCGCTACACGTGTATGAGCGTGTCGGAAGTCGTTAGACTTCCGCAGGGAAACCGGAAGTCTGACGACTTCCGCTACACGTGTTTGAGCGTAGCGGAAGTCTGAACACTTCCGCAGGGAAACCGGAAGTCTGACGACTTCCGCTACACGTGTTTGAGCGTAGCGGAAGTCTGAACACTTCCGCAGGGGGACCGGAAGTCTGACGACTTCCGCTTCGCGAGCCGGATTGCGCGAACAATCGGGTGCTGGAATCGAGCGAACTTGAGAAGTATAACCCGACTGCTTACGCAGTTCGGCTCGCCTCTGCTCGCCTGCGGCGAGCTCATTTCGTCTTTTTATCGAAACAATTTCCTTCGAAACGCATCTCCTGCCGTTTTGGCAATCCCCGATTGAGGGTGCAATAACTACACTAGTCCTTTGCGTTTGGCATCAGCGGCTCCAAGTACGGCAGTGAGAACCAATCAATGCCTTTGACAGCGACGTTTACCGAAGAGATGGTTCGCGGCATCGCCCCCGATGAGGGGACCTTTAAGCAAGGCAGCGAGATTGCGCACGCGGGTCGTTTTAAAAACCTCGGTGTATCGAACGATGGCTCCTGGCTTTTCGGCGAAGTCCAGGGCAGCGGCCGTGAGCCTTATCAGGTCTCGGCCGACTTCCACGATCCTGCCAATCCCGTGTTGCGCAGTTCGTCGCCCAGCCGAACGATGCCCGACAAGTTCAGCGTTGGCCTATTGCTTAGCTATTTGAACAATCCGAATTCGTTTGAGAATCGGGAGCCGTCCGAAGATCTGCTCATCAAGCGCGACAAGAAAATCGCGATGGACGAGAAAAAGAAATCGGGCAGCGCTGCTCCGCGTAAAGCGGGCAAAGTTTCCGCCGACAAGAAGCTGGCCGCTCAACGCGACGGCCTGGACATTCTAGAACGCTTTCTTGTTGAACTGGTCGCCGCAGGCCAGTGGTTCAAGCCTGATCATGTCGAAAAGATCGAAAAGCGTTCGAAACAGATCAGTGATGCATTTCTGCCGGCTGCAACGTTCGGCCTGCGCCGGCTCATGCTTATCGCCAAGCAGAAAGACCTGAGCGAAGACGAAAAAATGGCCGCCGGCGCCATCGTCGTCGGCTCTCTCTGGGATGCCGTAAGCAAGACTCGTGCGTTGCTCGATCAAAAACCTCCTGCGGATGAGGCCATTGCCGATGCCATTACCGAGGACTTGATCGGCCGTGCCTGGCAGCTGCCGGAACTCCGAGAGAAGGGTTACTTCCATTCGGATTTATCTCTGTTGGAACTGGCGTTCGAGCGGATTGACGATGAATCACGGCAACAACGGCTCGAAGTGAGCAACCTGCTCGATCTCAACACTGGCGCGGTGCATCAGGCTATCGCATATCGACCCTTCAAAGGACTGAACCAGATCCCCGAGCAGCCGAGCTATCAATCGCCCTTGTCGATTCCCGAAGCGGCTGTCTGCCCCGGTTTCGTCAATCGTCGGCTGCGCTGGGAGAAAGGGACAGAACATCTGGTCGAGAACCCGCCATCCGACTTGTTCGCCAAAGCCAGTGCCTTGGGAAAGAAAAACTTTAACGAAGTGCTCGAAGCATTTCGCCTTCAACTAGCCACGCCCTTGGCCCCGCGAGAGGCGGTTTTCTTGCTCAGCGGAGAGCGCATCGGCCGGGTGGGCGAGCGCACTGTCATTCAGGATGGCGAAAGCAATCGCATTGAAATGAAGGATCGCCGTAAAGACTATTCCAACGTGGCGAATCTGGTTCGCGCCATCGGCATGATGGGCAAAGACAAACCGGCTTTGCTTGTCCGCTTCTATTTGCAGCCGCTGACCAATACCGTTTTCGGCCTGCCCTTGGCAGCCCTTTCGCCCAAGCATCATCTGCGGCTTGGTGTGTAAATCTGCCGTTTTCGCTATTTCGCCCCGGAGATACGGAATGCCACGCGATGTGATTGTTCCTCTCGTTGCCGATTTACTGCAAGTGGCCGCTACCGGCGTCGATAACGGCGGCACGGCCCGGTTGACCCGTCATGCAGCGACGCTGAATGCCGTCAGCGCTAAAGATCCCTCACTGGCGCCCTTGGCCGAAGCAGCGCAGCGAACGGTAACGGCGGCGCCGGACGAGACTCCGTTGCCTTTGCTCGACCTACTGCAAATGACAATGCAGGAACGGATGGGCCTAGCCGAGTTCTCGCCATGTGCCGGTGAGATCAAAGATATCCCCGACGGCGGCTATTGGTCCACGCCAATGCCGGCGCATGTCCTTTACACGCTCGTCCCGGAGACTCGGCCGTTCGCCAAGCGTGCCAAACCTCCTGAGCAGATTGAGAACATCGAAGCCTCCGGTCGCCGCGGCCAGGTGGCAGACTTGCGTCTCGTGCAATTGTTTCTGAAAATGCTAACCGACAAAGCAAGCAACACGGTGGCCGACACAGCCGCACGGGTTGCCATTCCTGCTTATGGGCCGATCATCTTACCCGATCTTTGGCCCTCGCTGGCGCCCGAAAACCGGACGTTCGTGGCCGCTTACAAAATCGATGTGGAATCAACGGTAGCTCGGCTCCTGGAAAAATCGGGTGATAAGAAGAAGGCGGACAAGGGCGGCAACGTGATGAAGGCCGTCGAAAAGCTGATGACGACGGTGAACGAAGACGGCAACTCGATCGGCCCCGAATCGCTGCCGATCATCAAGATGGCGCTGAAGCACGCGCCCGATCAGAGCATCCGCCGCAAGCTAGGCGACATCCTGGCAAACATGGGTGTGGCCGCCGCGGATGCCTTGCCCGAATTGATTGATACGTTCGAAAGCACCCTGGCTCGCGACTATTATCTGATTCGGCCGATGGTGGTGCTTGGCAAAGAGTCGAAGAAAGTGGCCGACGTTATCCTGAAGGCGATGGGCGATCGCGATGCCGTTGTGCGCATGATGGCCTGCTTCAACATGGGACAAATGGGCGATGTCGCCGAAATAAGCTTGCAACAGCTCGAAGACTTGGCCGACTCCGATCCCGATCCAAAAGTCCGCGAGCAGGCGGCGAAGATGCTCAACAAGCTGCGCATCCGATTTGGGCTCATCACCGCCGAGCCTATCGGGGAATAAGGCGTAGTTACCAGCGGCGTCTGCAGAGCGATTGCCGCGCTCCGCAGAGCGTCGCGGCTAACGCGAAAATCCCCCTACTGATCTCATGCTCCACTTCTTCGCTACCTGCGCACGCGGCCTGGAGCCGATTCTGGCCGAAGAACTTCGGCAGCTCGGCGCGACGGAAATCGCTTCCGGTCGCGGCGGAGTCGCATTTCAAGGCGATGCGGCCACTTTGTATAAGGCCAATCTGTGGCTGCGCACGGCCGTTCGCGTTTTGCAGCCAGTCCTGAATGCGCACGTGGAATCGCCCGATGAGCTTTACCAAGCGGTGCAAACGATCGACTGGCAAAAGTACATGACGCCGGAGCATACGCTGGCAGTCGACTGCAATGTCCGCGACTCGCACATCACTCATTCCTTGTACGCTGCCCTTCGCACCAAAGATGCTATCTGCGACCAGTTTATTGCAAGATGCGGTCGAAGACCTTCGGTCGATACCGAACAGCCGATGGTCGGGCTCAATCTGCATATCTATCGCGACGACATCGTTCTCAGTCTCGATTCATCGGGCTCTTCATTGCACAAGCGTGGCTATCGACCCATACTTACGCGAGCCCCATCAACGAAGCATTGGCGGCGGCGCTGATCCTGCGCAGCGGCTGGGATCCTCAGACGCCTTTCGTTGATCCGATGTGCGGCTCAGGAACATTGCCCATCGAGGCGGCCTGGATTGCCCTCAAACGCCCCCCAGGGCTGACGCGCAAGCATTTCGGTTTCATGGGCTGGATCGATTACGATGTGGCGCTGTTGGCTGACCTTCGTAACACAGCGCGCAAGGTGTTTTGAAGAAATTGCCGGCGCCAATCATCGGTTCGGATATTCGGCGCGATGCCACCGAGTTTTCGAAGGGGAATGCGCGAGCCGCAGGCATCGGAAATCTACTGGAATTCGAACGTAAAGAACTACTCGATTTGCGCTTGCCCAAGGGTGTCGCCGGAACCATTCTCTGCAACCCGCCCTATGGCGAACGGCTGGGTGAAGAAGAGGAATTGTTCCCGTTCTACGAATCAATCGGTCGAGTCTTTGCCGAGCTGGCGAGCGGTTGGAACTGCTGTGTTTTTACTGGGAATGCGGAGCTGGGCCGGGCGATCAAGCTGCCTTTGAAAGAGTCGGTGCCGTTGATGAATGGGACGATCCCTTGCCGGCTGATGCGCTTTCGCCCAAAGTAATGGCCGTCTCTTTGACGCGCAAGAATCGACCCATTACAAAATGCCGCAAGACGCGATAAGGCCTGCGGACGAGGTGGCCGTGCAGGAAGAGGGCGACCCCTTTCTTTCGAGCTTGGCGCAATTCTTCGGCAGAGAAATCTTGAGGCCTGCCGCGCCGATGGTGTTTATCAAGATGATAACGGTCGAGCGATTGCAGGTAGCGAAGGAAACTGTTCCCTAATTGCTTCAGGATGGGCAGGCGATAAGCGAATCGTGAAGCGATCTGGAAGTCGATGATCGTCGGCGAGCCATCGGGGCGAACGAGAATGTTTTCCGGCTTGCTCAGGTCGTTGTGGGATAAACCCCGAGCATGAATGCGGCCGAGCATTTCACGCAGTACCGCGTAGAAGGCCGTGCCCGGTTGATGCTGTTTCCGGTATTCGCGTAGATGGCAGCCAGGCACATATTCGCGTACGTAGCCCGAATCGCCAAAACGGCCTAGAAATCGAGATAGGCCCGGAATGCCTTCGATTGCTCGATAGTAAAAAACTTCGCGCTTGCACTGACGCCGGCCAAGCCAAGCGAGCGGGATAAGGCCTAGCGATTCCGTGTGATAGATCTTTAGAACTATTTGAGTGGGAATGCCGAACGTTACGGCGTCGATGCGATAAAGCCCGGTGGCCGCATAAAAATCGCGCTTGAAGAGTTGTTCGAGATGAAAGCTCGCGCCATTGAAATCGATGCGCTCGGGCAGGGTTTTGCCTCGAATCTGCTTGAATTTCATCCAATCGGAGTCGGCCATCGCACCTCTCCCATAACCCTAATCCCAAGCATCCCTGCTTTTTCCATATCGGCACAATCGTTACGGTCGCTTGAATTTTTACGTTGAATATGGATGCGCACCTCAACGTGGATCGTCTTTGAAGTAAGACGGCTGAGGAAGCGATTCGTGCCGAAATGCGCCTGGCTGTCGCCGCTCTTATTTGGTCCTATCATTAACACAAGAAAACGTGCAGTCATAATCCACCCTAAGAACGCAGTCCATCATGATAGCTATTGCACCTTCGATCCTGGCAGCCGACTTCTCCCGACTAGGCGAGTTGGTACACGAGACCGAACTTGGCGGCGCCAACCGCATTCACGTTGATGTTATGGACGGCCATTTCGTGCCTAATTTGAGCATGGGCCCGGTTGTCGTTAAGGGGCTGCGCCCGGTAACACGTTTGCCGCTCGAAGTTCACTTGATGGTTGCCGAACCCGAAAAGTTCGTGGACGCTTTCTTGAAAGCTGGCGCTGATTCAGTGATCGTTCATCTTGAAGTGCTCGCTGACCCGCGGCCCCTCATTAAAAAGGTTCGAATGCTCGGCAAACGCGTCGGCCTTGCCATCAATCCAGGAACTGCTGTCGAAACTCTTGAACCGTTTCTAAAGGAAATCGATCTGGCTCTCTGCATGACCGTCTGGCCTGGCTTTGGCGGGCAAGCCTTTCTTCCCGAGAGCCCGGAGCGGGTCCGCCAGCTTCGTGCCCTGATCGGTCCATCCCGGTGCGAGCTTGAAGTGGATGGCGGCATCGACATGCACACCGCGCCGATCGTTGTCGAAGCCGGCGCGAATGTTCTTGTAGCGGGAACCTCGATTTTCGGGGCGGTATCTGGGCCACGCGCTGCGGTTTTGGCGATGAGTAGAAGCGCCTCCGATGGCTCTTCTGAATGAGAATTTCTTTGGCGCAATCAGAAACTTTTAGGAAGAAGCTGTGAGCAAGAAGAAAACCGCCAGGCCCTTGGCTGACTACGCAGACTTGCTTCAGCGAGTGAAGTCGCGCATTCGGCACTCGCAGACCCGAGCCGTCTTCGCGGCCAACGCCGAATTAATTCAGCTCTATTGGGATATTGGCCGGATGATTGACACCAAGCAAGACAAAGAAGGTTGGGGAGCGGGAGTGATCCCTCGTTTAGCAAAGGATTTGCGAGATGAATTCATGGAAGTGAAGGGCTTTTCCGAAAGAAATATCAAACGAATGCTGAGATTTTACAGGGCCTATCCAGATCCGGCTGCAATTGTGCCGCAGCTTGCGGCACAATTGCCACCGCCAAAAAAAAGCATGTCGCAAGGGGCAAAATCGGCGAGTCCTGCAATTGTGCCGCAGCTTGCGGCACAATTGCCACCGCCAAAAAAAAGCATGTCGCAAGGGGCAAAATCGGCGAGTCCTGCAATTGTGCCGCAGCTTGCGGCACAATTACGACAACCGATTGCCAAAGTCGACGCGCCAAAGTTGTCGTCGCAACCTCAGGAGATAACGCAACAGCCTGTTGCATACGTTGACGGATCGCTTCTCTGGTCAATCCCGTGGTTCCACCACGTCATTCTGCTCGAAAAAGTCAAAGATTTCGGCCATCGTACTTGGTACATGCGACAGACGCTCGAGCACAGTTGGAGCCGAAACATCCTTTTGCATCATATTCGTAGAAAAGCCCACGCCCGGCAAGGCAAGGCAATTACGAACATGCCCGCGTTGTCGCCTTCCGCTCAATCCGAAATCGTCGTTCAACTGCTCAAGGATCCCTATATCTTTGACTTTCTGACTTTGACGGAACCCTTTCACGAGCGCGAACTCGAAACCCAACTGCTGCACCATCTCGAACGTTTCCTAATTGAACTCGGCAAGGGCTTTGCTTTTGTGGGTCGGCAGTACCGGATCGAGGTTGGCGATGAAGATTTTTCAATCGATTTACTTTTTTATCATCTAAAACTTCGCTGCTATGTAGTCATCGACTTAAAGATCGGCGCTTTTCAACCCGACTACGCCGGGAAGATGAACTTTTACCTGAATGTTGTAGACGCCAAATTGAAGCACGATAGCGATGCGCGATCGATCGGGCTTATTCTCTGTCAGGATCGCAACCGCGTAGTTGCCGAGTAAGCATTGCATGGGTTCACGGCTCCAATCGGCGTTTCAGAATATGAACTCACCCAGGCTTTACCACGTGAACTGCGATCGAGCCTCCCAAGTATTGAATCCATCGAAGCAGAATTAGCGGAACCAACTAAGAAGGAACGACCGACAAGGCCAGCCATCAAAAAGAAGAGAACATCCGAACGATAAGCGACAACGTACGAAGTTCGATCACCCGAACGCCACGAGGTCCACCATGCCGGCTCCTCTGCTTTGCAGCGATATTCTTGGGTTTCCTTGCCGCAGAGGCAAGGTGCGGGACGTTTACGATCTCGGCGATCGCCTGACCATCATTGCCACCGATCGCATCAGCGCTTTTGATTGGGTGCTGCCGACACCGATACCGGATAAGGGACGCCTTCTTACTGAGATGAGCTGTTTTTGGTTCGAGCGCTTAGGCATGCCTAACCATCTTCTCAGCACGCGGATCGAAGACATGCCGCTGCCTTTTCGCGAGCAGCGCGAAAGTCTGGAAGGCCGTTCCATGCTCGTGCGCAAGACCGAAGTTTTTCCCATCGAATGCGTCGTTCGAGGCTACCTGGCCGGCTCAGGCTGGAAAGAGTATCGCCAAAGCGGAACGGTATGCGGCATTCGCCTCCCGCGCGGCCTGCAAGAATGCGAGCGCTTGCCCGAACCGATTTTTACCCCATCAACTAAGGCCGAGAGCGGCCACGACGAAAATGTTTTTTTTGAAAAGATGGTGCAAAACATCGGCAAGGATGCAGCAGTCCAATTGCGGCAGAAAAGTCTTGATATCTATAGCCGAGCCGTCGAGTATGCCGGCGCGCGTGGGGTCATTGTGGCCGATACAAAGTTCGAATGGGGCAAGCTCCCTTCAGGCGAGATTATCTTAATCGACGAAGTGCTCACACCGGACAGCTCGCGTTTCTGGCCCGCGGATCGTTATGAACCGGGACGCTCGCAGCCTTCGTACGATAAGCAGTTCGTGCGCGATTGGCTTGAATCGACGACTTGGGACAAGAACAGCCCGCCCCCCGAATTGCCGACAGAGATTGTGATGAAGACCCGTGACAAATACTTGGAGGCGTTGCACAAATTGCGGGGCTGACCTCGAGCAATGCTATTTACGGGCATGTCGTACGTCAGGCAGCAACAACGGGGCAACGGGAACTTTCCCTTCCCAATTCACGATTACACCGTCCGCGAGTGTTCCCTTATCGGAAACGTTTGCCTGATGCAGATAAGGGCGACGGGTCAAAGCATCAAAAGCGTAAGTTGCCGTGCTTCCGTTCGACCAAATCAACTCCCAGCTTTTGTCCCCTTTTGTTAAGCCGAGTACCGCATTCAATTGATCGCCGGGCTGAAACGATATGCGGCTGTCCCCCTCTTCCAAGTTGAAGCGATATTTCGTATCGCGGATACCATCGTCCGTCGCCGACTTGTCGAGCCGAAATCGCAACGTAGTCGCCTTCGCGCGACTGCTGCGCCAGCGGACTTCGAACGCATCCGCCGGCGAGAACGGCCCCTGCGGTAGGTTTTTCGGAATGGCAATAGTCGCTGCTTTCAATTGCATCTCAAATCGATCCGTTTTGAGAAAGGATACGAGTGCAGCGACCGGATCCTCGGCCTGGGGATCGAGCAGCTTCGCCATGAAACCGAGCAGTTCGCGCCATTCTTGCAACGGTTTGGCCGTCAGCAATTCGGCGATGCCGTGCCAATCTTCAGGTGTGTCATCGCCCGATGGCTCGCTCGTGCGCCATTTTTCCAGGATCATCCGATGGCTATCCCGAACGAGTTGATCAAATGAGCGTTTCAACTTTCTGCGCAACTCATCTGTCCAGCGCATCAGGCACGTGCGCGATCGACCAGTTTCGCCAGTTTGGATAAAGCTTGTTCAACTTGTCGAGGGCTCGGCTGAAAAAGCATTCAAACTTGAATCGGCTGGCAGGGTCGGAATGAGCAATAGAGCTTCCGCCCCCGGCGTGTCGCGTGTCAAGCCGAGCGCCGCGGCCATGTCGCGAACGTCCATCAGTTTTCGGCGGACGCTCAGCCATTCCTTTTGTGCAGACGCTGTTTCTTCGAAATCGTAAGCCCGCGAGGTGCGGTCAATTGGAGCCTTCGTTTCCTCATCGAAAATGGAATTGACACGATCCTCCCACTCAGGACTAAATTCGGCAGCAAACAATTGCTCGTTTGCCCGGTTTGTCAGCGTCGTAAAAAACGTTTTCAATTGGTCGACGGCAGTACGGAGCGCCAGGCACTCGACAATCCGACGGCTGCGCTCGATGACCGCCGGAGGCGGCTTGTTCTCCCACTCTTTCTGATAGGGTGCTGGAACCGCAGCCAAGTTCTCGAGCTTTCCTTTGATTCCATCGAGTTCCTTGACCGTGCGAGCTTTCTCGGCTGTCGGGATTTGAACCAACTGTTCGCGCAGGCGAAGGTAGGCATGAAGCTCCTCCAGACGGCCGGCGACAAAACTCTTCAGATTTTCGGGCAATTGGTCAAAGCCGGGGTTTTCGCGCAGTTCGTTCAGTTCATTGTTTCGCCGTTGTAAGGCGTCGTTGGCAAGGCGATCGGGCAACGGCTTATCCCGGCTTTCGTATTGCGCCACTTTATCCGCAAAGCCAGCGGGCTTCTCGACTGGCCCGCCTGAGCGAATCAGCAAAAAAGCGGCTAGTGCCGCCGCCGCCAGAAGGCCTCCTGCGCTGGTCACAACTCGCTTCAAGCGGCGGTCGGCTGTCATTTCGCGTTGGTGAAAAAAGTAGGCGGCGCGAAGACAATCCCGGAATAGCTCGCCGACGCCGAACGGCGTACGGGGTTGAGCAGGAGAGTCCGTCAATGCGGGGCGCTTCACGGCGGTCGGCACGACCTGCATCTGCACGCTGCCGAAAGACAAGGGCGTGTCCGGGTTTCCGGGGTTCGCTTCCAGGTAACGCGCGAAACGTTCGGTCACCTGGCGCTGCCGTTCCGCGATACGCTTATCCCACTCCACGCGTCCGACTGCTTCACGGACCATCCGATCGCACTTCGTAAGGGCTAGAAAGATAGGGAAGTCGCCTACTGCCATCTGGCGGCAGCGTTGCAGTTCTAAAACGCGCAGAAAACGGGCAAACTCGCGAAAATCCGTCTCCACCTGCTCGTCGGCGGCGGAGGCATCGACTGCGAGAATGATAGCATCAGCGCTAAGGATCGCCTTCGCCAGGCTCCCGTCGCCCGCCGCTGGCGTTAAGGCCTGACGTTGCGAAAGGAGATCGTTCGCGACACGGCCATCGCAATCGTAAATCATTACGGGCAGATGGGGGGTCGCGTTCGGATCACCGGCATACGGCTCAAAGAACATGGGATACGCGACGATCTCTTCGCGCGTTTCGCGCTGACGATCTTCGTAAACGCGCCTCCATAACTCGGCCAGCCCATTGGTGAGATCGATCAAACGTCCCTGAAGAATGCGGTCTTGCGTGTGGGCCGCTTGCAACAAGGCGCCCAGCAACGACGATTTGCCCGCGTCCGGCATGCCGAATAGCACGACTCGCAGTGCCTGCGGATCGGCGGCAACGTTCGGTAAGGCAGTAGTGAGAGGAGGCACAGAAGCCATATAGGAATCGTATGGACTGGTGTGAGAGCGAGGCATGTCTTCGCCCGTTCAGGCAGATAGACTCACTCGTTCGCGTTCCAGCAACATGGCCTTACGCTGCACGCCCCAGCGATACCCCGACAAAGAGCGATCGCTGCGCAGGACGCGATGACAGGGAATGAGAACGGCGATCGGATTGGCCGCACATGCTTGAGCAACCGCGCGAGCCGCTGTCGGCTGACCGATCTGAATGGCAAGCTGCCGATAATTCGTAGTCGATCCATGCTCTAACTGCAAAAGGGCTTGCCAGACCCGCATTTGAAACGCCGTACCGTGAAGATCGAGTGGAAGCTTCATCCGGTGTAGCGGATCTTCGATCAATGCGATCACGTCATCAAGAATCGGCTTCAGTGCTTTTTGATCGTGCCCTATGTCGATCCGCGGGAATCGTTCCCGGAGATTGCGTATCAATTCATCTGAATTGTCGCCCAGAAAGATTGCAGATATCCCGTTTTCGGTCGAGGCGACCAATACCGAACCGAGAGAACACTTGCCGATGATAAAATACATAATCCATTCTCGATAAGTAATGAAGTAGCCGACGGTTCAGTGTAGCGGAAGTCGTCCAACTTCCAGCGTCATTGCGTGTAGCGGAAGTCGTCAGACTTCCGCTTTCCTGCGGAAGTCTGACGACCTCCGCTACACGCAAACACCGGCCTCCCACGGAAGTTTGATGACTTCCTCTACACGCAGATCCTTGCTTAAATCAGACGACTTTCGCTGTGCTCGAACACCAGTACTACGAATTAAACATCTTAGCGATCGCAAATGCGGCAGTGGCCGCGAGACCGCCGACAATCACGGTCTGCCAGGCGCTGCGGAACGGGCGTACCGTGGTAAATCGGCCTTTGACGTATCCAAAAACCGATAACGCCAACAAGGTGATCATCGCCGAGGCCGCCAATGCCTCGTGAACATTGCGGAAGAAAAAATAGGGCGTGAGCGGCACTAAGCCACCCGCGATGTAAGATAAGGCGATGGTCAAAGCACTGCGGCGGGCACGTGACGGCTCGGGCTCTTCAAGGCCAAGTTCGAACCGCATCATGAAATCGACCCAGCGATCCTTATCAGCACAGATGGAATTGACCACGGGCGATAAGGCGTCCTCACTCACTCCGTAAGAACGTAGAATCTCGCCAACCTCCGCCCGTTCCTTCTCGGGCAGTTCCTCGGTCTCGGCCTCTTCGCGCAGACGTTCGGAAGCGAAATGTTCCGCATCGGTGCGTGCCGCGAGATAGCCGCCTAAGCCCATCGCAATCGCGCCGGCCGCGACTTCGGCTAATCCTGCGGTAATGATCACCTCACGCGCGGAAACGGCGCCGGAGAGACCCGCCGCGAGAGCAAATGGCACGGTAAGGCCGTCCGACATCCCGATCACAATGTCGCGGACCATCTCAGAAGCGGTAAAGTGTTTTTCAACGTGTTGCGTTCGCGGCATGAGTGCTTCTCAATTTTCCCGGTCGAGGGGCCTGTTTATGTTGTAGAAGTCGGCCGACTGTTTTTCCCCGCTGAACGGGTGCGCCAACTCTTTCTGGCAATTCTGGCGAGCGGCGCCGCGTAAGCCCGCCGTGGGTTGGGAAGCACGGCGGGCTTACGCGGCGCCGCTCGCCAGAATCCGCTGGCGCACCCCGCTGCCCGAAAGCGCATCCTAGCCGCTTGACGCCCGAGTGCGACTCTCCGACAATGCCCCGATGAATGATAACTCGAATTCGTCGCGAAGCCGCACTGGTTGCGGTCGTGCTTTTCTTTGGCTGTTTATCGCCGGCTCGCTGTTGTGCAATTTCATTATGTGCGGAGTGCTGGTTCATCATCACTCCGCCGAGAGCGATGATCTCCCCGAAACCCGGCTCTGGGGTGAGGACGATTCGAAGACAAAGGTATCGGTCATTCGCATTGAAGGCGTGTTGATGGAGGGGATGACCAGTCATTTCATCAAGCAGATCGAGCAGGCCGGCAAAGACGACAAAGTAAAGGCCTTTGTTGTGCGAATCGACAGCCCGGGCGGAACGGTGTCCGCCAGCGAAGAGCTGCACCGAATGCTAACGCAGCTTCGCGATGGCAAACTGCTGAAATTCTCCGATGGCCATCCGAAAAAGATGATTGTCTCGATGGGCGGCATCGCCGCTTCGGGCGGTTATTACATCGCCATGCCTGCAGAGAAGATTTTCGCCGACCCGACTACGCTGACCGGTTCGATCGGCGTTTATGCTTCGCTGCCGAACGTCGCCGAACTGATCAATCGCAATGGGATTAAATTCGAGCTAATCAAGGCAGGGGGAATCAAGGCAAGCGGCTCTCCTTTTCATCAACTAACTCCGCAGGAACGACAGCCGTGGCAAGAGATGGTGGACGCCGGCTACGATCACTTCCTTGACATCGTCGCCGCTGGACGGCCAAAGTTGACGAAAGCAATGCTCCGGGACGAGGCCGTCGCCCGAGAGAAAATCGCTGTTCGCGATGCAAAAGGAAATATCGAGACGGACTGGTTCGGTTGGCCGACGCTAGTTCCTTACACGCGCTACCGGGCTGACGGCGGCACCTTTACCGCAGCGCAAGCATTGAAATACGGCTTAATTGACGAGATCGGAACGTTGGAAAAAGCAGTTGAGGCCGCTGCTTCAGGTCTTCCCAAATACGAGGTCGTGGCGTATGAAAAGTCGCCGTCTTTCTTGAGTTCGCTCATTGGGAGCCAAGGAAAAAGTTCAGCCACGTTGCTCGAACCGCGACGTTTGTCGCAGAGTCTGCTCCCCCGTCTTTGGTTTCTGGCGCCGCAAGCGGATCTGGCCGCACTGATAGCGGGCGCCAATCAGAATCCTTAATCCACACGGGCGCATGGGCGCTGGTCGGCGTTGCAGCACGATCGCCTACGCAACTGCTTGGGCCGGTCGCATTTTGTAGCTAGAAAGGCAATCGGGTGCGTCAACGGATTTCGGCGAGCGTCTCGGCGTAAGTCCGCCGTGGGTCCGGACCCACGGCGGGCTTACGCCGAGACGCTCGCCAGATTTGCTAGAAAGAGTTGCGCACCAGGCGCACCCGGCAATACTTTCGCTCATTCGCGCGAACCTTTTAGCTCCCAAGGCGCGTCGAACTAAGAAAATGTGGCATATTGCTACAACAATCTGTCTTATTTTCGACTTTACCGCTTGACCTTTTCCGATTTCTTTTGGGAAATCATGTATACTTGTGCGGATTGCGTAGAACTTAGCGCCTACTAATAGTTGTTTTCAGCTATTATGCGTTGAAAATATTTCGACCCTGGCCAAAAACGGCAAATGTTTCGGGGCGGCATTCGAATTGCTTAGGGTGGCTCACTTAAACAACCGGGACGTTCGGCGAGGATGGGATCCAGATCGATCGATCTCGAACTAAATAGCACTAGCTGGCGTAAAGCTGTAGTGCTCGATCGCGAAAGGTGGTGTGTTATGGCAAGACGTGAAGCTCTACTGAGATTACATAAATCCTTGATGTCTCGCCGGCAAGGGCTGCGCCGCCGGCTTGGCATGGAACTGGAAGACTTAGGCGTCAAGAAACAATCGTCAGCGGCCGGTGATTCTGCTGATGCGGCTTTTGACAGCAGTGGCGAGGAACTTGCTTCGCAGCTCGCTGAATTGGAATCGCGCGAACTTCGACAGATTGAACGAGCCTTGAAGCGCTTGAAGCAAGGCACTTATGGCTCTTGCGAAGGTTGCAGCAGCAAAATTCCGGTAGCCAGATTAAACGCGCTGCCCTACAGCACCCTCTGCATCAAATGCCAGCGGGAAATGGAACACGACGGCAGTTGGCTCGACCGTCGTGGCCTCGGCGATTGGAACAGCGTTTCCGACGGGGATTCGGGGATGGATGATCGCGAAGTCAACATAGCGGAGCTCGAGTTCGACTACTCGAAGTAAACGATCTCGTTTTTATTCAGGTCTTTGCCAAAGTCCCGTCGCCGGTGTTCCGGCGGCGGGCTTTGTGCTTAATATGACGGCTTCAGAATACATTTCTACAAAATCAATTTCATTTTTGGTTATTGCGACGTGCGCTGCAATGATTACAGTGGTGTAGTTGAAAAGCCACGGCGGCTTAGTCGCGTTAATCCCAATGCTCAGGTTGATCGAGCAAGGGCGGCAAGCGGTTGCGACGGCAAAATCGGCATCTCCACGCAGTTCGTGGAATTTCTGGAAATCATCACCATGAAGCGCACCTTGACTTATTTCTTTCTCGGGGGCTGCAGTTTTGCCGGCGGTCTGACCGGCATCGCTCTCTGGCAAAATCCCAATTTCATCATGGCGGAAAACAGCAAGCCTGTTCCCCCGCCACCGCCGGCTTTTATCTCGAATTCGACACCGGCATTCTCGGATCGCTTCGAGCAGGTCATCCAAAAGATATCGCCAGCCGTGGTCTCGATCGAGGCGGTTAAACCACCGGCGCCGTCGCCCAATGGACGTCAGAGCGGTAAGCCAATTGAGGAATCTGGTTCGGGAGTCATTGTCCGTGTCGAGGGAATCCAAGGCGCCATCATTGTTACGAACAACCATGTCGTCAGCAACGCGAAGGCCGATCAGATCACCGTCCATCTGGCCGACAACCGACTGTTTCACCCGGTTCAGATTTGGGCCGATCCCGAGTCGGACATCGCAGCGTTGAGGATCGACGTCGAAGACCTTCCTTATGCTCCATTCGGCGACAGCGAGCGGGCTCGCGTTGGCCAATGGGTGCTCGCTTTCGGCTCGCCCTTCGGCCTGAATCAGACGGTCACGCATGGCATCATCAGCGCGCGCGAGCGAGGCCAAGTTAGTCTAGGCAACACGATACGAATCAAGGACTTCTTACAGACCGATGCCGCCATCAATCCCGGCTCGAGTGGTGGACCTCTCGTCAACCTGGATGGGGAGATTATTGGCATCAACACGGCTATTGCCTCGCACAGCGGCAGCAACAGTGGGGTGGCGTTCAGCATTCCGGTCAATATGGTCAAACGAGTGATTCGCCAACTCGTTGATAAAGGGAGCGTTAGCCGGGGTTACCTCGGCGTTCACCTTTCGCAAACAATGGAGCCGGCCGATGCTTTAAAGCTTGGTCTCGACCGAGTCCATGGCGCTCTCGTCGAGTCGGTCTACCCGGATAGTCCGGCCGCACAAGCCGGCCTGCAGCCGAATGACGTCGTGCTGCAAATTGATGGGATTGTCATTCGGAACGAGAATCACTTGATCAACTTGATTAGCGCCTTACCCGCCGGGCAGAAAGTGAAGTTGCAGGTTTGGCGCGATCGCAAGAGCATGGCAATCGACGCTCTGGTCGGCGATTGGACTCGGGCGCAGTCCCGCTTACGCGCTCAATGATCTATCTGGGCGGCGGTCGTAACTTAAAGAATTGAATTGGCAGGAATGAATTTTCCGCCGGAAGAGACTCACGTGTCCTTTAATCCGACGGAAAACTTCTTACTCTTCATCTTTCGGCCGGGTACGCATGTAAATCAGTACGCCGACCAGGCCGAGAAGAACGGCGAGCAAGACGAAAAACCACGTTGTAAAAATATCGCCCATCGAAGCGGCTCCTTTGCGCCTTAATCAAAAATACGATCGCGAATCGAGGCCCACGCGTCTACCTGTTCTCCCCGATTCCGTGAAGCGGAGATAGGAGGGGAGCTTGGAAAATGTTCTACCGTTCGAACGTTGCCGCAGCAAGCACTTCGTGTAGCATTTCGGCAAATTATTTCGTTGCCTATTCGGATCTTTGTGGTTTCTTGTAGGGTAGCTGAAGGCTTTGCGCAACCCACCTTTCGACGCAACGGTGGGTTTCGCAAAGCCTTCAGCCACCCGACGAGGCTTACCAGTTTACCGCCTTCGTTTTCCCCCTCGTTTCTTCTTTGTCTGCGATGATGCCACCGGCTCGCCTTTCAATTTAGCGATGCGGTCGCGCAGTTCGGCGGCGCGTTCGAAGTCGAGCTCTTGGGCGGCCTTTAACATCTCGGCCTGGAGTTCTTCCAGGAATTCCGCGGTGATGTAATCGGTTTCTTCTTTGCCGGCCACTTCCTGGGCCAATTGGTGGGCCGCGACTTCGTCCTCAATTGAATTCTTGATGGCTGATATCACGGTCGTGGGTGTAATGCCGTGCTCCGCGTTGTACGCCGTCTGAACTTCGCGCCGACGCGCCGTTTCCGACATCGCCCGTTGCATCGAATTGGTCACGTGATCGGCATAAAGGATGACCTCCGCATTGACGTTGCGGGCGGCACGGCCAATGGTTTGGATAAGCGACGTCTCGCTGCGGAGAAAACCTTCTTTGTCGGCATCGAGGATAGCTACGAGCGACACTTCCGGCAGGTCAAGGCCTTCGCGGAGCAGGTTTACGCCGACGAGCACATCGAATAAGCCCTCACGCAGTTCGCGCAATACCTGAATGCGTTCGATCGCATCGAGCTCCGAATGCAGCCATTTGCATTTCAAGCCCGTTTCACGGAAGTAGTTGGTCAAGTCTTCGGACATGCGTTTTGTAAGGGTCGTAACAAGGACGCGTTCCTTGCGTTCGGCGCGCTTCTCGATCTCCTTGACTAAGTCGGGCACTTGGCCTCGCGCGGGCCGAACGTGGATGATGGGATCGACCAGGCCCGTCGGTCGAATGACTTGCTCGACGATCTCTCCGCCGGTGCGTTCGAGCTCAACAGGCCCCGGTGTGGCCGACAAACAAAGAACCTGCTTGAGCCTTGCTTCCCACTCCTCGTACCGCAAAGGGCGGTTGTCGAGGGCGCTGGGCAAGCGAAAGCCATGCTCCACGAGCGTCTGCTTACGGCTAGCGTCGCCGGCATACATCCCGCGCACTTGCGGCAGCGTGGCGTGCGATTCGTCAACAACGCAAAAGAAGTCTTCCGGAAAGAAATCGATCAACGTGTACGGCGCTTCGCCCGGCTTACGCCCCGAAAACCAACGCGCATAATTCTCGATGCCCGAACAGTAACCCACTTCGCGAAGCATATCGAGGTCGTAACGGCAGCGTGCTTTCAGCCGTTCTAGCTCGAGCAGTTTGCCTTCGCTTTTGAACTGTTCGAGCCGTTGCTGCAGTTCCATTTCGATACCTTCGATGGCAGCGCGCGTGCGGTCCTCCGGGGTGACGAAGTGTTTAGCGGGGTAGACGAACAACTCGTCGAGCGACTGAATCGTTTCGCCAGTGATGGGCCGAATGGTCGCCAGGTTTTCGACTTCATCACCGAATAGTTCGATGCGGAGGGCATACTCTTCGGAGGCGGGCCAAATTTCGATCGTGTCGCCGCGCACGCGAAAACGGCCGCGTTCGAAGGCGATATCGTTGCGCTGATATTGGATATCGACCAGCTTCAGCAGGATATTATCCCGATCGACGACCTCGCCCTTCGTTACGTGAACCATCATCCGCCGGTAATCGCTCGGCGAGCCGAGGCCGTAGATGCACGAAACGCTGGCCACAATGATCACATCTTGTCGGCTCACTAGGGCACTGGTGGCCGAGAGGCGCAGACGATCGATGTTTTCGTTGATGGACGAGTCTTTTTCGATGTAAATGTCGCGCTGGGGGATATACGCTTCCGGCTGGTAATAGTCGTAGTAGCTGACGAAATACTGAACCGCATTATGCGGAAAGAACCCCTTGAATTCCTTGTAGAGCTGGGCTGCCAACGTCTTATTATGCGCGAGAACGAGGGTGGGCTTGTTCAGAGCGGCGATGACGTTCGCGGCGGTGTAGGTCTTGCCGGTTCCTGTAGCGCCGAGCAAAACTTCAAAACGTTTACCCGCTCGAAACCCGTCGAGAATCTGTTCGATGGCCTTCGGCTGATCGCCGGCGGGCGAATAATCGCTTACGAGTTGAAAGTGTGCTGACATGGGTTTCTCAATTTGCGGAGTAACTCGTGAAGCTACGCTGTTAGCCGCGACGCGGAGGCTTTGCGCAGCGGAGCGCTTTCGGAAGGCAAGCGCTCCGCTGCGCAAAGCCTTCGCGTCGCGGCGTGCGCCGTGAGAAGGTATGGTTTTTCAGTGGGTGAAAGTCCCACCCGGTAAGTTTAGTCGTTTTCCGACCGGTAGCAATCCAAGCGGCGGTGGAGGCAACGAAGCCGTCGGAGCCTTGGATGGAAAGGGTCATACAGTGACTCCGCGAGAGAGTGGGCCGTAATGTAACGTGAACGCCAGCAAGCTCCGAAAACGAGTGATGCAGGAGCCGACCCTGTGCCGCGAAGGGGAAGGCCGCCGGAAGCAACCACAGACTCCAGGTGCGGAGTTCAATCGCACCGAAAACGAATGGGTTGCTTCTCCTGCCGGAGTAAGGGCGACAGCACGCTCTCAAAGGAAGACCATGCAACACGGGAAGCCTGCTTGGTGATCGCGTGTGACGATCAACCGGAGACCCGCGAGGGAGAGGCCGGGCCAAGTCAGGTGGCGGAGGGGCTCGTAGTACCGTTGAAGCCGGGTAATGCCGGTGGAGGGAAGGGGCCTCAGTTCTTGTACGGTGTCGAAAGAAGCGACAGCCCGAGGGATTGACATGTTTCTACCAACCCCACCGGAAAAGGTTGAGAAGCTTCGGACGGCACTACACACGAAAGCGAAAGCTGAACCTGAGTTCCGCTTCTATGCGCTGTACGACAAGATGTATCGGATGGACGTTCTGATGCACGCCTACGCTCGTTGCCGAGCGAACGACGGAGCAGCGGGGGTGGACGGTCAGACGTTCGAAGACATCACGACGTACGGTCCGGCGAAGTGGCTTGGGGAACTGGCGGAAGAGTTGAAGACGCGGACGTACAAGCCCCAGGCGGTTCGACGGGTATGGATTCCGAAGGCCGATGGGAAACAACGACCGCTGGGCATACCGACGATACGGGACCGAGTGGCGCAGATGGCGGCAGTGTTGATACTCGAACCGATCTTCGAGGCGGACCTGCAGCCGGAGCAACACGCTTACCGGACGGGGATAGGCGCTCACGACGCTGTGAAAGCGGTGCAAGCGCTGTTGGACGATGGCTATACGGAGGTGGTTGACGCGGACTTGAGCGGCTACTTCGACAGCATTCCGCACGCCGAGCTGATGAAGTCGGTGTCGCGTCGGATCGTGGATCGACACGTGCTTCACGTCATCAAACAATGGCTGGAAGCGGCGGTCGAGGAAACGGACGAGCGTGGGCGGAAGACGCGGACGACCCGCAACAAGGACGAGGGGAGGGGCACTCCGCAAGGAGGGGTCTTGTCTCCGCTGTTGGCGAATCTGTATATGCGTCGCTTCATTCTGGCCTGGAAGGTCCAAGGTCACCAAAGGCGTTTGGACGCTCGCATCGTGAACTATGCGGACGACTTCGTGATCTGCACGCCGGGAGGCCTAGCCGACGAGGCGATGGTCGAGATGCGTGAGATCATGGGGAAGCTGCGGTTGACGGTCAACGAGAAGAAGACGCGGCGGTGTGTTCTGCCGGAAGAGACGTTCACGTTCTTAGGCTACACGTTCGGGCGGTGTTACTCGCGTAGGAACGGTCGTGCGTATATCAGCCCACGACCGTCGGATAAGAAGATCGGAGCCATGACCGCGAAGGTCAGCGAGATGACCCGAGGGCGAACGACGTGCCGGGAAACCGAAGAACTTGTGGGAAGCCTGAACTCGGTCCTAAGAGGTTGGGCCAACTACTTTTGTTACGGTCCGGTAACGGAGGTCTATGCGACACTGATGGATCACGTGCGCTGTAGGCTGCGTCGGTGGCTGGGCCGGAAGCATCGCGTGCGAGGTTCGAGTATCACTACGTACTCGCGACGATACCTGCACGAGGAGTTGGGACTGATCCAACTGGAAAACTTCCGCCCACGCCGGCTGTTTGCGAAGGTGTGAGAGACAAGTCCGAGAGCCGGATGCGGGAAATCCGCCCGTCCGGTTCGCCGAGCGGGGAGTGGAAACGGACGGACCGAAGCAGATGGGGCGTAGCGACAGTGTTCAGACCGGCTACGCTTGTTGTCCATCGGAACGTTCGCACCGCGCCACTCCTCGACTCTACTAACGAACACTATCCAAAGTTCACCTGCAAGCGCAAGAGATCGTTCGCCGAGAAGTGGATGCGGATCGAGTCGCCGTTGATCGGCAGCGCTGTCGATGGAGTCCCTTCGCCATCGAGTAGATAAGGCGCTGGAGGGATTGCGAACGCAACGGAACTCGGCCGTGCCGCCGTAGCCGGATGTTTCCAGGAAGGTGACTCGCAATCGGCGAAGGCCATCGGGCGCATTCAGTGGTTTCAGGCCTATCATGACCAGATTAGGCGCATCAACATGGAAAAGCCAGCCGCTTGGGCCGATGTGCGGCGGGCCCTTGGCAGTTGGCACGATCGAAACCGGCGAGACGAATCCGAGCGCGGTTTGCATGTGGTTTTCGCGATCGATGGCCAGGCCGATTTCAAACACGCGAGCGGACTCTCCTTCGGGGATTAGAATGAGGTCGAGCATGCGCGTGCCGTGTCGTTGGTGGAATGGCAGGCCTCCGGGGAAGATGAGCGTATTCTGCTTGCCGACGCGCAGTTCGAGAAAGTCGGGCGAGACAGGTCGGGTGTGATTCGTTTGATTCGAGATGCCATTAACCCCGCGCATGAGGGCCGCACGCTCATCGCGCCAGGCGAACCGGGCGCCATAATACGAATGCCACGCATAGCCAGTCGCCGCCTTGATCGGTTCTATCTCAATCCGGATGTCGAGTATCGGCCGGCTTAACCAGGCGCGGAATCGCTGCTTGAATTTCGCCAGCGGCTGGCCATGTTCATCGGCGATCATTCCTTCGCTGACGATTTCGCCCAGTGCAGCGCCGTCCATCGTCACCTTCAACTGACAGTTCTCGATTTTGCTTCCCGGATTGTAAACCAGTTGCTGCGCGACCCGAGGGACCCGCGTTCGCGCATCGCGAATATCGCGCAGTCCGCCGGTGGCCGGGTCGACTTCCGCTTCAAAAAATTCATTGCGAACCACGTTCCCTTCTGCCATGCGCAGGCGTGGCTTCGCAGCAGATACGCCCGGTGTTCCAGCGCTTGGCAGCCAGGCAAAACCGAGCGATGGCACTTCCACCACCACGCGTAATTTGTCGGCATCAAATTGAGCGGCCTTCACCGGAGCTTCAATTGTGAACGCACCTTGTATCGGCGGAAGTTCCAACGCCACTCGGCGTGGAAAGGCAGACGAATTGAGCAGCATATAGCCTGCACGGCCCTCGGCCGAGCGCGATTGCAAGCGCGCTGCTAACTTTCGCGCAAAATGCTCGTCCAACTGAACGAGATCTTTGGCAGCCAAGACGGAAGCATCAGCGCTGAAATCGAGGCAGGCCGTTTCGAGCTGATCTTCTGTTAGCGTCAACCGGCCGATGGCTTCGAGATCGGCCGTGTCCGGTGCATCGAGAGCTCGGGAGACGGCGGCCAAGGTCCAAACGGCGTCGATGCATCGGCGCTGCCTGGCCTGCCGAGGGAAGGCGCTTACCGGATCGGTCCGATGCTCGTTTACTCGCTCGTCCAGATAGTCGGCGAAGAAGTCGTCCGGATTGGCAGCGCCCGCGTATTCGCCCGCCAATGCATCGCTGAAATAGCGGCCAAAGGTCGTCCATTCCCCGAGCACCGGCGCTAGCGCGTTGAGCGCGAGCCAATCATCGTAAAGAGGGAAAGCGGCGATTCCTTCGTGAAGCAGCGCCAGCGTCGGCGCGGTGTCGGTAGTGATCGATTGATGCAGACTGTACACCAGGTTGAAGAAGGTCTGCGGCTGCTGCACCTTCACCGGCATTCGGGTGAACGCATCAATCGACCGGCCATCGGGCGATGCCCAGTTGACCACGGTTGCCCGATGACTCGGAATGACGGCATTATCGAAGTTCAGCAGCAGTGTATGACGCAATCCCATCGCGTGAAGAAATAGGGGCGTCTGCGGGTGGAATGCCGTGCGTTTGCGGCCGTAGACCTGGACTTCGACTCCGAACTGTTGCTTGACGCTGGCCCGGCCTTTTTCGAAATTCCATAGCTGCGACTCGATAGGTAGCAGTGCATCCTCACGCTCACGAAAGTGACCTCCGACGATCTCCAGCACGGGCGGTTGCGGATCATCCTGCAGTTTTGCCTTGACCGCTTCAGCTCGTTCTGGATGCTCTGACGCCAATCGCTCCAATGTCTGAGCGGCGGCTAAGAGATTGACGGCAAAGCCGCGGTCGAAACTGCCGGGCAGCGGGGCATCGAGCTTTGCGGGGTCGAGCATCGCAATTTCAAGAACGTGAACCGCAACCGGGTAAAGCACTTCGCGTGCGGCCAGCAGTCGGCCCGCCGCCTCTTTCAAGTGCTTGTCGGCCGTCTCGCCGCCTTGCGGATTCAACAAGGCGGCAATCGCTTGTTGAATATCGTTCCAGAAGTCTTCAACGGCCAGCAAATGTTCGTGATCCATGGCGTCGAAGAGCGATTCGATCATCAAATAGCCAAAAGCCAGCCCGAAGAACGGCGCCACTTGCTCAGTCGATAGAGCGAGCAAGGCGGCTATTTCAGCGCTGCCGAAGGCTTCTTTGGCCGATTCCACTTCACCTTCGACAGCCTCGCGGATGGCTTTCTGAAGATTGGCCAACGTCTCCGCTCGGTCGGCAGCTGCTTCAAAACGGATGGCGCCGGCGTTTAAAACACGATAGGGCCAATCGTCCGCTTGAAACAGAGCCGGCACGCTCGGGACGGCAAATACCTGGCCCGCGAGCGGCATCTCGTGATCGTACGAGGAATCAATCTTCGGCGGCTCCTTGGCGCCGAAGATCAATGCCGGATGCCAAAGGCAAACGGCGCCGTTCAGCCACGAGGCCATTTCCGGTTCATTCAGAACGATCTGATGATGAGTCGGCAATCGGTAGGGCGATAGCAGAAAAAGATGGCGTTCGCTCATGATCGGACCAAACGGTGGCGGGTGTAACGATTTTGGATATAGTACGGAAAAGGCAAACATGGCTGCGCGGGATGGAGGCACCCTTGCCAACTACATCGAAGAAAGCACCGGCCGTTCCAACCCTTCCCCCTTTGGGAGACCGGGTTGCGTTAGCGCGCAAGGAAGGTCGTTTTCCCCAAGCGCTGGAGCTCGGCAAACAACTCGTCGCCCAACAGCCTACGGATCAGAATCGCGAGCAGTTGCGTGCGATCCTTCTCGAAGGCATCCAGAGCTATGTGGCGCGAGAACTTTCTGGAAGCGCATCGCTGGCTCGATTTAAGCGAAAAAACCGACGCCGCCCCTCCTGCCTGGTGGGAAGAACTGGCCAAGTGCAGCGCTCGCGTCGGCGATCTGAATCGGGCGAAGCGATTACTCGCCAAAGCTCCGGAATCAAGCGCTCTGCCGCGGATTATGGGGATGGTCGTGGACCGCGCCATGTCCGATCGCCAACGCGGCCGCGATCATCTCCCCGCGGATATGCACCGCGAATTCGATCTCGCCCGTAAGGCATTTTCTGAGTACGACCAAGGCCGCGATGAAAGCGCGCGGCAGGCACTACAAGGAATCGGCGTGAGTTCGCCGTTTCTCGATTGGAAATTGCTGATACGCGGCCTGATGGCTTATTCGTCGAACGACGATGTGCGAGCCTTGGAAAACTGGTCGCGGCTCGATCCCGAGCGCTATGCCGCACAGTTAGCGGTTCCGTTCCGGTTTAAGCTCGATGCGAAATTTCGGGCGGCCTTCTCCCCAGCGCATGTGGCAATTGCAGAACGTCGGGCGTCCATCATTTCCCATCCGTCCATCAATGCTCTGCGCGAGTTGAAGCCGCTCCTCAACGACCCCGAGAATTTAGGACGGGCGCTGCAAAAGATCTCGGCGGCCATCGGCCAAGTCAAGATTCAGACGCCTGAGATGGTGCAAAAAATCGCCAATTGCTTTTACTGGCTGATTATCGAAGGGGGCGAGCCCGAAGATATGATGGCGTACCAACGCATCTTCGGCGGCCACCCCGACGACAAACAATTTAGCCGCTTGCAAGGGCTGATCTACGAGAAAGAGGAAGAGTACGCTGAAGCAAATAAGTATTGGAAACGTTACCTCGATGAAATCGCCAGAGATGAAGTTCATTGGCCCGGCGAACATGGCCGGCTGGCTCGCGCAATGCTCTGGAAGCGGATGGGCGACAATGCGCAAACCGCACTTGACCAAGTCGAAGAGGAAGATGACTTCGATGATTTCATGCCGTTTCGTCCTCAAAAGAAGAAGTCTGGAAGAACGCCCGTCGATCCGCCGGCCGAGCAATGCTACCGGCAGGCCATCGAGCTCGCGCCGAGTCTGAAGGCTCCTACTGTCGGGTTGCTTAATTTGTTGTTGGCGGGCGAACGGTATGCCGAAGCCGAAGTGTTCGCACAACGTTTCTTGGAACGAATGCCCCACGATGTCGAAGTGCTAGTCTTCATCACGAATCTGCAAGTTGCCCAGTCGAAGATGGTCGAGGCGGCCGAGAGTATGAAGAGAGCGGTGGACGCCAACCCGCTCGACCGCAATCTACGGCTCCGTTCCGCCAAACTCAACTTGGTCCGAGCGCGTTCGCTACTTGAGAAAAAGAATTTCGAGGAAGCGGAGTCCATGCTGCGCGAGGTTCAGGTAAGCGAACCACGCCTCGACACCTTCGCCAAGGCCTTGCTAGTGGCTTCCGCTTACAAACAAGACGATCAGACCAAGGCAGAACAACTTTTAGCGGAAGCCACGGCGGATGCTGTCAAATGCCCAGCTTTTGCCTACACTCTGGCGGTGGAAGGCCAGCTGATCAAGCTGAAAAAGGACTATTTGAAAGCACAGCAGGATCGTTTCGATCAAATTGTCGCCGAGCCGATGGATTGGCCAGTCCTGAACATGCTGGCTAGCTGTTTCGGATTTTACAAGCTGGAGGCAAAGAGCTATCGAGGCATTGGCGGGCACGAAAAGAAGATCACTATTCCGTTGCAGCAGCGGCTCGATTCCAAGCTCTCCGAAGCCGAGCTTGTCGATTTTGCGATGGGGCTGCATGCTTACCGCTTTCTGAAATTGTTGCAGGCCTGTTGCCGTCAGGGGCAAACGCGCTTTCGTAAGAATCCAGTTTTCGCTTGGCTCCTGGGAGAATATTCCATCCTGAGTCGGCCGAAAGGTTTTAGCTCCCGTACCGTCGGTTCTTTGTTTTTGGACGCGCTTAACCTCATCGACGGGGCGCACGATGAACGGAGCTCTCAGATCAAAGAGGAAATCGCGAAGCGCCGGAAGCAGTTCCCTCAGCTCGACGAGGCGATGACCCCACGGCCTTACTTCGGATTCGGCTTCCCCCGAGGTTTCCCGTTCTTTTAACAAGGCGCCGCGTCGCATGTAAAGGTAAGCGTCGAGCCGTAAGGCCGACGTGGATCTCAACACGTCGGCCTTACGGCTCGACGCTCACCCAGGGCTCATCCACCTTATGGAGATACTGGTATGAACGATCCCTATGTCATCCTCGGCATCGCTCCGGAAAGCGATGATGAGACAATCCGCAAACGCTATCTCCAACTGGTTCGCGAATTTTCTCCGGAGCAGCATCCGCAGCGCTTCACAGCCATCCGCACCGCTTACGATGCGGTGAAAGACATCAACAGCCGGGTGCGTTATCACCTGTTCGAACAGGGCCGGCAGGACAACATCGAACAGATTATCGAGGAGATCATATGCCGGATGCCGCGCCGCCGTTACAGCCTGCAACTGCTGTTGGACAATGCTCGATCGGGGCGTTAACTCCGGAGCGCGTCGAGCGGGCGCTGGCAGATATGCGCGATTGGCTCGATGAAATTCCCGATGGCGAGTTATTCGTCGAGCCTCCAGTGCAAGCGGTTGGCCTGAGCGCCTGAGTCGCGCAATTCACCGCGTTGCGTCATGAAGTGAACCTGCAAACAAAAGCGTCGCGCGCTGCCTTGGAGCAAAATGCGGAGGCCCTGCGGCAACTGGAAGAAGCAGTCGCCGACCTTCGTGAGCCACCGGAGGAAGACGAAGAGCCGGAGCACAACGAAGAGATGAAACCCCTGTTGAAGGCGATCGTAGACGTTTACGACTCGCTAGCGATGGCAAGTCGGCAGGTCGAAAAACAAATGATCACGATCTTGTCGAACCTTGAAGGGATGGAAAAGTCCACAACGATTGAAATGCCGCCGGAGATTCCGACCGACCGAACAAGACCTGGTTTTGCCGCTCGTTGGTTCGGAGGTCAGGCGCCGCCGCCGGAGATGAAGAATTTTGCCGACTGGCGTGTCCGGATCGTACGTCAATTGAAAGAGCGCGAACAGAAAGCAAGCGAAGCCGGCGCTTTTGTGAAGGACGCGCTCGATGGTTTAATGACGGGTTATACAATGGGCCTGAGCCGGGTCGATCGGGTTCTGACGAAGTTCGGCCTCGAAACGATTCCATCGATCGGCGAGCGTTTCGATCCGGAGTTGATGGAAGTCGTCGAGGCCGTGCCGAACACGGGCAAACAGCTCGGCGAAGTCATTGAAGAAGTTCGTCGCGGTTATCGCCGGGACGGCGCCATTTTCCGTTATGCCCAAGTTCGCGTCGCACGCTGATTCACGGAGTTTTGCAGCACGCATCAGGAGTTCACGCCATGTCGGATGTGATTGTGGGAATCGATCTGGGAACGACTAACAGCGAAGTGGCGATCATTCGCGATGGGCGACCGTTCGTCATCCCGGGCGAAGATGATGATCCCATTCTGCCGTCCTTTGTCGGTCTAGCGGAAGACGGCAAACTACTGGTCGGCAAGCCGGCGCGCAATCAGTCGGCGCTCGCTCCGGATCGCACCATTAAGTCGATTAAGCGAAAAATGGGAGAGGACATCAAGGTCTCCCTCGGCGATAAAGAGTTTCGGCCGCAAGAAATCTCGGCGATGATCCTGCGCGCGCTGCGCGATCGCGCCGCGAAATTCCTGGGCGAAGACGTCAAGAAAGCTGTCATCACGGTCCCGGCGTATTTTAACGAATCGCAGCGCCAGGCGACGATTGAAGCCGGCCACTTGGCCGGGCTTGAAGTGCTCCGCATTATCAACGAACCGACAGCCGCCGCGCCTACTTACGACCCGCAACAAAACGAAGGTCTGCGCGTTCTGGTATACGATCTGGGCGGCGGCACCTTTGACGTATCAATCGTCCTTACCGAAGGGGGCGTGGTCGAAGTGCTTGCCAGCCACGGCGATACCGCGCTTGGCGGCGACGACTTCGACGAACTGTTGCTCAACTCGATCTGCGATCAGTTTAATTCAGAACATCAAATTGATCTGCGTGCCGATCGGACTAGCCGGGCCCGTGTTTTGCGAGCGGCTGAGAATGCCAAACGACAGTTGACCGACCATTCCTTCACTCGCATCGAAGAAGAGTTTATTGCGGAGAAGAACGGCGTCGCCCTGCATCTGTCGACGGAAATCAGCCGTATCGACTTCGAGTTGATGATTCGGCCTTTGCTCGACCGCACCATGGATTGTCTGCAACGTTCGCTCGACGACGCCCGGCTGACGGGGAAGCAGATCGATCGTGTCATTCTTGTCGGCGGCAGCACCCGGACGCCCATTGTCGGCGAGTTGATCGAACAACGGTTGCAGCACCCGCTCATCGCGAGATCAACCCCGATCTCTGTGTGGCTCTTGGCGCCGCCGTTCAGGGCGCCATCATCGGCGGGCAGCAAGTTGGAGCCGTCCTCGTCGATATTTCTCCCCATTCAGTCGGCATCAAGACATTGGCCTCGATGAGCGCGGCTTACGGTTTTGGCGAGCCCGAATTTCACTTTGCGCCGATCGTTCGCCGCGGCGCTGCCTTGCCCGCTTCATGCAGCGAAACGTTCAGCACGGTCTCCGACAATCAGGCGAAAGTCGAGATTGATATTTACCAAGGCGAACATGAAGATGTCCGCCGCAACCATCCCGTTGGCATGTTCTTAATCGAAGGATTGGCGAAAGTCCCCGCGGGCAATCAGCTCGTCGTCCAACTCGACCTGACGCTCGATGGCGTCCTCAAAGTCACGGCCAAGGAAAAGTTGACCGGTCTATCGAAACAGGTCACGATCGACAACGCACTCGCTCGCTTCGGCCGCGAGGAACGTCAGGCAGCCTCGGCCCGGCTCGATGAACTTTGGCAGCAAAGTTTCGAACAGGACGAAACAGGCCTCGATGAGGAATTGGAAGAGGAGACGCCGAACTATATTGAATCGACCGGTGAAGGACCGAGCGCTGCGATGCCCACTTTGGAAGCCGGACCGCGCGAAGGGCAGCGGGAAGCGGTGCAAGCCCGCGCCCTACTGGAAAAAGCCGAAAGATTGCGTGAAAAAGCCTCGCCGGAAGATCAACAAGATCTCGATCGCCTGATGCAGAATATTCGCGTCAGCCTTCAAGACCGCAACTGGACCACTCTGGACACGGCTTGCAACGCTTTGGCGGATGTGCTTTTTTATCTCGAAGACGCTTAACTTTCAGGTGGCTCTCCGGTCGCTGAGGCTCCCGGCTCGCCAAGTGCCCGATTCTTTCACCGTTACCGCGATGGAGAAGAGTTTCGATGCGTTCCAACGCGATGCCTCGCATTCTGTTGATTGGCGAACCCACGCCGGACGATGCGAAAGAACCGTTGGAAGCAGCGGGGTTCCCGGTTGCCACTGCCTCTTATAACGGAATTGATTTCGCGGAAGTCACTCGATCGCAGACTCGTCATCCTCGATGTCAACCCGCACAGCCGTCTCGGCCCAAGCGCTTTGCCGGCGCTGGCGCATCGAGCTGGGCGAGCAATACCTGCCAATCATATGGCTCTGCTTTGAGCCATTGCCCGCATTGCTGATCGGCGCCTTGGATGCCGGCGCCGACATCTGTCTACCCCGGCCTATCAATTCCGCCCTGTTGCTGGCGCAGGCGAAAGCTCTTCTCCGCGTCGAACATATGTATGCCCGGCTGAAGGGCAGGGCTTCCGAAGCACAGCAAATCAATCAGCGGCTGCAACAGGCTTATCAACAGATCGATGGCGACATGGAATTGACCCGGCGCATCCACCGCGGATTTCAGCCGCGCTCGTTGCCGGAAGTGCATCAAACTCGCTTTGAAGTCTGTTACCGGCCGCGCAGCCGCATTGGCGGCGACTTCTACGATGTGTTGCGCCTCGATGAAGAACATGTCGCGCTTTATGTGGCCGACGCCATGGGCAAAGGCCTGCCGGCCAGCAGTTTGCTCAGCATCTTTGTCAAGAAAAGTCTGCGGATGAAGGAGATCACCGGCCGTTCGTATCGGCTTATCCCACCGAATGAAGTGTTGGCGGGGCTCAATCGCGAACTCGTGTCGCTTGGCATGGCGGAGCCACCCTTTGTCACCATGCTCTATATGCAACTCAATTGCCGGGATGGATCGCTCAGTTTTGCCCGTGCTTCTCACCCCGCGCCGTTATACATTCCGGCTTCCGGCGCGGTCGAGTATTGGCCTGCGAACGGCGCCTTGCTCGGTGTCTTTGATGCCGATTTCAGTGTCGAAACACGACAGTTGAACACGGGCGACAAAATCCTGCTCTTCAGCGATGGCGTGAACCCGATCGAGTCGGCCCCTCCGGCTAACGATCCTCTGTTGCACTCCGTCAACAAGTATCGCGATGATCCGTTAAACGTCTTCGTCGAAATGGTCTCCCGCGAAATGCTGGAACAGTCACGCAACACCGAAGATTTCACTCTCATCGGGCTGGAATATCGATAAGCCGCTGGGACGGTTGCCGATCGGACACCGTCGCTCACGCATCCGGCTTGGCACAAATTAAATGTCAGCGAGGAACGGAATGGCTCGGATTGGCGTCGTGGCGATCGGCCGAAACGAGGGCGAACGCCTGCGCCTTTGTTTAACATCGCTTGACCCGAAGACCCTGCCGGTCGTCTATGTCGATTCGGGCTCAAGCGATGGTAGCGTCGAAACGGCTCGGGCGCTCGGCGCTGCCGTTGTCCCGCTCGATCTTTCCACCCCCTTCACGGCAGCCCGAGCCCGCAACGCTGGCTTCGAAGAACTGTTGCAACATAACTCCGACATCGAATTCGTTCAGTTTGTCGATGGCGACTGCGAAATAGCGAGGGGCTGGCTCGACACCGCCTCTTCTTTCTTAATCGCAAATGATCAGATTGCAGTCGCCTGTGGCCGACGCCGGGAGCGCCAGCCGGAGCAATCGGTCTACAACCGCCTATGCGACATCGAGTGGGACACGCCAATCGGCGAGGCTACGGCCTGTGGCGGCGACGCACTCATGCGCGTTTCCGCCTTTCGGCAGGTCGGTACTTTCAATGCAACGCTAATCGCAGGCGAAGAGCCCGAACTCTGCGTGCGCTTACGCCAAGCGGGCTGGAAGATCCAACGTCTCGATGCCGAGATGACTTTGCACGACGCCGCGATGACAAGTGTTAGGCAATGGTGGAAACGGCAGGTTCGCAGCGGCTTCGCCTATTCGCTCGGGGCACATATGCACGGCAAGCCGCCTGAGCGACATTGGGTGCGCGAGCGACGGCGACTGTTGTTGTGGGGCTTTCTTTTCCCGGTGATCTTGCTGGCGCTGGCTTGGCCAACCTGGGGCCTGAGTTTACTTGGGTTCTTGATTTATCCCTTGCAGTCACTGCGGATCGCCCGGCGCAGCCGTGGCCGTTCGTTCGGCGATCGGTTGGCGTTCGGCATTTCGTGCATGGCCTCGAAATTCCCGGAGTTCATTGGCTGGTGCCGTTTCCAGCGCTCGCGACTACGTGGCGGGCCGATGAAGATTATTGAATATAAGTGAGGGGTTGGAGATGGCGAACCGGGAGCGTAAGCGACCGGAGAAATCGCTGACGCGGTTTGTAAAGTCTTCACTCCGGTCGCTGACTGAGGCTCCCCGCTCGCTAAAACAGTTTGCGCACTACCGCTTTGGGCCACTAAGCTAAATCAAATGGAAACCATTCCAAACACCCGCGACCGCGTACTCGCGATCTATGCCGAGGCGGATGCGGCCGTGGCTGCGGCTGGCCCGAAGTGCGATTCGTCCGGGCGCTGTTGCCGATTCAAGGAATATGGTCATACGCTCTTTATCAGCCAGCTTGAGGCAGACGTATTGCTCGCCGCTGCGCCAGCCTATGCGAAACCGGTCTCCGGCGACTTTTGCCCGTTTCAAGTAGAAAATCTCTGTACCGCGCGCGAGCCCCGGCCGCTTGGCTGTCGTGTCTATTTTTGCGATCCCGCCTATCAGGAGACGGGTAATCAGATCACCGAAACGCATCTCCGGAAATTGAAACATTTGGCGGAAGAGCTAGGCGGGGGCTGGAGATATGCCCCACTCCATATATTCTTGAATGAAGGGGACGGCGACGGCCCAGCGCGGCAGGCCGACGCGCGGATCGCTCTTTCCCTGATATGAACCATCGCTACCACACCGAGACTGCGTCATGCGTTCAATGCTGCTTGCGACAATCTTTGGGCTAGGCTGGAGCATGGCCGCACCCGCTGCCGACTGGCCGCAGTGGCTCGGGCTCAATCGCGATGGCTCGACAACCGAGAAAATTGCTCCTTGGAAGGGCGATCTCAAGCCGGTTTGGCAGAAGTCCGTCGGAGAGGGGAATAGCTCGCCGGTCGTCGCCGATGGGCTTGTTTTTCTGCACACCAAGGTCAAAGACAAAGATGCAGAAATGGTGCAGGCGTTCGAAGCGAAGAGCGGCGAATTAAAGTGGGAAAAGACGTATGCCAAGGCCCACTTCAAACCGCTGTTTGGCGAAGGGCCCCGATCGACTCCCTGCGTCGCCGCGGGCAAATTATTCACCTTCGGCAACACGGGCGTCCTTACCTGCTGGAACGCCGCCGACGGCGAACTCCTTTGGCAACAAGACACGTTGAAGGAGTATAAGGAGCCCAATCTCTTCTTTGGCGTTTCGACGGCGCCGGTGGTGGTTGATGACAAAGTGATCGTAATGCTCGGCAAAGGCACGACGGGCGTTGCCGCTTTTCACGTCAAGGACGGCAAGTTCGCCTGGAAAGCGGGCGGCGATCCCGCCAGTTATTCATCGCCGATTGTTGCAGGCGAAGGAGAGAAGCGCCAACTCATCTTTCTCACGGGCGCTAACGTTCTGAGCCTTTCTCCCAGCGGCGAAGTCCTCTGGAAGTTTCCCTTTGTCGATGCCTTGAGCGAAAGCTCGACAACGCCCATCAAAGTCGACCAACTGGTGATCGCCAGTTCGGTGAAAACCGGCGCGGTCGGATTGAAGATTATCGAAGCGGAAGGCAAGTTCGAAGCGAAGCAAGTGTGGAAAAATCCCGATCTTACCTGTTACTTTTCGACACCTGTCCCGGCGGACAAAGAGCACGTTTATATGGTGACGGGCGTCGCTTCGCTCAAGGGGGCGTCTATCACATTGCGTTGCGTGGAATCCGCCACCGGCAGAGAGATCTGGAACAAGCCGAAAATCGGCAAATTCCATGCAGCTTTATTGAGAATGGGCGATGGCAACCTGCTGCTGCACGACGACAGCGGCAGCCTTGCTCTGCTGGCGCCAGATGTCAAGGAATATAAGGAACTTGCCCGCTCGAAAATCTGCGGCGAAACCTGGGCCCATCCCGCGATCGCCAACGGATTTCTCTACGTCCGCGACGGCAAAGAAATACTCGGCTACAAACTCGATTAGCGACTCGTCAAACGCAAACACTCGTAGGAGACCCTCTTTGCGCACCTTAATTACTGGCGGCGGCGGCTTTATCGGCTCCCATCTCTGCGAACGATTTCTGGCCGAAGGCCATGACGTTATCTGCGTCGATAATTTCATCACCGGCAGCCTCGGCAATCTCGATGCTTTTCGCGATAACCCAAAATTCAGTTTCATCGGCCACGACATTTCCAACCCGTTGAAAGTCAAAGGGCCGATCGATAACATTCTGCACTTCGCCAGCCCAGCCAGTCCCGTCGATTATCTGAACTATCCCATTCAAACTCTGAAAGTCGGCTCGCTCGGCACACACGTTACGCTCGGTTTGGCGACTCGAAAAAGAAGCCCGCTATCTCGTCGCCAGCACGAGCGAAGTTTATGGCGATCCACTGCAACATCCGCAAACGGAAGAGTATTGGGGCAATGTGAACCCGATCGGCGTGCGCGGTTGCTACGACGAAGCGAAGCGCTTCTCTGAAGCGATCGTGATGGCATACCATCGCTATCATGGCGTCAACACGCACATCATCCGCATCTTCAACACGTATGGCGAGCGCATGCGCCTAGACGATGGCCGAGTGCTGCCGAACTTCATGGGCCAGGCGCTGCGTGGTGAGCCTTTAACGATCTATGGCGACGGCTCGCAAACGCGCAGTTTCTGTTACGTTTCCGATCTGGTCGAAGGAATCTTCAGGCTGCTGTTCACCGATTTCCACGAACCGGTGAACCTTGGCAATCCTTCGGAGATCACCATCCTCGAGTTTGCCGAGGAGATTCGCAAGCTATCGGGAACCGCGAGTCAGGTCGTGTTCAAGCCATTGCCGCAAGACGACCCGAAACTGCGCCAGCCTGATATCAGCCGGGCACGCAAATTATTGAAGTGGGAACCGAAAGTCGGCCGCGATGAAGGCCTAAAGCGGACGATGGATTACTTCAAGAAAAAGATGGGCAAGTGATGGGGTGAGCAGAGAGCGATGGGGCGAGCCGGGAGCGTCAGCGACCGGAGAAAGCAGTCTTATCCGCCGCCACCCCGCTTGCCGGGGTGGAGCGCACGTTTGTAACTAGAATCGGTTATCGATGAGCTTCGCCGCCACCCCGCTTGCCGGGGTGGAGCGCACGTTCATAAGCCGCGTACTGGCTTCGAACCGGCGCTCCACCCCGGCAAGCGGGGTGGCGGCGAAGCTTAGCCCTTGCGTTGTTCTGGCTACGAACCTGCGCTCCACCCCGGCAAGCGGGGTGGCGGCGAAGCAAAGCCGTTGCGTTCTGCTGGCATAACAAATTTCGAATCATGTTGTTGCCCGCGGCACTGATCGAATCAGCGTCATCAACGTGGCTTGCTCAAGCTCAAGTCTTCCGTTGATCGTGAAGAAACTGAGTTTATTTTTGCCTGCATTTTCACCTCGACCCCGTTCGGGTTCTTGAGGGTCCCCGCCATCTGCATCTCCATGCTCATTTTCGTCGTGCCAGTATTAATGGAGCCATCTATACAGCCATCGAACTGGACGATGATTTTTGTCACTGATCCCCGGCTTAGTTGCATCGGTATCGGCCCGGACAGAATTTTCGTTATGGCTAGATGAAGTTCGGTTTCGAATATTCCGAACTGCTTATTATCTTTTTTGTAGGCTTTGATCAATTTGCCTCCTGCAGTCGATTTGGAAGCATCGAACTCCATCGCTTTAGCAAACGGCTTGGCGACGTCATCGATTTCGAGCTTCCAAGTTTCGCCGACCGCGACCGCGCTTTTGGGAAGAAACAGCTCTTCGAAGCCTGCCGGATTTGACTTCGTATCTTCCTCGTTGAATTCTTCGCGCAGGAATTTGACATCGTCGCCCGCTAGATCTTTGCCATCAATGGTGAAGGAGTGTTTGCCATTTTTGAAATCGATCACGACTTCTTTGCCTACAAAGGTAGGCACGATCTTTTTCCCCTCGTTTGTCATCTCCGCTTTTTCGTACGTGCGCTTTAGTCTCATTTCCTTTTGTTGCGATTCCTTATCGAGCACTGTGTCGAAAACTTCCTGCCTGTATGTGTTGGAACGTTCTTTGTTTTGGTCTTTCGCCTGGGCTTTACCCTTCACTGTAAATAGCATTTTGCCGGTCTCTGTTACATCTTCAACGACTTTAATTACGTCGCCTTTTGCATCTTTCTTACTCTTGATGGTATACTTTTCTTCGGCCGTGAGGGTTGCAGCCACAAAGGCGACAATTAAAATCGGCGACATCAAAGCCTTCATCATTTGACCCATCAGAATGCAGATATAAACCGCGACTTCAATGCACGGTATCCTATGACAGGGCTCGGCTCAGAACAGAGGATGCAAAGGGTTTGATCGCTGCTACGACCCCATCAGTCGAACAGGGCGGCCATTTGGCAACATCGTCGCAAAACTACGGCTTAGGCAGTAAAACGAGCCTTTCAGGCTCGAAACGCGACCTTACTCCCCAAACGCCATGCTCGCAAAGCTGACGCTCTCGAAGCCTTTGGGATGAACGTAACGACCGTAGTGAAGCAGTTCACCTTTACTGGGCTTAGTCGCCGCCAGCGTTAACCAGGTGGGCGGCAGGCCGCAGATGCGACGGCTGTCTTCTTCTTCGGAAATGATGTTGAAATAGGCGGATTCATTCACCGCCGCTGCCTGTTCGATAAGGGCGTGGTCGATGAGCAGACTTTCGCTGAGCCAAGGCTCAGCAACGGGTTCCGCATCGCCGAATTTCGGGCCGATATGGGCCAGATCGCCGCTGATGATGTAGCAGATCGGCTCGTTGGTTTCGCTTTCGACTTGGCGCAAGGCAGCGACCATTTTGCGGATATCCGGGCAAGCGAGAGGGCCGTTTTCCATTCCAATGCAATCGCTAAAGGAGCCAACTACCATAGGCACAATGCGAAAGGGACCTTTGATCAAATGCTGCAGCAGCACCACTTCGAGTTCGACGGAATGCTCGGGAATATGGGCGATCGGGTCGGCGAATAGGCCTTTGCCGTAATGCTTTTCGAGCCGGGTAATATAGCCCTGATCGGTGATGACCCGGCCGAGCGGCGAATTGAAATTTTGCCGGGTGAGCGTGAAGCGTTCGGGCGAATGATGCGACGTCGCGATGATGACGAAGAGCGAAGCGTCCGTCCGTTCGACGATCTCTTTGAAGCCCCAGCCGTAGGTCACTCCGCCGCGGGCATAGTCGATATGCGGCACCAGCGCCGCACGCAATCGGCCGTCGGACTTGATTCGACAGCCGCGCTCGCTGGGTAGCCCCGGCCCGCCTGGCGCGGTAAAGAGTTTGTCGAAAAACGGGCCGATCTTTGCAGGGTCTTCCGGGTAGCACCCGACGCACGAGGGCTCGCGCTCTGGCCCGCTGAATATGTTTTGGAAGCGCTCGTTGTGCAGAAAGAGGGCATGGTCGAGCCGACTGATGATTGCCGATAGGTCGTCGTCCGTGAAGCCGGCAGCCCGTGTTTCGGCGGACAGCTGGCTCAAGGTGCGCCAGCCATTGAGAAGCTGAACAACCCCAAGCTCATCTCGAGTAAAGCTCAGCGTTTTGCGGGTTAAATGATGCGGATCGTAGAGATGGAAGTGCCTACCATCGCGGTCGGGAGAAGCCGCCAGACCTTGGCGCAGCCGAGGAGAAAGGGTTGTCATGGAAGCTTCTCAGGTCGTTTGAAAAGTTTCGCGGATTTAGACAATTGCCGTCCCTGGTTGGATTACGATCCCTTCGCCCGGCTTTGCACTTTTGGAAGCGGAAGGAGCGACACCGAGCAATTTTTCAACTTCCTCGCGATCAAGTTCTTCATCCTGCATCAACGCATCGACGAGTTTTTCCATGTCGGCCCGATGTTCGACGATGAGATCGTAAGCCCGTTGGTCGGCGTCCCGCAAAATACGTTGAACTTCTTCATCGATCAAGCGAGCGGTGCCTTCGCTGAAATCGCGCGATTCGTAGATGTCTTTGCCGAGGAACGTATGCTCTTCCCCCGTGCGATAGGCGACTGGTCCCAACTTGTCGCTCATGCCGAACTGGGTGACCATCATGCGCGCTCGACGAGTCGCCATCTTCAAGTCTTGGCTGGCGCCCGAATTGGCTTGCCCATACATCAAACGATCGGCGGCGCGGCCGCCCATCGCCATCACGAGCTCGGCCTGCATTTCGCTCTGCGAAAGGCCGATCTTGTCTTCGTCCGGCTGCGACCAGGTGACGCCCCCTGCCATGCCGCGAGGGATGATTGACACCTTGACGAGCTTGTTCGCTTCGGGCTGAAAGAGAGCGCAGAGAGCGTGGCCCGCTTCGTGATATGCGGTACGTCGTTTCTCGACATCGGTCACCGGGTCTTCGCGCAGCGTCCCCATGATGATGCGATCGTAAGCCTGTTCGAAGTCGCCCTTTTCGATCTTGTTTTTCTCGTTGCGGGTTGCGACCAGAGCCGCTTCATTGGCGAGATTGCGTAGGTCGGCACCACTCATGCCGATGGTTCGGCGGGCGAGTCGTTCGAGATCGACGTCGTCGCCCAAGGGCTTATTGCGAACGTGGACTTTCAAAATGGCCAGCCGGCTCTGCCAGGTCGGGCGGTCAACGGTGACGTGTCGATCGAAACGCCCAGGTCGTAACAGGGCCGAATCGAGGACATCGGGCCGGTTCGTGGCCGCGATAACGATGATGGTTTCGTTCGGCTGAAAGCCATCCATCTCGCTCAGAATCTGGTTGAGCGTTTGTTCGCGTTCATCGGAACCGCCGCCGACGCCGGCACCGCGCATGCGGCCTACAGCGTCGATTTCGTCGATAAAGATCAGACAGGGAGCGTTTTCCTTGGCGGTGCGGAACAGGTCGCGCACGCGCGTCGCCCCGACGCCGACGAACATTTGAATGAATTCGGAGCCGTTGATGCTGTAGAACGGAACGCCGGCCTCGCCGGCGACTGCACGGGCTAAAAGCGTCTTGCCCATGCCTGGCGCACCAACGAGAAGCACACCTTTGGGCACTTGGGCGCCGAGCCGTTGAAACTTCTCAGGACTCTTGAGAAATTCGACGACCTCTTGCAGTTCCTTCTTCGCGTTTTCCATCCCGGCGACGTCTTCGAAGGTAGTCTTCGCCTTGCCTTTTTCGTACTTTCGGGCAGGACTGCGCACGAAACTGCTGTAGGCCCCTCCCATGGGATCGCGCATACGCGGCAACAGGAAAAAGAAGAACAGCAGGATCAGCACCATCGGGAGCACGCCCCAAAGAAGCGGGCCGACCCATTGGCTTTGGTCTTCTTCCGGATTGAGCTGGACCGGTTGTTTCTCTTTCGAATCGATGGCGTCTTTGTTCTTCGCGTAATCCTTATCCCGGAGTTCGCGCATGAGCGGATCGAGCTGGACCATATGCGGCAGCACAACTGCGAATCGCCCGGCCGGCAGGTTTAGCGGTTTGACGAATTCGCTTTCGTGATCGCGGACTTCCCCCTGAACTTTCGTGTTGCCGATCAACGTGAGTTTGGCGATCTCGCCGCGATCGACTAGCCCAAGGAATTTGTCGTAAGAAATGGTGCGTTGGGAGGGCATGAAAACCCACGTCGCGAAGAATGCGACGACCAGCAATGCCCCGAGAACGACGGCGAAAACCATAACGGGGCTTGCCCGTTTGGGAGTTGGCGGCGGGGTTCCTTCGGGAGGTTTGGGCGGCCCGGTCGGCGGCATCGGCAGGTTTCTCTCGGTTTACGTTCGTTGCGTTTTGCGCGGCTACATTCCGCGCGCCTAAGCTATTCTATCCCTTGGCAATCGGCGCGGCACACTAACCCGACGCGTAAGCGAGAATTGCGCTCGCTTCCTCGCTTACGCGCCGGGTTAGCGGGAGGTATCAGTCAATTAGCTGCGCTCCGTCTCTCCGATGCTCAGGTTAGCGTTCTCAGCAACCGACGGAGCTTCGGGCCTGTGCTCTTCCGCCGGCGCACTGTTTTGTACGGGCGTTGGGGCTTCCGGCTGGGGAGGCGGCGCCGACGGCACTTCGGGGGGCGCATCCTTCGCTTTGAAGAACGCTTCGAGTTCGCCAAAGGAATGTAACGGCGATTTCCCTTTCAGGGCATCCTGCGACAGCTTCGGCAGCGGTTTCGGCTTCGGTGGCTTCCGAGGCGGCGGCGGGGGTGGAGGCGGCATCTTTGGCGCAGCGTGCGGTCCGCCGCCATCGTGCCGAACCGGTGGACCGTCTGGTCGTTGTGGCCTTGGTCCACCACGAAATGGCGGAGGCCCGCTGCGATCGCGCTGTTGAGGCGGGCCGGCTGCAGTCTGCGGCGGACCATCGGGCCGACGCTGCGGCACTTGTCCTGCGGGACGCGGTGGACGCGGATTGCGGTCGGCCATTGGCCGTTGTTCATCGCGAGGCGGCCTCGCTTCCATCGGGCGGCGCTCCGGCGGCTTGCGTTCCGATCCCGGTGCAATCATCGTGAGCGACGCACGCCGACGATCTCCTTCGATTTTCAGCACCCACACGACGACGACATCGCCGACGGCCACGACTTCATACGGATTCTTGATGTAGCGATTGGCCATTTGGCTGATATGAACAAGGCCGGTGTCTTTGAGTCCAATGTCCACAAACGCGCCAAAAGGAACGACATTCAAGATGGTTCCCTTCAGCTCCATTCCTGGCTGCAAGTCTTCGAGCTTGAGGATCCCTTTCTTGAAGATCGGCGGCGGTCGATCCTCGCGCGGGTCACGCCCGGGCCGAGCCAAGATGTCGAGAATGTCGCGCACCGTCGGCTCACCGGCATTCATGCGCGTGGCGATGTCGCTGGCGTTGGCGGACTTCAGCTTTTCGCGAAGTTGTTCCTGCTTCGCGCGATCGCGCAGATCGACGGGAGCAAAGCCGACTTCTGTGAGCACCTGTTGCGCTATGCCATAACTCTCGGGATGGATCCAGGTGGCATCGAATGGGTCATCGCTCTCGGGGATTTTCAAAAAGCCGGCGGCTTGCGTAAAGCGAGCGTCGCCAATGCCGGGTACTTCTTTCAGCTGATTGCGATTCTTGAAGCCGCCGTTCTTGGTGCGCCACTCGACCAAGTCGCGTGCAACGAGTTGATTTAAGCCGGATACGTGCCGTAATAAGGGGATACTGGCCGTGTTCAAATCGACGCCGACTTCATTGACGCACGATTCGATGACCGCTTCAAGCGACTCCTTCAGATGCTTCGCGCGGACATCGTGCTGATAGAGGCCGACGCCCACATGCTGCGGATCAATCTTGACCAGCTCAGCCAAGGGATCCTGAAGACGCCGGCCGATCGAGATGGTGCCGCGCGTCGTGGCATCGTGGTTGGGGAATTCTTCGCGCGCGATTGGACTGGCGGAGTAATCGCTCGCGCCGGCTTCGTTCACAATGACGTAAGCGATGTCCTGCGGCGCCGGAGGCAGCGGCTCCGGCGGTGGCGACATCGGCGGTGAAGGCGGCGACGGATAAGGGACCGGCGCTGGCTCGGGCATCGGCGCCGGCGGCGGTTCCGAAGGTGTGACAGGCGATGGCGATGGCGGCGATGGATAAGGCGTCGGCGCCGGCTCCAGCGGAGGAACAACCGCCTCGGGTCGCGCTGCTGCATCGCCAGCTGTCATCAGCGAATCCGCAGCTGGCGGCGCGGCCGAAATTTGTTGCTGATGTTCCGCGGGCGACCCGGGAGCGTGACCGACCGGAGTTTGCGAGGCGCTTTCTCCAGTCGCTGACGCTCCTGGTTCGACTGATGCAACCGCTGGCGATTCGGAAGCGTCTGCAACCGGAGCACTCGCAATTGGCGCAGACTCTTTCTTCACCCTTGGCGGCGCCGGCGGCGGATCGGGCAGGATGCACGTTCGACCGGCATCCAGCTCCGCAATAAGTTCCGAGACAACTTGCTCGGTTTCCCGGCAAGCGGTGCCGTTGCCGATCGCCAGAATCGAGAGCTGATGTTTCCGGATGAGCTTCTCCAATTTTGATTTTGCTTCCGCTTGCTTATTCGCGGGGACATGAGGATAGATGACCGTCTCTTCGATCAACATGCCATTCTCGTCGAGCGCCGCCAGCTTACAGCCCGTGCGGAGGCCTGGGTCAATGGCGAGCACGCGCTTGCCGCGCAGGGGCGGCTGCAATAAGAGACTTCGCAAGTTGCGAGCAAAAATATGAACCGCGCTGTCTTGAGCCACTTCGGTCAACTCACGGCGGACCTCGCGCTCTAGGCTCGGCAACAGCAATCGGCTCAACGCGTCGTCTACGACCTTATCGAGAAATGCCTTGTGAGGATGATCGGCCAAGGGAAGACTGGAGACGGCGGCCGCTCGGAGGCGATCGAGGTTCCACTCGACCTTCACCTTGAGCACATTCTCTTTTTCACCGCGATTTACCGCCAAAATGCGGTGGGGCGGGATGAAACGGATGCTTTCGCGGAAAGCAAAATAGTCGCGGAAATCTTTGCCATGTTCCTCGGTGATGTTTTCCGCTTTGGCCGCGACGAGCTCGCCCGTATCCCAAACGACGAACCGCACCGGGCCGCGTACTTCAGCCGTCTCGGCGATCTGCTCGGCAAGGATATGCTGCACCCCGGTCATCACATCTTCGGCACTGTTCAGCTGTTTTTCCGGATTCAACATGCTCGCGGTTACTTCGGCGAGATTAGCGACCGCGTTATCGCGGTTCCAGATCGCGGTCGCGAGCGGTTCGAGCCCTTTTTCCTTGGCGTCGGACGCCAGCGACTTCTTCTTTGGCTTATAGGGAAGGTAGAGGTCTTCGAGCCGTTTCGATTGATCGGCGGCCAGAATCGCCTCGCGCAGCGGTTCGGTCAATTTGCCTTGGGCTTCAATGCTTTTGATGATGGTCTGCTTGCGTTCGGCGAGGTGACGCGCTTGCTGAATCCGTTCTTGAATGCGCCGAATGAGTTCTTCGTTGAGACCGCCTGTGCGCTCCTTGCGATAGCGGGTGATAAAGGGGACGGTATTCCCTTCGTCCAGCAGATGCACAACGTTCTCGACCTGAACTTTGCGTATCTGCAAATCCTGGGCAATGCGAGATAAATCCGAGATCGGCGATCCCGGCGGATGCGAAGTGATTTGCATATGCAAGGCAGTCCATGGAATAGCGTGGCAGCGCGGCGGAGTTCCTAACCCACCATGCGGCAGTCTGAAGGAAGTATATCTTACGAGAAAGTTGCAGCAGCGGCGATGCCGGGATTGGAAGCTGTGAAAGCTTTAATGAGGCTTTCAGCCTGCAGCTGGAAAATATCAATCATTTGATCGATCTGAGGGACAAGTGCGTGATATAACCCCAAAAGCTTGGACTTGCCAATTGTCAACGCAACGATGATGACTGAGATTGCAATGTGCGCTTCGGTCGTAATAATAAAAGGGTTTCTATCTCGGGTTGCTGTCAGATATCCAGCCCAGGGCGAAAAAAACAATTCTTGGAGAGCCAAAGAGGGAGGGCTGGACATGGGCAGCGTGCTTTGGTTGTTCGATTCTTGCGGGTTCATTTTTGGGCCGGCGATGTTTGCCGCAGCGGGAGTGGCGCTGTTCTTGTGCGCCCGGTCCACTTTTGGTGTTCCTACCAAACGAACTGAGCAACTTTTGCTGCCGATGTCTGCCTTGCCATTACTCTTGGGTTGTTGCGGATTCGTCGTCGGGGTCGCCGTCTGCTGGATTGAAAACATGCCCAGCTTCCCATGGCTCGTATTAGGCAAAGTCTGTCTGGCAGGCGGGGTGATGTCTCTGTTGCCTCTGGCGTGGAGTCTCTACCTGCGCCGAGTGCGCCTGGCTCGCGGCTGATCGGCCCGGTTTGAAATAAACAAGCGGTTTGAAACAAAAGCCAGCACAAGCCTGAAGTGCCACAGAAAGAGAGATTCTTCGCTGGCGCTTCAGGCTCGTGAATCCGGTCCGTCGCACAAGCGTGAAGTGCCAACAAAGAGCGAGTTAATCCTTACGGGTCGAGTCGCTCGCGTAAGGCGGCTTCTCGGTTTTCCGCATAACCATGTTAGCAGCGCTTGCCGTCGCCTGCATCCGGTTCACGGAAGGATTTCTGTTAAATGTCGCAAACTTGACGTCGCAGATACATCGAGACGCGTCGTCCGGATCCTTCTTGACGGCTAGCCCCACCATCACCACGCTTGTCGATAGACGTTCAGCAAATCATCTTCAGTGGCAGGGCGGGGGTTGAAGTTGGCGGTCCATTGTTGGCGGGATTCTTCGGCCAGGATGGGGAGAATGGTATCGCTTACACCGCAGTCGCGGAGCCGTGAAGGCTGCCCGGCGAAAGCGTTTAATTCGGTCACCCGTTTGGCGAGAATTTCGGACGCCAGCTCGCCGTTATTCAGTGAATTGACGGCGGCAAGCTCGCCGTACAAGTGTTCGGCGACGGGTGCATTGAAGCGGATGACGTGCGGCAGCAGAAGGGCGATGGCCATGCCGTGCGTGATGCCGTAATGAGCGGTGAGCGGGTTAGCACAGGCGTGGCAGATGCCGAGCATGGCATTTTCGATGGCGACCCCTGCGAAATGAGAGCCGACCTGCATGGCCGAACGCGCTGACTGATTTTCGGGCTCTTCCAAAACCTCTTCGAAATTGGGTTCAAGAAGGCGAAACGCGTTGAGGGAATAGATCTGCGAGACGGCGGTCCGGCGCGTGCAGACGTAAGACTCGATGGCATGCGCGATAGCGTCGATGCCTGTCATCGCTGCTACGTGGCGAGGTTGCGATATTGTCAATTCCGGGTCAAGAATCGCTACCCGAAACGCGGCCTTTTTATCACCGCAGGCCATTTTCAAATGCGAACGTTCGTCGGTGATGAGGGCGTAGCTTTGGGCTTCGCTGCCGGTGCCTGCTGTTGTAGGCACGCCGATTGAAGGCAGCATCGGCTTAGCCGCCTTGCCGAAGCCTTTGTAGTCGGCCATCTTCCCGCCATTAGTCAGCAGAAAGTTGATCCCCTTGGCGCAGTCCATCGAACTGCCGCCGCCCACGGCGACGATGAAATCGATGGCGTGAAGTCGCGCAAACTCGACGCCAACTTCCACTTGCTTGCTGGTCGGGTTTTCTTTGACCTGATCGAAAATCGTAACGTTGATTCCGGCTTCGCGCATCACCGATTGCGCACGCCGAGGGTGTCCAACCTGGTCCAGGCCGGGATCGGTCACCAGCAGGACGTGGCGTCCGCCGAGATCGCGCACCAGTTCACCCAGACGGCCGAGCGCACCGGCGCCAAAGATCACGCGATTGAGCGGCGTGAAATCAAACGGCAGCAGTTCGTTCGGCGAACTGCAAGGCGCGCTGGCGGTAGAGGTGCGTAAAGAGGTTGCCTTCATGAGGTTGGTCCCACGAGAGCCGGGTCGTCGGCGCCGGGCCGATGTTCAATCGCTCGATGTGGGGACAATCGAGCACCGAGCGAATGAAGGCGGGATCCTCGGTGAGGACCATTGCCGCCAGAGTTGGCCCGATTCGTTTCAAGGTGTCGATCGTTGCACATTCGACCACGCTCGCGTAGGGGAATAAGAATTCCTTGTTGGCGAGAGGATGGGAATACGAATTACAATGAACGATTGTAGGCAGGATCCAGGCGGCAGCGCCCTCGCGCACCAGTCGCGGAGAGCCGCGCTTCTTTTCGGTGACATCGACCGCGCCCGGCGTAGTCATCCCTTCATCGACCATGCCGGAAATTGCCGTGGCGACATCGGGGTTGGCGAAGGCCGCCAGCTCGGCCTGCGGGTCATCCCAAGCTCGCGCCTTCACTTTTGCAAGGCGTTCGGCCAGTGCCTCGGCGATCGCCTGCCCGTGCCGAGGCGTCCAGACGGCGGATACGTTGATGCACGAGCGCCCGCCGTTGGCAGCGATGCATTCGACCATTTGATCCAGATAGTTCATCCAACGATCCGCGCAATCGTCGCCGAAGATGATCTTGCTGAAGCCTGGCCCGTGCAGCTCGACGCGGTGATCGTTCTTGTAGGAATCGGTCGTGCGGGCATCACCGAAAAGCATGCTGCGGTTGGTAAGCTTGAGGATATCGCCCGCCCCGGCATGATCAGTTGGAAAGAAGTTCAGCGCGCTTGCCGGGATGCCTGCTTTCAAGAACGATTGCAAAACGCGAAAAGGGGTCCAAGGCTCTTCTCGCCCCGGCTTCAAAACGAGCGGCGTTTTCAACGCGATCGAGGGAACCCACAAGGAATGTACCCCTGGCGAGTTGCTCGGCAGGATCGCGCCAAAGGCATCTGTCGTCGGATAAAAGGCGGCCATTCGGCCATCTTGAATCGCATAGCTCTTATCGAACACATCGAGGTTTAAACCGCGTGTAAGCCCGCCGATGACTTCTTCGACGTTGCGCAGAACATATTCCACTTTGCCGGCATTGCGACGGCAGAACACCTGCGGCGAGCCGGTCGTTGATGATAAGCAGCGGATATAGTCGTCGAAACTCTGCTCCTGGTCGCCTATGGCGATCGTCCCCTTCGCAAAGATATCAGCGGCCTTCGCATACATGCCGATAAGATCGCGGACGGGGATGGCTGCCAGTTCCTTCTTCGCGAAAGGCATCCGGCTCAGGTCGCGGCTGATAGCCACGCCCGAAATCTGGCTCACTTCCGCAACCGGCTCGCCCGTCACGTGGTGAACCAAAGTCGCCTTTTCCAGGCTGATATACGGCTTGCCCAGGCGCAGGGCAGGGATGTGCAGCATAGGGTGTCGCTTGCTGAAGTAGAACGTAACGCCAGCCATAAGCTGGCGGATCTATCGGCGGGAATTCCGCCGCTACTTCTATCTTAGGCAAAGGCCGGCTCAAGATCGAGTTGTGCGCTCCGCCTTGGACCTCAAATTCCAAAGGAACGTCAATGGCATTTGGGATCCAGATGATAACCTGATACGGGCCACCGGGTGTATTGACGACTTCCTGCATCTGCACTTCGGCCGGCAAGTCGCCTCGCAATGTCGCCCGGCGAACGTTCGTGCTTAGCCGGCAGTACCGCATCGAATGATCGGAAACGTTGATCACCAGCAAGTAGGGAGCATTTCGCGACGGCAGATCTTCGCCAACGTCTTCGACGATTTTCGAGCACATGTCCTCGCCGCTGGCGGCGGCGTCGATCTCCAGTAGGCCCCCTTTGTCACGGGGCATCTGCTTCACCTTGAGCCGTTGGGCAGAGAGTTTGGCATAGACCACAGAAGTCGTCGCGCCGGTGGATGAAACCGGGTTCGAGGAGATCTGCTTGATCCAGTCGGGTTTGATGAAGAAGAAGAACACACCAAAGATCGAGAGAATGCCGGCTACCGTCAACGTATGACGTACCATCGAAAAACCTCCTCCAATGAGGTTGAGTGAAACCCGCAGCCAAGCGGGACCAAGTATCAATTGGTTAGATAGTATCGCACGGCAAGGCCGCTTCAGCAAGAGCGAGAATTAAAAATGACAGACATCGTACGACCGTTGTAGATGTCGCTTGATTTTGATTAGGCAGGCGCGCTTTGATTAGCGAGTCGTTCAAGCTTAGGGCGCATGATCGGACAAAGGAATCGCGGCGACTTTACCAGACCTTACCGAGGCGCATTCTTGATGGCACATGACTAGCGCGTTGCGCGCCAATTGGGCGCTTAATAGATCAGGCGCTTTCCCAGCAATGACGCCGTTGACCGCAGCCTGCAATTCCTGAGTGAAGGCAGCAATGTCGCTGCCTCCCCCCGCCAATTTTGGCTGCGACGACGTCCCGTCGCCACTCAAAAGAGTAAGTGGGCAGACGCCCGAATCATAGACAAGGGTTGCTTTCTCAAAGTAAATCTCAAACCCATGTACAAACGGCCGGCCTGCCATTGCCAAGGCGCCGCTGGAACAAGTGATGATCGGCCCGTCTCGACCGTACAAGTACTGCGTCGTCACATGCTGCACAGCGTTATTTTCAATGACCCCGGTCGAAAACACGGCCTGGGGAACTCCAGCAAGCAAGCCGATGAAGTGCGTATCGTGAATGTGTAGATCGATCGCCGGGCCGCCGGTTTTCGACGCATCACCAATGTCCGCTGACCAATCCGGTTTGGAGATAATGCGCTTGAACTGACCGCCGAGCAATTTGCCAAATCGCTGTTCGCGTGCAGCGACCGCGGCGTAAGCGAACTCGGGCACGAACGGGAGCACGTGTGCCACCATCAGAAGTCGCCCTGCACGCTTCGCTGCCGCCAGCATCGTGTCGGCGTCTTCAGGAGTCAGCGCAATCGCCTTTTCGACAAGCACATGCTTGCCCGCATTTAAGGCGGCAATCACCGTCTCGGGATGCAAATTCGTCGGGTTGCAGACATCGATAAGATCGATGTCCGGATCGGCCAGCATGGCTTCAAGCGTTGCATATTTCTTTACGCCGGCTAGATCGACCTGTTCGCCGGGAGGTCCAAAGTTGCCGCGAATCGACGTCCAATCCCCCGCTAATTTCTTCGCATCGCGACTACAAATGGCAACCAGTTTGGCGTCGGACAATCCACGCATCGCCAGGTAATGAATCCAGCCCATAAATCCGATGCCGACAATGCCGATCCGTACCATTGGCGCCGTTCCTTTTTTGCGAATCGAGCCGTTTTGGCGGTCCAGATTTCTGCTGCAACAAAATGAGGCGATTCCGTATTTCGCTTCAGGGAGAATTAATCTACCATTTGTTTCGACGAAAAAATTTGGGACAAAAAATAAACCAAAGAGCTTTTAGCATCATTACAGAAGTCTCTTTCCGTTTCTGGTTGCGTAGAGAGTCTCCGCGGTTTCCGTGCAACCATCTTTCCGGAATCGCAATACATCTCCACGCGTTGCGGATGCACAGATTTTGGTCGTCAAATGCGCTAAGAACGATGCACGTTTTGCCACGATTTTCTCGGATTCCAGGTTCGGGAAATATTTCCCGAACCTGCGCGGTCAGGCCGACAATCGTTGAACGACTGGTGTTCGACCACTCTTCATTCCGCAATCCGAATTCCGTATTTCGCATTTCCCAAAGCGTTTTGCCACGATTTTATCGGGTTTGACCTGCAGGAAATATTTCCTGCAGGTTGACCGTCAGAATGACGGACGATTGATCGTCGATCATTCGTCATTGGTTTCATTCCGAAATCCGCGTTTCTCTGCGTTCGTTTTCCCACGAATTAATTGGAAAGTCCCTTCCGAAATATTTCCGGAAGGGACTCGACCGAGTCGGGCAAGCCGCGTAATTTTCCGGGTGCTGTCGTGACGTGACGCCGTACACCTCATTTGCCCACCTCCCGATGCTGCGCCTTTGGCACACAAGTGCGGACTTGCAAAATTCGACATACTAACTTAGGCGCCCTGTTTCGAGAAATCTCCTTTTCTTTTGCAGGGAGTGTGGCAAGCGCCAGATCCCAATCCGCCAGAATCCGTTGGAGCACCCAGTGGATAAATGCTGCCGGCAGCGCTTGACAAGTTTATCGAGATGGTGAAAAATAATAGCATTACGCTTGCAATTGGCCTGTCGAATGCTGCCTAATTGCCGGGGATGATGCCATACGGGGAAAGGACCGTTTGTCGTCGTTGCCAAGCATGTTTTCACCAAGGTGCCATGGTGCGAGCATGAAACGTTGACTTCCCATTATTGCGTGGGGAAAGGCCGTTATGTTCCGGTTCCTCAGTCGATCTCTCGCTTTTTGCTGCCTCGTTCTTGGGGCGGCCTCATTGTTCCCACTTGCGTCTGCCCAGGTTTTTCCCCAGCAGAATCAAAACCAGAATCCTGCCCAGTTCCGACCAACCTTTCCGCAACGTCAGCCGGTGCCTAATGTGCTGAACGTCAATCCCGGCATGATTCAGGATTTGAACATCAACAATCAAAACGGTCAAAACGGCAACGGCGGCGGATTTAATGTCAATGGCGGAGGCGGCGGCTTCAATATCAACGGCGGTGGTGGCTTCAATGGGAACGGCGGCGGCGGCTTCAACGGCCGGAATAATGGCGGCTTTGGCGGCAACGGCGGCTTCAATTTTGGCGGAGGCGGCGGCTTCAACCAACAGGGCGGGGGCTTTAACCAACAAGGGGGCGGTTTCAATCAGCAAGGCGGAGGCAATCAACAAGGCGGCAGCGCTATTGGTATGACCGGTAACGTCGGCGGCGGGGTCTTTCAATTCAATCAGATTACATCCGGCTACATCGGCGGCATGGGCGGGCTTATGATGATGCAACAGCAAGGCGGCTTTGGCCAACAGGGCGGCTTTGGCCAACAGGGCGGCTTTGGTCAACAGGGCGGCTTTGGCCAGGGCGGCTTCCGCGGCGGCTTTGGCGGAGGCGGCTTTAACTTCGGAGGGGGCGGTGGCTTCGGCGGTGGAGGCGGCTTTAACTTCGGCGGCGGTGGCGGCTTCAACTTCGGTGGCGGTTTCAATTTCGGTGGTGGCGGCGGCTTCAACTTCGGCGGCGGCGGCGCCGGCGGCAAACGCGGCTTCAACGGTTTCAACGGGCTTTAAGCCAAAAACTCGCACGCCTGAAGCGCTGGCGAAGAATTTTCTCTCTCTTCGCTTGCGCTTCAGGCTTGTGGCTTCAATCGACAACCCACAAGCCTGAAGCGCAAGCGAAGAGTTCTGCTGCTTCACGATTTGCCATCATCAGTTAGCGCACTGCGCCACATTCCCCGATTGACTGATCCAACCGGCTTCGTTATACGCCATACTTCGGAATCATCAAACGAAGAGGCGTCCGATGCGCCGTAAGCGATTTTTGCTCAGTCTGGGTATGGTGCTTCTCTTCTTGGGAGCCGCATTCGGCACGCTTCTGGTCCTTCTGAAGCACGAGCCCACTTTCTATCGAGCCTCCACGATCGCCGAAAGCGATGAACGTTCCGCCCTTTCAAGCGAATTCGTCAGTCGTTTCTATTCCAACCTCATGAATAGCATTTACAATCGCTATCCCGACTGGTGGGAAGTGCTGACCACTGAGCAAATCAACGCCTTTCTACAGCAGGATTTTCAAAATTCCTACGGCGGCGATAACAATCTGCCAGACGGCTTTCACGATTTGCGCGTTCAAGTTGAGGAAGGTAAGCTTCGCATTGGCTGCCGTTACGGGAAAGGCTTCTGGAGCACCGTGCTCTCCATCGAAGTTAAAATGTGGCTGGTTGCGAATGAAGTGAATCTGATCGGCATCGAGCTGGTCAATCTTCGTGCCGGCGGGCTTCCGGTGTCGCGCCAAATCATTCTCGATTTCATTACCGAAACCGCCAGACGCTCCAATATCGAAGTGAAATGGTTCCACCGCAAAGAGAACTTGGTCGCAATCCTGAAACTGCAAGCGGATCAAATTCGGCCTACGATCCAAATTCAAAGATTTGAGTTGCAGCCGGGTAAGATCGTGATTGTCGGCCGCTCGACCGACGGACACGCCAGCGTCCAGCCAAGCAAGTCCGAGAAACATTGAATCATCGCGAATCGCCCGCAGTAAAAATGAACTGCCATAGGCTGCCCGCGACATTATGCAACGAGGCTAGGCCTCGCAATCGCTTTCCTTCAAGATGAACCAGAATTTCATCAGGCGCATCTTGTTCGCAGCTATACGTTCCGGCATCCCACCGAACAACGGCACCCGATTACCGGAAAGCGGCCCTTCATAATCGAGATAAAAGGAGCGATGATCGGGGAGTGCAGTCGCATCGACTGAATGTTCGGAAGCCGGCAGCGTTGACAAACGCCAAGTCCGGAGCGTGGCGCCGGTTTCGAGCATCAGATCCCAATGCAAGGTTGGGTGATCGTGTTCCAGGATGACGTAGCGAGGCATAGATTACGTTATGATCTTGGCGAGCCGGGAGCGTCAGCGACTGGAGAATTCAGCTTAAACTTCAGGTAACGCTGTCACTCCGGGCGCTCACGCTTCCGGCTCGCCTAATCCAAATACACCTTTGGCAAAACCCGTGAGACTGGTAGAATACGCCGACGAAGCATTTGATTCCAGGTTGGGAGCGATCGGCGATGGCCGGGACGAAGAAAAAGGGCGATTCGGAAGATTCGATTCGCGTTATCACGCGCAATAAGCGGGCGTTTCACGAATATGAAGTGATGGATCGTATTGAATGCGGCATCGTGCTGGTTGGCACCGAAGTGAAGAGTCTGCGCAAAATCATTGCTTACTGGAAGACGCGTACGCCAAGATCGACCACGGCGAACTCTGGCTGGTCGGGTGCGAAATTCGCGAATACGCGATGGGCAACCGCTTAAATCACAAGCCGAAGCGCGAGCGCAAGCTGCTGCTGCACCGTCGCGAGATGACGAAATTTGCCGAGAAAGCCGAGCAAAAGGGTTTCACGCTCGTGCCGTTGAGCCTCTATTTCAAGAACGGCCGCGCGAAAGTGGAAATCGCGATCGCCCGCGGCAAGCAGGTCCACGATAAGCGCGAATCGCTGAAGAAGCACGATGCCCAACGAGAAATCGATCGAGCCATGTCGCGCAAACGGCGATAGTTCTCGAAATACATTCAGCCACGGATGGAACACGGAATAAACACAGATAAGAACAGAAATTGGAAGTAGTTGCTTTGGACTGCTAGATGGATGGATTCAATCCGTGTTCGACCTGTGTTTAATCCGCGGCTAACGGTTTTGATCCCTGGATGATGTTCTCGAATGGAGTCGAGTGCGTGCGTGTAACCGGGCTTGTTGAAGCCATCGATCATGTCTGCTGCCGTTATCGGTTGCGCGCCTTTCAAGCGCCTTTGGCCGAGCGTGGCAATTCCCTTGAGCTATTGCCCCTACCGCGCGGGCTCTGGCAGCGCTGGACCATCGGCCGCCAACTAGGCCATGCGGACGCTGTCGTCCTGCAGCGCAAGTTGCTCTCCGGCACGGAAACGAATTTATTGCGCAATCGTGTTCGACGCTTGTTTTTTGATTTCGATGACGCCGTCTGGCTGCGCGACTCTTATGCCGTCAAAGGCTTGCAGAGTCGACGCCGTCTGCATCGATTTCGAACGATCATCGAGCGCTGTGATGCCATACTCGCCGGCAACGCCTTTCTTGCGGATCATGCAGCGTGCTGGGCGAAGAACTGCGCGATTCGCGTTATCCCTACCTGCGTTGACGTTCATCGGTACGGGCTCGCCAAGCATGAGCGCCCGGCGGGCGAAGCCCATCTCGTTTGGATTGGCTCGTCCTCGACGCTCCGCGGCTTGGAAGCCATCACCCCGATGCTGGAGCGCATCGGCGAAGAGAACCCGAACGTCAGCCTCAAGCTCGTTTGCGATCGCTTTCTGACGCTGCGACATTTACAAAGCATTTCGCGTTTATGGTCCGAAGCGGGCGAGGCAGCCGAAATGGCGTCCGCCGACATAGGCGTTAGCTGGCTGCCCGATGACCTCTGGAGTCGGGGCAAGTGCGGCCTGAAGATATTGCAGTATATGGCAGCCGGTCTGCCGGTGGTCGCCAACCCGGTCGGCGTGCAAAATAAAATGATTCGGCATGGTGAAAACGGCTTCCTGGCTCGCACTGAGCAAGAATGGCTGCAAGCCATCCGCACGCTGGCGCATGAACCCGAATTACGCCAGCGGATGGGACAGGCAGGCCGACGTTTGGTTGAGGAATTATACAGCGTCGAAGCGGGCGCCGATCACTGGAACTGTTTGCTAGGCAACTCGAATAAGGGGCGAATCTCCGCATGAATGGGTTGCACCTTCAAACGGTTGCCGTCAAGCCTGCGTTGAAGATAGGCTCTCTGCGCTGGCGCTATTCCGAGACGGGCCATGAAGTCTTGCAGGGTGGGGATCTGCAACTTCAGAAGCATCTCGAAGGAACAAAGGCGTCTGTCGTCAAACATGGTCCACATCGGTCGGTTTATCGCCTTGAGATCAATGGCCACGGCGTCTACTGGAAGCATTGCCGGATTCATGGTCTGGCCGCTTACCTGCGGCAATGGATTCGCGCCGAAAGCCGAGTTGGAATTCACGCGCGCTCAAGCATTGATTGCGCACGGCATTGACACGTTTGAACCGCTTGCCTGGGCAAAAACGTGGTGGCGCCAGTCGGGCCCAAGCCACCTGATCACTCGCGAAATCGAAGGCGCAATCTCCCTCCAGTCCTTTCTCTTCGAACGCCGACAGGGTAAACCGCGGCGAAACGCGGCCTTGCAGCTCGCTCACTACCTCGCACGGCTGCACAACGCCGGCGTCGCTCATCCCGATTTGCACCCCGGCAATATCATTGTCGTCCAAAGTGATAAGGACGAACCCCGCTTCTATCTGCTCGATATTCACAACGTTCGCATTGGCAAACCGTTGACGGTGGCCGAAAGCCGAGCGAATCTCATCATTTTGAATCGCTGGTTCATCCTGCGATCGGAGAGAAGCGATCGCTTTCGGTTCTGGTCGCACTATGTGCAGGCACGCGGCTGGTCAAGTGCTGACGTACGCGGCCTGGCTCGCGATCTGGAAGCGCAGACTTTGATTTCCAATTGTCTCTTTTGGAATGAGCGATTCAGTCGTTGTTTGGAAGCAAACCGCTATTTCCGCAAAGTTCGTTCACGAGTTGCTAAGGGTCATGTGGTCCGGGAGATGGATGAAGCGACTTTACGAAAACTGCTTGCCGATCCCGATTATCCTTTCCGCGATGGCGGCCGACTACTAAAGGATTCCGCAACGAGCACGGTCGCGGAATTTGTGATACACACAACCGATGGCCCTCGAGCGATGATCTACAAACGCTTCCGCTTGAAGAAGCCTTTGGCAGTTCTTGCCAACGTAGCTCGCCAGTCGTCAGCTTTACGCTCCTGGCAGATGGGTTACGCCATGGTCGATCGACAATTGCCAACACCAAGGCCTTGGCTGGTCTTGCATCGTCGCAGCCTCACCGGACCGCGTGAAGGTTACCTCCTCTGCGAAAAAGTGGAAGAGGCAATGGAGCCTCAACCTTTGCTGAAGTCGCTTCCTACCTTTGCAAAAAGGGAAGCTATTGCTGGGATGGGTCGTTTGATCGAACGATTTCACCAGTTAGGACTAAGTCATCGCGATCTGAAAGCACCCAACCTGCTGTTCAATGCCGCACATGAGTGTCAATTCATTGATCTCGTAGGCGTGCGAATCAACCGTCGGTCGCAGGCTCAACAGGCGCGGGATCTAAGCCGTTTGAGTGTGAGCTTCCTGCTCGATCCCGATTTTACGCGCACGGATCAACTGCGATTTCTTCGCGCCTACCTTTGCTGGGGCTTGCGCGGCTCGACGGGTTGGAAGCGCTGGTGGAAGCAAATTGCCGAGATGAATCGAGCAAAGATTGCCCGCAACAAGCGCAACGGCCGGGCGCTGGCATGAAAGATAGATGCGTTACAATTTTCTAATCAAAGGTTTTTAACACGCCCATTTATTATCGGCGATACTCATCTTGAATAAGGCCAATTTTCTCTTGGGGAATGGGTTTGAACCCCGGCAACTTGAACAGTTCGGAATCGGCGGGTAAACGGAAATCGAGCTTGCTCGGATCACGAAAACCAGGGTCTTGGTTCTTTTCCAAATTCGTGCCGACTTTTACGAACCTGAGTTCATCCGGCTTCCCTCTACGGTCGATTCCTTTCGCGCAACGGACAAACACATTGTCCTCGAAACAATCACCGGTCGGCAGTTCGGGATGATTTTCGAGCAACGTCTTCAATGTTGGAAACCGATCACTCCAAGGCGGCAATTCGGGATGGATGGAAGTGACGCGTTCCACCATATTCTTGTTTTTCAAGTTGTAGCCACGTGAAACGCCGCGAGCGTCGATATGAATGCCGGCCTTGCAGTCGATCGCCAGGTTTCCCTTCGCGATATTGTCGTGTCCGCCGCCGATAAAAACACCTGTATCAATGCGATAGAAAATATTGCCATTTACGGTATCGCCGCTGTCGCCATCATCGAGATAGACGCCGTGAGCCTTGGGGCTGTCGTGGATGAAATTGAAACGAACAACGTTGCCGTAGCTGGTCCAATCGTGATAGCTGTATAAGCCGCCCATGTCATCGGAGATCTGGCAGACGTGGTGAATGTCGTTCAATTCGAGTATGTTGTCGTTGCCGCCATAGAGAATGCCGGCATGAGGCGCATCGTGGATGAGATTGTTGGCGATGCGCATTCCAACGGCCAACGTCGTCTGGCCGCCGGCGTTGATGCCCGCCGAGTAAACGGTTTTCACTTCGCCGTAATGGTGGATGTGATTGTTGCATGCTTCGTGTTTGCACCAAATCAACTTCGCCCGATCGCCGCCATTCATGACGATTCCGCTATCGCCGAGATGATGGAGATCGCAGCCCACAACACGATGATGTTCTCCACCTACAATTCGAACTCCTGACTTGCCGAAGCGCTGCAGCGTGCAACCGGCGATGAGTACGTCGCGGCCGCCGTTCGCTTCAATGCCATTGCCAAGTCCGCCTTCAATCGTCAGGCCTTGCAAGGTAATGAATGAGGCGTCCTGAAATTGAATTGCAGGCGTCGCGAGATCAGCGATCGTGACGTTTGCCGAATCTTGGTGCGGCCAGAAGTATATCTTGCCGGTGGGAAAATCGAGAACCCACTCCCCAGGTTGGTCGAGTTCCTCGAGGAGATTTACTACCCAATAGGGCTCTTTGCCGGAACCGTTAGGCCGAGCAAACTTAGAACCGATTCCGCCCTGCACTGGCTGGGCAAATGTAAACGTGCGCTTGTCGGAATCGTGCCGCCTTGACGCGCAACGTTTCAATCTGCCAAGGAACGCGCCAATAGCCGCGCAGCCAAACGCCGGCGTCAATAGGCCATCGGGCGGAACGATCATCGCGATACTCAAAGACGCCACCGCGCCGCTGCTGACCAGCAGTCTCGCCGGGGTCGACGACGCGCTTCATTGTAGTCGGCTCTTGGTTCGGCCAGCGCACCAGCGGCATCCGCTCCCCGTTGCTGAAGAGTTCGATGATGCCGCCGTTGTCCGTGACTAGTTCGGGCCAGGGGCCGAGGTTTTTCAAGCCGAGGTGCTTGGCGTCAAGTACCCGCACATGTTCGCGGGCTTCGGCAGGCAGGCGCTTGATGATGGCCTCATCAGTAACCTTGCGCCATTCGCCAGGTGCAATCTGCCTGGCGACCGAAATGATCGGCTTTTCATCGCGATAGGCGCGATAGACGATCGGGGCTTTCTCGGTTCCGGAATCGCCTGCGGTCAAGACTAGAGTGCTGCTGCGTTGATGCACGCCGCCGCGCAGCCAAATCACAAATTCGCCTGAAGAATGAGAGATTCGCGCTGCTGCGCGGGCGGCCTCCAGCGACTTCAAAGGCTTTTCTTTAGTCCCGCTTGCCGCATCGTCACCATCGGGGGCAACATAAATTTCTGCTGCGCCAATTGGCAACGTTAGCATCGATAGGATTAGCCAAGTGCTGAAAAGCGTTTTCATATCGCTCCGTTTCATGTAGGAACAGGCATCCCCTGCCGTCCGAACCGGCGCAGGCAGGCAGACTCGATTCAAGCGTTCTCTTCGTTCATGCTATTTAAACAGACAAACGCTATTGAACATCGAGGTATATCACTCTCCTGCCTACTCTGACAGGGCCTATCCTTAGGTGAAATGTGGGCTATGATAAACCAAGCTTATCTCGCGGAGGTTAACAATGACCACGATCATTCAAGCCGTTTATGCAGACGGCGTTCTTCGGCCTACTAAACCGCTCGCCTTACCCGAGGGCGAGAGTGTCGATGTAATCGTTACACGGATAAATCTCCCTAAGCCTCAGGTTCGAGGACCAACTCTCCCCGAGGAAGACTATGCGCAAAGGATCAAGGCAGCCAAATCTCTGAATGAAATGTACGCTATCATGGCCACAGCTCCGTTGACGTCTAAAGATGACTTTGACATTTTCAAAGAGATCAACCAGACCCGACAGCTTACGGGTTTTCGAATGCCGGATACTGACCCACCAGAGGAGGATTGAGGGTGAGTTCTGCTGTAATTCTTGACTCTACGTGTGTCCGACTCAAACGCATTTTCGGTGCGCTTATCGTTTCTGGCGCAGAGTGAAATCCGGCGGCAGCACGATATCACCCTCCCCCGGCTTTGCGGGGGAGCGCAGGTGGGGCAGAGTGCTTTGCCCTCAATAAAGGTCACGGCACTCCCAGCCGATTCCCCCCACCCTGTCCTCCCCCCGCAAAGCCTGACTATTGCCCACAAGTGTAGGGGTGAGCGGTGGGGTGACTGCAATTTCTTGCGAGAGCACATTGACTTTGTAGAGAAGTGCTTTGTTGGTTCCAAGAATCTCAAGTGAACCGTTTCAGAATGTGATTTGAGTTTCGAATTGAGAGATGGATGTACAAATGCCGGCAGGCGTCTCGGCGAGACGCATTGAAGAATTGAAATAACGAACAAGGGGGTGCAGTTGAAAAATCAGCATTGGCTGCGGCCGAGGCTGTAGCCTGCGACGAGAATGGTTAGATCGCGCCAGCCACGCCAAAGGGTGCGCACGCCGGGCATGCCGTCGGACTTGCGATTGAGATGTCCGCCGAGCCGGCCGATCCACAAAATGGCTTGCCGCACAGTCGGCACGGGCGTGTCGGCGGTGAGAGGTTTCTTCTCAAACTTGGCGAAAAGCGATTTCCAGGCGTAGTCGCTCAGGATGATGGTGCAAGGCGCGTTCGGTTCTTGGCGAGCCAGATCACGCAGAGCAACGATGCGGACGGCGATCATCGAATAGAGCATCAGTGCTTTAGTCAGGCGCTCGGCGGTTTCCAGTTCGAGTTTTTCCGCCTGGCAACCGCTCTTGAGGGTCAAATGAAAACACTCGATGTGCCAACGGATTTTGTAGATCCTCAGAACCTCGACGATCTCGGCACAGGTGCTAGCGGGTTCGGTCGTCCACAACAGCCAGTTCAACGGTTCGACGCCAGGCGGCGCCTTGATCTCGCGGACTTCGATCAAACTCCAGACGACGGGCTTTCGGTGCGGATGTTTTTTGAGATTGGGTGTGATCGTAAGTGTAACCGAGCGCAACTCGCACTTTGCTCTGCGTTTGGATTGGCCCTGTTTAGGAGGAACCTCGACGATGCAACCGCCGCGAACCGGAGCGGCACTGACGGCTTCCATCGATTTGTCGATCGGTCCGTCAACCGAACGATTTTGAGCGGCGCGGATGACGGCGCCATGCGGAGAATCTGTGATGCGTTGTAGAACTTCGTGGATGTCCCCTTCACGATCCATGATGTGGATCAAGCGAGGTTGTTCGTTCTCGGCCAAATGGGCTATCGCGGCTTCAGACTCTTCGATGCCGCGCAGCCATTTATGGCTCTCCTTTTCCTCAATGGGCCGACTGGGATCGGGAGGAGTTGGATCGACAGACCGACTCCAATAGTATTGGTCGAACAGGCCCAAAGGCACGCCGTCCAGGCGAAGAGCCAGGGTCGAATGCAAATGCAGACCGCGAGCGAGCGGGGAATCATTGAGCAAGCCAAGCCCTGTCGTAAACTTGAGGTGTGTGTAGTTAAGTGAGGTAGAATCTTGAACCACCAAAACAACAGCTTGGCCGCGACAGGCATTGGCCGTGGCTTTGACCAACGGCTGCAAAAAGAGTTCGATCGGCAGTCGTTCGTTGCTAAAGAAACGATAAGTTGCCTTGGCTTCAGCGGCAGAGCCGCACGCTTGCGGAAAACTATCGAGGGGCTGCGCCGCCAAGGTCGCCAGAGTCTGAGCATACCGGGTATTCAAGCGTCCGTCGGGCATCTCAGCGAACCCGGCGACTTGCGAAGCCCAAACTTTAGCGTCAGCGCAAATAGGAGCTGTGGCAGCCATGGTGTTACTCCAAACACTACTGAACTTCCGTGTGGTCAATGAATAGTAGCGCCGCAGCTGAAAGAAGTGAAGACCCTCCCTAAAAAATTGTGGGTAATAGTC